>OZ257156.1:0-5309734 GCA_965279375.1 Gemmatimonas sp. | reverse complement strand
TTCGTCAACGCCATTCGCTACGTCGGCGTGGAAGTGCAGCAGGCGACGGCGCCGTTCACAGTGAATGGCAAGAACTACGGTGCCGGCTCGTACGTTGTGCATTCGGCGCAGGCCGGTCGCGCGCATGTCATCGACATGTTCGAGCCGCAGGATCATCCGAACGACATGGACGAGCGTGGGATTCCGAAGCGTCCGTACGACAACGCGGGTTGGACGCTCGCGTATCAGATGGGCATTCAGTTCGATCGGTTCATGGACGAAGTGAAGGGTCCCTTCGTCGAGATCAAGGGCCTCGCCTCGCCGCTCGCCGGCACGGTTGCTGGCGCCAATGGTGCGGCGGGCTATCTGCTCTCCGGCGCAGTCAACGATGCGTTCACGGTCGCCAATCGCGTGCTCAAGGCGAACGGTGAAGTCTTCCGACTCACGCGTCCGATGACCGCGAACGGCAAGACGTTTGGCGCAGGCTCGTTCTACGTCACCGCCAGCGCGTCCGCTGCGACGGCGTTGCAGGCGGCGGCGAAGGAGCTCGGCGTGAGCGTGGAAGGCACGAACGCGAAGCCCGAAGCCAATGCCAACAAGCTGTCGACCAAGCGCGTTGCGCTGTGGGATTCGCAGACGGGCTCGATGTCGTCCGGCTGGACGCGTTTCCTGCTCGAGCGCTTTGAATTCCCGTTCAAGGTCGTCTGCGGTGCCGGCTTCGACGACAGCGATCTCAAGGGCAAGTATGACGTGATCGTGCTCCCGTCGGACGGCAACATCGGCGGCGTGGGTGGTGCGGGTGGACGTGGGGGCGGCGGTGGCGGTCGCGACATCGAAGCGGCGCCGTCCACCGATCCCGACCTGCGCAGCCTGTGCGAAGTCACCAAGGGCACTGGCAACGGCGAGAACGCCCTCGCCAACCTGAAGAAGTTCGTCGAGCAGGGCGGCATTCTCGTCGCCGCCGGCAACTCGGCGCGCATCGGCCAGCAGCTTGGCCTGCCCATCTCCGACTACATGGTCGACAAGCGCCCGGGCGAGGCCGACACCCGTCTCGCGTCGGACAAGTACTATGTGCCGGGCTCGGTGCTGCGCGTGGCGACGGACTCCACCGCCTCTTCGGCGCTGGGCCTCCAGGGGCACACGGACATGTTCTTCAACAACAACCCGGTGTTCCGTCTCGCGCCTGATGCCGCTGCACGTGGCGTTCGTCCCGTAGCGTGGTTCGACACGGCCACGCCGCTGCGCAGCGGTTGGGCGTGGGGACAGAACTACCTGCAGGGCGGCACCACTGCCGTCGAGGCGACGCTGGGTCGCGGCAAGATGTTCCTGTTCGGTCCGGAGATCACCTTCCGCGGACAGCCGCACGGCACGTTCAAGATGCTCTTCAACAGCATCTACAACGTGGAGCAGACGCCCAAGATCACGCCGTAAGGGCGAGGTCTGCGCAGGCCGGTCGGCCGACATTGTACCGATAGTCGATCGACCGGCAGGCAGTTCGGATACGACGAGAGCGATGGGCCGAAAGGCTCGTCGCTCTCGTGCGTTTGGAGGCCCTGTTGTGCAGCGCGGCCTCGGGCGAGAACTTTGGCGCATACGGCGGGTACGCCCGCCAGCAGCCGATCGCCCCATCCACCGTCTGACAGGACCTTCCACACATGCACGCTTTCAAGTCCACACTGCGTTCTGCGCTCGCCGCTTCGGCGCTGCTCCTGTGTGCTGCGCCGCTCGCCGCGCAGTCGTCGTCCACGCCACCCGCCAAAGCGCCCGCCAAGACGGGCGGGATGGAGCACGACATGGGCGGCATGAACCACTCCATGCCGGGCAAGAAGGAAGAGATGCCGAGCAGCGGCTGGAAGGAGCTCGATGCGTATCACATGCTCATGATGGCCACGTGGCATCCGGCCAAGGAGAATGGCGACATCGCGCCGATTCGGGCCAAGGCGACGGACATGGTCGCCGCGGCGAAGGTGCTGGCCAAGTCCACGCCACCGACGGCGTGCGCCACGCCCAAGCTCAAGGAAGCGGCGACGAATCTCGTCCCACAGACGCAGAGCGTCGCGGATCTGGTGGCCAAGAACGCCGACAACAACACGATCAAGGACGCGCTCAAGGCGTTGCACGACAAGTTCGACGTGCTGGAAGAAGGGTGCACGCCGATGAAGGGGATGAAGCACTAGTTCTTCTCGGCCCCGATGCAAAACGCCCGTCGCTGCAGTGCGCAGCGACGGGCGTTTTGCTTGGTGCCAAAAGCGGGAGTTAAACGATCTCGCAGGCCCCGCCTGCGCACGCGATCACATCAGCCAGCGTGGTACGATCGTCGCTCTCGAGCAGGGATGTGTAGTCCACCGGCGTGTAGCGCAACGTGTTCCATCGCGCGATATCCGCCTCGGTCGTGACTTCTTCACGCGGCGCCTGCCGGTAGATCTTGTCGCCCGTTTCGCGCAGCAGCGAAATGCCCGCGAAGTACTGTCGATTGCTCCAGATGAAATCGTGTACGGCGTCCCACTCGTCGTCGCGCACGGTGACGGTGTTGGACACGTTGTGCTGCAGCCCGGGGTTGTACTGCTCGTGACGACGGCCGGCGCACACCCAGTGTTCCTGAACGAGACGCACATACTCGAGAAACTGCACCGCACCGACGTCAGCGCGCAGAATCGCATCGGCGTTGGCCGCGACGGGAAACGTGATCACGTCCGTCGTTTCGGGGTCCCACACCGAGGCTTCGGTCATGTGCGGATTGTGCTGCTTGAACCACTGATACAGCGGCTCGGTGCGCGCCGCTTGCACACGGCGGAAGTAGTGACGCGCGTGATGCGGATGAATGCCGGACGCGGCACCAAGCACGAGACTCGCGGTGCCCTCCGGCTTCACGCACGTGATACGCGCGGCCGGCGAGATACCCAAATGCTCGGCGATTGCGGCGTTCGTGTCGAGGCAGATCTGTGCACCGCGCTCCAGCACGTTTGCCTGTAGCAACAAACTCGGACGCTCGAGAATGCCGCAGATGCTCACGCCCAACAACGCTTCGCGATCATTGATGACGCGCGTGACGGGGCCCAAGTAGCGAATGTCGGTGTACGCCGCCTGCAGCGTGCCCAACAACGATGCCGCACGGCAGCTGTCGTAAAACGTCTCTGCGCTGTCGCACGAGGCCGCGTTGATCGTCGTCAGATTGCACATCTGCCAGCCGGACAACCGCTCGCCGATTTGCGCGTCACGCTTGCCGTGTGCTGCCAGTTGGCGCTGTGTCGTTTCGTCCACCGTGAGCGCGGGCGCCAGGCCGATCTCCACGCACGGATTCGCACCGTACTCGGCGTCATCCACGAAATAGAACCCGGGCTCGCCGAACTCCTTCTGGTATTCGAACAGCCGCGAGAAGTCGCGCTCCTGCACGCGATCGCGGATGAGCACCGCGGAGTTGTTCGACTTGCCACGCTGCGGATTGGTCTCGAACCAGTTGCCGGTCTTCGCCGCGGCCATCTCGTCGTCGTCGGCGGAGAAGAGGCAGATCGTCGCCGAGCGTCTAATGCCACCCGAGAGCACGGCGACCGCGACATGCATCATCATGTCGTAGACTTCGATTGGGCGAAGCGCACGTCCCGGCACCTGTTCGAGCACGCGCTCGACGGCGCTGAGCGCCTTCTTGAGCGGCAGATGTCCCGGCGCGCGACCGCCCGACGTACGCAGCGGAACGCCACGCGGACGAATCTCGCTGTAGTTGAACTCGACCTTCACGCCTTCGAGGTAGCTGCGAATGAGCACGTCGAGCGCGTCCGCCCACCCTTCGAGCTGGTCGGGCACAGTGTGATGCATCACCGGCAGTTCGTTCTCTGCGGCGCGCAACGGGAACGCGGGGAGCTGCGCGACGTGATGCCGCTGCACGCTGAAGCCTACGCCAGTTCCCGAGAGGAGCAGGAAGAATGCCTCCTTGAAGGCATCGAGGCGATTCATGTGCGTGAACGCGCAGTTGAACATGCGCGCGTTGTTCGCCTCGATCGCCGAACCGCCAAACTGCAGCGAACGCATCGACGGAAGAATGGCGCGCGATTGCAGCGCCGCTTCAGTCTCGTCGATCAGCGCACGCAGCGTGCGATTGCCAAGGCCGGTCACCGGTGCATCGAGGCGATCGGCGAAGTGCGTGCGATGCATGTCCATCACGCGCGTGAATGCTTCGGCGGGTGTTTCGCGGCGACCCAGGTCGTCGCGGTAGCGTGAGTAGCGCGACAAGAAGATGTAGTCCTGCATGCCGTTCTCGTCGTGCGCGATCATTCGTTGCGTCGCGCGCGTGGCGCGGTAGATCACGAACCGCTTGGCGATGTCCCAGTGGCCACGCGCCGCGATCATCATCTCGACGATGTCCTGAATCTCTTCGACCGTCGGCGTGCGCGTCTCGACCTTCCGATGGACCGTGTTGACCACGAGCTGCGTGATCGCGAGCACTTCGGAGAAGTCGCTGAAGCCGAGACCGAAGCGCGCGGCGGCGTTGTCGGCGTTGGGGTTGGGTGCGTTGTCGTAGCGCGAGGCGAAGAACGCCAGCGCGATCGCGCGCGTGATGCGCTCCGGGTCCCACGCTGCCGTGCGGCCGTCGCGCTTGATGACGGCGGTGGCTCGCGACGCGAGCGGCGGCAATTCGTACGGCGTTAGCGAAATCAATTCGGGGGCGATGGTCGTCATCTGCAGCTCCATTGGGGGTGAGACCACTCAAGTGCATCTCAACTGCGCGTGGAACGCACACCCCCGAGGACGCTGCGCCATCGCCGCGACCGATGATTGGTCGCGGCAAAAAAGGCCCCCTGCGAGGTACGCAAGGAGCCCAGCGGCGCCACCGACGCACATGCGCCGACGACAATCCCCGGCACGTCCTCCCTCGAGGGTGTGCGCGGACTCCGGGTCTCTGGCAGGTCTTCTGGCTCGGGAATCATCCTTCGAAGCCGCCTTCCCGCACCGAACTGGCTGCAGTGGCTCTCGACTTCGTCGTCCTCCCTCACAGCGGCGGGGCCGCCCCGGAATCGCACCGGGTTCCCTCTTCGCGTCGTGCACCCAAGAGGCGGCACACAACGACCAGCACCTATGTCTTGTTCTGTGTCATCTCGCGACCACGACTTGCCTGCAATCGCGAATGCGGAACATCGACCTCCCGGGCGCTTCTGTCAAGCGACTTGCGGATCCCGGGGTGGTTCGAACGTGCCGCGCCGGATGGCGGTGCCGTCACGCACATGCCACGCGCCGCGCGCCATGACATGGGTCGCCTCGTGGGCCGCGTTCAGCACGACGAGATCCGCGTCTCCGCCCACCGCGATTCGGCCCTTACTCGGCAGGCGCAGCAAGTCCGACACATTGCTGGTGAAGGCGGGCAGTACGCGCTCGAGTGCCAATCCGCGTTGCAGCAGCTCGGCGATGGTGCCCAGCAACGCGCGGGAATCGCCGACGTCCATCTGCACCACGCGCCCATTCGCATCGAAGGTGGGCAGACAGCCGCCGCCATCGGAGCTGACGGTCACCTGCGCCGTCGGCGCACCGCTGTCGAGATAGCGCACGAGTGCGTCGGCGGCGCCCCATGCGTCTTCGCCATCAGCCACGGGAAACGCGGTGATGTCCACGAAGCAGCCTTCGCGCGCCAAACTCAGCGCCTCCTCGAACAGCGCCTTGCGCCGATTGACGTGCGTGGGATTGAAGACGCGCGCCGGAATCTCGCTGGTGCGGATCGCCTCACGCACGAGTGAGAGTCCGCGCTCGCCGTCGCCCAGATGCAGATGGACGATGCCCGCCTTTCCGGACATCAGCCCCGCCACGTGCGCTTCCGACGCGATGCGTAGCAGCTCGTCGAGCGTCGGCTGACTCGAACGATGATCGCTGATGGCGACCTCGCCCACGCCGATGATGCGATCGATCTGCGCGATATCGCCGCGCACCGTGCCGGTGAGCGTGGTCAGCGGCACATGGTAGCCGCCTGTATGACACCACGCGCTCAACCCCTCTGCCACGAGCGCACGCGCAGCCACCACCAACGCGCTTGTCGTGCGCGTGACGTCGTCGGTGCCAAGCACGCCGATCGCCGTGGTCACACCGCCAAGCGTGTAGCGCGTGAGCTCCGGCGCGGGCACACGTGACGCAGGCCCGGACTCGCCGCCGCCGCCCGTGAGATGCACATGTCCATCGATCAGGCCGGGAATCACACGCTGCCCGCCCAGATCCACGACGGAGACGCCGAGCGACGTGGGAAGGGCGTCGAGCGCCGGGCCAATCCAGAGCACGCGTTCGCCGCCGATCAGCAGGTCGCGGAGGCCGAGCGGCTCGGGGGCGTAGACGTTGGCGTTACGGAGCAGGGTCAGCATGGCAGTATCAGCAGGGCGGTCGCAGCATACCGGCGAACGTTACCAGAGCGCGACGGCGGGCGTTAGCTTGCGTCACCATGCCTTCACGCCCCATTCCTGACGTCGCGCGCGGCTGGATCATCCCGATCGGCGGCAAGCTCGCGGACGACTCTATCCTGGAACGCTTCGTCGCCGTCAGCGGCGGAGCGGATGCACGCATTGCCGTCATCCCCACCGCGTCCAGCGAACCGGACATGGGGACCTACTACGAGCGGGTCTTCGCCAAATTCGGCGTGCGGTTCGCCAAGTCCCTCCGCTTCGAACGCCGCAGCGATTGTGATGACAGCGACTGGCTGGACTGGCTGGCCAGCGCCACCGGCGTATTCCTCACCGGCGGCAACCAGCTCAAGCTGACGGCCACGCTCGGCGGGACCCCGGTGGCCAAGCTGCTGCGTCTTCGCAACGCGGCCGGCGTACACATCGCGGGCACCAGCGCCGGCGCCGCATTCCTGAGCGAGCACATGATCGCCTTTGGCGAAGACGGCTCCACGCCGCGCGCTGGTATGGTCACAATGTGCGCCGGACTCGGTCTAACCAACCGTGTCATCGTCGATCAGCATTTCCGTCAACGAGATCGACTCGGCCGCCTGCTTACGGCACTGGCCTACAATCCGTTCGCCGTCGGACTCGGCGTGGATGAAGACACGGCGGCGTTCATCGGTCCTGACGAAACGCTCGAAGTGCAGGGCACCGGCGCGGTGACCGTGGTCGATCCGTCGCGCGTGGAGTTTTCGTCCATCGCAGAGGCCAAGCCAGGTGAAGCAGTAACGCTGACTGGCGTGACGGTGCATGTGCTCACCCAAGGCTCGACGTTCAACCTGCATACACGGCAGGCGACCGGCGCCGCCGTTTTCGCTTCCGACGACTAGGCCCCATGAAGATCCTCGATCGCTCCGTCTACGTTGGGCCTAGCCACTACGCGCACTTCCCCGTCATTCGGCTCGAACTCGACCTGGGCGAACTGGAAGCATGGCCGACGCGTCGCCTCGGTGACGCATTCATCGCGTCGCTGCTGGAAGCGCTGCCGGGCCTGCAGGAACACGGCTGCTCGTATGGCGAGCCCGGTGGGTTCGTGCGTCGCATGACGGAGGACGAAGGCACGTGGCTCGGTCATGTGCTGGAGCATGTGGCGATCGAGTTGCAGAACGTGTCCGGCGTGAAGGTCACCTTCGGCAAGACGCGTGAAACCGCGCGGCCGGGTGTGTACGACGTGGTCTTCGAATACGAGCAGGAGGATGTTGGGCTCGAGGCCGCTGACGTCGCACTCGACCTGCTGCATCATCTGCTGCCCGCCGAGCTGCGACCGGCCGATGCCGACGCCAGCTTCGATCTTGCGGCGCGTCGTGATTCGTTCATTCGGTACGCGCAGCGACGCGCGCTGGGGCCCAGCACCGCGAGCATCGTGCACGCCGCCGAAGCGCGCGACATCCCGTGGATGCGCCTCAACGAGCAGAGCCTCATTCAGTTGGGCTACGGCTGCAACCAGCAGCGCATTCAGGCAACGATTACCGGACGCACGCCACACATCGCCGTGGATCTGGCGAGCGACAAGGAAGAAACCAATCACATCTTGTCGCGCTTGGGGCTGCCGGTACCCAAGCAGCGGTTGGTGCAGAGTGCGGAGCGTGCGGTCGCTGCTGCAGAGCGCATCGGCTATCCCGTGGTGACCAAGCCGTACAACGGCAACCATGGACGCGGCGTGTCCATCTCGCTCACCAACTCAGAAGAAGTAACGGCAGGCTTTGCGCGCGCGGCGGAGATTTCGCGCAGCGTGATCGTGGAGAGCTACATCACGGGGCACGATCATCGCATGCTGGTGGTCAACGGCGAGTTGGTGGCCGTGTCCAAGCGCGAGCCGGGCAAGGTGGTGGGCGATGGTGTGCACACCATCGAGCAGCTGGTCGCCGTGGTGAACACCGATCCGCGTCGCGGCATTGGCCACGAGAAGGTGCTCACGCAGATCGAGCTGGACGAGCAGGCGATGGGGCTGTTGGGCAAGTTGGGCTACACACCTCAGAGCGTGCCGCCGGCGGGAGAGAATGTTTACCTGCGGTTAACCGCGAATCTCTCCACGGGCGGCACGGCCACCGACATGACCGATGTCGTGAGCCCGGACAATGCCGAGATGGCCGTGCGCGCGATTCAGGCGATCGGACTCGATGTGGGTGGCGTGGACTTCCTCACGCCCGACATCACGCAATCGTACAAGGACATCGGTGGCGCGATCTGTGAGGTGAACGCAGCGCCCGGCTTTCGCATGCATATGGCCCCCAGCGAGGGGCGTCCGCGTGATGTGGCCGGGAAGGTTATCGACATGCTGTTCCCGAAGAACGCGCCGAGCACCATTCCGATTGCGGCGATCACGGGCACGAACGGTAAGACGACGACCGCGCGACTGCTCGCTCACATTCACAAGCTGGCAGGCCAGCGCGTTGGGCTGACCACCACCGATGGCGTGTACATCGATGGGCAGCGTACCGTCGAAGGCGACATGACCGGACCGACCTCGGCGCGTATCGTGCTCAGCGATCCGGCGGTGCAGGTGGCGGTGCTGGAGACGGCGCGCGGTGGCTTGCTGCGTGCTGGCATGGCGATGCGGCACGTGGACGTGGGCGCGGTGCTCAACATCCAGCCGGATCACTTGGGGCAGAAGGGGATCGACACGCTAGAGCAGTTGGCCGAGGTGAAGCGCACGGTGGTGGAGATCGCGACCGACACGGCCGTGCTCAATGCGGACGATCCGCTCACCTTGCGCATGGCGGCGTACACGGATGCAAAGCACGTCTGCTACGTGACGATGGATCCGGCGCACGATCTGGTGCGTGAGCACATTCGCGCGGGTGGTCGCGCGTGTGCGATCGAAGCGGGTGTGAACGGACAGATGATCACGATCTACGATCGCGGCGCGCATATCCCGCTGCTCTGGACGCATCTCATTCCGGCCACGCTCGAGGGGCGCGCGACTTTCAACGTACAGAACGCGATGTTCGCGGCAGCGATGGCGTTCAGCATGGGCGTGCGGCTGGAAGACATTCGTCATGGCTTGCGCACATTCGACACGACGTTCTTCCAGGCGCCGGGGCGGCTCAACGTCTACGATCAGCATCCGTTCAAGGTGCTGTTCGACTACGGGCACAACGCGCATGCGGTGAGCGCGCTCTGTCAGCTGGTCAATCGCATGTCGCCCAAGGGACGCCGGCTGTGCGTGCTGTCTGCGCCGGGCGACCGTCGCGACGAAGACATCATCGCGATCGCCAACGTGGCGGCGGCGGCGCAGTTCGATCACTACATCTGCCGCCGCGATGACGCGCTGCGTGGACGTGGCGAACGCGAGATTCCAGAGATGTTGGCGTCGGCGCTGCGAGCGGGTGGTATCCCTGACGATCACATCACCGTGATCGTGGACGAGCAGCAGGCGATCGACACGGTGCTGCGGATGGCCCGTGCGACGGACCTGGTGCTCGTATTCGCCGACGCACTCGCGCGCGGCTGGAAGCAGATCGTGAACTTCCGGCCCGATGCAGATGCGACGGTGATCCCTGCACCACGCGCTGCGCGCTCGGTGCCGCGGGCCGCGGTGCTGGAAGAAGGTCCCGCGGACGACATCGAACCCGCCAAGGCTGCGCCCGTTCGCGAAGAAGCGCCGTCCCGCTGGACAACGACCTCGGAGGATCTGGTTCTGCTGCGCGACGCACGCGGCGTCATCCTCGCCCCCGACGCCAACGACTAACCCGTGGCTGCAATTCCGCCGGATGCGCCCAGCGAGGCCGTAGCGCCCCACTCGACAGAAGCACCGGTGACGGAATCGGAGTACCCATCGCCACGCATCGTGGACTCGCGGCGGTTGATGGGGGCGAACCTGTATGGCAGCACCGAGGGCGCAGTACTCGAGGTGAACGTTGCCGATGTGCCCGCGATCTCGCGCGTGCGCCTGTACGATGCGTGGGCAACGGAGGCAAGGCGGCAACTCGGCATGCTACGGTGGCCGACGGAACAGATGTGCATTGTTCCTGACAATGCGCCCGGTGCGACGACTGTCTCGTTGTTCGTGCCGGCGCCCGTCGATGGACTCATGACCGCGACGGAGATTGCGGAGCAGTCGTGGGTGATCGCTGAACGCTCGCACTTGATCGAGGGCTACGTGTACGGCGACCCGACGTTGGCGGCGAAGCTCAGCGCGCAGTTCGAGCAGGAGCGTGCTATGCGACCGCATCTCGCCGAGGTGTACCGGCTGGCGCGCACGCGGGGCAACACGATCGCGTTCGATGATGAGCGCGTGTCGATCGGAACCGGCGCCGGCGCACTGGTTTGGCCAATGGCTGCACTCCCCGCGCCAGTGGACATCGCGTGGGAGGCGGTGCGCGAAGTCCCTGTCACGCTGGTGACTGGTTCAAACGGAAAGACGACCACGACACGACTGGTCGCGGCGATGTGGCGCGCGGCGGGGAAGGCGACGGGCTGGTGTTGCAGCGATGGCGTGTGGGTGGACGACGCGCAGCTCGATAGCGGCGACTACTCAGGGCCGGCCGGCGCGCGCGTCGTGCTGCAGGACGATCGCGTGGAAGCTGCTGTGCTGGAGACAGCGCGCGGCGGGATGTTGCGGCGCGGCTTGGCCACGCAGCGCGCGAGCGCGGGTATCATCACCAATATCGCCGCCGATCATTTCGGCGAGTACGGCGTGCATACGCTGTACGACCTCGCGCGCGTGAAACTCATCATTCGGCACGCGCTGATCGACCACGAGGGCACGCTCGTGCTCAACGCCGATGACACAACGCTCGTGGAGGTCGCGCCGTCGGTGGGGGCGCGACTGGCGTGGTTCAGCACGCGCGCGGAGTTCGATGGCCTCGCAAGGCACGCAGAGTTCGGTGGACTCGCCGCCGTCGTGCGCGACGAACGCATCACCATGTGCATCGACGGACGATGGCACGACCTCGGCGCGATCGCCGACATGCCACTCGCCCTCGGCGGCGCGGCCCCGCACAACGTGTCCAATCTCGTCGGCGCGAGTGTGGTCGCCTACGCCAGCGGTGTCCCGCTCGACGCGATTCGCCACACGCTCGCACACTTTGGCGAGTCACCGTCGGACAATCCCGGCCGGTTGCAGCTTTCTCGCTTTGGTGGCGTGACGGCACTGGTGGACTACGCGCACAACCCGGATGGACTCGCCGCGCTGTGCGAAACAGCAAATAAATTGCCCGCGCGGCGGCGCCTGCTGCTGCTGGGGCAGGCCGGCAATCGCGACGACACGCAGCTTCGCGCACTGGTCGATGCGGCGGTCGACGCGACGACGTTTGATCGCGTCATCATCAAAGAGATGCCGCAGATGCTGCGCGGCCGAGCGTTAGGGGAAATGCCGGCCGTGTTCGTGGACGCCTTGCGACAGCGTGGCGTGTCGGCGGAGCGCGTGAGCGTTTCGCCGGACGAGTTCAGCGCCGTCCGCGAGGCCTTCGCCTGGGCGCGTGACGGCGATGTACTCGTGTGTCCCGTACACGTGGAGAAGGCGCGCGTGCTCGCGTGGCTGGCGCGGCTGCGCGAAGTGGCGTGGGTTCCCGGGCAGCCTCTGCCAGAAGAGCCTTTGCGCTAGCCCACCGTCGTTCGCGCCCATGGGATGATCTGCAGACGCGCGTAGGGAATCGGCGAACCATCGTTCTCGTCCACGCCGAACATCTCGGGGTGCGTACGCAGGCGCTCCAGTGCCGCGTCGATCTCCGCGATTTCGGCCGATCGCCGTGTCGCGATGGACGCGTCCAGCTCCTCACTCGCGACATCGGTGCCCAGGTCCGCCGGATGCGTCGGGAACTGCGAAATGTCCCCGGCGCGGTCCTCACTATCCTCGGCGGCTTCCGGGCCGGTGAACTCGTGCAACTGCGCGACGATCCGGTCGCGCTCCTCGTGCAGGCGCTTCTCGATGTGACGTAACTCCAAGTGGGTCAATGGCATGGGATTCTCCAAGATGCGGTGAGTTGAGCGCGTCGAATGGTCGCGCGGGACGCCCATCCTGGGCGCTTCGGGCGAGAGTCGTGCAAGGACCGGTCCGCAGCCCCGCGAATCGAACGCTTGACATCTAGGTGTACTAGTGCAGATAGTACACCATGCTTCCATTCCAGGTGGTCCTGACCTCGGGCGAGTCGCCGTTTCGGCAGGTCGTGTACGCGGCGACCAGAGCCGTCGTCTCCGGCGAGTTGCCGTCGGGCAGTCCGTTCCCGTCGGTTCGTGAGCTGAGTCAGGCGCTCAAGATCAATCCCAATACCGCGCACAAGGTGGTCGCGGAGCTGACCCGGCAGGGGTTGCTGGCGGTCATGCCGGGCCTCGGGACGGTCGTGGCAGGAGGCCGCGAGGCCACCGCGCAGGAGCGCACGGCGCTGCTGTCGCAGGAGGTCGAGCAGTTGGTGGTGGAGGCAAAGCGGTTGGGGCTCGACGAAGCCGATTTGCTCGACGCCGTCCGAGCGCGCTGGGCGGAGCTGTCGACGGGAGGCGCGTCCGTCATCGCCGAGTCCGTCTTCGAAGATGCGCGAGCAGCCGCGCGGTCCACGAAAATGCACCAGGCCGCATCGCCGGCCGTGTCCAGGAGCAATGCATGAGTGAGTCGACGATGGCCGTCTCGGTGCGCGGTCTCACGTACGGGTTTGGACGGCGCAGGGTACTGGACGCGCTGGACTTCGAGATTCCCACGGGCGCGTTCTACGCGCTGCTGGGCGCGAATGGGGCGGGGAAGACCACGTTGCTGCAGCTGCTCGCCGGCACGCGACTGCTGCAGCAAGGTCAGGTTAAAGTCTTCAACACCCCGATCAAAATGCTGCGCGGTGATCAGCGCGAGCGCATCACGTACGTGGCGGAAGGACAGGAGCTGCCGACCTGGATGCGGCTCGAGCAAATGGAAGCGTTCTGCGCACCGCTCTATCCATCGTGGGATGCAACGCTGGCCACGTCGCTGCGTCGGCGGTTTGATCTGGATCCGCAGCAGCGCATCGGTGCGATGTCTCGGGGACAGCGCATGAAGGCGGCGTTGCTGGTGGCGCTCGCACTGCGTCCACGCCTGATCGTGATGGACGAGCCATTCACCGGAATGGACGTGGCGGTGAAGGACGATCTGGTGCGCGGACTGCTCGACGCAGCGAGCCTTGAAGGCGCGACGGTGCTGCTCTGCTCGCACGACATCGCCGAGATCGAGCCGTTGGCCGATTGGGTCGGGATGCTGGAGAACGGGCGCATGCGGTTGTCGATGCCGATCGAGCAGCTGCGGTCGCGCTTTCAGCGCGTGGAGATGGTGACGGATGCGTCGCTGCGTCTGCCTGAGCCGCTGCCGACCAACTGGGTGCAGGTGGAGCGTGCGGGGCTGCGATTGAGCGTGCTGATGGAACAGTCCGACGCGCAGCGTGAACTGCCGGCGCCGTTTCGTGGTGCGGCGCGGGTGGATGTGCGAGAGGCGTCGCTCAAGGAACTCTACATCGCGCTGGCGGGGCGCACGCGCGCTACGACGGAGGCAAGCGTATGACGACGGCGCGACAGATAGTGCATGTCCTGCGGAAGGACGTTGTGCAGCTACGGTGGTGGATTGCAGGGTACGCGCTGCTCGTGTGCGCTGCCGCGCTCTTCACCGCGCGGCCCCTGATAGCCGATCGCTCCATGTGGATGGAGACGCTGGTGCCGCTCGTCTGGTTGCTCGGCGGCATCATCGCTGCTACGAGCGTTCAGACGGATTCGCCCTCGCGTCCCGACGCGTTCTGGGCCAGCCGCCCGATTGGCGTGGGCGCATTGCTGGCGGCCAAGCTGGTGCTCACGCTGTCGCTGCTTGGTCTTCCGCTGCTTGGCGAGTCCGTGGTGCTTGCCTCCATGCAGATGCCCACCACGCGGCTCGTCACGATGACCGCGATGGGCGCGCTGTTGTACATGGGGTGGCTGTTGCTTTGCATGCTGGTGGCGGCGAGTACGCGCCAACTGGTTGGCTTCGTCGGCACGATGATCGCTGTACCGGCGATGCTCGCGGTGATTGCGGTTGCAACAGACGAGGTGGAGTTGCCGGCAGGCTTTGGCGGCGCGTTGCAGGCGTTCGCAACGATAGGGGCGCTGGCGCTGTTGGTGACTCTTTATCAGCGTCGCGCGCGAAGTGTCATGTGGCAGCTCGCCAGCGGAAGTCTGCTCGCGGTGGGTATTCTCGCGGTCATGACTCCGGCGGCTCGCGCCTCGCTCGAGCCGGTGCGCGATGCCGCGCCGAGTGCGCTGACGTTGACACTGGATTCCGTGAGTAAAGTGCGCGTTGGAGAGCCGGATGGCGCCATCGTCACCGTTCGAGGCATGCAGCGGGACAAGCGCTATGAGTTCAGGGCCGATTCGTCGCGGTTCGAAGGGCACGACGGCAAGCGCTCCTCGCTCGCGGTAGTGGTGGGACTCTTCGCGCCGCTCGGTACACCCGTCTCCAACCAGACGGAGCTGCCGCTTGGCGAGAGTGCGGGGATTCGGCTGTACTGGTTCCCGCGCCCCGACTCCACGCTCCGTTACGTTCGCATCCACGGCACCGTGGAAGCGAGTCGTGCCACCGTCCTCGCGCAGATACGCGCTGATGGCGACACGTCCTTGGTCGACCAGGGCGTGCATCTGCGGGTTCACTCGGCGTCGTCGCTGACCGGAACGATTCGCGTCGAGGTCGCCGGTGCATTCGCCGATCGTTCGGACATTCCGGAGCTCCTTCGGCTCCGGCGTGCCTACGGGCTTCGCACACGTAGCGGTGCATCGATTCCCGTCTCGTCCACGCTCAACTATCAGGTCATGTCGGTATCGCAGCGACTGCTGCCATTACCCGGCACCAGCCTGCATGTCATCAGTCGCATCTTTGATCCGAGAGCGGCAGAGGCGAAGACAGCAGATGCGCAGGCGGGCGCGCCGACGTCTCCCACAGTTTACGAGCTGGTGCGATGGGATGTGGTCGAGCGCATCCCAGTCTCCGTCGAACGAACTATGGAATCGCCTTCGCGCCCTTGAGTGCCTTGCCCGATCGCGCCGTCGTTGACTTGCTCTCGTCAACGGCGGCGACGCCGTTCACGAACACGTAGCGCATGCCGGTGGCCAATAGCGTCGGTTCGATGTAGGTGCTCAGATCCTTCACCGTGGCCGGATCGAAAACGATCACGTCAGCGTACTTCCCTTCGCGCAGCTCGCCGCGATCGGTGATGCCGAACACCTGCGCCGGCAGCGCGGTCGATTGATGCACCATCGCCTCCAGCGAGAGCACGTGCCGGTCGAACACATACTCGCGAAGTTTCTTGGAGAAGGTGCCGTATTTGCGCGGATGCCCGTCGCTTCCGTCCGAACCGGTCATCACCCACGGCTCCTTCGCCAGCACGTCGATGTCCGCCTGCTGCATGTTGAACGATGCTGCGCTGGAGCCGCCGTTCTTGATCACCGCGATCGCGGCGGAGATCGGATCAGTCTTCATGCGTTCGGCAACCTGCGCGAGGTTGAGCCCCAGCAGCGACTTGTCGCGCAGGGCAACGAGCAGCAACGACGCCGCGCCACCGCGACGGCGCATGTTCTCTTCCATCTCGCGGCGAATGCGTGGCAGCAGCGTATCGTCGGCAAACCGCTTGAGGAGCGCTGCATCGCCGCCGTCTTCCGCCCAGCGGGGCACCAGGGATGCCGTGAGTGACGTTCCACTGGCCGTGTAAGGGTACTGATCGGCAAACACCTTGTCGCCGCGCGCACGGGCCGCGCGAATCATCGCGACGAGCGAGTCGCTGCGTCCCCACACGTCTACACCCAGCGCCTTGATGTGTGAGACGTTGAGGGTGACCCCGGCTTCCTTGCCGATGCGCATCGCTTCGCGCGTGGAGGCGAGCAGTCCGATGTCGTACGAGCTTTCGTCGCGCTGATGCGTGTCGTACACCCCGCCAAACGGCGCGAGCTCCTTGGCGAGGGCAATCACTTCATCGGTCGTGGCGAAGCTGCCCGGTGCGTAGAACAAGCCGGCCGACATGCCGAACGCGCCCTGCTGCATCGCTCGGCGAACCAGAGCGCGCATCGAATCGATTTGCACCGCGGTTGCCGCCTGCGCGCCGCGTCCTACCACGGTGCCGCGCACCGATCCCTGCCCGATGAACACCCCTGCGTTGGGCCCCACTCCATTGCGCGCCCATGTTCCGAGTGCAGCGCCAACACTCACCGGACCACCGCCGTCATTGCCGGTGAGCACCGTCGTGACGCCCTGCATGAGGTAGCCTTCGAGACGGCTGGTGCTCGCCTGCTGCAGGTCCACGAGTACGTGCGCATGGGGGTCGATGAATCCCGGAGCGACGATGAGTCCGCGCGCGTCGATAGTGCGCGCGCCCGTCACACCACGCGCCTTGGCATCGCCCACGAACACGATGCGTTCACCGCGAAGACCCACATCTGTCACGCGCGGCGCCGCGCCAGAGCCGTCGACTACTCGGCCGCCGGTGATCAGCACGTCGACTCGCTGCTGCGGCGGGAGCCTGTCGGCGCGGGGGCTCGGCGCCGGCCGCAGGGATCCGTCGCCGCCGAGCATTCCTCGCTTCGCTCGGAACGAGTCGTCGGCGACGGACCCTGCGCCGGCGCCCGCTTGCGAGGGCGGCGTGTCGGGGCCTTTGGCGCAAGGAAGCCTGAGACCTGAACCGACTGCTCCGGGCGCGTCTGCGACGACGCCAGCCGCGTTGGCCGCAACGTCCTCAGCGCCCACTCCAACGCCCGCTCGCGGGAGCGGCGCGGGTCTCCCAAAGCCGTCTCTGCGCGCAGCGCAGTAAACGGCGACTGGGAGACCTGCGCCGCGATCCGCGACCGCGCCACCACCGGCGCCAACGCCACACGGAACACCGGCCTCGGCCGACGACGCGAACAGGCCAAGCAGAGAGACGCTGGAGAGCGCCGCGACGGACCGCATGAGAGAGTAGGTCATGCGCGAAAGTACGACCGAATCGCGCGCACGACAAACCGCCACCGCGACCGGTGCTATCCCTGCAGTGCCTTGTGCAGCAGCACCAGTTGGCCGCCGTGATATGTGGCGTGTTCGACGATGCCATTGAGCATGGTCACAGCGTTGTAGTCACGGTTCTCCATCGGGGCGAGCAGCGTGTCCACGGGCAGCGCGCGCACGATGTCGGATAACTCCGCATACGCGGAACGGAGAGCGTCAGTATCCGCTGCCCACTGCGCATCGGACACCACCGTCGGCGCGGCAGGAAAATCCTGTTCCTCCGTGAGTTCGAAGCTCGGCTGCCCAGACATCCGTGCAATGCCAAACTGCGCCCACGCCGTCATGTGCAGCACCAGCTCCCACGCCGAGTGCGCCGACGCGATCGGGCGCGCCAGCGCGGTGTCGGCTGTGAAGCGCTCGAGCACCTCGTCGACCGAGGGGCCGTGCCACATCGGCCCGATGATCGTGCGGCGCACGCGACTGGCCAGCTCGCGCGTTGGAATGAAGGGTCCTTCGTCACGTCGTGCTTTCATTGTTCCCCCGAAAAAGGAATGGGGCCTCTCGCGAGGCCCCGTCCAGTCACACGCTACTCGGTGCACACATCAGTACGTCATGATTTCCGCGTACGCGTTGCGGAACGTCTCCACCTGCGGCAGAGTCGCGTCCTCGAGGCTGGGTGCGTAGCCAACGAAAGTGTCTGTGCTGGCCACACGCTTGACCGGCGCGTCGAGCCACGCGAAGCAGTCGTCGGCGACACGGGCGGCGATCTCCGCGCCGTAGCCCCAGGAGATAGAGTCCTCGTAGGCAACGATGACACGACCCGTCTTCTTCACGCTCGCGTACACCGTCTCCTTGTCCCACGGAGAAAGAGTGCGCAGGTCGATCACTTCCACCGACGGTCCGCCTTCTTCGGCGATCTGGTTGGCCGCGACGAGCGCGCGTTGCACCGTGGCACCGTACGTGACGAGCGTGATGTCCGCGCCCTCACGCGCAATGCGCGCCTTACCGAACGGAATCATGAAGTTCGGGCCCGGATAGCGGCCCTTGTTGTACGTCTGGCGATACAGGTGCTTGTGCTCGAGGAAGATGACCGGATCTTCGCAGCGAATGGCGGTGCGCAGCAAACCCGCAGCATCCAAAGCGTTGCTCGGGCAGACCACGCGCAGCCCCGGCGTGTGCGTGAACAGCGAGGCACCCGTCTGCGAGTGATAGATGCCACCTCGTATGTAGCCGCCGTACGTCGTGCGAATGACCACCGGCGCGCTGAACATGTTGTTGGAGCGCCAGCGCATCGTGGCCAGCTCGTCGCGAATCTGCATGTACGCAGGCCAGATGTAGTCGAAGAACTGCACTTCGACGACCGGCTTGAATCCGCGGTGCGCGAGGCCGATTGCGCGACCAACGATGTTGGCTTCGGCGAGCGGCGAGTTGAACACGCGGGTGCTGCCGAACTTGGACTGCAGTCCCCACGTCACCTTGAAGACGCCGCCCTTGCCCTTGACCTTGCCGAGGTATTCCTCGCGCGAGACGTCAGCGACGTCTTCGCCGAAGACGAGGATGCGCGGATCGCGCGCCATCTCGTCCTTCATGCACGTGTTGAGCAGATCCACCATCGTGGTCGGCTCGCCGGCAAACTGCGGATCGTCTTCCGTGTCGAACTGTTCGCCCGTCGGATCCACATCCGGTGAGTAGACGGCGTAGTGCACCGTGCTGGCGGCCGGCTGCGGCTGCGAGAGCGCGTCGTCCGTCGCGGCGAGAATCTCTGCGTCCACCGCTTCGCGCATCGCCTCGAGTTCGAGCTCTGTCGCGATCCCTTCTTCCACGAGCATGCGCGGGAACGTCACCAGCGGATCGCGCGCGGCGTCGGCCTCGCGCTCTTCCTTCGGGCGATAGAACACTTCGTCGTCGGACAGCGAATGCGAATACGGACGAATCACCTTGGCGTGCACGAGCGCCGGACCCTTGCGCTCGCGCGCATAGGCGACCGCCTTGCTGAGCACGTCGTACGACGCGAGCACGTCGCAGCCGTCGACTTCCTGGATGTAGAGACCGGGGAATCCGGCAACGAGCTTGGAGATCGATCCGCCTGCCGTGTTCACTTCTACCGGCACCGAGATCGCGTAGCCGTTGTCTTCGACGACGTAGACGATCGGCAGCTTGAGATTCGTCGCCGTATTGAGCGACTCCCAGAATTCGCCTTCGCTCGTTGTTCCGTCACCAGTGGACACGAAGACGACTTCGTCGTCGTGGAAGCCTTCGGTGATGCCCAACAGCTTGGCGCGCATCGTGCCTTCGGCGGCACCGACGGCCTGCAGAAACTGCGTGCCCGTCGGAGACGAACTCGACGCGATGTTGAATGCCTTCTGCCCCCAATGGCTCGGCATCTGGCGGCCGCCCGAGTTGGGGTCGATCGCCGCGCCGACGGCGCTGTAGAGCATCTCGTTCGGCGTCATGCCGAGCATCAGGCAGAGCGCGCGGTCACGATAGTAGGTGTAGAACCAGTCGTGTCCCGAGCGCAGCACCAGTCCCGCGGCGGCCAGCAATGCTTCGTGGCCCGCCCCCGAGATCTGGAAGAAGATCTTGTTCTGTCGCTTGAGCTGGATCTCCTTGTCGTCCACGCGACGCGACATGTACATCACGCGGTACACGCGCAGCAGCTGCTCCCGCGAGAGCGGAAGCTCGTCGGTCGTACTCTTGCGGGCGCGGGTCGGGCGGGTCGAAGTGGCCATCGGCGGGAGATCGGGGGGAAGGGCGGTTCGACGGGAAAGCTAGCCGCTCGGCGCGCCGCAGGTAGCTCCGCAAAGTTGCGGAGACTGTCGGGCGCGTACCGGTTGACAGACGTTGGAACGATCAGGAAGATGAACGACGAGATGCACCGTGATGTTGTGCACGCAGTCCTCTGTCACATCCTGCCCAAGTCATGCACGCGCCCACTGCCCCCATGTCACCAACGACCGGCCACTGCATCTTCTGCGATCTCATGCGCGGAGCGGCCGAGGTTTCGATCTGCTACGAAGACGCGACTGCAATCGCGTTCCTCGACATTCAACCGGTCAACCCGGGTCACGTGCTGGTCGTCCCCCGGGAGCACTACGAAACGTTGCAGGACATCCCCGGGGCAGTCGGCCTGCACCTGTATCAGGTCGCGACGAAACTCATCCCGGTGGTGCAGACCGCGTCGGGTGCCACGGACATGAACATCGTCGTGAACTCCGGTGCCGCCGCCGGTCAGAATGTGATGCACTATCACATTCACCTCATCCCGCGCCGCGAGAACGATGGCTTCGATGTCCCGCTGCCGTTCCCGGGCTCGCAGATGCCCAATCGTCAGCAACTCGATGCCATGGCCGCTCGCATCGGCAGCATGCTGCGCGATCCGCTGCGAAAGGACGGCATGAAGTCCTGATGAAGTCCTAGCCGTCACGATTTCGGTGCACTGGGGCTCTTGACCGCGCATTGATACGCACCCTAATGTGGCAATGCGCGCCAGGGCGAGCTGCACGAGACATTTGCTCGCTCTCTCGATGTTGTACCGACGATCCCGTGTTTGCTGCGCCCTCTCCACCCGGTCTGTCCAGGAGGATGATGCGCTCCACCCGTGGTTCATCTCGCATGCGCTGTCCAGCGCGTGACCGGCGCCTCCGGCGCCGTGGTGCCTCCACCCCGTCACCGCGCCTGCGCGCGGTTCGACCCGCCGCCCGATCTGTCGTCCACTACACCGTTGCGCTCCGCCCCGACGTGAGGCCCTTCGCCTCCGTCGGGGCGTCGTCGTTTGCGGCGGTGTGGTTCACGGCCTCACCGACGAGGAGCCGCTGAATGGCGCGAAAGCCAACGCTCAGGCTCGCGCAGGGTGGCGCGGCTCGGCCCACGACCGCTCGTGGCGCCAGACCATCCAAGCGGGGCGCGGTGCGGGCCCGTGGCTCGCAAGCGGCCGGCAAGAAATCGGGCCCCCGCCATCTCGTGCGTCTGCGCACCGGCGGAGTCGTGCATACCGCCATGAAGCGCGACATGCGCCGAACCGCCCTCCGCGACTGCGGGCAGCGGTGTGTATACTGCGCGACGCATCTGGACCAGCGGACTGCTACGCTCGATCATGTTTTCCCGCTGGCTCGCGGCGGAGCACACGATCCGGGTAACCTTGTAGTCGCCTGTGGGCCGTGCAATCGACTCAAGGGCGATCTTCCGCCGTTCGAGTTCTTCGCCAGGCATCCGTGGGCGGGTGCCAACTTCGTGCGCTACGCTCGCTCGGTGCATCGGGCGCTCAAGCGCGGCGCACGTCGCGCGGTGAGCCTCGCGTTTGCGCGCGACGACGCGGCGGCGGCATGACGTAGCGTTTCGATTCTCTCACACTTCACGAACCACATCATGCGGTGGACTCCCGGCGGTCGCAGCAGCAATCTCGAAGATCAACGCGGCGCGTCGGGAGGCGGAGGCGGGGGGCGCGGCTTCGGTGGCGGCGGAGGACGTGTTGGCATCGGCGGCCTCGTCGTGCTGGTCGTGCTCAGCGTCATCTTCAAACGCGATCTCGTCAGCGATGCCATCGGCATCGGTGGCGCGCCAGTCGTGCAGGCACCGGCCGTCGGCGCCCCAGCGGCCGTCAACGACCCCACCGAAGAAGAGATGGTGCAGTTCATGTCGAGTGTGCTCGACAGCGCGCAGACCGAATGGCATCGGTTGGTGCCGCAGTATCGCGACGCCAAGCTGGTGCTTTTTCGCCAAGGGGTGAACACCGCGTGCGGATCCGCTGAGTCGGCATCGGGACCGTTCTACTGCCCGGGCGATCAGAAGGTCTACATCGATCTGAGCTTCTTCGATCAGCTCGATCGCCAGTTCGGCGCGCCCGGCGATTTCGCGCAGGCGTACGTGCTCGCGCACGAGATCGGACACCACGTGCAGAATCTCGTGGGTACGGAACGCGCGATGCGTGCCGCGCAGCGCGAGAATCCCGATCAGAAGAACGCGCTCTCGGTCGCGATGGAGTTGCAGGCGGACTGCTACGCCGGCGTCTGGGCCGCGGGGGCGGCTCGCAACGGCCAGCTCGAAGCAGGTGATCTCGACGAAGGACTGGGCGCGGCGTCCGCCGTGGGCGATGATCGCCTGCAGAAGATGTCGACGGGGCAGGTCAACCGGGAAACGTTCACGCATGGCTCGAGCGCCGAACGTCGCACGTGGTTCAAGCGCGGCTTCGACAGCGGCGATCCCAAGCGATGCGACACCTTCGGAGCGGGTCGGTGAGCGACGACGCGCCGGGTTGGTCGCCGCGCCCGGGCGTGCTGGAAGAGCTCACCTGGCCGGTGGTCCGCGACGCGCAGTGGCCGATCGCCATCATGCCGTGGGGCGCGACAGAGCCGCACAACACGCATCTCCCCTACGGCACAGACACACTCCTTGGCCGTGAAGTCGCGGCACGCGTAGCGGCGACGTGCGCGGAGCGTGGCGTCGGTGTGCTGGCGTTGCCGGCGATGCCCTTCGGCGTGAACACGACGCAGCTCGATCTGCCGATGACGCTGAGCGTGATGCCAAGTACGCAGCTCATTCTTCTGCGCGACATCATGCGCAGCCTTGCGCCGCACGGCGTGAAGGCGTTGGTGCTGCTGAACGCGCACGGCGGCAACGAACTGCGAGCGCTGGTTCGGGAGCTGCACCCCGAGGCGCCGATGCTGCTCAGCATCGTCAACTGGTGGCAGGCGGCCGACGTGTCGGAGTTCGCCGAGCCGGGCGACCATGCGGGTGAGTTGGAGACGGCGGCGGTGATGCACGTGGCGCCATCGCTGGTCGCCCCCCGGAGCGTGTGGGGGGACGGAGCCGTCAAGCCAAGCGCGCTGGAAGGCGTGCGGAAAGGCTGGGCATGGATGCCACGGCGGTGGACGCAGGTGACCGCGGATACGGGCGTGGGCAATCCGCGTGCAGCGACCGCGCAGGTCGGAGAACGGTTCGTCGCACAGGCCGTCGCGAATATCGCCTCATTCTGCCAGGAGCTGGCCAGCGCGGATCCTGCGGCGCTCTACAGGGACACGACGCCCTGAACCACGCGTCCGCCCGATCGTCGCAGGGGCGTCCCGGAGTGCGGTTGGACTCTCGGCGCGTGTTACTGTCGGCCTTGTTGCCGTGAGTTTGCCACGACCGTAGCTTCGCGGTGTCGGCCCGGCGTACAGCGAACGATTCGTGGTGGAGAGCGAAATGGGGGATACACAGTCGACGGATCAGGCACGGCGCGACGATTCGCGCCAGCCGTCACTGCTGTCCGCACCGGACGCATCCATGCCGCCGCTCTCCAGCCTGTTTGACGGCCGCTATCGCATCGATGCGGAGATCGGCAACGGCGGGACCTCGGTCGTCTATCGCGCCTACGACGAGCGCGACGACCGCTATGTCGCGGTGAAGGTGTTGCGCCCCGATCTCACCGAAACCACAGCGGCGCACCGCTTCGAGAGTGAAATCAGGCGACATCAGTCGCTGTCGCATCGGCACATCGTGCCCGTGCTCGACTTCGGGGAATCGGCTCGTCTGCGCTATTGCGTGCTGCCGCTGATGACCGGCGGATCGCTGCGCGATCGGTTGCAGCAAGAGCGACAGCTCGATGTCGCCGACGCCGTCGCGATCACGCGCGCGCTTGCTCGCGCGATCGGCTACGCGCATACGCGCGGCGTCATTCATCGCGACGTGAAGCCCGAGAACATCCTGTTCGAAGGTGGCATCCCGCATCTCGCCGACTTCGGCATCGCGCGCGACGTCGAACTCTCCGACGGTGTCGCGAGCACGACGACCGGAATCGTGCGCGGAACTGGCCCGTACATGAGCCCGGAGCAGGCGGTCGGCGAGAAGGTCGTGGACGGACGCACGGACGTCTATTCGCTCGGCTGTGTCCTCTACGAGATGCTCACCGGCATGCAGCCGTTCGTGGGGCCAACGGCGCAGGCAGTCATTGCGCAGCGCATGCTGCACGAACCGCGCCCCATGACCGTCTATCGTCCGGGACTGTCGCCGTCGCTCGCTGCGGTGGTCGAGCGCGCGATGCAGATCACGCCCTCGGATCGCTTCCCGAGTGCCAATGCCATGGCCGACGCGCTCGAAGGCAACTTTGATCGCGTGCCTGCGCGCGTAACCGCCGCCACGCCGCTCGGCACGGAGAGTTCGCCGTGGAGTCTGGTTGCCGCTGCCACGGCGGGGCTGGTGCTCGTGACGACGTTTCTCTTCTTCAAGTCGCCGACGCCCAGACCGTTGGTGACACGCGAGCCGACCAGCGAAGCCGGAACGCTCGCGGACGACGCACGCCGCGTCGCGGTGCTCTATCTCGACAATCAATCGCCGGAGCAGCTGCCGACGTGGGTCTCCGACGGACTCACGGAAGAGTTGATGGATCGTCTCGCGTCGGTGCCGGGGCTGCGGGTCATCTCGCCCAACGGAGTCCGTCAGTTCCGTGGTCGTCCGATCGCCCCCGACAGTCTGGGGCGACTCCTCGACGTCGGAACGGTGATCAGCGGCAGCGTGGCACGCGCTGGCGACGCGGTGCGCGTGAGCATTCGCCTGACCGACGCGCCGACCAATCAACTGCTGTACGCGCTGCCCGTTTCTACTCTGTGGACGAGCGTCTTCGCGTTGCAGGATTCCATCGCGGACCGGGTGACGTTCGCGCTGCGTCAGCGACTGGGGACGGAGATCGCGCTTCGCGAAAATCGGCGGGAGACATCGTCGTTGGCCGCATGGGAGCTGCTGCAGCAGGCGATCGATCTTGTGCGCTCGACGGAGGATGTCGCGCGCCGGCCGCGTGCGGAGGAAGTGCCCGGCCGCTTCCTGCGCGCCGACTCATTGTTGGCGCGCGCGGAACGACTCGACCGCGGCTGGTTGCGTCCGCGCATCCGGCGCGGGCGCGTCGCGCTCGCGCTTTCGTTCCGTTCGCCGTCCCCGCCTCCAGGAGTCGATGGCGCGCGCTACGCGGCGATGAGCACGACGCAGCAGCGCATCGCCTGGGGCGAGCGTGCACTCGCGATCGCCAACGAACTCGCCGCGCAGCAACCCGATGCGCCCGAAGTCCTGGCACTGCGTGGCGATGCCGCCTACCAGTTGGCTGTGCTCGGCAGCGTGCACGCTGACTCGATGGTGGCGATCGCTACGCGAGATCTGCGGCTCGTCGTGGAGAAGCGACCGGGCATGGCGTCGGCGTGGTCGACGCTCGCTGACCTCGCCAAGCGCGATGGACGCTTCGCCGAGGCAGCGGATGCGGCCGAGCGCGCGTTCGACGCCGACGCCTTCTTCGAAGTGCGCAGAACCGCTTCCACCGCCTTCTTCATGTCGCTGCGCGCCGGCCGCATCGACAAGGCGCGGCAGTGGTGTCAGTTCGGTCTCTCGCACTACCGTGGCGATCCGCGCTTCACAGAATGCGAGCTCACCTTGCTCGGTTGGACCGGACGCACGCGCGCGGAAGCGGAAAGTGCGTGGCAACTGCTGCAGCGCATCGAGAAGCAGGATACGCTCGGCGTGTTGGCGCTCACCTGGAACTATCGCCGCCTCATGTACTCGGCGGTGCTGGCACGTGCATCGCTGACCGACAGCGCTCGTGCCGTGCTGCGCGTCGTTCAGGGTCGACAGCAGAGTGATTCCACGATTCACCCGGTGCTGCTCGCCGAGGGGTATGTGCAGCTACTGCTCGGCGACCGCGCGGGCGCGCTGAATACGCTCGAGGCACACGTCGAGCGGCTGCCGACCGAACGCGCAGAGATCGCGGCGCTGGAATGGTTCCGACCGCTCCGCGACGAGGCGCGCTTCAGTGCGCTGGTGGGACCGGCGGTCGCACCGTCCGCAGACGTGCGGGCGGTGCGGATTGTCCGATAGCGCGAGTCGCTGAGCCGCCACCCGCTGTGCGGTCGGCGTTTCGCCGATCGCTACTTCGCGGTGGCCTGCTGCAGGCGCTGCTCCAGCGCCGCGGCCTTGTCCGGCGCGGTTGCCTTGTAGTAGCGCAGCAGAAACGTCCGCGCTGCGCCGCGCGTGAGAAAGATCGCGTCGGCTTCCGGCGACACTGCGCGCGTGATCTTGCGCCCGTCCTTGAGGGTGTAGGTCACCGTCGCCGACGTGATGCTGGACGCGCTGAACGCCGCGTCGGTGGACGTCTCGGGGCAGCGCCATTCGGAAATGCTGAGGTGAATGCATTCAAAGAACGCTTCGTCCGGCGCGCCGACGTAGGGCGCCTCGAGCGTCGGCATCTGGCGCGCCTGGGCGTCAGCAGACGGTTTATTCTCCGGCGCTGGCTGCGTGCAGGATGCAAGCAGGGCCAGAAGACCGGTCGCGGCGACGCGGCCGGCGCGAGCCGATGGTCTGGCGGGGATGCTGTGATTCATGTCGAGTGTTGGGAGGAATTGTTTACACGCGCGACAACTCGGCCGCGCGGTGCCACGAATGAACATGCGGACATAATCGTCGCGCGGCGAGCGCCCGTTGGACTGGGGTGCCGGCGGCGCTCTTGCCGAAGCACGCAAAAGGCGACAGCGTCATGCGACTTCTCCGGCGACGAATGGGCCGGGACTGAACACATCGACTGGAGTTTCCTATGCGCGGAGTTGTTGTGCTGGCGGCCGCCGTCGGCGCCCTGAGTGCGTGCGCGGGCGACGCGGCCAAGCCGGCGGATACCACGGCGGCGGCACCCGTGGCGACGTCCGTCGAACCGACGGTAGTCACGATTACCGCCAAGGATTTTGCGTACGATGCCCCGGACACCATCTCGGCGGGTGTGGTCACGCTCAAGTTGGTCAATCAGGGTCCGGAGCTGCATCATGTGCAGCTGATGCGCCTCGACGACGGCAAGACAGTTGCGGATCTCACCGAGGGGCTCAAGCAGATGAAGCCCGGCTCACCGCCACCGCCGTGGATTCATGACGTCGCCGGACCTAACTCTCCGATTCCTGGCGGCGAGCAGTCGCTCACCCAGCAGCTCGAGCCGGGCAACTACGTCATCATTTGCATGATCCCGAGCGCCGACCACGTCCCGCACGCGATGAAGGGGATGCTGCGTGCGCTGACCGTGGTGCCGGCGACCGGCGCAACTGCGCCGCTTCCAACGGCAGACATCACCGTGGGCATGACCGACTACGCATGGGAGGTGACACCTGCAATCACGGCGGGTAAGCACGTCATCAAGTTGACCAACAGCGCCGAGCAGTCGCACGAGATGTTCATTGCTCAGTTGGCACCAGGAAAGACGGTCGCGGAAATGGCCGCGTGGGCAGAAAACCCGCAGGGGCCGCCGCCGGGCAAGCCGATCGGTGGCATCTCCGGTATGCCGAAGGGCGGTGAGGTGTATCTCCCCGTCGATCTCACACCGGGCGAGTATGGGCTGCTCTGCTTCCTGCCTGATGCGAAGGACGGCAAGCCGCACATCGCGCACGGCATGCTCAAGCAGTTCACGGTCAATTGATCCGTGCGATAGGTGCAGACGGTGACTAGAACGTCACCGTCTGCGCGACGTCGTCCGATGCGGCGAAGTAGAGCGAGCGTCGCCGCTCGCCGGGCATGGCCAGCAACACGACGAGATTCTGTTCGGTCGGGAATTGCTCGAACATGAGCGCATTGCGCACGGTCAATGCCTTGGGCTGTGACGTCGCACTCAATTGCAGCACGTAGATCTGCACGGCGCCTCCCGTTGGATCGCGCTCGCGACTGCTCTGCAGCAGCCGCGCGGTCAGCCGCTTGCCATCGGCGTCGACCAGCACCTTGGCGTTGAAATACGCCGTCGCCAGCGAGTCGGCAGCACCGTCCGACTCGAGCGCGAACGTCGGGCGTCGCGCGAATGCGCGCAGCGATTTCTCCAGATCGTCGGCGAAGCAGCGCACGCGCCACACCACCGCGCCGTTCTCGATCACCACACGGGACTGCGTGACGTGAATGTCGTGACGCATCGGCGTCCCCGATGGGCCGGTGCGCGCGGCGATCGCAAGCATCAAGGCCAGGACTATCCTCACGAGATCGGCTTGACCGGCTTCTTCCACGTGTTGTTCGTGCGATCGACGTCGGCGTAGCCCTGATCGGGATCGAGCGTCACGCCCGTGATCTCCTTGTCGGAGAAGAAGCCGTGCGTGTGCAGCTTCTCATTGCGTCGCCACGCTTCGGCGGGCAGGCGAATGCGCTCCTTGCTGCCGTCCGCGTACTCCACTTCGACTTCGATGGGGAGCACCAACCCGCCGCGATTCTCGATCGTGAAGCGATGGTAGTAGCGGCCGCGATTCGTGTTGCCAGCCAACACCGTCGCATCCTGCGTCTCGACCTTGGTGAGCGCCTGATCGTTGTTGTACGTGGTGTAGAACCAGCCACGCCAGAAGTAGTCGAGCTGCTCACCGGCGCCGCTGGCCAGTGTTCGGAAGAGATCGGCCGGCTGTGGATGCTTGAACATCCACTTCTTCGAGTATTCGCGGAATGCGAGATCGAATCGCTCGGGGCCCAGGATCTTCTCGCGCAGCATCACCAGTCCTGCCGACGGCTTGCTGTAGCCGTTGTTGCCGAACTGTCGATGGATGTAGTCCGACTCGGTCATGAGCGGCACCTGATCCATGTCCTTCATGTAGCCGACGATGTTGGGCGACGGACCGCGCAGGATCCCCTTGGGCCACTCCTTGTCGTAGTCGAGCGAACCGTAGTACTCGAGGAACGAGTTGAGTCCCTCGTCCATCCACGTCCATTTGCGCTCGTCCGTCGCTACGATCATCGGGAACCAGTTGTGCCCGACTTCGTGAATGGTCACGCTGGCCAGCGCATACTCCTGCCGCTTGTTGTAGGTGCCGTCGGGTGATGGGCGACCGCCGCAGAACGCGATCATCGGGTATTCCATCCCGCCCACCGAGCCGTTCACGTTGGACGCCTGCGGATACGGATACTCGAACGCCAACCGGCCGTACGTGCGCATCGTCTGCGCGATCGCCTTGGTGGAGACTGTGTTCCAGAGGGGCATCGCTTCGCGCGGATATACCGAGTGCAGCTCGATCGCCTTGCTGGTGGGCGCGTACTTGAAGCCCGCCGCGTCCCACACGAACGTCTTGGACGAGGCCCACGCGAAGTCGCGCACGTTCTCCGCCGTGAAGCGCCACGTCAGCGCACCGCTTCCCGCCGGACGATTGGCTGCGGTCTGTACTTCACTTGGCTTGACGATGAACACCGGCGTGTCGCTGGCAATCGCTGTGGCCAGTCGCGCGCGCTGTGCGGCGGTGAGTACTTCCAGCGGATTCTTGAGCGCACCAGTCGCGCGCACGATGTGGTCGCGCGGCACCGTCAGGCTCACGTCGTAGTTGCCGAACTCGAGATAGAACTCGCCTTGGCCGAGGAACTGATCGTTCTGCCAGCCATTCACGTCGTCGTACACGGCCGCGCGCGGAAACCACTGCGCCACTTCGTAGATCCAGCCGTCCTTCACCTGCTCGCGCACGCCGCGATCGTTGTTACCCGCCTCGGGCACCACGAACGACCAATCAATGTCGAGCTGTGTGGACGCACCCGATGGCAGCGGCGTCTCGAGCTCCACGCGCATCTGCGTGCCGTTCACGAGATAGCGCGCAGCCTTGCTGCCGCCCTTGAGTGAAACAGTCGCCA
Organism: Gemmatimonas sp.; assembly: GCA_965279375.1. GTDB lineage: Bacteria > Gemmatimonadota > Gemmatimonadetes > Gemmatimonadales > Gemmatimonadaceae > Gemmatimonas. Next base: position 5,279,884 of record OZ257156.1, on the reverse strand, counting down.
CGCGCTTGATGTCATAGCCGCCGAATTCGTCCTTCTCCGGCACGAGAAACCGGCGCGCCTGAGGAGAGATCGTCGCAGGCAGCGCGTCCTTGCTCAAGTTGGCGCGACTCGTCTTGTCTTCGATGTTCTGGTCGAGCTGAAACCACAGATACGTCAACGTATTGGGCGAGTTGTTGCGATACGTCACGCGCTCGGTGCCGGTGATGCCGTGCGACACCGTGTCGAGCGTTGCGCGAATCACGTAGTCCACGCGCTGTTGCCAGTAGCGCGGACCCGGTGATCCCGATGCATCGCGGAAATCATTCGGCGAGGGCCATTCATCCAGTGCGCGGAACGATGACTTGTTCGTGCGAGGGTTAGGCTCCGCGTTGAGCCACTGCTGTGCGGACGCGACCTGCCACGGCACCGCCAGGATGGCCAGCGCGGTGCAAGCGGCTCGGCCAATCGTCCGACGGTCCAAAGAAATCGAGGACATGGAGAAGCGGGTAAGAGACGGACTCCTACACGCGCCGCCGCAGCTGCGGCAGCACGCTACGTCGCGGCGCCAAGCCGCTGTATCAGCAACATCACCGCGAGGCCGCCCGTCACGCCAGCCAACAGGAGTGACCAACGATCCCGGGGCACGCCAAGTCGGACAACGAGGGCGCCTATCGCCAACACGCACAGCAGGATGCACAGCTGCCCCAGCTCCAGCCCCACGTTGAACGCGAACAGCGGCAGCGCGATGCTCTCTTCCGCCCCCAGCAACGCGCGCAGATACGTCGAGAAGCCGAGCCCGTGGATGAGGCCGAACGCGGCCGCCATCGCATAGCGTACCGCGCCCAGCGCGCGATCGTTCGCGTTCGCAGACGCGCGACGCATATCCACGACGGCCAGCGCCGCGGTCGCGATGATTGTCGCGGGAATCAGCGTTTCCACCAGCGCAGAGGAGACGCTCACGAGCTGCAGCGTTGCCAGCGCCAACGTGATGCTGTGCCCGATGGTGAACGCCGTCACCAGCCACGCCAGTCGCCGCCAGTCGCGCGGTGCGAACGGAATGGCGAGTGCGGCGACGAACAGGATGTGGTCGTAGCCGGTGAGGTCGGCGATATGCCGAAAGCCGAGCTGCAGGTACAGCTGGAACTCCTGCACCACGGCGGAGTCGCTCAGTAGTCCACCGGCCGCAGATACGATTCGCCGATCCCCGAGCTGCTCACCATGGCCGTCGACGGCGGACGTCGCTTCCAATGGGTGCCACTCAACCGGCGTTGCACCAGCGCCAACTCTTCCGGCTGGAATCCACGCGACCGCATCGCTTCATGAGAGAAGCCGTGCAGCAGTCCGTTGAGGATGTCGTCAGCGCGCGCGTAGCTGATCCCCAAATCCGCTTCGTCCGTCTGCCCCACAATGAGGTCGGCCGTTGCGGGCTTGTTGATGATCACCTCGGGCACACCGAGATGACGCGCGAGCTCCCACACCTGCGTCTTGTACAAATCGCCAATCGGATTCACCGGCGGCGAATCGTCCGCGTGCCACGTGAAGTATCCGAACAAGCGCTCCGTCTTGTTGCCCGTCCCCAACGGCAGCGCGTGATACTTGGCGGAGAGATCGAAGAGCGCGATCATGCGCGTGCGCGCCATCACGTTGCCGCGACGGCCGCCATCGGCTTCGGGCTCGTTGGCCAGATAGCCATCCACCGCGCCCGAGATGTCCATCGTGCGCGACTCGATCCCGAGTGCATCGATCACCAGCTGCGCGTGGTCCAGCGACTCCGCGCTCGACGTGCGATACGGCAATCGCACACCCACCACGTTCTGCGCGCCCAGTGCCTTCGCCGCCAGAAATGCCGTAACGGCGGAGTCCACGCCACCCGACAAGCCAATCACCGCACGTCCAAACCCGCGACGCGTCATCTCCTCACGCAGAAATCCGCACAGCCAGTACTCGGCCATCGCCGCGTCGATCGTGAGCGGCGGTGGCCCACCGTGGTCGCGCAGCCCGTGGCGAATGACCGGGAGCGCATCGGGAACGCGCCGCGCCATCGCATTGGCAATAGACAGCGCCTCAGGCGGCACCTGAAATTCGCCCGTCGTGAAGCCGCGTCCGCTGTGGAGCAGGTCGGCCGCCGCAGGCTCGGCACCATCGTACAGCAACGGCGTCGGGGCGCCATCCTGCACGCGCTTCACATTGTCCAGCAGATGCGGCAGCGACACGCGCAAATCGCTGAGCAACGGCGCGTCGGCGCGCGCACGTACCAGATCGTCGAGATCGAGCGTGACCGACACGAAGCTTTCATCCCACACGGGCGCCCGCCCGCGCACATCACCGCCCGGTCCCACCAGCATCGAGCAGCCGAAGAACCGCTTGCCTCCCTCGGTACCGACGAGGTTGGACAAGCTCGCGTACATGCCGTGCTCTTCGGCGATGTCGCGCATCAGCCGTTCCCAGCGCGCTGCGCTGTAAGGCCCGGGAATGCCGTCGTCGCGCGGCCAAAGCCCACGCGCCGGTGCCGCTGACGACACGAACACGACCTGCGCGCCGTCGAGCGCGGCAATCGTGCCCGCCACGGAGTGCCACGCGTCTTCGCAGACCAACAGTGCGGCGCGCCCCCACGGCGTCTCGAAGGCCCGGATCTCGGAGCCGCGCTCCACGAACCGCTCTTCGTCGAAGAGGCCGTAGGTGGGGAGGAAATTCTTGCGGTGCACATGCCGCAGAATCGGCGGGCCGTCATCGAGGCCGATGGTGATGTACGCGATGCTGTTGTGCAGCGTCTCGTGCCACCGTTCGTAAAAGCCGAGTACCAGATCGAGCGGCACCGAGTGAATGCCGGACGCCGCACACGCCGTGCGATACGCGTCGTCCAGGTCGTAGGCGAGCGCACCCGCCGTCACCGCCACTTCGCGCACGCCTCCTTCCACGAAGTAGCCAGACAGCGCCGTCTCCGGGAAATGGACCACCTGGGGCCTGGGGTCGAGCGTCGCCGCCTGCGCGCAGAGCGCGCCGATGCGGGAGAGGTTGGCGGCCGTGTCGCCCTTTTTCGGGGCGAACTGGCAGATGGCAAGCGTCAGGGGGCGGATCGGTTCACCGGGCATCCTTCAAGCTGTGACAGGAGCCACGGCCGATCAACCGATGGCGGGGTATGTATTTTCCTCACGATGCCACGCTCCCTGTCCGGACTCCGTTTTCTTGCGCTTGCTGCAGCCGCAGTTGCGACTCTCGCCGCGCTGCCGCTTCGCGCGCAGGTCGCCCCCGTTCCCCCCGCGCCGAGCACTGGGGAGGCGTGGCGCATCATCGTACCGGCACAGGCGACGCTGGTGCTGGGACGGGATGGTTCGCTGATCGGGCAAATGGGACGGGAACGGCGCCTCAGCGTGCCGATCCGCTCGCTCCCGCGCTACGTAGGACAGGCGTTCATCGCCGTGGAAGACAAGCGCTACTACCAGCACGACGGCGTGGACCTGGTGGGCGTGGCCGGCGCCATCAAGGACGCCGTCACCAAGGGCAACCTGCGCGGCGCCAGCACCATCACGCAGCTCCTGGTTGGCAACATGCACCCGGATCTGATCGACCGTCGCGACAAGTCTCCTGTGCGCAAGCTCCGCGAGCAGCAGGCCGCGCGCGAAATGGAGAAGCACTACAACAAGGAGCAGATCCTCGAGGCATTCCTCAACCAGATCAGCTTCGGGCGTGGCGCGTATGGCATCGAGATGGCGGCCCGCCAGTTCTTCGGCAAAGGCGCCGCCGACCTCACGCTGGCCGAAGCCGCCTCGCTGGCGTCGATGCCCAAGAGCCCCGTGCAGTACGACCCCGCACGCTACCCGGATCGCAACCGCACGCGCCGCAACACGGTGCTCGCGCTGATGGCCGAACAGGGGTACATCACCGCCGCGCAATCGGCGGCGGCACAGCGAGAGCCCGTCAAGACGTCCACCGCCGACGCGTTGCCAGCGCCGTGGGTGACCGACATCGTGCGCGTGCAGGCGGAGCGAGCCGGCGTGCCGGTGATGCAGGGCGGCTATCGCATTCACACCACGATCGATCCGGCACTGCAGCGCGCCACGCAGCAGTCGGTCTCGAGTGGGCTCGACGAGATCGAAGACCGTCCCGGATTCCGCGGTACCAAGTGCGCGAAGGCCGCACTCGCCGACACGACGCCCGCTCGCAAACCGGCCAAGGTATCGGCGTGCCTCGAAGGCGCCGCCGTCGTGCTCGATCCTACCACCGGCGATGTGCGTGCACTCGTCGGCGGCCGTGACTACGCGCGCTCGTCGTTCAATCGCGCCGTCGATGGCAATCGACAGCCAGGATCGGCCTTCAAGGCCTTCGTGTATGCGCAAGCACTCGCCGAAGGGTTGACCGCCAGCAGCCAGGTGGCCGACACCGCGCTCCGCATCCGGCTCGACAACGGGCAGTACTACAGCCCGGACAACTCGGACAACAGCTTCCTCGGCAGCATCACGATGCGCGAAGCGCTGACCCGCTCGCGCAATCCCGTTGCCGTGCAACTCGCGATGGCCGTGGGCATGGACTCGGTCATCGCGCTCGCGCGACGGGCCGGACTGCGGTCACCGATCGCCACCTATCCATCGAGCGCACTCGGCGCGTCCGTCGTGCAGCCGCTCGACTTCGTCGCGGCGTATGCCACGTTTGACAATGGTGGCGTCGCCATCGAGCCGCGCTTCATCACGCGCATCGACGATCGCACCGGACGCGCCGCGTACACGCCGCCCGCGCCGCCGCTGCGTGCAGCGATGGACCCGCGCATCGCGTTCATCATGCGCGACATGATGCAGGATGTCGTCAGCCGCGGTACCGCCACGGCGCTGCGTCGTATCGTGCCGCCACGGATCGCGGTCGCGGGAAAGACGGGCACCACCAACGACAACGCCGACGTCTGGTTCGTCGGGATGACTCCCGAACTTGTCACCGGCGTCTGGATCGGATTCGACAAGCCGGCCATGATCTCGCCGGGCGCGGTCGGCGGTACACTCGCCGCCCCGATCGCCGGGCACATCATCGCGTCCGCGTACGGCGCACGCGGCAGCGGCGCCTGGACGCCGCCCCCCGGAGTCGTTGGTGTGGAACTCGACCGGGCCACGGGCAAGCCCGCCGATCCCGCTACGCCGGCAGACCGTCGCTACACCGAGTGGTATCTCGATGGCACCGAGCCCGGTGCGCCGGTCTGGCCATGGAGTCTCTTTCGCTTTGGTGCCATCGGACACTGAGTCGCCCGGCAGTCGCGGCATCAGCGCCGGGACGACCGGAGCGTAGCATCGCCGCATTTGAGAGTGGTTGAGGAGCGTTGAAGTCGGGTTGAGGTGGAGAGCGCAGTCTTGGAACGCGGCACCACTGGTGATTCGCTCCAACCTCTCTCCTCTTGGCGGAGTACTTCGAATGCCCCCATTCACGGACGATGTGATCGACGAACGGCTCAAACGCGCGCTCGAAGCGACGTCTGACGCACGCTTGCAACGCTTCATCGAAGGGATGAACGCGATGTCGCAATGGCGTGAGCGCACCACCAAGCTGCTGGAAGCCGAGGCACGGTCAGACGAATGGCTCAATGCGCACCTCGCGCGTGTCAGCGATGTCGCTGAAGCGTGGGGCAAGGGACTGCAGGAGCAGGCGGACGGCGTCCGCACGAACAACGAGGTGTGGAAGGATCTTGGGCCGAAGTGGAACGCAGCCCTGGACGATGTGGCGAGAGCCTCTCTGGGTGCACTGTACGATCGGCAGGATGTTTCTGATGGCGCGGGCATCTCACGCTGGGTCGGCGCGCTCAACGACGATCCCGCCGAGAAGCTGCGCAGCTGGCGCGGGCAGTACTCGCGCCTAGGCCTCGAATACGTCTTCGGTGATCCACCCGCGCCGCCCGCATCGACGACGCCCCCACAGGACGTCGGCACGTCGCGTCAGGCCCTGGACGAGAAGCCGCCCCAACTGAACGTCTGCCAGCGGGCGCCGTACACGAGCTCCAATGCCAGTCAGTCACGCGATGGGCTCGCCATCATTGCTAACCGCGGCGGCGTAGACCTGCGGTCCGGCAACGGATTCATCGATACCATGACCTTTGCTCCAGTGCTGGCGGGTGGCGGCGGCAGCGTGTTGGTGGTCATGGGCTCCACCGTCTCGTGGCCCAAGGGCTATACCTCGATCGACGTGACCGCAGCGATCACTTGGAGTGCGTCGATGCGGGCCATCGCGGTGCTTGGCGGCGCGACGACGAGTATGGAGCTGGTCTTGCTGGTCGCCCTCCCGGATGGTCGCCAGGAAATCCTGACGTCGTTTCTGGGCGCAGCGACCGCGCCGCTGCTCTTCTTCTCCGACGTGATCGTCCCTCCAACGACGTCAACCCTGGGCATCTTCAACATCGCGCTCGATGGCAGTGCGGGCGATGCGATCGTGCTGGCCGGAATTCGCGGCTACTCTGCCGGCGTGGGGATCGTCGGTAGCTCCGCGGCGCGTGTACAGGCGAACGTGCGCGTGGACTCCATCTGTTCGCTGCTGCGATAGTACGGCGCACGCGCAGGCAGCGACGCGTGCGTAGCAATACGGAGTGCGCGTCTAGGTACAGCAGCGAATGGAGCAGCGCTGCGCGTCTGCCGATTGTCTGGCATGTCATTCGACGACGCGATTCTCCCGTTCCGACGCGCTGCCCACACCGTCTCCCCGCTGCGCGAGCCGCACAGCGGAGGGACGGGCATTGTGATGCTCAACATGGGCGGGCCAGCGACACTCGAAGAGGTTGAGCCGTTTCTGCTCAACCTCTTCGCCGACCGCGAACTGTTGCGACTTCCGTGGCAGGACGTACTCGGCCGCTTCATCGCCAAGCGACGCGCCCCCAAGGTGCGCGAACTCTATCGCGCGATCGGTGGCGGATCGCCCATTCGGCGCTGGACGGAAGCGCAAGGCGCCGGCCTCTGTGCGCGTCTCGACGCAATGTCACCAGACACCGCGCCACATCGCTTCTACGTGGCCTTTCGCTACGTGAACCCCTCGGCCGACGATGCATTGCGCGCCATGCAGGCAGACGGCATCACGCGCGCGATCGCGTTCACGCAGTATCCGCAATGGTCGTGCACCACCACAGGCTCGAGCCTCAACGAACTCTGGCGCGCGCTCGATCGGCTGCAGCTACAGGATGCGTTCGAGTGGAGCATCATCGATCGGTGGGGCGAACACGAGGGCTTCGTGCGCGCCGTCGCCGACGTGGTCGAAGAAGGGCTGCGACAGTTTCGACCGGACGAGCGTGACGACGTGTTGCTGCTCTACAGCGCACACTCACTGCCGCTTTCCGTCATCGAGCGTGGCGATACGTACCCTGCCGAAGTCGCCGCAACCGTCAGCCGCGTGACGCAAGCACTCGATCTGCCCAATCCTCAGCTGCTTTCGTATCAGTCGGAAGTCGGACCAGTGCGCTGGCTTGGCACCAGCACGGAGCACGTCATCCGTCGACTGGCTGCGCAGGGGCGCAACAACGTGCTGGTGGTGCCGATCGCCTTCACCAGCGATCACATCGAAACGCTCTCGGAGATCGACATCGAATACGGCGATCTCGCCGCGTCGCTCGGCATGACGGGCTTCCGGCGCGCGCCATCGCTCAACGCGCGCCCCGAGTTCCTCGACGCGCTGGCCGACATCGTCGCGTCGCACCTCGGCGCCAACGAGCTGGCGAGCTCGCAGTATCGTCACAAGTGCCCGGGATGCGTCAATGCCGCATGCCGCAGCGCGCCATCTCGCACCGTCACGACGGCACGGCCACGCGCGCTGTCGCCGTTTCCGTCAATGGCGCATATCGAAACAATCAATGACGACGGTGCTTTCACCCCTGCGCGCTGCTCATAGCTTGCAGGCAGAAGGGGAGTAGCACCGCGGGCAGGCGTCCCGTGCGGCCAATTCGTCAAGACTGCGTCCGCGAGAACGCACGGATCGGCCGGGCTCTGCATCCAAGCATCGGACGCAGACTGCGCGAGACCTTCGCACCCATCATGCGCCGCATGATGGGACCGCGAAGAGTCTCGCGCTTCGCACCACGCCTCGATGCGAGCGCGCCATGTCTACCAGCGAGCATTCTCTTCGGCCGACCGCCAGTCGTCGCCGTCCCCTCGGTGTCCGTCCGTCGCACCTCCCCGTTCTCCTGCTGCTCCCGCTGGCCGCGTGCGCCACGATCCGGCAGGACGAGATCGGCGTAAAGACGCGATTCGGCCGCATAGCCAGCGGCCCGCTGCAACCCGGCGCGCAGTTGGTCATTCCCGGCGTCAATTCGGTGCTGCGCGTGCCGTCACGCGTCGTGAACCGTGAGGTGCGTCTGGAGATGCCCACGCGCGAAGGGCTCAACGTCTCCGCCGAAGTCTCGATCCTCTATCGCGCTCGTCCGGAGCAGGTGGCGAAGATCCTCGAGAAGAGCGGCCTGCGCTACGAGGAGGACGTCATCATTCCCGTCTTTCGATCGGCAGCAGCGGACGTGTCCGCCCGCTACATGGCGAAAGACCTCCACTCCGGCACACGTGCCGGCATTGAAGCGGCCATTCGCACGCAGATGATGTCGGTGCTCGAGCCGCGCGGCTTCGACGTCGAAAACGTGCTGCTCAAGAGCATCCGTTTGCCACAGGACTTGGCGCGGAGCATCGAGGAGAAGCTCGAAGCCGAGCAGCGATCGGAGCAGATGCGCTTCGTGCTTGATCGCGAGCGCCAGGAAGCGGAGCGTCGCACCATCGAGGCGACCGGCATTCGAGACTCGTGGGCCATCATCGCGCAGGGGCTGTCGCCCGCAATCATCTCCTATCAATCCATCGAAGCGTTTCGTGAACTCGCGCGCAGTCCGAACGCCAAGGTGATCGTCACCGACGGCAAGACACCAATGCTGATGACACCGGAAGTTCCGCGAGTCGAGGCGAACGGCCCCTCGCCCGCTTCGGGCAGTGCGAGCGGCGCGCTCCCGGCGGTGTCACCCGGCGCGCGCGCCCTGTCGGTACCACGTCGTACCGATCGCGCGGGAGATCGGGCACCGGTCAGCATACCTCCGTCGTCGCCGTGACCTGGCCATGAACAGCAATCTTCGCTGGCTCACCAACGTGGGCGCCGCCGTATTCACGTTCGGCGCGCTCACGCCAGCATCTGCCGTCGCGCAGCGCGCATCGTCCTCCGCGATTTCTTCCACCCGCATCGCTGTCTTCGACTCGCGCGTCGTGCTCGACTCAGTGCCACAACGCAATGCCGCCGAGTCGGAGTTCGCGCTGGAGCAGAGCAAGGCGCGGGTGCTTGTCAGCGCTGCGTCGGATTCGCTGCGCCTCGCCCTCGACGAGCTGGTGCAGGCAGAGCAGCGGTTGACGCCTCGGGAACGCGAGGCGGGCAAGCTGCAACTGCGTGCGCGTGAGCTCCTCGTGGAGCAGATGATCGAGAATCTTGACGGCGTCATGCAGCAACGACTGCACGAGTTGCGAGGACCGCTCATGACGCAACTTCGAGCGGCCGTCCGCACCGTACGACTGCGACTACAGTTCGACCTCGTGCTCGATCGTGCGAGCGATGACCTGATCGCCGACGCGGATGATCGCGTGGATATCACGCAGGAAATCATCCGCGAACTCCGGAAATCCTCCACCTCGCCGCGTCCGTCGGAACGCACCAAACCGGCGACGCCGCCTCGCGGAGTCGGAGCGCGCTTGTAGTGCAACCCACTCAATACCTGAACGTTCTGCGTGCGCGGCGGCGACATGCGCTGCAGGTTCGCAGTGTATCGAGGATTTATCCCGGCGGCACGCGCGCGCTGGACGACGTGAGCTTCTCTGTCGACGGAGGATTGTGCGTTGTCGTCGGCCCAGCGGCCGCCGGAAAGTCCACACTCTTGCGCATCCTGTCTCTCGAGGACCGCCCGGATCGAGGGACGGTGCACCTCGGCGACTTCGACGCGGCGTCGCACGCGACACGACTGCGCCAGCTGGTGCGCGCCGTACCGCTCGCGCGTGCGCTGCCGTCCGATATGACGATTGCTGAAGCGGCCGACCGTCGGGGCCGTTCTGTGCCGTGGAGCAAAGGTGCGTCCATCGACCCACACGTCGAGACACAGCTGCGTCAGGTTGGCCTGTGGGACGCACGTGACCTGCGTGTGGATACAGTCTCCGCGGCGATGCGATGGCGACTGCAGGTGGCGCACAGCCTCGCGGATTCGCCGCGTGCGCTGGTGCTGGACGAGCCGCTGACCGGCGTCGTGCCGGCAGAAGTACGCGAGCGATTGGCGCTGCTGCGCGATATTGCGCAGTCGCGCATCGTCGTCATCAGTGCAAATGACGTGGAGCAGCTACGCGATCTGTCGATGCAGCTCGTCATTCTCGATCGCGGACGTCTCCTGAGAGAGGGAGTGGTCGATCGCCTGGTCGACGAGCTGCGCGGACGCGTGTGGCGTGGGGCCGTCGAACCCGAAGAGGTCTCCACGATCGCATCACAGCACTTGCTGCTGTCGCAGGCGTCGCTCGCGCACGCCGTCCAGGTCGAGGTGTGCGCGGAGGCCGCACCCACCGGGCAGTTCCGTTCGGTCGAACCCGATATCTCCCACGTCTATCGGGAAGCACTCGCAAACCGAGGGCGCTGACGCCGGGCGCCGCAGCGGCATCGGCGTCGATCAGCCCTGCACAATGCGCGCAAAGCTGCCAACTTGGGGCATGACCCTGTCGATCGAGTCGCTCAGCAAAACCTATCCCAACGGCGTACGCGCGCTGGACAGCATCTCGCTCACGGTGCCGACTGGCGTGTTCGGCCTCCTCGGACCCAATGGTGCGGGGAAGTCTACGCTGATGCGTACCATCGCCACCCTGCAGTCGCCCGATAGCGGCAGCATTCGCTTCGGCGAAATCGACGCGGTGAAGCAGCCCGATGCACTACGCGCTGTACTCGGCTACTTGCCGCAGGACTTCGGTTTGTACCCAACGATGTCGGCCGATGCCACGCTCGACCACTTTGCCACGCTCAAAGGCATCACGCAGCACGCCGAGCGTCGCGAGCGCGTGGACGCCATGCTCCAGCAAGTGAATCTCTTCGAGGTGCGGCGAGATGCCGTGGGCGGGTGGTCCGGTGGCATGCGCCAACGACTCGGCATTGCGATCGCGCTCATCGCGCAGCCACGACTGCTCATCGTGGACGAACCCACCGCCGGCCTCGATCCCGCTGAGCGCAACCGATTTCTCGATCTGCTCGCGGCGGTGGGTGACGATGTGGTGGTGATGCTCTCGACGCACATCGTGGAAGATGTGCGGGAGCTCTGTCCGCGCATGGCGATCATTGCCGGCGGGCGCGTTGTGGTGCAGGGAGCACCTAACGAACTACTGCAGCAGATGCAGGGACGCATCTGGCGGCGCACGGTGCCGCGTGCCGACGCGGACTCGTGGCGCGCACGTGCGGATGTGATCAGCACGCGCCTCTCCGCAGGAGCCACCGTGGTGCATCGCTACAGCACGGTGGATCCCGGGGATGGCTTCGAGGTCATCACGCCCGACCTCGAAGACGTCTACTTCGCACGCCTGACGCAGCGCGTGTAGCGGTCAGCGTTACACGCCGACCAACTCCTCGATCGCTGCTTCGGCGGGCGCGCGTCCGCCGTCCACCAGTGCGATCGACAGCACGTCCATCAGCGTCTCCACCGGATAGAAGGTGAGCTGGCTGCGCACCTCTTCCGGCACATCCTCGAGATCGCCTTCGTTGGCCTTCGGCAGAATGACGTGCTTGATGCCCGCGCGATGCGCACCCAGCACCTTCTCCTTCAATCCGCCGATCGGCAGCACGCGTCCGCGCAGCGTGATCTCCCCGGTCATCGACACGTCGCGCCGCACTTTGCGGTTGGACATCTCGCTGACCAACGCAGTAGCAATCGCGATGCCCGCGCTCGGGCCATCCTTGGGGATGGCGCCCGCCGGCACGTGGATGTGCGCTTCGCTCGCCGTACCCACCCGTGACGCCGGAATGCCGAGGCGCTCCGCGTTGTTGGTCGCGTACGTCAGCGCCGCGCGCGCGCTTTCCTTCATCACGTCGCCGAGTTGGCCCGTCAGAATGAGCGAGATCGGTCCGACGCGTACCATCTCCTCGTCCGCATCCAGTCGCGGCTTGGACACGCCACGGCGGATGGAGGCTTCGACGAACATGATGTCACCACCCATCGGCGTGTAATACATGCCGGTGGAGATACCCACCTCGTCATGCTCGGCGGCGCGCTCCGGATGCACCTTCGGACGACCCAGCAGTTCGCGCACTTCTTCCGCGCTGATCACCTTGTCGTCGATCGTGGAGTTGTCGCCCGTGGCTACACGTCGCGCGACCTTGCGTGCCACTGCGCCGAGCTGACGCTCGAGCTGACGCACACCGCTCTCGCGCGTGTACTTGCTGATGATGCTCATCACCGCTTCGTCAGTGAAGCTGAGGTCACGTCCCGCCAGCCCCGACTCCTCCAACTGGCGAGGAATGAGGTACGTCTTGGCGATCGCAGCCTTTTCGCTCTCGGTGTAGCCGCTGAAATCCACCACTTCCATGCGGTCCAGCAGCGGCCCGGGAATGTTCTGGATGAAGTTCGAGGTGGCGATGAACAACACCTCGCTCAGATCGAACGGCACGCCGAGGTAGTGATCGGTGAACGAATCGTTCTGCGCCGGATCGAGCACTTCGAGCAACGCGCTCGATGGATCGCCCTGATATGACGAGCCCAGCTTGTCCACTTCGTCGAGCAGGAACACCGGGTTCTTGGTGCCCGCCGTCTTCATCCCCTGAATGATGCGACCCGGCAGCGCGCCCACATACGTGCGGCGATGTCCGCGAATGTCCGCTTCGTCACGTGCGCCACCCAGTGCCACGCGCACGTACTCGCGGCCGAGCGCACGCGCGATCGATTTCGCGATGGACGTCTTGCCGACGCCTGGCGGACCGTTGAAGAGCAGGATCGGGCCGCGTGCCATCACGCGCGCCTTCGCTTCCGTGGCGTCCGTGATGGTCTTGTCCGACGACGTGTTGCTGGACGAGACGGGCGTGTCATCGTCGTCGGTGCGCAGCTTGGAGACGGAGAATTCACCGGTCGTGGCGACTTCTGCGGCCACCTGCTGCGCGCGGAGCTGCCGCACCGCCAGGAATTCGAGCACGCGATCCTTTACGTCCTTAAGGCCGTAGTGGTCTTCCTCAAGGATTTCAGCAGCGCGCACCAGTTCGAGGTGATCGTCCGACCGCTTGCTCCACGGCAGCTCGGCCACCCACTCGAGGTACGTGCGGATCACCTGCGCTTCCATGCTCTCGCGACCGGCACGCTCAAGGCGGCTCAGCTCACGCTCGGCTTCGGCGCGCGCCTCCTTGGGCAGGTCGAGCTTGGCGATCTTCTCGCGCAGCTCGGCGATTTCCTTGCCTTGATCGTCGTCACCCAGCTCCTTCTGGATCGCCTTGAGCTGCTCGCGCAGGAACATCTCGCGCTGGCGGTCGCCCAGCTCTTCCTGCACCTGCGACTTGATGTCTTCCTGCGCTTCGAGGAGACCGATCTGGCGCTGCACGTGCACCAGCACCCGACGCAGGCGCTCTTCCACGGACATCGTTTCCAGCAGGCTCTGCTTCTCGGGTACGGTCAGCTCGATATAGCCCGCGACGAGATCGGAGAACTTGCCGGCGTCGTCAACGGAATCGAGCACCTGATGCACGACTTCCTCGGGGAGTCCGCGCTTCTCGCCCAATTCGGCTGCCCGCTCGCGTGCCTCTTTATGCAGCGCTTCGAACGCCGCGTTCTTGAGGTCGAGCGGCATCATTTCTTCTGCCGGGACAATGACGGCCACCATGTGCCCGTCCTGCTCGGAGTACTGCAACGCCGTCGCTCGCTGTTCGCCCTGCAGCAGCAGCTGCACGCCGCCCAGACCGCGCTGGATCTGCCCGATGCGGGCAATCACGCCAGTCGTGTAAAGGATGTCGGAAGTCGGCTCTTCGCTGTTGTCGCGCTGGGCGACGGCAAAGACGAGACGGTCGCCCTTGAGCGCTGTCTCGATCGCCCGCAGCGTGCCGGGACGACCGGCCGCGATCGGAGCTGTGATACCGGGGAACATGACGGTCCCGCGCAATGGCAGGACGGGAAGCGTTTGGCGCTGGCCCATTGATTCGATCCTGATGGAGGATTGAGGAGATCGCCCGGTAATAGGCACGATTCGCACCATCCCGGTTCCGCCATCCCGGCAGGTTTTGCAACTTTTCCCTGACCCGCTGACGTAGGGGCTGCCAGCCTGCTGCCGCGACGGCCGAAACCGGTCCGAGGCGTCCTGCGGCCGTCGCGCTGTCGTCCAGTCGACCCCGGTGCTACACTACGACCACCGGTCCATCACCCCCGATTCCCCAGCGAGTGCCCGATTCTGTAGCCCCGTCCGATCCGGACGCCGAACTCCGTGCGCACGTTGAAAGCGCGCTCAGCGCCTCATACGAGGTCGATCAGGAGATTGGACGCGGTGGCATGGGTATCGTCTACCGGGCCCGCGACAAGCGCCTGAAGCGCGTCGTCGCGATCAAGCTGCTCCCGCCGGAGCTCTCGTTCCGTCGTGACATTCGCTCGCGCTTCCTGCGCGAAGCCGAAACCGCCGCGCAGCTCGGGCACCCCAACATCGTCCCGATCTACTCGGTCGACGAAGTCGGAAATCTCGTTTTCTTCGTGATGGCATGCATCGACGGCGACAACCTCGCGAAGATGCTGCAGAAGCGTGGTCCGCTGCCCATCGAGAACGTTCGTCGCTGGGTCACCGAAGTCGCTGATGCTTTGGCATACGCCCATGCGCGTGGCGTGATCCATCGCGATATCAAGCCCGACAACATCCTGCTCGACGGCATCGACGGTCGCGCGCTCGTCACCGACTTCGGCATCGCGCGCGCCATGATGGACTCGGGCGAAACGTCGCGACTGACGGCGACGGGCATGGCCATCGGGACGCCGGCGTACATGTCGCCCGAGCAGGCGTCGGGCGACCGCGATCTCGACGGGCGAAGCGACCTCTATTCGCTCGGCGTCGTCGCGTACCAGATGCTGGTTGGCGAGCCGCCGTTCATCGGCAACACCACGCCAGCGCTGCTGGTCAAGCATCTCGCCGAGATGCCGGTGCCGGTGTCGCATCGTCGCCCGGATGTGCCGGCCGATCTCGCGACGATCGTCATGCGTCTGCTCGAGAAGTCGCCCGAAAACCGATTCCAGAGCGCGACCGAGGTGGTGCAGGCACTGAAGAGTGGCATTGTGCCTCCAGCGCCCGCACGCGCATCCACCAGCGGGACGGGCGCGCCTATCACGTTCAACGGCGCCCCGGTTGGTGGCATGTCGATGAGCGGGATGCCGCTCGGCGCGGCCCCGATGCAAAGCATGCCGCTGGCCGGTATGCCCGCCGGAGGTAGTGCAGCCAACGCCGGCGGCTACGCACCGCCCGCGTACCAGTCCAACACGCAGCAGCCCTCCAGCGCCAGCTACGGCTACGGCGCGACGCCCACGGGCGAACACGCGCCGACCGCAGCCGATCTGGCACGCTGGGAAGCGCCACCGGTCATCGCGTTCCGTCGCAAGCTCGCGCCGTACCTGTTCGTGAACGGCGCGCTGTTGATCATCAACGTCTTCAACATCAAGGACGGGATCGGCTTCAGCATCAGCACGCTTTGGACCATCTACCTCGCGTGGAAGTACGCGAAGCTCTGGTCCGACGGCTATGACTGGAAGGACGTCCTGCGCCAGCCGCGTCACCGCATGTTCGGCGAGGTCCTCTCGGATCTTGCGGATGGCGTGCACGCCACGTTCTCTCGGCAAAAGCGCGAAGAGCTGCGTGCCCAGGGGCGCCTGCGCAATCGGCTCACGGGCGTGCTTTCGCCGATGGCGCCGGGCTCGAACACAGCGGCTCCGTCCAGCAGTGCCGGCGGCCGTGCGTTGCCCGCCGCCCCCGCTCGCGATGAGGAGTTGGGCGAGTTCGTCGGCGTGGTGCGCGGGGCCCGCGCTGATCGCGAAGAGATCGCCCGGCTGATCGCCACGATTCCTGCCGCGGAAAAGAAGAACATGCCCGATGTGGCGGGTATGGCCGTGGATCTCGTGAACAAGGTTGAGAGCATCGCCCTCGATCTCGCGCGCTCGGATCGGTCGCAGGACGATCGACTCGCCGCGACAGTCGATCGCGAAATCGCCTCGCTCGAAGCCGAAGCGAATCCGCTCGACAGTCAGCGCTCCGAAGCCCGCGTCCGTCGTCTCGCGCAGCTGCGTCGGGATCGTCGTGGCATCGCCGAGAGCATGAAACGTCGCGACGCGCGCCGTGGTCAGCTGGAAAGCTGCCGCATCGCACTCGAGAACGTGCGGCTCGATCTCGTGCGGCTGCGCACGGGCAACAGCTCCGTCCAGAGCGTGACGCTCGTGGCCGAACAGGCGATGGCGCTCGCGCGTGAAGTCGACATCGCAGTCGCTGCGGCGAACGAAGTGCGCGATGCCACGCGGCCGCGCACTTCGAACGCCACGGTCTGAGCGTCGCATGCCGGACGTCACGCCAGTCGTTCCGGGGCGAGGCGCCAGGGGCGACGCTGCCGCCAAGCGTCGCGCCGAAGACGAAGCCGACGCATCACTGCTCCGCGATCGGGTCACCGCTGCCTTTGGTGACCAGTACCTGATCGATCGCGAAGTCGGTCGCGGTGGCATGGCCGTCGTCTACGCCGCCGAAGACGTGCGCCTGCAGCGCCACGTAGCGCTCAAGGTGTTGCCCCCCGACCTCGCCTTTCGCTCGGACGTGCGTGAGCGATTCGTGCGCGAGGCGCAGACCGCCGCGCGACTGAATCATCCGAATATCGTGCCGATATACGCCGTGCACGAGAAGTCGGGAATTGTCTGCTTCGCGATGTCGCTCGTCTCAGGCGAAAGTCTCGCGGCGTGGGTGGCGCGCGACGAACGGCCAAGCTTCGCGTCCATCGCGCACGTGCTGGAGCAGGTGGCGGACGCGCTCGCATATGCGCACGCCAGCGGCGTCGTGCATCGCGACATCAAGCCAGACAACGTCCTCATCGATCGCGAGTCCGGCCGTGCGATGGTGACCGACTTCGGGATCGCGCGCGCGGCAGAGACGGGCACACGACTCACGCAGACGGGCATCGCTGTCGGAACGCCGGCCTTCATGAGCCCCGAGCAGGCCACGGGTGACAAGGACGTCGATGGACGCAGCGACGTCTACTCACTCGGCGTCGTCGGCTACCTCATGCTCGCCGGTCGGCTGCCGTTCCTGGCGACGTCCACGCCGGCGATGCTGCTGGCACACGTGAGCGAAACGCCGACGCCCATCTGGAGCACGCGCCCCGACGCGCCGCGTGCGCTCGTCGAGATTCTCGAAAAGTGCCTCGCGAAACGTCCTGCCGACCGCTTCGACAGCGCGATGGTGCTGCGCGACGCCCTCCGACGGGTGCAACGCGATGGATCACTCGCGATCGCGCCCCCGCGACAGGCCGCGCCGTCGCGCGCGCCGTCGTACGATCCGTATCAGGCCGAGCGTGACGAACGCGCGCGCCGTGACTACATGGAGAAGCACGGGCATCGCGCCGAAGATTGGAACCCGCGCGCGCTCGAGGCGCCGGAGCCAGCCAGTGCGTATCCCATGATGCCGCTGCCGCCGCTACCGCCGTTGTCGCCAAACGCGAGTCGCGAGGAGTATCGCGAGTGGCGCCGAGCCGTGAAGGAGCAGCGAAAGGACGTGCGACAACAGCTCCGCTCCGACATGCGCGAGGTTGCGCAGGCGGGACGTATGGCTGGTGGCATGGCGGGCGGCATGGCCGGCGCCATGAGTCAGTGGGGACGCGATGACGCGCGTCCGCTCAGCGAACAGATCCTGCGCTTTCGACAGAGCCTCGTGTCCACGGGCATGCTCCTCGGTTTTCTGGGCACGATCAACCTGCTGACCAGTCGACAGTTCCCGTGGGTGATCTTCCCCGCATTCGGCATGAGCATGGGACTGCTCGGTCAGTGGGCACGCCTGCGCCGCCGCGGCGCGCGTTTCTCGCAGGTGATCGGTGCAGCCGATGTGGAAGGTGAGCCGAATGCACTCGATGCGAGCACGGGTATCTCGAAGCCCAAGCGTATCGCCGAGGCGGTCTCATCGTTCCGTCGACGCGTGAAGGTCGCGGCGGGCGCGGCCGCAGTCGCTGCGGGCAGCTTTCTCATCGGCGGCACGCTGAACATCAATCCGATGATCGTGCCGTTCATCGGCTCGTTGCTCGTCAGCCTAGGAGCGCTGCAGATGTCCATCGTCGCTGGGCTGCGCTTGCGACGACTCGGTGTCGCACCCACCGCTGCCCTGGGACGCGGCTGGCAAGCACTGTTGGAAGTCCCCGATGATCGCCCACGCGACCTGCGGCTGCGTGAAGAGATCGATCGTGTCGCCGGCAGCGCCGTGCTGGCTTCGCCGTACGGCGAACACGTGCGATCGGCGGTCGACGATCGGATGACGATTCGCGATGCGTCACTCAAGCTCACGGACGCAGACCGTGCGATGGTTCCCGACGTCGAGCCCACGGCCGACGCATTGATGGAACGCATCGGTGCCCTGGCGAGCGGACTGGAGCGCCTGCAACGCGATCTGCCGACCGATGCGCTCACGCAACTCGAACAACGCATCGCCGTCGTCAGCGCCGAGCCGGAGTCCGCACCCGATCGGGAGCGGCGGTTGTCATTGCTCACGCGTCAACGCGACTCGCTCAACGAGCTCGTCACGCGCCGCGACGCGATGCAGCGTCAACTCGAAAGCGCGTCGGTTGCGATGCGCTCGCTGCGGCTCGACATGGTGAAGCTTCGCACGATGGGCGTCGGTGCGGCGCTCAGCGATGTCACGAGTGCGACGCAGGAAGCGCGCGCGATCTCGCGCGACATCGGTCACGCGGTCAGCGCGGCCGACGAGTTGCGCCGACTCTAGGCTCGGCAGACGCACGCCGTCAGTCGCTACGCGTCGTCCCACTCCTCGAGACGCGCGTCCATCTCGCTCACGAGGGCACCATGCCCGAAGCGCACTGCAGCCGCCTTTCCCTTGTCGATCGCCGCACGCGCGTCGGCCTCACGGTCCAGCTGCTTCAGCACATCGGCGTAGCGTAACCACCCGTTGCCTTCGTCGTCGTAGCGCGCGAGATATGCCGCCAACTCCACTTCGGCGTCGGCATGCAGCCCTTCCTTCAGTAGTTCGTTCGCGTAACCGAAGCGCGCCAGCGGATTGTCCGGTTGCTTGGCTGCCATGATGCGCATGATTTCGAGACGTGACGTCATGGTGCTACGGTACCTCGGTGAAAATCAGGGAATCGGAACGCGTTCTTCGACCAATCCAGGACCGACCAGTGCACAGACGATCTGTCCCAGTCCATCGGGCGCCTCCTCCGGCACCATATGCGCCACGCTGCCAAGTCGATGCGACACAGCTTGCGCAGTCGTTGCCTCCTCGAGCGCCGCGAGCAATCGGTCGGCGCGATCGGACGACATGAACGGATCGGCATCGCCGAGTACGAGTGCGACGGGGCAACGCAGCGCGCCGGCTGCAAGGGCGGAGGGGGAGTCGGCGCTCGATCCGCCGAACCCGCGCAGCTGTGCGCACGCGGCGTCGCGACCGTCGCGTGAACGAAAGTGCTTGAGGTAAAGATCGAGTGAGTGTGCGCCGTTGCTCCGCTGTGCGAAGGCAGGGAGCAGCGCGGAGTGCAGCGTCGAGGCCAGCCATGCCGGCGCCAATCGCCGCCACAACGGTACCAACAGCGCCAGGCGCGCGAGTCGACCGAAGACGCGCGTATCGCGACGCTCGCGACCGAGCATGCTCGGATTCACCAGCACGAGTCCGCCGACCTGCTCGGGGCGACGATGGGCGACGCAGGCGGCAATCGCGGCACCCATCCCATGACCAACGATGGACGCGCGCTGCACGCCGAGCACGTCGAGGAGTGCCGCCAATCGATCCGCATGCGCTCCAACGGTCATCGACGCGTCAGCCGGGGGATCGCTGCGCCCGTGTCCGAGCAGGTCGAGTACGAGGACGCGATGTCCCTTGGGCAGTCGCGGCAGCAGGTCCTGCCACAGATGCGAGGACGTGAACGCCCCGTGGACCAGGACGATCGGGTCGCCCGCGCCACGCGAACCGAACGCGTAGCAGTACAGGCGCACCCCACCGAGGTCGATGAATTCGCCGCGCACTACGGGCGGGAGTCCGACGTACCGTCGGTCGGGAAGGGAGCGGGCGCGCGCATGTCGTTTCGGAATCTTGACCCGACGTCGAACGGGGACAAGCACACGAACGCAAACGGGGACGCCAGATGGCGTCCCCGTTCTGCCTAGCGATCGATGCGCGTGTCGCGATTCGATCGGCTACGCGTGCTCGGTCGCGATGCTCAGTTGCCCGGGCGGCGCGGCTGCAGCGCTTCCATGTTCTTGTCGAAGATCACGGCCTGTTCCGCAGTGAGCACGGCCTTGATGGCCTTCGTCTGCTCGGTCTGGATGTCACGCATCTGACCCATCATCGCCTGACGATCGCCGCCCGCCTGCATCGACGCGCGCAGTTCCGCCTGCTTCTTGGCCGACTGCGCCATGGCGGTGTCGATCTTGGTCTGCTGGTCGGCGGTCAGCGTGATGCCTTCGAACATCTTGGCCTTGCGCTCTTCGGGGCTCATGCGCGGGCCACCCATGCCACCGCCGCCACCACCACCGCCACCCTGGGCGTAGGCCGGCGCTGCGACTGCGAGCGAGGCAACTGCAACGAGAATGCGAAGGGAATTCTTCATGGGGAGGAGTCCGGTGGTGGGCGTTCCGTGCGGCATACCGCGCATCCGCGTGGCTGCACACACTCAGAGATGTAGACGCAGCGGGCAACAAAAGCGTTAGAGGCGAACTCAGCAATATGACCGAACGTGCTGATCTTGACACGAGTCGTGAATCTCGGTGGGTTCAGCGGCCCGTCGCCTCTAGCGGAATACACCGGATGGGGTAGAATAGCGCTTCAGTGACCCTCCCGACCTCGATACCCGGCCTGTCGTTCCCGAACATGCTCGTGCCGCCGACCTCGTTGTCCGCGCCTGCACCGGCTGCGCCGACCACGTTCGCGCTGAATTGGCTCCTCACCAATGCGCCACCTGCGGTACAGTATCGCGCACTGGTAGACGTCGCGCAGACGCAGCCCAAGGACGGGCCGCTCTCACGCGTCCCCTTCGCGTCGAAGATGGGATGGCACCTCCTGCTGATGCAGGACTCCGATGGCTCGTGGCCCGCCGGAATGCTCACCGTCCCAAAGGGCGATGAACTCCCGGGCGTTGGGACGATTCTCGCCTATCGACGCCTCATCGAACTCGGCTGGGACCCGGAAAGCCCCGCGCTCGCCACCACCAAGCGCCTCCTCTTCCGACTCCTCGCCGAAGACAACGATCCCGCGTACCTCGCCGAGCTGGGCGCGACCGCCACGGACGAAGATCTCGTCAAGCGCGGGCGCCTGATTCTCCGCGAAGCTGCTGCCGCCGCGCTCGCCACGGCCGGCTACGAAAGCGACCCGCGACTCCGCGGTGCTGCCCGCCGCCTCACCGATCGTGTGGGCGCATACCTGCGCTCGCCGCTCGCCACCAAGCCGTGGCTCAGGCTCGGCAACCAACACGTCCTCGCCGCTGAAGTCGCTGCTCCGTCGTTCCATACGCTGCTCATGCTCGCGCACATGCCGCAGTTCCGCAGCGAGCACCACGAAGTCATGGATCGCCTCTTCACCTACCTCACCCAGCCCTGGCCCCGCCAGCAGGCGGTGCAACAGGTAGGCGTCCATCTCATCGAACAGCCGCACCTCGCACTCGGCGATTTCCTGCCGACGCGCAACGTCATGGACGCCGACATGCCGTCCTCCCTCGCTTGGCTCGAGATCATGGCCAGGCTCGGCTTCCTCAAGAAGCACGAAGGATGGATGCGACTGTTCGATCGCCTGCTCGACGACCGCGATCGGAAAGGCATCTGGCATCCGCCGCGCTCCGTCGTCATGCCTGAACACGTTCCGTCGTGGTCGTGGCCGGTCATGCCGCTCAGCGCCCGCGACGGGCTCGCTGACAGTGCCTCCATCGACGTCACCCTCCGGCTCGGCTTGATCGCTCGGCTTGCCGGACGCCAGATCGAACTGATCTGAGACGGCTGTCGCGGCGGATGCGCACGCAGCCGCCCCACACGCACTCCCGCATCACCGACGCCCCGATCCACATCGCGGCGCGCGGCGCGCATTAGCTTTCCCGCACACATATGACTGCACCCGCGAACGACTCCGCGATTGAACTCGCACCCGGCGAGGACACGACCTTCGCCCAACTGGGCCTCGCCCAGCCTCTGCTCGACGCACTCCGCGACGCAGGGTACAACTTCCCGACGCCGATCCAGCGCGAAGCCATACCCATCGCGCTCAAGGGGCGCGACCTCATCGGCCTCGCGCAAACCGGAACGGGCAAGACCGCCAGCTTCACGCTGCCGATCGTCAATCGCCTGCTGGGAGGACCACGGCGCACACGCGTGCTGATTCTCACTCCCACGCGCGAGCTGTGCCTGCAGGTGGAGGAAAGCTTCCGCAAGTATTCCAAGTACGCGCCAATCGACGTCATCCCCGTCTTCGGTGGCGTGGGCTACGAGCCGCAGGAAAAGGCGCTGCGTGCCGGCGTCGATGCGGTCGTCGCCACCCCGGGCCGACTGCTCGATCACCTCGAGAAGCGGAACGTGGACTTCTCGTATCTCGAGACGCTCGTGCTTGATGAAGCGGATCGCATGCTCGACATGGGTTTTGCGCCGCAACTCAATCGCATCGTCGAACAGATTCCGCGCTATCGCCAGACGTTGCTCTTCAGCGCGACCATGCCCCCCGAAGTCGAAGCGCTCGCGCGCAAGTATCTGCGCAAGCCCGTCGTCGTGCAGGTGGGACGTCGTTCCTCTGCAGCAACGACCGTCACGCACGCCGTTTATCCGGTCCCGCGTCAGCGCAAGAACGAACTGCTCGTGCACCTGCTGTCGGCCAAGCACCACGACTCCGTGCTGGTGTTCACACGCACCAAGTCGGGCGCCGATCGCGTCGTGCGTGACCTCGAGCAGGCGGGTATCGACGCCGGCGCGATGCACGCCGACAAGTCGCAGCAGCAACGCATGCAGGCGCTCGAAGACTTCAAGAGCGGCAAGCTGCGCGTACTGGTGGCAACCGACATCGCGCAACGCGGTCTCGATATCTCCGGCATCACGCACGTGATCAACTACGACGTGCCGCAGCAGCCGGAAGACTACGTGCATCGCATCGGCCGCACGGGACGCGCCGCCTCCACCGGCGACGCGTACACGTTCATGTCGGCCGAAGAGATCGGCATGGTGCGCACCATCGAACGCACCATTGGTCAGGAGATTCCGCGCGTCTCCGTGCCTGGCTTCGACTTCGGCACCACTGCCGCCGTCGCGCAGCCAGACATCGCGCTGCCCGAAAGCGCATAGGCCAACCGGGTTGGGCGCGCGTCGAGTCTCCGAGTTCATCGGCGGACGCGCCCCAAACGCGACACCGACACCGTGTCGGCGCTGCTCCCGCGCCGCACCACCACACGCAGGTTCGACGCGCCGTAGCCCAGCCCTGACGCGCTGTAGGCCATCGAATCGCGCGTCGTCTCCACCGATATTCCGCGCGTCGACAGCAGCTCGAGCCTCAACAACGTGTCGATGTCGGCGTGGACCACGACTCGCCCCTCCGGCGCGCTGATCCGCACCGCCGTCCGCTGTCCGGTTGCCGTTGCCTGATCGCGCGCGACGGCGAATACGTCAGCCACGTCGCTCGCCGCCGATCGCACCGCGGCTGCGTCCAGCAGGCGGCCTCCGCCGACCACACCCAGCCCGAGCAGCGTGCCGCTCAGCGCGAGCAGCACCAGCTGTTCGACAAGCGTGTAGCCACGGCGCGCGCGAGGGGGGCGCTGCAAGACTGTCATACGTTCCGTCCGCTGGGGTTGCTGGCTATATCACACCGCACCCCCTGCGCCTCATCATCGAAACGCCGCGCCACCGAGCAATTCCATGCACCCTATCGCGCGCACGTCCGCGGCCGGCACCCTCCCGGCCGATGCCTCGGCCAACGGAACGCACAGCGGCGTGCATCGCGGGCGCGCGCCGTGGATCGCGCTGCTGCTGCTCGGCCCGCTCGTCGCCTCGTGCAAAGGACTGCCCAGCGGGGGTGGTGACATGTCCACCAGTCAGGCCGTCATCGACATAGGGAACATGGTCGTGCAGCTGCGCGAGGAGAACGCGGACCTTCAGGCGCAGATCGACTCGCTGCGTGCCGCCGCGGCCTACCAGGACACCATCGTGCGCCAGCTGGCGGCCGCCGCTGGCGTCGCCGTACGGCCTCCCGGTTCGTCCCTCCCCTGAGCGGCGGGCCGTCCCTGCGGTACATTGATTCAAACTCACGCCAAGGCCCTACGAAGCCTCCAACACACGCACCATCCGACATGCGCATTGCACTTTCAACCGGTGGCGGTGACGCCCCCGGACTCAACGCCGTTATCCGTGCCGCTGTCCTCTCTGCCCGCTCCCGCGGCTGGGACGTACTCGGCATCAAGCGCGGTTACGCCGGGCTCCTCGGCGAAGACGAAGTCATTCCGCTCACGGCAGAAAGCGTCAGCGGGATCGCCGGCACCGGCGGCACCATCCTGCGCACCACCAATCGTGGAAGCCCATTCGCGTATCCGATTCTCCAGCGCGACGGGACGTACAAGGAGATCGATCGCTCCGATGAACTCGTCGAGAACGCCCGAAACCTGGGCATCGAAGCGATCATCTCCATCGGTGGCGACGGCTCCCTCAAGATCGCGTCGCAGCTCGCGGCCAAGGGAATGCGCATCGTCAGCGTGCCCAAGACCATCGACAACGACGTCGCCTGCACGGTGACCACGTTCGGCTTCGACACCGCCGTCAACACGGCCCTCGAAGCGATCGACAAGCTGCACACCACGGCGGAGTCGCATGACCGGGTGATGGTGCTGGAGGTGATGGGGCGCGACGCGGGCTTTATCGCGCTGCACGCCGGTGTCGCCGGCACGGCCGACGTCATCCTCATTCCCGAAATCGAGTGGGACATCGAGGCCGTGTGCGAGAAGATCATGGCGCGCGATGCGGCCGGTCGCCGCTTCAGCATCGTGGTCGTCGCCGAGGGCGCCAAGCCGCGCGGTGGGACCAACTCCATCATCGGTGCCTCGCTCCCCGGTCAGGACCGCCGTCTCGGGGGGATCGCCGAGCGTCTGGGCTATGACATTCAGCAGCGCACCGGCAAGGAAACTCGCTCCATGGTGCTGGGTCACCTGCAGCGTGGTGGCGCGCCAACGGGCTACGACCGCTTGCTGGCGACGCGCTTCGGCGCGGCGGCCGTGCAGGCGATCGCGGACAAGCGCTGGGGGCACATGGTCGCCCTGCAGTCGCCGCATCTCGTCACGATTCCGATCGAAGAGGTACTGGCGGAGACCAAGCGTGTCGATCCGGCGCACGACGTCGTGCAGGCCGCGCGCATGATCGGCATCAGCTTCGGCGACTGACGACGCGGCGTCTCTACACAGGGACGTGTACTGTCTGTCGCGTGAGACGTCGGGCGTCGGAACTCGGCGCCCGACCCGGAGTACGGGAGCTCCCCCCCTGTTCGCAGCCCCATGTCCTGCCGATACTTATGGCGCAGCGTGCCGTCACGCGCTCTGAACCGTCTTGATTGGCACAGACCCTGCTCTCTCAGGGGATGTCGGAAAGCCGTTGTCACGCTCGTGGCACGCGGTGTGAGTTCCCGCTGGAGGAAGTGATGTCCCGTCGAGTCCTGCTTGCCCTGAACGTCTCGCTCGCGATTGGTCTCGCGTCCGCCTCCGTGGCGCACGCGCAGCCTCGTCCGACCAAGGCTGATTCAATTCCTGCGGCGTATCGTCCGCCGGCCGGAATGTGCCGCGTGTGGGTGGATGGCGTGCCGGCGCAGCAGCAGCCCGCGCCGACCGACTGCGCGACCGCGGTACGCAACAAGTCAGCGAACGGGCGGGTGATCTACGGTGAGGAAGTGAAGGGCTCCCGAAGCCGTCTGCCGGATCCGGTGATCAAGGGGTTCGCCCGACCGAACGAGAAAAAGCTTCCGCCGCTCGTTCCACCAGATCCGCCGCAGGTTGACCCGCGCTACGCGCGAGACAACTTCGAAAGCAAGAAGGTGACGGACGAGCAGCTGTTCGGAGACAGGCCGGCGATTTCGCCGGCTTCGTCGTATCCGGTCATGCCGCCGTCACAGTCTGGGGCCATGGGGTCATACAGCGGGTACGTCAGCCCGAACGGCACCATCGTGGGTACCGGCGCGATCAACGACCCGCGCTACTTCAACAACAACCCCAACGTGCGACCACCGGGGCAGGGGTCCACGGTATGCCTCGATCGCGATGGGGATGGCTGGTGCGACGATCTGCGCTTCGGGACGCCGACGTGTCTCGACAAGGACAAGGACGGACGCTGTGACGATCTGCCGGCGTTTGCCTCGCAGGCCTACCCGCAGGTGTTGCCGCGCATGACGTCCGCGCTGGACGTCATCCAGGGGCGCCCCAGCAGCGAAGTGATGACGTGGCTCGGTACCAACGAGTTCCAGCTCCGTGTTCCCGATCAGGGACGTGGCGGTACGCCGTGGCGCGCCATCTTCCTCGATCAGGCCGGAGAGCTTCTCCAGGTGTGGACCGACGTCAACAAGGACGGACTGGCCGATCGCGTGGAGATTTTCCGCGGTGGCCAGCGAGTGAAGCTGCTGCAGCGGTAGCATTCGCACGAAGTAGGGGAAATGCCGTGAACTAATGCTGGACGACGGCCGACACTGTCAGCCCATCAACAGCCCCCCGAGGCATAGAGCTCGCGGACGATGACGACCGCGCATAGCCGTGCGACAACGCATGCATGAAGGCCGCCTGGGGGTGCTGTGCCACAGGAGACGGCATGCGTTGGTTCTCAAATCTGTCGATTGGTCGTAAGCTGGCATTCGGCTTCGGCACAATCGCGATGTTGCTGGCTGTGGTGGGTGCTGAGGGCATTGTCACCGCACGAAAGATCAATGGCCTTCTCGTCGATCTGAACACGAAGCACGCGTTACCTGCGTTGCAGCTCAAGGAAGCCAACGTGCAGTTCGTCCAGATATCGCGCGCCGTTCGCAACGCGATTCTCGACGAGAACGCCGAGGCGGTGGACAAGCGCACGGCGGACATCGTCGCGTACGACTCTGCGTTCAACGCGGCATACGCGAACTTTCAGTCGCAAATCGTAAAGCCGGCGACCAAGGCGTCGGCGGCGGCGGTACTGGCATCCGTTAGGCGGCTGCGGCCGGAGCAGGATGCGGTCGTCGCGCTGGCGCGTGCCGGAGATGACGTGGGTGCGCGTGGTCGGCTGGCAAGCATTCGCGCACAGGCAGATTCGATCGACGTCGGCTTCGATGAGCTCTCCGCCGACAAGCTGGCGATGATGAGCGCTGCAGTCGCGGAAGCCGATTCGAACTACTCGCGCAGCTTAGCCATTCTCGCGGGCCTCGTCGTGTTTGCGCTCGCGCTGGCGATCGTGGCGGCGGTCGGGATCACGCGACCGATCGTGCGATCGGTCACGGAGCTCAGGCACGTGGCTGATGCGATCGCGCTTGGAGACGTGCAACAGACAATTGCCATCGCCAGCACGGATGAACTGGGGCAGCTCGCGGTTGCGATGCAGCGCATGGTGGAATCACAGAAGCTGCTCGCGGCCGTCGCGACGGCGATGGGTGCGGGCGACGTGACCGTTGCCGTCGCGGCACGCGGTGAGCGCGACGCACTGGGACAGGCCTTCGTGACGCTGCGTGCGACGATGCAGCTGCTGGTGACGGAGACGACGACGCTCGTCTCGGCCGCGACGGCGGGCCAGCTCTCGACGCGGGGCAATGCGTCGCAGTTCCAAGGTTCGTATCGGGAACTGGTCAAGGGAATCAACGACACGCTCGACGCGGTGGTGACGCCGATCAACGAAGCCTCGGCGGTGATGGCACGCGTCGCTGAGCGCGACCTGACGGCGCGCGTGATGGGGCAATACGCTGGTGACTTCGCGCGCATGAAGGATTCCATCAATACGGCCGCCGAAACGCTCGAAGATGCGATGGCGCAGGTGCGGGTTGGAGCGGAGCAGGTGTCTTCGGCGGGTCAGCAGATCGCGTCGGGCAGTCAGTCGCTGGCGCAGGGCTCCTCGGAGCAGGCGTCATCACTGGAAGAGGTTTCGTCGAGCTTGAACGAGATGACCGCGTCCACGCAGCAGACCGCGCGCGATGCGCGGCAGGCGCGCGAGATGGCGGATAGCGCGCGCGAACGCGTGGCGCTGGGACGGACGAGCATGGAGCAGCTGTCGGCGGCCATGGATCAGATCAAGTCCTCCAGCGATCAGACGGCGCGGATCGTGAAGACGATCGACGAGATCGCCTTCCAGACCAACCTGCTCGCGCTCAATGCCGCGGTTGAAGCGGCGCGTGCTGGTGACGCCGGCCGTGGGTTCGCTGTGGTGGCCGACGAAGTCCGGCAGCTTGCGATTCGCAGCGCCGATGCGGCGCGCACCACCTCGACACTGATCGATGAGAGCGGGCTAGTTGTGGCACGCGGAGTGGTGCTCAACGCCGAGGTAGTCACCCGGCTCGGCGAAATCGATGGCGAAGTGCACAAGGTGCGAGAAGTGATCGCGTCCATCGCCACCGCGGGTGAGCAGCTGACCGACGGCGTGCAGCAGATCAACGCGGCGGTCGAACAGCTCAATTCAGTCACGCAGCAAGTGGCAGCGAACGCCGAGGAGTCGGCAAGTGCATCGGAAGAGCTGGCCGGTCAGGCACTCACTCTGACCAGCATGGTCGAGACGTTCGAGATCGGCGGGCAGACCCAAACGCACAGGCCGCATCGCGCGTCCGCCGCGTCGAAAGCTGTACCAAAGAAGCAGCAGACACGCGCATCGCAGCCGAGGGTTCGTGCAACCGAGCAGTCGTCGGCGCGCGAAGATTCCGACGCCGAGGCGTTGCTGGCCGCGTTCTGATTTGGCGGGTCGGATGGAGCGGTCAGCGCGTGCTGACCGCTCCGTACCGATAGCAGGCAATGAGGTGGTCGTTCACCATGCCGGTGGCCTGCATGTACGCGTAACAGATGGTTGAGCCGACGAACTTGAATCCGCGCTTGAGCAGATCCTTGCTCAATGCATCGGATTCCGGGGTACGCGCCGGCACGTCACGCATCTGCCGGAAGGCGTTCTGGCGCGGCGTGCCGCCCACGAATGGCCACACATACGCATCGAACGAGCCAAACTCCTGTTGCACGCGCAGGAACGCCTGCGCATTCGAGACCGTGCTCGCGAGTTTGCCGCGATGTCGAATGAGGCCGGCATCGAGCATGAGTCGGTCGATGTCCTTGTCGGTAAAGCGCGCGATGGCTGCCACGTCCCAGTCGAGAAAGGCGCGGCGATAGTTTTCGCGCTTGGCCAGCACGGTGGACCAGCTCAGTCCTGCCTGCGCGCCTTCGAGCGTAAGAAACTCGAAGCGAACGCGGTCATCGTGCACCGGTACCCCCCATTCGGCGTCGTGGTACGCGACATCGAGCGGTTTGGAGGGCCATGGGCAGCGCACTGCGTCTTCAGTCATCGTTGGTGCGTCGAAGTGGTGTGCCATGCTTGGCCAACTCTGCGGCTCGAGCCGCCAGCGTATCGGCCTGTGCGTCGCGACCGGCGGCGCGCTCCAGATCCGACTGCAGCCGCACCATCTCGGCCCACAGAAACACGCGCTCCGGATCGCCGAGCAGATTCGCGGCCGACCAGCCATCGAGTCGTTCGAGCATCATGCGCTGTGGGCCGAGTAGCGTGCCGATCGCGGATGCGACATCGGTGTTGACGTCGCCGATGGAGTCACCGGAGCCGAGCCGCTCCCGAAAGCGCCGCAGTGCAGCGGCGGCTTGCTGGATCAGTCGGAGGATGTAGTCGTCACGCGCTGCGGGCATCGACATCCTCGTCATCGTCCACGAGCGACAGATGGCGCGCCTTGAACTCGGCCAGCACCGCCTGCGCGCGCTCGACTTCGGGTGAGGGAACGTGCAGTCGTACGCCGCCGGCGACGACTCCCTGAAACGCCAAGCCAAAGATGCCGGGCGAGTCGCTACGCACCAGGACCGGAATGTCAGCAAGCTCGAGCGCGCTTCGTGCGATGTCGGCTTCGAGTCCGGTGGAATACGACGCCACCTGCACCCATTCGGCGCGCGCGCTCGAGTCGTTGGCAAATAGCATGCAGGCATCCCGGTAAGTGCGTGGTGGAGAACGCCCCAAAGATGCGGCCGTTCGCCCGGATTGTATACCCGGAGTAAGTTGCAGCGTGCGCACACCTCAAGATCGCTATCTCCCGCAGGACCGCGACGCCTTCGTCGCGGCCAAACCGTCCACAGGCCGCGTCATCGTCATCGCGCCGACACGCGCGGCGTGCGAGACGATCGAACTGGCCGTCGGGCTGCATCTCGACACCTTTCTCGAACGCACCAAAGGCGCGGAGTTGCGCGCGCTGGCGTCGAGCGGCCACGGTTTCGGCATCGTGGCCGGGACCGGGACGGGAAAGACGCTCGCGATTCGGCCCATCGCCGAAACGATTCTCAACACAACCACGCTCAAAGTCGGCGTGGTGAATCGCGAGCGAGAGGCGCCGCCGGAGCTGCCGTCGTGGAACGTCGTGATCGTCACCACCGGTATCGCGCGTCGCTGGTTTCAGGACGGCGACATCACCTCGATGGACACGTTGGTGGTGGACGAGATCCATCAGACGAGTGCGGAGCTCGAGCTGTGTCTCGCGCTTGGCAAGCGTACCGGCTGTCGGTTCATCTGGCTCTCGGCGACGGTCGATCCGGCCTTCTACTCGCGCTATCTGAACAGCGCCGATGTGCTGCAGGTGTCCGCGTTCGATCCCAAGAAGGCGGCGAAGGTGGAAGTGGAGCGCAAGCAACCACTCGCGTTTCTCGACGAGAAGTTTTTGGGCAAGTTGGCCCGCTCCGAGCGCGGTGTGGCGATCTTCCTGCCCACGCGTGCTGGCGTCGAGGAAGCGGCAGAATGGGTGCGGCACCGCTATCCGCGCATCTCGGCCGCGCACTATCACGGCGGCGAACCGATTCGCGTGATCCGGCCGTTTCTCGAAGGCACGATCCCCAAGCCGTTCTTTCTGGCGATGACGGCGGCGGGACAGAGCGCCCTGAACGTGCCGGGGCTCGACACGGTCATCATCGACGATACGCGATTCACGAACGTCATCGATCGCGGTCGCAATGTGCTGACGCGCGTGCATTTGGGTGCGAACGAAATTCTGCAGATGGCGGGACGCGTGCACGGCCGAGTTGAGCAGGGCCGCGTGTACATCCTGAGCGACCGCGATATCCGCTTCGAAGCGCTGCGTCCGACCGCGCCTGAGTTCCAGTTGGCTGGCGACTCGCAGCGCGTGGCGCTGACGTGTGCGGACCTCGGCGTGCGCGCTGACGACCTGGATTTGCCGGTGCCGCTGGATCGTGGCGCGTACGTCAAGGCCGTGACGCATCTCGAGAGTCGCGGCCTCATCGAGGATGGCCGCCTCACGAAGTACGGTCGTGCGGTGGAAGCGCTGCCGGTGGATCGCGCGTGGGGCGAGCTGATCGTGAATGCCGACGATGCGCTGCTTCCCGTACTGGCCGTGATGAGTGGCGTGGAATCGCTGCATCGGATGACGCGCGAGAACCGCGATCTCGAAGGGCTGGTGTTGCGTGGCAGTGATCACCTCACCGCGTACAACTTGTACGCGGAAGGGTTCACGGCGGCCGGCTACATCGGCGACGTGTACGGGCTGTCGCGCCATCTGTTCGACCCGGAGCGCGTGGCGCTCTGGGCTGAGCGTCGCGGTGTGCTGGTGAAGGCGCTCGAAGATGCAGCGCTGGCGATGGCCAGCGTGTATCGGAGCGTCGGTCTGCCGCTCCCCGAGTCGATGCCGATCGCGCGCGAGAAGACGCTGCGCGAGTTCGCCGATCTCGTCGCGCGCTTCATGCCGTTCGATCTCGTCATCGAAGAGCAGACCGCGGACGGGCAGGAAGCACGCGTCTCCAAGACGAGCGTCTGCGGCAGCTGGGGCGCCGTGGCCGGCTCGCTGCGCTACTTCGCTGACCGATTCGGCGTGCCACGCGCATCGATCGAGGGCACGCAGCTGCCGATCGATCTCATCAAGCAGCACGCCGTGCGCCACGCGCCGGAACTCGCGCTGGATGTCGATCGCAAGCACGCGCCGGTCCTGTTGCGTCGCAAGGTGACCTATTTCGGCTTCGAGCTCTCTCGCGAGAGTGAGGCACTGGGCGAATTCCCGATGGAGTTCGCGGCCGGTGCGCGCCATCTGTTGGCCGAAGCGGCGGCGCGCGGTGAACTCCGACATTCCGGCGTGCGGCGCAATCAGCAGAACGTCGAGGAGATTCGCGACGTCTATCGGCGACTGCGAGGTACCACGCCGCGACTCGGACAAGCGGAGCTCACCGCGTGGTACGAGCAGGCGATGGGTGAGGCACGCGATTGGGAGACGATTCGTTCGCTGCCCCTCGTACTCGACCGTCGGTTGTTCATCAGCGACGCGCAGTTAGCCGAAGCACGCGCGCTCCCGGGCGCGGTGGAGATTCGCGATCGCACGGTCGCGATGGACTACGACGTTGAAGACACGCCAGCAGGGCTGCTCGGTGTGGTTCGGCTCAAGGTACCCGAGAAGCTGGCGCGTACACTCGCCCCGGAAGAGCTGCCGGTGCTCGATCGTCCGGTCCGTTTCGTCGTCCCCCGCGGACAGCGTGGCTCGGTGCGGGCCGACGACCTGCTCACATTGCAGGAGAAGCTGGACCTGCCATTCACCGACGACGAACAGGCGCAGCTACAGCGGCGTTCGCGCGAGGAGCAGGACGACCGTCAACGTGAGCGCACCGTGCGCGAGGTTCGCGGTGAGTTCGGGCGCCACGGGAAGCGTGGCGGTCCGGGTGGCCACGGCGGCAAGGGCGGACGCGGTCACGGTGGTGGGCACCGAAAGCGTCGCTGAGCAGGTCTACGAGCGGTCTACGGCAGCGCGGTGACTTCGGCGTTGGTGCGCGGACGCTTCTTGCTCAGAAACGCGGCGATATCAGCAGCCGGGAGCGGCCTGCTGTACAGGTAGCCCTGGCCAAGATCGCAGGAGATCTCGCGCAGGTAGCGCTCCTGCGATTCCTCCTCGACGCCCTCGGCAACCACTTCCACCGACAGCGAGCGCGCCAGCGAGACAATTGTGCGCACGAGCGCCGCATCGCGATCGCCAACGTCGATGCGCCTGATGAATGAACGGTCGATCTTGAGCTCGTCCACCGGGAAATACTGCAGGTAGCTGAGCGACGAATAGCCCGTACCGAAATCGTCGATCGCCAACCGCAGGCCGAGTGCCTTGAGCGACTCCAGCTTGACGCGCGCGACTTCCGGTTCGCGCATCACGTCGCTCTCGGTGATTTCCAGGATGAGGCGGCGCGGATCGAGTCCGCTCGATGCGAGCGCTTCGCGCACATCATCGACGAGGCGCTCTTCGTCGAGCTGCTTGGCAGCGAGGTTCACGCTGACGGAAGGTGGATCGTCGCTGAGTGCGTTCCACTCCATCGCACGACGACACGCTTCCTGCAGCACCCAGCGTCCGATGGGGACGATGAGCCCAGTCTCCTCGGCGATCCCGACGAACCCCGCCGGCGACACGACACCGCGCGTGGGATGATGCCAGCGGATCAGCGCCTCGAAGCCCTGCACCTTGCCGCTGTCGAGGCGAACAAGCGGGTGAAATTCGAGATAGAACTCTTCGCGTTCGAGCGCGAGGCGCAGGTCACCTTCGAGCTCCAGCCACTCCATCGCGTCCTGATGCATGACCGGATCGAAGACACGCACGCACGCCTTGCCCGATGCCTTGGCGGCATACATCGCGGTGTCCGCGTTCCGGAGCACGCTTTCGGCGTCGTCGTCCGCGGTCGCGGTGGCGATGCCGATGCTGACACCCACGACGACTTCGCGTCCGCTGATCTCGATCGGGCGGCGCAGCAGATGGAGCAGTCGTTCCGCGAGCGCTTCCGGATGGTCGCCGCCAGGCGTTGCTTCGACGACGACGGCGAATTCATCGCCGCCGAGTCGTGCGACGGTCTCTCCGCTGCGCACCGTGCTGGCAATGCGGCGCCCGACGATCTTGAGGAGTTCATCGCCGACCGCGTGGCCGAGCGAGTCATTCACGCGCTTGAAGCCATCGAGGTCGAGCAGGATGACGGCGATCAGCTGTTCCTGTCGGCTGCGGCGCTCGAGCGCGTGGTGCAAGCGGTCACGGAACAGCACGCGATTGGCGAGTCCTGTCAGTTCATCGTGGAAGGCCTGCTTGACGAGCTGCCCCTCCATGCGCTTGCGCTCGGAGATGTCCTGAATCATGCCGACCATACGCGGGGCGCCGTCGTCCTGGATCAACGATACGGTGAGCTGTCCCCACACGAGATGTCCGTCCTTGTGGAAGAATCGGCGCTCGACGGTGGCCGATTCTCGCACGCCCGAGCGCAGTTCCCGCGCGACCGCGGCTCCCGCCTCCACGTCTTCATCCGGCGAGAGTGTCGTCGCACGTCGTCCCACGAGCTCGGCGGGCTCGTACCCCAGCAGCTCTTTGGAGGCCGGGTTGACCTCGAGGATGATGCCCTCGAACGAGAGGACGTGAATCGCCACGCCCGCGTACTCGAAGAACGCACGAAACCGTGCGATGCTTTCCCGTTCGGCGCGCTCGGAGGCGCGCTGGGCGGTGACGTCGAGCACGTGGATGAGCACCGCGTCCTGTCCATCGATCTCTCGCGTTTGCAGCATGAGCTGCACGTCGATGGGGCGACCGGTGCCGGTGTACAGCATCAACTCCGCCACGTGCGATGCATCGTGCCGCGGTTCGCTGGCGGTCACCAGCGCGCTGATGCCGCAGTCCTCGTAGCCGCACAGGTTGAGTTCCGACAACGGCCTGTTGAGCACCTCGTCGCTCGAGTGTTCGAGCAGCGAGGCGGCGGCCTGATTCCACGCCAGCACCGAGCTGTCCGCGCGCGCGACGGCAATCATCGCGAGCGGACTGTCGTCGAACAACAAGCGATAGCGTCGCTCGCTGCGCTGCATGGCTTCGTAGCGGTGATGCAACTCGCGCGAGAGCTCGCTCATCGCGGCCTCGTCGAGCTCTCGCTCCCGATCGATGTCTTGCAGCAGACTGCTCACCGAAGTGAGCACCCGCAGCAATCGCTCAGGAGGTTGTTCCGACCCGAAGTGCCGCCGCAGATGGCGAGCGACAAATGGATGCACGTTCAGCGCTCGCCGATGGACGTAACGGTCATCGTCTGGTTGTGCAGCATCGCCTTTGAGTGCGTGCGACCATCCGACGGCGGCGCGATTTCACCATTGCTGTAGAAGCCCACTACCTGCGCGCCCGCGCTCGCGAGCACCACTTCCTCCAGCTCCTCCTCGGAGCGGCTGCGCATCACCGCTCGGCGGCCGATGCACGAGATGCACAGCGTGAACGACGGGGCGGCGCTGTCTTCGTCGCCGCGTGCGAGTCGTGCGGCGCTCGACGCGCCGTCCACCAGCTTGTCGGTGCTCGCGCGCATGAGTCGTACTCTGCTGCCCTGTGGGATGTCTCCGGCGAAGCGCAACGCGCCGAGCGCTTCATCGACGGCGAGAATCGAACGGACCGCCACGGGTCCGCCGGCTACCTGGCGCACTTCGAGAGGGAAGAGCAGGGCGACGCCCGGCAACTCCGACGCGAAGTTGCCGAGGTAGCGCTTGTAGACCTCGAGTGCATTTTCGCCATCGAGCTCGTAGACGACTGCGGTGTCGCTGCGCGTGACGACGCGCTCGGGGCCGAACAGGTCCCATCCGCCGACCGATCCCGTGCCGATGCTGAGCGATGTACCGGCCAGGGCGACGGCGACGACATTGCCGACTTCCGGCATGGTATCGAGACCGACGACGGTGCGGGACAATGCCAACCCGTTCGACGCGAGTCCTCCGCTGACCGACACGCTGGCAGGCAGCGCATTGGTCAGTGCGTTCACGAATGCGTCGCCGTTCATCGTCAGCCCTTCGGCGAAGATCAGCACGTGCCTGAGATCGGGGATATCGGCGAGTGATCGCCCGATGTCCTCGCCCATCTCGGCGCTCCCCGCCATGGTGACGCCGCTGCGACTGACGGTGTGCACCGTGGCGTGCTCGAACTCGAGCACGGAGACCACGGTGACCTCATCGTCGAGCGCGCTTTCGGTGATCTGACCGCCGCCCGAGGCGTAGACGTGCTGTGCGCTCGGCCACAGGGCGCGCACCTCGTCGAACCAGGCGGCCGGCGGCGTGTCGACGGGACCGAAGCTGAGCACCAGCTGCGCCAGGGTCTCTGGCGCGGACGGCAACGGGTCGATCCAGCCGGCGGACGGATTCCAGGAAAAACGTTGTACGCGCATGAGTGGGCTAGCCTCGTTGGCCAGCCCTCACGCTAGAGTGGGAGCCTGGCGGTATACGTTTCGGTGCGATCCGCGACAAAGCCGCGAGCCAGGTAGTTCGGCAACGCCGCCGGACTATCGAGGGTACAGGTATGCAGCCAAACCCGCGTTGCGCCGAGCGCATACGCGCGACGCACCGCGGACTCGACCAGCCAGCCCCCGAGACCCAATCCGATCGAGTCGGAGTGCAGTCCCAGGTACACGATCTCGACCGCGCCGTCGGGAGAACGCTCGAGTTCGAGAAAACCGCCGGCCTGTTCAGGAGTATCGGTCGCTCGTGCCGCGACCTGATACACGGAAACGTGAGGACTGCATAACCGGGCAGCGATCTCCGAATCCGGCCACGCATCGCGATCGTGCCAGTGCCAGTCAGCGCCGATTCGCGCGTAGAGGGTGCGCCAGTCGGCGACCGAGCAGGGGTCGAGCGGCGCCAGTACTCGCTCGACTCGGGGGGGGCGGGCCGGGTTGAGCGCGGCGAGGTCTGGCAGGGAGAGATACGTGCGCACGACCTCGACCGTGCGTTCAGTCTCCATAGGACTGACAGGTCCTAACGTATCTCCGGAAATGCTGTGGTCTGGACTCATGGTCCGAATATGCAGGATGAGCTAAAGCGTTGTCAAGCAATGGATTGCAGCTATTTCTTGCGCGCTATTGCGCGTAGGACCGTACGGTCCTATCTTCGCCACATGTCAGACCGCCGCGCCCAAATCCTCGATGCCGCCGCAACGCTCATTTCTGAGCGCGGCTTCACCTCCACGTCGGTCGACGACGTGATTCGGGGCGCGAAGCTCAGTGGGAAGAGTCACTTCTACCACTACTTCAAGTCGAAGGACGAGTTGGGCTACGAGGTGCTGAATCGGCAGTTCGAGCGCTTCGCGGAACGCGGCCTCGCGATTCTCCGCGAGCCAATGATCGATCCGCTCGAGCGGCTGAACCTGTTCATCGACTCGGTGGTGGCGTTGCAGGCGGAGAGCGGTGGGCGACGCGGGTCGCCGTTCGGCAATCTGGCGGCCGAGTTGGCGGACGCGCACGAGGGATTCCGAGTGCGCATCGAGGCGGTGTTCGAGCGGTGGGCGAGCCAGATCCGCTCGTTGTTGTGGGAAGCGCGTCCGCAGCTGCAGGACGATGTGGACGCGGTACGGCTTTCGCGGTTCATCATCGCGGCGCTCGAAGGCGCGGTGCTGATGACGCGCGTCAAGCGCGACCTCACGGTCCTCGAAGGCATCGCGATTGATCTCAAGCGGTTCATTGCCATGCACGTCCGAGACGGGGCGATGATGCCCGCGCGTGGTCTCGAGTAGATGGCCGCGACCAGCGTAGCGCGCAGCATCGCAGCACCCGGACGGAACGCGTCGGTTCCACCGGTCTCAGAGGACGGCCACTACTGCGCAGTGCGCAGCCCGGGGGGGCGCTCGATGGTACGTCTCAATGACGAAATAGTGGAGCAGGCGATGGAAGCGCCGGCGATGTCGGCCGACGAGCGGCAGGCGCGTCGTGCGCAGTTCGAACGCGAGGCGCTCGTCCACCTCGATGCGCTCTACTCATTCGCGCTCAAGCTCGCACGCGCTCGCGACGACGCTGAGGATCTCGTGTCGGACACACTGCTGCGTGCCCTGGAGCGGTGGGAGCAGTACCATCTGGGCACGAACATTCGCGCCTGGCTCTTCACGATCCTCTACCATGTCTTCGTCAGCCGGAAGCGTCGCATCGACGCACGCGAAGTGCAGCAGCCGGAGGATACCGAGGGGTGGGCGATGTTCGAGGCCGTCGGGGAGGCCGATCCGGAAGGCCGCTTCTACGATTCGTTCCTCGACGACGAAGTGACGCGGGCAATCCGCTCCCTCCCGGAAGAGTACCGCTCGGCCGTCGTGCTCAGCGATCTGCAGGGACTGCGCTACGCCGAGATCGCGGATGTGCTCGGCGTGCCCGAAGGC
Organism: Gemmatimonas sp.; assembly: GCA_965279375.1. Taxonomy (GTDB): domain Bacteria; phylum Gemmatimonadota; class Gemmatimonadetes; order Gemmatimonadales; family Gemmatimonadaceae; genus Gemmatimonas. The sequence goes on along the minus strand of OZ257156.1, from coordinate 5,241,464 downwards.
ACGGTCAAGTCGCGGCTGTTTCGCGGCCGACGCCTGTTGCAGCGCAAGCTCGCGGACTTCGCCGTCGAAATGGGCTACCTGAAGGAGTCGGTGGTACGTGCCGTGGTGCCGCAGACGGTGACGCTCGCGTCGGGGCAGCCGGCGTGAGCTGACTCAGCTCGCGCTGACTCAGTTCGGGTGCTTCGGCAGGTCGGGGGGGCGATGCTCACGGGCAATCGCCCCCGCTGTCTTTGCCAGCTCCTGCAGCGCTCGTTCGACGGTGCCGCTCCAATGACGCAGCGTGTCGCGCAGCTCGCCGAGTTCGGCACGCGACCGCGTCGCGTCGCGTGAGGCGTCGTCGTGCATCGAGGTGAGTTCGAGCACGCGGTCGCGCAGCACATCGACCGAGGCCGCCAGTCCGTCGCGTTCGCGCTCGGTGACTTCGAGGAGTTCGTGGACGCCGGCGCGGGTCTGCGTGAGGAGCGTGCACATCGATCGCCACGCGTCGCGCTCGAGCACGAGCTGACGGCGCGCCGACATGTCTTCGCTGAGACGTTCCCGCAATTTGGCAAGTCGCTGCACTAACGAGCCGTTGCCGTTGACCGCGGTGCCCGGACCCAGCACGGCCAGTGCCGCCTGCAGCTCGCGGTCGAGTTCCTGCGAACGGCGCATCTGCTCGTCGCGCGCGAGGCGCGTTTCGTCGAGCGTGATCAGCGCTTCGCGGAGCGCGCGCAATTCCACGGCGATGCGCCGCACGCCGCGCGTGTCGCCTTCGGAGACGAGCCAACGAAGCAGTGCCACGAAGCCACGTTCGAGTGCCGTGTCCGACGACGACTCGCTCCGCTCCGAACCGCTGCCACGCTCGAGCGCCGTTGCGTCGAGTTCCGCTACTTCGATCGTGCTCATCTACGCGCCCATCTCCGGCTGGCGATCGACCAGCGGTGGGCGAGTGGCGCGCGGCCGCTCCTTCGCGCGATGCCGCGCCGCTTTGGCGCGATTGCCGCAGGTGCCCATGTCGCACCACCGGCGCAAGCCGTTCTTGGTGGTGTCGAGAAACACGCGGTAGCAGCGAGAGTCGGCGCAGCGTCGCACGCGCGCGAGCTCGTCGCCGGCGAGTGAATCGGCGGCGGACTCGACGATAGGTATCATCAGCCCCGCGTAGGCATCGCCGGTGGGCACGAAGGCGCGCACATAGCCACCGTCAGGATGCCGCTCGAGACGACGCGTTCCGGCGCTTCGGCCGAGGACGCGATTGATCTCCACGACCGCATCGTCCCGCACGCGCTCGACCGACGCACCGCGTTCGGCGAGGACTCGCAGCGAGGCGCGCACGCGTCGCGCCTCGACGAGGGTGGCGGCCGCCGCGGCCGGTTGCAGGATGGCGCGGCGCCGGATGCCGTCGCTCCGTTCATCGTCGAGCGCGGCGTGGCTGTTGAGCCAGCTGACCAGGGCATCGAAGTCGCGCAACAAATCTCCGCGCGGTGATTGCGCGGCGGCGTCCGTGTTGACGAACTCGAGCCAGAGACGGGAACGCGCCGGAACGGGGTCGGGCCCCGTGGATCGTTCAGTCGTGTCCGCCCGATGAGAGAGCGCAGAGGATACCGGCATTGCAGAAATGCTAGGTTACTCCGCTACGTGGCTGCGAGCAAGCACGTGGCCCCGTCTGGTTGACGCTGCGTCCCGATCTTCCAACTCCCATGCACCCTCCTCGCCTCGTCCTCGTCGGTTCACTCAACCCAGTCAAGATAGCGGCGGTGCGCGCAGTGATCGCGCGGCTGTGGCCGGAGGCGCAGGTGGCCGGGATGTCCGCCGCGAGCGGCGTGCCGGATCAGCCATTCGGCGATGAGGAGACGATTCGCGGCGCCGAGTCGCGGGCGCGCGCGGTGCTGGCGGCGTCGGAGGCCGATCTGGGGGTGGGACTCGAAGGGGGCGTAGTGGAAGAGCCCGATGGAAGCATGCGTAGCTGCGCCTGGGCGGTGGTGGTGGACCGGGATGGGCAGCGCGGCGTTGGCGGATCGCTGGCGATGCCGCTCCCCGACACGGTGGCGGCGCGCATTCGCGGCGGTGAAGAGTTGGGCCACGCGATGGACGCCGTCGCCCAGACGGTGGGGACCAAGCACGGCCGCGGCGCCGTCGGTATCCTGACGGCTGGGTTGATCGATCGGCAGGGCGCCTACGAGCCGTTGGTCACCTACGCGTTGGCGCGCTGGATTGCCCCGGACTACTTCTCGGCGAGCTCGGGACGGTAAACCAGCACCGGCCGATCGGCGTGGCGCACGATCTCGTCGGCCACGCTGCCCATGATCATGCGCATCAGACCACCGCGGCCGTGCGTGGCGATGGCGATCGCGCCAGAGCCAATTCGTGTGGCCTCGTCGAGAATGGCTCGCCCCACGGACAGATCGGTGACCGCGTGCGTGGTCGTCCCGGCGGCGCAGGTGGCCTGAATTCGCGTGAGGTAGTCCTCACGTCCCTGGAGCTCGGCGTCCATCGCGCCGGTATCGGCCAACAACTCTGTACCGAATGGCGCCATGGGCATGGCGTGCGGCACGGACACGGCGATCAGCGCGAGCGAAGCGCCGATCGCCTCTGCGAAGGTGCGCGCATGCGGCAGCACACTTTCGGCCAGCGCGGACCCGTCGAGCGGGACCAGTACCGTACCGGTGGGGAGAGCCGGCGTTTCCGTTGTGCTCCCGTGCACCAGTAGCACTGGCGTGGTGGCGCGCTCCAGATAGGCGGTAGCGGTGCTGCCCAGTCGCACGCGGGCGAATCCTCCGCGTCCGTGCGTGGTCATCACGGTGAGGTCGGCGCCGATCGCCGCGCCATGCTCCACCAGCGCCTCGATGGTCGTCCCTTCGAGGAGTTTGACGGAAACGCGCGCGCCCATCGCGGCAATCTTGGCGGCCTCAGCCTCGAGTGCACGCTGATCGATGGCCCGCTGCTCCTTCACCAGTTCGGCGTCGTAGACCGGAACAGCGACTTCTCCCGCGGCGAACGGGATGAAGGCGCTTGGGTCGTGCACCAGGACGAGGTGCACTTCCGCATCCACGCGACGGGCGAGTGCAGCGGCCAGCGGAAGGGCGCTTGCACTGAAGGCGGAGCCGTCGATCGGAACGAGCAGGTGACGGTACATGGATTGAGGATTGGGGGGGCCGAAGGAACGGTCAAGAGGGAAAACCTGACCAGCCAATGCCGCTAGTTTGTCACGGGCGACTGCTGTCGCTGCCAGCGACCGTCACCCTGCAACCCTCACCACGAGCGCAATGGAATCGGGTCAGCCGTTCATCTTGCAAGACCGGGTCCGCTGGGCGGACGTGGACCAGATTCGCATCATGCGATTCAGCGCGTTCACGCGTCTGGTGGAGAACGCCGAGCAGGAGATGTTGCGGGCGGCGGGTTTGCCGTACGGCGAGAATTTCGAGGAGGCGACGGTCTGGATGCCGCGACGACATCTCGCCATCGAGTATCTGGCACCGGCACGTCTCGATGACGCCCTGTCGATGGTCACGTACGTGTCGCGAATGGGGGACACCTCGCTCACGCTCAACGTCGATGTGTGGCTGGCCGATCGCGGTGTGCTGGTGGCCGGCGCGGCGATGGTCGTGGTGTGTGTGACGGCGGCAACGTTCGAGAAGCGCCCGCTTCCGCGGGTGGTCCGGCAGGCGCTGGCACCGTTCGCCTGCACGGTGGAGATGGCTCGTTCGGTCCCGCCCGGCGTCCGCTAGATTAGCGTCATGTCTGAGAACCATACCGCCTCGGGCGGCGCACCGGCGACGGCTGCTGCCACCTACGTTCGCAAAGGCTTCGGCCTGAAGGCCGAAGTCCAGAATACGCTGGCTGCCGACTACACCGGTCATCTGGTGGACCTGCTACGCGCTCGCGACTACACGCTGGCCGCGGGCGACACGACGGTGCGGCTGGCGAAGGAATTCGGCTTCTGCTACGGCGTCGAGCGCGCGGTGGACTACGCGTATCAGACGCGCGTGAAGTTTCCCGAGCGGCGCATCTTTCTGGCGGGCGAGATCATTCACAACCCGCATGTGAACGAGAAGCTGCGCGAGATGGGCGTGGTGTTTCTTGCGGCCAGCGGCAAGGGGTTCGACTACGCGCAGGTGAAGCAGGAAGATGTGGTGATCCTGCCTGCCTTCGGCGTCACGATTCAGGATTTCCAGACGTTGCGCGAGTTGGGATGCGTGGTGGTGGATACCACCTGCGGTTCCGTGCTCAACGTGTGGAAGCGCGTGGAGGTGTACGCGCGCGACGGCTTCACGTCGCTCATTCACGGCAAGTACTACCACGAAGAGACGCGCGCGACGGCATCGCAGGTGGAGAAGTATCCGGGCGGGCAGTATCTGGTCGTCCGCGACATGTCGGAAGCTGAGATGGTGATGGACTACATCGAGGCGCGCGCCGGAAAGTCGACGCCGCGCCCGCCGCTGTCGCGTGAGGAGTTCCTCGAGAAGTTCGCGCGTGCGGCGTCGGATCACTTCGATCCGGATCGTCACCTGGACCGCATCGGTGTGGCCAACCAGACGACGATGCTCGCGCGCGAGTCGCTGGCGATCGGTGCGGCGGTTGGTGAGGCGATGGCGCGTGCACACGGCCAGGATCATCGCTCCGAGCATTTCCGAACGTTCGACACGATCTGCAGCGCGACGCAGGACCGGCAGGACGCGGTCGTGGAGCTGCTGCGCGAGCCGCTGGACCTGATGGTGGTGGTGGGCGGTTACAACTCCAGCAATACGATCTCGCTCGCGGCGTTGTGTGGCGAGCAGGTGCCGACGTTCCACATCGCCGATCCGGACGACATCGACATTGACGCGAACTCGGTGCGCTATCGCCGCATCGGCGCCAAGCATGTCGAAGACTTCGCGTCCGACTGGCTGCGGCAGAGTGGTCCGCTGCGTGTCGGCATCACGGCGGGCGCGAGTACACCGAACAACAAGATTGGCGACGCGGTCGCACGCGTCTTCGCGATCCGGGGCGTGGACCCCGCGTCGATCACCTGAGCGACTGCCGCTCATGACGACGTCGCCCCGATCGCCGCGTACGCCAAGCGCTACGCGGCCTCGTGTGCGCGTACTCCTGGGCGTGTTGATCGCAGTGCTGGTTGCGGGGTGTGCCGGCGGTCGCCTGACCGCACGTAGTGAAGGAGTCCCCGCGCAAGGCGATGCGACCCGCGGCACAACGCGCGACACCGTTGTGCGCATGTTGCTGGTCAACGACGTGTACGTGATCGATACGCTGCGCGACGGCACGGGCGGACTCGCACGCGTCGCGCACCTGCGCGATTCCATCGAGCGCGTAACACGGCAACCCGTGTTGTTCGTGTTGGCCGGCGACGTGCTCTCGCCGAGTGTGTTGGGCAAGTGGTACGGCGGCGCGCAGATGGTCCAGGGCTTCAACGCCGCGCGCCTCGACTACGCCACGCTTGGCAATCACGAGTTTGATGGCTCGCGCAACAACCTGGTCGCGCGGTTGGGCGAGTCGCGCTTTCGCTGGATGTCCGCCAACTGCGGCGAGACGAGCGGTGCCTCGTTTCCGGGCGTACGCGGCTGGGACACGGTTCGGGTGAACGGTGTGCGTGTCGGGATTTTCGGGACGACGATTGCGCGCGACTACCCCGCGTATGTGCGTTGCCGGGATGCGGACAGTGCGACCGCGAGGTTGGTGGACACGCTGCAGCGCGCCGGCGCGGAGCTGATCGTCGGTCTGACGCACCGGAACATGACCGAAGATGTGGCCACGATCGAGCACGAGCCGCGTATCGCGGCGATAATCGGCGGGCACGACCACAACGGACGTCGCGCCGAGCGCGGCGGGCGATTGGTGGTGAAGGCCGTGTCGAACGCACGTACGGCCGTGCTGCTGACGTTCAGCAAACGCGGCGTTGCGTGGCAGGTGCGGGACACCGTCTTCAGAATTGGCTCGGGGATGCCGGACGAGCCGCAGACACGTACCGTCGTGCAGGCCTGGCGTGACACGTTGACGCGTCGGATCGGGCCGGACCGCGTGCTGGGTATCGCGCCGGAGCCGATCAACGCCATCGACTCCATCTCCAAGCGTGAGAGTCCCTTCGGCAACATGATCGCCGATGCGATTCGCGAGGGGACGCGCGCGGATGTCTCGATGATCAACTCCGGCGCGTTACGTTTCGACGACATGATGGCCGCGGGTCCGATCACGCGGCACATGATTGAGGGGATCTTCCTCTTCGCGGACGAGACGCGCGTGGTGTCGTTCACGCTGACCGGCGAGCGTTTGCGCGCGCTGCTGGAGCATGGTGTGGCCGTGGGCAGTCTGGCGAACGGGCCGTATCCGCAGGTAAGCGGCGTGCGCTTTGCGTTCGATGCGCGGTTGCCGAGTGGCGCGCGTCTGGTTGGACCGCTGCGCTACGCTGATGGTCGCGTGATGGCGCCGACGGATTCCGTGCGGGTGTCGGCGGTGACGTATCCGGCATGTCGCGGTGGCGATGGCTATCGCATTCCGGAAGCGGCAGCAGCATGCAAGACACTGGAGGCCGCGCCCACCTCGTCGCCGCGCACGGCAGATCTCGTGTTGCAGCATCTCGAACGCATGCAGGGAAAGATCGTGCCGCCACCCATCGGCCGCGTCACGAGACTCGATCGCTGATGAATCGCCGATGAATCGTTGATGGATCGCTAGTTTCGTCTCTTCCTCCTTTCGGAGTGTATCCGATGTCCGCCATCGAGCCACTGACGCCTCCGCACGACGACGCCATTTCGCGACTCCGCCTTGATGGCAAGGTGGCGATCGTGACGGGAGCCACGCGCGGCATCGGGTTGGCGATCGCCACGACGTTTGCGCGCGCGGGCGCGAAGGTCGTGATTTCGAGCCGACGGCCGGAGCATGTGGACGCCGTGGTGCGAGCCTTGAGCGAGGAGGGGCACACGGTCGTGGGCGTGCCTGCGCACATGGGCAATGCGTCGGACTGTCATGAACTCGCGGCGCGCGCGGTGCAGCACTTCGACGGGATCGACATCATCGTCAACAATGCCGCCACGAATCCGGTGTTCGGGCCGCTGCAGCAGTCCACCGACGAAGCGTTCACGAAGATCTTCGGGGTGAACCTCAAAGGGCCGCTCGAGCTGTGTCGCACCGCGCACACGGTCATGGCTCAACGCGGTGGTGGCTCGATCGTGAACATTTCGAGCATTGGCGGCGTGTCGCCGGAAGCAGGGCTTGGGTTGTACAGCGTGAGCAAGGCGGCGCTCGTGTCGCTGACCAAGGTGATGGCGCAGGAGTGGGGCGCCGACGGCATTCGCGCGAACGTGATCTGTCCGGGATTGATCAAGACCAAGTTCAGTCAGGCGCTGTGGCAGGATGAACAAATCGCACAGCAGGTGCTGGGGCATCAGCCCATTCGTCGAATCGGTGTTCCGGAAGATGTGTCGGGGCTCGCGTTGTTTCTCGCGTCGGAGGCGTCGTCGTACTGCACCGGCGGTGTGTACATGGTCGATGGCGGCTACCTGACATGAGCCACGCCGCTGCTGTGCACGCATCGATGCCAATGTCCGCAGTCGAGCTGGATGCGTTGCTCGCGACGGCGCGCGCTTTTGTACGCGACGAGCTGGTGCCTCTCGAGCCGGTGCTCATGCAGGGGAGCTGGGCGTCGATCGAGCCAACGCTGGCGACGCTGCGTTCACGCGCGCGTGCGCTGGGATTGTGGTCGCCGTTTCTTCCCGCGTCACTCGGCGGTCGCGATCTCCCGCTCGATGCCTACGCTCGGCTATCCGAGGTGCTGGGCTGGACGCCGTTCGGGCCGTACGTGTGCAACTGTCAGGCGCCGGACGTCGGGAACATGGAGCTGCTGCTGCAGTTCGGCACGGACGAACAGCGCGCGCAGTTTCTGGAGCCGTTGGCGCGCGGCGAGATTCGCAGCTGCTTCGCTATGACGGAGCCCGAACACGCGGGATCGAATCCGGTGTGGATGTCGACGCGTGCAGTGCGCGACGGCGACGAGTTCGTGATCACCGGACACAAGTGGTTCACGTCGAGCGCGGACGGCGCCGCGTTTGCCGTGGTGATGGCGGTGACCGATCCCGAGGCGAAGGTGCCGCATGCGCGCGCGAGTCAGATTCTCGTACCGCTGCCGGCGGACGGTTACACGCTCGTGCGCAATATCTCCGTGATGGGTGAGGCAGGCGGTGGCTGGGCGAGTCATGCCGAAGTGCGCTTTGACGGCGTGCGCGTGCCGGTGCGCAATCTCCTTGGGCCGCAGGGCGCAGGATTCGCACTGGCGCAGGAGAGGCTAGGCCCCGGGCGCATTCATCACTGCATGCGCTGGATAGGCATTTGCGAACGCGCCTTCGATCTGATGTGTCGTCGTGCCGCCGAGCGTGAGCTGTCGCCGGGCGCGCCGTTGGCGGACAAGCAGGCGGTGCAGTTCTGGATCGCCGAGTCGCGCATCGAGATCCATGCGGCGCGATTGATGGTGCTGGATGCAGCGACAAAGATTGCGCGCGAAGGGCAGCAGGCGGCGCGCGAGGAGATCGCGTACATCAAGGTCTTTGTGGCGAACACGCTGCAGCGTGTGCTCGACCGCGCGATTCAGGCGCACGGTGCGCTGGGCATGACGGATGACACGCCGCTCGCGTGGTGGTACCGCCACGAACGGGCCGCGCGCATCTACGACGGCGCAGACGAGGTTCACAAGTCCGTGATTGCGCGACGGGCACTCAAGCCGTATCTGCCTCCAGCAATCCCTGCGCGCGGATGAGCGACGCTCAACCGGACGGAACCATCGCGGTGCGCGATGGTGAACTGGTGGACCCGACGGCGCTGCGCGCGTGGCTCGGCGCGACAGTGCCAGAACTATTGCCCGCGGGCGCGATAGTGACGGTTCGACAGTTCCCGGCGGGCTTCTCCAATCTCACGTACCTCGTGGCGATCACGTCCGAGGATGGCGAGCGCGCACTCGTGTTGCGTCGCCCGCCACGCGGGGTGAAGCCGGGGATCGCGCACGACGTACTGCGCGAGTACGGCATTCTCTCGGCGTTGCATCCGCTTGGCGTTCCGGTGCCGTTGCCCATCGCGAGTTGCAACGATGCATCGATCATCGGCGCGCCATTCTTCGTGATGGCGCATGTGGATGGCGTGGTGTTGCGCGGGGCTTCGCCGACGGAGCTTACCTCCGAGCCGGCGACGATGTCCTCACGACTCGGCGAACTGTCGCACACCTTCGTGCAGACGTTGGCGCAGTTGCACGACGTTGATGTCAGTGAGGGGCCGCTGGCCGCGCTCGGTCGCCCCGATGGATACGTGGCGCGTCAGGTGCAGGGGTGGACGAAGCGGTGGCACGCCTCGCGCACGAGCGAGGTCTCCGATCTCGACGCGGTGGCGGCGTGGCTTGAGGCGAATCGTCCGCCCGATCGCGGTGTGTCGCTCGTGCACAACGACTTCAAGTTCGACAATCTTGTGCTGGATCGGGAGCATCTGACGCGCGTACGTGCGATTCTCGACTGGGAGATGGCCACGATCGGCGATCCGTTGATGGACCTCGGTACGTCGCTCGCCTATTGGGTGGAAGCGGGTGATGCGCCGATCTTCCGCTCGCTTGGCCTCGGTGTGACCGCGCTGCCGGGGGCGATGACGCGCGCGGAGCTGGTGCAGGCGTACGGCGCGACCAGTGGCCGCGATGTCAGCGACGCGCCGTTCTACTATGCGTTCGGCCTGTTCAAGGTCGCAATCATCGCGCAGCAGATCTACGCGCGGTCAGTGCAGGGGCTCACCGCCGATGCGCGATTTGCCGCGCTTGGTGGCGTGGTCCGAGCGCTCGCGGAGTCAGCGCGTCGAGTGACCGCCGAGCGCGCGCTGTGAGTCATACCCGACACGTTTGCTCGACGAGGGAGCCCACGCCGCATTTTGCCGTGAGCCCGCCACGAGAGCGTAGCACGGACTCAACAGCTTGAGACGCGATCAGTACCGCCAACGTCGACCCTGTATTCCTTTAGGGTCGTTTAGTTTAGGTTCATGAATTAGGCGTAAGTGCCCGATTCATACTCAATTGCCGACATTTAGTTCAGTCCAAATTCTCAAGGTGTTGTAACGAGCATCGCAAGCGGTCCGGATCTTGCTCTGCGGGCGGTGTCCCCAGCTGCTGTACGGCTCCCCTCCGCCTGATCGAAAGAATGCTTCCCGCAATTCGCCCTCTAGGAGGCCGCGCTTTCGCGTGCGCGCTAGCGTTGCTCCTCGCCGCGTGCGCCGACGCCCCGACGACGCCCGCCGTTCCACTCGGTTCGCAGCAGATCGCGTCCGCCGTCTCCTCCGCCGAGCAGCTCAAGATCGACGTTGGTGACGCGCTGTTCAACGACAAGCGACTGTCGCTCAAAGGCAATCAGTCGTGCGCCTCGTGCCATGATGCGCGCTTCGGATTCACGTCGCCCAACACGACGGTCAACGCGGGTGGCGCCGTTATGGAGGGCTCCGTCGCGGGACGATTTGGAGTTCGCCGTCCTCCGACCGCTGCCTACTCGACGTTCAGTCCCGTCTTCGGGTTCGACGTCGATGCCGATGCCTACGTGGGCGGCATGTTCTGGGATGGACGTGCGACGGGTCTGATCACGGGCAATCCGGCCGCAGATCAGGCGATGGATCCATTCCTCGGCCATCCGGAGATGGCGCTCGCCGACAAGGCGTGTGTCGTCGCGAGCGTGGTGACGTCGACCTATATCGCCAAGTACAAGGCGGTCTGGGGCAATCAGATCGGTACCATCCCGTTCGCCGCCACGACCAAGGGATTGTGCGCCCGCGAGAAGATCACAGTGCCGCTGGCGCCTGCCGAACGCGCCAAGGTCAATGCCGAATACGTGAACATTGCGCTCAGCATCGCGGCCTTCGAGGGCTCGACGAAGGTGAGCCCATTCAACAGCAAGTACGATCGCTACCTGGCAGGCACGGAGCAGCTCACGGCCGAGGAACTGGCGGGGCTCGATCTCTTCGAGAACAAGGCGGGATGCGCCGGCTGTCATCCGAATGCCGGGCAGAAGGCGCTGTTCACCGACTTCACGTACGACAACATCGGTGTGCCGGCCAATCCGCTGAACCCGGCGCGCGTTGCCAACGGCTTTGTGGACCTTGGACTGGGCGGCGTGCTTGGCGACGTCGATCTGCACGGCGCGCAGAAGGTCCCGACGCTGCGCAACATGGACAAGCGTCCGTCTGTGTTCGATGCGAAGTCGTACATGCATAACGGCGCGTTCAAGAGCATCGAACAGGTCGTGCACTTCTACAACACGCGCGACGTGCTACCGCACTGCATCGGCATCGTGCTGCCCAACGATCCGCGCTATGGCAATACCTGCTGGCCCGCTCCGGAAGTGGCCGCGAACGTGAACGTCGATGAACTCGGCAACCTCGGTCTCACGCCGCAGGAAGAAGCGGCGCTCGTGAAGTATCTCAAGACCTTGAGCGATCGATGAGTGCGCATGCGCCGCGCTTGTCTCAATTGACCGCCAACGTCGCACCACACTCCTTGTCCATGTTCCTGCTGAGGATGTCCATGCGTCAGTTCATTCGTCGTTCCGTCGTTGCGCTCGGTGCACTGTTGGCGACCGCCATGCCAGCACATGCGCAGTTCCTCCAGGAGTACAGCCGTCCGAGCAACGCGTTCGGGCTCGTGTGGAGCTCCATCAGCGCGGCGCCGACGACGACGCTGGGCGGCGTGACTGCCACCACCAATGGCGTGGACTGGTGGGGGCCGACGGTTGTCTCCGGCGTTGACCTGGAAGGCGGATTCTCTGACGGCGACTTCTTGCTGTTCGGAGCGGGGAACAACATCATGACCCTCGACTTTGCCTCCCCGATCCGCGCGTTCGGAACGCAGGCGTGGTACAACGTCTTGGGAGGTACGGTGCAGCTGGACGCATACTATCTCGGCCAACTCGTCGGCTCGTTCTCGCAGTTGGTTGGCGGCGGACTCGCGCCGAACCTCAACCAGGCGGAAGTGCTCGCGTTCACATCCGGATCCGACGTTGATCGTGTCGTGCTGACGGCGAGCGACGAATTCGCGATCAATCAGCTTGGTCCGAACGCGACGGTGGTGCCTGAGCCTGCATCGGTGCTGCTGACGATGGCCGGTCTTGCCGGGATCGGCGTCGCTGCGCGGCGACGCCGATCAGCGCTTGCCGACGCGTCCTTCTCGTGCCGGCGTGACGTTTAACAACCCCGATTCCACGAGTGTGGGCGGCAGGCGCTTGGGTGTCGCCTGCTCCCATGCATGCGCGATGCCCAGCAGCGATGCATCGGCCCACGGGCGCGCGGAGAACTCCAAGCCAAAGGGCAGTCCGCTGGCGTAGTAGCCAGCGGAGACGACGACCGCGGGCACACCGATCATGTTCACCCAGCTCGTGGCGGAGTGCGGGCCTTCGCTCAAGCGCCCATCCTGCGGCATCGATTCGTCTGGCGGGGGCATCTGAATCGCGGGATACACAAACCCATCCAGCTTGAGTCGATCCAGCGTGGCCACGTACGCATCGAGCATTGCACGTCGCGGCGCGTGGTACATGCGCTCGGCGTCCGGATCAGTTGCGAGAACGCGTTGATCGAGACGCACCGTGCCAAGGTTGCGGAAGAAGTCTTCCGTGCCAATCGATGACGTGAAGAGCGGCGATCCAACCGACTTGAGGTAGTCCGCAGCGGAGTGGTAACCCGGCGGTCCGAATTTCGCGAGGAACTGATCGGTGCCGTCCTTCATGTATGCGTACGTGGAGACGCGACTCGACAGCTTGGCGAAATCGGTGCCGAGTGCACTGTTGTCCATCACGATCTCAGCACCGGCGGCGCGCAGTGCGTCGAGTGCCTTCATGAACATGGCGCGTGTGTCGGCGCGCAACGGTTGATTGGCCAACGTGCGGAGCGAGTCGGCGACGGCTTCCTGCACGCCATAGGGAATGCCGTGAAACGGGATGCCGCTGCCCGCCATCATGAATGCCGGCACGCCAAAGCGTTTTCCCTTGAGCGAAGCCGTGGCGATGGACTTGGCGTGCGAGACGCGGAATGCGCTATCGGGGGCGCTGAGCGTGCGTGCGTCGAGCGAATCGGCGCCGACCATGACATCGAGCGCGATGGCCGCGTCTTCGGTGGTGCGCGCAATGGGGCCTGTGTTGTCGAGCAGCCAGTCGAGCGGTGCAATGCCGGCGATGCTCACGAGGCCGCGCGTGGGGAATACACCCACCAGCGCGCTCGTCGCAGCGGGCATGCGAATGGAGTTGCCCGTATCAGTCCCGTTGCCCAGCACCGCAAAGTTCGCGGCCACGGCGGTGACCACGCCGCCGGATGAACCGCCGGGCGAGAAGCGCACGTCGTACGCGTTGCCCGTGCGCCCGAACGACGTGCTGCGATTGGTGTCGCTGTTGGCGAGATCGGGCATGTTGGCGATGCCGACGATGATCGCTCCCGCCGCGCGGAACTTGGCGACGATCGTGGCATCCATCGGCGCGATGAGTTCGTGGCCGGCGCGCGTGAAGCCGGCCCACCCCGCCGTGGTGATTTCGCCGGCGATGCTGGTGTTGGCCTTGATGACGATAGGCACGCCCCACAGCGGTCCGCGTGTTGCCGTTGCGTCGGATGCGTCTAGCCGCTCGGCGTCAGCGAGTGCGGAGGCGCGGAGGACCGTTTCGATGGCACCGTACACGCCGTTGTAGCGATCGATGCGCGCGAGGTGCCACTCGATGACTTGCTTGACGGTGTAGCGCTTGTCGGCGTACAGCTGCGTCAGCTTAGGGACGGTGACGTCGAGCAGATCGCGATCGATCGGCGATGCGCCGCTGGCCGCGGCCGAGCTGGACGCAGCGCGAGGCGGGCCGGGGGCCGGATCTGGTGCACCGGAGCAGGCGACGACTCCAGCAAGCAGTGCGGCGGCGGATGCCAACAGCGATGAACGTGGGGACGAGAGTCTCATTCCCAGAGCATACCGCGCGCGGGTGTGGTCCGCTACGTCAGTCGATCTCGTGTCGCGAGGAGCTGTTCGATGGCGTCTGCGAGATGATGTTCGGTGATGTGGTGGTCACCTCGTTCCACGCGCAGGCGATGCGCGGCGATCATGACATCCGCGTCGCGGAAGCCTTCGGGCGTTTCGAACTTGTAGCAGGCGAGTTCGACTTTGAGTCCGTTGGGATCCTGCAGGTAGATCGAGTCCATGAAGCCGCGATCGCGCTGAATGAACTCGATGCCGCGTTCGCGCAGCCGTTCGGGCGCCAAGAGAAACGTCGCGCGCGACACATTGAACGCGATGTGCTCCACGCAGCCGATCTCGCGTGGCGCCGGACGTGCTGCATCCGTGCGCGACTCGTTCGTGAAGACGGTCAACAGCCGCCCGTCGCCCGGATCGAAGTAGATGTGATTCTCGTCCGGCTTGCCGAGGTTGGGCTGCTCGAAGATGAAGGGCATGCCGAGCACGCCCTGCCAGAAGTCGATGGCGCTCTGCTTGGTGGAGCCCACCAGCGTGATGTGGTGGACTCCCTGCACCTGAATCTTCTTCAACGGCGCGCTCACGCTCCGTACACCTCGAAGATACCAGCCGCGCCCATGCCCCCGCCGATGCACATCGTCACGAGGCCGTAGCCGCCGCCGCGGCGACGCAGTTCATGCACGAGTTGCGTCGTGAGCTTTGCGCCGGTGGCGCCGAGCGGATGGCCGAGCGCGATCGCACCGCCATTGACGTTGGTGATGGCCGGGTCCATGCCCAGATCCTTCATGACGGCGAGCCCCTGCGCTGCGAAGGCTTCGTTCAACTCGATCAGCTTGATGTCGTTGAGCGTGAGTCCCGCGCGCGCGAGTGCCTTGGGCACGGCCTTGATGGGACCGACGCCCATGATGTCTGGCGACACACCCGCGGTAGCAAAGCTCACGAAGCGCGCGAGTGGCGCGATGCCTTCGGCCTTGGCGCGCTCGGCGCTCATCACGAGTACAGCGGCGGAGCCATCGGAGTAGGGGCTCGCGTTGCCCGCGGTGACCGATCCCGTCGGTACGAAGGCCGGGCGCAGCTTGCCCAGCCCTTCCAGCGTGGTTTCAGCACGCGGGCATTCATCGGTGTCGAACGACAGTTCCGTCACCGTCTTGTTGGCGCCCTTCCACGCATACTTCTTGACCGCCACTGGCACGATCTCCGGCACAAACACACCGGCTGCGATCGCACGTGCGGCCTTCTGCTGGCTGTCGAACGCGAACTGGTCCTGCTGTTCGCGCGAGATCTCCCACTGCTTGGCGACACGCTCGGCGGTGAAGCCCATGCCGATGTAGCTCTCGGTGATCTCGGGTGAGAGGCGCGCGTTGTAGCCCGACATGGGCACCTGCGACATCAGCTCGGTGCCGCCGGCGAGAACGGTATCGCCCATGCCGCTCTTGATGGCCTGCGCGGCGTATGCGACCGCTTGCAAACCGGAGGAACAGAAACGGTTGATGGTGGCCGCCGATGTTTCGACTGGCAGCCCTCCGCGCAACCACGCCAAGCGCGCGTGATTGAGTCCCTGCGAGGCTTCCGGCATGGCACAGCCCCACTGCACGTCTTCCACGAGTGCAGGGTCCAACTTGGCGCGCTCGAGCGCGGCCTTCATCACGGTGGACGAGAGATCCACCGGGTGCACACCGGCCAGCGAGCCATCGGCCTTGCCACGGGCGACGGCGCTGCGCACGGCGCTGACGATCACGACATCAGTCATCTGCGAATGCTCCTGCGTACGAAGTGAGCGAAGCAACGAGCCTGCTCAATTGCGCAGCGGCTTGCCGGTCTTGAGAGTGTACGCGATGCGCTCCTGCGTCTCCTTGGTGCCAAGGAGGCTCATGAACTGCTCGCGCTCGAGGTCCAACAGATCCTGTTCGGTCACGTCGCGCGGTGCGCCATCGCCGCCGCACAGCACGTAGGCCATGGCACGCCCCACGCGCACATCGTGCGCCGACGCCTGGCCCGCTTCCTTCGCGGCCCAGAGCGCGTACTCGAGATTGCCGAGTCCTTCGCGGCCGAGCGCACGCACGGTGCGTTCGATCGGCGGGAGATAGCCGGGCGCGAGATCGAGCACGCGCGCCTTCGCGTCGGCGATCTGGTGATCGCGGTTCATGCTGATGCGGTCACTCTGGCGCAGATAGCCCAACGCTCTCGCTTCATGTGCGCTGGTGCTGGTGGTCGCGAAGGCGATGATCTTGAACGCGCGCTTGACCGCGGCGAAGAGATCGACCTCTTCGTAGTTCTGCAGTTCGGCGGTGAAGCGCATGAGCAGCTCCTTGGTGCCGCCGCCACCTGGCAGCAGACCAACACCGGCTTCCACGAGTCCCATGTACGTCTCGGCGTGCGCCTGCACCGCATCGGCGTGGAGGGTGAACTCCGCACCGCCACCGAGGGTCATGCCGGCAGGTGCAACGACAACAGGGAAGGGCGCACGACGGATGGACATCACGCTGTCCTGGAACGCCTTGCACGAAGCTTCGATATCGTCCCACGCGCCAGCGGCAATTGCGAACGACACCTGCGAAAGATCTGCGCCCACGCTGAAGGCGCGCGCGTCTTCGTTGCCGATCACGAGGCCAGCGTAGCCGCTCTTCTCCACGCGACGCAGCGCGCTGGCCAAGCCCGTGAGTACGCCTTCGCCCAAGCTGTTCATCTTGGAGCGGAACTCGAAGCAGGCCACGCCGTCGCCCAGATCGATGAGGCGGGAGAGACCGTTGTCCTCGAGCACACGGCCGCTCTTGGTGAGACCCACGAGCGAGATGCGGCCCGGAATCGCGGGCAGCGGCTCGTACTCGCCGTCGAAGGTGAGGTACTCGCCTTCGCGATAGAAGCTGCCGTGTGCGCGTTCGAGGAGCGGCGGCGTGCTGAGGCCGCGCGATGCGAACTCCGACGCGAGCCAGTCGAGGCCCAGTGCATCCATCACCTGAAACGGTCCTGCTTCCCAACCGTAGCCCCACTCCATCGCGCGATCGATCGCGACGATGTCGTAGGCGAGCGTGGGCGCGAGTGTGAGCGCGTAGTGCGCGGCGTCCACGAGATGGTCACGCAGGAACGCGCCCTGTGCACCCGGCGTCTGCTTGGCCGCGGGCAAGCGCTGTGCGATGGGCATGCGAATCGCTTGCCCGATGTCACCGCCCTCGAGACGCTGCTGCGGTACGTAGGCCTTGGTCTTCCAGTCGTAGGTCAGCGTGCCGGTTTTGGTCTTGGTGTAGAAGCCGCCGCCGCTCTTGTCGCCGAGCTTCCCTTCGCCGACCATCGCGAGCACCCAGTCGGGGAGCGACATGTCTTCACCGGTTGCTGCACCGATCCCCTTGGTGACGTGCGCAAGCACATCGAGCCCCGAGAGATCGGCAGTGCGCATGGTGGCACTGCGCGCGCGTCCGATGTAAGCGCCGGTTAACCCATCCACTTCGTCGATGGTGAGCCCGTGCTCCATCATGCGGCGCATCGTGCCCACCATGCCGTATACGCCGAGGCGATTGGCGATGAACCCGGGCACGTCCTTGGCGATCACGATCCCCTTGCCGAGCGTGCGCTCCGCGAACTCACGCATCGCACCAATCACTGCCGGGTCGGTGTCATCCGTGGGGATGATCTCGAGCAGGTGCATGTAGCGCGGCGGATTGAAGAAGTGCGTGCCAAGAAAGCGACGCCGGAACTTCTCGCTGCGCCCTTCGAGCAACGTCGCCATCGGGATGCCCGACGTATTCGACGAGATGATCGCGGTGGGCTTCATCAGCGCTTCGACGTGCGCGAACAGCTGCTGCTTGGGTTTGGCGAGTTCGATGATCGCTTCGCAAATCCAGTCGCAGTCGGCGAGCAGGCCGAGGTGATCCTCGGTGTTGCCCGTGCGCACGCGAGCGACGGCGGCGGCTTCCATGAACGAGGCCGGCTTGGACTTGGCCGCTTTGGCGAGGCCGTTCTTGGCGGGGGCGCTACGATTGGGCGACTTGGGATCCGGGTCGCCCGGGATATCGAGCAACACGACGCGGCAGCCAGCAGACGCGGCGAGGGCGGCGATGCCGCTCCCCATCGCACCAGCGCCGACCACGCCGACGGTCGTCACGCGCATTTCGGTTCTCCTGAAGGGACGGCAAAAATCTTCCGCGAGGACCGCCGGGGGGGAAGGGGGCGGGTTCCAAAACACGACGGTTTCGTCACGTTTTGGGCGACCTAACTTGCCCACCCTTCCCCAAGCACAAGCCGTCGGGAAGTCCCCGCACGGGCTTGATCCGTGCGCAGTCTCCGTTCGTATCGGCTCTTATCCGTGGCCGAGCAGTTCGTCAGTTCCTATCCGCCATTGCATCCCGCCGAGCACCGATCGAGGGGATTGGCGCGGAAACGATGGATGAACTGCTCGGCCACGGATACGAACGGAGATGAACGGAAACCGCGCACGGATACTGCGGGTGGAGACGGCTGGTGTATGGATCGGGAGATCCGCTACGGATTGAACCAGTACGAGAACTTGACCAGCAACGTGTTGAGCGGGCGGCTGCCGAAGAGATCGCCCACGTCGCGCGTGGCGTCGAAGGTGCCGGGGTTGCGCGTGTTGGGGGCGCGTCCCTGCTGCCACACGAGAAACAGCGCACTCGCGGGTCGGTATTCCCAGCGCACGACGGCGTTGGAGTTGAACTGCTTGACGTTGAAGCCCGGTGGCACGAGACCGCTGCGGAATGGGCGGAAGCGATCGTCGAAGCGATCGGCCCGCGCCTGATCGAGTTCCCGCCAGTCGGCATACGCGCCTGTAGACACGAACGGCTGCGCGTAGAGCTGAAACGACAGCGTGGGCGTGGCGGTCCAGTTGGCGCGCGCGGTCAGTGCCAGAATGTGCTGGTCGAGACGCGCAAAGGTGTAGTGCGTCGTATCGCTCAGTAGCGCGCCGTAGTTGCCCACCCACTGCTGGCCGTTGATGACACGATCGTAGCTGGCGTTCACCCCAGTGGAGAAACGGCTCGCGATGCGCACATCCACGCCCAGTTCCCCGCCGCGATACCACGAGTTGCCCTCATCACTCGTGCCGACACGAAACACGGCCTTGGGCACCACACTCGGCCGCGGATCCGCCGAGAGATCGAAACGGATCCCCCACTTCTCCGATTGACGCAACGCCGGCCCGCCGCGTGCGCAGCTGACGCAATGCGTACCACCGAGATCGCTGAGTGTGGCGGTGATCGCGCCGCCCCAGTTGTTGGCGAGGCTTCCACTGGTGTGCACCACCGCGGTCTGGCTCGCGTACAGGCCGCCAGTCGTCCAGTGCGTCTCGAACGACGTGGTGGAGAACGACGACCGCAAAATGCGGTTCGGCTTGAACTGTCGCAGGTCCACCGCCTGCTTGAACGACATGTCGTTGACGAGCGTGACGAAGCCCAGGTCGTTCAGCTCGACACCGGCACCCGCAAAGCGCGCGACGTTCTCATAGCGCACGCGTCCACCCACCTGCTTGATGCCGGTGGACACGACCACGCCGCCCATGCTGGTGCGCGTGGAGTCGTACACACGTTCGTCGTCGGGGCGCTGCCAGAAGTGCACGCTGCTGCGCTGTGTCGCGGCGATGGCGGCGGCACTGCCTCGCACATCATTGACCGCAGAGTAGCCCATCCATTCCCACTTGTCCTTGGCGAAGCGCGTGTAGCCCTGCAACAGCAGCGTGGTCGCTGAGCGACGGAGCAGTGGCGCTGTTGCGGCATCGAGTTGCCGGCGTACGTCGGTGAGCTGCATGCCGAACTGCGTACGACCGCCGCGCAGTTCACGCAGCGCGCGAGCGACGAAGTAGTTCGTGCGCGGCTCGATGGTCAGCGCACTCACGCCACGCGCGCGCTCGGTGGTGGCATCGACCACGCCGAAGGCAACGCCGTTGCTGAAGCGGCCGGTGATCTTCGCGGCGCCCGTGATGGTGGTGAACGCGGGATCGGCGGCGTTGGCGCGGAGCTGTGGCGTCCGACCGATGCGGCGCGTGTAGAAGATCCCTTCGCACGGGCCGCCGCAGCGATAGAGCCCAGCGCCTTCCTGGAAGAAAGGACGCCGCTCGTCAAAGCGAATTTCGAAAGCCGACAGATTGAGCACGGCCGGATCGGCCTCGACCTGCCCGAAGTCCGGATTGACCGTGGCATCGAGCGTGATGTTGGAGCCGAGTCCTGCTTTCACGTCGAGCCCACCGGTGAGCTGCGACGTGTTGCCGTGCGCGGTCGGGCCGGTGAGGGGCGTGCTCTTGGCGACCGAGTATGGCAACATTTCGAGACGGCGCGGTGGCGCTATGCGTTCGATGCCCGAGATGGTGCCCAGCTGCGACATCAGCGTGCGCTTGGACATGCGATATCGCGGCCAGGCGTCGCGCTGATTGCGGCGCGCGATGTCGCGCCAGACGCCAAAGCCGAATTCGTGCGCATCGCGCGCCGTGAAACGCAGTTGGCTGAAGGGAACGCGAAACTCGGCCACCCAACCCAGGCTGTCCACGCGGGCCGCTGCGTCCCAGACGCCATCCCAGGTCGCATCTTCGACGACGTCGGAGTAGATGGAGAAATCGCGCTTCACGCCGGCGGGATTGATCGCCATTTCGACGCCGGTGCGTCGATCGTGGTAGGCGTCGATGATGATCTTGATCTGGTCGCTCGCCGTTTTCACATCTCGGCGGCTGAGCAGGCTGCTGATGCTGTCGGGATGCGGATCGAAGGCGCGCACGGCGATGTAGAGATTCTTTTCGTCGTACGCCACGCGGACTTCCGTGCGAAACTCCGTCGGCTGATCTTCGCCCGGATCGAACTGCCGGAACTGCGTCATGGCCGGAGCCGATCGCCACACCGCTTCGTCGTCGCGTCCATCGATGACCGGCGCGAGTTGCACGCGCACCGCGCGGCCGCTGCTGTCCGTGGTGGCGGGAGCGAGCGCGTTGAACGGCGTGGGCTCCACGCGAGGTGGCATCGGCGGACGAGGGCCAGCCGGCTGCGCCGCAGCGGGAGCGGCGAGCGACAAACAGACCGCCGATGAGCACAGCACCTGCCAGACCGAACGGACGAGACGCATCAGGTTTCCTGAGAAGGATCGTAGCCGCGCACGTCCGCATAGTAGCCGCGAATCCGTGCAATGCCGGCGGCGGGATCGTCTTCGTCTGCCGTGATCGTGGGGCCCATGCGCACTACGTGACGACTCCAGTCGAGCGCGACACAGCAAATGGGGACCTGCGCGCGTTTGGCCACATGCCAGAAGCCGCTCTTCCACTCGGGGACGCGCTTGCGCGTGCCCTCTGGTGCGAGCACGAGCACGAACTGCTCGCGCTGCGTGAACTCGAGCGCCGTCTGCTCTACCAAGTTCTCACGACTGGTACGACGCACCGGTACACCGCCTGTCGCACGCATGAACCACCCCACGGGCGGTCGAAACAGCGTGTCCTTGCCGAGCCAACGGACATCGAGTCCGAGGGCCCACTTGGCGGCGAGTCCGATCGGGAAGTCCCAGTTGGACGTATGGTGCGCGACGATCACCACGAACTTCGGCAGATCGGGCATCGCGCCCTCGATCCGCCATCCGGAGATGGTCAGGAACCAGAGGCCGACTCGACGCAACAATGTCCCCTTCGTCTGCGGGACGCGGGGACCAAGCATCCACGACGCGGCACCGGCACGGGACGGAGCGTGGTCGGCACCGGAGGGGGAGAGATTGTGCGCAGCGTTGGGCGAGGGAACGCTGGCGAGGGGTGTGATCATCACGTTCATTTGACACATGTCCGACAAGATTCGCAAGACCGATGACGAATGGGCGCGTACGCTCACCAAGCAGCAGTACCATGTGACCCGCGAGCACGGCACCGAGCGTGCATTCAGCGGCGACTTCTGGGATCATCACGAGGCGGGCACGTACACCTGCATCTGCTGCGGCGCGGCGGTGTTCGCCTCCGACACCAAATTTGATTCCGGCACGGGGTGGCCCAGCTATTCCGCGCCGATCCTGCAGGCCGCCGTCGAGACCACCGTCGATCGCAGTTGGTTCATGGTGCGTACTGAAGTGCACTGCGCGCGCTGCGACGCACATCTGGGCCATCTTTTCGACGATGGTCCGGAGCCGACGGGACTTCGCTATTGCATCAACTCAGCCTCGCTGTCGTTTCAGCCTTCTTCGGAGAACGCATGACCCCACGCGCGCCGCACCGCGCATTGCTGGCGAGCCTCGTGGCCGCCGGATCCCTGGGCTGGAATGTCCGCGCACTCGACGCGCAATCGAGCGGGCCGCCGTCGCGCGCGGAAGCGCCGCTCGTGCTGCGGCTGCCGTCGAGCGCGCGCCTGCTCGCCATGGCCAACGCCGGACTGGCCGGCAACGACGGCGACGCATTGCTTTACAATCCGGGCGCACTCAATGGCGCGCGCGGCATGGCCGTCTCCCTGCAGCGCTACGGCGACAACGGCAACGCCGGTGCGCTCGGAACAGTCTCCACGGTCGGCTCGCTCAGCGTGGCCGTGGCCGCGCAGTTCGCGTCGTACAACGCTCCTGCCGGCAGCCGCTGGAACGACGTTGTGAAGCCCGGTGCCACCACCCTCTCCGATGCGGGCACCGTGGCGGCATCGAGCAGCGCGTTCACCGTGGGCGTGGGGCGCACGGTGAAGGGCTATCGCGTGGGTGCTGCGGTCAAGTACGCCGAGGATCGCTTTGGCGCGGCGCACGACGGCACCGTGGCGTTCGACCTCGGCTTCGTCATGCCGATGGGGCCGGCCAATCTCGCGTTCGTTGCACAGAACCTGGGCGCCGGGCTGCGCTTGGGCGGCGCGAAGGGCCCACTGCCGCGGAAGATCGGTCTCGGCTGGGGCGGCGGACTGTTCCCCATCGGCGAGCATCTCGACCTCGGTGCGCAAATGCAGGTCACGCTCGAAGGGAACAGCTTCGTGCGCCCGGCCGGCGGCGTGGAGCTCGGCTTCGTGCCCATCGAAGGCGTGTCGCTCGTGGTGCGCAACGGCATGCGATTGCCACGCGAGCGCGACGAGTCGTTCGTCACAGGCGGGCTCGGACTCGTGGTCGACCGCTTTTCCGTGGACTACGCCATCGAGCCGTTTCGCGGCGGGCGGCCTGCGGCACACAGAATCGGCCTGCGCATCAGATAGACGCGCAGGCCGAAGGAGTGCGCTGGTTTTCCGAAGACGCCGCGTTCCCGCAGCGTCTTCGGCGTTTCAGGGCTGCTCGACTTACGGGCAGACGAGGCGACCGCGCGGCAGCGCCATCGTGCAGGACTTGGTCGTGCCATCCGACGTGAGCGTCACCTTCGCCGTCGACGTGCCGTCGTAGGTGATGACCTCGCGGCGCGTGGACGTCGTAGCCGCCGAACCGGCGATCGTCATCACGACCTTCATGGAGCGCGTGACCGTTCCCGAGGTGGGATAGCTGCGCGCGCTGCCGTCGGTGGACTTGGGGATCACGAGGTTGACGGTCGTATCGCCCGAGGTGCGAACGGAGGTGAACTGTTTGCCCTCGCGGTTCTTGCCAGTGGCGTTCTCCGTGCCGGCCGACTTGCCGTTGACGGTGCGCTTGGTGCTGTTGTAGGCGAGCCCGATCGTCGTGCGGTCGCTGCTGCTGGATACAGTGGCGGTGACGCTGTCGCGACGGGTGACGGTGCCGCTGACGGTGATGCGCGTCCGATCGGAATCGGTGGTGCTGTCCGGCTTGGCCTGCGCGGTGCCGGCGGCCGTCTTGAAGGTGCTGATGCGCGTGATCGTCAGGCCGTTGCGTGTGGTGGGGCCGCAGGTGACGTCGCCCGTGGTGGCGCTGAAGACGCACGAGTCATCAATGCCGCCGGCGAAGGGCCCACGCTCGGAGCCACGGCCGCGCGTATCTCCACCCACGAACGCGCCATCCATACCACCGCCCATCAGCCCCTTCATCCCCGGGCCGCCAGGGCCACCGTCGCCGCCCCCAAAGCCACCGAACGCGGCGCCGAGCGGGCCGCCGGACATGCGGTCAGGCATCCACGGCATCGCGGCAGATCCGTCGCCGGGCGCGAAGGAGTTGCTGGTCTCGCTGACGCCGGCCGGGGCCGTATTGAATGCGCTGGCCGTCAGCGCCAACGTCTCGCGGCTGGGCGAGAGCATGTCATTGGATGAACACGCCGCCAGACCAAACAGCGTCGTGGCCACGGTCAGCGACAGCGTACGGGAGCGGGTCATCGAGAGGTCCTCGGGTTCGGCTGCGGCAGGCGTCACGGGAGTCGCGACGGCACAGCAGGCGTTCTGGCCAAGGAACACACGACGGTTTGCCCACCCTACCCGCGGTCAATCGACGTCAGTCGTCGTCGAGTTCGTCGTCACCCTTGAGGAACGGAGCCAACAGCTCGCGCAGCATTCGCAACGCGCGACTCATGTTGGCCTCCACCGCTTTGACGGAAATCCCCAACTCATCGGCGATCTCGCTGTAGCGCAGTCCACGCTCTCGGCTCATGACGAACACCTCGCGCGTGCGCGGCGGCAGTTCGGCGATGGCATCGGCGATGGCGCGCTCGACCTCACCGCTCTGCACGGCCACATCGGCCTGCTCCGCGGGTTCGGACAGCGCTTCGACATAGACGACGCTCTTCTTCTGGACGGCCAGGTGCCGCAGGTGGTTGAGCGAGCGGTTGCGAACCGCCTGCATCAGGTAGCCCGCGATGCTGCTGTCGGGGGCCAGCGTTTCACGTCGTCGCCAGAACTCCAGAAAGACATCCTGCGAGAGTTCCTCGGCCACCCCCGGGTCGTGAAGCACCCGGTTGGCCGATCGGACGACGGGCTCGTACCACTGCCGGAAGATCTCGTCGAACGCCGTGTGATCTCCGCCTCGAAGGCGCGTCAGAAGGTCACGGTCGTCCACGAATCAGGGCTGAGGGGTTCGAGTTGGCGGCGCGCGGTCCTTATGGTGGCCGCGAACCGGACGTTCTACTAGCGTATACTACTCATCCCGTCCTGCCATCGCACAAGGCGACGCTGCGTCCGCGCGAACGTTAAGACGACAGCCGTTTGGCCACGTAGGGTGGTTTTCCGCTTCCGTGTTCTCAGGGTATGCAGAACGACTCCGGTCTCCCTTCCTCCAACGATTCCGCCGCCGATTGGGACGCGATCGCCCGCTTCATCGCGGGTGAGAGCGATCCCGTCGAAGCGCGTTCGGTGGCGGCATGGTTGGCTGCGCATCCCGGGGATGCCGCGCTGGTCGAGGCGGTGCACCGCCGCGCTGGGCTCGCCGAGGCGAGGGCCGCGATCTCTGTGGATACGGAGGCGGCGCTGGCGCGTGTTCGGGCTCGGATGGCGGACGATGGTGGAGCGATGGCCCCGCCGGCCCTCACGGTGGAGCGCGGCGGCTTGGCGTCCGATGCAACGCGTGGTCGGCCAGCGCCTGCCCGTATCGCGGCAGAGGCGCGCCGCCCGATCCGCGGTTGGATGGTGGCATCGCTGGCTGCCGCGGCGGCGCTTGCCGTCTTCGTGGTCAATCGGCGTGGGTCTGACGCGCCGACCGCCGAGCAGGTGTTCGCCACCAAGGTGGGCGCGCGGGATTCCATCAATCTCGCCGACGGCAGCCGTGTGATTCTGGCCCCGGGCAGCAAGCTCACGGTGGCTGCGGGTTTTGGTGTCGAGTCGCGTACGATCACGCTCGAAGGCGAGGCCTTCTTTGATGTGAAGCACGACGGCGCGCATCCGTTCACGGTACTCGCACGTGGCGCCGAGATTCGCGACATCGGCACGGCGTTCTCGGTTCGGGCGGACGACGGTGGCGTGTCCGTCGCCGTGACGCACGGCATCGTGGCGCTGACCGAGACCAAGTCGGGGAAGCAGGCGCCGGTTGAGTTGCGCGCGGGCGACCGCGGCGTCGTGCGAGGGGAACGTGTCGAGGTCGCGCGCGGTATCGTGACGGAAGACGATGTTTCCTGGACGCATGGCAAGTTGTCGTACCGGGACACGCCGATGACCGAGGTGCAGGCAGATCTGCGTCGCTGGTATGGCATCGAGCTCAAGTTGGAAGGCGCCGAGCTGCCGCAGCGCACGCTCACCGCGTCGCTCCCGTCGGACTCGGTGACCACGGTGATCAATGCCATCGCGCTGATCCTCGGCGCGGACGCAGTGCAGCGCGGCGATACGGTCACTTTGCAGATGACGGGACGAAGCACGACACCCTGAGGCGCATGCGGGCACACGGTGCAGGACAGCGACAGTTCGTCGCGGGGGCGATCGCGCGACTGATCGCGTCCGCGGCGTTCGTGTGTCCGCAACTGCTGCACGCGCAACTGCTGGAGGCCGCACCGACGCGCGTGCGGGCCCGTGAGGCGGTCGCCACCGCCGAAGCCTCGTGTGTGTCACGCATCAGCACGGCCGATCGGAATTCGTCGTGGGCGGCGCCGCTTGATCGCATCGTGACCGTGCGGCAGTCCGACGCGATCCTGCGCGATGTGCTGGACAAGGTCGCGGGCAGCGCGCAGGTGGAGCTGTCGTACAGCGCGGAGCTGCTGCCGCGTGACCGCAAAGTGTGCGTGTCGCTCGAGCGCGTGGCCATTGGTGCCGTGCTGGAAACGCTGCTCGCGGGCACGACGCTCAGACCCATCGTGATCGGCACCTCGCAGGTCATTCTGGCGCCGTCGCGCACCGGCAACTCGCTCGATGTCGGTATCACAGCGCGTCGGGCCAGTGTGCTCGATCGCGTGGTGGTCACGGGCACGCCCGATGGCGCGTCGCAGCGCGGATCGCCCTTTGCGCTCGATGTCATCGAAGGGGCGACGCTGGCCAAGCAGCACACGTCGTCACTGGCCGAAGCGCTCGACATGGCGGTGCCCGGTCTCTGGAGCTGGAGCACGTCCGCGGGCTCGGTGTCGGCACGCTACGGCAGCATTCGCGGCGCGAGCTCGTTTGGTGTGAGCGCGCCCAAGATCTATCTGGACGGCATCGAGGTGGCGAACCCGTTGCTCGTCACGCAAATCGATCCAGCGCGCGTGGATCGCGTGGAAGTGATTCGTGGGCCGCAGGGCGCCGCGCTGTACGGCGCCGATGCCATCAGCGGCGTGGTGAACATTCTCACGCGGCATGACGGCACGCCGGCCGGCACGATGCAACTGCAGCTCTCCACGAGCGCAGGCATGTCGGCGACATCGTACGCGCCGCGCGATGCGTTCGTGCAGGAGCACACCCTCTCGTTGCGTGGCGGTTCGGGCAAGCGCACGTTCGGACTCGGGCTCAACCTCGGCACGGTGGGTGCGTACGTGCCCGGTGCGTCGGAGCAGCGTGTGCTTGGCGATGCCGACCTGCGCGTGGTGCGTTCGCGCAGCGTGCTCACCGGCACGGCGCGGTTCTCGATGCAGCGTGCCAATGCGAGCAGCAACCTCGTGTTGGGTGGACTGACGCCATCGTTCGACGGCGTGAAGAACTCGCAGGCCACCGACTACAAATTGCTCGCGCGCGCGGCCAGCTCGATGGCGCCGCCAGATTCTGGGCGCGGCGCTTCGCCGTATCCGGCGCCGCGCGACACGATGCCGTTCTCCGGCGACAGCACAGGCGGACAGGAAGTCTCGCAGTACACCGTGGGTGGCACAGCGACGTTCATGCCGTCGATGCGATGGACCAACACCATCATCGCTGGCGTGGACGGATATCGGTTGCGCGGACTCACGAGCGGCGGCCTGCCCACGCCCAACATCAGCGCGTCCTCACTGACCGATGCGCAGGGCGCTGCCGATCGCTCCACGTTGCGACTGCGCACCGTCGGACGGTTCGATCTCGCCGAGCGCACCTCGCTCAATCTCACCTTCGCGGCTGAGCAGGCGGTGTTGCGGCAGGTTCAGGATGAAGCTGGGCAACCCGTGCTCACGCGCAGCAACGCAACCGCGTTCAGTCCACCGGTTCCGGCCGCGACGATCGCGACGACGTCGTTGCGGACCACATGGGCGCAGAACGGTGGCGTGCTCGCGCAGGCAAATCTGTCGTACAACGACAGCTGGTTCGTGGTCGCGGGCGGACGCGTGGAACGCAGCACCGGCATCACGCCACAAGCGCAGGTGGAGGTGTTGCCCATGCTCGGCGTCTCGCACGTGCGCGACGTGGGCAGTGCGGTAGTGAAGGGACGTGTGGCGTACGGTACGGGCATTCGCCCGGTGCAGAGCTTGACGCGTGGCACCAGCTGGATGGGCCGCACGGCGGTACAGGCGTCGAGCTCGTTGCAGCCCGAGTCGCAGTCGGGTGTAGAGACGGGACTCGATCTGTTGCTCGGTCGCTCGTGGCAGCTGCACGTCACACGCTTCGATCAGCGCGCGTCGGGGTTGATTCAGCCCGTTGCCGTCACGACGTCCATGCAGCTTCCCGGCGGTCGCTACGTGCGTTCGATGTCGTATCTACTCGAGAACGTCGGCGCCATCACCAATCGCGGTTGGGAATTTCAGGCGAGCAAGCAGCTCAACCAGCTCTCGTTGGCCGGCACCTTCTCGACGGTGGACAGCCGCGTGGATCAGGTGGCGTACGGATATCGCGGCGACCTGCGCGTTGGCGACCGGATGCTCGACGTCCCGGCGCGCACCACGAGTCTCAGCGCCACATGGAATGCGTCGCGGTGGTCTGCTGGGTCCACCGTGTCGCGCGCTGCGGACTGGATCGGGTACGATCGGCTGGCGATCGGGCGCGCGCTGGTCGATCAGGAGCGCGAGCGCGAGATCAGCGGAGCGAGGCTGCGCGACTTCTGGGTGCGCTATGGCGGGGTGACGCGCGTGCGCGCCAATCTGAACTATCGCCTGGTTCGGGAGATCACCCTGCAACTGAGTGGCGACAACCTGCTCAACGTGCAGCGTGGCGCGCCCGACAACGCGACCGTCACTGCAGGCCGCACGCTCTCCTTCGGACTGCGCACCAGCTTCTGACCGCGCCGACGCGATCGATGGGTCGCGTATGGATCCGCTGGCGTACAACCATCGCGTGCATTGCCACTAGACGTTGTGCCGTTGCACGCCGTCCGAATCGTCAGGTAAAGTGCGTCCCCTTGAGAATGCCGTTGAGACCCGGAAAAACGAGCTGCTCGAAGTAGGCGTTGATCTGCAACGGAGTCAGTGTGGAGCCGCTGTCGATCCACCACACGGTCGTGGACCAGATCGCACTCACGACGAATTCGACCGCGAGCGTCTCAACATCTGTGAGCGTGCGCCGCGTGGACAGATCGCGCTGCACCAGTTCGCGTAGCATGCGACGGAACTCGCGCTCGACCGTTATCTCATCGTCGCGACTCACCGTGTGGAGATAGATCGCCCGGTGCGAGTGGATATGTTCGAAATACGCGAGAGAGAAGCCGAGACGAGTGCCGGGAAGATCGCGTGCATGCGCGGCGAGCATGTCGCGCAGTCGACCGATGCTGCACACCAAGAGATCGAGCTTGCTGTCGAAGTGCGTGTAGAACGTAGCCCGCCCCACGCCGGCACGATCGAGGATGTGCTGGATGGTGATCTGCTCGTAGCCGCGCTCCATCAGCAGCCTCGCCAGCGCGTCGAGCAGCAGATCACGCGTGCGTTGGACTCGTCGATCGGGCGACTTGATCTCGGTGGGCACACCAGATCCTGAACAAAAGCGCGGAGATTGTTCGCAAATGAACACATCGGGGTGGACTGTTTAGACCCCCAGAGCGGCTCACAGTACGTTCGGGACATGACACGCACAACGCCAGCATCCCGGAGGGACGCGGTCGCGTCCAATGGCCTCGCAGGGTCGCTCATCTCGCTCGACAAGGTCTCGAAGGACTATCACTCCGGCGCCACGCACTTCACGGCGTTGCGCGACGTCTCACTCACCATCGCCGAGGGGGAATGCGTCGCGGTGGTGGGCAAGTCGGGGAGTGGCAAGACGACGTTGATCAACGTGCTCACAGGCATCGACTCGCCAACAAGTGGCTCGCTGCACGTGGGCGGGCGCGCGATCCACGGAATGTCGCAGGAGGAACTGGCGGTATGGCGCGGCCGTCAGGTCGGTATCGTCTTCCAGTTCTTCCAACTGTTGCCGACGTTGACCGTGGTGGAGAACGTGTTGTTGCCGATGGACTTTTGCGATGTGCATGCGCGCAGTGAACGGCGTGAGCGCGCACTGCAGCTCCTCGATCGGCTGGGTATCCGCGATCAGGCAGACAAGCTGCCGGCCGATCTCTCGGGTGGACAGCAGCAGCGTGCCGCCATCGCGCGCGCGCTGGCCAACAATCCGCCGTTGCTTGTGGCCGACGAGCCCACCGGCAATCTCGACTCGGCCACGTCGCGGGATGTAATGCAACTGCTGGCGGCGCTCGCTGCTGAGGGCAAGACCGTCGTCACCGTGACGCACGAGTCGGAGCTGCAGGAGTACTTCTCGCGCACGATTCTTCTGCGTGATGGTGTGGTGCAAAGCGACACTGGGTCAACGCTCGCATCGGATACCGGCGCGTCCCTGCTCGCGGCACGGTAGCACCGATGCCCACACCGCTTGCGACACGATTCACAACACGATTCACGACCCGGTTGACCACGCCGTGGATCAAGCTGCTGCGCGATGTGCAAGACGCGCCCGGGCGTTTCGTCATGATCGTCGCTGCGCTCGCGGCGAGTATCGCCGGTGTCGTCACCATGCTCAGCACGTATCAGGTGTTGACGCGTGAAGTACCGCGCAACTACCAGCAAACCAATCCTGCGTCGGCACAGCTCGAGGTTTCCACAGAGCTGAACGACTCGCTGCTGCAACGCGTGCGCAGGTTCCCGAACGTGCGCATGGCGACGCGCGCCGCGGCGGTTGGTGGGCGGCTGCAAGCCGCGAACGGTACGTGGGTGCCCATGCGACTGTTCGTGGTGGAGCGCTTCGACGCCGATTCCATCAGCACGGTTTCGCCGGAGGCGGGCGCGTGGCCCGCGCCGGTTGGCGGAATGCTCATCGAGCGGAGCGCGCTCGACCTCACCGGAAAGTCCATCGGCGCGTCGGTCACGGTGGACATTGGCGGCGTGGGACGTCGCACGGTGCCGATGGCTGGCACCGTACACGATCCCGCAGTCGCCCCCGCATGGCAGGAGCAAACCGTTTACGGCTACGTCGAACGGACCACACTGGCCACGCTCGGCGTCGACGTTCCGCTCGACATCGTCAAGCTGGTCGTGCGCGACAGCGCCAACGATGCGGCCGCGATCGAGCGTTCGGCGCGCGGCGTCGTCGCCATGCTGTCAGAGGCCGGAGTGGAAGTGCACGAGCTGCGCGTTCCACCGCCGCGGCGACATCCGCATCAAGGACAGATGAACGCCGTCATCGAGATGCTGCTGCTGTTCAGCATGCTCGCACTCGCGCTGGGCGCGCTGCTGACCGCCACGATCATCGGCGGACTGCTGGCGCAGCAGCTTCGACAGATCGCCATCATGAAAACCATTGGTGCCACGTCACGGCAGATCACCACGATGTACGTGACACTGGTTGCCGCGTTGTCCTGCGCCGCGCTGTTGCTTGGTCTGCCGGCCGGATTGCTGATGGGGCGCGAGTTCGTGAGCGTGACCGCGCAGCTGCTCAATCTGCGTATCGCGTCGAATTCACTGCCGTGGTGGACATACGCCGGTACGCTCGCGGTTGGTATCGCCCTGCCGGTGCTGACCGCGCTGGTTCCAATCATCGTCGGCGCGCGCCGCACCGTGCGTCAGGCGCTGGATGCTGGTGGAACGATGACCAGCACGTCGGCGCAGAGCGTTCTCGATCGCGTGGTTCGTCGGCTGCCGTTCACGTCACCGGCAGTGGTGCTGGCGTTTCGCAACGCAGTGCGTCGGCGCGGGCGTCTCGTGCTGACCATCGTGCCGCTCGCGGGCGCGGGCGCGATGTGCATCACGAGCCTCAATCTGCGCGCGGCGTGGGAAGGCACGGTCGATGCTTCTGCCCGCGGCCGTTCCTACGATCTCGAGCTGGGCTTCGCGCACGACGTCTCGGCGGATACGGTAGCTACAATGCTCGCCGCGCTGCCAGCCGTCGCGCGAGTGGAGTCCTGGGGAAAAGCACGCGCGACAGTGGCCGATACGCAGCGCATTGCGCTGTCACACGCATACCCTGACGGTGCGCATGGAGGCTTTGCACTGCGCGGCGCTCCAGTGGATACGCGTCTCATTCGCCATGAGATGCTGAGCGGGCGATGGCTGACCGATGCCGACACCGTCGCCGGCGCTACGGGAGCCGTCATCAACTCCGTCGCCGCGAAGGGACCGTTCTACGGGAGGCGCGTTGGCGACGTCGTCGAACTGCAGGTGGATGAGCGCGCAGTCGCGTTACGCATCGTTGGCATCACCAAGGAGCTGCTGACACCGGGCGCGGTATACGCGCATCCCGCTGCATTCGCGCGCGTCACGCAACGTCAGGCGTCAACGCGTCAGGCGTCCACACCCCAGGCATCGACGAACGCTGTGCGCGTTCGCTTTGCCGATGCAGCGCGCAGCGCCGCTACCGACGAGGCATCCACGCGTGAGATTCTCGCCGCCCTCGAGCGAGCCGGCCTTGAGGTGTCGTCGGTGGTTACGGAGTCACGCTTCTCGGTCGCGCAGGGTGGCCACGTGTACATCCTCATCGTTGCGCTGGTGCTGATCGCGCTGATCATGACGGTCGTGGGACTGCTTGGTCTCTCATCATCGCTTGGTGTCTCCGTCATCGAGCGCACGCGGGAGCTGGGGGTGATGCGCGCCATCGGCGCGACCGGCTCATCGATTCGGCGCATGATCGTGATCGAAGGGCTACTTGTCGCGGGGCTGAGTGCGGGCGTCGCCATCGCGAGCGCCATTCCACTATCAGCCGTCGTCGGCGGGGTGATCGCTTCTGTCGCCGCGCAGGAGTTGGTGCTGCAGCTGTCGCCCTTTGCCACGGCACTCTGGCTCATCGTCGTGTCCAGCGGCGCCATCGTTGTGAGTCTCTGGCCCGCCGCAAAGGCGGCACGCATGACCATTCGACAGACCTTTGTCGTGAACTGATCGCGCGCCTGTTCGCACCGTTCACAAACCGCGCGCGCGCGTAGCACGCGACGGCGCCCATTCACATTCAGCTGCTGTAGGAGATCACATGAAATCGCGTACCGTCTGGCTCGTCTCTGGTGCGATCGTGCTGGCCCTGTTGTTCTGGAGCGCGCACACCGTGAACCTCTTCGAAGTGCTGAAGCGGTTGCACGGTGTGCGCTGAGGCGCGCGTTATCGCGTGCCGCCGAGCGTGAGGCCGATGTCGTCGAGCATGACGGCGTTCGCTCGCGTGCGATCGAAGACGAAGCGGATCGACTTGAGGGCGGCGATGTCGAACTGTGTATTGGCCTGCACGAAACGCGCAGCAGGCATCACGTACGTCTGCATCACTGGCTCGGCAAGCGTCGGGAAGTTCGTCTTGTCTTTGCCCTTGCGGCGATAGATGTAGCTCTCGAGCGGACGACGCACAGCACCGAATTCCGAGAGGGGCAGGCGCGCAATGTGTCCGGCCGTGTCTTCGAGCTCCACGGTGAAGTCGGGCGGCGTGGAGTCCTTGGGCGGTTTGGTCTTGGGTGCCGCGGGCTTCTTGGCGGCCGGCTTCTTTGCAGCCGCGCTGTCCGTCTTGATCGTGGTATCGCGCGCGATCTTGCGCGGTCCGGGCGTCTGATCGGTGGTGCCGACGGTCAGCAACAGCGCCGACTGCGCCGTGGGGCGCAACGCGACTCGCAGCGAATCGGAAATGGAGATCGTCATACGCGCCGGTGCGCGCTTGAGCGTTGTGTCCTTTCCGATCGGCGCGTTGTTCCAGCCGACGGTGGCCACGTTGCTGCGGAAGCTGCCGCCGCGTGAGCGTATGGTGACGTCGCTCTCCTTCCACGAGGACAGCGAGTCGGTGGAGATGCGCACGCCCGGCATCGCACCCGTGGTCACGTCCACGTCTTCGTCGAACGTCGCGAGGTAGCGGGCGTTGGCGTCGGCGTAGCGCGTGAGATACATCGTCGGGGGCAGCCAATCACCGGCGCTTCGGTGATCGCGGAAGATCTCGCGATACTCTTCCTTGCCGTGCAGCACCGTCTCGAGGAAGCCGCTGATCACCACGCGACCGAACTGCCGCTGCTGCTCGCCGGGGACGAGCGCCTTGAGATTGAGCGAGCGGACCGAGTAGTCGCCGTTGTCCTTGTTGTTCCACACCGTGTTCCACTGGCCGTGGTTGGCGCGGTACATCCAGATGGCGCTCTTGAAGTCGGGGCCGGGCTTGGTGTAGCGAAGGCGGTTGTACTGCGCGAGTCCCATGAAGTTCGAGACGTCGCCATCGTGCGAGCCGTGAATCACGAGATAGCTGTAGTCCGCGACGGGCGTGGGCTGATCGGCAGGGCGATACTGGCCATCGACCGGGGCAATCGCCACCACGCCCTTGATCGAGAAGTTGAAGCCCAGCTTCTGCGACGCGTCGTCTGGATAGAACGGCAGGCGATTGAACGCAGCCGCGATCGCGACCGCCTCGCCACCACGCGAGTGGCCCATGAGTGCGATGCGCGACATGTCGATCTTGCCGGCGAGGGGTTTGCCGGCGCTGTCGTTGAGCGCGCGAAAGACTTCGAGATGTTTGAGCAGCACCCATCCGCGAGCGTCGTTCTCGCCCCGAATGCCGCCGTTCAGGAAATTCTCGTCGATCGAGGCGAGGATGAATCCTCGGGACGCGAGCAACTCGCCGAGCCAGGCGTAGCCCGGGTCGGAGAAGTCGGTCATGTCGTGGTTGCCGTGCACCACGAGCACGAGCGGGAAGGGGCCGGCGCCGTCGGGATACCAGACACGCGCGTTGAGCGGGAACTTGGTGTTATCGAAGCCCCAGTACTTCTTGCGACTCTTGGCCGACGCGGGCTCCATCTTTGCGTACGGCGACGCGTCCACCGTGCCGGTCTTGTACGTGAGCGAGTCGCGATACTCGGCGCGTCGCTTGTCGCCACCGGTGCCGTAGAAGAGCCGCTTCACTGAGAGCGGTCCTTTCTCGCCGGGGTTGGGCGCGGTGAGGGTGCGATGCGCGAGGACGCGGTCGGCGTCGTTGGGAGCGAGCGTCAGCGGCTGCGCGCAGGCATTCAGAAGCACGAGCGCGAGCGGCGAGACGAGCGTTGGAACGAGCTGCGCGAGGGCGCGGCCGAGCGAGATCGGCTGGCGCGGAACCCCGCGCGCCATGTCGAGAGCGTGAGACAGAGTCATTACCGCTGGACGATACGGGGCGGGGCGCGAGTGCGCCACGTCAGTCGCCCGCGGTTCCGCGTGCCGATTCGCCCTACGGCACCTTGTTGTTCAGGAGGACGATGACCGGCCCGCCGTTGGCTCGCAGGCCGAAACGATTCTGCGCGTCGTTCGCGTCGAGGTAGCGGATCTCGACGAGCATCGCGGTGGTGAGCGTGGACAGCTCGCTGAGCGGTCGCACGGGGCCGAAGTCCATCGAGTACTGGACCTTGCCGGCGTCCCCGTTGACGAAGCTTTGCGGGCCGGAGACGCGGAAGAAGTTCGGCCGCAGGAACCGGATCGCCTTCATCGCGTCCATGCTGGCGACAACCGGATCTCGCAACTCCACAGCGGAAATGGAGCGCGGGTCCTGCTGCGCGCGCGGCGACGCCGTGTCGGAAGGGCGCGGGGAGGCACACGCTGCCGCGAGGAGCAGCACCGAAAGCCATCGGTGCGGGGCAAGTCGGCGCGTCATAACTCGGTGTGGCGCAACCATGGGAAGATCCTCCGCGGTCGAGGTCGCTATCCGATCCGACTGTGCAAAGTCGTCCCTGAGAACTGCGAAGAACGGCCAGCGGACGCAAGGGCGTGACGAAGACTTCTTGACAAGACGCTCTGCGGGCCGTACCTAGGGACCAATTGGCAGAAAGTGGTCCGGCATCAGTCTGGCGCGGTCCACCCCAGTAGCAAGTCAGACCGTCCCGTCGGCTTCATTGCACCACGTCGCTCCGTCCCGCCTCGCTGACTCCCACCTCTCGTTTCGCCCCGCCACCGCCCCCAGCCGCGCATCCCCTTTCTCCACGTGATGGGAGTTTGCGGCGCCCGCGTTGCACCAGTGCTGTTCAGGCAAGGTCGGTCGCCGACCATCGGTGATCGTCGTCGGCCGGGCTCCACCCCGGTCTGCGGCCCGGCAGTATGCGGTCCAGACGCGTCGAGGTTCCCACCCACGTGGATTCTGGAGGAGAATGATGGACACGCTGTTGTCGGTGCCTCGATCGCGCGGAAGTCGGCCCCATTCGGGCTGGCGTGTCGCCCGGTTCGTGCTGATGCTCTCGCTCGCTGCGAGCACGGCCGCGCAAGCTCAGACGGTCACAGTGAGCGGAACGGTCACAAGTACCACCGGTGCGCCGATCTCCGGCGTCACGGTGAACGTTCGGGGCACGGAAGTCCGCGCGCTCACGACAGACAACGGGCGTTACACCATTCAAGCGCCGTCGACCGCCGTGCTCACGTATGTGGCGTTCGGCAAGCGACCCGCACAGGCCAATGTTGAGGGGCGGACCCGCATCGACATCACGATGGAGTCGGTCGCCTACCTCGAACAGTTGGTGGTCACCGCGTACACGGAAACGCGCCGATCGGAGATCACCGGCGCCGTGGCGAGCCTGGATGTCGATGCGGCCAAGCGCGAAACCGGCGCCAGCATTCTCAAGCGTCTCGATGCCGTGCCCGGTATCACGGTGGCGACGAGCGGTTCGCCGGGATCGCGCAGCACGGTGCGTATCCGCGGCATCAGCTCCTTCCAGAACAACGACCCGCTCTACGTCATCGACGGCGTGCCGGTTCAGGACTCCTACATCAACTTCCTGAACCCGAACGACATCACGTCGATCCAGGTGCTCAAGGATGCCTCGGCGTCGTCGATCTACGGCTCGCGCGCGAGCAACGGCGTCATCCTGATCGAAACCACCAAGCGTGGTGCATCAGGGCCGCCGAAGATGACGGCGACGATTCGCACGGGTATGGCGAATCCGGTCAACGGCTACGACAAGTTCCTCATCACCGATGCGCTGGACTACTACAAAGTGGTCAAGACGTCGTATGAGAACGCGGGGCTTCCGGTGCCGACCAACATCTACGGCGATCCGAAGAACCCGACGGTGCCGCAGTACACCTTCGCCGCGACCGACACGCGCGCCGGCACCGACGCGTTCGGGCGGCCGTCGGGCGTCGATCCCGCCAAGTACTCGTATCCGAACAGCCTGATCATGCCCGGCAGCGCCGGCACGAACTGGTGGAAGGCCGTCTTCGGCGATCCCGGAAAGGTGACTGATGCGAACCTGAGCATCACAGGCGCCGGCGCCGGCAACCAGTACGGCGTGTCGTTCAACTACTTCAATCAGGACGGCACGGCGGCGTACAGCAATTTCCGCCGCATCAGCGTTCGCGCCAACACGCAGTTCACGCGCAACAAGCTGACGTTCGGCGAAAACATCGGCATCTCGGCTGAGCGTCAGTTCGGCGGTCTGCCGGACGACCAGGGCGGCGAAACGGATCTGATCGGCAAGAACATCCTGATGCAGCCGGTGGTGCCCATCTACGACATCAGGGGCAACTTCGCGTCGGGCAAGGCGGTGGGCCTCGGCAACAACACCAACCCGCTCAAGACGGCGTACGAAGCTCGCAACAACATCACCAAGAACAACCGAGTCTTCGGCAACATCTTCGCCGGGTTCACGGTCAACCCGCAGATCTCGCTGCGCAGCAGCCTGGGCTTCAGCGTCAACCAGGGCGGCTTCACCGGCTACAGCGCCATCACACCGGAAAACTCCGAGCCGAGCTTCAGCAACTCGATCAACGAGAACCAGAGCCAGTCGTCGGACTGGACCTGGAGCAACACGGCGAAATACTCGAAGCAGTTCTCGTCGCACAGCCTGTCGGTGCTGGTTGGACAGGAAGCGAACGCCGGTACGAACCGGTTCCTCGGCGCTTCGCAGGCCAACCTGCTCTCGACCGATCTCGCGGCGCGCTACATCCAGGACGCCCTCGCCGATGCGAAGACCAAGGCAGTCAACAGCACCGGTGGCGAGAGCGCGCTGCTCTCGTACTTCGGTAAGGCCGACTACAACTTCGACGAGAAGTACATCGCGAGCCTGACCGTGCGCCGCGATGGCTCGTCGCGACTCGGCGAGACCAATCGCTGGGGTACGTTCCCGGCCGCTGGACTTGGCTGGCGCATCTCGAAGGAAAAGTTCCTGACCGGCAACAAGATCGTCTCGGACGCCATGCTGCGCGTCGGATACGGCGTCACCGGCAATCAGTCGATTCCGTCCGGCCGCACGCTCAATCAGTTCGGCGGCAGCAACGGTGACACGTACTACGACATCACGGGTTCCAACACGACCGTGCGTGCAGGCTATCGCCAGACCTCGCTCGGTAACTCCAACCTCAAGTGGGAAGAGAACCGGTCCACGAACTTCGGTGCCGATCTCTCGCTCTTCGAGTCGAACTTGAGCGTCATCATCGACGTCTACGAGCGCGCCACCAACAACCTGCTCTTCGATCCCGCGTTGCCGGGCACGGCGGGCATCGCGGCACCGCCGATCGTCAACATCGGCAAGATGAGCAACAAGGGCTTTGACATCTCCCTCGGCCACCAGGGCAATTCCTGGAACGCCAGCCTCCAGCTCAGCCGCTACAAGAACAAGATCGTCTCCATCGATGGCCAGCAGGACTTCTTCTATGGCCCGATCTCGACGCGCATCGGCAACGCCATCATCAATCAGGTCGGACAGCCGATCGGCTCGTTCTACGGATTGAAGGCCGACGGCTTCTTCAAGGACGCCGCCGACGTGTCTGCTCATGCGAGACAGGACGGCGCCGCGCCGGGTCGCATCAAGTTCGTCGATGTGAACGGTGACAAGCAGATCACCGCCGCCGACCGCACGATCATCGGCTCGCCGCACCCGAACTTCACGTCCAGCTTCGACGTGGGCTACAGGCACGGCAACTGGGACCTCAGCGCCTCGGTGTTCGGTAGCTTCGGCAACAAGATCTTCGACGCGCAGAAGGACTTCTACATCTTCCGCGACTTCTCGACGAACGTGCGGAAGGACCTGCTCGAGAACTCGTGGACGCCGACGAATCAGAACGCCAAGTACCCGCGTCTCGACCAGAACGACACGTACAGCAAGGCGATCAGCAGCTACTACGTCGAGGACGGCTCGTACGTCCGCATGCGCACCCTGCAGCTGGGCTACAACGTGCCGGCGTCCATGGCGCGTTGGATCAGCGCGACGCGCGTGTACGTACAGGCGGAAAACCTGTTCACGATCACCGGCTACAACGGACTCGATCCGTCGCTGCCGACCGCGAACGTCTTCGGCGCTGCCGGCGACATCCGTGACCAGTTCCGTGGCGTGGATCGTGGCGTATACCCGAGCAACCGCACGTTCTCGCTCGGCATCACGACTTCGTTCTGACCGATGAAATACTCCAATCAGAGGACGACGATGACATACGGATCGAGGAAGCCAGCGCTCCTCGGCATGGTACTGCTGACGCTGTCGGCGGGCGTGTTCTACGGGTGCGACCAGTTCCTGACCGACGCCTCCGTGCCGCAGGGCACGCTCGATGCCGGAACCCTTCAGAACAAGGCCGGCGTCGAAGGCACGCTGATGGCCGCGTACCGTCAGCTCGACTTCACGAGCGGTGTCGGCGGAGCATGGGGCTCCGCCGCGAGCAACTGGATCTGGGGCAGCGTTGCCAGCGACGACGCCTACAAGGGTTCGGAAGCCACCGACCAGCCCAACATCGACCCGATCGAGCAGTATCAGTGGTCGGCGCCGGGCGTGGAAAGCGAGCTGAATGACAAGTGGCGCGCGACGTACGAAGGGGTCGTTCGCGCCAACGCCACGATCAAGCTGCTCAAGGATGTCGTCGCCGCGAAGCCGTCGGAAATTTCGACGGCGGACCAGAAGGGTATCGAAGGCGAGGCCCTCTTCCTCCGCGCGCACTATCACTTCGAAGCGTGGAAGATGTGGGGCAACATCCCGTACTACCGCGAGACGGACACCGACTTCGCCAAGCCCAACATCACCAAGGCCGAAGCGGCGAAGGAAATCATCAAGGACCTCGACGCCGCGATCGCGCTGCTGCCGGCAACCCCGCGCAACAGCGACGTCGCTCGTGTCACCTCGTGGACGGCCAAGGCGTACAAGGGACGCGTGCAGATGTTCAACGCCGAGTACGCCGCGGCGCTGACCACGCTTCGCGAAGTGCGCGCCACCGGACCGTACGCTCTCGAAGCCAGCTACGATCGCGTGTGGACGGGCTTCTCGCAGTACGAGAACGGTCGTGAGACGATCCTGGCCTATCAGGCATCGGCCAACGACGGTCAGGCGGACGGCACGAACTCCAACTACGGTGGACGTCTCACCTTTCCGCACTCGGGCAGCCCGTTCGGTTGCTGCGGCTTCCATCAGCCGTCGCAGAACCTCGTCAACTTCTTCGCCACCGATCCGAACACCGGATTGCCGGCGTCGCAGACGAACGCGGCCTGGAACGCCAACAACGCGAACTTCACCTCCTCCAACAAGACGCCGGTTGACCCGCGCCTCGACTACACGGTCGGTCGCGACGGCGTGCCGTACAAGGACTGGGGCCCGCACGCGCCGGATTGGATTCGTTCAGCCTCGTACGGTGGCCCGTACAGCAACAAGAAGAACATGCACGAGAAGGCCAGCGGTGCCGTCAGCTCCGTCGGCTGGAACAACACGCAGCTGAACGCGGTGAACATACACATCTTCCGCTACGCCGATGCGCTGCTGTTGCTGGCGGAAGCAGAAGTGGAAGCCGGCTCGATGGAAACCGCGCGCGCCATCGTGAACGAAGTTCGCACTCGCGCCGGTGCGCGCGTGCAGGGCCCCGGAACGGATGTCGCGTCGATTGCGGTGCCCATCAACGATCCTCGGATCACGTGGGCGAACTACAAGATCGGACTCTACACCACGCCGTGGACCTCGCAGACGGTCGCTCGCGCCGCCGTGCGCGACGAACGCCGCCTCGAACTGGCCATGGAAGGCACCCGCTTCTTCGACCTGCGTCGTTGGGGTATCGCGGAGTCGGTGCTCAACTCCTACTTGGCCGTCGAGAAGACGCGTCGCCTGCAGCTTGGTGGTGCCGCCGCCGTGGCCGCGCGCCATGCGCTGTTCCCGATCCCGCAGATTCAGGTGCAGCTGAGCAAGGCGAAGGGCGCAGGGCTCACGCAGAACACCGGCTGGTAAGTCGGTAACGCACCTCGCGGTCGCTACACTACACAATCACGGCACTGGTACTTCGGTACCGGTGCCGTGTTTGCGTTTGCCGAGTGAGAAGAGCTGCAGCGCATCGCCCGTGTTGGCCACGAGCAGTGACTTGCCGGCCGTGGTAGTGAGCAGCGCCAGCCCTGCCGCGTTGTGTGGTGCAAGAAAGCCGCTCTCGCGCGGCGATACCGCAGTGAAATGCGCACGCCCATCGCCACGCAGCCAGACCCCGTTCCCCGCGTCCGCCCTCGGCGTGTTCGGCTCAATGTCGTACAGGTTTCCGGCGACAACGAGATCGAGATGGCCGTCGCCGTCCACGTCCACCGGCGCGATGCCGCGAATCGGTGATGCCTGCGCGAGTGATGGTAGCGGCGTGGCGCTGAACGCGCCGTTGCCGTCATTGTGCAGCAGCACGCTCGCAAACGTGTCGGCCTGATAGTGCACTGCGCGCTGAAGTTCGGACTGCCCGAAGAGTTGATCCATCGACGCTGACGCGAACGAGCCGTACGTCGGGAACTTCACGCCGAGCGTGTACATCTCGTGGCCGAGTGTCGCCAGCGACGCGATGGGGACTTCCTTGGGACCGACTTGCTGCGTCAGCACGATGTCGGTGTTCTGTCCGCCGGTGAACGGCGATGCGTAGATGCCGAACTTGCTCTCGGGCGTCGCCTGATACGCCACGTTGAGTCCAACGTTGCCGGCCACGAGATCCGGACGACCATCCTTGTCCACGTCGGCCACCGCCAGGCTGTACCACCAGCCGCGCTGCGGCGGAAGCTTCATCGAGCTCGTGACGTTGCGCAGGCGGGTCCCTTCGTTGCGGTAGAAGTCGATGGGCATCCACTCGCCCACCGTGACGAGATCCAGCTTGCCGTCGCCATCGAAGTCGACCCACGTCGCATCCGTGATCATGCCGATCGGCTTCGCCAACTCCGGCGCGACCTCGCCGGTCACGTCGGTGAAGTGATCGCCGTCGTTGCGCAGTACGTAGCTGCGAGCGGGCGATGGATACTCGCGAGGTGACAGGCGTCCGCCCACAAAGAGATCGAGCTTGCCATCGCCATTGAAGTCGCCAGCACGCACCGCAGCGGTGCTCGTTGGCATGGCTGGGAGCGCGTTGGCCGGCGCGTTGACGAAGGCGCCCGTTCCCGTGTTGAGATAGAGTCGATCCTGCAGCAGCGGGGAGTTGGGCGCGAGTTGATAGCCGCCACTCGCGACGTACAGGTCGGGGCGTCCGTCGCCATTTGCATCGAAGAACAGCGCGCCCCAATCGTCGAACAGCGAGTCTGCCGTCCACGGCTGGTTCTGTGTGGAGGCCACGAAACGTCCGTCCTTCTGTTGCACGAGCAGGGTGCCAGGCGCACGGCTGCCGCCGCCAACGAAGACATCGTCGAGCCCATCGCCGTTCACATCGCCAACGGCAGTGGGCGGCCCTTGGCGGGACGGCATGTAGTGCAGCAGCGGTTGCACGTGGAAGTCCACGAGCGACGGTGGGCGCGGCGTGAACGCGAGTCCCTGTGAGGCATCGGCCTGCGTGAAATACTGTTCGGTCGCGGCAACCTTCGATGACGTCGTCGGCGTGACAGATCCCGCAGTAGGTGGCGAGGCGTCCGCCCACTTCACGTCCACGACGCGATCCGCTGCGAGATTCGTCAACAGCTGTCGCCGTCCATCCGGCCACACCACGGCGACCGTGTCTACGCGGTTGGCGCCGCCGAGTCCGAAATGGAGCGGGCCATCCATGCTCGACATGAAACCACGCGACGGCGCGTTGTAGAGATGCTGCTGGACGCCGCCGGCGCTGAGTGCGATCGATGCGCCAATGCCGTGCGTGTTGAGCGAGTCGCCCTGCAACCGGATCGCGAGGAAGTGATGCGTTTCATCGGTCGGGCGCACGTTGTGGTAGATCGACGCGGGTCCGTCGATGTTATTGACGACGAGATCCAGCTTGCCATCGCCATCGAGATCGGCGTAGGCCGCGCCATAGGCAAACCCCGGCTTGTCGATACCCCACGCCTTGCTCTGATCGGAGAAGGTGAGGTCGCCGTTGTTGCGGAAGACGTAGTTGGGTAATTCGTAGGCGTACAGATCGCTCAGCAACTTGAGTGCGCGCTGTGTGTCGCCCGCGCGCACCGCTCCATTCGCAGCGGTCTGGTAGTCCAGGTCATTGACCGCCTTGGGGTAGCCGTTGCCGATGAAAATGTCCTTGAGACCATCGTTGTCGAAGTCGGCGAAGAGCGCGCTCCAGCTCCAATCGGTGGCGGCAACGCCGGCCATCTGCGCGACATCGCTGAAGACGACATCTCCGCTGGGCGTGACGCCGTTGCTCAGCTGCAGCACGTTGGCGCTGACATCCTCGCGGATGCCGCGGCTGCGCGCGGCGAGCTGCCCATCGTACGTGGCGAACCCGCTCATGCGCTTGCGACGCGTCAGGTCGGACGGCCACATGTCCACCTGCACGATGTCCGGCCAGCCGTCGTTGTTGAAGTCGGCGATGTCGACGCCCATGCCGGCAAGACTCGTGTGCTTGAGCGACTGGGCCGCCTTGTCCGTGAACGTGCCGTCGCGATTGTTCACGTACAGCACATCGTTGGGGCCGATGTCGTTCGACACGTAGATGTCGGGCCAGCTGTCTCCGTTGATATCGGCAACGGCAACGCCGAGTCCGTACCCCGGGACCGGAACGATGCCTGCCTGCAGCGAGACGTCGGTAAAGTGTCCGTGGCAGTCGTTGCGATAGAGCACGTTGAGACTGCCCGGCGACTGCCCCTTTCGGTTGGCGGAGCCCATGCCCCCGTCGCCGCGTGCAAAATCGGTCGGCGCGTTGTTCAGCAGGAAGAGATCGA
This sequence comes from Gemmatimonas sp., assembly GCA_965279375.1. Classification (GTDB taxonomy): domain Bacteria; phylum Gemmatimonadota; class Gemmatimonadetes; order Gemmatimonadales; family Gemmatimonadaceae; genus Gemmatimonas. Next base: position 5,197,529 of record OZ257156.1, on the reverse strand, counting down.
GACAACCGTCGCGGTCGTAGTCCAGCAACGCCGAGTGCGTGGTGAAGCTGCTGTCGGCAACGCCGTACTTCGCGGCGGACTCCGTGAAGGTGCGGTCGTGGTTGTTGATGAAGAGCTGATTGGTGCGATCTGCGCCCTTGGCCCACGGCGGACCGGACACGGCGACGTACACGTCCAGCCAGCCGTCGCTGTTGATGTCCGCCATCGTCACCCCTGTCGCCCAGCGCGAGGTACGCACGCCGGCCGCCGTGGTGATGTCCTCGAAGCGCATCTCGCCCTTGTTCAGGTAAAGACGGCTCGAGACCATGTTGCCGGCAAAGAACAGGTCCGGGCGCCCGTCATTGTCGATATCCCCCACGGCGACGCCAGCGCCGTTGTACACGTACGGGTCGCTCTGCGCGTTCAGCGAATCGGACGTGGTGATCGTGTTTGCGAAGTCCACGCCTGTCTTGCCGGCATCCAGGAGCCTGAAGACCGGCGGTTCCGAGGCGGTGCTGCAGCCGCCGAGGCAGAGCAGAGCGGCGACACCCGCGGTACGTCGCGGGGAGCAAAGGCGTGCAATCGTCTCGAACACGATGTGCAACACGATGTTCATGGGAGGGACGGAGGAAGGACGCACGCACCGTGTGCCGACGGACACGGCGGTACCGCACCAGTACCTCGGCATCACTACGGTCGATGGTGCGCTTCGTCAAGGTACGCCGAGCGTGCATTTCGACTAGTCGCGCTCGATGGCGATCGATACTTTTTGGCCATGTCTCAACTCTACATCGCCAACGTCATCAATCTCATCGCCGACGAGTCGCAGCGTCTGTGGTCGATGAGCTCCGCTGACGCCTGCCGCCTGCTGCTCGACACCAACGCCGACGCGGTGCTCGCCATCGAAGGGTCGTTCGCCTTGATGGCGCAGGACGGCGAGCGCGTGCTGCTCGCGCGCAGTCTCGACCGCCCCATGCGCTACTTCCTGGCCAAGGCCGTTGCGGGCCCGGTACTCATTGTCGCCGAACGAATCGACGAGATTGCGGCAGAGCTGGCGCGACACGGCTGGTTGGACCAGTTCCATCCGAGCTACACGCGCATGGTGCCCGCGCACCACGTGACGACGCTGCGGCTGATCGGCTGTCCCGATCCGAATCCGGTGCATCGGCGCTTCTTCGAGCCATCGCGCAACAGCGTCTCCACCGATCTCGATGGCGCCGGCCGCCGCTACATCGAGGCGCTGTACGAGTCGCTGCGTCGCTGGCTGTCCGTGCAGGACCCGTCCGCGCCGATCGGCGTGCCCTTCTCCGGTGGGATCGACAGCGGTGCGATCCTGCTCTGTCTGAACGCGCTGCTCCTCAACGAAGGGCAATCACCGGCGCGGCTCAAGGCGTTCACCCTGTCGGTCGACGGGGAAGGCGAAGACGCGAAGCAGGCGCGTGAGTTCCTGCGCCGCACCAATCTCGAGATGCTTGGCGAAGTCATCGACGTTGCGTCGAGTGCGCTCGATCCGTTGCGCGCCGTGGCAGTCATCGAGGACTACAAGCCACTGGATGTCGAGTGCGCGGTCGTGAATCTCGCGCTGCTTGCCGGCATCAGAGAGCGCTATCCGGAGTGGAAGCTGCTGGTGGATGGCGACGGTGGCGACGAGAATCTCAAGGACTATCCCATCGAGGAAAACCGCGAGCTCACCATCCGGAGTGTCGTGAACAACCGCATGCTCTATCAGGAAGGGTGGGGCGTGGAGTCGATCAAGCATTCGCTCACCTACTCGGGTGGCTACAGCCGCGGCTGCGTGCGCGCCTTCGCTTGCGCGCGGGAGTACGGCTTCGAGTCCTTCAGCCCCTACACGCGTCCGTCGGTGATCGCGGTTGCCGAAGCGTTGCCATTTGCGGAGCTGACCTCGGGTTCGCACGAGCGGTTGTACGCGCTCAAGGGCGAAGTCGTCTCGCGTGGCATTCGCGCGGTGCTTGGCATCGAGATGCCGGTGTTCGAGAAGCGACGCTTTCAGCATGGATCGGTGGCAGCGTCCCGCGTGGACGAACTGTTCCCGCGTAACGAAGCGCGCTATCGCGGTCACTTCGAGACACTGTACGCACGCTCCGTGTGAGTTCGCTCCGTGAGAGCGCGACGGACGCCGATCGACGCATTCGCTCCCTGCGGCCGGCCAAGCGCGCCATCGACGCGTTCACGCCGCAGGGCAGCACGCTGGAAGACGAACGACGCCCCGATGGCACGATCGAACGCGCACTGACCGTGTTCTTGTCGGGCGCGGAATGTCCGTTCACCTGTTCGTTCTGCGATCTGTGGCAGTACACCATTGATGGGCCCACACCACTCGGAGCGCTGCCCAGGCAGTTGGAACAGGCGCTGCGTGAGCACTCGGGCCCTCGACCGGATCGCATCAAGTTCTACAATGCGAGCAATTTCTTCGACAAACGCGCGGTGCCACCGGATGACGTGCCGCGCATTGTGGAGATCACGAATGCGTACAGCGCGCTCACCGTAGAGTCGCACGTCAACACCATTGGTCCGGCCACAATAGACTTCGCGCGTCGCATCGGCAGCCGCCTGGAAGTCGCGGTTGGACTGGAGACGATCGAACCCACAGCGACCGCGCATCTCAACAAGCGACTCGATCTCGATGCGTTCGCGCGCGCGGCGGACTTGCTTGGCGAGAACGACATCGACCTGCGCGTGTTCGTGTTGCTGGGGGCTCCGTACGTGCCGGCGGACGCATCGATCGAGTGGACGGTCCGCACCGTGGAGTACGCCGCCGCTCGTGGCGCGAGCGTGGTATCCATCATTCCGGTACGCGGTGGCAATGGCGAGATCGAGCGCTTGCAAGCGCTCGGACACTTCACGCCGCCCACGCTTCGTGACCTAGAGCGAGCGCTCGATCAATGTCTGGGAGTGTCTCCAGCCGTCATCACCGCCGACATGTGGGACGCCGAACGACTGCCCGCGTGTGAGCACTGTCGCGCTGATCGCGTTGCACGTTTGCATCGGCAGAACGTGTCAGGAATACTGGAACCCGCCGTTGCCTGCGCCCGCTGCGACGCAGCGAGCGTTGCGGTATGACGGATGCCTGTGAAGTCCTGATCGTCGGCAGCGGCTTCGCCGGTTCGCTGCTCGCGCGCATTCTCGCCAAGCTCGGATACCGCGTGATGATGCTGGAACGCGGCTCGCACCCGCGCTTTGCCATCGGCGAGTCCACCACACCACTCGGCAATCTTTCGCTGGAGCGGCTGGGTGTTCGCTACGGTCTCGAAGACTGCTACCAGCTCGCCACGCACGGTCGTTGGATTACGCATCTGCCGGAGGTGCGGCGCGGCCTCAAACGCGGGTTCACCTTCTATCGGCATCATCCACACGAGGCGTTCGAGAATCGCGGCATGTCGTCCGAGCGCCTGCTCGTTGCAGCGAGCCCCGATGACGCGCTGGCCGACACGCATTGGATGCGCGCTGATGTCGATCACCATTTCGTGCGGCAGGCGATCGACGCTGGGGTGGACTATCGCGATGGCGCAGACGTGCTCGGAGCGGACTTCGACGCCGACGGCATTCAGCTGCGCGGAAGTCGCCACGGCGAGCAATTTTCGCTTCGCGCCAACTTCCTCATCGACGCGACGGGACCCGGCGGCTTTCTCGCGCGCCAGCTTTCGCTGCCATCTGCCGTCACGCACACCGAGACGAAATCCGCGGTGGTGTACAGTCACTTCACCGGCGTGAAGCGCATGCCCGAGGTGGTGAATGGGCTGCCACCAGGTCCGTACCCTGACGATTGGGCTGCGGTACACCACCTCATCGACGAGGGGTGGATGTACGCCCTGCGCTTCGACGACGGCGTCACGAGCGCGGGCTTCTCGCTCACGCCGCACGGACTCGCGTCGCTGCAAATCGGAGACGACGCCGGCGCCGAGGAGATCTGGCGGGCGTTGCTGCAACGATATCCGACCATCTCGAGCGCGTACGCCGATGCCGTTCCACTGCGACCGATTGCCTTTCAACCGGCGCAACAACATAGGCTCACGCATGCGGCCGGGGCGCGCTGGGCGATGCTGCCGCATGCGTACGCCTTCGTCGATCCGCTGTTCTCGTCGGGGATCGCGTGGAGCCTGCGTGCGATCGAACGCCTCGCGCTCGAGTTCGAAGCGGCCGCAAACAGTACGCGCCTTCCATCGGCGCCGGTGCTCGCTCGCTACGCCTCCGCGCTCGATCGCGAGGCCACGCAGATCGATCGCGTCGTGGCGGGCGCATACGAAGCGATGGCGCATTTCGACCTGTTCGCTGCGCAGGCGATGCTCTACTTCGTCACCGTGTCGTACGCCGAAACGCAACAGCGCATCGCGCCAACGGCTGACGTGGCCTGGCGCGGATTTCTCGGCGTAGACGACAGCGTGTTGGTGGAGCTGCCACAGGAGTCACTGCGCCGCCTGCGCGCCATCACCAACGGTCGCGGCGACATCGGCAGCGCAGCGGAGCGACGAGAGTTTACCGAATGGCTGACCCGGATGCTCGAACCGCGCAACGTCGCCGGTTTGGCGGACGCTGCGCGGCAGAACATGTACCCGGTGGATCTCGACGTGCTCGTCGAGCGCCACGCGTTGCTTGGTCTATCTCGTGAAGCGCTGATCGAGGCGTTGCCTGGACTGCGTGGTCTGGGCCCAGAACCTGTGTTCGTCTAACGCTCGACTGCAGCGCAGGAGAGAATACCCTACTTGCGCGCGCCGGTGGCAGCGTTGGACGGGTACTTGAGCTGTGTCAGATACGAGATGCTCGGCGGGACGTTCTTCACCGGATCGGTGGTCTCATCTTCGAGGTAGTAGAAGGCGAAGCCGTCACGCTGCGCCGCAGCGAGCAGTTCAGGCCAGTTCACCTGTCCCTGTCCGATCACGGCCTGCTGCTCTGCGGGCAGGCCGCCAGAGAGCGAGCCACGCGCGATTCCGGGACGCATATCCTTGATGTGCATGAGGCGGAAACGTCCGGGATGACGCCGGATCAGTGCCACAGGATCTACGTTCGGCAGCCAAGTCCATAGTACGTCCATCTCGAATGACACGAGCGCCGGATCGGTCTGGTCGATGATCAGGTCGAGGAGCGTCCCCTTACCGAACGGGACCGGCTCGTAGCCGTGGTTGTGGTAGAAGAACTTGAGCCCGGCGCTCTTGAGCGTGCGACCGAACGCATTGAAGTCGGCGATCGCCTTGCGCGCATCGGCCTCGGTGAACGCACCTTCGTGCGGATACCACGCGATGCCCACGTACTGCGCTCCGAGCGCTTTGGCATTGGCGATGACAACATCAGGCGACTTCTTGAGGTCGTCGTATCCCACGTGCATCGACGTCGCCCGCAGCCCCGCCGTCTTGAGCGCAGCGGCGAACTTGGCCACTGGCATGTCGTAGAGTCCCGCCGTCTCCACGTGCGTGATGCCCATCTTGCGGGCCATCCGAAACATCGCGGCCGGATCGGGCTTGGCCTGCTCTCGGAACGTCCACAGCTGCACGCCCATTGGTGCGCGGAAGTCGCCGAGCGCGGCGGGCTTTGCACCGGCAGTCGCGGATGTGGTCTGCGCACCAACGCTCGTGGCAAGACAGAGGCTCGCGGCCAGCAGCGAGTGCAGCGCGGTGGGTCGACGCATCGGTGCGCCTGTCGTCAGTTGGCGAGTCATCGCTGCTCCGTGTTAGAGGATCGCGCGAGCGTCCGACCGCCGACGATGCGCGTGTTGTAGTCCCGACGATAGCGCGTGCGCAGAGAGTCGGTGGGATAGCGGTCTGTGGGGCCGTACGGGTAACTGCCAATTCCGTGGTACGGCAACGGCTCGACTGTCGTACCGAACGCCGTGTTGAGGTCGGAGTCCTTGATCCAGCCGTCGGTGTAGAGCAGGAAATCGCGGCGCCAGCCCTTCGGTAGCGACTCGGCTGACCGCGCATCGAACTCGATGGTCGTTTCATCGCCGGGCGCCATGATGATGTACATGTCGTCCGCCTTGTCCAACAGCGGCAACACATCCCCAAAGCGGGTGAAGGCACCAGTGATCGGACGCCACGGCGCGTTCTGCTCCACGTTGGCGTAGTCGAACCAATACGGGCCGTAGCGGCCGCCTTTGCGATACATGCGCGAGTAGCCGCGCGCGTGCAGGTTGGCCGACAGGGGCGCCAGCGTTTCGACTTTGCTGTTGCTGCCCGGAAGATCGCGCGCGACGAATGCCTGGTCCCAGTAAATCTGCAGGTTCGTACGGATGCGTACATGCCGATCCGCCGTTGAGAACTTGCCCGCCAGGTCGATCACCATCGTCTTGTCCTTTCCGGACGGAAATCCGAGGTTCGCCACCACGGTCTTCCACTGGCCGCGCGCGTCACGCACTTCGAACGATGGCGGCGACACGCTCAGCGCGGTTTGCTGGCCGAGCGCGACATTGATGCTGGCGTCGGTGGGGTAGATCCAGCCGCGCAGGAAGAGCGCGCTGCCCGGTGTGCCGGCGACGTCCGGCAGATCGAGAATGAGCTCGTGTGGTTCAACCACGCCCTGGTATTTCGTGGGTACGAAGTTCGACACGTAGACATCGTCGCTTGCCTTGAGCGCGGGCAGCAGGTCATGCCCTGTCGCGTCGGTGGCGGTGCGCGGAAGTTCGCGCTTTCCCACGTGGAAGAGGCGCAGCGTCACCGGGCCCGGCGGCACGAAGCGTTCGTCCACAAACACGTCGATGGAATCCGGATGATCGACCGTCAGCAGCTTCACTTCGTCGGCGTACGCCGTCTCCCAGAGCTCTTCGGTGAGCTGCATGACGTAGCGGCCGTTGCGCGGCTTGAGTGCATCGCCCGAGATACGCAGATACTCCTGCGATGCACCCGCGGGTGCGAACGCGCTCGAGCTTCCCATGAGCCCGAGCGGCATCCCCAACGCGCTGCGCCACATGGCGTCTGTGACGAAGCGGAATTGCTTGCCATCCCATGTGTATGCAAACGCGCAGGATCCCTTGAGGATCTCCTGCTCGACCACATCCTGATCGGAGCCCGGCAGAAACACCGTCTGCGGTACGCCGTTGGTCCATTCCACGCGCAAGACGTCCGCCTTGAGATGCGGCCCCAGTCCGAAGTGCGTCTTGGCGTTGGTCACCACGCGTGTCTGATAGAGCGTACCGGCACGTAGTTCCACGCGCGCACCAACCCCGAAGCTGTTGTTCTTGCCGCTGCCGTTACGCAGCCCCTTGAGCTCCACGTTCACGCCGAGGTTCGCGTTGCCCGCCGCGTTGCGCAGTATGCGTGAGGCGCCAGTCGCGTCGATCAAGGAAAGGTCCTCGTCGCCGTCATCGTCGATATCGCTGACAGTAATCGCCGCAGCACCCGAAATGCGCATCGCCGTGGGTAACGCGGCAGACCGATCGACAAACTTCCCGCTGCCATCGTTGCGGAACAGAAAGAGCGACGGTGCGTTCGCAGCGCGTGCACCCGACGTGCCGACGACGAGATCGAGCCACCCATCGTTGTCGTAGTCCACGAGAGTGGCGACGCTGTTCGCGGCGCTGCCAGTCGGCTTGAGCGCGGCCGTCGCTCGACGGTCTGCCGAAAAGCGTCCTGATCCGTTGTTGAGCAGCAGCAGCACCGCGCCGCTCTTCGCGTCGAGCGCGACCACGTCGAGAAATCCGTCGTTGTTGCAGTCGCCGATGGCGACCGCAGCAAATCCAGCACCACTCGCGGTGCCGGCCGCATCGGAGACATCGCTGAAACGCTGTGCTCCGCCGTTGTGCAGCAACCTCCCGCCGGACGTCGCGCTGCCAACGATCACGTCGGTGCGACCGTCGCCATCCACATCGCCGAACGCAGCATCGGTGGCCTGAGCACTGCCGGCGTCCGACGCCGCGAGTCCCATCGCGCTCGTCGCATCGGTGAACGTGCCATCAAGGTTGTTGCGGTACACCGTACGCGGTCCCGAGCCGACGAGCATCAGGTCCAGATCGCCGTCGTGGTCGAGGTCCGCGACGATCGCCTTGTGTGCGCCGCGAACGTCGCCCACGCGCGCTTGCGCGGTCGTCTCGACGAAGGTTCCCGTCCCACTGTTGCGGAACAGATGGCCGCGCCCTTCGCCGCCAATCGCGAAGAGATCGAGCCAGCCGTCATTGTCGTAGTCGGCAAAGACGGCGAACACCGCGCCCTGCGGCAGCGAAATGCCCGACTGCGTCGTCACGTCGCGCACCATGCCGCTCTGTACGCGAAACAGCTGCGCCACTGACTTGCCGGCTGTGGGCGACCAACGCGACATGAACAGCGCCAGCGTATTGGTGCCGTCGATCTCTGCGGACGCGATCGCGCTCGCCAGCGGCGCCTGCGCGGAGGTGGTCCCGACAGCGGAAAGTCCAGCGTCCTCAGTGGCGTCCACATATCGCGCGCTGTCCGTCGTGGCTTCGGTCCGCACGCCATTCAGCGAGACGAAATCGCGCGGCGCGAAGTTGAGCAGCAGACGGCCCGGAATCGGTGCTTCGGTCGTGCGCACGTTCTCGAGCGCGGCCTGATACGGCGCGCTGCCCTCGATGAGGTAGATCACACGATCGAGCGTCGCCTGCGACTCTACACGTCGGCCCCCCTGCAGCAGGGCGATCGTGCTATCGATGTAGACCCGCGCTTCACGCGGCGGCTCGGGAGGGATGCGTCGGATCTCCTCAAGATGGCGCACCAGGCTGTCCGGTTCTGCAACGCGCGACAGCGCCCCCAGCAGCTTCACACGCACTGCGAGATTGGCTGGCACGACGACGAGGAGCTCACGCAGGCGCTCGACGTAGCGGCCAACCGACGCGCTGTCGGTCTGCTTCGAGTCCAGCTCAGCCAGTCCGTACAGCACGTTCACATCGCGTGGGGCCTTGGTGTGCAGCGCCTCGAGCATCGCCTTGGCGTCGGCGGGACGGTCGGTCAGCGCGTACAGCTTGGCCAGCATCAGGGAGACGTTCACCGCGCTCGGGTCGAGCTTGCGCGCCCGCTCCAACTGCGGCTCGGCGTCGGCGTAGCGCCCCGACTGCAGGTAGGTCAGCCCCAGGTTGGCGTACCCGGCCGGATCGTCTGGCGCGAGCGCGATCAGCTTGCGGAACTGGGAGTCGGCCTCGGCGAACTGATTGCGGTAGAGGTAGCCGAGGCCAAGGGTGCGCGTGTTGTAGAGCTCCTCGGGGGATGCGGCGGGTTTGGATCGGCACGCGGCGGCCGCCGTGATGAATCCGGCGCCGAGCAGCAGTGCGCACGTTCGCCAAACCTTCAGATGCATGGGTACCCCGGTGAGTGTCCGTAGAGCGGAATCGCGGGCTAACGTTATGGGTCCGCCCTCTCGCGCGCCACGCGAGAAAGACGCATGTTCGGGGCATGGACCGCCGCCATTTTGTCTCCGCCCTCGCAGGAGCTGCCGCCACGCCCGCCGTGGCCTCCGCGCTCTCGCCGACCTTTGCCCCCGGCGCCGTGCGTCGCCTGCTGGATGCAGCGGGCGTGGCCCGAAGTCGAGGGGTGCGGCTGCTCGATCCTGAGGCACCGGCCTGGCGCGGCAATGCCGCGCAGGACGCTGCGTTCGCATCGGACGAGGATTTCTGGGAGCCGATTCAGCGCGCGTTCGATCTCGATCGCACGTGGATCAACTTGAACAACGGCGGTTGTTCGCCGGCTCCCTCGCACGTGATGGAGCAGATGTTCCGCGATCTGCGCTATTCGAACGAGCTGCCGGTGATTCACATGTGGCGCGACCTCGAGCCGCGGCTCGAAATCGTGCGACGAGAGCTGGCGCTGGAGTTTGGCTGCGACACCGAGGAGATGGCGATCACGCGCAATGCCTCCGAAGCGCTGGAAACGCTGATCTTCGGTATCGATCTCAAGCGCGGTGACGAGGTGCTCATCAGCAATCAGAACTACGGGCGCATGATCAACGCGTGGAAGCAGCGCTCGCGCCGCGAGGGGATCGTGCTGAAAGAGATCTCGATGCCCGTACCATCGACCTCGGCACAGGAGATGGTCGATCGCTTTGCCGCCGCGATCACGCCGCGCACGAAGGTCATCGAGATCACGCACATCACCAATCTGACTGGCCAGATTCTCCCCGTGCGGGAGATCGTGCAGATGGCGCGGGCCAAGAACGTCGAAGTGTTCGTGGACGGCGCGCATGCGTTCGCGCAGTTCCCGATGTCTCGCGATGACATGGACGTGGACTACTACGGCACGAGTCTGCACAAGTGGCTGCTTGCGCCCATCGGCACCGGATTTCTTTACGTGCGCAAGTCCAAGCAGAAGGCGATCTGGCCGCTGATGGCCGCGTCGATCGAGCAGGACGACAACATCCGCAAATACGAAGAGATCGGGACGCATCCGGCGGCAAACCACAACGCGATCGCCGTATCGCTCGCGTTTCATCGCGCCATCGGTGCCGGTCGCAAGTTCGCGCGTCTGGTCTACCTGCGCGATCGCTGGGCCAAGCGCCTGCTCGCCGAAGGCAACGGACGCGTGAAGATCCTCACGCCGATGGATTCCAAGTGGGGCGGCGGCATCGGCAACTTCGCCGTGGATGGGCTCGATCCGAGTAAGCTCGGCAATTGGCTGTTCGGCACGCACCGCGTGGTGCAGACGCCGATCGTGCATCCGGAGTTCAGCGGGATCCGCGTGACGCCCAACGTGTATACCACGTTGGATGAAGTCGACCGCTTCGCCGAGCTGGTGCTCAAGGCGATGAAGACCGGTCTTGCGTAACGCTTCCGGAATCCCGCAGACATACATGACCTCGAGTTCGCATCGCATTCCGCGCGCCATCACACCGCTGGCGCGCTCTGTTTCGATTCTCGCTGCCGCGACGGTGATCACGTCGCCGATGATGACGTCGCCGCTTGCCGCGCAAACGTTTGATGGCGCCATCACCATGCGCGTGTCCGGCCTTGGCCCCAGCGGTGCTCAGGGGCAGGAGATCGAGTATCTCACGCGCGGCGGCAAGGTGCGTATCAACGTTGTCTCCGCGATGGGTGCGGTGAGCATCATCGGTATCCCGACGGAGAAGAAGACGTATCTGCTGCTCGATCAGCAGTCGATGTACATGGAGGTCAACCTTTCCAACGAACTCGCGCGTGCGACTACGGGCGGCGCCAACGTTCCCGATGTGAAAGTCACGCGCACCGGCAAGAAGGAAACGATCGCCGGCTACGAGTGCGAGCACGTGACGGTTGAAGCACAGCAGCAGACGTCCGACGTGTGCCTCGCCAAGGGGCTGGGCCCGTTCGTCAACGCGATGAGTGCGATGGGCGGCATGGGACGAGGCAATCGCGCGCAGCCCGCGTGGCAGCGCTCGCTCGAGGGGGAAGGTGGCTTCCCGCTCAAGGTCAAGCGGCAGGATGGCGTGGTTCAGCTCGAAGTGACCAAGATCGAGAAGCGAGTCCTGACCGATGCGCCGTTCACGATCCCGAACAACTACACGAAGATGGACATGCCCCGCCGCCCTTAGCGGGCGCCTTGAACGGGCGCCTCGTAACGGGCGAAACGCTCGGATCGACTCGGGCGGGACCAGGCGGCGGGCCACGGGTGAAACCTCTGGCCCGCCGTGTCGTTAGGGGTATCAGAACCACGGCGATGTCGCCGGAACGCGAGACACTCGGAGGCACACATGTTTTCCCTGATCGGTTTTCTCATCTCGTTCGCGATCGCCACTGCTGCGGCGGTTGTGTTGCACGGCGCCGCGCGCCGATTCGTTCGCAATCGCCTGCGTTACGTCGACGCCGTGCAGAAGGGCATCGCACCGTGGGTGGCAGGCGGTGCGGCATTTCTGGCTGGAGCGGTCGTCGTACCGTTCCTTCCGCTGGTTGGCATCGGCACCGCGTTGACCGCAGCGCTCGCGGTCGGCTCCGGCGTGGCGGCGGGCGCACGCGACATTCGCAGCGGCACCAGCCCGATCGTCTACGGTGGCTGAACAACGAGGCCCGTCCCCATGTGGGTGACGGGCCTCGTTCGTGTCACGCAGACACACGCAACATCCGGACAGGCTACATCCAGTACTCGTACTTTCCCGTCACCAGCACATAGGCCGACAGCGCGCCGTTGGTGACGGCATGGACCAGAACCAGATCGCCCAGCGACTTGGTGCGCCACATCCACCAGTTGTAGATCAGGCCGCACAGCAGGCCGACTTCCCAGAACGGGCCATGCTCGCTGGCGAAGAGTGCCGCAGTGCCCACAAAGGCGAGCGTGTTGTACGTGCCCAGCGGGACGCGCTGAAAGTCGTTGTTCACGATCCACCGTGGCAGCCAACCGCGCCAGAACAGCTCCTCGAGAATCGGCACGAGAATCGCCGCGCGCGCGATGCGCAGCATCAGCACGAGTGGGTCCGCGAGCTCGGTCGGCGCAATCGACGTCTTGATGGTGCCGGTCACGCTGTTTTGAAAGAGCCAGTGCGAGCGCCAGCCCGGAATGAGTGCGTCCGGAAGTACCCACAGCGCGCACACGGCCAGTCCCAGCGCGATGCTGGCCACCGCATGCTGCACGCGCAGCCCACGCACGATCGATCCCGACGCAATGGCAATCACCGCCACCAACACGCCGACGCGTACGATCGATTCCCACGGTTGGCCGAAGGGGAGCGACGGCGCCACGGCCAGGAGCAGCATGAACACCGCGAACGGTGCGATCCAGGGGAGCGAGGGATATCGTTCGCTGAGAGCGTTCATGCGCGGGGTTGGGTATCGCGAAGGAGGGCGGGGACCACGGGAGACGGTTGGCTCAGGGCACGCGCAACGCGCGCGCATCGGTTTCGCGCACCAGTGATGCGTGGGCGCCGCCGAAATCCAGCAGCAACACATCGCCAGCGCCATGCGAGAAACGCACCGACATTGAGTGCGGCGCGGAGGGATTGTCGGTGTGCAACACCTCGCCCTCCACGCGGTACAGCAGCGTCACGACCTGATCCCGCCCGCCCACGTCGATGTGGTAGTGCAGTTGACCGTCGTCGAGAAATTCCATTCGCACGCCCGGCGCGAAATCGAGAGTGGCATCTGCGCGCAGCAGTCGCCAGATACCAAGCAGCCAATCAGGAACCATGACCAAGGCAAAGAAGGGAAGGCCGACGATGACCGTTCTTGTCCCGCGAACCGATGCACAAGCTATCTGACGCCTTCCTGAGACGGCAGCGCCGCGCTGCGCTGGTCTGGTGCACCGCCATCGGGGTGGGGGCTGGCGTGCTGCCGATCGCGCTGGCTCGCGCACAGGCGTTGCCTGCCTCCTCTGCGCCGACGGCCGTCTTCGACCACTCCGCGTACGATGCGCTGCTCAAGCGCTACGTGAAGGACGGCTTCGTCGACTACGCGGGCTTTGCCAAGGACCCGGCATTTCCACGCTATCTCTCCTCGCTCGATCGCGTCCGCGATTCGACGCTCGGTCCGGAAGAGCGACTGGCCTTCTGGCTCAACGTCTACAACGCGTTCACGATCCAGCGTGTGGCGCAGGCGGGCGAGACACAGTCGATTCGCAACGTGGACAAGACGTTCGGTGTGCTCAAGCTCAAAGGGCCGTGGAGCACGCCCTTCGTGCACGCGGCGGGGCGTACGCTCACGCTCGACGACGTGGCGCACCACATCCTGCGAAAGGAGTTCAGCGATCCCCGCATTCACTTTGCGCTTGTCTACGCGGCGATGGGCAGCCCACCGCTGCGCAGCGAGGCGTACCGGGGCGCGATTCTCGAATCGCAGCTGGAAGATCAGGGGCGCCGCTTTCTCTCCGACTCCGCCAAGAACCACATCGTGCTGGAAGGGCGCACGCGCATCTTCGTGCTCAGCCCGATCTTCACGTACTATCGCGCCGACTTCGGCGCGACGCGTGCGGACATGGGGCGCTTTCTCGCGCACTGGTTTCCCGCCGATCAGAAGGATCGCATGGAGCGCGGCATCTTCATGACGGGGCAAACGACCTTCGACTGGACGCTCAACAGCCAGGCGAAGGCCGCCGAGCTCGCGCGGCGTGACAGTTCGCGCCAGCGCGCCGTGACGCGGTAGGACGATGTCTCGTCGTATCTGACACCGTCGTCCGCCTTCAACCGGAGTCTGTCATGCGCAATGCCAATCGCCCCGCCCGCGCCGTTGCTCTCCCGAAGGATCGCACGTCGCTGGTCGAGCCGGCCATCGCCTTCGTGACCGCGATGTTCCTCTCCTGGCTGGCGCTCTCCGCCTGACCTCGCCCGCGCGACCCGGCTATCGCCAGGCCGCGCTGACAACACCCGCTCCATCCCGAACGTAGGGCACCCACGCCAGCGCGACGAGCTGCACATGCACGTCGCCGCTCTTGGCCTTGATCGGCGTGCGCTCCAGGGTTTCCTGCTGCGCGTCGAATGCCGCGCCCAGGTCGTCGATCTCGCCCTGCAGCTGCGCTTCGAGCGCGGCGTACTGCTCCTGCAGCGCGGCCACACTCTCATTCGCTCGCGTGACGTCGCCGCTCTGTTGCGTGGCACGCCCCACGCCGCGCGCGGCCGTGCCCACCTTGCCCAGCGTGCCCACGCCGATCTTGCCGCGACCGAAGACGGCGCCGAGGATCGCGCTGCCCACCGAAATCATGGTGTCCACCTTGGCCTGACTCGCCTGTGCCTGCTCGCGCTGCACCGACTGCTCCGCGCGGCGGATGCGCTCCTGCAACGCGCTCAATTTGGTGGCGTACTTCTGCCGCAGCGTCTCGATCTTCGCGTCGCGCGCTTCGCGGGAGACGACCTGCAGGCGGATGCGGAAATCCCGCTCGGACTCGCCCGCGTTGGACGTGAGCTTGAGCGCGCTGCTCTTGAGCAGCTCCACCTGTTCGTTGGTCACGACCCATTTCTGGAAGGCTTTGCTCCATGCGGCGTAGCTCTTGGCGCTCGTGGCCGCCTTGGGGACGCTGCCAAAGGTCGCGTTGTCGCGCGGCGACCGCTCGAGCGTGCCGGGATCGATCTCCACCCGCTCCGCACCGTCCCACTCGAGGGTAATGGGTCCGTCGTCCATGGACCCCAACAGCACCACACGGCGCTGCTCCGTCACGCCCAGCTTCGCACTGGCAAACGACACGTCGGCGAGGGCGAGCACCGCGGGGTTGTAGCTGATCGGGCCGTCGTCGGTGAGCGGCGGAATGAAGTACTGCGGGACGTCCGGCGGCAGCACGGGGGCACGCGTGGACGCCGACGCATCGAGCGCGGACATGCCGCCGCCGGTGGTCGAGGCGATGGCACTCGCGGCGGGCGCCGCAGCGGCAGCGGTGGCAGGGGCCTGAGCCTGCAAAGCCTTGATCTGCTCGCGTGTCATGGGACCCGCGAGGTACGACATCGTCCAGCGCGTCTCGAAGGTGACCGGCGCGGACTCATGTACGCTGTGGAGCAGGAAGACGCGCTTTCCGAGTCCGGCGATCGTCTTCTCCATCGCATCCTTGTCGAACGGCTGTCCGCCCGACGCGCCTTCGAGTCCTTCCATCACGCGCATCTTGTCGCGCTCGGTCTGCAGGCGACCGATGAACCACGTGCCCGTATTGGAGAGGCCGCGATAGTCCAGGTCCACCGGATTCTGCGTGGCGAGCACCACGCCCAAGCCGTACGCGCGCGCCTGCTTGAGCAGCGTGAGCAGCAGCACCTTGGACGGCGGGCTCGCGACGGGCGGCATGTAGCCGAACAACTCGTCGATGTAGAGAATCGCGCGTAGCGAGCCGGTGCCGGGTTGCGCGCGTACCCACGCCAGGATGTCGGCCAGCAGCAGCGTCATGAAGAACATCCGCTCTGCGTCGCCGAGATGCGCGATGGAGATGATCGAACCCTTCGGCTTGCCGTTGGCGTCGTAGAGCAGATTGGCGGTGTCCAGCGGCTCGCCCTTGAGCCAATTCTGGAAGCCGGGCGCGGCGAGCAGGTTGTTGAGCTTCATCGCCAGCTCCATGCGGTCCTTGGGCGGGAATACCGTGTCGAGCGGCATGACGCCAACGGTGCTGAACGGCGGCGACTGAATCCCGCCGATCAGGCCGGCGAGATCGAGATCCTTGCCTTCACTCCACGACGACGCGAGCAGGTTGGCGAGGAGGATGTGTTCGCGGCTGGAGATCGGGTCGGCGTTGATGCCGAGCAGGGCGAGCACGCTGGTGGCCGTCGCGTCCACGCGCTCGCGTAGCGCCTCGCTGTCATCGCGTATGGCGGCTGGCGGTGCCACAAACGCCCGCAGCAGCGAGATCGGACGGCCGGCCGTGCTGCCTGGCGTGTAGATGGTCACGTCGGCGGCATCGACGAAGCGCTGAATGCGCGTGCCGTCCTGCTGCCAGCCCGCCAATCCATCCTTCCAGGTTTTGGCCTGCTGTTCGGCGAAGGCGTCTGGAGTCGCTCCGGCGTTGGCGGCCTGTTGGGGGTCCACCCATGGACGAAAATCGGCAGGGGTCAGACCGGGAAAGCGGAGCGCGAGATTGCCCAGATCGCCCTTGGGATCCACCGCGATGACGGGAATCCGATCGATCAGCGCTTCTTCGATCAGATCGACACCCAGGCCCGTCTTGCCGCTGCCCGTCATGCCGATGATCACAGCATGCGTGGTGAGGTCCTTGGCGTCGTACAACACCAGCTCCTCGCTGCGCTTTCTTGCGTCGAGGTCGTAGCGCTTGCCGAGGTAGAACGCGCCCAGCTTTTCGTAATCGGTCATGGGAGGAATGGGTCTGGTGCGGACTCAGGGGCGGGAAGTACCGGCAGCGGGCGCGCCGGCAGACGGGATTCCGGGGCGCGCGAGTGCCAGCAGGGCGGCGGCGTGGCGCTGCACGTTCTCGATATCCCACTGCTGCACGGGCTCGGGGACGCCATCGACCGTCTTGTTGGCCCTCACGACTTCCCCAGCACGAAAAGCGATCGTGGATTCGACGTGCATCAGGCTTGGCGATGCACTGGGGTTCGCGACCATCTGCGAGCGGACATCGTCGGCGTGTACAAGCTGTCCGGTGGAGTCGAAGGCAAAGTGCCGCGTGAACGAATCGTCGCCGCCGACAGGCGCACGCTCTTCAATGCGAACGATGAAGCCACGAATCGCCGCTGCGGTCCAGTTGGAGCGCTCTGCCGCGTCGGACCACACTCCTTCGATGAGCACGGTGTCGGAGCCAGGGGCGCTACGGACGCGCAGACCGGTCGTCGCGTCGGCGCTCGGGGAGGCGGCGCCGGTCGTGCGGAGCGTATCCGCCGCGGGCAAGTCCTTGCCGCCGCACGCGGCCAGTGCGGCGCTGGCGAAGAGGGCCGCGAACAGGCCGCGACGGCGAAAATGTCGGTAAGGGCGCATCGGTGGTGGGCGGCGGCGGTCAGGGAACGATCGGCTGCCCGGGATATACTGCCACCGGGGACCCTTCCGCCACAAAGGTCGAGAGCGGAGGCGCATCGAGCGCTTTGGCGAATCCACCGCCATAGAGTGATTCGAGGTCGGCTTCGATCAGACAGTCGGCGGCCAAGCTGATGTTCCAGCGCGGATGCTGCACGCGGTATTCGAGCGTTGGCTTGTGGCTGCGTCGCGTGTATCCCCAGTAGTGCTCGGCGATGAACTCTTCCGTCGAGTTGCGCCGCATTGGCCGTGGTGGACCATCCATGAGCGCGATCACGCGCTCCCACTCGCCCTGGCGCTTCCATTCGTACACGAGTGAGCGTGTGGCCGTGGAGTCGGGGTTGGTGAGCGGTGCTTCCGGGACAGCGGCCTGGCGCATGGGGCGCGCGATATACGGCTCGCCATAGAAGGTGCGCGCCACCCACGCGATCGCCGGACGCGGCACCATCTCTTGCACGAACGTCACACCGCGACGGACTTCACCGTCGGGCATCGTGCGCTTCACGTAGAAGCGCAGGTTCACTTCGGGGAATCGGACGTGAAAGGGGATGCGGAACCCAAGGACGCGCGTGTCGCGAAAGTCGAATGCGACGAGGCTGACGATCGCATCACCCTTCCAGAGATCGAGCGTCGTGCCCGGTGCGAGAAACGGGCGAAGCATGCCCGGGTCAATTGACCAGCTGACGATCACCAGGTCGTGCCACGAGGCGGTCAGAAAGGGTCGAACGCCATCGGCAGCGGACAAGTCGTTGGCCATCTCTCAATCTCACACGCGTGCAGCGCTTTTCGCGAGCACACAGTGACACGAATCATCGACGTGGAGTAGTGCGTACGAACGACGGACGGAAATATCAGGAATGGAGACCCTATGAACGCTTATGCAAGACCTTTCGTGTCCTTGGAGCACATTGCCACCGCAGCCATCACCGCGCTGCTTCTGCTCGCCACTGCGTGCGGCAGCGACAGCGCGACGGCGCCCGCGCCGCGGCCAGCGCGCCTCGAATTGATTGTGCCCGACTCAACGATCTACGAAGGTGACGTCGTTACCCTCGCAGCGGTACAGCGCGACTCCGCCGGCGGCTCGATTCCCGGTGGCGCCTTCGTCTGGTCGGTGAGCGATACGACGCGCGGCGACATCACCGCCGGTGGTACGCTCACGGTGTATCGCGCCGGCACGTTGAACGTGACGGTGCGGAATGGACTGCAATCCGCCACGCGTACCCTAACCGTGTATCGCTCCGCGGTTCGCACCGTGACGGTGAATCCAGGCATGCCACTACTCAAGCTGGTTGTCGGTGCGCAGACGCCGCTCGGTGTTCGCGTGCAGGGGGAGGGTGGCCGTGACCTACTCGGCCGAGCAGTGCAGCTCTCGAGCGATGACAACACGATCGCGTCGATCGACGCGGCAGGTCGCGTGATCGCGAAGCGGGCGGGCATGACGTTCGTGCGCGCGACGACGGAGGGCGTCTCCGGGTCGCTACGAGTGGAAGTGGTCGGAGAGGCGCCGCCCTCACCGGACGCGGAAGTCTTCACGCTCACACACCTTGGCGGGGTGCGTCTGCCCAAGCTTCTACACGCAGACACTGTGAGCTGGGATGGCCAGCGCGAGTACCACGAAGTCTGGATGGAAGACGGCACGCTCACGCTGAGTCAGGGCATTGTGCCCCGATATCAAATCACCGTACGCGCCGTGGAGTACGCCGTGCGCGACATCGGAGGCCGGCGTGACATGCAGGTGCGCGCGCGCATGGGCGAGTACGATCGCGGACTGGTGAGCACCAGAGCGGACGACCTGCTGTTCACGTCAGAATACATCAGTCCTCTGTCGCACACCGCGCGTACCGATGCACGGGGCGTCCGGGTGCGCTTCCGCGTACCGGGCGACGACGAACTGCTCGATCTGTACTATCGGCGCGAGCCGTAACGTCGCGCGTGACACATCGGCGCGCGGCGCGACCGGTCGCTCGCGAGCGGCAGGGAGAGCACTGCGCCATGCGCCGTCTCCCTCTCAGACCGGCGTGAGCTCCGGCGCACGCGCGCGCAGCATGGCGCGCACTTCGGCGACCGCATCGACGCGCCGCTGCAAGTCTTTCGCGACTTCCAGATGCTCGGTCAGGTCGCCCGTCGTGCCGTCGCCGTTCTCCAAGCGAAGCAGGTCCAGCCGGATGGTCTCGAGTGCGGCCACCGTGGTGGCCAGCCGTGCCTGCACCTGACTGCGTTGCGCGTCCACGCTCGCCAATCGGGTGATCGCATCGCTGGCTGCGCTGCTGCGAAGGCTGCGTCCTTCCACGGCGAGAGCGGCGTCGCGTTGACGCAGCGCTTCCGCTTCGCGGACGAGTGCCGATGCCGCGTCGGGGATCGCGCGCAGTTCGCGCTGCAACGCAGGAGACAAGCGGGCGAGGATCTCATCGGCGGCGTTGCCGAGGCGCACTTCCGTTGGCGCGGTCGCCGGCAACGCGCGCGTGTCCGCGCGGTGTACCACGCCGCGGCCGATCCAGCGCGTGACTTTCGTGAGTAGCGGTGTCGTAACGTGCGCGTTGATCCAACGCTCCGCGCGGCTGCCGCGCCAGAGACCCTGAACGCTGCGGCCGATCAGCAGCGGCGGCGCGACCACCAGCGCGGTCTGCAACAAACTCTCGGCCAACTCCGGCATGCCGTGCAGCCGGGAGAGCTTTCCTTGGAGCAGCGCGAATCCTGCCCCTGCCAGCAGTCCTCCGAGGTGGCGCACCGTGCGCGGCGGCGATGGATCGGTGTGCAACGCACCGCCCAGACTGCGCACGACATCGTGCGGACTCGCGCCGGCGCTGATTGCCCGTCGCGCACGCAGCAACGCCTCGCCTCCGAGTAGCGCGCCTGCGAAGACCAGCACGCCGCAGAAGGCGAGATTGAAATCCCAGAGTATGGCCATGCCGAGCGATCCGTGCGTTTCGCCAGTTGCGAGTAGCACTGTGGTCGTCATGCACACCAGCGCCCAGTACACGAAGGCGCGGGCACCGCTCGCACTCGACGCGGCGGGACGGAGCATCGGTGGAATCGGAGGCGCGTTTCCGGCGTCCGAAATGGCCTGCACGAATGCGGCTGCGCTCTCAAAACGATCCTCGGCGCGGCGTGACAGGCACTTGTCGATCGCATCGGCCAGCGACACTGGCAGCGCGGGTGCAGTCGCGCGCACCGTCCGCGATGGCGCAGGCGCGCCCGCGATGAGTTGCTGCAGCGCGCTGCGTCCATCGAAAGGCAATCGCCCAGTGGCGGCGAGATGGAGCGTGACGCCTAATGCATAGAGATCGGCGCGTCCATCGAGCGGTTCGCCGAGCGCCTGTTCCGGGGCCATGAAGCGAGGAGTGCCCGAGACTTCGCTTGGGCGCGGCGTGATTTCGATATCGTCGCGTACGGCAATGCCGAAATCCATGATCAGAGCGCGTTCGGTGCCGTCTTCGAGGAGAATGTTCTCCGGTTTGACGTCGCGGTGAACCACGCCGCGTTCGTGCGCGTAGGCGAGCGCCCAGCCGACATCGCGTCCGACGCGCTGAATGAGCTCATGTCGCAGCGGTCCGGTGCGATGCAACCGTTCGGCGAGTGTCTCGCCTTGCACGTACGCCATGACGAAGAAGGCGAGATCGCCCACTTCTTCGACCGCGTGAATGGGCACGATGTGCGGATGAAAACACTGGGCCGCGATGCGTGCTTCGCGCAGGAAACGGCGTCGCATGTCACGATTCGCGGCCAGCGCCGGCGCGAGGAGCTTGATCGCCACCGGGCGTTCGAGCTGCACGTCGTGTGCGAGATAGACGATACCCATCCCACCTCGCCCGAGCTCGCGCTCGAGCGAGAAACGACCAGCGACCGCGCGCTGCAGCTCAACGAAGGGCTGGCCGTGTGGGGGATTCATGCGCGGTCGTACGCGCGAGGGTGGCGGAAGTTTCCTCCGTCGCCGTGCTCAAGCGTGATCAGGCGATTGCAGCGACGGCGACTTCCGGTGCGCCAACGAGCAGATCGGCGATCGTGGTGTTCGCGAACGTCTGCACGAAATTGGTGCGGATGCTGCTCCACTGCGCGTGTGCACCGCAGGGTGTCGCGGTATCGCACGGCCGATTGTGCAACAGGCAGACGGGCAGCTTGGACTGCTCGGTGAACGGCGCAATCACCTGAGCGATCGTCAGCTGTTCTGGCGGCACCGCGAGCGAGAATCCGCCTCCTGGGCCGCGACTGCTGCGCAGGACGCCCGCCTTGGCGAGCGCATTCAGCGTCTTCGCGAGGTAGTTGCGCGGAGCGCCGAGGGCAACCGCGACGGTATCCGACGCGATGGTGGTCTGGTCGGGGAACTGCGCGACGAAGAGCACCGCGCGCAGGGCATGTTCAGCAGTGGCAGAGAGCATGAGTCGAGAAGGCAAGGGTGAACCTGAATCGCATCTCGACATGAGCATCGCCTTATGTCGCCCGGAAGAAAGTCAGGCGAAGGTGCAGAAAGGCGGCTCTGCTCCCCACAGCCGCGTCAGGGAATCCCCTTTAGAACTCTCTCCGCTTCATTTCCTTGAAGATCTCTTCGGCCTCGGTGCCGGAAATGGGCTCCTTGCCGCCGCGGGTCGCTTCGAGGGTGGGGTCGAAGGAGGGGCGGATCTGCTTCTTCGGCTGGGCGGCCTTCGCGGCCGTCTTCTTGATCAGGGCCTTCAGCTGCGAGTCCTTCATGTTCGCTCCGGAGAGTGAGGGTGCCTTGAGGTTGGCGGCAAACGCGGCGGCTGTAAAGCGGCGTCAGGCGCCAGCCACTCAGACACCCCAGCGGTCGTTGAGCTGTTTCCCCACGTACACGCCGGCACCGGTGCCCACCATCGAGAGCGCGAAGGCGGTGAAATAGCCGAACCCTTCGCCGAGGTACCAGCCAAGGCTGCCGAGGACGAAGGTGGCGAGGGTGATCAGCAATCGTTGCATGGGGGCGTCCGGTCGCGAGGGCGAATTCTCGGGGGCGGACCTCTGTCCGATGCCCTGTAGGCTGACGAGGCAGGGGGTCGGACGGCACGGGGTGAACGCCGTTGCAGTGGGTTGACAGGCGTGCCAAAAATTCCCGTTGACAGTTCGTCCGGACCGTGCTAGCGTCTTGGAGCACAAAATTCAAGATGTGCGCGTTAAGGCGCGCGGACACGAATGCAGGCGGGCGACCTCGGGGACCTAGCTGCGCGCGGGTCCCCGTTTTTGCGCTCTACGGATTGGGTGATGTGTTGGGCCGGCGTCGACGGATGCCGGCAACCCCACGCGGGGGTCATGTCCGCGGAAAACGAGTGCTCGGTGCGTACGGCAGGGCCGGACTCCGAACACACAGCAACAGGAGCAGTGCCATGCGTACGACCGGCAAGGTGAAGTGGTTCAACGACGCCAAGGGCTTTGGTTTCATCACGCCCGACGATGGCTCGAAGGATTGCTTCGTCCACCACTCGGCGATTCAGGGTGGCGGCTTCCGCACTCTGGCCGAAGGCGAGCGCGTCGAGTTCGACATCGTTCAGGGTCAGAAGGGTCCCGCGGCCGAGCAGGTCACGAAGATCCGCGGTTAATCCGCAGATCTCGCGATCCGCGAATGACGAAGGCCGCCGGCATCATGCCGGCGGCCTTCGTTGCATTCCGCACCCACGCTCCGTCAATGCGCTTCGATCAGTCGCGCGATACCGAACGCGGCACCCGCCGCGAGCCCGCCAATCGTGACCGTCTGCGCGCCGCTCTTGAACGGTGACACACCAGTAAAGCGTCCCTTCATCCAGCCGAAGAGCGCCAGTGCGATCAGTGTGACGACAATCGAGACGATCAACGCTTTCGGCGCATCGTCCGAGTAGACCATGTACGGTGCCAGCGGAACGAACCCGCCGACGATGTACGCAGCAGCGATCGTCACGGCGCTGCGCAGCGCGCGCTTGGGGTCCGGCTCTTCGAGTCCCAATTCAAAGCGCATCATGAAATCGCGCCAGGCTTCGGGCCGACGCTCCAGTCCCGACATCACCAGCGCGCTTTCGTCGGGCGTCAGGCCGTACTGCTCCAGCACCTCGCGCACCTCGCGCCGCTCGGCGTCGGGCTTTTCGACGATCTCTATCTCTTCGCGTCGAAGCTCGCTGTGGTAGTGCTCCTCCTCGCTGCGCGCGGCGAGATAGCCGCCGAGCCCCATCGCGATCGAGCCCGCTGCGATCTCCGCCAGCCCCGCCGTTACGACCAGCCCAGTCGCGGCCACTGCGCCGGAGATTCCGGCCGCCAACGCGAACGGTACCGTCAATCCATCGGACATCCCGATGACTACATCGCGGACCATCTCGTTGCCGGTGAAATGCTCTTCGTGATGCGGCGGGTGCTCCGTGTGATGGTAGAGGGAATCCATACGTTTCCATGGTGAGAGAACGACTCGGCCCACGCTATTGAACTGCGGCAGCACCATGCGTACAATCGCTCGGTGCACGCCTCTCCCGCTACGTGGTCGACCAGTCAGAGAACAAGCCTGCGTCGTCGATTCCGCCGCATCATGGCCGTCCTGGGCGTGGGACTCGTGCTCGTGGCCATCGCTCGCGCGTACGAGGGACGGCTTGCCGAGGAGCGCATCGTCAAGACGCGGGCGCTGGAGCTGGCGGTGTCGGCGGCCCGCTCACTCGATGCGACCATCGATGAATCGCACATTCTGCTCGCCACGCTTGCGGAGCTCCTGCCGGATCCAAGCGACAGCCTCGGCAACGCCGTGAAGCTCGCCACGATGTACGTGAAGACGCCCATGCGTTTCACGAACATCTGGATGCTCGACACGCTGGGCCTCACGACCGCGACCGCGCTGCCCACCCAAGCGAGCTCGGAGGGAGTGACGTTTGCGGGCCGCCCGTATTTTCGCGAGGCGATGCGCACGAAGTCGTTCACCGTCGGACAAGCGTATCGGTCCCGTACCGTTCCGGGCGCTCCATGGGTGCTGGTGTTCGCCATGCCGATGCTCGCCCCACCGACCGCCAGGGACAGCGGCCGTGTGCGCAGCATCCTCCTCGCGTCGGTACATGTGGACTCGCTCGAGGCGGTCAAGGTAGCGCGCAGTCTGCCGGACAGCTCCGTGCTCACGGTGCTGGATACCACCGCCACCGTGCTGATTCGTTCTCTCGATCCGGATCACTGGGTCGGTCGCAAGTTCGAGGTCAATAGCTCCGTGCGCGACGACCTGCCGTTCGAAGAGAGCGTGACCCTTGGCAAATCGATGGATGGCCTCACACGCCTCGTCGGTTTTCATCGCACGAAGAGCGCGCCGTGGACCGTGTTCGTCGGCATTCCCTCCAAATACACGCTCGACGAGGCACGGCGACAGTTCGTGCAGGACCTCGTTGTTGCGGCGCTGATCATCGGCGTGCTGCTCTGGATCGGCAATCGCATCATCGGTCGCGTCGTCGGGCCGATCGAGTCGCTGACGGCGGCGGCCGTCGCCTATGCGGACGGCGATCTGTCGCGGCGCACAACCGTCGAAACCAACGATGAAGTCGGACAGCTCGCCGTGGCGTTCAATCGGCTTGCCGACACGGTGGTGGACCGTAACGCTGCCCTGGCCCAGTCGCTCGAGCAGTTGAGTCACTCGCAGAAGATGGATGCGCTCGGCGCGTTCGCGGGCGGTATCGCGCACGACTTCAACAACTACCTCACGGCGATCATCGCCTACTCGGAGCTGGCCCTCGCCGACCTGCCCAAGGAGCAGCGCGCGCGTACCGGCATCGAAGAGGTGATCAAGTCCGCGGAGAGCGCGACGCAACTGACGCGACAGATTCTCGTCTTCAGTCGCAAGCAAGTCGTGCAGCCGCAACTGGTCGAGATGAGCGAACTGGTCAACGGCATCTCCACGCTCATCGATCGCATGCTCGGCGACACAATCCGTCTGTCGCTGCAGATTGCGCCGCCGCCGAGCGTAGTGTTGATCGATCGCAGCCAGTTCGAGCAGGTGATCGTGAACCTTGCTGCCAACGCGCGTGACGCGATGCCCGATGGTGGGCAGTTCCGTCTCTCCACTACGGTGGTGAGTCTCGATCGCGAGGAAGCGGCGCTGGTCGGCATACAGGACGGTGAGTGGGTCCTCGTTACGGCGTCGGACAATGGCGTCGGTATTGCGCCCGAGGTGCGCTCGCGCGTCTTCGAGCCGTTCTATACCACGAAGGATCGTGGACGCGGCACGGGGCTGGGGCTCACGCTTGCGTATGGACTGATGCAGCAGGCGGGGGGCACCATTCGCATCGAGAGCGCGGTCGGACATGGTACGACCGTGTCGATCTACCTACCCAGCACGCGGGAACAGCCCGCGACTGTAGAGGTGGTCGCTCCATCGCCGACGCAGCAGGTGCAGCGCGCTCGCGTATTGCTCGTCGAGGACGATGCGGCAGTGCGTGCCGCCACGGCTCGCATACTCACGTCGGTCGGGCACCAGGTCGCGTCGTTCGCGGATGGAGAGGCCGCACTGCAGGCGCTCTCGGGGCTGGGGGAAATCGATCTGCTGCTGACCGACGTCGTCATGCCCGGCATGTCCGGCCCACGCGTTGCGCGTGAGGTACTGCGCCGCCGTCCGAACATTGGTGTGCTCTTCATGAGCGGCTTTCCGGGCGACGAGCTGCTGCTCGACGGTATGTCGATCTCCGAAACTCCGTATCTTCCCAAGCCGTTCCACAACGCAGAGCTGCTGGACGCCGTGTCTCGTGCGCTCAACTCAAGACCTGCCACGCCAGAGCGAGCGGAGTAAGCCGCGAAGGAGGGTGTGCATCGTTTAACGCCGCGTGACAGTCCTATCCGGCCAGCAGCGGCGATACCTCGGCGAAGAGCGCGGGCAGCTCCGTCGTCCACTGCGCGACGTCCGCATCAGTGAACCCCAGCCACGCAAGCACCTCGGGCGCGACGGTAGGCGACTCCGCCGTGCGACCAAAGCCGAGCGCGCACTGGCCCGCCACGATGTCGGCCACATGCACGATGGCGCAGAGCTGACGATTCTCTGCGGGAAGCTCCAGTGGGTCGTGATGGTGACCGCTGACATGTTGCAATGCGAGCGGAAACCGCCAGTCGCGGCACAGCGCTTCGCCAAACTCCTCGTGCGAGGCCCCGATCAGCTCGCGTTCGATGGCGCGGAATGGTCGCGAGGGGTCGTCCGACGCAGCGCCCAAGACGGCAAGAAACTGTTCGCGACACGCCTGCAACTCGACGATCACGCCGATGTCGTGGATCAGTCCTGCGAGGAACGCATCGCTCGGGTCCGTGTCGCGAAGACGACTGGCGATGTGACGAGCCGCCGTAGCCACCGCGATGGCATGCAACCAGAGATCACGCGGCTCGAAGCCGTTGTTGAGTGGAGCAGCGCGAAACATGCGCGTCAGACTCGCCGCTACGGCGATGTTCTTCACGGCGCCGAATCCAAGTACGACGATCGCGGAGCCGATGGACGTGACTTCCCGACGAACGCCGTAGTACGCAGAGTTGACGATCCTGAGCACACGCGCGCACAGCGTGGGATCGCTCGAGAGGACGCGCGCGAGATCTTCGCCCGTCGCGGAAGGATCCTCGGACAGCCGCATGACTTCCATCGCGACCTCGGGGAGCGTCGCGAGCTGGCCCGCCCGCGCGATGGCCGCCTCGACGATCATGCGGCCACGGCAGCCGACCGCGATATCGCGCTTGGCGCGCTCGCGCCATGAGCGGCCGACGGGAGACCGAGCATGCGCGCGATCTCCTCGGCCGGCATCGGGCGTGCGATAAGGTAGCCCTGGCCGTACGCGCAGCCCAAGGCCTGCAGCAGGACGAGCTGTTCCTCGTCTTCAATGCCTTCGGCGACGACCTTGAGGCCGAGGTTGTCGGCCAGCGTGACGACGGCGTGCAGCAGCGCAGCGAAGTCGCGCCCGCGTTTGGCATTGGCGACGAACGAACGGTCCACCTTGAGCACATCCAGCGGAAATTCCTGCAGACAGGAGAGCGACGAATAGCCCGTGCCGAAATCATCCATCGCGAGCCGGACGCCGAGCGAACGCAACTCCGCCAAGGTGTCGAGCGCCACTCGACGATGTTGCATGATCTGCGACTCGGTTACCTCGAGTTGCAGTTGGTGCGGCTGCATGCCGAGTGCCGCGAGCACGGACATCGTGCGCGGCACCAGGTCCGGATCGGAGAACTGCACGCGCGAAAGATTGACACTGATGTACTGCGGGGCCTTTTCCGGCGACTCGACGTACCATTGCATGAACGTTCGGCACGCTTCACGGAGGATCCAGTCGCTGAGTGGCAGGATGAGCCGCGTCTCCTCTGCGATCGGAATGAAGGTGTCGGGGGTGATGGTGCCACGCGTCGGATGCGTCCAGCGCGCGAGCGCCTCCACGCCGCAGATGGCGTGATCGTCGAGCGACACGATCGGCTGATACGCGAGATGCATCTGTGACGTCCCGATTGCGTCACGCAGGTCGTTCTCTGTCTCCAGCCGGACGCGAACGGCCTCGCGCATGCCCGGAGAAAACGCCACGGCACAGCCACGCCCGCGCGCCTTGGCTTCGTACATGGCAATGTCTGCGTCGCGCAACATCGCGTCGGCGGTGGCGTACTCGCGCGAGCTGAAGACCATGCCGATGCTGACCGTCGACCGTACGGTGTGCGCACCGAGTTGGTATGGTTCGCCAAGCGCAGAGAGGAGGCGTTCGGTCACCACGGACGCGAGTTCGAGCGTACCTACATCCGAGAGAATTACGACGAACTCATCTCCACCGAGTCGGGCAACCGTCGTGCCGGGTACGTCGCGAGCCACCGTATCGGTTGCGCGCACATTGTTGCGAAGTCGTCCGGCAATGGACCGGAGCAATTCGTCGCCCACGTCGTGGCCGAGCGTATCGTTGACCAGCTTGAATCGGTCGAAGTCGAGAAAGAGCACGGTGAAGGTGTAGCTCTCGTCGGTCAACGCGCGACGCACAGCCTCGCCGAGGCGATTGGTGACGACGGCGCGGTTGGCGAGCCCGGTCAGCTTGTCCGAGTTGGCGGCATCAGTCAGTTCGGCAAGCATGCGCTGCCGCTCGAGCACGGATCCGACGCGCGCGCGCAGCTCGGCGGCACTGAACGGTTTGCGAATGAAGTCCACCGCGCCGGCCGCAAAGCAGTCGGCAAGGGTCTGCTTGTTCTCGCTCCCGGTCTGCATGATGACTGGCACAGACGCGATCGCTGAGTCGGACTTGAGCTGCGACAACACGTCGAGACCGGTCGCGCCAGGCATGTCGTTGTCCAGCAGGATCAGATCGGCCGCCTCGTGGCGGGCGAGCGCGAGCCCCTCGGCCCCACTCAGCGCCGAGGCAATCTGCACGCCGAGTGGGCGCAGCATCGCGGTAACGAGCGAATGAATGAGCGGATCATCGTCGATGAGGACGATGCGCGAGGTGCGCGAGGCGGTGGCTGGAGCGGTCATGGCAGTTTCACTGATGACGGTATCGATCGCGTGTATGTCACCGATCCGAACCCGAGTTCAGCAGGCGATCCTGTCGGGCGCGAAGTGCGCTGTCGCATCGCGCCACGAGCGTGCTGAGGGCTGCGTTAAGCTCTTCGACGTTCGAGGCATGACGCGCCGCCTGTTCGACGCGCAAAGCCGCGTCGCTGATGGTTGGGTACCCATATCCTCCCGCGGCTCCCTTGAGCTGATGGCACACGGTGGCGACGGTTAGGAGATGTCCCGCGGCGTGGCTCTGCTGCACCGCGGCGATGCGGTCCGCGAGCGCGTCGAGGAACTGATCGATGAGCGGCGCCAGATCCTCATCGTTCTCGAGATCGCTGTAGAGGACGATGTGCGCGTCGAGTGTCCGTCGCCGCGCGTGGGACAGCTCTGCTTCCTCCATGCCCGGATCATCGAGCCCGTGCGACGTGCCGAAGCTGTCCGGGAAGATCTCGACCGCGGTGCTCGACTCTCCGATCCATCGTGCGCATATGGACAACAGGTGCTGGCGGTCGATCGGCTTGGTGGCATAGTCGTCGCAGCCGGCGTCGAGGCACTTGCGGCGATCCTCAGCCATCGCGTGTGCCGTGAGGGCGACGATCGGCACCATGGATCCCTGAGCGCGCAACGTCCGCGCCAGCGTGTAGCCATCCATCTCCGGCATCTGGATGTCGGTCACGAGCAGATCGAACGGCGTGCCCTCCGCATCGGCCGCCTCGATCGCCCGCAGCGCATGCGCGCCGTTGGAAGCGATCGTCACGGTCGCGCCGGCCCTGTGCAACAGGAACGCGATCAGTCGTTGATTGTCGTCGCCATCCTCAGCGAGCAGCACGTGACCGGTGAGTTGTACCATGGATTGCGGCGATGCGTCGGCCACGGCGGACTCAATTGTCGGCACGCATGGGTCGAGATCGGTCACGAGTGCGCTGTCCGCCAGCGCGACCAAAGGCAGTTCGACCGCGAAGAGGGAGCCTCCACCGGGCGCGGTCTGTTCGAGGTGCACCGAGCCACCCATCATCGTCGCAAGTCGTCGGCAGATCGTGAGGCCAAGCCCCGATCCCCCGTGTTTGCGTGTGACCGACGCGTCCGCCTGCACGAACGGCTGAAACAGCGTGGCGGCCTCCGCCTCGGTCATGCCAAGCCCCGTGTCCTGCACTTCGATGCGCAACATGGTGCGATCGCCGACCGGCACGGCGCCGGCACGAATGTCGATACGTCCGGCGTCGGTGAACTTCACCGCGTTGCCGACGAGGTTCATCATGATCTGCCGCAGCCGCGTGGGATCGCTCAGCATGCGATCGGGCAACGGCGTGGAGAGCGAGGTCGTCAACACCACGCACTTGGCGACGGCGCGCGCGCGCATGAGCGAATCCACGTCATACAGCAATCGCGGCAGATCCGTCTCGATCTGTTCCACGATCAACCGGTCCGCCTCGATCTTGGTGAGATCGAGAATGTCATTGATCACGGCGAGGAGATGCTCGCCCGCGCGCCGAATCGTGTCCAGCGACGTGGTCGAGCGACCTTCAGCGGCTGCATCTTCGCGGAGAATGTCCGTGTAGCCAAGAATGGCCGTGAGTGGCGTGCGGATTTCGTGGCTCATGTTGGCCAGAAACTCACTCTTGGCGTGACTCGCCAACTGCGCCTGCGCCGCGATGTCTGTCGAATGCGCCGTCGCCACTTCCAGCACGCGATTGGTCTCGAGTAGACGTGTGTTCAACTCCTCTGTCGCGCGCCGCGCTGCCAGCAGTGCTTCCTCGCGCTCGATTTCGGCCGTCACGTCGGTCACTGTGCCGAAGATCCCGACGATCATTCCGGCGTCGTCGAGTTGTGGGCGCCCTGCGCAGCGCACATAGCGGACGTCTGGATTGCGGTCACTCGTGCGTAGCACCAACGAGTATGGCTCACCCGTTTGCCTGGAACGCGCGACTGCGACTTCCAATCGCACGCCGTCATCGACTTCGAAATCGTCGAGCAGCTCCGGATGGCCGGGCGGGCCATCGCTGATCGGTCGGCCGAATAGATGAAAGGTTTCCTTCGACCATTCGACGGCGCCGCTTCGGAAGTCGAAGGAGCAACTGCCCATGCGGGCAACCGCCTGTGCCTCTTCGAGCGAGCCCGCTGCGTTCTGCAATCGTTCTTCAGATTCCTTCTGCGCCGTGATGTCGAAGCGAATGGATACGTACTTCTCCACCTCACCGGTCGCGCTCAGATACGGCACGATCGTGCTGTCCACCCAGTAGAGCGAGCCTTCCTTGGCCCGATTGCACACTTCGCCGCGCCACGGACTTCCCTTGCCGATCGTGCGCCAGACGTCTACCCAGAAGGCTTTGGGATGCACGCCTGAATTGAGCAGTCGGTGGTCGTGCCCAAGCAGCTCCTCGCGCGAATAGCCGGTGATTCGGCAGAACCCGGTGTTCACGTCGATGATGCGCCCTCGCCGATCCGCGACGGAGATGATCGAGTGCTCATCGAGCGCCAGGCGCAATGCGTTCACCTCACGCAGCGCAGCCTCTGCCTCGCTGCGCGCGCGCTGGAGCTCGCACTCCGTTTGCTTCTTTTGCTCGATGTCCTGAATGGAGCCTGCGAGCCGTCGCGCATGGCCGTACTCGCCGCGCTCCGCCTTGCAGCGCATGCGGAACCAGCGGAACTGCCCATCGAGCAACCGCAGACGCAGTTCGACGTCGAGCGCACTGTCGTCTTTGATCAGCGTGTCGAGCGCGGCAATCACCCGCTCGCTGTCCTGCACATGCAGGCGCTCCTTGAAGCTCTGCAGCGTTACCGTTGGACGGGGGCCGTCTGCGGGAAAACCGAGCAACGCCCAACAGCGTGGTGAGAACCAGATCTCCTCGGCGCCAACGTGCCAGTCCCACAGGCCGTCGCTGGTGCCGGCGACGGCAGCCTCGAACCGCTCCTGCGCTCGCGCGGCACGCAACTCTTGTTGCTTGCTGACTGAGACGTCGAGCACGACGCCCGCGACGCGCAGGGGATCGCCGCCGTCTGTCCGCTCCGTGATCCTGCCCGTGACGAGCACCCAGGCCCAGGTGCCGTCGGCGCGGAGCAGCCTATGCTCGTGAGAAAACTCCGCGTGGTGTCCTTCGAGGTGGGCGCGCAGGGCCGCCCATGCCTCCGCGCGATCGTCCGCGTGCATCAGTCGATGCCACTGTCGCAGATGCGCGTCGAACTCTGTCGGTGCATAGCCCAGCATAGACGAGAACTGCTCGTTGAAGCGCATGGCGCGCGTCTGCACCAGACAGTCCCAGGTGCCCAGCCCCGCTGCCTCTACAACGAGCTGCAGGCGGCCCTCCTGCTCGCGCTGCTCGGTGATATCGCTGAAGCTGGCGACCACGGCGATGATGTCGCCGCGTGGCGAACGTGCGGGTGCGGTGCTGACGGAGATCCAGCGTCGCGTGCCGTTCGGGTGCCGGATGCCGTGCACGAAGCCGCGAACTGGCTCACCGGTGCGTAGCGTGACGATCGCCGGCAGCTCCTCTTCCGGAAGCGGCGAGCCGTCCTGCCGGATGTTGCCCCAGCGTGGATCGATCGCGTCGCGACCGCGGATCTGATCGCCTGTCAGCCCGAGAATTCGCTCTGCCGCCGTGTTCCACTCCAGCAAGGCGCCATCGGCGCCAATCTGAACGAGCCCCTCACTGACCGTGTCGAAGATCGTCGAGAGGCGCTCGCGTTGCGCGACCTGCTCGGTGATGTCCGTCTCGATGGCCATGAAGCCAGTCAGCACGCCGTCGGCGCTACGCAGCGGCTGAATGTCCAGATCGAGCCAGAACTCGCGGCCATCCTTGGTGACGTTGAGGATCTCCCCATGGAACGACTCGCCCGCGTTCAGCGCCGTGCGCATGGCGAGAATCGTTTGTGGATCCGTGCGTGCGCATTGCACCAAGTCGCCTGGAGACTTGCCGAGCACGTCGGCCTCGGCGTGGCCCGTCAAGCGAGTGAAGCCCGCGTTGACCCAGGTGATCCGGCGCAGTGCATCGGTGAAGATCACGGCGTTGTTGGTGTGCTGCGCCGCCATCGAGAGTCGCTCGATTTCCGCCGCACGATGTGACGTGGCCGCGTGCTGTCGGCGAATCAGGCGCACCACCGGCTCCACAACCAGTACGGCCGTCACGAGCAGCAACAGGAGGAACATGGCGGCAACTGCGGCCGCAGTCTGTGCTGCATCGCGACTCTGCTGTTCCGCCAGACGCTGCAACTCCGCGTCCAGCGCCTCCATCAGCGGGAGCGCCGCATCGGCCAACGCCAATGCCGCGCGGTCCTCCGTGGGCGACTCCTGTTGCGCGATGACGCGTTGCACCTGCGCGAGAAACGCTCGCTGTGCCTGCAGTGACTGGTGCGCGGATTTCACAGCGGACTCGAACTGCAAGGCATTGGACTGCGAGAGCGAGTCCAGATCACGCACTAGGCGCATGCCCTCGCTGTTCAGGCTCGACGTGAGTTCGCGAAGTCGCGTGCGATGTTGCGTCTGATCTGCGCTCCGCTCAATCGCCGCGATTTCGTGAACAACATCGTCGGTGAGCATGTGCTGGCGTCCGGCGAGTCTCACCAGCGCAGGAGTACGGGTGGCCGCGCGGATGTGGCTGACCCGCACCGCGGCGGTGAGCGCAAGCGTCAGCGCCAACACGGCCAGCGTCCCGTGCAGCACAGCGCGGACGCGGCGATGCGGGCTGCCCTTGGCTGTCAGGTCGGCCGTTGGCGCCGTGCTTTCCAGGTCACGACGATAGAGCGTCCATGCAATGAGTGGCGCGGACAGCACCGTCATGAACAACGCGCCGAGCCACTCGTTCGCGAACACTGATGTCACGCGCGAGAGCGCGACGAGCCAGTGCACGCCCATCTGGAGTGCGAAGAGCGCGACAACGATCAGGAGCGCGTCCTTCCACCACCCAGGGGCGTGCGCGCGCTTGGTTCCTTCGGGGACGAGCTGTTGTACCATTGCGCGGCGCCACTTCGAGCAGGGAACACACGGCGGGTGGCGGCTGCATCGCTTCTCCCATCCACTGTGCGTATCGACGTGCGCGCGCGCCGACTTGAGCCCTCGCTCGTTACACCTTGTGGGTTGAGAGCAATAGACTCGTCTCAGAGTTGGCGATGCCTTTGATCGTCCGGATGCTTCGCAGTGCCTCGTCGAAACTCTGCAGACTATCCGTCCCCAACTCGGCCACGATGTCCCAGCGCCCGTTGGTGGTGTGCAGCGACCGGACCTCCGGGTATCCGCGGAGTGCTTTGAGGATCGCGTCGGATCGATCGCCCTCCACGCTGATGAGCATCACGGCGCGGACCGAGTAAGCCGCCGCCTCCGGCGTGGTGCGCACCGTGAAGCCGAGGAGCACCCGCTGCTCCACGAGCCGGTCGATGCGGTTCTGTACCGTGCCACGCGACACGCCAAGCAGCTTTGCCAACTGCGCCACGGAGATGCGCGCGTTCTCGCGCAGCAGCCCGATCAGCCGAAGGTCCTGAGAATCCATGAGGTCGCCGAGGCGCGAGTCGGATAAGTCATTGTGCTAGAAACGACTGACGAAACGTCAGAAGATGCAGCATAAATGTCAATATAGCTCGCTTGTTGCTAGCGCTGGCGACGGGCAGCTTCCAGACATGACTACCACACTGATTTCAGGCCATTCGGGCACCGCGGAGCGCACGGCCGCGATGCCGCCCGCGGTACCGAAGATGGGCGCCGTGCAGCTCATTGGCGTCCCCATGGATCTGGGGGCGAGCCGGCGCGGCGTAGACATGGGGCCGTCCGCGATGCGGCTGGCAAACCTCGCCACCCTGCTCGAACAGTTGGGCTACTCTGTGTCCGACGTGGGCAATGTGGTGGTGCCCGATCGTGCCTCGATTTCGCCGGCGCCCGGGGCACTGCTTGCGGCGATCGCCGACGTTTGTCGTGAGGTGGCCGAACGCACTGCGCTCGCGGTTCGCTCCGGAGTGCGTCCACTGGTGTTGGGCGGTGATCACTCGCTGGCGGCAGGTTCGGTCGCGGGCACGGCGACGGCGCTTGCGGAGCGTGGTGAGCGCGTCGGGTTGATCTGGCTCGACGCGCACGCGGACGTGAACACGCCGGACACCACGTTGAGCGGCAACGTGCACGGCATGCCCGTTGCCCACTTGCTCGGCGAGGGTGATTCGCGTCTGTCGCGTCTTGCATCGGTCTTTCCCGCCGTGCGCGCCGAACAGCTGGTCTATGTGGGGCTGCGCGATGTGGACGCGGCAGAGCGCCAGTTCATCCAAGCGCGCGGTATTCGCGCGTTCACCATGCGCGACATCGACGAGCGTGGACTGCGCGCCGTGATGGACGAAGCGGTTGCCATCGCGAGCCGTGGGACTGGTGGTATCCACCTGAGTTGCGATGCGGACTGGGTCGACCCCGGCGAAGCGCCGGGCGTTGGTACACCCGTGCGTGGTGGAGCCACGTTGCGCGAGGCGCACCTGGCCATGGAAATCATTCACGACAGCGGTGCGCTGCTCGCTATGGACCTGGTCGAGATCAACCCGATTCTCGATCGGCAGAACCACACGGCCGAGCTGTGTGCTGACCTCATCGCGAGCGCCTTCGGGCGTCGCATTCTCTGATCGGAGACGCC
Source organism: Gemmatimonas sp. (assembly GCA_965279375.1). Lineage (GTDB taxonomy): Bacteria > Gemmatimonadota > Gemmatimonadetes > Gemmatimonadales > Gemmatimonadaceae > Gemmatimonas. Next base: position 5,162,245 of record OZ257156.1, on the reverse strand, counting down.
ACGATGACCGCAGCAAATTTCGGTGCCTCGCTGATGGACGCGACAGAGGAGTGCATCGCACGTGAGCAAGCGTGGGGAGCACACAACTATCATCCGCTCGATCTTGTCGTCGCGCACGCGTCGGGCGCGTGGGTGACCGACGTGGAGGGGCGACGCTACCTCGACTGCCTCAGCTCGTATTCCGCGGTCAATCAGGGGCACTGTCATCCGCGTATTCTGGCGACGATGATCGAGCAGGCGTCGCGTGTCACGCTGACGTCCCGCGCATTCCGCAACGAGCAGTTAGGTGCCTTCTGCGAAGAGCTGGCGGCGCTGTGCGGCATGGAGATGGTGCTCCCGATGAACACCGGCGCCGAGGCAGTGGAGACCGCCATCAAGGCAGCTCGCCGCTGGGGATACCGTGAGAAGGGGATTCCCGACGGCCAGGCCACTATCATCGCGTTCGAGAACAACTTTCACGGGCGCACGACGACGATCGTTGGCTTCTCCTCGGAGCCCGCGTATCGCGAACACTTTGGCCCGTTCGCACCGGGCTTTGTGCTCGTACCCTTCGGCGATATCGAGGCGGTGCGCGCCGCGATGAACGGCACCACGTGCGCGGTGCTGATCGAACCGATCCAGTGCGAAGCCGGCGTGCTCCTGCCACCCGCCGGTTTTCTGCGCGAGCTGTCCGCGTTGTGTCGCACCGAGAACGTGCTGCTGATCGCCGATGAAATTCAGACGGGGCTCGGACGCACGGGACGCATGTTCGCCTGCGATCACGAGGACGTGACACCGGACATGTACGTGCTCGGCAAGGCGCTCTCTGGCGGGTTCTATCCCGTGTCGGCGGTCGTGTCGCGGCGCGAGGTGCTGGGCGTGTTCGAGCCCGGCTCGCATGGCAGCACGTTCGGTGGCAACCCATTGGGGTGCGCCGTGGCGCGGACCGCGATGCGCGTGCTCAGCGACGAATTCCTCGTGGAGCGTTCAGCGTCACACGGCGCATGGTTCCTCGAGCAGGTGCGAGGACTCGCGCACCCAAGCATCAAGGCGGTGCGCGGTCGCGGCCTCATGGTCGCTATCGAGCTGCACGAGGCCGCGCGCCCGTTTTGCGAGGCGCTCAAGGAGCGTGGCGTGCTGTGCAAGGAGACACACGCCGTGGTGATTCGCCTGTCGCCGCCGCTGGTCGTGGAACGCGACGATCTGGCGTGGGCCGTGGAGCAACTGCGCGCGGTCTTCGCGGAACGCTGACCGCGCGCGACCGATTACTCGCGCAGGAAGACGATCAGGTCCGTTCCCACGGGTGTTCCACCCGCGGCGCGAACGATGAGCGCGACCTGTCCGCGGTGATACATCGAGTGGTGCGTGACGTGCAGCAGGATGTCACGCACCGGCATCTCAAAGCTGTTTCCGCTGCTGTTGGAGTAGTGCACCACGCGGTCGAGCTCCGACGCGCTGGCCTGCGCGATGCGATCGAACTCCGCGTGGTTGGCGTGCATCAGCCGCTCGATCTCGTCGAGGGAAAGCCTGGGGAACACTTCGTACGCCGTTGGCGCCGCTTCGATACGTCGCAACCAGACGTGTTGCGCCGCGAGCAGGTGAGCGAACAGATCCATCGCCTGCGGAGGAGCCTCACGCATCGCGCGCAGCGAGGTCAGCGTACGCGCGTCTGCCCAGCGCAGATGGTCGAAGAGTTTGGGTAGCATGTGGCCAGCGTGAGGTGGTAGGACGACTGCGGTCAGACGGGCTTGGTGGCGCGGACGAATGCCGCCATGAATTTGCCATCGATCTCTTCGAGGTGCGCATCCACGTCGATCCCGGCCTCGACGAGGAACTGGCGCGCATCGTCGCTCTTGTAGAAGCGCGTCGGCTCGATGTCCACGTCGGTGAAGCCTGCGGCGAAGAGGTGCGAATGGAACTCCGCCTCTTCGAGCGCACCGGCCACGCAGCCCACCCACAGCTCCATGCTGCGACGCACGGCCGCCGGCACGGCACCGCGCACGACGACATCGCTGACCGCCAATCGTCCACCGGGCTTGAGGACGCGAAACGCCTCGGAAAAGACTCGGCTCTTGTCGCCGGAGAGATTGATCACGCAGTTGGAGATGATCACATCCACAGACGCGTCTGGCAGCGGAATCTGTTCGATCTGTCCCTTCAGAAACTCCACGTTTGTCACACCCGCCTCGGCTGCGTTCTTGCGCGCGAGCGCGAGCATGTCGTCAGTCATGTCGAGTCCGTAGGCCTTGCCCGTTGCGCCAACGCGGCGCGCGGACAGCAGCACGTCGATGCCGCCGCCCGATCCCAGATCGAGCACTACTTGCCCCTCGGTGAGTTCGGCCAGCGCTGTTGGATTCCCGCAGCCGAGCGACGCGAGCATTGCGGCGGACGGCAACTCGGCAGCCTCGCCGTTGATGTAGAGATTGGACGTGATCGGATCGACGGAGCCGTTGAACGCCGCGCCGCCGCAGCAGCTGTTGGCCGGTCCGCAGCACGACGCATCGGATGTGGCGCCATCGACCGACGCGAGGACACGCCGGGCGGCGTCGCCGTACTTTTCCCGCACGAGCGACGTGAGTTCGGTGCTGCTCATAGCGCCTCCGTCTTGCTGCTGATGGTGAGGGTGGCTGTTGGACGATCGGCCGCGGCTGCGTCCGACGTGCCGCCGCAGCAGCTCGTGGCGCAGCACGACGTTGCGGCAACACTGTCCGTCTGGGTCTGCTCTGTGCGTCGCGTCGAATCGTTCACCGAATCGGCTACGGGCGCCGTGACTTCCAAGCTAGTCATCGTACCTCCGTACATCAAAAAATGTTGATATAAAGACTGCAACGACTTCCCTGCATACTTCGGGTGCTAACGGCAGCAGCTACCGAACTGTGGAAGCTTGGCGCGACGACCCGGTGTCTCGGGGGCGAGCGCGCGCACGATGTCGTGCGCTTCGGCGAAGGCACCGTGTACCAACGTGTAGTACGACCAACGACCTTCACGGCGGTCAGTCACCAGCCCGGCCTCGCGCAGCACGCGCAGGTGAAACGACAGTCGGCTCTGAGCCGCGCCGAGCGCGTCCTGCAGATCGCACACACACTGCTCGCCGTCCTGCAGCATCAGCACGATCCCCAGTCGCGTCTCGTCGGAGAGCGCGTGGAAGAGTCGCACAGCGGCGGAGAGGTCGGCGGTCTTGGTGGGCATGATTAATAATATCAATAAATCTTGATGCGTCAAGTCTCCGCAGGTTTTCGTGCGAGACGACGGGGATGGAGCCAATGGTTCAGTGCGGTCCGATGCGCAGCGAGGCGGTGGCGAGTTGCACTTCGCGCAGGAAGCTGACCAGTCCGGTGATGAGCGCAATCATGGCCAGCACGAACAAGGACGCGACGAGACGTGAGACGTCGGTGTCGAAGAATGCGCTCACGAACAGCACAGCGATCACCACGCACACGAGCAGCGCGGCGATGGTGAACAGGCTGATGCCGAAATTGATGAGCCGAGAGCGGCGTGAGAGCATGCGCAGGTCGGCACCGATCGACACGCGGAACTCGCCGGTGGCGCTGTGATGGTGTCCTTCGAGGAGCCGTGCGCGATCGATGATGCGCCCGAGCCGATTGGTGAGCACCACCAGCAACGAGGCAATACCGGTCAGGAGAAAGACCGGCGCGATCGCGACTTGAATGACATGGGCAATGGCACTGATTCGATCGGTTGGCTGCATGCCGAAAGCTATCACGCGGTACGGGCGGGTTCATCCGTAGCTGCGAAGGGCACGCGCCTCTTGCCGATCGGCGCCATCGCGTGGCAGGTTGGCGCATGACTCACTCTTCCTCATCGCCCTCGCCCGTGGACGAGCGCCTCAAGTCGAGCTGGGATGCGAACGCGAGCGCGTGGACCACCGCGGTTCGCGAGCAGAAAATTCCAAGTCGGCGCGCTGGAACGGACGCGGCCATTCTCTCCGCCTGCGAGGCGCTGTCGACGTCGCTGTCGTCGTCGCGAACACCTGTGCGCGTTCTGGACGTCGGTTGCGGTGAGGGATGGCTCTCACGCGCGATGGCGGCCGAGTCGCGAGAGATCGTGGGGATCGATGGCAGTGCGGGGCTGATCGACGAGGCGCAGCGGCTCAACGTCCCCGGCGTGCTTTTCGAGGTGGTGAGCTACGAGCGGCTCATTGCCGACGCCGACGCAGCAGCAGGGCCGTGGGACGTGATCATCTGCAACTTCGCACTCTTGGGCGATCCGCTCAGCCCGCTGCTTGGCGCGCTCGCTCGTCGGCTATCGACTGCAGGACGCTTGCTGATTCAGACGGTGCACCCGTGGCCGGCGATGGGGGACGGCCCGTACGAGTGCGGTTGGCGGGAGGAGCAGTTCCAGGGCTTCGGCGTCGCCTTTCCCTCGGCGATGCCCTGGTACTTCCGCACGCTCGGCTCGTGGCATCGTGAACTCGACGAAGCGGGGCTGATCATTCGTCAGCTCGACGAGCCGCTGCATCCGGAGACGCGGCGGCCGCTGTCGCTGCTGTTGCACTGCGAAACGCGTCGTTAACGGGCCGAGCGGATCACTGCTGGGACGAGATCCTCGCGGATCTTCCGCCAGGCTTGGAACTGTCCGTAGTTGCCTGCCGTGACGACGATGCTGAGTTGCAGCTCCGGCACGGCGACCAGAAACTGCCCGCCGTTGCCGCTGGCCTCGTAGCTCTGATAGCGATGCCCGTTCACGTCGAGCACGTGTCGGTGCCAGCCGAGCCCGTCGTCGGAGCCATCAGGACGATCGATGCGATGCGCGATAGACTCGCGCACCCATGCAGCGCTGACCAATCGCTTGCCGCGCCAGACACCACCGTCGAGATAGAGCGGGCCGAACTTGAGGAAGTCGCGCGGCCGCAGATGCATGCCGCCGCCCGAGTACGCCTCGCCGGTGGGCATGAGGTTGATGCCGTACGACGCGAACTGCATTGGCCGAGCCAGTTGCATCTCGAAGAGGCGCGGTAGCCAGCGATGTGTGGCGCGACCGAGCAACTGACCGACGATGTTGATGCCGGCGGAGCAGTAGGCGTATGTACTTCCGGGCTCGTGGCGCTTCGGCAATGCCATGAAGAAGGCGTACCAGTCGCGCTGCAGCTGCTGCGATTGCATCGTGTCTTCGTGGCCCGGCGAGGCGTCGTCATCGTCGTCGCAGGCGAGTCCGGAGCTGTGCGAGAGCAGGTGGCCGAGCGTGATCGGCGAGTTGGGGAGCGTGGTCCGGCTGGAGATTGCCGCGCCGTTCTGCTGCGCGGCGCCCACCATTATCGACGTCATGGTCTTGGAAGCAGAGCGCAAGTCGTGTGGCTGGTCCTGCGCGAAGCCACGGAAGTATTCCTCGAGCACCAGCTGTCCGCGCCGCGCGACGAGCAGCGAATGGACGCGTGGCAGGGAGTCACTCAATGGGTCTACCGCGCCAAGCGCGCGGACGGTCGCCTGCAGTGCGCGCGCGTCCATCGCGACGGCCTCGGGCCGACTCACCGTCCATCCATCGCCAATGTCCAGGGGACGGCGGTACTCGTACGGCGGCAGGGATGGCGAGCGAGTCGCGAATCCGACAGCCTGCTCGAGACTTCTTGGTGTGAGCACGATCGGGGCATCGAAGTCGAACGTGATGTTGCGGCGTGTCGAATCGTACGGCTGCCGGTATTGCACCTTGCCCGTCTTCGGGTGCGTGAACGTCACGGCGTCGCCATCACGCGCCACGACATAGTACGCGACGCGGCCGGGCCAATTCTGCGCTGGGTTGCGAAAGACGCCACGTAGTTCGCCGTCGGAGGAACGTGAGATGGCGAGGTACAGCGGAAATCGCGCGTCGATAGGAGCGACGGTGCCTCGCCACGCGTCGGTGCCCAGGGCGACGAGACGCACCGGAGACGCGTACTCCTGATCAGGCCCCGCAGGTTGGACCCAGTACGCCTCGGTCGTGGCCGGTGCCACCCAGAGCCGCAGCGCCCCCTGTCCGCCCGGAAGCCTGAGGCTCACACTGTCCCCCGACTGCGTGGCTCGCGCTTCGAATCCGCCGAGGCGCATAGTCCAGAGGCGTCCCGTCCGGTCGAGCAACAGTTCGCCGCGCAGCTGTGGCCCGAGCATCGGTTCGGCACCCCAGAGTCCGAGCAGATCGTCTCCTGCTCGGGGCGTCTGTGCCGACGCCGCGTGGCCGCTCACGAGCAACAGGCCGAGTGCGGCCAGTGGTGCGCGAAGGCGAGACCAGATTCGAAACTTCATCGACATTCCTCTCGTGATAGACATGTGTCCGCGTCAATCTCGCGATTGCGACGGCCACCGTCTTGTATCCACGCAACATCCGCCTGCCGCGCATTGCACCGACAAGACGATGCGATCCAATCCCCCCGAGGCCGCTCCTCCGCCATGCTGAACGTTGGTGCAAATGTGACGCTGCCGTTCGGGGCCTTTTACGGCACCGTCGATCGGCGAATTCGGGGGCAGGGACTCGAGATCGCGCTGCTCGATGTCGATCCGCATCGCGTCGTCGAGCGGCACTCGCACGACGAGGCGCATTTCGTGTTCGTGCTCGACGGTCTCTACATCTCGAGCGCGGAGAACGCGCCGCCGGTCAGCGCGGGGCCGACACTGATTTTCAATCCTGCCGGTACCACGCATCGCGACCGATTCGATGCACGCGACCGCGTGATATCGGGGCGATTCCTGACGCTTTCGATCGGCTCGGAGCTGGTGGACGCCGCGAAGGACGCCGCCACACACCTTCCATCGCGTGCCGTCACGGTCGCCGCGGCAGATGCCCGTGTGATCGCGGGACGGTTGGCGGATGCATGCGCACACGGGCACGGTGACGGCGTCCTGCAACGTGAATCGCTGGCGCTCGGCTTGCTGGACGCTGTGACATTGCCGCGCGCCGTGGCATCGCGTTGTGCACCGGCGTGGTTGGCTCGCGCACGTGGACACTTGGATGACTCCCTGGGCTCCGACGTCCGCATGGGCGAGGTGGCGCGAGAGGCCGGCGTGCATCCCGTGCATCTCGCACGCGTCTTCCGACAGTACACGGGCAAATTGCCGGGAGACTACGTGCGACAGCGACGCGTCGAGCACGCCGCGACATTGCTGCGCGAAACGCGTCGCCCGATCGCCGATATCGCGATCAGCTGCGGGTTCGTGGATCAGAGTCATCTGGCGACGGCGTTCCGTCGTGCGTTTCGGACGACGCCGAGCGCGTACCGCCGGCAGGTCGCGCCTTGATTGCGCGCGCCGTTCCACGTCGAGCCGCGCCGCGGCCCGCCGGCCAGAGCGCGGTGTGTCTACACCAGCGTCCGACGCGTGCGGAGTATCGAGGCCACGCCGCTGAGCAAGTCGACGGCCTTGAAAGGCTTTTGCAGCAACAGCTCGACGCCGAATTCGTGCATGTTCCGCGACGTGAGCGATGCGCTGTAGCCGGACATCAGGATGATGGGCAGGTCGGGTCGCGCGCGCTTGAATTCTGTCGCCAGTTGGGCGCCCGACATGCCGGGCATCGTCAGGTCGGTGAGGACGATGTCGAATCGTTCCGGCGATTCTCTGAATCGTGCGAGCGCCGAGGTGCCATCTTCGCAAATGGTGACGACGTATCCCGCGCGCTGCAGCGCACGTGCTGCAAACCGGGCCAGCGCCGGTTCGTCCTCGACGAGCAGCACCTCGCCCACGCCGCCCGCTTCGGGCGCCTCAGGTGCGAGGGCGCGGGTCGGCTGCGCGGTGAGAGGCAAGGCGACCCGTACGGTGGTGCCCTCGTTCTCCACGCTCTCGAGCGAGAGGCCGCCACCGTAGCTCTCCACGAGCCCGTGCACCACGGCGAGTCCCATGCCCGTTCCTTCGCCCACGGCCTTGGTCGTGAAGAACGGCTCGAAGGCACGCGCACGCACGGCGGCCGTCATCCCGGTGCCTGTGTCGGAGACAGTCAGTCGCGCTGCACCCGTGTCGCCTGATCCGTCGGTTTCGAGGCGGAGCGAAAGGACGCCGCCACCCTTCGCCCGCATCGCGTGTTCGGCGTTGGTGCAGAGGTTGACGATCACCTGCTGCAGCGCGGTGGCATCGCCAAGCACCATGACGGGTGTGGGCGGGACTTGCCACGCCATTTCCACGGAGACGGGGAACGCGCTGCGCAGCAAGCGCATGCTCTCCGTGACGAGAACGCCCAGGTCTACCGGCGCGATGTCTCGTTCGGCGCGCCGACTGAACGAGAGGATTTGCTGGACGAGATCGCGCGCGCGCGAACTCGCCGTTTGAATCTCGCGCAGATGCTCGCCGATCTCAGCGCCATGAGCGCCCCCGCCCTCTTCCAGTTCCGCGATGGCGAGCTCGGTGTGACCGAGGACGATCCCCAGCATGTTGTTGAAGTCGTGCGCCACACCACCAGCGAGGGTACCGAGCGATTCCATTCGTTCGCGCTGTCCGAGTCGTTCGGCGAGCGCGCGCTTTTCCGTGTCGTCCTCGACGGTGCCGGCGAAGCCTTCGAGCTGCCCACCGTTGTGGATCGGCGTGGTCCAGATGCGCACATGACGTTCGACGCCATCGGGGCGCAGCACACGGTAGTCTGCATCGAAGCCGAGGCCGGCCTGCATGGCGATACCGCACTCGGCGAGCACGCCGTCCCGGTCGTCGGGGTGCATGCGTTCGGTGTAGCCGCTTCCGAGGAGATCGGCGGCAGCGGTGCCGAAGATCTCCGCGAGCTTGGGATTGCAGTACACGCAGGCGCCGTCCAGGTCGGTGATGAAGATGCCGAGCGGGGACGCATTGGTGAGCGTGCGAAAGCGCGCTTCGCTGACGCGGAGGGCGGATTCCGCCAGATGACGAGCCGTGGTGTCGGAGCCGACGATACTCGCGCCGACGATTCCTTCGTCCTGCAGATTGATGGGCGCAATGCGGTACTCGTTGAACCGGGTACGTCCATCGAGCGTGAACTCATCGCGCGCACTGAATCGCTCGCCGGCGATTGCACGTGCGTACCACTGCGACCAGATCGCGCGCTGGTCGGCCGGGAAGGAGGCATCCATGAGCGGATCGCCGATGCCGAGCGCACGGCCGCCGACGGCGCGGACTCGTTCCTGAAACGCGCGATTGAAGCCGATCAGCCGGAATTCCCGATCGGTGGACCAGATCAGATCTTCCGTGCTGTCGAGCATCGCGAGCATGCGCTGCCGTTCACGCACCAGTTCACCCACCAGCCGGAAGGTCAGCGACCTGTCGTCTTTCGCGGCGGAGTCGACGGCATGGTCGCGGGGCACCGCTGGGCATGTCAGATCAACGACGAAGCCGATCCAGTGATCGGTGGACTCAGGCTCGCGTGCTCCCACCATCAGGACAGGCACGCGCGCGCCATCCTTGCGGATGTACTCCTTCTGCCATGGTGTCGTAAACCCGCCGACGCCCATGAGCTGTCGAAAGGCGGCGTCGTCGAGGGGCAGGTACTCGGCGGGCGTGATCTCCCGCCAATTAATCCCTCCGCGTGCGAATTCCTCGCGCGAGTAGCCGAGGATGCTCAAACAGACGTCGTCGGCCTCGCGAATGTCGTAGCCGACACCGCGCACCACGCCAACCGGTATCGGCGTGTCCGATCCGTTCGATGGGAGGAACATGAGCAGTCGGAGGTGCGAGGAGCGAGCAGTATTGTTTGTGCAGCATGGGAGTATCCGCCTCGGCGGGGTCTTTGGCTAGTTCCTCGACAAGAGTCCTCTGGTGCGGGTGGATCAACGCAGCCCCTCCCGCTATATGTCACGCACGACGCGACCTTGCAGGACCACGGCTGCCATGCCTGTCAGCCTGTGGTGGACACGCAGACTTGGAGCTCACGGATGATTTTTCGACAGGTGCGGCGCGGCGCGATGGCACTCGCGATCGCGCTCTTCGCGCCGCTGGCGATGCTGGCGGCACAGGCAGGAACCGGAACGGTGCGCGGCAAGGTGACCGACGCCGCGAACGGGCGAGGGTTGGCAGAGGCGCAGGTGACGGTCTCCGGCACCCGCGTGGGAGCGATCAGCGGCACAAACGGTGAGTATGTGATCGCCGGGGTGCCGGCTGGCCCGCGCGCCATCAGCGTGCGGCGCATCGGCTATTCGCCGCTGGTGCTGCCGGTGACGGTGACCGCGGGCGCGACGGCTGTTTTGGACTTTGGGCTGCGCGTCAGCGCAGTGAATCTGAGCGAAGTCATCGTCACCGGATCGGCGGCGCCGACGGAGAAGCGTAAGGTCGGCACCAGCATCGCGTCGGTGGACTCGACGATCATCAGCCGCGCGCAGTCGGTGACGCTCGATCAGGCGCTGCAGGGCAAGGTGGCCGGCGCGCAGATCTCGCAGAACTCGGGCGGTCCGGGTGGCGGCGGCATGTCGGTGCGCCTGCGTGGTACGAACTCGTTCATCTCGGGCTCGGATCCGCTGTACATCATCGACGGCGTGATCATCGATAACGGGTCGACGCAGCTCATCGATCTCGGCGGACGCTCCAACCCGCAGAATCGCTTGGCCGATCTCAATCCGGCAGACGTGGAGCGTATCGAGATCATTCGTGGTGCGGCGGCGGCGGCGCTCTACGGCTCGCGCGCCAACAACGGTGTGGTGCAGATCTTCACGAAGCGTGGCAGCATCGGCAAGCCGCGCTTCGCATTCTCGAGCCGCTACTCGTCCAACGAACTGCGCGAACAGCAGCCGTTCAACCTGTATCCGTTCAACGAGAACGGACTGCCGGTCAAGCGCTTCAACTATCAGGACGACATCTTCACGCGCGCTGCGGGCACGGAGCAGAACCTGACGGTCGAAGGTGGCAACGAGCAGACGCGGTATTTCCTGAGCGCGAATGCGTCGGCGGAAGACGGCATTCTCAAGAGCACGTCGTCGCGTCGCCAGGGCGCGCGCATCAACCTACAGCAGACGCTCAACCCCAAGCTGATCGCCAACGTGACGGCCAACTATGTCACGACGCAGAACCAGTTTCAGGCGTTCGGCGAGAACAACGACTACGGCATCATGGGCTCGCTCTTCTTCGCGCCCACGAACGTCGACTTCCGTCCGGTCAACGGCATTTATCCGCTGCCGCCGGCGCTCGGTACCAATCCGCTCCTGGCGATCGATCGCATCAAGAATCCGCAGACGATCGACCGCTTCATTGGTTCGAGCAAGCTGACGTGGACGCCGATTCCCGAGCTCATTCTCGACTACACGATCGGCGTCGACAACACGTCGTTCGAGGCGCGCCAGTTTCTGCCGCGCAATGCGGTGCTGGGTACGGCGCCCAACTCCACTGGGCGAGCTCAGTCGATTTTCCAGGCGAACCGCATCGTCAACCAGGACGGCATCGCCACGTACTCGTGGAAGCCGATGGGTCCCGTAGAACTGCGCACGACGGGCGGCTTCAACTACACGAGCCAGAAGGTTCGTACCACGAACGCCGTGGCCAACGGACTCGCGCCGGTGGGTGAGCTGGTCGGCGCAGGCTCCGTCTTCAGTGCAGGCCAGACGGAAGTGGAACTTCGCACGCTCGGCTTCTTCGGTCAGCAGGAAGTGGCCATCAAGGATCGGCTGTTCCTGAGCGGCGCGGTGCGCTATGACGCGTCGAGCACGTTCGCGCCGTCGGAGCGGTGGCAGGCGTTCCCCAAGCTGTCCGCTTCCTTCGTGGTGCTGAACAATCGCGATGGTCTCGTCAACAACTTCCGCGTGCGCAGTGCACTGGGATGGGCGGGCAGCCAGCCGGGCATCGTCAATGCGTATTCGCAGTTCATCGCGTACACGCAGCTCCCGTTCGCGGGTCGTCCGGGCTTCGTGAACGACGTGGTGTACGGCAACCCCACGCTGCGCAACGAGCGCGCGCGCGAATGGGAAGTGGGCGCGGAAGCGGGCATCCTCAACGGCAAGGTGTCCGTGGATGCGACGTACTACAATCGCCTCGTGTCGGACCTGCTGTTCTTCCGTCCGCTCGCGACGAGCACGGGCTTCTCGCGTCAGTTCTTCCCGATCGGCAGCATGTCGAACAAGGGCGTGGAGCTGATGGTGAAGACGCAGAACGTGGATAAGGCCAACTTCAAGTGGTCCACCACGGCGACGTACTCGACCAACAAGAACATGGTCGAGAAGCTCGACATCCTCGACTTCCAGTCGGCGGGTGGCTATCCCAACCGCATTCGCGCCGGTCAGCCGGCCGGTGTGTTCTATGGCTCGTACGCGGCGCGCAATTGCGTGACGGGTGCGCTGCTGCTCGACTCGCTGGGCCGCTACCGCCGCAGCAATCAAGCGGTGGACATGGGCGCCACGACGGCGCAGCGCCAGGCGATCAGTCAGGGCACCTGCAACGACTCGCTGAACAAGGTCATCGGCGATCCGAACCCGTCATGGCTTGGCTCGTTGCTCAACGAAGTGACGCTCGGCAAGAAGCTGCGCTTCCGCATGCTGCTCGACGGCGTGTTCGGCAACGACGTGATGAACCTCTCCACGCGTGCGCAGAACGCCGGCGTGGCCAGCAACTCGAAGACGTACGAGCGCGAGCTGTTGCCGTACGGCGACCCGAACAAGCTGCCGCCGGGCTTTAACGCCAGAACGCAGGGCATCTTCGAGTACTGGGTCGAAGACGGCTCGTTCGTGAAGCTGCGTGAACTGTCGGCGACCTACACGCTCGACTTTCCCACGACGCGACGCCTGTTCAAGGACGGCATCGACGTAACCGTCTCGGGCCGCAACCTCGCGGTGTGGACCAAGTACAGCGGCTACGATCCCGAGATCAACCTCTTCGGCACCAATGCCGGCGGCGTCGGCTCGGTGCAGACTACGGCCGCCGACCGTGGATTCGATTTTGGCGGCTATCCCATTCCGCGCGTGTGGTCCGTCAGTGCGCGATTCACTTACTGACCCGCGGAGACCAGAACTCATGCGCATGATCAAGCAGAGCGCGGTGCTCGTCGCCGCCGTTTCCCTCGGGGCATGCAGCCTCGACTTGCAGAACCCCAACTCCCCCACCGAAGCGCAGGTCACCACGAACGTGGATGGCGTGATCGCGCTGGCCACGGGTTTGCAGTCGCGCTTCGCGACGTCGTACGGCAATTACGCGTACACGGCGGGACTCGTGACCGATGAATTTGCGGCCACGAGTGCAGCGCTCATTTCCATCAGCGACGCGGAACAGGGTGCCGTTCCGTCGGGCACGGGCATCGCCGACAACGTCTTCAACTCGGTGTACCGCACGGTCCGCACGGCCGACGACCTGCTCGCTGGCGCGGACGCCCTGTCTGCGCAGATCGATCCGGGCACGCGCAGTGGACTGAAGGCGCTGGCGTGGACGCTCAAGGCGGAAGCACTCGGTGAAGCGTTGCAGTCGTACCAGAAGATCCCGCTGCAGACGTACGGTGTCACTGCTCCAACCTACGAGAGCCGCACGGCAGGGCTGACGTTGGTGCGTGCGCTGCTCGACTCGGCGGCGCAGGCGGTTTCGGCGACGGCGCCGGGTGCGTTCTTCAACAACAGCATCCTGACGCCGGGTGTGAGTCTGCCGAACGTGATTCAGCTCTATCGCGCTCGCTACGCCCGCATGGCCAACGATCAGGCGACGGCACTGTCTGCGTCGAACCTCGTGGCACGTACGGGTACGGCGGCGCTGTCGGTGCTCACGTTCCCGGCGCCTACGGTGAATCCGTATGCGGCCGTCACCGGCGGTGTCAACGGCATCGCGGTCCGTCGTTCATTCCGCACATCGATGCTGGCGCAGGATCAGCGCTTTGCGTATTTCGTCACGCCGTCCACAACGCTGACGGGTCGTGTCGGCGCGCTGCTCGATCCGTTCAGCCGCTGGGCCAGTCCGCAGGCGCCGCTGCCCGTGTACATGCCCGACGAGGCGCTGCTCATCAAGGCGGAAGCGCTCGCGGTGCAGGGCAACCTCGCATCGGCACAGGCGGTGCTCGATTCGGTGCGTACCGACTGCACGGGCGGACGCGGACTCGACGATCCCAAGGCGTGCCTCCCGGCACTGACCGCGGCGCTGTCGCAGGCCGACTTGCTCACGGAGATCTACACGCAGCGTCGCTACGAGCTGCTGGGCACTGGTCAGCGTTGGGAAGACGCGCGTCGTCGCAACGCCATTCGTGGTCCGACGGCCGCGCCGGCGGTGCCGGTGCAAGGGCAGCGCTGCTGGCTGCCGTACGCCATCGGTGACCGCAACGCCAACCCTAACGCCAGCTTCGCCGCGCTTCCCGATCCAACCGAGCCGAGTACGTTCCCGGCCGGCTGCACGGCGCAGTGAGGGCGCCCATCATGCATATGAACTCCATCAACTCAGAGAGCGTGCGCGTGGCCCGTCGCTTCAATGTGGCGCTGTTCGCAGCGCTCGCCGTGATCAGCACGGCCTGCGGAACCAAGGATGCCACTGGCCCGCTGCAGCCGTCGGGTGCTCAGGGGCGCGTGCGATTCGTCAACGTGATCACCGATACCACACGCGGACGCGTCAACGCCATTCTGGAGAAGCTGCCGTTCGGCGTGAATCTGACGTACACGCAGAGCACGCCGGCCACGCTCGCGGCACCCAATACCGCGTTGTACGCCGCGGTGTTGTCGGGATCGCGGTCGCTGGTGCTCAAGCGCACGGCGGACACCAACACGACCGTGGCCACGATCAACTTCACGGTGACCGAGAGCCAGGACCGTACCGTGTACGCGATTGGCGGTGCCGCGGGCAGCGCCGTGACGGGATATCAGACCGTCGATGACAACGCGCTTCCTGCCTCGGGACAGGCGCGTGTGCGCGTGGTGCATCTCAGTCCGACCGCCGGCGCCGTGGACATCTTCGTCACGGCGGTCGGCGCGGACCTCGCCACCGCAACGCCGACACTGGCGAACGTCGCGTATCAGACGGCGTCGGCCTACCTGTCGCTGGCGGCGGGGACCTATCAGGTGCGCGTGGTACCGGCTGGTACAGCGGCTGCGGCGCGCGCCGGTGCCGTGGTGATCAACGTCGCCAGCCTCGCCATTACGGCGGGGACGGGACGCACCATCGTCGCGGCAGACAACAACGTTGGTGGCGCACCGCTGCGCGCTTTTGTGCTCAGCGACCAGTAGCCGCTGCGGTTGTCGGGCACACGGGCCATTCACCGACGCGGTGGATGGCCCGTTGTGTTTGTGGCGAGTGGTCGTACGTCACTGCGAGCGCCGCGGTACGGAACTTGATAGCAGAGAGTGGAGCCGCAGTTGTTTGCTCTCTCTTTCGAGGTGATACCATGCTCATGACTCTCGCCATCATCCTCATCGTGCTCTGGCTCCTGGGAATGGTCAGTGCGTATACGATGGGTGGCTTCATTCACATCCTGCTCGTCGTCGCGGTCGTTGTCGTCCTGGTGCAGGTGATTCAGGGCCGAAAGGTCCTGTGAATCGGATGGCAGGACCAGACGATGCGACGCCTCTGGCGTCGAGGCAGGACAGCGAGCGCAGCCACAGAGCGGCGGGGCGCCCTGTGTAGCGTACTCGCCGACGGCTCGGGCGGCTCATGAATACCGGAGCCGCACGGCTGCGCGCGCAGGCCACCGACGAGATGCTCGTCGGTCCCATTCGGGGCGAATTGCTTGGATTGGAGCATCTGGCTGCGCGCGCACGCGCCGTTGCGCGCAGCCAGCGCCTTGCGTCCGGGACGATTCCGCTACGTCCAGCTCGCTTGCTCGCGCGCCTGGCCGATACGCGGGGCATTCTGGCTGAGGCGTACGGCCGCCTGCTCACGATCTCGATCGATATCGCCGATGCGGGACCCGCTGCCGAATGGCTGCTCGACAACTACCACGTCGTGCAGGAGCACTTGCTCGAGGTCCGGTCGAGTCTACCGGGTGGCTTCTATCGTGAGCTGCCCGAGCTGAGCCATGGCCCGTTGGCCGGCTATCCGCGCGTGTACGAGATCGCGATTTCGCTGATCTCGCACACCGAAGCGCGCATCGATCTCGACAACGTCAATCCGTACGTCGAGGCATTCCAGAGCGTCACGCCGCTCTCCATCGGCGAGTTGTGGGCAATGCCGGCGATGCTGCGGCTCGGCCTGATCGAAAGTGTGCGACGCATGGCGCTGCGCACGATCCAGCGACTCGACGAGACAGAGCTGGCCGATCACTGGGCGGAACGCGTCGTCGCGGCGAGTGCGCGCGGTGGCGCGCAGCTGCGTGCTGGACTGCGCGAGTTTGCGGATGCGGAGCATGCGCTGACGCCGCACTTCGTTTCCCGATTTCTGCAGTCGTTGCGGCGTGCCGAAGGCGCGTCACCGGCGCTGGCGTGGCTGGAGCACTGGCTGCGTGATGCGGGCGTCAGCCCGGAGGAGTCGGCCGCGCATTCCACGCAACGGCTGGCGCTGACGCAGATCATGATGGCCAACAGCATCATGAGCCTGCGCGAGGTGGGGCGCTGCGATTGGCGCATGTTCGTGGAGCAGCAGAGCGCGATGGAAGCCGTGCTGCGCACCGATCCGTCGGGGTTCTATTCGCAGATGACCTTTGCGACGCGCGATCGTTACCGCCACGTGGTCGAGCGGATCGCCAAGCGTACCGGCCGCCGCGAAGTGGCTGTGGCACAGTGGGTCATCGCGCGCGCGCAGCAGGAGATGCGTGTACCGGAGTCGAGTGCGTCACCGCATCGCTGTCATGTGGGATACTACCTCATCGATGACGGCGCCCTCGAGACCGAACAGGCGATGGGCTACATCCCGCACATCGGCGAACGCGTCGGCCGTGCCGTGCGTGGCTCGCCCAACATGGTATTCCTCGGCGGGTTGCTGCTCTGTACCGGTATCGCACTGCTGGCGCTGGCCCTGTTGCTCGAGTCGCATCCAGAGCGCTCGCTCTGGCTGGTCCTGCTCTTCACGCTGTTGCCTGCACTCGACGTGGCGGCCAATACGCTGAATCAGTTGGTCACGACGGTGCTTGCGCCGGACCTGCTGCCGCGGTTGGATCTGCACGAACACGGAGTGCCGGCAGAATATCGGACGGCCGTGGTGATGCCGACGCTCTTTGGCACCGTGGACGATGTGCAGGAAGCGCTGGCCAATCTGGAAGTGCAGTTTCTGGCAAACCGAGAAACGCATCTGCACTTCGCGGTGCTCAGCGACTTCCTCGACGCGCCCGCAGAGAACATGCCCGGCGACGAGGACTTGGTTGCGGCGGCCGTCGCCGGTGTGCGCGCGCTCAACGAGCGACACTCGGCGCATGAGCCTGACGCCTTTCATCTGCTGCATCGGCCACGCCGTTGGAATGCGCGCGAAGGCGTGTGGATGGGATGGGAGCGCAAGCGCGGCAAGCTGGCGGAGTTCAACAGCCTCCTGCGCGGTGGCTCCACGATGGCGTTCTCCACCATCTCCGGAGACATCGGGCCGCTGCAGAGCGTGAAGTACGTCATCACGCTCGACTCCGATACCGTGCTTCCGCCGGACGCCGCGCCCGCGCTCGTGGGAGCGCTGGCGCATCCACTCAATCGCGCCGTGTACGACCCGTCGGTTCGCCGGATCGTACGTGGCTACGGCATTCTGCAGCCGCGCGTTGGTGTGTCACTGCCCAGCGCGCATCACTCCCGCTTCGCGTCCATCGCGTCTGGCTACCCCGGGGTTGATCCGTACTCCACCGCGGTGTCGGACGTGTATCAGGACCTGTACGGTGAAGGCAGCTACACCGGTAAAGGCATCTATGACGTGGATGCCTTTCAGCTGGCTACGCACGGCCGATTCCCCGAGAACGCGCTGCTCTCGCACGATCTCATCGAGGGCAACTATGCGCGCGCTGGTCTCGCGACCGATGTGATCGTGTACGACGACTATCCGTCGAGCTACGTCGCCAGCACGCAGCGCAAGCATCGCTGGATACGCGGTGACTGGCAGCTGTTGCCGTGGCTGCGGCGCCACGTGCCGGGCCCGGATGGTCCTGAGCGGAATCGGCTGTCGTTGCTCTCGCAGTGGAAGATTCTCGACAATCTGCGCCGCAGCACGGTAGAGATCTCGCAGCTCATGCTGCTCGTCGCGGGATGGACGCTGCTTCCCGGATCGGCGGTGCGGTGGACGCTATTGGGTTTCGGCGCCATCGTGGCGCCGTGGGTGACGTCGCTGCTGCTGGCCGTGATTCGGCCGCCCTTGGACAAGTCGTGGCGAGCGTACTACGCCGCCGTCGGACAAGACGCGATCGTCAGCGCGAAACAGTTCGGTGCGGCGCTGACATTCCTGCCGCATCAGGCGTGGATTTCTGCCGATGCGATCGGCCGCACGCTCTACCGACTGGCCGTATCGCGCAAGCACTTGCTCGAGTGGCGGTCGGCGTCGCTTGTTGAGAAGCGGGTCTCCGCGGTGGGCGCGCAGAGTTGGCGCGCCATGCGTTGGACGGTGGCGGCGGTCGTGTTGCTGGCGACGGGCATTTCGGCCTTCGCGGTGCGGCACCAGCTGTCGCTGCACGCGCCGCTGAGTGAACTCGTGCCGTCGGCGATCGCCTTGTGGGCCACCACGCTGCTGTGGGTTGCCGCACCGAGCATCGCCGACTGGCTCAGCAAGCCCGCACCCGCACCACGGCAACTGCTGTCTGAAAGTGCACGCGCGCAAGCGCGGCGCTACGCAGCCGTGCACTGGAAGTTCTTCGAGCGCTTTGTCAGCGAAGAGACACACTGGTTGGCGCCAGACAACTTCCAGGCGACACCAGACCCGATTGTCGCCATGCGCACGTCGCCGACGAACATCGGGCTGCAGCTACTCGCGACCACCAGCGCGCATGATCTGGGATTGATTCCGCTGGCCGAGATGGTCGAGCGCCTGGAGCGCGCTTTTGCGACCATGCAGCAGCTCCAGACCTTTCGCGGACACTTCTTCAACTGGTACGACCTGCACGATTTGCGCGTGCTCGAGCCACGCTACATCAGCACCGTCGACAGTGGCAACATCGCCGGGCATCTCATCGCGCTGCGGCAAGCGTGCTTGCGATTCGCCGACGCGGAGCCGACGCTGGCGCCGCGTCTGCACGCGCTCGCCGACCAGTCGTATCGCATCGTCAGCGAGATGGATTTCGTCTTCCTGTACAATGCCGAAGCGAAGCTGTTCACGATCGGGTATCAGCCGGATACGTTCGCACCGGATGCGTCGTGCTACGATCTGCTGGCCTCCGAGGCGCGCCTGGCGAGCTTTGTCGCCATCGCGAAGAACGACGTTCCCGTGGAGCATTGGTTCCGGCTGTCGCGCGCGCTCAACGTGGCCGCAGGCTCGACGGCGCTCGTGTCCTGGAGTGGCAGCATGTTCGAGTACCTGATGCCGGTGCTGGTCATGCGCTCGCTCCCCTACACGCTGCTCGATCAGACGTACCAGTCGGCCGTGCGACGACACCGTGCGTACGCGCGCGGCAAGAATGTGCCATGGGGTGTGAGCGAGTGTGCCTACAACGTTCGCGATCGCCATCAGACGTATCAGTATCGCGCGTTCGGCATTCCCGATCTCGCGCTCAAGCGCGGGCTCGGTCGCGATCTCGTCATCGCCCCATATGCAACCGCGCTCGCCACGATGATCGACCCCACGCGAGGGCTCGACAACCTGCGCACGCTCGAGTCGATGGGTGCGCTGGATGAGTACGGCTTCTGCGATGCGCTCGACTACACGCGGCCGGTGCCGGGCGACCGTCTCGCCCTGGTGCGTACATACATGGCGCATCACATCGGCATGACGCTCGTCTCCCTCACGAACGTGGTGCTGGATGACGTCTGGCAGGAGCGCTTCCACAGCGATGCACTGGTGAAGTCGGCGGAGCTGCTGCTCTTCGAGCGCGTACCGCGACGTCTGACCATGCAGCGAGCGCAAGGCGCGCGTCCGGAAGACTCGATATCCGAAGCGCAGCGTGAGCATCCGAAGGTGCGAGAGATCGACCCGCTGCAATCGCCGACACCACGCGTGGCACTGCTCGGTTCCACGAGCTACGCCGTGATGGTCAACCACACCGGCAGCGGATACAGTCGCTACGGAGCCTTGGCCGTCACGCGCTGGCGTGCGGACAGCACCGCGGACAACACCGGGCAGTTCTGCTACCTGCGTGATCGCACGACCGGCAAGGTCTGGTCGAGTGCGCAGCAACCTGTGCGCGCCACGCCTGACTGGATGCGCGTGCAGCTGACCACGGACCGTGTGTTGTGGCATCGCGTCGATGGTGACATCGAGACGCGCACCGAGCTCACCGTCGTGCCGGCCGACGGCGCTGAAGTCCGGCGCATCACACTCACGAACACCGGCAGCGAATCGCACGACATCGAGCTGACCAGCTACGGCGAGGTCGTGCTCACCTCTCCCGACGCGGACCGCGCGCATCCTGCGTTCTCGAACCTCTTCGTCGAGACCGAGTGGCATGCGTGGTGCACCGCCGTGACCGCTACACGACGCCCGCGTACCCCGGAGGAGCCACGCCTGTGGTGCGTGCACGTGGTCGATGCGGGACGTGATCGCGTCGGTGCAACCTCATGCGAGACGGATAGAGGGCGCTTTCTGGGCCGTGGCCACGACGTGCGTGATCCGCAGGCGCTGCGCACCGACGGGGATCTGTCCGGCTTCACCGGTGCCGTGCTCGATCCCATCGTGTCGTTGCGCACGTGCGTGCGGGTTACACCCGGCCAGACCGTGAGTGTCGCCTTCACCACGCTCGTGGCGGCCAGCCGCGAGTCAGCCTTTGAACTCGCCGGTCGCTACCATGATTCGCACGCGGCGCAGCGCGCGTTCGAGATTGCGTGGACGTCCACGCAAATCGAGCTCGCCGAGCTCGGCGTGTCGGCGACGAACGCGGCCGTGTTTCAGGACTTGGCGGGGCAGGTGCTCTTCGGCAATGGATCGTTGGCGCCGCCGCGGGATGAACGCTCGCGCAATCGCGGGGCGCAGCCTCGACTGTGGTCGTACGGCATTTCGGGCGATCTGCCAATCGTCTTGGCAGTCATCGACTCGCTTGATGGACTGCAGACACTGCGCGATCTCTTCGCGGCGCACCGCTTCTGGCGCCGTCGCGGCTTGGCCGTCGATCTCGTGATCGTGAACACGCACTCCTACGACTACCTCCAGGAGCTGCGGGATGCGATCGTCGAGTCGATGATCGCGGCGGATGACGCGACACACGTGGATCTCCCGGGTGGCGTGCACATCCGCCGGCGCGAGGCCTTCACAGCGGACGACTACCTCATGCTCTCGGCGACTGCGCGTGTCGAGATCGCGTGCGACGGCCGGACCGTCGGACGGGTGCTCGCCGCCGCCGACAGTGCGCAGCTGGCGCAACGAGACGTCGGCGATCACATCGCGCTGCGGCGTGTGCGCGGTCTCCCGATCCCGGCGCTGCCCGGCGAGCGCAGTGCGCTCGCGTCGCTGGTGTCCGTATTGCGCCCGTTGGTGCTGCCACTCATTCCGCGCAGCGGGCGCTTGCGCGCGCACGATTCCCCGACCGCGTTGAGTGTGGACGAGAGCACGCTGCGATTCGGCAACGGCATCGGTGGAGTGGACGGGAGTAACGACTACGTGATGACCATCGACGCCACGCGTCTGCCGCCAGCACCGTGGGCGAACGTCATCGCCAATCCACATGGCGGCTTTCTGGTGTCAGAACGCGGCGCTGGCTGCATGTGGGCCGAGAACGCATACTTCTATCGCGTGACTCCATGGCACAACGATCCTGTCTCCGATCCGTGTACCGATGTGTTGTATCTGCGCGACGATGAGTCGGATGTGCTCTGGAGCGCCACGCCTGCGCCCGTTCCGACCGCCGGTCAGT
Source organism: Gemmatimonas sp. (assembly GCA_965279375.1). Taxonomy (GTDB): domain Bacteria; phylum Gemmatimonadota; class Gemmatimonadetes; order Gemmatimonadales; family Gemmatimonadaceae; genus Gemmatimonas. The sequence continues at coordinate 5,140,552 of OZ257156.1, read as the reverse complement.
ACCGCGTGCGTCATGGTGCGGGTCGCTCGACATTCGAGCACGTGCACGACGGGATCGTCTCCAAGCTGGAGATGGCGATGCCCAGCGATGCGGCCGTCAAGGTGTCGCTGCTGACGCTGACCAACACCACCGATCGTCCGCGACAGATCACCGTGACGGCGTACGCGGAATGGGCGCTCGGCGCGCGGCGAGAAGACACGCAGCATCAGGTGTACACGCGCTATGCAGACGACTCACAGGCCGTCATTGCGCAGAATCACTTCGATGAACGTTTCACTGCGTGGGCGTCGTTTTTGGCCACGAGTGAGCCCGTTGTTTCCTATTCTTGCGACCGACTCTCGTTCATTGGACGCGATGGACACCTTGGTGATCCACGTGCGCTCGGCCTCGACGCGCTGGACGGGCGATCCGGGGTGGGGCTCGATCCGTGCGGCGCACTTCAGTGGCGCGTTCTGCTGGCGCCCGGTGAACATCGGGAGATGAGCATTCTGCTGGGTGCCGCGCGCACGGAGGCCGATGCACAGCGGCTCATCGCGCGGTTGAAGCCGGTCGCGTCCGCGCAGGCGACCGTGGAGCACTCGGCGGCGGAGTGGAATGCACGATTGAGCGTGATCAGCGTTGCCACGCCCGACCCCGCGTTCGACACGATGCTCAACAAGTGGACGCTGTATCAGGCCTTGTCATCGCGCATGTGGGCGCGCATGGGGCTGTATCAAAGCGGTGGCGCCTATGGATTTCGCGATCAGCTGCAGGATGTGCTGGCGTTCGTGTACGCCGAGCCGGGTCTGGCACGTGCGCATCTGCTTCGCGCGGCCGCACGGCAGTTTCCCGAAGGCGATGTGCAGCACTGGTGGCATGCGCACAGCGGACGTGGGGTACGCACGCGATTCTCCGACGATCTGGCGTGGTTGCCGTACGTGGTGGACCAGTACGTTCGGGTGACAGGCGACGCAGCCGTGTTGGATGAGTATGTGCCCTTTCTCAACATGCGCGTACTCAAGCCGGGCGAGCACGAACTGTACGACCTGCCCACGGTATCGGACGAGCACGCTAGTGTGTACGAACACTGCCTGCGTGCCCTGCGACGTGCCTGCACCGTAGGAACGCATGGGCTGCCGCTCATCGGTTCCGGCGACTGGAACGACGGCATGAGTCTCGTTGGTGCCGGCGGCACGGGCGAGAGCGTGTGGTTGGCATGGTTTCTGGTCACCACGCTGCGCGGATTCGCTGTGTACGCGGATGCCAGGCACGATGCCCCTGAGTCGGCGCAGCTTCGTGCTCTTGCCGACGCCTACGTGGTCGCCATCGAAGCCAACGCGTGGGATGGTCAGTGGTACCGGCGCGCCTTCTACGACGACGGAACGCCGATCGGTTCGGCGAGCAGCGACGAGTGTCGCATCGACTCGATCGCGCAGAGCTGGAGTGTCATCTCCGGCGCCGGCCTGCCAGCACGTCAGTCGCTGGCGATGCAGTCTTTGCAGTCGGAGCTGGTGCGCGACGATGCCGGTATCATCATGCTGCTGACACCGCCGTTCGATCGGGGCACGCACGATCCGGGATACATCAAGGGCTATCTCCCCGGCGTGCGCGAGAACGGCGCGCAGTACACGCATGCAGCACTCTGGGCCGTGATGGCGACCGCCATGCAGGGGAACGGCGACCGCGCGTTCGAACTGTTCCAGATGATCAACCCGCTGACGCACACCGACTCGGCGGACGGTGTGGCCCGCTATCGGGTCGAGCCGTATGTCGTGGCCGCGGATGTCTATACGGCCGCTGGCCAACTCGGGCGCGGTGGATGGACCTGGTACACCGGCAGTGCGAGCTGGATGTACCGCGTGGGCCTCGAGCAACTGCTCGGCTTCACCAAAGTCGGCAGCACGTTACGCGTAGCTCCGTGCGTGCCGGATGCGTGGCCGCGCTATGACATCGCGTATCGATTCGGCGCGAGTACGTACGAGATTTCGGTCATCGATCCGGCCGCAGTGCGACGGTCCGGGGGTAGGGTCACGATCGATGGCGTGTTGCGTTCCGACGATGTGATTCCGCTCGTAGACGACGGCGAGCGCCATGTCGTCTCGATTGAACCCGCCACGCGCACCTAGCCGAGGCGCGCTCCGGCCGCTCGGTCAACGAGCCACAGCATTTGGCCGTCAGTTGGCGACACGCGCTGCGCGGGCAGCGCATCGGTGTCAGGTGGCTGTGTGAGTACTTGTTGTAGCACGTGCGACTTGTCGGCACCTGCGGCGAGGACCATCACGCTCGCGGCGGCGTTGATCAACGGCAGCGTGAGCGTCACGCGCCAGGCGCCCGATGCGGCGGCGTACGCAGCAGGCGCTTCGGCCGCCACGACCCAGCGCTCCAACTCGAGCAGGGCATCGCCACCGGGAAACAGCGACGCCGTATGACCGTCTGCTCCCAGCCCGAGGAGCACGAGATCGAAGCGTTCGCGCGCACCCGTGCGGGGTGGCCCATGCGACGTTTCGAAAAGCGTTCGCAGCTCAGCTTCATACGAACGGGCACCGTCCGCAGCGGGTTGCTCGCCACGAATACGATGGACATGCGACGCCGGAATCGGCACGTGGTCGAGCAGTCGCTCACGCGCCATGCGATAGTTGCTTCTCGCGTCATTCGGCGGGACACAACGCTCGTCGCCCCAACAGACATGCGTGCGCGTCCAGTCGATACGCGACGCGAATGGTGCGCTTGCCAGATGATCGTACAGCAGGGCTGGTGTGGTACCGCCGGACAGCGCCAACACAAAACGCCCGTGGTCGGCAATTGCCCGCTCTGCGTGTACGACGACCGCGTTGGCTACCGCGAGCGCGAGTGATGCGGCGTCGTCGAACTGTCGAAGCTCGTGCGCGGTGAACGGAGCCCGCGCACCTACGGGAAGCTCGCTCACGTTGGCCCGTCGGGGTTATGCCACCCGCCAGCCTCAACCGCGAGACGTTCGGCCTCGCGCGGTCCCCACTGGCCATCCTCGTAGGAGAAGGCCGGCGTTGCATCGCCGAGTACCGGGTCGACGATGCGCCAGGCGGCCTGCACGAAATCCTCGCGCGCGAAGAGCATTTGATCGCCCTCCATGGCATCACCAAGCAGTCGCTCGTACGCATCGAGCTCGTTGCTGTCGGGGTGATGCATCACCACGAACTCCACTGGCTCCGAGTCGAGCGTTTCTCCCGGCTTCTTCACACGCGCGCCGATGGTGATCTTTACGTCGGGCCCCAGTCGGAATCGGAGATAGTTTGGCGTGTCGCCGTGCAGCGCGTGATGCGTGGGCGGCTTGAGCGTGACGAGGACCTCGGTGGCGCTCACCGCGAGGTACTTGCCAGCGCGAATCAGAAATGGCACGCCCTGCCAGCCCGGCGAATCGATGTGGAGTCGAACCGCCGCATACGTCTCGACGGTGGAACCCGCGGGAACCCCCTTCTCGTCGAGGTACTGGCGACACTGTCCGCGCACGACATCGTCGGTGGTGAGCGTGCGCACGTTGGCGAAGAGCCGCGCCTGCTCGTCGCTCAGGTCGCTGGTGCCGCCAGTGCGTGGCGCCTCGATGGTGAGGAAGCCGAGGATCTCCAACAGGTGATTTTGAATCACGTCGCGAATCGCACCGGCCTCTTCGTAGAACTTGCCGCGACTCCCAACACCAAACGATTCCGCCATAGTGATCTGCACGCTGTCGATGAACTGGTTGTTCCAGATCGGCTCGAACAGCGTGTTGGCGAAGCGAAAAACTAGCAGGTTCTGCACCGCTTCCTTGCCGAGGAAGTGATCGATGCGAAAGATGTTCTCTTCGGCGAAGACTTCGTGCAGCGTTGCATTGAGTCGCCGAGCCGACGCGGAATCACGTCCGAACGGCTTCTCGACGACGATGCGCGCGTTGGTTGCGCAGCCCGACGCGCCGAGTCCAGCGGCGACCGTCGCGAACATGTCCGGCGGGATCGCCAAGTAGTGAATCGGATGCTTGGCATCGCCGAGCGTCGTTCGCAGCGCCGTGTATGTGTTCGGATCGCTGTAGTCGCCCTCGAGATAGACCAGTCGCGCCAGCAGGTTGGCGAGTGCTGTCGCATCCACTTTGCCGCGCTGTTCCAGTTCGTGTTGTACTCGTTCGCGCAGCAATTCCACCGACCAGCCGGAGCGCGCGATGACGATGACCGGCATCGTGAGTCTGCCGCGGCGCGAGAGCGCGAGCAGCGCTGGGTAGATCTTCTTTCGCGCAAGGTCGCCCGTGCCGCCAAAGAAGACCATCGCGTCGGAGTGCGGGGGAGTCATTCGGCGCGCTTCGGTTCGAGGTGTCCACCAAATCCGAAGCGCATCGCCGAGAGGACGCGATTCTGGAACTCGTCTTCGCCGCGCGAGCCAAAGCGCTCGTAGAGCGCGGCCGTGAGCACGTGGGCCGGTACCGCTTCGTCCACGGCCGCCTGAATCGTCCAACGTCCTTCGCCGGAGTCGGACACGTGTCCGCTGAACTGCGACAACGCTTCATCGCGTGCAAGTGCGGCGGCGGTCAGGTCGAGCAGCCACGACGTGATCACACTGCCACGACGCCACACGTCGGTGATGGCGGGTAGATCGAAGTCGTACTGGTAGTACTCGGGATTCCTGAGCGGCGACGTTTCCGCGTCGGCCGCGTGATCGCGCTTGCCGATGTTGGCGTGCTTGAGAATGTTGAGTCCCTCGGCAAAGGCGGCCATCATGCCGTACTCGATGCCGTTGTGCACCATCTTCACGAAATGACCGGCACCATGCGGGCCGCAGTGCAAGTATCCCTTGCTCGAACTCTCGGAGGCGTCCGCGGGCGCGCGGCCCGGAGTGAGCGGTACGGTACCTTCACCCGGCGCCAGTGTTGCGAAGAGCGGCGTCAGTCGTTGCACGGTCTCGACCTCGCCACCGATCATGAGGCAGTAGCCGCGCTCCAGTCCAAAGACACCACCGCTCGTTCCGCAGTCCACGTAGTGCAGGCCGCGGGTCGAGAGCACCTTGGCGCGATCGATGTCGTCGCGGTAGTAGCTGTTGCCACCGTCGATGACGATGTCTCCCGCCTCGAGGTGCGGCAGCAGCTTGTCGAGCGTAGGCTGCACCACCGCCGCCGGCACCATGATCCACACGACGCGCGGTGTCGGCAGCGCGGCAACGAAGGTCTCGAGCGTCTCGCCGGGCACCGCGCCCTCGGACGCCATCTGGCGAATCGCGTCCGCCGAGAGATCATGCACCACACAGGTGTGGCCGCCACGCATGAAGCGGCGCACCATGTTCGCGCCCATCCGACCGAGACCGATCATCCCCACATGCATGCGAAGTCTCCGTTGCAGTTTCGTGTGGTAGCATCGTCGAGCAGTGTCGTGCGCGTCGCAGCCCGCTACCTTTCAGCCTGAAGGTTCCTTCAGCAATCTACACTTCCAGTCATGCCACGAGTCATCGTCATCGGCGCAGGTGCCGCAGGGTCCATGGCCGCGATCTTCGCGGCCGACGCGGGCGCAGAAACGATACTGCTCGAACGCACGCGGGACGGTGGTCGAAAGATTCTGATCAGCGGCGGCGGACGGTGCAATGTGCTTCCGCTGCGCGTGGACGAGTCGCGATTCGTCACGGACTCGTCGCCAAATACGCTCCGCAAGATCGTACGCTCGTGGCCGCTCGCACAGCAGCGCCAGTTCTTCGAGCAGGAGTTGGGCATTCCGCTTGCGGAAGAGACGGAGTCGCTCAAGGTCTTTCCCGCCTCGCACCGCGCGCGCGACGTGCGCGATGGCCTGCTGGCGCACGCGCGATCCAAAGGCGTGCAGATTCGAATGGACACGCTCGTCACGGGCGTGCGACCGACGCCACAAGGCTGGGTGGTCGAGCGCGAGGGTGCGGCGCCCCTCACGTGCGACCGCGTGATCATCGCGACCGGCGGACTCTCGGTGCCCAACACGGGCAGCGACGGTTTCGGACTGCGCGTGCTTGAAGCCTTGGGTCACACGATTCATCGAACGTACGCTGCACTCACGCCGATCACTGGCAGTTCGCCCGCGCTCGCCGCGCTCTCGGGTGTGTCGCTGCCGGTCACGCTCTCCGCAAAGTCTGCCGAGCGCAGCGCCACGCACACCGGCGGATTTCTCTTCACGCATCAGGGATACAGCGGGCCGGCGGCGCTGAACGTGTCGCATGTACTGGTGCGCGCACGCAACGAGCGCACGTCACCAGCGCGCATGACGGTGCAGTGGACGGCGTTGGGTGAGGCCGAGTGGGAGGCCGCGCTCAAGCCGCATGGTGCGCGCACCGTGACGGGTGCACTGCGCAACGAACTCCCCGACCGGCTGGCGACCGTATTACTCGAGATGGCCGATGTCGATGTGCATCGCCCGCTGACCGAGTTGCGTCGCGACGAGCGGTTGCGGCTCATCGACGTGCTCGTGCGCGGCGAATTGCCGTGGAGCGGCGATGAAGGCTACAAGAAGGCCGAGGTGATGGGCGGCGGCGTGTCCCTCGCGGAAATCGATCCGCGCACCATGGAAAGCAAACGCCACTCAGGACTGTTCCTGTGTGGCGAAGTACTCGATGCGTTCGGTCCGATCGGCGGCTACAACTTCTTGTGGTCGTGGGCGACTGGACGCGCAGCCGGCGTTGGCGCGGCTGCGGCCAATTCGAGCGCTACTTCGTCTCCCCGTAGCGCGTCGTAAACACCGGCTGCACCCACGCGGCCGCGCCGCCGGACTCGATTACTTTCGCGCGCACGTAGGTCTCGTTGCCCTTGAGACGATATGTGGGCGTCAGCGACTTGTCGGTCGCGAGCACGGTGCCGTTGGCGCCGATGAATTGCGTGGTGTACTTGAAGTCGCCGCGCCGCGTGATGCGCACCTGTAGCGTCTGATCAGTGGTCACGACATCGTCGAGAATGGGGCCGGTGCTGGCGTAGAACTGGCCGGCCTCCATCGCCGTGACGATGGCGCGCGTCTCGAGTGCCGGCGCCTTCACCACCACCCAGCCGCGCCCTGGATTCGCACGCGCTGCCGCAAACTCGCCCTGAAAGTGGTGCGCGTCGTCCACGGCGATGCCGTACAGCGGCCTGCCGCGCGTCAGGAGTGCGTCCCACGCCTCCTCCATTCCCGGCCAGTCGCCGCCACCAAGATTGTGCACCGTCGGGTGCCCGTTGAAGATCTCGAGTAGCTTGTCATTGCGCATGCGAAAGAGCGTGGCCGTGTCGACGCTCCAGAGAAAGTTTGGGTGATTGATGTGCGGAATGGCGTTTTCCGCACGAATCGCATCGACCGTTTTCTGTACGGTGCCCAGTAGCGTGGAGTCTTTGGGCGCAGCAATGACGCGCGTGACCGCAAGCGCATTCACGTGCACCGCCGCCTTCTGAAAGCCGGTCGTGACCTCCTCGCCCGGCAGCAGCAGGTACGTGGAGTCCATCAGCGATGCGAGCGTTTTCGGATCGGTGAATACGTTGTGATCGCTCAGCACCAGAAAGGCGTAGCCGTGCGCCTTGTACCAGCGCGCGACTGCCTCGGGTGGCGTGTCGCCATCGCTGTTGGTGGTGTGGGTGTGCGTATTCCCCTTGTACCATCGCGCACCAGCTGCAGCGGACGTTACCACGAACCTTGCAGGTCCCTGCTGCGCCGCAACGAGTTCGACGTTGCCCAGCAGCAGGAATGGCGCGACCAGAAGGAAGAACCAGTTGGACAGGCGCCGTTGGGGACGCGCCGTCACGTCAACGCGAAGTCGTCGCATCACGCGCTCGGGAAATGGGGATCCTGCTGTACACGCGCCATCTGCGCCTGATGGCGCTCCATGTGCACACGGAGAAAATCGAGACGCTGTCGCGCGCTCATCGGACCGGAAAAGATGTGCGGGTAGATGATCTCGTCGAGCGGCAGCCCGTCCAAGGTGACGCAGACCTCGCGCAACACGCCGCCGAGCGCCCGGAACGTGGAGACCCACACGCTCAACGGACCGCCGATGTTCGGCACGACGATTGACGGTGCGTCGACCCGTTCCGTCCACGTCGCCGCGATGATCTCCCTCGCGGAGCGACCGGCGTTGGGTAGTGCATCGGTCCAGCGCGCGCCCCGTCGATACTGCGATGCCGCCGCACTGATCTTCGTGATACCTGACAACTCAGCGAGGCAGAGATGCTCGAGGTTTTCGGCGATGGACCAGACACCTTCCGCAGGCCGAAATGCGCCCTGCACATCGTCCAGATCGGCAATCGACGCGACGAGGGTGTCGCGCGCTGCGTTGACGGCCGTGACCAGCGACTCGACTTCGGCGTGCATGGCGACTCAGCGGTGAATGGTTTCGCTATGGTTTCGCATCGGCAACCCGGACTGCAAGTTGGGGCACACCGAAAAAGTTACTTCCCGTCGTCACGCTCGCCATCGACCTCAGGCCACGACCGTGTCTCGCTTCTTCACGCCCATCCGTACACGTCGACTGCGCCTTGCTGGCGCGGCCCTCGGGCTCACGCTCTGCGTCACGTCCACGATGCGCGCGCAGGCGCCCACTCCCGCGCGGCAGACCGAAGCCGACGCCTACACACGCTACGAACTGCTGGCGCCCGGGTCCGCCAAGTTCCGCATCATCTACGACGTCACGGCCACAACGGCGGGCGCCACGCACTACTTCAATCCAATTCGTGCCGGCAGCATCGCGACGGACGAACATGTGAATGATCGCGCGACGGGAAAGCCGCTCGTCTTCGATGTGGTCGGAGCGGCGGTCGCACGCGCGGGCGGCGTGCGCGTGTCGGACAGTACGCAGCAGTACATCCGCGTGACGCTGGCGCATCCCGTGCCGGCCAACGGCGGTGAAGCGCGCGTGCTGATCGACAAGACTTACGAAGACGCGAAGAGCTACTTCGTCGAGGGCAGCGAGATCGTCTTCAATCGACCGCTTGGCATCAAGCGCAACGCGGTGGTGCTGCCCAAGGGCTACGAACTCGTGTCATGCAACTACCCGTCGCAGGTGCTGCAGGAGTCGGACGGTCGGATCGCCATCAGCTTCTGGAACGCTACGCCGGCAGAGGCGCCGCTGATCCTGCGCGCGCGTGCGGTCGCGGCACTCGGCGCGACGGCCAAACCATCCAGCGTCGCCGCGCGGCTCGATGAACGGGCGCGCCAGTCGCGAGAGATCGTCTACTTTCTGCAGCAGCCTGAAACGCACGCCTTCGACCTGTACCACGACTACACCGAGACGCGCGCTGGCATGAGCTACTACGTCAACGTCGTGCGCGCCGGCAGCAGCGTCTCCAATCCGTCCGCGCGCAACCTCGACACCGGTGAATCGCTGCGATTCGATGTGCTCAAGGGCGACGCCATCACCAAGGCCAACGTCGGCGCGACGGACGTGACCCCGACCACCGAAGCCGTCGTCTTTCGCTTCGCTCCCGTGACCGCAGGAGGATCGGCGCGGCTGCGTATGTCCGAGACCTACACCGACAGTGCGCGCTATCGTCTCGTGGGCGACGAACTCGTGTGGGATCGCGGGTTCGGGCGGCCGGCAAATGCGGTCGTGCTCCCTGCCGGCTGGGTCCTCACCAACAGCGCCATCCCGGCAACGGTCAGCACGCTCCCAGATGGTCGAGTGCGACTCGATTTCATCAATCCGCGCCCGGACGAGATCGCGGTGCTCGTGACGGCGCGCCGCCGATGAGCCAGTCCTCCGAGCCGAAGGACGGTCGGGTGCATGTCACCCCTATCCAGATGCGTTGGTCCGATACCGACGCCCTGGGGCACATCAACAATGTGAGCTTCGTCTCCTATATCGAGACGGCGCGCATCGCGATGTTCGATGCGATGCAGGCGCCGGCGCGAGCGTTCATTCTGGCGCATGTCGCGGTGGACTTCCGGCGCCAGATCCTCTACGGAGAGCAGCTGACGGTCCGATCATGGGTGGAAGCGATCGGCAAGTCGAGCGCCACGCTACGGCAGCAGATCTTTGCCAATGACGTGCTGGCCGGGGACGGGAAGGCGGTCGTCGTCCACTTCGACTACGTCGGGCAGCGCTCGCAGCCGTGGCCAGACGACCTGCGCGCCGCATTGGAGCGCTGCAGGCACGCGTCAGGGAATCGATAGCAGGATTGTAGAACGGCGCGTCGTTACTGAGATTGCAGGGATGCCGCTTTCCGGATACGACGCTCTACGTATCAAGCTCCACGAAGTCCCCGACTCCGTCCGCGAGCGTGGTGAACTCCTGGCCAATGGCCTGCAGCTTCGCCAACCGCAGGTCACGAACTACGCCATCGCGGCCAGCGTGCGTGGGGACTACTGGTACAACGTCTCTATCCGCTGGGAAGACGACCGGCCACGGGCGGTGCTCTATTGCTCCTGCCCCATCGGCCGCGACGGCGACTGCTGCAAGCATATCTGGGCATTGGCGCGGCATTTCGTACGGGCGGGGATTCTCCCACCCACGATCATGCCTGTGGAGGACGCCACCACCCTCACCTCTCCGCTCGGCCCGGCCGCCTGGTGGCGCCACGCGCTTCCGGCGGTGTTCGAGCAGTGGGCCGCCGAAGACCGCACACAGCCGGTCGTGCAGCCGCCACGCCGCCGCTCCGTTCCGGACGAGACGCGGATTGTGTATCTCGTCGATCCCAACACGGAATCCGGCAAGAAGCAGATGGTGTCCGTCGTGGTGGCGCTGGAGAAGCGTCGCCAGCGCGATGGCGAGTGGGGGGCGGCCAAGTCCATTTCCGTCTCGAGCGAAGGATGGGAAGCCGCAGCCGACGAGCAGGACCGCATGATTGCCCAGCTCCTCCTTGGCGCTCGTCCGGCGAACGAGTTCATCCCGGTGTCGTCGGCCTCCACGCGCCCGAGCGCCCGGTTCATCCTCGCGGACGCGTCGCTGCCGGTCACGTTGCGGCGCATTTGCGATACTGATCGCGCGCGCATTCGCTACACCTCCGATGAGGCCTACCAGCCGCTGCGCTGGAAAGACGACGAGGCCTGGTCCCTCGATCTGTCTTGCGTGCGCGAAGCCGCCGAGGGGGAGATCGAACAGTGGCGCTTCACCGGGCGTCTCGTGCGCGGTTTGGAGCAGACTTTCGAGGGGGAGAACGGCGACGAACTGGTGATCGAGGACGAGGTCGCAACCGCGCCCGGACTCGATGCCAGTGGACGCCCGGTCCGCGCGCTGGCCGATGTGGTCGTGCGCGGCGCGTACTCCCTGAGCGGCGGCACCGTCGAACCGCTCGCTCCGGGCACGGACACGCGCTTTCTCGAATACCTCAAGCACGCACCGCCGATCATCGCCGCCCCGCACGAGATTCCGGCGCTGATCGACTCGCTGATGCAGCTCCCGCCCAACATGCGGGTGCGCTGGCCGGCGGGCATCGTGATCGCCGAGCGCATCGGACAACCGGTTCCGCAGCTCTCGATCGTGGTGGCGCCTACTGCCGTCGGCGCCTACGCCACCGCGTCGGTGAACCTGCAGTTCGCCTATGGCACGCGCATGCTGCCCGCCGGCGCGGGACGCGACCGCTTCTTCGAGCACGACACGCGCACCCTAACGCACCGTGACCGTGAGGCCGAGTCGCAGGCGTTGGCGTTGCTGGAGGAGCAGGGGGCCCAGCGCACGCGCTGGAACGCGCCCAACATGCCGTCGCACGAGATCCCCGTCACGCGCGCGATGATGCTGGCGCTGGCGATGAATCAGGCCGGCTGGCAGGTGACGCTCGACGGTGCGACCGTGCGCGCCGATGTGCAGACGTTCGTGCGCATGAGCTCCGGCATCGACTGGTTCGATCTCGATGCCGGCGTGGAGTTCTCCGACGGACAGGTGGTGCCACTCTCCGCCCTGCGCGCGGCGCGCGCTGAAGGCATTCGGATGTTGACCATGGAAGACGGCTCGCTGCTCGGCGTGCCGTTCGAGTGGATCGACGAGATGGAGCCTGTGATTGCGCTGGGCGAGCGGCAGGGGAAGAACTATCGCTTCCGCTCCACGCAGGCGGCATTGGTTGACGCGCTGCTGGCTTCGGCGCAGACCGTGGATGTGGAGGTGATGGTCGAGCGCATTCGTCACGAGCTGCGAAGCTTCACCGAAGTGGAATCGGTGGAGCCGCCGGAGTCGTTCGTCGGTACGCTGCGTCCGTACCAAAAGCTCGGACTCGGCTGGATGCAGCTGCTGCAGCGCTGTGGCCTCGGCGGTGTGCTGGCCGACGACATGGGCTTGGGCAAGACGGTGCAGGTGCTGGCGTTGCTAGATGGACAGCGACAGACGGGTAACGGCGCGTCGCTGCTGGTGGTCCCCAACTCACTCGTGTTCAACTGGCAGCGTGAAGCCGAACGCTTCACGCCGGGGCTGCGCGTGGGCATTCACTTTGGTGCGTCGCGCGAAAAGCTGGCACCAAAGTTCGACGACTTCGATCTCGTCATCACGACGTATGGCACGTTGCGTCGCGATGTCACCAAGCTCGCCACGGTCTTCTTCGACTACATCATCCTCGACGAAGCCCAGGCGATCAAGAACGCGTCAGCCGATGTCACGCGCGCCGTGCGTGCGCTGCGCGGTACGCATCGTCTCGCGTTGAGCGGCACGCCCGTCGAGAATCATTTGGGCGAGTTGTGGAGCCTGTTCGAGTTCCTCAATCCAGGCCTGTTGGGTGCGGCACCTGCGTTCCGCCGATTGCTCTCCGCCCCGACGGCCATGTCAACAGCCGTGCGCGGTCCGCTCGCGCCTGATGCCAAGGCCGTCGCTGCCGTCGCACAGGCGTTGCGTCCGTTCATGATGCGGCGCACGAAGGCGCAGGTGGCCACCGACTTGCCGGCACGTACCGAGCGCACGTTGTACGTGGAGCTCGAGGGCGAGGAGCGCGCGAGTTACGATGCGTTGCTCGCGCGTGTGCGCAGCGATCTGAACGCCACCATCGACAAGGTCGGCTTGGGCAAGGCCAAGATGCAGGTGCTGGAGGCGCTGCTGCGACTGCGGCAAGCGGCCAGTCATCGTGGCTTGGCAGACGTGTCGCAGATCGAGGCGAACAGCGCCAAGCTCGACGCGTTGGTTGACGAACTGCAGGAAGTCATCGAAGGGGGCCATAAAGCGCTCGTCTTCTCGCAGTTCACGTCGTTGCTCGCGATCGTCAAACGCCGTCTGGATGCCGTCGGCATCGTCTACGAGTATCTCGACGGCAAGACGCGCGATCGCGAGGCCAAGGTCGATCGCTTCCAGAACGACGCCGAGTGCCCCGTGTTCCTGATCAGCCTCAAGGCTGGTGGCACCGGTCTCAACCTGACCGCCGCCGAGTACGTGTTCCTGCTCGATCCGTGGTGGAATCCCGCGACGGAAGCGCAGGCGATCGACCGCGCGCATCGCATCGGGCAGAGCCGTCATGTCATCGCGACGCGACTCGTCGCCAAGGACACCGTCGAGGAGCGCATTCTCGAACTGCAGGCCGGCAAGCGCGCGTTAGCCGATGCAATCCTTGGTGGCGACTCAGGTCCCATCGCGGGACTTGGACGCGAAGAGTTGGAGCAGCTACTGCGATAGTCGTACGCGCTCAGTCGCCCGGCAGCATGACCCACAGCGACGGTCGCCCCACATTGCAGTGCACGGCACGTGACAGCGGCGTCAACGACGCCCAGTTGAGCCAGAGTGCATGTCGTGCGACGTGATGGATGCTGGCGTACCAGCGCTGAATCGCTGGTGCGCTTGTCTGGGGCGCGGCGAGTCGGCGCACACGTTCGCTCCGCGCTGGCACGGGGTGAAAAATCGTCTCCACTCGACGCGAGCGCGCGGGTTCGTCGTCCTGCCACCGATCGAGCTGCTCGATGGCATCGCGCGCAGCGGCCGTCGTTATGGGCGCGCGAGTCGTCGCAGGCTCAACGGCCTCGACGCTGGCCGCATCGATCGCGAAGACAGCGGCACGCGATGGCGTGGGAAGCACGAGCACCCCGAGAAACGCCCAGAGCGTCATGCCGGCCGCAGCGGTGCACAGTCCAGCCGCAGACGCGAGCGGTGCAACAGTCACGTACGGCAACAGCCCAACCACCAGCGCGAAGCCGAGCGTGTTCCAGAGGATCGCGGCGAGAACGCCGCGCTGGTGCGCGCCGCTGTCGCGGATGATGCGCCGACGTGCGAGTGTCGCCTCGAGCGCTCGATCGGGCAACAGCGACCAGCGCAGCGGGATCAGCAGCGTGCCTCCGCGTACGCCCGACCAGCCGCCCACGAAGCCTTCGTCTGGTACGTCCAACACGCGAAGCTGTGAGGCATCGAGGCCCGCGCGTTCGGCCGCGCGGGACACGATAGCGGGAGTCGCGCGCACGGGCATCGCGGCCACGCGCTGCGCGAACCAGCCGCGCGTACCGGCCAGCACGAGTTGCATCAAGACGAACGCGAGGAGCGCACCGCCTGCTCCCCACGTACGCGTGCCCGCCAGCAGCACGACGATGCTGGCGCACCACACCAACAGTTGCGCCGCGACGCCGCGAAGCCAGCGTCGGAAGAACACCGAGGGAGCCGACTTTTCTCGGACCAGCCACGCGCCGCCGATCAGGTCGAAGGGCACGAACGCAAGTACACCAAACGCGAGCGCGGCGATAAGTGATGCAGCGGCCGCGCCGATAGGCTGACGCGCGTCGATCGAGAGGAGCCGAGCGGGAAGGTCGAAGGCCAGTACCGTCGTGGCCAGGAGCACGGAGGTGCCGACCCCGGAGATGCCAAGCAACAGTCGCGCGCGGGCGTACGTGATCCGGCGCGACGCGAGACGATATGAGAGCGATGGAGAAGTCATGCACACAGAACGCGAAACTGTCGCGGTTTGTGCGCGTGTGCTGCGATTGGCTACGAACTGCAGCTCAATCGCGAACAGCCAGCCTTGTCACGCGCCCAGTCCGGACGCTTCGTCCGATAGCGCTCCATGCCCGGTTGTTCGTCGTATGGGCGACGCAGCAGCTCCAGCAGCGTGTTCACTTCCGTGAGATCGCCGGCCGTGGCGGCATCGATGGCCTGCTGCGCCATGTAGTTGCGCAGGACGTACGTCGGATTGGTCAGGCGCATGCGCTCCAGTCGAATCGGTGCCGCTTCACCAACCGCCAGCACACGCGCCGCATAGTGCTCGATCCAGCGCTCCCACTGCGGCGAGTGCGCGTCGAACTTCTCCGTGTCGTACGACATCTCGCGAAGTGAATCGATGCGAGGCGCGGCGAGGTCGAGCTGCGCCAACGCGTGAAAGCTGAGGGTGTAGTCCACTTCGCTCTGCTCCATCAGGTTGAACAGATCGGTGGCCAGTTCGAGTTCGTCGGCACCCCACGAGGGCAGTCCAAGCTTCGCAGCCATCATCGCCGTATACTCGCGATTGAATGCCTCGCGATACGCATCGATACCGGCGGCAATGCCTTCACTCAGTCCCTCGGCCTCGGGCGCGATGGGAGCGAGCGCCTCGCCCAAGCGCATCAGATTCCACAGCGCGACCGCAGGCTGCTTGGCAAAGGCGTAACGATGATCGCGACTGTCCGTCGTATTGGGCGTCCAGTCGGGATCGAAGTTGTCCACCCACCCGAAAGGCCCGTAGTCGATCGTGAGGCCGAGGATCGACATGTTGTCGGTGTTCATCACGCCGTGCGTGAAGCCGACGCGCATCCAGCCGACGATCATCGTTGCCGTGCGCGTGCACACCTCGCGAAACCAGGTGGCGATGCGGTCGGGTGCGGTGATGTCGATGTGCGGGAAGTCGCGCGCGATGGTGAAGTCGGCGAGCTGCGTGAGCAGCGCGATGTCGCCGCGCGCGGCGAAGATCTCGAAGTTGCCGAATCGAATGAACGACGGCGCGACACGGCAGACGATCGCGCCCGGTTCATACTCGGGATAGCCGTTGTAGAACATGTCGCGCAGCACCTGATCTCCGGTGCCGACGAGCGAAAGCGCGCGCGTGGTGGGGACACCCAGATGATGCATCGCTTCGCTGCAGAGAAACTCGCGGATGCTCGAGCGCAGGACGGCACGACCGTCGGCACTGCGCGAGTAGGGTGTACGTCCAGCGCCCTTGAGCTGCAGCTCCCAGCGTTCGCCGGCGGCGTTGATGCTCTCGCCGAGCGAGATGGCGCGGCCGTCGCCCAATTGGCCGGCCCAATTGCCGAACTGATGGCCGCCGTAGCACATCGCGAACGGCTCCATCCCCGGCAGTAGTGCATTGCCTCCAAAAACCTGCGCGAACTCGTCCGACGCCACGTACTCGGGCGTGAAGCCCAGCGTACTCGCCATCTCGTGCGAATAGGCGAGCAGGCGAGGGGCTGAAACGGCGGTCGGCGCGGCTGGAGACCAGCACGCGCCGACAACCTGCCGTGGAACCGGGCGACCGTCAGGGTCGCCCGGGAGCTGCGTCGTGAATCGATTGTCGAACGTCAGCAGCGTGGTGTCCAGCAGCAACGGGTGATGCAAGGGCGTCTCGGATTACGGCGTAAAGGCCTTCGTGTCGCCCTTGGGGTTCTTGACGTACACGTCGAACCACGCGAGCCAACGCGCCCACAGATCGAGGTCGCTGGCGTACGTCGCGACGCTGTGGTCTTCGTATGGATACTGGTAGAGTGCCGCCTGCTTGCCCAGTCCCTGCAGCGCCAGAAGCATGCGCTGCGAGCTGATCAGCGCGGTGCCCGTGTTCTGGTCTTCCGTGCCGTGATACATGAGCAGGGCGCCGGCGATCTTGTTGGCGCGGAAGTACGGCGACATGTCGAGGTATGTACTCTGGGCCTCGTAGAAATTCCGTCGCTCGCTCTGGAAGCCGAACGGCGTGAGGCTGCGGTTGTACATGCCGTCGCCCGCGATGCCGGCCTTGAAGTACGGCGTCAGGGTCAGCGCGTTGACCGTGCTGAAGGCGCCGTAGCTGTGGCCACCGATGCCCATCTTGTTGCGATCCACAAAGCCCGCTTCCACCACCGCGTCCATGACCGCGTCGAGGTTTTCCTTGAGGTCGCGCGTGTAGTTGTCGTTCATCCGGCCCGAGTCACCCCAGATCGGAATGTCCGGCTCGATGACGGCGTAGCCCTGCGTCACCCACAGCTTGGTGCTGGAGGCAGGACGCGTGGCGGGGACCTCGGGGAAGCGATTGATGTTGGTGCTGAAGCGCGAGCGCTCGTACTCCGCCTGCGACGTGTACTCGTACGGGTAGAACCAGATGATGCCGGGCAGCTTCACGCCCGGCGTCCAGTCGCGCGGCAGCGTCACGTCCACCCACATCGTGTTCCCTTCGCGCGGGCGCTTCACCTGCAGGCGCTTGCGAATGGCGTTGGAGACATCGGGGCTGACGTCCTTGTTGTTCGTCAGCTTCTTGTTCGTGTTCGATGCCACGTCGCGCATCCACACATCAGGAATCACCGTCGGCGACTCGTGGCGATAGAGGATTTGCGTGAAGTCGTCGTTGAGCGGTGCGACGATTTCATCGAAGCCGTCGACCGGGCTCTCGAAGATGCGCGTGCGCGCCGCCGTTTCGATGTCGAGCTTGTCCGCCCACGGACGCGGCGCTTCGGAGTTCCACTTGATGCCCGGCACCTTCGTGCCCTGCAGAATCACCGACTTGTTGTCGCTGGTGACGACCACGAACGTCTGTCCGTTCGGGCCCGTCTTCGTGGCGAGCGTGCCACCCACGTTCGTCGTGTCGGGGCCACCGCGACCGCCGCCGCCGGCCGGACCAAACCCGCGTCCACCGCCCACGGTCACGCCGCGGCCGAGGTTGTAGCGCTTGGTCATGTCGGCCGTGCGCACGGCATAGGTCGAGCCGCTGTCGCTCAGGAACATCGTCTTGCCGTCAGCGCTGTACGCCACCGACGAGAGCTGCGGACCGCCTTCGTAAATGACCTTGGTGTCGTTGGCGCCAAACGGCGGGAGCCACTGCACGTACTTGACGCTCGTCGGCTGCGGACGCGCGCCTGCACCGGCGCGACCAGCGGCCGGCGCACCACCACGACCTGCGCCACGGCCGGCGGCACCGTTACCACCCGCCGGTGCGGCGGCGAAGACCGACTGCAGGTACACGAGTCCCGGGCCTACCGGGTTCCACTGGATGTTGCGCTTGCCGGTATCCGTCGGTGCAGCGCCACCGCCGCCACGGCCACCCGTCGGATCGCCGTCCGCCGCCGGTCCTTCGCGCAGCGGCGTGGTGGCGAGCGTGGTGATCATCTTGCCCGACGCATCCCACAGCTCCTGCACGGTGCCGAAGCTCGACACCGGCACGATGTAGGAGAACGGCTCGGTCATGATCGTCACGCGCATGTAGGCGCCGTCGCTCGACGCGTCCACGTCGCGGATCATGCGCGGCGCACCGATCTTCTTGATTGCCTTGGTCTTCACGTCGATCAACGCGAGCTGGCCGGTCGTGTAGTACTTGAGCAGCTTCTGCTCATGCACGCTGTGCATCAGGCTGGCGTGTACCGGCTGCGGCAGCGCGCGCGCATTGGTGAGATGCACGAGCGGACCATCCGTCGCGCCATCCCATTCGTTCTCCGGCGCCGGCGCGCGTCCGTCCGGCACCAGCACGGCGATGACCGACTTGCCATCCGCCGTCCACACCAGATCGGTGCTCAACGTGGCGAGCAGTGGAGCCTTGGAGAGCAGCGTGGACTTTCCTGAGGCGACGTCGGCGATGAAGATCTGGCTGACGGCGTCGTAGTTCGCGATGAACGCCACCTGCGTTCCAAGTGGCGACCACACGGGCGACGAGATGCTCGCGCCCGCCGGCGTGCTCAACGCGCGAGCGGTGCCGGTCTTGGGATCCACCACTTCGAGTCCCTTGCGATTGCTGGTCGTCAGCGAGCGCGCGCGATTCGCCTTGGTATCCACCTGCAGGCCGCCCAGGTAGACGTGCTCCTTGCCGTAGAGCGCGATGTCGCCGCGCGCGTCGCCCGTCGTGCGCAGGAACAGCGAGCGCGACGCGTTGGGCGACGGAAAGGAGATGTCGACGCGTGGCGCCGTGATGATGCTCGTCACGTTGGCGGGGGGCTTCACCCACGCTTCCGTCTTGAGAACGGCCTGCGGATCCCAGTTGCCTGACGTTGCGGGGCTGGCGCCGCCGGTGGAGTTCTGTGCGGCAAGCGACGTCGCAGACAGCGCGATCGCCGACAGCAGCGCAGGCCAGCGCAGGGAATGGAGCGGAGTGGTCATGCGGGGCTCGGGGGTGGAGATGGGCCGGAACCGCCCGGACGTGGAGGCGTCGGAGGGCAACCCTAGAATACGCGCCGGTTCGGCGGTACGCTGGCGCACTGCCGTCGCCGCCTCTTCTATTTCCGCCATGCGCCTGACTCCTCTTCGACTGCTCGCCCCCGCGCTCGCCTGCGCGAGCCTGGCCACCGCCCGCGCCGACCTGCGGGCCCAGCAGGGACGCCCCGCCGCGCCCGCCACCCGTACCGCTGGCGCCCCGGCGCTGCTCCCTTGGTCGCAACAGATCGCGGTACGTGAAGGCTGGCTCACCCAGCGCCACGCCGCGCTCCTTCCGATGATGCGCCGCCACGGGATCGGCATGTGGATCGTGGTCAACGAGGAATTCCACGACGATCCCCTCTCGCAGTACATCGCGCCGCCCCGACCCTACACGGGCAATCGGGACTTCTTCGTCTTCATCGACGGGGGCGACAAGGGGCTCAAGAAGTACGCGATCACCGCCTACACCGAGGAAAACGTCGCGCGCTTCTTTGATGCGCCCACCGACGAGCCGCGCCCCCCCGCGCCTACGCTCAAGGCGCTCTACGACCAATGGCAGCCCAAGACGATCGGACTCGGCATCGGCGGCCGCCGCGGCCAAACGCGATCGCTCGGCTACGACGCCCACCGCTTCCTGAGCGAAGCGATGGGCCCTGACGCGACGGCCAAGTTCACCAGCGCGAGCGATCTGATCGAGGAGTACCTCGACACCCGCCTCCCCGACGAGATGGCGCACTACACGACGGCCGTCGCTGTGACCGAGGGGATCGTCAAGCGCGCGCTCTCACGCGAGTTCATCACGCCGGGCAAAACCACGGTGGGTGACGTGCGCAATGCGCTCTACGACATGCTCGGGCAAGCGGGCGTGCGCACCTGGTTCCAGCCAGATCTCCGCGTGCAGCGCGCGGTGGGCGAAGTGGCCACGTCGCGCGGCTTTCTCGCCGTCGCGCCCGAGCGCATCGTCATTCAGCCCGGCGATCTCGTGCACATCGATTTCGGCATCAGCTACATGGGCTTCGATACCGATTGGCAGAAGATGGCCTACGTGCTCAAGCCGGGGGAGAAGGATGCACCCGCCGGCCTCAAGGCCGCGCTGCGCAACACGAACGCACTGCAGGATGCGCTGATGCTGCGCGCCGCACGTCCGGGGCTCACCGGTGGCACGGTGTTCAATGCGACGATGGCCGAGATGAAGCAGCAGGGGATCGAAGCGATGGTGTACTCGCATCCGATCGGTGCGCAGGGGCACGGACTCGGCGCATCCATCGACTTTCGGAGTGCATTGCGCTCCGACACGCTCACGCAGAACGCGCGGCTGCGGTTGGGTTCTTACATCTCCGTCGAGCTGAATACGGCGACGGCCGTGCCCGAGTGGGGCGGCAAGAAAGTGTTCGTGATGATGGAAGACGACGCGCACCTGACGGAGCAAGGGTTCCGGTTCTTCCGGCCCCGTCAGGAGGCGTTCTATCTCATTCCGTCGTCCCGCGTGGTGCCGCTGGTGCCTTGATCGCGACGCTCGCACGCGGCGTCTCCGCGTGCGAGCGGACGAGGATGTGCGTCGTCAAAACACGTGCTCAAAACACGTGCTTGAACCAGTGTGCGAAGCGCGTGCGCAGCGACCCCTGCCTCGGCAGCAGCGCGTCGAGCGCGCTGGGTTCGTCGATCCAGTCGCACTGCCCGATGAGCGAAAGCAGATCGAGGTACGGCACCACAGCCGGCCAGTTGGACAGCACAAGCGCCGCTTCACCGTCGCTGACCATGCTCCGGTCATTCTGGTTGGCAGAGCCGAGCACGGTGAAGAACACGATTCGGTCGCGAGATTCAGCTGACAGGCGCTGTCGCCAACGCTGCACGATCGCGTCGCTGAGTGCGATCGTGGAGTCGGGTGGATCTCCGGCGTCCATGAGCGTGACCGAATGCGCGCGTACCTGCGCTTCGCGTTGCCGCGTGAAAACGCGCGTCACCTCCGACCACTCCGGCTGCGACATCAGTGTCCAGGCTTCGCGCGACGCGAAGAAGTTGGCCTTGAGGTGCAGCAGTGCGCGTCCCTCCGACTTGAAGTCGTCGAACGCGCTATCCGCATCCGCGCGCGTGGTGCGAACTCCCTCGTTGTCACGCACTTCGCTGGCGAGTGCGCGATAGACCGCGGGAGGAAACTGCATGAGGTCGCGTAGCCAGTTCTGTTGCACGAACACGCGATTCGTTGCGGTGAGCCGACCCTTGATGTCGCTGATGGGCAGGCGAGAGGTGTAGATCCCCACCTTCAGCAATCCGCCAGAGGCGGCGATTTCGTCCGACAGCAGTCGCGACGCCATCACCAGGCGCCAGAGCAACTCTCTGCTGCGCACCATCGATCCAAACGCGCGCGCCGGCGCATTCTGCAGCGAGGGAGCGATGACGATCACGCGCACGCCTCGAAGCGCTGCACCAATCAACGCCGAGCCCCAGAGCGTACCGTTCCACAACGAGTCGGGGATTTTGATGACCGAACCGGCAGGCATGAGCGTGTAGAGCACCGCCTTGGCCACATTGACGTCCTTGCGGTCGAAGCCCGTGCCGTTGTGCAGTTGCACGGCGCGAAGCCCACGCGAGTGTTCGGCGTCCATGCGAGCTCGAACGTCCGCGTCCGCACGCGCGACGCGCGAATCGCCATCGCTCCGCTGCGGCTGCAGCACCGCAGGAATACGCAGATCGGAAAGCCCCTGCTTGCGAAGCGACTCGCGTGCTGCGGTCTTGAGCGACAGGAGCACCGGACCGCGGACCAGCACCGAACGGTCTTCCCACGAGAGGTTGGCGTAGTGCTCCCCGATTCCCGCCCCGGTCAGGATGCCTTCTCCGCGAAACGGATCGGCTTCGGTCACATCGTAGAACACGATCTTTCGATGGTCGCGCATCCACGTGTCGGGGAGCGGAAAGTGCGTGACAACCCCCCAGCTCCAGAAGCTCGGATCCGACGCGTTGGTGATGCTGACTTGCACCTTCACGAGATCGCGAAGCCAATCCTCCCCATACTGTTTGCGTTGTGCGGTGAGAAGCACCGATGCGTCAATCGCCGAGCGTAGTCGCTGCTGGGCCGCGCGGATGGAGTCTCCCATGAACGCGTAGCGCGCGGGTAGTCGAATTCGGTGTTGTGTCGGATTCTCCAGCAAATCCATCCAAAGTCGACCGCGATTGATCTCGTAGAACCATTCGTCGAGCAGGATGAAGTAGCTGGGAAACGTGCCCGTGCTGTCGTATGCGCGCACGCGTGCCGTCATCGCCGCGAAGTACGACAGCAGCACCTGCCGAAAGCTCATCTCATCCGGCTCGCCCTTGGCGTCGTAGCCGCGAAAGTCGTGCGTCCACAGCACGTGATATTGCCGCGCGGCCAGAATGGTGCGGTGCAACTGCGACTGGAATTGCTCGTTGATGATGTACGAGACGCTGTTGCTGTCCGTGAAGCTGGTCTGCGTCGCCAGCTCTACGAGCGCATCGAGTTCTGCCTGCGAGTCGTACTGTTCCGGGCGCAACGCGAGTTGCAGTGGTAGCCACACAAAGCGCGATGTGCCCCACTCCTGCCGCGTGCGGCTCCGCGTCTCCTCGACGATGTCGAGCAGCGCATCGAAGACCGACATCAGTGCACCGGACGACTGCGACGGCGCTCTCGCCTCCACTTGCAGCCAGCGCAGGAACGCCCCCCGTGCGAGCACGTCGAGGCCGAGTGTTGAATCGAACTCCTTGGACTGTCCCAGGAGCCGATTGTACGGCAGCAACACCTCCACGAGCAGCAGCCGTCGCGCCTGTGCGCCGATGGCGTTGCCCGATTCGCGCGGGGTCTTCCCGGCCAACGTCGCGGAGCCCAGCGCCATCGTGAATGCCTGATCGATGGCATCGTGCAGGCGACGGGATTCCGCCTCCACCGTTCTGTTTCCGACCGCGGACTTGGCAGCTCCCTTGATCTCCAGCAGTCGGTCGAGCACCGCCTCATCGCTCTCGGCGCCACCTCCGCCCTTGTGATCGACCCAAGGGACGCACAGCTGCTGAATGTGGCGCGCCGCCTCGTACGCCTCAGCCAGCGGCGCCCGCAGCGTCGTCCATGCTGACGAGGACTCGGCGGCAACTCGTACGCCGCGCGGCAATGGCGCGACGTCGGTGCGCGGTCGCGTCGTTCCCATCGGAATGCGACGCAGCAGCGGCTTCTCGAATCCAAGCATCGCCGAGTGCTGCGGTCCGGTGATCACATCCAGGCGCGCGACGCTCCCGTCGCCGAACAGACCGCCCCGTCGAATCGGATGTACATATGTGAAAATCGGACGCAGTCGCGATTCCGTCACACTGTAGTCAGCACCGAGCGCAACTCCGGTGAACTGCGACACGAACCGCAGGCGCCCACCGGCGCCGAATCGCGCATTCACCGACTGCGAGTACAGCTCACCCTGAAGGCCACCGACGCCGAGCGCGCGGCTGAACAGCTCATGATAGACGCCGATTCGCGCCTCGCCGACTCCGGCCGTGGAGCGGACGCGATCGTCGCGAAGTCCCAGTGCAACGCCGAGAGACCACGACCATGGTCCTGGCTGACCGAGTGAAACAGTCTGGCCTCCGTCGGCGGGTAGCCTCGGCTGCGCCACCACGCGTTCGCTGGCAGCCAGCATGAGCATTCCCGTTGCCGCACAAACCGCGCGCATGACGATACCCTCGCGGGCTCCATGGTGGCTGTGCGCGAACCTCCACGCTTGGCAGAACGTGCATCGCCTGAGCCGCTGCCGTCAACTACCGCATGGCCCGCGCGAAGTACCGGGATCGCGTTGCCGCAAACCGTCGGTGCGTTAAACCGTATTAAGATGCACCGCTTGTCGTGCGCTACTCGGTTTTGCGGTGCAGCGTTTGCTGCTCGTCGTTCGCGAGGACGAGGTTCACCGGCGGCGTACGTCGTGACGCGCACACCTGAGGTCCACCGCGGAGAGATCGGGGCGCACGTCGAGCAGCTGCCACACATTGTCGGAGTTTAACTGTCCGGTGCCGAGCGCCGCGCGACACTCCGGTGACCGATTCGCGCCGACGATGTGCACGAGATCGTATAGCTCCGCCGAGGCACGGCGCACTGCGTGGTGGGTTCCGAAAATGCCCTGGAACCAGTTTTCGGCGACGAGCGCTTCGGTGGCATCGATCGACTCCAGTCCCGGAAGTACGAGCGGGGTGACCTTGCGTAATCCGGCGCGCGAGGTGCCACTGCGCTGGCGCGAGAGCGCCAGCATGCGGTCGCGCCCGGAGACGTAAGCCACCAGTCGCGTCGACAGCGGCCGCATTGCCGGCACGACACGATTCGTGAAATGCGATGTTTCCATATCGGCGGCCGCGAAGACGATCGCCCGCACCGGCGCCGCCTCCAGACGTGCTCGCAGTGAGGTGGAATCGGCGAGGGCACCGCCAACCAATTGCGACCCCATGGAGTGCGCGATTACGAGTAGTCGAGCCGGTGGCACGGCGTCGAGCAGGACTTCGGCCGTGCGAAGGAATGCCGGAGCGCTTGCCGCAGCGGCGGCGGAATCCTCTCGGTAGGCTCGGTCCAGAATCGCTCCGCGCGCTGGCCGTTCGAAGCCGAGTCCGTTCGAGGGCCAGCAGAACGCGACCCAAGGCACGGCCGAACGCGAACGCATGCGCGATTCGGATGCATTGCGCCAGCACTCGTGCAGGGAGGTGCTGTATCCGTGGACATAGAGCAGCGCGATGCTGTCCGCATTGCGCGCGATTTCGGTGTTCGAAGTGGTGTCGTCGCTCGCGGCCAGACGCAGCTGTTCGATGAACTGCAGCTGCGTGAGCGACACCGAGTCGACGAGCGCAAGGTCGAGCCCGTCAGTCAGGACGTCCGCCGAGCGCCGACGCGTGTGAATCGCGAGACCGAACTCGAGTGTATCGGAAAATCGCCGCTCCGTGCGTCCGCCGTCTCTGGCGCGCGCGGACACGAAGAAGATCGTATCCGCGACACGGCTGGAGAGGGCGGGGGCGGCATCGAGCGTCGCTGTCGATACCGCCTTCGCACACGCGCTCCCGGTAACGAGCGTCAGGAGCAGCAGGAGCCTGCCGAACTTGCTTGGCATCAGATTCGCGCCATTCGAGCGATGCCTAGCCCGTGATCGTACGCATCAACGAGCTGAGATTCGTCCCGCGCGCCAACGTGCCGATGCGATCCTGCACACGCGGATAGATCGTGTCGGCCTCGCCGCGAAAGCGGGAGAATAGCGCCTTCATGTCCGCCGTCGAGAGCGCGCGCCCCTGCGCGTAGTACTGCTGGGCCGCGTGTCCAAGCGCGTACGTGCTGGCGAAGGTCACTGCGCCACCGGCTGCCGTGCCGGCCGCACCGCCGAAGAGTCCGCCCAAGAGGCCACCGGCAATACCGCCAAAGGCTTTGCGGACGACGCTCTCCATCACCTGAGCGGCGGCGCCCAGACCGAAGGTCGCGGCCAGATCCTTCACCTGATTGGCGTCCATCTGTTGCCCGTACTGCTGGCCAATGTGACGCACGAGCCGCATCTGCAGCGGGAGGATGGCGATGTTGGCCAGCCGGTCCGGCAGCAGCTCGAGGGCGGCGGTCAGCATCGCCTGATCGAGGATGTGTTCGTCCAGGACGGGGGGCACTCCGCCCGCCACGGTCGGCGCCGCCAGCATCGGCGGAGTGGCGATGGATGCAACCGACTGGATCGCGGCGCCTGCGGCGGTGTTGGAACTGCTGACGTCGACGCCCAGCGCCGTGGCGAGAGAGCGGAGGAATTCGTCTTCCTGCGGGTTGGGGGCACCACCGGTGGAACAGACGGCAATTGCCACGTCGTAGGCGGCATGGCGCGCGTCGCTGCCACTCAGCTGATCGGCCAGCTGCGCGATCGAAAGCTGGCCGCCGGTCACCTGCTGCAGCGCACCCTCGGCCGTGGGGAGGCCAAGACGTCGGGCGGCGTCGGCGATCGCCGACAATTCGTTCGCGTCCTGACGGCCGTCTGCCATCGAGGCCATCGCCGCGATGGCGATGATGGCTTCGGCGTCCTGATGTGTCATGTCCAAATCCTCGAAGCTGGGGAGAGCATTCACTATCGCTAAGTTTGTGTGACCATGCTGAATCGTCGTCAGTTTCTGTACACCGCAACAAGCGCGTTCGTGGGCGCCACGGCAACCGGTCTCTACACCCGGTTCTGGGAGCCGTACTGGGTGGACGTGCAACGGCATCCGATGCCGGTGCGCAATCTGCCGTCGGCGTTGATCGGGAAGACGATCGTGCAGCTCTCCGACCTGCACGTGGGTACCGTTGTTCCCGACCAATACATCGCGGAGGTCTTTGCGCAGGTTCGCGCGCTGGCGCCGGATATCGTGGTGTACACGGGCGACTTCATCACACACTATCCGCGCGGCGGCATGTTCGCGCAGATGGAGCGCGTCTACGCCGATCCGCCGCGCGGGCGCATCGGCACCGTCGGCACGCTCGGCAATCACGACTTTGGCAGCATGTGGTCTGAAGCGGACATCGCGCGCCGCGTCGCGTCCATCATGGGCAACGCCGGAGTCCGTATTCTGCAGAACGAAAGCGCGGTGCTTGGCGACCTGCAGATCGTCGGCATGGGTGACCTCTGGGCGCATCAGTTCGCGCCGCAGCGCGCCTTCGCCACGGCAGATCCGGCGCTCGCGACGATCGTGCTCTCGCACAATCCGGACACCGTCGATTCTCCCGGATGGGGCGCTTACGATGGATGGGTGCTCTCCGGACACACGCATGGTGGACAGTGCAAGGCGCCGTTCCTGCCACCACCGATTCTGCCGGTACGCAATCGTCGCTACTCTGCGGGCGAGTATGCGCTCTCCGAAGGCCGACGGCTGTACATCAATCGTGGAATCGGCCACGCGCTGCCGGTGCGCTTCAATGCGCGTCCTGAAGTCACGGTGTTCACGCTCGCACGTGCATAGTCAGCGAAACGTGCGCGCGTGGGATCGCACGTGGATTCGTCGTCCAGCTCCCGCCAACTACGGCGATGACGTGGCGTTGATCGGCATTATTCCCGCAACATTCACGCAACGTTTCCACCTCGGTGCATCGCAGATGCGATTGCGCGAGGTATGTGTGAGACAGCGTCAATTGCATTGACGCGCCCTGCACCGGCGCCGAGTATTGCCTGACGTCACTTCGCGCGTGCGCAGAGTGCGTCCTGATCCGATCCTCACCCGCACTCCCGATGCGGATGCTGCCTGAGAATGCGACGCGAACGCGTCCGAGCCGTTGGCGCGAACGCGTGCAGTGCGGCGTGGTTCAGACCGCACAAAATGCGACGCTCTATCACGGTCTCGCGCAGCGGGTTCAGCGCATCTCGCGCGTGTTGTCGCACTGCTGCCTGCGCATTGCCGCAAGCGGCGTAGGAATGGCGTCACTGTTGATCACGGCCTGTGATTCGCCGGCGGCGCCTGTGCGTGCGGCAACGGTCGCCGTCACTCCTGCGACGACAACGGTGATCGCCGGCAGCACTGTTCAGTTGGCGGCCACGGCGCGCGACGGCGCAGGGAATGCGCTCACGGGACGCAGCATCACGTGGACTTCCAATAGCCTCGTCACGGCCACCATCAGCGCCAACGGATTGCTCTCCGGCGTTGCTCCCGGCACGGCGATCATCTCGGCCACCGCCGATGGACAGGTCGGAACGTCCACCGTGACGGTGCTGCCGATTCCCGTAGCCAGCATGAACATCTCGCCGGGTACCGTGACGCTGATCGCGGGCGGCAAGAGCCAGTTCACCGCGACACCACGCGACGCCAACGGTAATGCGCTCGTCGGACGCGCAATCACCTGGAGTGTGAGCGCGACATCGACCGCCACTATCGACACGACCGGGTTGCTCACGTCGATCGCGCCCGGCTCGGTCACCGTCACGGCAACGAGTGAAGGACGGTCGATATCCGCACAGGTGAATGTGCTGCCGGTGCCGGTGGCCTCCGTCGTCGTCACACCGAACACCGCGACGCTTGCCGCAGGCGCCACACGCGCGCTCGTTGCAGCCGCTCGTGACGCCGCGGGAGCCACACTGGCCGGGCGCTTCGTCGCGTGGAGCTCCGATGCACCAGCGATCGCTACGGTCGATGGCGTGGGCGTCGTCACCGCCGTCGCGCCCGGTAACGCCACCATCTCCGCGACCAGCGAAGGGCAGGCGGGCAGCGCAGTCATCACCGTTACGCCGGGGTCGGGCGGACCGATCGTCACCGCGGTGACACCCGCGGCGTTGCAGCCCGGCACATCTGTGGTGCTCACGGGCGTGGGTTTCGCCAATACCGTCCAGGCCAATACAGTCACCATCGGTGGCGTGTCGGCGCCGATCACCAATGCCAGCGCAACGCAACTCACGATCGCGATGCCGTGCGTCGAGAGCGGCAACGCCGTTATCCGCGTCACGAGCGACGGCGTCGCAGGCACGCCGGTGACACGACTCGTCGTCGTGCCGCAGCGGACCATCGCGGTTGGTCAGGCCCTCGTGCTGACCAACAACACCGCGTCGGTGTGCAACGAGCTGTTGAGCAGCGGAAGCGCCGCGCGCTATCTCGTCGCGGTGTTCAGCGCGTCCACTACCGCGGCGTCGCAGGTGGATCTCGAGATCACCGGCAACACACCGCCGGCCGGAACGACCGCGCTCCGTGTCGATGCGCCGCGCCTTGCCAACGCGCGGTTGGGAAGCACGCGATCGTCGTTCGAGGCCGATCCGGAGGATGCGCGCGACGCGGCGCACTTCGCCTTTCTCGAGCGTGATCGACTGCAGTACGAGCAGCTGCGCGCGCGGGCGGCTCGCAACCCCGCGCCCGCACCACGGCCGGCCGCACGCGCTGCCGACCTTCCCGCGCTCGATGACATGCGGAGCATGTACTACACCTTCACAGGTGGTTGCAACGACACCACGCGCGTCATTCGCAGCAAAGCCATCTACATCGGCACGCGAGCGATCGTCTGGGAAGACTCGGCCAACACGCTGCAGTCGGCGACGAATCCGACGTTGGCCGCCTACTATCAACGACTCGGCGTCATCTTCGATCAGGACCAGTACGAGTCTGTCAAGACGAACTTCGGCGATCCGCTGCTCCGCGATGCCGCGACCGACAACGATGGGCGCGTGCATATGGTCTTCTCGCAGCGACTGAACGGTTCGGGGGCGGCAGCGTACGTGACGTCATGCGATCAGTTCGCAACCACGACGTCGCGCGGGAGCAATTTCGGACAGTACTTCTACGGGTTCGTACCCACCGCGACCACGCTCAACATCAACTCCACCGCGTCACCGGACGGCTGGTTCTACTTCATGGCACGCACGGTCGTGCATGAGGTCAAGCACATCGCCTCGTTGTCGGCTCGGGTGGCCAACAACGTCTCACAGTTCGAGCAGTCGTGGCTGGAGGAGGGCACGGCGCGACACGCCGAGGAACTCTGGGTGCGTGAATCGCTGCACAAGGTGCCGTGGAAGGGGAACACCGGCTTCGGTTCAGCGGCGGCGGGCGGCGTGTTCTGCGACTTCTCGCCCAACGATGCCATCTGCAACTCGGCCGATCCACTGCGCCGGCCGGGCTACGGCATGCGGCGTCACTTCAACGAGATTCGCGAAAAGTTGCTCGCACCTTGGGATTGGTCGCCGTACGGTGACGCCAACGGTCAATCGTCCAGCACGTTCTATCAGACCGCCTGGTCGCTGGTGCGCTACACGATCGATCGCTACGCCACTTCCGATGCAACGTTCTTTCGCACGCTCATCAACTCCACCACCAACGGCGTCAACAACCTTTCGGCGACGGCCGGCGTGCCGCTCGATCAGCTCATCGGAGGCTGGGGGTTGGCGCTGTACGCGGACGACTACCCCGGACTCGTCGCGCCAAGTGCCGACCTGCAGTTCCCGACGTGGAACCTGCGCAGCATCTACGCGGGACTCAACGCACTGCCGGCGTGGAGTACACGCTGGAATACGCTGTATCCCATCGAACCGGCGCAGCTGCGCTTCGGAAGTTTCGTCTCGCGCGTGACCGGATTGCGCGGCGGAGCGCATGCGTACGTGGAGATCTCCGGCACGCCGAGTGGTGCGCAGCTGCTCGGATTGCGCTCGATTTCAGGGTTGGCACCGCCCAGCAACCTGCGCATTGCCATCGCGAGACTGCAGTGAGTACGCGACGCGTCAACGCCGTCACACCCCGTGGCCTGATGGCCATGTCGTCGTGCATGCTGCTGATCGGGGTGTTGGCGACTGCGGGCTGCCAACGCGGAGTTGTCGCTGCTGGTGGAACGGCAGGTGGCGCGACACCGGCCGACAGCGTCCGCGGCATTCTCACGCTGGTGGGCAATGAGCCCGGCGCTGTATTGCTGATCACTGCGCCGCGCGGTGGCGGTGAAGCGGTGTCGCTGGTTGGTGCGCAGTCGGTGATGCTCGCGCGCGCCGTTGGCGTGGAGGTGGTGGCCTTCGGACGACGGACTGGCGCACGCAATCCGGCTGCCGGTCCGCGTGGGGCGGTGGTGTTTAACGCAGCGTCGTTTGTTGTGCGCGCGGCGGATGGGGTGCCCGCGACGGACGGCCTGGTGGTGAGTAGCGGTGGGGTGTTGTCGCTGCGGTTGGCGGATGGCCGCGTGGTGCCCGCGCCGATGTTGCCGGCGTCGTTGCGGCGAATGGTGGGGGCGAGGGTGTGGGTGGCGGGACCGCTGGACGCTCCGCCGCAAGCGTACGGTGTTATCGCTGATCGGTAGCCGATTGGGCCGTGCGTTTCGTTATGGGTTTCCGGGCTGGCAGTTCGCAGTTGGTCACCGGTCACGCAGTTCGCCGTTCGGTTACCGGTCACGCTGTTCGCTCCACTGATCTCCCACCACTCACCACCCGAAACCCGCGACAGAGATGTGTCGGGTTGGCGGTCCTCGACCCCGCCTGATCTGAGTGAAAAACTCTGAACCGAGCACTGGCAACTGTGTGCTGCCGCCGCTCTGACACTCCTCTGTTCCGGGTCGCGAGTGGTGGGTGGCCGGTCTTGAGTGGAGCGAACGGCGTGACCGGTTACCAAAGAAGGGCAGGCATTATCTGAAATTATGCCCCGGCGCGTGCTCCTCTCCCGCACCCAGCGTCAGCGTCTTGAACTGCTTCGCCCGCACATTCACCACCAATCCTTCCACCTGCAGCACGCCGCGAATCAGCAGCAGCGGTGACCGCGAAATCGTCGTCGCGTGCTCCTCGAACCGATCCGGCGTGACGATCACGTTGATCATCCCCGTCTCGTCTTCGAGCGTCAAAAAAACGAACCCCTTGGCCGTGCCTGGGCGCTGTCGGCAAATCACCAGTCCGGCCACCGCCACCTTTTGCCCATCGCGCCCCAACGTGAGTGCTTCGCGTGCCGTGAGCACGCCATTCGGTGCGAGCAGCGTGCGCAGATGCGACACCGGATGGCCGGCCAGCGACAACCCCGTCATGCGATAGTCCGCCTCGGTGAGCTCAACCGGCGCGAGTGCAGGGAGTTGCGCCGGTACCGGTTGTGGGCGCATCGGTGCGAGCGGGAGCTGTGGTCCTCGCGTCGCGGCCAGCACTTCCCAGAGTGCAACACGCCGACGCCGATCGGCGGGTTCATGCGCGAACATCGTATCGAACGCGCCGGCCTCGGCCAGTCGTCGCCATGCCGCTCGATCCAGATTCACCCGCGCGACCGCGTCCTCCACGCTCGTGAACGGCCCCTTCGCCAACGCCGCTTCGAGCGCGCGTCGCGCCTTCGCGCCCAAGCCACGAATGAGTCGCACGCCAAGACGTACCGCCACACGATCCTTTCCCGTGACTGGCGAGGGCAGGCACCGTGCGCCCCACTGGACCGTGCCATCGTTGGGCACGAGCACGCGGCCGTCGGCCAGCTCCAGTACATGATCCCACGACGAACGCGTAAGATCGATCGGACGCACCTCCACGCCGTGCCGCTTGGCATCTTCCACCAACGTGCCCGGCGAGTAGAAGCCCATCGGCTGCGCGTTGAGTATCGCTGCGGCGTATTCGGGCGCGTAGTAGTGGCGCAGGTACGCCGTCGCGTACACGATCAGCGCGAAGCTCGCCGCATGACTCTCCGGAAAACCGTAGTCGGCAAAGGCGTTGATCTGGTTGTAGATCCGTCGCGCAATCTCCTCCTCGATGCCGTTGCGCTTCATCCCCTCGATCAGCTCCTCGCAGATCGCGGCCATGCGCTCGTGTGAGCGCTTGTGCCCCATCGCACGCCGCAGCACGTCGGCCTGCCCCGGTGTGAACCCCGCGGCCGCAATCGCCACCTGCATCCCCTGCTCCTGAAAGAGCGGAATGCCCATCGTGCGCTTGAGCACCGGCTCCAGTGACGGATGCGGATACGTGATCGGCTCGAGCCCCGCGCGACGCCGCAGATACGGATGCACCATCTCGCCTTGAATGGGCCCCGGACGAATGAGCGCAACCTCCACCACCAGATCGTAAAAGCAGCGCGGCTTGAGACGCGGCAGCGTGTTCATCTGCGCGCGACTCTCGATCTGAAAGAGCCCCACGGTATCCGCTGCACACATCACGTCGTACACGGCCTGATCGGTCATGTCGAGCTGCCCGAGGTCGATGTGCACGCCACGCGTGTGCCTGATGTATAGCAGACAATCCTGCACCACCGTAAGCATGCCGAGTCCCAGCAAATCGATCTTCACCAACCCCACAGGATCGAGATCATCCTTCTCCCACTGAATCACCGTGCGCCCCGGCATCGACGCAGGTTCAATGGGCACCACAGACCCCAGCGGCTGCTCGGTGAGCACGAAGCCACCCACGTGAATGGAACGATGCCTCGGCAGCTGATGCAGTCCGTCCACGACATCGGCCAGCACACGCACGCGCGGGTCGTTGGCGTCGAGTCCGGCGCGCGTGAGCAGTGACTCACCCGCCGCACTGTCGCGCGTGGCCGTGGTGGGGTTGCGGCGCTCTTCATGCGACGGCGCACCGTTGCGAATCGCCTCCGCCGAGTGGCGCTCAGCTGATGGACGATCACCACCCTTGGCCAACGGCCCCATGTTGTGCGCCGCATCGGCTGCGATCTTGGCCACCGCGCGCTCATCCAACCGCTCGGCCCACGTCGCATCGCGCTCGTTGAGCGATTGCCCCGGACGACGCTGTGCATTGGGGAGCAGTACAGGATTGAGCACGGGATTGGGCGCAGAATTGAGCACGGGAATCAGCGCGGAATCCGTCTTGGCAAGCATCGCCTGCTTTGTGGCCTTCCCGCGTGATCCTTCGGGGGGACGCACACTCGACCGTTCGTCCAACGGCGCGCCGACGATGGCGCTCTTGGTCGCCGTACTCGCCGCCACTTTGCGCGCTTCGGCACGCACCACACGCGCCTTCGTGGTCGCCTCCGTCCCGCCGATCATCTGCTGCCCTAACTGCTCGGCCGTGGAATTCTTGGGTGAGTCATTGCCGGTGCGTAGTGCGGCCGCAGTCGCCTTGGCGCTGAAGCGGTCGCTCATGGCGCTCAGCATGTCGCCTTGCTCCACCGAAAAGCCCAGAACACGCGCGGCATCGCGCACCGCACTGCGGCCACGCCAGGTGATCTGTTCGCACACCATCGCCGCGTGCTCACGTCCGTAGCGATCGTACACGTACTGCAGCACGCGCTCGCGGTCGCGATGCGCGAAGTCGATATCGATGTCCGGCGCCTCCGTGCGCTCTTCACTCAGGAATCGCTCGAAGAGCAGCTCCATGCGGATGGGGTCTACTGCCGTGATGCCCAGGCAGTAGCAGACGGCCGAGTTGGCGGCAGAGCCGCGCCCCTGACAGAGAATCCCTTCGCGCCGCGAGAAGCGCACGATGTCCCAGACGATGAGGAAGAAGCCCGCGAGCTTGAGCTTGGCGATCATCGCCAGTTCGTGCGCGAGTTGTGCGTCGTGCTTTGGCGTGCGCGCGCGTCCCCATCGTTCGTGCGATCCCTGTTCCACCAGCCGCGCGAGGTATTCGTCGGCGGTGATGCCGGGCGGTAACGGAAACGCCGGCAGTGTGGGCTTGAGCTGCTGCAGGCGGAACGCGCACCGGTCGGCGATGTCACGTGTGGCGTGCACGCCTTCTTCCGCGCCGCGCCAGCGCTTGAGCACGAGCGACGGTGCCTTGAGCGCCCATTCGGCATTGGGGCGCAGGCGGGTGCCCATCTCGTCGAGCGTGCGTTCGTAGCGCAGTGAACGCAGCACATCGTGCACGATGCGGCCATCTGGCTTGGCGTAGTGCACGTCGTTGGTGACCACCCAGGGAACGCCGAGTTTAACCGAGAGTGGCCGCAGCTTGCGGACGAGGGCGCGCTCTTCGGGGAGGCGGTGGTCCCAGCATTCGATGGCCAGATGGTTGTCGAACGCGTCGCGCATGGCGCAGGCTGCCGTCCACGCATCGTCGTCGCGTCCTTCGGCGAGGAGTTGCGGAATCCAGCCCCGCGGGCACCCGGAGAGTGCCGTCACGCCACGGGCGTGCGACGCCACCAGCGACCACGGCACCGAGGGCATGCCGCGTGGCATGTCCATGCGTGCGCGCGTGATGAGCGACGAGATGTTGCCGTAGCCTTCGCGCGTTTCAGCGAGCAGCACGAGATGTGTGGGACGTGCGTCCTTGGCGTTCTGTCGGTCCGGAACGAGTACCGTGAGCTCGGCGCCGAGTATGCCGTTGATGCCCGTGGCTTCACAGGCGGTGCCGAAACGGACGATGCCGCCCAGTTCATCATGGTCGGTGAGTGCGAGCGCGGGATAGCCAAGTTCGGCCGCGCGCGCGACCAGCGCTTCGGGGAGCGAGGCGCCATCGAGGAGCGAGAGCGCGGAGTGACAGTGCAATTCGACGTACGGACCGTCGATATTGGTCGGAGACGTCATTCTCTCTCCGACCATGCGGTGGTGTGATGCCCAACTCGATCAGTCCGCAGCTGCGGCACCAGCACACCGTCAACGAAGTGCTCGAAGCGGCCGACACCATGGCCCCCGAGGAGCTCGATCGGCTGCCCTACGGGATGATCCAGTTGGATCGGTCCGGACGCATCCTGAATTACAACGCCGTCGAGTCGAAACTCGCGTCGTTGCGCAAGGAAGACGCGATCGGGAAGCAGTTCTTCACCGAGATCGCCCCGTGCACGAAGGTCCAGGAGTTTTACGGGCGCTTCAAGGAAGGGGTGATTCATGAGTCGCTGGATACGTCGTTCCGATTTCACTTTGCGTTCAAGCAATCCCCACGCGACGTGACCGTTCGACTGCTCTACTCCAAGCGGACGCGCACCGTGTGGGTGCTGATCTCGGATGAGCAGGGGCAGCCGCTGGCGACATCATGAATACCGAATATACACCGAAGCAGAGGGGAGAGCGCGCGTCATGACATGCAGAGCCCATCATCCGCGCGCTGTCGCGCTAGTGTCGTTACCACTGTCGCTGTCGCCGGCGGTGTGTCTCGTGGCGGCGTTGTTGCTGAGCGCGTGTGGTGGTGGGTCGGGCGATCGCTCTGCGAGCGGTGCCTCAGCGAGCGCTGCGGCCACGGGTGCTGCGGTGGACAGCGTCAATCCGTTGCTCAAGGGGCCGGCGGAGACACCGGTGCGCAGTCCGGATGTGTATCGCGTGGCGTTCACCACGAGTGCCGGTGTGTTCACCATCGAAGCGCAGCGGTCGTTGTCGCCGTTGGGCGCGGATCGTTTTTACGAGATGGTGCAGGCCAACTACTTCAGCGGCACGCGCTTCTTTCGTGTGGTGCCGGGATTCGTGGCGCAGTTCGGCATGCACGGCGATCCGGAGGTGAACGACGTGTGGCGTGAGCGCACGATTGCCGATGAGCCGCGCAAGACGAGCAACGCGCGTGGAACGATCGTGTTTGCGACGACGCCCGAGCCCAACTCGCGCACGAACCAGTTTTTTCTCAACCTCGTGGACAACGCCGAGAAGCTGGACGGACGCGACTTCGCGCCGTTCGGTCGCGTGATTGAGGGGATGGAGGTCGTCGACAAGTTGAACAGCGAGTACGGCGAGACGGTCAACCAGGGACGGCTCGCATCGAAGGGCAATGCGTATCTGCGCTCGTGGTTTCCGGCGCTGGATTCGATTGTATCGGCGAAGGTAGTACCGATGGATACCGGCAAGGTCTCGCCCACGCGTTGATGCATCGCCGAGAGCAGCGGTAACTCCCCATGCTGTTCGCTCCATCGGGTTCCATCGGTGACCGGTCACGCCGTTCGCTCCACTCAAGACCGACCACCCACCACTCGCGACTCGGAACGGAGCAGTGTCAGAGCGGCGGCAGGGCGCGGTCGCCAGTCCCCGGTTCAGAGTTTTTCACTCAGCTCAGGCGGGGTCGCGGACCGCCAACCCGACACAACCCTGTTTCGGGCTACGGGTGGTGAGTGGCGGGAGATCAGTGGAGCGAACGGCGTTGGCGGTGAGCGGTTGCTCACCGGAACTCTTGCCGACCAAGACCAACAACTAATCGGATAGTTGACAGAACTTCGTCTGCGTCCTATCCTGAACTAACCTCATAGTTCAGGAGCCGTTCCGTGGACGTATCGCTCGGCGAACGCGAGCTCGACGTACTGGGTGTGTTGTGGCGACATGGCCCCGGAACGGTGGCCGATGTACGCGAACAGTTGCCGGCGGAGCTCGCCTACAACACGGTGCTCACCATCCTGCGCAACCTCGAAGCGAAGGAGCTGGTCGGGCACGCCGAGGAAGGGCGGCTGCATCGTTATCACGCGCTCGTGCAGGAAGAGCGCGTGCGTGGCAGTCAGGTGGCGCGACTGACGCAGAAGCTGTTCCGCGGATCTCCGCTCGATCTGCTGACGCATCTCGTGACGGATGCGTCGTTGTCCACCGACGATGTGCGCGCGCTGCAGCAGCTGCTCGATGCGCGACTGGCGACTGCTGACACCACGCCCACGGCGGGTAAAGCGAACGCACGGAGACGCAAGTGATCGCCGCGTGGATGGGGTTCTCGCTGCTCATCACGCTGTTGTTCGTGCTGGTAGGGCTCGCGATCGAGCCGATCCTGCTGCAGCGAAAGCTGCCAACACGCGGCCTGTGGCTCGTGTTGCTGTGCAGCGCGGCAGTGCTGCCGATATTCGCTGTGCTCTCATCGCGTGTGGCCTCGCCTTCGACGCTGCCCGTTGATGTGACGATGACGATCGTACAGCAGCCGAACGCGCTGGAGACCGTCGCGCAGCCGTCCATCGTAGACAGCAACACGGATGGAACAGCCCTGCCGTTCGCCTGGCGCGACGTGGTGGCTGATCGCTTTGCGGCGTTGGCTGAGTGGGCGTCGCCATTCGATCGCGCTCTGCTCATCGCATGGCTCGCGCTGTCGGTGCTCATGCTCTCCGCACTGCTACTCGCGATGCGGCGGTCGGCGCGTGTCACTGATGCGACCCATGCGACGATCGATCACGGGCGCGATGCAGCGTTGGGCGTGTCGTGGGAGACCTCGTGCGACACCACGTTCGGCACTACGCTCGACAGTGCACGTGACGATCGCGCGCTTGGTGACGTGTCGGTCGAGGTGATCCTCACGCCGAGCCTCGGCCCCGCCGCGACCGGCATCATCCGTCCGCGGATTGTCTTGCCCCAGTGGGCGCTCGAGCTCGAACCATCGATGCGTGCACTCGTGCTGCAGCACGAATGGGAGCATCTCGCGGCGCGCGATCCCGCGCTTCAGCTGTATTCGGCACTGCTGCTCGCGCTGATGCCATGGAACCTCGCGGCGTGGTGGATGACGCGACGGTTGCGTGCGGCGATCGAGCTCGATTGCGATGCGCGCGTGCTGCGCGCGGAGCCGGATGTGCGTCGCTACGCCTCGCTGTTGCTGTTGGTTGGCGAGCGTGCCGGTCGATCAGCTGCGCGTCCTCGTTGGGCACACGTTGCGCTGGTGTCGCTGGAGTCATCGCGCGCACATCTCACCCGGAGAATTCTTGCCATGACCACGCCATCTTCTCGTCCTCGTGTCTGGTACTCGGCGCTGCTTGGTGTGGGCGCGTGTGGGGTGGTGTCGCTCGCGGTCGCGATGCCGGCGCCGCCGCAGGTGGTGACCGGGTCTCCGGCGGGGCCGCCGGTTGCGACACCGGCCGCGTCGTCGCCCTCGCGCTCAGCGGCACTCCTCGCGCGTGTGCCTCGCACGGGTACGGTCTCGGTCTCGACTCCCAACGGGTATGTGACCGACGTGTTCGTCATCCTGAACGACTCGGCGCGTGTCGTGCTGCGCGGTGAGACACCGATCGTTCGCACGGACACGATGCGCATCCGCACGCCGTTTGCGCTGGCGGTCGATCTCACTTCGGGCGGGCTGACGTTCCAGAGCGCGGACAGCGTCGTGTTCGACATGCGCGCGGTGTTCGGAACTGAGCTGACGCTGACATCGCGCGGGACGCGTGGCGTGCTCACCCTCGCCGAAATGTCGTCGTTGCCGGCACGACCGATGACGCCGAGTGCGCGGGTGCAGGTGGATTCGAAGTCGGGCGAGCCGGTGATGGTGCTGCTCTACGCGGCGCCGCGGCCTGGGCAACCTGCGACCGCCAAGGACACCACGCGGTTGAGAACACCATTCGTCGTCATGCGCGGACTCACCGGCCGCGATCTGCATGTGCGCAGTCTGCGCGGGGAATTGATCTCGGTCTCTGCCGAGATTGCTTCGGCGCCGGCGCTGCGGTCGTCGGCGACGGGGCGGCACATAGTGCTGGATGGTCGCGGGCGCGGGATGGGGCAGGCGCCGTAGCGGCTTAGGTCGTGGCACGCGTGGGCACGAGAAGGGGGGTGCATGACTTTGCGGGCTTTTTCACTCCCCTGCGTCATTTCGATGACAGGCGTTTGTACGCACGGTCGTAGCCTGTCTGCATGGCACCGGACAGCGGGCGGCTCGTATATCTTGGGGCGTAGCCGCTGCGGATCACGTACGATCCGGCCAAACGCGCATGGACGCTGACTGTACGCGGCCTCGACTTCGAGGACGCCCTTCACGTCTTTGCTGGGCAGTGCGCGGAGCTGGATGATGTACGCAGGGACTACGGTGAACGGCGTGTGCGTTGCTTCGGGCTGTTGCGCGGTCGCCTGATGCTCGTTGGTTACACTCCGCGGGGCGATGCCCGTCACGTCTTCAGCATGAGGAAGGCCAATGCCAGAGAACAAGCGTGGTTCGCTGCCCAAAATCGGCTCTGATCTGGCCCGGGTGGATGCGCACGTCATCCAGCCGGAGGAGTACGACGAGCTTCCAGAGCCTACGGATGAGGAATTGGCGACGGCCAAGTTGTACATCGGCGGTCGGCTTGTGTCGCGGAGTGATCCGGAATGGCGCGCGGCCGTGGCGGCGCAGCGTACCGACAACGTGAACGATCGCGACTAGCCCTGTCTGGTCAGACGCACTGCAGTTGCCGGTCACTCACGACGCAGTCCGCTCCACTCAAGACCGACCACTCACCACTCGCGACCCGGAACAGAGGAGTGTCAGCGCGGCGGCAGGGTACAGTGGCCAGTCCCCGGTTCAGAGTTTTTCGCTCAGTTCAGGCGGGATCGAGGACCGCCAACCCGACACCACCCTGTCGCGGGTCTCGGGTGGTGAGTGGCGGGAGATCAGTGGAGCGAACGGCGTTGGCGGTGACCGGTTACTCATCACGCGGTTTCCTCGCCATCTCAGTCGTACCACCCCTGCACAAACCAGCGCGGGGCGCGGCCGGGCACCGCATCGCGATACAGCAGCAACTCCCCCTCGCTGGCCACCGTGCAGCGCCAGTAATCGCGGGCGAACGCATCGGTGCGCCACCAATCGCCGCTCAGTCGCTCGGGGCCATCCACTGCGCTGAAGCTCAGCCGACGCCCACGCCACCAGCACGCGTCCGGCATCCCCGACGCCTCCTCCACCTCCACCGACTCCGGCGCATCGAACAACCGTAGCACGCCGGCCGTCTTCGCCTCTGCGCTTTTCGCCTCCGCACTCTTCACGTCTGCGGTGTTCGCTACGCCCAACTCCATCGCGTCCGCACGCGCCCAACGCCCCGCTTCCTCCGGCCGGTGCGCATCGCCGGCGACGGGATGCACCACGATATCGCCCGTGTTTTCCGGGTCGAGCACTGCGCGGAGTCGCGTGAACACCGCATCGGCGTTCATCGCGGCGTCACGCCACGACGGGATCAGTAGATCGCCCTGATCGGCCGCGAGTGGTGCGGTGGCCGGAATGCTCAACGTCACCCCGATCACCGGCGCCGGAATCACCCACTGCTCCAACAACGACCGACACTGATCGAACAACGGCTCCAGCCGCGCAATCGGCCGCGCCGGACGGATCTCGCGCGTGATCGTGCGATGAGGAATCGCCAGCAGCTGCAGGCGATCGGGCGACGGTGCCGGTGGGCGCACCCCATCTAACCCAGCGTTGAGATAGCTCGACGGGTTATGCAGCGGGTTATGTAGCGCGCTCGGTCGTGGGTTAGGCAGCGCGTTAGGCAGCGGGCTATGCTGCTTTGCGGAATGCTCGGACGGTGTCGCTCCTGGATGGTCGCGTAGCACGTCCGCCCGCAGCACGTCCGCCCGCAGCGCGTCCGCCCGCAGCGCGCCCTCCGGCCTGCTCTCCTGCGCCGTTTCTTCCTCCTCCAGCGGCCACGATCGACCCGCGTCCAGCACCAGCGTGATCGCCACCGACGCGGCGGCGCGGCCGTCCTCCACCAACTCGCGCACCAACCGCTCCAGCAGCGCGCGCGCCACGAACAGCACCGGTGCCGCGGCCTCCGCCGGGGCCGGCAACTCCACGCTCGCACTGCGCGCCGCTTCCACTCGCACCAATCCCGGCCGACGGGGATCCTCGCCCCGCGACAACCGCCACGCCGTCAGCCCGTCCGCGCCCCAGC
The DNA here is from genome assembly GCA_965279375.1 of Gemmatimonas sp. Lineage (GTDB taxonomy): Bacteria > Gemmatimonadota > Gemmatimonadetes > Gemmatimonadales > Gemmatimonadaceae > Gemmatimonas. Next base: position 5,099,608 of record OZ257156.1, on the reverse strand, counting down.
GCCGCTCCACATCGCCCGGCTCGAGGGCCGCCAACGCCCCGACCGTGCGCAGCCCCAGCGCCTTGAGGGCGTCGCGCAACTCCTCCTCCATCGGCACGAGTCCCAGCGGCGCCGGCCCCAGATACGTCGCACAGCACCCCGTCGGGATCAGCGTCACTCCTGCCGGCAACGCCAGTGGGTCCGCCTCCGCCACCCGCCCATTCTGTTTCACGTGGTGATTCGCATAGGGGGTCGCAGGCGGACGCGCTGTCGATGGCTTGGGCGCCCAGGTCGCGGCACGCGCCGCCACACACGAGTCGGCGATGGCCACCCGCGCGTCCGGATGCACCGTCTGCGCGATCGCCAGGAGCGTGCGCGCCAGCGTCTCCTCGCCCCCCAATCCGCCAAACCCGGTCGCCCCCACCCACCACATGCCCGGCGCCCCCGCAACCGGTGTCACCTGCGGACTGGCCGCCAGCAACGCCGTCGTCGTCGCGAGGATCGCGTCGGCCATCACGTCATCATCCCACGCCCGCACCTCGAGCGCGGCGCAACAGGCGCGCGCCTCCGGCACACTCATCCCCGCCCGCACACCGGCGCGCCCGGCGGCCAGCGACACCACGCGCAGCCGCTGGCCGTCAGCCAACGCCCGCGGGAACGCGTCCCAATGCGGCGCCCGCATGGGTACCGGCGGCTGGAACGCCGTGCGCGGCTCCGCCGCCGAGTGTTCGACTCCCACCGTCGCGGCCGAGGCGCGGCGTTCCGTTGCTGCCATGCGACTGCCCACTTTGAGTCGCGAGAGCGGCCCCGATCCGATCCCGGGCGGCCTCACGGCGACTCCGTCTCCCATACCCGGACTCGGCGGCGCGCCTCCGCCCCTTGCTGCTGCTCCAGTCGCGCCGGCGTCGCTCGCTGGCGTCGGCGTCAGGAACGGCAGCGCCAGCTGCGTGGCCGGTGGCGAGGACGGCGTCGGCGCTGCGGACGTTCTCGACGGATGCACCCAGCCCGCCCCACGTGATGGGCTGGGCGCTGTTGGTGGCGTCGTTGGCGTGGCTGTGCGGCGTCCAGGTATGACGCGTTCCTCGCGCCACCCCGCGCCGATCGGGAATCTCGGGATCCGTACACACGCGACGCGCCACGACGACTGCACTGCTCACCTCGACGGAACGAAAGACACCACCTTTTTCGACGGTCACCAGGAAACCCGGGGCAGGGCCGGGGGCTGCTTCGGCTGTGCTCGGTGATCGTCGTCGGGCAGTCGTGGCTGCCTGCGGTGTCACCTTGAGTCGGACCGCACCGCCCACACGGCTGGGCTGCGTACCGTCGGCGACGATGACCAGCGCCGCGTCGCGCTCCCGGGCGAGTTGGGCCAGCCGTACGCCGTTGACCCGGGAGAGCGGTGGGGCGCCATCCAGCACCACCAGCGCAAAGACGCCACTGCGCAGCAGCGTATCCGCGCACCAGGCGCCTCGCGCGGCATCGCGCGGGCGGATCATCACCAACCGCGAGCCCAGCGAAGCCCAAGGGGCAGCCGCCAGTGTCCGCCGTGCATCCACCCACGCCACCCAGCTTCCTGCGGCCAGCACACGCCGCACCACTTCCCGCAGCAGCGCCGTCTTGCCGACGCCGCGCATCCCCACGACTTCGGTGATGCGGCCGCGCGGGACGCCTCCGCCCAATGCGGCATCGAGCAGCGGGACGCCCGTTGGCATGGGGAGTCCTGCCGGACGCTTGCCAATGACCACCTCGTCCATCTGCGCCCGGATCTGCTCGAGCGAGCGGGCGACGGCGAGAGAGTCCACGGCGGGGGTGGCAGAGAGGCGGGCGGCGGCAGGCATGGGGTGTATTGGATGACAACCGAATAAATACCGAAGAAATGGGCGAAGGCTAGTCCTTGACGGCCGGCAGCTGCTGGGATGGGATAAGCCGGCGGGAGTGCCCGGACGTATCTTGCAATCGCACCTGCAGGCATGTCCGGCCATTCCAGAGGGCGCACCGCATTGGAGTCACTGCAACTGCCGAGTACCGGGCTCGATGCCCGCGTGCTCTATCAAATGGTGGAGTTCGCGCCGGTCGCAATTCTGGCGCTTGACCGGGAGTGGCGCGTGGCGTTCATCAACGCCGAGGGTGCGCGCTTGGTGCAGCGCACGGCGGCGGAATTGATCGGCAAGAACCTGTGGCACGAGTTTCCCGGGGCCGTAGGCAGCGTCTTCGAGGTGGCCTACCGGCGCGCGGTGGCGCAGCAGGAGTTGGTGCGCGTAGAGGATTACTTCGCGCCGCTGGATCGCTGGTTCGAGATCACGGCGTATCCCATCGACATCGGGCTGGCCGTGCAGCTCACAGACGTGACGCAGCGTCGGGCGCAGCAAGTCAAGCTGGCGCGCGGTGAGCGTGAGCTGGCGCGGGCGCAGGAGATTGCGCGCGTCGGCAGTTGGTCATGGGAGATCGCCACCGACACGGTGGAGTGGTCGGAGGAGACATACCGCCTGCTGGCCTTCGAGGATGACTATCGGCCACGAACGGCGCGCATGGATGATTTCGTGCATCCGGATGACGTGGCCGCCAACTGGGCCGCGCTTACGCGCACGCTGGAGACGGGCGCGCCCTACGACATCGTGTTGCGCATGCGTCCGCGCGATGGGAGCACGCGCATCTGTCATGCGCTCGCCGCGATCGAACACGATGCCGAAGGGCGCGTCGTGCGGCTGTTCGGCACACTGCAGGACATCACCGAGCGGGTGATGCTGGAGCAAGCAGCGGAGCGCGACAAGCGCGACCTGCAGCAGGCGTTCCGCATCGCACGTATGGCGAACTACGTGTGGGATCTGACAAAGGAAGCGATCAGCTGGTCGCCGGAGTACTACGATCTGCTGGGACTCGATCCGGCGGAATTCAATCCGATTCGCGCGAACGTGCTGGGATTGGTGCATCCGGACGACCTGCCGGGCGTGCGACAGGCGAGCCAGGCGGCGTTCGTCTCGGGAGCTGGTTTCGAGATGCGCTACCGGATGCGCCATGCCGACGGGAGTTGGCGTCACTTCACGTCGATTGCGAATATCGAGCGTGATGCCGATGGCACGATGCGACGCGTGGTGGGGTGTGTGCGTGATCGGACCGACGAGATGCGCATCGAGGAGGAGCGGCGCCAGTTGGAGCGGCAGCTGCAGGACGCGCAGAAGCTCGAGAGTCTGGGCGTGCTCGCCGGCGGCATTGCGCACGACTTCAACAACCTGCTCGTCGGCATCCTGGGCAATGTGAGTCTGGCCTTGGTGGAGTCCCCACCGAACGGGGCCAATCGCAGCTTGCTGGTCGATATCGAAGGAGCGGCGCAGCGCGCGTCGGATCTCACGCGACAGCTGTTGGCGTACGCGGGGAAGGGCCGTTTCGTGGTGGAACCGGTGTCGATGTCGCAGGTGGTGGAAGAGATGCTGACCCTCGCGCGATCGGCGATGAGTCGCAAGGCGGAGTTGCATCTCGATCTGGCGCGTGGACTCCCGTCGATTGCTGCCGATGCGACACAGGTGCGGCAGGTGGTGATGAACCTGCTCGCCAATGCATCCGATGCGCTGGAGGATCGGCCGGGCTCGATCGTGTTGCGTACAGGGCTACAGGAGGTCGATGCGACCTACCGTGCGAGCATGCTGGGCGGGGAGCCGCTGAACGATGGCGCGTACGTGTTCCTCGAAGTGTGCGATACGGGCGTCGGCATGGATGCCGAGACCGTCGGACGCATTTTCGATCCGTTCTTCACGACCAAGTTCACGGGGCGCGGTCTTGGCCTCGCGGCGGCGCGCGGCATCGTGCAGGGGCATCAGGGTGCGATTCGCGTGTACTCCGAGCCGGGCAAGGGGACCACGTTCAAGCTGTTCTTTCCGGCGAGCGATCAGCCGGTAGCGGAGCGTCGGAGTTCGACACCGGTGACTGGCTGGCGCGGGGCGGGCACCGTGCTGGTGATCGACGATGAGCCGGCAGTGCGACGTGTGACGCGCAGCGTGCTGGAGCGCCGCGGTTTTGACGTCCTCGAGGCGGCCGACGGCATCATGGGCCTCGAGGTGTACAGGCAGGAGCGAGAGCGCATCTGCCTGACCCTGCTCGATCTGACCATGCCACGCATGGATGGTGAGGAAACGTTCCGTCAGCTGCGCATGATCGATCCGACTGTGCGTGTGCTGCTGATGAGCGGCTACAACGCACAGAATGTGACAACACACTTTGTCGGCAAGGGGCTCGCCGGGTTCGTTCAGAAACCGTTCCGCGCGGAAGAGCTCGAGGAGCAGGTGCGGAGCGTGCTGGAAGGATGAGCCGATGCGTGCGCAGCGGATTCCCGAAAGGACGACGAATCCGGCACGAGTTCGTTCTGGTTTGGTCGCACGCATTGTCATCGCCGTCTGGACGCTCTAACCTATGCGGCATATGACTCCCCTCTCCGACATCGAAATACAGCGGGGGCTTGGCGCGTTGCCTGGCTGGTCGCGCAAGGGCGATACGCTCCAGAAGAGCTATCACTTCGCGACGTTCTCCGATGGGATCGCGTTCATCGGCAAGGTGGCGGATATCGCGGAGGAGATGGCGCACCATCCCGACATCGATATCCGCTACACCAAGGTGAATTTCGTCCTGAGCACGCACGACGCAGGCGGCATCACCGTGAAGGATTTCGAACTGGCGAAGGCGATCGAGGCGCTGGCCGCGACGTAGCGTTGTGCGGCTATCGGTCCCCGCGACGCAGCGTGATGCTGCCGTTGACCGTGCTGGCGCGCAGTCGGGTGCTGCCGTTGCCAACCGTGGCGCGAAGTCGGCGAGGCGACACGGTGCCCGAGATGGTGACGGGAAAGCTGGTGGACACGCGTCCGTTGACCGTGGAGAGATCGAGCTGGGCCCCGAAGTTGTCGGGCAGTTCGATGGTGACGGAGCCATTGACGGTTTCGTATTCGAGATCGTCGGCGCTGCCGAGTGAGCCCATCGCGACGCGAATGCTACCGTTGACCGTCGTCGCGCGGACGGGACCGCCTGCGCTCTGTGCGTCGATGCTGCCGTTGACGGTGGACGCGCGGACGTCGGTGGTGACGCCGCTGACTTCGAGTCCGCCGTTGACGGTGGAGATGTCAACGCGCACACCATCAGGCACCCGCACGACGAAACGCACCGACACGTCGTTGCGATCGTTCCAGCGGGACTTCCGCTCGGTGTGAATCCCGTTTTCATCGCAACGACTCTCTTCGTTCCAGAGCGCACAGACGAGGATGTCGTTGCCGTCTGTCTGTCGCTGCACGATGCGCACGTCTTCGGGGTTGCCGCGCCGCCACGATTTTTCCGCCGTGACTTCCACGCGTCCGCTCGAGCTGTGCTCCACGTGAATGGCGCCGTTGATGTTCTTGACGAGGATGCGCTTGCCGGAGGCGACCGTCCCGGTCCAGGTGAACGCGTTGTCGCGCTTCTGGTCGCGGTCCTGCGCCGACGCGCTCGCCGGCGCGGTCGCAGCGAGCAGAGCGAGCGCCGCACAGAGTGCGCGCGATGTCATACGGGGAGTGAAGCGGGCCGTGATCGATGCAAGAGTCATGAGACGCTCGAAGGTGAGTGGTAGCGGTGCGGGTCGGTCGAGATGCTAGTCTGGAGAGCGCGCGCCGCTGCGGTCGAACTGCACGTCCCCGTTGAACGTGGTGATGATCACGCGCGTGGTACCACCGCCACCGAACTCGTAGCGCTTCGTTCCGCGCTCACTCCGATTGCCGGACAGCGCCGTGCCGGCCATCATCGAGAGCGGGCGATTGGCGGAGAGATCGCCGCTGAACGTGGACATCTCCATCACGCCATGCGCGCTCTCGGGGATGCGCACCGACACGTCACCCGAGTGCGACGTGAGCTGCACGCGCGCGCCGTCGGCCAGGTCGCCATCGAGATCAATCTCGCCGCTGACGGTCTCGATCTGCACTTGCGTGGCGCGCACGACTCCGAGTGAGACGTCACCGCTGGTGGTGTGCAGGTCCGCCGTGCCGCGAACGCCGCCGAGCGTGATGTCACCGCTCATCGTGGTGACGCGCGCGCCGTTGGCTCCCTCGGACAGGCGCACCTCCCCCGAGAGCGTTTCCACAATCGCTCGGCCACCGATCGCGCGCAGCTCGACGTCGCCGCTCAGTGAATGCACCTCGACATCACCCGCGATGTCGTCGACGGTAACGTCGGCGGTGCCGGCGGAGATGACGACGCGCACCCCGCGCGGCACCAAGAGCTCGAGTGCACCGTCGCTGTTGTCGCGACCGCGGGCTCGCGATCGGGAGCGTTCGTCACGCGGTTCGATGATGACGCCGACGCCCGACGCCCGGATGCTGTAGCGATCGTCGCCTCCGCGCAGTTCCGCAGCGCTCCGGTCCGTGCCGCGCACGATCAGATCGCGACTGCGAAGCGTGATGTCCACGACGGCGTTGCGTGGCAGCGAGAAGGAGGTGTCGGCGGCCTGCGCGTGCGCGCGCGCTGGCATCGATACGGCAAGCAGGCCGACGAGGGTGAAGACGAATCGACGCATGTTGACGATCACAGCAAGGCCACGCGCCGCATCAGCGCGAGCTTGGTTTCAATGGCGCGGTCGAGCTGCGAACTGAGCAACCGACTGCGCGGGTCGCGCCGCAGCGCGCGACGGCTATCCGCGATGGCGGCGTCGATGATGGCGAGGTTGCGCCTCAGCGCGACGACGGTGGCGGAGTCGAGTTCGGTGAAGCGTTCGTCCACCACGGTGCGGAGTGCCGAGATCTCACGCTCGTAGATGTCGTCCACTTCAGCAGGCGAGCTCGCCACGAGACGCGTCGGCACAGGCGCGTCCACCACGGGCGGTGCGCTCACCGTATCCTCGGCGCGGATCGCGTTCTCGGCCGGCACCGTCGTGGGTGTCGTTGCGAGTGTGTTGGTGCGCAGACCGGGTGTGCGCTGCACGCGCGCCAGACGCCAGGTCACGCCCGACGTCACCGCGACGAGCAACGCCGCGGCGATGGCGAGTGTGCGGACGGAGAAGGAGCGCTGCGCGACCGATGTCGTGGTGGTGGCTGTGGTACGGAGTGGGAGCGGTGTGACGTCTGTGTCGAGACGCTTGGCGATTCCGCTCCAGAGATCGTGCGACGGTGTGAGCGGCGGCAGCGCGCGCGCATTCACCACCAGCGCTTCGAGGTCGTTTACCAGTGCATCGCAGGCGGCACAGCGGCGGCGGTGCGCGTCGAATGCGTCGCGCTGCGTCGGCGCGAGCGTGCCTTCGAGAAAGTCCGACAGCTCGAGCTCGAAGCGCTGGCAGTCGTCCGCGGTGTGCTGTGGGGGTGCGTTGAGTTCGGTCATAGAGAGGCCGGAACAAGGGTGCAGCAGCGGTGGCGGCGGATCGTCGTCATCGCGAGAGTGCCGTGCGGAGGAGCATGCGGGCGCGATGCAGCTGCGCCTTGCTCCCACCGGAAGTGATGCCCATCTGCTCGCCGATCTCCTCGTGCGTAAAGCCTTCGACGTCGTGCAGGACGAAGACCTGTCGCGCACCACGCGGAAGCGAGGCGATGGCGGATTCGAGGTCGAGCCGATCGCCGACGGAGACCGACCGCGTGGGCGCGAGGTCGATCGCGCTGTCGTCGTCTGTCGTGCGGTCGATGCGTCCTGCTGCGGTCTTTCGACGCGTCAGGATGACGTTGACCGCCACCCGATGCAGCCACGTGGCGAACGCGGATTCGCCGCGAAACCCCGGCAGCTTCTGCCAGACGCGCACGAACACATCCTGCGTGACTTCTTCGGCCAGCATCCGATCGCCGAGCATGCGAACCCCGAGCGAAAACACACGCTCCACGTGTTCCCGATAGAGCCGCTCGAAGGCCCCGCGATCGCCGCTGGCTGCCGCGGCGACGTCAGGCGGCAGCGGGGCCGGCACAGTGGCCGATACCGGAGCTGACATCGAGCGGTTGGGAGCGACAGGTGACGTCACGAGGAGCGCGAGCATGAGGACCCAGTGGAGAGTGCACCGGGTTGGACCGGCTCACCCAACAAAGGGTTTGAAGTCCAGTTCCGCGAGAGCTCCGGGGAGCTCCCCGAGGCTGCCCAGCCAGATGGTCGGCTGCGCGGGGGCGAGTTCCTCTCGGGTGAAAGGCCCCCAGGTGGCGGCGGCGGTGCGGGTTCCCGCGGCGCGTCCCGAGAACATGTCGTGCGGTGAGTCGCCCACGAAGAGGGCGCGCTCGACAGGAATGCCCAGCCGGTCGAGGGCGAGCAGTACCGGATCGGCCAACGGCTTGTGGCGCGTGGTCTCCTCGTAGGTCACGACCGTGTCGAAGGCATCGGCCAGCCCGACGTGGGCCAACGAGCGGGTCGTCATGATGCGGCCCTTGCTGGTGACGAGGCCGGTGGCGTGGCCGGCGGCACGCGCCCACGCGAGCACGTCGAGCGCGCCGGGATACGGCGTGGTGAGCCGCTCGAGGTGGCGGTCCTGGTACTCGCGGTACTTCGCGACCAACGCGTCAGCGTCGGCGTCGTCGACTGCCCATTCGGCGAGCTGGGTGCGCAGCGGCGTGCCGATGCCGGCGACCCACTGCTCGCGGGTTGGGGCCGGATTGCGTCCTTCGAAGGCGAACTCCGCGCATTCGAGTAGAAGCCCGATCGAGTCGATCAGCGTACCGTCGAGGTCGAACAACAAGGCGATTCGTGTCATCCCGGAGCATAACGACCGCCTTCGTCTACGGCACGTCGACTCAGCGCCTCCGATCAGCGTTCTCCGATCAGCGTTCTCCGATCAGCGTTCTCCGATCAGCGTTCTCCGATCAGCGTACTCGGCGCCGCCCGGAGAGGGGGCGCAGCAGCAGCAGGGCCGACACGCGGACGGGATCATCCGTTCTGACGACGCCGTCAGCGGGTGGCGATTCTCCGTACCTCCCCGTCGGCGGCGCGATGCGTCGCAGGACGGGCGAACTGCGCCAAGATCCGAGCCAGCGAGGCAGCTCGCCGATTTCGGCAGGCGCCGATGCGATCCAGTCCGCCAACGCCCGCTCCGCGCCGACGCCGATGCAGCGGTCGATCAGCGCATTGGCGTCGCGCAGTGGCTCAGCGAGCATGCGCCGCTGCAGCGGACGCAGTCGAGAGGTGACGACGGACAGTAAGGTGCGTGCGGCGAGCTGCGCCGGTGACGCGTCGCGCGTGATGCCAGCGGACAGATCGCTGACGAGATGCAACGTTTCGCGATCGCGGAGAAAGCGTTGCAGTTGGCCGAGTGCCCTCTGCACTGCAGACGACGTCGGCGCGGATGGATTGTGGGCCGCTGGGGATGGTGGGGATGGATTGGGCGGGTGCAGCGAGCAGAGCGCCTTCCACAACAGCAGGTCATTCGCGCCGGTGCGGCGCAGGTGTGTGATGACTTCGGTGTCGCCGTGTCGATGGATACGCGCGATCCAACCAGCGCATCGAGCGGGGACGCTCGCGACGAGCGTTGGCGATTGGTCGATCGCTGTAGCGTTGGTCTCCGCATGCTTGGCGGGAGTGTGCAGTGGCGATGCCCACGTTCGGAGCACGTCGTGGAGTGCGGCCGCGGCGTCAGCGGCACTTGGGTGCTTGGTGCGGAGCGGTGGCTTTTGCGCGTGAAACGCCGAGCGGCTGTGAGGGAGGCGGTGTGGTGTGGGTGCCGAGGGATCGAGGCGCGCTCCCACGAGCTGGTGAGCGAGTGACTCCTTGTGCAGGAGTCGTTGCGTGAGGCGGAGTGCGCGATTACCGGCCGTCGGTGGCGCGATGCGATAGACGTGAATGAGCGGGTGTGGGCTACCGATGGGAGCGAGCCGACCGATGCGTTGGTGCGTGAGGGCGTCGGTCCATGGGAGGTCGAGGTGGACCACGACGCCTGCGTCCTGGAGGTTGACGCCTTCGGCGAGCAGGTCGGTGGCGAGCAGCAGTCGGATGGCTTGGTGCGGTGGGGGCGGAGGGCGGTTCTGCGCAACCGGGGCGAAGCGCGCGATGGCATCGCTGCGCGAGATGCGTCCACTGGCGATGCGTGCGTGCATTCCGGTGAGCGCGCCGACGCCGGCGATGTCGGAGAGGGCGCGATAGAGCGCGTGCACCGTGTGTGTGAACTGCGAGAAGGCGATGATGGGCGTGTTGGGGTGATCTGCGAGGATGTCGCGAAGCGCGTGTACGCGCGCGGAGTCACCAACGGCTGTGCGCTGCACGCGTTCGAGGAGTGATTGCAGTGCGCCGAGGTGAGTTTCGAGCACGGCCAGCAGTGGTTCGCTGTGGGTGCTGTGTGTGGTGAGGAGCTCGGGGAAGGCGAGTTGGACTTCGTGATCGCCGACGATCCAGGTGCGGAGTTCGGCGTGGGTGGGGTGTCGTCCGGCGCGGAGTGCTTCGCGGAGGGCATCGCCACGAAGCAGACGGCGGCGCAGCAGGTTGGCGAGCGCGGCGTCGCTGGAGCACCAGGCGCGAAGGAGGCCGAGTCGAATGAGGGCGCCGGCGACGGCCCCGTCGCGTGCGGGGAGCGGGGCGGGGAGGGCCAGGATCTGGTCGAGCGTGGCGCGGTCGTGCGGGACACGAATGGCTGGGTGTTCGCGAACGCGCGGTGTGGAGGCGGTGCTTGTGAGTGCTGTCGACGAGCGAACGACGACTTGTGCGAGGATCGTCGGTGAGAGGAGGTCCGAGCGAGAGCCCGCGAAGAGTGCGAGCAGATGTCTGAGGTCGTGTGCGGTGTTGTGAATGGGTGTGGCGGAGAGGAGGAGCAGGTCTTTGCCGGCGACGAGGTCCGCGATGGCGCGATAGCGTTGTGTGTTGGGGGTGCGGAGGTGATGTGCTTCGTCGATGATGACGAGTCGGCGCGCGGCCGCCTTCATCACGTCGCGAGTCGAGTGGAGCGGTGCATCGATGTCTGTCGAGCAGGGAGGTGCAGCACCGCGTCGAGAGAAGGCGTGCATGGACAGCAGGGTGAGCCGGGCGAGTCCGGTGCGTTGCAGGGCATTGCGCCACATCGGGAGCAGCGGGGCGGGCGCGATGATCTCGGTGTGGTCGTATTCGGCGGCGAGTGCGAGGGCGACATAGGTCTTGCCGAGTCCGACTTCGTCGGCGAGGAGGGCTCCGTGGAATTCGCGGATGATCTTTCGAATGCGTGTGAGGGCGTGTGTCTGGTGAGGGCGGAGAGTGATCTCGCCGAGGGTCGCCGTGGACGTGTGTGTCGTGCGATGTGTTTGCGCGTTGGCGATGAGGCGTTGAACTTCGTGGAGCTCGCCTGTGGTCCACTTGCTGTCTGTCGCAGGGGAGTGTCGCGTCATGGGTCGCGCTCCGGGGAGTTCCAGTCGAGGAGTGGTTGGAGCGATGAGACGGGCACGCCGTAGGCGTCGGCGGCGGCGTCCACGAGTTCTTCGGCGGAGACGTGTGGTGGTCCGTCGTGTGTCCCTATCCGCGAGTCGTGGAGGCGTCGGCCGAGTGCGGCGAGGGGGGCGCGCGTCGCAAGCCAGTTGGGCGGCAGCGGGAGCGAGGCGACTGTCCAGCCGAGGTAACGTCGGAATCCACCGCGAGCGGGTTCGGCGAGGCAGTCGAGCCAGGCTTGGCAGACTGGTGAGGCGAGGAGTGCGCTGAGTGCCCAGGCGTCGTCGACCGCTGGTGTGCGGAGGACGTAGCAGGAGTTGAGCGGGACCGTGGGATCGCCGGCGAGGAGGATGCGTGTGCGCAGTTGTTTGCCGATGTCGGCCCAGACGAGACGTGGTGTCTCGTGTCGTGCGGCTTCGGTGCGAAAGAGACTCCACCAGGGTGTGCGCGAGCGGGCGTCGCGTCGGGACTCGAGGGTGCGCCGCCAGTGCGTGAGCCAGCGTGTCGCTGCGGGCGGGAGTGTGCGCAGTGGTGTACCGGTGGCGTCGTGCGTCCAGATGATTCGGAGATCATCGGTGACGTCGGCGCGCGCGTGGGTGTGTGTGTGGATGCCGTCTCCGCGCAGGACCGGGCGCAGGAGAAGGCGTTCGATGAGGGCGGTGCGCGCGTCAGCGGTGCGCGTGTCGGCTGTGCGCGTGTCGGTGGTGCGAGTGTCGGCGGTGATGGAGGCGGTATCGTCGTCGTGTTCGGCGGCGCGTACCAGAAACGCCTTGTTGAAGCCGCACTTGACGCCGAGTGTCGGGCGTCCGATGCCGGCATCACCGAGCGCTGGTCCGGCGAGTCGGAGTCGTTCGAAGGCGAGTCTGGCGTGGTGTGGGAGCAGCACCCATGGCGCGGCTGGATCGGCAGCGAGTGTGAGTTGGTGCGCGGGGGTGGTGAAGCGGTGGGTGCGTGTGCGTTTGCTGACGGCGATGTGAATGCGGTGAGTCGACGCGTACTGAGGTTGGGGCGTCGCGCGGTGGTTCGTCGCTTGTAGCGTGGTGAGTTGTGTGAGCTCGGAGGGAGAGGTGCGCGAGTCGACATCGACCGCGGTGCTGTGTTGGATGTCGGAGCTGTGGGAGGCGAGACGTTGCGCAACGAGGAGTGACGGGTAGGTGGCGGCGTCGAAGAGGGGCGGGGCATCGCTCCAGTCGTGGACTGTGACGATGCGGGTGTGCTGGGCGAGGAAGCGTCGCGTGCCGCCTCCGGCGAGTGCGCGCCAGAGTTTTGCGGGAACGAGGAGCGCGAGTGTTCCGGATGGCGCGAGGAGTTGCGTGCCGCGCTCGATGAAGGCGGCGGCCAGATCGGCTTGTGCGGCGAAGCCACTGGATGCACCGGCGCGTTTGGCGCCGGCGGTCCAGGCGGCGTCGTGCATCGTGCGAAATTCGCTGCGCAGACGTTGCCGCTCGGTGAGCGGGAGTGCGTGGGGGCGTACCCAGGGCGGGTTGCCGATGACCAGGTCGAATCCACCGATGCTGGCGACATCGGCGAAGTGGGCGGCGAAGCGGAATGGGAGTGCATTGCCGAGGCTGAGTGCGAGTCGTTGGCGTGCAACGTCGCGGGAGCGGCTGCGCAGTTCGAGGAGTTGTCGCGTATCGTGCGCGGTGCGGGTCCGGCGTTGGCCGAAGAGGTCTTTCGTGCGCAGCGACGCGACGAGCGTGGCGCGTTGGCGGGTGATTGCGCCGAGTCGTTGGGTGGATTCAGCGATGGCGCGGGCGCGTTCTTCGTGGTCGAGGGCCGTGGCAAGTGTGCGTTTGCGGAGGCCGGAGGCGCGGCTGTAGCGATCGCGAAGCGCGGCGAGTTTGTGTGGGGCGTGAGGTGCGAAGCGAAAGTCGCCGCCGGCGAGTGAGTCGCCGACGCGGATGTGGTGATCGAGGTTGGGGAGTGGGGGAACGCGTGCGGCGCGGGTTTCCGGACATTCGATGACGACGGAGAGCCAGAGTCGCAGTTCGCAGAGCCAGACCGCCATTGGATTGCGATCGACGCCGAAGATCGAGCGTGTGAGTGTGTCGCGCCGAAGTTGGTGAAGCGGTCGCTCGTCTCCAGCGCGGTGGAGGAGGTTGGCGATGCGTTCGAGGGTGTGGACGAGGAACGCACCCGATCCGCAGGCCGGGTCGAGGATGCGGAGGGTGCGGAGTTTCTCCCGTGTTTGCGGGTCGAGCTCGAGTGGAGAGTGCTCGTCGCTGATGGCGTGCGGCGGGAGGTCGGGGAGTGTGGCGTCGAGGGCTTCGCGCACGACTTCGTCGACGAGAGTGGGCGGCGTGTAGAAGGAGCCGGAGCGGCGTCGTTCTTCGGGAGCCATGAGGCATTCGAAGGCGCGTCCGAGCATTTCCGGATCGACGGCGGCTTCGGACCAGGCCGCGGAGTCTTCGTGTGCGGTGAATCGATAGCGATCGATGAGATCGCCGATGAGTGCAGCGACTGCGTCGTCGGCGAAGCGGAGCGTGTGGCGTTTCCGTTCGAGCGCGGTGGGGGCGAAGAGTCCACCGTTGAGGAACGGGATTTCGCCGAAGCTGCGGGCAGCGGGTGCGCGGTGGGTGCGCGGGGTGTTGAGGGTGCCGAAGAAGAGGGGGCGCAGCAGTTGTTGGTGGAGCGATTTGCCTCGTTCGAGCACGGTGGTTGCGTGTGTGAGGAGGAAGTCGCGATCGCCGTTGAGCCATCCTTTGGCTTCGAGGAAGGCGAGGAACAGACAGCGTGAGGCGCAGAGCAGTGCGAGCTCGCGGCGTTCGGTGCGCGACGCTGCGCCGGTCGCGGTCGTGGCGAGTGCGGTGACTGTGCGTTGCAGCTCGTGGTAGAAGCGATTGGAGAGGGCGTCGCGTTTGAGGATGTCGGTGAAGCGCGCATGGCGTAGCGCGTCGTCTGCGTCGGTGACGGCGGCGAGTGCGCGCAGCGTTTCGGCATCGGAGTCGACCACGTGTGTGCGATCGACGCGGAGGATGGCGATGCGTGGTCCGGCGGAGTGCGGCGTGACCGTGGCGATGTTGACCGAGGTACGTGCGACGTCGATGGCGAGGATGCACCAGCGTCGAGTCGGGGCGTTGCGGAGGAGGGCGACGCCGAGTCGTCGGACCAGTTCGCGGGTGTGCGTGGTGGTACTGAGGCCGGTGTGTGGAGCGAGTGTGGCGCAGAGGAGTCGGAGCGCGCCTGGGCCGCGTGCGATGTCGGCGTGTTCGACGAGGGCGTCGAGGCCGATCAATCGGCGTGCGTCGGCGGAGGTGCGGTGTGGTGGGTCGGGGAAGCCGAGTGCGCGTGCGAGGGGTCGGAGCCGACTGGTGGAGTCGGCGTGGGCGAGGAGCTTGGCGGCGGCGTGGAGGGTGAGCACACGCGCAGCATGCGGTGCGCGGGATAGGGGAGCGTCACCGAAAGCGTGGGCGTTGTACCGCAGTATTGCGCGACGAGTTTACGGGTCCGAGTTGCGGGACCGGGTTGTGGTGCGCGATACGTTGCAGTGCATGGGCATACGCATGGGCATGCGCACGGGAGTACGAGTGGACGGTGCGGGCGAGGTGTGGCGCGCCTTTCTTCGGTTAGGGGCGACCGCGTTCGGCGGGCCTGCTGCGCACATCTCGGCGATGGACGACGAATTTGTGCGGAGGCGAGGGTGGCTTTCGCGCGGGGAGTTTGCGGACCTGTTGAGCGCGTCTCAGTTGTTGCCTGGTCCGAGTTCGACCGAGCTGGCGATGTTGATTGGACATCGTCGGGCGGGATGGGGAGGGCTGATTGCGGCCGGCGTGGCGTTCATCGTCCCTTCAGTCATGCTGGTGTGGGCGCTGGCGTGGGCGTACGTGACGTTGGGAGATATCGGGGCCGTCGCTGCAATCATGGGTGGGGTGCGGCCGGTGGTATGTGCCGTGCTGGGCGTTGCGGTGTGGCGGTTGGCGCCGGGGCAACCGCGAACGATGTCTACGCTGGGTGTGCTGGTAGCGAGCATCGTCTTGCAAGCGCTCGGCGCGCATGAGTTGGTCGTGCTGCTGTGTGCCGCGCTCTCAGCGTCGATGTTGCGCGTGACGGCTGGACGCCTGGAACGGATCGTGTGTGGTGCGCTCGCGGTCGGTCTGGTGGCGCTCGCGTTCTCACTACCTTCGAACGTCGGCGTGGCAGATGTGCCGACTCAGCATTCAGCGGTGACCACCGCGAGTGGCGTGCATGCTGAAGGTGCGCCCAGCGTGTCCGCCATCGGCTGGTCGTTCGCGCGGATCGGGAGCACCGTGTTCGGCAGCGGCTACGTGCTGGTCGCCTATGTGCGCAGAGCCTTCGTCGATGGCACCGGCTTGCTGACCGAGACGCAGCTGCTTGACGCGATCGCGGTCGGCCAGGTGACGCCGGGCCCGGTTTTTTCGACTGCGACGTTCGTCGGCTATCTGCTCGCGGGCGGCGCCGGAGCGATCGCGGCCACGGTTGGAATCTTCCTGCCGGCATTTCTCTTCGCGGCAGTCTCCGGACCTCTCGTTCCCAAGTTACGGGCGTCGGCGCGTGCCTCCGCCGCGCTCGACGGATTGAACGCCGGATCGCTCGCGATCCTCTTCATCGTGCTGCTCGAGACCGTGCGCGATACGATGGGTGATCCGCTCAGCGTGGCGATCGCCGTGGTATCGTTGGTCCTGCTGCTGGTCGGCCGAATCAGCGCCCTTTGGGTATTGTTGGGTGGCGCCCTCCTCGGCATCCTTTCACCCTACGCCGACTCGCTCGGCGTCGCGCTTATCAGGTCGTTTTCGTCGTGATCGTTGCTGCGTGATCATGTTCACGTGATCGTCTTCACCCGATCCTCTTTCATCGCTCGACACATGCGGACTTGCTGGCTCAACGGTGCGTTCGTCGCGGAAGAGTCCGCGTCGGTCTCGATCTTCGATCGCGGGCTGCTCTTTGGCGACGGCGTGTATGAAGTGGCCGCGGTCATGAACGGTCGACTGCTCGATGCGGATCTGCATCTGGCTCGACTCGAGCGATCACTGGCGGCCATCGAGATCCCGATGACGCAGTCAGCGCACGACTGGTTGACCGTGATGCAATCGCTGGTGGATCAGAACGCGGTGCAGGAAGGGCTCGTGTACCTGCAGATCACGCGCGGTGTCGCCGAACGCGACTTCCCGTTTCCGGCTGTGGTGACGCCGACGATGTTCGCGTACGCCCGACACAAGTCGCTCACCAACGATCCCAACGCGAACGGCGTGAGGTTGCACGTCGTACCCGACATTCGATGGGCCCGACGCGACATCAAGAGCACCGCTTTGCTCGCTCAGGTGCTGGCCAAGCAGGCGGCGCGCGCCGCGGGCGCTTTCGAAGCGCTGATGCACGAAGATGGCGTGGTGACCGAAGGCGGATCGAGCAACATGTGGATCGTGCGCGACGGTGTACTGATCACGCGCCCGTTGTCGCACTCGATTCTCGCTGGGATCACGCGCGACGTCACGTTGCAGCTGGCCGCATCGCTCGGCGTTCCGTTCATGGAACGCACCTTCACGGTGGATGAGGCGTACACCGCCGACGAATGCCTGATGAGCAGCGCGACGAGCTTCCTGCTCCCGGTCACGCAGATCGACGACCGCACGATCGCCAACGGGACAGCCGGGCCACTCGGTGCACGCTTGCGCGCGGCATATTTCGCGCGCGCCGCTACGCTGACGGCGTAACCTCAGCGCGTCAGATACCCGCGGCCCTTCCAGCTCACGTTGCGGCCGCGCACGATCGCGATCAGGCAGATCGCCAACAACACAGCGCCGCCCAGGGGCGCTAGCCAGGCGCGCTTCAGCGCATCACGATTCAGATGGTTGGCCAGCATGAACGTGAGCAGCACCGCCACACTCGCCACGAGTCCCCACGTCAGCCACGCCGACGTTGTCGCGCCAAACCAGTCGGCTCCCGCGATGGACGCCAACGCGACGACGACGCCCAAACCCACACTCACCACAAACGGCAGCAGAATGCCCGCCGGAAACGCCAGCAACAGCAACGGATAAATCGCGCGCCCCATCGCTCCGCCACGCATCGCGAAGCGACCGCCGGCGTACACGTTCTTCCCCCACCCCTTCATCAGCGCGTCGAGTCCGTCGTACATCCGCGTACTCAACTGCCCGATGCCCAGCACGAGCGACACGCGCGATCCCGTCCCCCAAATCGCCTGCGCCATCATCAAGTCTTCGGCCACGAACTCGCGCACCGCGTTGTGTCCTCCGATCGCGTCGTACGCCGTGCGCGAGAGCATGAAACACTGACCGTTGGCCACCACGTCGGACGCGCGCGACGCACGCTCAATCGCCTGGGTGCCTCCGTAGCGCAGCAAAATCAAGCTGAACACACTCGGCTGTACCGCACGCTCCCAGATCGTCTCCATGTCCTGCCGGCCCGCCACCGACATGAGCTCCGCGCCGCGTGCAGCGCGCATCTGCACCAGCCTCGTGATCAGATCGGGCGCGTGTCGCGTATCGGCGTCGGTGAAGAGCAGCAACGATCCGGTCGCCTGACCTGAGCCGGTCTGGCACGCCCACTGCTTCCCAAACCAGCCGGCGGGCAAGTCGGGCGCGGAAACCACCGTCAAACGCGTGTCGCCAGCCGCCGCTTGATGCGCCAACGCGGAGGTCCCGTCCGTCGAGTGGTCGTCCACCACGATCAACTCGAGATCGGGCCAATCGGAGTCGAGAATCGACCGCACGCACGCGCCGATATGGGCCGCTTCGTTCCGCGCCGGAAGGATCACTGACACTCGCGGCGCAGCCGTACGCGACGGCGGTTCGGCGGACACATCGTCGAGCGACGGCGTGGCGCGCAGTCGCAGATAGAGAATCGCCGGCACCAGCACCCAGGGGAGGGCGGCACCCAGAGCGATCAGCTTCGAGGAATCAGAGTAGAGCACGAGCCGAAAGGTCGCCAGCGAGCAGGTCGGTCGGCAGGGCGGCATCGCATTGATGCACGGTCGTGGCAACGTTGGTACGGAGCGACTACGTTCTCTCGATGACCTCGGCCGTCTCTCCTGCCCTGATCGAACCGGCGCGCCTCGAGGCAGGTGCCCGTGTGGCGCTGATCTGCCCCTCCGGCCCACTGAGCGGAGAGTCCGATGTGGAGCGCGCCGTGGCGACGGCGCAATCGCTGGGCTGGGAGCCGGTGGTGGGGCCGCATGCGCTCCATCGGGACGGGTACTTTGCCGGCAGTGACGCCGAACGCGCGAGCGATCTCTTGTGGGCGCTCAACGATGCACGCGTCGATGGCATCTGGTGCTTGCGCGGTGGCTACGGTGCGGCGCGCCTGCTGCCGGCGCTCTCCGATTCCGTCATTCGTGGCAACCCCAAGGCGCTGCTCGGCTACTCCGACATCACCGCGCTCCATGCCGCATGGCAGCGGGCTGGGGTGATTTCGTTTCATGCGCCCACCGCGCGCGCCGTACTGACCGAGTTCTCGCGTGCGTCGCTGGTGGCCGCCGTAACGCACGGTGACAATGGAACGGGCGATGCCGGGGACGCCGTGGTGTTGCGGCCCGGTTCGGCAACGGGTCGGCTGGCGGGTGGTAACCTGGCGTTGGTCTCGTCGCTGTGCGGGACCCCGTGGGCTGTCGACTTTCGCGGCGCGATCGTGGTGCTGGAAGACATCAACGAAGCCACGTATCGCGTCGATCGTATGCTGACGCAACTGCGGCTGTCCGGTGCCTTGGACGAGTGCGTCGCGATTGCGTTCGGGCACTGTACCGATTGCGTCGAGACCACCGACGACGGCCGACGCGCGCTCGACACGGTCGTGCGCGAATGCGCAGATACTCTGGGCGTGCCGGCGCTGCTGGGCATTCCAGTCGGCCATATTTCAGACCAGTGGACGCTCGCGCTCGGTGCGATCGCGACGCTGGATACCGATGCGCTCGTGCTCCACACGCATCGGCAGCGCACCATGCAGACCTGACTTTTCACATACTCGATCGAGCTATCGATGACGTTCAAGACAGCGCAGCAACTCTTCGCCGAGGCAAAGGCCGCCGTCACAGAGGTGACCGCTCGTGAAGTGCAGGATCAACTCGGGCGCGGCGAGGAGATCGTGCTGGTGGATATCCGCGAGCAGAACGAATGGAACCTCGGCCATGCCGCGCCGGCGATCTACATCGGGCGTGGTGTGCTCGAGTCGCAGATCGAAGCGCGCGTGCCGCGTGAGGCGCGAGTCGTCCTGATGTGTGCGAGCGGCAATCGCTCGGCGCTGGCGGCGCGCGTGCTGGACGAGATGGGCTACGCGAACGTGGCGTCGCTGGCCGGCGGCTTCCGTGACTGGGTTGCGTCGGGTGGCGAGGTGGCGGACTGAGCGCGGACTCGTCAGGGGCTCGCGCACCGATGTCGGATGCCGTCTCGACAGCACTGCAGCACGCAGCGCTGACGCGACTCGTCGCGCGGCTGGGAGGGAGACAGCCTGTCGATGCGGTGCCAACGCCGACCTCGCGACTGGCCGCGGTTGCCGCCGTGTTGCGCGTGGTCGATGAACCCGAGCTGCTGTTCATCAAGCGAGCCGAGTTGGAGCGGGATCCGTGGAGCGGACACGTGGCGTTTCCGGGCGGCCGCGTGGAGCCGGACGATGCGTCGCTCGAGGTCACGGCCGTGCGTGAGACGCGCGAAGAGATCGCGCTCGATCTGCGTCGCGGTCGCATGCTCGGCAGACTCGATGACCTCGCACCGCGCTCGCGCGTGCTGCCACCGATCATCATCCGACCGTTCGTGGCGGTGGTGGCGCCGGACGTCGAGTTCACGCTGAGCGCGGAAGTGGCGTCGGTGTTCTGGGTGCCGCTGTCCGCATTGCGTGATGATCGTGCGCAGGCAGAACATGTGATGATGATCAACGGCGTCCGTGCTCGATTCCCCGCCTTCCGTGTGCAGGACCACGTCGTGTGGGGGCTGACGGAACGTATCGTGCGCCAGTTGCTTCCGATGCTCGGCGAGTAGCGACTTCTGGTGGTGATGGCTGTCGAACCCTTGGTGGAGCACATGTTGTGAACGAATCTCTGCACTTCGCGCGTCGCGGTGCGACGCTCACGTTCGTCGCGCTGACGATCGGCGCGTCCGCGTGCGCGCGAGCGCCGGTCAGTGCCGGTGGCTCGTCGCCGATGTCCGGCAAGCGTGTGGAGGGCGATCGTGGAATGGTTGCGGCGTCGCAGCCGGAAGCGGCGGCGGCCGGCGCGTCGGTGATGCGAATCGGCGGCAATGCCGTCGATGCCGCGGTGGCAACGGCATTCGCGCTCTCGGTGGTCGATGTCTCGCAGACTGGGCTGGGCGGCGGTGGAGCGCTGACCTTCTACAACGCGAAGACCAAACGTGCAGAGCATCTGTCTTTCTATCCGCGCTCGGGCGAAGACCCGGCGTGGGGGCAGGCGGACACATCGCGCGCGGCGCGTCGGCCTGGTCGCGGCGCGGCCACGCCGGGGATGGTGGCGGGTTTGCTCGAGGCGCAGACGCGATTCGGAAAGCTCACACGCGCACAGGTAATGGCACCGGCGATTGCGCTTGCGCGTGACGGGTTCGTCGTCACGCCGCTGCTTTCACGGACGATCGCGTCCTCGCGCGAGAAGATGCTCGCCGACTCAGTCGCGAAGATGCGCTTCATGCCCAACGGCGAAGCACTGCGCCCGGGCGACCGGCTGGTGCAGCCGGAGTTGGCGGCCACTTTGCAGCGCATTGCGGCCGAGGGAAAGAGCGCGTTCTACACGGGTGTGATCGCGGAGCGCTTGTCCGCCAAGGTGAAGTCGCAGGGCGGACTGATTTCTGTGCGCGACCTGGCCAACTATCCTGTGGCGACGATGCGTCCGCTTTGTGCGAATTGGCGCGGCTACACCGTGCTGAGTGCGCCGCCGCCGATGGGTGGTGCGGCCGTGCTCGAGATGCTGCAGATGGCGGAGTTCTCCGGGCTCACGTCAGCGGGCGGCTTTACCGAAACGCCGGACGCGATCGCCAAGCTTGCCGACGTGATGCGCATCGGCCAGTCGGACGGCGGACGCTGGCGCGGCGATCCGTTTGCGCAGAGCGTTCCGGCGCGCGGTGCGAGCAGCGCGGGGTACGCGAAGCAGCGATCGGCGCTGGTCGCCGGCGCCGTCGCGGACACTGTAACCGCTGGCGATCCGACGGGCTTTGATGCGGCAGCACCGAGCGGCGCGTGTGCCGTCGATCCGTATCCAGTGGCTGGTGCGCAGGGCGTGCGCGCGTCGGGCAGCTCCGGCGCGAACGAGCCGGCTGAAGGCGGCAGCTTGACGTCACACTTGTCGGTGGTGGACGCGGACGGGAACGCAGTGTCCGCGACGACGACCGTGGGTGTGCTGTTCGGGAGCGGCGTGTACACGGACGGCTTCTTTCTCAATTCGGCGGCCAACAACTTCGACGCGCGCACGCGTGGCGTGAACCGGTACGCCAACTCGACGATGTCGCCGACGATGATTCTCGAGGGCGGGCAGGTGCGGTTGGTGGTGGGGGCCGCAGGTTCACAGTACATCCAACCGGCCATCACGCAGATCGCGATTCGCGTGCTCGCCTTTGGCGAGGACGCGGGGACGGCAGTGGCGGCGCCGCGGATTCACGCCAGTTCGCCGACGCGCGATGTCGAGGTGGAGCCTGGCTTTGCGCCATCGGTGTACGCGGCGCTGGTGGCGCGCGGGTACCGCCCGGTGAGTCGTGTTGCGGACATCACATTCGGCGGCGTGCACGCAGTGTTCGTCCGCAAGGATGGCCGCCGGATCGGCGTCGCGGACCCGCGCCGGGACGGGTCTGCGGTCGGGCAGTAGTCGGCGGAGCGGGGCACAGCCGACCGGTTTCCGGTCGGCTTGAGAGCTCAGAACGGCCCGTGCACTCGTCCCAACGAAGTGCCGGGCCTTTCTTGACGGGTTAAAGCCGAGTGTTTTAGTTGCAATTGCAGTACATGAGAATCGTTCTCAAAAATACTTCCATCGTCATGACTCGATCAACCCCACGCGCTTCGGCCGCCGCGTCGCTGGCAGCCTCACTCCTCGGATTGGCTGTCGCCAGCGCGCCCCTGCGCGCCCAAATCCCACGCCCGTCGCCAGCCAAGCCGGCTGCCGCAGACAGCGCCGCCCAAGCCCTCCGTCCGGTGCTGGTTAAGGATTCGGTGCAGCGCCGCCCGACCTACCTGACCCGGCGGCTCATGTCCGCCACGCGTACTGAAACGCTCCTGCGCGACGTGCCGCAGTCGGTCAGCGTCGTCTCTCGCGCCCTCATCGCTGACCAAGCGATGCAGTCGATGGCCGATGTCGCGCGCTACGTCCCCGGCGTCAGCATGGGACTCGGCGAGGGACATCGCGATGCCCCGACCATCCGTGGGAACAGCTCCACCGCGGACTTCTTCGTGGACGGCGTGCGCGATGACGCGCAGTACCTGCGAGATGTCTACAACGTCGAGCGCGTCGAAGTGCTCAAGGGCTCCAACGCGATGACCTTCGGTCGCGGCGGTGGCGGTGGCGTATTCAATCGCGTGCTCAAGGCGGCGCAGTGGACGAACACGCGCTCCGCCACCATCGAAGTGGGATCGTTCGGGCACGAGCGCGCGACGGTGGACGTCGGACAATCCATTTCGCCGGGCGCCGCGATTCGAGTGAATGCACTGGTGGATGAATCGGGCACCTTCCGCGTCGCCAATCTCCAGAGCCGGCAGGCAGTCAATCCGACGCTGTCGTTTCTCGTGGCACCGCGCACGATGGTGCGCCTCGGCTACGAATACTTGAACGACACGCGCACTGTCGATCGCGGCATTCCGTCCTATCAGGGCAAGGCACTGCTGGATCGCTACACGGCCTTCTTCGGCAACCCGACGGTCAATACCGCCACCATGCAGGTACGCTCCGCGACCTCGCTGCTCGAACACGTGACCGCCAGCGGCATTCAGATTCGCAATCGGTCGAGCTACAGCAGCTACGGCAAGTTCTATCAGAATTCGTTCCCGGGAGCTGTTGTCGCGAGCGGCGCGACGGTCGCGCTCTCCGCGTACAACCATCGCATCGATCGGAAGAATCTCTTCAACCAGACCGATGTCACGCTCGAGCGGTACACCGGTTCGCTCAAGCATACGCTCCTCGCGGGCGCGGAATTGGGCTCGCAGGACACGGAGCAGTTCCGCAGCACCGGCTACTTCAACGGCACCACCACGACGGTGCAGGTGCCACTGTCCGCGCCCACCGTGAGCACGCCGTTGCTGTTCCGGCAGAGCGCCACCGACGCCGACAACCAGACCGCGGTAAGCGTCGCATCCGCGTACATGCAGGACCAGATCGTGCTCGGCTCGCGCTGGGAGTTGCTTGCCGGTGCACGCATCGAACGCTTTGCCGTGCGCTTCCACAACAATCGCGATACCAATCGCGTGAACGCACGCCTCGCTCGCACGGATCTGCTCGTGTCGCCGCGCGTAGGTCTCGTGTTTCATCCGATCAGGCGCGCATCCACCTACGCCAGCGTCACGCGCTCGTGGTTGCCGAGTACCGGCGATCAGTTCTCCTCGCTCACGGTCACCACGCGTGCGCTCGTGCCCGAGCGCTTCACCAATCAGGAGATCGGCGCCAAGATCGATCTCACGGACGCGCTGTCGCTGACCGCCGCGTGGTATCAGCTCGATCGAACCAATACCACGGCCACCGATCCGCTCGATGCAGCGCGCGTGGTGCAGACTGGCGCGCAGCGCACCCGTGGTGTCGAGGCAGGGCTCTCGGGCGATGTGACATCGCGTTGGCAGATTGCCGGCGGCATGGCCATACAGCAGGCGCGCATCGTGCACGCGACTACCGCCGCGAAGGCTGGCGCCACGGTCCCGCTCGTGCCCAGCTCGACGGCGTCGCTCTGGAATCGCTACCGGGTGGCCCGTGGCTTTGGCGTGGGCGTCGGCGTGGTACATCAAAACCGCATGTACGCCGCCATCGATAATACGCTGCGCATTCCGGCTTTCACGCGCGTGGACGCGGCGCTCTTCGCCACGCTGCACCGCACGCTCCGCGCGCAGGTCAACGTCGAGAACGCGTTCGATCGGCGCTACATCGCGTCTACACAGGGCAACAACAACCTGATGCCCGGCGCGCTCCGCACGTGGCGAATGTCCCTGACGGCGACCCCGTAGCGCGCGAGGATCCCGTGCGCGCCTACGGGTTCGCCCTGGCGGCGCGCACGACAAAGGCACACTTGCGGCCAATTTAGTGTCGCCTAAATTGCGGTTGTGAGCACACTCAAAACGACCCCCGACAGCGCGGCTGAACCGATCGCCGCGTCAGCGTCACCCGAGCCCGGCTGGAGGCGTGCACGTCTCGCGCCCTCGCTCTCCGAGGTGTATCGCTCGGTGGACGTGTCGGGGGTGACGTGGTTCCGGAAGCTGCTGGCCTTTGCGGGGCCGGGCTATCTGGTGGCAGTGGGCTACATGGACCCGGGCAACTGGGCCACCGACCTCGCCGGTGGATCGCGGTTCGGCTATGCGCTGCTCTCGGTCATCCTGCTCTCCAATCTGATGGCCGTGTTGCTGCAGGGGCTCGCGTCCAAGCTGGGCATCGTGACCGGGCGCGACCTCGCGCAGGCCTGCCGCGATCACTACTCGCCGCGCGTCGCCTTCACGCTCTGGGTGTTGTGCGAGATCGCCATCGCGGCGTGCGATCTAGCCGAAGTGATCGGTACCGCGATCGCGCTCAATCTCCTGTTCGATCTGCCGCTGCCACGGGGCATCGGGCTTACCGCGCTCGACGTGCTTGTGGTGCTCTATCTGCAGAACAAGGGCTTTCGTCTGTTGGAGGCCATGGTCATCGGGCTCGTCGCGGTCGTTGGCGGTTGCTTCCTGTTCGAGTTGGTGATCTCGCGGCCCGACATGGCGGCCGTGGCGAAGGGGTTCATCCCCACCACGGACATCATCACCAACCCGGAGATGCTCTACATCGCCATCGGCATCCTCGGCGCGACGGTCATGCCGCACAATCTCTATCTGCACTCGTCCATCGTGCAGACGCGCAAGTACGCCGAGAACAGGGAAGGAAAGCGCGAGGCGGTGCAGTTTGCGTTCATCGATTCCACCATCGCGCTGACGTTCGCGTTGTTCATCAATGCCGCGATTCTCATCGTGGCCGCGGCCACATTTCACACCAGCGGCAACACCGAGGTCGCAGAGATCCAGGATGCGCACCGGTTGCTCTCGCCATTGCTCGGCGTCGCTGGCGCGAGTGCGGTGTTCGCGCTGGCGCTGCTCGCGTCGGGACAGAACTCCACGTTGACGGGTACGCTGGCCGGTCAGATCGTGATGGAGGGATTCCTCGAACTCCGCATCCGTCCCTGGCTGCGGAGGCTGATTACGCGGGCGATCGCTATTGTGCCGGCGGCCGTGGTGGCGATCTTCTACGGGGCCAGCGGAACCGCCAAGTTGCTGGTGCTCAGTCAGGTGATTCTTTCGCTCCAGCTCTCCTTTGCCGTGTTTCCTCTCGTGCGCTTCACTTCCGACCGCGAAAAGATGGGTGAGTTCGTGAATTCGCTCGGTCTGCGCATCGCGGCGTACACGGTTGCCGCCATCATCTCTACGCTCAACGTCTGGTTGCTCTTCCAGACCGTGCGCGGCTGGGTGTCCTGATGTACCGCCGAATTCTCGTTCCGCTCGAAAACTCGCCGTACGATCAGTGTATTCTCGATCATGTACGCGAACTCGCACGTCTTTGCCATTCGTCGCTGCTGCTCATTCATGTCGCCGACGGATTTGCCGCGCGCAACCTGCGCTCGCTCTCACTGCGTGAGTCGGAGGAGATGCAGCGCGACCGCGCGTATCTCGAGACGTGCTGCGCCACCCTCCGCAGCGATGGATTCGAGGCCGAGTCGGTGTTGGCCGGTGGCGACCCGGCGACCGAGATTGTCGCGGCCGCCGAGCGCGAGACGTGCGACCTGATCGCGATGGCGGTGCACGGGCATCGAGGGCTGCAGGACGTCATTTACGGCACCACCGCCAATACGGTGCGCCACAAGACGCTGGTCCCGGTGCTGATGGTGCGCGACCGCAATCGCCCGGTTCCTCGCTAGCTTTCGCGGCATGCCCCCCAACGCGCGCGCGGAGTCTGCGTCGCCTCCTGCGCTGACCGAGCCGGTCGAAGACTATCTGAAGGCGATCTACGAACTGGAGCGCCGCGATGGTGCGGCTTCCACGAGCGACGTCGCCCTCGCGCTCGACGTTGCCCCCGCGTCGGTCACCGGGATGATCCGTCGTCTGGCGAGTCAGGGCTATCTCACGCACGTGCGCTACAAGGGTGTGCAGCTCACGGATGTAGGGCGCCGCGCCGCACTGCGCACCATTCGACGGCACCGCATTCTCGAGAGCTACCTCACGCGCGTGCTCGGCTTTGCGTGGGACAGCGTGCATGTGGAGGCGGAACGACTCGAGCACGCTGCATCGGATGAACTGATCGAGCGGATGGCCGCCGCGCTCGGCCATCCCACCTCCGATCCGCACGGTGCGCCGATTCCCACCGTTGAGGGCACTGTCGAGCAGCGGCCGTACATCAGACTCGCGGACCTCGCCGTGGGCGACCACGCGAGGATGGTGCAAGTGAGCGACAAGAATCCGCAACTGCTCCGCTATCTCGCAGAGATCGCGCTCCAGCCCGGCGCGGCGGTCACGCTTGTCGCGCGCGCGCCGTTCGATGGTCCGCTGACGCTCCGCGTCGGTGATGCTGAACCGATGGTGGGTACGTCGCTGGCCGAGCAGGTGTTGGTGGAGCCGGTTCTGGCGGAGCAAATCCATCTGCCCGTCGCTCAGGAGCCGAAGGCGTCGGCGCGCGCACGCAAGGGAAAGACGGAGTCGCGCTGAACGCCGTGGTGGCATCGCGGTTCTTTCGGAACGCGCGCGCACTTCCGATCGTTTGCTCCTCCGTGATCCGTTCTGTCTTTCAGCTTCTGCGTTCGCAACGTGCAACGCGCGCGCTGTTGTTGATGCTCGCGGTGCCTGTGAGTCTCGCGTCAGCGCAGGGGCCGCCCTCTCCCACGTTCGGACGGGTGCCTCCGGCAGTGCGAGGTATCGCTATCGATGCCCGCATGGCCAGCGACTATGGACTCGCGGTGGGCGATCGCGTGCGCGTGAGTGCGGTGCCTGGACTGCCGGGCGATACGGTTGCCGTGGCCGCCATCGTGACGCGCCGCGCCGATCCGTCGGAAGTCGCACGCCAGGAGTTTCGCGTGCGTTTGCATCTCGATCAGCTGCAGCAACTGCTCGCGATCGACGATCGCGTGGACCGTTTTGCCGTCGGACTCAAGCCGGGCGCTTCGTCCGATTCGGCGGTGGCGCGTATCAATCACGTGGCGTTCGGATTCCGCGCACATCGTTCGCGTGATGTCGCCGTCGGTAGCTCGCGCACCTTTCGAGTGGTGGAGCGGTTTCACCGCGCGATTGGCATCATTACCGTCGTGGCGAGCGCTGTCTTCCTGCTCTGCCTCCTACTGCTCACGGTCGAAGAGCGGCGTCGCGACATCGCAGCACTGCGCCTGATGGGTGTCTCGCAATCCACCGTCATTCGCTCGGTCGTGATCGAGGCGGCGATCGTGTCGCTGATCGGCAGCGCGATGGGCGCGGTGATTGGGTGGGTGTGCTCGCTGTTGGTGAACTCGCACTACCAGGCGGTCTATCGGACGCCGCTCACCTTTGCGCTGATCACGCCGCAGATCCTCGCGTTCGCGACGGGACTCTCGCTGGTGCTGGGCATCGCGGCCGGTGCATTGGCTGCGTGGCGTCTCGTCCGCACGCCACCGCTTGCACTGATAGGGCGATAGCGCATGCGACTCACGCTCGCCTTTGCCACGCTGCGTCGGCATCCCGCACGCACGCTGCTCGCGGTGCTCGGCATTGCCGTCGCGGCCGCGTTGCTGCTCGACATGGTGATGCTGGCCACCGGCATGAGCGAGTCGTTTCGTTCGCTGTTGCTCACGCGCGGCTATCAGTTGCGCATCGCGCCCAAGGGTACGTTGCCGTTCGACAGTGAAGCCACAATCGACGGTGCCGGCGCGATTGTCGCGTCGCTGCGTGCATCGCCGGACATCAAGGCGGTCAGCCCCATTCTTGGCGCAACACTCGCGCTGCCGGAGAGCCGAGTGCCGAGTGCGTTCGCGTTGGGATTGGAGCCCGCCGTGCAGGGTGACTACACGGTGGAACGTGGTGCGGACATGCGTCCTGGTGACGGCGGCATCGTCTACGCCGTGGTGAGCAAGACCTTTCTGCAGCGCACGGGACATCGGTTGGCAGACACCATCACCATCGCAGCCGGTGTCGATGCGCAGCTGAGGACGGCCGCGCGAACGCGACGTGCGGTGCTCGTGGGTGAAGGACGCTTCTTCTACATCCCGAACGAGACGCCCGTGATCGCGGTCTCGCTGCCGGTACTGCGCGCGATGCTTGGCGAGTCCTTTCGCGATCGCATGTCGATGGCGATGGCCGAATCGCGTCTCGGCGATTCGGTGCACGTGGAGCAGGTGCGGGAGTGGATTGCGACCACGCAGCCGCGCATCACCGCCATCTCCACGGATACGGCAATCCGTCAGGTGGAGGAGCGGCTGTCATACTTTCGTCAGCTCGCCTTCGTGCTGGGCGCGATCAGCCTCGGCATCGGATTCCTGCTGGTAAGTACGCTGGTCACGCTCTCGGTGAACGAACGTCGCGGCGAGATCGCCGTTTTGCGCGCGATCGGCACGCAAAAGCTGGGTGTGTTGCAGCAGGTACTGCTGGAAGGGCTGATGCTGAGCGGGGCAGGCATTGCAGGCGGCCTGCTGTTGGGCGTGGTCACCGCGCGCTGGCTCAACACCATTTTGCGCGACTTCCCGGGGTTGCCTGCGTCGTTCGACTTCTTCGTGTGGAGTCCGGGCGCCGCGTGGCGGTCGCTCGCGCTGCTGCTGGTGTCGGGTACCTGCGCCGGATTGCTCCCCGCGTGGCGCGCGTCGTCTACCCCTGTCGCTGCGGCACTGCGCGAAGAGGCTATCGGATGAAGAGAACCGTTGCAGGACCTACGCATGACTGATTCGATCGTACTGCGATGCGACAATGTGGTACGCGCCTATCGGATGGGCGATGCCACCGTCACCGCCGTGCGCGGTGTGTCACTCGAAATCGCACGCGGAGACTTTACCGCGATCACCGGCCCGTCTGGCTGCGGCAAGAGCACGCTCCTGCATTTGCTTGGTGCCGTGGATGTTCCAAGCAGTGGCACCGTCACCATCGATGGGCGCAACACGTCGGCGCTTTCTGACAAGGAAGCCACCGACTTTCGCCTGCGACACATCGGCTTCGTGTTCCAGCGCTTCTACCTCATGCCGACGCTGTCGGCGGCGGAGAACGTCGAGCTACCGATGTCCGAAGCGGGCGTGGATCGCAGCGTGCGACGTGCACGGGCGCGCGAGCTGCTCGGCTACGTCGGGTTAGGGGATCGTGCGGGGCATCGACCCACGCAGCTCTCGGGCGGCGAACAGCAGCGTGTGGCGATTGCACGCGCGCTGGCCAATGAACCATCGCTGCTGCTGGCAGACGAGCCCACGGGTGAGCTGGACGCCGAGACGGGTGCGCGATTGCTGGAGCTGTTCGGGCAGTTGAATCGCGATGGCACGACGCTCGTGTTCGTCACGCACGACGCTGTGGTGGCACGCGCAGCCAAGCGTGTCGTGCGGCTCAAGGACGGCCGGGTTGAGACGGACGTGCGCAAC
This sequence comes from Gemmatimonas sp., assembly GCA_965279375.1. Classification (GTDB taxonomy): domain Bacteria; phylum Gemmatimonadota; class Gemmatimonadetes; order Gemmatimonadales; family Gemmatimonadaceae; genus Gemmatimonas. The sequence continues at coordinate 5,069,657 of OZ257156.1, read as the reverse complement.
AGCGAGACCGCGACGGCACCGTGAGCGCCACGTGAGTAGCACTTCGGTGAGCAGCGGATCGATCGGCGCGTCGCGACTGGTACTGGCGCGGCTGCTGGCGTGGCGCAGCGTATCGTATCGCCCGTGGCGGTCGGCACTGTTGTGTGGCGGCTTCGGTATCGGAGTTGGCGTCATGATCGTGTTGCTGGCCGTCGGCGAAGCGATGGTCTCGCAGGCAAGTCAGGAGCGGCTGGTCGGGGGCGGCGAAGTCACCGTACTGCCCGAAGGCATCGACATCGAAGTGCTCACCACCGGCGGCTTGGGCGGCCTGTTCTTCTCCGTACCCAACGCACGGTTCGTGCATCGGCAGGTGTTGTCCGCGCCGCGCCTGTCGGATGTAGTCGCGACGGTGGCACCGCAGATCGAGGGCAAGTTGCTCTACATCACCACGTCCGACGGTGTGCAGCACCCGGTGCGCGCGAGTGGTGAGATCCCCTCCGCGACGCGCGCACTCGGCGCGCTCCCCGAGATCGCCAAGGGTGCATGGGAGGACGATGACGGCGATCGCCGGTGGACGACGCCGACGCTCGCCGAATGGCGTCACGACATCGATCACTTTCATCTGCCGCCCAGTGGCCTCGCGCATCGAGAGACATGGGGCGAATGGCACTACTTCAACGTTATCTCGCCCGATGCTACGCGATGGGCGTTCATCTCGTTCATCGTCGGTGGCGACGTCACCGGGAGCGACTGGGGCGGGCAGATGCTGGTCACGTTGCACGAGCGTGGGCGCGCTCCGCGTCGATTCAGTGCGACGATTCCGCGCGCGAGCGTTCGCTTCTCGACACGCGATGCCGATCTGACGATTGGCGACGGCACCGTGCGCGTCATGCCGGACGGACGCTATGCCGTACACGCGGCGGTACGCGAAGAGGGTTCGGGAACACCACTCGCGCTCGATCTCGTCGTTACGCCTGCCGCGCGTGTCGACTTTCCGGGTGCCACGCTCGTGAGCGGCGACTTTGCGTCGGGCTATGCGGTGCCTGGTCTGCGCGCGGCAGCGACGGGCTCGATTTGTGTGGCTGCCCGATGCGATCGGTACGCCGATGCGCAGGCGTATCACGATCACAACTGGGGTGGATGGCGCGGCGTGACGTGGGAGTGGGGTGCGACGCGCGCGGGTGCATACACGCTGCTGTACGGACGCGTGGCGCCGGAAGACTCCTCTGGGGGAACGTCACCGTTGTTCGTGTACGTGACCGATAGCAGCGGCTTCCTGGCGCTCTTTCGCCCCAAGGCGATCAGCTACGAGGATGGGCGGACGATCGCGACGTCGGATGGTCCGTTGCGCGTGCCGTCGCGTGCCGTGTTGACTGACGTGCGTGGCGCGGACACGCTGCGGCTCACGCTGACGATGGACGATGCCGTGGCAAGCGACACGAGAGTTGGCCGTGCGGAGCGAGGCGATGGAACGGAACCGCGCGCGCTTCAGCGACCGTGGTTCGTGCAGATGGCGGGGGAGGCGGAGATCGCCGGCCGCGTCCGCGGCACCGTGTTGCGTGGCCGCGGACGCGGGTTCTTCGAGACGTATCGCTGACGCGTGCTTCGTGCGGAGCAGCGCTACGGCGACTGACTAGCGATAGCGTTCCTTCACCAGCTTCAGCGTCTCCTTGGAGAGCGACTTGTCCTTCATCAGCTGCTGAAGACGTACGCCGTCGATACGAGCCTGCACGCGCTGGCCAGCGTCGATGTTGAGCCAGATTGCGTCCATCAAGGCGCGGGCTTCGGTGTCGGCGTCGCCACGCTCAGAGGCTTCCGTGGCGAGACGGTCCATCACCGCGGCCGCTTCACGGATCTGGGAGCGCGCGTAGAGTACGTTGACGAGCCCGAACGTTGCATCGACGGGGAGCTTGCCCTCGTCGCGATCGAGCGCGGCGGCGATGACGAACTCACGGCGGGCGACGTCGAAGTCGCCCTGCGTCAGCGCGCGACGCGCAGACTGCAGATGATCGGCGGCGGTGACGGCATCGTCGGGCGCTGACACCCGGACGGCGGACGAGGAGCTGGCTACGCGTACTTCGCGGTCGGGGAGCGCGATCGGCGTGATCTGTGCGGCGGAAACCAAGGCGGCGATGGCAATCGTGATCATGGTCGTGTCTCCAGAGAAGTGAACAGCGTCCTGCTTCACTCTCTTGGATACGCCGGGTCATTTGCGCGGTGTCAGCTGCGGGATCGGACGTCTTAGCGTCGGGACAGTCGGCGGAGCGTGGTGTCTGTCCGCTGCCGCGACGCCGCACGGCCGCCCACGCGAGGTGCCGCGCTGTCGATTCGTGATCCAACGCGGTACGATTCGTGACATGAGCGACGAACTGAGCGCTGTGGACAGCACAGCGGAGCGCGCAACGCAGGCACTGGCGAGACTGCGTCTCGGCACACAGGGGTGGAACTACGCGTCCTGGGTTGGGCCCTTCTATCCGGACGGCACGCGTGCCTCCGACTTTTTGCGCACGTTCGCACGCGCGTTCGAGACGGTGGAGGTGGACTCCACGTTCTATGCAGTGCCGCCCGTCAGCACCGTGCGAGGATGGGCCTCGCGCACGCCTGAGTCATTCACGTTCTCGCTCAAGCTGCCGCAGGAGATCACGCACGAGCGACGCTTCGTTGATGCGACTGATGTCTTGTCGCTGTTCGTCGATCGTGTACGAGAACTCGGGCCGAGGCTGGGGCCTGTGCTGATTCAGTGCGGACCGGACTTTGCGCCGGCGGAGCGCGATGCATTGCGTGCATTTCTCGCGGACTTGCCACGCGATGTGCGATTCGCGATCGAGTTTCGGCAGCGCGCGTGGATCAGCAAGGAGACGCTGTCGATGCTGCGCGAGTGTGGAGTGGCATTGGCGTTGAGTGACGGGCGATGGATCCCTCGTGATTGGCTGCTCAAGCTGTGCGAGCGTCCAACCGCGGACTTCAGCTATCTGCGCTGGATGGGGCCCGACCGCACGATCACCGACTACTCGCAGCTTCAGGTCGATCGGTCATCGGAACTCGATGCATGGGCCGCGATGATCCCGATTCTGCAGGGGCAGGTCCGTGAGGTGTACGGCTATGTGAACAACCACTTCGCCGGCCACAGTCCGGCGTCGGTGCGCATGCTGCAGGAGCGTTTAGGCGTTCGCATCGTGGACCCCGCGAGCATCGGGGAGCAGCCGTCGCTCTTCTGATGCTGCGCTGACGCTCTTCAGAGAGGCATTTTTGGCTTACATTTTGGCATGACCTCTCCGGAATCCCAGAGCGCGGACACTACCGCCGAGTCCGCCGCACCTCAGCTCCCGTCACTGCCGCCCGATGTCGCGGCAGCACTGCTGCGCGGCGAGTCTCGATCGCCGCACGATGTGCTCGGGGCTCACCACATGTCGCGCGACGGCGTGAACGGAGTGCTCGTGCGAGCGCGACACGCGCATGCGCAGGCGCTTGCGGTGCTGGAAGGGGGCACCCGACATGAGATGACTCGCGAGTACGGTGAGCTCTTCTCGGCGTTTCTTCCCGAGCGACCGCTGCCCCTCCAGTATCAGCTGGAGTGCACCCTCGCGGACGGAACGCAACTAACGTACGACGATGCGTATCGTTTCCTGCCGACGCTTGGCGAGATGGACCTGCATCTCTTTGGCGAAGGGCGGCACCTGCGTTTGTGGGAGAAGCTCGGCGCGCATCCGCGCGTGATGGATGGCGTGGCCGGCACGTCGTTCGCTGTGTGGGCGCCGAATGCGACGCGTGTTTCCGTGATTGGCCCCTTCAACGGCTGGGATGGGCGTGCGCATGTGATGCGTATGCTGGGCGCGAGTGGTGTGTTCGAGATTTTCGTGCCGGGTGTGTCCGCGGGCATGCTCTACAAGTTCGAGATTCGCACGTTCAGTGGCCGCATCCGCATCAAGACCGATCCGTTTGCCGCCAAGATGGAGCAGTCACCCGGCCACGCGTCCATCGTGCAGCAGCGCGGTCAGCACGAATGGCGCGACGGTACGTGGCTCGCGCGGCGCTCCGACGCAGACCCCGTGCGCGAGCCGATGCTGGCGTACGAGGTGCACCTCGCGTCGTGGATGCGTGGTGAAGACAACCGACTCCTCACCTACGGCGAACTCGCGCCGAGGCTCGCGGCACACGTCAAGCGGCTGGGCTTCACGCACGTCGAGTTGCTTCCCATTCAGGAGCATCCGTACGGTGGGTCGTGGGGCTACCAGGTGGGTGGCTACTTCGCGCCAACGTCGCGCCATGGTTCACCCGATGATTTCCGTTCGTTCGTCGATACGATGCACGAGGCGGGCATCGGCGTGCTGCTCGATTGGGTGCCCGCGCACTTTCCCAAGGACGATTGGGCGCTGCGTCGCTTCGATGGCACCGCATGCTACGAGCACGAAGACCCGCGATTGGGCGACCATCCAGAGTGGGGCACGCACATCTTCAACTACGCGCGGCACGAAGTGCGGAACTTCCTGCTCGCGAACGCGCTGTACTGGATCGAGGAGTTCCACATCGACGGGCTGCGTGTCGACGCGGTCGCCTCGATGCTGTATCTCGACTACGGCCGCGAAGCCGGGCAGTGGCTGCGCAATCGACATGGTGGACGCGAGAATCTGGAAGCGGTCTCGTTCCTCAAGACGCTGAATCACACGGTGCAGACGCTGCACCCAGGTGTGGTCACCATCGCCGAAGAGAGCACGACGTGGCCCAAGGTCACGCACCCCATCTCCGAAGGCGGACTCGGTTTCACCTTCAAGTGGAACATGGGGTGGATGCATGACACGCTCGACTACTTCCGTGTCGATCCGTTCTTCCGCAAGGGTGCGCACAACAAGCTGACGTTCGCGATGATGTACGAGTACAGCGAACGGTTCATGAATCCGCTGTCGCACGATGAAGTCGTGCATCTCAAGAAGTCGCTGCTGGAGAAGATGCCCGGCGATGCGTGGCAGCGGTTCGCCAATCTTCGCGCATTGATCGGCTATTCCGTCACGCGTCCGGGCAAGTCGCTCTTCTTCATGGGTACGGAACTCGCGCCCAATCGCGAGTGGAACCACGATGCGAGTCTCGACTGGCATCTCATGCAGGATCCGCGTCGTCAGGGCATCGATGCCTATCTCGAGGCGCTCGGCGCGCTCTACAACACGAACTCCTGCTTCTGGCGACGCGATCACGAGCCGTCGGGCTTTGGCTGGATTGCGGTGGACGATCGCGAACAGTCGGTGCTGTCGTACGCGCGATTCGATGGCGCGCAGCACGCGGTGGTAGCGCTCAATCTGACGCCAGTGCCTCGCAACGAGTATCGCATGGGCGCACCGCGTGCGGGGACCTATCGCTATGCGCTCAACAGCGACGACGAGTCGTTTGGCGGCAGCGGTTTCTCGGTGCCGGCACAGGTGACAACCGAGGACGTGCCGTACCACGGCTTCGCGCAGTCGATGGTGCTCGCGCTGCCGCCGCTCAGCATGGTGGTGCTGTTCACGGACGCCGAGCTTGCCGACGAGGTGGAGCACGAGAACGCCGGCGAGGTCGACGTGATGGAAGTGCTGAAGGAACTGCTACCGGATGCGCGGGGTGACGTCGTGGCCGATGCTTCCGCCGTACCCAAGTCTGCAGCGCCCAAGGCGAAGAAATCGACCAAGGGCGCCAAGAGTGCCAAGAACGACAAGAGTCCGAAGGCGCCAAAGCCGGCCAAGTCGGTGGAGTCTTCCAGCAAGCCCACGACCAAGGCGGCGGAGAAGAGTGAGAGCAAGAGCGAGCGCAAGAACGGGATCAAGAACGACCGAAAGGCACCAGCCAAGGACAGCACCAAAGCGCTGAAGAAGGCAGCGAAGACGGAAGCGACGCCGGCACCCGACGCGCCGATGGATTCCGTCGCGCGCGCCAAGGCTGCAAAGGCAGCTGCGCGCAAGAAGGCAGCGGCTGAGGTGCCACCGGCGCCGAAGGCGCGACGTCGCACTCCGAAGGCAGATGAAGGCGAGGGTAGCGCGTGAGTCGGATGTCTACCCGGACCAAGCTGTTCGGGGTGGCGATCGTGCTGATCGCCGGCGTGTGTGTACGTCTGGGGTTCTGGCAGCTGGATCGACTCGCGCAACGCCGTGCGTCCAACGCGCTCGTGCTCGCGCGCACCGCAGCGGCGCCGGTCTCCATCAGCACGCTCGCGGGACAGGACACCAGCGCGACGCACTGGCGACATGTCACCCTGCGTGGCGTGGCCGACTATGACGCCGAGCTCGTGCACGCCACACGCTCGCAGGCAGGTTCGCCTGGGGTGCATCTGCTCACACCCGTTCGACCGCTCGATGGCGCGTGGGGCGACACCGCGATTCTCGTGCTGCGTGGCTATCTCTATGCGCCCGATGGACGCACAGTCGATTGGGCAAAGGCGCGCGATGCCGATACGTTGGACATCGATGCACTCGTGACGGAGTTCCCTCCGGCGACCACGGGCGCGGTGGTCATGCCGTCGGCGCCACGCGCCGTTCGTGTGCTCGACCGCGATACGCTCGCCGCGATGATGCACCGTCCGCTTGCGCCCTTCGTCCTGCTGGCCCTCGGCGACACCACCATGCGTGACATCACCAAGCCCACGCGCATCCCGCCGCCATCGCAAAGCGAAGGCTCACACCAGTCGTATGCGTACCAGTGGTTCGCGTTCGCAACGGTGGCACTGCTGGGGTTCGTCGCAGTTGTGCGATCGGACCGGGATCGCGAAGAACAGAAGCGGTTGGGGCACTGAACGGTGACGACGCATCGCTGGATGGTCACGGGTGGCGCCGGATTCATCGGATCGGCGCTCGTGCGTCAACTGATCGACGAGACGCCGCACACCGTGCTGAACGTGGATGCGCTCACCTACGCCGGCAGCCTCTCATCGCTCGGCGAGGCGGCATCGAGTCCGCGCCATCACTTCGCGCGGGTGGACATCGTTGATGCCGCAGCGGTACGCGCACTGCTGGCCACGCACAGACCACAGGTGGTGGTCCATCTGGCCGCAGAGACCCACGTGGATCGTTCGATCGACGGACCGGCTGCGTTTCTGCAGACGAATGTGATAGGCACTTACACGCTACTCGAGGAAACGCGCCGTTACTGGCAGACGCTGTCGGACGACGAGTCGGCGGCGTTTCGCCTGCTGCATGTCTCCACCGATGAAGTCTTCGGCGACGCGTCAAACTCGTCGGCCTTCACCGAGGCGACGCCATACGATCCGAGCTCGCCGTATGCTGCCAGCAAGGCCGCAGCGGATCATCTCGTGCGCGCATGGCATCGTACGTATCGTCTGCCGGTGCTCGTGACCAATTGCAGTAACAACTATGGGCCCTGTCAGTTTCCCGAGAAGCTGATTCCGCTCACGATCGGCAAGGCGCTGCGCGGCGAAGCGATACCCGTGTACGGCGACGGTCAGCAGGTGCGCGACTGGCTGCATGTGGACGATCATGCCCGGGCGCTTCGCGTGGTGGCAACAAACGGAGCGTGCGGCGAGACCTACGCCGTCGGTGCGCGCGCCGAGCGCAGCAACCTCTCGGTGGTGCAGAACATCTGCCGCATCATGGACGAGCTGCGTCCTCGTGCGTCAGGCACGCACGAGTCGCTGATCACCTTCGTGGCCGATCGTCCGGGACACGACCGCCGCTATGCGATCGATCCGACGCGCATCGAACACGAGTTGCAGTGGAAGCCAGCGCACCGTTTCGAGGAAGGACTGCGCGCGACGGTGCAGTGGTATCTCGATCATCAACCGTGGGTGGAAACGATGACGCGTGGCGCGTACCGCGGCGAACGACTTGGGCTGGGAGCCTCCGCATGAGAAAGGGCATCGTGTTGGCGGGCGGCACGGGCAGTCGGCTGTGGCCGATCACACGCGCTGTGAGCAAGCAGCTGCTCCCCGTGTACGACAAGCCGATGATCTACTACGCGCTCAGCACTCTGATGTACGCGCGCATTCGCGACATCCTGATCATCACGACCCCGCACGAACAGGTGCTGTTTCAGTCGCTGCTGGGCGACGGCAGTCAGTGGGGACTCTCGCTCAGCTACGAGGCGCAGCCGCGCCCTGAAGGACTCGCGCAGGCGTTCATCATCGGTCGCGAGTTTCTTGGCGGAGCGCCGGCCACGCTCGTGCTGGGCGACAACATCTTCCACGGCGATGGACTGATCGAGAAGTTGCGGCAGGCCGACGCGCGTCACACCGGTGCGACGATCTTCGGTTACCACGTGCGCAATCCCGAGCGCTATGGCGTCGCGGAACTTGGCGAGGACGGTCGCGTGATCGGTGTGGAAGAGAAGCCGGCCGTGCCGCGCTCCAACTACGCAATCACGGGGCTCTACTTCTTCGACGCCGAGGTGAGCGACATCGCATCACAGCTCACGCCTTCGGCGCGCGGCGAACTCGAAATCACCGACGTCATCTCGGCGTACCTCACGCGTGGCACGCTGCAGATCGAGCTACTCGGTCGTGGCTTTGCGTGGCTGGACACCGGCACCGTCGAATCGCTGCTCGAAGCGTCCAGCTACGTGGAGACGTTGGAGAAGAGGCAGGGGCTCAAGGTCGGCGTGCCGGAAGAGGTCGCGTGGCGCCAGGGGTGGATCGGCGACGACGCGTTGCAGGAGTTGGCCGAGGCGCACGGTCGCAACGACTATGGCGCGTATCTCCACGGGCTGCTCAACAGCCCGCGAAGCAAGCGCGCGCGGTAGCATCCGAAGAGCCACCGCGCGCATTGCACAGACGTCGTTTGCCGCGACTGCGTCAGGTCAGACGCGTCCGATGCTGCTGTAGCGGAAACCGGCTGCGCGCACATCGTCCGGACGATAGACGTTGCGCAGGTCCACCAGCACCGGCTCCTTCATCGCTTCGGCGATCTGCTTGAGATCGAGAGCGCGGAACTCGTTCCACTCCGTGATGAGCACCAGCACGTCGGCGCCCTGTGCGACCTCGTACGGACCTTCGCACCAGATCACGTTGGGGAGGAGCGACTTGGCTTCATGCATCGCGGCCGGATCGAACGCACGCACGGTCGCACCTGCATCCTGCAGCGCGGGTACGATTGCCAGACTGGGTGCATCGCGCATGTCATCCGTGTTGGGCTTGAACGCGACGCCCAGCACGCCAACCGTCTTGCCGCGCAGACTACCGCCGGCAGCTGCGATCACTCGCGTCGCCATGGCGCCCTTTCGCGTGTCGTTCACAGCCACCACCGTCTCGACGATACGCGCGGGCGAACCGTACTCCTGTGCCGTGCGCACGAGAGCCAGCGTGTCCTTGGGGAAGCAGGAACCGCCGTAGCCAGGTCCGGCATGCAGGAACTTCTTCCCGATGCGTCCGTCGAGTCCCATGCCACGCGAGACGTCCTGCACGTTCGCCCCGACCTTCTCGCAGAGATCGGCGATCTCATTGATGAACGTGATCTTGGTCGCGAGGAACGCGTTGGCCGCGTACTTCGTCAGCTCCGCCGTCTCCAGCGTGGTCATCACGATCGGTGTTTCCGCCAGATAGAGCGGACGATAGAGCTCCTGCATCACATCCTGTGCGCGCTTGGTCTCCGCACCGATCACCACGCGATCCGGACGCATGAAGTCACCGATCGCCGAGCCTTCGCGCAGAAACTCCGGGTTCGACGCCACATCGAAATCGGCAGACGGGTTCGTCTCCTTGATGATCTTGGCCACGCGACGGCCCGTACCGACGGGCACCGTGCTCTTGGTGACCACGACCGTATAGCCAGTCATCGCGCGCGCGATGTCTGCCGCCGCCGCTTCCACAAAGCGCAGGTCTGCGTGTCCATCACCACGACGCGACGGTGTGCCGACGGCGATGAACACTGCGTCGGCGCCGGCGACGGCAGCGGCGAGGTCCGTCGTGAAATCGAGCCGACCGGACTTGATCCCCTTCGCGACCAGCTCCTCGAGACCCGGTTCGTAAATGGGAATCTGTCCATTACGCAGGCGATCGATTTTGCCCTGATCCAGATCCACGCAGGTCACGTACGGACCGAACTCGGCGAAGCAGGCACCGGACACCAGTCCGACGTACCCGGTACCAATCATGGCGATCTTCATGGTGCGATTACGCGCTGATGCCGTAGAAGTCGCGATACCACGCGACGAAATTCCGCACGCCGACCTCGATCGGCGTCTTCGGTGCGAAGCCCACGTCCTTCACGAGCGCGTCGACATCCGCGTACGTGGCCGGCACGTCGCCCGGCTGCAGGTCCAGCATGTTTTTCTCGGCCACACGCCCCAGCTCCGATTCGACGGTGCGAATCAGGTGCATCAGTTCGACCGGATTGTTGTTGCCGATGTTGTACAGTCGGTACGGTGCTTTGCTCGTCGCGGAGTCGGGTGCATCGGAATCCCAATCGGGGTTGGATGGCGCCGTGTGATCGCTCGTGCGGATCACACCCTCGACGATGTCGTCGATGTACGTGAAGTCGCGACGCATCTTGCCGTGATTGAACACGTCGATCGGTCGCCCTTCGAGAATCGCCTTGGTGAACAGGAACATCGCCATGTCCGGGCGGCCCCACGGACCGTACACGGTGAAGAACCGCAGCCCGGTGGTCGGCAGCCCGTACAGATGGCTGTACGTGTGCGCCATCAACTCGTTCGCCTTCTTCGTCGCCGCGTAGAGCGACACCGGATGGTCGACGTTCTGGTGCACGGAGAACGGCATGGCCGTGTTGGCGCCGTACACGCTCGACGACGAGGCATACGTCAGATGCTGCACCCCGTGGTGGCGGCATCCTTCGAGGATGTGCAGAAAGCCGACGATGTTGCTGTCGATATAGGCGTGCGGATTGGTCAGCGAGTACCGCACCCCGGCTTGCGCCGCGAGGTGGATCACCCGATCGAATCGCTCGTTCTTGAAGAGCGATTCAATGCCCGCCCGATCAGCGAGCTCCATGCGCACGAACCGAAAGCCAGGCTGTCCGACGAGTCGCGCCAACCGCGCGTCCTTCAGCGTCGGATCGTAGTAATCGTTCAGGTTGTCGAGGCCGACAACCTCGTCGCCACGCGCCAGGAGCCGCTGGCTGGTGTGGGAGCCGATGAAGCCTGCCGCGCCGGTTACCAGAATTTTCGCCATGCCATCCCTCAAAAGGACGCGCGCCCAGAACGGACACGCCTGCGTGCTCAGGACGAATGTAATGGGGCTGAGGACACGTGCGGGCGCTGCAACAGCAGGACGGCCCCCATGATCGCCGCCCCGCCCAGCAGCGTGCCGGGGCCGATCGGCTGGTCGAGCATCAGCACGCCGAGGAGGGCGGTCCAGAAGGGCTCCACCGTGGACGTGATTGCGGTGCGCACCGGCCCGAGGTTCTTCAGCCCGGCCAGAAAGCCCAGAAATGCCCCCGCCGACAGCAGCCCCTGAAGCACCGCCGAGCCGATCGTCAGCGCGTCCAGATGCGACGTCAGCGTCCCCGTCGCCAGCGCCCAGATGGCGAACAGCACTGTGCCCCCCACGGCGATCGCCCGGGAGACATCGAGCGCGGGGCGTGTGCGCTGCAGTTCGCCCAGCACCGGGATGTAGATCGCGTAGACCACCGCGGCACTCAGCGCCATCGCCACGCCGATGGGATTGAGCGATCCCGCACTCGGCGCGCCCACCATGAACGAGATGCCGCCCAGCGCCATGAGCAGGGCGATTACCCGCGCCCGGTCCAGCTTCTCAATGCCTCGAACGGCGGTGATGATCGCGACCCACGCCGGGAACGTGTAGAAGAGGAACGCCTCGGTCGCGGCCGGAATGAACTTGATGGCGGACAGTGCCAGCGTGGCCACCATCGTCTGTCCACCGCCGGCGATGAGCATCAGCCGCGGATTCCACCACCGTTTGGACGAATCCTCCGGGACAGGGACTCGCGTCCAAGCGGCCCAGGCGATCAACGCCACGGCGGTCGTCGCATATCGCCAGGTCTGCACCGCCTCGAGCGAGGCACCGCCGCGCAACGCCAGCACAGTCAGCGGCGATACGGACCCGAAGCAGCAGGCACTCAAGACCACCAGGAGCGTCGCGCGCAGCGTCTTCCGCCGCGCGTCCTCACTGGGAGCGGTCACTTGAGTAGCGAACCGCTCAACACCAGGTACGCCACACTGAAGTAGATGCTGATGCCGGTCACGTCCACGAGCGTGGCGACGAACGGTGCACTCGCGCTCGCTGGGTCGAAGCCCAGCCGCTTGAGCACGAACGGCAACATCGAGCCGGTCAGCGAACCGAAGGTCACGATGCCCACGAGCGTCAGCCCGATGGTTGCGGCGATCCGTCCAAAGTGCTCGCCGTAGTCATACAGCCCGAGCCAATGCCACACGAGGATGCGCGTCACGGCCAGTAGTCCAAGGATCATCCCGAGAATGATGCCGGCCGGCAACTCGCGCATGACGACCTTGTACCAGTCCCGAACACGCACCTCGCCCAGCGCCATCGCCCGGATGATGAGCGAGGTAGCCTGCGACCCCGAGTTACCGCCGGAGCTCATCACCAGCGGAATGAACTGTGCGAGCAACGCGGCCTTGGCGATTTCGCCTTCGTAGTGCGCCATCGCCGAGGCAGTGAGCATCTCGCTGACGGCCAGCACTGACAGCCAGCCCGCGCGCTTCCGTACGTTCTGCAGCAACCCGATTTGCATGTACGGCTCTTCGAGCGCTTCCATACCGCCCATCTTCTGGACGTCTTCCGTCTGCTCTTCCTGAATGACGTCGATAACGTCGTCCACCGTCACCACGCCGAGCAGCCGCCCCTCGGTGTCCACCACGGGCAGCGCCACAAGGTCGTAGTTGGACGTCACCTGCGACACTTCTTCCTGCAACATCTCCGGGGAGACGCTGACGACATCGCTCCACGCCAGGTCCACCATGCGCCCACCTTCCGGGGCTGCCAACAGCTCGCGCAGCGAGAGCACCCCGCGCAGTCGCCCGTTCTGGTCGGTGGTGTAGATGGTGTACATCGCCTCCCGTCGACCGGCGCGCGCCATGGTCCGCACGGAGCGCAGCGCTTCCTCGACGGTCAGGTTCTCCGCGACCGAGACGAACTCGGTCGTCATCAGACCACCTGCCGTGTACGGATCGTACTCGAGCAGCCGCTCCGTCTCCGCCTGCGCTTCGGCGCCCAGCTCGGAGAGGATGTCGTCGGCGGTCTCTTCGTCCAACTCCTCGAGCGCGTCCGCGCGCTCGTCCGGCGTCATTTCCGCGACGATCGACGCCGCTTCGCCGGCCGTCAGCTCCTCGAGGACCTGCGTCCGCAGCTCTTCATCGAGGTACTCGAGCACCTCGGCCGCGCGCTCCTTCGGGAGCGCGAACAAAAACGCACGGACGTGCTCCTCCGGCAGCGCCTCGGCCAAGTCGGCCAAGTCTGCGGGATGCATCTCCTCGGTCTGCGACCGATGCTCGCCGGCGCCTCCTCGAGCAGCTCGAGGATGTCGGGGACCAGCAGCGCCGCGAGCGGCCGTTTTTCGTTCGAACGGGGTGGCGTCATCGGGGTCCCCCCCCGGGACGGGCGCTGGTGCCCGTCGCCGCGCGGCGATCTGAGGTCTCATCGACGAAAGGGCGGGCCCATTCGCGCGACAGTGTGAATTCGGCGCGCAAGTTAGCCCCAGTAACCAGCCACAAGAAGCGCACTCGGCGGCGAGATTTCTGCCGTTACACCGCCGATGGCAATGCGCGCTACAAAATTGGCAACACCCGCGCTTCTTCCACCGTCACCGACACCAGTCGCACCCCCGCAGCCTCGAGTGCGGCGGCGAGCGCGTCGCGGTCGAGTGGCCCTTCCAGCTCCAGACGAACGCCTGTCATCGCCACCTCGGCGGTGACCACGCCCGGCACCGCACCGAGCGCAGTCCAAACCGCCCGGATCGCATGAATGCCCGTCAGCCCATCGATCTCTACCGCTACTCGTGTGCGCGCCCGTTGAGTCATGCGCGAAATCTCACCTGCTCACCTCGTCCGCGCCTGACTCACTCGCCATCTTTGGCAGGAGCCTCCGCGCTCACCCGGTCTGCCTGACCGATCCACAGTCTTCCCGACCATCCCTCGCATGCCACGTGTTGCGTTCATCGGACTGGGCGCCATCGGAACGCCGATGGCTCGCCATCTCGCCCGTCCCGAGTTCGACCTCGTCGTCTGGAACCGTACGGCATCACGCGCGGAAGCCTTCGGGACCGAGACGTCGTCTCGTGTGGCCGCGACGCCGGCGGACGCGGCACGCGATCGCGATATCGTCATCACCTGCTTGCCGGTATCGCGCGACGTCGAGTCGCTGCTGGATGGCCCCGACGGACTTCTGGCCACGATGGCTGCGGGATCCGTGCTGGTCGATTGCACCTCGGGTGACCCTGCGACTTCGCGACGCATGGCGGCCACGCTCGCCGAGCGCGGCATTGGATTTCTCGACGCGCCCGTGTCCGGTGGCGTAGTGGGCGCGGTGCAGGGGGCGCTGACGGTGATGGTGGGCGGTGACGCGGTGTTGCTCGCGCGCGTGCAACCGGTGCTCGAGTGCTTCGGCAAGCGCATCGTGCACTGCGGTGTGGTAGGCACCGGCGATGCGCTCAAGGCAGTCAACAACGCACTGCTGGCGATGCACATCTGGGGCACGGCGGAAGGACTCGTCGCACTGGAGAAGGCCGGCGTGAAGTCTGATGTCGCGCTCGACGTCATCAACGCGTCCAGTGGTCGATCGAATGCGAGCATGAACCTGTTTCCCGAGCGCGTGCTGACGCGCGCGTTCCCGCGCACGTTCCGTCTGGCGCTGCTCGACAAGGACGTCGCCATCGCCGCCGATCTCGCGCGTGAGCAAAAGGTCCCGTCGCCGCTGTTGCAGATCACGTCGGAGCTCTTCCGCATGGCACACATCGAACTGGGCGAAGAGGCCGATCATGTGGAGGCCGCACGCGTCGTCGAACGCCTGGGCGGCGCAGAGATTCGCCCGACAGTCAACCCCGCCGGAGGCAGCCAGTGACCATCACGCACGATGCGACGACGTTCACCTCGCCCACGCGCGCGCACGAGAGCGTGGCGTACACCGACGGCATTCGGGCGCACTTCCCGGCGCTCTCCCGGCAGGAAGGCGCGCATTCCGTGGCGTTCTTCGACGGCCCAGGAGGCACGCAGGTGCCGCGCGCTGTCGCCGACGCGATGTCGAACTATCTGCTGCACCACAACGCCAATACGCACTGGGCCTATCCCACCAGCGCCGAGACGGATGCGTTGCTCGCGTCGTCGCGCGAGGCACTGGCGGATTTCCTCGGCGCGAGCGCTGGAGAGATTTCGTTCGGCGCCAACATGACCACGATTCTCTTTCACATCTCGCGCGCGATCGGTCGCACGTTGCAGCCGGGTGACGAGATCATCGTGACGGAGCTCGATCATCACGCCAACGTCGCGCCGTGGCAGGCGCTCGCGAAGGAGCGTGGTGCGGTGCTGCGCTGGTTGCCGCTCGATCTCAAGACGTATCGCCACGAAGAAGGCGCGTTCGCCAAACTGTTGTCGCCGCGCACGAAGGTCGTCGCCATCGGCGCGGGCTCCAACATCCTGGGCACCGTGACCGACGTCGCACTGATGGTCGCGATGGCCAGAGCCGCGGGTGCAATCACCGTGGTGGACGCGGTGCACTATGCGCCGCACTCGCTGGTCGACGCGCGCGCCATCGGTGCCGACTTCATTCTCTGCAGCGCCTACAAGTTCTACGGGCCGCATATCGGGGTGTGCTACGGTCGCCACGATGCCACGGCCGCGCTCGACCTGCCGCGCCTCGAACCGGCGCCGGACTACGTCCCCGAATGCCTCGAGACGGGCACGCAGAATCATGAAGGCATCGTTGGCGCAGCCGCCGCGGTGAACTTCCTCGCGTCGCTCACCGAAGACAGCTCGGCGTCGCGCCGCAGCAAGCTCGCCACGGCGTTCGATGCGCTGCACGCCCGCGGCGACGTGTTGTTCGCGCAGCTGTGGGACGGTCTGTCCGCCATCGACGGCGTCACGCTCTACGGACCGCCACCGGGCACGCTGCGCACGCCCACGCTGTCGTTCCGCGTGGAGGGACATCCCTCCGAGTCCGTCTCGCGCGCACTCGCGCCGCTCGGCGTGTACGTATCGCATGGCGATTTCTACGCCAGCACGGTCGCCCGCAAGCTGGGTTTCGCCGAGGAAGGTTTTGTGCGCGCAGGGTGTGCGTGCTATACCACCGCCGACGAAATTGCGCGGCTCATCGACGGCGTACGCGCCCTGCGCGGAGCCGGCCGCTGAGCCTCCTGCGACCGGTGTCGTATCGTGCGCTACTGACGGGCGCGATCGTTGCGCTCGTGGGCGTCAGCGCGCTTGCGTGCGATGGACGTCGCGCGCCCGGGCGCGTGCCGCCGGCCGCGGAATTTCTCTTTGCCGCAGGTGACTCCACGTACTGGGTGCGAAGCGGCGCAGACGGCATGCGCGTGCGCAGTGCGCCCATCCTGCTCACGCAGGCGGACGGCAAGTTCTACGAGGTATTCATCTCGGAAGACGGCGTGGAGTACGAGGACGCGTCGTTCGGATCCTCGCGCATCTGGTCACGCGAGCTCACCCAGAAGGACTCGCTCTCGCTCTTCAGCGACAGCACCGTGCTGCGCGAGGCGTCCAGTTGGAAAAAGCGCCATCCCACCGCCGCGCCCATCGACCCCGACGACGAGGAAGCGCCGGAAGATCCACTGACCATCGTGCGTGAAGAGATCGAGATCGTGGACGTGCACGGACCGTGGCTGACCTTCCGTCAGCTGCTCGACATCGACGTAGATGGTGGCGAAACGCACCGCCACGTGGGACGTCGCGCCGTGGTCGATGTGCGCACGGGCCAGTTGGCCACGCTCGCCGCGCTGGTTGGCGAGGCCGAAGCGACGCGCGTAACCGCTGCCGCTCGTGCGTCGTTGGCACAGTTGCTCGACTCGGTCCGCAACGTCAGCGACGATCGCGCAGAGCTCGCCCGCGAGGCGCTCGACAGCTTCCGTTTCGACTCCACCAGCTTTGGGCTGACCGACAGCAGCCGTGCTCCGGCGGTGGCGTTCCTCGTGCCGGGTGCCAGCGCCGACGGCGAGGCCCTCGCGATTTACTTGCCGCCCATCAGCATTGCCGCACCGAATTGGTGGACGGCAGTGCGCGCCACGCTTCCCGAGTGGGCCAAGGATTCCAGCCGCGTGCAGTGGACTCGCGGTGACTACGACGTTGCCGCGCGTCCGTCGAGCGATGGCGAATCGCTGGCGCTCATGCTCTCGGGTCGGAGCGCACTGGGATCGCGCGACTGGCCTATCGCAACCGTCGCCGCGCCCGCGTATCAGCTCATCGCGCTCGACAAGCCGCCCGTATCGGCCACCGTACGCGACGCACTCGGGCGCGCCTTCGATGCCTCTGCCACGCTCGATGGCGTTGCGCAGCGCGCCCGATACCGTGCCCCCTCGCGCCGGCGATCGATCGCGCCATCAGTGCGCCTCCGTCAAGCGGTCTTCCGCTCCACGCATTGATGTCCATTTGATGTCCAGCACCGCTGATCCGTACGCCGCACTTCGCATTCCGAATTTCCGTCGCTACATCATCGCCCTCTTCACGCTGACCCTCGGCCTCCAAATCCAAGGGACGGTGGTGGGATGGCAGATCTACGACCTCACCAAAGATCCACTGGCGCTGGGCCTGGTTGGTCTCGCCGAAGCATTGCCCGCGATCAGCATGTCGCTCTTCTCAGGGCATGTCGCCGACACGCACGACAGGCGCCGCATCGCGATCTTCGCGCTCGCGATACTCGTGATCTGCTCCGTCGCCCTCTGGCTGCTCGCACACGACCTGCCGATGGGCAACGCGATGAGCGTTCGCCCGCGCGTCAACGCCATCTACCTCGTGATTGTGGTGAGCGGTGTGGCCCGCGCGTTCCTGCAGCCTGCGCGACAGGCACTCAGCGCGGAACTCGTCCCACGCGCGATCTTCACCAACTCCGTCACGTGGCGCACCGGTAGTTGGCAGATGGCCGCTGTGGCCGGACCCGCGCTCGGCGGAGTCCTGTACGCCATCGGTGGCACTACGCTGGGTTACGCGGTGGACGTCGTGCTCATGACCGTGGCCGTGGCGCTGATGTTCGCCGTACGACACAAATCGCCAGTGCGTGAGGTCAGCAACGAGCCAATCCTCACGTCGCTTACCGGAGGACTGCGCTTCGTTTTTGGCGAGCCAATGCTGCTCAGTGCGCTCACGCTCGATCTGTTCTCGGTGCTGTTTGGCGGTGCGACGGCGCTGTTGCCGGTGTTTGCGGCAGAGATTCTGCACGTCGGCCCGACCGGGTTGGGCATCCTGCGCGCCGCGCCTGCGGTCGGTGCGTTGCTCACCAGCATCGCGCTCACCCGCTGGCCGCCGTTCGCGCGCACCGGCCGCAATCTGCTCATTGCCGTCACTGGCTTTGGGGCATGCATGATTGGCTTTGGCCTGAGCACCACGCTGTGGTTGTCGGTGGCCGCGCTCGTACTCAGCGGTGCGTTCGACATGGTGAGTGTGGTGATTCGCAGTGTGATGCTGCAGTCGCGTACTCCTGAAAGTCTGCTCGGTCGTGTGTCGGCGGTGAACCAGATCTTCATCGGTTCGTCCAACGAGATTGGCGCCATTGAATCCGGCGCTGCGGCGAAAGCGCTTGGCACGGTGCCGAGCGTCGTGTTGGGTGGCTTGGCAACGCTGGTTGTGGTCAGCGTGGTCGCGTGGCGTAATCCCGCCCTGCGTCGCCTGCGCCAACTGCAGCCGGAAGTTCGCACGGCCTGAGCGCTGCCTGCCATGCGCAACGAAGATGAGTGGCTGTGGGGATGGGATCCCACGCCCGGCATCGTGTCCGTGTGGGCCACGGGCGATGGCGTCGTACAGCTGTGGCGGCGAGAGGCAGGCGCGTCTACGGTTATCCGCGAAGACGCGCGCTTTCGTCCGTGGATGCTGCTCGATTCGCTCGACGACCTGACGCATCTGGGACCGCAGCTCGTCGCCGAGAGCGAGACGGCAAGCGAGACGGTATCGACCGCGACGACGAACAATGCAACCGTCGCCTACCGTGAGCTGGACGGTCCCGGGGCGCTGCGGTTCCTGGTGAGCGCCGAGCGCGTGAGCACGCTGCAGGACGCGGTGTTGCGTGGCGCATGCAAGCGACTTGGCCAGCGCATCAATCATGTGCGCGACTTGCCGTCGGATGCGGTGTTCACCTTGCCGGCGGAGGAGCAGTATCTCGTCGCGACGGGTCGCACGTACTTTGGCGGCCTCACGTTCGATGATTTGCATCGGCTGCAGTTCGATCTCGAGACCACTGGGCTCGACGCCGAACACGATCGCATTTTCATGATTGCGGTACGCACGCCTGATGGTCGCACGCAACTGCTGGAGGCGCCGTCGGACAACGATGCGGGGGAGGTCGCGCTGATACGGCAGCTCGTCGATGTCGTTCAGCGCGCCGATCCCGATGTCATCGAGAACCACAACCTGCACGGCTTCGATTTGCCGTTTCTCGATCGTCGCGCGCGCAAGTTGGGGGTGTCGCTGTCATTGGGTCGCGTCGCCTCGCGAACGTTGTCGCAACGTGCGGCGCTTCGTGGCGCCGTGAGTTCGTTCGATGCGAGTCGGCGTGTGCGCTTCATCGCGCCGGGGCGGGAATTGATCGACACGCTCGACGCGGTGCGTCGCTACGACTTTTCTGCGCGAGATCTTCCCGGCCACGGGCTCAAGGCCGTGGCGCGACACTTCGGCATCGCCGGTCCCGCGCGCGAACTCATTCCCGGCGATCAGATCGCCACCGTGTATCGTACGGATCCCGATCGCGTTCGACGGTACGCGACGGCGGACGTGGAGGAGGTCGCCGCACTCGCGCGATTGCTTGGCGGCGCGGCATTCGCGCTCGCGCGTATGGCGCCACGTCGCTACGAGCGACTGGCCGATGCTGGCGCCGCGACCGGCGTGATCGATCCGCTGCTGGTGCGCGCATACTTGCGTGCAGGAATGGCCATCCCCGCCCACGCGCCGGGGGACGGCACCGTACATACCGGCGCCGCGCTCCATCTCTTCGCCACCGGTGTCGCGCAGCGCGTCGTTAAAGCCGACGTGGCCAGCCTGTATCCATCACTCATGCGCGCCTTCCGCATCGGGCCCTCGCGCGATCGGCTGGGTGCGCTGCTTGCCTTGGTCGATCGCCTGGTGGAACAGCGACTCGCCGCAAAGGCCGCCGGTCGACGCGCGCCCGCGGGCTCTGCCGAACGCCACACGCATGACGCGCTCTCGGCGGCGATGAAGCTCGTGGTCAATTCCGCCTACGGCTATCTCGCGGCCGGTGAAGGGCTCACGCGCTTTGCGGATGTACATGCGGCCAACGAAGTCACACGGCGCGGTCGCGAGACGTTGGAGATGATGTGTCGCGAGCTCGCCGCTCGCGGCGTGACGCTGCTCGAAGCCGACACCGACGGCGTGTACTTCGCGGTGCCGGCGCACTGGAGCGAAACCGATGAGCGCCGCGTCGTCGGTGAAGTGGCCGCGCTCCTGCCGCCTCTCGTGCAGCTGGAGTTCGAAGGGCGCTACGCGGCGATGCTGTCGCATCAGCCCAAGAATTACGCGTTGCTGGGCTACGACGGCGCGCTGGTGCTGCGCGGCGTTGCCTTTCGCTCGAGTCGCGCGGAGCCCTTTGGCGAGGCGTTTCTGCGCGCGGCGATCACGGCGCTCCTCCGCGGTGATGTGCTCGGCGTGCGCGCGGCGTACCTGGAGACGGTTCGCGCGCTGCGCACCCGTGCGATGCCGACCGTCCAGGTCACTTCACGCGTGCGACTCACGCGCACAGCGGAACGCTATGCTGCCAGCCGTGCCACGCGTCGTGAGCACGTCTATGAAGCGTTGCTCACGTCGGGGCGCACGAGCTGGCGGGTAGGCGAGCGCGTGCACGTCTATCGCACCACGGCCGGAGGAGCAGTCCTTCTGACCGGCGACGACGACACACCGGACGCTGCCGCGGATCCCCGCGACTACGACGCGGACTATTACGTCGCTCTGCTCCGTCGAACCTTCGCCACCCGTCTCGCCACGGCGTTCACGGATGAAGACTTCGCCACGCTCTTCGCCGACGACTCCCAACTCCCGCTCTTCACGCCAGCACTGGAAGCCGTCGTCCCGGGTCTGATCGTCCGGCCACCCGATTCGCTATTCACGGGCGACTGATCCAGTCGCGTCCAGTGGCCTGTTGCCCCCGTGCCACACCCTACTCGACCCCGACCGTCTCCTCCGTCAGCCCCAACTCGACCTCCGTCCCGTCCCGCGCGGTACTCGTGTTGGCGAACACCTGCTTCGCTTCACGCTCGAGCTCGTGTGCGTCGCGCGAGTACCGCGCCGAGATGTGCGTCAGCAGCAGACGACGCGCGCCCGCCTTCTTCGCGACCTCGGCGGCTTCACGCGCCGTGCTATGACCCGTCTCCAGCGCTCGGGCTGCTTCTTCATCGGCAAAGGTTGCTTCATGAATGAGCAGATCCGCGTCGCGTGACGCCTCCACGGTTGCCTCGCAGGGGCGTGTATCCCCAGTGACGACAATGCGACGGCCGCGGCGGCGCTCGCCCACCAGCACCGAAGCCTCGATCACCCGACCATCGTCGAGCGTGATCGCTTCGCCTTTGTGGATACGCCCCCAGAGCGGGCCTTCGGGGATGCCGAGCGAACGAGCCAACTCGGGATTGAATCGACCGAGCCGCTCTTCTTCCACCAAGGCGTATCCGATGGACGAGCAGCCGCGGTGGTCGACGGCGAAGGTGTCGAACCGGTAGTCCCCGCGCTTGACAGAAGAGCCCGGCTCTAGTTCGGTCATTGTGACGTCGAACGTCGTACGTTCGCCACCCAGACTGATGCATTGACGCAACGTTCTGCTTGCGCCCGGCGGCCCCCAGAGGCGCAGCGGCTCGGTGCGGCCCTGCAGCTGGAGGGTTCGGAGCAGCCCAGTCAGCCCAAGGATGTGGTCGGAGTGGGTGTGCGTGAAGAACAGATCACTGAACGAAAACGAGATGCCGTAGCGCATCATCTGCCGCTGGGTCCCTTCGCCACAATCAATCAGAAACGTGTCGCCTTCTCGAATGATGGCGAGCGAGCTGACGGCGCGTTCGACTGTGGGGCGGGACGCGGCGGTACCAAGAAAGCGGACGAGAAGCGGCATGGCGCGCAATATAGGCCCGTCGAGTGCGGCTGGACTGGCTCAGGCCCGGCTCAGCATGTTCGTATTCCAGCCAAATGGAACGGTCCGATGTTTGCAGACTGAGGAGTGTGAAGCTCGGCGTTTCTCGCGGGATGGAATGGCCCATGGCCGCTTATCCCCCGTGAACGCAGGTTGTTGGTACACGTCCGGAGCCGGGGGGCAAATGACCGGAAAGAGCCGACGCGGATTCGCGTCCATGGATCCCGCACGACAGAAGGAAATTGCGAGCAAGGGAGGCCGCGCGGCGCACGAGAAGGGCACGGCGCACGAGTGGTCGTCTGACGAGGCCCGCAATGCAGGACGGAAGGGCGGCGTGACCGTCAGTCAGGATCGGGCCCACATGGCCGCGATCGGACGGGAAGGTGGTGAGTCTCGCAGTGCAGCGGCTCGCGAAGCGCGTCAGCTTCGCCTGACTGAGCGCGAGGTTCCGCTGCCGATGTCTCGTGAGGGTATCGCGGATCTGCGTCGCGTGGGTGTTCGTGCCGACGCGCCACGTACCATCGCGCCGCAGACGAACGGGCCGAACGCGACCCGTTGAATACAACTGGTTGGCGCGTGATTCTGCGCTAACCACGCGTTACCGCCTCGCTTTTCGCGTGGCGTAGCGAGAGAGAGACGGTCACCCGATGCGGGTGACCGTCTTTTCTTTGTGTGTCCGGAACTCGCTGGGACGGGACGTTCGTAATCGAATCCTAACGGAACCCGCGTCGTACACTGTGGTACGCATCACCGAAATGCATTGGCGGCACCTCACGTCTCCCCCGCGCACGCGAGCAAATGCCATGAATTCAGTACCTCTCCGGCTTCGGCAGGCGCGCGCCCATGGCGTCCGCCGGCTCTCACCACTGCAACGGTTGGTAAGTCGGTCGACTGCGGTGCTCGCCGCCGTCTTCCTCGCGGCAGCGGTTGTGGCGCTCACGCCGGCGGCCCGCCCACTCGCCGCGCAGCAGACGGCGGACATCATTCGCGGTCGCGTTACGGGCCCCGACAGTCAGCCGATCCTCAACGTACAGATTTCGATCGTGTCGTACTTCGGGGGGATCACCAAAGCCGCCCGCACGGACAAGAATGGCCGATTCAGTGTCACCTTCCCGAATGGCGAAGGAGACTATTGGGTCTCGTATGCAGCGCTGGGTTATCAACCAAGGCGAATCGAGATCAAGCGCGTCGCGGACGAGGAGGTCCTGTTGGCCGACATGCGGCTGTCGAACGCCCAGACGCTCGCGACGGTGAATGTGGCGGCCAACGGCCCCAAGGAAGCCCCCGGGCGCAACGACTCGAACCGATCACAGGACGTCGCCGGCGTCGACAACAGCCTCGGCAGCACGCGCCTCTCGCCAGAGCAGGCCGGTAATCTCGCGGCGATGGCCAGCTCGATCCCCGGCGTTCAACTGATACCAGGCATCGACGGCAACCCCGATCGCTTTTCCATCTTCGGGCTCGATGGTGCGCAGAACAATTCGTCCATCAATGGTCAGCAGTCGGGGCTCTCCAGTATTCCGCGCGACGCCAATGTCAGCACGCAGATCCGCACGGGCTACGACGTCGC
This sequence comes from Gemmatimonas sp., assembly GCA_965279375.1. Lineage (GTDB taxonomy): Bacteria > Gemmatimonadota > Gemmatimonadetes > Gemmatimonadales > Gemmatimonadaceae > Gemmatimonas. The sequence continues at coordinate 5,045,931 of OZ257156.1, read as the reverse complement.
CAACGGCGGCTTCAGCGGCGCCCAGGTGAACATCGGCACGCAGTCCGGCACCAACTACATCGCGCGCTCGGCCAGCGGCGTCTTCAATGCGCCGCAGGCCCAGTGGAACGACCGGGTTGGTCGTGCATCGGAGTACAGCAACATCTCGATCGGTGGACGGACTTCGGGGCCGATCGTCCTCGACAAGGATTTCTACAACGTCTCCTTTCAGTTCGACCGTCGATCGCAGAACCTGGCCACGCTCATCTCGAGCACGCCGGTGGTCTTCCAGAGCGCGGGCATTGCCGCGGACTCCGTTGCGCGACTGCGCTCCATCCTCGGGCGGCTAGGTGTGCCAGCCACCACGAGCGCGTTGGGGGACAACTCGCCGCGCACCTCCGCCTCGCTGCTAGGCACCTTCGATTGGGCACCCAAGTCCGCCAGCAGCGGGCAAGCGTTCAACATCGCGTTCAACGGATCGTTCAGTTCCGCTGGGCCGCAGGGCGCACAGATGGCCTCGCAAACGCCCGCTTCACTCGCCGAGTCGCGCAACATGAGTGGCGGCACGCAGCTGCGTCACACCAACTACTTCGGTTCGGGTGTGCTGACCGAGTCGATGGTGAGTCTCTCCGGCTCGCGATTCCAGAGCGATCCCTATCTCGCGCTCCCGGGCGGCACCGTGTTGGTCACGTCGTCGCTGGCTGATGGGACAGCCACGGCGCGTTCGCTGGCCTTTGGTGGAAGCGCGAATGCGAGCAGTAACCGCAGCGCCAGTCTCTCCGGGCGCAACATGCTGTCGTGGTTCAGCAGCAACAACCGCCATCGAATCAAGCTCATCACCGAGCTGCGCGTCGATCGTTCGTCCACCGAGCAAGCGTTCAACTTGCTAGGACGCTACACGTATCAGTCGCTTGCCGATCTCGAGGCCGAGCAGCCGTCGTCATATTCGCGCGTGCTCAACCCCGTGAATCGCTCGGGCTCGGCGTTGGTTGGCGCAATCGCACTGGGTGACGCGTGGCGGCCGAGCCAGGACATACAGGTGCAGTACGGCGTGCGAGTGGATGGCAACCGGTTTCTCAGCACGCCCAACGACAACCCGTTGGTGCGCGAAACGTTCGGCATCGCCAACACGAACGTGCCCAACAAACTGTACTTCAGCCCGCGCGTCGGCTTCTCATGGCTTTACGGCAAAGCGTCGCAAATCGCCTTCAGCGACGGATTCTTTGCCGGTCCGCGAGCGACCATTCGCGGCGGAGTTGGTGTCTTCCAGAACATGCGCGGCCCTGATCTGGTGACGGGTGCAATCGCCAACACAGGACTGCCGGGCTCCGCACAACAGCTCACCTGCACCGGTTCGGCGACGCCGATCGTGGATTGGGACGTGCTGCGCGCTGATGCCGGCGCTGTACCGACGCAATGCGCCAACGGAACCGGCGGAACGGTCTTCGCCAACGGACTGCCATCGGTCACGCTCTTCTCGCCCAACTATAAGCAGGAAAAGAGTCTGCGCGGCAATCTGAGCTGGAGCGGAAACGTGCTCGACAACCGGTTCAGCCTTCAGGTGAATGGCACGTATTCATACAACCTCAATCAGGCCGACGCGCTCGATCTGAATTTCCGGCCACAGCAACAGTTCACGCTGGCCACGGAAGGCGGGCGTCCGGTGTTCGTGCAGCCGGGCAGCATCGATCCACGCTCCGGTCTGATCGCATCACGTGATGCACGCGTGTCACCGCTCTTCAATGTCGTGTCGTCGCAGCAGTCGAACCTGCACTCACAGTCCCGTCAGGTGAGCGTGACGCTCGCACCGTTCACGATCACGCTGCCCAAGATTCGCTGGAACCTGCAGTATGCCTATCTCAATGTGAACGAGCAGTTCCGCGGCTTCACGAGCACCGTCGGCGATCCATTTGGCATCGCCAACACGACTGGCTCCGCCCCACGACACGATATCAGCTACACGCTGTCGTACAACTTCCGGAACTTCGCCACGCTGAGCTGGAACGGTCGCCTCACCTCGGGCAGTCGCTTCACGCCGGTGATCGCCGGAGACGTGAACGGCGACGGTCGCAGCAACGATCGCGCATTCGTCTTCGATCCCGCGCAGAATGCCGATCCCGTGCTGACAAGCGCGATGCAGTCGCTGCTGAACACGGGCTCATCCGCTGCGAAAGACTGCCTGCGGCGGCAGCTCGGACAGCTCGCCTCACGCAACAGCTGCGTTGGTCCATGGACGTCCGGCAATTCGACGCTCCGCATTCAGCTCAATCCGGCACGCATTCGCCTTCCGCAGCGCACGACGCTGTCGTTTACCGTTTCCAATCCGATCGGTGCCGCCGATCTGCTGCTGCACGGTGACAGCAAGCTGCGTGGCTGGGGGCAGGCACCGGTGCTCGATCAGTCGCTGCTGTTCCTGCGCGGATTCGATGCGAGCAACAAGCGCTATCAGTACGAAGTCAATCAGCGATTCGGCTCAACGCGCGCCACGCAGATGCTGACGCGCACGCCAGTCGTGGTCACCATGCAGATGGCCGTGGACCTTGCCCCCACGCGCGACTGGCAGAATTTGCGTCTCGCACTCGACCGTGGGCGTTCGCGCTCTGGAGTCAAGATGACCGAGCCGCAGGTGCGCCAGTACTCTGCCGGCATCTTTCCCAACCCGATGGCGATGCTGCTATCCGCCGAGTCGGATCTGCATCTGAGCCGCAAGCAGGCAGACAGTCTGGCCACTATGAGCCGTCGCTACACGCGACTGGTGGACTCGCTCTGGACGCCTGCGGCGAAGTATCTCGCGGCGCTCCCGAAGGAGTACGACAGGTCGTCGGCGCAGCAACGACTGGTTGCCGCACGCATGACCGCGATCGGCTACCTGCTGCAGGCGGCGCCAAGCGCCAAGGCAATGCTGACCAAGGGACAGATCCGGGTGCTGCCGTCGTACATCGGCAACATGCTGGAGCCGCGCAATCTCGAGCTCATGCGCATGGGGCAGTCGGGCGGTGAATTCTTCTACTTCTACTGAGGCGACCATGCTGATGCTTCAGACTATGCCGCTTCGCTGGTTGGCCGCTTTCAGTGCGACTGTTCGTTTCTCGCTCGCGAGGGCCGTCACGTTGGTCGGCGGTATGGCAGCCGTCGCCGGTGCGCAGCCGGGACCATCGGCAGCCGTCACCTCAGCGAAGATTCCAGTACGACAGCTCACCAACACTGCCCGGAGCGACTCCACCATTCTCATGGGCATCGCCAGCGTGCGTCCGCTGGCAAATGGCGGCGTGCTCGTCAACGATGCCACGCGCCGCCAGCTCGTGGTGTTCGATTCCACGCTCACGCGACACACGATCATCGCAGACACGTCCACCAATTCGCCCAATAGCTATGGACTGCGTGGGAGCGCCGGCGGACTGATTCCATACGTAGCGGACTCCTCCATCTTCGTCGACAGCGAGTCGCGCGCATTTCTCGTGATCGACCAGCTCGGCCTTTTTGCGCGCGTGATGGCACCAGTCAAGGCGAACGATCTGTTCTATCTGTCTAGCGGTGCGTACGGGTTGGCCGCGACCGATCCGAAGGGGCGGATGCTGTATCGAACGGTGCGGTCCCAACGCGAGTCCTTCGATGGCTACCAGGCCACAAGCAAGACAACGCTTCGGGTGCAGCCGGATTCCGGGCCCATTCTCCGTGCAGACTTCGACAAGCGGACCGTGGACACGATCGGGATGATCCGTGTCCCGCTGCTCAAGTACGCGATCGTCACCGGTCCCAATTTTCAGATGAACTTCAATGTGCTGAATCCGCTGCCTGTGAGTGATGAGTGGACCATGTTGCCGGATGGGACCATCGCCATCGTGCGAGCGCAGGACTATCACATGGATTGGCTGACACCGGACGGAAAGTTGTCGTCGTCGCCCAAGATGCCGTTCGACTGGAAGCGACTGGAAGTAGAGGACAAGCAGAAGCTCATCGATTCGGTGAAGAAGGAACTCGCGGATCGTGCGGCCAAGCTTCCGCCTCCACCGCCGCCCACACCCGGCATGCCGACGTTTCCGCGTGATCCGGGCATGACCATCGAAGCGAATGAGTTGCCCGACTACTATCCCGCCATCCGCCAGGGACAGGTGCGCGCCGATCCGCTCGGCAATGTGTGGATCCTGCCGAGTACGTCGGCGGCTGCGAAAGGTGGGCTTCTATATGATGTCGTCAATCGTCAGGGTGAGATCACTGAACGCGTGCAACTGCCGCCGGGGCGCACGTTGGTTGGCTTCGGAAAGGATGGCTCCGTCTACATGCATCACGTGCAGAGTCCGAAGCATGGTGCCATTGAACGCGCGACGGTGCTGCGTTAGGGCGGTAGCGCCAACCCCAATGTGTCCTACGGTGCAGTCGGGCAGCCACACCTGTTGCGCCATCGTGTCCATTATCAAAGACAGCGTGCGCTATCTCACGCGAATGTCGTAGTTGCATTACGAAATGCGTGCGCAGCCGCAGCGGCTACTCATGTGAAGTCTGCGCACGTCATGCATGAGCGAACGACCGACGAGTGTGCGCGACTTCACACGACACACATGACGTCGATGCGATTGCGTAGCATGAAGTGATTCATGGCACTCAATCCGATGTGAAATTTCTGTTCCTGTGACGAAGCGAGAGGGATGCGGCACTGCATGTGCATTGGTAAGCGTCTGCGGGCGCGTTGCCGAAATGACATCGCACGCGGCACCGAGCTGCATTCACCTCTTGCATCGGCCACCAATGAAGAAACTCATCCTCGCATTCGCCGCGACCGCGTTACTGGCGGGTTGCTCCAACGACGACAACCCAGTTGAACCGCTCCCGACTATCGCGCTTGCGGTCTCGTCGACGACACCGACCATCAGCGCTGGTGGTGCAGGCGGCACGGTGACCATCACGGTCACTCGCAGCAGCGGCTTTACCGACCCGATTGCGCTGACCACCGAAGGGCTTCCTGCAGGTATCGTCGCAACGTTCACTCCGGCATCCCTTCCTTCTGGAACGAACACGGCCACGTTGCTGCTGACGGCCGTGTCATCGCAGGCGCCGGGAAGCCTGCCGTTCATCATCCGCGCAAGCGGTGGGTCTGCCCAGTCAGTCACGCAGTCTCTCACCGTAAGCGTCACCGCAGCGACGGTGTCGGGTGCAGGGTTTTCGCTTGCGCCGGATTCCGCTCGAGTATCTCAGGGCGCGTCTGGTAGCGTAACCGTGCGTCTGGCGCGCACAACGGGATTCACCGGCGCGGTGGCATTCGCGGTGGATTCGCCGCCGGCCGGTGTGACGGCGACATTCGCGCCGGTCTCGCCTGTTGCTGGCGACTCGACGGTACTGACGCTTGGCGTCGCATCCACTGTTGCGGCTGGCGTGTATCCGCTGCGCGTGCGGAGCACGGTGGCGGGGCAGACGGATTCAACGAAGACGTTGCGCCTGACTGTCGCGGCCTCGGGCAGCATCTCGCTCTCCGCGACGCCGACTGCGCTGACGCTTGCACCGGGCGATAGCATCACGACTACGGTAGTGGTGTCGCGCACGGCGCCGTTTGCTGGTGCGGTCACGATCGCGACTGACTCGACGGTGACGTCGGGGTTGACGGTGCGTGTCTCGCCGGCATCGCTGCCGACCGGAACTGACTCTGCGCGTGTGACGATCGTGGCACCAACGCTCGCCGATACAGGCACACGTACGGTTCGACTGACCGCGCGCGGCACCGGTGTGGCCTCGGCCAACGCATCTATCGTCGTCAACATTCGTCGTCCGGCCGCGATTTCGTTCACGACGACCCCCGACTCACTGGCCATCGTGCAGGGCAGTTCGGCCAGCAGCACGCTCCGCATCTCGCGTCTGAATGGCTACACGGGGACGGTCACGTTCGCCGTGGACTCACAGCCGGCTGGATTGACGGGCTCGTTCAATGGCTCGCCGACGACGACGGATTCTGCGGTACTGCAGGTCGCTGTGGCCGCGGGAACACCCGTCGGCGTGTACTCCATCGGCGTACGCGCGACGGGCACCGGAGTGACCTCGGTGCGTCGCAGTATTCGGGTGCGTGTGGCATTTGCCGGTTCCGTGACCATCTCGCTCGTACCTGATACCGCATCGCTCGTGGCGGGTGACAGCGTGGGTACGTTGGTACGCGTGACGCGTACGGCGCCATTTGCGGGTACGGTGCGGCTCGCGCTCGACTCCATCCTGCCTGCTGGTGTGACCGGACGCTTCGCCATCGATTCGCTCGTGGCTGGTACCGACACCACGCGATTGCGCATCATCACCTCGGACACGCTTTCTCCGTCGACTGTGACGGTGGGCGTCCGTGCAAGCGGTACCGGCATCGCATCGGTGCGTTCGACTGCAACGCTCCGCGTGTCGGCGTCAGCCGGCTTTCAGCTCTCCGTGACGCCGGCCATTCTCTCGGTCGGTCAGATCCGCACCGGTGATGCCACCGTGACTGTCACGCGCAACGGTGGCTACACGGGTCAGGTCTTCCTCACCGTTCGTGGTCAGCCGGCGCTGGTGACCGCGATCGTTCAGAGCGGAATTGGCACGGGTACCACGGGAGTGATCCAGTTTGCGGTGGGTGGGACCGTTGCTGAGGGTGACTACCCGATCACGATCGAAGCCACGGGCGCGGGAGCGGCCACGCGGACGACGTCGATGATTCTGCGGGTGTTCAAGCCGTAAGTCCGAAGTGTAGTGAGGACGTTGAGCCAGCAGTGGCACAACACTCCTGATGAGTGAATGCGAGAGGCGCACCCAAGACGGGGGCGCCTCTCGTTGCCATGTGCATCGCGGGTGGCGCTAGATTTTCCCGGCGGATGTTCAGTGCTCTACAGTGCTCTTCAGCGCCTCACGATGACGTCTCCGCCGATCAACCTCTACAGCCTGACCCGCGTCGAGTTACAGCAGCAGCTCGTGCAATGGGACATCAAGCCGCTGCACGCGGAGCGACTGTGGAAGTATCTGTACATCGAGCTGTTGTCTTCGTTCGATGAGATGCCTGAGCTGTTGCCGAAGCTTGCAGATCGGCTACGTGCACAGACGACGCTAGGCGTGCTTCCCACCGCACTCGAGACCGCGTCCAGCGATGGCTTCACGCGCAAGTACCTGCTCTCGCTTCCCGATGCCGAGCGTATCGAGACGGTGCTGATGCGCTTCACGGGGCGCGTGACCGCGTGCGTGAGTTCGCAGGTGGGATGTGCGATGGGGTGCGTCTTCTGCGCCACGGGGCAGATGGGCTACACGCGTCATCTGACGCCAGGCGAGATCGTCGCGCAGGTGGTACACGTCGCGCGCGTCCTGCGACATGAGGCGCCAGCCGGCCCATCCAAGCGAGGGACGCGCCACGCACTCGGCACCCGACTGCGCAATGTGGTGCTGATGGGGATGGGTGAGCCGTTGCACAACTACGATGCTGTCATGCACGCCATCGACATCCTGCGTGATCCCCACGGCCCATCGCTGGCGGCGGAACGCATCACGCTGAGCACGGTGGGTGTGGTGCCCGGTATTCTGCGACTCGCTCAGGAACAGCGGCCGATGCATCTCGCGGTGTCGTTGCATGCGGCCACACAGGCGGAGCGGGCCGCGCTGGTTCCGGCCGCGCGGAAGTGGCCACTGGACGAGCTCATGGCCGCTTGTCGCACGTATAGCGAACTGACCGGGCGGCGGATCTTCTACGAGTGGACGCTGATCGAAGGGAAGAACGACAGCGAAGAGCACGCGCGCGCGGTGGGCGAGTTGCTGCGTGGGCTACCTGCGCAGGTGAATCTCATTCCGCTCAATCCCACCACCGGCTACGACGGCGCGCCGACGCGCAGCGATGCGGCCAAGCGCTTTCAGTCGATTCTGGCGGAGGAGTTTGCGCTGCCGAGTACGGTGCGGCAGCGGCGAGGGATCGATATCGCGGCGGGGTGTGGACAGTTGGCGGTGATCGGGTAGGGCGTGTCCATACCGCGACGACTACCGCGTGGGCGAATAGGAGCGTTGCTGTGGGCGATCTGCGCGGCCGTCCTCACACGTCCGATCGATGTGCGTGCGCAAGACTCGGCCACGGTAAGGCGCACCGCTGAGTCGCGCATCGTGGCGTATCTCACGCGATGGCAGTCAGCGTGGAAGGCAAGCGATGACGAGCGATTCAAGCAGACGCGTTTTGCGATATCGAAGGGGATCCGTGCCGGGTACCTGCATTGCCATCCGCAATCGGCGGCCAATCTCACGAGCTCGCGCCCGGATGCGTATCCGGAGATGATTCGCGAAGCGTATGCTCCGATCGTCAGCGGGCGCGGAAACTTTGCCAAGTGTCCAACGTGGATGCTCGGGGAAGCGTCCAGCGATACGGATGAGAGCGACAGCCTCGATGCTGCCCTCATTCCACGGTGGGCAACGGCGATTGCGCGGTCGCGCGCGGAGCTCTTGGCTCGGCTGGACACGCTGCAACGTGAGTCCCCGTCGGACGGCTGGCTGTTGGGGCAGCGCGTGCGCTTTCGGACCGAGGCCGCTGACCACGACGGGGCACTACGCACACTCGCGTCGTGTGAGGTTGAGCGCTGGTGGTGCGATGCGCTGCGTGGCTACGTCGCACATCGACGGGCAGACGTCATCGCCGACTCGCTGTTGTTGGCGGCGGTTGCGCAGATGCCGGAGCCCATGCGTTGCGAGTGGAATGATATCGGCCCGCTGCTCGATGAGCCGGGGCGAGCGGCGGTGCGGAAACTGACGTGTGCCGCGCGCGATTCGGCGGCAGCGCGATTCTTCTGGCTGGCGGACCCGCTGTTGTCCGACGCGACGAACGAGCGACGAGCTGAACACTACGCTCGTCGCGTGATGTTGGCGCTGCATAGCGCGCTTGCGGAGGATGAACGCTACCACTGGTTGGTTAACCGCGGGGGAGATGCCGTCTCGGAGATGCTCGTGCGATACGGATGGCCAACCGCGGCGATGTGGACTGGCACGGCGGACGACGGAGGGCACGACAGCTACGTGGGACGTGGTGGGCGGGCGGCGTCGCCGTACAGCACCGCAGAGTACTCGTCGGGGCGGGTGCACTTCGCGCCCTCGTGGAGCGCGGTGCTCACACCATCGGGTGCGCGTGCGGAGGACTGGCAGCTGCGCAGCCCCGCCGGCGCGTGGTCCACGGGCGATGGCGAGGGGCGCTACTGGTGGCCGCAGGAGCACATGCGCGAGCGGGCGCGGGTGATCGTGCAAGCGCCGGCGCCCGGACAGATGGCATTTCTGCCGCGCGTTGGTGGCATACGTGTATTGACGGCGTTGGACTGGACGAGCGTCGATGACCCTGTGCTCGTCCGTCTGCGCGACTCTGCGGCGCGCGTTCGGACAACAGCGACGTCGTTCGCGGAATCGCAGCGGGTTCTTCGTGAGATCGTGTCCGACGCGCGCGCGTCGCTGAATGGACGCTTCGTATCCGACGGCACGATGACGATTCCCGGCGAGGTGCTCGGCGTGGAGGTGGAGATGCTGGCACGCTCGGCGGAGTCGCTGCCGCTCATTGGGCAGGCGCGTGTCGGTATCGTGCCAGACTTGCCGCTGGACAGTCTCGGGCGCGACGCGATCGGTGTGTCGCAGCCTGTGCTGTTTGCCTCTGGCGCGGATCGCGTGCTGCCTGCCAACGCGGAAGAGTTGGTAGAAGCGATGCTCGCAACAACGACGGTGCGTGCGGGAAGTTCGGTCGGCGTCTACTGGGAGAACTACGGTTTGAGCGCGGGCGACTCGTTGCGCGTCTCGATCAATCTGATTCCGGCGAGTGCGCCGGGGTTGCTCCGCCGTATGGCAACCGCAGTCAAGTTGTTGGACGTGGTGTCGTCGGTCACCGTGCAGTGGACAGAGCCGATGATGGCGTCTCGTGTCGATGGCGCATCAGAGAAGGTCGGCATTCGTCCGCGGAGTGTCGTGCTGGACCTGTCGACGCTCAAGTCGGGGGAGTACTGGATCGAATTGGTCGCGGAGGCCGGCAGGCAGCGTTCGGCGCGATCGAGACGGAGCCTTCGCCTCCGGTAGCGCACATTGTCGAATGTTCTCATCGTGCAGTTACGCCATGCGAGGCGGAGTCGCTTCTTCTCCGGCAAGCAGAGCCTCGTTGGCGCGTGTCAGTCGTCACCAGCGACTTGGTATGTTGCCGCGCCCTGTCGCAATCGGGAACGAAGAAGCCGCACTGACTGATGGAGGAGATCAATCGGCGCGGCCCTTTGTTGTCTCGGCTCTGCGCCCGATGGCCGCGCACAGCGGCCACCGGGCATTCGTCGCATGTGTTACACGTTGCGGCGACGACGTGCAAGCAGCACGAGAACTGCCGCACCCGCGCCGACGAGCGCGAAGGTGGACGGCTCCGGCACGACGGCGACGGTCAGGTTGTTCACGGCGGGCCAGGCGAAGCCAGAGGTCGGCGTATCAACCTGCACCGAGAACGATGAGATGTTGCCGCTAGCGACGATGCCGAAGAAACTCCCAGCAGACGGGTTCACCAGCGTCTGCGTGTGCGTACCCGCCGAACTCATGACGGTGACGAACAGGTTGGTGTTCGTCGCCAACGCGCCGTTCACGTCCGTGCCAAAGAAGAAGCCACCGATCCCGCGTACGGATGGATCGAAACCGCTGAACGTCATGATGTCGGTGGAGACGTTGGCGGAGAGCCACGTGTCGCCGATCGACCCTGCGCCGTAGAACGACGACGTGTTGACGGACACGTTGTACCCGTACACGCCCGAGTTGCGAGCGAGGGGACCATTGGGTGTGTCCCCCGGGAAGAGGTCGTCGAACGTATCCGTCTGGTGTCCCGTGGTGGCCGCGATGAATGACGCGAAGTCCGTGTAGACCACGAACTGCGCGCGCGCGGTGGCGGGCAGGAGGAAGAGGGCCAGCGTAAGGAACAGCCGAAGCAGCTTTTGCATGCGCATGAGCAAGTGCACCTGGTCGAATGAAGTGGAACGAACGCCGAGAGAGTTGGGTCGAGTGCGGGACAGACTAGAACGGCGAGCAGGTCATCAGGCCGCGCCGGAGCGCGAACCCACCGGTCTCACTGTCATCGGCCCACAGCGCCGGACGCAGGCCATTCACGCACTCTGCGAGCGGTCCGTAGGTGAAGCCTTCGTTGTTGAGGTCCGGCATGCCCGTCGGGCGGTCGAAGCGCTGTGACACCACGAAGCGACCGCGCAGCGGCGAGGCCGCCTGCGTGTCGATCTTCAGCACCGCCGAACGACCGATGCACGTGTTGTCGCAAATGGCCCACATGTGTCCGAGCTCGGTATCAAAGGAAATGTCCATGATGCCGGAATAGCCGCTGGAGAACGTCGCAACGCGCGTGTAGCTGCCGTTGGTATGATCGAGCGCGTAGGCGTAGATGTTGCCGTCGGCCTCGACGCCGACGAAGAACACGCCGCCGCCGTTGTTCGGATAGTCCGCCGGGTTGTACGCGCGCCCCTTGCTCTCGTCAAAAAAGCCCTGTGCGACGAGGAAGCTGTCGGGGATGCGAGTGATGGCTTCCAAACCGAGATTGGCGCCGTTGGCCGGGAGGTCCGGGGTCAGGTTCCACTCGAGGTTGGCCACGAGGACCGGACCGGTTTCGGTGGCGACGCTGAAACGAAGGATGCTGTTGCGGCTGATGGAGTTCGCCGCGTTGTTGCGTTCCGCCGCCACATAGATCGACGTGCCGACGCCCGTGACGCCCTCGGCATCCACGTCACCGGAACCGTTGGGATAACGAAGCGCCTTGCCGTTCGTCCAGGTGCGCGCCGCGCGCGGAGTCCAGACGCCGTTCACGAGCGTGAGGCGATACAGCGTGCCCGGACCATTCTTCACTGCCCAGACGATTCCAGTCGGCAATCCGTTCAGCGGTTGATAGAACAGGCCGCTCATGTTTCCGCCAAAAACCGCTCCGGCATCGGCCGTGCTGATCGTCTGCGCGCCGGGCCACGCCGAGTAGACGATGGCGCCGGGGCACGCATTTGCGGCGCCCTTCGTGGCAGCGGAGGTCGTGACGAACGGCCCGTTCCCGTTCGGGCAACGGCCGTAGGTCGTCGTGGCGTGTGCCGCCCAGGTATAGCTGTCCACCAGCGTAGCGCCGTCCGGCTGGAAGAGGCGGGCCGCATCGGCACCGCCTAGGCCGAAGACGAACTGCGCTTCGTCCAGCACGAGGTACGCGCCAGCCGCGATCGTGGACCCCGACGGGAGCACGTAGGTGGAGGCGTTGTTGTTGTCGCGGAGCACGAAGCCGGTCAGGTCAACCGCGGAGCTGCCGGCGTTGTACAGCTCGACCCAATCGCCAGGCGTGCCGCCGTTCGACTCGACTTCGTTGATGCGCACCGCAGCGCCGCAATCGTTGGCCGTGCCCTTGGTGGACGTCGTGGCCGTCTGGAACGCGCCAGTGCCGTCGGGGCAGCGCGCGTACGTGGTCGTCGCGTGAGCGGTCCAGGTATAGCTATCCACCAGCGTGCCGCCGCCCGGAGCGAAGAGTCGCGCCTGATCACCCGCGCCAAGCCCAAAACCGAACTGCGCCTCGTCGAGCACGAGGAATCCACCCGGCTGGATCACCGTGTTCGCCGGAATGATGTACGGCAACCGAGAGTTATCGTTGTCGCGGAACTCGTAGCCGCCGAGGTCCACTGCCGCCGCGCCCGTGTTGTAGAGCTCAACCCAGTCGCCGGGCAGGCCGCCGTTCGACTCGACTTCGTTGACCTTGATGCTGGTGGACGGCGACGCGCAGTTGTTGACCGCACCCTTCGTCGGGGCCGCTGTCGTGGTGAATCCGCCGGTGCCATCCGGGCAGCGACCATACGAGGTCGCCGCGTGCGCCGACCAGGCGTAGCTGTCCACCAGTGTGGTGCCGTCGGGGCGGAACAGGCGGGCTTCATCCGGCGCGCCAATGCCGAACGACAGCACGGCCTCCTCGATAACGAAGTAGCCGTTGGCGGGAATCGTGGTTCCCGCAGGAATCACGTAGCCAGTGGCACTGTTGTCACGGAAGACATAGCCGCCGATATCAACGGCCGACGCCGACGGATTGTAGAGCTCGATCCAGTCGCCCGGCACGCCGTTCTGCGACTCGATTTCGTTGATCTTGATGAGGACGCTGCAGTCGTTCGCCGCGCCCTTGGTAGAGATCGTCGTGGTGGCCCAGGCGCCGGTGCCATCAGGGCAGCGGCCGTAGGTCAGTGTGGAATGCGAGGTCCACGAGTAGCTGTCAACCAAGGTCGTGCCATCGGGTTCCAGAAGACGCGCCTGGTCTGCCGCGCCAAGCCCGAAGCCGAACTGCGCCTCTTCGAGCACCAGGAAGCCACCGGGCTGAACGATGGTGTTCGCCGGGATCGTATACGGAACGTGCGTATTGTCGTTGTCGAGGAACTTGTAGCCGCTCAGGTCCACCGGCGCGCTGCCGGTGTTGTACAACTCGACCCAGTCTCCCGGTGTCCCGCCATTTGATTCGACTTCGTTCACCTTGATATCGGCCGCACCCATCGACGCGATATGAAGGCTACCGTCGGCATTGCGTGCCAGCGCCGCGGGACCAGTGGCATTGTCGTTCGGTGCGCAGCTCGCGAGCAGCACGAGGGCGAACGCGGCTGATACGGCGGAGAGAGTCCTACGAGTCACTGAGGCACCCTATTGTCGGCGTGTGGAAGGAGAGTCGTCGAAATCCGAGACGCAGCAAGACGAGCCAATACCTCCCCGCGCCGTCACGTACGTGCCGGGAGTATGTCTCATCCACGTCACGTCTCTCTCTATCTCTCGTCGTCCGTGCCGCCGCTTGTCCTCGATCGATGTCGTCAGGTCAAGCGGTGCCGTCGCGAAACATTGGGTTAAACCGTCAGTGCGTCCCTCGCGATGTCGCTCTGTCCCTCATCGAACGTGAAGATCGTGACGGGGCTGGCAGACGCGCCGAGCGAGCGATAGAACGCGAGCGCATGCTCATCGTCGTTGTCGGCAGGGACGAACGCCACGCCGATGCTGTCAGCGGCAGCCTCGGCTCTCAGCTTCTCGATCAGGGACCGACCTACTCCACGGCGCTGATGTAGCGGATGTACGGCAAGGTCGTAAATGAACAATTCGGTTGACTCGCTGCGCGTCATGGGCAGGACGTGCGCAGTCACGCCGCCGATGGGCGCGCCATTCTGGATCGCAACGACGAGCCAGAACTCGGGCCGCATGAGTAATGACGCCAAGTAGGCGTCAGACAGCGCATCGGTCGGCTCTTCGAATACGTCGGCGATAAGCGCGAGTGCGTGTCGTGCGAGCGGGACATCGGCGCGGCCGAGTCGTCGCACCTCGATGGTCGAGCTCTTGGTCATCGTCTACTCCGGATATGTCTCCAGTAACGCTGCATGCTTTGCTGCGTCGATATTCCGCCCGCTCACCAGCAGTACGATCGGTCCTGCCGCGTTGGCGATCTTGCCGTGTCGCAACGCCGCGACAGTCACGGCACCCGCACCCTCGATGCGAAATCCGTCGGTGCGCCACAGCCACGCGATCGTCTCGCCCAGCTCTTCCTCGGTCACGAGCACCATCTCGTCAGCGCAGTACTGGCCGATGTGCAGGCCGTCTTCATCGATGAGTCCCGCCAGTCCGTCGGCCAGCGTTGGCGTGGACGGAATGGGCACCACGTGCCCCGCGGCGACACTCTTGCTCATCGCTGCCGTTTCCACGCTCTGCGCGCCCACGATGCGCACCTGCGGCGCGAGCTCGCGTAGCACCACACCCATGCCGCCCAGCAGTCCGCCGCCGCCCGTGCAGATCACCACGGTGCGCATGTCAGGGCATTGTTCGAGCAGTTCCAGCGCGACGGTGCCCTGGCCGGCCAACAGGTCCACGCCGAGACACGGATTGATGTAGCGCACGCCGTGCGTCTCGGCATGGGCCTTGGCCACCACCATCGCCGCGTCGTAGTCGGGCTGCTCGTCGTTGACCTTTGTGCCTAACGCGGCAATGCCGTCCTTCTTGACCTGGGGCGCGGTACTCGGCACGTACAGCACCGCCGGCGCGCCAAAGGCCTTAGCGGCGTACGCCACACCCAGCCCGTGATTGCCCGCGCTCGATGCGACCACGCCGTTGGCGCGCTCCGCAGGCGTCATCGACGCCAGCACGTTGTACGCACCGCGCACTTTGAACGAGCCCGTGGGGTTCTCGAACTCGCACTTGTAGAACACCTCCACGCCCAAGGCGTCGGACAGCGCGTTGGCGCGGATCAGCCGCGAGGGCTCCAGCACGCCGGTCAGGCGTCGTGCCGCTACACGTACCGCAGAGACGTCGGGGAGAATGCGCGGGTCGGGCGTAGGTCGGGTCGTCGGAGGTGTCATGCGGACATCTTCGCACGAGCGAGGCGCGTGGCGCAACAGGCTGCGCTACACCCCCAGCGTCAACGCTCCATCATCCCGCCCCGACAGCGCATTCATCGCGATGTACTTCTTCACGTCGAACTTGAGCTTCGCGCGCGACGTCACCATGGGCCGCAGTCCACCCCAGATCGGCTTGTTGCCCCATGGACGATCCCACAAGCCGAGACACCACATGATGCCGCCCACGCTGTTGGGGTCACGACCATCGAGCGCGTATTTGTCGTTGAGGTGAAAGAGCCACGCACGCGCCTGCTCGTAGTCGCGCGTCCAGAGCAACATCGTCTTGCCCCAGAGCATGCGCGGATAGTTGTGAATCAACCCAGTGCGCACGAGCTGTCGCTGCGCGGCGTTCCACATCGCGTCGTGTGTCTCTGCTGCCTCCACCGTGGGCAAGTCGTACAGCACGGACCGCGGATCGGGTGCATGTTCGGCCATCGTCTTGCGAATCCATTCCGGCAACGACGACAGTTGATCGAACGCCGGCGTGCGCACGCACCAGTTATACGACAGCTCGCGCCACGTGGTCACTTGCTGCACGAACGCGTCCAGATGCTCCGCCTTCACGCCGGCCGCCCGCGCGTCGCGCACCACACGCGCCGAGGGAAGCATGCCGTAGTGCAGATACGGTGAGAGTACACTCGTGCCGAGCGCATCGCTGGCCTCGTTGCGACGATCGGCGTACGCGGGAAGCGTGTCGCGCACGAACGTATCCAGCCGCTGCTCTGCGGCATCGGTGCCGCCGCGCATCGATACTGCAGGTACCGTATGATCGATCTCGCATGCCGACACTTCACGCGCGATGTCTGCATCGGTCATCTGTGTCAGTGCGAGCGGTACCACGCCCAGCGACTCACCAATCGTTTCGCGCAACGACGCGCGCAGCGCCTCGCTCACCGATACCTTCGGCGTGCCCTCTTCGACGGGCTCGATCGCATTGTCCAACAGCTTGGCGATCTTCGGGCGAATGGTGCGCGCGGCGTATTCGGGCTTGGTGAACGTCCCGCTTGGCACGGTGCACACACTGTCCACCGCCAGCACGCGACAGTTCACGCGATCGGCGAAGCGCGCGGTGCGTTCTCGAATGCCGGCGGTTGGGAAGAGATCGGTAAAGACCACATAGGCTCGCGCGGCCAGCCGGTCGAGCACTCGGCGGTCGTCGTCGCGCCTGCGGCGCAGCACGAACTGATAGTGTAGCCCCAGCGATTCAGCGCGGCGCGCGGTATCGCGTGCCCCCTGCAGGATGAACGAGTGGTGCCGGTCGGAGGCGTGCGGGTAGGTGGGATCGAGTCCCTGATGGATCACCAGCGGGCGGTTGACCCGATTGGCCGTGCGGATCGCGGCGCGGAGCCCCCAGTTCTCGTCCAGACGGTGCGAGGACTGCATCCAGTACAGCACGTACTCGCCGTCGGCGTGGTACGTCTTGCCGTTGAGGTCGACGGTGCGGGGGACGAGTTGGTCGCGGACGTAGTCGGAAGCGAGCGGATGCGGCACGAGAACGGAGCAGGGGACAACGCGCGAATGCGAGACAGTTCGAACACGGTTCGCAGGAGTGTAGCCTAAGCGTCGCAGAGGGCCGATCACGTTCCCGCCTTGACTTGGGGCGGCTCCGGGCTACCTTCCGCTCGTTACCGGAACAGCCCCGCGCTTCAGGTGCGGGGCTTTCCGTTTCACCGGGACAGAGGTCGTTCCGATATCGGGGCTGTAGCTCAGCTGGGAGAGCGCTGCATTCGCATTGCAGAGGTCAGGGGTTCGAGCCCCCTCAGCTCCATAGCAGTTTGTTGGGTGGTGTGGTGAAGGATGTTGCAGGTTCCTGCACGGTTCTGTGACGGCAGCCGGTGAGTTTGTGACCCACCGGGAACCACGATCGTACTAACGTGTAGATGAGCAAGGCCCGCCGCTGATCGGTAGGACGGAGAGTTCCAATGACAGCGTGCGTGGCACCTCGTTCCCCCCGGAGACCCAGTCTCCGGGGGGCTTTTTTTGCCCAGCGGTCGCGCTATCGGACGGTCGCCGCGATGTCGGCGCGCATCGCCGCAAAGGCCTCGGCGATGAACCGCTGCTCCTCGAGCTCCACGGCGCCCTGGTAGTCGTCCATCGCGCCAAAGCCCAGGTTCCCGAGGAAGCGCATGATCGCGCTCTCACGCACGGCCACGTCGAACTGCCGGGCCAGCAGGGTCTGCCCCTGCGGGCCGGTGCGGAGCGAGAGTCGCACGAGCAGCCCGTTCCCCTCGAACGGCCGCTTGAGTGGGGTGTGCAGCATCCGCTCGGTGAAGAGCGGCAGATGCCACTCCGGCTCCTTGGTAAAGCGAAGCGCCCAGCCGCGTTCGGCGGCCGAGGTCAGGTGCACGAACTCGCCCTGCATCCCGGTCACCCCTACCGTGAAGAAGCCCAGCTTGGCCATCAGGTCGGTGTTGAGCTGCAGGGTATCCGGCATGCGGCGGGCGGCGCCGAGCAGCGGCTGCAGCTCGCCATTTCGTGAGCGGAAGCGGATGATCAGGCGCTTTTTCGAGGCCTGCGCATCGAACCAGTCCGACCCCTGCCGGTCGCTGAGTCGATAGCGGTAGCTGGCCGGCTCGACGTACTTGGCCACGTACTTGGCGAACAGGGGAAGCGAGGGTTGGAGACTGTCGGCGTGGACGAGGATGTGTAGCGCGACCAGTGTGGACCCGTCGGCGATGGCGGTGGTGTGGATGGAGTCCACCGAGAACATGCGCCCCATCGCCACCGCGGTGCGCGGAAACGCCGCGCGATAGTCGGCGCGCATGGCGGCGGCCGGTCGTTCGGCGGCGGCGAACAGCGCGCGGAAGATGTCCGCCGCGCGCGCGGGGGGCATGGCGCCGATGGCCTGGTCCACCTCGGTGCGCCAGATCCAGTCGTCGTCGTTGTTGAGCTGCGACAGGCGGATGAAGTGCCGCTGGTCGCCGATGCGTGTAGGGAGTGGCACGCGCGGGCGGTCGGCAAAGCTGAACTGCCCGTTCACCAGGCCGGCGGCGAGCTCCAGCTCTCGGTCAGAGCCGGTGGGCGTAGAGCGCATGCCCGTCCAGAGCGACGTGTCGTTGGCCAACTTGGACGGAGCCAACGCGTAGCGCGCGATGCGGGTGCGCGCGTGGCTGAAGCGCGGCGTGCGCACCACGCGGGTGAAGCGTGCCTCGACGGACGCAAGAATGGCGTCGGCGTTGGCGCGGGCCGACGCGAGGTCGGGGCCGTAGGCTAGCGTGACGGCTTTGCAGCCGGAGACGAGCAGCAGCGCCGCAGCGAGGGCGACGCCGAGTGTGCGAGTCGTGTGCAGGCGTCGCAGGGGCGTGATGCGCGGTCGCGCGGCGTGGGGCATGCCAGAACGTACACGCGGAGGCGCGGCCCGTGCCGGAAGTCAGCCGTGGCGGGTTAGCTTACGTCACTCACTCATCACCAGCCTCCGCCGTGTCTGATACCATCGTGCCCGATTCTGCACCTGATTCCGCGTCGCCGAATACGTCCCCACGTCGCGACTTCATCCGCGAGATGGTCGCGGAGGATGTGGCCAACGGCAACTTCGGACGTCCGCCAGCCACGCGTTTTCCGCCTGAGCCGAACGGCTTTCTGCACATGGGGCACGCCAAGTCGATCTGTCTGAACTTCGGCATCGCGAAGGAGTTTGGCGGCACCTGCAACCTGCGTTTCGACGACACCAATCCGGCCACGGAAGACGTGCGCTATGTCGAGGCGATCAAGCGCGATGTGCAGTGGCTGGGCTTCCAGTGGGACGGCGAGTTCTACGCGAGCGATTACTTCGAGCAGCTCTACGAAATTGCGGAGCGCCTCGTGGTGGCAGGGAAGGCGTATGTCGATTCGCAGAACGAGGAAGAGATTCGTGCAGGGCGCGGCACGGTGACGGTGCCGGGCACGCCCGGTCCGTATCGCGCGCGCTCGGTCGAGGAGAATCTCGATCTGCTGCGACGCATGAGGGCGGGCGAGTTCGCTGACGGCACGCATGTGTTGCGCGCGAAGATCGATCTCGCGCACCCCAACATGATCATGCGCGATCCACTGCTGCTGCGTATTCGGCATGCGCATCACTATCGCCGCGGCAACGACTGGTGCATCTACCCGCTGTATGACTTCGCGCATGGGTTGAGCGACGCGATCGAGGGGATCACGCGCTCGCTGTGCACGTTGGAGTTCAAGGACGGCAAGGAGATTTACGACTGGCTGGTGGAGCAGGCCGGTTTCGTGAACCCGCCGCAGCAGACGGAGTTCGCGCGGCTCGAGCTCGACTACACGGTGCTCAGCAAGCGAAAGCTGCTGCGTCTGGTGAAGGAAGGTCATGTGAGCGGATGGGATGATCCGCGCATGCCGACCATTGCCGCGCTGCGCCGTCGAGGCATTCGCCCCGATGCGATTCGTGCCTTCGCCGATCAGGCGGGTGTCACGCGCAACAAGCAGCGCGTGGAGATCGGCATGTTCGAGCACGCCATTCGCGACGATCTGAACATGATCGTGCCGCGCGTGATGTGCGTCGTGAACCCGATCAAGGTCGTGCTGACGAACTATCCGGAGACGCAGGAAGACACGTTCGACGCGTCGTACTATCCGCACGATCCGTCCATGACGGGTACGCGTCCGCTGCCGTTCTCGCGCGAGCTGTGGGTCGATCGCGATGACTTCATGGAAGATCCGCCGAAGAAGTTCTATCGCCTCTCGCCCGGTCGCGAAGTGCGGCTGCGCTACGCGTATCTCATTACCTGTCAGGAAGTGGTGAAGGACGACGCGGGGAACATCATCGAGGTGCGCTGCACCTACGATCCGGCTACGCGCGGTGGTGATGCCCCTGACGGTCGCAAGGTGCAGGGGACGATTCACTGGGTGTCGGCCAAGCACGCGATCGATTGCGAAGTGCGTCTGTACGATCGACTGTTTGCGCAGCCCGATCCGGATGATGTGCCGGACGATCAGGACTTTCTGACGGCGCTCAATCCGGCGTCGCTGACGGTGATGGCGAACGCGAAGGTAGAGCCGAGCGTGGCGAAGGATGCCGCCGACACGCGCTATCAGTTCGAGCGGGTGGGCTACTTCTGGCGCGATCCGGAAGACACGACGGCCGATCGTCCGGTGTTCAACCGGATCGTGGGGCTGCGGGATAGCTGGGCGAAGCAGGCGAAGTAGGGGCAAGGGACTGGCCGGCCAACCAGGGTCGGCCAGCGCGCGGCGCCGCAGGACGGTTCAGGCACTACCGCCCAGGGCGTAGCCCCCTATATCTTGCGGCTCGCCGATAGCGGCCCCGGAGCATGGGGTTGGTGTTGGCGAAGCCAGATGCCCCTTAGCTCAACTGGCAGAGCGTCCGACTCTGACTCGGAAGGTTCTAGGTTCGACCCCTAGAGGGGCAATGCAAAGCGCCACAACGACTTCGGTCGGTGTGGCGCTTTTGTCTTCCGGCGTGCCTCGGACGCAGCAGGCGGTCGGTGCTCGGCCCCAAGCGCGTTTGGGGCGAGCAACCGATGCGCGCCCAGAAGGTACTGAGAGTGGGAACCGGCGGTGACTTGCGCCGTCGACCTATCCCCCTCGGTCCGAG
Source organism: Gemmatimonas sp. (assembly GCA_965279375.1). Classification (GTDB taxonomy): domain Bacteria; phylum Gemmatimonadota; class Gemmatimonadetes; order Gemmatimonadales; family Gemmatimonadaceae; genus Gemmatimonas. Next base: position 5,025,060 of record OZ257156.1, on the reverse strand, counting down.
GAGCCCGACGTGAACGTCTCTCGCATTTCTTCCGCGCTGATGCTCGCCGTGGCGTCGCTGCTGTCCGCCGCGCTGTCGCCGGCGCAGGAGAGCCAAGGCGAGCTGACGGCGCCGATGCGGGCCGCGGCGCTCGATTCGGTACGTGCGGTGCTGCGTCGGGCGTACGTGGACGTGGACACGGGCCGGCGCATCGCGGCGGTGCTCACGCAGCGCGAGCGGGCCAAGGCCTACGACACGCTCACCAATCGGCAGCGCTTCGCGGACGCGATCACCGCTGACCTTCGAACGATCAATCAGGACAAGCATCTGGCGCTGCGTTCTCGCGCGGTGCCGTCCGCGCAGTCGTCCGGCGAACCCACCCAGCCTAGACCGCGCTCCGCAAGCTTCGGCTTACGGAAAGTCGAGGTGCTGGAGGGGGAGATCGGCTATCTCGAGATCGCAGCGTTCGACGAGGGGCCGGGCTCGCGTGACGCGATCGCCGACGCCCTGCGCACGCTCGAGCGCACGCGCGCGATCATCATCGACCTGCGTCGCAACGGGGGTGGAAGTGGCGAGATGAGTCATCTGCTCTTCAGTCACTTTCTGGGCGCGAAGCCCGTGCCGACCATCCGCATTCGCGACCGACGCGATGGCTCCGACACGACGCTGACGAGCGTCGCCAACGTGCCGGGTCCGCGTCGGCCGACGGTGCCACTCTATGTCCTCACCAGTCGCCGCTCCGCGTCGGCTGCGGAGGAATTTGCGTTCGTACTGCGCAACAAGGGGCGGGCGACGCTGGTGGGTGAGCGAACGGCAGGCGCCGGACACATGAATGCGCTGGTGCCCATCGGCAACGGCTTCGAACTCTCGGTGTCGACGACCCGAGTCTCAGACGCAGTGACCGGCGCGGAGTGGGAGCAGGTCGGCGTGCAGCCGCATGTTGCGACCGACGCGATCTCGGCGCTCGATACGGCGCTGGCGCTCGCGCGAGCGGCTACGGCGAGCCGACCGCCGCGAGCGCCTTGGTGAGCGCCGCGGTCAGCGTGGTGTCAGTCGGCGAGATCGGCCCGGTATGTCGCCAGCGCAGGATTCCCTCACGGTCGATCAGGAACGTCGCGGGCACGCCCACCACGAGGAAGCGTGACAGCACACGCTCGTCGGGGTCGCGCCAGATGGGGAACGTCATCTGGAACTCAGTCATGAACTGGCGAATCGTCTCGTCGGTGCCGTCCAGGTCGACGCTCACGCCAACGAGCGCGAGCCCCTGCGACGCGTGCTTGGCGTGCAGCGCGCGCAACTGCGGAATCTCCGCGCGACACGGATGACACCACGTCGCCCAGACGTTCAGCAACACCACCTGTCCGCGCAACTTGGCGAGCGAGACTGAATCGCCCGCCAGCGAAACCGCCGCGTACGATGGCGCGGGAGATCCCACAGCAACGCGTCCGTCTTCCGGCGCCGCACTGGCGTTCTTCGCGCTCCTGTCGACTGAAGAGTCTGCACTACCACCGCAGGCACTCAGCGTGAGCGATGTCATCGCGACGACGAGTAGACGCGACCATGCAGAGGTGCACGGGCCGATCCTGCTCGGAGTGCTCGGACGCATCAGCGAAACGCGCCGATGTCCGCACGTGCGATACGCACGGTGGATGGCTTGCCCGGCACAGTCCAGGCGAACATCACGCTCGAACCCGTGATGACTGCTTTGGGGAATCCACTCGCACGAGCTGCGGATGACGCCGCGATCGTAACTACCTCGCCGGCGCGACCACTGCGCGACATGCGACGCGCACGCACCTCCGCGCCATCAGCACCTGACCGCTCCACCCACGTGATCAACGCGTCTCCGTCGGAGAGCAGCGTTGCGCTGACGCGACCGGCGGGCGTACCGCCATCCACCCGACTCGGCGCAGAGAACGTCGCACCGGCATCGTCGGAGAACGCGACATTCACACGCGCACTGTCGTTGGCCGCGGTGAACCACGCGAGTGCCACGCGCTTGCCTCGCGCTGCGAGCGACGGGCCGTTCACTGGGCAGGCGGCGATCTTCCACTGGTCGCTGTGCGCGGCGACGCCCGCAGTCCACGCACCGCGCACGCGACGAGTCACGTAGATGTCGCGGATCTCGTCGGGCGAGCGATTGCGATACGCGATGATCGGTCCATCGCTGGTGACGGCCACCGCGTTCTGACAGCAGTCGCAGGTGCGTTCATCGAGACGCGTCTCCGCGCCGAGCGTGCCGTTGGGCTGGAGCGTGGTGGAGACGAGCATCATCTCGTTGCTCATGTCGTGGCCGCCCTTCTGGAACTTTCGTCCGTCGAGCCACGCCGCTCCCAACGCACCACGCTCGTTCCAGAGCGCCACGAAGCCGTGCTCCGCCTGCGCGGTGTCGCGGTGCGGTGTGATGGCGCTGCTCCACGTCACTCCCCCATCGGACGACTGCGCGATGCGAACGCCATACGCGTAGGTGCTGCTGCCTGTGCGCTGCAACCAGTGCGCGGCAAGCCGCTTGTTGTCGAGCGCGATGACCGACGGGAAGTCCGCCCAGTTCACGAAGAAGTCGTTGCGTGCCACGATCGTCGTGGGCGAGGACCACTTGGATCCATCGTGACGCGAAAGCTTGAGCGCGTAGCCCGACGACGTTTGCTCGAGCCACGACATGAACACGCGCCCGTCGGGAGCGACGGCCAGAAACGGCTCGGCGCTGCCAGGGCCGGTCGGGCTGGATAGGCTGTCGATGCGCAGCGGGTGTGTGCGGTGAGCAGGAATTCGCTCAGGAGCACGGCTGTCGTCGACTGCTGGTGCGCGGTTGCCCATCGCCACGGCCGCGAATGCGGCCACGGTCAGCAGCACAGGAACGCTGCGACGGAGGTTGCGAGACGAGGAGTGGCTCATGCGTCGGGCTCGGTGGCGTATGGAACGGCGTCGCGGTGGTGCGCTCAGGCGCTGGCATTTCCCGCAGCGCGCGCTAGCGTAGCGGCATGCCTAATCTGCCCACTCGCGCGTCTTCCCGCACGACCTCGCTGGCCCCTGACAGCAGTACGCCCGCCGCGCACGTCCCTGCCGACGGCCTCTCTCGGCGGAACTTTCTGCAACGGCTCGCCGCAGGGAGCGCACTCCTCCACATGGGGAGGCCGGGTGTCGCGTGGAGCGACGGCTCTGCCGCACGCCCCACGCCGAGTGCGGCGCAGCTCGCGTGGCAGCGCGATGAGTTGGCGATCTTCGTGCACTTTGGCGTGAACACATTCACCGATCGTGAATGGGGCGATGGCTCCGAGTCTCCGTCCATCTTCAACCCTGCGCGCCTCGACGCGCGGCAGTGGGCGCGCGCCGCCAAGGCCGCTGGCGCCAAGGCGATGATTCTCACGGCGAAACATCACGACGGATTCTGCTTGTGGCCCACCGCTACCACGACGCACTCGGTTGCCTCGAGCCCTTGGAAGAACGGTAAGGGCGACGTGGTTCGTGAGTTCGTGGATGCATGCCGCGCCGAAGGGCTCAAGCCCGGGCTCTACTGCTCGCCGTGGGATCGCAATCATCCGGCGTACGGTGACTCCGCGCGCTACAACGACGTGTACATCGCGCAGCTTACGGAGTTGCTGACGAGGTACGGTGCGTTGAACGAAGTGTGGTTTGACGGAGCCAATGCCGAGGGGCCGAACGGCAAACGGCAGGTCTACGACTGGCCTCGCACCTGGGCGCTCGTACGCAAGCTGCAGCCCAACGCGATCATGTTCTCCGATGCAGGGCCGGATGTGCGCTGGATCGGGAACGAGCGCGGTGTCGCGGGCGAGACGCATTGGAGCACGATCCGCCCGGAGTCGGTGCCGTACATCGGCGCGAGCGGCGACGACGTCATCAAGTCACTGCAGGAAGGGCACGCCGATGGGAGCGTGTGGCGCCCGGGCGAAACCGATGTGTCGATCCGGCCGGGGTGGTTCTATCACGCGGCGGAAGATGCGCGCGTGCGTTCGGACGAAGACCTGGCGGGCCTGTTCTTCACGAGCGTCGGTCGCAACTCCAAGCTGTTGCTCAACGTGCCCCCTACGCGCGACGGTCTGTTTCATGAGACGGATGTCGCGCGACTGCGCGGGATGCGTGCACTGCTCGATCGCACCTTTGGGAAGGCGCTGCGGCCAGCCACCACGCGCTGGCGCGTGACCGGTGCGACGAGTGGTGTACTGGCGCTGCGCTTCGCCGCGCCTACCGCGATTGCCACGATCGATCTGCGAGAGGCGATTGCGGAGGGCCAGCGTGTGGCGTCGTGGGCACTGGTGTCTGTGAGCGGGACCCCCGTCGAACTGGCCCAGGGCACGACGATCGGCTACCGGCAGCTGCGGCGCTTGTCGGCGGACGTCGCTGCCCGCCGTGTGACGGCGTTAGAGCTACGGGTGGAGACGATCGACACGCCTCGGCCGGTGGAGCTCCGAACGTACGCCTGAGGTCGCACGCGCGGCGCGCTGCGATTCGACTGGCCGTGAGCCATTTCGGTCCCGTTTTGCGCCCGTTGCTCCGAGGGGGCGACAGCCCCGCCTTCCACCCCACCTCGGAGAGATGCATGCGAACGTCCCGTCTTCTGGCTCCTCTGCTCGTCGCTGCCGCTGCGTTGACGCCCTCGGCGTTGTTTGCGCAGACGTTTGGCGGTTTTCCCATGACCTTGAGCAACAATGCCGCGTGCATCGATGACGCGAACACCTGCGCGGTCACGGGGACGAATCAGGTGTTCCTCAACGGTAGTGGCCAATTGGTGCTCACCAACGGCCAGTACGCCACGACCGGCACGGCGTTCACGACTGCCGCGCAGGCGCTCACCTCGTCTACGCCCTGGACGACGCGCTTCGATTTCGGATTGCAGTACGCTGGCTTCGATCCGCAGGCGGACGGATTTGCGTTCGTGTTACAGAGCGTGGGTCCGCTGGCGAGCGGCGGTGGTGGCGGTGGAATCGGTTTGAGCGGGTTGTCCAACAGCGCGGCCGTTGGATTCCGGAGCTGGGACAACAACGACCTGTTCGTCGCGACCAACGGCAACTTCGGCACGAGCACGGCCCACGCCAACTGGGGTACGTCGCGTCTGGTCACCGGCACGGTCAACCTGTCCTACAACGGCCTCGGTCTCATCGACATCTCGCTGACGTCGAACCTGGCCGACGCGTATCAGGCGACGCAGGCATTCGACATGAGCGGACTGACGCCAAACAACGTCTATGTGGGCTTCGTTTCGGGCACAGGCCTCAGCACGCAAACCGCCTACATCGAAAACTGGCGCTTCTCTGCCAACACGAACGTCGTGCCGGAGCCGGCCTCCGTCGCGCTGGTCGCCGCTGGTATGGTCGGCATTGCGGGCGTGGCGGCACGGCGTCGTCGTATGTCGTGATCGCGGTCGCGCACCGCGCGTGTCTCGTGCGGCTGCGTCGCATGCGGAAGGCAGAGAGAGAAACGGGGACCCACGGTGGGTCCCCGTTTGGCATTGCAGCGTGAGGTTAGAAGGAGAAGCTCATCTGCCCGCCACCGCCGCGTGCGCCATTGAAGCGCGGGTTGACCACCGTATTGAAGATCGAGCCGAACGTGTAGCTGACGCCGAAGTTGGCGTAGTAGCGATAGTTGGTGGCCAGCGCCTGCTGCCGCGCGACGATCTGGGTGTCGTCGAGTTCCCCGCGCTTGAGGTAGAGCTGATCCGCCACGCGCGAGTAGTTGCCGCCAAGGTTGATCGAGAGCCCCTTGGTGATGCGCAGGTCGACGAAGCCGCCCGCGCCATAGTTGTAGCGTCCGAGATCATGCAGGTATTGCGAGCCGAAGACGTTCACGTTGACCGTACCCCACGGCTGTCGGGCATTCCAGGCGATGGTGCCGTTGTGCACCGGGCGGTTTTCCGCGATGCGTCCGAAGATCGTGGTGCTTTTATAGCGGTAGGATGCCATGCCGAGCTGATAGTAGGCCGTCAGCTGGCGACGCGTGAATTCCTTGTAGGGGAAGAGATTGTATTCCACGGCTCCGGCGAAGCGTGAATTGAGCTGCTGATTGTAGTAGTCCGAGTAGGAGGCATTGGCACTCGCGCCGGCAGACCAGTGCTCGCCCAGACTCTTCACGGCGAGCATGCTGCCGCCGTAGTTGCGCTGCAGGTTGACGAATGTGCCTTCATCGCCCAAGTCGAACTTGCTCTCGTCGTAACCGAGGCTCGTGCCGATGTTGATCTTCCAGTTGGCCGTGACGCGATTGGCGGAGGCGTTCACGAAGGACTCGCGAAACTGTGCCTGCTTCTCTCCGCTGGCGTAGCCATTGGCGGAGACGCGGAAGATCCAGAAATTCCACCGATCCTTGACCGATTTGGGCGACGCGGGGCCGCCTGTTGGCGCGGCGTAGCTGAGCGATAGCCGTGAAGCGAGCGGGGTTTTCGCGGCATATGGCGCCAGCAGCAGCGAAAAGGTGCGGGCGAGGCTGCGTCGGGCGACGTCGTCAGCGTCGTTGGGGTTGATGAACACGACCGCCGTGTCGGCCCGCCCCTTGAACTTGTCGACGCCGATCGCCGTGATGGTGTATTCCGAGCCGCCAGAGCCGGTGCGCAGTGAGGTCACGAGCAGTTGCACATCGGCGAAGAGTCGATCGCGCACCCAGTTGACCCAACGGATCTGGTCGCGCATGAAGTCGTAGTCGCAGCGGCTGCTCTGACAGTCCATGTAGGCGCGGATCGCGCCGGCCTGCGACGTATCCGGCGAAGCGGCCGGAGTGTCGGGCGGCTTGGGCGGCTGTGCGTCGCTGCGCTGTGATGCGAACGGTGCGCATAGGAGGGCGAGTGTGAGCGCGCGCACCGTGAGGGAGGAACGGGACATTGACATTTGGAAGGGGCGGGGAGGGAAGCGACGGCCGTCCTTTTGACACCGGCTGTACGGGACCGGTTGCATGTGGGTTACGCCAAGAGGCGCTCCGGTGACACCATTAACTGATTCGTAATCTCGTGCTCATGAATCCCTCATCGTTCGCGATACACGGGCGCTCGTTAGCTGATGTACGTGCGGTTTCCCTTTCCCTCGATCACGCAAGGAGTTGCGATGCGATGTGGTGTATTTGCGCCGGCGGCGCTGTCGGCGTTGGTGATGATGATGGTTCCAGACGCTTCGCTGGCGGCGCAACCGTCGCCGACCGAGCGCACGCGTGTGCCGGTCGCGGCGCCGCAGCAGCCCGCGAAGGCGAAGACGGCGTTCGTCGCTGATCTCGGATTCCTGAATACCACCGGCAACACGGAAGTCACGACGGTCAGTGCGTCGGAGAAGGTCACGCACACCTCAGGGTTCTGGCGCTTCGAGCAGGCATTCAACACGGTGTATGGACAGAACGCCGGCAAGGAGAACACCAACCTGTTGCGCGCGTCGGTGGGGGCGTGGTACGCGCTGCGGCCTTCCATCAGTCTGGCGACGGGCGTCATGTACGACCGCAATCGCTTTGCCGGTATCGCGCAGCGCACCGAGGAGTACCTCGGCCTGCTCTTTCGCGTGCTGAATGCGAAATCGGACACGCTGCGCATCGAAACCGGTGGCTCGATGACCCAGCAGCGCGGCACGGATGGACTCACGAACAACTATCCGGCCGCCCGCGGCGCGCTGTGGTACAAGCACGGGTTCTCGCCGAGCGCGTTCTTTCTGCAGACGGTCGAGTCGATTCCCAATCTCGACGTGAGCGAGGACTGGCGTGTGAACACGGAGTCCTCAGTCGTCGCCCCGCTCTCCAAGCGCTTGTCCTTGAAGGCGGGGTACGTCTTGCGCTACGACAATCTGCCGGAAGTCGGCTTCAAGAAGACCGATCGGTTCGTGACGACCGGCGTGCAGCTTTCCTTCGAATGAGCGCCTAACACACGGTTGCGGGCGCCGCCCTGCTGAGCCTTACTGGCGGCGTCCGATGATGTAGTCCTTGGGCGGAATCGCGCCGAGGAGGTTCGTGACGAAGTAATCCCAGCGACGGCGCATCATGTAGGCGGAGGCTGCGGCATAGCCGTGCGCCGCGTTGGGGATCATGAGCAGGTCGAAGTCCTTGCCGGCCTTGATCAGCGCATCGACGACGAGGAGCGTGTTGTCCGGCGGGACGTTGTCGTCCATCGTACCATGCGCCAGCAACAGCTTGCCCTTGAGGTTCTTGGCCAGCGCCTGATTGGCTTCCGCGTCGTAGTTGTCCGTGCCATTGGGGCCACGTGTGAGCAGCGCGTGATAGCGCTCGCCCCAGTCGTCTTCGTAGACGCGATTGTCGTGATTGCCCGACTCGCTGATACCGACCTTGAAGAAGTCCGGATAGCGGAACATCGCCCCCGCCGTCGCGAAGCCACCGCCCGAGTGGCCCCAGATGCCGACCTTGTCGATATCGATGAAGCGATAGCGCTGCGCCAACTCCTTCATCCCCGCGACCTGATCGGGAAGCGTGTTGTCGCCCATGCGGCCGTAGTAGGCGTCATGGAATGACTTGGAGCGCAACGGTGTGCCCATGCCATCGATGGCGACCACGACGAAACCCAGTTCGGCCAGCGCCTGATGATCGCTGCGTGCGGCGCCAAAGCTGCGGTTGCCGACGCTGCCCACCTGCGGACCCGGGTAGATGTAGTTGATGATCGGGTACTTCTTGGTGGAGTCGAGCGTGGTCGGGGTGAACATCAGCCCGTAGAGATCCGTCTTGCCATCGCGCGCCTTCACGGTGATGCGCGTCGGCGGCTTCCAGCCCGTCGCGACGAGCTTGCTGACGTCTGCCTTCTCGAGCGTCAGAATCAGCTTGCCGCTGGTAGCGTCGCGCAGCATGACCGTGGGGGCGAGATCAGGGCGAGACCAGCTGTCCACCAGATACTTGCCTGACGGCGACAGCGTGACGTTGTGATCGCCGTCTTCAGGAGTGAGGAGCGTGAGCCCCTTGCCGTCGAGGCCAATGCGATAGAGATGCTTGAAGTACGGATCGTGCGACGGCTCCTTGCCGACGCCCACGAACCACAGCTGCCGCGTCTTGAGGTCGAGGCGCGCGATGGACGTGAGGTTGCCGACGCCCGTCGTGATCTGACGCTTGAGCGCGCCGGTAGTGAGGTCATAGAGATAGAGCTGGCCCCAGTCGTCGCGCTCGGAGAACCAGAGCACTTCGTTGGTGGCCGGGAGCACGCGCCAGTTGGGGACGTTGTCGCCCGATTCGAACTGCGTCTTCACTTCTTCGCGCAGCACGTCGCGCACCACGCCTGTCGCAGCATCGGCGACACGCAGCGTGGCGATCTTGTGGTCGCGTGACGACGACACGAACGCCAACTGCGACCCGTCGGGGAACCACTCCACGTCGGCGAATTCCCCATCGTTGCAGGAGATGTGGTCGCACACGGTGGAGCGGTGCTGATCGGGTCCCATGGACAGACGAACGACCTTGGGTGCGCTGCCGGAGAGATCGATGATGACGCGATGGATCATCGAGACGACGCTGTCGCCGGGCAGCGGGTACTTCCACGCGCTGAGCTGCGGATGGCCGGCGTTGGTGCGTACGAGATACATCTCGCCCACGCCACGTTGGTCCTGCTGGAAGGTCGCGATCTTCTTCGAGTCGGGCGACCAGGTCAGCAGTGCGCGATCGGAGTGCACCCAACCGGCGTTGTCCGTCGCGTAGCCAAAATCCTTGATGCCGTCGGTGGTGAGCTGCGACTCGGTGTTCGTGGCGACGTCGCGCACCCAGAGGTTCCAGTCGCGGATGAACGCGGCCTTTTTGCCGTCCGGTGACGGCGATTCGGGTGTGCGACCGCCGCGGCGACGCGGTGCGGCCGTCGCGCCCGCGTTGGCGGGGACCAGGGCCGAACAGGCCGCGGCATTGGTGCTGCACTCGGTACGCAGCGCCTTTGCCGGGTCGACAAGCACCATCGGTGAGGTACCATCGGCCAACCGAACGCGATACCAGAAGCGGTCGCCATCCAGCCACGTCGGCGGCGTCGCGGTGCGGGAAACGAGCGGGTTGGCACTCGCGGCGAGGAACTGCTCAGCGCGGCCGTAGTCGCTGGCGGTCAGCGTGCGCTGCTGGGCGACGAGCGGAGGCGCGGCAAGCAGCGAGGCGGCGAGCTGCGCGACCGGGATCGCGAAGGAGCACACGCGCGGCAGCGCGGAGAGGCGGTGCATCATCGGCATGGTGGGTGAGAGGACCCCTCAAAGCTGGCGTGCGGTTGCCGGTCCTGCCAAGGCTGGATCGGGCGTCCGTTCCCCCCGGGGCCATGGCCTCCGGAGCAGGCGAGTCCGCCGTCGGTGATTGAGGTGGATCGAATCGTGCGGTCCCTCGTAGGCGCACAGCGACCGCCGGACCGCGACGGGCGGACGGCGACACGCAGATCGCGACCGGCCGATCAGGCCGCGCAGATGCCGCACCCTGATGTCCGGCGGTGTGGCGGTTGACTTTCAATATATTCGCACATAGATATATGTGCATATGCGTACAACAACACATCAGACCTGGGCTGGACGGGTTCGCCGTGGCAGCGCGGGTGCGGTCTGGGTCGCCGGGTTGGCCATGGCCACTCGCGCGGGCGCACAGACGGCATCGACCGCGCCAACCTCCGCGTCGTCCTCTGCAGCGTCGACAACCACGAGCTTGGCGACGCTCTCGCTGGCTGAAGCACTGCGCGAGGCAGACGCACATGGGTTCGCCAACCGCATCGCCGCGTCTGCCACCAGCGCTGACCGCGCACGGGCGCGACTGCCCTTGCAGGCGATTCTTCCGGCGGTGCGTGTGGAGAGCGGCGTGCTTCGCACCACGGATCCGATCGGCGCCTTCGGGACGACGCTGCGCCAACGCGCGGTCACGCCGGCGGCCTTTGACCCGGCACGTTTGAACGCGCCCGCCGCCATCACCAACGTGCAGGGCGGGGTGGTCGTCGAGCTGCCCCTGCTCAACAGCGATGCCTGGCTTGGCCTGCGCGCGGCCCGCGCTGCGGCTGAAGCCAGCGGTGCGTCCGCGGAGTGGACCGCGCGCTCGCTTCGCGCGGACGTCATCCGCGCCTATTACGGGGCGGTACTCGCCGCAGAGAAGGTGACCACGCTCGAGTCGGCGGAGCGCGCCGCGACAGAGGCGACGCGGCAAGTGCGCGCCATGATGACGCAGGGGCTCGTGACGAAGGCGGACGCGTTGCAGGCCAACGTGCGCACGCTCGACCTGTCCGGTCAGCTGCTGGCCGCGCGCACTGACGTTGTCACGGCACGGGAGCAGCTGACGCTGCTGCTCGGCCGATCACCGCCATCCGTCGCGTCGCTGCCCAGCGAGCTGCCTAACGAGCTGCCGGCTGATTCGTTGGTGTTGGCGTACGCGAGTGCGATTGCTCACGAGGGTCGCGGCGATTCGAACAGCGCCTTGACCGGCGACGTCGATCGTGCATCCGAGCGAGCAGACGTACGCGCCGCGCGTGCCGGTCTCAAGGCCGCCGATGCGGATCTGCTTCGCGGGGGGAGCACGCTCCTCCCTCGACTGAACAGCTTCGCGCGGTACGACTGGAATTCTGCCAACGCGCTCTTTGCCGGCCGTCCAAACTGGACGGTGGGCGTGATGGCGTCCTGGTCGCTCTTTGGCGGCAATCGTGAACTTGCCGACGTGTCGGGGGCCAGCGCACGCGCCGACGGTGCTCGCGCAGGCGTACAAGCCTCCGTGGCGCGTGGCGCGTTGGAGGCGAACATGGCGCGACGCGCCGTGGATGTCGCGGTGCAGCGACTGACGCTTGCCGCCGAATCGGAGGCGCAGAGCCGAGAGGCGCATCGGCTCGTGCAGAAGCGCTACTCCGGTGGGTTGGCCACCGTTGCCGAACTGCTGGGCGCAGAGGCGGCGGCGACGAGCGCATCGCTCTCGCGATCGGCTGCACGCTTCGCCGTCATCGACGCGCTCGCCTCGTATCGCCGCGCCCTGGGCGAGGATCCATCGGCGCTCGCGAACCTCGACGCAGACGCGCGTGCGCGTGCCGCCAGCGTAACACCACCAGGAAGCGAGCAATGAAAGGGAACGCCGAGCCGAACAACGGCACCAAGGTCGCAGCGGACGCCTCCAACGAGTCCGAAAGACAACCCAAGATGGACTCCACGATGCATTCCGAAGCGAGCTTCCACGCGACGTCCGAGATGAACTCCATGATGACGACCGATCCGAAAGCCGATCGCACGAGCGGGCGCGGCATCACGCGCGCTGCTACACGACGCCTGGCATTCATGCTGCTCGCGCCAACAGTGCTCGCCGGGGCCGCGTGCGGAAAGGAGGACTCGGCCGCTGCAGGCGAAGCGGCCGGTGCTGCGGCAGACGGTGCCGCTGCCCGAGTGTCGGGCACTGTGCGCCGGGTTGCGGACACTTCGTACACGGCGGCAACGATCGTCTCTGGCGTCGCTGAGCCGATGCAGCACGCGACGCTCAGTACAAAGCTCATGGGCACGGTAACTGCCGTCTCAGTGCGCGAAGGCGAGTCGGTGCGCGCGGGACAAGCGCTGTTGCAGATCGATGCGCGCGAGCTCAGCGCCAAGCGCGCACAAGTGGCCGCATCCATCGCGGACGCCGAGGCGACGCAGCAGGACGCATCGGTGCAGGCCGCGAGATTTCGCGCCTTGTATGCAGACAGCGCAGCCACGCGCGCGCAGTACGACGCGGCCGCAACGGGGCTGGCGCGAGCGACGGCAGCAGTGGCTGCGGCACGCGCCGGCGCGAGTGAAGTGGAAGCAATGAGCAGCTATGCGACGGTCCGTGCGCCCTTCTCTGGCGTTGTCTCGAGCCGGATGGTGGATGTCGGCGCGTTCGCAGCGCCCGGAGCTCCGCTGCTCACGATCGACGATGAGTCGTCACTGCGAGTCCGGGTGACTGTCGCCGCAGATATCGCCAACGCGCTGACGCGCGGTCAGCGGCTGTCGGTGACGGTCGATGGTGCCCGTGTCGATGGAAGGGTGGAAGGAATCGTTGCCGGAGGGGCGGGAAACCTCTTCGTGGTCAACGTCATCGTTCCCAACACGAGCAAGCCAAATGTCGCCGCTCATCTGCGTTCGGGGAGCGCGGCCTCCGTCGCGATTCCAGGGGCGCAGCGGAAGGGTCTGCTGGTGCCTGCATCAGCACTGGTGCACGAGGGTGATCTGACCGGAGTGATCGTGCGCGGCTCAACACGCGATGAGCGTCGGTGGGTGCGTGTGGGTGAAGCGGTGGGAGGTTTGGTGGAGATCACCAGCGGCCTGCGCGCGGGCGAGGAGATCGTCGTGCCTAACGATCCGTCGCCTGCTGTCAAACCGGGAGCGTAAGCATGGCGCGCTCATTGGGCATCTCCGGTCGCGTCGCCGAAGCGTTCCTGCACAGCAAGCTGACGCCACTGATCATCATGGCGTCGCTGGCGGTAGGCGTGCTGGGCATTCTGGCCACGCCGCGCGAAGAGGAGCCCCAGATCTCGGTGCCGATGATCGACGTGATCTCGGCGATGCCGGGCGCGTCGCCGCAGGAAGTGGAAAATCTGCTGGCGCGACCCATCGAACAGCGTATGCTCGAACTACCGGGCGTGGATCACGTCTACACCATGTCCGGCGACGGCTACGCGATGGTGACGGTGCGTTTCAAGGTCGGGGAAGACCAGGAGCGCAGCATCACGAAGGTGCAAGCCAAGCTGGCGGCCGCGATGGATCGCGCGCCGGCGGGTGCGATGGCGCCGATCATCAAGGCGCATTCCATCGACGACGTGCCGGTACTCGCGCTGACGCTGCACGCGGCCGCAGGCTCGTCGCCTGCGTCGGATGCGAATGCATTGCGACAGGTGGCCGTGCATCTCGAAGACGAGATTCGGACTGTACTTCAGGTGGCCGAAACCTTCGTGACCGGTGGTGCGCCCAAGCAGATTCGCGTACTCCTCGATCCGTCGCGACTGTCGGCATCCGGCGTGTCGCCGGGTGAAGTCGCGCAGTCGCTGCGCGGTGCGAATGCGCGTCTGGCGGCGGGGGAGCTGTCGGCGCGCGACACGGTGTTTCGCATCGATGTTGGCGCACCGCTGACGAGTGCCCGCGAGGTGGGCAGTGTGGTGGTCGCGACGCGCGGCGGATCGCCGGTGTATCTGCGGAGCGTGGCCGATGTACGTGAGGACTTCGCCGAGACTTCGTCGTACGTCTCGCATCGCGAAGGAAAGGAAGCGGCACAGGCCGCAGTGACGATCGCGGTCGCCAAGCGAATGGGTGCGAATGCGACCGAGGTAACGCACGCGGTGTTGCAACGGGTGGAGCAGGCCAAGGGGCGACTGCTGCCATCGGGCATCGCCGTGACGGTGACGCGCGACTACGGCGAGACGGCGGGTGAGAAGGCGCGTGAACTCATTCTGCACTTGCTCATCGCCACGCTGAGCGTAACCGCACTGATCTGGCTCTTCCTCGGATGGCGCGAAGCGGCGGTTGTGCTGGTCGCCGTGCCCGTTACGCTCGCCCTCACGCTCTTCGTCTACTACGCACTCGGTTACACGCTCAACCGCATCACGTTGTTCGCGCTGATCTTCTCGATTGGCATTCTCGTGGACGATGCGATTGTCGTGGTGGAGAACATGTACCGCCATTTGGCGATGGGTGACCGTACGCCCGAAGTCGCATCGGTCGAGGCGGTGGACGAAGTCGGCAATCCGACGATCCTCGCCACCTTCACAGTCATTGCGGCCATTCTGCCGATGGCGTTCGTGAGCGGCATGATGGGGCCGTACATGCGGCCGATTCCGATCGGCGCGTCCGTTGCGATGCTTGCATCGCTCGCGGTGGCGTTCATCGTGACACCGTATCTGGCGTATCGCTTGCTCAAGGGGCATGTGCACGCGTCGCACGGCACGGCCAAGCATCCAGCGGAGGAAGGCGGTCGCATCGATCGGATGTACCGGCGCATCATGGTACCGCTCATGGAGCACCGCGGGCGACGCGTCGCGTTCTACGGCAGCGTCGTGGTGCTGCTCTTCGCGAGCATGGGGTTGGTGCTGGTGAAGGCGGTGCAGGTGAAGATGCTGCCGTTCGACAACAAGAGTGAGTTCCAGGTGGTGCTGGACCTGCCGGAAGGGACGACGCTCGAGACGTCGAATCTCGCGGCGTCGGAGATCGCGTCGTACCTGAGCACAGTGCCCGAGGTCGTGAGTACGCAGGTGTACGCGGGTACATCGGCGCCGTTCAACTTCAACGGGCTGGTGCGTCACTACTTCATGCGCAGCGGCGCGAATGTCGCAGATGTGCAGGTGAACCTGCTACCCAAGGGCGAGCGCGATCGGCAGAGTCATGCCATTGCGGTTGCGGTGCGTCCTGGCGTGGACTCGATCGCGAAGCGATACGGCGCGTCGGCCAAGGTGGCGGAGATTCCGCCTGGTCCGCCCGTGCTGTCGACGCTCGTGGCCGAGGTGTACGCGGCGGACGATTCCACGCGATTGGCCGCGGCGCGCGCGGTGAAGCAGGTGTTCGAAGAAACACCCGGCGTCGTGGATGTGGACTGGACGGTGGAAGCGCCGCAAGCGAATCGCAGCTTCCGCGTGGATCGCGAGCGTGCCGCAGAATCCGGTGCAAGCGTGGAGCAGATCACGCAGACGCTCTATCTGGCCCTTTCCGGCGCGCCAGCGGGACTCGCGTCTACGCCAACGGCGCGTGAAGGCATTGCGATCGTGCCGCGACTGCCGCTGGACCGCCGTTCGAGCGTGGAGGCACTGCTGCAGCTACCGATCGCGACAGCACAGGGACCGCAGCCGTTGGCGCGTTTCGTAACGGTGATGCCCGGTGTGCGTGAGGGAGCGCGCATGCGAAAGGATCTGCGGCCGGCGATCTACGTCACGGGCGACGTGGCGCGCGAGATCGAGAGTCCGGTCTATGCGATTCTCGACATGAATCGCAAGCTCGACGCACTGCGCATCGGTGGTGCACGAATTGCACGCTACAACGCTGTGCCGCCCGCAACCGTTGGCGAGACGGCCATCAAGTGGGATGGCGAGTGGCAGGTGACGATCGAGGTGTTCCGCGATCTCGGACTCGCGTTTGCGATAATGCTGCTGCTCATCTACGTGCTGGTGGTGGGGTGGTTCCAGAGCTTCACGATTCCGCTGGTGATCATGGCGCCCATTCCGCTCACGCTCATCGGCATTCTTCCGGGCCACGCGATCAGCGGCGCGTTCTTCACCGCGACCAGCATGATCGGCATGATCGCGTTGGCGGGAATCATCGTGCGGAATTCGATCCTCTTGGTGGACTTCATTCAGTTGGAAGAGGCTCGCGGGCGTTCGGTGGCGGACGCCGTGCTCGAGGCTGGTGCGGTTCGGTTTCGGCCGATTGCACTGACCGCGGCGGCCGTGGTGGTCGGCGGGTTGGTGATGGTGCTCGATCCGATCTTCCAGGGGCTCGCGGTGGCGCTCATGAGCGGGGCGATCGTGGCGACGGCACTGACCATGGTGGTGGTGCCGCTGCTCTACTGGCAACTCACACAGGGGAAAGACAATGTGTCGTGACGTGATCATTCGCCGCTTTGCCGGGGTATTCATTCTCCTCTCGGCGGCGCTGGCCTACTGGGTGAGTCCGATGTGGTTGCTGTTTACGGCCTTTGTCGGATTCAACCTGCTGCAGTCCAGCATTACCGGATTCTGCCCGTTGGAGCGCATGCTCGGTGCGACACGACTCCTCGGGTGTACGCCGCATTAGTCAACGCCGCGTTAAACCATTCGAGACAGGTGGGAAGGCAGATGTCCAGTATCAAAGAAGAGACGCGGACGGCGGTCGTGCCCTGTGCCGCCTGCGGGAAGCTCAATCGCGTGGATCTCGCGCGGGCCGATGCCAAGCCTGCGTGTGGCGTCTGTCGTGCGCCTATTTCACTCGACGTACCGGTGATCCTCACGGATTCAAACTTCGACGCGGTCGCCAAGGGAAGCGCCGTGCCCATCATCGTGGACTTCTACGCCGACTGGTGCGGACCGTGCAAGATGATGGCGCCGGTCTTCGCCGATCTCGCGCGCCGGCAGCGCGGCCAGGCGTTGGTTGCCAAGGTTGACACTGATCGGAGCCCAACGGTGGCAGCGCGCTTCGGGATCCGCAGTATTCCCACGATTGCGGTGCTGCGCGAGGGCAAGGAAGTCGCCCGGCAAGTCGGCGCCGTACCCATCGGTGCGCTGGAGCAGCTACTCAGCGCCCGCTGATGACCTTGCGACGTTCGGTCAGTTCTGACTCGAGTCGACCACAGACGAGGTCACACAGCTTGAGTACATCCTTGTCCGCGAGCTGGTAGCGCACGAAGACGCCATCGCGCTCGCGGGAAACGAGCCCGTTGGCATGCAGCACGGCCAGATGCCGCGATACGTTGGCCTGCGCCATCTCCGTAACAGATGCCAGCTCATTCACCGTGCGCGATCCGCTGCGCAGCTCCTGCAGCAGACTCAGTCGCGCTCGGTCGCTGAGCGCCTTGAAGCGATCGGCGACCAGGTCCAGCAGTTCCGCTCCCATGCGCTTGTTTGCCACGGTCCGATCTCCAGAGATTCATGAATACGTATATCTGAAGATACAACGACTCGGCGCGATGCACCAGCGTCAACCGCGCGCCCGCTCAGCGTTCGCGCATCACTTCGGCGAGGCGCGCATGCAGTCGCTGCGATGACTCGTGGCTCAGCAGCGGAGGCGCGCTGAGACCTGCGCGCAACGCCGTGAGCAGGCGGACGACGTCGCCGCCAAAACGCGTGCAACGGTCGCACTCGGCGAGATGCGCCTGCAGGGCTACGATGCGAGTGGACGAGAGCGCGCCGTCCACGAACTCCGACAGATCCGCGAGCACCTCTCGGCAGCGAATGCCAGCGATCGATGTGTTCAGGCCGTCGTCATGCATGGGGTGCCCCTTGTTCAAGGGTTGGATCAAGGTGACGCAGGACGGCGGCGAAATGCAGGCGCGCACGGTGCAGGCGACTCTTGGTGGCGGCGAGCGAGCAGTGGAGCAATGCGGCTGTCTCCTCTCCGGAGAATCCGTCCAGCTCCCGCAGCGTCAGCACCTCTCGCTCTTCGGTGGGCAACTGTGCCATCGCCGCGCCCAACTGCTCCCGCGCGAGCGCCGCATCGGAGAGCACGCCGGCATCATGTGCGCATCCCCAGCCCGCTTTCTCGGCGAGCGACTCGAGTGACGACACTGTGTCGAGCGAATCCAGCTGCGCGGGCTCCCCGACGTGGCGGCGCGTCTGGTGTCGCACGGCATTCCGCGCAATGGCGTACAGCCATCCGCGTGCAGCACCGCTCCCGGTGTATGTGGCCGCGCCGCGCCACGCGGCGATGAAGGTCTCCTGCAGCGCGTCATCCACGTCGATATCCGAGAAGGCGCTACGGAGATAGCGTTGCACCGCTGCCTCATGCGCGTGCATGAACGTCTCGAATGCACGCGCATCGCCAGCGGACGCCGCGCGCAAGAGCGCGGCATCGTCCATCACGCTCGACGTACCGAGCACGTGTTCCAGCCGAAGATCGAGTACAACGGGCAGCTGCCGAGTGTGGCGGTAATCAGCGGAATGAAGCCGAGGTAGCCCCACGCCGTTTGCGGGCCGGTGAACGCGATGGACAGCAGGCCGACGCCGAGTGCGAAGCGAAGTGCGCGATCGATCGGGCCGACGTTCTTGGCAAGGAGGGCAGACATGGAGCGACTCCGGATGAATGTGGGCGATGGGGCGGCGACGGTCGCCATCCCCATGCCCTCTAGAGCCAGTTCTTCACGAAAAGGATTCACGCGCGACAACACACTTGTCGATGCCGCATCACGATGTCGCCTTTTCGTTCGCGATCGCCGACGCTGTGCGCAGTCCGACAGCGACGAACGTCAGCGTACCGTTGCAGCACGACGCACTCGGCTGGGTTGGTGCGCCGGCCACCCACAGGTTCTCATGGTCGTGCGCTCGTCCCCAGCCGTCCACCACGCTGGCGGTGGGATCATCTCCCATCCGGCAGCCGCCAGTGGGATGCTCCTGGCCGAGGTCGTTGTTGCTGTTCTCCATGCGCAGAATCTCGCCGCCGCCGGCCTTGGCCATGGTGCGGAAGAGTTCCCGTAGCTGCTCTTCCTGCCAGTCACGAAGCGCTGCGCTCTCCGGTGCGTCCTTGAACATGACGTTGGGCATCGGATCGCCGAAGCGATTTGTGTGCGCGTTGTCGAGCACAAGCTTGCTGTCGCGATCGGGAATGACATCGTAGTACCCACGGACGCGCGCCGTTGCGCCCTTCGCCCGCTGCTGCCAGTCGGCGAGCAGCTTGTCGCCGAAGTGCGGCGTGCCGTCGTCGCCTTTGAGTCGCGGCTCGCGCCCGACACTCGACTCCCAGATACGCAGGTCGTGGCGGAAGTAGCGTGAACTCCGGCCTACGCGCATGAACTGCTTGGAGACGAGCGAGTGTTGCGCGTTGATGCCCGGGAAGAGCTCCATGGGTAGTCGCAAATACGAGTTCACGTTGCGATGGCCGGCGAGATAGCCGCCAACGAGGCCGCTGCGATTGGCGAGTCCGTTGGGATGCGCGTCATCACGCGACAACAGCAGCAGGTGCGGCGACCAGACGAATCCGGCGGCAAGCACGAACGTCTTCGCGGTGATCGTGAACTCTTCCGCGGCGGCATCGGTGCGGTTGCCGGTGGCGCGCACGATGCGCCCGGTCTTGGGATCGGCGACGAGACGACGCACCAGCGATTCGGTGAGCAGCGTGATCTTCTTGTCGCGTACGAGGGCGTCCCATGTGAAGTCCGGCGAGTACTTCGCGCCGGTTGGGCAGACCGGATAGCAGGTGTCGCATCGCTGACACTGCGCTCGTCCATCGCGTGCAATGGAATTCTTGGCGGACGGCGTGCTCCAAGTGGCGATCCCCGCCTTGCTCGCCCAGGATTGCAGCTGCTTGAGATTGTGGTTGATCGGCAGCGGCGGCAGTGGATACGGCTTGCCGCGCGGATCGAGCGCCACGGGGCCCTGCTCGCCAGACACCCCCATCCGCTCTTCGGCTTCCTGATAGAACGGATCGAGGTCGTCGTAGGTGTATGGCCAGTCGTGCCCCACGCCGAACATCGATTGCAGGCGAAAGTCTTCCGGCGAGTAGCGTGGCGAGACGCCGCCCCAGTGCATGGCCAGGCCGCCCACGTTCATGCTCGGCGAGAAGCCCCACGTCGTGCCGAAGGCGTTCTGGTCATCGAGATGGTCCTGCTTCCACGGACTTTCGCCGTAGGCCATGAAGCGTGCACGTGCGGTGCCGCGCTCGGAGAACGGCGTCGTTGGCTTACCGGCTTCCACCACGGTGATCGCGCGCGTGGTCTTTTCGGCTAGGTGCGCGGCCATCAGTGCGGCAGTGATGCCACTGCCGACGATCAGAATATCCGTCTCGATTGTCTTTGCGCGCGTTTTCACGGCTTGGCCCCCGCTGCCATCGGGAGCGGCGCGCGCGTTGCGTCGGCGAGCGGCCGACAAGTGCCGGGCGACACCTCCACTCCAAGCGCGCGGTTCCACGCATCGGGTGACGAGGCCCAATGAGCGAGCAAGGCCAGCGCGATGTGCGATGCTTCGAGTGGTGGCGGCAAGCGATCCCCTCGTACATCACGCAGAGCCATCGTCACGATGGCTTCGCGCGCCGGCACGTCGAGCGCAGCGAATTCCTTTCCGCGCGTGCGCTGCGCCAGCAGGTCGAGCGCTGTCAGCTGCGCGCGCCACGCTGGCGCTGGGTCGGCAGGCAGGTAGCGAACGTCTGCGTAGCCGTACCCGTGCATCTCTTCAGCAACCGGTTCGTAGCCATCCACCCATTCCACGAACGCGGCGATGGCCGCCGCACGACCGTCCGCA
Organism: Gemmatimonas sp.; assembly: GCA_965279375.1. Taxonomy (GTDB): domain Bacteria; phylum Gemmatimonadota; class Gemmatimonadetes; order Gemmatimonadales; family Gemmatimonadaceae; genus Gemmatimonas. Next base: position 5,004,326 of record OZ257156.1, on the reverse strand, counting down.
CCAAGCGCACCCGGGAGCAGCACCTCGCCGAGCGCGTTGAGCTGCGTTCGGTCGAAGCCGTGAGCGCGCGCGGCGCCGCCCGCCGCGCTGGCGGGGTTGCCGGGCGCTCTGTCGATGGGCGCGCATGCCGCAGCGCCGAGTGTTCCCGATGCGGCGGCCGTTGCGGCCAGCGTACCGGCGGTTCGAAGAAAGTTGCGACGCGAGGTGGCGCTATCGTTGGGCACGTGCGGTTCGCTCACTTCTGCTCCGGGCGACGGGTGCGGGCGGTGGCATTCGCCGCCACGTTCGTGGTGGCATCGTTGCGATAGACGCGGCCGGCGCGCATCACAAAGCTCACGCGCTGTGACGCTTCGATCTCCTGCGACGGATCGCCGTCGGTGGCGATGAGATCGGCGCTGAAGCCCTCGGCGATGCGCCCGATGTCTTTCTCGAGGCCCAGCGATTCCGCGGCGCGCGACGTGGCGCTGATGATCGCGTCCATCGCGCCCTGTCCGCCTTTGCGTACGCGACAGACGAGTTCCTCGGCGTTGCGACCATGCGCTCCGGCGACTGCATCCGTTCCGAACACGAGTTTGAGCTTGGGTGTTTTGCTGGCCAATCCGATCCCCGCTTCGGCCAGCGGCAGCGCCTTCTCCATCGATGCGAACCCGACGGCGTTGTAGTTGCCGATACCGTCGAACCACGGCTTGTTGTCGAGGTAGTTGTGAAAGACGAGTCCACACTGCGGATCGAAGAACGTGCCGCGTTCCACCAGCATCGCGCGCGTGGCGTCGTCGGCAAAGACGCCGTGTTCCACTTGCGTGCATCCGGCCCGAGCCGCGCGCTGCACCGCTTCGGCGGAGTGCGCATGGACGACCGATCGCAGACCGAGCGAGCGTGATTCGCCGCACGCGGCGGTGAGCTGCTCATCCGTCATCGTGGCTTCACCGCCGTCGCGAATCGACTTGGACGCGAAGATCTTGATCACATCGGCGCCCCGCGCCTTGAAACGACGCACGGCGGCGCGCAGCGAGTCCGGCGTGCCGCCCGCTGTACGCTCACTGAGCGAGCCGAGGGAGGTGAGTACGCGAGGCCCGGGGAGCACCCCGCGATTGATGGCATCGCGGAGCGGGCCGTTCTCCGATTCGCCGATGCTCTGCACGGTGGTGAAGCCGGCGCGCAGCGTCTCCCACGCGTTTCCGGCCTGATTGAGCGCGCTCACGGTCGGCGAGTCGCCGTCACGATCGTCGTGCAAGCGATTCTTGTCGTTGATGTACCAGCCGAGGTGGACGTGCGTGTCGATGAGGCCGGGGAGCAAGGTCTGTCCACGCAGATCGAGAGCGCCAGCAGGCAGCGGCCCAGTGGATGGGCGGAGTTGCGCGATGCGTCCGTTCGTGATCAGCAGGTCGATATTGCGAAGGACGCGACCCGTCCCATCGAGTACCGTGCCCGCGCGAATGATGCGAGGAGCAGTGGGAGCGGCGCTCGGATGCTGCGCGCGTGCAGTGTGCGGAGCGGTGAACAGCGCAGCGGCCGCCAAGGCGGCAGGAACGCCGTGAGCGAAGCGCGAGTGAGGAAAGGTCATGCGGAATGGGCTGAGGTCACGCCCAACTGACAAGCCGCGGAGACGGGTGGCAAGTGGCGCGCGACTCGGACGCGATGGCGCCGACCGTCTTGAGGACGGCGAGCTCAGCGGGCCCGCCTCGTTACAGAACAGAGGCGTGTCGGACTTTTGCCTCTTGCGTGCTGGCGGACTGAGCGCAGCATTGGGCTCACCGCCGCGCGGCAGTTGAGGGCTTCGATGATGGGGCGCTCACAAACGCAGGGCGCGACGGGCCGCCGGAGCGACAATGCAGCAAGGTGCAGCTCGTGAGCGCATGAACGCGACCGTATCGGGTCGCGGCGATCGGGTGGTCGTGCTGGCCAACGGGCTCGGCACAACGCAGGAGAGCTGGCGCGGAGTGCTGGAGGCACTGACGCCACGGGTGCGGGTCGTGCGTTTCGACTACATCGGCATGCCGCATGCGCCGCCGGCAGGCTACACGGCCGAGCCGTACGATACGCTGTACGGATATGCGGACGACGTTATGTCGCTGCTCGACGAACTCGACGTAAGGGACGCGCTGTTTGTCGGCCACTCCGTCAGTGGCATGATCGGGCTCATCGCCGCAACGTCAATGCCGGAGCGCATTGCACGTCTGGCGCTGATCGCAGCGTCGCCACGATACCTGGATGATGTTGGATACCACGGCGGCTTCACCGCGAAGGCGGTGCAGCAGATGATCGAGAGCGCGGCTGCTGACTATCAGGGGTGGGCGGCCGGGTTTGCTCCGCTGGCGCTGGGAGCGGACGCGAGACCGGATGCGATCCACGAATTCACAAACGGCCTGCTGCAGCTCCGGGCGGATGTCGCCCTGCAGTCGCTGCGCACGATTTTCTTTGGCGACTACCGCGACGTGCCGCGACGAGTCCATCAGCCGGTGACCCTTTTGCAACTGCAGGACGATGTCGCGGTTCCGATGGCGGTGAGTCTGTATCTGCATCAGCAGTTGCCGCATGCATCGCTGATGCTGCTGGCGGCGCGCGGACACGTTCCGCAACTCACGGCTCCAGCCGAGGTTCGACTGGCGCTGCGCGGAATCCTCGACGAGTGGTTGGAGCAATGATGCTCGAGTCGATTCGCGCGCTGACGGGCGCTGATGGGGCACTGTTGTTGTCTTGTCACCATGACGACGTCGCGGTGGTTGTCGACTCGTCGCCGCCAGCCATGATCGCCGGGACACTTCGCATCCCGTATGAGCTGTTGCGCAACGGCAGTGGCCTGGTGCTCACCGATGCCTTGCCTGCGCGACTCCTCTCCAGCGCCTATACGAACTGGTTGCCCCTGCGTGTGACGGACAGCGCACTTGTTTTCGAGCGAGCAGACTCCGCCTCGGTTTCCCCGGTGGACGCGTCGCCGGATGGCGTAGTTTCCGCGTTGTTGCTCGTCTGGTGCGATGGCAACCATACCACGTTCGCCGCAACTGCGGGAACGCAACTGCCGGCGCTCCGTGCACTCGCGTCGCTGATACTCGCGCCGGACGTCGCACGACGCAGTTGCGAGCGCGCCGCGGAACGACTCGCGGCGATCATGCGATCTGCGCCGCACGGCATCGTCTTTGTGTCTGCGCACGGCGCGGCGGCGTTCGTCAACCGGGAAGCGGCGCGCCTGCTTTCAATTCCTGAGGGTACTGTGTCGGCGGTGCAGCTGGCCGGCGCGATGCAGTGTGTGCACGAGCGGCTGGAACACCGGCATCGCATCGAGACGGAATACGCGCGACTCGTCAGAGAGCGTCAGGCCGAGTTGCGGGATTGGGACTGGGAGTTTTCCGGTGCGGCCCAAGAGGTGTGGCGCGTCTCGACAGTGCCGGTGAGCGAGACGCCGAGCGACGGTCGTTTGTGGACCATCGAAGACGTGACAGTGGAGCGCGCAACGCGACGAGAGCTGGCCAAGCACGACGCGCGCGAACGGGAAGTGACTGGGCAGCAGCTCGAGGCGGTACGCGCGCTGGCGGCCGGTGTCGCGCATGATTTCAGCAGCATCCTCACCGTCATCGGCGGCAGTGCGGAGCTAATGCAAAAGGCGCGATCGGCGAGCGAGGGAGAAGCCGAGTTGGCGGTGGTGCGTCGGGCGGCGAAGCACGGACAAGTGCTCGTCGGGCAGTTGCTTTCGTTCGCGGGACAACAGCCGTCGCTGCCGACTAGAGTCCCCATCGACGATGCATTGCGCGCGCTGCGCGCGCCGCTGCAGGCACTCGTGCACGAACTCGTCGACAAGCGCTGCGCGTTGGAGCTTGCGCTGGATGCTGCGGGTGCGAAGGTGGTGATCGACGAACGGCAGCTCTCGCTCGCGCTGTTGAGCCTCGTGGCGACGGCCTCCACAGCTCTCGCAAGTGAATTCGCGTCGGGGACGGCGACGTCCCAAGTCGACCGCGTGGTGGATGTGTCGACAGGAGAGAGCGGCCGGAGTTCGCGTTTGCCGCGACCGCTGGTGCTGCGCAGCGCGCGAGGCGAGCCAACTCTGAACGTTGGTGATGCTCGATCCGTGGAGAGCGAGACGCTGGCGGGAACTCCTGCGGTTGCGATACGCCTGGACTTTCCCGCGCTGACGAATCCGCCGAGCGATGGAGTGGGCGACGCGGCTGATCTGTCCGACAGGCGCGACGAGGACGCCATTGCGACGACAGCGGCGCTGCTGGCGCCGTTTGGCGGGCGCGTTCGGCGCCATACGAACGACGATGGCGGACACACGGTGATGCTGCTCCTGCCGGAAGCGCTGGCTTCAGGGGCATCGCTGCAGATTACACCCGCCCTCGGGTCGGCGATCGTCCACCGCGAATCGCGCTTGCCGATTCTCGTCGTCGACGACGATGTGGGGCCGCGTCGCGTGATTCGCCGGCTGCTGGAACGCGAGGGCTACGATGTGCTCACGGCCAGCTCCGGTGATGAGGCGATGCAGCACGTCGTGGCGTGCGACGGCGCGCTCAGTGCGGTGGTCAGCGACTATCTGATGCCAGGGATTACCGGCATGGAGTTGCTGACACGACTGCGCACACGATGGCCTCGACTGCCGGTGGTGCTGGTGTCCGGCTTTGCGTCCGAAACCGTGACCGAGGCGTCGATGCTTCAGCTCCGCTCGCACTTTTTGCCGAAGCCGTTCACGCGGGACGAGCTGATCGGCGCACTGGAGACGGCCTCGTCGGTCCTGGCGTCGGCGTAGGTGCGTACCCAACGCGCTCGGGATCGCCGACGTCGATGAATTGCTCGATACATTTCGGTGTCCCGTTGGTTTTTCGAACAATTGCCCACCTGACGATGCTGTCGATGCACAGACCCGCTGTCGCGCCCATGCGATTGCTGATCGTACTCGCGCTGATCGCGACGCCAACCGTGGCGCGAGCACAGACGACCATGCCGACGCACACGCCCGGGATGGTACACACCCCGGGGATGGTGCCACGCGCAGCGGCGCCGGTGCCCACGCAGGGCGGTCAGGCCGCCTTTGCCGCCATCGCTGAGGTGCTGCGAATCCTGCAGGCGGACAGCACCACGGACTGGTCGCGTGTGAACATCGAGCGGCTGCGGCTGCATCTCGTTGACATGGACCTCGTCACGCTGCGCAGCACCGTCACCACGAGCGTGATTCCCGGAGGCGCGCTCTTTACGGTGCGCGGCACCGGCGAGACGATCGCCGCGATTCAGCGCATGACGCGCGCGCACGTGACGATGGTGGCGGCCGACGGCGGTCCGCGCATTGTGCGCACGGAGCTGCCGACCGGCGTCACCATGCGTGTCACGGCGCGCGATACCTCCGATGCGAGGGCCGTCGCCAAGGTGCGTGGTCTCGGCTTCATCGGGCTGATGGCCGACGGCGAACACCACACGGCGCACCATCTGATGCTCGCGCAGGGCGCGGCGATGTCGGACCACGGCCACTGACGCGCATAGCATTTCGTGACATGCGCCAGAGGTATCGTCACCGATCAGTAACACTCTGAACGCGGTCTGACGTCAGGCCACGGCGACGCCGATACTGACACTGGCCATGTCCAATTCGCAACGCGTCACCGCCTCGTACCGCGCATTCTCCGTTCATCCGGGGCGACGCTGGATTGCGACGGCGCGTGCATTCATCGCCGCGGCGATCTGGATGTTTTTGTACGAGGCGACCAAGGAGGCATTTCTCCCTGCGCTGGCGCCGTGGCATTCGCACACCATCACGATCGTGGTCAGCGCTGTCACGGCGGCATTCGTGGCACATTTCGCGTTGCGTAACCAATCGATCATTCTGCAGACGCTTGCGGAGGAGGAGGCGCGCAGCGAGCGACTGGAACTGCGACAGGCGGCGCTGGCCGACAGCGAGGCACGCTATCGCGAGTTGGTCGAGGCTTCTCCGGAAGCGATCGCGGTCCACCGGAACGGCACGCTGCTGTACGTCAATGCGGCTGGTGCGCGTCTCATCGGGCTGGAGTCATCCGCGCCGCTGGAGGGTCGCTCGACGCGGGAGTTTATCCATCACGAGGATCGCACGCGAGTGCTCGGCCGACCGAACGGGTCGGCTGAGCGCACCGAGTATCGCCTACTGCGTCCGGACGGCGAGGTCGTCGAGGTGGAAGCTGCTTCGGTGCAGATGTCCTATCAGGGTGTCTCAGCGATTCAGACCGTATTCCGCGACGTCACCGAGCGAAAGCGTCTCGAGGCGCGCCTGGTGCACGAGGCCTTTCACGACTCGTTGACCGGACTACCGAATCGGGCGCTGTTCCGCAACCGCGCGGTGCACGTGCTCGAACGGATCGCGCGCGGTGGATCGACGGCGCGTGTGACGGTGCTCTTTCTCGACCTAGACGAATTCAAGAGCGTGAACGATACGCTAGGTCACGCCGCCGGTGATCGCATGCTGGTGTCGGTCGCTGAGCGATTGCGTCGCGCGACGCGCGCATACGACACGGTCGCGCGTCTCGGTGGCGATGAGTTTGCCGTGCTGCTGGAAGCGACGCAGGACGCCGATGAAGCGATGCAGGTCGTCGAGCGCATTCGCGAGGTGCTGCGCGGTCCCTTGGTCCTCGATGGACGGACCATGCTGCTCTCGGCGAGCATCGGCGTAGCGCACGCGGTGCACGGCGACGATGCTGATACGCTGTTACGGAATGCCGACGTTGCGATGTACGAAGCCAAGGAAGCGGGGAAGTCCCGTCACGCGGTGTTCGAGCCCGCGATGTACGATGCGATCATGGCGCGGCTTCGATTGGAGTCCGACCTGCGCGATGCGTCGATGAACCCTGAGTTGGCCGGGTTCTCGATCGTCTATCAGCCCATCGTCGAGCTGAATGGCGGTGGCGTGAGTTCGATGGAGGCACTGCTGCGCTGGCAGCACTCCGAACGCGGCGCCACTTCACCGATCGATTTCATTCCCCTCGCGGAACACACAGGGATGATTGTTCCGCTTGGATTGTGGGTGCTGGAACAGTCGTGCCTTCAACTGGTGCGCTGGCAGCAGGCGTGGAGTCGCCAGTCCGGGCATCCGGAGTCGATGCCGAGCGTGTCCGTCAACATTTCCGGTCGTCAGCTCTACGAGGAGGACTTCGTCGAACAAGTCGCTGAAACGCTGCGACGAACTGGAGCCGATGCGCGCTTCCTCACGCTGGAGATCACCGAAAGCGTGATCATGCAGCGCACCGAGGAGACGCTCGAGACCTTGCGTTCGCTCAAGACGCTGGGCGTCCGCCTGGCCATCGACGACTTCGGGACGGGCTACTCAAGCCTGAGCTACCTTCAGAAGTTTCCCGTCGATGTGCTCAAGATCGATCGTGCGTTCGTGGAAGGGGTGGCCCGCGGTGGATCCGATGCGGCACTTGCCCGGACGATCATCGCGCTCGGAGACACGCTCGGCCTGCGCACTGTCGCTGAGGGTGTCGAGGAAGCCGCGCAGCGCGATCAACTGCGTTTGCTGGGGTGTCAGCTCGGTCAGGGCTTCCTCTTCTCCCGTCCACTCTCTGCCGATACCGCGTTCGAGTGGTTGCTGGCGCGCATCCCCGGCGTGCCGACGCGACTGCGCTCCGTTGCCTGAAGCGAGGGCGGCGAGCGGCGCGGTGTCTACCGATTGCTTCGTGCGGGCCGTCGCATCGTCGCGGCCTTCTCCACCAGGCGGCGCAATTCGACGATGGGCTCCGGATTGTCGTCCACTTGCAGACTCAGTACGACGTCGTTGTGGAGCCACACGCCGGCATCTTTCTTCACGATGACCATCGCGGCGGATTGCATGCCACGCTTGTCGCCACCCGCGCGCTGACCTGCTTCAAGTGCAGCGAGCAGGCGCAGTGAGAGATGCCCCGTCGTCTGCTCGAACGCGTTGACCATCGCCGAGACGACCTCCGGGCCCGCGAGAATGTTGCCCTGCGCCGTGCAGTTGGCGCCCTGTCGGTCGCCGGCCCAGTCGCTCGCTCGCGGACCCGTGTAGGCCGCCACGTTCCCGTTGGCGTCGATCACGGCGAACTGTCGGCCGTACTTGGTCCAGTCGGCGGGACGCGGATCGGGATCGCTCTCCCACACCTGTCGGATGACGTCCACCGGCTTGGTGCCGCCACGCAAGAGCGCAATCGCCTGCGGACCGTAGCTGACGTCGACGATGGCCTGCGTGGCCACGACGCCAACGCCCGCCTCGGCCCACAGCACGCCGTTGCCGACCGAGAACACGCGCGATTGCACCGCACCACCGACTTCACCGGTGGCGGGGTCATAGCCGAGAATGGAAAAGGTGGCCACCGGCGGCCACGGCAGGGGGGAAGTGAGCGCGAAGCCGGTGGCCTGCTGCGCCATGGAGGCACTCGGCAGCACAGCGCACGCGATGATCGCGGATGCAAGGCGCTTGAGTCGGGAGAACATGGGGCTCCGGGAGAGTCGGTGGCAGCGGCGGGTGCAGGGTCGCACAAAGATGCCACAAAGTCGGCACAAAATTGCTTGTCGCCACCCGACGCACCACTCTAACGTTCAGCCGTGCCCGACACGCAGCCAGCCGCCGCCGGATCGCTCACCATCCTCGTTGTCGACGATGAGGTGCAGATTCGACGTTTGGTCGCCAACGCGCTGACGGCCGCGTCGCTGATGGGAGCGGATGCCGCGGGGACGGGGGTGCGGGTGGTGGAGGCGTCGACGGGGCGTGACGGCATCGATAGGGCCGCCGCGGAGCAGCCGGCGCTCGTCGTGCTCGATCTCGGGCTGCCTGATCGACCGGGCCTCGACGTGTGCCGCGAGATCCGTCGCTGGTCGATGGCCCCCATTCTGGTGCTCTCCGCACGACACGAGGATACCGAGAAGGCGGCGCTCCTCGATGCCGGCGCGGACGACTACATGACCAAGCCGTTCTCCACCGTCGAGTTTCTTGCGCGCGTGCGTGCGCAGTTGCGCCGTGCACGCAGCGCGACGCCGGAGCATGCGCCGCAGGTGGTACGATTTGGCGATACGATGGTCGACTTGCAGCGGCGTCGCGTGGAACGGGAGGGAGCGCTGCTGCACCTCACACCGACAGAGTTCGCATTGCTGCGTGCTTTCGTGCTGCATCCTCGCCAGACGATGACGCATCGTCAGCTGTTCGGCGCGGTGTGGGGCAACGCCGAAGGCGACGCGCAGCAGTATCTGCGTGTCTACGTGGGCCATCTGCGTCGCAAGATCGAGGAAGATCCGGTGCGCCCGCGCTTCATCCAGACGGAACCCGGCGTCGGCTATCGCTTCGAGCCGGACGGGGTGCGTCCCGCGTGACCGCTCCCCAGCGCCACGCACTCCGCGGTTCGCTACGCGCATCTGCACGCGTCGGGCTCACGTGGCTGGCGATACTCACGGGGACGGCGGCGTCGATGTACCTCGTGCGCGAGCGCCTCGACAAAGCGCACGTCGCGCTCGCGTTCCTGTTGGTCGTGTTAGGCGCCAGCTCGGCGGGAGGACGCGCGATCGGGCTCATGATCGTCGCGGTCGCCTTTCTCATCTTCAACTACCTGTTCCTGCCGCCGTACTACACGTTCGTCATCGCGGACCCGCTCGATTGGCTGGTGCTCATCGCATTTGTCATTACCAGCGTCGTCGCGGCACAGCTGCTCTTTCGTGCTAATACGACCGCGGAAACCGCGATGCGGCGCGCCCAAGAGGTGGATCGACTGGCCACGCTCGGCGCAGAAGCGCTCAGTGCACCCGACGCCACCGCGGCGCTGCACGCGATGGCGCTCGTCATTCGAGATGCGCTGGGTACGGACAGCTGTGAACTTTTTCCGCTCGAGGGCGACGGTACGGCGGTGCGCGCGGTCGACGCGGCGTCGGTGCCTACTGATTCGCTCGTGTCGTGGATGGCGGGGCGAGCCGAAGTCGCGGTCGAACTGCCGGACGGAACGACCCGCCTCGACCCGACGATTGCGCAGCCACTGCTGGTGCGTGCGCTGCTGCGAACGCTTCGCGTGCGCGGACAGCCCGTTGGTGTACTGCGGGTCGCGTCCCGCGATGGTCTGCTGCTCTCCACCGATCGGGCGCGCCTGCTCGACGCCTTGTCGTACTACGCGGCGCTTGGTGTCGAACGCGTCCGCTTGGTGGCCACGCTCGAGCGGACCGAGGCCGAGCGTCACGTGGAGGCGCTGCGGAGCGCGTTGCTTACCGCGGTCTCTCACGATCTGCGGACGCCATTGACGACCATCAAGGGGCTCGCGCAGGAGATCGCCGCGGAAGGGAACAGCGTGTCGCGTGCGTCCATCATCGAGAAGGAGGTGGATCGTCTCGACGCGATGGTCGGCGACTTGCTGGAGCTCTCGAGAATTCAGGCCGGTGCGGTGCTGCCCGTGCTTGCAGTCAACACCGCGGATGAACTGATCGGTGCCGCATTGCAGCGCGCCCATGGCCCGCTGGCGTCGCACGCGGTCGCCGTCTCGCTTTCCGACGACGTTCTTGCGGCGCGCTGCGACTTTTCGCAGACACTGCGCATTCTCGTGAACCTGCTGGAAAACGCCGCCAAGTATGCGCCCGCGCACAGCAGCATCGAAGTGACAGCCGTACGCGACGGCGGTCGTGTGCGCATCAGCGTCGCTGACGAAGGACCCGGTGTCCCCGCCGGCGAAGAAGAACGCATCTTCGAAGCGTTCTACCGCCCTGAAGGCACGACACCCGACGTGCAAGGCACCGGTCTCGGACTTTCCATTGCCCGTGGACTTGCCGACGCGCAGGGCGGGACGCTGACCTATCGCGCACGTCTGGGCGGCGGCGCGCAGTTCACGCTCGAGCTCCCGGCCGTCGACCTCCCGTCGAACAGCTAGCGCAGGAAACTCCACATCTTTGTGCCGGCTTTATGCCGGCCCCACTGCCTCTTTGCGCGGTCTTTACGCGCTCGGCCGCACACTCCTCTGCGTGGAGCAGTTCCCGTTCTCCGCAGAGGATACTCCCGTGCTTGATCTCGCCTACGTGGTGGGAACCCTGTTGTTCTTCGCGCTCATGCTTGGCTACGTGCGGGCCTGTGCCGCGCTGGGCAGACGCAATCCCGGTGATGTCGCGACCGAGGAGCGTGCGTCGTGAATACCGAATCGACTGTGGCGCTGGTACTCGCCACGCTGATCGTCGGCTACCTCGTGTACTCGCTTCTTCGCCCAGAGCGATTCTGAGGATCGACCATGACCGCCAATGGCTGGGCGCAAATCGCCCTCTTCTCTCTCGTGATCCTCGGAGTGGCCAAGCCACTCGGCTTGTACATCATCCGCGTCTTCGATGGCAGCATCGGCTGGCTCCGCGTTCTCGAGCGGCCGCTGTACAAAGTGTGCGGCATCGATGAACAGGAGGACCAGCACTGGACGCGCTATCTCGCGTCGCTGCTGCTGTTCAGTGTCGCCTCGCTGCTGCTGACGTATCTGGTGTTGCGCCTGCAGCACCTGCTGCCGCTCAACCCGCAGGGGTTCGCGGCGCTTCCCGATCGCCAGGCGTTTGAAACGGCGGTCTCCTTCACCACGAACACCAATTGGCAGAGCTACAGCGGCGAGTCGACGATGTCGTACTTCTCGCAGATGACGCAGCTCGCCTTTCACAACTTCACGTCGGCAGCGGTTGGGCTGGCTGTGGCCGTCGCGTTGGTGCGCGGTATCGCGCGCCGTGGTGAAGTGTCGCGCGGACGTCTCGGGAACTTCTGGGTGGACATAACCCGGGGGACGTTCTATGTGCTGCTGCCGCTCTCTCTGATCGTAGCGCTGATTCTCGTGCAACAGGGCGTGATTCAGAACTTCACGCCGTACCTGGACATCACCACGCTCGAAGGCGCCAAGCAGACGATCGCGATGGGGCCAGTCGCCAGCCAGGAGAGCATCAAGCAGATCGGTACCAACGGCGGCGGCTTCTTCAACGCCAACGCGGCGCATCCGTTCGAGAACCCGACGCCGTGGTCGAACTTCTGGTCGATGATCACGATCTTCGCCATCCCGTCGGCGCTCGTGTATCTGCTTGGCCGGATGACGGGCAACACAAAGCACGGCTGGTCGGTGTGGGCGGCGATGTTCGCGCTGTTCATCGGCGGTGTCGGCGCAACGTACTGGGCCGAGGCGCGCGGCAATCCCATTCACGCAGCACGCGGTGTGGACGTTGCTACGACGGCGATCAATCCGGGCGGCAACATGGAAGGGAAGGAGGTGCGATTCGGCATTGCCAACTCTGCCCTCTATAGCGTCATCACCACCGACGCGTCCTGTGGCGCCGTGAACTCCATGCACGACTCGTTCACACCGATCGGCGGGCTCGTTCCCATCGTGAACATGCAGCTGGGCGAAGTGATCTTCGGTGGTGTGGGCGCCGGTCTCTACGGCATGCTGATCTTTGTGGTGCTCACCGTGTTCATTGCCGGCCTGATGGTCGGGCGCACGCCAGAGTACCTGGGCAAGAAGATCCAGGCGCGTGAGGTGCAGGTGACGATGCTGTACGTCCTCGCTGCCGCCGCGTCGATCCTGATCTTCACCGCGGTCAGCGTGGTTTCGCCGAATGGACTGGCAGGACTCAACAACAGCGGCGCGCACGGTCTGTCCGAGATTCTCTACGCATTCTCGTCCACCACGGCCAACAACGGCTCCGCATTCGCCGGACTGACCGGTGGCACCTACTGGTACAACACACAGTTCGGCGTCGCGATGCTCATCGGGCGGTTCGCGCTGATCGTGCCCGTCTTGGCGCTTGCAGGATTCCTCGCCGAGAAGCGCGTAGTGCCGTCGTCTAGTGGCACCTTCCCGGTGAGCGGACCGCTCTTCAGCGCGCTCCTCGTCGGCGTGGTTCTCATCGTCGGCGCGCTCACGTTCTTTCCGGCGCTCGCGCTCGGCCCGATCGTCGAACAGTTCCTCATGGGCGCCGGGAGTCTGTCATGAACGCCGCTAGCAGCAGCACCAATCGTCCGGTTACCGCGAACGCGACCACGGGCCCACAGCCGCTATTCGCCGCATTGATCGTTCGTGGCGCCATCGTCGACGCGTTTCGCAAGCTCGATCCGCGACTCATGGTGCGGAATCCCGTCATGTTCGTGGTGCTCGTAGGCAGCGTGTACACCACCGTCGCGCTCGTTCGCGACCTCGTCACGGGAGCTGCAGGCACGGGCTTCCTTGCGCAGCTCGCGATCTGGCTCTGGTTCACCGTGCTCTTCGCCAACTTCGCCGAAGCGATGGCCGAAGGACGCGGCAAGGCCCAGGCGGATACGCTACGCAAGAGTCGCACGCAGACTTCTGCGCGAAAGTTGCCAGCGGAGCGCGTGCTGCACGGCCACGATGCGAACGCACCGGTCGTGCACGTTCCTGCCACGGAACTCCGTCGCGACGACTATGTCCTCTGTCTGCCCGGAGACGTTATTCCGGGCGATGGCGAGGTCGTGGACGGTGTCGCTTCTGTTGATGAGAGCGCGATTACCGGTGAGAGCGCGCCGGTCATCCGCGAGAGCGGCGGTGATCGCTCTGCCGTAACGGGCGGCACGCGAGTGCTCTCGGACTATCTCATTATCCGCATCACGGCGAACCCCGGTGAGACGTTCATCGACCGCATGATCGCGTTGGTGGAAGGTGCATCGCGTCAGAAGACGCCCAACGAAATCGCGCTGACGATCCTGCTCTCGGGATTGACGCTGGTGTTCGTGCTCGCGGTGGCGACGCTGCAGCCCTTTGCGATCTACGCGCAGTCGCCTGTCTCCATGCCGGTGCTGATCGCGCTCCTTGTGTGCCTGATCCCCACGACCATCGGTGGGCTGCTGTCCGCGATCGGCATCGCGGGCATGGATCGCCTCATTCAGCAGAACGTGATTGCCATGAGTGGGCGCGCCGTGGAAGCGGCGGGCGACGTGAACACGTTGTTGCTCGACAAGACCGGCACGATCACGCTGGGCAATCGGCAGGCAGCATCGTTCTTGGCGGTGCGCGGCATCGAGGAGCGTGCATTGGCCGACGGTGCACAGCTCTCTTCGCTCGCTGACGAAACACCAGAAGGGCGGAGCATCGTGGTGCTCGCGAAGGAGAAGTTCGCTCTGCGTGCGCGCGACCTGACCGACGCAGACGGCTCCTCCGGCGTGGAGTTCGTTCCCTTCACGGCGGCGACGCGCATGAGCGGGGTGAACCTGGCAGATGGGCGCGAGATTCGAAAAGGCGCCGGCGACTCGGTGCTGCGATGGGTGCGCGAAAACGGTGGCAGTGCGCCGGCCGATCTCGAGTCGATTGTCGAGAAGGTGGCGCGCGAAGGTGGCACGCCGCTCGTGGTGGCCGAGCGCAACGGCGCCGCGGCACACGCGATGGGCGTGGTCTATCTCAAGGATGTCGTGAAGGGCGGGATGCGCGAACGCTTCGATCGACTGCGTGCGATGGGCATTCGCACGGTGATGATCACCGGCGACAACCCCCTCACTGCCGCCGCAATCGCGAAGGAAGCGGGTGTCGATGACTTTCTTGCCGAGGCCAAGCCGGAGGACAAGATGGCACTGATCCAGCGCGAACAGGCCGGCGGTCGCCTCGTCGCCATGACTGGTGATGGCACCAATGACGCCCCAGCACTGGCGCAAGCGGACGTGGGTGTCGCGATGAATACCGGTACGCAGGCGGCAAAAGAGGCAGGGAATATGATCGATCTCGACTCCAATCCGACCAAGCTCATCGAAATCGTTGAGATCGGGAAACAGTTGCTCATGACGCGTGGCTCGCTGACCACCTTCTCGATCGCCAACGATGTCGCCAAGTACTTCGCCATCATCCCGGCCATCTTCATCACCATCTATGGCGTGAAGGGTGTGCTCGAGCCGCTCAACGTCATGCGCCTCCATTCGCCGGAGAGTGCCATACTCTCGTCGGTCATCTTCAACGCCCTGATCATCGTTGCGCTCATTCCGCTCGCCCTGCGCGGTGTGAAGTATCGGCCATCGTCAGCCGCCGCGGTGCTTCGGCGCAACCTGCTCGTGTATGGCGTGGGCGGATTGCTCGTGCCTTTCGCGGGCATCAAGCTCATCGACGTGCTGCTCGTCACCCTTCGGCTCGTTTGAGTCGCGCACCCAATACCAGGCACTCACATGCTTCGCGGAAATATTCGACCGGCGCTGATGCTCACGCTCGCGCTCTGTCTGCTCACCGGATTCGCGTATCCCGGTGCGGTGACGGTACTCTCGCAGCTGCTCTTTCCGGCGCAGGCCAACGGATCGCTCGTCACGGTGAACGGCAAGGTTGTCGGGAGCGCCCTCATCGGACAGACCTTCACACGCGCGGAGTACTTCCACTCCCGGCCTTCGGCGGCAGGCGCGGGCTACGATGGCGCCGCATCGTCCGGCACGAACAAGGGACCCACGGACCGCAAGCTCGCCGACACGCTGATCGCGTCTCGCGTCGATAGCGCGGTCGTCGAACTCCACGCGCAGATGGGCGCCGTGCCGTCCGATCTCGTGACAGCGAGCGCATCTGGCTTGGACCCGCATATTTCGCCAGCCAACGCACAGCTGCAGCTGTCGCGCGTGGCGCGTGCGCGCGGTGTTGACAGCACCGCGTTGCGCGCACTCGTATCGGCACACACAGAGGGCCGTCAGTTCGGCGTATTCGGCGAACCACGCATCAACGTGCTGCTGCTCAACATCGCTGTCGATTCAGCCTATCCGATGTCACGCGCTGGTCGTGCGCCAGTGACACCCACTTCGTCATCCTCCTCTTCTCGCTGAGCGTATGCAATGACGTCCCAGTCACATCTGGCGCACGCCTCTCGTCGCTGCATCGGCGTCGTCGCAGCAAACGTTGGGCTGATGCTGCTGGCACCGCAGGCGGCCGCGCACGCGCAGGTGGCACCCACGGACTCCACGCCCAAGATCACGTTCGGTGCGTTCGTGGACGGCTACTACGCGTGGGATTTCGGACGGCCGCCGGCATTCGATCGCTCCTTCGCGGGTGGCACCCCGTTCACCACGCAGCCTGCACGGCACAACGAGTTCAACATCAACCTCGCATTCGTCGAGGCCAAGCTGGAGGCGCCACACTATCGCGGACGCCTCGCGCTGCAGGCGGGCAATTCGGTGCAGTCCAACTACGCCGGTGAACCGGCCAACGGATACGTCAGTGGTCCGTCACTCGGTCGCTTGCTGCAGGAAGCCGTGGTTGGGGTGAAGCTGTCGGAGAATATGTGGGTCGACGGTGGTGTGTTCTACTCGAACGTTGGGATGGAGTCGTGGGCATCGCGCGACAACCCTACCTACACACGCTCACTCGTTGCCGACTACTCCCCCTACTACCAAAGCGGCGTCAAGCTCACATGGACGCCCACGGCCAAGCTCACCGCGCGCGTGGATGCCATCAACGGATGGCAGAACATCTCGGAGAACAACAGCGGCAAGGCGGGCGGTCTTCGCCTCGACTACGCTGCGTCGTCGAGCAACACATTCAGCTACTACAACCTCGTGTCCAGTGAGGCGGGCAACCGACTGCGTGTCTTCAACGGCGTCGGAGCCAAGCGCACCGCGGGGCGACTCACCCTGCTCGGCAACATCGACTTTGGCAGTCAGTCACGAGGGGCGAACGCAGATGGCCGCTCGACGTGGTACGGTTGGACGGCAATCGCACGCGTTCAGACGACGCCCACCGTGGCGCTCGCGTTCCGCGCCGAAGGCTACGAGGACAAGGATCAGGTGATAGTCGGCACGGGCGAATATGCGCGCGGTGGCTTCGCGCTCCCTACTCCCAATGCGCCGCTGCGCGTCATCGGTGGATCGATCGGGATCGATGTCACGCCCTACGCGCGCGTGGCCTGGCGCTCGGAGTTGCGCGCGTGGCGCAATCGCGAGGCGCTCTTCCCCGACGGCGCGAATGGACTTCCGTCGCGCAACAGCGTTGTGGCGGTCACGTCGCTCGCGCTGTCGTTCTGATCCGCGGCGCCCTCTCTCGCGCACCGTTCGACGGCCTCCGTGAACGAACGCCCCGACCCAACGCACGCTGAACGCCGACGCGAGGACAGCGGTACTTTCCTCGCGCTGGTCAAGCAGCGCGAACGCGGCAAACTCAAGCTGTACATCGGGTCCGCAGCGGGTGTTGGCAAGACGTACCGCATGCTGCAAGAGGCCCACGAGCTGCGTCGACGGCGTGTGGATGTCGTCGTTGGATTTGTGGAGACGCACGGTCGTGCGGAGACGGTCGCACAGGTAGGCGATCTTGAAGTCTTGCCACGGCGTCGTATCGAATACCGCTCCGTCGTGCTCGAGGACATGGACGTGGACGCGATCATCGCGCGACGGCCGCAGGTGGCACTCGTGGACGAGCTGGCGCACAGCAACGTGCCCGGCGCACGGCATGGCAAGCGATGGGAGGATGTCCTCACGCTGCTCGATGAAGGCATCAGCGTCATCTCCGCCATGAACGTGCAGCACCTCGAATCGCTCAACGATATCGTGGAGCGCGAACTCGCTGTGACGGTGCGCGAAACCGTGCCAGACTGGCTGGTGGCGCAGGCTGATCAGGTGGTAAATGTCGACCTCTCCGCCGAAGACCTCAGGCAGCGTCTCCGCGACGGGAAGATCTATCGGCCAGAGAAGATCGAGTCGGCGCTCGGCAACTTCTTCACCGACGAAAATCTGAGTTCGTTGCGGGAGCTTGCCCTGCGTGAGGTCGCCAGTTCGGTCGATCGCGCGCGCGAAGTCGTCGTGCGGCGCGTCGAGACCAAGATCAGCTCGCCTCGTACCGTCGATCGACTCATGGTATGCCTCTCCAGCGATCCGCCACTCTCTCGCGTGCTGTTGCGCAAAGCCAGTCGCATCGCGGGCCGCCTCAACTCCGACTGGTATTGCGTTTACGTGCAGACGAGCGCCGAACGTGCCGATCGCATCGACACTGCAGTGCAGCGAAAGCTCGTCGAGAATATTCAGCTCGCGCAATCGCTGGGCGCCGAGGTCGTCAAGCTTGCCGGAGACGATGTCGCGGCAGCACTCGCGCGCTTCGCCGACGAGCGCGGAGTCACGCTCGCGGTACTCGGGCAAACGCGCCGTTCACGCTGGTATCGCTTGCGTCGTGGCTCCGTCGTGGAGCGGCTGCTCGAGATGAACGCGGGGTTGGACGTACTCGTCGTGTCGGCGTCCGCGAGCGCGCCTTCCAGCACGCTGCCCGATCGCGGCAGTAAGTCGCACGCGGACGACGCCTCGTGACGGCCGTATGACGACATCGCGCACAACACGAGTGTCGCGGATCATGGGCTTGTCCGTCGGACAGCGGCTGCTCCTCGGACTCGCACCTTCGCTCCTGGCTGTCGTGCTGGTCCTCGTGCTTGCCTACTATGGCGAATTCGGACGCCAGGCACCGGGATATGTGGTCGCGGGTGCGGCCTTGCTCTCCGTCGCGTCGCTGGTGCTCACGTGGTCCAACACGCGCTACCTCGCACTTCGCATCCGTCGTCTTGCTGGAGGCGTCGAACGATCGCGGTCGCCATTTCGCGATCTGCCCGCCGAGGACGACGAGCTTGGGCGCATCGAGCAGGTGGTGCAAAAGTTGGGCGACGCCTTGGCCACCAGCGAGGCCGATCGTCGGCAATCGCTCGCCGCCGCCGCCGTGCGCCGGCAGCAGCAGGCAACCATGCTCGGCGCGTCCGTGCGCGACGCTCTCGCGCAACTCGACGACGTTCGCCTGCCGTTGCACATCCTGATCGAAGCACCCTTCGGCGAGTTGAACGAGAATCAGGAGGAACTCATCGTCACCGCACGTGCCGCGGCGGACGCCATGGACCTGGCCCTGCGCCGGCTCTCGCTTTCGATGGACGTCGATCGTGATGCCATCAACGTGCTGCTCGAGCGAGTCGCGGTGAACGATGTCGTGCGCGGCGTGCTGCCCATGCTGCGTGCCTCCGCTGAACGACACGGGATCAGGTTGCAGGCGACACTCGATCCGCTGTTGCCTCGCGTCACCGCCGATCGTGCGCGCTTGGCGGAGGCGCTCGCGCTCCTGGGCACAGAGTGCGCGCGGGAGCCTGCCGCCCACCCGGCCATGCCCGACGCTGAGCTGCCGCCAATGGAGGTCGCTACGCGCGTGCGGGACGACATGGTGGAGGTGTTCCTTTCGCGGCCGTTTCCTGCGTCCCCGTCCGAGTCCACCGAGTTGCTGCTGGCCGAACGGCTGCTCGAGGCGCAGGGTGGGCGCCTGCAGCGATCCCTGCAGGCGCTCAGCGTCCTGCTGCGTCCCAGCGAGCCACCGGTCCGCGCGGAGGCGACGTAGTGGACTATCTTTCGCCATGCCTTCCTCCCACCAGCTCCGCCGGACTGTTCGCCGAGTCGTCGCGTCGCTCGCAGGCATGGCCTCGCTCGCCACGACCGCTCCACTCCTGCCGGCGCAGACAGCCGCGTCCTGGGCACGCGCCGGCACGCAGGGCGACCACATCGTTCGCGGCTTCAAGTTCCGCTCGGGTGAAGTGCTCCCCGAGCTGCGCCTGCACTACACCACGCTCGGCACGCCGCGGAAAGACGCCAAGGGCATCGTACGAAACGCCGTGATGATTTTGCACGGTACCGGCGGCGCAGGGCGGAGCTTTCTGGGCAACGCGTTCGCCGGCGGACTCTTCGCCCCGGGCAAGCTGCTCGACAGCAGCAAGTACTACATCATCCTCCCCGACGGCATCGGCCATGGCGGCTCCAGCAAGCCGAGTGATGGCCTGCACGCAAAGTTCCCGAAGTACACGTACGACGACATGGTGGACGCGCAGCATCGCCTGCTCACCGAGAAGCTCGGCGTGAACCATCTGCGCCTGATCCTGGGCACGTCGATGGGGTGCATGCAGGGGTGGGTGTGGGGCTACACCTATCCGGATTTCATGGATGGGTTGGCGCCGTTTGCCTGTGTTCCGGCGCAGATCGCGGGTCGCAATCGGATGATTCGCACGATGGCCATGGACGCCATTCGGAACGATCCGTCGTGGAAGGGCGGCGAGTACACGAAGCAACCGGAAGGGCTGCGCACCGCGTCCATGATGCTGTACGTCATGGGCAGCGCGCCGTTGCTCAACCACAAGCAGGCACCCACGCGCGATGCGGCGGACAGCGTCATTCGCACGTATCTCGACCAGCGCATGCAGTCCAGCGACGCCAACGATTTCCTGTTTCAGTTCGATGCGTCGCGCGACTACGATCCGTCTCCTTTCCTCGACAAGATCACGGCGCCGGCGCTGTACATCAATTCGGCAGACGATCAGGTGAACCCGCCCGAGTTGGGGATCGCCGAAACGCTCGCCAAGAAGATCGTGCACGCGAAGTTCATCCTGCTGCCGATCACACCGGAGACACGCGGCCACGGGACGCATTCGCTGCCGGCCGTGTGGGGTGACTACCTCCGTGACTTCCTCGCGACGCTGAGCGAGCGGTGAGCCCCTTGAGCGCCGGCGCAGCGAGTGGGCGTCAGGCTGAGCCGGGCGACTTCGCGCGTCCGCGCGTCGGACCGCTGCTGTGGCGCGCCATTCAACTGCGGTGCCCGCACTGCGGTGGACGAAAGATCTTCGCCAGCATGTTCGAGATGAAGGAGCGTTGCCCTACCTGCGGCATGCGGCTGGAACGTGGTGAGAAGGACTATTTCGTCGGCGCGTACCTCTTCAATCTCATCGCGGTCGAACTGATCCTGTTCTTCTGTGTCTGCGGCTTCGTGTATGTCACTTGGCCCGATCCGCCGTGGGATGTCATCACGTACGTCACGGCGTTTCTGATGCTCTCGGGCTGCGTGCTCTGCTACCCGTTCGCCAAGACCACGTGGCTCGCGGTAGACCTCGCCATTCGCCCGCTGTCCGGCGATGAGCTGCACGGCGCTGTTTCCGAAGACGCGCGCTGACGTCGCTCGATCACGTGGCCGTGGGGTGACAGTTTCGTGAGCGCGATGTGGCGAGCGGTTCTCTCGTTCGAGCTGCGACAGCAGGCACGAGAGCCGCTGACGGCGCTGTATCTGCTGGTGTTCCTGCTCCTGACGTTCGGCTACGGCGCGTCGGGGGCCGTGGAGCTGGTCAGCGACCGCATGGGTGCGCCGAAAGAGTCGCCGTGGGCCCTCGCGCTGGCCTTCGGCGGGCTGACCGCCTTCGGACAGGTCATCACGACGATGATCGCGGCGACGGCCATGCTCCGCGACACGGCGCAGCGCACGCTGTCGTTGGTTGCGACCACGGCGCTCACGCCGCAACGATGGTTCAGCGCGAGGCTGACCGCGGCGCTTGTCGTGCTGATGGCGGTGTACGCCGCCATGCCCGTCGGCGCGATGCTCGGCGCGGCCACGGCTCACACGTTGACGTCGGCGCGACCATACCTGTCCGCGTATGCCATCGTCACGCTGCCCACCTGCGTGGTCGTCGCGGCGATCCTGAGCAGCACGGCGGTGCTGAGCCGACGATTACTCGGCGTGCTGGCGGCGGCACTGGCGCTGGTTGGCGTCTGGCAGCTTTCGCTGAGCCTCGAGGCGAACGCCGCCACGCGCGTCGTCGGCGCCCTGCTGGATCCGTTTGGCAATGCCCCCGTGCTCGCACTCACACGAGAATGGACGCTGGCGGAGCGCACCACGCGCGACGTGCCGCTTGTCGGGGTGTTGTTGTGGAACCGTCTGCTGTGGTTAGGCGCGAGTGGCATCGTGGTCGGCGTGACGCTGTCGCGACTGCGCTGGCAGAATCTGTCGCAACCGGCCGCCCTCATGCAGTCGCGCGCGGAGCACTCGGACATTGGACAGGCACGTCCACTGCGCGAGCGTTCACACGAGGCGCCGACGTCATCGCCGGTTGCCGCAGCGCTCGCACTGGCGCGTTTTACGGCCGCGTGGATGTGGCGCGACGGCGGCTTTCGCGTGGTCGCGGTGCTGGCCGCCGTCAACGCACTGGTGAACGCGTGGTCGCGAGCGCCTGACGGTGCCAGCGCCCTTCAGTTCCTCATGCTCATCGCAGGGCACGCGCGACTATTCCTCATCCTGCTGGCGACGGTTTACGCAGGGGAAGTGCTCTGGCGCGAACGCGACGTGCGCATCGATGCGCTGAGCGATACGGTGCCGGTGCGTACGTCCGTCATTGCGATGGGTCGTCTTGGCGGGCTGTTCGTCGCGCAGCTTCCGGTCGTGCTGCTCCTGACGGTGGGCGCGGGGTTAACGATCGCCTTCCGCGCAGGATCCACATCGGCGACAGTGCTGGCGGCGTGGACGCTCTTCGTGCTTTGGCTGCCGTTCGCACAGCTCACCGCGCTTTCGGTGGCGGTGCACGCCGTCGTCCGCAACAAGGTGCTCGCGCACCTCCTGCTGATCACGGGCTGGGTGCTGGCGGTCGTTCTCGACCGGCACGGGGCGTCGGCGTGGTGGTATCGCTTCGCCGAACCGGCATCACTGCTGGGTGACGCCGGCGTCGCCTGGCGCGCGTTGACGCAGCGCGCGGTCTACTGGTCGGCCATCAGTGCAGCGTTGTTACTGATTGCTGCTGCACGATGGCCGAGGGGAGTGCTCGCTCCGTTGCTGCCTGATTCGCTGCCTACTTCTCGGAGACGATGAGGTAGCGCGACGAGGCCCAGAACTTGGCCGGATCGGTGATGCGAATGGACTCGCCACGGAAGCTGCCATCCTTCTCACGCTTGGCGACCTCGATGAGTCCGACGTCGTGACGCGAGACGATCTTGTACGGCCGGTCGCTGCGCGGCAGCGGGATCGTCAGCACTTCGCGGCGATCGGCGCGGGTGAACTTCGCTTCGTCGAGCGTGCGCGACGGCACGAGCGTCTTGCCCAACTTGACGATCAGCAATCCGCGTGAGCCGCCTTCTTCCGTTACGACACCGTCAGACAAGAGCTGTCGACGCGGCGCGACCACGTAGAACACCTTGTTCTCGCGAACGTCCATCGCCTTCACTGTGTCCGTGAGGACCGCCTTCTCGGTGGCCAGCTGCTGGTTCTGCGCACGAAGCGTCTTCACTTCATCCTGGAACGCGACGATTTCCTTCTCGCGCAGCACGAGGCGCGCGTTCAGGTCTGTGAGCAGCGTGGCGGTGGCGGACGAATCCGCGCGCATGCTCTTGAGCGTGTCGAGCATCGCCTTCACCTGATTCTGGCGGGCGGCGAGACGCTGCCGGAGCTGCTGCAGGCGATCGAGAATGTCCTTCTGCGCAACGGCTGCTTCGGCCTTGCCGGACTCGTCCGACTTGTTGACGGAGACCTTGGAGGAGAGGGTGCGCACCTGACGCAGCTCCGCGTCCACCTGATCGGCGAACTTCGTTGCCTCGACCACCTGCGCCATCGCCCGATCCTTCTCCGCCGACGCGCCGGCAACCAAGCCTTGCAGCGAGTCGCGCTGTGCGTTGGCCGCTGTCAGGGCCGCCGCCAGGGAGTCGGCGCGGGCGATGGCCTTGGTATCCTTGCAGGCGCTCAGCGACGCGCCCAGCAGGACTGATGCGACGAGGGCGGCCGAATGATTTCGCAAACGAGAGAGATGCATGGAATTGGGGAGGAAGTGAGGACGACACGAGGAACGTACCGGTGCGTGGTTAGGCTTGAAAGTGCTGCGCATCACACTCTCCGATTCTGTCGTCGATCGATGCCACGCACGTCACAGGCGATTCGCGTCGAGGAACCGAATCTAGCGCAATTTTACCCGGGTGTCGCAGGTGACCGATGTCACGCCTTTGGAACGTCGACGCGTCGGTCGCCCTCGAGCGGCGTTACCGAATCCAGCCGCGCGCGCGATAGAGGATCGTCGCGGTCAGCTCGTATATGACGTCCTGAAACACCAGACGTCGATTTTCGGTCGATCCCAGCGCCCGCGGGTCACGCGACCGGGCTACGGCCGGCCGACACTCTACAGACAATCCTGCGGCCTCGAAGGTTGCGCAGGCACGCCGCGAATGCAGCGGCGAAGTCACCAGCAGCAGGCGCGTCCAGTGCTGCTCGCGAGCCAGGCGGGCGAAGGCCTCAGCCTCTTCGCGGGTGCTGTGTACGTCGCGCACGAAATGCAGGCCGACTGCGGGTGCCATCAGCGCCACGAGGGCGCGCTGGTCAGCCTCGGTGGTGGGGCGTGAAGCGCCGGTTTCGAGCGCGATCGACGAAAGCGCGATGGCGTTGATGCTGCGCGCCTTGGCGTCGAGCGCGCCCGTGAGCAGTCGGTCGAGCGCCGGCCCCACCACACGGCCGGTTTCGCTCACGTCGCCGGAAAGCACGACGATCGCGTCCGGCTTCGGCAGTGGGACCGCGCGGTCGGCGGCGGTGTCGTCTCGTACGAAGTACTCCGCCGCCGGCCTCACCACCGGTGTGAACATCACGAGCATGAGCACCGCGGTGAACGCACCGAGGGCGAGCCACAGGACGGAGCCCAGCATCGTCGGCGCGAGCAGTGCGCCAGCGGCGAGCGATAGGAGTCGAAGCGACCAGGCGCTCAAGCCGGTCAGGTTCGTGAAGCCCAACGACTCTGCTGCGGTAAAGACGCTCACGCCCAAAGCCGCTCCGGCGAGGCGCAGCAACACGCCGGGGACGGGCGCGCGACTGGCCGCACCGCGTCCCCGGAAGAGCAGGTCACTCATCGCTGCACATGCTGGGCGTCAGGGCTGATCCTGTGTGACCCGCGTGGCAGACGGCGGCGTCTGATACTTGTCGAACCAGCTCCGCAGATAGAGCTGCGTGCGCAGGAAGTTCGACGGCGTCGAACTCGTACCGTGCCATTCGTTGTTGAAGCGAATCATCGCGGTGGGGACTTTGCGAATCTTGAGCGCCTCGTAGAACTCCTCGGTTTGACCGATCGGCGTGCGCAGATCGTTCACGCCGGTCATCAGCATCGTTGGCGTCTTGACGTTCCCCACCGACATCAATGGCGAGCGCTTGAGGTGCTCGCTCGGGTCTTCCCACGGGAACTTGGCGAAATTGTAGTACCAGCTCGAGCCGTCGGTCGTGCCCACAAAGCTGATCCAGTCGATCACGGGACACATCGACACGGCCGCCGCGAACCGGTCGGTATGTCCAACCGTCCACGCCGTCAGCACACCGCCCCCCGAGCACCCGAAGACGTACAGGCGCTTCGTGTCGACGTAGCCGCGGTTGACGACCGTATCGACGCCGGCCATCAGGTCGTTGAAGTCCTTGCCCGGGTACGCATTCTTGATCGCGTTGCCGAATGCGGAACCGTACCCCGTGGAGCCGCGCGGATTCGTGTAGAGCATCACGAAGCCGTTCGACGCGTGATCCTGGCGCGAGAAGTTGAAACCCACGTTGTACATCGAGTGCGGGCCACCGTGAATCTCGAGCATCAGCGGATATTTCTTGTTCGGATCGAAATCCGCCGGTTTCACGATCCACCCCTGCACCTTGTAGCCGTCGACCGACGTGTACCACACTTCTTCGGTGGTCGCGAGCTTCTTGCCGGCCAACACATCGCCGTTCACATCGGTGAGCTGCTTGATCGCGGGCGTGCGCACATCGAATGCCACGATGTCGGTCGGCTTCATCGCCGACGTGGCCGTGCCCACCGCCATGAAGTTGCGCCCGATGCCGCTGACCGTAAGCACGTGCGCACCCTTCGTCACCACGCGCACGTCGCCCTTGAGCGACACGAAGTAGAGGTTCTTCGAGCCCTCATTCTCCACGTTGAAATAGAGCCCCGTGCCATCGGGCGACCAGAACATCCCCGACGGCGTGCGATCCAACTTCTCCGTGAGCGCATGTGCGTTGCCGCCATTCGCATCCATCACGTACAGCGCCGCGTCCTTCCAGGTGGCATCGGTGCTGTCGTAGCCTGTGTACGCGATCAACGAACCGTCGGGTGAAGGCACCGGGTTGTTGTCCGGCCCCTTTCGACGCGTCAGCTGCGTGACAGCGCCGGTCGACGCATCCACGCGATAAATCTCGGACTCGCGCCACGCGTACTCCGCATCCTTCGTGCGCAGCGATGTGAACACGAAGCCCTTGCCGTCGGGCATCCACGTGGTGCCGTTGGTGGCCCACTCGCCGGTGGTGATCTGGTGCGGTGTGCCACCGTCGGCCGGAACCGTGAACAGCTGACGCAAGCCGTCTTCGAGGAACCCCTGACGATCCGCGCGATACTTCACCTTCGTCACCACGCGCGGTGGCTCGGTCCACTTGGCGCCCTTGGGCGCCGCCGGCATGTCGATGCGCCAGTTCTCGCCGCCGCGCACCAGCATGCCAAACGCGATCGACTTTCCATCGGGTGACCACTCCACGTCATTCGGGGCTTCCGTCAAACGCGTGATCTGCGTAGTCGCGCCCTCGGCATCCATGTAGCGCACCCAGACTTGCGCACCGCCGGGCTCTCCCGGCGCGACGTACACGATGCGCGAACCATCCGGAGACCACTTGGCGTCGGAGCCCTTCACCAGAAAACGATTCTTCGTGCCATCCGCATTCATCAGCCACACCGACGACTCACGCTTGTCGTTGATCTTGTCGATCCACGTCCGCGTGTAGAGGATCTGGCGACCGTCTGGAGCGAGCGACGGTGCGGCCACATCCTCCCAGTCGAAATAGTCGGCGATGGTTAAACGGTCGGCGGGCGCCGCCTTCTGCGCGTGCAATGCGGGCGCGAACAGCGACAGCGGCAACAGGAGCGCCGCGATCGGCAGGACGCGATACGACGTAGGGCGCGGGCGCGTGGAATGCAGGGGCGAGCGGAGTCGCATGGCACACCTCTTAGGCGGGGGAGCGCGGGAAGATCTCGCGGGCGGCTGTCAGACACCTGTCGCGCGACGTGGTCTCGCGGGACGCCTCAATCCTGCTGCGGGGACGAGTCGCCCGCAACGCGCGACCAAGCGATGATGAGATCTTCAGCCGGCGCGTTCGCACATCCACTGCAGAGGGCGGCGCGTACGCCGCCGAGCTCAGCGGAGTGTATCGGCGATTGCGAGAAGCGAGTCGCGCATCGCGAGTCCCGCACCGTCCACCAGGCGACGCACACCCTTCCACTGGCGAATGAGGGGTGAGCGCGGTGAAATCGCCGTCTCGATGACCTGACGCTGCGAGGTGCTGGCGTGCACCATACGCCCTTCACCGACGTAGATCCCGATGTGCGAGATGCGCTTGCCCTTGCCGAACGTGAGGAGGTCGCCGGGCTTGAGCGCGGCGAGGTCCTTGGGAACCGCAGTACCGACGGTTGCCTGCTGACGAGCGGTGCGTGGCAGCACGACATCGAGCGCGCTCATCACGTACTTCACCAGTCCGCTGCAATCGAGCGCGGAGTTTGGCTTGGTGCCGCCCAGCTTGTAGCGCGTCCCGATCTGACCGCGCGCCTTCGACACGATCGAGTCGCGCATGGAGGACACCGACGCACTGAACGCGGCAAAGGGCTTCTTACTCTCGACGATCTGTGCGTCGGCACGCGATGCGCTCGCGACGAGCGCGACGCAGACGACCAACGGAAGAATGTGTCGACGAGAAGAAAGGGCCACGGCGAAGTTGCTGGCGGTGTGAGCAGGAGCTTTCCGGACTGCCAAGCTATCCCGTCCGTTGACGATCCGCGAGGGGGGGCCGTTACATCGCGGGAAATCTTTGTCTCCGGTCGAGCTCGCTTGAGGCCAAACCCCATCACCGCGTGGGGCTTAACTCGCGCCGCTAACCCCAACCGCCGTCCGGTCCCAGCTACCGAATGCCGAGCGACTTGTGGGTCTGCACTGAGAGCCGCCACCGCGGATGGGCGAGGCAGTAGGCCAGCGCCGCCGCCGTGTTCTCGCGCTGGTTCGGGCCGTCCATCGGCTGCAGCAGGAAATGGCGAAAGGCCAGATGCTCGAACCGCTCGGGCATCGCTGTCGGCTGTGGGAAGACCAGCTTGAGCTCGTCCCCCGCCATCAAAACCACGGGGGCCTCGGCCTTGGGGCTCACGCAGATCCAGTCCAATCCCGCGGGCGCTGGCTGGGTACCGTTGGTCTCCACGGCAATCTCGAAGCCCGCCGCATGCAGCGCGTCGATCGCGGCCTCGTCCAGCTGCAGCAACGGCTCGCCACCGGTGCACACCACCAGCTTTTGGACGTCGGCCGGCGCATCGGCAGGCCAGCGGCTCGCGACGAACGCCGCCAACGACTCCGCGTCGGCGAACTTGCCGCCGTCCGGTCCTACCCCGACGAAGTCGGTATCGCAGAACGTGCAGACGGCCGTTGCCCGATCCGCCTCACGCCCCGTCCACAGGTTGCAGCCGGAAAAACGGCAGAAGACGGCGGCCCGCCCCGCGTTCAGCCCTTCGCCCTGCAGCGTGTAGAAGCACTCCTTGACCGTATAGGCCATCGGTTACTCCTCGGCCGGCGAGGCGTAAGCGATCGGGTCTTGCGCGCCCGCCGCCGCAAAGCCGTTCAGTCGCAGCTGGCAGGCATCGCAACGGCCACAGGCGGTCCCGTCTTCGGCCGGGTCGTAGCAGCTGGTGGTCAGGCTGTAGTCCACGCCCAGCGACTGCCCCAGCGCGACGATCTGCGCCTTGGTCAGGTACTGCAGCGGTGCACGGATTTCGAGCCGCTGCGTCCCCTCCACGCCTGCCCGCGTGGCGAGGTTGGCCATGTGCACGAAGGCGTCGATGTACTCGGGGCGGCAGTCGGGATACCCCGAGTAGTCGAGCGCATTCACGCCGATGAAGATCGCCTGCGCTCCCAGCACTTCGGCCCAAGCGAGCGCAAACGAGAGAAAGATCGTGTTGCGCGCCGGCACATACGTGACTGGAATCTCGTCACTCGCGGCGGCCACATCCCGGTCCTTGGGCACGGCGACGTCGCTGGTGAGCGCCGAGCCGCCCCACTGCCGAAGGTCGATGTCCACCACGACGTGCGCTTCCACACCCTGGGCCGCAGCGACCCGACGCGCCGCATCGATCTCGACGGAATGCCGTTGTCCATAGCGAAAGGTCATCGCGTACGGCGTGAAGCCGTCGCGCCGCGCCACGGCGAGCGCAGTCGAAGAGTCGAGCCCACCCGAGAGCAGCACGACAGCCGGCTTGCGGGTGATGGAGTCGGAAACGGTGGTGGCAGACATGACCGGAACTTAGTTGAACCGCGGCCGCCCACGTGCGACCTTGCAGCAGTCTATGCGCGCCCACACCCGCCTCGAATGAGACGTACGCTCGTGCCGCTGGCGCTCGTTGCAGCCATTGCGGTCTCCCTCGGGCCACAGGCGTCCCCGGCGCGTACCGCCGCCCGCATCGAAGAGGCCGACCTGCGCACGCGCCTCTTCATCTTTGCCGACGACTCGATGGAGGGCCGGCGCGCTGGCTCTCGCGGACACGTACGCGCGACGGCCTACATCGCCGGCGAGCTGACCCGTCTTGGCCTCAAACCAGCCGGCGACAACGGGAGCTACTTCCAGCGTGTACGCGTGCGGTCGGGGGAGTCGGACAGTGCCTGGTCGCGCAACGTCGTCGCGATTCTTCCCGGCGCGGATTCCAAGCTGCGCGCCGAGTACGTGGCGCTGGGGGCACACAGCGATCACATCGGATTCCGTGCAGGCGGCCCCGTGGACCACGATTCACTGCGCGCCTACGATCGCGCGGTGTGGAGTGCGCGCGGTCGCGTGGCGGGCGCGCCTGAGCTGTCGCGGGCGAAGCGTCGCGCCATTCGGGTGGACGTCGCGGCGCTCCGACGCATCCGTCCCGCGCGCCCCGATTCGATCAACAATGGCGCCGACGACGATGGCTCCGGCTCCATGGCGCTGCTGGAGATCGCCGAGCAGCTGGCGAGCAGCAAGACGCCGCTGCGACGCTCGGTGCTGTTCGTGTGGCATACGGGCGAAGAGATCGATCTCAACGGCTCCAGCGAATTCACCGAACATCCCACGGTGCCGCTGCGACAGATCGTGGCCCAGCTCAACATCGACATGATCGGCCGCGGCAGCGCGCGCGATCTCGCGTCGGGCGGGCCGAACTACCTGAGCGTCATCGGACCGCGGCGCCTGTCTTCCGACCTCGCACGCATCGTCAACGACGTCAACGCGTCGCAGTCCACACCGTTCACGCTCGACCACTCGCTCGACGCGGACGGGCATCCGGAGGCGATCTACTGTCGCTCGGACCATTGGAACTACGCTCGTCGTGGCATTCCCATCGTCTTCATGTTCACCAATCTGCATGAGGACTACCACGAAGTGACCGACGAGGCGCAGTACATCGATTTCCCGCACTACACCCGCGTCACGCGCTACGTCAGCGCGCTGCTGCGCACGATCGCCAACAACGACGCCAGACCGCGCGTGGACCGTCCGGTTCCCGCAGTCGGCGCCCCCTGCACGCAGTGATGACTGCGTGAGACACGAGTGATGCACGAATGAATCTCGAACTGCTCTCCGATCCGAACGCATGGCTGTCGCTGCTGACGCTGTCCATCCTCGAGATCGTGTTGGGAATCGACAACATCATCTTCATCTCGATCATGAGCGGCAAGCTCCCCGAGGCCGACCGGCCGAAGGCGCGCTCGTTCGGATTGATGGGCGCGTTCGTCACGCGCGTGCTGTTGCTGCTGTCGATCACCTGGGTGATGCGACTGACCGAGCCGTTGTTCACGCTCTTCGAACATGCGTTTTCCGGACGCGATCTCATTCTCGTCGTTGGCGGCCTGTTTCTGATCGGCAAGGCCACCATGGAGATTCACGAGAAGCTCGAAGGTCCGGAACACGAGGAAGCGGCCGCCAAGGGCCCCGCGCGTTCGCTGTGGGGCACGGTCACGCAGATCATGTTCATCGACATCATCTTCTCGCTGGACTCGGTCATCACGGCCGTCGGCATGGCGGAGCACGTGAGCATCATGATTGCCGCCAACGTCATCGCGTTGATCGGGATGCTCTTCGCGGCGAAGTCGATCAGCGCGTTCGTGGACAAGCACCCGACCATCAAGATGCTGGCGCTCTCGTTCCTCGTGCTCATCGGCACCAACCTCGTGGCCGAAGGGCTGGGGCAGCACATCCCCAAGGGCTACACGTACATGTCGATGGCGTTCTCCGTGATTGTGGAGATGCTCAACATCCGGGCGCGCGCCAAGCAGCAGAAGGCGGTGCATCTGCGCGGGCCGCAGATGCCCGAGGACGGAGTGGCGTGATCGAGCGCGCCTCACCCGTGGAGGGCATGGCATGAGCAAGCGATTGCAGGTTTACGCGCATGATTCGCTGTCGGTGCACTTCGATCTGGGGCGCTGCATTCATTCCGCTGTGTGTGTGCGCGGACTCCCCGCCGTGTTCGATCCGAAGGCCCGACCCTGGATCCGTCCCGAGGCGGCAGCTGTCGAGGAGATCGTGCAGATCGTGCACCGCTGTCCCACCGGCGCGCTGCAGGTGGCTATCGATGGCGTTCCGGTGCCGCCGGTGCAAAACGACTGCACCGTGCAGGTTGGGCGGAACGGCCCGTTGATGGTTCGCGGCGATGTTCGGATCGTGGATGCGGAGGGAAACGAGATCCTGCAGGACACGCGGGTCGCGCTCTGTCGCTGCGGCCACTCTCGTCGTAAGCCGTTCTGCGACGGTGCGCATCGCGACGCAGGGTTTCGCGATCCCGTGGCGTAGCGGCCATCCTCGTCCACCGCACCAACTCGTCCATGTCTCATTTTTGAGACGGGCAATTGTGCGCTGGATTGCAATTCCGTGAGTAAATCATTGCCGCGTATGTGTTTGCGGCACGGGCTCGGATCGGCGCGGGACATGCACCATGGTGACCCGAACCCTTCACGGAGTCTCCATGCGTCTGTCTGTTCGTCTCGCGCTCGCAACTAGCGCTGCTCTCCTCGCCGTTCACAGTGCCACGGCCCAGACGGGTGTTGGCGCTACGGTCACCCCGTACGCGGGCTACCTCGTCACCGGCAACTGGTACGACGGCCCGGTGGGCACGAGCCTCTCCACCACCAACGCGCCGATGGTCGGCGCGCAGGCCAGCATCCCGCTCACGTCCGGCATCTCACTCGTGGGCAATCTCGCCTACGCGGCTGGCGACCTGCGCGTAGGGTTGCCGCTCATCGGCGGTGTCAACGTGGGGTCGACGAAGACTTGGCTCTACGACGCTGCCGTCGAGCTCGGCGGGTTGGGGAACAAGACGGCAGGGATCGCGCCGTTCGTTGCAGGCGGCATCGGTGGCATGACCAATGACATCAAGAACCGCCTCTTCAGCACGCGCGCGTCGAACGTGGCGTACACGGCCGCGGTCGGTGTCGATGTCGGCCTGACTCCTGGACTCGGCTTGCGGGTACAGGCGAAGGACTGGATTGGTCGCTTCAACTCGCAGCAAGCCGTCGGCTTCCGTGCCGAAGGCAACCTTGCACACAACTGGGCGTTGACGGCAGGCGCCAAGCTCTCGTTCTAGCGTACGCCGGGGTCGGCTCCGATGCCGGGTACGCGACGAGACGTTAGTCTTCCGTTGTCGTTTTCCTCTCGGAGAATCATTGGTGTCGACCCCGCGTCTCGTGTTCGTTTCGCTGTTCACGCTCGTCACTGCTGCCTTCGCGCCAACGCTGTCGTTGGCGCAGGGCACGCCGCCCGCCGACACGGCGCGCTCCGCGGCCGCGCAACAGATGGCGCCGGCCGATCCGCTCAGGGGCGTCGCCTCCAAGCTCGGACCGCTGTCGTCGCAGGCGCGATCGCTGCAGGACAACTTCGAGCGCAATCACCGCCTCGGCCTGCGCTTTTACAACGGCGGCGCCGACGCCACCTGCGAAGTGCCGCTCGGTCGCATCTGCTACTGGAACAACAACGGCGATGTCCCGCCGCCAGCCGAACGCAACGACGCGAAGCTCGAGCGTGATCAGCTGCTCGATCTGCTTGGCCAGGCACAGGCCGCCGACCCGACCGATGATTGGGTGAGCGGCATGCGCGTGCGCTACGCCGTCGAAGGCGACAAGCCCGATCTCGCCGTGACCGCCGCGCGCGCCTGCGCAGGCACCGCGTGGTGGTGCGCTGCCCTGCAGGGGCTCGCGTACCACAACGCCAACCGGCACGTGGAATCGGCAACCGCGTTCGATCGTGCCTTGGCAGCGATGCCCGAGTCGCAGAAGTGCGCGTGGACCGATGTCACGATGTGGCTGGAAGTCCCGGCGCACGCCGCGTATCAACGCATCGCCTGTGCGCAGCGCGACGCCGAAAACGCGCGAATCTTTCGCCTCGCGCAGCCGCTCTGGTCGCTGCCGGCCAACGACGTTCGCAACGAACTCTTGTCGCGCCGCACGATCTCGCGCGTGCAATCGCTCGGTCGCATTCCCTACGACATGACGTGGGGCGATGACCTGCTCGAGTCGCAGGTGCGCTACGGCTGGCCCACCAACTGGTCGGTGCAGAACGGCGGTGTGGCCGATCCGCGTCCGCCGCAGGTGATCGGACACGAACCCACGCCCAGCTACGATTTCATGGCGTCGCCCAAGGCGTTGGCGACGCCGATCGGTGCATCGTCGGCCGATTGGGCACTTCGCCGCGCCAAGGCGCGCATGCGTTATGCGCCGCGCTACGCCAGCGGTTTCGCCGACGTGCCGCACCAGATCGCGCGCTTCCGTCGCGGTGACACGACGCTCGTGGCTGGCGGTTTCCGTCTCGTGCGCGAACTGGAGATGGGCAAGGCGCCGTACAATGCGGCGCTCGTGCTCGACGGCATGGACGGCAATGCGCCGATCGTGGTGAGGCGCGACAGCGCCGGCGCCAACGGGGCGTTGCTCGCGCCGCTCCGCGGCGCGCCGATGTTGGCCAGCATTGAAGTGGTTGCGCCCGCAGGCAAGCGGGCGACCCGCGTGCGCACCACCGTGCAGCCGCTCCAGTCGGGCGCGCGACTGTCCGACTATCTGTTGCTGCAGCGCGGCGATCCGACGGCCACGCCCACGCTCGAGCGAAATGCGCTGCAGGCGTACGGCTCGCTCGAAATCGAGCGCGGTGCGACGGTCGGCTTGTACTGGGAGATGTATCGGGTCGCGACGCCAGCTGCACCACTGCAGGTGTCCGTTCGTGCGACGCGTGTCGGTGCGAGCTTCTTCCAGAAGCTTGGCAGCTCGATCGGCTTGTCCAAGTCGGTCACGCCGGTATCGATCAAGTACAACGACAACGGCCGTCCCGATGGGCAGCCGGGTCGCAGCCTGACGCTCACGTTCCCGCCGGTCGCACCGGGCGAGTATCAGTTGACGCTCATTGTCGCCGGGGCGGGCATCACCGACAGCACCACGCAGACGATCCGCATTCGCGGCGAGCGGTAGGAAGAGCGCACTCGGGCAGCGTGCTGCACCATTCGCCGACTCGTTGTGTCGGTTCGCCGATTCGTTGACGTGAAGTTGCATGAGGGTCGCGTACGCTCCGGTGTATGCGACCCTCTTTCCGTTTCCACGCACCGAGTCCATGCGCTGACCTGAGGCGCATTGCACGAGCCGCGCTGCATGCACTCGTGATCGTCAGCGCGACGTCCGGTCTCTGCGCGACGGCGGATGCGCAGACCAACGCAGCGTCGGTCGTTCGCGGCATCGTCCGGCTGCCGTCAGGGAAAGGCGCAGTCGGCGTGTCGGTGAGTCTGCTGGAAACGCTGGAGCGAAGCGAAACGGACAGCGCCGGTGCCTTCGTGTTGCGCACGGTGCATCGCGGCATCGCGACCCTGGTCGCGCGTCGCGTAGGATTCGTGCCAGCGACTCTAGATGTGAGCGTACCACTGGATACGGCGATCGCGCTCGCGATCCAGCCGATGCCGCCGTCGCTTTCCACCCTGACGGTGGTGGCGGCAGGCGAGTACACGCTGGGCGCGGGTCGTTCGGCGACGCTGACACCGCTGGAAGTGGCACAGACACCGGGCGCGGCGGCCAACGTCGCGAAGGCGCTGCAGACGCTGCCAGGGCCACAGGCGGTGGACGAAGGCAGTGGGCTCTTCGTGCGCGGTGGCGATGTCACAGAGACTCGCGTCTTGCTGGACGACGCGTGGCTTCTCTCACCTGCACGCTTCGACAATCCACTCGGCCACAGCACCGCGACCGTCAATCCGTTCCTGCTCGAGCGGACCGTCTTCGCCGCGGGCGGATTTGGCGCCCAGTACGGCAATGCACTCTCCGGACTCGTGCGCATGGAAACCGCTGGGCGCCCCGCCAAGTCGACGGGCAGCGCGACGCTGTCGGTGGGGAGCGCAGGAGTGTCCGCGGCGCTCGCACCGCACGCGCGACTGGGGGTACGCGCGACGGCGAACGTGCGATCGCTGACGCCGCTGGTGGCGATCTTTGGCGAGGCACAGCCGTACGATCCACCACCGCGTGGCGGCGACGTGAGCGGCACCGTCGAGTGGCAGAGCAGCAAAGCCGGACGGATCCGTTTGTTCGGATTGCGCGATGCGTCACGAGTAGGCGTCGGCGATGCTGGCGTGCAGAGCGGCAGCCGCTATGCCGCGAGCACGGGGCAGGAGATGCTCGTGCTTTCGTGGCGAGACAGCGCAACGGTACTTCGTCCCGCTGTCACCGTCGCGCGCTCCACAGTAGACCGGCGCGAGACGGTGGACGGGACGCAATTCGGAACGCGACTCGGTGCCACGCATGTCGTGGGCTCATTGGGTTGGCATTCCGACCGCGGGCTCGAACTGCGCGTGGGCGGGGACGTGGAGCGTCTCGACGCCTACTACGATGGCATGCTCACCAGTCGCGACAGCGCCGCAAGACCGCTCTTTGTGGCCGACGTGCGGAGCGATCGGACGGGCGCGTTCGTGGAGGCCGTCGCGCGCAACACGCACGGTGTACGCATTGCCGGTGGCGTGCGCACCGACCGCGCCACCATCACTGGCGTGCGCACGGTGGACCCGCGTCTGTCAGTGGCGTGGCAGCGTGGCACACTCGGCTTCACGGCGGCGTGGGGCGTGCTGCATCAGGTCGCCGAGCCCACGTTCTATCGCCCCGAAGGTGGTGAGCGTGCGTTCGACCCGA
This sequence comes from Gemmatimonas sp., assembly GCA_965279375.1. Taxonomy (GTDB): domain Bacteria; phylum Gemmatimonadota; class Gemmatimonadetes; order Gemmatimonadales; family Gemmatimonadaceae; genus Gemmatimonas. The sequence goes on along the minus strand of OZ257156.1, from coordinate 4,968,535 downwards.
TGCGGGTGCGCGAATCGATCGTGGGCATGCAGTGGGGCGGCGACAGCACGGGGCTGCGCGTTGAGTTCTACGACAAGGCGTATGCGAATCTCTGGCAGTTCACGCGCGACTTCGGCGTAGCGGGGAACGGCGCGGGGCACGCGCGCGGCGTGGATCTACTGCTGCGATTCCGCATGAGCGCGTCGGCACGTAGCCGCGTGGCGTGGAGCGTCGTGCGCTCGCACCGAGATGATCCTGACACGGGCATCGACGCTCCGGCGATCGGCGACGTGCGGCATTCGGTCAGCTGGATCACCGAGCGCCACATCGGTCCCCTCACGATCAGCACGGCGCTACGTCATGCCACCGGGCGCCCGTTCACCGACATCGTGGACGTGGTGCAGCAGAACGGACGTGCATCACCCGTCTTCGGTGCACCGAATGCGGAACGGCTGCCGTCGTATTGGCGCAGCGATGTCTCCGCCAGTTGGTATCGGCCTATCGGCAGTGGACGTGCCATGGTGCTGTGGGGTGACCTGTCCAACGTCTTCAATCGCGGCAACGTGATGCGGTATCGGTGGAGTGCCGACTATCGCGAGCGTCTGCCGGTTCGTGCTCCCTTCAATCGGGCTCTTTATGTCGGCGCTACACTTCTCAACTGACACGCTGCGACGTATGCTCGTCGCTGCCATGTTGCTGTCTCTCACGATTGCATTGCCGCTGGTGTCGCCGCTTTCGGCGCAACAACCCGCTACGCCGCTCACGGGTAGCGCGCGCTGGGCAGACAGCGCGCGCGTGGTGATCGAACGGGCCGCGCGCGACGACGATGCGGCTGCACTCGCCGCGGCGGGCGCGATGCTCGACAAGGCGCTGACGGCGTTCCCCAACGATCCGCTGCTGCTGCACTTTCGTGGCTACGGTCTCTATCGCGAGGTGATGCGTCAGCGCGACGACGAGACGATCTCCGATGCGCAGGAAGCGATGTTGCTCAAGGCGATCGATTTCCTGCGGCGCTCGGCGGCTGCACGATCGCTGCCCGAAACGCAGGCGCTCCTCTCCTCGTGCCTGGGTACGATGGCTGGCACAGGCATGGTCGCCGGCATGCGTTACGGATCGGCGGCCTCCGAGGCGGGCGACAGTGCGCGCGTGCTCGGACCGACCAATCCGCGCGTGCTCCTGCTCGCTGGCGTCGCCGCATGGTTCACGCCATCGATGTGGGGCGGTGGCAAGGACAAGGGCTACGCGCTCGTGCAGAAGGCGGTCGCCGCCTTCGCGTCGGATGCACCCGTGCGACCGCTACCCGCGTGGGGGGCTGCGGAAGCGTACGCGTGGTTGGGGCAGATGGAGAAGGAGCGCGGCAACGCGGCCGCGGCGCGGGCGGCGTATGACAAGGCGCTCGCACTCGAGCCGCAGTACCGCTGGGTGCGCGACATCCTGCGACCGGCAGTAACCGGACGTTAGGCTGGCATGACGCGCAATTGGTCGGCTCTGGTGCGTGGCAGCGCGTGGTACGCAGCGGCATGGACGCCGCTGGTGCTCATCTATGCACTGCTGATCGGTGCGTCCAGCGGTGTTTCGGCACGCGATGCGATCGTCGCCGCGTTCAGCACCGTGGCTACCGCTGCGGTGCTTGGCGTCGTTGTGCAATGGCTGTCGCAACGATGGAGCTGGCCGGCGCGTCCCACGCCGCGGTTTTTTCTGGTGCACGCGGGCATGGCGCTGTTCTACGCCGCCGCATGGGACGCGCTGATCGTGCTGGGCATCTGGAAGGACGCATCGGACTGGTCGACGGTCGGCCGACTCGTCGCCCCGTGGCTGCACTGGCAGACGTTCGAAGGTGTACTGATCTACTTCGCTCTCTGCGGCGTGGTCTGGGCACGCCAGTCGTCGGCGCGGGCACGCGAGCAGGAGGCACGTCTCGATCGCCTCGATGCGCTTCGTGCGCGCGCGGAACTCGAGGCGCTGCGCGGCCGACTCGATCCACACTTTCTCTTCAACACGCTGCACTCCGTCACGGTGCTCATTCGGCACGACCCCGCCGCCGCTGAGCAGGCGGTCGAGCGGCTCAGCGCGCTGCTGCGCTACGTACTCGACGCCAAGCAGGGCGGACGCGAAGAGGTGCGATTGGCCGACGAGGTGGCCTTCACCGAGGCCTATCTCGCGCTCGAGGCGCTGCGCTTTGGTGATCGATTGCGCGTGCATCGCGAGATCACGCACGAGGCGCTGGAGCGCCGCGTCCCCAGCTTCGTGCTGCAGTCGCTGGTGGAGAATGCCGTCAAGCACGGCGTTGCGCCGAACGCCTCGGGAGGCACGGTGAAAGTTGGCGGACGACTGGAGGCCAACACGCTTGTGCTCGAAGTGCGTGATGACGGCCCGGGGGTGTCGAGTGCGGATGGCGTGCGCAGTCACGGCATCGGGCTCGACGCGTTGCGCCAGCGCCTCGCCGCTCGCTACGGAGACGCGGCTACCGTCGACGTGCGCACGGCCGTTGGCGAAGGCTACGCCATCTCGGTGCGCATCCCCGCATGAACACACCCACCGACGCTCGGCCATTCGCGGCGGACGCGCCCGCGACCCCACTCACGGTGCTCGTCTGCGAAGACGAGCCGCTGGCGCGGATGCATCTGCGTGGACTCATCGAGGCGACGCCTGGATTGCTTTGGGTCGGTGACGCGGCCGACGGTGCGAGCGCCGTCACGCTCATCGATCGGTTGCGACCGTCGCTGGTCTTTCTGGACATCCAGATGCCGGAGCTGCCGGGCATCGCCGTGCTCGAACGGATCGTCCATAGGCCCGCAATCATCTTCACCACGGCGTTCGACAGCTACGCGGTGCAGGCGTTCGAACTCGGGGCTGTGGACTACCTGCTCAAGCCCTTTGGCCCGGAGCGATTCGCTACGGCGGTGAGCCGAGCGGAACGGGCGCTTGCGACCGACGAGAACGGCCCCGTGGTGGACCGCTTGCGCGCGGTGCAGGGCACCTTGTCGCGCGTCTTCGTGCGGGAGCGGGGACGCATCGTCCCGGTGGCGGTCGCCGACATCGAGCGGCTGGAGGCGGAGGATGACTACGTCGCCATCATCACGCGCGGACGTCGACATCTGCTCACGATCACACTGGCGTCGCTGCTGGAGCGGCTTGACGGTCGGCGCTTCGTTCGCATTCACCGCTCGCACGCAGTGAATCTGGACTACGTGGCAGCGCTGGCCCCGTTCGACGCGGGCCGACTCAGCGTGGAGATGCGGGATGGCACACGCGTGACTGCCAGTCGAAGTGGTACACAGGCGCTGCGTTCGCTGACGTTCTGACGCCGCGGCGGAAGCGGACTACTGCTTCCCCTTCACCACAATGACGCCCACGGCGCTGCCGTAGTCGTCGCTGCCGATCGGCAGGCCGGGCGGTGCAATCCAGCGACCGCCGTCGGCACGTACGGTGACGCGATGCATGCCCGGGGCGAGCTTGAGCTCCGCGCGCCAACGGCCGTTGCGATTGCGCGTCATCTGCGTGACCACCCACTGCGTGGCGTCACCCATGATCTCCACCGACTCGGCCTTCGGCGCGTCGATCAGCAGCACGACGCGCAGCGTGTCGGCGTCGGCCGCCGGTTCCGCGAGATCGATCGCCGCCGAGTCCACCGAGCCGATCGTGCGCGTCTCGAAGGAGAGAATGCCGCGCGGCGTGTCATCGCCGCCGCGGAACGGCAGCCGCGCAATACGCACACCGAGCGCGACCACCGGTGCGAAGTTCTTGCCACGTCCGGGTCCAACGTCGTCGCGCAGTGCTGTGCTCCCGACGGACGCCGAGTTGGTGCTGGCAGCGCCGACTAGGCTGAGCCACGCCGTGATCGGTTGCGCGATCGCGAGCGATGCGACGGTGGGCGCCGTGCGCGGACGCGGCGAGAGGGCGTCGCTCGTGATCCAGGTGGCAACGGGCGCCGTGACGGACACCAGCCACGTCGTCGGGCCGGTGTTGAAGCCCGCAGAGGCCACACCGGTGGCGATATCGCGCCGTTGCAATGCCCGGAGCGTGCGAACGGTGCTGACCTGATCGGCGGTGGGTAGCGGCGGCAGTCCGTTGGAGGACTGGTCGATGCGCAACGTCTGCGTGGTCACGCGCGTGGCGCGCTCGACCGAGAATCCAAACGAAAGCTCGACGCCCGAGACGTTGTGAATCATGCCGGCTTCGGCGCGTCCGATCGTGCCAACATCGACGCGGCGCGAAATCGTTGTGTCCGCGCGCGCGCCATCGAACCCACCGGGGAGCATGCCGACGGAGTTGCCGAGCAGACGCGATGCCATGTCGCCGTTGACCGAGGCGCGGCCGTAGCTGACGGCGCTCCAGATCTGTCCCTCGCCAACGCGGGATCGCGCGCGCAACGAGACAAGTCCCTCGACTGAGGATCCGGTACCGACCGCTTCCTTGGCCAGATAGTTGCCCGTCGCGATCGACGAGAAGCGCACGCGCCCCAGTCGGCCGATCGGTTGCGTGGCGCCCATCCAGAGTGCGTTGCGCTGCGCGAGGGCGTTGCCGCTGCCATCAGGAAGCGACGCGAGTCCCATGACGGCGAGCGTGGGCGATTCCGTGGCCGGGCCGAGTGCCGACGACGGAGCCACCGGCGCATCACCGCGTCGCTGGGCGGAGAGCGGGCTCGCCACCAGCACCATCGTGACCAGCGCGCACGGCACAGCCGGTCCGCGGCTCAGCAGAGAGCGGCGGCGCGACGCGCGAAGGAAGCGGGGGGCGGGCGTCACGGATCAGGAGGACGGATCGGTTTACGATCTACCGTCGCGGGCGCGGACGGCGGACCACTACCGGGGACCGTGCCGCGAAGATAGCGCTGCATCGCGTCTACGGCCATACCCGGCCCTCTCAACTGATTCTTTGCGACCGTGACCTGCAGCCCCATCAGCGTTTCGTCCGAGCGGGGCAGGCGGGCGATCGACGTCACCGCATCTCGCGCGGACGCCTGCGGAACGCCGCGTTTGACGATGTCGGTGAGCACCATCAGCGGCATCACGGCTGTGCCCGCTGGGCGCGTCGAACGGATCGCCGAAAGCGCCTTCTCGTCGATCCCCGACTTGAGCGCGGCGGCGCCGGCATCGAGCTCGGAGACCGTCGACTCCGGCCCCAGCACTTCGCGGGCGACCTCGAGCGCGACGGCGTACTCTCGGACGGCCAGCAGAATGCGCGGGCCACCGACCTTCAGCGCGGCGCCCTGCAGCGCACGGCCGATGAGTGGAGCCGTCGGCAGGCCACGCTGAGAAGCACTGTCGAGGATCGAGCGCAGCGCGAGGGCGGTGAGGCTGTCGAAGCGCGCGGCGTCGAACGTCAGCTGCTGTGGCACACGAGCCGGCGGCGTCTGCGCGAGCGCACTGGGCGCCAGCGGGGCAGCGGCAACTTGCGTTGCGACGAGCAGGAGCCCAACGAAGCCCAGGCTCACTGCGGCCCTCCCTCGACCAACACAGCGTTGGAGGGGCCGAAGCCGGCGTCGGAGACCTGTGGCGCGAGCGGGTCCACCAGCCAGCGCGTACCATCGATCACGAACGCGTAGACGTGGCGCCCCGGCTTGAGCTCCACCTGAGCGGACCACGAATTCTGGCCGTTTCGTGGGCGCATGGGGGTGGCGCCGGCATCCCACCCGTTGAAGTCGCCCACAATGGCAACGGCTTTGGCGGAGGAGGGGAGTCTGAGGTCGAAACGGATCGCATCGCCCCCAGCAACCGGCGTCACCCGCCCAAAGGGCATGCCCGTCATCGGCAGCGACTCCGGCATTGTCTCCATTGGAGCCGAAAGTGCGGGCGCGGCCTGTGCGACTGACGGCGACGCGCTGGTGCCAGAACTGCTGCGACGCGACTGCCAGTTGGCCAGCGCGGCGGTGACCACGAGAGCAGCGGCCGCTCCCCACCACCAGCGCGGGCGCACGCTGTCGCCGACGCCCAGCGCGGTCGCGTGCATCTGCTCGGTGAGAATGGCGCGAGCGCAGCAATCGGCCGCGCCCGCATCGGCCACCGGCGTGGCCGCGTACATGGCCGCGACGCGCGCAGCGAGCGCCGCGTTGGCAGCAACCGTCGCCGCGTCTTCGGGCGCGTCATCCGGGGCAGGAAAGCGCAGCATGCCGTCGTCACTCATCGCGTGACCCCAGCAATCCGCGCAACCGCTCGCTGCCGCGCTTGACGCGCATCTTGAGCGCCGATTCTCCCACGCCGGTTATCGCCGACATCTCGGTGTACTCGAGCCCTTCGGCATACTTGAGGAGCAGTGCTTCGCGCTGGAGCGGGTCGAGCTGCGCCATGGCGCGCGCGAGGGCGGCATGCTCGGTGCCGAGTTGCAGCCCTGAGGTGGGCGCATGCGCCTGCTCGAGGGCGACGTCATCCTGTACAAACCGTCGGGTACGCCGACCACGCGAAGTAAGGGCATTGCGGCACTGATTCGTCAGAATGCGGAACAGCCAACCGCGGAATTGATCGCGCTCGTCGTAGCGGTCGATGGCGCGATACGCCCGCATGAGCGTGTCCTGCACGACATCCTCCGCATCCGATCGATCCCCCAGCATGTGGTACGCAAAACGACGGCACGGCTCGTAGTACCGTGACACCAGTTCCCCGAACGCGTTGGCGTCTCCGCCACGCGTCCGGGCGACCAACTCCGCGTCAGTCATCGATGAACAACATCGGGGAGGGACGACGCGTCACCAGAAGCCTCGACACCGTCGCGCCGGCCAACCGGCCGACGCGTACCGCGATGTCCCGGCGGCGACCCGCCGGCGCGTCATCCCGCTCCGTCATGCGCTCGCTTGCGCGACCGCCAGCACGAGCGAGAGCGTCAGAAACAGAAGCGTCCCGCTGCGATTCACGCCACCGATCCGCTGCAACAGTCCCATCGCCTCGCCATCGGGCAACTGCTGCAGCGTCACCAAACGAGTGGCCGCCTGAGCACGGCGAAAGAGGAACCAATTGGCGGTTCCACCTGCCGCGATGCCGCTCGACAGGTACACCGCAAAGTTCATCAGTACCAGCGGCTGGTTCTCCGGCAGCTGGATGTTCTGCATGGTCAGGATCGTGTCGGAGCCCGTCAGCCATCGGAAGGCAAACCCCGGCACAATGAAAAAGATCGCGAACGTGAGATACAGTTTGCGATACAGGAACCAGAACGGGGTCAGCGCCGCGCTCCAGTTCCAGGTGGGCACGAATGCGGGGTCTTCGAGAAACGGCGCGAACTTCCGTCGGTAGGTGTTCTCCCACTTCCGGCCGATAAAGACCGCCAGCACGCCATCCGGGATCTGACCGTTGGACGCGCGGCGCTTGGCCCACGCCGGCAACTCCGGCTCGGGCGCACGCTGCGGCGCATCATGCTGTGGCGCCTGCTGCTGTGGCACTTCGTTTTCAGCTGGCGTCATGCTCATCCTCCGACGTCCACGCGGGCGGCAGGCTGTTGCTGGGTCAGACAATGCAGCGTGCCCAGTCCCCACACCAGATCGACGGCATGAATGCCGACGATGCGATGCTCCGGCAACAGCGTTGCGAGCGTATTGAGCGCCACGCGATCGTTCGCATCGTTGAAGGTGGGTACGATGCAGACGCCGTTGGCGATGTAAAAATTCGCGTAACTCGCCGGCAGACGGGTGCCCTCCATGATGACGGCGCGCGGATACGGCAGCGTCACCACGCGCAGCGCCTCGCCGCGCGCATCGGTCGCGCGCTGGAGACGATGCAGATTGTCGAGCGAACGGCGGTGATTTTCGTCAGCGGGATCTTCCTCATGGGCGAGCACCACGACACCGGGTGCAACGAAGCGTGCGATGTCATCGACGTGACCGTGCGTGTCGTCGCCGACACACCCTTCGCCCAGCCAGACAGTGTGCGTGATCCCCAGATACTGCGCAAAGGCACGCTCATAGCCAGCACGGTCGAGTCCGGGATTGCGAACCTGCACGTCGGAGAGCAACCACTCTTCGGTCACCAACATCGTACCCTGCCCATCGGTTTCGATCCCCCCGCCTTCGAGGACCAATCGCGCACCGGTGTCCGGGCGCAATGCTTCGACGCGAGGCAGCCCCGTGACGCGCGCGACGGCCTCGGGCACGCGCACGTCCAGCGAGTAGTTGTCGTACTTGCTCCATGCGTCGAAGTCCCAGTGCACGAGCGATACCGACCCGTCGGCGAGATGCACGCCCGTCGGACCGGAGTCACGCAGCCACACGCGATCGGTGGGTTGCAGTTGCAGCCGGAAGCGCGACGGATCGACATCATGCATGGCGAGCGCATGCTGCGCGTCCGTACGCACTTGTTCGTCGTGGCAGAGAATCTCCACGCGCTCGAACGGCGCGAGCGCGCGCACGATCTCCGCGTACACCCACGGAATCGGTCCGAACTTGCCCGGCCAATCCGGCTCGTGCGTCGGCCAGCCGATCCAGGTGGCGTCATGGCGCTCCCACTCGGCGGGCATGCGCACCTGCGGCACGGTGTCACGTGCCACGGCTACGATCCCCGCAGCCAGCGCTGCGTGATGGGTCCGTAGGCATCCACGCGACGATCGCGCAGAAACGGCCAGTTACGACGCGTCTCCTCGATCAGCGGCAGGTCGCACTGCGCGATGAGGATCTCGGGCTCGGTGCCCGCCTGCGCGAGATAGCGGCCGAACGGATCGCAGATGAAGCTCTGCCCGAAGAACTCGATGCCGTCGGTGCCTGCTTCCGCTTCAAAGCCGACGCGATTGGGAGCGGCAACGAACACACCATTGGCGATCGCATGCGCACGCTGCGCGGTACGCCACGCATCGACCTGCGCGTCGCCGAACGTCGCCTTCTCACCCGGATGCCAGCCGATCGCCGTGGGATAGAAGAGGATCTGCGCGCCCAGCAACGACGTGATGCGCGCGCCTTCAGGATACCACTGATCCCAGCAAATGAGCACGCCAATGTCGGCGTACTTGGTGCGCCATACGCGGAAGCCGTTGATGCCGGGATGCTGATCGTTGCGCAGATCGGGGCCGACGTCTCCGGGAGCGAAGTAGTACTTCTCCTCGAAGAGCGGATCGTGCGGGATGTGCATCTTGCGATACGTGCCCAGCACCGCGCCGTCGGCATCGATGACGGTGGCCGAATTGCGATAGAGTCCCGGTGCCTGCTTCTCGTAGAACGGCACGACGATCACCACCTGCAATTCCTTTGCGACCGCCTGCATCGCCGTCACGCACGGGCCATCGAGCGGCTCGGCGATATCAAAACGATCGGCGCGCAACGTCTTGCAGAAGTACGGCGCGTTGAAGAGTTCCTTCAGGCAGATGATCTGCGCGCCGCGAGACGCGGCCGTGCGCACCTGCGCGATCGCGCGCTGCAGGTTGTCGGCGAGGTCGGCGCTGGCCGAATCCTGAATGATTCCGATGGTGACGGTAGTCGAAGGCATGTCGAAAACTAGCGAGGCGTCGATGGCTTGCGGGCGCGCGCGGATGGTGCGGTCAGCAGCGGCTCCAGATACGCGACGAGGATGCGGCGCAGGTCGTCGAGCAGCGGCTTCTTCTCGACCGCCGCCGACCGGCTGCGCCGCGCGAGCATGGCCTGCCCGATCGACGCGCACACCATCGCCGCACGGCGCCGATCGCGCGCCGGCAGCTTGGGGTTGCGCGACGCAAAGAGCACATCGAGCCGATCGACGAACGAGTCGAACAGCTGCGCCCGCAAGCGCACCGGCGCCGCGCGTGTCACATCGAGCGGCCCGTCGATGGTGGCGAAGACTCGGCGAAACGCCGGATTGCGATCGTGGAATTCCGCGAGCGGTTTGACAATCCGATCGATCAGCCGTTCGAGCGAGAGTCCGCGCGGGTCGATGGGGAACGCCTTCTCGTGGATGTGCCGCATCTCGTCGGAATAGCGCAGCGCGAGCGCCGCCAGCACGGCGTCCCGATTAGGGAAGAATTGATACAGCGAGCCTTTCGCCGTTCGCGCGCGTAGTGCGATCGCTTCGGCGGTGGCTGCTTCCAAGCCGGACTCGGCGATCACCGCAGCAGCCGCGTCGAGCAACAGCTCCACGCGCTTCTGGCCGCGCGACTGCCGCGGCCGCCGACGGAAGGCGTCGGTGGGCTCGGCATCGGCTGGCGGCGCGGAAGGTGCCGCCGGAGCGACGAGCGCCGCTGCTGGGCGTGGACGGGGCGCGGTAGCGCGTTTGGCGGGCATGGCGAGGCGAAGATACGGCGGCGTCTGCAACAACGCCCTAGCGATCGACCGCTGCGACCGGCGGAGTTGCCTGACGCGTCGCACAAAGCGTGACAAACCGAGTCGCAAATCGAGTTGCAAAACACGACGTCGGCGTCATATATATAACAGCGTTCAACGATCTGACTGTGTTGCGGCTCATCCCACTTCTTGCCCGACCGGACATGCGTACCCTTCGATTCCTTTTCGCGGCGTCGGCCTCGCTCGTGCTCGCAGCGTGCGCCTCGGGTGGCGCCTCCGCCGCCAAGTCGGGCAGCACGGCCGCCAAGTCATCGGACGCGGCAGCCATCGCCAACGCGATCGACGTGGCCAACTCCCCGTTCGTGGGGTCGCGTCGCACGAAGAAGTACTACCCAGCCACCTGCCACACGGTGAAGCTGATCAAGCCCGCCGAGCAGGTCGGCTTCGCGTCGCAGAAGGACGCGGAATCGGCCGGATTCGCCAAGGACGCCTTCTCCACCGACTGCCAGTACTGAAGGCCGCGGCCTGACGGCCGGTCGCCAATGGCCGTCAGCTAGCGGCTGATCGCACGCACCAGCACTGCCACGACGTCCATGACGTTCGTGCCCGTGGGGCCGGTTCGCAGCAGCGCATCGGCGGCTTCCAGCGGAAACCACGACTTGCCTGTCGCGAGATCGCGCTCGGGCCGACGCCCTTCGCGACGAGAAACGGCCGGAGTAATCGCGTCGACGATTGCGCCGGCGGCGTCGGTGGGTCCGTCGCGGCCGTCGGTGCCCGCGGCGAGCAGCGTGATGCGCCACGCCTCCGGCTCGCCCGCGGCTGCCGCCTCTTCCAGCGCGAACGACGCGGCGAGAGCGAGCGCCTGCATGCGCCCACCGCGCATCGGCTCGTCGGCGCGTCGAATGCCGCCGCTCAGCGCTGCCGGTGGCGTGAGCTCCAATACTTCGGCGAGCTCGTCGTCCTCGTCTTCTGCCAGCCCGTCGTCATAGGCGCGCTCGTAGGTCGCGCGCAGATTCACCACCGGCTCGCCCCCGAACACGATGAGCGCGCTCTCGCCGCGCGGCAGCAATCGTGCGCGGGCCACCGCGTAGCGGGCGAGTCGATCGCCGAGTGGCGCGGCTTCGCCCTCGAGCGGCTCGAACTCTTCAACGACGTGCGTGATGCCGGCATGGCGAGCCGCATCAGCCATCGCCTGGACGGCGTCGCGATTGCGCGCGACGAGTTCGTACGAGGTGCGCGCGAACGCCGCATGCGATGCTGACGGCACGACGGGCGGCGTGCCGTCACCCGCGACACCGAGAAACACCGCCGTGTCTCGTTGCAACGTGTTGCGCAGGTCGTGCGCGTCGAGCAGCGCCAGAAAGGTCGCGTCGTCGAACGGGTCCGGAGTGCAGGGGCCTGATCCAATCACCGCCGGGTCGTCACCGATCACGTCGGAAATGGCAAAGACCGGGATGTGCGTCGCGCCACGATCCGCGAGCGCCACAGCGAGTCTGCCCGCACCAAAGCGCAACAGTCGCCGACGGATCGCGTTCATCTCGTGGATCGCGAGCCCTGATTCGAGCAGCGTTTCAGCGAGGTTGGCGAGATGCGTCTGCGCATCGTCCACGTCGCCGATGACGAGCGACAGCGCGGCCACGGGTGCCGCGGTGAGCGAGGTCGCACCACCCGAGAGCAACACCAGCGCCACGTCGCCTTCGCGCACGTCGAGAATCGCCGTGTCGATCAGATCGGCCGCGTGCAGCGACGCGGGGCCGGGCACCGGGTGGTCACCGACCGCCACGACATAGCTGCGCGGCAGTGCGTCGCGCTCCGACGGTGAAGCCGCAGCGGCCACCACGACGCCCTGTTGCGGATCGAGCTCGAGATCGTGCATCGCCCGCACGGCGCCCGCGGCCATGGCGAGCGAGGCCTTCCCCATCGCGAAGAGATGGACGCGCCCTTCGCCCTGAAGGACGCGGCGATGCGCGGTTAACCAGCGCGCCACGGCTTCGCGGGTGCGCGCAAACGGCGCCGCGCCCTCCACCGCCGCGCTGTGCAGCGCGGTGAGAAGGGCGCGGGGATCCTGCAGTGCGGCGGTCATCGACGAATGAGCTGGTGAAAGCGTGGCGAGACCGCGATGCGCGAATTTCGAAGCGCGACGGCCTTACTTCGAGCCGCCAGCCTGCGAGATGGCCGAGCCGAGGTTGGTGTACGCCTCTTCCGACGCCTGGAGGAACGGCGTGGCGATGTAGGCGATCTTGCCCTTGGGATCGATCACGTACAGGTGGCGCTTGTGGAAGCCCGTGCCGGCGCTGGCTCCGTACGCCACGCCCACCTTGCGGTCGACGTCTGCGGCGAAGCGGAACTGCATGTTGTCATCCTTGGCCCACGAGATGAGCGCGGTGTCCGCATCGGTGCTCACACCCACAAGGGTGACCTTCTTGCCGCTCTTGAACAGCTCGGCGTACTTGTCGCGATAGGCGTGCATCTGCATGGTGCAGCCGCTGGTGCGCGCCTTCGGGAAGAACGCCAGAATGATCGTCTCGCCCTTGTGCTCGGAGAGCTTGAACGGCTTGGCATCGACGCCAGCGCTGGTCACCGCGGTGACGGTGAAGTCGGGCGCAGCATCGCCGACCTTGAGGCCGGCCGGCGCCGCTTGGGCGCCAGCAAACGACGAGGCGACGAAGGTGAACGCCGCAGCGGCGAACACACGCGAGGCAGAGCGTGACAGGAGGGACATCGGAGATTCCTCGGAGATCGCGGCAGCTGCCGCAGGGTAGGCGGACCCGGAGGTCCGATGAAGATAGTAGGACGATAATGCGTGCGCGGCGCTCAGGTTACCACCTGCAGCGCTCCCGGACGGACCGAGATGGTAACTGTATCGCTCTGGGCCTGATGGAGTTCCCCATCCGCCTCGAAGGCCGGCGGCGCGTCGAAGTGGAGCGGGAAGCGGGTGCCGCGTTCCCATCGGACCTCGGGCGCCGACAGGTGCGTGCCACGTACCGCCTTGGCGAACAGAGACACCCGACGGAGCGGCGGTGCGTCGGCGATGGCCACCATATCCAATTGCCCGTCGTCGATGTCGGCCGAAGGCGCGATGTGGAAGGCGCCGCCAAAGTAGCGGCCGTTGGCAAAGACGAGCATCAGACGCTCCTGCGGCCCTGAGTCACCGGCGAGGCGCACGCCAAAGCCGCGATATCCGACGAGCGCCCGAAGGGCCGTCCCCACGTACGCCGCTGTACCGCGCAGCAGCCCAGGCGAACGCATGCGCTCCAGCACGTGCACGTCGAAGCCGAATCCGGCGGCGTTCACGAACGGCACGTCGTCCACGAAGCCGACATCCACCGCCCGCGTCTGCAGCAGTCGCAGGCGCTCGACCAAGGCGGGCACATTGTGCGAGGGGGCGTTGATGGATTTGGCGAAATCGTTGCCGGTACCAGCGCCAACGATCGCGAGCGGCACCTGACTCTTTGCGTCGACGAGTCCGCGCGCGGCGCGACTGACGGAGCCGTCGCCACCCACCACGACGAGCGCCCGCGCATGCATCGCGGCTGCGTCCTGCGCGATCCGTGTTTCGTCGCCGGGGCCGCGCGTGTTCTCTCGCTGCACATCACCCACCACAGCGAGTGCCTGTGCGACGGCATCCGCACGCGCGGCCGCAGAACCGCGGCCGGCGGCGGGATTGACCAGCAGCAGAATGGGTCCGGCCGAAACCGGACTCATTCTCTGCTCACTGCGAATGTGCCACTCAGCGTCCGACGAGGCTCCGCAGGACGTACGGCAGGATGCCGCCGTTCTTGTAGTACTGGAGCTCTTCCGGCGTGTCGATGCGGCACCGTGCGCTGAAGGTCTTCACGCTGCCGTCGTCGGCGGTGGCCGTGACGGTGAGCGTTTCACGCGGCTGCAGCGCCTCGGTCATGCCACCGATCGCGTAGCTCTCGAAACCGGTGAGTCCCAACGACTGTCGCGTCTCGCCGTTCACGAACTCGAGCGGCAACACACCCATGCCGACCAGGTTGGAGCGGTGAATACGCTCGAAGCTTTCGGCGATGACCGCACGCACGCCCAACAGCGCCGTGCCCTTGGCCGCCCAGTCGCGCGACGATCCCGTGCCGTATTCCTTGCCGGCGATGACGATCTGCGGCACATCGGCCGCCTGACGCGCCATGGACACGTCGTAGATCGCCTGCGGCTCCGCACCCGGCGCCGTGGCGGTCCACCAGCCTTCCTTTCCACCCGTCAGTTCGTTCTTGAGACGGATGTTGGCGAAGGTGCCGCGCATCATCACTTCATGATTGCCGCGACGCGCGCCGTACGAGTTGAAGTCCTTCTTGTCGACGCCGAGCGACTTGAGCCAGAGGCCAGCGGGTGACGCCGCCGCGATGGAGCCGGCAGGGGAGATGTGGTCGGTGGTGATGGAGTCACCGAACATGCCGAGCACCTTGGCACCGCTGATCGCGCGCACACCCGGCGGTGTCATCGTCATGCCGTCGAAGTACGGCGGGTTCTTCACGTACGTGGAGTCGTTGTTCCACGCGTACTGGTCGCCCACAGGGGCCGGAATGCCCTGCCAGTGTGCATCGCCCGCGAAGGCGTTGGCGTACTGCGTGGTGAACTGTTCGCGCTTCACACTCGACAGAATCGTGTCTTCCACTTCTTGCGCACTCGGCCAGATGTCGCGCAAGAAAACCGGACCGTCGGTGCCCACGCCAAGCGGCTCCGTGGCCATGTCGATGTCCATGCGACCCGCGAGGGCGTAGGCCACGACCAGCGGCGGCGACGCGAGGTAGTTGAAGCGCGTCTGCGGATTGACGCGGCCTTCGAAGTTGCGGTTGCCCGAGAGCACTGCCGCGACGTTGAGCTTGCCCGCGTCGATCGCTTCGCTGATGACCGTCGGCAGCGGACCCGAGTTGCCGATGCAGGTGGTGCAGCCGTAGCCGACGACGTTGAAGCCCAGCGCATCGAGCGAATCCATGAGATTCGCCTTGTGGAAGTAATCGGTGGCCACCTTGCTGCCCGGGGCCAGCGACGTCTTCACCCACGGCTTGGTGGTGAGTCCCTTGGCGACCGCGTTGCGAGCCAACAGACCCGCCGCGAGCATCACGCTCGGGTTGCTGGTGTTCGTGCAGCTCGTGATCGCCGCGATGACCACATGGCCATGCTTGAGTGTGAACGACTGTCCGCGATGTTCGCAGGCGACGCCCTGATCGCTGTCGATCGGCGAGCCTTCAGAGACCATGCTGGCCGCCGCCGACCCTGCGGCGACGCCGGCGGTTTGCGCCTGCGTGGCCATCTGTGCAGCGAGTGCTTCGCGGTACATCGCCTTGCTCTGCGAGAGCGGCACGCGATCCTGTGGGCGCTTGGGGCCGGCGAGGCTCGGGACCACGGTGCTCAGATCCAGTTCGAGCGTATCCGTGAACACGGGATCGGGCGTCGCGTCGGTGCGGAAGAGCCCCTGCGCCTTGGTGTAGGCTTCGACCAAGGCCACCTGCTCGTCGCTGCGGCCGGAGAGGCGCAGGTACTTGAGCGTTTCAGCGTCCACGGGGAAGAAGCCCATCGTGGCGCCGTACTCCGGGGCCATGTTGGCGATGGTGGCGCGGTCGGCGAGGGCGAGGGTGGAAAGTCCCGGGCCGTAGAACTCGACGAACTTGCCGACGACCTTCTTCTTGCGAAGCATCTCGGTGCAGGTGAGCACGAGGTCCGTGGCCGTTGCGCCGGCCGGCAGCTTGCCGTGCAGCTTGAAGCCGATGACTTCGGGGATCAGCATGCTGACCGGCTGACCGAGCATGGCCGCTTCGGCTTCGATGCCACCGACGCCCCAGCCCAGCACGCCGAGACCGTTGATCATGGTCGTGTGCGAGTCGGTGCCGACGAGCGAGTCGCAGTAGGCGAGCGTTTCGTCGCCGTGGGCGGCGGTGAAGACCACCTGGCCCAGGTACTCGAGATTCACCTGATGGCAGATGCCGGTGCCCGGCGGGACGACGCGGAAGTTGCGGAGCGCGGTCTGCCCCCACTTGAGGAACTCGTAGCGTTCGCCATTCCGCTCGAACTCAAGATCTGTGTTGAGCAGCAGCGCGGCTTCGGTGCCGTATTCGTCCACCTGCACCGAGTGGTCGATGACGAGATCGACCGGCTGGAGCGGATTGATGCGCGTGGGATCCCCGCCCAAGCGGACCATCGCGTCGCGCATGGCGGCGAGGTCCACGACGCAAGGAACGCCCGTGAAGTCCTGCAGCAGCACGCGGGCCGTGCGGAAGGCGATTTCCTTGTCGATCGGCGCCTTGACGTTCCAATGCGCGAGGGACTCCACGTCGGACTTCTTGACGAAGGCGCCGTCTTCGCCGCGGAGCAGGTTCTCGAGGAGAACGCGCAACGAGAAGGGGAGCGAGGCGGCTGTGCTGCCCGGGAGGGCATCCAGCGAGGCGAGGCGGAAATACGCGTACTGACGGTCGCCCACTGAGAGTGTGGCGCGGCTGCCGAACGAATTGGGATGGGACATTGAGAGGACGGGTCCGGCGCGTGACGCACCCCGTGGGTGGTCGCGCGCGTTCGGAACGAAGCCACTCATCGCGCCGTGGATCTGTCTACAGAGAGACCCCGGTACCGACGAGGCTACCCTGAATATCGGCCGCTGCGCCGCCAATCGCCACCGGCGTGACATGGATCGCGTTTTCGGGGCAGCACCTGACAAAGGCGCCGTCGGCCGGGGAGAACTCGAACGATGGGGCCAGCGGGCGCGCCTTGGCATCGTTGTCGAGCGTCAGAATCGCCGGGGCCCGCACGACGCACTGGGCGCAGCCGGTGCACCGCCCCCGGTCTACCGTCACTTCCACCTGCCGACGCGGAAAGACCCCGCCCTTGGCGGCGAGGAGCCGCGGCAGGTCGCGCAGCGCCTCGCGTGTCGCGTCGTAGCCCAGCTGCAGGAGCTCCTCGACATGAGCAAAGCTGAACCAGCCAACGTGCGAGACCGCCGGCCGCACGAGGAGCAAGGGCGGCGTGGTCCACCGTTCGAGGGCGTGCTGCTGCTGTTCATGCATCATCATGGTGGCCGCCCGCATGAAGATGGACGCGAAGCCCTGCGTGGCCACGGCGTTGTCCACTGGCACATCGGCGATTCCGACATCCACGGCGACGAGTGCGTCGACGCCGAGTGCGGCGATTGCGACGGGCAGATTGTCCGTCGTGCCACCGTCGATGCACGTGCGACCACCCACGACACCGGGCGGAAAGAATCCCGGCAGCGCGCAGGATGCGTAGACGGCGTCGCGCACGCGCACGTGGGTGAGACCGGGGCGGCCGAAGACCAGTGGCGTCGCGCGTTCGATATCGAGCGCCGTGACCAGCAGCGGCACGTCGAGCTCGTCGAACGTGCCGTCGATCACCAGCGAATCACAAAGCGCCCGCAGCGGCGATTCGAGATAGATGGAGCGAGACAGCATGCGCTCCATCAGCATCCCGAGATGATTGATGCGAAAGAGGTCGCGTCGGCGGAAGGTGAGTGCGCGCTCCGTGAGTTCTGCGGAACGCAATCCTGACGCTGCGGCGGCGGCAATCATCGCGCCGATGCTCGAGCCGGCGAACAACGCTGGTGTGAAGCCTGCCTCTTCGATGGCACGCAACGCGCCAACGTGCGCCAATCCCTTCAACGCGCCGCCGCCAAAGACGACGCCAATACGCGGTCTCGAAGTGCCAGTGGGCACGTGTCCCATATGTCCAACGTCGAGTAAGTTTTCCCGCATGCGCATCCTGCTTGTGGAAGACGACGAAGTGTTGCGCGAAAGCGCAACGGCGTTCTTGCGCGCGTCGGGCTTCGCCGTTGATGCGGCGATGACAGGGAAGATGGCGCGACAGCTCGCCGCCGTCAGCCCCTACGACGCAGTCGTTCTCGACTTGCGACTTCCGGACGAAGATGGGTTCACGGTATGCAAGGCCCTGCGCGCACGTGAACCCGCGCCGCGTATTCTCATGGCCACCGCACGCGACAGTGTGGACGATCGCATCGCAGGGCTCGACCTCGGCGCCGACGACTATCTCGTCAAGCCGTACGCGCTGGGCGAGTTGGTGGCGCGGCTGCGCGCACTGCTGCGGCGCCCCAGTGTGGCCGCCAACACCGTCTGGCGCGTGGCCGATCTCGAACTCGATCCTGCCACCCGCGAAGCGCGCCGCAATGGGCGCGTGATCACGCTCACCACGAAGGAATTCGCGGTGTTGGAGGTGCTGATGCGCGATAGCGGCCGCGTGCTCACGCGTGAGCACATCAGCGAGCACGCGTGGGACGACAACTACGATCCGTTCAGCAACGTGATCGACGTGTACATCGCACGGCTGCGCAAGAAGATTGACCATCCCGACGAGGTGCCGCTCTTCTCGACGATCCGCGGCGCGGGCTATCGCATTTCGGCGCCCGGTCCTGACCGTTCGTGACACCGGAGCCGCAACGGCCGCGCATTCGGCTTCGTCTGACCGCGTTGTATGCGACCACACTCCTGGTCGTGCTGCTCGGTGCAGCCGGTGCGCTGCGGCTCGCCGTGCGGAGGGCGCTCGAGCAGGAGTTCGTGACCTCGGTGCGCGCCTCCGCGCAGCTGATGCGACAGTTCTTTCTGGTCGAAATTGCAGAATACCAGACCATCGAAGGAACCCTCGAGCACATTGCGTCTGAGCTGGTGTTCGAGGAGCGCTCCATCCAGGTGCGGCGTCCCGACGGCACGCTCTTTCGCTCGGTCGGCTCGCCGCTCAATCGCGTGCCGCCACCGCTGACCCAGCCGGTGCGACGGGTGCGATTGCCGCTCGATCCGGTCACGGCGCCGGGGTGGTGGATCGAGGTGGACGCGAGCGCCGCGCCGTTGCGCATGGTCGAGTCGCGCATCGACTTCTGGTTCCTGATCGGCATTCCGGGGCTGGTGCTGCTCGCCAGCGTCACGGGGTGGTGGCTCACTGGACGTGCGCTGCGGCCCGTTGGATTGATGGCCGATGCTGCGGCACGCATCGGGCCCGCCAGTCGTACGCGACTTCCCGTGGATGACCCCACGGACGAATTGGGACGACTGGGGCGCAGCTTCAATGCGCTCCTCGATCGGCTGGACGGAGCGCTTTCGCAGCAGCAGCGCTTTCTGGCCGACGCGGCGCACGAACTGCGCACGCCGTTGGCGCGCATGCGCGGACGTGTCGAGGTGTCGCAGCTCACGCCATCGGAGTCCTCTCCCGTCTTGACGGAGCTGCATGAGGACCTGATCCGAATGTCGCGACAGGTGGATGAGCTGATGCAGTTGGCGCGCGCCGATGCCGGCGAGGATAACGATCCCCATGCGCAGCTGCCGATGTTTCTGGACGACGTTGCGGCGGATGAACTGCGCCGCTGGCAAGGCGACGCGACGCGCGCCGGCATGCAGCTCGAGTCCAGCATTCTCGACGAGGCGCCGGTACTGGCTGACCCCGTCTTGATGGGCCGCCTGATCGGAATTTTGCTGGACAATGCGCTGCGCTACGGCCGTCCCGGTGGACAGGTCGATCTGCGGGTGCAGCCGATCGGTGACCGTGTGGTGCTGGAGGTCGAGGACGACGGGATCGGCATTCCGGTGGCGGAACGCACGCGCATCTTCGACCGTTTCTTTCGTGGCGATGCGGCGCGCGCCTATCGGAGCGACGGCAGCGGACTCGGACTGTCCATCGCGGCCTGGATCGCAGAGCGGCACGGGGGAACGCTCACGGCAACCAACGCTCCGCGTTCGAGCGGAACGTTGATGACGCTGTCGTTGCCGCGACGCGTCTGACGGCGCGTCTGACGGCGCGTCTGACTATGAAACGGGGCAGTCTGCGCGCGGCGTAGGCGTCCGCGGCGTCGCCGACCGATGCCAGGCGTCGCGCAGCGAACGCAGGCAGCGCGCGGCGCGAATGAAATCGCGCGCGTCAACGGTTTCCTCGCACCACTGGTATAACGCATCGAAGGTGCGCGCCTCGGGCGTGTCCAGCTCCAGCGACCGCCGCAGGAGGCCAATCGCGCGGCGCGACGCGACATGATCGAACGACTCGCAGGCATCGATCGCGCGATCGTACGCGCGCAGGATCTGACACAGCGGATCCAAGGCGGGACGGTCGAACGAAATGGCCGGAAAGCTGGCTACAGGAGTCGGAAAGGCTGGCACGCGGAGATCCGGAGAGTGGTGCGAGTGCGCTGGCAAGAACGTCGCTTTGCCTTACTTCGGCCGCATGCGAACCGTTCTTGAATGAAAATCGCTCTCAGGGACCAATTCGTGTCCATCCGTTCCATTCACGAAACGTTCATCCACCGACGCTACGTTCGACCCATGCTCTTATTCACCTCGTTGTGTCGGACTCGCATGCTCGTGCCGGTCGCGCTGCTGGCGCCCAGTCTGGCGTTCGCCCAGGCGGCCGTCGCCCGCGTCGACGCACGCACGCTGCCCGCGTCGCTCACTCTCAGCGGTGCCCTCGATATTGCGCGCACGAGTGCGCCGGGGCTTCGCGTCGCCGACGCACGCCGCGATGCGGGGATCGGCCGCGTGCGCGAATCGTCGCAGTTCATCAATCCCACCATCGAGTATCGCCGAGAAAACCTTGGCAGCTCGCTGCAGCCGGACATCTTCGGCACGGTCTACCTGCCCTTCGACGTGACGGGAAGACGGCTCGCGCTGCGCAGGGCGGGAGGCGAGGGACGCCAGCGCGTCTCCGCCGACGGACTGGCGGAGCGTCGTGAGGCGGAACTGCGGGTCGCGCGCGCCTGGGTACGCGCGGCGCTGAGCGAGGGACAGTGGCAGGTGGCGAAGACGCAGGCCGCATCGCTCGCGGAGGTGGCGAACGTGGACTCGCTGCGCGCGCTTGAAGGGGTGGTGGCCGTTGGCGTGGCGTTGCGTACGCGTTTGGAGGCCGACCGCGCCCGCACCACCGCGGCAAGCTACGAAGGCGAGCGCGCGCGAGCACGCGCCGATCTGGCGCGCGCGATCGGCCTGCCGGACGAGCAGCTGCCGGCACTCTCGGCGCTGGACGCTCCGGAACTCCCCACGCCTCCAGATAGCGCGGCAGCGCGCCGTGTGGCGGTGGCTGCGCGGCCGGAATACGCCGCACGCGAGGCGGGTTTTCGCGAGGCCGAAGCGCGACTCGGCGCGGAACGTCGCGGTGCGCTCGGCGATTGGCAGCTGCAAGGCGGCAGCAAGCAGACCGGTGGCTTCATGACGGGACAGATCGGTCTCGCGATGCCATTTCCAATCTTCAATCGCAACGACGGCGCACGTCAGCGCGCTCGCGGTGAACTCGCTGAGGCGCGTGCGCTCCGCGATGACGCGCTACTTGCCGTGCGGGCCGATGCGGTCGCCGCGCTCAGCGCGTATGACGCCGTGCGCCTGCTGTCAGCGGAGGCCAAGACGTTCGCCGAACGCGGTCGTGAGGTGTCGGCGATTGCGCGTGCCGCGTACCGCGAGGGGCATGGAACGCTGCTGGAGTTGCTCGATGCGGAGCGTGCCGCCGCCGACGCAATGAATGCGCATCTGCGCTGGGTCGCCGACGCGTGGTTAACCCGACTGGAACTCGAGCGCGCGCTTGGTGCGCGTCTCGCTGGCGATGGACCGCTCGATCTTCCCCTGCTTTCCTCGATCCGGATCACCCCGTGACCTCACGACCGTTCTCTGCGCTCTCCGCCGTGGCTCTGCTGGCGTTCACCGCCGCTTGCGGTCAAGGCGATGCGGCAACGCCGACACCGGCCGCGAAGACTGACCCGCTTCCCGACACCGCCACGCTCTCCGCCGACGCGGTCGCGATCGGTGGCTTCACGTTCGACACTTCGCGCACGGTCTCGTGGCGCAACGCCAGCACCGTGCCCGCGCGGCTGATGCTCGACCCCGCCGCCGTGCAGACCATCGGTTCCGTGACGGAGGGGCGCATCACGCGCGTAATGGTGCGCGTGGGCGACGTGGTGCATGCGGGCGATGTGCTGGTGATGATTCACAGTCACGAGATCATGGACGCGCGCGCGGTCCTCGTGCGGGCGTCGTCGATGCTGACGTCTGCCGACGCGGAGCGTGCGCTCGCCCGTACCGCGGCGGAACGCGCACAGCGACTGGTGGATGCCAAGGCAATGTCGCGCGCCGAACTCGAACGCGCGCTCGCCGCACGACTCACCGCCGAGGCGATGTACGAACAGGCGGCCGCGGAGAAGGAGCGGGCGCAGGGGCTCGTGGATCATCTCGTCGGCGATGGACCAGTGCCCAAGGATACCGATCCGCATGACGTGCTCATTCGCACGCCGACGGACGGCGTCGTCATCTCGCGCGAGGCACAGGAAGGTACGGTGGTGCTGCCCGGTGTTCCGCTGATCACCGTGGGCAATCCGAGTCGGCTGTTGTTGCAGATGCGCTTGAGCGAAGCGGCGGCGCAGGGAGTGCAGGTGGGAAGTGCGGTGCGGTTTACGCTCACGGACGATCCCACGCAGTCGCACGACGCCACCGTCACCCGCGTCGCGCCGACGGTGGACACCCTGACGCGCACGATCGAAGTGTTGGCCACGCCCAAGGCGGGCAAGCGCGTCGGTCGCGCTGAATCATTTGCGCAGGCCGAAGTGCTGGGAGCGGGTGGCACGCCTGCGGTGGTCGTTCCGTCGTCGGCGATTCAATCGATGGAGGGAGATACCATCGTCATCGCGGCGGAATCGCGCGGCAAGGGGCTCTTCATCGAGGCGATCCCCGTGCGTGTCGGACGACGCTCCGCGCAGCAGATGGAAGTCGTCGCCGGCCTTGGCGTCGGACGCCAGGTGATTGCGGCCAGCGCGGCGATCGCCAAGGCCGAACTGCTCAAGCGTCGCTCCGCCGGCGAACCGGAGTAACGGATGCGCGCACTGCTACACTTCGCGCTGCACCGGAAGGGCTTCGTCATGATGGGCGTGTTGGCGCTCGTCGCGGCAGGTCTCTACGCGTTGCAATCCATTCCGTTCGACGCGTTCCCCGATCTCACCGGCACGCGAGTGGAAGTCATCACCGTTGCGCCGGGCATGCCGCCCGAAGATGTCGAGCGCCTGGTGACGTATCCGATCGAGTCGACGCTGATGGGTGTGCCCGGCGCACAGTCGGTGCGTTCGGTGTCCAAGTTCGGTCTGTCGTTGATCACCGTGCCGTTCCCCGACGGCACGGACGTGTACTTCGCGCGACAGCTCGTGCAGCAGCGATTGAGCGATGCCAAGGGCAGCTTGCCACCAGGTATCGAGCCCTCGCTGGGGCCTGTCTCCACACCGATGGGCGAGCTCTATCAGTACGTGCTGTACAGCGATTCGCTCTCGGCGACACAGCTCAAGACGCTGCACGATTACACTGTGCGGCCGCGACTGCG
Organism: Gemmatimonas sp.; assembly: GCA_965279375.1. Taxonomy (GTDB): domain Bacteria; phylum Gemmatimonadota; class Gemmatimonadetes; order Gemmatimonadales; family Gemmatimonadaceae; genus Gemmatimonas. Next base: position 4,945,077 of record OZ257156.1, on the reverse strand, counting down.
CACCGTACCCGGCGTCTCTGAAGTGAATTCGTGGGGCGGCCTGACGGAGCGCGTGGAAGTCACGGTAGATCCGGTGCGCCTCGCGGCGCGCCGTCTCACGCTCACCGACGTGAACAACGCCTTGGCGCGCAATTCACTCGCCTTTGGCGGCAGCTATCTCGAGCAGGGCGGCGAGCGGTACACGCTGCGCGGACTCGGACGTGTGGATTCCGTGGCGGACATCTCGCGCATCGTGATCGCGTCCACCGGCGGCGCGCCCGTGCGCATCGCCGATGTGGCTACCGTCTCGCTCGGCGCGTTGCCACGAAATGGAGCCGTTACCAAGGACGGCAAGGGTGAAGTCGTGAGCGGCATGGTACTCAAGCTGCAGGGTGCCGACTCCAAGCGCGTGATTGTGGATGTGAAGGCGCGCATCGAGGAGATCCGCAAGTCGTTGCCCAAGAGCGTCGCGCTCGTACCGTTCTACGATCAGACCGATCTCGTCGATCGGACGACACACACGGTCGTGAAGAACCTGATCGAGGGCGGCATCCTCGTGATCGCCGTGCTGTTCCTCTTCCTGCGGAACGTGCGCGCGGCACTGATCGTCGCGTCGGTCATTCCGCTGTCGATGCTGGTCGCCTTCTCCGGCATGGCGATCTTCGGCTATTCGGCCAACCTCATGAGCCTCGGCGCACTCGACTTTGGTCTCATCGTCGATGCATCGATCGTGATGATCGAGGGCTTCATTCGGCGCATTGAACATCAGAAGGACACGCATCGACTGAACATGTTCGAGAATGCGGCCGTCGAAGTCGGTCGTCCGATTCTCTTCGGCATTGCGATCATCGTCGCCGTATACATCCCGATCTTCACGCTCGACGGGATGGAAGGACGCATGTTCAAGCCGATGGCGTTCACTGTGGTTTGCGCGGTGTTGGGCTCGCTGCTGTTGGCGCTGACGTACGTACCGGCGGTCTCCGCGTGGGCCCTGCGCAGCGGCAACGCGACGCCGGCGCCGTGGTTGCTCAAGCTGACGGCGAGCTACTCCAAGCTGCTGGCGCAGGTGCTCGAGCAGCCGCGAAAGGTCATCGCGGTGGCGGTGGCGTTGGTCGTGATTGCGGTCGCCTCGATGACGCGAATTGGGACGGAGTTCATGCCCAAGCTCGACGAAGGATCCATTCTGATCACCACGCGTCGTCTGCCGAGCGTTGCTCTGGAAGACGCGACCAAGCTGTCGACGGCGGCGGAGCGCATCATCAAGCGCTTTCCCGAAGTCATCACCGTCGTGACGAAAGAGGGACGTCCCGATCTCGCGACCGAAGCGATGGGGCTGTTCGAAGGCGACATGTACGTCATTCTCAAGGAGCGCGATGAGTGGACGACCGCGCACGATCGCGAGGGACTGATCGCGGCGTTCGACTCGGCGCTCACACAGGTTCCGGGGCTCTGGATTTCGTTTACACAGCCGCTCGCCATGCGCCTCGACGAAGCGGAGAGTGGCATCAAGACGGACCTGGGCATCAAAGTCGTCGGGCCGGACTTGCAGCAGAATCAGGCGCTGGCCGATCGGTTGAGCCGACTGGTCGCGTCGGTGCCGGGATCAGCGGATGTGGGTGTAGAAATCGCCGAAGGCACGGGTCAGGTGCGCATGCAAGTGCGGCGCGAGGCGTTGGCGCAGTACGGACTGTCGGTGGCCGACGTGCGCGACGCGATCGAGCTGGCGATGGGCTCGCAGACGAGCGCGGAATGGATCGACGGCTTCCGTCGCGTGGCGATCGTGGTGCGTATGCCTGCGGCGTCGCGTCGTGATGCGGCGTCGATTGCGACGCTCACGTTGCGCGCGCCCGGCGGCGAGGTGATTCCGCTTTCCGCCGTGGCGGATGTCAGCACCACTACGGGACCGGAGCTGATCGGTCATGAGGACGCCCAGCGGCGTTCGCTCGTGTTGAGCAACGTGCGCGGTCGCGATCTGGGCAGCTTCGTGGAAGAAGTGCGCGCGCGCATCGGACGCGAGGTCACGATCCCGAGCGGTGTGTTTCTCGAGTGGGGTGGGCAGTACGAGAATCAACAGCGCGCGATGGGTCGCCTCGCGCTCGTCGTGCCGGCCGCGCTTCTGCTGATTCTCGGGTTGCTGTATCTGTCGTTCCGTTCGATCCCGCAGGCGTTGCTCGTGCTCTCCAACGTGCCGTTCGCGTTGGTGGGCGGCATTGCGGCGCTCTGGGTGCGCGGGCTCAATCTCAACCTGTCGGCGAGTGTTGGATTCATTGCGCTCTTTGGCATTGCGGTGCTCAACGGCGTCGTCTTGCTGGAGCATCTGAATCACTTGCGCGATGACGAGCACAACGGGCACGACGTGCTCGCCCGCGTCAAGCGCGGCGCCGCCGATCGACTGCGCCCTGTGTTGATGACGGCGTTGGTGGCCAGTCTGGGTTTCGTGCCGATGGCGTTGTCCACGAGCCCCGGCAGCGAGGTGCAGCGTCCGCTCGCGAGCGTGGTGATCGGCGGGCTGATCACCAGCACGCTGCTGACGTTGTTCGTCCTCCCGGTGCTCTACCGCGCCATGGAAGAGCGCAACGATCGACTGCGGGCAGTCAAGAAGGCGGGGCAAGTCGCGCGCACGGCGCCCGTGATCAGCGCCTGAGTCGCACGAGCCGGCGCAGCGACGACGGTTCTCGTCGTACTGCGCCGGTCGACATGGATCAGTGGGTCAGATACCGGAAGAGCCCGAACATGCCGAGTACGGCGCCGCCGATGACGAGGATGGTGCCACCGTCTCCGCCGACGATCGCTCCGACCACGATCGTGGCAGCGCCGGCCAGCATGAGCACCGTGTTGCCGTGTTCAGTATCCGCAGGGGCTGGCGGCGGCGTGGTCGAGTCGGCAACGGCGTGCTGGCGCGTCAGGGCGACGCCACGGGGCTGCGTGCCCAAGGGGGCGGCAGGGACGGTGGTCGCCGCGCTGACGACCGACGGCTCCCCGATCGGCTGAGGCAACTGCGTGGCGACCGGTGGCGCGTCGGCGGGCGTGACGGAGCGTTGGGCAGCGCCGGTCGAGGGGATGGCGAGCGAGCCGACGAACAGGACGGTGGCGGCGCGACGGACGACAGCGAGGTGGCGCATGGTGTACTCCAGCGGTTCAGGTGAGCGTTCCCTGCGCTGCTGGTGCAACGATTGTGCCCGCGGAAGAGCGATGGCGCACTCCGCCGTTGCCAAGGCGGCCATCGACGCGCCAATTTGCGTCAGATCCTTCTCGACCCCTGACCGAGAGACGTATGAACGCGCCGACGAACCACCCACCGAAGAAGCTTCGCAAGCAGTACAGCAACACCGCGTACCCGCTGATCATCCTCAAGTTTGAAGATGGCCACGAGATCAAGATCTATCAGAACACCGGCAAGGTGTTCGACGTGTGGTCCGGCGAGACGATCAAGGTCATGGCCGTGTACGACCCGACGTCGAAGGACTGGGAGTTGGTGGAGTCGAAGAAGAGCGACGCGTTCGACGACGCAGTCGCCTGATTGGCGCGCTCGAGGTAAACCAACGGCGCATCGTGCGAACGATGCGCCGTCTTGCGTGGTGTCCCGTTGTTGCTGAATCGAGTCGTGCTTAGTGGTTGCAGGCAAACGGTGCGTGCTGTACAATCGGCGTGTGGCCACTGCTCCCCTGTCGTTGCGATGCACCGCAGCCATCGAGGCCGCGCTTGAGCGCGGCGGCGCTGTCGTCGCTCTGGAAAGCTCGGTGCTGGCGCAGGGGCTGCTGCCGCCCTTCAACCGAACCGCGGCCGAGTTGATGCTTCGCGCCGTCGAGCAGGCGGGGGCGACGCCGGCGGTCACCGCGATCGTTCAAGGCGTGCCGTCGCTCGGACTCGCCGACGCGGACCTCGAGCGGTTCCTCGCGCGCGACGGCGTACGCAAGGTGTCGTCGCGCGATCTGTCGATGGCCATGGCCGACGGCGCTGATGGCGCCACGACCGTTGCCGCCACGCTCGCGCTCTGTGCGCTCGCCGGCATCGAAGTCTTCGCGACCGGCGGCATCGGCGGAGTGCATCGCGATGCGCCCTTCGACGAATCGGCGGATCTGGTCGAGTTGGCCCGCACGTCGGCCATCGTGGTGTGCGCGGGCGCCAAGTCCATTCTCGATCTGCCGGCGACGCTCGAACGGCTGGAGACGCTCGGCGTGTTGGTGGTTGGCTATCGGACGAGCGAGTTGCCCGGCTTCTTCACCACCACCACAGGGCTCGCCCTCTCGGCGCGCGCGGACAGTCCGGCGCAGTTGGCACGAACGTGGCTCGCGCACCGGGCGCTCAAACGTCCGGGAGCGATGCTGGTGGTTCAGTCGCCTCCCGCGCACGCCGCGCTCGACGCCGCCTTGGTGGAAGCCGCCACGCGCGACGCGCTCGCGCACGCGTCGCGCGCCGGTATTCGGGGGGCAGCGGTCACGCCGTTTCTTCTCGCGGACGTGCAGCAACGCACGAACGGCGCCTCGGTGCAGGCCAATCTGGCGCTGCTCGAAGCGAATGCGGCGCTCGCTGGTGAAATCGCGGTGGCGCTGTCCGAAATTCGCGCGGCCGCCGGCGCGACAGAACGACCTCTCAGGGGTAGTAGCTGACGTTCGCTCGCTGTTCGCAGTTGTCGTTGCTCGTTCTCATGCTTGCTCGCTGTCGCTGTACGTTTGCGTTGAACACCGCACGTTGCGCACGGTACTATCCGGTAACCCGCCCGCTTCGGAGGATCGCCAGAAGATGTCCACTCCGTTCCTGAGTTCCGAGGAATACGACGAGCGCGCCCACGCCCTCTACAACGAGGGGCAGTACGATGAGGCGCTCGACATGCTTCGCGAGGGGCTGACGCTCTATCCGGCAGCGGTGGAACTGCACGTGGGGTTCGGCTACGCACGGCTAGCGCGCGAGGAGTTCGCGTGGGCGCGCCGCAGCTTCGAGGAAGCGCTCGTCCTGGACGCCGAGCACGAAGACGCGCTCGCCGGCATCGGCGAGGTGCTGCTCAAGGTCGGTGAGGTCGAGAAGGGTATGCGTGCGTTCGACCGCACGATCGAGTTGGGCTACGAGGACGATGTTGATCTGATGCTGCAGATCGGTCGCGCGCTCTTCCGCGAAGGCTACGTGGATCAGGCGCTCACCTTCTTCGAGCGCGCGGTTGCGCAATCTGAGGAGTCCTCGGAAGCGGTCGCCTGCGTCGGCTACGCGCAGCACCGCTTGGGCAACGACGCCCTCGCCATTACTGCGCTGCAACGTGCGCTCGTGCTCGACCAGGAGTTCAGCGAGGCACGCGTCTATCTCGCCAATCTGCTCTATGATGCTGGCGATCTCGACGCGGCCGTCGCGGAATTCGACAGGACGACGCCCGAAGATCACTGGGACGAACTCGGCATCTGGCGACTGATGGAGCTCAAGAAGTCCGTGTATCGCTTGGGCGAGGACGACCCGGAGCTCAAGCCGTGGGAGGCGCGCCTCGCGGAACTCTCCGGTGAACCGGACGCGATCGAGGAGTTGCTGGCCGAGGTGGAGCAGAGCTTCGCCGAGCAGGAGCACGCGCAGCTGACGCAAGCGCAGTCGCAGCTGGAGACGCTGGGCACGCTGCTGACTGGGCTTGCCCAGCAGCAGCAAGCCGAGACGGCCGTGGCCGACACGATCGCCGCCGACGGACCGCATCGCGTGATCACGCGCGACGGTGGCACGTTCGAGGGAAGCTGGGAGGAGATCGTCCAGGCGCTGCGCGACGCGCGAGACGCGGGTCGTCCGTTGGATCAGTTCATGGCCGCCGAAGCTCGGCTCTACTACGGCGCAACCGGGATGCGGATCGCGGCACACGCGCCGGAAGCATTCATTCGCGGGAGCGCGGATGCCGGCCTGCTGCGCATCGTGCGGTGATGCGGCGTCCGGCATCAGCCGAATGCCCGGCAGCGAACGTCGCATGATATGCGACCGATGAGGCGCGCATGAGCGCCCCGGATCCGACCGTCTCTCGCGCCGCGCTCGAAGCGGCGCGAGTCGTCTTCGGCCGTGTCACCGAAGGGTCGCCGTCGCCCGGCGTGCTGGATGTACGTGTCGCCAGCGCGTGGGATGCCGCCGAAGGTGTGCTGCATGCGCTCACGGGCCGCTCCGAGCTCCATGGGCAGTCGCTCGTCGGAGAGGCGCGTCGCGTGGAACGACTCTCGCTGGTCGAGGCGCACTGGCTCATCGAGCTCCATGCGGTCGCCGAACGCGCGCAGGCGGCCGATGACGTTGGTGACAACGCGGGTTCCAACGTGGCGACTGCGCTGCGCAACGCACTGCGCGCGCTTGAATCGGCGGTGATCACGGCGGATCCGACGAAGCCGCCGCTCGACCCGTTTCCGCTGCCGCGCGAAGAGCCGCCTGCCCCTCAGCTGCCCTACAAACTCGAGAGCCAACAGATTCCCGGCCCGCGTCCGAGTGCGACACGGAACACGCCGCTGCTCGAGCAGATCGCCACGCCGCCGCAACGGCGGCGCTTTGTCGGGTCGCCCGGGTTCATTCTCGCTGTCATCGCGGTGGTGCTGCTCGGCAGCGCGGGCGCGTGGTACGCCAATCGTGGCGCATCGTCGAGCGACTTCGACGAGGGCGTGGCTGCGTATCAGCGTGGCGCGCGCGAGGTGGCACGCCAAAGTTTCGCCAAGGCCGCGCGCGCTGTACCCAACGACGAACGGGCACTGATGTTTCTCGGACGTCTGGCACGCGAGGAAGGCAATCTGCCGACGGCGCGACGATTCCTTGATGCGGCGATTCGCATCTCGCCAAGTAGCGCACTCGCCAATCGCGAACTCGCCTCGGTGTTACTGGCCGACGGGAATCCGGAAGTGGCGCGCCGATTTTACGTGCGTGCATTGCAGCTCGATCCGAGCGACCGGCTCGCACAAGGCTTTCTGGGCTGCGCGCTGCATCGACTCGGACGTCCCGACGAAGCGAAGCGCTGGACCGACCGCGCGGGGCCCGGAGACTGGGAACCCTGTGTGAACGCGCCCGCGCCGACGGCCAAGACTTCTGTCACTACACCTTCCGAACCGCCACGACCATGAGCAGCAGCGCGACCACCCGCACGCGCGATGCGCTGGCGTTGCACGAAGATACGATCCGCGAAGTGCTGCCCAACGGCCTCACGCTGCTGATGCGCCGCGATCGCTCCGCGCCCGTGGTGGCCATCACCACACATGTGAAGGCCGGCTACTTCGACGAGAGCGATGACATTGTCGGGATCGCCCACGTGCTCGAGCACATGTTCTTCAAAGGCACGCCGACGAGGAGCGTTGGACAGATCGCGCGCGAAACGAAGGCCAACGGTGGCTACCTCAACGCGCACACGATCTATGATCACACCAGCTACTTCACGGTGCTGCCGTCGGCGGCGTTCCTGCAGGGGCTCGAGATTCAGTTCGACGCGTTCGCGAACTCCGTCATCGATGCAGACGAACTCGCGCGCGAACTCGAAGTCATCATTCAGGAGGCCAAGCGCAAGCGCGATTCACCGCACGCAGTCGCGATTGAGTCGCTGTACGCGCTGCTGCATGATGCGCATCGCATCCGGCGCTGGCGCATTGGTGAAGAGGACGCGCTGCGCGCGCTGACACGCGATCAGTTGATGTCGTTCTATCGCACCTGGTATCGGCCCTCCAACACGATTCTCGCCATCGTGGGGGATGTGGACGTGGATGTGATGCGCCGCGAGGTGATGGCGCGTCATGGCCAACTCGAAGCGGGCACCGTGCCGCGCGCGAAGGGGCCCGTCGAGACGACAGCGCCGGGCTTTCGGCTGCGCGACTGGAGCGGTGACATCGCACAGCAGCAGCTGGCGTTCGGCTGGCGCGCGCCCGACATCACGCATCCTGATAGCGCAGCCCTCGATCTGTGTGGCGTCGCGCTCGGCACCGGACGCGCCTCACGCCTCTATCGCGCGGTGCGTGAGCGGCAGTTGGCCACCAGCGTGTCGGCGTGGAACTACACGGCGGGAGACGTGGGCGTGTTCGTGTCCGGCGCAGAAGCACCATCGGAGCACGCCGCAGAGGCGTCGGTGCAGCTCTGGCGCGAACTGCAGTCGGCACGCGACATGGGCTTTCGACGGAGCGAAATCGTGCGCGCGCAACGCATCAGTGAAGCGCGGTGGTTACGTCGTCTCGAATCGATGGACGGGCAGGCGTCGTATCTGGCGACGTGGGAGGCCGAGGGTGGGCTCGATCTCGCCACCAGCTACTACGATCGATTGATGACCATGCGGGCAGACACGCTGCAGTCGGCGATGCAGCGACACCTCGATCCGTCGCAGGCTTCGGTGGTGTCGTATCGTCCTGAAGGGAGCGCGCCGTTGGCTGCCGACGCGGATGCGATGCGCCAACTGCTTCGCGACGTGGAAGGCATCGGCAGCAGTGTGCTTCCCGCGCCCGACGTCCCGACGCCGTTGGCCGTAGAGGCGTTCAACGCGACCGCTGTGCAGGTGGCGCCGGTTGCGGAGTCGGTGACCGACGGCGTGCATGTCTACCGCACGGCCGGCGGCGTACCGATGCTCATTCTGACTCGCCCCGGTGCGCCGATCGCGAACATCGGTGTGTACATGCGCGGTGGCAGCACGCTGGAACCGGCCGGCCTTGAAGGGCTCGCGAGACTGACGGCACAGACGACGCTCAAGGGAACGACGCAGCGCAGCGGTGCACGCATCGCCGAAGCGGCCGAAGAGTTGGGGGCGAGTATCGGCGTGGGCGCAGCGCTCGAAAGTCTCGGCTGGTCGCTCTCGGTTCCCGTACGACACCTGAACGTTGCCGCCGAACTGCTGGCCGACGTGCTGCAGCACCCGACGTTCCCGGCAGACGGTGTGGACACCGAGCGTGCACTCGCCGTCGCCGAAGTCGGACGCATGCGCGACGACATGTATCGCTGGCCGATGCGACTGGCAACGATGGCGGCATACGGCGCGCACCCATACGCACGCTCTGTCGTCGGCACGGAGGCATCGCTGGCGCGCGTCGATCGTGACGCCGTCGCGGCGTTCCACCAGCAGCATATGCTCAACGCGACGTCGGTGATCGCGGTGGTGGGCGATGTGGACCCGGACGAGACCGCCGCGATGCTCGCGCGCGAGTTCGATGCGCTCACGTGGCGCGAGACGGCAGAGGTGCCCCTGGTCGAGTGGACTGGCGAAGCGCTGCACGCGGACGACAGCAGAGAGAAGCAGCAAACGGCGCTCGCGCTGCTCTTTCCAGGGCCGTCTCGACAGGACCCACAGCGCTTTGCCACACAGGTGCTGTCCGCGGTGGCAAGCGGTCTCGGTGGCCGGTTCTTTGAACAGCTGCGTGACAAGCAGTCGCTCGCCTACACCGTATCGGCGTTTCCGATCGAGCGTCAACGCGGCGGATCGTTCGCGGCGTACATCGCGACCTCGCCCGCGCGTGAAGATGAGGCGCGGACCGGTCTGTTGGCGGAGTTCGCGAAACTGCGAGAGGCGCCGCCGAGCGAGGAGGAACTGGAGCGCGCTCGACGCTATCTCATCGGCACGCATCAGATCGCACAGCAGTCAGGCGGAAGCGTGCTCGGCGACCTCGTGGACGCGTGGCTCTTCGGCGCGGGCTTGCACGAGGTGCACGAGTTCGAGTCGCGCATCCGCGCCGTTACCGCGGCGGACGTGCTTGCCGTGTCGGCCGACTACTTCGATCCGGCACGTGTGGTGGAAGGCGTAGTGCGCGGGACGGCAATCCAGCGTTAGCTGATCGTTGAGCGCCCGTCGTTCAGTGTACGTCTAGCGCACCACTATCGTACATCGCGCATGGCCTTGGCCGCACGCGCGATGCTGCCGAACGCGCTGCGACGACGGCCGTTGGCGGCACGCAGGCCGAGACCGCCGTCGTAGTCGGCGGGTTCGCCCACGATGGCGGCGCTGATCCAGCGACGGCGCGAGCCCCACGCCAGCGCGTGGCGAATCGCCGCGAGCTGTGCGGCGTCCCCGTGCGCGTGTGGAAGTCCGCCCACGTTCAGGAGCCAATGCGCTTGTCGTGCGTCTCCGCCTTCGACGGCGCGCGCATGCCAACGTTCGAAGGTGCGCAGCCGTGCTTCGATCGCCGGCAGCCCGGAAAACGACGGGTACGTGATCGCGCCGATGACCTGCACGCGCGAGTTGGCTGACGAGGCCCATCGATACACGGCACTGTCCGTGGCATCGAGCCGCGCGGCGCTCCAGCCAAGCATCGTACGCGGGCGCACGCGTGAGATGAGCGACGCGGTCCGCGATTCGGTGGCGCGCCACCACTCGGCGCCCGGCTGCCGAGCGTTCAGCAACGAGGGTACGGGGGAGGGAAGCGCGGGAAAGAGAATGTCGGGGCGGACGCGTTGCAGCACACGTTCAAGCGCCGCAAGTCGTTCCTGATCCGCCACTGCCGACGGCGTTCCGGTCACCTCGAGCGCAATCGCCAGTCGCACTCCGTCGCCGCGCATCGGCTCGAGCACACGCGTGAGCGAGTCGAGTGCACTCGCGCGCGTAGCGTCTTCGTCGAGTACCACCAACACCAGTTCCGGCGCGAAGTCCTCCGCCATGGCGAGATCCGCAGCCGTCGCGCGCGCGGGCGGCGGCCCGTCGAGCACGGGAAACATTCGCATGCCAATCACGAAATCGCCGGCCGGTCGCGACTGCATGGGCATGGCGAACGACGGCTCATAGCTCTGAATCGCGCCGAGCCCGCGCGGCCACTCGATGACGAGCAGCGTGGTGACGGCCGTGGCCGCCAGCACGAGCGTCGCGCGCACGATCGCCGAGAGTCGCCAGCGTGCAGGGTACGCCGGCGCCACCATCGGCACGATCAGCGTGAAGGGCGAGACCAGTGCCGCACGTCCGAGCGTCATGCCGATCAGTGCGTCTCGCGACGCCACCGCCGCCTGCAGTCCGATCGGCGCGTAGCCCTGCTGCGCCACGAGGTAGTCCCCGATGGTGACCGCCGCGACGGCCGCGTCGTAGAGCAGAATGGGCACGCCAACCAGCACCGAGACGAGCCGCGCGAGAATGGCGTACAGCACCTGCAGCACGAACGCGCAGGCGATGGCGGGCAGCAACCACGAGATTCCCGATACCGTGCGAGAGCCCGCCTCGGTGCCCGTCGCGAGTGCGACGACCAGCGCCGGCGCGACGAGAAGTCCGCAGAGCCCGGTGAGCTGCGTGAAGAGGACCGGGGCTTCCTTGCGCGACGCGATCCATCCCGCGAGCACGATGTCCCACAGCAGCACGCCGACGGCGATAATCAGCGTGATGGGGGCGAGTTGGTTGCTCATGTGCTGCTCATTGCCTGGGTCATCAGCTGCGTCATCGGACGGCTTCCATACGGATCAGCCGTTCGGCGGCGACGGCGCCGGGGGCGAGGCGACGAGTGAACACCTCGAGCGCGCGGGCCAACTGGCAGGGCTCAGGGACGAGCACGTCGAGGAGTAGCGTCTCGCGGTGTGCTTCGGCGTGCAGCGTGGCGTGTCCACCCTCCAGCAGCAGCAGCGCATCCACGCCGCGCAGCGGACTCGAGCGCAGGACCGGCGGCGCGGTCACGTGCAGCCCGGCGGCGCCGGCCGCAGCAATGAGCAGCCCGCCCAGCAGCGTCGCGTCGTGCAAGTGGGCCGAGGCGATGCCCGTCAATTCAGCCACCAGATGTACGACGGCACCACCACTCGGCACGCTCATTGGCGCACGATAACGCGCGCGGAGCGTTGCTGGCACCCCGCTTGTACGCACGGGTAGTTTCCAGCATGGCCAGCGGATCACTTTTCACATTGCCGAATCTGGTGTCCACGTCGCGCGTTGCGCTGGCGTTCGGATTCGTCGTGTCGGAATCGGCTCCCATGCGCCTCGCCTTGATTGGCATCGCCTCGCTCACCGACTTTCTCGATGGGTGGCTCGCGCGTCGCACGCAGAGCATGTCGCGCATGGGTGCGTTGATCGATCCCGTGGCCGATCGTTTCTTCGTGCTGGCGGTGGTGGTGAGCTACGTCGCTGGTGGACAGCTGCAGCTCTGGCAGGGAATCGCGATCTTCTTCCGCGATGTCATGTCCATCATTGGGTGGTTCGTTGCGCGCAACGTGAGCTGGCTCCGCCCCATCGCGTTCAAGGCGCGACCGATCGGCAAGGTGGTAACGGCCGCGCAACTGCTGACCTTCATCGCCGTGTTGGCGTATCCAGCATCGGTCGATGCGCTGGTGCTGCTGGTGGCGGCGCTCGGTGTCGCGGCCACCGTGGACTACACGCTGATGCTCTGGCGTGAACGCGTGCGGAGTCCCGAACTGGTCTGATTGCGCGGGGCGTGTCCGCAAACGACGAACGCCCTCGCGAGAGCGAAGGCGTTCGGGATCCATCTGTTCGACCTAGCACGTACAACATCCAACCAGCGTTAGACGGTCGCGGCTTCCTGCGCCTGCTTCTTCGTCGGCTGGGCAAACCGCTCACCGAGAGTACGAAGCTCCGTCATTTCAGGAGCCTTGATCTCGGGATAGCGGCCGGCAAGGTACTGCAACGTGGCATCGAACCACTCTTTCTGGTCGTCGGGATGACAGCCGATGACCCCGCACTGCATGATCTGCTGGAACAGCTCGTCGCGGGCCTCTTGGTACGGCGAGGGCACCGCGGTATCACGACGCGGACGAAGCTTTGGTTTAACCATTTCCTCTGGGTGATTCGTCGGTACTCGACTGCGCCGTCGGACCGTCCGGCGGCATCACGCAATGTAGCGCAAGCGACCACGACTTTCCTAGGGGCGATGTGCCCGAATCCGTCGCAAATACGACGATGCAGTCACGTCTCGCGCGGTGGCGGACCAGTGTGAGCGGACATCCAATCGAGGAGCAATTGCGTCAGCGCCTCCGGCGCATCCTCCGCGATGAGGCGCCCCGCCCCCGGCACCGTTCGTACCACGGCGCGTTCCTCCCCGAGCGCCGAAGCGATCACCGTCACGCCGGCGGCGGTATCGCTATCGTCCGCTTCGCCATTTACCAGCAGTGTGGGGCAGCGAATGTCACGTAACTGGGCCAACTCCTCCTCCAGTAACTCAACGGCGCTGGCCAGCTGGAGCAGGCGCGTCACGCTGTCGGTGCCCACGAACGGCGCCAGATAGCGCGACCGAATGGCCGCCGGCATGTGGGCCGGATCCGCCACCGCCCCCTGCAGCAACGGCTCGAGCAGCGGCTGAGCTCCAAACAGGGAGTTCGCACCCAGCGCCGCCCTGGCGGAAACCCGCTGCATGGCGCGGATCGCCGATCCGGGCAAATCGCGCGGGTCGGGGACGCTCACCAGCGCCAAGCGCTGCACCTGGTTTGGCCTGGTGGCCGCAAGCAGCATTGCCACCACGGCGCCGATGTCCTGCCCGACTACGGAGGCTGCCGGGAGCCGCAGAGCCGTCATGGCCCGCTCCAGATACGCCGCCTGCGCCCCAAGGCCATACGAGGCGTCGGCGGGGGCATCGGACTCGCCGTGGCCCAGCAGGTCAATCGCGATCGCGGTGAAGCCGGCGCTGGCCAGCTTCGGCGCAATCGCTCGCCAGAGGAATGCACAGCTGCCGAATCCGTGCAGGAGCACGATCGGCGGTCCGCCTCGACCGGTGCGCTCTGCGTGCAGCGACCCCGGACCAACGGGAATTCTCAGGTGTTCTGTGTACACGTCAGGAAGAGCGTGGGAAGACCGTGCAACGCCCGAGCAAGGATAGCGCCGAGCAAGGTGCCGCGCGTAGCTTTCGGCGCTTGTCGCACCCGCTGCTCTTCCTGAGGACAGACGAATGGCAGACGAGACCTACGGTGACGAGCGCGCGGAGACGCTGCGGGAGATGCTGCGCACGCTCTCGGACCGCATTCGCACGCTCGATACCGAAGGGGAATTGCTGGGGCACGTAGCCGAGTTGATGAAGCTCATCGGCGATGTCCGCAGCGAGTTGTTTCACTACGAAGTCCGCTGTACCTACGACACGCCCGAAATCGCCGAACATCGGCGACTCGTGGACGAGGCGAAACAGTCGGACGACAGCGCCTGGGAACCCACGGGCTGGTCGCCTGACGACGACGAGGAGATCGAGTGGTAAAGGCAACGCCCACCAAATCGCGCACGCCGTTCATCGTGCTCCTGCTGGCCCTCGCTGCCGCTGGCGCCGGCGGCATCTGGTACTCGCTCAACGGCGCCAAGCCCGCGCCGATCACGCTCGCGGCTGGCACCGAGCTCCCCAAGTCCGAGGGCTACCTGCGCGGCGATCCGAACGCACCGATCACGATCGTCGAGTTCGGTGATTTCGAGTGCCCTGCCTGTGGGCAGTTCGCTGCGGTGACGGAGCCGGACATGCGCACGCGCATCATCGAAGCCGGCCTCGCCAACTTCCGCTTCTACGACTACCCGCTGCCGATGCATCAGAACACGATCTCGGCGTCGCTCGCCGCCTCGTGCGCTGCGGAGCAGGGGAAGTTCTGGGAAATGCACGACGCGATCTTTGCCGGCCAGTACGACTGGAACACGCAGTCGACGACCAACCCGCGCAAGTTCTTCGACAGCTACGCGAAGACCCTGGGCCTCGACGAAGCGGCGTACAAGAGCTGCTTCGACTCGCAGAAGAACCTGCCCAAGATCAGCGCGCACAAGGCCGAAGGCGAGAAGCTGGGCGTGCCGTCCACGCCGACGTTCCTTATCGGCGGAAAGCTCTACAGCAACGGCATGACGTACGACATGCTCAAGGCGATCGTGGACAGCCTGCGCGCCGCGGCGCCGACTGCGCCTGCGGCCGCGAGCACCGACACCGCCGCCAAGAAGTAACGGCGGCAGACGAACGAGTGGTTACGCGCGCTTCCGGCGCGCGGCCGCTTCATCAAGTCGCAGGCGTGGGAGCGGAGGCTCCCCTGCCTGCGATTCGTCGTTTGCGGGCGTCGCAAAGGCATCGCCCAGTGCCACGAGCGCACGTGTGGCGATGATACTCGCCAGCGGGTCGGGCACGCCCAACTCGCGCACGTAGATGTCGATGGCGCGCTCGTAGCCGATTTCAGGCGCAAGCGCGTCCACGAACGACAGCGCGTTCTCGACGTGCGTGCGAACCAGCGCCTCTTCGGCGCGCGCTTGCGCGAGGCGCATGCGCTGCTCGGCGTCCGCGGTGAGTTTCCGCGGGAAGAGCGTTTCGGGGAAGAGTTTGCCGAAGATGGACATGACAGGAGTATAGACGCCGAAGACCCCCCGCATGTTTCGCTGCGAGCATTGGTCGTGCCGTGACCGGAATCACTTAGGAGTCCGGTCACGGCGCGTTCACCACTGCGTGCCTTCGCTCAGGACTCCTGCGCCTCGTACTGGTCCTTGAGGCCGGCGACCACACTCGGGTCGGCGAGCGTGGTGGTGTCGCCGAGTGCGCGTCCTTCGGCGATATCTCGGAGCAGCCGCCGCATGATCTTGCCGGAGCGCGTTTTGGGGAGGTCTGCGCTGAAGAGAATGTCGTCGGGGCGCGCGAGTGCGCCGATCTTGAGCGCGACATGTTCGCGCAACTCGTCGCGCAAATCGGAGCTTGGGTTGAAACCGGCGCGCAGCGTCACGAAGGCGGCGATCGCCTGTCCCTTGAGATCGTGATGCTTGCCCACAACGGCCGCTTCGGCCACTGACGGATGATCGACGAGCGCACTCTCGACTTCCATCGTACCGATGCGATGACCGGCGACGTTGAGAACGTCGTCCACTCGCCCGAGAATCCAGAGATAGCCGTCGTCATCGCGCTTGACGCCGTCTCCCGCGAAGTAGAGATCGGGACGCCCGGGCCACTTGGAGAAGTACGTGTCGACGTAGCGCTGATCGTCGCCCCAGATCGTGCGCAGCATCGACGGCCACGGATGCGTGAGCGCCAGCAGTCCTCCGCCCACACCGATTTCCTTGCCGTCGTTGTCGAGCACACTCACGCGCACGCCGGGGAACGGCTTGGTGGCGGATCCCGGCTTGGTGGCTGTGAGGCCCGGCAGCGGCGTGATCATGATCGCGCCCGTTTCCGTCTGCCACCACGTATCCACGATGGGGCAACGGCCTTTGCCGATGACTTCGTTGTACCAGATCCAGGCTTCGGGATTGATCGGTTCACCGACCGAGCCGAGCAAACGCAGTTGCGAAAGATCGTGCTTCTCGACGAAGGGCTTGCCCCACTTCATGAACGCGCGAATCGCAGTGGGCGCGGTGTAAAAGATCGTCACGCCGAAATGTTCGCAGATCTGCCAGAAACGATCCTTCTCCGGCCAGTCGGGCGCACCTTCGTAGACGACGCAGGTCGCACCGTTGGCGAGCGGTCCGTACACGAGGTACGAGTGGCCCGTGATCCAGCCGATGTCGGCGGTGCACCAGTAGACGTCTTCTTCCTTGATGTCGAAGACGTACTTGGTCGTGGCCGTCACGCCGGTCATGTAGCCACCGGTGGTGTGCACGATGCCTTTCGGCTTGCCGGTGGTGCCTGACGTGTAGAGGATGAACAGTAGGTCTTCGGCGTTCATCGGCTCGGGCGCGCACTCCTTGGGCACCTGACGCTTGAGGCGATGCCACCAGTGATCGCGCCCATCCTTCATTTCGGCGAATGTTTCGTCGCCTACGCCGGAACGACGACGCATCACCACGAGCACATGTTCGATCGTGGGGCAATCGGCGAGCGCGGCGTCGGCATTGCGCTTGAGCGGCACGACCTGCCCACGACGATATCCGCCGTCGGCGGTGATGAGCACCTTGCAGCCGCAGTCGTTGATGCGGTCGCGCAGTGAGTCGGGGGAGAAGCCGCCGAAGATGACCGTGTGCACGGCGCCGATGCGAGCGCAGGCGAGCATGGCGATGACGGCCTCGGGGATCATCGGCAGGTAGATCGCGACGCGATCGCCCTTCTGCACGCCGAGATGCTTGAGCATGTTCGCCGCGAGATTCACTTCCCGATACAGGTCCCAGTACGTGAACGTGCGACGATCGCCGGGTTCGCCTTCCCAGATCAGCGCGGCCTTGTTGCGCCGCGGGCCGTTAATGTGCCGGTCCACGCAGTTGACGCTCGCATTGAGCTCGCCGCCGACGAACCACTGCGCATGCGGCGGCGTCCAGTCGAGAACCCGATCCCACTTCTTGCTCCACTGCAACTCGCCGGCTTCACGCGCCCAGAAGTTCTGCGGGTCGAGCTCCGCGTCTTCCACGATGCGGTTGTCGTGAATGCGGGCCGACGCGCGAAACGCGGCTGGAGGAGGGAAGGATCGGTTTTCCTGCAGCAGGACGTCGATATCGCTCATCGTCGGGTGTCGCGTAGTGGCAGGTCGGTGGGAAGCGCACGAGGCTGTCGAAGCTTATGTGCGGACGCGTCGCGGGCAACGGGTCGGGTCACTATCGTTGTGCGATGCCTGCGCTTGAGTTTGCGTCCCGGTCCGCGTCGTCAGAAGGTGCGACGTCAGTCCAGGCGGCGGCGGATATCGTCGCGCACCTGTGTCACCCGAGGAGTCGCCCATGACTTCCGCGACGCCGCCGGGGCGACTGCCTACGCCGCTCGCGGGCGTTCGGATTGCCGTGACGCGTGCGGGCGAGCGCGGCGGGCCACTGGCGGACGCGCTGCGGTCGGTGGGTGCGCTGGTCCACGAGATTCCGCTCACACGCATCGAGACGCTGGATCCAGCGCCGCTCTCGGCTGCGGTGGAGGAGCTTGCGCGCTACCAGTGGGTGCTGCTGACGAGCGTCAACGCCGTCGAACATCTCGCGGCCGCAATCAATACGGCCATTGCGGCGGCGCAGCTGCGCGCGCGCAAGATCGCGGTGGTGGGGGCGGCGACCGCCGACGCCGTGGCGAAGCGTGGTTGGACGGCCACGCTGATGCCCGAGCGTTTCCACGCGGAAGCGCTGGTGGACGCGATGGCGGCGCGCACCGACGTGGACGGCGCCCGCATGCTGTACCCAGCGGCGCTTGGGGCACGCGACGTGCTCCCCAATGGGCTCCGGTCGCTCGGCGCCACGGTGGACGTCATCCCTGTCTACCGCAGCACCGTTGACGCACAGGGGCAGTCCCAACTACGCACGCTGGCACTGGCGAACGGACTGGATCTCGTGACCGTGGCGGCGCCGAGTGCCGTGGATGCGCTGCTGGACGCGCTGCCGGCGGAGCTCGCGCGGCGCCTGCCCGTTGCTTGCATTGGGCCCGTTACCGCCAAGGCCGCGCGACTGGCCGGCTTTCCGGTGAAGGTCGAATCAGGTGCCGCCACGATGGAAGGATTGGTGAAGAGCATCGTCGCGGCGTTTCCGCCATCACGGTAGAATTCGGCATGACAGACAACGCGTCAAACACAGTGTCGGACATGGTGGTGCGCATCGGCACGCGCTCCTCGGAGCTGGCTTTGCGTCAGGCTCGGCAGGTCGCGGCGATGCTCGCCGTCAACGGCGTGGCGAGCGAGCTGGTCACCTACACCACGATCGGCGATCGGGTACTCGACAAGCCGCTTTCGGCGATCGGCGAGAAGGGGCTCTTCACTGCGGAGCTGGAAGCCGACCTCATCGCGGGGCGCACGGATTGTGCTGTGCATTCGCTCAAGGATCTCCCGACGGCCGATCCCGAGGGGCTGCATCTGGTGGCGCTGCTCGAGCGCGAGGATCCGCGCGATGCGCTGGTGGTTGGCCCGGGCGTCACCGCACGCACGCTCCACGAGCTGCCGCACGGTGCGCGGATTGGCACGTCGTCGCTGCGTCGGCGTGCGCAGCTGCGCGCGCTGCGTCCGGATCTCGATGTGCGTGAACTGCGCGGCAACGTGGGCACGCGACTCCGCAAGATCGACGAAGGCGACGTGGATGCCGCGCTGTTGGCGGCGGCGGGGCTGCGTCGGTTGGGGCTGGGCGATCGCATTGTGGCGCTGCTCGATCCACCGCAGTGGTTGTCTGCGCCGGGGCAGGGCGCGATTGCCGTGCAGGCCCGCGTGGGCGATGCGCGCATGGGAGCCATTCTCGCGTCGCTCGATCACGCGGACACCCGAGCGGCCGTCACCTGCGAACGCGCCCTGCTGGCCGCGCTCGAAGGCGGCTGTCAGGTGCCGATCGGCGCGGCGATGCTGCGCGATGGCGCGAGCGCGACGTTGCATGGCGTGATCGCGGCGATCGATGGCACGCAGGTGGTGCGCGGGCATATGGCGGTGGATCTCGCCGATCCGACTGCCGCCGGTCGCGCGCTGGCTGCGCAGCTGCATCGTGACGGCGGTGCTGACATTCTCTCGTCGCTGCGGCCGCGCGAGTCGCACGCGCCCGCTCAGGGAGCGCACTGACATGACCGGAATCATCGGCACGGAAACGGGAGCACCCGCCCTCACCACGCGCATGCGACGACTGCGCCGCACGGATGCGATTCGCCGCGTCGTGCGCGAGACGCGGCTCGATCCGGCGCAGTTCCTCTGGCCGCTGTTCGTGCGCAGTGGCTCGGGTTTTCGCGCGCCGATCGGATCGATGCCGGGTGTCTACCAGACCAGCGTGGACGAGCTACTGAAGGACGCCGAGCGAGCGGTAGCCGAGCGCATTGGCGGCATACTCTTGTTTGGAATTCCTGATCACAAGGACCACGAGGGCTCGTCGGCGTGGGACCCGCACGGTCCGGTGCAGGAGGCGGTGCGCGCGGTGAAGGCCAAGTTCCCGCAGCTCCTCGTGGTGACCGACGTCTGCATGTGCGAGTACACGGACCACGGACATTGCGGGCTGCTGACACCGGCTGGCGAGGTGGACAACGACGCCACGCTCGAGTTGCTGGCGCGGGAAGCGATCTCGCACGCGGAGGCGGGGGCGGACATCATCGCGCCGAGCGACATGATGGACGGCCGTATCGGACATCTGCGGCGCGCGCTGGACGCGGCAGGCTTCGAGCAGGTGCCGATCATGAGCTACGCGGCCAAGTATGCGTCGGCGTTTTACGGCCCGTTCCGCGAGGCTGCGGAGTCCACGCCGGCCTTCGGCGACCGCCGCAGCTATCAGATGGATCCTTCCAACGGGCGCGAAGCGTTACGTGAAGTACGCCTGGACGTCTCTGAAGGGGCCGACATTCTCATGGTGAAGCCGGCCGGCGCGTATCTGGACATCATCGCGGCGGTGAAGCAGGACACCGGACTTCCGTTGGCGGCGTACCAGGTGAGTGGTGAGTACTCGATGATCAAGGCGGCAGCGGAACGCGGCTGGATTGACGGGGAACGCGCCATGTTGGAATCGCTGATCGCCATCGTGCGGGCCGGCGCTGATCTCGTCATCACGTATTTCGCCATCGACGCAGCGATCGCGCTGCGCTCTCGCTGACCTTCCCGCGCAATTCCCGAAGCCCACTGCATGATTCACAATCCCTGGCACGACGTATCACCCGGCGACCATCCGCCGGAGCGCGTGACCGCGATCATCGAGATCCCGGCCGGCTCGCGCAACAAGTATGAGCTCGACAAGATCAGCGGCCAGTTCAAGCTCGATCGCGTGCTCTACTCGGCGGTGCACTATCCCGGCGACTACGGATTCATTCCGCAGACGCTGCATGAGGACAACGATCCGCTCGACATTCTCGTGCGCATCAACGAGTCGACGTTCACGGGCTGCCAGATCGCGTGCCGTCCGATCGGCGTGCTGCGCATGCTCGATCGTGGTGAGCCGGACGAGAAGATTCTCGCTGTGCCGTGTGACGATCCGTATCACCACGATGTGTACGACATCGCGGACATGCCGCAGCACTACCTGAAGGAGATCGAGCACTTCTTCCACATCTACAAGGACCTCGAAGGCAAGCGCGTCGAGATTCAGGGGTGGGAGAAGAGCGAGCGCGCCTTCGAGATCATTCAGGGGAGCATTGCGCGCTACACGGAGAAGTACGGAAAGCAGCAGGACTGATTCAGCGGTGGGTTAGACGCTGCTTGAACGAAACGGCGGGCCGCAGAGGATGCGACCCGCCGTTTTTCGTTTTATCGCCATCGTGTTACGTCACTGCTTCAGCACCAACGCCGCGTTGATGCCACCAAACCCGAAGCTGTTCGTTACCACCACCTTGGGCGCCAACTCACGCCCCCGGTGTGGCACGTAGTCCAGATCGCACCCAGCATCGGGGTTGTCGAGATTGAGCGTGGGCGGCACCCACCCGCGCTGCAGCACGAGCGCGGAGATGGCTGTTTCGAATGCGCCGGACGCGCCCAACGCATGCCCGTAGTAGCCCTTGGTGCTCGATACGGGGACCTGATACGCACGGTCGCCGAAGACTGCCTTGATCGCGTCCGTTTCCGTCGGGTCATTGAGGGGCGTGCCGCTGCCGTGTGCGTTGATGTAGTCCACGTCGTGCGGCGCAATGTCCGCGTCGTCGAGCGCCTGCCGCATCGAGCGCGCGGCCTGCGATCCGCCCGGAAGCGGTGCGGTCATGTGGTGGGCATCGTTGCTGGTGCCGTAGCCCGCCAGCTCTGCGTAGATGCGCGCGCCACGCGCGACCGCGCGCGAATACTCCTCGAGAATCAGCACGGCGCCACCCTCGCCCATCACGAAGCCGTCGCGATCACGATCAAACGGACGGGAGGCCTTGTCGGGCTCGTCGTTGCGATTGGACATCGCGCGAATCAACGCGAACGCGCCGAAGCACAGCGTCGCCAGCGGCGCCTCGGCGCCACCGGCGATCATCACGTCCGCATAGCCATCGCGCACCTGACGAAATGCTTCGCCGATGGCCATCGTCCCCGACGCGCAGCTCATCGCGTTGGTGGAGTTGGGTCCCTGCACGCCGAACTCGATGGCGATGTTGCAACTCGAGGAGCCGCCAAAGACGGCGAGCGCGAGCGTCGCGTCCACGGCGCGCAGCCCGCCGGTCATGAAGTTGGCCGCCTGTGACTCGGCGTAGGCAACGCCGCCCAACGCGGTGCCCATCATGGCACCGATGCGCTCACGATTCTCTCGGGCGAGATCGATTCCCGAATCCTCCAGCGCCAGCTTGGAGCTGACGACGCTGAACTGACCGAAGCGATCGAGGCGCCGCACACGCTTGATGTCCAGATGATCCACGGGATCGAAATCGTTCACCTGCGCGGCGCAGCGGCTGCGAAAGATCGATGCATCGAAGCGTGTCGCTGCGCTCACCACGGACCGCTCGGCGCGGAGCCCCTGCCACAACTGTTCGACGCCAGTGCCGAGAGGCGTGACACAGCCGATGCCAGTGATCGCGACACGTCGCGGCGCCTTCGGCGAAGCCAGTCTCGCACTCATCTCCGCACCAGTGGCTGCTCGGCCATTGTCGCCTGCTCTGCGACGCGACCGAGTCCGGCGAGCGTGCGCGACGCGATGCCGTGCACGAAGACGGGTCCGATCACCTGCGTTGCGGCGATGCTGCCGATCAGCGGCCAACCCGGCCCGTTCCACACGTGAATGATGCGCACCAGCGTCCCCTGTTCCGTTTGGGTGAAGTTCCACTCCACGTCCATGCGTGTCGTGATCCCGCCGATATGGCGAAAGCGCACCCACGGTTCCTGCGTATTCACGGCCATCTCGGACAACCACCACGTCGGCCAGTTGAACAGCCCGAACGGACGATTCGCCGCCATCTCGACGATGCCGCCGCCATCGGCCGTACGCGAGCGAAAGCGCACGAAGCGATAGTGCGGAAGAAAAGCGGGCCAGTTCTCCACCTCGCGCGCGATATCAAAGATGCGCGCCACCGGCGCGCGCACGAGTGCCTCATCTACCGTCGTCATGAGACGATTGGTCGGTGGAGGGCCCAGTTCGTAGTTGGGATGCATGGAGGACGACGTGGACGGGCTCGTCATTCGATGTTCTTTCCGGGAATCCAGGTTGCGGTGACGCGCCACGCGAATCGCCGACGCACGAGCACGCGCCCGCCGGTCACGCGACGCACCAAACGTCGTAGCTCCTGGGGGGTGAAGCCACGCAGGATCGATACCACGCCGTCGTGCCGACTGACTGGGTGGAATCCAAGCAGGAAGGATGCGCACCAGAGCCCGCCCACGGCGAGCCAGCTCCGTCGCAAGTCGCCGATGACGACGCCCATGCGCGCGACACGATTGCATTCGCGCAGCAACGCTTCGGCAGCGGCGCCATCGAAGTGATGCAGCACTTGCGAGCAGGTCACGATGTCGATGCTCGCGTCGGCGAACGGCAGCTGCATCGCGTTGCCGACCAGCACGTGCGTGCAGGCAGGCTGCGCCGCACGCGCAATTGCGGGTGACACTTCGAGTCCGATCGTCGCAATCTGCACGCCGAACAGGTCGGTCGCCTGCGTCGCTGCGCCGGGTATGTCACCCAGCCCCGTGCCTACGTCGAGCAACGTGATGACCATCTGACTGGTCGGGGTCTGGGTGCGCGTGGCGCGATCCACGGCGGCGCGGTCTGCCAGGCCACGCTTGATGAGCGCATGCAGCTCGCGAATGACAGCGCGTCGCCCGCCAAAGAGCGTGTTCGCCAGCTTCACGTCACGCAGTGAACGCACGGCAAGGGCCGGATCCTGCGACGGGTCGTCGAGGATCTCGATGCCTCTGCGACGCGCCGGCGTGAGCATGCTTGTCAGCGCTCGAGCTGCGCGTAACCGCCGCGATAATACAGCAACGGACGCGCATCTCGCACGCCAGCCGACTCGGCCTGCCCGACGATGATCACATGATCGCCTGCGGGATGTCGCGCCACGATGCGGCACTGCATCCACGCCAGGACATCGTCGAGCACCACGTCACCAAACTCGCCCCGCGAGAAGCCGATGCCGGCGAAGCGATCGTCCACCTTGCCGGCGAAGCGCCGCGACACCGCTTCCTGCGCGTCGGTGAGCACGTTCACGGCAAAGGTCTCTGCCGCCGCCATTACCGGTGCCATCGTGGCGTCGTTGGCGATGCACACCAACACAAGCGGCGGATCGAGGCTGAGCGACGAAAATGCACTCGCGGTCATGCCATGATCGCGATCGCTCGCATCACGCGTCGTGATGACCGTGATACCGGATGCAAAGCGGCCGAGTACGGAACGAAACAGATCACCGTCAATGGACATGCGAGGACGTAGGAGTTGAGGAAGCGCGTGCAGCAGCGTGTGCCGACGAAGGCAGCAGGAACTTGAGCAGGGTACGCGGCGTGAGCACCGCGCTGACCGGCACGAAGTCGCCTGTGACGCCAACGAGCAGGTCCGCGAGGTCGCGATCCCGACCGAGAATGCGCGCGGCGTGATTCATGAGCGACGGGAAGGCGACGGCCGCACCGATGAGGCGTTCCACGCGCCATTTCCCGGCGAAGGTGTCGTGCCGTGCGCGGTCGTAGCTGGCCAGCGCGCGCGCGGCGGCGCGAGGGTCGGCGCGTTCAATCGCGTGCACGGCATCGGTCACGAATGGCGCGACCAACTCGCCGCCGCGCAGCGCCGCGTAGATGCCTTCGCCGGTGAACGGATCGAAGAAATCGGCCGCGTCACCAACGAGCGCGGCGCCGGGCGCCCACGCGCGCACCGCGCGAGAAGCGAAGGGGCCGGTGGCGCGCACCGGTGTCTCTCGCGTGGCGCCACGAAACCGTTCAGCCAACGCGGGCTGTCGCTCGAGCCAGTCGCCGAGGAACGCCGACGGGTCGCCATGCATGGCCGATGCCTGCGACTTGGGGACGACGAGTGCCACGTTGGTGAGCCCATCGCCCACGGCGGCGAGCCCCACGTACCCTTCGCGCGTGACGTGCATCTCGCCGAGCGTACCGATCCCCTGCACGTTGCGATAGTGCGCCACCAGCGCGACGCGTCGGGGCCATCGGGACTGGCGCGTGAGTGACAAGCGCCGCGCGACCACCGAGCGCAAACCGTCAGCGCCGATCACGACCGACGCCCTAATGTCGTAGACGCCCTCGTCCGAGCGGACGCGCACGCCGACGCAGCCGCCGTTGCCGTCGCGCAGGACGTCGTCGACCTTCACGCCTTCGACCACATGCACGCCGGCCGCACGCACCCGATCGAGCAGGAGTGTGTCCAGCAACTCGCGGCGTGCGCCGAGCCCGCGGTCGCGAAAACCGCGAAAGCCGTGACGCGCGATGAACTCGCCATGGATCTGTCCGCCGTCGGGCGCATGCACGACCATGCCAGTCAGCGCTGCAGTGTGCGCTCGCTCCAAAGTCTCCAGCGCACCCATCGCATGCAGAATGCGCGCACCTTCCGGACTCACGTACTCCGCGCACGGCTTGGCCCGCGGGAAGCGTGCGCGATCGATGAGCGTGACGTCGAGCCCAGCTTTCGCGAGGTGCCATGCCGTTGAGCTCCCTGCAGGCCCTCCGCCCACCACCAGCACCTGCGCGGAGCGATTCATCATTGGGGCGTGGGTGAAAGGAAGCACATCTCGGTCATTGCAGAACGAATCTGTGGCCGCGCGCGTGCCCGCGCCGGTACTGCCGGACTCGGGCTATGTAAGCTGGATCACTATCCGTCAGACGGACAGAACGACCGCAGACACCGCGCCGACGACGGTGCAGAGGAAGTTGACCGCGTCGTTGTCGAGTGCGGCAAGCCCACCGCGTCGCTCGGTCGGCGTACCGCAGTGGTGCATGTCCTGTTCCGTTTCCTCGGCGCATCGCGAACACCAGCGGCGCGTTTGCCCCCACGCGCCTATGGCGGTGTCCGTCCACGCTCCGATCAGTCCGCCTGCGGCCACGCTCAGGAGGGCCGACACCGGGACCATCGCGCAGACAGTGGCCATGCCGGCGAGTGTCAGGGCGCCCAGCGCGCCGCCGAGTGAGCCCGGCCACGTGACCGCACCGGAGGTGCCGGCCGGCACGGCCCCCCTCGTGCGGAGCGACCACGGTGTGCCGCCGACGAGCGTACCGATTTCCGTGGACCATGTGTCCGCGCCGGCTGCGGCGAGTGCACCAGCCGCCGCGGTGAGCAGTGGCGCCGCGTAGGCAGGGGCGAGCAGGCTGCCGAGTGAGGCAACCGCGAAGATCCCGCCGTTGGCCAGCACCTGCCGTGCGTCGCGTTGGTCGCCCTTGGCTACGATGCGCGCCACACGCGCCGCCTTGCGCGAGCGCCCGACGCGCGAGAGCAGCGACGCCAGCACGAACCAGGCGACGAGATAAAGGCCGACGCCCCATGTCGTCGCGATCGCGATCGCGCCTATCGCACAGGCTGCCACCGCACCGCTGCGCGACAGACTGCCGGCGCGCCACGCCACGGATGCGACAAGTGCGGCCAAGAGCACGGCCATCCACCACGCCGCGGGATGTGTGAGAATTGCCCCGTCCATCAGCTCAGTACCCAGGTCGCGCTCGGGCGCAGGCGATGCGTGTCGCGCGCGTCCTCAGTCCACCAGTCGCGGGCCGTGCGGACGTTCGCGCAGCAGAGTGGCGGCGGCGCTGCGGAATGATTCGCTCGCTCGTTCGCGGCGCATCGAGCGCGCACCGACGGCCGCGAGGGCAAGGCGCATGGCGCGCAGCTGGGCTTCCAGCCGCGCGCACTTGGTGCAGAGCAGGAGATGCCGGTTGACCGAATCATGCAGCGCACGTTCGGACGCATCGCGGAGATCGAGTTCGTTGTCGACAAACTCGTGGAGATGCGCTCGTGTCTGTGCGCAGAGCCGTTCGGCGAAGCTTTTCGCGGCGCTGCCGGACGCGGACGAAGTCTCGAGCGGCGCAAACACCGTAGGAGGCGGGGAGGCGACCATCGGGACCGAATGGGGAGGTGGGAGCAACGCTGCACGGTGCAGCCGGGACCGCTCGACCGCAAGCCACGTTGCACCGCGTCTCATTCGCGAGAATCGCGCTCGGGATGCGCCTGTCCCGCTTGTTCGCGCCGCGTGTCACGCATTAGCTTCGCCGTCAGTGTCCTCCCTCACCGAAGATTCCGCACAGCGTGCCGTCCCGCACGCAGTTTCCGCATTGACGAACGCCACAACGGGGGCTGGTTCGCTGCCTCCGGCCGCGCTGCCGCTGTCTGGCGCGTCGCTTGACGCCCGTCTCCCGCTGGCCCTGCTGGAAGCGGTCAAGCTGATCGACACGCCCGAGGCCGAGCTGGACGCTGAGCTGGTGCATGAGCTGCGCAACAAGCGGCTCGGACTCAGCGAGACGGTGCTGCAGCAGATCCGCCGCTACTCGGAGGCCGTGCGTCGGCAGCAGCGCGTGCCCTTCGACGAGGTTCTGGCGTTAGCGCGGCTCATCGGCCGCCGACCGGACGCCGATCTCGCCTTTCGCGAGGCGGGTCGGCGTTGGGCGCGTTCGGCGATGTCCACCATCAGCTCGGCGCAGCGTACGGCCGCCACGTCCATGCCGTCGCTGATCGGGCGTCCGATCGCGTTGGGGCTTCTGCGTCGGCTGGCCAAGCGATTCATGGACGGCACGCTGGTGAGACAAGGCAGCACGATCGTGCTCGAGGTGGCCGCACCCGTCTCGGCCGATGCCGCGCCTCGTGCAGCAGGCTGCGGCATGTACGAGGCGGCCTTTCGTGAGGCGATGCACGTGCTCGCGGATACCGACGGCGCGGTGGAGCATGTGATGTGTCGCTCGCGTGGCGACGCACGCTGTCAGTGGCGCTCGGAATGGCGCCGTCGTTGAGCGATGTGGCGCGGTTGCCATCGAGGACAAACACGAGATGATGCGGATCCGGTGAGGAACGAGCGATGCTGACGGAAGCGCAGTTGCCGATGCTGCAGCGTTTGCTGGCCGAAGCCGATCTGGACGGCTGGCTGCTGTATGACTTTCGCGGCACGAACGCGATTGCGAGTGCGCTGCTGGGTTTCGAGGGGCTGTGCTCGCGTCGGGTGTTCGCGCTGATTCCGCGCGAGGGCACACCAATCGGCATTGGGCACAACATCGAACCGGGTCCGTGGGCACGTTGGCCCAAGGCGTGGCCACTGCGTACCTACAGCGGGTGGCGCGAGTTGGAGTCGCAGCTGTCGACGTTGATCGCCGGCAAGCGCGTGGCGATGGAGTATTCGGCCGGCGACGCGATTCCGTATCTCGATCGCGTGCCGGCCGGTGTGCTGGAGATGGTGCGCGCGACGGGCGCATCCGTGGTGTGCTCGGGCGATCTGGTGTCGCAGGTGTATGCCACCTGGACGGCGCCGCAGCTCGCATCGCACAAGCGCGCAGCGGAACAGATCGCGGCCATCGCGCACGACGCGATCACGTACGCGGGCCAACGGGTCGCCGAGGGCAACCCGGTCGCGGAGCACGAGCTGCAGGCACGCATTCTCGCCGCGTTCGATCGCGCCGGTCTCGATACTGACCACGGCCCCGATGTGGCTGCTTCAGAGAACGCGGCCAACCCGCACTACGCGCCATCGGAGCAGGCGCCACGTCTGATCGTCTCAGGCGACCTCTTGCTCATCGACCTCTGGGCGCGTGAGCGCAACGGTGGCGTGTACGCCGACCAGACGTGGATGGCGTCGTTGGGCGTCCCGTCAATGCGTGCCGTGACGATATGGGAAGCGGTGCGCGACGCGCGCGATGCGGCGCTGACTCTGCTGAGTGAGCGGATCGCGGCCGGCGTGCCGGTGCACGGTGGTGCGGCGGACGATGCGGCCCGTGCTGTCATCGAAGCGCGCGGTTTTGGCGCGCAGTTCTGGCATCGCACGGGTCACAGCATCGACTCGCGCGACCTGCACGGCTCCGGTCCGCAGATCGACAATCTCGAATCGCGTGACGATCGCCTGTTGATTCCGGGCGTCGGCTTCTCCATCGAACCCGGCATCTACATCCCGGGTGAGCTCGGGGTGCGCAGCGAAGTCAACGCATTCGTAGGTGACGACGCCTTGTTGGTGACCCCCGGAACGCCGCAGCGCGACCTGTACGTCGTATAGTGCGCGGGCATCTGCTGCGCGCGACCGTCGCGCTGTTGCTTGGCGCGGCCGCAACTGCGAGTTCCGCGTGCCGCGAGCGAAAGACAGACGCAGCGGGTAGCGGCCGCATCGCGGAGGTCGCGGGCACGCTCGAGCTCAACGCGGGAGAAGGGGGCAGCGCATCGGCGACGCTCACGCCCGCGAACGCATCGTCGGTGAGCAGTGCGCAGAGCGCTCTGCAATTGCCTGCGCCGTCTCCCGCGCAGCGAATGGTGCAAACGCTCGCGCGGGCAGCCGGCGGCGCCGACGGCACGAAATACACGGCGGCGGCACGGCGGAGCGGTGACTCCTCCGTGGTAACGACCGGCGGAACGATCGTGGGCCGCGTTGGTGGCGGTGAGCGCGCCTCACGCGACACGATCATCACGCCCACGCACGACCTGCAGGCCTGTCAGCCGTTCACGCAGCGCGCCGTGCCGAGTGCCGGCGATGGCGTGGGGAACGCCGTCGCCTGGTTGGTGGGCGTAGCGAGCGGTCCGGCGGACATGGACAAGCGGCGCGCGTCGCTGCGATTGGCCGGGTGCCGTCTCGAGCCGCGCGTGCAGCGCGTACCGGTGGGCAGCACGGTGATGGTCACGTCGGCGGACGTGATGAGCTCACGGCTGCGTTTTGTGGACGTCGGCGAGCCCAACGCGATACGTGCGACGGTGATGCTCAACGATGCGGGGCAGGTGGTGCCGACCTCGAAGGCCGCCGATCGGCCGGGGCTCGTGGAAGTGCGTGACGACCTGCATCCGTGGGTACGTGCGTGGATCGCGGTGTCACCGCATCCGTTCGTGGCGATCACGTCCGCAGATGGGCAGTTCCGCTTTGATGGCGTGCCCGACGGTCGCTATACGCTGGTAGTGTGGAGCGAGGCGCTCGGCACGCGCTCACGAGAACTGCGCGTGACCGACGGCGTCGAAACGCGAGTGGACATCAAGTACTAGGTGGAGAGCTGCGGCGCCGGCTGCGGGTTGCAGACAGCGTGTCGCAGTAATCGGCAGCTAAAGCGTCTGCCCGAGGTAGAGTTTGGCGTAGAGCCCACCTTCGCGCCCGACGAGTTCGTCGTGGCTGCCGATTTCGGTGATCGCGCCGTCGTTCATCACCACCACGCGATCGGCTCGTCGCACCGTGCTCAGACGATGTGCGATGATCAGCGTCGTGCGGCCGTTGAGCAGCACTTCGAGAGCGTCTTCCACGAGCTGTTCGCTTTCGGTGTCGAGACTGGACGTGGCCTCGTCGAGAATGACCACCGCTGGATTCTTGAGAAACACGCGCGCGATTGCGATGCGCTGACGCTGTCCGCCCGAGAGCTTGACCCCTCGTTCGCCCACCAACGTGTCCCACTTGGCCGGCAGCTTCTCTATGAACTCCCACGCATGCGCAGCGCGCGCTGCCTGCATGACATCGGCGTCGGATGCATCGGGACGCGCGTAGGCGATGTTCTCGCGAATGCTGCCGCTGAAGAGCACCGGCTCCTGCGGCACGATGCCAATCGCGCCGCGCAACGTCTCGAGCGAGAGCTCGCGAATGTCCACGCCATCAAGCGTGATGCGTCCCGCGGTCACGTCCCAGAAACGCGGCAGCAGACTCGCGATGGTGGTCTTGCCGGCGCCTGAGCGCCCCACGAGGGCCACGACTTCTCCCGGCGCGATGTCGAGCGAGAAGTCCGCAATCACATCACGCGGCGATGCATCGTAGCGAAACGCCACCTGCTCATACGCGACGGCGCCGCGCACGGCGCCGGCGAGCGCGCGCGGGTGCTCGGGTTCGCGCACCGTCGGTTGCGTGTCCAGCAATTCGAATACACGCGACACGGCGCCAATCGCTTCCTGCAGATTGCCGAACACCGATGCCAGTGCGCCGATCGCTGCCGCCACCGTGAGCGCATAGAACAGGAACGACACCAACGCGCCGGCGGTGAGACGCCCGGCCAGTACCTGCGCGCCGCCCTGCCACAACACGGCGACCACGGCCGCGAAGGCGACGAAGCCCACGATGCCGAAGAACATCGCGCGCAAACGTGCGCGACGAATCGCGGCGGCCACTACGCCGTCGAGCAGGCCGCTGAAGCGCGCCGTCTCCTGCGCTTCCCGAGTGAAGCTCTGCACCACACGAATGGCGCCGAAGGCTTCGTCGGCGGTACCCATCGCTTCGGCGACGCGATCCTGTACGCCAGTGCTGGCTTTGCGCAGCGCACGACCGAACGTGACCGCCGCGATGGCCACCGCAGGCACCACCGCCAGCGTGGTGAGCGTGAGCCCCGGATTGGTGATCGACAGCATGATCACGCCACCCACGAGAAACAGCAGCTGGCGTGAGAGCTCCGATACCCACGTGCCCATGAGCTGCTGCAGCAATCCCAAGTCGCTCGACAATCGACTGGTCAGTTCACCGGTGCGCCGCTCCGTGAAAAACGCGGGCGACAGTCGAATGAGATGTGCGAACGTTTCGCGACGCAGCGCGGCCACGATCTTCTCCGTGGACGACGTCAGCAGGAACACCTGCACGAAGTTCATCACCGCCTGCACGGCAAAGATGCCGAGCAGTGCCAGCGCGATGCGGTCCAGCGCGGCGCGATCGTGCTGTTCGAACGCGGCGTCCAGCAGATACTGCAGCACGCGCGGGAACACCAATCCTGCGGCGGCCGCGACCACGAGACAGACGAATGCAACGGTCAACCGAGCGCGATACGGGCGCAGGAGTGGCGCAAGACGAGCAAGTGGGCGCGGCGACGGAAATCGGCCACGCCCACTCGTCTTCACTCCAGCCGTCGGTGACGCAGAATCAGCGGGCAATGGCCTTATCGACAGCCATGGCGACGAACAGCAGCGCCAGATACAGCAGTGTGTACTTGTAGACCCACCACGCCGGTCCCGTCCACGGTGCCCCCGCCTTGGCCGCCGACAGAATGCGCAGCAAGCCGCGCATCAGCAGCGCGTTCAGGATGATCGAGGACGCGAGGTAGAACAGGCCGAATGCACCGAAGAGCACCGGTAGCATCGTCAGCACGATGAGGATGACGGTGTACCAGAGCATCTGGTTCATCGTCTCGCGTTCGCCCCACACCAGCGGCGCCATCGGCACCTTGGCACGACCGTAGTCCACCTGCTTCAGCAGCGCGAGCGCCCAGAAGTGCGGCGGCGTCCAGTAGAATACGATCAGAAACAGGCACAGCGCCGACACGTCGAGCGTGCCCGTGGTCGCGGCCCAGCCGACCAGCGGCGGAAACGCACCCGCCGCGCCACCGATCACGATGTTTTGCGGCGACGTGCGCTTGAGAATGCGCGTGTAGATGAAGACGTAGAAGTAGAAGCCCGCCAGCGCGAGTCCGGCCGTCAGCACGTTCACGAAATGCGCGAGCATCCACGTGGCGAGCGTCGCGCAGGCGATGCCGAACGCCAGCACCTGCACCGGCGACATGCGACCACTGGGCAGCGGACGCAGTCGCGTGCGAGCCATCACGTCGTCGATGTCGCGATCGATGTACATGTTGATCGCATTCGCACCGCCGGCCATCAGATAGCCGCCGATGGTGACCAGCACCACGCTCAGCCACGACGGCGAGCCCGCCGCATACATCGGCGCGATGGTTGTCACCAGCAACAGCGAGATGATGCGTGGCTTGGTGAGCGAGACGAGATCCCGCGAGAGCGACGGCTCGGCCGGTGCCGGCTTACCTGCCGGCGTTCCCATCAGCTCCGGTGCGACATCATTCACCACAGCCATCAGCGCGCACCACTCGGCGAGACGCGGCCGCTGATCGTGCCAACATCACCGCGCGACGCGCCGCCGATCTGCTGCGACGCCACCGTGCTTTTGCCCGACGCAATGCGCGCCAGGTAGGTCATCGTCACGGCCGTCACCCAGATCAGAATGCCCGTCGCCTGATGCAGCGAACGCACGACCGAGGGGAATCCGCCTGTCACCATCCAGCCAGCCCACACCACCTGCAGCAGGCCAAGGCCCATCCCGATCCACGCCGCACGCGTGATCACGCTCGGCTCACCGCGCTTGCGGAACAGGAACGGGAGAGACGCGAGATGCAGCACCAGCAGGTAGGCGAGAATGCGATGCGTCAGCTGCACATGCTGCGCGCCGCCGCCGAGCGAGCCGGGGCCGCAGAGCGGGAAGCCTGCGCAGGCGATCGCCGCATCGGGGATCTTGGCCGTCAGTCCGCCGAGCAACACCACGAGGAGCGCCATCACGGCGGCACCCGTCGCGCCGCCCACGGCTTTGGTCGTGCCACGTTCGGTCAGCACACTCGCGCCACCAAGTCCACCAGCACGGATGGCCGACACGACCAGCACGGCGATCAGCGAGGCCGCGAGAAGCTTGTGTACCACCGTGGCCCACGCCGGATTGCCCGTGAAGACCGTCACCGCGCCAAAGAGCGCCGGTGCGAACCACAGGGCCAGCGCGAGCCGCGCGCTGTTGGCGACGCCGCCCGTGCCGCTGACGGTGCGATCGTGGCGGTTGCGGAAGACGGTGGCGACCAGCCAGGCGATGGATGCAAAGAGCGCGATCGCGAGATAGCGGTGCATCACTTCGATGACCAGGTCCATGCGCTCGAACGGCGGGAACCAGTAGCCGTAGCATTTGGGCCAGTTCTCGCCGCAGCCCATGCCGGAGCCGGAGATGCGGACGATCGCGCCAAAAACGATGTGCACGAGCGCGACGCTCAGTGCGATATACGACGCGCGGCGGATCTGCGCGGGAGGAAGCGAAGCAGACGAAGTCATGCCGGAATCACGGTGTCGAAGTCGGGTGCATCGCGCGCCACGCGCCGATGAAGGCGCCCGCGAGGAGAAACGCCGGGAGGATGGCCCAGGCGATTTCCTGCACGCGGTGTGGCACTGGAACGTTCGGCGCGTCAGGGGACGACGACCGGGGCGGGAGCACGCGAAAGACGGCCCGCAGGATGAACAGCTGCGCAACCGCGCAGGTGCCGACGGCGGCCCAGAAGAGCGCGTCGAGTAATGCTGGTGACATAGCGGAGAAAGGTAGCAAGGCTGTAGCATTGGCGGCCATGCCTCCAGCCGATTCCAGCCCGCCCACGGAACTTCCCCGCCGCCTTGGCCTCTTCAGCGCCATCGCCGTCCTGGTGGGCACCACCATCGGGTCCGGAATCTTCCGCTCCCCGGCCGGCATCGCCGACAAGCTGCCCGGTCCGCTCCCGCTGCTGGCCGTCTGGATCACCGGCGGCATCTTCTCGCTCTGCGGAGCGCTGACCCTGGCCGAGGTGGCCGGCGCGCTCCCGAAGACGGGCGGGCACTATGTGTTCATCCGGGAAGGGTGGGGACGGCTCCCAGCCTTTCTGTATGGATGGTCGGAGCTGATCATCATTCGAGCGGCGGCGCTGGGCGCGATTTCGATCACCTTCGCCGAGTATCTGCTGCGGGCCCTGGGCCACGACCCGTCTCAGGCACCATACTCGGACTACGCCCACTGGATCGCGGCGACAGCGCTGGCCGTCATGGCGACGGTCAACGTGGTGGGGCTCCGCTGGGGGTCGCTGGTGCAGAACATCACGGCGGTGGCCAAGTACGGCGGGCTGCTGCTGGTGATCATCCTGGCCTTTGCGATTGGCCTGCCGCAGAGCGGTGGCGGCCATTTCACGCCGGCGACGCCGCCGGGCAGCTTCTCGGTCAGCGCCTTTGGCCTGGCGCTCGTGTCCGTGCTCTGGGCGTTCGACGGGTGGGGCGACCTCACGAAAGTGGGCGGCGAGGTGAAGGACCCACGGCGCAACATGCCGCGCGCGATCGTGCTGGGGACGCTGGCCGTGGTGGCGATCTACCTACTGGCCAATGTGGCCTACCTGTCGGTGCTGTCCGTTGACGAGATCCGGGGCGCGCGACTGGTCGCGGCGGATGTGGCCCAGAAGCTCATCGGGCCGATTGGCGTCACGCTCGTGTCCATCACGGTGCTGCTCTCGACATTCGGCTCGGTAAACGGGTCGCTGCTGACCGGGCCTCGCATTTTCTTCGCCATGGCCGACGACGGGCTCTTCTTCCGGCAGGTCGCCGCGGTTCATCCCAAGTTCAAGACGCCGTACGTGGCCATCCTGCTGGCGGCCGGCATCGGCATCGCCTTCGTGTTGCTGCGGTCGTTCGAACAATTGGCGGACATCTTTGTGACCGCGTCGCTCGTGTTCTACATCCTGAGTGTGGGCGCGATCTTTCCGCTGCGTCGGCGCGCCGACTGGAATCCGCCGGTCAAGGTGCCGGGCTATCCGCTGGTGCCGGCACTCTTCTGCCTCGCCACGCTCTTTCTGATCGTGAATGCGTTGGTGGATCCGGGACAGCGTTGGGGCACCGTGGGCGTCTTGGGCGTCATCGCCCTCGGCATTCCCGTCTACTACGCGACCGTGGGCAAAAAGCGGACGTGAACCTCGCGTTCGTGGCGGTCGCGGTCATGAACGTCACGGAATGGAAACGACGCGCGCCGGGCCCAGGTTCGCGCCAGCAATGCGTTGACGCCGGATTTCTTGCCGCTGTTGTCTCTGCAACTCGGCTGCCGCGCGGACCGTTCCGCCGGTGGCCGCGTTGATTGCATCACGGGCACACGGTAACGTTTTGTCCGGTGAGTCGGCCCGGTTTCCCTTCCGCCGTACCGCTCGCCCGTTGGTTCGCGTCCCGCGCGCGAGCCTCCGTTCCTTGATACTCAACTGGTAATCCCAGACTCATGCGCAATCATCGTTGGCTCGGACACGCCCTGGTGGCGGCTGGCCTGGCGCTTGGCCTTTCCTCGCCCGTCCGGGCGCAGGGCACGACGACCGGAGCCATCTCCGGCACCGTCACGAACGACAAGAACGCCGGGCTGCCGAACGCGCAGGTTCAAGTGGTGAACGTGACCAATGGCGCTCGCGCCGGTCAGCTCACTCGCGAGAACGGCCGTTTCCTGATCCCGAATCTTGAAGTCGGCACGTACACGGTCACGGTTCGCCTGATCGGCTACGGCCCGGAGACGAAGAAGGACATCGTCGTGAGCCTCACGCAGGCCACGCGCGTGGACATCGTGCTCAAGGAGCAGGCGGTTCGCCTTGGCACCGTCGAGACGCGCGTTGCCGCGACCACCTCCGACTTCACGGCCACTCGACAGGGCGCGCAGACGGTTCTCACTGATACGCTCGTGCGTCGGTTGCCGACGCTCAACCGCGACGTGTCGGATCTCATCCGCAACTCGCCGCAGGTGAACGTGGCGCAGGACGGGCGTATCTCCGCCGCCGGCCAGAACAACCGCTTCAACAACATCCAGATCGACGGTGTGTCGCTGGCCAATCGCTTTGGTCTGGGTGCCTCGCCGACGGTTGGCGCGCAGGTGGGCGGACGCGCGCTGCCGCTCGACGCCATCAAGGAATTCCAGATCCTCGTGTCGCCGTACGACGTTCGTCAGGGCAACTTCACCGGCGCCTTGGTTAACGCAGTGACGCAGTCGGGCACGAACGAATTCAAGGGCTCGGGTTTCCTCTACTACCGCGACCAGCAGATGGCGCGCGACACGGCCTTCCTGCGTACCGCGCCCTTCGTGCGCCGCCAGATGGGCTTCTCGCTCGGCGGCCCGATCATCAAGAACAAGCTGCGCTTCTTCGCGACGGTCGAGACGAGCCAGAATGTCGCGCCGTCGTCGGGACCGTTCTACGATCCCACGTCGCCCACGGGTCTCGTGAACTCGCCGGTCGCCACCGCACGCATCACGACGGCACAGGTGGACTCGTTCGTGAACTACCTGTCGAGCAAGGGCATTGCCGCCGGCAGCGGCGGCCTGACCTCGAACGAGAACCCGCTGCTCAACACCTTCGTGCGTCTTGACTACCAGCTGTCGGACCGGACGCGCTTCGTGCTGCGCAACATCTACAACGACCAGGAAGCGTTCGACTTCTCGCGCTCGTTGGGCACGTTCAACTTCCTCTCCAACGGCTTCCGCCGCACGGAGAAGTCCAATCAGGTCGTCGGGCAGGTCTTCACCAACTTCGCCAACGGCTTCTCCAACGAATTCACGCTCGGCCTCACCAGCACGCGTTTCAAGCGCAACTCCGATGTGCTCGCGCCGCAGGTGCTCGTGCAGAACATCGGTGGCACCGGATCGGGCATCGCCTTCCGCGCCGGCACGGAAAACAGCTCGCAGGGCAATGAGCTGCGTGAAGATCTCTACGAGATCCAGAACAACTTCACGATGCCGCTCGGCAATCACCTCGTGTCGATCGGTACGCGCAACGAGATCTACAAGGCCTACAACGCGTTTCTGCAGAACTCGTACGGCAACTACACGTTCAACACGCTCGCCGATTTCGTCGCCAATCGGACGCCGGCGTCGTTCTCCGGTTCTGGCGGTCTCGGTGGCGATGTCGTCGCCAACTTCATGGCCGCGCAGCTTGCCGCCTACGTGCAGGATCAGTGGTCGGTGACGCCGCGTCTCACGGCGACGTTCGGTCTGCGCGTCGACGTGCCGCTCTTCTTCGACAAGCCGTCGTTCGCCGCCGCCGTGCAGCGCGACTTCGGTCGCAGCACCAGCGATCTGCCGTCGGGCAACCTGCAGTTCTCGCCGCGCTTGGGCTTCAACTGGGACGTCACCGGCGATCAGCAGAATCAGGTGCGCGGTGGTGTCGGTCTCTTCCAGGGCATTCCGGCGTATGTGTGGATGTCCAACCAGTTCCAGAACACCGGCGCGGGTCTCGCGCAGATCACTTGCGGTGGCGCCGTCGCGGCCACCAACGGCGCATCGCCGCTGTTCAACGCCACGCCGGTATCGCCGCGCGGTTGCGGCCTCAAGACCAACGGCACCGCCGGTCGCAGCCTCGATGACGGCACGTTCCTCGGTACCGTCAACCTCGCCGATCCGGACCTCAAGTTCCCGCAGCTGCTTCGCGCCACCTTCGGCTACGACCGCAAGCTGCCGGGCAACCTGATCGCGACCGTGGAAGGGTTGTACTCGCGCAGCATCAACAACTTCTTCTACAACAACATCAACATCCCGCAGACGGGTCGCATCGACGCGCAGGGGCGCACGGTGTTCGCCAACTTCCCGGCAACCGGCATCCCCACCGTGGCGCCGCTCTTCCCGGTCTACGGCAGCAACGTGATCGAGCTGTCCAACCAGTCGAAGGACCACGCGTACAGCGCGACGTCGCAGCTGCGCAAGCGCTTCACCGGCTCGTTCGAGGGCTCGGTGGCATACACGTACAGCCGCAGCTACTCGGTCACCGACCTCACGTCGTCCGTCGCGTTGTCCAACTGGCAGTTCGGCCGCGTGTACTCGGGGCTGCAGACGGATCAGCCGCTTAACCCGTCGCTGTTCGACCAGCCGCATCGCGTGCTGATCAACGGCACGTACACGGCGCCGTGGAAGACGAATCAGACGAACGTCACGTTCTACTACAGCAAGCAGTCGGGTACGCCGTACGCGTTCGTGTATGGTGGCAACGGCGGCCGCGGTGACATGAACGGCGATGGCTCGAACGCCAACGATCCGATCTACATCCCGACCGGCCCGACCGATCCGAAGATGGGCTTTGTCGCCACGACGGTGGGCGGTGTAACGCTGACGCCGGCGCAGCAGGCCGCGTCGCTCGATGCCTACATCAACGACAACAGCTGCCTCGCCAACCAGCGCGGCACCATCATGAAGCCGACGTCGTGCCGCAACCCGATGTTCGATCGCTTCGACCTGACGATCGAACAGCAGCTGCCCACGATTCGCGGTGAACGCGCCACGTTCCGTCTCGACATCTTCAACGCGGCCAACCTGCTCAACAGCAAGTGGGGACGCATCAAGTCCGCCACGGGCAATGGCAACGCCACGTTGCTCAACGTGCAGTCGATGACGAGCGCCGACCCGGCGACGCAGGTGCCGGTGGTGACGTTCACGAACAACTTCAACACCCGCTTCACGCCGCTCAGCTTCAGCCAGTTCTATCAGCTGCAGGCGTCGCTGCGGTTGTCGTTCTAAGCCAAGGGGCCGCTCGCTTGGCCTGAGCGCCTGGCGGTCTGGCGACGTTCTCTCAATGGGCGTTCGAAGGCTGTGTGGAACGGGGGGTGCCAACTGGCATCCCCCGTTTCGCATCCCCCTTGACGTTTATTATACGTGTACGTACTATCCAGCTCCGATTTAATACGTTCACGTATAAAAGGAGTGCGCCATGTCGTGGTCCACCTCGGCCTCCGCGGTCTCTGAGGCCTCGCCGTCCGTCATCTGGGAGAAGTACGTCGCCGTCTCGCGGTGGACCGACTGGGACGCAGGGCTCGACCGCTGCGAGCTGGAGGGACCGCTGGCCTCCGGAACGCGAGGCTACCTGACGCCGACCGGCGGTCCACGGCTCCGCTTCGACATCGTGGAAGCCACCGCCAACCGCAGCTTCGCCGACGTCACGCCGTTCCCGCATTGGCTGCTGCCGCTGGCCCGCATCGAGGGCGAGCATTGCCTCGATGCACTTCCCACAGGCGGCACACGCATCACGCACCGCATTCGCATCGCGGGACTGTTTGGACCGGTGGTAGCGCGAATCCTTGGCCCGTCGTTCGTTACAGGGCTGCCCGAGACCGTGCGGTCGCTCGCCGCCTGCGCGGAGCTGGCGATGTCTGCCGAACTCACGGCGACGTGACGCCGGCCTACCGCAACGAAGTGAGGGCAGGAGGAACCATGGAGCGTCCGGTGGATATTGGAACGCGATTCGAACAACCGTCAGCGAGTCCGGGATTTCTGCTTTGGCAGGTGGCGACGCTCTGGCAGCGCCACCTGCGCACGGCGCTCGATGCCGTGGGACTCACTCACGCGCAGTTTGTCTTGCTCGCGAGCGCCGGCTGGCTTGAAGGCCATGCGGACGGCGCTCCGGTGACGCAGGCGCAGATCGCGGAGCATGCGCGCACCGATGCGGTGATGACCTCGGAGGTCCTGCGCACGCTTGAGCGCAAAGGCTTTCTCGAACGGCTGCCGCATCCTGACGATGCGCGCGCACGGCGCATCGTGCTTACCAGCGTGGGCGGCGCGCTCGTCAAGCAGGCCATCGCGTTGGTGGAGGCAGCCGACGCGGAGTTTTTCGCGGCGCCGAGTGCGGAACTGGATGCGCTGGCGCGCGCGCTGCGGCCGCGCGCCGCGCCGTAGTGGCCTAGAAGATCTTCAGGTTGATGTACTTCCGCGGGTTCTTCTTGATGTCGATCGTCAGCGAGTCGAGCCGCATCAGCAACGTGTCCACGCGCGCGTAAACGGCCGGATCGTTCATCAGCTTGCCCACGGTGCCCGGGCCGTTGTTCACCTTGGCCACCACCAGATTCACCGCCGTGCGCGTGGAGTCGAGTGCGCGCGTGAGCTTTTCGACGTTGGCCGACGCAGAACGCAAGTTGGCGATCGTGGAGTCGACCTTCGCCGAGTCCACCGAGGCGAGCGTGCGACGCAGCGCTTGTTGGGTCGTGGTGAGCTGCTTGGACTGCTCGGCGGCCACTGAGCTGAGCTGCGCGACCAACTTGGTGAGATCGTTGATCGTCTTGCGCGTGTCGGCGAGGCCGCCCCCTTCCACGTACTCCGATCGCACCTTGCTGGTGAGCGCGCGAATGTCCGTGGCGATGGAGTCACCCTTGGTCAGCAACTCGCCGGTGCGCGGCGAACCCTTGCCCGCCGGAATCGTATCGTTCGGCGCCAAGAACGTCTTCACGCCGAGCGGCGCGGTCACGGCGATGAGCTGATCGCCGAAGATGCCGTTGGCCTCGACCGTGGCGACGGAGCCCTTGGGGACCTGGTACTCCTTGTTGATCTGCATCGTGACCGAGAGCGTTCCGTCCGGCACGAGCTCGACCTTCTTCACGAAGCCGACCTGCACGCCGGCCAGCAAAACGGCTTGCCCGGTCTTCAGTCCGGCGCCCCATGGGAAGCGGCCGTACATGTCGTAGCCGCTGGAGAGGCCACCGCGCGCCACCCAGACGGTGCCGCCCAGCCCAACCACAACGGCGAAGAGGAGCGTGAGCCCCACCATGACTTCATCACGACGGCTTTTCATGAGACGAGAAATTGAGTGCGAGGCATGAAGCGTCCTTATGCCTGAATGAACGGAGCGAAGATCGCCGCGACGATGGCGTCGAGCACGAGAATGGAGACCGACGCAATGACGACGGCGAGTGCGGTAGAGCGGCCCACGCCTTCGGCACCAGCTTCGGTCACGTAGCCTTCATACGAACACACCAGCGCGATGGCACCGCCGAACGACACCGCTTTGATCATCGAGTAGACGACCTGGAACTCGGTGAAGGCCAGCCGCAGTCCCGACACGAAGTCGTCGGTGCGCACATCGGTGGCCAGGATGAGCGTAGCCCACGCACTGGCGATAGCGGTCGCGTTGGCGATCATCGTCAGCGCCGGCAGCATGATCAGCGTCGCGATCAAACGCGGCAGCGCGAGATAGGCGATCGGGTCGAAGGAGAGTGTTTCGAGCGCATCGATCTGCTCGGTCACGCGCATGGTTCCGATTTCAGCGGTCATGCGTGCGCCGATGCGACCAGTGAGCACAAGCGCGATGAGCAGCGGCCCGAGCTCGAGCACGATGCTCTGGCGCGCGATGAGTCCGACCACCGACAGCTGCACGCCGGGGAAGAGCTGGTAGCGCGTCTGGAAGGCGGTGACGCCGCCCAGAAACGCGGCGACGATCATCGAGAGCGGCAGCGACTCCACGCCGATCGTCTTCATCTGCCGGATCGTCTCGGGCGCCCACGTCCCCGGCTCCCGCACCGCGCGGGCGATGTCGCGCGCGTAGTACGCGCGCTTGCCGATCGCGGTGAGAATCTTCGAGGTCCGGTGCATCGCGAGACGCAGCAGCACATCAGGACGGAACGGCATTACTTGATCACGAGGTCAGGTCCGGACACGCGCCAACAGCACCAGCGCGATGATGCCGCACAGCGCATTGGGCATCCACGCGGCGGCCTCCGGCGAGACAATTCCTTTGCCGCCGATGGCCTTGGTGAGTTGAATGAGCACGAGGAAGAGGATCGTCACCGCGAGGCTGATGGCCACACCATACGCCGCACCGCCGCGCTGGGAGCTGGTGGCCAGCGGTGCTCCGAAGAGTGCAATGATGATGCAGGTGACGGGGATCGCGATCTTGAGCATACGCTCCACCTTGAGCGTGTTCACTTCCGCTCCGGAACGCTCCAGCACTTTGATGAATTGCGTCAGGTCGGCGAAGTTCATCTCCGTCGGCTGGCGCTCGCTGGCGCGCAGCTCCGACGGTGTTTCCTTCATCTCCC
Organism: Gemmatimonas sp.; assembly: GCA_965279375.1. GTDB lineage: Bacteria > Gemmatimonadota > Gemmatimonadetes > Gemmatimonadales > Gemmatimonadaceae > Gemmatimonas. The sequence continues at coordinate 4,903,112 of OZ257156.1, read as the reverse complement.
GATCGGCGATGGAGTCGAACGACACCGCGAGGTCCACGGTGTCATTGGGAACGACGTGCATCGTCCCCGATGTCAGCATCCAACCGCGATTGGCGTGCCACTTGCCGCCTTTCGCCGCGATCAACTGTCCGGGCTGCTTGTCGGAGACGCGCTTTTCGAGCTCGATGTTGTCCACGGTGAGCTGCGCCACGTCGAGCGTGTAGATGCGATAGACGCGCCCCGCTTCACTCGCAAAGGCGAAGTTGTAGCGCGCATTGTCTCGGAAAGAATTGCCCTCGAGCAGCTTGAGTCGCTTGGCGTTGGCCGGCGGTGCCACCTCGCTGAACACCAGATCGATACCGGTGGCCAGGAAGGCGAGCACGACGATGGGCGCAATGAACCGGTAAAAGCTGATCCCCGAGGCCTTGGCCGCCGTGATCTCGGAGTACCGTGTGAACGTGCCGATCGAAAACACCGTGGCAAACAGCACCGCGACCGGCAGCACCATGAACAGCGTATCGGGAATCCAGTACAGGTAGCTCATCGCCACTGCCTGCATGGTCAGCTTGCGCTCGGTGTACTTGCGCAGGTTGTCCACGAGATCGATCACGAAGACGAGCACGGGGAAGCCGAGCATCGTCACGCCGAAGATGCGGACGAACTCGCTCGCCACATACCGATCGAGCGGCGTGATGAAGCGACGCCGACCGTGGCTCGACGCTGTGCGTTCAGAGCTGCTCGTCATGCGCCCGCCGCCGGTGACGCCTTGGCGGTCGCGCGCTCGGCCCGCTCGAGTGCCCGCAGCGATGCCCTCGCCTTGCGGTCGGCCCACCAATCGAGAAGCCCGCCGCCACGCGAGGTGTCCGTGGTGGACTCGACGCGCCACAGCAGCAACACGCCTGTGATCCCGAAGATCACGTTGGCGACCCACATCGCGACGATTGCTGGCAGGCGTCCCTTGTCGGCGAGCGCTTCACCAGCCATGAGGCAGATGTAGTAGAGACCGAACACCACGATGCTCACGCCGAGCGTGACACCCACGCCGCCGCGCGGAAAGCGGAGCGCGATCGGCGGCCCGAAGAGCACGAACACGAGGCAGGCGAAGGAGAGCGCGAACTTCTTCTGGATCTCCACGCTGAGGCTATCCAGCGATTCGCGCGAGTCGTTGAGCTGCGTGGTGGCAGCCAATGCGGCGCCCTTGAACATTGCGACCGAGTCCACCGTCTGCGGAATCAACGGCGCCGGGATGGCGGCATTCGGGTCGGGCGTCGGCGGCGGCGTGGACGGCACCGCGCTGGCCGGCGGAACGCCATTGGCCGAGTCACGCGCGGTCGGCGGTTGAGGCACCTGGCCGGGGACCAGCGCGGGCTGCGGCTGCGCAGCCGGCTGCACCTGTTGCTGCTGCTGCTGTTGCTGTTGCTGCGCCGGTGGCTGGGGAGCCGGAGTCGGCGGTTGCTGTTGCGGCGGCTGCTGACCCGGCTTGGGCGGTTCCTGCGCCTGCGCCGTCTTCACGCGGAACACGGAGGCGACCGACTGCAAGCCGGTGCAATACGCGTTGGCCAGCGCGTCCTTCCGCGGACGCGGGCGCGGCACGACGATGCTCTTGGTGCCCTTGGAGACCGTGCGCGAGAGATACGCGATGTAGTCCTGCCGGATTCGCTCGAACTCGATCGCGTTAAGGTAGTACTTCTGCTGCATCTCGCAGATCGTCATCTCGCGGTCGCCCTTATAGCTGTCGCCCTGCGATGACTCGAACGTCCGCGAAATGTTGCGTACGCGGACCATCTGCGTGCGAAAAAAGGAACGCTGCAGGCGACGACTGTCGGCGCGCACGAACTCCTGCGCGTAGCCGTCGAACAGCTCCATCTGCAGATCCTGGCCGTTGGGCGCCAACGAGAAGACGCCACTGTCGGCGTAGATCGTCTTCCGCTCCGGACCGCGCGACAGGTCGTAGATGGTGACGTCCCACATCTTGTTCGTCACGGCGTCGCTGCGTCCGACGCGCATGTAGAACTGGTCGGTGAGCGCGTTGAGTACCTGATCGCGCAGTGCGAGCGTCGGCTTGGTACGCGCGATGTCCTGTTGCAGGATGCGCAGCTTGTGGTTGGCCCGCGGCATGACCTGGTCGTTGAAGGCGACCATGCCCAGCGAGAGCAGGAATGCACAGCCCATCACCGGCAGCACGAGCGAGCGGACGCGCACCCCACTCGCCTTGAGGGCGGTGATCTCATGTTCGGCCGCCATACGACCGAAGGCGTAGAGCGTCGCCACGAGCACCGCCATGGGCATCGTCATGGCGATCGTGAACGGCAGTGACAGATAGAAGAACTGCCAAATGACCGACCAAGGGAGTCCCTTGCCGGCGAGATTGGCGAGTTGTCGGGCCACGTACTGCAGCATGAGCAGCGACGTCAGCGCCGTCAGCGCGAACACGAGCGGACCGACGTGCTCTCGCACCACGTAGCGGGTAATAAGCTTCACGACGTAAATTCCCCTGTGACTACCTGCATTATCAAGGGCGCAGCGACATAAGTCCGCTGTTGTTGCCAGTTTGCGCCCCCTGACCGCCACTGTGACGACGCGGCTGAACGCGCCGCTCGTACCCCACTACCGGAGTTCGGTGCGTCGTCTGCTGCGCCGTGGGATCCCCGCCTTGTTCGCGGGCCTGGGTCTCCTGGTGGCCACGAAGACAGAGGCACAGCAGGTGGCTCCCGCTCCCAGGGCCTCGGGACTGGGGCTGCCGTCGGGCGGCTGGCTCTTCACCAGTCCGTTCGCACTCCGGACGACCCCCCGACCCAGTCCGTCTCGGCCGGCCTCCCGCTCGCGGCTCATCCCGGTGGACACGCCCCCCGCGGCGAAGGATCTCCTGCGAGACCTGAGCGGCCTGGGCATCGAACTGAACGCACGACTGGAGTCCAAGCTCCAGCGTAGCCGGAACGAGCGGTGCACCGCGGCCCAGATCACGGTCATCGGCAGCAACTGCTTCGGCGCCTTCCAGCCCCCCGCCTTCGACTTCCAGTTCCAGCTCCGCTCGGGCGGCGTGGTGGCGGAGCGCGTGAACGTGGGCGTCGACTACGACTCGCAGCGTGAGTTCGACGGCTCCAACAACATTTCGGTCTACTACCAGGGCAAGCCCAACGAATGGCTGCAACGGCTGGAAGTGGGAAACGTCACCTTTCAGCCGCCGCAGTCGCGCTACCTCACGGCCGGCATCCCGTCGGGCAACTACGGCGTGCAGGCCACGGGCAAACTGGGCGCGATGCGCTTCAGCACGATCTTCGCGCAGCAGAAAGGCAACGTCTCGCGTGACAATGTGTTCACGGTGGGCGATCGCTCGCAGCAAACAGTCACGCGCCCGATCGACGACATCCAGATCGAAACGGGGCGTTTCTTCTTCACGGTGGACCCGCGCCGCTTCAGCGGTTTCCCCAACATCGACCTGCTCAACCGGCAGCAGATGCAGGGACTGGCCGCGGCTCTCCCCGACTCGGTGCGACCGACGCGCGTCTACATCTATCGCCAACAGATCGGCGCAGCCAACCAGAACCCGCGTGGTCCGCAGTTCTCGGTGCGCGGTGCGCGCAATCAGTCGCGACAGATCTACGAGCTGCTGCGCGAGAACATCGACTATTACGTCGATCCCTCGCAGCTCTGGATCGCGCTGGTGCGACCGCTCACGCCCAACGCCGAGCGGCTGGCCATCGCGTACGAAGTCACCGAGAACGGGACGCCCGGCCGGAACGTGAACACCGGCGGCACGCCCGACGTCGAGTTCACCACGGCGCCGCAGTTCGCCAATCTCCTGTGGGAGCCAGAGCTGCAGCCGAGCAACACCGAGTACTTTTTTCGCGAGATCAAGTCGGCCTATCGGTTAGGCGGCGAGGACGTGCAGCGCCAATCGGTCTCGCTCAAGCTCGTTACCGGCATCTCGGGCGATCAGGAGAAGCCGTTCGACTCCTCGCGCGGTGAGACATATCTGCGTCTCTTCGGACTGTCGCAGGCCACCAATGCCTCGGCGTTCGACGTGGACAATCGCGTCTGGCCGCGCCCCAACGATCCGAACATCTCCGCATCGAGCGGCGGCCAGCAGAAGCTCTTTCGCGACTACTTCATCTTCTTTCCGTCGGTGCAGCCGTTCGCGCGCGCCGGCCTCGCGCAGCCGCTGGCCAACCCCGCCAACGACACGCTGTATCGCTATCCCAACGAGTATCTGTACTCGTCGCAGCGCCCACAGACGATCTACCGCATGATTGCGCGCTATCAGTCCGACGGTGGCGCTGATGTCGGCACGATCAAGCTCGATGCCATTCAGCTGCGCCCCAACTCCGAGCGCGTCACCATCGACGGGCGACTGCTCGAGCGCGACATCGACTACACGGTCAGCTACGATCTGGGCAGCATCACCTTCAATCGGCCGGACACGCTCTTTCCGCGTCCACGACAGGTGAACGTTCGCTACGAACAGAACCCCACCTTCGGCGCGGCACCCACCACGATCCTCGGTCTCGCTACGCAGTTTCCGCTCGAGAACGGCCAGCTCTCCTTTACCGCGATCTCGCAGCAACAGCGTTCGCTGCTCAATCGCCCGCAGCTTGGTTTCGAGCCCATTGGCTCCCTCGTGGCCGGCGTGACGGCCAACATGGCGTGGGACGCGACGGCACTCACCAGTGCGCTCAAGAAGCTCCCATTCAACACTGGCGCCAGCACGTCGCGCATCGCCATGCAGGGCGAGTTCGCGATGAGCAAGCCACAGCCCAATTCCGCTGGGCAGGCCTATCTCGAATCGTTCGAGGGAGACGCCGGTCGCGACATCCCGCTCGGCGAGGCGGCGTGGCAGTTCAGCTCTCGACCGTCGCTCGGTACGCGCTTGGGTTCGCTCATTGGTGGCACGACGCTGGCTCTCAATCGCGCCACCACGCTCGCATTCCAGAACAACGGCATCGACACGAGCGGTGCAGTCACGCGCTACAGCATCGACCAGATCGATCCCTCGGTGCGCTTCATCGGCAATGGCGTGCAGCCGTTCGAGCAGTTGCTCTGGATGCAGCTCTATCCGCTCAAGGCCGGTGGCGTGTTCGATATCGATCCCGCCACGGGCAAGCGTCGCTACGCGTGGACCGTCGGCAACAACACGCTCGTGGGAAGCACTCCGTCAGGGCGTCGCTGGCGTTCCATGCGCACAGTGCTCAACCCAACCGGCGCCGACCTCTCGCGCATCGAGAACCTGGAGTTCTTCGCGCTTGTCAAAACTGGCGCCAATCGTACGCAAAAAAACCCCACGCTGATCTTCGACTTCGGTGAGCTGAGCGAAAACGCGGTGGCGTTCGCGCCGGAAACACTCACGGTCGCACCGAGCGCGCGCGCCGGCGCTGCACCCGACTCGACGTATCGCGGCAAGCGGCTCGTCGGCTTCGATCGCTACGACTCCGAACGCGACCCGTTCTCTCGTGCCTTCAACGCTGTCGTCAACGACCTCGGCCGACCGGGCGATGTCGCCGATACGCTCGTAGTGGTAGACCGTACGTCGGGCGCGCCGAGTGTGAGCACGCAGTACAAGGTGACGCTGTGTTCGTCGTCCACACGTACCACGCAGCTGTTGGGCGACAGTCGCGCCAACTGCGGCGTGCGAAACAACCGCCTGGACGAAGAGGACATCGATCTCGACGGACGGTTAAACCTGACCGACGCGCAGGTCGATCAGGAGCAGTTCAAGCGCTTCGCTGTGGACCTGAGCGATCGGCGAACGTGGACTCGCACCGGCCGCTGCTATGCGGATTCCACCGCAGGCGCGGCGGCGTCAGACTCGCTCTGCTGGGTGCAGGTGCGCCTCAACTGGCGAGCGCCGCTGGAAGAGCAGAACGCGCCGAGTGATCGTCGCATGCGTGCGATGCGCCTGACGATGGTGTCGTCGGCGCAGGCGGGCGATGATGAGTTCACGCGCATCGCTCTCGCTCGTCTGCGCCTCATTGGTGCGCCGTGGCTCAAGCGCGCCGATCGTCCGATCTCTGGTGCGGCGGGCGATTCGCTGGGTTTGTCCGCTGGCTATGTGATTGCGTCGGTGATCGGGACGCTCGATTCCACGGGAGTCTTGCCGTATACCGCTCCGCCCGGCGTGATCGAGGCGCCGGAGAACAAACAGTCCGGCTACTCCAACGTGACGCAGCAGGTGAATGAGCATGCGTTGCGCCTGCAGACCGGTGTGGTGGGGCAGACGCTGCGGCCGTTCGATCGAGCGGAGGCGTTCTTCCGCTTCGCCGAGGGCACCAAGACGTTCATGGGCTACAAGACGCTGCGGTTGTGGATGCGTGGCCGAGGGAACGGGTGGGGGCAGGCCGGGGAGCTGAATGGTTTCGTGAAGCTTGGGCGTGACGAGAACAACTTCTACATGTATCGCACCGCGGTAGATGCAGGTCCGACGCAGTCGGCGTGGAATCCCGAAGTGCGGGTGGATCTGACCAAGTTCCAGTTCTTGCGCGCGCAGCTGGAGAACAATTTCCTCACGGCGTCCAAGGATTCGCTCGCGTGTACCGGCGCCGATCTCGAGATGCTGCGTCGCTCCGGATTGCCGCGCGGCGTGACTGTGCGTCGATACGCCGTCTGTCAGGATGGCTACATCGTCTACAGCGCGGACCCCAGCGTGACGCCGCCCAACCTCGCCGGTGTGCAGGAAATGGCGGTGGGCATCATTCGCGTGGACAGCGTGCCGCGTGGTGGCACTGCGCTGCTCCCCAATGACACGCTGGAGCTCTGGGTCAACGACATTCGCCTGACCGACGTGGTGGACGACATCGGTTTTGCCGGAGAAATCGGCTTGTCGGCCAACGCGGGCGACCTCGCGGATTTCCGCCTGAACCTCAGTCGTCGTGATCCCAACTTCCGACAGCTCGGCGAGACGCCAACGTTCCTGACGTCGAGCGGTGTGAGCGTGGGCAGCACCGTGCATCTCGAGCGGATGCTGCCGGCCAAGCTGGGCATCGTGTTGCCGTTCTCGATGGACTACGCGGGCTCCGGCGTCGATCAGCTGTTCATCAATCAGTCGGACGTGCGGGCCAGCGGTTTAAACGGTATCCGTAATCCGAGCGATCGGCGTGTGAACTATGCGATGGCGCTGCGAAGAGCCACGCCGCTTACCAACGGGTGGTACGCGCCCGTGGTCAACGGACTCGCGCTCAACGGCTCGTGGTCCAACGGCACGTCGCAAAGTGCGTTTCAGTCGGCCAAGAGCAGCAACTACGTGTTTGGCGCGACGCTCAACCTCGCCAACGACCAGCGAGAAGGGGCGCTACCGTCTTTCCTTGGCCGGATGCTGGGCGCGCTGCCGCAATCATGGCAGCAGAGCGGGGTCGTGCGTGGTCTGCTCACGCAGAAGTATCGCTGGTCGCCCACGCAGTTCAGGCTCACCAGTTCGCTGGCGCGCAACACCAACTCGTTCACGTCGTTCACCAAGGCAGCGGCCTCGGTGACAGATACAGGACGGGTGGTGTACGGCCTGACGCACTACTGGCAGAACAGTGCACGCATGGAGTTCCAGCCCGTGCCGTCGCTCACCGCGAGCTTGGACGCGCGCCAGCTCCTCGATCTGCGCGACTATCGCGATGCGACGACGTTGCCGGACAGCATTGCTCGGCGCGAGGCCGCGGAAGCAGAGCGCATTCGCTTTGTCGGAGCGAACTTTGGACTGGAGCGCGAGCGCTCGCTGACGTCGGCTGTTGGCTTCGCACCCAACGTGGCGCCCTGGCTGCGACCCGTACTCGACTTCACGTCGCGCTTTGACTTGAACAAGGATCCCAACGCGCGCGCGCTGTTGCGCGAAGGCGACTCGACGAGCGCCTTCCGCTTGCCCAAGCGACTTGGTGCGGCACAGACTTGGCGCGCCGGCACGACGGTGGATCTTGGCCGATTCGTGCTCGATCGCACGACCGAGAAGTCGCGGACGCGCTGGTTGGGCCGCTTCTTCGCGCCGATCGAATTGCGTTGGTCGCAAAGTCTCAATTCGAACTACGACAACACCGTCTTCATGCCGGGCGTTGGCTATCAGTTCGGATTGGGCGGAGTAACGGATTTCCGTGGCGTGAATTCGCGACTCGCGACGGCCGCTGGACGCGTCAAGCAGTTCACCGCACTCGGCTCCGTGAACCTGCCGCTTGGTCTCACGTTCGGTTCGCGCTTTGAACGCGGCACCACCGAAACGTGGCTGCGTCGTTCGCTCGACGGATTCCAGGCACTCATCACTAGCGAGCAGCGCGTGCACCCAGACTACACGCTGCGTTGGAGCTGGCGACCCAAGTCGCTGGCGAAGGTGCTCAACCTGGTGTCGGTCAACGGCCGCTACCTCGTGACGGAGCAGCAGACCAGTATCCCCAACGAGACCGGCGCGCTCTTCGATCGCAGTCGAACGCTGGCAAAGAGTCGGCCGCTGTCCGGTACGTTGAGCTGGGCGTTCTTCGGTGGCGTCACCACCAACGGCTCGTTCAACCGCATCAAGCGTGAGGACTCGCGCCCGGGATCGCTGACCGCCCTCGATACTCGCCAGATGAGTTTCGATGTCTCGCGCAGCTTCAAGCTGCCCAAGCGCTGGAACACACGCAGCAACCTGCGCACGCAGCTGTCGTATCAGTCCGAGGAAACGAAGACCGTCGTGGGTGGTGTGATCGGAGCCATAGCCTCAAGCACGCTGGGCGGCGCGGAGACGGGCACCTCCACAGGTATCAGCTCGGTGCTGACCAACAACGGGCGACAGGCGTTCAATCTCAACGCGGCGACCGACGTGTCCGAGCTGGTCACGTTCAGCCTGACCGGATCCCACGTGCTCTCGTTCGATCGCACGCTCAACCGACGGATTTCCAACACGGTGCTGAGTGCGACGATGCAGCTGCGGTTCTTTGCCGGAGAGTTGCGGTAGAGTTTCCGGTTACGGGCTGCGGGCTGCGGGCGGCGAGTGCTTGGCCGCTTGCGTGGTAATGAGCGTGGGGGCGTGCAACTGATGGCGGGGGCGTCTATGCGTTCGGCTACCCTGCGCGCATGCCCACCGCCGCCGAACGTCGTGCCCTGAGCTTCCTCGCTGTCGTCGCCTGTCTGGGCGGCGCGGCGCGCTGGCAGTCGGCGCGTCGGCTTAACGCGGAGCTCGAGCGGGCCACTGGAACCAGCGCCGCTGAGTCGGGATCGCCTGCGGAGCGAGCCCTCGCGGCGCAGCTGGCTGCGGTGGATTCGGCCCGAGAAGCAGGAAGCGATCGGTCGGGCCGGCGGAGCCGTCGCCGGGATCGTGCTGGGGCCTCAAGAGAATCGCCTCGCCCGCCGACACCTTCTCGCGGAGCCCGACGTCGAGCGCCGACGACTCCAGCGATTTCAGGGCCCTCGTCCGCCCAGCCGCTGGAGATCAACAGCGCATCCGCGTCTGAGCTCGAGCAGTTGCCACGCATCGGTCCAGCGCTCGCAAAGCGCATCGTCACGTGGCGCGTACGGCACGGCCCATTCGAAGATATCGACGCGCTCCGTCACGTTCCCGGCATCGGCGTTACAACCGCGGCGCTCATCGCCCCACTGGTGACGTTTTCCAGTGGGTCCCGTCCATAACAAAGTGAGGCGAGCGGTCGGCGTCTCTACCCTCTCTCGCCCGCTCTCGACCGTCACTGAGTACCATGGCAGCTCCCGCGACTTCAAGCCCGGCACGTCCAACAGAACGGTTGGGTGATCTGCTCGTACGCGAGGGATTACTCACCAAGGACAACCTCGCGAAAGCTCTTGCAGAGCAGACCCAGCATCCTGGGCAGCGACTTGGGCTGACCGTCGTGAAGATGGGACTGGTGCCGGAGACTGAAGTCGTGCGTATGCTGGCCCGCCAGTATCGCATGCCGGCCGTCGATCTTGCCCGATTCGAAGTCGATACGCGCCTGCTGAAGCTGATTCCGGCCGAGCTGGCGTCGAAGCACACCGTGCTGCCGCTCAAGCGCGAGGGCCGGCAGCTGACGGTCGCCATCGCCGACCCGACGGTGATGGGTGTCGTCGAAGATCTCAAGTTCATCACGCGCTACGACATCATCCCGGTGCTCGCCGGTGAGTACTCGATGCGCGCGGCGATCGAGAAGCACTACGAAGCGAATGAGATCCACATGCAGTCGCTGCTGCAGGACATCGCCGCGGCCGAAGAAGACGATGTGGAGGTCATCGAGTCGCAGGATGACGCGCAGGATGCGAGTGTCCTCGCCGCGCAGGTCGACGAAGCGCCCGTCGTCAAGCTGATCAACGCCATTCTCGTGGACGCTGTGCATAAAGGCGCGTCCGACATTCACTTCGAGTGCTTCGAGCACGATCTGCGCGTGCGCTACCGTATCGACGGTGCGCTGCAGGAAGTGATGAAGCCGCCCCTCAAGATGCGTGCGGCGCTGATCTCCCGTTTCAAGATCATGGCGTCGCTGAACATCGCCGAGCGTCGCGTGCCGCAGGACGGGCGCATCAAGCTCAAGGTCGGCAAGAAGGTCATCGACTTCCGCGTGAGCGTGCTCCCCACGCTGTTCGGCGAAAAGGTCGTGCTTCGAATCCTCGACAAGGGCAACCTGACGCTCGATCTCGAGAAGTTCGGTATCGAGCCGCGCGCCGAACGCGAGCTGATGGAAGCGATTTCCAACCCGTACGGCATGGTGCTGGTGACGGGACCGACCGGTTCCGGCAAGACGACGACGCTGTATTCGGCGCTGTCGAAGATCAACACCGGCGATACGAACATCATGACCGCCGAAGATCCCGTCGAGTACAACCTCTACGGCATCAATCAGGTGCAAGTGCGCACCGACATCGGCATGACGTTCGCCGCGGCACTGAAGGCGTTCCTGCGACAGGATCCGAACGTCATCATGGTCGGCGAAATTCGAGATCTGGAGACGGGCGGCATCGCCATCAAGGCCGCGCTCACGGGTCACATGGTCATGAGCACGCTGCACACCAACTCGGCGCCGGAAACGATCACGCGACTGCTGGACATGGGCCTCGAGCCGTTCAACGTCGCGTCGGCGCTCAATCTGATCCTGGCGCAGCGTCTCGTGCGACGCATTTGCCCACGGTGCAAGCGCAAATACACGCCGGACGTGGCCGAACTGGCGGGCGCGAAGGTGACGGCGAATACCACCATGCGCGAGCTGCGCTTCACCGACGAAGCGCTGAACGACGCACGCAAGGGCGCCACCGCTGAAGCCGCACCGTTTCTGACCAACCTCAGCCTCGATACGCGCATCGGCGAGCTGCCGTTCTTCAAGGGCACCGGCTGCGACGCGTGCGCGGGCACCGGTCTCAAGGGTCGTCAGGGTGTCTACGAAGTGATGTTCATGACGCAGACCATCAAGAAGTGCGTCATGCAGAATGTCGACGTGCAAGTGCTGCGCGATACCGCCATCTCCGAGGGGATGCTGTCGCTGCGCATGGACGGCTGGCTCAAGGTGCTCAAGGGACTGACCACGCTCGATCAGGTCATCCGTGAAACGTCTGCGTAGTTCCGTGTGACGGTGGGTTTCGACTCACCGATCGGCTCGTCCTTCCTCGGATCGCCCCGCGGCGGTTCGGTACCTGATCCTCTTCCGCATCCATGACTGCTCCCAGCCAGACGCCTGTCTCCCTCCGGACGCTCCTTGACGAGATGATCGGGAAGGATGCGTCCGACCTCCACATCACGGCGGGAGATCGGCCGAAGTTGCGCGTAGACGGCGATATCGTGAGCTCGGCGGTCGAGCATGTGCTGACGCCGCGCGACACGCTGCAGCTGGCGTACTCGGTGCTCACGGAAAACCAGAAGAAGCGGTTCGAAATGGAGGACGAGCTCGACTTCTCGTTCGGCATCGCGAACCTGTCGCGCTTTCGTGGCAACGTGTTCAAGCAGCGTGGCTGCGTGAGCATGGTGATCCGACAGATCCCGTTCAACATCAAGACGTTCAACGATCTGAATCTCGCGCCGGTCATCGCGGGCTTCGCCGAGCGTCCGCGTGGGCTGGTGCTCGTCACGGGGCCTACCGGTTCGGGCAAGAGCACGACGCTGGCCGCGCTGATCGACAAGATCAACACCGAACGTCGCGGGCACATCATCACCGTCGAAGATCCGATCGAATTCATTCATCGGCACCGCAACTGCATCATCAATCAGCGCGAGGTCGGCGCGGATACCAAGAGCTTCGCCTCCGCGCTCAAGTACGCGCTCCGTGAAGACCCGGACGTCATCCTGATCGGCGAAATGCGCGACCTGGAGACGATCCAGGCGGCGCTCACGATCGCCGAAACCGGCCACCTCGTCTTCGCCACGTTGCACACCAACAGCGCGGCCGAAGCGATCAACCGCATCATCGACGTCTTTCCAAGCCATCAGCAGAGTCAGGTGCGCGCGCAGTTGGCGTTCGTGCTCGAAGGCATCATCACGCAGGTGCTGCTCCCCAAGGTTGCCGGAAAGGGGCGTGCGATGGCCTGCGAGATTCTCGTCGTCACCCCAGCTATTCGCGCGCTCGTTCGCGACGACAAGGTGCACCAGATCTACTCGCTGATGCAGTCGGGCAAGAAGTGGGGCATGCAGACGATGAACGACGCGCTCTATCAGCTCTATGTGACCCGCACCGTGAGCGCCGACGAATGCGTGCGCGCTTCGGGCGATCCCAACGAGTTCCTGCGCATGATCGGCAAGGGTCCGGGCGACGAGGCCGCCGGTCCCGATCGACGCCAGGCCGAACGCACGCTCACCGGCGGAGTACGCCGATGAACGATCGCGCGCACCGCAGCACCCGTTCTGTCATCAGCTTCGCTTTCGAGTTCGCATTCCAGTTCGATTTCCAGGAGTAACGCATGCCTACGTTTACCTACACCGCGCGCAACAACAACGGCGAGCTCAAGTCGGCGACGATCGATGCGCCGTCGCGCGATGAAGTCGTCGCGCAGCTGCGTCGGCAGCGCCTGACGATCATCAAGGTCGATGAGGAGAAGGCGCGCGCCAAGAAGACCGGTGGCGGCATCAGCATGCGCGACATCGTGATCTTCACGCGACAGTTCTCCACGATGATCAACGCCGGTCTGCCGCTCGTGCAGGCGCTCGACATTCTCGCCAAGCAGAGCGAGAACAAGTCGCTGGCCGCGGTGGTGCGCGATGTCGTGTTCGACGTGGAGTCCGGTAACACGGTCGCCGACGCGATGCGCAAGCATCCCAAAGCGTTCTCGGACCTGTACACCAACATGGTCGCAGCCGGTGAGGCGGGTGGTATCCTCGATACCATCCTCAATCGCCTCGCGATCTTCATGGAAAAGAACGACGCCCTCGTTCGCAAAGTGAAGGGCGCGATGATCTACCCCACGGTCATCATGTGCGTGGCCGGCTTGTGCGTGGTCATCCTGCTGTGGAAGGTCATTCCCGTGTTCGCGAGCATGTTCAGCTCCGTCAGCATGGAGCTGCCGCTCCCGACGCGCGTGGTGATCGCGTTGTCAGGATTCCTGACTTCGTACTGGTACCTGCTGATCGCAGGTGGCGCAGGCGGGTTCTTCGCGATCAAGAAGTACTACTCCACGCCGAGTGGTCAGCTCGTCATCGACCGCGCCATGCTGCACGTGCCGGTGTTGGGCGACGTGCTCCGCAAGTCGGCCGTGTCGCGCTTCACCCGCACGCTCGGCACGCTGATTTCGTCTGGCGTCAGCATTCTCGACGGTCTCGAAATCACCGCGCGCACGTCGGGCAATCGCGTCGTGCAGGACGCCATCATGAGCAGCCGCGCCAGCATCGCTGGTGGTGAAACCATCGCCGGCCCGCTGCAAAAGTCGAACGTGTTCCCGCCCATGGTGATCAGCATGATCGCCGTCGGTGAGCAGACGGGCGGTCTGGATGAAATGCTGACCAAGATCGCCGACTTCTACGACGACGAAGTGGACGCGGCCGTGAGCGCGCTGCTCTCACTGCTCGAGCCCATCATGATCGTGTTCCTCGGCGTGGTGGTTGGCGGCATGATCGTCGCGATGTACCTGCCGATCTTCGACATGGTGAACGCGGTGAAGTAGGGGCTCGAGACAACGCCCTCCAAGAACCAACAGCGCGGCCGGTGATTTCACCGGCCGCGCTGTCGTTTCGGTGCCTCGACAGACCACACGGCGCAATGTCGCTCACCACAGCGACAGGGTACCATCAGTGCGTGGGCTTCGTGATTCGCCGCGTTGGTTGTCTTGTCCTTGGTTCTCGAGGTCGAGCAGCCACCGCTTCACGGGCAGTCCGCCACCAAAGCCGGTCAAACTGCCGTTGCTGCCGATGACACGATGGCAGGGGAGCACGATCGGAAGCGGATTGCGTCCGTTGGCGGCGCCCACCGCCCGGACCGCCGTGGGAGCGCCAACGCGGATCGCGAGTTCCGAGTAGCTCCACGTTGTGCCGTACGGGATTTCGCCCAGTGCGCGCCACGTGCGGAGCTGAAAGTCCGTACCGGAAGGACCCAACTTCAGATCGAACGACCGGCGATCGCCCGAGAAGTACTGGAGCAACTGCTCGCGGGGTTCGCGTGTCGCGCCCTGATCAAACCGCCAGCCCAACTGGTCTGGGGGCGGATGCTTGCCGTGCTCGAACAGCACATAGCGCAATCCCGCGTCGTCGACGGCCACCGTGAGCAGCCCAATTGGCGTGTTGAATCGGTCACACCACATGCGTCACCTCGGCGGTCGACTCGTTCAGTGGAGACTCGCCAGACAGCTGCCACAGATGCAGCACGGCATACGCGCGCCACGGGCGCCACGCCTGCGACCGCGCTTCCGCCTCTCGTTCGCTCAATCGCTTCCCCTGGCCAAGCACCTGCTGTAGAACCAGATCCCCAGCGGGAAAGGCGTCCGGATGCCCGAGCCCACGCATCGCGATGTAGTTCGCCGTCCAGTCGCCGATGCCGCGCAGCGAGGTGAACGTGCGGACGACGGCGTCCAGTCGCTGGCCCGCGTGAAATCCGACGCGGCCGTGAAGCACGGCGTCCGCCAATCCGCGAATCGTTTCCGCTCGCGCGCTGGGCAAGCCAATCTGCTCCAGTGGGGCGTTAACCAACGCGTCGGCGCGCGGAAAGCATCGATTCAATCCATGCGGTGCATCGGGTCGCTCCTGCCCATACGCCTGCACCAGTCGATGCGCCAACGTGGTTGCTCCGGCAACACTGATCTGTTGACCCAGCACCGCACGTACTGCCACCTCGAAGCCGTCCCAGCCGCCGGGTACGCGCAGGCCGGGACGTCGCGCTATACCGGCGGCCAGCAGGGGCTCCTGTGACAAGACCGAGTGCACAGCCGCCAGGTCCGCATCCAGATCGAACATCCGCCTCACTCGTCGCACGATATCTGGAATGCGCTGTGGGTCCGTGTTCGAAATCTCGAGCGACAACTCCGTCTTGCCAGGGCGTGCGGAAACACGAACAAGCGTGGAGGCGTCGACCGGACCGACCACCCGTTCGTAGCTGTTGTCGCAGACCCGCTCGATCCCGGGCATCACGCGCTTGGCGAGAAACGACAGCATCAACCCGAAGTCGAACGGTGGCCGATAGGCCAGCCGCAGTGCGAAGCCGGCCACCGGGGTACCTGTGTTTAACCGGCGCACTGCAGTCGGTGCCATCCCGCAACCTCTCGCGAACGCCGCATTGAATCGCCGCACACTCTGAAAGCCGGAGGCAAAGGCGACCTGCGTGACGGGCAACGACGTCTCGGTCAGGAGTTGCTTTGCCAGCAACAAGCGTCGCGTGGTGTGCACGGCGATCGGCGTGGCACCGGAGTGTTGCAGGAAGAGTCGCCGCAATTGCCGACCGCTGACGCCCACCTGTTCGGCAAGCACCTCGACGGAACGCTCCTCCAACTCCCCATCCGCGATCAGCGACAAGGCACGGTGCACCGTCTCCTCGCCGCCCCACCGGACATCTGGCGAGAGTTCGGGACGGCATCGCAAGCACGGGCGGTAGCCGGCACCCGCGGCGGCCGCCGCCGTGGGGAAATAGAGGACGTTGCGTTGGTTCGGCGTCGGCGCCGGACACACCGGGCGGCAGTAGACGCGCGTGCTGCGCACGGCCGTAAAGAATAGGCCGTCAAAGCGGGCATCCTTGGCGGCGCGTGCGCGATCACAGTCGATCGGCGAAGGCATCGATGGAGGAGACATGGGAGGAGCTTACGCTGTCACCTCGCAGAACACTCGCCGCTTTCGGACATGATCGTCGAGCGCTCCGGCGTGCAGCCGCTACCGCCTGTACCCGGGCCCGCGAACAATGCGCCCCGGCTTGGCTCCCGTGTGCTGACCATCGCGCAGCACTGCGACGCCATTGACGAACACGTCGCGGACGCCAACCGACGCCTGCAGCGGTTGCTCGTACGTCGCCTTGTCGATGATGGTGCGCGGGTCGAAGATGACGACGTCCGCGTACATACCCGGCTTGAGCAGGCCGCGCTCGTGTAGCGAGAGCCGAGTCGCCGTCGCCGACGTCATCTTGCGCACCGCCTCTTCGAGCGGCATCAGTCGCTCGTCGCGCACGTAGCGGCCAAGAATGCGCGGGAACGTGCCGAGCGAACGCGGATGCACGAGCCCTCTGAACGTGGCCGGATCGACGGCGCCGGCGTCGGTGCCGATCTTCATCCACGGCTGCCGCAGATTCAGGCGCACGTTGTCTTCATCCATCATGAAGTACGTGGTCTCCACGCGGTTGTGCTCCGTCTGCACGAGATTCATCACCGCTTCGATCCAGTCGGTCTTCATCGCAGCGGCGATGGCCGACAACCGCATGCCGCCGTACTGCGCCATCGTGGGGGAGCTGAGCCGCGAGATGAGCACATTGGGCGGCGTGGCGAGTTCGCAGAGGTTCTCCCACTCGAACGTCTGATGCTCCATCTCGGCGCGCATCTTCGCGCGCATCTCCTTGCTCGCGAGATTGTCGAACAGCTTGCCGTCCGCGGCACTCCACGGTGGCAGACACGAGCTCAATCCCGTCGCGCCGGCGGTGTACGGATACATGTCCGCCTGCACATCGAGCCCCGCAGCGCGCGCTGAATCGATGCGCGCAATCGCCAACGGCCCCTTGGCGTAGTTGCGGATTCCGCTCGCCTTGAGATGATAGATCTCCGCCGGAATGCCGCTCTCCTGGCTGATCCGAATCACCTCGTCGATGGACTCGAGTAGTTGGTCGCCCTCCGAGCGCATGTGGGTGATGTAGATGCCACCGGCCCCGCGCACGACCTTGGCGATCTCCACGAGCTCCGGTGTCTTGGCGAACGTGCTGGGCGGATAGATGAGCGCGGTCGAAAACCCGAGCGCCCCGTCCTGCATCGCGCGAGCCGCGGCTCCCTTCATCGCTTCGAGCGCGGTAGCTGGCGGTGCACCCTCGGCCAATCCCATGCCGTACTCCCGCAGCGTACTGCCCCCCACGAAGGCGCCCACATTCACGCTTGCGCCGCGCGCTTCGATCACGCGAAACATCTCGGCGAACCCGTGCGGTGTCGCGAACAGCGGCAGCAGTCGTCGCGACAGCGTGTCGGCTGGGTCGAGTGCGGCCAAAGAGCGCGTGAGCATCTCCGGACTCAGCGGTGCCGGCGTGCCGCCTTCGCCGAAGACTTCCGTGGTGACGCCCTGCGTAACCTTGCCCACGACACGTGAGTCGCCCCGCAGGAACGCGTTCGTCGAGCCGCTCTGGATATCGATGAATCCCGGTGCGACCGCGAGCCCTGCGGCGTCAATGCGTTGGCGTGCGCTCGCCGTGCGAAGCATGCCGCGCGTGGTGACGAGGCTGATGCGATCGCCCGTGATACCGATGTCGCCGTAGAACCACGCCGCACCGGTGCCGTCGATGACGCGACCGTTCTCGATCACGAGGTCGAACGTCTGTGGCACCGTTGGCGAGGAGGACACGGACGATCGTCCTGCACAACCAACTGCAGACACGATCAGCGTGCCGATGAGGAGTCGCTTCATGCCGGTATCCGTAGGTTAGGGTGGCTCGCCGAGCGATGGGTCATGGAGTGCGTACCGCCACACGGCCAGTCACGCGCACCCACATCACTCGGCCGTTTCCGTCGCGTACGAACTCCACCGCCTGTCCTTGATCGGTGCCGTCGAGGACCACGGCACGATCGGGTCCGAAGAACGCGAGGCGCATTTCCGGGGATGGTTGCCCGTTGATCGGTCGCACCTGCAGCACCAGCCCCGTGCTGTCCGCGCGCACGACGACCGTGTTAGACGGGCGTGCAAAGGTGCCGGTATAGCTCGAGAGCGCGGGCTGCTTGGCCAACGGCGTCGCTGAGGGCAGCGTTTCGAGCACGCCGCGGTGGGCGATGCCCTGATTGGACGCGTACGTCGCCCCGAGGTACGTGCGGAGCGCCTCGCGCTCCACATCCTGAATGACACGCCATCCGACGTTCGAGTTCGTGAGAATCGCGATGGCGAAGTTGCGGTCGGGCGCGATCTCGAGCAGGAGATTGTGCCCGCCGAGTGTTCCTCCGTGCGACGCGGTGCGTACGCCGCTCACGGTGCGCAGATGCCAGCTGAGGCCGATGTCGTCGTCCGTGCCCTGCTTGTGTGCCTGCATCGTGCGCATGCGCTGCAGCGTCTCGCGCGACAGCAAACGCTCGCCGCGTGGTGACGTGCCATCGCCGAGGTGAAAGCGCGCGTACGTCATGAGGTCCGTCATGCACAGACCAACGCCGCCAGCGGTCACTCCGGTAGACGGTACGAAGGGGCGTTGCAGCGTCGGGACGCCGTTGCGCGTGATGTGTCCCGCGGCGAAGCGCTGCACGATGAAATCGCCGGCTGTCGTGCCCGCATGCTCGAGCCCAAGCGGCCGAAAGACCAGGTCCCGCACGGCGTCGTTGATGGACTGCCCCGTGACGGACTCGATCACGCGTCCATCGATGCTGAAGCCAGCGTTGTTGTAGCTCCACGCTGCGCCCGGCGGTGCGACCTGCATGACGCCCGACATCGAGGCCACGAAGTTGGGCAGCGTTTCGGAACCACGATCCGGACCGGAGACCTGACCTTCCCAGCCGCCCAAGTGCGTGAGCAAGTGCCAGACGGTCACGGTACGCGCGACGGCGGTGTCCTGGAGCGCAAAGTCGGGAAGATATGTCCGAACCGGCGCGCGCAGGTCGATCTTGCCTTGCTCGACCAATCGCATGGTGGCCGTCGTCGCGAACGTCTTGGAGATCGACGCGATGGGGAAGACGGTATGCGGCGTGATCGGCAGCGGGTCTTCGATGTTGGTGACTCCGACACCGCGGATCTGCACGACACCATCGTGAATAATTCCGATGGACAGACCAGGCACCCCGTAGAGCTTCATCTTCGCTTCGGCCATCGTCACCAGCGACTCGAACCGCGGGTCCGCCGGCTGTGCGTGCATTGAACGCGGCGCGCTGAGCAGGAGCGCGACCAGGAGCAGCGCCACCAGCGACGAGTCGCGCGCGCGTCGACGGCAACGGGACAGCAGAGGGTTCACAGCGTGGTCCTGCGGCAAGGGGAGACTAATCCGTGCCGACCGCGCAGGCGGCGGCGAAATCAGTCTGGCGGGATAATACGGGCGGATGCGTGACTCGGCGATCTCGGCCGCCGGGTCACCCGGCTGGCAAGGATTGTTTAACGCAGCGCGGTCGGTGACGTGACGCACACCGCAGAGCGCTGTTGCGAACGGCTCGACTCGGATACTATTTCGGCATATAGTATTCCCATTCCTTCTGGCTCACGGTCGGAGTCAGGCGTCTCACGTTCTAGCGTCCGCTCATGAAAGGCGTCATTCGCATCGAACAGCCCGAGAAGAACAGCTTCGGGTGGCAGGGTCGCATTTACTTCGAGGTGGACGGTGCCCGTCCGCCCTCTCGTTTCTTCTCCGATCGCCTGCACGGCGGGAAGAAGAAGGCCAAGGAAAAGTGCGCGGCCTGGGTGCTGCGTCAGCACCAGAAGCACAAGCAGGTCTACATCGATGGCGTGCCCATCGTGACCAAGGCACGCACACCAAGCGGCGTTGTGGGCGTCTACCATACGCCGCAGGGCGGGCTGGTGGTGCGCGCGACATACAAGCAGCGCTCGCTCTCCAAGACGCTCAAGGACGGCGCCACGCTGGAGACTGCCGCGCGCGCGCGTCGCCGGCTCTATCAGCAGCTGGTCACCGAGGGGCAGCGCAAGCGACGCTGACGCACTGCACCTCGGTGCTGCTGGTCAATCAACCAATCGGAATCGCCGCCGCGTTCTTGGACAGCCACGCATCGAAATCGTGGATGGCTGGGTTGAGCACGCGAGAACGCGCGGCGTCGCGCGCCGACTGGAATTCGTCGCCGAGGATCGCCTGGAATTCGAACATGTTGCCGAGATCTTCGGCACCAGGGAATCCAAGCCCGCGGTAGGTGTCGAAGGGCACGTCGAAGAAGTGCACCGCACGACCGATCGCCTTGCCCAGCTTGGCGGCCATGTCGGCGCCGCTCAGCGACTCGCCGGCGATGCCGATTCGCTTTCCAATCGTAGACGCGCCCTCCTTGAAGATGCCAAACGCGCATCCGCCGATATCAGCCGCGGCGATACCCGGGAGCTTCGCGCCACCCAACGGAAACGCGAGCACAAGCTCGCCGTTCTCGCCCGCGCGCGGGCCCATGCCGAAGTGAATGAGGTTGTCCCAGTAGAACGCCGCCATCATGTACGTCGTCGGCGCACCTTCCTCGGCGAACACCTGATCGACCGCACCCTTGGCGTCGAAGTGCGGGACTTTGTAGTTGCCGTGCAGCGTCGGGAGCCTCGAGTCGCTGAGCGGAATCCACTTGCGCGTGTCTTCGAGCGTGGACCAGACCACGTGCTGCAGGCCGGCCGCCTTGGTGGCGCGGGCGATCGCTGAGGCCTGCGCGCCTTCACGTTCCGCGTTGAAGTGCTCCCAGAAATTCGTGACGACGAACGCGCCGTACGCGCCGGCGAGCGCCGCGGCCAACGTCTCGGGCTTGTCGGCATCGGCGGCAACGACTTCCACGCCGAGCGCCGCGAGCGCCTTGGCGCTGTCAGACTCGGGGTTGCGCGTGATGGCGCGTGCGACGAACCCGCTGCTTGGGTCTGCGGCAATGGCGCGAACCACGCCGCCGCCCTGCGCGCCCGTGGCGCCGAAGACGGCGATGATCTTCTGGGACATCAAAAGGCTCCAGTCGGTGATTTTACAGATGATACAGTGGTGAGATATCGGCCCTGATATATGCGTGCGCTCTGGCGCACGCGCTAGCCGACGGAGGCTCCTATGGCAGACGACGCCCTCGCCCGTCAGGCTGCGTTGCTACATGGCGCGGAATTGCGTCGAAAAGGCATGCCCGTCCGCATCCGTTGGCTCGTTAGGCGACTGGTCCTCCGCGCCCTGAGTGACGGCCCACGCCCGGAATCCGGCGGGTGCACGCTGCACGTGTTGGAGACGCGCGTAGGTTAGACTCGCGATCTCCTGCCACCCGACGAGATCCGCGAGGTCAGCCGACAGAAGCGACGCCGCCGAGAGTCGAGCACCAGCCACTCGGGCGCCTTGCAGATACGCACCATCGAGTTGAGCGGCCGTCAGGTTGGCGCCCTCGAGGTTCGCGTGGCGAAGATTGGCGCCGGCCAATTGCGCACCCTGCAGATTGGCGTCCTTGAAGCTTGCATGCGTGAGGTCGGCACCGCGCAGGTCAACACCGACGAGCCACGCACCGTCGGCATTAACTCCTGCCAGGGATTGCGCATTTCTGGCGAGGTTCGCCAGCGCATCGATGCGTCCGCCGCTGCCGCCTTTTCCCTGCGAGCTGTTGACGACTTGCCACGCCTGAAAGTTGGAGTCCTTCCGCTCCTGCGCTTCGCGCACCTTGTCCGCCGCGAGTCGTTCGCGTCGATTGGCGTAGAACTGGTAGGCACCAAAGACGAAGATGATGATCTGCCAGAACTTCACGACGTCGGCAAGCACGTCGAGCACGGAGTAGCTGCCGGTTGCAGTCGGAACAGGCTGGATCATCGAGGCATTCTGCATGTCCACAAAAAGCGGCAGCAGTGACAGTCCGGCTTCTTTGCCCGATCGTTACATTGGCACTTCGACGACAGCGTGTACATGATTGCGCGGGATGCGGCCGTGCCCGATTCGACGAGTCGGCGCGGGTCGCCACATGGAGGATGGTATGGCGGATGGATTCTCGATCGCCGCACTGCAGACGCAGTCGATGCAGTTGCTGCGCGCGGCGCAACAGGGCGATGCCGTGTTGCTCAAGCGACTGCGCGGGCTGCTTCCGGAGTTTGTCTCCGCCAGCGACGACGTGATGCGCGAGGCGCTCACCATCGCGGATGCGCAGCGTGCGCTGGCCACACAGGCCGGGCTTCGCTCGTGGGAGGAGCTGGTGCGCACGGTCGAAGCGGCGGATCCGCTGCGGGTGAACGCCGCGCTCTTTCTCAAGGCCGTGCGCGATGAGCAGTTCGCGCGGGCGCATGAGCTGCTGACCGCGTACCCCGCGATCTCTGGCGTGAACGTGCACACGGCGGCCGCGACGGCAAATGTCGACGCGCTCGCCGACTGGATCGCGTCGGATCCGTCCTCGGCAATGCGACCCACCGAGCCCGATGGCACCGAGCCGATCGTGTATGCGATGCAGTGTGCGCTGCACGCGCAGTTGGACGTGTCGCCTCGCGCACGGTTGGAGAGCGTACGGTTGCTGCTGGACGCAGGGGCGAGCGCGAACGCTTCCGTGCCGCTGGGCGATGCTACGGCACGCATTCCCATTCTCTACTTTGCCTGCGTCGCCAACGATGAGCCACTCACTCGGCTCCTACTCGAGCGTGGCGCCAACCCGACCGACGGCGAAAGCGTGTATCACGCCGCGCAGCACGATCACCGCGAATGTCTGGAGGCGCTGCGTGAGTTCGGTGCGGAGCTGAGCGGACGGCACGGCGCGTCCGGCAACACGCCGCTCTACTTTCTGGCCACGCATCGTGCGTCCAATCCGATCAGTGCGTCCGTACTCCGCGGCATGGAGTGGCTGCTCGCGCATGGTGCCGATCCGAACGTGCGGAGCTTCGTTGCTGGAGAGAATGCCGGTGCGACCGACGAGGGTAACTCGCACGCAGGTAAATCGTACGCCGGCGAGGTGCCGCTGCATCGGGTGGTTGCGTCCGGGTACGACGCATCGGTCGTCGCGTTGCTCGTCGCACACGGTGCAAACATCACGGTTCGCCGACGCGATGGACGAACGCCGTACGCGTTGGCGGTACGCGCGGGCAATAGGGCCGCTGCGGCGTACTTGCAGCAGCACGGCGCGGTTGTCGATGACCTCGCGCCCGTCGATCTGTTGCTCGGTGCCTGTGCCGTGGCCGATGAAGCGTCGGCGCGCGCCGTGCTGACGGCGCATCCGCGAGTCTTGTCGGAACTGACTGCCGAAGATCGGCAGGCGTTGGGCGTAGCGATCGACGAGCGACGCGATGCGAGCGTGGCCCTGATGCTCGCGCTGGGTTGGCCGCTCGATCAGGACGGCGAGTGGGGCGGCACGCCGCTGCATTGGGCCGCGTGGCACGGACGCGTAGCGCTGGTGGCGCAGCTGATCGCCGCCGGCGCACCAGTGAATCAGCGGGACAGCAACTACGGCAGCTCACCGATCGCGTGGACGGCCCACGGTTCCACCAATGCGAACAATCCGCGCGTGGACGACTATGTGTCGATCACTGCCGCACTGCTCGACGCCGGCGCAACGCGCGCCGAGTCGTTCAATCGGTGGCACGAGTCAGCGGAGAGCATGGCGGCGGAGCCAGTGCGCGCACTGCTGGTTGCGAGGGGATTCTGCTCGGCTTGACATGCGCGGCCCACCTGCCGTAGGCTATTCGCATGTCGCGGTTGCGCAAATCCTGGCTGATGCAGGCCGTCATGGCGTTGGTGTGGTGCAGCTTCATCGCTGCCCGCCCGGCGGTTTTGTCGTGCCCGTCTGGCGGCCACGGTGCGGAACACGGCATGGCGCACGGCGCGATGCAGGGCATGAGTGCTCCCGCCGAATCGCCGATCGACGTGAACGGAAGCGCGCTTACGTCCGCTGCGCATGCTGCGAGCGTGCACGAGGAGAGTGCGCCTCACGCGCACATGGCGCACACGGCGCCTGCCACAACGAGTGATGGCCAAGGCGAGCGATCGCCGGCGCCACATCCGTGCGATTGTCTCGGCCACTGCTGCGCAATTGTCGCCATGCCGCAGCAGCCTGCTGCGGTGGTGTTGCGGGTCGTGGAACGCGTCGGCCAAGTGTCGTTGCCGCAAGAGCATCCTGCACTCGTTACGCGCTGGGTGGACTTCGTCCTCCCGTTCGCCATCGCGCCTCCCGTCAGCGTTCGCACCTGACGTCGGTGGCCGCAAGGTCGGCCACACCTCACATCACAGACCGGTAAGCGCAGCGTCTATCCGACGCTGAGCATCTGCGTTCACGAACGCACGCGTTGGCGCGCGTGTTTGCGCGCTGTTGTGCGTGCTCCGTGTCGCGCGCGGTCTCCACTTCTCCAGTTCTTGTCCTCGGAGCAGCACGCAACCGGTGCCTTCAGGCCTCCAGCCGGTTGTGCCTCCATCGCGTCGGGCCTGACGCGGTGGAGGGGCCTCCGATTCTCTCCGGAGCTCTCATGTCCCAACGCTTGTCCCGCCTCATCGCTCCCGCCGGTTTGTGCGCCATCGGCGCGATCACGCTCTCGCTGCTAGGCGCGGTCGCTACCGACTCCGCCGCCGCCGAGCGCCCGCGGCCGTCGCGGGCCGCGAGCGACTCGCTCGTTCCCCTGACCGTGCGCTTCCGCGGCGTGGTGGACACCGCGGCCTTTCGTTGCGGCACCAAATACGACGGCATCGGTACATCGCGCGCCAGTGTGACCGCCAGTGATTTCCGCTTCTACGTGAGCGACATCAAGCTCGTCTCGTCGCGCGGGGACACCGTGCGCGCCGCGCTGCGCGCAGAAGCGCCGTGGCAGGACGCGGATGTCGCACTCGTGGACTTCGAGAACGCGACTGGATCGTGCGCGAACGGCACGCCTGAAACGCGTGACTACGTCGTTGTGATGGCACCCGCTGGCGACTACCGCGGCGTCTCCTTCGCGCTCGGCGTTCCGTTCTCCCGCAATCACGAAGATCTCGCCAAGGCACCGCCGCCACTGTCGTTGTCGCAGCTGTTCTGGGCGTGGCAGTCGGGGCACAAGTTCCTGCGTGTGGACATGCGCGCGACCGCCGCTGACTCGGCGCCCACGCCGTGGGTGATTCATCTGGGCAGCACCGGATGCGTCACTGCCGACTCCACGGCAAAGACTCCCAAGAGCTGCGGTCATCCGAACCGCGCGACGATTGCGCTTCCGGGCTTCGACCCGAAGCGTGATGTGGTCGTCGCCGATCTGGCCGCACTGCTCGCTCGAAGCGACGTGCGCAAGAATCAGCCAAAGACGGCGGCGGGGTGCATGTCGGCCGAGTCGGACAGCGACTGCGGCGGACTCTTTGCGTCGCTCGGTCTGCCGCATCCGTCATCGACCGGCGCGGACACTCCGCGCTTCTTCCGCGCGCAGCGCGGCGATGCGATGCGCGTTGGCACTGCCGGCAAGTAGCCAGACTCGATCGTGACTATTCGTCAGAGTTCGTTGCGCACCGTTGGCGCTGCGTCGCTGATCGTTGCCGCGTGCGCGCTGGCCGGCTTCACGGCGTGGACGCCGCGCCGCGCATGGTCGTGGGATCTCCCGAAGGGTTTCCCGGTGCCCAAGGTGCCCGCATCGAATCCGATGACGACGGAGAAGGTCACGCTTGGCCGACATCTGTTCTACGACACGCGACTCTCGGGGAACGGCACGTTCAGCTGCGGCAGCTGTCACATCCAGCGTCTCGCGTTCACGGATGGTCGAGCGGGTTCGTTGGGCTCGACGGGGCAGGTGCACCCGCGCAGCAGCATGTCGTTGGCGAACGTGGCGTACACTCCGGCGCTCACGTGGGCCAACCCCGGCATGCGTTCGCTCGAGCAGCAGGCGATCGTGCCGATGTTCGGCGAATCGCCGGTGGAGATGGGGCTGAGCGGACAGGAGAAGCAGCTGCTCGCTCGCCTCGCGGCGGTGCCCAAGTATCAGGCGATGTTCGCCGCGGCCTTTCCTGACGATACGGCGCGAGTCACGCTCGACCAGATCGTGAAGGCGATCGCGTCATTCGAGCGCACGCTGCTGTCAGGGAACTCGCCGTACGATCGCTACAAGGCGGGCCAGTTGCACGCGATCAGTGCGTCGGCGCGACGCGGTGAGGAACTCTTCTTCTCCGAGAAGACCGAGTGCTTCCACTGTCACGGTGGCTTCAACTTCACTGGCACCTCGGACTACGAAGGCAAAGGCTTCGCCGAAATCGAATTTCACAATACGGCACTCTACAACATCGGTGGAACCGGCGCGTATCCGGCACCCAACACCGGCGTGCATGAGATCACCGGCATCGACGAGGACATGGGTCGCTTCAAGGCCCCGTCGCTGCGCAACGTGGCCGTGACGGCGCCGTACATGCACGACGGCAGCATTGCGACGCTCGAACAGGTGATCGCGCATTACAACGCGGGTGGCCGCTCCATTCGGACAGGGCCGCACGCCGGCGTTGGCGCGACCAATCCGTACCGCAGCGAATTCATGAAGCGCATGGGTCTCACACCGCGCGAAGTGCAGGACATGCTGGCGTTTCTTCGCTCACTCACCGACAGCTCGTTTCTCACGAATCCCCAACATTCAAACCCCTGGAGTGCCCGATGATCGCTCGCCCCCTCGCTAACGTCACTGCTCGTCGTACTGTCGCTGTCGTTTCCGTTGCTGCTGCCCTCGCGGCCGTTGCAGCACCGAGTGCCGCGATGCGTCATCTGCGGCTGCTCAAATCCTTCCCGTCGGCAGACACCACGCTCGCCAAGTCGCCCGAAGCGATTCAGCTCTGGCTCTCCGAGCCGCGGAAGTACCGGCAACCAAGATCGCATTGGCGACGGATGCAGGCGTTGCCATTGCAACGGCGCCGGTGACGCGTGCTGAAGCCAAGGACGCTCCACTGTCTGCCGCGATCAGCAAGCCGCTCGCGGCGGGCGCCTACAAGGTGACGTGGAAGGCAATGTCCAAGGACGGCCATGTCGTCAACGGCACGATCGACTTCAAGGTGACAGGCAAATGATCGCGGCGCGTGCGCCGCGACGTCGGACTTCACGTCGGTCACTGTCAAAGGTTGCCAGACTGACCGCCGCTACTGCGACCATCATGCTCGGCGCGACGGACACAGTACAGGCACAGTCGCAGCCACGCGCCAATCCGCCGCTTCCGCTCGTCGTGGACTTCGACGCCGCGATGAAAGGGCTGGGCTTTGCACCCAACACCACCGACGCCAACCTTGATGTCACCAGCAAGCCAAACGGCATGCTCGACGCCGATGAGTTGGCGCTGGTCTCAGCGATTCTCGCCAATCCGACGTTCGATCGGAGCGCATCGCGAGGCGTCACGCATGCACTCGTGCGGGCGGCGTTTCTGCAAGCGCGGGCTTCCGCTACGACCGACATGCAGTCGCTGGCCAGCCGCTACCCGACGGCCGCCGACGTGAGCGCCGGATACGCCATGCTCGGCAAAGGATCGTTCGCCGCGTACAACGAGATGTCGGGCACGTTCGGTGCACCACTCAAGAGCGACTACACGCTTGCTGTCGCGCTCAGCAAGTATCTCGCATACGATGGCGATGCTGATGGCGATGGCGTCTCCAATCGAGACGAGTATCTCGCCAGCATTTCGGGCGGGCGCGCCGCGTATCTCAAGGCAGCCCTCGATCCAGCCATCAAGACGGTGGCTACCTCGGCGAGCGCCGCAACGCCGGCTGTGTCGCCGCCAGGTGCCTCCACCAAGAAGACCGTGGGGATCGTGCTCTACCCAGGGTTCGAGGTCCTCGATGTCTTTGGGCCGATCGAGATGTGGTCGTACGTGACGGAGTTCAAGGTGGTGCTCGTGGCCGAGAAGGCGGGGCCGGTCAAATCGGCACAGGGAGTCTCTACCATTGCCGAGTACTCGTTTGCGAATGCGCCGCCGCTCGATGTGATGATGGTGCCCGGCGGTGTGGGTACGTTCACGGAGCTCAAGAACGCGGCGTTCCTCGATTATCTCCGCACGCAGCACGCGCGCACCGAGCTGACGACGTCGGTGTGCACGGGTTCAGCGTTGCTGGCGAAGGCGGGAATTCTCGCTGGGCACAAGGCGACATCAAACAAGGCCTACTTTGCACTGGCGATGGAGCAGGACCCATCGGTGCAGTGGATGCCCAAGGCGCGTTGGGTGGACGACGGCAAGCTGCTGACGTCGTCCGGTGTGTCCGCTGGTACCGACATGGCGCTCGGCATGGTGGCCAAGCTCTACGGCAAGGATCGCGCGCGGTTGCTGGCGAAAAGTCTCGAGTACGAGTGGCACGAGGATCCGAACGCAGATCCGTTCGCGCTCACGGTGCTGCCAACAGTGAAGAAGAAGTAGCGCGCGCTGCGTTAGTTGCGACGCAGCTTCACCGAACCGGAGCCGGTCTCGATGCGAATGCGGCCCGCTCCGTCGCCGATTACGCCGCGCACGTGATTGCGTTCAACGCGATTCGTGCGGAGCATGAAGTCGGTCTCGATGCCGCCGCTGCCGGTTTCGATATCGATATCCGCGCTCAACGAACCGGGCACGCCAAGCAGGACACCGCCCGAGCCCGACTCGATGTTCACCGAACGCGGCGAGTTGCGCAGCGTCATCGACACGGTCCCGCTGCCGGCATCGATGCGCACCGCTGAGGAGCGCGAGTCGAGAAAGCGCACGCCGCCCGAGCCCACGTCGATATCCAGCGCATCGCACGCGGCGTTGTCACCCTGCACTCCGCCGGAGCCGGTGTCGATGACGCAGTGATTCGCGACCACGCCGGAGAGCGATACGCCACCAGAACCGGTGTCGATCGAGAGATCACTCAGATCCGAATCGCGCACCGTCACGCCGCCAGAGCCAACATCCACGGACAGCGATCCGCGAACATTCGATGCCGTGGTACGTCCTGATCCACTCTCGAGCGCGATGTTGCCATCCACTCCGTCCGCATTGAGCTCGCCCACGGCGACGTGCGCAGCCACGCTCTTGCCCGTGGGCACGAGAATACGTACATCGGCCCACGCTTCCGTGCCGCGGCCTCGCGAGCGAATGCGGACGCGACGGCCGCCGCGCCAACGCTTGCCGCCCCACGTGCCGTCGTCATTCACTTGGACCTCGGTGCTTCCCCAGGAATCGCGACGGCCTGGATAGATGATGTCGTCGTCGGGGTAGACCACCCGGAGCGTCTGTCGGCCGCCAATCTCTCCGGTCTCGATGCGCAGCTCCCGCGCATCGCCGCCGCGGCGCGTAACCTCCACCACCACGTCCGATCCGCGCCCGGACTCGACGGACACATTGCCGACGAGATTGTAGATCGCCACGGACGAGCCGCTGAGCGTTCTCCGCTCCGACTGTGCCTGAGCCTCGGGCGCGAGTGCGCTGCTCATGAGCGCAAGCGCGCCGAGTAGTCCCGCCGTGCGGGCGGACGCGGTGACGAAGCTGCCGTCGCCGTTGTGCGTGGCTACGGCGAGTGATGCGGAGCGATGGGCGGGATTTCGCATGGAGCACCGTGGGGAGAGAGAGCGCGATGTTCGGCGGGCTACACTTCCTTTGACGGGTGCTGTGGCTCGGATGGTTTCAATCCGTGCCGAAGCCGCTCCTACGGGTTTGGAACGGCCGGCTTGCTGGTCCCGTGATCCTGCAGTGCCTTGGCATCGGCCGACAGCGCATCCACCCTGGCCATCGCGCTGTCGGCGAGCGCCTGATCCTTGAGCTCGTTGGCCGCCATGAAGACGCCAAACCACGGGGCGGCTTGCGTGGGCGCCGCCGCCGCAGCGGCCCGATAGTACCCGATCGCCTCGGCGTACTTCTTGGCGCGATACGCGGTGTTCCCCGCATCCAGCGCGAGCTTGGCTTCACCCGAGAGAACGGGACCCTCCGGAATCGTGGCATTCAATGCCGATGGCGCGTCGGCCGCCGGAGCTGGTACCGCACCAGCGGCGGCAGCACCTGCGCCGAGTGGCTGACGACCAGCTGTGTCCTCCGCTCCACAGGCTACGAGCAGCATCGTGGTCGCAACGCCGAGTGAGCAAACTGCCGTGCGTCTCGCGGCAGGTGAGACGATCCGAAACATGCCGCTACTCCGACGTGGTGATGGGATCTGCGGGCGGTCGCGTCCACTTCTTGACCGCCATCATCAGTCCCGCGCCACCGAGCACGAGAAACGCGATGGGGAGTCCGTAGACGAGCAGGTTGATGCCTTCCGCCTTGGGCTCGAGCAGAATCCACTGGCCGTACTTCGCGGTGAAGTACTCGTAGACCTGCGCCTCGCTGCGACCACTGGCGAGCTGCTCGCGCACCAGGTCTTTCATCTGGCCAGCGAGTTCGGCCGGCGAGTCCTGAATCGATTCTCCTTGGCACACCGGGCAACGCAGGCGCGAGGCGACGCTCTTGGTGCGCGCATCGAGCAGGGTGTCGGCGCCCGCGAGCGGAACGCCCGCCTTGGGCGCCGCAGGCTGCATCTGCCCCTGCGCGTGCAGTGGCACCGCCATCATCGCGCTCAGTGCGCACGCCCCGACGATGGCACGCAGCGTGCCGACGATTCCCCGCGTCACTGCTTCGGCTCGGCCGATGGCAGCGTACGAACCACTGGTGCGTCGGTGGAGGTCTTGTTGGTGGTCAGCAGGGAGTCGATCAGCGCACTTAACTCACCCGGATTGACCGGTCCGAGATACTTGTGCGCCACGCTGCCGTGCTGGTCGACGACGAACGTTTCCGGCACGCCGTACAAGCCGTAGTCGATCGCCGCGCGAGCGCCCGGATCTTCGAGCGCCGGGTACGCCTGACCACCCATCATCTCGATCCAGTCGATGCCGTTCTTGGGCTGATCGTTGTAGAGCAGGCCGTAGAAGCGCACGTTCTGCCCAGCGTACCGCCGCGCGACGTTGGACAGCGCCTCATGTTCATCGCGACAGGCCAGACACCACGAGGCCCAGAAGTTCACGACGACGACTTGCCCCTTGTGGTCGGCGAGCCGCACCGAGTCACCAACGGGGAGGCGCAGCACCGGATCGTTGCCCGGTGCAAAGACGCTGCGTGTGAATACCGGTGCCGGACGCCCTGGCAACGGCGACGGAATGCTGCGCGGATCGCGCGTCATGCCGTACGACAGCAGCGCGATCATCGGACCACCAACGAACGCCGTGAGCAGCGCCGCACGCTTCCAGTTCATTGCGCCACGCTCGATGCGGTGACGGGCGTCCCCTGCGGACGCGACATCGGCGGCACTACGGCGGCGACCGCACGCGCTGACCGACGGGAGACGGGCCACGCGGACACGACGGCGCCAAACGCGACGATGAGTCCACCAAACCAGATCCACGGCACGAACGGCTCGACGATCACCTTGAGCGTCGCCGACTGACCATCCGGCGTGAACGCCATCAGGTTGATGTACACGTCACCGACGAGACGGCTGCGCACGGCCGGCGTTGGCACCGGCTGCTGCTGCGAGCGATAGAAGTTCATCCGCGGATCAAGCGTGCCGATGATCTCGCCCTTGTCGAGCACTTCGACATCGGCGCCGATCACCTGACGCTGCGGCTCATCCTTTTCCCAGAGCGACTTGAAGCGCACGGACAGATCGCCCTTGACCGGCATGACGGCGCCCGGCTTGAGCGTGGCGTCGCGTTCAAAGCGGAAGCTGGACGACGCGGTGACTGCCGCCGCGACGGTGATGATGCCGATGTGCGCGATGAACCCGCCGTAGCGACGACGGTTGGCGCCGATGAGACGCGCGAGTGCCACGGGAAACGCTTCACCATGGGCGCGCATGCGCGCCGCCGCTCCGATCCAGTACTCGCGCAGGTTGCACACCAGGGCGAAGCCGGCGAACGCAAACGCCGCCATGCCATACGCGTCGCGCATGCCCATCGCGAGCGCGATGCCGATGATCGCGATCGCCACCACCGACGGCAGGATGAACATCGTGCGCAGCTGTGCACGCGACGCCGCCTTCCACGGCAACGCCGGCCCGACGCCCATGAGGAACAGCAGGGCGACGCAGATCGGGATGGTCATCTTGTTGAAGAACGGCGCGCCGACCGTGACCTTCACACCCTTGAATGCTTCCGCGACCAGCGGGAAGAGCGTCCCCAGCACCACCACGAAGGTGAAGCCAGTCAGAAACAGGTTGTTGAAGAGGAAGATCGTTTCACGCGAGGCCGCCGAGTCGAGGTAGCCGTCGCTGCGCAGCTTGTCGCTGTTGCCGCCGATCAGCACGAGCGAGACAACGAGACAGAGCGCGATGAAGGCGAGGAAGTAGTAGCCGATCGTGCCCGTCGTGAACGCGTGCACCGACGAAATGATGCCGGAGCGCGTGAGGAAGGTGCCGAGGATGGTGAGCAGGAACGTGGAGACAATCAGGTTCACGTTCCACAGCTTGAGCATCCCGCGACGCTCCTGCACCATGACCGAGTGCAGGAAGGCGGTGGCGGTGAGCCACGGCATGAACGACGCGTTCTCGACAGGATCCCACGCCCAGTAGCCGCCCCAGCCAAGCACTTCGTAGCTCCACCACATGCCAGCGATGATCGCTAGCGAGAGGAGCGACCATGCGCTCAACGTCCAGCGGCGCGTCAGCTTGATCCAGTCGGCGGAGTGGATCTCGCCGGCCATCAGCGCGCCCACGGCGAATGCAAACGGCACCGACATCCCGACGTAGCCCAGATACAGCAGCGGCGGATGCACCGCCATCAGGATGTGGTTCTGCAGCAGCGGGTTAGGACCCGGGCCATCCGCCGGCGTGGGCGAAACGAGCCCCCACGGGTCGGCCGGACCGACGAGCAGGATGAAGAAGAAGAGGCAGATCGTCATCAGCGCGACCGCGGACCAGGGCACGAGATTGCCTTCGCGCTTGCGATTGCTGTACACCACGACAGCGCTGTACATCGTCAGCACCCATCCCCAGAAGAGGATGGAGCCTTCGAGTGCGCCCCAGAGCGAGATGATCGTGTAGAAGAGCGGCGTGGTACGGCTGCCCACCTGCGCGACGTAGCCGATGCTGAAGTCGTGCGTGACCAAGCCGTAGATCATCGCGCCGGTCGCCAGCGTCAGCAGCGCGAAGTTGACGTACACCGCCTGCATCGCGCTGGCGACGTAGGCCTGCCGCTGCTTGGTGAGTCCGATGACCGCGGCGACGATGCCGTAAACCGCCATTACCAGCGCGATCCAGACACTCGCCAGGCCAAGAATGCGTGTCACTTGATCAGCTCCGGATCAGCGTCTTGTCGAGGCGCGCCGGATGACCTTCTTCACCCGCCTTGGGTGCGCGGTACTCGTTCGAGTGCTTGACCATCAGGCTGTGCGACTCGAAGACGCCGCTGCGGCCGTACTTGCCTTCCACCACGACGCCGATGCCGGCGCGGAACATCTGTGGCGGCGCACCGGAGGAGTGCACGAGCACCTCCTTGGAGCCATCCGTCACGCGGAAGCGCAGGTCGAGCGCTTCGGCGTTCCAGACCACGGAGCCGGGCACCACCTGTCCGCCGAGTCGCACCGGGCGATCCACTGCCTTCTCGCCCTTGGCCACCAGTTCGTTGGGGGTCAGGAAGTACACGAGATTCTCTTCGACACCGCCGTACATCAGGTAGCCGAAAGCGCCGACGAGGAGGACGAGCGCCGTGATGGCCATCGGCTTGCGCGACGGGTTGCGCGGGCCGGCGGAAACGGGCGACGCCGAATCGGGAGCGGGAGAGCTGGTCATGAGCGTGTTGCCGAAGCAGGGGAAGTCGCCGCTGCGCCATTGCGGCGCATCATGCGAAAAAGACGAACGCTGTAGCCCACTAGTACTACCCACGTGAGGACGAACGACGCGATCACGTACGGCCAGGAATCGATGACCATGCCGTTCATGCGCCAGCCCTCCGTGTCAGCGCCGCTTCATCGGCGCGACGTTCCAATACGTACTCCGCCACCAATCCACGATAGCGATGTGAGATGAACACAATCAAAACGAGCAGGAAGGCAATTGAGTTCGCACGAAGTCCCCACGCGTACGTGGGATCGACGGTGCTGGGAGCCGACTGCATCTGGTGCAGTGTGCGCCACCACTTCACCGACATGTACACGATCGGCACGTTGAGCGCGCCCAGAATGCCAACCGCGGCACTCCACCGCGCCCGACGCTCCGGGTCGTCCGTCAGGCCGCGCAGCGCCAGGTAGCCCACGTAGACGAGAAAGAGCACGGCCGTGGAGGTCAGGCGCGCATCCCACGTCCACCAGACGCCCCAGGTAGGACGCCCCCAGATCGACCCGAGCGCCAGCGTCAGTCCGGTCAGGACCGCGCCGACTTCGGCGCCCGCGGCAGCCAGCAGGTCGGCGCGCTCGTTGCGCGTCCACAAGTACCGCACGCTCTGCACGAAAACGAGCAGGAAAGCCAGAAAGGCGTTCCACGCGGCCGGCACGTGCACGTACATGATCTTCTGCAAATGCCCCATGTCGCGATCCGGCGCGGAGGCGTAGACGAACCAAGCCTCGGCCGCGACGACGGCGACAGGGGTCAGCCACGTCAACGCGGTGAGCCAGCCCGGCATGGCCTCGAGCTCGATCGGCAGCGCGGTGGGCGGCGCTTTGGGCGCGGCGGTTCTCAGCGTGCTTTCAGCCACGGATTATCTCCTCACCCCTCGATCACGAATTGAAACGCCCAGGTGGACGCTACGACAAAAATGACATCGAAGGAGCCCAGCAGGCGGATCCACGCCCGGCTGTCACCCATCACATCGCCTACCAACAACGACGCCGTCGCCCCGCTCGCTGCAATCAGCACCGGCACGAGCATCGGAAAGAGCAGCAGCGGCAGCAATACCTCTCGGGACCGACTGCGGCTGGCCATCGCCGCGTAGAGCGTTCCCAGCGACACGAAGCCCGTGGTGCCGAGGAACAGTACCAGCAGCACCGTCGCCCATCGCTCCGGGAAGGCGACATGATACAGCACCCCGGTCAGCGGCAGTGTGACCGCCTCGACCAAAAAAACGAACGCGAGATTCGCCAGAAACTTGCCCAGATAAATCGCCCAGCGCTCGCCGGGATACATCAGCAGCTGTTCCAGCGCGCCCGCCTCGAGCTCCAGCTGGTACGAACGGTTGAACGCCAGCACGCCGCTGAAGAGGATGGTCAGCCAGAGCACCCCGGCCGCTGCGTTGCGGAGCCCTTCGGCGTCCGGACCGAGGGCAAAGCCGAAGAACAGGAGAATCAGCCCCGCCATCGCGACGACGGCGTTGAAGTTGGACTTGGTTCGCCGCTCTGCTGTGAGGTCCTTCCACGCCACCGCCTTGACCCGACCCCAATCGGCCTGCAGCGACGTCAGCGCTGCGCTGTCGGTACTCACCGGCTGCCTCCGCGTTCCACGCGCATGACGCGCGCCGACTTGGTATCCAGCGGAACGACGTCCGAAGTATCCGGCTCCTCTTCCAGCAACCCGTCTCGCATCTCGACGGTGCGGTGCGCCAAACCCTCGCTCCGCCCCAGATCGTGCGCGACCAGCAGCACGCTGCCGCCGCGGTCGCGCGTCTCGCGAATGAGTTCGTTGACCAGATGGGCGCCGGCCGGATCGAGCGAGTTGTACGGCTCATCCAGCAGCAGGACCTGTGGTTCACGCAGCAGCAGCCGTGCGATGGACAGGCGGCGCTGCATGCCGGACGACATGTTGCGGGCGCGTTCGTCCCCCTCGCGCCCAAGCCCCACCCGATCGAGGGCACGCTGCAGCGCCAGCCCGTCGGCCGACACGCCGAGCATTTTGGCGGCGAATCGCAAATTCTCGAGCGCCGTCAGGTCGCCGTAGACGCCCGGCTCAGTGGAGAGCAGCGCCAGCATCGCGCGCACGCGCTGCGGATCCTTCACGAGGTCGACGCCGTTGACCGAGCCGACGCCGCGCGTCGGGCGGATCGCGGTCGCTGCCACGCGCAGCAGTGTGCTCTTGCCGCTGCCGTTGTGCCCCATGATGGCCAGCACCTCACCGCGCGCCACGGACACCGACACGCCGCGAACGGCCCACCGACGTCCAAATCGGTGCGCGATGTTGTCCAGAATGATCGCGGGGCGATCGACCGCGGCAGGGAGCATCTGAAGAGCAGGGGACGGACTGGGCGCGACGCCGCATCTGCGACGACACGCCACGCGCTCGTAAGCTCACGTAACCTAACGAGCGCAACCGCGAATCGCGTCGGTATCACTGGTGGAATTGTGTGAATTCCGTCCCGGTTCGTTCCGCGCCAGGCAGGGGGGTACACAACGCCAGAGGCCTCGCCCAACTTGGTCCCATGAGCGAACGAGACGCGACGACGATCTGTGCGGCCTGTGGCAGCCAAGCCTCGGGCAAGTTCTGTGAGACCTGCGGCACCGCGTTGGGTGCTCCGAGCTGCCGAAACTGCAACGCCCCGCTCAAGCCGGGGGCACGGTTCTGCCGCGAGTGCGGCACCTCCACCATCCCGACCGCCGACACGCCCACGCGCCCGCTCGGCGCTGGCTCCGCCGCCGCGTCGGCTGCCGCCGCAGCTTCACCGGCCGCTGCGGGCGGTTCGTCGGTGGCGACCTACGCTCCGTGGGGGCTCGCCGCGCTGCTGCTGATCGCGGTGGTGGCCTACTTCTCGGGTCAGGGCACCGCCACCGCGCCTGCCGCCGAGGGGGCCGCCGGAACGCCGCCCGGTGTGGCTCCGTTCGCCAACGGCGGTGGCGGCGGCGGCGCGCCGCCGGATATCTCCGCGATGAGCCCGCGCGAACGTGCCGGCCGCCTCTACGACCGCATCATGCGCTACGTCGAGGAAGGGAAGAGGGACAGCGCCTCGTTCTTCGCGCCGATGGCGATGGCCAGCTTCGACGTGCTGGGGCCCGAGCTCGACACCGATGCCCGCTACGATTACGGTCGCGTCGCGTCCGAGACGGGCAGCTACGACGTGGCATTCGCGCAGGCCGACACGATTCTCAAGGCCTCGCCCGACCATCTGCTCGCGCTATCGCTGCGGGGACGCACCTATCGCCTCAAGGGCGATGCCGCTGCCGCGGAAACGGCCTGGAAGCAGTTCCTCGCCGTGAAGGACGCGGAGCTCAAGAAGAACCTGCCAGAGTATCAGGCGCACGCCACCGACATCGAGCAGGCCACCAAGCTCGCGACCAGCAAGTAGTCGCGCCGCACCGAGCCCGAGATGTCGATCAGTCGCAACGCGCCATGTCCGTGCGGATCGGGCAAGAAGTACAAGCAATGCTGCCTCGACGCGGACACGGAGCGCGCCCGCTCGCTGCGCTTGGTGCAGGGCGCCGAGCCCGGCGTCGGCGCGAGCGCACCCGAGCTCGGGGTATCGCCGGAAGTCCTGCAGGCGTTCGATCGGGATGACATCTGGGAGCTCGATGCGGTGCCGGTCCCCGTCGCACTCGATGATGAGCGGGTCGGACGCTTCTGCGTGCGACTGCTGGTCATCGGCGACTACGTGATCGGAATCCAACCGGACGCGGCACCCCCGTCGGAGCCGGAGGACGTCGCCGAAATGCTGCTGGCGTGGATGCGCGAAACGGTGGACGGCATCCATGCTCGGCATGGCGTGACGTTACAGGCGCCCGACACGCTGCGTGTTCGACACCCAAGCGTCGCGCAGGCGATGCAGCGGCTGATCGACGGTCCAACACGCGTCGTCGCGTCAGCGCTGCTGCCGGAGCTCGACCGCGCTGCGAACGGTTTGCGGAAGCAGCTCGGCAACGAGGACGCTGTCGAGGGCGAATCAGACTCCCGCGAAGGCATCATACTGCTCTCCATGCCACTCGAGTGGTCGGCGTGGGGCATGGCGGACGACGCACGCACAGCACTCTTCGATGCGGCCGCGCGTTTCTGGCGGGCGAGTCCGTGGACACGACTCGATGACACGGAACTAGTCTCTTTCACGGCGACCGATCGGCCGACAAACTCCTGGCACGCGTGCGTACTCGGCGCATCCGGCGAACAGTTTGGCGTCGTGCTCTACGAGGACGAGACCGATTTCCTGCGCATCTTCGAGACGGACGATCCCGACGACTTGATGCGCGGGCTTCAGGGCGCGGTGATTTCGCTCTACTTCGATCCACGAAGCGCCCTGCCGCGACCGATGCAGCAGGAGTTTCGTCGCCACAAGTGGACCGTCGCGGATAACGCGGCGCACCCGATTCTCAGCGTCGCCAATACGCCGGCCGGTGGAGTCACGCGGGTGCAGACGGCGATGTTGACGCGCACGCTGGATGCGTTGGCCAACCTGGTCGCGACCGACAGCGGACTGCCGCCCACCAACGAACCGCTCGACGTTGAGTGGCATCGTGATGACGCGGCGGCCGGATTGCACGTGTCCTATCGCGGTACGCGCGCCCCTGACCGCGTACGACTCTGGTCCGTACCCGAGCAACTCTCCGCCGGCTGTGCGACGGGCCCTGCGGCAAGTGCTGCGGCGCTCTTCCCGCGCGATCTCGAGTCGGAGGAGGCGCTCGACGCACGACTGGCCACCGAGTTGGAGCGGGTCGATCGATTTCTGGCGTGGCTCGATGCACGTGGCGGAGAGCGCGTACGGGCACGCGCCGATCAGACGCTGCGCACACATGCGTCCAACGCGCAGCTGTTCATCGAGCATCTCGCGTTTGGGCACGGCGTGACCGTGGCGGCGCTGCACGAGGCGCACCTGCGGGTGTTCCTGTACTCGTGGTATCCGTCGCACGCGCCCAAGGCGCGCGCCGAGGTCGGTGCACTGGTCGCAACGCTGCGCCTGTTCTTCTCGTGGCTCGAGAGCGAGGGGATCGTCTGCGCGTGGGCCGCGGGGATTCTCGACGAGCGCGCTGCGTTGGATGCCCGCATCGCGTCGGCACCGACCGAGGACGATCCGGGGAAGAGCGCGCTCTGGTGGCACTATCAGCTGGATCACGATCTCTATGCGCGCGTGATGCTCGCCGATCCGCTCTTGGTAGAAGAGGACGACGAGCCCGCCGCGGACCCCGGCGAGCGCGAGTTGATGTTGGCGGACGAACTGCTCGCGCTGACGCTGACGTGGCGCGAGGAGAGCATCGCCGACGGTGTGACCGAGCCCGCCGTCGTGCGGGCGCGCTGTGCGCGACAGCAAGCGGCGTGGGAGACGTCACTGCATCCGACGTTCAGCAAGTCGCCCACGGCGGTCATTCGTCAGGAACGTCGTCGCCTCGAGCGCGAGCTGCCGTCGTAGCCTCGGGCGCGCCGTCCCCTGTCGCGACGCCGGCGATGGACGAAACAGCCGGTTAGGAACTCCGCGGCTGTCGCTTGAGCCGCTGGATCTCCGCGCGCAGCTCGTGGATGGTTCGCTCGGCGGAGCGATGCAGTTGGTCGGCGCGGAGCGAGGCCAGCACGAGTTGCTCGTTCACCGCGCTGAGCCGTTCGTGACGGCGCTGCACATCGAACGGCTCCAGCCGCGCCGACTGTCGGTAAGGGTCGGGCTCGTGCCGCTTCTCCCGGTACATTGCCTCATCGGCGCGTTCAATAAGCGTCGCGGCATCGACGCCGTCGTCCGGGAAGATGCTGACACCGATGCTCGCGGTCAGATGAATCTCCTCGTGGCCGATAAAACGCTGCTCGGCGAGCAGTTCACTGAACTTTGCCGCGATCTGACGCGCATCGGCGGGATGCGAGACTTCGGAGAGCAGTATCAGAAATTCGTCGCCACCGTGGCGACTGACGGTGTCCGTGTTGCGGACGGTGGCGACGAGACAGTGCGCGACTCGCTGCAGCACCTGATCACCGATGGCATGCCCAAATGTGTCATTGATCGCCTTGAATCCATTGAGGTCGACGAACAGCAGCGCGAGACGAGTGGTGTGCCGCCGGGCGTTGGCCATGGCGTTCGTCAAGCGATCGAGCATGAGCGCCCGCTTGGGCAGTCCGGTGAGCAGATCCAGCTCCGCGGCGCGAAACGCTTCCTGCAGCGCCCACGCCGCCGCTTCGCCGTCGGCCTGCGCGCGCAGCATGGCGAAGACCAGCTGTTCGTTGGCTTCGCGAACATGCGCCGCGGTGCGCGCCGTCGGCTTTCGCTCACGCGGCCGCTCAGCCATCGAGCGGCGGAGCCTCGTGGTGGTCGGCCGGTTGGGCAGCGTGCGAGTGCGTCGGATGTCCGCCGAGCAGCCCGTCATGCTCGAGCAGCATGCTGCCGATCTGCAAACCACGCTCGGTGATGGTGTATTCCCGCAATTCGTTTGAGTGGGCACTCGCTCGCACCTTCACTACCGCGAGCACGCGACGAAGTCGGCTGTCGAGCTCGATGTATCGATGCACGATGATGGCATCGGTGAGAAACGCCGTGCCGTATGGACTGAAGCGAAGGTCTGTGTACCGATCCTCCAGCTCCGATGTCATCAGTACGGTGAGCCCGGCATTGGCCAGCGTCGTGACCAAGCGGGACAGCGATTCGCGGAAGTCCTCGCGAAACGTCGGCGCGAGGGCGAGTTCAAAACCGGAGAGCGAATCGATCACCACGCGCGTGGCCTTGAGCGCGTGCGCCGACCGCAGGATGAGCAGGAGCACTTCCTCGATCGACAGATCGGGGGCGCGCGTATCCACCAGCGCCACGCTGCCGTTGGCAATCAAGTCCGCCAGCACACGATTGCGTGATCGTGACGGATGCTGCTCGAACGCGGCCAGCACTCCTGTCTCGCCACAGCGCGCACCCTCGGCGAGAAAAGCGGCTGCCATGACGCTCTTCCCCGAGCCGGACGGTCCGGCGATGAGGAGCGAATACCCCTGCGGCAGTCCACCTCCGAGCATCTCGTCGCAGCCGGGAATTCCCATGAGCAGGCGTGCGGAGATCG
This sequence comes from Gemmatimonas sp., assembly GCA_965279375.1. Lineage (GTDB taxonomy): Bacteria > Gemmatimonadota > Gemmatimonadetes > Gemmatimonadales > Gemmatimonadaceae > Gemmatimonas. The sequence goes on along the minus strand of OZ257156.1, from coordinate 4,862,281 downwards.
GCGCGAAGGGCTTGTTGGGAATCAGTGGCAACGGCGCGTTAGCGAATACCTCGATGCCCGAGGGGCGAATCCGAAATGCGTGCAGCCCCGGGAGCGTTTCCTGTCCGCGCATCTTCACCACCTCGATCTTTCGCACCATCGAATTGCGCTGGAGGCTCTGGCGTAGCCACAGCACGCCGTCGGCGACGGTGAAGACGGGGTTTGCATCGACGTCGTCGGCGTATTCGCCGATGAGAAATGTCGTGGCATGCCAGCTGGTCATCAGCATGCCAAGTTGCTGCACGAACTGCTGCAGCGTACCGCGCGAGGGCGCGCCTTCGCTTCCGGCCAGCATGACTGAACGAAACGAATCGACGAAGACGAATCGTGGCGAGTAGGCGTCGACCTCGCGCGCGATCTGCTGCAGCAATGCGTCCAGATCGCCGGTGGCCACAGTGTCCGCAACGTTCACGAATCGCACGGCGTTCGGCAGCGCGTCTTCAGCAAAGAACCCGAACTGCTGCTGATAGCGCATCATTTTGAGGGGCGGCTCGCCGAGCACGGTGATGTAGAGCGCGCGGTTTTCCGGCGATGCCATCGCGAACATCATTTGGTGGGCGAGTGTGGTCTTACCGCACCCCGGCGCACCGGCGATGATGTTGAACGACAGTTCGGGAAGACCGCCGCCGAGGACGTCGTCGAGTCCCGGCACTCCGGTGGGCAGGCGCTTGATGACCACGTGTCCGTTCATTGCGCAGCTTCCTGCGTGAGATCGCCGCCGCGAAGGGGTGGCCAAACGCCATCGAGCAGGCGCCAGGTGAGCGATGCGCCGACCAGACTCGTCAGCAGGTCGCAGAACGATGTGAGCACGGCAACGCCAGCGGGCACGGCTTCATCGTGTGGCCGTGCAACCAATGCAGCGCGCAGCGCGTCGAGGTCGACCGATGTGCCCGTTGGGAGTTGCCCCAGTGCAATCCACGGGTAGCGCGTCTGTGCCAGCTGGACGCTGCGCAGCTGCAGCGCACCGACGCCCTGCCTGCCGATGATCGGCGCCAGCGCGGCCGTGATCGCGCGGTAGCTACTCAGGACTGACTCAGCAACGGCGACGCTGTCGGCACGTGTTCGGCTGATGTGCAAGGCGATCGCGCGGTGCATCTGCCCCACGTCACGTTCCATCGCTGCTGATTGCCGAAAGGAGGGCCAGCACAGAACCTGACGATGTTGCGGCAAGAGTCTCCGCCACCGTCTGAAAGCGAGGTGCACAATTCGTGCCCCGCAGCATCGGGAGGCGACGATCTGCCCTCAATCCGAGACTCGACCGTCCTACTGCCTGGACATGTAGGGTGTCATTCGGCGCACGTGTCTACTGCATTGAAGGCCAGCGCGAGTATCGGCGGGGGCCGATGCGGCAAAGGCGCTTACATCAGGAGAGGCACCATGCACACGCTACGTAGGGTCGCGCTGTCGTTCTGCGCTGTCGCGGTAGCCGGCGTGTCGAATGCGATGCGATTGGATGCGCAGGTGGTGGAAGTCTCGCGCACGCCGATCGCCGATGCGGCGCAGTTGACGTTCGGCTATCTGTGCGACGATCGCTTTCTCATTCGCAACGACGGGACACAGTCGGTGGAGCTGGAGTACTCGATCGCCAAGTCGAATGAGCACACGAAGCTGACGCTGGGCGCTCGGGAGACCGTCGAGTTGTCGTCCAAGTCGCGCGAAGCGATGGAGTTGTGGAAGGATGGCAAGCTGGTCGCGAAGGCGGACAAACAGAAGCGTTCATGCAAGGATGTGCAGGGGAACGCGAGTGTCTCCGTCGCGCCGCTCGAGGTCTCTTCAAACGAGCAGACGCGTCGGTCGCCCAACGGCTGGGGCTACGGATACGGCTACGGCATGGGATTCGGTTACGGCGCGTATCCGTTCTATGATCCGTGGATGTACGGCATGTACGGCGGCATCGGATTCCGCGGCGGGTTCGTGCAGCCGATCGTGTTCGTGAGCCGCGGCGGTGGGCGCCGCGGCCGGTAGTCGAGGCGAAGCGTTGATGTAGAAAACGACGTGGCGTGTGGGGGCGTGTCGCTGGCTGGGGAGCCTAGCGCACGCGCCCCTGCCTCCACGCAGTCAGCAAGGTGTCGTAGCTGATTGTCGCGCCCTTGGGCTTCTCGTTCGCGAGTTGCTTCCAGGGCGCGTTCGTTTCGCTGAGGTACGTCGACGGATCTCCAGCAGGATTGAGCTTGGGTGCACAGGCCGCCATTCCTGCACGCTCCAGTCGCGCCATCACCTGATCCATCTCGTCGGCGAGGTTGTCCATCGCCTGCTGCGGCGTCTTCTCGCCGGTGACAGCAACCGCCACGTTCTTCCACCACAGCTGCGCGAGCTTGGGGTAGTCGGGAACGTTGGTGCCCGTGGGGGTCCACGCCACGCGCGCGGGGCTGCGATAGAACTCGATCAGACCACCGTACTTGTTGGCGTTGGTGGTGAAGTACTCGGCGCGGATGTCGCTGTCGCGGATGAACGTCAGACCGGTGATCGACTTCTTGAGCGACACCGTCTTGCTGGTGACGAACTGCGCGTACAACCACGCGGCCGCGAGCTGATTCGGATCGTGATCCTTGAAGAACGTCCAGGAGCCAACGTCCTGATAGCCGTTCTGCATCCCGGGCTTCCAGTACGGGCCATTGGGGCCGGGCGCCATGCGCCACTTGGGCGAACCGTCGGCGTTCACCACGGGAAGACCCGGCTTGGTCATGTCGGCGGTGAATGCGGTGTACCAGAAGATCTGCTGCGCGATCTGCCCCTGCGCCGGCACCGGGCCCGACTCACCGAAGGTCATGCCCGCTGCTTCCTTGGGCGCGTAGGCCTTGAGCCACTCCACGTACTTCGTGAGCGCGTACACGGCCGCCGGCGAATTCGTCGCACCGCCGCGCGAGACCGACGCGCCGACCGGTGTGCACTTGTCGTCGGCCACGCGAATGCCCCACTCGTCCACGGGCAGACCATTCGGCGTGCCAATGTCCGCTGCACCGGCCATCGAGAGCCACGCATCGGTGAAGCGCCAGCCGAGCGACGGGTCCTTCTTGCCGTAGTCCATGTGGCCGTAGATCGGCTTGCCGTCGATCGTCTTCACGTCGTTGGTGAAGAAGGCGGCGATGTCTTCGTAAGCGCTCCAGTTGAGCGGCACGCCGAGGTCGTAACCGTACTTGGCCTTGAAGGCCGATTGCAGTTCCGGGCGCGCGAAGAGATCGGCGCGGAACCAGTAGAGGTTGGCGAACTGCTGGTCGGGGAGTTGATAGAGCTTCTTGTCTGGCGCGGTCGTGAAGCTCGTGCCGATGAAGTCCGTGAGATCGAGCGTGGGGCTCGTGAACTCCTTGCCTGCGCCCGCCATGTAGTCGGTGAGCGAGAGAATCTTGCCGTAGCGATAGTGCGTGCCGATCAAGTCGGAATCGGAGATCCAGCCATCGTAGATCGACTGCCCCGACTGCATCGACGTTTGCAGCTTCTCGACGACGTCGCCTTCCTGCAGCAGGTCGTGTGCGACCTCGATGCCGGTGATGTCGGTGAACGCCTTCGCCAGCGTCTTGCTCTCGTACTCGTGCGTTGTGATTGTTTCCGACACAACGGAGATCTTCTTCACGCCCTTCGCCTTGAGCTTGGCGGCCGCATCGGCGAACCACTGCATCTCGGCGGTCTGCTCTGGCTTGGTGAGCGTCGACGGCTGGAATTCGCTGTCGATCCACGCCGCAGCAGTGCGGCTGGGGGCAGACGACTTGGGAGCGTCGCCACCGCAGGCGACGGCGAATAGCGCCGTCAGGGCAGCAGCGTAGGATGATGAGCGGCGCACGAGGCCTCGAACGGAGAGTGGTGGCGGGAACTGTGGCTGCGAACGTAGCGGCCGGTCAGCCCTTTCGCATGATCCAGAGCAGTAACAGCAGCGAGACGCCCAAGCCGATCAGCATCGACGGTGGCGAGGCGGCGCCGACTGCGGCGCCCAGTCGCTCACGGAAGGCGACGAACCCGAGATTGGCAAAGGCCATCGACAGCAGGCCGATGAAGAGCCGATCGCCGCGTGTGGTCGCGATGGGGAGAAAGCCGCGTCGCGTGATACTGGGCGACTTGATCTCCCACACCGTCATACCGATCAGCACGAGCACGATGGTGCCGAAAAAAATCGCCACCGGCGGTGTCCACGCCATCCAGCGCAGCATCAGCGGCCTCCCACTAGACGCGTCCCATGGCGAAGCCCTTGGCGATGTAGTGGCGCACGAACCAGATCACGATCGCACCCGGCACCAGCGTGAGCACTCCGGCCGCGGCGAGTACCCCCCAGTCCATGCCGGAGGCAGACACCGTACGCGTCATGACGGCGACGATCGGCTTGGCGTTCACGCTGGTGAGCGTGCGCGCCATCAGCAGCTCCACCCAGCTGAACATGAAGCAGAAGAACGCCGCCACACCAACGCCGGCCTTGATCAGCGGCAGGAACATCGTGACGAAGAAGCGCGGAAAGCTGTAGCCGTCGATGTACGCCGTCTCGTCGATTTCACGGGGGATCCCACTCATGAAGCCTTCGAGAATCCACACCGCGAGCGGCACGTTGAACACGAGATGCGCCAGCGCCACGGCGATGTGCGTATCCATCAGCCCCAACGTGGAGTAAAGCTGAAAGAACGGCAGCAGAAAGACCGCCGGCGGGGTCATGCGGTTTGTCAGCAGCCAGAAGAAGACGTGCGTGTCTCCCAGAAAACGATAGCGCGAGAAGGCGTAGGCTGCCGGAAGCGCGACGGCGAGGGAGATCACCGTGTTGAGCGCGACGTATATCAGCGAATTGATGTAGCCCGAGTACCACGACGCATCGGTGAAGATGGTGCGGTAGTGCTCCAGCGTGAGCGCGCGCGGAAAGAAGCTGAACGCGGAGACGATCTCCTGATTGGAACGCAGCGACATGTTCACCATCCAGTACACCGGCACGATGGCGAACAGGAGGTATGCGATCAGAAATAGCGTACGCACACCGATACGCAGGCGAGGCTTAGCCATTGCCGCCCTCCGCCATGTTCGATTCCTCCCCCACGCGTTGCATCCACTGATACAGCACAAAGCAAAACAGCAGGATCAGGAGGAAGTAGATCAGCGAGAACGCGGCCGCTGGCCCCAGGTCAAACTGTCCCACGGCCTTCTGTGTGAGATACTGACTGAGGAACGTGGTGGCGTTGCCCGGCCCGCCGCCCGTGAGGACGAACGGCTCCGTGTAGATCATGAAGCTGTCCATGAAACGCAGCAGAATCGCCAGCATCAGCACATCACGCAGCTTGGGGAGCTGGATGTAGCGGAACACGGCGAACGCACTCGCGCCATCGATGCGTGCGGCCTGATAGTACGCATCGGGAATGGCACGCAGGCCGGCAAAGCAGAGTAGGGCCACCAACGGCGTCCAGTGCCACACATCCATCAGCAGCACGGTCAGCCACGCGTCGCCCGCGTGCCCGGCGTAGTTGTAGTCGATCCCCAACTTCGTGAGCGTCGTGCCGAGCAATCCGATGTCGGTGCGCCCGAAGATCTGCCAGATGGTGCCCACCACGTTCCACGGCACCAGCAACGACAACGCAATCACCACCAGCACGGCCGACGCGCGCCATCCCGTGGCGGGCATGCACAGCGCCAGCGCAATGCCGAGCGGCACTTCCACCAGCAGCACGCACAGCGAGAACAGCAGCTGTCTCCCCAGCGCGGCATGCAGGTCGCTGTCACGCAGCACGGCGGCAAACCACTCCGTGCCCACAAAGATGCGTCGCTCCGGCGAGATGATATCCTGCACGGAATAGTTCACCACGGTCATCAGCGGCAGCACCGCCGAGAACGCCACACACAACACCACCGGCAGCACCAGCAGCCACGCCTTCTGGTTGATCGGCTTGGGCGTTTTCATCGCACTCCCGCCGCGGTCAACTCGTCAAACAGCGTTGGTGCGTACGCGCAGCTGTGCGTGCCCGCCAGCTGCAGCCATACCTCGTCTCCCACACGCGGTATCACTTCCTCTGACTGTAAACGGGCGCGCACTGTCGTCGCGGCGTCGCCCTCACCGATACGAGCGGTGACCAGAACGTACATGCCCAACTCCTGCCGCTGCGTGACGTGTCCCAGGACAGCCCCCGGTGCGTGCGCTTCGGTCAGCGTCACGTACTCCGGTCGCACACCCAACACGAAGTCGCCACTCGGAAATTCCGTGCGGCCACCATGAAGCGCGGTGCCGAGCGGCACGCGCTGGCCCGCGAGAATCAGCGCGAACGCTTCGACCCGCGCGCGCACGAAGTTCATTCCCGGTGAGCCGATGAAATGCCCCACGAACGGGTGCGATGGTCGCTGATAGAGATCGGCCGCGCTGCCGGTCTGCACCGCGCGCCCCTGCATCATCACCACGATCTGATCGGCGAAGGTGAGTGCTTCCACCTGATCGTGCGTGACGTAAATGAGCGTCAGCTTGAGTTCCGCGTGTACCTGCTTGAGCTTGCGTCGGAGCTGCCACTTGAGCTGCGGATCGATCACTGTCAGCGGCTCGTCGAAGAGCACCGCGGCCACATCCTCGCGCACCAGGCCGCGGCCGAGCGAAATGCGCTGCTTGGCGTCGGCGGTGAGCCCCGCCGCGCGTCGATCGAGCTGCGCACTCAAATCGAGCATCTCGGCGATGATCCCCACGCGCGCACGAATGCGTGCCTCATCCACACCACGGTTCTTGAGCGGGAAGGCGAGATTCTCCGCCACACTCATCGTGTCGTACACAACGGGGAACTGAAAGACTTGCGCAATGTTGCGCTGCTGCGGTGCGCGCTCGGTCACATCCACCCCGTCGAAGAGCACTGTGCCTTGCGACGGCGTCAGCAACCCCGAGATCAGGTTGAGCATCGTCGTCTTGCCGCAGCCTGACGGCCCGAGCAGCGCATAGGCGCCGCCGTCATCGAAGCGCATCGTCAGTGGATGCAGCGCGTAGTCCTCTGCGCGCGTGGGGTGTGCGACGTACGAATGCGACAGGGCGAGATCGATCTGCGCCATGTCAGCGTCGCCCCAGCTGCGGTGCCAGCTCGAGCGCGCCGTTGCCATCGAACAGGTAAAGCTGCGATGGATCGAAGTGCAGCACCACGCGTTCGCCCGCATCGAGCAGCACCACGCCGGGCAACTGCGCAACCAGTCCGCCGAGCATGGTGTCGGCGTGCAGAAACGTGTCGGAGCCCGCGATATCGGCCAGCGTGACGGTCGCGGCGATGGAGATGTCGTTTGGGCGCTGCGTCAGGCGTAGCGCGCCCGCACGCAGACCGACCGTGCACGCACCGGTGAGTGGCGCACTCGCGTGTGGCGAGGTGATCGGCCAGACGTTCTCGTTCGCCAACCGCACCTGTCCTTCCGCCGCGTGACCGGCGAGAAAGTTCATCGGCGGATCGCTGAACGCACGTGCCACGCGCAGGGAACGCGGCGCGTGGAAAACCTCGTGCGTAGGGCCGTACTGCAGGAGCTCGCCCGCGTCGAGCACGGCCGTGTGCCCGCCCAGCAACAGCGCCTCAGCGGGTTCGGTCGTGGCGTACACCACGGTGGACTCTCCGGCGGCGAACAGCTCGCACAGGTCGTCGCGCAGCGACTCACGCAGCTTGTAGTCGAGATTGACCAGCGGTTCATCCAGCAGCATCAGCGGCGCACGTTTGGCCAGTGCACGCGCCAGTGCCACGCGCTGCTGCTGCCCACCCGAGAGCTGCGCTGGCCGGCGGTCCAGCAACTGGTCGATCTTGAGTCGGGTGGCGATGGCCTGCACACGCGCCTCAATCTCTGATTTCGACAAGCCGCTACCGCTCGCGGCCTGGCGCTGCAACGGCGAGGCGATGTTCTCCGCCACCGTGAGCGACGGATAGTTGATGAACTGCTGATAGACCATCGCGATGTTGCGATCACGCACCGATCGACCCGTCACGTCGGTGCCGTCTGCACGGACGCGTCCCTCCGATGGCACATCCAGTCCGGCCATGATGCGGAGCAACGTTGTCTTGCCAGCGCGCGTCGCACCGAGAAGTACGGTCAGCGCGTTTGCCTCGAGCGTGAGGTCGAGCGGATAGATGTGCGTCGCCTGGCCAACACGGTGCGCGATACGTTCGAGCGCCAGCGTCATGCCGCAGCGGGGCGGGAAGCATTCATGATCGCAGAATGTAGCCGCGGAAATGCCTCCGGGAATGCACCTCGGCCCGCTTCTCCGGGGAGATCAGCCTTGCCCCGATACCCCGCGCCCCCCAGCGTACTCCTGTTGCCATTTCTCCCTTTCCCAATCGCGTCCATGTCCCGTCGTCATCGTCCGTTCGTCGCGCGCGTCACGGTTTGGTCACTGCTCACGTTCGCGTCCGCGACCTCGCTGGCCGCTCAGGCTACTGCGCGCGGCGCTGCCGCCGCCAAGCTGCCCGAGCGCGCGATCCGTCGCGACATCCCGATCACCAGCGCCATCCGTCGTGCGTACGCTGCCGGCACCCGCGACTCCACGGGTCGTCCCGGTCGCAATTACTGGCAGTTGCGCACCGACTACAGCATCGATGTCGCGCTCGATCCGTCTACGTCCCGATTGACCGGCAAGGCGCGCATTACCCTGCACAACACCAGCAAGGATTCGCTCACGGCGATCGCGCTCCGACTCGACCCGAATCACTTCCTCGGCAATGCGCCGCACGCGGCGCCGTGGGTGCCTGCGGAGGTGACCGACGGCATGGTCATCTCGCGCATGTCCATCGACGGCAAAACGGTCAACATTTCTTCCAATAGCGCGCCGGCTGGCGACGGTGCATCCGGCGCGCGGGCCATCGCGGCCGCCCAAGCCAACGCGGCCAACGCGCCTGCCTCGGAGCCGGTACTGCGCAACGGTCGGTCCACGTCGGCGAGCGTCCGACTCAGCAACGCCATCGCCGCGGGCGCGACGTCGACCATCGAGATCGACTGGTCGCACAAGCTGCCCGGTGGCCCCGGCTCGGGGCATCGCATGGTGCAGCGCTGGGCAGACACGCTCTACCAGCCCACGCAGTGGTTCCCGCGCGTGGCCGTGTACGACGATCTCCGCGGCTGGGACTCCGAGCTCTACATCGGTCCCTCCGAGTTCTACAACAACTTTGGCACCTTCGACGTGCGCATCGATGTGCCCGCCGGCTGGATCGTGAGCGGCACGGGCGTGCTGCAGAACCCGGAGCAGGTGCTCACCGCCAAGGCGCGCGAGCGGCTCGCGACCGTGACCGCGTCCGATGCCAACACCACCATCGTTGGACCCGAAGAAGTGGGGCCCGGCGTAGCGACCGCCACGGGTGACGCACGCGGCCGCCTCGTCTGGCGCTTCCATGCCGACACGGTCAACGACTTCGCGTGGGCCACCGCCAAGAAGTTCGTCTGGACGGCCACGCGTGCGACGATTCCGACCAAGGGCGCGATTCCGGTGCACATGCTTTACCTGCCGGGACGCGCGGCGCAGTACGCTCGTGCCGGCGAGATCTCGCGCCACGCGCTCGAGTTCTACAGCAAGCTCTGGTTCCCGTATCAGTTTCCGCAGCTCACGCTGCAGGACGGCCCCAGCGCCGGCATGGAGTACCCGATGGTCATCAACTCCAACCAGGGCGCTGCCGACCACGAGACGGGCCATCAGTGGTGGCCGATGGTGGTGAGCAATAACGAGACGTGGTACGGCTGGATGGACGAGGGCTTCAATCAGTACATGAACATCCTCTCCGACGCCGATGCAGCCAAGCGTGCGCCGGTGCTCGACGGGCCGGGACAGAGCTACGGCCGCACCAGCGGCAATGAAGCCGAACCGCCGATGATGTGGAACGCCAACTACGCGGGCCCCGGCTTCTACGGCTTCACGACCTACAGCAAGACGCCGCTCATGCTCTCCGCACTCGGCGGCATCGTCGGTGACAGCGCCGTGCAGCGCGCGCACCGCGAGTGGGCCAACGCGTGGCTCTTCAAGCACCCGTCGCCGTGGGACTACATGTTCTTCATGAACAAAGCGCTGGGTCAGGATCTGAGCTGGTTCTGGAACGCGTGGCTGTTCACGACGGAGAGTGTGGACGCGCGCATCGACACCGTGAAGACGAAGGGCTTCCGCACCAGCGTGGTGGTGAAGCAGGACGGCCAGATGCCGTCGCCGGTGGTGCTGGAGGTGAAGTTCGCGCCGACCGGTCCGGCCATTCGCCCGATGAAGAACGCGGTGATGACGGACAGCGTGACCGCGGTCGTGACCTGGCCAGTGGACGTCTGGTTCGCCGGCAGCAAGACCTTCAACGCCGAGCTCGTGTTTGGCGGCCGCAAGATCGAGAAGCTCACGCTCGACCCGCACAAGCGTTTTCCGGACAAGAACCCGGCGGATAACAGCTGGCCGCGGTAGTCGCCGAGTGCCGGTGCGGCTCAGCAAACTGTCCCAATTTTGATATTCTCAGTGCTTGACCACTTTTGTCCCCGCATCTAGTCTGCAGGAACAACTGATGGATCGTGGTCTTTTGCCGCCTATTGCCGCCACGTAAAACAACGAGCTAAAACGCGAATGCCCGGCGGCTTCTGTCGCCGGGCTTTTTCGTGTCTGGACGGCGTTCCCTTTGCTGGAGCGTTCGGATGTCTGCACTCCCGATTGCCATTTATCACGAGCACCCGGACTGGTTCCGCCCATTGTTCGCGGAGCTGGATCGCCGCGGTCTCCCGTATGCGCGTCTCGATGCGGCGGCGCATCTCTTCGATCCCGCCGAACGCTCCACGCCGTGGTCGCTGGTGTTCAATCGCGCCAGCCCGTCGGCGTATCTGCGCGGACATGCGCAGAGCACCTTCTACACGCTGCACTGGTTGCGACATCTCGAGCGACTGGGCGTCCCCGTGGTGAACGGCGCCGATGCGTACACGTTCGAACTCTCCAAGGCCACGCAGCTCGATCTGCTGCGCCAGCTTGGCCTGCCGTTCCCCAAGGCGCGGGTCATCAACAGTGCGTCGCGTGCGCTTGATGCCGCCGAGGGCTTTCGCTTCCCGGTGCTGGTGAAGGCGAACGTGGGTGGATCGGGCGCGGGCATCGTGCGCTACGAGACACGCGAAGCGCTCGCCGACGCCGTTGCTGCAGGCACGGTCGATCTCGGCGTGGACGGCACGGCGCTCGTGCAGGAAGCGGCCCCGCTTCGCAATGGACACATCACCCGCGTGGAGACGCTCAACGGCAAGTATCTCTACGCCATCAACGTCTATCCGCCGCAGGATTCGTTCGACCTGTGCCCGGCCGACGCGTGCCAGACGACGTCTGGTGTCGCGCTGGTAGGTGGCGCGTGCGCGATCGACGCACCCAAGTCGGGGATGCGTGTGGAAGCGGCGCATCCGTCGGAGGAGATCATCGCGCAGGTGGAGCGCATCTCGAAGGCCGCGCGCATCGATGTGGGCGGCATCGAATTCCTCGTGGATGATCGCGACGGCAAGCACTACTTCTACGACGTCAACGCGCTGTCCAACTTCGTCGCCGACGCACCGAACGTGGTCGGTTTCGATCCCTGGGTGCCGCTGGTGGACTACCTGCAGTCGCGCGTCGAGAAGGCGGAGCAGGAGGCGGGTGTCGGCGCGCTCGTGACGGCGGGATGATGCGCTACGGCTACTGGCTCCCGATCTTCGGCGGCTGGCTGCGCAATGTGCCCGACGAGGGCATGGAGGCGACTTGGCCGTACGTGCAGCGTCTGGCGCGTCGCAGTGAGGAGATTGGCTACGATCTCACGCTCATCGCCGAACTCTTCTTGAACGACATCAAGGGCGTGTCGGCGCCAGCGCTCGATGCGTGGTCCACGGCGGCCGCCTTGGCCGCCGTCACGTCGCGTCTCGAGTTGATGGTGGCGGTGCGCCCCACGTTTCATCATCCAGCCACGCTGGCCAAGCAAGCGGCCAACATCGACCTGATCAGCAACGGCCGCCTGTCGCTCAACGTGGTGTCGTCGTGGTGGAAGGACGAAGCGCGTCGCTACGGGTCGCAGTTCGACGAGCACGACAACCGCTATGCGCGCACCGCCGAATGGCTCGACGTGCTCCATGGCGCGTGGCGCGAGCCGTCGTTCAGCTATCAGGGTGCGTACTACCAGGTGGACGAGTTGATCGTCGAACCCAAGCCGGTATCCAGCTGGTCGCGACCGCATCCGGTGCTGTACGCGGGAGGCGAGTCGGACGCGGCCAAGACGCTTATCAGCACGCAGTGCGATTCGTATGTGATGCACGGCGATCCGGCCGAGCGCATTGCGCCGAAGATTGCGGACATGCGCGCGCGTCGCGAACGCGCGGGTCTGCGCCCGATGCAGTTCGGCATGGCGGCCTACGCGATCGTGCGCGACACGGAGGCGGAAGCCAAGCGCGAGCTCGACCGCATCACCAACGTGCAGCCTGGATCACCGGGCTACGCCAACTATCAGGACTGGATCGGCAACACGCAGCTCGACCAGCGGCTGTCGCTGCAGGACTACTCGGTCTCGAACCGCGGCTTGCGCGCGGGATTGGTCGGCACGCCTGAGCAAGTCGCCGATCGCGTGCGAGAACTGGAATCGGTGGGTATCAACCTGCTGTTGCTGCAGAGCAGCCCGCAGCTGGAAGAGATGGAGCGATTCGCCGAGCAGGTGATGCCGCTCGTGGGGGACTCGGTGGGCTCGGCAGCGACTTAATCCTGCGCTGCCGTACGTCCGATGCTGGTCGCGGCCTGCAGCAGTGCGCGCAGGCCGCGCAGCGGGGTGGGCGCGCGAAGGAATGTGCGCTGTACGGCCTCCAGTTCCTGCTTGAACTCCGGCGCCGACGAGAGGCGTTTGGCCGGGTCCGGATCGAGCGCGCGGTAGAGTAGGCGCTCGAGTGAAACTGGCGCGTCGGGACGCCGCCGCCGCAGGCTGGGCCGCGTGCGCCACGGATCGCCCTGCGGAGGCGACAGCAGATCGGAGGCATGCGCGCTCTCCGTCCACACGAACGGGTTCTTCGCGCGCGAGCGGAGCGGATTGCGCTCGTGTCGCAGCGCGCCCGTCAGCAATTCGTAGAGCAGGCAGCCGAGTCCATACACGTCGACGCGACCATCAATGGCACCGCCCGGCGTCCACTGTTCGGGGCTCATGTAGCTCGGGGTGCCGATCAAGGGCTCCGCCTCTGCGTCCGGTGGCAACGCGTCGCGCTTCGCGCACACCAGCCCCATGTCGATGAGGATCGCGCGTTCGCCGTCGAGCAAGACATTCTCGGGCTTCACATCGCGATGCACGAGACCGCGCGCGTGAAATGCGGCCAGCGCATCGGCCAGTTCGATCCCGATGCGCAGCACCGTCTCGACCGGGAGTTGCACATCGCGCGCGAGACGTGCCCGCAGCGAACTCCCGTCGATCCACGGCATCACCAGATATGCGATGCCACCCTGCAGGATGCCCGAGCCATACAACGGCACGACGTTCGGATGGCGCAGCGCCGAGAGCGACGCGATCTCCTGCATCGGTTGCGGTGCGCCCGCTCGCTGCGACGACTGATGATCGATCAGCTTGATCGCGACATCACGCTCGAGTGCGCGTTCTCTAGCGCGATACACCACGCCAAATCCGCCACGTGCGACGGTGTCGAGCAGATCGAATCCTGCGTCACGCAGCTCCTGCAGCGCAGCGGGGGCGACTTCGCTCGGAGGCGAGTATGCGCCGCGGAGCGACGGGGCGCTGGCGGAGGTGATGGCGGTGTAGCGGTTCGGCTGGGGCTCAGGCGACGACTGCTTCATGCGCACGCTCCCGGCGGAGAAGACCAACATCCGCTGCATTACGCGACGTCGCGCAACAATACGCAGCCTATGTCGGCCGTCACAATGCGGGAACGCTTACCCTCTCAGGGACGAAATTCAAGCCCCTGCGAATAAAGGGGTTGCGATCGGGCGTTAGGGTGCGGCCGTCACCGAAAGAGCGCGAGTGCCTTGAAAAACGTCTGCGTGACTCCCCACGCCGCGGGGATCAGCACCACCAGCCACGCCGCGATCAGCGGTCCCCAGCGTCGCGTCATACGCGTGCCCCCGAGTAGCTGCGCAAGCGCAGCGAGGCGATCAGCCCGACCACGAGCAGCACCGCCATGACATACATCGTGACGCCGTACGCTTCACTCTCGGCGACGCCGTTCGCCAGTTGATACTCACGCACGTAGTTCACGAGCGCGGGGCCGAGCACGCCGGCGGTGGACCATGCCGTGAGCAGTCGCCCGTGAATCGCGCCGACTTCCTGCGTGCCAAACAGATCGCGCAAGTACGCGGGAATCGTCGCGAAGCCGCCGCCATACATCGTGAGCAGCACGACGAACGCGCCGACAAAGAGCGGCACGCTCCCCGATCGACCGGCCGACGGAATGCATGCGTACAGCGCCGTGCCCAACGCAAAGAAGGTGAGATAGGTGGCGCGTCGACCGATGTGGTCCGACAGCGACGACCACAGAAAGCGTCCGCTGAGATTGGCGAGACTGAGCACGCCGACGAATCCTGCGGCCGCCTCGACGCCGATGCGACCCGGGAACGTCTCCTGAATCATCGCCGACGCTTGTCCAAGCACGCCGATCCCCGCCGTCACGTTCGTGCACAGCATGATCCACAGCAGCCAGAACGGTGCCGTGCGAATCGCGTCGCGAGCGGTCACCGACGCGACCTGCGGCACGGCGCGCGCGGCGGTCGCATTCGCGTTGCTCGGTGCCCAGCCCGGTGCCGGAATGCGCACAGTGAACGCGCCGAACAGCATCAAGGCCAGATATAGCACGCCGAGCACTACAAATGTTTCGGCGACCCCGGGGCTCGTGTCGGACTTGAATCGCGCCATGAGCGCGACCGAGAGCGGCGAGGCGATCATCGCACCACCACCAAAGCCCATGATCGCGAGTCCAGTCGCCATGCCCGGACGATCGGGAAACCACTTGAGCAGCGTGGACACAGGCGAGATGTAGCCGATGCCCAATCCAATGCCGCCCAGTACGCCGTAGCCGAGCAGGAGCAACCAGAACTGATGCGTGGCAATACCAGCCGCGCCGACGAGCAGCCCGCCAGCAAAGCAGAGCGCCGCCGTCGTCATCGCCAATCGCGGTCCAACGCGCTCGAGCCATCGACCAAAGAGTGCGGCAGAGAGCCCGAGCGCCACGATGGCCGTGCTGAACACCCAGCCGATGCGACTGATGCTCCAGTCACCGGGCGCAGCGGCGGCACCGCCCAGCAGACGCGACAGCGGCAAGTTGAAGACGCTGAACGCATACGCCTGACCGATCGCAAGATGGATGGCCAGCGCGGATGGCGGCACTCGCCAGCGATCGTAGTCCAGCGGCGCCACTGAGTGCGCGCGGTCGAGCAGGGACATCGCAGCGGGTGTGAGCGTGTGAGATACGTGCGCGCGTGAAGAAGCGGACAGGCAACGGGAGATCGGCGTTGGTTCAACTGGCGATCCCATTCGCGCAACGATACCCTAACGCACGTCACCGCGCGAAACGATCCAGTCCGTCGCGCGGCCGACCTCCCTTTCCGCACACCGTTCGTCTTCGAAAACGCTCTCGCCCGGGCTCCCATGCGCGTCACTCGCAGTTCATCCGATCGTTGCACGACGCGCGACACCGGCCGCGTGCTGGTGCGCCCGCGCATGCGCCCGCTGCTGCCGTTGGCGGCGCTGTGGGCTGTGCTGTCACCCGCTTTGTTGCAGGCGCAACGTGCATCCGGCACGAGCGGCTTTCGCGTGGAAGAGACGACGATCGCCGCTGTGCATGCGGCGTTCAAGGCGCGCACGCTCACCTGTCGAGCGCTGGTGCAGCGCTATCTCGACCGCATCGCCGCGTACGACAAGCGTGGGCCGGCGGTGAATGCGCTCGTGGTGCTCAATCCCAAGGCACTCGCCGTCGCCGACTCGCTCGACAAGCGCTACGCGGCGACTGGCCCGGTTGGTGCGCTTCACTGCATTCCCATGATCGTGAAGGACAACTTCGAAACGCGCGACCTGCAGACCACCGCGGGCTCGCTGGCGCTGGAAGGGTGGGTCCCGCAGCAGGATGCGACGATGGTGGCCCGCGTGCGCGCCGCCGGCGCGATCGTGCTCGCCAAATCCAATCTCGCGGAGTGGGCGTTCACACCGTACGAAACGGTCAGCTCGATCCTTCCCGGCTATTCACGCAATCCGTACGCGCTCGATCGGGTCACGGCGGGATCGAGCGGCGGTACGGCGGCCGCCGTCGCTGCCAACTTCGGTGAAGTGGGACTCGGCAGCGACACCGGCAATTCCATTCGCGGGCCGTCGTCGCATCAGGCGCTCGTCGGCATCCGCAGCACGATGGGGCTGACCTCGCGCGCGGGGGTGGTGCCACTGAATGCCGTCGCCGACATCGCTGGTCCAATGGCCCGCACGGTGGCCGACGCAGTCGAAGTGTTCAATGTCGTCGCCGGCAGCGACCCCGCTGATACGGTCACCGCGCAGGCCGACGCCAAGCGCGCGCCGGACTATCGTGCGGCGCTCGTGCCGGGTGGACTCAAGGGCGCACGCATCGGCATTCTCCGTCAGGCGTACGAGCGGCCCACGCTCGACGCCGAAGTGAACACCGTCTTTGTCCGCGCCATCGAAGATCTCAGGAAGGCCGGCGCGATCATCGTCGATCCGGCGCGTGTCGACTCTCTCGACGTCATTCAGCGGCGACAGCAGGGCGGATGCAATCGCTTCAAGGCGGATCTGGAACGCTACTTCGCGGCGCGTGGTGCGAATGCGCCGGTGAAAACGCTCGACGACATCATCAAGAGCCGGAAGTATCACCCGACGGTCGAACAGCGATTGCGCGACGCGGTCGCCGGCACTGACACGCCGGAAACGGCACCAGGCTGTGTGAGTCGCGAAGGCGTACGCGCGGCGTTGCGCGTGGCCGTCACGCAGATGATGGACTCACTGCATCTCGACGCGCTGGTCTACCCGACGTGGAGCAATCCGCCGAGGCTGATCGGCGATCTCAACACACCGCACGGCGACAACAGCCAGCTCTTCTCGCCCACGACGGGCTTCCCGGCGATCACTGTGCCGATGGGATACACGCGAGAAGGGGTTCTTCCCGCGGGGATGACGTTCTTCGGGCGCGCATGGAGTGAGCCGACGCTCATCAAGCTTGCATATGGTTACGAGCAAGCGACACGGCATCGACACGCACCCTCCACGGTGCCATTCGTCGCCAAGAGATAGGACCGCTAGTCCTAGTCTTTGGTGGTTCGTGTCTCCGGATGCATGCGTTGCACGGAACGACCTCGCACATTGAGCGTTAAACGTGCACTAGCGTCGCTTCTCCGTGTGCGCGAGAATTGGCGCAGCTCTCCGAATGCATGGTGTTCAGCGACGATTGTGCTGAACGGCACGAGTCCTCCCTCCGTCCTTCATGCTGGAGCTGGAATCCCGGCAGTCACAACCGCTCCTCGCTGCCTTGCCCGATGCCCACTTCGTTGTGGACGGCAGCGGTCGCGTGCTCGCCGCCAACAGCGCCGGCGAACGGTTGTTGCCAGCGGAACCTCGCATCATGCAACTCCTCGCGACGACGGCGGACTCGCACCTCGAGTTCGTGTCGTCTACGATGGGAGGTCGACGTGTCTTCGCGGCGACGTGGACGGGGTGTCGCTGGGATGGCGTCGATGCACGACTGGTGCGCGTGACGGATTCCACCGTGCAGCGCAACATGGTCGAATCGATCGAGGAGAGCATGCACGTGCTCGAAGATGTACTGGATGCGCTCCCATCGAGTCTCGCAATTCTCGACGAACGCGGCGTCATCCTCGCCGGCAATGCGCGGTGGCACCTTGCGGCGAGCGACGATGACGTTGGTCTCGATCACGCCGGCTTCGGTGCCAACTACATCGACGTGTGCGAGCGCGCTGCATCGACCGGCAACGCAGATGCCGCGCTCGTGGCCGCGGGAGTGCGCGAGGTTCTGTCGCGACGCTCCCTGGCGTTCGAGCGCGAATACGCCGAAGGTACAGGCGAGGCCACCCGCTGGTATCGCATCGCGGTGTCCGCGCTCGGCGGTCAATCGGGCGCAGTCGTGCAGCACATCGAGACATCGGAAGTGCATCGGCGCGAACTCGCACGACTCGAGGCACTGGCCCACTTCCGAGCGGTATTCGAAGGCGCGAGCGATACGATCCTGATCTTCGATGACGTCGGACGCATCGTCTCCGCCAACCCTGCGGCGTCGACGCTGTTCGCGCGGCGCGAGACGCGAATCGTCGGGCGTGCCTTTCGCAGTCTTGTTGATCCGATGCAACGCACGGAGCTCACCGCCGCGCTGCGCGCCGTTCGCGACCGCGGGGAAGGGCGTGGCGTCGTTCGCCTGGCCCGTGCGGACGGCGCGCGTATCGAGGTGGAGTACGTCGCGCGAGCCAACTTTCTGCCGGGGCGTCATCTCGCCGTGCTGCGCGATGTCACGTCGGCGCGCGCGATGGAAGCGCAGCTGCGTCAGTCACAGAAGATGGAAGCACTCGGCCAACTCACCGGCGGCATCGCGCACGACTTCAACAACCTGCTCACCGTCGTCGTGGCGAGCGCGGACGTGCTGCTGTCGTCGCCGGGTGCGTCGGAGGTCGAAGAGATTCATAGCGGTCTCGTGGACATTCTGCGCGCAGCCAACCGTGGCGCCGATCTGGTGCGCAAGCTCATGGCGTTCGGTCGACAGGAGCAGCTGCAGCTCGAGCCGCTGCGGCTCGACGTCGTGATCGGCGACTTGTGCCACATACTCAGGCGTGTGTTGCCGGAATGGATGGCCGTGCACTTCTCCGTCGACGGGACAATTCCCGCCACGAACGGTGACGCCACCGCCGTGCAGCAGATCCTGCTCAACCTCGCCACGAATGCGCGCGACGCAATGCAGCTGGAGGAAGGCGAACTGCGCGTCGTCGTGAGCGTGCAGGAGGATGACATCTCGCGCATCGATCGCCGTGCCGCCTCGGTGGGCGCGGTGGTGCGCCATGTATACGTTACGGTCTCCGACACCGGTGCCGGCATGGCGGGCGACGTGCTCTCGCACATCTTCGAGCCGTTCTATACGACGAAGCGTGCGGGCGAGGGCACGGGACTTGGCATGTCGATGGTGTACGGGTTGATGCAGCAGATGCGCGGAAGCGTGTCAGTGGAGAGCAGTCCAGGTGGCGGCACCACGGTCTCGCTGCGATTCCCGATCGCCGACGTCAAGCAGGAGCCACGCTACACGCCGAGTGCCGTGCCGGTGATCTCCACCGGCGGAGCGGAGCGCTTGCTGCTGGTCGAGGACGATGCCGCCATTCGTCGTCTGACGGCGCGCGTGCTGCGAAGCGCTGGCTATGACGTGACGGAAGCGGACAGCGGCAATTCTGCAGCCTTGCTGCTGGAGCAGAACAAGCGCCGCACCGATGTGCCGTTCGACCTGATCATTTCGGACGTGGTCATGCCTGATGGCGGCGGCGCACGGGTGTTGGACGCATTGCGCACCCATACGCCGACTGCACGCCTCCTCTGGGTGACCGGGTACGTCGGTCACGTGGGTCCCGGCGAAGAGTATCGCGCGCCGTCGGATCATCCCGTGTTGCACAAGCCGTGGACACCGGCGGACTTGTTGGCGCGCGTGCGACGCGTGCTCGACGCTCCGCCATCCTCTCTCAGCTCCCTCGTGGCCTGACCATGACTGATCCGCGGTTGACCGAGACTCTCGATGCCTCAGCCTCCCGGGGCACCGCCGCACTGCGACCGATCGGCGTGTGTGCGATCGGCGCGAGCGCCGGTGGCCTGGAAGCTCTGCAGTTGTTCTTCGACAGCGCGCCCGCGCAAGCCGGGATCGCGTACGTGGTGATCCAGCATCTGTCGCCCGACTACAAGTCGCTCATGGTGGAACTGCTCACGCGCCACACGACCCTGCGCGTGGTGCGGGCTGCCGATGGCGAGCGCCTCGAGCCGGACACGGTCTATCTCAATCCGCCCAAGTCGAACCTCTCCATTCTCGACGGCGTCTTGCGTGTCGAGGAGCAGCCGAGCGGCGCCGGACTGCATCTGCCGATCGACGCGTTCTTCACGTCGCTGGCCGCATCACAGGGCGAGAATGCCGTCGGTGTGGTGCTCTCCGGTACCGGAAGTGACGGCACGCGCGGCGCGCGCGAACTCAAGGCGGAAGGTGGCCTCGTGCTCGTGCAGGATCCCGCGGAGGCACAGTTCGACGGCATGCCGCGGAGCGTGGTCGCCACCGGGCTCGCGGATCAGGTGCTGTCGGTGGCAGACATGCCCGCGATCATCGTGCAGTTCTTCGCGCGACGCGGTGCCATCACCATCGCTGGCGTCTCTGATCAGCCGGTCGGTACGCCATCGCAGGTGCAGCGCATAATCGCAATGCTGCGCGATCGTATCGGCACGGACTTCAGTGGCTACAAGCCCAACACCATCATCCGTCGCATCGAGCGGCGCGTGCTCATGCACTCCGGGCTCGGCTGGGACGACTACGTGCGACTGCTCGAGTCGTCGCAAGCGGAGTTGATGCAGCTGCATCGCGATCTGTTGATCAACGTGACGCGCTTCTTTCGCGATGACGATGCGTTCCGATTGCTGGAGAGTCGAATCATTCCGGAGTTGCTGCGCGACCTGCCGCCCGACCAGGAAGTGCGCGTCTGGGTGTCGGCATGCTCCACGGGTGAAGAGGCGTACTCGATCGTCATGTTGCTCATGGAGGCGCTCGAGGAGCGCGGCGAGTCGCGGCCCATTCGCGTGTTCGCGACGGATGTGGATGCCGAGGCGGTGGAGTTCGCGGCCGCGGGGCGCTACACCGATTCCATCGCGGCCGACGTCACCCCCGAGCGGATCGCGCGCTTCTTCACGGTGGACGGCGACGGTTACCGCGTCTCCCGTGCGTTGCGCGACCGGGTGATCTTCGCGCGTCACAACCTGCTCAAGGATCCGCCGTTGACGCGCATGGACCTCGTGTCCTGCCGCAACATGCTGATCTACCTCGGCAGCGATCTGCAGCGTCGGGTGATTGCCCTGCTCGCGTACGCGTTGCGTGTGCGTGGCTATCTGTTTCTCGGCTCGAGCGAAACCGTGGGCACGCTCGCGTCGCTCTTTCACGTGGTCGATGCCAAGTGGAAGGTCTATCAGGCGCTCAACCCCGGACGCAACACGCTGGCCGACGCGCTCCCTCTGCGCATGCGTCGTACGGGCCAGCACGGCCTGCACGGCGGTGCGGTTACAGACGGCGTCACGGTGCTGCCGCGTGCAGGCAGTCTCCGCGCGGCCGTTGATGACGACATGCTGGAGCTCGTGCTGCAGGAGCTGACGCAGGTTCTCACGCTGCGCTGCGTGATTCTCGACGCGGATTTTCACCTGATCCATACGTTTGGTGATGTGAGCGGCTTGCTGCAGGTACCAACGGGCCGCTCCACACTCGAAATCTTCCGCCTTCTCATCAAGCCGCTGGCCAGCGCGCTCCGCACGGCGCTGGCGCGCATCTCGCGCGATCGACGGCAGGTCGTGTATGAAGGGATCGAGGTCGCCCCCGATCAGCCGACGGTGACGCTCTACGTACGCCCGCTGGTGATGGGTGTCGACCGAGCTTCCGGCTATGCCGTGTTCTTCCAGAGTGGCGCTCCGCCATTGGCCGGCGGTGTCAGCGACAGCCTGGCCGCCGATGACACATCGCAACTGCGCGTGGCACAGTTGGAGCGCGAGCTGCAGTTCACGAAGGAGAACCTGCAGGCCACTATCGAAGAGCTCGAGACGTCGAACGAAGAGCTGCAGGCGACCAATGAGGAGCTGCTCGCGTCCAACGAAGAGCTGCAGAGCACGAATGAAGAGCTGCAGTCCGTCAACGAAGAGTTGCAGACGGTCAACGCGGAGTTCCAGCAAAAGATCAGCGAACTGATCGCGCTCAACGACGACATCGAGAACCTGCTCCGCTCGACGGGCGTCGGTACGCTCTTTGTGGACGAGAAGTTGCGCATTCGCAAGTTCACGCAGGCGGCGGTGAACTTGCTGAACGTGCTGCCGCAGGACGAAGGGCGACCGCTGGAGCATATCGCATCGAAACTCCCGGGACTTGATCTGGTGGCCATGTCCCGCAAGGTGATCGCAACATCGGTGGCCGAGTCACATGAACTGCAGATGCCTGACGGGACGCACATTCACTTGCGTGTGCTCCCGTATCTCACGCGGGAGCCGGGGGCCCACGGCGCAATTCTGAGTGTCATCGATGTCACCGAAGTGAAGCGCGGCGAGCTGCGCTTGCAGGAGGTGCTCGACTCGTTGCCGGCGAGCACGGCGGTGCTGAGCGCCGATGGAACGATCGTGCAGACCAACCGCGCGTGGCGGCGTTTCGCCGAGAGCAACCACGCGCCCTTGGCCGTCGCCGTCGGGGTGGGCCTCAACTACATCGCCGCGGCGACGGCCGCGGGTGAACCGCAGGCTCGGGCCGCAGCAGATGGCCTCAAGTCGGTGCTCGATGGTACTCGCGACTACTTCGAGTTGGAGTATCCGTGCCATTCGCCGACGGAGCACCGCTACTTCCGGCTGCAGGCGACCGCGCTGCACGCGAAGGAGACGCGCGGCGCCATCGTGCAGCAGGTGGACATCAGCGCACTTTCGCGCAAGCTCAAGCGCTGGCACCAGTGGGCCGAGACGGTCGACAGCGCCGGCCTGCCTGGATTGCCTTCGCTGCTCTCCGACGCGGTCGAGCCGGAGTGACGATGCGCATGCGCGACGTCTGCTTCGGTCGCCATATTTCGGGACACCGTTAACGGAGAAGCTGTATGGCGCGCGTCGCTCTGTTGGGGCTGGGCCTGTTGGGTCGGGGATTCGTCGAGGGAATGCTCGCACGGGGCGGCACGGACGTCGTCGTCTGGAATCGTACGCGCGCCAAGGCCGCGGGACTCGATACGCTGGGCGCCACGATCGTTGATTCCGCCGCCGAGGCCGTTGAACGCGCAGAGCGCGTGCATCTGGTGCTGCTCGATGACGATGTGGTCGATGCGACCATCGCGGAGATCAAACACGCCCTCGATCCGGCCACAGTGATCGTGGACCATTCGACGACGCTTCCCGTGCGCACCGCTGCGCGCGCGGCCGCACTCGATGCCGACGGTTTGCAGTATCTGCACGCCCCGGTGATGATGGGACCCGGCGCCGCACGCGAAGCAAAGGGCATGATGCTCGTCGCCGGACCGACGGAGCGATTCGCGCGCGTCCGTGAGGCGCTCACGGTCATGACCGGCGAGCTATGGCATGTCGGCGAACGGCCCGACCTCGCGGCGCTGTACAAGCTGTTCGGCAACGCGACGATTCTGCCGTTGATCGGGGTGATCGCCGACGTGATGCACATGGCTGACGCGAACGGTGTCGACCGCGCGGGCGCACTCGAAATGCTGTCCAAGATCACCGTGGCCCCAGGGGGACTGCGCGGCCAGATGATGGTGAGCGGCAACTACGACCCGCAGTTCACGCTCGAAGTTGCGCGCAAGGATCTGCGGTTGATGCTCGAGACCGCTGGCACGCAGCCGACGCCGATGCTGCGCGCGTTTGCGGCCGCGATGGATTCCGCTCTGGCCGCGGGCCACGCCGGTCGCGATGTCGCCATACTCGGCGCCAAGCTGTAATTCGTTAACCGGTCACGCCGGTCGCTCCATCGGGTTTTGCGGGTAGTCGGTCGCGCCGTTCGCTCCATTCGGTTTACGGGTAACCGGTCACGCCGTTCGATCCACTCAAGACTGCCCACTCACCACTCGCGACCCGGAACAGAGCAGTGTCAGAGCGGCGGCAGCACGCGGTCGCCAGTCCCCGGTTCAGAGTTTTTCACTCAGATCAGGCGGGGTCGAGGACCGCCAACCCGACACAACCCTGTTTCGGGCTACGGGTGGTGAGTGGCGGGAGATCAGTGGAGCGAACGGCGTGACCGGCTACGGGTCGCTAGGAAGTCAGCTCGAGTAGTACGCGGCGTTCTCTTCAACGTAGCCCTTCGTCAGATCGCAGCCGTACGCTCGCGCCGTGCCGCTCCCCACGCCGAGCGCGACGCGCAGATCCACCAACTCGCGCGAGAGTGTCTCACGCACCACGGCATCGTCGAACGACAGCCGCTCACCGCTCTGCACGACCTGGAAATCGTTGATCCACGCGTCGGTGCCGGCGGGCACGATCGTGCAGTCGAAGCACTTGCCCACGGCCATCAGCAAGCGGCCGACATTGGGATCGGCGCCGTGCACCATCGTCTTCACCAGTGGCGAGTTGACGATAGACTTGGCGACCACGTGCGCTTCGGCGTCGTTGAGCGCGCCATCAACCGTCACGCGAATCAGTCGTGTGGCGCCTTCGCCGTCACGCGCGAGAATTTCCGTCATGCGCACGCAGCCCGCGCGCAACGTCTCGAAAAACGCGTCGTGATCCACCTCGCCGGCCAGTCCGTTGGCGAGAATGGCGCACGTATCCGACGTGCTCGTGTCCGTGTCCACGCTCAACACGTTGAACGAGTCGCGCACCGCGCGCCGCAGCAGTGCGTCGAGCGTCGCCGCGTCGAACTTGGCATCGGTGAAGATGTACGAGAGCATCGTCGCCATGTTGGGCTCGATCATGCCGGAGCCCTTGGCCACCCACGTGATCGTGGCGTTGCCGACCGATGCCGACAGTGCCTTGGGGTGCGTGTCCGTGGTCATGATCCCTTCGGCGCCAACCATCGGATCGTCCTGTAGCTCCGCGCGCATGCCCTGCACGCCCGTGACGATCTTCTCGATCGGCAACTGTACGCCAATCACGCCAGTGGAGCTCACGAGCACGCGACTCGCGTCCGTTCCCAGCTCCTCTGCGGCGGCGGCGGCCATGCGGCGCGCATTCTCCACGCCACGCAATCCGGTCGCGACGTTGCTCACCTTGCTGTTGGCGATGATCGCGCGAAGCACGCCACCGCGCATCGTCTCTCGGCCCAGGATGATCGGTGCACCCGGGAAGTGATTGCGCGTGAAAACAGCGGCCGCGACGGCGTCGACCTCGCTGGCAAACAGCGTCAGGTCGCGCGCCGTCGGCTTGAGTCCGACGTTGCGGCTGGCGCAACGAAATCCACGCGGAAACACGGGCGTGGCATGGAACGCAGGAGCAGAGGATTCAGACATCCGCGAAAGCTGAGGACGCATGCGGCGTGGCGCCAGCGCTTCCACCGCTGGGGGCGTAACTTCCTCCCGCACGACGCATGTCGCGCCGGCCGCGCTCGTCACGTCTCCCGCCCTCTCAACCGTCGCCCGTCTCGCGCATGCCTCCGGTCATCCCCGATCCAGCCAGAATCCGTGCGTTCGAGACCGCTGTCGAGTTCGAATCGTGGTTGTCCGCGCATCATGAGCGCGAGACCGAGCTCTGGCTCAAGATCCACAAGAAGGGTTCGGGGCGCGCCAGCATCACGTACGCGGAGGCACTCGACGTGGCCCTCTGTTGGGGGTGGATCGACGGGTTGAAGAAGTCGCACGACGCCGACTCGTTCCTGCAGCGCTTCACGCCGCGAAGGGCCAAGAGCATCTGGAGTCAGGTGAACCGTGAGCACATCGCACGGCTCACCGCCGAGGGACGCATGCAGGCCGCTGGGCATCGGCAGGTGGAGGCGGCCAAGGCGGACGGTCGCTGGGACGCGGCCTACGCGCCCATTCGCGAGGCGTCGCATGAAGCGATCCCGGAGGATCTGCGGGCGGCAATCGAGGCCAATCCCCGTGCCAAGGCGACGTTCCTGCGCTTGGGCAAGATGAACCTGTTCGCGCTCGCCTTCCGCGCCAACAACATGAAGACGCCGGCTGGCCGCGCCCGGAAGATTGCCACGCTCGTGACGATGTTGGCGAAGGGTGAAACGATCGTGCCCGAGAAAGGGCAGGGGTAGCCGCAGCCCATCCACGCCGGGAGTCCCTTAGACTTCGGCGGTGCACCCACTCTCCCTGCTCACAAGGCGTGTCCTTCATGTCGCAATTGCTCACCCGTCTTGCCCTGCTCACCGTGGCGACGCTGCCGGTTCTCGGCGCTCCCACCGCCCTTTGTGCGCAGCAGGTCAATCCGCCGATTCAGGTGACGCCGCCGCGTCCGCGTTCGGTCAGCGATACGTCCATCTTCGCTCCGCTGGCGCTGCCGACGGCCAACGAACAGCGTGCGGGCAGCGGCGCGCCGGGCTCGCGCTACTGGCAGAACCGCGCCGACTACACGCTCGCCGCGACGCTCGACACCGCGGCGAAGACGATCAAGGGCGAGATGACGCTGCGCTACACGAATCGTTCGCCGGACACGCTGCGCTTCATCTGGCTGCAGGTCGAGCAGAACGCATTCCGCGGCAAGTCGCTCAACTCGTACATCTTCCCTGAAGAGTCGCGCTTCGGTGCCCGCGGCTTCGAGGGCGGCTACAACTTCACGCGGCTCGATCAGACGTTCGCTGCGGCGGCTGGAAAGGCCGCGAAGCGCGCGCCGCTCGCCAAGCGCGTCAACGAAACGATGATGAAGGTCGATCTGGCCGAGCCGCTCGCGCCGGGCAAGACCGCCACGATCGAGGCCGCGTGGACGTTCCTCGTGCCTGAGCACGGCGCAGATCGCATGGGCTACGATGGCGCGCTCTTCGAGATCGCGCAGTGGTTCCCGCGCGCGGCGGTCTACGACGACGTGCGTGGCTGGAACATCGAGCCGTATCTCGGCCAGGGTGAATTCTATCTCGACTACGGCGACTACTCGCTCGCCATCACCGTGCCGGCGGGATACATCGTCGCGGCAACCGGGGCGTTGCAGAACGCCGCCGAGGTGCTGACGCCGACGCAGATCAAGCGCCACGCGGTGGCGGCCAAGTCGGATACGGTCGTCCGACTCATCACCGCCGACGAACTCACCAGCGGCGCGGCGCGCCCTCGCAAGACGGGTATGCTGACGTGGAAGTTCGTTGCGAAGAACGTGCGCGACGCGGTGTGGGCTGCGTCCCCCGACTTTCAGTGGGATGCGTCGAGCTGGAAGGGGATCATGGCCTACGCCTACTATCGCCCGAGCGCCGCAGTCAACTGGCACGACGCGGCCGATCAGTCGCGCATGTCGATCATGGAATACTCGGAGCGCTGGTTCATGTATCCGTGGCCGCACATCTCGGCCGTGGAGGGACCGATCAGCGGCATGGAGTATCCGATGATCGCGATGGAGAACAAGAGCGAGGATGTGTACGACCTGTACAACGTCGTCACGCACGAAATCGGACACATGTGGTTCCCGATGATCGTCGGCAGCAACGAGCGCGTGTACATGTGGCAGGACGAAGGATTCAACACCTTCATCAATACCTTCTCGGAAGCACGTCGCTACCCGGAGAAGGGCGACCAGATGGCGCGTGCCGCCGAAGAGCGCCGTCTGATCGAGCAGTACATGGCGCAGGGCGTGGACAAGCCGGTGAACATCAACCCGGACCGCATCGCGCCCCCGCTGCTCGGCGAAGCTGCCTACGTGAAGCCGAGCGTTGGACTGCAGCTGCTGCGGCAGGAGATCCTCGGGCCCGAGGCGTTCGACGATGCGTTTCGCACATACGTCGCCCGCTGGGCCTACAAGCATCCCACCCCGACGGACTTCTTCCGCACCATGGAGGATGCCGCCGGCCGTCGCCTCGACTGGTTCTGGCGCGAGTGGTTCGTGGAGAATGCGCGCTTCGATCAGAGCATCGATACCGTCGTCGTACGGACCCAAGGGGACACGTCCAAGGTGGCGGTGCTGTACGGCAACCGCGAACGCGGCGTGTTGCCGATCCGCGCCCGCTTCACCTTCTCCGACGGGACGACGCAGGACTACGTCTATCCGGCCGAGGTCTGGAGCACGAACAGCCGCAACTACGTGCGCGAGTATCGGTTCACCGGCAAGACGCTGGTGCGTGTGGAGCTCGACCCCGAACACCGCCTGCTCGACATCGATCGCGGCAACGACAGCTGGGGATCGGGTCGAGTGGTCCCCTGATCGGGGCGTGACGCGGTGCCTCAGCGCTGATTGAGTGCATCGAGCCGGGACGAAGTGATCGACGGCGCTGACAAGAGCAATCTTGCCAGCGCTGTTGCGCTGTATAGCTTGCTTGCAGGCCGGGATTCAATGCACCCCGGCTAATGCTGTTGTCTCCAATGACGCCGACGCCGGCGCCACTGCACTGCAGAGGCGGTTTGAATGAGACCACGTTGTACGACTGCGCTGCGACGCGAGCTCGCGACTCCCTCGACATCGAGGGGCACATGCCGATAGCGCACCCCATCGTCGTGGATGACGGCGTGAGCGATGCCGCCGAACTGCGAATGCTGCGTGCCGGTGTTGCACGATTGAACGATGCGGTCATCATCTCTCGCCTGCCGCTCGATGCGGCGTCCGACCCACCGCGCATCGCGTTCGTCAACGGGGCATTCGAGCGCATGACCGGCTGGCGACGCGAAGAAGTACTCGGCCATGCGCTGCCGATGCTCGAGGGGCTCAATCCATCGTGGGACGCCCTCCTGCGTGCGCGTGAGGCGGGCGCTGCACCGGAATCCAGTCGCGTCGAATTGCTGCTCCACGCGCGTGACGGGCGCGCCTTCTGGGCCGAAGTGGACGTCTCGCCGATCGTCGACGATGCAGGTCGGCATTCGCACTGGATCAGCATCTATCGCGATATCACTGATCGGCGGCTGCTCGAAGAACAGCTCTTTCAGGCGCAGAAGATGGACGCGGTTGGTCGACTCGCCGGCGGCGTCGCGCACGACTTCAACAATGTGCTCACGGCGATCGGTGGCTTCAGCGAACTGCTGCTCACCGAGCTCGATCCCGGCACGGGCGCCTACGAAGAGGTGCAGCAGATCAAGGCCGCGTCCGACCGCGCATCGGCGCTCACACGACAGCTCCTCGCCTTCAGTCGCAAGCAGATCATGCGACCGCGCCACATCGACGTGAACGCGCTCATTCGCGAGATGGAGCGTCTGATGCGCCGCATCATCAGCGCCAACGTCAACATTCGCTCCGTGTTTCAGGAGCCGCTGCCCTCGGTGTACGCCGACCCGATGCAATTCGAGCAGGTGCTGCTCAACCTCGTCGTCAACGCCAGCGAGGCGATGCCGGACGGCGGCACGCTCACCATCGAGAGCGGTACCGCGCTTCTGACGGAGAGCTACGTCGCGCGGCATCACGATGTCGGCGCCGGTCCGTATGTGTGCCTCGTCGTCTCGGACACGGGAGCCGGAATGGATCGAGCCACACGTGAACGCATCTTCGAGCCGTTCTTCACCACCAAGAGTGGCGGCACCGGACTTGGCTTGAGCACCGTCTACGGTATCGTGCGGCAGACGGGTGGGCACATCTGGGTCTATAGCGAAGTCGGCGTGGGCACCACGTTCAAGGTGTATCTCCCCGTCTCCTCCGAGGCGCCCGACGAACCGTCGTCGCGTCCGAGTACTGAAGTGCTTGGCGGTCGCGAGACGATTCTCGTCGTGGAGGACGAGTCAGCTGTGCGAGAGGTCGTACGCGCCATGCTCGAACGACGCGGCTACACCGTGCTCGTCGCCGCCGACGGCGACCAGGCGATGCAGCTCGCCAAAGACTACGCCGCGCCGATCGATCTTCTGCTCACCGACGTCGTGCTTCCGCGCTCCAATGGTCGCCGCGTCGCCGAACTGCTCGGCATGGAGCGCCCCGGGCTGCGCGTGTTGTACATGTCCGGCTACACGGAGGACGCCATCGCACCGCACGGCGCACTCGATCGCGGAGTGGCCCTGGTGGAGAAGCCGTTCACCGACCTCACGCTGGCACGGCGAATCCGCGAACGACTGGATTCCCCGGCCTGACGCTCGATCTGGATGTAAGTTCATGACTGGACCGGCGCGCATTTTGGGCGCATAACTATCGTGTTCAGTGTTTCAACACCGCCTCCCGCTCACCCCGACCCGCCGTCTGTGCCGTCGCAACCTTCGCTTCGCCCGTTCGATGTCGCCGTTGCGCTTCGCTTACTTCTGGTTGCCGAAGAACGCTATGAACCGCTCGCCGAGGCGCTGGCCACGAGCACCAGCGCGGTGCACCGCTCGGTCGCGCGGCTGCAGTTGGCGGGACTCTGTAAGGCCGGTAGTCGCACGATCGCGAGACCCGCGCTGCGCGAGTTCCTGTTGCACGGCGTACGCTACGCGTTCCCTGCGGTGCACGGCCCGGATCGACAGGGCGTCGCCACGGCGTGGGCGCATCCGGCGGTCGCCTCGCTCTTCACCGACGGCATCGTGATGCGGCCGCTGGTCTGGGCCAGCGAGGCGGGCACCGAACGTGGCGAGACGCTCGTTCCGCTGTTCAACGGCGTCACCGCCGTCGCGCAGCGTGACCCTCGCATGCACGAACTGCTGTCGTACGTCGACGCCATCCGCGCCGGCGGAACGCGCGAGCGCCGCATCGTGGGCGATGCCCTGGGTGAGCGCGTGCTCTGGGCTCCAGCGGGCGCCTGAGGGCCACTCCGGCCGCGTGGCAGCTATCGCTGCACGGGGAGCGAGGCGGCGGTCCAGCCGAGATAGCCACCCACCAGGTTCTGGACGTCGGTCCGGCCGAGTCGGTGCAGCAGGCTGGCCGCGATCGCTGACCGCGCCCCCGCTTGGCAGTGCACCACCAACGGGCCCACTGGCAAAGACGGCAGGTGATCGCTGAGATAGCCCACCGGAATGTTGGCGACGTTCGGCAGATGGCCGGCTACCCATTCGCTCTGCCCGCGCACGTCCACCGCGGACAGCGAGCCATCCTGCAGTCCGGCCGCCAGCGCGGTTGCGGTGATCTGCGTGATCGAGCTCGGCTCGTGCCCGCTTTCGCGCCACGCGGCGACGGCCGCATCCGCGTCGAGATAGCCCACGACGCGATCGAGTCCGATCATCGCCAGTTCCCGCGCGGCGTGTGCTGCAGTGACGGCAGCGTTCTCGCCGGAGACGAGGAGCGTGATGTCCGCGTCGTAGGGAACGAGCCACCCGGCCCACGTCGAGAAGCTGCGCGACGTCGGCAACGAAATCGAACTCGGCACGTGCGCCGCTGCGAATGCATCCGCCGCGCGCAGGTCGAGGATCCAGGCGCGCGCCGCGACCAACGCTTCTATGCTGGCCGCCGGCCGCTCGACGGGTGTGGGCAGGCCGCCAAGAATCGCCGGTCCCTCGCGATTGATCCGCTTCATCTGCGCGAAGTACCTGGGCGGCTCAGGCTGGCCGTCGAGCACCGCCTGAACGAACGCGGCTTCGTCGGTTTCCGCGACGCCCCAGTTCGCCCGCTTCTCGTAGCCCACGGTGCTGGAGGGAATCGCGCCGAGTGCCTTGCCGCAGGCGGAGCCGGCGCCGTGCCCCGGCCAGACTTGCAGATAGTCCGGCAACTCGCGGAAGCGCCGCAGCGACTGGAAGAGCGTATGCGCGCTCGCCTCCATCGTGTTTGCCACCTTCGCCGCGCGTTCGAGCAAGTCAGGGCGGCCCACGTCGCCGACGAAGACGAAATCGCCGGTGAGGATGCCCATTGGACCGACGCCGCGTGGAGTGTCGTGCACCACGAACGACAGATGCTCCGGCGTATGTCCCGGCGTGTGCATCACGTCGAGGCGGATGTTGCCAACCTGGATGCGATCGCCGTCGTGCACCAGCACCGCGTGATCACCGGCCGCATACGCGTACTGCCAGTCTGTTCCGCCCTCGGCGGAGAGATACAGCGTCGCGCCCGTCTGCGCGGCCAATTCACGGCTGCCGGACACGAAGTCCGCGTGAATGTGTGTCTCCGTGACGTGCGTGATGCGGAGACCTTCGGCGCGCGCGGCCTCGAGATACGGGGCGATGTCGCGCAGCGGATCGACGACGATGGCATCGCCGGTCGCCTGGCAGCCGATCATGTAGCTCGCCTGTGCGAGCCCGTCGTCGTAGAACTGACGTAAGTACATGGGACGAATATATCGGGTCTGGACTGGCGTTGTACTGCGCCCGAGCTTCGCGTGCAGGCGTTGTGACACGGCGTGCCGGAGATGAGACGTGCCGCGACGAGCGCGCGATGATGCGCCGCCGCCGCTGGTTCGTCTGTTCGGGGAGCTGCCAATGACGAACCAACCGAACCCCAGCGAAGCGGCGATTGCCGCACGACGCGCGCGGGCCGCCGAACGCGTGCGCGTCTCGCACGTGCGCCGCACGGTGCAAGCGCCAGAGCCGGTGCGCGCGCCTGAGGTCAGCGTGCCGCGGGATGCGCGCATGGTGGCCCGTGCGGCGGCCAAGGCGGACGGCGATCAGCGCGTCGTGCTCACCAGCATCATCGCGTTTCTCACCGTGGTCGGTGGGCTGGCCATCTTCATGATGGTCAACAGCGTCAAGCGAGACCGCGCGAAAGTCGTGATGGACGCGACATTTGTCCGGATGCACACGCAGCAACGCAGCTTTCGCATGATCAACAATCGCTTTGCGTCATGGCCGGAACTCAAGGCGTCCGGCGCCACCTTGCCGCCGCGCCAGCGGGTCACCGCGTCGAACGCGGACGCCTCGCATTGGTTCATGTCCATCCGCGATCAGGACACGAACCTGATCTGCGATCGGACCGGCGAACTCTGGGACGAGAGCGGAAGTGAACGCCAAGCGGTATGCCGCCCGGGGAACGAGTAGCCGCTTCGGGCGCTGCAACGCAGACTCGCCCTAGCGAGTGAGGCCGCCGCTGCGTATCTCGCAGCGTGCTCAATTCCCCTGCCTCAGTCTTTGCGCTCCGCGCTGCCGCCATGCTCGTGCTGTCCCTCGCGGCGCACCCACTTCATGCCCAGTCCGCGGCGAGCGACTCCGCTCGTACGAAAAGCGCTCGCGATTCGGCCGCACTGCTGCGGCCGTTCTCCGTCAGCGTGACGCGTGACGCCGCTCGCAGCGCGCTCGAACTTCCCTTCGCCGCCGCGCGTCTGACCGTGGATGCGTCGCGGCCGGCGCAACGGCGCAGTGGCATCGGCGAGCTGCTTTTCGGGGTGGCCGGCGTGCAGGTGCAGGATCGCGGCAATCCGTCGCAGGACCCGCGGCTCGCCATTCGCGGTTTTGGCGCGCGATCGGCCTTCGGGGTCCGTGGCGTGCGCGTCATGCGCGACGGCATTCCGCTCAGCCTCCCCGACGGGCAGACGCCTATCGACTGGCTGGACCTCGAAAGCGTGGGCAGCATCGAACTCGTCCGCGGCACGGCGGCGGCGCTGTACGGCAACGCGGCCGGTGGCGTGGTGGACTTTCGTTCACGTACGCCGGTCGCTGGACGCGGCACGGTGGACGCGCGCCTTTGGGGCGGAGGCGGATTGCAGCGCGCCTCGGTCATCGCGTCCGGCACGGTGCCGCGGGACGGCTCGGTCGTGCGCGATGGCGGTTGGCTCGCCTCTTTCACGCGCACCAATGGAGATGGGCCGCGCACCTGGGCGCGACTCGATGCGGCGAGTGCGTTCGCCCGCGCGTTCGCGACCGTCGCCGGTACACAGCTCGAGCTGCAGGGCACGCACTACGACACGCCGCGCGCCGAAAACACCGGTGCGCTCACGGCGGCCGAACTGTCGCGCGATCCGTCGCTGCCCGACTCGCTCAACATCACCAAGCACTCGCGCAAGGCGGTGCGGCAATCGCAGGTCGCGCTGCTCGCGTCGCGCAGCCTCGTATCACGCCGCGGCACGGTGCACGAGTTTTCGGCCAACGTCTTCGCCGGCACACGCTCGCTCGACAATCCACTTCCGTTCGCGATTGTCGGTGTGGAACGCAGCGTTCGCGGCGGCTCATTGCGCGCCGGCATTCGCACCATGTCGCACAGCTGGCCACTGCGGCTGACGGTTGGTGCGGATGCGCAGAATCAGGGCGACGATCGCGTCAATTTCGAAAACTGCGCCGACGTTGCGGTCACCGCGCCGGTGACGACGCGCTGCCCCACGCGAGGCGCCGAACGCGGTGCGTATCGCCTCAATCAGCGCGAGGAGGTGTCCGGGCTTGGTGCGTTTGCCCGCGCCGAAGTCGAGGCACCGCATCAGCTCTTTCTGAGCGCCGCGTTGCGCACCGATCGCGTCGCGTTTCACGTGCGCGATGCCTTCATCACCAGCACGAACGCCGACGACTCCGGTGATCGTACGCTCTCCGCGACGAGCCCGATGTTCGGCATCGTCTGGCGCGCGCGTCCGCTCTTGTCATTCTATGCCAACATCGCGACGGCCTTCGAGACGCCCACCATCACCGAGCTCACGAATCAGGACAACGGCGCGGCAGGGCTCAATCGTTCGCTCGCGCCGCAGCTGACGCGCACGGTGGAGACGGGCGTCAATGCCTTCGTGGGTGGTCACGTGAGGCTCGAACTCGCCGGCTTTCGCGCACGCGTGCAGGACGAGCTGGTGCCGTTCGACGTGCCGGGGCAGGCGGGGCGCCGAGCCTATCGGAATGCCGGCCGCACCACGCGCACCGGTGTCGAGAGCAGCGTGCAGATTGCGCTGCCGGTCGGCGAATTCGGCAGTGCGTATTCCTGGTCGCGCTTCCGCTTCGATCAGTACGTCGTGGGCACCACGAGCTACGCGGG
This sequence comes from Gemmatimonas sp., assembly GCA_965279375.1. Classification (GTDB taxonomy): domain Bacteria; phylum Gemmatimonadota; class Gemmatimonadetes; order Gemmatimonadales; family Gemmatimonadaceae; genus Gemmatimonas. Next base: position 4,827,821 of record OZ257156.1, on the reverse strand, counting down.
CAAGCGCATTCCGGGCGTACCCGAACATCAGCTTCAGGCGTGGACGACGCTGCGTCGTCGCGGGCTCTTTGCCACCGTCGAGGCCACGGCCGCGTCGCGTGTAACGGCCAACGACGCGGCCTCGGTCTTTGCGTCGGGCTTTGCCACGTGGAACATCCGCGCGGGCTTTGCCGGAACACGCGCCACGTCGCGCATCGCGATCGAGCCGGTGATCGGGCTCGACAACGTCTTCGATCGCCACTTCGCCAGCAGCGTGGTGGTCAACGCCACGCGCAATCGCTACTTCGAGCCCGGCCTCACGCGACGCGTGTACTTGGCGGTGCGCACGCGCCTGCGGTAGACACACGCAGGCGCTCGAGCAGGATGCCTACTGATACTGGATATAGAGCGGGCGCGGCGTCAGGCGCAGCACGTCCGCAATCGTCATCATCTTCGAGCCTTTTCGGATGTCGTTCTTGTAAAACAGCTTGAAGCCGGTGAACTGCACCGGTTCCGCGTACACGTATGCGGCGTAGGAGTCGCGCTTGAGACTCGGCGGGCCCCAGCCATCCATGTCGATCACCACCTGCACGCGCGGATCCAGCTTGATCTTCGACGCGTTGGTGAGCATCGGCCGAGTGAAGCGATGGATCACGAGAATCTTGGGCGGCAGTCCCTTGGCGGTGACCAGCTTGGCGAGCCAATCGATGGTCCAGTTCACGTCGGCGGCGTCATAGCTGCCGATCTTCTTGCCCGGTTTGACGCCGTTGTGCATGGCGAACTCCGGATCCATGCCAAAGTGCACATCCGGCTGCGAGAGAAACGACTCGAGCCGTGGGAGTTCGTCCTGAATGGTCGAGTGACCGACCTGCACGTCGAGGAAGAGCAGCGCATTCTTCTCGCGCGCCCATCCATGCACCTTTTGCAGCAGCGCATCGCTGTGCCGCAGGCGATAACGACCGTCCTTGCCGCTGTCGCCCTGCGCCACCACGGCGATCAGGTGTAGCGCGGGCTTCACCGGAGTCGACGGGTCGGCCTTCCGCCATGCCGCCACTTCGCGATCGAGACGCGATAGCATCTCCTCCTTGGGATACTCGCCCAGCACGCCCATGCGCTTGGAAAACGGATTGCCGTAGTACGCCACGATGCGCTGCTCGGGAAGAATGCTCCCCGCGAGCGGCTTGGGACCCGGCACGGGCCACGTGGGCGCAGGCTTTCCCGCCAGCGCGCGCGACGCGGCCGAGGTGCCGTTCACCGGATACGCGTGGGTGGAATCCTTCGCGCTGGCGGATGTCTTCTTCGCCGGCTTTTGTGCGCTCGGCTTCGATTGCTTTGCGGGCTTTGCCTGCGGCGCGGACTGAGCAGCCGCCAGGGAGGTGAGCGCCGTCGCCAGCAGGCAGATGGTCGCCAAGGATCGGACGTGGCGCACTGAGGGCGCTACGCGTGGGCACAAGAGAAGTGATGACGTCATTTGACGTATATTAGCGACGTCACCCTGTGTGGACTCTTTCTCTTTCGTGCGAGATCAGCAATGAGCCAGACCGACATCGACAGCATCATCGTGACCGCCGTCAACGATCACGATGGCATTTGGGGCTTGTACGGCTTCGACGACAACCGCCCGGTGGCGATGTGGAGCGGCTATCACGCCGAACGCTGCGTCACGCGGCTGCGCGAAGCGCGTTCGCGCGTGCAGGTGAGCCAGTGGGCGCTCGCCGACGTGACCACGCGTGGCGCGACGAATTGCATCGCGCGCGCCGAAAGCAATCTCGCCGCCGCCAAGGCTGATCTCGCCGTGTGGGAAGCACAGGCCGGCCGTCTCGAGGCCGCACGCAAGCGCACGCCGACCGCCCCCAAGACGTCGCCGTTCGCGAGCTGAACGCATCGGCTGTACGACACGAGCCAGTGCGTCCTCACGGATGCACTGGCTCGTTTGACATCGTACGGTGTCGCGCGCTATACCAGCCGCATGTGCCTGCGCTATCGCACCCGCAGCAGGAAGGGCAGTCGCGCGTATGTGCCGCGCGGGTCGTTGTACGAGGTCAGCACGCGCAGTTCGCGCGCGAGATCACGCGCCAGCACGTGCACTTGATCAGTGCCGGCCAACAGTCCCTCGGCCACCTTGGTGCTCGTCAGGTTGGCGACCGGCTCGGAGCGACGCTCGAGATACTCCGACAACATCTCGGTGGACGACTTCTGTCGCGGATATTCCCGCACTTCGTAGTCGCCGGTGATCTTGGCCATCGAGGCCGCGCTCTTCACGGCCGCGTCCAATCCGCCGATCGAGTCCACGAGGCCAATCCGAATCGCCTCGCTCCCCGACCACACCCGCCCCTCGGCGATCACTCGCACCGAGTCCGGCGTGAGCTTGCGAGCTGAGGCCACCCGATCGATGAACGCACCATAGATCGCATCGGTCTGCCGCTGCAGCACGGCCATTTCGTCCGCCGTGCGCGGACGCGCGAGCGAGAAGATGTCGGCGTACTTGCCCGTCTTCACCATGTCGAAGGTGATTCCCTGGTTCTTCGCCAGTCCGGCGATGTTGGGCACGAGCGAGAACACACCGATCGAACCGGTGATCGTGTTCGGCTCGGCGAACACGCGCGTGGCCGCCGTCGAAATCCAGTAGCCGCCGCTCGCCGCAACCGTGCCCATCGAGACCACCACCGGCTTCGTCTTGCCGAACAACGCGAGCTCGCGCTGAATGCGCTCGGACGCGACCGCGCTGCCGCCGGGGCTGTTCACTCGCAGAACGAGCGCCTTCACCTTGGAATCGCCGCGAATGCGACGGAGCTCCTTGGCCAGTCCATCGCCGCCGATCTGTCCGCTGCCACCCAGCCCGTCCACGATGTCGCCCTCGGCGTACACGATCGCCACGGCCTGACTCGCGCCGATAATGCGGTCGCGCGCTGCCGCGATGGGCGCGTACTCGTCGAGAGAGATCTGCGGCAAGGTCGGCGTATCCAGCAGCTCGCTGATTCGCGAGTCGCTTCCAGCCGCCGATCCGCCCTCGACCTTGGCATCCGCACCGGTGGGGGACACCTGCGCCAAGCGCTGAAGGTCCGTCAGCACTTCGTCGAAGTAGGCCACACGGTCGACCAGCTTGGCCGACTTCGCCTCGGCGGCGAGAATGATCCCCTGCGAATCGACGACGGCCTGCAGCGCGGTCGTATCTACTCCGCGACTTTCGGCAATGCCGCGTTTCACTTCACGCCACATGTCGCCCAGATACGATTCCACCTGCTGGCGGTTTTCGGGGCTCATGTTGTTGCGCGTGTACGGCTCCACGGCTGCCTTGTAGCGACCGACGCGGCTCACCTGTACGCCGATGCCGTATTTCTCGAGGAAGCCGGCGAAGAAGATCTGCTCAGAGGACATGCCGGGCATCACCAGCGATCCGAACGGATCGAGCGTGATCACGCTCGCCGCTGAGGCGACGTAGTAGTCGCGTGTGGATGGATTGAGCAGAAACGCGTGCACCGGCTTCTTCGATCGGCGGAAATCCGCGACTGCCGCACGGAACTCGCGCAGCGCCGCGTAGCCCGAGCCGTAGTTGTCGGCCGAAATGCTGCCGCGAAGCAGTACGCCGCTGATGCGCTCATCGTCAGCGGCCGCGTGCAATGCCTGCATCGCGGAGCGCAACGGAATCGTGTTGTCGCCACGCGAATCGAGCAGGTCATCCAGGGCCGATCGCCGCTCCGGCGTGGCCGGTCGGTCGGACAACGTCTGCTCGAGATCGATGACGAGGATGGAACCGGTGCGAATGCTCGGCGGTGCGCTGCGTCCCGCAGCTGCGGCCACACCGATCAGCAGGATGATGCCGCCAACGACGCACAGCGCGATGGTGACGAGATTCGCGGCCAGCGCCGTGAAGAACTGCTTCATTGACACGCTCCGAGGAACACTCCGGGAAACCCACTCGCGGACGCCGCCGTGCAAGCGAGTGCCGCACTGCGAACCGACCGCGTCGCCGCCATACGCAACGCACGTCGCTGGAGTTTAGCACGGCGTCGTCCTCCGGGGACGGTCCAACGGCCCGGCTCGTCAAATGTGGCTCAAAACATGACGGTACCGTCGTGTTACGTCTTGCCGACGGGCCGCGTCGACCCCAAGATTTAGACGTGTGACCGGTGCGGCTGCCCGGCCACCTCCCGCCCGCTCCCGAGGACGCTGTCCATGCCCGTCTACAAGGCTCCGCTCGACGACATCCGGTTCCTGCTGCACGACGTGCACGACGTGTCGCAGCTTGCAGCGCTCCCGGGCTACGAAGACGCCACGCCGGACATGATCGATGCCGTCCTCGAAGGCGGGGCGACGATCTGCCAGGACGTGCTCTTCCCGATCAACCAGAGCGGCGACGCCGAAGGGGTCAGCTACGAGAACGGCATCGTGCGCACGCCCAAGGGCTTCAAGGAGGCGTACGAGCAGTACCGCAACGACGGCTGGACGGCCGTCGTCTCCGACAAAAAGTACGGCGGACAGGGACTCCCCGAGGCGGTGCGCTTCGTCATGGAGGAGATGCTCTGCTCCTCCAACCTGAGCTTCAGCATGTACCCGGGCCTCTCGCACGGCGCCTGCAGCGCGTTGATGAGCCACGGCTCGGAGGAACAGAAGGACAAGTTCCTCCCCAAGCTCGTCGACGGCACGTGGGGCGGCACGATGTGCCTCACCGAAGCCCACGCCGGCACGGACCTGGGCATCATCAACACCAAGGCGATCCCGACAGGCGACGGCTCCTACAAAATCACGGGCCAGAAGATTTTCATCTCGGCCGGTGACCACGACCTGACGGACAACATCATCCATCTGGTGCTGGCCAAGCTCCCTGACGCGCCGAGCGGCTCCAAGGGCATTTCGATGTTCCTCGTGCCCAAGTACCTCCCCAACGAGGACGGCTCGAACGGCCCGCGCAACGGCGTCACCTGCGGGTCCATCGAGCACAAGATGGGCATCAAGGCCTCCGCCACCTGCGTGCTGGATTTCGACAACGCCACCGGCTGGATGGTGGGCGAGCAGCACAAAGGCATGCGCGCGATGTTCGTCATGATGAACGGCGCGCGGTTGGCCGTCGGTCTGCAGGGTTTGGGACTCGCTGAGGTCGCGTATCAGAACGCGCTGGCCTATGCCAAGGAGCGCTTGCAGGGACGTTCGCTCACGGGCCCCAAGAATCCCTCCGGTCCGGCCGACCCGATCCTCGTGCACCCCGACGTGCGCAAAGGGTTGCTGCGCATCAAGGCCTTCAACGAAGGGATGCGCTCGCTCGCGTACTGGGTGGGCATCCGCATCGATGTGGAGCATCACCACCCGGATGCAGCCACGCGCGAGGCCGCGGAGGACATCGTCGCCCTCATGACGCCGGTCATCAAGGCGTTCCTGACGGACAAGGGGTTCGACAACACCAACATCGCGCTGCAGACGCTCGGCGGGCACGGCTACATCAGGGAGTACGGCATCGAGCAGTACGTCCGCGATGCGCGCATCGCCCAGATCTACGAGGGCACCAACGCGGTGCAGGCGCTCGATCTGGTCGGTCGCAAGCTCCCGATGAAGGGTGGGGGACTCGTCCGCCGGTTCTTCGAGATCGTGAAGGCCGACATCGATCAGGCCAACGGCACTGAAGCGCTCGAGGAGTTCACCAAGCCGCTCGCCGCGTCGCTCTACCAGCTGCAGAAAGCCACGATGCTCCTGGCCGAGCGGGGCTTCGCCAACCCGGACGAGGCGGGGGCCGCCGCGACGGAGTATCTGCACCTGATGGGCTACGTGGGTGTCGGGTGGCAGTGGCTGCGCATGGTGACGGTTGCGCGCGAAAAGCTGGCCGCCGGCACCGGCGACGCGCGTTTCCTCGAGGCCAAGATCAAGACGGCCCGTTTCTATTTCGCACGGCTGCTCCCGGAAGCGGGATCGCTGCTGGCCGCGATCCAGAGCGGTTCCGCGCCGATCATGTCTCTCAGCGCCGAGGAGTTCTGACCGGGAGTCAGCGGTTCGTACCCAGATTCCGCCCGGGTGATCACACATTGTGACACCCGAAACGCGCTGAATCTGTGACAACACTCAACTCCGGGGGAATGCGTGCCGAAGATAAAGGCAACCCTCTTCCCCCACTCCCGTGTTCTTTCGAAAGCTCACGTCCGAGCCGCGCCCTACGCCCGAGCGAAGCAGCTCGGTCGGCGCCTCAGGCTCTCCACAGCTGGTCTCGATCCAAGGCGGTGCGACTACATCGCATCCGTCGCCCAAGCACAACCCGATCATCACCAGTTCCAGCGGGAACGATGACGTCGGGCTCGGGCTGGTGCTGGATGCGTTGGGCGGGGTGCTCACCGCGCTCGCACGCTATCCGATCGACCTGCCGGACAAGTCCGGCGAGGAAAGCTCGCGGGAGCTCGGCGCGTGGCATCGTCACGCGACACTCGGCTACGCGCTGGATGAGGAAGTAACACAGGGCTCAGTCGGCGTGACGGAGCGCGATTGGGACGGCGTCGTTCGCACGGTTACGGCACAACGGCGCGATGAACATCGCTACGTCGAGTCGTCGATCAACGAACTTCGTGACGCGCTCTGGGCGTGCGTGGAGACGGTGCACAAGGCCGTCAACATCGATCAGTCGGCCGATTCCACCGCCGCCGAGCAGATGGAACGCGCGCGCAATGCACTCAAGCGCATGCAGACGGGTTCGATCAAGCAGGAAGTGCTCGGGGCGGTCTCAGCGATCGAAGGGGCGCTGCAGAGCCGTCGCGATCAGCAGCAGGAGCAATACGTCTCGTTGGCCACCAAGCTCGATCGCCTCGGTCGTCAGCTCGAGGAGGCGCGCAAGGAGAACACCACCGATCCGCTCACGGGCATCGGCAACCGCAAGCTGTTCGACATGATGGCGCCGCGCGCCGTGCAGATGTTCTCGCTCGGCCGTCAGCCGGTCGTGCTGCTCATGATCGACCTCGACAAGCTCAAGCTCGTCAACGACATGTACGGGCATCAGGCGGGTGACGCCGCAATTGCGACGCTCGGCCACGCGCTCTCCAAGGTGTTCCTGCGGCAGTCCGATGTGCTCTGCCGCTACGGCGGCGACGAATTCTCGGCCATTCTGCACAACACCGACTGGAAGATGGCGCAGACGCTCGCTCGCCGACTTCAGGAGCAGATCGGCCTCATGCCGTCGCCGCATCCGGCTATGGAGTTCCAGATCGGCGCGTCGGTCGGCGTCGCGCAGCTCGACCCGTACGAGACTGCCGAGGAGTGGATCGCGCGTGCCGACAAGGCGCTCTATCGCGCGAAGCAGAACGGTCGTGATCGCGTGGCGATCGCCGAAGGGCTGGCTACGAAGCTCGCGTCGTAGTCAGCGCCGCCGCCGGCGCTGCCAGCGGCACAGCAGCTGCACCATCCCTGCGCGCGACATCGAAGCTCGCGCGCAGGGCATTCAGAATGACCGCCACGTCGATCGCTTCCTGCGCCAGCGCGCCGGTGATCGGCGTGAGATGACCGCTCGCGGCGATGCCCATGCCGACGAAGCTGAGTCCCAGCCCCACGCCGATGCTTTCCTTGGCGATGCGGAGCGAGCGACGGCCGATTTCGATGGCCTCGGCCACGCGCGACGGATCGTCGATCAACAGCACCACATCGGCCGCTTCGGTGACCACGCCGCCGCCGTGACCCGCGAGCGCCACGCCAACCGTCGCGGAGCTCAGCGCTGGCGCATCGTTGGTGCCGTCGCCCACCATCAGCACACGATGGCCGCTTGCTTCGAGCGCGCGTACGCGATTGACCTTGTCCTCGGGCGAGAGATCGCCGGCAAACTCCTTGATGCCCACGGCAGCGGCGACCTTGGCCACGTTCTCGGGCTTGTCGCCAGAGAGCAGCTGTACATCGGTGACGCCCAGCGCCGTCAGCGACGAGAAGAACGCGCCGAGATCGGCGCGCAGCTCGTCGGCAAACTCGATGCGCGCGACCGCGCCCGACTTGGTACCGACGTATGCTCGGAGTCCCTCCGCACCGCGGTCCAGCGTCGAGACGCGATCAGCCAGCGCGGGCATCGTGCGACGCACGTAGTCGGCGGACCCCACCGCCACCACATCGCCCTCCACGGTGCCCACGACACCGCTCCCCGGCGTCTCCACCAGTTCAGTGGCGATCACCGCAACCTCGTTGCGCTGTGTCGCCGCGTGCACGATCACGCGCGCAAGCAGGTGCCCCGAGCCTTGCTCCACCGCGGCGGCGAGTGCAAGCAGATGATCGCCCGGCACGCCGTTGTCACTCACAATGGTGCGCATGCTCGGCTGGCCGATTGTCAGCGTGCCCGTCTTGTCGAACACCGCGGTGGTGACCCCCGCCAGCGCCTCCAGCGCGCCGCCGTTGCGCACGATGATCGATCGCCGCGCCGCGCGATTGATGCCGCCGATGATCGCGACCGGCGCCGCGAGAATGAGCGGACAGGGCGTCGCCACCACCAACACCGCGAGCACGCGCGTCCACTCGTGTGACACGAACCACGCGCTGGCGCACGCGGCGAGCGTCAGCGGCGTGAACCAGACCGCCCACTTGTCGGCCGTGCGCTGCAAGGGGCTCTTGGACGCCTGCGCGCTTCGCACGAGATCGACGATCTTGGCGTACTGACTTTCCTGCGACGTGCGGAGCGCCTTCATCGTGAGCGCGCCTTCCTGATTCACACTGCCCGACATGAGCGTCGATCCCGGGACCGCGCGTACGGGCATCGCCTCGCCCGTCAGTCGGGACGTATCGAGATGCGAGGTTCCGGCAACCACCACGCCATCGCATGGGACGAGTTCGCCGGGGCGCACGAGAAGCTCATCGTTGAGTGCGATATCGGTCGCAGCAATGTCCGCGACGCGCCCGCCCGTCAGGCGATGCGCAATTCGCGGCGCGTCCGCTTCGAGCGCGGCGACCGCGCTGCTGGCACGGGTAACGGCGTACGCCTCGAGCGCTTCTCCGCCGGTTTGCATCAAGACCACGACCAGGCCGGCCAGCGGCTGTCCCAGTGCGATCGCGCCGGCGATGGCCAGCATCGCCACGACGTCAGAGGCGAAATTGCCCTTGAGCATCCCGCGCAGTGTTGCCCAGGACACCGGCACGCCAGTGAGCACGAGTCCGGTAAGCCAAATCCGGTCGCGCCATTCGGCGGCGTCGGGAACGAGCGCAATCACGGCGCCCGTCGCGAGAAAGCCCGCCGCTGCCAAAGGCAGTCGAGGAATCGAAGACAAGCGCATGGCTGGAAACTTACACGCCTGACGTGCTATGCTCCCCATGTCATGACTGAGCAAAGACATTCATTTCGCGATATCCCGCATTCGCATGCGGCCCTCGCCGCGATCGTCGACATCGCCGCCGATGCCATCATCGCGCTCGATAACGACTTCCGCATCGTCCGGTTTAACCGCGGCGCCGAACAGATTTTCGGATGGACGGAAACCGAAATGCTCGGACAGGCGCTCGATCGCCTGCTGCCGATGGGGGCGCGAGCGATTCATCGCGGACACGTTCGAACATTCGCAGAAGGCCCCTCCGATGCGCGACCGATGGCGACGCGCGCCGAGATCGCGGGTTTGCGACGTTCAGGTGCGGAATTCCCCGCTGAGGCGTCGATCGCACGCGTAACGATCGATGGCGAGCGCACCTTCATGGTGACGTTGCGTGACGTGAGCGAACGGCGGCGGAGCGAAGAGCGCCAACGCTTGCTCGCCACGGCCGGCTGGGTGTTGGCGGCATCGCTCGACCTCGAGTCCACGATGGCCACGGTCACCGAGCTTCCCGTGCCCTTGCTCGGCGAGTGGAGCATGCTCGAACTGCTCTCGCCCGATGGTGGTATTCGCCGTGCGGCCGCGACGCACATGGATCCGATCCGGCAGGAGATCACCGCCGGATTCATGACGCGCACCGAGTTGCCGCTCGACTCCGATCCGCATCCGGCCAGCGGCAGTCGCGTGGCGCACGAGTCCGAAGCGCAACGCATCACCGACATCAGTGCGTGGATGCAGGCCAACTTCCACGACGCGGGCGAGCGCGCGCGCGCCGAGTCGTTGGGCGCGTCTGCCGTGTTGCTCGTACCGTTGCGCGCGGGCGGACGCGCCATCGGCGTACTGCATCTCGTTCGTACGCGCGCTGGCGCCGTGCATGCGGTCGAAGAGGTGCAGTTGGCGGATCAGTACGCCGGTCTGGCCGCACTCGCGCTGGAGAACGCGCGGCTCTATCAGGCGGCGCGACAGGCGGTGCGTGAGCGTGAGGAGATGCTCGCCATCGTCTCGCATGATTTGCGCAATCCAGTCAATGCCATCGTCATGCTGACCGGTGCCGTACTCAGTCGCGACGACGGGGAGTCGCGCGGGCTGATGGAGCGCGAGCAGGTGGAATCGATTCGCGCTGCCGCACGTCAGGCCGACGGCCTGATTCAGGATCTGCAGGACGTGTCGCGCATTTCAGCCGGACGTTTGCGCGTCGAGCAGCGGCGCGTGGACGTGGTGGAGCTCGCGTGCGAATCTGCCGATCTGTTCGAGCACGTGATGGAAGACGCGGCGATCCGCTTCGTGCGCGTGATCAAGCCCGATACACCGCCAATCATCGCCGATCGTGGGCGGGTGCTGCAGGTCTTCTCGAATCTCCTCGCCAACGCGGTGCGCTTCACGCCGCACGGTGGTGAAGTCCGGCTGACCGTCGAACCACTGAACGGCGTCGTTCGCATTTCAGTGAAGGACACCGGGCCGGGGATTGCCACGGAGGATCTTCCGCGCCTCTTCGAGCGCTATTGGCAGGCGCCGCGTCTGCTGCGCGCGGGATCGGGGCTTGGGTTGTTCATCGCCAAGGGCATCGTGGAAGCGCACGGTGGCGAGATTGGCGTGGAGAGCACCGTGAACGAAGGAAGCGAATTCTGGTTCACGCTCCCGGTCGCGAAGTAGCGGGTCTGCTTCGTCGTCAGGTGAACAGCCGCGTCCGCGCGGCCTCTGATAGTGCGACGACGCCCGGATGCACGAGTTGGCGCTCTACGCTGATCGCGTAGAAGCGCTCGCGGACATCGGGCAGTCGCCCAACCACCCTCACACTGTACTGCCGGCGAATCTGCGCCTCCACCACGGTGGGAGCGGCGAAGAGTCCCATCCCCTCCTGTCCAAACACCTGCAGCAGTGCGACGTCCTCCACCTCGCAGGTGATCTCGGGGCGCACGTCGTGTGCGATGCACCACGCATCAAAGCTGCGACGCAAGGCCGTGTTCTCCGTCTGTAGTACGAACGGTGCGCCATCCAGCGATTCGGGAAAGCCACGCCGATAGCGCTTCGCCAGCGACTCAGCTCCGAAGATGGTCACGCCGCACTCGCCGAGCAGATGGTTGAAGGTGCGCACGGGTGACGACGGCGACACTGGCGTATCCGCCAGCACCACGTCCAGCGCGTGCGAGGCAAGGTCGGCCACCAGTCGCTCCGTCTTGTCGATGCGGCAGGTCAGTCGGAAACGCGGCGTTATCGCCAATGCGGGCTGCAATAGTCTCCACGTGGTCAGCTTGGGGAGCGAGTCCGAAATCCCGACCACCAGGCGCGTCGGCATGGCACCACTACCGCGCGCCAGCGCCTGCGTGAGTTCGCGACCCGTGCGAAACATCTCGTCGGCATAGCGAAACACGAGCTGGCCGATGTCCGTCAACACGAGGCCGCGGCCACGTCGCTCGAAAAGCGCGGCTCCCAGCGACCGCTCGAGCGTCTTGAGCTGCGTGCTGATCGTTGGCTGCGTCAGGTTGAGCACCGTCGTCGCACGCGCGATGCTTCCCTCGCGCGCGATTACCCAGAAGTACAGCAGGTGCTGGTAGTTGAGCGTGTTGAGTGTCGGTGTAGCCATGGTATTCCTTTCTGGCGAGTCAGCGGCTCGGCAACGCGATGGGCGACACCAGTCCGCTATCGAGATCGTACACGCCGCCGGCGATGATGAGTTGCTTCGACGCGAGCCGTTTCGCAATCACCGGCGACGCCTCACTCAGGATCTCCGCCTGAATCTGCACATTGCGGCGAATCGCCGTCGACAGATTGCCGTGCGACTCCTTCGCCGCGCGACGAATGTGCTGATACAACGTGGAGATCTGTCCAGGCACCGCATCGCCGGTGAGCGTTGCCGCCACGGCGCCGCAGCGAGAGTGGCCCAGCACATACAGCACCTTGGCACCCAGCACTTCGATGCCGAACTCAAGGCTGCCGATGATCGCCGGATCGGCCACGTTTCCCGCGATGCGCGTGACGAACACGTCGCCGAAGCCCTGGTCGAACACGATCTCCACGGGAACGCGCGAGTCCGCGCAGCCAAGGAACGCAGCGAACGGCTTCTGCCCAGCGGCCACCTCCTTCAGGCGCGCCATGTTCCTGTGGGGCGTGGTCACCTTTCCCTCGGCGAATCGGCGATTTCCACGATACAAGGCATCGAGCGCCTCCGCCGGCGTTTCAGGAATCGGCTCGGTTCGCGGTGACCCCTGCGCGTGCGACTCGTGTGCGCTCGGCACAAGCGTGGCCGCGAGCGCGCCTGCACCGATGCGCGCGAGGCGGCCAAGCGCCGCACGGCGAGTCGCTGCCGGCGTCACGGGCGCGCACATCAGCGGGACTCCTTGGGCGCGACCACGTACTTCTCGCTGCGTACCACCGCGACGTCGCTTACGTACGCGATGACTTCGTAGTCGGTGAAGTAGTGCGTGGCCATGTGCGACACGATGCGCGATGCGACGTCGGGCGAGACGATCGTCTCGATCCGGATGTTCACGCCGGGAATCTCTGCCGCGTGAATGCCGCGCGAGCCTTCACCGCGCCCGTCCACGATCGTCCAGCCGGTCGCGCCCAGCTTGCGCAGTTCGGAGGTGAGCCGCGTCTCCAGCACGGGCTCGGCGATGATGGTCACCAGCTTGAGCGGATACGTGTGAGGGTGCGCAGTCGTGGGCGCGTTCATGGCGGAGGCGGACAACGAGGGGGTGTGCATGTGCGTTGTCTCCCGTCAGGCGAGCGCCTGAGCGATGCGATAGTAGATCGGAATTCCCGCCAGAATGTTGAACGGGAAGGTGATGGCGAGTGCCGCCGTCAACGAGTACGTGGGATTCGCCTCGGGCAGCGTGAGTCGCACGGCAGGCGGTGCGGCGATGTAGCTGGCACTCGCGGCCATCGCGGCCAGCACCGTGCAGCCACCCACGGAGAGTCCGGCCCAGTGTCCCAGCACCACGCCCAGTGCGCCGTGCATCAGCGGAACGGCGATGCCGAAGCCCATCAGAAACGGTCCGACCTTGCGCAGGTCGCCAAGGCGGGAGCCGGCCACGATGCCCATCTCCAGCAGGAAGAGCATCAGCGCACCCTTGAACCCGCTGTCGAAGAACGGACTGACGGCTTTCCAACCGCTCTCGCCCATCAGGTAGCCCACCAGCAGGCCACCCACGAGCAGCACCATCGTGCGACCGGTCAGCACTTCGTGCAGCACCTGCCAGATGGAACTGGTTTCGGCACCGCCACTCCGACCTAACGCACGGTTGCGCTGAATGGCACCGATCGCCAGCGCGATGTGAATGCCGGGACTCTCCAGCAGCGTGAGCAGCGTGGGCATGAAAGATTCGAGGGGAGCGCCCACGCGCTGCACGAACTGCTGCGCCGCAATGAACGTCACCGCGCTCACCGAGCCGTAATGTGCCGCGATGCCCGCCGAGTCCGCGCTGCTGAAGCGTCCGACCGAGCGCAGGATCAGGAAGGCCGAAATCGGCGTGATGCAGCCGAGCAAAAGCGTCGCCGCAGCGGGCCGTGCGATGCTGTCGAAGGTTGCATGCGCGAGCTCGGCGCCGCCCTTGAGCCCGAGCGCAAACAACAGGTAGATCGACAGCGATGCATAGAGATCCTTCGGGAGCGAGAACTCGCTCTTGATCGATCGCGCGATCACGCCGAGCGCGAACGCGAGCGGAATCGGGGAGAGCAGGTTGGCCTGCAGCGTTGAGAGCATGGTCATCCGTGGCTCGGCGTGATCTGCGCGCGCCGTGTGCACGCGCCATTCGATCCGCAAGCTGAGCGACTTCCGTGCCATCCACAAATTGAATGTAGTGAGAAAAACAATAGATAATATCTATGATTTGACCAGGCAAACAAAAACGCCGCGCGGCTCGGGGCCACGCGGCGTTTGGCGGAACGGTACTGGGCTTAGTGCTCGGCCTTGGGTGCGGCGGCGGCTTCACCCTTGGGCGCTTCATGGCTCTCGCCACCCTTGGCGTCGCGCTCATGATAGACCTGCACGGCCATGGGATCGCGCGGGTGAATGTAGGTGCTCGAGTGGATCGAATAGGCGGTGTAGAGCAAGCCGAGCGTCATGATGACGACGACGCTGGCGAAGCCCCAGCCCTGCTTGTTCGGATCGTACGCAGCACTGCTCATGAGGAAACCCCGTCGAAAGCGCGACCGGCAAATGCCGGCGAGAAGGAGACTGAGCCCTGATGGACTCGACCGGACGCAAGGTAAGCGACCTGCGGACGACTCGGAAGCGGCGGACTACTCCTCGACCCGTGGCCCCGGATCGTTTGACGGATCCACCAGCCGAGCGGGGACGATTGCGCCCTGTCCATAACGGTTCCGGATCCGATCCAGTGCCCGGGTCAAGGCGCGGTCCCGGTCTCCCTCCACCGGCTCGTCGGGATTGGGTACCGGCGGCGGAGCGGGGAAGAGGCCGAGCTGCGGCGGAACCACGACGTCATCCTCGAAGTGCGACAGCCCGATTCCCAGCAACCGCACGCCCACCCGCCGGCGCTTGCGCAGGGCCCGCAGCAGCGTGCGCGCTGCCCGGGCGACCGACTGCTCGCTCTCGATCGGCTGCGCCAGCGTGCGCTGGGCTGACCGCGTGCGGAAGTCGCTGTCCCGCAGCTTGACCGTGATCGTCCGGGCCTGCAGCGCCTGTCGGCGCAAATCCGTGGCCACGCGAACCGCCAGTCGCAACAGCTCCCGTTCCACCACGTCATCGTCGTGAAGGTCGCGCGCGAACGTCTCTTCCCGACTCACCTGCTTCTGGTGGTCGCGCTGAGACACGACGCTCTCGTCGATGCCGCGTACCCGTCGCCACAACGACTCCCCCGTGTGTTCGCCCACCGTCTGCACCAGTCGCTCGCGGCTCCATGCCTGCGCGTCCGCGATCGTCACCAGCCCGTGCCCCTCCAGGCGCGCGCTGAGTTTGGGTCCGACCATTGGGAGGTCCGCGAGGCGAAAGCCCGCCAGAAAGGCCTCCTCGGCCCCCGGAGGCACACAACAGACCCCATCGGCGCCAGATCCCGGCTTGGGCTTGCCGCGCTCCACGGCCATCTTAGCCACCAGGCGGCTCGTGCCGCCGCCGATGGACACATTGAGACCGGTGGCCTCGAACACGGCCGTGCGGATGCGATGTGCCGTCGCGGTCAACGACTCATGACCGTAGAGCGCATCGGTCCCCCCCATGTCGAGGTACCACTCGTCGATGCTCGAGGCCTGCAGCACGGGAGTGAAGCGGGCGAGCACCTGCTGAATCTCCTTGCTGCGCCGACCGCAGGCGTGCCGTGGTACCGGTACGCACATCGCCTTGGGGCAGAGCTGCAGGGCACGCGAGATCGACATGGCCGAGCGGACGCCATAGGCACGACACTCGTAGGACGCGCTGCAGACGACCCCCCGCGAGCCGGGGCGCCCACCGACGATGAGCAACGCGGCCTTGCCCGCGCCCTCGGGATCCTCCTGGCGGGCGACGGCCACAAAGAAGGCGTCGGCGTCCACCAGCAGAATGCGACGAGGCGGTGTGGCGTTCAGCGAAGGCGGAGAGGGCGTGTGCACGGCGGCGATCGCGTGAGGCGTGAGCGATTAAAGTTAGCCGCATGACGCCCGCGATTCTTCTCGCCCGGAAAGCCGGTGTGGTCCATGAGGTGCTCGAGTACACACACGACCCGTCCGCCGAGTCGTTCGGTCGCGAGGCGGCCGATGTGCTGGGGCTGGACCCGGCGTCGGTGTTCAAGACGCTGGTCGCCGACGTGGACGGGGTTGGCCTCGTCTGCGCCGTGGTGCCGGTGTCGGCGATGCTCGATCTCAAGGCGTTGGCCGATGCCGTCGGGGCGCGTCGCGCGCGGATGGCCGAGCCGGCGGCTGCGGAACGGGCGACAGGCTATGTGGTGGGCGGCATCAGCCCGATTGGGCAGCGAAAGCAGCTTCCCGTGGTGATCGATGCGAGCGCGCTCACGCTGCCGCTCATGCATGTGAGCGCAGGACGCCGTGGCCTCGAGCTGGCACTCGCGCCGGCTGATCTCGTCAAGCTGGCGAAGGCGCGGACGGCACCGCTCGCGCGCGCGTAGATCGCATCGCCCGAAAACACACATTCGCCGCCGCGACAGAATTTCTGTCACGACGGCGAACGTAGTTCGCTGAACGCCGAGCGCGGCTACGGTCGAAGCGTTCGCGCGTGGACGAGGTACGCTGAATCCAGCTGCTGGATGGAGCGCCCCGTATGCGACGTGATCTCTTCCAGCAACAGCGTGTTGGTGTACTGCGAGCCGGGTCTCGCGCGGATGCGCGACAGAATCAGCGGAATCAGCGCGGGATACTGACGGTTGAGATAGTCGACGAACATCACGCTCTGCGCCATTCGGACCGCCACGGGCGTGCGCAGTTCAACGCCGACGCTGAAGCGTGCAGAAGGCAGAAGCACGAGGGTATCCAGCGGCGCGAGCGTCCTGAGCGAGTCGCCGGTGCGGAAGTCGTTGATGGCCGCGCGCGAGGGAGCGCCGGCCAGCACGGATCCCTGGAAGGCACCACCTGACAGCCACTGCGTGTAGCCCGCCAGGAACCACGGGAACGCGCCCACCGTCGTCATGGAACTGAGCAGGAACTGCCGGCTCAGGAAGCGCGTGATGATGATGAAGTCGTTCGGGCTGAGTCCGGGCACCATCCAGTGTGTCCAGTTCGGAGTGGTGCATGACTGGTAGATGTCCGAGTTGGCGATGAGCACGCCTCCGCAGAACGGACTGACTTCCGTCCAAAGCTGCGTCCAGCTGGTGAAGTACATGTCGGTGTTGGGGGAACCGCTCGTCGGCAGAATCGTCTCGAGATAGCTCCACACCTGTCCCATGATGGCCGCGCGTGCGTCGGCATGGCTCTGGCTGACGTCCGACAATGCCCGACGCTGACCGGCCGAGGCAGAGAACTCGTACAGCGGAAACAGATCGCTCAGCACTCTCACGTTCCACACCGTGCGCACGACGGACGTGGCACTGAAGGTTCCGGCGGACACGGTCACGCGAGCGATACCGGTGGAGAGCGGTGTCAGTCCGCCCGTCGCACTCACCGAGGTGATGGTCGGCGACACGGTGGACCACTGCAGCGGCGCGTTAGCGATCACGTTGCCGCGGGCGTCGAGAGCCGCCGCGCGCAATTGCACGGCAGTCTTGACCACGGTGTCGGTGGGCAGGAGCCGCACAGACGCGACCACCTGAGAGACAGTGATCGTCGCCTGGCCGCTCACCGTACCCACATTCGCCGCGATCGTGGCGGTGCCGTTCCCGACGGCGGTCACGGTGCCGCCGTTGACGGTGGCTACGGCGGGATTCGACGAACTCCACGTCGGCGTCTGCGTGCCGACCGCTCCATTCGACAGTCGCACCTCGGCGCGCAGCGCGGTGGTCGCGCCGAGCGAGGTCAGCGTGGCCGTGGTAGGCGTCAGCGTGATCGTTTGAACGAAGGGAATCGCGACCGTGATCGCCGCCTGTCCGGAGATCGTGCCGACCGCAGCGCTGATGGTGGTCTGCCCCGACGCCACCGCGGTCACGAGACCGGCAGAGGACACGGTGGCCACTGCAGGATTCGACGACGTCCACGTGGGAGTCTGCGTGCCGATAGCGCCGTTGGAGAGCCTGACCGCCGCGGTCAGCGTGGTCGTCTGCCCGACCGCGGTGAGTGTCGCAGTCGTCGGGGTCACCGTGACGGTTTGGACGACCGGAATCGCGACGGTGATGCTTGCGGTGCCCGTGACGCCGCTCGTCGTGGCCGAGATGCTGGTCTGGCCCGAGGAGACGGCGGTCACGGCCCCGGAGCCGCTGACCGTGGCGACGGCCGGATTGGACGAACTCCAGCTCACCGTCTGCGTGCCCGTCGTGCCGTTGGAGAGGCGAACCGTCGCGGAGAGGGTGGCGACCTCCCCCACGGCGATGAGCGTCGCGGAAGCCGGGGTGACGTCGATGGACTGTACGGTGGGGGCGGGCGGCGGCGGCGTGGGCGTCGTGACTGAGTCGCCTCCGCCGCCGCAAGCGAGGGGAGCGAGCAGCACGGCGCCAAGCGCCAGCGAGCGTAGGCGAACGAGGAATCGAGGCATGACAGAGAGTCCGGTGAGCGTTGTAGTGGGATCGCTACCGGTATTCGCGAAGAATGGGTGAAAACCGGCTCATCCTCCTGCCAGCTCGCCACCGTTCCGCTCTTTGCACGTGCTGCTCAGCCTGCCTCTCCTAGCCCGCCTTTCGCGCTTGCGCGACGCGTTCCTGCCATCGGGCGACCTCAGCCGGGCGCTTCCACGCCCTGTACAGCGCGATCAGCCGGCCCCACACGTCCTGCACAGGCTGGTTGTTGTGCGACAGCTCGGCGCTGAGCTGACGCTCCGCGGGCAACAGCAACGCCTCCGCCTCGGGATATCGCCCCGCGCCGGTGAGCACCTCACCCAGTGCGCCGCGCGTTGACGCCAGCAGCCAGTGTCCATCAGGCAGCGACGCCGTGCGTAAGCGCAGCGCTTCCCGGACCCAGCGTTCTCCCACAGCGGCCGAGTCGAGTTTGCCGAGGGCCAGGCCGAGTTGCATCATCGCCGCCGCGAGCGCCGGGTGCGTTTCGTCGAGGGAGCCACCACGCAGCGCTACGACGCGCCGAGTGAACTGCGCCGATTCCGCGTAGCGCCCGCGTCGCCGCAAATGGTCACCGAGGTTCATCATGGTCATCGCGAGCGCTGGATGCCCGGGGCCCAGCAACTTCTCTCGCAGCGTCACCACTTCGCGGTACGTGGCCTCGGCAGAGTCCATCTGCCCCAGTCGCTCGAGGGTGCCCGCCCGCACCGAGAGAATGCCGGTACGGCGCGTACCGTTGGATGTGGGATCCCGAGCTTCGAGCGCGAGCGCTTGCTGCAGCAACGAATCGGCGGCTGCGTGGAAGCCGAGATCGCTGGCCACCACGGCCGCCGACACATACGTGGGCACTGCGCTTTCCGCATCGTCGGGGAAGTACTGTCGGTGCAGCACGAGGGATTCGCGGAAGAGCGGCAGCGCCTCAGCGTTGCGACCGAGTCGGCTCAGCACCTGTGCGCGCGTGTCGAGCAGCGTCGATCGTTCGAGCGGCGTGATGTTGCGCAGCGACGCGTGCAGTCTGGACACGTCGTGCAATACGGAGTCCGCTTCGGCGAATCGACCGAGCTCCAATCGTGCGATGCCGGCGTCGAGGAGCACACGCGCACGCTGCGCATCGTCGGGACGCGACGCACGCTGCATCGCAGCGAGACTGCGCTGGAATTGCGAGTCGGCGGTGGCGTACTCTCCCAGCGCGAGATAAGTGCCGCCAATGATGCGTCGCAACTCCGCTTCAAGTGCGGGCGACGGCGCCGCTGCATCGAGGCGCAACGCGGCGGTGTCCATGACTTCCCGGATCTTCGTATCCGGCCCGAGCGCGTCGGGCTTGGCCGCGCCAAGCATGTCGGTGAGGAACGACAGCACCTCGGTCGCGCGCTCGGCCTCCTGCGTGGCACGCGTGGCCTGCTGCACTGCGGCTGCGGTTCCGCCCACCAGCGACACGACTGCAATGACTGCCGCCGCCGTTTCCACGCGTCGCCGCCGCACGAATTTTCCCAGCCGATAGCCGACGCCATCGGGGCGGGCGCTGACCGGCGCTCCCGCCAGATGCCGCTGCACGTCGTCCATGAACGCGTCCACGGACGAGTACCGTCGGTCGGGTTCCTTGCGCAGCGCCATGCCGATGATCGCGTCGAGATCGCCGGCAATCTCTCGGCGAGCGCGTTCGATGGACCGCAATCCGAGCGACTCGGCGTGGGCTTGCGTGAGCTGACTGCTGGCGCGCGGTGCTTCCTGCTCGCGCACGATGCGCTCCATCGCGTCCATCGAGAGTCCGCTCACGGCGAGCGGTCGACGACCGGTGAGCAGTTCGAAGAGCACCACGCCGAGCGCGTAGACATCGGCCGCGGTGGCGGTGCGCTCCCCTCGGATCTGTTCGGGCGCGGCGTACTCTGGGGTGAAGGCACGAGCGCCGACTGCCGTGTGCGTTTGCGCGCCCTCGTCGCCGTCGCTGAGCAGCCGCGCGATGCCGAAGTCGAGCAGCTTCACGGCGCCGTCAGCAGTGACGAGAATGTTGCCCGGCTTGAGGTCGCGGTGGACGATCAGCTGGCGATGCGCCGCGCGCACGGCATCGCAGACGTCGTGAAAGAGCCGAAGCCGCTCACGCACGGAGAGTCGCTGCGTGGCGCACCATGTCGTGATGGGCACGCCGTCGATGTGTTCCATGACGAAGTACGGCTGCCCGTCGGGCGTGACGCCACCGTCGAGCAGTGCTGCGATGCGCGGATGCTGCAGCGACGCGAGCATCTGCCGTTCCCTGCGAAAGCGCTGCGCAGCCACGTCGCCGTCGGCGATACGACGCAGAAACTTGATGGCCACGCGCTGCTGGTACTGATCATCGGCGCGCACCGCTTCATGCACGGTGCCCATGCCACCAGCGCCGATCTGCCGGCCCACGGCCCAAGGTCCGAGACGCATCGATTCGTGATGCATCTCGCGCAGCGCAGAGGCCAAGGGCGAGATCCCGAGCGAGCGTCCGCTGTCATGCGCGGCCAACAGCTCAGAGAGCTCGGATGCCAGGAGTGGATCACGCGAGGCGGTCTCCACCAACAGCGCGGCGCGCCCGTTGGCGTCGGTGTTAAGCGCCGCATCGAAGAGCGCCTCCAACTGCGCGGCCTGCTCCGCCGTGAACTCGAAGGGCGTCATGCCGTGTCGGTGGACGACGGGAAGGTGGGTTCCAGCGCTCGCAGCAGAATGGCGCGCGCGAAGGCCCAATCGCGCTTGATCGTCGCGGGCGACGCGATGAGCACCTCGGCCGTTTCCTCCACGGTGAGTCCACCGAAGTAGCGCAGCTCGACGACGCGCGCTTGGCGCGGGGCGACTCGTTCCAACCCCTGCAGAGCATCGTCGAGCGCGATCAAGTCCAGCGAGGGACCGTCGACGACCGTGACGTGATCGTCGAGAGGCACGCGCACGCCGGCATCTCGCTTGACCGAGCGCCGCCGACGCGCATGGTCGACGAGCAGACGACGGAAGGTCTGCGCCGCGATGGCGTAGAAGTGCGCACGGTCGGCAAAGGCGATCGGTTCGCTGCCGAGCAGACGCAAAAAGGCCTCGTTCACCAGTTCGGTCGGCTGCAGCGTGTGGCCGGGGACTTCGCGCCGCATGGCGATTTCGGCGATGCGATGCAGGTCGTGCACCACCAGTCTGGCCAATCGATCGGCCGCGCCAGGGACCTGCTGCCGCAGGTCCGCCAATGCGGCCGTTATCTCCCCTGAAGGTGCGCTCATGCGCCTAGCGTACCGCTCGCTGCTGCGCGGCGCAAATGCGGGGACGAACCGGAGGTTCCGCGCGCCGCGTGGTTAAACGGCGCGCGGTCGCGAGGGGCCTTCGGGGGCTGTGTCGAACGCGGGTCCACGTCCGCGCGCCGCCACCGGCCAGCGCGTTTCCACGGCGTGTCCGCGGACACCGACGATCTCGTCGAACAGGTGCACGACGATGCACACGTGATTGGGGACGACGCGGACCTGATCGCCCAGCCGCGGCCGCCAATCGGTCTTGGACAGATCGAGAATGCCATGCTCCTCCGACATGCGCGACACGACCACCTCGGGATGGTCGAGCAGCGCACCAAAGCCCTCGCCTTCTGCGCGCAGCGGTTCGCGACCGAGCGCCTTCGTACCGGCATCGATCACGGCTTGGCCTTTCACCGCGACACTGACGACGGTGGCCAGCACGGTGAGCGCGCAATCGTCCCAATCGCACGCACCGATGTTGGCGGTGGTGCGGTCGTTGTAGACGTAGGTGCCGGGGCGTACCTCATTCACACCGGGCACCTCATGCATGCGCCAGGCCGCGGGCGTGGAACCGCCACTGACGACCTGCGGCGGAAGCCCGGCCTCCGTCAGCGCGCCAATGAAAGCGGAGAGATCTGCGTTGAGCTGCGTGAGCGACGCGTGCTGCTGGTCCACGGACTCGCGGATGTGCCCGGGATAGAAGAGCAGACCGGTGAAGTTGAGCGCGGACATTTCGGCCACCTGCCTGGCCAGCGCCACCGCCTTGGCCGGCGACGACACGCCAACGCGATGCATGCCGAGGTCCGCTTCAATCATGACGTCGATCTCGCGTCGACCAAGCTTGGCGGCGAGTGCGAGGGCCTGAAGCGCCTGTCCATCGTCGGCGGCCACGGTCACGCGCACGTCGCGCGGCAGCCGCGCCATCCGCTCGAGACGGGCCGCGCCCACGGGCGGATAGGCGAGCAACAGATCGTCGCAGGTCTCCGCCATCACTTCCGCTTCACGCAACGTCGCGCAGGTGAGGCCCACAGCACCGAGTCGCATCTGCTCGGCGGCGATGCGCGGCGACTTGTGCGTCTTCACATGCGGCCGCAATCGCAGCCCGTGCAGGGTGGCGTATGCGGCCATCCGGTCCAGATTCAGTGCAAGCCGGTCGAGATCGACCACCGGCACCGGCGTCTCGAGCTGTTCGAGATACGTCGCCATTCCGCCTCCGACTGTGAGCCTTCACGATGAGCCCCGCCCCGAGCGACCGCCACTGGACCCCCGTGGCGCTGCCCGACCTTCCACCACCTGCGGGAGCCTACTCCCCCGGAGTGCGTGCCGGCAACCTGTATTTCGTATCAGGACAGACGCCGAGGGATCCGGCGACCGGCCAAATCGTGGGCACCACGATCGAAGAACAGACGGCAGTCACCCTCGCCAACGTTGAACGTGTGCTCAAGGCCGGTGGGCTGGCGCTGACCGACGTCGTGAGCGTGACGATCTACCTCACGGACGAAGATGACTGGGGGACGGTGAACCGGATCTATCAGACTGTATTCTCGCCGCCGTATCCGACACGTGCCGTCGTCGGCGCATCGCTCCGCGGCATTCTCGTGGAGATATCGGCCATCGCCTACTGCCCGTGACGGCTGCGGATGCCGGTGCGGCCGCGTCCTCCGATGGAGCGCCGATCCGCGTGGTCGAGCGGGAGACCACGCGTACGGCACGCTATGCGACGCTGGGCGCTGAGCCTGAAGACGCTGCGTGCGTCTGGTTCGTGCTTCACGGGTACGGACAGCTCGCCGCGCGCTTCGTGCGTCCGTTCGAAGGCGTGGTGCCACCCGACACCTGTGTCATCGCGCCGGAGGCGTTGTCGCGTTTCTACCTCGAAGCGCCGCGCACCGACGGCGGTCATCTGCAGCGCGTCGGCGCAAGCTGGCTCACGCGAGAGGCGAGAGAGTTGGAGATTCGCGATGCGATGCGCTGGCTGACATCCCTGGCTCACGAGGTCATCTCGCGCTCCACAGGCGCACGCGGCGCCGCTCCGGCGGTGGGCGTGTTGGGATTCTCGCAGGGAGTGGTGACGGCGTTGCGCTGGATTGCTAGCGGCGGCGTTCGCCCGACTCACGTCATCGCGTGGGCGGGAGGCTTCGCGCACGATGTGGATGCGGTCGTGCTGCGTTCAGCACTGTCTCGCAGCGCGCTGACCCTCGTGGCGGGAGACGAGGATCATTTCGCCACGCCGGAGATGCTGGCGCAGTTCCGCGCGTCGGCGCAGGCAGTGCATCCGTCGCCGGTGGAGCGTCGGTTCATGGGCGCACACCGACTCGACAGCTCGCTACTGCGAGAACTGTTGGCACAGCCGCATGGTTGATCGTCACGAGAGCCCGTCGACGGCGTCGGGGGACGGGAGTCGCATCGATACGACGCGCGCCGCCGTGCTGGTGCACATCGACGATGCGTTACGGAGACGCGCGTGGCGAACGTTCCTGCAGCCGCTCGGGCTTCGAGTGTTGCTGAGCGGACGCGAGGTCGAGGCGGCCAAGTGCCTCGCCGATGCGGGGCTGATCTATGTGGTCGCGGTGCAAGCGCCTGCCATGCGGGAGACGCTTCGAGTGCTTCGGCCGGAGCTGCCGGTAGTGTGGCTCGATGCAACGGCCGCGGCCGACGACGAGGCGATGCACGCTGCCGCGGCCCGACTCTCGTCGATCACGCGGCGGAGCTAGTCGGCGCTGGCGTCGAGTGCGTAGCCTTCGCCGCGCACGGTGCGCAGTGACGTCACACTTCCGGCGTCGCGAAGACGTTTGCGTAGTTGTGCGACGTGCACGTCTACGACGTTCGAGCCCGGGTCGAATTGCAGCTTCCACACATGGGCGATGAGCGTGCTGCGCAGGACGGTCGTGCCGGATCGCAGCGCGAGATACTCGAGCAACGCGTACTGTCGAGCTGTAAGCAGCAATGGCGTTCCAGCGATCGACACGCGGTGACTCACGCGATTGATGAGCAGATCGCCCACCTGCACGGATTCCGTGGTGGTAGTCGACGCGCGTCGCACGACCGCACGGATCTGCGCCGCCATGCGCACACCAACGTACGGCGCGTCCAGCACGCCATCGGCTCCGGCGTCGAGGAGTTGTACGGCGTGGTCGGTGGCGTCGCGGTCACAGACAGCGAAGAGCACGGCAATCACGCCCTCGGCACGGAGCGACGCGATAAAGGCTGGCGTGCTCTCGTCGGACCCGTTGCGGTGCACAACGATGGCGTCGATAGCGTCGGACACGGCCATCGATCGCGCAGCAGAGTCGTGCGCCGCCGTGGACACGTTGCAGCCGCTGAGTTCCAACGAACGACCCAATTGTGCGGCGCCGACGTCGTCGGAGCCGATGATCAGGATGCGCATGATTGTCACAGGAGGAGGACAGCGTCCGCGCTGTCAGGCGCTGCCCGCTAAAGAGACGGGTGCAGCAGCGCAGAACTGCGGGTGCCGTGGGTCGCGCAGCGCGACGAGCACAGCTGTTGCTGTCGGTCGTGCGTTAAATGCACATCCTACGAATGTAGCGCAAATGAAATGATTTTCATTCGCAAGTCGTGTGCGCGAGAGAGCGCGCTTCCTACAAAGAACAATGTGTCACGTCATGCAGCATAGATAGTGCTGCAATCAATTCAATCGTCACCCTTGAGTCGTCGAATCGCGCGACGATCATGCTTGCCGGGTTTGCTTTCGCCGTATGCAAATGCCGTTGGCATCGAGCGCAAATGCTCCTGCACCTGCTCACGGCGTGCGCGACCTGCGGCTGTTTCCTGATAGAGTCCGTGCGCAGTTTCCGCAGAGCCGCGACGCTCGGCGATGCCCGTCACTTCAAGCTGCCACTCGATGGGGCCGTTGCGCAGTCGCACATGATCACCCGCTTGCACGAGCTTGGCGCGCTTTGCACGATCGCCGTTCACATCGACCTTGCCGCCGTCGATCGCTTCGGCCGCAAGCGCGCGCGTCTTGAAGAACCGCGCGGCCCACAGCCACTTGTCGAGACGCACCTTACCGGCAGGTGTGTTGTCGTCGTCATCCGGCTCTGCAGCGGGCGGCGCACCGTGCCGCTTGCTCACAGTGGCGTCCCCGGATGCAGTTCGTCGTCGTCGACATCGTCATCATCGGTCTCGTCATCCGAATCGTCATCGATGTCGTCCTCGAGATCACCGCTGAGCGCTTCGTCGTCCAGGTCCTGCTCGCCATCGTGGTGGATGACGTCTTTGTCATGAGTGGAGGCGTTGACCGATTCTGCAGCCTTCGACTCAGCGGCCTGTACTTCACGAATGCGCGTGGCGGCACCGAGGTAGACCGCGCGCACCGGTGGTGCGCCTTGCTCCTGCGCGGCGCGATGCTCGAGCAGCGGGATCAGCTCGGCGATGGCACCGAGCGCGCGGGCCGCGTCGGGTGCCTCGGGCACGGCGTCGATCATCGCGACGACCGCATCGCACGCGTTCGCCATGCGAAGCGACATGGCTGCGTCCGGTCCAGGCGTCGGCGCAGCCTTTCGCGGAGCTGCACCAAGAGTATCCGCGCGCGCGCGGAGTGCGACGGCGTCAGAGCGGAATCGGTCCAGCAGATAAGCGCGGGCGGTCTGGGGCATACGGAAATCTGTCAGGTCGTGTCCGCTCGCGCGAAGCCCAGTTCTTCGCGAGCCGTACGCCATGAGGCCAGCCACGCGTCGCCGACGATGGACGGCGCAATACCAAGGCGGCCGCAGCGCGCTCGCAGGTCATCCCACCAGCCGTACTCCATGGCATCAACCACGTCGAGTAATTGTCCCAGTGGTTCGCGCCGCTCCAGCAGCGCGTCCACCAGTACGCTGGGCAGGTTCAAGCGTGACAGCAGCACGCTCGGCGGAACGCCCAGTGCAAACTCGAGCACAGACAGTAGTCCGGCCAAGGTGCGCGCGCGTGGATGCGGTGCCGGATCTAGTGCGGCGCCCACCTGTTCACAGACGCGTGCGCGGCGCAACGCGATGAGTGCCAACTCCGGATCGTGTGCGGTCTCGCCAATGAGAAAGGCCGCCACGCCGACGAGTTGATCCATCACCGCATCGCGCCCAAGCATGTTGAGCGCGTGCTCCACCGATTTCGGCCCGCGCACGCCCATGGTCGCCGAGCGCATCGACCGCAGCAGCGACGCGGCCAGATGCGGATCATCGCGCACGTACTCGTCGAACGCTGCGTTCGCCGGCCGTCCGTCCGCGAATGCGGCGAGCATGGAGATCGCCCGCAGCACACTGGCTTCGGCCAGTCGGTCCACGGGCGTGGACGCCGCTCGCGTCAACAGGCGCCCCGTGTGCAGCGGCGCCCCGGCCGCGATGACGCGGTGGCGTATCGCGCGATCGTCCACACTGCGCACCAGAGGCCGTAGCCCAGCGTCCAGAAGCGTGCGCACGCGATTCTCCAACTGCGCGGCGGAGATGCGCTGCGCGTCGATCAGGATGGTTGCACCGACAAGCGATGGGAGCAGCGGTGCGCCTTCGGGGAAACCGTCCAGCGCGAAGTTGAAGCCCGCGCCGAGCAGTCGGTCGACGCTCTTGCGCGTGGGCGCATCATCGAGCGCGTCGGTAGAGAGCAACCACACGGCATCTGCCGAAGCGAAGCGGCTGAGCGCTCCGTCGCGCACGAGCGTTGGCGTGACGGGCACCACGATGCTCTTGCCGGCCAGTCGCGAAAGCGTGGCGACCATGTCGACCGTCTTTCGAGCCTCGTCGGTGCCAGCGTCCGTGCCGCGGCGCTCGGTCGCGGGGCAGGTGTGCACGAGATAGCCGATCACGCGCTCGCGTCGATCGCGAATCGGCGGCATCGTGGCGAGCAGTGCGTCGCCTGCCATGTCAGTCCGAACCACCGTGCGACGAGTCAGGCTGTGCCATCACCGCATTGAGATACTGCGTTTCCCCGGTGACGTCGCGCACGACGTACGGGGCCAGCCAGTCCGGAATCTCCGCCGCCTCGAACTCGCTCGACAGCTCCACCTCGGCCAGCACCAGTTCGCGATCGAGGAAGACGTCGATTTCCCAGCGATGATCTCCGTGCGGCACGACATGGCGACGTTTGCGAATGCGGGCGGACGCGGTCAGCGGCCACAGCGCACCGAAGAGCGCCTGATCGGTATCCTCTTCCACCTCGATGCGGGCATGCGACGGGCCCAGCTTGATGGTGCGCGTGAAGCGTTCCTGTCCGTCGGCAGCGGTGGACCAACGCAACCGCTCGCGCAGCGCCTTTCCGGGCAGCCAGCCCTGCGAAATCAGTGTCCCAGGTGCGGCGCTTCCCTCGGGCGGACAGCCGCGCAGCAGATACTTCCGCTCGTACTCCATCGGCAGTCCGTCGCGCGTGGGAGCCACGCTCATCGACCGCAACGCTTGCGCGGCGCCGAGCTGCGCACGCGCAATGGCATCACGGTCGGCGCTCCAGCCCAGCCGAAATGCGTCTTCGTGCGCCAGCGCCACCCCATCGAGTACCTGCGCAAGCTCCTCCGCGCCGTCGTATCGCGCCTGCGCGGCCAGCACTGCCGCGTCACGCATTGCGCCCAGCAGATCCTGGCCGCGGGTGGCCATGCCGTACCATGTGGCGAGCGCGGCATGCTCGGTGGTGTGCGGTGCCAACAGCGCACGCTGCCGCTTGAGGTGAATGCGGATGTGGTGGAGCGCCGCCGGCAACGTGTCGGCATCAAGCGTCGGCAGCGTGTCGAGCTCACGCTGCAGCGACACTGCCGAACGTTCGATGCGCGAAGCGAGGTGCGAGGCAAACGTCATCGGTGCGCGATCGTCGCCAATGCGGATGGTCTGCTGCATCAACGACAGCCGCTCGCACGCGCGCTCGAACGTCGAATCGAGATGACGACGCAGCGCGTTGGCCACTCGTTCCTGTTGCTTGGTACGGCTTGCCGCGATCTGTTCGCGCAGCGATTCGGCCTGCTCGCGCGCGAGCTCAGGCAGTCCATCGGCTTCCGCGTTCAGCCAGTCGAGTTGCACGTCGGCATCGCGCGCCGAATTCGTCGCGCGCTGCAGTCGCGTGAGTGCCGCCCGCAAACGACCGAGCCGGCTGCCTTCGAGCAGATCGCGATGCTCCTTGCATGACGCACGCAGGCGCCGGAGCGAGACCCGTGCACGATGCAGTGCCTGCATCGCCTGCCGCGGCGGTGAGCGAGGCGGGTCCGACTCGTTGAGACCACCCTCGCCCGGCAGCGATGCCAATGACCAGGCGAGTCGTGCCTGATGCAGCTGGTGCAGCCAGTGGAGCGACACGATGCGAGCGCCTTCCGCGGCCGGTCGGTGCAGGGCACCGGGCAACAGCTGGCGAATCTCCTCTGCAGTCGGCGGCAGCTCAGACATCACGTATCGTCGCTCGCGTCCACGAAGACCTCCGCACTGCCGTCTTCGTGATATGTCACCGACACATGCCACGGGCGACAACACACCTCGCAGTCTTCGATGTACTCCTGCGTGGACCCCGATCCGGGATCGAGCGTGATCTCGACGGCCTCGCCGCAATACGGGCAATGCACTTCGCTCGATCGATCGGCGACACCATCGCCGAGCGGAAACTCCTCGTCGAGTTCCGCGTCGTCATCGGGGTCTTCCGGGAGTTCCCACTCGTCCTGCTCACGCATACTCGTACCGTCTGGAGAAATGTCTCCTCAAGGTTACTGCTTGGGCGTGAGCAGCGCACGCTCGCCGGTGGCGACCACCAGCGCTCCGCGCGCACTGGCGACCTTTGCTTCAAGGGCGGCGAGCTTGACCGATTCGTCGAGAACCAGCCGTTCGCGAATATTCACGATCAACAGGGTGCTTTCTCCGTTCTCGTAGCGGATCTGCTCGGCGTCGCGCAGTAGCCGTGCGTTCCGGACGTTGTTGCGCTGCAGGCCGAGCATGCGCTCGAGGTTGGCGAGATCGAAGATCGCCGCACGCGCGTCGAACTCTGTGTTGCGCCGCAGCCGGTCGAGCTCGAGGCGCTGGAATTCGAGTCGTTGGCCCGCCGCACCGAAACGGCCGGTCTCCTTGAGGAACAGCAGCGGCGACTTGATGGACAGCCCGGCCTTGTAGTTGTCATCGAGGCGCGCGCCATCGAGAAACGCATCGTCGGAGCCTTGCTCACTCAGTCCAGCCAGCTTGCCCTCGGCGAGCGGCAGCAGCCCCTGCGTTGTGAAGAGGCGGGTCGCCTGCGCCTGCTTCACGCGGGCCTGCACCTTGAGCAGATCCGGATTGCGGCGTGTGGCAAGCGAGAGCAACGAGTCGAGCTGGGTGGAGTCCACCTGGCTGCGTTCGATGCCATCGAGCACCGGCTTGGCGTCGCGCGGCAACGGAGCTGGACGTCCGGCATCATCCCAGAGATAGGCCGTGACGTCGAGCGTCGCGAGATAGAAGGCTGCTTCCGCTTCGAAGCGTGTGACCTGTCGCCGCTGCAGTTCCAGCATCGCTTCGATCGTGTCGATGGGCGCGCTCTCTCCGTTGATCACGCGTCGGCGAACCGCGGTGAGGCGGAAGTCGGCCAGCGCTTCGCCCTCTTGCGCCACCGCGCGACGTCGCCAGGACTCGTACCAGCCGCCGTAGTCCTTGGCGGCACTGTACAGGAGCTTGTTGATCATCGCAGTCTGGTCAGCTGCACCGGCATCACGAGCCGCACGCGCCTGCACCAGCGCGTTGCGACGCTCATCGGTCACGATGCGCTGGCCAAGGGGAATGCTGATCCCGGCCTCGAAGGTGCCACCGCCGTTCGTGCGGCGATCGGGATTGATGTAGCGACCCGCGGTCCGGTCGAAGGCGATGGTGACATCCGCGCCAACGGGGAGCGGAATCTTCATTTCGGCGTCGAAGTAGTTGTAGTACGTCGTGCCGCCGAACCGCTTCTGATCCCAGCTCGCGGAGATGGTTGGATCGAACGCGCCCCACGCTGTGCGCAGGTCATTGCGCGCCGCAGCCGCGACGAGCTTGGCTTGCTGCGCGACCGGATGCTCCCGCAGGATGAGGTCGACGAACGCGGGGAAGGTGAACGGCACGCCCGAGGTATCGATGCGTGCGCCCACCAGTTCCGCGGTTCGGGTGACCGTGCTGTCGGACGAGCGACGCGGCTGTGCGACGAGCAGCGATGGTACGAGCAGCGACGAGAGGAGCATCGACGTCGTGCGGCGTCCACTGGCGATGCACATGACGGCTCGGCGCATCACGGCTTGCCTCCGCCCTTCGCGCCGTCCTTGCTTCCCTTGTCGCCCGCCACTTCAGTGCCCGGCAACGCTTCATCCGGATTGATGGAGAGCGGGAAGCCGTTGAGTGTGCGCCAGATTTCCCAGCCGACGGTCACGTTGTCGAGCATGGCCCATCCCTGTGCGCCCGTGCCAAGTCGCAACTGAGCCGGCCAAGGCGCATCGCGCGTGATGTCTTCGATCAACAGCACGCGGAACTTGCCGCCCTTTGACGGGAACTGGTCGATCACCACCACCTGCGCGCCAAAGGTGCCGACGGCGACTTGCGGCCAGCCGCTGATCTGCAGTGCCGGCCAGCCATCGAAGAACACACGCACATGGCGCCCGGGCTTGAGCAGGGCGACGTCCATCGGCTTGACGAACAGCTCCACAGCCTTGCGCGGACGCGCCGGCTGCAACGTGACGATCGCGTCGCCCGCTTTCACGATCTCACCCTGGCCGGCCTTGGACGCGCGCACCACATAGCCATCCTGCGGCGCCTCGATGAGGTAGAAGCCGTTGCGAATGGTGAGGGAGCCCACCTTGTCCTTGAGCTTGGCCACTTCGGAGCGCGATTCGCTCACCTCCGCCAGCGTGGCCGCCCGATCAGAGCGAGCCTTGGCGATCTTCTCGCCGTACTCCGCAGGAATGCTCTGCAGGTCGGTTTCGGTGATCGCCAGCATCTGCTGCTTTTCGATGAGCTTGGCCGCAGCAGACTGCACACGGATCTGGAACGTCTGCAACTCGTTCACCGACACGAGTCCCAGCGTGTCGCGATACAGCCGCTCGCGACGACGCAGCTGATCGCGTGCGACGGAATCCTCGAGCGACGCCTGTCGGATCTCGGCGCGATACTGCTCCACCTTGTTGCGCGTCTGCTGCAGCTTGAAGTCGCGCTGCGCCTCCTGCTGCACAATCTGTGTCTCGAGCGCGGCGGCCTTGTTCAACTTCTCCGCAATCGCCGATTCCTTGGCCTGCTGCTGCTGCGTCGTGAGCGGCAGCACGTTCGGATTGAGATAGTCATCCTTGATTTCCGAGATGCGCGCGATGGAGTCGCCCTTCTTGACGTACTGCCCCTCGCTCACGAACCACTGCTCGATGCGACCGTCGATGCGCGTCGTGAGCGACTGCGGACGATCGGAAGGACTCAGCGCCGTCACATTCCCTTCGCCCTGCACGTTCTGCTGCCAGGGGAGAAACAGGATGACGATGAGGGTCACCAGAATGCCGATCAACCAGCGCGAGACGACACGACCGGTGTCGGCCTCGCCCAGCAGTGCGGTGGTTTCGAGCGGCAGGCGCTTGAGTTCGCGCTCGAGGTCGAGATCGGATTGCCTTTGATTGTTGGCCATGGTTACGCCTCCACCGAGCTGGAGGGATCATGCAGCAACAAGCGGCAGATCGGATCGTGCTGCAACTCTTCGAAGGGTCCTTCCTTCACCACGCGTCCCTCATGCACCACGATCACGCGATCGAACGCAGCGAGCAGATTGGGATCGTTTGACACCGCGACGACCGTCCAAGGTCGCGCACGATCCGTGAGCAATTGAATGATCAGGGCTCGTGAGCCGGCGTCGAGATTCTGGAAGAAGTCGTCGAGCACGACCAGCCGCGGATCGCCCGCGATCCCTTGTGCCACGAGCAGCTTGTTCGCGAGATGTGCCGGCAGCGTGCGACCGCTGTTGGTGATTTCGGTTTGCATGCCGTTCGGCAGCTGCTGCACTTCGTCGGTGAGGGCCAGATCGTCGAGCGCGCGACGCACCTGCAAGGGCGTGATGTGCGCACGACCGACGCTGACGTTCTCCTCGACGGTGCCTTCGAACAGGTCCGTCCACGACAGCATCTGCCCGATGCGCGCGCGCAGTGCCGGGCGGTCCAGGTCGCGCAGCGTGATGCCATCAAAGCGAATCGTGCCGTCGTACTCGTCGATGAGCCCGCCCAGCAGCTTGAGGAGCGTGGAGCGGCCGGATCCGTCGAAACCCATGATGGCCACGCGCTCACCCGGACGAACGGAGATCGAGATACCGTCAACCGACGGATTCGACGCGCCGGCGTACCGGAAGCGCACGTCCTTGGTTTCGATGGCGATGCCCACCCCCGGTGTGTTGATCGGCGCGAGGCCCCCACGCGGCTCCAGCGGGATGTCGGCGACGTGTCCCGACTTGTCCACCGATGTCAGGATGTCGTAGACGGTGGAGAGACTCGAAATCAACTTCTCGACGCCTGCGAGCACGGTGACGATCACGATTTCGGCCGCAACGAACTGGCCGAGCAAGAGTCGATTCGTCTGCACGAGCGTGGCGCCGATGATGAGCACCGCCGCAGTGATGAACGTCTTGAAGCCGATCAGTGCCACGGTCTGCTTGACGATGACCGCGAAGTGCTTGCGACGATACTTGAGGTAGCCGGTGACTACGTCATCCATGCGCTCCACCGGCAGCATCGAGTCGCCGGCGTACTTGAACGCGTGGAAGGCGCGCGCGAGCTCCTCGAGCCAGTGCACGGCCTTGTACTTGTACTTCGACTCCACGATGGACGTCTCGAGCCCCTCGGGCCCGGTCCAGCGGATCACGACGTACAACAGCGCCGTCACCACGATCGCAAACACTGAAAACCACGGGCTGTACAGCGTCAGCAGGACGAGACTGAACAGGATGGTCAAAAGCGCCGTCGGGACCTCGAGCAGGATCTTCTGCACACCCTTCTGGATGGCGATCGCCTCGAAGAGCCGATTCATCTGCTCCGGGAGGTTGGTCTCGAGCGACGCGCTGTAACGCATGCGCGGCACGCGGAACGCGAACTCGAGTGCCATGCGCGCGAAGACACGCTGCTGGATGCGCTCCACCACGCGCAGCAAACCGACCTGAATCACCCCGGCCACGATGGTGCCCAGCACCACGAAGGAGATGAGCAGAACTACCGGCTGCAGGAACAGTCGCCCCTGCACCAGTTGCACAATGCCGCCGACGGCCAGCGGTAGCACGAGACTGAGCCCGCCCGCGAGCGTGGCGTAAAAGAAGATCGACAGGATCTCGCGCTTCTCGCGCGCAAAGAGCGTGAGCGTGCGCTCGACAGGCGATGGATGATGATCGGGCTCGTCGTCGTGTGTGCCGGTGCTGGCGGGGCTGTGCGGCCGAGACGATGGCATGGCGCTGATCGCGGAGCGCAGTGCCAACGGCGCGAGCGCAGTCGCCACGGTGGGCGACCCAAGCCGCTGCCAGATCTGATCGGCCAGCTTCTGCCCATTCTCGCGCAGTGTCTCATCGCTGCCGTTGCGCCGGACGACCAGTGCCTGCACCTCATCGCGCTCGTCTCGGCAGAGGATGACCGCCTCGTCCGACGTATCGTTCAGCAGAACGAGCGGCGTCGTGCGCTCCCGGATCGCTTCCCGCAGCGTCTCCAGCGGCAATTCCCGATCGAGATATCCGATATCAACGGCGCCACCGATGGAGCGGATTCGCGCGGCAATGGGAGCGGTAGGATCGAGCTGTCGCGTGAGTGCGCGCCAGCGACCCTGGTCAACGTCCAAATGAAGAGCAGAGCTGACGATCTGATTGACGCGCGTGGCCTGAGCCGACATAGCGTATGCAAGTAGGGTGAACGGCGACGCGCATCGGCGCGTCGAGACCGCACAGCTGAAGCACGAGGATAAACGACATGCGACGGCGTCACATGTCCAACGACGCTACTCGACGTGGCACCGCGCGCAGCGCACCCGGGGGTGCACGCGACACGAGACGGACGTCGAAATGCTATGCGAGGCTGGGCGGTGCGCGAGTCGGCGCGCTCAGCAGGCGCAGCGCGACCGCGCCACGACGCGCGAGCCTATTTCGTACGCACACGCCCCCGCCGGGATACGACACCGACGGCAGCGGGTTCCCGGGCAACGCGGACACCAGAACGCGTGCCGCAATCGATCGTAACGTGCGCCGTGTCGACGAGCGGCGCCAACTCCGCTGTGTGCCGGACGCGTCTTCACCGTCATCCGCGCGCAGCACGTGCTGCAGCACCACATCAGGGCCGTGACCCGCCAGCTGCGCTACGCCCGCGGTGCCGACCGCCGCCGACAACCTCGGTTCGGACAACCCAACGAGCGCGCACCACAAAAACCCCGCGCTGAGCGCGAGCGAAATCGTGCGGGCAAGTCGGGAGACGGGCAGCGTGAGCATGAGCGAGGCGAATGATTGCGACCGTATCACTCGGGATTCAAGTCCGGGCCGCAATCTTAGCATAAAGCGCCACCGATCCGTGCGAATAGCAGGACTCGACGCCGTGACACTTTTGGCACGAACTGGCGTACGAAAGCCAGTATCGACCACTCGCGACGGAAGTCCACGCGAGCTGCGTCGCCGATTGCACAATCAGCCCCATTCCCATGCTCGCCGCATTCCTGTCACGGGCCGCTCGACTAAGCGTGCCGACTCTCGCGTGCCTCGTGGCCACGCACTCGCTCTCCGCACAGGCCTCGACGCCGCGTGCACTCACTGGCCGATTCTCCGGAGCGGCGCACTTCCTCGTCACTGAACCACGCGGTGATTTCGGGCAGAACACCGGCAACGGCTTCGGCGTCGGTGCCTCGATGATCTGGCGCCTCGATCCACAGTCCATTGCCAACTGGCGCGTCGATCTCGGCGTTCTGAACTACGGCAACGAGACGCGCCGAATTCCGCTCGCCGGCACCGGTGGGCTCGTCAAGCTCGACCTCCGCACCTCGAACAACATTTTCTCGCTGGTCACCGGACCGCAGCTTCAGTTCGGCAATGGACCCGTTGCTCCCTACGTCGCGGCGCTGGGCGGCATGTCGGTGTTCTGGACGGAGAGTTCCGTCGAAGGGACGCAGAGCGACAATACGCCCTTTGCCCGCACTACCAACAGCAGCGACGCCGTGCTTGCCTACGGCGGCGCGGTGGGCAGCACGCTTCGCGTCTACAACGGCAGCAGACCGGTACGTATCGATCTTGGCGCTCGCTTTTTGCGCCACGATGATGTGCGCTACCTGAACGATCAGCGAGTGCGGGATGCGTTCCAGAACAATCGAGATCCGGTGCCACTGCGCGGTCGCGCTGATTTCGTGACGTACTTTCTGGGCGCGAACGTCGTCGTGTACTGACGCCGTGACCGGGAGCTGATCTAGTCGTGGGCGTCCTTGCGGCGCCCACGCTTGGTATCCGCACGTTGACGTTTGTCGGTGAGCCGGCGCTCGATAGACCCGCGCGTCGGCTTCGTTGCTTTGCGCGACTTCTGCACGACGAGCGCCCGCTCCACGATGCCGACCAGCCGCTCGAGGGCCGCGCGCCGGTTCTGCTGCTGGCTACGGTACTCCCCCGCCACGATGCGCAACGCACCGTCGCCGTCCAGACGCGATGCCAGCTTGCCCAGCACGCGCGCCCGCTGTTCATCTGAGAGCGCGCGACTCGCGCGCACATTCCAGCGAAGCGCAACACGAGTGGCGCTGCGATTGACGTGCTGTCCGCCAGGACCGCTTCCGGTGATCGCACGCAGCTCGAGCTCTGCCACGGGAATGCGCACCGTACGCGTGACTTCCAGCGACTCGGGCTCTGGAGGCAACAGCGACTCGTCGTGTGGTTCGTCGCTCACTGGCGCGCTCCCTCGAGGTTCATGAGTCGATCAGGCGCGGCAGGGTTTGGACTGCAGCGCGGTGCGAATTGCGGCCGGAGTCGGTCGGGCACTCGCTGACGGGGCCTCGAAAATCGCGACGTACTCCTCGTCTCCCGTCCGGGTGAACGTCACTTCGCGATAGCCCACGGCGCGCAGCTCACAGCGCAACAGCGCCGGGGGCGTACCATGGGCAAAGGTCGGCCGCTCGAGATCGAGAATGACGAGTCGCCCGCCGGGCTTCATGGACGTCGCGAGATTCCACAACAGGCCAAAGGGCTGCTCGATCTCGTGGTACATGTGAATCATGTAGGCGATGTCCACGTCGGCAGCCGGAAGCCGAGGATCATGCGGGTCGCCGCGCACGACCTGCACATTGGCCAGCTTCTCACGTTGCACGCGGTTGCTGAGCAGCACGAGATAGTCGTCGATGATGTCGTTGCCGAACACGCGCCCAGTCGCGCCAACGATGGGTGCGAGGCGCGTGACGTAGTAGCCGTCGCCCGCGCCGATGTCCGCAACGCGCTGTCCGGCGCGAACCTTGGAGAGCTTGGCAACGCGCTCGAACTCGCCATCGCTGTCGCGCGCGTCCTCGTTGGTCCAACGCGGCGCGACGATATCCGCAATGCGTCGCGACGGTGCGGGAAACGATGTCGCGGCTTCCCCCGGCGGCGCAGCGGGGCGAATGGAGTCCTGTGCGCCGGCCACGCCACCTGTCTGCGCATCGCGCGAAGCGTCGCCGCTGACGGTGCAAGCCAGCGCAGGCGAGGCAAGGGCAAGGAGGAGCGTCCCCCAGACGGAAGCGCGACGCACGATGGGGCGCAGCGACGCGCAACGGCCGAAGGAACGAACGACGGGAGGTGTAGGCATGTCGGGAAACGACGTCACGTCGTGCTGGGTTCCGGACGGCGGTGCACGCGCAGCGCCGCCACACGGCGACCATCCATCGCCACCACTTCCAGCTCGCCTTCGCTGTAGCTCACGCGATCCCCGACGCGCGGCAAGCGCCCCAACATCGCGAACGCATATCCGCCAAGCGTAGACCAGTCGCCTTCTGGAATGGGCAGCTTGTGATCGGAGCGCACGTCTACCAATGACATCGAACCGGCCAGCTCCAGCACGCCATCAAAAAGCAGCGCGTCGCGCGAGAGCGGGTCGTACTCGTCAGCGATGTCGCCCACCACTTCCTCGACGAGATCCTCCATCGTCACGATGCCCGCTGTCCCGCCGTACTCGTCGAGCACCACCGCCAGGTGCGCTCGCGTGCGACGCAAGTCATCGAGCACGCGTTCGGCGGCCCGCGTTGCCGGCACGAACAGCGGTTCTCGCAGATGCTCCGCCAGAACGAACGACGCCGGATCCTCCAGCAGCCAATAGTCCTTGGCCAGGAACACGCCGACGATGTCGTCCGGCGTCTCGCGGTACACCGGATACCGGGAGTAGCGCTCGCGACGAAGCGTCTGCACCAGCTCCTCGAGCTCCACGTCTTCCGGAATCGCGACCATGTCGGTGCGCGGGCGCATCACGTCGAGCGCCTTCTTGTTGTGAAAGTCGAACACACCGGCCAACATCGCCGAGTCGGACTCGTCGAGCGTGCCGTGCGCGCGCGCCTGCATCACGAGCAGGCGAAGCTCCTCCGGCGAATGCACATGGCCGCTTTCCGACGTGGGCTGAATCCCCAGCAGCCGGAGCAGGGCATTCGCGGTGCCGTTGAGCATGTTGATGAACGGTGACATCACCCGCGAGAAGAGTATCAGCGGCCGCACCACGAGTCGGCTGACGTCCTCCGGCTTGGCCAGCGCGATGGACTTGGGGGCCAGTTC
Source organism: Gemmatimonas sp. (assembly GCA_965279375.1). Classification (GTDB taxonomy): domain Bacteria; phylum Gemmatimonadota; class Gemmatimonadetes; order Gemmatimonadales; family Gemmatimonadaceae; genus Gemmatimonas. The sequence goes on along the minus strand of OZ257156.1, from coordinate 4,789,649 downwards.
GCCGAGTACGATGTGCAGAAAGGTGATGACCGCAAACGCCACGGCGATGCCGGCCCCGGTGTGCAGCGCGCCAGGAGACGGCTCGATGCCGGCCACATGAAGCACCCGATCCACCAGCGCCGCCACCGCCGGTTCGCCGATCCAACCGAGCGCCAGCGAGGCGAGGGTGATGCCAAGCTGCGTGCCGGAGATGTAGCGGTCGAGCTGCTTGAGCGCGCGCTGGACCACGAGCGCGCTGCGGTCTCCCTCGGCCGCCATCTGGTCGATGCGGCTCCGCCGCACGGCCACGAGCGCGAATTCCGCCGCCACGAAGAACGCATTCAGCAGCACGAGCAGGAGAACCGCCAGGAGGCGCAGGGTCGCGCTACTGAACGTGAGCTCGGGCGCGGCTATCACAGCAGGGTCGACAATCATCACAAAGGGAAACGGACGGGCAGGTCGGTCGTCATGGTACTGCAATCTGCAAGACCGGCGGGCGATCCGCGCCTCTTGCATTCTGCGAGCCCCTCCGGTCTGGCCGGCGGGTCGTGTCGTGTCCCCCAGCCATTGCCGTGCGTTACACACCAGCGTACCCGCAAGTCGCCGTGCATGCCATGCTGGACCCGCGCCGGGTGCTGCGCTGGGTCTGGCTTGGCCGTGTCGTGCTGGCCTGTGCCATCCTGCTGGCGGCAGTCTTCGTCTGGAACCGGGCGGACCCGACTGACACACTGGTCGCCACGCTGGCCTTCGCCGTCGCCGTCCTGACGACGGTTGCCTCCGCGATGTTCGGAGAAGTCCGTCGCTCCCCGCGGGGGTATGCCTTCTATGGACTGCAGTGCGCGGTGGACCTCGCACTGGTCACAGCGGTCGTGCACATCACCGGCGGCTGGAGCTCGCAGTTCGCCGCGCTCTACATTCTCGTGATCGCCAGCGGCGCGCTGCTGCTGCCGTTCCGCGGCGGTCTCGCCGTGGCGGGCGGCGCGTGTCTGCTTTACGCCGTGGACGTGGGGTTGCTGCGTCCAGCGGAGTCGCCCATCGGCATGGTCGTGCAGATCGGTGTGTTCATCGTGGTGGCGGTGGGATCCGGGCTTGTGGCGCTGCGATTGCGCCAGGCTGGCATGGGGCAGGATGCGCTTGCCGCGCAGCTTGTCAAGGTGCAGCTCGAAGCCGCGGACATTCTGCGCACGATCCGCTCGGGCATCATCACGGTGGACAGCGCCGGACTTCTGGTCTACGCCAATCCCGCCGCAACCGATCTGTTGGGCATCAACCTGCGGCAGTTCGTCGGACGTCCGCTGGCGCAAACGCTTGCGGGCGTGGCACCGCAGCTCGCCCGATTGCTGGAGCAGTCATCGCGCGACGGAGTGCGCACGACGCGCGCCGAGGGAGTGATTCGACGCGATGGCGTGGACATCGAAATTGGCGTCACCACGACCGTCGCCGAAGGCACGCGTCCGGATGGTGGTACCTCCGCGACCGCGATCTTTCAGGATATCTCCGACAGCAAGCGTGTGCAGTCGTTGCACGTGCGTGCTGAGCGATTGCAGGCCGTCGCGGAGCTGAGCGCGTCGCTCGCGCACGAGATTCGCAATCCGTTGGCGTCCATTCGCAGCGCGACGGAGCAGCTGGCGCGTCGGCGCGGTCTCGAGGCGTTGCACAGCGAGCCCGACGACGACGAGCGCGTGTTGTTTGGCCTGGTCATGCGCGAGACTGATCGACTCAGCCGGCTGCTGGCGGACTTTCTCGATTTCGCGCGCGCTCGCGTTACGCGTGTCGAGACGCTGGATCTGGGTGAGCTCGCGCGCGCGGCAGTGCTGGTGGCCAGTACGCACCCTGATCGCGCGGACGCTGTGCACGTACAGGTCACCGTTGAGCCGGATCTGCCGATGGTAGATGGCGACGAAGACCTGCTGCACCGCGCTGTCTTCAATCTCGTGCTCAACGCTGTGCAGGCGGTCGGCTCGGCGGGGCGCGTGGATGTTCGGGTGCAACGGTACCTCGCCGGCGCAGCCAAGAGCGCCGGTGCTGGAACTTCGCTATCCAACTCGCTCGCCAACAGCAGCGTGAGCAACATCGTCGGCGAGCACGTGTCGATCTCGGTGGAGGACGATGGGCCCGGAATTCCGGCCGATCTCCGTGAACGCCTCTTCGAACCGTTCGTGAGTGGGCGAGTCGGGGGCACTGGACTCGGACTTCCCGTAGTGCATCGCGCGATCGAAGCGCATCAGGGCACGATCCTCGTGGATGTCCTGCCGAGTGGATCGCGATTCACGATCGTGCTGCCGGTCTCCGCGCGGGTGGAAGTCTCGCGCGCGCCGCACGAGCACGTCGATGCACAGGACGATCATCTCGAATCCGACGCGGACGTACCGTCGATCTTCTCGAAACATGCACCGCCGTTGCCGGCGGTCGCACCGCGAACCATTGGAGCTGCGCCATGATTGCCACTGCCTCACCGAGCGAGACCGCGCCGCGCGTCCTGATCGTGGACGACGAAGTCGGAATTCTTGACTCGCTGCGCATCCTGCTCAAGGGCGAAGGATTCATCCCGTTTACCGCGCACGGCGGAAAGCAGGGCGTCGAGCGCATCAACGAGCTGCGTCCCGACATCGTCATCACCGATGTGCGCATGCCTGACATCGGTGGCGTGCAGGTGCTCAGCACAGCGCGATCGGTGGACCCGGAGATCCCCGTCATTCTGATGACCGCGCAAGCAACGTTGCAATCGGCCATTCAGGCGGTCAACGAAGGCGCGTTCTACTACATCCAGAAACCGTTTCGCAACGACGAGCTGCTGGCAATTCTTCGCCGCGCCGCGGAGCATCGGAAGCTGCGTGCAGAGAATCAGGTGCTCAAGCAGGAGATCAAGCGACGCGAGAGGAATACAACGGGGAGACCGGTTGGCAACAGTCGCAGCTGGTTGGATGTGCTGCGCCTCGCGGAAACGGTGGCGCCGACGGACTCCACCGTCCTGATCACTGGCGAATCGGGCACGGGTAAGGAAGTCATCGCGAGATACGTGCACGATCTGTCGTCACGCGCAGATCACAGCTTTCTGTCGATCAACTGCGGTGCGCTGCCCGAGTCGCTGCTCGAGAGCGAACTGTTCGGTCACGTGAAGGGCAGCTTCACGGGCGCGGTCAAGGACAAGCAGGGTCTCTTTGCCGCCGCGCAGAGCGGCACGTTCTTTCTCGACGAAATCGGCGAGACGACGGCGTCCACGCAAGTGAAACTGCTGCGCGTCTTGCAACAGCGTGAAATCATTCCCGTCGGTGCGACGGAATCGCAGCCGGTGGACGCTCGCGTGATTGCGGCGACCAATCGAAACCTTGAGGAGGAGATCAAGCGCGGCAGCTTCCGCGCAGACCTCTTCTATCGCCTCAATGTGATCGCGGTGCACCTGCCGCCGCTGCGACAGCGCCGCGAAGACATCCCGCTGCTCGCGGAAACATTCCTCGAGCGCTCCGCCACGTTGCGCGGCGGCGCTCCCAAGCAACTTTCCGAAGGCGCGCTCGATGTCCTCATGGCCTACCAGTGGCCGGGCAACGTGCGCGAACTCGAGAACGCACTCGAACGCGCCGTCATCCTCTCGGCAGGTTCCGTCATCCACCAGGACGCGCTGCCTGAACGCATCACGGAGCGTCGCGCGGAGCCGCTGGTGACCGAGCGCGTACCGACGAGCCCAACGCTCGAAGCGATCGAACGCGCGTACATCCAGTGGGTGCTGCAAAACGAAGGTGGCAACAAAAGCCGCGCCGCCGAAATGCTGGGCATCGATCCTTCGACGCTCTATCGCAAACTTGTACGATACGGAGAGGCGTGAATGACGCAGGTCGAGTCGCAGCATCCCTCGCGGACGGCACGAAACCGCGCCAAACGACGACGCGCAGCGTTCACGTTGATCGAGATCCTCGCGGTCGTCGTCGTCATTGGCATTCTCTCCACGATCGCCATCACCAAGTACACCGCCTCCAAGGAGCGCGCGTACATCACGGCCATGAAGGCGGATCTTCGCAACCTCGCGTCGACCGCCGAGTCGAAGTATGCGATGGATGGCAGCTATGCGAACGTGGTTGCTCCGCAGGGATCAGCGGGTGTCACGCTCAACATCACCGTTGGTGTGACGACTTGGGCTGCTACGGCAACGCATGCAAACGTTCCCGGCATCACCTGCACATTGAGCTACGGTGGCAGCGCGACGAGCGAACCGGTGTGCCAGTAGTCGAACAACGCTCCCGATGAACCCGCGCATGTTGCACGACATCGTGCAATACACGGTGAGCGATGCGCCGAGTTGCGGCGCAAGGATTTGATGGAAGTGATGACGCTGCAACGACTTTGATTGAATCCGCCCGCGTGGCGTGCAATCTGCCAATCACGGTGGCGTCGAGTCAGTCGGCACTCACCCGACTGAACGTCAGCCCCCCTCTCGGAGAGATACAATGTCGAAGTCGCGCAAAGGTTTTACCCTCATCGAACTCCTGATCGTCGTCGTCATCATCGGCATCTTGGCCGCGATCGCGATTCCGAAGTTCGCCGACACGAAGAAGAAGGCGTACGTGACGGCCATGAAGTCGGACCTCAAGAACCTCGTTCCGGCCGCTGAAGCGTGGTTCTCGGACAACAACACGTACGCTGGCTTCACGGCTCCGCCGGGTTCCTCGGGCGTTGCGCTCAGCGTGACCGCCGCCACGGCGACGGGCTGGTCGGGTCAGGCCACGCACGCCAACGCGACGGGTTCCACCTGCGCCATCGGTGTCGGCAGCGCCACGCCGGCCGGTCAGGCCGAAGGCGAGCCGGGCGGCGCGACCTGCAAGTAAGGTCCATCGCAACACACCCGGCTCTCCAGAGCCGGGGCTTGGGGGGTCGAGCGAAAGCTCGGCCCCTCGTTGCGTTTGTGGCGTGCCGATCCAGCCCTGTGGGTGCGGATTGCATCCTGCAAGAGGAATTGCAAAGCGACATGCCGTTCGTCCCGGATATTTTCGCCGTTGTCGATCGTAAGTGTATGTAAATTAACGCGTTGTACTCAATGGATGAGTCTGGCAAGGCGTTTGCCATAGCATCAGGCATGCGCTGAGCCACACGGGCTTCGGCGACGTATCAACACCCCGTCTCGGAGTTTCTCTCATGAAGCGCACTCGCAAGGGTTTCACCCTCATCGAACTCCTCATCGTCGTCGTCATCATCGGCATCCTGGCCGCGATCGCGATTCCGAAGTTCGCCGACACGAAGAAGAAGGCCTACATCACGGCAATGAAGTCGGACCTCAAGAACCTCGTCCCGGCCGCTGAAGCGTGGTTCTCGGACAACAACACGTACGCTGGCTTCACGGCGCCGGCTGGTTCGTCGGGCGTTGCCCTCAGCGTGACCGCCGCCACGGCGACGGGCTGGTCGGGTCAGGCCACGCACGCCAACGCGACGGGTTCCACCTGCGCCATCGGTGTCGGCAGCGCCACGCCGGCTGGTCAGGCCGAAGGTGAGCCGGGCGGCGCGACCTGCAAGTAAGGTCCATCGCAACACACCCGGCTCTCCAGAGCCGGGGCCTGGGGGGCCGAGCGAAAGCTCGGCCCCTTTTTCATTTGCCTCATCGAGTGCGCATCGCCGAGTAGCAGGTGGTTGCCGACATCGTGACGAATGCGCATCGTGGGCCGTGTCCAATTCTTCCGTGCCGCGCATTCATGCGCGATTGAGCTACGTGCTGGCGACGACCAGCCTCAGTGCCCTCGTCGGCGTCATCGCGTCGATGTGGCTTACCGAGTTCCTCCCCAGCAGCGCACGCTGGCCGGTTGTCCTCCTCCTCCTCACCCTCGTCTCCATCGTCTGGGCCATGGTGATGCGTCGAGAGGTGGAGCGAGTGGTGGAGGATCCCTTGGCGGCGTGTGTGGCGGCCGCTGAAGCGATCGCGCTCGGCGAAACAGGTAAGCGCGTCCCGCCAGGCACCACGTTGGAATTCGATCAGCTGGCCACGAGCATCAATCGCATGACCGAGCAGCTCCTCGCCGCCAACCAGCTACGCATGCGCGTCGAAAAGTTGGCCACGATGGGGCGGATCGCGGCGGGTGTATCACACGAGATTGGCAACCCACTCTCCGCCATCGCCAACTACGCGCACGTTCTCAGAATGCGCACCGAGGGCGTCTCCGGCACGACGGAAGCGCTCGACGCGCTCGAACGAGAAATCGGTCGCATCGATCGCATCATGCGCGGCTTGCTCGACTACTCGCGTCCGCGCCGCCTCACGCCCAAGCCGGTCGTCGTCGACGACGTCATCAAGGACGTACTCCGACTCCTCGCTGACCAGGGAATCACGCGTCGCTTCCGCATGGCGCCGCAGCTCGAAGCGCCGGAAGGCGTCGTATACGCCGAGCGACACGACCTCGAACAGGTATTCGTCAACCTGCTGCTGAACGCGGCCGACGCGATGGATCGCGACGGACTGGTCGTCATCCGCACGCGCATCAACGACGTCTCCGACTTCGGCGAAGTCTCCGAAAAGCGTCGTACCGATAGCCCCGGCGAACGCTGGACGCATCGACCAAGTCGCAGAGCGTTGGCCTGGCTCGCCCGGCCGGAATCGCCTGATCGCTTTCTGCAGATCGTGATTGCCGACTCGGGTACGGGCGTCGCACCCGAAGATGAAGAGCGCATCTTCGAACCGTTCTTTTCCACCAAACAACCGGGGAAGGGCACGGGACTCGGCCTCGCGATCGTCGCCAGCACGATCGAAAATTTGGGCGGCACGATCTGGGTGCAGCGAGCCCGCGAAGGCGGCGCCGCCTTCGTCATCCTCCTTCCGCTCCACTCCTCCAGCGGCCTACTCGGCGTCGCATCCGAATAGCACAGCGCGAAACGTTTGGGTGACGGTCGGGCGCACGGACGACACCATCGTGCGCCCATGCGCTTCCCATCTCGCCGCTGGCTGGACAACCGTACATCTTCGACGCCGCGCCTCGCGCCCACTGCAGGACGGCCACGTTGCGCGCCCACGCCACGATCGCGCGTACGCCGTTCGTTCAATCGTAGCGCGCCGGCGCGAAATTGCAGTGCAACGCTCAGCGCGCGAGTAGGCGCACCTCACAACCGCACCAGGAAGCCGCGCCACGGCCGGTTCTTTCTCGACGCGCTGATCGCGATCGCACTCCTGAGCGTCGCGGGGCTCGCAGTCACCGCCAGCACCCGAGCGCTGGCCACCCTCGCCGACGACGCCCTTCTCGTCGCACACGCACAGGCCGCCGCGACATCGGTCGCCGAACACGCGATCGCACAGCTCTGCGATACGCTCCGCACGCAGCCGCCCCTCTACGGCGCAAGACTCACGGTCACCAGCAGTACGCCGCGCAACACTCCACCGACGCAGATCATCACTGCGCGCGCCACACCGTCGCCGCTCTCCATCCGCGACTCCGTACAACTCTCCCTCAGCACCGCGCGCCAATGCCCCTGACCACACGCGCCCGCGGTTCGACAGTGATCGAGTTGGTCATCGCGATTCCGCTCCTCGCGCTGCTCGCCGCACTCGCCATCCTGCTCCTCCTCAGTACACAGCGCGTCGCGCAACGCACCGACCGCACTCTCGCCGCGTCGCACGAACTCCGACACGCCGCCGCGGTCCTCGCGTCGGAGTTGCGCTCCCTCCAAGCGTCCGACCTGCACGCGTGGACCGACAGTAGCATCGAATTTTCCGCCACGGTCGGCACGGGCATCGTCTGCGCCGCACGCGGACCACGCGATCGCATCATCCTCACACCCGCCAACGCGAGCATTCGCGCACACACGAGCTGGCGCACACCCGCGCAACCAGACGACGACGTCTCCCTCTTCCTCGCGCCAACCGACTCCACACTCACGCCCCACGAATACCGCTCCAACCTCCGCTCGCTCTCAACGACGGCAGGGTGCCTCTCCTCACCGATCCTCGACAGCTCCGCGACGCCTCTCGCGCCCGCGACTCTTCTCCGCCTCGTCGATACGCTCCCCGCCGACGCCGCCGTCGGTACCCCCGTCCGCCTCCACCGCCGCACCCGATACCTGCTCTACCGCAGCGCCTCCCAATGGTACCTCGGCCGACGAGAACTCGGCCCCGCCGGCTGGGACGTCGTGCAGCCGGTCGCGGGCCCCCTCCGCTCCACCACCGCGCGCGGGCTCTTCATCAGCGTGCGAGACACCAGAGACAACCTCCTCGCGCCCGGCGACACCACGGCCGCGTTGGTCCGCATCGAACTGCGCGCGCCAATAGCACTGACACCGCGCGCCGGCGCCGGACCCCCTGCAATCGCTGACTCGGTGCTGCTCGTCGTCGCATTGCGCGGAGGAATCGGTCGTGCACCCTAACCCTCGAGCGCATCGCGCCCGCAATGGGTTCGTGCTCCCGCTGGTCATCGTGGCCACGATACTCGTCGCACTCCTCGCCGCCAGCGCGCAATTCGCCGCATGGCGCGCCTCCCGCGCCGCACGTCAAGCGTGGAACGGCGAGCGCGCACTGCTCGCCACCGACGAAGCCATCGCCACCACCTTCGCCGCGTGGACCGCCGAACAGTTCGCGCGAGTCGGCATCGGCGCAACTCGCACCACACGCCAGCGCACCGCCGCCGGGATCGACGTCGACATCACGGTCACGCGCACACAGCCCCTCGCTGCCCTCATCTCCGCCGACGCCCAAAGCCAGACCGATGGCGCCCCAACGCGCGCTCAACGCACCACCGCTCGCGCCCTCTTCCTTGCACCACCGCCGCTACCGCTCCACTCGGCGCTACTCATCATCGACGCCGCGCGAGTACTGGGCACCGCGACCATCTCGGGCATCGACTCGGCGCCACATGACGAATGTGGCCCGTGGCGTGACACCGCGTCGATCAATGGACTGCGCGCCTACCCGGCCACCATCGACAGCACCGCGACGATCTCCGGACTCGGCGCGCCCAGCACACCGCGTACGCTCGCACAAGACGCCATCGACTTCGATCGCGCCTGGCCACTCGTGAGGGCGCGTGCCGTGTCTCGTCCGCCACCGTCGGCGGCACTCCCAGTCGAGCCGCCTTGGCGGCCGCTGCTGTTCCGCGATACGTCCGCCGTCCACGTCTCGGGCCTGTGGCAGCATCAGGGCGTGCTCGCCGTCGATCACGATCTCATCGTGCACGATACGCTGCGCCTGCGAGGCATGCTGCTCGTGCGCGGCGCGCTCGACGCCTCGAGCGGGCGGCTCGAAGTGGACGGCGCCGTGCTCGTGCGCGGACAGACGACACGCGCCACCCGCATCGGTAGCGGCTCCACCATTCGCTACGACCAATGCGCCCTGCGCCGCGCGATCGCGGCAATCGCAACCCCGGAAACCGGTCCGTTTCGCCAGTGGAGCGAGCGCTGACGCGACGAAATGCTCCCGCTCTGAAACGGCGCAACAGTTCCGGAGCCCATGAGCCGACACTATCACGCTGTCGGCAGCCGTGCCCGCGCTCGTCCTCTACGAGGCGTTACCTCGTGAGGGGCCGGTCGTTTTGAGGGAGAATAGTCCGATTGGGGCAGGTCAAAGTGTCCCACGAACTGTGTCTCGCACGGCTGCCTTGCGACGCAACGACCACCACGCACAACCCCCGGGATCCATGCAGCTCTTCGGCCGCAAGAAGATCACCATCGGACTCGATATCGGTTCCGGTCTCGTTAAGGCTGCCGTTATTGACCATAGCTCGGGCACGCCCGAGCTCACCAAGGTCATCGTCACTCCGCTCGCCGAAACGGCGATCGTCGATGGCGAAGTCATGGACCCGGGGCTCGTCGCCGACGCCATTCGGCAGACGCTCCAGGGAACCGGCATCAAGAAGAAGCACATCGTCGCCGCCGTCGGTGGACGCGATGTCATCGTCAAGAAGATCGCGATCGAGCGAGTCAAGGAAGCGCAGGCACGTGAACTGATGCGCTGGGAAGCGGAACAGCATGTGCCGTTCGACATGGAATCCGTCGAACTCGACTTCCAGATCCTCGATCCCGACGCCGACGGTCTCGAAATGAGCGTCCTGCTCGTTGCGGCCAAGCGCGAGCTCGTGCAGGCACGTCGTCATCTCCTCGATGAAGCCGGCGCACCGCCCGCCATCATCGACGTCGATGCATTCGCCTTGCACAACGCCTTCGGGATGAATCACCCCGACGCGATGGAAGGCACGGTCGCCCTGCTCAACATCGGAAACGAAGTCACGAATCTCAACATCCTCGACGACGGCGTACCGATCCTCACGCGCGATCTCACGGTCGGCACGCGCCGCTTCCGCGAAGACCTGCAGCGCGAACACGGAATCGGCGGCGACGAAGGCGAGCAGATGCTGCGCGGCTACGATCGCACCCTCGAACTCGACGGCGCCGTCGCACTCCGCGGTGAAGAAATCGCCATCGGTGTCGAACGCGCCTCCACGTTCCTCGCCACCTCCTCACGCAACTTCGGCCAGATCCGCGCCGTCTTCGCCTGCGGTGGTGGATCACGCGTGCCGGGACTGCTCCCGTGGCTCTCCGAACGCCTGCGCATTCCCGTAGAGCCCGCCAACTCGCTCGCCCGACTCAGCGTGCGCGACGGGGCCATGGAGTTTCTCTCCGCTGACGAAATCGCACCGTTGCTGATGCTGCCGGTCGGTCTCGCACTGCGCGCCGCCGCCTGAGGACCCAGACGATGATGCTAGAAATCAACCTCCTGCCCGGCGCCAAGAAGAGCGCGCGTGGCGGCAACTCCGTCAGCGTCGCCGGCTTCGTCGGCGGCGTGTCCGAACGCGTACGCGATCCGTGGCTCATCGGCGCGGCCGCGTCTGTCATCGTTGCGGTTGCAACGGTCGGCGTGCTCTTCACGTCGCAGCAGGCCGCCGCCAGCGAGTTGAGCGGAAAGCTCGAAAGCGCCGTGCGTGATTCGACGCGCTACGCCAAGGTGCTCGACGCGCGACGCAAGCTCACCGCCGAACGCGACTCCGTGCACCGCCAGCTGCAGATCATCCGCACCATCGACGACAATCGCTACAACTGGGCGCACATCCTCGACGAAGTCAGTCGCGCGCTCCCGGCGTTCACGTGGCTCACCATCCTGGAACAGACCAGCAAGGCACCGCTGCCCCCAGGCGCCGACACCACGCGCGCAGGCAGCACGCCCATGACGCCGGCCGCCAAGACCGCCGCCAAGGACAGCGCGAAGACCAAGCCCGACACGGTGAACGTCCACCCCGACATCGCCTTCCGCATCGTCGGGCAGACAGTGGACATCCAGGCGCTCACGATGTTCATGCGCCAGCTCGAAAGCTCTCCGTTCATCCAGCGCGTCGCGCTGACCAAGTCGGAGATCGTCGTGGTCGACAACAAGGACGTCACACAGTTCGAGTTGACCGCCGCCTACGAAGTGCCGCCGGTTGGGGTCGTTCGGACCTCGCCGCTTGTCGTCCCGGTTCGCTGATCTCGAGAATCCCATGGCTCTCCTGCCGACCACCAAGCGCGACCAGATCAAGTTCGGAATCGCCTTCGCCGCGATCGCGCTCACTGCCGCGTACGTGCTCTATCCGCACGCCGCCAAGTCAGAACAGATCGCGCTCGACACCGCGCGACTGACGGAACTCGAAACGGCCAATCAGAAAGCGGCCCGCGAATTCAAGTCCGGTAGCATCGAAACGCTGCGCGGACAGGCGGCCGAAAACCGCTCCGCACTCGTCGTCATGCGCCGCCTCGTTCCCACCGATCAGGAAGTCCCCGCGCTGCTCGAAGAAGTCTCCACCGCCGCACGTCGCGCCGGTCTCGATGTCGGTGGCGTCACCCCCGAGGCGGTCATCCCCGGCGATCGCTTCGACACGTATCGCTACACCGTCACCATCATCGGCGGATACCACCAGTTCGGCGCCTTCCTCGCCAACGTCGGTTCGCTTCCGCGCATCGTCGCACCCGTCTCCTTCTCGATCGTCAGCGGATCGCCAATCCGCGGGCAGTCGCCGATCAAGACGGCACAGAAGGGCGCGCTCGCGTCCACCATCATGCTGCAGACCTACGTCGAACGCACGACGCCGAACAAAGTCGTCGCACCCCGGGAGAAGTCATCATGAATCGACAAATGATTCGTCATCGCGCGAAGCTCGCTCCCGCTGCTGTCGCGCTCCTGCTCGCGTCGATCGGCAGCACCACGCTCGCCGCACAGTCGGCCGCCGATCGCACCCCCGCGGTGACTGCGGTCTCCGCTGGCACGGTCGGACCGAACGCCGCGCCCAAGCGCGCCGCCGGCATGCCCGCTGAAATCACCATCCAGCGTGAAGTCTTCGACTACAACAGCTCCGGCCGTCGCGATCCCTACCACTCGCTCATGAGCACGAGCGATGTGCGACCGCTCCTCTCGGACCTTCGCCTCACCGCCGTCGCCTTCGATCCCGATGGTGACAACTCGGTCGCCATCCTGCGCGACAGCTTCTCCAAGGCGCAGTACCGGATTCGCGTCGGCCAGCAGCTCGGTCGCCTGCGCGTCTCCGGCATCAAGCAGAAGTCGGTGCAGTTCACGCTGGACGAGTTCGGATTCAATCGGCAGGAAACGCTGCAACTGAGCAGCGACACGACGAAACTGAGGAACCCATGATGGGACCGACGACCGTTGCGGTGATCACCGCGGCACTCGCATTCGCAGCGCACGGAAGCGCCACAGTCCGCACGGAATCTGCCAAGTCGTTCAAGGCACACCCCGTCGTCGCCACCGATGAAGCCCCCGGTCGCGGTCGCGTCTCCAGCATCAGCGTCGCTCCCGCGACGGCCGGCGCTGAAGTCACGATCGCCATCGACACCGGCATCAGCGTGCACCACTTCGTCATCGACGGGCCCACGCGCCTCGTCGTCGACCTGGGCGGTGCCAGCCTCGCGATGCGCAACACCAACTACGATGGCCTCGTCCGCGGCGCCATCAAGAACGTCCGCCTCTCGCAGTACCGCGCCGACACGGTGCGCCTCGTCATCGATCTCGATGGCTCGCGCCAGTACTCGGTCACGCGCAACGGCGGCGAACTGCATCTCATGGTGAACGGCGGCAGCGTCGCCTTCGCACCGTGGGCCACGACCAACACGACCAACACGGTCGTCGCCTCCGCGGCCGGCCGACTCGATGCCACGCCCTCGGTCATCGTACTCAGTGCGGTGGATTCGACGCGCCCCAAGCCCAAGATGAACGACGAGAAGCCCGCGTCGCCCGTCGAGGCCAAGGCGACGGCGAAGGCGGAAGCCAAGGCCGAAACCGCACGCGCCGAAGCCAGCTACGCCTCCAATCAGGCCGACGCCAAGGCAGACCGCACGCCGATCAACACAACGCCAGCGCAGAAGCTTCGCGTTGACGCCGATCGCGCTGAAGCACCCGCGCCGCAGACGCCCGCCGCCAGCTCGGCACCAGCGCCGCGTCGCCAGCAGCAGAAGCCGCGCATCACGGTCAGCTATGACGGCACCGACATCCGCGATGTCATCGCCGCCTTCGCCACCTTCTCCGGTCGCACGATCGTCGTCGGCAAGGACGTCAAGGGAGACGTCACCGCCGACATCAGCGACAAGCCGTGGGACGTCGCCCTCCAGGCGATCCTGCAGTCGCAGGGCCTCGCCGCCACCGAAGACGCCAGCGGCATCATCACGGTCGACAGCTACAAGAACCTCGCCTCCAATCAGGCGCTCGAGCCGACGATCACGCAGGTCGTCGACGTGAACTACGCGAAGGCGACGGCACTCGCCAAGACGGTCCTCGCGCTCCTTGGACGCGATTGCACGGGCCTCACCTCGCAGCAGTCAGGCGTGCCGCAGAATCAGACCAGCGGCAACTCGCAGCAGAACAACCCGGGCGCTGGTCAGGGCTGCGTCGTGCGCGGCTCGGTGGTCGCCGATAGCGCAACGAACAAGCTGATCATCACCGACGTCCCGTCGCGCCTGCCCGAGATCATCTCGCGCCTCAAGGAACTCGACGTCCGCACCCAGCAGGTCGCGATCAAGGCGAAGATCATCTTCGTCAATCGCACGGGCATCCAGGACATCGGACTCGCCTACGACCTGGGCACCGGCAACAAGCAGTTCTTCCAGCAGCTCGTGCCGCGCACCGATCCGAACACGATGGGCCCGATCGACACCAACGGCGACGGCGTTCCCGACGCCATCGGCGGCGGCTCACCCTACGAAGGCCCCGCGCGCATCGCACTCGGCGGCAACGCGATCGCCGGTATCGCCAACGCCAACAATGCGATCAAGCCGAACGCGCTCAACCTGATCTACAGCACCGCACTCGGTCGCTATCAGCTCACCGCGTTCCTCAACGCACTGCAGACCTCGTCGCTCGCCGACGTGCAGTCCGAGCCCAGCATCACGATCCTCAACAACCGCTCCGCGGAAATCTTCGTCGGTCAGGAAATCCCCATCCGCGTCATCGACGCGAGCTCGGGTGGACAGGGCGGCGGTGGTGGTGGCGGCAGCGGCGGTGGCGCGGGCAACTCGCCCAACGCCCAGGCCTTCTTCCCGCGCGCGTCCGTGTCCAAGGAAGAAGCCGGCATCAAGCTCTCGGTCACCCCGCAGATCACCAACAACCGCATGGTGCTCATGAACATCAAGGCCGAAAACTCGAGCGCAGAAATCGCCTCGACGGACGTCGGCGTGATCTTCAATCGCCAGCGCGCTGAATCGCAGGTGCTCGTCGCCGACGGAGAAGCCGCAGTCATCGGCGGTCTCACGGTCACCGAAACGACGCGCTTCCGCAGCGGCATCCCGGTGCTCATGAACTTGCCGTTCGTCGGCCGCATCTTCTCGCAGAACACGAAGAACGAGACGAAGCGCGACCTGCTCATCTTGGTCACCCCGCACATCCTCGACGACGGCGCCACGCCGCCGCCGGGCCGCTAACGCCACGGGGAATCTGACTCATGCACGCGACAACTCACCTCCCCGCAGCGATGCGGCGGCGATCACTCCTCGCCCGCACGCGGACGCTGCTCGCCCTCGGCGCGCTCGCCACGGCCGCGGCCTGCTCGGGCGATGAAGTCATCGATCCGCCGTTCCGCGACGGCATCGCACCGCGCGTCGTCGTCTCCAAAAGCTCCGACCTCAGCGACACGCTGCTCGCCATGCGTGTCAACGCCACGGACAACGTCGGACTCAAGACACTCCGCGTCTTCCTGAGCGGCAGCGTCACCTCGCAGTACGACACGACCATTACCACGGCCATCCAGTCGCTGGACGTCGCGCTCAAGTTCCGCGTCCCGACGTCCGCGCCGCTCGGATCCACGGTCAACGTCCGCTCCATCGTCATCGACGGCGCCGGCAACGTCTCCGACACCGCTCGTCTGGTTCTCACGGTCGGCAATCTCGAACCGCCTGCGGTGGTCATCACCAGCCCCAGCGCCGGCTCTCCAGTCGTCAGCGGCAAGTCCTTGGTGCTCTCGCTCTCCGCGAAAGCCCGCTACAAGGTGCGCACGCTCGGCTACTCCATCACCGGCGCCTACGTCACCAAGGACTCTGCACTCCTCGGTGCGCCGCTCAAGGACTCGGTCGCCATGCTCGACACGCTCGTCGTGCCGGACACGGTCAAGGGACAGGCCATCACGGTCACGCCGTTCATCGTCGACTCGCTCAATCAGCGTGTGCTCGGTACGCCGGTGAGCTACGCCGTGCTCAGCCCCACCACGGCTAACACGGTCCCGGTGGTCAAGACGGGCGTCATGGATCGCCTTGAAATCAGCGACACCATCTTCGTCGAAGCCACCGATCCAGTCGGCGTCACGGTCCTGGGATACGAAGTGCGCTCCCTCAGCGGACAGCTCCTTGTCGCCGACTCCAGTACCTCGGCCGGTAGCTTCTCCACCTTGGTTCGCACCTTCAAGACACGACTACCCGTCACGGTCTTCCCGACGCAAGTCACCGTCGCCGGATTTGCACGAAACGCCAACGGTCGTCGCGACGTCGCTCGCTACACCTCGGGCGCCATCAAGCTCGACTCCGCGTCAGTCGTCGCAGGCTTCACCAATCCGCTGCCCGCCGGCGGTACGATCGCCGACGCGATGTACTTCCCGCGCAACGATCGGCTCTACCTCACGAACATCGAGCGCAATCAGGTTGAGGTCTTCAACCTGGCCGACTCCTCGTTCAAGTCGCCGATCATCGTCGGGTCGCGCCCATGGGGCATCAGCCCGTGGCCGCGCAATCGCGATGGCGTCATGGGTGACACGCTGCTCATCGCCAACTCGGGCGGTACGAACATCAGCTACGTCGACCTCAAGTCCGGTACCACCGGGCGCGAAGTCTTCCGCTATGCACTGCCCAACATCCTCGCATACAGCGTGACCACCGTGAAGTCGGCCACCACCGACCTTCCGATCACGCAGCGCACGGTATACGACTTCAGCGATCGCCCGCAGTACATCGCGACTACCTGCACCGGCGGACTCGCATTGAACGCGCCGTGCGAAGACGTGGTGCTCGTCTACTCGACAACGCCCACGCCCGGACAGTCGGTGCCGTTCCCCAACCAGGGCACGATCCGCTGGGAGAACCTGACGAAGCGCACCTCGCACTTCTTCTTCGAACAGGCAATCGGACAGACCGCTGGACGCGCAGACACGCTCGAAATCGTGCGCTTCGCCGCGCAGGGCTTCGGCAGTGACTCCGTGCTCCTCCCGGCCAAGCAGACGATCACTGCGCTCGATGGCACGAGGTTCAACTACTCGGTTGTCGTCCGACTCCCGGAACTCGCCTTCCGCGACACCACCTACGTTCGCAACTCGGGCAACTTCCGACGCGCGATCCTCGGTGAAGGCGGACCGGTGCTCGGCAGTCGAGCGATGGGCTATGACGCAACCACGGGCTTCGATCTGTATCCGCCGCTGCCCGTGATCGACCTCGGTATCTCGCGTCCGATGGACGTCAGCGACTTCATCGCGAACACCTTCGCTCGCGTCCAGGGCGTCGGTATCAACTTCGACGGTGAGCTCGGCGCGATTAAGGGCGACAGCACGTACATCCTCGACAAGTCGCTCCGGTTGCAAGGCATCCTGCAGTCACGCTCCAGCGGCGGCGGTCTCGATTTCCACCCGCTCAACACGGGCATGAATTCGACCCCGCTCAAGACGCGTCTGGCGTTCGTCGCCTCCAGCGAAGCCGTGATCGACATCTTCGATACCTACTGCTACCGCAAGATCGCCACGGTCCCGATCCGCGATCCAATCGTCGGACCGGTGCGCGCCTCGATCCGCCCGAACGGACAGATCGTGCTCATCGGCGCCACCAAGCGCGGCGTCACGATGGTCGCGCTGCCAGACAACTTCACCACGAACTGCGGCTGATCCACAACGAGCGCGCCGATCGCAGGCGCGCTCTCACAACCCGCTGCACGACACTCGGCATCCACAAGGCGCCGCGCCCCACTCGGGACGCGGCGCCTTGTCGTTGCGTTCCCTTCAAAGACGGGCCACCGCCGCGACGCACCACCCGTGCGTTTCGGCCAATCGCTGTCTACGTTGCGAACAGCGCGTTCGCCACACGACTTGCCGCCGGTGAGCGCTCCACGTCTCGACTTCGGGCATCGCATGCTTCGCTTCACCACCGCCGGTGAGTCCCACGGACCCGCGCTCGTCTCCATTCTCGAGGGAATGCCCGCGGGCGTGCCGCTCCTCGCCGCCGACGTGGACACCGATCTCGCGCGGCGCCAGCAGGGCTATGGACGCGGACGTCGCATGCAGATCGAGACCGACCGCATCGAATTCCTTTCCGGCGTGCGTGCCGGCGAGACGCTTGGCTCTCCGCTGGCCATGCTCATTCGCAACAGCGACTGGAAAAACTGGGTCGAGATCATGGACCCCGCGCCTCGCGCCGAAGACGCGGATGGCCCGCGCAAGCGCAGCGTCACGCGCGTTCGCCCCGGCCACGCAGATCTCACGGGCATCCTCAAGTACGACCGCATCGACGCACGCGATATTCTGGAACGCGCGTCCGCTCGCGAGACCACCGCACGCGTCGCGGCGGGTGCTGTCTGTCGAGTGCTGCTGAAGGAGGTGGGGGTGGAAGTGGGGTCGCACCTCGTACATCTGGGCGGTATCGATGCGGCGCGCCCTGACGAGCTGCCCGCAAATCTCAACGCGGCCTCCGATGCGTCGCAGCTCCGCACCCTCGATCCCGCCGCCGAAGCGCGAATGATCGAAGCCATCGATGCCGCCAAGCGTTCGGGCAACACCCTCGGTGGCATCTGCGAAGTCGTGGTGACAGGTCTCCCCGTCGGACTCGGCTCGCACGTCTCCTGGGATCGCCGTCTCGATGGACGTCTGGGCCAGGCAATGCTCTCCATTCCAGCCGTGAAGGGCGTGGAAATCGGGCTGGGTTTCGAGACGGCGCGGAGGACCGGCGCCGATGTCCACGATGAAATCGATGCCGCACCGGGACGCACGCGCGCGGGGCACGTGAAACGGCGTACCAATCGCGCCGGCGGTACCGAAGGTGGAATGACCACCGGTGAGCCGCTCGTCGTGCGAGTTGCGATGAAGCCGATTTCCACGCTGATGCGGCCGCTCGGTACGGTGGACATGGCCACGGGACAGGCCGCGGCGGCCGTCGCCGAACGTTCCGACGTCACCGCGGTACCGGCGATGGGCGTGATCGCGGAAGCCATGGCCGCCTTCGTGTTGGCGGACGCGCTGCTCGAGAAGTTTGGCGGGGACTCGTTGGGCGAGATCCGCCGCAACCTCGACGGCTATCTCGCGCACCTCGACGAGCGGCTGGGGTGACCCAGTCGGTGGGCGGCCAGATCCATGGTCATATCATCTTGGTTGGCCTTCCAGGTTCGGGAAAGTCCACCGTTGGGCGGGCGCTTGCCAAGCAGCTCAAGCGTCCGCTACTGGACTTCGATGAGGAGATCGAGCGTCGCACCGGCATGACCGTGAGTCGGCTCTTCGCGGAGCTGGGCGAAGCGGCATTCAGGAAGATGGAAGTCGCTGTAACAAAAGACTTTGCGTCCTCTTCACCGATGGTGATGGCACCGGGGGGCGGATGGATCACCAACGAGGGTGTCGTAGGGCTGTTGCGTCCGCCCGGACGTCTCGTCCATCTGCGAATTTCGCCGTCGGAAGCACTGCGCCGACTCAGCCGTTCGCGAGTGCCCCGACCGCTCCTCAGCGGCCCCGATCCCGCCGCGGCGCTTGATGCACTTTGGGCCCGTCGCGCTCACCTGTACGCGGAGGCTGATCTGGAGATAGATGCGGAAGTTAATGATTCACAACGAGTTATCGATCTCATCGTTGCGCTTGCCCACGACTTGACCCGGAGGCTAGGTTAGGAAATGGACGATCGCTGGACACCGCTGATTGAGGATCTGCGCGAACGGTTCGCTGCCGATACCGATGTCGTGGAGGTCGAAGCCTATCTGTCGTCGCAGGGGTACGACCGGCGACAGATTGGTGAGATTCTTTCACTTCTTTATAGCGATACTGCACCCGCTCCGATGTGGGACGGTGCACTGATTTCGCGCGAGGCACCCCTGCGAGTGCAGGGGCCGCACGAGCGCGGCAGGTTCACTGCCGAGGCCTGGGGGTACCTGGTCATGCTAGGGGGATCCGGCGCGGTGAGCCTCAACGATTTCGAGCAGTTGGTCGAGCGGGCGCTGGTGCATGTGGAAGGTCGGATCGGTTTGGCCGAAATCCGCGCGATTGCGGAAGACGGCGGATTCGACGACCCCACCAGTGCCAGCGATCGCTCCCAGGTACACTGAGCTGATGCCAATCAAGAAGGCGACGAAGGTCCCCGCGAAGCGCGCCGGTTCGTCCAGCGCCACCGCGAAAAAAGCGGCCAAGACAGCGGTTTCCGCTGACGTGGCTCCGATCAAGAGCGCTGCCAAAGCGCCGGCGCGTAGCGCGTCCAAAACGGCGACGAAGACCGTCGCCAAGACCGCCGCGAAAAAGTCGGCCGCCAAGAAGACCGCAGCCAAGAAGGCCACCAGCACGCGCGCCAAGTCACGCGCCGCAGCGGCCAGCTTCGACAGCGGCGACGACGATACTCCGCCAACGGCCAGCGGCACGTCTTTGGTGATCGTCGAGTCGCCCGCCAAGGCCAAGACCATCGGCAAGTACTTGGGCAGCGGCTACACAGTGCGGGCCACGGTTGGCCACGTGCGCGATCTGCCCGCCAAGAAGCTGGGCATCGACATCGAGCACGGCTTCGCGCCCGACTACGTCACGATCGAGGGGAAGGAAGACATCCTCGCCGATCTGAAGAAACTGGCGCGCGGCGCGAACGAAGTGTTCATCGCAACCGACCCGGACCGCGAAGGTGAAGCGATCGGGTGGCACGTGGAACAGTTCTTCACGCAACCCAAGCGGAACGCCGTCACGGCGCCGATCCGTCGCGTGATGTTCCACGAAATCACCAAGGACGCCGTGAAGGCGTCCATCGCGAATCCGCTCGACATCGACGTGCACAAGGTCGAGGCCCAGCAGGCCCGTCGTGTGCTCGATCGTTTGGTCGGCTACAAGGCCAGCCCTGTACTCTGGAAGACGGTCAAGAAGGGGCTCTCCGCCGGTCGTGTTCAGACCGTCGCGTTGCGCATCATCGTGGAGCGTGAGCGCGAGATTCGCGCGTTCACGCCCGTGGAGTACTGGACGATTGCCGCCGATCTGCAGAAGGGCGCGCAGGCGTTCACTGCCAAGCTGCATCAGGTCGACGGCAAGAAGCCGGAGATCCCGACGGCGCTCGAAGCCGAACGCATGCTGGCCGATCTCAAGGGGCGAAAGGAATTCATCGTCACCGAGGTCAAGCGTCGCGAGCGTCGCAAGAATCCGTCGGCGCCGTTCACCACGTCCACGCTGCAGCAGGAAGCCGCCAAGAAGTTGGGCTTCGGTTCCAAGCGCACGATGCGTCTCGCGCAGGATCTCTACGAAGGTGTGGACATCGGTGGCGAAGACGGCACGGTCGGTCTCATCACGTACATGCGTACCGACTCGCCGCGCGTCTCCGAAGTGTCGGCGCTCGCGGCGCGTGATACGCTGCGCAAGCAGTTCGGTGAAGAGTTCCTGGCACCCACACCGCAGCTCTACCCCAGCGGCAAGGCCAACGCACAGGACGCGCACGAAGGCGTGCGTCCGACCGATCCTGCGCGCCTGCCGGCCAACATCGAACGCAAGCTGACCGCCGACCAGTTCAAGCTCTATCAGCTCATCTGGCAGCGCTTCATGGCGTCGCAGATGGCGCCGGCCGTGTTCGATACCACGACGGTCGACTTCGATCAGAAGGCCGGCGAGCGGCAGTATCTGTTCCGCTCGACGGGCTCCGTCGTGAAGTTCCAGGGCTTCCTCGCGCTCTACCGCGAGGCGCGCGAAGAGGGCGACAGCAAGGCGCTCGAAGACGAGCAGGCGCTGCCGATGCTCGACGTGGACGAGAAGGTGCCGGTCAAGGCGATCACGCCCACGCAGCATTTCACAGAGCCGCCGCCGCGCTTCTCCGAGGCCTCGTTGGTCAAGGAGCTCGAGCGTTTGGGCATCGGTCGTCCGTCCACGTACGCGTCGATCATCTCCGTGCTTGCCGATCGTCGCTACGTCGAACTCGTGCAGCGTCGCTTCTTCCCGTCGCCACTCGGTGAGACGGTCGAAAAAGTCATGGTGAAGAAGTTTCCTGACGTGTTCAACGTCGGCTTCACCGCGCAGATGGAAGAAGAGCTCGACAAGATTGCCGACGGCGATCTCGACTGGCAGACGGCGCTGGGTGACTTCTGGACGCCGTTCCAGCGCACGCTCAACGACGATGACCTCGACCTCCTCATCGGCGAGGCGTACGATCTGTCGGCGCTCCCGAACGAGCGTTGCCCGCTCGACGGCGGGAAGCTCGTGGCCAAGGGTGGGTTCTTCGGGCCGTTCATCGCCTGCGAGAATCACCCCAAGGCGTGCAAGTACACGCGCCCCATCAAGGGTGACAAGAAGCCTGCCGAACTGACCAAGTACATGTGTCAGGAGTGTGGCAAGCCGATGGTCATTCGTCATGGCCGTTCGGGCGACTTCCTCGGCTGCAGCACCTTCCCCAAGTGCCGCGGCACCCGCTCCATGCCCACGGGCGTCTTCTGCCCTAAGGATGGTGGCGAGATCGCCGAGCGTCGCAGCAAGAAGCGTGGCAAGGCGTTCTACGGCTGCGAGAACTATCCCAACTGCGATTTCGTGGTGTGGGACAAGCCTGTCGCCGAAACGTGCCCCGAGTGTGGTTACGTGGGCGCGGAGATGAAGAGCAACAAGACGCGCGGCCAGTACCGAAAGTGCCTCAAGTGCGGCAACGAGTGGGATGTCGCCACGCCGGACGAGGTGGAAGAGGTCGCGGAAGTTGCGTGAACTGTCAGCGGAGGGTAGCCGAACGTCGGCTACCCTCCGCTAATTTCACGGCATGTCGTCCAGCGAAATACATGTCATCGGCGGTGGGCTCGCCGGCAGTGAGGCCGCTTGGCAGTTAGCCGAGCGTGGGCATCAGGTGGTGTTGCACGAGATGCGTGGCGTGCGAGGTACTGCAGCGCATCGCACCGAGAAACTCGGTGAACTCGTTTGCTCCAACACCTTCAAGAGCACGGAAACCACCAGCGCGCACGGCCTGCTCAAAGCCGAGATGCGTCTGCTTGGCTCACTCGTGCTCGAGTGCGCCGACAGCGCGCGTGTGCCAGGTGGCACGGCACTCTCCGTAGACCGCGAGCTGTTCTCGCAGGCCGTGCACGATCGCGTGCACGCGCATCCGCGCATCAGTGTCGTGCGGGAGGAAGTGCGTGAGATGCCATCGCCCGGCATCATTGCAACCGGCCCGCTCACCTCCGACGCGCTCGCCGAATCGGTTCGCGCGAAGTTGGGCGTGGAGTCGCTGGCCTTCTATGACGCGATCGCGCCGGTCGTCTCCATCGAGTCAGTGAATGCGGACATTGCGTTTCGCGCATCACGCTGGGGCAAGGAGACGATGGAGTCGGCGGGTGAGGAGGGCGCCTATCTCAACTGCCCGTTCACGCGCGACGAGTACGAAGCATTTCTCGATGCGCTGACCACGGCCGATCAGTTCACCGCGCACGAGTTCGATGCCGTGCCGTACTTCGAAGGGTGCATGCCCGTGGAGGAAGCGGCCAAACGCGGACGCGAGTCGTTGCGCTTCGGGCCGATGAAGCCGATCGGGTTGCGCGATCCGCGCACGGGCAACAAGCCGTGGGCCGTGGCACAGCTGCGCATGGAAGATCGTGCGGGGCGCATGTGGAATCTCGTCGGCTTTCAGACGCGACTGCGCATCCCCGAGCAGCAGCGCGTCTTTCGCATGATTCCTGGCTTGGCCGACGCCGAGTTCCTGCGCTTCGGCTCCATCCATCGCAACTCGTACGTCAATGCGCCGGCGACGCTGACGCCGCATCTGTCGCTGCGCGACGAGCCAACGACGCTCTTTGCCGGACAGATCACGGGCGTGGAAGGCTACACCGAGAGCACGGCAACGGGCTTGATGGCGGGGATCAATCTCTCGCGCATGCTGGCCGGCGAGGAGCCGGTGGTGCCGCCCACCACGACGATGTTGGGCGCGCTCTATCGCTACCTTCGCGAGGCCGATCCGCGCCACTTCCAGCCGATGAACGCCAACTTCGGGTTGCTCGACGAGTTGGAAGGTCTGTCGCGTGAAGTCATGCGCGACAAGGTCGGCAAGCGTCGGCACTACGCGAGTCGGTCGCTGGCCAACTTCACCGCGTGGCGCGACGCGGCATCGATCGTCCCCGCTGCAGTCGCGCGTTAGGATCGATCACATGAGCGACGCGCCGGACGAGAGCGAGGAGACGATCGCCAATGACGCTGCCAGCTCCGAGGCAACGCCGCTGCCGGTCGAGATCGCCGAGTTCCTCGTGCACCTCGAGAAGGAGCGCGATCTGTCGCCCAACACGGTGTCGGCGTACAGTCGGGATCTGCGTGAGTTCAGCACGTGGTTGGCCTCCACGCGCGGCATCGCCGGCTGGGATTGGAACGCGCTCGGTCGCACCGACATTCGCGGCTACATGGCGCATCTGACACGACGTGGGCTGGCCAAGCGCTCGATTGCGCGTGCGCTGTCCGCCGTGCGGAGCTTCTACCGCTGGATGCATCGCGATGAACGCGTGGATGTGAATCCGGCGCGCGCGGTGGGCTCGCCGCGGTTGTCGCGTACGCTGCCCACGTATCTCGATCAGCATCAGGCCGAGACGTTGATGGCGCTGGCCGTCACGCGTTCGCACTCGGGCGAGTTCACCGATGTGCGCAATCTCGCCATGCTCGAGCTGTTCTACTCGTGCGGGCTGCGCCTTTCCGAGCTACGTGGCGTGGATCTGCCGGATCTCGATCTCGTCTCGCAGCAGGTGAAGGTGCGTGGTAAGGGTCGCAAGGAGCGCATCGTGCCCTTGGGCGACCATGCGCAGCGCGCGCTGCGCAACTACCTGGTCAAGCGTGACGCGCTGATCAGCAAGCTCGGTGGCGTGAAGGCGGGGCGCGTGGCCCGAGGTGCGGTGTTTCTGAGCGAACGCGGCGGTCGGATGAGTCCGCGCGCGATTCAGCACGCGGTGGTTGGACTCTTGTCGGCGGTGGACGAAGGCGCGGGGCTCACGACGCACTCGATTCGACACACGTTTGCCACGCACATGGTCGATGCCGGTGCCGATCTGCGGGCTGTGCAGGAATTGCTCGGTCATGCCAGCATCAGCACCACGCAGATCTACACGCACACCAGCGTGGAGCGTCTCAAAAAGGTCTATCGGCAGGCGCACCCGCGCGCATAGGAACGCCGGTGCGTGGTGAGGTGCTAGCCAGCGAGAATCGTCGCGAGGCGCGCCGAATCCAGATTGCCGCCACACAGCACGATGCCCACGGTGCGACCGGCGAGACGTGGCGCCAGCACGTGCAGCCCCGCGAGTCCCGTCGCTCCTGATCCTTCGGCGAGGTTGTGCGTAATGCGCAGCAGGTCGCGTACCCCCTGCGCGATCGCGTCGTCGCTGACGAGCACGAAGTCGGCGAGTCCCGCTCGCAGCGTGTCGAACGTCAGCTCGTAGGTGGAACCCGTCGCGATGCCTTCCGCGAAGGTGTCGGCGCGCTGCCCGCTGCGCGCGACGCCGTCGTGAAATGCGTCGTGCTGCGCCGTGGCGCCGTCGCTCTGTACCGCGAACACTTCAACGCCTGGTCGCACCGCGTCACGCACCACAATCGCGCCCACCGCCTGTGAGCCCCCGCCGAGTGCGATGATGACGGCCGAGAGATCGGGGGCCTGCTCGAGGAACTCGGCCGACATCGTCGCGGCGCCCGCGATGACGCCGTGGTTGTTGGTGGAGTGCACGAGCGTGAGCCCTTCGTTGCGTGCCAGCTCGGCGCACGCGGCGGCGGATTCGTCGTAGGTGCGACCGGTTTCGATCAAGCGCGCGCCATACGAGCGGATGACCGCGTTCTTGTCCGGGTTGTTGCCCAGCGGCACGCAGATGGTGACGGGAATGCCCAGTCGGGCGCCGGCCCACGCGAGCCCCTGCCCATGATTGCCCGTGCTTGCCGCGGCCACGCCGCGCGCGGCAACATCGGTGGGCAGGGCGGTGAGGGCGGATGTTGCATTGCGCACTTTGAAGGTGTTCACCGGCAGGTGGTTCTCGTGCTTGACCAGCACTCGAATGCCGTGGCCCACCAGATCGTCGAGGAGTGGATAGTGCCGGACGGGAGACGGATCGAGATGGGTGGCGAGACGAGCGCGCGCGGCGACGACGTCGGCGTAGCTGATCGGTGGCGTGGACATGCGTAGGTGCGAGTGGAACGAGCGGAGAGGTGGGGGCGTGGCGACTGGTGCCGTGCGCTACTTTTCAAACATGGCTCTCCCACAGATGCGCGCCACTACCATTCTTGCCGTTCGGCGCGACGGCAAACTCGCTCTCGGTGGCGACGGGCAGGTGTCCGTCGGCGATACCGTGGCCAAGTCGCATGCGGTCAAGGTGCGCACCCTCAAGGGCGGTCGCGTGCTGGCAGGCTTCGCGGGCTCGGCGGCGGATGCACTCACGCTCTTCGAGAAGTTCGAGGAAAAGCTCGATCGCTATCCCGGCAATCTGCCCAAGGCGGCCGTGGAGCTGGCGAAGGAGTGGCGCAGCGATCGCGTGCTGCGACGACTGGAGGCGCTGCTGATCGTGGCCGACGTGGACAACGGACTGATGATCTCGGGCAACGGCGAGATCATCGAGCCGGACGACGGCGTGCTGGCGATCGGCTCGGGTGGTGCATATGCGCAAGCGGCAGCGCGGGCGCTCTTGCGAGAGACCGCGCTGTCACCGCGCGACATCGTGCAGAAGGCGCTCACCATTGCTGGTGAGATCTGCATCTACACGAACACGAATATCACGGTCATCGAGCCGAGCGCGTAGCGGGAAGCCGTCACGCGCCGCCAGTTGAGCGCGCGTTACGGCTTCTTGATTTCCTTCTTCGCTTCCTTGGCCTTCTCGCCGATCTTGTCCATCGCGGCGGCCGACTTGGCCTTGGTGCTGTCCACCATCGCGTCGGCTTTCTTCTTCGCGCTGTCGACGGCAGACATCGCGGCGCCCTGCGCGCTGTCCACCATGGCACCAGCCGCTGCCTTGACGCTGTCAGCGGCGGCGACCGCAGCCTTGCCGACGCTGTCCATCATTGCGCCCGCAGCGGTGCCGGTGCTATCGACTGCTTCCTTCTTTTCGCCTGAGCAGGCGGCGACGAGCATCGCTGTTGCGATGATCGAACTACGAAACAGCGGTGAGCGCTTCATGGGCTGAATCCCGGTTGGGAGAAGTGAGACGCGTGCCTTCGGCACACCCAACCGTAGTGCATAAGTCATGCGAGCGCGCTCTGCAGCGAGCCCTACTGCACCGTTGCGCGCGAGAAGAGCCAACTCGCCTTGAGGAAGAATCCATCGCTGACACGGCGGAGACCGTTCAGTGCGAGTGCATCCGGCTCGACCATGCTGCTGCCGTATCCGGCGAAGAACACCGTGCCCGGCCGTGGTCGGTAGGAGAAGAGCCAGTCTGCGCGCAGCAGATTCGACTCGCGTCGCGTGGACGCGACGTACGTGCCGTCGGTTCGCCGCGTCAGCAGCACTTTGCCGGTGCGGTAGTCGCGCAGCGCCTCGCGCCGACTCGCTTCGTACTGGGCGATGAGCCGTACGAAGACGGGCCGCGCAACCTGATACTCCATCTTCAATCGCGGAATACGCGTGGAGAAGGACGACGTGCCATCGAGCCTGCGGATGAACTCGTTGCTGGCGTAGGTGGCATTCACGCGGACCCGACTGTTGGGACGAAGGTCGAGGCTGGCGTTGTACGCTGTCCGCTCGACGCGTGACGTTTCGAGGAAGTCCACGTCGTTGGCGCACGTGACACCAGCTGTGGCGGCGAAGCGGCGAAACTGTGGCGTGGATACGCTGATCGTCCCGGTTCCGCTCGTGATGCGCGGAGCGGGCACGAACCGTTGCGGGGCGCCCGCGCCGTTGTCGAATGCGACCGTACTGTAGCTCGCCGGATCGAAGGCGAACGACGCCAGTGCGGGATTGGCGCTGATCGACCAGCCGCGTCGCAGGGTGACGGAGTTGTTCAGGCTCACGCGACTTTCGAGCATGCTGTTGCCTTCGAAGAAGTCGCGGTAGCGCCAGAGTCCGGACGTGCTGACGAACACCGTGTAGCGCTCGAATAGTCGACCCGGCTTGCCGAAGAACGAGATACGCTGACTCATGCTGGGCTGCACGTAGCCCGTGCGTGCGACGAAGCCGTTGTCCGCGCGAAAGTCTGGGCGAATACCAAGCACGTTGTAGTGGAACCCCATCGTGCGACCGGTACGATCGACCACGGCTTCCCAGAGAGCGCCAGTACGCTGCACGCCCGCGGTCTCACTGGTGCTACCGGCGAACTGCAGCTGCGCGTAGTACATCCGGCCGAACACGTGGCGCACATCGGCGCCCACCATGCGATTGCTGGCGCCACCGCCAACGCGCTCGCTGTAGACGAAGCCGGCCTGCGACTGCTGACTGAAGTCGCGCGTGAGTCGCAGGATGTCCACCATCGGCCGATCGCGCGCCGCACCGCTTGCCGACGCATCGAGCGCGGAGAGCAGGGAGATATTGGCGCGGCCGAGACGCCCGGTGAGCTTGAGCGCCGCGTCGGGCTGCACGATGCGACGCGTGTACACCAGCGTGTTGGGCACGTTGAACTGATCAGCGCCTTCCACGAAGAACGGCCGACGCTCCGGATAGAACAGCGCGAATCGCGTGTCGGCTGCCACCTGCGTCGCGTCGGCTTCAACCTGGGAGAAGTCCGGACGGATCGTGCCATTGAGCACGAAGTTGCTGCCCAGTCCTGCGCGGATGTTTCCACCCACACGCGGCTTGCTGTCGTAGCGCCACGCTGCGCTATTGCTCGGCGATGGCGTGCCGGCGATGGTGCTCGTGAGCTCCGGATTGAGCGTCACGTCGAGGCCGTGTTGCATGCCGCGCAGTCCGGATAGCCACCCTTCCTGCGCGATGAACGACGCCGCGCCGCGCTTGACCGGCGTCCAGGTCTCCTGATATCCCGAGTGCTGCACGTTGCGGCTGAACTGAATTCCCCAGCGCTGCGTGGACTTGCTCGGGAAGCGCAGGCTGCTGAAGGGAATGCGCAACTCGACTTCGTAGCCCCAGTCGGTCACATGCCCGCGCGACTGCCACTGAAAGTCGGCGCTGAGATCGTTTTGTCCCGGGGAGATGTTCGAGCCCGGCGTGAAGCCGCCGCCTTCGCTCTTCGTCCCATCGGCCTGCACGCCGAGCGCGTTCACGATGAAAACGAAGGCTCGTCGCCGCTCTTCGAAGGTGTCGAGATGGATCTCCACATTGTCGTCGGTGGAGAGGCGGTCGCGATCGGCGAGGGTGGCGCGGACGTTGCCATGCGGCTCGAAGGCACGAATGCCGAAGTGCATGGCGGTGGGCGAGTACCACACAAGGACTTCGGTGGAGTCGGGCGACGGACGCTGGTCGGCTGGCTGGTAGAGCGAGAAACCGGTCAGCAGCTGTGCGGTCGCCCAGACCGGCTCGTCGAGGCGGCCATCCACCACGATGCGCGCGGACTGCGGGCCGGGCATGGCCACGTCCACGTCGCCCTGTCGGGCGTGATGGACGAGCGCGTTCTGCGAGGAAAGTGAAAAAGAGGCAGGCGCGGCGGGCGGGAGGTCCGCGCTATGAGGTACGGCAGGAGTCGTGACGGCGGGGCTCGGAGCGGCGGGACTTGCGACGGCGAGCTGCAGCCCCATCACGACGGATGTGAAAAGGGACATCCCCAAAGCTAGACGACAAATTAGCGTTCGACATGCCCTCTCCCCGTACCGAACAGGCCATCGCGCGTCTTGCCGACCTGACGCCGCGCCAGATCGTCGCTGAACTCGATCGCTACATCGTTGGCCAGGCCGACGCCAAGAAGTCCGTCGCCATCGCGCTGCGCAATCGCTGGCGCCGGCAGCGCGCGCCCGAGAAGATCCGACAGGAGATCTCGCCCAACAACATCATCCTCATCGGACCCACGGGCGTGGGAAAGACAGAGATCGCCCGCCGTCTTGCCAAGCTTTCCGGCGCGCCGTTCACCAAGGTGGAAGCGTCCAAGTTCACCGAAGTCGGCTACGTCGGGCGCGACGTCGAATCGATGGTGCGCGACCTCGTGGAGGGCGCGATCGACATGGTGCGCACCGAGCGCGAAAGCGAGGTCGAGGATCTGGCCAACGAAAAGGTCGACGAGCGACTGCTCGATTTGCTGCTGCCGCCCCCCAGTGGCGTCACCGGTGCGGCAGCGACACCGGCCGATGCGACGGCGGGTGCGACAGCCGACACGCCGGCCTCGACCACCTCGGAGCCCGACGCGAACAGCGATCGCTACAAGCGCACGCGCGACAAGCTGCGGCAGCTCCTGCTCGATGGCCAGCTCGACGCGCGCGAAGTGGAAATCGAAGTCACGCAGTCCAGCCCCGCACCCTCGGGCAACGTGATGACTCCCGGTGCGCCGGAAGGGATGGACAGCATCGCCGAGTGGTTTCGCGACATGATGCCCAAGCGCAAGAAGAAGCGCACCGTCAAGGTGAGCGAAGCGCGTCGCATTCTGCTGGACGAAGAGCTGGACAAGCTGATCGACCTCGACGACGTCACCACCGATGCGCTCGAACGTGTCGAAGCCATGGGCATCATCTTCCTCGACGAGATCGACAAGATCGCCGGAGAGCGTGGTCAAGGTGGCGGTCCCGATGTCTCGCGCGAAGGTGTGCAACGCGATCTGCTGCCGATCGTTGAGGGCTCCAACGTGCAGACGCGCTACGGCATGGTGAAGACCGATCACATCCTCTTCATCGCTGCCGGTGCGTTTCACGTCTCCAAGCCCAGCGATCTCATTCCCGAGCTGCAGGGGCGCTTCCCGATTCGCGTCGAGCTCAAGCCGCTCACGGAGCAGGATTTCGTGCGCATCATGACCGAGCCGGAGAACGCGCTCACCAAGCAGTACGCGGCCCTCGTGGAAGCGGAAGGCGCCGCGCTCACCTTCGAGCCAGACGGTATCGCGGAGATTGCGCGAGTGGCCACGCGTGTGAACGAGCGCATGGAGAACATTGGCGCTCGACGGCTCCACACCGTGATGACGACGCTGCTCGAGGACGTGCTCTACGAACTGCCGGATCGCGGCAAGGAAACAGTCTCCGTCGATTCCGCGATGGTACGTGAGCGGCTCAAGGCCATCTCCGAAGACGAAGACCTGCGGAAGTATATTCTCTGATCTCGCGTTTCCCCTGCTGACGCCACTCCACCCGAACGATATGCCTGCAGCCTCGCATCGCGACTTCCTGAACATCGTGGACTTCTCCGAGCGCGAGAATGCCGCGCTGCTGGCGCTGGCCGAGCGTATGCGGCGCGGCGCGTACGATGCCAAACCGCTGGCCGGGAAGGCGTTGGCGATGATCTTCATGAAGTCATCCACGCGAACGCGCATGTCGTTCGAGGTGGGTGCGTCGCAGCTGGGTGGCACGGCGCACTTCCTGTCGCCGCGCGATGTGCAGATTGGGCGTGGCGAACCGATTGCCGATACGGCGCGGGTGCTGTCGCGCTACGCGCACGGCATCATGATCCGCACGTACGCGCATGCGGACGCGGAGCAATTGGCGGCGTATGCCAGCGTGCCCGTCATCAACGGGCTGACCGATCTGTCGCATCCCTGCCAGGTGATGGCCGACATTCTCACCGTGCAGCAGCACTTGCACGAGTATCGTGGCAAGCGCGTGGCCTGGATTGGCGATGGAAACAACATGGCCAACTCCTGGATCGAAGCGGCGGCGCACCTGGGCTTCTCACTCCGGCTGGCGTGTCCGGAGGGCTTCGATCCCGACCTGCGTTTCCTCGCGTCGGCGTCTGGCGCTGATGTGCAACTCGTGCGCGATCCCGCGGAGGCTGTTGACGGCGCTGACGTCGTCACCACCGACGTGTGGGCATCGATGGGGCAGGAGGAGGAGCAAGCGCACCGTGAGCGCGCGTTCAGCGGCTATCAGGTGAACTCGGCGCTGATGGCCCGCGCGGCCAAGCACGCGATCTTCCTGCACTGCCTGCCGGCGCATCGCGGCGAGGAGGTGTCGGCGGAGGTGATCGACGGGCCGCAGTCGGTCGTGTGGGATGAAGCCGAGAACCGCCTGCACATCCAGAAGGCGATCATGGCCGTGCTGATGGGCAACGAATCCCTCGGCTGACGCTGATCGCGCGTTCCTGCGTTTCGCCGACCTTTCCGACCGACACCAACTGTTGCCATGACTGCCATCGAAGCTGGCTCGCTCGCCCCGGATTTCACGCTGGACACCGACGCGGGCACGCCGATGAAGCTTTCGTCGCTGCGCGGACGTCCCGTGGTCCTGTACTTCTACCCGAAGGACGACACCTCCGGGTGCACCACCGAAGCGTGTGAGTTTCGCGACCTCTTCCCGCGATTCGATGGCTCCAAGGCCGTTGTGCTGGGGGTGAGCCCTGATCCCGTGAAGTCGCACGTGAAGTTCAAGACCAAGTACGAGCTGCCGTTCACGTTGCTGGCCGACACCGAGAAGGTCGTGGCGCAGGCCTACGACGTCTGGAAGGAGAAGTCCATGTACGGCAGGAAGTACATGGGGGTGGAGCGGACCACCTTCCTGATCGACAAGAAGGGGAAGGTCGCGAAGGTCTTCACCAAGGTGAAGCCGGCCGGGCATGCCGCCGAAGTGATCGCGGCGATCGCGGAGTTGTAGGCAAGTAATCGTGGC
This sequence comes from Gemmatimonas sp., assembly GCA_965279375.1. GTDB lineage: Bacteria > Gemmatimonadota > Gemmatimonadetes > Gemmatimonadales > Gemmatimonadaceae > Gemmatimonas. The sequence goes on along the minus strand of OZ257156.1, from coordinate 4,757,454 downwards.
ATTGTAGCCTGCCACGCTGGCATGTCGTCCGATCTGCGGGCATCTTACAACGCGGCGCATTCGACGCCGCGTTGACCCGGATCCAGGCCCATGACTGCTACGACTGACGGTGCGCTGAAGCGCACTCCGCTCCACGACGTTCATGTCGCGCTCGGCGCGAAGATCGTCCCGTTTGCCGGCTACGAAATGCCGGTCAACTATCCGCAGGGCATTTCCACGGAGCACAAGGCCGTGCGCGAGGCGTGCGGCCTGTTCGATGTGTCGCACATGGGCGAGGTGATGGTGAAGGGGCCGGACGCCATCCGGTTCGTCAATTCCGTCACGAGCAACGACGTCGCGGCGCTTGCGGTTGGGCAGGTGCAGTACTCGACGCTGCTGCGCGAGGATGGCACCATCGTCGATGACCTGCTCGTCTATCGCATGGCTGACCAGCTCATGCTCGTGATCAACGCGAGCAACAAGGACAAGGACATCGCGCATCTTAAGGCGAACATCGAGGGATTCGATTGCTCGATGGTCGATGTGTCCGACGCGACGGCGCTGGTGGCCGTGCAGGGGCCTGATGCTCCTGCAATCGTGCAGTCGCTGTCGAGCGTGCCGCTGGGCGGGGTGAAATACTACTGGTTCACCGAAGGCACCGTCGCAGGCGTGCCGTGCATCATTTCGCGCACCGGTTACACGGGTGAGCTGGGGTGGGAGTTGTACTGCGCCTCGGAGCATGTGGGCACGATCTGGTCGGCGCTGATGGCCACCGGCAAGGTGGTACCAGCGGGGCTGGGCTGCCGAGATACGCTGCGTCTCGAGGCCGGGTTGTGCCTGTACGGCAACGAGCTGGATGATGCGGTGACGCCGATCGAGGCCGGTCTCTCGTGGCTGGTGAAGCTCGGCAAGTCGGAGCCGTTCCTCGGTCGTGATGTGCTCGCGCGGCAGCACACCGAAGGCACGGATCGCAAGCTGGTTGGCTTCACGATCGACGAACGAGCCATTCCGCGGCACGGCCACGGCGTGACCTACGGTGGCGTGCGTTTCGGCGAAGTGCGCAGCGGCACCATGAGTCCCACGCTCGGCATCCCGATCGGTACGTGCTATTTGCCAGCGGCCGCGGCGGTGGTCGGGACGACGTTCGACCTCGACATTCGCGGCAAGACGGTCCCGGCGCGTGTCGTCGCGTTGCCCTTCTACAAGCGGGCGGGGAAGGCGTGAGCGAACGGTCGCGCACCGCGGTCGTGCGGCGCGGCAGTACGGAGGACAACGAGTCGGGCGTCGTCGCGATTTTGATGACCGACGTGGAGCCGGCTGTGCGGCTCAATGCGGCGCTCGAAGGGTTGGGGATCACCACCGTCACGATTTCGCCGATGGACGACGTGCGCGGCGATCTGCGTCGCGCGCGTCCGGATGTGCTCGTGCTGACGGGCGCGCTGCTCGACAGCGCGAACGTGGCGTTGGTGCGGCAGCAGCTGTGGGATGGTGTGCCGGTGGTGGGCTTCACCGACGTGAGCGATCCTGTGGTGCAGGAGCGTGTGCGCGACGTGGGCTACGTGGAGACCTGGAGCAAGCCGATCGCGCTCGACGAGGTCGTGGACGGGATCCGTCGGCGGCTCGAGCGGCAGCGACTCGCGCAGCTGACCGGATTGGTCGGTGAGTCGGAGGCCATTCGCGAAGTGCTGGTGAAGATCGAGCAGATCGCGCCGGTGTCGAGCACGGTGCTGATCGAGGGTGAGAGCGGCACTGGCAAGGAGCTGGTGGCGCGCGCGATTCATCGCTTGAGTCCGCGCCGTGGCAAGCCGTTCATCGCGGTGAACGTGGGCGCGCTGCCGGACACGTTGCTCGAGAGCGAGCTGTTCGGGCACGAGAAGGGCGCGTTCACGGGCGCGGCGGAGCGTCGGCTTGGCCGGTTCGAGTTGGCCGACACGGGCACGCTCTTTCTCGACGAGATCGGTGAGGTGCCGTCGAGCACGCAGGTGAAGCTGTTGCGCGTGCTCGAAGAGCGTGAAGTGACGCGCGTGGGCGGCGGGCAGGCGATTCCGGTGGACGTGCGCGTGGTGGCGGCGACTAACCGTCCGTTGCGCGAGCATGTGGAGGAGGGTGGCTTCCGCGCCGACCTGTACTACCGGCTCAATGTGCTGCGGATCTATCTGCCGCCTCTGCGTGAGCGGCGTGACGATATTCCGCTCTTGGTGCGTCGATTCGTCGCCGAATTCTCACGGATGCATGATCGACCGTTTCATGGGCTGTCGGCGGACGCATTGGCGTTGCTGGTCGAGTATCCGTGGCCCGGCAACGTGCGTGAGCTGCGCAATCTGGTCGAGAGCATGGTCGTGCTGGCGCCCGGGCGCGAGATCGTGGCGGAGGACATTCCTCGCGCGATCCGCGATGCGGGCGGACGTCGGCTACTGCCCGTCCATGTCGGTCCGATCGTGCGCGAGGGTGAGCGTGCGCAGGGGCGTGAGCTCGAGTTTATCGTACGCTCGCTTGTCGAGCTGAAGCTGCAGGTGGAGGAGTTGCGGCGCCGGATGGATCAGGAGTCGCGGGTGGATCCGCGCGTGGACCCTCGCATGATGGCGCCGGGGTGGATGGGGGACGTTCGCAGCGGGACGGCTGGCGCGGCAGCTGGCTTGGTGGAGATCGGCTCTGTGATGGGGGGGCTGCGCGGGATCGCGCCGCGTGATGAGGAGCCGCCGCCGACCGTGATCACCTTGGGGCCTGGGATGACCATGGCCGAGATCGAGCGCACGGCCATCGAGGCGGCGCTCCGGGATGCGAGCGGGAATCGACGTAAAGCGGCCGAGCGATTGGGGATTGGCGAGCGGACTTTGTATCGCAAATTGCGAGAATACGAGGGGGGGGCAGGGCTGGATCTCGACGAAGGTTGAGGTGCAATCTGGTAGCTGCATGTCATACAATGGTTTGGGCACTATTCTGGCTTGCCGACCAGCGAACTCGACCACATATTGTGACAGTCGAGAACAGATCGACCAACGCTGGTCCGATCCACCTGCGGAGTCCTTCCTGTCGATTCCAGTGAATTTCGGCATGAACCCGCCGTTTGCGCCGTCAGGCGCGATCGCGGGTAGTGTCCTTCCCATCCGTCGCGCCGAGGAGCTGATCGCCACGCTCCCGGGCGTATTGTCTGTTCGGATTGTGCCGAGTGACGCGGGGGCTATCGACGAGGTGCACGTCTTGACGACGGACGCCGTGGCTCCGAAGCAGACGGTGCGGAATATCGAGAGTGCCTTGATTGCGCAGCTCGGGTTGCGCGTGAATCACCGCAAGATCTCGATCGCGACGACGCTGGACCCGAATCGTGCGAACGATGTGCCGTCAGCGGCCAAGTCGCCGACGACGGTCTTCATTCCGCCGGCCTCCCCTTCCGGGTCGGCATCGCCCTCTAGTTCGTCCCAGTCATTTGCCGCCGGAGCGGTTGCGCCATCGCTGTCCGCGGCGTCTGCTTCCATGCCGGCGGCGGCCTCATCGCGGGCGCCGGAGCCGAGCTTAGCGCGCGAGGGTGCGGACGGGAGCCGTGAGGCGGGCGGTCTGGCGCGTCGAGTGTTGGTGTTCGAGGATGTGGAGTTGCGTCGGTCGCGTGAGCGCGGGCTGACGTGTCGAGTGACGCTGTCGCAGGGTGCGCGGGCATTTGCCGGAGAGGCGAAGGGTCAATCGAGCGAGCGTTCTCGCATTGATCTCGCGGCACGTGCGACGGTATTGGCGATTGTGGAAGCGTTGGGGCCGACGTCGGTTCGGGCGCGCGCGTTGACATTGGAAGGATCGCAAGTGGTGGACGCGTTTGATCGAGAGTTCGTCTTTGTCAGCATTGCGGCGCGCGACGGTCGCGACACAGTGCTCTTGACCGGAAGCTGTGAAGTTGAGGAGAGCGCTGAGACGAGCAGTGTGCTCGCAGTGCTCAATGCAACGAATCGCTGGATGCAACTTGATCGATAATCCGGGCGTGGTTCACGCGCCCATGCCGTTCACCCTTCATCGTCAGCCATAGACGATACTCACAAAACGTCCCCGTCTCCCGGTAGAGCGGAGCTGAGCGGGCAGGCCAAGTTTGAGGAGCGGAGCCAACCTCGTTAAAGCACGTGCGATCCCCGAGCGGGACGTGCGTGACTTACCCCGATGGGAGGTGACGCAACATGGGAATTCTGGCCCAGCTCGTGAACGCGATTATGTCGTTCGCTTTGGCGGATGCTAAAGTCTGGGGTTGATTTGAGCTAGGACGGCGGGGGCGCCACTTTGCAAGACTCATGAAGACAAGCGTGATCGCCTACGTGTATGCGATCGTGGCAGCTGCGGCTGCCGCGCTGGCTTGTCTGTATCTCCAGCAGCCTTCGATTGACGTCGCGCTGCTATTGGGATCCTTCTGTTACGCGCTGCTCGGACTACTTGGTTCGCAATTCCGGTACCGAGTGCAAGGAAATACGCTGGGAGAGATTTCCTTCATTCCCTATCTGACGGCGCTCGTCCTCTACCCGTCGTGGGCTACAGCTGCAATGGTCGGGCTTGGGGCGGCCTTCGGCGAACTACGCCGGCCCAAGCCGACGATCAAGCGGCTGTTTAACATCGCTCAGTTCGTCCTCGCCGCCGCAGTTGCGAGCCTGCTCTACCTGTCGCTCGGCGGCAAGTCGCTTCAGCTGGACGTGCGCTTTGAGTTGGTGCCGCATTCCGCTGCGGTCCTCGCGTTTCTTCTCGTAAATACTTTCTCCGTCGCAACCGCGGTCGGCATCGCTGAAAGCAAGAGCATCGTTCGCTGTTGGTATACTGGAAACTCTCAGTCGCTCTTGCTCGATCTTGTCGCGATTCCGATCGTCTACTTGTTTGCGAGAGCATTCGTCGACTGGGGAGTTTGGGGATTTCTCTCGATGACCGTGCTTTCTGTTGGCTTTCGAGTGCTCTACCAAGTGCGGCACCAGCTGGCGACGACGAACAGAGAATTGCTTGAGCTGTTCGTGCACACCGTCGAGTATGGCGACCCGTACACCTCCGGTCATTCGCAGCGCGTGTCTCGATATTCGAGAATTATTGCGCGTGCGATTGGTCTCTCCGGTCCGGAGGTCGAGCGAATCGCAATCGCCGCTCTACTGCATGACGTGGGCAAGATTCACGAGATTTTTCGCCCAATCCTTAGCAAGCCTGGTCGTCTAACCAATGAAGAGCGCGCGATAATGGAGCTCCACCCGATCAAGAGCGCTGAGCTCGTTGCAAAGTTGTCGGAGTTTCACGATATCGTGCCCGCGGTGAGACACCACCATGAGAATTGGGACGGTACTGGCTACCCTGACAAGATTGCAGGAAATGCAATTCCACTGGGTTCTCGAATCATCATGTTTGCAGACACGATCGACGCGATGACCAGCGATCGAGCGTATCGAAAGGCAATGACGGAGACAGAGGTTCGCGCTGAATTGGTCAAGTTTCGGGGTAGGCAGTTCGATCCTATGATTTGCGACGCGCTTCTAAGCAGTCCGCTGTATCCGCAACTGTTCTCCCCAGCCGACTCGCAGAGCAGCATTCTGTCCTTCACTCAGATCATCGAAAGAGCAAAGGGCCAGAAAACGCAGGCAGTGGCCTAACTCGCAGCGGCCGCGGAGACCGCCGACATCAAGTAGCCGGGATGTCGACTTTGTTCTCTTCGCCGAGCCAAATAGCTACCGCAGACGCGACGCGCCTCCTCCGGCTTCCCGGCCGCGAGACTCCCTCGTATTACCTGTGTTGCCAAGAAATCCTGACCAAGCGCGCCACTCAAGTTCGCGAGGCTGTTCGCGGCCGATGGGAGCAATTCCACGATAGAGCGCTGATTTCGCGTGGTGATCGCGATGAACAGGTCCAAGGCGAGTTCTGACGCGACACGCTTCGGGTGCGAGGCTTGAACGAACAGCCATTTCGATGCCGAGTTGCGAGAGAGCGCCCTGTTGATGTCGCCTTCCAGCGTCGCGATCCTCGCGCTCTGCTGAGCGGCGATATGGAGCAGTAGCTCATCCTGAGTTGATACCGCTAGCTCCTCACACTGCTCGATCCACTGCTTCGCAAGCGCGATTTCTGCATCGCTGTCGAGAGCCATAAGTGACAAGTACCAAGCTGCCACTCCAGCTGTGCGCCAGATTCTGTCGGACTTCGCGTCCGCAAGAACGTGTTCGAACAAGCGGAGTGCGTCATCGGTCCTGCCTAAGACGCGAAACGCGTAGGCAACATCTGCGAGCAAGGCGATCTTCTCGGGACCTGGCAAGGTCGGCGCAATGCGTTCGACTATGCACTCTGCAGCATCGATCGCGGCCTCCGGCCTGCCAAACGCCGTGTGGTAGTAAAGTGCCGCCGTGACCTGAGCATCGAATTGGTTTGCGGTGCGCTCTGCCACGTTTGTCGCCGCCCTATACGCTCTCTCAGGTAGTGCGGAGTCGATACCGTGGCTCGCAACGCGAATTGCGGTGATGGACGCCCGCAGTCTGATGTCTGGAGGGATGATCTCGCTCTCTGCGATCAGTACGGCGCGCGCGCACAGATCGCCGTAGTCAGTGATTCGACCGCTCGTGGAACTCGATTCGATATATCGCAGGACATCCAAAGGATAGTGCGAGTCCCACTTGGACGTCACACTGAATGCAGTCTGGCTGGCGCTCGCGACGGTCAACAGCCGAGAATGGCAGCCGCATTGATAGAGCGCCTCCATCTCGAGTCGTCGTAGTCGCGCCCCCGAGACACCGGAGCGTACAAATCCTTCGCCGCACTCGCAAACGAGTAGTGCCTCAGCAGGAAGCCCGCTTCGTAAAAACGTCTCCGCCAGATCGACTGCGGTCGTAGTCGCGCGCTCGTGTAACCCCGCTCCCAAGAAGTTTCGTACGACTGCAGCAGCGAGTCTTCCGCCGTCGCCAAGCGCACACAGATTCGCTCGTGTCTGAATCGATTCAGCGACTCGCAGGCTGAGTAGCCGTCGAGAAGCCTCGGTGAGTCGGCGAAGTGCGGCCTTACCGGTCAGCTCTTGCGCGACGAGTCGGTCGAGCTCAGAGGCTCTGAGCATCCCTGCGCGGGCAAGCTCATCTAACGAGTCCAGAATGTTCGCAGTTGAGAAATCGAGCGCATGCTGAGTGCTCTCCACACTCGCCTCCTCCCCCAGCAACGCCGCCGTCTGCAGAACCCGTAGCGCTTCCGGCGACAACTTCGTCAGCCGCTGCTCGATGACCTCAACCAGCGTTGGCGGAACGCCGCCCGCTTCGCCGGTCTCGATCCAGTGCTGCACCAACGAGCGAAGAAAGAGCGGACTCCCCTCGCTCGCCTCCACGAACCACGCGCAGAGCGAATCACTTACCGGCGCGGAGAGGTCGTTCCCGATCAAGCGCGTCAGCTGCGCACCGCTTTCGGCCGACAAGGGTGGCATCGGGCGTACCCGGAGCGTCGTCGGCACACGCTCCGGACGCGTGGGGCGCGCGTGCGGCTCACGCGACATCACCAGAACCACCAGTCGCAGCGCCGAAATGCGATCGATGATGTCCGCCAACACATCCCAGGACGCCAGGTCCATCCAATGCGCGTCGTCGATCACCAGCAGCACGGGCCGTTCGTCAGAGATCGCGGCCATCAGGTCAACGAACGCCCGTCGAATCGATCCGGCCATCGGCAGCGGCTCCCGCGGTGTGACTGACTCGCCCCCGTCGTGCTCACCCGCGACCGGCGGGAGCTCGGCTTCGGATGCAGCACCGACGCTGGCGTTGCGCCCTTCGTCCGCATCCACAGCGACGGCGTCCCCAATCGCCGGTTCCGCGGGCTCGCCTCGCGCGGTCTCTCCGCTCGCCGGCGCGATCGACTGACCCACGCTGCGTCGTGGTGGCGGTCCCACTAAACGCTGTAGCGTGGCCATGCTTTCCGGCGTGCATCCCAATGCGCCCGGAATGGACAGCAACTCGGGCAGCATGTCATGGAACAGGGCCAGCGTGCGCATGCCATCGCTCTCCCGACAGCACGCGTGCAGTGCGCGCACGCCCTCGATCGTCGCGACCTTCGTCACCTCGTGCGCGAACCGGGACTTGCCGATGCCCGACGCACCGTGAAACAGCACGGCGCTCCCATCCCGCCATCGCGCGCGACGCATCGCCAGCGTCAGATCGGCCAGCTCCTGCTCGCGCCCCACGAAGTGCCGTTCAGTCGGCGCAAAGGAGAGCGTGCCGCGTGTCGCCTCCACGAAGCGACGCCGCAGCTGCGCGGCGGGAAGACGCACATCGCCCGCACCGGGCCCGATCTCCGCGAGATAGCGATCGAGGATCGCAATGGCCTCGAGCTTGGCCCCCGCGAGCATGGTGCACTCGGCCAGCGTCAGCGTCGCATCCTCGTGCAGTGGATCGAATTGCAACAGCCATCGCGCCAACGCCTCCGCCCCGGTCCAATCGGCACGCTCGCGTCGCGCACGCAACTGCTCCACGAGGACGCGACGGATCTCCGCGTGAATACTCTCACGCTCAGTCTCCATCCACTCGTCGAACGCGGCAGTTGGCGCAGCGTAGCCCGGCAGGAACGGACCGAACGGCTCGTGTCCTCGCGTGACATCACGCTCGAAGTGCGTCGCGCTCCGGTCACTGGCAAACGTGCGCGCCACCTGCGCGGCATCGAGGCGCACCATCCCGCCCTCGAGCACGACGCGCACGCCAACGCTCCGCAGTTTGTAGAGCGCCTGTCGCAAGCTGGCACGGCGACGCGCGGAGTCGGGCCCGCCCCAGACGAGATGCACCAGCTCATCACGCGCGACCTGCATGCCCGGCGCATACGTGAGTCGCACGAGAATGGCGAAGAGCACTCCGGCCGACGGCCCGATGCGCAGCTCGCCGCACTGCACCACGGAAGCCCCGAGCGTCTGCAAACGCAGCAAAGGGCGCGACTGGGCATCGCGCGTGGGCGGAATGCCGCCGTCGACGAGCCAGGGAACCGGAACGGCAAGACGAGCACGAGGACGAGCCATACAGAATCCCTCGGGGCGGTGAAGTCACGCCACAATCTTTGAGGGGGCGTCATCGGCGCGTCAGCGAAAACCACCGCCGCGCCGATGCGCTCGCCTCGCCTGCTACACTGCCACGAAATTACCGCGGCAGTTCGATCAACGACTCAATGGGAATGCCGTCGGCTTCTGCCTGGAAATTTGCCACCATGCGGTGCCGCAGGACGGCCGGCGCAACCGCGCGCACGTCATCGAGATCGGGCATCGCGCGACCATCCATCGCCGCACGCGCCTTCGCTCCCAGCACCAGATACTGCGACGCGCGCGGACCGGCGCCCCAGCTGACATACTTCTTCACCATCGGCGTCGCATCCGCGTCATCGGGGCGCGTGCTGCGCGCGAGCTTCACGGCATACTGCACGAGACTCGGCGGTGCCGGCAGCCGACGCACGAGCCGCTGCATGGCCAACAGCTCTTCGCCACCCAGCACGGGCTTCACCTCACCCGTCTTGTCGCCCGTCGTGGACATCACGATCTGCTCTTCTTCGGCCTTGGTGGGATAGCCCACCTTGAGCTCGAACATGAAGCGGTCGAGCTGCGCTTCAGGAAGCGGATACGTGCCTTCCTGTTCGATCGGATTCTGCGTAGCGAGCACGAAGAACGGTCGTGGCAGATCGTACGTACGACCGGCGACGGTCACCGTGCGCTCCTGCATCGCCTGCAGCAGTGCGGCCTGCGTCTTTGGCGGGGCGCGATTGATTTCGTCGGCGAGGACCATGTTGCCGAACACCGGACCGGGCGCAAAGCGAAAGGCACGCTTGCCGGTGCCCGGCTCTTCTTCCATCAGCTCGGTGCCCGTGATGTCGCTGGGCATCAGGTCCGGCGTGAACTGCACGCGCGAGAAGGAGAGATCGAGCGCGCGCGAGACGGTCTGCACGAGCAGCGTCTTGGCGAGCCCCGGCACGCCGACGAGCACGACGTGGCCACCGGAGAGGAGCGCCGTGACGAGATCGTCCACGACCTTCGTCTGCCCGACGATGCGTTGCGAGATCTGGTGCGCGAGCTCGCGTCGGGCGGACGCGAGTCGGTCGAGGAGAGCGAGGTCGTTCGAGTCGTCAGGAGCGTTCACGGCAGACGAGATGGTCAGAGACGTGCGTGACGGAGCAGGAGACATCGGGACACCAGAGCACCTGAGAACCACTCGGAGAACATACGGCGTGGACACCGATCCGGGGACCACTCCCTGATGCTGTGTCAGCCCTCGGTGCCGGAAACGCATACGGACGCCCGAGGGCGTCCGTTGGAATGTCGAGCATGCAGCGAGGGCCCGACGTCTCTCCTAGTGCAGCGCGAACTCCACGCGCTGTTGCACCGGGTAGTTCTCGCTGTGCAGTTGCGCGACGAGCGTGTACTGACCGGGGGCGGGCGGCGTCCAGCGTTCGGCGTAGACGACGGCATCGTGCGCGTCGAGGAGCCGATTCTGCATCGCCTGCGTGAACATGCGCCCCTGACTCCAGCGCCACACCTCGCGACCGCGATCATCGAGCACCACGAAGTCGTGCGTACGACCGTCGGGGAAATTGAGCTCCACGCGCTTGCGCGAATCGTTGGAGACCTCGATAGCGAAGCGCACATTGCCGCGCGCGGTATCGACCATGACGTGCGAGGTGACGCCTTTCCCTGCCGCAGCGCTCGGTCGCGTTGCGGAGACGGTGCTCTGCGGTGCGCGTGGACCACACGCGAACACGAGCACGGCCGTAGCCAGCGTCGGGATGACGATGCGTGGAAGCATCAGGGGCGTAATCAACCAGGGTAGCGGCGACGACGTGCCGCAGACGGCGCAGATTCCGATCCGGCCCGGATCGTCACAAACCTGCACAAGGCCAGTGTACGTGGCGCGGTGGATGCTGTCAAGTGTGGATAACTGGTCTAAGTGTTTGTACGAGAGCGCTTTCCAGTCACCGACCCGGTGCCGGGTTTTGTTCGGAAACACGAGATCGCTTCGCTTGCGAAAAGTTTCACAAGCGCCTAGCTTCCCGCCACGCATGGACGAAGATCCGCATCCAGATGTCCCGTCCGAGCCGATTCCCGAGCACACCGCTTCCGATGTGTCGCCGTGGGCGCTGGCCGGCTTGGGCACGCAGTTCCTCGTCGCGTTGCTCGTGTTCGTCTACGCAGGGAACTGGATGGATCGGCGCTTCGGTACCGCACCGCTCTGTCTGTTGCTCGGCGTGTTTCTTGGGGGAGGCGGGACTTTTTTTCTCAGCGTCAAGCGACTGACCGCGTCGACCGCGACTACGCCGTCATCGAAGGTCCGCACGGATAAGGATCACCGATGATGGCAAACGCGTCCGCAGGGCTGTTGCGAGGGCTGGTCCGCTTCACCGTGGTCCAGGTGGTGTTGGTCGTGCTGTTGTCGCTGTTGCTGCAACGCTTCGTCTTCACCGACGCCGCCGCGGCCAGTGCTGTGCGGGCGAGTGCCTGGCTGGCGGTGTGTGTGCAGCTGATCACGTTCGCGATCGCGAAGCTGGTGGCGCGCGAGAACGTGATGGCGGGATGGGGATTGGGCGTGGTGCTGCGGTTGGCCACGGTGGCCTTCTGGGCTCTGCTGGGTGCGAAAGCGTTGGGTGTGCCACTGACGCCTGCGCTGCTGTCGCTGGTGATGTTCTTTTTCGTCTCGACTCTCGTTGAGCCGCTCTTCTTGAACGCCTGACCCGGACTCTCGGGATGCTCCGTTCGTTGTGTTTCGCCGCTATGCTCGCCGTCGCCCCTGCCGCAATGCAGGCGCAGACGGATTCCACGCTGGTTCCCGCCGTCGTGCCTGTCGAACAGGCCGCCGAGCAGAGTGCGCCGCACGCGGCCGCCGCAGGGCCAGTGGATATCATCACGCCGCACATCACGGACTCGCGTCATCTCGAGTATCCGACGTTCACGGCGCCATTCTACGGTGAGATCGAGCTCCCGGAATGGGAGCCGGTGCACATCGGCGGGATGGCAATCGATCTGTCGCCCACGAAGCACGTGGTGTTCATCGTGGCGGCGGCGATCATCGTCGCGCTGCTGCTCATCTCGGCCGGTTCCGCGAGCAAGAAGCAGCATGCGACCAAGGGGCGCTCGCACGGATTTGCCGGCACGATGGAAGCGATGGCGCTCTACCTGCGCAACGAAGTCGTGCTGCCGAATGTTGGCCATCATGGCGAAGCGTTCGTGCCGTTCGCGCTGACGCTCTTCTTCTTCATCCTCGTGTGCAATCTGTTCGGCATGCTGCCGTACGGCTCCACGGCGACCGGCAACATCTCGGTGACGCTGACGTTGGCGGTCATCACGGCCATTGTCGTTGAAGTCGCCGGCATTCGCGCCAACGGGTTGGGCTATCTGAGCACGATCTTCTACTGGAACAAGGATCTCCCCATCGTCATGCGCGTCATCATGTTCTTCGTGATGTCGCCTGTCGAAATGGTGGGCAAGATCTCCAAGCCGTTCGCGCTGACGATTCGTCTCTTCGCCAACATGACGGCGGGACACATCGTGTTGCTGGCGATCATCGGTCTGATCTTCACGTTCCAGAGCTGGGCGCTGGCCGGTGTGCCGGTGCTGTTGGCAACGGCGATCAGCATGCTGGAACTGTTCGTGTCCTTCTTGCAGGCCTTCATCTTCACGCTGCTGGCGTGCGTGTTCATCGGCCAGATTCGCGAAGCGCATCATTAACCACAGTTGCAGGACGTCGCGTCCGGTGCTCCCAGACGTGATGACGTAGCCGGTTGAGTGACCGGTGAGGCTCGTTGGGCTCACGCCCGGGGACGAGCCATGCAGCGACCCGTCGCTGTGTCAGAGGAGCGAAGTTCTCAACGCATACGTTTGGAGTTTCTCATGGTCGAAGTGATGGGTCTTTTGCAGGCAGCCGTTGCGGGCACGGATGCGCGCGGCATGGCGCTGATCGGCGCCGGCATTGCCGCCGCGGGTGGCGCGATTGGCGCCGGTATCGGCATTGGCCAGATCGGTGGTTCGGCAGTGGAAGGCATGGCGCGTCAGCCGGAAGCGGCGGGTCGCATTCAGACCGCGGCGCTCATCCTGGCCGCGCTCGTTGAAGGCGCCGCGCTGTTCGGCGTCGTTATCGGCTTCTTGATCCAGAACAAGGTCACGTTCTAAGCGTTCCACTGTGCGAGCGGAGCGTCCGTCCGGGCGCTCCGCTGTACTACATCCAGCGTATCCCACATGCTCGTCCTGCTCTCGCGCATTCGCGATTCGCGCTTCGGCGCCTCGGCGTTCCGCGCCTCGCTGTTCCGTGTCGCCGCCCTCGGCGCGACGATCACGCTGTCTGCCGCCCCGGCGCTGGCCAACGAGCCGTCGACCGGTCCGGTGAATTTGCTGGAGCCCAAGGCCGGGCTGATGTTCTGGACGCTGATCGTCTTCGTGCTGCTCTGCGTCGTCCTCTCCAAGTTCGCCTTCAAGCCGCTGTTCGCCGCGGTCGAAGCGCGCGAAAAGGCGCTCGAAGATGCGATCGACGGCGCCAAGCGTGATCGTGCCGAAGCCGCTGAACTCCTCGCGCAGCATCGCACGCAGCTCGAGTCCGGGCGCGGCGAAGCGCAGAAGCTGATCGCCGATGGTCGCGCGGTCGCCGAGAAGATGCGCGCCGACATGCTCGCGCAGACGAAGTCGCAGCAGGAAGAGATGATCGAGCAGGCGCGTCGCGTGATCGAAGGCGAGAAGTCCGCCGCGATCGCCAGCCTGCGCAACGAAGCGGTTGATCTCGCGATCGCCGGTGCGTCGCGTGTCATCGAGCAGAACCTCGACTCGGCGAACAACCGCCGCATCGTCGAGACGTTCCTGACCTCGCTGGACGGGGCGAAGGGCGTCCGCGGATGAGCGCCGGTCAGGGCGAAACGGTTGCCCGCAACTACGCGGAAACGCTGCTGACGCTCGGCCGTCGCGCTGACGATGCCGCGGGCTGGGGTGTCATGCTGCGCCAGGTGGCGAGCGCGATGTCGACCGATGTCACGCTCTTCAAGTTCCTCGAGTCGCCGCGCATCGCCACCGAGCAGAAGACGCTGGTGCTGACGCGCGCACTCGGCGACCGCGTGCCGCGCATGTTCATGAAGTTCCTGGTGACGCTCGTGCACAACCGTCGCCAGATGCTGATTCCGGACATCGCCGACGAATACGACACGCTGCTCGATGCCTCCAACGGCATCGTGCACGCCAAGGTCACCGTCGCCAAGGCGATCGCGGACGAAGAGCGCGACAGCATCGCTGCGCAGCTCTCCAAGGTCGTCGGCAAGACGGTCGTGCCGCACGTTGCGGTGGACGCGTCGATCCTCGGCGGCGTCGTGGTGCGGCTGGGCGACACGGTGATGGATGGCTCGCTCCGTCGCCGGCTGGGCATGCTGCGTCGCAAGATGCTCACCCGTCCGGTTGGTTGATCGTCAGCTGAGTCTCTGCTGAAGACTTGTTGATCTCGCATGCGCCAGGGGCGCGGTTGCCAGCGGGCAGCCGCGCCCTTCGTGTATGTGCATGTATGCGCGCGTCCGAGCGTGATCGCGCCGCGCATGTTGCCTCCTCCCTCCCGATCCTTACGTTCCTGCGATGACCCGCCGATTCGAATTCGCGCCGCACCGAGCGCTGCTGCAGGCGATGGCGTTGCTGCTGCCTCTCGTCGCGCTGGCGCCGCACGCGATGGCGCAGCGCGCGCCGTTGCCGGGGCAAGGGCCGACCGCGCCGCGCATTCCCACGGCACCGTCCACGTCGCCGCGCGGTGGCGACACCACGGGCTACTGGCAGCAGCGTGCCGACTACACGATCGTCGCCACGCTCGACGAGCGCATGGGTGGCATTCGCGCGTCGGGGACGCTGCGCTACGTGAATCACAGCCCGGATGTCCTGCGTGAGCTGTGGTTGCATCAGCATCTCAATGCGTTCCGTCCGGAATCGCGCTGGTCGGCGACGGACGAACGCGAAGGGCGGCAGCGCTTTCAGAAGTTGGCCGAGCCGGATTTCGCGTACGAGCGTTTCACGGCGGCACCGCGCATCGGCAACACGGCCGTGCTGCCGGACTATCCGATTGCACCCGACAGCTCCGTAGTGCGGCTGACGTTGCCTACGCCGTTGGCCCCCGGCGACTCGATCACGGTGACGTTTGCGTGGGAGGCGCGCCCGTCCACGGTGGCGCGTCGGCAGGGACGGCGTGGACGCAGCTACGACTTCTCGCAGTGGTTTCCCAAGGTGGCGGTGTATGACCGCGCCGGATGGCATCCGAACGCGCTGGTGCCGGCCGGCGAGTTCTATGGGGAGTTCGGCTCGTTCGACGTGACGTTGGTGCTCCCCAACGACGAAGTGGTGGGCGCCACGGGCGTGCCGGTGAGCGGTGATCCGGGGTGGGCGCGTGTGATGACGCCGGGGAGCGAGCGGCCGCGTCTTGCTGCGAACGCGTATCGCAACCTGCCGGAGGGTCCCAAGGTCGCGCCGGGCAATGGGTATCGGGCGGTGCGCTTCTATGCGCGTGATGTGCACCACTTCGCGTGGAGTGTGTCACCGGGCTTTCGCTATGAGGGCGCGTCGTATGTGCGTCCACCGGCGGAAGCGTGGCGCTTCCCGATCTGGGATACCGTGTCCGTGCATACGCTGTATCGCGTGGACGCGACGGACGATTGCCCGCGCGCCTACAACGCGCTGTGGAACGACAGTGTGCGCTATACGCGTCTCGTGGATGCGTGCATCGATTCGTCCAAGACGCAGTGGGAAGGTGGCAAGGCGCTGCGCTATGCGATGCAATCGCTGCGGTGGCTCGAAGCGCTGTATGGCGACTATCCGTATCCGCAGTTGACAATCCTCAAGCGCATCGACGGCGGCGGCACGGAATTCCCGATGCTCGTGGACAACGGTTCGGCGTCGTTGGACCTGACGCTGCACGAAGTAGGGCACATTTTCACTTTCGGCATTCTCGCCAACAACGAGTGGCAGTCGGCGTGGATGGACGAGGGGCTGACCTCGTATCAAACGGCGCTCCAGCAGGGGCAGTCGCGCGTGCTGCTGGCGGCGCGTCTGGCGATGAGCAACGACCGTGATCCGTCGCGCCCGGCCAGTGCCGCCGTGGCCGCGCTGCGGCAGCATCTCGATTCGATCACGGCGGTGCAGGGGCGGCTCGTGCGCGAGGGGAGTGCGGAGCCGATCGGCACGCGCGCCGATCTCTTCCGATCGTTCCCGACATACAACGACATGGTCTATGACCGGGCGCAGTCGATGTACCAGGCGCTGCACGACCTGTTGGGCGAAGAGGACTTCCAGAGTTTTCTCCGCGACTACTACGCGCGCTGGCAGTTTCGCCACGTCGATCGGTGGGCGATGCAAAGTGCCGCCGAACGTGTGTCGAAGCGGTCGCTGGGGTGGTTCTTCGATCAGTGGGTCAGCACAACCGGCGTGATCGACTATCGGCTTCGGACGCCAACGGTCCGCAAGGACGGCGACGGCTGGGTGGTGACGGCACAGCTCTCGCGGGTACCGGGCGCGTATCGGCATCCGATGCCGGTGGGGGTGCGAACGGCGGAAGGATGGACGATCGTTCGCGGGGACGCGCGTCAGGATGTCCAGCAGATTTCGGTGCGGGTCACCGCCGAGCCCGACGCGATCTGGCTCGATCCTTATGGCAACACCGACAGTCCCTTTGCGTCGTACTATCGCCTCTCGCTTGGCAAGCGCTGACGGAGCGGGAAGGCCGGGTTTCGGAGTACTCGATGTGACGACAGGTGGTGCGCGACCGTCGGAATGTGTTGACGGCGTGGCCTATTTCAATCTTGAGGTGCTGGCATGAGTGGTCGGGTTGATGTGACGCATGTTCCGAAGCCGTGGGGACACGAAACGATCTGGGCGCACACGGATCGCTACGTCGGGAAGATTCTCCATATCACGGCCGGCCATGCGCTCTCGGTGCAGTATCACGAGCGCAAGGACGAGACCGTGTACCTGCTCACGGGCGAGATGAACTACTGGGTGCAGCTCCCGGGCGACGATCAGCTACGGGACCAGCGTCTGGTGGCCGGGCAGTCGTTTCGTATCACGCCGGGCACGATCCACTACATGGAGGCCGTGACCGATTGCGACGTGCTCGAGGCCAGTACGCCGGAGTTGGACGACGTGGTGCGGATCAAGGATCGGTACGGTCGCGAAGGGACCAGCGCGCCCTGATGCGGTACGTGCAACGGCGTCACCCGTGACGTCGTTCGGCTGCATGCGTCAGCTTGGATGATTGATCGGCGATATCCCCTCCCCGGGGCTGTCGCCGCGCTGCATTTTTGGAGTGTGCTTCCCCGCCTCGTCGCGCGGCCATTCGTGCCATCCGCGACATCGTTGCCACGAATCAATTCTGCCCATGAAAGTCATTATTCCGCTCGCCGGGAAAGGGACGCGCCTTCGCCCGCACACGCACGTGGTTCCGAAGCCGATGCTCAAGGTGGCCGGCCGTCCGGTGATGAGCTACGTGATGGACGACGTGCTCAAGCTGGGGAACGTCGAACAGGTCGTGTACATCACCGGCCACCTGAAGGAAAAGGTGGAGTCGTATGTGCGAAAGGCGTACGACATCCCGAGCGTGTTCATCGAGCAGAAGGTGCAGGACGGCACCGCAGGGGCGATTTCGCTCGCGCGTGACTACGCCGACCAGCCGGTGCTGATCATCTTCGTGGATACGATCTTCGACGCGGATCTGAGCATCGTGAAGGACACGGATGCCGACGGCATCATCTGGACCAAGGAGGTCGAGGACTACCAGCGCTTTGGCGTCGTGGTCACCGATGCCGACGGATTCATGACGAAGATCGTCGAGAAGCCGAGCACGCCGATCTCCAAGCGCGCGAACATCGGGCTCTACTACATCAAGAACTTCAAGCTGCTCTTTGAGGGCATCGATCACGTGCTGACCACCACGCCGCACAAGGGCGAGTGGTATCTCACCGATGCGTTCCAGTACATGATCGACAAGGGCGCGCGCATCAAGGTGGTCGACGTCGAAGGGTGGTACGACGCCGGACAGCTCGAGACGTTGCTCGACACGAACCGCACCATGCTGGAGAAGGGGCGTGCGCGGAAGCCGGCATCGCTCGGAGCCGGCGCGACGATCATCGAACCGGTGTACATCGAGGATGGCTGCACGATCGAGCAGTCGACGGTCGGGCCAAACGTGTCGCTCGGCGCCGGCAGCGTGGTGCGCAACTCCACCATCAGCGACGCGGTCATCGGCGACAAGAGCCAGATCACGGACTCCACGCTGCATCACGCGTTCCTCGGCGATGCGGTGATCGTGGAGGGCATGTCCGGATCCCTGACGATCGGTGATCACTCCGAAATTCGAGGTGCCAAGTGAGCCAGCGTCTGAGTCGTCGCGATCTGCTGTCCGGTGCGGCCGCCTTGGCGGCCGGTGCAATCACGGCAACTCCGGCGCGACTGCTCGCTGCCACCGACGACTGGCGCGTGGACCTCACAGCGCCACCGGTGGGCGATGGCCAACGGATGCTCGGCGTTCCGTTCGAGAAGCACCAGACGGTGCGCATCGCGATCGTGGGCACGGGGCTGCGTGGCCGCTCCATGCTGAGCGAGTTTCTCGCCGTGGAAGGCGTGCAGATCACCGCGCTGTGCGATGTCGTGGAAGCGAAGGCCAAGCGCGCATCGGACATGGTGGTGAAAGCGGGGCAGCCGGCGCCGGCGCTCTACACCAATGGTGAGCGCGACTACGAACGTCTGGTGCAGCGCAACGACATCGACTTCGTGTACACCGCAACGCCGTGGCTCTTTCACACGCCTGTGTCGCTGGCGGCAATGCGTGCCGGCAAGCATGTCGGGAGCGAAGTCACGATCGCGATGACGCTGGAGGATTGCTGGGCGCTCGTGGAGACGTCGGAGAAGACGCGCCGCCACTGCCTGATGATGGAGAACTGCTGCTACGGCAACAGTGAACTCACGGTGCTGCAGATGGTGCGGCAGGGCGTGTTCGGCACGCTGCTGCACGCCGAGGCGGCGTATCTGCACGATCTGCGCGAGATCCTGTTCGAGGACAAGGACGAAGGACTCTGGCGTCGTCTGCCGCATACGCAGCGCAACGCAAACTTCTATCCGACGCACGGTCTCGGTCCGGTGGCGCAGTACCTTGGCATTCACCGCGGCGATCGCTTCGACTATATGGTGTCGATGGCGTCCCCCGAGTCGGGTTTGTCCGAGTGGCGCGAAGAGCATGTCCCCAAGGACAATCCCAAGTGGGCGGAGAAGTACAAGGCCGGGGATGTGAACTCGTCGCTCGTGAAGACGGCGATGGGACGTACGATTCTGCTGCAGCACGATGTCGTGAACCCGCGTCCGTACTCGCGGCTCAACAACCTGCAGGGCTCCAAGGCGATCTTCAACGACTATCCGCCGCGGCTCTACATCGATGGCGCAGCTGGTGGTGAGAAGTGGACGCCGCTCGCCGATATGGGCAAGAAGTACGAGCATCCTCTCTGGACCGCTGTGGGCGATCTCGCGCGGAAGAACGGCGGCCATGGCGGTATGGACTTCGTGATGGCGTATCGTCTGGTGCAGTGCATGCGTGAAGGGCTCGCGCCGGACTTCGATGTGTACGATGCGGCGGCGTGGAGCGCGCCGTTCCCGCTCAGCGAAGAGTCTGCACGCAAGGGTAGCGCGCCGGTGAAGTTTCCGGACTTCACACGTGGCGCGTGGCGATCGGCGCCTGCAGCCATGGGCGTGAAAGCGAGCACGTGAGGATCACCACCGCAGCGATTCTGGCGCGAGGGCTCGGCTCGCGCATGCGTCGGGAAGATGCGGCAGCGCAATTGGACGGTGCGCAATCGGCGGCGGCAGACAGCGGCGTGAAGGGGATGATTCCGATTCGTCGTCCCTTTCTCGACTACGTGCTCAGTGCCCTCGCTGATGCCGGCATTCGCGATGTGGTGCTGGTGATCGGTCCGGAGCACGACGCCATTCGCACGTACTTCACGGTGGACGCGCCGCCGGAGCGCGTTGCTGTTCGCTTTGCTGTGCAGAACGACGCGTTGGGTACGGCCGACGCCGTCGTCGCGGCCGCACGCGTCGCGGGCGACGTGCCGTTTCTCGTGCTCAACGCCGACAACTACTACCCGGTGGACGCACTGCGTGCGCTGGCCGCCGAGTCGCGCGCCGCGACGATCGCCTTCGATCGCGACGCGTTGGTGCGCGAAGGAAACATCGATGCGGAACGCGTGCGGTCGTTTGCCGTGCTGGATGTTGATGACGCCGATCGCTTGCGCGGCATCATCGAGAAGCCGGGGGCGTCGCTCGATCTTTCATCGCCGGCGGCTCGTTGGGTGGGGATGAACTGCTGGGCGATCACGCCGGCGCTGGTGGATGCGTGTCGTCGCGTGCCCAAGTCCGCGCGCGGCGAATTCGAGCTGCCCGAGGCTGTCGGTCTCGCGATTCAGGAGGGCGTGCACGTGTCGGCGATCCGCATGTCGGCTGCGGTGCTGGATCTCTCGCGTCGCTCGGATATCCCGTCGGTCGTTGCGCAGCTCGCGCACCTGGAGCCGCGGCCGTGAACGACAGCGTGTGTGAGAACGTGAGCGCATGCCGGTGAACGTGCTGCTGCCCGGGCTCGATACCACACTGGTTCGCGTGCCGTTCGAGGCGTCGGGCATTGCTGGACGCGCCGCCGAGCAGTATCGCAAGCTGCTGCGCGAAGCGCACCGCGCGCTGGATGATGGCAATGTGCCGCGCGATGGACGACGGGAGTGGATCGTGCCCGGGCGCATCGAAGTGCTGGGTAAGCACGTGGACTACGCCGGCGGACGCTCGCTGTTGTGCACCGTCGAGCGGGGGATCGCGATCGTGGCGCGACCACACGAGGAGCGTACGCTCGTCGTGCGTGATGCGAGGCGGCGCGAAGCGGTGTCGATACCGTTCGCGCCGGGGCAGCATGGCAGCTTGCCGTGGGCGGTCTATCCGCGCACCGTCGTGCGACGACTGGTGCACAACTTTGGTGAGCAGTTGCAGGGCTGTCAGCTCGCGCTGGCGAGCAATCTGCCCTCCGCCGCTGGGGTCTCGAGTTCGAGCGCGCTGACCGTCGGACTCGCCGTGGTGTTCGCGGCGCTGAGCGACTTGCCGTCGCACGAGCTGTGGCCACAGGCGATTCCTGATCGCGTGCAACTGGCTGGATATGTCGGTGCGCTGGAGAACGGTGCCGATTTTGGTGTGTTGCGCGGGGAACGCGGCGTAGGGACGATGGGCGGCGCGCAGGATCAGACGGCAATTCTCTGTTCCGCGCCCAAGCAGCTCGACGTGTTCGGATGGGCGCCGGTTCGCCATGAACGCTCGGTGCCGTGGCCTTCCGACTACACGTTCGTGATTGGCGTGAGTGGCGTCGTGGCCGCGAAAACGGGCGCGGCGCGTGAGCGGTACAATCGCGTCGCGCGCACGGCGCATCGCATCGTCGACGCGTGGAATCTCGCCATGAACGACACCGCGCGAACGTTGTATGACGCGACGATTGCTGCCGCCGGCGGTACGCCGTCGCATGAACCGCCGCTCGCCTTGATCGATGCTGCGCGCGCAGGCGCGAACGACGAGTTCCGCGCGGACCGACTCGAAGCACGGGTTCGGCAGTTTCACGAAGAGACCTTTGTGTCGGTACCCGGTGCCGCCGAGGCGCTCGCCGCCGGCGATCTCGAGAGCTTCGGTCGGTTCGTGGCAACGTCGCAGGCGGGTGCCGAACGTGCGCTCGACAATCAGATCCCGGCCACCGTCGCACTCGTTTCGCTGGCGAACGAGCTGGGCGCTGTCGCATCGAGCGCATTCGGCGCGGGTTTTGGCGGCAGCGTGTGGGCGATGGTGCGTCGCGACGAGGCCGATCGATTCATGTCGAGCTGGCGCGATCGCTACGTGCGAGGGCGAACCGGGCATACAGCGCGCACGCACTTCTTCAAGTCAATGCCGTCTGCGCCCGCCTTCGAAGTGGTGGGCGCATAGCGAATCGGTTGCGTCGCTACGGTGCGCAGGCAACCGAGACAACCAAGTCGATCAGTCGCGTCAGCCCCACGTCGCTTTCGTTGTCGTCAAACCATTCGCTGAGCGTGTGCGCATCGCCGCCGCTGCCCCCCGCACCGATGGCGATCGCCGGAATGCCGCGCGACAACGGCACGTTCGCATCGGTGGAGGCCGATCCTGAACGCGGTGCGCGTCCGACGCGTTCGGTAATGCGCGCGGCGGTCTGAACGAGTGGGTGTTCGGCATCGAGATGGCCGGCTGGGCGACTGCCCAGCGGTTCGGTGTGCACGAGCAAGCCAAGCGCGGGCCGTGCGCGCGATTCATCGTCCGCGGCGCGCTGTGCGAGCTGCAGGATGCTGGCGTGCAGTCGTGTCACGCGTGCGGCGTCCATGGCGCGAATGTCCACGTCGATCCACGCGGCGCGCGGAATACTGGTGAGCGACTCACCGCCGCCCATGCGACTCACCGTGATGGCGGCGTGCGGTCGCTCATGCTCGGCCAGCCGCGCGAGCATCGCGATGAGCGCGCCGGCCGCATGCACCGGATTTGGCGTGCCTGCATTCACCCAGCTGTGGCCGCTGTGTCCGGTGAAGTGAATGCGCACTCGCTCCGAGCCTACCGCATGATGTACGATCGTGCTGTCGCCCGGTCCATCGATGGCGATCGCGGCGTACGCGTCGAGTCCGTGCGCCTGAAGTTCGTCGAAGTAGGCGCGCGCGCCGCGCAGATTGCCTTCGCCTTCCTCGCCAACGGTTGCCACTAGCTCTACGGTACGGGTCAGACGCGTGCGAATGGCGGGGGACTGCAACGCGTGCGCCAGTGCGATGGTGGCGGCTAGGCCACGACTGTTATCGCCGATGCCCGGACAGTGCACCTGCGATCCGACGCGTTGCGCGCGCAGTGGCGCTTCGGCGGGAAAGACCGTGTCGAGGTGAGCAAGACAGACGAGCGGTGCGCGCGCCGGTGAATGGTCGTGCGCGATGGCGATCGTTGGATTTGCGGTGACCCGCGCGATCACGTTGCCGGCCGCGTCGATGCGCGTCGCCTGAAGTCCGGCTGCCGTCCACTCCCGTTGCACCAGCGCGGCCCGTGCGCTTTCGTGTCCGGTGGGCGCTGGAGTTTCCGCGATCGTGACTTGCTTCTCGAGTACCCAGCGTTGCTGGCGTCGCCAGTACGCCAGCAGCTCCTCTTTCCACGCGTCGTCCGCTTGCGATGAAGGCACCAGCCAACGAGTCGGCATCAGCGGACGATCAGCGTGTGCATGCGTCGGCGCCGGACCGGGCGCGTGTGGCCGCGGCGCCGTGGCGCCCCAGTCGCAACGTCGTGGCCTTGGCGCTCGTCAGCTTGCTCACGGACGCATCCAGCGAGATCATCGCGCCGCTGCTGCCGCTGTTTCTGGTAGGCACGCTGGGAGCGTCGGCGAGCATGGTGGGTGTGATCGAGGGAGGCGCCGAGTCGCTGGCGGCGTTGCTGAAGCTGGCGAGCGGCTGGTGGTCGGACCGGGTGGCGCGTCGCAAGCCGTTGATTGTGGCGGGCTACACGATCGCAACGCTGGTGCGTCCGCTGGTGGCGGTGGCGCACTCCGCATCGCAAGTGCTCATGATCCGTCTTGTGGACCGTGTCGGCAAGGGGATTCGTGGTGCGCCGCGCGATGCGCTGCTGGCGGCCTCCACACCGGCGGAGCACTGTGGGCGGGCGTTTGGCTTCCATCGGGCGGCTGACCACGCCGGAGCGGTGATCGGGCCGCTGGTCGCGCTGCTCTGCCTGCGATTGCTCGACATGCCGGTGCGCCACCTATTCTGGGTGGCAACGATCCCGGGCGTGCTGGCGGTCGTGGTGGCCGTCGTGATGGTGCGTGAACCTCGGGTCGCCGCGCGCGCAGGCGCAGCACCCGATTCCATGAACGCGGGATCCGACGCCTCCGCCGATCGAACGCCGCTGCCGAGTCAGTTCTGGATCACGATGGTACCGATGCTGCTCTTCACGCTCGGTAACTCCACCGACGCGTTCCTGCTGTTGCGTGCGTCGCAGTTAGGGGTGCCGACGGCGATGATCCCGCTGCTGTGGGTGGTGCTGCATCTGGTGAAAAGCGCCTCGAGCACACCGGGTGGCGCGCTCTCTGATCGGCTCGGTCGGCGACCGCTGATCGTCTCGGGTTGGCTGCTGTATGCGCTCGTCTACGTGGGCTTCGCCCGCGCGAGCACCCCGCTGCATGCGTGGCTGCTGTTCGCGATCTACGGCGTCGTGTTTGGGCTGACCGAAGGGAGCGAGAAGGCGCTCGTGGCCGATCTCGTGGGCGCGTCGCGGCGCGGGACGGCGTTCGGGTGGTATCACGCGACGATCGGGATCGCGGCGTTGCCTGCGTCGGTGCTCTTTGGCACGCTCTGGGACCGGCTTGGCGCGCCGTTCGCCTTTACCGTAGGCGCGGCCCTGTCGCTGTCCGCAGCGCTGCTCCTCGCGACCGTTGCGCGCTCGGCGTCGCCGCCGACTCCCTCAGCAGCAGCGTGAGCCAGGCTGCGTGTAGCGATCGTTGAGGCGCACGCGCTCGAACTCGCGGGGCGTCATCGGAATGACGTCCGGGTGATGCGTCGTCATGTGCACGAGATACCGATCGTAGTCCGGCACGCCGATGATGCGACGCACGACATTGGCGCACCGCTTCACGGTGTCCAGCGTGTTGGCGAGCACTGTGGGCTTTCGGGGCATCGGCGGCAGGGGTGGTGACAGAGGAGGGCGCACGGGTGACGATGCGTGACGCGCAGCCAGACCGTGCGTAGGAAATGTGCGGACTGTCCGGAATTTCGGGAGAGGGGGCGGCGTACGACTTCCGTCCGACCTGTCGGCATCGCCGCGCTGTGCCCACCCGCCGCCCCACCTGATGCCATCGACCGCACGCTCGCTTCCGGTCACGCTGCTACGGTCGACGCTGTTGGTGATCGCGGCGGTCCTGACCACCGGAACGGCCGCGACCGTGATCGTGGCTGGCGACAGCGCCCGCCGTACGCCGCGTGAGGCCGCCTCCGGCAGGCTCGATCTGGCACCATTTCGCCGTCGCTCGGCGATGCGCGCACTCCTCGACTCCGTCATCGCCCCGCTCGGCAACCCGCCCCCACTCGACTCGGCGGCGCTTCGTCGTGTGGTCGCGCTCACCCGCACAGCCGATCGCGCCGAGCCGAATGCTGAGAACGGGAGCGTCTGGATTGCGGCGCGTGCGGAGGCGGCGACGAGTGGGGTGGAGGCGCAGCAGAGCTTGCGCGCGTGGGCCCGGAGCGCCCCGCTGCCAGCGCTGTGGGGCTACACGACCGGGTTAGGCGGCGTACAGCTCCCGTGGGAGCTCCCTGTGCGCTCGTGGCCGGCGCTGCAGCGTTTCGTGCGACTGAGCGAAGCGGAGGCGGATTCCGCGCTGCTCGTTGGAGACGCCGACATGGCGATGCTGCGCGCGCGAGAGACGATTGCAGCGGCGCGGCACTTCGTCGACCAGCCGACGATGCTTGACGCGATGATCGGCCGGTCGCTCGTTCAGCACGGCGCGCGGCTGCTCGATCGCGCCGCACGTCAGGCGGAGCAGCCGGTCGCGGCGTCGCAGGCGCTGCGGCTGGCCACCATGGCGCGCGAGGGAGCCTCAGTCAGCCATGCGACGGTGCTGCAGCTACGAGCGCTCGGCATCGACCTGCGCGACGGCCGACTGTTGGCGATCGCACAGGACCGCACGTTGGCCCCGTCACTGCGGCTGGCCGCGGTGGACGCCGGGTTCGTGGGCGTGTGCCTGCGGGCGCGTGAACTGCTCGTCGGTGCGGACGCCGATCGGCGCACCGGACTCGAGGCGCTGGCCGCCGCCGTGGCGGACGTCCCTCGCGCGAACGAACTCACACCTCTGCTGCTGCACGCGCTTGACGCATTCGAGAAGAACGGGCTCCGCGACGACCGAGTGGTGCAGCGGGCTCGTATGGCAGGGGGATGGCCCGCCCTGTCGCCGTGGTTGGTCCCGCCAATCGTTCAGCAGCGCGCGGCGGTCTGTCGCGCCCTGTAGGGAAACGCCTGTCGGTACGCGACGACTGGAAGCATCGCAGTGCGGGATGATCGAGAGACGTCGCGCCGAGTGGTTGCGCCGCGCCCGCCGTGTGTGGCAGACTGACGCGTCTGGTCGCGTTGCTTCTGCGTGCGTGGTGTTGGGGATGACCGCGCACGAACTCGTCTGCCCAAGGTCTGATGCACACTTCTCCTGATGCGCGCGTTCCGCGTCGCGTGCTCGTCACCGGCGGCGCCGGTTTCATCGGCAGTGCCCTCGTGTGGGGACTGAACACGCTCGGCGTCGATCGCGTGGTGGTCTCGGACCGGTTGGGGAAGAGCGACAAGTGGCGCAACCTCGCGCCGCTCGCGTTTGAGGACTATCTCGAAGCAGAGTCGCTGCTCGAGCGCCTGGAGTCCGGCGCGTTGGGTCGCTTTGATGTGGTGCTGCACATGGGCGCGTGCTCGTCCACGCTCGAACGCGATGCGACGTTTCTCGTGCACAACAATTTCGAGTTCACGAAGCGGCTGGCGCATTGGTGCTTGTCGCACGATGCGCGCTTCGTCTACGCCTCGTCCGCGGCCACGTACGGCGACGGCGCCGAAGGGATGGACGACATCATTCGGTCTCCGCGCGATCTGGGCAAGCTGCGGCCGCTCAACGCGTACGGCTATTCGAAACAGCTGTTCGATCAGTATGCCCTGGCCAACGGGATCCTCGATCGCATCGTCGGGCTCAAGTTCTTCAACGTGTACGGCCCCAACGAAGCGCACAAAGGGGAGATGCGCAGCCTCGTGCAGAAGGCGTACGAGCAGGTGCGCGACACGGGCAAGGTGAAGCTGTTCAGGAGCTACCGGCCAGAATTCGCCGATGGTGAACAGCGCCGTGACTTCGTGTACGTGAAGGACGTGGTCGCCATGTCGTTGCACCTGGCGATGCATCGAGAGGCGCACGGACTGTTCAATATCGGATCAGGTATCGCGCACACGTGGCTCGAACTGACCGCTGCGCTCTTCGCCGCGATGGGACGCGAGCCCGCGATCGAGTTCATCGAGATGCCGGAGACGATGCGTGATCGCTATCAGTACTTCACGCAGGCCGACATCAGCCGATTGCAGGGGACGGGATTCGCTCAGCCGCAGCTTCCGCTCGCGTCCGCCATCGCCGACTATGTGCAGGGATACGTGATGCCAGACAAGCGACTTGGTGACGAGCGTACCTGAGTAGTGGTACCGACTGCCACATCGTGACGGGTCATGTGACGTACGACAGCAAACGGACTCGACCGCTGGCTCCGGTGCTATAGACGCGAACCACGCGCTCAACGCATGTTGGGTACAGTCACGTCCGTTGCCGCAGTCATGCAGCAGTCTCGTACGATCGCAGGATTCTGGTGTCGATGCGTCCCACACCGCGCAACAAACGAATCTCGCCGATGACGGCACTCCGAAGGAATTGGAGTGTCGCGTGCGTACTGTTGGTGCAGGCGTTGTATGCGCAGCGACTCCTGGCGCAGACGACGGACGACGCGCAAGCCACAGCGGCCGCATCGACCGCGCGTCGAGTGCCTGCGGTGATCGGACTCGCGCGTGATCAGGCACGACAACGACTGCGTGACGCGGGTTTTTCGCCGCTGGTGTCGGTGATGCCGGGGCCGACGGGCAGCACGGGCTTGGTGATCACGCAACGTCCACGCGCCGGTGCGATGCTCGAGCGCGGGCGTGCCGTCGCCATCGTCGTGTCGGACACGCCGACTGACTCGTCGCCTACGGGGCCGGTGGCGATGCCCAACGTGGTCGGAGCGCTGCAGGGTGCCGCGCGTTCGGCGCTTTCATCGCTCTCGGCGGACGTCATCATTCTTGAACGGCGGACGTCGATCGACGGGGAAGGGGATCGCGTGCTGGCGCAGGAACCGGCCGCGGGCACGCCGGTCATCTCGGGCGCGGAAGTATTGCTCACCGTGGGTCGCGCGGAATCGCTTTTCGATTCGTCGGGCGCGCGACGTCAGGTGAACGTGCCGTCGGTCGTGGGGCTGTCGCTGACCGATGCGCGGGTGCGACTGCGCGCAGCGCAACTGGGCTTGGGCGAGATCATGCCCAGCGACAGTGTGCCAGTGGATTCGATGATCACGGCGCAACAGCCAGACTCCGGTGCGCGCGCCGAAACGGGAACGCTGGTGGCGGTATCGCTGCAGCGCGAATCACCGCCGGTGCGGCGCATGCCGTGGTGGATCGCGCTGGTGCTCTTCGCCGCGGCAGGGATTCTCGGTGCGTTTCTGCGCAAGTCGCCAACTGTGCACGGTCCGTCGGGCGCGCCGCGCGAGCGCTATCCGTCGGTGCAGGGTGGTTCGGCAGAACTGCCTACCGTTCCCGCGCTCGAGTGGCCGCCGATGGACGAGGTCTCCGCGGAAATACTTTCGCTGGGGAGTTCGTCGACGGTTGTTCCGCCGGTCGACGCGCCTGCAGGCGACGGACCGCCGGCTTCACGTAATGGAGCGCCTGAATCGGATTGAGCGATGCGGCCTCGCGAGCGGGCTGGTAGCCAAACAAAACGCCAGCCGCGCCATCCGTGCATCTCCACGTGCCATCCACGCCACCGGGAGTGCCGTCCAAAGGCAGGCATCTTAGCTTTCCCTCATGTCCCGCTCGCGCCCGCTCTCCGGCCCTGCCGCCCGGTTCGCCCTTCCCACCGGCGAGTTTCGCACAAGCGCGTCGCTCATCACCGGCCGAGAGATCGCGCTCATCGCGGCCTTCTGGTTGCTGTTTGCGTTGGTCACGTTTGCCAATCGCGCGCTCGATCCGCGGCGTCCAGGGACTGATCAAGAGATCTGGCTGGCGACGAGCATCGTCTCGCTGACGCAGGCGATGACGTGGGCGATTCTCACGGTGCCGCTTTTCATTTTGGCCGCGCGTACGATCGCCGACGATCAGCGACGTGTACTGCGTGTGCTGTTGCTGGTGGTCGCCGTGTTGGTGGCGGCGCTCATTGCCAGCACCGTCGTGGATGCGGTGCGCGATGCGGCCTTCCCGCAGGCGCGGCGCGGTGGCTTTGGACGCAACGGTTTTGGGCGAGGTGGCGGTGGTCCGCCTCGTTCGCGCCCATGGTGGTCGTTCGGGCTAGGCGGCTTTCAGTTTTTGAACGACGTGAGCATCGCCATGGGCGTGATTGCCGGCGGTTTTGCGCGTGCGTACTCGCTCAGCTCACGATTGCGGCAGGAGCAGGCCTCGCAGCTCAAGGCACAGCTGGCCGAAGCACGGCTCGATGCGCTGCGCCGCCAGCTCGATCCGCACTTCCTGTTCAACACGCTGCACGCTGTCTCGTCGCTGGTCGAGCGCGATCCGCGCGGCGTACGCCGCATGATTTCGCGACTCAGTGATTTGCTGCGGCACAGCATCGAAGACGCCAGCGAACCGGAGATCGCGCTGAGCAAGGAGCTCGAGCTGCTCACGCGATACATCGAGATCATGCAGGTACGCTTTCAGGGCGCGCTCGAAGTGCAGACGAACGTGGCCCCGGATGCGGCCGACGCGCTCGTGCCGAACATGATCCTGCAGCCGATTGTGGAGAACGCGATTCGCCACGGCGTGGAGCGCGTGGGCGGCGCGGGACGCATCGTGATCGACGTCCGCCGCGAGCAGGCAGTGCTGGTGCTGTCGGTCAAGGACAACGGACCGGGACCGGATCGCGATGCCGCGGTGCTGCCCACGAAAACGCCCGGCGGCGTCGGCGTTCGCAATACGATGGCGCGACTGCAGCAGCTGTACGGCGCGAAGCAGTCGTTCATCATTGCGCCCGCCGAGGGCGGCGGCACGCTCGCCGAAGTGCGGCTCCCGTATCACACCGCGTCCGACCTGCGCACGACCTCAATCGCCGAGAACAGCTTGGCCGCGAGCGGGGCCGCCGCAACACCGCCACCGTCAACGTCCGCCACGGCAGTCACGCTCACTCCGGGGCCGGTGCATGGCTGAGAGTCCGCCGCTGCGGGTGCTCATCGTGGATGATGAGCCGCTGGCCCGCATGCGACTCGAAGATTTGCTGCGACATGAGGCCGGGGTCGAGCTGATCGGCGTCGCGACGGATGGCGACGCGGCCGTCGACGCCATCGAGCGGCTCCGTCCCGATCTGGTCTTTCTCGACGTGCAGATGCCCGGACGCACGGGCTTTGACGTGGTGCGACATATCGGCGCCGAGCGGATGCCTGCCACGATCTTTGTGACAGCGTTCGATCAGTACGCGCTGCAGGCCTTCGACGTCTCGGCGGTGGACTATCTCGTCAAGCCATTCGACGATGAGCGGTTCGAACAGGCATTCCGGCGCGCGCGACACCTGATCGGACTGGAAGGACTCGGTCGGCTGCGCGAACAGATGTTGGCGTTGTTGCACGTGGAGCCGCCCGCAACGCCAGACGCGCCCGCGCCACCTGCTGCACAGTATCTCGAGCGCATTGCCGTGGAAACGCGCGGCCAGGTACGCGTGGTGCCGGTGGAGCAGATCGACTACATCACGTCGAGCGGACCATACGCGGAGCTGCACGTGGGCGGGCGCGTGCTGCTCATTCGCGAGCCGATGCAGATGCTCGAAGAGCGCCTCGATCCCGCGCAGTTCTTTCGCATTCATCGCACGGCTATCGTGCGACTCGCGCTCGTCGACACGTTGCACAAGGCTGCCGGCGGCGACTACGAGGTGCAGCTCAAGGGCGGCACCCGGCTGCGGGTGAGTCGCTCACGTCGTGAGGCGTTGGAGCGCTGGCTTGGCGTGAGTGCCTAGGCCGTCGGACTCCGCAACTCGTGCATGGCACGTCTCGGCGGGTCGCGCATGGGCCGCTGCCGTGGGCGTCGCGCTTTCGGTGATGGTGTTTTCAGGCTGTCACGCCTCGTCGTTCGCTCCGCGCACCTCGCACACTGACGCGTCGCCTGAAGTACGTGGTTGGCTGACCACCGCAGATCGGCGTCAGCTGCTCGTCGAAATTTCGATTGCACGAGGGGACACAGGCCCCGCTGCGGCTACGCTCGCACCAACGAGCGCGAGCGCGACCATCTCGATCGACACGACGGTGGCGCTGCAACCGATGGTTGGCGTGGGCGCTGCACTGACCGATGCATCCGCGATCGTACTGCAGCGATTGCCGGCCGCCGCCCGCGGTCGGCTGCTGCGCGAGCTCTTCTCGCCAACCGAGGGCATTGGGCTCAACATCGTGCGTGTGCCGATCGGGGCGTCCGATTTTTCGGAATCGCACTACACATTGGACGATGCGCCAGCCGGAGTGCGTGATACGGCCTTTGCACACTTCTCCATTGCCCGCGATCGCGATCGGATCGCGCTGATTCGCCAGCTGCGTTCGATCAACCCGCAGCTGGTGGTGATCGCGGCTCCGTGGAGCGCGCCGGCATGGATGAAGAGCAACGGTCAGTTGGCCGGAGGGACACTGCGCGACGATGCGGTGCACTGGTACGCCGTCTATCTGCAACGCGTGCTCAAAGCGTGGAGTGACGCCGGAGCCCCGATCGATCTCTTATCCGTGCAGAATGAACCGGACAACGCCACCAAGGACTACCCGGGCATGCTGCTCTCACCGGCGCAGCGCATCGCGCTGATTGGACGCGAGCTGGGGCCGCTGTTGGAGCGCACCGGAAGCACGACCCGTCTGCTCGAATGGGACCACAACTGGGACACGCCTGCCTCTCCGCTGGCGGTGCTCGCTGATTCTTCGGCGCGGCGCTACGTCCACGGCGTAGCCTGGCACTGCTACGCCGGCGACGTGAGTGCGCAGCGCACGGTGCATGATCGGTTTCCCGAAGTGGCGACGTATTTCACCGAGTGCGCTGGCGGCGCGTGGGCCCCCAATTGGGGCGAGAACTTTCTCTGGAATGTGCAGACGCTCGTGATCGGCGCCACGCGTGAATGGGCGCGCGGCGTGACGCTGTGGAATCTCGCGCTCGACGCGCGGCACGGTCCGCATCTGGGTGGATGCGCAGACTGCCGCGGCGTGATCACCGTGGATTCAGCGAGTGGCGCGGTGACGCGCAACGAGGAGTACTATGCGCTCGCGCATGCCAGTCGATTTGTGCACCCGGGTGCGACGCGTATCAGTTCGACGACTGTCGCTGGCGCGCTGGTCGCGCTTTCGCATGTTTCGTTTCAGGATGCCCGCGATGGTTCGCGCACGCTGATCGTCGCCAACGGAAATCCGGAGCAGGTCTTCGTCACGGTCAGCGGCTTGGCCGCGGCGGGCACTCGGCTCACGCTCCCCGCCCGCAGCGTCGCCACGATCCGCTGGAGCGCTCCGCGCACCTTTCCCTCCTCTCTTGATGGCGTCAGATGACCGGACTGTGGGAAGCCGACGACGTGTCAGTTTGGTATGACAGCCTCTACCGTTACGATGCCGTCATCGCCGCTCAGAACGTGAAGCAACTGGTCGATCTCGATCAGTGGTATCAGCGCGAACTGCCTGTCATGGTCGCATCCCGCGCAGCGCCGAGTGTATCGCACGCCGAACTCGTACGCGTGACGGAGTGGAAGATGGCCCGTGGCGTGTGGCGCGCACCCAACCTGGTGCTGGTGAAGGGCAACGCACCGGACGACGTGCTCTCGGTCAGCGCGGCAGCACTCGCGGAAGCACCGCATCCGACCAAGCCAATCGCGGGGCTGACAACGTTGGCGGGCGTGGGTCCGGCGACGGCATCTGCGGTGGCGGCGGCATACGATGCAACACGCTATCCGTTTTTTGATGAACTGGTCGCCGCGCAGGTGCCGCAGCTCGGCAAGGTGGCGTGGACCATGGGCTACTACGCAAGATATGCGGTGGCGTTGCGTGCGCGCGCGGCGCGGTTGGGCGAGCAGTGGAGTGCGGCCATGGTGGAGCGCGCGCTGTGGGCGAACGTGGGCGGGAAGGCGGGTTCGTCGCGAAGCGTCTAACGTCATTGTTGTGCAATGCGAGACCGCATGCCATATAGGGGCGCATGTATTCGTGGCACGCGCGTCACATAGGTTGAATCATTGTGTGTGCGTCATCTTTGAGATCGTGCTGGTTTGACGAAGTGCGGTTTCGCTGCGCCATACGGGCGCATCGATGGGCGTGATGGCCAGATTCCCGAGCTCGCATGTGTCCCCCAAGCGATGATGCTGATGTGGCGCTGCCGATCGTCGGGATCGGTGCGTCCGCTGGCGGACTCGAAGCGCTCGAAGCATTTCTGCGCAACGTCATGCCCTCGAGTGGTCTGGCGTACGTCGTCGTGCAGCATCTCGACCCCTCGCGCGACGCGCTGTTGGCAACGCTGCTGCAGCGTGCCACGCTGATGCCGGTGGTGGAGGTGACGGATCGGATGCTCGTGGAGGCGGATCATGTGTACGTCATTCCGCCCAACTCCGAACTGGCCGTGTTCGGTGGCCGTCTCTACCTGCTCGAGCCTATCGCGGCGCGCGGCTCGCGATTGCCCATCGACCACTTCTTCCGGTCGCTGGCGGCACACTCGGAGTCGAGTGCCGTGGGCGTCATCCTCTCCGGCATGGGGAGTGACGGCGCGCAGGGGGTGCGTGCCATCAAGAGTCATGGAGGCGTGGCCCTTGCGCAGAGCCCCGACACGGCGGCGTTCAACGGGATGCCGCAGAGTGCGGTCGAGACTGGCGTGCTCGACGGCACAGGACTGGCCGAGGAACTGCCCGCGCTCATTTTCGATGCGTTACGTGCGGGCCGACGGTCGGCGGAACTGGGCGGCGCTTCGCGAGAGCCGGCACTCGATCCGGCGGACGAGCGCGGACTGGAGAAGGTCTTGCTGCTGCTGAACGCGCACTGCGGACAGGACTTCTCTCAGTACAAGCGCCAAACGGTATTCCGTCGGATTGAGCGACGGATGGCGCTGCATCAGATCGGCACGCTGGCGCTCTACGCGCGATACCTGCAGGAGAACCCGCAGGAGTCCGAGTCGTTGTTCAAGGAGCTGTTGATTGGCGTGACGAGCTTCTTTCGCGATGCGGCGGCGTGGAGCGCGCTCGCCGAGCAACTACCGCAGCTGCTCGTTCGCTTGCAGTCCGGGGAGCCCTTTCGCGCGTGGGTGGCCGCCTGCTCGACTGGCGAAGAGGCGTACACGCTCGCGATGCTCGTGCACGAGGCCATCGAGGCGTTGCATCCATCGCGACGGATCGCCGTGCAGATTTTCGCGACGGACATCAGTCGCGACGCGATCGACCGCGCGCGGACCGGTGTGTATCCGAATGCCATCTCCGCAGAGCTGACATCGGAGCGGATCGCGCGGTGGTTCGAACTCACCGATCGTGGCCTGCAGATCACCAAGGTCATTCGCGATTCGGTGGTCTTTGCCACGCACAGCGTGGGCATGGATCCGCCCTTCACCAAGCTCGATGTTCTCTGCTGCAGAAACCTGTTGATCTACCTGACTCCGGCACTGCAGCGGCGTCTCCTGCCGGTGTTTCACTACAGCCTGCGACCGGGGGGCGTATTGCTGCTGGGTAGTTCCGAGT
The DNA here is from genome assembly GCA_965279375.1 of Gemmatimonas sp. GTDB lineage: Bacteria > Gemmatimonadota > Gemmatimonadetes > Gemmatimonadales > Gemmatimonadaceae > Gemmatimonas. The sequence continues at coordinate 4,723,054 of OZ257156.1, read as the reverse complement.
CGATTGGTCAGTCAACCGATCTCTTCTCGCCGCTGGGCGTGAGCTCGCGACTGTATCGCCGCATCGAGACTCGCGCGCGTGCCGATGTCATCAGCTTCCCGACTGCCGCAATGACCGATATGAGTGAAATTCCACCGAAATCGCTGACCTCCAAGTCCACGTTGCAGGGCGCCGCAGAGCAACTGCTCCTGCGCCGATTCGCGCCAGCTGCGGTGCTGACCGATGCGAAGGGCGACATCGTCTTCATCAGCGGACGTACGGGTCGCTACCTCGAGCCCGCTGCAGGCACCACCAACTGGAGCATCTTCGCCATGGCGCGCGAAGGGCTGCGCTTCGAGCTCACGGACGCGTTCCGACTCGCGGCGGATAGTCCTGAGCCCGTGGTGCGACGTCAGCTTCCCGTTGGGACGGAGGCGGAGCGCCACGCGGTGGACCTGACGGTGCAGCTACTGCGTGCACCAGAGACGCTGCGCGGACTCATGCTCGTCGTGTTCGCGGATTCCGCCGTCGCGGCGATGCCCAAGTCGCGTCGTGGTGGACACACGGCCGCCAGCGCCCGCATTGCGGTGCTCGAGGAGCAACTCTCGCGCGCGCACGCTGAAGTGCAGGCGCTCGCCGAGGAGGCGCGCACGGTGCGCGAAGACTCGCACACCGCGAGCGAAGAGCTCCAATCCACCAACGAAGAGCTGCAGTCCACCAACGAGGAGCTGACGACCTCGAAGGAGGAGATGCAGTCGATGAACGAGGAGCTGCAGACGCTCAATCGCGAACTGCAGGGGCGCGTGGACGATCTGTCTCGCGTCAGCAGCGATATGCGCAATCTCCTCGAGAGCGCCGAGATCGCGACCGTTTTTCTGGATGCACAGCTTCGTGTGCGGCTCTTCACCGCGGGCTCCAACCGCATCTTCCGCCTGCACGACAGCGATATCGGACGCCCGATCACCGACTTCGCCTCCGAACTCGACTATCCGGACCTCGCCGCCGATGCGCGCGAGGTGTTCCGCACGCTCATCGCGCGCGAGCAGGAGGTCACGTCGCGCAGCGGTCTGCAGTATCTGGTGCGAATCATGCCGTACCGTACGATCGCAGACATCATCGACGGTGTGGCGGTCCACTTCACCGACATCACAGCGCGACGGCTGCTGGAGGCCGACCTGCTCGCTGCGCGCGCTGCCCTCGCGGCCCAGGCCGCCGCGCACGACGCCACGCTTCAACAGGATCGCGCGCCACGGGGAGACTGATGCATGATCACCAGCTGGACGCACAAGAGCTCCGCCGTCGCGCCGAACTGCGACTCAATCCCGATGGGCACATCGGCAATACACCGCGCACGGTCGATGAGATGGCGCGGTTGGTGTATGAGCTCCAAGTGCATCAGATCGAGCTGGAGATGCAGAACGATGAGCTGCGCGCGACGCGTGACGAAGGCGAAGCGCTGCTGGCTCGCTATACCGATCTGTACGATTTCGCGCCGGTCGGCTACATGTCGCTCGATCGCGCGGGTACGATCGAACAGATCAATCTCCTCGGCGCGAGTCTCCTCGGCCTCGAGCGCTCGTGGCTCGTTCGCCGACGCATGGATCTGTTCCTCGAGCTGGACGACCGCCGCGAGTTCGCCGCGTTTCTCGAGAACGCCTGCGCGAGCGATGCGCGCGCCTCCTGCACGCTGACTCCGCCGCAGAAGAACCGGGCCGTACGCATCCTCCGGCTGGACGGGCAGCGGGCAACGGTTGGACCTGGCTGCCGCGTGGTACTCACGGACATCACGGCAACGCATCGCGCCGAAGAGGCGGTGCAGCTTCGCAGTGCAGCACTGGAAGCGGCTGATAGCGCGATCATGATCACCGACATCACGGGCACCATCGAGTGGGTCAATCCCTCGTTCTGCACGATGACCGGATACGCTGCCGACGAGATCGTCGGCGGCAATCCGCGCCTCTTCAAGTCGGGCACGCACGAGGACGCTTTCTACCGCGACCTGTGGGATACCATCGGTCGCGGCGAGGTGTGGCGCGGTGAGATCACCAATCGCCGAAAGGATGGCTCCACGTATGTGGAAGAGCGAACCATCGCGCCCTTTCGCAATGTCCGGGGCCAGCTGGCACATCACATCGCGATCGGTCGCGACCTCACTGATCAACGGTTGCTGTCGGCGCAGATCATTCAGTCGGCAAAGATGGAGACGGTCGGTCGGCTCGCGGGCGGTATCGCGCACGACTTCAACAACCTGCTGACTGTCATCAACGGCACGGCGGATCTGGCGATGGGCGACTTGACGAATCCGACCGCCTTGCGCCGCGATCTGGACGAGATTCATGCCGCCGGTCGGCGCGCTGCAACCCTGACACGGCAGTTACTCGCGTTCAGTCGTCAGCAGGAAATGTCCTGGTCCACCATCGACGTACAGCCGCTGCTGGTTGGCGTGCAGCAGCTGCTCCATCGCCTTATTGGTGAGCACATTACCCTCACACTGGATGTTGCCCCGGGTACGCGCAGGGTGCGGGCCGACCACTCGCAGCTCGAGCAGGTATTGATGAACCTCGCCGTCAACGCGCGCGACGCAATGCCGCTGGGAGGTGCGTTGCGCCTGAGCGCACGCAACGAAGACATCTCATACTCGGGCGAGGTGGCAGCCGGTCAGCTTGCAGCCGGCGCGTACACGGTCATCGAGGTGACCGACACCGGCGAAGGCATGGCGGAGCCCGTGCGACTGCGCGCCTTCGAACCGTTCTTCACCACCAAGGCGACCGGGAAGGGGACCGGTCTGGGGCTGGCGATGGTGTACGGCATCGTGAAGGAAAGCGGTGGCAGCATCGTCGTGCGCAGCGCGATCGGCGAAGGCACGACGTTTCTCATCTATCTGCCAAGTATTCCCGGCGAGCTGTCCACGATGGCGTAGTGCCGTTGGCACGTTTCCGGTCGCTGTACTGCCGCCCGCAGATTCGCCGGTGGCAAAGGGTGTCACGCCCTGATGGGAATGCCAGAATTCGCATATGGCGCTGCTGAAATAGCTGCTCCGATGGTCCGACGCTCAACACAGAAGCTCCTGTCACCGACGATGGTGACTTGTGCATGCCCACCGGCATGCGTTCTCTGTGCTGAGTCTCTCTCGTGCAACCTTCAGATCGCGAACCGTCGTCCTCCAACGACGGGAAGTCACCGCGCCGAATGCTCGCTGTGCTCATGTTTGGCGGTGTCGCCGCCGTTGCGCTGGGCACGCGCGCCGCCCTCCGCTCGCCCACTCCGCCGCCCGCCGATCGCACGATCGCGGCGCAAGCACCCTCGCCAGACTTCGGCGCCTCCACCAGCGCCCCCGCCACCTCGCCGGCGCCGGATGCCGCCACAGCGGCCGCCACGCCCGCGTCGGCCGCGCCGAGTGCGTCCCCGAACATCGTGGCGTCACCGATCGCTCCGCGCCCTGTGGCGGCCGCTGTGGCCCGCCCACGGCCACGCGTCGTCATCAACTTCGACGGCGGTCCCACGTCGCTCGACGCCGCCCGCGCCCTCAGCGCTGCACTCCCCGACTCAGGGAGCGACGCGACGAACGATGCCACGGCGACTGCGGCGGCCGATGCCGCGGCCGAGGCGCCTGCCGCCGCGGCGGTCCCAGAGGCGGCCGCCGGCGTGCAAACGGCGCGGGGCGGACCAGCGCGTGCGCCGCTCGATTGGCGCACGATCATTTCGCACCCCGGCGTGGCCTTCAGCGCGCAGGACATCACCGATGCATCCAGTGGCACCTCGTCAATGGCGAGTGCGCATGCACTCCGCACGTACACCGTCGTGCAGCTCTCGCTCGACCTCGATTCCCTGATTGGCATTCCGGGGCTGAGCACTTTCGTGCAGTACAAGAACAAGACGGGTCGCAACGGATCCGGCGAAGCGTCGTTCGTCCAGAACTACTCCAACATCGACGCGGGCAACTTTCGCGCGCTCGGGGAAGTCTGGCTGCAGCAGAATCTCTGGAGCGATCGCCTGCGTGTGAAGGCCGGCCGTCTCGACTTTAACAGCGAATTCGGTGCGCCGGATAACGCCGGGCAGTTCCTCAATGCCTCCATGGGCTACACGCCAGCGATTGCCGCCGCACCGACGTTCCCGCTGCCGACGTCAGGGCTCAATATGTTCGTCACCGTCAACGATGGGCTGACGATCGGTGCCGGTGTCTTCAACGGACTCGGTGGGGCACCCGCCGCAGCAGGACACAGCTCGCGCTTCGGGATTGCGCAGGCCAATCAGACGTGGACGGCCGGCGCCTCGGAACTCGCAGGACGACTCGGCGTCGGCGCCTGGCATCACAGCGGCATGTTCGCGTCGCTCAACGCCGATGCCAGTGGAGATCCCGACGTCCGCGGCAACCACGGCTGGTACGCCACACTCGATCAGACGCTGTGGCAGGGAGCGGTGCGCGATCCGTCGCACGCCGATCAGCGCGCGCAGATCGCGGCGTTTCTGCAGGTCGGGCACGCGGATCCGAGTCGGCAGACGGTGCATGCGCATCACGGCGGCGGCGTGACGATCACGGGCTTCTCGTCGCATCGCCCCGAAGACGTGCTCGGCTTCGGCATCACGAATGCCGCGTGGTCGGCCGGCCATGAGTCGATCAGTGAGCTCTTCTATCAGCTTCCGGTCACGTCGCATCTCTCGCTGGTTGCCGACATGCAGCGCGTCAATCGTCGCGATGATCAGCTGGGTCGCCGTGCTGGCATGATCTCCACGCTCCGGACGATCGTAACGTTCTGACGAGCGCGGTGCTGACACGACAATACGCAAACGGGCGATGGGAATTCCCATCGCCCGTTTGCGTTCTTGCTCGTGCCGTCAATCGACTGACTCACCCGTCGTTGTCTGCCTTGATCGAGTGCCTCGCCTTCTGACTGGACGCTTCGTCTACACCGTCGCGAACTGTCGCACCGTCCGCACTTCTGCGACGGGCTGACGCTCGGTGTGCTCGCTCAGCGCGAACAGCCCGACCAGATCGTTCAGCGACTCGGCCTGACTGGTCAGCTCCTGCGCTGCCGCTGCCGACTCTTCGGCACTGGCCGCTGCCTGCTGCGTCACGCTGTTCATGTCGTCCGTGGCAGCAAGAATCTGCCGAATACCATCTGCCTGCTGTTCACTGCTCTGCGTGATCGTGTGCATCGCACTCGACACCTTCCCCACGGTGGCCGCGAGCTCGGTCAGACGCACCTGCGTCGCGTTCTTCACTTCAATGCCACGCGCGGCATCCGCAATGGACCGCTCGATGACGGATGCGGACCGCTTCGCTTCCTCCGCGCTGCGCATGGCGAGTGAGCGCACCTCGCTCGCGACGACGGCAAATCCTCGGCCAGCGTCCCCGGCACGCGCCGCTTCCACAGCGGCATTGAGCGCCAGCAGGTTCGTCTGAAACGCGATCTCGTCGATCGTTTTCATGATCCGTGCACTCTCGCCCACCGACGTGTTGATCGCGTTCATGGCGTCGTTGAGCTGCTGCATCGAGGCCACGCCTTCGTCTGCAACGCGCTGCGCGGAATCGGTGAGCTTCTGGACGCTGTCCGCTTCGCGAGCACTCTGTCGAGCGAGCGTGTTGAGCTCCTGCAGCGAGGCATTCACCTCTTCGAGCGCGCTGGCCTGCTGGCTGGCGCCGTCGGCCATGGTCTGGCTGCTGGCGGCAATCTGCGCCGCTGCCGAGGTCACTTCATCGGAACTGCAGCGCACCTCGTCCAGTGCGTTCTCGAGCTGGCTGAGTGTCGTATTGAGGGCCGTCGCCAGCAACGCGTGGTCTCCCTGATACTGCCCTTCCACACGTACTTGCAAGTCGCGCTCGGCGACCTGACGGAGCACCGTCGTGGCCTCGGCAACAGGCGCCATCGTTTCATCGAGCATCGTGTTGATCCGCTGCACGAGCTCGCGGTAAGCTCCGTCGAACGCCGTGGCGTCGGCGCGAGTCGACAGCTGCCCCTTGGACGCTGCCGTGACCAACACGCCGAGCTCGCGATCGAGCTGACGCAGCGTCTCGGCGGTTTGGTTCACGCTCTGCGAGAGGGTGTCGGCCTCCGAACGAACCGTGAGCGTGGTCGAGAGATCGCCACGACCCAGCGACGCGGCGGCGTTGGCCGTTTCGCGAACAAAAGTTTGCAGCGAACGGAACGACGTCGCGAGACGACCGACGGCGTCCGCCGACTCGTAGGCAGACGATCGCGTGAAGTCGCCCGTGGCCATCGCTTCCGCCTCGGCGGCGAGCTCGAGGATCGGACGCTGAATCGCGCGGGTCATGCCACGCACGATGAACACCAGCGCGAGAATGGTCAGGGTGCACAGCACCAGCAGTTCGAGATGCAATTTCGTCGCGACCTCCTGCGTGTTCGCGGCGACGCGGTTCGCACTGGCGGTGACTTCATCGCCCAGCGTTTCGAGGCCCTTCTCGAGCTCGAGGAATAGCTGCTCGAGTTCGACCGCCTGCTCTTTCGCTTTGGGATCGCCAGACGCCGCCGACTTCGTCAACGCCGTCGCGAGGTCCGCGTAACGCACCACCATCGGCCGTACGCGCGTTGCCATCGCACGAACTGTCGAATCCTCTGCGGTCAGCCGCACACTATCGATGTCGGCGACCATCGTGCGCCCTGTCTCCTCCGCTTCCTCGGCGATCGTACGCCCGTCGTCTTCGCGATGCTCGAGCATCGCCATCTGTGCGAGGGCGCCCACGCCTCGGAGTCCGTCGTGACGCATGTCCGCGTCCATTTGTGCGCGTGTGGTCAGGACGGCGCGCTCGAGACTCAGGGCCGCCTCGGCCGATTGAGTCACGCCGCGATAGCCCATCACGCCGGCAATGACGGTGGGTATGATGCCGATGAACCCGAGGGCGATCAGTCGTTGGGGAAGCGAATAGTTGCGGCGCATGTAGGAAGGGAAAGAGGGAAATGCCGACGTCGGCAGGAGATAGTGTCGACGCCCCCTCCGCCCTCCTTGAGCCGATTTGTGACACTCCGAGCGCGCGGGCTTCTGAACGCCCGATCCCAATCGTTGCTCACTTGTCCGCTGCCATCACACTCCCGGCACAATCCATCACCGTGTGGCCGTCTACGGCCTGCGCATCAGGTCCGGTCGGTCGGTCGTGATACCGTCCACGCCGAGTTGGATCAGCTGCGTCATCTCCGTGGCGGAGTTAACCGTCCACGCGTACACCTTGATCCCCAGCCGATGCGCCTCGGCCAAGGCCGCCGGCGTGACGTTTCCTGCCTGTGGCGACCAGTTCTTCCCACCCGCCGCCTTGATCGCCTGCGGCACCGATCCGGCGTGGTCGTCCACATCGAGACCGCCCATCCAGGCGGACGGGCCCGGCTTGCCCACCTCGATGGTATTCCAGTCTTTCCCCTCGAATGTGAGGAAGCTGGTGGACTGTTCGGGGGCGATCTCGTGCACACGTCGCAGTACGCGCCAGTCGAACGCGATGATCTGCGCTCGTGCGGCGACCTTGCGCCGACGCAGCTGCGCGATGGTCCGCTCGGCCACCAGGGCCGCGGGTGCCGAGAGTGCGCGGCGCGTGGGGTCCGTCTTGATCTCCACGACGAGGCGCGTCGGAGGCGGGCATGAGGCCTCGAACATCGTGATCACTTCGTCGAGCGTTGGGACGCGCTCGCCGTCGGCCGGCAGCTGGTCGGGGTGCCGCTTTTCGTAGTCGGAACCGGGGCGCAGCCGCCCGATGTCGTACTGCTTGATCTGCGCCACGGTCATCTGGTGGAGCACCGGCCGCGCGTCCTTGTTGACCCACGCGCCCGCCGTATCGCGCGCAATGTCCGGATGTAGTTCGTAGTCGTGGTGCACCACCAGCACGCTGTCGGCGGTCAGGTGCACGTCCAGCTCGATCCCGTCGGCGCGCAACGCGCAGCCGCGACGGAACGCCGCGAGGGTGTTCTCCGGCGCGAGACCCGCAGCGCCGCGATGGCCAATCACTTCGACGCGTCGCGCGGACGCATCGACGGACTGCGCACGTGCGCCCGCTGGCAGGCAGAGGATCAGGGCGAGCAACGGCAGCCCAAGGAGACGATCGAAACGACGCATGGCAGGTGCAGGAAAAGGGGAAAAGACGAGATCTACCGCTGTCGGGACCCGAAAACTTCATGCGCGCTGGAAGGCGGCATGTAACGCTTGATGTAACACGACTCTCGATGCACCATGCGTTGTGCACACTCAGCTGTCGATACGCTGCCCGGTCACTGGATCGAAGAAGTGAAGCGCCTCGCGGGCCATGCGGAGTGCGATGATCTCGCCGCGCGCGGGTGCGTCAGTTGGCGCGCAGCGGAGCGCGATGTCTTGGGCGTCCGTGCGCGTCGAGCTTGCACCGCGCATGGTCGTGGCGCTGCCGGTGGTGATGAGTTCACCATGCACGATGCAGTCGTTGCCCAGTTGTTCGACCAGGTCCACGCGCACCGAGATGTTTGCGGCATCGGCATTCGGCGGGCCACTCGTGGTTCGATGCAAATGCTCCGGGCGCACGCCCACGTGAATTTCCTGTCCACTACGCGGCTCGAGCGCGTACTGCCAGACGGCTGGTACCGCGAGGTCGAGCCCCTGCGCGTTCGTCACGCGCAGCGCGCCGTCGATGCGATGGATCGCACCGCGCAGCAGGTTCATCGCCGGACTGCCGATGAACCGCGCCACGAACTCCGTGCGCGGCGTTTCGTAGAGCACCGACGGCGTGTCCACCTGTTCGATGCTTCCGTCGCGCAGCACCACGATACGATCGCCCAACGTCATCGCCTCCACCTGGTCGTGCGTCACGTAGATCATGGTCGTGGCCAGCTCGCGGTGCAGACGCGCGATCTCGCGTCGCATCTCCACGCGCAGGCGTGCGTCGAGGTTGGAGAGCGGTTCGTCGAACAGGAAAACCTGCGGTTGACGCACCAGCGCGCGGCCGAGCGCCACCCGTTGCCGCTCGCCGCCGGAGAGCTGCCGCGGGTAGCGCGTGAGCATGCCGTCGATGTGCATGGCAGTCGCGGCCGCACGAACGCGCGTGTCCAGCTCGGTGCCGCTCACGCCACGCAACCGCAGCGCGAACGCCAGGTTGTCGTAGATGGTCATGTGCGGGTACAGCGCGTAGTTCTGGAACACCATCGCGATGTCGCGTTCGCCTGGTGCCACATCATTCATGCGCACGCCGCCGATTCGCAATTCACCAGCCGACAGCTCCTCGAGACCGGCTATCATTCGCAACACGGTACTCTTGCCACACCCTGAGGGACCGACCATGACGAGCAATTCGCCGTGGGCGATCTCGAGATCGATCCTGGGCACGACGACGCGCGCCGCAGCGCCGCTGCCATACTGTTTCCGCACGCCAGACAGTGCTACATCCGCCATCTCATCTCTCCATCGACATGCGTGACACGATGCGTGATTCCTTGCGTTTTCCCGAACAGTTCCTGTGGGGCGCGGCGACCTCGGCCTACCAGATCGAAGGTCAGCCGCATGCCGATGGCGCTGGGCCAAACATCTGGCATCGCTTTGCCAATTCGCCCGGGCGCACCGTCAACGGGGAGTCGGGCGCGATCGCGTGCGATCACTACGGTCGCTGGGCGGACGATGTGGCGCTGATGGCGTCGCTTGGCCTGTCGGCGTACCGCTTCAGCATCGCGTGGAGCCGCATTCTGCCGCAGGGCACAGGCACCAAGAACCCCGGTGGCATTGCGTTCTACGATCGATTGGTCGACGGCCTGCTTGCCAACAACATCACGCCCAACGCCACGCTCTTTCACTGGGACTTGCCCACCGCACTCGACGATCGCGGCGGTTGGCTCAACCCCGACATCGCCGACTGGTTCACCGAATACGCCACGGTCTGCTTCGATGCTTTGGGCGATCGCGTCAAGATGTGGGCGACGCTCAACGAACCGTGGGTCGTGACTGACGGCGGCTATCTGCACGGCGCACTTGCACCGGGACATCGCAATCTCTTCGAAGCGCCACTCGCCAGCATCAACCTCATGCGCGCGCACGGCTCGGCGGTGAAGGCGTATCGTGCGGGCGGATACGATGGCAAGATCGGACTCGTTGTGAATCTCGAGCCCAAGGACGCCGCAACCGACAGCCCGGCGGATCTCGCGGCCACCAAGCGCGCCGATGCCTACATGAATCGGCAGTACCTCGATCCCGTCTTCCTCAAGCAGTGGCCTGAGGAGTTGCGCGAGATCTTCGGGCAGGCCTGGCCCGACCACGCTGACGATGCACTCGAGCTCATCGCCCAGCCGATCGACTTTCTGGGCATCAACTACTACACGCGTGCGGTCACGCGTGACGAACCCACCGCATTGCCCGTGCGCGCGGCGACGGTGCGACAGCCGACGCACACGTACACCGATGTGGGCTGGGAAGTGCACCCCGAGTCTCTCACCAACCTGCTGCTCTGGGTGAAGAACCGGTATGGATCGCTGCCGCTTTACATCACGGAGAACGGCGCGGCGTTCTACGATGCGCCCAAGGCACATCAGGGACGCGTGCAGGATCCGCTGCGCGTGCACTATCTGTACGACCATCTGCGCGCGATTCACAACGCCATCAGCGCCGGCGTGGACCTGCGCGGCTACTTCGCCTGGTCGCTGCTCGACAACTACGAGTGGAGCCTCGGCTACAGCAAGCGCTTTGGCATCGTGCACGTAGACTACGAAACGCTCGAGCGCACGCCCAAGGACAGCGCACACTTCTACAAGGCCGTCATTCGTTCTCACGGCGAAATCCTCGCGGAGCCGCTTTTCATCCCTTCACACTCCCCTGCATGACGCCCTGCACGTAAGAGCGCTGCAGCAGCAGAAACACGACAATCACGGGCAGGACGGTGAGCACGGAACCAGCCATCATCAGTTCCACGTCCTGCACGTGTTCGCCCGAGAGATTGGCTAGTGCGACCGGCAGCGTGTAGCGTGCATCGTCCGTGAGCACGACCAGCGGCCACAGGAAGTCGTTCCACGAGGCCAGGAAGGTCCAGATGGCCAGCGTGGCGAGAATCGGCCGAATGACCGGCAGCACGATGCTCCAGTAGATCCGGAATTCGCCGGCGCCATCCATGCGCGCCGCGTCCAGCAGATCGTCGGGGATGCCGAGTGTGTACTGCCGCACGAGAAAGATGCCGAAGATCGTGCCGACCGCCGGAATGATCGCGCCCCAGTAACTGTTCACCAGCCCCATCTGCTTGAGCAGCAGAAAGAGCGGCAGCATAGTCACCTGCGTGGGGATGAGCAGCGCCGCCGACATCGCACGCAGCACGCCATCGCGCGCACGGAAACGCAGTTTGGCCAACGCGTAGCCCGCCATCGAGTTGATCAGCACCGACAACAGCGTCGCGCCGGTCGCGACGATCAGGCTGTTGAGCAAATAGCGCCCGATCGCACCCTGTCCAAACAAGGTGCGATAGTGGTCGAGTGTCGGCGCCCTCGGCAGCAGCGGGGGAGGGAATGTGTTGGCGCTGCCCGTCGGCATGAACGACGCCGACAGCATCCACAACATCGGCGCCAGCGCGAAGAACGCCGCCGCAGCCAGTAGCACGTGCAGCAGGACACTGCGCAGTCGCGTCACGAGATCGTCTCCCGCTGCAACCGCTTCTGCAGAACGGTGAAGAGCAAGATGATGACAAACAGCACGACGGCGATCGCCGCCGCGTTGCCCATGCGCCACCAGCGGAACCCTTCCTCATACATCAGCAGCACCAGGCTCGTTGTGGCGCGCAGCGGCCCACCCTGCGTCATCACGTACGGCTCGGCGAAGAGCTGGAAGAAGCCGACGAGTGTGATGACGGTGACGAAGAACAGCGTCGGGCGCAGCATCGGCATGGTGACATGCCGGAACTGCTGCCATGGTCCCGCTCCATCGAGTCGGGCGGCCTCGTACAGCTCTTCCGGAATGCCCTGCAGTCCGGCGATGAACACGAGCATGTTGTAGCCGAAGCTCTTCCACACCGTCATCAGAATGATCGCCGGCATCGCGAGCGATGGATTCCCGAGCCAGTCCAGCGGCGCAATGCCCACCAACGACAGCAGCCAGTTGAAGACGCCGTACTGCGGGTGGTACAGGTACCGCCAGACGATCGCCACGGCGACGAGCGTCGTCACGAACGGCATGAAGAGCACGCTGCGGAAGAACGGCTTGAACCGTGTCGACTTGGCGTTGACCAGCAGCGCCGCCGCCAGCGAGACGGCGATGGACAGTGGCCCGCCAATCAGCGCAAATGCCGCCGTGTTGCGCAGCGCTTGCCAGAAGAGCGGATGCTGCGACAGTGCGATGTAGTTGCCGAGTCCGACCACGCGTACCGTGCCGAGATCGGCGATCGCGTAGATGTCGAAGTCGGTGAAGCCGAGCAGGAACGCGGCGCCTACCGGCACCACGAAGAAGAGCCCGATCAGCGCCAACGATGGCGCGAGCAGCGTCCATGCCGCGCGCGCTTCAGCCGGGCGGCTCACTTGGTACGTTCCCGCGTGACGAGCCAGCGGCGCTTGTCGAGGATGCCGTTCACATCGCGATCGAGTGCCGCCAATGCTGCATCCACCGTCATGCCACCGCGCACCACCGACTCTACACGCTCGAACACGCGCGTGGCGATCAACTCCCACTCGGGAATCTTGGGCGTTGGCTGAACGCGCAGCAGCTGCTCATAGAACGCGCGCGTCAACGGCGCATCGGCGAGTTGCGACTCCCGCCAGGTAGCCGGCCGCGACGGCAGGTCGCCGGTCAACTCGTAGAACTGCTTCTGCTGTTCGGTACGCGAGAGAAACTCGATGAGCTTCCACGCCGCGTCCTTCTGCGTCGATCGACGAAAGACGACGAGGCTCGAACCGCCAGCGAGCGACATGCCCGGCGTGTTCGCATCCGGGCCGGGCATCGGCGCGGTGGCCCACGCATTCTTGAGCTCCGGAGGGAGTCGTCGCGAAAACTCGCCGATCTGCCATGGTCCCGACACGTAGAACACAAAGCGACCGCGCGCGAACTCCTGATAGACGTTGGCGATGTCGTTGCTGCCGAAGGGCGGCGCCAGACTATCGCGATAGAAGTCGGTGAAGTACGTGAAGGCGCGCCGAAATGCCGGCTCGCTGAAGGCGCCGCGTGTATCCGCGTCACCAAGCAACGACGATCCCGCCTGCAATCCGAGTATGACGGGGACGTTCCACTCGTTCGTGGGCAAGTACGCGCCGAACGTGCCGGGCTGCGTGGTGCGCACTTTCTGCATTGCCTCACGCCAGCCGTCCCATGTCGTGGGGACCGTGTTGACGCCCGCGCGCTTGAGCAGGTCGGTGCGATAGAACAGCAGCCGCGTGTCCACGTACCACGGAATCCCCCACGCGGTATCGGCGAGCACGTTGGTGGCCCAGATGCCCGGAAAGAACTCGCGCGCATTGGCTACGGACGACTGTGTGCTGCGAGCATCCAGCGGTTCGAGCGCATGCAGCGCCACAAACTCCGGAATCCAGGTATTCCCGAGCTGCGCGACATCGGGCGTCACGTCGCCCACGTGCGCGGTCAGCAGCTTTTCGTGCGCGGCGCTCCACGGAATCTGCTGCACGCGCACCTTGATGCCGGGATTCTCGCGCTCAAACGCGACCAGCATCTCTTTCGCGACTTCACCCTCGCGCCCCAACGCCCAGAAGCGGAGCTCCTGCGTGGCCGGCTCGGCTGCACAGCCGACCATTGCCCCCACGAGCGCGACCACGCGGACACAGGCGACGGCTCGAGTCCGCGCAACAACCGTCGCGCGGCGCAGCGCAGTCACGGCGTGGCTGGTGCCGCGTCGAGCCACCCGCCCTTGAATCCGGCGCGACGCAAGCCGCGCACGATGTACGGATTCGTCCGCATCGTCTTCCACACCAACTCCGAGCGCCAATTCTCGAGCATCGCCACGATCGGGCCTTGATCGATGCCAAGATAATCGCCGTCCACCCAGCCGTGCTGCGGGTCGATGCGCCCCGCCTGAATCTTCACCGACGCGTCGCGCAGCGTGGGATTGAACGCGTCGAAAAACCCGTACGCACCAAAGGCGATGCCGCCAAAGCGCTCGCGCAATGCGACGGCCGCCGGCGCGACGATCTCCGGTGCAAAGGCGATGCTCGCCAGTGCGGCCGTTGGCGCGATCGTTCCGTCATCACGACGGTCGCCCGCGGCCACACCGCGCGCCCAGTACGTGTGAAACGTGCGAGACACACCGTCGATGGTCGCCGTGCCGTTGAGCGGACCGTCCGACGCCGTCAGCCCCCACACGTCGGCGTCGTAGCCGCGCCACTGCATCGGGTTCTGCATCGCATACGCACGCTGCGCGAGTGTCGCCCGACGCGAGTTCTCGAAGTAGTCGAGTCCGCGCGCGGCCATGTAGCTGTCGCGAATGCCGCGGAAGTCGATCCACACATGCGAATACTGATGACCAAAGAGCGGCGCGAAGCCGAGATGCGTCTGTCCCATGAACTCGCCATACGCGTACGTGCTTGTCCACGCATCCCACGAGGACGCCGGCAGCGGATGCGTCGGCGAACCCAAGCCCAGTACGATCGCGATGATCCCTTCGTTGTAGCCCTTCCAGTCCGCGTTGATGAATCCGCGCTCCGGATGCCACCCCATCGACAGCGCCGGCGACCGCGCGATCGCCCACGGCCAATCCACTCGGCGATAGATCGAATCAGCATACGCGCGAATCGACACTTCCGTCGCGCTCGTTCCGGTGAAATACGACTGGCAGAAGAGCGCGCCGCCCAGCAACAGCGACGTGTCGATCGTCGAGAGCTCCACCGTCTTGAAGCGATGCCCGGTGTTGTACTCGAGAAAATGATAGAAGAACCCCTGGTGCCCGCCCACACCGCTCGTCGCCGCGCCCTGCGGCAACTGCCACATGTAGCGCAGCGTCGTCAGCGTCCGTTCAGCCGCCTGCGCCCGCGTGATCCACCCGCGTTCGGCGCCAATGGGATACGCGGTCAATCCGAATCCGATCGCGGCCACCGACGAGAAGTCCTGCTTGGGCCACCGATCTGGCGTGAGCCCTGTACGCGCATCCGTCGTTTCCCAGAACCATCGGAACGTGCGCTCGGCGATGGTATCGAGCAGCGCGGCCTGTCGTTCGGTGGGCTTGAAGGCGACAGTGGTAACCGGCGCCGGCGCTGTGATCGTGCGCGCGCTGCAGGCCCCGAGCGTCATGAGCGCAAGCAGGCCGAGCGCACGCGCTTGCAGTCGCATTACGCCTCCCGCACCGCGGGACACACACTGGCCGGGAAGCCCGAAGGCTCCCCGGCGCAGCATGGACGAACTAGAAGTCATACACGATGCCAACCTGCACACGACGCGGATCGGTCACGACGCAACCCGCCTTGCCGAAGTTGGCATTGGTCGCCGGCTTGGTCGGGATGAAGCCGTTGAAGCAGCCGAGGTTCTGGAAGTTGAAGACGTTGAACAGATCGCCCACCAGGCCGACACGCGTGTTGCGGAACGGCACATCCTTGCGGAAGCGCATGTCCACGTTGCGATAGCCGAACGCCTTGATGCCAAGGAAGCTCTCGACCGGCGGACGTCCCGCAGCGAGCTGCAGCTTCTGCAGGTCAACCGCCGATCCCGCCGACTGGTCGTTGATCGTGTAGCGGGCGCCGGAGCTCAGATTCACAAGGCCGGACCACTGTACGCCGCCGAACACCGGGATGTTCAGGATCCAGTTGCTCACGACCGTGTTCTGCTGATCGTTGGCGGACGGCGTGCGCGGATAGTCTGTGACCTTGCGATAGTCGAGCGAGAAGAGGTCGCCGCCGATGCGCTCGGCTTCCTGCAACGTGTACGTCATGCCGAAGCCCCAGTTCCACTTGTCGGCGCCGCCATTGCGATACGGACGATCCACGCGTAGCGCGCCACCGTTGTACCACGTTTTCGGATCGTTCGACGACATGAACAGGTTGGCGAAGCTGGCCAGCGCCACGCAGCACGATCCATCCGGGCGGCGATTGGCACGCACGAAGGTGAATCCGTTGGTGCTCTGGTTGCCCATATACGTCGCCGACACGAGCCAGGAGCCGAGCTTCTGGCTCACGCCAATGTTGAAGTGCTGCGCGCTGGGCGGACGGGTGTTGTTGTTGATCAGGAACGCTTCCGGCTTGCCGGTCGTGCCGAGAGCCAGCAATTCATCGAGGCCAGCCTTGGTCAGGTACTTGGGCTGCCAGATCACCGTCGGCTGGCCGTCGCGCGGCGCGCCGTCGGTGGAGAAGCGGAACGTGCCCACGGCGAACTGCAGGCGGAAGCGTTCGTCGAGCGCGTTGTTGAAGTTGTTGCGATCGTAGAACAGCCCCCAGCCGCCAAACACCGTTGTCTTCTGCGACTCGTTGATCGCATACGAGAAGCCGACGCGCGGCTGCACGGCACCGAGGAACGGCTTGCGCTGCGTACCATCGGAGAAGTAGGACGACGGCAGGTTGAACGGCGCGGCTTCGGCACGCACGTTGGCCGGCGTCACGTACTCGTTGTCGAACATGTTCGACTCCATGTCCCACCGCACGCCCAGGTTGAGCGTCAGTCGCGCGAACGGGGTGAAGTCGTCCTGCGCATAGAGGCCCACCTGCGTGTTCGGGCGTGCGATCTTCGGGTCGCCCTTGCCGTACGCCGCCTGGAATGGGAACAGGAAGTTCTCGTTGGTGCGGAACGTGTAGAGCGGGTTGCCGTTGAAGTACTTGGTGGCGCTGTAGTTCAGGTAGTCGAGATTGCCGCCCATCTTGATCACGTGCGACCCACCGGCGTCGAGGCCAGTGTACGTGTAGTCGTGACGCAGCGAGTAACGGTCCTGCACAAAGCTCTGGTACGTGTCGCGCCCGCCGAGGCGGCCGATGCCCGAGTACGTGCGACCCACCGTGCCATCATCTTCCGGCGACGGATTCCACTTCGCGTTGGAGAAGTTGAAGAGCGTCTCGTGCAGATGGTCGCCGCTGGCGTACGTGCGCTTCGCGTTCACGTTGTTCAGGCCATTGCGCACGTTTTCGGCCGCGCCGAAGCTCGTCTGCCCGCCGAAGCTGCGCACATCGGTTTCCTTGCGGAGCGAGTACGACAGCTCGTACGATGTTTTTTCCGACTGCGCGAGCGTCAGCTTGGTGAACAGCAAGTGCGAACGGAACGGTGAGCCAAAGGTGCCCGCAGCCGCCCGGAACTCCGAGGCGACGCTTGCCGGAAGGTTGGCCGGAATCGTGCCGAACGTGACCGCATTCTGTCGGTCCTGCATGTTCGACTCGTACGACGCGAACAGGAACAGCTTGTCCTTGATCAGCGGGCCGCCGAGCGACCCGCCAGCCATGTAGCGCGCCAACGATGCCTTGCGGAACGTCGAGTTCGCCGCGCCCTTCTGAATGAGCTGGAACGTGTCGAGCGCCGTGAAGTTGGTGCCCTGGCCGTAGCCGAACACGCCACCGCGCCACTTGTTGGAGCCCGACTTGGTCGTCGCCGTGATGATCGCGCTCGTCGCCTTCTGGTATTCCGCCTTGTAGTTCTGCGTGATCACGCGGAACTCCTGCACGGCATTCTGCGGGAACGGGTTGCCACGGCTCGCATCCTGGCCGGAGAGACCCGATGGGAGCACATCGCTCTTCATCGAGGCACCGTCGATGAACACATTCACGTACTGCGCCGGCTGCGCACCGGCCGAGAAGTTCTTGGTCGTGGAGCCGTTGTTGTTGCCGCTGATGCGAACGCCCGGCGCCAACTGCGCGAGCGACAGAAAGTTGCGGTCCACCGACGGCAGATTCTCGATCTGCTCTCGGCTCACGTTCGTGGCCACTTCCGACGTACGCGTCTCCACCGCACTCGCCGACACCTGCACCGACTGCAGCGTGGCGGCCGCATCGTCCAGTTTGAAGTCGAGCGTCACCGTCTGCCCGATGGCCACGCGCTGGCGCTTGGTCACCGGCGCGAGACCGACGCGACGAGCCGTGATCTCATACTCGCCAGCCACGAGACCAAGCAGCGCATACGAACCGCGATCGTTGCTCGTCGCGCCTCTGGTGGCACCGGTTTCCGTGTTCTTGGCCATCACGGTGGTGCCGGCGGCAGCGTTGCCGTCCTTGGTCGTGATGAAGCCACGAATCGATGCGGTCGATGTTTGCGCACCGAGCGGTCGAACAAACGGGGCGCTGAGCAGAGCGACGGCAGCGGCAGCGATCGTCGCCGCCTGCTGCAGTCGGCCAAACCACGGACGCGAAGTCATGACACAAATCTCCTGGAGGGATCTCGGCGGGATGCGCCACAGCTGGCGCGGACAACGAGGGTGGTGCGGAACACTTCGTGGTATTCGACGAGCGCAGGACCGCCCCGCAGCGCGTCGATCAGCCGGCGCGTGCACGTCTCGCCGAGTTCGGCGATCGGGACATGCACCGTGGTGAGCGGAGGAGAGAGAAAGCGAGTGACTGGCGTGTCGTCGAAGCCGACGACGGCCACATCGTCCGGCACGCGTACGCCGGCTTCATGCAGTGCGCTCAGCGCACCGATCGCCATCGCGTCGTTGGCGGCGAAGATGGCATCCGGCCTGCGCGGCTCTTGCAGTATCTGTTGTACGGCGTCGTAGCCCGATGTCTGCTGGAAGTCGCCCGCCACCTCGAGCAACGTGCAGCGCGGATCGCTTGCCGCCACATCGCGCACGGCGCGCAGCCGATCGTTCGCCTCGAAGTTGCGCTGAGGACCGCGTATAAACGTGATGCGCTCGTGGCCGAGCGAGAGCAGATGCCGCATCATCGTGGCCGCGCCGTGGTAGTTGTCCACGGACAGCGTCGAGAAGGGGCCAATTCCTTCGCCGGCGCTGACGATGACCGTTGGATAGTTGCGAGCCAGTCCGGCGAGGGCGGCTCGCGCCGCGCCATCGGGGGACATCACCACGAATCCGTCCACGCGCCCGCGCATGTTGCCTACTGCGGCGCCGATCTCGCGCGCATCGCTGTGCGAGCTGGAGACGAGCATGTGAAAGCCATGCTGCTGTGCCGTTTGGTCCACGCCGCGGATGAACTCCGAGAAGAACTCGCCATACAGGTCCGGGAGCAGCACGCCGAGCGTGCCTGTGCGGCGCGTGATGAGACTCCGCGCGCCGCCGTGCGGTACGTATCCCAGCCGATCCGCCACGACGCGCACCCGCGCCCGTGTATCGTCGGTCACGCGCTCCAGATCATTGAGCGCGCGCGACACCGTCGCGACCGACACCCCGGCTTCGCGGGCGACGTCACGGATGGTGATGGATGGGACGCGAGGCACTCGACCGGTAGGCAAGAGTCGGCGAGGAGGGAAGGGATTCGCGCCTGAATCCGGGACGAATGGAAACGGTTACATGCGCGACGTGTAAACGTTTACATCTTGCCCTGAATCGTCAAGTAAAATCTGCAGCTGGGACGAAAAAAGCCCGGCCGATTGCTCGGCCGGGCTTGCTCGGTGCGACTGCTCGGCCGGGCTTGCTCGGTGCGACTGCCTCAGAGGTTATCCCTCGCCGACCAGCTTCGTGGCCACGTACGGCGATTCGCTGCTCACCATCGGCTTGCGGCCGTTGAGCACGGCCAGCCACTCGCGGATCGAGGCGGCCAGGATCACGATCACCGAGATCAGGAAGAAGGCCGCCACACCAGTGTCGAGACGGTCGTTGAAGATGATCCGCTGGGCCGCCTCCACCGACTTGATCGCCTTGGGCAGCGTACCGCTCGCGATCTGCGACTCCACCAGCCGCGCGTGCGACAAGAAGCCCAGCTTCGGGTCGGGGGAGAAGATCTTGAGCGTGCCCGCGGTCATCGTGACGATTGCCAGCCACGACATCGGCAGCAGTGTCATCCAGGCGTACTTGGCCTTGCCCATCTTGATGAACACCGTCGTTCCCACGCAGAGCGCGACCGTGGCCAGCAGCTGGTTGGAAATACCGAACAGCGGCCAGAGCGAGTTGATGCCGCCCAGTGGATCGGTCACGCCCTGGTACAGGAAGTAGCCCCACATCGACACGAACATCGCGCTGGTGAGGAACACCGCGGGATACCACGACACGCGACCCAACGGCTTGTAGATGTTGCCGAGGAGGTCCTGCAGCATGAAGCGACCCACGCGCGTGCCGGCATCGAGCGTGGTGAGGATGAACAGCGCCTCGAACATGATGGCGAAGTGGTACCAGATCGCCATCGAGGCTTCGCCGCCCAGCGCCTTCGAGAACAGATGCGCCATGCCGACGGCCAAGCTGGGCGCGCCACCCGTGCGCGAGAGCAGCGAACTTTCGCCGACCTGACGCGCGAGCGTTTCCAGCTCGGTCGCGGAAATCGCGGTGAAGAAGCCCCAGTTGTTGATCGCCGCCGCCGCCGACTCGGCCGTCGTGCCGATGACGGCTGCCGGCGAATTGATCGCGAAGTAGACACCCGGCGTGAGTACGCAGGCTGCGACGAGTGCCATGGTGGCTACCAACGACTCGGTCAGCATCGCGCCGTAACCCACGAAGCGCGCATCACTTTCGCGACGGAGCAGCTTGGGCGTGGTGCCCGACGAGATGAGCGCGTGGAAGCCCGAGATGGCACCGCAAGCGATCGTTACGAAGACGAACGGGAACAGCTTGCCGGAGAAGACAGGGCCTGTGCCGTTGATGAACGGCGTGACGGCCGGCATTTCCATCGGCGGCAGCACCACAAGAATGCCAACGCCCAGCGCCAACACCACCGCGATCTTCACGAAGGCGCTCAGGTAGTCGCGCGGCGCGAGCAGGAGCCACACGGGCAGCACCGATGCCGCGAAGCCGTAGACCATGATCGAGAGGGCGAGCGTCGGCCCGCTCAGCGTGAACATCGGCGCGAGCTCGGGGTTCGCCGCCACCCACTTGCCGGCGTAGAGCGAGAGCATCAGGAGCACCAGGCCGCCCGCGGTCGCCTCAAGCACCCGGTGCGGTCGGATCCATCGCAGGTAGACGCCCATCAGCATGGCGATCGGAATCGTCAGGCCGATGGTCACCACGCCCCACGGGCTGTCGCGCAGCGCGTTGACGACGATCAGTGCGAGCACCGAGATCAGGATGACCATGATGCCGAGGATGGACACGAGCGCGGTCGCACCGGCCACGGTCCCGATTTCTTCCTTGGCCATCTGGCCGAGCGACTTGCCGTTGCGTCGGATGGACGAGGCGAGGATGACGAAGTCCTGTACGGCACCACCGAGCGCCACGCCGACGATGATCCAGAGCGCGCCGGGAAGAAAGCCGAACTGCGCGGCGAGTGTGGGACCAACGAGTGGTCCGGGGCCGGCAATCGCTGCAAAGTGGTGACCAAAGACGATCCACTTGTTTGTCGGCACGTAATCTCGACCGTCGTCGAGTCGTTCCGCCGGCGTCGAGCGCGTGGGGTCGAGCTTGAACACATCGAGCGCGATGATTCGGCTGTAGAACCGATACGCGATCAGGTAGCTGCAGACGGCTGCGGTAAGAAGCCATGCGGCACTGATCTTCTCACCGCGCGTGAACGCAACGACGGCGATGGCACCCGCGCCGAGCAAAGCGACGGCGAGCCAGGGGAGGAGGCGAAGTAGGCGGGAAGTCACGGAGGGGGGGAGAGCGGGCAGGAGGTCTCGGTGGCAGGGTTTTTCGCTCTTGGACGCGGCGCTGTCAATAGCAGCAGCCACGCGGGATGTCCCCGACTGCGAATCGACGCTTCACCCGAGCGCCTCAGGAGACGATGTTTAGCGTATGGCCACTTCTGTGACACTCATCCCAGGCGACGGCATCGGGCCGTCCATCGCGGACGCAACCGTCCGCATCCTCGCGGCGGCGGGCGCTGACATCGAATGGGACCGACAGGTTGCCGGCATGGCCGGTGTTGCCCGTTGGAACGATCCGATCCCCGACGTCACGCTCGACTCGATCAAGCGCACGCGCCTCGCCCTCAAGGGGCCGCTCGAGACGCCGGTCGGCGAAGGCTTCCGCTCGATCAACGTCGCGCTGCGCAAGACGTTCGATCTCTACGCGAACGTGCGCCCGGCACACA
Organism: Gemmatimonas sp.; assembly: GCA_965279375.1. Classification (GTDB taxonomy): domain Bacteria; phylum Gemmatimonadota; class Gemmatimonadetes; order Gemmatimonadales; family Gemmatimonadaceae; genus Gemmatimonas. Next base: position 4,701,110 of record OZ257156.1, on the reverse strand, counting down.
CGATCATCCCGGGTCGCTTCGACAACGTGGACATCGTGCTCGTGCGCGAAAACACGGAAGGGCTCTACATCGGTGTGGAGCACTACGTGAAGATCGGTGACGATCCCAAGGCGGCGGCAGAGTCCGTGGCGATCATCACGCGACAGGGATCGGAGCGCATCGTGCGTTACGCGTTCGAATACGCACTCGCGCACAATCGCAAAAAGGTCACGCTCGTCCACAAGGCGAACATTCTCAAGTTCTCGCAGGGGCTCTTCCTCGATGTCGGGCGCATGGTCGCGCGCGAATACGAAGGGCGCGTGCAGTTCGAAGAGCGCATCATCGACGCGATGGCGATGCATCTCGTGATGCGTCCGGAGTCGTTCGATGTCGTCGTGACGACGAATCTCTTCGGCGACATTCTTTCCGATGAGATCTCGGGGCTGGTGGGTGGACTCGGGCTCGCGCCGGGTGCGAACATCGGCAGCACGGCCGCGATCTTCGAGGCCGTTCACGGTACGGCGCCCGATATCGCAGGCAAGAACATCGCCAACCCGGGTGCGCTCGTCCTCGCGGCGTGCATGATGCTCGAACACATCGGCGATCACGAGCGCGCCAAGCGTATTCGCGAAGCACTGGAAGGAACGCTCCGCGACGGTGTCGTGCTCACGCGCGATCTGGGCGGCACGGCTACCACGGATGACTTCACCAACGCCGTGATCGCTCGTCTCGGATGATTCGCATTCCATGATTCACCACGCATGAGTGGGCGCCTGCTGCGCGTCCTGCACATCTCTGACGTTCATCTCGGACGGAACTTCGTCCCGCACCATGTCGCCGCCGCGGAACGACTCGCGGCGGCGTCGTTGTTCGATGCCATCATCATCTCGGGCGATCTGTCGCAGCGCGCGCGGACGCACGAGTTCCGCGACGCGCGCGCGGTGCTCGATCGTTTCGCGGCCATCGCGCCGATCATCACCGTGCCAGGCAATCACGATACCGCCTGGTGGCACGCCCCATTCGGCATCGGTAGCGCGTCAAGATTGCACGAGCGATTTCGCGCGCTGATTCAGCCGGACACGGAGCCGACGGTGCGCCTGCCTGGGCTATCGCTCATTGGGCTCAACTCCGCCGCGGGCATGCTGCCACGGGCGATCACGTTGTATCCACGCCACTGGCGCGTGAAGGGAGCGCTGACCGAGGGACAGCTGCGCGATGCGCGCGCGCGGCTCGAAGCCAGTCCGGCCGGCGATCTGCGTATTCTCGTGCTGCATCACAACGTCGTGCGCGGGCGACTGTCGAAGCGTTGGGGACTACGCCGTCCGGAGTGGGTGATGGACGAACTCGCCGCCAGCGGCGCGGATGTCGTCTGCGCGGGACACGATCATGAGGAACGCGTGGAGCTGATCACGCGCGGCACGGGGCGATTCGTGTCGAGCACGGCGAACACACTCTCCAGGCGGGTGCGCGGGCACCGGGCGAGCGCGGTGAACGTGATCGAGGCGGATGCGGAGTGCATCGTGGTGACGCCGTGGAGCTACGATCCCTCGGGGGAGTTCGTGGCCGGGGTGGGGCAGCGCTTCGCGCGACAGTCGCGCTGAGCAGTCAGTCACCGGGTACCGGTCACGCGGTTCGCTGTTCGGTCACCGGTCACGCCGTTCGCTCCACTGATCTCCCGCCACTCACCACCCGTAGCCCGCAACAGGGTTGTGTCGGGTTGGCGGTCCTCGACCCCGCTTGATCTGAGTGAGAAACCCTGAACCGGGGACTGGCGACTGCGTGCTGCCGCCGCTCTGACACTCCTCTGTTTCGGGTCGCGAGTGGTGGGTGGCCAGTCCTGAGTGGAGCGAACGGCGTGACCGGTAACCGGTTGAACCGGATGGAGCGAACGGCGTGACCGGTTACCCGTAGAGCCCGATGGAGCGAACCGCGTGACCGGTTACCGCTAGAACCCGATGGAGCGAACGGCATAACCGGCCACGGGTTGACGACGGACAATTGGTCTATATCTTAGCACTAAGACAATCGACGCCCCCGGCAGTGGGGCAGGAGCGCCAAATGACCAATTCGTCCACCATCCTCGGCCTTCACCACGTCACGCTCGTCGCGAGCAACGCGCAGCGCACGGCCGACTTCTACACCCGCGTGCTCGGGCTTCGCCTCATCAAGACCACCGTCAACTTCGACGATCCGGGCAGCTACCACCTGTACTTCGCTGACGCGACCGGCGGCCCCGGCACCGTCATCACCTTCTTCGAGTGGCCTCGGGCACCGCGTGGCCGCACCGGTATCGGCGGCACGCACCATGTCGCGCTCCGCGTGGCTGACACCGACGCATTGCTGCGCTGGAAGCGTCGTCTGACCGATCTGGGCATCAAGGTGCGCGGACCGTGGGACCGGCACTACTTCACCTCCATCTACTTCCGCGATCCGGACGGCGTGATTCTCGAAATCGCGACGGAAGGACCGGGGATGCAGCTCGACGAAATCGGCGCCGATCGCCCGCAGCGCACGCCGCCCGCGGCACTGGTGGCCGGTGCGCGCGACGAGGAGACGATTGCGGCGATCACTTGGCCCGAGCCAGTCGAGCAGATCGATGACGCGATGACGCTGACACGCGGTATGCACCACATCACGGCGATGGCGTCCAACGTGGAGCACACCGACGAATTCCTGCGCGGCGTGCTCGGCATGACGCTCGTGAAGAAGACGGAGAACTTCGACGATCCCGGCACGCGGCATTGGTCGTGGGGCACGCCCGATGGACGCCCCGGCAGTCTCGTCACGTACCTCGAGAAGGATCCCGCGAAGGTGCGCCACGCGGCGATGGGCACGGGGCAGGGGCACCACTATGCGCTCGCGGTAGCCGACGAGGTAACGCAACTGGAGTTCCGCCAACGGCTGCTGGATGCGCGACTGCCGGTATCGGAGGTGATGGACCGGACGTACTTCAAGAGCATCTACACGCGCGATCCCGATGGACACATCGTCGAACTCGCAACGATGGGCCCAGGCTTCCTCGTGGACGAACCGTTCGAGACAGCAGGCACCACGCTGCGACTGCCGTACTGGATGGAAGAGCATCGCGAAAAAATCGAAGCGCATCTCACGCCGATCGAACGGACGCCGTGGCGCTGACAATGGCGCAACACAACACTGAACAGACGACGGACACTTTGAAGACCCCTGCAAGCGGCACGCACCACAGCGACAACGACCAACAGCCACACGCCGGCATCCCAGCGCTCCACGCCGGCGTGCCGCTGGCAAACGCCACCTACGCGCTCGTGCTGGTGCACGGGCGCGGCGGCAGCCCCGAGTCGATGCTCCCGCTGGCGCGGTCGGCGGGTGCGGATGACGCGGCCATCATCGCTCCTCGGGCCGACGAAAACTCGTGGTATCCCGATCGCTTTCTGGCGCCGATCGAGCGCAACGAGCCGTGGCTGAGCGGCGCCCTCGCGTCGGTGCAGCGCGCTGTGCTGGAGGCGCAGGCCGCCGGAATTCCCTCCGAACGGATCGTATTGGCGGGCTTCTCGCAAGGCGCCTGCCTTACGCTGGAATTCGCGGCACGTCATCCGGCGCGCTACGGGGCGGTTGCGGCGCTGGCCGGCGCGCTAATTGGAGAGGAGTTGGCTCAGCGATCGCTCGATGCTGCGCTGGCTGGCACGCCCGTGTTGCTGGCGTGCGGCGATCAGGATGCGCACATCCCGGAGTCGCGCGTGCGAAGCGCCGCGGCCGCGTTTACCGAAGCTGGTGCACCGGTCGATCTGCGGATCTACCCGGGATTGGGACACACCGTCGTCGGTGATCAGGTGGATGCGCTGCGGGCCCTACTGACGACGGTGCGCGCGTCAGCGCACTGATCTCTGCTTCGCTGGTCTAGCAGGTGTGAGCCGCTCTGGCACATTCGACACGGCGGATCGCACCTGCACCACTCCCCATTTGTCGCTCGCGCGCGCAAACTTCCCCGCGATGCGACTCTCCTGGCTCTCGCAACTCGGCTTTGATTTCGATACACCGACGACGACGGTCACTCCGTCGCCTGCGGTGGAGCGCGCCGAGCCAGCTCGCCCCGTGGTTGCGACCCCGCGTCCGGTGGCGGTGCCATCCGCGTTTGCGCCTGCGCCGATCGCCGCGCCCTCCGTCATGCCCGGCGAGACGCTGCCGCAACTCTTTCGCGATGCGGCGACGCCCACCGCCACACCCGCCGCTGACGCCACGCGTGATCGGCCCGCACGCGGGCGTTCCGCGACCCGCGCCCGCACCGCGGTGCTCTTCTCACGCCTGCAGGAGCTGGGGCTGCGCGGAGTGGAAGGGCTGACGTTGATGCGCACGCGGACGGTGATGGTCTCGCTGATTGGCCGTACGTTGCGTGTGCACGAAGGCTACGCGGATGCGCCGGAACCCGTGCTGCGTGCCATCGTGACGTTCGCGATGGCGCGCACCAAGCAGGCGAGGAGCGCGGCCAAGGAACAGATCCTCGCGTTCGACGTGGAACGTGCGCCAGCGGTGCGCCGCGCTGAACCGGCGCGTCCGGGCGACCTCGCCATGATCGCGCAACTGCGCGAGGCACATCGAGCGCTCAACGCACAGTGGTTCGACAGCACGCTCAGCGCGCTGCCGATTCGTCTCTCCGGCCGCATGGCCACACGTTTGGGCCATTTCGATCCGGGGTCGCGACACAGGCCGAGCGAGATCGTGATGTCACGTACGCACATTGCGAAGCATGGCTGGCGCGAGGCGATGCACACGCTGTTGCACGAGATGGTGCACCAGTGGCAGCACGAGACCGGCGAGCCGCTGGACCATGGCGCAGGCTTTCGCGCCAAGTGCCGCGAGGTCGGGATCACGCCGGCGGCGCGGCGCAACGTGAGCCCGCTCGAGCGGCGGAAGCGCGCGGCGGTGTGAGCTAGCGCCCTCGTCCCGCCATCGCGCGTGCGGGACGACGCGCCGGCGCATGTGTCGCTTCACCGAACACATCCTCCTCGAGCGCGAACGTCAATACCGTATCGTTGAGCGTGCTGGCCTGCGCGTTGAGTTCTGCGGCGGCGCTCGCCGACTCCTCGGCGCTGGCAGCGACCTGCTGCGTGATGTTGTTCACGTCCGCCACCGCACGCGTGATACGCGAGACGCCATCTACCTGACCTGTGCTGGCGACGGAAATCTCACTCACGACGGTCACCACCTGCGCGATCTGGCCGGTGATTTCCTGCAGGCTGCTCAGGACCTCATCGTTCAGTCGCACGCCGCGTTCAGTCGCGGTCACGCTCTTCTCGATCAGCGCTTCCGTGCTCTTCGCAGCGGCGGCCGCTCGGAGCGCGAGTGAGCGCACTTCCTCGGCAACGACGGCGAAGCCACGGCCCGCATCGCCAGCGCGCGCCGCTTCGACGGCCGCGTTGAGCGCGAGCAGGTTGGTCTGAAACGCGATCTCGTTGATCGTCTTGATGATGCGGGCGGTTTCCTGCGTGGAGGCCTTGATGTCGGCCATCGCCGCCGTGAGGTTGGCCATCCGTGCTTCGCCGTCGCTCGCATGGGAACGCGCCACCGACGAAAGCTCGCTGGCCTTGCGTGCTGACGTGGCGTTCGTGCTCGCCATCGATGCCAGCTCGTCGAGGCTGCTGGTGACTTCGTGCAGGCTCGCGGCCTGACGAGTCGCGCCGTCCGCGAGCGACTGACTCGCGTCCGCGATCTCTTCACCGGCGCTCTTCACCTGCGAGGAGGCAGCGCTGACCTGCGAGATCGTTTCGTGCAGCTGCTCGACCGTTGCGTTGAAGCTGTCCTTGAGGGGCTGCGCGGTGGGGCGCACCTCCGCCACGATGCGATGCCGCAGGTCGCCGTCGGAGAGCGCCTTGAGGCCGTCGGCAAGAGCGGCGATGACCTCCTGATCGTAGTGCGCATCCTGCTCGATCTTGAGCGCCTGCATCTTTTGCTCATGAATGAACGTGAGCGACCCGCAGGCGCGGATGGTCTGCCCGTCTGCAGAATGACGGCAGCCGCCGCTGGCGCGGAACCAGCGGTACTCGCCGTCCTTCATCTTGAGACGATAGGTGACGTCGTAGTGGCCGGTGCCGTTGGGCTCCTTGAGGTGGCCGCCGAACGCAGCAAATGTGGCAGGCGCGTCATCGGGATGCAGCTTGTCCGACCACGATTGGCAGACGTTGGGGAAGTCCGCTTCGCTGCTGTAGCCGATGAGGCGACGGAACTCGGGCGACCAGGTCCACACGCTGCGCGGATCGAGCGCGTCCGCGTTGTACAACACTGCGTCCCACAACCCCACGCCGCATGACTGGTCGAGAACATCCGACCGCTCGGTGACCTGCGCGAGTTGTGCCTTGAGACGAGCGACTTCGTCAGACGGAGCGAAGAACGGAATGCGCATGCGAGGTAGATCCGGCGAATGGCGTGAGGTGCCTACACGGCCGGCGTCGACCTCAGCTGCAGTCTCGGATTGCGCGCACGGATTCTTGAGGACCAGTGGCGTCATCGCCCACCACACACACGCGGGGACGACCGACTTCTCTATTCGAGCGCGTGATCGGAGATTCATGCGGAGCCGTAGTCGCAGAGTCCTATCTCCGTCTTATCAGGAGCAGTCGTGACGCTAACCGTCGGTATCCTGGTCTTCGACCAGGTCGAGGTGCTGGACTTTGCGGGGCCGTTTGAGGTGTTCTCCCGCACGCGCCTCGAGCCCGGGCTCGACTCACGGCGAAGCGACGCGAGCGCACCGTTCTCCGTATTTCTGGTTGCGGAACGCGCTGGGCCGGTGACGGCGACCGGCGGACTACAATTGCTGCCGAACTACGATTTCGCGTCGGCACCACCGATCGACTTACTCGTGGTGCCCGGCGGCTGGGGAACGCGACCATTGCTGGAACACCCTCCGACGTTGGACTGGATTCTCGCGACCGCTGCGAACGCGACTCACGTCACGTCCGTCTGTTCGGGTGCATTGCTGTTGGCGCAGACTGGTCTGCTCGCGCACAAGCGCGCGACGACTCATTGGGGCGCCCTCGATGCGCTCGCCTCGCTGGACGCCACCATCGACGTGCAGCGCGATGCGCGCGTCGTGCACGATGGCGTCGTCACATCGGCGGGCATCTCGGCGGGGATCGACATGTCCCTGGAGATGGTCGAGCGGCTGTACGGCAAGGCGGTGGCCGACGACACGGCGCGCTACATGGAATACCGACGCGCCGAGTGATGGCTACGGTTTCTTGTCGACTCAGCTGACGCCAGCCGCCTCTGGTACGAGCACAGTCGGGGTTACGCGTACGTCGACCGACAGCGACTCCGAGCCACCGCCCACGTAGATCGTTCCTGACGCTGGCGTGGCGTCCACGTCGTTGCGCCCCACGTCGGAAGCGCGCGGTAGCCCTATCACGCGGATGGCCTGCGGGAGATACTTTCTTCCGCGGTAGCCCAGTTGACGTTCCGTCCGTTGCCTCGCCGCGCGCCGCGCCGGTCGCCCAATGCCTGTGGATACGAATCTCGTTCGCGACGTCGTCATCGTCATCCCCGGCATCATGGGGAGCGCTCTGGAGCATATGGAGCGAGGGCCGATCTGGTCGCTTGAGGCGGGCAGCCTGGTCAACGCGATCAAGACGCTCGGAGGTTCACTGCAGTCGCTCGCACTGCCAATCGGCATCGGCGATGAGGCCCCGCCAGGCAACAGGATTCGTGCGACGCATCTGCTGCCGAGCCTTCACGTGATCCCAGGACTGTGGAGCCCCATCACCGGGTACGATGGGACACTCGAGTTTTTGCGGAGCACGCGCTTCCAGATGATCGAGCCCGATCCGCGCGATCCGGATCGCATTCCCAATCTGATTTCGTTTCCCTACGACTGGCGGCTGTCGAATCGCTATAACGCGCGCCTGCTGAAGGTCGTCGCCGAAGACGCGCTGGCACGCTGGCGTGAGCAGCCGGGCATGGAAGAGTCGCGCCTCGTGCTGGTGTGTCATTCAATGGGCGGACTGATCGCGCGGTGGTTTCTCGAGCAGGAAGGAGGTGCCGCTTTCACCCGCACGCTGATCACCATCGGCACGCCGCATCGCGGCGCCCTCAAAGCGCTGAATACGCTGTCGAACGGCCTCGAGCCGAGCCTCGGGCCGTTTCATCTCCATCTCACAGAGTTCGCTCGCAGTCTGCCGTCGTTGCATCAGTTGCTGCCGACGTACGACTGTCTCGATCTCGGTACTGATGTGCCGCGTCGAAGTCTGCACGGCCTCGATCTCCCCGACGTCTCCCGCGCTATGCAGGACGACGCCCTCGCCTTTCACGCGACGCTCGATGCCTCGCCGGAGCCCGCGTATGCGTTCCACAAGGTCGTGGGCATCCGGCAGCCCACCCTGACGACGGCGGCATGGTCGCATGGACGACTGATCGCTTCGGAGGAGATCGACGGGAGTAGTCAGGGTGGCGATGGAACGGTGCCGCGCCTTGCCTCCCAACCGGTGCAGGGGAGGAATCGTGAGGTGCTCGAAGTTGCCAATCAGCATGGGGAGCTGCAGGGCACTCGTTCCGCGCTCGATCTCATCGACGGCTTGCTCACGCGTGAAGACGTGATCTGGCAGTCGACCGCGCCATCGACCATCGGCGTCTCGATGGCGGAGCTATGGTCACCTGAAGATCGCCCCCGACTCCGCGTGCATGACGAAGGTGACGATCGCCTTCACGTCACGGTGTTTGACGAACGGTTGCAGCAGATGGGACCTGCGACCGTCGTTGGCAAGGACGGGTGGGCAACGCTCGGACCACTGCCGGCCGGTGGCTATCACGCGCGTGTGAGCGGCGCGATCGCCGGCGGTCCAGCACCGGTCACGCATCCCTTCCTCGTGTGGAACGGGGCGTTGGCGTGAGCGAGCAGGCGCACCGGGTTGTCGCGATCGCAAACGGGGCATACGCGAAGCTCGCGCCGCTCCAGCGCGCAGTTCCTGATACGTCGGAGTTGGTCACACACCTGAAGACCGAGCATGGTTTCGACGGCGTGCTGCTTGCCGACCTGACGCAGGGTGATTTGCTGGGGAAGGTCACAGGGGCGCTCGGCAGGCAATCGCTGCAGGGCGGCGTGCTGGTGGTGGTCTGGATCGGACACGGAGCGCCGGGGCCGGACGGCGACGTCCTGCTCATGAGTCGCGCCGACGACGTGCGCGACGACGAAGTGGCGAGTGCTGCGCAACTCGGTGCATGGGCCGCGCGCACCGGCGCGTCGCAAGTGCTCGTGGTCGTGGACACCTGTTTCTCCGGCGGCGGGGTGGCGCCGGCCCTCGCCATGGCCGACGCGGTGATCGCCGGACGTAAGGATCCGGGCTCCGCGTGGTTCGGCGTGGTGTCGGCGTCGCGCGCCGATGAGGAATCGCTGAGCGGTGCGCTGCCGCGCGAACTCAAGCGACTGCTCACCGAAGGTCCCAAGGACGAACGCTTACGATTGCGCTGGGGAGTGTACGATGCGCGCGTGCGCGGCGACGATGTCATCGACGCGTTGTTGAAGGAGTGGTCGGAGGATCGGCATTCACCGCAACAGGCCTCGACGGGCAATGCGTGGCCGATGCTGCGCAATCCCCTCTATCGGCCGCAGGCGCAGCATCGTGTGGTAGAGCATCTGCTCCAGGCGGCGCGCGGCACGTCACGTGGTGTGCTTCGCGGCCCCTCGCGCGTGCGTACGCGAGGCCTGGCGCCGGAGGGTGATCCTGACGAGCGCGCGGTCGCCCAGCCGCAGGAAGCCGACATCTCGTTCTTCACCGGGCGCACCAGCGTATTGTCGCGCATCGTGTCGTGGATCGCGCGCAGAGCGCCGGGTACATGTGTTGTGACCGGGCCCGCGGGCTCGGGGAAGTCCGCTGTTCTCGGGCGCATCGCGAGTCTGTCTGATTCCTGGGAGCGGGCGCGCCTGCTCACGCAAGACGACATCCCCGACACGCTTGATCCAGGTGAAGGAACAGTGAGCGCGCAGTTGCACTGTCGTGGACTGGATACACGCACCGCCGTCGTGAATCTCGCGCAACAACTCGAGCTCGACGCGGATTCGAGCATCTACGACATTCTGGGACTTGCCGCCCGCCGCAAGCGTGAGGGACGGCCGCTCATGCTCGTGCTTGACGGGCTCGACGAAGCGGGCGACACGGAGTGCCGCAATCTCGCACTCGAAGTGGTGCAGCCCCTTTCGCGCGAGGCGCTGGTATTGGTGGGTACGCGCGAGGTCTCCAGTGGCGCGGGGCAACCGGGACTATTGGCGCTGCTTGGCACCACCGGGGAGACGATCAATCTCGCGGACGATGCCGCAGAGACGATGCAGGATGTGCGCCGATACGTGGTGCGTCGACTGGAAAGCGTCTCACGCGAAATGGATCCCACGCTGGTTGCCGACGCGATCATCGAAGCCGCCGCCGCTGACGCACCGCTCGGCGCGGGACCGTTCCTGTTCGCGCGGCTGGTGACCTCGCAGCTGCGCGAGACACCAGTGGATACCAGTCGCGCGGATTGGCGCGACCGATTGCCCACCGGCGTGGAGGCGGCGCTCGAACGCGACCTCGAACAGACCGTGCTCATGATCGGCGGTCGCGCACACCCCAGCGCGGCACGTGAACTGATGCGCGCGCTTGCCTGTGCGCTGGGAAGCGGTTTCCCGCCTGATGATGTCTGGCCGGCGGTGGCGACCGCGCTCTCGCCCAGCGGCACAACGTATCAGCGCGACGATGTGTACGCGTTGCTCGACGCGCTCGCTCGCCACGTGGTGGCCGGATCCGAAGGCGATCAGGGCGTGTTTCGCATCGCGCACCAGCGCTTGGTGGACTATCTGCGGCCCACGACCGGTGCGGCGCTCGGACGACGTCTGTTGCCAGAGGCCGCACGCGCGATCGCGACGGCCATCGCGGAGCAGTATGAGTCCCTGCTCGATCAAGGGCAGCCGCCGAAGGCGCACCCGTACCTCTGGCGTCACGCCTGGCGACATCTCGCGGATGCGGGGCCGGAGGGGATCGTCCTATTGCGCCGACTGGTGGAGCGCGATCGCGACGCGTTCCTCCCCAGCCTCGCCCAAGCACTGGCGGTCGTCAGCAGCACCGCACTGCTTCGCGGATTGCCGAAGGAGTCGGTGGAATTGCAACGAGAGGCCGTCGACATCCAGCGCCAGCTCGGCGTGCCGATGGAGCTTGCGATGGCATTGTACGCGTTGTCCTCCGCGTTGGGCGCCGCGGAGGAATCGGAAGAGTCCGATGCCGCGGCTACGGAGGCCTCCGACATCGCGCGCAACGCGACCGAGCAATCGTCTGGACGACGAACGCTGGCGGGGACGCTGACCGCGCGGGTGCTTTCACAACTGCGGCTCGGAAATCCGCGCGCATCTGTTCGGGTTGCTCAAGAGGCAATCGAACTGCTCGAGTCGCTCGTCGACGAACCGGAGGTGCGCGCATTCGAGCTGCCTCGCGCGCTCTACCTGGCGGCGCAGTCCGCGCAAGCGCTAGGAGACATGACGAGCGCCGACGGCTATAGCCGGCGCGCGATCACGCTGCTCGACGCGGAGACGGAGTCGAGCGACCATCGCATCGCCCTGCTGGTGGATGCTCTGGTGATTCGCGCCAAGATCGAGGTGGCCGAGCTTGTCGGCGCGCTCTATGAGAGCGGTGCTACTGGCGTGCGGCCTGCGGATACGAGACCACGACCACTGGCCGCTGAGCGCGTGGCGATACTGCACCGTGCGCGCCAAGCGACGGGTACGATTCTCGACGTCGCCACGGCGGAAGGGTTGCGGCTCCTCGCCTTTACGATGCGCGTCGAAGGGATACTCGGCTGGGCGTCTCCGATCGGGACCGATCCGCTGGCGTTGCTGAATGAAGCGCTTGGCCTGATCAGTCCACACGCGGAGAGCAACGCCGACGCGCAGGTCTCGTTGGCGCTGGTACAGCTCGAACGTGCAGTGCAATTGCTGAGCACGGACGCGAGGACGGGACTCGCCGAACTCGCGTCGCTCGAGGAGAGACTGCGTTCGTCGGCGCGCAGCGCGCAGCTCCGTGCGATTCTGGGCATCGTGGTCGACACGTCGGTTGCGATAGCGACGGGCGGCGCTACGGAAGTACTGGTCGATCGCCAACGAGAAGCGATCACGTTGATGAGCTCGTCCCCCGATCGTCTCGTTCGTCGCGGAACCGTGGCGTCGTGGGGTCGACTGTTCGCCATGCTGGAACAGCTCGGCCGCAGCGAGGAGGCGGCAGAGGCACGCGAAGGTTCGCTTGAGGCCTTCCGCGAGGCGCACATCAGTACGCTGGCGTCCGCACTGCAGTTGGCGTCGTTGCTTGCTGATCTCACCGGCGGCTGCGTGACGCAGGCGCGGCCGCTGGAGGCGCTGGCGTTCGCGGCGGAAGCGCACGCGGTGCTGGCACCGTACCAAGCGTCCGGGCAGACGGGGTTGCCCCGCGGCGTGTGCGCGCTCAACGCTGGCGCAGCGTTGCTTGCGCTCGATCGCGTTGAGGATGCCCGCCGGTCGTTGGAAGAAGCACTCGCTCTGCTGGACGTGGATTCGCTGCGAGGCGTATCCGACGGGTGGGTTGGGACGGCGCTTTTCAATCTGAGCCTGATGCAGCTCAAGGCTGACGACTTCGCGAGTGCGCTTTCGCTATCGACGCGTGCGCTCGCGCTGCTGGAAAGTCCTGGACGTTCGGCGAGCGCTGTGGCGCTGGCGTTGGCATACATCGTTCGGGGTCGCGCTCTGAACGAGACCGGTGCGGAAGATGAGGGCGCGTCCGTTATGGCAGAGGGCATCAATCGGCTCCGCGCGATCGCTCAGGGAGAGTTGCGAGCGGCGGAACTGCTGGCTGCGCCGCTCTCGGGCGCCGACGACGCGGTCTGGAACGCGGTCCTGCTGTCCCTGGCGGACAACCCGTCGCTTGTCGAAAACCTGCAGATACTGCGCTCGCGCCCTGTTGAGCAGTTCGGGGAAACTGTGCGCTGCCTACACGCGGCGCTGAGCGAGCCAGAGCTCGTACGCGGGCGCGCGAGATATCTGCGGATGATTGCACGTCGCGAACGCGCGAGATATCCGGATGTCTTCGATGCACACTGGCAACATGCGGCAGGCGACGTGCCGGAGTGGCTGCGCATCGATCCGGCGCTCGATCGTCTGGCTGTGGCGTGGTGGAACGCGGATAGCTGGTCGCACTCACGCGACTATCTCGCGGCGCATCCGGAGCTGTTGGAGCCGGGCAGCGATACGCTCCTGCTCGAGTTGCTCGACGCCGGTGCGAATCCAACAGCCGTCCAGCAGCGTCGCGGCCTGCTCGCGAAGGCGCGCAGCGATGGCATCGTCGAAGCGTACGCGCCGTTGCTCGCGCGAGTTGCCGTCCACGAGTGGTCCACTGCGGGCTTCTCGTCCGAATATTTGACGGACCACTTGGAGGAGCTGCTCTCGCCTTCTGTTTCGGCGCATCTGAGCGAGCGTCGCGACGCAGGCGACGCGTGGGCAGGAGCCGTACTCGGCATCCTCACCCTCACGCGTCGCGGGGAGCAATACGCGGCCTACCGCGTCCAGCGCGATGCCGCGTTCGCCGCTACGCAACTACAGCTGGCCAAACTTGCGGACGATAGCGATCGCCTGCAGGCACTCACGGCGCTGACAACGCTACCCGACCCACCCAACAGCTGACCACTCAACCCACCGCAACCGTCTCTGCCACCGCTTCCGTCGGCGACACGCGCACGTCCACCGACAGCGACTCCGAGCCACCGCCCACGTAGATCGTTCCTGACGTTGGCGTGGCGTCCACGTAATTGCGACCCACGGCGGTGCGCACGTGATCCGTCTGTGTGAGGATGCCGTTGGTCGGATCGAATCCCTTCCAGCCCACTTCGGGCAAGTACACCTGCACCCACGCGTGCGACGCTTCCGACTGGCGTTGGTTGACGTGCCTGGGGCCCGTGTACACGTAGCCGCACACGTAGCGCGCCGGAACGCCGAGCAGGCGCGCGAGGCAGATGAAGAGGTTGGTGAAATCCTGGCAGACGCCAAAGCGGTTGACGTACACCTCGAACGGCGTCGTAGAGACCGTCGTGGTGCCTTGCCGATACGCGTACTCGCGGAAGATCGAGTTGTTGATGTCGAGCAACGTTTCCAGCAGATCGGAATCGTTGCGCTTCACGAAACTCATCGCGTAGTCGAGCAGCTCGTTGAGCTCACTCTCCGGCAGCTCCGGAGGCAACAGAAACGGCTGCAGGATCTGTCGCTGCCACGGCATCCACACCAGCGGGATGGAGGAGCGCACGCGCAACGGACGGAACGAGAGCGGATCGGTGTCGTACAGCTCGACGGTGGCGCGTGACTCGATCGAGAGCTCGTGATACGGACGCTCGATGAGCAGGCGTTGCGCGCGATTGCCGAAGACGTCTTCGTACTCTGCGCTTTGCGGCGTGGAAAGAGGCTGTCCGTCGACCGTGACCGTCAGCGTGTGCGACAGCAAGCGCTGCAGATGATCCTGCATCGGCACGAGACGCAAGTTGTGCGTGCTGCGTTCGACGGGACGTTTGTAGCGATACACGGTGTGATGCACGATCTCGAGCTGGCGCACCGGCGCGGCGACGGGATGCACGGTCGTCGCGCGGCGGATGACCGCGGCTTCTGCGCCGTTGGGTCCCATGACGTCTGCGGTGATCAGCGGGCTCGCGGAGTCGGCGGTCTCACTCGCGGGGGGTGCGACTTCCACGCGAATCGCCCCCTGCCGAATGATCAGCAGATGGCCGGGCGGCAACCGGCGCCACTTGGCGTCCTTGATGCCAGTCACCTGCAACGGATCGCTCGACACCACAACGCCCTTCCGGCTCTTCACGCCGCGCTGACCGAGATCGACGGTGAGATCCTCATCGCCAAACGACATCTCGTTGAACGGCGGCACGATCTCGCACACGTACACGTCGCCGTCGCCATGCTCGTCGGCGTAGACCGCCAGATCACGACCATCGGTGAGGCAACTGGTGAGCACACCCTTGTCGTTCACTTCCGCGAACCAGCGACGCAACAACTCGGGGTCGGCATCGCCGAGCGAGCGCCAGCCCATGTCTGCAACGCGGTCGAGCAGTTCGCAGAAGAGCTGTTCCGTGTCGGTGGAGCCGACCGCTTCAAAGCGCGCCCCTGCACGCTGTGGCAACCGCTGTGTCAGGCTGCCGGCATGCGCCATCAACCAATCGCGCCCGCCCCAGCTACGCGCGAACGGCTGTGTGTTGGCGTCGCTGACTGGGCCCCACGTGGCCACGCGGATGTGCAGCACGAACAGCGACGACTCCAGATGCTCCCACGCCTTCACCAGCTCACTGCGAATGCTGCCGAACGGTGGAGACGGTTCCTTGAGAACAGCCGCCGCCTGTCCACCGCCCGGGTAGTAGCCCAGCCCCCAGCCATCAGGGGGGCGACGTCCGGGGCGCAGGCAATGCAGGTCGAACGAGGGTGCGAAGTCGCCTTCGAACGACATCGCGAGGTACTTGGGCATTACTGCGCAGACTCCAGGGCGGGGGCGGACGCGTGGCCAAAAAGTTCGGCACCGATGTCCGTACAAATATCGGCAATTTCATCCACAACATGTGTGAGCATGCCGTGAACGTCACCAGCGGCCCCGACCGCGGCCCTGTCGGCGATCCATCGATCCAGCGCGCGCAGCCGCTCCGCGCTCCGAGCGCCGGGTAGATCCGGCTCTTCCGGCGGGCGAATGACCATGAACCGCCGCCATGCCTCATGCACACTGTAGGCGATGGACTTGGGGAAGAGCGGCTCGAAGATCAGGAAGTGCGCCACGGCGTCGCCGGTGATGCGCCCGCGGTTGCGCTTGGTGAACGGCTCGAACGCCGAGCAGGCTCGCAGCAGCGAGAGCCAGAGCGCGGTCTCGATCACCTGATTTTCACGCTCGCGCATCACCAGCGCGTGGTGCTGCACGTCAACCACGCGTGCCGTCTGCCCCGCACGCTCGAGCAGCATGCCCAGCCAGATGAAGTTGAGCGGGAGCTCGTGCAGCATGGTGGAGCGCAGCAGCCCTGCAACCAACTGACAGCGCTGCCGGATGAACCGATAGAACATGTACCGATCGCTCGCATACTCAGCGCGTGCATCGGCGCCACCCATCCAGAGATACAACTCGTTGATCGCCTCCCACACTTCGAGGCTGATCACCTCGCGGATCTGTCGTGCGTTCTCTCGCGCGGCGGCGATGGAGGCCTTGATGGAGGAGAGGTTCTGCTCATCCCACGTCATGTACCGTTCGACCTGTTCGCCCGAGGTCTGCGCGATGGGCGACTCCGTCGTGCGGTCGATGAACTGCGGCTCTTCACCGATCACGATGACGACCGGCAGCCAGCACTGCCGCGGCTCCAGCTCGGCGTCCATCGCCAAGGTGCGCGTAACGGAGAGCAGGCGGGCCGTCGCCTCGATGCGCTCGACATAGCGCCCTAACCAGAAGCAGCAGTCGGCAACGCGTGAGATCATGCGACCCCCTTCTGCACCCACGTGTCTTTCGATCCGCCGCCTTGCGACGAATTGACGACGTAGGATCCGGGCACGAGTGCGACGCGCGTGAGGCCACCGGGCAGCACCCACGGGCCCTGCGCATTGGAGAGGATATATGGACGCAGATCCACGCGACGGGCTTCCATGCAGCGCTTGCTCGGGTCCCAGGTGGGGCAGGTAGAGAGTTCGATGCGCGGCTGCGCGATGTACTTGCGCGGGTCGGCCTCGATCCGCGTGCGGAACTCGTCGATCTCCTTCTTGGACGCCTGTGGTCCCATGAGCATGCCGTAGCCGCCCGATTCATCCACGGCCTTCACCACCAGCTCGCTGAGATGGTCCACCACGTAGCGACGGTCCTCGTCGCGCAGGCACACGTACGTGGGCACCTGTTCGAGGATGGGCGCTTCCGAGAGGTAGTAGCGAATCATGTCCGGTACAAACGGATAGATCGCCTTGTCGTCGGCGACGCCATTGCCCGGCGCGTTGGCTAACGTCACGTTGCCGGCGGCCCACGCGCGCATGAGGCCGCGCACACCCAGCACGGAGTCGGGGCGGAAGACTTCGGGGTCGAGAAAGAGTTCGTCGGTGCGGCGATAGATCACGTCCACGCGCCTCGGTCCGCGCGTGGTTCGCATGAACACCTTGTCGTGCTCGACGAACAGGTCCGGCGCCTCCACCAGCTCGATGCCCATCTGCCGCGCGAGAAAGCTGTGCTCGAAGTACGCCGAGTTGTATGACCCGGGGGTGAGCACCACCACGGTGGATTCATCCGGGTCGCGCGGGGAGACGCTGCGCAGCGTTTCGCCGAGTCGCGTAGGGTAGTGATCGACGCGATGCACTGACGCCTGCTCGAACAGGCGCGGGAAGATGCGCTTGGTGACGAGGCGATTCTCCAGCACGTACGACACGCCGGAGGGGGTGCGCACGTTGTCCTCGAGCACGCGGAAGCAGCCGTCCGCATCGCGAATGAGATCGATGCCCGCGATGTGGACACGCACGCCGCCGGCCGGCCTCACGCCGTGAATGACGGGCAGGTACTGCTGTGCGCCCAGCACCAGCTCGCGCGGGATGATGCCGTCGCGGAGGATGCGCTGCTCGCCGTAGACATCGTCCAGAAAATGTCCGAGCGCTTGCACGCGTTGCGCGAGCCCACGCTCGAGCGGCTGCCAGTCGGGCGCGGCGACGATGCGTGGTACCAGATCGAACGGAAAGACCTTTTCGGTGCCACGATTGTCAGCGTACACCGAAAAGGTGACGCCTTGCTTGAGCATTGCCACTTCGGCGAGCGCCTGACTTTTGGCGAAGTCTTCGGGCGATGACGCGCCGAGGGCGGCCAGCACACGGTGAAACGCGTCGCGCGCGGCACCGGTGGCGTCGAAGAGTTCGTCATACGTGCCCGGCGGTGACTGATAGCGTTCGAAGAGACTGGAGGGCAGGCTGTTTGTCACGAGTCGGCAGTCTCCTCACCGCGTGGTGGCGGACGATCGATAGGGTAGCGGCGCAGGTCGAGCGTGTAGGGAGCGTCGCCGTGCGCGGCGGCTTCGCGAGGCTGCACCGGCGCCCGCAACGGCGATTCTCGCGTGAAGCGTTGTGCGCGACGCGCGGATGCTTCGAATCGGGTGAGCGGCGGCGAATCGAAACTGCGCCCTTCCGGATGCCAGACGTGATAGGCGCACGCGCCGAGCGAGCGACGCCCCCACGTGTCGACGATGTCGAGCGCGATCGGGTGATGAATGCCAAGATGCGCATGGAGGCTGTGCGGCGGTGCCCACGCGCGGAATCGCACACCGCCGACGAGCTCCGATGCAACGCCAGATGGCCGTAGCGGCAGGCGGTGACCATTCACCAGCACGACGTGGCGCTCGGCGACCGCACCACGCAGCCGTACTTCGATGCGCTCCATCGACGAATCGACGTAGCGCGACGTGCCGGTTGGTGTCGCTTCTTCGCCAAGCACCGGCCAAGGCTCGATGGCGTTGCGCACTTCGAGGACGATGTCGCCCGCGTCGAGTGTGCCCACCAGCGGACAGCGCAGATCGACGAACGGCTTGTAGCCATCGACAGGAAGCGGGAAGCCGCGCGCGTCGAGAAACCCCAGCACGTCTTCGAAATCGCGCCAGAGAAACGTGGGGAGCAAAAACTTGTCATGCAGCGTCTGTCCCCAGCGCACCAGCGGCGCCTGATACGGCTCGTGCGCGAAGCTCGCGAGCAGTGAGCGCAGCAGCAGCGCCTGCGCCGTGATCATTCGCGGGTGCGGCGGCATTTCGAAGGCGCGCATCTCGATGATACCCTGTCGGCCGTACGGCGTGTTGGGATCGAAGAGTTTGTCGATCGAGAGCTCGGCGCGGTGCGTGTTGCCGGCCACGTCGACGAGGAGATGACGGAACAGGAGGTCCGTCAGCCACGTGGGCGTGGGCTGCGAGCGATCGTGCGCGCGGTCGAGCGCGATCTCGAGTTCGTACAGCGCGTCGTGTCGCGCTTCATCCACGCGCGGCGCTTCGGACGTGGGGCCGACGAACAGCCCCGAGAACATGTACGACAGCGACGGATGGTGCTGCAGGAAGGTGAGCAGACTCGCCAGCAGATCAGGGCGCGACAGGAAGGGGCTTTGGAGCGGCTCCGGTCCACCGAAGGTGATGTGATTGCCACCGCCGCTGCCGGCCATGCGACCGTCGAGCAGATACTTCTCGCTGTGTAGCCCCGCATGCAACGCGACGTCAAACACCGTGTCCACGAGGGCCGCATGTTCACGCACGCTCGTGACGGGTGTGAGTGCGACCTCCAGCACTCCGGGGTCGGGGGTGATGCAGAACTTCTGCAGCTCGTTGGACGACGGCGGCGGATAGCCTTCGAGCGCGACTGGCAAGCCAAGGTCTTGCGACGTGCGATCGACCGCGGACAGCAGCGCGAGGAAATCGTCGAGCGTTTCGAGCGGCGGAAAGAAGACGCGCAGTGCACCATCGCGTGCCTCCACACAGAGCGCGGTGCGCACCGTGGCTCCTTGCACCACTGTGCCACCAATGATGCCAACGGAACTCTGCGTCTGTCGGCTACCTTCGCGCTGCGTTTGAATCACGCGCTGCAACGCCGCGCGTAAACGCGCTTGTCGTTCGTCTTCGGCCTTGAGTGCGGCCTCGCGTCGCGGATCGGGCGCGTCGAGCGAGGCTTCTGTTGGCGCGGCCACCCATGCGGCCGTGAGCGACTGCAGCGGCAAGCGCAGCCCCATCGGTCCGTCGCCGGGCAGCAGAAAGCAATTGCCGCGACGGAACGTCCATCGATCACTCACCCATGCGCCTTCAAAGCGCGTGAGCGGCAGCACGTATCCCACTTCGGTGTTGATGCCACGATCGAGCAGGCGTGCGAGACGTCGGCGCTCTTCCGAGTCGGTGAGCTTGGCGGTACGCGGATCGACGTCGATGGGGAGGTTGGCTTCGTCCTGCAGGGCGCGCCACGGGTCTTCGTAGGCGGCAATGACGAAGCGGCCGAGTCCGAGGCGGCCGGCGAGTGTGGCAGCGAAGCGCGTGGCGTCGGCCGTGGTGGCGCCGGTGGGGTCGACCAGCGTGGGGCCACGCCAGATGGGGCGCCTGTCGCGTCGGCCGATGATGTCGAGCGCCCAGCGCGGCAGACTCTCGCCGGGATACTGCTTGCCAACGCGCTCCATGATGATGCCGCCGGGCGCGAGTCGCTCGACGAGACCGGCGGCAAAGCGGCGACCGACCTTGGTTTTGTCGGGGCCCAGTGCATCACCGTTCCATTCGGGATACGACGGGTTGTCGCGCCCGTTGAACGTCGGCTCGCCGCCCATCGTCATCGTGAGGCCGGCAGCGCGCAGTGCCTCGTCGGCACGATCGCCGGCGGCCAGCAGCGCTTCCCACACCGACTCTTCGTACGGGCGCGTGGGCTGCGGCTCGTGGCCCAGCCGCTCGATGCGCATTGTGAAGCTGACGCCCTCGGCCTGCGTGTCGCTCGTGCCTTCGACCGGCGCGGCGAGCGGCGGCGTGGCGGTGCAGGCGAGGGGGATGTGTCCTTCGCCGCACAGCAGTCCGCTTGTGGCATCGAGACCGATCCAGCCGCCGCCTGGAATGAAGACCTCGGCCCACGCGTGCAGATCGACGACGTCCCGCGAGACGCCCTTGGGCGCGCCGGGGATCATGCCTTCGTCGGTGAGCTGAATCAGGTATCCGCTGACGAAGCGCGCGGCGAGTCCGCGGGAGCGGAGCGCGGCGATGAGCAGCACGGCGGAGTCGCGACAGCTGCCGCGGCCGTTCGTGAGCGTTTCTTCCGGCGTCCAGATGCCCGCCTCTTCGCGAATGACGTAGCGCGTGACGCGATTGACCGCCTCGTTGAGGGCGACGACGAGTTGGACGGTGTCGCCATCGCGGGGGAGCGCGTCTAGAAACGCGTCGAGCTTCGGGCCACCGGTTAACGACGCGTCGCGCAGGTCGAGAAACGGGGCGAGGTCGGGCTGCAGCTCGGCGGGATAGGCAAAGGGCGCTTCCTTGCAGCGGTCATCGACGAAGAAATCGAACGGGTTGACCGGCTTGACCTCGCAGGTGAACTCGATGCCCACCTGAAGCGCGGGCACGCGAGTGCCGGCGGGGTAGGTGAGGCGCGCGACCTTGTTGCCGTAGGGGTCCTGTTGCCAGCGGATATCGCCGGCGGTGGGGCCGACGTTGAGGCCGAAGGTCTCGATCCGAGCCTTCGTATGGCTGGCGGGCGCGAGGCGGATCAGATGGGGCCCAAGTGCGGCCGGTGTGGGGTACGCCCACGTGCTTTGGTGCTGGACCAGAAGTCTCATTCGCCACCTTAGGACGGCGCAAAGAGACGGTCAAGAGCGGGTTAAACCGAACACGCCTCCGGTCGGGAAAGGACCGGAGGCGTGTTGGGTTGTGGGGAAGGCGGGACGGGGCGTGGGGGCCTCGCCGCGGCGGCGGCGAGGCCGTGTTGCCGTTACGGGGTGATCGTCACGGTGCGCGTGCCGATGCGGAAGATCGATCCCTCGAGAATCGTTGTCAGTCCCGAGTAGCCGTTGTACGCGCTTAGGCTGGAGACGGTCGATGCTCCGACGGAAAGTCCCCAGGCGTTGCTGAAGCCGGCAACGCCGCTGAGGTCCGGGATTTCGAGGTCGTACTGAGCGGCTCCGCCGCCAAAGAAATTGCGTGATGCCGTGAGTGCCCACGTCCGTCCGTTGGACTGCCCGAAGCCCATGGTCACTTGGTCGCTGTACTCGGTCTGCCACGATCCCTGCACTCGGATACGGGCATACGGCGAGGAGCCGACCGTCGTGATCGTTGGCGCGTTGAGGAGCGGTCCGAGCGTGAGCGAGCGCGCGGCGAGGTCGCGGTTGTACTGGGTGACCGTGCGCGAGTTGATCGGGCCGACGGTGTTCGTACCCGAAGCCGAGATCAACGTAAGGTGGAAGTCTCCCGACTGCGTCAGGTTGCTCGGCACGCCGAGCAGCGTGACCGGCGACGTCTGCACGGCGCCGAGGCTGAAGAAGGCGCCGAAGCCGCCGTTCGCCGTCTGGAACGAGACCTGTCCGATCACAGCTTCACCCGCAGTATTCGTGACGGTTCCCGTCGTCGTTGCAGGATTTACCGCTTCTGCGGATCCGAAGTCGAGCGTTGCGCCGATCGAGCCACCGGCGGCCGGGTTGATGTTGCGCCGGAGGATGAACTTGTCCGTCGCCTGCGAGAAGGTCGTGAAGTTGAGACCCGAGCGCGTCGCCACGAGATCGGTGTTGCCATCGGTCGCGTTTGTGATGGTGAACGAACCGTTCGCCGAAACGGTGGTGGACCCGTTGCCCAACGAGATCGTCGCGGACTGCCCGGCAGCGAGCCCTGCTACCGTACCGGTGACAGTCTTGTTGCCCAACGCACCGCCACACTGGTTGGTGGCAATGCCCGGGAACTCACTCGCGGCGTAGCTCTGCACGTTCACCTGCACCGAGTTCGTACCCGTCGAGGTCACATACGCCACCTGACCCGTCGACGCCGAGAGCGAGAAGCTGAACGTGTTGTTCGCACTCGGCGACACCGCGGTCCAGCTGCCGGTCGATCCGTTGCGATACGCGAAGAACACCGGCACCGGGCTCTGACCGCAGAAGCGGAAGGCGATGTTGCCACCGCCGCCCGAGTTGCCGCTCGTCACCGTCAGGCTCACCGGCGTCGTCACGTTCGCCAGCCCCGTCGCCGTACCCGTGATCGTGCCGGAGTACGTACCGGTCGCCACGCTCGATGCCACCGCCAGCGACAACGACGACGAATTGCCCGTCGCCGACGCCGGGTTAAACGTCGCCGTCACGCCACTCGGCAGTCCACTCACCGCGAGATTCACCGCGCCCGCAAATCCGCCGGTGCGCGTGATCGTCACCGTGCTCGTGCCCGTCGCGCCCTGCTGCGCCGACACGCTGCTGGCCGAGAGCGTGTAGTTGGCCACCGGTGCCGCCGCGGTGACCGTGAGCGCGATCGTCGCCGTCTTGGCAGCCACGCCGGTACCGGTGGCGTTGACTGTCAGCGTGTAGCTGCCCAGCGCCGTCGCGGCACCCACTGTCAGTGCCAAGGATGACGTCGTGCTGCCCGCCGCAACGTTGGCTGGCGTGAACACGCCCGTGACGCCGCTCGGTGCGCCCGACAACGTGAGCGAGACATCACCCGCAAAGCCGCCAGCGCGCGTGATGGTTATCGGATTCGTGGCATTGGCGCCCGCCGCCACGGAGAGCGCTGCAGATCCCACCGCGACGGTGATGCTTGGCGTAGGCGTGACGGTGAGCGCGATCGTCGTCGTGCGATCGGCGACACCAGTGGCCGTGCCGCGTACCGTCAGGTTGTACGTGCCCGGCGCGGTGGCCGACGTCGTCGTGATGGTCAGCGTCGAAGTGCCGGCCGTCGCCGGGTTCGGCGCAAAGACACCCGCGACACCAGCCGGTGCGCCTTCGAGCGCGAGCGTGACGTTGCCCGCGAAGCCACCAATGCGCGCTACCGTGAGTGCGCTCGTCCCCGTCTGTCCAGCGACCACGGACAATGCGGCGGGTGCAGCGGTGAGCGAGTAATCGGGCGCGGTCGCCGCGGTGATCGTCAACGCCACCGTCGCCGTCTGCGTGGCCACGCCGGTGCCGGCGGCACTGATCGTGATCGTGGACGTGCCCGCCGCGGCCGTCGATGCAACCGCCAACGACAGCGTGCTGCTCGTCACACCTGCCGCCAACGAGGCGGGCGTGAGCGTGGCCGTGACGCCTGTCGGCGCACCAGACGCCGTCAGACTCACTGCACCCGCGAATCCACCCGCGCGCGCAAGCGTCAGCGGCACAGTGACCGTCGCACCCTGCACTGCGGCAATCGTGGCGCTGCCGGCGGTCAACGTGATGGTCTGCGCGGCGATCGTGAGCGAATACGTCGCCGTGGCCTCACTCACACCGGTACCGTTCGCGCGCACCGTGATCGTGGACGTGCCGGCGGCCGCCGTCGCGCCAACATCAAACGACACCGACGCACTCGTCGTCGCGCCACTCAACTGCGCCGGCGTGAACGATGCCGTCACACCGGTCGGCATCCCGGTCGCCGTCAGGTTGACGGCCCCAGTGAAGTTGGTACGCGTGAGCGTCACGGTGGTGGTCGCGGCACTTCCTGCATTCACCGACGACGAGGACGCCGCGAGTGACACGCCGATACTCGGCGTCGCAGGAGGGGGCGGTGTCACTCCACCGGAATCACCGCCACTGCTGCATGCGGCAAGAAAAATCGGAACGGCCATCGCCGTGAAAAAACGTCGCATCGTACGCCTCGGATGGGGAGCCAAGAATATTCGTGGGAGGAATTCCATGCCTCGAAAGAGCCCTGTCAATCCGTGAAGCGTGCGTGCAACACATTGGTGGACGGCTTGCTACATTTCCGACGTCTCGATTTGCACTCCCACCTGCAGGGCATGAATCCCATGGCGACTGATCTGCTGACCGCTGCCGCGATCCCCGCGCTCCCGTCTGTCGAACTCACGGCAAACCCTGCCGACCTGTTCAACATCGACGCGGCGCTCACCGAAGAAGAGCGCGCGATTCGCGCGACGATTCGCGCATTCGTCGATGAGAAAATCCTGCCAATCATTGGCAAGTGCTATGTCGACGGGCGCTTTCCCACCGAGCTGATCCCCGAACTCGCCGAGCTCGGCGTCCTCGGCGCTTCGCTCCCCGAAGAGTACGGCTGCGCTGGGCTCTCGAGCGTCGCGTATGGACTCATCATGCAGGAACTCGAGCGCGGCGACTCGGGCATTCGCTCGTTCGCCTCGGTGCAGGGCGCTCTCGTCATGTATCCGATCTTCGCGTTTGGCTCCGAAGCGCAGAAGCGCCACTATCTGCCCAAGCTCGCCAAGGCCGAACTCATCGGCTGTTTCGGACTGACCGAGCCTGACTACGGGTCCAATCCGTCGGGGATGATCACACGCGCACGGCAGCAGGCCGACGGCACGTGGATTCTCAACGGCGCGAAGATGTGGATCACCAATGGCTCGATGGCGCACATCGCCATCGTGTGGGCCAAGACGGGTGACAGCGAAGAAGACTCCTCCATTCGCGGCTTCATCGTCGATACCAAGTCGCCCGGCTTCACCGCGCGCGATCAGAAGGGCAAGCTGTCGTTGCGTGCGAGCGACACGTCGGAACTCGTTTTCGCCGACGTGCATCTGCCGGCCGACGCGCTGCTCCCCGAATCCAAGGGGCTCAAGAGCCCGCTCATGTGCCTCACGCAAGCGCGCTACGGCATCTCGTGGGGCGTGATCGGTGCGGCGCTCGCCTGCTTCGAGGAGGCGGTTTCCTACAGCAAGTCGCGCGTGATGTTTGATCGCCCGATCGGCGGCTTCCAGATCCAGCAGGTGCGTCTCGCCGACATGCTCACGGAAATCGTGAAGGGGCAGCTGCTCGCGCTGCACTTGGGTCGCCTCAAGGACGCCGGCAACTTCACGCCGGTGCAGGTGTCGCTGGCCAAGCGCAACAACGTGGACATCGCCACCGACATCGCGCGCGAAACGCGCCGACTCCTGGGCGGCAACGGAATCCTCGCGGAGTACGGCGCCCTGCGTCACATGGCCAATCTGGAGAGCGTCTACACCTACGAAGGCACGCACGACGTGCACTCGCTGATCCTCGGCCAGGCGATCACGGGACTGAGCGCGTTCAAGTAGGGGCGGAGCGTATCGCCCGGGTGGGGACGGCGGCTCGCGTGCCCACCCGGAAAAGCAATGCCCAAACCCGACGGTGGCGTCACATTGCCCACGCCACCGCGCCGGTCTAGCTTCCGTCGTTACCCTACCTCTTGGCCCTTCTGACGGAGCGACCGCGGTGAAGATTGCCGTGTGCATCAAGCGCGTCCCGGTGATGGAAGTGAAGTTCGCCATCACCGCTGACGGCACCCGTGTTGACGAAACGGGACTGAAGTACGATGTGAACGATTTCGACCTGTGGGCCGTCGAGGCCGCGCTGCAGCTGAAGGAAAAGGCGGGCGCCGGTGAAGTCACGGTCATCACGCTCGGCAGCGACGCCGCGCAGGAGCAGATCCGCAAGACGCTCGCGATGGGCGCCGACCGCGGTGTGTTGCTCAAGAGCGACGCGCCCACGCACGATGGCTTTGCCGTCGCGCGCGCGCTGGCCGCGGAGATCAAGGAGGGCGGTTACGATCTCGTCCTGTTTGGTCGCATCTCCATCGACACGATGAACCAGATGACGGGCCCGATGGTCGCCGAGCTGCTCGACCTGCCGTGCGTCACCAACGTCTTCAAGCTCGATCTCGCGAACGGACGCGGTACGGCCGAACGTGCGCTCGATGGCGCGATCGAAGTCGTGGAGTTCCCGCTCCCCGCGCTGCTCACGATCGATGACGGTTTGAACAAGGAGCGACTCCCGTCGCTCAAGGGCATCATGGCGGCCAAGAAGAAGCCGCTCGACGTGAAGCCGGCGCAGTTGGGCGCGGAGCAGGTCTCCGTGCGCAAGATGGAGCTCCCGGCCGAGCGTGCGGCTGGTCGCATTCTTGGCGACAGTTCGGCGGCGGTGCCGGAACTCGTTCGTCTTCTTCAGACTGAAGCGAAGGTGCTCTGACCATGGCCAACGTTCTCGTATTTGCAGAAACGCGCGGCGGTGAGCTGCGCAAGGTCGCACTCGAAGCGGTGACAGCAGCGCGCAAGCTCGCCGAGCTCTCGGGTGGTGGCAGCGTGCACGCGGTGCTCGCGGGCGCTGCAGGCATTTCGGCCAAGGCTGGTGCGCTCGCCGAGCATGGCGCGGACAGTGTGCTCGTGCTCGAGCATGCGGGCTTCACGCAGTACAACCCGGAAGCGCTCGCGGCCACGCTGGCGCAGCGCTTGGGGAGCGGCACGTACGCATACGCGCTGTTCAGCGCGACGGCGCAGGGACGTGATCTGTCGCCGCGTGTGGCGGCCAAGTTGGGCACGGGACTCATCGCCGACGCGACGGGCTTTGTGGTGGACGGCGGCGCGATCGTCGCCACGCACCCGATCAACAACGGAAAGGTGATCGCGACGCTGGCGTTGGGTGCCGCACCGGCGCTTATCTCGGTGCGTCCAAGCGCGTTCCAGCCAACGGCTGATGCCCGCCCGCTCGTGACGGAGAGCATCACCTCGGCGACCGATCCGAGCGCCTCGCGCGTGAAAGTAACGGAGCTTCGCACCGGTGGCACGGGCAAGCTCGATCTCGGCGATGCGCCGGTTATCGTGGCGGGCGGTCGTGGTCTCAAGGCACCCGAGAACTTCAAGCTGTGCGACGATCTCGCTGATGCCTTTGGCAACGCAGCGGTTGGTGCGACGCGCGCCGTGACCGACGAAGGGTGGCGCCCGCATTCGGACCAGATCGGCCAGACCGGACGCAACGTCAGCCCGAACCTGTACATCGCCGTCGGCATCTCTGGCGCGATTCAGCATCTCGCCGGCATGCGCACGTCCAAGACGATCGTCGCGATCAACAAGGACAAGGATGCACCGATCTTCAAGATCGCTGACTACGGCATTGTGGGCGACGTCTTTGAAGTGATGCCTGCGCTGACCGCTGCCGTGAAGGCCGCCAAGTCGCAGGGATAGCAATCCGCATGACGCTGTCCAACGGAATCTTTGCCGTCATTCTCGTTGTCGCGCTCGGGTTCTTTGCCCGCAGCGCGCAACGACTGATCCGCTGGCTGCGCATCGGCAAGCCGGAAGTGCGCACGGACCACCCGGACGTGCGCACGAAGAACTTCCTGCTCATCGGCATTGGGCAGACGAAGATTCTGCGCGATCCGATCGGCGGCATGATGCACGCCCTCGTGTTCTGGGGCTTCTGCGTGCTGGGTCTTGGCACGCTCGAAATCATGATTCAGGGACTCGTGACAGGATTCAGCTACGACTGGATCCTGCCTCGCTTCCTGTATCTGCCGTACGTCGTGTCGCAGGAGCTGTTCGCGGTGTTCGTACTGTTGCCCGTCGGCTTCCTGCTCTATCGTCGGTTGGTGATCAAACCGGCGCGTTTCAGCGGCGACCCAGTGCACGGCGGCGATGCGGTGTTCATCCTGAGCATGATCGCCGCGTTGATGGTGTCGCTGTTGCTGCTGTTTGCGGCGGAGATTCGCGTTGGTGCCTCCACAGACGGCCGCGTGATCTCTGGGATGCTCGCGTCGCTCTTGAACGGCGTGTCGGTAGAGACGGCGCATACGATCGCGCGCGCGTCGTGGTGGTTCCACGCAGTGCTGATTCTGTACTTCCTGAATCATCTGCCGGGCTCCAAGCATCTGCACGTGCTCACGTCGCTCATCAACGTGTGGTTCTCCAACACGAGCGGCCCGGGCACCGTCGGCGCGATGCGCCCGATGAATCTCGAGGCGGAAGACGCCGAGCAGTTCGGTGCGTCGGATGTCGAGCATCTGTCGTGGAAGAATCTCCTCGACGGCTACTCCTGCACGGAGTGCGGTCGTTGCACGGCGGCGTGTCCCGCCAACCTCACGGGCAAGGTGCTGTCGCCGCGCATGATCGTCGTGAAGACGCGCGCGCGTCTCACGGAAAAGGCGTCGATGCTGGACGTGATCGGTACTGCCGAGCCTACGACGGAGCAGGTGGCAGTTCTCGATCACAAGCTGCTCGACGGCTGGATCACCGAAGATGAATTGTGGGCGTGCACCAGCTGCCGCGCCTGCGTGCAGGAATGCCCGGTCTCGATCGATCAGCTCGACATCATCAACGAGCTCCGTCGCGACCTGGTGTTGATGGAATCGCGTTTCCCGGACGAGTTGCAGCCGGCGATGCAGTCGCTCGAGCGCAACGGCAGCCCGTGGGCGTTCAGCCCGGCCGATCGCGAGAAGTGGTCGGAAGGGATGGACATTCCCACGATGGCCGAGCTGGCCGCGCGCGACGAGAAGGCCGACATCCTGTTCTGGGTCGGCTGCATGGGCTCGTTCGACGATCGCGCCAAGAAGATCACAGTCGCATTCGCGCGCATTCTGCAGGCGGCCAACGTCAAGTTTGCGATCCTCGGCCAGGAAGAGACCTGCCACGGAGATCCGGCGCGTCGCATGGGCAACGAGTACCTCTACCAGATGCTTGCCAAGGGCGTGATCGAAACGCTCAACGGCTACGCGATCAGCACGATCGTCACCTTCTGCCCGCACTGCTTCCACCAGATGGGGAAGGAATTCCCCGACCTCGGCGGACACTACACGGTCATTCACCACACCGAGTACATCGAGCAGCTGCTGAACGAAGGCCGCGTACCGCTCGACACGGAGCATGGTCAGCGTCTCAAGATCGCCTACCATGACTCGTGCTACCTCGGTCGCTACAACGAGATCTACGACGCGCCGCGCACCACGCTGCGCAAGGCGCTGCCCATCGTCGAACTCGTGGAGCCGGTGCGCACCAAGAGCCGCGGCCTGTGCTGCGGTGCGGGCGGCGGACGCATGTGGATGGAAGAAAACGTGGGCAAGCGTGTGAACGTCGAGCGCAGCGAAGAGTTGCTGGCCACGGGTGCCGACCAGATCGCCGTCGCGTGCCCGTTCTGCATGACGATGATCACCGACGGCGTCACTGGCGCCGGCAGCGAAGTGCCGGTGCTCGACATCTCCGAAGTCGTCGCCAGTCGCCTCCGCGAACCCGCGCTCCGCTAGTCTCCGACTAGTCGAGCGCGGGCACGCCTCGCACGTCTGTCCCACGTAGCCGCCGAATGAGCGACGCCAGTGAAACGTCACTGGCGTCCACTTCCACCACGCGACCATCGCGTGCGCTGAGCAGCGCGAACGACGTCGCGACTCCCGCGATCGATCGCACCGCCTCCTGATACACGGTCGCTTGCACGGCATAGCGCTCGGCCAGTAGATCGTCGTCGCGCGTGGCACCCGTTTTCACGTCGATGATCCGCGCCACGTCGCCACGCATGGCCACGAGATCCAGCGCCCCGTCAATGACGCTGCCATCGCGCAGTATGCGTGTGAACGTGAGTTCGCTGCGCGCCGTCGGGAGCGAGGCGAGCGTACGCCACTCGTCCGACGACTCGGCGGTTTCCACCAGCGCGCGAATCTGCGCACGGTAGGAACGACCGGCCTCTGAGCTCGCGTCTGGTGCATCGGGATCGTGCCGCTCGATCGCCCACTCCACCAGCTCCTCGATATCGTACCGTTCGGCGGCGTAACGTCGCACGGTGAGTTGATCGAGGACTTCGTGGACTACCACACCTCGCGCGATCACCGACACGCCGCTGGCGTCTGCAAATTGCTCGTCAGGCGCAAAGCCAAACGCGTATCGCCGCCACCACACACTCGCATCCTGCGCAGCCGTCATCAGCTGCGTTGCCGACAGACGCGAACGACCGCGCGCGACAACGACAGGCACGGGAGGCAGCGCGATCGTCGGTACTCTGTGAGTACGTTCAGCGAGCGGATCCCCAGCGCTCGCATCATCGGCCACCCCTCGTTCTGCTGCCACGCGAACCGTCAATGTGAACGGTGCCTGCTGCGCGTCCACGTACGAAATCTCGGGCGACGGATCGTCGGTGGCGAGTGACGGAAAGCACCGTCGCAGTTCCGCCGCCATGTTGTCGACACCCTTCATCTTGTCGCCGAGTGGCACGCCACTGAGCACCAGCAGGCGCTTGGCGCGCGTAGCTGCCACGTACCACAATCGCAGCGCTTCAGACAGTGCCTCTTCACGCATGGACCGCGACAGTTCGGCGTGCCGCGTATCGATCGGTTCGCCGTCGTCGTCCACTTCGTCCGTGAGCGACTTGAGCCTGAAGAACGCGCGTCCGCATTGCAGCGGCTCGTTGCGTTCACGCGGTCCGCGCGTGATGTCGCACCAGAAGACGATCGGCCACTCGAGCCCCTTCGCGCTGTGCACCGTGGTGATCGTGACCACATCTGCGCGCTCGCGGTACAGGCGCTCTTCTCCCTCTCGATCCTGCCGCACGCGCGCCTCCGCGACCTCGCGCAGGAACTCACCCAACGACTGTTCGGCGGCCGCTGATGCCTTGCGAATCAGCTTGCGGATGTTTGCGATGGCCTGAGTTGCCCGATCCGGATCGTGCGCGAGGTACGCGAGAAAACCGCTCTCCGTCACGAGGCGATCGAGGAGCGCGTGGACGGGGATGCGATCGCGGAGTGCCGTGTAGCGCTGCAGCATCTGACGAGCGCGGTCGCACAGTTCGGGTTCCACCGCGCTCTCGGCGAGCGCGCCCCAAAGGCCATTCGCGTGCAACGCAGCACGCAACGCCATCAGCGTATCGTCGCGCAGGCCAACGAACGGCCCTTTGAGGAAGCCGATCAGCGCCACATCGTCGGCTGTATCACGTATCGCGCGCAACGCCAGCAGGCAGTCCAGCACTTCGCGCGTTTCCCAGAATCCGTCGCTGCGCAGGATGTACACGGGTATGCCGCGTTCGCGAAGCGCCGCTCGATAGATGTCGATTGCGCCAAATCCTGAGAACAACATCGCCATCTCGCCGTGCCCGACGCCGCTTGCATGCAACTCGGCGATGCGCGCTGCGACCGCGGCCGCCTCCTCGGTGCGCACCTCCCCGACATTGCGCGCCTTGCCATCGTTGCCGGCGCGCACGGCGATGATCTCCACGCACCGATCCCCTTCGGCATCGGCGCCCATCGCTCGCAGCGGGTGGTAGTCCACTTCGAACGATTGGCGCCCAACCTCGAGATTCACTGGCACGGCGAGCCGCGCGCCGACGACCGCGTCCACCAACCCCAGAATGCCGCGTCGGCTGCGGAAGTTGTCGCTCAATTCGAGCTGGCGCCCCGCGTTGGATTCACTAAAACGTCGCGCCACATCGTTCCACAACGACACGTCGGCACGGCGGAACTTGTAGATGCTCTGCTTCGGGTCACCGACCAGCATCAGGCGTGATGGGTCGGGATCAGAGAACTCGAGTCCGGAGAGCAGGAATGCCAGATCGCGCTGCGCAGGATCCACGTCCTGAAACTCGTCCACGATGAGCAGTCGCACCTGTCGCTGCACCGCGTGGCGCACTCGTTCGTCGCGACGCAGGAGATCACGCACCGCCACGATCATGCGATCAAAATCCATGGCACCCAGGCGCTGCAGTTCTTCCTGGCGGTACTCGCGCGCGATCTGCGCGAGGTGGAGTAGCGCGCGTTCGTGCGCGCGAAGGTTCGCAGCGTTCGACTCCCATGTCAGCAGTCGGTCGCTGTCGCTCGCGACTTCCACCACGAGCGTCGTCACGTCGGCGATCGTGCGATTGGTGAGCAGCACGTCGAAGTGCGTCACTCCTTGAGTTTGGGCAGCATGCTGCACCGCACGACTCGCGCATTCGTACGCCAGCGCCGTCGTCTCACCGTCCGCGAGCACCGAAAGCGCAGGTGGCAAGCCGGCCCTCAGTGCGAACTCTCGGAGCAGGTCGCCACAGAAGCCATGGATCGTGCCGATGCGAGCAGCGTCAACGTCTGTGGCCATCTCACGGAGGCCGCACGCAATCAACGCCGAGCGCAGCTTTCGCTTGAGGTCTGCCGCTGCCTCGTTCGTGAAGGTGATCGCGGCGATGTCGCTCAGTTGCAGTGGCGACGGATGCGTGTAGCGATTGCCTTCCACATCAGTGATGATGCCGCCCAGCAGATAGCAGAGCGTTTGCACCACGGTGGACGTTTTGCCAGAACCCGCGCCTGCACCCACGAGCAGTCGTGCGTCCGTCGCCAACGCGACCTCGCGCTGCGCGAGCGTGAGCGGCGGGAGTCCGACGTGACGCGTGGTCTCGCTGCCAGAAACCGCAGATGAGTTCATCAGCGCACCTCCCTCGGGCCATTGGGAATGCGACAGATGTCACGCGCCACGCAGTACGGCGAACAGCCGCACGAATCAGTCGGCGACGCAGGAAGCACACCAGTTCGCGCCTGCTGCACCTTTGCTGCCGCATGGGAGAGCGCGCCGGCGAGCGCGTCCTCCGCCTCGGGCACCTCCTGCAGTTCGCGCTCCTTCTTCACCAGCTTGAGCGTCACGAAGTCGAGCGTGTGCACGGCCTTGGGCCGCTTGAGCGTGCGATACTCCAAGCGCGCGAGACTGCGCACGCTACCACCAATGCTCAGCTGTCGCAGCGCGAGAGCATACAGCGGCACCTGAAGCACCACGCCGTCCTTCCATCCACTGGCTTTGCCGCCTGCCGGCGCCGAACCGATGGAGCTCTTGTAATCGATGGCTGCGATGTACTGCTCCGAATCGGGAATGCGATCGTCCACGCCAATGTCCACACGATCGATCAGACCGCGCAGACGAAATGACACGCCATTCGCACCCAGCGCGACATTCGCGAAGTCCATTTCGCCGGCGAACGCACCCATCCGAATCTGTCGCGATGCGTTCGTCTTGTTGTTGTAGCTCTTCTCGTTGTAGCCGATCTCGAAGTCGAGATATCGTTGCAGTTGCGCCGCCAGCTCTGCACGGGTGATGTCGTGCAGCGCGGGGCTACCCAACCACTCGGTGCTGGACAGTGTGGACCACGCTGAGTCGAGCGCGTCACGCAGCGCGGGCTCAGCCCACGGCCGGTCGGTCTCTCGCAGAAATGCTGGCGCCCCAGTTCGCCTGCGCGCGTCAGCAAAGAAGCGGTCCAGCGCGTCGTGCAACAGACTGCCGCGCGTAGTGGGCTCCATCTGTTCCGTCAGGTCGCCGCGCTGCTCCAGTTTCAGCACGCGGCTGGCGAACCACGACCACGCGCACTTCGCCAGCTCCTCGAGCTGCGTCGCCGACCAGTTGTAGGCCTCGCCGTAGCGTGCGTCGAGTAGCGCGTGCATTGCCGCGTCTTCGATCTGTCCGTTGTACGCAGTGGGTGCGTTCGAGCGACCGGCCTCGTGGGTCGCCGCAGCGGAGGCATGCACAACGGCTGCCTCGTGCCCGCGCGCGACGATGGGGAAGCCGGGGGTGAGGACCTGTTGCGCGGGAATGCGTACCAGATCGCCCGTGGCTTCGAGCTCGTTCTCGCTCGACAGATCGAGCGCAGCCAGTCGTGCGTCGATGGCGTCGTCGACGTACGCCGATCGTGCAACCTCGCGTCCTTCGCCGTCCATCGAGGACCAGGACAGCGTCAAGCGCTGGCGCGGCGCAGCGCACAGCACGTCGAAGAGCGCGCGTTCGCGTGCACGCCAGCTGTCCGGCGCGTCAAGCGACAGCCCATGCATCATGAGCGCGCGACGATCGCGGTCGGACATGAGCGCAGAGGGAGGCGGTCGCCGAGGAAACTCGCCCGCCACGAGTCCAACGACGAACACATGATCGAAGGCGCGCCATCCTGCCGCCAAGGCTTCTGCCACCACTACGCCAAAGCTGGTCTCCGGCTGCGTGATGACGTCAGCATCGAGCACCAGCGCCAGTCGACGGGCAAACACTTCCGCGTCGGAGCGCCCGCTGCTTCGCGTCAGCGTTTCGTCGAGAGCGCCGAGGGCACGCACCCATTCGTTGGACAGCGCGAGTATCTGGTCGCGCGCACGCACGTCGGCTCGCCGTACGCGCTCGTCGTCCGCCGGCGCGGTGTTCAGTTGTGTCGTGACCCCCCAGCGAGCATCGGTGAGCACCTGCATCGCCCACGCGAACCAGTCGCCATCCGTGCGTGCCGTTGCCAAAGCCGTCAGGTCGGGCAGCCACTCCATCCAGGCCGCCAACGTGCGGGCAACGCGCGCTGTCTCTGGCAGTCCACGCTGCGAGCGCCAGTCGCCCGAGTCCGCTTCGCGCGCTTCGCATCGCGCGAGCAGTCGACGCATGGCAGGCTCCCACTCACCGAGAGCGGTGATTGGCGATGACTGCGCCGCTGCCTGCAGCACGTCGGCATCAAATCGGAGCGCCAGCAGCGGCTGCTCCGACAGTTCCAACACGGCGTGGCGCGAGAAGTTCTCTGCCGCTGCATGCAATAGCGCGCGGAGTGCTCGTGCGGGGCCGCTCTGCGAGAGCGCGGCGCGACGACGTGCGGTCACCGGAACTCCCATCGATTCCAGTGCGTCCGCCAGTGCGTCCACACCGGGGCGCGCCTGGCGCGTGACCACCGCGATCCGATCGGGCGTTGCGGAGCGCGAATCGAGAAGCGCACGCACGCGGACTGCGATCTGCTCGACCTCGCGCGCGGCGTCCGGCGCCTCGACGAACGCAACCTGTGCGCCGGCGCAGAGGGGCAGGGACGACACAGCGTCTAACGCATTGTCGCGCTGAACCTCGACCTGCTCAACGATCGCATCGAGCGACGCGGGCAACGGCAGTGCGTGGGATGCGAAGAGCGTGACCGTATCCACGCTCGTGCACGCGCGGAGCGCGGTGAGCAGAGGCTTCCACCCACCACGCAGGTCCGCCAAGCCCACAATGCGCAACTCACGTCGCCCGCCGAGCCGTTGGGCGAATGCGTGGGGATCGTGCACGATGTCATGGGCGAGACGAACCAGCTGATCGCGCCCATCCACTCGGCCGCGTTCATCGAGAAGCTGCACCCAATCGGCAAACACGCCTGCGAGACGCTCATCGCGCTCTCGCTCGGAGGCGTCCTGATCCGATCGCGAGGAGATCGCAGTGCGGAACGCTTCTGGCGAAACGCCTTCGCTCAACAGTTCGCCAAGCAGTCGGTCGATGGCTGGCACCCACGCTTCGGCACTGCCGCCGCGATCGAAGATCCCGTGCGCTCGACGCGCCACCACCGCCGATAGCAGTGCGAGACGCTCCTGCTCCGTGAGCGCGGCCACCGATGACGCGCCCCAGCGCGGCGCGACTTCGGCGAAGAGGCACACCGGCGGATCAAACCATCCGCTGCACCCCGCTTGAGCGGCCAGTCGATGCACATCGTCGCGCAAGCCACCCTGTCGCAAGACGAGCCACACCGGCAGCGTGGGCCAAGGCTCGCCGTGCGTGGTGGTCGGCAACGGAAACAGCCCTCGCGTGGCATTTCGCAGCAGCGTGTCGGGATCGAGTGCGACGGAGAGACGAATTTCGGCCATTGGCGAATAGTGCAGATGGGGTCTGACAAGCGGTCGACAGGCACGTCGATCATCGCGTGGCGGCGGTTCGCTGCACTCCAATATCGCGCCGCGTTGCAGCAAAGGACGCGGCTACCGGCCAGGCATGCAGCCCTACACGTGAAACACCACGGTCAGCGTGTCCCCCGGCGGCGTCCGTTCCCACTCGGCGAACAGCTCGGCACGACGTTGACGAATGGCGCCAAGCTGTGCGTCGGTGATGCAGATGGAGTGTGCGTCTGTCGCGGGCGCTGCACCGCGCGCGTCGTGCTGCAGTCGGCTGCGCTCATGCATCATCGCGGCCGTCCACGCCTCGCCACTGGCGCGTTCTGCGTCGAGAAAGCCGATCACCAACTCCATGTCAGCGGCGGTCTGAGGCAACGGCCCGCGTGGCCACGGGTGGCCGAAGTCGGTGATCTCCCAACCGGCGGCGACCAATCCGTAGAAGCCACACAACTCGCCAAGCACAGTCTCGACGGCGAGGTGGGTGAGGTCATGAAGCGGAAAGAAGCGTGCACTAGGCCCGGTCTGGCGCTGCCAAGTGCTGGTACCGTTGGCGCGCACGCAGGTGAGCGTCACGTCGCCATCGGTGCCGCGCTTGATGCGAATGGTCAAGTTGGTCATGCGATCGCTGGTTAGTCGTGCAACTGGTGGTACAACTAGTCGTACAACAAGATTGGCGTCACGCGAGACTCCCACGCGTCGGCGCGAGTCCACTCGTCCACGCGGGCTTCGTCAATGTCCACAGGCTGCGCAGACAGCAGGGCCTCAGCATCGGTGCGTCCAAACAGGCGAGCGAGGTGATGGTCTCCGGTGGGATTGGCGGCCGTGGGATAGCGCGCCCAGGCGAACTGGATCGGATGCGTCGCCGCGAGCGACGCCAGCAGATGCACGCCTAGTGCGACCGGCCGCGCGAGCGCGGCATCACGCATGTCGAACAGGATTCCGCGGCAACGCTCGCCAGCGTAGAGGGAACTCGTGGGCTCTGCCTGCAGCGGCGTCGCTCCAATGGCCGCGAGCGATGGCGAAAGGCGCTGTCGCTGCGCGAACGCATCGAGCAGGCGATCGGCGTCGAGCCACGGCGCACCGATCCACCGGAACGGCCACGCGGTGCCGCGGCCGACGCTCAGGTTGGTCGCTTCCAGCAGGCAGGTGCCGGCGTAGAGTGAGGCGCTCTCGAACGACGGCATCGCCGGAGAGGTCGGTACCCACGGGAGGCCCGTCTCCGGCCAGCGCATCGCGCGCGACCATCCCTCGACAGGCACCACGTGCAGTATCGCCGTGGGGAACTCCTCGCGCTGCCACAGTCGCGCGAGCTCGCCGAGTGTGAGTTGATGCCGGATCGGAATGCGCGTCTCGCCAAGAAACGATCGGCACGATGCCTCGAGCATCGGCCCCTCCGCCATGGCGAGGAGCCCGCCCTGCGGATTGGGGCGATCGAGCACCACCAGCGGTACCCCCGCGTCGGCGCACGCCGCCAGTGCGTGGTAGAGCGTCCAGGTGTAGGTGTAGAAGCGCGCGCCCACATCGGGCACATCGAACAGCAGCGCGTCGAGGTCCGCGAGCGCGTCCGGCGAGGGGCGCATGCGCTCGCCGTAGAGCGACACGACCGGCATCCCGGTCGGCGCATCCACACCGTCGGCTACGGCCGCGCCATCGTCGGCCGTGGCGATCAGGCCGTGCTCCGGTCCAAAGAGGCGCACCAGCGGAAAGCCGGCGCTGAGCAAGGCGCTGCGGGATCGCGCGGCGGAGTCCGACGCCAGCCGGGCCGCCTCGTTGGTGATCATGCCAACCCGTCCCCACGCCGGAAACCGCGTGGGCTCGTCGCACAGCTGGTCCACGCCAAAGCGGACGGTGGGCGCTGTCGAAGCGGACACTGTCGCGTCGGACGCCGTGGTGCTCACGCGCTCGAGGGGGGACTCGGCGGGAGACGGTGGCTTGGGCAGGGGCTCGGGCATGGGTGCGGCAAGTTGCGCGGACGACGCCAACCCGACCAGACGGCATCAGGCGAGTCGAAGAGAGCGAGCGCTGCGGATCGACCGCCGGGCAGATAGCTTTCCAGTCGCCGTCCCCGCCAAGACCCAATGCCCACCCCCATGCGCTACCTCCCACACGCTGCTGCCGTGCGACGCATGGACACGACCGAACTGCGCGAGCATTTCGTTGTGTCTGATTTGTTCGCTGCAGGAACTATCTCGCTCCGCGCTGTCGACCTCGACCGCGTCGTACTCGGCGGGGCGGTGCCCCTCCTCGAGCCGCTGACGCTCCCCAACCCGTCACCACTGCGCGCGGAGTACTTCTGCGAGCGTCGCGAGATCGGCGTGCTCAACATCGGTGCGGCGGGCACGGTCACGGTGGATGGCATGGCCTATCCGCTTGAGGCGCACGAAGCCTTGTACATCGGCCGGGGCTCACAGGACGTGGTATTCGCCAGCAGCCACGTGGGCGAGCCCGCGCGATTCTACCTCGTCAGCTATCCCGCGCACGCCGCCTACCCCACGGCACGCATCACGCCCGCCGACGCGGACGTGTTGGATCTGGGCGCGCAGGAAACGGCCAACAAGCGACAGGTGCGTCGCTACATCCACCTCAAGGGTGTGCGCAGTGCGCAGCTCGTCATGGGGGTCACGGTGCTCGCGCCCGGCAGCGTCTGGAACACCATGCCGGCGCATACGCACGACCGCCGCTCGGAGGTCTATCTGTACTTCGATCTCCCGTCCGACGCCGTGGTGATGCACCTGATGGGCGAGCCGACCGAGACGCGATCGCTCGTCATGCGCGACGGTGAAGTGGCGCTGTCGCCGGGATGGAGTGTGCACTGCGGATGTGGCACCCGCGCCTACTCGTTCTGCTGGGCGATGGGTGGAGAGAATCAGGACTACGCCGATATGGATCCCGTCAACATGGAGACGCTGCGATGAACGCGTTCACCCGAGTCGTATCTCCCGTCACGCTCGCTGTCGCGCTGTTGGCGCATGGCGCGGTCGCCTCTGCGCAGAGCGCGGCCAAGTTCTCCGTCCGCGCGCAGAATACGCTCGCCATCGATCGCAGCGAGGAAATTGTCTCCGTTCCGTGGAGCACGGTGCTCTCGAAGATCAGCAGCGCGTCGGCCGCTGCCATTCGCGTCACCGACGCCGAAGGACGCGAGATCATCTCGCAAGCGGTGGACAACGATGGCAACGGCAGTGTGGATGAGCTGATTTTTCAGGCGAGCTTTCTTGCCAAGGAAACGCGCCGCTTCACCGTCGAGGCCACGGCAGCGGCCGCGGTCCCAAAGCGGGTGCACATTCGCCACGACGAGCCGCGCGATGACATCGCATGGGAGAACGATCGCGGCGCGTGGCGCATCTACGGCGAAGGGCTCAAGAAGACATCGTCCGCGATGTCGAGCAGCGGCATCGACGTGTGGAGCAAGAAGACGCGCGCGCTGATCGTCGACAAATGGTACGACAAGGGGCACGATGCGTATCATGTGGACACCGGCGAGGGTGCGGACTTCTTCGACGTGGGCGAAACGCTCGGTGCCGGCGGTACGGCCGTCTGGAAGAACGACACGCTCTTTCGCGCTGACAACTTCAAGGCATGGAAGATCCTGGCCAACGGTCCGCTGCGCGCCGTCTTCGAGTTGCGCTATGACCCGTGGAACGCTGCCGGACTCTCGGTCAGCGAAGTGAAGCGCATCAGCGTGGACGCGGGTCAGATGGTCTATCGCGAAGAGAGCATCTTCAACACCACGACGGCAGGCACCACCAGCATCCCCTTCGTGATCGGTCTCGTGAAGCGGCCCGGCCTGATCGGCAGCACCAGCAAGGTCAACCCGTGGGCGTGGGTGTCAGGGTGGGGCCCGACGGCGCCCAAGAACGGTGGCCACGGCGAAATCGGAACTGCGGTGCTCATCCCGCGCGATCGCGTGTCCGATTGGAAGGAAGCGTACGGTCACTACATGGCCGTCTCGTCGGCGCCCGTCGGAAAGCCGGTCGTGCACTATGTGGGCGCTGCATGGACGGCAGCGGGCGATATCCCAACCCCACAAGCGTGGTGGAAGTACCTCGACGCCTATGCGCTGCGACTCGGCGCACCGATCACGGTCACGCTCGTACCGTGACGTCGTCGCGCGCGTGCAGCCGACGGTTAGCCGTCAGCGCTGCACGCGCCGCAGGCGCATCACCTGAATCTGCTGGTTGATCTTGCCTTCGTGATACGGGGTGGTGCTCGACTCCACGATCTCGAGCCCCACCAGCGGCAGCTCGGTGAG
The DNA here is from genome assembly GCA_965279375.1 of Gemmatimonas sp. Classification (GTDB taxonomy): domain Bacteria; phylum Gemmatimonadota; class Gemmatimonadetes; order Gemmatimonadales; family Gemmatimonadaceae; genus Gemmatimonas. The sequence continues at coordinate 4,660,942 of OZ257156.1, read as the reverse complement.
AAAGCGCGCCAGCGACGTGCGCCCCGGATCGGCGATGATCGCTTCGCCGTCTGCACTCAACGCGCGAGCAATGCACGACGCCACGAGCACCGCGTACTCGGGCTCGTAAATCACATCGGCGGCCACGATCACATCGAACGGGCCAAAGTCATCCGGCCACTGCCGCCAGTTCACCATGCGCACGTGCGGCTCCACGCCCAGGTTCCGACCGGCGTTCGCGCGCGTGACTTGCAGCGCATCTTCGTAGTAGTCGGTGGACGTGACGTCGAATCCCGCACGCAAGGCAGCAATCGACGGCAGGCCAAGACCGCACCCTAGTTCCAGGAGTGTGCGACCGTTCCCTTGCTCACGCAGCAGCGTCGTGGCCAGCTGTCGCGACGAAGGCCAGAGGTCGGCCCAGTATGGCAATCGCTCATCCATCACGTAGTCGGCTTCGCTGATCAGATGATCAGCGTTGGCCGGCTTGCGCAATACGAAGCTGACGCCATCGAGCACAACAGTTTCGTCCGCAAGCTCGAACCGGCGCGCCAGCGCCTCGTCGAGTGCAGCTCCATGCAACGTCGTGATGCCGTCGCGCACGACGTCACTCCACTGTTCACTCATCGTCGCTCGTTGGAGGTAGCGCACTCATCACGGGAATCATCATGATGGGAATCATCATGAGCTGCCCGTGTCACGGCCACTCATCGGAGACCACTCAGTTCAACTCCAGGCAGCATCAACACCGGCAGGCGTGTGCCCGGTTCCACCCGCTGCATCGCTTCGGGTACCATCAGCAGGCCATTCGCCAGCGCCATCGTGCGCAGCAAATTAGAGCCCTGCGGCCCCGCCGTCCGCGCCTCGAGCTCGCCATCGTCCCGAACCGCGAGCGTGACGCGCACGAAATAAGTGAGCGGCGCCGGCGTCTCCATCGTATCGCGCACGTACGCCATCAACGGCACATGGTGGACCGCCACATCTCCGCTCATCGCGCGCACCAATGGCCACGCAAAGAGTGCGCCGGTGACCATCGTGGACACCGGATTCCCCGGCAGTCCGAGCCACGGCACGCCCAGCACGGTTCCGGTACCGATCGGTCCGCCAGGGCGTATGCGCGCGCGCCAGAAGCCCAACGCCCCGCCGAGTGCCGCCAACGCATCGCGCGTGTAGTCGTGTGCGCCGACCGACACGCCGCCGGTGGTGATCAACAGATCGCAGCCCTCGGCGACGGCCTCGCGAATGGCGTTGGTCACGACCTGCAAGTCATCGGGCAACAGCGGCAGCACGCGCACATCCGCGCCGGCCTGCCGCAGCAGCGCCGGCAGCGCGTAGGTGGACGACGACACGATCTTCCGGCCCGCCAGCGCCTCGTCGAACTGGTCGAGCAATACCAGCTCGTCGCCACTCGAGAGCAACGTCACGCGCGGCCTGCGATACACCGACACCGTCGGCGCGCCGACGCTCGCCAGCGTACCAAGGTGCGAGGCACCGAGCCGAGTGCCGGCCTCGAATACGACGGCGCCCGCAGCGATATCCTCACCGCGAGGGCGAACGTTTCCGCGTCCAGCGAGATCACGATCGTTGGTGATCACCACCGAGGTCGTGCCACGATCCGTGTCCTCGATACGCACCACCGCGTCGCATCCCGGCGGCACTGGTGCGCCCGTCATGATGCGCACCGCGCTATCGTGCGTCACCGTTGGCAGCGTGGCCGGATCCGCACCCGCCGCGATCGAGCCAGTCACGCGCAGCGTGATTGGCGCGCTTGGACTTGCCCCCGCCACCGCAGCACGCTGCACCGCGTACCCGTCCATGCCGGCGTTATCCCATGGCGGCAACGCGAGCGGGCTTCGCACCGCTGCTGCGAGCACACGATGCAGTGCATCGCCCAACGCGACCGTTTCCGTGAACTCTGCTGCGGTCGTTACGGCGCGCGCAGCCTCGAGAATCGCCGCGAGTGCCTCCTCGTAGCTGCGCGCGGGTTCAGCGGCCACGGGGACCGCTGTCGCTCGCAGAACGGAAGCCAGCTACCGTCGTCACCAACAGATCCTGCACACGTTCCACTTCGCGGTTGGGCACCGTGAAGTTGTTGCACTGCATCGAGAACATCACCAGCCGCCCATCAGCCGTGGTCACGTAGCCCGAGAGTGCGCGCGTCTTATCCAGCGTCCCCGTCTTCGCGCGCGCATTCCCCTGCGCCGGCGTGCCCTTCATGCGGTTGGCAATCGTGCCATCCACGCCGGCAATCGGCAGTGCGTCGCGATACACATCGAACGTGGGCGCACGGCGCATCGCATCGAGCACCTTGATCACCGCGCGCGGCGTCACGTAATCGTGGCGCGATAATCCACTGCCGTCGCGATACGCAATCTCCGTCGGCGCAATTCCGAAGGTCGCCAGCGTGCGCACACCAACGGCCCGCGCACTATCGGCCGAGCCGTCGCCACTCACCACTCTGCCGGTTGTGCGAAACAGCAACTCGGCGATCTGATTCTGCGACGGCTTCTGCATGCGCGGCAGCACGTCGCGAAGCGTCGGCGATTCCAGCACGACCAACGTGTCGGCACTCGCGCCGCGTGCGGAGTCGCGAGCGACCATGCGCGCGAAGCTTCGGCGCTGCGCACGCGGCATGGGGCGCAGTCGAATGCCACCACCCATCAGCCGCTCGCGCAACGCGGCCAGATACGCATCGGCCGGGTGCCGGTACGACAGCTCCAGCAGCGCGCTGTCACCCGTCGCAATCGCTCCCGAGATCACGAGCGCTCCACCCACCGAGTCATACTCGGCACGCACCCGATCGCGCCGAGCCACGCTGTCGCGCGTTTCCGCCCGCATCACGATCGGCGGATACGCACTCGTGGGCGCGCGCACCACGCGCACCGCGGCACCAGCCTTGGCGCCACCATACACGCGCACGCGCAGCAGTCCCTCGTTAAAGATCAGCTCGTCCACCGCGGCGCCATACTCCGCGTCCTGATCGTCGATCGCCCAGCCGAAGCCCGAGGTTGGGCCAGTGAACGCATCACCCATCGACCGCACCTCGCCCACGATCTGCGTGATGCCGCGTGCCTTCAACGCCGCCACGATGGGGTCGAACGCGCGCGCCGCCGTATCACCGCGCATGGCATCACTCACGCTCGGATCGCCGCTGCCCGCGACCAGCAGATCGCCCACCCACGTGTGTCCGCGCTGCGTACCACGAAGGGACACCGGCGTGCGCCACCGATACTCGAGCCCCAACTGCTGCACGGCGATCGCGGCGGTCAGCAGCTTCTCGTTTGACGCGGGCATGAACAGTCGATCGGCATCGTGCGAGGCCAGCGTGTCGCCGCTCGCCGCATCGACCAGCAGAATACCCCAGCGTGCGTTGCGCCACATTGGCGCCGCGGTCGCGGAATCCACGATGCCGCGCACCACGTTCCGCAATGTCGGCGTTGGTGGCACGATCGCGGCTGGCGTCATCACGGCGGGCACCGGCTCCGGTCGATGCGGCGCAATCGGTGCAACCTTCGCCGTCGAACACGCGCTCGCTGCGCACATCAGCACGGCGGCACCCACGTATCGTGCGACTGTCATGCGTCCACCTCATACGTGCTGCTCAACGTGGCATCTTCGGCCAGGTGGACGCGGACCACCACCGCACTCGTGTGCGCCAGCGCTGCCTGCATGCGTTCGGCGATGAAGCGCGCGAGATTCTCGCCCGTCGGAATCAACTTGCCGTCAGCGAACTCCGGCACGTCGAGGTTGATGTTGCGGTGATCGAACCGATCACGCACTTCACGCTGCAGCATGCGGTCGAGAAAGCCCAGGTCCACGACGAATCCGGTCTCTTCATCGACCGGACCTGCAACCGTCACGTCGCACGTGTAGCTGTGTCCGTGGAAATTGGGATGCGCACACGCCCCGAATACCGCTTCGTTCTCCGCATCACTCCAGTCCGGGCGTCGATAGCGATGAGCTGACGCAAACGTGACGCGCCGCGTGAGCGAAGTGCGCGGCATTCCTGCGTTACCGGAAGATCGGGATCGACACGCCGCCAGACAGCGCCCAGTTGCCGCGCCACGCCGAGCGTGCCTTGGTGTCGGTCAGCACCGACGTTGTGTCCGACGCCTTCACGAAATACCGGTCGGGATACTGATACTGCCAGATGTGATTGGTCGCATCGGCGCGAATGGTCCAGCCGTTGCGCAGCAGATACTTGATCGCCGCGCCGTACGCGAACGTGAACTTCGTGCCGAACTTGTAGGCGCCGGTGTCGAGGCCGCCGAAATCGCTCACCAGCCCCAGGCCGCCCGTCAGCGAGGGCATCAGCCGATGCCACGTCTTGCGGCCGGTCAGCGACACGTCCAACCCCAGGTCCACTACGTGCGTCGTCACATTCGGCGTGCCCACCAACCGCGTGGCCGCGGGCTTGCCCGGGTCCAGCACGCGTCGCTGAGACGGCGCGAACTCGTAGCTCACGAAGAATCCGGCCGGCCCGCCGATCGGCAGATCGTATCGCAGGCCAAAGAGCATTCCGGCGTCCGGCGCCACCTTGGCCGGATCACGCTTCACGCCCAGACGGCCCGCACTCAGCGTGAGGGTCTGGCCGGGCTTCACGTCCTCGTAGGGACTCTTGTCGGGCAGATGGCCGACCTGCGCTTCCACCCGCGTGGGTGCGACCGCGAGCAGCAGGGCAGCGGAAAGGGACGTCGGCACGAAGGCCCGACGCAGTGCCAGCGAAAAAGAAGAAGTCATCAGGCCGTCGGAGGATGCGAAAGATCGCGGAGATCGCGACCGGTCATTTCAGGAGGCAACGTGAGGCCGAGCAGTGCCAATGCCGTGGGGCCAACATCGCACAGCGCACCGCCCGAGCGGAGTGGCACGTCGCCATCGGGATCGAGCACAACAATCGGCACCGGATTGGTCGTGTGCGCCGTATGCGGCTGCCCGGTCGTTTCGTCTACCATCACGTCGGCGTTGCCGTGGTCCGCAGTGATGATCAACCGCGCGCCACCGATGCGCGCCGCTTCGAGAATGCGGCCAAGGCACGCGTCCACCGTTTCCACAGCGGAAATCGCGGCGGGAATGGAGCCCGTGTGCCCCACCATGTCGCAGTTGGCGAAGTTGCACAACACGAAATCGTGCGTGCGGTTGGCGAGCGCTTCGCACAGGATATCGCACACGCCCGCTGCACTCATCTCCGGCTGCAGGTCGTAGGTGGCCACCTTGGGGCTCGCCACCATCTTGCGATCTTCTCCGGGGAATGGCGCGTCACGCCCGCCGTTGAAGAAGAACGTGACGTGCGGATACTTCTCGGTCTCGGCCGTGCGCAGCTGCGTGAGCCCGGCATCGGAAATCACTTCGCCCACCAGGTGCTGCATCGACTGCGCCGCGAACGCGATCGGGAAGGGGAAGTCTTCCTCGTAGCGCGTCATGGTGGTGATGGCCACGTTGGGGCGCGTTCCCGTTTCGAAGCCCGTGAAGTTGGGCATCGCCAGCGCGCGCAGCGTCTGCCGCATGCGGTCGGAGCGATAGTTGAAGCAGATCACCGCATCGCCATCGCGCATCGGCGCGCGCGGCGCGCCAGTCGCATCGCCCACCACGAACGGCTGCACGAATTCATCGGTGGTGTGCGCGTCGTAGGCGCGTTGCAGCGCCGCCTTGGGATCGCTCACGATCGGTCCGTCGCCCAGCACCGCCGCGCGATACCACGCTTCCGTGCGCTCCCAGCGGTTGTCGCGGTCCATGCCGAAGTAGCGACCTGACACCGATGCCAATTCCGCGCGCCCCTCGATCTTCGTCAGCAGTTCAGACAGGAACCCCATCCCCGACGACGGCGGCGTGTCACGTCCGTCCAGCAGCGCATGAATGACGATACGCGACACCTGTTCGCGGGTTGCCAGCTCCACGAGGGCGAGCAGATGCTCGTCGTAGGCGTGCACGCCTCCGTCGCCCAGCAGCCCCACGAGGTGCAGCGTCGAGTCGTTCGCGCGCGCCGTGTGGCACGCGGTCAGCAGGGCAGGGTTCTGGAAAAAGGACCCGTCCTCGATGGACGCGGTAATGCGGACCAGATCCTGCATGACGATGCGACCGGCGCCCAGGTTCAGGTGCCCGACTTCGCTGTTGCCCATCTGTCCCACCGGCAGACCGACCGCGCGTCCCGAAGCGGTCAGCAGCGTCCGTGAGGGGTGTGACCAGATGCGATGCCAATTGGGCGTATCGGCGAGCAGGATCGCGTTGGCGGTAGGGTCTTCGCGATAACCCCAGCCGTCCAGAATGATCAGGGCGACGGGGCGCGCAGTGCGTGCTGACATCCGTACTCGGGTGTGGGCCGATGAAGGTGCAGGAACTACTTTTGGAATCTAGTCCCGCCAGAGGGACGCCACCAACGCCCAGCGCATGCAACGACGCTCCATCCTGCTCTCGATCGTCTTCGTCACCACGCTGGTTGCCGACGGACTGCTGTTGCAACGTCGCCAGCGATACACCGCGGAAACCGAGCGGTTGCGCCAAGGGATGACCGACATCGAGCGGCAGCGAAACGATGCGATCCTCGCCGCGGAAGCCGATCAGTCGGGGTTGATGCTCGAGCTCATGCGACGTCAGGCCGACGGCGATGACGCCTTGCACCTCTCCGTCAACACCGATTCCGGCACGATCGTCCTCGAAAGAGGGACGGCCGAACTGCGTCGCTTCGCGGTGCGGGTCGGGGCCGGGCGTCGAGTCGGACTCCCCCCGGACACCCTCCAAGTGTCCGTGCCGGAGGGGACGCGTACGGTCGAGCAGCTGATCGGTAACAGCGACAAGTTCGCGCTCCCGAGCTGGCTTTGGGTCGATCGCGGGCTGCCGGTTCCCGCCGAGCGCGCGGTCGCCGGCTGGACGGGACCGGACGCCATCGTCACCAGCGGCGGCACGCTCATCTACGCGCTCCCCGCCGAAGGACCGCTGGCCGACAGCAGCTACGTGATGCCGGGCGCCGTGCGCGCGTCCGCCGCCGATCTCGCTGCCATCAAGGCCAACCTCACGCGCGGCATGAAGGTCTACTTCTTTTGACCTCCTCACACGTAACCGACGCCCACACGAGCGCTGTACGCCGTGGCCGCGTGATTTTTCGAACGCTGCTCGGACTCACCCTCGCCTCCACGGCCGTCACCGCCTGGCTCACCTACTCGACGGTGCGCGTCCGATTCGGGCGCGACGTGGCGCGGCTGGTGTTCAACGACAACACCGAGGCGCTGCTGCAGGCCAAGCTCGAGGCGAACGCGGGCGTGGACAGTCTGCGGGCGCAGGTAGCCAGCGTCCCCGAGGCCGCCCCGGGCGGTCCCTACCTCGTCGTCTCCATCGCCGATCGCCGCGTCTGGTACAAGCAGGGCGACAGCGTCCTGTTCACCGCGCCCGTAGCCACTGGCAGCGGCAAGACGCTCGTGGTCAAGGGCGGCAGCAAGGTGCTGCACTTCGAGACGCCGCGCGGACGGTTGGTCGTCCAGCGCCGTGACTCGGCACCTGCTTGGGTCCCGCCGGACTGGCACTATCAGGAGCAGGCCAATCGCCGCCGCTCGAGCGTGGTGCAGCTTGAGCGCGGCGCCCCCATCCGCCTCAAGGACGGCGGCGAGATCACGGTCGTGGGCAACGATGTCGTGCGCCGCTCGAAAGATGGGTCCGTTCGAACGCTCACCGCGGCGGAGGGCAAGGAGATCATCGCCGACGGACGCGTCGTGATTCCGCCCTATGGGACCAACCAGCGCAAATACCCAGGCGTGCTGGGAGATTTCCGGCTCTATCTGGGCGATGGCTACGGGCTCCACGGGACGAACGAGCCCAATTCGATCGGACGTGCGGTCAGTCACGGATGTGTGCGCATGCGGAACGAAGACATCCGCGTGCTGTACGACCGTGTGCAGATCGGTACGCCGGTCTACATCTACTAGCCTGAGCGAGTCCGGGCCGTCTACGTGATGGTCTCCCGGCGCGGCTATATTTCCCGGTCCGGTCTGAGTCGTCTATCGTGATGAACCCGGACCGCAATACCGCCCCTTTCGCCGACACGCCGATTTCTCCTGCGACGCACGATTCGCTCGGCACCGCCTCGCGCGGTCCGATGACCAGCTCACGCTCCCGGAAGCGCCGCCGTTTGGCAGGCGCCTTGGGGGCGTCGGCGGCGGCGATCGTGTGTGCCTTGGCGCTGCCGGCATCGGCGGATGCCCGTTTGGCGGTACGCGCGCCGAGGACCAGCGTCGGCGTCACCACGGAAGGCGGACGCGTCTCGCTCGCATTTCTCGACTCGCTCCGTGGACGCAGCCGCAAGCTGCGGGCGCGCTTTCTGACTCCATCGCGCGCCGCATCAATCCCGCTCCTCGCCCAGCTCTTCGGTGACGACGCGGCTCGCCGGCCCGGTGTGTATACGGCCGCTGAAGGCGATTCAGCGTTCCACCTGATCACGATGCGACCGTTCGCCGACAAGATCAGCGGGCGGATTGGGAGCTATCGCATCGGCTTCTTCCCGAGCGAGCAGCGTTCCGCGCGTTCGAGCGCCTACGCGAATCCCGAGGGATTCGTCGAGGTGACGCCGAGCAACAGCGCAACCGCCGTCTCCGATCACTTCCGGTTGGCGGACTTCCTCACGCACGACCAGGGCGCCACATGGCCCAAGTATCTCGTGCTGCGCGAGCCGCTGGTCGACAAGCTCGAACTCGTCATCGACGAGCTACAGCGCATGGGCGTGGCGGTCAACAAGCTGCACGTGATGTCCGGCTTCCGGACGCCGCAGTACAACGCGCAAGGTGTAGGTGCCGGCGGACGCGTGCAGGACAGTCGCCATCAGTACGGCGATGCCGCGGACGTCTACGTGGTGAACGGCACGCGTGACTGGATGGGCGATCTCAATCGCGACGGCCGCATCGATACACGTGATGCGCGCGTCCTTGCTGACGCGGCCAATCGGGTCGAGGCCGCGCACCCGGAGCTCGTCGGTGGAGTTGGCGTGTATCCCGCCACGTCGGCGCACGGCCCATTCGTGCACATCGATGTGCGCGGAACGCGCGCGCGGTGGGGAGCCCTGTAGTGAAGCGCCGCGTCGCTATCGTCCTGAGCGGTCTCGCTGCCATCGCGGCGGTCGAGCTCTATCAGCCGCCGACCGAACTGCTCGCCGGTTCCTCTGCCGAAAGCGCCAAGCGCAGCGTCCCGGTGGTTGAAGCAGCGTCGGCATCGTACGGACTCAGTGGCGATGTGCAGATGCACTTCGTGCGCGCCGGCGAACGCGTGGCGTTCCCGTTGCAGGTGCATGGCTCGCCAACGGGGTTCACGTATCAGTGGGTGCGCGTCGAAAGCGATCAGAGCGGCGACGTAGCACGCCCGCTCGACGGCGATACCCTCCTGGCCCCGCTCGAAGCCGGATTCTACGAGCTCGAAGTCACCCGCGCGGGGCTCAAGCAGCGCATCCACTCACCTCGGCTCGCGGTCTTGGTGCCCTTCGAGCTCAAGCTGGGCAGCACGCTCAACGGATATCAGATCGGGCGCTATCCGTCCGAGTGGTCGCGAAACGAGCAGGGCGAGCGTCCCGCAGGCTTCGCCGAGGTTCGCGAAGCGCAACTCGACCTCCCGCTCACTCGGCATCTCAAGGTGCGCGACTTCATCACGCACGATTCGCAGACGATCTGGCCCCGCTACGTGGCCATCGACCCGCGCGTTCTCGACAAGATCGAGCTGGTCCTGCGCGAGCTGTCACGCCGTCGCGGCGAGATGCAGATGGATTTCGATCTCGAAGTGCACAGCGGCTTCCGGACACCGCTGCACAACGCGGGTGTGGAAGGTTCGGCACGGGATTCGCGACACCTCTATGGTGATGCGGCAGACGTGGCGATCGATGCGGACGGTGACGGCAAGCTGACCATCTTCGATGCCTATCGTGTCGAGCAGGCCGTGGACTGGGTCGAGCGCACGCATCCGGAACTCGCCGGCGGCCTAGGCGTGTACTCCAGCCGGCGCTTCGCGACACCATATTGTCACATCGACGCGCGCGGCGAGCGGAAACGCTGGCGCGGCTGAATCGATCGGCTCCTGCCTCGCGTACGGGGGCCATCGCCGGCAGTGCGTCATCCGCATGCGCGTCCCTCTGTGACGCGGGAGAAGCCTGATGAACCCGTATGTTCGCGAGCGCATCGCTCGCAAGCTCGATACGCTCAACGATGAGCGACTGTACCAGGTGCTCGATTACGTCGAGTTCCTCGAGCAGAAGTACGCCGAAAAGCCCCTCACGCCGGTCAGCGTCTTCACCAAGTTCGCCGAGGGTGTGGAGGACAAGCTGCGCTCCGGTGGGGTCGCGGTGGGCACCATCTCCGACACGATGGGACTGCTCAATCGAGCGATGGGTGTGCTGAATGGCGTGGCGCAGTCGACCATGTCGGTCGCGACCGACGTCGTGAACGCAGCCAAGACCGCCGCCGACCAGGTGGGCGCGCCTCCCGCTGCGGCGCCCGGCACGACGGGCACGATGCCCGCCGCCCAGTCCGCCAACGCCACCACCGCCCAGCCGCAGTCTGGCGTCGTGCCCCCCGGGACTGCCGCGTGAGACGCCCGGATCGGCCGCGGACCGGCGCCAAGCGCACTGTCCTGCACGCCATCCGGCAGATTCCGGCCTACATCCGGCTGCTCTTCGGCCTGATGCGCGATGCCCGCGTCTCCAAGCTGGACCGGGCAATGGTGTTGGGGGCGATCGCGTATGCGATATCGCCGCTGGACTTCATTCCCGACTTCATCCCGTTCTTCGGCGAGGTGGACGACGTCTTCTTCGTCATGCTCGCGGTGCAGCGGCTGATGGACAACGCGGGCCGGCGGGTTCTGCTCACGCACTGGCGGGGCGCGGCCGAGGATTTGTCTGAACTGAACGTGACGAGGGTGGTGGGCGCTGCGGGGTTCTTTCTGCCGCCGCATCTCCGTCGCCGGCTGCGTCGGATGGCGCGCCGTGCTGAACGCGTCGACGAGGACGCGTCACTCGATCCCTAGACTAAATCTCGCGAGCATGATTCGGCCGCTGGACACGCGGTGCGTGACCGTCTAAGCTTCAAAATGGCACCCTCGACTACTGAATCCATGAAGCCCGCCGCCGGAGACACCTCCGCGAGCGGGCTTTCGCGTAATGGCGCCAATGCCGCGCCCCGTCCGTCTCGCATTCGTGAGGATCTCGCGCTCACGTTCGACGACGTCCTGCTCGCCCCGCGTAACTCGCTGACGCATCCGAAGGACGTGAGCCTCAAGTCGCGCTTCACGCGCGGCATCTCGCTCAACGTGCCCCTCGTGTCGGCGGCGATGGATACGGTGACCGAGAGCGAGATGGCGATCGCCATGGCGCGCTCCGGGGCCATCGGGGTGTTGCACAAGAACATGTCGATCGATCGACAGGCCGCCGAAGTGGATCGCGTCAAGCGCTCCGAGAGCGGCATGATTCTCAATCCGATCACGCTTTCTCCGACGGCCTCGCTGCGAGAAGCGGTGTCGTTGATGATGCGCTTCAAGATTTCGGGCGTGCCGATCGTCGACGAGGGTGGCCGCCTGGTGGGCATACTCACTAACCGCGACCTGCAGTTCGAGCGCGATCTCGATCGCCCGTTGCGCGATGTGATGACCTCGGAAGATCTCGTCACCGCACCCGTCGGCACGACGCTCGACGAGGCGGAGCGGATCCTTGGCAAGCATCGCATCGAGAAGCTGCCGGTCGTCGATGACCTCGGCGCATTGAAGGGACTGATCACCGTCAAGGACATTCACAAGCGCCGCCAGTATCCCGACGCCAACAAGGATCGCCACGGTCGCCTGCGCGTGGCTGCCGCGATCGGTGCCGGCGGTGATTTCCTCGAGCGCGCGCGTGCGCTCATTCAGGCCGGAGTCGACGTCATCGTCATCGATACCGCCCACGGCCACAGCGACGGTGTGCTGCAGGCGACGGCGAAGGTGCGCGAGGCGTTCCCCGAGATACAGCTTGTCGCCGGCAACGTCGCGACGCGTCACGGCGCAGCGGCGCTCGTTGAGCGCGGCGTCGATGCGATCAAGGTCGGTGTGGGACCAGGCTCCATCTGCACCACGCGAGTCGTGACGGGCGTGGGCGTGCCGCAGCTGACGGCGGTGATGGACGCGGTGGAAGGTGCCGGCGACGTGCCCGTGATCGCCGATGGTGGCGTGAAGTACTCGGGCGACATCGTGAAGGCGCTGGCCGCTGGTGCCAGCAGTGTGATGATGGGCTCGATGCTTGCTGGCACCGAGGAGAGCCCCGGCGAATCGTTCCTGCTAGAGGGCCGCCGTTTCAAGATGATCCGCGGCATGGGTTCGTTGTCCGCCATGCAGGACGGCAGCGCCGATCGCTACTTCCAGGAAGGCGAAATGTCGCCCAAGAAGCTGGTCCCGGAGGGAATCGAGGGACGAGTTCCCTACAAGGGCCCGGTCGGGGACGTGCTGTTCCAGATGATCGGCGGGCTGCGCAGCGGCATGGGCTACGTGGGGTGCGGCACGATCGACGTGTTGCGAACGGACGCCGAGTTCGTGCGGATCACCACGGCTGGTCTGCGCGAGTCGCATCCGCACGATGTGACGATCACGCGCGAGGCCCCGAACTACTCGCTGTAGCGCGCGGCAGCCCGCTCTCCGGCTCGTCGCTGCGATGCGCGAGCCGTGCTTGACTCCGTGTGGACCGGCGGCCATCTTCGCCCGTTGCAACAGAATGGCGACAGTTTGTCGCCGTTTTGCATGTGATGCATTTCCCGCGTTCTCCGCCGCTGCACACTGAGAGGGTCTTTCGTGGCCAGTATGAATCGAACAAAGTCGATCGATCTCCTGATGAAGGATGCAGGAGTCGAGGGCGAGAGTGCGCTGAAACGCACCCTCGGCGCGTGGTCCCTCGTCGGTTTGGGGATCGGTGCCATTATCGGTGCCGGGTTGTTCGTGCGAACTGCGGCTGCAATCGCCGAGCGCGCGGGCCCGTCAGTGACGTTGGCCTTCCTTGTCGCCGGTTTGGGATGCGCCTTTGCGGGGCTCTGCTACGCGGAGTTCGCTTCCATGATCCCGATCGCCGGCAGCGCGTACACGTACTCGTACGCCACCATGGGCGAGTTGGTCGCGTGGATCATCGGCTGGGACCTCGTGCTCGAATACGCGGTCGGCGCGGCCACCGTCGCGATCGCATGGAGTCAATACTTCAACAAATTGCTCACGATACTAGGCGTAGGGGCTATACCATACCAATGGAGCCACTCGCCGTTTGAAACGATGGCCGGCACCGGTACGCAGGGTATCATGAACGTTCCGGCGGTCATCGTACTGTTGCTGCTCTCGCTGGTGTTGGTGCGCGGCACGCAGGAATCCGCACTGCTCAACGGCATCATCGTGATCACCAAAGTCGCCATCGTCATGATGGTGATCGGTATCGGCTGGGGCTTCATGAACCCGGCCAATCACACGCCGTACATCCCGGAAGCCACGACGTACACCACCAAGCTCGGTGTGACGCACGCCTACGGCGGCATCATGGGTATTCTCGGTGCAGCAGGTGTCGTGTTCTTCGCTTTCATCGGCTTCGACGCGGTCTCCACCGCGGCGCAGGAAGCCAAGAACCCGGCGCGCGACATGCCGATCGGCATTCTCGGCTCGCTCGTGGTCTGCACGCTGCTCTACGTGCTCTTTGCCCACGTGCTCAGCGGCGTCGCCACGGTCGAAGATTTCCGCGGCGCGGGCGGTGAAGCATCGGTCGCGTTCGCCATCGAGAAGTACATGATCGGTTACGGCTGGCTCGCGAACATGGTCACCGTCGCCATTCTCGCCGGTTTCAGCTCGGTCATTCTGGTCATGCTCCTTGGCCAGTCGCGCGTGTTCTACTCGATGAGCCGCGACGGCCTCGTACCCAAGATCTTCTCGGACACGCACCCCAAGTACCGCACGCCGTGGAAGTCGAACCTCCTGTTCTTCTTCTTCACTGCTGCGTTCGCCGGCTTCCTTCCTGACAGCATCGTTGGCGAGATGACCAGCATCGGTACGCTCTTCGCGTTCATGCTCGTCTGCGCCGGCGTCTGGATCCTGCGCGTCAAGCGCCCCGAATTGCATCGCGCCTTCCGCGTGCCTGCGGTTCCGGTCGTCTCCACGCTCGGCATCATCGTGTGCGGCGCCATGATCTACGGGCTCGGCAAGGACACCTGGATTCGTCTGGTTGTCTGGCTCGCGATCGGCATGTTCTTCTACTTCGGCTACGGCAAGAAGCACAGCACGCTGAACAAGGTGGCTTGATGCAGATCGTCCGCCAGCAGAAGTGAACGCTGGCGGGTAACTTGAACGGCGCTCCGTGCTATACGGGCGCCGTTCTCTTTTGCTCTGTTTCGTGACGACTCCTACCGCGCAGGACCTGCTCGCTGTTGCACCGGCTCGTGTGGACGCCATTCGTGCGTTCGTTGCGATGTTCAAGCCCGGTATGACGGTCGCCCTCTCAACGCACATCAACTCCGACGGCGATGGCTGCGGCTCGGAGACCGCGCTGGCGCGACTGCTGGCGCAGATGGGCGTGACCGCGCGCATCGTCAATCCAACGCCGTGGCCGAGCATGTTCGAGTTTCTGCTCGGTCCCGATGTGCAGGAGGCGAGTACCGAAGGCGCGCAGGCGCTCAAGGACATCGACGCGCTCGTCGTGCTCGACATCAACGATGTGCGCCGCCTTGGCGCGTTGGCCGACACCGTACGAAGCATCACAGTGCCGGTGGGCGTCATCGATCATCATGTCGCGGGCGACGAACCGGTGGGGCAGTTGGCGGTCGCCGACACACGCGCCTGTGCGACGGGTGAACTCGTCTTCGACTTCGCCTGCGTGATGGATCTCGACCTCACGCCGGCGATTGCGCAGTCGCTCTACTGCGCGATTCTCACCGACACGGGCAGCTTCCGCTTCAGCAACACGTCGCCGCGCGCGCACGCGATCGCGTCGGCGCTGCTCACGGCGGGCGTGAATCCCGAGGAGATGTACTCCCGCATCTACGCGCAGGTGAGCGTCGGGCGGCTACAGTTGCTGCGGGATGCGCTCGGCTCACTGGAAGTCGATGCTCCGCTCGGCCTCTCGTGGATCGCCGTCAACGCCGGCGTCATGGAGAAGTACGACGTCACCAGCGAAGAACTGGACGGCATCGTCGAGCATCCACGTTCGATCGCGGGTACGCGACTCGCCTTGTTCTTCCGCGATCTCGGCCACGGCAAGGTGAAGGTGTCGTTCCGTAGCACGGGTACGGTCGACGTACAGCAGTTGGCGCGCACCTACGGCGGCGGTGGACATGCCAAGGCGTCCGGCGCCCTGCTTACCGGTTCGCTCGATGAAGTGCGGACGCGCGTGCTGGCCGATGCCCGTGAGTACCTGACGACGGGTCACCTGCGGGCCTAAGGTTACGAGCCTGCGAGACGGGAACCGCCCGGGTGCGTTCTCGTCTTGGTCGGACACCGTGCGGCGTCTAGCTTTCGGGGGAGCGCGGGGAAGGTACCTGCGCCGTATTCGCCCTCGAACCACTTAGATCGTCATGTCGACCCTTCAGGAGCGTATCGCTGGCGCCCTCGCCAGCGTGCGCAATCCGCGCACCGGCGCCGATGTCATGGCCGCCGAAATGGTGCGCGATATCGCGACCACCACCGACGGCAAAGTCCGCCTGACGTTGCTGCTTTCGCCCGCCGACGAGGCGATGCTCGTGCGCGATGTGCGGCAAGCGATAGAAGCACTGGGCGTCGCCGAGGTACGCATTGATGTGCGTGATCCCGCGCAGTCCGAGCCGACGCCCGCGCGTCAGGCGCCGGCCACTGGCGGTACAGGCCGAGCCCTTCCGGTTATGGATAGCGCACCGACAAAGGCGCCGCCCAAGGTCCCCGAGCCTGTCGCGTATCCGCAGCTTGGTCGTATCATCGCCATCTCATCGGGCAAGGGCGGCGTGGGCAAGTCGACGGTTGCCGTCAACATCGCACTCGCACTGGCTGCGCAGGGCAAGCGCGTGGGCATCATGGATGCCGACATCTACGGGCCTAACCTTCCGCTGATGCTTGGAGTCGATGCGGCACCCGCTGTACGCGACGAGAAGATCATTCCCCTCGAAGCGTATGGCATCAAGGTCATTTCGCTCGGCTTCCTGATCGAGAAGGAGCAGCCAGCGATCTGGCGCGGTCCGATCGTGATGAAGATCCTCACGCAGTTCCTGCGCGATGTCGCGTGGGGCCAGCTCGACTACTTCCTGGTGGACATGCCGCCGGGTACGGGCGATGCGCAGCTCTCTCTCGTACAGGCCACGCAAGTGCATGGCGCGATCATCGTCACCACGCCGCAGCAGGTGTCGGTGGGTGACGCGCTGCGCGGCGTGAAGATGTTCGAGCGCACGGGCGTGCCGGTGCTCGGTATCGTCGAAAACATGTCGTGGTTCGAGAATCCGGAGACGGGCAAGCCGATCGCGGTGTTCGGATCGGGTGGCGGTGAACGTCTCGCGCAGGAATGCAATCTGCCGCTGCTCGGCCAGGTGCCGCTCGATCCGCGAGTGCAGGAAGGCGGAGACACGGGACGCCCGATCGTCGCAGCGGAGCCGACCTCCAAGGCGGCCAAGGCGCTCGAAAGCATTGCCCTCAAGGCAGTCGAGCGGCTCAACGAACGCTACGGCGCGCAACACCTCCGCGTCTGAGTCTCGAGGCAGAGCACGACGCGTCGGAAGGCGCGCTGGTCAATGAACCGTTGGCGCGCACGATCCGGCGCGTCGCGGTTCCGGCGGTCATCGCGAATCTGCTGATGACCATGTTCCACACCGTGGACACGTTCTGGATCGGCCGCTACCTCGGTGCCGATTCACTTGCCGCTGCCACCGCTTCGATCTTCTGGATCTGGCTCGTCATCTCGATCGGTGAGATGGTGAGCATCGGCGTCGACGCCATCGTCGCACGGCGACACGGTGAGCGTCGCCCCAGCGAAGCGGCGCGCACGGTCAGCGATGGATTGCTGTTTGGCATCGCGTTGGGATGCGTCATTGCCGTGCTCACGCCGGTGCTCATCCCGACGCTCTTCGCGTTGATGGAAACGAGTCCCGGTGTGACGCGCATCGGAGCGCAGTACCTCGGCACCTATCTGCTGGGCATGCCGCTCATCTTCGGCTTCTTTGCCGTGGATGCAGCGTTTCGCGCGAGCGGTGATACGCGCACTCCGTTGTACGTGCTCGCCTGCACGACGGTGCTCGGTCTCGTGCTCGATCCGCTATTGATCCTCGGCTACGGTCCGATCGCGCCCATGGGCGTGCGTGGTGCGGCGCTGGCCACGATTGTTCCGCGCGCGTTGGGCTGTGTCGCTGGCATCGCGGTGTTGCATGCGCGCGGAATGGTGCGGTTCGCACTCCCGCGCCGTGACGTGATCGCATCGATCGCACGCATCGGGGCACCGGCAGCAGCGACGGGTGTCGCATTCAGCGCGATCTACGTGTTCCTCACGCGGACCACCACGCAGTTCGGTACGCCGGCGCTCGCCGCGCTGGGGCTCGGCTTTCGCGTGGAAGGCATCGTGTACGTCATCGCCGTCGGCTTCGGCGCGGCAGTGGCTGCAATCGTCGGACAGAGTCTCGGCGCCGGCAACGTGGAACGCGCGCGCAAAGCGGGATGGAGCGCCGCCGCCATCGTGAGCGGAGTCGGTTTCGTGATGGCCGCGTGCACGACGCTCGCGCCGACGTGGCTGGCGGGCATCTTCTCAACCGATCCCGCGGTGGTGGCCGAAGCGGCGCACTATCTGCGGATCGCTGCGTTTTCCCAGCTGTTTCTTGGCGCGGAAGTCGTGCTCGAGAGCGCGATGGGTGGGGCAGGGTGGACGTTGCCGCCGATGCTGTCGTCCACGGCGATCACGGCGCTCCGTATTCCGGTCGGCGCGTGGGCCGCTGCACAATACGGCACCACAGGTCTCTGGTGGACGCTCGCGTTGACGGCGGCCGCGCGTGGCGTCGTGATGTCGGTCCTCTGGGGAAGCGGCCGCTGGCGCGTCGTGCGGGTGTAGCGGGAGCGTAGGGTAAGTGAAGGGTAAGTGAAGGGTGGAGGCTGGTGATGTAAGTTCTGGCGTTCGGGTACGTAGCCGAGGTCGGCGACGCAGTTACATGCGCGCGGCAGACATGTTCCAACTCACATAAGCGGACGGTTCCGACATGCAGCTTTCGATCACGCATTCTACGTTCTTCGCGCTGGCGATCGCGGGCGGCGCGCTGGGCACTCCGGCGCACCTGCTCGCGCAGAATCGGCCGGGAACTGGCGCCGTCGCACCCGTCTCTGGCATCGGCGCGAACGGCAAGCTGGACGTGGTCGTGAAGGACGGCATGCTGCAGCCCGTCACCGAATTTGCCGACTCCACCAAACTCGTTCGCGAGTCGGTG
The DNA here is from genome assembly GCA_965279375.1 of Gemmatimonas sp. Classification (GTDB taxonomy): domain Bacteria; phylum Gemmatimonadota; class Gemmatimonadetes; order Gemmatimonadales; family Gemmatimonadaceae; genus Gemmatimonas. The sequence goes on along the minus strand of OZ257156.1, from coordinate 4,642,595 downwards.
TGGGTGCTCACCAACTTCGACAGCGATCGAGACGGCAAGCCTGACCGCATCCACGTGCAAGTCGTGCGACCGGGGGCGGCGGAGGCGGCGGGGCTCAAGGTGCCGAGCCTCATGCTGTCGTCTCCCTACATTGGCCCTACGAATGGGGAGTCACCCAATTGGGACGTTGCGCAGGAACTCGGCGCACCGTCCCCGCTGCGCAAAGTGCCTGCCTACAAACCGTTCACGGAGGACATGCGGCTCAAGTCCGGTCCCGTAGCGTGGGTGGCACGCGGGTTCGCTGCGGTGGCCGCGGAGAACGCGGGGACCGGACTGTCCAGCGGGTGTCCGACGGTTGGTGACTCCATAGAGAACGCGACGCCCAAGTTCGTGATCGATTGGCTGAACGGTCGAGCCAAGGGATTCACGTCCCTCGACGGCGACGTCGAAGTGAGTGCCACCGCGTGGTCGAGTGGCAAGGTCGGCATGACTGGTGTGTCGTATGAAGGCACCATGCCGTTGGCGGCGGCACTGAGCGGAGTGAAGGGACTTGAAGCGATCATCCCGATCTCGCCCAACACGTCGCAGTATCGCTACTACCGCTCGAACGGATTGGTGCGGTCTCCCGGTGGCTACCTCGGCGAGGACGTGCACGCGCTCTACGATTTCGTGCACAGCGGCCGCGTACGCGAGCGCTGCGACAGCATCTGGCGTGATGGCATCTTCGCGGCATCGGCCGATCGGCAGTCCGGCGATTTCAACCAGTTCTGGGCGGACCGCGATCAGACGCCGCAGGCCAAGAACATCACGGCGGCGGTGCTGTTCGCGCATGGCTTCAATGACTGGAACGTGATGCCAGAGCATACCATCCGCATGTGGGACGCGCTCAAGAACGTGAACCCTTCCGCGAAGCTGTACATGAGCCAAGGCGGACATGGCGCACCGCCGCCGCAGGAGATCCAGGCGAAGTGGTGGGCGCACTATCTCTACGGCGTGGCGAACGGCGTCGATACACTGCCGCGCGCGATGATCGTGCAATCGACGGCAACGGCACCCGTCGCGGGCGGCCGTGGCGCGGCGCCGGCTCCGACGTTCTTCGCGGATTATCCTGTGCCCGGCTCTGCCAACGTCACGCTGCGCCTGAGCAAAGGCGGCAGCGGCGTAGGTGCGCTCGGATTCAGCGCTCCGCGTGCTGCGAGCATCGAAACGTTCACCGACGACGGGCTGGTGACTCCGGCGATGATGGCACTCTCCGCTGCATCGCCCAATCGGTTGCTCTATGCATTGCCTGCGCTCACCGACTCCATCCATCTGTCGGGACGCGCGAGCGTGACGCTGACTCTCGCGGCCAACAAGCCGGCGGTGAACCTCTCGGTCTATCTGGTCACGCTGCCCTTCGACACCACGCGTATCGGCAGTGCAGGGCAGGTGGGCGTCGTCACGCGTGGATGGGCGGATCCGCAGAATCACGAATCACTGCGCGGCACCGGCGACTACACGTTCATGCGTGCAGGCTCACCGCTCGAGCCCGGAAAGTTCTACACGCTGACCGTGCCGCTCGAGTCGGACGATCAGGTGCTCCTTCCCGGTCAGCAGCTGGGGCTGATGATCCTGTCCACCGACGCGGGGTTCACGCTCCGCCCAGCTCCGGGTGCGCAGCTCTCCATCGATCTCGCGAAGTCGTCGCTTTCACTCCCAGTGGTTGGCGGCGCGTCCAAGCTGAAAGCCGCCACGGGAGCGCGATAGCGCTTACGCGAGAGCGCCTCCGCGATCGCGCGTAAGGCGCGGCGCCAGTCGGGCGCCGCGCCGAACGGCGCCAATGCCTGTCGTGGTAACCGGGGCCGTTGGGGTCGATAGGGTGTGGCAAATGTCACGTGTTTTGTAACAGAACCGTGACGAACCCCCGCCCCGCCACCCATGCAACGATCCGCGCTACTTCGAGCATGCCTCGTATCGGCAGCTGCCCTGCTGACTGCGTGCCGCGCTGACCCGGCGTCTCCCGGCTCTCCAGAAGCCAGTCCGACGAGCTACAACCCGGACTGGACCACCGCCTCGCACGGTAAGGGCGTTGCGCCAGACTATGCCACGGTGTTGCCGCAGGCGGCCGTGAACAGCATCGAGATCACGATGCGTGCGTCGCAGTGGGACAGCGTGAAGACCAACATGCGTACGCTGTTTGGTAGTGACTTCGGCGCAGGCGGTGTTGGCGGCCCAGGAGGAGGAGGCGGTGGGGCGCCGGGCGGTGGTGGTGGTCTGCCGGGCGGTGGTCTCCCGTCGGTTGAACCCGACTACGTCGACGTCACGCTCAAGTTCAATGGCAAGACGTGGAAGAACGTGGGCTGGCGACTCAAGGGAAACTCGTCGCTCTCGTCATCTTGGCGCAGTGGCACGTACAAGCTGCCCTTTCGGATGCAGTTCGACGAGTTCGAAGACAAGGTCCCCGCGATCGCCGACCAGCGCTTCCACGGCTTCAAGGAGCTCTCGTTTTCGCCCGGCTTCTCGGATCCTTCGTTGATTCGCGAGAAGCTCGCCGCCGACATCTTCCGCCTGGCCGGCGTAAACGCTGCGCGGAGCGCGTTCTATCGCGTGTCCATCGATTTTGGCGCGGGGCTCAAGTACTGCGGCGTCTATACCGCGCTCGAAGTCATCGACGACACGATGGTGAAGGACCAGTTCGGCAGCGACTCGGGCAACATCTACAAACCCGAATCCAACTTCCAGACTTTCGTCCAGAGCCAGTTCGAGAAGAAGAACAACGAAACGGCCGCGAACTACACCGACGTCCAGTCGTTCTTGGCCGCCCTCAACAGCACGACGCGTACGTCGAACGCCGCTGCGTGGCGCGCCGGACTCGAGGCCACGTTCGACATGGATCACTTCCTCAAGCGCCTCGCGGTCAACAACGCCATCGTGAATTGGGACACCTACGGCGCGATTGCCCATAACTACTACCTCTTCAACCATCCCACGCGAAAGCTCATCTGGATTCCGTGGGATCACAATCAGTCGATGACGGGAAGCCCAGGCATCACGGCCGCGACCGGAGGCGGTGGTGGGTTTGGACCCGGTGGCGGCGGACAGCAAGGTGTGTCGCTGTCGATGAACGAGGTCGGCGCCACGTGGCCGCTTCTGCGCTACGTCGCGGACGATCCGGTCTACCTCGCACGCTACAAGGCGCACATGAAGACGTTCAACGAGTCGGTCTTCACGACGACGGCGATGAACGAACTGGTTGACAGGTACACCGCGCTGATCTCGCCGTACGTCGTCGGCGTCAACGGCGAGCAGACTGGCTACACGCAACTCGCCAATCAAGCAGCGTTCACCGCGGCCGCATCCACGCTGCGCGCACACCTCGCAGTGCGCCGAACGCTGATGTCGCAGTACGTCCCATGACCGCACTTCACCCGCTGGTCGAGAGCGTCCGTACACTCGCGCACGCGCGTCAGCCGATCTCGCTGGCCGAGCTCGGAGAGTCGGCGCTCATGGAACGCGTGGACACCAAGTACGTGATGACGCTGGCCAACGCGCTCGAGATCATCAACGGCCTACCGGCCAGCTATCGCGTGCTGGAAGTCGGAGGTCGGCGCCTCTGCCGCTACCACACGCGCTACTTCGATACGGCGGACTTCGCACTGTATCACGCGCATCATGCCGGACGCGTGCCGAGGCACAAGGTGCGCTTGCGCTGCTACGTAGAGTCCGAGGTTCGCTTTCTGGAGCTGAAGCGCCGGAACAACCGCGGAGTCACGACCAAGGCTCGTGTCGCTGCGGATGCGCACATGAACGTCGGAGCGTCGCTCTCGGCCATGCGTTCCGCGTTGCTCGACTTTCCGAGTGGCATCGCATTGGACGCGCTGCGGCCGGTGCTTGATGTAGACTATCTGCGCGTCACATTCGTGGAGACGGAACGCGTCGAACGTGTGACGCTCGATCTGGACTTGCGCATGAGCATCGGCGACCGGTCCGCCGCGACACCCGCGCTCGCTGTGTTAGAAGTGAAGCAGGGCGGTGCCCGTCGTTCGGCGGCTCACGCGATGGCGTTAAGCCTGCACAGTCGTCCGCTGTCGTTCAGCAAGTACTGCATAGGTGTGGCCCTGCTGCAGCCGGGCGTGAAGACCAACAACTATCGGGCCACGCTGCGACAGCTCGACGCGCTGCAGCTGGCCGGATCCTCCCAGCATGGAGGGTTGCGTGATGTTGCCTGATCTGCTGCAATCGGCGGCGGCCGCGTTCGCGCCGGCGACAGAGCTCCCGACCATGGCCCCGCCCGTCGCGACATTCTCGAGCAGCGCCCTGCTGACGCGACTCGCGATCAATCTCACGTGCGTCGCGCTGCTGGTACGCGGTGTGTACTTCAGCCACTACGCGCGCGCGAGCCTCGTGCTGACGTTCTTTACGTGCAACGTCGTGATCTTCCTGATCACGTACCTGATGAACGCCGCCGAGATGAGCATGGGCGCCGCGTTCGGGCTCTTCGCGGTCTTCTCGATGCTGCGCTATCGCACCGAAGGAATTTCGGCGAAGGACATGACCTATCTGTTCCTTGTCATCGCGCTGGGACTCATCATGGCCGTCGGCAGCGCGAATCTCCTGGTGCTCGGCTGCATCGGTCTCGGTCTCGTTCTCATAACGGCGCTGCTCGAAAGCAACCTCGTGGTTCGCCGCGAGCATGCGCAGACCGTGCTGTATGACAAAGTCGCGCTGCTGCACGCCGGCGTACGCACCGATCTGTTGAGCGACCTGCGAACGCGCACGGGCCTCGACGTACACCGCGTGGACGTGGAAGAGATCGATCTGCTCAGGGACACCGCACGCCTCACCCTATTCTACTACGGCTCATGATGCCGACTCCGAGGCCGTTGCTCGGTAAATTCATGCCGCGGCGCGTACCGGTGTTGCTGGCGGCCATTGCCTCGCTAGCCGCTGTCGACTCTCCTGTCCGCCTCGCTGCGCAAACGAGCCGCGCCGATCCGACGGATCTGCAGGCGTGGTACTCGATTGGGCTTGATGTCGACTTGCCCAAGAAGCTCTCCACGTCGTTCGATTTTCGCCTGCGCACCGAGGACAACGCATCGGCATATCGGGGCTCGTACCTCGGCGGAGAGTTGGCGTACAGTCCGCTCAAGCGTGTGTCGTTGCTGGCCAACTACCGGTACGCGAGCGTCGATGGTGAACGCTCCAATCGCGTGGGCTTGGGCGCAGAAGCCGGCACCAAGTTTGTCGGGCTGAGTTGGTCGCTACGCGGATTGGTGCAGCATCGGCTGCAAGGCGCTGACGAGGAGGAGAACGGCAAGACGCTCTATCGCACGCGGCTCAGGGCCAAACGCGCGCTGAGCGACAATCTTGATCTATACGCCTCGAGCGAGCCGTACTTTGCGCGCGGTGAGGCGTATCCGATCGACAACTGGCGCAACACCGTCGGGCTCAAGCTCGGCTACGGCGGAGGTCGCACGGCGGACCTGTTCTACATCTATCGACCGGACTACGCCAAGAAGTACAACCGAACCTTCCACGTCGTCGGAATGGCTCTCGGGTTCGGCACGAAGCTCGGTGGGGCATCGAAGTCGAAGAAGAAGGACAAGAAGTCTGAGAAGAAGAAGTCCGAGAAGAAGTCCGAGCAGAAGGCGACTCAGCCGATGGACACTCTGCAGGACTCCCTCGCGGCTGCACAGCGCGGCGCGAAATGATACGTTTCCGCCATGTCCGCACCAGCCATCACGCTTCTGACTGACTTCGGCACCGCTGACGGCTACGTCGCGGAAGTGAAGGGTGTGCTCACGACGTTCGCGATGGGCGTTCCGATCCTCGACATGTCGCATGACGTGCCGGAGCACGATATCGAGTTTGCGCGGCTGACACTGGCGCGCTACTGGAAGCGCTTTCCCGCCGGCACGGTGCATCTGGTGGTGATCGATCCCGGAGTTGGCTCCTCGCGCGCTGCCATCGCCGTCGAGAGCGACGGCCGGTTCCTGGTCGGGCCGGACAACGGCGTGCTCTCTCCGTCGCTCTTCGCGCTCGACGCGCGCGTGGTCACGTTGCCCGTGGACGACGCTGCATCGCCCACATTCCACGGACGCGACGTCTTTGCGCCTGCTGCCGCGAAACTCGCCATCGGTGTGCCGATCGACGCACTGGGCGAACGCTGTGCTGATCCGGTACGACGCCGAACGCCGCAGCCCACGCGCAACGGTGATGGTGCCCTCGAGGGCGAAGTGCTCACCGTCGATCGATTCGGCAACGCCATCACGAATCTCATCGCGCGCGATATCAGCACGGTGTTCGTGGCGAATCAGGCGGTGCGCGTCGTGCGCACCTATGCGGACGCGAACGTCGGCGAGCTGGTCGCGCTGACGGGTTCGAGCGGCTTGCTCGAGATTGCCGTGCGGGATGGACACGCGGCGTCGCGTCTTCGTCTGACGCGCGGGCAGAAAGTGATACTGGTGCAGTCGGCGCGGGCCTAGCGCGACACTCCCACGACGGCTGCTACTACTCGGGCATCCGAGGGTTGGACGCCGGCGTGGTGGTGACCGGACGGCGAGCCGCAGCGACACCCTGCACCGGCGTAGGGGTCTGCCAGGTGGGGATGGACGTTTCGGTGGTCGCCTCGAAGCGCAGCTTCATGACGCCGCCTCGCGACTTGACCACGGCGCCCAGACCAACGGTCGCCGCGGCCCACGTAAACGCCACGGCGACCAGTCGCGCCAGAAGGCCAACCACAGGCAGGTTCGCAATCAGCGCGGCCCCGAACCAGACGACGCTCAGCGCGATCAGCCCGACCGTCAGGCTGCGCAGGGCAACGGCCCGCGGGTTGGTCGCGCTGCCTTTGCCGGCGATGGCGCGACCTGCGACGATCGCCACGGCGAGCAGGCCAAGCGTGAAGGCGCCGGTATAGGCGAGGGCCCATGCCAGCACAGCCACGGGAATCGCCAGAATCCCGATGATGGTGATTGCGCAGGCGAGCACCAGCACCAGCAGAAGCGGGGCCGCCAGCAACTGCCAGAGCAGCCCCACCCAGAAGCTCCCGGAGATGTCTCGTGCCGCAGCACGCGCCACCGCAGTGACCGACGATTCAGCGGTCGTCAGAACGACCCACCCCACGAGGAGGGTGATGCCGAAAACGCCGGCGACGGAGAGCAGTCCGGCGGTAGGCATGCCCGTCAGCCTCAGCGCGCCCGGCGGCCTGAGGTGGCCAGCGCCCGCAGACCGACGACGCCCATGCCCACCACGGCGACAAACCCGCCCAAGGCCACCGCGGTCATTTCCGGGGTGCCCGAGCGCATGGCGTCCAAGCCGGGCTGGCCGAGCACCGTGGAGACCACGTCGCTGAAGGCCGCACTGACCTGCTCGCGAACCCTCGACAGTCCGACTTGGGCCAACAGGAAGCCGATGTCCGCACGGGCGACCGCCCAAGTGGACGCGGCGGTGAGCAGGCCGGCGGAGACGGCCGCGCCAAGGCCCGCGGCGACCCGCGCCGGCTTGGTGGCGGGGATGAACTGCTGGGCGGTGGTGAGCGCGGCGGCATGCCACGGCTCGAACACCTGCACCTGACTCATGACGCGGTCGCTGAAGCCGACCGAAGGCGCGAAGTCGGGAAGCGTGTCGAGCGCGAGCATCAGCTCCCGGGCTTCTTCGAGTTCGGCCTGACACGACGTACAGCTTCGGACGTGGGCCCGAAGGGGCGCTACGCCGAAGCCTTCCTCACCATCGAGGATCAGTTCGAATTCGTCAGGTCGCAGGTGTCTGTCTTGCATTCGTGCCTCCACGGGAGCCTACGGCGCCTCGCTCCAGCGGGTTTCAGAAATGTGGCGGGGTTACTCGCGGAGCGGTTCGAGCGCCTTTCGGAGCTCGTGGCGCGCCCGATGGATGTACGTCTTGACGGTGCCGAGCGGGAGGTCGAGCGTGGCTGCGATCTCCTCGTAAGACCTGCCCTCGACATGACGAAGCATGATGCACGCCCGATACTCCGGGCGCAGCTTGGCGATCGCCCGTTCGATGGCCGAGCCGAGCTCCTTGGCCTCCATCTCGTCGAGGGCACTCTCCTGGTCGTCCGCGAGTTCGAGGCTGCTGGCCTCCACCTCGGCGGCCGTGGACGCGTGCGGCGACCCGTCCATGCTGATCGTGTCGATCCGACGCCGCCGAAGATGATCGATGGCGACGTTGTTGGCGATCTTGAACAGCCAGCTCGAAAACTTGAATTCCGGGCTGTAGCGGTCGATGTGGTTGAGCACCTTCACGAAGGCGTCCTGCGACAGGTCCTCCGCCAGCTCCCGGTCCCGCACCATGCGGAAGACGAGCGAGAACACCGGCCGCTCGTAGCGGCGCACGAGTTCGCGAAAAGCGAGCTCGCGCCCCTGCTGGGCGAGACGAACGACGTCGGCATCCGGAAGGGTCGCCAGCGCGTCGGGATTCTGCATTCAGAGTGCTGACGTCAACCCACCGTGCGGCGCGCATCGAATACCGACGGGCCGCGGGAACGAGGAAGAAGCTAGTTCGCTGTGGTCGATCTGTGAACAGCGCTTGCTCGGCCTCTGGCGTGTATCGATGTTTCGACGATGGCAATTGCACCGCTTCCACCCACGCTCGACGCACCATCTGAGCCCCGTCGCCGTGGCCCTGCCGCGGAAACCTCGGTCGCAGCGAGCGCCGCCCGTGGCGAAGGAAAGCGCGAATACGTGCAGCAGATGTTCTCCGACATCGCGCCGCGGTACGATCTGCTGAACCATGTGCTGTCGATGAACATCGACAAGGCGTGGCGACGTCGAGCTCTGCGGGCCCTGGCCTGGACGAGCCGCCCTCAGGGCACCTACCTGGATCTGTGCGCCGGCACGCTGGATATTGGGGCGACACTGACACGCCAAGCGGGCTTCTCGGGCTTTGTGGTGGGCGCCGACTTTGCCGTGCCCATGTTGCAGCACGGCACCGGCAAGGCCTCGCGTAAGGTGCTCGCGCCCGTGGGTGCTGATGCGCTGCAGCTGCCCTTCGCGAGCGCCAGCATGGATGGCGCCATTGTCGCCTTCGGCATCCGAAACGTCGCCGATCTTGGGGCAGGGCTGCGCGAAGTGCGCCGCGTGCTCAAGCCCGGCGCTCGCTTCATCATCCTCGAATTTTCCACGCCACCGGTCGCGCTTGTGCGGGTTGCCTATCAGGCATACTTCCATCATGTGCTGCCGTTCATCGGGCGTCTGGTGAGCGGCCATCGCTCCGCTTACACCTACCTTCCAATGTCGGTCGCGCAGTTCCCCACCGAAGAGCGTCTCGCGCAGCAGATGCGCGACGCTGGTTTCGCCACGGTGACCTGGGAACGCCTGACGTTCGGGATCGCAGCGATCCACACAGGCGTTGTTTCCTGATGCTAGATACTCTGTCCGACTTCATCGCGGCGATCGATCGCGCCGGCGAACTGCAGCGCATCACGCAGCCGGTGCGCGTGCATCTCGAACTCACCGAAATCGCCGATCGCGTCTCCAAGATGCCTGGGGGCGGCAAGGCACTGCTCTTCGAGCACGTGATCCTGCGCGACGGCACGCGGTCGGCCTATCCGGTCGCCATCAATCTCTTCGGCTCGATGCGCCGCATGTCGATGGCACTCGGCGTCGATGACATGGACAAGATCGGTGACCGCATCACGCAGCTGCTCGACCTCAAGGTGCCTGAGGGTTTCCTCGGCAAGTTGTCGCTGCTGCCGCGATTGCTCGAGGTGTCGAAGTTTCCGCCGCGCGTGAAGTCAGGCACGCCGGCATGCCAGGAGATCGTCTGGCAGGGCGACGAGATCGATCTCGACAAGATCCCCGTGCTCACCTGTTGGCCGGAGGACGGCGGGCCCTATGTGACGCTGACGATGGTCATCTCGAAGGATCCGGTGCGTGGCATTCGCAACGTGGGCATGTACCGTGTGCAGCAACTCGACAAGCGCAGCGTCGCCATGCACTGGCAGCGCCACAAGACGGGCGCGGAGCACATGCGGCAGATGGCCGAACGCGGCGAGAAGATGCCCGTGTGCATCGCGGTGGGTGCCGACCCGGCGAGCATGTATTCGGCGTCAGCGCCGTTGCCGCCGAATATCGACGAGTTTCTGTTTGCGGGTTTCCTGCGCCGTGATCCGGTGCGACTGGCCAAGGCCGTCACCTGTGATCTTGAAGTGCCGGCCGACGCAGAGTTCGTGATCGAAGGGTACATCGACCCCGCGGAAGCGCTGGTGGTGGAGGGGCCGTTCGGCGACCACACCGGCTTCTACTCCGAAGCGGATCTGTATCCCAAGGTGCACGTGACGGCGGTAACCATGCGTCGCACTCCGATCTACGCGACGACAATTGTCGGACGTCCGCCGATGGAGGATTTCTATCTCGGTCATGCGACCGAGCGCATCTTCCTCCCGCTGCTCAAGCTGACGACGCCCGAGGTGGAGGACTACCACATGCCCGCCGAGGGAGGGTTTCACAACCTCGTGTTCGTGTCCATCGACAAGAAGTATCCCGGGCACGCCGACAAGGTGATGCACGCGTTGTGGGGGCAGGGGTTGATGTCGCTGGCCAAGGTGCTGGTGGTGGTGGACAAGGAAGTGAACGTGCGCAATCCGGTGGAAGCGTGGTGGGTGGCGCTCAACAACATGGACCCGGAGCGTGACGTGCGATTCACGATGGGCCCGGTGGATGTGCTCGATCATGCCAGTCGCGCGTTCACGTACGGCAGCAAGATGGGCATCGATGCGACGCGGAAGTGGCCGGAAGAAGGCTTCACGCGCGCATGGCCCAAGGTGATCCACATGGATGACGCGACCAAGAGTCGTGTGGACGCGATGTGGCCGACGCTCGGGATCAAGCCGTGATCGGCCGCCGATGACGAGCATCGTTCCGCCGAAGGGCGCACGCGACGGTCAGCTGATGGAGGGGAGCTCGCTGCTCGTGCGGCTGGCCAACTTCGTGAAGCTGCCGCACACCGTGTTCGCGATGCCGTTCGCGCTGGTGGGGGTGACGTTCGCCAGCGCGCGTCACGACATCACCATTGCGATGGTGGGGTGGGTACTGCTGGCGTTCACAGCGGCACGGTTCGCCGCGATGGGCTTCAATCGCATCGTGGATCGCGATGTGGATGCAATCAATCCGCGCACGGCGATGCGCGAACTGCCGGCAGGGAAGTTGACGCTCGCGCAGGCGAAGGGCTCGGTGGTGGTGGCGTCGATTCTCTTTGTCTTCGCGGCGTCGCAGCTGAATCCGCTGTGCTTTCTGCTGTCGCCGGTCGCATTGCTCTGGGTGCTGGGGTACAGCTACACCAAGCGCTTCACGCGCTGGTCGCACATCTGGCTCGGCTTTGGCCTGTCGATCGCGCCGGTGGGTGGATACCTCGCGATCACGGGTGCGTGGAGTGATCCGTGGTGGTTGCTGTGCGTGCTGGCCATGGTGGTAGTGACGTGGTCCGGTGGCTTCGACATTCTGTACGCATTGCAGGATGCGGAGTTTGACAGACTGAACGGATTGCACAGCATTCCGTCCACGATCGGGGTGCCCAACGCGATTCGCTTATCGCGTGCCTTGCATGTGATTTCGGTGAGTTGTCTCGCCGCGGTCGTGGCGTCGCAGCCGATGGGCGTGCTGCCGGACAGTGCGCGCTGGTTGTTGTGGAGCGGCGTGACGGGCATGGCGGCGATGCTGGTGTGGGAACATCGCATGGTGAAGCCCAATGACCTGACCAAACTGAACGCGGCGTTCTTCACCATGAACGGTCTGATCTCGATCGGATTCTTCTGCGTGGTGCTGGTGGCGCGTTTGCTGGCCGGCGGTGGCGCATGAGCAGAGCGACAACGGGACGCACGCGTGACCCGGTCGTTGTGGCGATCACCGGCGCGTCCGGTGCGCCGTATGCGGTGCGACTGGTGCAGCAGCTCGTCGAACATGCGGTGCCAACGTGGCTCATCGTCTCCAGCCACGGCTTTCGGCTGCTGTCCACCGAGTCCGGCATCGACGATGTGGGCGCACTGCGGGAGCACGTGGGGGCGACGGCATTCGATCGCGTCGTCACGGTCTTCGACGACAACGATCGTGGCGCAGCGCCAGCGTCTGGGTCGGCGCGGAGCAGCGGCATGGTCATCTGTCCGTGCTCGATGGGAACGGTGTCGGCGATCGCGCACGGCACGTCACGCTCGTTGGTGGAACGCGCCGCCGACGTCGCGCTGAAGGAGCGTCGGCCGCTGTTGCTGGTGCCGCGTGAGACGCCGCTGTCGCTCATCCATCTCGAAAATCTCACGCAGGTGACGCGCGCAGGCGCGATCGTCATTCCGGCCGCGCCAGGCTTTTATCACAGGCCGACGACGATCGCCGAATTGGTGGATTTCATCGTGGCGCGCGTACTCGATCATTTGCAGGTCGATCACATGTTGGGCAAGCGCTGGGGCGCTGACGAATCATGAGCGAGGCGATCATCATCGGACTCATCTCCGATACGCACGGGCTCGTGCGCCCTGAAGTGTTCGAGGCACTGAAGGGTGTCTCGCGCATTTTTCATGCGGGCGATGTCGGGCCGCCGGATGTGCTGATCGAATTGGCGACGATCGCTCCGGTGCAAGCCGTGTGGGGGAACACCGACGCGCCGGGTCGTCCGGATCTCGTGGAACGCATTGAGGAGACGATCGGAGGCGTGCGCATCGTGGTGACGCACGGCCACGAACTCGGGAGCCCGACCCCCCCCAAGCTCGTGTCGGCGCACATGAACGCGCAGGTCATCGTGTACGGGCATACGCATCAACAGCTGGTGACCAAGGCGGCTCGGCGCATCGTGGTCAACCCCGGTGCCGCTGGGCCGCGTCGTTTCAAACTGCAGCCCTCCGTTGCGCGATTGTATATCCACAATGGACAAGCCGACGTCGAGTTGGTGTCGCTGAACATCGCGACGGAGCTCGCGTAGCGCGTACCGCTCCATCGAGCAGCTACTTGCGGAGCTTCAGCTAACGCTGGGTTGCCAACGGGCGTCGCCGTTGGCGCTTGCCGATCGTCAATCATCTCGGAGACAAGCATGAGCGTTCCCGTTCTCGTTGCGCTGTTGCTGCAGTCGGCTGTGAGCGGTGAGACGCCGCCACTGCGCGGCGTGCGCGCACCGGCCTACTCTGCCAAGGGCGCACTGGCGCTGGCGATCGAGGGCGACCTGTACGTGCGCACGAGCGACAGCGGTTCGCTGCGCCGCATCACCACGGGCAAGGCGTGGGATCGCGATCCGGCATGGAGCGCAGACGGCAGTCGCATCGTCTTTGCCTCTGATCGTAGTGGCGGATTCGATCTGTGGCAGGTGACGGTGGCCGCTGATGGCACTGCGGGCACGCCCGAGCGGGTGGCGGAAACGCGCTTCACCGAGACATCGCCGAGCGTGGCGCGCGATGGACGCATCGCATTCGTGCGCGGGAGCGGCAACGCGACGCGCATTTGGCTCCGCGCTGTCGATGGCACCGAGTCGCGGCTGAACACGCGTGAGCAGACGGAGTCGTCGCCGCGATTCTCCGCCGACGGTGCGCGATTGGCGTACATCGTATCGAGCGAATCGGGGCGTCGCGTGATCGTGCGCACCGTGGCCAGTGGCGATGAGCAGACGGCCAACAGCGACAAGAACGCCGAGCGTCTCGCCTGGTCGGCGGACAACCGTCTCGCGCTCTCTACCCGCACGGGCGTGTGGGTGGTGCCGACCGACGGACGGTGGAGCAGCTTCGCGTCTTCGCATCGCGGTGACATTGCCTGGTCACCGACGGCCAACACGTTGGCCATCGCTGAGTACGAGGAAGTGTCGGTGGGGTACAACGGCGATCCGGATCGACTGGGGGATCGCACCAACACCGAGCGATTCGATGGTACGGACGCGCTGGTGATGGTGGCTGCGCCGATCGCGCCCGATGTCGTCTCCGCTGCGCCAACAGTCGCCACGCCGGTTGATCGCGCGTCGCGCAACGCCGACGCATTCGATCGGGTGTGGGATCGATCCACGGCGCTGTACTTCTCGCAGCCTGATGCGACGGCACGCAGGACGCAGTGGGAGGCCGTCAAGGCGAAGCATCGTCCGGCCGCGCTGGCTGCGCGAAACGACGACGAACTGCAGCGCGCCATCGGTGCGATGCTGCACGATCGGCCCACGCTGCGCAATTCCGCCGTCGGTCGCGCCGGGGTCTCGAGCGCGCATCCCGTGTCCACCGAAGCCGGCCTCGAGATCATGCGTGCCGGTGGCAACGTGGTCGATGCGGCGGTGGCCGTCAGCTTCGCACTCGGCGTGGTGGAGCCAGATGCGAGCGGAATTGCGGGCTACGGCGAGATGGTCATCACCCTCAAGAGCATGAAGCGCCCGACGGTCATCGAGTTCATGAGCCGCGTGCCAGAGGATGGAGGGCTCTCCAATACATCACTGTTGCAGAACGGTAGATATCCGTCGGACGGACCGGTGCTGGTGAACGTGCCCGGCACGGTCGCGGGCATGCACACGGCGTGGCAGAAGTACGGCAGCGGTAAGGTCGCGTGGAAGGACTTGCTTGCGCCGGCCATTCGTGCGGCGCGCGGTGGATACGTCGTGAGCGAAGGATTGGCCACGACGCTCGCCACGGAGCGCGAGCATTTCGCCAAGTACGAGGGATCGCGCGCGCTGTTCTTCCGCGACGGGAAGCCGCTGCTCGCTGGCGACACGCTCAAGAATCCGGACCTCGCGTGGGTGCTCGATCGCATCGCCGCCAACGGCGCCGACGGCTTCTACAAGGGCGAAGTGGCGAAGAAGTGGGTGGACGACCTGCACGCCAAGGGCAACGCCATGAAGCTGAGCGATCTGGCGCGCTACTTCGCACCTGAGCGCGATGTCGTGAGCGGTACGTATCGCGGCTACACCATCTACTCGAGTGCGCCGCCGGTGAGCGGTGGCGCCGAGCTGGTCGCGAGACTCAACCTGCTCGAGCAGTTCCCCAATCCCAAGCAGTACACGGACGACGCAGCCACGTTGCATGCCGCGCTCACGGCGTGGTTCCTCGTGCCGTCGTCGCGCAATCGCATCGCCGATCCGGCCATGTGGCCCGTGGACTACGCGCCGATCGTCAACAAGGACACGGCCAAGGTGCGCTGGGGATGCTACAACGCCGACAAGGCACTGCGGCCCGCCGATGTGCGCGGAGATACGCTGGCGTGCCTCAAGGCGCTCGCGAAGCCTGCCGACAACGGAAGCGCGCGTGAAGAGTCTCCGTGCGGTGAGAACCATGCGCTCGAGATGGACGTCTGCCATGCTGCCGGCACGACCGCGTTCACCGTCGCAGACAACGATGGGAACGCCGTCGCCGTCACGCAGACCCTCGGCACATGGGGCGGTAATTTCTACGTGACGCCCGGGCTCGGTTTTCTCAGCAACGACAAACTGACGTCGTACGGTACCGACCCGACGCAGTACGGCTCGCGGCTCCCGTTCGCGCGACATGGCAGCACTCTTGCACCGACGATCGTCTTCAAGGGGAGTGCGCCAGTGTTGGCCGTGGGCGCGGCGGGCAACGCGTGGATCACGTCGGCGGTGTATCAGGCCACGCTGGGTGCGCTCGACTATGGACTCGATGCACAGCGTGCGCTGGAGCTGCCACGCTTCTTGCCGGGTGGCGGCGGTGGTCCCGTGGCGGGACGCGGGACTGTGGCCGCCTCGCCGCCGTACACGATTCAGCTCGAAGACGGCTTTTCGCCTGACGTCGTCAAACGGCTGCGTGCACTTGGCTACGAACTCAGCTTCGTGTCGATGCGCGGCGAGGTGCGTGAAGGGTACGGGGCGGCGATCACGATGCAGGGCAAGACGGTAACCGCTGGTGCGGATCCCCGTCGCGCGGGCGCCGCGGGCGCGATCAAGTAGCGGAGGGCACTACGACGCAGTCTTTCCTCACGGAGCGGGGCATGCAGGGCAGTACGCAGAAGCGCGTGGGCATCATCGGCATGGGCTGGGTAGGCTCCAGCGTTGCGATCTCGCTGCTGCACGCCGGTGTCGCCGAGGAGTTGCTCCTGAGCGATTTGCGAACGGAAGTCGCTGAAGGCGAGGCGATGGATCTTGCACAGGGCGGGACCTTTTATCCGCCGGCGTCGGTGCGCGTTGGATCCATCGCAGACATGCGAGACACGAGTGCCATCGTTGTCGCGGTGGGAAACGGTTCGTTGCCGGGCGGCAAGAGTCGCCTCGAACAGCTCGCCAAGAACGTGGCCATCGTGCGGGGCATCGGAGCGCAGCTTCGCGGTTACGCAGGCATTGTGGTCATGGTCTCCAACCCAGTCGATGTCCTGACCTACGCATTGGTCGAGGCGGCCGGCATCGCTCCGCAACGCGTGATCGGCACCGGGACGATGCTCGATACTGCGCGGCTTCGTCAGATGGTCGGCGAGCAGCTCGACCTCGATCCGCGCTCCGTGCACGCGCAGGTGGTGGGAGAGCACGGCGATTCGGAGGTGGTGCTCTGGTCGTCCGCGCACGTTGGCGGCACGCCACTCAGTGATTGGCCGCGATGGGCGCCCGCGGACGAACAGCGCCTTGCAGACGCCGTGCGCAATGCCGGCTACGAGATCGTGAAGCGCAAGGGGACGAGCAACCACGCGATCGGTCTGGTGACTGCGCAATTGCTGCGGTGCATCCTGCGCGACGAACGCACGGTGCTCACGGTGTCACGCGTGCAGACGGAAATCGACGGATTTCGTGATGTGGCATTGTCGCTGCCCGCAGTGGTCGGTGCGGACGGTGCGTCGCTGGTGGTGCTGCCCGAGATGTCTGCCGCAGAGCGCGCGGCATTGAATGCATCGGCTGCCGTCTTGCGTGCGGCGCAGCAGTCAGTCGAGCCGGGCTGACGGCGGAAGTCTGCGTCGCGTCTGGTCGATGCGCGCCGAATCCGATGGCGTGAGGGCCATCTTCGTACTGATCGAGTCGAATGACGAGAGCGCATCGCGGAAGCTACGCTGTGCCAGCGGCAAGTTCGCTTGTGAGCCGTCCGCCGCGAGATCGGCGCGTTCGAGGAGCGTCACGGCAAAGTCGCGCCGATCATTGAGTGCTCCCGTCTTGTCGCCAAGAAACCTCTGGTAGTAGTCGATGGCCTCGGCGTATGCGCCAAGCGCTGCGGCCGTGTCGCCGAGTTGCGCGCGTACCTCGCCCATGCGCCGCTGCATGATGCCCATGCCGCGAACGAGCGTGCCGTTCTGTCCATCTTCCGCGAGCAACGCCTTCCGAATGCGCAGGGACTCTTCGCACGGCGCCAATGCCTCCTGCGGACGGCGCTCGGCGAGGGAGAGGCCGCAGCTTACGTAGAGCGCGATGGCCAGATCACGTCGAGCCTGAACGCTCTGCGCGTTTTCGCTGGCGAGGGCGCGTCGCAGTGTGAGTGATGCGTCGAGCCACTTACGGGCTTCCGGAAAGTCGCGGCGTTCCTGCTGTAGTCGACCGAGACGTTCGCCGACGATCGCTCGATGGCGCCGTACGAAAAATGAGGTGTCCCCGAACGACGCCGCGAGATCGAGTTTGCCGATCGCTTCGCGGTACGCGCGAATCGAGGCGCCAGTATCGCCGGAATTGGTGAACGCGGGATGACCGAGCAGGTCGCCCAGCTTGAGCGCGCTGATGCCAACGGCGCGAAGGTAGTTGGGGCGCGTGGTATCGGTGGCGGCCACGCGCTGAAAGAGCGCCAGCGATTCCCGCTGATGTTCGAGTGCGAGCTTGATGTCGCCCGACGGCGCCTCCACATCCGCCGCCTTCTCCGTGCAGAGCGCGAGCGCCCACATCGCGTTCACATCGCCCGGCATTTCGGCGACGAGTGCGCGCGCCAAGGCGACCGCTCTGCCGTACGCACTGACTGCACCCGCCAGATCGCCAAGATTGGCTCCCGTGGGATTGCCCAGCACGTCGCCGGCACGCTGATACGCCATCGCGAGTTCGCGCATCAGCGTGGGGTCGCGCGGCGCGTCGGTTGACGCGCGATCGAGCGATTGCAGCGCAGTTCGCACGACACTCGCGCGCAGCGCCGTCGCGCCGGGCACTTCGGCGAGACGATCGTTCACATCGTATACGAGCGTCTTGGCGAGCGTGCGCACTTCGATCAAGCGTTCCGCGGCGAGTACGCGCTGCTGTTCGGCGCGACGTTCCTGCCAGGCGATGGTTAGGCTGACGCCAATGACCACGACGCCAACGCTCGCGGCGACCAGCAGTGCGCGACGATTGCGCTTGGCGAGGCGACGCAGGCGATACGCTATAGAGTCGGGCTGCGCGCTGACCGGGCGCGACTCGAGCCACGCCACCAGATCGTCGGCGAGTCGCTCCGCCGTGGAGTACCGCTCCGCGCTGTCCTTGCGAAGCGCTTTCGAGACGATCGCCTCGAGATCACCACGCAAGTCGGCGCGCAGGCGTTCTGCATCAACGAGACCGACCTCGCGCGCTGAGAGTTCGCTGATGACATCTGTAAGGCGCGGCGCCTCGGTGTCGGCGAGACGACGCAGTTCGCGCAGCCCTTGCCCCCGCATGGCGAAGGGGCGCATACCGCTGAGCAGTTCGAAGAGCACCACACCCAGCGAATACACATCGCTCGCCGTGGTGACTGTGTCGCCACGCAGCAGTTCGGGGCTTGCGTAGTCGGTGGTGAGCATGAGCGCACCGGTGGCCGTTTCGTCACCCATGTCCGCGGTGGCGAGCAGCTTGGCGATGCCGAAGTCGAGCAGCTTCACGGTACCGTCGTTGGTGACCATGATGTTGCTGGGCTTCAGGTCGCGATGCACCACCAGTCGATTGTGGGCGTACTGCACGGCGCGACAGACCTGCAGCATGAGTCGCACGCGTGCCTTGAGGTCGAGCGCGTGGCTTGCGCACCAGCGATCGATGCGTTCGCCTTCGACGAACTCCATCGCAAACCATGGCGAGCCGTCGACCAGCGTGCCGCCGTCAAGCAACGCCGCGATGTTCGGATGTTCGAGCGTGGCGAGGATCCGACGCTCGCGGGCGAAGCGATGGCGTAGCGCTTCGTTGGCGCGACCGCGCACCGTCTTGAGTGCGGCGCGCTTGGGCATGTCGAGATCGCGGCGCACGGCTTCGTGCACCGTCGCCATGCCGCCCTCGCCGACGTGCCTGAGCACGTGCCAAGGGCCAATGTCCGCGCCGATGGCCACAGACCCCTCGGCCGGGGTGACGGGCCCTGTGCGCTGCGCTGGAGGCTCGAAACGCATCTCACCCTGATGCAGCGCCGCGAGCAGACTCTGTACCTCGCGTGCGACGTCCGGTGCATCGCGCAGCTGCGCATCGAGAAACGCATCTCGTGCGTGCAGCGGCTGCTCAAGAGCTTCATTGAACCAATACTTCACACGCTCCCAAGCGGGAGCCTGAGGATCTGGCTGCGCCATGTCAGGGCCCGATCTCGCGCTGCAGCCAGGCCTTCGCCATGACCCAGTCGCGCTTTACCGTCGCAGGAGAGATGTCCAGTGCCGCCGCCGTTTCGGCGATATCCAAGCCAGCGAAGTATCGCAGCTCCACGATGCGTGCCTGTCGCGCGTCGAGTGCCGCGAGTCGCTGCAGCGCTTCGTCAACCGCCAACAGGTCGAGGTCGCGGGAGTCGGGAGCGGCGACGTCGTCGGGCATCGGCACACGTACACCGCCGTTGCGTTTGGTCGCGCGCCGTCGGCGCGCATGATCGACGAGCGTGCGGCGCATCGCTGCGGCCGCCTGCGCGATGAGATGTCTCGGGTTTTCGTATTCGACGCCGTCCTGATCGAGCAGACGGAGCAGCGCCTCGTGTACGAGCGCAGTGGGCTGCAGCGTGTGCTCGCCGCGCTCACCGCGCATGAGATATCCAGCGAGTGCGCGGAGCTGCGGGTACACCTCATCCAACAGCGCCTCGAGCGACCCTGAGCGTCCCGGCGTCGGGGTGTCTTCCGGTGGCGAGTCTTTCGATGACATGCCGGTCGGATGCGGAAGCGAGAGGGGCGCGCGCGGTTGATGACGGTCGTCTGTCGGAGCGATGGGAAATATGCGCCCGCGCGCAGGCGGGGACAGTACCCGACCCGCAGGCCGAGGGAGGACGGCGCGAGGTGTCGCGCGGACGGAGGCAGCGGAGCGGCGCATCACAGAGCTACGCGTACAAATCGCGACGCGTGGCTCACGCACTGTTACATCGGCTGACTTAGCGGGCCGTCGGACGTGGCCGACGGCAGGGTGGTTGACGTGTGCGCAGTGGATGTGGGCATCGCTGGCGTGAGCGAGGCGGCCGAGCGCACCGCGTCGGCTGCAAGCTGCTCCAGTGCCGCGACCACGGTCGGACCGGTGAGTGCCAGCTCGCCGGGGCGCGTGCGGAACCACTGCTCGATCATCAGTAGCTCATCGAGTTGGTCGGCGGGTGCGGCGTGCGATTCGCCATCGCGCCCGCGTGCGCGCTCCTGCAGGGCGTCGACCGACGCGATGTCGTCGCAGCGCGCTTCGGCGACCACACGCCCCTGGCGGATGAGATAGAGCCGGTCGTCGCCGGTGCGTCCGGGCACGGCGTACACAAAGCTCGGACGCGTGATCGCCTCGCGCACCCGTGCGAGCTGCGCTTCCAATTCCTGCAGCGCTGTGAGCCGGTCGCGCAGCCAGCCAGCGCGTTCGTACGAAAGCGCCGCGCTGGCTACACTCATCTCGCGCACCAACTGCTGCTGTGGGGAGTCGTCGCGTCCTTCGAGCACGGCCCGCGCGCGCGTCAGCTGCGCGCGGTACTCGTACTCGCCGCAGGCGCCGACGCAGGGCCCCATGCACCGCTTGGTTTCGTAGCGATGACACCCCGGTGTGCGCGCGAGACTGGGAAACGCAGCCACATCGAACAGATCGCCGGTATCCCTCAGCACCATTGGCACGCGCTCCGTGCAGTCACGCAGCCCCAGCGCGTCGTTGAGCACGCGCAGTGCATCCACCAGCGGTCGGCGATTGGCGAACGGACCCACCACGGCGCCACGCCCAGCGGTGCGCATCGCGGCGCTCGCTCGCTGAACACGCAGCCGTGGAGCAGGGCCCTCGCCGATCGTGATGACCCACCACTTATCGAGCGGGCGGGCCGACCGGATGTTGTATCGCGGCAGGTGCGCGCGAATCAGTCGCACTTCGCGCAGGAGCGCCGCGAATTCGCTGGGCGTCTCTTCCCACTCGATCGACGCCGTTTCGCGCAGCATGCGCGCGTGCCGATGCTCGGGCCACGGCAACCGGAAGTACGAGAGCAGGCGGGTACGGATCTGCGTGCTCTTGCCGACGTAGAGCACTTCGCCGTGCGCGCCGCGCATGAGATACACGCCGGAGGTGTTGCGCGCGCCCGCTCGCACATGCGCCCGCAGTAATGCGACATCGGCGTCGGCCGATCCAACGGCGAGATCGAGTTGCGTTGCTCCCGCCAGCGCGCGTGCACTCGCGCGCGACTTCGCTTTGGCCCTAGCGCTGGCAGCTCGGGCAGAAGACGGTGCCACGACCGTCGATGGCGTGCGTGGCGACGAGTCGTCGGCCGCACGCCAGGCAGGGCGCACCGCCGCGGCCATAGGCGGCAAGCTGGGCGACAAATCCGCCGCGCTCCCCTCGTGCGTCGCGATAATCACGAAAGCTCGTGCCTCGCGCCACGATCGATGCCTGCAGCACGTCGCGGAGCGCCGTCAACAACGCTCCGGATTCGGCCTGCGACAGCGTACTGCCCTCGCGCGATGGATCGATGCCCGCTCGCCACAGTGCCTCGTTCGCGTAGATGTTGCCCACCCCGGCCAATCGGCGCTGGTCCATCAGCACCACTTTGATCGGCCGCCTCGATGCCCGAACAAGACCCGAAAATACGGCGGTGCTCAGCGTCGGGTCAAGAGGCTCGTAGCCGAGTGCGCCGCTGTACTCGGCGAATCTCAAGGGAGACATCAGTGCGACCGTGCCCAAACGTCGCACGTCGCGGTAGTGCAGCCGGCGGCCATCGTCGAGCGAGAGCGTCACCGCCACGTAGGCGAGTTCGGCCGCGGGCGTCGCACCGGTGTCGATCAGCAACCCGCCCGTGAAGCGCGGCTGCACAACGATGTGCCACGTGGCACATGCGTCCGCTTCGTTGCCGCGCGCGCCGTCGCCGGTCGGAGTCGCGCAGTCGATGACGACGAGCTTCGCCCGCCGCCAGACACGAACGATCTGTGTTCCTACCAGCGCAGCGGAGAAGTCTTCGGTCGTCGCTTCGCGTAGCACATCGGCCTTTGCGATCGATACCGCCTTTATCGTCGCGCCGCGGACACTGGCGTCGAGATCGCGGGCGATCGTTTCCGTCTCAGGCAGTTCGGGCATCGTCACTCGCCGAGGCGAGCTGCTGCGCGATTTCATGCGCCGCGTCACGAGCGATCTCACGCGCGGCCGCGAGACGCGCCGCTTCTCGCCAACCGATGTCGAGGCGTGCCTGCGCGCCGTCAAACTGAACGCGCTGCGCGGCCTCGCGGCTCTTGGTTCGTGCTGAGTCGAAATCGGGGGCGACGGCCGTCACGCCGAGTACGCGCCCACCGGCGGTGAGCAGCGCCCCATCCGAGGCGCGCTTGGTGCCAGCGTGATACACGCGGATGTCGTCGCTGAACGACGGCAGATCGATGCGCGCACCGGATTCCGGCGTGTCCGGGTAACCAGGCGCTGCAACGACGGTGGTCACCGCCGCCGCGTTACGCCAGCGCAAAGGCGACATGTTGTTGATGCGCGCGCCGCGCGCGACCGCGAGCATCGGCTCGAGCAGACTGCTGTCGAGCAGCGGCAGAATGGCCTGCGTTTCCGGGTCGCCAAAGCGGCAGTTGAACTCCACTACCTTGGGGCCTTCCGGCGTGAGCATCAGCCCCGCGTACAGCAGGCCAGTGAACGGCGTACCGCGCTTACGGAGCGCGTGCAGCGTGGGGAGGAACACCCGCTCAGTCACATCGTCCACGAGCGAGGGCGTGCACAGCGACACCGGCGCGTACGCGCCCATACCGCCCGTGTTCGGACCTTCGTCGCCGTCGAGCAACCGCTTGTGATCCTGCGCGCCGATCATCGGCAGTACGCTGTGCCCGTCGGTGATCGCAAAGAGCGACAGCTCCTCGCCGGTCATGAACGATTCCACCAGACACTCGGCGCCCGCTTCACCAAACGCACGCTCGTCGAGAATGCGATCGATCGCCAGATCGGCTTCGGCGATCGTCATGCACACGATTACGCCTTTGCCCGCGGCCAATCCACTGGCCTTGATGACCACGGGTGCGCCAAAGCGCGTGCGCACCGCTTCCTTGGCGGTGGACGGGTGGCGATGCGTCTCCGCATGCGCCGTGGGGATGCCGGCGGCAAGCATGAGCGCCTTCGTGTCGGCCTTGGACGTCTCGACCTTGGCCGCGCCCATCGTCGGCCCGAACACGGGCACACCGCGGTGCTGTAGCAGGTCGACCAAGCCGTCGGCGAGCGGAGCTTCCGGCCCGACCACCACGAGATTCACCTGTTCGGCGATCGCGGTTTCGGCGATGGCCTCGAGCTCGGTGGGCTTGATCGGCAGGATGCGCGCGAGGTCGGCGATGCCCGGATTGCCCGGCGCCGCCAGCAGCTCGACGGTGGTGTTTTCGCGGGAGAGCGCGTCGGCGAGGGCGTGTTCCCGCCCTCCGCTGCCTACGAGAAGGATCTTCATAGGCGCGGAAGGTAATACGCGCGCCGCCGTGGTTACACGGCGGCGACCGCCACTCGCCGGAGAATCGACTTACTCGCCCACGCCACTCGAGGCGGTACGGAAGGCATCCCGGAAGGCGTCGGCGGCGCGCCCCAGCGCGTCACCCACGGACTGCGCGGCGGCCTTGGCCTGATCGGCGTAGTAGTCGGTCGCGTCGCGCAGATCGTCGCGCAACGGTCGCTCGGCTTCCGAGCCACGGCGGATGTACGTGCCATCGAGGATGGCCTGATACTCGCCGGACTGCGCCCAGCGCTGCAGTTCACCCACGCGCACCGTGTGAAACGGATGCTCGCGCAGCGCGGTGTTGAGCATCTTGAGCACGTTCTCCCACGTGTTGCCGCCCGTCTCGTATTCCTGCGCCTGAGCGAGGTACGCATCGAGGTCCAGCGAATCATCGACGGGGCGTCCGCCGGCTAGCATGAGGAAGGTCATCATGCTCTCGCGCGGGTCCTGCGAGCCCAGCAATCCTGCGCGATCCGCCGACAGCTCCGCCTTGCGATACCACTCGAGGAGGGCCAGCTGGAAGGGAAGCAGAGCGATGCTCGCCAGCACTGGAAGGGCACTCATCCCGAAGAACAGCACGATCTGCGCGATCGTCCGATAGGTGGTGTGTCCCGTCATGATGTGGCCCAGCTCATGGGCGATCACCATGCGCTGCCCCTCTTCCGTCAGCAACTCGAGCATCCCCGAGCTGAGTACGATGAACGGCCGCTCGAAGCCCACGGCGCCCGCGTTGGCGATCGGGGTCTGCGTCACGTAGAGCTGCGGCGGCTCCTGACCGGCGTCAGGCCAGTCGAGCGTCTGCAGCACCTCCTGATACAGCGCGAACAGCTTGGGGCGTTGCGTCGCGCCCACGAGCACCGCGTCGCCGAGGTAGAGGTTCCGCACGCCGAACTCGCCGAATGCGCCGGCGATGCGGCGCACGACTTCGTCGAATCCGGGAAGGGCGCGCAGCGACTGGAGGGCGGCGCGGTCGGCCGGGTGCTCCCAGCTGACGGAGGAGATCTGGGAAAGGGCGACGCGAGTGGTCATGGGCGGACTCGTGTAGGCGGGGGCGAACCGGCGGCTGGTTGCCCTACGATGCCGTCGCCCCGAAGGTTCCGCTGGATTTCTGGTGCCGGCGGCTAGGCGGGCAGGGCCTGGTCGAGATCGGACAACAGGTCCTCGACATCCTCGACACCGCAGGAGAGGCGCACCATCCCCTCCGTCAGTCCCATCGCCAGCTTCACGTCGGCAGGCACGGAGCCGTGCGTCATGCTGAACGGATGGTTTGTGAGGCTTTCCACGCCGCCCAGGGATTCAGCCAGCGAGAAGACACGCACCTTTTCGAGGAACTGACGCGCTGCATCGAGGCTGCCCAGATCGAGCGTCATCATGCCGCCGAAGCCCGACATCTGCCTTTTGGCCAATTCATGGTGCGGATGCTGCGAGAGCCCCGGGTAGTAGACCCGCTCCTCGCCCAGACGCTCGAGCAGAAACGCAGCGATCGCGCGGCCATTGGCATCGTGCTGCCGCATGCGCAGGGGAAGCGTCTTCGTGCCCCGAAGGGCAAGCCAGGCGTCAAACGGACCGGGGACCGCGCCCGCGGCATTCAGGATGAACTGGAGCCGGTCGGCGAGATCGTCCTCAAGAACGACCGCAACGCCGCCGATCATATCTGAGTGGCCGTTGAGGTATTTCGTGCTCGAGTGCCACACGATGTCCGCTCCCCATTCCAGGGGGCGCTGGAATACCGGTGAGGCGAAGGTGTTGTCCACGATCAGCAAAGCTTGGTGCCGCTTGGCGATGTCGCTCATGGCGCTCAGGTCGGTCAGCCGCATGAGCGGGTTCGTCGGCGTCTCCACAAGCAAACCGCGTGTGGCGGGCGTCATCGCCTCCTCGACGCGTTGCGGATCGTCAGTGTCCACGTACGTAAACGACAGGCCGAAATGACGAAGGATCCGATCGAACAGGCGGTACGTACCGCCGTAGACGTTCTCGCCGCAGACGATATGATCGCCGGCGCGGAAGAGCTTCATGATCGAGTCGAGGCAGCCCATGCCGCTGCTGAACGCAAACCCGTGTCGTCCGCCTTCGAGCGTGGCCACGTTTCGCTCGAGCGCCTGTCGCGTGGGATTCTTCCCGCGGGCGTATTCGTACCCCTTGTTCACCCCGATGCTTTCCTGCACGTAGGTGGACGTGAGGTACAGCGGGGTCATGATGGCGCCGGACACCGGGTCCGGCCGCTGGCCAGCGTGAATGGCGCGAGTGGACATGCCACCCGTCAGATCTTCGTCGAAAATGCGCGTCATGGGCTCCGTCTTGTGCGAGGCGAGGATGCGCGGGAAGGTAGCCAGCGAGTCGGCCAAGGGCGAGCAGTCGACGGCCTTACGCGTCGGACGCCACGCATCGCCTCACGCGCCGCCGTGCGCACCTTCGAGCCGTGGCCCACGCCACCGCGAGATCCACGGCCGGCGGCGTGATCGCCGCACGCACGGCCGCGTCGGCGCGTTTCATGGAGAAGCGCTGCCTGATCGTGGACGACGAAGCCCCGCTGCGCACAGTGTTGCGTCGCCTCATGGAGGCGGACGGCTTTGTCTGCGACGAAGCGGCATCCGGCGTAGACGCGCTGGCGTTGCTCGAGCAGCATCCGACACCGCTCGTGCTCACCGACTACCACATGCCGCGCATGGATGGGGGCGAGATGCTGCGCTCCATCATCACGCAATGGCCGGACACCGCCGTGGTGGTGATCACCGCCGTCTCTGATGTCGACATCGCCGTGCGTTGCCTCGAGACCGGGGCGCTCGACTATCTGACCAAGCCGTTCAGCATCGAGGAGGTGCGCGCGCGCGTGGGACAGGCGCTCGAGAAGCGCCGCCTGCTGCTGGAGAATCGCGCGTACCGGGTCGACCTCGAGGAGCGCGTGGCAGTACAGGCGCGAAAGTACGAGGAGCTGTTTCTCGCCTCGCTGCACTCGCTCGCCGAAGCGTTGGAAGTGAAGGACGCCTACACGTGGGGCCACTCGACGCGCGTCTCGCGCTACGCGATGGCGATCGCCCGTGAGCTCAACGTCGTGCCGCAGGGGCTCGACCAGCTCGAACTCGGCAGTCGACTCCACGACATCGGCAAGATCGGCGTGCGAGAGGCGGTGCTGAACAAGGAAGGTCCGCTCACCGACGAAGAGTACGCGCACGTGATGGAGCATCCGGTCATCGGGTGGCGCTTGCTGGCGCCCCTGCTGCACGAGATGCCGCACGCGCTCGCCGTCGTACGCTCGCACCACGAACGCTTCGATGGCCGAGGCTTGCCCGATCAACTGCGTGGCTACGAAATCCCGCTGGAAGCACGGATCACGGCCGTCGCTGATTCCTTTGACGCGATGACGAGTGGTCGTCCGTATCGTGCGGGCATGTCGGTGGAAGACGCGGTCGCCGAACTGCGCCGCTGCTCCGGATCGCAGTTCGATCCGGCGTGCGTCGTGGCCTTCGAGCGAGCGATGGAGCAGCAGTCCTTCCCGCGCCCGGACTGGTCGATCCAGCGTCCGACACGCCTGCAGATTGTGGCGTAGGTCGCGCGTGTCGCGCTGCTAACCGCGCAGCCGCGCCCCTGCAAGCAGCGCGGCGCACGCCGTGGTCAGTGCTGGAACGGCGCTCCACGGAGACGTGGCGTTCACCTCTCCGTCCGGGGTTGGCGTGAACGCCGCACTTCCTGCGCGCGCGTCGCGCAGCAGCACGCGGTGCGTGTAGCTCACCAGCCGCCGGGGGCCATCGCGCTCGCGTTTGTATCGCAGCACGCACTCCTCGTCGCGCCCGGGGGCGTCGCCGTCGCCTTCGAGGTCCAGTCCGTGGTGCGATCCCAGATCAACCACGAGCTCTCGCCCCCCAACGATCACGCTGGCCGAAGCCGGCAGGGCGTCCACCAGCACGAGCGCACGGGCGGCGACGACGGGGCCGAGCAGCCGCAGCAACGGCGCCGTGGTGAAGATTGCCCGCACGTTCGCTTCTTCGAGTTGCCAAGCCCACTCGGCGGGTTCGTCCGCCGGGTCCAGCAGCAGCGCCCCGCGCCCATCCGAGGCCGCCAGCGCGAACAGGTAGGCGGGGCCGTTCGGGAGCAGCAGCGCCGTGCGGCCCATCGCCAGCGCCCGAACCAGCGGTGCGCAGCGCTGCAGCACGGTGGTGCCAGCGGCCACCAGCTGCCCAGCGCCGAGGCCGTCGATGGAGCCGCCGCGAGCGGCCAACGCGAAGGGAAGCAGGGAAAGTGGGTCGAGCATGATCGGGAGAATACTCTGTGCCTCCCCGGTAACGAAACGGATAACGCACTCGTCTTATCCCCGACGGCTGCGGATGAGGTTGCTGACTCCTCGCTCGGGCCGATTGGTGACAGCCGCTACCAACTCCATTGGTGACATCCGTCCCAATGTCTAACTTCTCACACCCACCCGAATACGTCGGGACAGTGTGTCATGGCAGGCCGAGGAAGACAATGGCGTTTGACGGTTTGATGGTGAGCGTTTCCGGAGTGCGCGGTCGCGTTGGCGACGCGCTGACTCCCGAAGTCATGGCGACCTACGCGGCGGCCTTCGGCGCGTGGGCATCGCGCACGGGCAATCGCAACGTCGTCGTGGGACGAGACAGTCGCGTCTCGGGCCCCATGTTCACGCGCATCGTGCACGGCGCGCTGCAGTCGGTCGGATGCAACGTGATCGACGTCGGTATGACTCCCACGCCCACGATTCAGCTGGCCGTCGAACATCACCACGCCGCGGGCGGGCTCGGCATTACTGCGAGCCACAATCCGATCGAGTGGAACGCGCTCAAGTTCATCGGACCGTCTGGACTTTTTCTCTCTGCGGCCGAAGGCGCCGAGATGCGCGCGCTGCTCGAATCGGGCATTCCGCGCGCCTCGTGGGACCAACTCGGCGAAATCGTCGCGGACCCCGAAGCGATTCCGCGCCACCTCGCACAGGTGCTCGCGCTGCCGTACCTCGACGTCACGGCCATTCGTGCGCGTGGCTTTCGCGTGGCGCTCGACTGCTGCCACGGCGCCGGCGCGACGATCATGCCCGAGTTGCTGACGGAGCTTGGCTGCGAGGTGTACGCGATCAACATGGAAACCGATGGGCTCTTTCATCGGTCACCGGAACCGATCGCCGAGAACCTCGGCGAACTCGCGGGGCTCGTGCGCAACACGCGCGCGGACGTGGGCTTCGCCACCGATCCTGACGTGGATCGCCTGGCGCTCGTGCTGGATGATGGGGTCGCGCCGGGGGAGGACTACACGCTGGCCCTCGCGGCGCGCACGGTGCTGCGCCATCGCCGCGGGCCGGTCGTGACGAATCTCTCCACCAGCAAGGTGGTATCCGACGTCGCGAACGAGGCTGGCGTGCCCTTCCACTTCGCCAAGGTGGGCGAGGTCAACGTGGCGCTCAAGATGCGTGATGTCGGCGCGACGATCGGTGGTGAAGGCAACGGCGGTGTCATCCTTCCGGAGTTGCACCTCGGGCGCGACGCGCCGGCCGGTGCGGCACTGATCCTGCAATTGATGCTCGAGGAAGCGCGTCCGTTGTCCGCATTGATCGCGGAGCGTCCGCGCTACGTGATCGTGAAGGACAAGCTCGACCGCCCGGAGGCGCCGCTGGACGCCGTCTACGATGCATTGCGCGCTGCGTTCCCCG
Source organism: Gemmatimonas sp. (assembly GCA_965279375.1). Lineage (GTDB taxonomy): Bacteria > Gemmatimonadota > Gemmatimonadetes > Gemmatimonadales > Gemmatimonadaceae > Gemmatimonas. Next base: position 4,613,310 of record OZ257156.1, on the reverse strand, counting down.
ATGCGATTGCCGATATGCAGGACGGATTGCGTTTGGATTGGCCTGACCGTTGGGTGCATCTGCGCCCGTCGGGTACGGAGCCGATCGTGCGCGTGATCGCCGAAGGACCAACCGAAGAAGACGCGCGTCGCCTGGTGGCGGATGCGCGTGAGCCGCTCGCGGCGCTGGTGGGGGCCGTCTAGGCTGAGCCGTCGTCACGACTACGCATCGTTTTCGCACACGCGCTCGCGGTCGTTCCGCATCGTGTGCATCGATATTCTCGCAGGACCTGACTTCAGCGGACCAACACGACCATGTGTGGAATCGTAGGATACGTCGGCGGTCGAATCGCCACTCCGATGCTCATCGACGGACTCAAGCGCCTCGAGTATCGCGGCTATGACTCGTCGGGCATCGCCATCATGAACGGCAAGGGTGTGGAGACCTTCAAGGCGGCGGGCAAGATCGCACGCCTCGAAGCGGTCATCGAGCGCGACCCCCCAACCGGTACCATGGGCATCGCCCACACGCGCTGGGCGACGCACGGTCCGCCGACAGAGAGGAACGCGCATCCGCACCTGAGCATGGACGGCACGATCGCCGTCGTGCACAACGGCATCATCGAGAACGCGACGGTGCTCAAGGCCTCGCTCGAGGCCCGTGGATTCGTATTCAAGTCGGACACCGACACGGAGGTGCTCGCGCATCTCGTGCAGGCGGCCTACGCCGGCAATCTCGAAGCGGCGGTGATCGAAGCACTGCGCCAGGTGGATGGCACGTACGGCATCGCGGTGATATCCTCGAATGAAAAGGAGAAGATCGTTGCCGCGCGCAAGGGCAGCCCGCTCTTGATCGGACTCGGCGACAACGAGTTCTACATCGCGTCGGATGCATCCGCGATTCTCGCGCATACGCGGCAGGTGGTCTACCTCGATGACGGCGACATCGCCGTCGTGACCCGCGACGGCTACAAGGTGGTGGACCTCGATGCCGTGACGCGCGACAAGCCGGTCAGCCGCATCGAGTGGGACTTGCAGCAGATCGAGCGTGGCGGCTATCAGCACTTCATGCTCAAGGAGATCTTCGAACAGCCGATCACCGTCGAGAACACGATGCGTGGTCGCCTCATTCTCGAGGAGGGCTTCTCGAAACTGGGTGGACTCAACATCCCGCGAGACGAGCTCCTCAAGATCGACAACATCATCATCACGGCCTGTGGCACGAGCTGGCACTCGGCGCTGATCGGCGAGATGATGATCGAGGAGTTGTGCCGCATTCCGGTGGAAGTCGAGTACGCATCGGAGTTCCGCTATCGCAATCCGATCGTCAAGCCGACCACGCTGTGCATCGTCATCTCGCAGTCGGGTGAGACGGCGGACACGCTGGCGGCCATGCGTGAAGCCAAGCGTCGCGGCGCGCGTACGCTCGGCATCGTGAACGTGGTGGGCTCCACCATCGCGCGTGAAGATGACGGCGGCATCTATCTGCACTCGGGCGCGGAAATCGGTGTGGCGTCGACCAAGGCGTTCACCAGCCAAGTGGTCGCCCTCGCGCTGTTCACACTGAAGCTCGCGCGATTGCGCGACTTGTCGGTGGAGCGCGGCCGCGCGATCGCGCAGGCGATGGCCAAGCTGCCCGAGCAAATCCAGTCCATTCTCGACCGCGCCGAAGAGATCGAGGCGCTGGCCGAAGAGTTCAAGCGCGCGTCGAATTTTCTGTACCTTGGCCGCGGCTACAACTTCCCGGCTGCGCTCGAAGGCGCGCTCAAGCTCAAGGAAATCAGCTACATCCACGCGGAAGGGTATCCGGCCGCCGAGATGAAGCACGGCCCCATCGCACTCATCGACGAGATGATGCCCGTGGTGTGCATCGCGCCGCACGACTCGGTGTTCGACAAGATCGGGTCGAACATTCAGGAGGTGAAGGCGCGTAAGGGAAAGATCATCGCGATCACCACGCGCGACGAGCCCTCGCTGGCTGGCCTGCTGGACTACGAGTTCCGCATCCCCGAGACCATCGACTTGCTATCGCCGATTCTGGCATCGGTGCCGCTGCAACTCTTGGCGTACTACATCGCGGTCAAGCGTGGTTGCAACGTGGACCAGCCGCGCAACCTCGCCAAGTCGGTGACGGTCGAGTAATCGCGCCAGCTTCGGTTTAGGCGAAGGGCCGGGCAGAGATTGTCCGGCCCTTCGTGCGTTTCCGGCGTGCGACTATCTTTCCCGGGATGAGCACCAACGTGGACGAAGCACCGATCGAGTCGGGCGAGCCGGAGACGCGACGTCAGCGCGAGATCGCGCGTAGACGCACCTTTGCCATCATTTCGCATCCGGACGCCGGCAAGACGACGCTGACGGAGAAGCTGCTGCTGTACGGCGGCGCCATTCACCTCGCGGGCTCGGTGAAGGCGCGTCGCGCCACGCGGCATGCGACATCGGACTGGATGAAGCTGGAGCAGGAGCGCGGCATCTCCGTCACGTCGAGCGTGCTGCAGTTCGAGTATCTGGGCTATCAGCTCAACCTGCTCGACACGCCCGGCCACGAAGACTTCTCCGAAGACACGTATCGCACGCTGGTCGCCGCCGACAGCGCCATCATGCTCCTCGACAACCGTCGCGGTGTGGAAGAGCGCACGCGGCAGCTGTTCGAAGTGTGCAAGCGCCGCCGCACCCCGATCTTCACGCTGGTGAACAAGTGCGACCGTCACGGCGAAGATCCGCTCAAGCTCATTCAGGATGTCGAAGCAGACCTGGGCATCGACTGCTACGCGGCGACCTGGCCGGTCTTTGATAACGACGTGTTCGTCGGTGTCTATGATCGGCTCAAGCGTGAAGTGCACTTGTTCGAGCGCAGCGGTGATCGTGGTGCCACCCGCGCCGACGATACCATCGTCAGCATCGACGATCCGAAGCTGATCGACGCGATGGGCGAAAGTGCATTCGATCGCCTGATGAACGACGTCGAGCTGTTGGACGCCGCCGGGCATACCTACGAGCACGCGCGTGTGTTCGACGGCACGCTCACTCCGGTATTCTTTGGGTCGGCGCTCACGAATTTCGGCATCGAGCCGTTCCTGCGCGAATTCCTCGAGCTCGCGCCGCCGCCTGGGCCGCGAGAGTCGAGCATCGGTCCAGTAGACGCCGATCGCCCCGACTTCACGGGTTTCGTGTTCAAGATTCAGGCGAACATGGATCCCAAGCATCGGGACCGCGTCGCGTTCGTGCGCATCGTGTCGGGATACTTCGAAGCCAACATGCAGGTGCTGCACCAGCGAAGCGGCAAACTGATTCGTCTTGCCGCGCCACAGCAGTTCATGGCGCGTGAGCGTGTTGGCATCGAAGACGCGTGGCCAGGTGACGTGATCGGCATCATGGACCGCGGCAACCTGCGCATCGGCGACACGCTGGGCGGCGACGGCGGCATGGAGTTCCAGGGCATTCCCCGCTTCCCACCCGAGCACTTCGCGCGCGTGATCCCTGCCGATCCGCTCAAGCGCAAGCAATTCGACAGCGGCCTGCGGCAACTCACCGAAGAAGGCGCCGCGCAGGTGTTCTTCGCCGAAACGTCCACCGGCTCACAGCCTATCGTTGGCGCGGTCGGTCAGCTGCAGTTCGACGTGATGGCGTTCCGACTGGAACACGAGTACGCCGCGCCGTGCAAGTTCGAAAAGATGACGTATCGCTTTCCGCGATGGCTCACAGGGCCCAAGGCAGAGATCGAGCGCGTGTCGAGCGGGCAGGGGCGCATGCGCCTGTACGACCACAAGGGAAACATGGTCGTGCTCTTCTCGGACAACTGGGCGTTGCGTCGCGCGCTGCAGCACGAAGACAAGGTCGTCTTCCACGAGAATCAGCCGTAGCGGATGGCGGATTGCCGATAGCGGATAGCAACGGATAACGGCCACCACAGGCCACGGATAGCAACGGATTCACACGGAAAAAGCTCGCGGATACTGCGAACAACTAAGAAAGTTGTTGCTGTATCCGCGAGCTTCTTCTGTTTCTATCTGCTCTTATCCGTGGCCTGTGGTGGCGGTTATCCGCGTTTATCCCGGACTCAGACCTTCGCCGCGAGCGTATCGATCTGTCGCCCGACATGGCCGATCACGAACCCGCCGTCATCCGACGACGTGAAGTAGATGCGCAGGCACGTGTTGGGATTGCTGCCCTTGCGCAGCTGGTCGGCGCATTCCGTCTCGCGATCGCCATCGGCGAATACGTAGGGCGTCTTGCGCGTGCCGTCCGTCGGTCCGGGCGAGTAGTCCACCCCGAGGTCGGTAAAGACTTCGGCGAGCGGACGTCCCAGCGCGCGATCTTGTCGACGTCGGCCGACTTCGCCGAGCGACTTGAGGTACTTCCACGCCGTGTCCGGGTCGGGGAAGATCGACTCGGCCGCGGAGCTAAACGCGGAGGGGAGGAAGCGGAGCGCGTCGGAATACATCGCCTGGGCCCGTTCGACGGACTCGAGCACCGACTCCGGCGCATCACTCGCCGGCTTGGAGATCGGCTGGCGTTCCTTGTGCGCCGCGAGCGTCGTGCGCAGTGAACGAGTCATCGCCCGTTCGGCGTCGAGCTGCTGGCGCGTTTCGGTTAGTCGTTCACGGGTTCGCGCGAGTTCTCCTTCGGCCTGCCGGACCGCGTCCTCGTAGTTGCGAACCAAGGCGAGCAGCTGCGGGCGATCGAGCTCAGCGCCGGACTCCGTCGCGAGCATCGCTTCGGCCGCGTCGGAGCGGGTGCCGTAGGCCGCGGCGCGGGCATCGCGGAGCGTGTCGACAATGACCGGCTCGGAGAGCGGGCGCTGAACGGATACTTCGGCGAGGCGCTGGACCAGTCGGCGGCGCTCGCCGGGGAGTGCCAGCGCTCGGGCGAGAACCAGCGGGTGCTGGAAGGGATCGGCCTCGAGCGAGAAGCCGGGCAGGTAGGCGCGCGCCGAGCCGAGGAAGACGCTCCGGGCATGGCCACCCACCGCATCGGACAGGGCGAAGGTATCCGAGTGACGGAGCATGAAGCAGAGCCCGAGACCGAACAGCTCGCCGGCAAACTGCTCCGGTGGCAGCACGTAGCCGCCATCTGGCAGCTCGGTCAACAGCAGCACCGGCATCGTGCGCGCCGGATCACACAGGACGAAGCGAACGAAGGCATCAAGCGTACCGGCCTCGAGCTGCGTCGGGACGCGCTGCAACGGGCCGTCATTGGAGACCAGCGTGAAGTGCGTGTCCAGTTCAGGGAGGAGCCGCGGCGCGCGGACTGGCGGGGTGGCACCCGAGGGCGAACCGCCGTCCGTGCCTACTCGGATGTTCAGCTGCCGAACGACGGCGCCAGAGGAGGTCGGGGTGGACACGTAGGTGACGTGCGTGGACCACTGCAGCGACCGGTCGAGAGGATCGGGAGCGTGCACCACGATGTCGGCGAGCGCGCGTCCGTCGGCGCGGTACGGCGCCCATCGGAGAATCCGGCCACCGTCGAGCGTGTGGTTGGACGGGGCATCCCACGACAACGTTTGCCCGTGTTCGAGCCCTAGCCAGACGACACAGGCGTCAAGGAAGGCGGCGTCGGCATCAATCGCGCCGGTACGAGGCACGAGGTTGAACTGTAAGGCAAGTCGCTGTTGCACGGAGGTCTTGATTGGCATTGGTGCCGCCCTTCCCCAGGTGGGGGTCGGCGGCGAAACTATCGCGCCATGCGAATTCTACTCCAGCGGGTCAGCAGGGCTGAAGTGCGAATCAGGCCGGAGGCACCTGGCGAGTCGCCGTGGGTCTCCGGACGCATAGGCCCGGGTTACGTGGTTTTGGTGGGCTTCACGTCAACAGATAGCGCCGCCGAGCTGCGCTGGATGGCGGAGAAGATCGTCGGTCTCCGACTGTTCCCGGATGACGAAGGTCGAATGAATCGCGACCTCGCCGAACACGGCGGTTCCCTGTTGGTGGTTTCACAGTTCACTCTCTACGGCGATGCGCGCAAGGGGCGCCGGCCGAGTTTCGTGACGGCCGCCCCTCCCGCGATTGCTGCTCAACTATATAACGACTTCTTGATACTCCTGCGAGCGAACAACGTCGTGGTGGAGACCGGCTCGTTCGGCGCTGCCATGGAAGTTGACCTCGTCAACGACGGTCCCGTAACACTCTGGCTGGAGCGCGACGCAGCAAACGTCGCGCCACGTGACAGTCAGGGCTGATTCGCGTTCGGCCGTTCCCCGTCACGATTCGAAGGACGCCGCAACCGCGTCCGGTATTCCGAGTGCTACGCTCCCGGTAGGTTCGCGGATGTCGGACTCGCGTGTGCAGCTTCGCACACGCTATGCCAACACCAGAGCAGCGCCAAACCCTAACCGGCCCCGGGTTTCGTCAGGTCGGTGCTCAGCTCGCCGACCGGTCGAGCGCCTGCTCGATGTCGGCGATAATGTCGTCGATGTGTTCCAGGCCGACGCTCACCCGCACGAGACCGTCGGTGATCCCCACCGCCGCGCGCTCCGCGCCGGTGAGCTTGCTATGCGTCGTGGAGGCGGGATGCGTGACGATGCTCCGCGTATCGCCCAGGTTGGGCGAGTGCGAGCACATCTCGACGGCGTCGAGAAAGCGGCGCCCGCGCTCGATGCCGCCCTTCACGACGAGCACGACGATTCCGCCGCCCTGCGACATCTGACGGCGGGCGAGCTCGTACTGCGGATGCGACGGCAGGAACGGGTAGCGGACGGACTCGAGCGCAGCATGACCGTCGAAATGCTGCGCCAGTGCCAACGCATTGCTGCAGTGCCGGTCCATGCGCACGGCCAACGTCTCCAGCGACTTCGACAGCACCCACGCGTTAAACGCACTCATCGAAGGCCCGGTGTGCCGTGCGAAGAAGCGGTCGTCCGCGATCAGCGCGCTCGGTCCCACAATGACACCACCCAGCACGCGCCCCTGGCCGTCGATGTATTTGGTCGCGGAATGAATCACGATCGAGGCGCCATGCTTGATCGGCTGCTGCAGGTACGGCGTCGCGAAGCAATTGTCGACCATCAACAGCAGCCCACGCTCCTTCGCGAATGCGCCAAGCCACGCCAGATCGATCAGCTCGAGCCCGGGATTCGACGGCGTTTCGATGAAGAGGAGCTTGGTTGCCGGCGTGACCGCGCGTGACCACGCATCCTGATCGATGGCGTCCACATAGGTGCAGGTCACGCCCCACTTGGGCAGGATGCGCGTGAAGATCTGGTGCGTGGATCCGAACAGCGCGCGCGACGACACCACATGGTCACCGGCCGAGAGTCGCGAAGCGAGTGCGGTGAACACCGCGCCCATGCCGGACGCCGTCGCGATGCCGTCCTCGGCACCTTCCAGGAGGCACAGCTTCCGCACGAACTCGTCGGTGTTCGGATTCGAATAGCGGCTGTAGACGTTGCCTTGCACCTCTTCCGTGAACAGCGCGCGCGCATGCTCCGCGTCATCGAAACGAAAGCTCGATGTCAGATAGAGCGGCACCGAGTGCTCCCGTTCGTGGGAGGTCGGCGCCTGCGTGCGAATGGCCAGGGTTTCGAAGTGCTCGCTATCGGACATGATCGACCTCAAAAACTCGTGCGGTGTTTGTGGCGTGAATGCCTGTCGGTGCGCTGTCGACATCGGATAATTTATCGCACATGACGACCCCAACCTCAGCCGTCTCGCTCGACGCGTCGGGAGCCCGCCCTCGGGTGATCCTGGCTTCCCAATCGCCACGCCGCCGCGAGCTGCTTGCGCTCGTGGGCATTCCGCACGAAGTGCAACCGGCCGACGTGGATGAATCGGTGCATCCGGACGAGGCCCCCGTGCCGCACTGCGAACGCCTGGCGCGCACCAAAGCGGAAACGCTGGCGGCGACGGACCCGACGGCCGTCGTGATCGGGTCGGACACGATCGTCGTGATCGATGGCGATATCCTCGGCAAGCCGGCGGATGCAGCGCATGCGGTAGCGATGCTGCGCCGTTTGAGCGGACGCACGCACACGGTGTTCACTGCGGTGGCGGTGAGCCACGGCGGTCGCACGCTTTCCGGTGTGGAGTCGGTCTCCGTCACGTTTCGTACGCTCGACGATGCGCGGATCGCCGCGTACGTCGCCACCGGCGAACCGATGGACAAGGCCGGCGCGTACGGCATTCAAGGATTCGGCGCCACCAACGTCGAGCGAATCGACGGAGACTACTTCGCCGTCATGGGACTGCCGTTGGGCCGTATGGTCCAGCTCTTTCACGATCACGGACTGCACTACGCCTACGGTCCGATCGAGCACGCTCCCGCGCGCTAGCGAGGAAATCGCTTCGCGAGATCGGCGAGTCGCGTCGTGGCATAGTGCGACTGCCAACGACGCAGCGCACCGTGCACGTGGTCCACGGTGATGCGCGGCATGCGGTCCGGGCGATAGACCATGTCGATCGGATAGTCCTCACCCGGGTCACCGTACGCATCGATGCGCAGATCCAGCGCGTAGTCGTACGGGCCTACCCGCTTGGGATTGGTGTAGCCGAGCAAGGAGATCACTGGCGTTCGCAACGCGACGGCGAGATGCAGCGGTCCCGTATCGGGAGAGAGTGCGACCGCTGCCGCGTCCAACATCGCGGAGAGCTTTCGTAGCCCGCTTCCCAGCGCGGAATGCGCCATCGGCGCATCACGCAGAATGATCGCTTCGGCGGCCACTTCTCGCGGTGACCGGCCGCCGACGAGGACCGGCTGCAGGCCAAACTCGTTCCAGAGGAGATGGCAGACCTGCGCCCAGCGTTCGGGCATCCAGTCCTTTTCCGGTTTGCTGGTGGCAACGACAATCGGAGCGATCGGGCGATCGAAACCGCGCACGAAATCTTGTTGCCACGCGCGCTCCTCATCGTTGCACGGGCCAAGCGTCCACGCTGGGGTGCCGTGCGGCACCCGTAACGCATCGAGGAACTCGAAGTACTGGTCCTGCACGTGCTGGCCATCGTGCGGCGGAATGCGATGCGTGGTGAACAGCCAGTTGGCATCGCGCGCGCGTGCTTTGTCGAAGCCCAGCTTGATCGGCGACTGTGTGAAGCCGGTCACGAGGCCGGCCTTGAAGTACACCTGCAGCCCGAGCACCACATCAAAGGGACGCGACTGCAGCGCACTTCGCACGTCGAGAAAGGCGCGCCAGCCTCGCGCACGATCGAACACGATGATCTCGTCCACCAGCGGATGCCCGCGCACGAGTGATGCGGGGCCCGGCTGCAGCACCCACGTGATCTTCGCGTTGGGCGCGTGCGCCTTGAGCGCGTGCACGATCGGCATCACGTGCACCGCATCACCGACGGCGCTCATCATCACGATGCCGATGTGTTTCACATCGCGGGATAGCGCGGGAATGGCATCGCTCACTCTGTCACTCACCGATCCACTCACGGACCCGCCACGCGATGCATGTCGGAAACGGTCATCGACGCCAGTGGTGGCGTGGCAGCCAGTGCATCCTGCTCGAAAGCCTGCATGCGCGTTTCGGCGACATCGCAACCAAAATGCGTTCGCCATTTGCGCATGGATCGAATCAGACGCGCCGTGTTGGCCCGCATCGTTTCGATCGGCGGGCGCGTCGGATTCCACTGCACCACGTCCACGTCGATCACGATGGCTTCGACCGCACCGCGCTTGTCCTGCCGGAGCAGCACATTCTTCACGTTGAGGTCCGGATGGCTCACGCCATGTGCCGCCAGCTTCACCAGCAGCGCTTTGGTGGCAGCCAGAGCGTCATCCCGCTCGATCTGCGGTGCCAACCCTGCGGCAACCATACCAAGGTCGTACGCATCGGGAATGAAGCGCGTGACCACATCCACGCGGTAGAACCCCGGAAGTGCCGAGTAGCGCGCAAAGCCGATCACGTCCGACGTCGGGATTCCAACACGCTGCAGCATGTGCGAGCGCAGCATCTCCATGGGGGCACGCGTCGGTGCACGAAACAGATCGCTCGTGATTGGCGCCAGTAACCCGCCGTGCCAGGAGTGTCGCACCACGACCGTCTCGTCGCGATCAGGCAGCGTTGCGACAAACACCGGCGCACGTCCGCGCAGTGCACGCGGCTGTGGTCGCTCGGCTGCCCAGTCATAGAGCGTGCCATGGTCAACGACGATGCGCGCGAGCGTATCCACGACATCGTGCATCCCGGTGATGTCGGCGGTCGGGAGCGAGCGCATTTCGACGCCCGGGATACTCGTCAGTGCGCTCACGCGGTGACGTCCACCGACCAGACGTGCAGCTGGGCACCAGCGCGGCGTTCAGGCACGATATCGGGATGCGGTTGCATCGGCAGCGGGCGCACCAGCGACTCGCGCACCTCGGCGCTGACGAGGATCTCACCGCGGTCGGCGCTTGCACATAGTCTGCTGGCGAGGTTGACGGTGTCGCCAATCAACGTGTACTCGAGTCGGCGCGGCGAACCGATGTTCCCCACGAACGCTTCACCGCGATGCACCCCGATGCCGATGTCGAGCGTGGCGCGACCGCTCGCCCGCCAGCGGTCGTTCAGTCGCACGAGTTCGCGCTGCATCTCCAGCGCCGACGCGAGCGCGCGGTCGGAGTCGTCGGCAAACGCATCGGGCGCGCCCCAGTATGCCATCAGCGCATCGCCGATGAACTTGTCGAGCGCGCCGTTGTGCCGGAACACGCAATCCACCATCGCTTCAAAGTACTCGTTGAGCTGCGCGGCCATCTGCATCGCGGGCAGCGACTCCGCCAACGCCGTGAATCCGCGAATGTCGCTGAACAACACCACGGCCAGTCGACGCTCTCCACCGGGCGTCACCTTGCCCGTTTCCAGTGCAATGCGTTCGGCGAGTTGCGGCGTGAAGTAGCGCTCGAAATTCTCACGCACCTGCAGCGCCTGATGCAGCTTGCCAGCGGTCACCTCGCGCTCGGCGGTGACCGCGGCGAGTCCCGCGTACGCCACGAGATAGTCGAGATCGGCCTCTTCGAACGCGTGCGTGTCGTGCATGTTGTCGACGTACAGCACGCCCAACGTCACGCCACCGTCGCCGAGCAAGGGAGCGGCCATCGCCGAGCGTACCGCCTGTCGTAGCACCGTGGCACCAGTCGTTCGCGAATCTTCGCGCGCGTCGTGCGTGAGCAGCGCGACCTGACGCTCGGCAACGCCGGAAGCAATGCCTCGTGGCACGGCGCGCACGACATCGCCACCACGTCGATCGCGCGCGATGCGTGGCGTGAGCTCACCGCCGGCGTCGGGCAGCAGCACCGCCACGCGATCGGCGGAGAACGTGACGAACAGGTCGTCCACGATCGTCTGCAACATCGACTCGACGCTCGTGACGGCGCCGAGTCGCTGGGCGCTGGAGACGAGTTGCGCGAGTCGCTTGCCGTTCACTTCCGTGAGTGCGAGGTCGCGCTGCGGCATGGAGCGTTCACGCACGATCGTGGGCGACGACGCGGTGGACGACGGATAGGGCACACGCGGCGTGGCCGCTTCGGCGGCCGTCACCACGAGGAACGTGACACCACCAAACGCGACGACATCGCCCGGCGCCGCCACACCCTCGTCCACACGCTCGCCGTTGATCCACGTGCCGTTCCGCGAGCCCAGATCCTTGATCTCGACGGACGACTCACTCGCGCGCACTTCTGCATGTCGGCGCGACACGCGCGGGTCGAGGATGGGCAGGGCACACGATAGCTCGCGCCCGGCCACCTGCGTGGTCTCGTGCGGAAGCGCGAAGCGACGGTCGCCTTCAGGCGAAACGAGCACGAGCGGCATCGCTACGTCGGCTGTCGCCGAGGTGTGGAGGCGCGCACCCGACCGATGGCGGTGAGAATCGCGCGTGCCTTGTTCTCGGTTTCGGCCCACTCCATTTCCGGGATGGAGTCGTGCACGATGCCGCCACCGCTCTGCACCGACGCGACGCCATCAGCGATGACGCAGGTGCGAATGGTGATCGCGAGATCCATGCGCGTATCGCCCGCGCCGATGAACCCGATAGCACCTGCGTAGGCACCGCGACGCTCGGGCTCCAACTCGTCGATGATCTCCATCGCGCGCACCTTGGGCGCCCCGCTCATCGTGCCCGCTGGGAACACGGCACGGAATGCATCGAGCGCGCTCGTGTCGTCGGCCAGATCGCCTTCCACCTGACTGACGATGTGGAACACGTGTGAGTAGCGCTCGACGGTCATGAGGTCCGTGACGCGTACCGTGCCGTACTTGGCGAGCCGCCCGACGTCGTTGCGGCCCAAGTCCACCAGCATCACATGCTCGGCGCGTTCCTTCTCATCGGCCAACAGTTCGGCGGCGAGCGCCGCGTCTTCGTCCGCCGTACGTCCGCGCGGACGCGTGCCGGCGATCGGGCGCACGGTCAGCGTGCCGTCGGCCACGCGCACCAGCAACTCCGGCGAGCTCCCGACGAGCTCGAGGCCGTCGAGCACGAGGTGATACATGTACGGCGACGGATTGAGCGCACGCAGCGCGCGATAGAGGTCCGTCGGATCGAAGTCGAGCGGGATCTGTTGCCGTCGTGCCAGCAAGACCTGAAACGCATCGCCGGAGACGATGTACTCCTTGATGCGCGCCACGTCCTGCATGTACTTCTCGCGCGTGTAGTTCGACTGCGCGACCGCGGCCGGCGCGCTGGTGTCGATCGTCAGCGGTGAGAGCACATCGGGGCCCTGCAGGCGAGCAATCGTGTCTTCGAGCGTGTGCGTGGCCTCCGCATGCAGCGCGGTCAGCGTCGCCTCTTCTGCGCCTGCCGGCACCGGCACCGACACGATCACGCGGGCCTGTCCGCGCCAGTTGTCGATCACCACCAGCGCGCGCGTGAAGACGAAGCACGCATCGGGATAGTTCATCGTGCGCGGCGGGGCGTTCGGGAGATCCTCGATATGGCGCACCACGTCATACGCGAAAAAGCCAACCGCGCCGCTCCAGAACGGACCGAGCGATCCCGCCTCCACCGGGCGCATGTCGCGCACGATGTCCCGCAGGTCGGCGATCGGATCGGCCGGCGTGCGCGCGGCATGCCACCCCAGCTCCGCCGCCCAGTCTTCCACGACGCCATCGCGCAGCCGCCACGCCCCGCGCGGCTCCGTGCCGAGATACGTGTAGCGCGCCCACGTCTCGCCACCCGCCGGTGCCGACTCCAGCAGAAATGCGAACGGTCCACGCCGCAACTTCGCGTAGGCTGCCACCGGCGTGCACTGATCGAGCAGGCAGTCGCGCCAGACGGGCACGAGACCTCCCTGCGATTGGCACTCGGTGGCGGCGGTACGGAACTCGGCGAGGGTCGTCACGGGCGATCGGGCGAGAATGTCAACGCGGGCGAAACAGCGGGGACTCAGACAGGGGAACTTCGCTGTCGCGCTCGCTGTGAGGCAAGCGACGACCTAGCATTCATTCATGACCTGCTCGAGGCTGTCGTAGGTGAATCCGACTTCAGAGCGTCTGCTCTCGCGAACCACCCGCATCGACGTGGGCGTGGTGGATGTGGTCGTGCTGGCGCCGGCCGTGCCAACCCGACGCGACCGCTGGCGCGTGCTGACGCTCAAACGTGCCGCTGGCGTTCGCTGCACGGGCGCTTGGGAAATCGTGCACGGCAGCATCGAGCCCGGCGAACGCCCTGCCGACGCGGCTCGACGCGAGGTGCGCGAGGAGACGGGGCTCGAGGTCGTGCACCTCTACAGCCTCAGCGTGAACCCGTTCTACCTGCACCAGAACGATACCGTCCAGATGGCCATCGTCTTCGTCGCCGTGGTCCCGCCGGCGTCGGTCGCCCGACTCGGCAGCGAGCACGACGATTCGATGTGGCGCACCCCCTCTGCGGCGATTCGGGTGTTGGCCTGGCCGCGCGAGCACGACGCGGTGCAGCATGCGATGTACCTCCTGCGCGATGGCGACGCCGGCGCAGTCGAAGATGTTCTGCGCGTCCCCGATTGAGCCGGTTTGGCTCCCGCTCCTTCCTCTCCCTCCCTCCGCTATGCTCCGCAACCGCGTTCTTCTCTCCGCTGCGCTTCTGTCCCTGACCGCCGCGCACGCCACCGTCGCTGCCGCACAGCAACCCGTCGGCAATCCCAAGGACACCGAGGTGTGGACGCCGGTGCCCCGCGTCGTCGCGCCGGGAGCGAGTGCCGCCGCTCCCAGCGATGCCATCGTGCTCTTCGACGGCCGCTCGCTGGATGAGTGGGTAAATGCCAACGACAAGTCCAAGGCTGGATGGACCGTCGCCAATGGCATCCTGACGGTGAACAAGAAGTCCGGTGATCTGCTCACCAAACGCAGCTTCCGCGACTACCAGATTCACCTCGAGTGGCGCGTGCCGGCCGGTCTCAAGTTCAGTGGCCAGGAGCGCGGCAACAGTGGCCTCTACCTCGGCTTCACCGGCGAAGATGGCTACGAGCTGCAGATTCTCGATTCGTACCAGAGCACCACCTACGTCAACGGACAGGCAGCGAGCCTCTACAAGCAGACGCCGCCGCTGGTCAACGCGATGCGCGCACCGGGCGAATGGCAGACGTACGACGTCATCTGGACCGCGCCTCGCTTCAAGGCCGACGGCTCGCTCGAATCGCCAGCCTACGTGACTGCGATGCACAACGGCGTGCTCGTGCAGAATCACGTCGCGCTCAAAGGCTTCACGCGTTACATCGGCGCGCCGTCATACGCCAAGCACGGCGCACTCCCGATCCTGCTGCAGGCGCACGGCGACCCCAGCCCGCCGATCAGCTTCCGCAACATCTGGATTCGCGAGTTGGGCGCGAAGTAGTCCGCGCCTCGTCGCCTCGCGCGTCAAAGCGGTGGCTTGACCACCGCTGCGGCGCGCGAGCGCACCAGTGCCCGCTCCCGCTCCACGCGTTGCAGCACCTGACCCCAATCCGTCACGCTCGGCGTCCCTTCCATCGACCCGGTGAGTGGCTGGTTCAGGTCGATCTGGCCGTCGAAGATCAGCAGCGCGGCCTGCACCTCGCGCTGCTTGAGGCGGTACTCGCCAAACCCCGTCGTCAGCGGCAGCACGTCGATCGGACGGAAATCACGTCCCACATTGGTGACGATGAATTCCTGCGGAGAGAAGCGCGTCTCCCCCTGCTCGAGCGCGAAAAAGGTCGCGTACCAGATCGAGTAGGAGGGCAAGCGGGTCCGCTCCTTCACGGCGTCGACGGCGCGCTGCTTGCTGCGCACCAGCTCGCGCAGCGACCGATACGAGTCGGGACCGAGCAGCCGGATGAACCGCTCATCGAGTGGCACCGCGCGCACCTGCAAGCCGTTCGACGGCGCGACCTTGATCGCGATGTCGTCCTGCTTGAGCGAGCCGAAACCGGCCGGCACGAAATTCGGATCGAGCGTATCCGCGACGGTACTCGGCGTGCCACCAGTAGCCGGCGGCTGCTGCGCCATCGAGCCGCGAGCGGGCGCGCAGGCCAGCGCGAACGCCATCGTCAGGGCCGCGCTGCATTCGCGCGCCGATCGGAGAGCGGCGCGCGACATCACCCTTCGACCACCCGCCAGTCGGGAAGCGCGAGGACTGACACCAGCGCCGACGCCAGTTCGTCGCGTCCTTCGCCCGTCCGCGCGCTGAACGGCACGATCTGATCGGCATCCAGGCCCACGATGTCGGCCAGCACCTGCACACGTTCGCTCGTCGCGCCAGCGGAGAGCTTGTCGACTTTGGTCACGGCGACGATCGTCGGCGCACCCAACTCCGCGAGGAAGTCGAGCATCGTGCGATCATCGTCAGTTGGGTCATGTCGTGCATCGAGCAGCAGCACCACGCCGCCGAGTACGGGGCTCTCCGCGAGATACCCTTCGATCAGCGGACGCCACTCGGCCTTGCGTGCCTTGGAGATGCGGGCGTAGCCGTAGCCCGGCAAGTCAGCGAGCACGAAGGTGCTGTTGACCTTGAAGAAGTTGATCTCGCGCGTGCGGCCCGGCGTGTTGCTCACGCGCGCGAACGACTTTCGTCGCATCAGGCGATTGAGCAGTGATGACTTGCCGACGTTCGATCGCCCGACGAACGCGATCTCAGGCAGGTCGACCGGCGGACGCCAGCCGCCCGCTGTCGCCATCGGCCCGAGGAACTCGATCGACTTGATCACCAGCGGATCGACGGCGGTCATGTCGGACGCTCGGGGGACGAGAGCAGGGTCACTTCCACCAGCGGCTCCGGCAACGGCTGACGCAGCGCCAGCGCCAGCACCTCGTCCATCGTGCGCACCGGATGCCATGTCACCTGCGTGCGCACATCCTCGGGCAACTCCGCGAGGTCCTTCGCGTTCCCCTGCGGCACGATCACATGTGCCACGCGATGCCGATGCGCGGCGACCCCTTTCTCACGAATGCCACCGATCGGCAGTACGCGGCCGCGCAGCGTCACTTCGCCTGTCATGGCGACGTCGCCGCGCACCGGAATGCCCGTCAGCGCACTCGCCAACGCCGTGGCCAACGCGATGCCCGCCGACGGACCATCCTTTGGCGTGGCACCGGCGGGCAGGTGCACGTGGATGTCGCGCGTGCGGTAGAAATCGCTGGAGAGTCCGAGTGCATTCGCGCGTGAGCGCACATAGCTCAACGCGGCCGCGGCCGACTCCTTGATGACTTCACCCAGCGTTCCGGTGAGTTGCAGGCGACCGCGGCCGGGCACGATGCTCACTTCGATCTCCAGCAGATCGCCGCCCACACTCGTGTACGCGAGTCCGTTGGCGACACCCACCTGATCGTGCAGCGTCGGATCCTCGTGATCGTGCGGCGCCGGACCGAGCATCTCCGGGAGATCTGCCACCGTCACAGTCATCGTGTCGTCAGCAGCGGCATCGCGGCGTGCCAGCTTGCGCGCCAGTCGCGCGATGCGGCGATCGAGGTCGCGCACCCCCGCTTCTCGCGTCCAGCCGCGGATTATCGCCTGCAACACCTCGGTCTCGATGACCACCTGCGCGGGACGCAGGCCGTGGGCTTCGAGCTGACGAGGCACCAAAAACCGTCGCGCAATCGAGAGCTTCTCCGGCTCCAGATACCCGGCCAGCCGAATGATCTCCATGCGATCGCGCAGCGCTTCGGGAATCGACTGCAGCGAGTTCGCCGTCGTGATGAACAGGACCTGCGACAGGTCGTAGTCCACCTCGAGGTAGTGATCGTTGAACGCGTGATGCTGTTCGGGGTCGAGCACTTCCAGCAGCGCCGCTGCCGGATCGCCTCGCCAGTCACTCCCCAGCTTGTCCACTTCGTCCAGCAGAATCACCGGATTCACCGTCTCCGCGCGCCGCATCGCCTGAATGATGCGGCCGGGCAGAGCACCAATGTACGTGCGCCGATGTCCGCGAATTTCCGCTTCGTCGCGCACGCCACCCAACGCCATTCGCACGAACCGGCGGCCGAGGGCGTTGGCGATCGAGCGGCCGAGCGACGTCTTGCCGACACCCGGCGGCCCGACGAGGCACAGCACGGGTCCGGGCAGCTTGCCGACGCGACCGAGCACGGCGATGTGATCGAGGATGCGCTCCTTGACCTCTTCCAGGCCGAAATGGTCGCCGTCGAGAATCTCGCGCGCGTGCGCGAGATCGATCGTGTCATCGCTCCGCGTTACCCACGGGAGCGACGTCGCCCAGTCGAGCCATCCGCGCGCCACGGCGGCATCGGGAGACATCGGAGAATTGCGACGAAGCTTCCGCAACTCGCGGCCGGCCCGCAGCGCAACGGATTCAGGCAACGAACGCGCGGCGATCTGCTTGGTGAATTCCTCCACCTCGTCGCCATCTTCCTGACCCAGCTCCTTGTGAATCGCGCGCAGCTGCTCCTGCAGAAAGAACTCGCGCTGATTCTGGAACAGCGAGCCGCGCACCTGCTCGTCGATCTTCTTCTCGAGCTTGAGCAGTTCGAGTTCGCTCCCCAGCTGTTGCGTGAGCAGGTCGGCGAGTTCGTCGAGCGTGGCCGCTTCGAGCATGCGCTGCCGCTGCTCGATCGGGATCTGCAGATGCGCCGCGATACCGAAAGCGACGCGCTGCTCGTCGTCCAGCCCCTGCAGCAGTCCGATGATCTCCGGCGGCAATCGCCGCTGCAGCCCCGCGTAGTCCTCAAAGAGCGAGAGGGCATGGCGTACCCCTGCCTGCGTCTCCTCGCGCGAGGATCGGCGCGCGGCGGCCCGAGCATGGCCCAGCGGGAACGGCGTGACGCGCGCTTCGAGCAACGGGCCGCGTTTGGAGGTCGAATAGCGCTGCACCCGCACGCGCGAGATCCCCTCGACGAGGATCTTGGTCGTGCCACCGGTGAGGCGCGTGACCTGCTGCAAGCGCGCGATGACGCCGACGCGGTGCAGATCGGCTGCTCCGGGGGCATGCACATCGGCGTTACGCTGCGTGACGAGCAGCAGCTCCTTCGACCCCTCGGCGGCTTCGGCGACGGCGGCCAGTGAGGCCGCGCGACCAACCAGCAGGGGCATGGCGACGTGGGGGAACAGCACCACGTCGCGAAGTGGGAGGACCGGCAGCCGTTCGGCGCCGGTCTTCGAGGCGGGACGGTCGGTCAGGCTTCCTTCTTCTGTCGCTTCGGGGCGATTTCGAGCAGCGGCGGACCGCCGGTGGTGACGGACGCCTCGGTGACCTTCACCTCCACCACGTCATCGCGCGTGGGGAGATCGAACATGATGTCCTGCAACGTCTCTTCGAGAATGGCGCGGAGACCGCGCGCACCGGTGCCGCGCTTGAGCGCCTTGGCCGCCACCGCGCGCAACGCAGACTCCTCGAAGGTGATCTTCACCTCTTCGAGGTCGAACAGGCGCTGATACTGCTTGGTCAGCGCGTTCTTCGGCTCCTTGAGGATCTGCACCAGCGAGTCTTCATCCAGCGCTTCGAGCGGCACGCACACCGGCAAGCGTCCCACGAGTTCGGGGATGATGCCGTAGCGAAGCAGATCGTCCGGCTCGACTTCGGCGAAGGGCGTCTTGGGCGTCGTCTTGTGAATCGACGTCACCTTGGACTTGTCGCCCTTCTCGTTGCCGTAGCCGATCTGCCGACGCCCGATGCGGGCCTCGATGATCTTCTCCAGTCCGTCGAACGCCCCGCCACAGATGAACAGGATGTCCTTCGTGTTGATCTGGATGTACTCCTGCTGCGGGTGCTTCCGACCACCCTGCGGCGGGACGGACGCGACAGTGCCCTCGAGGATCTTGAGCAGCGCCTGCTGCACGCCTTCGCCCGACACGTCGCGCGTGATGCTCGGGTTCTCCGACTTCCGCGCGATCTTGTCGATTTCGTCGATATACACGATGCCACGCTCGCATTCGGCGACGTTGAAGTCACCGGCCTGCAGCAGTCGCACCAGAATATTCTCGACATCCTCACCGACATAGCCGGCTTCGGTCAGCGTAGTCGCATCGGCGATGGTGAACGGCACATCGAGAATGCGCGCCAACGTCTGCGCGAGCAGCGTCTTGCCCGTGCCCGTGGGGCCGATCAGCAGGATGTTGGACTTGTCGAGCTCGACGTCGTCTTCACGCGCGTTGCTCGACGCGTTGATGCGCTTGTAGTGGTTGTACACCGCCACCGACAGCGCCTTCTTCGCGTGTTCCTGGCCGATCACGTATTGGTCGAGAATCCCCTTGATCTCACGGGGCGTCGGAACCTGCGTGATCGCTTCGGCTACCTCGCGCTCTTCATCCTCCGCCAGGATCTCATTGCAGAGCGCGATGCACTCGTTGCAAATGTAGACCGACGGTCCCGAGATGAACTTGCGGACGGCGTCCTTGGACTTACCGCAGAAGGAGCAGCGCAGGTGCTTGTCGTGGGACATGTCGATCCGGATCGGAAGGCGACGCACGGGGAAGAATCATGCCGGCCAACTGTAACCGACTGCTACAGTTAAGCCGCTTTCCCGTACAGAATCAAGCGAAGTGGTCCCGCTCGCCGTGGCAAAGCGGGGAATCTTTGGGAGTATCGGCCGACGAACGGAAAACAGAAGCGGCGGAACCCAAGAGGCTCCGCCGCCGTGATACCGCGTTCCGGTAATGAACTGATGCGTCGTGGCGACTAGCGCGCCGCGGGAATCAACTCCGCCTGGTGCGAGATCACCGTATCGACCAAGCCGTACACCTTGGCGTCCTCGGCAGACATGAAACGGTCGCGGTCGGTGTCGCGTTCCACCTGCTCCACGGGACGGCCGGTGTGCTTGGCCATCAGCTCGTTCATCTTGGAACGGAGATAGAGAATCTCGCGCGCCTGAATTTCGATGTCCGAGGCCGATCCGCCGCCGCCATTCTGCGACGGCTGGTGGATCATGATGCGCGAGTGGGGCAGGGCGCTGCGCTTGCCCGCTTCACCGGCACAGAGCAGGAACGCGCCCATGCTGGCCGCCATGCCCATGCACGTGGTGTGCACCGGTGCCTTGATGAACTGCATCGTGTCGTACATCGCCAGGCCGGCGGACACGCTGCCGCCCGGGGAGTTGATGTAGAGGTGGATCGGCTTTTCCGGGTTGTCCGCATCCAGGAAGAGCATCTGCGCGATGATCACGTTCGCGACGTCGTCATTGATCGGCGTGCCCAAAAACACGATCCGGTCCATGAGCAGACGCGAAAAGATGTCATACGTCCGCTCGCCGCGGCTCGACCGCTCGATGATGTACGGCATGTACAACGCCATGAGACTTCCTCGTTATCGCAGGTGATTCGGAAGGGTAGTCGGCTCAGGAGGAGCTGACGGGGTTCTGTTCCAGCAGCCACGCGAACACACGCGTCTCGGTCAACTCGCGCTCGATCTCCTGCAGGCGACCCGCCTTCTGGAGCTGCGCGTACACCTGCCCCGGATCGGCGTTCCGTGCCTTGGCCATTTCTTCGACGCGCGAGTCCACGTCCGCGGCACTCGCGGTCAACGATTCGCGCTCCGCCAACGTGTCCACGATCAGGTCGCGACGCACCTGACGCTCCGCCATGGGACGGAACTCCTGCGCGAAGCGCGCCTTTTCCGACTCCGGCACGCCGTACATCTGCATGTAGCTGTCCACCAGCTGCGACACCCAGCTCTGCGGCACATCGAATGGATTGGCTTCGACGATCTTCTCGATCACCTGGCCGCGCACGTCGGCCTCGGCTTCGCGCGTGGCGTGTTCACCCATGTCGGTGCGCACGGCCTCGCGGAGAATGTCGATCGTATCGAAATCGCCGATCTCGCGCGCGAACGCATCGTCCATCGCCGGCATCGACTTGCGCTTCACATCCTGCAACGTCACGCGCGCCAGCTTGCTCACGCCGCGCTGCGATTCATCGGGGAAGTCATCGGGCCACTTCACCATGCGCTCGACGGTCTGCCCTTCGTTGGCTTCCATGATGAGCTCTTCGATGCCCGGCACTGCCTGGCCACCGCCCAGCACGAGACGGTACTCCTTGGCCTCGGGCAGCGTGCCCGTCGCGTCGGCCGTCGAAAGCATCACGGTCACCATGTCACCCGGCGCGGGCTTGTCGGCGACCGGCGTCCACGACGCCTTCTGCTCACGCAGACGCTCCATCTGCTCTTCGACGGCTTCGTCCGTGACCGCGGCCTGGTTGCGGGTGATCGCAAAGCCAGAGACCGTATTGAGGGCGAGTTCAGGACGCAGCTCGCAGTGCAGCTCGAACTCGAGCGACTGTCCCGGCTCGAACTTGAGATCGTGCACGTGCGGCTGCGATGCGAGCTTCAGGCTCTCGCGCTCCACCGCTTCCTTGAACGCCTCATTGACGACGAGCTCGATCGCTTCCTGCCGGATCTGCTCGGCGAAGCGCTTGCGAACCATGGACGGCGGGGCCTTGCCCACGCGGAAACCAGGGAGGCGCGCCTGCGTCGCGTACTTCCGCGCCGCTTGCTCCTCGTACTGGGCAACCGTTTCAGGCGGCACGGAGATCTGCAGGCGGCGCGAGATGCCCGTCTGCTCAGAGGGAGTGATCGAGATGTTCATGGGGCGAAAACTAATCGGGCCTCCCCGGTCCGAGAATGCGCAAACCGCATCAAGCGGCCAGAACCAGCCCGTCCTAGCTTCTCGCGCATGAAGACCGAAACGCGTTTCTTCTACCAGCAGTCGATCCAGCGGGTCATCACCCACCTCGTGGACACCCTCGACGCCTCCGCTGACCTCGCATACCTCGCGCGGCTGGCCGGCTTGTCCCCATTCCATTTCCACCGCGTCTTTCGCGGTATGGTTGGGGAGACGCCGCTCGAGTTGCATCGGCGCCTCCGCCTCGAGCGCGCCGTGTGGACGCTGCGCCACACGGACACGGGTGTGACCGCGATCGCCTTCGAGGCTGGATACGAAACGCACGAGGCCTTCACGCGCGCATTCCGCGCGGCATTCGGCGAGGCGCCCACCGACTATCGCCGCAATCGCTACGCTCGTCCGCTACTTGCCGCCTCGTGTGGCGTGCACTTCGATCCCGGCGGAGGAGCGCACCCTTTCATCCCCTGCGACACAGGAGGACACACCATGCAGGTCGAACTCCGCCAACTTCCCGCGATTCGCTTGGCGACGATCGCGCACACAGGGCCGTACAACCAGATCGGTGCGGCGTTCGCGAGGCTCAGCGAGATCGCCGGCCGCGCCGGACTCTTCGCGCACCCCGGCGCGATGATGATCGCCGCCTATCACGACGATCCTGAAGCCACGCCTCCCGCCGAGCTGCGCTCCGAAGCCGCGATCAGCGTGCCGGACGGTGTGCCGCTCCCACCGGAATTGGGAGAAATGCGACTCGACGCCGGCACCTACGCGTGCACCAAGCACGTGGGCCCGTTCTCAGGACTGGGCGATGCCTGGTCGCGCTTCATGGGTGAGGCCCTGCCGGCCCTGCAGGTGAAGATTGCCGACGGCCCCGCGTACGAGATCTACAAGAGCGATATGCGCACCACGCCGCCTGAAGCGCTTCGGACGGAACTGTTGGTGCGCATGGCGTAACGGCGAAACAAACGAGCGATTAGACGAGCGCCGGCTCTCGCAGCGTCACGCGATGTCCGGACTCCGCCGATCCGATCATGTCGGCGACGATCTTTCCGCTGGCGATCACCCCGGGCAGTCCTGCACCGGGGTGAGAGCCCGCGCCGCAGAAGTAGAGGTTCTTCACATCGCGGCTTTTGTTGTGCGGTCGCAGATACGCAGACTGCGTAAGCCGTGGCTCCAGCCCGAACGCGCTGCCGAGATAGCTGTTGAGCGACTGCTCGAAGTACCGCGGATCGATGCGACGCTCGCTCACGATGTGCTTGGACAGATCCGGGAGATAGCGCGCTTCGAGGTACGACATGATCCGGTCGCGATAACGCTGTCCGACCTTCTCCCAGTCCACGTTGCCGCCGAGGTGCGGCACCGGGGAAAGCACGTACCAGCAGTCGTGTCCCGGAGGGGCGAGCGACGGATCGGTCGCCGTCGGACGATGCAGGTACAACGAAAAGTCATCAGCGAGAATCTTCCGCTCGAAGATGTCCTCGAGCAGCTCCTTGTAGCGCGGGCCCATGATGATCTCATGGTGCGCCACGTTGTCGTACTTCCGGTCGGTGCCGAAGTAGATCACGAAGAGCGACATCGAGTGATTGTACTTCGCGATCTTCGCGTCACTCATCGTCGGCCGGGCCGCCTCAGGAAGCAGCGTGCGATACGACTGCGACACATCGCCATTGCACACGACGACATCGGCGGCAATACGCTCCCCGTCGACCAGTCGCACGCCGGACACGCGCTTCCCCTCAGGGCGCAGCGTGATTTCGTCGACCTCGCATTCGTAGCGAATCGTGCCGCCCAGATCTTCGAAGAGCTGTACGAGTCCGCGCACGAGCGCACCAGTGCCACCCATCGCAAACCACACGCCCCATTGCTGCTCGAGCGTGTGAATCAGCGCGTAGATGGACGACGCACGATACGGATTGCCGCCCACCAGCAGCGGGTGGAAGGAGAACACCTGACGCAGCCGCTCGTTCTTCATGAAGGAGCCTGCGTACTTGGCCACCGATCGATCAGCGCGCAGGCGCATGAGATCGGGCGCGGCCTTGAGCATCGAGAGCGGGTTGTGGAACGGCTTGTCGATCAACGCCATGCCCGCCTTGAAGATCTCCTGCCCACTCGCCACGAATCGCAGGTAGCCGTCGACATCGTCGGGCGAGAACTCACGCACCTGCTGAATCAGCGCTTCGCGATCGGCGTTGTAGTGAAACACCGAGCCGTCTTCGAAGCGGATGTTGTAGAACGGGTCCAGCAGCTTGAGCGTGACGTAGTCGTCCATGCGCTTGCCGGCCAACTCGAACAGCTCATTGATCAGCCACGGTGCGGTGACGATCGTCGGTCCGGCATCGTAGGTGAAGCCGTCTTGCTCAAAGACGTAGGCGCGGCCGCCGGGCTTGTCGAGCTTCTCGACGATAGTGACATCATGCCCCTGAGCCTGCAGACGGATCGCGGCGGCAATTCCGCCGAATCCACTGCCAATGACGACAACGCGCATGTACGCCTCCGAAAGTTCGAACCGTGGACGGAACGCGCTCCGCGCGCCGCCGGTGCTCTCCAGCCCGAGAGCTCATCAAGCACGCCAATGAACACGATCGCGTCGAAAAGTCCGTCAGGGTATCGCTGGCAGCGTCCGCTTGGGAGCGCGAATTCGCTGCAGCTCACCGCGTGATGATCGACGTTCCGATCGACATCCTGTGATGAACGACGGCGGGCGCCAATAGGATCCCGCGCCCGCGTCGCTTGCCTGCGCGGCCGGCAGACCGGCCTCGCGCAGGCGCACCTCGACAGGTGCCTAGTCGCCGGCGATGGCGATGTCGCCCATGCCGCGCGTCGTCGACAAGCGAGCGGGCGTTTGCTGGCCAGCACGCAGCGCGGCCACGAGCGGGATCGCCATCGAGATCGTGCCAAGCACGCCGGCCAACACCATGTCCTGACGCAGGCAGATGGCGATCGGCAGCAGTCCATTCACGCCGTACAGCACGAACGGCAGCTTGGACGGCGAGACCTTGGCCGCCCACACCGAGGGCGGCACGAGGGCCAGCATCGCCCGCGCCACGAGAATCCCCGTCAGGAGCCAGCCGAGCCAGTTGGTCAGCGGCATACCGAAGAAGAACGGCGTTCCGATAAAGCGAGAGAGCGCCGACTCATTCGACAGGTCCGGCACGAACCACATCCAGTGGTTCGTCTTCACCATCGCGGGATCCATGGAGACGTCCCACGCGGTCAGCACGATGCCCGCCACCAGCGCCCACCACCAACGCGACTTGCTGTCGTCGGTCGCTGGCAGCAGGCGGCCGCAGATGGCCAGCGAGGCCACCAGCATGTAGAACCACGACGTCGGGATATTGAAGGGCACCAGCCCGCCAATCTTGTAGCCGAGGAGCTCCGAATAGCCGTATGCACCGAACGGGAGACCGGTCCCGGTACCCATCAGCTCCGACGACAGCGAGAGCGTGAAGCTCACGCCGAAGACCAGCGCCGCACGGTTGAGCCCCACGCAGGACGCCAAGAAGAGCAACCCCGCCAACGCGCCCAGTACGACGGTGACCTGCCCGCCGAAATGGATGCCAATGGAGTAGACCTTGAGGTTGAGTGGCGTGTTGAGCCAAGCCGGCATCGGCGGCGCGAGGAACGTCGCAAACGCGAACGCGGAAAAGGCGCTCAGGCAAGCGTGTCCGATCAGCGCGAACATGGCGAAACGCAACAACGTCGCGCGGCTCGAGGCCGCGGAATCGTCCGACGACAGGATCGAAGTCATGGGCGTACTCAGGCGAGGCGTACGAGGGTCTCGGGGCTCACCGGTTGATTCGGTTCCCACACAATGCGGGGGCCATCCCCAATCGTCGCGAGGTCGAGCGGCGCTGCGCGATACCGCCACGCGTCCCACAGGATCCCCACCCGAGCCAGTCGCCCAAGGCGCGCGCGGGTGGAGATGGTGTCGTACCCCTGTGCTTCGATGGCGGTCAGAATACCGGCATAACCCGTCGCACAGGCTGCCGCGCATCGCTGGGCGTCCGGTGCCAACATCGCGATCCCCGGCGTCGCCGCGTCGTACAGCGCACGGGCTCGGCTGACTTCATACGCCATCATCGGCGCCCAGCGCGGGTCACGCGCCAGCGCCGGATTGGTCAACACTTCGCGCGCAGTCAAACCGAACTTGGCCAGATCATCCGCAGGCAGGTAGCAGCGGCCGCGCTTGGCATCTTCGCCGACATCACGCAGGATGTTGGTGAGCTGCATGGCCACGCCGAGGGTGCGCGCGTACTTCACCGCCCGTTCGCGCATCGCCGGTCCGCCCGGCACGCCGAACACGTGCGTGCACATCTCGCCCACCGAACTTGCCACACCTTCGCAGTACGCCTCGAGCGACGTCCATGAGTCGTATTCGGCGGCCTCGAGGTCACGCGCCACGCCACTCAACAGCTCGAACAGCGGGGCAGGCGGCACGTTGTACGCGCGGGTGACCCACGCCACTTCGCGAAAGATCGGACCACTCGGCTGGCCTGCGATCGCCGCCTGCAGCTGATGCTCGTAGTCCTTCAGCTGGGAGGCGAGCTGCGCGACGTTGTCGTGATCCGCCTGATCGACCAAGTCGTCCGCAATGCGGCAGAATGCGTACAGCGCAAAGGCGGCGCGACGCTTCTCCGACGGCAGCAAGCGGCTGGCCAGCGAGAAGGTGCGCGCGTGCGCTCGTGTGATCCGCTCGCATTGGAGCGCGTCGTCGACATGATCGTGCTGGATCATGCTTCGGTCGGCATCCGCGTCAACGGGAATGGCATGCAGAGCACTCGATCTGGACGGTGAACCGATCGCAACACGACGGGCCCACATGTGATGGTCTAAGCAGAAGGCAGGTACCGCGGAACCGCGCACGCCGCCCCGCACACACTGTCGCCTCAAACGCTGGGGCAGACAAACTGTTCCCTGTGCGGGTTCGCTACGGGCAATCGAGACTGCGGTACGCCGAGGGAAGGTGCCGCTCAACCAGCGAACTGTCAATCAGGATTGACACTGTGTTCGTATTAAACATCGCGCTGGATGCAGCGACAGCGCGACGACGCCTGAGCCGCATCGCTCACCGACACCCGCGATCGATGGCGCGTCATGCCAGCTCGGTAACAGCTCCACTCTATGCGAACGCCCGGACTCGAACCGGGATGGGTCGCCCCGCCAGCTCCTAAGGCTGGTGCGTCTACCAATTTCGCCACGTCCGCGTGCCACGGCGTCCAACCTAAACCCACTCGACCTTCGGCGCAGGGCAGGGTCGATCGCGTTGTCGAGTCTCAGGCGCCGCAAAAGAACCGCGCGGTACCACCCCGAAGGACGGTACCGCGCGCTGTCACATCCGGCGGTGTGAATGATTGCCAGCAGTCGATCGCTAGCCGCCGACCTTGAGATTCACCACGCGCGTGGCGCCGCCCTGTCGCAGCGACATCACCAGGAAGCTCACGTAACCGCCGTCCTTGAGCCCCGATACCACCGCCTGCAAGTCTGCGACGTTTTTGATCGAGCGCTTGGGCAGCGGATACAGCACCTCCAGCAGAATGTCGCTGCCGGCCTCCAGCTTCTCCGCCGATACGCCGTCCTGCGCAACCTCCGCCACCCGCACGCCGCGGTCGGCCGCGAGTCCCAACTGCTTGATCATCTCCGGGCTCAGCGGCTCCACCGTGATGCCAAGCTTGCCGGTCGAGGCGGCGCCCGTCGGCGAAGCGGCCGCGGGCTGCGCCGCGACGCGCTCATCCGGATCCGCTTCCACCAGCTTGACCTTGAAGCTCTTCTTCGTGCCGTACCGCAGCACTTCCACGGGGACCGTCTCGCCGACCTTGTGCGAGCGGACCACGCGCTGCAGCGCGCTCACGCGATCCACCGGCTTGCCGTCCACCGAGACAATCACGTCACCCGGCTCGATACCTGCCGCCTTGGCCGGGCTCCGCTCGCCGAGCGAGTAGCTGCCGACCTTCACACCCGCGGCCTTGGCCATGCCGTTGATTCCCGCGTCGTCCGCGTTCAGCGGCGCGATCGCGATACCCATCACCGGCAGACGCACGCGACCGTCCTTGATGAGCATGTCGGCGACCGACTTCACGAGCGTAATGGGAATGGCGAACCCGTAGCCCGAGTAGTAGCCGGTCTGGCTCGCGATCGCCGAATTGAGGCCGATCACTTCGCCGCGCAGGTTGATGAGCGGTCCGCCAGAGTTTCCGGGATTGATCGCCGCGTCCGTCTGGATGAAATCGGAGATCGACATGCCGCCAGCGTTCGGCAGCTGAATCTCCTGACCGCGTCCCTTGGCCGACACGATACCTGCCGTGACGGTGAAGTCGAGGCCGAGCGGGTTACCGACCGCGAGCACCCAGTCGCCAATGCGCACCGTTTCGTCGTTGCCGACGGGCAGGGTGGGCAGGCTCTTCGCGTCGATCTTGACCACGGCCACGTCGGTCGTGGAGTCGGTACCCACCACGCGCGCCTTGAAGATGCGGCCGTCGCTCAGCGTGATGTTGACCTGATCGGCATCCGCCACGACGTGGTTGTTCGTGACGATGTAGCCGTCGGTGCTCATGATGAAGCCCGAACCTTCGCCGCGCTGCACCTGGGGCTGCTGGCGCTGGCCAAACTGCTCGAGCAGATCTTCCATCCCCTGCGGCACCTGGCCGCGAATGCGTCCGCGCATCGGGCGGGCGTTACGCGTCGTGTTGACGGCGACGACGGTGGGGGTGACGCGTTCGGCGATGTCGGCAAATGAACCCGCGCCCTCAGGGGCACCGGGGCCACGCATGACGGCCGGGCGGGCGGGAGTGGCGTTTTGCGCCCACGCAAAGCGGGTGAAGTCCATGCCGGACGCGAAGAAGACACCGCCGGCAAAGCTGAGAACTGCAACCGTAGCAAATCGGAACCGTGAGAATCGTGATGCCATGTGAGTCTACCGTTCAGAGTTCATGATGAAGCGTGGTACGATAAGACACCGGACCGGCCCAGACTGTTTCCTGAGACGGCCCGGCTAAAGCTTACTGCGCGTCCTTACTTCTTGTCGTCGACGATCTCGTAGTCGGCTTCGACGACTTCTTCCGCCTTCGCGTCCGAGGCGGCACCCGCCGAGGAAGCTCCCTCAGCACCCGGCGCCGCGTTGGCCGCTTCGGCAGACTGCTGCTGATAGAAGGCCTGACCCGCTTCGCTGTATGCCTTCGTCAGCTCTTCCTGCGCGGCGCGGATCTCGTTGATGTCGTCGCCGCGGAGCGCCTTGCGGGCCCGCTCGATCGATGCATCGATCCGTTCCTTGAGCGGAGCAGCGACCTTGTCGCCCCACTCCTTCACATTCTTCTCGACTTCGTACGTCTGCGAGTCGAGACGATTGCGAATCTCGATTTCCTCACGACGCTTCTTGTCTTCCGTCGCGTTCTTCTCGGCGTCCTTGACCATCTTGTCGATGTCGTTGTCCGAGAGGCCGCTCGACGCTTCGATGCGGATCTTCTGCTCCTTGCCCGACGCCTTGTCGCGTGCGGTCACATGCAGGATGCCGTTCGCGTCGATGTCGAACGTGACTTCCACCTGCGGCATGCCGCGCGGTGCGGGCGGGATACCCGTGAGCTGGAACTTGCCGATCGTGCGGTTATAGACCGCCAGATCGCGCTCGCCCTGCAGCACGTGGATCTCCACTGTCGTCTGATTGTCGTCCGCGGTGGAGAACGTCTCCGCCTTCTTGGTCGGGATCGTCGTGTTGCGCGGGATGAGCACCGTCATCACGCCACCGAGCGTCTCGATACCGAGCGAGAGCGGCGTCACGTCGAGCAGCAGCACGTCCTTCTGCTCGCCCGTGAGCACGGCGCCCTGGATGGCCGCGCCAACGGCAACGACTTCGTCCGGGTTTACACCCTTGTTGGGCTCCTTGCCGAAGAACTCCTTCACCACCTGCTGAATCTTCGGAATGCGCGTCGAACCACCGACGAGAATGACCTCGTCGACTTCGCTCGGCTGCATGCCGGCATCCTTGAGCGCCTGCTTCATCGGCTCGAGGGTGCGCTGGATGAGATCGTCCACCAGCTGCTCGAACTTGGCGCGCGTGAGCGAGTAGTTGAGGTGCTTCGGGCCCGACTGGTCCGCCGTGATGAACGGCAGGTTGATGTCGGTGCTGTTCGCGCTCGAGAGCTCCATCTTGGCCTTTTCGGCCGCTTCCTTGAGGCGCTGGATCGCCATCGGATCCTTCGACAGGTCGATGGCCTGATCGCGCTTGAACTCGGCCACCAGCCAATCCATCACGCGCTGGTCGAAGTCATCGCCGCCAAGGTGCGTGTCGCCGTTGGTGGACTTCACTTCGAACTGGCGCGTGCCGTCGACGTCGTACAGTTCGAGGACGGAGATGTCATACGTGCCGCCGCCCAGGTCGAACACGGCGACCTTCTCGTCCTTCTTCTTGTTCTTGTCGAGGCCGTAGGCCAGCGCCGCCGCCGTGGGCTCGTTGATGATACGCAGCACTTCGAGGCCGGCGATCTTGCCGGCGTCCTTGGTTGCCTGGCGCTGAGCGTCGTTGAAGTACGCGGGCACCGTGATGACCGCCTTGGTCACCGGGTGGCCGAGGTAATCCTCAGCGGTCTGCTTCATCTTCTGCAGGATCATCGCGGAGACTTCGGGGGGCGTGTAGCGCTTGCCACCCACTTCCACGGACGCGACGTCATTGGGCCCGGCGACGATCTTGTACGGCACGCGAGACTGCTCGCTCTGGGCTTCCGACGTGCGGCGGCCCATGAAGCGCTTGATGGAGAAGATGGTGTTCTGAGGATTGGTGACAGCCTGTCGCTTGGCGATCTGGCCAACCAGGCGCTCGCCGTCCTTCGTAAAGCCGACCACGGACGGAGTGGTCCGCCCGCCTTCGGCGTTCGGAATCACGACCGGATCGCCACCCTCGAGCACACTGACGACCGAGTTGGTGGTGCCGAGGTCGATACCGATAACTTTCTCTGCCATTGCTTCCTCTGTTTTGGCGATAAGACGTCGAAGACGACCGGCTGGCCGTCAACTCCCCCCGCAACAGGCAAGGGGTGGGCCGCACGAATCCTGCCGAGTAGGCCGAGTTGTGCGGAATTTCAGGAGACCGGCGGTGCCGCGTTGGCAGACTGCCTTTCTGGCGCGGCTTGGCACTGGCAGACAGCTTTGCGGGAAACCCATCCCAGCACCCACGAGTACTGCATTTCATGTTCCCGATCAGCGACGAAAACCCGACGCTCCGCGCCCCGGTCATGACCGTGGCCATTCTGGTGGTCACGTGGGCGGTCTGGCTGCTGGTGCAGCATGCGGGGCAGCCGGTGGAGTTGGCCAAGACCGTGTGCAATTACGGGCTGGTCCCGGGCGAGTTGACGCATCTGGCCCCGCTCGGACAGGCCGTGCCGCTCGGTTACGGCATGGCCTGCGTGGTGGACGCGGAGGCGATCAACTGGTTCACGCCGATCAGCTCGATGTTTCTGCACGGCAGCTGGATGCACCTGATCGGGAATTCGCTGTTTCTCTGGGTCTTCGGCAACAACGTCGAGGACAGCATGGGGCGTGGACGGTTTCTTGCCTTCTACCTGCTGACAGGCGTCATCGCCGCCGCCGCACACGTGATGGTATCGCCGGCGTCACCTGTGCCCACCGTGGGCGCTTCTGGCGCGATCTCCGGTGTCATGGGTGCGTATCTCTTGCTGTATCCATCGGTCCGGGTGCGGACCTACATCCCGCCGGTCTTCTTCATCCGGCTCCCGGCGTGGGCCGTGCTCATCCTGTGGTTCGGCAGCCAGGTCGTGAACGGTCTGCCGCAACTCTCGTCATTGCGTCGCGATATCTCTGGCGGCGTGGCGGTGTGGGCGCACATCGGCGGATTCGTGGCAGGCGTCCTGCTCATCCGCTGGTTCGCAGACCGCGAGTTCATCCGGCGTCGCACGCAGGGCGGCGATGCGAAAGTCGTTTGGTCGTGAACCATCGCTGCTCGTACGTCGTGTAACGCATCGAATCCGCGCATGGCGCGGCGAGCTCGGTGACGCAATCGTTACGGACCTCGCCGTTCCTGCAGTGGTGTAGGCGGCGCTTCATTCCCGGTCACAGCGCACGGCGTCTCCGACGTCGGATTTGCGCGAGTACCAGCGATTCCTCAGCCAACAAGCAGCCGTGAAGCTCTTCGCCAAAGACGAAACATTCTTCGATCATTTCCGCCAACTCGCGATACACATCGGCAGCTCCGCGACGCTGCTGCGCGGTCTGCTGGAATCTCCGACCGATTCGGTGCGCATCGCGACCGAGATCAAGAAGGTCGAAACGGAAGGCGATGCGATCGTGCACCAGATCAACCAGCGCATCGATACAAGCTTTGTAACGCCGCTGGATCGCGAAGACATTCATGTGCTGGCGAAGCGACTCGACAACGTGATCGACATCATCAACGGCGCGGCGCGTCGAGTCGTGATGTTCCGCGTGACCGAAGCGCGGCCGGGCGCCGTGAAGATGGCGGATGTCATCGTGCGAGCCAGCAAGGAGATTCTGGACTCGGTATCAGACGTCACCAAGCGCCAGCGTATGGTGGAGCACAGCCGAGCAATCAAGCTGCTCGAGGAAGAGGGCGACGTGCTGTACGCCGAGAACGTCGGCGCCCTGTTTGCCAATGAAGAACCGGCGATCGAAGTGCTCAAATGGAAGGAAATCTTTGACGCACTGGAGCACGCCATCGACGAGTGCGATGACGTGTCGAACGTGCTGGAAAGCATCGCGCTCAAGAATAGCTGATCGTCCTGTGGTCTACTTCGTGTTGTTCATTGTCGTGATGGCGTTGGCGTTCGACTACATCAACGGCTTTCACGACTCGGCGAATTCCATCGCGACGATCGTCGGGACGCGCGTTCTCAGTCCCCTTGCCGCTGTCATCTGGGCGGCGTTCTTCAACTTCGCGGCCCTCTTCGTGGCGGGCACCGCCGTCGCCAAGGCATTCGGCGGCGGCTTCATCGACATGAGCATCGTCGATCCGAGTGTCATTCTCGGAGGCCTGCTCGGCGCGATCATCTGGAACCTGATTACCTGGTGGTTCGGGATTCCATCCAGCTCCTCGCATGCGCTCATCGGCGGGTACGCCGGTGCAGCCGTAGCGAAGGCCGGTTGGGGAGCGCTGCTTTGGGGGCCCAAGTGGATCGAGACGTTGCTCGCGATCGTGATGTCGCCCGCCCTCGGTATGCTCATGGGCTTTCTGCTCATGGTCGCCGTCTTCAACATCTTCCGTAACGCGACCAACGCCCGGGTCGACAAGTTCTTCCGGGTCGCGCAGCTCACCAGCTCGGCCCTGTTGTCGCTCGCGCACGGCAGCAACGACGCGCAGAAGACGATGGGCATCATTGTCGCGCTGTTGGTGGCGTCCAAGGCGCTCTTCGCGGCGCAGCCGGGATGGCTGCACTTCTTCTACGTGGAAGATCTCAAGTCGATACCGACGTGGATCGAGATTGCCGCGTACTCGTGTATTTCTCTGGGCACGCTGTCGGGCGGCTGGCGCATCGTGCACACCATGGGTACGCGCATCACCAAGCTCAAGCCGGTCGGCGGATTCTGCGCTGAAACCGGCGGTGCACTTGTAATCCTCACGGCGACGCGACTCGGCATTCCCGTGAGCACCACGCACACCATCACCGGTGCGATCGTCGGCGTCGGCGCGACAAACAGATTGTCCGCAGTGCGCTGGGGGCTCGCGAGTCGTATTGTGTGGGCGTGGGTGATCACTATCCCCGCGTCAGCCTTCATGGCGGCGGTGTCCTACAAGCTGCTCGCGTTGTTCGTCTAACCAGACAGGCACGGGGAGCGTCGCCGCTCACGGTGCGCTCCTCGATCCCAGATCCCGCATGAATCCGCTCTCCGCGCAGACGCTGCCGTACCTGAACCGCGAGCTCAGCTGGCTCGAGTTCAACGCCCGCGTGCTCGAAGAAGCGCTCGATCCGCGGGTTCCGCTGCTGGAGCGGCTCAAGTTTCTCGCGATTTTCAGCACGAACCTGGACGAGTTCTACATGGTTCGGCTCGCGGGTCTGCGTCGAAAGGTCGCCGCCGGGGCTCCGCAGTATCAGCCCGACCCGCTGACGCCGGCCGATCAGCTCGTCGCGATTCGAACGCGCGTGCAGCAGCTGCTCGATCGACGTCGTTCCGCGTTGCGCGAGCTGCTGTTGCCGTCGCTCGAGGCGCATGGGATTCGCCTCGTGCAAATGGACGAGCTCACGGCGGACGAGTCGGCCCTCGTGTCGTCGTACTTCGAGGCGGAAGTCTTTCCGGTGCTCACGCCGCTCGCGGTGGACCCGGGCCATCCGTTTCCCTACATCTCGAATCTCTCGCTCTCGCTGGCGGTGGAGATTCGTGATCCGGTGTCGGGGCAGGAGCACTTCGCCCGCGTGAAGGTGCCGCGCTCGCTGCCGCGCTGGGTGGCGATCGGCCGGCCGAATTGCTTCGTGCCTCTCGAGGAGCTGATCGGCGCCAATCTGCGCGCGCTCTTCCCGGGCATGGACGTGGTGCGTTGGTTCACCTTCCGCATCACGCGCTATTCCGATCTCGATCTCGGCCAGATGGATCAGCCCGAAGATCTGCTGGAGTCGATCGAGCAGCAGGTGTTTCAGCGCCGTTTCGGAGAAGTGGTGCGTCTCGAAGTGCAGCGTGGAATGCCTGAGTCCATCCGCTCGTTGCTGCTCGAGGAATTGGGCGAGAGCGAGACGCAGGAAGTCGCGCCTTTGGGCGCAGGCGACGTGCATGACGTGGACGAGGTGCTGGAGCTGGGCGATCTGATGTCGCTGGCATCGATCGACCTTCCTGAACTGCGCGACCCGCCGTTCACGCCCGTGGTACCGCCGGCCCTGCGAGATGGCACGCGAAACATCTTCGATGCCATCCGTGAGCGCGACATCCTCGTGCATCATCCGTACGAGTCGTTCTCATCGTCCGTAGAGGCCTTCCTCGAGATGGCCGCGCACGATCCACACGTGCTCGCGATCAAGATGACGTTGTATCGCACGTCGGGCGATACGGCGTTGGTGCGCGCGTTGACCGAAGCCGCCGAGCAGGGCAAGCAGGTGGCTGTGCTGATCGAACTGCAAGCGAGATTCGACGAGCAGAACAACATCTCGTTCGCGCGCACGATGGAAAGCTACGGCATCCATGTGGCGTATGGCCTGCCCGGGCTCAAGACACACGCCAAGACAGCGCTGGTCGTTCGTCGTGATCCCGATGGACTGCGCCGCTACGTGCACATCGGTACGGGCAACTACAACTCCAAGACGGCACGACACTACACCGACTTGGGTTTGCTGACGTGCAGCAAGGAGATCGGTGCGGACCTCACCGACCTTTTCAACTCGCTGACGGGCGTCTCTCGTCAGAAGTTCTATCGCAAGCTGCTCGTGGCACCGGCCAACCTACGCGAACGCATGCTGGAGCTGATCGAGCGCGAAGCGGCGCATGCGCGCGCCGGGCGCGGTGGACGGATCATCGCAAAAATGAACGCCCTCGTCGATCCCGGCGTGATCGGCGCGTTGTATCGCGCGTCCAAGGATGGCGTGGAGATCGATCTGATCGTGCGCGGCATCTGCTGCCTGCTGCCTGGCGTGCCTGGCATCAGCGAGCACATTCGCGTCATCTCGATCATCGGCCGATTCCTGGAGCATTCGCGCGTGCTGTACGTCGCGAACGGGGGCGTGCCCGAGTACTACATCGGCTCGGCGGACTGGATGCCGCGCAATCTCGATCGTCGAGTGGAAGTGATGACGCCGATCGAAGACCGTCAGCTGCACACGCAGCTGCACTCGCTGCTGGAGACCTGTCTCGCCGACAACCGACAGGCCTGGGAACTCGGCGCCGACGGCGTCTATCGGCGCCGGCAGTCCGGTACCGCTCGAGAGATCGCCACGCAGCCGACGTTCATGAAGCACGCGTGGGGCATGGCCGTACGCGACAAATCGTCGCCCACCACGACGCGGCGCGCACCTCGCGCGAAGGGGAATGCGCGAACGGAAGGGAAGGGGCGAACGGAGCCTGCGCGCGACGGCTGACCTCGCGCGGTGAACGCTCACCGCGCGACGCAATGTTCGCGGTGATTACTCGCCGTCGCCTTCGTCGAAGGTTACGACCGTGCCGTCCGCACCAATTACCTCGACGGGGCGGCCGAGAACCTGCTCCAGCAGGCCGCGCTTGCGGGCGGCGCCCCAGCACTCGAGGCGGAGACTGGTGGCGCCTGTGGCCTCCACGGCGGTCACGCGCACCGTATCCTGCGTCCAGCGGACCTTGAGGCGCCCCACCGCGCTCACGTGACCGCGATCGAAGCCGTCGGCAAAGCGGAGCAGTGCGGACAACTTCACGATGCGTTCGCGCAGCACCCGATCCAGTTGGGCGAACCGACGGTGCTTTCGCTTGGGTGAGGCGCCGCGGTGGTAGCGCGCCACATGCGCGATCGCGATCTGCTCGGCGGGCGTCATGCCCAGCAATTCGGCATGCGAAATCAGATGGAACGAGTGCTTGTTGTGATTCTCGTAGTTGATGTGGTAACCCACATCGTGCAGCAGCGCGGCGTCGGCGAGAATACGACGGTCCACCGCGCCCAGGCCCATGCGCGGCGCCAGCGCGTCGAAGAGCTGCAGCGCGAGCGTCTGCACCTGCCGTGAATGCGGCTCTTCGTAGTGACAACGCTCGGCAAACTCACGCACTGAGCGTTCGCGCGCCGCGCCAGGATCGGCCACAACCGGTGTGACGCGCGCCGACTCGAGCAACAGTCCTTCGCGAATGCCGTACGCCGAGGTGAGCAGATCGCGCGGGTCAAATCGTGCGACGACTTCGGCGGCGGTTGCCAGGCCTGCGACGATGATGTCCGCACGCGCCGGGTTGAGCCCCGGCACCTGCGTGCGCTCGGTCGGGTCGAGGCGCTGCAGCCAATCGAGCACGTGCTCCAGCTCCACGCGCGTCACGCGCGTGCCATGCGCCGAGCGCACGCTGACGCCCGTACGATTGAGCACGATGCCCGCGAGGTTGGTGAAGGTGCCGCCGGAACCGATGACGCGCGTTCCACGCCAGTCCTTCACCGGCACGGCGCGACGCAGTCCGTCGCGCACGTGCTCGCGCAAGAGACGCACACCCTTGGGGCGCAGCACGGGTGAGAGGAAGCGCTCGGTCAGGCGCACCGCGCCGAAGGGAAGCGACGCGACGCGTTCGATGAGGCCGTCCTTGGCGAGCACCAGCTCCAATGAACCCCCGCCGATGTCCATCACCAGTGAACGACCGGAGCCGAGTTCGAAGTGCGCGAGGGCGCTGCGGAAGGAGAGCAGCGCCTCTTCTTCGCCGCTGAGCACTCTCACTTCCACGCCCGTGCTGTCGAACACGCGACTCGTGAACTCCGGTCCGTTACTGGCATCGCGGACTGCGCTGGTGGCCACGATCTCGATGCGCAGCGCCTCGTACTGCTTGGCGAGCATGACCATGCGTTGCACCGCGGCCACGGCGGCATCGAGCGCGGTTTGGCCGAGCGCACCCGTCGTCTCGAGCCCTTCGCCCAAGCGCGGCATCGCCTTCATTTCGTCAACGACGCGAATCTGCCCCGACGGCGAGACGTCGGCGATGATCTGGCGTACCGAGTTGGATCCGATGTCGATGGCCGCAATGCGTACGTCGGCCGTCGGGGCCACAGCTGCTGTGGTACGCGGTGTAGCGCTCAAGCGGACTTGCTCTCGGAGTGCAGTGGCAAAATTTTGGCGTCGGCCTCATCGCCATGCTCTTCGTCGTAGCGATGGCGGATCTGCTTGCCTTCAGCGAGAAAGACCGCGTTCTCGCCGATGTTGGTCGCGAGGTCGGCCACGCGCTCGAGGTTGCGGCTGACGAGCAGCAGTTCGAGCGAGGGCGCGATCGTGCGCGGATCGCCCATCATGTAGGTGAGCAGCGTGCGAAAAATACCTTCGTGCAGCGAGTCCACCTGATCGTCGGCTTTGCCGACCGCGCGCCCGAGTGTGCCATCGCCACGAATGAACGCGTCGAGCGCATCGCTCAGCATGGCGCGGGCCCGTCGCGCCATGTCGGAGATCGCGGGAACCGACGGCGGCGTGGCGCGGGAATCCACGAGGCGCACAGCGCTTTGCGCGATGTTGACGGCGTGATCGCCGACGCGCTCCAGATCGCTGGAGACCTTGATGGCGCCAATGAGGAAGCGCAGGTCGCGCGCCATCGGTTGCTGCAGCGCGAGCAGGGAGATCGCGAGGTTCTCCGCCTCGACCTCGATGCGATCGAGCTCGCGGTCGGCGTCGATGACTGTCTGGGCTTTGTCGCGATCGCGTTCGAGCAGCGCTTCGACGGCGAGATCGACCAGCGATTCGGCTCGCTCCGACATGTCGAGCAGGCGCTGCTTGAGCACGCCAAGTTCGTCGTGAAAGTGCCGGTATCCGCCGCCGTCTGCCATCAACCCAGTCTCCCCGTGATGAATGCCTCGGTGCGCGCCTCGCGCGGGCTCGTGAAAAGCTGCTTGGTCGCACTCGATTCCACGAGTCGTCCGTCGAACAAAAAAGTGGTCTGATCGGAGACGCGGGCGGCCTGATGCAAGTTATGCGTTACCAACACGATCGTCAGGTCCCGCCGCAACTCGTAGAGCAGCTCCTCGATGCGCTGCGTCGCCAACGGGTCGAGCGCGCTCGTCGGTTCGTCGAGCAACAGCACCTCTGGATCGTTGGCCAGCGCGCGCGCAATGCAGAGTCGTTGCTGCTGTCCGCCGGAGAGTCGGAGCGCGCTCTCGCGCAATCGATCCTTGACTTCGTCCCACAATGCGGCGCGGCGGAGCGCACCTTCGACGAACGCCTCCAACTCGGCCCCCTGCGCGAGACCATTCAGCCGCGGCCCGTATGCCACATTGTCGAAGATCGACTTGGGAAACGGGTTCGAACGCTGGAACACCATGCCCACGCGTTGGCGGAGCACGCTGGTATCCATGGACGAGGCGTAGATGTCTTCACCGTCGAGGAGAACCCGTCCCTCCTGTCGCGCGCCGGGAATCTGATCGTTCAGCCGATTGATCGCGCGCAGCAATGTCGACTTGCCGCAGCCCGACGGGCCGATCAATGCGGTGACGCAGTTGGGCTGCACGTCGAAGTCCACGGAAGTGAGCGCACGACGCTCGCCGAACCACGCGGAGAATCGCTCGACCACGACGCGGCCCGCCGATCGCGCCGGTTCAAGTGCGGCATCTCGCACCGACGTCGGCATCAGCCGAAGCGCCCGGTCACGTACGCTTCGGTGCGTTCGTCGCGAGGTGTGGTGAAGAGCGCTCGCGTGGGCGCTTGCTCGACCAGCTCGCCGTCCAGCATGAATGCAGTCGTATCAGACACGCGCGCCGCCTGCTGCATGTTGTGAGTGACGATGATCAGCGTGACGCTCCCTCGCAGTTCGTAAACCAACTCCTCGATGCGCTGCGTGCCCAACGGATCGAGGGACGCCGTTGGCTCGTCGAGCAGAAGCACCCGAGGACCAACGGCGAGTGCGCGCGCGATGCACAACCGCTGTTGTTGGCCGCCGCTGAGTGTCAGCGCGCTGCCGTGCAACCGATCGGCGACTTCAGTCCACAGCCCGGCGCGGCGCAGGGCGTGCTCCACGAGATCTCGCAACGCGCCGGGGGACGGCGGGGATCCCGCGGCGCGTACGCCGGAAGCGACATTGTCGAAGATCGAGAGCGTAGGAAAGGGGGTCGGTCGCTGGAAGACCATGCCGATGCGTCGCCGCAGCGCGATCGGATCGACTGCGCGCGCATGCACGTCAACGCCATCCACGCGGATTGCACCAGACGAGGTCGCGCCAGCCACACTCTCGTGCAGCCGATTGATGCAGCGCAACAGCGTGGACTTGCCGCAACCGGATGGGCCGACGATCGCCGACACCATGCCAGCCGGACAATCGAGCGACACATTGCGCACGGCGATTCGATTGCCGTAACGCGCCAAAACATCGCGGAGTTCGACGGCGGGAGCGTCTCCAGCCACGATCGTCTCAGGCATCGCCATCACCAGCGCGCGGTGCGATCCCTTGCACCAACGACTGCCGCGCGCGCAGAACGGCCCGTGCGAGCAGGCTCATGAGCGTGATCATCAGCAACAGCACCAGGGCACCGGCCCACGCCTTGGCGCGCAGATCGTCATAGGGGCTGAGGGCGTACGCGAAGATCTGCAGCGGAAGCGCGGCGATCGGGCGTGTTGGATCGAGCGACCAGTACGCGTTGCCGAACGCGGTGAAGAGCAACGGTGCGGTCTCTCCCGCTGCGCGCGCGACGGCCACAAGCGCGGCGGTCACGATTCCCGGCATCGCTGTACGCAGCACGATCACCAACGAGGTGCGCCATCGCGGAAAGCCAAGCGCGAGCGCCGACTCGGCGAGCGAGGCAGGCACGAGCTTGACCATTTCCTCCGTTGCTCGCGTCACGAGTGGGACGATCAGCAGCCCCAAAGCGACTCCGCCAGCGAGCGCTGAAAAGTGCCCACTCGGTCGAACGATCAGTTCCCACGCCAGCACGCCGAGTACGATCGACGGCAGTCCGCTGAGCACGTCGGCGACGAAGCGTACTACCTGCGCCAATCGAGTATCGCCGCGCTCCGCGAGGAAGAGCCCAGCGCCAAGTCCCACCGGCAGACCGAGCGCGGATGCAATGGCGATCAGCAGCAACGTGCCGACGATCGCGTTGGCCATGCCACCGCCCGCCACGCCCGACGCTGACGGCATCTTGATGAAGAAGTCCACGGAGAGCGCGCTGGCACCACCCGCGATCAGGTGCACGAGAATGGCGAAGAGCGGAAGCACCGCCAGCAGCGCGGCGATCCAGACGAAGGCGGTCAGTCCCGCGCCGACCCGCCGTCGACGCGCGACGGAGCGCACCCGCCGCGTATGGCGTCGATCGGCAGCTTCCGGGGATCGGTCGGTGCCGGCAGCCGTTCGCGCAGGCGAAGCGCCGCCGCCAGTGGCGGGACTCACGACTCACCCTCGAGGCGGCGCACGCGCCACACCAGCCAGCGCGCAAGCATGTTCACCACCAGTGTGATGAGCAGCAGCAATCCCGCGACGGCCATCAGTGCGGAGAGGTGCTGGTCATTGGACGCCTCACTGAACTCGTTGGCTAGCAGCGCCGACATCGTGTAGGCCGGATCGAGCAACGACGTGGGGATCTCGTGTCGATTGCCGATGACCATGGTGACGGCCATCGTCTCGCCCAGCGCTCGACCCAGTCCGAGCATGATCCCACCAACCAGGCCTGAACGCGCGTACGGCAGCACGGCATCGCGGACCATTTCAATGCGTGTGGCGCCGAGCGCCAGCGCCGCTTCTCGTTGCGCGCGTGGTACCGCCGCGAGCACTTCGCGCGAGACCGATGCGATGTATGGCAGGATCATGATGGCCAGCACGAGCGAGGCGGCCAGCACGCTGGGCCCGTATGCCGGTCCGGCTACAATGGGCAAGCCGCCCAACACCCGCTGCAGAGCCGGCATCACCGCGCTACGCAGCAATGGCACAAGCACGAACAGCCCCCACAGGCCATAGACCACGCTCGGAATCGCGGCGAGGAGGTCGACCAGAAAGGCAACGGGTGCGCGCAGTCGAGACGGGGCGAGCTCCGATGTGAAGACGGCCACGCCCACCGCCAGCGGTGTCGCGATGAACAGCGCCAAGAGAGATGAGACCAGCGTGCCGACCAGTGCAGGGAGCGCTCCGAAACGGCCGTGCGCAACATCCCACGTGCGCCCAAATAGCAGATCCGCTCCGGTTGTGCGGACGGCAGGCCACGCAGCGCGAACGATCACCGCGGCCATGACCATCAGCAACAGCGGGATCAGCAGGGCGCACGCCGTGATCGCGGCGCGATAGACGCGATCTGCCAGCCGCGACGAGGAAGCACCTCCAGAAGGCAGCGTCCAGGCGGACATTTCTGGCGCCGCGGGAGGTGGCGAGGGATCCCGGACGGCGGGTGACGCGCTCATGCCCGCAAGTTAGGAATGACGTTCCGGCTCCCGCCGGTGGTCTTGTAACAGACGTGTCACGGAGCTCTCGTGGCGGCGTTCGCGCGAAGCGCCAGCGCGTCGAGCTGGTTCAAGACGGTGTTGACGGTTTCGCTTGGCAGCGCGACATAGCCGAGGGCGCTGGCCATGTCGCCGGCATCGGCGAGCGCCCAGCGGAGGAACTCAACCATCTGCCGTGTTTTCACGGGTCCGATGGCGTCTGGGGCCAACAGCATCCAGGTGAACGACGCAATTGGGTACGCTGCCGCCCCAGGTGCGTTGACCAGAGAGACGCGGAAGTCTGACCGGGTACTGTCAGCGATCACACTCGTGGCGGCCGAGGCGATCTCATATGGCATCGGAGACACGAATCGTCCCGCTCGATTGCGCACGTGCACCACGGGCAGGCGATTCTGTCGCGCGTACACGACTTCCAGATATCCGATGGAGCCGACCATCTGCTTGACCTGTCCCGCTACGCCCTCGTTGCCCTTGCCGCCGATGCCGGTCGGCCAGAGTACGTCCTTACCGCGTCCCGGCCCCTCGGCCCAGCGAGTGCTCACGGCCGTCAGGTAGTCGCTGAAGATGTACGAGGTGCCGCTGCCATCCGCCCGATGGACCACCAGAATGTCCGACGCAGGCAACGATTCGGCGGGGTTCAGTTCGGCGATGCGGGTGTCGTTCCACTTGGAGATCCGGCCGAGGAAAATGTCGGCAATGACCTCGCCTGATAGATGAAGCGGCCGCGCCAGCCCCGGCAGGTTGTAGGTAATGGCCACCGCGCCAAGAACCG
This sequence comes from Gemmatimonas sp., assembly GCA_965279375.1. Taxonomy (GTDB): domain Bacteria; phylum Gemmatimonadota; class Gemmatimonadetes; order Gemmatimonadales; family Gemmatimonadaceae; genus Gemmatimonas. The sequence continues at coordinate 4,570,668 of OZ257156.1, read as the reverse complement.
TCGGGATATGCTCGACGCGCATCCCACCCTGCGACAGTTCGGCGTCGGTCATCGGCACATCGGTCGCGCCGAAGTCGACGGTCTTGGCCAGCACCTGTCGGATGCCGCCCCCGGAACCGATCGATTGGTAGTTGATGCGGATGTTGGTGCGCTGCGCGTAGTCGTTGAACCAGCGCGAATAAAGCGGATACGGAAAGGTCGCGCCCGCGCCGGTCAGATCGACGCGGGTGCCGGACGGCGGGAGCGTCGCGGTGGCGGAGTCACCGGCTTTGTCGCTCGACTTCCCCGAGCAGGCGCACAGCAAGACAGTCACCGCGACCCAGCCGAATCGCTGCGTCGCGAGGCGCAGTCCGACGCGGCGAGTTGTGCGCATGATGACGGTGGCCGCTTGTGCAGAGGTCACAGGTTGTTCGCCAAGCCGAGGAACTTGAAGCGATGATCGCGTTCGACGATTGTGCCGAAGTATGCGATCTCGGGGAGCGGTCTCCCCGCGTCGGTGAGGCGCACAGTGCAGCGCTCGTGGAGCAGATTGCTTCCCTCGGCGAGCGGCGCCTCGGGGCACTTCACAGCCACCACGGCGAGCTTCTGTCCGCTCATTTTTCGGAGCGCCGACTGCGCGCCCGCGTTGGAGCTGGCAAGGATCTGTCCCCACAGCAGCTGCGGTGGCGCTTCGTACGGCGGCTTGCTCATGCTCGAGCCGGGGTAATACAGCCACGCGAATTCTGCGCGGTCGAGGACCATTGCATTGAGGTCGGTGGTGTCGCTCGAGGCGACGGCCTTGGCCCAGCGTGCGACCAGTGCGTCGCGCGATGTGCTGGCGTGACGGAGAGTATCCGGATGGTCGGTGATGTCGGCGCGGAAGCGATCGAGTTGCACGGCAATCGGCAGGATGGAGTCCACTACCCCACCCGCGGCAACGACTTCCTGAATGTGCTTCTGCTGATCCTGTTGCGACTGCGTTTGCGAGTCGGCCGGCGCGTCTCCCTTGCACGCGCTGGTGAGCGCGAGAGCGGACAACAGGAGGAGCCACGAACCGCGAGACGTAGACATGAATCCGAGGGCTGAATTGAGAACGGTCGGCGCCGAAACCACGGCGCCGACCGTTCGACAAACTGACTGCGGGAAGTTGCTACACGCTAGTTGCGCGCGTAGTTCGTCCAGTTGGCCCACCACTTGGTGCCGCCCGGCGCCGCAGCGCCGACGTACGCCGTGGGCACGATGAAGGTGCCGGCGCGCGCCGCGATGCGCGGGTCGTTGGTGAAGCTGTTCAATCCACCCGTGGCGATCGGCGATCCGGCCGCCGGCGACCAATCGAAGTTCGCCCCGGTGGTCGTGGCTGCACCGGCCGGAAGCGCGGTGAAGAGGCTGGCGGCCGTCACGCTGGCCGCGGCCACTGTGATCGCCGAGTTGCGGGCGGCGAGCGTCGCCTGCTGCCCGAAGTTGGTGGCGCTCGCCGGGTCGAACAGCACGCTGCTGTTCTGCAGGCCGTCGTCGGCGAAGTACAGGTTGCGCACGATCAGCGAATCGACCGAGAGGCGGTTGCCCGACGTCGTGTCGCGGATGGAAATGGCCTGACGCGGCCAGCGCGCCACCACGCCGTTGATGTAGTAGCCGCCCGTTCCGCGGCGGAGCACCATACCCACGCCGCCGTTGGCAGGCGTCGTCTGCGTGGCACCGACACCGATCAGGGTGAAGTTGGCGAAGACGTTCATCGTCCAGAGGCCATCCGCAGCGCCGGAGCTCTGCGCGTTACCGCCGGCCGGCGCCGTGCAACCACCGCCGTTGCAACCGTCGACTTCCATGCCCTGCGGGTCAGCGGAGACGGCACCGGCGCCAGCACGCGGCGTCAGGAAGGTCGACTGGTAGGCGATCACGAACTGGTTGCGACCGCGATAGCCTTCCGACGTGTCGAAATGGTCGTCACCCGACTCGTACGAGACGAGGTACTTGCCGTCCACCGTGCCACCGAACCACTCGAACGAGTCGTCGAGGCCGGACACCGACTGCAGGTACTCAAAGGTGGTGCCGCTGCCAACCGCGCCGAACGTGAAGGAGTTGAGCTCAGCGTCGGGCAACGTCGCGTAGCCGGCAAACTCGACGCGCACATACTTGAGCGTGCCGCTGTTGTCTGCATCGTTGTTGCCACCGGTGTAGACCACGCCTGCCGGGTTCGCGCCGACGACCGAGCCGTCCGAGCCTTCGACGATGATGTTGCCCGAGCGGTTGTTGCGTGCGTTGCCCACGATCACCAGGCCGCCCCAGTCACCCGGGGAGCGATTGCCCACGGCGCGCTGCGACGTGAAGACGATCGGCGCGGCTTCCGTACCCTGCGCATCGATGCGCGCACCACGGAGGATGAAGAGCGCCGAGCCGAGTGCCGTCGTGTCGCCGACAAGCTTGGTGCCAGCGCGGATCGTGAGCGTCGCACCGCTGTTGACGTACACGAAGCCGCGGATGACGTAGGCCGTGTCGGCGGTCAGCGTGCGGCTGGCCGCGATCGAACCGGACAGCGTTACGCTCGGCACAGGCGCGAGGGCGTAGGTGACCGTGGCCGTCGTCGTCGTGCTGGAGGTGACCGTGGCGGGCGAACCCGTGACAGCACCGTTGTAGCGCGTCGTGCCGGCGGTGACCTGTGCGGCAGCGATCGTGTAGCTGCCCGGCGGCACCGCAAGCGTGGTGCTGGCCGTGAGCGTCTGCGTGAAGGCGTTGGGGCCCGTCACCGTGACTGCGGCGTTGGTGCCAGCCGGCAGACCGCTGATCGTCACCGCGAGCGAGCCGTTGACCGGCGCCACCGCAGAGTAGGTCACCGTCGCCGTGGACGTGGCGTTGGAGCTGACCGTCGCCGGCGAACCGGAAACTGCCGCGTTGTAGACGGTCGTACCAACGGTGACCGACGAGGCGGCGATCGTGTAGCTGCCCGGCGCAACCGAGAGGGTGGTGGTCGCCGTCACGGCCTGCGTGAACGACGTCCCTGTGACGTTAATGCTCGCGTTCGTGCCGGCGGGAAGGCCGCTGACCGTTACCGTGAGCGAGCCATTGGCCGGCGGACTCACCGTTTTGTCGCTGCTGCAAGCCGCGAGAGAAACCATCGCGAGCGCCGCAGCCGCTAGGCTACGAAGGCGCAGGAACTTCATCATCTGCTGTCCCTTGAGGTAAGGAGTTGGAATTGTGACTGCTAGAACGCACACAGACACGCCTTCACAAAAGCGTGTCTGTGTGCCACTTCGATCATGATCGTGTCACGGTCCCGTCACTCCGGGTGGATCACTCCGCTTCGCGTCGATACTTCGCGCGATGTGGAGCGGATTACTGCTTCCAGGAGAAACCGACGGAGACCGAGCGGCCGGCGTTGTAGCCTTCGCGCTCGAGGTTGCCCTGCATGAAGCGGTAACGCGCGTCCAGCAGGTTCTTGCCGTCGATGCGCGCGGCGAGCTGCCCATGAATCGGGAAGCGGAGCGCGAGGTCGACGATGTTGCGCGACTTCTCGACGATGTTCGGCAGCGGCGTCACGCCCGCGGCGAAGATGCGCTCGCCAACGACGTTGTAGAGCAGCGTGGCGCTCGAGTTGCCAGACCGCGACGAATACGTGAGACCCATGTTGACCACATACGGCGCCTGACCAACCAGGCGGCGCTTGGTCTCGGTGACCGTGAGCCCCTTGGTCGTGTCGAGCGAGACGGACGACTTCATCACCGTCACGTTGCTGAAGCCAGTGAAAGCGCGCGCCCACTCGCCAAGGAAGCCGAGTTCCTTGCGGGCCTCGAGCTCGACACCGACGTTGGTCGCCCGCAGCGCGTTCTGGAAGCGCGCCTGATACGCGCCGGACGTCGCCGACTCCACACGCTCGATCGGCGCGTCGAACTGCTTCGCGAAAACGCCGATGCTCAGCACTTCACCCGAGTTCGGGAAGATCTCGTAGCGCAGATCGTAGTTGTTGATCAGCGAGCGCACGAGCTTGTCGTTGCCCGTGACGCTGACGCCGCCCAGCACGTCGCGGAACGTCACCGGCGCGAGCTCACGATACTCGGGGCGTGCCAGCGTGCGCGTCACGCCGAAGCGCAGGTTCTGCGTCTCGGAGAGCTTGGTGTTCACGAGCAGCGAGGGCAGGATGTCGGTGTTCTTGAGCTTCGCGGAGGCGGTGAACCCGCCCTGCGTGCTGGAGTTGACCGTGATGTCGGCCGCTTCGGCGCGCGCACCGGCAATGATGCGGACCTTTTCGGACAGTCCCCAGTCGACCATGGCGTAGCCAGCGGTGGTGCGATCGCTCGCCGTATACGAGCCCGCCTGACCGACGGGCTGTACGTTGATGACCGAGCAGGTCGAACAGGCCTGTGAGGCGCCGAAGATGACGTCGGGCGTCTGCTCGAGCACGCTCGAATTGGCGCGCGTGAGGAATGCGAAGATGGGCGCCTGCGCGTTACGGTCGGTCACGCGATAGTAGGCACCGACCTTGAGCGTATTCTGATTCGACAGCGCGCCAAGGTTGATCGTGTGATCGAGCTGACCCGTCGAGTTGTTCTCCTGCAGGTCGAAGAACAGGCGGCGAGCGCCATCGAGCGAGCCGAGGAGGCGGAACTTGCCGTCGCTGGCGCGCGAGTAGACGATGTCCGAGCGATCCGGCTCACGACGCGACGTCTTGCCGTACGTGGCCGACCAGTTGGTCTTGTTGGACGCGGAGATCTGGTGTTCGCCCTGCGCGGTCACGGTGGCGACGCCACGCTCCACATAGCGCAGCGTCGTGCGGGCAATGCTGTCCGACAGGTTTTCGTCGAAGCCGCGATCGGTGCGCGCTTCGTTATCGGCGCTCCGCGTGGCCGTCGTGTTGAGCGACACGCGCGAGTTGCGGCCGATCAGCGTCGAAAAATTCGCGATGCCGCCCCACTGGATGCTCGAGCGACCGGTCTCGCCGACGACGCTCGTCAGCGGAATCACGCTGTTGTTCGCGCCCTGCTGGCCGACGGCATAGCGCTCGTTCACGCGCGCCTCTTCCGAGTAGCCGTAGTTGCCGCTCAGCACGTAGCCGATGCGCTTGCCGAGGATGTTGTTGCCGCCGGTCGAGGCGCCGAACGAGCCGCTCGGTCCGCCCGTGCGCGGCAGCGCGTTCCAGACATTGCGCTGCTGGAGCGCGATCTGGTTGAACTGCGTCTGCGAGACGTTGCCGAGGAAGTTCGCCTGTTGCAGTGCGCTCGGGATGGCGCGCGCCGAACCGGCCATGCCGAAATACTCGCCGCCAGCGCGCGGCGCGAAGGGAAGCGTCTGCCCCATCACGCTGCTGTTCGCGCCGACGCTCATGGAATAGTTGACCTGGCGCTTCACCGGGAACTCGCGTGTGCGGATGTTCACGTTGGCGCCGGCAAAGTCACCCGGCTGGTCCGGGGTGAAGGTCTTGCTGGTGGTGACGTCCTGCAGCAGGCCGGCCGGGAACAGGTCGAGCGGCACGACCTTGCGCTCGGGCTCCGGGCTCGGGATGCGGGCACCGTTGAGCGACGCGGTGGTGTAGCGCTCGCCGAGGCCGCGCACCTGCAGATACTTGCCATCCTGCACCGAGACGCCGCTGACGCGCTGCACGGCCTGCGCCGCGTCGCTGTCGGGGCTCTTGGCGATCTGCTCCGCAGTGATCGCGTTCACGACGTTCGTGGCGTTCTTCTGCTGATTGAGCGCTTCGTTCACCGTGCCGCGCTCGGATGACGCGCTGACGGTCACGGCGGTGAGCTGCACGTTGGCCGCGCCGAGCGAGATGTCCTGCTCGATTGCCCCGCCTGCGGGGAGAATCAGGCCCGTGACCGTCTTCGGCGCGTAGCCGAGTCGGCGCACCTGCAGCGTGACCGTGCCGGCCGGTGCGCGCAGGATCGTGTAGCGACCTTCAAGTCCGGACTGGATGCCGATGGTCGTGCCGACAATCTGAACACCGGCTTCGGCGATGCCCTGACCAGTCGCAGCGTCGATGATGCGGCCGGTGATCTTTCCGGTCGGCCCGCCCTGCGCGAGAAGCGGTGTGGAGCCGAACAGCGTAACAACAGAAGCCGCAACGATGCGGAGCGTGCGGGCGAGACGGGCGACCGGCGTGCGAGCTGCGTTGAGCGTAGCCGGTCGGGAAATCACGTTCGCGTGTGGACGCATGGATGTCGTAAAGTTGGGAAACCTGCCGCTGCGACGGGCCCCGGACGGGGCGTCTGCAGTTTTTGTCTGGAGGTAAGCTCCGTGACCCAGGTTGCGGTCTCCACACGGTTGTGCAACGAAACTGTCACGAGCCGCAGCCAATAATTGTGCCCCGATCGGCGGAAAATCCTCCCGGTCCCCGTTGCCTCCGGCGCGTCCGTGGCATATCGTCGCCCGAAATGGCTCGAACCGAACCCACACTCGATCGTCGCGTCGCCTCGACGCCCGCTACCGACCCGCAAACGCGGGCGGAGGCGCTGACCATCGCCGCCCGCGCCCTTCGCGCGGCCGAGTACGTCTGCATCCTCACCGGCGCCGGGACGTCCGCCGAGAGCGGCATTCCGACGTTCCGGGATGCAATGACCGGTCTCTGGGCGCAATACTCGCCGCAGGACCTGGCGACCCCCGACGCCTTCGCGGCTGACCCCGAACTGGTCTGGCGATGGTATGCCACCCGGCGGGCCGCGGTGCGGATGGCGCAGCCCAATGCGGCGCATACTTCGCTCACGCTGCTGGCCAATCGCGTCTCGCACTGCGCGCTGGTCACGCAGAACGTGGACGACCTGCACCAGCGTGCGGGGAGCAGTGACGTCATCGCGCTGCATGGCTCTTTGATGAAGGCGCGTTGCAGCGCCGGGTGTTCAGGGACCATCGACGTCACCGACGCCGCTCCGGGCTCGCCGGTGCCGCGCTGTCAGCGCTGCGGCGCGCTGATGCGCCCGGACATTGTGTGGTTTGGCGAGACGCTGCCGGTCGACGAGTTCGAGCGGGCGCGTAATGCCGCCGTCGCCTGCGACGTCTTCATCTCCGTGGGCACATCCAACGTGGTGGAGCCGGCCGCATCGCTGCCGTGGCTGGCCGCCGCGCACGGGGCCACGGTCATCGTGGTCAACGCGTCGATGCAGGGACAACGCAAGGGGCCGAGCATCCTTCCCATTGAAGGGCCTGCGGCGGTGATGCTGCCACGCCTTGTGGAAGAGGCGTTTGCCGGACGACGTGCGCGTCAGCGCGGGCCGGTCGCCGAGTAGCTGCTGGATGGCCGATGCTGGCCCCGCGGTCGACGGCCCGCGTTCCGCGTCAACTCGCGGAGGAATCCGCGGTGGCGACGGGAAACCACGCGGCGATCGTGGTGCCGATTCCCGGCTCGCTCTCGGCCCGAACCCGACCGCCGTGCGCTTCCGCCAGATGGCGCACGATCGCGAGACCGAGCCCCGTGCCCCCGGCTTCGCGTGAGCGGCCCGGATCGGCCCGGTAGAAACGCTCGAAGATGCGTGGCAGATGCTCTGAGCTGATGCCGATCCCCGTGTCACGCACGCCCATCCACGTGCCGCCGTCCTCAGTACACGTGAACAGCACAACTTCGCCTGTCATCGTGTGGCGAAGTGCGTTCTCGGTCAGATTGCTCATAATCTGCCGCGCGGCGGTGGAGTCGCAGTAGATCGTTGTGGCGTCGGGGGCCACGTCCGCGCGCAGCACCACGCCCTTTGCCGCGGCAGCATCGAGCATCGGCGAGACGACTTCCGCCGCCAGCGATGCCACATCGAGCTCGGTGGGGTTGGGGAGCCAACCGCCAGACTCGATGCGCGAGAGGTCGAGCAGGTCGTCCACGATACGCTGCATCCGACGCACGTTCGCCGACACCATGCCGAGAAACTGCCGACGCAGTTCGACGGGCAGGTCGTCGTCTTCCATCGTTTCCACAAAGCCGCTGATCACCGTGAGCGGCGTACGGAGCTCGTGCGACACGTTGGCGACGAAATCGCGCCGCACCGCCTCGAGACGACGGAACGGCGTCAAATCGTAGAGCGCGAGAATGGCGCCGCCGGCGGGCAGTGGGCGCGCGGTGAGCGAGAGCGTGCGATCATCCACGCGCACTTCCCCCGGTGATGCGTCGCTTCCCGCGAGCACCGAGGAGAGCGCCTCACGCAGCGTGCGGTCGCGCGGGAGGTATTCGGCGGGGAACGGCACAGGTTCCCGAATGCGGAGCAAGGTGCGAGCGGTCTCGTTCATGCGCACCACGCGCTGACGCACATCGACGGCGATGACGCCTTCGTTCAGTGATTCGGTGAGCGCCACGAGCAGCTCTTCTTCGGCGCGCAACGCCTGAATGCGATTGTCCAGCTGCTCCGCGAGGCGACGCAGGGCATCGGCGAGGTCACCGACCTCACCCGCAGCGAGCAGCGTGGGGCGGCGCGTGAGATCGCCGGCCGCGAGTGCACGCGCCACATCGCGCAACTCTTCGATGGGGCGCGCCACCGGTCGGGCCAGCACGCGCGCCAGGCCAATGCCGACGAGGAGCACGGCGACACCCGCAAAGACGATGTCGCGGCGTGTGCGCGCAAGGAATTCGTCGCTCGAGACTGCGGTCGCCGTGGGTCCTTCCGACCGTACGCGCTCGGTGACGCGACGCTCGACCACTACGAGCACCACCGCGACGAGCAGCGTCGCGACGATGAAGGTGTTGAGAACGAGCCGTTGAGTGAGTCTCACGTACGCGGGTTACGCGAACGCCGGCTCAGACGCTGCGTGATGCAGCGGCACGCAAACGATAGCCGAAGCCTCGTACGGTTTCGATCATGTCGCCGGCTGCACCGAGCTTGGTGCGGAGCCGCTGAATGTGCATGTCCACGGTGCGCGTCTGAATGTCGGGCGCCGCCTCCCACACCGTCTCCAGCAGATGTCCACGTCCCTGAACGCGACCGCGGCGTTCAGCGAGCGTGAGCAGCAGCTTGAACTCGGTGGGGGTGAGTTCCACCGGGCGATCGTCCACGATCACCGTCATGGCGGCGCGGTCGATACGCAGCGGTCCGATGGCGAAGCTGTCGGTGCTGGCCGTCGGGGCCGTGCCGGCGCGCCGCAGGATCGCGCCGACCCGCAACACCAACTCCTGCGGGCTGAACGGCTTGGTCAGGTAGTCGTCGGCGCCGAGTGAGAGACCGCGGATACGATCGGGCTCTTCGCGGCGCGCGGTGAGCATGAGCACCGCCATGTCGCGGGTGGCGTCGTCGGTGCGCAGCTGTTCCAGCACGTCGAAACCGGACATGCCCGGCAGCATCAGGTCGAGGACGATGAGCGAGGGGCGCTCTCGACGAGCGATGTCGAGCGCGTCCTGGCCAGAGGCGGCCGTCGAGATCCGGTACCCCGTCTTGGCGAGATGATACGTGACGAGGGCGACGATCTCGGGCTCATCGTCAACCACGAGGATGCGATCTGCGGACGGCGGAGCGGGATTCATGCAGAGCTGATGTCAGCGACAGTGGGAACGAACGCGGGCGTGCGCGCCGCTGTGCGTGCACTGACGCGCCGTTGGATTTTTGCGACGATCATCTCGATGGCGACCAAATTGCTGCCGCCGCGCGGAACGATGACATCGGCATAGCGTTTGCTTGGTTCAACGAACTGACAGTGCATCGGCTGCACCGTCGTCAGATACTGCTCCAGCACCGACTCCAGCGAGCGACCACGAACGGACGTATCACGCCGAATCCGCCGCACCAGCCGAATGTCAGCATCTGCATCCACGAACACCTTCACATCGCACAGATCGCGCACGCGTTCGTCCGCGAGGAGCAGGATGCCATCGATCACGACTACGTCCGCCGGCTCGATGCGTCGGGTACGAGCACTGCGGGAATGCGTCGCAAACTCGTAGACCGGCATGTCCACCGCCTCGCCCTTCCCCAATGCCGTCAGGTGCTCCGTGAGGAGCTCCACGTCGAACGCATCCGGATGATCCCAGTTGACGCGATGCAGCTGCGCCAGCGTGAGGTGTCGAAAGTCCCGGTAGTACGCATCCATCTCGAGAAACGCGACCGATGAATCCGGCAAGGCTTCCGCGACTCTGCGTGCGACTGTGGACTTCCCCGAGCCCGTTCCGCCGGCGATCCCAATGATGAGCGGCTTCATGACGTCACGTCCCGGTTCAAACACGACACGGTGAGTAGGGTGGTAGGGGGTCGTGTCCGGCATGCCACGACGGTGTAACGGGTGCGTATCGGCGGCCGGAGCCGACATAGGGTGCACGCGTGCTGTGAAGTTGGCGGCCGTTGAGGGCAGGGGCAACGGAGACCACCCGCTCGGCAGTCCCATGCGACCCCGCGCACGGCTAGGATTCGCAGATGACAGGCACACGACGGACGAGATCGCGCCAGCGAGCGGGTGTACTCCGCGTCATGCTCGGCGTGATGGCCGGTGTATGGCCCACGGCCGTGGCGGCACAGCGGATGGACTTGGTGGTTACCGCGACCACGGATGTGCACGGGCGCATCCGCGGTTGGGACTACTTCGCGAACGCGGCCGATCCCGCTCGTTCGCTGGCTGGGGCCGCCACGATCGTGGATTCGGTGCGCAGTGCCAACCCCGACCGTGTGTTGCTGGTGGACGGTGGCGACCTGCTGCAGGGGAATCCGCTGCTGTACGTCGCCGCCCGCGTGACGCCACCGCCTGTGCATCCGGTGATCGCCGCCATGAACGTGATGCGCTACGATGCGGCGGTGCTGGGCAATCACGAGTTCAACTACGGCGTGCCGACGCTGCAGGCGGCCATCGGGCGCGCGGCCTTTCCGTTTCTCGCGGCGAATGTGGTCGACGAGAAGGGACGGCCGTTCGTCGCGCCGTACACCATGGTGCTGCGACAGGGTGTGCGCATTGCCATCATCGGCGGTACGACGCCGGGCTCGATGCTGTGGGACAAGGAGAACCTGAGCGCTGCGTCGCTCCGCGTGACGGACATCGTGACGTCGGTGAAGGCAGCGGTGGCCGAGGTTCGCAAGCGCAAGGCGGACGTGGTTGTGGTGCTTTTGCATTCGGGGCTCAACGAGGCAGCGAGCTACGACACGGTGGCGACCGGGCTGCCGTCGGAGAACGTGGCGGCCCGTGTGCCGCGCGAGATCGACGGGATCGACCTGGTGGTGTTCGGTCACTCGCACCGAGAGCTGGTGGATTCGACCATCAACGGCGCGCTGCTGGTGCAGCCGCGTAACTGGGCGGCGTCAGTGGCGGTGGCCACGTTGACGCTGGAGCGTGTGAAGCGGAAATGGCAGGTGGTGGCGCACCGTGGGCAGTCAGTGCGCGTGGCAGGGCATCGTGAGTCGCCCGCAGTGCTCTCGGCGTCAGCGGGCACGCACCGCGCGACTGTGGCGTGGGTAAACACACCGATCGGTCGCACCAGCGTGCCGTGGCGGGCGGACAGTGCGCGAGTGGTGGATGCGCCGATCACCGACCTGGTGAACGCGGTGATGAGAAAGGCCGCCGGCGCGGAGCTGTCGGCGACCGCCGCATTCTCGCTCGACGCCGGACTGGACGCGGGGCCGATTACGCAGGCCTCGCTGTCGCGGCTGTATCCGTACGAGAACACGCTGCGCGCGGTCCGCGTCTCTGGCGCACAGCTGCGTGCCTTCCTCGAGCACTCCTCGCGCCACTACCGCACGTTACAGCCCGACGGAACGGTGCCACCGGGCGGCATCATCGACCCCTCCGTGCCGGGCTTCAATTTCGACGTCGTCTCGGGCGTGGAGTACGTGATCGATTTGCGGCAGCCGGTGGGCGCGCGAATTACCTCGCTCACACGCAACGGACGCGCGATTGCAGCGACGGACAGCTTCACCATGGCGCTCAACAACTATCGCCAGAGCGGCGGCGGTGGTTATGCGATGCTATCCGGCGCGCCTGTCGTCTTTCAGCAGGAAATCGATATCCGCCAGTTGGTGATCGACGAAGTGCGACGCGAGAGTGAGCGCACGGGTTCGGTGGAGCCAGCGCGATACGCTTCGCGCAATTGGCGCATCGAGCCGGCGGCGGCCGTCGCCGCGGCGTTTGCCGAGCAAACGCGCGGTCGGGCGGCGGAAGCGGGTGGAAGCGCGCCGGCCCGTCGCGACAGCGCGAGGACGCCGCCGTGAGTTGCGCGTGGCTCACGCGCGAGACGAGGTGCGAGGGGAGGCCGGTACTGCTAGCATCCTGTGTGACCGGGGCGTGTCTGCCGGTGGTGTTTCTATCCTGATGACCTGGATCAGCAAATGATCGACGATGGTACTCTGCGGGTATATGTGAACGAACGCGGCGTCTCGGTAGCAGCCGGTGGGCGTGCGATCGACGCCGTCCGCGCGCTCTTCCCCGAGCAAGCCGACGACATCGAGGCTGGCCGCTCGCGCGTTACCGACAGCCGTGGGTTGCCGATCGACGCGGACACGCTGCTCCACGGCGGCGCGATATTCCGCGTGCTTCCGGTCCGAGATCGCAGCGAGGTGACTGAATGACGGCGCCGACCATCTCGAGCGCATTCCTAGAGATCATTCAGCGCATGCCGAAGGCCGAGCTGCACTGCCATCTGGACGGCTCGCTGCGTCCATCCACGCTCTACGAGCTCTCGGTCACACAGGGCGTGACGCTCCCGGTCGCGACATCGGCGGAACTCGGCCACTGGATGCGGGTGGATGATGCGCGCGATCTCGGGGACTACCTCGCGCGCTTCGACGTGACGCTCGCCGTCATGCAGGACGCCGTTTCGCTCGAGCGCATCGCGCATGAACTGGTCCTGGATGCGGCGCTCGACGGTGTGCGCTACATCGAAGTGCGATTTTGCCCGGAGCTGAATACGCGCGGTGGGCTCGCCGCCGACGACGTGGTGCGAGCGGTGCTCAAGGGACTCCATCGTGGCGAGCGCGAGACGGGAACGATCGCGCGCGCCATCGTTTGTGCACTGCGCAATCTGCCCGCACCACATTCGTTGGAGATGGCCGAACTCGCGGTGGCGTTCAAGGGCAAAGGCGTCGTGGCGTTCGACCTGGCTGGGGGAGAGCTGGGCAATCCGGCGCATGCCCATTCGCCGGCGTTCGAGTTTGCGCGTTGGCACGATCTGGCCATCACGGTGCACGCGGGTGAAGGCGACGGGCCGCATTCCATTCGCGACGCGATCCATCGCTGCGGCGCGGATCGCATCGGGCACGGCACACGCCTCTACGAGGATCCGTCGCTGGAAGCGTACGTGGTCGATCGCCAGATCCCGCTGGAGTTGTGTCCCACGAGCAACGTGCAGACGCGTGTGTCGGTCTCGTTTGCGGAGCATCAGCTGGCGCGCTATGTGGAGCTTGGTGCCGTCGTCACGATCAACACCGACAATCGCCTGATGAGTGGCGTGACGCTCACCGACGAGTTCCGGCAGTGCGCCGAGCATTTGCGGTACGACCTGCCGATGCTTTCGCGCTTGGCGCTCTCGGCGTTCGACGCCGCGTTTCTGCCGCTCGCCGAACGCCGGGCGCTGCGCAACGCGGCGAGCCGAGAGATGTCGCAACTGCTCGCCGACGTCGGCCCCATCGCGGAGTTCGAGGAGGTGCGCGCATGATTAACGCCTTCGAGACGGCGAGCTTTCACGCGCAGCCGCTGGCGATGGGTACGGCGCAGGCGCGCGCAGCAGCGGAGTACATTCGCCAGCGTGTGGGCAACGTCTCCAAGGCCGGTGTGATGCCGACGCCCGTCTGCGGCATCGTGCTCGGCTCCGGGTTGGGTGGCCTGGCCGAGAAGATCGATGATGCCGTGCGCATTCCGTTCTCGCACATCCCGGGTTTCCCGAGCGCGACGGTCGCAGGACACGCGGGGCAGTTGATCGTGGGCTCGCTGAGCGGGCGCCCGATCGTGGCGATGGCCGGCCGGTTTCACATGTACGAAGGGCACGATGCGGCGTTGGCCGCCTTCCCGGTGCGCGTCCTATCTGCGCTGGGGGCCGGCGTGTATCTCGCGTCGAACGCGGCCGGTGGCGTGTGTCGCACGTTCGATCCGGGCGACCTCATGGTGATCGCCGATCACCTGAACCTGATGTATCGCAACCCGCTCATCGGTCCGACCGAGAACGGCGACCAACGCTTCCCCGACATGTCCGAGCCATACGATCGGTCACTGCGCGCGTTGCTGCATGAATCGGCGCAGGCGATCGGGCTGACGTTGCGCGACGGGGTCTATTGCGGCCTCCTCGGCCCGACGTACGAGACGCCGGCCGAGGTGCGCATGCTGGAGAAGCTGGGCGTGGATGCCGTCGGGATGAGCACCGTACCCGAAGTGATCGTTGCTCGTGCACTCGGGATGCGCGTTGCTGCCGTTTCGTGCATCACCAACAAGGCGGCCGGCATGTCGCTCGAGCCGCTCGACCACTCGGAAGTGATGGAAACCGGTCGCGCCGTTGCCGCGCAGTTCGAAGGGCTGATCGCGGAGTTCGTGCGTCGCTTGCCGTAACGCCAAAACTCGCGCTAGCGCGTGGGCTTGGGTGGCGTGCGCGGCAGTGTGGCGAGGCGCGCCTTGAAGCGTTGGAAGGCCGGCGTGTCGCGCGTGAGCGTCTTCAGGATGACCGGATCGATCTTGGCGATTTCGCCTTCGGTCACGACCACGCGATCCTCCTCGAGTGGGTGCGAAGCGAACCAAGCATCGAGCGCAGTCGGGTTGGACTTTCGTTCAGCCAAGAGCGTGCGAAACATGGACGGCATGCCACGCGGGTCGATACCGGCGCGCGTGACGTAGGTGACGCCGAAGCGATCGGCATCGGTTTCGTCGTTGCGGCTGAATTTGGCGAACATCGCGCCACCGCCGTACTGAATGGCTGCGTTGCCAAGCCCGCTGTTGCAGAACGAGGGGAACGCGACGCAGAGTCCGAGGGCGCCGTAGCTGGCCTGCTGACTCTTGGCCATTTGTTGCATGCTGTGCCGCTGCGTCACGTGCGCGATTTCGTGGCCGAGCACGCCCGCGAGTTCGGACATATTCTTGGCGCGCTCGATCAGTCCGCGATTGACGTAGATGTAGCCGCCGGGAACGGCGAAGGCGTTGATGTCGCTTTCGTCCACGACGTTGAACTGCCATTGCAAGCCGCGGTTGTCGGAGACGCGGGCGATGGAATCGCCGAGCAGATTGATGTAGCGGACCGTTTCGGGATCGCGGACGATCGGGAGCTGCTGGTTGATCTGGGCGGCGTAGTCGGCGCCGAGCTTGAGCTCTTGCTGCGTGGACGCCACGCAGGCGCCAGCGAGGAGCACTAACGCGGCGGCGGCGATACGGGGCACCAGTCGGCGGCGCTTCGTGATCGCGCTTGGCGAGCGTCGCGGCATATTCAGGGCGGGAGTCACAGGCATTGTCGTCTCGTTTCCAGGACCGGTCTTCGTGAAGCTACTGACCCTCGCGCGCGACCTGCAGCGCCGGAAGGCGCGCGAGAAGCATCAACGTTTCGTCGCAGAAGGGATTCGCACCGTCGAGACGCTGCTCACCTCGCCGATCGCGATTGTTGGATTGCTTGCCACGGAGTCGCTGGCGGACGACGCGCGGGGCGCGGCGCTGCTGACGACGGCCGGGCAGCGGGGCGTGCATGTACAGGTGGTGTCGGCCAAGGAGTTGGAGGATGCCGCCGACACCGATACCCCGCAGGGGGTGCTGGCGGTCGGCGAGATACCGGAACGCCGCTTGGATACCCCGCCGACCGTCGCGCGATTCCTGGTGCTGGATGCGTTGCAGGACCCCGGGAACGTGGGGACCGTGGTGCGGACGGCGGCCGCCCTGGGCGTGACGGCGACGATCGCATTGCCGGGAACCGTTGACCTATGGAACGCCAAAGTCGTCCGTAGCACGATGGGTGCGCTCTTCTCGCACCCCGCCATGCCGCTCTCGTGGGCGGATCTCGCCGCATTTCTCGATGCGCACGGGATTCCGCTCTGGGCGGCGGATACGGGCGGGGTGGAGCTGGCGGCGGTGACCGACATGCCGGATCGTCTGGCGCTGGCCGTGAGTAACGAGGGAGCCGGATTGTCCGGGCAGGTGGCCGAGCGGGCCACTGCGCGGGTTGCAATTCGCATGGCGCCCGAGGTGGAATCACTCAACGTCGCTGTCGCGACCGGGATTCTGCTGCACGCGCTGCGTCCTGCCTGAACTGTTTCCGCTCTCTCCTTCGCTCCAATGCCGCCACTCACTGCCGAATTGACTGCACTCGTTCTGGCGTCCGTTTTCGTCCTCGGGGCGTCGATGGGCTCGTTCCTGAACGTCTGCATTTCGCGCTGGCCCGCGGAGCTGAGCGTGGTCAAGCCGCGTTCGCGCTGCCCGCGCTGCGAGCGTCCGATCGCGTGGCATGAGAACATTCCGGTGCTGAGCTGGCTGCTGCTGCGTGGCAAGTGCCGCGGCTGCGAGCTGCCGATCTCGGTGCAATATCCGGTGGTCGAGCTGCTGGTGGCGTTGGGCTGGGTGGCGTGTGTGCAGTACTTCGGCGTCACGTACGAGGCGCTGCGCATCGCGGTGTTCGGTACGATTCTCTTCGGCATCGCCGTCACCGACGCCAAGCACTACCTCATCCCCGACGGTTTCACGCTGACCGGACTCGTGCTGGTGCTCGCGGCGTCGATCGGCGGACTCTTTCTGGGCGAGACGTCGCTGTTCGCGACGCCTTGGAATGCGTTCATCGGAGCGTGTGTTGGTGCGGGCGCCATCACCATCATCGGCTGGCTGGCTGAAGTGGCGATGCAGCGCGAGGCGATGGGCTTTGGCGATACGACGCTGATGGCTGTGGTTGGTGCGGCGCTGGGCGCTGAGCGTGCGCTGCTGACGATCGTCGGCGGTGCCTTCGTGGGCGCGACGTTCTTCCTGTTCGCCGTGGGACCTCTGCTGTGGGTGCGGGCCAAGCGGAATGGGACCGAGTTCGCGTTTCCCGACGTGCCGTTCGGCGTGTTCCTTGCGCCTGCTGCGATGCTGGCCTTGCTTTGGGGTGACCGCCTCATCGCTTGGTACATGCAGCGCGCCTTCCCGACGTGACCGACTTCGCCATCCCACGAGCCTCTCGTTTCGCCGTGCGCCTCGCGCGCACCAGCCGCACCGCCACAACCGCCGCGCTCCTGCTTGGAGTCGCGGCGTGTCGTGAGTCGGCGACGCCCAAGGATGCAGGGTCGTACGCGGAGATCGTCAACACCGTCGTCCCCAAGATCGAGCAGCAGCTCGGCATGACGTTCAAGACGCCGCCCAAGCTCGAGACCAAGTCGAAGGCGGAGGTGGCGGCGTTCCTGATGAAGCAGCTCACGAGCGAGCGCGCCAAGAAGCAGATCGCGGGGCAGCAGGGCGTCTATCGCGTATTGGGGATGATCCCCGACACGATGGATCTCGGTGGCCTCATGCAGCGCTTGCTCGAAGAGCAGGTGATCGGCTTCTACGATCCGGCCACGAAGGTGCTGTACGTGGTGGACGGAGCGCCCGCAGCGATGCGCGACCAGACGATCGCCCACGAGCTCGTGCACGCGTTGCAGGATCAGTACGTCAAGATCGACAGCATTCAGGGTGCTGTGGACGACGCCGATCGGCAGGCGGCCGCACAGGCAATTCTCGAAGGGCAGGCAGTGTTCAACCAGTTCCGCCTCGATCCAAACGTCGGCCCGATGCTCAAGATGCCGGGCGGTTGGGATCGCATCCGCGACGTGATTCGCGACGGGCAAGGCGGCATGCCGGTGTTCGGCTCCGCGCCGCGTGCGATCCGCGAAGGGATGCTCTTCCCGTATCTGGGTGGTGCGGATTTCGTCCGACGCTTCATCGAGAAGCGCAAGGAGAACGAGCTGCTCAGCGATCTGCCGATCTCCACCAAGCAGATCCTCAACGATGCCGCGTACTTCACCGATTCCAAGGACACACGCGACGTCCCGACAAAGGTCACGCTGCCAGCGCCCTCGTCGGGGACGGTCACGTTCAGCAACACGTTTGGTGAGTTCGAAACGCGGCTCATCCTCGTGCTGCATCTCAAGGACGAAGCGGCGGCGCGACGCGCGGCGAGCGGCCTCGATGGCGACAGCTATGCGCTCATCAAGACGCCCTCCGGTGATGCTGTGGCCTGGGCCTCGGTGTGGGATTCTCCGGTGGACGCGGCGGACTTTCTCGACCTGATGGGCGATGCCGCACGGCGTCGCTACGAACTGGGCAAGTCCGATATCCCGCCGGGCGCCACGACGCGACGGTACGACGTGGCCGCCAAGCCGACGCACGGCGCACGCACAGTCACGCTGCGCATGGAACAGGTCAACGGACGCCCGGTGGTGTATTTCCTCGATGCACCGGCGGGCGTCAGCGATGCCTTGATCGACTTCAAGCGCATCACGATCGGCCGCTGAGCGTGTCGGACGAACCAAACTCTGGAGCGTCCGTACCCGTATGGACGCCCATGTCTGCTCCCGCACTTCCTGCTGTGGTTCCTGCCACGACACCCGCACTACTCCCTCCCGGGCTGGCCCTGACGCCGGACGACGAGATCAAGCGCGTTCGGCTACAGCGCATGAAGCGCGTAGCCACCGCAATGCTGGTCGGTGTGGCGGTGCTGTTCGTGCTCGCGCGCATGTACGAGGCGCGCTTTCCGTGGTTGTCGTACGTGCGCGCATTTGCAGAGGCCGCGATGGTTGGCGGCATCGCCGACTGGTTTGCCGTCACCGCGCTCTTCAAGCATCCGCTTGGCCTGCCGATTCCGCACACGGCCATCGTTCCCTCGCGCAAGGATCGCATCGGCACGGCACTCGGCAACTTCGTGCAGCGCAACTTCCTCACGCGCGAGGTAGTGGCCAGCAAGCTGCACGCGATGAAGCTGGGCGAGCGCGCGGCTGCGTGGATCAGCACGCCGGAGCACAGTAGAAAAGTGGCGCAGGTGGTGGCGCGTGGCCTCGTGGGAGGCGCCGCGGTACTCAAGGACGAAGAAGTGCAGGCGTTGGTAGACAAGGGCATCGTGTCGCGATTGCGGTCGATGCAGGCCGCGCCGGTCGCCGCGCGTGTGTTCGACACGCTCACTGCAGGCGGACGGCATCAGGCGCTGCTGGACGATGCGCTGCGTTTGGCCGCGCGCTTCCTCGCCGAAAACGAGGAGATGATCCGCGAGCGCATCAAGGCGGAGAGTCCGTGGTGGGTGCCGGGCGCGGTGGAAAATCGGCTCGGCGACAAGATCGTCAGCGGCGTGGAGAAGACGCTCGTGGCCGTGGCGGCCGATCCCGATCACCCGCTGCGCGTGCGCTACGACGAAGCGGTCGATCGCTTTGTGCTCTCGCTGCGCAATAATCCCGACGTCATCGCCAAGGCCGAGCAGATCAAGCTCGACGTGCTCAACCATCCGTCGGTTGCCGAGTTCTCCAAGTCGGTGTGGAGCGACGTGAAGGATCGCCTGACGAGCTATGCGGAACGCATTGCGAGCGATGCGGAGAGCGAGCCGGATCAGATCGAGCGCTGGCTGACCGGACTGGGTCAGAAGGTTCTGGAAGACGCCGAGCTGGCCACGAAAGTGAACGGCTGGGTGGTGGAGCTGGTCACGTACGCCGTGGAGCAGGCGCGTGAGGAGGTGGCCAAGCTGATCGCGACGACGGTGGCGGCGTGGGACGCGAACGCGACCTCACGCAAGATTGAACTGCAGATCGGTCGTGATCTGCAGTTCATTCGCATCAACGGTACGATCGTGGGCGGTCTCGTGGGCCTGCTACTGCACGCGTTTGGAGCGCAGTTCTAACGCAGGGTCTACAGGCGCGCAGGCACGTCGGCCGGATGCGAATCTGCGAATCCGGCATCGAGTTGCGGCGGCGCGTCCGCGGGATGCGAGTCGGGGAGCGGCAGTAACGCCAGTCGCAGGACTTCGTCCATGCTGCTGGCGAAGGTGAACGCCATCTTGTCGCGCACCTCCTGCGGCACGTCGCGTACGTCCTTCTCGTTGCCCTTGGGGAGGATCACTTCGCGCAATCCCACGCGATACGCGGCGAGCACTTTCTCCTTCACGCCGCCGATTTCCAGCACGCGTCCACGCAGCGTGACTTCGCCTGTGAGCGCGAGATCGCGACGCACGGGCCGGCGCGACAGCGCACTCGCGAGCGCCAGCGTGACCGCAATGCCCGCCGACGGACCGTCCTTGGGGATCGAGCCCGCTGGGAAGTGCAGGTGCAGATCCGCTTCGCTGAACTCGCGTTCTGCGATGCCAAGCAGCGCCGCACGCGAACGCACAAACGAGTACGCCGCATCGACCGACTCGCGCATCACGTCGCCGAGCTGGCCGGTGACAGTGAGCTTGCCGTTGCCGGGCATGCGCAGCGCTTCGATCGTCATGATGTCGCCACCGGTCGCGGTCCACGCGAGGCCCGTCACCGCGCCGATCTCCGGCTCCATCTCCGCTTCTTCCATCGAGAAGCGCGGGGTGCCCAGAATCTCCTCGACACGCTCGGCGGTCATCTCCCAATGGCTTTCGTCACCGTCGGCCTTGGCGCGCGCGCGCTTGCGCAGCAGCGAGGCGAGCGAGCGCTCGAACGTGCGGAGCCCAGCTTCGCGCGAGTAGCGACTGGTGATGAAGCCGAGCACCGACTCCGGCACGTGAATGTCGTCCGCCGAGAGGCCGTGATCGTCGAGCAGGCGCGGCATGAGATAGCGCTGCGCGATCTCTACCTTCTCTTCGATGGTGTAGCCGGCGATGCGGATGACTTCGAGGCGATCGCGCAACGCGTTGGGGATATCGAAGAGATTGTTGGCCGTGCAGATGAATAGGACGCTCGACAGGTCGAACGGCAGGTTGAGATAGTGATCGACGAAGCTCGAGTTTTGCGACGGGTCGAGCACTTCGAGCATCGCGGCGGTGGGATCGCCACTCGAGCCCGAGGTCATCTTGTCGATCTCGTCGATCATGATGACGGGATCGCGCACGGCAACACGACGCAGCGCCTGAATGAGCAGGCCGGGCATGGCGCCCACGTAGGTGCGACGATGGCCACGGATTTCCGCTTCGTCGCGCACGCCGCCCACGGAGATACGATAGAACTCGCGGCCGATGGCCTTGGCGATCGCTTCGCCCAGTGACGTCTTGCCGGTGCCCGGCGGACCGACGAAACAGAGGATCGGGCCCGTGGGATCGCCGCCGCGCAGCTTGCGCACGGCGAGATACTCGATGATGCGCTCCTTGGCTTCGTCGAGTCCGTAGTGGCGATCTTCGAGCGCCGCCTCGACCGTCGAGAGCGTGATGCTGCCATCGTCGGCACTGCGTTCGTTCCACGGGAGCGCCAGGACCCAATCGAGATAGGTGCGCAGCACCTGATACTCGCTGGACGCGGGCGAGAGCATGCGCAGGCGTTCCGTTTCGCGGCGCGCTTCCGCGGCGACCTTCTCGGGGAGCTGTGCCTCTTCAATGCGGCGCAGCAGGTCCACCGACTCCTTCTCGTTGGGATCGGCCTCGCCCAACTCGGACTGAATCGCGCGGAGCTGCTGACGCAGATAGAACTCGCGCTGGTGCTGCTCGATCTTGATCTCGGTCTGCTTCTTCACGTCGTCCATGACGCGGGCGCGCGCCACTTCACGCTCGAGCCGCGAGAGGATGAAGCGAATGCGCTGTCCGATGTCGAGCCGCTGCAGCACCTCTTCTTTGTCGGCGATGCGCAGATTCATGTTCGTGGCCGCGAGGTCGGCAAAGCGCCCCGGGTCGGACACGTTCATCTTGAGGATCTGCGGCACTTCGCTCGGGATACGGTCCACGAGATCGGCGAGCGTTTCGGCGGCGGCGACTGTACGGGCGACCAACTCGTCGATCTCGTTGACGTCGGCGGGCGTCTCCTTGGCGCCCTGAATGCGCGCGATGGCGAACGGCTCGACCTGATCAATCGCGTCGATCGTGATGCGACGCAGCCCCTGCAGCGTGATCTGGACGGTCTCGCCCGGCAAGTTGATGCGCTCGTGCACGCGCGCGGCCACGCCGACCCTACCCACAAAGTTGTGCGGATCGATGGCGTCATCGTTTTCCGCCGAGGCGACGACCAGCGCGACGATGAGCCCGGACTCCTCGTGCGCCCTGAGGAGGGCGAGGTTTTCCGGCGCACCCATCTGCACCGCGATGGTGCCCAACGGGAAGACTATCGTGGAGCGGAGAGCCATCAACGGCAACGTCGGCGGCAGCTCGGCGCGAAGGATTTCTTCCTTGCGCTGGCCGCGTGGCATCGAGATGGCCGGAAAACGCGGGGTCGTTCGCGACATGAATGCCAATCTAGTGATGGCGGCGGGTCCGGTAAGGTTTGGCGGCGAGGTTGTACCCACCGTCCCGGCCCGTTAGCGTTTTCCTACTATGTTCGATGAGCTCTCAGACAAACTCGGCAACGTCTTCGCGAAGCTTCGCGGGCGTGGCGTACTCACGGACGCCGACATCAAGGAAGGCCTGCGCGAAGTGCGCCGGGTCCTGCTTGAAGCGGACGTCAATTTTTCGCTGACGCGCGAATTCCTCGAGCGCGTCGAGAAGAAGGCCGTCGGCGTCCTGCAGATCAAGACGATTCAGCCAGCACAGCAGCTGGTGAAGATCGTTCACGATGAACTCACCGCGATGCTCGGTGAGCGTCGTGAAGGGCTCAAGATCAGCACGGTTCCGCCGACGATCGTGATGATGGTCGGTCTGCAGGGTTCGGGTAAGACGACCACCGCCGCCAAGCTGGCGCGCAAGCTCGTCGCCGAGGGGAAGACGACGCGACTGGTTGCCGCTGACGTCTATCGCCCCGCCGCCATCGATCAGCTCGAAACGCTGGGTACGCAGCTCAACGTGCCGGTCTACGCCGATCGCACCACGAAGGACGTGGTGAAGATCGCCAAGGCCGGCATCGATCAGGGCATGCGCGCTCGTGATCGCGTCGTCATCATCGACACCGCCGGTCGTTTGCAGATCGACGCGGACATGATGGACGAGCTCAAGCGGCTCAAGGCAGCGATCAAGCCCGACGAAATCCTGTTCGTTGCTGACGGCATGACCGGTCAGGAAGCGGTGAAGATCGCGCAGGGCTTCGACGAAGCGCTGAACGTGACCGGCGTCATTCTCACCAAGCTCGACGGCGATGCGCGCGGCGGTGCGGCGCTCTCGATCTACGGCGTGCTCAAGAAGCCGATCAAGTACATCGGTGTGGGCGAGAAGGTCGATGCGCTCGAGGAGTTCCACCCGGAGCGCATGGCCGGTCGCATTCTCCAGATGGGCGACATCGTGTCGCTCGTGGAGAAGGCGCAGGAATCCTTCGATGCCGTCGAAGCGAAGAAGCTGGAGAAGAAGGTCCGCAAGGAAGGCATGGACCTCGAGGACTTCCTGTCGGCGATGCGTCAGATGCAGAAGCTTGGACCGTTCGAGAATCTGCTGAAGCTGTTGCCGGGCGTGAACAGCAAGATGCTCAAGGACGTGAAGATGGATCCCAAGCGTCTCAAGCACGTGGAAGCGATCGTGCTTTCGATGACGCCGCAGGAGCGCAAGAAGCCGGAGATTCTCAACGGCTCGCGTCGTGCGCGTATTGCCAAGGGATGCGGTCGTCCCGTCAGCGAAGTGAACAAGCTGCTCGAGCAGTTCCGCGAGATGCAGAAGATGATGAAGAAGATGAGCGGTGGGCCCGGCGGAAAGGGCGGCGGTGGCATGCCACGCCTGCCGTTTGGCGGTGGTGGCATGTTCGGCGGGATGCGCTAACGCGCTAGCGAGACAGCTCCACGCGCAGCTGCGGCCCGCGACGATCCACGGTCGCGCCGGCGCGCAGGTGGCTCGTGATTGACGGGAGCGGGACTCGCTCCCATGACTCGCGTCGACCGAAGGTGCCGACGGCTCCTCCGGCGAGTAGCCCGCCGAGCCCACCGAAGTACGCTCCGAGTACGGTATTGAAGTCGCGCCCGAACCACTCGTCGTCGACGACGCACGGGGCGACGCATGCCGGTTCGGAATAGGAGAGGGCGCCAACGATCGCGCCGGCGCCAGCTCCTGCGAACGCGCCAATGATCAGGCCGCGAAGTACGAATCGCCGTCTGCCGCGACTCACGTCGAGTCGTGCGATGTCCGCCATGGGCAGTGTGGCTGCGCCGCCGTCGAGCCAGACCACCGAGAGGGAGTCGCCGCGCGCTTCGCGCACCTTGCCGATGCGCCGCGCCGCGCGCGCCACGGTGGAGGAGGTCTGGGAGAGCGTAAGTCGCACCCGTTTTCCCTCCAGCGCGTCTGACGTTGCGGCAGGCGCGCGTTGCGCGACCGCGACCTCGAGTCCGCAGACGGATGCGATCGACAGGCCAGCCCAGACCGCGCGGCGGAGCGACCGACTCGTCGAGAATTGTCCCGCGGAATGTTCTCTCATGGGCCTCGGAGAGCAGCGGGTCGCGACGCTTTGCGTCTCGTCGAGACGCCACCATGCGAGACTCGACCCAACTGGAGTCTGCTACGGCCTGCTTGAACTCGGGTCAGGGAAGCCCGTACGCTCCAGCACGATTGCGATCAGCGCGTCCAGAGCAGGATCACGCACTTCGCTTCGCGGAACGCCGCGCGGTATTCGTTGGGGATCTGCGCGGGACTGGCGTACACCTCCATCCCCTCGATCCAGTTCTGCGGGATCAGGTCCAGCGCTACCGGCTTGGGCGTGGCCACACCGGTCTTGGCGATCTCCTGAATCGCTCGACGGGCTGCGGTGCCGGCGGTGGCGGCATTGGGGCTGTTGAGCAGGGAGGTCGTGGCCGCCGAGGCGGAGGGCAGAGCGTCCTGGATCGGCCGGGTCATCAGCACGCCGTCCACGAAGATGATCCCGTCGGAGCACTTGTTGGCGCGCCCGGTCATGCGGCGCAGCATCTGCGACAGGTCAACTGGCCCGACGCGCTCGAAATCCGCGCGCGTGACGAACTGGGACGGGGGCGCGCCCGAGGTCTCGCGGCGATTGGCAAAGCCGGTGGCCGCGAGACGTTCGGAGATGCCGTCCGCCTTGACGGTGACCGGCGCGAGATCGGTCGGGGCCTCGCGCAGCTCGATGGAGAGCGGGGAGTCGTCTGCGAGCGGCAGGTCGATGGGAACGAGGAAGGGCTCGTAACCCAGGCGGCGCATGCGGAGCACGTACGATCCGGCGCGCAGTTCGGGGAGGCGGAAGCGCCCTTTGGCGTCGCTGACCGCCTGTACGTCGGTGCCGATGACGGCAATGCGCACGTCGGAGACCGGGGTGCCCACCGAGTCTTCGATCGTGCCGGCGATGACCAGGCGCGAGATGGCGGCCTGCGCGGGGGCGACGCGGGGCGCGAGGGCCAGCAGGATCAACCCGAAGAGCACTCGAAAGCCGGTCATGGGGCCAATACTCACCCCGGTATGCGCGGACGCAAGCGAGCCTGGGAGCCAGAGGCTGGCCCAGTAGCGCCGAGCAGCGGGGCTCGACTACGTTTGAAGGCTATGGTTTTGCCGCGCCAGTTGCTGAGCCCTTGGGGTTGGCCGAAGCGGTGACTCGAGTGCGTGCCGGAATCGCCGGTGTCGCGAGGAGCTCGAGGATGTTGCATCACTCCGTCATGGGATGCCCAGATGGCAGTCAAGATTCGTCTCCGCCGCGAAGGCCGGAAGAAGACCCCGATGTACCGTATCGTCGTTGCTGACTCGCAGAGCCCCCGTGACGGGCGTTTCATCGAGATCATTGGTCAGTACCAGCCGCGTTTTGGTGGCGAGAACGCCATCAACCTGCAGCTCGACCGCGTGTCCTACTGGCTGAACGTCGGCGCGCAGCCGACGGACACCGTGCGCTCGCTGCTGCGTCGCGCTGGTGTGCTCAGGGAGCGCCACGAGGCGCGTCTCGAGGCCAAGGGCGTGTCGTTCAAGAAGGTCGCTGCTCCGGGTACGCCGGCCGCCGCGGTCAAGCTGGATGAGCTGACGCCGCCGCCGGGTCCGGTCGCCATGCTCGTGGAAGACGCCGATCGCGCGGAGTCCTAAGCTGGGCGAGCTGGTCGTCGTCGGATTGGTGCGTCGCGCGCACGGTGTGCGCGGCGCTCTCGCCGTCGAAGCGTTGGTAGACGCGCCGGATGCGATCTTCGCGTCCGGCGCTGTCGTTATTGCGGGGGACCGTCAAGGGAAAGCGGCGCCCGAAGGCGAGCTGCACATCGAAGACGGTCGTCCGATGAATCGCGAGTGGTTGGTCAAGCTGCGCGAAATCTCCGATCGCGATGTCGCTGACGTGTGGCGCGGTCGCTATCTGCTGGTGGACGAATCCAAGCTGCCGCAGCCGAATGAGGATCAGGTCTACATCTACGCGCTGATGGGCATGCGCGTGGAAGTGGAAGGGCAGGGGCTCGTTGGGCACGTGCGCGATGTGTACGACGCGCCGCAGGGACTCTTGATCGAAGTGGAGACCGCAACGGGCAAGCCGCTGGTACCGTGGCGCCCCGAGATCGTCTCGCGCGTGGACGAGGCCAATCGCACCATCGTGCTCAAGCCGCTCGAAGGGCTGCTGGAGTAGCGCGACGCGCTCCGGCTCTCCAGCCTTCCTCCATGCTGCGCATCAACGTCGTCACCATCTTCCCCGACTTCTTCGCGGGGCCACTCGGCTTGAGCATCCCTGCCCGCGCAGCGGGTGTGGGCGGCGTGTCGTACAACGTGGTGGATCTGCGCACCTTCACGCACGATCGCCATCGCACGGTGGATGACTACCCGTTCGGCGGCGGCCCCGGAATGGTGATGAAGCCGGCGCCGTTCTTCGAAGCGGTGGAGTCCATCGGCGCGACGTCGCCGATCGTGCTCCTTTCACCGCGCGGCCGAAAGTTCGCGCACGCCGACGCGGTTCGATTTTCCGAAGGCACCGAGCTCACGCTGCTCTGCGGGCACTACAAGGACGTTGACGAACGCGTCGCACAGCATCTCGCCACCGAAGAGCTCTCACTCGGCGATTTCGTGCTCAGCGGCGGAGAGCCGGCGGCGCTGGCGATCATCGATGCGACGGTGCGGCTGTTGCCCGGCGCGATGAGCGATCTCGAGAGCGCACGCACCGATTCGTTCTACGATCGCGGCATCAGTGCGCCCAGCTACTCGCGGCCGGCGGAGTATCGCGGTTATCGCGTGCCCGAAGTGCTGATTGGCGGCGACCACGCGAAGGTGGCGGCGTGGCGAGAGGCCGAGAGTCTGCGGCGCACGCGTGAAGTCGAGGATCGTGAGCGCGCCGCGTGGGTGGAGCGCGAGCGCGTGATCGCCGAGCGTGAGGCGGCTATTTCCGCTTTGGAGCGCCTCGCGGCCGAGAAGGCCGCGAAGAAGGCGCGGCGGAAGGGCGCGAGGAAGCCGACTTCTTTGCGGGAGCCTTCTTTGCCGGAGCCTTCGCCGTCGCTGAGCGACTCGACGCCGGACGCTTCGTCGCAGGACGCTTTGTAGCCGGACGCTTCGTCGCGGACTTCTTCATCGGCGTCTTCGCACCCGCGGCTTTCTTCGCTGCAGGCGTCGGGGCAATCGCGGCGACGATTGGCGCCTCGGTCAGCGGCAGTTCGTCGCGGTGGTAGATCGTGACGGCGGTCTCGTCGAACAACCGCAGACGCCCGCCGAGCGGCAGTACATGCGACGCCGCGTGTTCAACGGCGAAAATGCGTGCGAAGGGCACCGCGCGCCACGAGTCCAGCAGTCGATCGAGCATCTTCGAGTGATACGGTGGATCGACGAAGACGATGTCGTATCGATCCGCGAGCAGGGCGGCCGCGAAGGGCAGCGCGTCCTTCTTGAAGATGCGGCACTTGGACTGCACGCCGAGTAGGGCGATGTTGGCCTTGAGTGCGTGGAGGCTCGACGGACGGAACTCCACGAAGTCCACGTACTTGGCGCCACGCGAGACGGCTTCGAGGCCGAGCGCACCGGTGCCGGCAAACAGATCGAGAATCCGGGCGTCCTTCAGATCTTCGCCCAGCATGCCAACCATGGCCGCGCGCACTTGCTCTCCGGTGGGACGGACCCGGAAGTCATTGGGCGAGGTAAGGTGACGGCCGGCAAACTTGCCTCCGACGATTCGCATGGCGGGCGGTGGTAAAGGGACGGTGCAGCGAGGCGCAGGGGCCGATGACGCGACCGGACAGTGCGCGCGAGGGAAAGCTATCGACCGCGAGTGCTTGACGCTGGGGAGCGCGCCGCGCAGCGTGCATACGGGTGCACTTTCCGGGGGAGTGATGCGCGCAGTGTTGCTGATCGGTGCAGTCGTTCTTGGATTCTGCCTCGCACCGCGTCGTGCCGACGCACAGCTCGCGGAGGTCGTGGCTGGCGCAAAGGTGCGCGTCCGCTCACCAGAGCTGGGCACGCGGGTGACGGGGACGGTGCTCGAGCGACATGGCGACACGCTGCGCATCGCGCGACGGTCGGGACAGCCATTCGATATCGCCATATCGCAGATCACTGCGCTGGAGTTGAGCAGCGGGCGCAGTCGGAGCTACGGGGCGCGTACCGGCGCGCTCTGGACCGCGGCGGTGTTCGCACCGTTCGGCCTTCTGATTGGCGAGACGGTGGAGACCTGCTACGTGGACGCAGCGCCGACGACCAACCCGTCAGGGTGCCGTTCGGCTGATGGAATGAACTTCGCCGAACGCGTCGCGATCACGGCGGTGTTCGCCGTGACGGGTGCGCTCTATGGCGCAGGATTCGGCGCGCTGATCGGTCGCGAGCGGTGGGACGCCGCCGCGTTGCCGACGGCCCGCGTGCGCGCGACGGTTCGCACGATGCCAGACGGCCGATGGGGCGGCGGCGTGCGGTTCGCCTGGTAGCTTCCGAAGTGCACTTCGATCGAATCCCTCATCCCACGTTGCATGCGCCGACCGCTGCTGTTTCTCACTGCCGCGCTCTTCTTCGCGTACGAGCAGTACGCGTTCTACCTCTGGATGCAGACGCACGGGACCGTGAGTGCCGGACTGTCCCACGCGTGGATGACGCTGCGGCAGGATCCCATGGTCTTCATGGCCTGGAACGACATGGGTGTTTTCACAGCCTGCGTCCTGGTGTGGCTCGCACGCGATCTCAAGCAGCGGCGCCGATCGATGGCGTGGTGGCCGGCCACGCTGATTTTCGGGTGTCCGCCGCTGCTCATCTATCTTGCGCTTCGCCCCGCGACTGTCGCTGAGCAGGCGTAGCGAGTCGGCGGCGCACGCGCACGCGCGATTTCTGCATGTGTAACGGCGAACATTCGCGTGCATTGCTCATTCGGTGAGCGCGAAACAGATTCCGGCCGTTCGTCGTCATGTCCCTTCCGATCGTTCCAACCGAGACTCCTGCATGTCGCCGTTCCCGTACTTGGTGAAGGCGCATATCGCCACCGGTGCCGTCGGCCTGGTGCTGTTCTGGGTAGCGGTGCTGTCCCGCAAGGGAGGGCCGGTGCACAAACAGTGGGGCCGAGTGTTCGTGTACAGCATGCTCGTGACGGGATGCTTCGCGATCGGCATGGGCACGGCTACGATCCTCGATCCCATCGGTACGCATCCCAAGCTGCCGGACGTCACAATGGTGACGGGCATCTTTGGGTGGATGATGGTCTACCTCGCCATCCTCACGATCAGCCTGGCGTGGCACGGGCGCGGTGTGGTGGAGAACAAGCGCAATCACGAAGCGAATCGCGGGAAGTTCGATGTGTTCCTGCAGATCCTGGTGATCATCGCGGCCGTGAACTGCGCCGTGCGCGGGTTCATGATTTCGCAGCCGCTGATGATCGGCATCTCGATTGTCGGTGTTGCGTCGGGTATCACCAACCTTGTCTTCACCTACTCCAATGCGCCGCCCAAGCACGCGTTTCTGCTGGAGCATGTGAAGGCGCTGGTCGGCGCGGGCATTTCGGTGTACACCGCGTTCATGACGTTCGGGCTCGTGCGGCTGATGCCTGAGCATGCGCTCAATCCGGCGACGTGGGCGATTCCGCTCACGGTGGGGCTGGGGCTGATCTTCTACCACCAGTACCAGATTCGTAAGCAGTACGCGCCCAAGAAGGCGGCGTCCGCCGCGAGTGTGCGCGCGTGAGTGGAGTCAGCATCAGTCGGACGGGGAAGAGTCTGGTTGGCTTCGGTGCGTATGCCCTCTTCATGGGCACCTTCCTGCTCGTTGCGCCCAACACCGCGCTCTTTCTGCTGCTCACCAAGCCCACCACCGAGCACTGGATTCGTTTGCTTGGTACGTCGGCGATGGTGCTGGGCACGTACTACATCGTCGCGGGTCGCAACGACCTGACGGTGATGGCACGCGCGAGTCTCTGGGGGCACGGCATCATGATCGTCAGCTTCACCACGCTGGTGATTCTGGGCATCGCGCCCGTGCTCTTGCTCGGCATTGCCGGCAACGAAGCGGTCGGACTCGGCTGGACCTGGTGGGCACTGCGCGCGGATGCCCGCAGCGGCAAATAGTGTCACCGCACACGATAGCGATCGCCGGTCAGGCATGAGCGAATCCACGCTGTACCGTCCGCCGGCGCCCTCGCCGATTTCGCCCGTGCGCTCCCTGTTGCGCATGATGTGGCGCCGCGAGCGCAGCCTACTGAGCCTCGTGCCGATCGACGCGTATCGCGAGATGACGATGGAGGTCGGGAAGACTCGGCGCGGCATTTTTCTGATCAACGAGCCCACGCTCGCAGCGCATGTGCTGAGCGATCCGCAGGGGATCTTTCCCAAGAGCGATCTGATGGTGGACGCGCTCGAAGATCTCGTAGGCGACGCGATGTTCGTGTCCAGCGGCGCGCTCTGGCGCAAGCAGCGGCGCATGATCGAGCCGTCGTTTTCGCACATGCGGATCAATCGCGCGTTCGGCCAGATGAAGGACGCCGTCGATACGCACGAAGCATGGATGGACGAGCTGTGTGAGAAGGGCGAGTCCTACTCGCTCGATCAGGCGATGGGACATCTGACCGCCGACGTGATTACGCGGACGATTTTCTCGACGCCGCTGGCCACGAGTGCGGCACATGACGTCTTTGAGGCGTTCACGATCTTCGAACGCACCGTGGCCAGCGTGAACATCAAGGCGCTGCTGCTCGACAAGGCGTGGTCGCGCACCAAGCAGCCCGCGGTGGTGGTGGACGCCTGTCGCCGCATTCGGCAGCACATCGGCGACATGCTCGATCCGCGACTCGCGCCGGGCGCACCCGTGCACGACGACATGGTCGCGTCCACGATGGCGGCGCGCGATTCGGACACCGGGGAAGGATTCACGCGCGACGAACTGGTCGACGAGCTGGGTGTGTTCTTTCTCGCCGGCCACGAAACGAGCGCCAGCACGCTGACGTGGGTGTTTTACTTGCTGGCAATGCAGCCGCAGATGGTGGCGCGCATTCGCGCCGAAGTCGATGAGGTGTGCGGCGACGGTCCCGTCGAGATCGAGCATGCGAAGCGCTTCGCCACGGTGCGCGACATGTTTCGCGAGACGCTGCGACTTTACGCGCCGATCACCTTCCTGCCGCGCGTGGCGCTGGAAGACGTGACGGTAGGACCGCATCGCGTGAAACGTGGCGGCATGCTCATGGTGGCGCCGTGGCTCATTCATCGCCACGAAAAGCTCTGGAAGAACCCGGACCGATTCGATCCCGACCGCTGGTCGTCGGAGCGATCACACGAGCTCACGCCCGGCGCGTACATCCCGTTTGGCGTGGGGCCGCGCATCTGCGTTGGCGCGGCGTTCGCGACACTCGAAGCCGCACTCATCATCGCACGGCTCGTGCGCCGCTACGACTTCGAAGTCGTCGGTGACGAGCCGGTGGTGCCGGTGGCGCGACTCACCACGCGACCGCTCAAGGAAATCACGCTCCGCGCACGACGGCGAACGCGATAGTCTCGCTGTAATGCGCGGTTAGCGCGTGGCTAACACTCGGCTAGCGCGTGGCCTTGCCCATGAGATCGGCGACGATCTTGCCCGACGAAATCACGCCGGGCAGGCCGGCACCCGGGTGCGTGCCCGCGCCGCAGAAATACAGATTGCCAATGTCCGGGCTCTTGTTGTGCGGGCGCATGTACGCCGACTGCATGAGCGTCGGCTCGATGCCGAACGCGCTGCCGTTGTAGCTGTTGAGCGTGTCCTGGAAGTAGCGCGGATCGATGCGACGCTCGGTCACGATGTGCGACTGCAGCCCGGGCAGATAGCGATCCTCGAGGTACTGCATAATCAGGTCGCGATAGCGCTGCCCGACCTTCTCCCAGTCGGCGCCGCCACCGAGATGCGGCACCGGTGAGAGCACGTACCAGCAATCGTGCCCCGGCGGCGCCAGCGACGGATCCGTCGCCGTGGGCCGATGCAGATAGAGCGAGAAATCATCCGACAGCAGCTTCTTCTCGAAGACATCTTCGAGCAGTTCCTTGTAGCGCTTGCCGAGGATGATTTCGTGGTGCGCGGTGCCCGGGTAGAGCTTGTTCGTGCCGAAGTAGATGACGAACAGCGACATCGAATGCCGGTAGTTCGCGATGCGCGTATCGGTCATGCTCGGACGCGCCCACGCCGGCACCAGTCGGCGATAGCCTTCGGCGAGATCGCCGTTGCAGATCACGGCATCGGCGGTGAGACGCTCACCGTCCACCAGGCGCACGCCGGTCGCCCGCTTCGTGTTGCGATCGACTTCGATCTCGGCCACTTCGCTGCTCAGCCGCACGGTCCCGCCGATATCCTCGAACAGCTTCACCAGGCCACGGACAAGCGCGCCGGTGCCGCCCATCGCAAAGAGCACGCCCCACTGCTGCTCTAGGCGATGAATGAGCGCATAGACCGACGACGTGCTGTACGGATTGCCACCCACCAACAGCGGATGAAACGAGAAGGTGCGGCGCAGGCGGTCGTCGGAGATGTAGCGATTGACGTGCGCCGCGACCGAACGATCGGCGCGTAGACGTACCAGGTCGGGGATGACACGCAGCAGCGAGCCAAGGGTGAGAAACGGCTTGTCGAGCAGCGCCATTCCCACGTTGTAGATCGGTTCGATGCTCTTGAGCAGGCGCTCGTAGCCGGCGACATCCTTGTCGCCGCCGAACTCGCGGATCTGCTTGAGCTGCATCGCCTTGTCACCGTTGTAGTGAAAGACGGTGCCGTCTTCGAAGCGGATGTTGTAGAACGGGTCGAGCGGCACGAGCTGTACGTAATCCGAACGCTTCTTCCCCGACAGCTCGAACAGCTCGTCGATCACCCAGGGGGCGGTGATGATCGTCGGGCCGGCATCGAAGGTGAAGCCATCTTGTTTGAAAACGCGCGCGCGCCCGCCGGGCTGATCGAGCTTTTCGACGATGGTGACCTGATGCCCATTCGCCTGCATGCGGATGGCTGCTGCCAGTCCGCCGAATCCACTGCCGATGACGATGCTACGCATGACGAAATGCCGAAATGCACATGGTGCCGCAGCGCGAAACGCACCGCTGCGACATCAGCGCGCCCAGAGGAGCGCCATGTGCCAGATGTGAAAAACGAGGGCGGAGAGCAGCGCCGTGGCGAAGGGAAGCGCCGACTTCTTGATTCGCTTGACGAAGAACATCGCCGTCATCAGCGACGCACCTGCGCCCATGAACGACATCAGTTCGATCGGATCGGGACCCTTGGAGGTCGTGCGATGCCACCACAAGAGGGCCGTCGCCTCGATGAGGACGACTGCCAGCATGAAAACGATCATGCCATCGGAGGCCAGCGCGTCGCCGAGCCGTGACATCTGCTGACGACCGAAGCGCTCGTGTTCCGACGGAGCCCGTTGCACGCGACTCGACGCGTCTTGCGAGCGCGGAGCGGCTTTCTTTTTCGACGCGCGCGCCTTGTGGCGCGGGTCAGTCACCGGTGAGGGCAATGCTGTCTACGCGGGAGGTACGAAGAGGAGAGAGACCAAGGCGCGCGACCCGAGGTTCGGCACGCCAGGCCGCGTACAGCGGAATCCCCATGGCTATCGTACCAAGCACTCCGGCGAGCACCATGTTCCAGCGGAAGCAGATCATGATGGGCAGGATGCCGTTCGCCACGTACAGCGCCATCGGAAAGCGGTGCGGCGAAACGCGCGTCGCCCAAAGCGTCGGCGGAATGATCGCCAGCATCAGGCGCGCGACGATGATACCCGTGAGAAGCCAGCCCAGCAGATTGGTGAGCGGCATCTGGAAGTAGTAGCCCGTGCCGAGGAGCTGCACATACCACGGCGCATTGCTCAGGTCGGCGTTGTGCCAGAGCCAGTGCGTGGTCTTCACCATCGCCGGGTCCATCGACACGTCCCACGCCGTGAGAACAACGCCGCCGATGAAGGCCCACCACCAACGACTGGTGCTGTCATCCTTCGCGGGCAGAAACCGTCCGCACATGCCCAGACACGCGACGAGCATGTAGAACCACGACGTGGGGATGTTGAATGGGACCAGCCCCGCTATCAGATACCCGAGCTGCGTGGTGTAGGAATACGGACCAAACGGGAGCCCGGTCGCTGTGCCGGCGAGTTCCGCGCCAAGCGAGACCACGAAGCTCACAACGAAGGCGAGCAGCGCGAGTCGTTGTCCCACGGCCCAGATGAGGAACGCCAGCCCCGACACCGCGCCGATCACCACCGTCATCTGACCGCCCCACGTGAAGCTGAACGCCATGATCTTGGCGTTCGACGGCGTGGTAAACCACGCGGGGATTGGCGGGACGAGAAACGTCGCGAACGCGATGCCGGAGAAGGCGCTCAGCGCGAAGTGCACATAGAACGCAATAATCGCAACGCGAAGAAGCGAGGACGCGCGTTCGTCGGAGGGAGTTGCCGAAGCGACAAGCATGGACCAGAGTATGTGCAACAGGCGACACGTTGGCAACCAACCGCATGGGGCACCGCGCATGAGAATTCTCAGTTCGACGTGCCGTTCATCGCGAATCGCAACGAAGGCAGGCCGCGGGGTATCCCGCGCCGTCGCGCTTGGACTGTCCTCGCTTGCCCTCTCGGCGATCGCCGGCTGCGGTGGCGCCGGCCCCGCACCTGCCGCGGCTCCCGCAATGCGCACGCTCATGACCACCGAGCAGGGACGCATCCAGACGGTCGCCTCCGATGCCTCACGCGCCACCGTCGACGCGCCCGTCGATCGTGTCTACGCAACGCTTGGCGGAGTTCTGGAAGAGGCCGGCTTCGCCACGCCGGTGCTCGACCCGGCCAAGCGTCGCGCATTTCACCCGGGCATCCAGCGTACCGGACGACTGGGGAAGGTCGCGCTGTCGAGCTACGTCGAATGCGGCAGCGACATGACCGGGCTGCGAGCCAACCGCGACCGCGTGGTTCTTTCGGTCACCGTCACCGCGGTGGCGGCCGGCGCCGAACGCACGGAGCTGCAGACGCTGCTGACCGCGACGTCGCGCAGCATGGCCGGCAGCTCGACGGCGCCAGTGGATTGCGGCTCAACGGGCCGGCTGGAAAACGAGCTGACGAACGCGGTCAAGCTCAAGCTGCTCGGAGCCAA
Source organism: Gemmatimonas sp. (assembly GCA_965279375.1). Taxonomy (GTDB): domain Bacteria; phylum Gemmatimonadota; class Gemmatimonadetes; order Gemmatimonadales; family Gemmatimonadaceae; genus Gemmatimonas. Next base: position 4,535,406 of record OZ257156.1, on the reverse strand, counting down.
GTGACCGTCGCGCGCGTCGGTGCGCGCTCGGCCTATTTGGTATTCAGGTTGTAACGCATGATCGACGCGTGTCGGCCGCCCTTTTCGCGTTCGAGCGTGTAGACGTCTCCCGACGGTCCGGGTGCCGCGTCGATCAGATGTCGCAGCGTGGTACGCTCCGCGTCGGTCAGGCGTACACGCAGCGCGGCGAGTGTGGCCGCGAGATGTCCCGCGTGTCGTGCACCCACGATGGCGGCCGTGACGGCCTGTTCATCCAGTACGGTGCGCAGTGCGATCGCGCCTACTGTGGTGCCGTGCGCCCGCGCCATGATCTGCAAGGCGCCCAACAGCGATTGAAACGCGCCCCAGCCGCCAAAGTCGTCGATGATCAGCTTGTACTTCACCAGCGACCGATTCTCGAATGGTGGCGCGGGCTCACTCGCGCCGATCCAGCGCTCGTGGAAGAAGCCACCAGCAAGGGCGCCGTACGTCAGCAGACCGATGCCGTGTGCCGCGCACAGCGTGGCCATGTCGCCCAGCGCGCGCCGGTCGAGCAGCGAGAGCTGCACCTGATGCGACACGATAGGCACACCGGCCGCGAGCAGCGCCCGCACGTGCGCCGTATCGAAGTTGGTCAGACCGAGGTGACGGATCTTCCCCGCACGCTGCAGCGCCGCCAGGTGTAGCGCGGCATCCTCCACACCCGGGATGTCGTAGTCCCACCAATGAAACTGCACCAGATCGAGCGTCTCAACGCCGAGCCGGCGCAGCGAACGATCGATGATGCGCTCGATGTCCGCGCGCGAGAGTGTTGGCAGCGCATCGAGATCGGGGACGCACTTGGTGTGCACGCGAATGACGGGAGCATTGGGGCCGTGCGCGGCACGCCACTGCGCCAGGAACGCGCCGATGCGCTCTTCCACGCCCGTGTAGATGTCCGCACAGTCGAACGCGGTGATCCCGGACTCGGCGAAGGCCGTCATGTCGGCCAGCGACTGCGCGTGGTCGATGTCGCCGTGGCCGCCGGCCAGCTGCCACCCGCCTTTGATCACGCGGGGGATTTCGTAGCCCGGCGCGAGCACTCGTGTCTCCATCGCGGTCGAGTCGCTCACGAAGGCGATGCGTCGGCGCGATCGTGCGGCGCGGTCGGTAACGGCACCACGGTCACATCGGCGTGGCGAAAGGTGGATGTTCCGATTCGGGAGATGCGAAAGCGGCCGCCGCAGTGCGGATCCGGGCAGGCGATTTCTGCATCGGTTGTCATCCAGTCGTTGGGGTGCGTGGGACGCTGCTTGGCCGGGAGCAGCGGAAGCAGCGCCGCCAGCGGATAGAGCGGAAACGTCTGACCCGGCGGAAACTCGAGGTTCTCGCCACGCAGCGTGAACCAATCGCCCGCTTGATGATTGCACACCATCGGCCGCTCGGTGGCGATCACCTCCACGCGCAGGTCGAAGAGCGTGAACGCGTCGCTGGACGACTGCTCGTCAGGCGTCGGGATGGCGGCCGACGATTCGGTTGAGGTCCCGGTTGGCATGGCGCGAACGATAGCTGTGCACGACCTTGCGTGGCCATATGTCCAAGCTTCTCTCCCGATGACGGCTCCGTCGACCGGCACTCCGGACGCGGTCCAACCCCATTTCACCGTACCGCTGGAATTCTGGGGTGGCCTGTTTGGCGCGCTCGCGCCATTCGCGCTCTTTCTGGCGGGCGTTGGCGTGCTCGCGCTCAACGGTGCGCCGGACGAAAAGGGGTTCTGGCCGATTCTGCTCGCCGCCCTCACACTCGGCTTGCTGCTGGCGCGTGACCGGTCGCGTTACGCGGAGGCGATGCTCGATGGAATGAGCCAGCGTGTGGTGATGGTGATGTTGTGCGCGTGGCTCTTTGCCGGCGTGCTGGGGGCGGTCCTCAGTGCCGCAGGGTTCGTCGCAGCGCTGGCATGGCTCGCGCGCGCGGCGCATCTCACGGGAGGCGGCTACGTGGCCGCCGCGTTTCTCGCATGCGTAGTTGTGTCGACGTCCACCGGTACGAGCTTCGGAACGATCTTGCTCTGCGGACCGCTGCTCTATCCCGCCGGTGGTGGCGCAGGCGCTCCGCCGGCCGCGCTGATGGGCGCCATTCTCGCTGGCGCAACTTTCGGCGATTCCATCTCGCCCGTGTCCGACACAACCATCGCATCGAGCGGCAGCCAGCACGTGGACATCGGCGGGACGGTACGGAGTCGTCTGGTGTATGTGCTGCCCGCCGGCGCCGTTGCGCTGGTCGCGTCGCTGTTGCTGGGCAATGCGGAGATGCCGGCCTCCATACCCACGGCCGTCCTGCGTGATGCAACCGCCTCAGCGAGTCCCGCGATCGCGCTCCTGCTGCTGGTCGCGCCGGCTGTGGTCATTGGCATGTTGCTGGCCAAACGGCACCTGATCGAATCGTTGCTCTTCGGCATCGCGCTGGCCACGCTGCTCTCGCTCTTACTCGGACTCGTCGCGCCCGGCGATTTGCTGCACATCGCGCCTGGCACCTTTGGGGCGACGGGGATCATCGTCGACGGCATGCAGCACGCCGTGGGAGTGAGCGTGTTCACCTTGCTGCTGGTGGCGCTCGTCGGGACGCTGCAGGCGACCGACGCACTCGATCGCCTGGTGCGGGCGGCGCAGGGACGCGCGGCGTCGGCGCGTGCCGCGGAAGGGTGGATTGTCGGGGTCGTCTCGGGTGCGGTCCTCCTGACTACGCACAGCGTCGTCGCGATTCTGGCCGTCGGCGAGTTCGCGCGGCAGACGGGTGCGCGTTTCGGTGTGTCGGGGTACCGCCGAGCGAATCTGCTCGACATGACTGTCTGCACGTGGCCGTTCCTGCTGCCGTATTTCCTGCCGACAATTCTCGCCGCCAGCGCGAGTCGGAGCGGCGCGGAGTTCGGAATGCCGGCGCTGTCAGCGAGCGCAATCGGCCTGCACAACACCTATGCCTGGGCGCTGGCGGCGGCGGTCGTACTCTCCGTCCTGACCGGCTACGGCAGGACGCGCGAGGAGCCGGGCGCGACGGCGCCCACGGCGGAATAGCACCGCACAGTACGCCGCGCGCCATTTCGCGAGGCCAGTGCACTCTGCACGTTTCGCGCATGACTTATCCTTCATTCTCCGCGATGCCGTCGGCGACACTCGGCGCGCAGCTCCGCATCGGGCGCGTCGTCGCGCTGACGCTGCCGTTCATCATGCACGCCGAACTGTCGGCGCAGACGCCTCGCACGACGGCGGCCCGACAGCCGGCCCTCGCCACGGGCGCGATCCCGATCCTGACGGTCGGCGGCCTGCGTTTCCGGGACCTCAACCGCAACGGCACGCTCGATCGCTACGAGGACTGGCGGCTTTCGGTGCAGACACGCGCGGCGGACCTCGTCGCGCAGATGACGCTCGAGGAGAAAGCGGGTACGGCCGTCCACGGAACCGCGCCCATCGCCGGTGGCCCGATGGCGTCGGGCCCCAGCTACGATCGCGATGGGTCCACGGCGATCATCCTGAAGGGCGCCGTGACGAGCCTGATCACGCGCATGTCGATGCCGCCAGCCGAGTTCGCGAGAGAGAACAACGCGTTGCAGCGCATCGCTGAACGCGGACGGCTGGGGATTCCACTCACGATCAGCAGCGATCCGCGCAATCACTTTCAGGTGGTCGGTGGCGCGAGCGTCGCTTCCTCCGGTTTCTCGCAGTGGCCCGAGGCGTTGGGCTTCGGTGCGCTGAATGATCCGGCGTTACTCAACCGCTTCGCATCGATCGTGCGGCAGGAGTATCGCGCGGTGGGGTTGCACATGGCACTCTCGCCGCAGGCCGATCTCGCGACGGATCCGCGCTGGGCGCGCGCCACGGGCACCTTCGGCGACGATCCCGTGCGCGTGGGTGCGCTCGTGCGTGCGTACGTGGAGGGCATGCAGGGGGCGCCCAGCGGCGTCACGCGTGATGGCGTCGCCACTGTCGTGAAGCACTGGGTGGGCTACGGTGCCGGCGTGGAAGGACTCGATGGACACAATCGCTATGGCAGCGTCGCGAAGCTCACGGACGCCTCGCTGCAGACGCACATCGCGCCGTTCCTCGGTGCGTTTGCCGCGAACGTCGCCGGTGTCATGCCCACGTATGACATCCTGCAGGGCGTGACGGTGGATGGCGCGCCGCTGGAAGGTGTGGGAGCGGGCTTTAACGCACAGTTGCTGACGACGCTGCTGCGCGGGCGCTATGCGTTTCGCGGCCTCGTCGTCTCCGACTGGGCCATCACGCGTGACTGCAACACGGCCTGTCAGACCGGTACACCACCGATGGAGCCGCAGGACATCGCCATGCCGTGGGGCGTGGAATCGCTGAGTGTCACGCAGCGGTTCGCGAAGGGGATGCGAGCAGGCATCGATCAGTTTGGCGGCGTGGACGACGGCGCGCCCTTCGTGGCGGCGGTGCGCGGCGGCCTGCTGCCGCAGACGCGCCTCGATGAGGCGGTAGCGCACGTGCTGGCGCTCAAGTTCTCGCTCGGGCTCTTCGAGAATCCGATCGTGGACGACGCCGCGGCCGTGCGAATCATCTCCCAGCCGGCGCATCATCGCGAGGCAGCGCAGACGCAGGCGCGGGCGTTGGTGGTGCTCGAGCACGCGGGCGGTGCGCGCATGCTTCCCAAGCGCGGAAGTGCGCTCTACGTGCACGGGATCGACACGGCCGTGGTCCGCGCGCGCGGCTATCGCGTGGCGACCACTCCGGAGCGGGCGGACATCGCGGTCGTACGTGTGGCGGCTCCGTTTCAGACGCTTCACCCCACGTTCTTCTTTGGCCGCATGCAGCACGAGGGCGATCTCGACTTCAAGGCCGCCGATTCGACGCTCGCGAAGGTAGCGGCCGTGGCCGCGAAGAAGCGCACGATCATCGTCGTGTATCTCGATCGACCGGCCATTCTGACGGCGCTCAAGCCGTTGGCGGAGACGCTCATCGGCGACTTCGGCAGCAGCGACGACGCGCTCTTCGACGCCCTCGAAGGGAAAGTGCTCCCCACCGGTCGGCTGCCATTCGAACTGCCCTCGTCGATGGACGCCGTGCGCGGACAGCGCTCCGATCTGCCGAGTGACAGTCGCAACCCGCTGTACCGCGCAGGATATCGTGCGACTGGGCGCGCGCGGCCGTAACGCGCGTCCGCAACCGATCCCTCTGTCGTCGCCTGCGGGAACTTCGTGGGCCGCTTCGGATATGTTCAACAATCGCTGTAAGTTCGTACTCGCCATCTCGCTGGAGTCTTCGATGGTTCGCTCACTCGTGACACTCACCGGCGCTCTGCTTTTGGCGCTACCGTTCTCGACGAACGCCAACGCGTCGGCACCTCGCGCAACGGAGACCGCGGTGTTCGCGGGCGGTTGCTTCTGGGGTGTGGAAGCGGTGTTCGAGCACGTGAAAGGCGTGACGAACGTCGTCTCGGGCTACGCCGGCGGTACGGTGGTGAACCCATCGTACGAGCGGGTGAGCGACGGCGACACGGGGCACGCGGAAGCGGTCAAGATCACCTTCGATCCCGCCGTGGTGTCGTACGCGACGTTGCTGGAGGTGTTCTTCACCGTGGCGCATGACCCCACGCAGCTCAATCGCCAGGGGCCGGACGTCGGCACGCAGTACCGCTCCGCGATCTTCACCAACTCCCCCGAGCAGGCGAAGGCCACGACCGCCTTCATCGCTGGCCTGAGCGCATCCAAGAAGTTCTCGCGCGCGATCGTCACCCAGGTTGCGCCGCTCAAAGCGTTCTACATGGCGGAAGCGTATCATCAGAACTATCTCCCGCAGCACCTCACGCAGCCGTACATCGTGTACAACGATCTGCCCAAGCTCGACGAGCTGAAGAAGCTGTATCCCAAGCTCTGGGTGGAGCCCACCAGCACGAAGTAGTCGACTCGAAGTAGCCGACGCGCTGCCTTTCCGGCTCGCTCCTGTGAATCGTTCTCCATTCGTGCGTCGTTGGGCCCTCGAGCTCGCGACGCTCGCGTGTTTTAGCGCTGCGCCATTCGTGCGGGCGCAGTCGCCCGACATGCCGCCGCCCATCGCGCGTGAGTTTCGAGGCGTCTGGGTGGCCAGCGTGGCCAACATCGATTGGCCGTCCAAGCCAGGGCTGTCGTCGTTCGAGCAGCAATCGGAATTGCTGGCGATCCTCGATCGAGCGAAAGCGCTGCATCTGAACGCCGTGATGCTGCAGGTCCGTCCCGCCGCCGACGCGCTGTACGACTCGCCCTTCGAGCCGTGGTCCGCGTATCTCACCGGCCTCGAAGGGCGCGCGCCCGAGCCGTACTACGATCCGCTCACCTTCGCGGTGGAAGCGGCGCATGCGCGCGGGCTCGAGCTGCACGCGTGGTTCAATCCGTATCGCGCCCGCCACGCGAGTGCGTTCAGCCCCTCGGCCAAGACGCACATCAGCGAAGCGCACCCGGAGCTCGTGCGTCGTTACGGCAAGTATCTCTGGATGGATCCGGGCGAGCCCAAGGTGCTGCAGCAGTCGCTGCGCGTCATGCTCGACGTGGTCAAGCGCTACGACGTCGATGGCATTCACATCGACGATTACTTCTACCCGTATCCCGAGGTTGGGCCGGACACCGTCGAGGTGCCATTCCCCGACTCGTCGAGCTATCGGGCCTATCGTGCTCGCGGCGGTCGGCTCGATCGCAATGACTGGCGTCGCCACAACGTGGACACGCTCGTGCAGCTGCTCTACATGCGCACGAAGTCGCTCAAACCGTGGGTTAAAGTCGGAATCAGTCCGTTCGGCATCTGGCGCCCGGGCAATCCGGCGCAGATCAAGGGCTTCGACTCGTACGACAAGCTGTACGGCGATTCACGTCGATGGCTGCGCGAGGGGTGGATCGACTACTTCACGCCGCAGCTCTACTGGCCGATCGCGCAGACCGCGCAGAGCTACCCGGTGCTCCTCGATTGGTGGCTTGGCGAGAACGCCAAAGGGCGCCACATCTGGCCCGGGCACAACGCAAGCCGTGCGGCGGCGGGCGGTACCTGGGGTCCGGGCGAACTGAATGCGCAGATCCGGGCGACCCGGGCGACAGCGGCGACCGGTGATGTGCTGTTTTCCATGCGCGCGCTGATGCCAGCGGCAACAGTGCGCCGAGACAGCGTCCTGGTGGGTGTGGCCACGCAGCCTCCCAGGGAGGCCGCCGCCGCGGCCTTGGCGGAACGCCTCGTGAGCGAGCTCTATGGCGCGGACGCTCTGGTGCCTGCATCGCCATGGCTCTCGCGCAAGCGGATGCCGTCGCCCCGGGCGACGCTTGGTGACGACCCGGCGACGGGAGAAGTCGTACTGTCGCTCGCTCCGTTAGCGGGCTCGGCCGTGGCGTGGTGGACCGTGCATGTCCGAACCGATAGCGGGTGGAGACAGCGTGTGCTCCCGGGATCGCAGCGGCGCGTGGTTATCGCGCCGGCGGGCGATGGGGCGCGACCCGTTGTGATCGTGACGGCCGTCGATCGTTTCGGAGAGGAAAGTGCACCCACGAAGGCCCGTGCACGCCGCCCGTGAAACGTGAAGGAAATCTTCGCTTCGTATAGGTCAAATTATTCTTGACGCTCGTTGGAGGGGGGGGCACCTTTCCCTCTCGTATATGGTGATCTGCACTACCGCGCCTGAACGGCGCGGTGGCCCTCACGATCCGTTTGAAGAGATGACACCGAAGTCCGCATGGTCCGTTGGACTGGTGCGACGCCGCGAGCAGACTGGAGCACGCCTGCCGATCCGCGGCATCGCGACGTTAGGCGTCGCATCGATTGGCGCGCTCCTGCTCGGCGCCTGCGCCTCCGCCGGTCCCCGCACGCCCGCCGTCACCAGCCGCGTCGCCATCGACTCGGCATCTGCCGCCGCGCTTGCTCGTGAACGTGGCGCCGGTGCAGCCGCGGGCACGGTCGGCGTCACGCCCTTTCGCCTCAGCTCCAACGACGCGCGCCTCACCTCCCTGGGCTTCGCGCTCTCCGATTTGCTCGTCACCGACCTGTCGCGCAGCGCGCAGCTGCAGCTGGTGGAGCGTTCGCGTCTGAGCGAGGTGCTCCGCGAGCTCGACCTGACGAAGACCGGCCGAGTCGATTCTTCGACGGCGCCGCGCGTTGGTCAGCTGTTGCGCGCCCGGCGCCTCGTGCTCGGCGCACTCGACACGCTGCCCAGTGGTGAGCTGCGATTGTCGGCGCGGGTGGCGGATGTCGAGACGGGCGAGTTGGAGTCCGCGCTCGACGCACGCGCTTCGTTCGCGGATATCCTGGCGGCGGAAAAGGCCGTGGCGTTCCGACTGTTCGAGGCACTGGGGGTCACGCTCACTCCGGCGGAGCGGGCGCGCATCGAGGATCGCCCGGCGGTCGGCCTCGCCTCGCTGACGGCGTATGGTCGCGGAGTGCAGGCGGAGCTCGCCGGTGATCGGCGGCGCGCGATTCAGGAGTTCGAGCAGGCCTCGCGTCTGACGCCGACGTTTCAGGCGGCGGGCGACCGAGCGTCGCAGCTCAAGAGCATCGCGCGGGCAGCGGCGGTTCCTCCGGCGCTGCTGCCGGGTGTACGGGCGATCAACGCGCCGGAGACGGGCACGATCGATCGGCTGAATCGCCCGCTCGACTTCATCACGTCGCTGACACGTCCTTCGGGCGGAGTGGGTGATCCCTCCTTCCCGAGCACGGTCGTCACCGTCGTGGTGACCATCCGTCGTCCATGAATCATGAGGCGCCCCACGCGGCGTTGCGGACCGAGGCAGTCGATCAGCGCTGGTTCGTCGCGCCGTGGGCGACCCTCGTCGCCGCGATGCTCATGACCGCCGGCTCCGCGCACGCGCAGGATCGTCTCGTCGGGACGCGTGCGCTCGGCGCGGGCATGTCCTTCGAATCGATCTCGTTCGGTGGCGGCGGCATTCCGCAGACGGGCTTCGCAGGGCTCGACTCCACACGGTTGACCAAGGTGCAGCAGTTCACGTTGCCGATTACCACGGCGGTCCCGATCGGCGGCTGGCGAATGGATATCACTGCGCTGTATTCGCGTGGCAGCATCACCTATACCGACCCCGCGGCACAGGGCGGCACACGCACCGCGTCGCTCGGCGGCGTCAGTGATGTGCGCGTTCGCGCTTCCGGGCGGGTGTGGGGCGATGGCCTGATTTTCACGGTGGGGCTCAATGCACCGACTGGGCGTACTGCGCTCTCGGTGCCGGAGTTCGCCACGCTGCGCGTGCTTGGTGCGCCGGCGCTCGGCATGGGCAGCACTTCGGTCGGCTCCGGCCCCAGCGGAACGCTCGGCTTCGTCGTGCCGCAGCAGCTGGGCAAGTGGGCGATGGCCTACGGCGGTTCGTACGAGGTGCGCGGACGCTACCAGCCGCTCGCCGCGCTGACGGTGGGAGCCTCCACGGCCGACTTCACCCCCGGCGGAGTCATTCGCGCGTCGGTCAGCGGCGATCGGACCGTTGGCGCCAATCGGTTGATCGTCGCGCTTGCCGCAGATGTATTCGCCGAGGACAAGCTGACGACCGATATTGCGACAGATGCGGCCGGGCGTGGCGGGCCGAGTATCGCGTCGGTCCGGCTTGGGCCCGTGCTGAGTGCGGATGCGCAGTTGCAGATTGCGGCGCCGCATGTGCGTGAGTTGCTCGCATACACCGCGTATCGCTGGCGGGCGCCCTTCGCGCGAGATGGGCTGACGGTGGAGAAGTCCGGTGGTCAGTACGTCGATGTAGGCGCGCGCACCGTGTTGCCGTGGGCAGTCGGACGTGACTTCGTAATTTCGACCGACGCGCGTTGGCACTCCGGGCTCGGCGTCGACCTTGGATTGCCGACTGCTGGGGTGCGTAGCGCGACGCTGACGTTCGGCGTGAACTTGCGTCGCAGCCTGATGTCGGTGCAGCCGTACGTACGCGCACAGGGGGGCGTGCTCACTCAGCGCACGCCAACAGGAAACAAGCCGTCACGCTCGTTTACCGGGGCCGGACTCGGCCTCGTCATTTCGTCTCGCTTTTGAGGCGCACTCACATGCGCACCTTCTCGATGTCCATGCAGCTGCAGGCACTGTGTCACTCCGTTCTCCGACGTGCGAGCCAATGGCGCATCGCGGCGCTGGTCTTGCCGCTCGCGGTGACGGCGGCCTGCGGTGACATGCTCTCGCCAGGCAAGAAAGGCTCGGCGGGTCCGGCGACGATCGCTTTCACGGCGAGCGTGCCGCGGAAGGTTGCCACCGCGACCGACGTCGTGTCGCTCAACGTCGTGGCCTCGTATCTGCGGCAGGACGGCAGCAGCGTCCGCATCGGGTCACAGGTGCTGACACTCACGAGCGAGTCGTCGCAAGCGGTGCCGATTCCTGTCGATGTCGGCACCTGTCTGTCCGATCCGGCGCGCGATGTGAGCGCGAGCGGCAACAGCACCAGCGCCTCCTGTGCGGTGGTGCTCAATCTCTCGTTGTTGGTGAATGGCTCCATCGTCGATGAGCAGGTCGTTGGTCCGCTGCGCCTTGCGCCCGGGTTGACGACGACGGTGACGCAGCCGGTGACGCTCATCGACTTGGCGTCGGTGGAAGTGCTGCAGGGTGGCAGCGCAGTGGTGCAGGCGACGGACGTGGTGCCGGTGATTCTTGGCGCAACCACCACGCTCACTTCGCGCGTGCTCGATACGCGCGGACAGCTGGTGACCGATCGCAGTGTCGTGTGGAGCTCGGACGAGCCGACGGTTGCGACGGTGAATGGCGCAACGGGCGTGATCACCGGCGTGTCGCTGGGCACGGCCCGGATCTCCGCGCGCATTGGCACGCTGATCAAGGTGGTGTCGGTGCGCGTGCAGCGCCCTCCCGTCCTGTTGACGATCAACGTGGGTACCGGTGCGGGCACGGGCACGGTTCGCTCGACGCCGGCGGGTATCGATTGCAAGGTGGCCGGCGCCGCATTGAGCGGAACCTGCGCGTTCTCGTTCACCGGCGAGTCCACGGTTTCGTTGACCTCCACGGCCGATCCGGGCAGCGCGTTCGGTGCGTGGAGTGATGCGTGCGCATCGGCGACGAACTCCACGACGTGCGTGGTCACGATGTCGCAGGCTCGTGTCGCGACCGCGCGATTCGCCGCGCTCCGCCGGCTGACGGTGAGCGCGGCCGCAGGCACCGACGGTCGTGGTCGGGTAACCGGAGCGAACGGATTGGATTGCCGCATCACACCGACTGCGACCTCGGGCACCTGCGCCGTCGATACGCCCGAAGGCGCGCCGTATCAGCTCACCGCCGTTGGCGAGCCGCTGCCGACGGGTGGCACACAGCAATTCTTTGCGGGGTGGGGCGCCGACTGCGCGAGTGCGACCGGTGCGACGTGCACCGTGACGCCGGGCGCGGCCGCCGTATCCGCCTCGGCGCGATTCTTCGATGCCCAGCGCATCACGGTGACGCCAGCAGGCGTCGGCAGCGGATTGGTCACTGGCGGTTCGACGATCGCGTGCGCGCGAGCGGCAGGGGCGAACACCGGCACGTGCACCGAGGCCGCGACCTTCGGCACGTCGATCACGCTCACCGCCATTCCCGACGCGAACTCCAGCTTCACCGCATGGAGCGGCGCGTGCAGCGGACAGTCCAACACCTGCACCACCACGCTCTCGCAAACGCGCAACGTCGTCGCGACATTCGGTCGGCGGCAGGTGGCATTGACGCTGGTGCTCAACGGTCCCGGCCAGGGCAGCGCCACACTGCCGGGCGGCTTCGTTTGCACGTTGTCCTCGCAGCAAACCACGACGAGCTGCACGCAGACCTTCGATGCGGGTTCGTCGGTGACGGTGGTGCCCACGGCGGCGACCAGTTCGCAGTTCGCCAGCTTTGGCGGCGCTTGCACTGGCACCGGCGCGTGCACGGTCTCGATGAACGCGCCGCAAACAGTCAGCCTGACCTTCAGCGTCACGCAGTACCCGCTGACCGTTGCACTGACTGGCACTGGTTCGGGTGGCGTGACCGCATCGGACGGCGGCAGTTGCGCCTCCACGCTCGCACAGACTGCCGTGACGTGCACGCGGTTGGTCAACGCTGGCACCGTCGTCAGCTTCTCGACGTCGCCCGGTGCTGAATCGACCTTTGGCGGATTCGGCGGCGATTGCAGTGGCTTCAACTGCAACGTGACGATGAACGCGCCGCGTACCGTGTCCGTGACGATGACGCGTCGCCAGGTGCAGCTGACGCTGCAGTTGAGTGGCACGGGTGCCGGTGCGGTGACGGTCGATGGCGCGCCCGCGTGCTCGATGACGCTCACGCAGGGTGCATCCTCCTGCACGCGGCTGGTGGATGTCGGCTCGACGATTGTGCTCGGCGCCACGCCGACAACGGAGTCGCTGTTCGATGGATTTGGTGGTGCCTGCATCGGCGGCGCGACCTGCTCGCTCTCGGTCGCGTCACCGATGACCGCAACGGCGTCCTTCCGCCGTCGTCAGGTTCCGCTCACGATGACGCTGACTGGTACCGGCGCCGGCAGCATTTCAGTCGACGGCTCGGTGGCGTGCGCGTTGGCGCTCGGTCAGTCAACGGTGACGTGCACGCGACTGACCGATGTCGGATCGAGTGTGGTTTTGCAGGGCGCTGCGTCGGTTGGCTCGAGCTTCGATGCGTTCTCGGGTGATTGCGGCGGCACCGGACGCTGCACGCTGGCCATCACCGCGGCTCGCACCGTGGGGGCAACGTTCACCCAGCGGCAGGTGCCGCTGACGCTTTCGCTCTCGGGGCAGGGCGGTGGTTCGGTGCTCATCGACGGCGCGCCGTTCTGCGCGCTGACGGTGTCGCGGGGCAGTGCCACCTGCGCGCGCCTCGTCACGATCGGCGCGCCCGTCGTGCTGACGGCGGTGCCGGGCGCAGAGTCGGCGTTCTCAGGATTCACCGGAGCGTGTGTCGGTGCCACGTCGTGCACCCTCACGCCGACTGTCGCCGCGGCGGTGTCGGGCACGTTCGATCTGCTCGTGCCAGTGGAGATCACGGTGACGGCGATCCGTGGTACGAGCGGCACCGTGACTTTGAACGGAACGACGGCGTGCGCGATCACGGCGCCCAATCAGTCGAACAAGTGCACCGTGATGGTTCCGATGGGAACCGCACTTCGCATTGCGGCGCTGCCGGGCGCCGAGACCGTCTTCGATCGTTGGGGCGGCGACTGCGCGCCGGCGGCGGTGCAGACCGGCGCCGTGTGCACGCCGATGGCGAATGGACCGCTGGCAATCACCGTGGCCTTCAAGGAAAACTAGGCGCCATTCGGCGGTGCGTTCCTCGAAGCCTAGGCAGACAAAAGCGCGTGTCGATCGACCGATCGACACGCGCTTCTCGTTTCTCTCATCGCTACCGAGGTGCGGCAGCGACCTTCCGACTTAGCGCGAGATCTTCTCCAGCGACGCGAGCCGAGACTTGGCGCGATCGAAATCAGGATTGAGCGCCACTGCACTCTTGTAGAGCTTCGACGCCTCGGCGGGGTTCTTCTTGTCTTCCGCTTCGAGGGCCTGGCTCATGGCCATCAGCGCCTTGAACTGGTTCGGGCTCTTCGCGGCAGGAATCGTCGCGCTGGCCGTCTTCATCGCCGGAAGCTTGAGTCCCGCGTTGACCTTGGCGCCCAGCTGAATCACCAGCTCGAGCAGCTTGTCCGACTTGCCCGTCAGCGTTTCGGTGTACTCGATGGCCGACGTCTCCGTGTTCACCGACCGCACGTCGATGCGCATGTTCTTGGCGGGGTCGATGACGAAGCCGCCCATCAGAATGTGACGGGCCCCAAGCAGCTTGCCGAGACGCACGGCAGTCTCCTTGTCCACCCGATCGCTGTTCTGCAGATTCTGCTCTTCGATGAGCGACTGCAGGCGGTCACGCTCAACGACGCGAACGGCGCCATTTTGCGCGATCTCGCTGATCAGCATATCGGCCATGCCTTTGCTGAGCGGCGCGTACGACGCGTTGTCGAGAATCGAGCCGTTGTTGAAGTACATGATGGCGACGGTCGGCCGCGAATCCGCTGCGGAAGACTGGGCGGAGAGCGGAAGTGCGGCGGCGAGACTCGCGGCCAGCAGGAGGCCGGGCCAACGCCGACCGGTATGCGTCACGGACATGCAGACACCTCTCAAGTGGAATCGTCGAACTGCCACCCTAACGTCGTGCTTGTTCAGGTACGGCGTCAATAGGATAAAAGTACTAGCGTATGCCGAAAACCTGTCCGATCTGCAATACCACGTATCCAGACAGCAACGCCTTCTGCCCCGCTGACGGCACCACGCTCCGCGCCGACGAAACGAATGCCGATCTCATCGGTACCGTCATTGCCGATCGTTATCTGATCAGCAAGCTGCTGGGCGAGGGCGGCATGGGCCGTGTGTATCTGGCGGGGCACGTGCGCCTGCCGCAGCAGGCGGCCATTAAGGTGTTGCACCCCAGCATGGTGCAGGACTCGGCGGCGGTGGCGCGGTTTAACCGTGAGGCGGCCAACGCGGCGCGCATCGAGCACGATCGTGTGGCGCGTGTCTTCGATTTCGGCGAGACGAGCAATGGGCTCGTCTATCTCGCGATGGAATTCGTGCCGGGGCGAACGCTGCGCGACATTCTCGAGGAGCAGCCGCGATTGCCCCCCGCGCGCGCGGCCAACCTGATCTTCCAGGTCGCCGAGGGACTCGACGCCGCGCATCGCATGAGCATCGTGCATCGTGACCTCAAGCCAGACAACATCATGGTCATCACCGAAGAGGGCGGCATCGATCGCTCCAAGGTGGTGGACTTTGGTATCGCGAAGGTGGTGGATGGCACGCAGGGACAGCGCACGCAGCTCACGCAGGCCGGTTCGGTGATTGGCACACCGGAGTTCATGAGCCCCGAGCAGGTGTTTGGCGAGCCGCTTGATGCGCGCAGCGACGTCTACGCGTTGGCGTTGGTTGGTTACCAAATGTTCACGGGCGTGCTGCCGTTCGATTCGAGCTCACCGGAGCGCAGTCTGACCGCGCGCATCGTGGGCGATCCGCGCACGCTCGCCGAGGGCGTGCCCGAGGTGGCGTGGCCCGAGGCGTTGCAGGCGGCGTTCACGCGCGCGCTGGCGCGCGAGCCGGATGCGCGCACGGCATCGGCACTCGATTTCGCGGACGCTGTGGTCGCGGCGACCGAAGCGTGGATTGGATCGTCGGTGTTGCGCACGCGGACGCCGCTGTCGAGTGCGGCGCTCTCGCCAACGCCGATGTCCACCGCGGCGGTTGCGCCGGCGGTGGCTTCGACGGTGGAGTGGAAGGAGACGACCGCACCCAAGAAGGCAGAGAGTTCGCCTGCGAAGGCGGCGGCATCGCCCGCGGCAGCCGCTGGCACGGGGGCCGCACCCGCCGCGTCCGGATCGTCGCGCGGTGTGCTGTTCGCCGTTGTGGGCGCCGTCGTAGTAGGAGCGGCGGCGTTCTTCCTGCGGGGAAGTGGGTCTCCCGCTGTGGCCACGCCGGGCGCACTCGATTCGGCGGGGGTTTCGGCGTTGATGCCGCCGAACGTCACCGCGCCGCCCGCGAACGCTTCGCCATCGGGCGGCACCAAGCCGCCAGCAAGCGGCGGCGCGGCTGCGTCAGCGCCGGCAACGCCATCGGCACCGGCGACGGTGGACGCCGCGCCCGCGGCAACGCCGCCTGCTGCCCCGTCGACTGCTGGCGCGGAGGAGGCCCGCCGCACGCTCGAAGCCGTCAAGCGCGCATTGGCGAACGCGGAAGAGGCGGAGGCGCCCGCGGTTGCGCGTGATGCGATACCTCAGCTTCAAGCGGCACTCGGCAAGCTCACAAGTTCGGCCGATAGCACGTTTGCGTACGTGTACATGGTCACGGCGTACGGAATGGCGGATCAGCCAGACAAAGCCTGCGCTCCGTTGCGCGCCGCGAAACGCCTGGCGACCACGGACGCGCAGCTCCGAGCTGTTGCGAACCTCGTGAACAGCGGCGCCTTCACCTGCGCACCATAGACCCGTGAACGAAGCGCGCGATGCGCAGTTGGAGGGCGCGGTCGCGGTGACTGAGCGACTGCTGTTGCGCCGTCTGACGGAAGAGGATGGCGCGTTCATGCTGGCGTTGGTCAACCAGCCATCGTTCCTGCGCTACATCGGGGATCGCGGCGTGCGCACGGTCGACGACGCCGTCACGTATCTCCGCAATGGCGCGATTGCCAGCTACGCGACCAACGGCTTCGGACTGTACCGTGTCGAGCAGCGGTCGAATGAAACCGCGATCGGAATCTGCGGATTGATCCGACGGGACGGACTGGACGTGCCGGACATCGGGTTCGCCTTTCTGCCCGAATTCTGGAGTCAGGGGTACGCACGAGAAGCCGCCGAAGCCGTGATTGAGCAGGGGCGCAGCATACACGCGCTGACGCGGCTCGCGGCGATCACCGATCCAGAGAACGCTTCCTCGATCCGCTTGCTGGAGCGGCTGGGGTTTCGCCCGGTTCGACCGATGCGACTCTCGCCCGACTCCACCGAAGTCCTGCTGTTCGAGCGCGCGCTGTAGTCGCGCTCATCTTCCAACTACCACTCCTCGACACATGATGCTTACTCGCTCGCTTCGCCTGATCGCTGGCGTGTCAACGCTCGTGCTGGCGTCCGCTCCGCTCGCGGCCCAGCAGAACCAGCCTGACTACGCCGCCGCCATGCGGCACGAACACGCGAACGAAACACCGACGCCGTCGCCCGCTGCACTCATCGCGCCACGGCAAGCGGTCACCTCCGAGACGGTCAAGTACAGCACGATCGACGGCAAGGTGATCTCGGGCTTCTTGGCAAAGCCAGCCAAGCCCAAGGCGGGCGCGGGCAAGCCGGCGCTCATCATGGTGCACGAATGGTGGGGGCTCAACGAAAACATCAAGGCCGTGGCCAAGCGCTACGCTGGCGAAGGCTACACGGTGCTCGCCGTCGATCTCTTCGGCTCCGTCGCCACCACGCCGGATGCGGCGATGAAGCTCTATCAGGGCGCGATGGCCAACGTGCCCGTCGGCGACAAGAACATCTTCGATGCCATCGACTACTTGAAGAAGCAGGGCGCGACGTCGATCGGCGCTGTTGGCTACTGCTTCGGCGGTCACTGGTCGCTGCGCACGGGACTCGTCGGCGGAAAGGATGTGAAGGCCGTCGTGATCTACTACGGCGCGCCCATCACTGACCAGACGCAGCTCGCGCGTCTGTCCGCGCCAGTGCTCGGCTTCTACGGCGGCAAGGACACGGGCATTCCCGTGGACAGCGTGCGCGCGATGGAGTCCAAGATCAAGGCGGCTGGCAAGGCGATCGGTGTGAACGTCTACGCCGATGCCAACCACGCCTTTGCGAACCCGACCGGCCAGGCGTACAACAAGGCAGCTGCTGAAGACGCCTGGACCAAGTCGTTGTCGTTCTTCAAGACGAACTTGAAGTAACGTTGGCCTACTGACGCAGCCGCATGATCGCTTCCCAGATCAGCGGCTGCGTCGCCATCGTCTGTCCGCGATACTGCGGACGAAACCCATACAGCACGACGTGGCCCTTGCCCTGTGCAACGTCCACCATCGCGGCCTTGCCATTGAGCTTCGCGCCGCCCAGCAGCCATCCCGAGAGCAACGGGTCACCGCTCGCCTGATACGTCGCCACCGCCGTCGCGCGCGACGGGTCGGTGATCTCGAAGGCGGGGCTGTCTTCAAACCAGATCGCGGGCACCGGCGCCGTCACACCGGCCGCGAGCGGATGGCCCGGCGAGAGCTGCACCGACATCAATGATCCCGGCGCGTAGAAGTCGGTGTTGCGCACGCCAGCCAGCACGTTCTTGACGGGCAGCTTGAGCGTCTCGATGGCGTACTCGCTCGCATCGTTGAACGCGAGCAGCGTTCCGCCCTGCTGCACGAAGTCGGCGAGCGCATTGCCACCGCTGCCGCCAATGCCGCCGCGCAGTGAATCTGGATAGGCGTTGCCGAGCCCGCGCGCCAATCCCGCGGTGTTCTGGTCGGGGAGAATGATCACGTCGAATCGATCGTGCAGCGCACCCGCGCGAATGTCCTTGTCGACGATGCTCGTGAACGGAATGCGATTCGCATCGAACATCCATCGCGTCCATCCTTCGTCCATCGACGCGCTGTAGCTGCGGTAGATCGCCACGCGACGCGCCCTGGTGTCGCTCAATCCGTTCACCGCAAATTTGGGTTCCGCGACCGCTGCAATCGGTGCGTTCGACATCGAGACCGGCGTAGTGACCGCCTCCACTTGCACACCCAGCAACAGCGGCAGCGTGTGCGCCGTGACGTCGTACGGTCGCTTGGGCGGGCCGCCCGGGTAGTCGAAGAGATTCGGGTACTGCTGACGCTCCAGCATCGTCTTGGCGTAGCCGCCGAACGGCTGCGTGGTCGAGACGAGATAGCTGCCCGCAGGGTAGGTGGTGGTGGCCGTCGTGACGGGCGCGGTTGCCGTACGCACTTCCACCTGGCCATGCTGCAGCATCCAGAGCATCCGCTGCAGTGCTTGCGTGTCGCGCTGCGCCGTCGGGATCACGAACGCCGTCGGTGTCGCGGTTGCCGTCCACGGATGTTCAGGCGCCAGCGCCCTCGTGCCTAACGCCGCGTAGCTTTCGAGCCACTGCCGACGGCTGCGCGCCGCTTCGCTCAAGAGCGCCCATGATGCGCTCACCTGATACGATACGATATCCGCGTACGTCCACGTACCACCGGGCCAGATGGAGGCGAAGTTCCAGCTCGTCACCTTCGCGTCGTAGCCGCGCCCGGTTCCGAGCGAGGCGAATGGGAGATCGATGGCCGTCGCCAGCCGCGCGCTCGCCGTCTCAGTGAGAATGCGCACGCCACGATGATACAGCGAATACTGGCGCGCCGGTGACCACTGATCGTACGCGGCGTTCGACGCGATACCCGTCTTTCCCTCAGCGGTCATGCGCGCCACCATCGACATGCCGAGCGCGTTCGTGCCGGCCGTGAGAATCGGGTCGATGTTGGGCTCCACCGGATCCATGTACGGCGGAATGAAGATGCGTCCCGCATTCGAGCCCTGCTGATGTACGTCGTTGACGATCTGCGGATTCCACGGCGTGTACAGCGAGTCCACCGTGTATCGCGTCTCCAGCTGTGTGAACGCGTACCAGTCGCGGTTGTTGTCGTGACCGGTGTACTTGTGATACAGCTCTGGCGGTTGCGTGCCCTCGGCAGGCGTGCCCAGCGTCGAGCGATACCAGTCGCCGACGATGTCGACGCCGTCAGGATTTTGACTCGGCACGAGCATCACGATGGTATTGGCGAGAATGCTGCGAGCCTCAGGCGTCTCCGCGCGAGCCAGTCGGTCGGCCAGCACCAGCGGTGTGGTGAAGCCGCCCACCTCGGTGGAGTGAATGCTCGACGTGATGAGAATGACGTTCTTGCCCGTTGCGAGGAGGGACTCGAGTTCATCCTTCGCGCGCAGGCGCGGGTCCATCAGCTTACGCTGGATGCGTCGGTACTTCTCGAGATTGTTGAGC
Organism: Gemmatimonas sp.; assembly: GCA_965279375.1. Taxonomy (GTDB): domain Bacteria; phylum Gemmatimonadota; class Gemmatimonadetes; order Gemmatimonadales; family Gemmatimonadaceae; genus Gemmatimonas. The sequence continues at coordinate 4,515,991 of OZ257156.1, read as the reverse complement.
GTGGCCGGGTCGGCGATGAACGCGACGAGAAACGGTCGGCCGAGTGTCGTCTTGCCGAGCGTCCGCACACTCACGCGCGGACTCGCCTTGTCGAGCGAGGTGAAGTAGTCGGTCACCTGCTTCCACGTCGGCAGCTTGCGCGCCGTTCCGGGCTCGTAGCCAAGTACACTGGCCGGCGATGGCAGCGTTGATCCGCTCACCGCCAACCGCGCCTGGGCGCGCAGCGACGTGGTGTGCCCGGCGAGCACGGCGGCAGTGACGACGATTCCAATCCGGAAGCGTGCGGAACGGCAGCGAGGCGTTGGTGCGATCGTCGGCATGGGCACCGGGGCTGAGGTGGCGGTGTGCGCGCGGAATGTTGAGGACGCGCCAACGTTACCGCGTCACCGGCTCCTCCGCAGGGTGTCCCACGGCGCCGCGCTCCTCCTCGCGCTTCACCTCGCGCCTAGTATCGCGCGTCAAGGCCCGCGCCGGCATCGCGGAGATCGGCGAGACCGCATCCGCTGCCACCGCGGTGCCCACGTGTCGTGCAAAGAACCCGACCACACGGTGCAGATATGCGGCACGGTCATGGGCGTACGAGCGAAGATGCCCGCGTGCGCCGGTCAGCCACAACTCACCGTCCGCCGCCGCCGCAATCGCGTGCGCCTGTTCCACCGGCACTATGCTATCCCCCTGAGCGTGGATGACCAGCGTAGGTCGGGCGCGCAGTCGGTGTGCGAGGTCGAGCGGACGAAAATCAGCGATGGACTCGCCCGTCAGCCAACGCGCCACGACGAGCGCACTGTGGAGAACCGGGGTGGGAAGCCGAGTGAAGCGCGCGAATTGCCGTGCGAAGATCACGCCCACGTCTGTGTAGGCGCTGTCGATCACGATGGCTCCGAATCCCGGCTCGATCGCCGCCGCAGCGATGGTGGCTGCTCCGCCCATCGACGCGCCCAGCACGCCGATGTTTCCGGGCGAGAAGCCCCGCTCGCGCAACCAGTCGAACGCGCCCAGAATGTCGCGCTGCTCCCGAATGCCGAACGTGATGCGCGTGGACGCGCTGTCGCCATGACCACGCAGGTCGAATAGCAGTACCGCGAATCCCGCCGCGTTGAGCGCCTCCACGAGAGGATAGGCATTCTCACGCAGCTGACTGCCTCGCGACGTTCCGCGGCCGTGCACGAGCACAACTGCGCTTGGCGCGTTCGGAACATCGGCCAGGGAGGCGCTGAGCCATGTACCATCCACGCGCGCGCGGAGCGAGAGGTGTGTGCATCCCGCGTGCAGCTCCGGCGACGTGGAGCGCAGCTGCTGGCGTCGACCGCGAGTGAACGGACTCGTGAAGCGATGGGCCACCGCCGCAGCCACCACAACGTAGGCCGCGCCGAGACCGGACGCCGTCAGCAGAAGCTGGGAGAGCATCATGCGCGATCGGTGCTGTTGGTTCTCAGCGCGCGTCCTTCATCGATCGCGCGGCGCGCTGCTGCGTGGCGATTGCGCGCGCAGCAATTGCTCCAGCAGGGTCACCACGGTTGGCGATTCCTTCCGCAGCTCAGCCAGCCACGCGGTGCGGTCCACGTCGCGGAGTGTGCGGGCGCAGTCGAGCAGGGGCGCGAGGGCGTCGCGCATGTGCGAGGAGATGACGGGCATGATCAGAACTCGCGAAAAAGGAGACGGCAGTACGGGGGCCATTCCCTACATCGCAAGTCGCTGTCGGAACCCGACAACGGCCGCTGACTACGCGGGAACCGTCGCGTCCGCCGCCCGTTCGTTGCGTGAACCACTCACCGGTCCCATCGCATGTCCGCTCCCGCTGGTCCGCTCCCGGTCGACACGCCCTCGCCCCCAGTGATCGTCTGGCTGCGGAACGACCTGCGCCTCGACGATCACGAGCCGTTGGTACGCGCCGTGGCGACTGGCGCGCCGGTAGTGCCGGTGTACTGCATCGATCCTCGGCACTTCGGTCGGCTCCCGTCGGGGGTGCCCAAGACCGGTGCGTTCCGCGCGCGGTTTCTGCTCGAGTCGCTCGCCGACTTGCGGGAGCTGCTGCGAGCCCGCGGTGGCGACCTCGTGGTGCGCCGCGGCATGCCCGAGGTGGAGCTGCCTGAGGTGGTCCGCGCGCTTGGTGCGACGCGCGTGTTCTGCCACGCCGAAGTCGCGTCGGAAGAGACGTCGGTCGAATCGCGACTGATTTCTGCGCTTGCTCCGATGGGTGTCGCCGTCGATCGCGTGTGGGGGTACACGCTGCACCATCCTGATGATCTGCCGTTTCCTGTGCGCGCGCTCCCCGAGCTGTTCACGAGCTTTCGACAGCAGATCGAACGCGACATCCGCATTCGCATGCCGGTGGCCGCGCCAAAGTCCTTCACGCTACCACCGGTGGGGCCCGGCGAGTTGCCCACGCTCGAATCGCTCGGATTATCTGAACCGGCCGACGATCCGCGCGTGCTCTTTCGGCCACGCGGCGGAGCGACCGCAGGCATGGCACGACTCAAGTCCTATCTCTGGGAGACGGATCAGATCGCGCAGTACAAGGAAACGCGAAACGGCATGCTGCGTGTTGACGACTCGAGCAAGCTTTCACCGTGGCTGGCCATGGGCTGCCTCTCGCCGCGTCGCGTCTGGGGGGAGGTGCAGCGCTACGAGAAGGAACGCGTGAAGAACGACAGCACCTACTGGCTGGTCTTCGAACTGCGCTGGCGCGACTTCTTTCGCTTTGTCGCGCTGCAACACGGCGATGCGATCTTCGCCGAAGGCGGCCTGCAGCGCCGTCGTGTGCCCTGGCGTACGCTCGAAGATGCGCGGGCGGAGGCCGACTTCGCGAGTTGGTGCGAAGGCTCCACGGGGCTTCCGCTCGTGGACGCGTCGATGCGCGAGCTCGCCGCATCAGGCTTCACCAGCAATCGCGCTCGGCAGAACGTGGCCAGCCATCTCACGCAGACGCTGCGCATCGATTGGCGTCTGGGCGCAGAGTGGTTCGAATCGTTGCTCGTGGACTACGATGTGGCGAGCAACTGGGGCAATTGGATGTACGCCGCCGGTGTTGGCAACGACGCGCGAGGAACGCGCGCCTTCAACGTGGCCAAACAGGCGGCGACGTACGATCCGGATGGGTCATTCGTGCGTCACTGGCTCAATCGCTGACGGGGCGTTCGTCCGCGGTCGTACCGCACACGCGCGCGATGCGTCGGAGTCGTACGTTGTCCGACACCCCGATGACGGCGACGGTAGGCGCGGTCGCGCTTGGCGCGCGAACATCGGTAGCCGACACATCGGTAGCCGACACATCGTTAGCCGACGCGACGACCGACGCCGCGGACGGTTGCAAGGCACGCGCGAGTTCCGTCAGCCCGCCGCAACGATAGCGGTTGCACGTGGTGGACCGTAGCAGCAGCGGGAGCGCGCATCCGGTGGCGCCGTGATACACACAACTCTCGGCGTAGTGCTCGACCGGCAGATGTGCGACGTAGGCGGCGAGCAGCGCGTCGGCATCGAGCGACGGGTTCTCGATTCGAACGCGCGCGAGACTATCCTCGCCGAGAAATGCGTGATCACTTCCGCGAGTGCAGCACGCGCCACGGCATAGCGCGCACCCCTGGCCCAGAAGGGCCGACGTCTGCGCGGGTTCGCTCAGATCGGTGAGGTCGGCCTGAGGCACCGCTGCGTTCGCGCTGAACGCGCGTTCGATCCGTTCCGCCAGACGGGCAAGGAAGCGCTGTTGCATCGCGGCAGGAACGGCGGCCAGTGGGCGCTCCTGCAAAGGCACGATCGCCAACGGCAGCGCGCCCCACTCGCTGGTGTTCGCCAACCGCTCCGCGTGCGCACGAATCGCGCGGTTTCGCTCGCGCTGTGCGGCAAGTGCGCTCGGCACCGAGGCAGTCGACGGGCCGGCGTGCGTCTGCTCGTGCCGCGCCGGGCGGTCGGGGAGGTTGGTTGGCGGAGAGGGGCGGGCGCGCATTCGGGGAAGCTGGCGAGGTGGAGGGTCGGGCGGCAGGTCTCGCGAACTACAGCCCAAAACCCTCGCGTTCTCGCCGCGACGCAGGCACGTTGTCTCCGTTCCCGAGTCGGCCTTCAGACTGTTGTCAGGGAGTACGAGTGATGAAGCATGTTCCGTTACGCTCCGCTGTGTCCGTCGTCTCGCTCGCGCTGCTGCAGGTCACGCACGCAGGAACGGAACTTCGCGCGCAGCAGGCGCCCGCTGGCGCGCAGGCTCCGCTGGTTGTCGTCCATGCCAACGTCGTCGATGTTGTGACAGGCGCAGTCACGCGCGATGCGACGGTGCAGATCGACGGGCGGCTCATCACGCGTATCGCGAGTGGTGCTCCCGCGCCCGCGGGCGCGCGGGTGGTGGATGCGCAGGGTCGCTGGATGCTCCCGGGACTCATCGACGCGCACACACACATCGCATCACTCGACGCGGCGCGACGCGCGCTCGAAAGCGGCGTGACGACCGTGCGCAGCGCCAGCACTCCGCTCTTTCAGGACGTGGCCATTCGTGATGCCGTGAGGCGCGGCACGCTGCCCGGTCCCGACATGCAAGCCGCCGGCGTCTTCGTCACGCCGGACTTGGGTGAGACGGTGCTCGCCGACTCGCGGCTCGGTCCACTGTTTCTGAGCGGCGTACGCACGCCAGAGCAGCTGCGCGCGTTGGTTCGCGTCAACCTCGATCACGGCGTGGACGTGATCAAGACGCGCGGTACGGAGCGCGCCGGCCTCCCCAATACCGATCCGCGCAAGCAGGTCTACGACGAAGCGCAGCTGCGCGCGGTGGTGGAGGAAGCCGCCACGCGAAACGTGCCGGTCGAGGCGCATGCGCACGGCGATGAAGGGGCGTACGCGGCCGTTGCGGCGGGGGTGCGTAGCATCGAGCACGGCACCTACATCTCCGACAGCACACTGCGCCTGATGAAGGCGAAGGGCACCTTTCTCGTGCCGACACTGTCTACTCTCGCCGACCTGATCGAGCCGGGCGGCGACTACGACGATCCCATCTTGCAGCTGCGCGGCAAGCACATGTTCCCGCGCGCGGAAGACGCCATTCGGCAGGCGCACGCGATGGGTGTCAAGGTCGTCACCGGAGGCGACACGCAATACGGTCCCACCAGTGTCACGCGCATCAGTCACGAAGTGGCGCGCTTCGCCAAGCTGGGATTCACGCCGCTGGAGGCACTGCAGGCCGCCACCACGGTCGCCGCCGAGTTGTTGCGCATCGAGAAGACCGTGGGCCGCGTGGCGCCGGGATTCGAGGCGGATCTCATCCTTGTAGAGCGGAACCCGCTCGACGACATCAGCGCCCTGCAGGACGTGTTGGTCGTGATCAGCAACGGTCAGCTGGCGATGTCGCGCATCCCGTTCGGGCTGCGTCGCTGAGCCGAACGGCCCACGCCTCGCATTCAGTCTCAGGTATGACGCACTCACGACGCGACTTTCTCAAGCACTCAGGCAGTTGTCTCGCGCATCTCGCCCTGATGTCCGCGTGCGCACCGCTCGCCGCGCGCCGTCGCTGGACAGCGCCGGCGCATCCGACCGTCGCGACCACACCATTCGCGCGACTCGACCTCATTGGCCCAGACACGTGGGCGCTGATTTCGACGCCCCTTGGCGGAGATCGCACCACCTTCGCGAATGGTGGCATCATCGCCGGTCGATCGGGCGTGATCGCCGTCGAAGGGTTCTATCGGACGGAAGGCGCCGCGTGGCTTGCACAGCGTGCGCGCGAACTCACCGGACGTTGGCCTACGCATGTGGTGCTCACGCACTACCACGTCGATCATGCCTCAGGAGTCGCTGGGTATCTGACGCCTCCAACCACCGATGCCGCGATGCGCACGCAGGCCGGCTCCAACAGCATTCCACCATCCATCCGTGCGACGTCCGCTACGCGCGAATTGGCGCTCGGTGGCGGACCCGTTGCACCGGCCAAGAACGCGGCGCTGAGAAACGCGTTGACTGACGTGATCATCGTCCCGGCCGACCGCGTCAGCGAGATCGACCTCGGCAATCGACGTGTGCGACTCTCTGCATTGCGCGGACACACCGCCAGCGACCTCGCCGTGATCGACGAGGACGCCGGAATCACGTGGTCGGGCGATCTGGTGTGGAACGGCATGTTTCCCAACTTCACTGACGCGGTGCCGGGCCAGCTTGCGACGTCCGTACGCGCCCTCGAACGCTTGCGCGCGCCGACTTTGGTGCCGGGGCACGGTGCCGTTGTCGATCGCGCAGCGCTCACGCGCTACCTCACACTGCTCGACGATCTCGAAGCGCACGCACGTCGCTCCCTCCAGGCCGGTACCAGCACGACCGATGCCGCCGCTTCGTACATCGTACCAGCGACCCTCGGCGAGTGGATGGCCTCGAAGCCCGCCGTCGAACGCGCGATGACCGCGTGGTATCGTCAACTCCGCGCGCCGTGAACAGACGCGCGGTTCGCTCGCGACCCCATTCTGACCGATGATGCTTTCGCTGCTGAACACGCGCGATCTCGAGTTTCAACTCTACGAGGTACGGCGCACCGATCTTCTCACCGAGCGCGCACGCTTCGCCGAGCATTCGCGCGAAACGTTCGATGCGGTGCTCGATACGGCGCGGCGTCTCGCCGAAACGATGCTTGCGCCGCATCACCGCGAGAGCGACGAACACGAACCATTCGTCGAACACGGTCGCGTGGTGACGCCGCCCGCCGTGAAGTCAGCGGTTGCCGCGATCGCAGACGCGGGGTTCATCGCGGCCACGTGCGACGAGGCGCGCGGTGGCATGCAGCTTCCTCACGTCGTTGCGACGGCGGCGCTGCTCTGGTTCGATGCGGCCAACGTGGCTACGGCCTCGTATGCAATGCTCACCACCGGCGTCGCCAATCTCGTCGATGCGTTTGGCACCGATAGTCAACGCGAGCGCTTTCTCGATGCGCTCCGCACTGGGCGCTTCCTTGGCACGATGGCATTGACCGAGGCGGATGCCGGCTCGTCTCTCGCCGACCTTCGAACGCGCGCCGAGCCAGCTGGCGATGACTATCCGGCGGGGAGCTATCGCATCACTGGCACCAAGATGTGGATCTCCGGCGGCGAACATGAGCTGTCGGAGAACATCGTGCACATGGTGCTCGCGCGCATCGATGGTGCGCCACCCGGCGTGCGCGGGATTTCACTGATGCTTGTGCCGCGCTACCGTCTTCAAGACGGCAGGTCCGTGCCCAATGGCGTTGTGCTCGGCGGGCTCATTCACAAGATGGGATGGCGTGGCACCACCAGCACGATCCTCAATTTCGGTGAAAGCGCTCCATGCATCGGCGAGTTGGTCGGCGAACCGCATGGTGGACTCGCGTGCATGTTCCAGATGATGAACGAAGCGCGCATCAGCGTGGGGCGTGCGGCCACGGCGATGGGATACGCGGCGTATCGTCACGCACTCGACTACGCGCGCACACGTCGGCAGGGACGGCTGCCGGGTGAAAAGGATCCGCTGCGCGAACCCGTGGCGATTGTCGAGCATCCCGATGTGCGACGCATGCTGCTGGCGCAGAAGGCCATCGTCGAAGGCGCCGTGTCACTGATTCTCGAGTGCGCGCAGTTGGTGGACGACGAACAGACCGCGCCCGACGACGCTGCTCGTCGAGATGCCAGCGCGCTGTTGGAAGTGCTGACGCCCATCGCCAAGGCATGGCCGGCCGAGTCGTGTCAGGAGGCGATTTCACTCGCCATGCAGACGCTCGGCGGGTATGGCTTTGCACGCGAGTATCCGATCGAACAATACTTTCGCGACAACCGGCTCAACCCGATTCACGAAGGCACCAACGGCGTGCAGGCCCTCGATTTGTTGGGGCGCAAGGTCCGACAGGACAACGGCGCAGGGTACCGTGCACTGACGCAACGGATGACTGCCGCAGTCTCCGATGCGCAGCAGATCGCGTCGCTGGCGGATCTCGCGACGGAGCTGGCGGACGCGATCGAACGGTTGACGCGCGTCACGACCACGCTCTTGGTCGCGAGTGCGAACACCGAACCCGCGCGCGCCCTCGCCAACGCCAGCGCGTATCTCGATCTCGTCAGCCGCACCACCGTCGCATGGCTCTGGTTGCGGCAAGCGACGGTTGCGCAGCGCGCGCTCGATGGAGGTGCGCATGGCGACGACGCCGATTTCTATCGGGGTAAGTTGCAGGCGGCGCGCTACTGGTTCGGCTGGGAGTTGCCCCGCACGCAGACACTCGCTGCGCTACTCGAGCGAGCTGATGCCACGCCATACAACATGCGCGACGACTGGTTTTGAGCGTCGCGCCGCCGTCAGCACCGCGGAACTACTTGTCCACCAACCCAGCCATGCCGCCGGGATAGCGCGCGCCCGATGCCGCATCGCGCGGCAGGAGGTCTGCCAGCTGTGCGAGTTCGGTGGCGCTCAAGCCAACACGCACCGACTCGGCGTTCTCCTCGAGCCGTTCGATCTTGGTCGTGCCCGGAATCGGTACCACGTCCTCGCCGCGGGAGAGCACCCATGCCAGCGCGAGCTGCGCCGGGGTGCACCCCTTGGCGCGCGCCATCGTCACGACGGTATCGGCCAGACGACGGTTCGCGTCAAAGTGCTCGGCCTGAAAGCGCGGACTCGACAGGCGGTAGTCGCCGGCCGGGAAGTCCGCGACACTCGTGAAACGCCCCGTGAGAAATCCCCTGCCGAGCGGGCTGTAGGGAACGATGCCGATACCCAACTCGCGCGCGACGGGAAACGCATCTTCCTCCCAATCGCGCGTCCACAGTGACCACTCCGACTGCAGCGCGCTGATTGGATGCACCGCGTGCGCGCGGCGCAGCGTGGCGGGGCCAGCTTCCGAGAGTCCGAGGAAGCGCACCTTGCCCTCGGTGACCAGCTCGGACATGGCACCGACCGTGTCCTCGATGGGAACGCTCTTGTCCACACGGTGCTGGTAGAACAGGTCGATGGTGTCGATGCCGAGCCGACGGAGCGAGGCCTCGCAGCAGGCGCGCACGTAGTCCGGATGGCCGCTTGCGCCACGTCGTGTTGGATCTGCCGGATCGTAGACGATGCCGAACTTGGTTGCCACGATCGCGCGGTCGCGACGGTCGGCGATCGCGCGCCCCACCAGCACTTCATTCGTGTGCGGGCCGTAGATGTCCGCCGTATCGAGCAGCGTGACGCCGATGTCGAGTGCGCGATGGATGACGCGAATCGCATTCGCCTCGTCGCGGTCCGCTTCGCTTCCGTAGAACGCGGACATGCCCATGCAGCCGAGTCCGAGTGCGGAGACGCGGAGCCCCTGTCGTCCGAGATTGCGTTGCGGAATCGAGGTCATGTGGCGGTGGCCGGGGGAGGGAAGGTGGGCGTCACACCCAGATTGGCGAAGATGAATGCATAGGTGTCCGCGGCCTCTTCGATGTTCTTGCGCAGCGAGGAGGCGCCGTGTCCGGATTGCGTCTCGATACGAATGAGCACGGGATTGGGCCCTGCGTGCGCTGCCTGCAAGCGTGCCGCGAACTTGAACGAGTGTGCGGGCACCACGCGGTCGTCGTGGTCGGCGGTGCTGATCATCGTTGCGGGATACGCTGTACCATCCACCAGGTTGTGCAGCGGCGAGTACGCGTGCAGGTAGCGGAATCCGTCCGGCTCGTCGCTGGAGCCGTAGTCCGCAATCCAGTTCCAGCCGATGGTGAACTTGTGAAAGCGTAGCATGTCCATCACGCCGACGGCGGGGAGCGCCACCTTGAACAGTGATGGGCGTTGATGCATGACCGCGCCCACCAGCAAGCCGCCGTTAGAGCCGCCCTGCATCGCGAGCTTGTCGCTCGACGTATAGCCCTTCGCGATCAGCCACTCGGCGATCGCGATGAAGTCGTCGAACACCTGCTGCTTGCGTTCCTTCATTCCGGCGCGATGCCACGTTTCGCCGTACTCGCCGCCGCCGCGCAGGTTGGTCTGCACGTACACGCCGCCCTGCTCGAGGAATGCCATGCGGAGCGCGCTGAACGCGGGGGGGAGCGAGATGTTGAATCCGCCGTAGCCGTACATCAGCGTCGGATTGTTTCCGTCCAGCACCAGTCCCTTCTTCGCCGTGATGAACGCGGGCACCTTGGCGCCGTCCGTGCTGGTGACGAAAACCTGTATCGTTTCGAACTGCGACGGATCGAAGGGCAACGCCTGCTCGCGAAACACACGGCTGACGCCCGTCGCGATGTCGTAGCGATAGACCGTCGGCGGTGCGGTGAACGACGTGAACGTGTAGAACACCTGCGTCGCCTCGCGCTCGCCCGCGAACCCACCGGCGGAACCCAGGCCGGGCAGGGCGATCTCTCGCTCGAGCGCGCCGTCCATGTGAAACACATAGGCGCGCGTCGTCACGTCCTTGAGGTACGTGACAAAGAGTCGCCCGCCCGCGCTGGTCACGCTGTCCAGCGGCTCGGCACGCTCCGGGATGACCGTCACCCAATTCGCTTCGGCGGGATTGGCCGGATCGATGCGCACCACGCGGCGATTCGGGGCATGTCGATTGGTGACCACCAGCAGCTGATCGCCGACGTTGTCCACGACGGCCAGCTCGTCGTCGAACTCGCTCCAGAGCGATCGGAACGAGGTCTCGCCCACGCTGAGATCCAGCACAGACAGCGCGTTGCCGTCCTTGCCGTTGCCGCGGTCGGAGACGTAGAGCACGGCGAAGCGCTCATCGTCGGTGGTGGAGAGGTTGTGAAAGCGCTGCGGATGCACGGCGTCACGATACACCAGCCGATCCTCGGCCTGCGACGTACCGAGGACATGGTAGAAGACCTGATGATCCTCGTTCATGGAGGAGAAGGCCGCCGCTGATTCCACAGGCTCTGGGTAGCGGCTGTAGAAGAATCCGTTGGCGTGCCAGGCCAGGTCCGAGACCTTCACCCACTGCACCCGGTCGTCGTGCACAGCGCGCGTGCGGGCGTCCATGACGCGGATCTCCTGCCAATCAGAACCCGCTTCGCTCACCAGATAGGCGATCCGCTCGGCGGCGTGGTCCATGGCGACGCCGTTGACCCGCGTCGTGCCGTCGGCCGACATGGTGTTGGGGTCGAGCAGCACCTCGGGCGCGCCGGACTCGCCGTCCTGGATGTAGTAGACGGCCTGATTCTGGAGCCCGTCATTCTTGGTGTAGATGAACCAGTGCTTCTTTTGCGCTGGGGCGGACAGGCGAGGGTAGTTGACCAGCGAGGTCAGGCGATCCTTGATCGCGTCCCGGAATGGGATACCGGCGAGGTAGCCGAACGTCACCCTGTTCTGCGCCTCGACCCAGGCGGTCGTCTCCGGCGAGGTGTCGTCCTCGAGCCAGCGATAGGGGTCGGGAACGAGGGTGCCGTGGTAGTCGTCGATCTGCTCGACGCGGCGAGTGGTCGGGTAGACCAGCTTGGCGGAGGCTTGGATGTCGGTCACCCGAGTAGGTTAGCGGCCGGGCGAAGCCCCGCTACCGGGGACGCCGCGGCGCCCGCGGAGGGCCGTCAGGGGTAGCGCTCCGGACGGCGGGTCGTCTATCTTCCACAGCTCTCCGGTTTCAACCCCGGGGTAAACGTTTCGCGTCCCGTCGTACCGCGCCCTCGGCGCACCACGATGGTGGCGATGCCGCGCCGGTTCTGGACGGGGGACTTCGCTCCCGCACCACGTCGCAGCCTCTCGCAGCGGTTGTCTGAGATCGCGCCAGACGGCGCGGGGACAGTCACCGAATCCGCAGCACCCTGACCGGGCCAATGCGTCGGCCCCGGAGTAGAGATATGAATCCGTTCAGCGAAACAGAGAAGGAATGGCTTAAGGACAACATTCCGCCGTTCCGTCCAGGTGATACGGTCCGCGTCAACGTGCGCGTTAAGGAAGGCGAAAAGGAGCGCATCCAGGCGTTCGAAGGGATCTGCATCGCGCGCAAGCATGGCGGTGTCAGCGAGACGTTCACCGTCCGCAAGATCTCCAACGGCGTCGGTGTCGAGCGCATCTTCCCGCTTCACAGCCCGATGATCGGCGAAATCGTCGTTGTGCGTCGTGGCGTTGTGCGCCGCGCGAAGCTGTACTACCTCCGCGACGTGACCGGTAAGGCCGCGCGCATCAAGGAGCGCAAGGTCGTCCGCACGCCCAAGGCGTAAGCAGCCGCCGCGTTTCTCCCGCCGCAGCAATGGGGCGTTGGAGCGCTATCGAGCGAACGGCTCGCCTGCAATACGGGCCGTTGCTCGCCGGTGTGGATGAAGTAGGACGGGGCCCCCTCGCGGGCCCCGTTGTCGCATGCGCCATCGTCATGCCTCCCGATCGCCGTGCCATCGCCGGCGTCGACGACTCCAAGCAGCTCGATCCGCGTACGCGTGCGCACCTCGCCGAGAAGATTCTCGATCAGGCGCTGGCCGTCGCGATGGGCGCCGCGTCCGCTCGCGAAGTGGACCGCATCAACATCTATCACGCCACCGTGCTGGCGATGCGCCGTGCGCTCGCACGAGTCGAAGCGCGCCTTGGAGTCGCGCCGGATCACGTACTGGTGGACGGCAATCCGCTGCGCACGCTTGGCGTGGAACACACCGCGGTCGTGAAAGGCGACGCCAAGTGCTATGCGATCGCCTGCGCGTCGATCGTCGCCAAGGTCACGCGCGATCGGTTGATGACGTCGCTCTCGCGTCGCTACGACCTGTACGGATGGGAGCGCAACTCAGGCTACGGTACGCCCACGCACATGCGCGCTCTGGCGGAGCATGGGCTCACGCCGCATCATCGGCGACGGTTCTGTCTGGGTGTGCAGGTGGCCTTGCCGCTCGAGGATCCCCCGTCTGATCGCACCGTCGACCTCCCCAACGATCTTTAACGCGCCCTGAGGCGCCGGACTCGTCCCATGTCAGAGCAGAACGCACCCGTATTCCTTCCCGGCCTGCTCGCGGGACAGGTGGCGCTCATCACCGGCGGCGGCACGGGCATCGGACTGGGCGTCGCGGAGTTGCTGGCCGACCTCGGAGCACACGTGGTGCTCGCGAGTCGAAAGCAGGACCACCTCGATGCTGCGTGCGCGCGCATCACGGCAACGGGTGGTCAGGCATCCAGCGTCATCCTCGATGTGCGCGATCCGGAGAAGGTGAAGGAGGCAGTCGATCGCGTCGCGCAGACGCACGGCCGACTCGATCTGCTCGTGAACAACGCGGCGGGCAACTTCTACGCGCCGAGTGCCACGCTGTCGCCCAACGCGTGGCGCAGCGTGGTGGAGATCGATCTCTTCGGCACCTTCTACTGCTCGCAGGCCGTGTATCCCGTCATGTCGCAGCAGGGCGGCGGTCGCATCGTGAGTATTTCGATGACGCTGCACTATCGCGGGTGGCCGTTGATGGCGCACGCCACCGCAGCGAAGGCCGGTGTCGATGCGCTGACCCGCACGCTGGCGGTCGAGTGGGCACCGCAGCGGATTCGATTGAATGCGATCGCGCCGGGACCCATCCCCACAGAGGGAGTGCGCAAGGCATTCACGCCGCCAGCCAACAGCGGTGTCACCGACGTGTTCGCAGCCGCCGACGAGAAGATGGCGCGCTATGCCAAGGAAGGCATTCCGCTCGGCCGCTGGGGTACGCCGCGCGACATCGCCAACATGGTGGCATTCCTCGCGTCGCCAGCGGGCGACTGGATCACGGGTTCCATTTTCGTCGTCGATGGCGGTGAGTGGCTCGCGAAAGCACCCGCGTTGTAGTCGACGTCATCTGTGTCATTGCGCGAAAATTCTTCTCGCGTGATTGCAGTCACGCCATTCGAGAAATTTGTGTTTGTGTCGTGACTGCAGTCACGACGCCACATCTGGTGCGTGCGCAGTTTGCCGGTGTGGATCGCTTCCTGCACGGAGCATGTTCTGCAACTCTGCGATAGCAGAGTGCACGACGGTTCTTCGTGCGGCGGAGATTGTTCGACTACACCAACGACGAAGGGGAACTCATGCACAACACTCGATTTGCGACGCGCGCGGTGATCACCATCATGGCCGTCAGCACACTCGGCGCGTGCGCGACGAAGGGATTCGTGCGCCGTGGACTGGACGAGCAGCGCGTTGCGTTGGGCAACGAGCGCGGCGAGCGGATGATGGGCGACAGTGCGAATCGTGCCGATGTGAATGCCGTGCGCACCGAGCTGCGCAACGAGCTCACCGCGCTGCGCGCCGATCTGGGAACGCTGCGTACCGAGTTCGGCACGCGCATCACCGCGATGGAAGGGCAGGTGACGTTCGCGATGCCCGTGCACTTCGAGTTCGACGCGTCCGCCGTGCGGTCGCAGGACGAAGCGGCACTCGCCAAGTTCGCGCAGGTTGCCGGCGCGCACTACAAGGGGTCCACCATCACGGTGGAAGGATTCGCCGATCCCGCGGGCGGCGTGAACTACAACTTGCAGCTGTCCCGTGCGCGCGCCGAAGCGGTGCGTGAGTATCTCGTGTCGAAGGGGATCGACGCCAGCCGCATTCGCTCCGTGGGCTACGGCAAGTCGCGCCTCGTGCGGCCGGGCGCCGAACGGAACGATCCGGGCGCAGAGCTCAATCGCCGCGTGACGTTCGTGGTGGAGACCGCACCGGAGAACACGGTCGCCGCGCTGTCCATGCGCTGAAAGTGCGCTCACGCGCACAGACTGTGCCGAAGTAGTGGTTCTCGATGTCGCAAAGTGGTCACTCCTTCAGGGAGCGGCCACTTTGCGGTATGGTCAGTGTAATATTCCGGACACGTTCCTTTCGGGTCCGATTTCGCTGACCGTGCTATCCGATATCTCGCGCGTTCCATCCGCACGCGCATGAGGTCGGATGGCTTCCGATGCCATGCACCCAACGCAAGCGTTCGTAGACCATCTGGTTCAACCTGAAGAGTCGCTCCCGGCCATCGACATCGGGCACGACCGTCTTCCTCCCACCCTCCGTCCCGAGGCCTCGCTCGGCGTCCTTGACATCACGGAGTGGTTCGGCAGTACCAGCGGAGGCATTCGCACCTACCTGCTGCAGAAGGCGCAGTACGTCGCCGCACGGCCTTGGCTGCGCCACGTGCTCACGGTGCCTGGATCGCGCGACGCGATCACCGAAGAAGACGGCGTACGCATGTATCGGCTGCAGGGGCCGCCGATTCCGAGCCAGAAGCCGTACCGTTTCATGCTCGCCACGCGCAGTGTCGCGAAAATTGTCCGACACGAGCGTCCAGATATCATCGAGATCGGCAGCCCGTTCATCGTGCCCTGGATCGTGCGACACGCGACAAAGGGGTTGGATGTTCCGCTGATCTGCTTCTACCACACCAATCTGCCGCGCATGTTTGCGCCAAGAGCCGGTCACAACGGCTCGGCGCGCAAGGCGATCTACCGCGCCTCGTGGCACTACATGCGTCGCCTCGATCGCCTGTTCCCGATCACGGTTGTCACGTCGTCATTCTCGGCCAACGATCTCGCGAACGAAGGCATCACGCGTATCGCGAAGGTACCGCTTGGCGTCGACCTCGAGCGCTTCACTCCGCTGCGACGCGCGCGCGCGACCGAGACGCGTCGTCTGCACGGCATGCCCGATGGACTCTTGGCGGGCTTTGTGGGGCGTTTCGCCAGCGAGAAGGAACTCGACGTGGTGATGAACGCGTGGGCGGAGGTCGAGCGTCGCACTGGGGCGCGGTTGGTGCTCGTCGGGACAGGCCCCCAGGAGCGCATGCTGCGGGCACACCCGTACTCGTCACGGGTCACGTTCCTCCCTTTCGAGTCGGATCGCGAAGCGCTGGCCGATATGCTGGCGGCATTCGACATCTACATCGCTCCGGGGCGCATCGAGACGTTTGGGCTGTCGTCGCTCGAGGCGCTGGCGAGTGGAACGCCGGTCCTCTCCGCCAATCAAGGCGGCGTGTCCGAACAGGTCGCGGGGAGCGGCGCGGGACGCACTTTCGAGGCGGGGGAATCCGAATCGTTGGCGGCGGAGGCGATTGCGCTCCTGAGCGAGGACGTCGCCGCGCTCGGACGCCTTGGTCGCTTCTACGCGGAACGTGAGCACTCGTGGGACACGGTGTTTGATCGGCTGTTCGCCGTCTACCGCGATGTCCTCGCGCGGCGGTGACCGCGCACGCGATTCCGCTGCGTGAAGGGTTGCTGGTGTCGATTCATGACGTGACACCCGCACTCGAGACGCCCGTGCGCGCGCTGTGGGCGATGTGCCGGCAGCACGGTGTGACGCCAGCGCTGCTCGTGGTGCCCGAGTGGCATGGTGAGTGGCCAATCGAGCGCGCACCCGAGTTCATGGCGTGGGTGCGCTCGTGCGCGTCGGAAGGTGCCGAGGTGTTTCTGCACGGAGAGCGGCACGACGAGATCGGCTCACCGCGGTCGTGGCGGGATGAGCTGCGCGCCGTTGGACGTACGGCCAAGGAAGGGGAGTTTCTCACACTGTCGTACGAGGCGGCCCAGCTGCGCATCGCGCGCGGACTCGATCGGCTGGCGGCGCAGCGACTGACGCCGGTCGGCTTCATTCCGCCGGCGTGGCTCGCGCTCGAGGGCACGCACGATGTGGTGCGAGACGCCGGGTTGCATGTGAGCGAGGATGCGGACGGTGTCCGTGTACATCCCAACGATGTACGACTCGCGGCACCCGCGCTGCGGTGGAGCGGTCGCACGACCGTGCGAGCGTGGGGATCGCGAGCGACCGCCGAGTTGCGCTGGCGCACGCAACGGGGGGCGCCCTTGGTGCGTCTCGCGCTGCACCCACAGGACCTCGCGCACCCGGTAACAGCGGCATCTGTCGCGCGGGAAACGGCGCGTTGGATTCGCGCGCGCCCCGTCATTCACTACGCGCAGCTCTAAGGACGTACCCGCTGATGCCCATTGACGCGCGAGGACTCCGTCTCGCGATTTTCTCGGATACGTATTCGCCCCAAGTGAATGGTGTCGCGCGCACACTGGAGCGCTTAGTGCGCGCCGTGCAGGAGCGCGGGGGCGTCGCACGCGTGTTCACGCTCGATGATCCGGACGCTGCGCCCTCGCCGGACGTGGTGCGTTATCCGAGTGTGCCGTTTTGGGCCTACAAGCAACTGCGGCTGTCTTGGCCCGCCCAACGACGCGTGAATGCCGACGTCGCGGCGTTTGCTCCCACGCTGCTTCACGCGGCCACGGAGTTTGGCGTCGGAATGTCCGGCCGCCGCGCTGCACGCGTGCTCGGGGTGCCGTTCGTCTCGTCGTATCACACCAGCTTCACGGCGTACGCCGCGTTCTACCGACTGGGGCTATTGGCGCAGCCGGGCTGGTTGTTTCTGCGCTGGT
This sequence comes from Gemmatimonas sp., assembly GCA_965279375.1. Taxonomy (GTDB): domain Bacteria; phylum Gemmatimonadota; class Gemmatimonadetes; order Gemmatimonadales; family Gemmatimonadaceae; genus Gemmatimonas. The sequence continues at coordinate 4,498,777 of OZ257156.1, read as the reverse complement.
TTCACAACATCGGCAAGCGTACCTACTGCCCCACGCAAGCGATCGTCGACGAGGTGAAGGCCGAGGGATTCACCAACACCGCGATCTGGTCTCGCGGCGTTGATATGGACCGGTTCTCGCCGCGGTTTCGATCGGCCGCGCTGCGCGAACGCGTTGGCGCCACGGACGATGCGCTGGTCGTGACGTACGTGGGGCGAGTGGCGGCAGAAAAGCGATTGGACGTCGCCCTGCACGCAGTGCGCATCGCGAGCGAGGCGAGGCCCGGCCGCATTCGATTTGTGGCAGTGGGCGATGGCCCGTACGAGGCGGAGCTGCGGCGACTGGCCCCCGAGGGCAGTTGGCTGCCGGGAAAGCTGTTGGGCGACGAATTGAGCGCGGCGTACGCGTCCGGCGATGTCTTCATCTTCCCGTCCACCACCGACACGTTCGGCAACGTGTTGCTCGAGGCGATGGCATCGGGAATGCCCGTGGTGGGGGCGGATGTGGGCCCGACTCGCGAGCAACTCGCGCCCGATCGTGGCTGGCTCGTGGAGCCCGGCAATGTGCAGGCCTTCGCCGATGCACTGGTTGCCCTGGTGGACGAACCGGGGCGCCTCGCGCACGCCCGGGAGCGTGCGCTGGCCTTCGCAGCGTCCAAGACGTGGGACGCGGTGTGGGATGCGCTGATCAGCGACTACCTGACGCTGCATCGTCCTCGCTAGATTGCCCGTCGGCCGCGGAAGTACGCGGCTTGCTCCGATAGCTCAGTTGGTAGAGCAGCGGCCTTTTAAGCCGTAGGTCCTGGGTTCGAGTCCCAGTCGGGGCACTGCGTGGCTTCACGTTGAGTCTTCGCCGCAACGCAACACAGTGCCCCATGGCGCCCGTGCTTACTTCTTGGCCGGCACCAGCTTGAGAATGCGTCCTGCCGTGTTGTCCGTGAGCAGGTAGAGTGCCCCGTCCGGCCCCTGACGCACGTCGCGAATGCGCTCACGCGCGGGCTTGAGATCGGTCAGCAGTCGCTCCTCGCCGGTGATCTTTTCGCCCGACAGGCTCAGACGCACGAGATTCGTGCTTCCCAGTCCGCCCAGAAACAGGCTCCCCTTCCAAGCAGGGAACAGGTTGCCCGTGTAGAAGGTCATGCCGCTGGGGGCGATGACGGGGTCCCAGTAGTACAGCGGCTGCTCCATGCCGTCCTGCGCCGTGATGCCGCCGGTGATCTTCTCGCCGCGGTACTCGATGCCGTAGGCGATGGTGGGCCAGCCGTAGTCCTTGCCCTTGCGCGGGATGTTGAGCTCATCGCCGCCGCGCGTGCCATGCTCCACGGTCCACAGTTCGCCCGTCGCGGGATTGAGCGCGGCGCCCTGCGGATTGCGATGGCCGATGGACCAGATCTCGGGACGTACGCCGCTCTTGCCCACGAACGGGTTGTCGGCAGGAATCTTTCCGTCGGCTTCGATACGCACGACCTTGCCGAGCAGACCGTCCATGCGCTGCGCCTGCATGCGGCCCTCGATGATCGAACGATCGCCGAGCGTCACGAACAGCTTGCCGTCACGCGCGAAGACCAGTCGTCCAGCGAAGTGCTGCTTGGAGACGAGCGACGGAGCCTGGTGGAAGACCACCTGCACGTTGTCCATGCGCGGCGCCGGACCGTCCACGAAGGTACCGCGTGCGACCGCCGTGTTGTTTCCGCCCGTCGCCTGCGCCTCGGCGTAGCTCCAGTACACCAGCTTGTTGCTGGCGAAGTTGGGATGCAGCACGACGTCGAGCAGGCCGCCCTGACCGCCCACATCCATCGCCGGCAGGCCGGCCACAGCTGTGGACAGGCTGCCGTCTGCGGCCACAACGCGCATGCGGCCGGGGCGCTCCGTCACGAGCATTTTGCCGCCCGGCAGGAACGCGAGTCCCCATGGACTATCCAGCCCCGACGCCACGGTGACCACGTCGAACGCCACGCCGAGCTTCTGCTCCGGCGCGCGGGTTTGACCAGCGAAGGCGGGCGTCTGCGTGGGGGCGTTGGGCGGGCGCGGATCCACGCCGCCGTTCTGGGCGCAGGCAACGGCGGGCGCAACGCCGAGCGCGAAGCCGAGGACGCGCATGGGACGGGACAAGCGCATGAGGCGACACTCCTGAAGGGTCGGTGGGGGCGGGAAGCGACAGTCGTTGGCAACTTATCGCACAGCGGGGTGGGCGACCATCGCGTCGTGTGTCCAACGCCATGCTTGCGGAACGGGATCCCCTGCGCGAACCGTTGACCGCGCGTCGAGTGGTTCCCAGTCTACTTACCTGATCCCGAGCTGCTGCCGTGAGTGTTGACCCGTCGTCACCCGTTGAGCAAAACCAAACGCGCCCGTTCCCCGCGCTCGACCCGAAAACGCTGAGCCTGTCGGACTTCGACGCCGAGTCGATCGATGGCGCGCGCCTGGCGCTCTCCTCGCTGGCCGGGCAGGTCGTGCTGGTGGTCAACACGGCGAGCGCCTGCGGCTTCACGCCGCAGTTCGCGGGACTCGAAGCGCTCTGGCAGGAGTACCGCGAGCGCGGGCTTGCTGTGGTGGGCTTTCCGAGCAACGAATTCGGCGCGCAGGACCCCGGCAGCAACGCCGAGATCGCGACGTTCTGCCAGCGCAACTACGGCGTGAGCTTTCCGATGATGGCCAAGGTTGAGGTGAATGGCTCGTCGGCACACCCGCTCTTCCAGTGGCTGCGCGTGCAGGCGCCCGGGCTCCTCGGCAGCGAAGCGATCAAGTGGAACTTCACCAAGTTCCTCGTGGGACGGGACGGCAAGGTGATTCGCCGCTACGCCCCGAACGCCACGCCCGCGTCTTTGAGTGCGGACATCGAGGCAGCGCTGGCGGTGCGCGTGCCGTCGGAGCGCCTCACGCCTTAGCTTGCGCGTATGCGCTGCTCTGATTTGCTCGAAAGTCTCTCGCGTGGCTCCATGCGTGGAGTCTCGCATGCTGTGACGCGTGACGTGATGCGCCAGGTGGCGCGCGTGCGACTGCTCTCGCTGGCGGTGGGTGCGATGCTGCTGCCTCATGTCGCCGGCGCGCAGCTGTTGCCGAAGTCGGCGCCCCCGTCGGCCGCCGCTGAGTCACCCGCAGTCGTCGCCGCCGGTTCCCCCCGTGCGTCGCTGCAGGAGTATCTGCGCGCGGCGAAGGCCGGTGACTGGGATGTGGCGGCCGACTATTTGGCCGTCGTCTCCGCGGATCGTGAGCTCGCACCCGTGCTGGCGCGTCGACTGAAAGTCGTGCTGGATCAACGGCTCGCACTGGACGTCGGCAGTGTGTCACCACTGACCGTCGGTGACACAACGGACGGCGATCGACAGGGTGACCGCATCGGCGTGATCGCCGGAATGAGCGGTCGCGAGGATCCGGTGCGCATGGTGAGCACGACGACTGGCACCGGCGTGCGCTGGGTGTTTTCGACAACTACGGTGCGCGCGATCGATGGCTGGTATGAGAATCTCGGATCGCCGTGGGTGCGCGATCGGGTTCCGCCGACATTGATGCGCGAGGGTCCGTGGCACGTGTTCTACTGGCAGTGGATTGCGCTGCTGGTGGCGATCCCGGTGCTGTTGCTGTTGGCGTGGCTGGTGGGGGGATTGCTGCGCAGCATTCTGACGCGGCTCGCGTCACGCACGGCAACCGAGTGGGATGATCTGCTGGTGACGCACCTGCGCGGCCCGTTCCGTTTGTGGGTCGCCGCCGTTGCCGCCACGCCGTTGCTTCGCATCATCGACCTGAACACGCGCGTGGCGAGTTTCGTGGACGACACGACGCGTGGGTTGGTGCTGCTGTCGATGTTCTGGGGCGTGCTGCGCGTGGTGCGACTGGTGCAGGAGCGCGTGGCGAATGCGGTGTGGGCGGGCGGCGATTCGCAGCAGGCGCGCACCCTCGTGCCGCTGCTCGGCAACATCCTGCGCGTCACGCTCGCGATCGTCGCGATTCTCGTCACGCTCTCGCAGTTTGGATATCCCGTCGGCACGCTGCTGGCCGGTCTTGGCATCGGCGGCATTGCGGTGGCGCTCGCCGGTCAGAAGACCGTGGAGCATCTGTTCGGCAGCGTCTCGCTCGCCGCAGACAAGGCGTTTCGCGTGGGCGACTGGGTGCGCGCCGGCACCACCGAGGGCACGATCGAGCGGATCGGACTGCGATCCACAAGCTTTCGCACGAACGATCGCACCGTCGTGCGCATTCCCAACGGTCGTCTCGCCGACGAGCGCATCGAAACGTTCGGCGAACGCGATCGGATGTTCCTGCGCACCGATCTCGACATCACGTACGACACCACCGCCGCGCAAGTCGATGCGATACGCGATGCAATCGAAGCGAAGATTCGAGAACATCCGAAGGTCTGGCCTGATGCTGTGCGGGTACATGTCGTCGCGTTGACCGATTCGGCGATTCGCATGCGGGTCTTCGCGTGGTTCGATACGACCGATTGGGGCGAGTTTCTGCAGATCCGCCACCGCATGCTGCTCGACTTCGTCGACATCGTGGCGACGCAAGGATCGAGCATCGCGTATCCGTCGCGCACGGTCTATCACGTCACGCAAAGCGGTGACGGCGCACCACCGCCCGCGACGGGCGAGTAGGCGTGCTCTTGCTGCAGAGCTCCTTCGCCTCGCCGCCCTCGCTGCTGCTGCCGTCGCCATTGCTGGCGTCGGAGTTGGCGGCGACGCTGTTGCAGGGCGCGATCACGACCGGGTTGGCGGCGCTGTGTGCGCATCTGTACTCGCGGTATCACCGCCCGTGGTTCGGCTGGTTCGCGGTCGCGTGGGGCATCTACGTTGCGCGACTGCTGTGCATTCTGAGCTTTTTGCTGACCACCGATCGCATCTGGCTCTACTGGCATCAGGTGACGACGGGTTGGACGGCATTGGTGCTGCTCTGGGCGTCGCTGGTGTTTTTGCGACAGCCGAAGGCGCGGCCGATCTATCTCGTGCTCGCGCTCTTCCCGCCGCTCTGGTCGTTCATTGCGATCTACCAGCTCGAGCACTTTTTGTGGGCCGCGTTGCCAGCGGTGCTCTTTCTCAGCGGCGCGACGGCGTGGACCGGCTGGGTCTTCTGGAGACACCATCGGCTGGTGGGTTCACCCGGCGCGCGTCTGCTCGCGCTCTCGTTCGCGCTCTGGGGACTGCACCACCTCGACTACCCCTTCCTGCGCGCGCAGGGCGCGTGGACGCCGTGGGGCTACTACCTCGACATCTGCTTCGAACTGTTGGTCGGCGCCGGACTCGTGCTGCTGGTCCTCGACGATCTCGGCCGAGGGGTTCGCGCGTTGACCGCGCTGTCGGGTGACCTGCAGCGCCACGACGCCAAGGCGGATCCGCTCGATCTGCTGCTCTCGCGGCCGCTGACCCTGCCGGGCGTGCGTGGCAGCGCGATGTACCTGTACTACAGCGACGACGAAGACGCACGCCCGGAGGGAGCCGCGCCCGATGCCGACGGACGGTTCGTGCGAGGCGCTGGCAGCTGCGTGGCCTGGCAGGACACCACGCCGCTCGAGCCGGTGGCCCAGGCGCTCAAGCGCATGCGCCTGACGCGCCGTCCGCAGCTTGTCGCGACCAGCGGCGAGCAACCCTTCGTGGCCGCGCTGCCCATTTCTTCGGGCAATCGGCTTGCCGGCGCGCTCGTGATGGCGGGTGACATTCGCAATCCGTTTACTGCCCTCGACGACGATTTTCTGCTTGCGCTGGGGCAGCAAGTGGGTGCGGCACTCGAACAGTCCACGCTCGATCGACAGCTCGCTGCACGCACCGCCGCGCTCGAGACACTCTCTACGCGCATGGTTCGTCAGCACGAGGACGAGCGTCGGCGACTCTCGCGCGAACTGCACGACGAAACGGCTCAGGTGTTCTCCGCGGTGAAGATGCAGCTCGAAGGATTGCGCACGTTGCTGCCGTCCAACGCCTCCAGTCGGCTCGATCGCCTGCTCGAGCTGGTGGACACCGGCATTCGCAGCATTCGCCAGGTGACGAGCGATTTGCGTCCGTCGTTGCTCGATGATCTGGGGCTACTGCCGGCACTCCGTTCGCTCGTGAGTGATTTCTCCGAGCGCAGTGGCCTGCGTACCACGCTGACGGCGCCTGCGCAGCTGCCTGCGCTGCACGCGGACGCCGATCTCGCGCTGTTCCGCGCACTGCAGGAAGCGTTGTCGAACGTCGCGCGACACGCCGATGCGCGCTCGATCGCGGTGACGGTCTGGGTGCGCGATGGCTTGCTGCACATGCGCGTGCGCGACGACGGTCGCGGCTTTCCCGTCGCGCGCGATGGACGCGTGCAGGAGCCCGAAGGACGCATGGGGCTGACTGGCATGCGTGAGCGCATGCTCGCAGTCGGGGGTAACGTTGTCGTAGCCAACGGGCCGGCGAGCGAACGCGGCGCCGACGTTCAGATCACCATTCCGGTCGCCGCGGTCGTTGCGGCGCACGCGTCCTGATTTCCCTCGCCTTCGTCTCCGGTCCGTCATGAGTCGTTCCATCCGAGTCCTCGTTGCCGATGACCACGCCCTCGTTCGCGAGGGTATTCGCCACGTGCTCGATGCCGAGCCCGGAATCGAGGTGGTCGCAGAAGCATCGAACGGGCGTGATGCGGTGGAGCTGGCCGTCCTGCATCAACCGGATGTCGTGGTGCTCGACATCACCATGCCCGAAGAGACTGGGCTGCGTGCGGCGGCGCGACTGCGCGACCTGCTGCCGGCCGCGCGCGTGCTGTTGCTCAGCATGCACGATCACGTGGAGTACGTCCGCGAGGGCATGCGCATAGGAACGCACGGCTACATCCTCAAGGACAGCGCCGGTGAAGAACTGCGCGCGGCGATTCGCGCAGTGTATGCCGGGGGCACGTTCTTCTCTCCGGCGGTGGTACGCCGACTCTCTGCGGGCGACGCGTCGGCGGCAAGCACTCCCGGCGCGCAGCTCGAAGCACTCACGCCACGCGAGCGCGACGTGTTGGGTGGAGTCGCACGTGGACTGACCAACAAGGCGATCGCCGGCGAACTGGGCATCAGCCGACGCACAGTCGAAGCGCACCGCGAAAGCCTGATGCGCAAGCTCGAGATTCACAGCGTCGCCGGCCTCACGCGCTTCGCCCTCGAAGCAGGCATCAGCACGACCACCAACTGATCGTTCGCGCGCCAACTCATCGGCGAGCACGCTCTGGGATCGCGTAACTCGCGTGCGCCGTTACGCCGTCGTTTCGGCAACGTTTCCCCTGCGTTTCGGCGCACGTAGGCGTTCGTGGTGGGCCATGCGGATACTCATGGTCAATGACTACGCCACTGCTGGCACGACTCGATGCGCGCGATCGCGCGCTCTTCGTCCGCTTCGCGCTCGACGCGCGGTGCGCACACTCGCGACGCAGCTTCTGGACAACGATCACCCATCTGGGTGGAGCACGCGGCAGCATCGGCGCCTGCCTCCTGTCGTTGCTCCTCCCCGGCGTCACCTTCATGACGGCATGGCGCGCGCTGCTGTTGCTCGGCGCGTCGCACCTCGCTGTGCAGATCGTCAAGCGCTTCGCCGTGCGCGAGCGGCCCTCCGTGCGGCTGTCGTACGAAGCGCTGATCACGGTGCCCGACCGGTTCTCCTTCCCGAGCGGACACGCCTGCGCCGCGATGGCCGTGGCCGTGGCCTACGCGTGGGCCTTTCCCGCACTGGCCATACCGCTGCTGCTCGCGGCGCTGCTGGTTGGCTTCTCCCGCGTGATGCTGGGGGTCCACTATCCGGGCGACGTGGCGGTCGGACAGGCCATCGCCATCGTCTGCGCCTATGTGATGCTTGGCGGGGTGCGCTAGGCGTTTCCGTTCCGAGGGCGTGACGGACGTGAATTGAAGTCGTCAGGCGGATGAGGGAATGCGCATTCCTGTATCCATCATGCCCAACCCCGTATGGCCGCCACGGAACAGACGACAGCAAACAGCTTTGACGCCTCCAGGGCCGCGACTCGGTCGCCGGCTCGCTTGCAGCTGATTGGCTGCCGGTTGGAGCGCGGTCCCGCGGCAACCTCGCGGGTGTTCGTACAGTTCGCGGATATCGAAAGCGACGCGACGCTCGAGTACCGGCAGGAGGGCGCGACCTGCCTGGGGGGCGATCTGCGACTGGCCGCGATCGCGACCATCGACGCGGTGTCCCAGGCCTCGAATGGTGAGCTGCGGCTGGAGCTGGTCGGCGTGAAGCCTGTGCGCGCCTTCGATACGAATCTGATGGTGGTGGCGCTTCTGGCCCATCGCGACGGGACTACCTGCCGCGTGGTGGGGACGGCCATCAGCGACAACGATCAGCTCACGGGTGTCGCGCGCGCCACGCTGCACGCGGTTAACCGGCTCGTCGCGCCGCATCTGACGAGACTCGACCCGTTCGCGTAGCTCCCGGGCGCTGAGTCGTCGCGCCGCGCGGAACGCGTTCGCGCGAGCTGATACGAAAGATCAGGGCCGGGAATCACGCGCGCCGTCACAACAGCCGGTGTCGAGGTCGCTCTGCGCGGCATAGGTTGTAGCCGTGGTCTCCTTCCTCCGAATCCCCAGACATCTCGAAAGCCCGCATGGCGCGCGCTCGCTGCTGCGAACGCTGAGCGCGATCTGTGCGCTGTGCGCCGTGCAGGCGTGTCGACCAGCCGACGCGAACGTGGCCCCGCAGCCGGCGCTGGCGCCCATGGCGTCCAACACCGTCGCGACCACGTCGTCCGTCCCGGCGGCGGAGCAATCGCGCAGCAAGGTTGTCACCCCCACCGACGACGAACTGTCGCGCACGGTCGTGGCAGTCTTTGGCGATTCCGCGGCACTGCGCCCAACGGTTGTGCCGTTCCTCGACTCGGCGGCAGCGCTCGATGGCGACGCGGAGCCGATCTGGGATATCGACGTGCGTTCTTACGAGACCCACGATCGCGTCGCCCACTACGTACAGCTGTTCTCCACGAGCTCGCGCGAGCACTTCCGTGAGCGGCTGTCCCGCGGCACGCGCTACGAGCCGATGATTCGCGCCAAGCTGCGTGCGAGTGGCATGCCCGAAGATCTGACGTATCTCGCGCTCATCGAAAGTGGCTACGACCCGCATGCCTACTCCCGCGCGGCCGCGGTAGGGATGTGGCAGTTCATGAGCGGCACAGCCCGCGGGGTCGGACTGCGCGTGGACTGGTGGGTCGACGAGCGTCGCGATCCTGCGCGTTCGACCGAGGGGGCGATCCGTTTCCTCTCCGATCTGCAAAAGCAGTTCGGATCGCTGTACCTCGCGGCCGCGGCGTACAACGGCGGTCCGGGGCGCGTGGCCCGGGGCCTCACGCGCTATGCTGGCGAGATGGAAGGGAGCGAAGGTGAGGACCGCTTCTTCGCACTGGCCGAGCACGACTACCTGCGCGCGGAAACGAAGAACTACGTCCCGCAGCTGATCGCCGCCGCGCTGATCGCCAAGATGCCGAGCCGATACGGACTGTCGGTCGATTCGCTGCCGCTCCTGGCCTACGACTCCGTGCTCGCACCCGCAGGCACGAGCTTGTCGGCGGTGGCGACGGCCAGCGGCGCCGGTACTGAGGAACTGCGTAATCTCAATCCGGCGATGCTGCGTGGCGTTGTGCCGCCTGACGCCGACCTGTGGGTGCACGTTCCAGCGGGATCCGCGTCGCGCGCGTCGGAGGCGCTGTCAGCGCTCTCCGAGGCCGAGCGGGCAGGGTACTCGAGCGTGCGAGTCTCCGGGGCGACTACGACGCTTGCCTCTCTCGCCGCGAAGCATGGGCTGGAGGCGCGCCAACTGGCCTGGTTCAATCCGGGGCTCAAGACAAGCAAGCGCGGTCGCCTGTCGTCGGGGCAGAGCGTGCGTGTCCCGACACGCGCCACGTTGGCGTTCGCGCGATCAGTGCCCGACCCGTCGATCGAGCGGTACGGTGGCAGCGGCAGCACCTCCCTCGCCAGCCGCGGCGTGCACGTGGTTCGGCGTGGCGAGACGCTGGGCGGAATCGCGCGGAAGTACGGGCTCAGTGTGTCGCGACTCAAGGCGCTCAACGGCATCAAGGCCAACCGGGTGATCACCGGTCAGACGCTGCGCGTGCGATCGACGGCGAGTACCGCCTCGTCGAAGAGTCGCAAGGTCGCGTCCGCGAAAGGCTCGGCGAAGCGCTCGTCGAGCGCGAAGGCGAGCGCGAAGGCGAGCGCGAAGTCCAAGGGAAAGTCGTCTGCGAAGTCGAAGAAGGGCGGAGGCAAGTCGAAGGGCGCCACCGGCAAGAAGCCCACGGTCAAGAAGTCGACGAGCAAGAAAAAAGGCGCCCGGTAGGGCGCCTCTTTCTTTGTGGTTCGTCGCAGATCAGTCGAGGGTGCCGCGACCTCGGTAACCGCGCATCACCAGACTGTCGTAGCCGTTGCCGGGATTCACGCCCATGCTGAGCGCGCTCTGCACCGCGCCTGGGCCGCGGTTGTAGACCAGTAACGCCAGCTTGAGATCGCCCTTGTACTCGCGAATGAGCCCGCGAAGGTAGCGGAAGCCGATCCGCAGGTTCACGTCGGGGTCGAGGAGCTGTTCGCGCGTGACTTTGGGTTCAAACGCCCGCGCCGTGCCGAGCATGAGCTGCGTCAGGCCGAGCGCACCTGCGGCCGAACGAGCGCGCGGATCGAAGACGCTTTCGACGCGGACCAGACGGAAGCCGAGCTCCGGCTCGATGCCAGCGGCGATGGAGGCATCGTAGATGCGACGCGCGAGGTCCGTGCGGATGTGGTAGCGCGCCGTGTAGGTATAGATGCGATGCCAGCGGCTGATCGACTCACGTGGCTGCGAGTCGGCCGACGCGAGGGTGCGCGGTGCCAGACCAAACGGCAACGCGTTCGCAGAGTCGGAACGGGTCACGGGCGGCTGACGCAATTCCGGACGACGTAGCAAGACGGATCCGGCGGGGCGCCACGACGGCTGCACGGCAAGCGGGCCGACGGCGGTCGTGCTATCTGAGGCGACGCCTGGCGTGGTGCGCGGTGACGGCTCGGGCGTCAGGAACAGCGCGAGAGCGAGCAAACCGGCGGCCGGCAGAAACACCTGGGACAAACGGCGCTTGGCAGACCGGCGATGCATCCGCCGGCGTCGCGCACGCGCTTCAAGACTACGCACTGCAACAGCTGTATCGTGCATTGGAACCTCGCTTCTTCGAGACGTTCACGGATCGCGGGTGAAGTCCCCCTTCGTGCCGCCGCGCTTTTCGCGCAACACGATATCGGAGATCACCATCGACCGATCAATTGCCTTGGCCATGTCGTAAATCGTCAACAGCGACACAGACACTGCAGTCAACGCTTCCATCTCCACCCCGGTTTGGGCGGTGGTACGGACGAAACCCTCGACCCGGAGACCGGGCAGGGATGCATCAACGGTAACCCTGACGTCGATGCCCGACAACGGAAGCGGGTGACAGAGCGGTATCAGGTCGGCTGTCCGTTTGGCGGCCTGAAGACCGGCCAGGCGCGCCACCGGAACGACGTCGCCTTTTGCTAACGTGTTTTCCTGTATGGCTTTAAGTGTTTCCGGCTGCATCCGGATACAACCGCTGGCGAGCGCTGTCCGGACCGAAATCGGCTTCTCGGCGACGTCTACCATCCGGAATTTCCCTCCCCCGTCGAGGTGCGAAAACTCCCGCGCGGACGGATCCGGGGCCCCAGCGAACTCTTCCATTATAGATGTGGCAGCGAGGTGTGGAGGGCAGCGCGGTCAGGGACGCAGCGTGTCGTGTAATGATCGCAGCAGCGATGCACTGAGCAACTGTGGACTGACGTTGCCGTGCGCGCGCAGCTTCGCATCTTCGATCAACAACATCGCCGACGCGGCGCGACGCGCGTCGGATTCGTGGCCCGCGGCGACGAGTCGTTTAACCCGGTCATGCAGTAGCACGGTCAGCGCGTCGAGCATGTCGGAGAAAGCACCGCGCGCACCGGCGACCCCCTGTCGTGCGGCGGTCTTGATACGCTCGACCGACCCGGCGGGGTTCGACGGCTGCAACGCGGCTTCGAGCATCTTGCGCGCAGCGGCGTACGCGCCGGCCGTGGACTCCACGCCGAACAGCATGCCCGGCGCGCCGCTTGCGCGGGCAATCAGCTCGTCGCGCGAGGCGGAGCCAAGTCGCTTCTGCACCGCAGGATCCTGAAGAAGCTCCTCGAGATCGGCCCGCGGTACGGTGGGCACGCGTACCGAGACCACGCGCGACTTGATGGTCGGCAGCAGCGCACCGGGTTCGCTCGTCGTCAGGATCAGCGTCGCATTGGGCGGCGGCTCTTCGAGCAGCTTGAGTAGCGCGTTGGCCGCCTGATCCGCGCCTTCCTGCGCCACCATTCGCTCGGCGTCCCCAATGATGAACACCGAGCGCTTGGCCATTGCGGGACGAACGGACGCCGAGTGCACGAGCGCCCGGATCGTGGCGACCTGAATGCCGTCCGAGCCGGGCGGTGCGGCCCAGAGCCCGTCGGCTTCCAGGCGTTCGGCAATGGCTTCGCCGAGGTCCGCGGCGACGTCGGCGTGCGAGGCGTCGCCGTCCTTGAGTCGTGGCCGCGGGAAGAACCAGTGCAGATCCGGATGCACGAGCCGGGCTGAATAGCGGCACTGCTGACACTCGCCGCAGGGGTCCACCAGACGACCAGAGGCGGCTCGCTCGCAGAGGAGCAGTTGTCCCAGCCAGATCGCTAGTCGTTGCTTGCCCACCCCGCGCGATCCCTGCAAGAGCAGACTCGCGGGCAGGCGGCCGTCATGCATCGCCGCCGCCAGTCGTTGGCGGAGCTCGTGATGGCCGAAGAGCGGGCGTAGCGTCATGCGCGCAATATGCCGGGCGCCACGGAGCGCGTGAAGGCGCGATAGTTTCGCGCATGCCCGCAAACCCGCTTTTCGCTCGGCGTCCGTTGGAATTCGCCACCACGATCGATTCTATGTTCGTGACCGTGATCGCGACTGTGGTCGCGACTCTCTTCGTCTCGTCGGCGCTTGGGGGGAGCCTTGGTGCGCAGACGCCGACTCCCAACCGACCGACGCGAGCGCGAGCCATTGGACTGGCAACGGGCATTTTTACGCCGGGGCCGCACAACGCGCTGACCGACGTGCCCGGAGTGCGCGTGGGGCACGCGACCGTCAGCGAGGGCGATTCGCTCCGGACCGGCGTGACGGCGATTCTGCCGCACGGCGGCGACCTCTATCGCGACCGCGTGCCGGCCGCGCTTCACGTGGGGAATGGCTTCGGCAAGCTGCTGGGAGTGACGCAGCTGCGAGAGCTGGGCGAGATCGAGACGCCGATCGTGCTCTCCTGCACGCTCTGCATCTGGCAGGCGGGCGATGCGCTCGCGCAGTGGATGCTGCAGAAGCCGGAGAACGGGTCGGTGCGATCGATCAATCCGATCGTCGGCGAGACGAACGACGGGGGACTCAACGCGACGCGATCGCGCGTGGGGATTGGTGCGGCGGTGGTACGCGCGCTGGCCGTCGCGGACACGGGCCCCGTCGCCGAAGGGAGTGTCGGGGCGGGACACGGCACCATCATGTTCGGCTGGAAGGGAGGCATCGGCACGTCGTCGCGCCGACTGCCTGCATCGCTCGGCGGCTACACCATCGGCGTGCTGGTGCAGGGCAACTTCGGTGGGGTGCTGCAGATGGGCGGGGTGCCGATTGGGCAGCTGCTGGGTCGGTACTCGTTCCAGCGCGACGTGGCGCCCGCTGGTGGCTCGCGACCGCCTGGTCCTGGCGATATGGGCGCGGAACGCGGAGACGGCTCGTGCATGATCGTGCTGGCAACAGATGCGCCGCTGTTGTCGCGCAATCTCGAGCGGATGGCGGCACGCGCCGTGATGGCGCTGGGCCGGACCGGGTCATCCGCGTCGAACGGGTCGGGCGACTACGTGCTGGCGTTCTCCTCGTCGCCGTTGGTGCGCCGCAATCCGGACGCCGTACTGGCCTCTGCGCAGGAGTTGGGGAACGAGGCGATGTCGGCTGTGTTTCAGGCGGTGGTGGAGGCGACGGAAGAAGCGCTCTATGACGCGATGCTGATGGCGACGCCGGTGCAGAGCCGTGCGGGACGCGTGGTGCCGTTGCCCGTGGACTCTGTGGTGTCCCTGTTGCGGGCTCGTGGCATCGGCGGATCTGCTGCACCTCGACCGCCTCGCTAGTTTCGATTAGAGCGCGTCCCCTCGTTCCACAGCGCTGTCCGTACGCCGCAGGAGGAGCAATGAGTTCGTCCGTCATGCCGCACCAGGGAGCGCGAACCGCCGTCACCGGCGCGTCAGCCGACCGATTGGCGTTCCCGTGGCAGCTCGCCGCCGTAGTGTTTGCTGCGACGAGCGTCATCGTCGGATTGATCTGGGACATCTCGTGGCACATGACGATTGGCCGCGACACGTTCTGGACGCCGGCACATCTCGCGATCTATACCGGTGGCGCGGTGGCTGGCCTGGCGAGCGGATATGAAGTGCTGCGCCGATCCTTCTTTGCATCGGCCCGACCGAAAGACGGCGTCACGATCTGGCGCCTCTTCAACGGCCCACTCGGCGGATGGCTCGCGATCTGGGGCGCGGTGGCGATGCTCACCTCGGCGCCGTTCGACGACTGGTGGCATGCCGCGTATGGTCTCGATGTGAAGATCATCAGTCCGCCGCACGCGCTCCTGGCGATGGGCTTCCTGACGATTCTGGCGGGCGCGCTGCTGCTGGCGGTCGCGGAGCAGGCGCGCGACGAGGGCGCTGTGGATGCAGGCACGCGGGCGCCGTGGGCGGTGGCGTACACGAGTGGCCTTGTGTTGACGATGCTGGCGATCTTCACCAGCGAGTATCACGAGCCGGACATGATGCACAGCGGCGTGTTCTACGCGACATCGGCGCTGGTGTTTCCGTTCGTGCTGGTCGCTGCGGGTCGCGCCACGCGACTGCGTTATCCGGCCACGGCGACGGCGGCTGTGTATCTCGCCGTGATGTGCACGCAGCTCTGGCTACTCCCGCTCTTTGCGGCGACGCCAAAGCTTGGGCCCATCCGGCAAGCGATCTCGCACATGGTGCCGCTCGATTTTCCGTTGCTGTTGATTGTGCCGGCGTTCGCGATTGACCTCGTGTTGCGTGCGACTGCGACGCGTGGCGCGTGGACGCGCGCGCTGGTGCTCGGGCTGACGTTTCTCGTTGCCTTCGCGGCGGTGCAGTGGCCGTTCGGAGAATTCCTGCTGACTCCTGCGTCGCACAACGCGCTGTTCCGATCGGACAACTATCCGTACATGCTGCCGACGGAGTGGATCGCCGGACCCGGTGAATTCATGGAGGAACGTGCCGGCGCCGCCGTGCGCGGCTACGCCATGGCGGTGGTGCTCGCGGTGCTCTCCGCGCGTGCTGGACTGGGCTGGGGTAACTGGCTGCGCGCGGTGAAGAGATGATGGCTCGCCTGCGCGCACGCGTGGTGCGGCACTGGGCGATCGTCTCCACGGCGTTGTTGGGTTGGATGTTGCTCAGTGCGCACGTGGGCACGAGTCAGGTGGTGTTCGAAGGGGGCGCGGGCGGTTATCCGGTGCGCGTGTTGATCAACCCGCCGGGCGTTGTACCGGCCCAGGTGCCGATCAGCGTGCGCGTACTCGAGGGCACGCCAACGCGTGTGACCGTGCGGGCGGCGCAGTGGAATGTCGGCACCAACGGCGCGCCACCGGCGGAAGCGGCGGCGCTCGTGCCCGGTGATCCAGGCGTGTGGGCGCACGACTTGTGGATCATGACGGCGAGTACGTACGCCGTGTACGTCTCCGTGGAAGGACCGGCTGGCAACGGCAGCGTGGTCGTGCCGATGCAGACCGCGGCGACTCGCACGCTCGCGATGACGCGGGGCATGTCCGTACTACTCGGCGTGCTCGGCGTGCTGCTGGTGACCGGACTGCTCACGATCGTTGGAGCGGCCGTGCGCGAGGGCTCGCTGCCTGCCGGCGATGCGCCCTCCACCGCGCGCCGTCGCACCGCACGTATTGCGATCGCGTCCACCGCGTCGCTGCTCGCCTTGGCGCTGTTTGGAGGATCGAAGTGGTGGGACGCGGAGGCGGCGGCGTATAGCCGCAGCATCCTCAAGCCGTTCCGCATCGAATCCTCCGTTCGCTCCGTGGATGCGAGCCGGGTGCTGACGATCACGATCGTGGATTCGCTGTGGCGGTCTAACCGCTTGCTGCCGTTGATGCCCGACCACGGCAAGCTGATGCACCTGTTCCTGGTGGACGCCGACGCGCAGCAAACCATCGCGCATCTCCATCCGCTGCGCGTGGAGGCCGACGCGTTCGTGACGAAGGTGCCCGCGGTTCCTGCCGGGCGGTATCTGCTGTTCGGCGATCTGCTCTTTCAGAACGGCGCGCAGCGCACGCTCGTGGACACCATCGATGTGCCGGTCGCGCCGGTGGTGGTGGGCGACGAGGTGACGAGTGCGGCATCACCGACGGTCTCCGCGGGCGGGTTACGAGCGGTGCCGGTGGCCGATGGCGACGACGCGTGGCGCAGCACGGTGCCGACCGCGATGGGGCGTGCGGCTCCGCTGGCCTCGGGCGGCAGCATCACGATGTCCATCGACTCGGCGGGTCGTGCGACCGATGGCTCCGTGCGCGTGGGTCGTGACCTGCGACTGACGGTGACCGTGCAGGACGCCGATGGGAAGCCGTCCATGCTGGAGCCGTATATGGGCATGGCCGGACACGCGATGGTGTTGCGCCGCGACGCGACCGTCTTCATGCATCTGCATCCGATGGGGACGGCAAGTATGACGGCGCAGGCGCAACTGATGCGACGTGAACGTGGCGACACGGCGATCCTCGACTCCGCGAGCATCGCGCGGGCGATCGCCGGCGAAGAACAAGCGGATGCGCCGATGCACGCCATGCATGCGGCGGGACCGCTGTCGTTCCCCTTCGCGTTTCCGACGGCCGGGCGCTATCGCGTGTTCGTGCAGGTGAAGCGCAACGGTGTCGTGGAGACGGCCGCGTTCGACATCACGGCCGTCGCTCCAAGCATCAGCCCGGCGTAAGCAAGTCGCCGAGTACCGCGCCGGCAGTTGCACGGCCGCCAGCGCCCGGGCCGTGAAAGACCAGCGCGCCCGCTGACGAGCTCTCGATCACGATGCGATTGAATGCGCCGGTGACGGAGGCCCATGCATCGTCGCCGGTCACACGCGTGGGGATGATGCGTGACACCAGTTCGCCATTCTCCAGACTGCAACTCGCGAGCAACTTGACGCGATCGCCGTCCTTCGCCGCGCGCGCGGCCCATGCGGCCGTCTCGGCGTCGATGCCGCGCCGAATCACCGTAAGGCTGGCCGGGTCCGCTCCGAAGGCGAGCCACGCGAGTACGCGGAGCTTGTCTTCGACGTCTTCGCCCGAGAGATCACGCGTGGGGTCAGCTTCTGCGTAACCGAGCTGCTGCGCAGTCGTAATGGCTTCCGACAACGACGCGCCTTCGGCGACGCGCTCGAGTACGTAGTTGCTGGTGCCGTTGAGAATGCCGAGGATGCGCGTGATGCCGACGCCGGCCGCGCCGCTACGCAGGCAACGCACTACCGGAATTGCGCCAGCCACCGCCCCTTCGAAGTCGATGCGCGTACCGTTGCTGCGCGCGAGCGCGGCGAGCTGCGTGCCGCGCTCGGCGAGCAGTGCCTTGTTGGCCGTGACCACGCGAATACCGCGACGGAGCGCTGTTTCCACCAACGTGCGCGCGGTGGTCGTGCCACCGATCGCTTCCACCAGCACATCCACGTCGTCGTCGATGAGTATCGCCGGATCGACGATCCGAGAGCCGTCAGCCGCCAGGCCGCGCGCGATCGCCTGCGCCAACGCGGGACGCGGGCGCAACGCGTCCCGAACGAGGACACGCGTGACATCCACACGCGGGCCCTCGCCCGCGACACGTTCGCCGAGCAGATCGAGCAGGCTTCCACCAACATGCCCGCATCCCGCCAGCGCGACGCGCAATGTGCGCGTGCTTGCCGAGCGCGTCGTATCGCGCGAACTCGCGTTCACGATCCGCAGCGAGGACACGCCGCTTGGTGGCCGCGACGGTGCGACCGACTCCGCGCGCGTGATTGCCGCGCGAATGATGGTCGCGACGCGCTCGGCTTCGAGCAGAAAGCCGTCGTGCCCGTGGATGGACGGGAGATCGGTGTACTGGGCGGAAATGGAGGACGTCCACTCCTGCACCGACTCCGACGGATAGAGCAGGTCGCCTGGAATGCCGACGCCGACGATGCGATCGGCAACGGGCGCGAGTGCGGCGGTGATGCCGCCGCGACCACGACCGACGTCATGCGCATCCATCGCGCGCAGTAGCGCGGCGTAGCTGGTGGCATCGAAGCGCTGTACGAGCTTGTCGCCATGCGACTGCAACCAGGACGACGCGAGGAACGCACCGTCGGCGTCGCGCGTCCGCCCGAAGCGACGTTCGAGTCCTTCGGGCGTACGATAGCTGAGCATGCCGACCATGCGGGCGAGCGCGAGTCCCTGCTCGGGACCTCCGATCTCGATGGCGCGTTGCATGATGGCGCCCCACGCGATGCCCTGGGCTGTTTGTGCCGCGGGCGCTGCCAGCACGACGGCACCGCGCACGCGCTCCGGGAAGCTCGCGGCGAACTCCAAGGTGACCATGCCGCCGAGTGAACCACCGCAGACGAGCAGCGGCTGCTGCACGCCAAGCGCGTCGAGCAGAAGTGCAAGCACGGCGGCCTGATCGCGCGTCGTGAACGGCGGCAGCGCGTCGGGGCGTTCGTTGCTGGGGCCGGTGGTGCCATTGCAGCCGCCGAGCAGGTTTGCGCAGAGAATCGCGTGGCGCGTGGGATCGATCGCGCCACCTTCTTCGATCACGCCACTCCACCAGTCACTCGCGTGGCTATTGCCCGTAAGCGCGTGCACGACGAGCACGAGGTTGTCGCGTGTTGGTGAGAGCGTGCCTTCGAGACGGTACTGCACCGTAACCGACTCCACGCGCGCACCGCTTTCGAGTGTCACGTCGTGGAACGTGATGCGTTCGTCGCGTATCGGCCACGCGCGATCGCCAGCGACGATCGCGTTGGTGCCTGTGGGCGTCAGCACGCGTGCGGGCGCGTTACCGATCGAACGGACTGGTGTGGACACGGTGAGCGACGGCGAGAGATGCGTGGCAGTGCGGGAGGTGGCGATGCGGCTCATGCGGCGCTCTCGGTCCGCTGCGGACCGGCGTTGGTAGTGCGCGAGGTGCTGGACGCGACGGCGGCGGCGAGTGCGCGATCGAGATCGGCCAAGAGGTCGTCAGCGCCTTCCAGACCAATGGAAAGACGCACCAGATCCGCGGTGACGCCGGCCGCCTGACGTTCTGTCTCGCTCAGCTGCTGATGCGTGGTGGACCATGGGTGAATGACGAGGCTCTTGGCGTCGCCGACGTTGGCGAGCAGCGAGAAGAGCTTGGTCTCCTTGATGAAGCGATGCGCCGCCGCTTCACCGCCGCGCACGCCGAAGGTGAGCACGCCGCCAAAGCCGCCGTTGAGATACCGCGCGGCATTCGCGTGAGTGGTGTGGGTGGGAAGCCCCGGGTAGTTGACCCACGACACCGCCGGATGCGACGCGAGGAACTGCGCCACGGTGAGCGCGTTGGCGCTGTGCTGCCGAATGCGCAACGGCAGCGTCTCTAGTCCCTGAAGCAGCAGGAAGGCGTTAAACGGCGAGAGCGATGCGCCGATGTCACGCAACAGCAGCACACGCAGCCGCGCAGCGAACGCGATGTTCTTCCCGTCGATGTTACCGAACGCTTCAGCGAAACGCAGACCGTGATACGCGGCCTCGGGGTCCTGGTAGAAGCGACGGAAGCGCGCCGTCGCGCCCCAATCAAAGCGGCCGCCGTCAACGACAACGCCACCGATCGTCGTGCCGTGTCCGCCGATCCACTTGGTCGCGCTGTGCAACACGATGTCCGCACCATGTTCGATCGGGCGCGTCAGCAGCGGCGTGGCGAAGGTGTTGTCGACCACGAGCGGCAGATTGAACTGATGCGCCAGCGTCGCCAGCGCGCGCAGATCGGGCACGTCGAGCGCGGGATTGCCGACGGTTTCCACGTAGATGGCGCGGGTGTTCTCGTCCACGGCCGCGGCAACGGCGCGATGATCGTGAATGTCCACGAAGCGCGTCTTGATGCCGAGTCGAGGCAGCGTATGTGCGAAGAGCGCCACAGTGCCGCCGTAGAGCGACTGAGAGGCGACGATGTTGTCGCCAGCTTCAGCGAGATTGAGAATCGCGAGCGTCTGCGCGGCTTGTCCGCTGGCCGTGGCGACGGCGGCGACGCCACCTTCGAGCGCGGCGATGCGTTGCTCGAAGACATCGGTCGTGGGGTTGTTGATGCGCGTGTAGATGTTGCCGAAGGCGCGCAGGCCGAAGAGATCGGCGGCGTGCTCAGGGCTTTCAAACACGAACGACGACGTCGCGTAGATGGGGACGGCGCGTGCGCCGGTCGTGGGATCCACCTGCTGTCCTGCGTGCAGCGCGAGGGTATCGGCGCTGAGCGTCGGCGTGGAAGCGGACGCGGAGGTCGTAGCGGTGGTCGAGCCGATCTGAGTCGTGGACATCGGGCACTCCGTTGAGATCACGTGAGTGCCGCCTGAAGCAAGAATGCGCCCGAGACGGAGGGCCGCCGGGCGCATGATCGCTATTTAGCTCGTTGTTTTGCGTGGCGGCAAGCGGCGGCAAATCACCACGGGTGCGGGATGCACCAGTTTGTCTTCAGTTTTTTCGCTGCGGTGCGATCACGCTGGTCGCGAAAACAAAACGACCCGCGTCGATTTCTCGTCGCGGGCCGCAAGGACCACGACTTAGACGGATGTCCATCGCCTCAGGCGATGGTGCGCGGCCCGTCAAATCGGGGAACTCGCCGCGCACAAGTCAGTATCGGCAGCCGGGGCGGAAAGGTCAAGCCCCGATCACATGCCTCACGAAATCGGCTTGTACACCGCCATGTAGACCGCGACGCCGGCGAGCAGCGGCAGGAAGAGCAAGAACGGGCGGGCGAGTGCCGGCTTGCGATAGGGGAGAAGCACGATGCCGCTGAGCACGAACCAGATCACCATCTTCACCGTCAGCCACGCGGGCGGCATGCCGCGCACGAGACCCAGTCGCGCCATCATGCCAAAGCCGCCCAACAGAATGAGAAATGAGCCGATGCCGAACACCGCGCTGACGAGGCCGCGCGTGGAGGTGTTGGTCTTGCTGCCGCCGTTGGCCGCGTGCACGGCAACGCCGCCGATGGCCACGAACAGCATCGCAATACCGATGACGTGAATGATCTCGTACAAGTCGCGTGGAAACATGAGTCTGACGTGTGCAGGTGAGAGCGAAGGCGCGTGAAGACAGTGGGGCGGGGGAGTTGCTGGGCGATTCGTGCAGTTAACCGTTAGACGGAACCAACAGCAGCGGCTCGTGCACGTCGAACTGGTCCGTGGTGTGAGGCGACAGGATGCGATAGCTGAGCAGCGCACGGCTGAGAGCTTCCTGCGCCGTCGCACCGGTGGACGAGAGATGGCCCATCTTGCGACCGGCCCGTGCGCTCGCCTTGCCGTACAAATGCAAACGCGACGACGGCACGTCGAGTGCCTCCGTGAAGGCCGGTGGTTCGGCGTGCAGCCACACGTCGCCGAGCAGATTCACGATGGACGCGGGCGCCAGCAGCTCCGTGCTGCCTAACGGCAGGTTGCAGACAGCGCGCACCAGCTGCTCGAACTGGCTGGTTGCGTTGCCGCGCTCGCTGTGGTGGTACGTGTTGTGCGGGCGCGGTGCGAGTTCGTTCACCAGCAACTCGCCGCGCGTCGTCACGAAGCACTCGACCGCCAGCAGCCCTACGATACCCAATGTCGTCGCGATGTCGGCCGCCAGCGTTTGCGCGCGCTGCGACATCTCCTCGGTGATGACGGCCGGCACCACGGCCCAGGTGAGAATGCCGCTGGTGTGGTGATTGCGAGAGGGCGGATAGACCGCGATCTCCCCCGACGGCCGACGCGCGACCATCACCGAGATCTCATAGTCGATCTCGACGCGCTGCTCCACGACGCACGGCTGCGCCCCGAGCGAACTCCACGCGTCGGCCGCGAGCGTGGCGTCAGCGAGCCGCACCTGTCCGCGACCGTCGTATCCGCCGTGCGTGGACTTGGCGATCGATGGGCCAAAGCGTCGCACCGCCTCGGCGACGTCCTCCGCCGAACGCGCCGCGACGAAGGCGCCCAGCGGGAACTCATGCTCGGCCAGCCACTCCTTCTGTCGGATGCGATCCTGGATGATGTACACGGCATCGCGTCCAGGACGGAGCGGCGCGTGCTGCATCACCGCGGCCATCACGTCCGGGTGAATCTGCTCGATCTCGAGCGTGACGACATCGCAGGCCTTGGCCAATTCCACCGCGGCCGCCACGTCGCTGAAGGGCGCCGTGATGCTGCGCGATGCCACCGCGCGAGAGGCGCAGGCGGGGTCAGGATCGAGCACCTGCACGTCGTAGCCCATCGACCGCGCAGCGAAGGCGGTCATGCGTCCGAGCTGGCCCCCGCCGAGAAACCCGATAGTCGCTCCGGGGAGAATCGGCGCGTTCGTGTCGGCCATGCTCACGGCGCGGCGACGGTCGGGGCAATCGCGTTCGGGGCGGCGAGCGGTCGCGCCAACGCTTCCTCGGCCTTGGTCGCTCGGCGTGTCGCCAGACGGGCGGCCAATTCGGCGTCGCCGGCGGCGAGGAGCTGCGCCGCGAAGAGGGCGGCGTTGCTGGCCCCCGGCTTCCCGATGGCGAAGGTGGCGACCGGCACGCCGGCTGGCATCTGCACGATGCTCAGGAGCGCGTCCATGCCGTTGAGCGGGGTCGCGACCACCGGAACGCCTAGAACCGGCACGAACGTCTTGGCGGCCAGCATTCCCGGCAGGTGGGCCGCGCCGCCCGCGCCGGCGATGATCGCCCGCAGTCCTCGTGCGGCCGCCGTTTCAGCGTAGCTGAACAGCCAGTCGGGAGTGCGGTGCGCGGAGACCACGCGCGCTTCGTACGGGATGCCAAGCTCGGCCAGGATTTCGCACGCCGGCGCCAGCGTGTCGTAGTCGCTGGCACTTCCCATGACCACGCCCACCAACGGCGTGAGGGCGGGGGAGGCAGCGGTGGTGTCGCGGTCTGCGGCGCTCACGGCGTGTCGGCAAAGGGAGTCGAACGCGGCGGGACCAGAAGTGCCCCGCCGCCGAACGCCCCAACTTACAGCCGTGGCGCGCCTCCCTCCAACCCGCGCCGACGCGCGACGGGCCGCTGGACTCCTTGAGCTACTTCTTGGGCGCCACGATCGGCAGCCGCTCCGTCCCGCTCCACTCCTGGAACGATCCGTCGAACATGCGGGCGTCGTAGCCGAGCATCGTGGCCACGAACCAGAGCAGCGAGGCCTGCTGGCCGATGTGGCAGTAGGTGATGACCGGCTTGCCGTCACTCACGCCCGCGTCGGAGAAGAGTCGCTTGAGCTCCTCAGGCGCCTTGAAATGGCCGTTGGTGGCGACCGTCGTGAGCGGGACGTTCACGGCCGTTGGAATGTGCCCCGGCCGCGGATAGCCGCCGCCGTCGCCGTTGTAGAAGCGCGGCAGGCGGGCGTCCACGATCGACAGCTCACCGTTCTGCGTGGCCGCCTCCACCTGCGCGATGGTGGCGATGAGCGCCGGCTGCGGGCGCGCGGTGAAGGTCGTGGGTGCCGGGGCCGCAGGTGCCGCGGTCACCGACGCCCGTCCTTCCGACTTCCACGCCTTGAAACCGCCGTCCAGCAGCGAGGTGCGATCGAGCGCGCCCAGATACGCGAGCGTGAGGAAAACACGCGTCGCCGACTGCAAGGTGTCGTCGTGTGGCACCACGACGATGCGCGACTTGTCGCCGATGCCGTTGGCTTGTGCCCACGCCGAGAGCTGCGCGACTGGGGGGAGCTGCAGCGTCAGCTTGCCTTCCGTGACCGAGATGTCTTGCAGCGACACGAAACGCGCGCCGGCCATGTGGCCGCTGTCGTACTGCGCGCGACGGCCAACGTGCAGCACGACGAGGTTTTTGTCAGCGGCGTGCGACGCGAGCCACTGCGTAGACACCAGCATGTCCGGGCGCGGCGCACGCTTGGCGCTGGCCGACTGCGGCCCCGCAGCGCGATGACACGCCGCGAGCGACAGTGCCGTGGCGGCCAGCAGCAGCGCACGAGGCGCGCGGCGATGAAGCAGAGAGAACGACATCAGCACATCCTCAAGGAACGGGGAGACGACGGCCACGCAGGTCGCGAATTTCAACCGGCGCGATCTTTGTCGCCTTGAGCGCTGCTTCGATGGAGGCACGATCGCCCGCAATGACGATCGCCAACTTGGATGGATCGAGATAGCGCGTGGCGACGCGTTGCACATCGGCCGCCGTAACCGCGCCCATGCCGCGTTCGTACGCGCCCAGCGTGGAGAGCGGCAGTCCGTATGGCACCAGCGCCGCGATCTGCGAGGCAATGTCGCCCGTGGATTCGAACCGGTCCGCGTACCCAAGCTGCAGATAGCGCTTCGTCTTGGCGAGTTCCTCGGCGGGGAGCGGCTTTCTGATGGCGTCGAACTCCTTCATGAACTCGATCAGCGCCGAGTCGGTCTTGGCCGCGACGACTTCGGCGCGCGCGACGAACGGCCCTTCCTCGCGACGCATCGCAAATCCCGAGCTGGCGCCGTACGTGTAGCCCTTGGTCTCGCGCAGGTTGGCGTTGAGGCGACTGGTGAAGGAACCGCCCAGCGCCGTGTTCATCACCATGAGCGGGTAGTAGTCCTTCGTGCTTCGTGCCACACCAACGCTGCCGATGCGGAACGATGACTGCGCCGCCTTGGGCTTGTCCACGATGTAGATCGTGCGCGCCTGCGGAGCCGGTGCCTTGACCGCTGCGACGGCGGCCGTTGCCGCGCCGCTGGTCCATCCGCCGAACGCGCGCTTGGCCAGCGCTTCGGCGTTCGCGACGCTCAGATCGCCAACGATGACGAGCGTGGCGTTGTCCGGTCGATAGACCGACTTCCAGAAGTTCACGACATCATCGCGCGTGATGCTCTCGACGGCCTCGCGCGTGCCGGCCGTGGTGTTGCCGTACGGATGGTCTTCGCCGTAGACGATCGCCGCGAAGGCGCGGTCGGCCATGACGGGACCGCGATCCGACTCCTGCAGGAGTGAGGTCAGACGCTCGCTCTTGATGCGATCGAATTCCTTGGCCGCGAACGTCGGGCGAAGCACGACATCGGCCATCAGTGCAGCGGCGCTGTCCAGCGTGGCGCGCGTGGTGTGCAGACTGACGGTGCTCTGATCAAAGCCTGCGCTGGTGCCCAGACCGATCGCGAGAAAGCCGATCTGTTCGGCGAGACCGAGCGCGTCGTACGCGCCCGCGCCCTCGTCCAGCAGGTTGGCGGTGAGCGTGGCCAGTCCCTTCTTGTCCTTGGGATCGGCTTCTGCGCCTGAACGCACGACGAGCGCGATGTCCACTACGGGCAGTTCGTGCTGCTCGACGATCACCAACTTGAGGCCGTTGGGGAGCGTGCGTTCAACGGGCGTGGGGAGCGTGAGCGTGCGTGGTGCCGCGAGCTTGGGCGGCTTGGTGTAGACGTTCGGTGCCTGCGCCTGTGCGCTGCTGACAGCGACAACAGCGTGCACGCCGAGCGCAGTCAGGCCGAGCGTGATGGAGCGAGTCTGGCGGCGCATCAGTTGGACCCTCCGGCCGAGAGCGCGAGATCCTTCTTGCCTTCGGGAACGACGGTGAGGATGATCTTGGGCTGCGAGAGCAGGTACTGCTTGGCCACGCGCTGTACGTCGGCGGTGGTGAGTTTTTCGTAGCGCGCGAGATCCTGCTCGATCCAGTCCGGCGTGCCGGCGAAGTAGTTGTAGTAGCTCAAACGGTCGGCCTTTCCGAGAACGGAGGAAAGTTCGTCGAGCAGTCCGGCGCGCACACCATTCTTGACGCGCGTCAGCTCGCGATCAGTGACACCCTTGGCCGCGATGTCGGCAATGGCCGCGTTGATTTCAGCCGCGAGCAATCGCGGATGCGTGCCCGGCTTGGCCGTCGCCGAGATGCGAATGATGCCGTCCAGGTTGCTGGCATCGTTGTTCATGCGCACGTCCTGCGCGATCTGCTTCTCGTAGACGAGCGTGCGATAGAGACGCGAGCTCTTGCCGCCGGCGAGGATGGACGAGAGTGCGTCGAGCGCTGGTTCGTCGGCGCTGAGCGACTTGACGCCATGCCAGAAGTAGTAGGCGCGCGGCAACTGCACGCGATCTTCGAGCACCACGACGGTGTCCTTCTTGAGCGCGGGCGCAGGAACGATCGGACGCACGGGCGCATCGGCGTTGCGCGGGATCTTGCCGAAGTAGCGCGTCACCCACGCCTTGGCGGAATCGGGATTGAAGTCACCCGCGATCGCGATGCTGGCGTTGTTGGGCGCGTAATACTTCTTGAAGAACTCCTTCACGTCGTCCACCGACGCGGCGCTCAAATCCTTCATCGAGCCGATCACGTCCCACGAGTACGGATGCGTGGGCGGGAACATGATCGGGAGAATCGTCTCGTCCACCAGACCATACGGCTGATTCTCGACGCCCTGCCGACGTTCGTTCTTCACGACGTCGCGCTGCAGGTCCACCTTGGCGAGGTCCATCGTCGGGAGCAGCCAGCCCATGCGATCGGCGTCGAGCCAGAGCATCAGCGGCAACGCGTTGGACGGACCGGTCTCGTAGTAGTTCGTCCGATCGAAGGTGGTGGAGCCGTTGTTGTTGGCGCCTGCGGCCTCCAGCCACTGATCGAACTTGCCGACGGGCACGTTCTGCGAGCCCATGAACATGATGTGCTCGAAGAGATGCGCGAAGCCGGTGCGGCCGGGCTTCTCGTCACCCGAGCCCACCTTGTACCAGCCGTTGACGGCGACGATCGGCGTGGACTTGTCGACGTGCAGAATGACTTCGAGTCCGTTGGGAAGCGTGAACTTCTCGAACGGAATGCGCGGGGCCTGTTGCGCGCGCGCGGACAGAAGCGGCGCGGCGGCGAGCAGCAGCGCGGAGGTCGCGCGTCTGATGAAAAGCCGTGGGGACATGGGCAGGGCGTCGAAGGGACAGTGGACGGTCACGGCACACGCGAGCAAAACGTGGTAGCGCCGCAAATTTACACGCTGCACTTTGCGGCAATGGCCTCATCCCCCGAACCGCACGCTGTAGGGACAAGTCGCGTCGGATACGACGCCAGACTCGGCACATTCTCCGGGACAATGCTGGTGGTGGGGGGGATCATCGGCTCGGGGATTTTCCTGTCCCCCGCCGTCGTGGCGCAGCGCGTGGGGACCGCCTCGCTCACGCTGGTCGCCTGGGGACTTGGCGCGCTCGTCGCGATCATCGGCGGGTTCGTGTACGCAGAACTGGGCGCGCGGCGGCCGTTGGCCGGCGGCACGTACATCTACTTGCGCGACGCGTGGGGGCCGCTGCCAGCGTTTCTGTACGGCTGGGCGCTCTTCCTGATCATGGCCACCGGCGCGATCGCGGCCGTCGGCATGACCGGCGCGAGCTACCTGGCCACGCTCCTCGGCTTGGACGTATGGGCCGTGCGCCCCATCGCGATTGCGCTGATCGCCGTGATGACGCTGCTGAACGTGCTGGGGGTCAGCATCGGCGCGACCGCGGGGAACGTGCTCACCCTGCTCAAGCTCGGCGCGATCGGCGTACTGGTGGCGGCGGCACTGTTTCTCGCTCCGTCGCATCCGGTGCCCCCATCGACGACGTCGGTGACTGTGAATCTCCCCACGGGCGGCCTGTCTGTCGTGCTGGCGATGGGCGCGGCCTTGGTGCCGGTGCTCTTTTCGTTCGGAGGCTGGCAGCAGACCAATGCCGTGGCCGAAGAGTTGGTGGATCCTGCACGCACGTTGCCGAAGGCATTGATCTTCGGCGTGCTCGTGGTGGTGGCTACATATCTGCTGGTCAACGTCTCGTATCTGCGCGCGTTGGGCGCCGACGGCCTCGCCCGCAGTTCGGCGCCTGCGGCCGACACGATGTTCGTGTATCTGGGCGCCCCCGGTCGCGCGCTCATTGCCGTCGGTATCGTGATTTCGACGGTGGGTTTTCTTGGCGTCGTGATTCTGCTCTCTGCGCGCGTTTATCAGGCAATGGCTGCCGATGGGCTGTTCTTCAAGAGCATGGCCACGTTGCATCCGAAAACGCGCACGCCGGTGACCGCGCTCGTCGTGCAAGCTGCAGTGGCGCTCGCGCTGCTGCTCACGGGCACTTACGGGCAGTTGCTCGATTATGTGGTGTTTGCCGACTGGATCTTCTTTGGCTCGACGGCGGCCGCGCTCTTCGCGCTGCGCGCACGCGACGCACGCGCGGGATTCGTGCCCACAACGACCACGCCATGGCATCCGTGGACGACGCTGTTGTTCATCGCGGCGGCGCTGTACGTGGTGGCCGGGTCTATTCTGTCGAACCCCGGCAACGCGGCGCGCGGCGCGGGATTGATTGCGCTGGGTTTGCCCGTGTATGCGTACTGGCGCAGAAGCGCGGCGTCCACGAACTACCCGCACGCTGGAGCGGAGTGATGCAGCCATGAACGGCAATGCTGACGAAGGTCGATCGATGGTGGCGCGAGTCTCCGCGCTGTTCGTGCATCCGCTCAAGTCGGCGGCCGCGATTCCGGTAGACGAGCTGACGCTCGATGCACGAGGCGCCGTGGGCGACCGGCGATGGATGTTGGTCGACGCGGACGGAATGGCGATCACGGCGCGCGAGTATCACCGGTTGGCGCTGATTCAGCCGGCGTTCGCCGAGTCTGATCGCAACGGCGCGTTGATACTGAAAGCAGCGGCCCAGGAGGCGATCACGGTCACGGTGCCGACCTCGGGCCCCGCGCTCGACGTGCGCATCTGGGATGACACCGTTTCCGCGTGGGATGCGGGCGACGAGGCGTCGGAATGGTGCAGTGCAGCGTTAGGTGCGCGCGCGAGGATGGTCTATCTGGCGTCGCAGGCGCGCCGTCCGCTGCAGCCCAGGTTCGCCGGCGATCTGCCGTCTACCGAGCGCGAGGTCGCCTTCTCCGACGGCGCGCCGTTGCTGCTGCTGGGGCAGGGGAGCATCGACGGGCTCAACGAGCGCCTGTTGGAGCAGGGGGGCGATGCGGTCTCAGTCGCACGCTTTCGTCCGAACGTGCTGCTCGGCGGTATCGCCGCGCACGAAGAGGACGCGTGGCGCGAGATCGTCATTGGCGGCGTGACGATCGGAGTGGGATCCCAGTGCCTCCGATGCGTCATGACCACGGTCGACCCACAGACGGCCGAGTCAGGCGTGGAACCGCTGCGCACCTTCGCCAGCTATCGGCGCGCTGATGGCGGCGTGGTGTTCGGCATGAATGCCACGCATGCGGTGCCAGGCACGCTTCGTGTCGGTGATGCGGTGACGGTCACTCGCGCTCGCTGATGCTCCGCGGCTGAGGCGCCCGTTGTGCACGCTGGTCGCTAGCCCTTTGTCGACAGGAAATCCACAGCGGCTCGAATGACGGTCTCGTCGCGCAGAATGCGCCGATGACCCACGCCGTCGACGGCCAGCAGCGTCGCGTTCGGCATGGCGGCGGCGATGCGTTCGCTGTCGGAGAAGGGAATCTCCGCGTCGTCGGGCGCGTGGATCAGTAGCGCCGGTGTCGTGGTGTCACGCGCGATCTCGAGCAGGTCGGGCGTGGTGTGCGCCCGAGCCCCCACGCGCCTGTGCATCGCATCGACGAAATGCCGCGTGGCGTGCGGTGGCATGTGCATGACGGACGCAAATCGATGCAGTACCTCATGCAGCGACGCCGGCGAGGCAATGAGGACCGCGCGCTCTGCCTGTAGGCCAAGTCGCAGCGCCAACGCGATGGAGCCGGCGCCCATGGAATGGCCCACTACGCCCTGCAGCGGTCCAATGCTGCGGCCAACTTCGACCAGCGCGTCCGCGAAGAGAAACGGATCCGACGTGTCGCCGCGGGACTGGCCGTGCGCAGGCGCATCGATGGCGACGACGCCGTAGCCCGCCGCGAGCAACACCGGCACGAAGTGCGCAAACTGCGTGGCGCGACCCTCCCAGCCGTGAATACAGGCTACGAGCGGCCCGTCACCGGCGCGCAACACCGAGACGCCGGACGGCAGGCGTGACCGCTGCGCCATCGACTCGAACGCATATTCCCACTCCCGCGCGGCGAACTTGCGTGGGCGTACGAAGAGCCCGCGATTCAGGCGCGCGATTGTGGCTGGTGCGACACGACCCAGCGTGCGGTTGGCACGCTGGATGATGCGGATCGCAACGGGGAGCTCGCGAACTTGCACAGCGTGGGGGCGCGATTTCACTGCGGCGGCGGCTGAATGACATTCGTACGGCGCATGATCAGGAATTAACGCTGCGCCGCACGGATTCGGATCCCCACGCCCTCGTCAGCGCGTTACACGGACGGCCGCTTTGTGTGTACGTCCGTGTGCGATTGAAACTGATGCGCGACCGAGAGGATCTTGTCGTCGGCATAGAGCGCACCAACGATCACGCCGCAGATCGGCTGTGGCTTGAGCTCGGGCGCTGCCGCCGCCGGCGCGCCGCCGCGTCCGCCGCCCTGCGCGGCCGGCACGTCGAACTTGTACGGCACGACCACGCACGGGTTGCCTGTCTGCGCGTTGGGGCCCACGTCGGCGTTGGGGTTGCCGATGAACATGTCGAGATCCTTCATGAACTCGCCCCACTTGGCGACGAGCATGTAGCGACGGCGCTGGTTCTGCACGAACTCGAAGCCGCGTACTGTGCGCCCGTTGACGAAACGCGGGTTCCAGTCGGCGGGCGCCATCGGGCTGGCCGGCGCGGCCGGCGGACCAGCGGGTGCTGCAGGCGGTGCGCCACCGGCGCCACGTCCTCCGGCAGCGGGCTCAGGCAGGTTGGTGAGGTCGAGTCCGATCTCCTTGGCCTTGCGCTGCACGTACGAGTCGAACGCGGCGGCGTATTCCACGTTCAGTCCGCCGCCCTGCATGCCCGCGACGGTCGGACGCGCGCCAATCTCCTTCGGCGTCATCCCCAACTCGCGTAGCTTATCCACCAATTCCTTCGGTGCCGCCGGATCCACCCCAACGCGCACCGACGCCAGCTTGAGATTGCGGTCGAACTGGAACGGCGTCGTCACGGTGGACGGGTCCTTTTCATCCACGCCATGGATCGCGTTGAAGACCATCGCGCAGTCTTCCACCGTGCGACACATCGGCCCAACGCGATCCTGCGACCACGACAGCACCATGCCGCCCGAGCGACTCACGCGACCGAACGTGGGGCGCAACGCGCTCAGGCCGCAGCGAATCGACGGCGACACGATCGAGCCCTGCGTCTCGGTGCCGATACCGAACGCGACACACCCGGCAGCGGTCGCGGAGCCCGGACCCGCCGATGAGCCGCTCGAACCCTGCACGAGATTCCACGGATTGTTGGTGCGACCGCGAAACCACTGGTCGTTCTGCGCGAAGAGTCCGGTCGCGAGCTTGGCGATGAGTACCGCGCCGGCGTCACGCAGTCGCACCACCACTTCGGCGTCCTCATCGATGATGCGGTCCTGAAAGTCGGCCGCGCCCCACGTGGTGGGAACGCCCTTGGTGTTGAACAGGTCCTTCACGCCATACGGCAGGCCGTGCAGCGGTCCCCGATACTTGCCCGCCTTGATCTCCGCGTCGGCTTGCGCGGCTTCCTTGCGCGCGGAGTCTTCCATGATCGTCACCGCGCACAGCAGCGTCGGGTTGAGCCGCTTGAGCCGCGTGAGGTAGATGTCCGTCAGCTGCACCGACGTGATCTTGCGCGCCTTGATGAGCGCGGAGAGTCGGTGTGCGGGCAAGAACGCGATGTCGTCGGGGTTGGTGGGCACCGCGCCAACGAACGGCGTCACGGTGAACACGGCGCGGTCGAAGGCAGTGCGGCCACGCTCACGCGCGAGCTTCTCCATCAGCGCTCCGGTTCCGCCCGCGTACGGCATGAACTGGAGGGCAGGGGCCTCGCCGTTGCCCAGCGCGACCGGCGGCACCTGTGGCTGCTGCATCAGCGAGCGCACGCCGTCCGCCGAGAATGCACCAGTGCCGGCCGCGGCCAGTGTGCGTTGCGCCTGCACGGCGCTCGCGCCAAACGTGGTCGCCGCCGCAGATACCAGCGACATGAACATGAACTGGCGACGATCCATGCCACTCGCCTCCTCATCGTGCTCGGCGCGGGCGAGGTCGGCATGCAGCTGGTCGAGCAGTTCTTCGGACGTGGGCACGGTGTGTCTCCGGGTCGGGGCGATCAGGGGCGCGGGCAAGCCCTACAATCGCCCCACGACTCACGCACCGCCAGACGAGAGTGCCGCCGCTACAAAATCCGTCGCAGGCCGTTGAGCGCGGAGTCGCGCGTCGGCAGCACCGCACGGGCAAACCCATCGCTCGTGAGCGCGAGTTGCACGATCGTTCCGGCGGGAATCGCCACGCCATCATGGCAATGAATCAGCTCGCCCTGCTCGGACGCCCGCGAGTTGACGAGACACCAGAGCCGCACGTCCTCTCCCTTCGACGAGGGGAAGGTGACCTGACGGGCGTACCCACCCTCGGGGAGCACATTCATCGGCGCCTCCTCGTCCCAACCAGTCAGCAGTCCGCGCAGCCATCGCGCGACGAAGGCAGGGGGAAAGCCCGCGAGGTACTCCTGCCGCCGGAGCGGCAGCGCCTCCCACGCGGCACAGACGGCCTCGTGCTCGTCGTGCGGCGTCTCACGGAGAATGGCTTCCAGCGGTCCTGCACGATCAGGTGAGGTCACGGTGACTCCAAGGCGACAACTCATCGGCGAACCACTTCGCTCGCTCCAAACTTCCCAACGACAAAAAGCAAAGCGGCCACCACTTTCGTGATGGCCGCCTTTCACGACTACCGAAGCTCCCGGAGTAGGACTCGAACCTACGACAGGGTGATTAACAGTCACCTGCTCTACCACCTGAGCTATCCGGGAATACAACTGTGGTGCAGTCGTACAGTATCGTCCGGTCACGTAGCCGAGTCAAGCGCTTGGCAGCACCGTCTTGAGCCAACGGCCTGTGTGGGAGGCCTCCACCGTGACGATCTCTTCCGGCCGTCCCATGGCGACGACCCGTCCGCCGCCATCGCCGCCGTCCGGCCCCATGTCGACGATCCAGTCCGCCAGCTTGATCACGTCGAGATTGTGTTCGATGAGCAGGAGCGTGTGCCCCTGGTCGAGCAGGCGATCGAAGACGGTCGCGAGCCGACGGATGTCTTCCAGGTGCAATCCGGTGGTCGGCTCGTCGAGCACGTACAGTTTGCGCGCGGCGCCCTTGGCGGTGAGCGCCAGCTCGCGCGCGATCTTCAGTCGCTGCGCCTCTCCGCCCGACAACGTCGTGGCCGGCTGACCGAGCCGCAGGTAGCCCAGCCCGACCTGCTGCACGTGCCAGAGTGCCTGTGCCAGCTTGTCTTCCCGTGGGAAGAACTTGATCGCTTCATCGACCGTGAGTTCGAGCACGTCGGCGATGCTGCGCCCCTTCACGCGCACTTCCAGCACGTCGGACTTGAAGCGCTTGCCGCCGCAGGCGTCACACGGCACGAACACGTCGGCCATGAAGACCATTTCCACTTCCAGCGCGCCGGCACCTTCGCACGTTTCGCAGCGACCTCCGGCGACGTTGAACGAAAAATGGCCGGGACCGTAGCCGCGCGTTTTCGCCAACGGCACCTCGGCAAAGAGCGCACGAATCTCGTCGTAGGCCTTCACGTACGTCACCGGATTCGAGCGCGGTGAACGACCGATTGGCGTCTGGTCCACCAGCACGACGTCATCAAAAAACTCATCGCCCGACAGAGAGGCGAATCCGCCGACGGTCTCGCCCAGATGCTCCTTGGCTGAGTGCTCGCCGTGGAGTCGTTTCTCGATGGCATGAAAGAGAATGTCGTGCACGAGCGTGCTCTTGCCGCTGCCCGACACACCGGTGACCACGGTGAGCGCGCCGACGGGAATACGCACGTCCACGCCGTGCACGTTGTTGGCTTCTGCACCACGTAGCTCGATCCACTTCTTGCCGAGCGTGCGCCGCTTGACCGGTAGCGGAATGCTGCGCGTGCCGAGGATGTATTGGCCCGTGAGAGGGCTGTTGGCGACGTCGGACATCGGGCCGGCAAAGACGAGGTGCCCGCCATGCTCACCGGCGCCCGGTCCGAGCTCCACCATGTAGTCGGCGATGCGCATCGCTTCGAGATCGTGCTCCACCATGACAACCGTATTGCCGAAATCGCGCAGCCGTTTGAGCAGCGAGAGCAGCTTGTCGAGGTCGCGCGGATGGAGCCCGATGCTCGGCTCGTCGAGCACGTAGGTGGCATCCACGAGTGCGGCGCCCAACGCGTTGGAAAGCGTGATGCGCTGCGCTTCACCGCCCGAGAGGGTGCGCGTGGCACGATCGAGGGTGAGGTACGTGAGCCCAACGTCGGCGAGAAAGCGCGTGCGCGAACGTGCTTCGCGAAGCACGGCCTCGGCGATCTGCGTTTCGGATGTGTTCAGTGCGAGCGAATCGATCCACGTGACCAGATCACGCACGGGAAGCTGCGCGATCTCCGCGATGGTGCGGCCGGCGATTTTCACCTGCAGGGCATCGGGCTGCAGCTTGGTGCCGCCGCAGTCGGGACAGGTCTTGGCTCCCTGGTATTTGCGCAGGAAGATGCGGATGTACTGCTTGTACTTCTTGTCCTCGAGATTCTCGAGAAAGGGAAAGATGCCCGTGTATGCGCGCGACTTGGTACGCAGGAACTGTTCGCGCGCCTTGGCCGGAATCGACTTCCACGGCGTGTCCGGAGAGACACCGATGCTGCGCGCGAACTCCACGACGGTGCGACGTTCCTTTTCGTAGCGCGGCGCGGTCCACGGATCGATCGCGCCGTCGCGAACACTACGGTCGTGGTTGGGAACGATCAGCGATTCATCATATGTGAGCGTTGCGCCAAAGCCATTGCACGTCGCGCAGGCACCACGGGGATTGTTGAACGAAAAGAGCTGCGGCGTGGGGAGCGGCGCACGCGTACCATCGTTGGGGCACTCGAAGCGCTCGGTGAACATGAGCCGTGTGACTTCGCCGGTGGCCTGCGTGTTGCGCAGTGCTTCCGGTGGAAGAACCGGCGACGGAAAAAGCAGCACCGCATCGCCATCGCCTTCGGTGAATGCCACCTGGATGGCGTCAGCGATGCGGCCGCGCGCCTCCGGATCGATCACCAGCCGGTCGATCACGATGAGCACATCAGGCGCCGTCGCGAGGTCGATCCCTTCACTCGCCAGATCGTCGAGGTGGAGCAACCGTTCAGCTACCGCTACCCGCACGAAGCCACGGGCCCGCAGGTTCTCGTCGATGACGGCGTGCTTGACCGCTTTGGAACGAATGAGCGGACAGGCCACGGCAAAGCGCGTTCCCGTCGGCAGCGTGAGTGCGGCGTCGGTGACTGACTGCACGGTGTCGGGACGAAGCTCGCGTCCGCACACACGACAGTACGTGCGACCCACCCGCGCCCAGAGCAGTCGCAGGTAGTCGTAAATCTCGGTCGCGGTACCCACCGTGGAGCGCGAGGTGCGGGTGGGGTTCTTCTGCTCGATCGCGACGGCCGGCGAGATTCCCTCGATGGAATCGACGAG
This sequence comes from Gemmatimonas sp., assembly GCA_965279375.1. Classification (GTDB taxonomy): domain Bacteria; phylum Gemmatimonadota; class Gemmatimonadetes; order Gemmatimonadales; family Gemmatimonadaceae; genus Gemmatimonas. Next base: position 4,463,182 of record OZ257156.1, on the reverse strand, counting down.
CGGCTTTTCCATGCGCTCGAGAAACTGGCGCGCGTACGCCGACAGCGACTCGACATAGCGGCGCTGTCCTTCGGCGTACAGCGTATCGAACGCCAGCGATGACTTGCCCGACCCCGACACGCCGGTGACCACGGTGATGGCCCGGCGGGGAATGTCGAGATCGAAGCCCTTCAGATTATGCTGGCGGGCGCCCAGAATGCGGATGCGTTCCTTCATGACAGGAAAACTATCCGGCGCGCCGTTTAGATTCCGGCCGAATGGCTGCTCCTTCTTCTGACGACGAGGCGCTGGGCAAGGCGTACGACGCCCGCCTTGTGCGCCGGCTCCTGCACTACGTGCGCCCGTACCGCCCGCTCGTGGCGGGGGCGCTGGTGCTGATCGCCATCGAGTCCGGGATGCAGCTGGTCGGTCCGCTGCTCACGCGGTGGGTCATCGACCGTGCGCTCCCCGCCAAGGACGCCTCGCTGATCGTCACGGTGGCGCTCGCCTACACGGTACTGCTCGCGGTGCAGTTCGCCGCCGCCTACGGTGAGACGATCTTCACCAACCTCCTCGGTCAGCGCGTCATGCGCGACCTGCGCGGCGAGCTCTTTGCGCGGCTGCAGCGGCTGCCCATCGCCTACTTCGACCGGACGCCCATCGGGCGATTGGTCACTCGTGTCACCAGCGACGTGGAAGCGCTCAACGAGCTCTTCACCTCAGGGGTCGTGGCCGGACTTGGCGACCTGTTCACGCTCTTCGCGATCAGCGTCGTGATGCTCGTGGTGGACTGGCGGTTGGCGCTCGCGTCCTTCGCGGTCATTCCGTTCATTCTGCTCGCGTCTCGCCTGTTTCAAGCCTCCGTGCGCAACAGCTATCGTGACATTCGCACGCGCCTGGCAGGGTTGAACGCGTTCTTGCAGGAGCGCTTGGCCGGGGTGCGTATCGTGCAACTGTTCGGGCGCGAGCGCGACGAGCTGGAGCGCTTCGCCGGACTCAATGCGGCGCATCTCGACGCGCATCTCAAGTCGGTGAAGATCTACGCGCTGTATTTCCCGATCATCGAGTTCCTGACGACGTTCGCGTTGGCGGCGCTGCTGGTCGCTGGCGGACTCCGCGTCGGCAGCGGTGCGCTGAGCGTGGGCACCGTGGCGGCGTTCCTGCAATTGGTTCGGCGCTTCTTCCAGCCGCTCCAGGATCTGTCGGAGAAGTACAACATCCTGCAGGCGGCGATGGCGGCGTCGGAACGCATCTTCGGCATGCTCGACACCCCCGAAGCGCCGGGGCTCGACCCGACCGCGGACCAGGCAACACGCGTGGCCGCGCTCCGCGCACAAGGCGTGACGATCAGCTTCGACGATGTCTGGTTCGCGTACGGCGCCGAAGGTGGCGTGAGCGAGGACGTCAACATGCATGTCAGCGCGACGTCGGTGGCCGCGTCGGCCTGGGTGCTGCGTGGTGTCAGCTTCACGGTGCGTCCCGGCGAGACCATCGCGCTGGTCGGGCATACCGGGGCGGGGAAGACGACGATCGTCAGTTTGCTGCTGCGTTTCTACGAGCCGCAGCGTGGGCGAATCACCGTCAATGGCACGGACATTCGTGACCTGCCGGTCGACGTGTTGCGCGCGCTGATCGGCTACGTGCAGCAGGACATTTTTCTGTTCGCGGGCGACGTGGCATCCAACATCCGGCTCGATGCACCACTCGACGATGCGGCGCTCGAACGCGCGGCATCACGGGTGGGGGCCGATCGGGTCATTCGCCGACTGCCGGGCGGCTGGCGGCACGAACTCGCCGAGCGTGGACTCGGCGTCAGCGTCGGTGAACGACAACTGCTTTCGTTTGCGCGCGCGATCGCGGCAGACCCTGCGCTGCTCGTGCTCGACGAGGCCACGAGTGCGGTGGACTCGGAGATCGAAGCCGTCATTCAGGCTGCGGTCGCGGAACTGATGCGCGGGCGCACGACGATTGCGATCGCACATCGACTGAGCACCATTCTCGAGGCAGACCAGATCCTGGTGCTGCATCACGGCGAAGTGGTGGAACGCGGTACGCATCGTGCGCTCGTGGCGCGGCGCGGCCTGTACGAGCGGCTGTACCGACTGCAGGGCGGTGATGCCGGGAATGAAACGGAAAATCAGCCCCACACGGCGGACTTGTCGCCATTGGACGCGTCGCTCCGCTTGCCAACGGGCGCAACTCCCGGGTAGCTTCGTCGTTCCCGTATACAGCATCCCTCTCTGTTCCGAGCCTCTCCCAACCATCGTGCAGCTTTCGGTCGCCGCCGGCACTGACGTCGGGCGCATCCGCGCAGGCAACGAGGACAGCCTCTACGCGGACGCGGATCAGGAACGCGGACTGTTCATCGTCGCTGACGGTATGGGCGGTCACGCTGCGGGAGAGGTAGCCAGCGAGATGGCGGTGCAGATCGTCGCGCGCGAGCTGACGACGGTCCGTGATCTGGGCGGGACAGATCCCCTCACACGCATGGCAGACGCGCTCAAGGCCGCCAATCGGGCCATCTACGAGCGCACCATCGTCGAGGCGGACAAGCAGGGGATGGGCACCACCGCCTCCTGCATCATGATGGGCGGCGGCCGGTGGATCGTAGGCCACATCGGCGACTCCCGCATCTACCTGCTGCGCGACGGTGTGTTCCGCCAGGTCACGAAAGACCACTCGTACGTGCAGGAGCAGGTGGACGCCGGCTTCCTCACGCCGGAGCAGGCGCGCTACCATCCGTACAGCAACGTCATCACGCGTTGTGTCGGGGCCAACGCGGCGGTCGAGGCGGACGTGCTCACCGGTGAGCTCAAGAATGGCGACCTCTACATCATCGCCTCCGACGGTCTCACCGGCATGGTCGAGGATCCGCAGCTCAAGAAGATTCTGGAGACGCGTGGAACGCCAGGCCGTATGGTCGATGCCATGATCACCGAAGCGAACCGTCGCGGTGGGTTGGACAACATCACGGCCATCGTCGTGCAGGTGCAGCAGGTGCACAGCGGCCTGACCGGCACGACCGGCGAGACGGCTGCTGTCTCGCGTGGCTGACGCTCCGCCGTCCGGGCCCGCCAGCTCAGGGCCCGCAGATTCGGTCGGTGCGATCGCCGAGCTGTACCTCGGCAATATCCTGTACGCGCTCGAACGGTGCGCGCTGTCGCTCGCAGAGGAAGAGAAGCCGCTCGACGCCGCTTTCTATCGCGCCATTGGACGCAAACTCGCCGAAGCCCACGGACGATCCAAGGAGTAAGTCATGACACTGTCGCTCTCGCTGGTGCTCGCGGCACTGCTCCCGTCGACCACCGTGGCATCGCCCGTGCGCCCGCTGCGATGCGTCGTGGCGCCCGCCACGTTTCAGCGCGTCGTCGCCGACAGCGCCTCGCTCGCACTCTTCAATACCGGTCAGCCGTTCGGCGATTTCCTCGCGGCCGCGAAGGCCCGTCGCGAGGGATGGCTGCGCATGGCCGACAGCGCGCAGGTCGCGCCGGAGTTGCTTGCGCGGGCCAAGGCTGTGGGCGGACAGTGGAAGTTTCTCGTCATCGCGATCGACGCGTGCGGCGATTCGATGAACTCGGTGCCGTATCTCGCAAAGCTCGCCGAGTTGGTGCCGGGACTCGAACTGCGCATCGTGCTGCCGACGCCGGGGCGCGCGGTGCAGGAATCGCATCGGTCGATGGACGGACGGACTGCCACGCCAACGATCGTGCTTCTAGACGCCAGCGGCGCCGACCGCGGCTGCATCGTCGAACTGCCCAGGGAGATCCGGCACTGGGCGCACGGCGTGCGGGGCACGGTGAGTAGCGACTCGCTGCACGCCGGTATTCGCGCCTTCTATGCGCGCAACCGCGGTGTCGCCATCACCACCGAAGCGGTGGAGCTGCTCGAAGCCGCTCGCGCGGGACGTGTGGCGTGTGAGCGGGGCGAAGCGAAATAACGCTGCGTTGCCCGGGACTAGTCGAGCAAGGGGCGCTTCGAGTCGAGTCGTTCACGCACAACCTGCGCGTCGAGCGTGAGCGCGGCGAGCACACGAGACTCCGGTACGGCGACGCGGTTGGCGGTGAACACGCGTAGCCGACGCGCACTGCGATAAAGCTCGTCGCTCAGTCGGGGCAGGTTGATGTCGCCCTCGCGTCCGGCCGCCGTGAGCTGCTCCACGCGCCCATCGCGTCGCAACATCGGGAGCTCGAGGCCAAGCATCTGTGTCTTGGCCGGGTAGTCGAGCAGCAGTTCGCCGGCCCTGAGCCCCAGTTCCGAAGCGAGGGCATCTTCCGCGCGGCGCGTGAGTGCATAGTCGCTGGCGATCCACTCGCCCACGTCCTCGCCCAGCGTGGCGGCCGGACACTCGTACGCACGCTTGTGCAACCGTCGCCCCCGCAATCCGGCGAGCATGGCCGCCGCATCGGATGGCAACGTGGCCGCTTCGAGATGAACGAGCAGTCCTTCGTCGGTGAAACGCGCGACGGCGTCGGCGCGAACGGCCTGCGCTTCGAGTGCGACAGCGACCAACCGCTTGTACATCGCGGTCGCGCTTCGCACGGCGTGATGCCAATACACGTTGCGGTACATCTGATACTTGGCGAAGAGCAACGACTCGAGCGCGGATAGCCCCTTCTCGTGCACGCCGACGGTGGGCGCGCCGTGTGCTGGATGCGGCAGCAGAACGAGTGAATTGAGCAGTCGGTCCACGTCGATCTCGCCATACGGCACACCGCACATTGCCGCATCGCGCTTGAGATACTCCACCTTGTCGAGATCGATGGATCCCGAGATGAGCCCCTGCAGCGGGCTCTCGCTGCGACCGGTGATCAGCGCGAAGACATTGGCCGGTGCATCAGGGCCCAGGGCGGCGATCAACGCCTCCGCGACCGGCCCCTGCAGGATGAGCGGGCGTGCGACTTCTTCATGGTGCGTCACGCCGATCTCTTCGAGCGCGTGCGAGAACGGGTAGTGCCCCACATCGTGCAACAGGGCGGCCGCGCGCACGATCTGCTGCTGGTGCGAGGTCGTTCCGGCCAGCCCGCCGCGCTCGTCGAGCAGTCGCAAGGCCACGCCGGCGAGATGGTAGGCGCCCAGCGCATGTTCGAAGCGCGAGTGGGTCGCCCCGGGATACACCAGAAACGCGAGCCCTAACTGCCGGACGTATCGCAGTCGCTGCACGACCGGCGTGTCCAGCAACGCCAGGGCGAGCGGGTCCAGTCGGATGTTATTCCACAGCGGATCGCGGAGAATTTCCATGCGGCCAAGATAGCAACGCTGCGGACCGTCGGCAGCGTCTTACCATTGCCGCCGGGATCTCGCCACCGCCCGACGGCGCTGAATCGGCTGTAACTCGGCGTTCGTGCCGCCGTTGTGCCGTTGATGGGAACTCTTCGGGCGCGCCGTGGACTTCGTTCGGGGTGAGCTCTCCCGAAAACGAGCTAACTCACTTGTTCTCAGCGATTTCCGGGGCATGTGCGTTGTCTGAATACGATGCCGATTCGCATGGCAATTGATGCCTGGCGAAGAGAAGCGGCGCCCTAACGAGCTGGTTGTGACATCGTCCAAAACATTCGTGAAAATTCTTCGCATCCTCTCCGCGGTCGCCGCGTTGCTGTTGTCAGTCGGCAGCGCTCCGTTGTCCGCCCAGGCAGTCGACATCATCCGTGGTCGGGTGATGGGGCCAGACACGCTTCCTATTCAGAACGTGATCGTCACGGCCACGACGCTTTCGGGCAACGTGAGTCGTACGGTGCGCACCGACAAGAACGGGCGCTACACGATCTCATTCCCCGGTGGCGAAGGCGACTACTGGGTGACGTTTGCCTCGGTCGGCTTCTCGCTGCGGCGCTATCAGGTCAAGCGCACGGCTGATCAGGAAATCCTGATCGCCGACGCGCGACTCTCGCCCTCGGCCGTCACGCTCGAGAGCTTCCAGATCACTGAACGCGCCGCGGTGTCGCGAACCGACACGGTGTCGGACGTGAGCGGCAACGAAAAGAGTGTCGCCGCGGATCCGGGCTTCCTCACGGCCGATCAGATGGGCGATCTCGCCGCGATGGCCGCCTCGATTCCGGGTGTGCAACTGCTGCCCGGCGCGGATGGCGCCGCAGATGCCTTCTCGGTGTTCGGACTCGGCGGCGATCAGAACAACACGCAGCTCAACGGCCTGCAGTTCGGCGATGCCTCCGTGCCGCGTGATGCCGCCGTGACCACCTCGCTCAGCACATCGCCGTACGATGTCTCGCGCGGCGGCTTCTCCGGCGGCCAGCTGCAGGTGCGCACGCGATCCGGCTCGAACTTCATGAACCGTTCGTTGAGCTCCAACCTCAACGCGCCGCAGCTGCAGTGGGTGGACAAGGCCGGTATCGCGACGGGCCAGCAGTTCACCGCGATGTCGCTTGGTGGATCAGCGTCGGGCCCGATCAAGCCTGACCAGGCGTTCTACAACACGTCCTTTCAGTACGATCGCCGACTGAACGATCTGCAGACGTTGCTCAACTCGAGCGACCTCGGATTCACGACGGTTGGCATCGCGCCGGACTCGGTGGCACGACTGCTCAGCATTCTTGGGACACAGAAGGTCCCGTTCAACGTCGATGGCTTCCCGTCGCAGCGCGCGAACGATCGCGGCTCGTTCCTCGGCAGCTTCGATTTCGTGCAGCCCAACTCGTCGCGCGGCAACACGTTCACGATGACGTTGACGGGCAACGTCAACCGCAACTCGCCCACGGGCGGCGGCTTCACGGGTGGTGGTTTCGGCGGTGGTGGCGCGTCGCTCGCGACGCCGTCGCGTTCCGGCACGACGCTCAACTACAGCATCGGTGGTCAGCTCCGTCATAGCGGTCTGCTCGGCATCGGTGGGGTCTTCACCGAAACCAACGTCGGCTACAACGTCGGTTCGCAGAACTCCGATCCATTCTATCTTCTGCCCGCCGGTTCGGTGCGCGTGAACTCCGTGCTCGCCGATGGGTCGCAGTCCGTCAGCTCGCTCTCGTTCGGTGGCAGTCCGTTCCTCACCAACTCGTCCAACAGCACCGTCAGCGGCGCCAACACGCTGTCCTGGTTCTCCAAGGACAATCGCCATCGCGTGAAGTTCACGACGGAGCTGCGTCGTGATGCCTACTCGCAGGATCTGACGAACAACCAGTTCGGCACGTTCACGTACAACTCGCTCACCGAGCTCGAGTCGGGTGTGCCGGCGTCGTACACGCGGCAGCTCACGCCACGTGTGCGCGATGGCAGCCAGCTGGTCGGCGCCGTGTCGCTGGGCGATGCGTGGCGCCCGACGAGCGACCTGCAGGTGCAGTACGGCCTGCGTCTCGATGGGAACAAGTACTTGAATGGCCCCGTCGCCAATTCGGCGGTGGACGCCGCGTTCAAGCAGAACAACACGGATGTGCCCAGCCGGGCGTACCTGAGCCCGCGCCTCGGTTTCTCGTGGACGTATGGTCAGGCTGATCAGGTCGCGCTGTTGCCGGGCATGGTGCGCGCGCCGCGCGCCGTCATTCGTGGCGGTGTCGGTGTCTTCCAGAACACGCCGGGCACGCAACTCATCGGCGGTGCGATCGACAACACGGGCCTGCCGAGTGGCGTGCAGCAGTTGACATGCGTGGGAACCGCCGCGCCGGTGGCCAACTGGAGTCAGTACATCGTCAACCAGTCGTCGATCCCCGGCACGTGCGCAGACGGCACCAGCGGCACGGTGTTCGCCAACAGCACGCCCAACGTCACGCTCTTCAGCCCCGACTATGCGGCGCAGCGTTCGTTGCGCTCCAACCTCCAGTGGAGCGGCGCGATCCTCAAGAACCGCTTCTCGGCGACGGTGGACGCGACCTGGTCGCGCAACCAGCACCAGAGCTCGAACATCGACTTGAACTTCCCGGGCACGTTGCGCTTCAACCTCGCGGACGAAGGCAATCGTCCGGTGTACGTGGCGCCGTCGGCCATCGTATCCACGACGGGTCAGATCGCGTGGCGTGATTCCCGTGTGGTGTCGGCCTTCGGCCGTGTCACGCAGAACCGATCGGACATCTCTTCTGAAAGCAAGCAGCTGACGTTCAGCCTGCGCCCGATCGCGTTCAACTCGCAGCTGTCGTGGAGCCTCTCGTACGTGCTCGCCGATGTTCGCGAGCAGTACACGGGCTTCAATAGCACCGTGTCCGATCCGCGCAGCCTCGAGTGGTCGCGTAGCTCGTTCTCACGTCATCAGCTGCAGTACAGCTTGGGCTACAACTTCTTCAACACGGTGCGCGTGAGCTGGAACGGCAACATCCGCTCCGGCACGGCTTACACGCCGCTGATCTCCGGCGACGTGAACGGCGACAGCTACGGCAACGATCGCGCGTTTGTCTTCGATCCGGCCAAGACGACGGATCCGCTCGTCGCCGCCGGCATGCAGAACCTGTTGACGTCGGGCACGCGCGAGACTCAGGACTGCCTGCGCTCGCAGCTCGGCCAGCTGGCCACGCGCAATTCCTGCACGGGTCCGTGGACGATGAGCGGCAACCTGAACATCTCGTTCAACTCGCTCAACATTGGCTTGCCGCAGCGCGCCAACCTCACGCTCCAGGTCGCGAACGCGTTGGGCGGTCTCGACCGCATCGTCAACGGCCAGAACCTCAAGGGCTGGGGCCAGTTCATCTCGCCGCCGCAGCAGCTGCTGTTCGTGCGCGGCTTCGATCCGACGACCAACAAGTTCCGCTACGAAGTCAACCAGCGCTTCGGCTCCACGCGTCCTGCGCAGAACGCGATTCGCTCGCCGGTCTCCATCACGGCATTGGTGCGCTTCGACATCGGACCGACGCGTGAACGTCAGCAGCTGATTCAGCAGTTGGATCGTGGACGCACGCGCCCGGGTACCAAGCCGACGCTTCAGGCGCTGCGTGGCGCTGGCAACATCGGCCTGATCAATCCGATGCAGCAGATCATGCAGCAGGCGGATACGCTCAAGCTCACGCGTCGTCAGGCCGACAGCCTCGCCGTGCTCAACCGCAAGTACGTGCTCAAGTCCGACTCGATCTGGGCGCCGGTGGCCAAGCTCCTCGCCGATCTGCCGGAACGCTACAGCCATGATCTCGCGTACGACCGCTACATCGACGCACGTGAGCAGACGGTGGACATGCTCATCAACTTTGCCCCCGACCTCAAGAAGCTTCTGACGCCGGCGCAGTACCGCATTCTGCCGACGCAGGTTGCAGGCTTCCTCGACAAGCGTACGCTCAAGGGCATTCGCTCGGGTACGGCTGGCGGCGGCGGTGGTGGTGGCGGTGGATTTGGCGGCGGCGGTGGTGGTGGTGGCGGTGGTGGTGGTGGCGGCCGTGGAGGTCGCTGATGCGCCGCGATGACATGCACAGGCCCATGCACAGCTCAATGCACTTCCTTCGATCCCGTTCAAGCAGGTCATCCATGAACGTTCGTTTGGCTTCGACTTCGTCGCTGCTCGGCCTCGCATCCTGCGCGCTCCTCGCGCAGGGCGCGGGCGCCCAGGAGCCGCAGATTCCTGTTCGCTCGCTCGGCCCGGTCGAGGCGCGTTCCACGCAGTCCTTGACGGCCGTCTCGATGCTGCGCGCGCTGCCCGATGGCGGCTTCTTCGTCAACGATGCGCAGCGCCGTCAGCTGCTGCGTTTCGATGCGTCGCTCAAGCAGGTCACGGTCATCGCGGACACGGCCGGTGCGCCGCTCCCGTACGGCCAACGGCCGTCGGGACTGCTGCCGTACCTCGGCGATTCCACGATCATCGTCGATCCTTCGACGCTGTCGTTCGTCGTGTTGAACCCGGCGGGGCAGGTGGTGCGCGTCATGGCACCGCCGCGCATCTCCGACATCAATCAGCTCGCCAGCGCCAACCTCGGATCCAACGCCTTTGATGCGCAGGGTCGCCTGATCTATCGCGGCGGCAACGCCGGCGGCGGCGGTGGCGGCGCGTTCTTCGGTGCCGGTGGCCCGCCGCGCGGCGGTGGCGGTGGCGCCCCGGGCGGCGGTGGTCGTGGTGGCGCGCCGGGCGGTGGCGGCTTCGGCGGCGGCGGTTTCGGTGGCGGCGGCTTCGGTGGTGGCGCGCCGAACACGGGTGGTCAGCAGGGCGGGCAGCAGGGCGGCAATCGCAACCCGAACCCTCAGGCGCAGCCGGATTCCGTACCGCTCATCCGCGCCAACTTCGACACGCGCAAGGCGGACACGCTCGCGTGGATGAAGGTGCCCAAGTCCGACTTCACGATGACGCAGGGCGATGACGGCGGCATGCGCATGACCGCCAAGATCAACCCTCTGCCGCAGGGCGACGATTGGGCGCTGCTCTCCGACGGCACGCTCGCCATTGTGCGCGTGCTCGACTACCACGTGGACTACTTCGCTCCGGATGGCACGCACGCCGCGAGCGAGAAGCTCCCGTTTGATTGGAAGCGCATCACCGACGAAGAGAAGATCAAGCTCGTGGACTCGCTCAAGGTCGTGGCCAAGGAAGCGACCGATCGCATGAACGCCCAGTCGGCGCAGGGCGGCGGTCGTGGATTCCGTGCGACCTTTGAGCCGGTGAGCGCGGACAAGCTCCCCGACTACGTACCGCCGATCCGTGCCGGCACCACGCTGGCCGACCATGACGGCAACCTCTGGATCCTTCCGGCCACGTCGTCTGTCGCGGCACAGCTGGCGCAGCAGGCAGCAGGTGGCTTCGGTGGTCGCGGCGGCTTCCCTGGTGCGGGCGGACCGCCGGGTGGCGGTCGTGGTGGTGCGCCAGGCGCTCCGGGCGCGACAGGCGCCCCTGCGGCAGGAGCGGCGCCTTCTGCTGCGGCACCGCTCCCTCCCATGCCGACGTTCCAGTTCGTCTACGACGTGGTCAATCGCAAGGGGCAGTTGGTGGAGCGCATCAAGCTGCCGCAGAATCGCCAGATCGTCGGATTTGGCCCCGGCGGCGTGGTCTACCTGAGCGCGCGCGAAGGACGCAGCATCTTCATCGAGAAGGTGCGTCGCACCGCGAGCAACTGATCGCGGAGTTCGAAACACCGTATCACAAACGAACGGGGGCACCGCAACGCGGTGCCCCCGTTTTGTCTCGCCGCGCACGGTGCGCAGCGAGTATGCGATGTCGCGAGATCAGTCGCGAATCAACCGTGAATCCAGGCGTGTGGACCCGCCAGCAGCACGGCCGGCGACACGGCGTCACCAAACTTCTTGATGTTCTCGCGAAACATCTCGGCCAGCTTGTGCGCCTGCGCGTCATACGCCGCGCCGTCCGCCCAGCAATCGCGCGGTTCGAGCACTTCGCTCGGCACGTCGGGCACGGCCGTGGGGATGCTCAGGCCGAAGATCGGATCCGTCTTGGTGGCCGTCTTGGCCAGCGTGCCGTTGAGCGCCGCACGCACCATGGCACGCGTGTACGACAGCTTCATGCGCTTGCCCACGCCGTACGCGCCACCCGTCCAACCCGTGTTGACCAGCCACACCTGCGCGTTGTGCTGCTTGAGCAGATCGCCCAGCATGTGCGCGTACTTGGTGGGATGCCACACGAGGAACACCGCGCCAAAGCAGGCGGAGAACGTCGCCTGCGGCTCGTTCACGCCGGTCTCCGTGCCAGCCACCTTGGCCGTGTATCCCGAGAGGAAGTAGAACATCGCCTGTTCGGGCGTCAGCTTGGCGATCGGCGGCAACACACCGAACGCATCGGCCGTGAGGAAGATGACGTTCTTGGGGTGACCACCGCGGCCACTCGGCACGTGGTTCTTGATGTAGTGCAGCGGGTACGACGCGCGCGTGTTCTCGGTGATGGACTGATTGGCGAAGTCCACCGTGCGCGACGGCTCGTTGAGCACGACGTTCTCGAGCACCGTGCCAAACATCTGCGTGGTCTGGTAGATGTCCGGCTCGTTCTCCGCGGAGAGGTTGATCACCTTCGCGTAGCAGCCGCCTTCGAAGTTGAACGTGCCGTCTGAAGACCAGCCATGCTCGTCGTCGCCGATGAGTCCACGCTCGGGGTCCGCCGAAAGCGTCGTCTTGCCCGTGCCGGACAACCCGAAGAACAGCGCCGTGTCACCCTTCGGCCCGATGTTGGCCGAGCAGTGCATCGAGAGCACGTTGTGCTTGGGGAGCAGGTAGTTCATGACGGTGAACATCGACTTCTTGAGTTCACCAGCGTAGCGCGTGCCGCCGATCAGGATGACGCGCTCCGTCAGGTTGAGCACGATGAACGTGCCCGTGCGCGTGCCGTGGCGGGCCGGATCAGCCTTGTACTCGGGCGCGTGGTAGACCGTGAAATTCGGCGCGAACGCCGCCAACTCTTCGATCTCCGGGCGGATGAACATGTTTCGCACGAAGTTCGCGTGCCACGCATTCGGCAGGATGTAGCGAACGCTCAGGCGCGACGCCGGGTCGGCGCCGCAGTAGAGGTCCTGCACGAAGAGCTCATCGAGTCCATTCAGATACGCCTGCACGTCCGCCTTGAGTGTGGCGTAGTGCGCCGCATCGAGGGGCTGGTTGACCTTCCCCCAGTCCACGTCCGCTTCGGTGTTCGTATCGCGCACGACGAACTTGTCGTTGGGCGAGCGTCCGGTGTGCGGCGAGGTGACGGCGACGAAGGGGCCCATGTTGGCCAGCTGTCCTTCGCCGCGGCGGATCGACGCCTCGACCAGTTCCGGCGCCACGAAATTCCAGTGGACTCGGCCGGTCGGCTGCAGTCCCTGTGGCGCCAAACCAAGTGCGCTCTCGCGAGGGACGTTGGTGGACGGCGTAACCTGTGTCGCCATGCTCGCGACTCCCTTGTATGTGATTGAATCGGCGCGACAGCTACGCGCGCCGTCCGGTGATCGAAATAGTCACCCACCAAAGGCGACGCGAACGTCACCTTCGCCGGGGAGGAATGCTGCGGTGGGAACCGCCATGCCGGCCGGTTGAAGGAAACATGCCCGTGAAGGGTCGCTGGTTCAACCAGCGTTCCCATCACGGACGATTGTCACGGTCAGAGCGTCAAGTCGGGGCGAAGTCCAAGTAGGTATCGAAGGGTCTGCGCATCGCGTCCGGAGGGAAGAAGGACCGTCGGCGCGGAGAACATCAGATCCCGCACCTGGTCGCTGTGCCCGCTGATGCCCAGCGCGTGTCCGAACTCATGCGAGACGATGGACTGGTAGGCGTCCTGTGACGTGACGGTGGTACGGTCCACGCGAATCACGACCGACGCACGGCCTCCGCTGCCCGACGTCAGTGCGAACCGTTGTGCAGTGGACGGCGTGCTGGTGGACGCGCAGAAATAGGTGTAACCCGCAGCATTTCGGGGATCAAACGCGCAGCTGCCGGGCGTGACTGGCAGTGCGCTCGCACGGTCGAACACGATGATATCCGCCTCGCCAATGCTGGCAGCGGCGACCAGCTCGAACTCGGCGAAATCCGTGAGATCGTTCCACGAGGAGATCGCGGTGCGCACGGCACGCGCCAGGTCCACCGTCGTTTCGGTGCTGCTGACCTGCGTCCAGACGGAGATGCGACGGCCACTCGTCCAGCGAACGACCTTGCCGTTCGTCAGCGTGGTCGGGTCGTACGCAAATACAGGACGGGCGGTGGTGGGGCCATCGCAGGCGGCGGCGAGCATGAGCGCTGCGACTGCGAGTGGGCGGAGCAAAGCAGAGGCACGCATCAGCGGGTCACCCGGAGGCCGACGGTCACGCGATGGACCCAGCCGGTGGTGGTCGTGGCGTTCACGACGTTGGCGTCAAGGCGAAGCGTGCTGTAGCGGACAAAGAACGCCATGTCGCGTCGCGACGCGTCGGCGTCCGCCTTACCGTTGTGCAGCGAGAGTCCGATCTCGCCGAGCGGCGCGATGTTCGACGCGTCGAGGAAGGGAAGAATGTCGTGCGCTCCGGAAAGCACGGCGATCCCGCCGCCGAGATCGAGCGCGAGCCGCCGCCGCGTGCGTCGGCGCGAGGAAAGGGAGAGCTGACCGACCACGTTCGCTTCCGTAAGCGTGCCGCCGGTCCACGTCGTGCCCACCTCGGACAGCGACAGCCCCTGCGAGGCGACCCGCATCGACACGCCGGAGGAGACGTCGGGCGTGATGCCGCGCGAAATTCCGATCCCGAGCGAGAACCCGGGATCCGTCGACACAGTCGGCGAACGCGGGCCGCTGAGCCAGGTGCCGCCAATGAGACCGCCGACTTCCGCGTACGGGCGCCAGATCGCGGGCACGGCCTGGCTGTGGACTGGCTTGGCACCCAGCGCCAATCCGAGCAGAAGCAGCCCGGCGCGAAGCGCCGTACGCGGTGGAGAACCTCGATCCATAGGCGGGGTGGGGAGTATAGAAGACAACGATCGCGCCCTTCCGCAGCGCGTTAGAGTTCTCAGCGTAATATGTGACAGGGTGTTCCATCCTCCTATTCCGTAACGCACGGTATGCGCTTCTCGCGGTTTCCGCGGCTTACACGTCTGCTGGTCATGCTCGCGCTGTTCCAGGCGATCGCCCCCGAGGTGGCGGCGATCGCGGACGCGTGGCGCATGGACGAGCGGACGCCGTACGCGCATATCGAATCGGAGACGGACGCCGGCTGCGTGCTGGTGCATCAGGACGACTGCGCGCTGTGCGCGGTGGCGACCACGCCAAGCGCACAGCCCACAGACGCCATGCGCGTCGTGCCCGCGTGTGTGGCGCAGGTCGCGGCACCGCTCTCACACGTCATTCCGCATGACGCCGCCGTTCCGCGACGCGCGTCGCAACGTGCTCCACCGGCGATTCAAGGCTGAGTCACTCCGCATCGTCACGACGACGATGCGCGCCTTCGCGTGCGCATGAAGCGCACGCCTGAATCTTGTGTGGAGCATTTCCCATGTCGCACTTCGCAGCGCGCCCGGATGGAACCGGGCGACTGTTGGCATATCTCTCGATCCCTGTCGCCGCGCTGACCACCCGCGCGCGCGTCCTCGCTTCGCAACCGCGCACGGGATATCGCCGCGCCGCGTTCCTCGCGCTCGTCCTCGGGGTGTCGGGTGCCTGGACCGCGCGCGCCGACGCGCTCCCGCGTGCGGCCGCCGCGACCACGCGCATCGAGGGGACGGCGGTACTCGGTGTCGTGCGCGACACCGCAGGGACGCCGTTGGGCAGCGTGCAGGTGGTCGTCGCCGGTGCCAACCGCGTGGCCACCACCAACGATCGCGGCGAGTTTGCACTGCGTGATCTGGCGCCGGGCACGTATCACCTCGACCTGATTCGTATCGGCTTCTTCAGCGCGCATGAAGTGGTGACAGTCGCCGCCAGCGGACCGGATGTGCGCGTGACCATCACGATGCGCGTCGCGACGGTACGCCTCTCCAGTGTGAACGTCACGGCGACGCCCACCGGCACCGATCCGCTCAACGTCACGCAGGCGACGGTCCAGCTCTCGGGCAAGGAACTCCAGCGCGCCCTCAGCACGTCTATCGGCCAGACATTGGCCGGTGAGCCCGGCATGGCCACGCGTTTCAACGGCCCGATGGCCAGCGCGCCGGTCATTCGTGGTCTCACGGGCGAGCGCGTCCTCGTGCTGCAGGACGGCGAGCGCGCCGGCGACCTCTCGTCGGCCGCGGTGGACCACCTCAACGCCGTCGATCCCAGTGCGGCGGAACGCATCGAAGTGATCCGCGGTCCGGCCTCGTTGCTGTACGGCAACAACGCGTTAGGTGGTGTCGTCAACGTCATCTCCAACGACATCCCGACCAACATCCCGTCGCGCTCTTCCGGCTACGTGATGGGGCAGGGCGAGTCGGTCACGCCCGGCGGCGTCGTCTCAGCGGGCGTTACGGTGCCGCTGTCACAGCGGCTCGCGTTCACCGCGCGTGGTGGCGTCCGCAGCTTCGACGACATGCGCGTTGGCGGCGGTGGCACGCAGCCCAACACCAACGGCAAGACGGACAACGTCACGGCCGGCGCCGGCTACGTGGGTTCTCGCGTGTCGGTCGGAGCGGTCTATCGCCAGATGGATTTCCGCTACGGCCTCCCACATCCGGAAGGCGACGAGGCGATCACGCTGGATGGCGTGCGCCGCATGGGGGCATTGCAGTCCACGATCAGCACGGGCTTCGCCCCGATCGCGACGTTGCGCATCGATGGAACCGCGCAGTCGTACTCGCACGATGAGATCGAACCGTCGGGTGAGATCGGCACGAACTTCGCGCTCAAGACGCAGACGGTGAACGTGCTCGGACGCACCAAGTTCGGACGCAGCACCGGCGCGTTCGGCGTGCAGGGGCTCTTCCGGCAGTACACCCCCACTGGCGAAGAAGCGTTCACGCCAGGCGCGAGCAATAACAACGTCGCCGCCTACGTCTATCAGGAATTGCCGCTCGGTTCCGGGGCGGTGGAAGAGCACACGCCGCGTCTGCAGCTTGGCGCGCGCTACGATCGTTTCTCCATCACCACCGATCCCAAGGATGTAGACGAGGTCGCGCGTTTTGGCGCCGCGCAGTCCAAGAGCTTCGACAACGTCGCGGCCTCACTCGGAGTGAGCATCGCGGTGTCGCACGAGGTGTCGTTCACGGCGAACGCATCGCGTGGCTTTCGCGCGCCCACGGTTGAGGAGATGTACGCCAACGGCTTCCACGCGGCCGTGGGCACCTTCGATCAGGGCAATCCCAACCTCAAGGCCGAACAGAGCACGGGGCTCGAGGCTGGACTGCGCGCGCAGTCCGCGCGTGCGTTCGCGCAGGTCAGCACGTACCTGAATCTGATCGATAGCTACATCCTGCCTCGTGCCGTCGGCGAAGTGCAGGAGGGCGATGCGCAGGTGCCGCTGGTCAACTACGCGCAAGCCGATGCAAAGCTGTACGGCATTGAAGGGCAGGTGGAGACCAAGTTGGTGCATCGACTCGTGGGCGGCGTGATGGGCGACTTCACGCGCGCGCAGTATCGCGATGGCTCAGGCGACTTGCCGTACATCCCAGCGGGGCGACTCGGCGCATCGCTGCGCTACGACAATGGCCGCCTGTCGTTCGGCGGTGATGCGCGCCGGGTCTTCAGCCAGACGAAGGTGAGCGGCGACGAGCTTGATGTCGCGACGGACGCGTACACCCTCCTCAACCTGAGCGCCACGTGGCTGGTGAGCGTGCGTAGCATGGTGCACTCGATCACGCTGCGCGCCGACAACGTGCTCGACAAGCAGTACCGCGATGCCACGAGCCGCATCAAGAGCTTCGCCTACAACCCCGGGCGCAATCTCAGCCTCGTCTACAAGCTGATGTACTGATCTGCCTTCGACGCTCCTGCGCCGCGATCAGCCCGCGGCGTAGGAGCGCAGCAATCGGAGCATACGCCCGTCGGTTTCGGCGGGCGTATCGCCTTTCGGAGTCTCGATGATCTTCGGTACTGTCGCCAACCGATCATCGGTCATGATGCGGCGGAAGACGTCTCCGCCAATCGTCCCCTCCGCGATCAACTCGTGTCGATCGAGGTGCGAGCCCAGTTTGGCCTTGGAGTCGTTGAGGTGCAGGCAGCCCAGATGTGCGAGGCCGATCACGTCGTCGAACTTGGCGATGACGCCGTCGTAGTCGGTGATCAAGTCGTAGCCGGCGGCCCAGACGTGCGCCGTGTCCAGACACACGCCCACGCGCTTACGCAGCGCTGCGGGAATGCGCGACAGCAGCTCGGCCATTTCTTCGAAGGTGCTGCCCAGCACCGTGCCCTGTCCTGCGGTGAGCTCCATCAGCAGCCGTGTCGGTCCGTGCTCCGCTTCCAGCGCCTGCGTGATGCCGTCGGCGTTGCGCGCGATGCCGCTCGCGCGATCGTCCATGAAATTGCCGGGATGCGAGACGAGCGCATCGAGTCCGAGTGCATGGCAGCGGCGCAGTTCCGCGCGGAAGCTTTCTGTCGAGCGCGCGCGAAGCTCGGCGTCGGGCGACGCGAGGTTGATGAGATACGAATCGTGCGCGCACGTCCAGCGTACTGTCGTCTCGCGCATCGCCGTGGTGTACTGCGTCGCTTCGGCGGGTTCGATGTCGCGTTCCAGCCAGCGATTGGCCTGCTTGGTGAAGATCTGTGAGCCCGTCGCGCTGATCTCGCGCGCGCGCGCGGCCGCTTCCCAGGTTCCACCGGCGATGGAGACGTGCGCGCCGAGCGGCGCACGGTCGGCCGCGGCGTCGCCCGCATCGACAGTAATGGGTGCGGTGATCGGCGGCGCTTTGGGCGAGGCCTTCTTGGCGGCGGCCTTCTTGGCGGTGGCCTTCTTGGCGGCGGGCGTCGCAGCAGGCGACTTGGCGGCGGATTTCTTGGCGGGCATGATCAGGGCGTGGGAAGTCGCGGTCGAATCGACGTTGACTCGGGGTGGAGTCACGCTTGAATCAACAGCGAACCGTCACCGAATCAACGCCCACGCCAGCAGTCGCGTCGTCAGCGACGCTGACTGCGCAGCCATTCGAGCGGATCGACGGCGCGTCCCTTGGGGCGGATCTCGAAGTGCAGATGCGGCGGCAGGTCCGGATCGGTCGCGCCAACGGCGCCGATCGTTTGCCCCTTGGTGATCTCCTGTCCCTTCCGCACATCGATGCGCGAGAGCGAGCCGTACACCGAATAGTCGCCACCACCATGCTGCACGATGACGGTCGGACCATAGGTACCGACGTTGTCCGCCAGCACGACTTCGCCAGCCGCGATGCTGTGCACCGCACTGCCCACTGCCGTCCCAATGCCGACGCCGTTCCAGCGGGTCGTGGTGTTGTTGGGGTTCACCACACGACCGAAGCGATAGAGGATCGTGCCATCCACCGGCCAGTCGAGGCGTCCCAGATCCGACGTACGAATGCTCGATGGCGCCGCTGGACGCGCATTGGGGGCCATCTCGGCGCGGCGGCGCGCGGTTTCCAACGCCGCGATCACTCCTGCTACACGCGACTCGTCGCGCGCCAGTTGCGTCAGCCGATCGCGCGTCTGCTCGGTGGTGCGCTGCACGACGGTGAGATTGCGCTTGCGGTTGCCCTCGAGATCACGGAGACGCTGCGCTTCACGTGACTTTTCCGCGCGGTTCCACGTGATCTCTTCCTGCAAGCGCACGAGTAGCTGGCGTTGCGCGGCGATCTTGTTGCGCAGTGCCTCCACGCGGCGCACGAGCGTGCGATCGTGCAGGGTGAGCTCGTGCAGATATTTGTAGCGCGCCACCAGCGACGCGAAGCTCTGTGCCGAGAGCATCGCCTCCACATCGTACAGACTGCCACGCTTGTAGATGTCCACCATGCGCCGGTGGAGGATGCCCTTCTTCGAGGATAGCTCCTGCTCCGCCTGCACCATCCCTTCGTTCGCGTTGGTCACTTCGCGCGTGATGGTACTGAGCTGACGGTCGAGCGCTTCCACGAGCCGCAGCGTGGTGACGCGCTGCGCCTCGAGATTCATGACTTCATCCGCGAGTGTGCGTGCGCTCCGCTGCAACTCTTCCATGCGCCGCTCGAGCGTGCTGCGCTCTCGGCGCAGCCTGTCGAGCTCGTCCTGCTGCTGGCGAAGGCGTGCATCGGTGGTCGCCGTGGCCGGCGGCTGCTGCGCCGAGCCGACCGGTGCGCTCACGGAGAGAGCGAGCGTACCCAGCACGACGACGGCCGCGGCGCGGAGCCGTCCAAGGCCCACGCCGGTCGTGTGCACGCGCAACGTGCTCACGCGTCGCGCCAGACCTGTTTCAGCTGGCGGCCCACCGAAATCCAGCTGCCCACAAATCCGATGCAGGCGCCTGCCAGCACGCCCATCGCGATCTGTTCGAGCGTGAAGAACTGAGTGGCCACTAGATAGCGCGAAATCACGCTGTTGGCGGCGTACGCCATGCCGACCGCGATGGCGCCGCCGGCGAGCCCTTTGAGCAGACCGTCGATCAGATACGGCAAGCGCACGAAGCCGTTGGTGGCGCCGACCATGCGCATGATCTCGATCTCGCGTGTGCGCGCTAGAATGGCCATACGGATGGTGGCACCGATGATGATCACGGCCACCATCGCGAACACCACGGCGAGTCCGGTGCCGGCCACGCCGGCTATCGTGCGAATGCGATACAGCTTCTCCACCCATTCGCGACCGTAGCGCACATCCTCCACCTGCGGAAACGCCTGCAGCCGGTTGGAGATGCGCTTGACCGTTTGCGGATCGCGCGAGCCGGCGCGCAGGCGCACTTCGATGGACCCGGGCAGCACCGAGCTGTCCATCACGTCGCGGAACTCCGCCAGCTCGCTGCGCGCGCGCTGCAGCGCGGAGTCCGGGCTCACATAGCCCACGTCCAGCACTTCCGGCTGCTTCTGCATCGTCTGCACTATACCGCTGACGATGTCGTCGCCGACGCGCGCCACGAGGAACGCGCGGATCTCTACGCGGTCTTCAACTTCCAGCAGTGCCGTGCGCAGGTTGATCGCCACCAGCCCGAACAACCCGAACGCGAACAGCGAAAAGGCGATCGTGGTGATGCCCAATAGCGCCAACACCGGCGCGCGACGAAAGGCGAGCACGACTTCGCGCCAGGCGAGCCTCATCGACGGCCTCGGAGATCGGCCACCAATCGCGCGGCATCGTCACCGTCGTACGCGAGCTCGCCCTTGTCCAGTTCGAGAAAACGCAGCCCGCTCCACTCGATCAGCGACACGTCGTGCGTCGCCATCAGCACAGCCGTACCCGAGGCGTTGATCTCGCGCAGCAGCTGGAAGATGCCACGCGTCGCGCGGTCGTCGAGATTGCCCGTGGGCTCGTCGGCCAGCAGCACGAACGGATCGTTGGCCAGCGCTCGCGCAATCGCGACGCGTTGCTGTTCACCGCCGGAGAGCTCGTGCGGAAAGGCAGTCGCCTTGGACGCGAGTCCGACTTGGGTGAGCAAGCGTGCAACCTTGGGACTGATGGATGCATGCGGCGCGCCCGTCACTTCCAGCGCGAAGGCCACGTTTTGTTCGGCCGTGCGGTCGGGGAGCAGACGGAAATCCTGGAAGACGATCCCCAGTTTGCGTCGCAGCTTGGGAAGCTCGCGGTCCTTGAGCGTCGCCGACGAATAGCCGGAGATCTTCACTTCCCCGATCGTTGGGCGTTCGGCCATGGAGAGCAGCTTGAGCAGCGTGCTCTTGCCCGCGCCGCTGTGGCCAGCGAGAAAGAGAAACTCGCCCTTCGCCAATTCGAACGACACATCGCGCAGCGCGACACCCGACCGCGGATACTCCTTGGTCACCCTGGTGAGACGAAGAATGCCCGCCACGCGCTACTCCGACGTCCGTTCGACTGCGTGCTCGACTACGTGCTCGATGGCCTGCTCGAGATCCCGCATCAGGTCACCCGCGTCTTCCACACCAACGGCCAGGCGCACGGCCCGCTCGCTGATGGCACACGCCAGCGAGTCCACGCCGCCCAGTGTCGGCGTGTCGCGGAACAGGCGCAGCTGCGACACGAGCGAGGCCGCAGAGAGCGGCGGGGCCAGCTCGATCAGAATCATGCTGCCAAAAGCGTCGAGTGTGGTGGAGGCGATCGCGTGATCCGGGTGTGACGCGAGCCCGGGATAGAGCACGCGCGCACTCTGTGGACGAGCCTCGGCCCACTGCGCAATCTGCGCGGCGTTCTCGCACTGCCGACGCACGCGAATCTCGAGCGTCTTGAGACTGCGGCCCAGTGAATCCACTGTGACGGGATCGGGGGCGTGTCCCCAGACGGCCATCTTGTCCTGCACTTCGTCGATCACCGCCTCCGCGCCACAGACGACGCCGGCGTGCAGCCCGAACTCACCGTGCAAATAGACCGCACCCGAGTGAATCACCACGTCCGCGCCTTGCTCGAGCGGCCGGAAGGCGATCGGGCTGGCGAACGTGGCATCGACCACCAATGCGATGCCGAGTTCCTGCGCGAGCAGGCGCGGGGGATTGAGATCGACGACGCGCGTGGTCGGATTGACCGGCGATGACACGAAAAACAGGCGCGTGTTGCCGCGAGTCGCACGGCGCCAGCCGCGCGCCTCCGTGGGGTCGACGAAGGTCACGTCGATGCCAAGATTGGGCAGTTCATGCTGGAAAAATCGGCGCGCCTCGTCGTGCAGCCAGCTGCCGGCCACCACATGATCGCCGGCACGCAGCAGCGCCAGCATCGTGCACGTCAACGCGGCCATACCACTGCTCAGCACGATCGCCGCTTCTGCCTGCTCCAGCGCCGCCAGTCGCTGCTCGACGCGTCCGCCATGTACTGCCACCGTCGCACGCGCATCGGCATGAGCGTTCACACGAGCGTCACCGCGAACGGCGTCGCCGACTTCGCTCACGCGCGCGTGCCGGCGTCGGTATCCAGCTTGACGACGCGGATGACCTCACTGATCGACGCACCCACCACATCGCGCAACACCACCTCGCCACGACGCAGCGTGTCATCGAGGCGCAGCTCAGCCAGCTCCTGACGGCGATCGGTCACGATGCGAACCAGCTCGTGGTCGCTGATGAGGCGCAACGCGGCATCGTCGGAGCGCATGCGGATCAGCGGCCCGCGTTCAGCGTCGCCGCTGCGCGTGGAGATGAAACCGGCGACGAGCAGCGGCGGCGAGTAACTACCGAAGCCCTTGGGGTTCCGGTTCGATTTGCCTGTCGGAATCATGTGACCTCCGTGGCGGTACCAGGGACCGCAAATCCGTGTGCGTGATGCATCAACAGCCGGCGTTGCCGCAGGCGATCCAGGTGCTGCGCGGTGATGTCGTGCTCGATCCCTAGCAACGACGCAACGTTGCCAGTCGTCACAGGGCCGTGGTCGCGCACCGCCTCCCAGTGGAGCCGTTCGTCCTCGGTCACCACGCCATACAACTCGGCCATGCCGTCGAACAAGGCGACCAACGCCAGCGCGTGCCGCTCCAGTACCACCTCGATGGGATCGAGATGTTCCTCGGTGATGCCGCGGAAGAGCAGGTAGCCCGTGGGGCCGTCGCTGTCGATGTAGCGGAGCAGCAGCTTGGCCACGATCTCGTCGGCGCAGGAAAAGTCGAGCAGGTTCACCTGCGAAAAATCGATCGTCGTCACAACCGGCGTTCCGATCTCAAACACCTGCCGCTCGATGGCGGTCCGAACGGCGGCGCCAGTCGGACGCGTGACGAGATTCGAGTACAGGTCGCACACCGTGCCGCGCAGGACGGTGCTGACGTCGATTTCCAGGCTCATAGGAAGCACGTCATGGCGTGCGCGGCCGAGGACGCGTGCTCGCACCCGTGCGGGCCTGTGGCGCCGATTCGCCGATCTTGGCCGGGATCGTGATCTGCATCTGCGTGCCGGGGAACTCGGGGAGCGACTCGGTCATCGGTACGTCCTCGTCCCAGCCCGGAGAAATCGCGATGCGCGCGGTGCCGCTGCGCACGGTCAGCTTGCCGTGCCAGCGCCCCACGAAGCGACGAATGCCGGCCAACCCCTGCCCACGCCCTTTGTCGCCATGACGAAAGCGGCTGACGGCACGCAGCACGGCGTCCTCGAGCGCCATCGCGTCATCCCACCGATCGCTGTGCCGATGTCCGGGCGCGCTCTCCAGGGATTTGCGAAAGCCGATTCCCGCATCGCACACCGCGATCACCACGACGCGTCGGCCAAGGCGCTTGGTGTAGTTGTACGACTGCACCGCGACCCACCCGCCGTGCCCCGCGTGCTCGACGATGTTCTGACACGATTCGCTGAGCGTCATGCCGAACGCACCGGTGATGGCCGTATCGAGATTCAACTGGCCATGCAGAATGTCCGCGGCCTTTTGCTGAATGCGACCCACCACGCCGTGCACGTCGTCGGTCTTCACGATGGGCGTGATCTCGAGCAGCACATCCGACTCGTGCGCTTCACGCGGACGCGGCACCGTACCGTGCAATTCGTACAGCTCGGAGGCGTAGCGGAAGAATCCGGCACGCGACCAATACGACAGCACGTCTGCACTCTCCGGCACCGCGAAGCTCATGCGCTCTTCTCGCGACTGCGCCACACACAGCAGCGCCGTGAGTCCGTATGGCGAGGCCCAGCGTGCGTGACGCGCGTCCACCAGAATCTTCGCGCCCAGCGGAACGGCCGCGAGCTGCTCGAAGATGTATTCGAACGCTGGCTCGTCGAGCGACTGCGGCACGCTGATGACGGTGGTCACGACGCGCTGAGCTCCCCTCGAAGATGATTCGCCAACCCACTCGCTCCGCGATGCTCCACGTTGCGCGACGCCGCGCGATTCGCAGCCGCGATCGCATCCGCAAAGTTATCACCCGCGAGCAGTCGAGAGAAATGGGTGGAACCCCACACATCACCACAGCCGGTGGGATCGCCGGGCCCATCGATGCGCGGTGGTACCGAGGGGATGATGGCCGTACGAACAGCACCAAGTGTACCGGCGCTCCCGCGCGATCCCGTCGACAGCGCACCCGGTACATCACGCAATGGCAGGTCGCGCAGTGTTTCCACATTGGGCGCGGCGACGTACACCGCACCGCGTTTGCCAAGCGTGACGCACAAGCACGAGCAGCCGGCCGCCATCGCCGTCGCCGCGAGCGCCATCGGATCGGGCGCCATCATGCTCATCTCGTCTTCGTTCACCTGTAGCACATCGAAGCAGGCGCACCACTCTGCCACGTTCGGCAGCGGCCGCATGACGCGCAGACCATCGGGCTGCACGGCAAAGATCTTCATGTGCAGATCGCAGTAGATCGGCCCCGCGAAGTGCGCCCGCACCATCTGCGTGGTGGGCAGATCGAGCTCCCAGCCACTCAGAAAGTTGATGTAGAGCGCATCGAGTCGCGCCGCATCGAGCACCGGCTTGAGCGCCACCCACGTCCACGCGGGCACGCCACCCGAGAGAATCTCGCTGCGCCGTTCATCGTCGAGATAGCGCAGCTCGACGCGATTGTTGGGGTAGGGAACCGCGATCAGTTCGGCGTCGGGCGCGATGTGACGCAACTGCCGGATGTAGGCGCGTGCCTTGTCCACCAGATCGTCGCCGACCTTGATGAGCGGAACGATTTCCCAGTCGTCGGTGAGCGCGGCATCGAGTCCCGAGAGCGAATACGAAATGCCCCCCCATTCCTCGATGGGCACTTCGCGCTTGTCCCGACCGTGGATCACATCCCAACACATGCTGCCGATCACGCCCACCCGACGACGTCGCGGCGGCGTGACCTCCGCCGTCGCTTGCTCCGGCACCGCAGTCGTCACGAGACCATCTGCGCTCGGAAGGCCGCCACCGCGCCCACGACGCCCGCATTGCCGGGCAATTCGCCGGGCACGATCCGGCACGCCTCGACGGCTGGACGGAACGCACGACGACGCACTTCTGCGCGCATCGGCTCGAAGAGCGCGTCGCCGGCCTGCGTCACGCCACCCGCGACCACGACGACGTCGGGATTGAAAATGTTGAGCAGGTTGGCGATGCCCATGCCCAGAAAGCGCGCCGTGTCGCGCACCACATCCCTCGCCACCGCATCGCCGCGCGCCGACGCGTCGTACACCGACTGCGCCGTGATGCGCGACGCATCGCCGTCCACCAGCGACAGCAGAATCGAGCTGCCATCCGACGCCAGCGCTTCGCGTGCACGCTCGGCGATGGCCGGACCGGACGCATACGCTTCGAGGCAGCCGTAGTTGCCGCAGCCGCAGCGACGACCGTTCTGGTCGATCGTGATGTGGCCAAGTTCGCCGGCCATGTCGCTCGAACCGTGATACAGCTGGCCGTCGAGGATCAGTCCGCCGCCGATCCCCGTGCCGATCGTGATGCCCACAACATTGCGTCCACCGCGCGCTGCACCGATCCACCACTCGCCATACGTCGCGCAATTCGCGTCGTTGTCGATGGCGGCGGGAAGTCCGGTCAGCTCCGTCATGCGGTCGCGCAGCGGGACGTCGTTCCACTTGAGGTTCGGCGCGACCTTCACGATCCCCTTGGCGCGATCGAGTGGACCCGGCGCGCCGATACCCACGCCCTTGAAGGCGCTGCGCTCAGCGCCCGTTTCGCGCATCGCCGTGGTGATGGTGGCTTCCACCATGCGCGCCATCCGGGCGATGACACCCTCCGCGCCCTCCTCGGAGCGGGTGGGCTCGCTGTGCATGCCGAACTGGTGGGAACCGTCGTCCGACATCGCGCCGACGACGATGTTCGTGCCGCCCAGATCGACGCCGACAAAGAGTGAGTTATGAG
This sequence comes from Gemmatimonas sp., assembly GCA_965279375.1. Lineage (GTDB taxonomy): Bacteria > Gemmatimonadota > Gemmatimonadetes > Gemmatimonadales > Gemmatimonadaceae > Gemmatimonas. Next base: position 4,437,156 of record OZ257156.1, on the reverse strand, counting down.
GCATGGGGCAAACATAATGCCGTCGGTCGCCTGTGACGCCAGCGGACCCACGCGGAACGGACCGTTAACGCGCTCGCGACCGGGTCGTCCACTGGGGCATGCGCCGCTCCCATAGCCTCCGCCTCGCCCTCCGCGCCCTCGCGCCCTTTGGGGTCGCCCTGCTCGTCGCCTGCCGCGGTGAAACGCCCACCAGCGCGCCGGTCACACCGCCGACCACTCCGACGACGCCCAGCACCCCAACCACCCCAACGCCAACGCCCGTCGATCCTCGAACGCTGCCGGCCTACTTCCCACCGCTCGGCGACGCGAGCTGGGACACGATTGCACCGGCGCGTCTGGGCTTCGACACCGCGGCCCTGCGCTCGGCGCTCGATTGGGCCGGCACGCAACGTTCGACAGCGGTGGTGGTGCTCTGGCGCGGACGGATCGTCGCGGAGCGATACTGGAACGGCTGGACCGCGACGAAGGACTCGATCATCGCTTCGGCCGGCAAGTCGGTAGTGAGCTCGCTCGTGGGAGAGCTCGCACGACAGGGACGCATCTCGCTCGACAGCAGCGCCGCGAAATATCTAGGCACGGGCTGGTCGCGTAGCCCCAGCACCGAAGCGCGCATCACCGTGCGACACCTGCTCAGCATGAGCTTCGGCCTCGACGATTCGCTCAAGTTCGTCGCGCTTCCCGGCAACCGGTTCTACTACAACAATCCCGCCTACTACCAGCTCTTCGGCGTCGTGTCCGAGGCCTCGGGACAGTCAGTGACGGCAGCGTCGAAGGCGCTGCTCTTCGACCGCATCGGCATGGCTACGGCCAACTGGCGTCTGAACATCGACATGGGCGAGCCGGGGCTGATCCTGAGTTGCAGCGCGCGCGACATGGCGCGCTACGGCCTGCTCGCGCTCAATCGTGGACGATGGAACGGCACGCAGATCCTCGCCGACAGCGCCTGGTTCGCGACGGCGTGGCGTCAGGCCCCACCGGATAACGCGGGCTACGGCTACCTGTGGTGGCTCAACGGCAGCAGCACGTACCGCCTCCCAGGACCGTATATCTTGCCGACGCAGCAAGGCTCGCTCTTTCCCTCTGCACCGCGCGATCTCGTCGCTGCGCTCGGCAAGGGCGACAAGAAGATCTACGTGATCCCGAGCCTCGAACTCGTGGTCGTGCGACACGGCGAGGAAGCCGATCCGAACGGCGGCAACCCGGCGGCGGCGTCGGCGTTCGACGAGCAGTGGTGGCAGCGACTCAGATCGGCGTTCAGGTACTGATCGCCCAGCGCGGCCTCAGCGCGTGAGCGCCACCAGCGCTGAGGCAACCTGATCGGCGCTGCTATCGCGCATGCACCGCCAGTGCTCCAACGGGCAGCGCTGCGGACCATGCGCATGGCACGGCCGACATTCGAGCGTGGTCTGTTCGAAGACGCTCGTGCGCGATGCCAGCGGCCCAAAGCCAAAGGCTGGAATCGTCGGCCCAAACAGCGCGACGGTGGGCGTATCCATCGCCGAGGCGAGATGTAGCGGCGCGGAGTCGTTGGTCACCAGCCCGCGCGCGCGGCTGAGCAGCGCGGCGGAGCCCAGCAGCGACAGCTTGCCGGTCGCATCAACCGCCGGAGGCGCACCGGCCGCTGCCAACGACTCGCCAATCGCCCGTGCGAGCGGTGCGTCGCCCGCTGCGCCGATCACGACGACGCGATGCTCCTGCAGTGCTGGGTGCAACGCCAACGCCGCTGCCAGCGCGTCGAACGATGGCCAGCGTTTGGTGGCCCACACGCTCCCGGGGGCCAACACGACAAACGGCGTGGTCGCGTCGATCGCGTGCGCTTCCAGCAAGCGCGATACCGACATCCGATCACCGTGACTCGGAAACAGCGACGGACGCACGCGCGGCGCGCTCGCGTCGTCGCGCGCCGACGCCAGCTGCCACAAACGCTGTGCGTGATGCAGCTCGCGGCGGAAGGGCACGCGCGCGGAGTACAGCACGCGCCCCGGTGATGTCTCGAAGCCCACGCGCTCCCGAATGCCGGCCAGTCGAGCGAGGGCCGCCGTGCGCATCGAGCCTTGCGCGATGTACGCGCGCTCCGCACCCGTCGCGCGCAACGCTCGCGCCACGCGCAGTACGCCGCCCACCCCGCGATCTGCTCCGCGCTTGTCGAAGACGATGACATCCGACACCGCCGGATGATTCGTCAGCAACGCTGCGTTAGCCGGCGTGGCCACCACGACAACACGCCCCCGCTCGGCGAGTCGCGCGAGCAGGGGCGTGGTGAGGATCATGTCCCCAAGAAAGCTGGTTTGCAGGACGGCGGAGACCACGACGTGGTCAATCCACCTGCAGCACGGCGAGGAACGCTTCCTGCGGAATCTCGACGCTGCCGACCTGCTTCATGCGCTTCTTGCCTTCCTTCTGCTTCTCGAGGAGCTTGCGCTTACGCGAGATGTCGCCGCCGTAGCACTTGGCGAGAACGTCCTTTCGCAGCGGCTTCACGGTTTCACGCGCAATGACCTTCTGGCCGATCGTCGCCTGAATAGCCACTTCGAACAACTGACGCGGAATGAGTTCCTTGAGCTTCTCGGCGACCTTGCGGCCCCACTCGTATGCCTTGTCCTTGTGCACGATCACGGAGAACGCGTCGATCGCGTCGCCGTTGATGAGCATGTCGAGGCGCACCAGGTCGCTCGAGCGGTACTCGAGCATCTCGTAGTCGAGGGAGGCGTAGCCGCGGCTCACCGTCTTCATCTTGTCGAAGAAGTCGAGAATGATCTCGCCGAGCGGAAACTCCCAGTCCAGCTCCACGCGCACGGTGTCGAGAAAGCGCGTGTTCTTGTAGATGCCGCGACGCTCCATGCCGAGCGTCATGATCGGGCCGATGTAGTCGGCGGGGCACATGATGCGCGCGCGCACGTACGGTTCTTCGACGTCCGCAATCACCACCGCCGGCGGCATCAACGCCGGATTCTCCACCAGCATCTCGGTGCCATCGGTCTTGGTGACGTGGTACTCCACGCTCGGCACCGTGGTCACGAGATCGAGATTGTACTCGCGCTCGAGACGCTCCTGCACGATCTCCATGTGCAGCAGGCCGAGGAAGCCGCAGCGGAATCCGAAGCCCAATGCAGTGGACGTTTCCGGTTCGTACTGCAGTGACGCATCGTTCAGCTTCATCTTCTCGAGCGCGTCGCGCAGCAGTTCGTACTGCGTCGTGTCGGTCGGGTAGATGCCGGCGAAGACGAACGACTTCACTTCCTGATAGCCAGGGAGCGCTTCGGCCGCGCGATTGTCTGCGTCGAAAATCGTGTCGCCCGCGCGCGTTTCGCGCACTGAGCGCACCGATGCCAGTACGTAGCCCACTTCGCCCGCCTGCAAGCGATCGGTCTTGACCTGACGCAGCTGCAGCAGCCCGACTTCGTCCACTTCGTACGTGTTGTCCGACGCGCCGAAGGTGATCTTCATCCCCTTCTTGAGCTCACCGTCCACGACGCGAATGCTCGGAATCGCACCGCGATACTTGTCGTAGTACGAGTCGAAGATGAGCGCGCGCAGCGGGCCGTCGGGGTTGCCCCGCGGCGGCGGCACGATCGACACGATCTGCTCGAGTAGTTCCGGCACACCGGTGCCTTCCTTGCCACTCACCGAGAGTACGTCTTCCGGCATGCAACCGATCAGGTCGCACACTTCCTTGCGGCGACGATCCGGCTCGGCGCCCGGCAGGTCGATCTTGTTGAGCACCGGGATGATTTCGAGCCCGGCGTCCATCGCGAGGAACAGATTGGACAGCGTCTGTGCCTGAATTCCCTGCGACGCATCAACGACGAGAATCGCGCCTTCGCACGCGGCGAGCGAGCGTGAGACTTCGTACGTGAAGTCCACGTGTCCCGGTGTGTCGATCAGGTTGAGCTCATAGGTCTCGCCGTCCGTGGCCGCGTACGACATGCGGACGGCGTTGAGCTTGATCGTGATCCCGCGCTCGCGCTCGAGGTCGAGCGTGTCGAGCACCTGGGACTTCATTTCACGCTTCTGCAAGGTGCCCGTCATCTCGATCAGGCGGTCGGCGAGTGTCGACTTGCCGTGATCGATATGGGCGACGATGCAGAAGTTGCGGATGTGGCTGAGCTGCAACGGATTGCGGGCTGAGGGACGGAACAGCGACAGCATGGGAAGATAGCGGGATCACCCACGAAAAAGGCGACCGCCGTCCTCGGGCGCTCGCCTTTGCCTCAAACGCGACGGCATCGGATGCCGTTTCCGCCCGGCTCGCCTACGGCTTTCCCGATCCCCGAGGGGCGGGCGGTTGAGCCGATGCGCCCGCGCTCGATCCAGCAGAAGGCGCCGGCGCGACCCAGTCCACCCGGTATCCGCTGCAGCCTCCGCTTCCGCCATCTAACGGTCGAAGTTCGCCGCTGTTGCCGTAGTTCTCCGCGAAGGCGGGCGACCAGCCCGTGCGCACGATTTCCGACAGACATTCGGACGCGGACGGCACGCCGCCGTACCGGTTGAGCGGCAGGGCAGACGAGAGCTGCTGCACCATGACGCGATATGGCGCGACAACGCCACGCGTGGCCGCGACTCCGAACAGCGCCGTGGCCAATGACTGCACCAAGGCAGACGGCGCTGCGGCCGCAGTGTCGGTCACGACCAGGTCGGTGGCCCACCGATCCCCGTCCCGGAATACGTCCAGGTTCGGTTGCACCGTCGAGACGAATGCGACGATGATCGGTTCGCCCGCCGAGCTCTGACGCAGCAACGCGCTCGCAGCGAGCGGCAACGTGCGCTGCCGACGCCCCGCGGCGAGTTGACTCGACGTCGCCGGAGTGGCCGGCGAGATCACCTGCAACGGGGATTCCCTCATCCCGGGGGACAGTAAGAAGACCGCCACGTACGCGGTGCTGTCCACCGACACGGATACGCCGCTCAGGTCCACCAAGGAGCGCACCCCACCAACGCCCTGCAACCGGAGATTCGGGACCTCTGTTGCACGCGAGGACGTCTGCGCATGCAGCGGGGAGCTCGCCGCGCCAAGCAGCAAGCTCACCACCACATTTCGCGCCGCACGGACGGATCGAACCGTCTTCATTCTTGCACCGCTCCCACCGGCTCGTGCGATGGCCGGCGCGTTGATCGCGATCAGGAAATCGGCTTGCCGTTGGCCGGCGGCGGCACCGGGGCAGGTGCAGGCGTCGGAATCACCGGGGCCGGTGCAGGGGCTGCGACCGGAGCAGGCGGGGCCACATGCACCTGCGCCCCATCCTCGATCACCCGCTCCCGCCGACGGTTCTCCGGAGCGGTTGCGGTGCGATTGGTGTTGGTCTGGTTGTTTTCGATCCAGGCCCGTTCCTTGGCAGTCTGAATCTCCGCACCGGCGTTCTGCGCAGCCGCGCGAACCTGAATGCGGCCATCGGAACCCATGACGCCTGTGCCCGCGTCGATCGTGCGGTTACGCGAACCGCGCTGCAGTTCGGAGAGAATCGCCTGCGCGTCCAGCGACTGCTCGGCCACTCGCTCGCGACGCACGTCGCGTACGTCCGGGAACCGACGCTCACTGCCGGTTTCGCCGCGACGCCAGGCTGACGCCTCCGGATCCTCCACGACACGCGCAACGCGCTCACGCGGCTGGCGCGTGCCGCCGTCCATGTCGATCGGCCCGGAACGCGTCGGTCCCAACTCCTCGATCCCACCGCGACGCGGCTGCCCGACTTCTTCGATCTGGCCCACGCGCACCCGGTCGGTCACTGGTGCGATGGCCGTGTCTGCCGGCAGCCGCGCCGGACCCGCCGGCAGCGTCGGCTGCGAGGGCGGGATGATCACGCGCGGCCACCAGGCGACGCGATACCCGCTGCATCCGCTCAGCGAACCGATGTAGGTGCGTGACGGCTCAATGCTGACGCGGTTTCCACCAGACACCAGATACGGCGTTCCCGGGATCAGTCCGCCCTGCACGCCGCCCATCAGGTACAGAAAGTTCTGCGCCTCCGAGATGGTCAGATCGGTCCCGTACCCCGAGAGAAACGCAACGCGCTGACGATCCGCCTCGATCTGCGAAGTCTGACCACCGCACGGCTGCTCGAACTGCCACGTGGACGCGCGATACGAGGTCGGAATGGGATTCGACGGCGTCTGCACTTCGGCCGTGTATGCCGAGCCAGCGGGATACGCCGCTTGCGCCAAAGCCTTCACCAGCCCCTGCACGTCGACGACAGTGCTGTCGGAGACGAGCAGATCGCTTCCCCATCCACCGCGGTCCATGAACGCCTCGAGATTCGGGCGGCTCGTCGACGCCAACGCCACCACGATCGGCGCTTCACCGTAATCCACCAGATGCAGCAATTGCGTGGACGTGAGCGAACGCACGCCGTACTTGCGACCGGCCTTCAACTTGTTCGTGCTGCCCGGAGAGGTCGGCGACAGCACGGCGATCGGGAAATCCCGACGCCCACGCGTCACCGCAAACACCGTCACGTACGCATCCTGATCGACTCTGAGCGTGGTGCCGGGCCAGTCCTTGTACGACGCTACTCCGCCGCCGCCGAATAGCGTGACTTTTGGCGCCACCTGCTGAGCATTCACGCCAACCATCGGCGCCGTCATTGCGACTACAGCCGCCACCGCGGCCCATCCTCGTACCCTGCGCATGAATACCTCCGCTCAATGCGGGATTTTCCGGGTCCGGGAAGCTGCTATTTCCGCAGACCGCAACGGGAGAAGCGTACGGTTGGTTAGGAAGTCTGTCGAGAGTATTCGTCCCACGCCGGCATTAGCGACTCATGAATGACTATCCATCGGCGGCCCGGGCACATTCCCCGTCCGGCCTGTAGTTTCTCAGCGATCTCCGCCGTCTCCCCGTACCGAGTCGCATGTCCACTCCGCGCGCCGATCAGCTCGACCCTGCCGTCCTCGCCGCTCTGGGCCACCTCGAACTGGTGGCGCGCTGGGTCGTGGACGGCTTCATCACCGGGATGCATCGCTCTCCGCGCAAAGGCTTCAGTGTCGAGTTCGCCGAGCATCGGCCGTACATGCCCGGGGACGACCTGCGGTATCTCGACTGGCGCATCGCGGCCCGAGCCGACCGCTGGGTGGTCAAGCAGTTCGAGGAAGAGACCAACGCCCGTGCCATGATCGTGCTCGACGTCAGCAAGTCGATGCAGTGGTCCGGCGATCCCGCTCGACTCACCAAGCTGGCCTATGCCGAACGGCTCGCGGCCGCCGTCGCCCTGCTGCTCATCCGCCAGCGCGACGCCGTCGGCCTGCTTCGCTTCGATGCCGGCATGCGCAGCGTCGTCACTCCGCGCGCCCAGCGCGCCCAATGGCGCCGACTCGTGGCTGCCTTCAGCGAGCCAGGCGGAGGTGAGTCCTCCGACGTCGCCTCGGCGCTGATGCAAGCCGGACGCATGGTGCGGCGCCCCGGATTCGTGGTGCTGCTCTCCGATCTGCTCGTGGACCCCACGCCCGTTGCCGACGCCGCGCGCACGCTCCGCGCCCGCGGCCACGAGGTGCTCGTGCTGCACGTGATGGATCCCGCCGAGCGCGATTTCCCGGAAGCAGGCGAAGCGCTCTACCGCGACGTGGAAACGCGCGTGGAAGTGCCAGCCGCGCCGGGCGACGTGCGCACGGCGTATCAGGCCACAGTGCAGGAGGCGTTGGCCGAATGGCGCGGTGCGCTCGGCCGTGCAGGGGCACGCTATGCGCTCGCCGTGACCGATCAGCCGTATGGCCACGCCCTGCGACATCTCGTCGGTGCCAACGGACGCGGAGCGATGCTCTGATGGCGTTTCTCGCCCCGCTCTTCCTTGGTCTCGCTGCGCTTGTTGGTGTTCCGCTGGCCGTGCATCTGCTGCGTCGTCGGGTCGTGCGACGTGTGGACTTTCCCGCCGTGCGCTATCTCACGCGCATGGAGCAGGAGCACAGCCGCGAGCTCAAGCTGCGGCATCGCACGCTGCTGATTCTCCGCATCCTCGCGGTGCTCGCGCTGGCGCTGGCCGCCGCACGCCCGGTGGCGAACCTCGCCGGATTCGGACACGCGCCACTGTCGCTCGCCATCCTCGTCGACAACTCGATGAGCAGCAGCGCAGTGCGCGATGGCAAGCAGGCGCTCGACGACATCCGCGCCGATGCGCTCGGCCTGGTCGGGACGCTCACGCAGGACGACCGCGCGTGGATCGTCATGGCTGACGGCCGTGTGGTGGGAGGATCGCCGGCTGCGCTCGAGGAAGTGTTGCGCGGACTCAAACCGCTGGGCGGACGCGGGGATCTCGCGAGTGCCACGCGCCGCGCGGTCTCGCTGGCCAAGAGCGGCGCGCCGCGCGCACCCGCCGTCGCCTTGGTCAGCGACGGCCAGCAGAACGCCTTCGGCAGCGCCGCCGACAGCGCCCTGGTCGTGGGCGACGTGCCGCTGATCGCGCTCGTGCGCCCGCGCGGCGCGCTGCGCGATCATGCGGTGCTCGACGCACAGGCGTCCCCCACGCGTTGGACGCCGTCGGGGGCCGTGCAATTCGCCGTGACCGCGGCCGATGTCACTCCGTGGCGCGTCACGCTCGACGGCCGTACCGTCGCGCGTGGTTCGGCAGCCCCTGGTTCGCTCGGCTCGCCCACGCGCATCGCGCAGAAGTTGGCCAGCGGCAGCACGGGGTGGGTGCGAGGCAGCGTTGAACTCGACGCCGATGAATTGCGGGGCGATGACACGCGATGGTTCGCGGTTCGCGTGGCGCCGCCGCCGTCGGTGGCCGTGCGCAGTGAGGCAGGGCCGTTTCTCAATGCGGCGCTCACCACGCTGGTGGAGGAGAAGCGCCTCGGGCGCGGCTCCGAGGGTGCACCGGGCGTCGTCGCCGTCAGCGGCGCCGATGCCGCAAATGTTCGCGGTCCCGTTCTGCTCACCGCGCCGACCGATCCGGTGCGAGTCGGTGAGGCCAATCGCACGCTCGCCCGACTCGGTATCCCTTGGCGCTTTGGCGCGATCGCACGCGACCTCGTGCTCGCGCACGCCACCGACGCCACCCGGGCGGTGGTCGCGACGGGTGCAGCCGCGCCCGCCGGTGCGCTCGACGGTGCCTCGGTGCGCGTACGCTTTCCGCTCGTGCGCTCTCCCGGTTCCGGCGGTGCCGCGACGCGAACGGACACGCTCGCCACGGCGGGCGGGGCACCGTGGGTGGTCGCCGGCGAGCAATACGTGATCATCGGCTCGCCGCTGGCCCCTGAGGCGACCGACTTGCCGCTTCGCGCGGGGTTCGTGCCGTGGCTGCTGGAATCGCTCTCTCGCCGACTGGGCGACGACGGCGAGCTCATCGCCGCGCATCCCGGGCAGCTGCTGAGCGGCTTTGGCGGCGTCAGTGCGCTGGAACGATCCGACGGCACGCTCATTCAGCTCACAGGAGATCGACTGACCGTGCCAGCCGAGGCGGGGGTGTATCTTCTGCGCAGGCAGGCGGCTCGTGTTGGGGCGCTCGTCATCAATCCGGAGGCGGAGGAGTCAGACGTGGGGCAGGGGGCAGTCGGAACCAACGGGTTCCTGTCGCGCGTGAGTGGGCGCACCGTGAGTTCGGTGGCCAGTCCAGATGTGTGGCGCACCCAGCTCTTCCAACAGGCGGCCGGTCGCCCCTTGTTGACGATCCTGCTCGCGCTCGCGCTGGGTGCCCTGCTGCTGGAGGCGTGGTTCGCCCGCGGTGCTTTTTCGGGCGGCGCATCGGAAGGCGGTCCCGCCAGCGGCGACCGCATCCCTTCCGCTCCTCGCACGGCATAGTGCGCGACAGATCCCGATCGCGCGCGCCGGCTCTGCTCGTTTTCGTTCTGTTCCCGTACTGAGTACGTCCTGATGGCTTTACCTCGCCTCCTCGACGCCGTCGAGGCGCTTCCTGCATTCGAGCGGGTTCTGCGTGCGCTCCCCGGTCCCGGGGAGAGTCTCCGTGTTGGCGGTCTCGCTGGATCCAGCGACGCGGTCTTCGTGGCCGCACTCGCGCGCGCGTTGCCGCAGCGCCTCGTGGTCATCGTCACCGACCAGCTCTCAGACGCCGAACGCTGGCTGGCAGATCTCGAATCGATCGTCAGCGATCTCCCTGTCGCGCTCTATCCGCCGCGCGAAGGCTTTGGCGAAGTGGAGCCGCACGCCGAAGTGGCAGGCGAGCGCGTGGAGACGCTGGAAAAGCTGGTGAGCAGCGGCGTGCGCCTGTTGCTCACGACGTCGCGCGCGGTGCTCGAGAAGACGCCGCTGCCGCGCGCGCTCTCCGGTGCGCGCCTCGAACTGCGCAAGGGCGACGTTCGTCGCCCGGAGGAGCTGTCGGCCCATCTCGAATCGATCGGTTTCGAACGTGTGCCGATGGTGGAAGACGTCGCCCAGTTCTCCGTCCGTGGCGGCATCTTCGACATCTACTCGTTCGGCATGGCCGAACCGGTGCGTCTCGAGTTCTGGGGCGATGAAGTCATCGAGCTGCGTCACTTCGATCTCAATTCGCAGCGCAGCACGCGCGACGCCGCGATGGCGCTGGTACTGCCCGTCGACGGGCGCGTCCGCGACGACGATGGCACACTCGAACGCATCACGCTCCCCGAGCTCTGGTCGCCTGATGCGCTGGTGATCATGCCGGCGGGCAGCTCGGTGCTGCCCGAGTTCGTGCGCACGTACGAGGAGGCCGCGCATCACACGGAGCTGGCGCGCCGTCGCGGCGAAGGCACCATCTCGCGCGACACGTTGTTCGAGACGCCGCCGACGATGGCGTCGCGCATGGCGCGCTTCGGCACCGTGCGTCTCAATCCGCCGCCGCAGCGCGCGGCGAGCGCGTCGGCCGCGGATACCACACCCAACGCGCCCGAGCCGGACGTCGCGTTCCCGATGCGCGCGCCGGAAACGATCTCGCGCGATCTGCGCGTGCTGCGCCGCCTGCAGCGCGACGGCCTGCACACGATCATTCTCTGCGACAATGCAGGTCAGGCTGAGCGACTCGAAGAGTTGCTGGGCGAAGACGGACCGGTCGCGGCATCGCTGACCATCGGTGTTCTGGGCGGCGGCTTCATCGTGCCCAACGTCGTGCGCGTGCTCACCGATCACGAGATTTTTCGTCGTGATCGCCGCATGCGGCGCACGCGCAAGTACGGTACCGGTGCCGCACTCGATACACTCGGTGCGCTCAAGCCGGGCGACTACGTCGTGCACCTCGAGCATGGCATCGGCATCTATCGCGGCATCGAACGCATCTTCGTGCGCGAAAGCACGATCGAAGCGGCCGTCATCGAGTACGAGGGCGGCGATCGACTGAACGTGCCGCTCTATCGCATCGATCAGATCGAGCGGTATCGGAGCGCGAGCGACGTGTCGGACGACGCGCCAGCGCCGCGCCTGCACAAGCTGGGTGGCAATCGCTGGAAGCAGCAGCGCGAAAAGACGCGCATGGCGATTCTCGAGATGACGCAGGAATTGCTCGAGCTGTACGCGCGTCGCAAGGTCACCACACGTCCGCCGCATGCGATCGACGGCGCGTGGCAGCGTCAGCTCGAAAGCTCGTTCCTGTTCGAAGACACCCCCGACCAGCGCAAGGCCACCGCCGACGTCAAGAAGGACCTCGAAGGCGAACGTCCGATGGATCGCCTGCTCGTGGGCGATGTGGGCTACGGCAAAACCGAAATTGCCATTCGCGCTGCGTTCAAGGCGGTGCAGAGCGGGCGACAGGTGGCGGTGCTGGTACCCACCACCATTCTCGCCGAACAGCACGCCCGCAGCTTTGGCGATCGCTTCGCCGACTTCCCGGTGCGCGTGGAAGTGATGAGTCGCTTTCAGACCGCCAAGGAACAGGCCGTGGTGGTCGAGGCGCTCAAGAAGAAGCAGATCGATGTCGTCATCGGCACGCATCGCTTGCTCAGCCCGGACGTCGTCTTCGATGACTTGGGCCTGATCATCGTGGACGAAGAGCATCGCTTCGGCGTGAAGCACAAGGAACGGCTCAAGCAGCTCAAACTGCAGACCGACGTGCTCACGCTCACCGCGACGCCGATTCCGCGCACGCTGCACCAGTCGCTGGCGGGCCTGCGCGACCTCACCATCATGGCCACGCCGCCGCGCGACCGCTCGCCGGTGCTCACGTTCGTGGAGCCGTGGGACGACAGCCTCATCGAGGAAGGCATCTCGCGCGAACTCGATCGCGGCGGGCAGGTCTTCTTCGTGCACAATCGCATCGAAACGATCCTGGCCATCGCCGATCATCTGCAACGGCTGGTGCCGCGCGCACGCGTCGGTGTGGGCCACGGGCAGATGAAGGAGCGCGAGCTCGAAACGGTGATGCGGCAGTTCGTCGAAGGCGAGATCGACATCCTCGTCTCCACCCTCATCGTGGAGAGCGGGCTCGACGTCCCGAACGCGAACACGATGTTCGTGAACCGGGCCGATCACTTGGGTCTTGCCCAGCTATACCAACTGCGCGGTCGCGTGGGACGGTCCCACCGCAGGGCGTACTGCTACCTCCTCGTACCCGACCGCATCGACGACGACGCCGAGCGTCGCTTGGCCGTGCTCGAACACCACACCGAGCTCGGCTCGGGGTACCGTGTGGCGCTCAAGGACCTCGAGATGCGCGGTGCCGGCAACCTGCTGGGACCCGAGCAGTCCGGGTTCGTGCATGCGGTCGGATTCGACCTTTATCTGCGCCTGCTCGACGAAACGGTCACGCAGCTGAGCCAGGGCGACGGGCAGAAGTCCTGGATCCCGGCCGACGTCTCGCTCGACTACCCGGCCTACCTCCCGGATGACTACATCACCTCGCAGGACGCCAAGCTCGACGTCTACCGCCGCCTCACCGCGATGCGGCTGCCGGCCGATATCGAGGCGCTGCAGGGCGAGGTCCGGGACCGGTTCGGTCCGCTCCCCACGGCGGCCGCGGCGCTCTTCGGCAGCGCCATGCTGCGGGTCATCGGTGCCTCCCTCGGCGTGGAAGGGGTGCTTGTGCGAGCGTCGGAAGCCCGTGTTAGTTTCAGGGCTGATGCAGTTCCGCGCCTGAAGGGTCTGTCAGCGGCATTCCATGGGGTCCAGTTCCAGGTGGACGTCAAACGAACGCAACCGCTGGCGCTCAAACTGACCCGATTGGGGGGCGCGGAAATGCTCGAGGGACTGGTGCGCGCCTTGCGTGCCCTCGCGCTCTGAAGGCAACCCGTTGGCTGTCTTCTGGGTCCCACGTTTACACCTTCACTCCGGTGCCGGAGTCTGACTCGATGAAATCATACCGCTTGCCCGTGTTCGCCGCCGTTGCCTTCGCCGTCGCCTGTGGCGCCTCGTCCAATCCGGATGTGGCTGCAACGGCCGGCAAGGAAGAGCTGTCGGTGGCGCGGTTGGCCGACATCCTCGGCAACTCCCAGGCGCCGCTCGAGAAGGACGTGGCGCGCTCGATCGCCGAACTGTGGGTCAATTACCAGCTGGTCGGGCTCGCCGGTGCCAAGGGCGATTCGATCAACGACAAGAAGACGATGGACTACGCGCTGTGGTCGAACATCGACAACATTCGCGTCAAGAAGTTCTACGATCAGGTCTCCAAGGGTTGGGACGCCGCCACGCCGGGTACCGACGAAGCGCGCTACAACGCCGGTGAGGCGTACGCTGCTCGTCACATCCTCGTGAAGGTGGACGCTGGCGCGACGCCGGAGCAGAAGGCCGTCGCCATGAAGAAGGCCGAGGCCATTCGCGCCGAAGCCACGCCGGCCAACTTCGTCAAGCTCGCCGCCAAGAGCGATGAGCCGGGCGCGGCCGAGCGCGGCGGTGACCTTGGCCTGTTCGGCAAGGGCATGATGGTGCCGGAGTTCGAGAAGTGCGTGGCCGACATCAAGCCGGGCGAGATCTCGCCGGTGTGCGCCACGTCGTTCGGTTACCACATCATCTACCGTTCGCCGTACGCCGACATCGCGGCCAAGTTCGCCCCGGTCGCCAAGCAGCGGAACGTCGCCATCGCCGAGAGCACGTACCTCGCGAAGGTCGAGACGGCCAACAAGGTGGCGCTCATCAGTGGCGTCGCAGTGAAGGCCAAGGCGATCGCGCGTGACCCGCTCGGCCATTCCAAGGATGACGAGAAGCTGGCCACCTACACGGGTGGAGAGCTCAAGGCGTCCGAATTCGCCGATTGGCTGGCCGCGTACCCGCCGCAGTCGCAGATCCGCCCGCAGCTGCTCCAGGCCGCCGATACGCTGGTCGAGAAGTTCGTCAAGCAGATCGTGCGCAACGAGCTGGTGCTCAAGCAGGCCGACAGCGCCAAGGCCGTCATCGACACGGCGGAGTTGGCCAACCTGTATCTGAACTACAAGCAGGCGCTCGTGACTAGCTGGACTGCGCTCGGTGTCGAGCCGTCCAAGCTCGCCGACAGTGCGAAGACGCCGGCCGGCGGCAGCGCGGAGAAGATCGCCGCGTTCCGCATCGGCTCCTTCTTCGACAAGCTGATCAAGAGCGAAGTGCAGTTCGTCGACGTGCCGTATCCGATCGCCCGCGCCCTCCAGTCCAAGTACGAGTACTCCGTGAACGATGCGGGCCTCGACAAGGTCGTGGAGAAGGCCAAGGCGGTCCGCGCGGCGGCCGACAGCACGAAGGCGAAGACACCGCCGGCAGCACCGGCCGGCGCCGCTCCTGCGCCTGGCGCGGCCCCGACGCCGCCGCCTGCGGCCAAGCCGTAACTTTCCTGTTCGTTCGCGGTATCTGCGGGGGGCTGCCATCGGGCAGTCCTCCGCTTCCCGTTTCCGGCCCGACCCCTGCCATGTTGCGTACCCGCTCTCGTTCGATCGTCGTCTCCGCTACGCTGGCGCTGCTGCCGGCGTGGTCGATGCTCTCCGCGCAAACGCCTGCCACTGCCAAGCCTGCGGCTGACAAGTCGACCGCGAAGGCCGCGGCTGCCGATTCGCTCAAGGGCCTACCTGTGGACGGCGTGGCGGCGATCGTTGGTGATCAGGTCATCCTCGTCTCGGAAGTGCTGGCGGAAGTGAATCGTCGACGTGCCCAAGGGGCCAAGGTGACCTCCGCCGCCGAACAGATCGAGCTCGAGAACGCGTCGATGGAAAGCCTCGTCGAGTCCGAGCTGCTCGTGCAGAAGGCCAAGGCGGAAAAGGTCGAGGTCAACGACGCCGATCTCCAGCGTCAGCTCGACGACAACGAGAAGAAAATTCGCGGGCAGTTCAAGACCGAGGCCGAGTTCCGCACGGCGCTCAAGGAAGCGGGCTTCGGCACGCTCGAAGATTGGCGCAAGCTGCAGGGCGACCTGCTCAAGCGCGACAACATGCAGCGAGACGTGCTCTCCAAGCTCAAGCGTGACGGCAAGATGTCCGCCGTCAATGTGAGCGAGGCCGAGGTGAACGAGGCGTACACCTCCAACCGCGACAAGCTGCCGCGCAAGGAAGCGCGTGTCGGCTTACGGCAGATCGTCATCGCCACGCGTCCGTCGGATGCCTCCAAGGGGCGCGCGCGTGCCAAGATCGATTCGATCGCGGCGGACCTCGAGCTGCATCCCAACGATTTCGAAACGACGGCCAAGAAGGAGTCGATGGACCCGAGCTCGAAGGAGCTTGGCGGTGACCTCGGCTGGAATCGGCGCGGCAAGATGGTGCCCGAGTTCGATCGGATGATGTTCGCGCTCAATCCGGGCGTCATCAGCCCGGTCATCGAGACGGCGTTCGGTTATCACATCATTCGCGTGGACCGCGTGCAGCCCGCCGAAGTAAAGGCGCGGCACATTCTCATTCGCCCGACGCTCGATTCTGCCGACGAGGCGCGTGCCCGCGCGCTCGCGGACTCGGTCGTGCTGGCGTGGCGAAAGGGCGGCTCGTTCGATTCGTTGTCGGTCAAGTTTCATGACATCGCCGGCGGCGAAGAGAAGACGATCCCCGAGTTTCCGCGCAGCGAGCTCCCCGAGGCGTATCGCAACGCGATCGAAGGGAAGAAGGTCGGCGACATTCTCGATGCGTTTCCGATCGCCGACCAGTCGGCCGGACGCGACAAGTTCGTCATTGCTCAGGTGACCTTCCTCGACGAGGCCGGTGAGTACACGCTTTCCGAAATGCGCGATCGGATTCGTTCGCAGCTCTCGGAAGAGCGCAGCATGCGCCGCCTGATCGATTCGCTGAAGAAGCAGAGCTACGTCGCCATCAAGTACGACCCGGCCAAGCAGATCGCGCCGGTGCCCTGACCGGCATGTCGGCCCAGTCTGAGCGCGGTTTGGCGCGCATCGCCGTCACCCTCGGTGATCCGCGCGGGATTGGGCCGGAGATCGTACGCAAGGCGCTGGCCGATGCGCGAGTGCTGGCGTTGCCCGTCTCGTGGCTGGTGGTGGGCCCGAGTGGCACCGAGGTGCCCGCAGACGACGTAATAGGGACGTGGCAGCCCACGGGCGACGCCACGGCCGATGCGGCGCAGGGCGGGCGTCTGGCTGGCTTGGCGGTCGAGCGCGCCGCGCGACTCGCACTGAGTGGAGACGTCGCTGCCGTGGTGACCGCGCCGCTCGACAAGTCCGCGCTGTACGCCGGCGGCTTCGACTATCCGGGGCATACCGAGATGCTGGCCGCGATTGCCGGCGTCCCAACCACGATGATGTTGGCCTCGGACCGGCTGCGCGTGGTGCTGGCCACTACGCACTTGCCACTAAGGGACGTGCCTGAGGCGCTCACCGAAGAGACAATCCTGCAGGCAGCGCGCACGACGCGGCGTGGGTTGCAAGAAGGTTTTGGCATCGCTGATCCCCGCATCGCCCTCTGCGCGATGAATCCGCACGCAGGCGATGGCGGTCGCTTTGGTGACGAGGATGACCGCCTCTTGGCGCCGGCGGCGCGTGCGGCCGGGATCGCCGGGCCGTTTCCTGCGGACACCGTGTTCGTGCGCGCGATGCGCGGCGAGTTCGACGCAGTCATCGCCCCCTATCACGATGTGGGGATGACGGCGATCAAGGTGGCATCGTTCGGCTCGGCAGTGAACGTCACGCTGGGGCTGCCATTCCCCCGAACGTCGCCCGATCACGGAACCGCACTCGACATCGCGGGGCAGGGGATCGCGTCGGCCGAAAGTCTCATTTCTGCAATGCAGCTGGCGGTGCAGTTGGCGAGGTTGTCGCCCTAGTTATCTTTTTAGGCTATGCAGATTCGGAACATCGCCATCATCGCCCACGTCGACCACGGGAAAACGACCCTCGTCGACAAAATGCTGCGCCAGGCCGGCGCCTTCCGCGACAATCAAGTCGTCGAAGAACGCGTCATGGATTCGAACCCGCTCGAAAAAGAGCGCGGGATCACGATCCTCGCGAAGAACACGTCCATTCGCTGGAAGGACGCGAAGATCAACATCATCGACACGCCGGGACACGCGGACTTCGGTGGTGAGGTCGAGCGTATCCTGCGCATGGTGGATGGCGTGTTGCTCGTCGTCGACGCGTTCGACGGACCGATGCCGCAGACGCGCTTCGTGCTGCGCAAGGCGCTCGCGCTCGGACGCACGCCGATCATCGTCATCAACAAGATCGATCGCCCCGGCGCCGATCCGCTGCGCGTGCATGACGAGGTGCTCTCGCTCTTCATCGAGCTCGAGGCCACCGAAGAGCAGCTGAACGCGCCGGTGGTGTACGCGAGCGCCAAGGAAGGCACGTCCACGATGGACATGGATGTACCGGCCGTTGACCTCCAGCCGCTGTACGAAACGATCATCAAGACCGTCCCGCCGCCGCCGGCGGAAGAGAATGGTCCGTTCCAGATGCTCGTCTCCACGATCGACTACTCCAACTATCTCGGTCGCCTCGCGATCGGTTGCATCAGCCGCGGTACCGTACGTCAGGGCGACTCCATCGCGCACGTGCCCTTCAACAGCGAGAAGGCGCCGGAGCGCGGTCGCGTCTCCAAGCTGTACGCAATCGAAGGGTTGGAGCGCGTCGAGGTGCAGGAAGCGACGGCCGGAGAAATCGTGCTGCTCGCTGGCTTCGAAGACGTAGAAATCGGCGCAACGCTGACCGACCCCGAGAATCAGGACGCGTTGCCGGGTATCAGCGTGGAAGAGCCGACGATCAGCGTGGACTTCCTCGTGAACAATTCCCCGTTCGCGGGTAAGGAAGGCAAGTTCGTCACCTCGCGTCAGCTGCGTGAGCGGCTGTACAAGGAGCTCGAGCGCAACGTCGCGCTCAAGGTGTCGGACGGCGAGACGACGGACTCATGGAGCGTGTCCGGTCGCGGCGAGTTGCATCTGTCGATTCTCATGGAGACGATGCGTCGCGAAGGCTTCGAATTTCAGGTCTCGCGTCCGCGCGTCATCACCAAGCGCAACGAAGAGGGTGAACGTCTCGAGCCGTACGAGGAGCTGGCGATCGACGTGCCCGAGGACTACCTCGGCGCGGTCATCGAAAAGCTGGGACCTCGCAAGGCCGAGATGGTGGAGATGAAGAACCCGGGCCAGGGGTTGGTGCGCTTGCTCTATCGCGTGCCGGCGCGCGGCCTGTTCGGCTATCGCAGCGAGTTCATGACGGACACGCGCGGCACCGGTATCATGCACCACCGTTTCCTCGAGTACGGGGCGTGGGCGGGCAGTCTGTCCGGACGCTCGCGTGGCGTGCTGGTCTCGATGGAGTCGGGGACGATCATCGCCTTCGCGCTGTTCAGCCTGCAGGAGCGCTCCACGCTGTTCGTCACGCCGGGCGACGCTGTGTATGAGGGCATGCTCGTGGGCGAGAACTCGCGCCCGGGCGACATGGACGTGAATCCGACGAAGGAAAAGAAGCTCACGAACATGCGCAGCAAGAGCGCTGATGAAATGATCACGCTCGAGCCGCCGCGCGAGATTACGCTGGAAGTCGCCCTCGAGTACATCGAGGACGATGAGCTGATCGAGATCACGCCGCAGAACATCCGGTTGCGCAAGCGCCTGCTGGCCACCAGCGACCGCAAGCGCACCAATCGCGAAGCCAAGCGCGAGCGCGACCGCGACTAGGCAAGGATTCGGTACCGGAGGCCGTGTGAGCAGTTGCGCGCGCGGCCTCACCGGTCGATACTCCCGAAACGCGGCTGTCGTAGGTCCGCCAACGCTGGCCCCGATTGCACCGTATTGCCTGTTCGAAGTACGTTCGTCCTGAAGCCAACCAGTGGGTGACCATGCCCGCTCTTTTTTTACACCATCTCGCAGGAGATTCGTCCCATGTTGGAGCTGTTCGGGTCGTCGTCGCTGGACGCGCTCGAAGAGATGTCGCTGTCGCCGGCCGTCTCGTCGTTTGGGTCCGCCTCCGCGGTGCTCGCCCTTGCTGGTGAAGACGATTTCGATGATGAGGCTCTCGACGACGAGAACCTCGACGACGAGGACGATCTCGATTTCGACGACGATCTCGACGACGACGATGATGAGGACGACGACGAGGACGACGATGACGAGGACGAGGATGAAGACGACCTCGACATCGATGACCTCGACGATGATCCGGACGCTGATGACGATCTGGATGCCAGCGACGACGATTACGACGACGAGTGAGCCAAGGCCGTTGACGCTCAGCGGCCTCGGGGTTTAATTACTCGGCTCTGGTGGAACGGCTCAGCCGCTCCCCACGGGCCTTTAGCTCAGGTGGTTAGAGCGCACGCCTGATAAGCGTGAGGTCGTAGGTTCAACTCCTACAAGGCCCACTGTATTAGCGGCGGCCGCATCCCAATCGGGTGCGGCCGCTGTTTTATTGCGCCCCATACAATTGCCCCGCCCGCGCCTGTCTCGATGCAATCCCACGCGCCCAAAGGCGGCACGACAGGCGGTACGCGCGACTCGGGCGTGCGTCACCGAACGCTTCGCCGTGCGCGCCCGGGCGGCATAAATGTTGACAGCATCGCTCCTGTACGACTCGCCGCGCAGCATGGACACTCGTCCGTCACGCTACGCACGCCGCGGAATCGTCGCGGTCTATCGCAAGACGCCAGGAGACGCATCATGGAACTCGACACGTTGCACGCGCTGTACGTTGAAGGGTTGAAGGACCTCTACAGTGCAGAAAATCAGATCATCAAGGCGCTGCCGAAGTTGCACAAAGGCGCGACCAATCCCGCCGTGAAGGCGGCGTTCGAGGAGCATCTCGAGCAGACCAAGGAGCATGCGGCGCGACTGGAGCGCATCTGCGCTGAACTCGAAGTCAGCCCAAAGGGCAAGCACTGCAAGGGCATGGAAGGGCTCGTCGCGGAAGGCGCCGAACTGCTCGGTGAAGACGCCGACGCGGACGTGATGGACGCCGGCCTCATCTCGAGCGCACAGCACGTGGAGCACTACGAAATGGCTGGCTACGGCACCGTTCGTACGTACGCGCATCTGCTCGGCTACGAAGAGCACGCTGCGTTGTTGCAGCAGACGCTCGACGAGGAGCAGGCGACCGATCTCAAGCTGACCGAGATCGCACAGTCAGTGAACCTCGACGCGATGGGCGAGGCGTCGGACGATCACGAGATGGAACCCGATGCAACGGGAACGCCCGCGGCGAAGAAGCGACCGGCCAAGAAGTCTTCGAAGGCCTCGTAACAGGGCGCTGATTGGTCGTGGCGTAAGTCACCGTTGAGGAGAGATCGGCACGCGATCTGCGTATCCGTGTCGTCTCTTCCTCAACGGAGTCAGCAAATGGAAACTGGACACGAATTTCTGCGCGCGCAGATCAACAATTGCGTGATGCAGCACCACGCCCTGCTCGACGCGTTACGCACCCATGCCGAACAGGCGGATGATCCGGCCTTTCGCGAGTTGTGTGTGCGCTTCATCCCGGCGCTGGAACGTCATCAGACGATGATCGAGTCGTACGGCGACTCCATCGGCACGCGCGGCGGCGGCGCGGTCAAGAATGCGATCGGTGCGGTGCTGGCAAAGGCGCGTGATGCGGTCGACGCCTTTCGTGAAAGCGACTTCCTGCGAGCCGTCGGCGACGTGGTGATGATTCGCCAGTCGCAGGACACGTTCGCCGTCTTCGCGATCGCTGGCGAACAGCTCGGCGACGCGACGTTGGCCGAGTTGGGTCGTACGGGCGAGCGCGAGCATGATGAGATGCAACGCGAGTTCAATCGCTATCTGTCCACGCTGTTCGTCGCGCATGTGCACGGCACTGCGCCGTCCTCCTCGAAAGAGTCGACGTCGTCCGTGGTTGCGTAATCACGCTGCATTCTGACCGATCTGAACACAAGCCCGACGTGCACGAAGCAACGTGCGCGTCGGTACACCCCTTGCCTAGTTGAACATGACTACGAACGCACACAACGAACCGCCCACACATACGGACACGGAGGGCGTCGCGAAAGTCGCGGAGCTCGTGAAGGATATGCGTATGGCGATGCTCGTCACGATCGATTCGCAGGGACGTCCGCACAGCCGCCCGATGGCGACGCAGCAGGCGCCGTTCGATGGCACGCTCTGGTTCATGACGTCCGAGAACACGGCGAAGCTCACCGAGATCTCGGCCAATCCGCGCGTCAACGTCGCGTATGCATCATCAAGCGCCGAGTCCTATCTGTCCATCAGCGGCAACGCAGAAGTCCTGAATGATCGGGAGCGCATTCGCGAATTCTGGAATCCGTTCTTGCGCGCATGGTTCGAGAGCGCGGAGGATCCGACCATCCGACTGATCAGAATTACGGTGGACGAGGCGGAGTATTGGGATACGCCTGGCGGTAAGGTGGCGTCGCTCATCTCGATGGTGAAGGCCGCGGTCACCGGCGACCAGAGCGACAAGAGCAGCGACAACAAGACGGTTCAGTTCTGATCCGCAGGATTGGAGCTCGAGTTGGAATTCATGGTGTTCACGGTAAATCTCAACGTAGGTAGGCGATCATGAGTAAGCTGTTGCGCGGCGCTGCCGCGGGATGGGGCGCGAGCAAGCTGGGCGGCGGGTGCTTCACTACGGTGCTGGTGTTCGTCGCGCTGTGGTGGCTGCTGGGGCATTTCGACATTTTCCGCTGATCGGGCGCGCTCGTGCCGAAGCGTGATGCGCGAGACGTCAGTGTCGCGTCATCGCGCACGAGCGCGACCGTTGCCACGGCGCGTCGTCGTTCGCTGCGCAATGGGACGCCGCTGTGGGTCGCGTCGGCGTACGGGCGCACCATTCCGTCGTCACCGCTTACGCAAGATGTCTGCACAGACGTCGCGGTGATCGGCACAGGGATCAGTGGAGCCTTGGTTGCGCACGCCCTGGTGTCCGCTGGGCACCGCGTGGTGCTGCTCGACCGGCGTGAGCCGTCCTCGGGCAGCACCCTCGCCAGCACGGCACTTCTGCAGTTCGAGATTGACCTTCCGCTGCACAAGCTCGCCGCGACGATCGGATTGGGGAACGCGAGACGCGCTTGGTGCCGCTCCCTGGCGGCGGTTGAGACGCTGCGGAAATTCGTGCGCCGAGAGCGCATTCGATGCGGATGGAGTGAACGGAACAGCTTGTACGTGGCGGGCGATGCGTACGGAGCACGCGCGCTACGCACGGAGACGGCCGCGCGCGAACGCGCCGGCCTGCCCGGCACATTCGTGGATGGACGGACGCTGCACGACCAATTCGGCATTACGCGAACGGGCGCGCTATGGAGCAGTGGGTCGGCGTGCGCGAATCCGGCGCAGCTCACGGCGGCGATTCTTCGACGCTGCGTCGCGCGAGGCGCGCGCATCCACACGCACGCAGACGTGCAGCAGGTAAGCGCCACTCGGCGTGCCGTCACGCTGGGACTTGCCAGTGGTCTATCTGTCCAGGCGAAGCACGTGGTCTGCTGCACTGGCTACGAGTTGCTGCCAGCCATCCCATTGGCGGGGCACAGCATCGCCTCGACGTGGGCGATCGCGACCGAGCCGGTGCCGACACTTCCAGCCTGGCTGCGATCCACGCTGCTTTGGGAGGCTTCGGACCCGTATCTCTACCTGCGGACCACGGCGGACGGACGCATCATTGCAGGCGGCGAAGACGAAGACTCCGCGACGCGGCACGCGAACCCCGCGCTGCTCCACGACAAGAGTGCGCGGGTCACGCGCAAGGTGGAGGCACTGCTTCCGAGCGTCGCCCTGAAGGTCGCGTATCGCTGGGCGGGAGCCTTCGGTGCATCGCCGACCGGCCTTCCGATCATCGATCGCGTACCCGGTCTGCGACACTGCTACGCGCTCGCCGGATTCGGCGGAAACGGCATCACGCACAGCGTCATCGGCGCCGAGGTGATTGCGCGCGCCATCGCTGGATCGCCCGACCCCGACGCGAGGCTGTTCCGGGCGAAACGCTGAACCTGAGCGCGTCGCGAACGGGGCGGATATGTTTGGGGCGGGTCGGACGCGGCGGGAACTGTAGCCGCGTCCTACGTGTGGTCCTCGACGCAGTCGGCCTCGACTCCAGGAGCGGTACGTGAAGAAACGCGAATTCCTTCGCATCGTGGGCGGATCATCCATGGGGCTTTTCCTTGGCGATGATCTGCTCGCTCGGATGGCGGAGCGCACGCACGCCGAACTTGCGCTCGACGATGACTTCTGGTCGCAGCTGCGCAGCAAGTACCGCCTGACACCCGACTACATCAATCTCGAGAACGGCTACTACTCCATGCAGCCGGAGCCGGTGCTCGAGGCGTTCATCGGAAAGGTGCGCGAGGTCAACTACCAGGCGGCGTACTACATGCGCACGCGCCAGACCAACGACAAGCTCGCGGCGCGCACACGCCTGGCCGAACTCGCCGGCTGCGGCGTGGACGAGCTGATCATCACGCGCAACACGACCGAGTCGCTCGACACCGTGATTGCCGGCTTCGACTGGAAGGCCGGCGATCACGCCATCATGGCGGCGCAGGACTACGGCGCCATGCTCGACATGTTCAAGCTGCAGGGCCGCCGCTACGGAATCAGCAACACGGTCGTCTCGCTGCCGATGGACCCCAAGTCGGATGACGAGATCGTCGCGCTCTACGAGAATGCGATCACGCCGCGCACACGCCTGCTGATGGTGTGCCACATGGTGAACATCACCGGGCACATCCTCCCTGTGCGCAAGATCGCCGACATGGCCCATCGCCATGGCGTGAAGGTGATGGTGGACGGCGCGCACGCGTTTGCGCAGCTCGACTTCCGCATCCCCGACCTCGGCTGCGACTACTACGGCGCCAGCCTTCACAAGTGGCTTGGCACGCCGTTGGGCGCGGGGCTGCTGTACGTGCGCAAGGACAACGTCGCCGGGCTGTGGCCGATCTTTGCAGACGAAGGCGTCGCCGAGACGGACATCCGCAAGCTCAATCACACCGGCACGCATCCCGTGCACACGGACCTGGCGATCGGCAACGCGATCGACTTCCACAACGCCATCGGGATCCAGCGCAAGGAAGCGCGCCTGCGCTATCTGCAGCAGTACTGGACGTCGAAAGTGCGAGGCGTACCCAACATCGTGCTCAACACGCCCACCGATCCCACCCGGTCATGCGCGATCGCCAACGTCGGTATCGCCAGCATGATGCCGGGCGATCTCGCCAAGACGCTGCTCGCCAAGTACCGCGTCTGGACGGTCGCCATCAACTCGGCCGGGGTACGAGGCGTGCGCATCACGCCGCAGCTGTTCACGACCACGGCTGAGCTGGACACGTTCGTGAGTGCGCTCAAGGAGCTCGCACGCGCCTGATGTGCCGTATGATGTGCTGTGTGATGTGCCGTATGGCGTGCGGTCGCTTCGCCGAACGGTCGCGCGCGAGGCTCTCGTGACACAGAACTCGGTCAGCTATCACGCGTGGCAGTCGGGCGCCGCGCCGATCGGCGGGCGGCGCGTGCGCTTCGCCTCCAAGCCGGGCGCGTTTTCGCACGGCACCATCGATCCCGCGGCGCTGCTCCTCGCGCGCTACACCACCATCGCATCCGGCGACGTCGTGGTGCAGCTGAATTGCGGCAACGGTCTCTTCGGCGCGGCGGCGCTGATGGTTGGCGACGCGTCACGCGTGCTTCTCGCCGATCGAAACGTCCTGTCGTTCCAGGCGACGGAGCGTACACTCGCACTGAACGAACTGACGCAGGGCACGGTCACGCTCGCGCAGGGCAGTCACGCCTTTCCTGCGGACACGGTGGCCGATGTTGTGGCGGTGCGAATTCCGCACGAGAAGCTCGCGCAGTTGCAGCTGCTGGTGGATGCGTGGCGACTGCTGCGCATCGGTGGGCGGTGCACCATCGCCGGGGCCACCAACGAGGGCGCCAAGAGCGCTGCGCGTCTGCTGGAAGTCATCTTCGGCAACTGTCAGGTGCTCGCCAGCGAAAGCGGCTATCGCGTCGTTGCGGCAACCAAGCGCACCGAGTCGCTGCCGGAAGCGTCCGAGTTGACGAGTCCGTTCCTCGCGCCTGACGCATTTCACGAGATCGACGCCACACTGCGCGGCGCCGCGCTCACCCTCTGCACGCGTCCCGGCGTCTTCTCATGGGAGCATCTCGACGAAGCCACGGAGGTGCTGAGCGCGTGCATGGAGATTCCTTCGCAGGCGTCCGTGCTGGATCTGGGCTGTGGCGCCGGACCGCTGGGGGTCGTCGCCAGCCGACTGTCCGGCGGCGGCCCGGTCACGTTGGTGGACGCCGACGTCGAAGCCATTCGTTCGACTCAGCGCACGGTGCAGGGTGCCGGCGTCTCGGATGCGCGCGCGATGTGCAGCGATATCGCCGTGGCGGTGCTTGGGGAGCAGTTCGACGTGGTGGTGACCAATCCGCCGTTTCACGTGGGCAAATCGACTGCGCTCAACGTGCCGATGCAGTTCATGCGCGACGCGTATCTCGTGTTGCGACCGGGCGGTGCGCTATTTCTGGTAGCCAATCGCACGCTTCCGTACGAGCAGCCGCTGACTGATCTCTTTGGCCACGTGCGCACGGTGCATGACTGTGCGCGTTTCAAGGTCCTCTCCGCAACGCGACGTTAGACGACGTCGGGCTGGATCGACGTTGCGGCGAAGCTTATGGCGGCGTGACGAGGGGACGTTCGTCGTTCGACAGTATTCGCCACGCGCCTGGGGCAAGGTCGCCCAATGCCAGCGAACCGATCGCATCGCGATGCAACGCCACCACGTGATTGCCAACGGCCGCGAACATGCGGCGCACCTGGTGGTAGCGCCCTTCGGTGATGGTCAGGCGCGCTCGTCGCGGACCCAGCACCTCGAGCGACGCTGGACGCAGCGGCTCTGTCTCGCGCTCCAGCATGAGGGTGCCACTGGCGAACGCCACGGCTTCGTCGCCGCGCAGATCACTGGCCAGCTCGGCGATGTAGCGCTTGGGAAGGTGGCGTTTGGGTGACGCAATCCGATGGTTGAGCGGACCGTCATCGGTGATGAGGAGCATCCCCGACGTGTCGCGATCGAGGCGGCCGATGGGTGCCATGATCGGATCGCGATCCCGGAAGCGCGGTGGAAGCAGCTCGTACACGACCGGGCTCGCGTCGGTGGTGGAGCAGACGTAGCCCACGGGTTTGTGGAGGAGTATCAGCGCGCCGGGCGGTGGATCGAGCGGCGCGCCATCGACGCGTGTGTTCTCGTGCGACGTCGGCGCTTCGGGCTCGAGGGCGGCGCCTTCGGCATCGGTGACGCGCTGCTGTGCAAACAGGTACGCCACTTCACGGCGCGTGCCGTACCCGAGCTTGCTGAGATAGCGATCGAGCGTGCGCGACACCGACGCGCTACGGCGTGGTGGCCGCGCGCAGCTGCACGCCGGAGAACGCGGTGAAGGCACTCATCTCGACCATCCAGCGACCAGCCGTCGGCGTGTTGATCGTGCAGGATTCAATCGGGCCATCGGCTTCGGAGGCGCAGACCACCGCTCCCGGGCTCTGTGGCGACGCGCCGGCACGGTAGATGTACATATCCGGATCGCCAGTGCCGCCCGTCGAGCTGATGATCAGCTGCGTCGTCCCCGCGGGTACGTCCACAAAGAAGAACTGCGACAGGCTGGCCGGCGACGCGATCGTCAGCGGCACGTTGACCAGCAATGCCCGCAGCGCGGCGAGGAGCAGGGAACCACTGCGCCCTTCGCTGTTGGCCGTGATGCGCACGAGTCCGGTCGTCAGCATCGTGACGAGGCCGGTCGAATCGACGCGGGCGATCGCCGAGTTGGAGGTGCCCCACGTGATCGTGCGGTTGGTCAGCGTCGCCCCTTGGCTGTCGAAGACGGTCGCGGTCAGCCGCTGCGTGCCGCCGACCAGCAGTGCGGTCGCTGCTGACGTCACCGTGACGCTCGCCACCGGCGGTGGCACGGCGACGGCGGTCATCGTGGTGGCGGTGGACTTGCCTTCGGAGGTGGCGGTAATCGTGACCGTGCCGGCGGACACGCCGGTGACCAGTCCGACGCTGCTGACCGTGGCGACATTCGGTGCGGACGTCGTCCAGGTGACTGGTCGCGACGGCAGCACATTGCCGGCGGCATCGCGAGGCACCGCATTCAGCTGCAGCGTACCGCCAACGAGCAGCACGCCCGTGTTACCGGAGACGAGAACAGTTGCCACGGGCGCGGTGATGACGAACTCCGCGCTGCCGATGATGTTGTCCGCCAGCGCCTGCACCGTCACGGTTCCCGGTCCAATCGCGGTCACGAGACCGCCGGACGACACGGTTGCGGCCGACGCGTCAACCGAGCGCCAGGTGATCGTCTTGCCGCCAACCGGGCTTCCGGCCGCATCGAGCGGCTGCGCTGTCAGCTGCACTCGCTCACCAACGAGGACGCTCGAACTCTTGGGGGTCACCGCAACCGACGCCACCGGTTTGCTGGGCGCCGTGGAATCTCCCTTGCACGCGGCGAGCGCGAGCGCGACGCCCCAGAGAGCAGCAATCGATCGACGCGAGGTCGGACGAACGGCGGAGGAGCGAGCAGTCACGCAGCTGTGCATGTCGATCAGGGCGAGGGGGGACAGCTACCAAGGACACAAACTGCGGGATCGGTCGCCAACGGGGAAGGCACGGTCAGGGTGCGGCGGAGAGCGCTTCCTCGATCTTCGCGCGCGTCACGCGGCGGTGCGATCCGTTCCAGATCTGTTCGCCGCGACGGAACAGCAGAATCTGCGGCGACTCGTGCCGCACGCCGGTCATTGCTTCAATCCGCTGCGAGAGCGGACGCTGGCTCAGCACGTCCACCATCCACACGGGCGTCTCGGGGCTGACGGCGACGAACGCTTCGACCTCGGCGATGGCGATATCGCACAGGCCGCAAGTCGGGCTGTGCTTGTAGATCACGACCACGTCTTGCGCGTCGAGCGCGGCACGGAGCTGCTCGTCGGACTGCTGGGCTAACGGGCGAATCGGCATGACAGGGGGCACGGGACTGGGACAGAGGCGCGCGGCGGTCGCTGGCTACGGTGAAAACTAGGCACCGCACCGCGGCGGGCGGAATCCGCTGGGTCTGCAACTTGCACCATGGCGGGGAAGTTCTCTCCTCACCTCCCAGCCGGAGCCGCGCAATGTCGCAGTCAGCCAACGAACT
This sequence comes from Gemmatimonas sp., assembly GCA_965279375.1. Lineage (GTDB taxonomy): Bacteria > Gemmatimonadota > Gemmatimonadetes > Gemmatimonadales > Gemmatimonadaceae > Gemmatimonas. Next base: position 4,408,805 of record OZ257156.1, on the reverse strand, counting down.
CTCGCACGTTGTCACGGACGTTCTCTATCACACCAAGAACGATCTCCCGCAGGACACCCGGGTCGAAGTCATTTCGCTGTGCAACGCGCGGCTGGCCGATTGCATCGACCTCCAGTCGCAGTGCAAGCAGGCGCATTGGAACGTGAAGGGCCCCCAGTTCATCTCGCTGCACAAGCTGTTCGACGAGATCAACGAGGCTGTCGAGTCGTACGTCGACTTGATCGCCGAACGTCTGGTGCAGCTCGGTGGCATTGCCGAGGGCACGGTTCGCATGGCGGCCGAGCGCACGACGCTGCCGGATTATCCGGCGCGCCTGCACACGGGTGACGAGCATGTGGCGGCACTGTCGGATGCGCTGGCGTCGTTTGGCCGGTCGGTGCGCATCTGTGTCGGCGAGATGATCGAACTCGAAGACGACGGCACGGCCGACCTGATGACCCAGGTCTCCCGTGGTATTGACCAGTGGCTCTGGTTCGTCGAGGCGCATCAGCAAACGACTGAGGCGCAGCCAATTCAGACGGCGTAGCGTCCATCGTGGTGGAAACGCTGAGGCCGTCCCAACCTGCTTCAGCTAGTTTGTGGTCATGATTCGCGCATCATTCACCATTGCTCTCGCTGTACTCGCGCTCCCGGTTCGGTTGAGCGCGATCAGCCCTCGGGTCGGCGTCTTACAGGCACCGCCGGCCGCGCCAGTGCAGGCCAGCGGCATCATCTCCGGCCGCGTCTACGATGCCGTCACCGAAGAGCCGCTGAGCGATGCGGCGATTCGCGTGGTCGGACAGGAGATTGGCGTCCAAACCGATGACGCGGGACGCTTCACGCTGCGGGGGGTGCGGCCGGGGATCGTGACGCTCGAGATTCGGCGCATCGGCTACACGCCGCTGTTCAAGTCCGACGTGGCTGTCAGTGCGGGTAAGCCGGTCGTGGTGGCGATCGCGCTGACGCGTTCCACGCTGCGTCTGAGCACGATCGACGTGCGGCCGACGGCCTTTCCCGCACTGCCGCCGTCGTCCACCCCGGTCTCGTCGATCGGGCTCTCCGCCGAAGAGCTGCGTCGTACGCCGGGCGCGCTCGAGGATGTCGTGCAGGCGATCTCGATCGCGCCGGGTGTCGCATCCACGACGGGCGGTCGCAATGACTTGTTCGTGCGCGGTGGCGCGTCGTACGAGAACCTGTTCGTCGTGGACAACCTCGAAGTCCCGAACATCAATCACTTCGGTACGCAGGGCACCACCGGCGGACCGATCTCGCTGATGAATATCCGGTTCATCGACAACGTATCGCTTTCCACGGGTGGATTCGGTGTGCGCTACGGTGACCGGGTGTCATCGGTCACGAATCTCACGTTGCGCGAGGGCAATCGCGAACGCATGTCGGGGGAAGTGAACCTGGCTGCGTCGCAGTACGGCGGTATCGTCGAGGGTCCGCTCGGCAAGGATGCGTCCTTCCTGTTCAACGTCAGACGGAGCTATCTCGACTTGCTGTTCAAGGCGCTCGGCGTCGCGTTCATTCCGACCTACACCGACGCGACCTTCAAAGCGACATGGCGTCCAACGAAGAAGGACGTGGTGTCGTGGCTGGCGGTTGGCGCGCTCGATGATGTGAATTTCAACAACGACAAGGCCGATGATCGCGTCGACAACAGCCGCATCCTTGGCACTTCGCAGGATCAGTACTTCACGGGCCTCACCTGGAAGCGCCTATTCGGCACCGGCGTGGCAACGACGACGCTGGGCCGGACCTGGACGCGCTACGCGACCGCGCAGTACGACTCGCTCACGCCGCCCAATCCGGTGTTCACCGCGAACAGTACCGAGGCGGAGAACTCGCTGCGTACCGACGTCACGTGGCAACTGAGTCCCAAAGTGGAGCTCGATGTCGGCAACATCGCAAAGTTCGCGGATCGCCTGCGATACGATTTGCGCGTGCCGGCATTCGCGCGACTCGATGAGAATGGCGTGCCGCGTGCGTTGCGTGTGGACACGTCGTTCACCGCTGTTCGCAACGCGAGTTATGCGCAGGCCTCTGTGCAGGCGACACAGGCGTTGCGTGTCACTGCTGGCCTTCGTGGCGACTACTACGCGTTCCTGCGCAATCGATTCACGATCGCTCCGCGACTGAGTGCGACGCTTGCGCTCAACGCGCCGACAACGTTGACGCTGAGCGCCGGCCGGTACTATCAGGCGCCGTCGTATATCTGGCTGACGGGCGATTCCAGCAACACGCGCGAGCTGCAGCCATTGCGCGCGGACCAACTGGTGCTCGCACTGCAGCGCCTTGTGGGATCGGAGTGGCGCTGGCAAGTGGAGGGATACGCCAAGCGTTACGCGAACTATCCGGCCCGTGCGTTTCGTCGCAACGCGGTGTTGCAGCCATCCGGCTTCGACGACGTGACGGCGGACATTCCCTTCGGGCTCGAGCCGCTGCGCAGCGCCGGAACAGGCAGTGTGGTTGGCGCCGAGCTGCTGGTGCAGAAGAAGCTGGGCGTGGTGCCAGTGTATGGCTTGGCGAGCATCAGCATCTCTCGCACGCGATTCACGGGTCTGGACGGCACCTCCACACGCGGCGCCTTCGACTCGCCGGTGATCGCGAATCTGGTGGGTGGATGGCGTCCCAGCGCACGTTGGGAATTCAGCGGACGACTTCGTAGTTCGACGGGCTTGCCGTACACGCCGTTCGCCACGTCTGGCGTTCGCGCGGGCACGCTCGACTACACGCGCTACAACGACCAGCGTCTGCCGTTCTTTCTCGCAATCGACGGGCGCATCGACAGGCGTTGGGTACTGCGTGGAACGCAGTTCGTCACTTTCATCGACGTACAGAATCTCACTGGTCGCGCGAACGTCAGCGGCTTTCAATGGAACCCGCGCACGCGCACGCTGGAAAAGCAGTCCGGACTCGGCGTGTTTCCGACGATCGGCATCAACTGGGAGTTTTGAGCGGATGGTGGGACGAGTATCGCACGTGGTGCTCGCATGCCTCGCGGATTCACAAGGCCAATCGCGTGCGAACACCGGGAGCAGAACGACTTTGCCGGTGGCGTGACGGTTGACCGCAGGCGCGGGAACCTTTGTTGCGATTGGTCGTCTACAGTAGCACAGCTGCGACAGGTCCGACGATGAACCGGCGCAAGTCCCACATACGGGCCGGTTCCCTGCATGTCCTCGTCTCACCTCGCCACCCTGAACGATCCGACTCGGCTTCGCGTCCTCGCGGAAGCGGCTCGAGCGCGGGCGTTCCCGGAAGCTCCGTACGCTCACATCACGCGCATCGTCGCGGATGTGTTGTCCGTCCCGGTGGCGCTGGTGTCGCTGGTAGACGACGAACGCCAGCACTTTGTCGGCGCAACGGGATTGCCGGCGTCGCTGCTCGCGTGCCCCGAGACACCCGTCGCGCAATCCATCTGCCAGCACGTGGTCGCGAGCGGACAGGTGCTGCGCATCACGGATACCCGTGAGCACGCGCTCGTTTGCGAATACCCGCTCGTGCGCGAGCTCGGCGTGATTGGCTATCTCGGTGTCCCGCTCACCACGTCGTCCGGCCACACGCTGGGTTCGCTCTGCGCCATCACGCACGAGCCGCGAGAGTGGACGGCGAATGATGAGTTGCTGCTCCGACGTCTCGCGATTGCGGTGTCGTCGGATCTGGAGTTGCGTAGCGAACTATCGTATCGGGAAGACCGCTCGCAGGATCCGTCCGTGGCGGCCGAGGGACTGCCGGCGCACAGCTACGACATTCTCGAGAGTATGAACGAAGGAGTCGTCGCGATCGATCGCTCGTGGCGCATCACGTTCGTGAATCGACGCGCCGTACGACTGTTGCGGGTGCCGCGCCGACGCATGCTGGGTTTCAACCTCTGGACGCTCTTCCCGACGCTGCGTGCGACGGAGATCGAACGCGTGCTGATGGAGACGGCGGAGCACCGTCGGCCGGTGCGTGCGGAGATGTTCGTTCCGGAGATCGGTCGCTGGCTGGAGCTGCGCACCGTCCCGATGCGACACGGCCTTTCAGTCTACGTAGACGATGTGACGCAACGCCGGCAGTCGCGAACGGCGTTGGCTGTGCGCGAGCGTCAACTGCAGCAGGCGCAGAAGATGGAAGCAATCGGCGGGTTGGCCGGTGGCGTTGCGCACGACTTCAACAACATGCTCACGGTGGTGCGGGCGAACTGCGAGTTGTTGCTGGACACGCTGCCCGACACCGCGCACGGGCATGACGAGCTCCACGAGATCCGGGATGCCGCGCAACGCGCGAGCGCGCTCACCCAGCAACTTCTCGCGTTCAGTCGCAAGCAGGTGGTGCAGCCGCGCGTGATGGCGATTCGTTCGTCACTCGATGCCGTGTTGCCGATGTTGCAGCGATTGATGCCAGCCAGCCACAGCCTGAGCGCGACCTGCGATGAACAGCCGATGCGCGTGCACGCGGATCCGTCGCAAATGGAGCAGGTGTTCATGAACCTGTTGCTCAACGCGCGCGATGCGATGCCGGAAGGCGGCGTGATCCGCGTGAGCTGCCGACGCCTGTACCTCACCTCCGCGACTGCCACGCCACTCGGCTTGCTCCCTCCAGGCCACTGGATCTGCGTGTCCGTATCGGATACCGGACGCGGCATCTCTCGCGACGTGATGCCGCGGATCTTCGAGCCGTTCTTCACCACGAAACCGTTGGGCGAAGGAACCGGGCTGGGCCTCTCGACTGTTTTCGGAATCGTTCAGCAACACGGCGGCGGAGTGACCGTGGAGAGCCCCGATAGCGGCGGGACGACGTTTCATGTGTACCTGCCGCAGTGCGATGCACCGCCCGAGTCGGAGAGCGCAACGCCACCGTCGCCGGAAATGCGTGGCGCGGAGTGCATCTTGGTCGCGGAAGATGAACCTGCGGTGCGCAACGTCGTTGAGCGCGTGCTGCGATCGAAAGGATATCGCTTGCTCGTGGCACAGGATGGCAAAGAGGCGCTCGCGCTGATGGCCACACACGGTCACGAGGTCGACATCGTGCTGAGCGACGTAATGATGCCGACGGTCAGCGGCGTCGTCCTCGCACAGCGACTGCGTGCATCGCACCCCGAGGTGCCCGTCATCCTGATGTCAGGCTACGGCGAAACGGATTCGGTGCAGCAGCAATTGGGCGAATTCGGTGTGGCGTTTCTGCAGAAGCCGTTCAATGCCGCGGGACTTTCGGCGGCCGTGCGCGCTCGACTCGACAGTCGGTTGTCGCTCTCGACCTGAGACCAGCTGACCGCCCGAGCCGCGACGTGCGCCACGGCCCGAGCCGTCGCGAGTTCAGTCGCGGAGGCCGTATTCGACGGTGGTCACGATGCGCACCTTCTTGGTCACCTGCGACTCTTCGCTGATGCCCGCCGCCTGATCGCGAGGCAGAATCTCGAACGTCCCCTGATACGCGTGACGAATACCTGAGAGCGTGCTCTTGGAGTCGCGCGCAAACTGTTCTGCTGACTCGCGCGCCCGCGCCGTGGCTTCGGCGATCATCGGCGGCTTGATGCCGTTGAGTCCAGTGAAGACGAACGTGGGTCCGCCTCCGCCGTACTCCTGCCCCGACGACAGCACCACGCCGTTCCGTACCAGGTCGGGCACGTGCTGGCTGGCCGACTGCACGACATCGACCGCGGTGGATCGCACAACGAGCGTTTGGCGGATGATGTAGCGGCTGCCGGTCTGGTAGCTGCCCATGGTGCGTTGGTCCTGTACCGAGAACTCCTGCACGGAGACCTCCGTCCCCTTGCCCTCGAGGCCCTGTTCCTTGAGGAAGGCACGCACCGCAACCACGCTATGCTCGAGCGCCGTGCTGGCTCGTGTCAGGTCGTCGTCGGTCGCCACGAGGCGCAACGGCCAGATCGCGAGGTCGGCCTTGGCCTCCCGTTCCGCAACGCCCTTCACGGAGACGGTCCGGTCGACGGTGCGCACCTTGGCGACGCCCGCACCGGCCAGCATGCCACCAGCGGCGACGCCGGCGCCCAAGAGCAGGGCAGGGAGGAGATTCGATCGGCTGGTCGTGCTGTCGGCCATGGGGCGGTCGTGAGTTGAAATAGGGGGAGGGGGTATTTACCGTTCTAGTGCACCTTCGGACCACCACTGCTTCACCACACGACGGCACAACCTCTACGGAGCTGACACGATGAAGACGCTGACGATGGACATCAGCGGCATGACCTGCGGACACTGCGTCAACGCGGTGAAGCAGGCACTGACCGCCGTGCATGGAGTCGAGGTGGAGTCTGTCGCGATCGGATCGGCAACCGTTCGCTACGACGACGCCGTGCTCGACGCCGCGGCGGTGAAGAACGCGGTCATCGAGGAAGGCTATCTCGTGACGGCTGCACACTAACGCGTCAAAACCGCCAATGGACGCTCACGAAACCGGTCTGGCCCACGTACACCACGCGGTGAAGGTCGATCCGGCGATCAAAACCCGCAACCTCAAGCGCTTGCGGCGCATCGAAGGACAGGTGCGCGGCATTCAGAAGATGGTGGAGGAGGATCGCTACTGCGCGGACATCCTCACACAGGTCTCCTCCGTGCACGAAGCGCTGCGCGCCGTTGCTCGCGAACTGATGCGCAACCATCTCAAGCACTGCGCCACGGCGGCGATTCGGTCAAGCGAAGCGGACGCCGAGGCAATGTACGACGAGCTGTTGTCCTTGATGCACACGCACAGTCGCTGACGCGAGGTGCGTCGGGATTTCAGTCGCGCGGCGGGATGGTGACAGGCTGTCCGCTGGTGACCCACGCGGTCCACCAGATGTCGCGCAGCATCTCGGCGCCGGCAGCGAGGCGTGCCGACGCGAACGCTTTCTGCTCGGGGGTGGTGGCGTCGGGCTGAAACGGCTTGGCGGTGTCGAGCTCGTAGAGGCGGTCCAGGTGGGCGAACGAGGTCTTCAGATACGCGAGCACCGCGATGCGCAGGTTCGGGAAGACGCGCGGAGCGCCGTGCATCTCGCCGAGAATGTCTGGCAACTTGATCTGCCCCTGAACGTACGCGCTCTCGAACCGACCGTGGAACCGGTTGTCGGTGGTGTAGCCCTTGGGATTTTCGCCCACCCAGCCGTTGTGATGCTTGGTGGTATGGTGTGGGTTGCTGCCGTCCGCCACGTAATGCCCGAGGATGCCGGCGTCGTCAATGATGCGCTGCTCGATCCACGCACGGACCGTCGAATCGGGGGCGATGCGCCACAAGCGGAAATCGCCGCGCAGCTTTTGCGCCTGCTCGAGAATCATGAACGGGAGCAGCCCGACGGTGTTCGCCGCTGCGCCGCCCTGACGAAGTGAGTCGGAGAAGGCGAACCGATTGGGAGCCGCCAACGACGCCGCCAAAACGGCCGGACTCACCAGATCCATATCGATGTAGTGCTCGGGCGACGTGCCCCCCTCGAGCGCGGGGTCCAGCGTCCGTTCCGCGCGGTCCTTCCAACGATCCGGCTCCGGATTCAGATAGGAAAGCTGCTGGCTCGCGTTCCGGAAGAAAGCGGGCATCTCCTCCGGCAGCGTCTGCGCGGCCGCCAGCCCGATCATGCGGTGTCCCGCGTCGCCCCACGCTAGCAGATTTCCCGGTGTCAGCGCGACGGTTGCTGCGATCGCAGAAAGCGCGAGCGCGCGGCGCGGCGTACGCAGCGCGGAAAATGCGAGTGTAGACGGCTTTAGCACGTTGGTCTCGGCGGCAGTCAGGAAGTACGGTGGGGCAGCGTGATCGAGCAGCACCCGGAAGATACATCGAACCCAGAGAGGGAGTCGGAATGACGGAGCCGATGGAGCGTCACGTGATTGCATCGGGCGCGACGTGGGAGGCGATCGTTGGCTACTCGCGCGCGGTGCGCGTGGGGGCTCATGTCGCGATCGCAGGGACGACCGCACTCGGACCGGACGGCGCCCTGGTCGGGCGCGATGATGCGTACGCGCAGACGCGGCAGGCGCTCGCCAACATCGGCGCGGCACTTCAGAAAGCGGGCGCGGACTTTCGGCATGTGGTGCGCACGCGGATGTTCGTCACCGACATTGCCCAGTGGGAGGCGATCGGGCGCGCGCACGGCGAGGTCTTCGGGGCGATCAGGCCCGCCACGTCGATGGTGCAGGTCAGCGCCCTCATCGATCCGGCGATGCTCGTCGAAATCGAGGCAGACGCGATCATCCACGATTAACCGCGCGTGGCAGGCGGCGATTCCATCTGCCGACCTCAGTCGATCGGCAGACGAATCTCCACGCGGCAGCCACCCGCGTTCTGGTTGCTCATGCGAAAGGCGTAGCGATCGCCGTAGAGCATGGTCAGGCGCGAGCGCGTGTTCGTGAGTCCGATCCCCAGCCCGTCCACCGATGGGCGCGCTGCCATGAATCGACCGCTCGTCGTGATCAGCCCGTCGAGCCCTTTGCCGTTGTCGTCGACGATCAGCTCGAGCGCATCCCCATCGCGCCGCGCGCTGACCGAAATGCACTGGTCCTTGTGTCCCGGGGCCAGACCATGCTTGAGCGCGTTCTCGACCAGCGGCTGCAACAGAAAGCTCGGCACTGGCAAGTCCACTGCTGAGGAATCGACTTCGATGTCGACCTCCAGTCCCTGCCCGTAGCGAACGCGGGCGATCTGCAGATACAGCTCGACGAGTTCGATCTCCTGCCACAGCGGAATCGTGCTGGAGCCGGCGCTGCGCAGTGACAGTCGCAGCAGGTCACTCACGCGCGTGAGAGTTTTCTGCGCCTGCTTGACGTCCATCTCCATCAGCTCGGCCACGGAGTTGAGCGCGTTGAAGAGGAAGTGTGGGTTGAGCTGCATGCGGAGCGCGTCGAGCTGCGTCATGGCCAGCTTCTGCTCGAGCTCGAACGCCGCTCTGTCACGCTCCCGGAACCGGCGCACGAACTCGACCATGTACGCCGCCCCGAGCACGGCCCAGTAGAGCACCACCTGAAAGTCGAAGTGGTTAACCAGTACCGAGCGCAGCGCGAAGGCGTAGCTCTGCTGTTGGCCTGCGTGGAAGAACAGATGGTCGAGCCAGGCAATCGCGAGGATGTTGATCGCGCAAATCGTGAACGTCGCCACGACGTGAATCGCTATCCAACCCGCGAGTCGACCGGTCCCGAGTTTTATGCGGTCCACCATGGTCAGGATGACTTGGGACCACACGCTCCAGATGAGCCACGCGGAACCCTGCCAAACCAATGCGTGTCCGAGTGCGTAGTGCGTGCCGGATGCGTCGCCGAGTACGGTCAGTTGCAACGCGGCGAGGATGCCGGGGATGACCCACACGAGTGCGAACAGCACGCGTGTGATGCGCTTGAACCGCGCACCTTCGTCCGCGATGGTCAGCGGTTGTCTCGGTGCAACCATTGATAGGTGTGCCAACGTCTAACTCCGAAAAAGTACGTGCAGCCATACGACGGCACATGACGGGAAAGTTGCACGCTCTTACGATTTGTGAAAGTCAGATGAACGTCTTGGTCGTGTTCGGCGTAACACGGAGTGTACCGCGTTTGCGCGCGTATGGCGTGCCCTTCCTCCCGGCACGTGCTGTGGCGCAGATGGCGTTTCGCAGGGAGGCCGGAGAGCGATAGCGTGCGCGTATTGATTGTTGATGATGAGGTGCTCGCGCGACAGCGTGTGCGACGGCTGTTGCAGAACGAGTCCGACGTGGAGATCGTCGGCGAGGCCGAGACGGGTAGCGAAGCCGTGCAGATGATTCGTGCTCTGCATCCCGATCTTGTGTGTCTCGATGTGCAGATGCCTGAGCTCGACGGCTTCGGTGTGCTGCAGGAACTCTCCGGTGAGCCGACGCCGATGATTCTGTTCATCACGGCGTATGACGAGCATGCGCAGCGTGCATTCGATGTACACGCCGTGGACTACGTGCTCAAGCCACTGGACGAAGACCGCTTCAAGGCGGCGTTCGACCGCGCGCGAAAGCAGCGTGCACAGGCCGTCGCCGCCGAACGTCTTGGCGAGTTGCTGGAGACGGTACGTCGCTTGGCGAACGGTACATCGTCGGCGGACGTGAAGGCGGATCCTGCCGCCACCGCAGCCGCGGCGAACGGCAGTTTCGCGAGCCGCATTCTGGTGAAGGCCGACGGTCGCATGTTTTTCGTCAAGACGACCGAGATCGATTGGATCGAGGCCGATCGCAACTATGTGAAGCTGCATGTGGGCAAGGCGGCGCACACGATTCGCGAGCGCATCAGCCATCTCGAGGAAACGCTGGATCCGCGCTTGTTCGCGCGAATTCACCGCTCCACGATCGTGAACCTGAATCGCGTGCGTGAAATGCAGCAGTGGTTCTCGGGCGACTACGTCGTGATTCTTGAAGACGGCACCAAGCTTCGCTTGAGCCGGCACTATCGCGATCGCGTCGAGAAGCAAGTCGGCGTGTAGGCGTTCCTGATGCGCACGACACCTCCCGTGAGACGCTGACGCACGGGAGGTGGATCGCCTAGGATTCAGTATGTCCGTGGACACGCCGAGCCTCGCGAACGCCAGTTGGCAGTCACATCTGGTGCATCTGTTGGTCAGCGCCCGCATGCGCCCGCATGCGCGCAAGCCGATCGATCCGCTGTGGGTGCGCGAGAACATGGGGCGCCCCAAAGGTGCGCGGCGACTGATGGCCCGTTCCACTGGCGCGATCGTCGAGCCGCTTCCCGCGCAGGGGTCGTGGGTGGGCGGCGAACGCGTCTCCTGGCCGAGCGCGACGCCGGACAGTCCGGTGCTGTTGTATCTGCACGGTGGCGGGTTCATCGCGTGCAGCCCGGAGACGCACCGACCGCTCGTGTGTTCGCTGGTGCGGCGCGTGGCCGGCACAGCCTATGTGCCAGCGTACCGCTTGGCCCCCGAGCACCCCTTTCCGGCTGCGCTCGACGATGCGCGCGCAGCGTACGAGCACGTCGTGCATGGGTGCGGTGTCGATCCGGCGCGGCTCGTGGTCGTCGGCGATTCGGCTGGTGGCGGTCTCGCGTTGGCGCTGACGTTGCGGCTGCGCGACGAAGGCGCGCCGTTGCCTGCGGCGGTTGTTGCGTTCTGCCCGTGGACGGACCTCGCGGCCACTGGGCGGTCGCTCGATGAGAACAGTGAACGATGCGCCATGTTCGCTGGCGAGACGATCCGGCGCGCCGCGCAGTTCTACGTGGGCGACGCAGATCCAACCAACCCGCGACTCTCTCCGCTGTACGGAGACTACGCAGGCTTCCCGCCGCTGTTGGTGCACGCGAGCGACGATGAAGTGCTCCGGGATGACGGCATTCGGGTCGCCGAGCGCGCGCGGGCCGCAGGTGCAACCGTGGAGATGCGACTGTGGCGACGCGTGCCGCACGTCTGGCAGTTCTTCGCCGCCGTGCTCCCCGAGGCTCGAGAGTCGCTGAGCGCCGCCACGCGCTTCGTCTCGCAGCACGTGAGCGGTTCGCGCCGTCGCACCACCGCTGCGCGAGGCTAACGCGGGTCACGCGGGCGTTGCAGGCGGCCTCGCGCGAAGAGGCATCACACGGCCGCGGCTCACAAAGGGAGTATCGCGCCCTATCGCGTGACGAATCGTGACCGCGGGGAAGACCGGGCGTCCACCTCGCGACTCCCGTGACTATCGCCTACATGTATCGACCGCCCGATTGGCATCCCCTCGAACGCGCCCTGACCGCGACGTTCGGGCGCGACGCTGTGAACGCCACCGCCGCCTTCTGGTTCATCGGTTTCGTGCCGGGGCCGGATGACGTCGGCGAACTTCGCCTCTACGAACACACACGGACCCATCGGCGCGTTGCGCTCGACCGGGAAGGGCAGGCGTATCGCTGGTTCGCGGACTTCGAAGGGTACGGCCGAAGCGCCGGTGAGCAGCCGCTCGTCGAAATCCTGTCGGAGTAGCTGGGCGGGGTCGGTCTTGGCGGTCGGTTCAGCGGACGGGTCACGCTGCCGATACTGCTCAGAAGAACGTCCGCCCGGCGCCGGGTAAGCGTCGTCCCTCGATCCATCCGCGTGCCGTCAGACATACCGGGATATCTCCCGCTCGGAAGCGTTGGCGTATCGGGTACCTCTCCCGCGGGAAAGGTGCAGCCGTCGCGCGCGCTCGTGCCGATCTCCCCCGAGGCACCGCACGCTCCCGCCGCCCCAACCGGCTCGCCGCTCGGCCGCAGTGGGCTCGATCTCGAGGATCTGTTTGGGACCCCGGACCAGGTGGTCGCCCGCCAGCGGACGCCGGCGGTGGCCATGGAGGTCGGTCTTGAACAGGCCCGCGGCGCGCTGCTCCGCAATCTGGCCGGCGACGCGCTTGCTGCCCTCGACGGCGTTTGGGATGGCGCCCGTCGAACTGAGGAAGGGTGGTATCTGCGAAGTGGCGCGCTGACGCTGCTGGGCTTGCCCGGCGAAAGCGATCGCGTCGCCGATGAGGGATTGGGGACGTCGCCTTCGTCGGTGGCACTGCGCTTTGTGCAGTCGCTCGCACGCCTGGCGGTGGGCGATGTCGCGGGCGCGCGCGCCGTGCTGCAGCCGGCCATCGAGCGGGCACCGCAGGAACCCTTGCTGCTCGTCCAGCAGGCGATCGTGCAAGCCAGACAGGGTGATACTGAGGGCGCCGAGCGACTGCTGCAGCGGGTAATGCGGTCCTCGCCGGACCATCCGGCCCTGGAGTATGGCCGAGCATGGGTGCGCGCATCGGCTGCGGACGTCTCTCGCAATCTGTCGCGGAGCGCGTGGGGGATCGCCGGCGAGGTCGTCCAGCCTGAGCAGGCGATGCTCGACGCCGCACCGCTGTTGGAGCGTCGGGAAGTCGAGGACGCTCCCACCGTCGCGCGCTCCACGCCGCCGCAGGGCGCGCAGGACGTCATCGATGGCGCGTTCACGCGCATCGGTGCTCGTCTGATCACCGATTCCAATCTCGATGCAACGCGCGACTGTCGCATGCTCGTGCGTGCCTTCAGCGCCGGTGGTTCGCTGGCCGCGGCTTGCACGCCGGAACAGGCGCACGCGGCGCGCGCGCTACTGATGGTGTTCGTCTCTGTGCTGACCAACGAGCCCGCCGATCGCCCGCAGCCATTTCGAACCGTCTTGCAGCAGTTGGTGGCGGCGCTGCGTGACGCGCGCGTCTCCGACGCCGATCGACTCGTGAAGAAGGCGACGTCACTGACGCGCGAGCCCACGGTTCGCCTGCTGCAGACGGTCGTGCGCGGCGCCTTCGATGAGCTGCAACGCAGCGGACGTACTGTCACGCGTGGCGTGCTGCACACGCCGCCCGGCGGTGGATCGGTGGTGCGCGGAGAAGCGGATCCTGGCACGGTGGTTCCGCTGCGCCTTGGCTTGGGGCTGTTGTCCGAAACGCCGAGCAGCCGTGCGACGTCTCGCAGTCTCGAGCCGGATCGCTGGCCGGTATTGGTGCCGCAGCCGGGCGATCGTTTCGGTGCAGTCGCGCCGTCGGCAGAGGTGACAGGGAGCTACCGTGTGCTCGACGAGAACGACCCGGCACTGCAGGCGTGGGGGGCGGCGCAGGCAGTGGCCATGGGGCAGCGCGCCGGCGAGCAACACCTCGCCAACGGCGCAGCCAGCCGGTCGCTGGCGCTCCTCTGCGTCGGGATTGCCATCGCGGCCCTCTCGACGGGACATGTGGCGGCCGCCGTCGGCCTCGGCTTTGGCGCGAGTTGGCTGGCGTTGCGACGAAATGGTCGCAGCGCACAGCGGGCCGCCCACGCCCACGCCGAATCCGAGCAGCGCGGACGTACCGGCCGCGCCACGGATCCCCGTGGGGTAGACCACGTGAGCGACGGTCGGCGATAGATTCCTCGCGGCGCCGGATCGAGCACCGACCGGACGCCGTCGTGGCTGCGCCGTCGCGCGCGCCGGATCTCGTCGCCTTTCCTCTGAGTGTTGCCCATGACTCCGTCATCCGCGCCGGTCTCGGCGTTTCTGCGTCATCATTACCGGCATTTCAACGCGGCGGCGCTCATCGATGCGGCCGACGCCTACACCCGCCATCTCGACAACGGCGGCAAGATGATGGTCACGCTTGCCGGTGCGATGAGCACCGCCGAGCTGGGGCTGTCGCTCGCCGAGATGATCCGGCAGGACAAGGTGCACGCGATCACTTGCACCGGCGCGAACCTCGAGGAAGACATCTACAACCTCGTCGCGCACGATCACTACGAGCGCGTGCCCAACTATCGCGATCTCACGCCGCAGGACGAGCAGGCGCTGCTGGAGAAGCACTTCAATCGTGTGACTGATACGTGCATTCCTGAAGCCGAAGCGATTCGTCGTATCGAGAACGCCATTCTCGACGAATGGACGACGGCCGATCAGAAGGGCGAGCGCTATTTCCCGCACGAGTTCATGTACCGCATCCTGCTCAGCGGGAAGCTCGAGCAGTACTACCAGATCGATCCGAAGAATTCGTGGATGCTGGCGGCGGCGCAGAAGAACCTGCCGATCATCGTGCCGGGGTGGGAAGACTCCACGACGGGCAACATCTTCGCGTCGCATGTGATCGAGGGCAACGTGAAGAACGTGCACACGGTGCGCAGCGGCATCGAGTACATGATGTATCTCGCGGACTGGTACACGAAGACGGCGAAGGACGAGTCGACGATCGGCTTCTTCCAGATCGGCGGCGGCATTGCCGGAGACTTCCCGATCTGTGTCGTGCCCATGCTGCACCAGGATCTCAAGCGTGAAGAAGTGCCGCTGTGGGGCTACTTCTGCCAGATCAGCGACTCCACCACCAGCTACGGCTCGTACTCGGGCGCGGTGCCCAACGAGAAGATCACGTGGGGCAAGCTGGGTATCGAGACGCCCAAGTTCATCATCGAGTCGGACGCCTCCATCGTTGCGCCTCTGGTGTTCGCCCTGGTGCTCGGCCAGTAGCTGGCCGCATGCAGTGCCGCAGCGCGCGGTGATCCTTCCGCGCGAGGCGGTGTAGCAGCCTGTCGATGACTCGACACGTTTTTGCAGATCCAACTGGCCGTCGGTGGCGCGCGCTTCGGCGTACGGCATTGGCGGCCGGTGTGTTTACGACCGTTGCCACGCTGGCGCTCGTTGCGTATCTGCTGGTGCCGCCCGTGCTGCCAGCGTTCGCCTCCGGTGTGCGGCGCGAGCGCGGTCTGGCCACGCTGCCCACGCTCCGCACGTCGCGCAAAGCCCGGGAGCGGGAGGCCGCGCGAAGGCATCTGCTCGCCTCGCTCGAGCGACGTCCCGCCGTTCCGTCGCTGCGGCCTGCGGCGATACCCGTGCAGCAGATCGGCAGTGCCCGTCCAACCATGACGCAGGGCGAGTTCGCCGCGTTCTACGTGAATTGGGATGACAACGCGTTCGCCGCGCTGAAGGCGCATGCGGACGACATCGATTGGCTGGTGGCGGAATGGGCGTTCGTCGCCCCCGGTGGCGATTCGTTGCGCGTGACGGTTGATCGCCGAGTGCCTTTCCTGCTCTCCCGCATGCCGGAGGCCACGCGCCCGCGCGTCTTGCTGATGCTGAGCAACGTCGACTCGACGACGCAGCGCTTCGATGCCGTCAGGTTGCGCGCGCTCGTGGCGCGTCCAGCGTCGCGTCAGCACGCGATTGCGCAGGTTGTGCGCACGGTAAAGCAGTGGGGACTGGCGGGCGTGACGCTCGACTTTGAGGAGATACCGTCGTCGTTGCACGCCGATGTGCGCCAGTTCCTCATCGAACTGCGCGCTGCCATGGGAACCGTTCAGGCGACCGGTCCGCCGCTGCTGCTTTCACAGGCACTGGGCACCGACACGCCGCGCGACGTGCTTGCCCAATATGCGGCACTCAATGATCGCGTCTTCCTCATGTTGTACGACGAGCACTACGGTGCTGGCGATCCCGGTCCGGTGGCGAGTCAGCAATGGTATCTCCGCGAAGCGCAGCAAATGCTGCGCGCGGTTCCGGCCGGTAAGGCGCTGCTGGCCATCGGCGCTTACGGCTACGATTGGAACGACGCCGGGCCTCGCGCCTCGGGCAATGCACTGACCTTTCAGGACGTCATGCAGAAGGCGCGCGAGAACGGCGTGCCCATCCGCTTCGATTCCGTTTCGCTGAACCCGTACATCACGTGGACCGATCCGGACTCCACCGACCATGTTGCGTGGTATCTGGACGGTGTCACCGCATACAACCAACTCGCCATCGGACGTCGCCTGAGCGCGCGCGGAACGGCGCTGTGGCGACTTGGTGCTGAAGATCCTTCTGTGTGGCGCACACAGCGCACGGGTTCGCTGCGCAACGCAGTGCGCGCGCTGGATACGATCGCGCCCGGATACGACGTCGAGTTTGACGGCACCGGCGAACTGCTGCGCATCGAGTCGCGGCCGCGCGTCGGAACGCGCACCCTGACCGTCGACTCCGCGCGCGACGTCGTCACCGCCGAACGTACGACGTCAGTGCCAACGCCGTGGGTGGTGCAGCGCTTCGGCGCACAGGCGCACCGAGTGGCGTTGACGTTCGATGACGGCCCAGACCCGCAGTGGACTCCCGCCATTCTTGATACGCTCGCATCACGCGGCGTTCCCGCGACGTTCTTCATGATAGGCACCGCGGTGGAGTCGAATCTGCGACTCGCTCAACGCGTACTCGCCGCCGGACACGAGATCGGCAATCACACCTTCACGCATCCGAATCTCTCGCTCCTCTCGCCCGCACTGGTGGGACTGGAGTTGGACCTCAATCAGCGACTGCTCGAGGCGACGCTCGATCGACGCGTCGTGCTGTTTCGCGCGCCGTTCTTTGGTGACGCCGAGCCCACGACGGCAGACGAACTGGTGCCCGCGGCCATTGCGTCGGATCGCGGTTATGTGATTGCCGGATTGCATCTCGATTCAGAAGACTGGATGCGCCCCGGCGTGAAGGCGATCGTGCGGAACGTGCTCAGCGCTCGCGAACGCGGGAACGTGGTACTGCTGCATGACGGCGGCGGCGATCGGGCGCAGACGCTGGCCGCGATTGGCCCGCTCATCGATTCGCTGCGCGCTCGCGGCGACACACTCGTGACGCTTTCCGGGTTGGTGGGTGATGGCACGTTTCACGGCATGGCGCGGCTGTCGAGTGCGGAGGAACCCGCGCGCATCATGGAGTTGGTCGGCTTCGCGCTATTCGGCTGGGGCGAGTGGCTTCTCACCTGGGTGTTTCTCGTCGCCGTCGTGCTCGGTCTGAGCCGAGTGGCGTTCGTGAGCGTGCTGGCCATTGTGCAGCGAGTACGCGAGTGGCGTCGTGCGAACGATGCGAAACGCAACGCCGCGCAGCACCCCGATGCACCGTACCTGCCATCAGTGTCGGTGATCGTGCCGGCCTATCGCGAAGCGGCAGTCATCGTGCGCACGATCGAGAGCCTGCTCGCGCAGCGCTACGATGGCGTGCTGCACGTGATAGTGGTGGATGACGGCTCACCGGATGACACATATGCGGTGGCGCGTGACGCGTTCGTCGGGAACGCTCGTGTGACGGTGTTCACCAAGCCGAACGGTGGAAAGTCCTCTGCGCTCAACTTTGGCATGACGCACGCACATGGCGAGATCATGATCGGACTCGACGCCGATACGCTCTTTGAGCCGGACACCGTCGCCGAGTTGGTGAAGCCGCTGGCGCGTGCGGAGGTGGCGGCCGTCGCCGGCAATGCAAAGGTGGGCAATCGGCTCAATCTGCTCACTCGGTGGCAGGCGATCGAATACGTCACCAGCCAGAACCTGGATCGGCGCGCATTCTCGCTCCTGAATGGCATCACGGTTGTCCCGGGCGCGGTAGGCGCGTGGCGGCGAGAGGCGGTGCTGGCAGCTGGCGGCTTCTCACACGACACGCTGGCTGAAGACCAGGATCTGACTTTGGCACTGTTGTCGAAAGGCTATGAGATCTCGTACGCGCCGCATGCGGTCGCGTGGACGGAGGCGCCGGACACGGTGCGCGGGCTGATAAAGCAGCGCTTCCGCTGGAGCTTCGGTACGCTGCAGTGCATGTGGAAGTATCGCGGTGCGCTGCTGCGTCCGAGCGCCGGCTCGCTGGGCATGATCGCGCTTCCAAACACGTGGATTTTTCAGCTACTCGTCAACGCCATCGCGCCGTTGGCTGATCTGATGTTCGTACTGAGCCTGGTGTCGGTTTGGCTGGTTGGGCTGCAGCACGGCGGAACCTACGCTGTGGCATCACTCGAACAGATCCTGACGTTGTACGCAGTCTTTCTTCTTGTGGATTGGCTGGCGGCCGTGATTGCCTTTCTGGCTGAACCTGAGGAGGAGTTTCGCTTGACGTGGCTCGTATTCCTGCAGCGCTTTGCGTATCGGCAGTTCATGTATTGGGTGGTGTGGAAGGCGTTCGCGGCCGCAGCGCGCGGCGGCCTGGTTGGCTGGGGTACGCTGGAGCGAAAGGCCACGGTGGAGCTGCGTAGCACATGAGCGCTCCAATCCAACCGCTGCATGCGGGCGCGTCGGCGCTACATCCTGGGGATTCGAAGTGGCGCAGATGGCTGATGCCCTTCCTCTCGCTGTTTGTGCTGGTGCTCGCCGCAATCGCGATTCGCTCCGAGCTGCAGACCACGTCCTATCGCGCGGTCATGCGCAGTGTCGGCGAGTTGCCGACGCGTCATATTCTCGAAGCGTTGCTGGCCACGGTCGCGTGCTATTGCGTGCTCCCGATGTACGACCTGCTGGGGCTTCGCTACGCCAAGCAACGCATGCCGCTTCGCTACGCGCTGCGCGCTTCTCTGTTCGCGTACGCATTCAGCCAGAGCCTGGGCTTCGCCGCGATCACCGGCGGTGCGTTTCGACTGCGCTTCTGGTCGGCGCAGGGGCTGACCACCGGCGACGTCGCTCGTGCAGCCACCTTCTCGGCGGTCGGATTCTGGCTCGGCATCCTTACCGCGTGCGGTCTTGCGCTCACCTTCGAGACGTTGCCCACCGCCGTGCTGGCCTACAGCTCAGAGCTATGGTTGCGACCGGTGGGCATCGTGCTCCTGGCGCTTGTCGCGGCGTATCTCGTTCTCGGCTGCGTACGACGCGATCCGATCACCATCGGCGGCCTGACGTTCGATGCGCCGGGCCCCGCGCTCACCCTCTCCCAGTTTGCGGTAGCGTGCGCCGACTGGCTGCTCGCGGGCGTCGTGGCGTGGGTGCTGCTGCCGCCGACACCTGGCATCTCGTTCCTCGCCTTCCTCGGCTTCTTCGCACTCGCGCAGGGCGTTGGTCTCATCAGCCATGTGCCCGGCGGTCTGGGTGTATTCGATTCGCTGATGGTCCTGCTGCTCTCGCCGCACGTTGGGGCGGAGCAAGCGGTCGCCGCATTGGTGGTCTATCGCGCGATCTACTACTTGTTGCCGTTTATGCTGGCGTCGCTGGCGCTGGCGGGAATGCTGATTCAGCGGCGACGTGTGTTGATCGCGTCTGCCGCCAAAGCAACGGCGCGCGTCGCCGGCCGGTTTGGGCCAGCGATGCTTCCGACCGCGCTCAGCCTGGCAACGTTCCTCGCGGGACTCGTGTTGCTCGTGTCTGGTGCGACACCGTCCGAGCGCGGACGAATGGCGGTGCTCGATCGCCTGCTGCCGCTGGGCGTGATCGAACTGTCGCACCTGACGGGCAGCCTGCTCGGTGCAGCGCTTGTCTTGCTGGCATGGGCGCTGCGCCGTCGACTGGATGCAGCGTGGGTGCTGGCGGTCTGCGCACTGAGCGCCGGTATCGTCTCATCGCTGCTCAAGGGGCTCGACTTCGAGGAGGCCGCGATCCTGGGGAGCGTGCTGTGCATCCTGATACCGAGTCGGCGCGCGTTTCATCGACGCGCGGCGCTGTTCGCGGAACCGCTCGAGCCCGAGTGGATCGTAGCGATCGTCAGTGCGATCGGGGCGAGCGTGGCATTCGGCATGTTCGCATTTCGGCACGTGGAGTACAACAACGATTTGTGGTGGCGATTCAGTCGCAACGCCGACGCGCCGAGATTTCTGCGTGCGACGTTCGCGGTGCTGGGGAGCGTAGTCGTTCTCGCCCTCTGGCGGTTGCTGCGCCAATCGCCCGCCGAGCCCGAGTTGCCGACTGTTGCCGAGCTGTCGCGCGCAGAGCGAATCGTTGCCGCGACTGACGACACGCGCTCGAACCTCGCGCTGCTGGGTGACAAGGCGTTGCTCCTCGACGACGCCACGTCGGCGATGCTGATGTACGGCGTGGAAGGGCGCAGCTGGGTTGCATTGGGCGATCCATTCGGGGACGAGTCGGCCGGCGCCGAGTTGGCGTGGCGCTTTCGCGAAATGGCCGATCGACATGGCGGCTGGACCGTGTTCTACGAGGTCGGCACGGAACGGCTCCCGCTCTACATCGATCTTGGTCTTTCGCTGCTCAAGCTGGGCGAGGAGGCGATCGTACCGCTTCGAGACTTCACGCTGGATGGCAGCCGTCGAAAGGGATTGCGTCGCTCGCTCAAGGAGGCGGAGAAGCGCCAGGTGAGTTTCGAGATCGTGCAGCCGGCGGACACGTTGCCGCTCATGCCCGTGCTGCGAAACATCTCGAATGCGTGGCTCGCCGAGAAGAGCGCGAGAGAAAAGGGGTTCTCGCTTGGCCGGTTCGATGAATCGTATCTCTCCCATCATCCGATCGCCTTGGTACGCCACCTCGGCGTGCCCGTCGCCTTCGCGAACATCTGGTCGACGGCGAACAAGTCCGAGCTCAGTGTCGATCTCATGCGGTGGACGCGCGCCGCACCGCCGGGGATGATGGACTATCTGTTCATCCAACTCATGCAGTGGGGGCATGAAGAAGGGTACGATCGTTGCAATCTTGGAATGGCGCCGCTGTCCGGTCTCGAGAATCGCGCGCTGGCGCCGCTGTGGGCGCGAGCCGGAGCGCTTGTGTTCAGGTTCGGAGAACACTTCTACAACTTTCGCGGCCTGCGGCAGTACAAGGAGAAGTTCGATCCTGTGTGGCAGCCGCGCTATCTCGCGTCACCGGGAGGGCTCGCGCTGCCTCGCATTCTCGCGAATGTCGCATCTCTCATCTCTGGTGGTCTTGGAGGCATCGTTCGCAAGTGATGACAACCCGACGTGCATTCCGACGCTTGCTGTTGGCCGCACTGCTGTCTCCCGTCCTCTTGCAGGCGCAATCGAGTATGCGCGAGGGCGATCTGGATCTGACGTTCGTTGCGCCGCGCGGCCCATCAGCACATTTGACCGCGGTGTTGTTGAGCGGAGATGGCGGGTGGGCGGAGTTGATTCGCTCCATCGCGGACGGGCTTGCCGCACGTGGTATCGCGGTCGTGGGAGTGAACTCTCGCACGTGGCTATCTTCGCCAAAGACGCCGGATGAGACGGCAAAGGCAATCGAGCGTGCGATCGCGGAAGCACGTGCGCGTAGTCCGGGCGACCGACTGTTGTTGGTTGGCTATTCGCGCGGCGCTGACATGGCGCCTTTCGTTGCCACTCGCTTGCCGCGCGCGTTGCGTGACGAGCTGGTCGGACTCGCACTGTTCGGGCTCGCTCCGATGGCGTCATTCGAGTTCCACTGGAGCGATCTCGTCAAGGACACGCCGCGTGTAACGGACATCCCGATTCATCCGGAATTGGAACGGCTGCGCGGACTTCCGATGGTGTGTGTATCGGGCACCGAGGAGAAGAGCTCAGGTTGCCGAGGGCTGCCGGCGGGACTCATGCGCGTTGATGAACGGTCCGGCGGGCATCACTTCGACGGAAACCTGGCCGCGCTGCTGGACGATGTCATGCAACTGGTTCCTGCACGAGCACCAGCGCCCTGATCGGACTGTGGATGCTACAGTCGGCTGATCCGAATGGCGCGACCGGCCTGTTCGACTTGAAGTACCAGGCGCGGTAGCGGAGCGGGTGCGGGTCCGGCGACGTTGAGGCCGTCGAGATCGAACTCGGAGCCATGGCACTGACACCGCATGCGCTCTCGCGCGAACTCGTAGATGCCGCACCCGGCATGCGTACAGATGTTCGAGAATGCTCGGAAGTCGTCAGGCCCGAGCCGAAGCACAATGATGTTGGCCTCGGCGACGACGAGCGAACCGCCGACCCGATTCAGTGCCGGGATGCGCGTCAGGTCGAGGCGAACGGCATCGCGCGTGACATCGATGCCATTGCCAGCGGCGATGTCTGGACCGGCGATTGACTCGGTGCACGCCAGGACCGTTGGCAGCAATGCCGTGGACTGCGCGATGAACTGACGCCTCGAGACCGTGGCCATCACTCTAGTCTGAACTGCAGTTCCGACAATTGCGCCCTCATTTGCCTGCTTGCGACAGACTAGCAGCCAGTTCGTGACATAGCAGTCACGGAGTCGCAGCATTCGCCGGGCGATACTGCGCCGCGACGTGACACGGCATCTCCGCGTCATGCATTCACGGGATGGCGGGATGCCCGCCTGGAGGACGATTGTGATGAAGTGGACTTTTGCTCGCGCGAGCGCCGCCGTTGGCGCAGCGGCGACCATGCTGGCACTGGGCGGTTGTGGCGACGATGCCGACGTGACGAGCGTCGCGCCGAACCCTGTGGTACTCAAGAACAATTCCGTGACGCCGGCGCTCGTGAAGAGCCTGATCTCCGGCGTGGACATCTACACCGTCGTGGGCAGCGACGACGTGCTCCCGGGTTCGCCGTCGTTCATCTTCGGCGGCTCGGCGGACGGTTCCGGACTGATTCGCAATGCCGACAAGTCATTCACGGCGCTGGTCAATCACGAAGACAATTTCTCCGTCTCTCGCATCACGTTCGACTCGACGTTCAAGGCGATTCGCGGCGAGTACGTCGTGAACTCGACGAACGGCAAGTATCGCCTGTGTTCGGCGACGATGGTGACGGTAGCCGAGCACGGCTTCGGTCCGCTGTACATCACGGCCGGCGAGAGCAGCGAAGAGTCGCAGGTGCTCAGCGTCAACCCGTTCGGTCCGGTAAACACGCCGACCTACCTGACGGGCTTTGGTCGCTGGAACACGGAGAACGCGGTGCCGCTGCCGAAGAATGCGTACGCGGGCAAGACCGTCATCCTGTTGGGCGACGATGATTCCGGCGCCGAGGGTGGTCAGTTGGTGTTGTACGTGTCGAACACGTTGGGTGACCTGAACAACGGGAAGCTGTACGCGCTCGCCCGCACGAACGACGTGACGAAGGAACGCGACATGGTGGTCGGACAGACGTATCCGGTGGTGTTCCGCGAACTGGTGAACCATACGGCCATGACGGGCCGTCAGCTCAACCTTGCGACCGCGACGCTCAAGTCGGTCGCGTTCGGCCGCGTCGAAGACATCGACTATCGGAAGGAAGGCACGGGGCGCGAAGCGTACTTCACCGTGACCGGCCAGAACAACACCGGCGTGAACGCCGACTACTCGCGCGCCAAATACGGCCGCGTGTATCGCATCACCCTCGATGCCGCCGATCCGCTCAAGGGCAATCTGGAAGTGATTCTCGACGGCGACGATCGTTCGGGGCCCGCAAAGCTGTTCCAGAACCCTGACAACATCATGGTGGGCACCAACTATCTGTACGTGCAGGAAGACGACAACGGCTACGGCGACGAGACGCATGATGGCTACATCTACCAGTACAACATCGCGACGAAGGAGCTGCGTCCGGTGTTGCAGCTGGACCACCGCCGCACGGCCACCGATGCGGCCAAGTACAACGCCGTGGGCGCGCGTGCCGAAGGCAAGGCAGGCTGGGAGTATGGCGCGATGATCGACATCTCCGATCAGCTGCAGACGCCCAACACGTTCATGCTTTCGCTGCAGCCGCACTCGTGGCAGGCAGCCAAGTATCAGGGCGTCGACGGCGGAACGGTCCGTCCTGCCGAACAGCAGGCAAGCCAGCTCGTTGTGGTGAAGGGATTGCCGCGCTGATGAATTGCAACACGAAGTCAGGGGCCGGCGCATTGCGCCGGCCCTTTGCAGTTCAGTCGCGCAGCGGACTCGTAGTGTTGGCGCTCGCCGTGATCGTCGGCTGCGGAGAGCGCTCGTCAGCGCCAGCGAACCCGCGCGGAGGATCAACCGTTGCCCCCGAGAGCGGTACGGGCGGGATGACGTCGGCCGCAGTCGCGGTGCGTACGCAATGGGTTGCCGACATCGATAGTCTGGCACAGCGCCTCGAGCGTCTCGAGGCTGGCGCCGTAGCGCTGAGCGGCGCTGACAAGCAGACAAAGCATCTGGAGGTCGTGCGCGCGCTGTTTCGCGAAAGCCGACTGGCGTTCAAGCGCGCCGAGTTTCTCACGGCCTACTACGAGCCGACGACGGCCGCGACCATGAATGGGCCGGCGCTGCCGCGCGTCGAGGCGCAAGAAGGGCCCGAGGTCGTCTTCCCGCCCGAAGGCTTTCAGGTCATCGAGGAGATGCTCTTCGCGCAGGAGGCGGTCGTCGATGCCGTCTCGCTCGCGCGTGAGGTGCAGAATCTACGTGCGTTGACAAGGCGACTTCGAACGACGGCGTCCGTGCAAGTCGTCACCGACGATCGTGTATGGGACGCGGCGCGACTGGAGTTGGCGCGCGTCTCCACCTTGGGCATCACAGGATACGACTCGCCCATCGCGTTGGAATCGCTGAACGAGACCGCAGCGGCACTGCGAGGTGTAGCGGACGCGCTGAGCGTCTATGAAGGCGCGTCGCAGGCCGTAGCGACGGATACGGGGGCGGAAAGCGCGTCGGCGATCGCGCCGCTGATGCAGCGCACGATCGCGATGCTCGAGCAGTCTCCGTCGTTCGCAACGTTCGATCGGTTGGAGTTCATCGTCGCGCACGTGAATCCCCTCGCGCACGCGGTGGAGCGTGCCCGGGAGCGCCTCGCGCTGGTTCCGCCGCAAGATCGCCGCGCCTTTCGCCTGGAAGCGCGATCGCTCTTCGACAGCGCAGCCATCGATGCGCACGCGTTCGCGAATCCATTGAGCGAGCCCGATCGCCCCGAGCAGGTGGCACTCGGCCGTCGCCTCTTCTTCGATACGCGCTTGACCGCAGATGGCACGCAGTCCTGCGCGACCTGCCATGATCCGCAGCGTGCGTTCACCGATGGGCGCTCGCGAAGTGTCTCGCGCCGCGGCGAAAGCGCGGCCAGCATGCGCAACACCCCGACCGTCTTGAACGTTGGCCTGCAGAACGGATCATTCTACGATCAGCGAACGGCGTATCTCGAGGATCAGGTAGAGGCGGTTGTTGGCAACCCGAACGAGATGCACAGCAGTGTGGAAGCGACTGCCGCCCGACTGTCGGCGGATACTTCGTATCGACTCGCGTTCTCCAGAGCGTTTCGATTGCGCGAAGCGCACGCGGACTCAGCGATCAACGGCGAGCGGCTGCGGGTGGCGCTTGCCGCGTACCTGCGCTCGTTGAATGGACTGAACACACGAGTGGACCGTGCATTACGCGGCGACAGCACGGCGCTGAGTGCTGAAGAGCGCGCCGGTTTCAACCTGTTCTCGGGGAAGGCGAAGTGCGCCACCTGTCATTTCATTCCGCTCTTCACCGGATCGGTGCCGCCGAATTTTCAGAGTACGGACGTGGAGGTAATCGGCGTGCCTTCTTCGCCGGTTTGGCGGGGCGCGAAGATCGATCCGGACTCGGGTCGCTTTCGGGTGACGCACGCGGCGCCGCACCTGTACGCGTTTAAAACGCCGGGGCTTCGGAACGTGGCGTTGACCGCGCCGTACATGCACAACGGCGTGTACCGCACGCTCGACGAGGTGGTGGACTTTTACAATCGCGGCGGAGGCGCCGGTATCGGCGTCGCGCTGCCGAACCAGACGTTGCCTCGCGAGCCGCTACAACTCACACGCCCGGAGCGCGCCGCATTGGTGGCGATGCTTCGCGCACTCACCGATACCAGCTCCCTTGGACAGACGGGCACGACCGCTCGCCGGTAGCTCGGGGTCAGCGGCTCGTCGAGGTCGAGTCTGTTTTCGGCACCGAGGGTTCGCTGACCGCCGGCACGCGCAGCCGCTGTCCCGAGCGGA
The DNA here is from genome assembly GCA_965279375.1 of Gemmatimonas sp. Taxonomy (GTDB): domain Bacteria; phylum Gemmatimonadota; class Gemmatimonadetes; order Gemmatimonadales; family Gemmatimonadaceae; genus Gemmatimonas. Next base: position 4,382,931 of record OZ257156.1, on the reverse strand, counting down.
TCTCATCGTCAGGGAGCTGGTTGAGTTGCCGCAACACGTCCGGTGATGTACGAAAGCGCCGCGCAAGACCGGTGAGGTTCTCGCCGCGCTGCACGATGTATGTTCGGTAGACCGCGGCGGGCGGAGCGGCAGGACGCGTTGTCGCCTCGCTGGCCTGCGCGTCCGCGGTGAAGGCGGTGCGCGCTGCTTTTGCCGCTTGCGAGACAGCGAGCGCGTTACGCCACTGCGCGTCGTCCACAATGAAGTCCACTTCGCGAAGCGGCAGGCGCAACACCAGCCCTCGCCCGTAGCCGCGAAAGAGCGAGCGCGGTTCGAGACTGAAAGTCGCGTCGTACGGATAGCTCTCCACGAGCAGTTCAATTGGCCCGTCTTCCAGTGGACGGAGCATTGGAGTGGGCGGCGTGCCCACGTACAGCAGGCGACGGTCAGTCGCCACGACCACCCCGAACGACTCGCGCCACATGTCCGTCCAACGTCGCTGTGATGCAAACGCCGTGTGAACCACGCGTTCATCTGCGAAAAGCTGCGATCGCACTTCGCGCTCCGCCGCGTCGCGTGCGGCGCGACGCGCTCCGATGGGCGGAACGACGGCGGCAGCCGCGGCGAGACCCGCCACGAGGAGGATGGCAGTACTGGACGTCAGCGCGATGGCGATGCGGACGAGCAGCCGTCGCGGAGGTCGTGCGGGCGGAGCGCCCGCCTTCAGCCAGCCGCGAGTGCGCCGCGTCTCACCGGCCGCCACTGGCTGACCGCCCGAGACGGCGGCGTCGACACCGACCGATCTGCCAGGCGAAGCGCCGACGGCCGACGGGTCATGGGGCGTGGAATCGGGACGGGATTTGCGCATGGCTAATGATGAGAGGACGACCGCCTGGATGGTTGGGTTTGGATAATCCCACTTGCCAATACGTATTTGCAGCATCAGTTTGTTCCGCGATGGCCCCTCCTACCTCGGGGCGGCGAGTCACTGTCCATGACGTCGCTGCCCGCGCCGGTGTCTCCCAGCCCACCGCGTCGCTCGTCCTTTCGCAGCACCCTCGCGCCCGCGTTGCCGCGGCGACGCGTCAGCGTGTGCTCGACGCCGCCGCCGAACTGGGCTACAAGCCCAACGTCGTGGCGCGCTCACTCGCACGACGGCGCTCGTTCGCGCTCGGGGTGATCGTGCCGGACGTGCGCAATCCGTTCGTCGCGGATGTGGTCGCCGGCGCGGAACGGGTCGCCGCCGAGGCTGGCTACGCGGTGCTGCTGTGCGATCAGTCCGCCCGTGGAGTCATGCAGCATCTCGAAACGCTGCGCGCACGGCAGATCGATGGCGTCCTGCTCGATGCCGTCGGGGCGGGCTTGCTGCCGGCGGAGGCACTCGCCGGTGTCAACGTCGTGCTCATCGATGAGCCGTCGGAGCGATGGCCCGGTATCGCGACGGACGCCGTCGCAGCGGGACGTCTCGCCGCCGAGCATCTGCTCGCGTTCGGGCATCGCGAGGTTGCGTTCATTGGCCCTGCGTCGGATGTGCATGCCTTTCGCATGCGTGAGCGAGGCTTCGTCGTGCGACTTCGAGAAGCGGGAGTCACGCTCACGTCGCAGCGGCTGCGGCGTGCGCCGGCCACCGTCAGCGGTGGGCGCGAAGCCATGCGTCAGCTGCTCACGGCGTCGCAGTCGACGGCATCCCAGCCGACGGCGGTGTTCTGTGCGAACGACCTGATGGCGATCGGGGCAATAAAGCAGTGCCTAACCGTGGGTCTCAGGCTGCCGCAGGACCTCTCGTTGGTTGGCTGTGACGACATCGAACTCGCGCGCTACGTCACGCCCGAACTCTCGACCGTCGCCATTCCTGCGCGCGAACTCGGCGCACGCGCTGCGCGACTGCTGCTGCAGCTCATCGAAAAGTCACCGCAACGTGTGAGTGCGACGCGACTGCTGCCGGTGCGCTTTGTCGCCCGCGGATCTTCGGGCGCAGCTCCTGAAAGCCGGGCTGTCCGATGATGCAGAAACCGCCGACCGCCTCCATACCGACGCAGATGCCGGACCGTTCGACCGACTCCTCGCGGAATGCGTTGCAGCACTCATCGCCGGATTCGATGCCGAATCTCACGCGACTTCGTGAGGCCATCATCACCGGCACCGGCAGTCACGTTCCGTCACGCATCGTCACCAACGCTGAGCTATCGGCTCAGTTGGGTGAGGACATCGCGCCGTTCGTGTCGGGCACGCTCGGCATCGAGCAGCGCCACTGGTGCACCCCGGATGAGTCGACCGCGATGCTGGCCGAGGTTGCGGCCCGACGTGCGTTGGAGGCTGCCGGCGCGACTCCGGAGTCGATCGACCTGCTGATCATCGCCACCGACACGCCCGAGTACATCGCGCCGTCGACAGCAGCAGTGGTGCAGGGGAGACTGGGACTTGTCAACGCGGGCACGTTCGATCTCAATGCGGGCTGTGCCGGCTTTGTGACTGCGCTGGATGTGGCGTGGAAGTACATCCGCGCCGACGAGCGCTATCGGAAGGTGCTGGTGGTGGGTGCGTACGCGATGTCACGCTATCTCAATCCGCGTGACAAGAAGACGCTCACGATCTTCGCCGATGGCGCTGGTGCGGCGGTGGTAGAGGCGAGCGACAGCGCCGGCATCCTGGCCTCGGAGCTGTTCGCCGATGGGCGGTACTGTCATGGCATGGGAGTGTTCGCTGGCGGTGCGCGCACGCCGATCACGCACGCGATTCTGAACGAGGATATCCAGCAGTATCTGCGTTTCGTGCAGAAGTACCCGGCGTCGGTGAACGAAGAAGGGTGGCCGCGGATCGTGCGCTCCGTGCTGGCGCGCGCTGACGCAACCGTGCACGACGTCGACCTCTGGTTCTGGACGCAAGTGAACCGTTCGACGATCGAGGTCGTGATGCGCGCACTCGATGTCCCGATGTCGCGCGCCCATACGATCATGCACAAGTGGGGCTACACTGGATCTGCCTGTTTGCCGATGGCGCTCGATGACGCCGTGCGTGGAGGCTACGTGCACGACGGGCAACTGCTCGTATTCACAGGATCCGGCGCCGGGTTGACGATGGGATCCGTCGCGATGCGTTGGCGCGGGCACGCGCAGGTCGCGGCCACATGACGAGCGGCATGACGAGCGAAGTCGCGCTGCCAACCACTGACCTGTTTCCGGGTCTGCGACCGCTGGTCCATCAGTTCATGCAGCGCGCACTCACTGAACCCGATCGGATCGCGTTGGCCGTGTACCCCGCGGGCGCGTCGCGTCCTTCCGCGACCTTCAGCTGGGGGGCGTGGGGCGATGCGACGCGTGCTGCCGCCTCGGCACTGCTGATGGCTGGCGTGAAGCACGGAGATCGCGTCGCGGTCCTCTCGCGCAATCGACCCATGTGGCCGATTGCGGACATGGCCATTCAGCGCATCGGATCGATCGGTGTAGGCATCTATCCGGGCAGCGCTCCATCGCAAATCACGCAGCTGCTGCGTGATGCCGATGTTGGCGTCGTATTGCTTGACGATCTCGCGCACGTGCCAGTCGTTGCTGGCGCACTCGCCGAGCGCGATGCGAAGGGGCTCATCGTCTGCGACGTACCTGAGAGAGAGTGGAACGCGTGGCTCGCATCTAGCGAAGCGAACGAGCACGCGGGAACCGTGCGCGTGCAGCACTGGGAGGTCTGGTGCAACGAAGGACGCAACGCGCTTCAGAATGATTCATCGCTCTCGCGGCAGCTCGAAGCGCGGAGCGATGCCGTCACGCTCGATGACATCGCCGCGCTGATCTACACGTCGGGCTCCACGGGCATTCCCAAGGGAGCCTGCATCTCGCATCGCTACCTCGCCGCCTCGGCGATCTCGATCACAGAGCGCCTCGAGCTCACTGCGATCGATCGCGGATTGTCGTTTCTTCCGTTCTCGCACGCCGCCGAACGCGTCTTCGGTCAGTGCGTGCGCGTGTGGACCGGAATGAGCGCCGCGTTGGTCGAGGAGCCGAGTGACGTGTTTCGCGTGGCCCACGACTATCAGCCCACGCTCTTTGGTGGGCTGCCGCGCATGTTCGAGCGCTTGTACGAGGCGGCGGAGTTGGCGCGGCGGGATGGCGATAATCCTCGCGACGCGATCGTGTCGCGAATTGGGAGCCGCTGTCGTCTCGCAACTTCGGGCGGTGCCGCGATGCCGGTAGCCGTGGCGGATGCGCTGCGGCAACTCGGATTGCCCGTGGTAGGTGCGTATGGTCAAACGGAGCATCTCTGTCTCGCCATGAACACCGTCAACGATCCACGTGCGACCGGCGTGGGTATGCCGATGCTCGGCACCGAGGTCCGCGTGGCTTCGGACGGCGAGCTTTTGGTGCGTCGCAGTGCGTTGACGTTCAGTGGCTACTGGCGGAACGCCGCGGCGACGGAGGCGGCGTTCACCGAGGACGGCGTCTGGTTGCGGACTGGTGATCTCGTGGAGCAGGACGCCGATGGCTTCTTGCGCATCGTTGGTCGCGTGAAGGAGCTGATCGCACTTTCGAACGGCCGCAAGGTCGCGCCTGTGCCGATCGAGGCGGCCCTCTGTGCAACGCCGCTCATCGAGCACGCGGTGTGTTTCGGAGAAGGACGAAAGTATCTGGTCGCGTTGCTATCGCTCCGCCGCGACTTGGTGCAGTCATGGGCGGCGCAGGAGCTCCAGCGTCCGAGTACGTGGCCTGCGCTGGTGGAGGCGCCCGAGTTGCGCGCCCAGCTGCAAGCGGCGGTCGACGCTGTGAACGCAACGCTCGCGCGCACCGATCGTGTGCAGGCGTTTGCCGTGACGGAGCAAGCATTCACGACGCAGAGCGGCGAGCTGACGCCTACGTCGAAGATCATTCGCGAGGTGATTGCCACGCGATACGCGGACACACTCGACCGGCTGTACGCATGAACGTTGAACTGAAGAGTTCTCCCATCGAACGACTGTCCGGTGTGCGGATGGTCGCCGCGTACGCGCTGTTGTTTGGTACGCTGGGCATCGCGGTCGGGTACGCCAGTGCGTTCGCGGGGGCCGCGGTCGCTGCGAAAGGTGCTTGGGTGATGGCCGTGGCGCTGCCGGTCGCGATGATCGCCACCATGACGCTTGGCGCTGTCCGGACCGGGCGCCGCCTCGGTTCGCTGGTCGTTCCGTTTCTGTTGGTGTTCGTGCTGATCGCGGGTGGCTTCGTGCTAGCGCTCGCGCTGCCACCTGACACCGCCGACGGCGTGTACTGGCTTGGCCTGCCGCGTAGAGCCGCCGTGATTCTCTACGGTGTTGGCTTGCTGCCGCTCTTCGTACTGCCGCTTGCGTATGCGTTCACGTTCGACGCGCTGACGCTGTCCGACGCGGACATCGATCGTGTGCGTGCGGCCCGGCGCGCATCGCTCAATGACGGAGCGGCCCGGACGGGCGGGGGCCACTCGTGAGCTTTTCGCTGCCCGTTCTGACGGCGTTGCTGCAGACGAACGCGATGCCGCCGCTCGCCCAGCCGGTGATCGGCGGAGTGGCGATCGCGTACTTCGCGATCGTCGCCGCGATCGGCGTGTGGGCGACGCGCAAGACCAAATCGGCGTCGGATTTCTTCGTGGCCGGACAGGGTATTGGCCTGTTCACGTTGGCGATCGCATCGATGGCGGCAACGCTCTCGGGCTTCGCCTTCATCGGTGGTCCCGGGCTTGTCTACTCGCTCGGGTTGGGCGCGGTCTTCATCATCCTGCCCGTTGCCCTCACCAACTCAATGGGCGCGTGGGTGCTGGCCAAGCGGTTGCGACTGCTCGCGGAAGTGCGTGAGATGATCACGATTCCCGATGCGATCGCCGCGCGTTTCGATTCGCGCGCGGCGCAAGGGCTGTCGGGGCTCGCGATCGTGCTGGCCGTGATCGGCTACATGGCCACGAATCTGCTGGCACTGGGACTTGTGATCGATGCCATCTTCGGCATTGGACGCGGTCCGGCGATCTGGATTGGCACGATCATCGTGCTCGCGTACTCGGTGTCGGGCGGAATTCTCGCCGGCATTTACAACGATGTGTTTCAAGGGCTGCTGATGGCCGTTGCATCGCTGTTGGTGTTTGCCTTTGCGATGCAGGTGGGCGGTGGCATGTCAGGCATCTCGCATGTCATCATGGCGCAGGACGGCGCGCTGTTGTCGCCATGGGGAAAGTTGTCGCCGCTGGCCGCGCTGTCGTTCTACTTCGTGTTCGGCTTCGGGTCGTTGGGACAGCCGCACGTGGCGCACAAGTTCTTCATGCTCCGCGACGCGCGTCGACTCAAGTGGTTCCCGCTGCTCATGACGTTCGCGCTCACGCTGACGCTGTTGCTGTTCGTCGGCGTTGGACTGGCGATGAAGTCACTCGTGCTGAGCGGTGCGTCGCCCGCATTGGCGACGCCGGATGACGCAACGCCCACGTTCCTGTTGCGCTTCACGCCGCTCCCGCTCGCGGCCATCGTGTTCTCGAGTGTAGCGGCCGCCATCATGAGCACGGTCAACTCGTTCATGAGCATCGGTGCGGCCGCGCTCACGCACGATCTCCCCGTCGCACTCGGACGACGCGTGTCGAATGAGCTGCGCTGGGGACGCATCTGGACCGTGGTCATCACGCTTGTTGCGGCTGCCGTCGCGCAGGCATCCGGCACGCTGGTCGCGTTTCTCGGCGTCTTCGGCTGGGGGCTCTTTGCTTCGACGCTTGGGCCGGCGCTGGCGATCGGTCTCAACTGGCAGGGGGCGACGCGTGCCGGTGCCATCGCCTCCATCGTGACGGGTCTTGTCATCACGCTCTCGCTCGAGTCACTCGCGTTCTTCAAGGTGTTCGCTTTCCCCTCTGGTGTGACGGCGACCGCGATCGCGCTCGTCGCGTCGTTGCTGGTCTTTCTGATCGTATCCTGGTTCACGCGCCACACAGCCGCGGCGACGCTCGCCGCTGACGTACGCGCCGTCATGGAGGCCTGACATTCAATGAGCGCTTCTGCAGTGGATCGCTTCGCGTCGCTAGCCGTGGGCCAGAGTGCGTCGCGCACGCACACCGTCACGGATACCGATGTCGTGCTCTTCGCGACCGTCACGGGTGATACGAATCCGGTGCACCTCGACGAGGAGTTCGCGCGCAGCAGCCGTTTCGGCGCGAGGATCGCGCACGGCATGCTGTCGGGTGGGTTCATCTCGGCGATCATCGCCGCCGAGTTGCCGGGGCCTGGCTCCATCTACATGTCGCAGTCGCTCCGGTTTCTGCGTCCCGTGCTCATTGGCGACAGCGTGACGACGCGTGTCGAGATTGTCGAGTTGTTCGAAACCAAGCGTCGCGTGCGACTCGCCACGAGCGTGCGCAATCAGCGTGGAGAAGCCGTGGTCGATGGTGAAGCGCTGATCCTCCTGCCCAAGGAGGACTGACTGCCGCTCAACTCGAACTTCGACGCCGCTCTGCCCTCGGGGGCAACGTCGCTTCCCGATACCGACTCTCCTCTCTGTCTGTCCGTCCGCAGTTCCTTCCTTGGAGACCTCCGCATGTCCATTCCTCGTCCGTTCCCGTTGCTCGCTGAACAAGCGAACGCGCGGCGCCTCTTTGCGCGCAGCCGCGCGCGGCTGATGTCTTTGCTCGCAGTGCCCTTACTCGCCATTCCTGCGGCAGTGCAAGCGCAGACTGGCGTCCTTGCCGGCTTCGTCTCCGACAGCGCCAAGCATCCGCTACCGGGCGCGCAGGTCACATTGGTCGGTACGCGTTTCGGCAGCACGACCGGGATGGACGGCCGCTATCGCGTGATTGGATTGCCAAGCGGCAGCTACACCGTTCGCGTGCAACGCATTGGAGCCAAGGCGCGCGTCTTCGAGAATGTTGAAGTGAAGGATGGCGCAGAGGCGACGCTGAATGCGACGCTGAACGCCACGGCGCTGCAGTTGGGCGGATACGTCGTGTCCGCCTCGCGTCGCGTGGAGAAGATCACCGACGCACCCGCGACGATCACGCGCATCGACGCGGATCAGATTCGCTATTCGGTCGGCAATTCGTTCACGGGCGCGCTCAAGGAAGTGAAGGGCGTGGACTTCTTCCAGACCGGCATCGCCGCGGCGGGCATCAACGCGCGCGGGTTCAACAGCGCGTTCAACAACCGCATGCTGCAGATGGAAGACAACCGGGTCGCGGTGCTTCCAGAGAACGGTCTGCCGGTTGGCGTGTTCACGACGATCCCCAAGATCGACATCGCCGGCGTGGAAGTGCTGATCGGCCCGGGCGCGGCGTTGTACGGCCCTGATGCGTCCAATGGTGTCGTCACGCTGCTCAGCAAGGACCCCAAGCAGTATCAGGGGCTGACGATGGAGACGTCGTTGGGTTCGAACGGCGGCCGCATGGGTGACTGGTTTGCCAACTCACCGGGACGCGTGAGCTACTCCGACGTGCAGGGGCGCTATGCGGGCATGTGGGGAAAGCTGGGATACAAGATCACGGGTGAAGCGCTGTACGCGCGTGACTGGCAGAACACGAACAACTATGCGCCCGTCGCTCCGCGTACGACACCGTCGCCCGAGATCGCGCCGGATTGGGGCACGAGCTACCGGCGCGCATCAGGCGCACTGGTCTACTACTTCGACAAAGGCGCGCGCCTCGAGTATCAGGGCGGTGCCAGCAACAGCAATGGTATCGGCGTGACGAGCGCCGGTCGCAACCAGCTCAAGAACTGGGGCTACTGGAACCAGCAGGTGCGCTTCACGTCGGATCACTGGTTTGCGCAGGCCTATGCCACGCGCTCGTTGTCCGGACAGACGTACGCGCTCAACGGTTTCTCCACCAATCGGCTCGCGCCGCGTCTCACCGGCTTCAGCGATGACTCGGTGAAGAAGCTCTCCGCATTCCCTGCCGATGGACGATTGGCTGCCGCGGAAGTGCAGGGCAACACCACAGTGCGCCGCCTCTTCAACACGCGCATCATCGGAGGTGTGCAGGTGCGTCGCGATCAGGTGAGCTCCAAGGAAGTGTGGCTGACCGATGCGCTGACGAAGGAAGACATCGTGCTCAATCAGGTGGGTGTCTACGCGCAAACGGAGACGCAGGTCAATCCGATCACGAAGCTCATTTTCGGTGCGCGGTACGACAACCCGGAGTTCTACGATCCGCAGTTCAGCCCGAAGGCGGCACTTGTCATCTCGCCGGACGAGAACAGCACCTTCCGACTGACCTTCAACCGCGCGTTCAAGTCGCCGTCGATCCTGGCGACGAGCTTCTACTTCCGCGACTTCAGCCCGAGCGTGGGTGTCTTTGGCAACAAGGACGGCACGACGATCAAGAACGCCGCGGGCACGGTGCTCCGCACCTTCTCGCCCGTGGTGCCGGAAGTGAACAACACGGTGGAAATCGGCTACAAGGGTGTGATGCACGACCGCCTGTATGTGGACGTGGCTGGCTACATCGCGAACTACAAGTCGTTCCTGAGCCCGTTGGTTGTGGTGGCCAACCCGTTTGCTGGCACCTTTGCGTACAACACTGCCACGAACACCAAGTACACCAACGCGCAGGGCGCTGAGCAGATCGCGCTTACCTACTACAACCTCGGTCAGGCGACGCTCAGCGGCATCGACGCCGGTGTTCGCTATGCGGTGACGAACAAGGTGAACGCGTCGGGTACGTTCAGTGTGCTCAAGCTGGACTCCATCATCCAGAAGCCGGGTGACCCGGCGGAAGCGACGGCGCTCAATAGCCCGACGATGAAGGCCACGGTAGGCATGGACGCGCGTGACCTGCCAATGGCGACCTTTGGCGGCTTCACGCTGCGCTTCGTCAAGGACTACCAGTTTCAGTCGGGCGTGCACTCGGGTCGCATTCCCGGCCTGCTCGCCTTCGACTTCAACGTGGGCAAGCGCATCACGTCCGGCACGACGGTCAACCTCTCGGTGCAGAATCTCTTCGCCTGCACCAGCGGTCGCTCCACGCCGCCCATCTATCTCAACGCCGCCCTGCCGGCGACGTACAGCCAGGGGTGGGGCTGCGGTCTGGGACGCAAGCACATCGAACTGCTCAACATGCCGGCCCTTGGCTCGATGGCGTTCCTCGGCGTCCGCTTCGACCGCTGAGGATTGATGCGCGAGCGTGCTGCGCAGTCGTGGTGGTATGGCGTGCTGCTCGTCGGGGGGATGGTTGCCTCGGCGAGCCGGACGTCGGCGCAGACACGGGCGCGAACCGTAGCGCATGCGATCGTGCCGCGTGCAGATATCCTTCGCAGGCAGGAGCAGCAGATGACGGAGACGGCGAATTCGACTGACGCGGAATCGACTGGCGCGGAATCGGCGGGCGCGGCAGCGGCGGGTGACGTGGTACGCGGCAACTTTGTCGGCGCCGCCGGCGCTCGGCCGTGGCGACTATTCATCCCGACTGGCGCGCGCACCTCACCGATGCTGTTGGTGATCCTGCATGGATGCACGCAGAACGCTAATGACATCGCCGCTGGCACGCGGATGGACGCCGTCGCGCAGGAGCAAGGGTTTCTCGTGCTCTATCCGGAGCAGACGCCAGCCGCGAATGCGCGAGGATGCTGGAACTGGTTCGACACGGCGCATCAGGAACGTGGACACGGTGAGCCCGCGATTCTCTCCGCGATGACCGCGGAGATCGTGTCGAAGTACGGCGTGGACGCACGGCAGGTGCACTTGATCGGCATTTCGGCTGGCGCGGCAATGGCCACGCTGACCGTCGCCGCGTATCCCGAGCAGTTCGCCACACTGACCAGCGCGTCGGGCATTCCGTGGAAGGGCGCGACAGATCTTGGCGGCGCGCTCTCTGTGATGCAGAAGGGGGCCGGCGACAAGTTGCCGTCGCCCGATGTGTTGGCGGCCGCCATGGGGAATGACGCGCGTGCCGTGCCGACGTTGGTGGTGCATGGCGTGAAGGATGCTGTGGTCAGCGTGCGCAACGCAGACGAAACCGCGGCGCAGTTTGTCGGGCTGCAGAACGCGATGCGTGAACGCGCCGGTGCACCTCGACTGACGCAGGCCCCCGAGGAGCCTGTGCGCGTGGAGAACGGTTATACGGTCCGTGAGCAGCAGTGGCGTGATGCGAGCGGCGCCGCGCAAGTGGTGCGCATTCGCATCGACGAGTTGGGGCATGCGTGGTCCGGTGGCTCGACGGCTGGCACCTTCGCTGATGCGAATGGTCCGGACATCAGTCGGGTGGTGGCGCGCTTCTGCGCAGCGCACCCCATGTCCGCGGCTCGCTGAGTGCAGGCGTGACGACGCACTTCGCATCCGATGGCGACGCGCGCTTCGATCCGGTGGCGTGGTGGGCGCGCGTGGACGGCGCACGCACGGCACTCGTCCATGCGCGCACCGAAGTGCAATACAGCTATGCAGACGTAGACGCGGAAGCCGATCGCTGGTGTGCGTGGCTGCTGGCAACGGGCGTGCAAGTGGGCGATCGCGTGGCAGTGCTCGCGCAGAATCGCGCGGAGTTCATCCCGCTGCTGTTTGGGTGCATTCGCGCGGGCGCGATGCTGTTGCCGCTCAATTGGCGACTGTCGGCGGCGGAGCTGTCGCGTGTGTTGTCGGATGCCGATCCCGTGTTGTTGCTTGCCGAGGAGCCCTATCGCGCGTTGGCGTGCGATGCGCTGGCGCGAGTCGGTCTGCCTGTCGAACGCGTGCGGGATTTTGTGTCGAGCAGAGACGCGCGTGCGATGCACGACGCGGCAAGAGAGCAGATCGCGCACGCGAAAATTCCGTCGGCGCGTACGACCGATGGCGCGCTGTTGCTCTACACCTCCGGCAGCACCGGTGTCCCCAAAGGTGTCGTCATTCCGCATCGACAGCTGTTCAGCAATGCGGTCGCCACCGTCACTGGCTGGAAACTTGGTGCCGACGATGTTGGGCCCGCGGTCACGCCGTTTTTTCACACGGGCGGATGGAATGTGTTCACGACGCCGCTGCTGTTCTGCGGAGGAGCTGTGGTCCTCATCGACCGGTTCGATGCTGACGACTATCTCGAGGCGCTCCATCGCTACGGCGTGACCGTCACGTTCGGTGTGCCAACGCAACTCGCAATGCTGTCGCAGTCGAAGCACTGGGGGCGTGCACTGCCGCGCCTGCGCTGGTTCATTGCCGGCGGAGCGCCGTGCCCGCAGCGACTGAAAGACGCGGTGCGCTCGGCGGGGTATCGCTTTCGCGAAGGCTATGGGCTCACGGAGTGCGGCCCGAACTGCTTCGCCACCACTGACGATGCCGCGCTCGCGCGTCCCGGCACGGTCGGCTGGCCGATTCCGTTTCTCGAAGTTCGACTGCGCGGCGATGACGGCACCTTGGTGCACGACGACGCGATCGGTGAACTGGAGTTGCGCGGGCCGCAGCTCTTTGGCGGATACTTTCGCGCCGACGATCGTTCGGCCGACGTGATGACCGACGATGGGTTTCTGCGCACCGGAGATCTCGCTCGTCGCGACGCCGATGGCTGCTTCGCCATTCGCGGACGTCGCAAGGAGATGTTCATTTCTGGTGGAGAGAACGTATTCCCTGGCGAAGTGGAGGCCGCCATCCTCGACTGTGCGCAGGTTGCGGACGTCTGCGTGGTGGGCGTACCCGACGCGCACTGGGGCGAGGTGGGATGTGCTGTCGTGGTGAGGCGATCCGAAACGGAGTCGGAGGATATGCTCGACCAATCAGCACTCGTCGCACACGCCCGGTCTCGACTCGCCGGCTACAAGGTGCCCAAGCATGTGCGCTTCGTTGAGAGCATTCCGCGACTGGGATCCGGCAAGGTCGATCGCGCCGCGGTGATGCGGCGCATCGAGCGCGAGGTTTTGTCGTGAGCCTGTTCACCGGGAATCGCGAGCAATCGGCGAAAGGCTCGACGGTGCGCAGCACACTGGCCTTCGTGGCTGCTCGCTTGGGGGATGACGCGGTGGCATCGGTGCTGGCGTCGCTTGCCCCCGAAACGCGTCGTGCCATCGAAGCGGCCGCCGCGACCGACGAGATCCCGTATCACCACGTGGTCGAGTGTTGGCGCGAGGCCGGCTCGCTGTTTCCGTCGAGCGAGGAGGTGCCCGCCGGCGGACGTCCGGGAAGCGATGCATGGGCAGATGAAGCGGGCGCGTACGCCATCGACTCGCTGGGCGTGCAGCTTTACGGTGGCATTCTCCGGAAGCCGACGCCACGCGAGTTCCTCACGCAGAGCGTGTCGCTCTTTCGTCTCTACTACCATCCGGGCGACATGGAAGTCGTCGAAGACGATGCCGGGCGCGCGGTTCTGCGACTCGTCGGCTTCGATCCCATCACGCGCATTTTCTGCAATCGACTGACCGGCGGACTTCGGCAGGCCATCCAGTTGGCGGGTGGCGAAGGGTCGCGCGTCCGTCACGTGCGCTGCTGCATCGAAGGAGACGCGTTCTGCGAGTGGGAGCTGCACTGGCAGCCGGACGCGCCGAAAGGAAGCGCTGGCGCGTAGCGCGTCGACTGGCGAGGATTCGTGACCTGCCGATGTCCGACGCCAAACGCCCCTCGAAACCCCGCGCTCCCACGCGAACGTCCAAGCGCTCGTCGCCTGCCGACGGCGTGCCGCTTGCGCCCAGTCAGTTCGACCTGTTCCCGGTCAAGCCGACGATTGACGTGCTCGATCCGCGTAAGGTCGTCGGCGAGTCCACGTCCGTGCAGCATCTCGTGCGCGTGAAGCTGGGGCCGACCGATGCGCCGCATCTGGTCTTTCACGATCGGCATGGGTGGTACTGTGAAGCCCATGGCGCGGCGTGCGCCTCGGTCGCGCTGGCGCGAACTGCATCCGGGCAGGACGGCGTCGCGTGAGTGCCACGCCGATCTGGTCGCCGAGCAACGCTGAGATCGAACGCGCGCGCCTGACGCAGTTTCGGCGTGAGTTGCAGGCGGCCGGCGTCATCGGTGCAGACAAGAATGACTCCCACGCGCTTCAGCGTTGGTCCGTCAAGCATCCGGCGGAGTTCTGGTCGGCGGTGTGGCGTGCCGCGGATATTCAGGCCGACGGCCCGGGCCCTGCCGACGCCCCTTGGGCGGAAGTGCTCATGGGCGGCAACCGCATGGCGCCCCCTGACGCCGAGTTGGGCCCGCGCTGGTTCACCGGGACGCGCCTCAGCTTCGCAGAGCATCTCCTGCGCCGTCGTGATGACGGTGTGGCGATCGTCGCGTGGAACGAGCATGGCGCGCAGCCACGGCTGACGTGGGGGGAGCTGGCCACTCGCGTCGCGCAGACTGCCGCGGCGCTGCGCGAGCAAGGTGTGGGCCCGGGCGACCGCGTGGCGGGCTATCTCCCCAACCTGCCCGAAGCGGTCATCGCCATGCTCGCGGCGTCGTCCATCGGCGCGCTCTGGTCGTCCTGCTCTCCCGACTTCGGCACCAAGGGTGTGCTCGACCGGTTCGGGCAGATCGCGCCGACCGTGCTCATCGCCGCCGACGGCTACTGGTACGCGGGGAAGCGCATCGACTGTCTGACGCGCATTCGGGAAATCGCCGACTCGATCCCGTCGCTGCGTGCCGTGTGGGTGGTGCCGTACCTCGACGCCGATCCGGCCATCCGCGACATCCCCTCGGCGTCGCGCTTTGATCACGTGCTCGCGGCGCACGCCGAGCATCGTGAGCCGCAGTTCACGCGCCTGCCGTTCGATCATCCGCTGTACGTGCTGTATTCGTCCGGGACGACGGGGCTCCCCAAGTGCATGGTGCACGGCGCCGGTGGAACGCTGCTGCAGCACTGGAAGGAGCTGGCGTTGCACACCGATCTCCATCGCGACGATGTGTTGTTCTACTTCACCACCTGCGGCTGGATGATGTGGAACTGGCTGGTGTCGGGACTCGCGGTCGGCGCCACCATTGTGCTGTACGATGGCGCGCCGCTGGCCCCCGACCCAACGATTTTGTGGCGCATGGCCGAAGAGGAGCGGGTGAACGTCTTCGGCACGAGCGCCAAGTATCTCGCGATGCTGGAGAAAGAGGGGATCGCGCCGCGCGATCGGTTCGACCTGAGCGCGCTGCGTGCGATTCTGTCCACCGGCAGTCCCTTGGCAGAGCACAGCTACGACTACGTGCAGCAGCACGTCTCGACTACTGCGCGCCTGTCGAGCATCTCCGGCGGTACCGATATCGTCAGCTGCTTTGCGCTGGGCGATCCCACGGCGCCGGTTTATCGTGGCGCGCTGCAGATGCGCGGGCTCGGGATGGCGGTGGAGATTTTCGACGACGCGGGGCAGCCGTTGCGGAATGCTCCGGGCGAGCTGGTGTGCACTCGGCCATTCCCCAGCATGCCGGTGGCCTTCTGGAACGACCCGGACGGGCGACTCTACCGGGCGGCGTACTTCGAGCACTTTGCCGGGGTGTGGCGGCACGGTGACTGGGCCGAGCTGACGCCGGAGGACGGGCTGGTCATTCACGGACGCAGCGATGCGACGCTCAACCCAGGTGGCGTGCGGATCGGGACGGCGGAGCTTTACCGGCAGGTGGAGCAGATCCCCGAGGTGCTGGAGTCGATCGTAGTGGAGCAGACGGTGGGGCAGGGGGCGGCGGCGGACACGCGGATCGTACTTTTTGTGCGCATGCGGGCCGCGGGGGCACTGGACGAGGCGTTGCGTGCGACGATTCGCCAGCGGATCCGGACCCACGCCAGCCCGCATCATGTCCCACGGCTCATCGTGGAGGTCGCCGATATCCCTCGTACGATCAGTGGCAAGATCACCGAACTGGCCGTTCGGGACGTGATTCACGGGCGGACGGTGCGAAACATCGACGCGCTGGCCAACCCCGAGGCGCTGGCAAACTTCCGCGACTTGCCCGAACTTGCAGGGTAGAGTGGAGCACATTCCGTTCGGGACCCGCCCCGCCATCTCCCGGGAGTCGCTCGTCATGCGTTCACAGTCGTCCCTTCCCATGCACGCACACGTTCGCGCTAAGATCTCGAAAGTCGTTGGTCCGCTGGCCATCGCCGCGTTCCTGTTCACCGCGCCCGCGCTGTCTGCGCAGACGAAGCCGGCCAAGCCTGCGGCGGCCGCAGTCGCTGCGGCGGCGGTGGTGGATATCAATCGCGCGACGTCCGCCGAGTTGGAAGCGGTACCGGGAATCGGAAAGGCGTACGCGGCCAAGATCATCGGCGGACGTCCGTATGCCAACAAGTTGCAGCTGGTGCAGAAGAAGGTTTTGTCGCAGGCGATCTACGACAAGATCAAGGACCATCTGATCGCCAAGCAGTAGGCGTTCACTCACTCGGTGCGGACATCGAAGCACATGGTCGGAGCATGGTGAAGTTTCTGGAGCCTGGAGATGAGCGGGGGCGCGCCTGGATTGGCGCGCTGCCGCGTTCGCACATCTGAGTCATGCGTGGTGGGATCGAGATCGCACTCGCTTCTTTCCTTCCATCGTTCACTCCGAGGTTCCCATGGCCACGTTGTCCGCTCCCGAAGCCGGCATCGAGCAGGATGCATTTCCCATCAATGGCACCGACTACGTCGAGTTCTATGTCGGTAACGCCAAGCAGGCGAGTCACTACTACCGCTCCGCGTTCGGCTATCAGCTGATCGGCTATCGCGGCCCCGAAACGGGTGTGCGCGACCGCGCGAGCTATCTGTTACAGCAGGGCAAGATCCGTCTCGTGCTCACGACGGCGCTGCAGCCCGACTCGGAGATCGCCAGGCACGTGCAGGCGCACGGCGATGGCATTCGCGACTACGCACTCTGGGTGGACGACGCGCGCTCAGCGTATCAGACCGCGGTGGATCGCGGCGCGATTCCCATTCACGCGCCGATCGTGACCAGCGACGAGCACGGCGAAGTCATCATCGCGGCGATCGGCACGTATGGCGACACGATCCATTCCATCGTGGAGCGTCGCAACTATCGCGGGCTCTTTCTGCCGGGCTTCGTGTCCGTGACGCCGCGCTATCAACCGGCCGATGTTGGGCTCAAGTACGTGGACCATTGCGTAGGCAACGTCGAGCTGGGCCAGATGAATCGCTGGGTCAAGTACTACGCCGACGTCATGGGCTTCCGCAATCTCATCACGTTCGACGACGATGACATCAGCACGGAGTATTCGTCGCTCATGTCCAAGGTGATGAGCAATGGCAACGACAAGATCAAGTTTCCGATCAACGAGCCGGCGTCGGGCAAGAAGAAGTCGCAGATCGAGGAGTATCTCGATTTCTATGGTGGCCCGGGCGCACAGCATCTCGCGCTCGCTACCGATGACATTCTCGCGACGGTCACGGCGTTGCGCGACCGCGGCGTGGAGTTCCTGAGCGTACCCACGTCGTACTATCGCGAACTCGAGGAGCGCGTCGGCACCATCGACGAGCCGATCGCGGAGCTCGAAGCGCTGGGCATTCTCGTGGATCGTGATCCGGACGGATACCTGCTGCAGATCTTCACCAAGCCGGTGGAAGATCGTCCGACGCTCTTCTACGAGATCATTCAGCGCAAGGGAGCCAAGAGCTTCGGCAAGGGGAACTTCAAGGCACTCTTCGAAGCGATCGAGCGCGAGCAGGCGCTGCGCGGCAACCTCTGAGGCGACCACCATGCCGATCTATCACCTCATGGGCAGTGTCCCTCGCAAGCGCCACATCGTCTTCCGGCGGCCCGACGGCGGGCTCTACGCCGAAGAGCTGATGGGGCACGAGGGCTTCGTGGGCACGTCGTCGCTGCTGTATCACACGCATCCGCCAACGACGGTGCTGTCGGCGCGAAAAGTGCGCGATCTCGTGTGGGAAGCCGATGACAGCACGTCGTTGCGTCATCGCCACTTTCTCACGTCGCGTATCGTCAAGGGCGGCTCGCCCACGCTCGACCGCATTCCGTTGCTGTTCAACAACGACATCGGCATGCTGTACGTCGAGCCCGATGTGAACGACACGCACTTCTATCGCAACTCACAGGCGGACGAAGTCGTGTACGTGGTGGAAGGGAGCGGCGTGCTGGAGTCGGTATTTGGCGAGCTGCCCTATAAGCCCGGCGACTATGTCGTCATCCATCGCAACATCACGCATCGCTGGCGCCTCGACGCCTCCGCTGGCGTGAGCAAGTTCCTCGTGATGGAGAGCGCGGGCCACGTGCGCTTTCCCACGCGCTATCGCAACAACGTGGGACAGTTGCTCGAGGGTGCGCCGTACTCCGAGCGCGATATTCGCAGACCAACCGCGCTCAACGTGCACGACGAGAAGGGTGAGTTCCCGATCCTCGTCAAGCAGTACAACGCGCTCAACGAACTGGTGCTCGATCACCATCCGTTCGATGTCGTCGGCTGGGACGGTTATTTCTACCCGTGGGCGTTCAACATCCACGACTTCGAGCCGATCGTCGGACGCATTCACCAGCCGCCCCCGGTGCATCAGACGTTCCAGGGCGATGGCTTCGTGATCTGCTCCTTCTGCCCGCGGCCGTACGACTTCGACCCCGAAGCGATTCCCGCGCCGTACAACCACAGCAACGTGGACTCCGACGAAGTGCTGTTCTATGCGTCGAGTGAGTTCATGAGCCGAAAGGGCATCGAGTACGGCTCCATCACGCACCATCCCGACGGCTTGCCGCATGGACCGCATCCGGGACGCGCTGAAGCGTCGATCGGCGCCAAGTACACCAACGAACTCGCCGTCATGATGGACAGCTTCCGTCCGCTCAAGGTCGCCAAGGCCGCCATGTCCATCGAAGATCCTGCTTATCACAAGAGCTGGCTCGATGCGCAGCACGCGCAGTTCAGCCCGCCCTCGTCCTGATCGCATGCCACGACTGTCTGCGCGCTTCTCGAATTTCCCTGCGTATCCGCTCGCGCACATCCCTGCACGCAAGAAGGCATTGCTCGCGGCAGGTGTCGACGTCATCGACCTGGGCGCGGGAGACGCGGACCTTGCACCCCCGGCGCAGGCAGTCGCGGCGTTGCAGCGCGCCTCCACTGAACCCGCCATGCAGCGCTACGGCTTTGGGTTAGGGTACATGCCCTATCGCGAGGCCGTCGCCGCCTGGATGCACAAGCGATTCGGAATGACCGTCGATCCGATGAGCGAGATCGTCCCGCTCCTCGGCAGCAAGGAAGGGCTCGCGCACGTTGCCTTCGCATTCCTCGGCCCTGGCGACGTCGGCATCATCCCCGATCCCGCATATCAGGCGTACATCGGAGGGACGCTCCTCTCCGACGCGACGCCCTACGTGTACGCGCTGCGTCCGCGCACGAACTTTCTCATCGATCTCGACGAGATCCCGACCGACGTGATGGCACGCACGCGCGTGCTCTATCTCAACTATCCCAACAATCCCACCGCCGCCATCGCACCGCGCGACTACCTCGAACGCGTCGTGCAAGTCTGTCGCGAGCGCGACATCCTGCTCGTGTACGACAACGCGTATTCAGAGATGGGGTTCGACGGCTACGTGCCGCCCAGCATATTCGAAATCGATGGCGCACGCGATGTCGCGATCGAATTCCACTCGCTCTCCAAGACGTACAACATGACCGGGTGGCGCTGCGGTTGGGCGGTGGCCAAGCCGGAGATCTCGACGGCGCTGGCCAAGGTGAAGGCGTTCACCGATACGGGTCAGTACATGGGCATTCAGGCTGCCGGTGTCGCCGCCATCGAAAGCTGGGCGGAGTTCGTGCCGCAGAATCTCAAGACGTTTACCGAGCGTCGTGACGCCGCCGTCGCAGCCTTCCGCGAAAACGGCTTCACCGCCGACGTGCCGCAGGCAACGATGTATCTGTGGATGCCGCTGCCCGAGGGCATCGCCAGTGCAGCCTTTGCCGATCGTGTGCGCGAGGAAGCGGGTGTCATCGTGCTGCCGGGCTCCGGCTTTGGCGAGGGCGGGGAAGGGTTCTTTCGCATTTCGTTCATCCAGTCGCCGGCACGCATCGCTGAAGCTGCGCAACGTGCCGGCGCAGTGCTTCGCGCGATGCAACGCGAACTCGAACAGGCAGTCGGCGAGCCCGTGCGCGCGTGAACCATTCCCCGCGTATCGCGCGGTCTGCATTCCCTCGTACGGTTAGTCGTGCGCTTGCTCGTTCAGTGACTGGCGTATGCGCGGTCGGCGCGATGCTGCTCTCCTCATGCCGTCCCGCGGCGCCAGCTCCAGACACGCCGTCTCCAGCAGCGGTGCCCCCAGCCTCGCCGGGTCGCAACGCTCCGTTGAACGCGCCCACGGCAGCACCTCCGGCGAACGCGCCGCGTCGCGCACCGGGTGCGAATGCGCCATCGTCCGCAGCGCCGACCGAAAACGTTCCCACGCGACGCGTGGTGAGCAACGTCGCCCCGCCGATCCCCCGCGAATTCCGCGGCGTGTGGGTGGCGAGCGTGGCCAACATCGACTGGCCATCGTCGCGTCGCCTGACCACGGCGCAGCAGCAGGCCGAGCTGATCGCGCTGCTCGATCGCGCGGCGGCGCTCAAGCTCAACGCCGTGATCTTTCAGGTGCGACCAGCGGCCGATGCATTGTACGCCTCCAAGATCGAGCCGTGGTCGGAATACCTGACCGGCGCGCAGGGACGCGCTCCCGATCCGTACTGGGATCCGCTCGAATTCGCGGTGCGCGAGGCGCATGCGCGCAACCTTGAGCTGCACGCGTGGTTCAATCCGTATCGCGCCCGGTTCTCCGATACGCGTTCGCCGCTGGCCGCGTCGCACATCGCGCGAACCAACCCGACGCTCGTCAAGAAGTATGCGGGCTACCTCTGGATGGATCCGGGTGAGTCGGCGGTGCGCGAACGGACGGTGCGCGTGGTGCTCGATGTCGTGAAGCGCTACGACATCGATGGCGTGCACCTCGACGACTACTTCTATCCGTATCCGGAACTCACCAAACGTCGCCGGCCCATTCCGTTCCCCGACGACAAGAGTTGGCTGCGCTATCGTAAAGGCGGCGGATCACTCACGCGCGGCGATTGGCGTCGGGCCAACGTGGATTCCCTCGTGCGCGCGCTCGACGTCGGCGTGCACAAGACCAAACCGTGGGTGAAGTTCGGCATCAGCCCATTCGGCATCTGGCGTCCCGGATTCCCTGCGCAGGTCCGCGGCTTCGACGCGTACAGCGAGCTCTACGCGGACGGGCGCAAATGGCTGCGTGAAGGTTGGGTGGACTACTTCACGCCGCAGCTCTACTGGCCTACCACCAAGGCGCAGCAGGCGTATCCCCTGCTGCTCGACTGGTGGGTGGGAGAGAACGTGAAGGGACGCCACCTGTGGCCCGGCAATTACACCTCGCGTGCAGGTGGCCGCGGGCGGAGCGACTTCCCGGTCTCCGAACTCCTCGAGCAGATCCGTGTCACGCGCGCACAGCCCGGCTCCACCGGCAACGTGCACTTCTCGATGCAGTCGTTCTTGAGCAACCAGGCCAGCATGAACGACTCGCTGCAGGCGGGGCCGTACGCGGCGACGGCGATGGTTCCGGCTACGCCGTGGCTTGTCGCCGCCGCGCCGCCAACGCCGACTCCCCAGCTTACGGCAGCCACCAGCGCAGGCACCCGCATCCTTACGCTTGGTACCGTCGGCGGCGTAGCACCGTGGCAGTGGCTGCTGCGAATCCGGACCGATACTGCGTGGATTTCGGTGACCTTACCGGGCTCCGCGACAGTATGGCCGCTCCCCACCGGAATCGTTCCGACGATAGTTTCAGTTTCGGCACTGAATCGCGTCGGTGTCGAAAGCGCGCCAGTCAACGCCGTGCCCGCCGGACCACGCACAACGCCACCAGCTCCCGCGAAACGAGGTCGCGAGCATGAGCACTGATCGCCCGTCGTTCTTCTACAAGATCACGTCAGGTATCCGCATCTCCGTGCGCCCGACGTATCTCCGCGATCGCTCCAACCCGATGCTCGAGCAGTACGTCTTCGCGTACGACATCCGGATCGAGAACGTCGCCGATCTGGGCGCACAACTGCGCACGCGCCGCTGGCTCATTCACGACGACGCGGTGGGCGATACGGTGGTCGAGGGCGAGGGCGTCGTCGGTGAACAGCCGCATCTCATGCCGGGACAAGTGCACGAGTATCGCTCCTTCTGCGTCCTCAAGGCACCGCACGGTTGGATGGAAGGCGCGTACCGCTTTGTGCGCGATGACAGCACCACCTTCGACGCGGTCATCCCACGTTTCACGCTCGCTGCCGAACCCCGCGCGGATACTGTCTCGTAGGCGCGGTGCTCGTTCGCTCAGTCGAGCAGGCTATTCAGAGAAATGACGTCGGCAAACGGCGCGTAGAGCACTGCAAGCGTTTCGGCGCTCAGCAGATCACGCACCAGCAATGCGAGCAACGCCGCCAACGCCGGCTCCGCGATAGGATCGAGCGCTACGCGCTCCGCATCCTCGGGCTGCTCGGCGTCCCGATCACGCACCAGCTGTAGCAGCGGACCGGCCAACGCGTCGCGTGCGTCCGCCCGACCACTCCGTTCGATCGCTTCGCCCAACGACAGATCGGCCGCCCCGAAGGCGGGTGCCAGCGAAAGAGTGGAGAAGCGATCGACCACGGCGTCGTGTGCCGGCAGATCGAGCGCCGCCAGTCTGACCAGAAATCGTCGGACCACCGCGGTCTCTGGCCCGTACGGCATGGCACCAACGCCCGCGGGCGCTCCGGAATCCGTCACGAGTCGAACCGCCTCGATGGACGCGTCACCACATGACCCAGAACCTCCAGCCCGTCCAGCACGTCGCGAACGGTCGGCGTCCAACCACTCGCACGCAAACGATCCACCACGATGCGCTGATTGGATCGTCCACTTGAGCCGGCCGATGTGCCGGCGAGGTGCGACGGACGCGGAACCGTCACGCCAAGAGCGCCGGCGATATCGCGCGCCTGCATCGGTACGCCGTCCGCACAGTTGAAAACGTGGCCGCCCTGCTCGAGCTCGGGTGTGGCCAGCAGATGCACCACCGCGCTCGCGGCATCATCGCGCCACGCGAAATTGCTCCAGCCCAGCCCACCATCCGCGGTCGTTGCGGGGTCCAGAAAGCGGCGGGCCGGATCACGGCCGGGGCCGTACAGCCCAGCGATTCGCAGCACGATCGAACCCACGCCAGCCTCCTTGGCCGTACCCAGCACGATCTCCTCGGCCTCCACGAGCGCGCGCTGTCGCTCGTCGGTGGGAAGTAGCGGCGTCGCTTCATCCACCGGGGAGCCGTCCGTGCGCCCGTACACGCCGGTGCTCGACGTGTAGAGGATCGAGCGGGCCTGCAGCGTAGCCGCCAGCATCACTGCGCCGCGCGCGGCAGACGGATACGTGCTCTCGTGGGTGTCGCCGCGAGTGCGCGAAGGGGCGATGCTGAGCACGACATGGTCCATACGCGTGGGGAGCAGCGCCAGCACCGCTTCGTCGGCGGCGGCCTTGGCGACATCGCCCGTCACCGCGACGATGGTCGAATCGGTCGTTGCGATCGCCGGCGTGCGTTGCAGCGTCCACACCTGGGCGCCGCATGTCTCGAGCTGTTCGGCGATGGTTCGCCCGAGCCAGCCCGGACCGACGACGAGGACCCGGGCCTTCGCGAGCGGGTGCGGCGACCGGGGGGACGATGGAGAGCTGGGCGACTGAGGCAGCGATCGGAGGGCTGAGGGGAGGCGCGCTCACCAGCGCGTCGAGAGGATGAAAGCCGCGATTCTTGCGTCAGGTGGCCCATGGGACACGCTGACGCTTACATTTCCGAGACCGTGCCCGCACGATCCGCGCGTGGGCCACACCGAGTCGCAGTTTGAGGTACGTGAATACATGAGTAAGCAGGACGCGATCGAACTAGAAGGCACCGTCACCGAGTTGCTGCCGAACGCCACGTTCCGCGTGACCGTCCAGAGCGGTCATGAAGTGCTCACGACACTGGCTGGCAATATGCGCCGCAACCGCATTCGTGTGCTCGCTGGCGATCGCGTCACCGTCGAGGTCTCGCCGTACGACCTCACGCGCGGCCGCATCACGTTCCGCCACAAGAACTAAGGCGGCAGGTCACGACCGGCTGTCTTAACGGCCGCTCTGCAGGAAGAACCACGCCGCGGCGGCACCCGCCGCGATAGTCGCGGCGGCCGCAATGAGCATCCCGTGCGAGCTCTGCGGCGCGGCCGCACGGCCCGCGCGTAGCGCGGCTCCAAACGGTCGCCGCTCTCGACCGGTGGCCCCGACTGTTTCCACGACGGATTCGTCGCTTGCTGACGCGTCGGCAATCTCGCCGGCGGCAGTCCGTGCGTCCGCGATGGGGCCAAAAGCGGCGGCGATTGTCGGTGCGCCATCGTGCGGCGACGGCATCACCACGGCGATGCCGCGTGGCGCGCTACGACGCATGGGCAGGACGTCGAGCGACTCGAGCGCTTGGCTCTCCGCAAAAGAGGCCGGCGTCGGATCCACCGGCAAGGTCGAGACAGGCACGGGCACAGGCACAGGCACAGGCACAGGCGTAAGCGGTGCCGGCGACTGCGGCACAGCGTCGGCGAGCGTCAGCTCGAGACCGAGCGCCGATGTGTCCTCCGCGCGCGCAGGTTCCGGCGCCTGCGTCGCCGAGCCCATGTGGTGCTCTTCGTAGCCCGTGAAGCCGTGCTCAATCGCGAAGCCAAGCGTTGGCGCCACCGACGGGTCCGCGTTCGGTGCGCGTCGCGGCATCGGCAGGGTGGCTTGCAGGTCGCGCTCCAGCTCCTCGGCGAACGTCGCCGTCAGCTCCACGTCGTCCGGAAGCGCATCGGCCAGCAGCTCTGACGCTCGCTCCTCTTCGCGAATGATCGCCACGCCACGGGGAGTGGTGCGCAGCAGCACGTCCGTGACGGCCACTGCATCACGCAGCGGCTGGTCATCCAGCAGCGGCTGGTCATCCAGGTCCGGCGCGACCGCAGGTGGCGGCGTCACGGAACGGGCACGTGCGGCGAGCACACGCGCTTGCAGTTGGGCCGCGCGATCGGTGGGCAGGGCGTACACCGACAGCAGCGTGTGCATCCGCTGCAGCGGGAAGTCCGCTTCGTCGAGCTTGCCTAGCGCGAGGGCGACACGCGCTGCGTTCTCGTACAGCGGCACCAGTCGCACATCATCGTCGCCCGCACTGCGCTCGACATTCGCGATAGCCCGCGCGATGAGCGCTGCCGCCTCGTCCCCACGGCCGGCCGCGCAGAGCATCACCGCCAGATCCGATCGAGCCCTCGCAACCGATGTGGCGTCTTCACCGGCCAACGCCACGCGGATGGCGCACGCTCGCTGCGCGTGACGGATGCCGTCCGCCAGCGAGCCGGCGCGAAAACAGGCCGTCGCAAGGTTGCCAAGCACGAGCGCTAGCACGTCCGGCGCACCGGAAGCCTGCGGATCCGCCACCGCCTCCGCCGCCGAGCTGAACGCGGCGACTGCGTCCGACCACGCGCCGCGCTCCGCGCACTCCATGCCGCGGCTGTTCTCGATGCTCCAGGCAGCGCGCGGGTCGCGCATGTCGCGTTCGGTGATGAGGGAGACGGTCACAGTGGGATGACGCATCGTGACGGAGATGGTCACCCTAGGTTGCCAGTGTAGTGACGGTACAAGACGAGCGGCGAACGCTTTCGTGCCAAGCGCGCGAATTGTCGATCCGAATCGTGATCTGCACCACGTGTGGAATGATATCCACGGCATGGTTGCACAACGAGTCGTCCCACGGATGTCGGTGCGTCATCATCTCGGTTGCCCAGCAATGCCGCTTCCGATTATGAGCGATACCGCGTTGCAACTCCGTTGACGGCGCGTGACGCATACGTAGGTTAGCACACGTATGCAGAAAATCGACCCGAATCCGCATCGCGAGGTGGCGCGCTCCGTCCGCCGAATGCTTCTCCGACTTGGTGCCGGGGCGCTTTCTCTTGCCGTTGTCGCGTGCAAAGACGACGGCAACATCGAAATTCGAGGCGACGTGCCGGGATTGGATACGCTGGCGTTGCGCGGAGACTCGTTGGTCGCGGGCCTCGGGCAGCAGGCGCCGTTGATGGATTCGTTGCGCGTTGACGCCGATGCGCGACTTCGCGTGGCGATGGACTCCGCGCTGCTGGCAGAACAACGTACGGCTCGAACCGATTCGCAGCGGCCAAGTGGGGCTGGCATTACGGCGCGTGCGCGCGCTCGCGGAGATTCCATGGCGCGAGCGGAGCTGCAGAAGGTTACGGCGGCGACTGAGCGGACGCGCAGGCCCAATGCCGATACAGTGCGCGGCGTCGTGACGCTGATTGGCTCGGCGGCGGTGCCGCAGCTGGTGCTGATGGCCAACGGTGGCCAGCGCGAGGTCGCCCTGAGCGGCATGGCCACCAGCGGCATGTCCAAGCTGGTCGGCCTCGAGGTGGTCGTGCGTGGTTTCCTCGTGTCGTCGCGCGACGTTGTTGTCTTCGACTACATCGTGCGCTCGGCCAAGGGCGTGCCCGCGTTCGACGGCGTGTTAACGCAGCGGGATGGCGGGTGGGCGTTGTTGCTCACGGATGGCGGTGGGGTCAAGCCGCTCCCCGTCGCGCCACCCACACTGCGCAGCGCCGTCGGCATGCGAGTGTGGGTGAGTCTCGCGCCGCAGTCGTCAGCCCCGGTAGCGTACGGCCTCGTGGGTCGTTGACTGCAGCGCGGCGTTGTGATGACGCGTGACGCTCAGGCTTCGCGAATGGCTGCCATCGGCGTGGTGCGATAGACGTCGCGGCTGGTCAGCAGTCCGATGCCCATGGTCAGGAGCAACATGCCGCCGGCGATGGCAAACGCAGGAAGCACCGCCGGATCGAACGGGTCCTTGAAGACGAAGCGCGTCAGTCCCCACGCTCCGCCAAACGCCAGCACCATTCCGGTCAGCGCGCCGAGTGCGCCCAACGCCGCGTACTCCGCCAACAACACGCGCGCGACCTGCGCCTGCGTCGCTCCCAGCGTGCGCAACAGCACACCCTCACGCAGCCGAGCACGACGCGTCGCCGCGACGGCGCTGAAGAGCACGGGAATGCCCATCGCAATCGAGAACAGGCCGAGGAAGCGGATCGCCAGCGTGACGCGATTGACGATGGAGCCGATCGTCTGACGCACCAGCGAGAGATCCAGGCTCGAAATGTTCGGGAATCGGCGCACAGCGTCACGCTGCACGGCGGCGAGCACGTCGGGATCGGGCGCGTTGGCCACGATCACGAACTGCTGCGGCGCATTGCGAATCGCTTCCGGCGCGAAGACGAGAAAGAAATTCGCTTCGAAACGCGCCCAGTCGACCGTCCGCAAGTTCGTGATGACCGTACGCACGGGAACGCCCTGCACATTCCATGTCACCGTGTCGCCGATAGCCACGCCCAGATCACGTGCAACGTCGCGCTCGAAGGACACGGGGAATGGCGCATCCGGATGTGCGACGCGATCACGGGCTCGCGCTGCACTGTCAGGGAACCAGCTTCCCGACAGCAGCTTTTCGGAATCCACGATCTTTTCGCGATACGTCGAGCGGAATTCGCGACGGAGCGCCCATCCTGCGCGCTTAACCGTCGTGTCGGCGACCAGCGCGGCAACGCTGCGCCCGTTGATTGCATCCACGCGCATCGTCACGATCGGCGTACGCTGCACCACCTCCAACTTGCGCGACGCCAGAATCGAGTCGAGCGGCGCCGCCTGATCGTCCTGCACATCGAAGAACAACAGGTTGCCTGCCGATGCATCGGCGGTGCTCTGCACACGTCCCAGCAGGTTGGACTGCACGAGATACACGGTGCTGAGCAGGAACGCGCCGAAGCCGAGTGCCAGCGTGACGGCGCGCGTTTGATTGGCGGGGCGATGGAGATTGGCGATACCCTGGCGCAACTCGAACGGCCAAGAGGCGCGCGTGCTGCGGCGCGCCGCGGCGATCAGCGCCGTCGCGGATACCCACAACACGGCGACCGCACCCGTGATCGACGCGCTGATGATCAACCCGTCGCGCCAGTCGCCCATGCGCGCCACGATGATCGCGACGATGCTGCCGACCAGCAGCCCATCGACAGACAAGCGGGCGAGATCCTTCCACTCGCGTGGCAGCGCCGTCGCATCGGCTTCGCGTCGAATGGCTTGCAGCGGCGATACGCGACGCAGCGCCAGCAATGGGCGCATTGCGAACACCAGCGACACCCACACACCCGTCGCCAAGCCGAGCAGCAACGGCCGCGGCTCGAGTGCGATGGTCACGTCGATCGGCAGGAAGTCGGACACGACGCGCGGCAACAGAAACTGCACCGCCACTCCCAGCGCGGCGCCAGCGCTCGCGCCGACGAGCCCCATGGCGCCCGCCTGCACGACGTACAGTGCAAGCACCTGACGGCCCGTGGCACCCAGACAACGCAGGACAGCCACCGTGTCGATCTTGCTCGAGACGAACGCGTTCACGCCGCTGGCGACACCGATGCCGCCCAACAGCAACGCGATCAGACCGATGATGCTGAGAAAGTCGGCGAGCTGCGCGACGGCCGACGTAAAGTCGCGCTCCGTGTCTGCAACGGTGCGCATGCGCACGCGTGCGGGTGGCACCGCCGACGAGAGCCCGGTGGCGCTGTCCGGCCTTGCGCTGTCTGCCGCTGCGCCGCGTGCGGAGTCGGCCACGGTGACGGCGAGCGGCTTGGTCGAATCGGTCACGGTATTCGGCGTACGCGACGGCTCTTCCGGTGCGTCGCTGGGCGCGTCGTTGCCATCTCGCCGACGGCGCGATGCTTCTGCCTTCTCGAAGGCCGCAGCGCCGGCCGGGTCCACGCGCCGCAGCAAGGCGAGGCGAGTCTTCGCGGCGGCGTCGGTCGAGGCGAGCGCTGGCGGCAATCGCAGCACCGCCTTGTATTCGGCGCGGCTGCCGAAGCGAAGCAGACCGGTGGCCTCGGTCCATCGCGAGGAGAAATACACGCGTGGCCCGATCACCGACGCGATGCCGGCGTCACCGGGCACATTGCCCAGCGTTCCGGCGATGCGGAACATCTGCGTGCCAAGCCGCAGCGAATCGCCAACCTGCGCATCGAGCGAGATCAGCAACGACGCATCCACGAAGACGATCGGCGAGTCGTGGACCGTGCTCCAGAGCCCCTTGGGATTCGTTTCGATCTCGCCGTAGAACGGAAAGCCCGGCGTCACCGCACGCACCTGCACCAACCGTGTGTTGCCTGTGCGCTGCGCCTGCGCCATCGACGCGAACGTGGTGACGCGCGCCGACGGAATGTTCGCCTTGGAGAGCGAGTCGAGCAGCGTGTCCACGACGGCCGGGAAGACGCGCCCCGCCTGCATGGACAGGTCGCCGCCAAGAAGTGTGCGCGACTGATCGCGAATGGAGCGTGTGACGTTGCCGGCGAACGAGTCGATCGCGACGAGCGCCGCAGCACCGAAGGCGATCGACGACATGTAGAGCGCAAGCCGGCGACGTGCCGTGCGACTCTCGCGCCACGCGAGTCGGAGGAGTGCCGCGGTCGTCATCGGGCGATGTTGGAAGCCGCTGCGTCGAACTCCGGGTGCAGCACGTCTTCCACGACCACGCCGTCCTTCAGGCGAATGGTGCGCTGTGTGCGCGCCGCGAGCGTCGCGTCGTGTGTGACGAGCACGATCGTGCAGCCGCGCTCGCGATTGAGCGACATGAGCAGCTCGACGATGCGTTCACCGGTGGAGCCGTCGAGGTTACCCGTCGGCTCGTCGGCGAAGAGGATGCGCGGTTCGTTCACGAAGGCGCGCGCGAGTGCGACGCGCTGTTGCTCGCCACCGGAGAGCTGCTGCGGAAAGTGGTGCGTGCGATCGCCCAGGCCCACGCGCGCGAGCAAGTCCGCGGCGCGCGCGGCGGAATCGCGCGAGGACACCTTGCCCGCCAATTCGAGGGGCACCTGCACGTTCTCGAGCGCTGTCAGCGTCGGGATCAATTGAAAGCTTTGGAACACGAACCCAACTTTCTCTCCGCGCAGTTTCGCGCGTTCGTCTTCGCCGAGGCTGCCAATGTCCGTGCCATCGAAGGAAACCGTGCCACGACTTGGGGTATCGAGGCCGGCGAGCAAGCCAAGCAGCGTCGTCTTGCCACTCCCCGAGGGGCCGACGATCGAGACGAAAGCCCCCTGTGGCACTTCGAACGACACATCATTCAGCACGACGAGCTTCTGCGTGCCACTCTGGTATTCCTTGGTCAACCCGCGGGCGACGAGCATGCGATCAAAGCGGAAGGGAAGTGAATGGGCGATGCGTCTCGCCTTGAGCGGTGTGCTGGCGTGCGGGCTGGGCGCGTGCGGCGATGGCAAACCTGCTGCCGCCGCCGACAGCGCTACGCCTACGCCGACGTCGCAATCGACGTTGGAATCAACCGGAGCGTCTGGCTCCGGGGCAACCGCGGCGAGTACCAGCGCCACGTCGCTTCGTCGCGTCGTGATTCTCGGTACCAGTCTGACGGCCGGCCTCGGCCTCGATCCCGACCAGGCGTACCCCGCGCTTCTACAACGCAAGGCGGACTCGGCGGGATTCCGAATCAGCGTCGTCAATGCCGGCTTGAGCGGCGAGACGTCGGCTGGCGCGCTGCGCCGCGCGGGGTGGGTGCTCGAGCAACCGGCGGCCGCCGTCGTGCTCGAGGTGGGCGCCAACGATGGGCTGCGCGGCGTCGATCCTGATTCGACGTATGCCAATCTGGTGGCGCTGATTGGCATGGTTCGCAAACGTCAGCCCTCGGCGACGCTTCTGCTCGTGCAGATGGAGGCGCCGACCAACCTCGGCCGCGACTACACCTCGCGGTTTCACGCCGTCTACGACAAGGCGGCCAAAGCGATGGGGGTGACGTTGCTGCCGTTCCTCCTGCAGGGGGTCGCTGGCGATCCGCGCCTCAATCAGGCGGATGGCATCCACCCCAACGTGGAGGGCTCCAAGCGCGTGGCGGCCACCATGTGGGCCGCTCTGACGCCCACATTCACGGGCTGGCAGAGCGAAGGCGTCGGAGCCGCGGCGCACTAGGCGGGCGGCCCAAGGAGACGTGCCGTTCGAACGGGTCAGATCGTCGTATCCGCATGGGGTTGATTAGGGCCGTGGCGGCGCAGAGGGCGCCCGCCTGCGCGGCTCATCCACGCGGTCGAGGATCCTGAACCAACGATGCCGTCGATACTGGTCATGCTTGAGGACGCGGTGCGCGCGCAGTACGGGGACGCGGTGTTGGCGGCGACCCGTGCATCGGCGATTTCGCGCACGCTCGATCTGGGGGTGACCTCGCGAGCATCCACGTTCGTGACGGCGCTCGCCTCGGTCCGGCAGGAAGCGACCACCGAGCTGTGCGTGTTGTTGGGGCGCGGATTGGTCGCGCCGCTTTTTCGCGAGCTTCCGGTGCTGGGGCGGCGGTATCAGTCCTCGCGAGAGCTGCTGCTGCAGATCACTGCGGTGGCGAGCGATGTCAGCAGCGCGCTGTTTCCCGACCTCGAACCGCCGTATGTGGACGTGGAGCTGCGGGACGCGAAAACGTTGCGGCTTGGCGTGTCTGGTGTACCGGAGGTTGCCGCGGCGCTGGAGGGGCTCGTGCAGGGGATCGCCGATCACTTTTCCGAACGCGTGGTGGTCCTTCGCGTCGAGTCTGGCATCGGGCGTCGACATCTGCTGGATGTGGTGCTCGAAGCGGAGCGTCGGAGCGGTTCGGGCGGGCCACCGCCACCGCCGGGCGCCGAGCGGAGGACTGGAGTTCTTGGCGGCGTGACAACGTTCCTTCGCTAGTCGGTTGACCTGACGTACTGAGCCGGGTTACGTTGCGGGGCTGTACTTGGCATGTCACTGAACCGATGATGCACAGGCGACCTTCGCGAAAGTGAACGGCGCCACGTCTCGGTGTCCCTTAGTCGAAGGTGTCGTTCGCATGGCCATTCCTGCGACTCAGATCCGCCGCGGCATGGTCCTCGTCTTCGAGGGCGATCCGTGCCGCATCATCGAATTCCGTCACCACACGCCGGGTAACCTCCGCGCGATGGTGCAGGCGAAGATGAAGAACCTGCGTACGGGTTCCAACTTCGAACATCGTTTCCGCGCGGCGGATGCGATCGAGAAGGCGTCGATGGAGACGTTGGAACTCGAGTTCATGTATCAGGGTGGAGACACGTTCCACTTCATGAACGTCTCGAACTACGATCAGCTCGAGATGGATGAAGAGGCGTTGGGTGATTCGGCGCCTTGGATGCAGCCTGGCATGAAGATCATCTGCGAGTTCTACAACGGTCGCCCGATTGGCGTGGAACTGCCGAACTCGATGGTGTTCGAGATTGTCGAGACGGCGCCGGTTGTGCGCGGTGCGACGAAGAACGCGTCGTCGAAGCCGGCAAAGCTCGAGAACGGCGTGACGATCAACGTTCCGGAATTCGTGGAATCGGGCACGCGCGTGCGCGTGAATCCGACGACGGGCGAGTATCTGGATCGCGCGAAGGACTAAGCAGCTGAATCACGCAACACCGCTTGCAAACGGGTGTTCGAGTAGTTACGATTTTGTGCTCTGATTCAGGTGACTGACCGGAGTGATCGTGCGGGTGCAGCGTCGTAAAAAAGCGTTCGCATCCGACCATGGTGGCCATAGCTCAATTGGTTAGAGCACCGGATTGTGGTTCCGGGGGTTGCGGGTTCAATTCCCGTTGGTCACCCTGCGAGCGGCAGCCGTCAGGCCTCCGCCTCGGAGGTCCGTAGCTCAATTGGTAGAGCACCGGTCTCCAAAACCGGCGGTTGGGGGTTCGATTCCCTCCGGGCCTGTTGGTGCACACGTTGTCGATGTTCGAGCGGGTTCGGGTTGTCGGCCGAGCTCGAAGAGAGGAGTGACCGCAACGCGATCACGACTCGAAGCAGGAAGGGGTGTGCTTCGCGAAGCGATGCGCATCTCCCGAGACCGCCAGGGCGATTCCGCCTCCGGCGGAATCACCTTGGCGGTATCGTCTAGGGGACTAGGACACAGCCCTCTCAAGGCTGGAACACGGGTTCGAATCCCGTTACCGCTACTGGCAGGTGCTGGTCTGTAGGAAAGTCGGCTCCATCGTCTATCGGTTAGGACGCGACCCTTTCAAGGTCGAGAGACGGGTTCGACTCCCGTTGGGGCTATGGCTCCCCGGTAGGAGTCGGGGGAGCAGCAGGGTTGGTGCAGCAAGCGAGCACGTGAGCACGAGCGGTCACGCTACGGTTCCTCTGGTTCGTTCGGTGTTGGGGGCGTAGCTCAGTTTGGTTAGAGCACTCGACTGTCACTCGAGAGGTCGCGGGTTCGAGCCCCGTCGCTCCCGTAGTTTGCGAGATGTCACCGCAAGGTTCGATTGCGGTTTGGGTCTGGAGTTGGAGTACCGCCGTCGAGCAGACTGCCTTCGTGGTGAAATTGGTAGACACGCTACTTTGAGGTGGTAGTGCCGAAAGGCGTCGCGGTTCGAGTCCGCGCGAAGGCATGCTCGACACGGTTCGCAGGTGTTGTTGCAGTCGCCACAGTAGCTCAGCGGTAGAGCACCCGATTCGTAATCGGGCGGTCATCGGTTCAATCCCGATCTGTGGCTCTCGGGGTAGCATTGCTAAACCTCTGTCGTTGTTGGGTTTACGGCGTCCGCTTCGGTGGGCGCCGTTTCGTTTGTCGGCACGTCGGGAAGATTCCGGGACGCTTTCGACAATGCCTCTCCATCGGCCCCGGTCGTCGCGACCGCCGCCATGCCGGCCGCCACCCGGGCCGCCAGCCGCCGATCGTAGGACGTCAGGACCTTGGGATCCTTGTCGCCCACGACCTCGAGCCCGAGCATCCGGTCACCGGTCGCGGCAATCACGTTGCCCACCACCATGCGGCGGAATCCGTGCGCCTTCCGGTACGGCTTGGGCTCGACCTTGGCGCGCTTCTCCGCGTGGACGAGGTGGTAGTGCATCGACTGGTAGCTCATCGGTTTGGCCTTGTCGCGCTCTGCGAAGAGGACCCAGTCGGCCTCATCTAACCGGGCTGCGGACGCCAAAGTATTGGTGTGGTGTGCCAGTTTCTTGAATGTGACCACCCGTTCACGTTGCGCCCGCGCGGTGAGGAGCGCCGACCACGCCTCCCAGGTCAACGGCCGCGGGAGGTCCTTGCCCTGCTTCTGGTAGCGCCCTGGCCACGTGATCACGCCGGCATCGACATCGATGTCGCGCCACCGCAGATGCAGCACGGCGTTCGCGCGCTGCCCGTAGTGGCCGGCCAGCATCAGGAACACCCACGCGCGCCACTGCCGCGTGTCGTCGCGATCCACGACCCGCAGCAGCGCTTCGAACTCCTCGGTCGAGTACTCGTCAGGAGCCAACGGGGCGGGCGCATCCTTGCGGGTCTTCCACCGCATCACGGCCAGCGGGGAGTGCTGCAGCATCTCGTGCTCGATGCCCCAGCGAAACACAATGCGCACCACGTTCATGGTCTGGCGCGTCTGGTTGAGGGCGCGCCCTGCGGCCCGCTCCTCCTTCCGCATCGTCGCCAGCTCATGGACCTTGATGGATTCGGCCGCACGATCCTTCCCAACGAACAGTTCGAAGCGGCGGAAGTGGTGCGTGTACGACACCTGTGTCGCCTGGCGCAGGCCTTCGCCGACATCACTCGAGAACTCGCTTGCCTTGAAGGCAGTCCAGAGATCTCGCACCGTCACGACAGTCTGGGTGACGGCCTCGCGTCGCGCCCGCACCATGCGCTCGCGCTCCGCGTGCCACCCTTCCGCGAACGCGATCGCTTCGGCGCGCCCCTCTTTGCTCAGAGGGTACTTCTTCTTGTGCTCGACGCCATCGGCGTCGCGGTAGTAGACAATCGCGCGCTGCTCGACGGTATCGACGACCACGCGCACGGTGTCGCCATGGCGACCCGCGCGATACAGCTCCTTCCGCTTCTTCGTCGTGCGCGCAGTCGTCATGGTCAGGCGCTCTTGGTGCGGCGTGCCGCATCGCGGCCTGCCTCAAAGGCCCGCGCGGTCTCGGCGCGGCGAGGAATCGCACACTGGCGATAGTAGCGCGTCCGGCCACGCTTGAGCGCGAGACCACGCCGCTCGAGCGCCGGGAATCGCTTCTGCAACCAACGTGCGGTCTCACCGCTGTAGAGCGCGGCTTCCGACTCAGCGAGGAGCGTGAGGAATTCCTCGG
Source organism: Gemmatimonas sp. (assembly GCA_965279375.1). GTDB lineage: Bacteria > Gemmatimonadota > Gemmatimonadetes > Gemmatimonadales > Gemmatimonadaceae > Gemmatimonas. The sequence continues at coordinate 4,348,019 of OZ257156.1, read as the reverse complement.
CGCCGGCGCGCACATCGGCCGCACACTGCGCGAGTTGATCCGCCAGGGCGTGCTGGCCATGTCGACGCAAGACAACTTCATCGTGCGTCCACTGCTCCAGCACCGCCTCGAAGGTCCGGACATCGGCATCCGGCACGGCCGCAATCGTCATCTCAGCCTCGCAGAAAACGCGTGGCGGGATCGATCGTATCGACCAGTGCACGCAGGCTGCCGCCGATGAAGCGATACACGTCCGTGTCGAGCCGTCCGCGCTCCGCCTCGAGCTCGTCATCCGCGAGTTCTCGCACCCACGCCTTCGCGTCGTTCGGGAAGGGTGCGCCTGGCTTACTCGGATCATTCCAGCGATACCCACGCGCCGACAGCTTGTCCTTCGCCTCGAAGGCCGCCCCGACGGCGAAGACGCGCACGCGACTGCGCGCGAGCGTCCTGCGTAGCTCCGCCAAGGGTGTCGTGCCATCGGCGAATGGCTGCGCGATCACGTGCACGGCGGCATAGCAGTCGTCAGCCGCGTCATGACCGGCGAAGTGATATCCCGTGTGGCCCTGCAGCAGCGCACCGAGTTTCGCACTGTCATAGCCACGCGCCTTCCAGTCGATGTCCTGCCAGGTGCAGCCCCACACCGGAGCGCCCTGCGTCGCGATGATCGTCGGAAAGCGCCGCGCGAGAATCGGCATGTCGAACGCGGCGTTGTGTGCGAGCACGAGCGAGGCGCGCGCAAACAGCGCCGCGACGCGCTCGTCATCGAAACGTTCGTTCCGCACATCCTCGATCGACAGACCATGCACGGCGGTCGCTTCCGCGGCGATCGCGCGCGTGGGTTCCTCGAGCGCGGCATACGCGCGCTCCACCGTCAGCACGGCCCCACTGTCGACGGCGTAGTAGAACGGTACGATCGCGAGTTGAATCGCCTGGTCAACGCGCGGATCGTTGCCCGTCGTCTCGGTATCGACCATCAGGCCACAGGCGATCGCTTCCGGCGCATCATACACCGTCTCGTGGGCGTAGACGGCCTTGCCACCGGTGAAGGGGGCGAGCAGCCGATAGCCACGAGTCCGTAGCAGCGCCTCGGCACGTGCCGCCTCCAACTCTTCTCGGTCGAACGCCAGTTTCGGATACACAGGGGTCATTGCGCGTAGTCCATCGTGGGGAGGTCGCGCAGCAGTTCGTGCAGCGACTCCATGTGTTTGGGTGCGCCTCGCGCGATGCGCAGCGCGATCAGGCGTTCCGCCAGCAGCTCGAGGTGTCGCACCAGATACCAGCGATGCGTGCCGAGGCGGAGATAGGGCAGGACGGTGAAGGGGATCTTGTGCAGCACATCGAGGCTGACGCCGAGCAGCTGCCGCGCGCCATCGGACTGCACCCCGAATGGCGACACGGCGTGCCGCACGTCGACGGTTTCAGAACGGGAGGTCGTCGCTTTCATCGTCCAGTTCCGACGGGAAGTCCGAGAAGTCGTCCGACACACTCGGCTTCGCGGCGCGTGGCCGTGCCGCCTTCGATCCCGCCGGCACGTCGCCTGCGGCCTCCGCCCCATCACGCTTGGAGCCGAGCATGAGCAGCTCGCGTACGCGAATCTCCGTCGTGTAGCGCGTATTGCCTTCTGCATCCTGCCACTGGCGATACTCGATCTCGCCTTCGACGTAGATGCGATCACCCTTCGCGACGTACTTCTCCACCACGTCGGCGAGCGAGGACGTCTTGTTGTTCCACACGATGCAGCGATGCCACTCCGTTTTTTCCTGCTTCGCGCCGCCCGCATCGGTCCAGGTACGCCCCGTCGCGAGCGAGAATGACGCGACGCGCGAGCCGTTGCCGACGGTGCGGACTTCGGGCGCTTGACCGACGTTGCCGATCAAGGTGACGCGATTAAGCGAACGTGCCATTTGCCTTTCTCCCTCGGATGTTGCCGGAAAGCTGATCTTCTCGGCGGTGAAGTCGTGAGTGCGCAGATCGAGTCATCAGCGCGAGGTTGTTTTCGTTGTTGTTCAGACGGTCACCGTCGATATGGTGCACGATCTCATCCGCGCGCATTCTTCGGCCGATTCGCGCCTCCATGATGACGTCGTGCACGAGCCGACCCTTGTGTTCCCCACGTGTATGCTCCGCGTATCCGCTGCGAACCGAAATACCAGCCGCGTTAGCCTCTGCCCACGCATGGCGCTGCTCGCTCATTCGTCTGCGCGTTGCTTCCGAGTGTGGTCCTCTCTTTCGGCCACGCCTTTGTGAGCTAAGGTCATCGCGTCGTAGGCGAACTCCGTCCTTGCGAGACCGAAGAGCGACACCAGCGTTGAGTAGCGCTGTCCGAACGCGCGATTTTGGATCTCCGATGGCAGCTGCGATCTGCGGGATACTGAGGCGTTGCTGGACGTACATCTCGACCACGTTCTGCGATGCGGGAGGCGTTCGTGGGCTCATGCCCCTACCGCTTCCTCTGCAGCGGGTTCATCGGCCTGTGCCGCGTCGCGCGCGAGTGCGCGATCTTCGAGAATGAGTTCGATCGCGGCCACCAAGCTGTCGCGACCTTTCGCGCGCGCCTTGCCGGCGAGATCCACCAGCGTGGCATCGTCGCACGAGCCGAGCGTGACCGTCCCGACGTTGAGCTTCACGGTCAGGAGCGCGGCGCGTGCCGCGGTCATCGTAGCAGCATCGCCCTGCGGTGCGGTGGTCGTCGGCTCTGGTGGTGTCGGTGCAGGCGGTGTCGTCGGCTCGGCATCCGGTGTGGGCGATGCCGGCGTCGTCGGGGCGAGCGAGCGGATGCTCTGCAAGAGCGCTTGCGCCTCGACTTCGCTGAGCCCGCGCTGACGACGCTCCGCGACACGACGACGCGCGGTCTCCTGCTTGCCCACCGGCACGAGCAGCAGGGAATCGTCGATCGCCATCGAAGTCTCCGGCGTCGGACGCTCCACCTCACGCGCGGTCTGCATCCACTGCCGCAACAACGCCGGCACGGAGCCATCGACGAGATTCCACACGCGGCCTTCTTCGGACAACAGGTTCGTGTTGTCCTTACTGACCTGGGCGCGATGGTTAAACTCTATGGAGAACGCGATCGCGAATTCGTATTCTGTATTTTCGCGGAGCTGCGGCGCGAGCCCGAGCTTGACAACCGTCTTCCTCCCGCCCTGCTCGACCTGCTCGTAGGCCATCTTTGATCGCCCCGTGCAGATGATGTGGATGGGCGCCTCAAGGATGTAGCGAATGAGCGCATCCCATTCCGCGCCGAAGATCGCCCAGTTGGTCCACTGGTTGCTTCTTGGATTGGCTTTGTCGAACGCGTCCTTGCGCGCGAGCACGTCGAGCCAGCAGTGCGAGAGGCTGTCGATGATCAGCGTCTCGAGGCCCGCATCGACCGCGGCCTGAATCGCCGCGATGTAGGCCTTCGGGTGATGGGACTCCGGCGACGCCTTTACGAACTTGACCACTTCGGCGTAATAGTCGGCGCGATCGTGCTCGGAGTCGATGAGGCCGATGCTCCCAGGCGTCAGGCCATCGGCAATGTGAAGCGCACCAAAAGTCTTACCGCTGTTGGTCGGCCCAAGAATGAGGATCTTGAGCTTTACCTTGGTGCGCGCAGCGGGTTTGAACAGCACTGCCATACAGACCTCGGGACGTGTGGTGTGGTGGGACACAGCAGACAACAACGACGTGCGTAACCGCTGGCGAGACGCGCGGGTCTCGTGTACTTTCGCCTTAGTGGCGAGTGGGGTCTGACCTCGGGACTCGCTGCGAAAACCCCGGCTGTGGTGGCTGGGTCGGGAACGCCGGGCCTTCGGGTCCGGCGTTTTTCGTTGGAGCCATGCCGCATCGCCCTTCCCGATTTCGCATGGGGGCGACAACTTTCGCACATGGGGCTCCCCTGTAGCCCGCTGGAGCGGCGCCGCGCGCCGGTTCGGCGTGGCGTGCGACGTTCGCGGCGCACCGTGGCGTGTGGGTTGCACCGGATGTGCGGCACCGCGCCGAGAGCGCCATTGCACGACCACCACGCATCCCGAGTGCTGTATGCCCCGTCGCCACGATCTCGCGCCCGTCAAGCGCCACCCGTCCGACCCGCGCCCGAATCCGGCCCAAGCCAGTCCGCTGCAGTTGGCGGTCGCCAATCGCTGTCGCCTCGTGCTGTCGCTGCTCGATCAGCGCGCCGACGGCGGGCCGGATTTCCACCTGAGTCACCCGGTGGTGATCGAAGGGTTGAATCCGTACCTGCCGAGCGATCTGAGCCCCAACTACAGCACTGCCAGCCGGCTGCTGCGCGGACACCGTGGCCTCACGCTCGACTTCGTGTCGGCGTTGTGCGCCTGGGCATACGACAGCTTCGGCCTCGAGGTCGATCCGGGCTGGGTTGCTTTTGGTGACGCGAGCAACGCCTCCGCGCCGGAGATCCCAGGCGATTGCGTGCTGCGCGCCGATACGACGCTCGATGGACTGCTGCGGAGTGGCCGCACGATGGCCGACATCCGGAAGGCGGAGCGACGCACGCGGCTGCGCGCCGGATGAGGGCGACCGCATCACGCGACGGCGGCCTTCTGTTGTGCGGCTTCATAGCGCTCCACGGACTCACGGAGCACGATCAGCTGCGACGTGCCGTCACCGGTTTCCAGCAGCTCCTTCTCGAGCTCACCACGCGCGATCATGGCCGTAATGGTCGGGATCGCTCGCTCAAGACGTCGCGCTACTGCGGCAAGGGTCAGGTATCGTGAGGCACTCATCGGGCTCCGTTCCTGCTGGTGTTGGCGCAAGGGCCACTATACTGACGGCGAGTGCCTACAATGTAGGGAGTCCCGACATTGGACGCAATAGCGGATACGTCCGCGCTTGGTGGAGCTTCCTGTCGTGACTACTGATGAAGCCGTAGAGTCGGCACGCGCATTGGCGCGTGAACATTTGGCGCGGCGTGGCTCCACTCCCGTGGCCGCTGAAGTCGGGGTCTCGGTGAAGTCCCTCACGGACTTTGCGCAGGGGCACATCGCGCAGCCGCGTGCCGCGAACTGGACAAAAATTCGAGAGTGGGCGGAGCGATACCGGACCGACGTCGGCACCGCGGCGCTGCCGGATCCACCAGCCGGTCTCGGCACCGAGTTTCGATTGGCCTCGGAGTTTCAGCTCGGCGCGATCGCGGGCAACGCCCGTTCTGTGCTGCGACTGCTCGACATGGCGCGCCAAGAGCAGCTGAACCTCATCGGCGGGCTGGAGCAGGTCGGTCGGCAAGTGATCCTTGGCGGCAGCACCGCGGAGCGTCCGGCGTCTGCACCCGCCACCCTGCCGGGGCCCGTATCAGCCGACACGCTGCGCGAGCTTGATGGGTTGGCCGAAGCAGAAGCCGCGGCGGATGCGGAAGACGCTAAGCAGCGCCCATATCTGAGTGTTGGGCCTCTGAAGCCTCCGGTCGCGATATGACGCCGTTGTACTCCTGAATGATCAAGCCACCGTAGTTCGGTGGGCCGACGCGGATACGGGTCCATTCGCCGCGCTGTCGTCGCCACACGGCGACCGGCGCGGTCGGATGCCCAGGACGGACGCGAATGATGTCGCCCGGGTTGGCGCGCACCGGGTGCGCACAGGGCAAAATCACGCGGTAATTGTAGACCACCCAATCAGTCATTTCGGTTTTGTTTCGGGGTGCATCAGTACGCTACGAATCCGGTGCACGCGAGGCAACGGGACAATTTGTCCGCTGTGGACAGTGTGGGGAAAACTGGCAAGACGCGTCGGTGCAGCGTCTGCGGTCCCCGGTGACGGTTCCTTAACGATGAGGCGATTTACGTGGTAAAGATTGCAAATGGCGTCGACGTGGGCTGTCTTCCGCTGGGCTGCGGCGGTCTCATCGCTGCGTTTATTGGGCTGTTGATCATCGGGAAATGCTCTGACGCTGCGCCGGCGCGCAGCGCGGCTGCCGACACCTCGAGGCTGCCCGTCTTGACCGACACCACGCCGGCCGCAGATACCGCCGCGTTTCGTGAGGAGCGGGTCGCCCTCAAGGCGCTGCGCAAGACGATCGATTCCGTCACCGGCCAGACCACGTACACGCACCCGAATTCGCCGAAGTTCGTCAACAGTCGCACGGCGGTGAAGCCGTACTTGATCGACACCGGGAAGCGCCTCGTGATGCGACTGCAGGTCACCTACGTGGCGGACGACTGGCTCTTCATCCGGAACTACGCGGTGAAGACTGACAGCGGCTACTACGACTGGACGCCGGAGTCGTACGGAGCCGATGCGGTGGATCGCGACAATGCGGCCGGCGGCATCTGGGAGTGGTGGGATGTGGACGCCACCCCGTACCTCGATGCGCTGCGCGACATCGCACACAGCAAGCGCACGGTGATTCGATTCACCGGAAAACAGTATCATCGCGACTGGCGTGTCCCACCAAGCGACCGCGAAGCGATCAGGCAGCTGCTCCTCGCGCAACTCGCCCCACGACCATGAGCCGATGCAACGCATGACGTTTGCCGAGCGACTTCCTGCCAGCTTTTCGACGCTTCCTTTCGCGGCCGTCGCGTAGCCTATCTGACTGCTGGCTGAACAGATCGTTCATCCCCGTCTATCCGTGAGTGTTCGCTAAGGAGTTGCACCGTCGCGGTCGCTCGCGTCACGCGTTACACCGTGGCTCAGACTGCTCAGCCTGCGCTCCGTGCTGCGCCTCGAGGCCTCTCAGTTGCCGCCGGAGTCGGCATCAAGACCTTACAAGTCAGGGGCGCCCTTCAACCCGGCACACTACGGGCGAAGCATACGCATGACCTAGCGCAGCACGGTGCGCGCATGACAACCGGGTGGGCCACGGCGATCAGCCGTTCGGTGCTTACGCAGTCCGACACCCGGCGCCATGCGCGCGACGCTTATCGCGCTCGCAGCGTGGTGCCGACTTCGAGATGGGCCCCATCGATCGCGGCCCGTGCGGGCTGCGCAGCGCGGATCGCCTCTCGCTCTTCGTCGGTCGCGGCCTTCTTGAGGACCTTCTCGAGCGCTTCGTCGGCCTTTTTACGCGCGATCAACTCCTCCTTCAGCGCCGCGGTATCGACCGACTTCACGGTCTCGGTGATCACGTAGCTCGCCGGCACGGCGTCCGCGTTGTCCACGATCAGTTTCGGCGGATTGCTCTGCACCGTGATGGTCCAGACGTCGCCCTCGAGCTTCAGGCGGCCCATGCGCTGCATCGTCTGCTTCGTGCGCTCGTCGAAGCGGGCGAGGCGCGCCTGGGCGCTCTTCTCGATCGCGGCGAGGCGATCGGTCTCGGCCTTGAACCGGTTCTTCTCCAGAGCGAAGCGATTCACTTCGGCCTGCAGGGTCTCGCGCCAGTCGCCGATGCCGTCCGCCTTGAGGGTGAGGTCCTCGGTCAGCGCGTCGAGACGCGCTTCGAGCTCCGGGGTGAGATCGCCCTCAGCGGCTTCGAGAATCGCGTCGATCATCAGGGCTTCGTCGGCGAGCTCGCGCAGCGACGCACGGCGCGGGCGCTCGGCCAGCAACACGGCCGCCGCATCCAGCACGGCGGCGGTGCGGGTGGCGTCAGCGAGACGCTTCGCCTCGGCGTCCTTCTCCGCCTGCTGCGGATGCGCTGAGGGTTCCGCTTCCGCTTCCGCCGGCGGCGTTGTTGCCGTCGATACCATCTCGAGATCGACCTGCAGCGCGGTGGCGGGGAGCGGGGGTGTGGGATGCAGTAGCACGTCGGTGGGGCTCATACGGTCCTCGGGTAGTGTGGTGACCTGCAGGGTGCTGCTATCGCGCGCCCGTCGTGGTACGGGAGAGCGCGGGACGACGGACGAGCCGCTGCTCGACAAAGGCCGCGGTGAATTCGTCGAGTCGCTTGAGGAGCTGCTTGCGTGACGGCGCGGTGAGCCAAGGCGATGCGGCCCAGCCGGATGGAAAGGCGAGTCGTCCGATGTGGTGCTGCACGCGGCGCACGCTGGTGATCTCAAGCGCGGCATCGGGCTCGAACGAGAGGAAAAAATGCCGACCGCTCAGCACGGCCGGGTTCCACGTGCCACACACGCGACACGGCACCGGCGTCTCGATGCTGGCCGCGTCGCCGAGGAGGTAGACGGGCTCCGGGTGGTCGGAGACCTCGATCGCGAAGCCCGGAGCGGCGCTTACGGGATACCGGCGCAACGGCGCCGACGACTGGAGCAACGCCGCCCCGTCGCGTCGGACGTCGGGCGGTAGTGAGACAGACTCGGGGAGCGGCGGCGCGTTCATGGTCTGTCGAAGATGCTCGCACCGTGCCAATAACGCAAGGTTAGGCTACGTGGGGCTGGGGGGCGGTGGGTCCGGGCGCAGCAGCAACAGGTAGATCGACGCGAGCTGGTGCGCGTTGAAGGCGTCACGGCACTGCAGGATCGTGCCGTCGGGCAGCTGGAGGAGATAGATCATGCCCTCACGATCGCGGCTCGCGTCAGCGGAACGTCAGCGCGATCTTGGTGGTGATGTCATTCCCAGCGTGACCGTCTCCTCTCGTGTCGGCAGGACAGCGCATCTCCATGGTACCACACGCAGCAACGCACGCGAGTGACTGGCGCCCTCCGCTCACCAATGCCCACCTGAGCATCCTCGGCGCGATCGGCCGCGCGGTGCGACGTCGTGGTTCGGCCGGGCGATCAATCCGGCGTTCGGTGACCTGCACGTAGACACCAGGGATCTCGACCCGCACCAACACGCTCGAGCGTCCCTCAAGATGTCGCCGCGCAGCCCGTGGACCGAACGCGACTTCGTACACGCCACTGGGCAGCACTTCGTTTGCCTGCGAGTAGAGCAGCCGATGCACGATGACGTCTTCGATCGGCCGATTGACGTCCGCGGAGTGCACCAACGCAATGAAGACGGTGGCGTGCGTCAACGGCGTTTCGATTCGTGCACCGGTCGCAGGGTCGATGGAGACTTCGTAGAGTTGCTCGCTCTGCACGACCACGGGCGATTGCCACGAAGCACGAGATCAGACACGATCGTGCTCCTCGAGCGACGCGGGCGACGTGGTCATGCCGCTACGCACGACAATGGCGATTTCATCGGCCGCGACGCGGATCATGCGATCCTCGGCGCGTGCATCGACGCGCTGCAGATCGTGCAGCAGCCAGTCGGCGGTGACGCGCGGTACGGGCTCGCCATTCAGCCACGCCTGCACGGCCTGGTAGCTGCGGCCGGCAAGCACCTTCCGGGCCAACTGTCGCTGCGAGAAGGGTTCGCCCACGTGTGGAGCGTGCATCGCAATCATGTTGACGAGCGCGGCCTGCGCCTCGGGCGTTGCGGGCCGACTGTCGTCGGGTCGATCGACCGTGCGAAGCGGTGGCCGTGGCGGGGTGTCGTAGGTCAAGTCCGGGCGGTTCGTCTGATCAGTCATGGCGTGGTCCAGTCAGGGGGGTGGGGCACGGTCACTCGACCGTGCCCGCCCGTGCGTTACAGGAGTCCGTTCAGTGCGAACGAGGTGAACACTTCGAGCGCGATGCTCTGGCTCCCAACGATCAAATGGTCAAAGAGCGGGATGTCGAGCAGCTTGCCGGCTGCCGCCAGCTGCTCGGTCACGTGCCGATCTTCGGGGCTTGGCGTGAGATCGCCGGAGGGGTGGTTGTGCGCCACGACAATGCTGGTCGCGCCCATCACGATCGCCATGCGAAACACTTCGCGCGGATGGACCAGCGACGAATTCACGAGCCCGCGCGTGACTTCCTGCAGGCCCATGACGCGATTCTGCGCGTCAAGCATCATGACGACCAAGACTTCTACGTCTTCGATCGCGAGCTTCGGCGCCACGTAGGCGACCGCGTCGAACGGGCGACGGATCTGCGGCATCTGGTGGTAGGTCGCCACCACGTTGGCTTCAACGCGGCGGACGATGCGACACCATGCAGGGAGGGGGTACTTTGCCATTGTGCTGCTCCACCTGTTGCGGACCTCATCAGCGGTCTGCGGTGCTGGTCAGCGCTCATTGCGCCCGACTCCAGAACAATAAGACTGACCGCCTAATTGGTCAAGTGGAAGTTTTTTGCGACGGAGGGCGGCGGGGGCGGCCTGCGGTGAGGACGAGGTCGCGCTCGAGCGCGACGAGCTCCGCGTCGGTGAGCAGCATGGGCGTCACCGGCGCCCAGAACGCCGCCCACGCGGCCTCGCGCGCGACCTGCGGTTCGATCGCGGGCTCGAGCTCCGGCGCGGCAGCGTCTGGTACTGCAGCCGCCCTGCGACGACTCATCCGCGGATGATCGGCTGGCCCACGATGGGCGCGGGCACGTAAACGTGCGGGCTACCGGTGGCGCGGCATCGTTTCTGCTTGTCCATGACGGGCCACTGGCCGCACGTCGCGCAGCGCCGCAGCGGATCCGAACTCGAGGGGCGCGGGGGCTGCGCCGCTCGTAAGGCGTCGTCGCGGTCGATCGACGCTTCCCACGCGGCCGTGCCGCGCAGTGTCCGGGCTTCGTGGCGGGAGCTCATGCCGGCACCACCGGATACGTGTCTGCGCGCCATACCACGCGGAGCGGAAGACTCACCGGCACCATCTGCGCGGCCGTTGCGACGAGATAGATCCGCAGGTTCGCGAAGTCCGCGAGGCGCAGCCAGAGCGCGTACGGCACTAAGGCGAGCGAGTAGGACCCATCGCCGACGCCCACGCCGTAGCCCGCCAGGGTGTTGTGAATCTCGGTCGCCGGATCCTCGGCGGCACACAGCGCGAGCCGCACCGTGCGGTTCACCAACGGCCGCCCCTGTGCATCGAGCAACACAGGCGAGTGGCAGACAAACGGGGTGCGCCGATCCACGACGAGCATCGGATCGGGCGGCACGATCACCGCCGGTGGACGGGCCATCTTACGTAGCCGCTCGCACGTTCTTCACGATGGTCTGCGCCACCTCGTGCCAGGGCCCGGCGCCCATGCGGAAGTGTACGTACACGGTTTGCTCGGCGAGCGCGAGCAAGTGCGTCTTGAGCAGGGAGCCAAGCATCGTCGACGAATACCGATTCGTCGAACCGATCTGCGGCAGCGGGATCGACAGCGCCGCGTTGATCGGCGTGAGATCGGAGAGTAGCTCCGTCGCGGCGATGTACGCGACGATGTCGGTCCGTCCAGTGACCGGCACGCTTTCGATCGTGCCCGTCGTCCCGTTCGGTACCTTCTCGAAGATCTCGCACCACATCAACGCGTTGTTGTCGATGGGCAACTCAGGCGCAATGTTGTTCGGCATCAGGGCTCACCCGCGATAAGAGTCACGCTCGAGGTTGGGTCGAGCGTTGTGATTGCTCCGGTGAACGACGGCGCCGCGGTGACATCCCCCTCGTGACTCGACAGCACGACGATGCTGCCGAAGTACCGCGCCATCATTTGCTGCGTCCCGTCGACGTAGTGCGAGAACAGCGTCGTATCGAGCAGCGCTCCGACGAGCGAGACCGAAATGCTCACCGCTCCGCCGAGCAGCTTCGGGATGGTCAACACCCCAGCCGCCGTGATGGCGAGCGCGACGCCGCCTGCGAGACTCTTGGGGACCGAGATCGATCCACTCGCCACCAGGCTGAGCGCGATCGCACCAGACAACGCTATCGGCACGTTGAGACTGCCGGATGCGGACACGCTGAGCGGGATGGCTCCCGCGAGCGCGCTACTCGTCACAATGCCGCCGTTCACCACCACGCCCAACGCCAACGCGCCAGTCAGCGCCTTGGGCACCACGACGTCGCCCGCCATCGTCATGCTCATCGCGATTGCGCCGGCGAGCGCCTTTGGGACAACGATCATCCCGCTGCTGGTCACGCTCATCGCGAGGCTGCCTGCCAAGTCCTTCGGCACGGTGAGCGCTCCAGCAGCGGTCACGCCGAACGTCACCGCACCAGAGAGTCCCTGTGCGGCTGGAGAGAGCGATCCAAGGAGCGCTCCACTGAGGTTGGGGAGCGCTTGCGCGAACACTTACGCGTCGAGTCGGTACAGCGCCCACGGGAAGGCGCGACCGGTGCCGCCTTCCTGCCGCAAAATCGCGACGATTTCACAGCCGTTCGGTACCGCGATCGCGGGGCTGTCCTTGATCGGGTCCTGCTGCACGTGCGTGAACACGGCACGCGGGTACACTTGGCGCGTCACGTCCGTGCTGCGCGTCTTGGTCTGCACCGTGAGAAACACCGTCTCGCCGTTGACGAGCGCGTTGGTATCCACGCGCAACTGAAAGACGCCACCGCCCGTGGGGCCAGCGGTGGTCGTTAGCGTGTGGTCGGTGTTGAGCGTCGCGGTCTGTGAGCCGCTGGCAGCGATAGAGACTGGCATCCGGTTACCCGATGAGAACGAGAAAGACGCCGCAATTCCGGCTCGACGCCGCGTTACTGCTCGACTGCGATCGCGCCGCGATGCGCGTCCCGGCTGGCAGATGCAACGGGAACGGGCCGAGGATTTTGGGGCCGCCTTGCTGTGTGAAGTCGCCCGTGACGGGAAAGCTCGCGACGACGACTTCGGCCGCACTCGCGCCGATGCCGACGTCGATGATGTACGTGGCGCGCGTGCCATCACCCGCATTGAACGACTGACAGATGTAAAAGCCGCGGGTCTCGACCGGCGTGGACGCGGTGAGTTCCACCCAAGCCCCCGCCGTGTTGGCCGTCGCGCCGGAATCCAACTGCGTCGTGCTGGTCACGCTGCCCGTGGTGAGCGACAACCCCACGGCGAACGTCTCTTGCATCCCGACCGGGAACAGCCCACCGCCACGGAACAAGGTCAGCGAGACGCGAGTGTTCGCCTGGCCCGTGTTGCTGCCGGTCGAGTTGCGCACCCGCGCCGCGATGCGTGCGCCTTCGGGGACGCGGATCGGTACGAACAGCGATTGCCCTTCGGTGGCGATGCCGGCGTTCCCATCGATCGCGAATGGCCCGAACAGCGTGACCTCGCTGCCACTCGCGCCGATACCGATCTCGAGGAGCTGAATCCGGCCACAGCCCGCCGAGGACACGACATTGACGAGGAACCCTTCCGCTGAGCGCGAGGTCGCGGCGGTGAGCTGCACCCAGGAGGACCACGTGTGCGCGGCGCCGCTGGCCAAGTCGGTGCCGCGTGAGCTGGCGCGCACAAGGCCGACGCTTTCTGTCGCGCTCGCGTTCAGCAGCGGCCAGTTAGACAACGGGTACCACCTTGGGCGCGAGCATCATCGCCACGAACGCGGGCACGTCAGCGACGTCCAGACCTTCCGTGCGCCCCATCGCCGATTTCGCCCACACCATTAGCGCGGCGAGCGCATTGACGCCCGCGATGGTCTCAGCGAACGACACATCGACGCCGGTCCGGCGGTCCATCACCTTGTAGAGCCGTTCGATCTTGCCCCGAATCGGGATGGGCACGGCGGGGTCGATCCGGAGCTCGTTGAGCATGTCTTCGCGGGCATCGCCGAGCCGCGCCATCCATTCGCCGCGACTCATTTCGGTGAGCACGAGCGGGCCACGCGGTACCATGGTGCGCGTCGCCGCGTCCCACTCCGAGACCGCCATGTCCACCGCAGAGATGTCGAGCGCGGCCATCCCTGCTGGCAGCGGGTCTGCGACCACGCTGCCCACGGATATGAGCGCACCGGACGCAATGTCGAACACAGCAAACAGCGGTGACATCACGCCGCCGTCGCGGTGAGTGCCGCGATAGCAAAGGATGGCGCGGCGTCGCCGTTGTTGACGGTACGCGATGCCGTGAGAGTGGCATACATCCACATATTGCCGGCGGTCGACGCATCCATCATCGCGAAGTGTGTCAGCGTGGCCGGACCACTGGTCGGCGATGGGAACGTGATCGCCGCGTTGTTGCTGGTCTGTCCGCCGGTGCCGCTCGACGCGGTCGTGCTGCCACTGCTCTGCGTACCAGCCCAGTTGGCCAGTGACGCTGTGACTGCGACGCGCGCGTAGCTCCCGTAGGTGGTCTCAGTGCCACCGCCGGTCTCGCCCGGCGCCGCAGTGAAGAGCGCCCAGTACTGGGTCGCGGGCGCGCCGAGGGTCTGCGCGCGAAAGAGCGCGTCGACGAGCTTGTTTTCGGCGAAGTCGGTGAGCTGCGACATTTACGCGGTCTCCGTGGTCGAGAGGCCCGCGTCACGCGCGAGCAGCGTGAGGTCCGCAGACCAGTTCTTGCCCTGCAGGAGTTCCTGCGCGCGCTGGAGATCAGCATCGCTGAAGGCGCGCGGCCAGCCTTGGAAGATCCGCACGCCATCGTCATCGACGCGCTGATCCGTCGACTTCTCGGCGTCTGGCTCTTCGCCGTATCGCACGATCAGCAGCGCGGTGATCCAGTCGGCAATGAAGAAGTGCGCCCGCACCCAACTGCCGTACTTGCGCGCCATCGCGAGCGCCCAGACAGTCATCTCAGGCGCGATGTCCATCGAGGCGACGTGCGCGGCGAATGCAGCGGCGCGCGCCTCGAGCACGAGGAGGTACGGTTCGGCCTGAGCCGGTGTTTGGAACTGCGTCGAGATCCATGCATTGCGCTGCTCGATGTGCGCGGCGAGGATCTCACTGGAGGTCGGCGTCGGTGTCGTCATGATGGGCAGGAAGAGGAGGAAACACTCGTAAGCAGGGGGCAGAGCGTCGCGCGCATCGCGTGCCGCGCGCGAATCAGCCGCATCTTCATGGCGCCCTCGGTCGTCCGAAGCGCGCGCGCCACTTCGGGCACCGGCACGCCCCGGAGGTGGTAGAGACGAACGGCCTGCCGGTCGGCTGGCGAGAGGGCACGCAGCGCCAAGCGAAGGGCGCGGCGGCGTGTAGCGTGCTCTTGCGCGGCGATCAGCGCGGCGAGCGGATCTGCCGTCTCGTCGACCGCGTCATCGCCATCACGCCACGGCCGCTCGTGTCGGGTGTGCAGACGCTTGCGCACATCGAGCAACGCATTGCGTGCGGCGACGTATGCCACGCGCTGCGGGTCGTCGATCTCAGTGCCCGAGAAGAACATACGCGCCATGACCATCGACGCGACGTCATCGGCCTCGTCGTGATCATCGGACTCGCGTCGGGCGCGCTTCAGCGCGACGGTGTGTACGGCTGCCCAATCGATCGTCATGGGCGCCGCTCGTGGTAGAAATCATCTGCGAGATCGCGGCACTTCGGATCGAAGTACAGCACGGTGCCGTTGTACTTGTTCCTCAGCAGCTTGCAGACGTAGGACGTCGAGTCGCCGATGCGCGGCGGCTTGTTGGCGCGAATCGTTTGCACCGGGTACGAGTCGAGGTGCGCCACTTCATCCGGCATCCCAGTGCGGCACAGCGTGAGCACGCGCGTCAGGGAATCCCGCGCCGGCGTGAAGGGAAACACCGTCGCGCGGTAGCGCACGCACACCGGAAAGCCCAGCGTCGTCGTGTCCACCACCCGCTGCGCCGTCGCGGTCCAGCGCAGACTGTCATTGACGGTGATACGCCAGCGATACGGGCCCACCCATCCACTCTTGGGCGTCATCGTTGCGGTCAGCACGCGCGCATCCTTCGTCGCGGCGACACGGTTCGAAAGCGACACGCCAGCCTTCGGCGCAGCGGCGATCACGACGGCGGCCATCGCAAGTGTTGCTGCAGCACCGAGGGCACGTTTCATCGAGTGACAACTCCCGCGACATACGCGGTAAGGGCGGACACTGCCGCCGTGGAGAACACGACGCGCCAGCCAGGCCGCGCATTGCGTTGGCGGATCACACGCGCGACTGAGTCACTCGCGGCGGCGCGTCCAACCGCGAGTGTCATCACGCGCGCGGAGTCGAGTTGGCGGAGCGAGTCCGCAGCAACGAGCGCGCGCGTCGCACTGACGCGGAACGTGTCGCAGTCATCCGAGAGGGCGGTGCACGCGCGCAGTGCCTGCGCGACGGCGCTCGAGTCACGCACGGTGTCGACGCGCGTGACGAGTTCGCGCACGGTGCGGATCTGCGTGACCAGTACGGTGTCTCGCACGCGCGAGAGCGTCGCGAGGGAGTCGTACGTGCGCTGCCACGCTGCGCGGCGCAGGGTGATGGTCGCGGCGGCGTGCTGCTCGGCCGCCTGATAGACCTCAGCGCGCACCCGCGCATCGTGGTTCTGCAACCACTGCCGCGTCGCGCCGATGATGATCGCCAGGAAGAGCAGCACGCCCGCGACATCCGCGAGCATCGAGGGGCGGCGCCGGTAATAGCGCGGCGCGGTCATGTGGCGTCTCCACGCACGACCCAGCCGTGCCATCCGCAGCCGCCGGGGCTGGTGAGATGCACACTCGGCATCAGCGAGAGGTCATCGATCGTCGTGCCCGAGGCCTGCCAGCGACCGGGGCCCGGGACGGCGTTGTCCGGCACCCAACGCTCCGCGAAGAGCACGTGCACCATGTGGACGCCGACACCATCCGGGTGATGGGCCATGCAGAGCGGGCAGAGAAACAGCACGCCGTTAGCCTCGGCCACGGTTTCTACGTGGCGTAGGCGATCGCCGTCCATGACGCAGAGCTGCGCCTCGAGCGCGCGGAGGTTCATCGCCACACCGCCGCGGCAGCCCACGTACACAGCTCGACGCCGACGATGACGGCCAACAGGCCCGCCAGCACGACGCCGGACCAGCGCGCGAGGTGCAGCGGACGCCGCACGATCGGGAAGTAGCCGAAGTCACGCATCAGCTGCGGGCCTGCACGTGCCCGTAGCCCAGCACGCGTCCGAGATCGACGCGTCGCGCGATCACCGCTTCCCCGTTGCGCGAGAACGTGCCGCCCCACGCAGCGTTGCCTTCGATGCTCATGACGTAGGGCGCGACACGCTGCACGATGCCGACGTGTTGCGCATCACCCGGGACGCCGTAGAACACGAAGGCCCCGAGCGCCGGGGCTTTGCTGAAGCGCGAGGTCTGCACGCACCACTGCATCAGCCGATCACACGAGGGATCGTGGCCGACGCCGGCGGTTGGTGCGCCCTGCTGCGCCCACATCGACGCCGCGAAGCTCGCGCACAGTACGAGCCGAGCGGCGCGCCGCGCTCCGTGTTCCAGGCGTCGATCATGGCCCCGCGATTCGACGAGGCCGGGACCTCGCATTCCCCCACGGCCTCGCGCGCGGCCATCACGATCGCGACCGCGAGCGGATCATCCGTCGGCTGAATCCACGACGGGAGTCGGCGCGGACGTGCCGCGACCTCAGCGAGCGACGTCGGCGACGTTGGCACGTTACAGCACCGGTTCCACGTGCGAGGGATCGTCCGGCGCCTCGTCGAACAGATCGGGTGTGCCGTCGCCATCGCGATCACTCAACGACTTGGCGAACGCCTGCAGACCACCGACCACGGACGCGATGGCAATGTTGGCCGTCATGACCTGCTCCTTCATGCCCGGCGACAGCTGAAACGACGACATCGCCGTGAGCGCGAACGCCACGGCGTTGATGATCTGGACACCCAACAGAAACCACGCCCACGCGCGCGCCTTCGACACGATCACCTCCCGGTTTGGGTTGCAGGGTGGAGTGACACGAGCGAACCGTAGGAAACACCGTGCCAAAAGCGCAAGGAACTACCAAAGCGGCTGGAGATGTCCTACCCAGCCGACGATGCGGCCGCGGGCGTCCAACACGGGTGTGCTGCGGTGGCGCACGGCAGTGCGGACGCCGGTCAGCACATTGACTACGTCGTATTCCGCCTGAAACATGCGCCCATCGTCCCACGCCTCCATCGCATTCGCCACGATCCGCTCCCGATCGGCCGACGCGATCGCCCGCATCCAGCCTCCGTTCTCGGTGTCTTCGCGCGTAAGCCCGGTAAGGTGCGTCCATTCGGGACTCACGTAGACCGGCACGATGGTGCCGTCGTGTTGGACGCGACGCTCCCAGATGGCGCGCGTCTCGGTGACACGTCGCGCTGAGACCTCGAGGGCCAAACTCGACCGGATTTCGCGAACGACATCCTTGAGCGAGCTGCCGCCGTTGTCCCGGACCTCGTGCGCGATCTGCCCCACCCCTTCAGCGAGGGTGTCGAGGCGCGTCAGGATCGCTTGCGAGCGCGCATCACGCTCGCGTCGGGCCTCGCGCACCTTGATCGCGCGGAGCCACGCCCAGCGCGCCGCGGTCGCCGTGGTAGCGAGGCCGCCCGCACAGGCGGCGATGATGGCGAGCACCGTCTCAGCGTCTTGCCACGTGGCGATGCGTGGCGCGGTCGTCAGGAGGGAAGCGATCGAGCTCATTGCGTGCGACTCAACTCGGCGTAGGTCGGGAGGGCCAACATCATACGAAAGCGATCGAGCCAGAGGCTACCGGTGCCGCCAGTCCCGACGCCGTTGAAGCGCAGGCGCGCGCCCGTGGCCCACGCGCTTCCCAGCGCGTTCGCACTGCTGCGCGCGGTGTTGGTCGCATTGGCGGACCCGATCTGCTGGAAGAGCTGCACGCTGCCGTCGCCGTACAGGTAGCCCCATAGAACGACGTCATCACCGTTGACCGGCGCGGCGGCCAGCGTGACGGTGATCGAGCTGGAACCGTTGTGGTGCGTGAGGCGATAGAACGCGCCGCTGGAATCGAGCACGAGGCGCGCACCGGTCGCCGCATCGTTGCACAGCGAGAACAGGCCCGTGCCCGCCGCCCCGATCGCGCCGATCTGCTCGAACGCGAACCAGAACGCCAAGGCGCGTGGGCGCAGATCCGCCGCGAAGGTGAGCCGATCGCTGGTGCCCAACAGGAGCCCCATGCGCGTCGAGCCCAGAAAGCTGCGCGGCTCGAACCGCGGCTGCCCGTAGCCAGCCGTGCAGGTCACGCCCAGGGAGTCCAAGAACGTCGCCGTCGCGTTGCGCGTGAACGTGCCTTTCTGGCCGTTCAGCATGTCGACCGTCAGATCGGACGGCCGATAGTGGTAGACGCAGCGACTGACGAGCGCGAGCTCGGTCGGGTCGAGATCTGGGGGCGCGAGTGGGATCGTCACCTAGTTGCTCCAGTTGCGACGGTAGAAGTAGGTGCCGGTCGCGCCGGTCACCTCGAGCGTACCCCACACGTCGAGGGCGCGATTGCCATAGCGATGCGACAGCACAAACCACTGCCCGCCGGTCTTCATCGCGTAGGCATCGGTGTAGACGTTGACGCTGTCGACCTTCCAGAGCTGATTCGCCGAGAGATCGACCATGAGCGTGTCGCTCGAGCCAATCGATGGCATCAACACCAACTCGCCGACGAGCTGGCCCGCCGCGTTGCGATACTTGATGCGCACTTCGGCGGAGAGCGGCCCCGGGAGCCAGAGTTGGCCTCCGTGCGAGACAGTGCCGCACGGGATGTCGACCGGCGTCGTCGTGAGCCACCGGGACTGCGCCTGCACATCCCACTTGGAGGCGATCGGACACGCGAATTCGACGACGACGCGCGGTGCGATGTTCACCTGGCGCGGACCGAGCGGCACGTTGGCCTGAAAGACCCGCGCAAGTCCGCGCATCGCGCGATCGGGCGAATGCGCCTCGCGAATCTCTTTCAGCCCGGTGCAGAACTTGTCCGCCAAGAGGTCGACCAACGCCAGGCGCGCCGCCGGCGTCGTGACGCGGGTGTCGTAGACGAAGCGAAACGTGCGCTGGTCCGTTGTCCGAACTGGACTGACGACGACGCCGGCCTTGCCCGGCCACGTCTGCTGCTCGCGCGACGTGATCAGCCCCATGAGGTCCGGCTCGGCCTCGTAGACGATCAGGTTCAGCGCGTCGTTGTCTTCGTCGTCGATATAGTGTGTGATCGGCATGGGTCGATCCGCCTATTCGAAGTAGCCGACGATGGTCACGTGGCCCCAGATCACTTGCGAGGCCGTCGCCGTGCCCATGATGAACTTCGCGACAGACGCGATGAACTCGCCCGGGTTCACGACGATGGGCGACGTAAACGGAATGTAGATGTCGCCGTTCTGCGGCCCTTGGCCGACACCTGCACCGACGGGCCATGTCATGAAACCGAGCGGCACGCGGCGTGGCGCTTTGGCTGTACCCGAGACGAACGAGCCCGTCTCCGCGGTGGCCAGCGACACTGCCGTGTGACCGAATGCCAGTGACCAGGCAATCGTCGATGCCGTGGTCGCCACGGCCGCTCCCATGTTGACGGCCGACAGATTGATGCCAGTGACGATGAGCGAGCGGCCCGGTACCGCGACCGTTCCCGCTGGTACCTGAAAGCTGGTGACGATGCCGTCTGTCACCGCAGTCACCCCCGCGTTGAAGCGGTACTGCCCACCAAGCCCCGTCACCAGTGCGGTGGTATTGGAGAGCGCCGCCGCGGCCGCGGGGTCCGCCGAATTCACGTAGTTGGCCGTCGTGCCCATCGTACCGCCCGACTGCCCCTGTGCGGCGCCTTGGCCCGACTTGCAGAGTGCCGTCTCGAAGTCCTTGGACGCCGACGAGTCGCCGAGCGCCACGGAGTACGCGGCCACCTTGAGCGAGAGCGCTGATCCGGCAGCCGTGCCGCCAATCGAATGCCGGATCGCGTACGGGAGCGACTGCGACTGGAAGGGCTGCGACTGCCCGACCGGCGTGGAGATTTCGCCGTACAGCACATCGTCGATCCAGAACTCGACATTGCGGTTCGTGACCGTAACTAGGAACTGATACACGCGGTTGACGACCGGCGTGAAGCTGAAGATGGCCGAGCCAGTTTCGGTGCCGTTGTAGTTCACGACGCCGTAGACGCCCGCGTTGGTGATGCGGAAGTATGCGCCATCGGTCGGCGCCATCGGTGCGCCAGCGCCGCAGATGAACAGGCCGAAGTCGATCGTCGTGTTCGTGGCCGGCGCCGCCGACAGCGCCGCGAGCGTCTCGGCGTAGAGCGAGGTCTGCTGGCCGGGCAGCACGAACATGCGCTGCGTGAAGAACCGCGTCGCCGTGTTGAGCGTCGTGATGCCTGCGGAGTTGATGTTCAGGAAGCCACCAGACAGCGCATTCGCCATTGTGACGGCAGTGTAGCTGTGTTTGCTGGTGTTCTGCGCCGCGTAGTTGAACACCTCAGTGTCGAGCATGAGGTCCATGCCGACGCGCAGCCGATAGTCGCTCGACGTTTCCGGCGAGGAGACGCGCGGCGTTCCGCTGACCTGCCCGTTGTCGTTGAGCGAGTGCATCGTCATCGCGCCGACGTTGCCGGGATTGCCAGACGGGTTGGTCTCAGGGACGATCTTGAGCTGCTTGGCAGAGGTCACCTCGGCGACGTTGCCCGAGGCGTCTCCTTCGATGCGGATTCCGGCCATCGTTCTCTCCTGTGTTGGTTACTGCCACGCCCACGCGAGCGATACGAGGCCCGAGAGCCGCAGGCTCGACGTGACGTAGATGGTGAAGCCCGTCCCGGCGATGATGTCGCCAGCAACGGCCACGGTGTGGAGTGGCAGAATGGTTTCGTGCTCATAGGCCGAATGGTCGGCGGTCGCGGCGCCGACGAAGAACACTTCAACCACCGAGCCGAGCGCTATCCCAGTCTGGCCGGTGACGACGACCTTCTGCGCACTCGAGCCGGGGGCGGCGCCGAAATCGACTGTCACCGTACCAGTCGTGCGCGAGCTACCGCCGCCGCCTGCGCCGACCGTGAACGTCGTGCCATTGCTCTGCACGCGCTTGAGGAGACCGCTCTGGTTGTACGTGACCACACCGCCCGCCGTGACACCGGCCGCAAAGCTTGCAATCGTCGGGATGCTGGCTGCGACGTTCGCTTCGATGACCACGGAATCGCGCGCGCGATCCTGCCACTTCACGATCTGCTCGATGACGTAGTCTTTCGACCCGTAGGTGAAGTAGTCGCGCGCCGTGTTCAGTCGGATGAGCGACTCGCGCATGTTGCCGATGTCGCAGACGATGCCGCCGGTATTGTAGACGTTGAGGTCCAGCGTCACGCCGAAGCACTCGTTCCCATCCGAGGCATAGCTCGCGTCGCCGACCAGCAGCGGCGTCGAGAAGTTGGTGTTCGCGCCCATCGTACCATCGAGGTTGAACACATTTCCGTAGATGCGCGTGTTCTGGCAGGTATTCAGTCGGATGCCGACGCCGCCCGCCGCGGTGTTGTCGATGGTCACATTCGACCAAAGGTTGTTGTGCGTGCTGAGGAGTTCGAGCTGCCGAATGCCGTACACGATGTACGCGGTGCCGACCTGGAGATCGGCAGACTCGTCGAGCACGTTGCCGCCGAACAAGCCCACCGAGATCGATCGAATGGTGTGGGCGAATCCCTTGATGTTCAGGCCCCAGCAATCGACGGACGACGTCGCGAGTCGGTTCTGCGTAATGATGTCGCCGTGGTTGACGCCTGCACGCGAGACGAGCTGCACGCCGCTGCCGTTGTCGACGTATTGGTTCAGGCGGATGATGCGTCCATGCTGCAGCGCCTTGATCGCAAACTCGGCGCGCGTGCTCATGTGACTGATGATCTTGCCCTGGGCGTCGAGCGCGCAGCCGAACGGCACGGTGAAGCGCTGCGTGTGGCGGCACTCATAGCCCGCCGGCAGCGTCAGCCGCACGTCATCGCCGATCGGGTTGATCAGACTCAGATACCAGGACGGCGTGCCGGTGTAGCTGCCAGTCCCCAGCGTGTTGTAGCCGACCATGTGCTCGGAGTCTTCCCACAGCGTGCCGTTCACCACTCGGATGATCGTGCTGGAGTAGACGCCGCCGCCGGTGAGATCGGTCCACGAGTCGAGGTCCGTCGCGCGCGTCCACGCGGTAGTCGACGCGATCCAGATGCCAGCGAAGAGCGCATCGTTGGGCGTGCCGTTCTTCACGGCGATCCGCATTCCGGGCGTGATCGTGACGCCATCGACGGGATACACACAGCCATAGAGCACGCCGGCGTTCACGTTCGGCGTGTAGTCGGTCACCAGGCAATCGACGTCTAGCGCCTGACGGAAGTACTGGCGCCAGCCGCGCGTGCGCGCGACCGTCTTTGCGGCGTCCATCATCCGAAGAATGCCGGCACTGTCGTCGGTGACGCCGTCGAGCACCATGCCCCACTCAGGGTTCGTGAAGCTCCAGCGATCGAACGGCGCGGAGGCGGACGTGCCACTGCTGCCGCTGCTGCTCGCCACTACTGAGGTGACGGCGCCTGATCCACCCAGCGTGGAGATGCCGCCAGCGCCGAGGAGGCGTGCGAGATTGCGACTCTGGTTCTCGAGCTTGATGACGGTGCGCGAGGTGTTCAGATAGTCGCGGATCGACGCGACCAAGCGCAGGCGTTCGCCGACGTCGTCGAGCACATACGTCACGCCGGGTTCGAGGCCGGCACGCGAGGGCGTGAACCCGATCGCCGACTGCAGCTGCGCGACCGTGGCGGTGATGGCGCGCCGCTCGCGCGAGCCCGCGAGGAGGCGAATGTTTGCCGTCAGCAGGAGCGCATTCGCATGGGACAGATCGACGAACGGCGTTTCCGCGTCATCGCCCTTGTGGATCATGCCCTTGAGGACGGCGAAGTACTGATTGCTCTGATAGGCGGTGCCCGGCACGCCCACGCAGTCGATGCGATACAGACCTGACACCATCGCGACGGCTGACGTCGTGATTCGGACGACCTGCGGCCCGCCAGTCCCGTAGACCTCGGCGACGGAGGCCGTCACCAGCACGGTATCGGTGAGCCCTTACTGCACGAGCTTGATCGTCAACGGCGTGGTCAGCGGCACACCCGTGACAGGCAAGTTGAGCACGAACCACACCGACGCGGTGATCTGAATGCCCGCCGGGCTCTGCACGTCGATGTAGGTGACCGGGAGCTTCGTCTCAAGCTGCCCAGCGCCCGCCCACGTGGCGCCCAACATACGCACGATATTGCCCGTGCTCGGCTCGTCCGCGGGAATGAGGCTGGGGCGCGTGATCGTGATCGTGGTCCCATCACCGAACGCCACCGTGTTGGCGGCCTTGATCGGGATGTTGCCCACGCCCGACGCGTTCACCTGGTAGTTCACCGACGCGAAGAGCACATCACCGGCGATCGGGATGACACTGCCGGCGCTCGCCTTGATGCGGTAACACGCGCCGTCTTCGTAGCCGACCGCGAGCGGGCTGTAGTAGTTCACCCCGTACTGATTCTTCCCGAGCTTTGCGTCGCGCGTCTCGATCGTGATGCTTGAGGCAGGACCGGTGACCCCCGCGGTGAGCCGCATCAGCGACTCGCCAAACGCCATGCCGCCGTTGATCAGCGTGAAGGTCCCGGCGAAGTTCGTCGACACCTTCGTGCCCTGCGGGTACGACCGCCCGCTCGGGATCGTGATCGACACGGTCGCACGCGCCGCGCTGTTCCACGACGCATTTGTGCTCGGCGTGTAGCTGTCGATCACGTCCATCGTGACCGTGTAGGTCATCGGGAACGTGTCGTTGAGGCCAAACTCCGCCGGCGAGTAGAGCGTGGTCGTCGCCGCAAGCACCGGCAACGTCACGTTGATGCCGCCGATGGTGACCGGCTGCGAGGTGTAGTCGGCCGACGCCAGGTTGTCGAGCGTACTGGTCGCCAGATCGACACTTAAGTCGTTCTTCCAGTACGTATAGGAGCCGCCTGCGCCATCATCGCCGACGATCTGCGTGCGCGAGACTGCGGTGACGCGGACGGTGCCCGAGATCCGCCGCTTGATGTAGACCGCGTCGGTGGTCAGGATGTCGCGGCGTGCGAGTTCGGCGACGTTCTTGAAGGCGAGCGAAGTGGCGCCGCTGATGTGCGCGCCATTGAGCCGCAGCGTCCGGGTCTCAAGCGTCTCAGTGAGCGTCACCGTCGTGCCATCTGCCCACGTCGTATTGCTCCACGGCATCGACGAGCTGCCCATCGTGGCGACGTACTCAAACGTTTCGCCGCTGCCCAGCATTCGCGGATCCGGGACCATCGTCAGCACGGCGCCGGCGATCGCATCGAGCACGAACGGGAAGTTCACGAACGTGCGGCGATTGCCGGCGGCATCGACGATGTTGCCCGCGACATTGGGAACGAGCGTCGTGGTCCCGATCGTCATGCTGCCGATCATGTACGTGTAGCTTGGATCCACCGTCACGGTCAG
The DNA here is from genome assembly GCA_965279375.1 of Gemmatimonas sp. Classification (GTDB taxonomy): domain Bacteria; phylum Gemmatimonadota; class Gemmatimonadetes; order Gemmatimonadales; family Gemmatimonadaceae; genus Gemmatimonas. The sequence continues at coordinate 4,323,153 of OZ257156.1, read as the reverse complement.
CTTCGACGTCCCGCTGTTCCAAAGCGGCGAGTACGCGTAGATGTTCGCGTCGTAGATCGACCCGGCCGGAAGGCTGTTGTAGAAGAACCGCGCGTAGTCCGCGTTCCACAGCCGCAGCTTACCCGCCGTCTCGAACTGCGTGGCTCGCAGCGTCCCGATCGGCGATGTGCCGGCGTCGTAGCCGTTGACGACGAGCTTCGTCGTGATGGCCGGGATCAGGAAGTAGTCACTGAGCTGGTCCGCATCCGTCGCACGTACGCGCAGCGGCCCAAGGATCGACTGCACGCCATCGGTGAGGAGGTTGCGCACGCGCGTGCGCTGCAGCGTGAGCGGGTCGTTGTCCGCCATCGCGCCCGGCAGGCCTGGCGCCACCGTCAGGGTGAGGCCACCGGCGGTCGTCGGCACCGCATCGGCCGTGATGGCCATGTTGGCACCGGCGACCACGAGCTGGTCGCCCTCGTACACCCACTCGTTCGCCGTCAGCCCGCGAATCGGCAGGGCGGCGCTCGAGCCCGCACTCCGCGCGCCATTCGCCTGCAGGGTGCGTGTGACGTTGAGCTTAATGCGCGGAATGACCGCGCCTGCGTCGCCGACAGACCATCCCGTCGCGCCGTTCTGCAGCTGCGCGTTCGGCATGTAGTTTCGCTCACCGCGGCCGCCCTCGACCGTGATGGGCTCAATGCGCCGTCCGGTATCGGTCGCGGTCAGCGCGGGGTTCGAGACTTCGCCGAGCGGTTCGCCGAGCGTGCTCTTCGTGATGCTCACGACCATGCCGGCGCCGAGCCCCAACGCGGCACTGAGCTTCACCGCCCCATCGACGGCGCGCGAGTCCACGATCGACGCCCGCTGCAGCGTGCCGGCGTACTCCCACACGAGCCCGTGGTTGTTGTACTGGTCGTCGAAGGCGACCGGGGTCTGCGCCCCGGTGCTGTCCCGCAGCGTGACCCAGAGCGACGCATCGATCGCGGTGACCTGCCAGGCGTTCTCGCCGATGCTCCACGGGCCGTAGTCGCCATTCGCCACCGAGCCAAAGGGCTCGATCACCGAGACCACGTCCGCATCGTCGGACTCGCTCGCGTACTGGAGCAGGTTCTTGCCCTGCGAGATCACAACGTCCGGCGTCGTGCTACCGCGTTGCGCGGGGAGGCCGATGCGGTACTTGCCCGTGCCGCTCTGGCGCTCGAGCACCAGTTCGCCGTTGCTCGCGGTCTCCAGGCTGCGCATCAGCTCGAGCGGCGTCCAGCTGGTGAACGACAGCGTGTAGAGCGCCGTCGAGCTGATCGTGCCCAGCGTGGTATCGAGCCACGGCGCGATGTCCGCCGGCAGGCTTGTGAGGATGGAGTCGGTCAGCCACTGCGCGATCGTCTTGACGCCGCCGAACGATGTGATGCGCTGCCCGTTCTGCGTCTGGGAGATCACCCCCATCGTGGCGAAGTCGCTGAGGGGGCTCGCACCCGTCAGGCGCGCCCGTGGCATTCCCTCGGCCGCATCAGTCTCGAAGTGATTGATACGCCATTCGGACACATCACCGGTGTCATCATCGGTGAGCCGCAGCGTGCTGCGATTCTGCAACGTGCTGCCCGCCGGGAAGCCGACCGTTGCCTCGAGGACATCGTTACCGTCGATCGAGCGCGTCACCGCGATGGCGAACACCGCGAGCTTCCCCAGGGCGCGGCCGTTGAAGCCCGTCGTGCGTTCGAGCGTGAAGGCCATGGCTAGTTCAGCGTCGGGGAGCCAGCATTGCGCGCCTGCGTGCCGGCGTCACGCGCGATGATGGCGCTGATGTAGGGCGCGGCGGCTTCGGCGAGTTGGCGCATCGCCTCCTGTGGAGTCAGCCCGGTCAGCGGCCCATGCAGGTTGAACACGAGCGTGATGGGCGGCGCGGCAGATGGGCCCGAGACCGCACTCAGCGGCGTGAACGACGGCACCCGCAGGGCAGGGAGTGGTCCGCCAATCGCACTGCTGATCAGCTCCACCAGGCGACGGGACAGCGCGACGAGCGTCTGGTTCTCCTGGAGCAGCTGCGCCAGGTAATCCGTCATGCGGAGTACCTGCGTGCCCGTCGCGGCCGTGATGTCGGACGCGACGAAGTTCTGCGTCGGGTTGAGCACCGCGCCCTCGACGGCCTTGACGAACGTGTCGAGCGCGCCCGACTTCGTGCCTTGGCCTTCGAAGAGGCCGCGCTCATACGCGATCTGCTCTTGCCGCTGTGCCTCGGCCTGTGCGGCACTCGCTTGACCGCTCTGCTGCGCCGCATTCGCCGTCGCCGTCGCGACGCGCGAGGCGCCGATCGCCCGGATCTGTGCCTTGATTGCATCGGTCGCGATCCCGAGGCGCTCGGCCTCGGCGATCATGTTGTCGACCCACGTCGCGATGACGTTCAGCTGCGCCTGGAGGCCCTGACCAGTCGCTTCCAGCCACGTCTGGTTGAGGTCGTAGAGGAAGTCGTCGCTGGCCTTGGTGGCCGCAGCGGTCGCCGCCGCCGTGTTCTGCAGAGAGCCGCTCAGTCCATCGAGGCCGTTGTCCATCGCGTCGATACCGGCGAGCAACTCGTCCTTCGAGACCCCGAACTGCGCGTAAACGTCCGCGTCACTCATGTCGCGGATTTGCGCGAAGAAGTCACTGAGGGACTTCTTTGCACCCTTCACACCGTTCAGCGTCGAGAGATCGAAGGTGCTGAACAGCGTGCTGAACGTCTCGCCATAGCCGTCGAGGATGACTTTGAAGGCGTCGAGCCCCTCAAGGTCGTTGACGGCAACGTCACGCCCGGCGCCGCTGATCCGGTTGGCGCGCTTCTGTGCGAGCGACGTGGTGCCCTCCTCGGCCACTGCGTCGAGGTCGCCCAACAGATTTTTGATGAAGTCGACGACGATCTGCTCGCTCTCACTGATCCCATCTTTCGCGAGATCTGCGTACAGGTCCTGCAATTTCTTCCGACCCGCCGCGATGCCTGCGGCGGTGTTGATGTCGATGTTGCTGAGGATCGCCTCAAGCTCCGGGGTGATGCCCTGCGAGTTGACCGTCGCATCCGCACTGCGGCGGAACCGCGTCTTCGCATCGCCTCCGAGAATCGTGTTGGTGCTATCGAGGTCGGCGAACGCTTTGGCGATGTCCTTCGCGACCGCCGCAATGCGCGCCGCCGCGCTGTCGATGCCGGTTGCCGCGCTTTCGGCTGCGTCGACGATGCTGAACAGTGCATCGACGATCTTCTGCTCAGCGTCCGTGATGCCGTTGTCGGACAGTGTGGTGATGATGTCTGCGACGCGCTGCTTCAGCGCCGCGAGCCCTTCTGCCGTCGTGACGTCGAGGCCATCGGTGAGACCAGCCACCTCCTTGATCGTGTTGGCGTAGGCCGATACCAACCCGTTCACATACGCGAGGCCCGTGACGCCCAGCGCACGCGCGAGGTCGTTGAACTCGCGGAGCTTGTCTGCACTTCCGTCCGCGGCCTCAACAAAGCCGTCAAAGCCCTTCAGAATGTCGCCGAACAACGCGAGAAACTCCTGCGGCGACAAATTGCCGAGGAGCTGCTGAAACTCTTTCGCCTCTGGAGAGTTCGGGTCGAGGTTCAGTCCGTCCTTGAGGAGCTTGGCGACCTGCGCACGAAGGCGATCCCGACCTTCCTTCGTGTCCAGCTCGTCGATGTTGAACAGCTCGGCGAGCTTCGGGGCGAGCGGCACCAACGCCCGGAACTTGTTTGCCAACTGATCGAGTGGATCGTTGGCCTTGCCGGTGATCAGCGACAGCAGATCGAGCCGCTTCGTGATGTCGTCGAAGCCAGTGCCGAGAAGGCGGAATGGCAGGTTGGCGATCGCGACAGATAGGCTGCGGAACGAGCCGACCGTGCCGTCGAGCTGAATGCCCAGCGGCTTCGCGACATCCTCGAGGTCCTTCATCGACAGGCCCAGCTTCGACAGGAACGCGGTCACGTTGAGCTTCGCGTCGTCTGGCAGGTTGCCGATCCGGAGGTCCTTCGATCCCGTCTGGAATGCGCCTTCGAGCTTACCAAGCGCGCCTTGCACGCGGTTCAGCTTTGAGACCGCGAGCGTCGTGGCCGTGAGTTCGCCGATGTTCTTCGTCAGCGCCTGCACCGCCGCGGTGTTCTCCTCGGCGATCTGCTGCGTGCGCTGTTCTTCAGTGCTCTTGCCCTTGCCGATGCCTAAGCCCTGCACGGCCGCGATGGTGCCGGCCACAATCGAGCCGATGCCCGGGATCAGGGACGCGATCCCGCTCGCGCTACCGAGGGCCTTGTCGAAGCCACCAGCGGCTTTCGCGGCGGCGCCGGCCGACTGCAGGCCGCTCCCGATGGTGCCGACGCCGCTGATGATCTGCGCGAGGGCCGTGCCGCCCTTGCCGAGCGCCTGGACGAAAACGAGCGCATCCTGTGCCGCGGCGCGCATTCCCACGCCGAGTTTCATCACGGCGTCGGCCGTTGATGCCACGGGCTGCGTCTTGCCCTCGAGCTTCTGTCGCTCCGCGACCACGGCGGTGAGCTGGCGCTCCGCCTTCTCGCGCACCGTGACGGACTGCGTCGTGTCCTCCATCGTGGCGCGCAGTGCGGTCTCCTGCTCCCGCAGCTTCGTCACGGCAAAGACGCGCAGCGTGATGCCCGCGATGCCGGACTGCTGTCCGAGCGAGTCGCCGACCTTGGTGATCTTCTCGAACGCTTCCTGCTTCTGCGTGAGATCGATCAGCGCCTCGGCCTGCTTCCGGATGGCCGGAATCGAGTTGCGCGCGCGAGTGGCAGCGGCAGCGCCTTCGGCGGTGCCGAGCTTCTCTGCGGCGTCCGCGTTCTTGAGCGTCTCACGCTCGAGCTGCTCGAACTGGATCCGGAGCGTGTCGACCGCGTTGCCCGACAGCGTCGTGATCGCGGTGTTGATGCGCTGCACGAGCTCGTCGCCCTTCTGCGCGCGCAGCACATCGATGCCGGCGTTGAGCTCTGCGATGGCGGCGTTCAACTGTCCATCGGCCTTGGCGCGCGCCGCGCCCTTCAGGCTATCGCGCGTCTTGGTCAGCGCGTCGACAAGTTCCTTCTGCTTCGCGATCGCGGCCGCGATGGGGTTGTCGGCCTCACGCAGGGACGTCGCGTAGGCGCTCGCTGCGGTCAGCAGCGTGGTGAACTTCTCGGCGGCCGACGCGGCGGCGGTCCCGGTGTTGGTGAAGCCCGTCGTGGTCTTCGGCAGGGTCGCAGTGATGACCCCGAGCGCCGGCGCGAGCTTGGTGATCTGCGCTTCGACGGCCGCGAGCTGCTTGTCGACTTCACCCCCACCATTGCCGCTGAACTGCGTGCTGCGCAGCGCGGCCTGGAAATTACGCAGTTGGTCGAGCGACGCCGTCTCGACGATGGCGGGACGCTTCGCGAGCGTATTGGCGACGCCAATACCGGCTTTCGCACCGAACCCATCGCGCCCTTCGCGAAACAGCTGATTCGCGCGCGCCGTCTCTTCGGCCGCGTCGCGTGCAGCCCGCCGCGCACTCGAGAACAGGTCGGCGAGTGCGGTCAGCCCGGCCAACACGGGCGGCAGGATATTGTTGCCGAGATCGATCAGCACGGCACCCAGCTCGTTCTTGAGCAAGGTCGACAGCGACTCCGCCGATTGCCGATTGAGGTCCGCCGATTCGGTCAGGCGGGCGACGTTCTGTTCGTAGGTCTCAATCGGCTTCGCGGCATCTTCCGTCGCGGCCGCTGCGGCCTTCTGGGCGATCTGATACTCGTTCAGCCCGAGACCGGCCTGCTGGAACTTCTCCTTGCTCCCGTCCAGGCGATCGTACAGGGTCGCCAGCGTCGGCAGCAGACCATTCGTCGCGATCGTGGTCTGGTTGACCGTGTCGGCGAAGATCCGCAGCGCCTGCGCGTCGCCTTCGCGATTCGAATCGGACGCGGCGAGCGCGCGCGCGGTCGCGGTCGTGGCCTCGTCGATGATCGCGACCAGGCCCGTCGTGACTTGGCGACGGTTCACACCCGCATCCAGGAGCGCGGTCACGCCCCGCGCCGCATCGACCGCGGTGATGCCGAGCGCATTCAGTTTCGTGCCCGCCTTGTCGAGCGTGCCGGTCAGCTCGTCGATCCCGATCTTACCCTTGGTGATCGCGACGATCTGAACGAGCGCCTGGCGCGCGCCTTCGGACGTCAGGTCGAACCCGTCGGCCAACAGATCCAGCGTATCGACCAGCCCACTCGCGTCCGCGAGGCCGAGTGCGTCCGCGGCGAGCGTGATGGTACGGAGGTCGCGCGCGATCTCCGCAGGATCGGACTCGCCGACTTTCGCGAGCGACGCTGCGAGGCCAGCGAGCTCTTTCTGGGTGCGCGGGGTGACCGTCGAGAGGTCTGCGATCTCGGTGCGCAGCACGCCGAGGTTCGTGTTGGCATTCGGCAGCGCGGCGTCGAGCTGTCGGAACGAGACGTCGACGTCGGCGGCCATCTTCGTCGCCGCGATCGTGATGCCCACCAGCGCCGTCGTCAGCGCGGCCGTCGCGGCGAGGGGATTGGTCAGCGACACGCCGATGCGCTTGGAGACGCCATCGATGATGGCGCCCGAGGTACTGAAGCCCTTACCCAGGTCGTCGGCTTCGGCGGCGACCGCCTTGGTCGCCTTCGCGGCCGACTTCAACGCCGATTCGGCCTGCTTGGTCTCGGCGCCGAGCGTGATCCCGACCGAGCCATCCTTGGTCAGATCGCGCAGCGTCTTCTTCACCGACGCCATCCGCGTATCGAACTGCTTCGTATGCAGTTCGAGGTCGTAGAACAGGGTGTCGAGCTTCGTCTCCTCAGCCATGCTCGGCCTCGCGGCGCGCCTGCGCGTGCGCGCGCTCGGTCGCTTCGTGCTTCGCCATGTTCGACGCGATGATCTCGCCGAGTGACCAGCGCCGGGCGAACTCGCGCGGCGGGATGTGCAGGTCGGCCGCCATCACGCCGAGGAAGGCCTGCAGCGGCATCGCTTCGGAGCCATTCACGATCGCGTCGGTGCGTGCGGCGATCGCGTTGATGCGCATCAGGTTCACCTCGAGATGCGCGCGGCGAATCGCGATGAGGTCGAATGACGTGACCCCACGCGTCCAGTCGGGCAGCTCGTGGTCCCACGTCGTGTCATCGTCCCACGGCACGTCGGCGCCAGGATGCGTGAGGATCCAAACGAATTCGCGCGTGAGCGCGGACTCGAACTCGACGGCCTGCCGGAGCGAGAGGATTTCGCGCGCCGACAGCGTCTGGCCCTCCGACTGCAGATTGAGCAGCAGCACGCGGTGCTCGGTCGCCCACTGCAGCGCGACCTGTCCGGCGACGATACGACCGAGGGCGTAGTCGCCCTTCGGGTAGACCGCGACTTCGCGTCCGTCCTCGAGGCGCAGTTGAATCGGCTGGGCGGCCATCGCGTCGCGCAGATCCTCGATCGCCTGCGCATCCCACCGACCGGCGCGCTTGTTCTCGGGCTGCGCGGGCCCCGTCGCGTGCCAGCGATGGAGCTGGCAGAGATACGAGAGCCACCCCATCGCCGATGTGTCGGGATTGTCGGCGCCGCCAGGACGATGCGCGGCCAGCAGCTCCGGCGTCACGTTCGACTGCCGGGCCACCGAGCGGAGCAGCACCTCAGCGCGTTCCTGCAACACGTCGCGCCCGACCCCATCCTCGCGGATGGGATCGGGCGTCGTGGCGTGCTTCTTCCCTGACCGTTGCGCGGTTGGCACGGGGTTAGGCGTTGACAAAGGCCTGCAGGACCGACGGCTTGACGCTCACGGGGATCTGGGCCGCGGCCGCCTGCGTGAACTGCGTCTCGCCGCCGATGTTGACGGTGGCGTTCCAGCCGCAGATCGATACCGTCTTGCCACCCTGCGTCAGGCCGGTGAAGAGCAGGTTCACGCCCGTCGCCTTGCCGATCTGCGCACCGAGCGGCAGCACGTTGTTGGCGTACTGTGCGGTCGGGATGCCGAGCGCGAGCGCGTAGTTGAGCGCCGTGATTGCGTCGAGGTTGCACGAGAGCGCGATCGACACGTTCGACGCGCGGTAGGCGAGCGAGGTGCGGAAGTTCTCGGAACGCTGCGTCTCGACCGAGCCCGAGGCCGCGAAGGTGAAGCCACCCTGGGCGACGCTGAGCGTCGTGCGCGTCTGCAGCACCACCGCGACGCCCGAGGCCTGCGCGCGTAGCGTCTGCGTGCGGAGCTGCACGTTGAGCGACACCACGCCATGCACGAGGTGATACTCAGCCAGGTCACCGCTGCCGATGCGAATCCACGAACCCGCCGTGATGCCGGTCGCGGAGGTGACCGGAATCTGATACAGACCGGCGGCGACACTCGCCGTCGTGGTCGTCGATGTACCCGAGTCGGTCAGCGTTTGCACCGCCGTGATCTCGGAGAAGATGTCCGCCTTCGAGCTCGCGAAGGTCTGGATGATGTTCGACGGCGTGAAGAGCGTGTTGGTGTCGTCGATCGCGCCAGACGATGCGAGCACGCGCACGGGCACGGTGGCGAGCTGACCACGCGCGAAGGTGCTGGTCACCGCCGTCGGATCGAAGCTCACGTTGTACAGATCGATCTTGAGGTAGCTGCCGTCCTGCAGCTGGCCCGTGGCCACGACGTTGACGTTCGTGATGCCGCCGAAGATCGAGCCGTCCGTGGTGAAGAGACGCGGCCCGACAGTACCGGTCTGCTGCACCGCGGTGCCGTCACCGATGACGTTCGCGCGCGGCAGGCCGAATGCGATCGCGAGCGTGTCGGCCGTGATGACCTCGTAGCGCCACGTCGCACCGAGGTCGACGTAGCCGGTCAGAACACCGTACGGTAGTCGCTGCGTGGCCGCGAAGACGTCCGTGGTCTCGCCGTTGTAGCGGAGACGGAAGCCGTCCGCTTCGGGCACGCCGAGGTTGATCGCCGACTGCTCGACGATCGGCTCTGCGATCGGGTGATCGAACTTGAGCGGCTTCGCCGTCGTGACCGTCGTGGTGACCAAGTTCAGAATGCGCACCAGCTCCATCGTCTCACCGGTGCCGACGCGAATGTCGTCGCCGATCGCGAAGTTGGTGGCCGAGGTCAGCGACAGCGTGCTGGTACCGGCGGCCGCGGCGGCCGTCAGGGTTGTGGATCCGCCGCCCGTGGGCGTGTCCACAAACACGTGGAGTGCAACGAGAGTGTTAAACCGCTTGTCGAGAACGCCCATGGGATACCTCGGTGATGGTGGCGGTTAGCCAGGGATGAGAAACGTGAGATCGACATCGGCCCGACAAACGGCGGCGTCGTCCTGTCGTGGATCGGCGCCGGGCCACCGACGCACGGCGCGCGTGCTCGGGTCACGACCGACCTGCAACCCACGTGCGTTGTAGGCCGGGTACTTCAAGAGCGAGAAGTCGAGGTAGGCGATCGTCTTGTTCGCGTCGCTCTGCTTCGCGGCGTAGGCGCTGCACTGCAGCGTGACGCGTCGGTCGGTGTTGCCGAGCGGCGTTGATTCGATGACCTGCAGCGCGATGACCGGCAGGGGCCCGTCGACCGTGAAGTCATCCCACGGCAGACACAGATCGGTCGTGCGACCAAACAGCGCGCGGAGTTCGGCGTCCGCGTCGATGATCGTGCACGTCGTCTCGAACCAGACCTGCACCGGATCGGTGATCGTCATCGCCCACCCCCGCGCAGCGTCGCCCGCATGATCGGCCCGAAGCGCGCGCGCACGACCGCGAGCGCGGGTCGCAGGAACGGACGCGGCGCGATCTTTCGCGTGCCGAACTCGAGCCACGCCGCGTACAGCATCGCTACGCCGACGCGTGCACCGGTGCGAATGCGCTCCACGAAGGCGCTGCGCTTCAGTGCGCCCGTGTCGGCTGCCGGCGGATCACCGGGCTTCGACGCGCGGTGCAATCCCGTGAGGACTTGCTTACGCGTGACCGTGTCGAGCGACTGCGTGCCCGCATTGAGGCGCGCGGCCGTCGCCTGGCGTTCGTTGTTGAGCTTCTCGGCGCGCGCTTGCGACTTCGTCAGCGGGCCAGTGCGCTTGCGCCCGCGAAACGGGCCCACGTTCTGGCGACCATCGTCGGCGAACTTCGCGTAGTACTTGCCGGCGCCCGGCTTCGAGAGCTGGCGCTGGATCTCGGCCTTGAGCGCGACCGCGACCGCACCGAGGGCCTGCGGCGCACGTTCCCGCACGCCGTTGGCGAACGCATCGAGCGCCGCGTCAGGGCGCTGTCCCGACTCGGTGCGCCACGTCATGTGATCGCTCCTGCGGGTGCTGCGATTACGACGACCGACATCGTGGCCCCAACGTCGTCGGGCACGCCTTCGGCCTCGGCGATCCAAGTGTATCCGGCGTACGGGCCCGTCGTGATCTTGAAGCCGTCGAATGGCGAGATGATCGGCAGCGGGATCGCGTCCTGCTTCACAAAGAGCAGGGTGCCGTGCGATGTGGTCCGCACACCGAAGGGCTTCTGCAGGGCTTCGGTCGGCGTCCTGCCCGGTTCGAAGAACGCCGGCAACGCCGCCGCGGCGAGATCGGCACTGTAGGTGCGCGTGCTCTGCTTGTCCGCCGTACGCGTTGTGGTCGGCGTGTAGCGCGCGACCTGACAGCCGAGCTCTTTAGCGAGGAAGAGCAGGGGAGCGCCGAGCGCGTTGGCGATGTCCGTCGCGATGGACATGTCAGCCGCGATCGAACGAGGCGGTGGTATCGCCTAGGTACGGCGCGATCAGACGCCACACCGTGGGCCGCAGATCATCGGCCGTGGCGGGCGCGGTGTCCTTCAACGTGAGGCCAATACTGCCGATCTTGAGACTCGCGAACTTCGACAGCGCATCGCGTGCAGCCGCGTCGACGTTCTTCGTGAGCAGGTCGACCGCGGTCTCGATGCAGGCTTGCTTGATCGGCACTGGTATCGTGTTCGGATCGACCGAGCCACGATACATCTGTCCGTCGATGTAGAGCGATGATTCATCCAACCAGATGCCCATACGCCCGAATGCGAGCGCCTGGGCAGAGTTGGTCCGCACCCCGCGCCACGTCTCCTGATCGAGCCGACGCGTCGCGGTGATCAGCGCCATCGACCGCACGTCATCATCCGCCGCCCCTGTCCACGCCGTGCTGAAGAGGCGCGACGCGATGTACGCGTTCGCCTCCACCAGCGTGACGTAGCTGTTGGCGGTGCTGGTGTTAACGGTCGCGTCGATGGTGATGGGCATCGATGCTTACTCGCTCGAGCCAGTCGAGCTGCCGGACGCGGCAGCGTCGGCGGCGGCCTTCTCAGCGGCAGCCGCGTCAGCAGCCGCCTTCTCTGCCGCAGCCTTCTCGGCCTTCGTCAGGAACGGCTTGGGCTTGCTCGGCTCGGGCGCGGGTTCGTGCTCGCCGCGCGCGCCGTACTGCGTGCGGAACTGCGCTTCCTCGTCGGCATTGACCGTGACGACAGCATCGAACTTCGGCACGAAGAGCCGAACGGTCGGACGCGTGATGTCCATGGGCGGAGGTCTCAGGTTGGGGAGTGGGAACACGACAAGGACCCGGTGCACCAGAAGCGGTGCACCGGGTCCCGTCGATTACGCGGCGTACAACCGCGTGGCGAAGTTGAAGTCGAGGATCTGGAAGCCGTACAGGCAGTCCAGCGCGACGAACATCTTCGAGTTGTTGCCCTCGTAGAAGATTCGGGCGCGGATCGAGAGCGCCGAATCCGGATCCGTGACGGTGTAGACCTGCACACCCGGCATGTCGTCGGGCAGCGGGGCGAACTTCACCGCGGCGAAGTTCTTGTGGAACACGCAGTTCACCTTCTTCGCCGCCGCGAGCGTGTGGAACGTCACGACCGCACCGGACAGCACCGCAGCCGGCAGCGAGGGCTCGAACTGCAGCGCCGCGATTGCACCAGCGGTCGCCGTCGCGTTCGCCGTGACGGTGAAGCGCGTCGTGATGCCGGCGATGCTGAACGTGTCGCCGATCTTGACCGAGCCCGTCGCGTCGATCGAGCCGATCGCGATCGTGGTGGCGTTGATCGCGGCGTTCGCCGTCAGGGCACCGACACCGTCGACGAGGGTGTTGGTCGTGAACGACGGCGTGTTCTGGTTCGCGAACCAGTTCACACCCATGATCTCGGCGAGCGTACCCTTCTGACGGGCGGCATCGGTGCCGTAGCCCATCATGTTCTTGCCGGCCATGTAGCCGAGGATTTCGGTCTTCAGGTTGCCGTCGACCATGCCGAAGAGCTTGCCCGGATCGTCGATCGGCACGCCGAGATCGAAGAGCACCTGGGTGGCCTTCGCGAGATCCTTGATGTCGAACGTGCCGGAGAGCTGCGCGACGTTCGGCACGCGCAGGATGAGGCTCGCAAGGTCGACATCGACCTTGTTGGCCAGCGCGTACGCAGCCGGGGCGATGTGGTCCGTGATGATCTTGTCGGACGTGAGCGCGCGGTCCTTGTCCGTGATCTCGAACTTCACTTCCTGCCACTGCGAGAGCGTCAGGGTGACCTTCTGGGTGTTGAGATCCTGCGCCGTGCTGGGCGCGTTCTGCGCGACGAACGTCGACGGGCGACGGATCTGCGTCGTGTCACCCTGCTCCTTCGTGCCGCCGTCGAGCTCGCGGTAGATGCGCGAGGCGAGACCAAGGGAGTTCTTCAGGAAGGGCAGCGCTTCCTGGGCGAAGAAGACTTCGTTGTAGTTGCCGTAAGTATTCGTGGCCATCGTGCGATCCTCGGAGTGATGTCGAGGTGCGACGGCCCGAGACGACGAAGGGCGCGCACCGATCGAGGCGGGATGGCCGAATGCCGATCCACGCCGGGAGTTGGTGCGCGCCCCACGCGCAACACGCGCTCGAGTCGAGTGCGTGGCACGTCGTCGGCATCCCGCCGACAACGCGATGTGTGCTGCTGCTACGACTGCGTGCTACAACTGCGAACGACGGTTAGATGAGGCGACGTCCATCATCGAGCATGACGCCGTCGATCTCGCCCTTCTCCTTCTGCGCCTTCAGCGCGGCATAGCGCGCCGGGTCCTTCACCTCTTCGCGCGTCACGCGCACGAGACGCGGCTGTCCCGGAGTGAAGCGCGAGCCACTGCCTCCGCTCCCGCTGGCCGGTGAGGCCTTGAACAGCAGCGCGAGCGTCGGGTGCTCCCGCTTCTCCGCGATCAACTCTTCGACAGTCATGGGCTGCGCCTTGCTGTTCAGGCGCTCTTTGCTCGGGTCCTTCTTGTCGACCACGATCACGACGAACTTGCCGGGCTTCGCCGGATCTTCGACCGCGCGCAGCTCGGGCAACACGTGCGGGAGCAGGCCTTCGACACTGCCACCCGCTGCGTCGAGCGCGCGCGTGGCGGTGTTCTCCATCAACGTGCTGGTGAATTCGGTCGTGACCTGCTGGATGCGCGCGTCACGTTCGGCGATCGCGGCCTTCGACTTCTCTTCGTTCGTCTGGAGCAGCTTCTGGTACTCGCCCTTCCGTTCCGCTTCGAGTCGCTCGAGCTCTTCGGCCTTCTTGAGTCGCTCCTGCACATCGGGAGGCAGGTCCTTCGCCTTCGCGGCGAGGTCTCGCGCGAGCTTCCGCTCGCTGTCGAGGGCGCTGCGGAGTCCGGCGACATCTTCGAGCTTGACCGGCTTGGCCAGCACGAACTTGCCATCGCGCGCTTCGTACAGATCACGATGCGACTCGACGACTTCTTCGATGGTATCGACGACGGGGGAGAGAACGATCTCGGGCATACGCTCCTAGTGGTGAGAGGCGCGCCGTCGGATCACCCGTGCGGCACGGTGCGGACGCGTCCCACGTCCCGCACGACGGAACCGTAGGAATGCCCATGCCAAAAGCGCAAGGGAAACAACAGAACGCAACACACGCAACAGGGCGCCACGAGGCGCTACGTGCGCGTGATGATTCCGCCGGCGGCGCTGGCCTGCAGAATGTCGGCGAGATTCGCCGTGCCGTTCGCGAGTTGCTTCGCCAGGGCAGGGCCGAGCACCGCGCGCTGCGCGGCCTTGGGGAGCGACTGCACCCACGCGACGTAGCTTTCGCCGTGCGTCGTCGTGAGCACGCGTCGCAGCTGCGTGAGCCCGATCGGCCGGCGATCGACACTGAGCAGATCGCTCAGCGAGGCCTTGTTCGCGCGGTAGTGCTCTGCAACGCCTTTGCCGAGCACGAGGTTTTGCACGTTCGGGGGCTGCTGACGGAGCCACGCGTCATACGACAGCCGCGGTGCCTGCGGATCCCGGCGAATGCCCGGCAGATCGACCACCGGCACCAAGGCACTCCGGCAATTCGGGTGCAACGGGGGGATCGGCATCTTCGGATCGCCGCGCCGATAGATCGTCCCATCGAGCGGCCGGCAGATCTCAGACGTGCGGCTGTCGATGACGGCCTGAAACTCGTAGGCCCCGATGACGCTCGAGAACTGTGCCTCGGCGGCGAGCTGTGCGTCGGTCTGGAGCGCCGTCACGACCGTGCGGGCCGCCGTCATCGCGACGCTGCGCGATTGGCGCCACGCGTTGGGGCCCGGCGTGAGGCGACTGCTCCAGATGCGCGCCCCGATATCGCTCGGGTTCAGGCCCTGCACGACGCCGGTCTGGATCAGCCGCCGCACGCGCAGCACGCCGTCATCGCGCGCCTTCACCCACCAGTCGCCGAAGTTGATCCCGCCGACATCAAGCGTCTCGACGATCTCGGTGAGGCGTGCAGCGGAGACGACGAGCTGGCGGGGCACTCCCTGCAGCACCAGCGATGCGCCGCCGGGCTCCGCGCCGATCGTGCGCGCGAGTTCGATCGTGCTGGAGGCCATCGCATCCGCGACGGTGGCGCGCTGCACGGCGGCCAACGCGGCGATCTGGCGGCCAGCGACTTCGCGCTCGAGCGCCGCATACTCGCGCAACAGCGGCGTCGTCGCCGCGCGCGCCGTCCCGTACGCTTCGGTCAGCAGGGTGCGGACTTCTAGGAAGCGATCCTCCAGCGCGGCGCGATCGACGCGCGTCAGCAGCGGCCCACGCTGCAGTCGCCGCGCGATCTCGCGATAGGCGTCTTCGAGAATGCCGAGGACTTCCTGCTCGATCGAAGCGGCGTAGCGGTAACGCGCCACCAGGGCGGCGAGCTGCCAGCCCGGTCCGACCGGGGGAATAGAGTACGTCGCCATCCGCTACCGCCGGCGGCGCGGACGACTCACTTCCACGAGTCGTCGTCGTCGCGCACGACGCGCGCGTAGGCGCCGTCGATCCGGAACTCGTTCGCGATCGCCTCAGGCGTGCGCACTTCGATCTCGCGAATGTCGGGCCACCAGAAGTCGAGCACCGCGCCGTAGCGTGACACGCCCTGCACCCACCCGGTGGGACGCGTGTGGTGCTGCCAGTCGCGGACGAGGGGCAGCATGTCGATGCGGAGGTCGATCGTGCCGGTCTTGGCCGACGTCAGACGCACGTAGCCATTCGGCTCGACGTCTTCGGGCTCGGACTGCTCATCGCGCGCAGCAGTGCGGATCGTCACGCGCCACCCGGTGGGACGCGTGTGGTGCTGCCAGTCGCGTCAGCAGGGGCAGGATCGGTGCTCTGGTCCGTACTCGGATCGGTTGATGGGTCCTCGGTCGGATCGGGCGCGAGGGCGATGCCCCGCACGCGCGCGGCATCCATGCGATCACCGAGGAGCCCCTGTAGGCGCGAGACTTCCTTCGCGACGTCGAAGCCATCGGGCAGCGCGCGTCCTTGCTGCAGGATCAGGTAGAACGTCTCGAGCGTCATCTGATCAGCGAGCACGAGATCACTGTAGACCTTGATCATCGCCTCGCTCAGGACGGTCCGCTCGTAGTCGCGATTCGCCGTGAAGCTGCCGCCCGACTGCTCGCCGTTCGTGACCAGCTCGATCCCCATGTACTCTGCGTGCAGCTTGAGGCCTTCCTCAACCGCGGCCTCGACGGTCGAGATCGTGGACGACAGCGACGCGTTCTCGATGCGGGCGTCGAGACGACGCGCACCCTCTGTCTCAGCGGCGCGCGTTGACGGTGCGAGGAACTGCAGGCCCACTGCGCCCATGTCGGCCTTGAGCTTCTCGATCTCGCGCTGCGTCGGCTCGAAGGCGCTCCCGGTGATCTCGGCCCACGAGAACGATGCGCCCGAGGCCTGCGGCGTGTCGGCCGGCAGGTCCATCAGGACGTTCGAGGCGGCGACGCCACCGGGTTGCGGCTTCCCGCTCGCATCACGCGGCGCGACGTAGCCTTTCCGCACCGGGATCGGCACGCACGCCAAGTGCATCAGGAACGTGCGATCGCTGTCGATGCGGAACAGCTTGAGCATCAGGTCGAGCAGGTTCTTGAGCGACGGCCGCGCTGTGACGAGCGACGTCGGATCGCCCAGGATAACCGGGATGAACGGGATGCGGCTGAACGGCGCGCCGCGACCATTGACCAGCGTGCCCTCCTCGAGCAGCACACACTCCGTGCGCTTGCCTGGGCGATCGGTGCGGGTCCGCTCCTCCCAGACCGCGTACGTCACGGGCTCAAGCAGCCCCAGGGGTCCAGTGACGTCGTGTCGGAACTCGCGGAACCGCACCACCGTGCGGTTCCCGAACCGCCCATGCCGGACACGGACGCGCTCCCGGAACACGAGCTGCGTCGTCATCACCTTCGCGCCGATCGTGGCCTCATCCCACGACAGGATGTCTTCGACCTTGAGATCGATCCAGTACGGCCGCAGCAGACCATCCTGCTCGTCTTTCGCCGTGGCACTCTCCGGGCGTGGCGGATAGAGCACCATGAAGCCGGTGCTGCCCACCGTGAGGCCGTCTTTCGTGAGATCCCGCGCGAACAGCGGCAACGTGCGACCGCGGCCGTCGATATTCTCGGCGTGGTCCCGGATCGCTTTCGGCACATCGGCGCCGAGCGTGGCCGGCTTGGCGAAGGCGAGCCCTGTCAGACCTGCGATGACGGCGCCGTATGCGTTGAACACCGCCGAGTGCGCGCACCGCGCCGCGTAGTCGGCCGGCTTCTCCTTCGGATGCTTCGGGAGATAGCGCCGGGCGTTGGCCAGCAAGGCGTCGGTGCCTTCGTATGCGTCGCGGCAGCGACTCCAGACATCGAGCATCGCGGCGCTGGCCGGATCCCGCCAGTCGGGGCGGTCGGTGGCCTCAGCATCTCCGCCGGCAGACGGAGACTCCCCCAACGAGGCGATCGGCAGTGGCGCGAGGTTCTCGGTAGTGGCCATGCGCTCAATCGTCGGGGATGCCATGCCAAAAGCGCAAGGCAAGCCCTACACCAGCGAGAACTCCTCCTCGCTCCACGCGGACTGCGTGTTGCCCTGCGTCAGATGTTTGAACGCCTTCGTCATCGCATCGACGTCGTCATCCGGTACGTTCGCGGTGGGGAACGCGTCCATCTGGGCGAGGAAAAGCTCCACCTCGTGCGGGTCCCACAGGTAGACATCCACGTTGTCGATGGCGAGTTGACTCGCGAACGGCTTCGTGCGCGCGAGCTTGTCGCCGGTGTCCGGATACGAGGCGACCGTGAACCCCGCGAGGTCGCGCTTGGTGTGAAAGACGATGTCTTTGCCCGCGCTGCCCGGCTCTTGGGCGATGGCGATGTCGCAGTCTACGCCATCGAGCTGCGCGAGCTGCCGCATCATCTCATCACGGCCGCCAGTGTCGACGCGATCACGCCAGCGATGCGCGATCACGAAGCGTCCGTTCGCGCGCACGCCGATCTTCACCGCGCTGGACCAGTCGCCGGCGCCCTTCGTGGCGGCGTTGTCCCAGCCCCGCACCCAGCGCAGCACATCGGTTGGGAGCTGCTCGATCAGCTTGAACTTGCCGCGCGGCAACACGCTGCCCGCGCTTGGCCGAATCTTGAAGTTCGACCGCAGCAGACGCTCCTGCTCGACAATCGGGAGCGCCATCAGCTTCGCGCGATAGCTGGGGTCTTTCGCCTCGAGGATCTTGTTGTCGCCCAAGACGGCCTTGATGAACGTCATCGACAGCGGCTGCGACTCGGGACCAAAGCGCTCGATCAAGGCCTCGCGCGTATCGGCCCAGTGGATCTCGCCCGAGATTCGGGCGAACCACCGAATCACGCCATCGCGCGAGGGGATGGGATAGCCGGTCGCTGGATCCCACCACCACTGCAGCAGATCGGCCAGCCACCCCGGCTCCGGGTTGAACGTCGCACGCACGTACGGACGGACGCCGCACGTCGAGCGGTTGCGGCTCAGCATGTACCAGAACTGGTACTCCGTGAAGGTCTCGAGCTGATCGAAGAGCAGCAGTGCGATCTGGGCGGACTTCCAACTCTCGACGTCCTTCTCGTGTTGCGCGTGGGCCATGACGATGCGCCCACCAGCCGGTGTCGTCCATTCGAGGTTGCCCTTCACACCACGCCATCCGAGCCGGCCGTACACCTTCACGCTCTCATCCCACAGCGCGTCGGGGTTCGTGATCTCTGAGTAGGTGCGGCGGAAGAAGACGGCGTTGAAGCCCGGCACGTGCTGATGTCGCGCAGGCTCCGCGACGAGCACCCAAGTCTTGCCACCGCCAGCTCCGCCGCCTCCCATCACGATGTCGGCGGGCGACGAGAGGATCTTCATCTGCGGGCCAGGCTGCGGCACCATCGGGCCGTCGCCATCGCCCGGTCGGCGCTCCGGCGGGGAGACGTTGGTGACGGGCGCGTGTGCGACCTTCGTCTCCCCGTGCTTCAGTGCGCGGCCGGTGAGCCCGCTCCCGTATCCGCGCGGCGGCATCTACCGACGACGGGTCCGGGCGCGCCAATCGCGCCACGGGTACACGACCCACTGCTCGAGCAGGGAGTGCAGCGCCTCCACCCAGCGCCAGTGATGGCAGGGCCGCACGGTGAGTGTCAGGTCGTTCACGTTGACGATCCGGTGTGGCGTGCCACCGCTCCACGACACGACACGGCCGCGTTGGAGATCGCACGCACCGACGGTGATGGACGTACTACCGGCGATGCTCGGAACTGTCTTGTGCATTGGGCCTCGGTGCGCTGGTTAGTCCTTGAACGGATCTACTTCACCATCGCCGGCCATCACGACCACGAACGGCGTCAGCGTGTGCCGCACCACCACCGTGCCGGCGTGATGCGCCAGCACGTCCGGTAGTCGACGATACGCCATCGGGCTCTCATCGAGTCCCGCGCCGAGCAGTGTGACGCCACGCTCGACCAGCCACGCGTCCATCTCGGCGCGCGTGAATCGGCGAATGGCTTCCTTCCGACCAAAGAGACGCCCGGCGCCGTGCACTGTCGAGTACAGCGCCGACGCGCTCTGCGGGCTCTCGACGCCTTCTAGGATGACGCAGTCGTCGCCCATGCTGCCGCCAACGAATCCACGCTGCCCCGGAAACGCCGGCGTCGCGCCCTTCCGCACGACCCACACGTCACGCCCGCCGTGTGTCTCCTTCCAGGCGTAGTTGTGGTGGTTGTGCACGCGGTCGAGCACGGAGCCACCGACGATCTGCCGCACGCGCTCCACGACCCACTCGCGCCCCGCGTAGGCGTAGCGGCCGGCCAGATCCATCGCGGCGAGGTAGCGCGCCCCGATCTCGCTTGACTCGGTCACGACGGCCGGCGGCACGTTCATGCCATCGACGCCGCCGGCGAGCTTGAGATAGCGCGTCGCGCTCGTGTGCCCCAAGCCACGCGACCCGAAGTGCACGCCGATCCAGACGAAGCCGGATTCATCGCGCATCAGATCGACGTAGTGGTTCCCGCTGCCGACGGTGCCGAGCTGCGCGCGCGCCTTCTGGCGGTAGTCGAGCATTCCCGACGCGTCCCACTCCTCGCTGTCGTCGAATAGATCGTGCTCGACGCGCTCGTCGTTGGTGCGGCCCACGCCGAATGACACGACGCGCGCAATCTCGCGCGCGAGATCGAGCGCCTTGTCCTGCACGGCGGTGAAGGGGACGTCGAGCTTCACAGCCATGTTGCCGCAGCCGATGTCGAAGCCTACGCCTGAGATCGAGACCTGTCCCTCGTAGGCGATCACGCCACCAACGGGCTGCGCATAGCCAAGGTGCCCGTCCGCGCAGATCACGCCCGCCACCGTGTTGCCGATGCGGAGACAGTTCTGCATCTGCGTGATGGTGTTGGCGTCGTGCTCGCCCAAGACAGTGAGCGGCGCGTTCGCGAAGGCCTCGCCTTGCGGCGGCAGGGTGGCGGTCAGCGCCGCGGCTTCGGTCGCGACATGCTCAGCGCGCGCGGCATCGCGGTAGCGACACCACATCGGCTGGCCGCGTCCTTCGCCGACGCGCGCATCGGGGTCGTGGCCATCAGCGGCGCAGAGCTCGCGGGCTCGCGCCTGGTACGGGTCAAGTCGCACAGAATCCTCGGGTGGTGAACCGTGGTGTGGTAACCATCAGGGAGACGTGATCTCCCGGGAGTTGCTCGGCAGCGTGAGCTCCGGCGGAAACACTTGGCCGCTCGCCGGGACATCGCGTCCGTTCGGAGGCAGGAACAGGCCGATCGCGACCGCACCGGAGTGGTGCACATGCGACTCGACAGGACCGCCCTCGGGGTTACTCAGCACGGTGTGGACCTTCTCGGTCATGCCGTGCCGCGTCTTCTCGTACCAGACAATCGCGCCGAGATTGCCCTTGTTGACCTCGCGCATCAGGGAGGCGCCGCTCGTAATCTTGCCGCGGACTTTGCCCTTTTGAATCGCGGGGAGAAAGTGCGCGTCGCGATGGGCGCGGAACGTCTTGATGTCGATGTTGATCGCGTAGGCCATTTCTTCATACGTCAGGCCCATAGCGGCCAGTCGCTCCACGACGCCCAGCTGCTCTGCGCTGGGTATTTTCGGCGGACGCCCACGCTTCACCGGCACCGTGGGGGCGGAGGTCTTCTCCGCTGCACGGGCCTTCGCTGTGCGCTTCTTGCCGACCGACGACACCTTTCGCGTCTTGGCGGTGGCCTTCGTGGACGCCTGCTTGCGCGGCGTCACAGGAGCTCAGCCCGCCGGATCATCCGAGGTCGCGCGCAGATCCGCAGCAGACGCTTCCGCTGCGTCGTCCTCGGCGACGTGATCTCCACCTCGTGCGCGTTCACACGCCGCACATGGAGATCTGCGGGCACGGTAAGGCCCTCCGAGGCGCAGTAGAGCCGTGCCCACTCCTCCTGCGTGAACGGGATGGGTAAGCAGCCCGCTTCGGCTTCCTCGAGCGTAAGTCGACGACGCGTGCCCCCCATGCCGGTGTCGACATACTGGCCAGAGCGCAGCGGCGTGGTGGTCTCATCAGCCACGTCCGCGCGCCCACAGCATCGGCTGTCGCCCGGTCGGTCGGGACTGCCCGGGTTCAGCGGGCTTGGTCCCGACGCGGTGGGCGCGACCATCGGCGACCAGCAGCCGAAGAATGCGCCGGACGCGAATCAGGTCGTTGTGCGTTACGGCCCAGCCCGGCGTGCAGGCGTGGCGAATGCAGGCGGCGATGTCCGCCGCGGTGCGCTGGATGTCGCCGGTCGTGGTCGTAAAGGCATCAGCGACACGATCAGGCGTGAAGGGCATGGGCGTGGGTTCCGTCGCGTCCTTCCTTCGGCGGAGGGGCGGTACCATCAGGACCTCGGCGTGTGGTGTGGTGGTCACGGCTACGCTGGACGGTGCGGGACACGTGCATAGTGGACGTGCCGAATGCGCAAGGCCAGCCCCATGCGAACCAATTCGGCGAGCTGGAAGCTGGCGTTCGGCATTTTCATCCCGAGGAGATCCGCGACTTGGCCCGTGGTGGTCGGTCGCTCGGGATCCGGACTGATGACCTCGAGGACCCGGGCGCGAGCTACGCCGAGGCGACGATGGGTGCCGTCCTTGATCGCAACCTGTGCGGCCCGGATCTCTCGGGTGGTCGCGGTCCGGATCGCGGTGGCCTGCGGGGGCAGCGGTCGGAGATCGAGCACACAGTCGGTGCCGTGTGCATCACAGACGATCTTGACCGGCTGTCCGCAGTCGCGACAGCAGACGGGTCCGGCGGTGAGATCGGGGCCGTTCATTGCACGGGGAGTTGAAAGTGTCCGCACCACTCATCTTCGACCGTCAGGGGCCAGACGGCGTCCTGCGGATCGGTGCGGAGTTGCGGCGGGGCCGCACGGCACTCGCCTTTGCGCACGAGGCTCGCCTCGGCTTTGGGGCACCACCACCGACAGCCGCCGCATCCGTGCCTGGTCCCGTTGACCTGGACGGTGACCGTCATGCGGTCAGCGCCTCGACAGGATGCACGACCAGGCCGAAGTCCTTCGTCTTGATCTTCGCCATGCGGCCGTCCGGGTGATGGAAGACGATACCTTCGATGCGCGCCCCATCGAGCGCGGCGCGGATGCCCTCGAAGCTGCGGGGCATGTCCTCGAGCTCGAGGGCGCCGTGTCGCACCATGATGGTCCATGGCAACCGTTCGGGGTCTGCCCCACCACGGGTGCCGATCTTGGGCGAGCAGACCTCATAGGTGCCGTTCGCTGGCTCCGCGCTGTGCGCGAGACGCCAGAACCGCAGTCCCTCCAGGATGATCCCATCGGCGCGCTCGTCGATCGGCACCCAGCCGGGCCAGTGGCCGCTCACCGGATCCGGTGCAGGGTCGCAGGGCTCGAAGGCCGGCGGCGGCGTACGCCCTGGCTTCGCGTCGTAGCGCTTGAAGACCTGCCCATCGCGGATCAGGATGGCGAGTCCGTCGTACTTGCGCGTGGCGGTGCCTTCGCCGGCCAGCACCCATTCACAGCCGGGCGTGACTTCGTTGCGGACTTGCTTGTCGCCGTTGTGATTGCGGGCAAAAAGCGTGGGGATTTTTCGCATGGGGTCTGGTTGTCGGGGACAGCGTATCAGTGATGGGGTGATACGACGGGTTGTGCATCGGTGTCGGATCCGGGGAGCGGTGTCTGATACCGGATCTTTGGATGGAGTCGAACGTCGAGCTCGGGGTAGTCGCGAAGGAACGTCTCCACTTCGCCGAGGAGTTGCCGCTCGGCCGCGTCGAGGGCCGCCTCGGTGAGATGGACCTCGCCCTCCTCGTCCTCGGGTGCCGGGATATCGGTGTACATCAGCACGTTCGTGCACGACGGGAAGCACTGCGCGCGGCACCACAGCACGCCCGTACGCGTGTTCCGCAGCAACTGAAACCGGACCGTGTCGTCGTTCACGGGTCGCAGCCAGCGCACGATATGGCGGCCGACGGGGATGTCCGGGCGCTCGGTGTCGGGGACTTTGGGAGGCGTCGTCATCGTGGCGCGTCCTCACACGGGGGCACGCCGGCCAAGGCGACCACGATCGCATCAGCCTCCTCGCGCGTGAGGCCTTCGATGCGCGTCTGCGCGTGCAGTCCTCCGATGGCGAACAGCCGTCCCGTCGCGGCGCGGTTTCGATGCGTCACCGAGCCAAACGGCTGATACACGTACGGAGCCGTGCGAATGGCGTTGCTCATGGTTTCGGACCTCGTGGTGGTGGCGTGGGGGTTGGCGTCAGCATCCCGTGCGCCTGGGTGATACGTGCGCAGGCCGTGGTGAATCGGCGCTGCGAGAGCGCCGCGTCGTGTGGTCCGTCGCCGGCGGCGATGTCATGCTGCCGGATGATCTCGCGGAGCGCGGCCGCGGCCGTCTCGACGTGTTGCGTCAGGGTGCGGAGCGTGGAAAGCGGCGGCAGTGTGCTAGGCATTGGTGCCGTCAGTCGTGGCATGAGGAGCCCGCTCCCGGTCCAATTGCGCAAGGCGTGACGACGACGAATTCCGGGCATCCCGAACGGCGAACTTCAGCCCGATCAGGTTGCAGCCACTGACCGCGTGGCATCCGCGACGCAGCTCATAGAACACCACACGCACGTCTGGGCCGAGCTTGAGCGCCCAGAACAGTACCTCCTCCGCTACTTGGAGACGTTCGATCAACGGGCCGGCCAGCGCCGCGAAGGCGCGTAGTTCCTCCGCCGCGTTGTCCGGGGTGCGCGGACGATTGTTGTGCTCTCGCGTGAGCGTGCGTACACCGTCGGCGAACTGCATCACCGCGTCTCGCGCGGACGCCTCGCGCGCTGGCTTAGACATGGGCTGTCTCGGGGAGCTTGGCCAGGAAGGCCTCCGTGAATTCGCTGGCCTTTGCGTCGATCGCAGCACTGATCCGCTCCGTCATTCCGGCCGCGATCTCGGTGCGCTCGTAGATGTCGACGCCGGCCAGCAGGACGCCGCGCAGGAACGCCCAGAGCACGCCGGCGTCGATGGGCGGCTGCGTGGTTGGGGCTGGCGCGGGGTCGTCCTGTGCGGCGCGTTTCGCCATCGCAGATCGAATCCCCAACGCGGACCGACCGCCGTCGTTCTTTGCGTTGGCGTGCGAGGTCTGCTGGATCTGGAAGTCGATCGGCAGGCCGGTCATCTGCTTGCCGAGCGCCGAGAACGCGAGCGTGTAGGCCACCCACTTCATGTTGCTGTGCGGCCGATCAGGGTCACCGAAGCCCATCGCCGCGTAGGCGTCGTCGTCCAGCATGAGCCGCACGTCCACGTCACGCCAGGCGGTCGTGGTGAGCGACGAGCCGACCTGATACGGCACCTCGCCGAACGCCGCGTATACCTGTTCTCCGAACGCCTCGAGGAGGAGTGCGTGCGGCATCCCGACGCCGACCTTACCCATGGTGCGTCCTCCCCTTCGTGCGTGCTGCGTCCGCCAAGGCGGTGTTCAGGGCGCGCGCCCGGTCGACTGCGCTGTCCTTGGCATCGTCCTCCATCCATTTCCGGAAGGCGTCGCGGCAATACTGGATCGCATGTTCCAACGCGTTCGGTCCGCGCGTCCGGAGCTCTCGCTTCGAGATCGTGAACCGGACTTCGAGCATCCCGCCGTCCGGTGTTCGGTCGATCGTGACGCCGGCAGTGTGTCGACGGAGCAGCCGCAGCTCCTTCACGATGCGCTCCGCTGCTTGATCGACGTCGAGCGGTCCATCGGCGCCGATCTCGGCCACGATGTGCTGACAGGCGCGGCGTGCGCGCGACTTCGCGGCCTCCGCAGCACGCTCCGCATCGGCCAGCCGCGCGAGCGCCGCCTCGGCCTGCTCGATGCTCACAGGGTGCAGGAGATCCGTGGTCGCCGGGCGTGCGCGCTGAATCTCCTTGCTCTGCGCAACGTTCACACGGAGCAGCTCGATAGCGTTCGCGTTCTCGCTCATACGGGGACCTGACCCTGTGTGGTCACGTCGGTGACGACCATTCGCATCCGTGCTGCCAGGGGATTGCCACCCATATCGTTGAACATCACGCGGTGGCAGTTCAGGCAGCCGTGGAAGTGCCTCCCATCATCGCCGGTCAGGCTTGCGCCGATACACTGTGTCGGAGACTCGAAGCACTCACAGTTGTGCAGCGCCTCCTTCCCGTTCTCGCTTCCAGCGAGCGCACGCCACCGCGCGGCATCCGGTTCCGTCGCCGCGAGGCGCTCCGCATCGGCGGCGATCCGATCCAGCATGGCGTTGGTGCGCGGCCCCATCGCGAAGTCGCGTGCGCCGCCGGTGCAGCGCCAGCCGTCGCCCACGCGCACGTAGTGCACGCCGGCAACGGTGAGCGCGGTGCCGTTCGCGGTCGTGCTCATACGATCGGCTCCGCCAGCGCTGCCGCCAGACCGCGCATCCGTTCACGCAGATAGACGCGGATCTCCGCCCGCATGTCGTTGTCCGACAGCACCTTCTTCATGTCGGTGGCGAGTTCGCTGGCCATCGCGTTCCAGATCGCGTCGGCCATCCGGGTCTCGATGATTCGCGTCAGCTCTTCGCGGACTCGGGCGCGATCGACGCGCTGGTACGCCTCCGCCATGAGGGCGGCATCGATCCGGGGACGCTGCTCGTAGTCGATCCGCACGAAGTCCGCCTTCCGGACGGTCGCGAGGATCGAGGCCTGCAGCGCCTGGGTGACGTCCTGTTCGAAGGTGCTCACGAGGCGGTCTCCTGCTCGCGCTTGGCGCGCAGCTGATCCGCACGCTCTTTGGCATCACGACGGGCGCCGAGCACCACTGGTCCGAAGATCACCAGCACCACAGCGCCGACGAACACGACCCAGAGGCCGACCTCGACGAGGATTTTGGCGAGCCAGAATTGCAGTGCGGCGATCATTCAGTACAGCCCTCCCATAGCGAAAGCGCTCTCTTCGTTGCGCTCGCGCCAGTAGGCCGAGCGTTCGGCTTTGTAGTCCCACTTCGTGCACGCCTCCATGATCGGATCCGCTGGCGCATCGTCGTGCCAGACGTCGAGTGCGTCGATCGGTCGCGGCGGCGCAGCGCGTTCGCGCTCCAGCGCTCGTTCGTAGTGCCCACGCATGTAGCTGCGGACGGCGGCGAGCATACAGGCGGGACACGTCCCGACCGCGATGCGCAGCGCCTCGAGGCCAGCAGCGGCCAACACGGCGACGTTTTCGGCGACGTCGGTGCTCGCCGTGCCGCAGACGCCACAGGCGCGCGTCGGGTTGGCCGTGCAGCCTTGTTCGTGCTTAGCCATGCGCCAGCGAACCATGCCCTTCTTCTTGCAGTGGTCGCAGTAGTACAGCTTCACGTCGCGCGTGCGCATCAGCCACGCTCCGGCGAACCGATGGCGTCCACGAAGAGGCTCAGGCAATGCCGCGGGACCATGTCCCAGGACAGCAGCGCGACATCTTCGCCGGCCGCGATGCGCGCCCGCTCCTCTGCGGTGAAGGTCCAGCGGGTGATGTAGACATCGCGCTGCTCCGTGCCCATCAGCCCGTGAAAGACCGGCAGCGGCGATGAGTCGAGCTGCTCTTCGCCATGGATCTCCACGTGCTCGGCGAACTCGGCGCCGGGGTGCACGGGCTTCATTTCGTCGCCTCAGGCACGAAGAAGCCGAGCCGGCCGCGCATTCCGAAAAAGGGCAGCGGCTTGGCGTCCTTCAAGACGAAGCCGTACTCGCGAATGAACCATGGTGAGGTGCTCTCTCGCACGCAGTCCGTGATATGCGCCTCGCCGACCACTCCGCCGACATCGAATGTCGTCGGCAGGGCGATGTGTGGAAATTCCCGACACACGAAGTTGTACCCGTCCGTGTCGACCATCTTTCCAGCATGGATCAGCACGCGGCCGCGTACCTTCGTCGACCACGAGCGGTTTTCGATATCCTTGTGACCGTTGACGATGAGCCACGCCCACGGCTGCCGGATCGAGAGTGCGATCATGACGGGCGCACCTCATGGGGCGAGACAAGAACCGTGCATTGCGTGTAGCTGTTCACCTGACGCATCTCTGTGCGCCAACCGAACGTCTTCGTGCCCATCTCGATCCACTTAGCCAAGGTCAACGGCTGCGTCGGCGACAGGACGCGTCCCGCCAGATTGTCCTGCAGCTCCTCCACGAGCTTTCGCGCGTCGTTGCGCTGCTCGCGCGCCTTCGTGCGCTCCTGGGTGAGTGTCTCGACCTGCTGACGCAGCTCTCGAATCGTATCAGCACCGGTGGCACTTGCTTCGGTGACTTCGGAGAACCGCTTAGTCAGCCGCTCGACCTCCGCGGTGAGAAGCGCATTCGCATGTTCCCCCTCGTCGGCACGCTTCGCCGTCGCCATTGCCAGCGCGATTTTCTCCACGCGCGTCGTACAGGCATCGAAGGCCGCGACGTTGCCGAGCGTGCGATCCACGTCCGCGAGTTCGGCGCGCAGACCCTCCGCCACCTCGTGCAGGCTCTCCACCGCCTTCTCTTTGTGGCTCAAGCGCAGCTGCGTGTCGCGCAGGTCCTTGAGGAGCGACTCGAGACCATCCTGCAGCGCGAGGTACCCAGCCGAGTAACCGCGACGCCACTTCGATGACCGCGCGTCTTCGTGGTGCTGCGCGGGAAGCTGCCGCTGGAGATCGCGCACGGCAGTCTCTGACGTCACGTGCGCGTGCTCGGCACACCGGACCAGCACGAACGCCTCGGTGGCTGCGTCGGTTGCAGTCACGGCGCTCATGACGCACCACCCGCGCGCAGCTTCCGGATCTCTCGCGCGAGCCGAATGACGATGTGCCCGGCAGACTCCTGAAAGCGCGAAACGTGCCGAACATCCGTGGCATAGTGCAGATCAGGGTCGGCCTTCTGGGCGCGCTTCGACACGATTGAGTAGGTGATGTTCACCACACCCAAGTCTTCGGAGGCGAGCACGATTGTCTCGAGGTCCTTCAGTTCGTCGTCGGACACCGTGACATCATTGATGCGTTGCAGCCTGTCGTATGCTGCGAGCATTTCGTCGCGCGTGATCGGCGCTCGCTCCGCCATACTGACGATCGCGCTCATGCCTCCTCCCAGTAGGCCAGCGGGTCGCGCCAGTTTGGGAAGCGCTCCGTGATCCACGCCAACCCTTCGGCCTCGAGCTTTTCGCCCACCTCGTAGTCGCGAGACGCGCGCTCGCCGAACAGCTTGAGCACGGTGTTGCCGTCTCGTACGAGACATGCCCGCATGTCGTCCGTGGAGCCCTCGGCGTAGGACTCAAGGCGGTAGCGGCTGTCGAATCGCATGAACGCGGCACGGTCGTAGAACGCGGCCTTGTAGAACATCGAGGCGCGCGTGCGCCCCTGCGCGTCGAGCAGCTCCGACCACATCGCGTGTTCCGTCGCCCGCTTCGTCCAGCCCGGCGGCAGCGTGCAGCTCACGAACAGATCGTCCACCGGCGGGCCGAACACGAAGCCCAGCGCGATCATCGCGTCACGCGAGACGTTCTTGCACTCAATCGGGAGCGTCTCGCTCGCGACGAACTTCGCCTGCCCCTGCGCTTCCTGCCGTTCAATGCCACCCGGCGTCATCGCGGCCAGCATGTTCTCTAGGTCGCCGTTCGCCGCAGCCAGAACCGCCGCGGGCGTCACGCGGAGTCCGTCGTTCATGCGCGTCCTCCGTTCAGTGCCTGCCACGCCGTGAACGCGCAGAGCGACGGATCTTCGATGCCGACGTCGCCCTGCTTCGCGATGATCCCGAGCACATCGACCGCGACGACGATCGGCGGTTCGCCCAGGTCGAGCGCCGCCTGGACGCGTTCGGGCGTGATGTAGGTTGTGGTGCGCCCATCCGTCGAGAACGTGAGCGCGTATTTCCGCATCGCCCGGAGCGCGCTCACGACGCACCGCCTTCGATCAGGGTCGCGAGCGCGGCAATCGAGGGACGCTTGGTGAACTCGCTCTTGAAGATCTCACGGGACTGTCGGTCGCGCTTGCACGTGGTGACGTGCCCGTAGACAACGCGGTCACCCTCCTTGCCATTCGGGATGTAGTTCTGCTCGTGGTACTCGATGTCGCGGACTTCGGTGACGACGACGAGATAGCGTGCCGGGCCCTGCGACGGCGGACGCAGCGGCTCCGTGGTCGGCGCGGCGGTCGTGGTGGTGTCACTCACGGATCATGCCCTCGGGGAAGAGAAGGTCGCCGGCGGCGAGTTGCTTGCCCGCCCGTCGGGCCAGCAGGCCCAAGCCGCTCAGCGTCGAACAGTTCTTGTCGAAGCCGGACGAGGTCACGCTTTGGTCGCTCGCGCTCGCGAGTTGCTCACGTGACAGGCTGTCCGGGTAGCAGTCGATCAGGGCGCGCAGCATCCGCTGCTGAGGGCCCGACACGTAGCCGATCCACGCGTCGTGGAGGTCGGTGAGGGTGCGGAGCTTCGTGACGGTGGCCGCACTGGCCCGGCCATCCGCCGTGAGGCTGAGGCGCTTGCCAGACTGTCGGGCCACGAGACCGAGCGCACTCAGGGTGCTGAGGTTCTTGTCGAAGCCCGAGGACTTGGGGCTCTGCCCCGACCAGATCGCGACGTGGCTGTAGGCCGGGGCCTGCAGGCCGAGCACTTCGAACTCGCGCAACGCGTTGAGCATCCGCTGCTGCGGTCCGGAGATCGGACGACCGAGCGCGTCCGCGCTGGGCAGTGACGGACCATCAACGGTGACGCGACGGCTCGTGCTCGGCGTGATGCTCGTCCGCGTGCGCACGACATCGGGCGTCGCCGGCGGTACTGCCGTGGCCTCGGCGGCACGCTGGGCCTCCATCTCGACAGCATCGAGGGACGACACCGCGCTGCGGAGTTGCGCCGCGACCGTCCGCACCCGCTCGGTGAATGACGCCATCCCGGCCTGTAGGCGCTGATTCACCTCGCCCACGTGCGTGATGTCGCGACGCAGCCGCTCGAGCGACTCGACCGTCTTCGTGGCGTCGACATCGACCCGCATGGCGGGCTTGCCCTGCTGCGCCCTCCGCAGCTCGGTGCGGAGGCCTGCCACGGTGCGCTGCAGCTCCGCAACCGTCTCGGCCTCGCGCGCGGCTTCCGACGGAAGATCGCCGAGCTGCGTGATCATCGCCTGCACGTTCGCCTGCGCGGGATACAGGGTGCGGACACTCGCGCCCCCCGCGTCCGGATGCACAGTACGCACTGCGGCCGTCCGCACTTTGCGCACCGCCGCTCCCAGCGCCGGGCCGTACACGAAGAATTCGCCTGGCGCGAGCTCGCGCAGATGACTGCGCTGCTCCTTGTCGAAACCCAGCTCGTCTCCAGCGCGCCGCATGTCGACGTCGAGGCCGGTGCGCCCGACCGCTTTGTTGAGCAGCTCCGCCGCAGCGTCCTTATGGAGCTTGCTGATCCGCTGGGTGGCCAGCACAGCCGCGAAGCCACGCTTCCGGCCCTGCGTGCACAGCGCGACGACCGCCTCGGTGCTCTGGGCCTCGCCACTGCCACGCTCCGGACAGAAGACGTGCGCTTCATCGAGCACGACGAGCACCGGCTTCCACAGCGCGCGCGGCAACGCCATGAGCTCGAGCAGGAACAGCTTCACGAACTCGCGACGCTCCGTGATCGACAGATCGTAGAGATCCACGATCGCGGACGCGCCCAGTTCGACGAGGCGACGGCACAGCACGCGCGCCACCTTCGGATGCGCGGGCACGTCGCCGTCCTTCCCCGCCAGCACATACGGGAAGGCGCTCCGCAGGGTCGAGAACTCGCCTTCCGGATCGAGCACGAGGTGCTGCACGTGCCCGTGCGTCTGCTCGAGCAGCGTGCGCAACAAGTGCGACTTGCCGCCGCCACTGTTGGCCTGCACCAACATGCGGGAACGCAGCAACGCGGTCACGACGTCGTCGGAGAACTGCAGCGTCGCCGCCGTCATGCCCACTTCCTGGCGTACAGCGTGATCGCCATCGTGGCGAACAGGAAGGCGAACCACGCGATCCACCAGCCGTGTCGGCGCTGCATGAAGCGATCACGCGGCCACGTGCACAGCACGACGGGAATCGACACCGTCAGCAGCAACCAGGCGCCGAAGAAGACGTTGCCCAGGGTCTTCATCGGGGTGGCCCCGCGATCTCGCGCCAACCCGACGGCAACACGACGTTCTCCGGGGCGCCAGCGAACAACGGGGCCATCTGCTCGGCCGTGAATCCCGCGATGCCAGTCCCGATCGCGACGACGTCGAACGGATGCGACGCCGCGTACACGAGGAAGGTGCGCACGTGATCGGCGATCACGTCGATCGGGAGCGGCGCGATGCGCTCGTCGCACGTCGGGATGGCGTACGCGTTGCCTGTGGGGCCGATACCGACGCCCCACACGGCGCCGTGTTCATCCATGGCGGCGCGTGCCGATCCGCCCCCATGGTGGCCGGCGAGATTCGAACCGAAGACGAAGATCCGTGTGACGTAGTCGCGCATCATGACGCCACCTCTTCGAAGACGCCATCGAACGAGAGTGCGTACCAAGTGTCGGGCTTGATGCCTTCCGGGCCGCCGACCTTCGCCGCTTTCACACACGCGATCGACCACGTGCGCTGATCCCAGCGATCGGGGATGTTCCAGGCGGTGCAGACGATCCATCCGTCCGCACCCGCTTTCGCACGCGAGTTGGGTCCGAGTGCCGCCGCGATGCTCTGCTTGCCCGCGACGCTCGCGTGGCCGCTGTCGCCATGGCTGCTCGCGTGGCCGCTGTCGCCATGGCTGCTCGCGTGGCCGCTGTCGCCATGGCTGCTCGCGTGGCCGCGGACGCCATGGCTGCTCGCGTGGCCGCTGTCGCCATGGCTGCTCGCGTGGCCGCGGACGCCATGGCTGCTCGCGTGGCCGCTGTCGCCATGGCTGCTCGCGTGGCCGCGGACGCCATGGCTGCTCGCGTGGCCGCGGTATCCATGGCTGCTCGCGTGGCCGCGGTATCCATGGCTGCTCGCGTGGCCGCGGACGCCATGGCTGCTCGCGTGGCCGCTGTCGCCATGGCTGCTCGCGTGGCCGCTGTCGCCATGGCTGCTCGCGTGGCCGCTGTCGCCATGGCTGCTCGCGTGGCCGCTGTCGCCATGGCTGCTCGCGTGGCCGCGGACGCCATGGCTGCTCGCGTGGCCGCTGTCGCCATGGCTGCTCGCGTGGCCGCGGACGCCATGGCTGCTCGCGTGGCCGCGGACGCCATGGCCCACGGCCGACGTCTCGTCGGCCGTCGCGATCGTTGCCGTGGCAGACTGCATCGCTTCCGCGATGATCTCGGCGACGCGCGCTCGATGTGCCGCCATGATCTCCCGCACCGCGGCCGCACTCTGGCCGATGCTCTTCACCCGGCAGCGCGGGAACTTCACCTTGTCGCCATCGATCACGACGCACTCGGCGCGCACGACTTCGACGATCCACCACAAGGCGTCCGAGGCGTCGCTCAAGTACGACCAGTTACCGTCGCCATCGAGCAGGCCGTGCAGGCCGTGTCCGCAGATCGGCGCCGGATCCCAGTCTGGTGCGGTGACGATCGCGCCCACTTCGCGCGGCCATTGGAAGCCCCCATAGGCAGCGCCATCGGAACCGGTCGTGCGGATCACCAGGGCGTCCGGCACAAACGGCGGCAGTGTATTCGTCGACATCAGCGGACCTCTCCGGTCAGTGGTTGTCCCCATGCGCCGTGCAGGCTCAGGGCGTGCTCCCGCACGGCCGCGCGGACGCGATGCACGGCGTGCCGGTCGTAGCGCAGCGCGAGCCCCTGCCAATGCATGTGCATCGTGGCGGTGGCGAGATTCGCGAGCGCCGTGAGCCAGGTGACGGTGAAGGGCCGTCCGTTGGGCGGGGCCTTCGTGGCCAGGTCGGTGAAGTTCTCCCCAGCCAACAACGCAAGGGCGTCGTCAGGCGACAACGTCACCCCCTGCGTCAGCGCCACCGTGATGCTGCCGGACCAGCAATCCTCCGGCACCGTGAGGGCATAGCGCGGGATCCCGGGCAGGAGCCGGTAGCGCGCGCACTCCTCGGTCGTCGGGGGCGGGCAGGGGAGCGTCGTCTGCAGCACCAGCGTGGCCGGTGCCTTTGGGCTCGCGCGATCGATGCCGAGCGCGAACGTCGCGAACGGCAACCGTGCCGTCAGGGCGCTCGGAATCTTCCACGCTGCTTCATCGGCGTTGCGCAGCAGCGTCGTGATCTGGCGTTCATGGGGCAGGGCCGGTGGTTCATCCGGCGGCGCCGTGGTCGGGCTCATCGTGTCCTCGGGCGTGGGGCGGCGTGACGAGCTGCCAGCGCTGTGGTGGGGCGCTGCAGCGTGAGGGGGAGTGGTTCCAGCGTGCAGCGCCAGCCACGCCGAAACAGGAACAGCCAGAGACGGCCTTTGCGCAGCGGGGTCGGTTGATCACTGCCGTAGACGACGCGCTTGTGCAGCAGGCCGGCATGCGGGGCGAGCGCTTCGCTCTTGGTGCGGCCGGTGTTCCGCGCATCGCCGTGCGCATCGCGCACGACGTAGTGCGTGCCGGCCTTGCGCGGACGTACGACGCGACCGGGCAGCGGACGTGTGGGGGTGCTCATCGGGCCCACACGCTGAGGTAATCGATCAACGGCTCGCCGCGCGCGATCGCCTCGACCGAGGCGAACGGCACGGCCGGCCAGAGATCGGTGTCACGCGTGCGCAGCGGCACGTCCTCGCCTCGCGCCACCCGCTCGACATCGGTCATGATCCACGCGCGCTCACGCGTCTTGTCGACGCACAGGAACGCGACGGAGACGTTGAGGCGCCGCACCGTGAGCAGGTACTTGGCCTGTTCGCGAATGCGCTCATGATCGCGCACCGACTGCTTGTGGTGCTTGTGCGCGATGGGCAGGATCGTCGGGACTTCGAGCGCGGTCCGGCCGGTCACGCCCTTCACATCCAGCGCGAGACCGCGGCCGCCCTGCTCGAAGCCGAGGTAGTCGACGATCGCATAGCCGACGACGCGGCGCGCCGTCGGCGGCCCGATCGTGGGGACTTCCTGCTTCGTCAGGTGCGCCTGACCACGCGCCGCATACACGGCGTGTGTCCGCTCGATCAGATCTTCGATCCCCGCGCCGCTGGCATTGCGGGCGCGCGCCTTGCCGGCGTGTCGCTGCACCTTCGCGATCACGTCGGGCGTGAAGGCACTCGCTCCATCGCGGCGATACGAGAAATGCCGAGCCATCACTCCGGCACTCCGTCCTGCGGGGGCTCCGGGGATTCGCCAGGCGGCGCGATGAGCTCCTCGATCACCGCTTCCGCCATCAGCTGCTCGAAGCGCGCGAACGCCGCGGCCATCGCGTCCTTCGGCTGCGTGTGCAGGAACGACAGCACCGAGATCAGCAGCTCCTGCCGATTCGCGTTGCTGATGTAGAGCGCCTCCGCCTTTGGATCGTCGAAGGGAAAGACGAACAGCGTGAAGCCGCGCTTGGGGCGCCCGGTGACTTCGCCAGGCGCGCCGTTGAGTGCCGCCTCCAAGGTCTTGGCCAAGACCTGCATCTCGTAAGCGGCGGCGCGTGCGCGCAGCGAGTGGTGACTCATGCGCGCAGTCCCATCGACGTCGCACGGATCGGCTGCATCATCGCCTCCCCGTCCGCGGTGCACTGCCGGCAGAGCCCCGTCGTGGCGACCAGGGGGCGCGTGTCGTTGCACACGGCACAGCGCCCAT
Source organism: Gemmatimonas sp. (assembly GCA_965279375.1). Classification (GTDB taxonomy): domain Bacteria; phylum Gemmatimonadota; class Gemmatimonadetes; order Gemmatimonadales; family Gemmatimonadaceae; genus Gemmatimonas. Next base: position 4,288,433 of record OZ257156.1, on the reverse strand, counting down.
GCGCCATGCCGTTCCCGTCCTCCGCCCGTACCCGGTTCGCGCGCTGCGCCCGGCGGGCCTTGTAGGCGCGGCGGCTCACAGGACCTCCAGCGCGTCGACGAGTCGCCGCATGGCGGTGATTTCTCGATCGAGCCGTTCGATGCGCGCGTGGAGCTGCCCCAGCGTACTGCCGGGCTCCGCTGGAACACCGCCGTTCTCGTCGTACAAGATCGGGGCGTTGCCGGTCAGCCGATGCAGCATGTGCGCGGAGCGCTCGACCAGCTGTCCTACGTCACGGCCGCAATCACCGATCCGCTCCGCGAGGCTCTCGATCACCGGCAGGGCGGGCGACGCCACCGTGGCGCGCACGTTCAGGCCCACCGGTTGTCCAGCCCCCGTGTTCTTGAATGCCGCCACGCCGCTGACATTCATCGCCGTCCCGCCGCCCATGCTCATGCGCGGCTCCCGATCGGCGTATCGTCGTCGATGATCGCGTCGAGCGTCTCGTCCGACAGGTCGTTATCCGAGAGATCGGTCTCGGTCTCGAGCGCAAGCGCCGCAGCGGCGGGCGTCGGCGGCGCGTCGTCGTCCAGCACTTCGAATTCCGCGTCGGCGATCTCGTGCTCGCTCGGCACGACCAGCTCGACCGGCTCGCCCGACATCAGGGCCAACGGGGACGGCACCGCTGGCGCATCGAACGGGCCCTGCGCCTCGTCCGACGTCGGCTCCGTGGGCGCCTCGGGGGCGTCCGTCGGTGACGGCGCGTTCGGCGTCGTGGGCTCCATCGCGAGCCCGGCCTGCGGGTCCTCAATGCCGCGCAGCATCGACTCGAGGCGACGGAAGTCGTCCGCGCGGCGCTTGGTGCTGGTGATGCCGTCGGCATCGATCAGCACCGTCGTCTGATCCTCTTCCATGTCTTCGAGCTCGCCGATCAGGATCAGACAGCCCGTGCGCAACGCCGCACGATGGCCGTGCACGAGCTGCACTTCATCCTTGTCGGGCCCATCGGGCGCGTCGAGGAAGTGCACGGCTTCGTCGGCATAACCCTCCATGGCATGGGCCTCGGACTCGGCTTCTGTCAGGAGTGCCGCCACCGCGGCGGACTTGCACTTCTTCGCCGCCTTCACGGCGCTCTTCGCGGCAATCTTGAGCAGCGAACGGTCGAACGGCTTGAGCTTGATCGGGGGGGCCATCGGTCTCGTCAGGTCAGAGGGAGCGCGGGCGTGGGCGTCGTGCCCAACACCGGGAGATCCCGCACGAGCACATGCAGCGCGCGGGTTGGACGGAACAGCACATGCGGACGGCCACGCAGCGATCGCCGGACCGGACTCGCGAGTAGCGAACGCGCGCGACGACGCCACGCCGGCTCGGCCTCGGTCTCGACCAAGCCATCGCGCTCGAGCTCCGCGAGCACGCGCGCGATCGTGTCGCGCGAGGCCGGGCGACGCGTCAGCAGGAAGCCGAGGACTTCCGCGATCGTCACGCCCTCGGGAGAGGCGTGCAGAAACCACAGCATCCGATCACGCACGTGCGGACGCAGCGGGCGCGTGTCGCGCGGACCACGCGTCCGCAGATCGCTTCGCGGGCGGCCCATCCTACCGCCCTCCCGTGAGCGCACGGGCGCGAATCGGGTGCACCCAAGGCACATCGGGCAGCGCGCGCAGCTGCTCCCGCGGCGCGGGGGCGTCGACGCACGCGGCGATCGGGACAAAGACATGCGGACGCGACTTCAAGCGACCGCACCAGTACGAGCCTCGGAAACGCGACGGGAGATCCGCCACACGTTCGACCTCGGCGCGTGTGAATACCTCGCCACCGGTGCGCGTCGGCTTGCGGAACACCGTGCCGGTCCAGACGGCGCGATCGATCACGCGGTTGTCGGCCGTGAGGATACGGTACGTGCGACGTGGCACGAGGAGGAGTGGCGCGCTCATCCCATCCTCGACACGTAGGGCACAAGGCCGTTCGACACATCGAGCGTGTGCTGTGAGAGCCGCGCGATCGCGCGAAATCCCTGCGCGCGGCGGTGATGCCGACGCGCTTCGGCAATGCACGCCCGCATCTCGTTCATCTCGCCCAGCGATCGATGCAGCCGCGCGTTAAGCATCGTGGCACACCGCGTGAGATCTGCGGCGTTCGCCGCCTCGCTGTAGCGCTTGATGCCACGGCGCGCGATGACGGCCGGATCGAAGGCTTCGCGATTCCTCATCAGCGCATCCCTCGCAACAGCGCGTACGCGCTGATCACGATGACACCCCAGAACAGCAGGAGCGCGATGAACGCCAACGCACATCCCGCGTTGTAGAGGCGATGCTGTCCACGCAGGCTCACGCGAGACGGCGGGGAGGTCGGCGTCATCCGAACCTCGCCATGGCGCGCGGCAGGGTCGGCTCCTGCACGAACGGCGCAAAGCGACGCCAGCGTGCGGCGTGCGGCCGCACGTACGCCCGGACATAGAGCAGCGCGAGGCCCATCGGCCCCGGCACGGAATCCGGCGCGAGATCCACATCGTGCTCGCGCGCCCACGTGCCGAGCGTGCTGCTGCGACGGAATCCAGCGGCGTGCGCGATCGCCTCGAGCGACCATCCGGCGCGCGCGAGTGCTCGGATGCGCGTGAGCTTCGCGTGCCGCAACACGGCCTGCAGCTTGGGCACGTCCACCCGCGTGGCGCGCTGCAGCAACCGCTTCGCATCGATGCCGAGATGCGCAGCGAACTTCGTGACGGTCGAGACCGACAGCGGCGCCCACCATACCGCGACCCAGAAGGCCAGTACCGTGAGATCGTCGGTGTCGAGCGTCTCAATGATCTCCGCGAGCGCGGTGCGCCGCGTTGCCTCATCGACGGGATCGAGGGCGGGGGTGCAGCGAATGCCGATCTGGTCCGCGAACGCCAGGGCGCGCGCGATCAGCGGCCCGACATTACGTGCCGGCGACTGCAGCACACGGACCTGTGCGGCGAGGCGCGGTGGAATCGCGAGGCTCGTCATACGGCGTCTCCCTCGGTGCGTCCCGGGCAGAACGCCGCGCAGACTACACAGAGCAACGCGAACGTCAGCACCAGTGTCGGCCAGGTGAAGCCCCGTACGGTGTGGTGCAGGGAGGCCGCGACGCGTTGCTGCAGGTCAGCCCACATAGCGCACCACCGCGATGACGTTGGCGATCACGGCCACGACGAGCAGGAGCACGAGCGCGGCGGTACCGACGATGAAGACGAGGGAGCTGCAGGCGAACTCCGGATTCGCCGGCGCGCTCTCACGTGCCCACTGGGCGATCTGCTCCTCATCATCGCGCGTCACGAACGAAGGCCTCGCGACGCGTGCTGCCGGCGGAGCAACTCCTGTCGACGGCCGCGCATGTGCTGGATCGTCCGGACCACCGCGGCGATCACAATCGCAACGCCGACCGCGTACCAGAACCACGGCGCGAGCGAGACGCTGGTGGCCTCACGCATGGGGCACCGCCAGCGCACGGCTGCCGAAGAGCTGCGCGGCCGTCTTGGCCGCCCCGGTCTCGCGCGAGCGCACATGGAGATCGATCAGATCATCGACCGCACGGGTGCCGATCGTGACGGCATCGCCGACGCGCGCCAAGGCGGAGGCTTTCTGCTTCGGCGTGGCGGTCAGCAGCGCGACTGTGGCGGCGCGCGACGCGACCTCGGCATGGGCAACGTGCAGCAGCGCCAGTGCGAGATCGCGCGGCATCTGGACGTGCGTCCCGTGCGTGACGGCCTGGCGCATCGTCGCCAAGTAGGCGAGTGCCTCGGCGAGCGTACGGGGATCCGTGTGGGCGTCGCCTTCCCGCAGGGGGGGCTGGCCGATCGTCGGCGTGGCAGAGGTTTGCCTTGCGCGGATGGCACGGACCGCGATCACAGCGGCGTTCGGTGGGGTCATGGGAGCCTCGGGGTCAGGGAGACAGGGCAACCGGGTCCGGTGGTGACGAGCACGGCGCCGAAGTGCGTGCGTCGATTATGCGTAAGTCGTGCCAAAAACGCAAGGCTGTGTTTCGACAACGGGTCGGCGCCGGTCCGCCGCGCTGCGTCTGGCGTGGCAGCGCACGCAGAGCGTCCGAAGATTCTCAAGCACCAACAGGCCGCCAAGGCGGGCCGGCACGATGTGGTCCGCATCCCACCAGTCGGCGTCTATCCGAGAGACTGGAATCCCGATCACGGCGAGATAGCGCCGACACGCCACGCGCCGCAGCGAGTACCACAGCGGACGTTCTGCATGTTCCTCCCGGAGCGGCAGCATCTGTCGGGCGGCGACGGTGTCGAGTCCGCACCAGCAGCAGACACCGCCGTCTCGACGAAAGACGGCCGCGCGCACGCCGTTCGGGGTGTGCGCCGCATAGCTCTGCACGCAGGCCTCGCTGCACCACAGCGTCCGCCGCTTGGCTGTGATCTGCTGGGCGCACCAGCGGCAGTAGCGTTCACCATTTGGGCCGGCAGGGCGATACGGAGGCGCAGCACCCGCGCGCGGATGAAACGTCACATCGGGTGCCGGCGGAACGATCACGCTCATGAGTCGGCGTCCTCCGCGTCCCATCGAGCCCACATGTCGGGCCAGCGCAGCCGGCCACTCCACCAATAGCATCCCGGCGCCACGACGAGCACCCCACTTGTACGCGCCAGTCGGACCAGCGGCGCGACGACAATGCCGACCAGCAACCCCCACCAGCGCGCACTCCACCACGTCACGAGCTGATCGTACGCGTAGTCGTATCGCGCGAGCGCCCACCCTGGCAGTTGCCGTCCGAGGAGGTGTCGCGCCCGCACGCAGCCTCCACGATACGGCATTTGAACCACGACAATTCCGATGCGCACGTCACCACGACGTGCCCGCACATCAAGCCACCACTGGACCTGATGCACTCTGGTCGTCCACCACGCACCCAAGGAGAATCGCGATCCCATCGAGAACCTCACGCCCTGGTGTAGAGCAGTTGGCGCCGGACCACTCGGCGCACCAAGGCGCGTCGTGGCGATCGCTCGACGCGCGCGGTGGCTTCCTCGACCGTCTCGAGACGCGCGACCAAGAGGCCCCGCGTCGCCATACCGCGCATGGTCGTGGCGATGTGGTCGAGACCTGCGCGCAGCATCGTCGCGACGTCCGCCGAGCGCACGCCAGGCGGCGCAACGACGGCGAGGATCGAGGCCTCGAGCTCCGCAGCCGTGCGGCGGCTCATGGGGCGGCGCACAGCGCGACGCGGCAGATCAGCCACGTCCAGAGACACCAGTTCACCCAGACACCGATCGCAGTGCAGAGCAGCCACGTGGCAGCCAGCATCGCGGTCTCGCGTCGACGCGGCGGTGCGTTCACCGCCATGCGCGCATCGAGTGGATCGCATACGCGATCAACCATCCGATCATGTAGGCGTACGTGAACACCAACACCTTCTCGACGAGCACGCGGAGACCACGCAGCACGCGTTCCCGCATCGGCGTCGGCGCACTCATACCGCGATTTCCTGCTCAAGCAGGTCGAAGAGAGACGGCGTTGACCGCCGCTCGTCGGACGCGCGCAAATGCCACACACCGTCGCGCCAGTACGGGTCCGCCAGCTCAACGCCATAGCCGCGGCGTCCGAGATGCACCGCTCGCAATGGAACCGTCATCAGTCCACCGAATGGGTCCAGCACGAGATCCCCGCGATTCGAAAATCGTCCGATCAGCCGATCGACGATATCGAACTGCAGGGGGCAGAGGTGCATCTCCTTGCCAGCAGCATACTGCGCGCCGTTGAGCGTGCGCATCCGCGTCACATCCGTCCACACATCATCGAGATGGCTCGTCGGCTGCAGCAGCATAAAAGAGGGCGGCAACTGGCCCGCGCGATCCCGCGCCTCCGCGATCGCTACCGTGTGATCGTGGTCGTAGATCGTGGTAGACGAGTACTCGCGGAAGCGCCGGAACGTCTCGCCCGCTTCGACGCCCACCAGATCGTCTGGGGTCAGCAACCTGTTCCCGCTCGAGCGCCACATGCCATGCGCGTCGAACTGCCAGCGCGCGCGCGAGTACTCCGCTTTGTCCTTTGTGACACGCACGTCCGCATACCCATTCGACGCGTCGCTGGGCGGCTTCCGAAACAGCAGGACGTACTCCGGCAACCCGACCGACATCTTCGACCCGTCCTTACACTGCTCCGACCACCCGAGCCGATAGGTCTGCGCATTCTCGCGCACGACATCGGTCACGACCGTGATCATGCCCATGTAGGCAAAGCCATGGCGGCGATAGTGCAGGATCGCATCCGCGTGGAACGGTGAGACGGTTTGAAAGCTCCACGCATCCAATCCACCGGGCCTGATCCGATCCTTCACGTGCACTGCCAGCACACGCCCTGGCTGGAGTACTCGGAGTAGCTCCGGCGCGAGGAAATCCATCTGTTGCCAGAAGTGCCGGTCGTCATCGGTGTGGCCGAAATCGTTGTAGCTCGGCGAGTACTCGTACTGCGTCCCGAATGGGATCGATGTCACGATGTGGCCGACGCTGTTGGTCGCCATGTTGGCGACTTCGACGACGCAATCGTTGCGCACCGCGGTCCACCCGTCACCAGTGGCGACCTGGCGTTCGACGCCGATCGTGCGCACCAGCTTCTCCCTCGCGTCGACGGAATTGAGCCCGTACTGGCGGATGATCTCGCTCATACGCGCCATCATGGCGTCGTGATTCTTCCACTTCGTTTCGAGGGAGCGCCGGACTTCAATCTCGGCATCAGCAAAGACGATGTCGATCGTGACGTCACCGGGCTGGAGGTAGCGCCATACGCGGTGAATCGCCTGAATGAAATCGGAGAACTTGAAGCCGATGCCCGCAAACACCGCCCAGTGGCAATGGCGCTGGAAGTTTACCCCTGAACCGAGCATCACGGGTTTTGCCGCGATCCTCGCGATCTCGCCATCAGCGAACCCGCGAATCAGCATTTCGCGTTCGTCGAGGTCCTGCGCACCGTACACAGTCATGATGCCGGGAATCGCACCCTCCAGCGAGCGACGCTCATCTTCGAGATCATGCCAGACTATCACATGGTCGTTCGGCCGAGCCTGAATGAGTTCGCGTACCTTTGCAACGCGCGCGTCCAGTGTCGAACGCTTTACGGCTGCGGCGTCCTGCACTCCGATCGCGGCATCGCGCAGCAGCTTCCCCTGCCCATCGCGCTCTGTGCCGGCCTGCGAGTGATCGGCCGCGACACTGTGCCAGTTCACGGTCAGCGGCGGCAGTTCGTAACCATCGGCAGGGAAGCCGAGATCCGCCGGCGACTGCAGGAACACGGCCCACGTATTCACCCAGTACCAAAACTCCGCTTCCTTGTGCGGATGTAACGTCAGTTCGTCGGCCTTCTCGCTGTTCCGCTGGAAGAAGCGCGTCTTCACTTCACCCACATCCATCACGCCGAGGAATGCCGCGTACGCGGCGATCTCGATGTAGTCGTTTGGTGCTGGCGTCGCCGTGGCCACGAATCGATACGGGATGCCGTCGGTGCGGATACCGGTCTCGCGATCGTCGCCGGCGAGCTTCGCCATGAAGGTTCGGAATGTCTTGGTGCCGCCGAACCCTCGCAGGATCGCGGCCTCATCCAGCGCCACAGCGGTCAAGCCGTCGACATTGATCTTCCCTTCGCGCACGCTCTCGTAGTTCGTTAGGTACAGTCCCGGCGCCGCCATCTCCTCCGTCGTGCGGACGAATGCGAGCGAGACGCCGATCATCGCCGCGTCGCGCAAGAACTCTTGTCGCACGCCGAGCGGCGCGATGATCAGCCCACGCGAGCCGTCGACAGATGCCAGCGTGATCCGCATCGTCTCCAGCGTCATGATGGTCTTGCCGAGTCCGAACTTGGCGAAGATCGCCCGGCGCCCACCCCGCACGGCCCATTCAATGATCGCGCGTTGGTGCGGTTTGCAGAGCGGATGCACGTCACCCGGCTCGATTGAGCGACCGCGCTCTGACTCGCGGAGGACTTTTGCCTCCAGGAAGGCGCGATACTGGTCGTGGATTGCGCTCATGCGGCACAATCCTGCTGCGACATCTCAGAGAGGTTCGCGCGCACGATCGCTGCAGCCACTGGCGGGCAGACACTATTGCCGCACATCCGCACTTGCGCGGTCTTCGTCATCGGCTTGCCGTTGAACTCGATGTCGATTCTGTAGGTGTCAGGAAATCCTTGCGCACGGTACAGCTCACGCGGCGCGAGCATCCGCATCCCGATGTCAGCGATCGCGTAGTCGTGCCCTTCGACGGTGACGAGTCCGAACCGGTCCTTGCTCGTCACGGTGCGCACCGGATCAAAGAGCGAGCCGCCGTCGCGTTCGTTACCGTAGAACGCCGTCAGGAAGGCGCGGACTTCGGCGAAGTGCGTGCCGCCAGCGCTGATGGTGTGCAGCGGTTCGTCCGCGCCGTGGCCGATGTTCTCGCCGCGCATCTTCATGACATGCGCGGTGACGAGCGCACTGTGATCGACAGACGTCACCGTTGGCACCGGATCGAACAGCGACGCGGCGTTCACGTCGCTCGGACTCCGCTCGGTGTAGTGTTTCGCCATGAAGGCCGTCACGAGCGATGCGCCGTTCTGCGTCGGCACGACTGTCGGCATCGGCGCATCCACCGTGCGCGCGCGCGGCTCTTGGCCGTCACGCTCGCCATAGCGCGGCACCAACACCGACGCGATCAGCGCCTGCTCACCACGATGCGCGCCGGTCACGGTGCAGAGCGGAGCGCCCATCGGTTGTCCGCGATCGCTGCCGTGATGCGTGAGCGGCGCAACGAACGGCGACACCAGCGCGAAGCCGCCGCCCTTCGGGTACGCGGTGACGGTGCGTAGCGGGCGCTCCAACCCGATCGGCGTATCACCCGCTGAGGCGTTCTGTACCTGCACGATGAACGGCCGCGGCGACTCGACGACGTACCGGCGCAATCCGGCCGCGATGCGCTTGAGCGTGTTGTCGGCGAGCGGTTTCGCGCGGGTGAAGATCGAAGGGCACGGGAGCGACCATTCAATGCACTCGGCGGCCGTGCGCCAGGGGCTCGCGGCGTGCTTGCCGTGCGTCGGCTGCGGCCACACGATCGGCTGACCATCGCAGCGCGCGATCATGAACAGGCGTTTGCGAATCGTCGGTGCGCCGAAGTCGCACGCGCGCAGCTCGCGCCACTGCACGTCGTAGCCGAGCTTTCGCAGCTTCGACGTGAACGCACGGAAGTGCTTGCCCTTGCGGTCGGGGCAGGGCTTGTTCGTCTCACGCGACACCGGCCCCCACGTCTGAAACTCTTCGACGTTCTCGAGCACGATGACGCGCGGCTTCACTGCCGCCGCCCAACGGACCGCGACCCACGCGAGTCCACGCACGCGCTTCGACACGGGCTTGCCGCCCTTCGCCTTCGAGAAGTGCTTGCAGTCGGGGCTCAGCCACATGAGCCCGACCGGCTTCCCGCCGGTGGCTTCGAGCGGATCGACCTTCCAGACGTCTTCGCGGTAGTGCTTCGAGCCGGGATGATTCGCAGCGTGCAGTGCGATCGCTTCCTCATCGTGGTTGATCGCCACGTCCGGTGACCGACCGAGCGCGAGCTCAATGCCGAGTGATGCGCCGCCGCCGCCGGCGAACGAGTCGATGATCAATTCGTCACGCATCGTGCTGGCTAGCCAAGGTTGGTGAGAGCATGAGAAGTCGGGAGAGTGGGGGAGAACGACGGTCCGCGTCGCGGGTGGTGTACCGCCGTGCTGAGACGTGCCAATGACGCAAGGAGGAGACTACGGTCGAGCGAGTCGCTGCGGTGCTGAGAACACCGGCTGGCTGATGCCCAACAGGCGGTCTATGCGGGTCATGCGCGCCTCGGTGTCGGGCTCCTCACGCATGATCGCCACAATGTCCTGCACACGCTCCGAGCAGATCTCGAAGGTGCCCAACTTCTCCGCGAACCGGCTGCTGCGACGCGTTTGCAGCAGCCACTTCACGGCATCAAGCACTTCGTCGTTTGTCGGCTGATGCGGCTCCCGCTCGGCCTCGGCGACCAAAAACCACCGCGCGAAGGCCCGCAGAAACCGCGGCTTCTCGTCGTCGCGGAGTGGGCAGAACTCGCGTTGCCAAACCGCCAGCAGCGCACCGCGGGTTTCTGCGGTGAAGTGCGGATACTTCGGCGCCTCGCGATGGACCCGTGGCCGTGTTGCCGTACCGCTGGGCTCGGATCGTTGGCGGACAGCGAATGGTGCGCCGCCAGCACCCTCGGGGAACAGCGGGATTGCTTCTGTCGGCGGGGCGATTGACCGCGGCAGCGGCGCATCGCCAAGTAGTTTGCAGTTGCTGTTGCTGTTAGCTGTTTGTAGTTCATCTACAACATCTTGTAAAAATGTCCCCGGGACATTTGCCATTGTCCCCGGGACATTTGCCATTGTCCCCGGGGACATGTCCTTTTGTCCCGGTGTGTCCCCGGGGACATGCGTTTTCGGCACGGCAGGAGATTCGACGACTTCATCGCCGTTGGCGGTCGCATCTGCGGCGCCGTCCCCCAAAAAGCACGCGTCTGTCCCCGGGACATTCGCCGATGTCCCCGGGGACACGCGTGCATTGTCCCCACGCGATCGCCTCGTTCCTAGGCTTGGGCGTTGGTTCGACTGAGGGGTGGTAGACGACTGGCTGCGCTGGCGACGCTTCTTCTCCGCGGCGGCAGCACGTCGGTCTGCCAACTGGCCATATCGATCATTCCAGCCACGAAGCCACACGCTGTCTCCGATCCGCTTGCACCAATGCTGACGAAAGGCTGCAGCAAATACCCCACGTTCGCCGTCCCAGCCAGCCCAGGCCTCGATCGTGTCATCCGCGGTGTGGTCCACGCATCCGCCGGGAGCATGTCGCAGAAAGGCGCTCCACGTGCGAACAAGCTGCGCCTCCACAATCAGTCGCGCGAACTGGGCGGGTAAGTGCGCGCGCAACTCGGCCGCGAAGGCAATGAAGTCCGGATCCTCGCGTAGGTCCACCTGTACTTGCACGTACAGGCCGTGGAACGGCCTCATTGCTTGCCTCGCGCTCGGTTGAATCGAGGATCCCAACCAGGAGGCTTCGGTCCCATGCCGGATGGGGCAGACATCAACGCGCGAAATTCGGCGTCAGGATCGCACCCGAACGCGATGGAGCGAAGGGTGGCGATCTCACGGCGTAAGAGAACGATTTCGACGTGTGTTCGTCGAGTGGATACCGCGGCAAGTTCCGTGTTCACCATGTCGGCAAAATCACGAAACACTTCACAGATATCACGGACGGAGACATCACCTTCTGGCATCATCGCCACGCGGCACGCTCCTGCAGCGATGATATCAGTGCGATGCGACGCATCAGCGGGTTCCTCGGGAGAGGTGGTGAGATAATCGCACTAGTTGTCCATCCAACTGAGACTGTCGTTGGTCATGGACGAAGGCGTCACGGTGTCACGACGGAGAATTGTGTCGCCGAAGATGTCGACCGGAGCGTCCCGCAAGACGCCATTACGGAACTCGAGAGCGACCCCGCGATCTTTGCGGCCGCCACCAAAGCGGAGCTTCATGCCGGAGACGCCCATGCGATGCGGCACCGCCGCCCTCCAAGGCTCGTCGTCGCGGGCTTTGATGCGGCGCAGAAGATTCTGATCGACGTTGGGGTCGAGGACGCGGTGCAGCCCCAAGATGATCGCGCCGATCATCTCCTTTTTGGATTTGTTGTACAACCAGTCCGTCGCCGGCGGACGGTAGTGCGCGAGGGGATCGCCTCCGGCGCGCGAACTGTTGAGCTGCGTGGTGAGAAGCACGTGAATGTTCAGTTGCTTCGCCGCACTCAGCGCCATTTGCTGGATCGTGTTCGAGACCTGAATCTCCGGCGAGTGATCGCCCTGATCGGCTTCGCTGTGGTCCACGTGGTCGACGATCATGATGTCTGATTCCATCGCCTGCGCAGCCTTCACGGCGCGGGTGAACCGCTGCGGGGAGAGCACATCGATCGGCTCGATGCGCAGCTGATGCAGGAAGTCGTTGTCCTCGTGCAGAATGCGATAGCAGTCTGCCAAGTCGGAGAGCTGCTGCTCCGCCAACGGATTGCCCGCCTGCGCGGCTTCGCGCAGGCGATAGGACAGCGCCTCGTCGGGATCGATGCCCGCACGAAAGCACGCCATACGCGCCATCACTTCGCCCGGGTCTGATTCGAGCGCCAGATAGCTGATCGACTTCTTCTGCCGCATCCACGAGGCGATGCAGTTGGTCACGAAGGCGGTCTTTCCGTTGCCCGGGAATGCGGCCACGTAGGTGACCCGCCCTGGTGCGAGCACGCCGGTCAGTCCGTGCAGGGTGCCGAACGGCCACCGGATCAGATCCTCATCCGCAACGCGCTCCATCGCTTCGGCCTTCATCAGCGCGACCTGCCCAAGCGTCCACGGATGCCGTCCGGCGATTTCCCAGTGCGCTTGGCAGTACGCGTCGAAGCCCGGTCGCCATCCCTTCTGCGGCAGATCGACGACTTCCTCGCACCACACGCACCGCAGCGGCGGTTGGCTTGGCGTCTGCGTCGTCATGGGCAAGCTCCATTCTCTCGCGCGGAATGCGCGGCGTCGCGATGGTGTTCGCACGTGTCGTCCGCGAAGCTGCGATGCGATCGCGCGCGCAGTCGCACACACGGCGCCGATCGCTCGGACATCACCGCCTCGAGATCACCGGCCCAGTGGTGGCACGTGAGACAGAGCGGACTAGCCATCGGTATGCCCGGTAGCCTGCTCGAAGGTGGCGGCAATGCGCGCGACGACGTGCGCGGGGAGGCGAATGGGATCAGACGGCGTCTCAACGTGTTCACGCAACAATCGCCGGAACCATTGCGCGCACAGCGCTTGGTCAACAGGACGGAGCGCGGACGTGTTGGCCGATGCAGCAAATGGACGCGGCACGGTGCCCGGTCGCACGAGTTGTATATGCGTCGTCACCGCAGTGCCTCCCGATAAAAAAACGCGCCCCGTGCCATCGGTGACCCCCCCAGACGACACCGTGAGGTGCCGTGCAGGGCCGATGGCAGCGGGGCGCGTGATGCTCCGTGCAGACTGTCCAGTGGGGTCAGAACCGGACGAGGGATGGTAGGGACACCGTGCCAAAGACGCAAGGTCACGGCTGCACCGCGACCCAGCAAGAGGCCCCGTCACGCGCTCCGTCCGCGCGCAGCTCGCCCATCTTGAGCAACTCGCTCCGACGCTTCCGCACCGTCGAGGCGGCGTACTGCGCGAACTGTGGCAGGCGCTCGAGCTCTGGGTCCGTGATCTTCGGCGTCGCACGAATCACCGCCAAGACCTGCAGCCGCAGCGCGCCGGTGATGGGCGCGACCGCATCGGCGGCTGCGCGCGACGTGGCGTAGTCATCGTGGGTCGCCATCGGGGGGACCGGCACGTCGAACAACGGGCCGAGGTCCGCGGCCTGGCGCCGGGCGCGTGCCGCCTCGACGGCGTCACCCCGGTCCGGCATCGATCCGCTGCGCATCAGCGTGCCTCCTGATCCGCGCGCGCCGGCAGTCCGCTGACCGCGTAGGCGACCGCGAGGTCATGCGGAATCGAGCACGGCCAGTAGTGCCCGGCGACCTCGTAGAAGTAGGCGCAGGCCAGCACCGAGCCGGGGGCGTCCGGGCCCAAGACGTCGTCGCCCTGCGCCATCTGGCGCGCCATGCGGCCGAAGACCCCGAGCGCCGGCGCCGGGCAACCAGCCCCCGTGGAGATGGTCCGTTCGGTGACCATCTGGACGACGAGCCGGTCGGCCGTGCTGGTCTGGGCCCAGCGCGGGTCCTCCCGGAGCCGCGCGAGCTGCGCGTCCGTGATCCGATCGATCATCACCATGAGTGCATCCTGCCGGGAGGTCGGGCGTCCGGTGGGGGCCCGGAACGCCAGCGGCTGCCGACGCTGCGCGGCGCGTTCCTCGCGCACGAACGCCAACTCGACGCCAAGCAGGACGTCGTCCAGGGTGGTGGTATTCGGCATCATGCGCGAATCCTCCGCGCCGCCCGGATGCGCACAGAGGGGCGCCGAGGCCGGGACGGAATCGGGAAGCCTTTGGACGCCACTTTGGGTGCGTTTCGGCCCCCTTGCGCGGTTGGCTTGCTGGTAATACGATCATGTAGGACAACGACTTGGGTGATTCTCGCCACTTCTGAGAGTGAAGCGGTCATCGGTTCAATCCCGATCTGTGGCTCTCGATCTCACATAGCAGCACAGCATTTGACTGGCATCAATACGCAACGGCCTCCAATTTGGAGGCCGTTGTCGTTTGTGTGCGCGACACATCAGGTCCCTCGCTTGGGAGCGACTCCGATGTCGGAACGTTGGCTGGATCGTGCGTTGGATGGACGTGGGAATCGACGCCACTTTCTCAGCGCGTTCGCGCTGATCGGCGCAGGCAGCTGGTTCGATACGAGATCGCGCTTCAATGTCTCGTCCGACTCACGTGACGGCGGGCTGTGCGGACCGGCGCACGCGCATGACACGCGCGCACGAGTGCATCCCACGCCTCGCAAGGGCATCACCGCCGCCAAAGTGCTCGCGGCAAGTGAACTGGCGTCTCGACCCGAGCTCCAGACGCTCTTTGATGGCATTCGCGCCATACCCGCCATTGCTGACGGAATCCGTTGCAGCTGTGGCTGCGCTGAACTGCCCGGCTTCTACTCGCTGCTCAGCTGCTACGAGGGCGACGCCATGGCCAAGATCTGCCCGATCTGCCAAGGCACCGGTCGGCTGGTGGTGCGGCTGCACGGCGAAGGACAGACGCTCGCACAGATTCGCGTCGCCGTGGACGCGCAGTTTGGCTGACTTCCAGATCGGCGTCGATGCGGCTGCGGTCGCAATCCCACACACCTACTGATTTCTCCATGCGCCCCATCGCTCGTGCGCTGACATTCGTTGGCGTCTGCGCTCTCGCATTCGTACCGCACACCGTGGCGGCGCAGATCCGCGCCAGTGAACTCGCCACGATGTCGCAAACCATCGACGGCACGCGCCTCAGCGTGACGTACTCGCGCCCGCGTGCTCGTGGGAGGTCGCCGCTGTTTGGTACGAGCGTCGCACACTGGGGTGAGGTGTGGACGCCGGGCGCCAACTACGCCACCGTCCTCGAGGTGAGCAAGGACATCACGCTGAACGGCCGCCCCGTGCCCAAGGGCAAGTACTCGGTGTGGATGGTGCTTCGTGAGCAAGGCGACTGGACCACCGTGCTCGATCCGAACTTCCGCATCTTCCACATGGATCCGCCCGACTCGAGTGCGAAGCAGATCCGCATCCGCACGCCGGTGGAGCAAGCGCCATTCATGGAGGTGCTCACCTGGTGGATGCCCGAGCTGTCGGCGACTGGCGGCAACCTCGCAATGCAGTGGGGCACGACACGCGCCAACCTCAAGGTCGCAGTCACGCCGTCGCTCGAGGTGACCATGCCCGAGGCCGACGCAAAACCGTATGTGGGGCGCTACGAGTACCGCTTGGCGAAGCCACCGCGAGGCGACAACGGCGTGAGCACGTTCATCGTCACGTACGAAGACAAGACGCTCAAGGGGCGGTGGGAACCCGAAGACTCGTACATGAAAACATTCGCGCTCATTCGCGTGGGGCCGGACATCTTCGCGCCCGGCCTGTATGACAAGACCGGCGCCATCTACGAAGTGCTGAGACCGGACATGATGTTCACGTTCAAGCGCGTACCCGGACAGCCGGTCACGTTTTCGGTGCGGCAGGATACGGACGAACTCGAGGCCACGGCGACGAAGAAACCGTAGTCGCGCCTGCTCTGCTCAGAGGACGACGGTGGCGTCCGCCGTCCACTGTGCCATGCGGAAGATTACGAACTCGGCCGGCCGCACCGGTGCGACGCCGATCAGACAGACCATGCGCCCGCTGTCGATGTCGGCCTGCGACATCGTGGAACGATCGCATCGCACGAAGAAGGCCTTCTCTGGTTTGTCGCCGAGGAGTGCACCGGCCTGCCACTGCATGAGCAGAAAGTCTTCGATGGTGCGACGAACCGCGGCCCACAGCACATCTCCGTTGGGCTCGAACGCCGTCCAGGCAAGGCCGCGTTCGATCGAGTGCTCCATCGCGCTCACGAAACGACGAACGCTCAGGTGTCGCCACTCCGGGTCGCCGCTCATCGTACGCGCGCCCCACACCACGTGGCCACGCCCGGTGAACGTGCGGAGGGCGTTGATTCCCTCGGCCGTGAGTACATCGGTCTGCGCGCTGTTCAGTGTCTGCTCGAAGCGCGTGACGCCGTTGATGGACACGTTGGCAGGCGAGTGAAAGACGCCGCGCTGCACATCGTTGGCCGCATAGATGCCGCAGATCGCGCCCGAGGGTGGTACCATGATCGGTTGACCTGTCGCACCGTCGAACGTTTCCAGCCACGGGAAGTACAACGCCGCACGTGTACAGTCGAAGCGTGCGCGGAATTGTTGGATGTCACTGATCGTACTCGACGGTGGGCCGTCCACCACGGCGAAGCGATGGCGAAGTCGCTGTACATGGTCGAGCAGATGCGTGGTGGCCGCTTCGGCCGCTCCGGGTTCATCAAGTGCACCCGCGTCGGGCATTGCCACGACTGCGACCTCCTCGATCTCGGCCAGCGCCTCAAGGCCGGTCGCACCTGCGCCGGTCGCGCTGTCCGCAGCAGCACCGCGCAGCAGGTCAGGGGTGATCGTTCCGCCGTCGTGCCCGCCGGTCAGCTGCACGGTGCCGAGTTGCTGCAGCGCCACCATCATGCGTGCGGCGAGATCCGTTCCGGTCGCGGAGCTCCAATCCCAATCGAGCCATACATGCGCATTTGACGGCGTGCTCGCATCACGCGACAGGACGGCGGTGACTGCACGTGCGTGCTGCGGATGCGCCCCGAGCGACGGGTAGACGTCGGTACGCGCACCATCGATGTGGATGGTCGCGCGAACTTCGATCAGTTGAATGATGTCCGTTGCGGCGGGGCGTACGGTGCGCGTGCCACGTCGGAAGGTCTGTCGCCCGGTCTTCGCGTTCACCTCCACTTGCGCGAGCGTGCTCGGACCGAGCGGCGCATTGCCCGTTGGCCCGATGCCCTGTGGCGCAGCGGCGCGCTTGATGATCTCGACGACGGCCCCGTGACCGGCGCCGGCGACTTGCATTGCACTGCCGAACGCGGCGTTGGTCGTGGCGATGTTGCCGCTGCGCTCGATCTCGAGCGAGATGCTGACGTTGCCGGCGGCACCGGGCCAGCGTGCACGCCACGTGGCCGCGCTTCCCGCTACCAGGAAGCTCGCCGACGCCACGCCCCAGTCGTCGACTCCGTTCAGCTGGCGCGGCGCGAAGGTTCGCGCGACGTAGAGTACTTCGCCGCCATTGGCGAAAAACATGTTGGCGGCGTGTGCTGTGTACGGTGGACGTTGATCGGCATCCGTTGGCGTCAGCAGGCGCACAGTGTCGCCGAAGATCGCCTCGAACTCGATGAACGAGCTGACGCGAACGGGTGCCGTGTTGGCCGGCCCGCCGGGATACGCGACGGGCCCGTAGCGCGTGGCCCCCACGAAGCCGGCTATGCCAGTGGGCAAGTCGGCAATGGTCTGTGACCGAAAGCTCGTCTCCTCGACGAAGACGCCGGGGGCGACGAATCCCTGGATCGGGGCGGACATGTGGCGGCAGCGAGTGGTTAGAGAGTGGTTAGAGAGTGGCCGCGCGGATATCGAAACGTGAGACGCGCGCCACAAAGCAGATGCTCGGCCGCAGCTCCGTCGCGCCCAGCTCGTGCAACTTGAGCAGCTGCTCGAGTGGCAAGTCCTCCGACACGAGCTGAACGGCGTCGTCCGGGCCCCACTCGGTGGCAGGATCGAGAAGTGGGCCCGAGAGCATCGGCGTCTGCTCCAGCGCCTGCAGCGCGCGCGCGATGATCCGCTGCTCGGCGACGGCGTCATCGGCCCACGCGGTCAGCAGGTAGTGCAGGTTGAGCGCGATGCTCGTTCCGCCCAGGCCACCAGAGCGAGGCATGGGCGTGGTGTTTCGAATCACCGGACTCACGGCCACGCGATAGAGCAGCACAGAGAGCGCGGGAGGCGTGAGCAAGCCGAGCGGCCACGCATGCCCCGGACGTGTGAGAACCGCCGTGGTTATGGCGTCCGGCACTGGTGGCGTGGATTGCGGATCAGTGAAGGCGCGAGTGAGCAGCGCTTCGATGCTGGCGCCTACAGAGGCGACGGCGGAGTACTCGGCCATGGATTCGCGAGAGTTGGGGAGGAATCAGTGCGTGAGTGCGTACACGAAATAGTTGACCCACAGCTTATACGCTTCGTTCGCCGGAACCATGTTGTAGCCTTCGTCGGAGAATTGGATGAACTCTCCCACGTCGGCGTAGTTGTCGATCACGGCGAGCATGCGCTTGGATGGATCGTTGTCCTCGAAGAATGCCATGTATTCCGGGTCGTAGCGCCCGGTCTTGCTCGGAATCTTGGCGAGATCGATGTGAAAGAAGCTGTTGAAGATCGGGTGCGCGTTGGTGAGCCGGATCGGGCGCAGTGCAGGGAAGGCGCGCTTCCACTGCGAGAGGAGATTCCGATAGTCGGGATTGGGATCGCCTTCGATGTCGTCGAAGATGATGAAGCCTCCCTTGGCGACATACTGCCTGAGTCCGGCGAGTTCAGCGTCGCTGAGTTGCCAGCCGCCGGGTTCTGAGAGATATGCGACGGGGTACTGGTAGATCGCGGCCTCGTCCAATCGCACGACGTCACCCCCGATGATCGGCCCGTCGCCGGGGATGACGCGCGTAGTGGAGAGCTCGCTCAGGATTTTCAGGAAGTGCGACTCGGTGCGCGGATAGTCGTGCGCCCACCCGGGCCCTTCGCGGCCGCACTCATAGGCGCCGCGGTACTTGATGCGCGCGAACGTGATGCGCCCATCGTAGGCCGGTCGCCCACGGAAGAACGGCGAAATGAAGTAGTTCTGTTCGTCCCAGCTCGTGGAGCACGGCGAATTGTAGCCGCCCCGCCGCTGACCGAGCGCGGTGTCGGGATTCAGCGCGTTGGCGATGATCGTCAGCGCACCCAACGCAACGGCGCGTGCGCCTGCGCGCCTGAGAGAGGTGATCCCGCCTGACCGCTGAATCATGCGTCGTGCCGAGGAAGTGTGACCACGCCAGCGAACGGTGTGTGCGGAGCGTACGACAGTCGTGGGCGTGCCGTCAAGCGGAGTCTGAAGCGCTGCGCGCTCGCCGTGTCTCCAGGATCGGAGTAGGTTGCCTCTCGGTCGGGTACAGTCTGGACCCGCCCTTCACGTTCTTCCTTCGCCTTGTGCCGCACTGGTTCGTCCATTTGCTGCTCGCCATCAGCGAGGTTGTGCCGAGCGCTGCGTCTCCACGTCTCGATCGACGCGTGGTGGACGTCGCTGTTGTGGGAAACGCAGCGAGCGAGAAGGCGCATGGCTTCGACGGCGAGGGCGTGATCGACGGCGTGCTCAGCGGCCGTCCGTTTCGACAGACCACGGGCTGGCTGCATTTTGCACTGACTGTGTTTGACGACACCGAGGTGACCGTCGCGTTGTCGCTGGTCAATCCGGACAGCGCGGCGCGCCGCTTCGAGCTGGTCGTGGAAGACAGTGTCGTCGCTACACCCGTGGTCGCTGCGGGGCAGCGCGAGCCGCAACTCACGCAGGTGGTCGTGCCGTTCGCCCGCACCAAGGGCAAGTCGCATATCGTCGTGCTCGTGCGTGCGCGTGGCGGTGTCACCCCCGGCGTGCATGAAGTCCGCACGATTCAGGATCACTTTGAGTTGGATGTTTCGTCGTCACCTTCTGGAGTTGCCCGATGAACGGTTTCGCTGGTCGGCGAGCTGATTGCTCGCAATCTGTGTCCCCTGTCTGCGCGCATCGCAATTCGTGCACGGAACGGACTCGTACGCGCGCGATGCGACTGCTGCCAACGCTCGCCGCGTTCGGGGTCGTGCTCGCGGGCTCCGCGCTCAGTGGAACGCCCCTCGCTGCGCAGAGCGCCAAGGCTGCCGGGGGAGCGCAGTGGCTGACGCGTCCTGAGCGCACGGACTATGCGGAGACGAGTCGCTACGACGAGGTGGTCGCCTACATGCGGCAGATGGCCGCGGCCAATCCGCAGATTCATCTCACCACGTACGGCTACACGTACGAAGGGCGGCCGCTGCCGTTGGCGGTGATCGGGGCGCCGGGCGCGTCTCCGGAGCAGGTGCTCGCGACCAAAAAGACCCGCGTCTACATCCAGGGCAACATTCACGCGGGAGAAGTGGAAGGAAAGGAAGCGTTGCTGTGGCTGCTGCGCTCCATCGCGCGCGGCGAGCGCAACGAGTGGCTCAAGACGACGGTGCTGATGATCAATCCGATCTACAACGCCGATGGCAACGAGCGCGTGACCGTCGCCAATCGCGGATCGCAGGCGGGGCCCGTTGGCGGCATG
Source organism: Gemmatimonas sp. (assembly GCA_965279375.1). Taxonomy (GTDB): domain Bacteria; phylum Gemmatimonadota; class Gemmatimonadetes; order Gemmatimonadales; family Gemmatimonadaceae; genus Gemmatimonas. Next base: position 4,268,064 of record OZ257156.1, on the reverse strand, counting down.
GGTACGCGCGAGAACGCGTTGGGGCTCGATCTCAATCGCGATGGCACCAAGATGGAGACCGCGGAGGCCCGCTCGATGGCCTCGCTGCTAACGCGGTATCAGCCGCACGTGGCGATGGATCTGCACACGACCGACGGCAGTGCGACCAGCGGCTTCAACATGACGTACGAGACGTCGCTCAATCCGAACAATTCGAAAGCGGAGATGAGTCTGCTGCGTGAAGTGCTGCTGCCGGAGATCACGAAGACGATCAAGGCGAAGCACGGCTCCGACTGGTGGTACTACGGCGGCGTGTCCGGCACCGGTGCCGATCGCGCGTGGCGCTCGGATGCGGAGCTGGCCAAGCCGCGTTACACGTCCACGTACTACGGTGTACGCAATATTCTCGGCCTGCTGACCGAGACGTATTCGTATGCGTCGTTCAAGACGCGCATTTTCGAGACGTACTGGTTCCTCGAGGAGTCCCTTGGCTTCGTCGCCAAGAACGGCGCGAAGATTCAGAGCGTGGTCGCGGCGGCCAACGCCGAGTCGATCGTGGGGCAGTCGCTGGCGGTGCGGCAGCAGTTGGTGAAGCATCCTGACCTGCAGAAGATCGTGTTTGCGCCGACGGCGTCCACGCGCAACCCGTATGTGGCTGATCGTCCGTATCGTCTGCGCACCGACGGACCGGTCACGACGGAGATGCTGCCGTTCTATGGCACCGCCGAGCCGACCGAGACGAGCGTGGCGCCGCGCGTGTGGGTGATTCCGAACCTGGCCTCAACGGCCGCTGCAGCAGCGCCGAGTGGCCCGCCGGCGGGTCCTCCGGGCGGCGGTGGATTTGGTGGCGGCGGACGCGGAGGCGCGGGCGTCGGCACGCCGACGCAGCGCGTGATCGCGGCGATCGTGGACCGTCTCGAGGCGCACGGCGTCAAGTACTCGATCACCAACAAGGAGATCGCGTTCACCGGCGAGCGCTACAAGATCGCGACGAACGTGCTGGCCGAGCGCGAGTATCAGGGGACGCACAAGGGGCGGACGCTGACGGGCGCATGGGAAGCCACGCAGCAGGCGCTGCCGGTGGGCTCGCTCGTGATCGATATGTCGCAGCCACTCGCGCGACTGACGTTCATCCTGATGGACCCGCGTTCCGACGACGGCTTCATGTGGTGGAACATCATGGATCCGGTGCTCGGCATGTCGCCCGCGCCGACGTACTACCCGGTGCTGCGGTCGATGAATCCGCTGCCGAATTGAGCGGTGTGTCGGGCAAGCCTAGCACCTGGCGTACCACCTAGCGGCGTTTGAGCGCGGCGGCATAGATTCCGCTTGTGAGTCGTCGGGCTGTACGCAGACGCCTCACAGTCTGCGGGCGTAATTCAGTTGGTAGAATGCCAGCTTCCCAAGCTGGACGTCGCCGGTTCGAGCCCGGTCGCCCGCTCTGCAGTACGCCGCAGTGGTTCAACTGCGCAAACGACTCCGGATCTCGCCGATCCGGAGTCGTTTTTGCGTTCGGTACGCCCGAACGTCTCGCGATCGCTACGGTTTGGGCCCCAGCTCGCCGTACCAGTACGCCGCGGTCACGCCGCCGTCCATCAGAAAATCGCTGCCGGTGATGAACCCGCCGTCGGCCCCCATGAGCAGTGCGGCCACCGTCGCCACCTCATCCGGCGTTCCGGCGCGCTGGGCTGGCGAGAGCGCAATCATGCGCCGATAGCCGTCGCCGCGTGGGCCGCTCAGTTCGTCCTTGGCCAGCGGCGTCATGATGATTCCGGGGCTGATCGTGTTGATGCGCGCCCCCCGCGCCCCCCAACGCACGGCTTCGGCCATCACGCGTAGCGCGTTGCCGCGCTTCGAAAGCTGATACGCGTGCAGCGAGTCGGTCACCAGCTCCGGCTGCAGGAAGGGCAGGGCAAGCAACTCCTCCGTTGGCGTCGTCGCCAGTGCGCGATTTTGCTCAACCGTGAGCGGCGGAAGACGGTGTCCGGACTGCGACGCGATCACGACGCCCGAGCCTCCATGCGCAATGACGTTGCCGAATTCCTCGAGCACGAGCGCGGTGCCGTAGAGGTCGACTTTGAGAATGGTCGCCGGCGACGCCTGCGACGGGGAAACGCCTGCCGCGTGCACGAGCCCGGTAACGCTACCCAGCGCTGAGGCAGTCTCGACGAGCGCGTGTACTGCGTCGCGAGACGACACGTCGACGGCCGCGACGCTGACGTCATAGCCGGCATCGCTCATCACCTTGGCCGCTGCGTCTGCGCTCTCGATGCGCAGATCTGCGAGCACGACGTGTTTGCCCACGCCAACTCGGCGCGCGATGGCCTGGCCGATCTGCCCCGGGCCGACAACGACGACAACGTCTTTCACAGCGACTTCCTCGGGAGCGGTGAGCGCACGAATGAACTCGATATTCCAACGGCTGCGTTTGCATGGCAAGGCGCTTCGCGCGAGTACAGAAGCACGTTGCCGGTCTCGTTCCCAATCGAAGGATGAGACCGCATGAACGTGACGTGGCGCGCGGCACCATCGCAATCCCTGCTCACTATTGCTGCGCCACAAAAATGGTGGCGTTCTTTCTCCCGCAGCGAATGAGGAGCAGAGCCATGGAAGTGTCCAATTTCGAGCTGGTGTACAAGCCGCAGTCTCCCGTACCTCCTGCCGACACCGTACTGCAGGGCTACTTCCTGGAGATCAGCAATCTCGAGGATCGGGAGTACCTGTACACGCTGGACTTCGTGACGTCGGCTATCACGAATCCGGACCGAAGTCTGTTTTCGAACACGGTGATCTTCGTCGATACGCCGTCGATCGACAACGGCACAGGCATCTACGCGCTTACCGGCACGCTTGCATCGCCAAGCTTCGGTCTTGGTAGACCGTTTGCCATCCCCGCGAAAGGCACGGCGCTGGTCGCGATGCTCCCCTCCGACCCGTTCTCGATGACGGGCGCGCCGGTGACGCCGTTCTTCGAATGTCGCGGCTACGTACGATTGCGACTTCCCGCCGTCCTGCGACGCGGAGGGGCAGGCTTCTTCGGCTTTCGGCCGCAAAGCGATCGGCCGGTGAAAGTCATGCTCACGCCGCAATTCCGCGCCACCTATCTCTCGGCGGCAGGCGTGATCAATGACCAGACGCAGTCCTCGGTGCCGACGGCATCGGGCCGCGCCGTGAACGATCTGCCGCCCGATCCGCCGTTCGTCATCTCGCTTCCCAACCTCTCGCTCGCGGAGTCGCGCGTGGCCGTGACACCCGAATCGATGATGCAGGCAGAGCCCTCCGCCGAGCTGCTGGCGGCGTTGCTCGCGCAGATCAAAGCCAGTGCACACGAGCTCGACGCCTTCAATGCAACGCTTGCGGAGGCAGGCGTCGATCTCGGTCTCTCGCCACGCAAAGCCGGGAAGCCTTGAGGCACGATCCCTAACGGAGTATCGCATCGCCCTGTCCGGCATTGCCGAATGGGGCGATGCGCGTTCCGCATAAAGCGGGCGGTCCCACAATTGCACCCGATCTCTCGTGGATGATCGAGTGGGTCGCGACCGCGCGGCGAGCGGTTGTCCCACGAGCTTGGCTTGCGCCGATCTCGTGTGCGCGTGCGCTGACGAAGGAGCTGACATGTCCGGAGTGCATCTGCACCTGCTGGTGAATCATGTCCCAGTGCTCGGTGCCGTCTTCGCGGTGATTCTCCTGCTCGTCGCGCAGTTCTACGCGCGTGACGTGCTCGCGCGTGTGGCCTTGGGCGCGCTGGTGGTGGTTGCACTCGGTGTTGCCGCGGCGAAGTTCTCCGGTGAGCCCGCCGAAGACGCGGTCGAGAAGATGCCCGGCGTGACGCGCGATGCCATTCACGAGCATGAGGAACTGGCAGACAACGCGTTCATCGCGGCGGCGATCGTTGGCGTGGTGTCGCTGGGTGCGCTCGTTCGCTGGCGCCGATTGCCGCTGCCTCGCGCCGCGTCGTACGGAGCGCTCGCCGGCGCGACCATCGTGACTGGGCTGATGGCCTACACCGGACTGTTGGGCGGACAGATTCGCCACACCGAGGTGCGTCCCGGCGCCACGGCGCAAGACGCGATGACTGTGGAGCCTTCGCGCAGCAGAAACTGAAGCAGGCGGTTAGGCAACGGCGCCGAAAAGTCGCCCGACGCCCCACGTTGCGAACATTGCGATGGCGCCCCAGAACGTCACGCGGAGCGCGCCCGTGCGCAGGCGCGCACCGCCGGCCTTCGCGGAGGCGACACCGAGCGCGACGAGCGTCAGCAGTGAGGTAAGGACTACCACGACCGTGATGCGCGGCGACGGCGCGAGCCAACCGGCAAGCAGCGGTAGCGTCGCTCCCACCGAGAACGTGGCGGCGGATGCCATCGCCGCCTGCAGTGGTCGTGCGCGTTGGTGATCGCTGATGCCCAACTCGTCGCGCATGTGCGCCTCGAGCGCGCCTCGAGCCGTCAACTGCTCCGCCACCTGCTGCGCGAGTGCGCTGTCGAGACCGCGCGCTTCGTAGATCTCGCGGAGTTCCCGAAGTTCGCCGGCCGGATCCACCTTGAGCTCGCGGCGTTCGAGTTCGGTGTCGGCGGCCTCCGTGTCCGCCTGCGAGCTCACGGAGACATACTCGCCCGCGGCCATCGACATGGCGCCGGCCACCAAGCCTGCGACGCCCGCAACAACGACCGCCGACTGCAGCGCGCCGGTCGCGGCGACACCGACGACGAGGCTGGCGGTGGAAACCACGCCATCATTGGCACCCATGACGGCGGCGCGAAGCCAGCCGATGCGATCGAATCTGTGGAACTCTTTGGCTGGCATGCCAGCTACGCGGGGCAAGGAACGCGCCGCGTCTCGCGCGAGCGCGCTCGCTAGCGAATCTGAGCGCGCAACGCCTGCCGTTGTGCCTTCGCCTCGCGCAGCATGCGATCAGCCTCCGCCACATGCGCCTCGTCCAGTCGCGAAGCGGTGTGCGACACGCCCACGCTGATGCTCACGCGCACCGGCGTCTCGTTCACATAGAACGGTGGCCCCATCACGGCGCGAATGCGCGACGCGAGAATCTCCGCGTCGGCTGCGGAACTCCACGGGCACAGCACCGCGAACTCGTCGCCACCGATGCGCGCCACGAGATCGTGCTCACGCACGCACGACCGTAGCCGATCCGCCACCTGCCGCAGCAGCTCGTCGCCCGCCGCATGTCCGAAGCGATCGTTGACGGGCTTGAAGTCGTCCAGGTCGCAGTACAGCACCGCGCCGTGCACCGCGCCATCGAGCGCGCGAAAGAACGGCTTGCGATTGGGCAGGTGCGTGAGCTCATCGTGATTGGCCGCGTGGTCCAATCGCCACAGGTGATCGTTCCACCGCAGGATCACTTCGACCATGTTGCGCGCCAGTTCCATCCCCTGCATGTGCACCGTGGGCGGATGCCCGCCCGCGATGGTCCAGGTGACGATCAGCGCGGAGTTCTCGCCCACGCGCACCGGCTCGAACCAGTAGCCGCCGATGCCGTGCGCTTCCGCGAGTTCACGTAGCTCCGTCGGCAACGTGGAGAGATCGGCTGACTGCCGACGTTCTCCCGACGCGAGGATTTCGGCGAAGATGCTGTCGGGCCCGGCGCCGAGGCCGCAGAGCTCTGCGGGAAGCGTTCCGCCCTGCGTAACGTGCTGTTCGCGGCCGTCGCGGTCGTGCCATGTGATGCCCACGCGCGATCGCATCTGTCGCCACGAGACCGTATCGCACACGGTGATCATGATGTCGGCGATGGACGATCCGTCCACCAGTTGCAGCATCGCGCGCTCGAGGCCGTCGCGGGTATCCGACGGGCGACCCGCGGTCGTGAGCAGCTTCCGTTCACCGTCGGTGGCCCAGCCCGCCGTCAGTTCGAGCGCAATGTAGGAGCCATCGGTCCGACGGATGTGGAAATGCGTCGAGCCGGGCGGCGGGCCGAAATCGCGCACGAACTCGAGCGTCACCCGCGCACGTTCGAACTCGTCGGGGTGCACGAAGTCAAAGATGCTCACGCCGACGTACGACGAGGGCGGCCCGCCAAGAATGCGCTCGCAGGCGCGGTTGATATACACCACCGCTCCAACGTCGTCGAAGACCGTAATCAGGTCGTCGGAGTTCTCGACGATGGAGCGGAAGAGATCATTCAATGAGTTCTGGGTCACGCGGGAAATATGCGGTCAACTGACGCCCCGCGCTGCCCACTGGGCTACGGGACGATCTTGGGTGTGGCGGGCGCGGCCTTGGCTTCGTCGTTCCAGTTGATGACGGAATTGAAGATCATGTTGAACTCGCCGTGGTTCTGCCAACGATAGATCGGATTGTTGGAGAACATGATGACGCGCCCCTGACCCTTGTATGCCTGCGGCACGTCGACAGCGAACGGCCGCCCCTTGAGCGAATCGGCGCCGGTCATGAGCCCGGAAATCACCGCCGCGTCGCCACCGACATACCGCGCCAGCACGTTGCTTTCATCGGCGATGCCGACCTTGAACGGCGAGCCGCCAACGTATTTCACCGGAAGCTTCTTGTTGGCGTAGCCGTAGAAGGCGGGGTGCTCAGGCTTGATGATTTCGCCTTCTACCAGAGGCCGCTGCGATGTGAGCCCCGGCACAGGCGCCTTGTCCACGGTGTTGGCCCAGCCGAACTCGATCGGCAGACGTGCCGATTCACCGACCGCGATGAGCGTACCGCCCTTCTCGAGGAAATCGGCGAACGCATCGACGCCCACTTGGCCGAATCCGCCGCTCATGTCGGAGGTCTCGCCGTACATGCCGAGGAACTTGTACTTGTCGTTCTTGAGATAGCTCTGAGGCTTCGCGGCGGGTGCGGCCATGACCACGGTCTTCCCAAGCGGCTGCTCCGCAATGAGGATCACGTCGTACTTGGCGCGTAGTCCACCCTTGGCGACCTGCTCCTTGTAAATCAGGTCGTACGGAACGCCGAACTTGTCGAAGGTGAATCGATACCAGCCGAGGTTCTGCGTGCCCGACCACTGCGAGTAGATCGCAAGGCGCGGTACGTCAGCGTCGTGCGACGTGACCGTGGGAGCCGCGTTCAGAGCGGCCGCTGTGAGGCCGAACTCCTCCACCGCGGCCTTCACCTGCGCCGCCGCCGCGTTGTCGGATACGATGAACGAGCCAGCGGGGAACTCGACGCCGTCCGCCGTGAACCCCTTCTCGGCGACCCGCATGGGCACGTTCTTCAGCTTGTAGCGGAACGCGATCATGTTGTTCGATCCCAGATGCGCGATCGCGATGCCCGCGGTGCCCGTGCCAGCCAGTTTGCCCTTGGCGACGGCCGTGGCCACGGGGGTGGTCTTCGCCTTGAGGATCGCGCTGTCAGCAACCTCGGCGACGTCGATGTTGAACGCGAAGCCCGTCGACCAGCCGCTGTCATCGTACGTCTGCAAGCGCGAGTCGGGGTACTGCTGCTTCTCGATGAGGTTCTTGGCGAGACGGCCGTACGGCTGGTCGCGCTTGATGATGTACGAGCCGGCGGAATACGTCTTGCCGCCGAGCGTGACCGATTCCGTTGCCACACCCACTTCGATGCGTTGCACGCGCATCACGTTGATGAATTCGGCGACCTTGGTCATGTCGCGCTGCACTGGGATCACGAAGCCGTACGGCGCCTTGTTCTTGCCATCTTCGATCGCGTTGCGCGTCTTGATGTAGAAGTTCTCGAGCACCATCGCCGGGAACATCGACGTGAGCTGCAGCGCCGAGATGACGCCCGTCTGCATGTAGTTCGTGTTGGAGCGACGCGTGAAGGTGGCCATGTCGTACGGCGTGTACTGAATGCCGCGATACCACTCACGGTCCTGCGCGCCGCCGCGACCTGTAGGCACAGCGCCACCGCGCCCACCGCCGAATCCACCCGGCGCTCCTCCCGGCGCGGCGCCTCGACCAGCGGCGGGCACCGAATCGATGTCCCGCCCCGATTGGGTCTCGTACATCTTCATGAGGCCGTTGTGGTTGTAGGCCACGGAGCCGAGGTAGCCCGGCGACCAACCGTCCATGAAGGCGTGCGTGTAGACGCCCGGCATGCCGTACTTGGTCATCTGCGCCATTTCGAAGTTGGCGAAGAAGGGCAGTTCGGCGAAGAGCAGCGGATCGAGATTGGGGTTCTGCGGCGCGGCGCCACTGTACGTGTAGAGCAGCGGTTGCGCTTCGTGCAGGTCGTGCATGATCGGCGGATGCGCCGTGAAGTACCAATCCACGATCGCGCGCATCTGCATCAGCGCGACGTTGATGTCGCGGTTGTTGTCGTGGTACGCGTACTTGCCCCAGTACGGCACGGCGCCGCCACCACGACCGCCGAATGCCGGCGGTGCGGCGGGCGCGGCACCGCGTCCACCGGCCGTGGTGTCGCGCGGAGCGCCAGCGGGAGCTGCGGAAGGGGCTGCAGCAGGAGCCGGCGGTGCGGCCGCTGCTTCGTCCAGCCCCTTGTAGAACCAGTCCACATTGCGATCGCGGCCATCGGCGTCGGCCACGGGCGTGATGGACACAAAGACGTTGTTGCGGATCTGCGTGATGACCGGCGACGTCTCCGTCGCGAGGCGATAGACGAGCTCCATCAGCATTTCGCTGGGGCCCGTTTCGCCCGAGTGCAGTCCGCCCATCAGGTGATAGTGCGGCTTGGTGCGCGTGATGAGCTCGCGAATCTGCGTCTCGCTCGTGCCACGCGGGTCGGCGATCTTGGCGAGGTTCGCGCGATTCTGCGGCAGCGTCTTCATGTTGGCCTCGGACGAGACCCACACCACCACCAGCTCACGTCCCTCATCGCTGGTGCCGATCGTCTCGACCTTCACGCGCGGGGTCGCGGCGGCCAAGGCGCGATAGTACTTCAACTGATCGGCGTAGTACGTGAGCTTCTTGGGCGCGCCCACGTGATAGCCGATGATCTCCTTGGGCGACGGAATGCCCGGCACCACCGGCAGGTGGTCCACCAGCGGACTCCCGTGCGTGGGATTCTTGAGCCACGCCTTGTAGTCCTTCTCGAACGACGCGTCCTGTCGCTGATTGGCGTCGCGCGTTTCCGTGGTGAGCTGTTGCGCCAGGAGCAGGCGGGGCGCGGCGGACGCCGCGGCGGAGAACAGGAGGAGCGCAGCAGCGCGCGCCCGAGGGTACGATCGCATCGGTGGCGAGGGCAGAGGACAAACAGAATTTCGGCCAGAACTTCGACTCGCAGAATTTACGCGCGGGGCGCGTCGGTCGTTCAGCCCGTGCTCCGGGGGTCGCGGTCGCCACGGCGACGGCGTAAGCTCTCGATCATGCACACACCCCCGAACACCGCCTCTGCGTCCCCCACCCGCCCCGTCGCCTTGATCACAGGTTCCGCCACCGGCATCGGTGCGGAGTGCGCGCGCACCTTTGCTCGGCACGGCTGGGACGTCGGCATCACGTACCTCAACGCGAAGCAGCGGGCCGACGCGGAGCGCGTCGCCGGTGAGTGCGGCGAAGCTGGCTCCGTGGCGCTGCTGGTGGAACTCGACGTCACCAACGACGAGAGCTGTATCGCCGCCGTCGCCGCGATGTGCGCGCGCTTTTCGCACATCAGCGCGCTCGTCAATTGCGCAGGGACGACGCGCTTCATTCCTCACGCCGATCTGGACGCGCTGCCCACGTCGGAGTTTGCCCGCACCTACGACGTGAATCTCGTGGGCACCTTTCGCATGATTCGCGCCTGCAGCGACGCACTTCGACAGAGCGGGCAGGGGGCGGTGGTCAACATCTCCTCCATCGCGGGCACGGCGGGACTCGGCTCTTCCGTGGCGTATGCCGCCTCCAAGGGCGCGGTGAATACGCTTACGCTGTCGCTCGCCCGCGCACTCGCGCCGCACATTCGCGTGAATGCCATCGCGCCGGCCTATGTGTCTGGCGGATTGCCCAGTCGCGTACTCGACGAAGCCAAGCTCGCCGCCGTAGAGGAGCACTACCTCAAGACACAGGCGCTGCCTCGCTTGCTGCAAACGCATGAAGTGGCGGCGCTCGCGTTCTTTCTCGCCGCGCAGGCTCCGGGCATGACGGGAGAGATCATTCGCATGGACAACGGACTGCATCTCTATGCTTGACACAGCGCCTCGTGGCGGACCATTGCGCGTGGGATTTATCGGCACGGGGCTGATCGGCACGCCGTTGGTCGAGCGACTGCTCGAGTGCGGCGTCGCAGTCACGGTCTGGAATCGAACCGCGGCCAAGCTGTCGCCGCTCGTCACCGCCGGTGCGGTGGCCGCCGAAAGCGCGCGGGCGCTCGCGCAGCACACCGATGTCATCTGCCTCTGCCTCACCGACACGCGCGCGGTGGATGATGTGCTCTTTGGCGAGACGGGTATCGCTGCGGTGATGCGCGACGAGCAGTGGATCGTGGACTTCTCGAGCATCGCGCCCGACGCCACGGTCACCATGGCGCAACGCCTGCGCGAGGCTTGTGGCGCGCACTGGGTCGATGCGCCGGTGTCCGGAGGGCTGCCCGCTGCCCGCGCCGGCAAGCTGATCGTCTTCGCCGGCGGCGAGGTCGAGGATCTCACGCGCTCGGCGCCGATCTTCGACGCGCTCTCTGTGCGCGTGACGCACATGGGTTCACAGGGAGCAGGGCAGTTGGCGAAAAGCTGCAATCAGATGATCGTGGGCTGCAATCTGGTGGTGATCGCCGAGATGCTGGCCTTTGCCAACGCAGCCGGCATCGACGCGAACAACCTGCCGGGCGCTCTCGCCGGAGGCTTTGCCGACTCGCTCCCGCTTCAGATTTTCGGCAAGCGCATGGCACGCGGCATCGACACGCCGCGCATCGGCGCGTTGGCCACGTTCAAGAAGGACATCGATCAGGTGGTGCGCCTTGCCGGAGAGCGTGGCGCAGCGGTGCCGATGTCGACGCGTGCTGCGGAGCTGCTGCGCGCTGCGGGTGCGCATCACGCCGTGGGCGCTGACGCCGACATGTCCCGGCTCATTCGACTCTTCGACACGCCGCCGCTCCCTGACAACAACTCGCACGCGTCATGACGCGGCGCTTTCGATCGGCCACGATCTACGAAGGCTCGCTGCGCGCGACCACGCGCAGCTTTCTACGCGCCCTTGGTCAGGACGACGACGACATTGCACGCCCGCACGTCGGATTGTTCCACACCGGCGGTGAGATGAGTCCGTGCAATCTCAACCTGCGCGACCAGGCACAGCACGCGAAGACAGGCCTCTTCGCCGCCGGCGGCACCCCGCACGAATGCCCAGTGGTTTCCGTGTCAGATGGTCTGTCGATCGCACACTCAGGGATGCGCTTCTCGCTCGTGTCGCGCGAGCTCATCGCCGACAGCGTCGAAGCGTCCGCGCGCGGCCATCAGTGGGACGGCATCTTCGCGATCGGCGCCTGCGACAAGAACCTACCCGGGCTCATGATGGGCATCGTGCGCTGCAACGTGCCCAGCGTGTTCGTGCACGGCGGATCTGCGCTGCCCGGTCACGTGCGTGGCGCGGACGGTGTGGGACGCGACACGCATGTGGGTGAGACGTACGAGACGATCGGGCGCGTGCTGGCCGGTGAAGCGACGATGTCCGATCTGGAGTCGATCAGCCGGAGCTGCCTTCCAACGGCGGGCGCGTGCGCGGGCCAGTTCACTGCGAACACGATGGGCATGGTCTCCGAGGCAATCGGTCTCGCGCCCATCGGCTCCAGCATGGTCCCCGCCGTCTACAGCGAACGTGCGCCGCTGATGCGTCGCGCCGCCAAGGCGCTGATGCGCGCGGTGATGGCCGATGCGCCCTTGCCACGAGAGATCGTCACGCGGAACGCGCTGGAGAATGCGTGCGCCGTGGTCTCCGCAACGGGCGGCTCCACAAACGCCGCGCTGCACATTCCGGCGATTGCGCACGAAGCCGGCATCGCTTTCGGTCTCGACGATGTCGCCGCCGTGTTCGCGAGGACGCCGCTTATCGCCAGCCTGCAGCCGGGTGGTCGATATCTCGCACGCGACCTCTATCAGGTGGGCGGTGCCGGTGTGGTTCTACGCGCGCTGCTCGACGCGGGCCACCTGCACGGCGACGCGATGACATTCACCGGACGCACGATCGCGGAGGAGCTGACCGACTCGCCCGCTCCAGACGGCAACGTCGTGCGCGACGCCGGACACGCGCTCTCGGTGGACGGCGGCGTCACAGTGCTGCGCGGCAATCTCTGCCCTAACGGCGCGCTGCTCAAGACGGCCGGACTGGCCTCGCTGGTGCATCGCGGACCGGCGCGCGTGTTCGAATCGGAGGAGCATGCACAGGTCGCCGTGCGTGATCGCCAGTACGCGGCCGGCGATGTTCTGGTCATTCGCAACGAGGGACCGCGCGGTGGCCCGGGCATGCGCGAGATGCTCGGCATCACGGCGCTCATTTACGGACAGGGTATGGGCTCGACGGTGGCGCTTCTCACCGACGGACGCTTCAGCGGCGCCACGCGTGGCCTCTGCATCGGCCACGCCGGACCTGAGGCAGCTGACCGCGGACCGATCGCCGCATTGCGAGATGGCGACATCATTGCCATCGACGCGCAGCCCGATGCGCGCACGATTACCGTCGAACTGTCGGAACACGCGCTCGCCGCGCGACTGTCCGCGCTTCCGCCATTCCAGTCGAACGCGCGCGGTGGCGTACTGGAGAAGTACGCCATGACGGTACGGCCGGCGCATCTCGGCGCCGTCACGACTTCATGCGCGGTGGAGTGGCTGCCCGACGCGCCGGTCGAGGAGCCGATCGCCTCGCATCTCGACACGCACACCGAATTGCACGATTCACTTCCCACATCCCCGAACGCGGTGGATGGAGACCGTTCATGAGCACAGTGTTGTTGTCCGATCGCGATGTGTACGAGCTGCTGCCAATGGGTGAGTGCATCGATGCCATGTCCGACGCGCTGGCCGCGGTGACCGCGGGCGACGCGATGCTTCCGCTGCGGACGGTGCTGCGACTGCCCAACTCGGTCAACGCGTTCGCGACGATGCCCGGTGTGCTGGGAACGGGGAGTACGTCGAGCATCGGCGCGAAGATCATCACGGTCTTCCCTGGCAACGACGCCACGCCGTTCGACTCGCACATCGGCGTCGTGCTGCTCTTCGACGCGCAGTTCGGAGCCTTGCTCGCCATCGCCGATGCCTCGAGCATCACCGCGACGCGCACCTCGGCGGTGTCGGGACTTTCCACGCGCTTGCTCGCCAACCCCGATGCGAGCGAGCTCGCCATTCTTGGCGCGGGAGTGCTGGCGTTGCCGCATCTCGCGGCGGTCAAAGCCGTGCGTCCGATCAAACGTGTTCGCGTGTGGAGCCGGTCGGGGGCCGTCGCCGGCAGCCGCGCGCATCATTTCGCCGAGCAGGCGCGTCAACTGCACAACGTGGACGTCGTCGTCTGCGATTCCGCGGAGGAGGCAGTGCGCGAGGCGCACGTCGTCTGCACGATCACCTCGTCGCGCACGCCAGTACTGCACGGCGAGTGGCTCGCGCCGGGCACGCACGTGTGTGCGGTCGGCGCGTCGATCCCATCGGCGCGCGAGCTGGACAGCGAGGCAGTGCGACGCGCCCGCATGTTCGTCGATCGGCGCGAGTCCACGCTGGCCGAGGCCGGCGACTTTCTCCTGCCGCGCAGTGAAGGCGTCATCGATGACTCGCACATCATGGGCGAGCTCGGCGAGCTGGTGCTCGGGAAGATTCCCGGACGGTTGAACGCCTCGGATATCACTCTCTTCAAATCGCTCGGACTGGCGGTCGAAGATGTCGCCGCCGTGCGTCACATCTACGACCGGGCGATCGCGAGTGGCCGAGGTGTCACGGTTGACCTTGGCGGCCGCCGGCACTGAGGGTGGCCAGTGCGCACCGTCACGAGGTGAAGAAGCGGGGTGGTGCGTGCCGGGCAATCTTCCTGGTGCCTATTGCGCGGCAGGCGAAAGCGCAATACACTCCGCTCATCGCTTTTGCAGGAGTTGTGAAAGCGTCGTTTCGGAGCGTCTCAGGGCCCGCCGATTTTCTGCGGGCCCTTTTTGCTTCTGAACACTCGCCGTCGGCGAGGCCCGCGTGGGGGCTACATCACGAGCACGTTGTGTCGGTACGTACTGCATAAGCACTCCGAACACAGCACCAAAATTACCAAGCAGGAGTAGTAACATGCGTACGACTGGCATCGTGAAGTGGTTCAACGACGCGAAGGGCTTTGGCTTCATCACGCCTGATGACGGCGGCAAGGACTTGTTCGTCCATCACTCGGCCATCCAGGGCGGCGGCTTCAAGAGCCTCGCCGATGGCGAGCGCGTTGAGTGCGACGTGGTGCAGGGCCAGAAGGGTCCGGCCGCTGAGAACGTCGTCAAGCTCGGCAACTAAGCAGCTTCTCCGCGCGGCCGTCGTTCTCAGACGGTTGGCGCCGAAGCTGTGAAAGGGCTCCCGCAAGGGAGCCCTTTCTGCGTTCAGTCGCTTCGTATTCGTCGAACTAGCGCTGATCGTTCATGTTCGACGTAGTCGCCTTCACTGCCGGCGCATCTTCCAGCGTCTGCAGCAACGGCTTCCAGTCGAACTTCACATCCTTGCCACGCACCCACTTCTCCATCCACATGAACTCCGCCGTGGACTTGACGAGGTTGTTGCGCGGGTCGGGAATGCCGTGCGTGTTGCCCGGATAGACGAAGAACTCGGTCGGCACGCCGAGACGCTTGAGCGCCATGTGAAGCTCTTCGCTCTGCGGACGCGGCACGCGCGGATCGCCATCAACAACGTGGATCATCGTGGGCGTCTTGGCGTTCTTGATGTACTTGAGCGGCGATTGACGCCAGTAGCCTTCGAAGTCATCGTACGGGAGCTTGTTGCCCATGTAGTACTGACGATTGCGCTGCACGTCGCTCTGCGCATACATCGACGTCCAGTTCATGGTGCCCGCACCCGTGGAGACCGCCTTGAAACGGTCCGTGTGCGTGAGGATCCAGTTGGACCAGTGGCCGCCCGCGCTCCAGCCCAGCACACCCAACTGCTTGCTGTCCACCAAGCCCGTCGTGATCAGGTGATCGACGCCGGTCATGATGTCGTCGTAGCCCTTGGTGAAGTAGTCGCCCGCGATTTCGATGCGGTGCTTCTCACCGTAGTTGGTGCTGCCGCGGTAGTTAGGCATGAGCACCGCGTAGCCGGCACCCGAGTAGATCTGCGCGCCGTAGCCGCCGTTGAAGCCGAGCAAGTCTGCCGAGGCAGGGCCGCCGTGAATCGCAACGATCAGCGGATAGCGCGTGCCGGCCTGGTAGCCGACCGGCTTGATCAGCACGCCCCCAACCATGCGACCGTCCTTCGACTTCCAGGTCACTTCTTCTTCATCGCCGAGGGCGAAGCCCGCCACCTGCGGATTCACATTCGTCAGACGCACCCACGCGCTCTTGTCGGTGACCTTGTCGAGCGACGCGACGGTAAAGCTCGACGGCGGCGTCGTGGGGTCGGAGTACTGCAGCATCACCGCGCCGGACTCCTCGTCGCGTGACACGTTGAGCGACGCGCGCACGTTCGTGATCTGCTTGACCGCTCCCGATGCCACATCGATGCTGAACAGCTGACTCGTCGCCGCGACGCCATCGTTGTAATAGATGGTCTTGCTGTCGGCGCTCCAGAAGCCGACGGTCGCATCGCCATCGCGCGCATCACCGATTTCGCGGAAGGCCTGTCCTTTGGCCGCGATGTCACGCACGTAGATGCGCGTGTCGCGGAAGTACGTGAAGTCGTTGGACGCGGAGAAGGCGATGGTCTTGCCGTCCGGAGCAAAGGACAACGCGCTTTCACTGATCTCGACGTTCTTGGTGAGCTGCTCGATGGTGCCGGTCGCCGTTTCCAGCAGATACAGCTCGCCCACCAATCCTGCCTCGAGCGTGCCGCGGAAGTAGCGATCGTTGCCGACGCCGCGGAAGCCAATCCACTTGCCGTCGTTCGACAGCGAGACGCCTTCGACACTGTACTGCTTGCCGGTGGTCAGGCGCTTGCGCTGCTTCGTGGCCACGTCCATCGACCACAGGTGCTGCACCGGCTCTTCCTGATTGCGAATGCGCACGTCGAACTTCTTTTCCATGCGCAGCTTCTCATCGGTGTCGAGCGTGTCGGACGCGGTGTAGTACAGCGTGCGCCCATCGCGCGAGAACTTCCACCAACGCACGCCGGTGGGATGCTTGGTGAGCGCTGTCGCCTTCGCGCTGTCCATTCCTGCGACGGGGAGCACGTAGAGCTGCTGCTCGTCCGTCTTGCCCGAGGCATACGCCAACCACTTGCCGTCGCTGGTGAATGCGAACGCACCCACGCCGTCCTTCGCATCGGTGATGCGCCGCGCTTCACCACCGTCGGGGCGCATGAGGTACAGCTGATTGGTGCTGCCGTTGGCCGCGGCGTCGCGGTTGGACGCGAATACGAATGACCGGCTGTCCGGCGCCCAAAGCGGCGCGCCTTCGTTCTTGTCCTTCGTGAACGTCAGCTGGCGCGTGTCGGCGAGGCCCTTGGACATCGACACGAGATACAGATCGGTCTGACGCTTGGCCTCCTTCCAGTCGGGCGTAGAGATGCCATACAGCATCCACTGCCCATCGGGGCTCACGGACTGGCCACTCGCTTGACGGAGTTGCTGGACATCCAGGAACGTCATCGGACGCTTCGTCTGCGCGCCGAGTACGATCGGCGCGAAGAGCAGGGCAGGGAACAGGCGGCGAGGCATGGTCAGGTCGTCGGCTGAAGGAATCACGGGCGGATGCCCATCGCCCCAGCGGGGCGCAGGGGAGAAGGTGCGCCCCGTGACTCCTGCTCGGAAGTGCTCCCCCCGCCGAGCCCCTCGCCTGCCTAGCCGACCGCCGCCGCCAGCCGCGCCAGCACGGCGTCCCCAAACTCCGCCGTCGAGCACGGCGACCCACCCTGCGCAACGCAGTCGGCCGTACGCCACCCCTCGGCGATGGCGTCGAACACCGCATGCTCGATGGCCGCGGCCTCATCCTCCAGGCCGAGGCTGTGCCGCAGCAACAACGCCGCGCTGAGAACGGCACCGGCCGGGTTGGCGATGCCGCGCCCTGCGATGTCCGGCGCCGAGCCGTGGATGGGTTCGTACAGGCCCCGTCGATGCCCGTTGAGCGGCTCCTCGCCGATCGACGCCGAGGGCAACACACCGATGGACCCGGCCAATACCGCCGCTTCATCGGTGAGAATGTCGCCGAACAGGTTCTCGGTCACGACCACATCGTAGCGCGCTGGCGCCTGCAACAGCTGCATCGCGAATGAGTCAACCAGCGCATGCTCGAGCGTCACGTCGGGAAACTCTTCGCGAATCACCCGCGAGGTGATCTCGCGCCAGAGCCGTGAGGTTGCGAGCACGTTGGACTTGTCGACGGAGAGCAGATGCTTCTTGCGCCCGCGCGCGATCGTGGCTGCTACGCGCACCACGCGCGCGACTTCCTCGGCCGAATAGACGCACAAGTCTGACGCGGACACTGAACGTCCTGCGCTGTCGCGCTCGTGTGTCTTGTCGCCGAAGTAGAGCCCGCCCGTGAGCTCGCGCACGAAGAGCACGTCCACGTTCTCGAGCAGCTCTGCCTTGAGGGGTGCCGACGCGGCGAGCGCTGGATGCACGCGCACGGGTCGCAAGTTGGCGAACACGCCGAGCAGTCCGCGCAACGCAAGCAATCCTTGTTCAGGGCGGACCAGTGCCGACGGATCGCTCCAACGTGGTCCACCCACCGCGCCCAGCAGCACGGCGTCCGCCTCGCCGACCAGGTTACGCGTGGCCTCGGGGAGCGGATCGAATGTCTGATCGATTGCGATTCCGCCGATCAGCCCTTCGTGAAAGCGGAACTCGTGCCCGCCTCGCTCGCCCACATCGCGCAGCACACGTACCGCCTGCGCCGTGACCTCCGGACCAACACCATCTCCCGGCAACACGGCAATCAGCGCGCGCATGCGTCCTCCCACGCTTCGATAGTGGGCAATTCAGCCAACAGCGCGCCGAGCTCGTCGAGGCCGTCGATGAGGCACCGCTTGCTGAAGGGATCGATGGAGAAGGTGGCGGTCACGTTGTTGGGAAGGTGCACGCGCTGTGCCGGAAGATCCACTGTGATGCTGGTCGAGGGATCGCGCGCGATCGCTGCGTGCAGCGACGCGAGCGTGGCGGCATCGAGCGCGATGGTCAGCAATCCGTTCTTGTGAGCGTTCGACCGGAAGATGTCTGCGAACGAGCCGGCAATCACCGCCCGCAGTCCCCAATCGCTCAACGCCCACGGTGCGTGCTCCCGACTGGAACCACAGCCGAAGTTCTGCCCACCCACGAGAATCTGCGCGCCCTTCGAAGCCGTCGCATTCAGGGCGAATTCGGACCGCGGTGTCCCCATTGCGTCGTAGCGCCAATCGGAGAAGAGGTGCGTGCCGAGTCCACTGCGCGAGGTGGTGGTGAGAAAGCGCGCGGGGATGATCTGGTCGGTGTCGATGTCGTCGCGCGAGACCAGTACGGCATGCGACGTGAGCGGTGTCCACGGCGCGCTCATAGCAGGCTCCGTGGGTCGGCGATGGCGCCAGCGACGGCGGACGCTGCGGCAGTGAGTGGCGAGGCGAGCAGCGTGCGCGCGCCCTTACCCTGGCGCCCCTCGAAGTTGCGATTGCTCGTGCTCACGGCGTACTGACCCGACTGCACGGAATCTCCGTTCATCGCGATACACATCGAACAACCACTCTCGCGCCACTCGGCGCCCGCCTCGCGAAAAATATCCGCCAAGCCTTCACGCTCTGCCTGGCGTTTGACGCGCTGCGATCCGGGCACCACAAGCATACGCGTATTGGACGCCACGCGACGTCCCTTCATCACGCCGGCGGCTGCCCGCAGGTCATCAATGCGGCCGTTGGTACAGCTGCCTACGAAGACGACATCGACCCGCTGTCCCAGGATGCGCTGCCCGGGCGCGAGCCCCATGTAGGCGTATGCACGCGAGAGCGCGGGGTCGTTCTCCGGTGTTGCATCGGGTACATGCGAATCGACGGCGATCGCCATGCCCGGGTTGGTGCCCCACGTGATCATCGGCGCGAGTTTGGAGGCGTCGATGACGACGCTGCGATCGAAGGTGGCGCCCTCATCGGTGTGCAGCGTTCGCCACTGCGCCACTGCGGCGTTCCACTCGTCGCCGCTGGGAGCGAACTCACGCCCGGCCAGCCACGCGAACGTCGTGTCGTCCGGCGCGATCATACCGGCACGCGCGCCCGCCTCGATGCTCATGTTGCACACCGTCATGCGTCCTTCCATGTCGAGCGCCCGGATCGCTTCGCCGCGGTACTCGATGACGTGTCCGGTGCCGCCGCCAACGCCGATCTGTGCGATGATCGCCAGAATGAGATCCTTGGCCGACACGCCGGGATTCAGCGCACCGTCCACGCGCACTTCCATCGTCTTGGGACGCGACTGCAGCAAGCATTGCGTGGCCAGCACGTGCCCGACTTCACTCGTGCCAATGCCAAAGGCGAGCGCACCGAAGGCCCCGTGCGTGCTCGTGTGGCTGTCGCCGCAGACGATCGTCATGCCGGGTTGCGTGCGCCCGAGCTCCGGACCGATCACGTGCACGATGCCACGCCGCTCGTTGTCCATTCCGTAGAGTGGCACGCCAAAGTCGGCACAGTTCCGGGCCAGCGCGTCGAGCTGCTTGCCCGCCGCCGCGTCGGTGACGGCGAGGCGTCCAGCGGTGAGAACGGTGGGCGTCGAATGGTCCATCGTCGCCACCGTGCGATCCGGGCGATGCACCCGCAGTCCGCGTTCGCGCAGTACCGTGAACGCCTGCGGCGATGTGACTTCGTGCACGAGATGCAGATCGACGTACAGCACCGCCGGCGAATCCGCGGTGCCGGCGCGAACCACGTGCGAGTCCCACACCTTGTCAAAGAGAGTGCGTGGCGCGCTCATGCGGCGGCCTCCTGCATCGCACGCGCGCGGGCTCGCACGAGACCATTCACCGCAGCAACATACGCTTCAGCCGTGGCCACGATGATGTCCGTGTGCACGCCGAATCCGCTGGCCGTGTGCAACGACTCGGACGCATGGCCTTCGCTGGTCGTGCCCGGCGTTGAGTCCGCGGGCGACGTGCCCTGCGCGTGCGACGCGCGTTCGCGCAACCGGATCGAAACGCCTCCAACGGCGTTGATTCCTTCAGCAGCGGCATCCACGGCAAACTCGATCAGCTCGCCCACGTCGCCGACACAATCGTTGATCGCGCGACAGACCGCATCGACCGGGCCATCGCCCTGTGCTGCCGCCACCAACTCTTTCTCGTCGGGGCCGCGCAACTTCACCGTCGCGGTGGGAATCGCGTGCGTGCCACACGACACCTGCACCAGCTCGAGTGTGTACGTCACGCTGCCGCGCTTGGTCTCGCCGGCGACAATTGCCTCCAGCTCGCGATCGTCCACCACCTTCTTGCGATCGGCGACTTCCTTGAACTTGGCGAAGACCGCGTCCGTTTCCGCATCGCTCAACGCATGGCCCAGTGTGGCCAGATGGGCACGCAGCGCGGCGCGCCCGGAATGCTTGCCCAGCACCAGCCGTCCGCCCTCGAGTCCGACGGTTTCGGCGTGCATGATCTCGTACGTCTCACGATTCTTGAGCATCCCATCCTGATGGATTCCCGCCTCGTGCGCGAACGCATTCGCGCCAACGATCGCCTTGTTGGGCGGCACGCGCACGCTCGTGCAGCGCGATACCAAACGCGATGCGCGTCCGATCTCCGCCGTGCGCACGTTCGTGTCCGCGTTGTAGCGCGCGTGACGCGTGCGCAGCGCCATCACTACTTCTTCCAGCGCGGCGTTGCCCGCTCGCTCGCCAATGCCATTGATGGTGCATTCGATCTGACGCGCACCCGCCTGCACACCGGCCAGCGAGTTGGCCACCGCGAGCCCCAGATCATCATGACAGTGCGTGGAGATCGTCACCGCGCGCAAACCAACCACGTGTTCGCGAATGCCCGAAATCAGCGCGAAGTACTCATCCGGCGTGCTGTACCCGACGGTGTCAGGGATGTTGATCGTCGTCGCGCCGGCTTCGATCGCCGTGCGCAACACTTCATGCAAGAAGCCTGCATCACTACGCGACGCATCTTCCGGAGAGAACTCGACGTCGCGCGTGAAGGACGCCGCGTAGCCGACCATCTCCAGCACGCGGCGCAGCACCTGCTCGCGCGACATCTGCAGCTTGTACTGCAGATGCACATCGGACGTGGCCAGAAACGTGTGGATGCGATAGCTCGGTGCGCCGGCCAGTGCTGTTGCCGCCGCCTCGATGTCTTTCTGTGTCGCACGAGCCAAACCGCAAATGGTGGGTGCCGTTGGCCAGTCGTACGCATCGGCCGCGATCGCGCGGACCGCATCCCAGTCGCCTGGCGAGGCGGCCGGAAAGCCCGCCTCGATCACATCCACACCAAGTCGCGCGAGTTGCCGCGCGACCTGGCGCTTCTCTTCAACTGTCATCGAGCAACCCGGGGCCTGCTCGCCATCGCGTAACGTTGTGTCGAAGATGCGTACGATGTCGCTGCTCATACAGCGCCCGCTGATACGGGACTCGATACCGCTCCGGTATCCGGGCGCACTACCTTGGCGTTCAGAAACGGCATCAACTCGCGCAGCCGCACACCGACCTGCTCGATCGGATGATCCATGTCGGCACGACGATTGGCGGTGAAGTTGGGACGTCCCGCCTCGTTCTCCGCCACCCACTGCCGAGCGAATGTGCCATCCTTGATCTCCGCGAGGAGCTGTCGCATCGCGTCCTTCGTTGCCGACGTGACGATGCGCGGGCCCGCCGTGTAGTCGCCATGTTCGGCCGTGTCGGACACCGAGTAGCGCATGTAGTTGAGGCCACCTTGATACATCAGGTCCACGATCAGCTTGAGCTCGTGCAGGCACTCGAAGTACGCCATCTCTGGCTGATAGCCCGCTTCCACCAGCGTTTCGAAGCCGGCCTTCACCAGCGCCGACACACCGCCGCACAACACAGCCTGCTCGCCAAATAGATCCGTCTCCGTCTCTTCAGCGAACGACGTCTCGATCACGCCCGCACGCGTGCAACCGATTGCACGCGCGTAGGCCATCGCATCGGCGCGCGCATTGCCGCTGGCGTCGCGATGGACCGCGATGAGCCCCGGCACGCCGCCACCGTCGATGTACAGCTCACGCACGCGATGTCCGGGCGACTTGGGCGCGATCAACGCGACGTCCACGCCAGCCGGCGGATCGATGAGGTTGAAATGAATGTTGAAGCCGTGCGCAAACAGCAGCGTCTTGCCCGGCGTCAGCGAGTTGCGAATGTCGCGCTCGTAGATGCTCCGCTGCTCGGTATCCGGCGCAAGCATCATGATGAGCTGTGCCTCTGCCGCCGCCTGTGCCACCGTGCACACGCGCACGCCGGCCGCTACCGCCGCCGCCCAACTCTTGGAGCCCTCGCGCAGCCCCACGCGCACATCGCAGCCGCTGTCGCGCAGGTTGAGCGCGTGCGCATGACCCTGGCTACCGTATCCGATGATCGCGATGGGGCGCCCGTTCAGGCGCGAGGCATCGGCATCACGATCGTAGTAGACGCGTGTGGTCATGCGGCAACTTCCTCATGTGGGGCGCCGTCGGCCTGGTCGCGGTAGTGCGCCGGGGCCTCCAGGCGAGTGGGGGTGCGGCCGCGCATCATCGCGAGACGGCCGGTCCGCATCAGCTCCGCCAGCCCTTCCGGGCGGATGAATGCGATGAACAGCTCCACGCGCTCCGGCGTGTCGGTGATTTCCACGATCATCTCGTGATCCCCGGTGTGCAGCACACGAGCGCCCTTTTCCATCACGATCTCCACCAGCTGCGCGAGTCGCGATGGCGACGCGACGATCTTCGCCAGCGCAGTCTCGCGCTGCACCGAATCCTCATGCGTCACATCGGTCACCCCGATCACTTCCACCAACCGATCGAGCTGGCTGACCACCTGGGTCGCATCGCTGGCATCCACCACAAGCGTCATGCGGCTGATGCCGGGCACTTCGCTCCGCCCGACGGCGAGCGAGGCAATGTTGAAGCCTCGGCGACGGAGCAGCGTGACCGTGCGATGGAGCACGCCGGGACGATCCTGCAGGAGAGCGATAAGCGTGTGCTGTGACATCAGAAGACTCGTGAAGAAGGGAAGAAGACTCGGAGCTACTCGGCCACCATCATCTCGCCGATCGCGCGACCGGCGGGGACCATCGGAAACACATTTGCTTCCCGCTCGACGCGGAAATCGATCACGACACATCCGTCATGTGTCCATGCGGCAGCGATCGCGGATGGCGCATCCTCCACGCGATCGACGGTCATGCCACGCAGCCCGTGCGCTTCTGCGAGCTTCGCGAAGTCGGGACCGGTCAATGGCGTGCCGCTGTAGCGGCGTCCTTCAAAGAGCTGCTGCCACTGCCGCACCATGCCGAGGTAGCCGTTGTTGACCACGGCGACCTTGAGATTGGTGAGTCCTTCCTGCGCGATCGTGGCCAGCTCGCAGGCAGTCATCTGAAAGCCGCCGTCGCCCACCACCACCCAGATCGTGCGCTCCGGATCGGCGATGGCGGCACCCATGGCGGCAGGGAGCGAGAATCCCATCGTGCCGGCGCCGCCGCTCGTGATGTGCGTGCGCGGCCGACTCCAGTCGAGCAGCTGCGCGGCCCACATCTGGTGCTGACCCACATCGGTCACCACGCGCCAATCCTGACGGGTGCGGAAGGACGCATTCATCGCATCGAACACATCGTGCGGCATCAGCGGCGCGGTTCGGTCGCGGCGCACATACCCCTGTCGTGGCAGATGCTCGGTACGCATCGCTGCGATCGTGTCGCGCCACGCGGCGCGCGTGCCCGTGTCACCGGCCGGCATGGCGGCAAGCAGCGTTTCGAGCACGGGCTTGCAGTCGCTCACGATGGCGACGTCGGTGTGCACCAGCTTGCCGATTTCAGCAGCGTCGATGTCGATGTGAATGATCTTGGCGTGCGGCGCAAAGCTGCTCGCCTTGCCCGTCACGCGATCGTCGAAGCGGCTGCCGACATTGAGCAACACGTCGCACGCCTGAATCGCGCGATTCACATGCACCCAGCCGTGCATGCCGGGCATCCCCAACGCCAGCGGATGATCGTGCGGCATCGCGCCCAGCCCCTGCAACGTCGTCACCACAGGAATCCCTGTCTGCTCGGCCAGCGCACGCAGTTCGTTCGTCGCGGCGCCCTGAATCACACCGTTGCCGGCGAGGATCAGCGGACGTTCGGCGTGCTGCAACAAGCGCACGGTTGCATCCATCAACTCTGCGCGCACCGCACTCTTGTGCGACGCGGGGCGGTAGCCCGGCAGGTCCATCGCGACATCCCAATCGGGCACCAGCCGCGCCAGCTGCGCGTCCTTGGTGATGTCGATCAAGACGGGACCGGGGCGCCCGGTGCGCGCGATGTGAAAGGCTTCGCGGAAGACGCGCGTCAACTCGCTCGGATCGCTCACGAGAAAGTTGTGCTTCGTGATCGGCACCGTGATGCCGGTGATGTCGGTCTCCTGAAACGCATCGGTACCCAGCAGGGTGCTCGGCACCTGACCCGTGATGGCCACCAACGGCGTGCCGTCCATCCACGCGTCGGCAATCGGCGTCACCAGATTCGTTGCGCCCGGCCCGCTCGTTCCGATGCAGACACCCACTTGTCCGGTGGCCCGGGCGTACCCCTCGGCGGCATGTCCAGCGCCCTGCTCATGGCGACAGAGCACGTGGCGCAGCGCGGTGCGGTACTCGTACATCGCATGGTAGAACGGCATGATGCAGCCGCCTGGAATTCCGAACATCACCGAGACGCCTTCGCGAATGAGCGCCTCGCACATGATCTGTGCGCCGGTGCGCAGCGCCGGATTCGCGTCGCGGGCCGCCAGAGCTCGGGCGGTCGCTGCTGCTGTCGATGTCGGTCCTGTACCGCGTGCGACGTGTGACATGGAGGCCTGGAGAACGAGAAAGGCCCCCTCCGAACCCGGAGGGAGCCTTGTCGTCATTCGCCAAGGATGCCCCTCCGAGTGATCTCGGGAGGGGCAGGTTGCGCGTTACATCGCGACTGTCTTGCCCTGCTCCCGAACGCTAAGTACGCGTACGATAAGAATCGACGCGACGAGAATCGTCGCGACGACGGGAATAAGGCTGAGAAGAAGTCGGGACTGCGCGAACGAAGCGAGCATCAGATGGGCAAGTCGTTTGGCGAACCGGCATGATCGGCGGGGCTGTCCCCGTCCGTCACGCGTTAAAGACGAACCGTCACACTGCGGGTAACAGGTCGCCCCTCAAGCATCGGCATAGCAGTGCGTTTCCGCAACCCCCCCGGGATGAACCACCGCGCCATAGCGCGCCTGACTCACCGTCTGCGCGTAGCGCCAAATGGCCCCCGACTGAAAGTCGTGCTGCCTCGGCACCCACGCCTCGCGACGCTCGGCGAAATCTGATTCAGATAGGCGTACCGACATCGTGCCGGCGTCCGCATCGATGTCGATGAAGTCCCCGTCGCGCAGCAAGCCGATGGGCCCGCCCACCGCTGCCTCCGGCCCCACATGCCCGATGCACAGCCCACGCGTTGCCCCGCTGAATCGCCCGTCAGTGATGAGCGCGACCTGATCGCCCATCCCCTGTCCGTAGATGGCCGAGGTGGTGGACAGCATCTCACGCATGCCGGGGCCGCCGCGCGGTCCCTCGTAGCGAATCACCAGCACGTCGCCGGCTGCGTAGCGCTTTTCCATCACCGCCGCGAACGCCTCCTCCTCGGAGTCGAAGCAGCGCGCCGGCCCGGTGAACTGCCGCGTGTGCAGTCCCGCGACTTTCACCACGGCACCGTCGGGCGCGAGATTGCCGCGCATGCCCACCAGTCCGCCCGTCGGCGAAATCGCGCGCGACACCGGCATCACCACGTCCTGTCCGGTCGGCATCACCACGTCGGCCAGATCTTCTGCGATGGTCTTGCCTGTCACCGTGATGCAGTCGCCGTGCAGGAACCCTCCATCCAGCAACGCCTTGAGAATGATCGACGCCCCGCCGATGTCGTGCACATCCTTCGCCAGATAGCGCCCGCCTGGCTTGAGGTCGGCGATCAGCGGCGTGCGCGCGAACACCTCAGCCACGTCGAACAGGTCGAAGGCGATACCGGCTTCATGGGCCATCGCCGGCAAATGCAACGTGGCGTTAGTCGATCCGCCCGTCGCGGCCACCACAGCCGCCGCATTCTCGAGCGCCTTGCGGGTGACGATGTCGCGCGGCCGAGGGCCATGCTGCATCAGCCGCATCACCGCCGCGCCGGAGCGCTCTGCATAGCTGTCGCGGGTTTCCCACGCGGCCGGCGGACTCGCCGATCCGGGGAGCGCGAGCCCGATCGCCTCGCTTACGTACGCCATGCTGTTGGCGGTGTACTGCCCGCCGCACGAGCCCGCACCCGGACAGGCCACCTTCTCCAGAGCGGTCAGTTCTTCAAGCGACATCTTCCCCGCGCCGTACGAGCCGACGCCTTCGAAGACGTCCAGCACGGTCACGTCCTTGTTGTGGAAGCGTCCCGGCAGAATCGAGCCGCCGTAGAGAAAGACCGACGGCACGTTGAGGCGCAGCATCGCCATCATCAGGCCAGGGAGCGTCTTGTCGCATCCTGCAATGCCGACCAGGCCGTCGTAGCAGTGGCCGCGCACCGTCAGCTCAATGGAGTCAGCGATCGTTTCGCGACTCACGAGCGATGACTTCATTCCCGCGTGCCCCATCGCGATACCGTCGGTCACGGTGATGGTCGTGAACTCACGCGGCGTCCCGCCCGCACTCTTCACACCGATCTTGGCTGCTTCCGCCTGTCGCTTGAGCGCGATGTTGCACGGCGCAGCCTCGTTCCAGCTCGACACCACGCCGATGATCGGCTGCTGAATCTCTTCGGCCGAGAGCCCCATCGCGTAGTAGAACGCGCGATGCGGCGCACGCTCCGGGCCAACGGTGGCATGGCGGCTTGGCAGCTTCGACTTATCCATTCGACGGTTCCATCGAGAGACGCTTGAGTGAGGCTTTCGGGAGGTATCTGGCGCTGGTGTCTTCTCCATCGCAAGGTATCGCCAAACGCGCGCCTTGCCAGAGACACCGTTCTCGCTTCTTGTTTCACGCATGACTCACGCACCCAACGCGCCCGTGATGCATCCGCCCGGTCCTCGTCGACGCTATCCGGGCGAGCTCCTGCGTCGATTCCGCAGCGACTTCCTCGGCTTCATGGAAGCGTCTGTCGCACAATTCGGCGATGTCGTCGAGTTCCCGATCGCCGGCGTGCGCTGGGCCATCGTCAACGACCCGGAGCTCATTCGCGATATCCTCGTCACGCACCAGCGTTCGTTCGCGAAGGGCCGTGCGCTTGAGCGAGCGCAGCGCGTCGTGGGAACGGGCTTGCTCACGAGTGAGGGCGAGTTTCATCTCCGGCAGCGGAGACTCGCGCAGCCCGCTTTTCATCGCGATCGCATTGCGGCGTACGCGGAACAGATGGTGACGCTGGCCACGCGTACCGCCAACGGCTGGCGTGACGAAGCCGCGGTGGACATGCACGAGGAGATGATGCATCTCACGCTCGCCGTCGTCAGCAAGACGCTCTTCGACGCCAACGTGGATGCAGAGTCCGACGAGATTGGGGCCGCCGTCACGACGGTGCTCGAGTCGTTCGCGCTGATCATGCTGCCGTTCCCCGGGCTCATGGAACGTCTGCCCTTGCCGTTCGCTCGTCGCTTTCGCAAGGCGCGCGCGCGACTCGACGAAACGATCTACGGCATCATCGCCGCACGTCGCGCCAGCGGCGAGGATCGAGGCGATCTGCTGTCCATGTTGCTGCATGCCACCGACGCCGAAGGGGACGGCACCGGCATGAACGACAAGCAGCTGCGCGACGAGGTGCTCACGATATTCCTTGCCGGACACGAGACCACCGCCAACGCGCTCACCTTCGCGTGGTACATGCTCTCCGAGCATCCGGAGGTGGCGGCGCGGCTGCACGCGGAGGTCGATGCGCTGGGCCACGTACCCACGGTCGCGGACTTGCCACAGCTCGGCTACACGCGGCAGGTCGTGATGGAGACGTTGCGCCTCTATCCGCCCGCGTACGCCATTGGACGGCGTGCGCTGGAAGACTATCGCTGCGGCGACTTCGTGCTGCGCAAAGGGACGATCGTGCTCGTGTTGCCGTGGTTGCAGCAGCGTGATGCGCGGTGGTGGCCCGAGCCTACGCGCTTCGATCCGGATCGCTGGGCCGCTGAGCAGAACGTAGAGCGGCCGAAGTTCGCGTACTTCCCCTTTGGAGCAGGAACGCGCATCTGCATTGGCGAGCAGTTCGCGTGGACGGAAGCCATTCTCATGTTGGCCACGTTGGCGCAGCGATGGACCGCCTCACTCGTGCCCGGGCATCCCGTGGCGCTGCAACCGCTGATTACCCTGCGGCCGACCCACGGGATGCGTATGGTGCTGCACCGGCGTGCTACTTCTTCTTCAATGTCACCTTGATCACGCCGTTGGCGGCGGCCGGTTCGTTCTTGTAGAGCGCGGCGGCAGCGGCGCCCTTGATCACTTCGATGCTCTCGATGCGATCAGGTGCGATGGAGTTGAGATCCGTGCTGGCCGTGATCACGCCATCGATCACAAGCAATCCGTCGAACGGCTTGCGCGACTTGTCGCTGACGACCACCGACGGCGCGCCATCGGCAGCGCGCACGCGGATCCGAGCGCCTGACGCGAGTGCACCCGCCTCGGGAAGCGGCCCGCCCGGCACGATCTTCAATTCGCTACTGTCCCCCGTCGTGCGAAACAGAATCGCGCCGGAATCGCCGGCCGAGCGGTCGACGACGATCGGCTTGCCCTGGACGGTCTTGATGCGAATCTCCGTCGCCTTTTTGAGGTTCGTGGCGCGCACCACCTCGATGCTGCCGATGGCGCTGGCCGCGAGCGCTTCGGCCTCCTGCTTGGTCACCACGCGCTCGTTGAGCAGATAGACGGTCTTCGAGGTATCGATCTTCGCGACTTCCGCCACGCGGCGCGTTGCGGATGCTGCCGTCATACCATCCAGCTCGGCGGACGTGGGCAACTTCGACTCGCACGCAGCGAGCAGTACAACAGATGCGAGCAGTGCGCCGCCCAGTCGAGCGGGCAGGGAAGAACGTGAGCGACGTGCAGTCATGGCGAGCAATCTCCGTTCGAGATGAGAAACGCTGTGGGAAAATGACGGAACAGCGGCGGTGACGAGCGAACGATGGGCAGACAATTCAATGAGCAATTGGGCGTATGAGCGCGTTGGGGCCCCAGCGCGCAACACCCGACGATCACAATCGAGTTCAACAGCCAGTCGCAATCGCGACAGCATGTACCACATCGCCGGATTCCACGGCATCAGCGCCACGCCGACGCATGCGGCGAACAGCAACAACGGATCGTGCGCCCGCACATGCGCCAACTCATGGTCCAGCACCATCTGTTGTTCGATGGCATCGCGTTTCATCAGCCATTGCGGTACCACGATCTCCGCCGGCGCAATGCCGATCACCGCAGGTCCCGCCGCAGGGGCAATTCGCACTGGCACACCCAGCAGCGTCGCGCGCCCCCAGGTTCCCCGCATGCGCAGCACACGGCGATAGAGCGTACCCAGCGCCAGCACACCCACCATCGCGCTCACCAGCGTCGCGAGATACGCCGCAAAGTGTGCGACGCGCGGCAGGCGATTGGTCGCGCGCAGCACCGCGTGAATGGGCGCCGACATCGCGTCTGCTGTACGGTCCAATACGGCGCGACTACGCTCGAGGATCGTCGGCGTTCGTTCGATGGCAGCCGGCATCGCGGCGATCGGTACGCCCGCCACGACGCGCCGAAGCGTTGGCGTAGAGCGCGACGGTGCCGCGGCCGTGAGTCCGAGCGCGCCCAGCATGCCCAGCGCCCAGATCCAGCGTACCGCGTGTCCGCTCTCACGGCGAAGGAAGTGGAGCAGCGTCGCGACGATCGCCAGCAACGCCGAGACGATCACGCTGTAGACCAGCCATCCGGTCATCATGCGGCACCTCCGGTGGATTCGTCCGTATCGTCGAGTCGCTCGGCGAGGAGGGTTCGCATCCGCTCCAGTGCGGCGCGATCGAGCTGTCGATCAGAGACCAGCTGTGCGAACATGCGTTCCGCGGAGCCCTGAAAGATCGCGTCGCGGATGCGTGCCAATGCGCTCGTTCCCGCACGCTCAGCGCCGATGGTCGGGAAGTAGCGATAGGCCCGTCCCTCGGGCTCATGGCGGACGTAGCCCTTCTCAGCGAGTGTCTGGAGCGCGGACAGCACGGAGGTGTAGGCGAGCGGCTCGTCGAGGTCGTCGCGGACCTCGGAGACCGTCGCGGATCCTCGTCGCCAAAGGCTGCTCATGACAGCGAGCTCGCGAGGAGGGAAGTAGATCTCGTCCATGGGTCGGGGGCGCAGGGTGGGCTACTGAACTTCCAGTAGTATGCAGCCCCTTGGAGAATCTGTCAACTGTTTTTTCCGTAGATCATGCGATGGCCCACCGCGTGGCTGCGGTTCTCGGTCCGGTTGCCGGTAACGCGGTTCGCAGTTCGGTGACCGGTCACGCTGTTCGCTCCACTCAAGACTCACCACCCATGACTCGCGACCCGGAACAGAGCAGTGTCAGAGTGGCGGCAGGGCGCAGTGGCCAGTCCCCGGTTCAGAGTTTTTCACGCAGTTCAAGCGGGGTCGAGGACCGCCAACCCGACACAACCCTGTTGGGGGCTACGGGTGGTGAGTGGCGGGAGATCAGTGGAGCGAACGGCGTCACCGGTTACCGAGAAGCGAACGGCGCGACCGGTTACGGGAGAGTACGACGGGTCAGACCTCGCACAGCTCCACCGCATTGCGCAACGACTGCAGCGGCGGAGTCAGCTTCGGCACGAACTCGTGCGAGAAGAAACCCTGGAATCCCAGATTCGCGATCGTCTCCGCCACCAGCCGATAGTTCAGCTCCTGCGTGTCATCGATGTCGTTTCGCCCCGGCACGCCGCCCGTATGGAAGTGCGCGATGTATGGTGCGTTCGCCTTGATCGTGGCGATGACATTCCCTTCCATGACCTGCATGTGATAGATGTCGTACAGCAGGCGCACGCGAGGTGAGTTCACGCCCTTGATCACCTGCACGCCCCAGTCGGTGTGGTCGGCGTGATAGTCGGCGTGATCGACCTTGCTGTTGAGCAACTCGAGGCAGAGCGTCACGCCATGCTTTTCCGCGAGCGGCGCGAGTCGCTTGAGACCCGTGATGCAGTTGGCGATGCCTTCCCCGTCGGACATGCCTTCGCGATTCCCGCTGAAGCAGACGATGCGCTCGACGCCCGCGGCGGCCGCCTTCGGAATCATCGCGGAACCAGCGGCCACCAGCTGGTCGTGCAGGTCGGGACGATTGAATCCCTTGGGGATCGTGCCGAAGCCGTTGGCCATCGAACAGACCATGCGGTACTTCGCCGGCGTGGCCCAATCCTTTTCGTCCAGCAGGTCGATGCCTTCGATGTGCATCGCCTGCGCCGCGCGACAGAGATCATCCAACGGTATCGAGCCGTAGCACCAGCGCGACACGCCCTGATGCAGTCGCCCATGTCCCGTCGGTCGCGTTGTTGACGCTTCGGCGTCCTGCGCGGGCCACACCGACCCGACGGCGGCGGCACTCACCGCCGTTGCCCCCATCTGCAGCAGCGCCGATCGGCGCGTGATCTCTTCCGGCATGGCGATCTTCTCCGAGAGCGCGAACGCGGCAGGCGCGACGCTGGGGTGGGGGCGGGATCTATTGCAGCTCTATTGCAGCTCTACTGCAGCTGGATATACAGCGGAGTGGGCCAGAGACGCAAAATTGCTTCACGCGACGTGGACGGGTTGTCGTTGCGCAGCTTCGTGAACTGCTTCCAGCCAGCAAACTGCACCGGCTCCTTCTTCACGTAGCTGTAGTACGAGTCGCGCTTGAGCCACGGCGCACCAAAGCCATCCATGTGCATCACGATCTGCACGCGCGGATCGAGCGCGATCTTGTTCGCGTTCGTCACGCCGGTCTTCGTGAAACGATGCACCACCAGCACCTTGGGCGGCAGCTTGTATTTGTCCACCAACTCCTGCAGGTAGCGCGACGCATAGTTCACATCAGAGGCGTCGTACGTGCCGATCTTCTTGCCCGGACGCCCGCCATTCTTCATCGAGAATTCCGGGTCGATGCCCAGATGCACCTCGGGCCGTTTGAGGAAGCGCTCGAAGGCGGGAAGCTCCTGCTGCAGCGTGCTGAGGCCGACCTGAATGTCCATGAACATCACCGCGTTTCGACTCTTCGCCCAGCCGTACACCTTTTCGATGCGCGCGCTGTCGAGCCGCGCGCGATACTTGCCGTCGCTCCCAGCCGCTGCCTGCGCGACCACCACAATCACGTGTAGAGCGGGCTGCACCGGATGCGCCGGATCTGCCTTGTTCCACGCCGCCACTTCCTCGTCGAGCTTGCGCAGCATCTCGTCGGGCGGGAACTCGCCGAGGATGCCCATGCGATTGGATGCGGGCGTGCCGTAGAAGGCGATGATGCGCTTGGCCGGCAGGATCGATCCCGGCAGAGGCGCCGGCATCTTGGGCGGCCAGAGTGAATCGAGATCGCTACCGGTGCCGCGATAGGCCAGGTGCAAGTCCCCTGACTGCGGACCAAGCGCGCCAACGGTCCGTTTGATCGTGTCCTGCGTTGAGCCGGACTTCTTGCGCGTCGATGACTTCGCCTTCGTGCTCTTCTTGGCCGCGCCGGCTTTGCTCTTCGATTTTGACGACCCGCTCGATGTCGATGCGCCGGCCTCGCTCTTGGGCGGGCGCGACGTCGAATCCTGCGCCGACAACACCGGTGCACTCGTGAGCAGCAGCACGCCGCTGAGCATGGCAACTGCACGCGTCACCATCGCGCTACGCAGCAGATGCCGCGACGGCGCACTCGACAGAGAGGGCAAAACGGTGAGCGGCTGCGAAAGGGTCTGCGGCTGCGACGGTGTCGCGGCGACTGTCCGTGAGAATGTGGTCATCCGCGCACGATAATCACGGGCAAGACGGGGACAAGGGAGCGGCCGCACCCGCATCACCGTTCGCCGCATCACCGAGCGCGGCGTCGCTTGCGCACCTCGATTTCACGGTCCAGTTCGAGACCGAGCGAGCCAGTGGCCTCCGCGCGTACCACCAGCCAGTCGGGCAAAACCGCGACATCCACCAGCCGCCCCGTGTGCACCTGCCCGGAGAGTCGCACGCCCGGCGCCAATTCCCGGTTGATCGCCGACTGCACCTGTTTTCGCGTGGCGTCCAGCAGCGGATCGAGCGGTAGACGGGCCCGCTCACGAAGCTGTGCGACAAGATCCGCCTTTCGAAGCCACGCCAGTCCGCTCACCAATGCATCGGCCGTCGCCACGTCGAAATCGAGGTCTGGCACGGTAAGCATGCGGGTCAGCGTGTCGAGTCGCGGCGTGCCCACCAGATAGGCGTTACCGACGATATCCCCTTTCACGCCCACCTCGAGCACCAGACGCCCGTCGCCCAGCGGATACACACGCAGCGCCGAGAGTTGGAGCGATCGGCCGTAGCGACGCACCTTCCGTCCCACCAGCTCCTTGGTGAGCATGTCGCTCGCCAACGCGTATGGCATGAGCCCCTGGAGCCGTAGCATCGCGCTGTCGCCGACATCGCGCACCGCCCGGTCGAGCGGTGGCAATGGCGTCTGCATGCGCGGAGGACGCGATCCGGAGATCAGGGCGGGCTGCGCGTAGAGGCGCACATCGGCGATCAGCGCGTCGTCGGCGAGACGAAGCCCGCCGAGCCGCACCTGCTGCGGCGAGAGCACGAGCCACAGACTGTCGTGCACACGGATGCTCTTGTTGAGCAGGTTGTACCAGCGATCCATGCGCGTGCGCACGTCGAATGACGCGATCTGTCGGTCGATCCGGGGTAGCCGCTGCTCGAGCAGCGAGCGCACCGTCCCGACGACGCGATCGGTGACGTCAATCTTGAACATCGTCACCTTGCACGCGTCGCGATCCGTCATCGTTTCGGGACGCACCGTGGGTAGGCGACTGCGCGTGCGCAGCTTCCAGTCGCGCTGGAGGTCCACGTCGATCTTCACCACGATGCGCAGGCGCGGCTGCGGTCCGTCGGTGCCACAGGAGGAGCTGATGGTCGGCGCGAGCGGTGGCTTGTACCACCCGCGTCCCTGATAGCTGACGGTGCTGCTCAGGGTGAGCTCTTGTCCGTCGAACGCAACGCGAAACGGCGTCCGCGTGGCTTGAAACGCCACCTGCTGCCGTGAGTTGGACGGAATGCCGATGCGCTTCTCTATGTCACCAAAGCGACGCGGTACTGCTTGCTCGAGCGCGGCGAGGGCCGGCTCCAATGCATAGCGAATCGGTGTGTCCACCACCGACAGTCCCATCGCCGGCAGTGAATCGGCGGCGACGACAGCCCTGCCCGGGCGCGGCGCCGGCGCTTGCAGCGTATCGGTTCCACACGCCGCCAACAGCGTCAGTCCGCCGCAGAGCACGACGGTTCGCGCGTCCAACCGGGGAACGAAGCGCTGTCTCATTCGGTGCGCCCCATTGAGAGAAATGCCGCTACGGTCTCGGCGCGGCGTATTGCATGCGGGAAAGAATGAGCGCGGCGCGACGGGTCGCGATGCTGCCATTCGGCGGCCAGCGACGAGGAGACGGCAAGATTGCAGCCAACCGTGCCGCCTGATCCCTGGTCAGGCTCGCGGCGCTTTTCCCAAAGTGCACGCGGGCCGCTGCCTCTGCACCGAACACTCCCGGCCCCCACTCGGCCAGGTTGAGGTACAGATCGAGGATGCGTTCCTTGGGCAGCAGGAGGTCGAGCCACAGCGCGACGTACGCTTCGAGCCCTTTGCGCACGAACGAGCGCCCGTTCCAGAGGAAGATGTTCTTGGCCACCTGCTGCGTCAGAGTAGAGGCGCCGCGCAGTTTCCCGCCGGCCCGCTTCCGCGCCAGCGCGCGTTCGATCTCGACGAAGTCGATGCCGTGGTGCAGGTAGAACCGATCGTCCTCAGACACCAGCACGGCGCGTCGCAAGTTGCCGGAGATCTGCGAGCGCCCCACGGTCTCGTGGCGGGGCCAGACGGGGCGCTCGCCCTGAAAGAGCCGCGCTACGGTGCGCTGCAGCATCACTGAGGTGACCGGCGGCTGCACCACGCCAAGGAGCAGGATGATCGGCACCGGGGCAAAGAGCAGGGTCGTTCCCGTGAGCACCAGCAGCTTGAACCAGCGCTTCCATCCACGCGCGGGCAGCGAGAACACACGTCTCGCGATCGACGGCTTGCTCATGGCTCGCGGAGATGGGCCGGCGTGTCATCGGGCTGTCGCCGCCAGCGACGGTGCTGCCAGAAATACTGGTCCGGGTAACGCCGGATCAGCCGCTCCAGAATCTGCGTGTAGGCGAGAACAATCGCGTCCACATCCGCTTCGCGGTCACCCGTCTCCACCACCGGCACCGGTTCGATGCGCAGCGCGTAGCGTCCGCTCTTCTCGCGCACCGGCGACACAAAAACCAACGGCACGCCGAGGCGCAGTGCGAACACTGCTGGGCCGCGAGGTGTCTTCGCCGGTCTGCCAAAAAACGGAACGAACGTACTGGCGAGACCCAGCGCGTCGTGATCGCTGACCATCGCCACGACGCGGCCTTCGCGGAGCGCTCGCGGGGTTTGTCTCACCGCCTGAGAATCGTGCACGACGGCCATGCCGATCTCGTTACGCGTGACGCGCACGTACTCCTCCATGATCGGATTGGCCATGCCGCGCGCCACGACGTCCAGAGGCACGCCACGCGCCGCCACGTAGGCACCGCCCAGCTCCCAGTTGCCGAGATGCCCGGTGACGATGATGACGCCCTTGCCGAGCGCCTGTGCGGCTTCCAGATGCTCCCAGCCGTCGATCTCCTCGAAGCGGTCGAGGATGCCCTGGATGGGAGTGCCGGGAAGGACTGCCGTCTCGATGAACGTGCGGCCGATGCTCTCGTACGATCGACGCGCGGTCGACTCGACTTCGGCTGGGCTTAGCGATGGGAAGGCTGCAGCGATCTGCCGTTCGGTGACCCCGCGCCGGATGCCGAAGAGGCTGTAGGCGAGTCGGCCGAGGAAGGCGCCGACGGCGCTCGAAGCCCGCCAGCTGACGAGGCGAAGGACGGCGACGGCGGCGCGGGTGGCGCCGTACTCGAGTCGATGGGAGAGCGTCGGAACGCGTGGGGAATCGGCCATGGGTGCGCTGGCAATCTAATGGCACGAAAGACGAACGCCGCGCCGATCCGAAGATCGACGCGGCGTCGTTGACACACCGGGAGAGCGCGAGGGCTCTCGACGATGATCAATTCGTCAGCATCACCAGCACGCGACGGTTGGTCGCGCGGCCGTTGTCGGACGTGTTCGGCGCGAGGGGATCCTTCTCACCCTGCGTCCGGGCCACGATGCGCGACTCGGCGACACCCTTCGAGACCAGGTAGGCCTTGGCCTGATCGGCGCGGTCCTGACCCAGCTTCTCGTTGTAGCGCTCGCTGCCAATCGCGTCGGTGTTGCCCGTGACGGTGATGGTGCGCGACGCGTTCGTCGGGTCAACCAGCGACTCGGCGATCATGTCGAGGATACGCTTGGCTTCCGGCGTGATGTCGGACTTGTTGAAGCCGAAGTTGACCGCGCCGATGACCACCGGGCGGGACGCCGGTCCGGCAACCTTCACGGTGTCGATGCGGCGGACATACACGGTGTCGTGCATGACGCGCTCACGGATGACCGTGTCCGGCTTGACGATCTTCGGGCCCTGCGTGAAGAACGAGACGCTCAGACCAGCCTGGGCGCCGAGGTTCAGACCGGTCGCGCGGCCGCCGGGGAGGGCGTCCTTGTCGGACGGCATGACGTACGTGCCGGTGCCTTCGACGCGGGCCGAGAGACGATCGTTGATGATGAAGCGAAGACCGGCGAGCGCCTGCGGGCCACCACCACGAGGGGCGACGGTACGGACACGGCCGTACGAGTCATACGCATAGCCGCCACCGAGGAGGAGCTTCACGCGGTCGCTGAGCGGCTGGTTGTACGTCAGACGGTACGCCCACAGCGGATGCGACACGGTGTTGAGCGTGTCGATGCGCGGGTTCTGTACGTCAGCCGTGCCGTAGCTGAGCTCCATTTCGAGGAGCAGGTTCTTGAAGATGTACATGCCCGCGCGGCCGCCAGCGCCGAGGGCGCCGTCGATCTTGAGCGTGTCCGCGAACTTCGTATAGCGCCCGAAGCCGCCGATCTCGAGGGCGCCTTGACGCTGCGCAAACGCCGTGGCCGGAATGGCGAGTGTGAGCGAGGTGCCGAGAACGAACTTGGTCAGGGTACGCATAAACCTCCCGAATAGGTAAACATCGATGAACGGACGCGGAGCCGTAGAAGTCGAACACTCGTCAGTTTGTGACGGCAGCCCCAAGGGCCGTCCGTTCAACTGAATAAGTTATGCCAAGTGTTCGTCAGGGCAACCGCTGATGGGATCACAGTTTTAATCCGCTTACTTCAACTGCCGAACCACACTAGGATGCGGAGAGCACCGACGCTGCTTTTGTGCGGTGTGGATGGCCCCCGAGCCCAGCTGCATGCACGCATCCTTGCATAGACGCATGGCCCTCGTCGGACGGCACGCTTCGTCCGACG
Organism: Gemmatimonas sp.; assembly: GCA_965279375.1. Lineage (GTDB taxonomy): Bacteria > Gemmatimonadota > Gemmatimonadetes > Gemmatimonadales > Gemmatimonadaceae > Gemmatimonas. The sequence continues at coordinate 4,230,399 of OZ257156.1, read as the reverse complement.
CCGATGTCGCGGCTCCCCGGAACCGCAACTTCCGGGCTGCGCCGAAGAACGGGTTCTCCGAATGGAGGGGCCAAACGTCGGGCGTATCACGAATCAATGGCAAGTTCTCGGCCACGCGATGGCGGCGCGAGCGCGCGTGAGCGAGCCGGGGCCGCTCAACGGCCACTCGGGGCAACGCCTCGCGCAAGTCGGACTGGTCATCAACGCCATCCTGGCGGCGCTGAAGCTCGTCGCCGGCCTTGTGGGAAACTCGTATGCGCTGGTCGCCGATGCGATCGAAAGCGCCACGGACATGATCGGATCGCTGGTCGTCTGGAGCGGACTTCGCATTGCGAGTCGCGATCCCGACGAGCGCTATCCCTTTGGCTACGGCCGCGCGGAGCCCATCGCCGCAGCGACGGTATCGGCGCTGATGCTCGGAGCGGCGGTGGGGATCGCGATCAAGGCGATCGAGGAGATCCGTACGCCACATCATGCGCCCGCGCCGTTCACCTTGGCCGTGCTGGCAGCGGTCATTGTGGTCAAGGAAGTGCTGGCCAAGCGGGTGCTGAGCGTGGGCGACGCGACCGGCAGCGTCGTGGTGAAGGCGGACGCCTGGCATCATCGGGCCGACGCCATAACGTCGGCGGCGGCCTTCATCGGCATCTCGGTGGCGCTACTAGGCGGGCCCGGGTGGGAGCCTGCCGATGATTGGGCGGCGTTGGTCGCGGCCGGTGTGATCCTGGTCAACGGCTCGATGCTGATGCGCTCAACGCTCGCCGACCTGATGGATCGAGCGCCGGAGCCAGCGCTGCTCGCGACCGTGGGCAATGCCGCACTTGGCACCGCGGGTGTGCTCGCGATCGAGAAGCTCAAGGTGCGTCGTTCCGGGACCGGGCTGTACGTGGACATTCACGTGCAGGCCGATCCTGCGCTTTCGCTCCACGATGCGCACATTCTTTCGGGGTGCGTGAAATCCGCCATACGCGAGCGCGTCCCGGCGGCGATCGGGGTGCTGATTCACATGGAACCGTATGAACCGGTGAGGACAACGTGAGTCGTCGACCTGCTTTTCGAGTACTGACCGAAGCGGACAGCATGCGTCTGCTTGGGAGCCAATCGGTGGGAAGGCTGGCGTTCACCTTTCGCGACCGCGTGGACATCGAGCCGATTCACTACGTGCTGCACAATGGGCGGATCGTGGGTCGCACGCAGTTGGGTACCAAGGTGAACATCGTGGCGCATCATCCGTGGGTTGCCTTCGAGGTGGACGACGTTCGCGCGCTGTTCGAGTGGCAGAGCGTGGTCGTGCATGGTCGCATCGAATTCCCCGATCCCGAAGGGAATCCCGGCGAGCGCGATGCGTATGCGCGCGCGGTGTCGGCGTTTCGTGCTCTCGTTCCGGATGCCTTCACAGCGGATGACCCGACGCCTGACCGCGATCTCATTTTTCAGATCCCGATCCAGGAGCTGAGCGGCCGCGGTGCGACGATGGCGGCGACGCCGTGACCATCAATGCGGCGGTCGAACATCTGCGACTCGAGCCGGTCGATCCGGACAAGAAGATCAAACTCGGCACAGGCAGCGCCCGGGTGGAGAATGCGCCGAGCCGCGAGGTACTGCTCGAAGCGACGGCCGCACTGCTGACGCGCTTGGAAGCGTTGCAGGACGCCTTCCACGCTGACGGGCGAAAGGCGCTGTTGCTCGTGCTGCAGGGAAGGGATGCGTCGGGGAAGGACGGCGTTATTCGCACTGTGTATGGCGCGTTCAACCCGACCGGCGTCAGTGTGGCGGCGTTCGGTCCGCCCACCTCGCTCGAACTCAAGCACGACTTCCTCTGGCGCGTGCATCAAGTGGTGCCGGCGCGCGGCATGATCGGCGTGTTCAATCGCTCGCACTACGAGGATGTACTGGCGGTGCGCGTGCGCGAGCTGGCGCCGGAGTCGGTCTGGCGCGCGCGATACGATCAGATCAACGCCTTTGAGAAGCTGTTGCACGAGAGCGGCGTAATCGTGCGCAAGTGCATGCTGCACGTGTCGCGCGACGAGCAGTTGGAGCGGCTCACGGAGCGCTTTGACGATCCCAAGAAGAACTGGAAGTTTCGCGTGGACGATCTGGCAGATCGCGCTCGCTGGGACGCGTACACCGACGCGTATCGCGAAGCGCTGACCCAGTGCAGCACCCCGTGGGCGCCGTGGTACGTGGTGCCCTCGGATGACAAGGCGGTGCGGAATTTTCTGATTGCGCGCATGCTCGTGGAGACGATGGAGGAGGCGCGGTCGGAGTATCCGCTGATCGACCCGGCCGTCAAAGAGGCGGCGAAGGGGTTTCGGTAGGGCGAGGAGGCGGATATGTTGCTCGTCTGCCGTTGGCGAGGTTGGCTGGCGACGGGACGTGGCGCAGCCCGGTAGCGCACTTCCTTGGGGTGGAAGGGGTCGCAGGTTCAAATCCTGTCGTCCCGATGGAATGCGATCATCAGATCGCGGACAATCGATGCAGTTCGTGCAAACGGGGACCGAGCGGGGTCCCCGTTTTGCGTTGGGGCCTACTCTGTGCCGGTTTGCCCGGGCCGCATTGCACCGACCTCATTGGCGCGGGCCGATGGCAATCCCTTGTTTGCGTTGGGCGGTCGCACGAGCTGCGACGCTTCACTCGCACGGAGCAAGGCAATGCACGGATACATCAAGGACATCAGCGCCATCACCGAGGCGAATCCCGATTTTCGCCAGGTGCTCTACACCGCCAAGCACTCGCAACTCGTCGTGATGTCCATTCCGCCACACGGCGAAATTGGCTCCGAAGTGCACACGCTGGACCAGTTCTTTCGCGTGGAGTCGGGGAGTGGCGCCGCCGTTCTTGATGGCGTGTCGACTGACGTGACGGATGGCTTTGCGATCATCGTTCCCGCCGGTACCACGCACAACATCATCAACACCGGCACGGTCGATCTCAAGCTCTACACTCTGTACTCACCGCCCAACCATCGCGACGGGGTCCGCCATCACACGCGCGCCGACGCCGAGGCTGACTCGGAGCATTTCGACGGTGTGACGACGGAGTGATGATGGGTTGAGGCCGGAGCACCGCAGAAAGACGCTCCGCTCGGCGCTCCAATGGGTCAGGGCTCGTTGCTACGGACGCGCGGGTGCTCGTGCAACACGCCAGATGGTATTGCCGACGTCGTCCGCGACGAGCAACGCGCCATGCGTATCGAGCGCCAGACCGACCGGACGGCCCATCGCCGTCTTGTCGCTGGTCAGGAAGCCCGTCAGCACGTCCTGTGGCGGTCCGCTGGGGCGCCCTTGGGTGAACGGCACGAAGATCACCTTGTAGCCGCTCCGCGGATTGCGATTCCACGATCCGTGCTGCCCGACGAACACACCCTCGCCGATCCCGGGCACAGTCGTGCCGCGCGAGAAGAGCAGCCCGATGGACGCCGTGTGCGCGCCGAGCGCATAGTCGGGCACGACCGCGCTGGCCACGAGATCCGGTCGCGTCGGGGACACGCGCGCGTCGACGTGCTGCCCGAAGTAGCTATACGGCCAGCCGTAAAACGCGCCCTCGCGTACGGCCGTCATGAAATCCGGCACCAGATCGCTCCCCAGCTCATCGCGCTCGTTGACGGCGGCCCAGAGCGCACCGGTGGTCGGTTCGATGGCGAGCCCCGCGGCGTTGCGCAGACCAGTGGCATAGACGCGATGCGCGCCGGTCGCGCGATCCACCGCCCAGATCATCGCGCGGTCCTTCTCCTGCTCCAGTCCCCGTTCGGCCGCATTGCTGTTCGAGCCGATGCTGACGTAGAGCGTCGCGCCGTCGGGCGATGCGGCGACCGTCTTGGTCCAGTGATGGTTTATCGTGCCGGCGGGCAGGGCGACCAGCATCGCGCCGGCTGAGGTGATCTCGCGCGCGCCGTCTACGTAGTCGTAGCGCATCAGGGCATCGGTGTTCGCCACGTAGAGATCGTGACCAACGAGCGTGATACCGAACGGAGAATGGAGTCCTGCGAGGAACACCGTGCGCACGTCGGCCACGCCATCGCCATCGGTGTCGCGCAACAGAATGAGGCGGTCAGCGCTGGCGACCGCGCCGCCGCCCCTTCGCTGGAAATAGCGAAAGAACCACCCCTTGATCCCGCGTCCATCGTCCGGACGGGGTGGGGCGTTCGTTTCCGCAACGAGCACGTCTCCATTGGGGAGCGAATACAGGTAGCGCGGATGCTGCAACTCTCGCGCGAAAGCTTGCACTGATGTGCCGGCGGCACCGATCGGGGTCACGCCTGCCGGCCACCCGACCGCACGCGCCACACGCGTCGTTGGGATCAGCGAACGGTCGGTTGACGGCAGTGTGGGCTGGGCGCCGTACCCGGCGCTCACGGGTAGTCGCGCCATCTCTCCGCAGGCGCTCGGGGCCAGCAGCGCTAGGAATACCGCGACGATCCGGCCAGCACGAGCGATGCGCGTGTGGGGATAGGCTGAGGGGGACGCATTCGGATTCATGCGGATGCATTGGTGCAATCGACGGGCCATCGGACGCCCCGGTGCCGGTGGCCAAGGGCAGCGCGCGACGATGCGGTGCCAGGCGCCGCTACGCCGCGCGAGGCTGGGCGTTGCGCGATCCCCGCAGCGGTCGTTTCTGACGAGAGACCGTCGCCGCCCAACTTGCTTCTGCCGCCGCATGCCCGACACACGCACGTCCGCGCACCCCAAGCCTGGCGGCGTCCTGAGCGACGTCCACGTGATGGACTGCGACGGGGCGTCGGCTCCGCTGTGTCACTATGCCCACGGCGGCATGCTGCTCCTGATTGTCTATCGCGGCAGCTGGAGCGCGTTCTGCCTCAAGCGACTCGCTGACTATCGCGACAACGCTGCGCGCTTTCAGGCGCTGGGAGTGCAACTCGCCGCCTTCTCCACCGATACGCCAGAGGTCGCGTCGCGCATGCGGGCGTCGCTCGAGCTGCCATTCCCCGTCCTGTGTGACCCCGACCGCGCTCTCCTCTCGGATTGGGATCTGGTCAACGCGCACCGAATGCGGACGGCGCATCCCGCCACGCTCTTGATCGACGCGTCGCGCGCGGTGCGTTTCGTGAGCATCGACGACAGCTACGCCACGGCGCGCGTTCCCGACGTCCTCGAGCGCTGTCGAGCGCTCCTGTCCGGGCAGCGGCCGGTGGCCGACGTACAACGAGTGCTTCGGATTCCCGGGCTGGTCTGGTGGGTGCAGGGCGCCCGTGACGAAATCGCCCTGCGTTGGCGTGCCTCCCGCGCCGTGCGCGCGGCTGCGCGTCACCCCTCGCGCGAACGCCCAACGAACCCGGGCTCCGCGACGTAGTTCACACAGCGGGCGACACTGGCGCGCTTGCCCTTCTTCGGCCTTCGCCTCAGTCTAGGACATGCAGCACACACGAGCTTTCGCCGCCCGCGGCAGGATCACTTCTCGGCAGCGCGCACGGCACGTCTCGGCACCTCGCCGCCGCCGGCGCTCGTAAGATGTGGATCGTTCAGCTCGCTCTGCGGCGCCCGTACACGTTCATCGTCGGCGCCCTGTTGGTCGTGATTTTCGGCGTGCTCGCCATCGTGCGTACCCCGACCGACATCTTCCCCGAGATCGACATCCCCGTCATCTCCGTGATCTGGCAGTACAACGGACTGCCACCCGAAGAGATGGAACGCCGCATCGTGACGGCGTACGAGCGCGCCGTCACCACTACGGTGAACGACGTCGAACACATCGAGTCGCAGACGCTCAGCGGCGTCAGCATCATCAAGATCTTCTTCCAGCCGGGCGCACGCATCGAGTCGGCGGTCGCGCAACTCTCGGCGGTCTCGCAAAGCATTCTCCGCATTTCGCCGCCCGGTGCGTCACCGCCGTTCATTCTGCGTTTCAATGCGTCGAACGTGCCGGTTCTGCAGCTCGCGCTGAGCAGCAACACGCTCTCCGAACAGGAGCTGACGGACTTAGGCTCCAACGGCATCCGCACGCGACTGGCCTCGGTACGAGGCGCCAGCGTGCCGCAGCCGTACGGCGGCAAGACGCGCGTCATCAACGTGGACCTCGATCCGCAGCAACTCATCGCGCGCGGTATTTCGCCGAGCGATGTCAGCAACGCAGTGAATGCGCAGAACCTGATTCTGCCCTCGGGCACCGCCAAACTGGGCGACCGCGAGTATTCGGTGCGCCTGAACGGCAGCCCGGACGCCTCGGAGGCGCTCAACGACTTGCCGCTCAAGACGGTCAATGGCGCCGTCGTCAGGCTGCGCGACGTGGCCCAGGTGCGGGATGGCTACTTGGTGCAGACCAACATCGTGCGCCGTGACGGGAAGCGAGGCGCGCTGATCACTGTGCTCAAAGCGGGCAGTGCCTCCACCGTGGACGTGGTCGAGCGCGTGCGCGCAGCGCTGCCGAACATCCTGGCCAACCTGTCGCCCGAGCTCAAGGTCGACCTGCTCGCCGACCAATCGCTGTTCGTGAAGGGCGCACTGAACGGTGTCGTGCGAGAGGCGCTGCTGGCCGCGTGTCTCACCGCCGCCATGATCCTGATTTTCCTGGGCAGCTGGCGCTCCACCTTGATCGTCGCGCTCTCCATTCCGCTCTCGATTCTCAGCTCGATCATCATCCTGAGCGCGCTCAAGCAAAGCCTCAACGTGATGACGCTGGGCGGCTTGGCGCTGGCCGTCGGCGTGCTCGTCGACGATGCGACGGTGGGTATCGAGAACATTCACCGTCGCATGCAGGACGGCACCGGCATTGAGCAGGCCATTCTCGACGGTGCGCAGCAGATCGCCATCCCGACGCTTGTGTCCACGCTGGCCATCTGCATCGTGTTCGTGCCGGTGTTCTTCCTGGGCGGCGCGGCGGGATCGCTCTTCGCGCCGCTGGCGATGGCGGTCGTGTTCGCGATGCTCGCGTCGTATGTGATCTCGCGGACGTTGGTGCCCACGCTGGTGCGTTACGCCCTCGAGTACGAGGAGCGCCACCATGGCGCGCCCGGTCCGATCGAGCGCGTGCATCTCAGGTTCGATGCGGCGTTCGAGCGCGCTCGCGCCGGCTACCAGCGCATGCTGGAGCGAGCGCTTGCGCGACGCGCGACCGTGCTGACGTGGTTCACCGTCGGCGTGCTGGCGTCGTGTGCGCTGATTCCGTTTTTGGGCGAGGACTTCTTTCCGGCGGTCGACGCCGGGCAGATTCGACTGCACCTGCGTGCGCCGACGGGCACGCGCGTGGAAGAAACGGAAAAGATCGTCGCGGCTGTCGAGGCACGCATTCGCGAGGTCATCCCGCCGAGCGAGCTGGCGATGATTCTCGATAACATCGGGTTGGCGACATCGGGTGCGACAAATCTGGCGCTCAGCGACAATCCCACGATCGGCAACACCGATGGCGACATTCTCATCGCCCTGTCGGAACACCACACCGGCTCGGTGGCGGACTATCGCCGCGAATTGCGGCGTCGTCTGCGCGACGACTTTCCCGATGTCACCATCTTCTTTCAAGCGGCAGACATCGTCGGCCAGATTCTGAACTTCGGTCTCCCCGCCCCGATCAATGTGCAGGTGGCCGGATCGAATCGCGCGAAGAACTACGAGATCGCCAAGCAGCTCGCGACGCGCATGAAGCGTGTGCCGGGCGCTGTCGATGTGTACGTGCATCAGGTCACGAACGCGCCGGAACTCTATCTGACGGTCGATCGCGACCGAGCGTCGGGGCTTGGGCTGACACAGCGCGAAGTGGCCAACAACCTGCTGGTGTCGCTGGCGAGCAGCGGGCAGACGTCTCCCAACTTCTGGCTCAATCCGCAGAACGGCGTGCAGTACGCCGTTAATGTGCAGACACCACAGTATCGACTCGGCACTCTGGAGTCCGTCGTGAGCACGCCAGTCATTCCGGCGGCGGGTGGCACGGGCACACCGCAACTGATCGAGAACATGGCGCGCGTGTCGCGTCGCTTCGGCGCCGGCGTGATCAGTCATCGTGACGTGCAACCGGTGTACGACGTGTACGCCAACGTGCAGGACCGTGATCTTGGTGCTGTCGCGCGCGACGTGGATAAGATCATCGCTGAGGTGAGCGGCGACCTCCCGCGCGGCACCACGATCAGCATGCGCGGACAGGTGGCCAGCATGCGGAGTTCGTTTTCGGGCCTGGGACTTGGACTCGCGTTCGCTGTGCTGCTCGTCTACTTGCTGATGGTCGTGAACTTCCAGTCGTGGCTCGATCCGCTGATCATCATCACCGCGCTGCCCGGTGCCTTGGCCGGCATCGTGTGGGCGCTGTTCTCGACGCAGACCACACTGAGCGTCCCGTCGCTGATGGGCGCGATCATGAGCATCGGCGTCGCGACCGCCAACAGCATCCTCATCGTCTCCTTTGCAAACGAACGGCGTCGCGCGGGCGCCACGGCGCATGACGCTGCGCTCGAGGCGGGCTTCACTCGGCTACGTCCTGTAATCATGACGGCTTTCGCGATGATCGTCGGCATGCTCCCGATGGCCTTCGGACTCGGCGAAGGCGGTGAGCAGAATGCACCGCTCGGTCGGGTGGTCATCGGCGGTCTCGCCGTGGCGACGGTCACGACGCTGTTCATCGTTCCCTTGGTGTACGCAGCGCTTCGCGCTTCTTCGCAGCCTGACGCATCGACGCATACAGCCCAGACTCCTGGACTCGCCGCATGACTACTCCGATCAAGAACGTCGTGCACGACACGCCGTCCCGCGGCTCCCGAGGTCTCGTCATCGGCGCCGTCCTGCTGTTTGGCGGACTGGCGGCCGCTGGCATCATTCCGCGGCTCGCGCGCGGGCGTCGTGTCGTCGCCGAGTCCAATGCGGCCACGGCCACGCCAACGGTGACTGTGATTCCGGTTGCTGAAGGGAAGTCGAACGTCGAGCTGACGCTACCCGCGACGCTGCTCGGCCTGCACGAAGCTGGCATCTACGCCCGGTCGAACGGATATGTCGCCAAGTTCACGGCGGACATCGGCATGCGCGTGTCGGCGGGACAGTCGCTGGCGCGTATTGAGACGCCGGAGCTCGATCAGGAACTGAGCGTCGCGCGAGCCACGCTGGCGCAGGTGCAGGCGACCAGCGAGCTGACGCGCACTACACTCGATCGCTGGCGCAGCATGGCCGACGCAGGCGTGGCCACCAAGCAGGAATTCGACGAGAAGCAGGCGGCGTTCAATGTGTCGCGCGCCAACGTGAACGCGTCGCAAGCGAGCGTCGATCGACTTGTCGCACTCAAGGGATTCGCGAACATCGTCGCACCGTTCGCCGGCGTGGTCACGCAACGCGGAATCGATGTCGGCGTACTCGTGTCACCAAACGTCGCCACGGGTGCGCGTCCGCTGTTCACGATTTCGCAGGTGGATACGCTGCGCGTGCTGACGAACGTGCCACAGGATGCCGCGCCGGGCATTCGCGTTGGGCAGGAGGTGGACGTGTTCGTCCAGGAGCTCGGGAGCAAGGCGTTTCATGGTCGCGTTTCGCGCACCGCGCAGGCGATCGATCCGGCAACGCGCACGCTGCTCACGTCGATACTGGTGGTCAACTCGTCGGGACAGCTGATGCCGGGGATGTACGCGCAGGTGAAGATCACGACGCCGCGCACGAAGCCCTCGCTGGTCATCCCGGCCAATACGCTGGTCATTCGCGCAGACGGCCCGCAGGTGGCAGTCGTGCGCGATGGCAAGGTGCACATGACGGCGATTACGCTCGGCCGCGACTTCGGCACGCAGATCGAAGCGCTAACCGGACTCTCGTCGGGCGATCAGCTCGTGGTCAATCCGGGAGACGCCGTGTTCGATGGGGCGTCCGTGCGCGTCGTCGCGTCCAAGAAGGAGAAGACGCCAAACGGCGACGCCAAGAAGTAGGACGTCGCCGTTTGATGAACTGCCGTCGCGCAGCCGCGGACGAATCCGCGGCTGCGTCGCTACCGGCTATCGGAAGCTTCGCGAGAGCTGGACGGAGATGAAGCGCGGCGAGCCAGCGATGAAGCTGGGGATACCGAATGCGCCGCCGGTGTTGCCTGCGTCGATGATGTACTGCTTGTCGAGCAGATTCCGCGCGATGATGGTCAACTCGGTGCGATTGCCCGGCAGCACGTAGCCGGCCCGCGCGTTAACGAGAAGCACGCCCTTCTCCGAGATCGCCGGCAGGTTGGTGTCTTCAAAGAACACCTTGCCGCGATAGGTCACATTCGGCGCGACGTAGAAGCGGCCCGCCGAGCTCTCGGTGCTCGAGATGTTCAACCCGCCGCTGTACGAGTGCATCGGGGTGAGTCGGAAGCGGTTGCCGGCACGCGCCTGCTTGTTGCCCTGCGAGTCGAGCGAGTCGAACTTGGCGTCGGTGTAGCCGTAGGTGGCGAAGGCCGAGATCGTCGAGGTGACCTGACCGCGCACGCTGCCTTCGATGCCCCACGACTTGGCACTGCCGGCATCCAGCGTCACGTTCTGCACGCCGGTAGCGGTGAGTCGCGTGATGGACGTCTGGAAGTTGCGGTAGCGGTACTGGAACGCATTGGCATCGAACTGAATGCGACTGTTCAAGGCTTGTCCCTTGAGGCCTCCCTCATAGCTCCACACAGTCTCTTCGTTCAGCGTGCGCGCACCGGCGGCGGTGACCGCCACGACGTTCGGGCGACGACCCTTGGACACGCTGCCAAAGCCGAGGAAGCCATTGCCGAAGTCGTAGCTGGCGATCGCGCGGCCGACGGCAGAGCGAAACACACCGCTGCCACGCTTGCGTCCGTTGGTGGGGGCGAAGAGATCGTTCACGCCCGCGCCGAGCAGTGCGCCCAGTGAACCCGGTGTCGCGCTGTTCGTGACCTCGTAGCCGTTGTCGACCTCCTCGTATGTGCCGCGGGCGCCCGCGGTGAGGCTCAACTGTGCGATGGGCTTGTACGTCGCATCAACGAAGACTTCGGCGGCCGTCGTCTTACCGAAGTTCTGGTACTGTTCCGAGTGCTGCGTCTTGAGCGGGCGCCCGGTCAGTGGATTGTTCGTGACGGCGAAATTCGGAGAGCCATCCGGGTTCACCAGTGGAATGGTCGGAACACCGAGCGCGCGAAGGTTGGGGCTCAGCAGCGCGAACAGGCTGCGTTCGTCGGTGCGGAAAGGGACGCGCTGGCTGCCTTGTTCCCAGAACAGGCTCGTGCCGGTGAAGGCCGTGAGCTTGCCTCCGCGATCGTAGTTGAAGCGAAACTCTTGGCTCGTCTGGCTGCCTTCCGCGATCTCGTTGAACTGGAGCACCGGGGCGAGCGTTCCGTCCGCGTCGAAGTTCTCGTCGGAGTAGAAGCGACGCCATGCCGACGTGGAGGTCAGGGTCCACGCGCGCGAGAGCTGCTGGTTCCAAAGCAGCGTGACGCCGCCCACCTGTCGGTCGATCTTGAGCGAATCACCGCCGTTGAGACCGGCGATGCCGAAGGCGGTCGTGTCACCGCCCGGTGCAGCGTAGCGCTTGCTCTTGAACGACGTGCCCGGCGAGTCATCGTTCTGCGCGTTGACGATGAGGTCAACAGTGGACGAGTTGGTGGGCAACCAGCGCAGCGACGCGCGAACGGCCGCCGTGTTCTTGCCGTTGAGCGTCCCGCCCGCCGTGTTCTTGATGAAGCCGTCGCGCTTGTTGTAGATGACGGCAACGCGTCCGAAGAGCGTGTTCTCTACGAGCGGCGCGTTGACTGCACCATTCAGATAGAGCTCGTTGTAGTTGCCGCCGCCAATGGCCAGCGACGCTTCCTTGCGGTTCACAGCCTTGTTCTGGATGACGTGCACCGCGCCGATCTGCGCGCCGCGGCCGAACAGCGTGCCCTGCGGTCCCTTCAGCACTTCTACGCGCTCGAGGTCGAACAGCTCCACCACTGATCCACGCGACTTGGAAATCGAGACACCGTCCTGAAAGACCGAGACGCGTGGCTCCACGAAGCTCGAGCCATCATCCGACGTAATGCCGCGAATGACGAAGCCCGGATTGTTGGGGCTTTGCATCTGCACATTGAGTCCGGGCACGAATGCGGACAGCTGGTCGAACTGCTGAACGTTCTGCTGCGTGAGAAATGCACCGTCGTACGCGGTAACGGCCACCGGAACATCCTGCAGCGACTCGGTGCGCTTCTGCGCCGTGATGGCGACCGCGCCGAGCGTGGTGGGGGAGCGGCGGAGCGAGAAGGTGACCGAGGCGACACCACCCGCAGTGACAGAAACCGTTGTCGTTTCCGGCAGGAGTCCGATCGCGCGAATGATCACACGCTGCGCGCCGACCGGTACATCCGCGATGCGAAACCGCCCCGAGACGTCGCTCGCCGATCGCAAGGCTGCGTTCCCGACGACGGTGACGACTGCAGCCGCGACTGGCTTTCCGCCTTCGCGCGCGGTCGCGGTCCCGGCGATGACGCCGCGCTGCGCCGCAGCAAGCGTCGGCGCGAGGAAGAGCAGGGCTGGCGCCAGAATGGCGCAGCGACGGACAAGGCGAGACGACATGAGCGCTCCGTGTAGGGGGCAAACAACGAACACGGAGGTATCGGTCGGGCGTGTCAACGCCGACGTGATGGAATCGTTCCAGTCCCGTAACGGGATTGCTCAACTCACGCGGCGGGCATGTCTCCTATCTGCACGCGAGTCACGACGACCGCGCGGCGCTCAATACGCGTACCCGAAAATGATGTCCATCTCATCTGTACTCGCGAGACCAAACGTGATCGTTCGGCTGGTGACGTTGTTCCATGTCACGACGGACACGAGCGCATCGCCCGGATCCAGCACCAGCGGCGTCGCGAAGTTCACGAACCCGGGATGCTCCCAATCGGTATTCGTATAGACCGTCGTTTCCGCGCCATTCGCGCGTCGCACGCGAATCTCGAAGCGCTCGCCCATCGAGTGCATGTGCGACGTCAAGCCAAGAATCGTCAGGCGCACGTTGGTGGGGAACGCCTTCATGATGGTCGTGCGCTTGCCCGGCGGCAACGTGAGGTCGGTGTTGGCCAGGTTGAGCGTGCGTGCCACCGTCTGCACCTGCGAGAGCGGCGTCGTGTAGAGATTCGCGTACGCTTCGCCGGGCAGATCGGCCGGTGAGCGATTCACGTAATGCACGTTGAAGTCGAGGGTCGTGTTGGCCGGCAACTTGAGTGCGACGCCTGCGGGAAACCGATAGTCGAACTCGGGCGTCATCGCGCCGGCGAAGTACACGTGACATGCCATCGGCAGCATGTTCAGGATGTTCAGCGTGCCGTCACGATTGCGGATGTCGCGCACCACGTTCGCCTGCGGTCGCGTGTTGCAGGGAAACGCTGTGTTCTTTTCGTCGAACGTGTAAAGCAGCAGATGATGGCTGCCTGGACGCATGCGCGACTCGATGCGCGTCACGTACAAGTCGCTCGCGTTGCCCACGCGGCGCATCACGAACAGCTCGCGTTCGCTGCTGGGCGTCACGGCAAAGCTGTCCACCTTGAGCTGAAGGCCGGCGGTGCTGGGCTCTGGTAGCGGCGTGAACGTGGCGGACTGCACGCGGTTATCGCGCAGCACGAGCGTATCGACCACATGCCCGCTACGCGGTGCGCCAGCTTCGATCCAGCGGCGCACATACTCGAGCTGCCCCGCCGTGAGCCCCTGCGTCGTGCCCATCGGCATCAGGTTGCCATAGTCTCGGCTGTGATGCCCCGGAATCCACGCGAGCTTGTGAAAGAACAGCGAGCTGTCGCTGCGAAACGCCTTCACTCGCGGAATGCCGTCTGCGCGTGCGATCTGCTGCAACGACGGCATACCCACGAGCTGCTGGTACGACGAATCCGCCGTGAGCACGAGACCGGACTGTCGCGCATTGGCGTCGCCGCTCTTGTGGCAGGAGACGCAGGCCGGATCGAGGATCTGCGTCTGGATGCGCGCGAAGGTGCCGTCGGGAACGGTCGGCGGCGCGGTCCCGGTGGACGGAGCATCGCCACCGGCGCAAGCGCTGCCCGCGAACAGCAGCGCGACGGCGTACCACGAGGATCGTCGTAACCAACTCGACTGACGCATTCCGGTCACCTTGAAGAAGCGTGCGGCCTGCTCACTGCACGCGGAAGAGGTAGCTCAACTTGGCGAAGAACACATCGCGCGAACGCTGCAACCGATCCGGTCCTTCGGGCTTGTCTGCGCGCAACGCATCGCCGTATCCCAGATAGACGATGTTGCCCGGCGACGGCAAATACGAGAAGAGGAAGTCGAGCCGACCACGACGCCGCTCGAACGCGGTCGCACGAGTGAGCGTGCCGTTGGCGCCGGCGAAGTAGACCGGCGCGCCCGTGCGCGAGTCGTCGCGCAACGCATCCTGCGCGAGCAGCGTCACTTCGCCGATGACGCGCACAAAAATCTGTCGCGTGACCTGATACTCCGTCCGCAGGCGGCGCGTCTCGCGGCTCAGCACGCGCGTGCCATCCGTCTGCCGGTCGTATGACTCGATGTTCCACGTCCCCGAGATGCGGAGCTGCTCCGTCGGGCGCACGTTGAGCGTCCCCTGCGTGATGACCACGTCGGCCGTGGACCACTCGGGGAAGTTCTCGTCCTTGCCGAACAGGTAGAACGTATTGAACGAGAAGCGACGGAACTCCGGCGTGCTGATGCTGGCCACCCAGTCGCGATTGGGGAGCACCTTGGTGCCGGTGTATTTGAGCGTGTCCGCACCACCCGCGCGCGGACGAATGATGCGGTAGTTGCTGTAGAGCGGCACGTCGTAGCCGAACTCTTCGAGCAGCAGTTGGCCACCCAGTTGCCATCCGCCCCGGAGCCGCGTGTTGTTGCGGAAGTGCAGCTGGCGATCCTGCGCGCCGTGGCCGTTCACGAGGTCATCGTAGCGATATCGACCGAGCATGTAGATCTCGGGCACCAGCGCTTCCACGAGTGCGCCCGGCTTGCCGAACATCCGCCACTGATGCGTCGCCGACAGGTTGGCGATGCCCGGACGCGCAATGAAGCCGCTCTGCGCGTCGAAGTCGGGGCTGATGCCATTCGCCACGTAGTTGGCGTAGAATCGCTTGCCGTTCACCGTCGCGGTGGTGTTCCAGAGCGGTGCTTTGCTGGTGGTGCCATTCGCTCCCGTGAAGCTGCCGGCGACTTGCGACTGCAAGCTGAAGATGCCGCGCACCAGGCGACCGTCCACGCCGATCACCCGGTTCCAGCGATCGCCATCGATCTTGTCGGTGTACGCGAGTCCGATACGGCTTTGCTTGCCAAGGTCCCGCTGCAGGCGCACGAGGTTGAACACTGGCGAGTGCTTGCCGTCGTACGAGGCATCCTTGCTGTCCACTGCAGACAGCACGCCGATGTCGAATCCTTCGTGCTTGCCGGTCAGCTTGGTGGCGGCGATCGGCTGCACGACGCGGCGCGTGTAGATCAGCCGATTGGGCGTCGTGAACTGTTCCTGACTTTCGAGAAAGAACGGACGACGTTCCGCGAAGAACACCGCTTGGCGCGGGTCGAGCGAGAACTGTGTGGCATCCGCCTCGACCTGCGAGAAATCGGGATTGGCGGTGCCCGCCACGGTCAGATTGCTGGTCACGCCCCAGCGCACACTGCCACCGATTTCTGGCCGCGACGTTTCGTAGCCCCATTTCGCGGTGGTCGCGTTGGGGGTGCCGTTGGCACTCGACGTGATCGTCGGGATCAGGTCGAGCGTCAGGCCGCGGCGCAGGTCGCGCAGCCCGGTGAGGCGACCCGATTGCGCGAGAAAGCTGGCGCTCGCTCGCAGCGCCGGCGCCCAACTCTCCTCAAAGCCACTCGACTGCACCGTGCGGATGACATGCAGCTGCCATTGCTGCTCGTCGCCGGCGCGATAGCGCAGGCTCTTGAACGGAATGGTGATTTCCACTTCATAGCCCCACTCACGCACCGCACCCTTGGACCGCCACACATAGTCAGGCGCGAGGTCGGTGCTCTCACGAGCCTTGGGGGTACCGCCTCCAAACCCGGCGCTCGTGCTCGCGCCAGTTTCGGTGAGCACACCGTCGCTCTGAATACCGAACGGGTTGACGCCGAAGACCAGCGCCTGTCGACTGTCGCCGTAGGTGCCCAGAAACAGCTGGACGTTGTCGTCCTGCGTGATCTTGTCGCGATCGGACAACGTGGCGCGGACGGTGCCCGGCGCCGCAAAGGCGCGCACACCGACGTGCAATTCGGTCGCCGAATACCACACCAGCACCTCGGTGCTGTCGGGCGCGGCGATGCCGTCGTTGGGGAAGAACTGGGAGAACCCGGTCAGCAGCGCGGCCTTGCTCCACTCCGGCTCGGCCAGCGAGCCATCGAGCGTGATGGCCCCCTCCTGGCGAGGAAGCGGAACCTTGAGGCCGCCTCTCCGCCCATCGAACACCGGACCGGTGTGAATTGGTACGGTAGGCTCCGTTGCGCGGAGGCGATGGGCCGCGTCTGCCGGGAGGGCCGCGCGGAGTAACAGTGCGGCGGAAATGAGTGCGATCACTGGGACGGTTTTGGGACGAAGTCCAAGGTGGGATTCTCTCGAAAGAGAGAGCTTGCTGTAGAGGCCGTTCCAGTGCGAGTATGCTCTGTCACAAAGTTATGTTCGCGCTTGGGACATAACCTCGATTTCATGAAGTTTGTCTCAGTGACTGCCGAGACTCTGCGCGGCACTGGAACGTTCCCGAATCCGATTTCAGCAAAGTCTTTCAGAATGGCCAACTTCTTTTCCAAACTCTTCGGTGGGAACGAGCAGCGTCCCGTAGAGTCTACGCCCCAGCGCGCGCCGCGGCGACCTGAAGAGATTTTGCAGGCGTACGAGTCCGCAACCGAAGAGTCTCGTGGCAACGGTCTCGTATGGTTGGCGCGCGATGCGTCGTATTGGACAGATCGCACGACGAGAGCGTTGTCTCTGTTGCGCGAGGAGTGGAGTCAGGCGGAAGATGCGGCCAAGTGGCCGGACATGATCAGCCTCATCGATCAGCTGTCGGCGCCCCCTGAAGAAGTGATTCGCCAGCTGCCGGCTGCCGCGCGTGATGCCATGGCGCTCTGTGAGAAGGACAATCTGCCGCGACATGAACTCGTCGACCGGCGCAGCACAGATCCTTCACTCGTGCAGGGACTGCTGCGGCAAGCCAACAGCGCTTCGTACGGCGCCGGACTCGCGCCCATTCTTCGGGTGGATGCGGCCATCGATCGCATCGGCATGGCAGGTACGCGTGCGGTGGTCGTGGCGGCATCGGTGGACGGACTGCTGAGCAAGCCGGGCGGGGCCTACGACGGCATGCTCGCCTCGGCGTGGCAGCACATGGTCAACACGGGCCCCATCGCACGGGCGCTCGCGCCGGCCTTCTCGGCGGACGGTGAAGAAGCGTTTTCCGTCGCGCTGCTGCACGACGTGGGCAAACTGATCGTATTCGACCGTATCTCGGCGGTGCGCACGGCGAATCGTCGCAATGTCGCATTGCCGGACGGCTGGCTCGACATCGTCATTCGGGAGCTGCACGAAACGCTCGGCGCAGTGGCGGCGCACCGCTGGGGACTTGGCATCGACGCCGCCGACGCCATTGGTACGCACCACCGCCGTGACACGCCCGCCGAGCGGCATCCGCTGGCCGAGACGCTGTTTGTCGCCGAGCATCTGGCTGGTGCGGTCTCACGCGGTGAGCCACTCGATCTCTTCGGGCTGTGGGAGCAGGGAGAGCTGACGGGCGACCAGACGCACGCGCGCGGCATCATCGAGCGGCAGCTGACGAAGCACTAGGCTGTACGTTCGCGGCACCGGCGCTGCGTGCGCCGCGGGTTATGCTGACGGCGAGTGTCACCGCGCTCGCCGACTTGGTTTCTGGAAGTCGCAGCAGGGAAGGGATGTAGCGATCGCACAGTTACATCCTGGGACGTAGACCGTCTCTGAAGAGGGCCGTCCAAGCGCAACGTGCGCGAGTGGTTGGCCCGTCGGCATGCGGCTCACGCGGTCTCCGCCATCCCTTTCCCTTGCTCATGCTTGGATTCATCTCGCGACTGCTTGGACGTGCCCCTGCGGCACCGTCCGTGGCGAAGACGCCCGCGCGCGCGACCGCTCCCGCCAGTCCCACCGGCCCGACGATTACACCGGCCGCGACACCCGGAGCGCACGAGGTCCCGCGTCCCGAGATTTCGCGACCGGCTGCCGCCCCACTCCCGGCGCCTCCAATGGCTGCATGGGCCGCGCGTGACGCGGTGTACTGGGAAGAACGCTCGCACCACCTGATCGAGCGCATTCGTCGCGAGTGGACGCAGGATTCGAGCGCCGCCCAGTGGCCCGACGCGTTCAGTCTGTTGGACCTGCTCACGGCTCCCCCCGAGCAGATGATCCGCCAACTGCCGGCCGCCGCACGAGATGCCATGGCGCTGTGCGACAACGAGTCGATCGCGCGGGTGGAGTTGGCATCTCGTCTGAGTCGCGATCCCTCGTTGGTCCAGGGACTCCTGCGTCAGGCCAACGGCGCGTTCTACGGGGCTGGCCTGTCGCCGATTCTCCGCGTGGACGCGGCGATCGACCGCATCGGCATTGCGGGCACTCGAGCGGTGGTACTCGCCGCCTGCGTGGACGGACTCCTGAGCAAGCCTGGCGGCGCCTACGACACGATGCTGGCCGCGGCGTGGGCCCATATGATCGATTCGGGGCCGGTTGCTCGTACGGTCGCCCCCAACTTCGGCGCAGACCCCGAGGAAGCGTTTGCCGTGGCGCTGCTGCACGACGTGGGGAAGCTGGTGATCTTTGACCGCATCTCGAGTCTGCGACTGACCAACCGAAAGCCGGTCCTGATCCCCGATGGCTGGCTGATGGTCTTGCTCGATCAGCTCCACGAACCGCTGGGGGCACTCGCTGCACACCGCTGGGGGCTGGGGGCGCGCGCGGCGGACGCGATCGGCTCGCATCACCGGCGCGAACGCCCCGCGTTGGTGCATCCGCTGGCCGAGTCGCTCTTTCTAGCGTCGAAGGTGCTCAAGCTGGAGCAGGACGGCGGAGCTCTCGACTATGACGCGATCTGGAGCCTGGGCCAGCTTTCGGGTGACCCGCGAGCCAGTCAGGATGCGCTGGATCGGAAGGCGCGAGCCGCATAGGCGGATGAAGCGCGGCCCATCCAACGCACACCAGGGCGCGGTATTCGCGAGTGCAGGCAACAGCGTTTCCCCTATGTCGCAACGGCGTCACAAGGTGCAAAATTCTGGCTGTTGACGAAAACTCCCTGTTTCGCAGAATCGTGATTCGTCCCATGTTTCCGGTTCCTCTTTGAACCTGCTGACGAGCTATGGGTTACCTCCGGTGTGAAGCGTGTGGGGCGAAGGCGTTGAGTGCTGCATCGCAATGTCCGCGATGCGCCGCCGCCTTCGATCTCACGGACGCTCGCGGATTCCGCGCACAACTGAAGTCATGTCGCAGCTGCGGCATCATGCATCGGCGCGATCGCGCCTGTCATTGGTGCGGCGAGCAGCCCGCGTCTTCGTGGCCGTCGTCCAAGGTGCTGGGCGTGGCGGCGGGTGTTGCTGCAATATGTGCAACCGGATTT
The DNA here is from genome assembly GCA_965279375.1 of Gemmatimonas sp. Classification (GTDB taxonomy): domain Bacteria; phylum Gemmatimonadota; class Gemmatimonadetes; order Gemmatimonadales; family Gemmatimonadaceae; genus Gemmatimonas. The sequence goes on along the minus strand of OZ257156.1, from coordinate 4,210,938 downwards.
GGTGCGTGGAGTTACCGCGCGCCCATTCGCGACACGGCGCAGTTGGTGATCGCGCGCGTGTTCGCACCGGGCGTGCGCACGGAGAACAACGTCTCGGGTGTTCCTGTTGCGACAGTTGCGCAGGTTGCTTCTCCCACGGAAGCGTCGCCGTCGGAGACCATGCCGGTGGACTCGGCGTTGACGACGGACAGCACAGTGACGGCGGACGGCATCGCCGCAGGTACCATGGTCGCGTCGGCGAGTGACTCGATTCAGTGGACGCCGGCGGTCGCGCGCACGTGGGTGAACGTGCGCAACGATGCGAGTCGCGGTGGCAACGTGGTCGGCGTGATCAATCCGTCGTCGCGTGCAATGCTTGGCACCACGCGCGCAGGGTGGCGCTTGGTCAAGTCCACCGATGTGACCGGGTGGGCGGATCCCCGCCTGTTCGAACCGGATTCGAACCGTACCCGCGGACTCTGATCGTCGCGCCGCCGTGATGGCGCACAAGATGACGCGTGCTCGTCGAGGCTTCACGCTGATCGAAGTGTTGGTGGTCATCGTCGTGATCGCGATTCTCGCGACCTTCGTGGCGCCCAGCATCTTTCGAAACGTCGGCGATGCGCGAGTCTCCACCGCAAAGACGCAGATCGAATCGTTCGGCACGGCGCTCGACGCGTATCGCCTCGACAACGGCGCGTATCCCACGTCGGCGCAGGGGCTCGGTGCGCTGTGGCAGCGACCGAGCATCGATCCGCCCAACAACTGGCGCGCTCCGTATCTGCGCAAGCCGGTGCCGCAGGACCCGTGGGGACACGACTACGTGTACGTCGCGCCCGGTCGCATCAACCCTGCGAGCTACGACCTGTTGTCGTACGGGGCAGATGGCGTTGCAGGTGGCACGGGCGACGCTGCGGATATCGTGAGCTGGAAGTAGCGACACGATGACACGCGTGCCGCCGCATGCGGCGCTCGTCGCACGATTGAAAGCGATGCTGCCTGCAGCAGGATGGCAGACCCGATTCGCTCCCGCACCGACCGGCTATCTGCATCTCGGTCATCTGGTCAACGCGCTGCACGTCTGGGGCATCGCACGCGCGTACGGCGGACAGATCGTGCTGCGCATCGAGGATCATGATCGCACACGCTGTCGCCCCGAATACGAACAGGCGTTGCGTGAGGATCTCGAGTGGCTCGGCTTCGACGCCGACAGCGAGGCGCCGCGACAGTCCGACTCCAACGCTCGCTACGATGCCGCGCTGTCGTCGTTGCAGGCAGCAGGACTGGTCTACGCCTGCGACTGCACGCGCCGCGACATCGCGCTGGTCGCCGGTCGCGAGAGAAGCGAGGAGCTTCGGTATCCGGGTACGTGCAGGGACCGCGGTTTGTCGTTTGCGCAAACGTTCGCGCGTCGTGTGCAACTGGCGCCGCACACCGAAGTCTTCGATGATGTGCGACTTGGCGTACAGTCGCAGCAACCGTCGGCCCAGTGCGGTGACGTGCTGGTGCGCGATCGCCACGCCAACTGGACATATCAGTTCGCCGTCACGGTCGACGATGCCGCGCAGGGAATCGACGTGATCATTCGCGGCGAAGACTTGGCCGCAAGTACCGGACGGCAGCAGCAGTTGGCGCGACTGATGGGACGATCGCAGATGCCGCTCTTGTGCCACCACGGACTGCTCCTGCGCCCTGATGGCACGAAGCTGAGCAAGGCCAACGGCGACACGTCATTGCGTGAGCGCCGTCAGGGCGGCGCAACGCCAGCGCAACTGATCGGCGAGGCGGCGTGGCTGGCCGGAGTACAGCCAACCACGCGATCGCTCTTCGTGCAGGATCTTGCGGAACTCTTTCGCTGATGCGCGCGGAGTTGCTGCATTAGGGTAGCCCGCGGGTCAGCGAGCGCCGAGCAATCCGAGGACGACCAGCAGCACCCACTGCGGCCCCTTGAAGCCGTCCGTGCGATCGTCGTACCACTCGTCGAGCGAGTGCGCGCCCTTGCCGATGCCTCCGCCGTCGAGGGTGACGGCCGGAATGCCGAGGTTCATCGCGATGTTGGCATCGGTGCTGGAGATCGTGAGCGGCGCGTAGAGGTTCATCACGTTCGCTGCGGCCTGCGCGGTACGCACGACGAAGCTCGTATCGGATGTGCTGCCGGCCGGGCGAATACCGATCGTGTCGATCTTCAGATTGAGCGGCACCTTGGACTGCGGCCAACGTGCGCGCTCCTCGTCCAATGCGCTGCGCAGCGCGCGCTGCAGCTGCGCGTCGATCTCGGCGAGCGCTGTCGCCGACTCGCTGCGCAGGTCCACTTCCATGGTGCCATCGGCAGAAATGGAGTTGACTGACGTTCCGCCGGAGACGAGGCCCACGTTGAACGTCACCTTGGGCGTGGTCGTGGCCTGCAGGTCGCTGATCTTGGCGATGGCGCGACCCATGGCGTGAATCGGGTTGGGCATGCCAAACGCGCCGTAGCTGTGTCCACCGGGACCGACATACGCGACGCGATAGCGGTTGCTGCCAACGCCGCCGTTGGTGATGCCGATGCCGGTGCCGTCAACGCTCAGGAAGACGTTGATGGAATCCTTGAGCGGACTGCGGAAGATCGCACGCACGCCGCGCAGATTGCCCGGGCCTTCTTCGCCGACTGTGCCCACCACCAGCAAGCGACCCGCGAACGGAACCTTCGCGCTGATCACCTGTCGAGCGACGGCCAGCGTGACGGCCAGACCGCGGCAGTCATCGCCGATGCCCGGTGCGGAGAGCTTGGTGCCCTCGCGCTTGACCTTCACGTTCGTGCCTTCGGGAAAGACGGTGTCGAGGTGGCCGCTGAGCAGCACCGTCGGACCGGGACGCGCGCCACGCACCTCACCGATCACGTTGCCCTCGCTGTCGATGCGCACGTTTTGCACGCCGAGCGCAACGAGTCGGTCGCGAAAGGCGCGGCCGCGCGCGGCTTCCTTGAACGGCGGCGCGGGGATCTCGCAGAGCGACACCTGCTGGTCGAGTGTCCAGGCGTTGTCGCGTTCGATCGTGGCCATCGCCTGCTGCACGCTGGGCAACTTGGCGATCGCAGGGAGCGCGGCGCTGGGCGCGGCCATGGCACGCTGCTGCGCGCGCAGCGCCCGAGGCGTCGTGGCGAAGCCCGTGGTGGCAGCGGCAACGGCGAGTGCGGCGAAACGAGTGGACGAGGCGAAACGGCGCATGGGTGTCATCGGAATCGGGGCAGGCCGGAAAGAACAACGCGTCGCACCCGGAGGAGTGCGACGCGCGAAAAGCTACGACAAAACGATCGCCGACGCTGCGCGGCGACGGAGCTGGCGGTCAGTTGTTGATGGCCAGCGTGCCGGCGGTGAGATCGGCGGTCACGGCGAACTCTTTCAGATTGGTGGTGCGCTCGCCGCCTTGCCACGTGCCGGTGCCGTTGAAACGGGCTTCGTGGTTGGGGCAGAGGAAGCCCGAGCCATTGATACCGATGACCGTGCCTTCGTGCGGGCAGATCATGGAGAAGGCGCGAAAGGTTGTCGCGGTCGCCTTCACAACGGCGATCGGCGTGCTGGTTCCATTCAGCTTGGCGATACCGCCGACGTTGGCGAGTGCCGGGTAGTCCGAGATCTTCACCGACAGGCCGACGGTGCCCGGCCCCGTGACCGTGCCGCCGATCTGCCCGTCGCCACAGGCGGTCGCAAGCAGTGCGCCGATGGCCAGCATGGTGGAGTTGCCGATGAAGGCACGGCGATCGAGGCAGGGCGGCAGGTCGTCGATTCGCGCGGCAGCAGCGCCGGGCAGTTGCGGTAGTGGCTTCACGATCACTCCGGGGTCAGGATGGCGACGGGCTTGGCAATGCTCAGAGCTTGACCTTGGCGGCGTTCCACTTGTCCGGCTCTTCGTCGCTTAGAAACGCCACCTCGGGATCCACGACGACCGTGTCACCCGCGCGGCTGATCTGCAGGCGGTCCATGTTGCGCGTCGCCTTGCCGCTGACGAAGGTGCCGTTGGGCTGGTAGCGCGACTTGTGGCGCGAGCACTGGAATCCGCCGCTGCCCGGCAGCGCGCGCAACGCGGTGTTCTGGTGCGGGCATGACAGTGCGAACGCGTAGACCTCGCCGGCGCTGCGGCAGAGAATCACTTCGTTCGTCGTGTCGATCGAGACGCTGTCCGCTGCGGGGATCGGATACTTCACCGTACCGGCCGCGGAGCGCGGCTCCATCGCGGAGAGCTGGCGCATCGGGCCCAACGCGGACACGCCAGCAATCACCGCCGCTGCGGTCATCGCATCGCGCAGAAAGGCTCGGCGGCCAACAAAACAGTCGGCACCGCAACCGGAGGCGGCGTCGTGTTCGGATTCGGACATGTTCGCAGGTGTTGAGTGTAGACGTTCGACCATCGGGCGGATCACCCGTTGGTCAGCACCACGCCAAGGACGACGATCAGAAGCCAAAGACCCAGGCTGACGAACGCCGAGCTGTGAATGCCCGCCCATTCCTGTTTGGGAAAGGGCACTGGCATTTCTGCGGTGCGGATCGGTGCGCCGTCCAGGCTTGTCATGACGGCCTTTTCCGCGCGTTGCATGCGCAGGCCGTTGATGAGCAGGATCGCGAACGCCCCCATCTTGATCCAGAATACCCGTGAGACCGCAAAAGTCCCCACGTCGGAGGCCAGCAGCGCGAGTCCGGTGAGCACCGTGAGCGCGAGCGAGCCGATGACGATCGAGTGTGTCGTGGACAGGTCCATCACGACGGCGCGGACGGCATCGGCGGTGCCGGGCTTGGAACGCAGGATCGCGCGATCCGCGGAGATCGCCATGCCACCGCCAACGAACATGCCGAGGATGTGGGCCGTGATCACGCCGGTCGAGAGCGTCGGGCTGTTGGAATACATGTCAGCCCACGGCTGAACAATCGTGCTGACCTGCTCGATCAGCGCTGCGGTATCGATCATGCGTTCCTGATTAGTTGCCGATGAGCATGATCAGCCAGCTGAGCGTCGAGACGCCCATCGAGCCGAGTGCCACATTGCGGTGTTGTTCGCGCTTGGACTGACTCTGCTCGGCGTCGTCGGCGAGCTGCGTGCCGGCATAGACGAATCCGGCGCTGGCCGCCGAGAAGAGCACCGTGTGCAGAATCTTGCGCGTGCGATTGTTGGGATCGTGACGTCCTTCCCACAGGTTCCAGTAGCCCGTGACTGTATTTGCGCCAAAGAGCAGCGCCGATCCAGTCGCGGCCGGACCGTGCAGATTCTTGGCCCATGAAGGCGCCCCCGACGGATCTTCGAGCAGCTTGTCGCCGGTGATGTACGACGCGGCGAACAGTGGCAGCATCGCCCACGCGAGTCGACGGTGGATCGTGAGGCGCGTCGCATACGCGTCGCTGTAGACGATCGCCTTCTTTCGCGCGCGGCGTACCACCGTGTCGGCCGGCACGTCGGCTTGCTGCCCGAACGTGACACCTGCAGGGCGCGCCACGGTGAGCGCAGGCACCACCACCGGCGCCGGGTCAAGCACGGGCGACGGTTCAGAAGTGCGCGCCGGGCCGCCAAGAGCGGCATTCCACGCGACGAACACCGCCAGCGCGGCGTCGGAGAAGGGCATCATGCGAGCGAATCCGGGTACGAGGAGAATCGAGACGCAGACAGAAGACTAGCGCGAACGGATGAATGGGCAATGAATATCCGCCCCAGCGCGCGAACGACTTTTTGCCGACGTTCCTGCTATCGGACACGCGCTACCGGCACAGATCGTTGATGAGAGGCAAGACGGCCTCGTGGGCGGCTTTATTCCGCAGCTGCGGTGTACTGCGCTGCTCCGCGTGCCCATGATGCAGACACGTAGGTAACGATGCACCCCTATCTGCCACTGAGCGGATCGTATGGCTATTGACCGTCCGTCGTCACGACAATCGCACCGCCCAGCCCATCATCGGGCGGATGGAGGTTTTCAGAACCCGTGGCCCACCAAGGGGCGTCCGGGTGAACTCGGCAGCGTGCTGCGCTGGGCCGCGCAGCGGGCCCGTACGCGTCGCTCGGGGCGTCCGGCCGTCGTGATCCCCCGTGCGGAGCCGCAGCTTCCCACACGTGCCTCGCTCGGACCCGACATTGCCGCCACATGGCTTGGACACTCCACGGTACTGGTACAGTGCGCGGGGCTGACGATCCTCACCGATCCCGTCTGGGCTCGCCGCGTTGGCCCGCTGGGAGTGGCGGGGCCCGGTCGCTGGGTGCGTCCGACGTTAGCCATCGCCGACCTGCCGGCGATCGACGTCGTGCTGCAATCGCACAACCACTACGATCACTTCGATGTCGCCGCGACACGCGCCATCGCGACGCGAAACCCCGACGCACTCTGGTGCGTGCCGCTGGGAATGACGGCGGCGGTGCAGCGATGCGGTGTGCGGCGCGTCACGGAGCTGGATTGGTGGGACGGCTCTTCGCACGATCTCGCGGCCTCGGTGCGCGTCACAGCCGTTCCCGCGCAGCACTTCAGCGGTCGCGGGCTCACCGACCGGAATCGTTCGCTGTGGTGTGGGTGGGTGCTCGAGGTGGATGATGTCCGCGTGTTCTTCGCCGGTGACTCAGCGCACCATCCCGAGTTCGAAACGATCGCGCGACGACTCGGCCCCTTCGATCTGACGCTCCTTCCGATCGGCGCGTACGCGCCACGGTGGTTCATGTCGTGGGTGCACATGAATCCGGATGAAGCGGTGGACGCGTGGACGACGATCGCGCGCGTCCAGCGAGAAGAGCACGCGGCGCCGCCGCCACCGATGCTGGGCATTCACTGGGGCACGTACAAACTCACCGACGAACCGATGGACGAACCGCCGCAGCGGACGGCGGCGCTCTGGGCCGATGCGGGGCTTCCTGCGGACGCGCTCTGGATCTGCGCCCATGGCGAGACACGGCGCACGGCGCGCCTGCGTGGTCGCGTTCTTGCACCGTCGCATGGCGACGAGACGCCCCCCTGATGAGATTGCCCCACGCATGCGAATGATTCTCCCCCGATATCGATGACCGGAGCCCGTCGCACCGTCGCGGCCGCGTTGTTGGCGCTGTGCCTGCCATGGGCTGCATCCGCGGCGCAGTCGGCGCCGCGCTGCGCGCCCGCGTTGCGTGTGCAGAAGGTCAGTTTCAGCGGCAGCCCGCGCTTTGATGCCACCACCCTTGCGGCGACGATCGTGACGCAGGGACCGGGGTTTCGCGCGCGCCTGCTGCACATCGGTCAACTGCCGTGTGCGGACACACTCGAAATCCGCCGCGACGCGCTGCGGCTGGCCGTGCTGCATCGGCAGGCCGGATGGTTTCTCGCGAGTGTGGCGGCGCGCTACGATACGGTGTCCAACGGGCTCCGCATCCATTTTGACATTTCGCCCGGCACGCTCGCCACGATCGATTCGGTGCGGACGACGGGGCTTCCAGAACCGGCGCCCGGACGACCTGCCTACGACATCGCGCTGCGCGACCTCGAGACACGCAGCTTCGACCGCGTGCGAGTGGATTCGGCCATCTCCGACGCGCTGCAGCGCTTGCGCGACGCGGGCTACGCACGCGTCGCTCGCCCGAGCAACACGATCACGATTGATAGTGCCGCAGCAAAAGCGACGATCGAGGTGCGATTTGCGCCGGGACGGCTCATGCGATTCGGCGCGTTGACTGTCACTGTGCAACATGTGGATTCGCTCAAGCCGCGCATCGATACCGCAGACGTGATGCGTCTGATTCGGTTACGATCCGGCCAGAGGTTTCGCGCGACCTCGCTGGTTGAAGCGCAACGCGCGCTCTATCGCACCGATGCATTTCGCCTGGTGCTGATCGACACGGAGCCACCGATCGATGCCAAGAACGATTCGACTCTCGATCTCAAGATCGGAGTTGCGGAAGCGAAGGTGCGCAGTGCGCGCACCGGCATCGGTTGGGCGACGCAGGACTGCATGCGTGCGCAATTGCGCCTGACCGATCGCGGATTTCTGGGCGTGGGGCGGAAGGTCGAGCTGTCGGCGCGGGCGTCGAAGATCGGGATTGGCGCGCCCGCCGACTTCGCGCCCTCGCTGTGCTCGGGCGCGCTCCGCGACGATCCCTTCAGTGCGAAGCTCAACTACTACGTGGGCAGCACGCTTTCCAACTCGCAGCTGTTCGGGCGCGCGCTCGCACCGCGTCTGTCGATCTATAGCGAGCGCCGAGGAGAGCCCTTCGCCTATCTCCGCGAGACCACGATCGGTTCGTTGATCGAGGTGTCGGGGCAGGTGAGCCGACGACTGACCTGGTCGAGCGGCTTTCAGTACGAAAACGGACGGACGACCACCGATCCGCTGGAATCGTGCACCCGCTTTGGCTTGTGCCGCCCCGAGGAATACGTACTCTCCGCCTTCGGACGTGGACTCGGATTGATCAGCAGCTCGGCCGCGTACGACCGCACCAACGACGCGGCGAATCCTACGCGCGGTTCACGATTGCGCGGCGAACTGCGCGCTGGTCAGACGTTTTCGCAGTTGGTGTCGTCCTTGCGTTTCTATCGCACGTCTGGCGAGGGCGCGATGTATGCGCGGCTGTTCGGAGGCGTGATTGCCGTGCGCGCGCAGGGAGCGCGTGCGTTCGCCCCGGGCGCGGAGCTGGTGGACGGCTCGCCGCTGATTCCGCAGCAGGAGCGACTGTTTGCTGGCGGCCAGAACTCGGTACGCGGATTTCAGCAGAACCTTCTCGGCCCATTGCTCTATTCGGTGACCAAGGTCAAGGCATCCACCGCTCCGTCGGGAGAGCCGATCGTCGTGGTGGATTCAGGCTCTGACTATCGCGCGGTGCCGCGTGGGGGCACGGCGCTGGCAGTGGCGAACCTCGAGTGGCGGCGCGCGCTGCCGTTTCTGTCGCAGCAGTTCCAGTTCGCCGCGTTCGTCGATGTGGGGAACGTGTGGGAGGGCGGTTCGGAGCCATTTCGTACCGCCAATTTGCGCGCCACGCCTGGTGCGGGCCTACGATTGAGCACGCCCGTTGGTCCGTTCCGTGTGGACATCGGCTACTCGCCCTACGCGCCGCGTATGGGACGCGCCCTGTACTTCACCAAGGGCGACTCCAACGGCAACAGCGGCACCATTCAGTGTGCGAGCCCGGGTAACACCGTCTCCACCAGCGCGGTGGATCCGGGCGACATTTTTTCATGCCCGGAGACATTTCGCCCGTCGTCGTCGCGTGGTGTGCTGTCGCGACTCGTATTCCACTTCGGACTCGGCCAGGCCTTCTGATGACGTGCGCACGATGACGGCACGGCAACGCAGGTTCTGGTGGAGCGCGGGGATCCTCGCGACGCTCGTCGGCGGCGTCGCGCTCGCGTACGTGATCGGCACCAACAGCGAGGCAGGCCGGCTTTGGTTGGTGGGCGTGGTGGAGAGTCAGGCAAAGAACGTCTTCGGCGGACGTGCGTCGCTCAAGATCGGGGCATTGCGCTCCATCAGCTTCACGAGCATTTCCGCGACGAACGTGGCGCTGCTCGATACGGCAGGCGTCCCAGTCGTGCACGCGGACAGCGTCGACGGCACGATCAGCCTGAGTGGCATCCTCTTCGACAAGGCGATTCACATCGGTGCGCTCTCGCTGCGCGGTGTGCGGCTCGACCTCAAGCAGGATTTCTCAGGCCCGTGGAACATCGCCTACATCATCTCCGGCGATACGACGACGAGCACCGGCGGCCCACCGGGGTACGGCAGCAAAATTCGCATCGACGCGCTGACGCTGCGAAACGTCGCCATCAGCACCGCCGCGCCGTGGGCGCCGCACCCGATCTTCAAGGGCGCCGCGCGCGATAGCGTTATCGCCGTCCGCGATAGCCTGCACGACATCGTGCGCACGCCGTACGGTCTGCTCGAACGCCGCCGCATCACGCTCGAACGCGTGTACGCGCACGACGGCATCATCACGCAGCCGTCGCATGCGGAATCGTCGATGCAGATCGACTCGCTGCGCGGCACCATCTCCGACCCGCCGGTGAACATCGTCGCCGCGGCTGGTGAAATCCGCTGGACGCCGGATTCGCTGCGACTCGATTTGCCGCGCATTGCACTGCCCGCGTCCACGGGGAGCGCGCGCGGCGTGCTCTCGTGGAACAACCCGGGACCGTTGCGCTACGACGTGTTGGTGAAGGCGAAGGCCGGACTCTCGGATCTCGGTTGGATCTGGGATGTGCTGCCCACCACGGGCGCGGGTTCGGCTGACGTGCGCATGCGGACACTCGCCGATCCGTACGACACAGAGTACGCACTCGCCGCGCTCGACGTGCAGAGCATGGACTCGCACGTCACTGGCAGCATCTCGGTTGTCGCGCGCCCCGCCGAACTGCTGCTGCACTCGGTGGACCTGGCCTTCACGCCGATGCAGGACGACCTGCTGCGCCGCCTGTCATATGGCTCGATTCCCGATTCAGTGCGCGGAGCATTTGACGGCAGGCTGGTCGCCAAGGCGGGGGGCCCTCTTACCGCGTTTCGCATCGATGCGTTCAACGGTCGCTTCCGAGACGCGCGCATTCCCGGTGCCATCTCGTCGATCGCGCTCGATGGCACGGTGTCGTTCGGCACACCGGCGTCGGCGCGCAATCTGAACGTGCGCGATCTCTCGGTCGATTTGCGCTCGGCGCGCGCGCTTGCGCCCAGTGCGCCGACCACGCTCGATGGCCTGCTCACGGGCAGCATGCGCGTCGCGGCCGGCAGCATCGATGCGGCGACAATCAACAACATGGCGCTCGTCTGGACGGATGGCGCCGGCAATCGCTCACGTGTCAGCGGCGATGCGCGCGTCGGCTTTGGTCCGCGTCGCGCGGCGCTGGAGACGTCGCTGCAGTTCGATCCCATTTCGATGCGCGCGCTCGCGCGACTGAGCCCGACGAACGACTCAGCGATGACGCTGCGCGCCGATCTCGCGGGCACCGTGCACACGACCGGCACACTCGAACAGCTCGCGTGGGACGCAAAGTTCGGCGCCGTGGGCGATGGCACGCTCGATCTGCGGGGCACGGCGTCGCTCATCGATGCGACGTGGCGCGCGACGGTGGCCGGCACCGTGGACGCACTCAACGCGCGGACCTGGGTGGGCACGGCGAGCACGCCAGCGACATCCATCAGCGGACGCGTGCAAGTCGACGCGGCGGGAACGCGTTCGAAGGATGGAGCGCTCGCCCTCGAGCGGGGCATCGGCACGATGGACCTCGCGCAAACGCAGACCGACAATCGCCCTGCGTTCGATTTCCTTGGCAGCGCGCGACTCGACACGCGCCGGCTGACGGTGGACTCCGCGACGATGCGCATCGGCGGCGTGACCGTGGACGCGCATGGCGCACTGGCCCGCGACTCGACCAACAGCGATACGCTGCAGGTCGCAGCGCGGGCCGATACGCTCGCGCAGGTGCGTGCGCAGCTCACTCGACTTGCGGCGATGGTGGAGCCGGCAGATTCGGCGTCGGCCAGCTCAATGCGCGCGTATGCCGCCGACACACTCACCGGCGAAGCGTCCGTCGCCGGATTCCTTGTGGGCTCGCTGCAGGATATTTCGGCGACACTCGCACTTGGTGCCCGAGAGATGCAGGTGGGTAGCCTGCGGCTCGAACGAATCTTCGGTTCGATGCGCGCCGAGAACGTGCTCACGGCGCCGCGCTTCGAGGGGGCGGCCACGGCCGACGGCGTGGATGGCATTGGAGCCGTGCGGATCGCGTCGGCCGAGTTCAAGGTGTCGGATGCCAATCCGGCGGCCGGGCGATTGATGGTGGACGTCAGCTCGCGAGACGATGCACATCTTCGAATTCGCGGCGGCTTCACGCGCGACTCGGGCACCGTCGACGTGGCGCTCGACTCGCTGCGCTTCAGCTACGACAGCGTGACCTGGCGGAATCTCGCACCCATTCACGTGCGCTCGGATGCGCGAGGGACGCGCGTCGATTCGCTTGAGGTCCGCTCGACGTCGCAGGGGATGCTGGGGCTGACGGCGGACGTGCCTCTGAGCGGCCCCGTGAGTGCACTGCTGCGACTCGATCGATTCCCGATCGGCGAAGCCGCGACCTTTGCTACCGGGAGCCAGCCGTTCGATGGCACCATCTCGGGGGCGGCGACACTGGGCGGTACGCGCGACCTGCCGCTGCTGTCGTGGACGATTCGCGCCGATTCGTTGGGACTCAACGGTACGTACCTGCCGCGCATCGACAGCGATGGCAACTACGCCGACAAGCGACTGGTCGCGCGCGCGACGATTCGCGATACGCTCGGCGGGTCAGTCAACGCGGAGGCGCGAGTCCCGATCGATCTCGCGCTGCGCAGCATGGAGAAGCGCACGCTCTCCGACGCGGTGGACGCCGAGTTGGTGTCGGACTCGTTGCGACTGCAGGCGCTTGGTCTCGTGGTGGATGGCGTCAGTGACGCGCGCGGCGTCGTCTCCGGTCGGCTCGCCATTGGCGGCACGATGGATCGTCCCGTTGCGACTGGGACAATGACGCTCGATCAGTTTTCCGCGCGTGTGGCGCAGCTGGGAATCGCGCCCTCCGAGGGCCGCATGGTGCTGCGCGCGGCGCAGGACTCGTTGATTCTCGAAACGCTTCGACTGCGCAGTGGTGCGGCCGGCGACACGCTTGGCGCACGCGGCGGCATGCGCTTCGCGGTGAACGAGCCGGCCACGGTGCAACTCGCGATCGCGGCCAACAACGTCGCGCTCGCGCGTCAGAGCGACGGCACGGTGCTCGATCTGAGTGGCAACGTCGATGTGCGCGGACCGCTCAAGCGACCGGACGTGAGCGGACGTTTGTTCGTGCCGAACGCGAACATCGTGTTTGACCCACTTGGGGCGAGCACCGCGCTCGACCTCAATACAGATGCGGCGCGAGAACTGCTCGGTCTCGACGAGGTACCGGTGGCGGCGAGTGCCGCGCAGTCACTCTCGCGGTTGGGGCGCTTCATCTCGGTGTCGAACGCGCGCATCGACATGGGCGAAGAAGTGTGGGTGCAGACGCCCGAAGCCAAGGTGAAGATCGCCGGCGGATTGGCCATCACCACCACGGGCGAGAAGCTCGCGCTGGAAGGTGAGATCACGGCGAACCGCGGGCAGTATCGCCTTGACCTCGGCGTCGTGAACCGGAGCTTCGCGGTGGACTCGGGGAGCGTGCGCTTCTTCGGTACCGACGCAATCGCTCCGACGCTCGATATCAGCGCTACCAACGTGGTGCGACTCTCCACCGGCGGCGAGATCCCGGTGCGAGTGCATATCGGTGGCACGATCGAGCGACCGGTGGTGACGCTCTCCAGCAGCGATCCGCTCTTCGCCAGCGCCCCTGAGTCGGAAATCATTTCGCTGCTGATCTTCGGAGCCCCGACGTTCGCTTTGGACGGTCAGAGCCAGAACACCGTCAAGGCCGTCACCGGCGTGCTGCTGCCTTCCATCGGCGGCACGTTCGAGGGCGTCCTGCAGCGCATTCTGCCCGGCGGCTTCAACACGCTGCAGGTGAACACCGCCGGCGGCCAAAACAAGGACGACCTGTCGGCGCTCTCGCTGCTCGACAACCTGAGCATCACGGCGGGTAAGCAGCTGGGCACGAACGCCTTTCTGCGCGTAAACACCGGCGTCTGCCGCTCCACCGGCACCAGCGCCTCCCTGTGGTACGGAATCGCCGTGGAGTACCGCATCGCGCGCGGCCTGTCCGTCCAGGCGGGTATGGACCCGGGCTCTGCGCCGTGCACGCGACTCGGCGGTGACCCTCTGCCCACACGACAGTTCGGCTTTGACCTGTTTCGGGAGTGGATCTTCTAGCGCCTCCGGGGTCGTGGGGAGCGATTCTGGCACGCGATATGGTCTGTCGCGCACGGTTGTGGCCGCCGTGCGACATCGCGACAGTCGGGCAAATTCCAATGGATGAGTCTGGTTCCTGCCGTGTAACGGTGAATGTGCGTAAGGCGTTGTGTGGCAGTCGATTACGTCGAGATAACGGTGCAGACTCAGCTATGGCACCCGACTTGCGACCAAGCTGTGCCGTAAGCCACACGGTTCGCACACTTCTCCGGATTCTACTCAATGCGCTCTTCCCGCTCCGCTTTTTCGTTTGCCGTCGCCCTCGCCGCCTCGATCGCGTCCGTCGCGGTGCCCGTCACGGCGAGCGCGCAGGCTCCGGTTCTTGGCAACGTGCAGTTCGCCGGCGACTGGTCCAACAATGGCACCGTCGGCGGCTACGCTGTCGGCCCGTACAAGGCCAACCTGACGGGCTTCAACGCCCAGATGGACGTCCTCGGCACGAGCACGATCACCAACGCCATCATCTGGTGTGTCGACTGGTCGCATGTCGCGAACACGGCCGTCGACTCATACTACTCGACCGCGTTCAGCACGAACGTCGAAGGCATCGTCGGCAATGGCGTCTTCAACAAGACGCGTCGCGGCAATCAGGCCGACTACATGAAGGCCGCATGGCTGATCGAGCAGTACGATGCGAGCGCGCCGGTGAGCGGCAGCGGCTACTACAACGCCGAGAACATTCAGGGCACCATCTGGAACATGTTCGGCGGCTCGTACAACGGGAACGGCGACTTCTTCTCGCTCGCCGTGCCGCGCACCTTCACACTGACGCGTGACTGGTACGTGCTCTCGGACAAGGTCACGGGCAACGAAGCGTCGAACCAGGAGTACCTGACCTCGACGCCGCGCAGCATCATCACCACGCAGACGGTGCCGGAGCCGTCCACCTACGCGCTCCTCGGCACGGGCATGCTCGCCGTGATGTACGCCGCCCGCCGCCGCAAGCAGGGCAACCCGGCCGCGTAAGCAAGGCTTGGGATAGCTTAGAAAACGGGGCGATCATCACGATCGCCCCGTTTTTCTTTTCCACCGCGTTGCCAACGACGACGCGCTGTAGACCTCCCGGTGATCAGCCGTCCAGCCAGGCCTGCACCTGTTCAGCGGCCGCACGATTGAGCCGACGCGTTGTCTTGCTGATCAACGCCATCGCTCCGCCAGCGACGGCTCCCACGGTGGCGGCCCAGCCCGTGAGCGTGTCCACCTTTCCGTCCTCACCGAGCAGCACGGCGAGCAACTCGCGACGCAGGCGCAACACCACCGGGCTCGCCACGCGGATGCTGTTGAAGCTCCGATCGTAGCGGCCACCCACGCCTTCGATGAGCGCCGCGGTGCGTGCGAAGTAGACCAACTCGCCGGGAAGTACGATTGGCCAGTTGAACAGCTCTCGCAAAATCTTGTCGGCCAGCACGCGCGCCCGTTCCTGCATATCCGTGTTGGCATAGGCGATCTCGAGAAGCGTATCCACCAGTTGCTCCATCGTCTCGCGCGACGTGCCGGGAGCGACCATGCCCAACGCGAAGAATCCGTCCGCAGTACCCTTGGCGTCTTTGCGTATGGCCGCGATGATCGTTTCGAAGAGCGCCTTGCGCACGGCGACGTCGACCGCGATGACCATGCCGAAGTCGAGCAGGATGATGCGACCTGCGCTGTCCACCAACAGGTTGCCCGGGTGGGGATCCGCGTGGAAGACACCGTCGCGCAGCATCATGCGCGCGTAGCTTTCGATCAGGGTTTCCACGAGTTGCGTCGGGACGATCTCGCCGCGTGCTACGCGATCATCGAGTGCGTCGATGCGCGTCCCTTCCATGAACTCGAGCACGAGCACGTCGCGTCGCGTCAACTCCGACTCCACGCGGGGAATGCGCAGACGCGACTCGTCGGCGAAGCGCTCGCGCATGCGAGTGCACTGCGCCCCTTCGCGCACGAAATCCATCTCCTCGCCGACATGGCGCGAGAACTCGTCGAGCACCACACGGAAGCCGTTCACGTGGTGATGCGGATAGCGCGCGTATACCCAACCCACGATCTGCTGCGCGATGCGAATGTCACGTCGCACGATCGCTTCAACTCCCGGCCGCAGGACCTTCACCACGACGTCGCGACCGTGATACCGCGCGCGATGCACCTGCCCGAGCGAGCCTGCCGCCAGCGGAATGGGGTTGAGTTCGTCGAGTATGGTGTCCGGATCAGCGCCCCACGCTTCGGCTATCACGCGCCGAATCGTCGGCCAATCCACTGGTGGCACCTGATCGGTGAGTGTGCCGAGCGCGCTGAGGTACGGTTCACGGACAAGGTCCGCGCGGGTGGCGAAGATCTGCGCAAGCTTGACGAACGCCGGCCCGAGCGCGGCAATGCTGTCCACCAGCTGCTGCGCGCGTCGAGCGTGGAACGCTTCGGAGCGTACAGCGGGCGCACCCCAGCGAATCCATCGACGGAAATCGCGTCGAAAGGAAATCGCGAGCGGCAGCACGCCAGCCACCACGCGCGTTACGCGCGGCAGGTCGCGGAAACTCACGCGCGTACGCTCATCGCGGCGGCGCCCGATGCGGCGATGAGTGCGTCGGCATCCAGCCGAGCGAGCGTGGCGCTGGCGTGCCAGAGCCCTTCGGAGAGCGATGCGTCGCGCGCGTCGGGTGAGGGCGTCACGCGCGCACGCTTGACCCAGTAGTCGCCAGACGAACGCGACGCCTCTGGGGACGTGGCCAGCCAAGTAATGGTATCGGCGCCTGCGTCCGGAGAAATGGAGACGAGGTCCATGATCCACCGCAGCACTCGACCTCGTGAGCCGTTATTGGTCGCGAAACGCGTTGAGACGACACCGGGGTGCAGCGCGTGCGTGACGACGCGTGTCGGATCGAGCCGGCGGGCGAGTGCGCACGTGAAGAGCACGTTGCACAGCTTGGAGTTGGCGTAGGCACGAATACCGCTATAGCCGCGGTCCATCTGCAGATCGTCGAGCGCGAAGCGTGCATCCATGTGCGCACGACTGGAGACGTTGAGCACGCGGGTCGGAGCGCTCGTCTTCGGCGCAGCAGAGAGCGGCTGCAGAAGCAGCAACGTCAACGTGAAGTACTGCAGATGATTGAGCGCGAACGTGTGTTCCAGTCCTTCCGCGGTGCGCTCTCGCTCGAGGAACATCGCCCCGGCGTTGTTCACCAGCACGTCGATGACGGGGAGTCGGTCGCGCAATCGCTGAGCGAGATCGCGCACCGCGTCCTGGCGCGAGAGATCGGCGATGTCCCACGTGATGAGACGATGGCCGGTCTCGCTCATGATGCTGCGTGCGGCAGCGGCGGTCTTGGCCTCGTTGCGCCCGATCATAACGATCGAGGTGTCGGCGTGGCGCTGCGCGAAGCTACGTACGGCAGCCCGGCCGATGCCATCGCTGGCGCCCGTGACGACGATGGTCTTTCCGTGCATCGACTCGACGGGCACTCCAAAGGCCACGACGTCTCCTGTTCACCGCGGGGAAACTTCAGCAAGCTGGCGGAGTCGACGCACCTTGGCGACAAGCCATGGTCCATCGCGCCACCCGACGCACAGGTGAACGATCACCGTGCGTCTGATACCGCGTCAACGCATGATTGACGCGGTGAAGTTTCCCTGCGTACCCGCGGTGCGCTCTCGCTCCGCGCGACCAGCGAGTTACATCGCGTTGGCGGCGATCGGGATCGGGCCAAGGCTGCCGGCGGTGACGGTCGCGGACTGCGCGCCGACTTGCGGGCCGAGCGTCCAGCGCACCGTGACTTCACCGAGGGCGTTGGTGACCGACGACTGCGGGGAGATCTGTCCGCCACCACCCGTGATGGACATTGCGACCGTCACGCCCGGGATCGGCACGTTGTTGCCGCCCGTCACGCGGATGACGAGCTGCACGGGCAGGGCAGCGCCGGCTTTGGCAGCCTGGTTGTTCCCCTGTGCGACGATGAGGTCGCTCGGGAGAATGCCGAGCGCGCTGATCTGCACCGGCTCGACGCCGGGCGCCGTTGCGGAGAGCGTTTGGACCTGCGAATTGGGTCCCAGCGTCCACTTGGCCTTCACTTCGCCGTTGGCATCGGAGAGGCTCGTGGCGGGATCGACCGTGCCACCGCCGGCCATGACGCTCAGACTGACCGGGATCTTGTCGACCGGGCCGCCGTCCGTGCCGATGACGCGCATCACAACGGCGGTTGGCAACGTGGATCCGACGGCGCCGGACTGCAGGTGCCCTTGGACGATGACCAGCTTGGCCGCCGTCGGGACGGCGGTTGCGGAGCAGCCGGGAAAGGCCATCAACACCGGGACGGTGCTGAAGAGAATCGCGAGCAGGTAACGCGGTCGGGCGGTGCGCATGGCAGTCCTCGGGGGAAAAATCAACTGGCATAGATCAGTGTCGGCCGTTCCCCGCTCGGAGTTGAGTGTCACATACGCGGAGGTGGCATGGGCGGGGCGACCGCGCGTGCGGGGCGAGGATGGGGCCGGCGGGTTTTGGGTGTGCGCCGGCCGGGGGAGCGCCCTAGATTCTGTCTCCCATGTCCGTCACTCCGTTGCACGCCGCTCGGCCCTCTCTCCTGGCCGACTCTGCGGGCGCCGCCGCGCCCGTCCCCAACGCGCCACTGGCGCCTGACGTGCCGCCCCTGCGTAACCCCGGGACGGCACTAGATCTGGCGCTCGTTCGCTCGACACGCGTCAACCGAAGTGCGGTGGAGCGACGGGTGGCCTCGTTGCCGGCGCGTCGCACTGTAAAGAAGGAATGGCAAGCCGCCTGGCTGCTCCGCGCAATCTCCTGCATGGACCTGACCACGCTGTCTGGGGACGACACGGAAGGGAACGTGCGTCGCCTGTGTGCCAAGGCGCGACACCCTCTGCGCGCTGATCTGGTGGACGCCCTCGGGATCCGCGATCTGGGTCTGACGACCGGCGCCGTGTGTGTCTATCACCAGTACGTGGGCACGGCCGTGGACGCGCTGCGAGGCTCGGGCATTCCCGTGGCTGCCGTGTCCACCGGTTTTCCCGCCGGGCTGTCGCCGTTCGAGCAGCGACTCGCGGAGATTCATGCGTCGGTGCAGGCCGGTGCGAGCGAAATCGACGTCGTGATCACGCGGTCGCACGCGCTGACGGGTAACTGGTCCGCGCTGTACGACGAGGTACGTGCGTTTCGCGAGGCCTGTGGCGAGGCGCACCTCAAGACGATTCTTGGCGTGGGCGAGTTGGCGACGCTGACCAACGTCGCGCGCGCGAGCCTCGTGTCGATGATGGCCGGGTCGGACTTCATCAAGACGAGCACTGGCAAGGAGCCCACCAACGCCACGCTGCCGGTGGGGCTCGTGATGACGCGCATGATCCGCGACTACGGCACTCGCACGGGACATGAGGTCGGCTTCAAGCCCGCTGGCGGCATTCGCACGGCGAAGCAGGCACTCGACTGGCTCATTCTCATGAAAGAAGAGTTGGGCGACCGGTGGCTGCGGCCGCATCTCTTCCGCTTTGGTGCGAGCGGATTGCTGACGGACGTCGAACGACAGCTCGAGCATTTCGTGACGGGGCGCTACGCCGCGTCACACCGCATGCCCATGGTCTGAGCTCAAGCAATCGCGCAATGACATCCTCTACGACTTCGAGCGAAGCACCGTCTGCGGTGCGCGCCCTGTTTGACAGCATGAGCTACGGCCCCGCGCCAGAAGGCGACGCACCGGTGCGCGCGTGGCTCGCGGCGCACGGTGGAACGTTCGGACACTACATCGGCGGTCGCTGGACCGATGCCAACTCGAGCGAAACGTTCGAGGTGAACGATCCGGCCACCGGCAAAACGTTGGCGAAGGTCTCACAGGGGAGCGCCGCGGATGTGGACGCGGCCGTGGCTGCGGCGCGCGCGGCGTTGCCCACGTGGCAGGCACTCGATGGACACGCACGCGCACGCTGGCTCTACGCGCTTGCCCGAGGCATTCAGAAACACGCGCGCCACTTTTCGGTGCTCGAAACGCTCGACAACGGCAAGCCGATTCGCGAGACGCGCGACATCGACATCCCGCTCGTCGCTCGGCATTTCTACCACCACGCGGGCTGGGCGCAGCTGCTGGAGAGCGAGTTCCCCGGCCAGCACGCGTACGGCGTCGTTGGGCAGGTGATCCCGTGGAATTTCCCGCTGTTGATGCTGGCGTGGAAAGTCGCACCCGCGCTCGCGGCGGGAAACACTGTCGTGCTCAAGCCCGCAGAGTTCACACCGCTCACGGCGATTCGTTTCGCAGAGCTGGTGCACGAAGTCGGTCTGCCACCCGGTGTCTTCAACCTCGTGACAGGCGATGGCAGTACGGGCGCGGCGATCGTCGATCACCCCGACGTGGACAAGATCGCCTTCACCGGCAGCACTGACGTCGGACGCGCCATTCGCGTGGCGACGGCGGGAACGGGCAAGGGGCTGTCGCTCGAGCTGGGCGGAAAGAGCCCGTTCATCGTGTTCGACGATGCCGATCTGGATAGCGTCGTGGAAGGTGTGGTCGATGCGATCTGGTTCAATCAGGGACAGGTCTGCTGCGCCGGCTCGCGCATGCTCGTCCAGGAAGGGATCGCCGAACGACTGACGGACAAACTGCGCGCGCGGATGGAACGGCTGCGTGTGGGTTCGCCGCTCGACAAGTCGGTGGACATGGGCGCGATCGTCGCGCCGATCCAGCTGGAACGCATCAAGTCACTCGTCGCGCAGGGCGTCGCGGAAGGCGCGACCTGCTGGCAGCCGACGTGGGCGGTCCCCGATGTCGGTTCGTTCCATCCGCCAACGCTGTTCACCAACGTGGCGCCGTCAGCGACGATCGCACAGGTGGAGATCTTTGGCCCCGTGCTCGTCTCGATGACGTTCCGCACGCCGGACGAAGCGGTGGCGTTGGCGAACAACACGCCGTACGGATTGGCGGCGAGCGTGTGGTCGGAGAACATCAATCTCGCACTCGACGTCGCGCCCAAGCTCAAGTGCGGCGTGGTGTGGATCAACAGCACGAACCTCTTCGACGCCGCAGCCGGATTCGGCGGCTACAAAGAGTCCGGCTTTGGCCGCGAAGGTGGACGCGAGGGGCTCGGCGAGTATCTCAAGCCGGTGCACGCGCGGTCGGAGGCACCGGCTCCCGTGCACAACGCCTCCATCGATACTGCCGCAGCAGACGAACGCGCAGACGATGCCGACGCCACGCACACCGACGGCTCGGCCGCGATGCCCTCGATCGACCGCACGCCCAAGCTGTTCATCGGTGGAAAGCAGGCGCGCCCAGACTCAGGGTATTCCATCGTTATCCGCGATGTGTATGGGAACGCGATGGGCGAGGTGGGGGACGGGAACCGCAAGGACATACGCAATGCCGTCGAGGCAGCGCATGCCGGAAGCGCGTGGACCAAGCTGACCGGGCATCAGCGCGCGCAGATTCTCTACTACCTCGCAGAGAATCTGTCGGTGCGCCATGCGGAATTCTCGGCGAGAATTGCAGCACTCACCGGTGTGTCGATGCACGCCGCAACGTTGGAACTCGACACCAGTGTCTCGCGCTTGTTCACCTATGCCGCGTGGGCAGACAAGCACGACGGGCAGGCGCACGACGTACCGATGCGCGGCGTCGCGCTCGCGATGCATGAGCCGATCGGCGTGGTGGGCGTGGCATGCCCCGATCCCTATCCGTTGCTTGGCCTGATTTCGTTGGTCGCTCCGCTCTTGGCGACGGGCAATCGCGTCGTCGCCGTTCCGTCAGAGCGGTTCCCGTTGATCGCGACGGATTTCTACAGTGTGCTGGAAACGTCGGACGTGCCGGCCGGCGCGCTCAATCTCGTGACGGGTTCCCGTGACGCGCTGTCGCGTGTGCTCGCCGATCACGACGACGTGGACGCGGTGTGGTACGTGGGATCGCAGACGGGAGCGGCCGCGGTGGAACGCGCATCGGCGGCCAATCTCAAGCGCACCTGGACCGAGTGGACCGGTCGCGAGTGGCTCGATCCGCGCAGCGGCGAGGGGCGCGAGTTCCTGCGACGCGCTGTGCAGGTGAAGAACATCTGGATTCCGTACGGCGAGTAGTCGTGTCGCGGCAGCATTGACCCCCCTTTCCTGACTCATGATCGAATTACCAGCCGCTCCCGATGCGTTTCGTGACGCGACGTGGGAGGACGTGCGCCCATATTACGAGCAACTCGCGACGGTTGACGTCGCTGACGACACAGCGGCGATCGAGTCGTGGTTGTCCACCTGGTCGCGCCTCGACACGCTGATCGGCGAGGCGGGTACGCGCGCCATGATCGCCTACACGGCGGATACGGCCAACGCCGTGGCCGAGCAGGCGTACCTTCGGTTCTCCATGGAAGTGTTTCCCAAGATGGAGGAGGCGCAGGTACGGCTCGCCAAGCGTCTGGTCGCGTTCGCGCCAACACGCGCCGATCTGGCCACGACCGTGCGCCGGTTTCGCAGCGACATCGAGATCTTTCGCGAAGCCAACGTCGAACGGTTTGCGCAGATCGAGGAGCTGTCCGCGGCGTACCAGAAGATCACCGGGGGGCTGAGCGTCGACTGGGACGGTACGGCCAAGACCATTCCGCAGCTGCAGCCGTACCTCAAGTCGTCCGATCGTGCGGAGCGTGAGCGCGCCTTCAGGTTGGGCGCGTCGGCATATCTCGCGCAGCGCACCGAGTTCGCCGATCTCTTTGATCGGATGTACGCGCTGCGAACGGCGGTCGCGACGGAAGCCGGATTCTCCGATTACCAGCGCTTCTGTTTCGCAGCCAAGCATCGATTCGACTACACCCCCGAAGACGTGGCGGGCTTTCATCACGCCGTGAAGACGGCGGTGACGCCGGCGGTCGCGCGTCTGATGGAGCATCGCAAGCAAGCGTTGGCGCTCGATGCGGTACGTCCGTGGGATGTCACCGTCGATCTGGGCACCAAGGAGCCGCTGCGTCCATTTGCCAACGTGGAGACCTTCGTCGACCGCGCCAAGACGATCTTTGCGCGAGTGGATGCGGAGCTGGGGGACAAATTCCGCATCATGGCTGACGAGAAGTTGCTCGACCTCGAGAGCCGTCCTGGGAAGGCGCCTGGTGGCTATTGCACCGATCTCGCGTTCAGTGGTCGTCCGTTCATCTTCATGAATGCGGTCGGCGTGCCGGACGATGTGCAAACGCTGGTGCACGAAGCAGGGCACTGCTTCCACGACTTCGCTACGCATCCACTGCCGTTCACATGGCAGCGTCGCACGGGACACGAGGCGGCGGAGCTGGCGTCGATGAGCATGGAGCTGCTGGCCATGCCGTACTTCGTCGCCCCCGACGGCTACTACACGCCGGAGCAGGCGCGTGTCGCGTGGCTGGAGCATCTGGAGGATGTGCTGGCGAGTCTCGTGCACATCGCGAGCGTGGACGCATTCCAGGCGTGGATCTACACCGATCCCAAGGGCGGTGACCGTGATGCGCGCGACGCCAAATGGCTGTCGTTGCGGTCCGAGTTCGAGGCCGGTGTGGACTGGAGCGGTCTCGACGCGGAGCGCGTGTCCCGCTGGTATCGCCAGCTCCACATCTTCGAATTGCCCTTCTACTACATCGAGTACGGCATCGCGCAGTTGGGTGCGCTGCAGGTATTCCGCAACGCCGTGCGCGACCCGCAGGAAGCAGTCGCCAACTACAAGCGCTTCCTCGCGCTGGGAGGCACGCGTCCGCTGCCCGAGCTGTATGCGGCAGCCGGGGTCAAACTCGTGTTCGACGCGGAGACGATGGCCGAGTTGGTGGCGTTCGTGGAAGAGCGCATTGCGGCATTGCGGGCTGGCGCCGAGGCTCCGTTCGCCGGCGTCTTGCCGAGCTGAGTGACGACGACTGAGCGGCAGACTAGCTCTTCCAGTCCAGTCTTCGTCGCTCTGCTGTAACGCGGAAATCGCGATCCGCAGCGACAAGTCGCGAAAGAGCCTTGGTACGTGGAATTCTGCTGGGATGAGGGGCGAATTTCTATTGACACGAATCGGTAACAGCGTACGTTCGCATGCTGTGCCGTCCGGTGCGGTTCTCAGTACTGAGTTTCCCAGCGCTGCCGGTACACGGCGACCCCTAGGTGGGGCCGCGCTCCCCATCCGTAGTCAGGAGTCGTTGATGACCAATCGAACGCGTTCGCGGAGGCTGCGTTCACTCGCCGCCGCCCTGTTTGTCTTCACTCCCTTCGGCGCGGTGTTGGCGCAGACGGGAACGATCGTCGGCAAGGTGACCGACGCAGCCACCAGGCAGCCGATCGCCGACGCGCGGCTCGTGTTGTCCGGAGCGGCAGGTGAGGCGCAGTCCAACACGGCCGGCGACTTCCGGTTCAACAACGTGCGTCCGGGCCGTGTAATCGTGGCCTCGTTCCGGCTCGGCTACAAGACGGCGTCGGACACGGTGACCGTGGTGGCGGGACAGACGGTGACGGCCAACATCGGCATGAACGCGAGCCTCGTGACGCTGTCCGAACTCGTCGTGACCGGTACGGCCGGCAATCAGGAGCGTAAGGCGCAGGCCGCGCTCGTGGCCTCGGTCTCCGCGGCCGACGTCATCAAGGACGCGCCGATCAGCAGCGTGGCGAATCTGCTGCAGTCGCGCGTGCCGGGCGTTGCGCTTTCGTCGCAGTCGGGCACCGCGGGCACGGGCAACACGATCCGTATTCGCGGCGCGTCGTCCATCAACCTGTCCAACCAGCCGTTGCTCTTCATCGACGGCGTGCGCATCAACGAAGGCACGATCGGCTCTGGCCAGTCAGGTCAGGTGTTCGATCGCATGAACGACATCAATCCCGAAGAGATCGAGAGCATTGAAGTCGTGAAGGGCCCGGCCGCGGCGACGCTCTACGGAGCAGACGCCAGCGCCGGCGTGATCCAGATCATCACCAAGAAGGGCCGCGCGGGCTCGAGCTCTTTCCAGCAGAACCTCCGCTTGGAAGGCGGCACGATCGACGCCAACTTCACGCCGCTCAGCAACTACGCCAATTGCACGGCCGCGCTCATCGCGCCCACGAGCACGAATCCGCTCTGCCGCGGCCAGGCGCTCAACGCGCTCGTCAGCGACAACCCGCTCCAGCGCGTCGGTGCGCTGCGTGACGGCAAGGATCGCATCATCAATTGGAGCGCACGTGGCGGTGGCCAGAACTACGGCTACAACCTGTCGTATGGCTCGGACAACACGGCCGGCACGCTCCCGAACAACCGCTACAACCGCTACAACGTCCGCACGAACGTCAACTACATCGCGAACCAGAAGCTCAACTTCGATATTGGATTGGGCCTCACGCAGAGCTTGGTCGACCTGCCGGACAACGACAACAACATCTTCGGTTGGCTCGGTGGCGCGCTGCTCGGCAGCCCGGCCACGCGCAACGACTCGCCGACCGGCGCGCTGACGCAGGATGGCTGGTTCAGCAATCGCCACTACAACGCGATCAACTCGATCCAGCGCCGCCTGCTCACCAAGCGTGTGACGACGTCGATCACGGCCAACTACGTGCCGGTGTCGTGGTTCACCAACCGCTTCACTGCGGGCATGGACTACGCCAACGACGACCAGCGCAGCTTCTTCCCCAAGAACGACAGCCTCTGGTACGGCGGCCTCACGGACGGCGGCAGCAACGCCTCCACGTCGCGCAACGCCGAACGCTACACGTTCGACTACCTGGGCAACATGAAGAAGGGCTGGGGCGCGGCGTGGGAAACCAACCTGTCCTTCGGTCTGCAGGTCATCTCGACGCGTAACGGCAACCTGACCGCGACGGGCATTGGCTTCGTGACGAACAGCAACAACTCGGTCGGCTCCGCGGCCACCACCACGGGCGGCGGCGGCTTCACCGAGCAGCGCCAGTACGGGTACCTGTCGCAGCTGCAGATCGGCAACCAGAACAAGCGCTTCCTGCAGGTGGGTGTCCGCATCGACAAGAATTCGTCGTTCGGTGCCACGGCGCCGGCGTTCGTGCTGCCGAAGGTTGGCGGCAGCTGGGCCATCTCCGAAGAAGACTTCTTCCAGCCGCTCGCGGGCTTGGTCAACACGCTCCGGCTCCGCGCCGCTTACGGCACGACGGGCCGTTCGCCGAACCCGGGCGACGCGCTCACGACGCTCGTGGCCGCGCCGTTCAACATCACCGGCTCCACCGGTGCAGGCGCTGTCCCGGGCAACCCGGGTAACGCCGACCTCAAGCCGGAACGCGGCAGCGAATTCGAAGCAGGCCTCGACGCCGGCTTCTTCAACAACCGCGTCTCTGCTGAACTGACGTACTTCAAGAAGACCACGAAGGACCTGATCATCGCTCGCCCGATTCCGCCGTCGCTCGGCTTCTCGTCCAACCCGCTGGCCAACATCGGCGCGGTCGAGAACAGCGGCTTGGAACTCGCGGTGAACGTGAACGCCATCAACACGGCCAACCTGAAGTGGGACGTACGTGCCGGCGCCAACACGCTGCACAACGAACTCACGTCGCTCGGTACCGTGCTTCCGTTCGCCCTCGGCGGCACGGGTCGGACGATCGTCGGCCAGCAGCTCGGCGTGCAGGTCTCCAAGCGCATCGAGTCGATCGACGTGGCCAACAACAAGGTCATCGTCAGCGACACGCTCGCGCCGGTGGGCAACCTGTTCCCGACGCTCGAGTGGAACCTCACCAACACGGTGACGCTCTTCAAGAACATCCGCCTGAACGCGTTGCTCGACTCCAAGCGCGACTTCGTGGTCTACAACAACACGGCGTTCTTCCGTGAGACGCAGCTGGTCCGCTCGAACCTCCGCCTCGACCCGACGGTTCTGTCGGCCACGGAACGTCTCCGTCGCTACGGCAACCTGACCCCTGGTCAGCCGGCGTTCGTCACGAACAAGGGCAACAACGCCACCGTCAACGACGTGCGCGACGCGTACCTCGAGAAGGGTGACTTCATCCGCCTTCGTGAAATCTCGGCGACGTACAGCATCCCGACGTCGCTGACGAAGCGTCTCGGTGGCCGTGTCGATGCCGCGTCCATCACGTTCGCGATGCAGAACGTCAAGCTCTGGACGGACTACTCGGGCTTCGACCCGGAAGTGATCTCCGCCGCGGGTGCATTCTCGCGCGAAGACTTCCTCACGATGCCGAATCCGCAGAAGACGGTCCTGCGCTTCAATCTCACCTTCTAACCGCCAGATGATCATGATTTCGATCCGCCGCGCGGTTACGCGCACTGTAGCGGGCACCACGCTCCTGCTTGGCGTCACCGCTTGCTCCGATGAATTCCTGAAGGTCACCAACCCCAACGTGATCGACGCCGCCACGGTCGATCCGACGTCCGGTGCCGCCACGCTCGCCAACTCGGCCCAGCAGAACTTCGCCACCGCGTTGGGCTGGCTCGCGATGTACAGCTCCTGGTTCACCGGCGAAGCCAACGTGTCGGACACCTTCCCGACGCGTAACGAGTTCGGATTCCGCACCATCTCCGACCTCAATGGCTCGCTGCAGACGGACGTCTGGGCCCCGATCTCCCTCGCGGCCGCGTCGGCCAAGACGGTGCTCGATCTCACGCTCCCGACGCCGACGACGAACATCAACCTCGCGCGTGCTGCGACCTACCGTGGCTTCGCCATCCTGATGATGGCCACGGACTTCTGCTCCGGTTCGCTGTCGGGTGGCGCTGAGTTGACCACGGCGCAGCTGCTCGATTCCGCGTCGTTCTGGTTCACGCGCGGCATCGATGTGGGCAAGGCGAACGGCTCGACGGACGGCATCGCGCTGTCCAATGCCGCGCTGGTCGGGCGCGCTCGCGCCAAGCTCCAGAAGGGTGACCTGGCCGGCGCCGGCGCAGATGCTGCGGCCGTTCCGGCTGGCTTCACCATGGACATGCGCTACACGGACGATGCCAACTCGCGCACGCGTCTGTCGAACCGCCTGTTCCAGTTCACCTTCGACCGTGGTTCGGTCAGCGTGGCGCCGGCGTTCCGCACGACCGACTCGCGCGTGCCGTTTCGCGCGCCCGGCGTGACTACGCTGCAGGGTCAGGATGCAGTGCCGGGTGGCTTCCACGAGCAGCGTAAGTTCCCGGCCTATGCGTCGTCGATGCGTCTCGCGTCAAAGCTCGAAGCGGACTACATCGCGGCCGAAGCGTCGGCGAACGTCACGCAGCAGCTGACGCTCATCAACGCGCGTCGTGCGGCGGCCGGTCTGGCGGCGTACGCGGGCGCGACCGACGCGGCCAGCGTGAAGACGGAGCTCTACAATCAGCGCGCGTTCGAGTTCTACCTCGAAGGCAAGCGTCTCGCCGACTTCCGTCGCTCGCCGTCGTCCACGTCGTACATCACGGCCACGGGCCAGCCGTACTTCAAGCCCGGTTACCCGGGAACGGGCAGCCAGACCTGCTACCCGATCCCGCGCGCCGAGCGTGACAACAACCCGAACTTCGCGAAGTAAGCGAAGCGCGGTGCAGGGCTGGTGTCCGCGAAGGCGGGCACCGACACAAGAGCAGTCGTCCACGGGGCGAGTCGCGAGAGCGGCTCGCCCCGTGTGGCGTTTGCGCGACGGTGCGTATTTCGGTGAGAAGATCGGCAGGCGACGTGCGTTCCTGCGTGAGACGGCGATTCCGCCGACGATGGTTTCCCACGCCGCTTCATGCCGATGACCCGATCTCGCTTTCGCCGCCAAGCCACCGCGTTCTGCATGCTCGCCTTCGGTGTCGTTCGCTGCGGCGGCGGTGGCGGCGATCCTGCGGCGCCCGTGACGCCAGTCGTACCGCCGGTGTCGATCACCTCCGTCGGTATCGCGCCCGCGAGTTCGTCGCTGATCGTCGGCGAGTCGGTCAAGCTTGCGCTGGCCGTTACGACATCAGACGGTGCAAACACAACGGCGTTCACACCCGCGTGGACGTCGAGCGCACCGGCGGTGGCGACGGTGAGCGCGGACGGCAACGTGGTCGCGGTGGCGTCCGGTAGTGCGATCATTACGGTGACCGTCGGCGGCCGAAGCGCCACGGCGAACATCTCCGTGCTTGGCGTGTCGTCGGTGGCCATCGCGCCGGTGAGTGCGGCACTCGTCGAAGGGGATGCGGTGGACGCCGTAGCGACGGCGACCTTCTCGAATGGCAGCAGCGGCGCTCGCGCTGCGACGTGGTCGTCGAGTGCGCCCGCCGTGGCGAGCGTGTCCAGCACAGGCCGCGTGACGGCGCTCTCGGCCGGGACCGCCAACATTTCGGCAACGATCGGCGGCACGACTGGAACCGCCGCGGTCACGGTCGCGCGGCGAGTTGCATCGATCGCGCTCAACGTCGCCGTCCGCACGCTCAACCCGAACGAGACGCTGACGCTTGTGCCAACCATTAAGTTCAGCGACAGCACGACCGCCACGGGAAAGACTGTCGCGTGGGCGTCGCGCGCGCCGACGGTGGCGACAGTGAGTCAGAGCGGCGTGGTGACGGCTGTGGGGAGTGGCTCAGCCGACATCACGGCAACCGTGGAAGGGCGGGTGGCCACTGCGGTGATCGTCGTGCGCACGCCGGCGACAACGACGCTGAATACAGCGGCAGCGACCACGCAGTCTATCGGACCCAACGGCGGCGTGCTGACGACGTCAGCGGGCGGCATCACGTACCGATTGGAGGTGCCGGCAGGTGCGCTGCCCACAGCGGTGTCGATTCGCATGACGCCGATGACGACGGTCGGCAATTTGCCGTTGTCCGGTGGCTTGGTGGCAGCGGCGGATCTGCAGCCGACGGGCTTGCAGTTCGCGAAGGCCGCACTGCTTCGCATGAGTGTCGTCGCGCCGGCGCGCAGCGGATTGGTGCTCGCGGGGTTCAGCATGAATGATGACGGCACGAAGGTGACGCGCGAACTCGCGGCATCGCGCTCCACCGAGGTGGTCGTGTCCGTCTCGCACTTCACGGGAGCTGGCGCGGCCTTCGGTACGCTGCAAGACGTCGCGTCGCTCCAGCCCGGTCTTGCCCGCTCGAACACGGCGCAGGGGTTCGTCGACGCGTATACCAACCTGCAGTTGGCCGCGGCGCCCAACACGGGCCCAGCGATGCTCGCGGCACTGCTTGGGTGGTTCGACTCTGGCGTGCTCCCAATGCTGCAGGCCACCACGACCGATCTGGCGCTCGTCCAGGCATTGGCAGAGTACGACCAGTGGTCAGTCACCGCCATCGCCGTCTATGGTCCGCCGGCCTTTTCGCTCAACGACCCGGCGCTCGTCTCCCGTCGCAACCAGTGGTTAGCCGCGGTCGCGCCAAAGCTCCAAGCGGCAGTTCAACAGAACAACCAGCTCTGCTCTGCGCAGCAGAGTCTCACTGCCATGCTGAACGTCCTCTTCTGGCAGGTGCAGGCGCAAACGCTCGGCGTCGCCTCCGGCAACTTGAGTCGCAGCAGCGTGTTGACGTCGCTCTGCGGGCAGGTGCGAACCATCTCCAGCAACTTCACCGATCCGGTGCAGAGCGGGTTCCCGAATGATCTCGACGTCGTCTTTGGACTCCAGCTCGGCACGGGTACCACCACGCCGCAGCCCGTCACCCTCACGTTCTCCGGCGACAAGCCAAGCGTGTCCTTCGCCAAGCCGTCACCGGCCAACAGCAATGCACAGGGCGCGTTCACCGTGGCAGTGACTGCGACAGGCAACACGAGCTTCCAGGTCAACGTGCTTGCGTGTCTCACCATCGCCGGGGCAACTGATGTGTGCGGACAGCAGGCGTTCAACCGGACGTCGCTCGATGTCAGCGGCAGCTACACCGGTCGATTCTCGAGCATCATCCGTACGCCGACCGGTTTCAATCTTCCCGTTGACGTGCCCTTCAACGTGCGACTGACGCAGAACCAGAACGGAGTTACCGGCACGTACGAGGTGATGCAGTTCAACGGGCCGCGCGGCTCGGTGTCGGCGACGCTGGTGGGACAACAATTGCTGAACTTTACGCTCAATCAGTTCTCGCCCTGCAGCGGTGTGTTGAGCGGCACCGCGACCTTCACGATTGCCAACCGCAGCATCGCGTCGACGTACACCGGCACGGACTGCATCGGCGTTCACTCCAACGGCCGGAGCAGCGTCGCTCCCGGCACCACCACGATCTACGACTTCGTCGGCGGGTGGACGCAAGGACTCCATCCCACCGGATTTCCCATTTCGCTCTGGCGCGTCGCGCAAAGCGGCACGGATGTCTTCCTGTCGTTCTCGACGTACAACGCGACGCAGCAACGCATGGAATGTCGAGCGCGCTTTCGCGGGACCGTGTCGCCAAACTCGGACGTGTTCAGTGCGACGCTGTCGGAAGCCATTGGCACCGCGGGCGCAGACTTCTCCGGGAGCGCGCGCACATCGTGGACTCCCGATCCTATCCGCCAACGTGGGGCGCGCATCAATACAAACGGTGCAGGGGCGTTCAACGGACTGGATGCGTGGTTCCTCACGGCAAACATCCCGCCGGGGTGCGATCCGTAACGGAGAATTGCGCCGCCGAGCGTCGTGCGCTCGGCGTCGGCCTGCGACCGCGTGCGCGGGGAGGGGAGGGCCGTTGCCTACTTCGTTGCAATGCGGCTCGCTGGTCCTACGGCCAAGTAACTCAGGATTTGACGTGCGAGCGCCCGCCCGCTCGCGATCGCTCGTTCAATACCATTCGCGTCCGCATCGTTGACGCGCGCCCAGTCGCCGCAGGCGCCAAGCGTGGCATCGGTGTGCCAGAGGAAGTCGTTCGGAAGTCCGCGCGTCACCTGTGCATAGCGCCAGCGATGCGCGCGCAGGTGTTCGATCTCCCACGTCGGCTGGTCGTGTGCGATCGCGTTACGCACGATGGCCTCGATGTCGCTTGGCAGTTGCTCGAGCCGCGAAATGGTCCACGCTGCGCTCGTGTGCAGCACGAACGCGGGACGTCTGCTCCGACCGGGGCGCGTATGCTGCGCATAGGTGCGCATCTCCGTATCGCCGATTGAGGGGAGGAGACTGCCGTCGAGCGTGGAGTCCGGCACGTCGTCGCGGAGCGCAAGCATGACGCTCCAGCAAGGCGTCATGTACACGGCGCGCAGTGCATCGCACGTACGTTGGACGGCGCTCGCGATAGGGTCGACAGTGGTATCGACTTGCGTAGGAAGATGGGCCTCGGCACTCGTCTCAGCGTTGCCTTCGCCCGTGAGCGACCGACGTTGCAGGATGGCCACGGCCTGCGGTGCAGGCACCGCGAGCACGATGACATCGGCGTCGTACGTGTTGCCGTCGTCGAGCGTCGCGCGCCAGCGACCATCGCTGCGCGAGATGGAGTGCACCGTCGCGCCCAACGTCGGCGTGAGCGGACCATGGGGCGTGTCAGGGAGATCATCCACAAACGAACGGGCGAATGCGTTCATTCCCGGCACGCCGATCCACGACGCGTAGTATCGCTCAAGTCTGCCAGCGGACTCGAACGCGAGCAGTTGATTGCGCAGGCGTTCGCTGTGCGCCTGCAACAGTGGTGCCCCGTGATCGAAGCTCCACGGGGCTTCGCGTCGCGTGCTCATGCGGCCGCCTACACCGCGGCTCTTCTCGAGCAACTGCACTCGCACGCCGTTCAAGTGCAGCCCGACGGCGCACGCGAGCCCGCCGATGCCTGCGCCGATCACGATCACCGTCGGCGCGGTCCTCCCGTCGGTCTGCACTGCCGCCGTGGTCAGTTGGTGTCGCGCCGCACGACCTGCCCGTTCTTCATCACGAACTTCACCTGACGCAGCTGCGCGATCGCCTTGGTCGGATCGCCCTGCACGGCCACCAGGTCGGCGAGCAGCCCCGGGGCCACGCGACCGAACTCGTTCTCGCGATGCATGATCTTCGCATTCACGCTGGTTGCGGCGCGCAGCGCGGACGCTGGCGACATGCCGTACTCCACCATCAGCTCCAACTCGATGGCGTTCGTGCCATGCGTGAAGACGCCCACGTCACTGCCGTTGCAGATCGTCACACCAGACGCGAGTGCCAACTTGAACATCGCCTTCTTCTGCGCGATGCCCGCGGGTTCGGGATCCACGCCCTTCTTCCAGCCGCGGTAGCGCGTGGTCGACTCCGTCGCCGCGAGCGTGGGGCAGAACGCGACGCCGTGCTGCTTCATCAGCGCGAACGTTTCAGCGGTTGCCATGTCGCCGTGCTCGATCGTCTCCACGCCCGCCATGATGCTGCGACGCATCCCCTCCACAGTGCTCGAATGCGCGACGACGGGACGCCCACTAGAACTGGCCGCTTCCACGATCGCCTTCCACTCGGCATCGGAGAACGTCGGACGCGCTTCGCCGCGCGGTCCCCAGCGATAGTCGGCGTAGATCTTGATCCAGTCGGCGCCGTGCGCGATCTGGTCGCGCACCACACGCGTCACGCCTTCGACGCCGTCGGCCTCTTCGGCGCCCTGCGGCACGCCAATCTCCGCACCGAAGCCCTTGGGGCCGTACGAACCGGTCGCCACAATCGCCTTGGTGGTCACGAACAGTCGTGGTCCCGGTACGATCCCCTGATCGACCGCTTCCTTGAGCCCAACGTCCGCGTAGGCCGCTCCTTCGGTCCCCAGGTCGCGCAGTACGGTAAAGCCGGCCATGAGCGTGGCGCGCAGATGATTCACGGCGCGCGCCGTGCGCAGTGCGAGCGACTCACGCAGGACCTGATCGTTCCACGCCGTTTCGTCGTATGGGTGCAGCAGCACGTGGCTGTGCAGATCGCTCAATCCCGGCAGCAACGTCGTGCCGCTGAGCGTGATGCGTTCGACATCCGCGGGCGCATTGAGGCCGGCCACCGGACCCACCGCCACAATGCGCGCGCCGCGCACCAGCACGCCCCAGCCGCGCTGCGGCGTATCGCCGGTGCCATCGAACACGGCGTCGGGCACCAGCAGCATCGCGCGTGGCGCCGGTGCCTGCTGCCCTGCCTGTTGCGCAGGCTGCTGGGCCGTCGCTGCGGTGGAGAGGCCAGCGACCAGCGCGGAGAGGGCAGCGAGCTGCCGCGGAAGTTGCGAACGAATGGAGCGCATCGTGAGCCGGGTCGTGAAGCGCATGCAGAGGTGCGGGAGAGAGGTGATGTCGGATGATCAGGGCTTCACGGCGGCGAACTCGCCGGTCGACTGCGCCGCGGGCACGAGCCCTGAGACGCCACCCGAGACGACGAATGCCATCGCGTCGGCGCTGGCCACGTCCAGCGGTCGTACTTGCGACGCGGGCACCACGTAGAGCTGACCGGAGAAATTGTACGAATGCGGGCAGTAGACCGCGACATGCCGCACGAGCCCGAGGTGATCGAGCGTCTCCTGCGTCACGAAGCCCACCAGCTGGGCCATGCCGTCCGCCTGCAGCGCCATGATGACCGGCTTGTCGAAGCGTCGCTTCTCGCCGACGAACGCATTGAGCAGGTCCTTCGTAGAGCCATAGAGCAGCCGCACGAACGGGAGCCGCGACATCGCGTTCTCGAGCAGTCCCACCGCCGACCGCGTGAGGAGATTCGAGCCCAGAAAGCCGACCAGCGTGATCAGCACCAGCGTGGCCACGAACCCGGCACCGGGGATCGGCAAGCCGAGCCATCCGTCCACACGCGTGAAGACGTTCCAGCAGATCCAGATCGTCACGGCGATCGGCGTCAGCAGCACGAGGCCGCGCGCGAAATAGCCCAGCAGTCTTCCCATCGAATCCCTCACGCGGCTTCAGCCGTGACGTTAGTCTATCCCGTCGGTTTCCCGCTGCCCCAAGTTGGGGCCACGCGCTCGGCCCGACCAGTCCGACACACCTTCTGCTCCGCGTCCAATGCGCACTGCTTTGACCCATCGCGCCTTCGCGCTCGCCCCGATGCTGGCCGGCGCGATCCTCGCGCTCCCACCGTCGCTCGCCGCGCAAACGGCGACGCCCGTCGCCAACCCGTACACGAAAGTCACGCCGTGGACGGTCACGTTGCCCGCCGGCAAGAAGGCGATCACGCAGGACACGTACGACGAATGGCGCAGCATTCAGGGCGCGACGCTCTCGAGCGACGGCAAGTGGGCCGCATACACGCTCACGCCGGTCGTCGGCGACGGTGAGCTGGTGGTACGCAGCACCGGCACTGCGACGGAATATCGCGCGCCGCGCGGTTACACGGGTCGTCCGCAGCTCATGCCTGCGGCCGACTCCGCCGCGCTCTTCACCGCGCAGGCGGCACAGTTCAGCGCCGACGGACGATTCGTCGCATTCGTGCAGTACGCGCCCCGCGCCGAGTTCGAGCGCGCAAGAGGACGCCGCGGGAC
This sequence comes from Gemmatimonas sp., assembly GCA_965279375.1. Taxonomy (GTDB): domain Bacteria; phylum Gemmatimonadota; class Gemmatimonadetes; order Gemmatimonadales; family Gemmatimonadaceae; genus Gemmatimonas. Next base: position 4,175,998 of record OZ257156.1, on the reverse strand, counting down.
CCCGGCGCCGTCGCTGACGTTGGGGTTGCTGGATGTGAACGATGGCAAGGTGACGCGGGTGCCTCGCGTTCGATCGTTCCGCTTTGCACGCAACGGCGGTCGGTACCTCGCGTACCTGATGGAAGATTCCGCGGCCGCGCGTCCGACTCCCGCACCGCGTGACTCGGCGCGTACGCCGGCTCCGCGTCGCGATGTCGGCACGACACTCGTCCTGCGTGAATTGGCGACCGGCACCGAAACGCGCATCGAAGGCGTGACCAACTACGCGTTCGACGAAAGCGAGAAGTGGTTGGGCTACACCGTCGGCTCACGCGACGGCGCAACCGACGGTGTGTATGTGCGTGCGCTGCCCAGCGGCGCGGTGACGACGCTGATGACCGCGAAGGGCACCTATCGCGGCATGACGTTCGATCGAAAGGGCGATCAGGTGGTCTTCCTCACCGACGCGGGTGACTCGACGTCGCGAGCGCGCTACTCGGTGTATCACGCCGGACTGGTGCCGGCCAAGGGCAAGTCCGTCGCCGCCAAGCGCATCGTCGCGGCAACGGAAGCGCCGGCCGGGATGCTCATCGCCGAACGTGGTCGCGTGGACTTCACGCGCGACGGCAATGCGGTGCTCTTCTCGCTCGGCAACATTCCATTCGATTCCATTCCCGCGGACTCGTTGGCCGACAAGGCTGTGTACGACCTGTGGCACTGGAAAGACACGAAGATTCAGCCGCAGCAGAAAGTGGAAGCGGCGCGCGATCGCAATCGCACACAGCTCGCCATTTATCAGATCGCGAGCAGCAAGTGGGTGAAGCTGGGCAGCGATTCGCTGCAGCAGGTCACCGTCAGCGACGACGGCCGTCGCGCGCTCGCGACCAACCCGGTGGAGTACGCCGTCGAGCAGATGTGGGGCGAAGGTGGCAGCGATGTCTATCTGATCGACGCCAACAGCGGTGTGCGCACGCTGATTGCCAAGAAAGTGGACTTCGGTGCGCAGCTCTCGCCGGGCGGCAGTTACGTCACGTGGTTCCAGGACGGACAGTGGAACGCGTACGCCACGGCGACGGGCAAGAAGTCGAGTCTCACCGCCGCGATCAAGGATGTGAAGTTCCAGGACGAGGAGTTCGATTCGCCCGACGTGCCGCCACCGTACGGCATCGCCGGCTGGACGACGGGTGAGAAGCGCGTGCTGGTGTACGATCGCTACGACGTGTGGGAGATCGATCCGAGCGGCGTCGTGGCTCCGCGCAACATGACCGATGGCGAAGGCCGTCGTCTCGCGCAGACGATGCGCGTGGTCGACCTCGATCCCGAAGATCGATTCGTCGATCCCACGCAGCCCGTGTTGCTGCGCGTGGTGGAAGACGCGACGAAGAACAGCGGCTACTGGCGCGATCGCGTGGGCGTCGATGCGAAGCCGGAGCGCATCATCATGGCCGCGCGCAACTACGGTGCGCTGCAGAAGGCGCGCAAGGCCGAGCAGTACCTGATGACGCAGCAGACGTATCGCGAGTTCCCGAATCTGTGGACGGGCAACTCGCTCACGCAGGTGGCGCAGATCTCGAACGCCAACCCGCAGGAGTCGCAGTACCCGCGTGGCACGGTGGAGCTGGTGTCGTGGCTCAACACCGACGGCGTGCCGCTGCAGGGATTGCTGTACAAGCCGGAAGGCTTTGACGCGAGCAAGCAGTACCCGATGGTGACGTACTACTACGAGAAGTTGTCGGACGGATTGCACAACTACTCCGCGCCCACGGGACGCAACGTCGTCAGCCCGATGGTCTACAACGCGCTCGGCTACCTCGTCTTCATGCCCGACATCGTCTACACCGATGGGCAGCCAGGACCGAGCGCGGCCAAGGCGATCATTCCCGGCGTGCAGTCGTTGATCGCCAAGGGTTTTGTGGATCCCAAGCGGCTCGGCATTACTGGTCAGTCGTGGGGTGGCTACCAGACGGCGTATCTCGTTACGGTGACCAACATGTTCGCGGCGGCCGTGCCGAATGCGACGGTGGTGAACATGACGAGCGCGTATGGCGGCATTCGCTGGCAGTCGGGCATCGCGCGGTCGTTTCAGTACGAGCACACGCAGAGCCGGATTGGCGGATCGCTCTGGCAGTATCCGGAGCGCTATGTCGAGAACTCGCCGCTGTTCCGTCTCGACCGCGTGACGACGCCAGTGCTGTTCATGGCCAACGACAACGACGGCGCGGTGCCATGGTACCAGGGCATCGAGTTCTACGTCGCGATGCGTCGCCTGCAGAAGGAGGCGTACATGGTCGTGTACAACGGCGACGAGCATAACCCGACCAAGCGCGCCAACCAGAAGGACATCGATCGGAAGATGCAGGACTTCTTCGCGACGAAACTTCTGGGGGCCCAACCCGCGTCTTGGATGGTGCGCGGCATCCCGTTCCTCGAGAAGGGACGCGATCAGGTGAAGATGACCGGCGCACCAACCACCCCGACGACCCCGAATTCCGGTTCCTCCACGTCCGGACGTCCCAACGGAGCAAAGTGATGGCTGACGAAATCGACTACCAAATCATTGGCGATGACCTGCAGGCGGTGATCATCACGCTGGACCCGGGCGAGGCGGTGTTCGCCGAAGCCGGCGGCATGATGTTCATGAGGGAAGGCATCACGATGGCCACCACGCTCGATCCGAATGCGCGATCGGGTTCGTTGTTCGACAAGCTGGTCGGTGCTGGCAAGCGCGTACTGGCCGGCGATTCGTTCTTCGTGACGCTCTTCGGCAACGAAGGCGCACGCCGCGCGGATGTCGCGTTCGCTGCGCCGTATCCGGGCAAGATTCTTCCGCTCAACCTCAAGGACTGGGGCGGCACCGTGATGGCGCAGAAGGACAGCTTCCTCTGCGCCGCGCGCGGCATCGACATTTCCGTCGCCTTCACGCGCAAGTTCGGCGCGGGTTTCTTTGGCGGTGAAGGCTTCATCCTGCAGAAGCTGACCGGCGACGGTCTCGCGTTTCTGCACGCGTCGGGCACGCTGCACGCGGTCGATCTGGCCCCCGGCGAAGTGCTGCGCGCGGACACTGGCTGCCTTGTCGCGTTTCAGCCGACGGTGCAGTACGACATCCAGCGCGTGCCGGGCATCAAGACCGCGCTCTTCGGCGGCGAAGGCCTGTTCTTCGCAAAGCTGACGGGACCCGGTCGCGTGATTCTGCAGACGCTGCCGTTCTCGCGTCTCGCTGACCGCATCATCGCCGCGTCGCCGCGCGCAGGTGGTGGTCGTCGCGAGGAAGGGTCCTTGTTGGGTGGTATCGGCGGTCTGCTGGACGGCGATAACTAACCGCAACAGGTCCTGCGGTCGCGCTGGTGGTCGGTCAGCTCTCGCCGATCGCCAGCCGCGGCCACTGGGCTGCCAGTTCGTGTGGCAGCCAACCACGACGCGCGGCGTCGACCGCGAACGTCGCCGTGTCCTCTGCCGTCACCAGATCGGTGCCGACCTGCGCCAATCCTGCACGGAGTCGCTCCATGCGCTCGTGCCGATCGTCGCCGCCGCGCACCTCGCGAATCCAGATCGCCGGTACGCGGCCCGGGTGTTCGCGCGCAACGGCGGCGTAGAGCTCCGGATCCTCCTGCACATCGTCGCCGATCAGCAGGAAGGGCAGCGAGGGCAAACGCGCCATCAGCGAGGTGACGTGCGCGCTCTTGTGCGCGTGTCCCACCGGATGAAAGGTGCGTTCGCGAGAGCCCCAGTCATTCAGCAGAATCGCTCCTGCCGGGAGTCCGTGCGTGTCGAGGTAGTCGAGCACGACGTCGTAGAGATTCCACGCACCGCTCGAGATGTAGCAAACGGGGTTCGCATCGTCGCCACCCGGGCCGTCACGCAGCGCGATGTAGAGCGACGACACGCCGGGCACCGGATGGCGACGCTTGGCGCTGCGGAGCAGTACGGTGCGAACCGCGGAGAGCGTGTTCACCGTGTTCGTGTCCATCGCCGTGTCGTCCAGATCGCTCACGATCGCCAGCGTGGAGTGCGCGCCCGGCACGAAGACATCCACCGTGGCCTCATCCGACGGCGTCGCCGCGTGGTCGATGGAGGTGGCCGTCGGACCGAGGTCGGCCACGTGCACGTGTGCATGATGCCGACCGGCTGCCCACTCACCTCCGCGTGGCGCTGATAGCTCGACCACGAAGAAGCCGCCCGCGTCGCAGGTCGTTCGGCTGCAAACGCTCCCGCAGCGTGCTTCCACCTGCGCGAACGGCACTTCGATTGCATCGAATGCGCGGTAGAGTGCCGCAAGGTGTTCCCGTGTCGTGACGGCACCTTTGCGCGCGAGGCGGCGAGGGTTGGTGGGCGCCTGCCGCACCACGCGACCTCGAACGCTGAGCCGCATTGGATCGCCAATGCTTCGGTACGGAATGACGCGCAGCGCCTTGGCGGTTGGCCCGTCACGTCCCGGTCGCAGGGCCGCAAGTACCGATTCGATCACGTTCCCCATCTTTGCCGCCGCAGCGATCACGTATGGGTCCATGCGGAAAGCTAACGCATCCCCTAACTTTGGACGCCATGGCTACCAGAATCGCTCCGATCATCGAAGTGCCCGCGCCAGCGCCCGCCGCCTGGACCATCGAGGCAGCTCGCGCCCTCTACAACATCGAAGGCTGGGGTGCCGGCTACTTCGACATCAACGCACGCGGCAATGTCGTCGTGCGCCCGGATCCGGAGCGTCCGCACCTCGAGCTCGATCTCAAGGATCTCGCAGGCGACCTCGAGCAGCAGGGCATTCAACTGCCTGTGCTACTGCGCTTCTCCGACATTCTTCGCTCGCGCATCGAAACGCTGAGCGAGCGCTTCAGTGCGGCGATGAAGGAGTTCGAGTACACCGGCGGCTATACGACCGTGTATCCGATCAAGGTGAATCAGCAGCGGCACGTCGTCGAAGAGATCGTGCAGTTCGGCAAGCGGCATGGCGTGGGCCTCGAGTGCGGCTCCAAGCCCGAGCTCCAGGCGGTGCTTGGTCTGTCCGAGACGACCGAGCATTTGATCGTCTGCAACGGATATAAGGATCACGAGTTCATGCGGTTGGCACTGATGGGCCAGAAGCTTGGCCATCGCGTGTTCATCGTGCTCGAGCAGCTGAGCGAGCTCGACGTGTTGCTCGAGGTCGCCGACGAGCTCAGCGTGCGCCCGGTGTGCGGCGTGCGCATCAAGCTCGCCAGCGAAGGCGCTGGTCGCTGGGCGCAGAGCGGCGGCGAGAAGAGCAAGTTCGGCCTCAGCTCCGCCGAACTCGTCAAGCTGATCGATCGCCTGAAGGCGGAGAACCGCCTCGATGTGCTCAAGCTCATTCACTTCCATCTCGGCAGTCAGATCACCGACATTCGCTTCATCAAGTCGGGGCTGCAGGAAGTCGCGCGCTTCTACATGGAGCTGCGCGCCATGGGCGTCGATATCACGCACGTCGATGTCGGAGGCGGTCTCGGTATCGACTATGACGGTACCTGCTCGACGAACAACGCCAGCGTCAACTACACGCCGCAGGAGTACGCCAACGACGTGATTTACACGATCGCCGAAGCGTGCCGCGAAGCAGAGTTGCCGATGCCGCACATCATCAGCGAATCGGGGCGCGCGCTCACGGCGCACCACGCGCTGCTGCTCGTGAAGGTGATCGACGTGGAGTCGCAGGCCGAGCAGCCGGTGCCGCAGCTCGACGACGATGATCACTCGCTGCTGCACGAGATGTTCGAGGACTGGCGCACCCTGACCGAGCGTGGCGCGAAGCCGCGCAAGGTGCTCGAGGTATTCCACGACGCCTCCTTCGACAAGGACCGCGCGCGCAACTACTTCAATAGCGGCGTGCTCGACCTGCGCGGGCTGGCCAAGGCCGAAGTGCTGTGGCTCGCCACGATGAATGCGACCTATCGCATCGCCGCCGCCGATCCCGATACGTACGAAGACATCCTTCCCGAGCTGGAAGCTGCGCTCGTCGATCGCTACTTCTGCAACTTCTCGCTGTTCCAGTCGTTGCCGGACAGCTGGGCCATCGATCAGCTCTTCCCGATCATGCCGATTCATCGGTTGGATGAAGAACCGATGCGCCGCGGGACGCTCCAGGACGTCACCTGCGACTCCGACGGCAAGATCGATCGCTTCGTAGGCGACAAGAAAGGACGCCCGAGCCTCGAGATGCACGAGTTCCGCGACGGCGAGGACTACATCCTCGGCATCTTCCTGACCGGCGCCTATCAGGAAATCCTCGGCGACCTGCACAACCTGTTCGGCGACACCAACGCGGTGCATGTGCGGCTCAACGACGCGGGCGCCTACGAGATCACCGACCTCGTGGAAGGCGACACCGTCACGGAAGTCCTCAACTACGTGCAGTTCGGCGCCTCGCAACTTCTCGCCACCTTCCGCCGTAAAGTCAACGCGACGCAGTCGTTGTCGCGTGAGGAGGCGAATGCCTTCATCGCGGACTACGTCGCAGGTCTCGAAGGCTACACCTATCTCGAAGGAGAAGCCGCGCGATGATGTCCGAAGCGCCCGCTGGTCGGGGCGGACTATTTGAGGATCTGATCGAAGTGTTGTACCAGCCGTCCGCCGTGTTCGAGCGGACGCGGGCTGCAAAGGCGTTCATGTACATGCTGGTCACGGCGATCCTCGTCGCCGTCATCGCCATTGCAACCAAGAACCTGATGCTTCCCTGGTTGGACGCGCAGGCCGATGTGACTCTCAAGATTGCCGCAGCCAAGGGAACACCCATTCCGGAAGCCGCGGCTGCGTCAACGCGGTCGTTCACCACGTGGGGCGTCGTGATCGGCGCGCCGCTTACGATGCTGATCGGCCCGTACTTCAACGCCGCGTTCATTCTGCTCGGCGCGAAGATCGTGAAGGCCAACATCACCTTTGGCCAGGCAGCGGTGGTTGCGACACTGGCTGGCGTGCCGCGTGTGCTCGGCTGGATCGCGTTGCCCGTGCAGGCGTTGCTGAGCAATGCTGAATCAGCACGCAGTCTCGCCGATCTTTCGCTCGGACCGGCGCGCTTCATTGATCCGGTGAGCACACCGCCGGCCATTCTCACGCTGCTCAGCAATCTCGACGTCTTTCGCTTCTGGCAGTTGGCGCTGGTGGCCATCGGCGTCGCCGTCGTCTCCCGTACCTCCAAGGGAACTGGTGCCGTCGTCGCCATCGTGATGTTTGGTATCGGCGCTCTGCTCCAGATTGCCCCGTCGGCGCTGTTCTAGCACTCGCTCCAGTGCAGACAAAACGGGCCCGACGCACTCGCGTCGGGCCCGTTTCTCATTCGGAAACTACGAGAATCAACCGTTCTTGTAGAGCTTCGAGACTTCCGGCCAGTTGACCACGTTCCACCACGCCGCGAGATAGTCGGCGCGACGATTCTGGTACTTGAGGTAGTACGCGTGCTCCCAGACGTCCACGCCAAGGATCGCCTTCTTGCCTTCCATGGCCGGGTTGTCCTGGTTGGGGGTGCTCATGATCGAGAGCACGCCGCCCGCGGACACGAGCCACGCCCAGCCCGAACCGAAACGACCAACGCCCGCCGCGGCGAGCTGCGTCTTGAAACCGTCGAAGGAGCCAAACGTGGACGAAATCGCTTCGCCGAGTTCGCCCGTGGGCTCACCACCGGCGTTCGGCGCCATGAGGCGCCAGAAGAGCGAGTGATTCCAGTGTCCACCGCCGTTGTTGCGCACGGCCGTACGGACAGCTTCCGGGACGTCGTTGATCCTGCTGCACAGCTCGTCGATCGACCACGACGCGAGCTCTGGAGCCTTCTCGATGGCAGCGTTCAGGTTGGTGACGTACGCCTGATGATGCTTGCCATGGTGGATCTGCATCGTCTGCGCGTCGATATGCGGCTCGAGCGCTTCCGGTGCGTAGGGCAATGGCGGCAGGACATGGGCCATGACTGCAATCTCCGACTGTGAACAGGGTGAACGACAGGAAAACGCTGAAAACGAACCGCTGGAATCAGTGCGACGGCTTGTTGGCGACGCTCGCCGAACGCTCGCGCCACCAGCCGATGATGCCGGGCAGAATGGAAAGGAAGATCACCACGAGGATCACCTTCTCGATGTGCTTGGCGACGCCGGGGACGGTGCGTCCCAGTACGTAGCCGATCATGAGCATCGACCAGACCCACGCCAGCCCGCCAATCACGTTGTACGCGAGAAACGACTTGTAGCGCATCTGTCCCACACCAGCGACGACCGGCGCGAACGTGCGAACGATCGGCATGAATCGCGCCAGAATGATCGTCTTGCCGCCGTGCTTCTCGTAGAACGCTTGCGCGCGCAGCAGGTGTTTCTTGTTGAAGAGCAGGCTGTCTTCGCGCGTGAAAATCCGCGGCCCCGTCGACTTGCCGATGCTGTAGCCGACGGTATCGCCAACGATTGCCGCGACCGAAAGAATGAGCCCCAGCAGCCACACGTTGAGGCCGAAATCCGGCTGCGAGGCGAGTAGGCCGGCCGTGACGAGCAGCGAGTCGCCGGGAAGAAAGAAGCCCAGCAGCAGGCCGGTCTCGACGAAAATGATGGCCGTCAGCCCGACGTAGCCGGCCCACTGAACCAGGGCAGGGAGGTCGCGAAGCTTGGCGAAGAGTTCTGAGAGCAGTTCCAAGGCGGCTGGGTCGGAAGTGAAGTCGGAAAGCTCGACGGCGCGCCTCGCTGGGTCAACCGCGTGGCCGGACTGAGACATCGGGCGATAGCTTCCCCGCGTGCCCTCCCATTCGACCGCCGCCGAGACCCCGCCGCCGACTGCCACGCCGGTGTCATTGGAAGTGCACGTCGTTTCGCACACGCATTGGGATCGGGAGTGGTATCACACCGCGGCGCGCTTCCGACAGCGGCTCGTGCCCCTGGTCGACGCACTGCTCGCGCGCGATCCTGCGACCGCCGCGCCGTTTCTGCTGGACGGGCAGGCGATCGTGCTGGCCGATTACCTCGCCGTTCGCCCGGAGCAGGCCGACCGTCTTCGTGAACAGCTGCGCTCCGGCGCGCTCGAAGCCGGCCCGTGGTACGTGCTCGCCGACAACCTCATCCCGAGCGGAGAGGCGATCCTCCGCAACCTGCAGGCCGGCGCGCGCCATCTCGCGCGACTCGGCGCGACCGCGCCGGCGGTGGCCTACTGCCCAGATACGTTCGGTCACCCCGCAATGCTTCCCGCCATCGCCGCTGGCTTCGACATGCCGGTGGCCGTCGTCTGGCGGGGCCTTGGCGGACTGAAGCATCCTCGCTCGGACACGCTTCGGTGGACGGCGCCCGACGGCAGCGGAGTGCTCACCTATCACCTGTCGCCGGATGGCTACGAGGTGGGGAGCGCGTTGCCGGTCGATCCGACGGCGGCCGCCGTGCGATGGCAGCGGCTGAGAGATTGCTGGCGCGCGCGCAGCGAGCGCACGCAGGGCACGCGCGTCGCACTGCTCCCCAACGGCGCCGATCATCACGCGCTGCAGCCCGACATCGAGCGAGCAATCGCTTCGCTGGCCGCATGCGCGCAGGCAGACGGCGCCCGCGTGCACGCATCGAGTCTGTCTCTGTTCGCCGACCGGCTCAGCGACGCCGCCGCCGACACTGATGCGCACGTGACGGGCGAACTCCGCGATTCGTACGGCTACACGTGGACCTTGCAGGGCACATTGGGCACGCGTGCGGCCCAGAAGCGAACCAACGCGCGACTCGAGCGTTCGCTGCTTCGCGATGTCGAACCGTGGTTGGCGCTGGCGTGGCTTCACGGCGGTGCCGAGGCGGCACACGTCGCGAGCGATGCGCGCCTCACGCTCGCGCAGCTGCCTGTACTGCTTGAACAGGCGTGGGAATCGTTGCTGCGTACGCACCCCCACGACACGCTCTGCGGGTGCTCGACGGATGATGTCGCCGCCGCGATGGACACGCGCCAACGCTCGGTGCGCGCGCAGCTCCCGGAGTTACGTCATGCCGCGCTGTCATTTGCCTTGGCGCACGATCCCGTCGCCGCTCGTGGCGCTTCGCCGTCGCCGCGTCCCCCGGTGTTGGTACGCAATCGTGCGTCGCGCGCGCGCGGCGGCATTGCCGAGATTCGCGTGGTAGAGACGATCGGCGACGTGCGTGTGGGGCCGGGCAGTGCACTGCATCAACCTCCCCTCGCCACGCGACACAGTGCCACGCCGGCCATCGGCATTCTCGTCGTCCAGGCCGGACGCGTCTCGCTCGCGCACGATCGCCGCGAGTCGCCGCAGCACTATCCCGACGACGACCTGGTGCGCGTGCATCATGTCGTCGCCTGGGTCCCCGAAATCCCCGCGTTGGGCGTACGCGCGCTCGGCGACGGCGCCGCGGCATCCGCTCCGCCGTCGCCCGTCACGCTGATTGAAGACGAGCAGGGCATCACCATCGCCAACGAGACGCTGCGCGTTGAATGCACGCGCGGCGGCATCACGCTGCATGCGGGCGGTCGCGTCATCGAGCGTGTGCTCAGCTTCGAATCCACCACCGATGCGGGCGACAGCTACACGCCGTCGCCACGCGGAGCGCCGCTCGAACTGACGATGCAGCGACTCGAGCCGGGGGCGCGCGGTCCGCTGCGTGCGAGTGTGCGACTTCGGTGGACGCTGCCGCGCGACCATCGTGCAGCCGATGCACCGCGGGTGGTTTCCGACGTGGACTCGATGACCTCCGACGCGCCGGTGCGCCGTGTGCGACACGGTGCGGTACGCGTCGATGTCGAGCTGATTCTCGACGCCGGCGCCGACCATGTGCGCATCGACGTGCGTGGCGATAGTCGTCGCCGCGATCACCGTTTGCGCATGCGACTGAACACGGGCCTGCACGGTGCGATGGACGGCACGACGCGTAACGTCGACACACAAAACATGGTCCACGCGGACGCTGCATTCGGTCCGGTGCTGCGCGAACCGATCGTTGCCACTTCCGATGCGCAGCGCGTGGAAGCGGTTGCGCCTGGCATGCCGCTCCATCGCTGGCTTGCTGTGAGCAACGGCAACGTGTCCACGACGCTTTTCTCGGACGGTCTCGCCGAGGCCGAGGTGAACGGCGAGCACGTGTACGTGACGCTATTGCGCGCCATCGGCGAACTCTCGCGCGCAGATCTGCCAGAGCGCCCCGGTCACGCGGGTTGGCCGCGCGCGACTCCGGCTTCGCAGTCGCTTGGACCGTTCGCCGCGCGGTTTGGTCTGCGCCTCGACGGCGCGTGGAACGATGGCGTGTTGCAGCGCGTCGAGGAGAGCTGCGACGCGCTGTTGCTCCCGTTGGTCGGTGAGACGTGGCGCGACTACGATGGTGCGAATGGCGATCCGAATGTTGGATCGACCGGGATGCGCGCGGGCCCAGCGCTGCGTGGAGCGGGACTGGTCGCGTCCGCAGTCTGTCTCTCGGCCGATGGGCGCGCGCTGCTGCTGCGTGCAAGCAACGTCACCGTCGTCGAAGTCCACGGCGCGTGGCAGCTGCCGAGCGAGGGACCATGGCTGGTGACGCCGTGCCGACTTGATGAAACGCCTATCGGAGCGCCGACGATGCACGCGGCCACCGTCCCAGTGCACGCTGGCCCGCGTGCGCTGGTTACACTACGCGTCGAGCGCGCTGTGACATAACGCTTCGCGCTGGAGCGCCGGAGAGTGCGTCGCCCAGCAGCGTGCAGGCCACCACCGTCGCAATGAGCAGCACGCCCGGAGCCAGCGCGATCCATGGCGCGATCAACAACCAATCTCGGCCGCCGGCGATCATGTTGCCCCAGCTCGCCGACGGCGGCTGAATCCCGAGGCCGAGAAACGAGAGCCCGCTCTCGAGCACGATCGCGTTGCCGACACCGAGCGTGATGGCGACGCCGGCGCTGCCGAGTGCGTTGGGGAGCACATGTCGCCAGAGCACTCGCGGAGAGGACACGCCGAGTGCCGTCGCCGCCTCCACATACGGCAGCACACGAACGCCCAGCACTTCACTGCGCACCAGGCGCATGATGGACATCCAGCCCGTGAGGCCAAGCACCGCGATCACGACGCCGAGTCCCGGTCCCCAGAGTGCGGCAATGACCAGCAGCAACACGAGGCGTGGCACCGCGAGCAGCGCATCGCCCAGCCCCAGAATTGCGCGCTCCACCACACCACCGCGCCACGCGGCGATGGCTCCGAGCAGCACGCCAAGTCCTCCCGCAGCGACCGACCCCGCAACGCCAACGCCCAACGAAATCCGCGCGGCTACCCACAGTCGCGCCAGGACATCGCGCCCGAACGCGTCGGTACCGAGCAGGTGAAAGGCACCGAGTCGATCGCTGTGAAGCGGGGGCGTCAGTCGCGTAGCCAGCACGTCCGAAATGCGTGTCGGATCACTCGACGAAAGTAGCGGAGCGACCACGGCGCCCGCGGCGAGAAGCGACAGCAGCAGCAACGCCACCGTCTGCGTACGAGACCCGTCGAGTGCGACGTTGTGCGTGCCGTGAGTCCGTACGGCGCGTGTTTCGCGACTCATGGCGTGTCGGCGCTGAAACGGCGGCGCGGATCGAGCTGCTCCACCGCGAGATCGGCCACGAGGTTGGACGCAATCACGACCGCGGCATACACCAGCGTGAGGCCGAGAACCACGGGATAATCCCGCGCGGCGATCGCCGACATCATCGCCCGTCCAAGCCCAGGCCAGGCGAAGATCTGCTCCACGAACACCGAGCCCGCGATGACGCCCGGCAGCATCAGTCCAAGCAACACCAGCAGCGGCGACCACGCATTGCGCAGGATGTACCGCACCTCGATGCGCAGGGCCGGTACGCCGCGTGCACGTGCCGCCTGCACGTGTGGCGCCACGGCGGCCGATCGGAGAGCCTGACGTGCGTAGCGCGCGACGCCTGCCGCGCCGGGTAACGAGAGCACGAGCAGCGGCATGACCGCGTGCCGTACCAGATCGCGCCACGCGTCGAGCCCGGTGGCCAGCCCCGCCGGATCCTCCAGCCCGAACGCGGGAAGCCGCATCCACGCTGGTGCGCGGAGCTGCGATGCGCCCGTGGTGGCCAACGCGACCAACGCCAGCGCGAGCCAGAAGCTGGGCGCTGCGTACGCTGTCGTGGTGACTATTGTGATGGCCGTGTCCAGGCGCGAGCCGACGCGCAGCGCCTGCACGGCGCCTAGCAGTGTGCCAATCACGAAGCTCAGGGCCAACGACGTGAGCCCCAGCAGCAAGGAGACGGGCAACGCTTCGGCGATCACCTGTACGACGGGGCGGGCGAGGGCCAGGCTGTCACCCAGATTGCCCTGCAGCAACGCCGAGAGCCAGCGGCCATATTGCACCAGCAGCGGGGCGTCGAGTCCGAGCAGGGCACGCTGTCTCGCCACCTCATCGGCAGTTGCCGTTGGAGAGATGAGCAGCGACGCCGGATCACCCGGCGCCAGATGAATCAGCGCAAAGGTGAGAGTCGTGACGCTCCAAAGCAGAACAAGCGCGTCGAACACGCGCAGCGGAAGTCGGCACACGCGGGGATGATGGCGCACGGACCGGTCACGTCAACCCGCCGACGCCCTCGACGCGCGGGTCTCGCCGCCCTGAACGTTGCCATTGTCGCCACCGCAGCGATGACGGCGGCCTGCGGCAAGCCTGCGCGCGCGCCGGGCACCGTGGTCATGGCGTCAGGCACCGACCTCGAGTCGGGGAACCCGCTGGTGACGGTGCATCCCCTCACGCGGCAGCTGCAACGACACGCGCTCTTCGTCACGCTGGTGCGACTCGATTCCGCGTTGCACCCGATCCCCTACTACGCGCAGACGTTCACCTGGGACGCTGCGCACACCAGCGTCACCTTTGCCCTCACCCCCGACTTGCGTTGGCACGACGGCATACGCACCACGGCCCGCGATGTCGCGTTCACGCTCGACGCCGCACGGGATCCCGCGGTGGGATCGCCTCGCGCCGGTGATCTGCAGAGCGTGCAGCAGGTGGAAGTGCTCAACGACAGCGTCGTGCGCGTGTCGTTTCGTCAAGTGATGCCGACGCTCCCGACGATCTTTGCGGAGCTGCCAATCGTTCCGGCGCATCTGCTCGACAGCGTGCCGCGTGCGCAATGGCGATCGAGCGCGTTTGCAACGGCGCCTGTCGGCAACGGTCCGTTTCGCTTTCTCGATCGCACCGCGGGCCGACGCTGGCGGTTCACGCGCAACGGCGACTTTCCCGCGAGCATGGGCGGTCCGCCGAAGTTGCAGCAACTCGTGGTGGCCGTCGTCGACGAGGCCGCAACCAAATTTGCGGGACTCGTGAGTGGTGAACTCGATGTCGCCGGCGTTTCGCCAACGATGGCCAAGCTCGTTCGCGATGACCCCACGCTCACGCTCGTCACGCCCCCCTCGCTCTTCTCGACGGTGCTGGCGTTCAACACCACGCGCCCACCGTTCGACGACGTGCGTGTACGCCGCGCCGTCTCGCTGTCCATCGATCGGGCGCAGCTCGTGCAGGCCGCCGTCTCTGGCTTCGCCACGCCCGCAGGGGGCGCCGTACCACCGGGGCTGTCGTTGCACAGCGCGCCCGCCGAACGCCCGGACACTGTGCAAGCCAATCGGTTGCTCGACGCCGCTGGCTGGACGCGCGATGCCAACGGTGCGCGCACGCGCAACGGGCGGCCGCTGCGCATCACGCTGCTCACCGTAGGCTCAGGCGATCAGGCGGTCGAGCAGCTGGTACAGTCGGATCTTCGCGCTCGCGGGATCGCCCTCGATATCCGCGTCGCCGAACTGGCGACCTTTCTGACCACACTGCGCGCACCAACCAAGGCATTCGACGTCGCGCTGACGGGGATTCCGGGCGACATCGCGCTCGGTCACCTTTCCGCGATGTTCGATGGAGCTCAGCGCGGCGGTGCGCTCGACTATACCAGCTTCCACACCGCGCCCCTGGATCTGGCGCTCGGCATGGCACGCCGCGCGCCCGCTTCCGCCGCTGCGGCGGCGTGGGGCACGGTCGATTCGTTGCTCACCGATGCGACGCCGGTGGTCTGGCTCTATCACGCACGTGGCGTGCAAGGGCTATCGCGACGGCTCGAGCACGTGCGCATGGACTTGCGCGGCGAACTGGTGACGGTGTCGCAGTGGACGCGCCGCGAAACGTCGCCATGAACACGCCGAGCCGCCGCGCTTCGGTATTGCTCCCCGTCGATCTCGACCAGCGCGCGCGCTTAGTAGATGGCACGGGCGAACCTTCGCCTTCGTCGTTGGCGCCACTCGCCGATAGCTTGGCGCGCGACCTCGAGCCGTTGCTCGCGCGCGAACTGCCGATCCCATCGTTCAAGGCGCGACTGACTCGCACCGGTGGCCGCTGTCCCGTGCACGGTGGTTTGCTCGTCTTCGATCCGTGGTTGCCGCACGACCATCGTTGCGAGCGATGCGCGCACGACTATCGAGGGCGCGACCACGACGAGTGGTGGGCCATGGGCGCGCAGCTCTGGACGGTGGAGCGCGCCGTACATGCCGCGACGTTGTTCGCCTTGCGAGGCGATCCTCGGCACTCGCATCTCGCCAGCGAGGTGTTGCGCACGATCGCCACGCGCTACGAGAGTTGGCCCAATCGCGACAACGTGCTTGGGCCCACGCGCCCGTTCTTCAGCACCTATCTCGAATCGATCTGGCTCCTGAACGCGTGCCACGCACTCGCGCTGCTCGAAGCGGCCTCGGCTCCAGGCGTCGACACACTCGGCGGGATGGTCCGCGATCGCTTGATCGAGCCGAGTGCGCGGCTGATCGCGAGTTACCACGAGGGCACGAGCAACCGGCAGGTGTGGAACGAGGTGGCCATCCTGTCGGCACTACGATTGCTCGACGATAGAGCCGCGATTGACGAACGGCTGGCGATGCGCGGCGGGCTGCCTTGGTTGATGAAGCACGGCCTGCTTGCCGACGGAAGCTGGTACGAAGGGGAGAACTACCACCTCTTCGCGCACCGAGGCCTCTGGTACGGCGTGCAGCTGCTTCGTGCGCTGGATGCTCCGCTCCAGGCATCGCTCGCGGCGCGCTTTCGCGAAGGGTTTTTCACACCCTTCGTCGGACTGCTCCCCGATGACACCTTCCCGTCGCGACGCGATTCGCAATACGCCGTCTCCATGCGACAGTGGCGCATCGCGGAATGGTGCGAGCTTGGGTACGCCGAGAGCAAGCGTGTCGGCGCGGCCGATCCGCGACTCGCCGGTATTCTCACACGCCTCTACGATGGCACGGCCCCCTCGCGTGAGACGCAACGCTGGCGCTCCACCGCAGACGCCGAACGCAATGCGCCGCCCGCACGGCTGACGCGCGCGGACCTCTCGTGGCGCGCGCTGCTCGCGGCAGACGAAGCTCCGCCGCCCGCCGCGCCGTGGGTGCAGGGAAGTGGTTGTCTGCCGGCGCAGGGACTCGCCGTCATTCGACGCGATTCGGCGCGAACGTACGTTGCACTGGAGGGTGGGCATTCTGGCGGCGGTCACGGGCATCCCGATCGGCTCGCGCTGACGCTGCAGTCGGACGACGCGCGCTGGCTGCAGGATCCCGGCGCGGGCAGCTACACCGACCGCTCGTTGCACTGGTATCGCAGCACGCTCGCACATGCGGCACCACTCGTAAACGGCCGATCGCAGCAGGCGATGGCCGGCGAGTTGTTGGCCTTCGAAGATCGCGGTGGCGCAGGGTGGATCTGGAAGCGCGCGCGCGACATCGTGCCCGGCGTGTCCATCGATCGCACCATCGTCGTCGCCGATGGCTATCTCGTGGACCTGCTCGAGTGGAGCTCCGTCGACCCAACGATCTCCGCCGACCCGGAGATCATGCTCCCGATTACGGCGCGCGCGACGGTTGTGCCGGCACCGGACTGGCTTCCTACAGAGTTGCACGGCGCAGGCGGCGTGGAAGATGGCTTCGAGTTTGTCCGCAGCACCGAAGTTGCCCCGTTGGTGCCGCGCGTGATGCTGGAGGCGCAGTCCGTGTCCGCACAGGACGCACCGTCGGAGCAGAGCGCGGGCGCGGCGTCCGGACGAGCGGCGTCGGTCTGGTACGCGTCGAGTGCGCCGGGCGTGCTGCTGCGAGGTGCCGTGCCCGGCGCGCCAGAGCGCAGTAGCGACGAACGCCATTGGTTGCGCGTGCATGGGCGGAGCGGCGTCATCGCCGGCGTCTGGTGCTGGCCCGCACCGTCGTCTGCGCCCGTCTCCAATGCGCATTCGCACGCTGGCGCGCTGACTGTCAGCGCAGTCCACTTCGAGCTGGGCGACACGCCCACCATCAGCGTGACAACGAGCGACGGCACGCTCGCCGAACACAGTCGCGCGCCGCACGGATGGCATGTCGCGCTCACTGCCGCCCACGCACGCAGCAGCATCGACCTCGAAGGTCTCGTGCCGCGGCTACGTCCTGTCGCCGTCACGGAGGGCAAGGCCGCCTCGGGCGATGCCGCCGTGCTTGTGCCGACGCTGCCCGACTCGGCGATCGGCGCGCATCCGGGTGAAGAGATACCGGGGGCGCAGCACTTTTCCCTCGAGGCGGCGCACTACGTCCGAACGGAAGAGACGTGGGAGGACGCGGGTGCACCCACGGCCGACGTGCAGATCGCCGCGACCGCGGCGGAACTCGTCGTGGACGTCGTCATCCGCACCGGCCCGCTGGTATGCGACGCGGAGCCGCGGGAGAACCCGCTGGACAACGAGCACGCGGACATCAACGGCGACGGCCTGCAGTGGTACCTCGGCGCGCACGCCGACGCCGACTGGGTGGCCGCTGGGTTGATTGTGCCGGCGCACCCTGATCAGCCTCGTGTCACTCCACTCGTCCCCGGGCAAGAGATCGAGCCGACCGTTCGATGGCGTCCGACGGCGGATGGTTGGGCGATTCGACTCGCCTGGCGTCGCGAAACGCTGCCTCGGGCACGCGACGGCACCGTGCGATTTGACCTCGTTGTGAATGAACGCCCCTCTGGGAGAGAGCGTCGCCGCGGGCAGCTGGTACTCAGCGGAGGCGGGGGCTTCGGGTATCTGCGCGGCGATCGCCATGAACCGGCGCGTGCGCTGCGGCTGTCACTCACGTAAGCATCGGAATTCGCGAAATCGGCGCGGCGGGCGCCTTTTCGCGGCGCGCCGTCAACACTGCGCTGACGCTGGACCGCTATCTTGTGGGCGCGACGCGCGTCTGCTCGAATCGAACACGCGTCACAGCCCCGCGTTTGCGCCCGTCCGTACTTCGTTCCCCACTGGATGACCGACTCCGTTCTGACCGCCGTGACGGTCGTGCTCTACGAATCGCAGGACCCGATCAACATCGGCGCCGTTGTGCGCGCGATGAAGAACATGGGCGCTGTGGACCTTCGTCTGATCCGCCCCTGCCGTTACGACAAGAATCGGCTGGAGCAGATCGCACACGACACGCGCGACATCGTCGAGCGCATTCAGCACTTCGAGACGATCGACGACGCGCTGGCCGATTGCGTACGCGTCATCGCCTTCTCCGGACGTCGTCGAGCCGCCAAGTGGGCACGGCACACGCCGCGAACCGCTGCGGCGGATCTGTTGAGCTACATCCCGGAAGGTCGGGTGGCGATCATGTTCGGGCGCGAGGATCACGGGCTCCCCAACGACGCGCTGGATCGCGCGCACGCCGTGGCGACGATTCCTACCACCGAGCACTTCTCGCTCAACGTGGCGCAAGCCTGTCTCGTGGCCCTGTACGAGTTGCACACGCAGGCGGGCGATGCCACCAAGCGCATCGCCGCTCCCAAGAAGGCCACCGCGCCGCCAACCATGCAGGAGCTCGAGTTGGCCTTTGCCGACGTCGAGGCTGCGCTGGCCGCACTGGCGTATTTCAAGACGCGCAACTCCGAGCACATCATGCGCAACATGCGCTCGCTCATCTTCCGCGCCGCGCCCGACGCACGCGAACTCCTGCTGCTCCGCACCGCCAGCATCGAAGTGTTGCGCACGATCGAACGCGAATCG
The DNA here is from genome assembly GCA_965279375.1 of Gemmatimonas sp. Classification (GTDB taxonomy): domain Bacteria; phylum Gemmatimonadota; class Gemmatimonadetes; order Gemmatimonadales; family Gemmatimonadaceae; genus Gemmatimonas. Next base: position 4,157,113 of record OZ257156.1, on the reverse strand, counting down.
CGCGCGGCCGTCAAGCAGGCGCTGACCGCGCGAGGAATCGAGGAGTGAACCGGCAGATTCCGTTCACGGAGGATTCGGACGACGACTGGCGCTCACGCGCAGCCGACGCCATCCCGGGCGGATCGTCCACCGGCAGCAAGCGTCCTGACGCGCTCTACGGCACACGCGCGCTCGATGCGGCGGTTCCTACGCACTACGAGCGCGCCGAAGGGTGCACACTGTGGGCGCCGGACGGCCGGCGCTTCATCGACTGCTCCATGGCACTCGGCGCCGTCGCCATCGGATACGCCGATCCCGCCGTCACTCGCGCGGTGCAGGAGGCGGCGGCGGCAGGCAACGTTACCGGCTTGCCGCATCGCCTCGAAGTCGAGGTGGCCGAACGGCTCATCGACGTCATTCCGTGCGCCGAACAGGTGCGCTTTCTACGAACTGGCGCGGAGGCGACCGCCGCGGCGGTGCGGCTCGCGCGGACTGCCACGGGGCGCACGCAGATCATCGCCTCCGGCTACTTCGGTTGGCTCGACTGGTGCAGCGATGCGGCGGGCGTCCTCGAGGCGGAACGTCGTGCGGTGACGTGGGTGCCGTTCAACGATGTCGCCGCACTTGAGGCCGCGATCGACGCGGCGGGCGACACGCTGGCCGCCGTCATCCTCGAGCCGCTGGTGCACGACATCGCCGATCGCGCATGGCTGCTCGCTGCTCGTCGTGCCTGCGATCGCGTCGGTGCGGTACTCGTCTTCGATGAGATCAAGACGGCTTTCCGCGTCCGAACGGGCGGCGTGCAGGAACTCCTGGGCGTCATTCCCGATCTCACCACACTGGGCAAGGCGATGGCTAACGGCTATCCCCTGGCCGCCGTGGTTGGGCACGCGGAGATCATGGGCGCCGCCACGCGCACGTGGATTTCGTCCACTGCTGCCGCCGAGAGCACGGGGCTGGCGGCAGCTAATGCGGTGTTGGGGTGGCATGAGCGTGTGGACATCGCCGAGCGTCTCGCTGCGGCCGGTGGCATGTTGCAGGAGATCATCGGCACCGCGCTCGCGGAATCGCCGTGGATCGGCGTGCGCGCGGAGGGGCCGCCGGTGATGTGGCGGCTCACGGCCGACGTGCCCGAGCAGCTCGATGCTCTCGTCGCTGCCGCTGCGCGCGAGGGCGTGCTGCTCAAGCGTGGTGCCTACCAGTTCGCGGCGCTTGCGCACGACGAGCAGGCGATGGACGTCATCGCGCGCGCGATGCCAATCATTGCGCAAGCGCTGGTGCCGGGGCCACGTCGCATCGAAGATTGACCGTATGTCCGAGACTATCTCTGCGGAGGCTCCTCTGCACGCGACACCCGAACCGCTCGGCGGCAGCGCGCCCCTGATCGACGTACATGCGCACTTCCACACGCCGTTCACCAATCGCGGCGACTGGGCGCAATACAATGCGTCGCGGCTATCGGCCGGCGACCGCATCGGTGTGCGCTCACACGTGGCGTCGGTGCTGGGGTCGTGGGGACACACCTCGCCCACCTATTTCGCATCGCCTGACGATCAGACGCGAGCCAACGACTGGATGTTCGATTTCGCTGCATTGCACGGCGCGAAGGTGCGTGCGTTCGTGGCAGTGAATCCGAATTTCACGGCGCACGCGATGGCAGAGATGGCGAGGGGCGCAGCGCGTGGTGCGATCGGGCTCAAACTCGCCGCAGGTCGGCGTGCCGATGACGTGTTGCTCGATGAGTTGGTGGCCGTGGCCGCGGAGCACCATTGGCCCGTGCTGCACCACGTCTGGCAGCATCGTCGACGGGACTGGCCCAATCAGGATGCATCCGACGGCATCGATCTCGCCCGGCTCGCCGCGCGGCATCCGCGCACCACGTTTCTGCTGGCGCACATCGGTGGCGGCGGCGACTGGGCGCACACTTTTCCTGCTGTCGTGGATTGCCCGAATATCGTGATGGATCTGTCGGGAAGCGGAGTCGATCGCGGCATGATCGACGAGGCGCTGCACTGGGTCGGCGCGTCGCGTCTGCTGTGGGCGGCCGACCTCACGCTGTGCACGGGACTCACGAAACTGCGCGCGCTCGCTCACACCGGGGCGTCGTCCGCTGACATCGAGGCGATGCGCTGGCGGAACGCCGTGCGGATTTTTCCGGCGGGCGCCTTTGATCCGGTACTGCCCGAGGCGATCGCGGAATGACGCCGCTGACTTCGACAACCAAGGGCGTGGCCGAGTCGACGTTCCGCCCGATCGACGTGAACGCGTGGATTGGCGGCTATCCGTTTCGCGAGATCCCGCATCCGGAGCCCGACATTCTCGTCCGTGTGTTGGAGCGCGAGGGATATGCGGGGGCCTGGGTGGGGCATCTGCCCGGCGCGTTTCACCGGGATCCGTCGTCCTCCAATCGGGATCTGCTCAAAGCCGTCGCATCACATCGTGACGTGCTGCAGCCCGCGCCCATCGTGCGGCCGGACTGGCCCAAATGGGAAGCCACGCTCGCCATGGCTCGGAACGAAGGCGCGCCAGCGATTCGCGTCTATCCCGCGCAGTGGGGGCTGGGGCCGGGGCATCCGGGGATGCGTGAGCTGATGCTGGCGTGCGGCGAGGCAGGAATCGTCATGCACCTCACCGTCCGATTCGAAGACCTCCGTCAGCGCCACGCCATGGACACCGTGGGCGACGTGCCAGCGGCGACGCTCCGAGCGTTGGCGCGCATCCCCGGATCGCGTGGTCGTCTGGTGGTTGCCGGTGCCGGGCGCGAACTGTTGGAGGAGACGCACTGGGGACTGACGCCGGACGAGCAGGCGCGGGTGTGGTACGACTTCGGCTGGATCTGGGGGCCGCCAGAGGAGCACTTCGCGCATCTGGTGCGCACGGTCGGGGCGGAGCGGTTGGCGTGGGCGTCGTGGTGGCCACTGCGGCTGACCCAGCAGGCGCGCGCGCTGGTGGACTTGCTCCCCGCAGAGTTACGGTCGGTCACGCCTGATGCGGCATTCGCGGATGGAAGCAAGATTTTGGCCCGTGCGCGCCGGGAACTCGGCGTCGGTTGAGGCGTTGATCACTCGCGCGGAACCTTTTTGAAAGGCCCGTTAACAGTCGCGTTTTGCACTTGCGTACTAGTACGGTGCCGGTCATACTTCGCGCTTGCAAAAACTCTGCGGACAGCGACTTACGCGGTTGACCCCGTCTCGACGAGGTCGGCCAACGAGGGCCGTCCGCCCTTTCGCGTTGTGAATCCCGATGGATTTACTTCGCCTGTGTTGCCACCCAAGCCTTCCCGGTCGCGTCAATGACGGTCAAGAAGAAGTGGACGGTGATTCCCGGTTTCCTCGCACTCGCCGCAGCGGCCGCACTGCTGTCGGCGTACAGTGGCGCCTCGTCCTCTCAGGGACTGCGGGTCGAGCAGCCGGTCAAATTCGTTCATTCGCCGCATGTTCAGAAAGCCGGCATGAATTGCCTGTACTGTCACAGCGCCGCCAACAAGTCGCCCGATCCGGGCAATGCGTCGGTGTCCACGTGCATGGGTTGCCATGCGGTGGTCAAGAGCACGGCGCCTGAGATCATGAAGGTCAAGATGTACTACGACAGCCTGAAGCCGATTCCCTGGAATCGCGTGCACAAGGTGCCGGAGTATGTCCACTTCCCGCACATGCGCCATGTCAACGCGGGCGTGACCTGTCAGACGTGCCATGGGCAGATCCAGAATCAGGGCAAGCAAGGTCCTGATACCAACTACGTGCCGGTGATGCAGGCCAACTCGCTCAACATGGGTTGGTGCGTCAACTGCCACGTGAAGGGCTACAAGCCCGCCGACGGTGCGCGAGCGGCAGGTGAGCCGGTCACGCCCGAACTCGAAGCGATGCCGGCCAAGAAGGCGCGCTACGATTGCAGCGTCTGCCACTACTGATTCGTCGACTGACCCTCACTCACGGGACGTCGGCGCGCAGTGTGCGCGTTGACGGTCTCGTGCGGCCGCCCGGAGCGGAGTGACTGCATGAGCACTGAAGCGGGAACCGGCGTCAAGCGCCGCGACTTCCTTAAGATCCTAGGCGCCACCGGCGCGTCCACGGCCGTGGTGGGCTGCTCCTCCGAAAAGGTGGGGAAGCTCATTCCGTACGTGACGTCGCCCGACAACACCGTCCCCGGTGTGTCCGCCTACTACGCGACCACCTGCCGCGAGTGCGCCGCCGCCTGCGGCGTGCACGCCGAAGTGCGTGACGGCCGCCCCATCAAGCTCGAGGGCAACCCCGAGAACCCGCTCAACCGGGGCGCGATCTGCGCGACCGGCTTGTCGGCGATGCAGGGCGTGTACAACCCGGACCGCTATCGCTCGCCGATGGTGCGCGACGGGAACGCGCTCAAGCCGACGACGTGGGACAAGGCCTACGAGCTGCTGGCGACGAAGCTCGGCGAGGTCAAGAGCACGGGGAAGGCTGGTAGCGTCGTCTTCGTCAATCAGCACGAGACGGGCACCTTCCCGGGCTTCCTCGATGCGTGGCTTGCCGCGCAGGGGATGCCGGCTCATCTGAGCGTGGATGCGCTCGCGCCTGGCGCGACGATCGCCGCCAACCAGAAGGCGTACGGCGTCGCGTGGCCGCAGCTCGACTTCAGCGCGGCCAAGCTGATCATCAGCTTTGGCGCCGACTTCCTCGATGGCTGGGGGCACAGTGTGCCGCAGCAGCTCGACTGGGCCGATGCCCGCGCCAAGATCGAAGGCGCGCCGCAGCTGGTCTACGTCGGCGCGCGCCGCTCGCTGACCGGCCTGAACGCCGATCAGTGGATCGCCACGAAGCCGGGCAGTGAGATGGCCTTCTGCGCTGCGCTGGTTGGGCAGGGCACCGCGGCCGCCGCGTCCGAGGCCTCCGGCGTGCCGGTCGCCACGATCGAAGCGCTCGCGGCCGCGATCACCAAGGCCGGCAACGGCGTGATGGCGATCTGCGGTGTCACCAGCGCCGATGCCGTCGAGTGCGGCACCATGGTCGCTGAGATCAACAAGAAGGCGGGCTCGGTCGGCGTCACGATCAAGCCGGCCAATGCACACGGCGGCTACAACGGCCTCTCGTCGTACGCCGAACTGGCGACGTCGGTGCAGGCGATGGGCGCCGGCAGCGTGCCGATGGTCTTCGTGCGCGGCGCCAACCCGGCGCACACGATGCCCAAGTCGGCGGGCTTCGCGGCCGCGTTTGCCAAGGTGCCGTTCAAGGTCTCCTTCTCGACCATGCCGGACGAGACGACGTCGCTCTGCGATCTCGTGCTCCCCGACAACCACTGGCTCGAGAGCTGGGGCGATGCGGTCACGACGCCGGGTCAGCTTGCGCTGCAGCAGGCCACGCTCGATCCGGTGTTCGACACCAAGTCCACCGCTGATGTGCTCATCGACCTCGCCAAGAAGGATCAGGCGCTGGCCGCCAAGTACAACGTCGCCGACTACCGCACCTGGTACCTGAGCAAGTTCCCGGGGGGCGCCAAGGCGTTCACCGACGCACTGACCAAGGGCTCGGTCGCTGGCAGCCCGCTGGTGCCCTCGCTTTCCAAGGGTGGCAGCGTGCCGGCCTCGCCGACAGTCGCGGCAGGAGCGGGTGAGTACTTCGTGCATGTCTACCCGTCGGCCACGTTGGGCGACGGTCGCGGCGCCAACAAGCCGTGGCTGCAGGAACTCCCCGATCCCGTCACCAAGATCGCGTGGCAGTCGTGGGTGGAAGTGCACCCATCGACGTACAAGAAGCTCGGCCTCAAGGAAGGTCAGCACCTGACCATCGAAACGGCGTCCGGCAAGATCACCGCGCCAGCCTACCAGTACATGGGCGTGCGTCCGGACACGGTCGCCGTCGCCCTTGGATTGGGTCACACCGCGTACGGCCGCTTCGCCCAGAACATCGGCGTGAACGCGTATGACCTGCTCCCGCACGGCTGGGATGCCTCTGGCGCCCTCACGCTGACTGCGGCCAAGGGCAAGGTCACAGTCCTCGCCGAAGCCTCGCAGCTCGCCACCACCGAAGGTTCGGCCCGCCAGCATGGCCGCGGTATCGGTCAGGCGATCACGCTGGAAGAGCTGTTGAACGGTGGAGGTGACGAGGAGCATGAGCATGCAATTCCTGGACTTCCGTCGCAGGACTTCATGTCAGGTCTTAAGTCCCCGATCGCAGCCGATGCGCAGGGCGACTTCGCCAACAAGGATGGCAAGGCGACGGGCATGTACTCGCCCGAGCACTCCTCCGGGATGGAGCACCGCCGTTGGGCCATGACGATCGACCTGGCGCGTTGCACTGGTTGCTCGGCGTGCGTCACGGCCTGCTACAGCGAGAACAACATTCCGACGGTGGGCGCGCCGTATCAGGGTCGCGCGCTCAGCCCGTCCACGTGGGATGAGCGTCCGGGCGCGAACATCATCAAGGGCCGCGAAATGGCCTGGATCCGCCTCGAGCGCTACTACGAGGGGAACGAGAACACGGCCAACGAGTTCTCGCCGGACTTCGATACGCGCTTCGTGCCGATGATGTGCCAGCACTGCGGCAACGCGCCGTGCGAGCCCGTGTGCCCGGTGTACGCGACGTATCACTCGCCGGACGGCCTCAACGTGCAGGTGTACAACCGCTGCGTAGGCACGCGCTACTGCAGCAACAACTGCCCGTACAAGGTCCGCTACTTCAACTGGTTCGGCTACGGCGAGCCGGAGCGCAAGCAGTACGCGTGGCCGGAGCCGATGCACTGGGGCCTCAATCCCGACGTCACCGTGCGTGGCAAGGGCGTCATGGAGAAGTGCACGTTCTGCGTGCAGCGTATCCGTGAAGCCGAGCATCGCGCAAAGGCAGAAGGACGCCCGGTCAAGGCGGACGAGTTCACGACGGCGTGCGCGCAGGCGTGCCCGTCGCGAGCGATCACCTTTGGTGATGCCGCGGACGAGAACTGGAGCGTTTCGAAACTCGCATACGATCGCCGCGCCTACCACGTGTTCGAAGAGCTGAACACGTACACGGCCGTGGTCTACTTGAAGAAGGTCAACCATCCGGCGCCTGCGGCGTCGGCCAAGGCCTGAGGAGGCGCATCGTACATGGCTAGCATCACGCATACGGTGCGTGAGGGCATCCGTGGGCCGAACATCGCGTCGGCCGACGTCCAACTCCCCGCCGTCAAGGATTACGAACAAGTCGATCGCGATATCATCGCGACACTTGGGTTTACGAAGAAGTGGTTCCTCGGACTGATGATCGCCGTCGTCGCCATGCTCATCGGCATGTCGGCGTGGATCTACCAGATCTACTGGGGCCTCGGCCAGGCTGGTTACGAGCCGCCGGTGATGTGGGGTAACTACATCATCACCTTCGTTTTCTGGGTCGGTATCGGCCACGCCGGTACGCTCATCTCCGCCATTCTGTACCTGTTCCGCGCCGGATTCCGAACGTCGATCTATCGCGCCGCTGAGGCGATGACGGTGTTCGCGGTTATGACCGCCGGTCTGTTCCCGATCATTCACATCGGGCGTCCGTGGAAGTTCTTCTGGTTGCTGCCGTATCCGAACTGGCGTCTGCTGTTCCCGAACTTCAAGTCGCCGCTGGTGTGGGACGTCTTCGCCATCTCGACGTACCTGACCATCTCGACGACGTTCCTGTTCATCGGCCTCATTCCTGACATCGCGGTACTCCGCGACAAGGAAACCAACCCGGCCCGCAAGCGTATCCTGGCGATCTTGTCGCTCGGCTGGCGCAACAGCGATCGGGAATGGCGTCACTTCGCGAAGGCGTATCTGTTCCTCGCCGCCTTCAGCACGCCGCTCGTGCTCTCCGTGCACTCCGTCGTTTCCTTCGACTTCGCCATGTCGTTGGTGCCGGGCTGGCACGCCTCGATCTTCCCGCCGTACTTCGTGGCCGGCGCCATCTTCTCCGGCTTCGCGATGGTGTGGACGATCGCGATCCCGATGCGGAAGTGGTTCAAGCTCGAGCACTACATCACGCTCAACCACCTCGACGCCACGGCCAAGGTCGTGCTCTTCACGTCGCTCGTGGTCGGCTGCGCCTACTTGATCGAGTTCTTCATCGCCTGGTACAGCGGCGTGCGTCCGGAGCAGGAGTTCTTCTGGAACCGCGTGTTCGGCCAGTGGTGGTGGGCGGCGTGGATCATGTTGCTCTGCAACATGGCGCTGCCAATGTCGCTCTGGTCGCAGAAGCTCCGTCGCAACCCGGCGTGGCTGTTCGTCCTCAGCCTGTTCATCAACCTCGGCATGTGGTTCGAGCGCTTCGTCATCGTCGTGCCGTCGCTCTCGCATGAGTTCGAGCCGTGGCAGTGGGGCACGTATGCGCCCAGCTGGATCGACATGTCGTTCCTGATCGGATCGTTCGGCTGGTTCTTCATGTGGTTCCTGCTGTTCGTCAAGCAGCTCCCCGTGATGGCCATCGCCGAGCTCAAGGAAATCGTCGCACCGCGTCGCAAGCACGCGGGCGGAGGGCACCACTGATGCAAGGCGTCGTTGGAGCATTCCATGAGATCGACACGACCTGTGCCGCGATCGAAGATTTGAAGAAGAAGAAGCTCGGCGATGTGACCGTGTACTCGCCGACGATCCGCCATGAGCTCGAGCACGCGATCGATGCGCCGATCAGCGTCGTGCGTCGCTTCACGCTCATCGGTGGTTTGCTTGGTGTCAGCTTTGGCTACTGGATCGCGATCTGGTCGTCGGAGTACTGGCCGCTCGTGACGGGTGGCAAGGCGATCGCCTCGTGGATCCCGTACACGATCATCGGTTTCGAAGTCATGGTGCTCGTGGGCGCGCTGTCCACGGTCGCCGGCATGTTCATCAACTCACGCATCCCGCGCCTCACGGCGACGTCTGGGTATGACGTCCGCTTCTCGGGTGGCTACTACGGCATCTTCGTCGCCTGCGACTCCGCCAAGGCGACGCAGGCCGAAGCGCTGCTCAAGCAGCACGGCGCTGTCGAGGTGCGACGTGAAGCGTGAACACGTGAAGTCTCAACCCCTCTCGTCCATGCGTAACTCGCTCGAGCGCTCGGTGCGTCCGGCCGCCGTGCTGGTGCTGCCGTTCGCGTTTGGTGCGTGCACCTGGTTCACCGATTTCAAGAAGCAGCCCAAGATCGATCCGTGGGAGCCGATGTCGCAGAACGAGAACGACACGACGACGCCCCCGCGCGGCCAGCCCAAGTACAGCGTGCCCATCACGGGAACGTCGGCGGCGGCGTACATGGTGTCGTACGGCAACTACCCCAACGTGATCGATTCGCTGGCGCCGGTGCCCAACCCGGTGCCGGTGGATGAGCGCTCGGTCGAAAACGGCCGCAAGAATTACCAGATCAACTGTGCGGTCTGCCACGGGATCGCCGGTAACGGCAATCCCAAGGCGGCAGCGTCGGGTATCATCGGTATCCCGCTCATGTCGGACCGTGTGATGAACCAGCTGACCGACGGCTACATCTACGGCATGATGCGCAACGGCCGTGGCCTGATGCCGAGCTACAACCGCATCGAAGAGCGCGATCGTTGGGATGTCGTCAACTACATCCGCACGTTGCAGGGCAAGACCTCGTTCAAGCCGGATAGTTCGCCGGCCGGTTACCCGGGGCAGAACGGCACGAGCGTGCCGGGGCCGTCGCAGAGCGCTCCGACGCTGCCCGCGCCGTACTTGCACCCGACGCCTATGCCGACCGGTGGCAAGCCGAACGTGAACTCCGCGACGTACAAGGGCGGCAACAACGGTGGGGCGGCTTCACATGAAGCGGCCGCCGGCGAAGCCAAGCCCGCTGCCGATAGCAAGGAGAAGCACTAGTGAGCCAGCATTACTCCTATCCGACGCGACAGGAATTCGCGCAGCGGCTCGCCGGCAAGCCCATCCCGGGCTCGATCAAGACGATCTGCCTCGCGCTCGCCGTCGTCGGTATCGCGACCTTCCTGGGCGGTGTGTTCACCGGTCAGGAGCGCGCCTGGTACGCGCTGCACTACAACTGGCTGTTCTTCGCGACCATCTCGTCGGCCGGTACGGCCTTCGCGGCGGTGCAGCGTATCGTCACGGCGCGCTGGTCGCGCCCGGTCGTGCGCTTCGTCGAAGGCTACGTCGCCTTCATGCCGGTCGCGTTCATTCTTCTGCTCGTCATCCTGATCCCTGGCCGCGATCACATCTTCACCTGGGCCGGTCGCGAAGCGATCCCCACGGCGGAGAAGGCCACGTATCTCGCCCCGGGGTTCTTCCTGCTCCGCGGTATCGTGCTCTTCGGCGCGATGATGGTGCTGCAGCTGCTGTTCGTCTACAACTCGGTGCGTCTCGACGTGGCCGTGTTGCCGGAATACGGCGCCAAGTGGGCGGCCGGTCTCCGTGCCAAGATGCGCGCCGGATTCGGCGACGAGCGTCGTGAACTGCACTCGCAGCACTCGCTGCAGGGCAAGCTCGCGGTCGCGGTGTGCATGAGCTTCGTGATCGGCTGGTGCTTCATGGCGTGGGACTACTCCATGTCGATCAGCTTGCACTTCCAGCAGACGATGTACGCCTGGATCGTGTTCATGGGCGCGTGGCTCAACATGGTGATGACGCTTTCTCTGCTGACGATGTGGTGGCGCAACCACCTGCAGATGAAGGACGTCGCCACGATGGATCAGTTGTGGGACTTGGGTAAGCTCTGCTTTGCCTTCACTGCCTTCTTCGGCTACATCAGCTTCAGCCAGTACCTGGTGATCTGGTACGGCAACATGCCGGAAGAGACGCACTTCTACCGTCTGCGCCTGACGGGTGTGTGGAAGCAGATCACGCAGCTCATCCCGATCTTCATCTTCGTCCTGCCGTTCTTCGGTCTGATCTCCAAGGCCGCGAAGATGTACCTGCCCACGTTCGTGCTCTTTGCGTTCTGCAGCATCATCGGCCTCTATCTCCACCGCTACATCGAGATTTATCCCTCGATCTACGGCGAGACGCAGACGTCGCTACCGTTCGGCATCTGGGAAATCGGCACCACGCTTGGCTTCATCGGTCTGTGGGGCTTCTGCTACGCGTCGTTCATGGACGCGTTCCCAGTCATGCGCGTCTTCATGATGACGACGCCGTGCAAGGACGAAGTCCAGGTCCCGGTAGACGCCCGCACCATGGAACCGCTGCCGGCGCACGAGTAGTATTGTTCGTGTAGGACCCTGACGGCGCCCTTCGGGGCGCCGCTCAACGGGGCGTTAGCTCAGCTGGGAGAGCACCGCCTTTGCAAGGCGGGGGTCGTCGGTTCGATCCCGACACGCTCCATTACGCAGGACTCGCGGTTGAAGGACTAACAGCTCCTGCTCATGTCGCACCGACGGCGCCCTCTGGGCGCCGTCTTGCTTTCAGGATTGCCCTGCCGCGTGTTCACTCCGCACGCGCTCCGCATGACAGATCCACTGCTCCATGTCGGCCAGCGGCACGGCCTCGCAGAATTGGTGCCCCTGCTGCACGTCGCAGCCAAGTGCTCGAAGCGCGTTCGACTGCGCCGCGCTCTCCACACCCTCGGCGACGAACTCCAGCGACATCCCGCGCGCCAATCCTACCAGCGCCGAGACGATCGCATGGTCGCGCCGGTCCGACAGCATGCGAAGCACGAACTGCCGATCGATCTTGATGCCGTCGATCGGAGCCTCGCGCAGAAACAGGAGCGATGCGTTCCCGACGCCGAAGTCATCCACGAACAGCCGCACGCCGAGCGCTTTGAGTGCGCGCAGCGTCTCCAACTCGACTTCCCCTTCGGCGAGAGTACGTCGCTCGCTCAGTTCGAGCACCAACGCCTCGGGCGGGCAGCCGGATTCTGAGAGGATGCTGGCGAGACGCTGCTCGAATCCATTTTCCCGAAGCTGTACCACCGCCAGGTTCACCGCGACGCGCAGGTCGCGCAGGGCGTCGGTCGCCCGCCAACGCACAACCGCCTCGCACGCGCGCTGTAGGACCATCTCGCCGATCGGCACAATGAGGCCCGTGTCTTCGGCGAGCGGCAGGAATAGCTCGGGGAGCAGCAGCCCCTTCACCGGGTCGTTCCAGCGTAGCAACGCCTCAGCCGCTAGGACTTTTCCATTTCCAGAGTCGAGAATGGGCTGGAAGTAGACTTCGAACTCGCCGGCCAGGTAGGCGGCGCGCATCCGAGCTTCCCCGGGATGTCGCGGCGACGCGGCGGCAGCGACGCGGGCGGCCATGCTGACGGCGGATCGCACGTCGCCGGGCCCGACACCGAGTGCGTCCGAACCTCCATCTGTCAGCGCCTCGCCCAGTCCTGTCGGAAGAGCGCGCGGCCGCCGACGGCGTGATTTCTCGCGGTACATGTCTGCATCCGCCGCGTGCATCAGGGCCGATGCCGACTCGCCGTCCAGAGGCGACATGGCTCCGCCCACGCTGGCCGACACGCGCACGAGCTGACCGGCGCCGACGTCGATTGGCGCGCGAAGGCAGTCTACGATCGTCTCCTGGACGAACGAGATGTCGCGGCGGCTGGTGACGTCCGGGAGCAACACAACGAACTCGTCGCCGCCCAGTCGCGCCACCGTATCCGAACGGCGCACAGACTCGAGCAGCCGCCGCGAGACGGCTTGCAGCAATGCATCGCCGCGTGCGTGCCCCAGCGTGTCGTTGATCTCCTTGAAGCCGTCGAGATCGACGAACATGATGCCGGTCTTGCGGCCGTAGCGGGAACCGAACGCGAGCGCCCGATCGAGCTGATCGAGAATCAGGTTGCGGTTGGCCAGTCCGGTCAGCGGATCGTGGGTGGCGCGGTGCGCAGCTTCGCTCCGCGCGGCTTCGATGGTTGCGAGTCGGCGCTGCCGTTCCATCGCGAACGCCAGACTGCGCGCTAGCTGGTCAGGGGGCGTGCTGGACTTGGCGAGGCATTCGTGGGCGCCGACGCGGATCGCGCGGAGCACGAGGGCGTCGTCCAGCAGGCTCGAGTAGACAACGATGGGCACCGCCGCCGCTGCGCCACGCACGCCGGCCAGCGTGGCGATTCCGGTCGCATCGGGCAAGTCCAGTTCGAGCACAACGACATCGAACGGGACCTCCATCAGCGTGCGGACGGCAGCATCGAGCGAATTCACCCGAAACAGGGCAAGCCCGTCCTCGAGTTGGGCGCGCAGCGCCAGCTCGGAACGCTCTGCAGCCTCTGCGTCGTTATCTACGAGCAGGATGCGGAGCGCGCGGTCGGTGTCGAGCGACGGGAGGACCGGACGGATCACGCGATGCCTGCCTGGTTCGGGACGGTGCCGCGGAACAGCCCGCGGGACCAACGGTGCAACGATACGGCGACCAGCCCCGGACGCCATACCCGCGGCCTATCTTGTGACGAGCTTCTCCCGCATGATGACGCTGACCCCGACTTCTCTTCCGACGCGACGATGACCACTGCAACGCTACCGCCGACCGCCGGCACCACGGCACCCGATTTCACCCTTGCTTCGACGTCCGGTGAAAACGTGACCCTCTCCGCGCTGCGCGGACAGACGAATGTGCTGTTGGCGTTCTTCCCGTTGGCCTTTACCGGTGTCTGCACGGCCGAGCTGTGCGCGTTCACCGATGATTTTGACGCCTTCGCGAGCGCCGATGTTAAGGTGCTGCCGATCAGCGTCGACGCCGTTCCGTCGCTCAAGGAGTTCAAAAGCAAGTTCAACATGACGGTGGACCTGCTCTCCGATTTCAAGCGTGAGGCCTCGCGGGCCTACGGCGTGCTGCGAGAGGATACGTTCTTCTCGAATCGTGCCTACTTCCTCATCGACACCACGGGCGTGGTGCGCTGGTCGCACGTCGAGGAAACGCCGGGCCAGCGCCGCGAGAACGCCGAGATCCTGGCGGCCATCGCGGCAATGAAGAGCTAGCCTCGATCCACTACGCGCAAAAAGCAGCGAGGGCGGCTCGACATTTCGTCGAACCGCCCTCGTCTGGTTGGCGCCCGGACTAACGGGGGCTTACGACAGCTTCACTTCAACTCGACGCGGCTGCACCGGGGTGATCTTGCCGATGCGGACCGAGAGCACGCCATCCACGTACCGTGCCTCGATCTGCGTACTGTCGGCCTGCTTCGGCAGGCGGAAGCGGCGGCTGAACACGCCCTGCGCGCGTTCGGCGGAGAGAGTGCGCTGACCCTCGCCAAGCGCTGCGGCGCGGCGCTCACCCTTGATCGTCAGTACGCCTTCCTCTGCCAGCACCTCGACGCTCTCCTTGGCGACGCCGGGAAGGTCCAGCGCGAGTTCGTACGCCTGCGCATCCTCGCGCACGTCCGCTGCAGGAACGAATGCCGCGGGTTGGCGGTGAGAGAGTCCCTCTTCAAACAGGCGATCGAGTTCGCGGCGGAGGCCGGAGACTGGGAGCGACGTGACGGGGACGGTGAACATGGGCATGGTTCTGACTCCTGAAGTGATCGTTTCGGATCGAGAAGTGCGACGTGAAGCGCGACTGGCGGAGGCTCTCCAAGCCGCCTGATCGCGAGGATCGAGCTCTCACGGCTCGCGTACAGATCGTGCAGCCAGCATGCCGTTCGATCTCAGTCAGCTCGACGTACTTCCGGGGACTCGACACGCCATTTCCGCAGCGTGCGTGCCGAAAGTGCAGGCGTCGCATCATTAGGAGATCCGGATCGGTCAGCTTGTCCGATGGCGGCGCGCGTCGTACTTTGCTCGAGTGAATACACATCGCAGACTGTGTCTTTAGTCGCAGCGACTTCGCCGCAGGTGCTGGGCGAACTCGTCGCGCTTCTCGCCCGCGCGTCCGATACCGATAGCGGCGCGATCGCGGTACTCCGTCGGCTGCGCGCCTCTCTGCGCGCGGATCATGTGGCGATCGAGCTGGACGGTGACGCCCGGTCTCGCCAGATGTGGACGGATGAAGGCGTTGGCCCGCTGCGGCAGCCGGCTCGTGAGGCGCAGGCCGAGTTTCCGCTGGCCGCGGCCGGCGAGTCGCTCGGTGTGCTGCGGGTGCACCGTCTCGAAGTTCTCTCGCGCGACGAGCACGACGTGCTGGGTGCGGTCGCCGACCTCTTCGCGTCCGTCGTGGCGCGCGATACGCGCATGCGCGACCTCGAGCGACAGATCACGGCCCGCGTGCGAGAGATCGCGGAACAGCGCGCCTTTATTGAGCGCGTGGTGGACTCGTTGCCCGTTGGATTGTATGTGGTGGACCGCGAGTATCGCATCCATGCATGGAACCACAAGCGCGAGACCGGGCTGCAGGGCGTCTCGCGTACGGATGCGATCGGCCGCACGATCTTCGAGGTGCTGCATCGTCAGCCCGCAGCGCTGCTCAAGCAGGAGTTCGACGAGGTGTTCGCGTCAGGACGTCTGCAGCAGTTCCAGATGGAAAGCACCGCGTTCGGCGACGTGCGCACCTTTCGCATCTCGAAGATCCCGATGCGCATGGACGGCGATACCGTCACGCATGTGATCACGATCGGCGAAGACGTGACCGACTGGAAAGCGGCGATCGATCGTACGGCGCAGTCGGAGAAACTCGCCGCGCTCGGTCAGCTCGCTGCTGGCGTCATGCACGAAATCAACAATCCGCTCGCGACCATCGCTGCCTGTGCGGAGTCGATGCAGATGCAGCGGGAGCTCGCCGCCGCCGGCACGCCGATTTCCACGGGATCCTCGCCCGACGAGTTGCTGCACATCATCGACCTCGAAGTGCAGCGCTGCAAGAAAATCGTCAACAGCCTGCTCGACTTCTCCAGACCCAAGCCAGCACAGCGTGAGACGCTCGATCTCAACGCCGTCGTGCAGCAAGGGATGTTCCTGCTGCAACATCATCCGAAGGTGAAGCGCGTGCGCATGGTGACGGAGCTCGACAGCGCAGAACCCCTTTTGGTGGACGGCGACGCAGACCAGTTGGTGCAGGTGCTCATCGCGCTCACCATCAACGCAATGGATGCCACCCCGGACGGCGCGCGCGTGGTGGTGCGTACACGGCGCGATGCGCAGGGCGAGTTGCGGGAGGGGACGACGATGCGCGCGGCCATGCTCGAAGTGTCCGATGACGGTCCGGGAATTCCGCGAGCGCTGCAGACCAAGATTTTCGAACCGTTCTTCACCACGAAGGCCCCCGGACAAGGGACAGGTCTTGGGCTCGCGGTGTGCTACGGCATCGTCAACGACCACGCGGGGCAGCTGGAAGTGATCAGTCCGGAAGGGCAGGGCGCGACGTTCCGCGTCTCGCTGCCCATGCACGAGTTCAGCGCATGACGAGCACGCTCACGCCCGTGCGCGGGACCGACCTCGGCTCGCCGATTCGTGTGCTCATCGCCGAAGACGAGACGCACCTCGGCACGATCCTCGAGCAGTTCATGCTCGCGCGCGGTTTCGCCGTCAAGATCGTGCGCAATGGTCGCGCGGCGCTCGAGGAGCTCAAGGCGGAATCGTATGATGTCGCGCTGCTCGACATCGTGATGCCGGAACTCGACGGACTGGAAGTGCTGCGACAAGTGCGCGAGGAGCCGTTGCCGCCCGAGATCATCGTGATCACGGGGAACGGCACGATGGAAACGGCGATCGCGGCGCTCAAGCTCGGCGCGTACGATTTTCTTTCCAAGCCGTATCGGATGGCGGAGATCGATGCGTTGGTGCGTCGTGCCTGGGAGAAGCGCATGCTGTCGCGCGACAATGTCTTCCTGCAGCAGCGCCTGCAGCGCGAGGCTGAGTCGGCGAGCTTCGTGACGCAGTACGCGCCGCTCGTGGCCGTGCTTTCGTTGGTCGAGCGCGTCGCACCAAGTCAGTCACCGGTGCTGATCTCCGGTGAATCGGGGACGGGCAAGGACCTGGTGGCGCGATTGCTGCACGCGCGCAGCGAACATCCCGATGGACCGTTCATCGATCTCAACTGCGCGGCGCTGGCCGAGTCGCTGTTGGAGACCGAGTTGTTCGGCGTGGAGAAGGGGGCGTTCCCCGGCGCCGACCATCGGAAGGTGGGGCTGATCGAACTGGCCGCCGGCGGTACGCTCTTTCTCGACAACATCGGGGACCTGGAACTCAAGCTGCAGGGCAAGTTGCTCCGCGCGCTGGATACGGGGAGCTTCTATCGCGTCGGTGGCACGCAGAAGGTGGAAGTGAACGTGCGCGTCATCGCGTCCACCACGCACGATCTGTCGCGCATGGTGACGGCGGGGCTCTTCCGCGAAGACCTGCTGCATCGCGTGAATACGATTCGCGTGGCGTTGCCGCCGTTGCGTGAGCGCCTGGTGGATGTGGCGCCGCTGGCGCAGCATTTTCTGCTGCAGTTTGGCGGCGCACAGGCGCCGCTACTCAGCAACGATGCGTTAGCCGTGCTGGAGCGGTATCGCTGGCCGGGGAACGTGCGCGAGCTCCGCAACGTGATCGAGCGCGCCGTGTTGCTCGCCACCGATGGTACCATCAGCGCCAGCGATCTGCCGCTTGGCACCGACGTGGGTGCGGCGATGCGTGCGACGCCATCGTCAGTGCTGACCCTGTCTGAGCTCGAGCGCCGGCATATCGCAGACGTGCTCGATCGCGCGGGATGGCATCAGGGGCGTGCGGCCGAAGTGCTGGGGATCTCGCCCAAGACGCTGTATCGGAAGATTCGTGAGTATGGCTTTCGGCGTCCGCCGGGTCGTGGCGCGTGAGCAGCGCGCCGACCATCGGACTGGGTCGATTGCACGACGATGGTTTACTGATCGCAAAGTGATCAACAGGTGATCGGATGAAGATTCTGGTGATCGAGGACGATCCGACCGTGGGCGAGTTCATGCGCCGCGGATTCGAGGAGCAGCGCTGGCAGGCGGATCTCATCGCCAACGGCGCTGAAGGGGAGCGCATGGCCTTGTCGCAGCCCTACGATCTGCTGGTGTTGGACATGCGTCTGCCGGGTCGCAACGGCCTGGACGTGCTGCGGTCGCTGCGGGCCAAGGGGTTCGAGCGACCGGTGCTGGTGTTGACCGCGCAGGACGCCGTGGACGCGAAGGTGGAGACGTTGCGTGCCGGTGCGGACGACTACGTCACCAAGCCGTTCGCCTTTGAAGAGTTGCTGGCCCGTGTGGAGGCGCTGGCGCGTCGGCCGCGCGCGCTTGCATCGCCGCTGTTGCGCGTGGACGATCTGGAGCTCGATCAGGGGACGCACGACGTGCGGCGCACCGGCGAGCACATCGAACTGACGCCGAAAGAGTTCGCGGTGCTGGAGTATCTCATGCGGCATGCCGGACGTGTGATGAGCCGAACGCTCATTACCGAGTACGCGTGGGGTTATCACTTCGACCCGGGCACCAACATCGTCGACGTGGTCATCAATCACCTGCGCAAGAAGATCGACGCGAAGCATGACAAGAAGCTGATCACCACGGTGCGTGGCGTCGGCTACATGATCCGCGCGTAGCCTCGCCGTTGTGAGCTCCATCCGCGCTCGTCTGACCGTAGCATGGACGGCCGCGTTCCTCGGGACGCTGCTGATCTTTTCGGTCACGCTGCTGGCCGTGCGGCGCGAGTTGCTCTTCCGCGAGCTCGAAGCTCGGGTACTACAGGAGGCGGAGCAGGTCGAGAAGGCCATCCGGGTGGCGCGCACCACGGGATGGGAGCCGATTCTGGCGCAGAAGGATCCGCTCGCGGCGAGAACGGTGAGCATTCGCATGGGCGACTTCCTCTCCATTCTCGAAGGCTATGTGCTCGTGCAGGACAGCACGGGGTACGACTTGTATGCGTCGAAGCCGGTGGCCGCGCTCTCGACTTCGGACCGCGACGTGTTCAGCACGGCGGCTCGCGAGTCGCGACCGGGCAATGCGGTCCGTCGCGTCAAGATGAGCAGCGACGAAGTTCTGATGGCCACGCGCGTGGTGCCGCTCAGCACGAACGACCGCTATCGCGTCTACGCGGCGCTGAGTACCAGCGAGATCGAGTTCACGCCGCGTGAGCTTGTCGGAACGATGCTGCTCATCACGCCGTTCCTGCTCGCCGTTTCGGTGATCTTCGCGTACGTCATCGCGGGGCGCGCGTTCCGCCCGATCGATCGCATCATCGATCAGGTGGAAGCCATTACCGACGGGCGCTCGCTGCATCGACGCCTGGCGATCGGCGCGGCTGGCGATGAGCTGTCACGACTGTCGTCCACGCTGAATGCGATGATCGAGCGCCTGGAAACCTCATTCGGCGCGCTCAGGCGATTCACGGCCGACGCGAGTCACGAGCTCAAGACTCCACTCACCGTAATGCGCGCCGACGTGGAGCGCGCCATGTCGCCCGTTTCGACGGGTACCGAGCAGGCCGTCGCGCTCGAGGAGGCACTGCAGCAGTTGACCCGCATGGCTGATCTGGTCGATTCGCTGTTGACACTGGCTCGGGCCGACGAAGGGCGCTTCGATCTCTACCGCGAGCCGGTCGAACTCGGGCCGCTTGCGCGCGAGGTCGTGGAGACGGCGCGACTGCTCGGCGAGGAACCGGGGCTCGAGATCGATTCGCCGGTGATCGAGGAGGTGGAGGTGTCGGGCGACCTGACGCGACTGCGTCAGCTGTTCCTGAACCTCGTGACCAACGCAATCAAGTACACACCACGCGGCGGTCGCGTGGAGATCACCCTGACCCGCAGTGGCGATCTGGTGTCGCTGTCGGTGCGGGACACAGGGATCGGCATTGCCGCCGCCGACCTGCCGTACGTCTTCGAGCGCTTCTGGCGCGCCGACCGTGTGCGCTCGCGCGCATCGGAGCGAGGTGGCTTTGGTCTTGGGCTCGCGATCTGCCAGTGGATTGCGCAGGCGCATGGCGGCACGCTGAGCGTGCAGTCGCGTCTGGGGCGCGGGAGCACATTCACCGTGACGCTGCCGGTGGCGGGCACGCCCGACATGACCGAGACGGACGAATTCATAGTGCCGCAGGGGATCCTCACGCAGGATTAGCGCCGCCTGACGGTGAGGGCGGAAGCCGGTGCGCCCCCGGGAGCCGTATTCTTCGCGCGAACGGTCGCCGCGGTTGTGCGCTCTTCGCTTGACAGCGCAAGATCGGGCTCCGATTGTAGCACTGTCACCGTGACATTCCGGTGATGATGGCGTGCGCTGTGCCGCCTCGGGTGGATTGGAGGGTCGCCTCGATGGAGCGCGACAATCGCATCAGGCAAACGCGCCGCGCACTCTCTTGAGATCGAGTTGACGCGTATTCACGTGGTGGTCCGAGCCTGTTGGTGTGAGCTGTGAGTGGTGGGAGTGCGGTCATCGAATGGGAGGTGACCGTTGGCGTGGCCCTCTTTCGGACAGGAGCAGCGCATGCGAAGGAAATGGTTGGCAACGGCAGCACTGGTCGCGGGATGCATACCGGCGCTGCTGCGCGCGCAGGACCGAGGCGGCACCGTTCGTGGTCGCGTGCTCGAAACGGGAACGAACAATCCGTTGGCCGCTGCGCAGGTCATCGTGGCGGGCACCCGTCAGGGCAATCTCACGGGAGCGGACGGCCGCTACGTGTTGCTCGGCGTCTCGCCCGGATCGGTGCTCATTCGCGTCGTTCGACTTGGCTACCAGCCGGTCTCCAAGACGGTACAGGTCACCGCAGGTGGCGATGTCACGGTGGACTTCACGCTGGAGACGGCGGTGAAGACGCTCGATGCCGTCGTCACGACCGCCACCGGTGAACAGTCGCGCAAGTCGTACGGCAACGTCGTTGCGACGGTCAAGTTCGATTCCCTGGCCGAGAAGGCTGCGGCCACGAATGTGAACGAGATGTTGCAGGGGCGCGTTGCTGGCGTGCAGATCATTCAAGGCTCGGGTCAGACGGGCACCTCGTCGTCCATCCGCATTCGTGGCACCAGCTCGCTCTCACTGTCCAACGAGCCGTTGATCATCGTGGACGGTGTGCGTATCGACAACTCGCCCGCGCCCGGCAACTTCTCGACGCAGCGCATCAACAACTTCAGCGGTATCAACCCCGAAGAGATCGAGTCGGTCGACATTCTCAAGGGGCCGTCCGCATCCGCACTGTACGGGACCGCCGCCGCCAATGGCGTGCTCGTCATCAAGACCAAGCGCGGTCGTACCGGCGCGACACGGTGGGCCACCACGGCGGAATACGGAACCGTCGGTCAACCGGCGCAGTTCTTCGACAACTATCGGTCGTGGGGACGCAACATCGTCAACGGTACGCCGACGGCCGCGGCGGTGCTCTGCCGCTTGGGCGATCAGTCGCTCAATCGCTGCGTGCGCGATTCGTTGACGACGTTCAATCCGCTCATGAACGCGGAGACGTCGCCATTCAAGGACCAGCCGCGCTACTCGTTCGGCATCAACGCGTCCGGCGGCAACGACAATCTCAAGTACTTCTTCTCTGCGGAGCGCATGGCGGAGACGGGTCCCTACGAAATGCCCGCCGCTGAAATCAGCCGACTGACCACACTGCGCGGCTCGCGCCCGCGTGCGGATCAGATCAACCCCAATCAGCTCACGCAGACGTCGTTGCGCGGCAACTTCACGTTCCCGTTGGGCAAGACGGCGGACATGACCGTCTCCACGGGCTACATCGATCGGTCGCTGCTCAGTCCGTTCGATGGTGGCTTCTTCGCAGGCCTCTCGTTCCAGACGTACTTCGCGCCGGGATTCCGCACAGCATTCAACGGCAATTCGGCGCAGTTCACCGGGGACATTCTCTCCGTGACGCAATCCAAGCGCGACCAGCGATTCACCGGCTCGACGCAGTTCAACTGGAAGCCGGTGTCGTGGCTGGCCAATCGCGCCGTGATCGGACTCGATCAGCTCAACGGCTACTCGTATCGCTTCGCACGTGCGAACGAAGGTACGGTCACCGGCTGGGGGCCGCCGGGGCAGACGGGCGGCAAGGACGCCAACCGCAACGTGTTCTCGCGCTACTCGGTCGATCTCGGTTCGACAGCAAGCTTCGCGCTCTCTCCCACGATCGCGTCCAAGACGAGCGTTGGTGCGCAGTGGTTCAAGGACACGCAGTACGAAACGGTGGTGCAGGGGTACACGCTGCCGCCGGGCGCGCAGACGCCCAACTCGGCGTCGATTCGCACGGCGAGTGAGTTCACCTCGGAGAACGCCACGTTCGGCGCTTACCTGCAGCAGGACCTGTCGTGGAATGATCGGCTGTTCCTGACGGGCAGCGTGCGCACGGATCAGAACAGCGCCTTCGGTCGCAATGCGACGAACACGCTCTATCCGCGTTTCGCGCTGTCGTACGTGCTCACCGAAGAGTCATGGTTCCCGCAGTGGAGCAAGTTGAACAACCTGCGCTTCCGTTCGGCTTGGGGACAGGCGGGCGTGCAGCCGAGCACGATCGCCGCGCTGCAGTTCCTCAATGCCAACACGGTGCCGCTCGGTGGAACGGAAGTCGGTGCGCTTCGACTTGGCGCCATCGGCAACTCCGATCTGCGCCCTGAAGTCACGACCGAAACGGAGACCGGCTTTGATGCGGCGCTGTTCGGCAATCGCGTGAACGTGGAAGCCACGTACTTCCGCAAGCTGTCCAAGGACGCGCTCTTCCAGAACCCGCTGCCGCCGAGCTTCGGCGCCGGCGCGAGCCAGTGGCAGAATATCGCGGCCGTGATGAACGCCGGCGGCGAGTTGTCGATCGATCTCACGTTGCTCGATCGCAAGTGGCTCACGTGGAGCGCGCGCTTGAACGGCTCGCACATCAAGAACAAGCTGGTCGACGCGGGCAAGGCACAGCTCGCGGTAACCCAGGGCTCGCGCAACGTCGTCGGCTATCCGGCGTTCGGCTTGTGGGCGCGTCCGATCAAGAGCTACACCGATGCCAACAACGACGGCATCCTGACCGAGAGCGAGATCGTCGTGGGCGACACCGCCGAGTACAAGGGCGCCACGCTCCCCGTCAACGAGGCAGGATGGTCGAACACGTTCGGCTTCTTCAAGAACACGGTGCAGGTGAGCACGCTGATCGACTATCGCGGCGGCCACTACAACCAGTGGGGCTTCGAGAATCAGCGGTGCATTTCGGGCAATTGCCGCGGCGTGAACGACAAGACGGCGCCACTGGCCGATCAGGCGGCGGCCGTGGTGACCACGAGTGCGCGTCTGGGCAACAGCGTGTGGGGCTACTTCACGCCCAACGATTTCATTCGCTTCCGCGAGCTGTCGGTCGGCTACACGCTGCCGACGTCGTACGCGAACAAGATGAAGGCGCGCAGTGCAACCGTTTCGCTGGTGGGTCGCAACATCGGCCTCCTGTGGACGCGCTTCCCGGGCATCGATCCGGAATCGAACGGTAGCGTCAATAACACCGGCGGTGGCAACAACGACTTCTTCTCTGCGCCGCTCCTGCGTTACTGGACGTTGCGCGTCAACCTGGGGTACTGAGATGACTGCCATGACTCATGATCAGCGCATGCCCCGCCGAACGAATCGACGCGTGGCCATGATCGCCGCCGCGACGCTGCTGGCGACGACGACGGCGTGCGAGCGGCAGCAGCTGCTGGGCGTCGATACGCCGGACCAGATTCGTCCGGAAGATGCGGCCAGCCCCAACGGCGCGGCAGCGATTCGTGCCGGTGCATTGCGCGACTTCGCGTCGTTTTACGGCGGCACCACCAACGTCGGCGTGAACATCTACGTCGGCTTGATCAGCGACGAGTTGATCAACGCGCGCCCCGGTGCCGATCACATTGATCAGCGCGCCTTCAACGAGAACACGTTCCCGGCGGCAGCGTGGAACAAGTTCTCCGATAGCTACACGCAGGCCGTGCGCGCGGTGCGTGCATTGAACCAGTACGTACCGGCCAGCGCCACGCGCAGTCGCGACATCGGTCAGCTGTACGCGTTGCAAGGGATCACGCTGAACATCGGCGGTGAGCTCTTCTGCAACGGCGTGCCGCTCTCCACGGTCAACGATGCGGCGCCCGAAGCTGCCACGCTCGTCAGCAACCAACAGCTCTATCAGCGGGCCATCGCGCAGGCGGATAGCGCGCTGACGGTGCTCGGTACAGCAACGGCCGATCTGAACTTCCGCTATCTCGCGCGCGTCGCCAAGGCGCGAGCGCAGCTCAACCTCGGCCAGTTCGATGCGGCCGCGGCGACTGTTGCGGCGGGCGGTGACGGTGCGGGTTCTGCTGCGGTGCCAACGAGCTGGCAGTACGCGGTCGAGTTCTCGCAGACCACGCTCGTCAACACCGTCTTCGACTGGATGGTCAACACGGCGAACTTCGGTCCGTCGGATCGCGAAGGCGGCAACGGGCTCGACTTCCGCTCGGCGCGGGATCCGCGCGTGAACACCACCACCACGTCGCGGCTGGGGCAGGATGGATCGACGCAGGTGTTCACCGTGCTTGGCTACGCCAACGGGTCGGCGCCGAGCACGCTCGTGAGCGGCGTGACGGCGCGGCTGATCGAAGCGGAAGCGGCGTTGCGTCGTGGCGACGTGGCGACGTGGCTGGCACGGCTCAACGAGCCGCGGGCCGATGCGACCGTCCGCTCGCTGCGTGGCATTGGCGCGGCGGTGGAAGTACTGCCGCCGCTCACCGATCCCGGTTCGGCCGACGCACGCATCAATCTCACGTTCCGTGAGCGCGCGTTCTGGTTCTACCTCAACGCCACGCGCGTGGGCGATCTGCGTCGTCTGCAGCGTCAGTACAGCCGTGCGGCCAACGCCGTCTGGCCGACGGGTGCGTATTTCAAGGGCGGCACCTACGGCAACGACGTCAACCTCACGCCGTCGTTCGCGGAGTTCAACAACACTGCGTACAAGGGGTGCACCGACCGCAATCCGTAGGCGGTAACGCGTTCGCGACGGACGGCAGCGATGTGGTGCTGGTCTCGGGCCGCACTCGTTCGGGGACTCGCAATGAGCCTCTGGACGGGTGCGGCGCGTTCCGTTCTTGGTGCGCAGGACGCACGCGCCGTCGATTCGACGCGCGTCGCGGCCTTGACCGTGGTGGTGCGCGCCGTGGACGCGCGTGGCACGCGCGCGTTGCGGGGGGTGCTCGTGTCGGTAGACGGAGCACGGTCGGGTTTTGCGCGCACCGACGAGCAGGGGCGGGTTCGCTTTGCGGACAGGCCGTTGGGCGCGTACGTGATCCGCGTGGAGGTGCTGGGATTCGCACCGGTCGAGGAACGCGTGGAGCTGACCGTGGGCGGTCGCTTCGAGCTGCCGGTGGAGTTGGTGGCGAGTGCGCAGAGGTTGCCCGAGGTGGTGCGCACCGCGCGCCGCTCTGACGTGCCGGGGCTCGAGGGGCGTCGAGTGAATGCGCGTGGGCACATCTTCGATCGGCAGTCGATCGATTCGCTGGCACCGCGACGGACCAGTGATCTGTTGCGGCGAGTGCCGTCGGTACGCCTGGTGGCGTCGGGGAGCGGATTCGTGCCGCGCACGCGTCGTGCGGGCGGATTGAGCGACTGCCCCATGTCGGTCTATCTCGACGGCGTGCAACTCGATGACGAGCGCGGGGCACCGCCAGCGCCGCCTATCGGTCAGCCGGCACGAGGCGGCCGGACGGCACCGCCGAGCGTGATCGATGGGGTGAGCGTCGATCTGCTGGATGCGGTAGAGGTGTATGTCGGCGCCAGCGAGATCCCGTCGCAGTTCAATCAGGCGGGTGGCAGTTGCGGCGTGATCGCGCTGTGGACGCGCGCGCGGCGGTGAGGCGGCGTTGAAGCCGCGATGAGTCGGTGTCGAGGCCGCGGGGTGTGACGCGCAACACGCGCCGTACGACGTACGGTTGACGGGCTCAGTCTCGCGTGGTGTAACGAAGCCGGGGTGAGTCGAGCGCGAATGTCGCGAACGCCATCGACTCAATGAGGGGAATGCTAACCTCGGATTAATCCAATGCTAATCTTTTCGCCATTGCTGGATCATCTCTGGGGCGTAGAATCGCTGCAGTCAGTCCCCGGGGAGCATCCCCGGGCTCTGCGACCCGTACCCGGACGAGCCCGATGTTTAACAATCTGGTTGAATCGAAGGCGAAGAAGCAGAAAACCTTGGGTGGGTCACTCTTTTCCGTCGTTTTTCACGCGGGTATCGTGGCGGCGCTTGTCGTTGTCACGGCCAATGCCGGCTTGAAGAACGAAAAGACGAAGGAAGAGAAGGTGGACTTCGTCGAGGTGAAGAAGGACGAACCCAAGCCGCCCGAGCCGGAGAAGCCACCCCCACCACCGGACGCTGTGGCTGCACCGCCACCGCCGAAGGGGTTCCAGGTGCTTTCCGCGCCGATCGAAATCCCCAACATCATCCCTGATATCGACCTTTCAAAGAAGGTCACCGACGAAGCGGACTTCTCGGGTAAGGGTGTGGCAGGTGGTACGTCGAAGGGTGTCGAAGGTGGAAAGGGCCCTGTACCGCAGGGCGACCAGCCGTACTTCGATTTCCAAGTAGAAAAGCCTGTCGTGATGGCGCCTGGCGCCACGGGTCCTGCGTACCCGGACATGCTGCGTTCTGCTGGTATCGAGGGCACGGTCCTCGCGCAGTTCGTCGTCGATACGACCGGTCGTGCGGACATGGCCACCTTCAAGGTGCTCAAGTCGGACAACGACCTCTTCTCGACCTCGGTCAAGAATGCGCTGCAGCGTATGAAGTTCCTGCCCGCTGAAGTGGGTGGTCGCAAGGTGAAGCAGCTCGTACAGCAGCCGTTCCAGTTCTCGCTCAATCGCTAGTTCTCTTCTTCCTTTCGTTGCACGGAGACCCGCACCATGAACATGTCGCTGATGGAGCTGTATTCGTCGATGGGTTGGTTTGCCAAGGGCATCGTCTTCACGCTGCTCGGCATGTCCGCCTTCTCGTTCACGGTGCTCATCTCGAAGTGGTGGAACCTGCGCAAGGCGCAGGCCGAGACGCGTAAGTTCGCCCCGGAATTCTCGCAGTTCCTCGAAGAGGACAACCTCAACGAAGCCATCAAGCTGGCCGAAGGCTACAAGAAGTCGCATGTGGCCCGCGTGCTCGGTGGTGCGCTCGGTGAAATTCGTCCGCTCATCCAGGATGGCTCGGTGACGGTTGCCGACATCAACTCGGCCGAGCGTGCGGTCGAGCGCGAGATGCTCATGACGATCGTTGACATGAAGCGCGGCACGGGCGTGCTCGCGACGGTTGGCGCCACAGCGCCGTTCGTCGGTCTGCTCGGCACCACGATGGGCATCGTTAACTCCTTCACCGGCATGGCCACGTCGGGCGCCGGTGGTATCTCCGCCATCGCCGGCGGTGTCGCCGAAGCCCTGATCACGACGGCCATCGGTATCGGCGTCGCCATCCCGGCCGTGTGGGCGTTCAACTACTTCCAGACGAAGATCGACAACCTGACGGCCGAGATGACGTACACGTCGAAGGAAATGATCGACTATCTCATCAAGGGCGTCTCCGGCGAATTCGGTCGCTCGCGCTTCACCCGTGAGTTCAACACGGCCGGCGGTCAGGCCATCTCGCAGTAACTCGCTGGCTGTTCGCAGCTGACAGAACGAACCGGTCGTCACGCGCGCGCTCGTCAAGGGCGCCGCGCGGACGACGTAACGAAAGGAGTGTCGCGATATGGGTATGGCAGTCAGCGGTGGAGGCGGTGTAAAAGCCGATCCGAACGTCACCCCCATGATCGACGTGATGCTCGTGCTCCTCGTCATCTTCATGATCGTCGTGCCGCAGATCAACGCGGGCTTCACGGCGGTCCCGCCGGAAGGTCAGAACATGAAGACCCATCCGGAAGAAGACGGCGACCAGGTGCTCGGCATCGACGATCAGGGCCGGTATTACCTGAACAAGAAGCCCGTCCGCAACGAAGACCTCGAGACGCTGGTCAAGCAGATCTACGACCAGCCGCGCGACGATTACATCATGTACGTAAAGGCCCACAAGGACCTCCAGTACGTGAAGGTCATCGATGCCCTCGATCGCCTCTCGAAGTCGGGCGTCCGCGTGGCAGCACTCATCACCGAACAGAAGCCTGGGACCGAGTCGCTCGTGGCGAGCGATAAGATCAAGGTGGGGACGAACTAGCCATGGGCATGTCAGCGGGTGGTGGAGGCAGCAACCTCAACAACGAACCGAACGTCACGCCGATGATCGACGTGCTCCTGGTGTTGTTGGTCATCTTCATGATGATCATCCCCATGAGCCGCAAGGCGATCGACACGCAGTTGCCTGATCCGACGCCGCAGCCGGCGAGCAATGTCGTGCCCGACCAGATCGTGCTCGAAGTGCTCCCCGACGACAAGTACGCGATCAACAAGGAACCCGTCGAAAAGGATGCGCTCTTCGCGCGCCTCAAGACGATCTTCGATCCGCGGCCGGAAAAGGTCATCTTCGTGAAGGGTGACACCACGGTGAAGTACAGCGCGGTCATCTGGGGCATGGACCAGGCGCGCGGCGCCGGCGTCAAGGTCATCGGCGTTCCGCCCAAGTGATCGCTGCTGCGTGACCCTTTCGCATAGGGCCGGGTAGCAACACCCGGCTCGCTGCGCAGAACGGCGGACGAACCCATCGGGATCGTCCGCCGTAGTACGTTTAGGGCGCGGCGCCCTTCGCGTGTTCATTCTCGCAGGACCTCTTCACGTTCTCTCACGCTTCTCATTCAGCGCATGGGATACGTTCCACCGATTTCCAGCGGGCCAGACGGCCTCGATGCGCCAGCGCCAGCGCCGCGTCGTGAGCGGCCACGCTACCGTCCGCCTATCGGCATTCCGGTCTCGCGGAGCCGGCGCACGCTCGGCGCGATCGTCTCCGTGTTGTTGCACCTGTTGGTCATCTTTCTTTTGATCGTTCCGTTCACGTCGCCAGAACTGTTGTCCGAAGTGCTGGGGGCCGGTGGACCTGGACCGGCGGGCGGTGGCGGCGGTGGCAATCGGGGCACTGGCGGCGCCAAGACCGAACGGCTGCAGTTCGTGAAGATTGCGCCCACGCCGACCCCGGTGACGCCCCCGGTGGTGCCACCGGTCAAGCCGCCCGTGATCCCGCCGATCGTGCCGCCGCCGGTCGTTCCACCGCCAACGCCGCAACCGCCCGCGCCCACTCCTGCAAAGCCGACCAGCGCTGACGCCGCTGACGTGAAGTCGGCGGTGACTGGCACCGGCGGTGGATCCGGCACCGATGGCAGCGCTGGCTCTGGCCCTGGAAGCGGCGGTGGCGTCGGATCAGGGATCGGCACAGGGAAGGGAAGCAGCGTCGGCGCCGGAACCGGCGGCGGACCAGGCACGGTCTATCCGCCCGCGCCCACGGAGCTCTTCCTTCCGCCCATTCCTGTACCGTCCAAGGCGCGTGGTACCGTCGTCGTCATCTTCGATGTCGATTCAACGGGAAAGGTGGTGGACCTGCAGTTCACACCGACCAAGGACGGCTCCTACAATCGCAAGCTGCGTGACGCGCTTGCCGCCATTCGTTTCCGCCCTGCGGTGAACGCCTCCGGCGTCCCGGTGCGGGCCAAGGCCGAGATTACCTACTCACTGTAGGTCGTCGGCTCGCGCCGCTCGCTCGCGCGCATTCCATTGCTGGATCCCCGAGGCCACGGGCCGAGTCGCGACGTGAACGTTCCGTCGTTTGTGGTCTGGCTGAGTAGTGCCCCCGCCTGTACCTTGCCGACGTTCTGTGACGGAAAGGCCTCATGAGGCCCGTCTCCGCATGGCAACGCGCTCCCGGTTTCGCTCGCATTTGCGCTGCGTCGACCGGAGCATCCTTCCACGGTGACGCCGCTCAGCCCCGCGCGAACCATCACGCGGTTCTCCCCGACGTCCATAGCGGTCCTTTCGTCATCTCCACCTGGCGAGTGTCCAGCTCATGATTGCGTCTCAGTCGCTGCTCCTCTCGATCATTCTCGGCGGGAGCGTGTTCGCTCTCATCTTCGCGGTGTTCCTTGCGCGCTGGGTTCTGGCGCGAGGTACAGGCACCCCCGCGATGCAAAAGATTTCCAACGCCATTCAGGTCGGCGCCGAGGCCTATCTCGCCCGACAGAACAAGACGATCGCGATGCTCGCCGTGTTGGTCGCGGTGGTGCTCGGTGTCGGTTACGGATTGATTCGCTCGCACAACGCGACCGATCCGGTCGATGACCCGAAGGTCTTCGCGCTCTTCATCGTGCTCTCGTTCCTGCTCGGTGCGCTGTCGTCGGGCATCGCGGGCTACGGTGGCATGTGGGTTTCCATTCGGACGAACATCCGGGTTGCCGCTGCGGCAATGACCTCGCTCAACGCCGCGCTGCAGACCGCATTGCGCGGCGGCGCTGTATCGGGACTCTTCACCGTGTCGATGTCGTTGCTCGGCGTTGGTGGCTTGTTCGCGCTGATCTCAGCGATGATTCCCGCGGGAATGGATTCGCAGGTCTGGGCGACCAAGATTCCGTTCCTGATCGTCGGCTATGGTTTCGGCGCTTCGTTTGTGGCGCTCTTCGCCCAGCTGGGTGGCGGTATCTACACCAAGGCGGCTGACGTCGGCGCGGACCTCGTGGGTAAGGTCGAAGCGGGCATCCCTGAAGACGATCCGCGCAACCCGGCTGTGATCGCCGACCTCGTGGGCGACAACGTGGGTGACTGCGCTGGTCGCGGTGCCGACTTGTTCGAATCCACCGCTGCCGAAAACATCGGCGCGATGATCCTCGGCGTGCTGCTGTTCAAGTCGTTTGGCGTCGCAGGCATTCTCTTCCCGCTCGTGATCGGCTCGCTCGGCCTCGTCTGCTCCATCGTCGGTGTGATGAGCGTGAGCACGACCGAAGACGCGGACCCGATGAAGGCGCTCAACCGCGGCTACTACATCACCGCCGCACTCGTCAGCGTCGCGATCTTCTTTGCCTGCAAGTGGCTGCTCGTCACGCCCGATGCTCCGAACGCGTGGCTCCACTATTTCGGCTGCGCCATGATCGGCGTCGTGACGTCCATCGCGTTCGTCTTCATCACGCAGTACTACACCGAATATCGCTACCGCCCGGTGCTCAGCATCGCGGAAGCGTCGCAGACCGGTCCCGCCACGAACATCATCATGGGCTTGTCGGTCGGCATGGAGTCCACGGTGTTGCCGGTATTCACGATCGCGATTGCCTTGGTCGGCAGCTTCATGCTCGGCCGGTCCAGCGGCATCATGATCGATGGCGAAGCGGCTGGTGGTCTGTTTGGTACCGCCGTGGCCACCATGGGCATGCTCGGCACGGCCGGCTACATCCTGGCGATGGACGTGTTTGGTCCGATCACGGACAACGCCGGCGGCATCGTCGAAATGTCCAAGCAGCCCGAAGAGATCCGCAACAAGACCGACAAGCTCGACGCGGTTGGCAACACGACCAAGGCGCTTACCAAGGGCTACGCGATCGGTTCGGCGGCACTCGCCGCGTTCCTGCTGTTCTCCGCGTATCTCGACGAAGTGAAGAACTACACGGGCCAGGCGCTGCATGTCGATCTCAGCAAGCCGCAGGTGTTCGTCAGCGCGCTGATCGGCGGCATGCTCGTGTTCTGGTTCTCGTCGCTCGCGATGACCGCAGTGTCCAAGGCCGCGCAGAGCGTCATCGCCGAAGTGCGTCGTCAGTTCGAGGAGCGCCCGGGCATCATGAAGGGCACCGAAGAGCCGGACTACGCGGCGTGCGTGGACATCGTGACGGTGGGCGCGCTCAAGGCGATGGTGCTCCCTGGCTTCCTCGTGCTCGCGTTCCCGATTGGCGTGGGCCTCGTATTCAAGGCGCTCTCCGCGCCGGATGAACATCTTGGCGCCGAAGCAGTCGCCGGCTTCCTGATGATCGCGACGGTGGTCGGCATTCTGATGGCCGGCTTCCTGAACAACGGTGGCGGCGCGTGGGACAACGCCAAGAAGTACATCGAGACGGGTGTCTACGGCGGCAAGAAGTCTGACGCGCACAAGGCGGCCGTTGTTGGTGATACTGTCGGCGATCCGTTCAAGGACACCGCAGGCCCGTCGTTGCACGTGCTGATCAAGCTGCTCTCGACGATCACACTCGTGCTTGCTCCGCTGTTCATCTGACACCCCACGCAATGGCACACTCTGCAGCTGCTTCGCCCGCGCCAAAGAGCCGTGGCTTCCTCGGCATCGGCTTCTCGCAGTGGATTCTGATTTCGATGGTGGTTGGCATCCTGATCGGATGGCAGGCACCTGACATCGCAGCCAATCTGAAGCCGTTCGCGAACATCTTCCTGCGCATGATCAAGTCGTTGATCGTGCCACTGCTCTTCAGCACGCTCGTGGTCGGCATTGCCGGCCACGGCGACGACATGAAGAAAGTCGGGAAGCTCGCACTGCGATCGATCATCTATTTCGAAATCGTGACGACGGCCGCCCTCGCGATCGGCTTGATCGCGGTGAATTGGGTGAAGCCGGGCGTGGGCGTGCAGCTGTCGTCTGCGGGCGGAAGCGACGAGTTCAAAGCGCTGGCAGCCAAGACACCGACGTTCGCGTCGGTGCTCGAGCACACGGTGCCGCAGAGCTTCTTCGAAGCGGCAGCCAACAATGAAGTGCTGCAGATCGTCTTCTTCGCGATCATCTTCGCCGTCGCGCTCGCGCGCGTCGAAGGACCGTCCAAGAAGATCATGCTCGACTGGCTGCAGTCGCTCAGCGACGTGATGTTCAAGTTCGTCGGTATCGTGATGGCCTACGCACCCATCGGCATCGGTGCGGCGATCGGTGTGACGGTCGGAAAGAGCGGGCTGGGCGTGATGCTCAATCTCGCCAAGCTGGTGGGCACGCTCTACGTATCGCTGATCGTGTTTGTCCTGGTCATCCTCGTACCGGTCGCGCTGATCATGCGCATCCCGATCGCCAAGTTCTGGAAATCGGTGCGTGAACCGTGGCTGATCGCGTTCACCACGGCGTCGAGCGAGGCGGCGTTCCCGCAGGCGATGACGGCGATGGAGAAGTTCGGCGTGCCGCGTCGCATCGTGTCGTTCGTGTTGCCCACGGGCTACTCGTTCAACCTCGACGGCTCCACGCTCTATCTCGCCATCGCATCGGTGTTCGTGGCGCAGGCGGCCGGTATCGACATGCCGCTCAGTCAACAGCTGCTCATGATGCTTACGCTCATGCTGACGTCCAAGGGCGTTGCCGCGGTGCCGCGTGCGTCGCTGGTGATTCTCTCGGGCGCACTGGCGCAGTTCGGCCTGCCGCTCGAAGGCATCGCTGTCATCCTCGGCGTCGACGCGATCATGGACATGGCGCGCACGTCGGTGAATCTGTTGGGCAATTGCCTCGCGACGGCAGTGATGGCGCGTTGGGAAGGCGTGCTTGGCGAACCGGAGCCAGAGGTCGCGGTCGCGGCCTGATCGACGAGGTGGCACAAACGAAAGAGCCGCGCGGAGAATTGCCGTGCGGCTCTTTTTCTTCGCCTGAAGCGACGGTTACACCTCGACACCCAGCAGTCGGCGCGCACGACGAATTGCACCGCGCGCTGCGTCGACATCGTCGGCACGCACCATCGCGCCCGGCACGGCGCTCTTGAGACGCTGCTCGAGGCGCTTCCGCACCAGCGAACCCTTGGACATCAGCCCGCCGGCCAACGCCACAGGAATCGCCGCGCGCTCGTCCATGAAGCAACGACGCGCCAACGTGCGCACGTGCAGCGAGAGCTCTTCCACGCACAGACTGATGAGCGCATTGGCACGCAGATCGCCGGTGGACGCAACCTTGGCCACTACGGGCGCCAACGCCGCGAGCTTTCCGGGCGTCGCATCCGCCGCCCACGGGATCAGCTCATCCAGCGACTCGAGCTCGAGCGCGGTCAGCAGTGCTCCGGTGAGCGCGGTATCGGGCTCGCGGCCATCGCTTGCCGCCGTCACGACGCTCAGCGCACGACGGCCGAGCCATGCGGCACTGCCCTCGTCGCCAATGTTGGGACCCCATCCACCGCAACGCTCCAACCGGCCATCCGGTGCACGCGAGAACGCCACGGAGCCAGTACCGGCGATGAGCAGCACACCGGCGGAGTCGCCAAACGCGTCGTCCATCGCGATCGTCGCATCGGCCTGCACCGACACGTCATCGGCAATGCGACGCGACGCCAGCGCGGACCACAGCGCTTGCGCCGTACGCTCCTGGCCCGCTCCCGCCACGCCAACGACGCAGACCGCCGGACGAGTTTCCGTGCGCTCCGCCATCGCCAGCACGTCGGCGATGAGCACCTTGATGATGTCGGCCGCAACGGACTCGTGGCCGGGCTGCAGCGACGTGGCCGCGCCCTCGGTGCGCGCGAGCACGTTGCCCGCGGCGTCGGCGAGCACGACACGTGTGCGAGTGCCGCCGCCGTCAACTCCGACGACGAGCGGCATGGGATCGAGTGGGCCGGCGCTCATGCGCGAGTCCGAGTGGAAGGAAGCGGCGCGCCACTCGGCGCCGCGTGCGTGAAGGAGGACAACATCCCCGTCACGAAGGTAATCGAGAGACCGATGAGCACATACCACGGCCACGCGATCGTCGCCACGCCACCAAGCGTGCTGGCAGTGGACGGATAGGCGGCCACGATCTGCTTGGCGAATACGATGAACGCCATGCAGCTGATGCCCACGCTCATTCCAAGTATCGCATCGCGCTGAATGGCGCGCGACCAGAACATGCCGAGGAAGAAACCGCCCAGCAGTCCGCCCTGTGTGAAGGAAGCGATCGACAGCGCAATCACGACGACGGGCGTCCCGTTCTCCTTGAACATCAGCGCGCCAAGCGTAAGCACGATGCCCCAGCCAAGCGCGAACAGCTTGCCGACCTTGAGCGTGCGCGGATCATCCGGGCTGCGTCCCGTGAACGGCAAGTAGATGTCGTGCGTGGACGACGCAGCCAGCGCATTGATCGCGCCGGAGTGCGTGCTCATCGTGGCCGCGATGATGGCCGCGACAATCAGGCCGATGAGGCCATGCGGCATGCGCTCGATGATGTACGTCGGGAAGATCTGATCCGCCGCCGAGAACGGGCGTCCTTCGTACAGCACCCACAGACCGAGGCCGACGAACAGGAAGAGCGTCATCTGCGCGAATACGGCGAAGCCGCTGCCGATGATTGCCACCTGCGCCTGCTTGAGTGAACGGCTGGAGAGCAACCGCTGCACGATGATCTGATCCGCGCCGTGCGATGCCATGGCGAGGAACGCACCGCCGATGATGCCGGCGAACATCGTGTGCGGTCGATCGAAGCCTGCGTACCAGTCGATGGCTTGCAGCTTGCCTGCCGCGCCAGCCTTGTCGATGATCGTGCTCCAGCCGCCGTCCACCGCACCGCCAATCAGCACGATCGCGGAGAGCCCGCCGAACAGATAAATGCTTGCCTGCAACAACTCCGTCCACACCACGGCCTTCATGCCGCCGCGGTACGTGTAGATGACCGTGAGGACGCCCAGCACGATGATGGCCGCGGGCATGGTGTACTCGGCCGGCATGACAGGACCGATGATCAATGCCACCGGAATAGCGGTTGCGAAGACGCGCACCGCATCTGCCAGCGCACGCGTGATCATGAACACGATCGACGTGAAGCGGCGTGTGCCGAGACCGAAGCGTGTTTCGAGGAGTGCGTACGCCGTGACGAGGTTGCCGGCGAAATACCGCGGCAACAGCGTGTACGCCACGACGATTCGTCCAACGATGTAGCCTGCGACGACCTCGAGAAACCCGAGGTTGCCGACGTACGACAACCCGGGAATGCTGATGAACGTCAGCGCAGACGTTTCACTCGCCACGATGGAGAAGAGCACCGCCCACCACGGGATCGCGCGCTCTGCCACGAAGTACTCGTTCGCCGTGCGCTGTCCTCGGCCGATCCACATGCCCAGCGCTGTTGTGCCGGTCAGGTAGGCCAGCAGCACCAGCAGATCCAGAAGATTGAAGCGACCGGTCACGAGACCCGCTTGTTGAACGATGGCAGGTTAGACGATGACATACGCTTCCATCGCGAAGTATTCTGCGAGTCCCAATCGATCGAGCTGCGCCGACGTGGCCTTGTTGCGCTGTTCGACGCGCTGCCAGAACTCGCGTTCGTCCTGGCCGGGGAAGGGAGCCGAGTCTTTCTGCGACTGATGCTTGAAGATCGCCTGGATCTTGAGCGTCAGCTCTTCCTGCGAGAGCGGGACGAGCGTCGTGGCTTCAGTCACCGGCCACTCCTGCCACGCACCGCGGTAGAGCCACACTTCCGGACGCGCCGGCGCCACCGCACCGTCGCCGTACACTTCAATGAGCGCAGCATCGATCGCTTCCTTGCACATGCGATGGGTGCCGTGCGGATCGGAAAGGTCGCCGGCCACGAAGACGATTTCCGGCTTGAGCTCGCGGAGCAGATCGGCCACGATTCTCACGTCGGCAGGACCGATCGGATCCTTGCGCACCTTGCCTGTCTGATAGAAGGGCAGGTTGAGGAAGCGCGCATGCGAGCGATTGAGACCCATCACTTCGATGCCGCTCACCGCTTCGGACTCGCGGATGATGCGCTTGATGTCCTGCACTTCCGGAATATCGACCTGGCCGGCGTGCTTGTTGGTCAGGAAGGCATCCACGGTTTCCGCGAGCTGGCGTACTGCAGTGCCATCGCTGATGCGCTCGCGGTCCAACCGCTCGAGGAAATCCATGTAGCGGCGCACATCATGATCGAACACGGCGATGTTGCCGCTCGTCATGTACGCGACGGTCATGTCGTTCTCGTTCTCGACGAACTTGCGCAGGATGCCACCCATCGAGATCACGTCGTCGTCTGGGTGCGGCGAGAAGCAGATCACGCGCTTCGCGCGCGGCAGCTTGCTCTTGCCCTTGATCTTGGCGCCGAGGACGTTGAACACGAGACCATTCACCGCGCCGGGCGAGCCGTGGCGCGCGACCAGCGACGTGAGCTGATGATCGGCGTAGTCCTGGTGCGTGAGCTTGAGAATCGCCTTGCCCGTGCGTCCGGCCAGCCACGTCACCGCGCGCGTTTCGAGCGCGTCGGTCCACGTGATTTCATCGAGCAGCCATGGAGTCGCGACTCGCGTGAGTTCGACCGCAGCCGATTCGTCCACAAAAAACGTGGTGGACGGATGACGCTGCAGGAACGTCGCGGCGACGTCGCGATCGATCTCGCCTTCGACAGCGCGCTTGACGACGCCCGATTTGTGCTCGCCTGTCGCCAGAATGGCGATTTCACGCGCAGCGAGGATCGTCGCGATACCCATCGTGATCGCTTCGCGCGGCACGTTCTCTTCGCCGAAGAAATCCGCCGAGGCGTCGCGGCGGGTGACGTGATCGAGATGGATGATGCGCGTCCGGCTCGACTCACCCGAGCCGGGCTCGTTGAAGCCGATGTGGCCGGTCTTGCCGATACCGAGAAGCTGGAAATCGATGCCACCCGCCGCGACGATCGCGTCTTCGTAGGCGCGGCAGGCCGCTTCGACATCGGCGCGCGCGAGTGTGCCGTCCAGCAGATGCACGTTCGCCGCGTCGATGTCCACGTGCGAGAAGAGATTCTCCCACATGAATCGATGATACGAGTGGATGCTCGCGGGCGGCATCGGGTAGTACTCGTCGAGATTGAACGTCACGACGTTCGCAAAGCTCAGCTGTTCTTCGCGATGCAGGCGGATCAACTCGCGATAGACACCGATCGGCGTGGATCCGGTCGCGAGGCCGAGCACGATCTTGCGATTGGCGGCGGCGCGATCGCGAATGAGTGTCGCGATACGCGCGGCCACCATGCGGGCAAGCGCTTCGTGATCGTCGACGATGATGGTTGGAATGCGCTCGCGCGAACGCAGCGCAGCATCGGAGGGAAGATCAGGCGAAGCCTCGATACGCAGAGGCCCGCGACTCGGATCGAGGACGCGGGCCAGCGAGGGCTCCGGTGTGCTGGTGGCCTGAGAACTCATCGTTGTGCTGTGGTGGTGGGCGCCTGACGCGGCGCCGACGTGATCAGGCGGAGAAGGAACTCCCGCAGCCGCATCCGCCCGTGGAATTCGGATTCTTGAATGTAAAGCCCGAACCCTGCATCGACGAGACGTAATCGATCACCGTACCACTGAGATACTGCGCGGAGAACGGATCCACGAACACCTTGAAGCCGCCTTCGTGATCGATCACGATGTCGTCTTCGGCGCTCTTGTCTTCGATCACTAGGCCGTACTTGAAGCCGCTGCAACCGCCCGGCATCACGGACACACGCAGACCGCCCTGTTCCGCCGTCACGCCTTCGGCTTCCATGAACTTCAGAACTTCGGTCCCGGCGACCGGCGTAATGACCACCATGACCTCTGGCTGCTGCATCGTGCTCATTGCTGCCCTCCGAAACGGCCGGCGGTACCGTCGGCCTGATGGAACGCGTCGTTGCTCGTTCCCGCACCACGCGGAAACCCAGCGCTGCGACGTCGTGTCATGCTACCCGAGATAATAGCGACTGGATCGCTCCCCTTGCAAGAAATCTGGGACGCCCCGAGCGCCGACTCAGGGAAAGAGTGCCGCCACCGCCGCGTCCGCGACAGAGGTGCGCACCCGACCAATCTTGAGATTCGTCCGGGTCGGGTTCACCCGGTTGGTCAACAAAAGGACGAACATCCCCCGCTGCGGGTCCATCCAGAGCGAGGTACCGGTGAATCCGGTGTGCCCGAACGCCACGGGTGACAGCTTCCGACCCGCAGAGTTGCCTCCGGTGGGCGTCTCCCACCCCAACGCGCGGCGCGAGATCGTCGTGTCCTGGACGCGAGTGAACTGCGCGACCGTGCCCGCGTCGAACACGCGCGCTCCGTCGAGGGTTCCGCCGCTCAGATACATGCGAGCGAATCGGGCGAGATCCCGCCCGCTGGAGAAGAGCCCCGCATGCCCGGAGACGCCGCCCACTCGGACCGCGTTCTCGTCGTGCACCTCTCCGCGCACCTTTCGCTGGCGCCACGGGTCCTGCTCAGTCGGGGCGATGCGCGGCAGCCAGTCGGCCGGCGGCAAGTAGCGGGTGTCGCGCATGCCGAGCGGCGCGAAGATGTGCGCCACGTCGTACTGCGCCAGCGACTCGCCCGAGACGTTTTCGACCAGCTTGCCGAGTAGCATGAAGCCCAGGTCGCTGTACAGGAATCGCTTGCCGGGCACGGTGTCGGGGCCAGTGCCGAACAGCTGACCGATCGCTTCGTCGGCGGTCGTGGCTTCCTTGTAGAAGGGGCGCCAGGCCGGGAGGCCCGCCGAGTGCGTCATGAGCTGACGCACCGTGATGCGCGACGTGCCCGGCGCCTTCCATGCGGGGAGATAGCGCACCACCGGCGAGTCGAGGACGACCTTCCCCTGTCCGACGAGTTGGAGCATCGCCGAGGTCGTCCCCACGACCTTGGTGAGAGAGGCGAGGTCCCAGACCGTGCTGGCGCTCGGTCGCGTGGCGTCGGCCGCGTCGAGGCGGCCGGCGCCGTATTCGGCCAGTACGCCGTTCGCGTTGCCAACTGCGACGTAGGCACCGGGAAACGCACTGTCGGCGATCGCGCGGTCGATGACGACGCGCAGCGAATCCTGAAGGGCATTGATGCGCGAAGCGGGGATGCCGGCCGCGGCCGCCGTAGGTGCGCTACTCGCCGCCGACGTCGCGCTGGCACAAGCGCCTGCCGCCGCGGCGACGAGCAGCGTGCCCGCCGCCACGACGGCGCGCGGTGAGCGCAGGTGAGCAGTCATCATGGCGTTCCCTTCGTGTCGCGCGCGATCTCACGCATCAGTCCCTCGCCTCGTGTGAAGAATCCGGGAAGTGTGACCGGGATGTGCCCCGAGATCGGAGCCATGCCGAACAGTGCACGCGCGGCCGCGCGCTCGAGCGCGTCACCGCGTCCATAGGTGACCATGTAGGTGGGCACCGAGGGTACCTGACGCAACTGGTAGGGGTTGCCACCAGCGACCATCACCAATTTGCCGCTGCTGGCCAACCGCGCGATGAATGCCGCGATCGGCGCAGGGATGGCCAAGCGTCCTTCGCCCTCGAGGGTGCGCGTATACGAGTAGACGATGACGCGATCCATCTGTTCGCCCTCGCGCGCCAGTGAATCCAGTTCGGCGGCGTTCGCGTGCGGCGAGAGTCGTGAGGCACGCACCCGCGCTCCTTGGCGGCGGACTTCGGCAGTGAAGGGAACACCAGCGGCGACTTCGGCATCGGCCGCGTACGTGAGAAGCATGACGCGGGCAGTACGTGCGACCGGCACCAGCGACGCGCTGTCGCGCAGCAGCGTGATCGCACGCTGTGCGATCCCCTGTGCCGTGGCCCAGTGAGCGGGTGTGGCCACGGAGTCGCGCAGTGCATCGAGCGAGACGATCGGTCGTGCGACCGCGCCGGTACGCAGCTTGAGCTCGAGAATGCGGCGCACGCTCTGTTCGATGCGAGCCGGTGTGATGCGTCCGCTCTCCACTGCCTTGACGACCGCGTCGATCGCCTTGGTGACATCGGGGGGCATGAGCAGAATGTCGTTGCCTGCTTCGATCGCGCGCACGGAGCTTTCTTCCACGCCGTAACCGCGCGCGAGTCCGTCCATCGTCATCGCGTCGGTGAACGTCGCGCCGCGAAAGGCGAGGGAATCGCGCAACAGTCCTGTGAGAATGCGCGGCGAGAGCGTCGCCGGCACGCTGTCGCCATAGGCACCGGGCAACGCAATGTGCGCCGTCATCATGCCGGCGATGCCGGAACGTACGGCGGCCGCGAAAGGAAGCAGCTCCACGGAATCGAGCCGACTACGCGGCACGGGAATCACGGGCAGCCCCAGATGCGAATCGGTGTCGGTGTCGCCGTGGCCGGGAAAGTGCTTCGCCGTGGCGGCGGCGCCGGTGGACTGCACGCCCTTGATGAACGCCGACGCGAGCGTGGAGACGGCGCGCGGGTCCTCGCCGAACGACCGAACGTTGATGACGGGATTGGACGGATTGTTGTTGACGTCCACGACAGGCGCGAACGCCATGTGGATGCCGATCGCAAGCGATTCCGTGCCCGTGATCCGACCGGCGTCTTCGGCATCCTGCACGCGACCGGTCGCACCGATGGCCATGTTGCTCGGCAGTACGGTCGCACTGCCGGCGCTCGGGTAGGTGGGCGAGAAGAATCCACCTTCGAGACGACCGAGCCCCGGCTCCACATCGCTGCCAACGAGCAGCGGGATTTTCGCGCGGGCCTGCAGGTAGTTGAGCTTGGCTGCCACTTCGACGGGTGAGCCCAGTGACATCACGATCCCACCGATACCATCGCGCTGAACTTGGTCAACGATCTTGAGAAAGCCCGGTTCGCGTGCGTTCGTGAAGTCACCGAGGACCCAGACCATCACCATCTGGCCCACGCGTTCGCGGAGGGTCATCGTGGCGACGGTGCGGTCGATCCATCGGCGATGCTCGGCGGGCAGCGGAACCGAGGGGTCGACGGACAATGCCGCTGGCCGTGCACCGCGCATCGAGATGCCGGTGGACGCGGCATTCGGAGTCGTGGCGGGTCGGGCACATCCGGCGAGTGCCACGCCGGTAAGGGACAGGCCGGTCAGCAGGGCAAACGAGGTGCGCGCGAGCGGGGCCACGTAGGGAGGGCGGAGTGTGATGTGTTCGCCGACAAGCAGGTCCGATACGCCGCGTCGGCGTGACGGCCATACCTGGAGGAGTGCGTGAAGCATCTCGGAGCGAGGCAGGAAGAGACGGCGTGCCAGCAGCACGCGCGTTGGTCGATGCAGCGAATGGTGCCGGAGACGAGGCGCGGAACGGTGAAGCGTGGTCTGTGGCTTGTCGCCGTGGGCGCAGCGGCGGTGATCGCCGCCTGCTCTGGCAACAATAAGCCCGACAATCGTCCCCAGCCCGAGGAGGGGCCGGACGGCATGCCGTTGCGCATCAACCGACGAGTGCGCCCCGGCATCTCGGTGCTCATGGACGATAGCATCAAGCTCGTGGCCGGCAAGCGCGTCGCGCTCGTGACGAATCAAACAGGCGTGGATGAAAAGGGGCGTCGTTCGATCGACCTGCTGTTCAACGATCCGCGCGCGGTGAAGGCTGGTGTGAAGCTGGTGCGGCTGTTCGCGCCCGAGCATGGCGCGCAGGGCACTGCCGATCATGAGAACGTGGCCGACGACAAGGATGCCAAGACCGGCCTGCCTATTTTCTCGCTCTATCAGCGCGGCACGGTGCCGCCGCCGGACAGCCTGCTGACGGACGTCGACGTGCTGGTGGTCGATTTGCAGGATATCGGTACCCGCACCTGGACGTACGTGGGCGTGATGCTCTACACGATGCGCGCCGGTGCCAAGAAGGGGATTCCCGTGGTGGTCCTCGATCGGCCCAATCCGCTCTCCGGTGTGCGCATCGAAGGCGCGATGCTCGATTCGGCGCTGGCCAACCCCGAGTATGCCACGCCCGCCAAGCCGGCCAATGGCTTCGCGCTCTATCCGATGCCGCTGCGTCATGGGCTGACGATGGGCGAAATGGCGCGCCTCTTTCAGGCGCAGCTGCAGATGACCACGCGGCTGACCGTCGTGCCGATGCAGTACTGGCGGCGTGCGATGTGGTTTGACGAGACGGGACTGCCGTGGGTGAAGCCGTCGCCCAATCTGCCCAACCAGACGAGCGCGCTGCTCTATCCGGCGCTCGTGCCCTTCGAAGCATCCAACGTCTCCGTGGGTCGGGGCACAAACGAGCCCTTTCAGCGCATCGGCGCACCGTGGCTGCGTGCGGACACGTTGGCTCGCCTGCTGGAGGACCTCTCCTTGACCGGCGTGCGTTTCAAGGCGGAACGGTTCACGCCGCAGCAGCCGGGCGACAACAAGTACGGCGACAAGTCGATTCCGGGAATTCGCATCGAAGTCACAGACCGCGCGCTGGTGCAGCCGGCGCGGGTGGGTGCGGCGCTGTTGTGGGCGCTCAATCGCCTGAACAAGGACTCACTGCGCGTGACGGACCGTGGTTTTGACCTGCGAATGGGCGCGGCCAAGGTGCGAGAGGCGATTCTGGCGGGTGCCGATCCGGACGCCGTGATGGACCGACAGCTGCCTGCGATTGTCGCGTACGAGCGCGATGTGCGGCGATTCTATCTCTACCGTTAAGGGGCGGCCGGTCCTAGCTTTATAGGGCTACCCCTTCCCGCGGTTGGACAGTGCGTCCGGCCGTTCGCCTCGGCGGCCTCATGCGCGCCGTGGCGCGCTTCCGGTCCCAACTTTCCAGCGTCTCTAGATGCAAGCTTTGTGGAGCGCGATCCAGCGCGGCTATCTGCGGCTCATCGAGCCCATTGCCGACTGGCTCGTGCGCCGTCGGGTTCATCCCAATACCATCACGACCATCGGCACCCTGTGTACCGTGATCGCGGGGGGGATTTTCGCGAGCGGACACATCCGTACGGCTGGCTGGTTCTTCGGGCTGACGGCGCTGTTCGATGTACTCGACGGGACTGTCGCGCGGCGCACGGGACGCAGCAGCGTCTTCGGCGCCTTCTACGACTCCACGCTCGATCGCGTCGCCGACGGATGTGTGTTGGGAGGCCTCGTCGTGTTCTACGCGATCAATCCGGTGCACGCCAATCCCGTGCTGCTGGTGATCACGCTCGCCGGGCTCATCGGCACGTTTCTTACCTCGTACACCCGCGCGCGCGCCGAAAGCCTTGGGCTGGACGCCAAAGTCGGGTTGCTCCAGCGGCCGGAGCGTGTGACGCTGCTGTCGGCGCCGCAAGCGTTCTTCGGCTTGGCGTTGAATGGTTGGGTGCTGGCTTTCATCGTGACGCTACTCTCCGTGACCGCATGGATCACGGCGGTGCAGCGCATGCTTTACGTCTATCGTACGACCTCTCAGGGAGAACCGACTCAGTGACCGATACGTCTCGCGGCGGCGCCGCGTCCATTGCCCCGGCCTCGGGCAAGCTGGCCATCTTCACCCCCGGACTGGGCGCGGTCTCCACGACGCTCATCGCCGGTGTCGAGCGCGTCCGTCGCGGCCTGTCCACGCCCATCGGCTCGCTGACGCAGATGGCCACGATCCGCCTCGGCAAGCGTACCGAGTCGCGGAGCCCGCTCATCAAGGACTTCGTGCCGCTGGCCAAGCTGGACGACATCGTCTTCGCGGCGTGGGACCCGTTCCATGACGACGCGTTCACTGCGGCCACCAAGGCCGGCGTGCTCGAGAAGTCGGACATCGATCCGATCGCGGATTTCCTCAAGACGATCAAGCCGATGCCGGCCGTCTTCGAGAACCACTACGTCACGCGCATCAACGGCACGAACGTCAAGACGGGCAAGAACAAGCGCGATCTCGCCGAGCAGCTGCGCGCCGACATCCGCAACTTCATGGCCTCGAGTGGCGCAACGCGCGGCGCGATGGTGTGGTGCGGCTCGACGGAAATCTTCATCGTCGCCGGCCCGCAGCATCAGACGATCGAAGCGTTTGAAGCGGCGATGGAAGCGAACGATCCGGCGATCGCGCCCAGCATGTTGTACGCGTATGCCGCGATTATGGAAGGCATCCCGTACTGCAACGGTGCGCCCAACCTCTCGGCCGACTTCCCGGCGCTCATCGAGCTCGCCAACCGGAAGGGCGTGCCCATCTCGGGCAAGGATTTCAAGACCGGCCAGACGTGGATGAAGACGATCATCGCGCCGGGGCTCAAGGCGCGCATGCTCGGCCTCGAAGGCTGGTACTCCACGA
The DNA here is from genome assembly GCA_965279375.1 of Gemmatimonas sp. GTDB lineage: Bacteria > Gemmatimonadota > Gemmatimonadetes > Gemmatimonadales > Gemmatimonadaceae > Gemmatimonas. The sequence goes on along the minus strand of OZ257156.1, from coordinate 4,112,750 downwards.
ACATCCTCGGCAATCGCGACGGCGAAGTGCTCGACGATCCGGCGTCGTTCAAGACGAAGGAAGAGTCGAAGCTGTCGGTGCTGCACACGATCCTGCAGCCGGAGCTCTATCCGGAGTTGTACAAGGATTTCTCGCACGTCGTGCGCATCAACTACTACCCCCCGCGCGGCGACAACAAGGAAGGCTGGGACAACATCGACATCAAGGGATGGCTCGGCTATCCGATGCAGATCAAGGTCAACTTCCTCTGCCGCGATTCCATTCTTGCTGCACCGATCGTCCTCGACCTCGCGCTGTTCAGCGACTTCGCGATGCGTGCCGGGATGAAGGGGATTCAGGAATGGTTAAGCTTCTATTACAAGTCGCCGCAGACTGCTGCGGGGCTCCAGCCTGAGCATGATCTTTTCATTCAGCAGACCAAGCTGAAGAACACGCTCCGGCACCGGATGGGTGAGGAGCAGATCACCCACCTCGGACTCGAGTACTATCAATGACCGAACAGCGTGCGCGTGGGGTTCGCGGTTTCGTTGCTTCGCTTCGTGGGATGATGATGGTCGCAGTCGTCGGCGTTTCGCTGACGGGCTGCGATGCCGGTACGCCGCCCAAGAACGAGTTGCGATTCAAGACGGACGAGTTCGTGATTCGGGTCGCCCCCGAACAGCGACCCACGCGCGCGCTGGAACCGACGCACTGGCGCGTCGTCGTGAACGACATCAAGACCGGCGCGCCAATTCAGGGCGGACAGGGGCGGATCTTCGCCACCAACCGCGATCGCAAGACCGTAGCGAACGGGCTCTCCGAAACCGGAGAGCTCGGCACCTACCGCACGAATCTCATGTTCGTCACCGCGGGCATGTGGGCGATGGGCCTGCAGTTCCGACGCGATTCGACCAAAGCGTTGCAGCGCACGGAAGACTGGACGCAGGACATCATGGTCGCCGACGAGCCGGGTGATTTCACCACCCCGCAGTCGTCGCGTGCGCCGCAGGATCAGCGCGAGACCGTCGTGCCCGACAAGGGCGCGCCCCCGGCCGCGAAGCCAGCACCGGCCCCCAAGAAGGAGCCCTGAGGTTGCGACACTTTCACCGCACCACGCTCACCCCTGACGTCGTGCTGGCAACGGCCGATCAGTTCTTCACGCCACTGGGACTCGCCAAGCAGAGCGGCGACGCGCGTGCGCGAGCCTTCACCGGCCCGCTCGGCGCGATGAAGCTCACAGTGAAGATGGACGGTGGTCACTACACCGTCGTCGAAGCGCACACCGACCAGGTTGGCGAGAGTCGTCTCGACAAGAACGTGAAGAAGTTCTTCAACGCGCTGCATCGCACCGCCGATCCGCGTCACCGCATCGAGGCCGGCTACTGATGGCCAAGGCGCGTGCCGGACGCACCGCGTCGCGCCGACCGAGTGACGCGCTTTCGCGCGAGCAGAAGTTGGCACTGTACTACTGGATGCGCCTGACGCGTCAGCTCGAAGAACGGCTCGTCAATCTCTATCGACAGACCAAGGTCGTCGGCGGCCTGTTTCGTTCGCTCGGCCAGGAAGCCGATGCGGTCGGAAGCTGCTTCGCGCTCGAGCAGCGCGATGTCATGTCGCCGCTGATTCGCAATCTTGGCGCGATGCTCGTGAAGGGTGCGACGCCCGTCGAAGTGCTGAAGCAGTACATGGCCAAGGGCGATTCGCCCACGCGCGGTCGCGAGCTCAACATCCACTTCGGTGACATCGGCGCGGCCGGCACCACGCGTGGATTCCTCGGGCAGATCTCGCCACTCGGCGACATGGTGCCGGTGATGGCCGGCGTCACGCTCTCGTTCAAGATGCGCGGCGAAGATCGCGTGGGCCTCGTGTACATCGGCGATGGTGCGACGAGCACCGGCGCCTTTCACGAAGGGATCAACTTCGCTGCGGTGCAACGCTGCCCGTTGGTGGTGATCGTCGAGAACAACGGCTACGCCTACTCCACACCCACGCACAAGCAGACCGCAGCCAAACAGTTCGTCGACAAGGCGATCGGGTACGGCGTGCACGGACTGCAGGCCGATGGCAACGACGTGCTGGCCGTGTACGACGTGACCAAGGAAGCGGTCGACCGCGCGCGTCGCGGTGAAGGCGTCACGCTCGTCGAGCTGATGACGTATCGTCGCAAAGGGCACGCCGAGCACGACAATCAGTCGTACGTTCCGGCGGGCGAGATCGAGAAGTGGGCGGCGGAGAACGATCCGCTGGATCGCTATCTCAAGGTGCTGCGCACGGAGCTCAACGCCACGGACGACGAGATCGCCGCAATCGACGCGCGCGTGCTGCGCGAGATCGATGAAGCGACCGACATCGCCGACGCGTCGGGAACGCCGCAGGCGCTCGATGCGCTGATTGGTGTGTACGCCGACCCACCGGCCGAACAGCCGCTCTGGTTCCGCCGCGATGCGACGGATGACGCGTACGGAACCGAACGCCCCGAAGGGTGGGGCACCTGGAACGCTGGTGGAGGATCGCGCTGATGGCTGCCACGACAGGCACCGAGATCACGTATCTCGAAGCGATCCGCGAAGCGTTGTTCGAAGAGATGGCGCGCGACCCGAATGTGTTCTGTCTTGGCGAAGACATCGGCGCGTTCGGTGGTGCGTTCAAGGTCACCGAAGGATTGCTGGCCAAGTTCGGCGAGCAGCGCGTGATCGATTCGCCCATCTCGGAAATCGCGATTGTGGGTGCGGCGGCTGGCGCGGCCCATATGGGAATGCGTCCCGTGGTGGAGATGCAGTTCATCGACTTCATCGCGAACGCCTACGACATGCTCACCAACTACGTGGCAACGGCGCGTTATCGCGCATTCTTGCCGTGCCCGATGGTGGTGCGCGGGCCGAGTGGCGGCTATGTGCGCGGCGGTCCGTTCCACTCGCAGAATCCGGAAGCGGGCTTCCTGCATACGCCCGGGCTCAAGATCGTGTATCCGTCCACCGCGGCGGATGCCAAGGGCCTGATGAAGGCCGCTATTCGCGACGACGACTGCGTGCTGTTCTTCGAGCACAAGTATCTGTATCGGCGCGTGAAGGACGTCATGCCGGCGGGCGATCACGTCGTGCCCATCGGGCAGGCGCGCATCGCACGTGAGGGCACCGATGTGTCGATCGTGACGTATGCGGCCGCGACGTGGAAGGCTCTCGAAGCGGCGGAGATTCTCGCGAGCGAGCACGGCATTTCGTGCGAAGTGCTGGACCTGCGCACGATCGCACCAATGGACGAAGAGGCGATCTACCGCACGGTGCGGAAGACGAATCGCCTGCTGGTCCTGCACGAAGACACGCGCACCGGTGGCATCGCCGGTGAGATCACGGCGCGCGTGTCGGAAACCTGCTTTGAATGGCTGGACGCGCCCGTACTGCGCGTGACGGCTGCTGATATTCCTTTGCCGTATGCGCCTGCGCTCGAGGACTACGTATTGCCGCAAACGGCTGACGTGGTACGAGCCGTCCGACGTCTCGCGGCGTATTGAAGGCGTTCTGAACCATGGCTGAACCGCAGAACACTCCGCTTCCGGACGATCGGACGGGGCGCAACATCGGCGTTGGGTGCTTCACCTTCTTCATCGGTGGCGCCAGTGGGTCCATGTCGGGCGTCTTTCTCGGCAAGGCAGTAGGATTCTTTTCGCGATGCGAGCCACTCGCCGGGTTGCCGGCGTGCGACTGGCAAGTGTTCGCCGGCTGGGGTGCGCTCATCGGCGCCCTGACCCTTCCAACCCTGGCACTTTGGCGACTGCGCCGCGCGGACCGTACTGCGGATCGCGCCGCCGGCAGCCCTTCGAATCGAGGATGAGCGAGTGGCTCGTGTAGACGTGATCATGCCGCAGATGGGCGAGTCCATCGCGGAAGGAACGGTATCCCGCTGGCTCAAGAAGGTCGGCGACGCGGTCAAGCGCGACGAACCGATCTTCGAAATCTCGACCGACAAGGTGGACGCAGAAATCCCGTCGCCGTCGGCGGGTATTCTCGTCGAGATTCTCGTGGGTGAAGGTGCGACCGTGGCGGTGCAGACCATCGTGGCACGCCTCGAAACAGACGCGGCGGCGGCTGCTGCGGCCCCTGTGGCTCCAACGCCGGCTCCGGCTGCTGCGACGGTCACGGTGCCCGCAGCGAGCGCGCCCATCGCGGCCTCCGCAGCGCCCGCTGCTCCTGCGGCATCGCCGGGTTCCTTTGAAGAGCGCGTGCGCACGAAGTCGTCGCCGCTGGTACGCAAACTGGCCGCCGAGCATGGCGTCGAGATCGCGGCTCTCGAAGGGTCGGGGATCGCGGGGCGGGTCACGCGCAAGGATCTGGAAGCGTTCCTCGAGAAGCAATCGAGTGCGCCGGCCGCGCCTGCGCGCGTCGCACCGTCGATGCATGCACCGGCTGGTGTGGCTGCCCATGGTCCGATGCCGACACCCTGGGCCGGCGACACGGTCGAACCGATGTCCAAGATCCGTCGCCTCACGTCGGATCACATGACGCTGGCCGTGCAGACGGCCGCGCACGTCACGTCGTTCTTCGAGATCGACCTCACACGCATTGCGCGCATTCGCGCATCGATGCGCAAGGATTTTGAAGCCCAGACGGGGCAGAAGCTCACGTACCTGCCGTTCATCCTGCAGGGCGTGACGCAGCAGCTCAAGCGTCATCCGGTGCTCAACGCCTCGGTGGCGGGTACGGACATCATCTACCGCAAGGCGATCAACTTGGGCATCGCTGTCGCCCTCGAGCCCACGGGACTGATCGTGCCGGTCGTGAAGCGTGCAGATGATCTCTCGCTCGCTGGCATCACCAAGACGGTCAACGATCTCGCGGCCCGTGCACGCAGCAAGAAGCTGAGCCCGACGGACGTGCAGGATGCAACGTTCACCATCACCAATCCCGGTGTGTTCGGCTCGCTGTTTGGCACGCCGATCATCCCCGTTGGCACCACGGCCATCCTCGGCCTCGGCGCCATCGAGAAGCGCGCCAAGGTGATCACCGGCCCCGATGGCGAAGACACCATCGCGATCCGCACCTGCGCCTACTTCTCGCTGTCGTTCGATCACCGTGTCGTGGACGGCGCGGACGCCGATCGCTTCATGGCCGATCTCAAGAAGACGCTCGAGTCGATTCCCGACGGCGGATTCTGATGCCGCGCGTGCTCGCAATGGCCGAGCGGCGCGTCGAGTCCACGGAGCGCGAGGCATACCTCGCGGCGCTCGTGGCGCGGCGTGAAGCGGCGGCAGCGGTGCACGCGCATTTCTGGGTCTTCGAGCACGCGAACGAAGCGGGACGCTTCGTCGAATTCACCGAAGCGGCGAGCGATGAGAGCATCGCCGCCGCGCACGGTTCCGATGTGCCGGCCGAGCGCTGGCGCGAAGTACAAGGAGGCTGAATGCCCGCACGCACGGTGAGCATTGAAGGACGTGACTGGCAGGTGTATCCCTCCGGATTTCTCACGCAGTCGGTCGGTGACGAATTCGGATTGATCTTTGTGGCGGGTCACGCGGACGAACGGGAAGTGCGCGTCACGCGCTACTCGCCGTCCGGCGTGCGCTCGCGTGAGCAATCGCTGGCCGAGCTGGAAGACGCGGAGCTGCGCGAGCTGTTCAGCATGTCGCAGCCCAGCGCGCGATCTCCCGAGGCGGGATACCGCGCGTGAGTGAACCGACGCAGGTGGCTGCCGCGGCTGACGAGGCGCCTGCGCCATTGTTTGTCGATCTGCAAGTGCACAGCACCGCATCCGACGGCGCGTTGAGTCCGACGCTCGTGGTGGAAGCGGCACACGCCGCCAAGCTGCATGCCATCGCCCTCACCGATCACGATACCGTGGACGGCCTCGACGAAGCGTTCGACGCAGGCGCGCGTCTCGGCGTGCGCATCGTGCCGGGCGTGGAGCTGAGCACGCATTTCGACGACGAAGAGCTGCATTTGCTGGGTCTGCACATAACTGGCCACGCCTCCATGCGCGAGGCGCTGGCGACATTGCAGAACGGCCGCGTGGAGCGCGCCGAGAAGATCGTGGCCGTGCTCAACAAATACGGCGTGCCGGTGACGATGGAGGCCGTGTTGGCGGAGGCCGCGGATGGCGCCGTCGGGCGTCCGCATGTCGCGCGCGCGATGGTGGCCGGTGGCTGGGTGCGCGATTTTCGCGACGCCTTCGACCGATGGTTAGGGTGGGGGAAGCCGGCGTACATGGCGAAGGCCAAGTTCGACGTCGCCGATGGTATCGCGATGGTGCACCGAGCGGGTGGATTGGCTGTGTGGGCGCATCCGGGGGAGCTCGCGACGCCGGCGCGCGTCGCGCGCCTCTCGGAGGTCGGGCTCGATGGCGTCGAAGTGCTGCACCCTAGCCATCCGCCATATCTGGTGCAGCGTTTAGTGGACACCGTCGAAAAGGCGGGCCTGCTGCCGAGCGGTGGATCCGACTGGCACGGCACGCAGGAAGGCCCACGTCGTTTGGGCGGACAGATGGTGCCCAAGACCTGGCTCGACTGGCAGGACGCGAAAGTGGCCGCGCGCGCCGCTGCGGCGTCGTGAGCGTCGCGGGCGCATAGCGTGAGCGCCGTGGCAGCAGCGGAGCGTCGGGTAACGCTCGTCACAGGTGGTGCTCGTCGGCTGGGCGCGGCGATCAGTCGCAGCTTTGCCTCTCCCAACGATGCTGTTGTCGTGCATCACGGCAACTCGCCGCGCGATGCCGAGTCGCTCGCGGAGGAGTTGCGTGCGCTGGGGGCGCTAGTGCATGTCGTGCAGGCCGATCTCACGCAGACGGAAGCCGCGTCGTTCGTGGTGAATGAGGCGGTGCGCGTGTTTGGCGCGCTGGATGTCGTCGTGAGCTCCGCGTCAGTCATGTCGCCACAGGCCTTCGGATCGGTGACGGATGCAACGTGGAGCGCGGCCATCGACGTGAATCTGCGCGCTCCGTTCTTCCTGATGCAGGCCGCAGCCGCGGTCATGCGCGATGGCGGCGTGATCGTGCAACTGTCCGATCATCTCGCGTTCGAAGCGATCTGGCCCGCGCTCATTCCGCATCAGGTCTCCAAGTCCGCGCTCACGCAGTTGGTGCATACCGTCGCGGCAGCTGTCGCGCCGCGATTGCGCGTGAACGCCGTAGCGCCGGGACTCGTGCTCGCGCCCGATGATCTGAGCGACGAGGCAATGGCGCGCTTCCTTCGCGATGTGCCGATGGGACGCAGCGGAACGCCGGATGACATCACGCACGCCATCCACTTTCTCGTCAACGCGCCCTACGTGACCGGCATCGTGCTGCAGGTCGATGGCGGCCGCCATCTCTGGCGTTAGCCAGTCAGGACGATGCTGACCGCGCCGCTCGAGTTTGGGCGAATCGTCGTGATTGGCGGCGGCTGCTACGGGTCGTGGTACACGCAGCAGCTCACGCGTGCGATGGCGCGCGGGGCCCTGCGCGCTGACGAGGTGGTGGTGGTGGACCGGAACCCCTCGTGTCTCGTGGCGCATCGTGCACCGGAGGGTGCGTACGACGGGCTCCCGCTGCGCGTGGTGCAGAGCACGTGGCAAGCGTATCTCGCCGACTGGCTGGCTGAGGGGGCGGATGCGCTCGAGCGGGACGCGCTGGTACCGTCGCCGCTCATGCCGCATCTCTGTCTCGATTGGCTCATCGAACGCGCACAGGCTCGCTGGCCGGAGCGACTGGTTCGCGTGGAACCGCTGACCACTGCGCCGGATATGCCGTGGGAGCGCGCCGCGCCGGACGGGCGACACTATGTCAGCTTCGCGACCTGGACCTGTCCGGTGAACTGCATCGAGCCAGCACGTTGTCCGGCGACCCGCGGCGAACGCGACTGGAGCATGCCGGTGGCGCTGACGCGCTACGTGGGCGAGCGCGCACCGTCTCTCGACGGGCCCGTTATCTTCCACTGCAGCCATCGCACGTTCGGTGTCGGCATGATCGATGCCGCAGCCATTGCGCGCGCCGATGACTCGGTGGCGCGCTGGGGCGCTGCTGGCCCTGTGCGTGCGCTCGTCGGGACCGTGTCCCACTGTCACGGCGCGCTCGGCGTCCTCGCAGTATCGTAGCCGTCGCATCGCCACTTCGTCCCGGCATCACTTACGTCTTCGCTTCACACCGCTTCCCGACTCATGTCCGCTTCGCACACCGAAAGCATCGTCATCATCGGCTCTGGTCCCGCAGCATGGACGGCGGCCATCTACGCGTCGCGCGCGAACCTCAAGCCGATCGTGTTCGAGGGAGAGCCGGTCGGAACCGAGTTGCCCGGCGGTCAGCTCATGCTGACCACCGACATCGAGAATTTCCCGGGCTTCCCCGAGGCGATCAGCGGACCTGATCTGATGGATCGGATGCGGGCGCAGGCGGTGCATCATGGCACGCGCGTCGTTTCCGAGCTGGTCAAGCGCGTGGACCTCGCCAACAAGCCGTTTATCATCACGCCCAACTACAGCGAGCCGATCACCGCGCACACGGTCGTCGTCGCGACGGGTGCTGCGGCCACGTGGCTTGGCCTCGACAACGAACTGCGGCTCGCCAAGAGCGGCGGCGGTGTGTCGGCGTGCGCCGTGTGCGACGGCGCGATGCCGTTCTATCGCAACAAAGTCCTCGCCGTCATCGGCGGTGGCGACACGGCGATGGAGGAAGCCACGTACCTCACCAAGTTCGCCTCCGAGGTGGTGATCATTCACCGGCGCGACAGCTTTCGCGCGTCCAAGGTGATGGCCAATCGTGTGCTCGCGCATCCGAAGATTCGCGTGCTCTGGAACACGCAGGTGGTGGATGTGCAGGGCGATGACTTCATCACCGGTCTGACGCTCGCCGACACGCACAACGGCAAGCGCAGCACGATCGAGGTGGGCGGCTTGTTCGTCGCGATCGGGCACAAGCCCAACACCTCGTTCCTCGAGGGGCAGCTCGACCTCACCGACCACGGTTACATCAAGGTCACGCCGTGGCGCACGCAGACGTCGGTGCCGGGCGTGTATGCCGCTGGCGACGTGATCGATGACTACTACCGTCAGGCGATCACCTCGGCGGGCACCGGATGCATGGCTGCGCTTGAAGCCGAACGATGGCTCGCGCATCACGGGATCGGTGAATCGCCGGTGCTCGAAACGGCTGAAGGGCCGGTCCCCACGACGCCTGACGAGATCGACCGGTGATCGTCGAGCAGCTCACGGTCGGTCCGCTCGGAGAGAACTGCTGGCTGCTCGCTGATGAAGCGGCCGGCGAGGCCGTGCTGGTCGATCCGGGGGACGAGGCGCCGCGACTGCTCGCCGCCGTGGCCGAGACGGGCTGCGCGTTACGCGCGATCTGGTTGACGCACGCGCACTTCGATCATGTGGGTGCCGTGGCGGCCATCAAACGGCTGCACGATGTGCCGGTGTATCTGCATGACGCAGATGTGCCGTTGTACCAGAACGCGGCAATGGCGGCGCAGCGGTTCGGCCTCTCCGTCGAGACGCCGCCGCCTCACGACCACGCACTGGCCGAGGGCGACGTCATGCGCTGCGGTGCGATGTCGTTCACCGTGTGGCACCTTCCGGGGCACGCGCCGGGACACGTCGCGTTCGTTGGCGAGGGCCTCTGCGTTTCGGGCGATCTCCTGTTTGAAGGGTCGATCGGCCGAACCGACTTGCCGTTCTGCGATGCTGCGGCGATGAAGCGGTCGCTGATTCGCATGACCACGTTGCCACCGGAGACTCGGGTATTGCCGGGGCACGGGGGTTATACCGAGATCGGGCAGGAGATCGCCACGAATCCGTTTCTGGCTCCCCCATTCATCGGCAGGTCATGATGGTCCAGCTCTCACGCGTCCGTCGGCAGGCAGCCGCGCTGGCGCTCCTGACGAGCACGCTCGCGGCGTGCACCAAGATCACCGAGTCCAACCAGACCTCGAATCGCTACGGTGCCGTCAACATCACGGCTCGCAGCACCTCGGCGACGCGCGCGTCCGCCAACGCCACCGGCATCTTCTTCGAGGCGTTCACCGTCGCGGTGCCCAACAGCGCGCTGCAGCGCACCGATGCATGCGCCTTTGCCGCGTACGACACGACGAGCACCGTCACCAAGGGCGTCAGCAAAGCAGGCGACCAGCTCACGTTGAACGTGGGCATCACGGCGACGTCGCTGGCGTTCAGCGACGCACTGCTGCGCTACGCCAACGCCACCACGACTCCGATTACGTACAACGCGGGTGAGGTCGCGGTCATTCAAATTCCCGGGGCCACGGGTGTCTTTCCGGCTGCCACAATCAACGTGCCGCTGGCCGAACCGGTACTGCCGAGCGCGGTGACCATTCCGGCGTTCGGGACGCCGCTGGCGGTGCGCTGGAACGCGTCGAGTGACACCACGACGGCTGTGCTGCTCTCGTTGCGCTATTCCACAACGGCATCGGCCACGCTCGCCAACGAGCAGATCTTCTGCACGGTGCGCGATGATGGCAGCTACGACATCCCATCCAGCGCACTGACGACGTTCCTTGCTGCTCCGGCGGCGTCGCGCTCGTTGCAGATCACACGTTGGCGCACGCGCGAGCAACAGATCGACGCGCGCACCGTGCTCCACATCGCGTCATCGCTGGATACGATCGTCAAGTTCCCGTAAGGCACTACAGGTTCACGCGCGCTCGCGCGCGCCAGCCGGGCCAGTCATCATGACGACACGCATCGAGCGTGATCCGCTGGGCGAACTCGCTGTCCCCGCCGACGCGTTGTACGGCGTGCAGACCATGCGCGCCGTCCAGAACTTCCCGATCAGCGGATTGCGTCCACTTGAACCGTTCGTGATCGCGCAGGTGTGGATCAAGAAGGCCGCAGCGCTCACGCACAAGACGACCGGCCGCCTCGACGCGCGACGCGCCGACGCCATCGTCGCTGCCGCCGACGAGGTGCTCGACGGCCAGCATCTCGATCAGTTCGTCGTGGACCCGTATCAGGCCGGGGCGGGCACGTCGCACAACATGAACGTCAACGAGGTGCTGGCCAATCGCGCCAACGAACTCCTCGGCGCGCCGCGCGGCAGCTACGCGCCCGTGCATCCGAACGATCATGTGAACATGGCGCAGAGCACCAACGACACCATCCCCACCAACATCCGGTTGGCAGTGCTGCGGCAGTTGCCATCGCTGCTCGCGTCGGTGGATCAGCTGCGCGATGCGCTCGCTTCGAAGGGCGCGGAGTTCGATGACATCGTGAAGGCGGGGCGGACGCATCTGCAGGACGCGATGCCGATTCGGCTCGGCCAGGAGTTCGTGGCGTACGCCGGCACGATCGAGAGATGTCGGCGCCGTCTGCTCGATGCTGCGGAGTATCTCAACGACTTGGGCATCGGCGGCTCGGCGGTGGGCACCGGCGTCACCGTGGAAGCGGCGTACCCGGCGCTGATGGTCGCGCAGCTGCGCGAGATCTCAGGCATCACGACGCTGCGTGTTGGTACGAACCGCATTCAGCTCATGCAGAGCATGGGCGACGCGGCCGCGTTCTCGTCCGCGCTCCGCGGATTGGCGATCGACCTGTCCAAGATCGCGAGCGATCTGCGCCTGATGGTGTCCGGGCCGCGTACCGGCCTCGATGAGATCACGCTGCCGGCGGTGCAGCCGGGCTCCTCGATCATGCCGGGGAAGATCAATCCGTCCATCCCGGAGATGGTCAATCAGGTCTGCTTTCAGGTGATCGGCTGTGACGCCACCGTCGGCGTGGCGGCGGAGCATGGCCAGCTCGAGCTCAACGTGATGATGCCCGTCATCGCGCACAACGTGCTGTTCGCGATGCAGATCCTGACCAATGCGATCGCCGTGCTCGCCACCCGTTGCGTCTCGGGCATCGCCGCCAATCGGGAGGTGTGCGCGTACTGGGTGGAACGGTCCGCGGCGCTGGCCACGGCCCTCATGCCGCAGATCGGCTACGCCGCTGCTGCCGCACTATCCAAACGCTCCGTGCAGGAAGGGGTGCTCATACGCGAGCTCGTTACGCGCGAGCAGCTGCTGCCCGCCGACGAGATCGACGGCGTGCTCGACCTGCGTCGCATGACGGAGATCGGTGTGCCCGAGGGGAAGCACCCGGCCGTCGCCGGCGGCTGATCGGAAACCGCACGGCGACCATCGGCTTGCAAGCGACGGTGAGGGCAGGGCACCGTCAGGGAACGGATGACCAAAGCCGTGTCGCCTGTCAGGGCGCGCCTCTGGCCGCGTGGAACGCGTACGCCATCTTGTGGACGGTGCTTGTCGCTTCCCTTCCGCTCCCATAGACTCTCTCCTATGCGCATCACGACTTGGGCCGAGTATGGTTTGATCTGCGCGTTGCATCTCGCGCGCCGGATCGAGGATGGACCCGTCACGGGTCGCGACATCGCTGCTCGTGAGAAGCTGCCTGGCGACTACGTGGAGCAAATCCTGCTTCGCATGCGACGCGCAGGAATCGTCAACAGTACGCGCGGTGCGCGCGGCGGATACGCGCTGGCGAGAAGCTCCGACGCGATCACGGTGCGCGATGTCATTCAGGCATCGGAGCTGACCACGTTCGACCTGCACTGCGTCACGCACCCCGTCGATTCCTCACGCTGCGGCGATGCCGAAACGTGCAGCATTCGTCCGGTCTGGCAGATGCTCCAGCGCAAGATCGATGAGGTCCTCGATGGCGTGCGCTTGAGCGACCTGCTCGAGGGCGAGAGTGTGGTTCGTGAACGAGTGGGTTTGCCGCCCTTCGTCGCCGATGTGCCGCCGCGCGCGGGCGCGCTTCCCATTTTGCAGAGCTGACGACCTGATGGGGATGCTCGGCGATTGGCGTGCGACTCGGGAACGGCGGCGGCGTGCGGCCAGCTATCTGCACGCCTTGTTGCCCACGAGCGACCCCGCCGATCTCCAGTGGCTGAGCGCGCTGTGCGGCAGTGCCCCCGTGGCTGAGCGTGAACTGGCCTTCGCCCGTCGGGCGCTGGCGTTGATTTCGGCGGAACGAGACGCGCTCGACGATCAAACCGCGTCCGATGTCGCCCATGAGCTCATGGCCGTTACCGACGAGGAGTCTCGCCGAGATGCGGAGTCGGCCGCGCTGTGGCCCGTACGGTTTCGGGGCTACACCGACGCGCTGGCGGTCCGCGGCGTCGTCGAAGCGCCGGCGATGCGCCTGGCGAAAGTGCTGTTGGGCGGGGCCGGACTGGCGACGCCCACGGCCGAGCAGATCTCGCGGGCCACGCAGTGCGTCCAGGGCATCCGGGCCAAGGCCAACGAGGCGTTGCGCGCGGTCTTCGGCAGCGCCTCGCTCCCCGACGATGTCCGCCCCTCCGCCATTCGCAGCTGATCGCAACCGAATTCGCCATTGAGCCGGCGCACCGCACGGCGGCCGCGGCGCGGGTGAGCTGGCCGGATCACGATGGGGTACAAACGACGAACGACCAGCATGCCGAGGCATCCTGGTCGTTCAATTCGTCACAGCTGTCGTGCTACGAGGTAGTGCCAGAGGCGAGACTCGAACTCGCACGGGCTATCGCCCACTGCGCCCTGAACGCAGCGCGTCTACCAATTCCACCACTCCGGCGAACTATCCGGCGCGAGCGCCGTCTAGCAGATACTCTCAGGGTCGGGAAGAATAGGCGATACGCCACAAAGAAGTCAACGCACAGACTGCGCGAAGTCACGACTTCGCGCTAACTTCCCCGAGGAATGGCCAAAGACGACGAAGAAACGACTGAGGTGATCGCGCGGAACAAGCGTGCGCGACACGACTACGCGATCCTCGATACCTGGGAGACGGGCATTGTGCTCACCGGGACCGAGGTGAAGGCGTTGCGGGAAGGTCGGGCCAACCTCACCGACTCGTTCGGCGTGGTGAAGGAGGGCGAAGTGTATCTGCTCAACCTGCACATCGGATCGTACGAACGGGGAAACTCGTTCAATCACGAACCCACCCGCACGCGCAAGCTCCTCATGCATCGGCGTGAGATTCGCCGCATGATCGGCGCGGTGGAACGCCAAGGGCTCACGCTCGTCCCGCTGGACTTGTACTTCAAGAACGGCCGAGTGAAGGCAACGCTCGCGCTGGTGAAGGGCAAGCAGCAGCACGACAAGCGCGAGGATTTGAAAAAGAAGGACGCGCAGCGCGAGATCGCGCGCGCGCTCCGGTCGCGCTGATCGCGATGTTCGCCTCGGTCTTTTTCGCGCTGCAGCTCAGCGCTGCGACGACGCCTGTGCCATCGCCCGTTCGTGTGATGCAGCGGCAACGTGTCGTTGTGGTGGATGCCGGACACGGTGGTCCGGACAACGGCATGCAGGGGCCGATCGGCGTCCCGAAGAAGGTGAAGGAGAAGGACGTCACGCTCGCGGTGGCCAAGGCGTTGCGCACCGCGCTCGAAGCGCGCGACGTGAAAGTGGTGATGACGCGCAGCCGCGACACGCTGATCGCGCTGTCCGATCGCGGGCGCATCGCCAATCAGGCGAAGGGTGACCTGTTCGTATCCGTGCATGTGAACGCGGCCAATCCACGCTGGCGTGATCCGGGCAGTGCGCGTGGCTTCGAGACGTATTTTCTCGCCGAAGCCAAGACGGAAGACGAACGGCGCGTGGAAGCGATGGAAAATGAATCCATTCGCTTCGAAACCAGCGTCGACGCGTCGCGTGACGATCCGCTCGGCTTCATCATCCGCGACATGGCGCAGAACGAGCATTTGCGCGAGTCGGCACAGCTCGCGCAGTTGATGCAGCGTGCCGTGGCCAAGGTGCATCCCGGCACGAATCGCGGCGTGAAGCAGGCGGGATTTCGCGTGCTCGTGACCGCATTCATGCCGGCGGTGCTTGTGGAAGTGGGCTTCGGTTCCAACCGCGCCGATTCTGCGTACATGACCGACGCGGACAAACAGCGTGAACTCGCGAACTCGCTGGCCGACGCGGTGGTAGCGTACCTCGCTCAGTACGAACGGAAGGTCGGAGGCACGCCCTGATGAGCAGTTCCACGACGAGTGTCTCCGCGATGACCACAACGGCCGCCGGGCTGACGTTTCGCAATCCGATCGTGCTGGCCGCCGGCACCGCCGGCTTCGGACGCGAAGTGGACGACGTACTCGATCTGACGGCGCTGGGCGGTATCGCCACCAAGGCGGTGAGCGTCGAGCCGCGGAAGGGCGCCAAGCCGCTCCGCGTCAGCGAGTTCGCGGGCGGGATGATCAACGCGATCGGGCTGGCCAACCCCGGGCTCGACGAGGTGCGCGCCGAGTCGATGCCGTGGCTGGCGCAATCATGTCCGGGCACGCGGGTGATCGTGAACGTGGTGGGCTACAGTGTGGAAGAGTTCGAGACCGTGGTACGCGGGCTCGATGGCGAGCGCGGCGTGGACGCGTTCGAGCTCAACGTGAGCTGCCCAAACGTGAAGGCCGGCGGCATGGAGTTCGGTGCGGATCCCGTCGCGCTCGCGGCATTGGTGAAGGCGGCGCGCGCGGTGACCAAGCGCCCCATTTTCGTCAAGCTCTCGCCGACGCTCGGCGCCGGCGTGGTGGACGCGGCGCGTGTGGCCGTGGATGCCGGCGCGGACGGACTCACGCTGGTGAACACGATGCCCGGGTTGGTGGTGGATACCGAGCGTCGCCGGCCGAAGATCGGCTTCGGCACCGGCGGAGTCAGTGGACCCGCACTGCTGCCGTTCGGGCTGTTGGCGACATGGCGCGTGGGGAAGGCGCTGCCCGGTGTCCCGCTCATTGGCTTGGGCGGCGTGTCGACCGCCAACGATGCAGTCCAGTACCTGATGGCCGGCGCCACGTTGGTGGGCGTCGGGACGGCTGCGCTGCGCGACCCGCGGGCACCGGAGCGTATCGCACGCGGGCTGGCGGCGTGGGCCAGCGCGCATGGTGTCCGCGACCTGACCTCCCTCATCGGCACATTGGAGTGGCCTGCATGATCGCATCCCCAGCTCACGCCCTGATAGGCACCGCCACCCCCATCGTGGCGCTCGATGTCCCCGATGCAGCCAGCGCACGAGCGATCGTACAGCAGCTCGGCGCGCACTGCGGATTCTACAAGGTCGGGCTCGAGCTCTTTTCGGCGGAGGGGCCGGCGATCGTGGCGTGGCTGCGCGACGAGGGCAAGCAGGTCTTTGTCGATCTCAAGCTCCACGACATCCCCAATACCGTGCGTAGCGCAGCGCGGGCGGTGGCGCGCCATGGGGCGTCGTTGCTGACCGTGCATGCCTCAGGGGGCACGGAGATGATCCGGGCAGCCGTCGAGGGCGCCAACGAGGGGGCAGGGGGCTCCGGTGCCTGCGGAATCCTCGGCGTCACGATCCTGACCAGCCTGGATGCGGCGGGTGTGGAGGAAGCCTGGGGGCGGTCGAGCGTCACCGTGGAGACAGAGGTGCTGCGGCTGGCTGGGCTGGCGCGCTCCGGCGCGGCAGCGGGCATCGTCTGTTCGGGGCACGAGGCGGCAGCGGTGCGGGCGGCCTACGGCGACTCGCTGGGGCTCCTGATTCCCGGGATTCGGCTGGCCGGCGGAGACGCGCACGACCAGCGGCGGGTGATGACCCCGCAGGCCGCGGCGGCGGCGGGGGCGCGCTGGCTGATCCTTGGCCGAGCGGTGACGGGGGCGGCAGAGCCGTCCGAAGCGATGGCGGCCGTGCATGCGGCCCTTGCCGAAGTGGCCTAAGTCGTCTACGATTCAGGTCTTGCCCATTTTCGGGTTCCCTTCCGCACCGGTTTTCGGACCATGCGGCGGTTGAAGCTGGGCAGGAATTCGTAGACCGACCCGCCGGTCACATCGCTTCACGCGTGCGCGGGATCGGAAGCTGGATGAGAGACGCAGGTCTTTCATCGCATGGCTTCGCGATGCATCACGCGTGATGAACACATGGGGAGTCCAGCCGGCCAACGCGAGTTGGTGCGGGAGGCTCCGTCGGCGCTTATGCGCCGAGGTATCCCGTGAAAGTTCGTAGCAGCGTTAAGCCGATTTGTGAGCACTGCAAGGTCGTCAAGCGACAGGGCGTGACTCGCATCATCTGCAAGCGCAACCCCAAGCACAAGCAGCGTCAGGGCTAAGGGGAGCGCTCACATATGGCACGTATCGCAGGCGTCGATCTCCCGCGCGACAAAAAGGTTGAGATCGGACTCACGTACATCTTTGGAATCGGCCGCGCGATGGCGCAGCGGATTCTTGCTGCCGCTGGCGTCAGCCCGGCGCAGCGCGTTCGCGATCTGAACGACGCGGACGTCAACAAGCTCCGTCAGGAAATCGAGCGCAATCATCGCGTCGAAGGTGCACTGCGCACCGAAGTCGCGATGAACATCAAGCGCCTGATGGACATCGGCTCGTACCGTGGCACGCGTCACCGTCGTGGCTTGCCCACGCGTGGTCAGCGCACGCACACGAACGCGCGCACCAAGAAGGGGCCGCGCCGCGCTATCGCGGGCAAGAAGAAGGTGACCAAGTAAACCATGGCTACCGCAAAGAAGACCAAGCGCGTCGTCGAGGCCGAAGGCATCGCCCACGTCAGCGCCACGTTCAACAACACCACCATCACGATCACCGACATGCATGGCAATGCCGTGTCATGGGGCTCGGCCGGCAAGGCTGGGTTCAAGGGATCGAAGAAGTCCACGCCGTTCGCCGCCACGGTGGCCTCCGAGCAGTGCGCGCGCGAAGCGCTCACGGCCGGTGTGCGCCGCGTGCACGTGCGCGTGCAGGGTCCCGGCTCGGGTCGTGAGTCCGCCATTCAGGCGCTCGCGGCGGCCGGTCTCCAGGTCAAGTCCATTCGCGACGTGACCCCGATCCCGCACAACGGCTGCCGTCCCCCTAAGCGTCGGAGGGTCTGACCATGGCTCGTTACACAGGTCCGAGCTGCCGTCAGTGCCGCCGCGAAGGACAGAAGCTGTTCCTCAAGGGCACCAAGTGCTTCACCGAGAAGTGCCCGGTGGAACGTCGTCCGTACGCGCCCGGCCAGCACGGCCAGGCGACGGCGCGTCGCAAGAAGCTCTCCGAGTACGCCAAGCAGCTGCGCGAGAAGCAGAAGATCAAGCGCATGTATGGCATCTCCGAGAAGCAGTTCCGCAACACGTTCGAGCGCGTGTCTTCGCAGCAGGGCATCACGGGTCACAACCTGTTGGCCGCGCTGGAAACCCGCCTGGACAACGTGATCTACCGCATGGGTTTCGCGCCGAGCCGCAAGGCGGCGCGTCAGCTCATCCGTCACCGTCACATCGAGGTCAAGCAGCGCATCCTCGACGTGCCTTCGTACCAGGTTCGCCCGGGCGAAGAAGTGCGCGTGAAGCAGTCGTCGCGCGAACTGGTGCTGGTGCAGGCGGCGCTCGAGCAGAGCGGCCGTGGCACCTCGCTGTCGTGGATCGCGGTGGACAAGGAGTCGTTCAGCGGTCGCGTGTTGGAGAAGCCGGCACGTACGGCGATTCCGCTCGCGGCGCAGGAACAGCTCGTCGTCGAACTGTACTCGAAGTAAGCACCATCCAGTGTGGAGTCGGCGGCCAACCGGTCGCGGACTTCACACGGTCGGGACCCGAACTCCCATACGGATCTGCCGCGCGTTCGGGGCGGGGCAGAGCGTCGCCGGGGCCGCATTTCCCCGGTGTGACCATCACAGGATATCCAGTACTCCATGGCAAATACGATCGATCTCAGCGGGCTTGTCCGCCCGCAGCTCGTCGAAGCGACGAAGCGCGAGGACACCCCGAATCTGGCCGAATTCCGGCTGCAGCCGCTCGAGCGCGGTTTCGGTCACACGTTGGGCAACGCGATGCGTCGACTGCTCCTGTCGTCGCTGCGTGGCTCCGCCGTGTGGGCGTTCCGCATCGAAGGCGTTGTGCATGAACACCAGACCATCCCTGGGGTGGTCGAGGACGTGCACCAGATCATCGGTAACCTCAAGACGCTGACGTTGGCGCTTCCGGACGACATCGAGCAGGCAGTGCTTCGCCTGGTCAAGAGCGGTCCGGGTGCAGTCACCGCGGCTGACATTCAGGTCGGCGCAGTGGGCGGTGCCCGCGTGATCGATCCGACGCATCACTTGTTCACGGTCACGGACGACCGCGACTTCAACGTCGAGCTGTACGTGA
The DNA here is from genome assembly GCA_965279375.1 of Gemmatimonas sp. GTDB lineage: Bacteria > Gemmatimonadota > Gemmatimonadetes > Gemmatimonadales > Gemmatimonadaceae > Gemmatimonas. Next base: position 4,093,745 of record OZ257156.1, on the reverse strand, counting down.
ACAAGGGCCGCGGTTACGTCGAGCGTGACGAACACCCGGCCGACAAGAACCTCTCGGTCGATGTCGTGCGCATCGATGCGATCTACAGCCCGGTGCGTCGCGCCAACTTCACCGTCGCGGAAACTCGCGTCGGACAGCGCACCGACTACGATCGCCTGTCGCTCACGGTCGAGACCAACGGCACGATGTCGCCCGAGGAAGCCGTCAGCTACGCCGCGGCGCTCGCGCAGACCCACTTCCAGTACTTCGTGGGCTTCGGCTCGTCCGCGTCCGCCCAGCCTGGCACGGGGGGCGATGGCGCAAACAGCGACGCGCTCCGTCTGGCCGAGCTGTTCCGTACCCCGATCGACGATCTCGAACTCTCGGTTCGCTCGGTCAACTCACTCAAGAATTCCAACATCCGCTCGCTCGGTGATCTGGTTCGCCAGACCGAGGCGCAGATCCTTCAGGTGAAGAACTTCGGCAAGAAGTCCCTGCAGGAAATCGCCGCACTGCTCGAGAAGGAAGGGCTCAATTTCGGTATGCGCTACGAGGAGAACACGGACGGTGTCCGTATCCTCGACATGGGCACTGCGCCCAGCCGCGCCGCCGAGAACGCGCCTGACGACGACGAAGACGAGGATTAACTCCCATGCGCCATCGCAAGGCCAACCGCCAACTCCGGCGGACCAGTGAGCAGCGCCTCGCGCTGCTCCGCAACCTCGCCACCTCGTTGATCGAGTCTGGCGCGATCGAAACGACCGAGGCGAAGGCCAAGGAACTGCGTCCGTTCGTGGAGAAGCTCATCACGAAGGCCCGCAGCGGCACGCTCCACGCGCGTCGCCTGGCCGGTAAGCACGTCTCGAAGCGTGAGGCAGCGGACAAGCTCTTCCAGGAGCTCGGTCCCGCATTCGCTACACGCCCGGGTGGATACACGCGCATTCTGAAGACCGGCCACCGCAAGGGTGACGGTGCGGAAATGGCGCGCATCGAACTGATCCTGAGCTAAGGGGAGCACGGACATGGCCATCAATCGGAGCCGTTGCTACCACTGCGACAAGGGCGTCGCGTTCGGAAACAACGTGTCGCACGCCAACAACAAGAGCCGCCGCACGTGGAAGCCCAACCTGCAGGTGGTCCGGACGCTCAAGGGCGACCAGATCATCAAGGTGAAGGTCTGCACGCGCTGCCTCGCCGCCGGCAAGGTGCCTCGCGCACCGCGCGGACAGGTCGCCGCAGTCTGAGGCGTCGCAGGATCTGAACGTCCAGGCGGGGAGCTCGCAGCATTCGGGCTCCCCGCTTTTGTATACTGGTGACTCTCGACCCGCTCGAAACCCGTGACCCGCTACCCGCCACTCTCTTGAAAACAGCGCTCATCACCGGCATCACCGGTCAGGACGGTTCCTATCTCGCTGAGCACCTGCTCGCGAAAGGCTATCGCGTCGTCGGCGTCGTGCGCCGTTCGTCGACGACGCCCTACGAGCGCATCGCCCACCTGGTCGACCGCGTCGAACTCGCCTCGGCCGACCTGCTCGATCAGACGTCGCTGACCGATGTCGTGCAGGAGACGGCGCCGGATGAGATCTACAACCTCGCCGCGCAAAGCTTCGTGCAGACGTCGTGGAATCAGCCAGTGCTCACTGGAGAGTTCACGGCACTTGGCGTCACGCGCATGCTCGAAGCGATGCGCAAGGCGGCGCCGAAGTCGCGCTTCTATCAGGCGAGTTCGAGCGAACAGTTCGGCAAGGTGGTGGAGACGCCCCAGCGCGAAGAGACGCCGTTCTATCCGCGCAGCCCATACGGCGTGGCCAAGGTGTACGGCCACTGGATCACGGTGAACTACCGCGAGAGCTTCGGCCTCTACGCCGTCTCCGGCATTCTCTTCAATCACGAGTCGCCGCGCCGCGGCCTGGAGTTCGTGACGCGCAAGATTTCCGATGGCGTCGCGCGCATCAAACTCGGCATGCAGAAGGAACTGCGTCTCGGCAATCTCGACGCACGTCGCGATTGGGGATTTGCCGGCGACTACGTCGACGCGATGTGGCGCATGCTGCAGCAGGACACCCCCGACGACTACGTCATCGGCACAGGGTCCACGTACTCGGTGCGCGAGTTCTGTGACGCCGCATTCGGCGCCGTGGGGCTCGACTATCGCGAGCACGTCGTGCAGGACGAGCGCTTCTTCCGGCCGGCGGAAGTGGACCTGCTGGTCGCTGATCCGACGCGCGCCAAGGAGAAGCTCGGCTGGGAGCCCAAGGTCGCGTTTCCGGAGCTGGTGCGCATGATGGTCGAGGCGGATCTCGATCGGTACGCGAAGGCGCGGTGACTCTGCGCCACGGTCAGCAGGCGCTCGTTACAGGCGCCGCCGGCTTCGTCGGGCGGTGGCTGACCGCTGCGTTGCGGCGTGAGGGCGTTGCGGTGACCGCGCTCGCGACCGAGCCGAGCGCGGAGCCGGCCGATGCGGCTGCGGAGGACATGGCTCCGATCGCGTGGCGTCATGGCGATCTACGCGACGCCAGTTACGTGCAGGAAGTCGCGCAGTCGGCACCGTTCGATTTCGTGGTGCACCTCGCGGCCATCTCGCACCTGCCAACGGCCGAGGCCGACCCTGCGCTGGCCTGGGACGTCAACGTGACCGCGACCGCGCGCTTGTTGCACGCGGTGGGGCAGGCGCGGCGATCAGGCGCGAGCGACCCGACGGTGTTGATTGTCGGGAGCGCCGAGCAGTATGGACGCCATGACGAGACGTCCGTTCCGTTGTCGGAAGAGGCCGTGCAGCTGCCGCGGACCGTCTACGCCGCGACCAAGGCCGCGCAGGAGGTACTGGCACTTCAGCAGTGGCGGGCGTCGGGGTTGCGGGTGGTGGTGGCGCGCAGCTTCAACCACAGCGGACGAGGGCAGGAACCGCGTTTCGTCATCCCTGCGCTGGTGGCGCGCGCGCTCGCGCTGCGCACCGCACCCGCCGGTACGCCGCTGGTACTTGGTAACCTCGCACCAGTTCGCGACTTCCTGCATGTAAGTGACGTGGTCGCTGCGTATATTTCGCTCTGTCGTCGGGGTACGCCGGGTGAGGCGTACAACGTGGCCAGCGGCACCGGACGTTCGGTGCAGGCGATCGTGGAGACCGTGCTCGCGCGCACTGGCGTGCAGGCGGACCTCGAGGTGGATCCCGCGCTGGTTCGCCCCGTCGACGTCCCCGTGCTGGTCGGGGATTCGCACAAGCTGCAGCACGCCACGGGCTGGCGCGCAACGCGTTCCTTCGAAGACATCATCGACGATCTGATACATGCCTCGACGCACTGACCTGCACCGCATCCTCGTCATCGGCTCTGGGCCGATCGTGATCGGTCAGGCCGCCGAATTCGATTACTCCGGCACGCAGGCCACCAAGGCGCTGCGCGAAGAAGGCTACGAGGTCATCCTCGTGAATTCGAATCCGGCCACGATCATGACCGATCCGGAGTTTGCCGATCGGACGTACATCGAGCCGGTGACGCCGGAGTTCGTCGAGAAGGTGATCGCGCGCGAGCGTCCGGATGCTGTGCTGCCCACGATGGGCGGACAGACGGCGCTCAACGTTGCGCTCGCGCTTTATGACAGCGGCGTCCTCGAGAAGTACGGCTGCGAATTGATCGGCGCGAACGCGCGCGCGATTCGCGTCGCGGAAGATCGCAAGCTGTTCGCCGATGCGATGGAGAAGATCGGCCTGACGTGTGCCGCTGGTCGCACGGTCACGTCGCTCGACGAAGCGATCGCGGGCGTGGAAGAGACCGGATTCCCGGCGATCATCCGTCCGTCGTTCACCCTGGGCGGTACCGGCGGCGGCATTGCGTACAATCGCGAAGAGTTCGAGCGCATGGTGCTGCGCGGTCTCGATCTGTCGCCGGTGCACTCGGTGCTCATCGAGCGCTCTCTGCTCGGCTGGAAGGAGTACGAGCTCGAAGTGATGCGCGATCACGCCGACAACGTCGTGATCGTCTGCTCCATCGAGAATCTCGATCCGATGGGCGTGCACACCGGTGACTCGATCACCGTTGCGCCCGCGATGACGCTGACGGATCGCGAGTATCAGACGATGCGCGATGCGGCCGTGGCGATCATTCGCGAGATCGGCGTCGACGCCGGCGGCTGCAACATCCAGTTCGCGGTCAATCCCGCGAATGGCGATTTGATCGTGATCGAGATGAACCCGCGCGTGTCGCGGTCGTCCGCGCTGGCCTCCAAGGCGACCGGTTTTCCGATCGCGCGCATCGGCGCCAAGCTGGCGGTGGGCTACACGCTCGATGAAGTCCCGAACGACATCACCAAGACCACGCCGGCGAGCTTCGAGCCAGTGCTCGACTACGTCGTGGTGAAGTGCCCGCGTTTTGCGTTCGAGAAGTTCGTCTCGTCGGACCCGGGTCTGACCACGCAGATGAAGTCCGTCGGCGAGTCGATGGCGATCGGGCGCACGTTCAAGGAGGCGTTCCAGAAGGCGCTGCGCGCGCTCGAGAATGGTCGACCGGGTTGGTCGGTCAGCGATCGCCTGATCGACGATCGGCTGGACGAAGTGTCGCGCGAATCCCTGCGCGGCGCTCTGCGTCGCCCGACACCCGAGCGCATCTTCCAGCTCAAGCACGCGATGCTGCTGGGGATGGACGTCGCCGAGTTGCATGAGGTGACGTCGATCGATCCGTGGTTCCTCGCACAGCTGCGCGAGTTGATCGATGCCGAAGCGTGGTATCGCGAGCAGGCCACGGTGGACGCGGGCGTGATGCGCCGCATGAAGCGCATGGGCTTCTCCGATCGCCAGCTTGGCGCGCTGCGCGGGCAGACCGAGGCCGAGGTGCGCGCGCACCGCTGGGCACTGGACGTGCGGCCGGCGTACAAAATGGTCGATACGTGCGCTGGCGAGTTTCCCTCCAGCACGCCGTATCTGTACGGCAGCTACGACGAGGAGAGCGAAGCGCTCACATCGGGTCGCGAGAAGGTGGTCATTCTGGGCTCGGGTCCCAATCGTATCGGGCAGGGCGTGGAGTTCGACTACTGCTGCGTGCGGGCGGCGCTCGCGCTGCGCGATCAGGGCTACGAGACCATCATGGTCAACTCGAACCCCGAGACTGTCTCCACCGACTTCGACATCTCCGACAAGCTGTTCTTCGAGCCGCTCACGCTCGAGGATGTGCTGGAGATCGTCGCGCGTGAAAAGCCCGTCGGCGTGATCGTGCAGTTGGGTGGCCAGACGCCGCTCAAGCTCACCAAGGGACTCGAAGCCGCCGGTGTGCGCATTCTGGGGACATCACCCGAGTCGATCGACATCGCGGAAGATCGTCGCCGCTTCGAGAAGATCACGCGCGAGCTCGGCATCATGCAGCCGGCCAACGGTACCGCCACGAGCGTCGACGAAGCGGTGACCATCGCGGAAGCGATCGGTTATCCCGTGCTCGTTCGTCCGTCGTATGTGCTGGGCGGGCGCGCGATGGAGATCGTGCACGATGCGACGTCGCTGCGTGACTACTTCGAGCGCGCGGCGCGCGTGAGCGAAGACCGTCCGGTGCTCGTGGACAAGTTCCTCGAAGACGCGTTCGAAGCGGACGTGGATGCGTTGAGCGACGGCACGGATGTGGTGATTGGTGCGGTGATGGAGCACATCGAGAGTGCCGGCATTCACTCCGGCGACTCGGCGTGCGTGCTGCCGCCGTATCTCATCCCGCAGGACGCCGCGGATCAGATGCGCGCGCACACCGTGGCGTTTGCCAAGGCGCTCAAGGTGGTTGGCCTGATCAACGTGCAGTACGCCTACAAGGATGGCGTGGTGTACGTGATCGAGGTGAACCCACGTGCGTCGCGCACCGTGCCATTCGTTTCCAAGGCGATCGGTGTGCCGCTTGCCTCCGTCGCCGCGCGGTTGATGCTGGGCGAGACGTTGTCGCAGATCGGCTTCACGGAGGAGATCGTACCGCCGTACGTGAGCGTGAAGGAAGCGGTCTTCCCGTTCAACAAGTTCCGCGAGTTCGATCCGGTGCTCGGCCCGGAGATGCGCTCCACCGGTGAAGTCATGGGCATCGACGACAGCTTCGGGGCGGCCTTCCTCAAGTCGCAGTTGGCGGCGGACAACGCGCTGCCGCGCACCGGCGCCGTGCTTCTGACGGTCAACGACGGCGACAAGCCTGCTGCGTGCAAGTTGGCCATACGCTTCCACGAACTGGGTTTCAAGCTGTTCTCCACCAACGGAACCGCAGCGTTTCTGCGTACGCAGGGCGTGCCGGTGGAAACCGTGCTCAAGGTGCACGAAGGTCGCCCGCACGGCGTCGATCTCATCCTGAACGGTGAAGTGCAGCTGCTGGTGAACACACCGCTCGGCAAGCACGCCCAGGTGGACGACGAACGGCTGCGTCAGGCGGCCATCGCCAATCGCGTGCCCTATACCACGACCTTGTCGGCGGCGAGCGCGGCTTGCGAAGCCATCGCGGCGCGGCAGTCACGCGAGCTCGAGGTGCGTCCGCTGCAGGAGTGGCATCAGCTGCTCGATGCGCATCGTGGCGTGCCACCGCGCGCCATGCCGTCGGTGACACCGGTGACCGCGTGAGCCACGGCACCTCGATGATCGGACTGCCCGGACTCGGGCACGTCGGAGCGGAGGTGTCGCTCGGACATGGCGCACTGGTGCACGAGTCGGCGTACGTCGACGACGGCGCCCGCATCGGGGATGGCACGCGCATTTGGCATTTCTGTCACGTCATGGGCGGCGCCACCATCGGTGAGCGTTGCTCGCTCGGGCAGAACGTCGTCGTGATGAACAACGTCGCCATCGGCAACAACGTGAAGATCCAGAACAACGTCTCCGTCTACGAAGGCGTCGAGCTGGAAGATGATGTGTTCTGCGGGCCGTCCATGGTGTTCACCAACGTCTTCAATCCGCGCAGTGCCGTCTCGCGCAAGGACGAGTATCGTCGCACGCTCGTGCGTCGCGGCGCCAGCATCGGCGCCAACGCGACGATCGTGTGCGGGGCGACCATCGGCTCGTATGCGTTCATTGGTGCGGGGGCGGTGGTCAACCGCGACGTACCGGACTACGCGCTGATGGCCGGCGTGCCGGCCAAGCGCATCGGGTGGATGTCCGAAGCCGGGTTCCGCATGGAAACGCTGAGTGTCTCGTTGGGCGCTGGCGTCGAAGAGAAGCTACGCTGCCCGGGAACCGGTGCGTTGTACGAACGTACCGGCACTGTCGTGACTCGCGTCCAGGAGCAGGGATGATGCAGGGTGTCGTGCCCGAGGGGCAGCCGATTCGGATTGCGCTCGTGGGTTGCGGGCGCATCAGCAAGAACCACTTCGACGCCATCGCCAAGATCGACGCGCTCCGGCTCGTGGCCGTGTGCGACATCGTCGAGTCGCGCGCACGGGAAGCCGGCGAAGCGAACGGCGTGCCGTGGTTCACCAGCTACGACGCGATGTTGGCGCAGGTCCCTTCCGACGCGATCGTGATCGCGACACCCTCGGGGTTGCACCCGCAGCATGGCATTCTCGCGGCCAACGCGGGGCGCCACGTCATCTCCGAGAAGCCGATGGGCATTTCGCTCGCGGCCGCTGATGCCCTCGTGCAGGCGTGCGACGAAAACCGTGTGCATCTGTTCGTGGTGAAGCAGAACCGTCTCAACCCGGCGATTCAGCTGCTCAAGCGCGCGATCGATCGCGGGCGTTTTGGTCGCATCTACATGGCTAACTGCACTGTGCGCTGGCAGCGACCGCAGGAGTACTACGATCAGGCGCCGTGGCGCGGCACGTGGGAGTTCGACGGCGGCGCCTTCATGAATCAGGCCTCGCATTACGTGGACCTGATTCAGTGGCTCATCGGCCCCGTCGAAAGCGTGATGGCCAAGACCGCCACGATGGCACGTCGCATCGAAGCCGAAGACAGCGGCGTCGCCATTCTCAAGTTTCGCTCGGGCGCCATTGGCACGATCGAGGTCAGCATGCTGACCTTCCCGAAGAACCTCGAAGGCTCGATCACGGTGCTGGGCGAAAAGGGCACTGTGAAGATCGGTGGCACGGCCGTGAACAAGGTCGAGCATTGGACGTTTGCGGACTACGACGACGACGACAAGCAGATCGACGTCGCGAGCACCAATCCGCCGACGGTGTACGGATTCGGACACGAGGCGTACTACCGCAACGTGGCCGCCGTGCTGCACGGGGAGGCGCGCCCCGATACGGACGGTCGCGCCGGTCGGAAGTCGCTTGAACTGATCCTCGGCATTTACGAGTCCGCGAAGACCGGACGCGATGTGCCGTTGCCACTACGCGTCAGCGTCTGACTCAGGCACCCACTCCTATGGCTGTCCCTCTCTTAGATCTCAAGGCGCAACACGCCACCATCCGCGACAGCGTTGTCGCGTCGGTCATGGCGGTTGTTGACCAGCAGAATTTCATTCTCGGCGAGCCCGTTGGTGAACTCGAATGCGCCGTCGCGGGATTGTCGCAGACGCGCTTCGCGGTGGGCTGCGCCAACGGAACCGACGCGATCCTGATCGCCCTGCGGGCACTCGGCGTCGGCCAAGGCGACGAAGTCGTCACCACGCCCTTCACGTTCTTTGCGACGGCCGGCGCGATTCATAACGTCGGCGCGCGTCCGGTGTTCGTGGACATCGATCCGCGCACCTTCAACATCGACCCGAGCAAGGTGGCGGCGGCGATCACGCCGCGCACCAAGGCCGTGATCGCGGTGGACCTGTTTGGCCAGATGGCCGCCATCGAGCAGGTTGTCGCGGCGGCAGGCGGCATACCCGTGATCGAAGACGCGGCCCAGACCATCGGCGCCAGTCGCGTGATCGACGGCAAGAAGGTCATGGCCGGTGAGGCGTCCGCCATCGGCACGTTCAGCTTCTTCCCGTCCAAGAATCTTGGCGGGTACGGCGACGGCGGCATGATGGTCACGCAGGACGAAGCGCTGTTCGACACGCTGATGAAGCTGCGCACGCACGGCAGTCGGAAGACGTACTACCACGAGATGGTGGGCTACAACAGCCGCCTGGACACGCTGCAGGCGGCGGTTCTCCTGGCCAAGCTGCCGCACCTGGAGTCCTGGAGCGCGGCGCGGCGGGCGAACGCGGCCTTCTACGACGCCGCCTTCGCGGACATCCCGGGGATCGTGACGCCGTACATCGACCCGGCTAATACGTCGATCTACAACCAGTACACCATTCGCGTGACGGACCGGGCCGCCTTGCAGTCTTTTCTCAAGGCGGGCGGGATCGGCAATGCGGTGTACTATCCGCTTTCGCTGCACCTGCAAGCCTGCTTTGCCTACCTTGGCTATTCCGAAGGGCAGTTTCCCGAAGCCGAGCGAGCGTCTCAGGAAGTGCTGTCGCTCCCCGTCTTTCCGGAATTGACCGGAGCGCAGCGCGACGAGGTGGTCGCCGCGGTCCGCCAGTTCTTCGGACGCTGAACCGTTTCTCACCGTGTCACCCCGAGCAATGAAAACGCAACTACTTGAAAAGATCGAGGGCCGCTCGGCGGTCGTCGGCGTGGTCGGCCTCGGCTACGTCGGGCTGCCGCTCGTGATGGAGTTCGTTCGCGCGGGGTTCCGCGTCATCGGATACGACGTCAGCCAGCGTGTGATCGACCTCCTCATGTCAGGCGAGTCGCACATTCAGGACGTTCCGGCTGCGGATGTGCGCGCCGCCGTGACGTCGGGCTCGTTTGTCGCGACGACCGTCGAGGCTCGCCTCAAGGAGTGCGACGCCATCTCCATCGCCGTGCCCACGCCGCTGTCGAAGACGCGCGATCCGGACATGTCGTATGTGCTTTCCGCCGCAGACGCGATCGCGCGCCAGGCGCACCCGGGTATCTGCGTCGTGCTCGAGAGCACCACGTACCCGGGCACCACGCGCGAGCTGCTGCAGCCGCGTCTGGAGGCGATGGGTCTCGTGGTGGGGCGCGACGTGTTCGTGGCCTTCAGTCCCGAGCGCGTGGACCCGGGTAATCCCGTTTTCCACACCAAGAACACGCCGAAGGTGGTTGGCGGTATCACGCCGGACTGTGTCGAAGTCGCCTGCGCGCTCTACGCGAGCTGCATCGACACGGTCGTCCCGGTGACGTCGCCTGAGGCGGCCGAGCTGGTCAAGCTGCTGGAGAACACGTTCCGCGCCGTGAACATCGGCCTCGTGAACGAAATCGCCATCATGTGTGACAAACTGGGTGTGAACGTCTGGGAAGTGATCAACGCGGCTGCGACCAAACCGTTCGGCTTCATGAAGTTCACTCCGGGCCCTGGCATCGGCGGCCACTGCATTCCGCTCGACCCGCACTACCTCGCGTGGAAGATGCGTACGCTGAATTACAAGACGCGCTTCATCGACCTGGCCAGCGAGATCAACTCCCACATGCCGGATTGGGTGGTGGAGAAGGTGTCGTGGGCGCTGAACGAGCTAAGCAAGGCGGTGCGCGGCAGCCGTATTCTCGTGCTCGGCGTTGCCTACAAGCGGGATATCGACGATGTTCGCGAGAGCCCGGCGCTGGACGTGATCCGTCTCCTGGAAGACCGCGGAGCCCATGTCGAGTTCCACGACCCGTTCGTGGCCGAGTTCCGCGAGGAGAACCACGTCCGGAAGAGCGTCGAGCTGTCGGATGACATGCTGCGCTGGGCCGACGCCGTCGTGGTCATCACCGACCACAAGGCCGTCGATTACCAGCACGTGGCCAACGTGGCCTCGCTCGTGGTGGATACGCGTAACGTGATGGCGGCGACCACGCCGGCGCGCGCGCGCGTGGTGGGACTGGCCTCGTACGGTGGTGCCGCCGACCGGCGGACTGCATGATCGGAAGTTTTACCGTTTGCGCCAAGGATCTGTGTCTCTTGCTCTGGGTACCAGTTCGCGCATGAAGCCCAAATCTTTTCGCGTAGACTGGCAGGTTCTGCTGATGCTGGGCGTGGCCGTCGCGTTGGTCGGCTGCACGCCCGGCTTTCAGCCGCGCAACTTCCCCAACCCGGAAGCGCTGTTCCGCGCCTCGCTGCTGGAGTATCAGCGCAAGCATTGGGACAACGCCCAGCTGGGCTTCGAGCGGCTGACGACCGATCTGTCCGCCCGCGATCCGTTGCTGGCGCCGGCGTATTTCTACCTCGCGCTCACCCACGAACAGCGCTCGGAGTTCCTGCTCGCCGCGCAGTCGTTCGAGCGCGTGACCGACGGATTCCCGGACGACACGCTGGCGCCGACGGCCATGCTGGGCGTCGGGCGCAGCTACCAGAAGCTGTGGCATAATCCGTCGCTCGATCCGGAAAATGGCACCAAGGCGGCGTCTATTCTGCGCGCGCTCCTCTCGTCCTATCCGGACGCGAAGGAGACGGCCGAGGCGAAGACGCGCATCGAAGTGATCGAGGAGTGGCTGGCGCAGAAGGATTACGACACGGGCATGCACTACGTGCGCGTCCGCAAGGCCGTCGATCCGGCGATCATCTACTTCAAGGACGTCGTCACGACGTACCCGCGCACGAAGTCCGCGCGACTGGCGTGGCTCCGGCTGCACGAGCTGTACGCCAAGATCCGCTGGAAGGACGACGCCGCCGAGACGTGCACGGCGATGTGGCGGGCCTATCCGGCCGACGCCGAGGTCAAGCTCGCCTGCGGGACGGCGCCAGCCGATTCGACCGCGACCGAGGTCAAGAAGGTCAACGGCGACCTGCCGTCCGCAGAGGGGTACGCGCGCCCCGGACCGCGCTGACCGCGTCCGCCGCGACCGGCTCTCCCATGCCTATGCCACGTAGCGTCGGCATCTTCGGTGGGAGCTTCGATCCGCCACACGTTGGACATCTGCTTGTGGCGCAGGACGCGCGCGAGGCGCTCGGGTTGGACCTCTTGCTGGTCATTCCAGCAGCCACCCAGCCGCTCAAGCGTGACGGTCAGACACCGGCGGAGCACCGCCTCGCGATGGTGACACGCTGTTTCGATGGCGTGACTGGGATCGAGGTTGACCCCATGGAAATCGCACGAGGCGGTTTATCATTCATGGTTGACACGGTGGAGGCGTTGCGTCGGCGTTGGCCGGCCGCGACGCTCTCCCTGTTGGTGGGAGCGGACGTCGTCGCAACGTTGCCGCGCTGGCGAGAGCCGGAGCGGTTGCTGGACATGGCGCAGCTCGTGGTGCTCCGACGGTCGGAGGATGCGAGTGGTGCCGGTTCGGTGTTGGACGTCGATGCCGCGACACCGGTAGGGACGGCCATCGCGGCGGCGCCCAGATTGGCGACACGGCGCGTTGATGTGTCCTCCACCGAAATCAGAGCACGAGTGCGGGCTGGTCTTTCGTTGCGGGGATTCGTTCCTCCCACCGTCGAGACCTATATCGCGGCAAACGGATTGTACGGCAGGGCACCGCGGGTCGAGGACGCTTCTGTGCGCGCGTAGGTGCGCGACGGGCGGACCGGCGCCGGCGCCTCCGATGCCGGTTCCGACACAGGTCCCGCTTGGACGGATCTGGTCGCGCCGGCTTCCTACGACATCGAGGGTGGTATGCTGAAAGGTTTGATCAGTAAGGTCTTTGGAACGCGTCACGAGCGGGAACGCCGACGCGTGCAGCCGATCATCGACGACATCGTACAGATCGAGAGCCGGCTGAGCTCGCTCACCGACGAGCAGGTGCAGGCGCAGACCGCCAAGTTCCGCGGCATCATCGCCGAGCGCACGGGCCCGATTGAAGAGCGCATCGCGGCGCTTAAGGCCGAGAAGCGAAACGCCAGCGAAGCTGCCCAGCGCGACCGGATCGAGTCGGAGCTGCATGGTGCGGACGGTCGTGGTGGCGCCGAGGGCGAGTTCCGAGCGGAAATGGCGGCGGTGCTGGATGAGATCCTGCCGGAAGCGTTTGCGACCGTGCGCGAGGCATGCCGTCGTCTCAAGGGCACGACGGTGATGGTTACCGGCCGCGAGCTCGTGTGGGACATGGTCCCGTACGAAGTCCAGCTCATCGGCGGCATCCAGCTGCACCTGGGCCGCATCGCCGAAATGGCGACCGGTGAAGGCAAGACGCTCGTGGCCACGTTGCCGCTGTATCTGAATGCGCTGCCAGGACGCGGGGCGCATCTCGTCACGGTCAACAACTATCTCGCGCGCCGCGACTCGCAGTGGATGGGGCACCTCTATCGTTGGCTCGGCCTGACGGTCGGCTGCCTGGACGACACCGAGGCAGGTACGTGGGAGCGCCGCGAGGTGTACGGCGCGGACATCACGTACGGCACCAACAACGAGTTCGGCTTCGACTATCTGCGCGACAACATGGTCGTCACCCTCGACCAGCGGGTGCAGCGCCAGCACGTGTACGCGATCATCGACGAAGTGGACTCGATCCTCATCGACGAAGCGCGGACGCCGCTCATCATCTCGGGCCCGGTGGGCAACGAGAGCGATGGACAGTACGCGGAGTTCAACGGTGCGGTCGTGCGACTCGTGCGTCGTCAGTCCGACCTCGTCAACACGTTGGTCGGTGAGGCCGAACGTGCGATGGAAACGGGCGACACGGCCACCGCGGCGCTGCAGTTCTACAAGGCGCAGTTGGGCGGCCCCAAGAACAAGCGGCTGATGAAGGCGTTGCAGGAGCCGGGCATCAAGCAGCTCGTGCAGCGTCAGGAGCTCGACGTCATCGCCGATCGCAAGCTGCAGGCAGGCAAGCAGCAGTTCCGCGAGATGGAAGACGATCTGCTCTACGTGCTCGACGAGCGCGGGCACACGGTCCATCTCACTGAGCAGGGACTCGACGTGCTGTCGCCGGAAGCGCACGGCGCCTTCGTGCTGCCGGACATCTCCACGGAGATCGGACGCATCGACAAGGACCACGATCTCTCGCCGACAGAACGGCTGGAGCGTCGCGCCGTCATCGAGCGTGAGTATGCGATGAAGAGCGAGCGGCTGAACATCATCCATCAGCTGCTGCGCGCGCACGCGCTGTATGACAAGGACGTGAACTACGTCGTGCAGGAAGGGCAGGTGCTCATCGTCGACGAGTTCACGGGGCGCACCATGCCGGGCCGTCGCTGGAGCGAAGGATTGCACCAGGCCGTCGAGGCGAAGGAAGGCGTGCAGGTGAAGGGCGAGACGCAGACGCTCGCCACGGTCACGATCCAGAACTACTTCCGCATGTACGAGAAGCTGTCCGGCATGACCGGTACAGCCGAAACGGAAGAGAACGAATTCCACGAGATCTACGGACTCGCGGTGTCGGTGATCCCGACCAATCGTCCGATCTCGCGCGACGACCGACAGGACCTCGTCTACAAGACCCGTCGCGAGAAGTACAACGCGATCGTGGAAGAGACGAAGCGTCTGCACGAACTGGGCTACCCGGTGCTCGTGGGTACGGCGAGCGTGGAAGCCTCGGAAACGCTGGCCCGCTTGTTCACGCGCGCAGGGCTCAAGCACAACGTGCTCAACGCCAAGTATCATCAGCGCGAAGCAGAAATTGTCGCGGGCGCGGGCCAGCCGGGCGCGATCACGATCGCGACGAACATGGCCGGTCGCGGTACCGACATCAAACTGTTCGGCGACATCATCGACTCCAAGCCGTCCAAGGTGATGGACGAGAACGGCAAGGAGGTCACGGTCGACGAGATCGGCGGCCTGCACATCGTCGGTTCGGAGCGGCATGAGTCGCGCCGTATCGATCGTCAGTTGCGCGGTCGTGCTGGCCGTCAGGGCGACCCGGGTGCGTCGCAGTTCTTCCTGTCCCTCGAAGATGATCTCATGCGTCTCTTCGGCTCGGAGCGCATCGCCAAGCTGATGGATCGCATGGGCGCGCAGGAAGGCGAGATGCTCACGCATCCGCTGATCACGCGGTCCATCGAACAGGCGCAGAAGCGCGTCGAGCTGCAGAACTTCCAGTCGCGCAAGCGGCTGCTCGAGTACGACGACGTGATGAATCAGCAGCGCGAGGTGATCTACTCGCTGCGGTCATTCGCGCTCGAGGGCGGTGAAGAACTCAAGGCCGAAGCGCGCAAGATGATCGAGCGCGGTGCGCAGCGTCGTGTGGAACAGGCGCTGGCCACGTTCGACGGTCCGGAGTCGTGGGACTTCGACTATGTGCAGCAGGACCTGCTCATGCACTTCATGCTGCAGGTGCCCGAGTTCACGGGCGAGACGCGCCCGACGTCGCTGGAGGATGCACAGGAAGCGGCGGTCGCCGCGGCCAATGCGGCGTTCGATGGCAAGCTCGAAAGTCTGAACGCGGTCACCGACGAAGCAGGCGAGGGCTTCGCCTCGCGTCTGTTGGCGTTGGTGATGCTCAACGCGCTCGACGAGAAGTGGAAGGATCACCTGTACGATCTCGACCAGCTGCGTGCGTCGATTCACTACCGCTCGTGGGGCCAGAAGGACCCGCTGGTGGAGTACAAGCAGGACGCCTACGCGATGTTCGTCGATCTCATGCACGATCTCGCCAACACGTTCACGGAGCGGTTCCTCAAGGCGCAGCTGGTGTTCGAACAGGCGCCGGTGGAAGAGTTCGCGCCGCCGCCGGAGCCGGCCCGTTTGCCGGACGGTCGCCCGACCAAGCGCTTCAACGCCATGGGCATTCTGGAAGACGTGCCGATGGACGAACTGCTGGCCAGCCCGGTGGAAGCGCATGACGACGAGGAGGCGGAGTCGGTCGACGAGGCGACGAGCAGCCGTCCGGTGGCGATGGGCACGCCGTCGGTGGTTGGCGCGGGCGCGGTGCGCTCACTCGACCCCATGGCCAATGCCAGTGCGCAGGACTGGAGCAGCGTCGGCCGCAACGACGCCTGCCCGTGCGGCTCGGGGAAGAAGTTCAAGAAGTGCCACGGCGCGACGGGCTGAGGAACGGCCCGAGTATTCGCCACGAGCGTGCTGATCCAGAAGGGCCGACCAAGCGTCGGCCCTTTTGCGTTGCAGGCGACAGAGTTCGAGCGAGGAGTTTGGCGACGACTTTCGAGCGCGTCTGCGTGCAATGGGTACGCGTCCGATGGGGGCCTCGCGCGATGCTACGGCGGCCGAGAGTCTGCGGCCCACCCCCTACCGGCCGCAGCGTTGCGGCGATTCGGCGGAGCGTCTCCGTGTCTCACCCCGCTAGCCAGCCTTCACGGCGCACACTAACTATTCGAGAGCTGCCGCAGACGGAGCGTCCGCGAGAGCGGATGCGTTCGCTCGGGGCGCAGGCATTGAGCACCATCGAGTTGATCGCCACCGTGCTGGGGACGGGCGGGGCAGGGCGATCCGCGCTGGCCTGTGCGGGCGATGTGCTCGATCAGGCGGGTGGATCGTTGGGGCGTTTGGTGGCCATGCCACAGGCAGCGTTGCAACGGGTACAGGGAGTTGGTGTGGCGCGTGCAGCGGCGGTGCAGGCGGCGTTGGAACTGGGGCGACGAATGGCGGCGGAGGCCCGCGAGGCTGGGGTGCCACTGCGCGGTCCACGAGACGTCGCGGCGGCGTTCGCGCCGAGGCTGCAGGAGCTGCCGGTGGAGGAGTTCCATGTCGCGATTCTCGACGCGCAGCATCGGTTGGAGCGGGATGTGTTGATCACGCGCGGGCTGCTCAACTCGTCGCTGGTACATCCGCGGGAAGTGTTCCGCGAGGCGATCGCAGAACGCGCGGCCGCAGTGATACTGGTGCACAATCATCCGAGTGGTGATCCGACGCCGTCGGCCGAAGATCGCGCAGTGACGGAGCAGTTGGTGGCAGCCGGACGTTTGCTGGATATCCCCGTGCATGACCACATCATCGTGGGCCGCGGGCGTTACGTGAGTTTTGCGGAGGCTGGGCTGCTGTGACGATGATCGCGCTTCACGAAGCAATCCCTGGGTTCGGAACGGGCGCCGACGGCGCCTACGACCGGCTCGACCACGAATTGCTCGTGCGGGCCTACAAGTTCTCCGAGGCGGCGCACGCGGGGCAGGTGCGCCACTCCGGCGAGCCGTATGTGTCCCACTGCATCGAGGTCGCGCGCATTCTCGCCGACCTGCAGCTGGACACCACCACGGTCACCAGCGGCCTGCTCCACGACATCGTCGAAGACACCGACATCACGATCGAGGATATCGAGCGCGAGTTCGGTACCGAGATCGCACAGATCGTCGATGGGCTCACCAAGATCGCCAATCTGCCGCTGTCGTCGCGCGAAGAACGTCAGGTCGAGAACTATCGCAAGCTGCTGCTGTCGATCGCCAAGGACGCGCGCGTCATCCTGATCAAGCTCGCGGACCGGCTGCACAACATGCGCACGCTCGATTGGCTGGCGCCGGAGAAGCGCCGCCGTATTGCGCAGGAAACGCGCGATCTCTATGCGCCGCTGGCCCACCGCTTCGGTATGGCCAAGGTCCGCTGGGAGCTCGAAGACCTCGCCTTCAAGCACCTCGAACCCGAGGCCTACAAGTCGCTGGCCAAGCTGGTCGCCGCCAAGCGCGGCGAGCGCGAACTGCTCATTTCGCAGATGAAGGACCCGCTGGAGAAGCGACTCACCGACGCCGGCATCGCCGACGTCGAAGTCACGGGCCGCCCCAAGCATCTCTGGTCGATCAACAAGAAGATGCAGCAGCGCGATCGGCCCTACGAGGACATCTACGATCTCCTCGCGATCCGCGTCATCGTGCCCAATGTCCTCGAGTGCTATCACGCGCTCGGCGTCATCCACGACGGCTGGACGCCCGTGCAGGAGCGGATCAAGGACTACATCGCGCAGCCCAAGTCCAACGGCTATCAGTCGCTCCACACGACGGTCTTCGGTCCCGGCCGACAGCTGTTCGAAATCCAGATCCGCACGCGCGACATGCACCGCACGGCCGACTACGGCATCGCGGCGCACTGGCTGTACAAGGAGGCCAACCGCAGCTCCGACGAGCTTGATCGGCAGCTGCAGTGGTTCCGTCAGGTGCTCGAGCTACAGCTCGACGCCGAGACTCCTGGCGAGTTTCTGGAGTTCCTCAAGCTCGACCTGTATCAGGACGAGATCTTCGTCTTCACGCCTACCGGCGACGTCATTCAGCTCCCCAAGGGTGCGACGCCGATCGACTTTGCATTTGCCGTGCATACGCAGGTCGGTGCGCGTTGTGCCGGTGCAAAGATCAACGGACGCATCGCACCGCTGTCTCGTGAGCTCAAGAACTCCGAGACGATCGAGATCCTGACGAATCCGAATGCGCGGCCGAGCCGGGATTGGCTGGCGCATGTGCGCACAGGACGCGCGCGTCACAAGATCCGGCAGTACCTGCGCCTCGAAGAGCGGTCGAGCGCGATGCGCCTTGGCCGCGAGATCCTCGAGCGCGAACTACGCCGTCGTCGTCTCGCGAAGGTCGAAGACAACGCGCTGCTGCCGGTGGCCAAGCTGCTCAAGCTCAAGGACGCCAATCAGCTCGTGGCGGCGATCGGCCAGGGCGAAGTGCACGTCATGCAGGTGGTGAAGGCGATCTACCCGCAGGTGGAGTCCGCACCGGCCGAGCCCGAAAAGCCAAGCACCCTCGAGCGCATCGTCGATCGTGTGCGCGGCACGGGAAAGGGCGTCAAGATTCAGGGCGCCGACGGCTTGCTCGTGCGGTATGCGCAGTGCTGCCAGCCGGTACCTGGCGACAATGTCGTCGGCTACGTCACGCGCGGGCGTGGCGTGAGCATTCACCGCGGCGATTGTCCTAACCTGCTGCTGCTGGTGCACGAGCCCGAGCGCCGCCTCGAGATCGACTGGCACGAGATGGCGGGCGAGCGGTTCGTGGTGCGTCTCGCGATGGACGGCACCGATCGTCGCGGGCTCTATGCCGACGTCGCCGCTGCCGTCAGCGCGACCGGCACGGACATCAAGAGTCTCGAACTCAAGACTGTCGATGGCCGCGTCACGGGCGCTGCGCTCGTCGAGGTGGAAAACCTCGCCCATCTCGAGCGCATCATGAAGGCGGCGCGCCGCGTGAAGGGCATCAGCGCGGTGAGCCGCCGAGAGCGACTCACCGCCGAAGAAGACTAGACGCGATTATACGCTGACGATCGTCGCCCACTTCTCGTCCAACGGGTCTGGTGCGCGCTGGTCGATGATGTGCTGTGGGGGCCGACGACGTGGGTCGCGTCGTGCCAGCTGTCGTGCCTCGCCTGATCCAGCGTCCACCTGGAACTGCTGCACCAGGTCGCGCATCGTGGAGGCCTGTGCGTTCAGCTCTTCCGATGCGCTCGCCGATTCCTCGGCGTTGGCCGCGGCACGCTGCGTGAGCTGACTGACTTGCTCCACGGCGCGCGACACTTCGTTGATCTGATCACGCTGGAGTGTGCAGTCGGCGGCAATGTCCGAGACGACCGTTGCGACGCGCGCCACATCCGATTCTACCGAGCCGAGATGCGTGCCGACCTGCCGTGTGAGATCCGTGCTTTCCTGCGTCGTGATCACGGTCTCTTCGATCAGCATTGACGTCTCGTGGGCGGCTTCCGCTGCGCGAATGGCCAACTGCCGCACTTCATCGGCAACAACCGCGAAGCCACGTCCCGCATCACCGGCACGCGCCGCTTCCACGGCGGCGTTGAGCGCCAGCAGATTCGTCTGGAACGCGATTTCGTCGATGCGCTTGACGATCTGCGCTGTCTTCTTGGCGGAATCCGTCATGCGCTCCATGGCCACGTCCAGTTCGCGCATAGCTGTGGCGCCACTGCGAATCCGCTCGCTGACCTGCACGGTGAGAACACGCGCTTCCTGCGCGCGTCCAGCGGTACGGGCAGTGACAGACGCCTGCTCCTGAACCGCCGCGGTGATTTCCTCGACCGACGCGGCTTGCGACGATGCGCCGTCAGCCAGCGACTGACTGCCGTCGGCCACTTCGTGTGACGCGCCTGCAATCTGCTCGGCGGCGACTTCGACCTCGTGCAGCGCCGTGGCGATGTTGCCGATCGCGAGGTTGACCGCGTTGGCGAGTCGCGCATGGTCGCCCAGGTAGGCGCCGGACACGCGACGAGAGAGGTTGTGGTCGGCCGCCATTTCCAGCACTTCCAAAGCGCCTTCGACTGGCTTGCGCATGGCGGACTGCGCTTCGTTGAAGCCGTGCAGCAGTTCGCCGTACGCGCCCGGAAACGTTTTGTCCGCTGCCTGCACTGCCAGGTCGCCACGTCGTGCTGCGTTGACCACGCGCTGCGTTTCGGCGAGCATGGCGCGGAGCGTATGCATTGCCTGACCGTGCGCCGTCACCGTGTCGATAGTGCGTGCGCCGATGGAATTGATCGCCTTGGCCAGATCCGTGAGTTCGTCGTTGCCTGTGACCGCAACCGGCGAGGCCACGGCGCGGACGTCATCGCGGACGTCGCCGGAAGCCAGGCGTGTCATCGCGTCGCCCAGCGCGCCGACAGCGTTCGACTGCAGATGTTCAACGGACGCGACCAGTTCGCGCGTGGATGTGCCGATGCGTCGACCAACCCGCTGCCCGACGAAGAAGACAAGCGCCGCGGTCAACAGCGTCACGCCCAACAGCACGCTCGCGAGCAACGTGAAACGCGAATCGTTCGCGGCGTTGGTGCGCGCCGCATTCTCGGCGATCGCATCCCCGAACTTCTCCATATCGGTTTCGAGCGAGCTGAAATAGCGCTTGAACTCCGCGCTGCTCGTTGAGAGTGCGCTAGTGTCGCCCGCGAGTGCCGCCGTCATCACGCCGGAACCGGCGACCAGGTAGGACTCAACGGGCGCTTTGAGGGAGTCGATGCGCACGCGCAGGTCGCCGGAGGTGATCTCGCGTGCTTCGGCGAGCCCCTTACGGAATCGATCCGCGTGTTCCTCGAAGCCGTCTCGCGCTTCCTTGACCATGGCGGGATCGTTCTTGACCACGCCTAGCACCGCGGTGAGCACGTCGCCGTGCACCGCGTCATGCATCATGTCCGCATCCATCTGGAGGCGCTGCGCGTGCGCGCTGACGGTCAGGTCATTGAGCCCGATCCGCGACCCGTTCAGTCCAAATCCACCCACCGCCGCAACCACGAGCGTCCCGATCGTGCCGAGAGCGGCCAAGCCAAGCAAAGTCCGCCCCAGCGTCCATTGAAATTTCATCAGCGTTGACCGTCGCGTCGCGCCGCACACGATTGTGTCTGCGGGGCCGCGTTCCACGAGAGTGCGTAAGCGACCGTCGTCCCGAGAGACACTGACGCGCACGACCGTGGGGCCGGCATAACTTCCATTTTGAACAAGCGCATCGAGTCTCCGAGGAGATCACTCGGACCAATCGCTGCTGCATCGCAACGAACAGGTAGGGCTCAGCAGACCGCCCCCATCTGTGATCGGCGCCTCAGGCCCAATTCTTGAATCGGCCGTCGCCCGTCTCGGTCAGATCCCTGTCACAAAAGCACGAAACCGAACAAAAGCCGAGCCCCTCGCGTATATTATTGGTCATGTCCGCCCCCTTCCGACTGCAGTCACCGTTTACCCCCGCCGGCGATCAGCCGCGCGCGATCGCGGAACTCAACGCCGGGCTCGCGCGGGGCGATCGGCATCAGACGCTTCTGGGCGTGACCGGTTCGGGCAAGACGATGTCGATCGCCAACGTGATCGCCGAGTGGGGGAAGCCCACGCTCGTGCTGTCGCACAACAAGACACTGGCGGCGCAGCTGTACGGAGAGCTCAAGAGCTTCTTCCCGACCAATGCCGTCGAGTATTTCATCTCGTATTACGACTATTATCAGCCCGAGGCGTACGTCCCCTCGAGCGATACGTACATCGAGAAGGACGCCAGCATCAACGAGGATATCGATCGTCTGCGCCTGCGCGCGACTTCGTCGTTGATGGAGCGCGAGGATGTCGTCATCGTCTCGACCGTGTCGGCGATCTATGGCTTGGGCGATCCCGTGTCGTATCGCGAGCGCATGGTGTCGCTGGACCGCGGGCAGCGTGTCGGGCGCGATGACATCCTGCGGGCGCTCGTCGGCATTCAGTACCAGCGCAACGACGTCGCGTTCAATCGTGGAACGTTCCGGGTGCGCGGCGACACGGTGGAGATCTATCCCGCCTACGAAGAGCAGGCGGTGCGGATCGAGCTGTGGGGTGATGAGATCGAGCGCATCTCCAAGATCGATCCGCTCACCGGGGAAACGATCTCGGCGCTGCATCGCGCGGCGATCTACCCGGCCAAGCACTTCATCACCAACCGCCCGTCCGTCGAACGCGCGGTCGCGGCGATTACCAGCGAGCTGGCGGAACGCCTCGAGGAGTTGCGTACGCAGGGCAAGCTGCTGGAAGCGCAGCGCCTCGAGCAGCGCACGCAGTTCGACATCGAGATGTTGCTCGAGATCGGCACCTGCGCGGGGATCGAGAACTACTCGCGGCACATCAGCGGTCGAGTGGCCGGAGAGCGTCCGGCTTGCTTGCTCGACTACTTCCCAGACGACTACCTCGTGGTCGTGGACGAGTCGCACGTGACGTTGCCGCAGATTCGCGGCATGTACAACGGCGACCGTGCCCGCAAGCTCACGCTGGTGGACTATGGCTTTCGCCTGCCGAGCGCGTTGGACAATCGGCCATTGGTCTTCGAGGAATTCATGCAGCTCGCGCCACGCATCATCAATGTTTCGGCGACGCCCGGCGAGCTCGAACTTGAGCTGTCGGAAGGCATCGTGGTGGAGCAGGTGATTCGTCCCACCGGTCTGCTGGACCCGGAACTCGAGGTGCGTCCCGTGAAGGGACAGGTGGACGACCTGCTGCACGAGATCCGACTGCGCGAGCGGAAGGGAGAACGTGTGCTGGTGACGACGCTGACGAAGCGCATGTCGGAAGACCTCACGGACTATCTCCAGCAGATGGGGGTGCGGGTGCGCTACATGCACTCCGACATCGACGCGATCGAGCGCGTGGAAATCATTCGTGGTCTGCGACTCGGCGAGTTCGACGTGCTGGTCGGCATCAACCTGCTGCGCGAAGGGCTCGACATGCCGGAGGTCTCGCTCGTCGCCATTCTCGACGCCGATCAGGAAGGCTTCCTTCGCAGCGATCGGTCGCTCATTCAGACCATCGGTCGCGCCGCGCGACACCTGAATGGCCGGGCGATTCTCTACGCGGACCGCATCACCGGGTCGATGCAACGCGCGATGGACGAGACCACGCGTCGGCGCACCATTCAGCGCGACCACAATACCGAGCACGGCATCGTGCCGGCGGGTGTCGTGAAGAGCATCGAGGAGGTGCGTTTCATCACGCGCGTCGCCGATGCACGCGTGGAGAAGGACGGCGGCGTCGCGCCCGAGCCAAAGCGCATCGGCGGTGAAAGCACGTCTCGTTCACGTGAGGAGCTGGAGCAGTTGGTCGGCGAGCTGGAAACGGCGATGCGGGAGGCGGCGATTGCGCTCGATTTCGAGGCGGCCGCACGACTGCGCGATCAGCTCTTCGACGTGCGCACCGCGCTGGGGGACAAGCCGACGCAGGCGCGTGGCGGCGATCGCGTCGCCAAGCGGCCGCCCGGGAGCGCGCCGATGCGCGGACCGGGTGGCGGCGGAGCACCGCGCGGCAAGGGACGGGGGCGATAAGTGCCGGCCAATCAGTCGCCCTCGCTCGCGCAGCTGCTGGACCGAGGCGCCCCCCGCGCGCCCGATCGCGATACGCTGGAAACGTGGGGACGCGCCGTGGGAGCCGCGTTGCCGCGGCCTTGTGTCATCACGCTTTCCGGCGATCTGGGGGCCGGCAAGACGACGCTCGCGCGCTCGCTGTGCGCCGGACTTGGCGTGACGGACTTGAGCGAGGTGACGAGTCCTACGTTTTCGCTGGTACAGCAGTATCCCGCACCGCGTGGCGCGGTCACGCATGTGGACCTGTATCGCCTGCGTAGTGATGCGGAGCTCGAGGCGTTGGGATGGGACGAACTCGTGGCCACGGCCAACGTACTGCTGGTGGAATGGCCCGAGCGCGCGGCCTCCACGCTGCCGCGCGACACCATCGCCATCACGCTGACGCACGATCCGGCGGACCCGGCGCGTCGACTGCTCCGCATTAACGCGCCGTTGCTGCGCTGACGGTCGTCCGCTCGCCAAGGCGTGACGCGCCCGCGCATGATGCGCCTGCGCGAGACGCGCGTCGATTGTGACAGAGACGTTCCACCGTCGTCTCTCGTGGTGCGGTAGGCCGCCGCAGAGCGTTCACAACCCGTCGCGTCATGCCAGTTTTTCACACGTCTTCTCGAGAGTTCCGCGCCCCGCGCGCCACGACGGTGCGTCTGGCCGAGGTAATTTCGGCGCTGACGTACGCACTCGACCTGACCGAGGGACAGCGCCCCGGGCACACGCTGCGCTCCGCGTTGATCGCCATGCGCATCGGCCGCGAGTACGGGCTCGATCAAGACATGCTCGGCGCGCTGTACTACGCGGCCCTGCTCAAGGACTCCGGCTGCTCCAGCAACGCCGCGCGCATGGCATCGCTGTTCGGATCCGACGACCAGTCGGTAAAGCGCGAGATGCGTCTGGTCGATTGGCACGACAAGTGGCGACTGGCGATGCGGACCGCACGCAACTGTGGCGTCGGCCGGAATCCCATCGCGCGCATTCAGCATTTCCTGCGCATCGCCGGCACGCCGGAGATGACGCGCGAGATCATCCAGGCGCGCTGTGAACGCGGCGCGCAGATTGCCGTCGCTCTAGGCTTCCCGCCGGCGACATCAGAAGCGATCGGACACGTGGATGAGCATTGGTGCGGAGTCGGTCATCCCGTCGGTCTCTCGGGTGACGAAATCCCCGTGCTCTCGCGCGTCTTGCTGTTGGCGCAGACCGTCGAGGCGTATTGGATGGAGAACGGGATCGCGGCGGCGTTGGAGATGGCGAAGCGACGGCGCGGTCGCTGGTTCGACCCGAGCATGGTGGACATCGTCCAGAGCTGGAAGCGCGATACCGCGTGGTGGGAGCAGCTCGCCGATTTCAGTGCGCTGGATGACGCAGTGATCGCCCTGGAACCTGGTGCGGAGCCGCTGGTCGCCACCGACGATCGATTGGATGCCATCGCGTATGCGTTTGCCGCCGTGATCGACGCCAAGACGCCGTTCACGTATCGACACTCCACCAACGTGGCACGCTACGCCGTCGGTATTGCCACGGCCATGGGCGCCGACACCGAGCTGGCGCGCGACATGCTGCGCGCCGGCCTGCTGCACGACATCGGGAAGTTGGGTGTGTCGAATCGTATTCTCGACAAGCCCGGCCGATTGACGGACGAAGAGCGTGACGAGGTGAAAAAGCATCCCCTCTGGACGCTGCAGATTCTCGAGCGTGTGGACGTCTTCGCGCATTTCGCGCCCTCCTCCGCGCGGCATCACGAGCGCATCGACGGGCGCGGGTATCCGTGGGGCATCGGTGCTCACGACCTCGACTTCATGTCGCGCGTGCTGGCGGCCTCGGATGTGTACGAGGCGTTGACGGCGGACCGTCCGTATCGAGACGGGCTAGCGGTGCCCAAGGTGCTCGAGATCATGGCTGGCGATCGCGGCACGGCGTTCGACCCCACCGTGCTGGACGCGACGGCGGCGCTGGCGGAGCAGGGCACGTTTGCGCTGCTCGCCTCGAAGGGGGATGAAACCTTCGACATCCTGCGCGCACAGTCACGTCCGTCGCTGCTGCGCGTGCACGTCGCGTAAGGAAGTTCGCTCGGCCCTTGATTCGACGCGTGGCAAAGCGAATTCTCCTCGGGTGCACACGCCCTCACCTCTGCTCGTCGTTGAAGCCGCGACGCCTTCGGGCTCTGCGGCTCTCCTGGTCGATGGCCAAGTCGTCGCGAGAGCCGACGTGGCCATGGGCGCGACGCGAGACGACGCGCTGACCCCCGCCGTGGATGCGCTGTTGCTGCAGGCGGGGCTGGTCGCGCGCGATCTACGCGCCGTCGTCTGCGGCGCAGGTCCGGGCAGCTTCACATCGCTTCGCATCGCGGGGGCGTTTGCCAAGGGGATCGCATTCGCGAATGGCGCGCCGCTCTACGCCGTGTCGTCGTTGCTTCTGGCCGCAGCCGCGAGCGACGAGCCCGGGCTGTACCTGGTGCACGCGGACGCTCTGCGAGCCGAACGCTTCGCGCTGAACGTGCGCATCGACGAGGCCGGACGAGTGCACGGCGAAGGCGCAGTGCGGCGGATCGCGATGGAGTCGCTGGCCGCCGAGTCGGTGGGTCGGCGGCGCATTGCTGTGATCGCGTCGCCGGAGTCGACGCTGGAGTACCGCATCGTCGAGCCCGACGCGGCACGCCTCGTCCGGTGCGTGGACTGGGAAGATGCGGGTCCCGTGGACCTGAATGCGTGGGAGCCGGACTACGGCCGGCTCGCGGAAGCGCAAGTGAAGTGGGAAGACGCGCACGGACGCGCCCTGCCGGTTTCCTGATCGTGCGCAAGCAGGCGAAGGCGATGGCACCCGACGAAGTGGCGCTGCGGCTGGCGGTCGCTGCCGACGCCCCGGCGATGGCGACCATCGAGCTGGCTGCGTTCTCCGACCCGTGGCCCGAGTCGGCGTTCACGGAGTTGATCAACGCGGCGCATGCGCGCGTGATGGTGGCGACCGACCGTCAGACGGAGCACCTTGTTGGATACTGCGTGCGCATACACGCCGCCGATGAGGGAGAGATTGCAAACATCGCCGTGCAACCCACGGTGCGAGGTGCCGGAGTCGGCGGCATTTTGCTGGACGATGCGATCACCGCATCGGTGATGGACGGCATCGCGCAGCTCTTTCTCGAGGTGCGCACCTCAAACGACGCCGCGCGCGGACTCTACGCCTCCCGCGGATTCGTCCCGGTCGGTCGGCGACGGGCCTACTACCGGGATCCCCTCGAAGACGCGTTGGTCATGCGTCGCGACCTCGCGCCGACCCCCTGATCGGGCGCAAACTGCCGCGGGCAAGGAAACGCTACCGCGCGAAATACAAGGGTTTGTTCGGGGCTCTCGCGGGTCCTACCTTCCCCTGCAACCGAATTACTTCCGCCCAGCAAGGAGACCCCATGAGTCGCAGCCTGAACAAGGCCATTTTGATTGGCAACGTCGGGAGTGATCCCGAAGTCCGCGCCGTCGGCAACGGCGGACGCGTGGCGCAGTTTTCGCTCGCCACTGGTCGCGTCTGGAACGACGCCAGCGGCGCCAAGCAGGAAAAGACCGAGTGGCATCGCTGCGTGGTCTGGAACAACAAGGCCGGCTCGCTGGCCGACGTGGTCGAGAAGTACGTCAAGAAAGGCGAGCGCGTGTACGTCGAAGGAGAGATCGAGTACCGCCAGTGGCAGGACAAGGAAGGCCAGACCCGCTACACCACCGAGATCAAGGTGCGTGAGCTCATGCTGCTGGGCGGTCGCGCCGGCGGCGGTGGAGACGAGATGGACAGCGCGCCGCGCCGGTCCGCACCTCCCCGCGCCAAACCTGCGGCCGCAGCCGCGGCCGGCGGCGACGATTTCAGCGACTTCCCCGGTGCGCTGGAAGACGAAGACGACGATCTGCCGTTCTAAGCTCCAGGTTAGGTAACCCCAGTCGTACGCCGAACGCATTCGTCGGCGTACGACCCGCGGGCTCTCGCGGGAACGCCCGCCAATGTGATTGTCGACGGACTCGGCTCAAGTGCCGGCTGTAATGCGAAGCGCCCGCCACGTGATGCCGCACACGTTACGTGCGTGCTCGGCATGCGTCTCCCGTTGGGATGCTCCCAGCCGTCTCGGAGCCGCCCAGCCTGCGCCCCGCGTTCGGTGGCGCGTCGCTCTCCTACTTCGAGGCATCGCCGATGCGCGCTGCAACACTTGCGCACCCGTCCGTCGTTTCAGCAGCTACTGCCCGCGCCGCCATGGGCAAACTCGCGCTCGCCGTTCTCGCCACGTTCGCACTGCTGCTTGTTTGGCGGCCGACGGTGGTGCACGCGCAAAGCGCTCCCGCGCACGGCGCGCCCTCGACGGACGCGGCTGCGCACGTCGCACCCGCGCAGACTGACTCCGGCTCCGCCGCGCATGTGGTCAAAGCCGGCGAGTCGCTGTGGGGACTCGCAGAGCGCTACTACGGCGACGGACATCAGTGGCAGGAACTCGCTCGGCGCAACGCCCTTACGCCGGCGAAAGGCAAGATTCTTCTGGTTGGCATGAAGCTCAAGGTGCCCGCCAAGGCCCCCGCCGCACGCGTAGCCAAGGCAACGGCCGCCAAGTCAGCCAAGTCCGACGATTCGGTGCCGGCTTACGTCCGCGCCGCCGCCGTCGCACCGACCAGCCCGACCGCCAGCAGCGCGCCCGCGGCGACTCCGGCGGCAGCGCCTGCACCAGCCACGACGGCGCCGGCGGGTTCGACGCTCTCCGCCCAGACCGCCGACAAGGGAGACGCCGCACCCGCCCCGTCCAGCGCGCGCGCTCCGCGCGCTGCGAACAACAAGGTCGCCTACGGCGCAGCGCGCCGCGAAGCCGTCGCATCCGCGCCCGCTCCCAAGGCCGCCGTCATTGCTGTCGCTCCGACGCCCGCCGCCAAGAGTGACAGCCCGTCGAGCGACGCCTCGACTCGGGATGCCGCTCAGGACTCCGGCCGTACCTTCGGGACGCGCGTCAGCCGCCAGAGCGAAACGCTCATGACGCGGAAGGCCACTCGCATTGGACTCGTCGACCGCGACGACCTCGACGCCGCTCGCAGCCCCAAGGAGGCCGCCACCGTATTCCTGCGCCACGTACCGGAGGCCGCCGAAGTGGACGCGCAGGCCCGAGCGCTGTCGTATGCGGACAAGCCGGCGCCGCGTCGTGGCGAGTATGAGGCTGCCCCCTTCTCGCTGGAACAGAGCGCCATCGCCAAGGGCGGCCGAGTCCGCCATCGCGTCGGTGCGCCGACCGGCGCCCTGATCGAATCGCAGCAGCGTGTCACACTGGCCGACGAAGTCGAGATCACCGCACCGGCCGGACTCACGCTGGCGGCCGGCGATCGCCTCGTCGTGCTCAGTGAAATCGCGCCGGCCTCGAAGAAGAAGGGACCCGTCGTCGTCGTTCCGACTGGCATTCTGCAGATCCTCCCGACGGCACCGGGCAAGCCGCTGCACGCGCTCGTGCAGAAGCAGACGGGGAACATCGAGCAGGGGCAGCTGCTGCTGCCCGTCGAGGGAAGCGCCATGGCGCCGTCCGTGAAGGCGGCCGCCAGTGCCACCAGCGATGTCGAGACGACGGTGCGCTGGCTTGACACCTCGGAGTCGCTTCCTACGCTGCAGAGCTATCTGCTGCTCGGTGCCGGGCGGGCCCAAGGGGTGCAGGCGGGCGATGAGTTCGAGCTGCACACGCCGCGCGGCGCAGGCAACACGGGGGATGAGCGCATCGCGCGTGTTCGGATCGTGCGCGTCGGCCAGACTGAGAGCACGGGCATCGTCGTCCGGCAGGAGCGCTCAGATATCGTCGTGGGTGTGGCCGCGCGGCGAGTCGCCCGGGTGCCCTGATTGGAGCGCCGCTCGGCGTCGAACGAGAACGCGCGCGCCTGATGCGTGCGCGCCGGTGACCGCCGGCCCCGCAAATCGTTGATGAAAAAACGCGCGCCCGCGACCACATTGTCGCAGGCGCGCGTGTACATTGGATCACGCGTGTCGCCAAGAAGCGCACGGGCCGACACGCACAGCAATTTCCATTTCGCGAGGATGTGTCGGCATGGCGAAGACGGTGCTGGTGACGGGTGGCGCGGGCTTCATTGGCTCGCACGTGGCAGATCGGTTCTCGGCCGAAGGCTGGCAGGTCACTGTGCTCGACGATCTCTCGAGCGGCCGCGAAGAGAACCTCACCCCGGGCGCACGGTTCGTACGCGGTGACATCACCACACCCGATGCGGCGACGCTCGTACGCGAGGGCAAGTTCGATGTCATCTGCCATCTCGCCGCGCAAATCGATGTGCGCCGCAGTGTGCTGGATCCCGTCTACGACGCCACGCGCAACGTCCTCGGCACGCTCAACCTGATGCAGGCGGTGCACGCCAGCGGTCACGCGACGCGCGTGGTGTTCTCCTCGACCGGTGGCGCGCTGTACGGGGACTTCGATGCGCCGCCGAGCGCAGAGACGTTCTCGAAGGATCCGGAGTCGCCCTACGGCATCGCCAAGCTCTCGGTCGAGTACTACCTCGCGTATTATGGCCGAGTGCACAAGCTCGACACCGTCGCGCTGCGTTACGGCAATGTGTACGGTCCGCGACAGGATCCTCACGGTGAGGCCGGCGTCGTCGCGATCTTCTGCAACCGCGTGCTCGATGGACGCGCACTGACAGTGTTCGGCGACGGGACCCAGACGCGCGACTACGTGTATGCGGGCGATGTGGCCGCAGCCAACTTCGCGGCTGCCACGTCGAGCAGCCTGCCTGCGCCTGGGCGAGTCGACGCGCGCGCCTTCAACATCGGCACCGGCATCGAGACTTCCGTGAATACTTTGGCGACGACCATCGCATCCGTGTCCAGCGCGAGCGCCCCGATCGACTACGCTCCCGCACGTGCCGGCGAGTTGGCCCGCTCGGCGCTCGACGTCGCGAAGGCGCGCGCGGTCCTCGGTTGGATGCCCAAGATGTCGCTCTCGGAAGGACTCGGCCACACGTACAAGTACTTCGCGGACTACCGCAGCGGTGCGGCCAAGCGATGATGGTTGGCGCGTACCCGTTGGCTCTGTTCGCACAACTCGGCGCAGCATCTGAGTCAGCGCCGACATCGTTGATCTCCATGATTGCGGGGAGCGATGCGGTCACCAAGGCCGTGTTGGTACTCCTCGCGGTGCTCTCGCTCCTCTCGTGGGGCGTGATGTTCGCGAAGTGGGTCGCCTTCCGCTCCGCAGAATCCAACGGGCGCTCGTTCGTGCGCGAGTTCGAGCGCGCACGAGGTGTCGACGAAGCCGCGCAGATGGCGCAGCGCGCCAAGCGAAGTGCCTTCACCGCCGTCTTCGCGCGTGCGGTGCAATTCCTCGCTGACACACGTCCGGCAATGGCGGCGACGGGGGATCGCACCGCGCGACTCTCGGGCTCGCAGGTGGAAGCGCTGCGTCTGGTGCTCGATGCCGAAAGCAGCAAGGAACGCGAAGCCCTCGGTACGTACATCCCGTGGTTGGCCACTGTGGGCAGTGTGAGTCCGCTCATCGGACTGCTCGGTACCGTGCTCGGCGTGATCAGCGCGTTCGTCGGCATCACTGAGAAGGGATCCGGCAACATCACGGCCGTTGCCCCCGGCATCGCGATCGCGCTCATCGCTACCGCGGCGGCGCTGACCGTCGCCATCCCTGCGGCCTTCGCGTACAACGTGTTCGCCGCACGCCTGAATCGCTTCGATGGCGAGCTCGAAGGCTTCGGCTCCGAGCTGATCGCGCTCATGGTCCGCGAAGGGCGGATCTAGCCGCGCATGCGGATGCGCCGGCGCCGAGAGCGCATGGGAGTGAACGGCGAGATCAATGTGGTCTCGCTGATCGACGTCATGATGCTGCTGATGGTGATCTTCATGATCACCGCACCGATCATGCAGGGCGGTGTGGACATCGCGTTGCCCAAGGCGAACGTGCGCCCGCTCGAGTCGAAGAACGGTCTGGTCGTCACGGTGGACCGCGATGGCTACATCTTCATCGATGACGTCAAGTTCTCCTTCGACGAGTTTTCGCGCGGCATCAAGGCGCTGTCGGAAAAGAAGGGCGGCGGCGGCGTGTACCTGCGCGCCGATGCGGCGGTGCCCTACGGCATCGTGGTGCGCGTGGTCGCCGCGATGCGCGCCAGCGGGATCTCCGACGTGGGCCTGGTCGCGGAGCCGGAGTCGGCGCGGTGAGCGCTGCGGTCGCGTCGACGGCGTCGGGCGGACTGCGCGACGGCGGCCCGAACCGCGGCAAACGCAGCAGCGGCTTGAGCGGTGGACTCACCCTCTCCGCGGTCATTCACGTGGCCATTGTCGCGGCGGTGTGGTTTGTCGCGGCGCGTCCGGAGCCGGTGCGTCCACCTGTATATCGCGTCACGCTGATGGGAGCGCCCAAGGGAGCGAGACAGGCCGGCGTGGTCACGCCCAAGCCCGCCGAGCCGGATCCGACGCCATCGAAGGCCCCCGCGGGCGCTGAGCGTGCCGCGCCTCCAGAGAAGGCGATGCCTTCGAAGGCGCGCGTCGCGCCGCCGGCGAAGGCCACACCATCAGCCAAAGCCAACAAGGCGTCGGGGAGCAAGGCACCGACGACGACCAAAAGCACGGCGAAATCGCCGCCCAAGGCAGGTAGCGGTGCCGTTGGTGGCAAGGGAGCGGACGTCGCCAACGTTGATACCAAGGGGATCGAGTTCCCTTATCCTGGGTACCTGAACAACATCGTTCGCCAGCTGACGCTCAACTGGTCGCCGCGTCGGGTCTCCGCGACGCTCGTCACCGAGGTCAAGTTTCTTGTGCGGCGCGACGGTTCGGTTGCCGGCATCGAGGTGGTAAAATCCTCAGGCGATCGCATCTACGACATCGAAGCGACCGGAGCTGTGGAGGCGGTCGGCTCCACGCGTGGTTTCGGTCCGCTGCCTTCGGGCTGGAAAGACGATGTGCTCGTGGTCTACTTCACGTTCGACTACTCCCTTCGCCCCTGACGCTGTGATCCAGCTGTGAATCGTTCGCTGTCCGTGATGGCCGCGGCGCGTGGCCGCGCAGCCCTGCTGCGCACGAGCGCGCTCCTGGCCGGCCTGCTCCTCGCGCCATCGACGCCACTGCTCGCGCAGGACCCCGGCGTGCGACTGGGCATCCAGGTACGTGGCAGTCAGCGCCCGTCGATGCTCGTGTTGCCCATCAGTGGGGCCACCGGCGATTCGATCGCGACGATTATCTCGCGCGACCTCGATTACAGCGATCGTTTCACCGTTGTGCCCACGGGTTCTGCGCCCGCCAGCAACGGCCCGCCGAACTATCCGGTGATGGCCAAACTGGGCGTCGATGGCGTCGTGCAGGCGACCGTGCTGGCATCGGGCTGGCTTCGCGTGGCATTGCACGACGTCTCCAAGAAGGCCGTCGTCAACCAAAAGGACTTCCCGCTTCCGAATCCCGCCGGTACCCCTGCGTGGCGCATGGCGCTGCACGGCGTGTCGGACGGCATCGAGGAGTGGATCACCTTTCAGCGCGGGATCGCGCAGTCGCAGATCGCGTTCGAGCGCGATCGACGCATCTGGGTGGTGGACAGCGATGGCGCCAACGCGCGCCCGGTCACCCCGGCGGGTCTCTCCGCCGCGTGGCATCCGTCGGGACGCGCAATTGTCTACAACGTCCTCACCGGTCGCGATCCGCTGTTCGTCACCGAATTGGCCACCGGCGCGCAGCGCACACTGACCTCGCCCGCAACAGCACAGGACGGCACGCCCGCCGTGTCTCCCGACGGTCGGACCGTGGTGTTTTCCCGCGTGTCCGATGCGGGGGCCGATCTGTACAGCATGCCCTACGCCGGCGGCCAAGCGGTGCGTGTGACCGTCGGGCGCGGTCGTGCGAGCTTCGCCCCGTCCTTCAGTCCGGATGGTCAGCGCCTCGTGTTCGCGTCAGACCGCTCCGGCCATAACGAGGTTTATATTTGCGATCTCGACGGCACGAACGTGGAGCAGCTCACCGACGGTGTATTCGGTGACCGGAACTATCGGGCTGGACCGGACTGGTCTCCCGACGGGCGTCTGGTCGCCTTCGAATCGCTCAACGGCGGGACGTTCCAGATCATGACCGTGAATGTGCGCGACAAGTCGACGCGCACGATCACGAGCGATGGACGAAACGGAGACCCGTCATGGGCACCCGACTCGCGCCATCTCGTCTTCACGTCGAATCGCAGCGGTATCCGTCAGTTGTGGGTCGTGGACACGGAGTCCGGTCGTACGCGGCAGCTCAAGATGCCAGCGAGCGCTCGTCTCTCTGCGTGGTCTCCACGACTCGGCACGCCCTGATCGCAGTTCGTTTCTCTCCACCTGAATCCGGAGTCGCTTCACATGATCCGTTCGTCTCGTCTGATGCTGGTGCTCGTCGCAACTCCGCTCATCCTCGGCGCCTGCCGCAAGAAGCCGGTCGTTGCGGTGACGCCGCCGGTGACCCCACCGGCCACGCAGCCGGCCGCTCCGCCGCGGACGCCGACGACGACGGCGACGCCGGTCGATACGATGGAAGCGATTCGCGCAGAGATCGCCTCGGCGCGAGCGAAGCTCCTCGAAACGATCTACTTCGAGTATGACGCGGACGAACTTCGTGACGACGCGCGCGCCACGCTCGAAGCCAAGCTGCCGTTGCTCAACCGCAACCCGCAGCTCAAGGTCCGCATCTCCGGACATTGCGACGAGCGCGGTAGCGATGAGTACAACATCGCGCTCGGCCGTCGTCGTGCCGAAATCGCCAAGAAGTTCCTGACCGATCGCGGCGTCGATGCATCGCGTATCGAGACGGCCAGCTTCGGTCGCGAGCGTCCGGCTGTGCAGGGCGAGTCGGAAGAGTCGTGGGCCAAGAACCGTCGCGATGAGTTCGAGATCATCGCCGGCGGCGATCAGCTCCGCGCCAAGTGATGCAGCCTCAGACGTTCGCTGTGCGGATGTTGCGCGTGGTCCCGCTCGCCGCTCTCGTGGCGGCGGGCGGCTGCTTCGCGACGCGTAGCGACGTCCGCCTCGTGCAGACCGACATCGCCTCGCTGCGCGCGGAATTGTCTCGGGCCAACAGCGACGAACGCGCGGCGCTGGCTCAGGCGATGAAGCTGCTGCAGACGGCGACCGATTCGCTGACGCAGGTGAGCGCGCGCACGGTGAACATTCAGGGCGATGTGCGCGGTGAAACGCGCGCGATCAAGGAACAGCTGCTGCAGATCCAGCAGCTGCTGGGCCAGAGTCAAGCGACGATCGCACGGTTGCGCGCAGAGCTTGCCGAGCGCGCGAGCGCCATGCCGATGGCTCCGACCGTTCCGCCGACGGGCACCGTGCCGCCGACCGCAACTGGGGCAGGTGCCGCACCCAGCACGACGCCGGGAGCCAACCCCGCACCGACCACGCCGACTCGCATCCCAAGTTCGAGTGAGTTGTACCAGAGCGGACGAGATCAGTTGACGCGTGGCAGCAGCACCACCGCGCGCATTCTGTTTCAGGACCTGCTCACCAATTATCCCAACGCGGAAGAGGCCCCCGACGCGCAGTTCTGGATTGCGGAGTCGTTCTCGCGGGAGAAGCAGGTGGCTGCCGCCGATGCGGCCTACGCGGCAGTCGTCTCCAAGTATCCTAATGCACCCAAGGCGCCGACGGCGGTGTACAAGCGCGCGATGCTTTTTCTGCAGCAGAACAACAGCGCCAAGGCGCGCGAACTGTTCGAGCAGGTGATCGCCCGCTATCCGCGCAGCGATGAAGCCGTGACGGCTGCCGATCAGCTCAAGACGCTGCGCTGACGCGCGGCCGTTCACGTTCGCCCCAGACCTCTCGCATTCCGATGGCCACGCAGCAGCAAGCAGAGATGCCGTTCCTCGATCACCTCGAGGAGCTCCGGTGGCGGCTGTTCCGGATCGCACTGGCCGTCGCGATCGGGGTGATCGGTTCGTTCGCGCTGCTGTACAGCAAGCAGATCGACATCATCGGGCTGCTGTCGCAGCCGGTGCAGCCGTTCCTCAAGCGTCCGTTGATGGTGACGCATCCCAGCGATCTGTTCAACATCGTCATGGATGCGTCGATCGCGATCGGGCTCGTACTCGCGTCACCGGTGATCGTCTGGCAGATCTGGGGCTTCCTGTCGCCGGCGCTCTACGGGCACGAGAAGAAGGTCGTCATTCCGGCGTTGATGGGCGCGGCCATGCTGTTTCTGGCCGGTATGGCGTTGGCGTTCTACTACGTGTTGCCAGTGACGCTGCGCTTCCTGCTCGGCTTCCAGAGCGCGTCGGTCGAGTCGGTGCTGACGGTGCACGAATACTTCGGGTTCGTGCTGGCGATGTGTCTCGCGTTCGGCGCGGTGTTCGAACTGCCCATCGTGATCGTGCTGCTCACGGCACTCGGCATCGTGCAGCCCAAGTTCCTTGCGAAGTTTCGCCGGCATGCATTCGTCGGTTGCATCATCGCCGCGGCCGTGATCACGCCGGGCCAGGATCCGACGTCGCTCTTCGCGCTGACGGTGCCGCTGTATTTTCTGTACGAAGTCTCCATCACGCTTTCGCGCGTGATCTATAACCGTCGTGAAAAGCGCATGGCCGCGCTGGACGAGTGACGCAGTGGCTTTGCTGACTCGCGTAGCGCGACTGGCGCGACAGCTGCTGCCGTGTGCTCTGCTCGTCGCCGTCCCTGCTGCCGCTCAACGCCCGCGACCGCCGGTGCCCAACCGCACGGGCGCGCAGCCGGGCGGTCGTCCCGACACCACGGTCCGCGCGCTTCACAGCGAGAAGGCCATCTTCGAGTGGGCGCAGCCTGACTCGGCGATGAAGGAGCTCCTCGAGCGCAAAGGATACCGCACGGTCCAGTACCAGGGCGATGTCGTCGTGTTCGACGCGCGTACCAAGGAGCTGCGCATTCGCGGCAAGCCGTCGGCGGTCAAGCGCGACCAGACGATGCTCATCGGCGACACGATCGCCTACAGCGACTCCACCAAGCGCGTCGTCGCCACCGGCGATACGGTCGTGCTGCGCGACCCGTCGCAGCCCGACGCGGACGATTTCGTCGCACGCGGTCGCATCGACTACGACACCGAGACCAAGCAGGGCATCACCGGCGCGTTCTCCACGTCGGTGAGTTCTGGGCAGCGCTTGTACCTGACCGCCGAACGCAGTGCGATCAGCACGGATTCGCTGGTGGAAGGGAAGCACATCATTTTCGCAAAGAACGGGTCGTTCACCTACTGCGATCACGAAGAGCCGCATTTCCACTTCACCACCCGGGACATGAAGTTCATCTCGGAGAACGTGATGGTGGCGCGCCCGGGTGTGCTCTACATCGGTGAAGTGCCGGTCTTCTGGATTCCGTTCTTCTTCCAGGATGTGCGACGTGGTCGTCGCAGTGGCTTGCTGACGCCCAACTTCGGCATCGCCGAATTGCTGCGCAACAGCCCGTCGTATCGTCGCAGCGTGTCGAACATGGGCTACTTCTTTGCCATCAACGACTACATGAACGCGGAAGCGTCGTTCGATTGGCGCAGCGCCGCGCGCTCGACGGACAACGACCCCGGCTATCTGCGCAGCAATATCGAGTATCGGTATAAGTGGCTCAACCGATTCATCAACGGCGAGACAGCGGTTTCGTACATCGCGCAGCGCAACGGCACCACCAACACATCGATCACCTGGAATCACAACCAGGATTTCTCCAAGCAGACGCGACTCACGGCGCGCCTGAATTGGGTGCAGAGCACCACGGTGCAGCGCGCGACGACGATCAATCCGGTCGCGGCGAATGCCACGATTCGCTCGCAGCTCAGCTATCAGACCAAGGTCGGTCCCGCGCAGATCAATATCGGCGGATCTCGCGTGCAGTATCCGGGACGCTCGCAGGTGGACATGGAGTTCCCGTCTGTCAACGTGACGGCAGGCTCGCTGGGCAGTGAGCGCTTCACGTGGACGCCGACCATGCGGCTCGCGGTCAGCACGAACTCCAAGATCGATCAGGGGCTCCAGTTTCCGTACGTGTACAACTCGAACGGGCGCGGCGGCATCGACAGTACGAGGTTCAATGCCGGCCGACGCAACATGAACTTCGCGTTCGATACGCCGCTCAAGCTCGGCGATTTCATCTGGCAGAACTCGTTCAGCATTACCGAGCGCGTCAACGACTATCCCGAGCAGCGCGAAATCATCGGCGTGCGCGATACCTCGCAGAAGTTCACCCGCATCTTTGCGCGCACCTTCGAAAGCAACGCGGACTGGACGACGTCGTTCAATCTGCCGCGCTTCTTCCAGGGGAGCTGGAACGTCTCACCGACGGTCAACGTGGCCAACGTCGACGGTGCTTCGGGACTGTGGGTGCGCACCGAGCGGAGTGGCGGGCAATGGGTGCAGCAGGCCAAGCGACTCAGCTACGCGATTGGCGCCTCGCCGACGTTCTACGCGCAGTTCCCCGGCGTAGGGCCGATTCAGCGCTTCCGGCACACCGTTTCACCCAACGTCAGCTTCAGCTACTCGCCGCAGGCCTCCGTCAGCGACGAGTATCTCGCGGCACTCGGACGAACGCGCGTTGGCTACCTCGGCGCGCTCAAGCAGAACCGCGTCTCGCTCGGCTTCGCCACCAACATCGAAGCCAAGATCAAGGGTAGCGTCGTGCCGGTGGATACATCGGCCGGACGTAGTGGCGTCGAGTCGGGCGACTTGGCGCGTGGCAACGGCGATGAACCGATCGCTGGCGGTGGCTTGGGTGGGGAAGGCAAGGAGAATCTCCGCAAGATCAAGCTGCTCTCGCTCAATTTCTCGCCGCTCACGTACGACTTCGTGCGCGCCGACTCCACGGGCAAGGGCTTCACCGATCGCACCTTCTCGATCTCTGGCAACACGGACCTGTTGCCCGGTCTCGATTTCCGCACGTCGTACGAGCTGTTCCAAGGTGATCCGCTCTCCGATACGGCGACCTTCAGCCCGTACCGCACCGACATCGGAGTCTCGTTCTCGCTCAACGGCAAGTCGGGCATCTTTGCCGTGCTTGGGCGCCTGTTGGGCAAGTCGCCCGTGCTTGAAGCGCCGTCCACCGATCCGCGTCGCCCCGTGAACGCGAACGAGCAGAACATCGCGCGTCAGTCACGCCAGATGAACGCGGCGGGTGGCAGTATGCGTGGCATGCAGGCGAGCATTCCCACCGGCGCCGGCTGGAGTCTCAACCTTCAGTACAACGCGGCGAGACAGCGACCACCGCGAGGCGGAACGCAAATCAAGAACGACCCGGCAACGCTCTGCGAGTCGCAGCGGATCTTTGGCTTGTCGGCTTATGACAACTGTATTTTCCAGGCGCAGAACGCACCGGCGACGGGGCTCACCACCGGACAGAGCGCGATCGGCGCGCCTGTGTTCATCTCTCCGCCCACGCAGAACGTCACCTCGGCGCTGACCTTCAACATCACGCAGAACTGGTCGGCGCAATGGTCCACGCAGTACGATGTGGAGCGCAACCGGTTTGCAAGTCAGCAGGTGGGGCTGCAACGTCAGCTGCATGACTGGAACGCGGTCTTTGCGTTCACGCAGGCACCCAACGGCAACTTCTCGTTCAACTTCTTCATCGCGCTCAAGGCCCAGCCTGAGTTGAAGTTCAACTACGATCGCCAGACGTACCGGCAAAGCAGCTTCTGACCGGCGTCACCCCGCGCGGCTTCTTCCCTTCCTCCTGACCTCCGCCGAGTGACTTCTCTTCCGCTGGATGGCCGTTCGCTGCGTGTCGCGGACCTCGTCGCGGTGGCCGACCACCATCGCCGTGTGGATCTCGCCCCCGATGCGCGCGCGCGCATGGTGCAGACGCGCGGTGTCGTGGACCGCGCAGTGTTGGCAGGCGTGCCGGTGTACGGCGTCAATACGGGCTTTGGCAAGCTCTCCGAAGTGACGATTCCCAACGCCCAGCTCGATGCGCTGCAGCGCAATCTCGTGCGCAGTCACGCGGCAGGTGTGGGCGATCCGCTGCCGGAGCGCGAAGTCCGCGCGATGATGTTGCTGCGCGCGAATGTGCTTGCCACGGGCTTCGCTGGCGCGCGCGCCGAGGTCGTGGAAACGCTGCTCGGCATGCTCAACGCCGGCATCTGGGCGATCGTGCCGGAGCAGGGAAGCGTGGGCGCGAGTGGCGACCTCGCACCGCTCGCGCATCTCGCGTTGGCGCTGATCGGTGAGGGCGAGGCCAACCACGGTGGTCGCGTGGATGCCGCATCAACGCTGCTACGCGCTGCCGGTCTCGAACCTGTCGTGCTGCAGGCCAAGGAAGGGCTCGCGCTCATCAACGGCACACAGGCACACACGGCGATCGCCTCTCTCGCGTGGCATGAGTTGGATTGTCTTTGGCGTGCAGCGCACGTGGCCACAGCGCTCAGCCTGGAGGCACTACTCGGCACTCCCGATGCCTTCGACGCGCGCATTCAGGACGCGCGTGGGCAGCTCGGCCAGCAACGATCCGCCGCGCTGCTGCGTGGGCTGCTTGGTGAGAGCGAGATTCGCGAATCGCATCGGCATGGCGATCCGCGTGTGCAGGACGCGTACGCGCTCCGGTGCTCGCCGCAGGTGTACGGGCCCGCGTATGAAGCGATCGCGTTCGCGCATGGGATCATCGAGCGAGAGCTGAATGCGGCCACTGACAATCCGCTCGTGCTTGCGTCGGGAGAGTTGCTGAGCGGCGGCAACTTCCACGGGCAGGCCGTGGGGATGGTGGCGGACTTTCTCTCGATCGTCAGTGCCAATCTCGCCGTGATCAGCGAACGCCGCACCGACCGGCTGGTGCATCCGGACTTTAACCAGGGACTTCCGCCGTTCCTCGCGGCGTCACCGGGGCTCGAGTCGGGGTTCATGATGGCGCAGGTGACCTCGGCTGCGTTGGCGAGCGAGTGCAAGACGCTCGCGCATCCGGCCAGTGTCGACTCGATACCAACCGACGGCAACAAGGAAGACGTCGTACCGATGGCGATGGGTGCGGCCACCAAGCTGCGTCGCAGCGTGCGCAATCTGCGGCATGTGATCGCCATCGAACTGATCGCAGCGACGGAAGGCATCGAGCATCGCCGGCCGTTGCGCACGACAGCCGCGCTGGAGCAGGCGCACGCGATCATTCGCCAGTACGTGCCGCGCGCCTCGGGCGATCGGCCACCCTCGCCGGACATCATGCGGCTCGGCAGCGCCATCGCCGCTGGCGCGCTCGAACCTGTCGTTCAAGGAGTCGTGTCATGAGCGAGGCTCACGTGAGCGGTCCACGGCCAGTGCGCGCGCCTCGCGGTGCCACGATCTCGTGCAAGGGGTGGGAGCAGGAGGCCGCGCTTCGCATGCTCATGAACAACCTCGACGGGGAAGTCGCCGAGCGTCCGGACGACCTCGTGGTGTATGGCGGGACCGGACGTGCAGCGCGTTCGTGGGAGGCGTTCGACGCCATCGTGGATACGCTGCGCACCCTCGCCGATGATGAGACGTTGCTGGTGCAGAGCGGCAAGCCCGTGGCGGTGTTTCGCACGCATGTGGATGCACCGCGCGTGCTGTTGGCGAATGCCAATCTTGTCGGGCGCTGGGCCACGTGGCCGGAATTCCGTCGCCTCGAGAAGTTGGGGCTGACGATGTACGGCCAGATGACGGCCGGCTCGTGGATTTACATCGGGTCGCAGGGCATCGTGCAGGGGACGTTCGAGACATTCGCGGCCGTCGCTGCGCGGCACTTTGATGGCACGCTCGATGGACGTCTCGTGGTGACCGCAGGACTGGGCGGCATGGGCGGCGCGCAGCCGTTGGCCGCCGCGATGCTGGGCGGGGCAGTGCTCGGCATCGACGTCGACCCGACGCGCATTCAGAAGCGCATCGACACACGCTACTGCGACCGGATGACGTATTCGCTCGACGAGGCGCTCGCTTGGCTGCGCGACGCGCAGGAGCGCCGCGTTGGGCTGTCGGTGGGGCTGTGTGCCAATGCCGCAGAGATTCTCCCTGAACTCGTTCGCCGCGGCGTTGTGCCGGATGTCCTGACCGATCAGACCAGCGCGCACGACATGTTGGTCGGTTACGTGCCGCAGGGCATGACGCTCGACGCGGCCGCGCAGCTGCGTACCAGCGATCCGACCGAGTACATCGCGCGCGCGACCGCGTCGGTGGTGGAGCACGTGCGTGCGATGCGCACGCTGCAGGACCGCGGCGCGGTCACCTTCGACTACGGCAACAACATTCGCACCGTCGCGTTCGATGCGGGGCTCGACGACGCGTTTCGCATTCCGGGCTTCGTGCCGGAATACATCCGTCCGCTCTTCTGCGAGGGGAAGGGGCCGTTTCGCTGGGTCGCCCTGAGTGGCGATCCGGCCGACATCCATCGCACCGACGAGCTGGTACTGTCGATGTTTCCGGATGATGCACCGCTCAAGCGCTGGATTACGCTGGCGCGTGAGCGAATCGCGTTTCAAGGATTGCCCGCGCGCATCTGCTGGCTCGGGCAGGGTGACCGCGCACGTCTTGCGCTCGCGCTCAACGATCTTGTCGCGCGTGGTGAAGTGTCGGCGCCCATTGTCATCGGACGCGATCATCTCGACACGGGAAGCGTGGCCTCGCCGTTTCGCGAGACGGAAGGAATGCGCGACGGCAGCGACGCCATCGCGGACTGGGCGATCCTCAACGCGCTGCTGAATGTCGCCAGCGGTGCCTCGTGGGTGTCGTTCCACCACGGCGGTGGGGTTGGCATCGGGAACTCGCTGCACGCGGGGCAGGTTATCGTCGCAGACGGCTCCGAGCGTATGCGCCGCCGGTTGGAGCGCGTGCTCACGAATGATCCCGGCATCGGTGTCGCGCGCCACGCCGACGCCGGTTACGAGATCGCCATTGCGACCGCAGCCCGCGAAGGGCTGCACCTTCCCATGCTTCAGCTCAATTCCGACGTGAACCGCGACGTGCTGCACGCTGCATCGCTCGATTCCACCACCTGATGCTATCGAGTCGATACCGACCGTGGCACGTTCCGCTGTTCCTCGGCAAGTACGCCTGGCTGCGCGCGCGACGTCGTCCTGTCTTGCTCAATTTCGAAGTGACGATGCGCTGCAACGCACGCTGCGGCTTTTGCGACTACTGGAAGACGCCAAGCGATACGCGTGACACCGAGGTGGCGCAGTTCGCCGAGATCGCGCGAAAGTTCTCGCCGATGCTGGTCACGTTCACAGGCGGCGAGCCCACGTTGCGCAAGGATCTCGAGGCCATCGTGGCCGGTGTGCGCCAGGCGGTGAGTCTCACCTACGTGCAGCTCATTACGCACGGTGCCATGCTGTCGCTCGAGCGCGCACAGTCGTTGTGGGATGCCGGCGTGGATCAGTTCAACATCTCGCTC
Source organism: Gemmatimonas sp. (assembly GCA_965279375.1). Classification (GTDB taxonomy): domain Bacteria; phylum Gemmatimonadota; class Gemmatimonadetes; order Gemmatimonadales; family Gemmatimonadaceae; genus Gemmatimonas. The sequence continues at coordinate 4,050,997 of OZ257156.1, read as the reverse complement.
GACTATCTCGATGAGCGCCACGATGCGGCACGTGGCATTCCCGGCCTGTCGGCCAAGATTCTTGATCTCGTGCCGCGCATGAAGGCGGCGGGCATCGGCAGCGTACGCTTCAACACCGTCATCAAGAACGACAACCTCGATCAGATTCTCCCGATCGTCGAGCGTGCTGCGGCGTTGGGTGGCGGCGTGAATTTCTCGCTCTACACCGACTTCAAGAACGGCAACACGGATTATCTCGTGGGCGCTCAGCAGCAGGCGGATTTGGAGCGCGTGGTTGCGCAGCTGTTGGCGTACAAGCAGCGCAAGCGTGGCGTCATCACCAACTCGGACTACTACCTCGAGCAGATCCCGCGATACGTGCGCGGCGAGATGACCGAGCCGTGTCTGAGCGGGAGCACCACCATCCACATCGATCCGCAAGGTTTGGTGCGGCGCTGCCCTGATTTTCCGGCCGATGGGCCGTGGCAGGACTACAAGGGCTACGAGCCGATCAACTGCAATTCCTGCTACTATGCGTGTCGTGGCGAAGCGCAGGCGCCGCTCCGGCTGATGTCCCGCGTGCGCGACGTGATGGCGTAGGCTCACCCTCTCTCTGCCGCCGATGATCACACTCTTCGTCAACGCAGCGCAGACCGTCACCTGCGAGGGTCCGGCACGTGCGCGACGCGGCGCAGAGATGCAGGACGCGGCTGTGCGCAGCGGTGTGGGCGTGGCCGTCGATGGCGATCGCATCGTGGCGGTTGAGTCGGATGAGGCGCTGCGTCGATCGTATCCCGACGCGAACGAGATCGACTGTGACCGCGGGTTGCTCGCGCCGGGCTTCGTTGATTCGCATACGCACACGGTGTTCGGCAAGGCTCGCTACGAGGAGCAGGAGCTGCGTGCCACAGGCGTGCCGTACCTCGAAATCGCGCGACGCGGTGGCGGGATTCACTCCTCCGTGCGTGACCTGCGCGCGCGCAGTGACGATGAACTCTTCGCGCTCGCGCTGCCTCGTCTCGAAAAGCTGGCGGCGGGCGGTGTCACCACGGTGGAGATCAAGTCCGGTTACGGGCTGTCCACGCACGATGAACTGCGCACGTTGCGCGTGATCGCACGCTTGGCGGCGCGCAACCAGCAGCGCATCGTCGCCACCTGTCTTGCTGCGCACGAGATCCCCTTTGATCGACGCGACCTGCCCAACGGACGCGCGTCATGGATTGAGGAGATCACCCACGATATCTATCCGCAGGTCGCCGCTGAGGGCCTGGCCGCGTTTGCCGACGTGTTCTGCGAGCCCGGCGTCTTCACGCTCGACGAAACTCGCACGCTCCTGACCGCAGCCCAGTCGCTCGGCCTGCACGCCAAACTGCACGCGGACGAGTTGCACGACGGCGGTGGTGCAGCGCTCGGTGCATCCCTCGGCGCTGTCTCGACAGATCACCTTGCGGCCATCTCTGCGTCCGGCGTTTCAGCATTGGCCGCTTCTGACACAGTGGCGACGCTATTGCCGGCGACGATGCTCTTTCTTGGCACCGGACGGCAGGCGCCGGCACGCGCTTTGATCAATGCGGGCGCGGCAGTCGCGCTTGCCACCGATCTCAACCCGGGTACGTCTCCGCTGCAGTCTTTTCCACTCATTCTCACGCTCGCGGTCAGCGAGCTGCGCATGTCGGCAGCCGAAGCGTGGATTGCGGGGACCGTGAACGGCGCTGCGGCACTCGGCTTGGCGCAGCAAACCGGACAGCTGGCACCGGGATTCAGCGCAGACATCGCCGTGCATGCCGTAGACGATTATCGCGCGTTGCCTTACTGGTTCGGCGAGCGTCTTTGTCGAGTGGCGTGGGCACGCGGGAACGCTTGTTCCGCGAGGGGCTGATTTCTAGCTTCCACCGCCTGTAGCTGCTCCATTGCGTCCGATGAATGGGCGCCCGTTCAGTCTCTCGGAGATCGCCTCGAACGCATGTCCAACGCCGCGAAGCACCGGAAAAAAGCGGCTGAATTCGAGCAGCTGAAACAGATCGACCGGGCCATCGCGTCGTACGTTCGCGCGATCGAAGAGAGCGAGTCTGAGGGCGAGGACGTTGACGTCGCGCTGCTGAACAAGGTGGGCGACCTCGCGCTGCGTCAGGGACGAGTGCCCGACGCGGTGACCTACTACGAGCGTGCGGTAGAGCATTACGCCACCGCTGGCCTCTTCAACAACGCCATCGCGCTCTGCAACAAGATCCTGCGCAATGCGCCCGGTCGGTCCAACGTGTACTTCACGCTGGGACGAATCTGTGGCAAGAAGGGCCTGCGTGGTGACGCGACGCGCAACTTCCTGGAGTACGCCGCGCGCATGCAGCAGGAAGGCCGCGTCGAGGAAGCGATGCGCGCGCTGAGCGAAGTCGCGGAGCTGATGCCGGAGTTGACCGAAGTCAGCCGCCTCGTCGAAGAGCATGCGGCGCGGGCCGGCGTCCAGCTGCCACGCCGTCGGACGCCATTGGCGTCGGAAGTCATTCCCGACTCGGATTCGCCGCGCTATCAGAGCGACAAGTCGTCGAATCTCGTCTTCCTCGAGGTGGACTACGGCGCCACGAATGCGCGTCGTACGCCGCCCTATTCGACGCGCAGCAACACGGAGTCCGCGGACTCGGCCCCGCTGCACCCCACGCCGATTGCGCCGAGCACTGCGATCCCTACACCCGCGGTCGCGCGCTCGCTTCCGTTCATCGAGCTGACCGAGGCGGACGGCGCGGTAGACGAGCTGGCGTTCGAGCACGACGTCATGGCGGATCTGCCGGATGAATCCGCCGAGCTGGGTGCGCTGGACCTCATCGAATTCGATACGGCGTCGCTGGAGCACACGGAGGGCAACGACGAGGAATCGTCTCCGTTGCCGCTGCTGGATCTCGAGCCGATCGAACTTCCGCTGATCGAATGGACCGACGAGCCAACCTCGGCGATCGAACTCGAATTGACGGCCTTCGACGAGGACTTGGCGTCGGACGTCATCTCGCTGGTCGAAGAGACGTCCGCGGAGTCCGCGCATGTGTCAGACGCGCCCGAGCTGTCTGAGACGATGCCCCCTGCGGAGTGGGCGGCGCGCACCGATGAGTTGGATGTCGCATCGAATGTCGCATCGGATGTCGCATCGGATGTCGTATCGGATGTCTTCGGCGATCTCGCAATGGACGTCCCAACGGACGTCTCAGCCGCCGACGAATCCGACTCGACGGCAGACGCGGACTCGGACGATGACTTCATCGCGAGTTTCGCCGCTGGCGCTGTCAGCGATGCTCATGCGACTCCCTCGTCGATCCCGACGCCAATCGCTTCGTCCACCGTGGACTCGGTCGCCGAATCACTCGGTGAGGGCCTTGGGTCGTCGTTCGAGACGTCCGCCGACGCTCCTGCGGACGTTGCAGAGCAGGCTGACACGGCCTCGAACTTCGGTGCGTCGGATGTGGACGTGCCGGCGATTGATGCCCTCGATTCCGATGCGGCGACTGAGCACTCGCGGCCTGCCGAGTCGTCGCCAGTCGATGTTGTCGCTGCGGCACCCACGCCGGCATCGGCCATGCCTGAGGTCCCGCGTCGCGCTACGCCTACGCCCGTACGGAGCGCGAGCCGGACACCCAGTCGCACGCCGTTGCGGTCGCTCGAAATCCCGTCGATCGAAGCGGCCATCGAGGCGGGTGCGCAGTTGGTCGCACGCATGGCGGCAGACGCCACCACGCAGCAGCGTCGTCCGCCATACCGACTCGATCCACACGATTTCATTCTCCCGGGAGAGCTACCCCCGCTTCTCGTCGATGACGATCTGGTCAACGCCGGCCTTGACCGCGCGGTCGAGCACGAACTCGCCGAAGTCGCGGCCGCCGACGTCGCAGCCGCCGCGCACGCGCGAGCGGAGGCGGCGATCGCCACGCCGATCGCCACGCCAGTCACCACGCCCGTAACCACGACGCCGACGCCGACGCCGACGCCGATTGCGATCGCGTCGCTGCGCACGCCCGTCGCGCCCGGAACGGCTGCCTTGACAGCTGACGTCGAGTTCGCGAGCGACGAATCATCGATCGTCGAATCATCGATCGTCGAATCAACCGCGGTCGTAAGGGCGCCACAGGAGCTGGCGTTCGTCGGCGAGGCCCCCGTCCACGACGAGGCCCAACTCGACGTCGCCGCGGACCCCGCCAGTGCGTCCGAGCTGATCGAGTTCGGCTCGGCCACGAGTATCGAGGCCGCAGACGGAGCGGACGAACCCGAGTCCGCGCCGACCTCCGACGCGCGGACTGCGGAGACGGATGCCGAGGCGCTCCCGACGCCAGCGCACGCGCTCGCGGCGGTACCCGCGACCGCGACGGAGTCAGCCAGCTCCGAATTGGTTGCCTCCGATGCGATCGCGGACAACGGTGGTGTCGCGAGCGAATCGGAGAGCCACGCCGATCGCACCGCCACTCCGCTCCATTCTTCCATCATCGACGCGGTTGACGCGCCAATTGAGACGGCGCCGATCGCCGTGCGGTCCGCCGTTCGGCTCACACCGGCGCTGCCTATCGCAGCCGTCGCCGCCGAAGCGAAGCAGGTTGCCCTCTCCCGCCGCGACGAACTGCGCGCCGCCGTGGCCGCCGAGCCGCAGGACTGGGGGCTTCGCCGCCGGCTCGCGGAAGCGCTCTTCGAGGCCGGGCAGCGGGACGCGGGACTGTCCGAGATGGAGGCGTCGCTCAACGGATTCGCGCAAGGCGGTCAGCTCGAGACGGCAGCGGATTTGTCGGAGGAGTTGGTGCGCATCTCCCCGGATCGGGTGGCGTATCACCAGAAACGGGTGGAATTGGCCGTCCGGCTGAAAGATCAGCAGCGCTTGCGCTTTGCCTACCTTGACCTCGCGGATACGTTGGTACGGAGCGGGGAGGAGGGTCGGGCGCAGGCGGTGTACGTGCGCGTGCTGGAAATCGATCCTCGCGACGACCGCGCCCGTGCGGCATTGGGTTCGGCGGCACCTCCATTGCCGACGGCGGTAGCAGCACCCGTCGCCGAAGGCTTCGTCAACCTCGCGGACTGGCTCCGCGACGACGATGCTCCCGCCTCGACGCGTATGCGGATGCGGGAGCCGGAGGTCAGCGGCGATGAACAAGCGGACTTTGATGCACTCCTCAGGCACTTCAAGGAGGGGGTCTCGCGTTCATTGGGTGAGGAGGATTACGAGAGTCGGTACGATCTCGGGGTAGCGTTCAAGGAGATGGGATTGCTCGATGATGCCATCGCGGAGTTCCAGAAGGCGCTACGCAGCAAGGCGCACCGTCTACCGGCGTACGAGGCGCTGGGTCAATGTTTCGTGGAGCAGGGACGCTTCCAGATTGCGGCAACGGTACTTTCGCGGGCGCTGCACGAGCCGGGGCTCAATGACGAGCAGCGGATCGGAGTGCTCTATCTTTTGGCATATTCGTGTGAAGCCCTGCAGCGGTGGGGTGAGGCTCGGAGCTATTTTCAGCGCGTGTACGCCACCGATATCAATTTCCGCGATGTTGCCGCCCGAATGGCGGCGCTCGAGCAGGTAGCGTCATGACGCTGACCACTCGCACTCCGACGGCACTCGCCGCCGCGCTCCGTGACATCCAGTCGCCGATTCATCACCAACTCGGCGCGGTGTCGCAGGAACTCTGGCGCATTGTGTCCGCCGACGTGCCGCTCGTGCAGGAGGTGCAGGAGCATCTGATGGGCATGAAGGGGAAACTCTTTCGCCCGACGCTGCTCCTCCTCTCGAGCGCCGTGGAAGATCGGTCGCAGCCACGAGCCGTCACGTATGCCGCGGTGGTTGAGTTGATCCACCTTGCGACGCTCGTGCACGACGATGCGGTGGATCACTCCGCGCTGCGTCGCGGCATGCCCACGGTGAATTCGCTCTTCAGTCACCAGGTCTCGGTGATCATGGGCGACTATCTGTATCTTCGCGCACTTCGCGAACTCGTGCGGCTCGGCGATCTCGAGGCGATGGGTGCCATTACCAATGCCTCCAACGAGATGACGCTCGGCGAGATGCGACAGCTCTCCGCGTTCGATGCGCTGGCATTCACCGAGCGAGACTACGAAACGCTCATTCGGGCCAAGACGGCCTCGCTCTTCGTGGCCGCGTGCGACGTAGGCGCGCTGTGCGGCGCCCCGCGCCACCGCGATGCGCTGGTTCGTTACGGCGAACGTCTCGGCATGGCGTTCCAGGTGGCCGACGATCTGCTCGACTACACGGAAGGGCAGGAGATGACCGGCAAGCCCGGTGGTCTCGATCTCAAGGAGCACAAGGTCACGCTACCACTCATCGCCGCGCTCCGTGAAATGTCCGGCAGCGATCGCACACGTGTCGAGGCGTTGTTCGCGTCGACCGAGCCCGAAGACGACGCCATCGCCGAGGTGATCGGCATTGTCCGGGCGAACGGTGGCCTCGAGTACGCCCGTCGTCGCGGAGATCAGTTCGCGCGCGAAGCGGAGGAGTCGCTCGCCGACCTTCCCGAAAGCCCAGCCCGTTCCGCCCTCGTGGACGCGATTTCGTACGTCGTGCAGCGGCGCTGGTGATGGCCCGTGGACCTTCGAAACACCGGCCGGTGTTTCATGTGCTCGTCCTTGCCAGCGGCTTCGTCGCCGGTGGGCTCCTCACACAAGTGGCTCGGCGTTTTCTCCCGGCGGGCGCGGTCAAAGAATTTCTCACGACTGGCGTCACGCCCTCTATCGGTCCGCTGCCGATCGACTTGATTATATTGAAGTTCGCGGTTGGACCCGTTGCCCTGGACGTCTCGTTGTTGAGTCTGCTGGGGGTGTTGATCGCCTACCTTATCGCGCGGTCCCTGTTCTAGGAGCCCCTCATGAATTTTGGCAACTTTGGTTTCGGCGAGATTCTCATCATTCTCGTCATCGTGCTGCTCCTCTTCGGCGCCAAGCGCATCCCCGAGATCGCGGGTTCGCTCGGAAAGGGCATCAACGAGTTCAAGCGGAACATCAGCGACGCACAGCGCCAGATCACGGAGCCTGCGCCACGTAATGATCGTGTCGCTTCTGGCTCGGCCGAGCCGGTGCGAGAGGAAGAGCGCCCCGAGCCCAAGCGGCTGATCAGCTGAAATAGCTGGGAGTCACGTCGAAGTTCGGCGTGCTTCTCTGACTGACGAGCAATACAAAGCCCCCGTGATCATCGCGATCACGGGGGCTTTGCGTTGTCCTTCCCTCGATCAGGTGCCCGACTGGCGGCGCAGCTGCGAGAGAACCTTGGTGCGCTGATCGTCCACCTTCACGCTCTGGCGAAGTCCCGTGAGGAACTCCTCGACGCGCTGCTGACGCAGCGAGTTCGTGAGCTGCGCCTTCTGTTCGAGCTTCTGCGCTTCGAAGGCGACCTTGTCGGCCTGCGTACGCGCATCGACGCGAATCACGAGCATACCATCGGCGCCAGTGACTGGACCGGCGATCTGTCCGACCGGCGCGGTGAACGATGCGCCGATGCCCTGATTGAACTGACCGATGCCCGGCACTGCATCGACGCGCGTGAACATCTTCGACTTCTCGACCGTCAGCTGACGTGACGCAGCGGCAGCTTCGAGCGACGAAGACTTGGCGGCCGCGATGAGCTGCTCGGCGGCCGGGCGAAGCTTCTCGATTCGCTTGTCGCGAGCGAGGCGACCGCGGATCTCGTTCTTGACCTCCGCGAGCGACTGCGTGCCCGACGGCGTCAGCGAGTCGAGACGCGCGAGATAGTACGCCTCGGGTGCATCGAACAGATCGCTCGTCTCACCCGCACGCACACCAGAGAACGCCCACGCGCTCACGCTCGGCACATAGCGGCCGGCGAACGTCAGCGGCTCCTTCTCGATCGCGACGGCGGATGCCGGCGTCAGACCGAGCGCCTTGGCGGCGGCGTCGAACTTCTTGGGGTCTTCCAGGCTGCCCGCCTGGCTGGCCAGCGAGTCGGCGCGACGATCGGTACGCGTCGCCGACGAATCACTCTGCGTGATGTTGATCAGGATGTGGCTCAGGTCGAGCGTGTCGCCCGTGCGGCCCATCAGCTTGATGATGTGCCAGCCGAACGGCGTCAGTACGGGCTGCGAGATCTCGCCCGTCTTGAGCGTGAAGGCCACGTCCTCGAACTTGGGCGTGAAACGACCCTTCGGCCCCTTGCCCAACGCGCCACCCTGCGCGCCGGAAACGCTGTCCATCGACTCGCGCTTGGCGACGTCTTCGAACTTGGCGCCCGTCGCGAGTTCGGCGCGGATCTTCTCGATGTGCGCCTTCGCTTCGGCCGAATCCGACGGCGTGACCGTGCGCGATACGGAAAGGAGTGACACAACGGCACGAGCCGGGCGCTCGAAGCGCTTCTTGTTGCGCTCGTAGAACTGCGAGATCTCAGCGTCCGTGACGGTGACGTTCGTGTCCGTCAGCGTCTCGGGGCGCAGCAGCACGAAGCTGACCTGCGTCGAGTCGTGGCGATCCTTATAGGTCTGCCACACGCGCTCGTCGGTCACGAAGACGTCCGAGGAGATCTGATCGAAGAGCTTCTGCTTGGGGATCTCGGTGCGGTAGTACGCCTCGAGACCGGCCAGCATGCCTGACTGGCGCGCCATCGGGCTGGCGATCAGGCGGCGGTACTTCTCGATGTCGAAACGGCCGTCCGTCTGCAGCTCGGGCGACTGCGCCGCCTGCGGTGGCGGGGCAACGCGTGCCGCTTCGAGGATTTCGTCGTCTGTAACCGTGATGCCGCGACGCTTGTACTCCTGCTGCAACAACACCTCGTTGACGAGCTGCTCGAACGCATTGTCTTCGAGGGTGCGGCGCTGGTCGAGCGTGATGGCCTGTCCGAGACGCTGCTGCTCGGACTGCTCGAGATTGGTAACCGCGTTCTGCCACGTCGTCAGCAGGATGTCTTCACCGTTGACCGAACCTACGGCGGTCGAGGTCGTCACGGGAGCGCGTCCCGCCAGACCCGACGTCTCATACAGCAGGAAGCTGCCGACGAACGCCACGATGAGGATGATCCAGATGTATTTCGCGGCGCTCCGCATCGATTGCAGCACGGGGCGGGACTCCTTGGGTCGGTTGGACAGACGATGGGTGAGAACTCGGGTCGCGCGACGTCTGCGGGATGCACACCGCGGGCGTGGCCGAGCCGAGGTCCGGCGAGATCCCGTCCGCACACATGGTGCGCGAGGGGCGAGTGCACTCGATCCACCGTGGATCGCATGGCTCGCTTCGCCGGGAAACGAACCGGGAAACCTAGCGGCCGCGAATCGCTAAAAGCAAGAGACGTCACGACTTCTGCAACCGCTACACAATTGACTTCCCCGAGCGACGGCGGCTAACTTGGCGCGCCATGGTGGACGCCCCGCGTCGCGACGGGATCACACTCGAGGGTTCTCGACGTATGAGCACTGCTGCCCGGATCGACGAACTGCGGAAAAAGTTCGACGAGAACCCGCGCCGATACTTTGCACCGCTCGCCAACGAGCTGCGCAAGGCCGGCGATCTTACGCAGGCCATTGCGCTCTGCCGGGAGCATCTGCCCAAGCAGCCCGGGCACATGAGCGGCTACATCGTCTTCGGACAGGCGCTCTACGAGTCGGGCGCGCTCCCTGAAGCACGCACGGTCTTCGAGCAGGCGCTCGCGCTCGATCCCGAGAACCTGATCGCGCTCCGGCACCTGGGCGACATCGCCAAGGCGGCGGGTGAAAACAGCGCGGCTCGCCGTTGGTATGAGCGCGTCTTGGACGCCGATCCGCGAAACGAGGAGATCACCGCGCAGCTCGCGACCCTCTCCACCGGCCTCACGCCCGCGATGGGGGTGGCCGCGTCCGCGTTTCTCTCCTCGCCGCCGGCGCCAGCGCCGGTGCCCGTCGAGACGCGTGCTGTGGTCCCCACGCCGATCGCGCCGATGATGCCGCTCGGGCTCGGTGCCGTGCCCACGCCGGATGCCGCGCTGCGCGCCGTCGATTTCGACGTCGTCAATCGTCGCATGTCGCGCTACACGCCGCTCGATCTCGAGGCCATCGAGGCATCCGGCCTGCCCGCGACGCCGATGGCCGCGCCGCAGCCTGAAGCGCCCGAGTCGCGCGAGCCTTCGGACATCGAGCACAACGCCGCCTTCGACGACTCTCACGCACATGCTGTTGCCGAGGAGCCCTTGGTGGATTCGGCGATGGACATTGCGCCAACCGCGCTGAATTCGTTGGATGATGCGCTGAGTGCGTTTGCCGCGAACGACCCGAGCAGCGCATTGCAGGACGACGAGTTCGGAATGCTGGCTGCAAAGTCTGCGGATGCGCCGCGGACTGACTCCTGGTTCGCCGATTCCGCGCCCGCAGCCGAATCCGCAGAAGAAGTCGTCGACGAAGTCGCGTTCGAAGAAGGGCTGATCGCGCCCGAATGGACCGATCCGTCGTCGTTGTTGCCCTCAGTCTCCACGCCGCGCACCGTCACGCCGGTGGCGGTCAACATCACGCCTGAAGCGGTCGCTGCATTCGGACGCGAGCCGCATGAGCCGCACCCGTTGGAAGATGTTTCCGATGAGAGCGACGCCGTGACGAGCGAGCTGCCCGACGAACTGCCCGACGAGCTACCGACGGTGGACGCCCAGCAGGCGGCCCTTGGCATCGAGTCGCAGGACGACGGCCTCGAGGCGACCGGCACCAGCGACACTGAACTTCCTTGGCTGGCCGCGCCGGCTGACGTCGATGACGCCGCCGAATCGGCACGCGAGCTGGAGGCGATTTCCTCGGCGTTCTCCGAGGATGCGCGCACGGTTGGCGAGTCGGATGAAGTCGTCGTCTCAACGGTCGAACTGGAACCGGCGATCGCGCCCGAAGCGTCGTTCGCCGACTTGCTGGATTCGCCGATCGACTCGAGCGAAGAGCTGATCGAATCGGTCCCGCTGGCGAGCTTCGGTGAGGCGTTCGATCCCGTTGCCGCGCCGACGCCGCTCGACTCGCCCGTCTTCCTCGTGCACGACGAGCACGAAGAAGCGTCGGAGCTGCTGCCTGCCGGTCTTCACGAGTCGACGTCGGACGTTCCCTCCGAGTCGCACGAACCGATCTGGCTGGCGGAAGACGCGCTGCCGTACGCGGATGAATCCGACGTGGCCAGCGACGACGACGAGGCGACGCAGGACGAAGAGGCGAGCGCGGACTCGCCCGCCTTCGTCACGGAGACGATGGCCGAGCTCTTGGTGTCGCAGGGCTTCATCGCGCGCGCCGCGACGGTCTACGAAGAGCTGGTGCGCCGGCATCCGTATGACCCTGTGTTGACCTCTCGTCTCGCCGAGCTGAATGCGCAGTTGATCGAGGAGGCGCAGGCAGCGGAGCCCGTGGCCGAAGCCGTGGCCGTACCGAGCGTGGAAGCCCCGCAGGAAGTTGTCGCGGAATTGACGACGGAAGGCGAGATCGACGAGACCGACGAGGCCGACCACGAGACGACGCACGAACCTGAAGCGTTCGAGAGCTTTGCGCCGGTCGAGACGTCGTTTGGCTACGTGACGCCGGCCTACAGCAGCCCGGCGTACCCGACGCCCGCGTTCCCCACGCCGGCCTACTCGACGCCCGCGTATGCCACGCCGGTGTACGCCACGCCGGCGTTTGGCGCTGGGGCTGCAGGCGCCGCCGTCATCACCGCTCGCGAGCGTTTTGCGCGCCTCGCGGCGCGGCGCGTGCCTCGTCGGACTCCTGCCCAGGCAGCGCCCGCCATCGAGGAGCAGGGAACCGGCCTTGCCGTGCTCTTTGGCGATCGTGTGGCGTCATCCGACGATGACGCGGCGGCGCGCGCGCTCGCCGATGCGTTTGCGCCCATTACGGAAGCCGACGAGGCGTCGGACGGTCTGCTCGATTTCTCGATCCCGGACATCGCCGCGAGCGAGGGAGCGCCGCAGACTTTCGATGCGCCAGCCTTGGTGTCATTGAAAGACAACGCCAGCATCGATGCCGCCGCGGCGGGAAATGCCGGCTTCTCCTTTGACCGCTTCTTCCCGGATCCCGCGTCGCAGCCGGCGCCCGGTGCCGCACCCACGCCCACGGAAGATCCCGCGGCTCCGGTCAGCGACGATCTCGCTCAGTTTTCTGCCTGGCTCAAGGGACTCGGCTCGACGTGAAAATCGGTGTCTTGAATGGCCCCAACCTGAACCTCCTCGGCGTACGCGAGCCTGCCGTGTACGGCACGACTACGCTCGCGCAGATCGAGGCCCGGCTGGGGGAAGTTGCGGAGGAGCTTGGTGCGTCCGTTGTGTGCGCGCAGGCCAATGGCGAAGGGCAATTGATCGACATCCTGCACAGTTGGCGTGGAAGTGTGGATGGCGTGGTCGTCAACGCCGGCGCCTACACGCACACGAGCCTCGCGCTGCGAGATGCCTTCACGGCGACTTCGCTCGCGTTCGTCGAGGTGCACCTAAGCAACGTCCATGCGCGCGAGGCCGTGCGGCATCATTCGATGCTGGCCTCCGCCGCGATCGGCACGATCTGCGGGTTGGGCGCGGATGGCTATGAGTTCGGTCTGCGTGGTTTGATCGCGGCCCTGCGCGCTCGCACGTGAGTGCGTGCGCATGAGTGCGGGCGCGTGAGCGACAGGCAGTGACGCCGCCGCCGGCGCAGCTCCCCGCGCGTCTGCTGGCGCTGCGTGAAGCACTGGGGCGGGCTGACCTCGACGCCCTGCTCGTGGCGAGTCTCCCCAACATCCGATACCTGACCGGCTTCTCGGGGAGCAATGGGCTCGTCGTGGTCACGGCGCGCGATTGCATTCTGTTGACCGATTTCCGATACGCGACGCAGGTGCAAGAGGAAGTCGGGTCCGCGACGACGGTGCGCATCGAGCCATCCAACCTCTGGTCGGGACTCTGGGCGCAGCTTCCCACGATGACGGGCGTCGATCGGGTCGGCTTCGAGTCTGCGCACCTGCTGCACCGTGACTTCCAGCGCTTGCTGGAGCAGGGCGGGCGCTGGCAATGGCGCCCTACGGTGGACGCGGTCGAGACGCTCCGCGCGACTAAGGACGCGGAGGAACTGCAGGCCATCGACCGCGCGATTGCGATCGCCGAGGGGGCGCTGCATGACACGCTGCCGCTCCTGCGCCCGGGGCTGACGGAGACGCAGGTGGCGGGGCTCCTCGAGCGGCAGCTGCGTGAACGCGGCAGCGAGGCATATCCGTTCGCTTCCATCGTGGCCAGCGGTCCGCGATCGGCGCTGCCGCATGCACGGGCGGGCGAGCGGGTGCTCGAGCGAGGCGATTTCGTGTTGCTCGACTTCGGCGCAGTTGCGGACGGCTATTGCTCGGACATCACGCGAACGGTGGTGTTGGGGGCGGCGAGCGCCGAGCAACGGGAGGTCTACGACGTAGTTCTCGAGGCAAATGCTCGCGCTTCGGGTGCGATTCGGGTTGGAATGCGGGGGATGGCTGCAGATGCGCTCGCACGCGACTACATTCACGCCCGCGGGTTTGGCGAAGAGTTTGGGCACTCGCTCGGGCATGGCATTGGGCTCGAGGTGCACGAGGCGCCGCGCTTGGCCAAGACCGTCGACGCTCCTCTCCCGAGGGGAGCCGTCGTGACCATCGAGCCCGGGATCTACCGGGCGGGATGGGGGGGCGTGCGCATCGAGGATGACGTGCTGTTGTTGGATGACGGCGCGAAAGTCCTGACGCACTTCCCTCGCGAATTGCTCGAAATCGTCTGACGCCAACCGGTCGGCGCCCTCTAGGGCCGACCGAGCCTACCTGGTTCGCGCGCGCCCTGTCGTGGCTGCGATCGAACTTGCCTCGTTTCCATCGACCGCCCCCGCCATGATTGACCTGCGCTACGTGAAGAAGCTGATCGAGATGCTCGACGGCTCGACCGTGGATTCCATCGAGATCTCGTCTGACAAGGGCATGAAGCTCCGGATCTCGAAGAGCCCGCAGCAGCGGGCGGCCGCGATGACGGTCGCCGCACCGATGGCCGCGCCTGTTGCGGCGCCGGCGGTGTTGCCGAATGTCACGGCGGCGCGTCCTGCCGAAGAGGGTGTCGTAGCGGTGCCGAAGGCCGAGGCACCGAAGGCGAGCCTTCTCGAGATCAAGTCACCGATGGTGGGGACGTTTTACTCTGCGCCGGAGCCTGGCGCGAAGCCGTACATCTCAGTCGGCGATCGCGTGAGCAAGGGGCAGATCGTCTGCATCATCGAGGCGATGAAGATCATGAATGAGCTCGAGTCCGAATACGATGGCGTGGTGCGTGAGGTCGGCGTGACTGACTCGCATCCCGTCGAGTTCGGGCAGGTGCTCTACCGGGTGGATCCGAACGGCTGAGACATGACGACATGACGATGGTCTCCGACGCCCCAATCGGCGCGGCACCTGCAGCAGGGCTGGATCTCAAGGCCGCGCTGCAAAGGATGGTTCGGGAGGGCGCGTCCGACTTGCATCTCAAAGTCGGCCGTCCACCGACGCTGCGACTCCACGGAGACCTCGTTCCCCTCGCGATGCCGGCCATGCGTCCCGAGGAGCTGCGCACACTCGCTGAGCAGCTGCTGCCACCGGCGCAGCTGCGTGAGTTCGTGGAAATGCGCGAGGCCGACTTCGCGATCAACGTGCCGGGCATCGGCCGTTTCCGCGTCAATGTCTATCAGCAGAAGGGCACTGTCGCCTTCGCCATGCGCGCGATCGCGCACGCGGCCGCGTCCATTCGCGAGCTGAATCTCCCGCCGGTGCTCGAGAACATCGCACTCAAGCCTCGTGGCCTCGTGCTGGTCACGGGCGTCACCGGATCCGGCAAGAGCACCGCGCTCGCCGCCATGGTGCACCACATCAACGAGCGCCGCGCCGCGAACATCATCACGATCGAAGATCCGATCGAGTTCGTGCATCGCGATGCGCTGAGCCACATCAACCAGCGCGAAGTGGGCACCGACACGGCGGCCTTCGCGCAGGCGCTGCGCCGTGTGCTGCGTCAGGATCCCGATGTCATCATGATCGGCGAAATCCGCGACCTCGAAACGCTCGATGTGGCGCTCAAGGCTGCCGGTACGGGTCATCTCGTTTTCTCGACGCTGCACACGACGAATGCGACGCTGACGATCAATCGGATGCTGTCGTTCTACCCGCCGCACCAGCAGAACGAGGTGCGTTTCGCGCTGGCCAACGCGCTCTCGGCGGTGATCTCGCTGCGTCTCGTGCCGCGCAAGGACGAACCGGGGCGCGTCCCGGCCTGCGAAGTTTTGGTTAACACCGAAGCCGTCGCCGATCAGATCCGCGACATCTCTGCGGCGCTCAACATCCCCGACCTGATCAAGGAAGGCTCGGTGGCTTACGGCATGCAGAGCTTCGACCAGTCACTCATGAATTGGTATTCGCGCGGCGTCATCTCGTACGAGAACGCGCTCTTCTACGCGACCAATCCGGCCGAGTTCGGGCTCCGGGTGCAGGGCGTCGATGGATCCAGCGATGCCAGCTGGGATGGCTTCAAGCAGGGCAGCAATCGCTCCTGAGATAGCGTCCTGACCTAGCGTCAGGCGGGGGACCTCGCCACCATTCGGCGTGGCTCGACACGGGGGAGGGCGTAGCACGCTCACCCCGGCGGCCGGCGGTGATTGCCGTCGGTCCGCGATGCCGGCCCCCTGCCCAACGACATGTTCAAAAAGGTCCTCATCGCGAACCGCGGCGAGATTGCTCTGCGCGTCATCAGAGCCTGCCGCGAACTCGATATCCAGACGGTCGCCGTGTACTCCGAGGCTGACCGCGAATCGCTGCACGTGCGCTTCGCCGACGACGACGTGTGCATTGGCCCCGCGTCGGGTCGCGAATCGTATCTCAAGATTCCGCGCCTGATCGCCGCCGCCGAAATCACCGGCGCCGATGCCATCCACCCCGGCTACGGCTTCCTCGCGGAGAACGCGGAGTTCGCCGAAACCTGCCGCGCCTCGGGCATCACCTTCATCGGTCCGACGCCCGACCAGATTCGCATCATGGGTGACAAGGCATCGGCCCGTCGCGCGATGGCCGAATGCGGCGTGCCGATCGTGCCCGGCACACCCGGTCCGGTGGAAGACGTGGAAGAAGCGCTCGGGTTCGCGCGCGACATCGGCTTCCCGGTCATCATCAAGGCCGCCGCCGGTGGTGGTGGCAAGGGCATGCGCGTCGCGCGTGATCCGGACGATTTCGCACGCAGCTTTCAGCTCGCGCGCTCTGAAGCGTTGTCTGCCTTCGGCAACGGCGACGTGTACGTCGAGAAGTTTCTCGAGCGTCCGCGCCACGTCGAATTCCAGATCCTCGGCGATCGCCACGGCAACGTCATCCATCTCGGCGAGCGCGACTGCTCGGTGCAGCGTCGCCACCAGAAGCTGATCGAAGAAGCGCCGTGCCCCGTCATGACACCCGAGCTGCGCGAGCGCATGGGCGAAGCGGCCGTGCGTGGCGCGCAAGCGATCAACTATGTGGGCGCCGGTACGATCGAAATGCTGCTCGACGAAGACGGCTCGTTTTACTTCATGGAGATGAACACCCGCATTCAGGTGGAGCATCCGGTGACGGAAATGCTCACGGGCGTCGATCTCGTGAAGGAGCAGATTCGGGTGGCGGCCGGTGAGGAACTGCGCGTCAAGTCGCTGCCGCCGTTCCGCGGCCATGTCATCGAGTGCCGAGTGAACGCGGAAGATCCGTCGCGCAACTTCCAGCCGTCGCCGGGTCGCATCGACACGTTCCATCAGCCGGGCGGTCCTGGCGTGCGCATCGACACACACGCCTACGCCGGCTACACCGTGCCGCCGTTCTACGATTCGCTCATCGCCAAGCTCATCGTACAGGGCGCGGATCGACAGGAAGCGCTCAAGCGTATGCAGATCGCGCTCGAGAGTTTCGTCATCGAAGGCGTGAAGACGACCATTCCGTTTCTCGCGCGTGTGATGCAGCACCCCGGTTTCCAGGCCGGCCGCGTGCACACGAAGTTCCTCGAAGCTGAGGGGGCAGAACTCCTCAAGGATCCCGTATAGTGCGGATCGACGTGCTGCTCGGCGAGGCGCTCCGCGCGCCCGCCGACGTGGCCGATCGGCTCGTGATCGTGATCGATGTGTTGCGCGCGGCCACGACGGTCGCGCGCGCGTTGGCGAATGGCGCGGCTGCGGTGCGACCATTCGGCAGCGTGGAGGAAACGATGCAGGCGCGTGCGCTGGCTGCCGATGCCGGATCGGTACTCACCGCCGGCGAGCGCGCGATGGTTCGGATTCCCGGATTCGATCTGGGCAATTCTCCTCTCGAGTATTCGACGCAGGCCGTGGAGGGACGCACGATTCTGTTCACCACGACGAATGGCACGGCGGCCCTCGCCGAGATGCACGCTGCACGCGCGACCTTTCTCGCGGCTTTCGTGAATGCAGGAGCCACCGTCGACGCCGTCGCGCGGCGCAGCGAGCGCGACGCGAAGCTGAACGGCGTGCTGGTTGTGTGTTCCGGCACCGATCGACGGGTAGCGCTCGAAGACGTGGTGTGCGCGGGTCGTCTCGTGCGATTGCTCTCGGATCGGTTTCCTGAAGCGATTCGCACGGACAGCGCCACGGTGGCGCGCTACGCGGAGCGACCGTACATCGCCTCTCTCGCTCAGCTTGCAGACGACGCGGTGCACGCGCACACACTGTCGCAGGCTGGATTCGCGGCGGACGTGGCCGTGTGTTTCGCGCCGGACAGTATTCCGCTGGCGGTGGAGTGCATCGACGGCGCGCTGCGTCCAGCCACCGCTGAGGCGAACTAACCCATGGACGCACGCGTGCTGCGGAAGGAGCTGGCCGCGATCGGCCTGATTCTGCTGGCCGTGTTTCTGTCGGGGGCGCTGATTTTCCAGCGAGTGCCTGAAAGTGGGAGCTGTCTCGATGCCACGGGTGCCTTTGGTCCGGCCGGCACCTGGGCGCGCTGCGGGCTCGTGTCGGTGCTGGGAATGCCAGGGGCCGCACTGGTCGCGCTTGGCTGTCTGGCGGCGTCCCTGACGCTGTTTGGGCGGCTTCGGCGTGAGGACGACGACCTACGTGAGTGGGGCGTGTTGGTCGCTGGCGTCGTCGTGTTGGTTCCGGTCGCCATTGGCCTCGCCATGGGCGGGGCGCCTGAGGCCACGGATGCGACGGGCCTGTGGGGAAGCTTCGCGGCCCACTACCTGCGCAAAGGACTGGGCGCCGCCGGAGCATGGATCGCCTTCGTGCTGGCCACGAGCGCCCTGACGGTCTTCACGCTGCGCTGGAATCCGATTCGGATGCTGGTTGGGCCGAGCGCGCGGAGCGCCGCGCCGGACGACGCCCCAGCACGCGTGACTGCCCCGAACAAGATCGTCGCGGCAACGCTGGCGGAGCGCCTCGCGCCGCCGCCGGAGGACATGCCGGCGATCGATCCGACCCTCGCACGCGACCTGCTCCAGGAGCGCTCGACGCCCGCTGTCGTGACAGAGACAGCTCGCGCAACTGCCGACAAGAAGTCGAGGAAGACACCGCCGGTGGCGCGCGATGTCGCGCCCGAGTTCGCGCTGGATGGAGTGGCGGGCGAAGGTGAGCCGATGAGCGACGAGCTGCCGCCAACGGACCTGCTCACACCCGCGCCCGCACGAAATCCTGACGTCGGGCGCCGCGAATTGGATCTGGCCGGCGAGAAGCTGATGGCCACGCTGCGCACGTTCAAAGTCGAAGGAGAGTTGGTGGGTCGCACCACCGGGCCCAGCGTGACGCAGTTCGAGATCGAGCCCGCGGCGGGTGTGAAGGTGCGGCAGATCGCGACGCTTGCAGACGATCTCGCGCTGGCGATGCGCGCGCCGAGCATTCGGATTGTCGCTCCGATTCCGGGTCGTGGAGCCGTTGGTGTCGAGGTACCCAATCCGTCGCCCGAGATGGTGGTGCTGCGCGAAGTGCTCGAGTCGCGCGACTTCCAGCAGGCGCGCGCTGCGCTGCCGATTGCGCTCGGCAAGGATCTCGAGGGGCGCGCGGTCGTCGCAGATCTGGCCAAGATGCCGCATCTGCTGATCGCGGGCGCGACGGGCTCCGGTAAGTCGGTCTGTGTGAACACCATCATCACCAGCCTCGCGTATCGACATACGCCCAAGACGCTGCGCTTCCTGATGGTGGACCCGAAGATGGTCGAGTTGAGCGTGTACAACGCGCTGCCGCATCTCCGACACAAGGTCATCACGGACAATCGCGACGCCGCCGCAGTGCTTAAGTGGGCCGTGATGGAGATGCAGGATCGCTATCGGTTGCTCGAGGCCAATGCCTGCCGCAACCTGCAGGAGTTCAACAAGCGTGTGCAGCAGCAGGAAGCGGGCGAAGAGGTGCCGCCGCTGCAGACGCCGAAGCGCCCCGACGTCGGCTTCGAAGATCGCACGTACAAGGGCGGCGTGTTGCCGTACATCGTCGTGGTCATCGATGAAATGGCCGACCTCATGATGACCGTGCAGGGTGAAGTGGAAACGCCCATCGCGATGCTGGCGCAGAAAGCACGCGCGATCGGCATTCACCTCATTCTCGCCACGCAGCGTCCGAGCGTGAACGTCATCACGGGTCTCATCAAGGCGAATTTCCCGTGCCGCATCGCGTTCCGCGTCGCGTCGCAGGTGGACAGTCGCACGATCATCGACGGCGCTGGTGCGGAGTCCTTGCTCGGCAACGGCGACATGCTCTTCATTCCGCCCGGCAAGTCGGAGGCATCGCGACTACAGGGCGCGTATCTCTCCAGTGAGGATACGGAGAAGCTGCTCCGCTGGTACGGCGACGCGACCGCGCGTCGTCTCGCAGAACGTGCCGGTGCCGAAACAGCAGAAGCGGAGCCGGATATCCTCGAAGCGGTGCGCGCGCTCGAAGCGAAGGCCGCGGGTGATGGCGACGACGACGCGGAAGGCAGTGGCGGCGACCGCGATGCGCGCTTCCGCGAGGCGGCGGAGGTCGTCATTCAGCATCGTCAGGGGTCGACTTCGTTGTTGCAACGACGATTGAAAGTCGGCTATGGACGTGCGGCGCGCATCATCGACCAGCTCGAAGAGGCGGGCGTCCTCGCGCCCTCCGAGGGCGGTGCGCGGCCGCGCGATGTCTTGGTCGGGATACAGGACCTCGACCGGATCTGTGGTTCGTTGTGACATATTGACGCTAGGCAGTCACGCGCCCAACATACGCCGCATCCTGCCCGTCCTGCTCGCCTCCTGCCTGCGAGCCCTTGCTGCGCCTGACGTACCTCTCCCACCCCTTCGAGGTGTGCGATGCTTGTCCCCCGAGTCAAACGACTTTTCTCCCTTGCCTTTCGCGCCTTCGCCGCCGTGCCGCTCGCAGCGGCTGCGCTGTCGGCACAAACCGGTGCGATTTCGGGAAAGGTCACCGATGCCGTTAGCGGACGCGCGCTCGAGAACGCGCAAGTGCAAGCGCAACTCGTCGGTGGCATTTCATATGGTGCGATCACGAACGCCGACGGCGTCTATCGTGTGATCAATCTTCCTGATGGCACCTACACCGTGACCGTTCGCGCGCTCGGGTTTCAGGCGCGCGGCTTCACCGGCATCCGACCCGGCGCCACGCTCAACGTAGCGCTCACGGAAAAGACGACGCAGCTCTCGCAGACCGTCGTCACCGCCAGCCGCAGCCGCCCCGAGAAGGCACTTGATGCGCCAGCGTCGATCTCCGTCATCACCAGCGAGCAGATCACCGAGCGTCCGGCCATTACGGTCACCGATCATCTGCGCAACACGCCGGGTGTCGACATCAATCGCGGTGGTATCGCGCAGGCCAACGTTGTCGCACGCGGCTTCAACAACGCGTTCAGCGGCTCGATGCTCATGCTGCAGGACTATCGCTTCGCAGGTGTGCCATCGCTCCGCGTCAACGTGCCGTTCCTGATGACGGGCACGAACGAAGACATCGATCGCATGGAAGTGCTCCTCGGACCGGCGTCGGCTCTGTACGGCCCGAACAGCTCCAACGGCGTGCTCCACGTCATCACCAAGTCGCCGTTCAATTCGCAGGGCACGACCATCAGCGTCGATGGCGGCGAGCGCTCCGTCATCCGCACCGGCCTGCGCCACGCCGGCAAGGTGAACGACAAGCTCGCCTACAAGCTCTCCGGCGAGTATATGCAGGGCCGCGATTGGGAGTACAACGATCAGGGCGAGCCCAAGGTCTTCCCGAATACCGCGAACGTTCCCGCGTCGCGTCGCGGCCAGCCCAGCCAGCGTGATTTCGATCTGCAGCGCTTCAGCAGCGAAGCGCGCGTCGATGTTCGCCCGACCGAGAACACCGAGGCCATCACCACCTTCGGCTTCACCAAGGTCGGAAGCGGTATCGAACTCACCGGCGCCAACGGCTCCGTGCAGATCAAGGATTGGACGTATCTCAACCTGCAGCAGCGCTTCCGCTGGAATCGCCTCTTCGCGCAGGCGTTCATCAATAGCACCAACGCCGGTAACGACACCTCGACGTCGGACAACGGCACCTATCTGCTGCGCTCCGGCCAGCCGATCGTGGACAAGTCGCGCGTCGCCGCCGTACAGATCCAGCACGGCTTTGACGTCGGACGCAAGCAGAGCTTCACCTACGGCGTTGACTACATCTGGACCAACCCGCGCACGGCCGGCATCACCAACGGCGTGAACGAGGACGTCGACAACACGACCGAGTACGGCGCGTACATCCAGTCCAGCACAAAGCCGATCAAGCAGATCGAGCTTCTGCTCGCCGCCCGCGGCGACGCCAACAACGTCATCGACGCGAAGTTCTTCTCACCGCGCGCCGCGCTCATCTTCAAGCCGACGCCCAACCAGAACATTCGCTTCACGTTCAATCGCGCGTTCTCCACGCCGGCCAACTTCTCGTTCTTCCTCGACCTGATCTCGTCGCCCAACATCGGCGGCTCGGGCTTCGATCTCGTGGCTCGGGGCAACCCGCCCAAGCAGGGCTGGCAGTTCAATCGCGGCTGCACCACCAACAGCGCCTTCGGCAACTACTGCATGAAGTCGGCGTTCACGGGGCAGGGTGGCTTCGTCGCCACCAGCGCAGCGGCGGCCTTCCCAGGCGCTGTGCAGGCGCTGGCCTCGCGCCTCACGCCGAGCGTCGCTGGCGGTGTGCAGCAGGCGCTGCAGGCCGGCGGCGTTCCTGCCGCGCAGGCGCAGGCACTGGCCGCGCAGATCGCAGGCAATGCGATCACCTTCCTCGGTACGCGCCAGCCCACCAACGCTGATCTCGCAACCCGAGTGTCGTACATCAGCTCGGCCACCACGCCGCTGACTACATCGCAGCTCACTGACATCGCTCCGCTCGCAGCCTCCTTCAACAACACCTTCGAAGGCGGTTACAAGGGCATCATTGGGAACCGCTTCCGCTACGACATCTCCGTCTGGGGCCAGGAACGCGGCGACGTCGGCACCTCGGCCGCCCTCTCCACGCCGAACGTGTTCTTCGGCAACCCGACGCAGCTCGGCGGCTATCTGGGCCAGCAGCTCGGCGCGACGCTCGGCCAGCAGTTGGTGCCGCTGGGCTTCACGCAGGCGCAGGTCGGTCAGCTCGTGTCGGCGCTCGTGACGGGCCTGACACCAGCGGTCGCGTCGCTCCCGCTCGGCGTGGTCACCTTCAACAGCGCCAGCACGCGCCCCAACGCGATCTACGCCACGTACCTCACGTCCAACCAGAAGATCTGGGTGCGCGGTCTCGATTTCGCCGCTGACGTGGTCGCCAACGATCGCCTCACGTTCGACGTCGCCTACAGCTACCAGAGCCGCAACACCTTCAATGGCGTACCGGGTGGCAACGGCGCACCGCTCATGTCGAACTCGCCCAATTCGCGCGGCTCGCTCGGCTTCCGTTATCGCAATGACGAGAACGGCATGGGTTTCGAGATGCGCACGCGCTACAACGAGTCCTATCCGGTGAACTCCGGCGTCTACGCGACCAACGTCGCCTTCCCGATCGCCGCCGGTCAGGCGGGCGCGCCGTCCACCACGCCGACGGCCACCGGGTTCAATCGCTGCTCGCCGGCCGCTGCAGGCACGTACTGCTACGAGAACGTACCGGAGGCCGTCACGTTCGATGCGCAGGTCTCCAAGCGCTTCAACATCGGCTCGCAGCGCCTCCTCTGGTCGATCAACGCCACCAACATGTTCGACAATCGCATCCGCACCTTCCCGGGCGTGCCCGAGATCGGTCGCATGGTCATGACCCGCGTGCAGTACTCGTTCTAAAAGCGAGCACGCAGAGCGCGGTGAACGGGGCGGGGCGGGGCGCGGCCAGCGCTCCGCCCCGTTTCACATCTCGGAGACAGCGCTCCCGTATCGGTTCGGTACAGCCCGGCATAGCAGTGGTAGGCGTCAGCCGCTGATCCGCCTATAGTTCCGACATGATCCTGCTCGACCCCAACGCACGTCCTGTCATCGGGCATCGCGGCAATCGCGCGCACGCGCCGGAGAATACGCTCCCCTCGTTACTCGAGGCCGTAGCGCTCGGTGCGGACGCTGTCGAATTCGACGTGCATCTCTCGCGAGACGGCGTGCTGGTCATGCTCCACGACGACACGCTCGATCGCACGACCGATGCGTCAGGCCCGGTTGCTGCGAAGACGCTTGCCGAGCTCCGTCAGGTGGACGCCGGCGCTCGTTTCACCAAGGACGGTGGCAAGACCTACCCCTGGCGCGGGCGCGGGGCAGGTATCTCCACCTTCGACGAGGTCATCGAGTCACTGCCGCGTACGCTGCCGATGATCATCGAAGTGAAGACGCCCGCTGCCACGCCCTTCATTCGGCAAGCGGTGGAGCGCCACGGCATTGCTTCGCGCATCATCGTCGCTGGTTTTGACGCGCGGGCGATTCACCCACTGCGCGGCCTCGGCTTCGCCACCAACGGAACGCGCGGCGACGTGGCGGCGCTCATGCTGCCAGCGATGCTCGGCCGTCGCGTTGGTCCACAGCCGTATCAGGCGCTCTGCATTCCGCCTTCGTTCAACGGTATTCCCGTGCCCATTCTCGCCATCACCCGATCGCTCAAGGGCACCGGGAACGTCACGCACGTCTGGACGATCAACGAGCCCGCCGACGCGCTGCGCCTCTGGCGTGGCGGCGTACAGGGGATCATCAGCGACGACCCTGGTCTGATGCTCGCCACGCGCAAAGGGCTCTGACGCGGCACGAGCCGCGTCGACGGCGACGCTCGGTTAGTTCCCTCGAGGACGCGGGGCCAGAACCGGCTTCCGAGGCAGCGCTTGCTCGCGCATCGCCGTGAGGTACGCCATCGTCGCCACCACCGTCGCCATCTGCTTCATATCGTCCGGCTGCACGCGATCGACCACGTCCATGTTGGAGTGATGCGTGCGCGAGTTGTACTCGTAGCGCTCTTGCACAAACTGAAACGCGGGGATGCTCAGCGCATCGAATGGGCCGTGGTCGGTGGAGGCGACGGAGCGCGGGCCGAGGATGTTGACGCCGAGGTCGGCCATGGGCGCGGTGAAGGCTCGGAAGACCGGCTCGATCGCCTTGTTCCCCTGCATCCACACGCCGCGAATCTTGCCGGTGCCGTTGTCGATGTTGTAGTACGCCACCAGCTTCGCGTGTTCAGGCTTGAGCGCCATCGTGCGCGCGTCGCCCAGATGTTCGCGCACGTACGCGTTCGAGCCGAGCAGTCCTTGCTCCTCGCCGCCCCAGAGTGCGATGCGGATCGTGCGGCGCGGCTTGGCGCCGATCGCTTTGAGAATGCGCATCGCTTCCATCATCGCCGCACTGCCGGTCGCGTTGTCCGTGGCTCCGGTGCCGCTGTGCCACGAATCGAAATGTGAGCCGATGAGTACGTACTCGTCCTTGAGCGCAGTGTCGGTCCCAGGAATTTCCGCGATGAGGTTGAAGCCGCGCGGTGTCGTCTCGTCGAAGAACTGCACGCCGATATCGAGCTGCACGCGCACGGGCACTTTGCGGTCCAGAATGCGCAGCATGCGATTGTAGTGCTCGACCGCCAGCGTCACCTGCGGCAAACCGCTGCCCGCCGTCGAGTCTCGCGTGCCGCCAGCGCCCACGAAGATCGTGCCGCCATCCGTACGCTGAGTTACCCACGAGAGGTCGCTGCCGCCCGCCGAGGAGTCTGCATCGGCGCCGCGATCGAGGAGGGCAACGACACCTTCCGCCTTGTAGAAGTCGTCGATCTGTCGCTGCAGCGTTGCAACCGCGCGCGGGCCAGCTGCCGCGCCACGCCCCGCGGCGGGCGCCGGTTCGGTCAACGCTTCGGCGATCTCCTTGTCGGTCATGCGCAGCACGATGCGTCCGTCCAGCATGCGCACCGCACGCAGCGGTTGTGTCAGCACGATCTTGCCGCGGAGCGTGCCGCGATATTTCGCAAAATCGGCTTCGCTCTCGATCACCGGCCGCACGACGTCAGCGGTAATGCTGCCGTTCGTGCCCGCCGACCATGCCTTGGGCATCGCGATCATCGGTTGCATCTGGGGCGCCACCAGCGACGCGGAGAATCGCTGCAACGACCAGCCTTTGCCGAACGCCCAGCGTTCCTCGTGCACATTCGCCAAACCCCAGTCGCGCATCGCCTTCTGCGCCCAGGCGCCCGCCTGTTCGATATTGGGGCTGCCTGTCAGGCGCGGTCCGTACACATCGGCTAGCCAACTGATGTGGTCCATCACCTGTGAGCGCGACATCCCTTCTTCGCGAATGCGAGCGACCATCGGCGCGTCGACCTTTTCCTGCTGCGCAAAGGCGAGCGTGGGCATCCACACGTTCGATACCGCTAGCGCCGCGATCGATGCAACGCGTCGCGTGAAGTTGTTGGCAAGACCAGTCATGGTTCAGCTCTCGGTTTTTGCGGTGACGCCAGTGACCACGCGTGCGGCACTCCACGCCAGGATCATCCCCAGCACGAGAGTGAGCGCGACGACGCCGATACCCGGCAGCGGAAAGATCTTGCCCAGGCGATCGAGCAGGGTTGTGAACGACGGATACGACATGAGTCGGCCGATCAGAAACAGCCATCCGGCCAACGCGGCCAACATCGCCTCGCGCGGCGCGGATTGATGGCGACGCAGTAGCGCGTACACGGCCGCGAGCGCCGGAATCGCAATCCATCCGACGAACTGCGTGGCCGCGCCCATCGCGGCGGCAAGCATGAGCAGGCGAACAATCGGCATTAGCGGGCTCCCTTGGCCGGTGTCAGCACGAGCCGCGCGCGCTGCGACGGGCCCGAGAGTTGGTCTTCGCGTTCCGGCAACCGCAGCGTATCCAAAGCGCCACGCGACCAACCGTCAATGCGATCATCGTAGTGCGCGCTGAGCGGGTGCCCCGACTGACCGCCGGGGTAGGTGGCCCACGCACGTCGCGGAGAGCTCATCTCCACCACCATGCGCCAACTTGGACCATGGTGGCCATTGCCGGTGGACGGCCACAGCGTCGCGTTCCCTCCCTGCACAGGCACTTCGAGACGAGAGAACGCGGGCAACTGCGTCAGGTGCATGATGTTCGCGTGACGCACCTTGTCCCAACGCCAGCCGTCCGACGCGGGATCGCCGCGCTTGGCGGTCACGCTGTCCAGCGCGCTCGCCATCACCGCGCCCAGCAGCGCATCCCGTGACTCGCTCGCGGGTGTGCGGCGATCATCCCACCACACGCTCGCCGAATCGCGCAGCAACACGGCGGTCATCATGTCATTGGGAATGGGATTCCACGCGCTGTCCGTCTGGAATTCATCCCACAGGCGCTTTGAGAGCTGCGACATCATCTCTTCAAAGAGCACGGCCCGACGATTGTCCGGCGTGTACCGACGATCCCACTCGCCGAGCAGTGCAGCCGCTTTGGTCGTCTTCGCGTCCGAGACTTTTGATGCGGCCGCGAGAAGCGCCGGCACGAAGAGATCGGCACGCGCGCTGCCGGGATCGGACTGATATCGCCGCATCGCATCTGGCGTCACCGCGCTGTCGGCGCGCAGGAGCGTGTTGATGCGCATCGCGCGCCACGGGCGCTCCCAGTCGGCACCGAAATAGTTGGGCTGCGCCTTCGGATCGAATGGCTCCTGGTTCGCCGAAGCGAGGTAACCCTGCGCTGGCCGGAACGATTGCGGGTAATCGCTCGTCGGCCAATTGCTCACCCAGTCGCTCGCGCGCACACTGCCGTCGTGCAACCAGTCGCCGCGCGCGTCGCCCGGCCGAATCGGGTACCGACCCGTGGAACGGATCGCGATCGTACCCGCCGTGTCGGCCGTGAGCATATTCTGTGCAGGGGACTCGTACAGCTTCGCCATGCCATCGAGCAGTTCGTCGGAGGTGCGCGCACGCGCCGCTGCCTCGAAGCCCTCCAGCACGCGCATCGACTCGAGCACGGTCCAGCGCACAGACACCCACTGCGTCCCGACCTTTCGCATCGGGCCGCGATGCGTGAATCGCAGCGTATCCGTGCCGACCACGCTGCCCGTCGGCGACTTGTACTGCTCCACACGAAGCTCCAACGGCGTCGGTGCACCATCCAGCAGGTAGCTCGTCGGCGCGTCGGCGTTATTCACCTTCTCGACGTAGTAGTCCATCACGTCGCCGCCAGTGTTCGTGAACGTCCACGCCACCGACTTCGTAAACCCGATCACAACGCCGGGCGCGCCTGGAATCGTCACGCCGTACACGTCGAGCGAGTCCTTCACGACCATGTGGACTTCGTACCAGATCGACGGCAGCGTCAGCTCGAGATGCGGATCGCCGGCCAGCAACGCCTTGCCACTCGCGCTACGCGCCGGCGACACCGCCCAGTTATTGCTCCCGATCGCGTCGTCGCTGCGCTCCGGGGCAAACGCGAGCAATGACGCGCCACCGTGCGGACCGAACGCGCCGAGCATCGCGAGTGCCTTGGTGTCCGGCGCGCCGGGGCCGGGAATCGTCACCGGATCAAAGCGCGGCGCACTCTGCCCATTCGGCTGAATCGGCTCAACGATCGGCGAGTGCACCGGAAACAACGCTTCCGCCGCCGCACGCCCCACACGCGCACTCGCCTCCAGATGCGTCAACTCGTCGCTCGTCGTGGCCAGCGTCGAGCCCATTCGATTCAACAAATGCAGAACGTCGATCGGCTGCATATGCTTTGGCGAACGGCCAAGGAGCTTGTACTCGATCGGGTACGCCGCTGGCGACAAATCGTCCACGTACGCGTTGACGCCGTCCACGTAAGCACGCATCAACCGCCACGACGCGCCGGTCGTATCGAGCTTCGCGAGACGCTGCTCCGCCGAACGCGGCATTCCCGAAGCACGCGTCGCCTTGTCTACCGGTAGCGCGCGCGCTCCCACCAACTCGGTCAGCGTTCCGCCCCCCGCGCGCCCTTGCACTTCAAGCTGAAACAGCCGATCGCGCGCCACCACGTACCCCAACGCGCGATACGCATCCAACACGTTCGGGGCAAAGATGTGCGGCACCGCGCGATCGTCGTACACGACGCGCGTCTCGCCAGACAACCCCGCTATTCCAGCCGACGCATCCGCCGGCAACTCGGCCGTCGTCACGCTGCTCCAGATTCCTCGGCCAGGATCAAGCAGAGGACCAAGTGCCGGGACAGATCCAGTCGGACGAGCAGCAACGAACATCGTCGCAGCGAACACGGCGAACGCGACAGCCGTGCCTATCGGGGATGGGCGCATGCGGTAGGAAAGAGAAACGCGGAAGGCGAATGCAACGGACCCGGCCAAATTGCGGCTCGCACGATCCCCGAGCAATGAAGCGGCACACGCTGCACGATTTCGGTACCAGCGCGCGGCAAAGTCGTCGCTACACTCTGCCCATGACCAAGGCGCGCCAACATCTCGGACTCGTCGGCGAACGCATCGCCTATCGCTTCCTCAAGCAATTCGGCTGGACGCTGATTGCACATCGCTTCCGCAGCGGACATCGCGATCTCGATCTCATCATGCAACTCGGCGATCTCATCGCCTTCATCGAGGTGAAGGCACGACGCGGCGACGCGTTCGGCGACCCCATCGAAGCGGTCCACGCCCGCAAACGACGAGAGTTGATCCGGAGCGCCCAAATCTGGACCGATCGACATGGAACGCCGGAGCTCCGCTACCGATTCGACGTCGTCGGAGTGCTGATTTCCGGCAGAAACGTCCGAGTTCGCCACATTCCTGACGCCTTTTCGGTCACCTTGACCTGAAAATTGCCAGTTGTCCACATCGCGTATTCTTCGTACTTTGTTCGGGTCTTGGTCCTGCTCGCGCTTCCGGTAGATTTTTTTTCGAGCCAGGGCATGGCGGCTTCACCCCTCACGACGGCGGTATCATGGCAGGCACGGTGATGACAGACGACAAGCGCAAGGCCCTGGCGCTCGCAGTCGCTCAGATCGAGAAGAGCTGCGGCAAGGGATCCATCATGCGACTCGGCACGGATTCCAAAGTGCGCGTTGAGTCGATCCCGACAGGTGCGATCAATCTCGATGCCGCGATCGGCGTCGGCGGAATTCCGCGCGGCCGCATCACCGAGATCTACGGCCCCGAGAGCAGCGGCAAGACCACGTTGTGCTTGCACGTGGTGGCCAACGCGCAGCGCGCCGGCGGCGTTGCTGCCTTCATCGACGCCGAACACGCGCTCGACACGGAATACGCCAAGAAGCTCGGCGTTGACGTCGAGAATCTCCTGATCTCGCAGCCGGACACTGGCGAGCAGGCGCTCGAGATCTGCGAGATCCTCGTGCGCTCCGGCGCCGTTGACATCGTCGTCATCGACTCTGTGGCCGCCCTCGTCCCCAAGGCCGAAATCGAAGGCGACATGGGGGACTCGCACGTCGGTCTCCAGGCGCGCCTCATGAGCCAGGCGCTGCGCAAGCTGACCGGCGCGATCGCCCGCTCCAAGACGTCGGTGGTGTTCATCAACCAGCTGCGCGAAAAGATCGGCGTCATGTTTGGCAGCCCCGAGACCACCACGGGTGGTAAGGCGCTCAAGTTCTACGCCTCGCTTCGCCTCGACATCCGCCGCATCGGACCGGTCAAGGAGAAGGAAGAAGTCATCGGCTCGCACGTGCGCGTGAAGGTCGTCAAGAACAAGGTCGCGCCGCCGTTCAAGCAGGCGGAGTTCGACATCATGTACGCCGAAGGCATCAGCCACGTCTCGCTGCTCGTCGATATCGGGTCGGACTCCGGCATCATCGACAAGTCAGGTGCCTGGTACAGCTACGGCTCGCAGCGCATCGGCCAGGGCCGCGAAAACGCCAAGATGTTCCTCAAGGACAATCCGGCGATGATGGCGGAGATCGAAGAGAAGGTGAAGGTCGTGCTCGGCATCAAGGCCGATCCGGACGTCGTAGCCGACGAACCGGAGGAGTAGCAACTGCGCGTCCTGTCGGATGCGCGGAAAAGAGCGAGCCGGGGGGTGGCTTGCGGTGAGAAGTGGTGCCCGGATCACCACGGCTCATCGTGAGTAGCCCCTCGGCTCTTTTTCCGCCCACCCCCGAGAGCGGCCCAAACAGCTTCACGGTGACCGCGCTGCGGGAGTCGCCGCGAGCACCCGGGCGCTACGCCGTAACGCTCAACGATGGCCGCTCCTTCATCGTCGGCGTAGCCGCGTTGGCCGATACCGGCGCGACGCGCATCGGAGCGCAGCTCGACCTGGTTGCCGTGGAGCGTCTCACGCGCGAGGCGACAGTCTCTGATCTCGTCGCACGTGCCGTCGACCTCCTCGCGCGCGGCCGCAAGACCAAACGCGAGCTCGAGCTGCGACTTCGGCGCCGCGAGCCTGATCGCTCGTTGGTAGCACTCGCGATCGAGCGGCTCGAGTCGGCCGGACTGATCGTCGACACAGAGGTAGCGGCTGCCGAAGCCGCGTCGCGACTTCGGCGCGGTGTCGCTCCCGCGCGCGTGCGCCAAACCCTCCGCAGCAAGGGCATTGGCGGCCGAGATGCCGACCAGGCCATCGCGAATGCCGTGGCTGAGGAGGGGTTCGACGAGATCGCCGCCTG
Source organism: Gemmatimonas sp. (assembly GCA_965279375.1). Classification (GTDB taxonomy): domain Bacteria; phylum Gemmatimonadota; class Gemmatimonadetes; order Gemmatimonadales; family Gemmatimonadaceae; genus Gemmatimonas. Next base: position 4,020,150 of record OZ257156.1, on the reverse strand, counting down.
TCGAGCGGCCGCCGAGAAGCGCATGCGATCGCTGCAGTCGCTCGATCCTGTCGTGGCCCGTCGCCGCCTACTCGGCTTCCTCCAACGGCGTGGCTTCGGCGGCGCCGCGCTGCGATCGGTCCTCGACGAACTTGGCCGGATGCCCGACGACCCCTGAGACGTACGAGCGCGACTCGTCTATATTTCCGCGCCTATGCTCGCGACCGAAATCCGTGCCCGATTCCTGGCCTTCTTCGAAAAGAACGGCCACGCCATCCGACAGAGCTCCTCGCTCGTGCCGGCCGATGACCCGACCCTGCTGTTCACCAACGCAGGAATGGTCCAATTCAAGAAAGTCTTCCTCGGCATGGAGGACGCGCCCGACGGCAATCGACGGGCGACCACGTCGCAGAAGTGCGTGCGCGCTGGCGGTAAGCACAATGACCTCGAGCAGGTCGGGCACACCGCGCGCCATCACACCTTCTTCGAGATGCTCGGCAACTTCTCGTTCGGTGACTACTTCAAGCGCGACGCCATCAAGTTCGCGTGGGAGTTCGTCACTGAAGAGCTGAAGATTCCTCGGGAGCATCTGCGCGTCACGGTCTTCCATGAAGACGACGAAGCGCGGCAGCTGTGGAAGGACGTCGCCAACGTCCCCGAAAGCCGCATCTACGGACTCGGTGCCAAGGACAACTTCTGGCAGATGGCCGACACCGGCCCCTGCGGTCCCTGCACCGAGATCTACGTCGATCTCGCCAAGATCGCCCCCGACTGGGCCTTCCCGAAGGACGCCCACGGCGAATGGACGCGCACCGATCTCGACGACTACGGCCTCGACGCATTCGTCGAGGGCGCTGAAGCCGGACGCTTCCTTGAAATCTGGAACCTCGTCTTCATGCAGTTCGATCGGCAGGCGGACGGCACGCTCGTTCCGCTGCCGAAGCCGTCAGTCGACACAGGCGCGGGTCTCGAGCGCATCGCCGCGGTTCTGCAAGGCGTCACGAACAACTTCCACACGGACATGTTCGCGCCGCTCATCGCGCGCGTGGAAGAAATCGTCGGTATCAAGTACCCGTACCGTCCCGGTGTCGGCATCGGTACCGCCACCGGCCCAGACGGTCGCGAAATCGATCCGGCCTCGTTCCGCGTCATCGCAGACCACGCGCGCGCAGTGTCGTTCCTGCTGGCCGACGGCGTCTTCCCGTCCAACGATGGCCGCGGCTATGTCCTGCGTCGCATCCTCCGACGTGCCGTTCGGCACGCGTGGTTGCTCGGTCGCCGAGAGCCGACACTCGTGCACGTGGTCGAGGTGCTCATCGACAGGATGCGCGGCGTCTATCCGGAATTGCACGTCCGTCGCAAGCACATCATCGAAACGACGCGCGCCGAAGAGGAGCGATTCCTCGCGACGATCGATGCCGGCATGTCGCGCTTTGAAGAGCTTGCGCCCCTCGGTTCGACTCAGGGCTCCACCGCGATTCGCGGGACGATCGCCGGCGAAGACGTCTTCCGTTTGTACGACACCTTCGGTTTCCCGATCGATCTGACCGAACTGATGGCGCGCGAGCGTGGATACCTCGTGGACATCAGTGGCTTCGAGCAAGCGCTCTCCGCGCAGCGCAAGCAGTCGCAGGCGGAACGCAAGTCACGCCAACTCACGGTGAGCGCGGACGATTTCGGCGATCCGACGCAGTGGACCCATGACGCCCAGCACGCCGCGGCCATGGGCAAGTTCGTCGGCTACGGGGCAACTGAGGTGGATACAATCGTCACCGCCGTTCGCGACCTTCCCGATGGGCGTGTCGCCGTCATGCTGCACGAGTCACCGTTCTATGCTGAATCCGGCGGACAGGTTTCCGACACGGGAAGCATCAGTGGGACGGGATGGTCCGTCGATGTCACCGAAGTCCGAAAGCTGGACGGTCGCATTGCCGCGATCGGAACCGCGTCGGGCGAGATCGTCTTTGGACCGGCACACGCGTCGGTCCCGCGCGAGCGACGCCACGACACGGAACGCAATCACACGGCCACGCACCTGCTGCACGCGGCGCTCCGCGGCGTACTCGGCGAACACGTGCATCAGGCGGGGTCGCTCGTCTCGCCCGATCGCCTTCGCTTCGACTTCACGCACCACGGCCCGGTGACCCCCGACCAGTTGGCAGAGATCGAGCGGAGGGCGAACGCTGGCGTATGGACAGCGGCACCCGTCACGATTCGTGAAGAGGCCTACGCCGACGCAGTCGCCCAGGGCGCGATGGCGCTCTTCGGCGAGAAGTACGGAGACGTTGTGCGTGTCGTAGAGATTCCTACGCTGTCGGTCGAACTCTGCGGCGGCACCCACGTGCGGAATACGGCGGAGATCGGACTGGTGCGTATCATCGCCGAAGTCGGCGTCGCCGCTGGCGTGCGTCGTATCGAGGCTGTCACTGGCCCGAAGGCGTTCCAGTTCCTCACCGAGCGGGAACGCGCGCTTACGCACGTCGCGTCGCGTCTCAAGGTGCCCATGGGTGGCGCGTCCGGAAATCTCGAGCAGATCGAGCGCAAGCTCGACGCCCTGCTCGAGGAGCGGAAGCAGCTGGAAAAGCGACTCGATCAGGCGATGCGTGGCGGCGCCACTGGAGGCGGCCAGGCGCAGCAGATCGCGGCCCAGGCGGCGGAGCAGGGCGGCGTGCGTCTCGTCGCCACTCGAGTGGAGGTGCCCGACGTGAAGGCCCTGCAGGCGCTCGGCGACGCGGTCCGCGAAGCGCTCGGCAGCGGCATCGCGGTGCTCGGCGCCCTGCTTCCCGACGGCAAGGGGGCGCTGCTGGCCGTGTCCACCGACGACGTCCGCGATCGCGGCCTGCGTGCGGATATCATCGTGCGTGATGTCGCAGCGACCGTGGGTGGACGCGGCGGCGGCAAGCCGCACATGGCGCAGGCGGGAATCGAAGGCGCCCAGATCGACGCGGCGCTGGCGGCGACGGCTGACATCGTCGCACGTTTGACCAGCGCGGCGTGAGCGACACGATGGCAGAGAACGTCGCACCGTCGATCGGGGCTCCCGTCGCAGACACGGTAGGCGGGTGGCTGTCGTCATTGCAGCCGCCACCACCGCCGGCGCTGGCAGAACGCCTCAGCGCCGCCTTGGCGCCCTTCGCGGGGCAGGCCGCAGCCTCCGTGCCGGAAGCGTGCATGGAAGCGGGCGAGCGCATGCTGGAGGCGCTGCTGGCCTCCGGCTCCACCTCGCGTGGCACCGCATTGGATCTGCTCGCGGTGGATGCGTTGATCACGTATGCGTTTCAGGCGGCCTCGGAGACGCCTTCGCGACTCGAGGAACGCGCCGCGCGCGCCATGGTACGTATCGCCGAACTCGCTGGCGAGCGCCCGAAGTAGGAGCCACGCACACGCCAGCGCGACCACGGCGGCAGCAGTTCACCACGCGTTGCCATTCATTCGAGGTGAGGGCGTGATAGACATACATTCGCACCTGCTCCCCGGCGTGGACGACGGCAGTCAGTCGATCGAGATGTCGCTGCCGGTGCTCGAACGATTCGGCAAGGATGGCGTCACGCTGCTGGTCTGCACGCCGCACTTGAACGCCTCGGCGGCTGCCTCCGCGCCCTACGACGATCACTGCGTCCGGCTCGACCAGCTTCGCCGAAGCGCACCCAGCCTGCCCGAACTCCGCCTCGGTTGGGAGATCATGCTCGATACGCCCGGCATGGACCTCTCCGCGCCCGAGCTCACCCTCGCCGGCTCACGGGCACTGCTGGTTGAGTTCAGCCGTGGTGGTGTGCCCAGAGGCGCTACGGCGGAGCTGCGAAGGATCGCCCGAGCTGGGCGGACTCCCGTGCTCGCGCACCCTGAACGCTACTATGGCTGCACACTCGAGATGGTTCGCGAGTGGCGCGAAATCGGCGTAGTCATCCAGACGGACGTCTCCGTGCTGCTCGGTCGCGGCGGCCCAGCCGACCTGGCGCGCGCCATGCTGGGGGATGGATTGATCGACATCCTCGCGTCGGACAATCACGGCGACCATCGTTCGCTGGCGGCCGGAAAGGAGTGGCTGCTGGAGCGTGGCGGACAGGAACAGGTCGACCTGCTGACCCGAACCAACGCGCTGCGCCTCCTGCAGGACGAAGATCCGCTTCCAGTGCCGCCGCTCACCGATGGACTGCTAGGTCGAGTCAAGCGGCTCTTCGGCAGCTGACGGGCTACCCCGCGCAACCCGATGTCCCACCCCTCGCCCTCGGGCAACTGGATCACCTGATGACCGATGTCGCAACAACACCCGTCTCGGACGCTCTGCGATCGCTCGCGGAGACAGCACTTCGCACCGCCAGTCAGCTCGAAACCGATCTGAACGTGGCGCTGGAGATGGTGCGGCGCACCGTCGCCGGGCACGGGACGCTTTTCTTCTGCGGAAATGGTGGCTCGGCGGCCGACGCCCAACACCTCGCCACCGAGTACGTCGTGCGCTACATGCGCAACCGAAAGGCGTACCCAGCGATCGCGCTGACGACCGATACCTCGCTGCTCACGGCAGCCGGAAATGACTTCGGGTTCGATCACATATTTTCGAGACAGATCGAAGCGTTGGCGAAGCCAGGTGATTTGCTGGTTATCCACTCGACGAGCGGGAATTCGCCAAATGTGATTAAGGCGGCCGAGGCCGCTCGCCTGATCGGCGTTCGCGTGCTCGCGTTGTCCGCGAAAGACGGAGGTGCGCTCAAGGGGGTTGCCGACCACACGCTGATCGTGCCGACCGATCGCACGGACCGCGCGCAGGAGATCCACCTCTGCATTCAGCACGCGATCTGCGACTGCATCGAGCAGACGCTTTCTCGTTAAATAGCCGCAAGAGTATTTAGGACAAATATTTAGGTCGTTGTACTTCATGTGAAGTATCACACGAAACGTACTCGGGAACTCGATGATCGATCTACGCGGCAAGCGCGCGCTGGTAACTGGTGGGAGCAGAGGAATCGGAGCGGCGGTCTCTCGGCTTCTGGCTGCGGCTGGCGCCGATGTGGGAATCTCGTACCGCTCGCGGACCGCCGAAGCGGACGGCATGGTTGCGGAGCTCCGCGCGCTAGGAGTGCGGAGTTTTGCACAATCAGGCGACTTGTCCACATTTGAAGCGCACGAAAGTTTTGTGAGCACGGCTGTGGAAACATTCGGTGGTGTGGATATCTATGTTGGTAACTCTGGTATCTGGCCACCGAATCCCGTCGACGTGGAAAAGCTTTCTCGTGATCGCTGGCGGGAGACTCTCGCAACGAATCTGGACGGAATGTTCTTCGGCGCGCGGACTGTCGTGCCAGTGCTGCCAGCTGGCGGGCGTCTCGTCTTCGTCTCCAGTACGGCTGGCCAGCGGGGGGAGGCCGGGCACGCGGACTACGCAGCGAGCAAGGGCGCGATGATCTCGTTCGTGAAGTCGCTGGCCGTCGAGCTCGGCCCCCGGGACATCACGGTGAACTGTGTGGCGCCGGGCTGGGTGGATACGGAGGCGGTCGAAAAGCCGTTCGCCGGCGAAGGACGTGCGCGCATCGAGGCGGCGATTCCGCTGAGACGAGTCGCATCTGCCGAGGATATCGCCGGCCCGATCGTATTCTTGGCGAGTTCGCTGGCGCGCCACATTACCGGTGAGGTGCTCAACGTGAACGGCGGGAGCGTGCTCTGCGGGTGATCGGCTTGCAATCCGAGGATCGATTGCGTCCCCCGGCCGAGGTCGTGGAGATCGCCAAGACGCTTCGGGCGGCTGGGCATGAGACGTGGTGCGTCGGCGGCGCGGTGCGAGACGCGCTTCTGGGCGAGGATAGTCTCGACTGGGACCTGGCGACGGCGGCGACGCCGCCTGTCGTGCGTCGGCTGTTTCGGCGGACGATTCCGGTCGGAATCGAGTTCGGGACGGTCGGGGTGCTCGACACGAAGGGTGTGATGCACGAGGTGACCACCTTCCGACGCGACGTGCACACCGACGGCAGGCACGCGGTCGTCGAGTTCGGCGCATCGCTGGACGATGACCTTGCTCGGCGAGACTTCACCATCAACGCCATCGCTTTCGATGCGATTGGCGGACGGGTGCATGATCCGTTCGGTGGCCGAACCGACTTGGCGGCGGGGCTCGTGCGCGCCGTCGGGAATGCCGAGGCGAGGCTGGAAGAGGATCGGCTCCGCGCGCTGCGTGCCATCCGGTTCGCCGCCCGGTTCAGCTTCCGCATCGAGCCGGCGACTTGGGACGCCATCGTCGGCAGCGCTCCGTTCATGTCGAGGCTGTCGCCAGAGCGGGTGAAGCAGGAGCTGGAGAAGACGATGGAGCAGGCGAGGACGCCGTCGTCGGCCTTTGCCATGTGGCGGGATTCCGGGATTTTCGGGTCGCTCATTCCGTCGTTGGCAACCGTCTCGGACCGGACGCTCAAGGCAATCGATGCGTTGCCGGTGCCTGGTCTGGCTGGGAGACCACAACGGAAGGCTCTGCGAATTGCGGCCCTGTTCAGCGAGTTGGATGCGAGGACAGCGGAGTCGGCGCTGCGCTCGCTCCGGTTTTCGAATCAGGATATTGCTTGGATCTCTGGCCTAGTCGGCCTTTGGCGCACGGAGCGCGAGGTGCTCTCGAACGCGGTCCTCGCGGATCAGTCGCCGGACGACGCCACGCTGCGTCGTTTCGCGGCGCGTGCGGGACGGTTGAGGGTCGCGCCCTTGCTGCGTCTGGCGGCGGCGCACTGGAGTGTCCTGTCTTCGACGGCTGCACCGGATGCCTCGCGCGTGCGCGCGCTCTTCCGTCGGGCCTCGCGGATCGCGTTCCGTGACGCCATCGCGGTGGCGGACTTGGCCGTCGACGGGGATGACCTGCGATCGCTGGGAATCCCGGCGGGTCCGGCATTTGCTCGCATCTTGAATGCACTGCTCGTACAGGTCGTCGAGGAGCCCGCGCTCAACTCTCGCGAGGAGCTGCTGCTGCGAGCGACTCGGATCGCCTCGACCACGTCGGAGGGATAGTCGTATGCTCGATCTCAGCGGGTCGGAAAGCGATACGGCGCGGCGTTTCGGGCGGCTTTCGAGCTGGTTCGTGGCGTCGCAGTCAGATGACATTCGGCTGCTGCGCATCGGCGCTGTTGCCGAGCGTGCGGTGGACCTGTTTCATGCGCTGAGTCGAGAGATGGATCCTGTGGTGGATGTAGTCATCGACAGCTGGCGTGACCGGGCGCGTTGGCGGGGAGATCTTCTGTCGTTGTCGGAAGTGCGCGAGGTGCTGGGGCGGCTGCGCCTACCGTTGGCGACGTACGGCGGGGCGGAGGTGACGCTGGTGACAGGAGACGATCAACTGACGCTGACGCCGGAGCTCGTGGTCGTGATATTCGCGCGCAGCGACCGATGGATTGGTTTGCTGGACGACTTCGACGTGCCTGAGCGTTCGTCCATGCCGCCCGCCGTGTGGTCGCTCGATCGAGCGGCAATGCGCCCCGTTCCGGAGTTCACGGCGGCGTTGACCACCGCAGCCGAAACACTGCGACTGACCGCGTCGCCGTTGACGATGCTGGAGCGCTCATGAGCCGTGCGGCCTCGAGTTCCGCGGCAGGCAGTCCATCGCTCTTTGCCAGCAGGGTTCCGCAGCCGCTGGCGGCGCGCATGCGTCCGGCGACGCTCGATGAGTACATCGGGCAGCGTCACTTGCTCGGTGTCGGAAAGCCTCTGCGGGAAGCGCTTGCGCGCGGCATCGTGGATTCCATGGTGTTGTGGGGGCCACCTGGCGTTGGAAAGACGACATTGGCCCGCCTCTTCGCGCAGTCGGCGGATGCTGCGTTCGTGTCGTTTTCTGCAGTGAGCGACGGCGTCGCCCGGGTGCGCGAGATCGTCGCGGAGGCCGAGCGTCGCCGTGACACTGGTCGAGCCACGATCCTGTTCGTAGATGAGATTCATCGCTTCAATCGCGCGCAGCAGGACGCATTTCTCCCGCACGTAGAGGGAGGCACGGTCGTTCTCGTTGGCGCGACGACGGAGAACCCGTCGTTCGCGTTGACGGGCGCACTCCTGTCGCGGATGCGAGTGCTCGTGCTCGAGTCGATTCCGATCCCGGAGTTGGAGGGGTTGATCGATCGCGCGCTCTCGGACGCGTCGCGCGGCCTCGGATCGCGTCGTCTGACGATCGACCCGGCGGCGCGGACGCTGTTGGCAGAACAGGCGGACGGGGACGCGCGGCGCACGCTCGGCATTCTCGAAGCGGCGGCGGCGCTCACCGACGATGGCGGCGAGATCACGCGGGAGACGGTCGAGTCGGCGGTGCAGCACCGCGTGCCGCGCTACGACAAGAGTGGGGAAGAGCACTACAACCTCATTTCCGCGCTGCACAAATCGCTGCGCGGCAGCGATCCGCAGGGCGCGCTGTACTGGCTTGCCCGGATGATCGATGGTGGAGAGGACCCGCGCTACATCGCGCGGCGCATGATTCGCATGGCCGCAGAGGACATCGGGCTGGCCGACCCGCAGGCGCTGACGATGGCGACGACGGCCGCCGAGACTTTCGAGCGGCTCGGCTCTCCGGAGGGAGAATTGGCGTTGGCTGAGGCGGCGGTCTATCTGGCGACGGCGCCGAAATCCGCGCGTGTCTACGACGCGTGGAAGTCCGCGCTGGACGCGGCTCGTGCAACGCCGACAGCGCAGGTGCCGATGCATTTGCGCAATGCGCCAACCGGTCTCATGAAGGAACTCGGGTATGGTGCCGGGTACCAGTACGCGCACGCCGTCCCCGAAGCGTATACGCCGCAGGAGTACCTGCCCTCTGAGCTCGAGGGACGTACCTTTTACGAACCCGGGCCCTTCGGCTTCGAACGCGACATCGCAAAGCGGTTGGCATGGTGGGCGCAGCTGCGCGATCGTGCACAGGATTCCGCTAGCGAGTCGTCGCCTACCACCAATGGAGAATCCGCCTGATGGCCTCTCAGTCAACCGTTCGTCGTCGTTGGATCCGTGCGGTGGCGCTTGGCGCCGTCGTGAGTGTCGCCGGTGCGTGCGCCTCGATGGGGCGCGCGTCGTTCAAGGAGCCGGTGGTGAGTCTCAAGGAATTCACGGTCACCGGGCTCGGTCTGACGGGCGGCAGCGTTGATGTGGTGCTGAACGTCTACAACCCGAACGGCTACAAGTTGGACGCGGTGAAGATGACGTACCGCGTGGATGTCGATTCCATCCAGCTGGGCGCTGGGGAGCTCGACAACAAGTTCACCGTCACGGGCGGCGACTCGTCCACGGTTCGCCTTCCGATTCGCTTCACCTATGCCGGTTTGGGTGCGGCGGGGCGCTCGCTGATTGCGGCGGGGACGATCAACTACCGCGTGCGGGGAGACTTCACTGTTGGGACGCCGTTGGGGAACTTCACGCGGCCGTACGATCGCACCGGGCGCTATTCGTCGGTGACTGGAAACGGTCGCTAGGCTTCCTCGGTTCGCATCAGTGCCGTTGGCGTCACTTGCATTCGTGTCACCGCAATTCGTGTCACCGCAATTCGTAGCACAGTCATTCGCAGTTCTGCAGCGCGAGTCGCCGTGGCTCGGTCCGCCGCCATCCAAGCTCAGTCCGGGTTCATCCCATCAGTCGAGACATCATCTCCCTTACGCCGCCCGTTGAACGTGCCATGCTGGTGGCTGCGCCTTCCAAGAGCAGCCGCGCGCGTGTGCACATGGACGAGCATCTCGAAGAGCTCGGGCGACTCGCCGACACAGCCGGGGCCGTGGTCGTGGGCGTGCTCACGCAGCAACTCGATCGGCCGCATGCCGGGACGTATCTGGGCAAGGGCAAGATCGAAGAGCTCAAGCTTCGCATTCAGGAGTTGGGCGCGACGCTCGTGATCTTTGATGACGAGCTGTCGCCGGCGCAGAGCAAGAACATCGAGATGGCGGTGAACACGCGGGTGATGGACCGCGCCGAGCTGATTCTGGATATTTTCGCGACGCGGGCACGCTCGAGCGAAGCGCGCATGCAGGTGGAAGTGGCGCAGCTCAAGTACATGCTGCCGCGACTGACACGCATGTGGACGCACTTGGAAAAGTTCCGCGGCGGCATTGGCATGCGCGGTCCTGGCGAAACACAGCTCGAGACCGACCGCCGCCTCATTCAGCATCGTATCAAGGTGCTGGCGGAGCGACTGGAGGACGTCGATCGCGCCCGTGAAATCCAGCGTCATCAACGTCACACGCATTTCCGAGTGGGCCTGGTCGGCTACACCAATGCGGGCAAGTCGTCGATCCTGCGTGCGCTGGCCAACGATGCCGAAGTGTTCGTGGAAGATCGGTTGTTCGCCACGCTTGATCCGCTCACTCGCGAAGTCGAAATCGGCGATGGCTACTCGGTGCTGCTGACCGATACGGTTGGTTTCATTCGCAAATTGCCTCACCATTTGGTGGCATCCTTCCGCGCGACGCTTGCCGAGGCGAAGGAAGCAGATTTGCTGCTGCACGTCATCGACGCGAGTCATCCGGCGTGGGAAGAGCATCGCAACGTGGTGGACGGCGTGCTTACCGATCTCGAGCTCGGCGAGCAGCCGACGCTGCATTTGATGAACAAGATGGATCTGCTCGATCCCACCGATGCGGAAGCACTGCGTCAGCGCGTGTCCAATCTCATGCCCGGCACCTTGTTCGTATCGGCGCTGGAAGAGGGCGGACTGGATTCGCTGCGTTCGGCGCTGCGTGATGCATTGCGCGGACAGCGTCCGCTGCTCGAGATCCGAATCCCGGCGTCGGAAGGCCGACTGCTGGCGGAGCTGTATCGCGACGGCGAGGTACTGGAGCAGCGCACCGATGACGACATGATGGTGATCCGCGCGCGCCTCGATGAGCGGACAATGGGACGCATGCGTCACGCGGGTGCGCGCATCACGGTGACGAGTGCGTCCGTGCGCAGCACGCAGCGAGCGGCCGCGTCGGCCGCGAGTGCTGCCGCGGCAGCTGCGGTAGCGGCGACGACGGCGGGTATGCTCGACGACGTCGAGTAAGCGCGCCCCAACACTCGCCCGACGAAAAACAACGCGGCCCGCAATCAGGAGATTGCGGGCCGCGTTGCGCATGTAGTGAATCGAAACTCCGAGTGGTCGCGCAGGGACTCGAACCCCGGACCTCTGCTGTGTGAAAGCAGCGCTCTAACCAGCTGAGCTACGCGACCGCATGTCCAGCAACTACACCGCCGTTCTCGTCCATCCCCAACTCGAAGGCGGACGGAAAACGTAACCGTAGCGCAGGAGCGATGGAAGCCCCTTGGACGCATCCGTCAGCGCACTGTCTTCCTGCATGGTCCGGGTGGGACTTGAACCCACGATCCTTCGATTATGAGTCGAGCGCTTTAACCGACTAAGCTACCGGACCGACTTTATGCTTCTTGCTGCGAGGTGCAATCTGGCGCTCCGCTTGGGGCAGGGCAACGCGGAGTGATCGACGGTTCAGCCGCTCAAAGCGTGCGCGCACGCTCGGTGAGGGCGTCCATGTGCGATGCGTGCGCATCCAGCACCTCCGCAGGCGAGACGGTGGCGGCCCCCAGCTTTCCGACTTCGACGCCAGCCGCGTAGTTGGCCACGATCGCGGCTTCCAGCGCGGTGGCTCCGGCGGCGAGCATCGTCGCGAGGTACGCGGTGACGGTGTCGCCCGCGCCAACGACGTCATAGACCTCGCGGGCCGTGGTGGGTACGCGATGGACCACGGCGTCAGACGAAATGAGCGCCATGCCCCGCTCGCCCAACGTGAGCAGCAGGTGAGCGACGCCGAGTCGTTCGAAGGTGGTTGGCAGTGCGGCGGGATGGTCGAGATCGACCGCGGCGCCGAGTGCGCTTTCGAGCTCTCGACGATTCGGCTTGAACACGGTCGCACCGCGGTACGCGAAGAAATTGCGGAACTTTGGATCGACGACGATGGGAATGCCGCGCTTTGCAGCCATCGTGATGGCGCCTTCGATGACCGCGGGCACCAGCACGCCCTTGTTGTAGTCCTCGAACACGAGCGCGGTTGCCTGCGGCATCGCCCGCTCGATGGCGGCGAGCACGAGTCGCACCTCCTCCGCGCTGAGGTCGGCGTCTTCTTCCTCGTCGAACCGCACCAACTGCTGCGAGCGCGCCATCACTCGCGTCTTGGTAGTGGTCGGTCGCGCTCCCACGACGAGTGAACGCGATTCCATGCCGCCCGCTTCGAGATGCGCACGCAGCGTTGAACCAGTCACGTCGTCGCCGATGATGGCGACCAGATCGCAGCCGGCGCCGAGGGCCGCGACGTTCTGTGCGACATTGGCCGCGCCGCCCAAGGCCAGCTTGCGATCTCGCACGCGGACCACGGGCACCGGAGCTTCCGGGGAGATGCGATCGACGTCTCCCCGCAGATAGACGTCGAGCATCGCGTCGCCAACGATCACGACATGTTGGTCCGCTGCCTCGGCGAGAAGTGCCTCAAGTCGGTCTCGCGCGATGGTGGGCGCGGGAGGACGCGTCGTGTCGGTCGTCATGGCGGTGCAAGCTAAGAGTTTGGTGTACCCGGGAACAGCAGCGGGTTACTTTGGCGCGGTGACCTCTCCTGTCCTGACTTCAGATTCGACGACGCGACCAACGCGCTCGCCGCTCGTCGTGCTGCTGATTGCGCTGCTCGGCATTTCGCTGGCCGCGCCACTCACGCGGCTCTCGAGCGCACCGGGGCTGGTGATCGCAGCGTGGCGACTGGGGTTTGCGTTGGTGGTCATCGCCGGCGCGCTGGTGATTGGCGGCGAATGGCGCGCCTGGCGCAAACTCAGTGTGCGAGACGTCGGGTTGACGCTCGCCGCCGGAGTCTTTCTCGCGGTGCACTTCTGGAGCTGGAACGTGTCGCTCCAGTACACGAGCGTCGCGGCGTCCGTCTCGCTGGTCAACTTGCAGCCGGTGATCATCGCGGCTGTGTCTGCGCGCTGGCTGGGTGAACCGCCGACCCGTCGCCAATGGCAGGGGATCGCGATTGCCGTGATCGGCGCTCTGGTGGTCGGGCTGGCGGACGTTCCCGGCGGACCCGCGGGCATCGTGCAGGCGCTCACCTCCGGTGCGGGCGCCGATGCGACCGCCGACGCGGCACGTTCCCGGGCGCTGCTGGGCGACCTGTTGGCCTGTGTGGGGGCGGTAACCGGCGCGCTGTACTTCCTCATCGGCCGACGGGTGCGTCAAGCCTTGGCGCTGTGGCCGTATGTCGCCCTGGTCTACGGCGCGGCGTTCCTCGTCTGCAGTTCGGTCGCGCTGCTTTCCGGTATGGTGCTGTACCCGCAGCCGCCGCGTGACATCGCGATTTTCGCCGGACTCGCGCTGGGACCAACCCTCCTCGGCCACACGGGGATGAACTGGGCGCTGGGACATCTGCCGGCCTACGTGGTGAACCTGACGACGCTGGGCGAGCCTATCGGCGCGACGGCGCTGGCGGCCATACTCCCCGGAATCCACGAAGTGCCGGGGGTGGGTACACTGGTCGGTGGGGCGCTGGTGCTGGCCGGAGTGCTCCGAACGGCCCGTCGTTAGGGGCGGGCGGCGTAGGGGCGGAGCCCCTTCGTCACCGCTCATCACCGCTGTGCGGTTATCTTCCTCGGGTGTCCAGCACTCCACGCCCCACCACATCGCTGCCGGCCGCCGACCGTACGCCGATTGCGTTCGGGGCGGCGCGCGCGTCACTCGACCTCGATCTGCTCGTGAGCCGCGGCCCGCTGATCGAGTCGCGGCATCGTGTGCACGCGGCCGTGGTGACTGCTGACGGCACGCTGACCCATGCGGCGCGTGATCCGCACGTGCGCACTTGGTGGCGCTCCTGCGCCAAGCCGTTCCAAGTCATGCCCCTGCTCGAGGACGGCGGTTTCGAAACGCTGAGCTGGGGGCCCGACGAGCTCGCGCTGGCCTGCGCCTCGCATGGCGGCGAACCCGAGCACGTCGCACTTGCCGCAGCAATGTTGGCGGCGGTCGGACTCGAGGAAGGCGATCTCGCCTGTGGCCCGCACGAGCCGATGGCGGCCCGCGGCAGCCGCCTGCTCCGGGAGTCAGGGCAGCGCGTCACACGACTGCACAACAACTGCTCCGGAAAGCATTCGGCGATGTTGGCGCGCGCGGTGCTGCAGCGTTGGCCGACGCGCGGATACGAGCGCGCGGAGCATGCGGTGCAACGGGCGGCGTTGGAGACGATCTCGGCGTGGGCACGGATCGACGCAGAGTCGATCGCGCTCGCGGTCGACGGATGCGGCGTCACCGTGTTCGGGTTGCCGCTGTCGCATATGGCGCTGTCGTACGCGCGCTTGGTCGACGCAGCGCGGCGCGGCGTGGACGCGCCGGCGCGTATCGTGGCGGCGATGACCGGAAATCCGTTTCTCGTGGGTGGCAGCGACCGGTTCGATACCGCGTTGATGGAGTGCTTCGACGGTCGGCTGATCTGCAAGATCGGCGCGGAAGGGGTGCACACGGTCGGTTTGGTCGAGGAGAGCATCGGCATCGCCATCAAGGCCGAAGACGGAACGCAGCGCGCGCAGTATCACGCAGTGCTCGCCGTCTTGGAGCACTTGGGCGTTGCGCCTGCGGCGTGGCCGTCCGCCGTGCTCGAATTTGCCCCCGGCGTGGTGCGCAATACTCGAGGGGAAGCGGTCGGCGACTTCTCTATTGGCCCGACGCCCATCGGAGGAATGCGATGAGTCGTCAGGTGAGCAGACCGATGAACAACGCGGTGGCCGACGCGTCCGGAGCGAATGGATTGGAACCAGCGAGCGCGGTTTCGGTGACGGCCGACAAGGCCTCACGCTACACGTTGCATGCGCTCGATGAATCGACGGCGATGCTCGTCCATTTGGCGGCGTTGCTCGCCGGCGGTTCCGAGGGCGAAGTGCGCGCAGGATTGTCGCGAGCGTTTCGAGTCGTGGATCCGGTGTGGGTCGAAGAGGTCATCCTGCAGACGTATCTGTTTGCCGGATTTCCTCGCGCACTCAACGCGGCTCGCGAGTGGCGACGCATCTCCGGACGAGAGGCGCCGACTGCTGACGAAAGTCTGGAGTCGGATTCGACCGACTGGACGGCGCGCGGCGAGGCGACGTGCGCCACCGTATACGGCGTGTTCTACGAGCCGTTGCGGAAGAACATTCGTGGGCTGCATCCAGCGCTGGACACGTGGATGATCGCGGACGGCTACGGCAAAGTGCTCGGCCGTCCGCAGCTGGACCTTCCGCGTCGCGAGTTGTGCGTGGTGGCCGCGTGCGCGATCGCGCGGCAGGATCGCCAGCTCCACTCGCATCTGCATGGCGCGATGAATGCAGGCGCGGCACCGTCTGTGGTGAGCGCGGCGCTGGAGTGCATCGCGGAGCTCATCGGTGCGGAAGACATGCGCCGCTATCAGGGGCTGTGGGCGCGCGTGCAGGGGAAGTAGTCAGGAGAACACAGGAAAACGGTGTCGCTGTACGCCGATCGGCAGTTCGTCGTTCGGTCCCATTTGCGGGTGTTCGTCGTCGCGGTGCAAACCGCCTTTCAGAAAGCGCAGAGTCTCATGTTCGTCGATCGCGTCAAAGTCCGAGTAGAAGCAGGCACGGGTGGTTCCGGCCAGACCTCCTTCCGTCGCGAGAAGTTCTATCCGATGGGTGGCCCCGATGGCGGCGACGGTGGGCGTGGCGGCGATGTGATCGTTCGCGCCGACCGCAATCTCACGACGCTCCTCGACTTCACGTATCGCGACGCGTGGCGCGCGGAGCGGGGCGAGCATGGCGGCGGTCAGCTGCGCACGGGACGCTCGGGCGAAGACATCATCCTCCCCGTGCCTCAGGGCACGGTGATCCGCGATGCGTCGACGCAGGAGATCCTCTGCGAGATTCTCGAGCCATCGGACTCGTTCGTGATCGCCAAGGGCGGACGCGGCGGCAAGGGGAACGCGTTCTTCGTGACGGCCACGCACCAGGCGCCACGCGAATGGCAGCCGGGCGAAGAGGGCGAAGCGCGCGAGCTCGAGCTGGAGCTCAAACTGATCGCCGACATCGGACTCGTCGGTCAGCCAAACGCGGGCAAGAGCACGCTGCTATCTGTCATTTCCGCCGCGCGCCCCAAGATCGCCAACTATCCCTTCACGACGCTCTCGCCCAACCTCGGCGTGGTGCCCCTCAGCGACCATCGGTCGTTCGTCGTGGCCGACATTCCGGGCATCATCGAAGGCGCGCATGAAGGCAAGGGACTCGGACTCCAGTTCCTGCGACACATCGAGCGCACGCGAATCCTCGCGTTCCTCATTCCCATCGAGTCTGAAGACTGGCAGAAGGAGCTCGATCAGCTACGCCACGAAATCGCTGAGCATTCTGCGGAGCTTGCGGCGAAGCCGTACTGCGTTGTGTTCAGCAAACTCGATTTGCTCGGCGAGCACTACGTCCCGGACATCGAGGCGCCCGGCGCTTTCGGAAAGTTCTCGATCAGCGCACCAGGTCGCATGGGGCTCGACGTGCTGCTCGATGCGTGGTGGCGCGAGCTGCTGGCGTTGCGCGCCGTCGAGAAGAAGCCGGACCCGGATGCCGACGTCCTCCCCTGATCGGGAGGAGACGCGCGCCATTCTCGCGCTACGCAGCATGCCGGGGGTGGGTGATGTGTCGCTGGCCCGGAAACTCGCACAGGCAGGTTCCGCGCAACGGGCGCTCTCGACCGAATCGAGCGTCGTCGTGGAAGCCGCGTTGCGCACAGCCGATATCGTGCTGGCGCGCGCGGACGCCTGCCACGCGCGCACATTGAGCCGCACGGACACCGAGTTTCCGGCGCGGCTGCTGGAATTGCATGACCCGCCCGCAGTGGTATTCGTGCGTGGCCGTCTGCCCGTGGCGGCGCCGCCGGCCGTCGCTATTGTCGGCACGCGAGAGGCGAGCTCGTACGGCCTGCGCGTTGCGCGCGCGATCGCGACTGCGTGCGCGAACGCTGGCGTGGCGGTCATCAGCGGCCTCGCGCGCGGTATCGACGGCGCGGCGCATGAGGCCGCGCTGCGCGCCGGCGGTCGAACCGTTGCCGTACTTGGCACCGGCGTGGACGTCGCGTTCCCGCGTCATCATCGCGCGCTGCAGGAGCGTATCGCCACCGACGGTTTGCTTGTGAGTGAACTGGCGCCGGGAGTCTCGGGACATGCCGGCACGTTTCCGCGCAGGAATCGGCTGATTGCAGCGTTGGCCGACGTGACCGTAGTCGTCGAAGCAGGACGTCAGAGCGGCGCACTCATCACCGCGGAGTGCGCGCTCGACCTCGGCCGAACCGTGGCGTGCGTCCCCAATGCGATCGATGCGGCGAGCGCAGAGGGGAGCAACGCGCTGCTCAAGGAAGGCGCAGCACCCGTTCTGTCTCCCGACGATGTACTGGCCTTGATCGACGTTCGCGCCACGCCCACACCAGCGCCGATTCTCGACGGCACTGCGGCAACCTGCTGGAGCGCGATTCGCGACGGGGCCAACGACCTGTCGTCGATCGGACAGCGCGCGCAACTCGGACCGCGCGTTGTAGCGGCAGCCGTCAGCCTGCTCGAACTGGAGGGGCTGGTGATCACGGAACCGGGTGGCGTGGTGCGCTCGACAGTGGAACGCCGCGGATGGTAGTCTCATATCGCCACCTGTACGTGCACGTGCCGTTCTGCGCTCGGCGCTGCTCCTACTGTGACTTCTCCATCGCGGTGCGTCGCAACGTGCCAGCGACTGAGTTCGCGCAGTCGGTGGTGCGCGAGTTGGTGCAGCGGAATGCCACTTCGGAATGCGCCCCGCTGGACACCCTGTATCTGGGTGGTGGTACGCCCTCACGACTGGGAGCCGACGGCGTGCGCTCGCTCCTCGACGGCATTCGGGAGCATCTGACGCTCGCGCCGAATGCCGAAGTGACGCTCGAAGCGAATCCCGAGGACTTCACCGAAGAGGCTGTACAGGCTTGGCGTGCGGCCGGAGTGAATCGGCTTTCGATCGGTGTGCAGAGCTTCGACGATCGCGTGTTGCGCTGGATGCATCGCGTGCACGACGCGGGCACCGCGAGACGGGCGGTAGAGATGGCGCGCGATGGCGGCCTGCCGAACTTTTCGCTCGATCTGATCTTCGCCGTGCCCGATGCGTTGGAGCGCGACTGGACGCGTGATTTGGACCTCATGCTGGCGTTCGCGCCCACGCATCTGTCGCTCTATGGGCTCACCGTCGAGCCGCACACACCACTGGGGCGCTGGCACGCGCGTGGCGAGGTGCGCGAGACCTCGGAGGATCGCTACGAGCTCGAGTTTCTCGACGCGCACCGGCGACTAACGGCGGCCGGATTCGAACACTACGAGGTGTCGAACTTCGCGCAGGCGGGTCATCGAGCGCGCCACAACAGCGCGTATTGGCGCGCCGTGCCCTACCTTGGTGTAGGGCCGTCGGCGCACGGTTTCGATGGCCGGACGCGCCGCTGGAACGTCTCCGCGTACGCTGGATGGCGCGCGACGGTACTCTCTGGGACCGATCCGGTGGATGGCTCGGAGCACCTGACGGCGGAGAATCGCTCGGCAGAAGCGGTATACCTCGGATTGCGGACGCGGGACGGGCTCACTGTCACGCCCGCGGAACGGCAGCATGTTCAGCCTTGGCTGGAGGCAGCGTGGGTGGAGTGGACGGACGCGGGATCGGAGACTCATCTGCGGTGCACCGCTGCGGGCTGGCTTCGGCTGGATGCCTTGGCGGCCGACTTGACAGCGCTCCGAAGTCGTTCGTAGCGTTCGACTTATGACGCGCAGGGGCGAATTGACCGAGCGGGAACGCCAGGTCCTCGAAGCAGTGATCCAGAGCTACGTGGCCACCGCCGAGCCGGCCGGATCGCGCACCCTCTCGCGCCGATTCGGACTCGGCATTTCTCCGGCGACCATCCGCAACACGATGAGCGATCTGGAGGAGAAGGGATTCCTCTTCCATCCGCACACGTCAGCGGGGCGTGTCCCCACCGACAAGGCGTATCGCGTCTACGTAGACTCGCTCATTCGAGTGGACCCGATCTCGCGCGAAGAGCAGCGCACACTCGCCGAGCAGATCTCGTCGGGCGGATCGGCGATCGAGACCATTCTGCGTCGCGCCGCCCAGTCGCTTGGCGTACTTACGCAGGAGCTGGGTGTCGCGATTGGGCCGCGCCTCGAGCGCGCGACGTTGCGCAAGGTTGAACTGGTGCGCGTCTCGTCGGATCGGTTGCTGATGGTGCTGGGCCTGACGGGCGGCGCGGTGCGCACGATCTTCGTCGAAGTGCCGGGCATCGTCGCCGATGAGGCCCTGGTCGAGGTGACGATCGTACTGAACGAACGGCTCGCCGGGCTGACGCTGGATCAGGTGCGCACGTCCCTCGCGGCGCGTCTGCGCGATGTGCAGGCGGGGCCATCGAGCGCCGAGCTGCTCAACATCTTCGTGCAGGAGGGGGAGCAGGTTTTCGGGCGGGCGGCGGAGCCGATCGACACCGTGGTCATCGCCCAGCCCTCGCTCCTAGCCGAACAGCCGGAGTTTGCCACCGGAGAGAGTCTTCGGCGACTGATCGAGTTGACGGAAACCCGACAGCAACTCGCTACTTTACTCGAGGTGCGTCCCGGTGCGAACGGGATGTCGATCACCATCGGCAACGAACACGGCGATCCGCGACTCGAGCCGTTCACTGTCGTGACCGCCGAGTATTCGGCCGGATCGCTGAGTGGGGTGATTGGCGTCATCGGTCCCACGCGTATGCCGTACGAGAAGGTGATTGCGCTGGTGGGACATACTTCACAGCTCGTTTCTGATTTGCTCTGCTGACGGGAAACCGTCGCCAGTCCGGCGTGGCCGCGAGGTCGCGCTTTCACGGGATATTTCGACATGGCCGACTTTTACGCGGTGCTCGGTGTGCCGCGCGATGCTTCCGACGACGACATCAAGCAGTCGTACCGCCGCCTTGCGATGCAGTGGCACCCTGATCGCAACGGTGGATCCAAGGAAGCGGAAGAGAAGTTCAAGACGATCACCGAAGCGTACGATGTGTTGCGCGATCCGCAGAAGCGCGCCGCGTTCGATCGCTACGGGGAAGCGGGTTTGCGTGGCGGTGGGCAGGCCGCGTACGAACACGTCGATCTCTCGGACGCGCTCAATATTTTCATGCGCGACTTCGGCGGATTCGGCGACCTCTTCGGCGGTGGCGGCGGTCGTCGCCAGTCGGGACCGCGCGCCGGCGCGGACATCAAGCTCCCGTTGTCGCTGACGCTCGCCGAGGTGGCCACTGGCGTCGAGAAGACGGTGGTGCTCAAGGTCCTCGAGGCGTGCGACAAGTGTGAAGGGTCGGGCGCTGAGCCAGGCACCAAGCCGGCTACCTGCGCCACATGTGGCGGCGCCGGGGAAGTGCGCCGTGCGCAGCGATCGTTCTTTGGGCAGTTCGTTTCCGTGGCGCCATGTCCGACCTGCGCTGGCGAAGGGCAGGTGGTCTCGTCGCCGTGCAAGAAGTGCCGCGGCGAAGGGCGCGCGCGCGCCGAACGCACGCTCAAGATCACCGTGCCGGCCGGCGTGGCGACGGGGCAGTACATGACGTTGCGCGGTTCGGGCAACATCGGTCCACGCGGCGGAACGCGTGGAGACGTGTTGGTGGTGTTCGAGGTGGAAGACGACGAGCGCTTCGATCGCGATGGAGAGGATCTCTTCTGCGAAGCGCTGGTCACGTATCCGCAGCTCGTGTTCGGCGCAGAGGTACGCGTACCCGGCATCATGGGTGATCTCACGCTGCGCGTTCCGGCCGGAACGCAGAGTGGCGCGGTGTTTCATCTGCGCGGTCGCGGTTTGCCGCGTGTAAACGCGAGTGGCGTGGGCGACATGCACGTGAAGGTGCAGCTCTGGACGCCACAGTCGGTGCACGGCGAGGAAGAGCAGACGATCCGTCATCTGGCGACGCTGCAGGGCAAGGCGCCCGCACAGCGCGAGAAGAGCATCTGGTCGAAGATGAAGGAAGCGCTGGGTGCCTGAGGATATCAGCGGTTGGACCAGCGTCCGTGTGCGGCCGGCGGCTAACGACGAGTCGGCGCGGTTGGCGTGCATGGCCGCGCTGTTCGAAGTGGGCGCGCAGGGCGTGCACGAGGACGCGGGTTCGCTCGTTACGCACTTTCCGCCGGGCACCGATCTCACTCGCGTGCACGCCATCGTCTCGGAAGCGGACGAGCTGTCGGTCATCGAGACGTCGCCCGTTCCCAACGTCGACTGGAGCGAAGCGTGGAAGGCGCGCATCGTCGCTCATGAGTTGGGCGCGCTGACGGTCACACCGCCGTGGCTGAGCGAAGGGCGCGATCTCTCGCGCACGATCATCATTGATCCGGGCATGGCGTTCGGCACGGGCGACCACGCCACCACTCGCGGTGTCGTGCGATTGCTGCCGACTGTGCTACGGGCGGGCGATGTCGTCGCGGATCTGGGCGCCGGCAGTGCCGTGCTCTCCATTGCTGCGGCCAAATTGGGCGCGGCGCGAGTGTACGCGATCGAACTCGATGGGGAAGCGATTCCCGACGCCGAGGAGAACGTGGCGCGCAATGGCGTGGCGGATCGGGTGCACGTGTTTGAAGGAGACGCTGCGGCGTTCCTGCCGATGATCGGCCCCGTGCGAGTCGTGCTCGCCAACATCATTTCGTCGGTGCTCGTGGAGCTTCTGCCGCTCATAGCGGCAAACTTGACGGACGACGGTGCCGCGATCATCAGCGGGATTCTCCTCGAAGAACGTGCACAGATGCTGGACGTCCTGAGCGCCACCGGTTGGCGCGTGGTACAGGAAGACGCGGAGGACATCTGGTGGTCGGCGTCGATCGCGCGGGCATAGCGGCAGGGCGTCCGACGTTCCTGTCACCCGAGGGATTCTCGGCGGGAACGCCGTGTCTGCTGGACGAGCATGCCGCTCGACACATGCGTGTGCTGCGGTTGGATGCCGGGGCGCTGGTGGGGCTCCGCGACGGTCGAGGTGGCGTTGGGGCCGGGACGTTGGTGCGTCTGACGAAGACGCAGGCTGTGCTCGATGTGACCGAGGTGGAGCAACTCGATCCGCTGCCAGAGGTGCATCTCCTGGTGCCCGTAGCCGATCGCGAGCGGATGCTGTGGCTCGCCGAAAAGGCCTGCGAGTTTGGCTGCACCAGCTGGCGGCCGGTGATGTGGCGGCGCTCTCGCAGCGTGTCGCCCCGCGGCGAGGGGATGACGTTTCAGGCAAAGGTGGCCGCCCGCATGGAGCAGGCGCTGGCGCAGTCCGAAGGGTCGTGGCTGCCGCAGCTCTTTCCCGAGGCGAATCTGGAGCGCGCGTTGCTCGCCGCGCCGGTCGGGGACCGCGTGTCGCTGGATCCGGGCGCGGCGCCGTTCGCCGGGCCTGCCGCGGCGCCCATCGGTACGCCGCTGGTGATCGCGTTGGGGCCCGAGGGTGGACTGGAGCGGGACGAACTCGAAGCGCTCGACGGCGCCGGGTTTCGTCGGGTCAGCCTTGGTCCGTCCATCTTGCGCTTCGAGACCGCCGGCTTGGCGGCGCTGGCCGTGGCCCGCACGGCACTTTTCGATCCCCGAGGATAGCCTGAATGTCTGACGACTGTCTGTTCTGCCGGATCGCGTCGGGTGCGATCCCGGTGCCATTTGTCGCGGAGAATGAACACGCCGTGGCCTTCCGCGACATCCACCCGCAGGCACCGGTGCATGTGCTGGTGATTCCGCGGCGGCACGTGTCCTCGCTCGCCGAGGCGACGGATGCGGCCGAGGTGGGGGCGCTGGCGCTGCTGGCGGCCGAGGTGGCGCGTCAGGAGGGGATCGCGGAGGGTGGATACCGGACCGTCATGAACACCGGTGCGGACGGAGGGCAGACCGTGCTCCACCTGCATCTGCATTTGCTCGGCGGTCGGTCCATGACCTGGCCACCGGGTTGAACACCTGTCCTTGACCCACTCGGTTGCTGTGGGTAGGATACAAGGCTGTCGTGCCTTCACTTAGGACGCGCGAGGCATTCGGCACCTCTTGCCGACTGCTGTCGCGCGCGCCGCGTTTCCCGCCTCTGACCCACGTGCCGCGTGCACCTGAGCTGAGTCCGGGACCCCAGGGAGAGATCGAGTTTGTCGGAAGTCATCATCCACGAGGACGAGAACTTTGAGCGGGCCCTCAAGCGCTTCAAGAAGAAGTGCGAGAAGGCTGGCATTCTGTCCGACCTGCGCAAGCATCGTCATTACGAGAAGCCGTCCGAGCGTCGCAAGCGCAAGATGAACGCGGCTGTTCGTAAGAATCGCCGCACGCGCCAGGGTTGAGTTCTCCCGTGGCCGCCGGCGGCGCTTCGCTGCTCGTGCGGCTGCAGACCGATCAGGCTGCGGCCAGACGGGCGCAGGATAAGGATCGCGTGCTCTTGCTCGGCATGGTCATCTCGGAGATCAAGAACCGGGAGATCGAGCTCAAGCGCGATGCCACCGACGACGATGTTGTCGATGTCATTCGCAAGGCGATCAAGAAGCGCAAGGAGTCCGTGGCGATGTACGCGAAAGCGAATCGTGCGGACTTGGCGGATCGCGAGCAAGCCGAGGCTGTCGCGTTGGAGTTGTACACCCCAGCGCAAGTCGATTCGGAGGAGTTGCGAGCGGCCGTACGCGAGGCGATTGCTGGAGGCGCCGCGAACGTCGGGGCGGTGATGGCTAAGGTGATGCCGCAGTTCAAGGGGCGAGCCGATGGCAGTACGATCAATGCGATCGCGCGGGAAGAGCTCACGCGCGGATGATGTCCGTGGGGACGACAGCAACGGCATCTCGCCAGTAGAGTCGGACCCGAACCCTCGCATGCGTCGGTTCGGGTCCTTGTCTTTCCGGATGTCATGAACGGCCACGCATTAGGCATTCTCGAGTTTCCGCGCCTGCTGGCGCATGTGGCTGGCCGCGCGCACTCCGCGCCAGGCGCCGCTGCGGTTCGCACATTGGAGCCCCGCGCCGATCGCCAGTGGATCGAAGCCGAGCACGCACGCGTCGGCGCGATGCGCGCCCTCGTGTCGTCGGACGCCGGATGGCCAAGCGAACAGATTCCTGACCTCGCGGAATCGCTCAAGCGATTGCGCATCGGCGGACTGTCGTGGAGCGCGGAAGAGCTGCTGCATGCGGCCATTCTGCTGCGTTCGTCTCGGCGTACGCGCGAGGCGCTTCGCGATCCGCGACGTCCGGCTGTGGTCGTCGCGTTTCTCGTCATGTACACGCAGGCGCTGGTGGACCTGCGCGCGCAGGAAGAAGCGATCAGCCGTGCCATTGCCGACGACGGCACCGTGAAGGACGATGCGTCGCCGGCGCTGCGCAAAGTGCGCCGCGATCTGCGTCAGGCCGAGGGTGAGCTGGTGCGACTGCTGGAGCGCGAGATGCGACAGCTCGAGCCGCATCATCAGGTGGGCGATCTCTCAGTCACGATGCGCAACGGGCGTTGGGTGATGCCCATGCGTCGCGGCGCACGCGGCTACGTGGGCGGCATCGTGCACGACAGCTCCGGGACAGGCGAGACGATTTTCGTCGAGCCGCCCGCGGCGGTGGAGTTCGGCAATCGACTGCGCGAACTGGAGATCGAGGAGCAGCGCGAAGTCGAGCGCGTGCTGCGGGAGCTGACGGAGGCACTGAGGCCGCATCACGAGGCGATCAACGGCGCGTACGCGGCGCTGGTTGCTCTGGACTCGCTGTATGCGCGTGCGAGATACTCGATCGATGCGCTCTGCGCGCCGCTGACGTTCTGTGCGCCCGCCGAGGGATGGGCGATCGTTGACGGTCGCCATCCGCTATTGTTGGCGCGCGGGACGCCGGTCGTGCCATTCGATCTGACCATGCATCCGAAAGAGCGTACGTTGCTCGTGTCGGGGCCGAATACCGGCGGCAAGACCGTTCTGCTCAAGGCGATCGGACTGTTGGCAGCGATGGCGCAGGCCGGTGTGCCTGCGCCGGTGGGCGCGACGAGTCGACTGCCGGTCTTCGACGACGTCTTTGCCGATGTCGGCGATGAGCAGAGCATCGAGGCGAGTCTGTCCACGTTCAGCGCGCACCTCAAGAATCAGGGCGAGATTCTGCGCATGGCGACGGCGGACTCGCTGGTGCTCGTGGACGAACTGGGCTCGGGCACCGATCCGGCCGAAGGCGCGGCGTTGGGCAGCGCGATTCTCGAAACGCTCACGCGACGCGGGGCGCTTACTATCGCGACCACGCACCTGGGGCAGCTCAAGCTGCTGGCCACCGAGGTGGAGGGTGTGGTTAACGCATCGCTGCAGTTCGACGCGCAGCTCCTGGCGCCGACGTATCGCCTGCTCAAGGGCGTGCCTGGGCGCAGCTATGGGTTGAGCATTGCCCGTCGTCTCGCGCTGCCTGAGGAGGTGCTGGTCAACGCGGAAGAGCGGCTGCCCAAGGGTGAACGCGACCTCGCCATCCTGCTCGCCGACATCGAGTTGCGCGATGCCGTGCTGACCGATCGCGAACGCGTGATGGAGATCGAGCAGACCAAGCTGCGTTCGCGCGTGGCGACGGTCACCGATCGCGAGGTGAAGGTGCGTGAGAAGGAGCGCGAGTCGGAGCGCAGCGCGCGACAAGAGACGCGCAAGTATTTGCTGGAAGCGCGTGCGGTAGTGGAGCGCGCCGTTGCGGAGGTACGGGCCAAGGCTGCCGAGCACTCCGATGCCGTGGAGGCGGCGGCACGTGCTGCTCGTCGCGCTGTGGAAGACGCGGCAGCCGCGGAGAGCGCCGCGGTCGATCGGGTGGCGGTGCAGGCACAGCGTGACCGGGAACGTCGCGCCGAGAAATTGCGCGCGGCGTTGGAGCGTGAAGCTGGGGCCTCACCGTCGGCGGGCGCCGCTGCAGCTGACACGTCAATCTCGACTGTGGGCAGGCCCGCGGCATCCAAGGCCAAGCCGAAGAGCGCGCCGTTGGCGGAAGGCGACAGCGTGCTCGTGTCCACGCTCGACGGCAAGGCGGGGCGCATCGTGTCGCTGCGCGGGAAGGACGCGCGCGTGATGGTCGGGTCGATGACGTTGTCCGTGCCGGTGAGCGCACTGACACGGACGGCCGCGCCGCCACCGCCGATGTACAAGGTGTCGCTGATGGGTGATGTCCCGGAAGCTGAGCCGGTGCGCGAGGTGGATGTGCGTGGTGTGCGCGCCGATGAAGTCGCGGACCTCGTGGTGCAGGCACTCGACGCGGCGATCCGCGCGGACCTGCGCGAACTGCGGATCATTCACGGGAAGGGTACGGGCGCGCTCCGCGCACGCGTGGGAGAGATGCTCAAGAAGGACACGCGCGTCGGCGGCTTCCGGCTCGGTGCGTGGAACGAAGGAGGGGCAGGGGTCACCGTCGCGGAGCTCGCATGATCTCCGACGAAACGGTGGAGCGTGTCCGCAGCGCAGCCGACATCGTACAGATCATTTCGGAGTTCGTCCCGCTGCGGCGCATGGGCGGAGACTTTCGCGGGGCCTGCCCGTTTCACGGTGGCACGAAGCCCAACTTTTCCGTGTCGCAGAAGCGCAGCAGCTACCACTGCTTCGTCTGCTCGGAGAGCGGTGACGTCTTCACCTTCGTGATGAAGCGGCTCGGCATGGACTTCACGTCCGCCGTGAAGATGGTCGGGGAACGCACGGGCATCGAAGTGATCGACGCGCCGCGGCGCGCGCAGGTGGCCGACCCGAACGAGCGCAACTGGGAAGTGTTGGCGACGGCGGCGGAGTGGTTTCGCACGCAGCTGGCGGATGAATCCGTCGGGCGCGCGGCGCGCGACTACCTCACGGGGCGCGGAATCGACGAGGCAGCGCGCACGCGATTCGGCATCGGTTTCGCGCCGCGCGATGCGCAGGCGCTGCGTCGATATCTGCACACACTTGGCTTTGACGACGCGCGCCTGATCGAAGCGGGGCTACTGGTGGTGCGCGAGGGGGAGACCGAGCCGCGCGGGCGCTTTCGCGGACGCGTGATGTTTCCCATCGTCGATGAGCTCGGACATCATGTGGCCTTTGGCGGCCGAGCGATGGGAGACGACACGCCCAAGTATCTCAATAGCGGCGAATCGGTCGTCTTCCAGAAGCGCCGTACGCTCTACGGCTTGCACAACGCGAAGAACGCAATGCGCCGGAGCGGGCGGGCGATCGTGGTGGAGGGCTATCTCGACGCGATTCGCGTGGCGCTGTCGGGAATTGAGGAGGTCGTCGCGCCGCTGGGCACCGCGCTGACGGAAGAGCAGGCGCAGTTGCTGGTGCGCTATGCGCCGGAGATATTTCTCCTCTACGACAGCGACGAGGCCGGTCAGAAGGCGACGTTCCGCTCGGGACTGGAGTTGCTCAAGCACAAGGCCGCAGTGCGCGTCGTGTCGCTGCCCGAAGGTGAAGATCCGGACACCTTCGTGCGCGCGCACGGGCGCGGGGCGCTCGAGACGCAGCTGACGCAGGCGATTGATCTCTTCGACCGGCAGATTCAGGTGCTCGAACGCCTTGGCTGGTTCAGCGAGCTGCGCAAGCGTCGGTTAGCCATCGACAAGCTGCTGCCTACCATTCGTGCCGCGCGCGATCCGCTCATGCGCGACATGTATCTGACGCGGCTGGCAGACGTATCGCATCTCGACAAGGCGACTTTAGTGAGTGAGGCGGACGAGCCGCCCGCGGGCACGCGCGAGGCACGCATGGCGGCGTCGACGAATTCGCAGGATCCGGGACCGTCGCACGATTCATCGGAAATGGGCGAAGCACCACCGGTGGACATGCCCGCTCCGTCGTCGCCCTATGCCAACGCACAGGGACGTGGCACGTGGAAGGGGAAGCGAGGCAAGAACGCCGGACCCGAGTGGCAGGCGACGAACATTCCGCCGCGACCTCGTCGCGACGAGCCCATCGAGCGCGCGTTGCTGCGCGCCATGCTGCTCGATCGCGGGCTGGCCGAGCGCGTCGCGGAGCGGCACGGCCCGGGTGATTTTCGCGAGCTCTCGTATCGGGCGATCTTTCAGGTGCTGCTCGATGCGGATCTGGACGACGACCTCGAGCAGATCGCGGAGCAGCTGGATCCGGTCGCGTTACGAACGATGCGCGAACTCACGGAAAGCGCCAACGGCAGCGAAGCGATGCAGGCGGACATCGGACTCAGCCTCGATCGGCTGGACGCGCGGCGTCTCGAAACGCGCGTGGATGAGATTCGCGCAGAGATCGCTCGAGCGGAGACGCGGGAAGAGAAGGACGCGCTGATGCGAGAACGACTCGACTTGGAGTCGGAATTGCGTCGCCTCTTGCCTATGCGGAGCCCACGGGCTAAACCGAAGGGGTGAGAATGTTGGCCAACGACCTGGAGGCGCAGTGAATCCGGAGCTTGAAGCGCTATTGGTGGTGCAGCAGCACGACGAAGCCATTCGCGCGGTGGAAGATCGGCGGGATTCCCTGTCGCCTCGCATGGCTGCGCTCGACAAGTCGAGACAGCGGGCCTACGACGAGGCGGCCCGTGCAGACGCCGCTCTCGAGCGCGAACTGGAACGCCACCGAGCGCTCGAAGCGCGCATCGCAGAGCATCGTGATCGGCACGACAAGAACGTCAAGGTGCTCGATCAGGCGCACAAGCTGAAGGAAGCCACTGCCGCCATGGCGCAGGTGGAAGCGGCCCGACGGGTCCTGGCCGACGAGGAGAGCGAGTTGCTCGGCATCTCGCGTCGGATCGCTGATCTGAAGACCGCCGCGACGGCGAGTCGTGACGCGGTCCGCGCGATCGAGGAGGCGCAGGTGGTGCAGCGCAAGGCGCTCGCCGACGAGAAGGGCGGTATCGAAGCGGAGATCACCGCGGCTCGTGCGTTGCGCAATGCATCGTCGGGTGGGGTTGGTGCGCCGCTGCTGTCCAAGTACGACCGACTCGCTACGCGGCGGCGTGCACCGGTGGTGTTTGCCTTGGGCGGCGACTTCTCCTGCGGCAATTGTGACACCTCGATTCCGATGCAGCGCAGGCCGAGCATGGCGAGCGGCAACGTGATCGAGACGTGTGAGGGGTGCGGGTCGCTGCTGTATTTGCGCGTTGCGCCGAAGGGCGACTGAGACGTCGCTGTAACGGCGACGCGTCGCGCGGCGGTCCCCCGATGCGTGATGCAACGTTGTGGGTGTCTCGGCCGGCCGACACGCCGATAGATTGTCGCGCGTGAGTTCCCTCCGATCCCCCTCCGCTACGCCGTTTCCGCCGCTCGCTGGCGCGCCTGCCAGTCGTTCGGCGACTGCAGCGCCCAAGTTGCGCCCCGATGCACGTTGGGTCGCGATCGACGAGCCAGCGGCGGAGCACGTGCGTCGGCTTGCGGACGCGCTCTTGCTCCCCGATCCCGTGTGCCGCTTGCTGGTGAGCCGTGGGTATGCGGATCCGGAGGCGGCCAAGCGATTTCTACGCCCGCGGCTGGAGCACGTCGCGGAGCCGGAGTCGATGTTCGATCTCACGCGCGCGGTGGCCCGGATTGCCGATGCCGTACGAGCGCAGGAAACGATTCTCGTGCACGGCGACTACGACGTGGACGGAATGAGCTCGACGGCATTGATGACGCGGGTGCTGCGCGGGCTCGGGGCGCAGCACGTGCATCCGTTCGTGCCCAATCGTCTGACCGACGGTTACGACCTTGGGCCGGCCGGGGTGGCTGAAGCGCGGAGGATCGGTGCGACGCTGGTGATCACCTGCGACTGCGGCACCAGTGCCCGTGCGCCCGTGGCGGAGCTGATGGCCGACGGCATCGACGTGATCATCACCGATCATCATCTGCCCGGCGGACCGCTGCCGGTCGCGTATGCGGTGTGCAATCCGCGACGTCCCGAATGCCTGTCGGTGGACAAGGACCTGGCGGCGGTCGGCGTCGCCTACAAGCTGGCGTTGGCGCTGTGCGATGCGTTCGGTGTGTCGCGCGGCTTGGCGCATCGCCAGCTCGATCTGGTGGCGCTGGCCACGATCGCCGACGTCGCGCCGTTGCGCGGTGAGAATCGCGTGCTGGTGCGCTACGGGCTCAAGCTGCTGTCCGAGGCGGAGCATCCAGGACTGCGGGCGCTCATTCGCTCGTCGGGGCTCGATGGCAAGCCGCTGACGGCGGGACGGGTGGGGTTCGTACTCGCGCCACGACTGAACGCGGCCGGTCGCATTGCCGACGCCAAGCTGGGTCTCCAGCTGCTGCTCTGCGAGCGTGACGACGAAGCCAACGTCATCGCCCGTGAACTCGAGGAGCTCAACCGCGCGCGTCAGGAGATGGACAAGGGCGTGCTCGACGACGCGATGCGTCAGCTGGAGCTGCCCGAGATGCGCGACCGCGTTGGGTTCGTACTCTCGCGCGAGGGGTGGCACGCGGGGGTGATCGGCATTGTCGCCTCGCGCGTGGTGGAAGCGACGGCGCGCCCGGCAGTGCTGGTGGCCGTAGAAGACGGGGTGGGGAAGGGCTCCGGACGCTCCATCAGCGCTTTCGACCTGCACGCGGCACTCGGTAGCTGCGCTCCGCTCTTTCAGCGCTACGGCGGGCACCGTGCGGCCGCCGGGCTCACAATGGATGCCGCGCAACTCCCCGCGTTTCGGGAGCAGTTCGATGCGGTCGCCCGAGCGCGACTCTCGGCCGACGACCTGATCCCCGAGCTCAAGGTCGATCTGGAAGTGTCGCTCGACGTCGTGGGTGACGAACTCGAACGGCTGGTGCGACACTTCGAACCGTTCGGCATCGGCAATCCGGCGCCGGTGTTCCATGCGCGCGGCGCGCATCTCGCCGGTTCGCCGCGAAAGCTGGGCAGCGACGGTCTCCGGCTCACGCTCGAGGCCGGTACCTCCACGATCGACGCGCTCGGTTGGGGGATGGCGTCGCGCGCGGCGCAGCTGGATGTGAGCCGTCCGGTGGATCTGGTGTTTCGACTGGAACGCGATGAGTATCGCGGGCAGTCGCGCCTGCAACTCAAACTCGCTGATGTCCGAGGGTAAGGCGCTGTGCGCATTGTAGCGGGACGATGGAAAGGGCGGCGCATCGAGGCGCCCGAGGGCGACGGCGTGCGCCCAACGGGCGATCGGGTGCGCGAGTCGTGGATGAGCATCGTGCACACGCTGCTCCCCGATGCGAAGGTCCTCGATCTGTGCGCCGGGAGTGGCGCGCTGGGCCTCGAGGCGCTGTCGCGCGGCGCGGCGACGTGCGATTTCGTCGAGCGCGCGCCCAAAGTGCTGCAGATGATCCAGGCCAACCTCGATCACCTTGGTGGACACGCCGGCGCGACGATTCATCGCGAGGACGCGGTCAAGTTCGTGTCCACGTTGCCCGCCGGCGCCTACGACGTGGCCTTCGCGGATCCGCCGTACGCCGACGCCACGGCCCTGCAGATCGTCGAGCGCTGGCTCGAGGTCCCTTTCGCTCACGTGCTCGGCGTTGAACATTCGGCATCCGCGGAGATGCCCATACCTGGCCAGACCAGGCGCTACGGCTCCACGGCTCTCACCTTCTACCGCTCCGACGACCTGTGACGCCGTCGCCCGCCCCCGCTCCTTCATCCCATCGCGTGGCGCTGTATGCGGGGTCCTTCGACCCGGTCACCCACGGACACGAAGATCTCATCACACGCACGTTCGCCTTCGCCGATCGGTTGGTGGTGGCAGTGGCGAACAACGTGAACAAGCAGCCGCTCTTCAGCGTCGAGCAGCGCGTGGCGTTCATCCGCGAGATCTTCGCCGACGAGCCACGCGTGGAAGTGCGTGCGTTCAACGGACTGCTGGTGGATTTCGCTCGTGAGGTCGGCGCGTGCGTGAACGTGCGCGGGCTGCGTGCCGTGAGCGATTTCGAGTACGAATTCCAGATGGCGCTCATGAATCGCCACCTGCTACCCGAGCTGGAAACCGTGTTCATGGCCCCGTCGCTGGACACGACCTACATCAGCTCGAGCATGGTGCGCGAGGTGGCGCGCTTTGGCGGCGCCGTCGAGGGGCTCGTGCACCCGATCGTCGCGCGCGCACTGACGCAGCGTTTCGCGCGCTAGGGAGCCGGCGCCCGTGTCGCAATCCGTCGCCTTTCTCGACTCGCTGCATGCGCGCGCCGCACTCATCCCGCGCACCATTCTGTTCCCGGAAGCAACGGACTTTCGCGTCGTCGAAGCCGTCATCGCGCTCACGGCGCGTGGCTCCGTGCGACCGGTGCTCGTTCGCCGCTCGGATGCCGCCACTGGCGTGGTACCGCCGCACACCGTGGAACTGCTCGATCCACTGCTCGATCCGCGCACACCGCGCGTGGTCGCACACCTCCTGCAGCAACGCGGCGGTCGAGGCCTCGGCCGCGAGGACGCGGAACGGCTGGCACGGGATCCGCTCTACTTCGCCGACGCGCTCGTGGCGATGGGAGAGGCGGATGGTTGCGTGGCAGGGGCGGTCCATCGAACGGCGGATGTCATTCGCGCGGCCCTCTGGACCGTCGGGGCGGCGCCAGGCGTACGCTCCGTGTCGTCGTCGTTCTACCTCGTCTTTCCTGCCAAGGGTGATGGCGCGGAATCGGTGCTGACCTTCACAGACTGCGCCGTCATCCCGGATCCCACCTCTCGCCAACTCGCGGATATCGCGCTCGCGGCGGCGATCGACCGCAAGCGCATTGTCGGCGACGAGCCGCGCGTCGCGTTCCTGTCGTACAGCACGGCCGGCAGCGCCGACGGGCCCTCGATCAGTCGCGTGCGCGATGCGGTCGCGATCGTGCGCGCGGAGGCGCCGTCGCTCGAGGTCTGCGGCGAAGTGCAGGCCGACGCGGCACTGATTCCGGAGATCGCGCGACGCAAAGTACCGGGCGAGCCCGCAGCGGGACACGCCAATGTGCTCGTGTTCCCCTCGCTCGATGCGGGAAACATCGCCTACAAGCTGGTGCAGCGCCTCTCTGGGGCGACGGCGATCGGTCCCGTCTTGCAGGGACTGGCGCGGCCCTGCTCCGACTTGTCCCGTGGGGCTACGTCGGATGACATTGTACATGCTGCGGCGATCACCGCGCTCCAGGTCGGCTCGTCAGGCCTCGCGACCTCCGCAGGAACCCTTGCTTGAATCGCCCATGAGCTTTGTGCTGCAGCGAACCGATGAACTGTTGCTGGTGCTGATGGACGGTCAGCTGATCGTCAGCAATCGGCAGGAATTCAAGCAGGCCGTGCTCGAGGAGGTGGAGCAGGGCGCGCGCTTGGTCGTCGTGGATTTCTCCGGTTCCGCGTACATCGACAGCTCCGGACTCGGCGCGTTGGTCTCACTCGGCAAGCGCATCCGTGAAGCGGGCGGTGAATTGCGGCTGGCAGCACTGAACGACGACCTGCGCACGTTGTTTGAACTCACTCGGCTCGATGCACTCTTCCCTCTGTACGCGACGCGCGACGATGCGCTCGCCGGACGGTGAACAGTGGCGATGCGCACGCGATCGCGGCCAGCACGGCGCGATGAGATGACTACGCCACGGCACAGCTGGACAATCGCGTCGGACATCAACGAGATCGCGCCGATTGTCGAGGCTGTGTCGGAGCTGTGTGCGTCCGCCGGTTTCTCGAGTCGACTTTGCCGCCTGAACGTGCCGCTTGCCCTGACTGAAGCGATGGCCAACGCCATCATGCGCGGAAACAGCAACGACCCGAGCCGAGCCGTGCAGGTGCGCGCCGTGCTGGAGAGCGACATGCTGCTGCTCGAGGTCATGGACCAGGGCGCGGGCTTCGACCTCGATCAGGTGCAGTATTCTCCGGAAGACGCCGATTGGCTGGAGCGTGAAGACGGCCGCGGCGTCTTCCTGATGCGCAAGCTGATGGATCACGTGGAGAGCTGTCGTACGGACGGAACGTACCGACACACAGTTCGACTCCGTCTCAACCGCGCATGAGTGAAGTCGCCGCGCTGATGGCCGCGTTTCACGAGGCCACCGGGCGCGAAGCAGCGATCTGGGAACGACGCGATGGCAGTGTCACCCCTACGCTGATCGGCACGTCGTCCGCGACCTTCGCCGCACTGACGGAGGCGGGGGCGATGGCGTGGGACGTGAACAGCTGGGCGCGCACGCAGCGTCTGCACGCGCAGCTCGTGGCGACGGGCGAGAGCGTCGGCTGGTTGTTCGTCGAGCCCGGCATCACCCCCGAAGGCGATCGCCTGCTCGGACGGCTCGTGCCGTTCGTGCGTCGTCTCAGCCGAGAGCGCGATGGCGCCGCGTCGGAGCTCGTCGAGCGCTACGAGGAGATCAATCTCCTGTACGCCATCGGCGAACTGCTGGGCGGCACCACGTCGGTCGAAGGGGTCGCGGACACGTTGCTGCGCGAACTCGCCGTCACGGTTGGTGCGTCACGCGCCGTCTTCCTGCTGACCAATCGCACCGACGGCACGCTGCGCCCTATCGCGTCGCTCGGTGTGCAGGCCAGCGACTACGGTCCCGTGTCACTCGACGACAGCGCGCACATCGCGATGCGCGCTTTTCGCACGGCCGGCGCCTGCACCGAAGACGGGCCGTCGGTCAAGCTGTCAGATCCGGTGTTGGCCGCCGACGGTCGACCGCTGCTCGCCGTCGCCATTACGCGACCAAGTTCGGGGATTGGAGTGACCGGCGCATACCCGGCAGTGCAGCCGCGTCGCCCGTTGCCGTCAGGATTCGATCAGGGCGGCGCGACGCCGCTCGGCGTGCTCATCCTCGGTGGCCGACCGGGCGGTGCGCCCTTCTCGGCGGGCGATCGCAAGCTGGCGCGCGCCGTGGGCACGCAGGTCGGTACGGCGATGCATAACGCGGCGCTCGTGCGAGCGGCCGTGGAGCGACAGCAGCTCGTGCGCGAAATGCGGTTGGCCCATGATCTGCAGCTCAAGTTGCTCGCCAAGCCGACCGTGGTCGAACCCGAGGCGCGCGCGGCTGCCCGGGTCGTACCTGCGGAAAGTGTCGGTGGCGATTTCTTCCTGTTGGCGCGACTCGATCGCGATCGGACGGGCGTGTTGATCGGCGACGTGTCGGGACACGGATACCGGAGCGCGCTGGTGATGGCGCTCGCATTGAGCGCGGCGGCGATTCATGTGCAGGCGGCGTTCGACCCGTCGATTGCGCTCGAAGCGGTGCAGCGCTCGCTGGCGGACGAATTGAGCTCCACGGAGATGTCGTTGTCCCTCTGCTACGCCGTGATCGACACCAAGGCCAACGAACTGCGATTCGCCAATGCCGGTCATCCCCACGCGTTTCGCCTGGGGGCGGACGGCGAGTGCGTGCGCTTGCACGCGGTCGCGCCGCCGATCGGCTTCAGCGACGCACCGATCGACGAATGCGTGATGAGCTGGCGAGACGGCGATCGTCTGGTGCTCTTCACCGACGGCATCACGGATGCGCGTGACTCGGCAGATCGCCGCCTCGGCGAAGCCACGGTATTGGCCACGCTCGCATCGATGACGCACCGTGAATCACCGGAGCAGATCCTCAATGCCGTATTCGCGCGCGTGGATTCGCACGTCGGCAGCACCACCCTGCGCGATGATTTGGCAGTCGTCGTAGTGGATCGGCCCTGATGGGCTTCCGACAGCGGCCACGGCCTCCCGAGAAGGATGCGCTACCGACGCCAAGAAAGCGCTTCGGGCAGCACTTCCTGCGCGACAATCACGTGCTCGACTCGATCGTGTCCGCGCTCGGCCCCATCGCCGATCGCACCGTCGTGGAGATCGGACCGGGGCGTGGCGCACTCACCGACATTCTCGTGCAGCGTGCGGGGCGTGTGGTGGCCATCGAGTTGGACCGCGATCTCGCGGCGCATCTGCGCACGCGCTACGCGGGGAATCCGAACGTCACGATCATTGAAGGTGACGTGCTCAAGACAGATCTGGCCGCCGCGGCTGGTGGCTCGTTCGTGCTGGCGGGGAACGTGCCGTACTACATCACCACGCCGATTCTCTTCCATGCGCTCGAGCGGCCGCGCGCCGACGTGTCCGTGTATCTCGTGCAGAAGGAAGTGGCTGACCGCATGGCCGCGCCACCGGGCGACAAGATTTATGGCGCGCTGAGCGTGAACGTGCAGTCGGTCGCGCGCGTGGAGTTGGTGCGCCGTGTACCACCTGGCGCGTTCAATCCGCCGCCCACGGTGGACTCGGCGGTGGTGCGTGTGGTGCCAAGGCCCGATCCGGCGATATCGGAGGCACTGGAGACGCGGTATCGGAAGTTCGTGCAGGCCGCGTTCGGTTTGCGGCGGAAGCAGCTGGTGCGCGTCGTGCGAACGATTGCCGCGTTGGATGCACCCACCGCTGAAGCGATCATCGCGCACTGTGCGTTGCGGCCGGATGCGAGGCCTGAGGTGCTGTCGCCAGAGGATTTTGCGCGGTTGGTGACGGCGCTCGCGGATCGGCCGCTGGTCGTGCCGCCTGACGCGGTGAGCGACGAGGCGTAGGCCGAGCGCCTTCGAAACCGTGCGTTAGGCCGCGCCCTTGTTGCCGGCGTTGGTGAGGGCGAACGAGAGCCCTTCCAGCTCCATCGCCATGTTCACCGACTTGAGCGAGACGTGCGGCGGCACGGTGATCTGCGTGGGCGCGAAGTTGAGGATCGCGCGAATGCCGGCGCCGATGACTGCGTCGACCACGTGCTGGGCGTCGTCGGAGGGGATGGCGAGGACGGCGATCAGCGCGCCCTCTTGCTCGACGTCGCGCTCGAGGTCGGCCATGTCACGTACGATCGACGCGCCCCACGGTTTGCCGATCTTGTCGGGGCTGTTGTCGTAGACGCCGACCACCTGGAAACCGCGCTGGTTGAAGCCGCGATAGTTGGCGAGCGCCGCACCGATCTTACCGGCGCCGACGATGACGACCTTCCATTCGCGCTCGAGCCCGAGGATTTCGCGAATGTGCGCGGTGAGCTCGTGGACCGGATAGCCGAGTCCGCGCTTTCCGAAGGAGCCGAAGAACGACAGGTCTTTGCGCACCTGGGCCGGCGTGGTGCCGCAGAGGTGAGCGAGCTCGTCGCTTGAGGCGGTTTTGGTGCCGCGGGTGTCGAGGTCCTCGAGGTAGCGGAGGTACATCGACAGGCGACGAACGGTGGAGTCGGCGATACGTTTCACGAGAGGGCATAGCTTGTGAAATACTTCACAAACGTAGGCAACCGCTCGTCGATTTACTAGGTCGGAGCAGGGAGTATCTTGCGGCCGATGCCATTCACGCCAGCGCCCGTTCTCGGAGCACGCCTGCAGCCGCGCCCGACCACCCTCTCCGCGCGCGCCGCGGCACGGCTGGCGGACGGTCCACTCGACGCGATTACGCTGATGCGCGATGTCTGTCAGGTGGCCAAGCTGCAGCAGGACGCAGCCGAACGCATGGCGATCGCCCTCCTGTCGAGTCACGACGAGTTCGTGCAGTTGCCGTCGGGACACTGGTCGTTACGCGGCTGGGTGCGCCCGGATCGGGCGATCGCGTACTCGACGCCCGACGACACGGGCAATTGCGCGTCGCCACCGGCCCCGTCGCTGCGCGATGTGGCGTTTGCCGTGGTGGACGTGGAAACGACGGGCACGCGTGCGGCCAATGGCGATCGCATCACCGAAATCGCGATCGCGCAGGTTCAGGGCGGCGAAGTGCGCGAGGTGTACTCGCAGCTCGTGAACCCTGAGCGGCCCATTCCGCCGTACATCACGTCGCTCACGCAGATCAGCTGGGAGATGGTGCGAGATCAGCCGGTCTTTCGGCAGATTGCGCCCGAGGTTGGGCGACGACTCGCGGGACATGTGTTCGTGGCACACAACGCGTCGTTCGATTGGCGCTTTGTCAGCGAGGAATTGCTGCGCGGCACGGCGACGCAGCTCTCAGGCCCCAAGCTCTGTACGGTGCGTCTCACTCGCGCACTGCTGCCGCAGCTCTCCCGCCGGTCGCTCGATCACGTCACCAACTACTTCGGCATTTCGATTGCCTCGCGCCACCGCGCCGCGGGCGACGCCGAGGCGACCGCGCAGGTGCTGCTGCGGTTGCTGGATGTGGCCGCTGACTTGGGTATCGAGAGTTGGCCGGAGTTGGATCGCCGTCTGCATACACCGGCTGAGCGCCGTTCGCGTACCGCTGCCGATCGTCGTCGGCGCGCCTTCCCGCATCCCGTTTCTCAGGACGATATCGCATGACGTTTCCGGTTCCGCTGCATGATGCGCGCTCGGTTGGCGATTGGCGCGTGCACGCCATTCAGGCCGGTGGGCAGCAACTCGACGGTGGCGCGATGTTCGGCGTGGTCCCCAAGACGCTCTGGGAGCGCCGCCTGGCCGCCGACGCGCGCAACCGCATTCCGATGGGCATGCGCTGTTTGCTGGTCGAGCATCCGAACGAACTGGTGCTGATCGACACCGGCGTCGGCAACAAGGAGTCGACCAAATTCCACGACATCTACGGCATCGAGAACGTGGTGGGCGCGGGACCGACGGCGCTGGAGGATGGCATTCGGGCGGCGGGCTTCACCCCTGACGACGTGACGCTGGTGATCAACACGCACCTGCACTTCGATCATGCCGGCGGTAACACGACGCGTACGCCGGACGGGGAGATCAAGGCCACCTTTCCCAACGCGCGGTACGTGGTGCAGGCGGGCGAGCTCGCGTACGCGCAGCGCGCGAACGAGCGGACGTCGGCGAGCTACTTCCCGAACAACTGGGATCCCATCTTCGCCGCAGGGCGGTTCGATCTGGTGAGCGGCGTGACGGAGATCCTGCCGGGAATCGAGCTGCGCCCGACGCCGGGGCACACGCCGCACCATCAGAGCGTGGTGCTGCGATCGAAGGGGGAGACGGCGTGCTTTCTGGGCGATGTGGTGCCGACGTCGCATCACCTGCCGCTGCCGTGGATCATGGGCTACGACGTGGAGCCGCTGGTGACGCTCGAGTCGAAGCGCGCGCTCTTGGCCGACGCCATCGCGGCGGAGTGGCTCCTGATCTTCGAGCACGACGCGCACCACGGTTTTGGACGGGTGGCACACGACGGAAAGGGGTACCACCTCGCCGCCGAGGGCTAGGGGCCCTGCGGCGAGATTCTGGGCGGCCCTTGCCGTATCCGTGGGAGCGTTCTACGTTATTCTGTTGGCTGGAATACAACCCGACAAGCGGGAGGGCAGCGACGCCCTCCTCACCCTTCGGCCCTCGACGCGGAATGTGCGCATTCCCCGAGGTGTGCTGATGGAGTCCATCGATCTGGCAACTGCCCCCCACGTGCGCCACGCGTAGGTGACAGTGTGCTTGTTCCGACGCGGACTCCTCACGGGTTCGCGTTTTTTTGTTTCTCTCCAAGGGAGCTCGGCGTATTCAGGATTCCACGAAGCGTCCGCCACGGGTGAACCGGCAGATCCGGATCAGTCCCGTCCGCGTGATTGCGGCCGATGGCAGTCAGCTCGGCATCATGGAAGTCGACGTGGCACTGGCCCAGGCGGTTGAGCAGGGGCTGGATCTCGTCGAGGTCGCGGCGACAGCTCGGCCGCCGGTGGTCCGCATCATGGACTACGGGAAGTTCAAGTTCGAGGCGGCCAAGCAGGCTCGTATCGCGAAGAAGAAGCAGCACGTGATCCATCTCAAGGAAGTGAAGTACCGCCCTGGGATCGACGATCACGATTTCGAGACGAAGACCCGCCACGCGCGGCGCTTCCTCGAAGAGGGGAACAAGGTGAAGGTGACGCTGATGTTCCGCGGCAGACAGATCGCGCATCCCGAGTTGGGGAAGCAGGTGGTCGATCGGGTGGCTGCGGAGCTGGTCGATCTGGCGAAGATCGAGAGCTCACCGACCATGGAAGGAAAATCGATGACGATGATTCTCGCACCGAAGTAATTCGGCGCGTGATCGAAAGCAGGGCCGCTCCGGCGACGGGGCGGATTCACCGTAGCCGCGAGCGTGTCATGCCCAAGATGAAGACCCACAGCGGCGCCAAGAAGCGCTTCTCCATTACTGGTTCGGGGAAGGTCCGGCGCCTGAAGGCCTACAAGAGCCACATCCTCACCAAGATGGATGCGAAGAAGAAGCGCAATCTGCGTCGCCCGACGATCGTAACCACGAACGGCGAAGTGAAGCGTATCAAGCGTCTTCTCGTCGCCTAAGGAGAACGATCCATGCCTCGCGTCAAATCCAACGTCGTTCGTCTGAAGCGTAAGAAGCAGATCATGAAGCATGCGAAGGGCGCCTTTGGCGGCCGGAGCAAGCTTTGGAAGGCAGCAAAGGAGACCGTCGAGCGCGGCTGGCGCTATGCCTATCGCGACCGCAAGAACAAGAAGCGCGACTTCCGTCGCCTGTGGATCATCCGTATCAACGCGGCTGCCCGCACGCATGACATGTCGTACTCCGCGTTCATCAGCGGCCTCCATGCCGCTGGCGTCGAAGTCGATCGCAAGGTGCTGGCCGATCTCGCCGTGCGCGAGCCGGACGCGTTCGCCGCGATCGCGGACCTCGCCCGCAAGGCGCTCGAGAACATGAAGTCCGCCGAGACGACCGCCGCGTAATCTGCTCGCGTTCGGGTTAAGTTGCGGGGCCGGTATCCAATGGATGCCGGCCTCTCGCGTATCGTGCCTCATCCGTCTCTACTCATCGTGCTACTCTCCGACTACGAAGCGCTGGTTGACGCGCTCATGCGCGACGTGCTCGCGTTCATGGACGCGGCCGATCCTTCGACACGCCTCGATACCATCAAGGGGCAACTCAACGCGATCAAGGACGCACGCGTCGCTGAGTTGCAGGGCGCGCTGCGTTCGCTGGCCGCGGAAGATCGTCGCGCCGCCGGCACCGCGTTCAACACGCTCAAGAACGCCATCCAATCGGCGGTGGACGGATTCGCCGCCGCGCAGGCCGCGAGCAGTGGCGTGCAGGCCTTCGACGCCACGATGCCCGCCCGCGCGCAGTGGACCGGTTCGCTGCATCCCGTCACCATCGTCATCGACGAGATCTGCGAGATCTTCCGCGAACTAGGCTTCACGATCGCACTTGGTCCGGAAGCGGAGACGGAGCAGTACAACTTCGGTGCGCTCAACTTCCCGCCCGACCATCCGGCGATGGAGCTGCACGACACGTTGTATCTGGGCGACGACACGTTGTTGCGCACGCATACGTCACCGGTGCAGGTGCGCACGTTGCAGCGCTACAAGCCGCCGGTGCGCGTGCTGGCGCCCGGGCAGGTGTATCGCCGCGACTTCTTCGATGCGACGCACGCACCGGCGTTCATGCAGCTCGAAGGCTTGGCAGTCGACGAAGGCATCTCGTTCGTGGATCTCAAGGCGACGCTCGCTGAATTCGCCCGCCGCTTTTACGGAGCGTCGCGCCGCGTACGCTTTGGTCCGTCGTACTTTCCGTTCGTGGAGCCGGGGGCGCAGATGGACGTCGAAGTGGACCTCAACGACGGCAAGGGACTGCGCTGGGTGGAGATCCTCGGCTGCGGCATGGTGCATCCCAACGTGCTCGAAGCCGCCGGACTGGATAGCGAGAAGTACACCGGCTGGGCTTTCGGCATGGGCCCGGCGCGCATTGCGATGTCGCGCTATGACATCCACGACATTCGCGTTCTCTACGATTCTGACGTCCGCTTCCTGGAGCAGTTCGCTCGATGATCGTCTCGCACGAGTGGCTCAAGCAGTTCGTTCCGCATTCGCATTCGGCCGAAGAGATCGGTGATCTCCTGAGCCGTCATTGCGTCACGCTCGATGGCATTCGTGGCGTGGGCGCGGATCTGTCGGCGTTCG
This sequence comes from Gemmatimonas sp., assembly GCA_965279375.1. Taxonomy (GTDB): domain Bacteria; phylum Gemmatimonadota; class Gemmatimonadetes; order Gemmatimonadales; family Gemmatimonadaceae; genus Gemmatimonas. Next base: position 3,978,629 of record OZ257156.1, on the reverse strand, counting down.
TGGTGGCACAGGTGGTGGAAGCGGGGCGTCATCCCAATTCAGATCACCTCTGGGTCACCAAGGTGGACGACGGCAGCGGCACGTTGCTGGACGTGGTGTGCGGCGCGCCGAATGTCGTCGCCGGGGCGAAGTATCCGTTCGCACGCACCGGCACGATCATGCCCGCCGGTCTCAAGATCGAGAAGCGGAAGATTCGCGGCGAGACGTCCAACGGCATGCTCTGTTCAGCGCGCGAGCTTGGGCTTGGTGAAGAGCACGACGGCATCCTGACGCTCGAAACTGATGTGGCGCCGGGTACGCCGTTGCTCCAGGTGCTGACGGCGTCCGACGCACAGCTCGACCTAGACGTCCTGCCCAATCGCCCCGACCTCTTGTCGCACCGCGGTGTGGCGCGCGAACTGCACGCGATTCTCGGCGCGCCGATTTCGCCGTTCCCCACGAGCGACCTCGCGGGTGTGGAGCTCCACACGGTCGTGCATCACGGCGATCGCGAGGTGTCGCACGACGGCATCACGATTCGCGTGGAGGACTCTGCGAGCTGCTCGCGCTACGTGGCGGTAGTGATTCGCGGCGTAAAGGTGGGGCCGAGCCCGGCGTGGCTGGTGAAGCGGCTGGAGAGCATCGGTCAGCGCAGCATCAGCAACGTGGTCGATGCCACTAACTACGTGCTGCACGGGATGGGTCAGCCGGTGCACGCGTTCGATCTGCACAAGTTGGCGGGTTCGTCGATTGTGGTGCGTCCCACGCGCGCGGGCGAATCGCTCGTCACGCTCGACGGCACCGAGCGCGCGATCGCCGAAGGCACCACGGTGATCTGTGATGGCGAGCGGCCGGTCGCGTTGGCCGGTGTCATGGGTGGGCGCGACAGCGAAGTGACCGAGACCACCACCGACGTGTTGCTGGAAGTCGCGCTGTTCGATGCGCGTTTTGTGCGTCGTGTGCGCAAGGCCGTGGGACTCACCACCGATGCGAGCTATCGCTACGAGCGCGGCATCGATGGCGCGGCGACGAAAGAGATGGCCATGTTCGGCGCGGCGTTGATCGCGCAGGTGGCGGGCGGTACCGTCTCAATGGCGCTCGAAGTGGGCGCTGCGCCGGCATCGCGCGCGGCGATCGCGCTGCGGCCGTCACGACTGGCCCGTCTCCTTGGCGTAGACGTCTCGCGCGACGAGATCACGCGTCGCCTGACGTCACTGGGCTGCGTCGTGACCGACGCCGGTGAGGCGTTGCACGTGCAGTCTCCGGCGTGGCGTCATGACTTGCTGCTCGAAGTCGATCTCATCGAGGAAGTCGCGCGACTGATCGGCTTCGACGCGCTTCCCGATGAACTGCGTCCGTTCCGTCCGGGTACGGCGCCTGACCACGCGTTGCATTTGGTCGGACGACGCGTGCGTGATGCGCTCGTCTCGTTGGGACTTTCGGAAGTGCGGCCGATGCCGTTTACCGCGACTGGTGACGACAGCACCCCGCGCGTGCTCAACCCACTGGCTGACGACGAGCCGTATCTGCGCGCATCGCTGCTCGACACGCTGGCGCGCCGCGCTGAGTACAACCTGTCGCGCATGCAGGGCAACGTCAGGCTTTTCGAGGTGGGCAACGCGTTCGTGCCCACCAAGGGGCGTCTGCCGCGCGAAGAAGTGCGGGTCGCCGCGTTGATCATGGGCGCACGCCGTCCGTCGCATTTCACGGAACCGCAACCGCCGGCGTTCGACGTGTGGGACGTCAAGGCGCTGGCCGAGCGCGTGAGCACAGTGGTGTTCGGCGACGGCGCGGTGGGGCTCAAGCCTGGCGAGGGCGAGGTGCTCTGGAACGTCTATCGCACGGGCAGCGGCGCGGAGGGGAACGTGACGGGCGAGCTGGTCGGTCGCGTGGTGCGTGTCTCGCTCGATCGACCGGTATGGGCGTCCGAGGTCTTCGGCGTGGAACTCACGCTTGGTGTGATGCCTTCGCAGGATGTCGCGCCGCCAGGTTCGTGCGCGCACACGGAGCGAGTGGAACGGCCCTCTCCATCGTCAGCCGGTATTCGCTTCAAGCCACTGCCCGTCACACCGGCTGCCGAGTTCGACATGGCGCTGCTGGTGCCGGATGCGACCACGGCGGAGAGCGTGGCAGCAGTGCTGCGCCGGGTGGGCGGTGACTTGCTGGAGCGAGTGGCGCTGTTCGACGAGTTCCGTGGTACCGGCATCGCGCCGGGCTATCGCAGCCTGGGCTGGCGGTTGACCTTCCGTCATCCGGAGCGGACGCTTGGGCAGCGCGAACTCGATGGACGTCGCGCGAAGTTGCTGGAGAGCCTCGACAAGGAACTGGGAATCCGAGCGCGTGCGACCTGAAGTCTTCGCCTTTCGTGAGCTCGATACGCTGGTCCGCAATCTCAGCGACCAGCTCGCCGGATATCGCCGTCGAGCGATGGCCGCTGAGGCGCGGATGCGTGAGCTCGACGCGCTGCTGATCGGGTCGCGAGACGGCGAGGTGCAAGTGACCGTCGAACGGGACGCGCTGCGAGACGAGCTCGCGGCTGCGCGGCGCGACCTGATCGAGGCACGTGCAGCGCGGGCTCGTGCCGAGTCGTCGGCAGCAGAAGCGGCGACCGCCGCGGCGTCGGCGGCCGCGGCTGCGCTGGCCGAGGCATCGGAGCGCGCGGCCTCGCCTGACCCTGCCGCCTTGGCCGAAGTTGCAGACGCCGCCCTGGTGCGGGAGAACGCTGAGTTGCGGTCGTTGCTCGAGGAAGCACGGGAGCGGACGGCGCAGCTGGCCGAGCGCATGCGTTTTCTTCGTCAGCAGATCGGGCAGGGGACGGAGAAGTGAACAGCGAGCGTCGGGACGGGTCGATGGATGGGATGATGGACGGCATGCTCGACAACAAGAGCGTCGTGCGGGTCAAGATCGTGGGCGAGGAGTACACGCTTCGGACGGAGGCGTCGGCGCAGCACACTCAGTCCGTGGCCGAACATGTCGATCGCACCATTCGGGCAATCATGTCCGGCGGTCCAACGCTGGAAACGCAGAAGGCGGCGATCCTCGCCGCGCTGCAGATCACCGACGAGCTCTTTCGTGAACGGTCTGCCGTTGCGGCGATGACGCAGGAGATGCGGCAGCTCGCGGCTGATATCCGTCCGCTGTTGCCGCCGGCAAAGCGTGGCGAGGAGCCGTCAGCCGGTTAAACGGCGTGACAGGCAAGGGCACGCAGGTTGCGGTGTGCCAAGCATTTCCGTACGTTGACCGCATAGGGCGTTGTCGTGCCGAACCCGTGGATCACCGCAGGCGTGTGGGTGACTCGCGGGCATTGGTTGCGCGGTCGAGCCTGTCGCACATAAAGCCGTTTTCGGCGTACATCGAATCCGCGTCCCGACGCGGTGGAGCATAGATCCCGATGGTTGATTTTCTCCCTGCGCTGGTCGCGGGACTGATCTCGGCTGTCGTTGCGTTCGTGGCCGGACAGCGGCTGGAGCGAAAGGCCGAGTTGGAGAAGCAACGCCGTGCCAAGGCGACGGCGGACGAGACGGCCACGCGTATCGTCGACGAGGCGCGTCGGGAAGCGGAGACGTTGCGCAAAGGCGCCGTCGTCTCCGGCAAGGAAGAGATTCTGCAGCTGCGCGAGTCGATCGAGCAGGAAGTACGCCAGCGCCGCAGCGATGTGGAGCGCGAGGAAAAGCGCGTGCAGGATCGCGAAGGGCAGCTGGACCGCACGCGCGATTCGCTCGAAGGACGCGAGCAGGAGCTGCAAAAGCGGACCAGTGACCTCGGCCGACGGGAAGCGCGCACGGCGCAGCGCGAGCAGGAAATCGAGTCGATGGTTGAGGAGGGGAAGCGTCGCCTGGAGCAGATGGCGGGGCTGACGGCGGAGACGGCGAAGGCCGAGCTCATGCGGCGCATGGAGGATACGGCGCTGGCGGACGCGGCGAGTCGTTTGCGCGAGATTCGCGAGTCGGCCAAGCGGAATGCCGAACGCGAGGCCAAGAAGATCGTTGCATTGGCCGTGCAGCGCGTGGCGGCGGAGACGACAGCGGAGACGACGGTGTCGGCCGTGTCGCTGCCCAACGATGAGATGAAGGGTCGCATCATCGGGCGTGAAGGGCGCAACATTCGCGCGTTCGAGCTGGCGACCGGCGTCGACGTGATCATCGACGACACGCCGGATACGGTGGTGGTGTCGTGCTTCGATCCGGTGCGTCGCGAAACGGCACGGCTGGCGCTCGAGAAGCTCGTGAGCGACGGTCGCATCCATCCGGGGCGCATCGAGGAAGTCGTCGCCAAGGCGCGCAAGGAAGTCGAAGTGGCGATCGTGGAGACGGGCGAGCAGGCGGCCTACGAAGTGGGCGTTGCTGGACTGCATCCCGAGCTCATCAAGCTCATCGGCCGCATGCGCTGGCGTACCAGCTATGGCCAGAACATCCTCAACCACAGCAAGGAAGTGGCGTGGTTGGCGGGGATGATGGCGGCGGAGCTGGGGCTCGACGTGGCGCTGGCCAAGCGTGGCGCGCTGCTGCACGATGTGGGCAAGGTGCTCACGCACGAGCATGAAGGGACGCACGTACAACTTGGTGTGGAAGTCGCCACCAAGTACGGCGAGAACCCGCTGGTGGTGAATTGCATCGCCGCGCATCACGACGACGTGCCGCACGAGAGCGAGGTGTCCGTGCTCGTGCAGGCGGCCGACAGCATCTCCGGCTCGCGCCCGGGTGCGCGTCGTGAGGCGTTCGAGACATACGTGAAGCGTTTGGAAGGACTCGAGAAGATCGCGTCGAGCTATCGTGGCGTCGAACGCGTGTTCGCGATTCAGGCGGGCCGCGAAATTCGCGTAGTCGTCACGCCGGAACAGGTGGATGATGCGCGCATGACGGCGCTCTCCGAGGAGATCGCGCGCCGCATCGAGTCCGAGCTGCAGTATCCGGGGCAGATCAAGGTAGTGGTGATTCGCGAGAGCCGGGCGGTGGACTTTGCGCGCTGAGTTGATCAACGGCAAAGCGATCGCAGAGGCGATTCGCGCCGAGGTCGCGCACGACACCGCCGCACTCATTGCGCGCGGCGTGGTGCCCGGCCTGAGCGTGGTACTCGTGGGCGAGGACGCGGCGAGCGCGACTTATGTGGGCGCCAAGGAGAAGGCCTCGCGCGCGGCGGGCATGGCGGGCGAAACGATACGGCTGCCTGCCGAAACGTCGCAGGCCGAGCTGCTGGCGCTCGTGGAGCGGTTGAACGCGGATGGCAGCGTGCACGGCATTCTCGTGCAGATGCCGTTGCCGAAGCACATCGATCCGGATGTGGTGATTCGCCACATTCTGCCGGAAAAAGATGTGGACGGCTTCCATCCGATCAACGTGGGCAAGCTGCTGATTGGACACACTGATGGATTCGTGTCGTGCACACCAGCGGGCGTGATCGAGCTGCTTGTGCGCAGTGGCGTGGAGACGCGCGGCGCCGAGGCGGTGATCGTGGGGCGGAGCAACATCGTGGGCAAGCCGATGGCCGCGTTGCTGGTGCAGGGACGCGCCGGCGCGGACGCGACCGTGACCGTCTGCCATAGCCGCACCAAGGACCTCGCCTTTCACACGCGTCGCGCCGACATCCTGATCGCGGCCATCGGACGCGCGGAGATGATCACCGGCGACATGATCAAGCCGGGCGCGGTAGTGATCGACGTGGGGATGAATCGCGTCGCGGACGCAACGCGGGCGAGCGGCTCGCGGCTCTGCGGCGACGTGCATTTCGACAGCGCCGTCGAGGTGGCATCGAAAATCACGCCGGTGCCGGGCGGTGTCGGGCCGATGACGATCGCGATGCTGCTCAAGAACACGGTACGGGCAGCAGCCCGCACGCTCGACGCGAACGCGTCGGTCTAGGCGCATGGCCGGCCGTCGCACGTCAGGGTACGGGCCTTCAGCGCCCGCAGCGGACGCGTCCCCGGGAAGCACGCCTGAGGCGGCAATCGCGGTGCACACGCTGACCACGGCGGCCAAGGACCTGATCGAGGGGGCGTTCCCGCCGCTCTGGGTGCGCGGCGAGATCACCGATTTCAAAGCGCATCGCAACGGACACTGGTATTTCGCCCTGCGTGATGCGGATGCGCAGGTGAAGTGCGTGGTCTGGAGCTCGGCGCAGCGTCGCATGCCCGCGCCGCCGGACGACGGAATGCAGGTGCTCGCCAAGGGGCAGATGACCGTCTGGCCGGTGCGCGGCGATCTGCAGTTCTCGGTGACGGCGTTGGAAGCGGAGGGCGCCGGGCTTTGGCGCAAGGCGCTGGAGCAGACTCGCGCGCGGCTCGAGAAGGACGGTCTGCTGGATCCGGCGCGAAAGCGCCCTCTGCCGCAGTTCCCGCGGCGGATTGCGGTCATCACGAGCCCCGATGGCGCAGCGATTCACGACATCATCACCGTCGCCCGTGCGCGCAGTGCCGACGTGGAGATCGTGATCGTGCCAGCCAAGGTGCAGGGCGAGGGCGCTCCCGAATCGCTGGTGGCGGCGATCGGGCAAGTGTCCCGTTGGCGAGGCGCGGACGTGCTGATCATCGGGCGTGGCGGCGGCGCCCGCGAAGATCTGTGGGCGTTCAACGACGAACGGGTGGCCCGGGCGCTGGCGGCCTGCCCGCTGCCGACGGTCTCGGCGGTGGGGCACGAAGTGGACGTTACCATCTGCGATTTGGTCGCGGACGTGCGCGCAGCGACCCCGTCAGCCGCCGCCGAACTGACCGTGCCGTCACGCCGCGAGACGATTGCGCGCGTCGAGTCGCTGGGAAAGCGTCTCGCTGCTGCCGCGCAGCGGCGCGAGGATCGCGCGATCAGTTCGTTGGCGCAGGTGCAGAAGCGACTGTCGTTGGTGGCCGGACGACTCGTGGAGCGCCGGCGTGCACGTCTCGAATCGCTCGCCGGTCGTCTCGACGCTCTCTCACCACTGGCGACGTTGGCACGCGGATTTGCGGTGGCGCGATTGCCTGAGGGCGCTACTTTGAGCAACAGAGGGCAGTTCGAGTCGGGGATGCCGTTCGATCTCTGGCTCCGAGATGGCATCGTGCGCGCCGTAGCTGGCGAGTCGCGCGCGCTGCCAGAGGGCGTGCCCACGTATCCCCGGACGGAGTCGGCATGACGTTCGAAGAGAGTTTGTTGCGGCTCGAAGAGATTGTGCGCGATCTGGAGCGCAACGATGTCGAGCTCGATCGCGCCTTGGCGTTGTTCGAGGAGGGCATCGCGCATCTGCGCAGTGCCGGCTCGGCGTTGCAGCAGGTGGATGCTCGTGTGCAGCAGTTGGTCGAAGCCGCCGATGGGTCGTTTTCGGTGGCGGAGCTGGGGGCCTGAACGCGACGTGACCGTGTCTGGAACTGAGCCAACTCCGATGGCGCCGCCGTCCTTTGCGACGGAGCGGACGGCCGTCCAGCAGTCGCTGGACGGCTTCTGCGCGCGCTGGCTGGGCAACCTGCCGCCGCTGATCGCGGAAGCGATTCGCTATTCGTTGCTGGGCGAGGGCAAGCGGTTGCGCGCCATTCTGCTGCTGGAGGCGTACCGTGCCTGTGGCGGAACAGCCGATGCGCGGGATCTCGCTGCGTCCGTGGAAGTGGTGCATGCGTATTCGCTCGTGCACGACGATCTGCCCTGCATGGATGACGACGACGTGCGTCGTGGTCGCCCGACTGTGCATCGCGTGTACGGGGTGCCCGTGGCGACGGCGGCAGGGCTGGCGATGGTACCGCTGGCCGCGCGAAGCGCTTGGCACGCCGCCAAGGCGCTTGGCCTGCCGGATGACGTGGCAGGCGCAATCGTGCGCGATTTGATGGACGCCTCGGGCGGCGGCGGGATGATCGGCGGGCAGCTGCTCGATCTCGAAGCGGAGGGAGTGCACCTCTCTCTCGACGCCCTGGAACGCGTCCATCGCCTCAAGACCGGTGCGCTGATCACGGCGTCGGTGTCTCTTGGCGCGCGTGCCGCTCTGGCCACGGAAGCACGTCGCGGGGCGTTGGCGTGCTACGGCGAGGCGATCGGCCTCGCCTTTCAGATTGCCGATGACGTGTTAGACGTGACCGCTACGACCGACGAGTTGGGGAAGACGGCCGGACGTGACCTGGATTTGCAGAAGAGCACCTATCCTGCGCTCCTTGGGGTCGAGGGAGCCGTTGAGCGTGCAGTAGCGTTGGTGGAGGAAGGGTGCGCGGCGCTGGCGGAGGAGGGGTTGTTGACTCCGACGCTCGAGCAGCTCGCGCGCTTCATTGTCGAACGTCGTTCCTGATCTGCAGTTTTCGCAGTACCTACCAGCACGGTCTGTCGACCGCGTCGCCACACCCGATATCAGCCATGGCCATTCTCGAAGGCATCCAGTCCCCGGCCGACCTCAAGCAACTCACGCGCGACGAGCTCCGTACGCTCGCCGACGAGATGCGCGCACGTCTGATCGACGTTTGCTCGCGCACCGGCGGTCACATCGGAGCCGGACTCGGAGTTGTTGAGCTCACGATCGCGATGCACGCCGTGTTCGATACGCCGCGCGACCAGATCGTCTGGGACGTCGGACATCAGGCCTACCCGCACAAGCTGCTGACGGGCCGCAATGACCGCATGGAGTCGCTGCGCACCGAGCAGGGACTGTCCGGCTTCCTCAAGCGCACCGAGAGCCCCTACGACACGTTCGGTGCCGGCCACGCTGCCACGGCCATCTCTGCCGCACTGGGCATGGCGGCTGGTCGTGATGTCATGGGCGAGCAGTTCAAGGTCGCGGCCATCCTCGGCGACGGCGCGCTCTCCTGCGGACTTGCCTACGAAGGACTCAACAACGCCGGCCACTCCGAGCGCGACATGATCGTTGTCCTCAACGACAACGAGATGTCGATCGCGCCGAACGTGGGCGCGATGCACAAGTATCTCACGTCCATCCAGCGCAACCCGCTGTACAACCGCTTGCGTTCCAAGATCGGCGATCTGGTGGACAACGCGCCGGGCCCGTTCAAGGCGTCGGGTACGTTGCTGCGGAAGTGGGAAGAGAGCGTCAAGTCGTTCCTCACGCCGGGCGTGCTGTTCGAAGAGTTGGGCTTCCGCTATTTCGGCCCCATCGACGGACATGACATCGACGCGCTGATGGAAACGTTCACCGCGGTGCGCGACATGAACACGCCGCGCCTCGTGCACGTCATCACCAAGAAGGGCAAGGGATTTCCCGCCGGCGAAAGCGGCGAGAAGTGGCACGCGCTGCCGCCGGGCCACGATCCGGCCACCGGCAAGCAGCTCAAGGCCTCCACGGCCAACCCGGCATACACGGCGGTGTTCGGCAAGGCGCTGACGTCGTTGGGCGCCGAGCGAAAGGACATGGTGGTGATCACGGCGGCCATGCCGAGCGGCACCGGAACGGGCAGCTTTGGCGCGACGTATCCCGACCGTTTCTTCGACGTGGGAATCGCCGAAGGACACGCGGTCACGTTCGCCGCCGGCATGGCGACACGCGGCCTGCGTCCTGTCGTCACGATCTACTCGACGTTCCTGCAGCGCGGTTACGACAACATCATCCATGACTGTGCGCTGCAGCATTTGCCTGTGGTCTTCGCGATGGATCGTGCGGGACTCGTTGGTGAAGACGGCGAGACGCACATGGGTCTCTACGACATCGCCTACATGCTCTCGATCCCGGGCATGGTGGTGACGGCGCCCAAGGACTCCACGGAAATGCTCGCGCTGCTGCGCGCAGGTGTGGAGTACACCGGCGGCCCGTTCTGCTTGCGCTATCCGCGCGATGCGTCGCCTGACACGGCGCCGGACATCTCGCAGGTGCCGGCCACGCCGTTCGGCACGTGGGATGTGCTGCGTCGTGGACGTGAGGTTGCCATTCTCGCGGTCGGCACGATGGTGAACACGTCGCTCGCGGCGGCTGAAGCGCTCTCGGCGGAAGGGCTCGACGTCACCGTCGTGAATTGCCGCTACATCAAGCCGTACGACGCAGTCACGCTGAACGCCGTGCTCGCCGATCACACGCACGTGCTCACCGTCGAAGAGGGCACCGTCGTGAACGGTTTCGGCGCCTTCATGAGCGCGACGATCCAGCATCTTGCGCCGAGTGTGCGCGTGGCGACCCACGGCGTGCCGGATCGCATCGTGTATTCGGCGTCGCGTGGTAAGCAGCTCGCCTCGCTTGGTCTGGATGCGGTCGGTATCGCCGATCGCGTACGTGCGTTGCACGAGTCTGAAGCGATGGCCGGCTAGTGCGCGTCGGCGTCGTCGGTCACCGTGGATACGTGGGGTTGCCGCAAATCCTGGGCACGTTGCTGGACATCGCACCGGAGCTGGGACTGCAACTCTCGTTCGAAGAGGAGCTCTGGGAGATTGCCGAGGAGGGCGATCGCCTGGAGCACCCCGAGCAGGTCGATGCCCTGCTCACGTTGGGCGGTGACGGCACGCTGCTGCGCGGCGCGCGCTTTCTGAACGGCTATGAGGCGCCGATTCTCGGCATCAACCTCGGCCGACTTGGCTTCCTCACCAGCTGCAGCGGCGAGGAATTCGAGGAAGGCGTGCGACGATTCGCGCGTGGTGACTTCGAGCCGGAAGCGCGCATGGCGCTCGCGTCGAGTGCGCTCGATCGCAGTGGCGTGGAGCGGTGCAATTGGCTGTCGCTCAACGACGTCGTGCTGCACAAGGGCGGCTTCGCGCGCGTGGTGCGCTTCTCGGTCTTCGTCGACGAGGAGCCGATCGGTTCGTACTCCGCCGACGGTCTCGTGATTTCCACGCCGACCGGTTCGACGGGGTATTCGCTGTCAGCCGGAGGTCCGATCGTCGTGCCGACGGTGGAGAGCATCGTGCTCACGCCAGTCTCGCCGCACACGTTGGCGATGCGCCCGCTCGTGCTCCCGCCATCGGTGGAAGTGCGCGTGCGTGCAGATGATGGGCCGGCGGAGCTTCTGGTAACGATCGACGGACAGGTGGGCACTACGTTCACCAGCGGAGAGACCCTCGTGATTCGTCGTGCGGCGTCTCCGGTTCGCATCGTGCGTTTCCCCGGCACCACGTTCTTCACTCGCCTCAAGCGAAAGCTGGGTTGGGGTGGACTGACCGAGCGCGACGGCGAGAACGCCTGATCTCCTCACTCGAGCGCGGACGTTGAATGCTCGTTGAACTGCGCATCCGCAACGTTGCCGTCATCGATGCCGTCACGTTGCCACTGGCCAGCGGGCTCAACGTGCTCACCGGTGAGACGGGGGCGGGCAAGTCGCTGATCGTGGGCAGTCTGGGCATGCTGCTGGGAGAGCGCGCAGCGGCCGATCGTGTTCGCAGCGGTGCAGAGAAGGCGACCGTGGAAGGTGTGTTCGACGCATCGCGCCTGCCGGCGTTGCGAGCACTGCTCGACGAGCGCGGTATCGATGTCGACGACGATCACATCGTGCTCAAGCGCGAAATCGGCAGCAACGGACGCTCGCGCGCATGGATCAACGGCTCGACGGTCACGGCGACGACGCTGGCCGAAGTCGGAGTGCAGCTGGTGAGCGTGCACGGCCAGCACGACTCACGACAGCTGATCGACGGCGAGCATCAGCGCGACCTGCTGGATGCCTTCGTGGGCGCTCAGGCGGTGCGCGACAGCGTGAGTGATGCGTATCAACGACTCGCGGCGCTGCGTGCACGCGAGCGCGAGCTCGAGAAGCGTCGGCAGGATGCGGAGCGACGCGCCGACTATCTGCGTTTCGTTGCGCGCGAGATCGAAGAAGCGGCACTCGTGGTTGGTGAAGAGGACTCGCTCGACGCGGATATCCGTCGGCTGTCGCACGCCGAAGAGCTGCAGTCGATGGCCGCGCAGGCGTCCGAGGCCATCAGCGGTGACGAAGATGCGGCGCTATCGCGATTGGGCGCGGTGCGGCGCGCATTGCTGGGGCTTTCGCGCATCGATCCCGAGACGGCGCGGTGGCAGAGTGCATTCGACGGGGCGGTGTATGCGCTCGATGAGCTTGCGCGTGAGCTGCAAGAGTACGCGGAAGGCGTGGAGGCGGATCCCGCACGTTTGCGCAAGCTGGAATCACGACGCGACGTGCTGCATGCGCTGCTGCGCAAATACGGGCCGACGCTTCCGGAGGTGCAGGAGACAGGACGTGCCGCGCGCGAAGAGCTCGATCTCGTGGATGGCGGGTCGCTCGACCTCAAGGCGATTGGAGCGGCGCGCGCGACTGTCGAGGGGGAACTCACCGAACGTGCGAGCGAGCTGACGCGGTTGCGTCAGTCGGGAGCGCAGCGCCTCGCGAATGCGGTAAGCGTGCTGCTCCCGGAGCTGGGCATGCCCGACGGGAATTTCATCGTGTCGCTGCTGCCGCTCGCGGACATCGGCGAGCACGGCGCGGAACAGGTGCAGTTCCTCGCTGCCCTCAACGCGGGCGTCGACGCTCGGACCCTGGGCCGCATCGCGTCCGGGGGGGAACTCGCGCGCGTGATGCTGGCGCTCAGCACCGTGCTCGCGCGCTTGCAGCAGGTGCCCACGCTCGTCTTCGACGAAGTGGATGCGGGCGTGGGCGGTGCCGTGGCGTGGCAGGTGGGCGCGTTGATGCGGCGCGTTGCCGGGCACCATCAGGTGCTCGCGATTTCACATCTCGCGCAGATCGCGGCCCGCGCGCATCACCACGTCGTCGTGCGGAAGAGCGCGGTGGGTACGGTGACCACGGCCGATACCGATGTGGTGACTGACGAGCCGCGCGTGATGGAGATCGCGCGCATGCTGGGTGGCGATGCGGATCGTGAGGTGAGTCGTGCACACGCGCGTGAACTGCTCGCTCGTGGCAACGAAGAGGCCTCAGCCGTCCAAGCGACTGAGGCCACAGGAACCGCGAGCGCCGCGTCGGCTCCGCGTCAGCGCCGCGGAAACCCGCGATAGATCCGCATCTCGAGTCGGTCCATCGAGAAGATTGGCGAGATGCCGCCCGATGCCGCGAACGGTGCGGTGTGCGTGAAGGTCAGCTCCAGCGGCCATTTCGCACCACGGCGCATGTAGCTGGCGAGCGAGGAGAACGAGGCCGCGATCGTCAGCGCCTGGACCGTGCGCGCGGGCGTGAGAAACTCACCGCCGGACGCGGTTGAGGACTGTGTCGTCGGCGGCACCAATGTCTCGAGCTTGTCCTCGCCGACACGACGCAGCAGGTAGCCGCCCGAGAGTCCGAAGAACTGTCCGAACATCAGACGCGGCGCGATTTCGATTTCGGTGCGCTGGCCGAGCGAGCGCTGCGCGACGGCGGTGCGATACGAAAAGAAGAGCGAGGTGTCGGTGAGCACGGGTACGGCAACGGCGACGTCGTCGCCCAGCGGACGCACAACGCGGACAGTCCCACTGATCCAGAAGAACTTGTTGAGGATCAGATCGGTCGTGCTGCGCAGCAGGATGGCGCTGGCGCCGTCGCCGATGGGTACGTCGAGCGGATCTTCCACGCGATCCGCACCGGCCGTGCCAAAGCGGAAACCCGCGGTTAGCGATGTACGCCACGCGCGCCCGGTGCTGTTGAGCCGCTTGTACTGATCGGCGCCAAAGGTGTCGTGGAGCAACGCCGTGGCCGTCAGATCGATGTCACCGATACCGGCGCGACGCGTGTTGCCGATCGCGCTGTAGCCCAAGCCAAAGGCGGAGTCGCGTGCGATGGCGGCGAGACTGCCGGGACCGTAGACGACGTTGGCAGACGCGGGCGCGACCGCTTGGAGACTGCCCACGCCGAAGCCCTGAAACGCGCTAGCGATCGACGTGAGATTGGCGACGATCGCCGTTTGCACAGCGGAGCCGGTGATGGGCACCAGCGGAGAGCCCGCGCGGGTGCTGTCGCCGTACACGAGCGCGATGGCGGTCTGCGCCGCCCGGGCCCTTTGCAGCAGCGTCTGCGCGCCCGCGGGATTGGCTCGAATGGCGTCGCAGTTGGTTGCCGTAGCGACGGCGCAGCGGGTGACTTCGGCGCTCAGCTGGTTGAACGCCGTGGCGAGCTGCCGAAGCACGGTGCCGTTGATGGTGCGCGCCGCGGTGGCGCCGGCGGCGGAGTAAGCGGGGTTCTGTCCAGCGGTGGCATTCGTTCCCGCACGATTCAGCACGAGCTGCGAACGATTGCGCGACTCCACGTAGGGAACGACGATGCCGATCGAGACGCGACGCGTGATACCGACATCTAGGGCCAACGGGACTGAGCTCTGTCGGACATCGCCGATCGCTTCGAAAGTGCCAAGCGAGAGGTTGTAGTTCGCGACTGCGCTCAGCGAACGAATCGCCGACTCGTAGTTGGCGAGCTGGGGAAGCCGATTGGTGCCGAGGCTCGCGGTGGCTAGACCGGCCAGCAGCGGTCGCGAGACGAGCGATCCATTGGCGTCAGGAGCGTAGACGTTGGTGTAGTCGTTCCACAGTCCGCCGAGCCGGAATCGATAGCCGCCCTTGGGAATCGGGATTGCATCGTCGCCGGTTCCGGCAACTGCCTGCGCGCTGGCGATGCTGGCAAGCGTTGCGACTGCGACCAGCGCGCGGCCCACGACGAGGCTTCCACGAAGGACGCGCGATGCGATGTATGAAGCCATGCGAGCGGAAAGGGGCCGGAGCAGGACGAACCGGCTAGATTAGCCGAGTGGCGAGTGGGCGTCAACGAAGGCTGCCCTCTCATGGTACCTGAGGTGATGTGCCGTTGTCACCGGCCAGACTCGCAGTACCCGTTCACCGCTCGACGTTCCCTCGTAGACCTCACCGTGCAGATTCCGTCCGTTCCCTGGCAGCTCACCGGCAATCATTGGCTCACGCTTCCGTGCATCAACCCTGCTGACGGTGCCATTCACGGCGTCGGGGTTCTGCATCGCGGGGCCCGGGCGGCGATCGAGTTCGCGGGTGCGGCCGGGTTCGAACAGGCAGTCGGAACGCCGCTGTGCGTGCCGGTACTCCGGGTGAACGGTGTGGTGTCCACGCTCGCCGCCGAAGGGATCGCGTGGGAGCAGGCCGTGGGGTGGCTTCCTACGTTCACGTGCACCGTAGGCGACCTGGTGGTCCGCGGGACGGTCTTCGCGCCGTACGGACGCGATGCAGACATGGCGGGCGCCGTGTACACGCTGGCGGTCGAGAACCGCAGCGGGCGCGATGTCTCGCTGGAAATCGCACTCGAAGGGACGCTCGGCCATCGCCAGCAGCGGGTGCGTACCGCGCGCCCGTTCGACGACGAGCACCAGGTCAGCATTGGGCTGGATGACGTGCTGCTGCTGGAAGGCGCCGCGATTCCCGGACTCGCTGCACTCGCGATTGGTAGCGACGGTCCCGCGCGGCTCGAGGCACCGGCGGAGGCGTCGCGCGCGCCTCGTGAGTTCGCGATTCGGCGTGATGTCATCGCACCGGCCAATGGCTCCGTGCAGGTGGCGTTCTATCTGGCCGTGGGGCCGGAGCGAGACGGTGCTCAGGCCACGGTGGCGGTGCTTCGTCGCCGCGGCTGGCGCGCACTGCTGACCGCCACGCGCGAAGCGCTCTCCACCATGGAGCAGACGACGGGGAGCGATGGCATGGATCGCCTGCTCAACCGCAACCTGCTCTTCGCGTATTTCTATGGCGTGGGGCGCGCCCTCGACGACGCGCACTACTACCTCGTGCGGTCGCGGGCGCCTTGGCACTCGGCGGGGTGCACGGTGCGCGACTGGGAAGCGCTCATGTGGACGTTGCCAGCGGTCCAGTTGGCCGACACCGGACTTGCGCGCGAGTTGCTCGTGCGTGCGTGCGAACTGCACGGCTACGCGCCGGGGCAGGGGGTGCACTATCTCGACGGCACGCTCTTCCAACCCGGATTCAACATCGAGGGGCCGGCCGCGTTTGCCATCGCCACCGATCGCTACATCCGCGATTCCAACGACGAGCAGATCGTCGAGGAACCGGTGGTCGCTGACACGTTGTATCTCGCGTCGGATGACATCGCGGCCCGCCGAGACGAGCGCATTCCCCTCTACTCCACCGAAGTGATGCCGTCGGGCGCCCCTGCGCCGATGCCGTTCACATTGCATGGGAACGCCGTGGTTGCGCTCGCGCTCGACGTGTTCAAACGCACGCTCGACGAAGAGGCGGCGGCGGCCGTTGAGGATCCCGCTGCGGTGCGCGCGGCACTACGACGCCATTTCGCCGTGGATCGCGGCGGCAAGGCGCGTCTCGCGTCGGCGATCGATCTCGTGGGGGGCTCCTCACTTGACGATGATGCGGTCGGATCGATTCTCTGGTTGCCGCTGTACGAGGCGCTGGAGCGCGAGGACTCCCTCTATCGCAGGTCGGTGCGCGCGATCGGAGATGACGGAGGCGCGTTGCTGCCACAGGTGGCGCGCCTGCTCGGTCCCGACGCCACGGAGGTGCTGGCCTGGCTGCGACGCGCGCCGCTCGACAATGGCGTGGCGGCGGAGTTTGTCGACGAGACCGGTCGAGCGACCGGGAACGGTGGCGATGCAGCACTCGCTGGCCTTCTGGCGCACACGCTCTGGTACGCGGCGCACGCGTTGGGACTGCGCGCCTGAGCGTATCGCGCGAGCACCGTCACCGGGATGGCCCTCGCGCGACGACGAAATTTCCCCTGCAGTGGCCGCTTGTCGTGGCTTGGCGCCGCGGATAGTTTCCGCCCTGCGCGGGAATAGCTCAGTTGGTAGAGCACAACCTTGCCAAGGTTGGGGTCGCGGGTTCGAGTCCCGTTTCCCGCTCTGGTCGGACGCAGGGTGAGTATGAGACAATTCAGAGTTCAGTGATCACATCGGGAGCGCGCAATCGCTCCCGATGGTTGTTTCTGGGGCAGGATGCACCCGGATGGCGAAACTGGCAGACGCAAGGAACTTAAAATTCCTTGGCCGCAAGGCCGTGTGGGTTCGAGACCCACTCCGGGTATCACTTGGACCACGGGCACCGTCAATCCTTGAACGGATCGTAGGTGTCGCTCCCCGCCATCACCACCACGAACGGCTGTAGCGTGTGCAGCACGCGAATCGACTCGGTGTGATGTGCGAGCACGTCTGGCAGTCGTCGATACGCCATCGGGCTCTCGTCCAGGTCGCCGCCGGCCAGCGTCACACGCTTCGATTCCAGCCACTCGTGCATTGCTTCGCGCGTTAGCTGGCGCATCGCCGCCCTGCGACCCATCACACGCCCGGCGCCGTGCACCGTGGAGCGCAGCAATGCCTGCGACTGCGCGCTGTCCACGCCCTCGATGATCACCGCGTTGTCGCCCATGCTCCCACCCACGAAACCGCGTTGGCCCGGGAACGCCGGGGTCGCCCCTTTGCGAACCACCCACGCGCCGTTCTCCAGCCACGCGTAGTTGTGGTGGTTGTGCACGGTGTCCGTGACTTGGCCACCGATGATCTGGCGAACGCGTTCGACCACCCACTCGCGACCGGCATACGCGTATCGCCCTGCCAACTCCATCGCGGCGAGGTAACGCGTGCCGATCTCGCCGGTCACCCGTACGACGGCCGGCGGGACGTTCATCCCTTCCTTCCCACCCGCGAGTTCCAGGTACCGCGTCGCGCTGGTGTGCCCCAAGCCGCGCGAGCCAAAGTGCACGCCGATCCACACGTAGCCCTCGGCGTCGCTGAAGAGATCGACGTAGTGGTTCCCGCTCCCGACTGTCCCGAGTTGTGCACGAGCGCGCTGTCGGTACGTCACCATGTCTGCCGCCACCCACGCGGCATCGTCGTCGAACAGTTCGTGCTCGACGCGCTCGTCGTTGGAGCGACCGACCCCGAAGGAGATCGTGCGCTGAATGTCGTCCGCTAACGTGCGCGCATCGTGCTGCAACTCCGCAAGACGCACGTCCAGTCGCACGGCCATATTGCCGCATGCGATGTCAAACCCGACGCCGCTGATGCTGATCTGCCCGTCATACGCGACCACGCCGCCGACGGGTTGCGCATAGCCGACGTGCGCGTCGGCACAGAGCGCCGCGCCGATCACACTCCCGACGCGCATGCAATTCCGCATCTGTGTGAGCGTGCCTTGCTCATGGTCGCCCACGACGTGCAGCGGGGCGTTTTCGTGTTGCTCCGTGCGTTCGGACAACTCTCGCGCGGTTTCGAGAAGATCCTGCTCCGCCGCGTCGCGGAATTGGCACCAGGCGGGCATCGAGCGTTGCCCGTCGAGCTCGATGCGAGAATCGGGGTCGAGGCCAGCGAGCGCACACAGCTCACGCGCGCGCGCCTGCATGGACCCAGGACGGCTGATTTTCATGGTGAGAATGCTCCGATGGAGTACTGGATGGATTTGAGGGGACGTTCCCTCGAGGTAGGTCCAGCCGATTCCCGGAGCAAAAAAAGAAGACGCCCCGAGCCGTATGGGCTGGGGGCGTCGCGCGTTGTCGCTGCGTCGGAACCGTTAGTCCGGTCCGCCCCCGAAAAGCACACTCCGTCCCGCTCCCCGCCCTCTGGTCGGGAGCACCGACACTATCGACGCGGACGCAATGCGGCGGCACACCGAGGTTTTCGGCGTGCGGCTGGACAAGAGCGTCGAGGGCGAGTGTGCGTGCACGAGGGGTAGTGCGGGGGAAGGGGGCAGCGTTGTCGGCAGCGGTGGTTGCCACCGCTCAAAAAACGTAGCACGGATGCCGTGAAATGCGGAAGAGGCACTGTGTTCAAATCGGATCTGACGCGACTCGGCACCACGCCGAACGGTGTCCACGACCGTGGCTGTTGCGCACTCGCCGAACGAAGCTCACGTCACGGTCTCGCTCGCTGCGCCGCGGTTACCGGGGCGCACCCTTCTGTTCTGCCCGCGGCGAACGTACAATCCGCTCGTGCTCACACTCCCGCGGCATGCCGTTGCGCGGGACGTTCTTTCTCGGGGATGATGCGATGCGGACGGTTCGTGATACGCGTGGTGTGACGTGGATTTGCCTCGAGCTTCCTGAGGTTCCGGTGGAGCATGTCGCCGCGGCGCAGGCGTTGGGAAGAGAAGTCGTCGCAGTGGAGTGCAACTCAGGTGCCGAGCGCGTCATTGCACTGCTCGCGCCCGAGTGGGCGGATTCGATGAGTGACGACGCGTTGAGTGCGCTGTTGATGAAGGAAATCAGCTGACGGCACCACGCGTGGCGAACACGCGTCCAGCGCGTGACGCAATTGCGACGTTTTGTGTGACGAGTTTCCGCCTGCACGTGGCTGTGTTCATAGCGCTACGACATCGAGAGTTCGTTCACGTCTGACAGAATTGACTGTCGGGGTGATAGTCGTGGCGGTCCTTGTGTACACGAGAATCGTTCATGACCCACACGTCCGTCCCATCGCCGACGGCAGCACGAGAACCGCTGGTCAATCCCGTGCGTACGCGCCAGGACTGGTTGGCGATGCGCGATCGCGCCGTCGCGGATCCGGGCGCGTTTCACGGCGACATTGCCGCACGTGAGTTGCACTGGTTTGATGTCTCCACGAACGCTTGGCTGACGCTCGACGATTCGGCGTGGACAGGATTTGATGCGACCTCCGGCGCGGCGCGGGCCGGCGTGCATCCAGCCTCGTATCGACCGTGGGCGCGTGCCTTCGATGACGATGACGCCCCGTTCTACCGCTGGTTCTCGGGCGCGCGAACGAACGCGTGCTTCAACGAGGTCGATCGCCATGTGCTTGCCGGGCACGGCGACGAGACAGCGTTCCTCGTAGAGGGTGACCGGTGGGATCAGTCGCGCGATGGCGGACGCGGCGGTCCGGTGTCGGCGTATCCGATCAGTCGCAAGGCGCTGCTCGTCGACGTGGCGCGCTGTGCCGTCGCGCTGCGACGCCTCGGACTGCGCACCGGCGACCGCATCGCGCTCAACTTGCCCAATATTCCGGAGCAGGTGGCGTGGACGGAAGCGGCCAAGCGCCTTGGCATCGTCTACACGCCGGTCTTCGGCGGATTCTCCGACAAGACCCTCGCCGATCGCGTGTACGACGCAGGCGCGCGCGTCGTCATTACCGCAGACGGTGGCTACCGCAACGCGCAGGTCATCCCGTTCAAGGCCGCGTACACCGATCCTGCGCTCGATCGCTACATCGCCGTGGAGCAGGCGCTCGCAACGGTTGCGGACGCCGTTGCCGGGTTGGATGTGACGTCGGCAGTGGCGGAACGCCTGATCGACGAGGCGGAGCGAGCCATCAAGGGTGAGATCACCGTCGAACGCAGCGACGTGATGCGTGGCATCGGCCGCGCCTTGGCCGCTCTCAGCGAATCCGGTTCGCTCGATGCTGCCACGGCGAGTCGCGCGCGCACCACTGTCGCCCGTGCGCTCGTGGCGGTGCAGAGTCGTGTGGAACGTGTCGTGGTGGTGCGTCACACCGGGCAAGCGGACGTGCCATGGCGCGCAGAACGCGACGTGTGGGCGCATGAGCTGCTCGCCGACGCCGATGCGGAACTGCTCGCGGGCATGCAGGCGGCGGGCGAAGCGGTGTCGTCGATCGATGCGCTCCGTGCCTTGGACGACGTTGCATGTGTGCGCGCCATTTGGACGGTGGTGCCACCGGTTGCGGTCGACGCAGAGTTCCCGCTGTTCTTCATTTACACCTCGGGCTCCACGGGCAAGCCCAAGGGCGTCGTGCACGTGCATGGCGGGTTCGTCGCAGGCATCGCCAACACGATGCGTGTCTCGTTCGACGCGCGTCCGGGCGACGTGCTGTACGTGGTGGCCGATCCGGGGTGGATCACGGGACAGAGCTACATGCTCAGCGCCGCACTCACGACACGCGTGACATCGGTGCTGGCCGAAGGCGCGCCGGTATTCCCGAGCGCTGGCCGATTCGCGTCGATCATCGAACGGTACGGCGTGACGATCTTCAAGGCGGGCGTCACGTTCCTCAAGGCCGTGATGTCCGATCCGCAGAATGCAGAGGACGTGCGGCGGTACGATCTGTCGTCGTTGCGCGTGGCCACCTTCTGCGCTGAACCGGTGTCGCCAACGGTTCAGGAATTCGGGATGGGACTCATGACGCCGCAGTACATCAATTCGTACTGGGCCACGGAGCACGGCGGCATTGTCTGGACGCACTTCTACGGGAGCGAAGATTTCCCGCTGCGCCCGGACGCACATACGTATCCCTTACCCTGGATTGCAGGGGACGTGTGGGTCGCCGACGGTGAGCCGGATGCCGACGGACGATTGCCGTGGCGTTCCGCGGCCGATGGAGAAAGGGGTGACATCGTCATCGCGGCGCCGTATCCGTATCTCGCGCGCACCATCTGGGGAGACGCCGCAGCGTTCGTCGTCGACGGCACGACGGTTCCGGGCAACTGGCGCGGCGACTTCGCGCGCTACGCGTCCACGTACTGGACACGTTGGCGCGGCACGTACGCCTACACCCAGGGCGATGTGGCCATTCGCCATGCCGATGGCAGCTTCTCGCTGCACGGGCGGAGCGATGATGTCATCAACGTCTCCGGGCATCGCATGGGGACAGAGGAGATCGAAGGCGCGATCCTGCGTGACAAGCAGATCAACCCCGACTCTCCTGTTGGCAACGTCATCGTCATTGGCGCACCGCACCGCGAGAAGGGACTGACGCCGCTCGCGTTCGTGACGCCGGCTCCCGGGCGGCGCATCACGATGGATGATCGCCGTCGCCTGACGGAACTCGTCCGTCAGGAGAAGGGTGCGGTCGCGGTGCCCGAAGAGTTCCTCGAAGTCCCACAGTTTCCCGAGACGCGCAGCGGCAAGTACGTGCGCCGCATGGTGCGCGCGCTGGTGGAACAGCAGCCACTCGGCGACGTCTCAACGCTCCGCAATCCCGAGTCGATTCCCGCACTGCAGAAGGTCATCGACGCGTGGCGCGCACTGCAGCGCATCGGCGAAGCGCAACAGATCCTGTCGTTCTGGCGCTACTTCCGTGTGCACTACCACACGGTGCACGTCGGCGCGCGCATCGCTGTCGTTACGGTCACCAATGCGCCGGTCAACGCGCTGAACGAGCGCGCACTCGACGAGCTGTGCACCGTGGTGGAGCATCTCTCGCGACAGGACGACGTCCGCGCGGTGATCTTCACTGGCAGTGGCACGTCGTCGTTCGTGGCCGGTGCGGACATCCGTCAGCTGCTCGACGAGATGCACACGCTCGAAGACGCGATGCCGCTGCCCAACGTAGCGCACCTCGCGTTTCGCATGATCGAGCGGATGCCCAAGCCTTGTATCTCGGCAATCAATGGCGTCGCGCTGGGCGGAGGGCTCGAGTTCGCCCTCGCCTGCCACTATCGCATCGCCGAGCCAACGGCGGTCTTCGGGCAGCCGGAGATCCGTCTCAATCTGTTGCCGGGGTACGGCGGCACTCAGCGCCTCACGCGCCTGCTCGCTGATCGCGACGGCAACGAAGGGTTCATCGCCGCCATGGAAGTCATCCTCGGCGGTCGGCAGGTAGCGGCTGAGGACGCGCTCGCACTGGGCATTGTGGACGCGTTGGTCAGCGGCAGCGACGACGTCGTCTCACGTGCATCGGCGCTGGCGCGCGCGTTTGTGCAGGACGATCACAGCGAGCTCGCGCGACATTTCAGGCTGGTGCGGGAACGTCGCGCGGCGTGGGAACGTCCGGGACACATCGATGTCGAGTCGATGCTCTCGCTCGCGCCCGTGCAGCGTCTGCTCATGCAAGCGGCGGGCGCAGGGCGCAGAGCGGCAGCGTCGCGTGTGTTGGATGCGGTACGAACAGGCTGGAGCCAGGGTTTGGACGCAGGGCTCGCTCGTGAAGCGCGCCTGTTCGCCGAGGCGGTGATCGATCCGGATGGCGGGAAGCGCGGCATCAAGGCGTTCTTCGATCGACGCAGCGCACCACTCGCCACCCGGCGGCGTGAACCTTTCGATGCGGCGCGTCGCGCTGAGCTGATGGCTAGCGGCGACTTGCTTCCGGTCGGAGCGCCGTTCTTTCCGGGGTTCACACCGATTCCGCGCTTTCAGTTTGGACAAGGCGTGGCGCGTGACGCGGAGACGGGCGCGCCGATGCATGGCGAGCCGCGCGTCGCCGAGCGCGAGTTGATCGTGCCAGTGGATGAGGTGGGGCCCAACGAGGCGCTCGTCTACGTGCTGGCGTCCGAAGTGAACTTCAACGACATCTGGGCGATCACGGGCATCCCCGTGTCGCCATTCGACAACCACGATCAGGATTGGCAGGTAACCGGTTCGGGCGGGATTGGTCTCGTCGCGTCGTTGGGCAGTGAGGCCAAGTCGGAAGGGCGACTGCGTGTCGGCGACCTCGTGGCGATCTACTCTGGGCAGAGCGAGCTGCTGTCGCCCTTTGCCGCACGCGATCCGATGTCGGCCGACTTCCGCATTCAAGGCTACGAGTCGCGCACCGGCAGTCATCAGCAGTTTGTGGCCGTGCAGGCTCCGCAGTTGCATCCGGTGCCACAGGATCTGACGCTGGAGTCGGCAGGGTCATACATCCTGAATTTGGGCACGATCGTGCGCGCGCTGTTCACCACGCTCAAGCTCGAGTCCGGACGAACGATGTTCGTTGAGGGCGCGGCGACCGGAACAGGTCTCGAAGCGCTCAAGAGCGCCGCTCGTCACGGGTGTGAAGTGACCGGAATGGTTTCGTCGGAGGAGCGCGCAGACGTGGTGCGTCAGCACGGCGCGCGTGGGGCGATCAATCGTCGCGACGCATCCATCCGCGATTGCTTCACGACGGTGCCTGACGGCGCAGAGGCGATTGCCAATTGGGAAGCGCAGGGTGAGCCGTTGCTCGATGCGTTCCGCGCGCAGCATCAAGGTCGGCTCGCGGACTACGTCGTGTCGCACGCTGGCGAGCTGGCATTTCCGCGGTCGTTCCAACTGTTGGCCGATGGTGGCGCACTGACGTTTTACGGCGCGTCGTCGGGATACCACTTCACCTTTGCCGGCAAGGCTGGCGCGGTTGCTCCGTCGGAGATGCTTCGCCGCGCGGAATTGCGGAGTGGCGAAGCGGTGCTCTTGTTCTACGGCGCTGGACACGGCGCAGGCGACTTGGTGGACGATGCCGGTCTCGAAGCGATCGAGGCGGCCTCGGCGCGCGGCGCGCGCTGTTGTGTGGCGGCGCGAACGGATGCACAGCGCGAGTTCGTACAGTCGTTGGGGTTCGGCGATGCCGTGCGCGGCGTGCTGAGCATCGAGGAGCTGTTGCGGCGCAGCGGCGGCGAGTTCGAGTGGCCCGACACGATGCCATCGCTTCCCGATGTGCGACGCGATTCGGCGGCGTTCCGCGAAGCGGTGCGTGCGTTCCAGGAGAAGACGATCAAGCCGTTCGGCAGTGCTGTTGGACGCATTCTGCGTTCAGCGGACAACCCACGCGGCGCGCCGGACCTCATCATCGAACGCGC
Organism: Gemmatimonas sp.; assembly: GCA_965279375.1. Taxonomy (GTDB): domain Bacteria; phylum Gemmatimonadota; class Gemmatimonadetes; order Gemmatimonadales; family Gemmatimonadaceae; genus Gemmatimonas. The sequence continues at coordinate 3,954,425 of OZ257156.1, read as the reverse complement.
GCGACACGATGCACTGGCCGTCTCCACCTCACTCGTGCAGCCGTTCACGGGACGTGTGGTGTACTTCGAGTCGATGCGCGGACATCGCTACAGCTTCTACGCGCCGCAGGTGTGGACGCGACAGCGGCGCATTCTGATGCCGACCGCGCGCATTCTGGGTACACACTTGTGCAATGCGTACGAAGTCACGCGCATGAACGAGATGGTGGATGCCGGGCTGCTCGAAGTGACAACGCCCACCGTTGTGCCGTGGTCGGATCTTCCCGAGGCGCATCAGGCGATGTGGGACAATCGCCACGCCGGGGCTACATACGTCGTCAATCACGCGCTTCCCACGCTTGGGCTGCGCTCAGCGGTTCAACTCTACGAAGCGTGGGCCGCAATGGGAAATGTGCCGGAGATTCAGTCATGAGCGACACCACTCGCGAGACGACGCACGACGCGCGCACCGAAGAACACGTCGAGGGGGGGGCGCCCAAGGAGCGACGTCGCGCGGCGCGCGGTCGCCTCGCCGGCAAGGTGGCGCTGATCACCGGCGCTGCCGGTAACATCGGTACCGAGGTCACGCGTCGATTCCTGATGGAAGGCGCCACGGTGGTGATGTCCGGTCGCGATCGCAAGAAGCTCGAAAGCGCGAAGACCGCGCTGCGCGAGTCCACGCATGCCGCCGCGTCGCGCATCATCACGCTGCCCATGGATGCATCCGAACCGGGGCAGGTGCGCGTGGCCGTCGCTGACTTGATGAAAAAGGTCGGCAAGATCGACGTCCTCGTGAACAACGCTGGCACAGCGGGACCCAAGTGTCGCCTGCAGGACTTGCCGCTGTTGCCGGAAGATCTCGAGACGTTGCGTGCAGGCGGCATCAACGAGGTCGAGACGGTCGGTGCGGCGGCGCGCAATCTGCTCGGCTTGTCATGGAATCTCGTGCGTGCGGTGGCGCCCCATCTGCATGCTGGCGCGTCCGTCATCAACGTGTCCACGATCTTCTCGCGCACGCAGTACTACGGGCGCGCAGCGTACGTGGTCCCCAAGGCCGCGCTCAACGCTTTCTCGCGCGCGCTCTCGGGTGAGCTTGGCGCTCGTGGCATTCGCGTCAATACCGTCTTCCCGGGCCCCATCGAATCACCGCGCATTCGTACCGTGTTCGCCGCCATGGACGCGCTGCGCAAGGCGGAGAGTGGCACGACTGCGGGAGACTTTCTCGGCTTGATGACGCTCGCGCGCAATCCCGCAGTCGATGCGGCGCGGGCCGCGGCGGCGGCACTGGGCGACGCCTCAGCGCCGGAGCCAGCGCCGAGCAAGGGATTTCCAACGATCAGCGATGTGGCCAACACCATCGTGTTTCTGGCCAGCGAAGAGTCGGCGGCCATCAACGGCCACAATTTCGAAGTGACGCACGGTATGACTGTGCGCCCCGAATCGCGCAGCACGTGGGTGTCGCGCCCCGAGTTGCGCACCGTGGACGGCACCGGTGTGCGCGTGCTGGTGGCAGCCGGCGATCAGGTCACCGACGCGCTCGCCGTCGCGCGTGTGCAGGCGACCTGTGGCGCGCAGGTTCGGCTCACGTTGGGATCTGAAGAGGGAGTGCGCGCGGCGGTGGATGCATTGGGCATCGACGCGGCCGATCAGCGCATCAGCGTCTCGTTGCTCGACCGCACACGTTTGGCGACGGTGCAGGAGTTCTTCGACAAGCTCATCGCGGAGGGCGAGACGCTGCACAGCGCGATCATCCTTCCGGCATACGGCGCCTGGCGTTTTCGCGGCCCGTTCGTCGCGCTCTCCGATGGCGATGTGGACACCTTCGTGGATGGCGAGTTGGTGGGGATGATGGCACTCGCGCGCGCCCTCACGCGCATGTGGGAGACGGCCACGCTGCGAACGGCGCCGCGCGTCGTCTTTCTCTCCAATGGCGATGATGGACACGGCAACAACTACGGCGACGTGTTGCGTGCGGCGACGGAGGAGCTGTGTCGTGTGTGGCGCGACGAGTCAGGCGAACAGCAGAAGGCCGGGAGTCGGTCGTTCGTCGAGTGGTCCAATCAGGTCATTCGGTGGGGCAATCGCGACGCCGAAGATGTGCCGTTCGCCGCAGGGCAGGCGGCGCGTTTGCTCTACACGCGCCGGCGCATTCGGCAGGTGAATCTCTATCTGCCCGTGTCCATCGTGGAAGCAACGGGCAGTCGGCGTGCCATCTTCGGATGGATGGAGTCGCTGATGGGACTCCACTTGGGCAAGGTTGCGCTCATCACCGGAGGCTCGGCGGGGATTGGCGGGCAGCTCGGACGATTGCTCGCCATCGCCGGCGCGCGCGTGATGCTGGTGGCGCGCCGCGCCGATCAGCTGGAGGAGATGCGCGCCTCCATCGTGCGCGAGCTGGAGGACATCGGCTACTACGAAGCGCGCGATCGCGTGGCCGTTTTGCCGGACATCGATGTGTCGGACGAGGCATCGTTGGCGGCCTCCGTTGCCGCGACGATCAGTGCGTTCGGTCGCATCGACTATCTCGTCAACAACGCGGGCGTGGCCGGTGCGGAGCAGATGGTGGTGGACATGGAGGTGGACGCGTGGCGCGCGACGCTCAACGCCAACCTCGTGTCCAACTACTCGCTGATCGAGAAGGTCGTGCCCATCATGAAGCGGCAGGGGACCGGGTACATCCTCAACGTGTCGTCATACTTCGGTGGCGAGAAGTACGTTGCCGTGCCGTACCCCAATCGAGCGGACTACGCCGTCTCCAAGGCGGGGCAGCGCGCGCTGACGGAAAATCTCGCGCGCTTTGTCGGGCCGGAAATTCAGGTCAACGCGATCGCGCCGGGGCCGGTCGACGGCGACCGGCTGCGCGGCGTCGGCGGCAAACCGGGACTGTTCGAGCGTCGTGGGCGACTCATCCTCGAGAATCGCCGCCTCAACAGCCTCTACGCGGCCGTGGTGGAGTCGCTGCGCGCGGGTGCGGCCGTCGGCACGCTGCTCGAACAGTTGGCTCTCAACGACGCTGGTGTGCTCGCCGCGACGTCCGACGTCCCGGCACCGGTGCGCGCGTTCTGCGACAAGGTGTTGCGCGCAGGGCGCGCCACAGAGGACGCGGCATCGTCAGGGCGTTTTCTCATGCATCGCGCCATCGCGACGCGCCTCGTCGCGCGCTTGCGACTGGCGGGACGGTTTCTCGGCGAGGCGGATCGCGGCGCGCGCTTTGGGGACGCGTGGCTCGAAGCGCTCCCGGTGCCTCCCGATCCCTTTCTCTCGCGTGACGAGATCCTGGGCGAAGCGAAGAAGATCGGCCAGGGGGTGCTCGGCATGCTCCACCTGCGCAACATGCCCACTGAGGTGGAAGTCGCACTCGCGACGGTGCTTTTCCTCTCCGACCGCGCCGTTAGCGGCGAGACCTTCCAGCCGTCGGGCGGGCTGCATCAGGAACGCACCATCACCGAGCGCGAACTGTTCGGTCGCGCGAAGCCCGAGCGTCTGGCCAAAATGAAGGGCCAGACGATCTGGCTGATCGGCGAGTACCTCACGTCGCATCTGGCGCGCGCGGCGCGACTGGCGCTCGAGCAGGGAGATGTCGGTCGGATCATCCTGCTGACGCGCACGAGCGAGGCGGCCAAGGAAGTGCAGTCGATGCTCCGCATTGTGCTCAACAGCAATCGCATCGAGAACATCGTCGTGGGCGACGATCTGGAAGGCGGGATGGATCAGGCGCTCGCCGTCGCCGGTGCGCCCGCGGCTGTCGTGTCCACGCCGTTCACTCCGTTGCCCGCGCATATCCTCCACGAGGACGGAGTCCCTGCGCTCGATGCGGCAGGATTCGCGGCCTTGGTCGAGGCGCATCTGACGCACCATTTCCGTGTCGCGCGGAAGGTCTCCTTGATGGACCATGTGCGACTGGTGCTCGTCTCGCCTGATGTGCCGGTGCGGCCGACGCACGCGGAGTTCGCCTTGGCCAACTTCGTCAAAACCACGCTGCATGCCCTCACGGCCACGCTCGGCGTGGAGAACGAACGTCTGGTGCACAACGTGCCGGTGAACCAGATCAATCTCACGCGTCGGGTGCGCTCGGAGGAGCCGCGCGATGCGGCGGAGCAGGCGGAGGAACAGGAGCGATTCGCCCATGCGGTGTTGCTCGCCACCGCGCCTCTGCCGGAGCCTGAGGACAGCCGCTATCGCGCCCGGATCTACCGAGGGCTGGCGATCACTGTGTAGCGGGCGCGTTCGGTAGCATTGCGGGGGCGCGCCATCGTCATTCGGGCCTTATCTTTGCCGGATGTCTGACGTCGTCGCCCTCGCCACCGAACTGTTGTCTCTCGAATCCACCACCGGCCGCGAGCGGGACGCGGTGGATTTCGTCGCGCGCTGGCTTGTCGCGCGCGGATGGAATGTCACGCTTCAGGAAGTGGAGCCCGGACGATCGAACGTCTGGGCCGCGCGCCGCGGCGGAGGCGTCACGCTCTCCACGCACCTGGACACCGTCCCGCCCTATGTGGCGCCCACTCTCGACGGCGATCGTTTGTACGGGCGTGGCGCCTGCGACGCCAAGGGGATCGCGGCGGCGATGATGATCGCGGCGCAGCGGCTGGCGGATGCCGGCGAGGATCGCGTCGATCTGCTGTTCGTGGTCGGTGAAGAAAAGGGATCCCCCGGTGCCCGCGCGGCCAATCGCCTGCCGGCCACCAGCAAGTGGCTCGTGAATGGCGAGCCGACCGAGAGTAAGCTGGCCTCAGGCGGAAAGGGTGCGCAGCGGTTGATCGTGCGCGTGCGCGGGCGCGAGGCGCATTCCGCATACGCGCATCTCGGTTCCAGCGCACTCGAACCGCTGCTCGATCTGCTGCCCGAACTGCGTACGCTTTCGTTGCCCGTCGACCCCGTGCTCGGCGCGACCACGTACAACATCGGCGTGTTTCGCGCGGGTACCGAGGCCAACATCGTGCCGGGCTTGGCTGAAGCTGAGCTCATGATCCGTCTCGTCGGAGATGTCGCACCGGTCAAGGCCGCGTTCGAGGCGTGGGCCGACAAGCGGGCCGAATTGGTGTGGGGTTCGCACATTCCGGCGCAGCATTTTCATGTGATCGACGGCTTTGAGGTCGAACCCGTCGCCTACACGAGCGACATCCCGTTGCTCGACCGCTGGGGCACTCCGCTGCTCTTCGGGCCGGGCTCCATTCATGTCGCACACACACCCATCGAGTACGTCGACATCGCCGAGCTGGAAGCGTCGGTCGGCGTCTACGAACGCATCGTCCGCTCTCTTCTCGCATGACTATTCAGACTCCTCGCTGGCCGGTCGCAGTGCTCGGCGCCACTGGTGCCGTTGGGCAGGCCTTCATTCGCCTGCTCGAAGGGCATCCCTGGTTTGACCTGGTAGAGGTCGCGGCATCGGAGCGCAGTGCCGGACGCTCGTATCGTGAGGCCACGCGCTGGCTCGAAGGCACCATGCCGGCCAAGGTGGCCGCACTCGGCGTCAAGCTGTGCGATCCGTCCGAGGTGACGGCTCCGATCGTCTTCTCGGCGCTTGATTCGTCGGTGGCCGGCGAGGTGGAGGCCGCGTTCGCGAAGGCGGGACGCATGGTGCTGAGCAACGCCAAGAATTACCGCATGGAGTCGGATGTGCCGCTCGTGATCCCCGAGGTGAATGGTGATCATCTGGCACTGCTCGCGGCGCAGCGTGCGGCGCGTGGCTGGCCAGGCGGCATCGTCACCAACGCCAATTGCGCGGTGACGGTGATCGCGATGGCGCTGGCACCGCTCCATGCAGCATTCGGCGTGAAGAAGGTGTTCGCCACCACGATGCAGGCGGTCTCCGGCGCTGGCTATCCTGGCGTGCCATCACTCGACATCCTCGGCAACGTCATTCCGTACATCGGCGATGAAGAACCCAAGATCGAGACGGAGCTGGTGAAGTTGCTTGGGAGCTATGCCGGCTCGAGCATCACGCCGGCGAACATCGTCACCAGCGCGCATGCCAATCGAGTCGCGGTGGAGCATGGCCACACGGTGTGTCTCTCCGTGGCGTTTGAGCGCGCGCCGTCGCCGGAAGAAGCGCTCGCCTGTCTGCGTGCGTGGGAAGGCTTCCCCGGTGTGCGCGGATTGCCGTCGGCGCCGGTGCCCGCGCTGATCATTCGCGATGAAGACAACGCCCCACAGCCGCGCCGCGACGTGAACGCCGGCGGTGGCATGGCCGTCACGATCGGACGCGTACGCGCCGACAATCTCTTCGACCTGCGACTGGTCGCGATGTCGCACAATGTCGTGCGTGGCGCCGCCGGTGGTTCGATTCTCAACGCCGAGTTGCTGGTGGCATCCGGTCAGCTCGCGGGGCTCGCCCAGCCGTGATCGTCTGCAAGTTCGGTGGCACGTCAGTGGCCGATGCGGAGGCGATCGATCGCACGGCACAGATCATTCAGAGCAAGCGCGCGAAGCAGCCGATCGTCGTAGTGTCCGCGCTCGGTGGCGCCACCAACCAGCTGCTCGAAGTCGCCAATCGCGCAGCCTCGGGCGAGTTGCTCCTCGCGCTCGGTTTGATAGAGCAGCTGCGCGATCGGCATTTGCGCGAGGCGGCGAGCCTGTTGGATGGATCGCCGGAAGCGCTCGAGATCGCGACGGAGATTGGCGCGTCGTTCGATGAACTTGCGCATCTCGCCGAAGCGCTGCGCACGTTGGGCTACCTCACGCCACGCTCGCTCGACACGGTGGCCGCGGTCGGTGAGTTGCTTTCCTCGCAGATCGTTGCTGCTGCGTTCCGGCATCGCGGGCTTCCCGCGGTGTGGGTGGACGCGCGCGATGTCATGCGAACCAACGATTTCTTCACCAGGGCCGAGCCCGATACCGAAGAGATCGAGCGTGCAGCGCAGGCGTACATCGTGCCGATCGCTGAGCGTGGCCAGATCGCCGTGATGGGTGGCTTTGTGGGGAGCGCGCCAGGACGCGTGACCACGACGCTCGGTCGCGGTGGTTCGGACTATTCTGCGTCGCTGATTGGCGCGGCGGTGAATGCGGAAGCCATCGAGATCTGGACCGATGTGGATGGCATGCTCACCGCCGATCCGCGCGTGGTCCCTAACGCACGATTGATCGAGCGCATTCGCTTTGACGAAGCCGCCGAGTTGGCGTCGTTCGGCGCGAAGGTGCTGCACCCCAGCACGATTGCACCTGCCGTGCAGCGTGGCATACCGGTGTACGTCTTCAATTCGCGAAACCCGGGCGGACGCGGCACGATGATCGCGTTCGAAGCGCCGCGAATGTCTGTGCGAGCAATCGCGGGCAAGCGTCATACCACGCTCGTCAAACTGCGCTCCGCGCGCATGCTGCTCGCGCCGGGCTTCCTGCGTCGCGTCTTCGAAGTCTTCGAGACGCACCGCACCTCCGTTGACGTGGTGGCCACCTCGGAAGTGTCGATCTCGGTCACGCTCGACGATGCAAGCAATCTCGAAGCCGTCGTCGGCGATCTGATGGAGTTCGGTGACGTTGCCGTGGAGCGCGAGCGTGGCATTGTCGCGATCGTTGGCGCTGGCATTGCTGACGGAGGTCGCGCCATTGCGGACGCTATCGCCGCACTCGGCCCCATTCCCGTGCACATGGCGTCGTTGAGTGCCACGGGCATCAACTTCACGCTCGTCATCGACGACGAGCAGGTCGTGCCAGCGATGCAGCGTCTGCACGCCACCTTCTTCGAGCGCGACGCGTGAGCAGCGCGCTGAGCGGCGTCGAGCCGGTGCGCATCGCACTGATCGGCATGGGGCGCATGGGACGCGCGCTCGACGCGCTCGCACCGGAGCGCGGCTGTTCAGTGGTTGCGCGGCTCGATGTGGAGGACATGGCGCGTGGACTTCGAACCGAGGATCTCGGCGGTGCGCAAGTCGCGATCGAGTTTACGCAGCCTGAATCAGCCGTGTCGAACGCCATCGCGTGTCTCAAGGCGGGATGCCCGGTGGTCATCGGTACCACGGGCTGGACGGCGCAGCGCGATGCGCTCGACGCGGCCATCGCGGAAACCGGGACGGCGGCGTTGTGGTCCCCGAACTTCTCGCTCGGTGTACAGCTGTTTCTGGCCATCGCCGAGGACGCGGCGCGTCGCTTGCGCGAAGTGCACGGTTTCGAGACACATGTTGTGGAAACGCACCATAGCGCCAAGAAGGACGCCCCGTCGGGCACCGGGATTGCCATCGCGGAGCGACTGCAGGTCGGGCTTGGCCACGACGTAGGTATTACGAGCGTTCGCGTCGGCTCGGTGCCTGGCACGCATGAGATCGTGATGGACGCGCCCTTCGAACAGATCCGGTTGGTGCACGAGGCACGTGATCGTCGCGTGTTTGCGGACGGCGCATTGGCCGCCGCGCGTTGGCTCGCGCGCGTGCAGCGCGCATCACTCTACACCATGCAGGATGTGCTCGCCGCCGGCGGCAAGGGATCGTGAGATGAGCACTGCTTCAACGGCGCTGACAGGGTGCGGGACGGCTTTGGTGACGCCCTTCAACGCTGATGGTTCTCTCGACGAAGCCGCGCTGCGTCGATTCGTGGAGTTCCAGATTGCGGGCGGCGTGCACTTCGTGGTGCCGTGTGGCTCTACGGGCGAGGCGGTGACGCTGACGGCCACTGAGCATCGCCGTGTTATCGAGATCACGGTGGAGCAGGTGGCCGGGCGTGTACCGGTGGTCGCAGGGGCAGGCTCCAACGACACAGCAAAGGCCATTGCGTTCTCGCGTGAGGCGAAGTCGGCCGGTGCCACGCACCTGCTGCATGTCACGCCGATGTACAACAAGCCGCCGCAGCGCGCACTCGTCGCGCATTTCCGGTCGATCGCCGACGCGTGCGACTTACCCATCGTGCTGTACAACGTGCCCGGCCGCACGGCGATCAATCTCGAGGCGCGTACATGCCTCGAACTCGCCGCCGATCCGCGCTTCGTGGCCGTCAAAGAGGCGTCCGGCAATCTGGGACAGATCGCCCAGATCATTCGCGAACGCCCTGATGGCTTCGGCGTGCTCAGCGGTGATGATGGCTTCACGCTCGGCGTCATGGCGCACGGCGGCGATGGCGTGATCTCCGTCGTTTCAAACGTCGTTCCCAAGCTCGTCGCTGATTTGTGCGCGGCGTGCGCGCGCGGTGACTTCGCCGGTGCGCGCGCACTCGACGCGCAGCTCGCTCCTGTCATTCACGCGGCCTTCATCGAGTCGAATCCGATTCCAGTGAAGGCCATGCTGGAGATGACCGGGCAGATGCAGGATGTGTTGCGTCTGCCGCTCGTTCCACTCGACGGCGCGCTGCGCAACCTCGTGCGCAAGGCGCTGGTTGGCGCGCGCGCGCTTCCCGCCTGACCCGGACGTTTCTTTTTATGGCACACTCGATCAGCGACCTCGAAGCGCGACTCAGCGATCCACTGATTCTGGATTCAGGCTGTCCGCTGCCCCACGACGCGACAACGATCTTCGACCAGTGCATCGTGTTGATGGAGCGCGGTGAGATCCGCGCTGCACACCGTGACGCCGATGGCGTCTGGCATGCTGTCCCGTGGGTCAAGCGCGCGATCTTGCTCGGCTTCCGCATCGGCCGCGTGGTGCAGATGTCGGCGGACAGCGGCCCGTTCCACTTCTTCGACAAGCACACCTTCCCGACGCGGGACTTCCGTCTCGAGAATCAGGTGCGCATCGTGCCCGGTGGCTCCACTGTTCGGCGCGGTGCGTATCTCGCACCCAACGTCGTGTGCATGCCGCCGATGTACGTGAACGTCGGCGCGCACGTCGGCCGCGGCACGATGATCGATTCGCATGCCCTCGTTGGATCATGCGCGCAGATCGGTGAGCGTGTGCACTTGAGCGCGGCCGCGCAGATCGGCGGCGTGCTCGAGCCCATCAACGCATCGCCGGTGATCATCGAAGACGATGTGATCGTTGGCGGCAATTGTGGCGTCTACGAAGGCACGGTTGTACGCACCAAGGCCGTACTCGGCGCCGGCGTCATCCTCACGCGCGGCACACCCGTGTACGATCTCGTGAAGGAGACGGTGCATCGTGCCACCGCCGACAGGCCGCTCGAAATCCCCGAGGGCGCGGTGGTTGTGCCGGGGGCGCGTCGCGTCACCTCGGCGTTCGGCGAGCGCGAAGGGCTGTCGCTGCAGACTCCGGTGATCGTCAAGTATCGCGATGATCGCACCGACGCTTCCACCGCGCTCGAGGCGTGGCTGCGTTGAGTGAGGATGGCGCGCGGCTGATCGTGCACGGCGTGGTACGCACGCCCGGCGACAAGTCCATCAGTCATCGCGCGCTCATATTTGCCGCAATGGCGCGCGGTGAGTCGCGCATTCGACATATTCTCGAATCCGCTGACGTCCACGCCACGGCAGGCGCTTTGCGGGCCCTCGGCGCAGAGATTCCCGCGCTCGGCGCCGACATGACCGTCAGCAGCGATGGCGTCGGCGCGCTCCATTCGCCAGCGATCGCCCTCGACTGCGGTAACAGCGGAACGACCACACGATTGCTCGCGGGCCTCGTGGCCGGCCTGTCGGGACGCAGCGCGCGCTTCGTTGGTGACGCGAGTCTGAGCCGTCGCCCCATGCGTCGCGTGGCGACGCCGCTTGGTGCGATGGGCGCACGCGTGGACTTCGAAGGGCCGACGGGACACGGCGGATTGCCGATGCGCGTGACAGGTGCTGCCTTGCAGTCCATCGAATGGACGAGCGAGCACGCGAGTGCGCAGGTGAAGGGCGCCGTGCTGTTGGCCGCGCTGGCCAGCGGAGTGCCCGTGACTGTCCGCGAGCCGCAGCGCTCACGTGACCACAGCGAGAACATGCTGCGTGCACGTGGCGTCTCGCTGAGGGTTTTGCCCGACGGTGTCGCGCTCGACGGCGCGCAGACGGTGGCACCGCTCGATGTGGATGTTCCCGCCGATCCGTCGTCCGCAGCGTTCTTTGCGGGGCTCGCCGCGATTGCGCACTCGGGCACTGTCCGTCTCGTTGACGTGTGTCTCAATCCCACGCGGACCGGCGCGTTCGACGTGCTGCGGCGCATGGGCGTCTCGATCGGTATCGAGGACGAGCGCGAGGTTGGCGGTGAACGCCTGGGCACGCTCGTCGTGCGCCCTGCTCAACTTCACGGCACAGAGATCGGCGGCGCCGAGATTCCGAGTCTCATCGACGAGTTGCCGCTGCTCGCCTGCGTGGCGGCACGCGCCGTTGGCGAGACGCGCATCCGTGACGCGTCGGAGTTGCGAGTCAAGGAGAGTGACCGCATTCACGCCGTCGTCGAGAACCTGCGCGCGCTTGGCGTCGAAGTGGAAGAGTTCCCTGACGGCATGCGCATCGTTGGGTCGGACAGGCCGCTGGTCGGTCGCGTAGCTACCCACGGCGATCATCGCCTCGCGATGGCCTTCGGCATACTGGGTGTGCTACCGGGCAACAGCATCCTCGTGGACGATCCGGCGTGCGTCGCCGTGTCCTATCCCAATTTCTGGGCCGATCTGGCGCGCGTCATCGCGCCACCGCTGGTCATCGCCATCGATGGTCCCGCTGCATCGGGAAAGAGCTCCACGTCGCAGTGGGTCGCCGAGCAGTTGGGGGTACGTCATGTGGACTCGGGCGCGTTCTACCGGGCCATCGCGTACCTCGGACTCGACAGCGGTGTCGACGCGGAGCTGTGGCGTGAGGAGGAGCTGTTGCAGCACGCGCGTCGGGTGACGTGGCGATTGACGGAACGGTCAGTGCTACCGCTGGTTAGTGGGCAGATCGTGGACGAGGCGCTGCGCGACACGCCGGTGACGCGCAACGTCTCACGCGTCGCGCAGATGCCGAGGGTACGCGCGTGGGTGAACGACATGGTGCGGAGCGCGGCCTCTGCGACTGATGTCGTGGTGGACGGACGCGACATCGGGACGGCAGTGTTTCCGCGCGCGCCACTCAAGGTGTTTCTGATCGCCGATCCTTGGGAACGGGCGCGCCGGCGCCTCGTGCAGCGCCTGGGACGGAGTCCACGGGATGAGGAGATCGCGGCTGAAACCGAGGCGCTCGTCGCGCGCGACGCGCAGGATGCGACGCAAAGCGCGCCGGCGCGTGATGCGATCACCATCGACACCACCTCGCTGACGCAGGAAGAGCAGGTGGAGCGCATTGTGGCGTTGGCTCGAGCCACGCGCACGCGACTTCAGGGCGCGCCGTAGCGCGTAGCTGCGCAAGTTCGGTCCGCGGCTCAAGTCGGACCGTGAGGGAGTCGATATCCGATGGAACGCGCCAGCTGTGGCGCGCGTGCTCGTTCCAGTGGAGTCATGCTTCCGATCCAAGATCCGACAGCGGTTGGTGCAGGGCGCTCTGAACAGCGTCCTGGCTGCCAGCAGTGCAGGCAGGGAGGCGACCTCGGGTTCGCCTTCAGCTACGCCTATCAGCCGATCGTGGACGTCGTCAGCGGAGAGCTGTTCGCGCACGAGGCGCTGGTCCGCGGTGTCGCTGGCGAGAACGCGGGCAGCGTGCTCTCGCAGGTGACCGAGGACAACCGGTACCGTTTCGATCAGGCGTGTCGCGTACGCGCCATCGAGATCGCGACGCGTTTGGGCATGTCCTCGCGACTGTCGATCAACTTCCTCCCCAACGCGGTCTATCGACCGGAAGTCTGCATTCGCACCACGCTCGAGGCGGCGCGTCGCTTTCAGTTCCCGATCGAGCAGATCATTTTCGAAACGGTCGAAGGGGAGCGCGTGAGCGACGGCAAGTGGTACGCCGAGGTGCTTCGCGAGTACCAGCGCATCGGCTTTTTGACTGCGATCGACGATTTTGGCGCCGGATACGCTGGCCTCAATTTGCTTGCTGATTTTCAGCCGGACATCGTCAAACTTGACATGGAGCTGATCCGCTCGATCGACACCCGCCGAGCCGCGCAGGTGATCGTGCGCGGCATCGTGGATATCTGCGGGTTGCTGGGCATCCAGGTCATCGCTGAAGGGATCGAGACCTCCGAGGAGTCCGAGTGCCTGCAGGACGCGGGGATTCGCCTGATGCAGGGTTTCTACTTTGGGCGCCCCCGGTTCGAGGCGACGACGGCGCCCGAGGAGATCCGTTGGCCCGCGGCGTCGGGGCGGCACGCCTCTCTCGATTCTGACGTCAGCCCGGACGACCCGTTTGGCGGCGTCAGGCTTCGAGAGCTTCCTCGATAGGCTCTCGATAGGCTCTCGATAGGCCTTCCCTAGCGGGGATCTCGCTCGGATCGGGATGATCACGCTCCCGGCTCCGGCCGTCACGCCCCGGGCTTGTCGGTACCCTGCGGCGGTCTCGGGCGCAGCCTACGCGACCGTTACAGCGCGACCGCTCCCCGGGTATCTGGCGTGGTCCGTTGACCTGACCGTCCTGCTCCCCTACGTTTCACGGTTCTCGACTCTACGCGCCCACCCGGACTTCCCGGAGGGGTGCGTCGTGCCGCGCATCGTGCTGATCGACGCGCGGACCATTCACCCCAGCCTCGGCGCGGCGAGCGTTGTCCCGCGATGTGGAGACTTCCCCCAGCATGAATACCGAACTCGAGAACGAAGCCGCGATCGCCGCGGAGCTCGACCTGAACGCCGACTCGATGCCGGCCAAGCTGACGCCGCGCGAGAAGCGCGATCTGCAGAAGGCCCAACTCCGTCCGCTCGCCAACCGGCGCCCGGAACTCTACGAAGAAGACGAGTTCTCTTCGGAAGAGTACGAAGCGATGATGGAGATGTACAACGGCACGCTCGCGTCGATCGAAGAGGGTGAGATCGTCAAGTCGCGCGTGCTCGAAATCCGCGAGAACCTCGTCGTTCTGGACATCGGCTTCAAGTCCGAAGGCACGATCCCGCTCGAAGAGTTCAAGGACATGCCCGACCTCAAGGTCGGTGACGAAGTTGAAGTGCTCCTCGAGCATCTCGAGGACATGGAAGGCTCCGTCGTTCTGTCCAAGAAGAAGGCCGACTTCATGCGCGTGTGGGAGCGCATCCGCGTCGCCTACGAAAGCGACATGCCGGTCGAAGGCACGCTCGTCAAGAAGATCAAGGGTGGCGTCGTCGTCGACCTCATGGGCGTCGATGCGTTCCTCCCGGGTTCGCAGATCGCGCTCCGTCGCGTTCCGAACATCGACGAACTGCTCGGCCAGAAGTACGAGTTCAAGATCATCAAGCTCAACAAGCGTCGCCGCAACATCGTCGTCTCCCGCCGAGTGATCCTCGAGTCGGAGCGCGCCGGCAAGCGCGAGAAGCTGATGAAGGAGCTCGCCAAGGATCAGGTGCGTAAGGGCGTCGTCAAGAACATCACGGACTTCGGTGCATTCATCGATCTCGGTGGCGTCGACGGCCTCCTGCACATCACCGACATGTCGTGGGGCCGCATCTCGCATCCGAGCGAGATGGTCCAGATCGGCATGGAGCTCGAAATCAAGGTGCTCGACATCGATTGGGAGCGTGAGCGCATCTCCCTCGGTCTCAAGCAGCTCCAGTCGTATCCGTGGAAGGATGTCGCCGCCAAGTACCCGGTCGGTACGCGCGTCAACGGCAAGGTCGTCTCGATCACCAACTACGGCGCGTTCATCGAGCTGGAGCCGGGTATCGAAGGCCTCGTGCACATCAGCGAGATGAGCTGGACCCGCAACGTGCGTCACCCGTCGAAGATCGTCAGCATTGGCGAAGCGATCGAGGCGGTGGTGCTCAAGGTCGACGAGAGCGAGGAGAAGATCTCACTCGGTATGAAGCAGACCGAGCAGGATCCGTGGGTCATCCTGCCGCTCAAGTACCCGGTCGGCACGCGCATCAACGGCAAGGTCCGCAACCTGACCTCGTTCGGCGCGTTCGTCGAAATCGAGCCGGGCATCGACGGCCTCATTCACATCTCCGACATGTCGTGGACCAAGCGCGTCCAGCACCCGTCGGAAGTCGTGAAGAAGGGCGACGCGGTGGACGTGGTCATCCTCAACATCGACAGCGAAAACAAGCGCATCTCGCTCGGCCTCAAGCAGGCCGAGGAAGATCCGTGGCTTCGCATCGGTGAGACCTACCCGGTCGGCACCGACCTCCCGGGCAAGGTTGTGCGCTTGATGGACAAGGGCGTGGTCGTCGATCTCGGCAACGACATCGAAGGCTTCGTGCCGGTCAGCCAGCTCAACCCCGAAGGCACCGTTACCAACCCGGCGGACTTCGCCTGGGAGACGATGAACCTCACGATGCGCGTTCTGGAAGTGGATCCCATCCACCGCCGGATCGTTCTCGCCGTGACGGGAGTGCCCGAGGAGCAGCCGCCCAAGCCGGAAACCCCGAGCAAGGTGCACAGCTCCGAAGAAGAGCTGGGCATGATGTAAGCAGTCTCCAGCCACGGTAACGTGGCGGACAAACGAAACGCCCTTCAGGAGCAATCCTGAAGGGCGTTTTGCGTTGTCGCTCCTACGCCTGCGACCGCAGCCTGCCGCGTGCTGCCGTGTTGATCGCTACTCCGTCTTGGACGAGCCCTGGCCGACGATGAGCGTGACCTGCTCTTCCTGCTTGCGTGCCGCGGTATTGCCGGCAGAGGGGCCGCCGGTGCGCGCCGGAGCGGCGCGAAACGCCGGCTGCCGGAAGCACGCCAAGGCGAGCAACAAGTACGCGACAGCGAAGATCGCCGAGAGGATCGTCACGCGGAATGCGGTCGTGTTGAACTGCTCCATCATTCGCGACTGCACGATCGTTCGCAGCTGCAGCGCGTCGAACACGAAAGCGATCGTGGAACCCGCGACCGCAAGTGCCATCAGTGCCGAGAATGCGCCAACCGCGCGGGAGATTCCGCGGCTTGAGGTCGCGCGGGCGGTCAGGAACATCAGCGACCCGCCGAGGAAGGGCAGCAGGAGCACGGCCGACAGCGCGTTCGCTGCGCCGAAACGCCATTGGATATTGGCGAGCTTCAACGGCCACAGCTGCGACCCGGCCTGCACGAACGGCACGGCGATGAGGAGCAACGCGCCGATGTACACAATGCGGCGCGCAGGCGCGTCATCTTCGAGGCGGAAGAAATCGGACATGTCGTTGGAAAAGGGAGCGTCGGACGAGTGATGATCCGGCAATCTACCGGACCATCGGACAACAAAACGGTCAACGCACGTACCAGCAGCTCGAACGCTTCACGCGATCGCGAAGCGTCGCAGATGTCGCAGGCGAACATAGCAGCCTGAGGCCGCGTAGGAATGCCTCTGCACCCACAGTGTCACAGAAATTAGCGATGCCTTAAGCGAGCCCATCCGACGCCGCCCGTCGTGCGAGGACGGCTGGCAGGATCGGATCGTCACTGTACCGGCAGCCGCAAAATAGGCGATCTCGGCGCCGAAAGTCCAAAAGCGCCACCGCGGTGACGGCGCCGTTGGGAAAAGTGACAAACGCTAAAGCCCTCGTCGCGTCGCGCCGATAGACCTCTCGTGCATCGCAGGCGCCTCGCGTCTCGCGAACCCAATGCGTACAAAATTCTTGGAGATGTCACGATGAAGCGTTCCTCGATCCGTCTGCTGCTGCCAGTGATTGGCGCCCTGATGTTCGGTCCGCTGGCCCGCACGGCTGCTGCGCAGGACGACAAGGTGTATCCGATCAACGAAGTCACCAATCCGCCGAAGCTCGCCTCTGCGACCACGGCTGCACGTCTCATCTCCGAATCCTACCCGTCCGACCTCAAGAGCCGCGGCGTAGGTGGCATGGTGGAGATCCAGTTCGTCGTGGATTCCAAGGGCAAGGTGGAACCCGGCACGATCGAAGTCGTAGACGCGACGCAGAGCGCGCTCGGCGAAGCGGCGAAGAAGGTCGTCACGAAGCTCGACTTCCAGCCGGGCAAGGTGAACGGCAATACGGTGAAGACGCGCGTCGTGCTGCCGATCATCTACAAGCCGTAACGGACGCTCGGGTGGCGTCTCGCCACCCGCCAGACACCGCCGCGCGCACTCGTTGCGAACGACGGTTACGAAGCCGGCCACCTTCGGGTGGTCGGCTTTGTCCATTTCATCCCCTCGCGCTAGTCGCTGCCACAGTCGGGCGATAGCTTCCCGCACCATGACCATGCGCGATAAACTCGACCGACTCGCTGTGGCCCGCGAGGCGGCAGAACAGGGCGGAGGCGCCGCGCGCCTCGCCGCACAGCACGCCAAAGGCAAACTCTCTGCACGTGAACGTCTCGACGTGCTGCTCGATGAAGGGTCCTTCGTTGAAATGGATCGCTTCGTCACGTCGCGTTCGGTTGCGGAAGGCGAGACGCCCATCTACGGCGATGGCGTGGTCACGGGCCACGGACGCATCAGTGGACGGCTCGTCTACGTCTTCTCGCAGGACTTCACCGTTTTCGGTGGATCGCTCTCCGAAGCGCACGCCGCGAAGATCTGCAAGATCATGGATCTCGCCGTCAAGAACGGCACGCCGGTCATTGGTCTCAACGACTCCGGCGGTGCGCGCATTCAGGAAGGCGTCGTCTCACTTGGCGGCTACGCCGACATCTTCCTGCGCAACACACTGGCGTCCGGGGTGATTCCGCAGATCTCTGCGATCCTCGGTCCATGCGCCGGTGGCGCGGTGTACTCGCCGGCCATAACGGACTTCATCTACATGGTGCGCGGCACGAGCTACATGTTCGTGACCGGTCCCAACGTGGTGAAGACGGTCACGCACGAAGACGTGACGATGGAGCGATTGGGCGGCGCGGACACGCATGCCAGCACGAGCGGCGTTGCGCACTTTGCCTGTGACTCCGAGCTCGCCTGCCTGCAGCAGATTCGCGAGCTCTTTCGTTTCGTGCCATCGAACAACGTCGAAGATCCGCCGCGTGGCACCGGCCGCGATCCACGCGATCGGCGTGAAGAGTCGCTGCTCGACATCGTGCCCGACAATCCGAACAAGCCGTACGACATGCGCGAGGTCATATCGCGCGTCGTGGATGATGGCGAGTTCTACGAAGTGATGCCCGATTATGCCGGAAATGTGCTGATCGGGTTTGCGCATCTCGGTGGCTACAGCATCGGCATCGTCGCCAATCAGCCGTCGGTGCTGGCCGGCGTGCTCGATATCAACGCCTCGATGAAGGCCGCGCGCTTTGTGCGCTTCTGCGACTGCTTCAACATCCCGCTCGTCACCTTCGAGGACGTGCCGGGCTTTCTGCCGGGAGTCGCGCAGGAGCACGGCGGCATCATCAAGCACGGCGCGAAGCTGCTCTACGCGTACTGCGAGGCCACAGTGCCCAAGCTCACCGTCATCACGCGCAAGGCATACGGCGGCGCGTACGACGTGATGAGCTCCAAGCACATTCGCGGCGACTTCAATGTCGCCTGGCCGACTGCCGAGATCGCGGTGATGGGACCCAAGGGCGCCGTCGAGGTGCTGTATCGCAAGGAAATCAGCGAGAGCAGCGATCCCGTCGCGGCCACGGATGCGCGCGTGAACGAGTACACGGAGAAGTTCGCCAATCCGTACATCGCCGCCGCGTACGGCTACGTGGACGACGTCATCGATCCGCGCGACACACGTCCGCGGTTGATCGATGCACTGGACACGCTGCGCGGCAAGCGTGACCGCAATCCGCCCAAGAAGCACGGAAACCTTCCGCTGTGAGCGCCGGCATGTTCCGCAAAGTGCTGGTCGCCAATCGCGGCGAGATCGCGTTGCGCGTCATTCGCGCCTGTCAGGAGCTCGGCGTCAAGACTGTCGCCGTCTACTCCGACGCTGACGCGAGCGCGCCCCACGTGCGCGAAGCCGACGAAGCAGTCAACATCGGACCCGCCCCTGCAGCGCAGAGTTACCTGCTCGGCGACCGTCTCATCGAAGTTGCATTGCGTACGGGCGCCGAGGCGATTCATCCCGGCTACGGGTTCCTGTCCGAGCGCGCTTGGTTCGCACGTGCCGTGCGCGAGGCAGGACTCGTCTTCATCGGGCCGTCTGCGGAATCGATCGAAGCGATGGGCTCGAAGACCGCCGCGCGTCAGTTGGCCATCTCCGCCGGCGTGCCGGTTGTTCCGGGGACCACGGAGGCATTGCGAGACGCCGCCGACGCGTTGACGGTCGCCGAGAAGTTTGGATTTCCGGTGTTGCTCAAGGCGGCTGCCGGCGGTGGCGGGAAGGGGATGCGCGTCGTGCATCAAGCGTCGGAACTCGCGGACGCATTGGCGTCAGCACAACGCGAATCGCGCAATGCGTTCGGCGACGATGCGGTGTACGTCGAGAAGTACATCGACGGACCGCGCCACGTGGAGATTCAGGTGCTCGCCGACAAGTACGGCAACGTCGTGCACCTGGGTGAACGTGAATGCTCAGTGCAGCGTCGACATCAGAAGATGATCGAGGAAGCTCCGAGTGTGGCCGTGACACCCGAGCTGCGTGCACGGATGGGAGCGACGGCCGTAGCCGCCGCGCGCGCGGCCGGCTACGTGAACGCCGGCACCTGCGAGTTCCTGCTCGACAAGAGTGGTGAGTTCTACTTTCTCGAGATGAACACGCGCATTCAGGTTGAGCATCCGGTCACTGAACTCGTCATGGGGCTCGATCTGGTGCAGTGGCAGATTCGCATCGCGTCGGGAGAGCCGCTGCCGTTTGCTCAGAAGGACTTTCAGCCGCGCGGCTGGGCCATGGAATGCCGTATCACCAGCGAGGACCCTACGAACGGGTTTCTGCCGTCCACCGGGCGCGTGTCGTATCTGCATCTGCCCACGGGACCCGGCGTGCGCTGGGATGGTGGCATCGAAACGGGAAGCGACGTCGGTCTATACTACGACCCGATGCTCGCGAAGCTCATCGTGCACGCACCGACGCGACCGCTCGCTATCGCGCGCATGCGTCGCGCGCTCCTCGAGCTCACTATCGATGGAGTGGAAACGTCGCGTGGCTTTCATCTGCGCGTGATGGACCATCCCGCGTTTCAGAGTGGCGACATCTCGATCCAGTGGCTCGAGCAGACCCTGCCTGAACTCACGAAAGACCTCGACGATCCGGACGCGACACGACTCGCGGCAATTGCTGCTGCGCTGCTGACGCAGGCCGAACGTGCGTCAGGCAGACTGCCAGCGGCGGCGGCGTCGAACGCCGAGGCCACGGTCGATCATCCGTCAGCGAGCAGTGCGTCGTGGGCACAGCAGGCGCGTTACGAAGGGCTCAGGAGTTGATGATGTCGCGACGTGGCGGCCGATCCGCTCGCGGTCGCCGTGAGGGGCAGGCGGCTGCAGCTGCAGCGCGTCAACGCGCGCGCGTGGAGTCGGTAGGGAACGTGCGGATCGACAGCATTGCGGCCGGCGGCGATGGCGTGGGGCGCGTTGATGGCCTCGCGTGCTTCGTGCCTCGCACGGCGCCGGGCGATCTCGCGCAGGTGGCCTTTCAGACGCATGCACGCCATGCGCGGGGGCGTGTGTTGCAGCTGCTTGAGCTCTCGGCTGATCGCGTCGAACCCACGTGCCGGCACTACGAGGCGGATCGCTGTGGCGGGTGTCAGCTGCAGCACCTCTCCGCCTCGGCGCAGCGCGACGCGCGGCTGACCATCGTGCAGGACGCGTTGCGTCGGATCGGTAAGCGCGACGTGCCGCGTGCCGATCTGGTGTCTGGTGCGCAGTGGGCCTATCGCGGCCGCCTGACGTTGACGCTCAGACCTCGTGGTGGCGCGTGGACTGGCGGCTTGCACCCGTTCGATGATCCTGTGCGTGTGTTCGAGCTGGAGGAATGCGCCATCGCGCACCCGTCGCTCGTTGCCGCTTGGCACGCCGTGCGCAGCCAGTCTCGTGGCCTGCCCGCCGCGCCGATGCTCCGTCTCGCCCTGCGTCGCGTGGACGCGCCGAGCGAGTCGGTCGATTCGAGTGTCGCGCAAGCGAACGGCGACGCTGTCGCGCTCGTCGTGATTGGCGGAACAGCGTGGGAAGGCGCGGCGGAGTGGGGCGCGTCGCTTCTGCGTGCGCACGCGCCGCTGGCGGCCGTGTGGTGGCAATCGGAGCAAGGGGCGACGACTCTCATCGCCGCGCGTCGTGGTGTGGCCGCGGCTGAGTTGCTGGGCGGCATGGCGGTGCAGGGGACGAGCGATGTGGATGAAGGTCCCGAGCCCACGGAGGCGCTGGCCTTCGCGCAGGTGAACGAGGAGGTGGCAGCGGCGCTCCGCGCTTACGTGCAGGAGCGCGTGCTGGCCTTCGCGCCGAAGCGCGTTGTCGATGCGTACGCCGGCGTTGGCGTGCTGAGCGCACTCCTCGCCGAGGCCGGCGTGGGCGTGACGGCGATCGAGGCTGATTCCGTCGGTGCCGAATCGGCTCGGCGCCGTTTGGCGAGCGCCGCAGATGCACGCGTCATCACGGATACCGTGGAAGCGGCGCTGGCGGCTTCGTTGCCGACGGACGTGGTCGTACTCAATCCTCCGCGTCGTGGCGTGGACATTCGAGTGACGGCGCTATTGGCAGAGGCGGCGTCGCGTGGTGTGCGTGCCATCGTGTACGTGAGCTGTGATCCCGCAACGTTGGCGCGAGATCTGTCTCGCATGCCGGCGTGGCGCGTGGAGGCGCTCAAGTGCTTTGACATGTTCCCGCAGACGGCGCATGTCGAATCCGTTTGCGTTCTTGTTCCGGAGGCGGAATGAAGTACGTCGTAGAAGTGAACGGATCCCGGACCGTGGTCGAGCTGGACGGCGCGATCGCGACCGTCGACGGTGAGGCGGTGCCGGTCAGCCTGGTGTCCGTTCCCGGCACCCCCGTTCAGTTGGTACGGATAGGCGACACAGTGCATCGCGTGCTCGCGCGACGCGGTGCCGCTCGCGGGGCGTGGCGACTCGACATGGACGGTGTTCGCTACGAAACGGACGCACTCGACGAGCGGATGCGCACCTTGCGCGATCTGACTGAGTTGTCTGCCGCCGCATTCGGTCCGGCGCCTTTGGTGGCGCCGATGCCTGGATTGGTGGTGCGCGTGTCCGTGTCCGTCGGCGACGAGGTGTCGGCCGGCCAAGGGCTCGTGGTGGTGGAGGCGATGAAGATGGAGAATGAACTCCGGTCCACGTCCGCCGGTGTGGTCACGGCGGTGCGCGCGATCGTTGGCGCGGCGGTGGAGAAAGGGGCGGTGCTGGTCGAGCTGGGGCCGGTCACGGCGGCGTAGCGTCAGCCGCGCGGGACCGGCGTCCCCGGCGTGGTGCGTACCTGGTCGGTCAGCCCTTGGCGGGCATTCCGCTGCGCATCTTGTTGACTGCCTTGATCACCATGAACAGGACGAACGCGACGATCAGGAACGTCAGGACCTGATTGACGAACATGCCGTAGTTGAGCGTGGCGACGCCGGCCTTCTTGGCCTCTTCGAGCGTGGTGAACGGTCCGCCGTTGCCGAGGACGACAAAACGGTTGGAGAAGTCCGCGCCTCCGGTCAAGAGCCCGACGACCGGCATGATGATGTCAGAGACCATACTGTCGACGATCTTCTGGAAGGCGCCACCGATGACCACGCCGACGGCGAGGTCCATGACGCTTCCCTTCATCGCGAATTCCTTGAACTCCGAAACCATGCCCATTCGCGCACTCCTAGTGGTGGTCAGCGCGGATTCCCCGTCATTGAGGCGATCTCGCGGCAGACGGGAGCATGAGAGTCGGGACGAAATGCCGCAAGGGCTTTGGTCACAGGGCTGGCACGCGAGAGGTCGGGCGCAATTGACAGACGCGCCTCTCCGGGCTAAGCTGTGAGTCTGTCGTAAATCCGCCCGCGGTTGGACTGCAGTTCGCGTAGTTGTTCGCGGGGGATTGGATCCGGTCGATCGTGATCGCACAGGCGTGACCCGCCAGGGCGTAGTAGCCCTTGGGTGGAGCACGTGTTGTTGTGTCGCGCTTGGCGTATTTGTGCACGAAACCAGGGGGCCGGCCCGCTCGGGGCAGACCTCGTTCCGGGCGCCCCATGGGTGCCTCACCAAGACGGACGTATGAAGACCTACAGCGCGACTCCGAAGGATATCGATCGGCGGTGGTACATCGTCGACGCCGAAGGCATGGTGCTCGGCCGACTGGCCACTGAGATCGCGAAAGTCATTCGCGGCAAGCACAAGCCGATGTTCACGCCGCACATGGACACGGGCGATTTCGTCATCGTGATCAATGCGTCGAAGGTGCAGGTGACCGGTCGCAAGGCTGAGCAGAAGACGTACTTCAGCCACACCGGCTACATGGGCCATGAGAAGCACACGCCGTTCGCGACTGTGATTTCCACGCATCCGGAGCGCGTGATCGAGAAGGCTGTTTACGGCATGCTGCCGAAGACGGCGCTCGGCCGTCAGGTGTTGCGCCGCAAGCTGCGCGTCTACGCCGGTGCCGAGCATCCGCACGCCGCGCAGATGCCGGCGACGTTGTCGTTCTCCCACGCTGAGGCCAAGTAATGTCGGACCAGATTCAGGCCGTCGGCCGTCGTAAGCGGGCGGTCTGCCGCCTCTATCTCAAGCCCGGCTCGGGCAAGTGGGATGTGAACGGCCGCACGCTCGGTGACTACTTCCCGCGTCCGACGCTCGTGTCGGCGATCCAGCAGCCGTTCACGCTGACGGACACGCTGGGCCGCTATGACATCAAGGCCGTGCTCGATGGCGGCGGTGTCGCCGGTCAGGCCGGTGCGGTGCGTCTCGCGATTGCCCGCGCGCTCGTGAAGCTCGACGAGAGCAACAAGAAGAAGTTGCGTGAATTCGGCCTCCTCACTCGCGATGCGCGTGAAGTCGAGCGTAAGAAGCCGGGCCGCGCTGGCGCCCGTAAGCGGTTCCAGTTCTCCAAGCGTTGAGTCAGGCGGCTTCGGCCGCCCCTCTACGAATCCTGCACGCCTTCCGAGCCTGGTGCGGGTGCCGAATCCTTCGAGATTCGGTCGCACCAGGCGACGACGAAGGCGGACGAATCCAAAACCTCCAGTCGTACACAACATGACCAGTCCGTCCCTCGAGCAACTGCTTGCCGCGGGCGTTCACTTCGGGCACCAGACCCGTCGTTGGAACCCCAAGATGCGCCGCTTCATTTTCGCGGAGCGCAATGGCATTCACATCATCGACCTGCAGAAGACGCTCCGCCAGATCGAACTGGCGCAGAAGCTCGTCCGCGAGGTCGTCCTGCGCGGCGAGCAGGTGCTCTTCGTTTGCACCAAGCGCCAGCTGGCGGCCATCGTGCAGGCCGAGGCCGAGCGCTGCGGCGCGATGTTCGTCACCGAGCGCTGGCTCGGCGGCATGCTGACCAACTTCCAGACCGCCAAGAAGCAGATCCGCAAGCTCAAGGAGCTTGAGGCTGGCGCGGAAGATGGTACGCTCGCGAACTACACCAAGAAGGAACAGCTGCTGATGTCGCGGCAGCGCGAGAAGCTCTCCAAGTACCTCTCGGGCATCAAGACGATGACGCGCCTCCCGGGGCTGCTGTTCGTCATCGATTCCAAGAAGGAGCGCATCGCTGTTTCCGAAGCCAACAAGCTCGGTGTACCGATCGTCGCGATCGTCGACACCAACGCGGATCCGGATCTCATCACGGTGCCGATCGCCGGTAACGACGACGCCATTCGCTCGGTCGAACTGATCGCGAAGGCCGTCTCCGATACGATCGACGAGGCGCGCCGCGAGGCGCCGTCTCGCCCGGCCGATGAAGAGCAGGAGAGCTACGTCTACAGCACCGATCGTGGCGCAGAGCCCGCCGGTCGCGGTGACCGTGGCGATCGTGGTGCCGGTGGCGCGCCTGGCGCCGGTCGCAGTGCCAGCGAGGACGAGAAGCGTCGTCGCCCGCGCCGCCGCCGTGCCAAGCCCGAAGCTATCGCCGCGCGCCTGAAGACGGGCGCTGAAGGTGGAGCAGAGGACGCCGGCGAAGCCAGCGCTGAATCGAGCGACGCAGCGGAGTGACCCACGCGGTACGTGCACCATACGAGGTGCGCGTCCAAATGTGGTAGTTTCAACGCGCCGCCGGCTTCAACCGGCGGCGTTCGTACACAGAACCCCAGCACCCCCCGCAGCACATCGCGGGTTCCCTACGCGAACTACGACATTTTTCACATAGGCATGACGATGACGACACCGATCACGGCCAAGGCTGTCTCGGAGCTCCGCCAGCGCACCGGCGCCGGCATGATGGACTGCAAGAAGGCCCTCGAAGAGACCGGCGGGGACATGGACGCCGCCGTCGAGTACCTCCGCGCCAAGGGCATCGCCAAGGCGGAGAAGCGCGCTGATCGCTCCACGAGCGAAGGCATCGTCGGCGGACAGATCCTCGACCACGGCCAGGCCGGCGTGCTCGTCGAAGTCGCCTGTGAAACCGACTTCGTCGCGCGTAACGAGGACTTCGGCGCGTTCGTGCACACGCTCGTCGCGCAGATGGCGCAGTCCAAGGCCGCCACGGCCGAGGAGTTCCTCGCCGAGACGTATCACGGCGATGCGACCCAGACGGTCGATCAGTACGTCAAGGTGACGGCTGCCAAGACGGGCGAAGCGGTCAACGTGAAGAAGATCGCGCGCTTCGACGCCGGTCCGTCGGGCTACGTCGGCATGTATCGCCACCACAACGGCAAGCTCGGCACGCTGGTCAAGGTCACGACCTCGTCGCCCGACGTCGCCAAGCACGAGTCCACGCACCAGCTGGTCAAGTTCATCGCCGAGCATGTCGCGGCCTCGGCACCGCTCGCCGTCGATCGTCACGGCGTGCCTGCGGAGAAGATCGAAAGCGAGCGTCGCATCGGTGAGGAGCAGGCGCGTGAGGCCGGCAAGCCGGAAGCGATGATCGACAAAATCGCGACCGGCAAGGTCGAAGCGTTCCTCAAGGACGTGACGCTTCTGCCGCAGGCGTGGGTCCGCGATCCGGCGATTACGATCGCTGCGCTGATCAAGGATCACGCGGAGCGCGCGGGTGGCACGATCACGGTGGATGCATTCGCTCGTTTGCAGCTGGGCGCAGACTGAGCGCCAACGTGAGCGACTCCATCCCTGCAGAGGCCGGGAACGGCGCGTCGGTGGCGGAAGCCACCGGCGCGTTGCGTTATCCGCGTGTGCTGCTGAAGCTCTCCGGTGAAGCGCTGGCAGGCGACAAGGGCGTTGGCTTCGATTTTGAACGGATCGAGTTCTTCGCGGAGCAGGTCAGCCGCGTAAAAGCGCTCGGTGTGCAGCTCGGACTGGTCATCGGCGGCGGAAACATCGTGCGCGGTGCGCAGCTGTCGCAGATGGGCATGGATCGTGTCGGCGCCGACTACATGGGCATGCTCGGTACGGTGATCAACGCGCTCGCCCTGCAGGACATGCTGGAGAAGAAGGGGCTCGAGACGCGCGTGATGACCGCCATTCGGATGGAAGAGCTGGCTGAGCCCTACATCCGGCGACGTGCGCTGCGTCATCTCGAAGTCGGCCGCACCGTTATCTTTGCCGCCGGCACCGGGAACCCGTACTTTTCGACGGACACCGCGGCGGTGCTGCGCGCCATCCAGATGAAGGCCGACGTCATCATCAAGGCGACCAGCGTCGACGGCGTGTATTCTGCCGACCCCAAGAAGGATCCCAACGCCAGCCTGTACGAAACGATCAGCTATCGCGACGTGATGCTCGAAGAGCTGCGGGTGATGGACCAGACAGCCATCACACTGTGCAAAGAGAATCAGTTGCCGCTGGTCGTGTTGAACATCAACAGCCCGGGCGCAATCGAACGCGCCGTTCGTGGCGAACGCATTGGCACCCTCGTATCCTGAGCCCCGCATGAGCACTATCGCACAGATCCTGAAGGACACGAAGACCGGCATGGAAAAGGGTCTCGAGAACTCCAAGCGCGAGTTCTCGGGGATCCGTTCCGGCAAGGCGTCGCCCAACATGCTCGACACCATCAAGGTCGAAGCGTACGGCACCTATGTGCCGTTGAATCAGGTCGCGTCGGTGTCGGCGCCGGAGCCGCGCATCCTGCTCGTGACGCCGTTCGACAAGGGACAGGCGAAGGCGATCGAGAAGGCCATTCGCGAGTCTGAGCTTGGCCTGGATCCAGCGCATCAGAGCGGCGTTATCCGCGTTCCGCTGCCGTCGATGAACGAGCAGCGTCGCAAGGAACTCGTGAAGGTGCTCAACAAGCTCGCGGAAGACGGTCGCATCGCCATTCGTCATGCGCGCACCGATGCACGCGACAAGGTGAAGAAGCTTGATGGCATCTCCGAGGACGACAAGAAGCACGCGGAGAAGGACCTGCAGAAGCTGCACGACGACAGCATCGGCAAGCTGGAGTCGATGCTCAAGGCGAAGGAAGCTGAATTGATGGAGGTCTGATCCTGCGCCTCGGATCAGATCCCTATGCGCCCACCGTCAGCGGCTCCGATGCCTGACTCCGAGTCGGATCTGCTCGCTCGCGTGCGCGTGCACGGTGCCGTGCCGCGACACATTGCCATCATCATGGACGGCAATGGCCGCTGGGCGCGAGAGCGGCACATGCCGCGTCCATTCGGACACCGCTCCGGCATGAAGGCGGTACGCGCCGTCGTCGAAGGATGCCTCGAAGCGGGCGTGGAGTGGCTCTCCCTCTTCGCCTTCTCGCAAGAGAACTGGCAGCGCCCTGAGACCGAAGTATCGGCGCTCATGTCGCTGCTCGAGGAGTACATCGCGCGTGAAGCCGCCGAGCTGCGTGAGCAGGGCGTGCGTGTACGCGTGCACGGTGAGCTGGAACGATTGAGCCCACCGGCGATGGCCGCGGTGCAGCGTTTGATGAACGACACCGCGAGCGGCCAGAAGCTCGGGCTCAATCTGTTCATCTCGTACGGCGGTCGCGCGGAGCTGGTACGCGCGGCGCGTCTGTTGGCTACCGATGTTCAGGCGGGTGTGCTGACGCCCGAAGGCATCGACGAGGCAGCCTTCCGGTCGCGTCTGTTCACGTCCGAGTGTCCCGATCCCGATCTGCTCATTCGGACGTCGGGCGAACAGCGGCTATCCAACTTCCTGCTGTGGCAGGTGGCGTACGCTGAGCTGTACATCGCCAGCGTGCTGTGGCCCGACTTCGGCCGCGCGGCGCTGTACGAAGCGATCCTCGATTTTCAGCGACGTGACCGACGGTTTGGTCGTGTCTCTGTTTGAGGCAGCACGGCGCATCGCCGTGTCCCCGCCTGGCATGACTGCGTGAGCGAACTCGCTCGTCGCGCGATCGTGGCGCTCATCGGCGCTCCGATTGCCGTGTGGCTCATCTGGCTCGGAGATGCGCCGCTCGCCACGCTGGCGGCAGTGTTGTCAGCCGTCGCTGCATGGGAGTTCTTCCGCATTTCGCGCGCGAGTGGCAGCGCGCCAATTGCGCCCATTGGTATCGTGCTGGCCGCGCTCCTGCCGATCGCGACGCACGCGCACTTTCTGGGTGTCGTGCAGCTGCCGATGTACACGTTCACGCTCACCGTGCTCGTGATCATCGCCGCTTCCATCTGGGTGCGCGGCGTGGATGGTCATCCGCTCGGTTCCGCCGCAAGCACGATCATGGGCGTCTTGTACACGGGTGGCACGCTCAGCTATGTCTACGCGCTCCGCTACTTCAACTACGCCGTCGGTGAGACCGCGGGGGCACTGGCGGTGCTGTTGCCGGTGATACTCACCTGGGCGAGCGATGTCGGGGCATACTTCGCTGGTCGCGCTATTGGCGGCCGCAAGCTGATGCCCTCGGTGAGCCCCGGAAAAACCGTTGCTGGCGCCATCGGAGCGTTGGTCACGACAACCGTGGTGTGTGGAGTGTTCGTGCATTACCTGCTCAAGCCGCAGGCGCAGCTGGCGTTCAGTCCGTGGGGCCTCGTGATCTTTTCCGTGTGCATCAGTGTGGCCGCGCAGGTTGGCGACCTCGCCGAGTCGTTGTTCAAGCGTGAGGCTGGCGTGAAGGACAGCGGAACGATCTTCCCGGGGCATGGCGGCGTGCTCGATCGACTGGATTCCCTCTTCTTCGTGCTCCCCGTCGCGTACGCGCTGTACGGCTGGCTGCTTCTACCGGCACCGACGTCATGAGCGAAGAGGCAGACGAATCCATTCCTCGGGCCTCGATCCGCTATCCCGAGTATGCCGAGCCGACTGAGCCGATCGGCGTCGCGATTTTGGGCTCCACGGGATCCATTGGCACAAGCGCACTGCGCGTCCTCGAGCGGCAGGTACGGCGCTTCAAGCCGGTCGCGCTGACGGCCAACGCCAACGCAGACGCTTTGCTGAAGCAAGTGAACCGCTGGCGGCCGTCATTCACGGGGCTGGTGAGCGGTAGCGTTCCGGAGGGGCACGATTGGGCGCAGGGCGCCGAGGCGCTGGTCCAGGCGGCCACGCACGAGGACGTTCGCGTCGTGATCAATGCTGTCGTTGGCGCTGCGGGGCTTCCCGCCACGATGGCAGCACTGCGCGCCGGCAAGCGCGTGGCACTGGCCAACAAGGAGACGCTGGTCGTCGCGGGGGATATCGTCACCCACACGGCGAAGAGGCACGGTGGCGAACTCGTCCCGGTGGATAGCGAGCATTCCGCGATCCTCCAGTGCCTCGCGGGCCGTCAGCCGCATGAGGTGCGCCGGCTGGTGCTCACAGCGTCCGGTGGGCCGTTCCGCACCTGGCCGTCCGAGCGTATTGCCACCGCCACCGTTGCCGACGCGCTCAAGCATCCGACGTGGCAGATGGGGAGCAAGATCACGATCGACAGCGCGACGCTCGCCAACAAGGCACTCGAGGTGATCGAGGCGCATCACCTGTTTGGCGTGCCTTACGATCGCATTCAGGTGGTCGTTCATCCGCAAAGCATCATCCACTCGTTTGTGGAGTTCATCGACGGCAGTGTGCTCGCGCAGATGGGCATGCCGTCGATGGAGCTCCCAATCCTCTACGCGTTGAGTTGGCCGGAACGCGTTCACGATACGGGTTTATCATCGTTCGATCCGATCGCCGCAGGCAGTCTGACGTTCGAGCCGGTGCGCGTGGACGACTTCCCGATGTTGCCGCTGGGCATTCAGGCTGGCCGTGACGGTGGGTCGGCGCCTGCGGTGTTCAACGCAGCGAACGAAGTGGCCGTGGCGCACTTTCTTGCGGGTCGGATTCGCTTTGGCGAGATCCCAACGCTGGTCGCGGGTGCGCTCGAGGCGCTGGTCGACATGCCGGGGGCCTCACTCGAGGCGCTGCTGGCCGCCGACGCCGCCGCGCGTCGTCACGTCAATGCTCAGGTGAGTCTGTGAGTCTCCTCTCGAATTTTTCGCCGTACGTCGCACCGCTGCTCGTGTTCGGACTGGTGGTCTTCGTCCATGAGCTCGGGCACTTCCTCGCGGCCAAGGCTGTGGGTGTATACGCGCCCGTGTTCTCTCTGGGCTGGGGACGTCGGCTCTTTGGCTGGCGCCGTGGCGAGACGGACTACCGCGTCTCGATGATTCCGCTCGGCGGATACGTCCGCATGGCCACGAAGGAAGACGATTCCATGGCGGGCATCGAGGGTGGCGCCGATCGTGGATCGTTTGATCCGCCGGTGGAGCGTCCGGATGATGTACCCGAGGGGCTCTGGGATCCGAATGGGCTCGCGCCGTTTGGACCCAAGGCCGTGCCGTCCGACCGCTGGGTGGAGAGCAAGTCCGTGCCCGCACGGGTGTTCATCATGTCGGCTGGTGTGCTCATGAACATCCTGCTCACCGTCGGCGTGTCGAGTGGCGTGTTCTACACGTACGGCAACCCTTACCGCCCGGCGATCATCGATTCAGTCGTGGCTGGCGCACCGGCAGCGCTGGCGGGATTGGCGCGCGGCGACCGTATCGTCGCGATCAACGGCGCTCCGGTGAAGGAGTGGGGAGAAGTCCTCGATCGCGTTTCGCCGGTGACCTCCGGATCCGTCGCCATCGAGGTTGAACGCGGTGGAGCCCGTCTCTCGAAGACGCTGACGCCCAACGTCGCGGAAGTGGATGATCCGGCAACCGGTGGCAAGCGAAAGGTCGGTCGCGTCGGGATCATGGTGCGCGACACGGTCGCGCACGAAGACATCAGCGTGGTGCAGGCGGTGCAGTCCGGCGGCAAGGTCACATGGGGCATGGCCACGAGCGTGGTGGACGTGCTCACCGGGTTGTTCTCAGGCAAGGTGTCCGCCAAGAACTTGGGCGGCCCGATTGCCATCGCGCGAACGTCCGTGCAGGCGGCGCGCGACGGCGCGGAAACACTGTGGTCGCTGATCGCTTTCCTGAGCCTGAACATCGCCATCATCAACCTCGTGCCGATCCCTGTGCTCGACGGCGGTCAGATCCTGATGGTGCTCGCCGAAGCGGTGAAGGGGAGTGCATTCAGCGGGCGCACCCGCGAAGCCTTCGCGCGCGTGGGCGTGCTCGCGGTGCTTGCACTGATCGTGCTCGTCACGTTCAACGATCTACGCTCGGTGCTATTCACCAAGTGAACCGCTTCGGAGCAAAGATGGGTACTCGACATGTCGTAGCGATGGCCGCTCTCGTGTTCTCCGCGTGCAAGTCGGGGAGCGCAACCGCAACGTCACCATCCGCGCAGTCGATTCCCCGTGATGCTGCGCGCTTCGAGATCGATGCCGTCGACGACAGCACCGCGCGCTTCCGCCCGAAGGAGTCGCGCTGGGTGCGACCCGGCATGGCGGTCTACGCCGTCGATCCGATGCGTCGCGATGCGATCGTCGCGCGCATGCGTGTGCTGTCGGCCGAGGGCGAGTCGGTCACGGCGTTGGTTACGTCGCAGGTCGCACGCGTGAATACATCGCATGTCCTGCTCATCGCGCGCGACGTCGCACCGTGGTGGCGGGCGCGAACGTTCTGGTGGGGTGCTGCGGCGGGTGGCGCCGTCGGTGCGGCCGCGACCGGTCTGACTCGCTAACTGGCGCGCTCGCCTGCGATGCGAGCGCTGGCTACGTAGTCGCGGCTGTCAGATTCCTGCGCGGCAGTCCATGCGGAAGCGAAGGAACATGGTGTCGGGGGACATGGCGCGCGCCGTGACCGTGTCGCGGTACTCGTAGCAGCGCGCCAGCGAAGCGACCAGCGCGTATTTCCCGCGGACCAGCAGTCGTCCGGAAGCACTGTCCGCACGCACACGCAACGTGATTCCGCCATCCGTCGGTGTGAAGACCAGTCGCGCATCGCTCTGCGCCGCGTCGACGTCCACCTTGAGCACCACGCAACCGCGTACGGGCAGGCTCACCGTGGTGCGCGTGCCCGCCTTGAGCCGAAGCGTACTGTCGCGCTGCGCGGTCTCGCAGTCCACGGGCGCGTCATCGAGCGCGGCGCGGACATCGACCGTCTTTCCTGCCGGTCGGTCGCCGCTCCAACTGCCTTGCCCCACGCGCTGACCGTCCACGTAAAGCGTCGCACGATCCGCCGTATTGATCACGACGTGCGCGCGTGATGCGAGCAGTGCGATGTTCGACGGCGTGGTGGAAGGAGTTCGCGACGGAGAGCCACCGGTTGCGGGAGCGGCCGGCGCGACGCCGGCGACGGGCTTTGGTGCTGGTGCCAAGCCCGGTGTCGCAGCTGCCGAATCGAGGGCGAGGTCGAACAGCGAATCCTGGAGGACGTCGCGCTGCGCGGAGTCGCTGGCGAGGGAGTCGCGAATGTGCGCCTGGGCCAGCGCTTGCGCTTGCGGATCCACCCTCGGTGCGGCGCTGCCACTGGTGCCTCCGAGAATCGGCGGCAGGCTCCCGGGGTTGGTGACGCGGAGTAGTCCGATGGCTCCGACGAGCAACAGTGCGGCGATGCCGACCGTGGTCGCTGGGCTGAGCCGGCGCGCGGAGATCGCTGCGAGGGCGTCGCCACCGGGCGCGGTGCTGCCCTCGAGCCACTTGCTGACGGCGACGTGACCCGGCGCTCCCGCTGGGAGGGGGAGGAATGGTCCGCCGGTTGACTCCGTATCGGCGAGTGGCGTCGGTTCCCGATCGGGGGATGCGCTGCCGAGCGCACGAAGTGCCTCGCCCAACGCCTCCGCCGTCGGATAGCGATCGGCCGGCTGCTTGGCGAGCAGCCGCGAGAGCAGCTGGTCGAAGGGCGCGGAGAGCGTCGGCACGATCGTACGGGCCGACGGCACGGGTGCGTCGATGTGCTGACGGCCGACCGCGTACCAGTCGTCGCCGTCAAAGGGTAGGACACCCGTCGCGCAGCGAAAGAGGGTGACGCCGAGCGAGTAGAGGTCGCTGCGCCCGTCGAGCTCCAGGCCGCGCGCCTGCTCGGGGCTGAAATAGTGCGGGGTCCCCATCACCTGGTTCGTGGCGCTCAGCCCCGCCTCCTGGGCAAGCGCCCGGGCAAGACCGAAATCGGCGACGACCGCTTCACCTGCGGAGCCGATGAGGAGGTTGTCGGGCTTGATGTCGCGGTGGATGATGCCCGCCGCGTGCGCGACGCCCAGGGCCGCGGCGACGTCGATGCCGAGGCGAACGACGTCCTCTTCCGGGAGGGAGCGGGCGTTGCGGAGACGCTGCCCCACCGAGCCCGAGAGGAGGTCCATCGCCACGAAGGAGGCGCCGTCGATCTGCCCGACGTCTCGTACGACGACGATGTTGCGGTGTCTGAGCTTGGCCGCGGTGGAGGCTTCTCGACGGAAGCGAGCCTCTGCGGTGGTGTCCCCGGAGAATTCCGGGCGGAGAATCTTAAGCGCGACCGGGATTTCGAGATCCTGATCGATCGCCTCGTACACCCACGCGAACGCGCCGCCTCCAAGGAGGCGGATGACGCGATACTTCCCGATGTGCCGGCCGAGGTAGCGGTCGGGCATGCTTCGGTCCTTTACAGGAGGGGTGGGCGCGTGTAAACTCCCATGCTTCCTACGATTGCGCGCGAACCTTTGCGCATCTACTTGCGCAACGCGCATAAGCATGCGCGGAGAATATTACGACGATGGCGTTCGATAAGGCACTCACGATCGACAAGTACCGGGCCCACGAAGGGGACACCGGCTCGACCCGCGTACAGATCGCGATCCTCACGGATCGGATCAACTACCTGACGGGGCACTTTCGTACCCACGCCAAGGACCATCACGGTCGGCGCGGGCTCCTCAAGATGGTGGGCAAGCGCAAGCGGCTCCTCAAGTACCTGCAGAACACGAACGTTTTGGAGTTCCGCGCGCTCGTTCAAGATCTTGGACTCCGGTACTAAGCCGGACCACGCCATTTCGTCGCGCGGGGGCAGAAATGCTACCCGCGCGATTTGCGTTCTCGTGAGGTTACAAAGCTGATGATGCAGAAGATTGAAAGAACGTTCGCTGGGCGCCAGCTCAGCATCGAAACCGGACGCATGGCCAAGCAGGCCGCCGGTTCCGCCCTCGTGCAGTTCGGTGAGACCATGGTGCTCGCGGCCGTGACGGTCAGCGACAACCAGAGCCCGCTCCCGTTCTTCCCGCTCACGGTCGAGTACAAGGAAAAGTCCTACGCCGCGGGCAAGATCCCTGGTGGATTCATCAAGCGTGAAGGACGCCCGCACGATCATGAGATCCTCGCGTGCCGCATCATCGATCGCTCGATCCGTCCGCTCTTCCCGGAAGGCTTCAAGAACGAAGTGCAGGTGTTCGTCTACGTCATCTCCGCCGACCAGGAGAACGACGCTGACGTGTTGGCGTTGCTCGCCACGTCGTTCGCGCTGAACGCGTCGAAGATCCCGTTCATGGGACCGATCGGCGGCGTGCGCGTGGGCCGCGTGCAGGGACACTGGGTGCTCAACCCCACGTTCCAGCAGCTCGCCTTCTCCGACATGGAGCTGATCGTCGCCGGCAGCAAGGACTCGATCGTCATGGTCGAAGGCGGCGCGCTCGAAGTCACCGAAGAAGACGTGCTCGAGTCGCTCAAGATCTCGCATGATGGCATCCGCGAGCTGATCGACATGCAGAATGAGCTGCTCGCCAAGGTGCAGCAGCCGAAGATGGAGTGGAAGAAGTCCGAGCCCGCCGAAGCGGTTATCGCGCGCACGAAGGAAGTCTCCACGAAGCCCATCCAGACCGCGCTCAATCAGGCCGACAAGCAGACGCGCGTGCAGGCCATCGAAAAGGCCAAGCACGAAGCCGCTGCGGCGCTCGCCGTCGAATTCCCGGACAACGCGAAGGACATCAGCGCGGTGTTGGGCGACGTCGAATACAACGAGCTGCGTGCGCAGGTGCTCAACACGGGCCTTCGCGTCGATGGTCGCAAGCCCAACGAAGTGCGCGGCATCTCGATCGACACGACGCTGCTGCCGCGAGCGCATGGTTCGGCGCTCTTCACGCGCGGACAGACGCAGGCGCTCGTCGCCGCAACGCTTGGTACGGCGAAGGACGCGCAGCGTCTCGACTCGATCAAGGAAGCGGGCGAGGTGACGCGCTCCTTCATGCTGCACTACAACTTCCCGCCGTTCTCCACCGGCGAAGTGCGCCCGATGCGCGGCACCAGCCGTCGTGAAATCGGCCACGGCAACCTGGCCGAGCGCGCGCTGCAAGGCGTGCTTCCCGACTTCGCGGACTTCCCGTACACGATTCGCATCGTGTCCGAAGTGCTCGAGTCCAACGGCTCCTCGTCGATGGCGTCGGTTTGCGGCGGTTCGCTGTCGCTGTTCGATGCCGGCGTGCCGATGAAGGCGGCCGTCGCCGGTGTGGCGATGGGGCTCATCAAAGAAGGCAAGAAGTACGCGATCCTCACCGACATCCTTGGCACCGAAGACCATCTCGGCGACATGGACTTCAAGGTCGCAGGCACGAAGGACGGCATCACGTCCATCCAGATGGACATCAAGATCGAAGGTCTTGATCTCAAGATCATGGAAGAGGCGCTCGCGCAGGCCAAGGAAGGCCGCCTGCACATCCTCGCCGAGATGGACAAGGCGCTTGCGACACCGCGTGGCGATCTGTCCAAGTACGCGCCGCGCATCGTCACCGTGCAGATCCCGGTCGACAAGATCGGCGAACTCATCGGACCGAAGGGCAAGAACATCCGCGGCATCCAGGAAGAGACGGGCGCCGAACTCTCGGTCGAGGACGACGGTACCGTCACGATCGCGGCCGTTGGCGGCGAGTCGATGGAGCGCGCGAAGCAGATGGTCATGGCCATCACCGCCGAAGCGGTTGTCGGCGAGACGTACGAAGGCATCGTCAAGACCGTCACCGCGTTCGGTGCGTTCATCGAGATCATGCCGGGTACGGAAGCGTTGCTGCACGTCTCCGAGATGCGCCACGAGCGCGTCGAGAAGCCGGAAGATGTCGTGAAGAAGGGTGATCGCGTCACGGTGAAGTTGGTGGATCGTGATGAGCGTGGTCGCTTGCGTCTCTCGATGAAGGCTCTGCTTCCGCGCCCCGAGGGCATGCCGGAAGAGGCGCCGCAGAGTGAGCGTCCGCCGCGCCGTGAAGGTGGTGGTGGTGGCGGCGGTGATCGTGGACGTGGCCGTCGCTGAGGCGGCGCCCGGCCTGCACCGCACGGATCTCGCGAATGGCCTGACCGTGCTCTCGGAAGCAGTTCCGGGAGCACGGTCAGTTGCTTTCGGGGCGTGGGTGCGCGCCGCGACGCTGCACGAACGCGCCGAGGAGATGGGGGTGTCCCACTTCCTCGAGCACATGGTGTTCAAGGGAACGGCGCAGCGCAGTGCGCAGCAGATCGCGCTGTCGCTCGAAACACTGGGCGGATCGCTCGACGCGTACACGGAGCGCGAGCACACATCGTATCAGGCGCGCGTGCTCGATGAGCATCTCGCCGACGCGACCGCGGTCATCGGTGATCTGATCTTCGAGCCATCGCTGCGTACAGCTGATCTCAAGCTCGAGCGCAAAGTGATTCTCGAAGAGATCAGCATGGTCGACGATACCCCCGACGATGTGATCTTCGACGTGCACAATCGTGCGCTGTGGGGCGCACACTCGCACGGCTTCCCGATTCTCGGCACGCGCGAGACGGTGAAGAGCCTGCAAGTGTCGCATCTGAAGGCACTGCACGAGCGCGCGTATCATCCGGGCCGATTGGTCGTGGCCGCGTCGGGTCGTGTGGATCACGACCAGCTGCTCGAAACGATGGAGCGCACGGGATGGATGAAGCGCGCGCGCGGCGATATCACACCATTCGTGGTGCCGCCCGCAGTTGCTGCGCCGGCGCACGCCGTGCACGTCGAGCGAGCAGACATCGCGCAGACGCACGTGGTATTGGGCGGTCGAGCGATCGCGCACAGTGATCCACGTCGCTATGCGTTCGCGTTGTTGGGCATGCTGCTCGGCGGGGGGATGAGTTCGCGCTTGTTTCAGCGCGTGCGCGAAGAGCTCGGCTTGGCGTACAGTGTGTACACGTTCAGCTCTTCGTTTGCCGATGCTGGCGTGCATGGCGTGTATCTCGCGAGTGCGCCGGAGACCGCGCAGAAGGCCGTCGATGCCGTGCGCGATGTGCTTAACGAGGTCGTGCAGTCCGGGTTGCCCGCAGACGAGTTGGCCGCAGGCAAGCGCCAGTTGCGCGGTCAGCTCGTGTTGTCGATGGAAGGCGTGTCTTCGCGTATGTATCGTGCGGCGACGACGGCGCTGTATGGTGAGCCACATCGCACGATTGATGAACTGATGGCGTTGGTGGATGCCATCGACGCGGAGACGGTGCTTGCCGTCGCTCGCGAGTATTTCGATCCCACTTCGCAGATTCTGGTCAGTCTTGGTCCCAAGGCCGTCAGCTGACGGGCCGCTGACTCGTTACTTCACGCGACACACAACTACGGGATATCGCGCTCATGCGTATCGGCGTACCGAAAGAGATCAAGACCAACGAGAATCGCATTGCGCTCGTGCCTGCGGGCGCTGAGGCGTTGGTCGCCAGCGGTCATGAAGTGTTTGTCGAAACGGGTGCTGGTGTCGGCAGCGGCTTCGAGGACGAGGCGTATCGTGCGGTGGGCGCACACATCGTCGCCGATGCGGCCGCGGCCTGGGGCAACGCCGACTTGCTGGTGAAGGTGAAGGAGCCGATCGAAAAGGAGTGGGGTTTCCTGCGCTCGGATCTGACGCTCTTCACGTACTTCCACTTTGCCGCGGATGAGAAGCTCACGCGTGCGCATCTGGCGAGCGGCGCGACGTGCATCGCCTACGAAACCGTCGAGCTGCCCAATCGTGACTTGCCGCTTCTGACGCCGATGTCCGAGGTGGCTGGGCGCATGGCGGTGCAGGAAGGGGCCAAGTACCTCGAGAAGCTCTACGGCGGGCGCGGCGTGCTGCTGGGTGGCGTGCCGGGCGTGCCGCCGTCCAAGGTGGTCATCCTGGGCGGTGGAGTGGTGGGCATCAACGCGGCCAAGATGGCGGCCGGGCTGGGCGCGAAGGTCGTGCTGCTCGATCTCTCCCTCGATCGTCTGCGGTACCTGTCGGATGTGATGCCAGCCAACGTGCAGCTGATCCATTCCAACCGGCACAACATCCTCGAGCAGATCTCCACCTGCGACCTGCTGATCGGCGGCGTCCTGATTCCGGGTGCCAAGGCCCCCAAGCTGGTGCGTCGCGAGGATCTGGCCAAGATGCGTCCGGGATCTGTGATCGTGGACGTGGCGGTGGACCAGGGTGGCTGCGTGGAGACGATTCGCCCGACCACCCACGAGAACCCCACGTACGTGGTGGACGGGGTGATTCACTACGGCGTGGCCAACATGCCGGGAGCGGTGCCGCGGACGTCCACGCTGGCGCTGACGAACGCGACGCTGCCGTACCTCCTGTTGCTGGCCAACAAGGGCTGGTCCCGCGCGCTGCGTGAGAACTCTGCGCTCCTCAAGGGGCTCAACATGTCGGGCGGTGCGGTGACCTATCGCGGGGTCGCGGACTCGTTCGGTCTGGAGTATGTGGAGCCGTCGACGTTCCTCGATTGAGGTGTCGGTCGCGATGCGCTAGGTGACGGTATCGCAATGGCTTGTTCGGGGTAGTCTCCACCGATACCTTACCGTTCGCCGTTGCACTTATTGCCGTCTTTCTCTGGCGCATCGCGCCGTCGAGCACACTTTCGGATGTTCTGGCCCTTCAAGAAGGCGAATTCGTTTTTTCCGGCCAACGCGATCGCGGTGGACCTTGGTACTGCCAACACCCTGATCTACGTGAAGGGGGAGGGCATCGTACTCAATGAGCCGTCCGTAGTCGCGCTGGATCGCGAGACGAAGAAGATCCGCGGCGTGGGCTTGGAGGCAAAGCGCATGCTTGGCCGCACCCCCGATGGCATCATGGCGGTGCGGCCCATGAAGGACGGCGTGATCGCCGACTTCGACGTCACGGAGAAGATGCTGCGCTACTTCCTGACGCTCGTCATCGACAAGCATGTGTTCAAGGTGAAGCCGCGCGTGATCGTGTGCGTGCCGTCGGGCATCACCGAAGTCGAGAAGCGCGCCGTGCGCGACTCTGCGTTAGGCGCGGGGGCGAAGGAAGTGTTCATGGTGACCGAACCCATGGCCGCGGCAATCGGTGTTGGTCTCCCGGTCGAATCGCCTACAGGCAACATGGTGATCGACATCGGTGGCGGCACAACCGAGATCGCGGTCATCGCACTCTCGGGTATCGTGAGCGATACGTCGATTCGCACCGGCGGCGACGAGCTTGATGTGAGCATCGTGCAGTTCATGCGCAAGAACTACAACTTGCTCATCGGCGAACCGACGGCAGAGCAGATCAAGATTCAGATCGGATCTGCATTCCCTGTTGGCGATGAACGCGAGATGGAAGTGAAGGGACGCGATCTCGTGTCGGGCATCCCCAAGACGGTGCGCGTGCACTCGAGTGAAATTCGCGAAGCGGTGCAGGAGCCCATTCAGCAGATCGTCGACGCCGTGCGTCGCGCGCTCGAAATCACGCCGCCGGAATTGGCGTCGGACATCGTCGATCGCGGTATCGTGATGACGGGTGGCGGCGCGCTCATTCGCGGACTCGACGTGCTGCTGAGTCAGGAAACGGGTTTGCCGATTCACGTCGACGAGGATCCGCTCACGTGCGTGGTGCGCGGCACGGGCAAGATCCTCGACGACGAAGAGAAGTACTGGTCAGTACTCACGACCTGACGGCGCTGTGGCTCGCAGCGTTCGCGGGGGAGGACGACTGGACACCGGCCTCGTCGTGGCCTGTGTCGCGTTGTCCGTGTTCGCGCTCGTCATGCCGCGCCGCATGCGCGACTCCGTGTCGAGTGCGTTGCGGGCCACGGTGCTCTCGCCATTCGTGTTGCTCGAAGGTCGCGCCGCATCGATCCGCGCTGCCATCGTTTCACGCAATGACCTGCTGAACGTTCGCGGTCAGGTGGCGACACAAGCGCTCACGGCGCCATCGGTCGCTGCGGAGAACGCGACGTTGCGCCGCTTGCTCGGACTCTCGGCGCGTTTGCAGGACGGCTTCGTGGCCGCCGAGATCATTCCGTCGCGCGGCGTGGATGATGACTTCACATTGACGTTGAACGCGGGGACGGCGGCGGGCGTGCAAGCGTTCTCGCCTGTGGTCATGGCAGACGGTCTCGTGGGTATGGTGCAGATTGCCGACGCCACCACGAGCTTCGTGATCACGTGGGCACATCCCGACTTTCGCGTGAGTGCGATGAGCGTGGACGAGAGCGCGTTCGGCATCGTGCAACCGCATTTGGGTACTGGCGCCGAACGTTGGTTGCTCGAACTGCGCGGTGTGCCGTTTCGAGCCAAGCTCGATACCGGTACCGTGATTGTGAGTTCGGGGTTGGGCGCGACGTATCCGCGCGGCATCCCCGTCGGCACCGTGCTCGGTGAAATTGCGACGCCCGAAAAGTGGGCGCGGACATATCTCGTGAAGCCGGCGGTCTTGCCGGCGGCGATCGGTCCGGTGTTGGTGTTGCTGCAGTCGCGTGCGCAGCGCGGCGTGAACGGCGTGTGGGCCACCGTGACGTCGGCTGACAGTGCGGCGCGGGCAATCGCTGCGGCGGGTGATTCCCTCGCGCGCAAGGCAGCACTCGACGAGTTGTCGGCACGTCGTGCGGCACTCGACTCTGCGGCGGCGATCGCTCCCCCTGGTGACAGCGGTGTCGTCGCTCCACCTGCCGCGACCCCAGCGCCTGGTGCGCCGCCAGCGGTTAACCCCGTGTTGCGTACGCGTGCAGACAGTCTCCGCGCGGATAGTTTGCGTCGCGCGCGCCTGCCGCGGACTGACACCGTACGACGCCCGCCCACCGTGCCGCCGGCCACGCCTGCGCGCACCGGACCGCCGCCTCAGGATCCGCGATGAGAGGCCCTCCAGCGCAGCCGGGGCCAGCGTCGGCGTTTCGTGCATGGCTTGGCTTCGCCTTGCTCGCCGCGGCGCACTTCGGCGTGCGCCCGTTGTTTGGCGCGCGCGCGAACGTAGACTTCCTGGTCATCGCGGTGTTGTTCGCGGCGGTACGCGTGCGTCCGGGCGTTGCCGCCCTGTTGGGGTTTGTCGCGGGGCTCGCGCTCGATGCACTCGTGCCCGCATCGTTCGGAAGTTCGGCGTTGGTGATGACGTGCGTGGCCTTCGCTGCGTCGTGGACCAAGGCAGTGTTCTTCGCCGAGCATGTGGCACTGACGGGCTTGTTCGTCTTCGTGGGGAAGTGGCTGTTCGATGTGGGCGTGTTGCTGGTGAGTGGCGGTGCTCGCGGCGTGGATCTGATGTTGCAGATCTTGCTCTGGTCGCCGTTGTCCGCGGCGCTGACGGCGCTGGTCGCGGTGATCCTGCTGACCGCGTTCCGTCCGTTGTATCGGCCACAGGCGTTCTAGGCAGACGAGGGAGGATTCGCGATGAGCTTTCATCCGAATGAGCTGCTCCGACGCGCGCGCCTCGCGCGTGGTTTTCTCGTGCTGTCGTTCGTCGCACTGGGCGGCGCATTCTTTCGCACACAGGTGCTCCGCAACGCAGAGTACACGCTGCAGTCGGAGAACAACCGATTGCGTGAGGTGCCGCTGCCGGGCGCTCGCGGCATCATCTACGACCGCAAGGGCGAGGTGATCGCGGAGAATTTGCCGGGCTACTCGGTGTCGATCATCAGCCCGACGGAAGATTCGCTCCGCAATGCGTTGGTCACGTTGGCGAAGGTCGTGCCGATCGATTCGATGCAGCAGCGCGAGGCGCTGCGTCGGTTTCGGCGTGCGCCGCAACGTCCGGCGGTGATCTTCACGGACGCATCCTTCCAGGTTGTTTCGGTGCTGGAGGAGCGTCGGGTCGAGTTTCCCGGGCTGATCATTCAGAGTTCACCCAAGCGGTACTATCCGGACGGCGCCGCGATGGCGACGCTGGTGGGATACACGGGCGAGATCACGGAAGCGCAGCTGGCGATGCCCAAGTACGATGGGTACAAGGCCGGCCAGCAGATCGGCAAAATCGGACTGGAGCAGCAATACGAGGAGCAGCTTCGCGGACGCGAGGGGCGACGTTTTGTGGAGGTCGATGCGCGTAACCGCGTCGTGCGTGACAACGGTGTGCGCGCCGAGGAGCAGCCGGAAGCGCCGCCGCCACTGCGCACGAATCTCGACCTGGATCTGCAGCGCTTCATCCACGAGTACTTCGGCGATTCCTTGCGCGGCGGCGTGGTGGCGATGGATCCGCAGACCGGCGGTATTCGTGCGATGTACAGTGCGCCAACGTATGACATCAATCGCTTCATCGGCGGCGTACCGGTCAAGTACTATCAGAGCTTGCTGGACGACCCGAACAAGCCGTTGTTCAACCGGACGCTCGTTGGGCAGTACGCGCCGGCGTCCACCTTCAAGTTGGCTACGGCAATCATGGGCCTGCAGCGCGGGCTTGTGACCATGGATACGCGCATGCCGCAGGCGTGCACGGGTTCGTTCTACTATGGTCGTGTATTCAAGTGTCACGATCACCGAGGGCACGGAGACGTGACGCTCGCGCAAGCGATCGCCAAGTCATGTGACGTGTATTTCTATCAGCTCGGTCTCAAGATCTCGCTCGCGAAGTTGCTCGCGGGCGGCGTTGCACTTGGCTTCCGCGACAGCACCGGCATCGACTTGCCCGGCGAGAAGCGACCGACGTGGCCCGAAAGCATGAAGTATTTCGATCGCAAGTATGGTCCGCGTGGGTGGAATCCGTCCGTCGTCTTGAGTTTGTCGATCGGACAGGCCAACAATGCGCAGACACCGCTCTCGATGGCCAAGTTCTATTCCGCGCTCGCGACCGATGGCTCGACTCCTCAGCCGCAGATCGTTTCGCACACGGTCGAGAGGAAGCAGATCCTCAACCTGACCGACGAGCAGCTGGAAGGGCTCAAGCTCGCGCTTGCCGACGTGGTCACGCGAGGAACAGCGGCCAGTGCGCAGATCGCGGGTCTCACGATCGCAGGTAAGACCGGTACGGCGCAGAACCCGCCGCACCCCGATAATGCGTGGTTCGTTGGCTACGCGCCGGCGGACAAGCCACAGATCGTGGTTGCGGTGCTCTTGGAGGAAGGATTGCACGGTCCGCACGCCGCGCAGATCGCGACAAAGGTCATGGAGCGCTATCTCAAGCAGCGCCTCACGATGAAGTCGGAGATCGTGGAGTAGTATGGCGACCTCGATCCGTCGCCAAACCATCGACTATCCGCTGCTGCTGATTGCGCTCGTTCTGTCAGCGTTCGGTATTTCCATGGTCTTCTCCGCCGGTCAAACGGATATCCCGTCCAAGATCGTCGGACTATGGCAGCGTCAGGCGATGTGGTTCGGGTTTGCGCTCATCGCGTGTTGGGCAGTCATGCGCGGCTCCGTGCGGCTGATCGAATGGAGCGCGTGGCCGCTCTATCTCTTTAGCGTCTCACTGCTGGTGCTCGTGCTGTTCGTGGGAACGGGTGCCGGTACCGCCGCCAGCGTGAAGGGGTGGATCACCGTTGGCGGACGACGCATCGGGCAACCGGCGGAGTTGGCCAAGCTCGCCACAACGTTCATGCTGGCGCGCGTCCTCGCCTCGCAGCGTGAGGTGCCCAAGTCACTGCTGGGTTTGTGGCGACCGCTCGTGGTGGTCGGCATTCCGTGGTTGCTCGTCATGGCGCAGCCAGACCTGGGAACAGGCATCGTCTTCATCGCGATTTGCTTCGCGATGTTGTACTGGTCGGGCACGCCGTGGCAGCTGTTGGTGATGTTGGCGAGC
The DNA here is from genome assembly GCA_965279375.1 of Gemmatimonas sp. Classification (GTDB taxonomy): domain Bacteria; phylum Gemmatimonadota; class Gemmatimonadetes; order Gemmatimonadales; family Gemmatimonadaceae; genus Gemmatimonas. The sequence goes on along the minus strand of OZ257156.1, from coordinate 3,910,576 downwards.
CCGGGGATCAGTCTCATTCTCGCATTCAGCACCGGCATCTGGGGCGCGTGGTTTCTCATTCTCGTCGCGCTCGTGCTGTGGTCGCGTACCTACCTGCGCGAAGGCGTCGTACTGCTGCTCACGAACGTCGCCATGGGCGTCGTGGCGCCGCTATTGTGGGACAAACTCAAGCCGTATCAGCAACGTCGCCTGCTGGTCTTCATCGACCCGTCCGCCGACCCGCGCGCATCAGGCTATCAGATCCTGCAGTCCAAGGTTGCGATCGGATCGGGTGGTCTCTTCGGCAAGGGCTTCACTCTCGGCAGCCAGAAGCGCGGACAGTTCCTGCCGGCCCGTGAGACCGACTTCATTTTCTCCGTGGTCGGCGAAGAACTGGGGTTCATCGGCGTCTCGATCGCGCTGTCCCTTTTTCTCGCGCTCTTCCTCCGAAGCACCCGAGTGGCGACGCGCGCCAACGATGCGTTCCCGAGTCTCGTCGCCTTTGGCGTGGTATCCGCCTGGTTCGTGCACGTGATCGTGAACATCGGCATGACACTCAATCTCATGCCCGTCACCGGCATTCCGCTTCCATTCTTCAGCTATGGCGGCTCGTTCCTGCTGGTGAGTTGGTTAGCCGTTGGCGTCTTGTTGCGCATCTCCGCAGAAGGTCGCGGACAGGCTGACGCACTGGGCCTGTAGTCCCTTCACACGGCGTAGGGTCGAGTCGCCGCTCGATTCGGCCTGTTTTCGGCCCGACCGCCGAAGGTGCTGAGCGTGTAACGCTCATCGGCGCAAGGTCTAGCCTTGGTCACCCAGAGCGTCGATCTTACATGGTCTATGGCATGGTTTCGGAAAGACAAAAAGCCGCGTCAACCGCGCCGGGAACGACTCGAGATCCCGCCCGATACCTGGGAAAAGTGCGAGGCCTGCGGACATACCGATATTCGCGCGAAGTTCCTGCGCAATTTCAACGTCTGCCCTGAGTGTGATTTCCATCGTCGACTGCGTGCGTACGACTACGCCACGATGCTCATCGACGATGGTACGCTCGGCGAAGTCGGAGGTGAGCTCCGTTCGGTCGACCCACTCGGCTTCCCGGACTATCCGGCGCGTCTCAAGCGTGCGCTAACCAACGCTGGCGACTCCGACGCGATCCTCACGGTGACGGGCTCGCTCGAAGGACTGCCCGTTGGCATCGGCATCATGGACTTCGCGTTCATGGGCGGATCGATGGGCTCGGTAGTGGGCGAGAAGATCGCGCGTCTCGGACAGCGCTGCGTCGAGAAGAAGCACCCGTTGGTCATCATCTCCGCCTCGGGTGGCGCGCGCATGCAGGAGGGCGTGCTGTCGCTGATGCAGATGGCCAAGACGTCGGCGGTGCTCTCGCAGTTGGCGGAACGTCGCATCCCCTACATCTCGATTCTGACCAACCCCACCACGGGCGGCGTGAGCGCCAGCTTCGCCATGCTGGGCGACGCGATCCTCGCCGAGCCGGGTGCAGTCATCGGCTTTGCCGGGCCGCGCGTCATCAAGCAGACGCTGGGACAGGATCTGCCGGAAGGCTTCCAGACGGCTGAGTTCCTGCTCGACCACGGCATGGTCGATCAGGTGGTGCATCGGAAGGAACTGCGGAAGGTGCTGTCGCAGCTTCTGCGACACATGACCGGTCGCCCCGCGGCAGCCGGGCACGCGCAAGAAAGCTGACCACGCACCCCTTGGCGCCCCCGCCGATCTTGGCGGGACCAGCGCTCACGCCCGAAGAAGAGGCCTACCGCGACGCGTTGCGGCGGCTCTTCGCGCGAACCGGCGGGGCGTGGCGATTGGGGCTGGATCGGGTGCGTGAACTGCTAGGGTTGCTTGGCAACCCGCATCGCGCCTATCCGGTCTTTCATGTCGCCGGCACGAACGGAAAGGGCAGTACCGTGGCGACACTCGATGCGCTGCTGCGCGGCGCCGGGCTCCGCGTGGGTCGCTATACCTCGCCGCATCTGGTGGACTTCGCGGAGCGCGTGGTGGTCAACGGCGTCCCCATGTCGCACGGGGCGATCGCCGCGTGGTTGACCGAGTGGGAGCCGGAGCTGTCGCGGCTGGGCGCGACCTTCTTCGAGTCCACCACGGCAATGGCGTTCGCGCACTTCGCGGCGATGCAGGTGGATGTCGCCATCGTGGAAGTCGGCCTTGGCGGTCGTCTCGACGCGACAAATCTCGTCCATCCGGTGGCCGCGGCCGTGACGCAGATCGGCTTCGACCACACGGAGTATCTCGGGGATTCCCTCGCGGAAATCGCCGGCGAGAAGGCGGGGATCTTCAAGGCTGGCGTGGCGGCGATCGTGGGTGACACGCGGCCGGAGATTCGTGATCTACTGCAGAGTCGCGCCGAATCGGTTGGAGCATCGCCCATTCTGGTCACCGGACGCGACTGGGACGTGTCCGATGTACGTGTGGACGGGGCGGGTACGCGCTTCACTCTGCGCGAGGGCACGAGTAGCCGTGCGCTGTTGACGCCGCTTGTGGGGGCGTTTCAGGCGCACAACGCGTCGGTGGCGTTGGCGATGCTACGCGGCGCTGGGCCGCGCTGGGCCGCCATTGCCGATCAGGCAGACACCCTGCTGGGCGGCGTGCGACTGGCCGGACGCTTTCATCGATGGGGGCCATGGCTGTTCGACGTGGCCCACAATCCGGACGGCGCCGCGACCGTCGCAGACAACCTTCGCGAAATCGGTGTGCCCAAGCCGGTCGTGGCGGTGCTGTGCGTGCTGCGCGACAAGGACTGGCGCGGCATCCTGCGCGCGGTGTCACGTGTGGCCGATCGCGTGATTCTGACGATGGCGCCGACCGCTCCCGAGAGTCGCGCGTGGTCTCTCGACGAGGTGGCCGCATGGGGCGAGGATCAGGAGCTGCCGGTCGTTCGGCGTGATGACTTCGACGAGGCGCTTCAGGAGGCGCAGTCGCACGGCGCGACGATCCTCGTGACCGGCTCTTTTCATACCGTGGGCGATGCGATGGAACGCTTGCAGGTCGATCCTCTCGCCCGGTAGCTTTCCTCGATGACACCGAAGCCTTTACCGGGGTTCCGCGACTTCTACCCGGAGCAGTTCGCCGAGCGAGCCCACATCTTCGAAACCTGGCGCCGCGTCGTGCGGCGCTATGCATTTCTGGAGTACGATGGGCCGCCGCTCGAGCCACTCGATCTCTACACGCAGAAGAGCGGCGACGAGATCGTCACGCAGCTCTACAACTTCGAAGACAAGGGCGGACGCGCCGTCGCCATGCGCCCGGAGATGACGCCGACGTTCGCCCGCATGGTGGGCGCGAAGGCGCAAGCGCTGCGCAAGCCAGTGCGCTGGTTCACGATTCCACAGCTGTTCCGCTACGAGCGCATGCAGAAGGGACGCTTGCGTGAGCACTTCCAGCTCAACGTCGACATCGTTGGTGAGGCGGACGTGCTGGCGGACGCCGAGCTGCTGGCCGTGGCGATCGACATCATGCGCGGCCTCGGCTTGACCAGCGAAGACGTGCGCGCGCGTGTGTCCGATCGCCGGTTGCTGAACGGGCTGCTGCAGCATCTCGAGATTGCCGAAGACGCGTGGAGCGCGGTGTACGCGGTGCTCGACAAACTCGATCGTCAGCCGCGCGACGTCTCCGCCGAGAAGCTCGTTTCCGCTGGCCTCGACGCGGCGACTGTCGACGCCGTACTCGGACTCGGCACGCTCGACTTCGAGACGGTACGCATTCGCTATGGTTCGGCGCCGGCGGTGGCGGAACACGTTGCACGCTTCGGCGAGTACCTGGCACACGCGGAGGCGCTCGGTACGGCGTCGTGGATCAAGTTCGATCTCACGATCGTGCGTGGCCTCGCTTACTACACGGGCATCGTCTTCGAACTGTTCGATGCGCGCGGCGAGTTTCGCGCCATTTGCGGCGGCGGACGTTACGACAACTTGCTCAAGTCACTCGGCGACGCCGACCTGCCAGCGTTGGGCTTTGGCATGGGTGATGTCGTCCTTGGCGAGTTCCTGCGAGAGCGTGGACTGATGCCCTCGTCTGCGCCTTCGATCGACTACTGGGTGATGGCGGCCGATCTCGATGCGAAGGCGGTGCCGCGCGTGTTGTCTGTGTCGAAAGCGCTGCGCGACACGGGCTGTTCGGTGGAGTATGCCTTCCGCCCGATGTCGTTCAAGAAGCAGCTGGAAGCCGCCGAGAAGGCCGGAGCGGCGCAGGTTGTGGTGGTGAAGTCGGGGGCGATGCCCGCCGACGAGTTGCTCGCGCGCGTGATCACGCTCTCTCCCCGCAGCGAACGCACGCTGTCCGTTTCCGCGTTTCTTCAGGAACAACACGCTCATGTCTGACGATAAGAAGCTTCCGACTCGCGCCGAGAACTTCAGCGAGTGGTACAACGAACTCGTGCTGCGCGCCGAGCTGGCGGACTACTCGCCGGTCCGCGGTTGCATGGTCATTCGCCCGCACGGCTACGGTGTGTGGGAGCGCATGCAGCGCGCGCTCGACGACATGTTCAAGGCCACCGGCCATGTGAACGCGTACTTCCCGCTCTTCATTCCCGAGAGCTTTCTCTCGAAGGAAGCGGAGCACGTGGAAGGATTTGCACCCGAGTGTGCCGTCGTGACGATGGGCGGTGGCAAGCAGCTCGAAGAGCGGCTGGTCGTGCGCCCCACGTCGGAGACGATCATCTACTCGATGTTCGCCAAGTGGGTACAGAGCTACCGCGACTTGCCATTGCTCTACAACCAGTGGGCGAACGTGGTGCGCTGGGAAATGCGGACGCGGCTGTTCCTGCGCACGATGGAATTCCTGTGGCAGGAAGGGCACACCGCGCACGCCACGCACGATGAAGCCGAGATCGAGACGCGCAAGATGTTGGGCGTCTACCGCACGTTCATGGAAGAGTACATGGCGATGCCGGTAATCACGGGTCAGAAGACCGACGCGGAGAAGTTCGCTGGCGCGCTGCGTACCTACTCCTGCGAAGCAATGATGCAGGACAACAAGGCCCTGCAGGCCGGCACGTCGCACAACCTCGGCCAGAATTTTGCGAAGGCGTTCGATCTCAAGTTCCAGAACGAGCAGGGCAGCGAGTCGTTCGCGTGGAATACGAGCTGGGGCGTTTCGACGCGCATGGTTGGTGGTCTCGTCATGACGCACGGCGACGACGCCGGTTTGCGGCTCACGCCAAAGCTGACGCCGATTCAGATGGTCATCGTGCCGATCTGGAAGACGGACGAGGAGCGTGCCGCCGTGTTCGCGGAGGCGCATCGCATCAAGGAGGACTTGGGCAGCTTCAAGCGCCCGGATCACGAGCGTCTCCGCCTGCACGTCGACGACCGCATCGGCGTGAAGCCAGGCGCCAAGTACTACCACTGGGAGCTGCGCGGCATTCCGCTGCGCATGGAGATCGGCCCGCGCGATCTCGCGTCGAACTCGGGCATGTTGGTGCGCCGCGACACGCGTGAGAAGCGCTCGATCGCGATCGATGCGCTGCGCACCGAACTGCCAGTCGTGCTCGATCAGATTCAGGCGGACATGCTGGCCGCAGCGCGTGCGCGCCTCGAAGCCAACAGCATTCGCGAGCCAATCTCGTACGAGAAGTTCAAGGAGATCATGGCTGGGGACGGTGCGTTCGTCTACGCGGGCTGGAATGGCGATCCCGCGGTGGAGGCCAAGGTGAAGGAAGAGACCAAGGCCACGATTCGCTGCATCCCCGATCCGGAATTCCGTTCGCCGGTCGCGCCGACGACCTGCATGGTCACCGGTGAACCGGCCAAGTACGAAGTCCTTTGGGCGCGGTCGTACTGACCGTGGCATCCGCGCTGGAGAGTGCGTTCGCTCGCGTTGATGGATCGGTGCGCGCCGAGGGGGTCGCACTGGCCGACATTGCAGCGGCGGTGGGAACGCCGTGCTACGTGTACAGCGCCAACACCATTCGCGCGCGCTTCGAGCGGTTGTCGCGCGCGTTCGCGTCGGTGCCGCATCACGTGCATTTCGCCATGAAGGCGAATTCCAATCTCTCGGTGCTGCGGTTGCTGCAGGAGCTTGGGGCGGGTGTGGACATCGTCTCCGGTGGTGAACTGTATCGCGCGCGTGAAGCCGGCTTCGTTGGGCGCGATGTGGTTTTCAGCGGTGTTGGCAAAACGATGCTGGAGATCGAGCAGGCACTGCAAGAACGCGTGCAGCTGATCAACGTGGAGTCCGAGGCGGAGCTGTTCGCGATCGAGCACGTCGCCGCGCGATTGGACGTGATTGCGTCGATTGCCATTCGGGTCAATCCCGAGGTCACCGTCGAGACGCCGCATGCGTACATCAAGACAGGTGAGAAGGGGCAGAAGTTCGGCATCCCGCGCGATGACGTCGAACGTGTCGCATCACTGGTGCTCGAGCTGCCGCATGTGCAGCTCAAGGGACTCGGCATGCATCTCGGGTCGCAGATAAGCAACGCCGACCCGATTCGCGATGCCTTGCCTCGCTTGCTCACGTTGATCGAGACCGTGCGCGCGCAGGGGCACGAGTTGGAGTTCATGGACGTCGGCGGCGGACTCGCCGTGCCATATGAGCCGGGCGAGTCGGAGGCCGATGTCGAAGACTATGCGCAGCTGGTGATTGCGGCGGTACGCGATGTGGGACTCACGCTCATGCTCGAGCCGGGGCGTTTCCTCGTGGCCGACGCGGGTGTGCTGCTCACTGAGGTGTTGTATCGCAAGCATGCCGCAGGAAAGGACTTTGTGGTCACCGACGCGGGGATGAGCGATCTCATTCGCCCGGCGTTGTATCAGGCGTTTCACCAGATCGATCCCGTGCGTGATACAGCGGGCACGCTGGTGGCGGATATTGTCGGCCCGATTTGCGAGTCTGGTGATTTCTACGCGAAGGACCGCGTGGTGGCCGACGTGAGTGCGGGCGACTTGATGGTGGTGCGCACGGCGGGTGCTTACGGCTACACGATGGCGTCGAACTACAACTCTCGGCCGCGTCCGGCCGAAGTGCTCGTTGATGGCGATCGATTTGCAGTGATCACGGAGCGCGAACGCTACGAAGACCTGGTGCGCCTGGAACGCGCGCACCTCCAGTGGAGAACTGCCTGATGCGCATCGGTTTGCTGTCGGATACTCATGACCGCGTGCCTGCGGTCCGCGCGCTGCTCGAGCAAATGCTGGCGGGCGGCGTCTCGTTGGTGATGCACGCGGGCGACTTCTGCTCGCCCTTCTCGCTGCAGCCGTTTCACGATCTCTCGCTTCCAGTGCTCGGCGTCTTCGGTCGCAACGACGGCGATCGCGATGCGTTGCAGGCCGCGGCGAAGGCTGGATTCGGCGCCGCTGAGCTCTACGAATCGCCGCATAGCTTCGACCTCGGCGGAAAGTCGGTGTTGCTCATTCATGATCTAGGCGATGTGCATCAGCGCTCGATCGATGGTCATGAAGTGATCGTGCACGGCATGACGCACGTGCCGGAGATGAAGTCGCGCGGTGACTCGCTGCTGGTGAATCCCGGCGAAGGGTGCGGGTGGCTGCACGGGGCGCCTACCGGCGCGATCCTCGATCTCGAGACGAAAGCAATCGAGTTCCTCAAACTCTCCGGACCGGAGTGGAAGTTCTGATGGGCAGCCGTATTTTGATTCTCGACTGCGGATCGCAGTTCACGCAGCTCATCGCTCGCCGCGTCCGGGAGGCGCGCGTATTCTCGGAGATTCACTCGCCGACCAAGTCGCTGGAGTGGATTCGCGCCTGGAAGCCGGACGGCATCATTCTGTCAGGCGGACCCAGTTCCGTGACCGACGAAGGTGCGCCAACGGTGTCGCCTGATCTACTCGACATCGCGCCGGTGCTGGGCGTGTGTTACGGCATGCAGCTCATCGCACATCTCGAGGGCGGCGCGGTGGTCGGCGGCGGTCGCCGAGAATACGGGCGCGCAGAAGTCACGGTCGATGAGCCGGCGGGGATGTTCGCCGGCTTCGACGCAGGCGAGAAGACCACGGTTTGGATGAGCCACGGTGATCACGTGGAGCAGGTGCCGCCCGGGTACGTCGCAACGGCGCACAGTGGCACCACGTGCGCGGGTTTCCGTCACGAGACGCGTCCCATCCACGCGGTGCAGTTCCACGCCGAAGTCGCCCATACGGCGCGCGGCGCGGACATCATCCAGAACTTCGTCTACGGCGTTTGCCATTGTACGCCCGACTGGACGGCCGGTCACTTCATTGATCTCGAAGTCGCGCGCATACGCGAACTCGTTGGCGACAAGCAAGTGATCTGCGGACTCTCTGGTGGCGTTGATTCGAGCGTGGCCGCGGCGCTGGTGCACAAGGCCATCGGTGATCAGCTCACGTGCATCTTCGTCGATACCGGACTGCTGCGATTGCATGAGCGCGAGCAGGTGGAGCGCACGATGGGCATGCACTTGGGCATCAAGCTCATCACCGTGCGCGCGGAGGATCGTTTCCTCAATGCGCTCGCCGGTGTGGGCGAACCGGAACGCAAGCGCAAGATCATCGGCGAGCACTTCATTCGCGTGTTCGAGGAGGCGTCCACCGAGGCAGGGAAGGATGCGTCGTTCCTCGTGCAGGGCACGCTGTACCCCGATGTGATCGAATCTGTGAGCGCGACGGGTGGCCCGTCGGCGACGATCAAGACGCACCACAACGTGGGCGGTCTGCCGAAAGACATGAAGTTTGCGCTGATCGAACCGCTGCGTGAACTGTTCAAGGACGAAGTGCGCAACGTGGGGCGTGAACTCGGCTTGCCCGAAGAGATGGTGGGCCGTCATCCATTCCCGGGACCAGGCCTCGCTATTCGTGTGCTCGGCGAGGTCTCGCCGTACGCGCTCGACATTCTGCGCCGTGCCGATGCGATCTACCTCGAAGAGATTCGCGCAGCGGGACTCTATCCCGACATCTGGCAGGCCTTCGCGGTCTTTCTGCCGGTGCGCTCTGTTGGTGTGATGGGCGATGGACGCACGTATGAGCACGTGATTGCGTTGCGCGCCGTCACCAGCACCGATGGCATGACGGCGGATTGGTTCGCGTTCCCGCATGATGTATTGGGTCGCATCTCCAATCGCATCATCAACGAAGTGGACGGCGTCAATCGCGTCGTCTACGACATCAGCTCGAAGCCCCCTGCGACAATCGAGTGGGAGTAGCGTCGCCGGTTCGCCTCGTTCACATATTCGCCGTACGGAGATCCGCGCATGCTGTCAGGCAATCGCAGAATTGATTCGTTGATCGTCGCGATGGCCGCGGTGACGCTCTGCTCGCCTTGGTCTTCGCTCACGGCGCAGACGGTAACGCCGCCGACTCGCTCGCCGGCGGTGGTGCGCGGTGTGCCAGCGCCTGCGCATGGCGTGCGGCCCAAACGCATGGTCATTCGCGGCGCGCTCGTCATCGAGGGCAACGGTACCCCCGCCGAAGGGCCGAAGGACATCGTGATCGAGGGGAATCAGATCACGCAGATCGTCGCCATCGATCCGGTGGCTGCCAAGGATGGTACCGCGCGTCGGCCGGCAGCGGGTGACGTGGAAATCGATGCCACCGGCAAGTACGTCATGCCCGGACTCATCAACATTCACGGGCACGTGCAGGATGAACGCGCCGGCCTTCCGCAGTCGCTCGACTACGAGCTCAAGCTGTGGCTCGGCATGGGCATCACCAGCGTGCGCGATGTCTCAAGCGACACGCCAAAGACACTGCAGCTGCGCGCACGTTCGCTGTCCGGCGAAGTCGCGTCGCCGCGCATCTACGTGTACGCGCGTTACGCCTACATGCCCGTGCCGCGCAACGAGGCCGAGGCGCGTCAACGAGTGCGCGATCTCAAGGCGATGGGTGTGGACGGCCTCAAGCTGTTCGGCATGGACAAGGACACGTACCTGCCCGTGCTCGACGAAGCGAAGAAGCAGGGGCTCCGTGTCGCGCACCACATGGCGGTGGACGAGACCAATGCCTGGGACGCGGCAGCGGGCGGCCTCACCAGCATCGAACATTGGTACGGTGTGCCCGATGCGGCGATTCTCGACGGTGCGCAGCACTTCCCGTCGGACTTCAACTACGCCGATGAGGGCATGCGCTTCCGGTGGGCGGGTCGCTTGTGGCGCGAAGCCGATCCGACGCGCCTGCAGGAGGTGCTCAAGGCGATGGTGAAGGGAAACGTCGCCTGGAACCCGACGCTCGACATCTACGAGGCGAGCCGCGACTTGCAGCGCGCCGAGTCGCAGCCGTGGTTCCGCGAGTACCTGCATCCGACACTCGACAAGTACTTCAAGCCGGACCCTTCTAACCACGGATCGTACTTCGCGAACTGGAGCAGCACCGACGAGGCGTACTGGAAGGAGAACTATCGCATCTGGTTCCAGGCGGTGCGCGACTTCGAGAAGCTCGGCGGTGTGATCGGCGTTGGCGAGGACGCAGGCTTCATCTATCAGGTCTACGGCTTCGGTCTCATTCGCGAGCTGGAGTTGCACCAGGAGGCCGGCTTCCAGCCGATCAAGGTGCTGCAGCATGCGACGGCCAACAACGCGCAGATTCTTGGCGAGGGCACACGACTCGGGCGCGTGCGTCCCGGCTATCTCGCCGACCTTATCGTGCTGAACGGCAACCCGCTGGAGGACCTCAAGGTCTTCTACCCGCCTCGTGCGGATGCCGCCGCGGGTACGGGCGGCGGCGTGGCGTGGACCATCAAGGACGGCATCCCGTTCGACGCGCAGCGCATGCTGCGAGAGGCGCGTGAGATCGTGGCGCGCGCGAAGGGGGCGGCATCGCGTTGAGTCGTACCAACACGTGGGGCGCGGACCTGCGCGACATGGCGCGGTTCGCTGCACCGATCGTGTTCGTGAACGTGGGTATGCAGGCGATGGGTGTCGTCGACGCGATCATGGTGGGGAAGTTGGGTGGTGCCGCGATCGCCTCCGTGGCGTTGGGGAATCTCTACTTCTTCAACACCAGCGTGTTCGGGCTCGGGTTGCTCCTGGCCCTCGATCCGGTGATTGCGCAGGCGGTGGGAGCCGGCGACACGGAAGATGTCGCGCGATCAGTGCAGCGTGGCGTAGTCATCGCGTGTGCACTGGCCATCGTCATCACCCTCGCGCTCATGCCCGGTGAGGCGCTGCTCGAGCTATTCCGACAGCCGCAGGATGTCATTCCCGATACCGCCGCGTACACGCGCCGGCGCGCGATCGGCGTACTGCCATTTCTGATCTTCAACGTCATGCGACAGACGTTGCAGGCGATGGGGCGAGTGCGGACTGTTGTTTACGCCGTCATCATCGCGAACGTGATCAACGTTGCCGCCAATTGGCTGTTGATCTTCGGCAACCTCGGTGCTCCGGCACTCGGCGTGGCCGGATCAGGTTTCGCGACGGCGATTTCGATGTGGGCCATGGCGCTCACGCTGTTGGCGTTGTCGTGGCGGCAGTTTCATGCGCTGCTCCGGCCGTGGCGTAAAGAGACGCTGCACTGGGCGCCCATTGTGCGCACCGTGCGCATTGGTGCACCGATCGGAGTGCAGTGGTTCTTCGAGAGCTTCGCGTTCGGCCTCACGGCGCTGCTGATGGGGTGGATGGGCACCGCGTCGCTCGCAGGGCACGAGATCGCGCTCAACATGGCTGCGCTCACGTTCATGGTGCCGCTTGGCATTGCCGGTGCGGCCAGCGCTGTCGTCGGGCGCGCGATTGGTCGTGGCGACATGGAAGCGGCACGGCGCGACGCACTCGCAGCGATCGTGTGCGGTACGGGGTTCATGTGTTTCAGCGCAGCCGTGTTCCTGTCGGTGCCGGAGTTCCTCGCGACGCGCTACACGAACGATGCTGCGACCGTGGCGGTAGCGGTTGCACTCATTCCGCTGGCGGGCTGGTTCCAGGTGTTCGACGGCCTGCAGGCCGTGACAGGCGGCGTACTGCGTGGCACCGGCGATACGCGCGTGCCCGCGATCCTGCACATGGTGTCGTTCTGGGGCGTCGGGGTACCGCTCGGCGCGTACCTGGGCTTTCGCACGCCACTGCGCGAGCGAGGCCTCTGGCTCGGTCTCGTAGCTGGCCTGGCGGCCGCGTCCATTCTACAATCGCTTCGCGCCCGACAACGACTTCGCGGAAACCTCTCGCGAGTGCGCGTGGAGCAGGAGTAGCCCCACGCGCTGCCAGCTCTGGTTAGACGCGCTTTTCCTCGAGGAGCGCCATGAATTCAGCGGACGACGTGAGTTCCAGGAGACGACCCGGCACGTCGGATTCCTTGCTGAACTGGGCGATCTTGCCGAGTACGGGCAAGTACTGATTCGACACCTCGAGCGGCGGGGCGACGATCAGGAAGAAGAAGTGCACCGGCTTGTCGTCGATCGCCTTGAAGTCCACGCCGGCCTTCTTTCGGCCGAAGGCGACACGCAGACGATTCACGACCAACGAGCGGCAGTGCGGAATCGCGATGCCACGGCCGATGCCGGTGGAACCAAGATTCTCGCGGCGCTTGAGCATCTTGAACAGCATGCCCTCGGACTTCTCGTCGAGCTTGAGCAGCCCGATGAGTTCCTTGAGCACTTCGTCCTTGGTCGTGCCCTGAAGCTCGAGCTGGACGGCATCTTCTGAAAAGAATTCTCGCAGTTCCATAGCCTTCGATGATAACCCCGGAGCCGCCGCTGTCAAACCGGACGCGTTGCCCGGTCCCGAGGGCGCTGCTAGGTTCCAACTCAATGACTGCCAAAGCGTTCCCCTTCGACGTACCGCACGCGGTCCCGGTCTATCTCGCGCCCATGGCTGGCGTGTCGGAGTCGCCGTTCCGGCGACTTTGCCATCAGCATGGTGCCGACGTCGTCGTGACCGAATTCCTGTCGGCCGAGGGCATTCGTCGAGAGAATCCGGCGACGGTGGACAAGCTGCGCTTCAGTGCCGAAGAGCGTCCCATTGGCGTGCAGATCTTCGGTGCAGAGCCCGCGGCCATGGCCGAGGCGGCCGCACTGGTCACCGACCTGTTCCAGCCTGATTTCGTCGATATCAACTTCGGCTGTCCGGTCAAGAAGGTCGTGCGTCGGAATGGCGGCTCGGGCTGTTTGCGTGACCTCGATCTGGTTCAACAGATCATTCGTGCCGTGTCTGCGGCGACGCCGCTCCCGGTGACGTGCAAGATTCGCAGTGGCTGGAATGAGGAGATGCGTGATCCGGTGGGCATCGCTCTCCGGTGTCAGGACGCCGGCGCACGTGTGCTGGCGTTGCATGCTCGGACGCGCACGCAGATGTACAGCGGCAGCGCCAATTGGGACGAGATCGCGCGCGTGGCTGAGGCGCTCGACATCCCCGTGCTCGGCAACGGCGACATCAAGACGGCGCAGGACGCGCTCCGTATGTATGAGCACACGCGCTGTGACGGCATCATGATCGGTCGCGGATCGTACGGGCAGCCCTGGATTTTTCGGCAGACACGGGCGCTCCTGCAGGGCGAGCCGCTGCCTGCGGCGCCGGGCGTCGCGGAGCGCTTCGCGATCGCGCTCGATCACGCACGCATGGTGCAGCAGTACGAGGTCGATGCCGTCGGTGCCGCGCTCGAGTTCCGCAAGCATCTCGGATGGTACGTGAAGGGGCTCCCCAACTCGGCCGATCTGCGCAAGCAGCTCCATCAGGTGCGCGACTTTGCCGAAGTGGAGGGGATTTTCTCGCGCTACCTCGAGGGGTACGACGCGCTGGTGGCGCGTGGTGCGCAGGCAGACGATCCCGACGTCTCGTCGCTTACCTGCGAGGCGGCGTAGCGCGAGCGTGCCGTTGCCGGAACTGTGCTGGTGCGTTAAGTGTAGGGAGCGGTTGCAGCTGCAGGTGTAGCAGACTACTCGCAGGGTCTGGCGATGCGGCGAGTGGCAAGACGTCGGGGGTGACTGGCTTCGACGGGGTTGGTGAAGCTTTGGTTGCGTGCTCAGGTACTCGAGAACCTGGCTAAACACTCGGGAAAATCACAATCGCCAACAACAACCTGGCGCTCGCCGCGTAATTTTCGAGTTACGTAGGCGTCTGCCCGACAGGAAGCCCGCCCGGGGCGGCTTGACGGGTATCGAAAATCTGGGCTAGTCCTGCGGTGCGTCGACCGCAGCGGGGCGAAAACTTAGTCGACTTGTTCGGCCGTGGGCTTCCTGTTGGCCAGCGGACGGAGACCTCAATCAATGGGATACGCACGTAGACGCTGAAGTCGATCTAGTCTCGGACAGGGGTTCGATTCCCCTCACCTCCACTAGCAGACAAAACGCCCCGCCGATCACTCGGCGGGGCGTTTGCGTTTCCCAACGACCCTGTCGGATTCGTCGCACTCACGACAACAGATATGCCGATGAACAACTCCGACAAGCGACCCCTTCAGCTACGAACCTTCGACGCGTCGGCGCCATGCTTGCGACTGGCGCGACCTCCGAAGTCGGCGTAGATCAATTGGGAGTGGCGATGCGTTTGGGACCAGAAGACAGCCCAACGGACCGCTGGCATGAGTTGATTCAGAAATGTTGTAGATGGGTTCATTGCGGGATCTGCATCGTGGTTTGCCTTCGTTGAGTGCGCCGTCGGGACGCGTCAGTGAGCACCCCTCCACGATTTTTGATACTCAATCGCCGACCATGCCAGCAAACGTCGACGCATCCAGCGAAGTCGCGCTTTGGCCCGAGTACCATCGGTCCTCATCACCGAGTGTGCAGAGCGGTAGAGCGGGTGACGCGGTGGAACTGAGCATTGTCTGTCCGGCCTTCAACGAGCAAGCAGGGCTGCCGGCACTCGCGCATCGTGTGCTGCAAGTAATGGAGAGCAGCGATGTGCGATGTTTTGAACTGATCGTCGTCGATGACGGAAGCTCTGACGACTCCTGGCATGTGATCTCGCAGCTGGCACAACAGGATCAACATATCCGAGGCATTCGGCTCGCCCGAAACTTCGGACATCAGCGCGCACTGCTCGCCGGGCTTGCGCATTCGCGCGGCCGCGCGGTGGTGAGTATGGATGCAGATCTCCAGCACCCGCCAGAGTGCATCCATGAGATGGTCCGTGCGTGGCGCAACGGAAGTCTTGTGGTACTGACGAAGCGCCGGGATGCCGTGGTTACCTCTGCGTTCAAGCGGTGGACGTCGCGGGTCTTCTATTCCGCGTTCTCCGTGCTGACGGGTGTCCCGATGTATGCCGGCATGTCGGACTTTCGTCTGCTTGACGCAAGCGTGGTTGCGCGGGTCCTGAGTTTCCGGAATCCTGACCAGTTCCTCAGAGGGACGGTGCAGTGGCTTGGATTCAACTCGACGACAATAGAATTTGACGTCGCGCGTCGGTTTTCAGGGACAACGAAGTACACGCTCCGGCGAATGACTCGAATGGCCGCGGGCTCCATCGTGTCCTTTTCGAGCGCGCCACTCAAGCTTGGCATATTGATGGCGATGGTGACGGGTGTACTCGCCGTCGGCGAAGTCGTCTATGCGATCTTCGAGTTCATTGCTGGACGGACGGTTCCAGGCTGGGCCTCACTTGCGGCCTTGGTGGCTCTGCTATTCGCGGTGCAGTTCGCGGTGCTCGGAATTCTCGGGATATACATCGGCCGGGCATACCAGATGCTGCAAAACCGGCCGGCCTTTGTGGTGCAGGCCGAGACTCCTTGAAGCCTCCGCGGGTGAGCGCTCCGATTGGAGAATAGCCTCGCTACTGTGTTCCTCTTCTCGACTCAGCACGCGCCGGAGCCATGCGGCGTGAGAGCACGCACACCTTCGCGTCGCAATGCGTGATCTCGTAGTTCTGCACGAGCAACGCTTTCGCCCGCTCTTTGCTCGGGAAGACCGTGCTATCCTGCATGGACCTCGGCATAAGCCCTCGTTCGACATTGCGTAGGGTCCACTCGATGGTGCTATCGCCGGGCGCGGCGGGAGGAATGGACATGAGATCAGCGAGCACGGTCTTCACGGCGGTCGGGCCTTCGAGAACCCTTGCGACGCGCAACCACATGGAGTCCGTCACATAGCCGCGCGCGTGTAGCGGCATAGGGAACGTCCATGGGACGGCGCTCAGTCGTTGAGAGGTGGTCAATATCGCCGGACCGGCGAATCCGGTGATCGTCAGGATTCGATCGTTCGGACTCGTGGTGCGCACAACGTAGTCTGCGATTCGTCGCCAGTCCGTTTTCGCTGGATTGCCTCGCGGTTGCCTTAACGCTCGCGCCAGCGGACGGCCGACCATCGCAACTGTGAGCACGCCAAGCGCAATCGCGCGGAGTGGCATTGAGATCTTGCCCTCAGTGAAGTGCCAAGCGCTGTGAAGGATCCAGCCACCGGCGAAAGCCAGGGCCGCGAGCGACGGCAACGCGTGATGGTTGAAGGCGCCGCTCGACGCGTAGCCAAGCAGCGCCAATGCAACCCAGAATACGCTGATGATCCGCGCAAGACGTTCCTGCTCGCGCGATCCGACGCGTCCTGAGTCGGCAGGTTGGCGTGCGAAGGAGCATGCGAATGTGAGCGCCAGCAAACCGAACACGTGAATGACAAACAGGCGGCGATACTCGGTGAGCATGCGCTCGAGGACACGCGGCAATCCGATGCCATCCATCGCCAACGCACCTCGAATCGGACCGAAGCGGAAGTAGATGTCGAACAGGGCGTCGAGCGAATCCTGCACGTACATCCACCACGCGACGAGTCCGAGCGTGCAGAGTGCACCTGCTGACGCAGCCACACACGAGTGAATCCAGCGCGCCCGCAGCCGCGGCGAGAACAACAGCACGCAGGGCAACAACGCGAGCGTCACGATGGCATTCGGCCGGCACCAGAATAGCAGTGCTTCGAATGCGCCGAAGAGCGTGAATGCGATGGTGGATCGGCGAGGACTGTTCGAAGTGGCGCCGATCGTGAGCACCAACACGGCTAGCGCTTCGAGCATCGAAATGACGGAGCCCGCCGTGCTTATCAGTCCGCCGCCATTCGGCGGAAGCTGCGTCCAAAGCGCAGTCGCGAAGAGAAATACGAAGGAGGCGACGGTCGATCCCCAGAGCACTCGCGCAGCGCCCGCGACCGCAAGTGCGGTGACCATGCCCAGCGCGACTTCCTGGAAGCCGACCCATTCAGGTGCGTTTCCGGCCAGCAGAATGCGGAGGGCCGGGAAGACGTAAACGATCGGCCCTTTCTGCTCCCACGCGTCCTTGAAAATCGCGTCGCCCTGCGTCCATGCCCAACCGACGTACGAGTAAATCCCTTCGTCCGGCATGAGTTCGCGTGCGCCCTGTGCGCGTAGATAGACGATGCAAACTGCGACCGTCAGCCCTACTGCGATCATCCACAGGATAAGAGAAGTCGATCCATGCGTTCTCTCAATTTCGGGCGTTCCGTGTTTCGACGTCGGCGATTTGCTGGAAGGCGCCATGGACGTGCAAGTGGGAGGCCGCTACTCCGTAACTATTCATTTCATGGGAATGAACGAATATACGTGGTCTCTGTGGCAGCGATACAACAACAACGGCGATGCATGCATCGCATCGCCGGTTGCTCCACTGCGCCATCGATCTGGAGAATCAGAACAGTTTTCGTCGGAGATCGGAGCATCGAACTGAGCCGGCCGAGCGAGCACAGTCGCGACCAGCGCGCGGAACTACATCTCGAACGTCTACGACTACGCGTCGGCGAGCGCTGCCTGGGCCGCAGCGAGTCGCGCCACCGGTACCCGATACGGCGAGCAAGACACGTAGTCCAATCCCGCACGATGGCAGAACGCTACCGACTGCGGTTCGCCGCCGTGTTCGCCACAGATGCCCACCTTCAACTTTGGACGCGTCTCGCGGCCGTCACGCACGGCCCACTGGATGAGCTTGCCGACGCCCTTGGCATCCAACACTTGGAACGGATCGGAGTGTAGGATGCCGCGCTCCAGATACTGGGGCAGGAAGCGTCCAGCGTCGTCCCGGCTGAGGCCGAACGTCGTTTGCGTGAGATCGTTGGTGCCGAACGAGAAAAACTCCGCTTCGGTGGCGATCTCATCGGCAGTCAGTGCTGCGCGTGGCAACTCGATCATCGTGCCGATGAGATACGGCACGTGCTCGCCCATCGCACCCATGACCTGTTCGGCGGCACTCTCGATGACCGCGCGCTGATGGCGCAACTCGGCCACGTCGGAAACTAGCGGCACCATGATCTCGGGAGTCACCTCGATGCCGCGGCGTGTGGCCTTGACCGCTGCCTCGAAGATGGCGCGCGCCTGCATCTCGGTGATTTCGGGATACACGATACCGAGCCGGCATCCGCGATGGCCGAGCATCGGATTCGTCTCGCGCAGACTCTCCACGATGCGCCCCAGCTCGACTCGCGTGAGCCCCAGCGTCTTGGCGAGCATCGTCGACTCTTCACCACCATGCGGCAGGAATTCGTGCAGCGGCGGATCGAGCAGGCGAATCGTCACCGGCAGTCCGTCCATCGCTTCGAAGATCCCTTCAAAATCGCTACGCTGCATCGGGAGCAACTTCTCAAGCGCGCGCCGCCGACCATGCAAGTCGCGCGCGACGATCATCTCTCGCATCGCGAGAATACGTTCGCCTTCGAAGAACATGTGCTCGGTGCGACACAGGCCAATGCCTTCCGCACCAAAGTTGCGCGCCACGCGAGCGTCACGCGGTGTGTCGGCATTCGCGCGAACGCGCAGTCGACGATACTCGTCCGACCAGCCCATCAAGCGGGAGAACGCCTGATACACCGGCGCCTCACGCTCATTCAGCTGGCCCGATGTCACGCGCATCACCTCACTCGGCACCATCGGCAGTTCGCCGAGGAAGACACGTCCCGTCGAGCCGTCGAGCGTGATCCAGTCACCTTCGTTCACGACGACATTCCCGACGGTCATCCGGCGACTCTCGTGCGAGATCTCGGCGGCGGTGCAGCCCACGACCGCGCACTTGCCCATGCCGCGCGCCACGACGGCCGCGTGACTGGTCATGCCGCCGCGCGCCGTGAGAATTGCGCGCGCCGCCACCATGCCGTGAAAGTCTTCAGGCGTTGTTTCATCGCGCACCAGAATCACCAGCTCGCCCTTGGCCGCGCGCTGTTCGGCTGCGTCAGGATCGAACACGGCGATACCGCTCGCTGCACCCGGACTAGCGGGCAGACCCGTGGCGATCGCTTCCGCGCGCACCGTCGGGCTAATGACGCGATGCAGCAATTGATCCAGCTGCGACGGTTCGAGACGGCGCACGGCATCGCGCTGATCGATCAGTCCTTCTTCGACCATGTCCGTCGCGATGCGCAGAGCAGCCGCGGTGGTGCGCTTGCCCGTGCGCGTCTGCAGCAGGTACAGCGTGCCACGTTCGACGGTGAACTCGATGTCCTGCATGTCGCGGAAGTGGCGCTCCAAACGATCCTGCGTCTCCAACAGCTGTGCGTACGCGGCCGGAAGATGCTGCGCCATCTCGTCGATGTGCAGCGGCGTGCGAATGCCGGCGACGACGTCTTCGCCCTGCGCGTTCACTAGGAACTCGCCGTAGAACTTGCGCTCGCCGGTGGACGGATCGCGCGTGAACGCAACGCCGGTTCCCGAGTCATCGCCCATATTGCCGAACACCATCGACACGATGTTGACCGCGGTGCCGAGGTTGTGCGGAATGCCGTTGACGCGCCGATAGTCGATCGCCTTCTTGAGCGTCCACGAGCGCCACACCGCTTCGATCGCACCCCAGAGCTGCTCGCGCGGATCCATCGGGAAATCGGCGCCGGTGACGTGGCGAATCAGCTGCTTGTATTCGGCAACGAGCGTGCGCAATGCATCCGCGGGGAGCTCGGCGTCGCTCGTGACACCGTTGAGCATCTTCTTGGAGCCCAACAGCTGCTCGAAGGAGTGCAGGGGCACGCCCAGCACGACGTCGGCGTACATCTGCAAGAAGCGGCGATACGAATCGAAGGCGAACCGAGGGTTCGCGCTGGCGGCGGCCAGTCCCTCAACGGTCTCGTCGTTGAGACCAAGGTTGAGGATCGTTTCCATCATGCCGGGCATCGAGACTGCCGCACCGGAGCGCACGGAAACGAGCAGGGGGTTGGACGCCTCGCCGAAGCGCTTTCCGCTCGCGGTTTCGAGTTGTACCAGCGCCACGGCGACTTCGTCGCGGACATGCGCCGGAATTGTCCCGCCATCGAGATACTCGACGCACACTGCCGTCGTAATCGTGAAGCCTGGCGGCACGGGTACGCCGAGATTCGTCATCTCAGCGAGATTCGCACCCTTGCCGCCCAACTCCGCCTTCATGACCCGCGTACCGTCAGCCCTGCCGTTCCCGAACGAATAGACGGAACGAATCACAAAGGTTCTCCTTGATGTCAGGCAATACCAGCGGGAATTGCGGCTTCACTGCCAGCGCGCAACAACTCTGGTTCGGAGGGAATAGCGGTGGGATAGCGGCCGGAGAAACAGGCGTGGCAATAGCCACCCGGCCCCTGCGGCATTGCTTCGAGCATACCATCGAGCGAAAGGTAGCCCAATGAGTCGACGCCCAGATGACGAACGAGCTCATCGTGGGTCATGGTCGCGGCGATGAGCTCCTCCCGGCGCGGGGTATCGATGCCATAGTAGCACGGGCTGATGATCGGTGCGCTGCTCACGCGCATGTGCACTTCGCGCGCACCAGCGGCACGGACGATGGACACGAGGCCGCGCGTGGTGGTACCACGCACGATCGAGTCATCCACCATCACCACGCTCTTGCCCTCGAGCAATTCGCGTACCGGGTTGTACTTCACCTTCACCTTCGCATCGCGTCCGGCCTGCGTCGGCTGAATGAATGTGCGGCCGATGTAGTGATTGCGAATCAGCGCGAGTTCGTACGGAATGCCCGACTGATCGGAAAAGCCGAGCGCCGCCGAGTTGGACGAATCGGGCACAGCGAAAACGACTTCAGCGCCGGGAGCAGGGCATTCGATCGCGAGGCGACGGCCTAACGCGCGACGCGACTTGTCCACCGAACCGTTGAATACCTTGCTGTCGGGGCGCGCAAAGTAGACGTGCTCGAACACGCAACGATGAATCGGCTTCGACGCGAATCCCTGCACCGAGCGCAGGCCGTGCGCATCCACCGCGATGATCTCGCCCGGCTCCACTTCGCGTTCGATGGTAGCCCCGACGATGTCAAGCGCGCACGTCTCGGACGCAAATACCCACGCATCACCGAGCTTGCCCATCACGAGCGGCCGCCATCCATGCGGGTCGCGCGCGACGATCACCGTATCGTCGATGACGACGAGCAGGCAGTAGGCGCCTTCCACACCCGCCAGCGCTTCGGCGACGCGCAGTTCGGGTGTCGCGGCCTGCGCGCGCGCGATGCGATGCACGATGACTTCCGAGTCCATCGTGGACGCGAAAATGGAACCGTCATCCTCGAGTTCGCGACGCAGTTCGACGGCGTTGGTCAGGTTGCCGTTGTGCGCGAGCGCGATGTGCCCGCGGCGTACGCGCGCCAGGATCGGCTGCGCGTTCTCGATCGCCGAACCACCGGCGGTGCTGTAACGCGTATGGCCAACGCCGATGGAGCCGCGTAGCTGCTCCATTTCCTCGTCGCCGAATCCCTCGGATACGAGCCCCATCGCACGACTGATGCGCGCATGTCCCGCCTCATCAACGGCGACGATGCCGGCAGACTCCTGACCGCGATGCTGCAACGAATACAAGCCGAGCTGCGTGAGCGCAGCCGCATCGTGATGTCCGTATACGCCGAATATGCCACACATGTGGAGGACTCCAGGTCAGTCGTTGGAAGGTACGTGTGCAGCAGCTACCGCATGTTCGGCGGGAGTCTCGCCGTCCATGACAGTTCCGATGGCGTTGTGAAACGCCGCCGCCAGCCACTCGATTGGCGCAGCGAAGACGTCGTCGGAGATGGTGAAGCGAGCGCCCTCAGCGGCGTCGGTGACCGTGCCGATAACGCGAGCCGGTACGCCGTGCTTGGTCGCAATGCGCATGACATCGGCAGCATTCTTCGTCGAGACAACGACGCGGCCATGCGCTTCACCGAAGAGCAGCGCACGGTGCGGCAGCGTCGCCCACGCAGAGAGATCGACGGTGAAGCCGAGTGGGGCGGTGCGGTCGAGCATGGCGCATTCCGCAAGCGCGATGGCCAGGCCGCCGTCACTGCAATCATGCGCCGAGCGCACGACGCCTGCCTTGATGGAGTCGAGCAACGCGTCGATGAGACGACGTTCCGATGCCGGATCACAACGCGGCGGCTCGCCGATGGTGAGTCCATGAATCGTCTGCAGGTATTCGCTCGCGCCCAACTCCGACGTCGGCTCGCCGAGCAACACGATCTCGTCGCCCGCCTGCTGGAACGCGGACGGCGTGACGTGTGCGAGCGACTCGATCAAACCGACCATGCCGATGGTGGGCGTCGGATGAATCGCGCCCTGCGGATTCTCGTTGTACAACGACACGTTGCCGCCGGTCACCGGCGTTTCGAGAATCGTGCATGCCTCTCCCATGCCTGCGATCGCTTCGCTGAGCTGGAAATACACCTCGGGCTTCTTGGGATTGCCGAAGTTGAGGTTGTTCGTGATCGCCATCGGACGTGCGCCGGCGCACGCGACATTGCGCGCTGCCTCGCACACCGCAGCGCGTCCGCCGTTGCGCGGCGACAGCGCAACGTGGCGGCCGTTGCCGTCGATGCACAACGCGAGCGCCTTGTCAGTGCCACGCAGACGTACCACCGCGGCATCGCTGCCAGGGCCGCGTACAGTGCTCGTACGCACGGTTGAATCGTACTGACGCCACACCCACGCCTTGCTGGCGATCGTCGGCGACGAAAGCAACCGCTCGAGGGTCCACGAATGGTCACGCTCTTCCGGCAGCGGAGCGACCCCAAGCGGATCGACGTGGCG
This sequence comes from Gemmatimonas sp., assembly GCA_965279375.1. Classification (GTDB taxonomy): domain Bacteria; phylum Gemmatimonadota; class Gemmatimonadetes; order Gemmatimonadales; family Gemmatimonadaceae; genus Gemmatimonas. The sequence continues at coordinate 3,887,777 of OZ257156.1, read as the reverse complement.
CGCCGAGCGAAGCGCTTCGCTCTCCTTGCCGTCGATCGTGTACTGGGGGCATTCCGTGACGAGGCGCGAGCCCGGGAACTCGGCGACAACTGTATCGCCCTCGGTCACACGATAGACCGGCTCCGCGATCACTTCGCCGATCACGGCAGCTTCGAGATCCCACTTGGCCAGAATGGCCCGCACCGCGTCCTCGTGACCCTGCTTGGCCACGACGAGCATGCGCTCCTGCGACTCGGACAGCAGGATTTCGTAGGGTGTCATCCCCGTTTCGCGCACCGGCACCTTGGTGACATCGATCGTCACGCCCACGTCGCCACGCTCGGCCATTTCCGCCGATGAGGATGTGAGGCCAGCCGCGCCCATGTCCTGAATGGCAACGATGCTGCCGCTTCGAATGAGTTCGAGCGAGGCTTCGAGGAGCAGCTTTTCCGTGAACGGATCGCCGACCTGCACCATCGGTCGCTTGGCCTCGCTCTCTTCCGACAGATCTTCGCTGGCAAACGACGCGCCGTGAATTCCGTCGCGACCCGTGCGTGCACCGACGGCCATGATCGGATTGCCCACACCCGATGCGACGGCGCGAATGAGTTCGTCCTCGCGCATGAGGCCAACGCACATCGCGTTGACCAACGGGTTGCCTTCGTACGAGGGATCGAACACCACTTCGCCGCCAACCGTCGGTACGCCGATGCAGTTGCCGTAGTCGCCGATGCCTTTCACCACACCGGCAAAGAGCCAGCGCACGCGCGGGCTGGTAAGCGGGCCGAAGCGGAGCGAGTTGAGCAGTGCGATCGGACGCGCGCCCATGGTAAAGACGTCGCGGAGAATGCCTCCGACGCCCGTTGCCGCACCCTGATACGGTTCGACAGCAGACGGGTGATTGTGCGATTCGATCTTGAACGCGACTGCGAGCCCGTCACCAACCGAGATGACACCGGCGTTCTCACCAGGACCCTGCAGCACCCACGGCGCCTTGGTGGGCAGCGTCTTGAGCAACGGGCGCGAGTGCTTGTACGAGCAGTGCTCGCTCCAGAGCGCGCTCACGACGCCGATTTCGGTAAACGTCGGCGTACGGCCAAGCATGTTGACCAAGCGCTCGTACTCGAGTGGCGTGATGCCATGTTCGGCGACGAGCGCAGGCGTGATCGCTGGATCGCCGGCGCGGGGAAGCACGGTACTCATGCGGACACCTTCGCGAGCATGGAGTCGAGCAGGGAAGTGAAGAGTGCGACGCCACCGGTTGAGCCGAGTAGCGGTTCCATCGCGCGCTCCGGATGCGGCATCATGCCGAGGACGTTACCCGCTGCGTTGACGATGCCGGCGATGTTGCGCTGCGATCCGTTGGGGTTCGCGGCAGCAGTACTCTCGCCGTTGGCGTTCACGTAGCGGAACACGACGTGCCCTTCGCCTTCGATGCGGGCGAGCACGTCGGCGTCTGCGGTGTAACGTCCATCGCCGTGCGCGATGGGCACGGTGATCACTTCGCCAAGGTGATAACGCGACGTGAACACCGTTGCGATGCTCTCCACGCGCAGATGCACAGGCGCGCTCACGAAGCGCAGGCTGTCATTGCGCAACAGCGCACCCGGCAGCAGCCCGGCCTCGCAGGCGATCTGAAAGCCGTTGCAGATGGCGAGTACCGGGCCGCCGCGCTTCGCGAACGCGACTACCTCCTGCATGATCGGGCTGAAGCGCGCAATCGCGCCGGGCCGCAGGTAGTCGCCGTAGCTGAAGCCGCCGGGGAGAATGACGAGATCAGCACCCTGCAGATCGTGATCCTTGTGCCACAGGTAGACCGCTTCCTGACCTAGCGACTCGGCAACGGCGTTGAAGGCATCCTCGTCGCAGTTGGAGCCGGGAAATCGAACGATGCCGGCCTTCACGCCTGCTCCACCGCTGCGATTTCGAAATCTTCGGTGACGGGATTCGCGAGCAGCTTCTCGCACATGGTACGCGCCGCTGCGCGTGCCGCATCCGCGCTCTCCGCTTCGGTATCGAGAATCAGATAGCGACCCACGCGCACGTCACCAACGTGCGCAAAGCCGAGTGAATGCAGTGCATCCGACACGGCCTTGCCCTGGGGATCGAGAATGCCGCGGCGCGGCACGATGTGGACCGACAGGCGATAACGGGTCATGCCAAGGGATCCTCGCGGCCGCGCGTGCGGCCCGGATTGTTTCGTGATTGACGACGGCGCCGACGCCGCTGTCGCTGTGATTCCGCTTCTTCCTCAGGCGTCAGCGGATGCTGGTCGGAATCGTCTGAGTGGTCATCGTGATGGTCGTCCCGCACGACCGGCAAGCGTTCCAGCAGACCGAGGAACACGGTGCGGCCAATGCCATACAGCACGTATGACATACCAGCCAAAAAGAAGAACTGCTTGGGCAGGAAGATGATGCCCGCGAACGTCGCGATGACGAGCAGCAGTCCGAGCAGTCCGCGCAACGTGCGAAAGCCGACCTGCGGTACCTTCGCGTACTGCACGTTGCTGATCATCAACATGCCCAAGCCGAGCATGAGCCACCGTAGCATCTGATGCCACGGCAGATCTCCGATGATCGTGTCGGTGTAGAGCTTGGTCTGGCTGAACCAGAAGTACGTAGCCAGTGTACCGCCGGCCGCGGGACTCGGCAGACCAGTGAAGTGCGTGACCTTCCGGCCGGCCTGCTCCACGTTGAAGCGCGCCAGGCGCATGACCGCGCACGCCGTGAAGAAGAAGCAGAAGATCCAGTCCCAGCCGGTCTTGTTGAGCACGACGAAGTACATGATCAACGCCGGCGCCGTGCCGAAGGAGATCGCGTCGACGAGCGAGTCCAACTCGGAGCCGAACTTGGTGCCGGAGTTCGTGGCGCGCGCAATGCGACCATCGAGCGTGTCAGCGATACCGCCGAACACGATGTAGCGCGCCGCCGCGTCGAACTCGCCGCGTGAGGCCGCCACGATGGCAAAGATGCCGAAGAAGAGATTCGCGAGCGTGAATCCATTCGGCAGGGCGATCGCTGCGCGCGGACGCAATCGACGTGGACGTTCGAGGAGGTCCGCCATCACGCCACCGGAAGGCGCTCGATCACCGGCACGCGATAGCACCACGCGACGGCCAACGAGACAACTGTCAGAGCCAACGCCGTGAGCCAGAGCGGCCACGACCGAAAGCGAAGGGCCGCTGCGAACATCAGCGCCGCAATCGCTGCGGAACCAATCATGTACGCGAAGCCTTCGCGGGCGAATGTCATGCGCGCTCCACCGGGAGACCCAGTCGGGCGAGGTCGAGCGGCGAACCGGTCAGTCGAAGGAATGCATCCCGGTAGCGCAGGCTGGTGGCTGCGATCACTTCCGGCGGCAACGTCGGCGGCGGCGCGTCTCCATTCCAGCGACCGGCGCGGCGTTCCACGTCCAGCCAGTCTCGCAACGGCTGCTTATCGAAGCTCGGCTGGCCACGGCCCGGCGCATACTCCGCTGCCGGCCAGAAACGCGAGCTGTCCGGCGTCAACACTTCGTCGATGAGCAGCAAGCGACCGTTGCGCCAACCGAATTCAAACTTTGTATCGGCCACGATGATGCCGCGCGGTGCCGCCGTCGCACGACCGAACTCGTACACATCGCGAGCGAAGCGTTCGAGCTGCGCGGCGACATCAGCGCCCACGCTCTGAATCACACTCGCAATCGTGATGTTCTCGTCGTGTCCGGTCTCGGCTTTGGTCGCGGGGCTGAAAATCGGCGGATCGAGGCGATCGCTTTCGCGCAAACCCTGCGCGAGCTGCTCGCCGGCCAACGTGCCCGACGTCGCGTATTCCTTCCAGGCCGAGCCGGTGATGTAGCCGCGAATCACGCATTCGATGGGAACGACGTCGGCACGAACGCAGAGCATCGCCCGACCCGCCAGCGCATCGCGATACGGCGCGAGCGACGGCACTGCCGCGATGATCTCATCGGTTTCGGCGGAGATGAGATGATGTTCCACCGTGCCAGCCAACTGCGACAACCACCATGCGGTGAGCTGGGTGAGCACGGCGCCCTTGTACGGAATGGCCTCGTTCATCACCACGTCGAACGCACTGATGCGATCCGTCGTCACCAGCAACAGGCGGTCATCATCAACGATGTAGACGTCACGCACCTTGCCGCGACGAAGTAGCGGCAAGGGAAGGGCCGTCGACGTCAGCGCCGCAGCGTTCACGCTCATACGCGCACCTCTTCGACCGCAGCGGTGCCGCGGTCACGCGCCAGCCAGGGCGCCACGACCTCGTCGAGGAAATCGTCGACCTGCTGCGGCGCGCGTCCGACAAATCGCGACGGTTCGGCGGCTGCCTGCAGATCCTCGAGAGGGATGCCGAACGCGGGATCGGCGGCGAGACGCTCGAGCATGTCGTTGCGCGGCGCGCCGTCCTTCACGGCACGCGAGGCGGCGATGCTGTGTCCGCGAATGAGTTCATGCGCTTCCTGGCGATCGCCGCCGGCGCGCACAAACCGCACGATGATCTCTTCCGTCGCCATGAACGGCAACTCGTCGTCCACGCGCCGACGAATTCGCGCCGGGTGCACCTCGAGCCCACGCACGACGTTCTGCATCAACACGAGAATCGCGTCGGTTGCCAGGAAAGACTCGGGAATGGCGAGACGACGATTGGCCGAGTCATCGAGGGTGCGCTCGAAGTACTGGACCGCGTGCGTCTGGTTGGCGTTGGGCTCGAGCGAAAGCACGAAGCGCGCGAGTGACGCGATACGCTCGGAGCGCATCGGGTTGCGCTTGTAGGCCATGGCCGACGAGCCGATCTGCTTGGACTCGAACGGCTCCTCGATCTCGCCGAAGGCCTGCAGCATGCGAATGTCGCCGGAGAACTTGGAGGCCGTTGCCGCAATACCGGCAACCACGCCCAGAATCTGCGCGTCGATCTTTCTCGTGTACGTCTGGCCACTGACCGCAATGGAGCGCGCGAAGCCCATGCGCGTCGTCACGAGGCGGTCGAGTTCGCGCACCTTGGCATGATCGCCATCAAACAGCGAGAGAAAACTCGCCTGCGTGCCCGTGGTCCCCTTCACACCGCGAAACGGCGTCTGCGCCAGGCGGAACTCGAGATCGTCGAGGTCGAGGAGAATGTCCTGCATCCACAACGTCGCACGCTTGCCCACCGTCGTCAGCTGTGCGGGCTGCAGGTGCGTGTAGCCGAGCGTCGGTAGCGACTTCCACTCACGCGCGAAGGTGGCGAGTGCGGCCAGTGCGTCGAGCAGCTTCTCGCGCAGCAGCACCAGGCCCCGACGCATGAGAATGAGCTCCGCGTTGTCCGTGACGAAGCAACTGGTCGCGCCGAGGTGAATGAACGGGCGCGCGGCCGGGGCAACGTCACCGAAGGCGTGCACATGCGCCATGACATCGTGCCGGAACGTCTTCTCGTACGCGGCCACGGCGGCGAAGTCGATATCCGTCTGATGCGCGCGCATCTGGTCGATCGCTTCGTCGGGGATCGGCACTCCGAGTTCACGCTGCGACTCCGCGAGGGCCAGCCACAGCTCACGCCACAGCCCGTACCGCGTTTCCGCGCCCCAGAGTGTGAGCATGGCGCGCGACGCATAGCGTTCGGCGAGCGGCGAGGAGTACGTCGAGGAATCGGAAGCGGACACGGGAATCAGTAAAGAGATCAGCGTAGAGAAAACGAAGTTTGCAGCAACTGCCGACTGCGCTCGAACACGATGTAGACCGGGCCGCGTGCGCCATTGCTGTCGATCGCCTTTGACGCTTCTTCGGCGCTGGCGACGCGCGTGCGACCGACCTGAATGATGACGTCGCCCGCCTGCAGGCCGATCTCTTCGACGATGCGATCGGACAGCTTGTAGACCAACGCGCCGGCGCGCGCATCGATGGCGCGCTCCTGGCGAATCACGTCGGTCAACGTGATCAATTCGAGTTCGCGCAGCACGGTGACTTTGCGCGAGCTCACTTCCGGTGCGTCGGCTACTTGGAGCGTCGTCGTGATGTCGCGTCCGCCGCGCCGCAGCACGATCGGGAGCGATTCGCCCACGCGCAGATCGAGCAACCGCGCATCCCAGTCGAAGGAGTTGCGCACGGCGCGCGAGCCCGCACGCACGATCTGATCGCCCGGCTGCACGCCCGCCTTCGACGCCGGCGAACCCGGCACGACACGCTCAACCACCGCGCGCGCCGTCGCCGCCTCACGCGCACTCTGCGCCTGCAGAGCCTGCAAGCGTAGGCCCACCCACGGCTGACGCACCGCGCCATGCTCCAGCAGATCTTCGACGATCCGCTTGGTGCGATCGATCGGGATCGCGAAGCCCAAACCGATCGAGCCGCCGCTTGGCGAGTAGATCGAGCTGTTCACGCCAATCACTTCACCTGAGGCGTTCACCAGTGGGCCGCCGGAGTTGCCCGGATTGATCGCGGCGTCGGTCTGGATCATGTCGACGTAGACGCCACCACCATCCCCGCGTCCTGCCAGATTGCGCCCGACGGCGCTCACCACGCCCACCGAGACACTGGGCTCGCTGTTGCCGAGCACGAAGCCGAACGGATTGCCGATGGCGATCGTCCACTCGCCAACGAGCAGGTCGGACGAAGAGCCGAGTGGCGCGATCGGCAGCTTCTTCATGTCGATCTTCACGACGGCCAGATCATTCGTCTCGTCCACGCCGATGATCTTCGCGCTGTAGGTCGTACCGTCGCGCATCGCGACAGACACCTTGCTCGCGCCCCCGATGACGTGTGCGTTGGTGACGATCACGCCGTCATCGCGGATGATGAATCCGGAGCCGATGCCTGCGCTGCGGCGTTCGCCGGAGCGACCGCCATTGAAATACTCGAACACGTCTACGGGCACGCGCTCGACGGTTTCCGTCTGCACGGTGACCACGGCGGGCGCGACGCGTTCCACGGCCGCTGTGATGGCGGTGCGACGAGAATTGGCGATCGCTTGCGCGGGGGGAGCCACGCGAGCGGGCGGAACCGGGAGTGTGCGAGACTGCGCGCCTGATGAGGCGGGTGTGGCCCCTTCGCATCCGGCAGCGAGGAGTGCCACCGCGACAATGAGCGTCGTGCGCTGCTGCATCAGTTGGGTGTGACTCGCAGACGTTCGCCTTGCACCGGTCGTCGTGCAGGATCCACGAGTGATTGATCGGTAAAGGGATAGGCCACCATGGCGCGCAATGCCGCTGCACCAATGACGGCGGCGTGTGCGCCGGCCACCGCGCACCCGATCACCGATGCGCCCGGTGAAGGGAACACCGCGACCAACTCCGATTCGCTTTGGCCCGCGTCGAGAATCGCGCGGGCCTGGCGCAACACGCTCGCGCCGTCACCACCGCCGGCATCGATACGATCGATGTCGACGAACAGGAACGCGACCCCGGTGCGTGCAGCCAACATCGCCTGCGAGGCGGACCCGATGAACGTCGCCGCCACCTTCACCCCGGACGACGCCAGTCGATGCATAAGCGGGATGTACGGCTCGGCGAACGGCAGCTGAATCACCACGTGATCCGCCGCACGTCCGAGGCGCTCGGCGTCGGCTTCAGCCTCCTCGGCGTCGGCGGCATCGAGCGCCACGAACACCGGCATCGCAGCCGCTCGCGCGAAATCCGCGAGCCATGTCATCGAGGCTTCCTGCGTGGAGGCACCGTGCAGCGCGGAGTCGGGGAGCACCACCCCGTCGATCAACGCGCGCTCGGTCGCCCATCGAACATCGTCGAGTGCGTCCGTCGCCAGAAAGAGCCTCACGACTCGCCCTCGTACAGGTGCGACGGATAGGTGACTTCGTGCAACGACAATCCCTCGGATGGCGCGGGCGCGGTGGTGTCGGCGTTGTCCGGGGCCAGCAACAGCCGCGCGATGGTACCGCGCGGACGACGCCCCTGTGCTACCTCGACCATCGTGCCCACAAGGAATCGGACCATGTGATGGAGAAATCGGTTCGCTGTGACTTCGAAAACCCAGCCGCCTTCGCGTTCCGTCCACGCGGCGTGATGAATCACGCAGCGGTGATGGTCGTCGACAGGCGCCGTATGTGCGATGGCGAAGGCGCGAAACGTATGTTCTCCAAGCAGAGCCGTGGCTTCCTCGCGCAGCACATCACCATCGAGCAGGCGCCCCAAGGGCCACTCGTAGCGACGGCGGAACGGGGAACGGGCCGCGTCATCCGTGCCAACAAGATAACGGTACCGACGCCCAGTTGCGCTCCTGCGGGGGTGGAATTCCGGAACCATCCGGTGGGACGTCGCGATCCAGATGTCTGGCGGCAGGAGCGCATTCATCGCTTTTCGGAGGGAATGCGGGGTCCAGCGCTCTCCCACCCGCACGCCAACCCCCTGTCCGTGGGCATGCACGCCGGCGTCGGTCCGACCAGCGCCGACCGCGGGAACCGGTCCCTCGCACAGGCGCGCCAGCACCGACTCCATCTCCCCCTGGACCGTGCGCGCGATCGGCTGGCGCTGCCACCCGGAGAATCGGCCTCCGTCATACTGCGTTACGAGGAGGATAGGGCGAGGGTCCATGGCGCGGGGAAGCTATGTCCGCGTTCGTTGCGCTTCAACCGACGAAGACGCCCAATTGCGGTGAAGAATCGACGTGAGCCACATTGCGCGGCCGCGTTCGGCAGTATTTCCTCCTTCCGTCCATGCCTCCGCGTTCTCTCGCCTCGCTCGCCCATGCGTTGGGCGCCATCTCCGACCTCGATGGCGCTCTCGTCGCGCTTGGCGAGTGCCTCGCCGAACTCGATCGCGGGGCGGCCATCGCCTTCGTGCTGTACGATGCGCGACGCGATATGCTGCGCACTCGACTCGCCCCCGTCGGCGCGCGGGTCGTCCACGGAAGCATCGAAACCACCTACGACCATCTCCCCGAGGCGCTGCGCACGAAGGTGACCGCAGGTGGGCAGTTCGTGGACGTCACTGACAAGTCGGCAGATTACGCCCGCCTCTTCGGCTTCGGCTCCTCGGTGGACGGCGGGCTCCTGTCGCTCCGCGGACTGCGCGTGGAAGGCGCGCTGTCGGGTGTGCTCGCGCTCTACGAACCGCGCAAGATTTTCGGCACCCGCACTACGGAGCGACTCGCGCCGGCACTCGCCCTGTTCGACCTCGCCTTCGGCCGTCTCTCCGAACGCGACGCGCGCCAGGAAGCGGTGCGCACCCTCGAGGACGTCACCCAGCGCGTCCACGGCGAGTATGTGCGCAAGCTCGGCGTCCTCGAAGCCGAACTGCGAGAGGCCCGCAACACGCCGCGCGACTCCTCTTCGATGGGGGCCGCTGAGTCGGTCGCCATGCAGGCCGACGCCGCTCGCGCCGCGGAAGAAGCCCGCCGCGCCTCCCGTCGCGCCGAACTGACCGACCAGCAGTTGACGGCGGCGGTGGGTCAGCTGGAGCAGGCACACGTCGAACTCCACCGCCGCAGCGAAGCGCTCAGGCAGCGGACGCGCACGCTCTACCTCGTGGACCGCGTGCTCACGCTCGATGCGGGCACGCACGACGCGCGCGCACTCGTGGACGGACTGCTCTCACTCGTCGGCGACGACATGCAGGCGCAGCGCTGTTCGCTGATGCTGCGCGCGCCCGAGCCTGATCATCTCTTCCTTGCGGCGGCGCGCGGTATCGCGCCCAACATCACCGAGGGAATGCGCATCCGCATTGGCGAGGGCGTGGCAGGACGGGTGGCCGCAGCTCGGCAACCACTCCTCGTGCAGGACGTCCGCGAAGCCGGTCAGCATCCGTTGCTGCGTGATCAGTACTTCACCACGGGTAGCTTCATCAGTTTTCCGCTCGTGTACCATGACGAACTCGTCGGCGTGCTCAACCTGACGAATCGTGCGCAGCGCGGCGTGTACGGCGAGGAAGATGTCGAGCGCGTGCGATTGCTCGGCTTGGTCATCTCACTCATCGCGTCACGCAACAACCTGACGGAACGCCTGCTTGCCGCACTCGATGTCCGCTGACGCGCTGACGCACGCGATTCGGCGGTTGGCCGCCCATGAATCCCTCGACTCGGCCACGCTTGCGGAGGCCTTTGGCGTCATCATGCGCGGCGAAGGGACGCCGGCACAGGTCGCCGCGGTGCTCATGGCACTCCGTGTGAAAGGAGAAACGCCGGCCGAGGTCGCGGGCGTCGTCAGCGCGTTGCGCGCCGCGATGGTGGTATTGCCCAGCGAGAGCCCGGACGACCTGGTAGACACCTGCGGGACCGGCGGCGGCTCTCTCACCACCTTCAACATCTCGACGGCGGCGGCCTTGCTTGCTGCCGGCATGGGCGTGCGCGTGGCCAAGCACGGCAATCGCTCATTCACCTCCCGTTCGGGGAGCGCCGACGTGCTCGAGGCGCTGGGGGTGGTCATCGAAACGACACCAGCCAAGATGGCCGACACGCTGCGCGACGCAGGGATCGTCTTCATGTTCGCGCCGCTGATGCACCCCGCGCTGCGACATGTGGGACCGGTGCGTCGTGAGCTGGCCATCCCGACGGTCATGAACATGGTTGGCCCGCTGGCCAATCCGGCGCGGGCAGGTCGGCAGGTGGTTGGCGTGGCCGAACCTGCGAGGCTGCAGCTCATCGCTGAAACGCTGGCCGTACTCGGCACCCGACGCGCCCTCGTGGTGCACGGGGAGCCCGGCATGGACGAGATCTCGCCGCTGGGTCCGACGACGGTGGTGGAAGTGGACACCGGCGCGCTGCATTCGTGGACCGTGGACCCGACGATCGCGGGAATCAGCGGCATCGAGGCAAGCGATCTGACGGGCGGCGACCCAACCGAGAACGCTGCGGTGATCACGGCCGTGCTGGATGGTGGCGGTCCGCCGGGTGCGAGGGCGGCCGTGCTGCTCAACGCCGCGGCGGCGCTCTATGTCAGTCGCGAGGGCATCCTCTTTGCTGACGCGGTCGAAAGCGCACGGACGGCACTGCAGGCGGGCGCCGGACGAGACGCGTTGGCGCGCCTGCGCGTCGCTTCGCAGCGCTAGTCGTCACTCGTCGGCGAGTTCACTGCTGGCGCGCTTTTCTGTTTCGTTGCACTCTCGACGGATCGCCCGCGGATCCCTCGCGCTGCAGCCGACCCGGCGGGCCGCAGCACGCCTACTCGGTCAGTAGCGGCGCAGCACGCCGACGACGATCCCCTGAATGCGCACGTCGTCCTCGTGCACGAAGAGCGGCGTCATCGCTTCGTTGGCCGGCTGGAGACGAATGCGCCCGTCTCGCTCGCGGTAGTAGCGCTTGACGGTGGCCGCGGCCCCGTCGAGAAGCGCGATCACCATCTCGCCGTTATCGGCCGCCTGCCGATCGTTGATGACGACGTAGTCGCCATCGCGGATCTGCTCCTCGATCATCGATTCGCCGCGCACGCGTAGCACGTAGTGGCTGCCACTCTTCCGCAGGAAACCGTCGGGCACTGCCATCGTTTCACCAACGGTCATCGCCTCGATCGGCGCGCCAGCGGCCACGGTGCCGAGCAACGGCAACTCGACCGCGCGCTGATAGATCTCCGACGGCAGGATCTCGATGGCGCGACTCTCATTGTACGAACGCTTGATGTATCCCTTGCGTTCGAGATTCGAGAGGTGCTCGTGGACGGTTGCCAGCGAGTTATAGTTGAACTGCGACGCGATCTCTTCGAAACTCGGCGCGTAACCGTTCGCCTCGTTGTACTCGGAGAGAAACGACAGAATCTCCCGCTGGCGCTTTGTCAGGGCCATGGCGCCTCCTCGATAGGGTGCACATCGCGTCCATCTCAACCGGTGACGGTTGCTGCTCGATCCGGAGCCCGAACAAGGGCCAAACCCACGCTAACCGAATACAGGCCGAAGTGCAAGCATTTTCTTCGCCACGCCAGTGGACGCCCCCCACGGGGACCCTCGGCGAGCTCACCCGAGCGGCTCACGAGCGTGCCGCAGCGGTGGCCCACACCATCGCCGAGCTTCGCGCCGCCTCGAAGGACGCTCCCGCCGCGCTCCCCTTTGCCATCGCACTTCGCCACGAGTTCGTCTCGGTGATCGCCGAGGTGAAGCGCGCCTCGCCCTCCAAGGGCGCGATTGCCGCCGGCCTCGATGCGGCTGAGCAGGCAGCGGCCTACGCGAAGGGCGGCGCCCGCGCCATTTCGGTACTCACCGAGCCGACACGATTCGGTGGCACACTCGCGGATCTCGCCTCGGTGGCGCAGCGCGTCTCCGTCCCGGCCATCCGCAAGGATTTTCTGGTGCATCCAGTGCAGCTCTGGGAAGCGCGCGTGGCTGGTGCATCGGCGGTGCTGCTGATCGTGCGATCGCTCTCGGACGAGTTGCTGCGCGAACTGGCGGACACTGCGACGGAGATCGGGCTCGAAACGCTGGTCGAAGTACGCGATGCGGCCGAGCTGGACACGGCGCTTTCCATCGACGCGCGCGTGATTGGCGTCAACAATCGCAATCTCGAAACGCTCGTCATCGATCCGGCCAATGCGCCGGGGCTCATTCCGTCCATTCCGGCGGACCGCATCGCCGTCGCGGAAAGCGGCATGCGCATCGTTGCCGATCTGAAGCCGGCCGCCAATGCGGGTGCCGACGCCGTGCTCGTCGGCAGCGCCATCTCGGCGGCAGCCGATCCGGCCGACAGCGTGCGCGCGCTCAGCGTTGTCGCACGTCGAGGTCGCTGATGGACTCGCCTCGTGGCGGGACGATTGGCGTTGGTTGCGCTTCGGCACACCGTTTCCCATGACGCGCATCAAGTTCTGCGGGCTCACCCGCGCGTCGGACGCGGCGCACGCGGAGCGGAGCGGTGCGCACTATCTGGGCGTCATCCTCGCAAGCGGTCCGCGTCTGCTCACGAACGCGCAGGCGCAGACGGTGCTCGGCCCGCGTCGAAGCAGCGTCGAGCGCGTGGCGGTGTTCGGCTCGCAGAGCGTTGATGAAATTGTCGACACGACCCGCGCGCTCGACCTCGACGTGTCGCAGCTGCACGGCGATGTCACCCCGGGGGACGTCGACGTCATCAGGGCGCGCTCGGGACGTGCCGTCTGGCCAGTCTTGCGCGTCGAAGGGACGGAGCTTCCCGATGACGCGACTGCGCTTGCCGCTGCCGCGGGTTGGATCGTTCTCGATGCAAAAGTCGTGGGGCAACTCGGCGGCACTGGCGTCGCACTCGACTGGTCCGGACTCGCCGCGGCTGTCGCGCGGCTGCGCACCGCTGTTCCGGGCGTGCGCGTCGTACTCGCCGGTGGATTGCGACCGTCAAACATTGCGGACGCGATTCGACTCCTCGCACCTGATGTTGTAGACGTATCTTCCGGCGTGGAAACTGCTCCCGGTGTGAAGGATCCGGCGGCCGTAGAACAGTTCGTGACAGCGGTGCACGCCGCGATGGGGATGGGAGCATGACGACGGCAGCAGATACGATGATGGCGCCAACCAGTGATCGCTTCGGACCGTTCGGCGGGCGATACGTGCCCGAGACGCTCATTCCGGCGCTCGATGAGTTGGAAGTCGCGTTTCGCACCGCGCTTGCAGACGAGGCGTTTCGTTCCGAGCTCGATGGACTGTTGCGCGAGTACGTCGGCCGTCCAACGCCCTTGACGTTCGCGCCGCGATTCTCGGCGCGCGTCGGTGCTCCGGTGTGGCTCAAGCGCGAAGATCTCAACCACACGGGCGCCCACAAGATCAACAACACCGTCGCGCAGGCGATTCTTGCGCGACGCATGGGCAAGCGCCGCATCATCGCGGAAACCGGTGCTGGTCAGCACGGCGTGGCGACCGCCACGATCTGCGCGCGATTTGGTCTCACGTGCGTCGTGTACATGGGCGAAGAAGACATGCAGCGGCAGCAGCTCAATGTCTTCCGCATGCGACTGATGGGCGCGACGGTAGTACCGGTCACGTCGGGCACGCGCACACTCAAGGATGCCACCAGCGAAGCGATTCGCGACTGGGTCACCAACGTCAACGAGAGCCACTACATCATTGGCTCCGTCGTGGGACCGGCACCCTATCCGCGCATGGTGCGTGAGTTCCAGTCGGTAATCGGGCGCGAATCGCGTGGGCAGATGCTCTCGCGCGTGGGTCAACTGCCCAAGACCGTCGTCGCCTGTGTGGGTGGCGGCTCGAACGCGATGGGCATCTTCGCCGGTTTTGTGGACGACGCGGACGTGCAACTGGTCGGCGTCGAAGCGGCAGGCGAAGGGCTCAACACCGAACGGCACAGCGCCTCCATCGCCAAGGGCACGCCGGGCGTGCTGCACGGGGCGCTCAGCTACCTGCTGCAGGACGCACACGGTCAGGTGCACCCCGCGCACTCCATCTCGGCGGGCCTCGACTATCCCGGCGTTGGACCGGAGCACGCGTGGCTCAACGACAGCGGCCGCGCGCAGTACGTCTCCATTACCGACACCGAAGCGCTGCGTGGCGTCGCGTTGCTCAGCCGTCTCGAAGGCATCATCCCCGCGCTGGAAACGGCGCACGCGGTCGCCTGGATCGAGAAGGAAGCGGGACGCTGGAGCGAGAACGAACCGGTGCTGCTGTGCGTCAGCGGTCGCGGTGACAAGGACGTCGCGACCATCAGTCAGCACGAGATTCCCGAGACGTGACCAGCGCGACGGACGAAGCTACGCTGTCGCCTCAGGCGATCGCGGCCGTCGAGGATGTGCTCCGCGCATTCGCGAAGGCGCTTCGTGCGTCGCAGTTGTATCTCCCCAACAATCCGGCGCGCGCACAGGCGGTCGAACGCGCGCGCGACGCGTTCGGCGCGCTCTGGCGCCACGTGCATCCGCTCGAGCTCCAGATTCGCGAGTCATCGTTCCGCTGGGAGGATCGCGAAGTCTACAGCGATCTCGAACGCGCGAACGAAGGCTTGCCGTGGCTGCTGTATCGTGACGGACTGCGCACACTGACGTTCCAGCGCGGATTCGAGAGCACTGATCTCGAGCCGTTCATGTCGGTGCTCCAGCGCGCACGGTCTGCACGCTCCGACGAAGACGATCTCGTCACCATGCTCTGGGTGGCGGATCTCTCCGCGCTCGAGTACGAACATGTCGAAGGCGACGGCGTAGTCGATCTTCCTGCACTCGGCGGCGAACGCAGCGGCGTCGTGTCGTTCAACACAGGAGACGCACCGCTTGCCGTGCCGGGGGCAGAGACGCCTGCGCCAGGCGACGGCCCGCCGCCCGGCATCGTTCGCGTCGAAGACTTTGACTCCACGCTCTACTTCCTCGACCAGCGCGAGATCGCCTACCTGCAGGACGAGTTGAAGCGTGAGTACGCCGAGGACCAGCGACGCGGTGCCGTGCTCGTGCTATTCGACATTGTCGAGGCGCCCGTTGGTGTGGCCGCGCAACGCGAAGCGGTCGGACTTGTCGATCAGCTCCTGCTCGAGTTCCTATCCGTCGGCGAGTACGGCATGGTAGGCCTCGTGCTGCGCGAAGCGGCCGTCATTGTGCGAAAGGGCGTGTCGGAGCCCTCGATCGTTGAAGCGCTGACCGAACTGCCGGTGCGGCTCAGCGATCCAACGGTGATGTCGCAGCTGCTGCAAGCCCTCGACGAAAGTGCGCGAGCACCGGTGGCCTCGTTGCTCGAAGGCGTGTTTGCTGAGTTGCGCCCCTCCGCACTCTTGCCGCTGGTCGGGTGGTTGGGATCGGCCTCCGCGTCGCCCGCACGCGCGGCGATCGAACGCGCATCGTTGCAGCTCGCGCGTTCGCACGTATTGGAGCTGGCGGAGCTGCTCGAGCACGACGACCCCTTCGTGGTACGAGGCGCGCTCCGCATTGCGGCACAGTTGGCCACGCCCGCCGCCGTTCCCGGGCTCGCCCGCTTGCTGCGCGGTGACGACGCGAAGCTTCGGATCGACGCCGTCTCTGCACTGGGCGATATCGGCTCTGGCGGCGCACTGCAGGCGCTCGAGCGCGGCATCGACGATACCGACCGCGACGTGCGTGTCGCGACCTTGCGCGCGCTCGCTGCACGCAAGCACGTGGGGGCGCTGCCTAGACTCGCGCAGGCGCTGCGCCGGAAGGAGCTGCGTTCCGCCGACCTCGGCGAGAAGATGGCGCTCTTCGAGGCGTATGGTTCTGTGTGTGGCGATGCGGGCGTGTTCGAGCTGGATCAGCTGCTCAACGCGCGCGCCTTGCTGGGCTCTCGAGAGCCTGCGGAGGTGCGCGCCTGCGCAGCCCGTGCGCTTGGCCTGATCAACACGCCGGCCGCCAATGCGGCACTCGAACGTGCGGCCGACACGAAGGACGTCGTGGTGCGATCGGCCGTTGCACGCGCAATGCGCGGGGCCCAGTAGTGACCGCCAGCACCCCTCCGGTCAACGAGCAAGCGACGAGCGAGCAGAACATCCAGCGTTCGTCTCGCGCGATGGTGGTGTCTTTCCATGCGGCCGTGCGCGCAATACGACTCTATCCCGTCGAGCATGTGGCAGTGCAGCGCGCCATCACGGAGCTTTCGACGGCGGCCGAGCGCGTCACCGCGCTGCAGGACAGTTGTGAGTTGCGTCGTGTCGGCGACTATTTGTTCGTCAACGAGACACGTCTTCGCCTCACGCTCGACAATTACGCGGCCGTCGCCTACGTGCTTGGTCTGATGCGCGAAGCCGGCATCGGCGGCATCTCCGTTGCGCGTCCGCCGGATGCACGCGCATGGGTGGTGCTGTTGGCGTTTCTGCAGTCTCCTCCGCACGACGTCCCGGAGGAGGAACGGATGGCGCAGCTCGAAGCGCGTCTCTCGCAGCTCGCGATCGATTGCTTCGCCGTGTCGCCGCCAGCCGAGGAACAGGGCGCGTCGGATCGTGAACTCGATCAGAAGGAGCGCGCACGGCAGACCTACGTGCGCTCGCTCGACGTCACGCGCGAGATCATGACCTCGGCGCGCATGGGTCGGAGTCCCGGTCTCAAGCGCGTCAAGCGCGCGGTGCAGGGCATCGTCGACGCGATTCTCACCGACACGGCGTCGATGATGGGGCTGACCACGCTCCGTGACTTCGACGAGTACACATTCGTGCACAGCGTCAATGTGTGCATCTTGTCGGTCGCGCTTGGCCGTCGGCTCGGGCTTTCCAAGGTCCAGCTGCTCGACCTCGGCTTGGCTGCGCTCGTGCACGACATCGGCAAGTCGCGCGTTCCGCTTGAACTGCTCAACAAGCGCGGCGTGCTCGACGAGGCGGAGCGTGCCGTACTGCAGACGCATACGTGGCAGGGGGTGCTCGCCCTCTTTGCGTTGCCTGCGGGTTCAGGGCGGCCCTGGCGCTCGATGCTGACCGCGTATGAGCATCACATGCGCGTGGACATGAGCGGCTATCCGACGCCAGTCCGTGCGCGACGTCTGTCGTTGTTCAGCAAGATCATCGCGGTTGCCGACGGCTTCGACGCGGCAACCACGGCTCGCGTATATCAGGAGTCTCCCTGGACGCCCGCCGACGTGCTGCGCGGCATGCGCGACAATCCGCGTCTCGGGCTTGATCCCGTGATCGTCAAGGCGTTCATCAACCTGACGGGCATCTATCCGGTCGGTACGTTGGTCGTACTCGATACGCTCGAGATGGCGATTGTGGTGTCCACCAGCGCCGAACCGACTGCGTTGTCGCGTCCGCTCGTGCGCCTGTTGTCCGATGCCCTCGGCAATCGCCTCGCCGACGTGATACACTGTGATCTGACCGAAACCGATCCGCACGGACAGTATCCGCGCACCATCATTCGTACCGAGGACCCTGAGCGATATGGCATCCGCATTGGCGAATACTTCGCCTGACGTTTCGACCGAGGCGCCGGACGCCCGCTCGCCCCTGACGGCCCGCTTCGACGCGCTGCGTGCTGCTGGCCGCCGTGCGCTGGTGTGCTACGTCACCGCGGGACATCCCGACCCTGCACGCAGCGTGGAGTTGTTGCGCGGTCTCGAGCAGGCGGGTGCCGACGTGATCGAAGTCGGGGTGCCGTTCTCAGATCCTCTCGCCGACGGTCCGGTCATCCAGCGCAGCTCGCAGATCGCCATTGAACACGGCATGACGCTGGATCGTGCGCTTTCGGTGATCGCCGAGGCGAACGTGAGCGTGCCGATCGTGCTGTTCAGCTATCTCAACCCGATCATCGCGGCCGGAGCTGACGTGCTGCAGCGTGCGCGCGCAGCCGGGGTCTCCGGCGTGCTCGTCACCGACCTGCCCGTAGGATCGGATCCCGAACGCGAGTCGTGGTTTGGCGCGAGCGGGCTCGATTTTGTGCGTCTGGTTGCACCGACGACCCCGGTCGAGCGCATGGCTGAGATCGCGCGCCATGGCGGTGGGTTCGTCTATCTCATCAGCCGCCTTGGTGTCACGGGTGAACAAGAGGCCTTGTCCGGCGAGCTTCCGGCTGTCGTAGCGCGGTTGCGTTCGGCGACGTCGCTGCCGATTTGCATCGGATTCGGCATCTCCACTCCGGAGCAGGCCAAGGCGGTGGCGCTGCTGGGTGATGGCGTAGTGGTTGGCAGTGCGATCGTGCGCGCGGCCGAGCGCTCCGTGGCTGACGCTGTCGCTCTCACGGCGGCGCTGCGCGAGGCGATCGACGCGGCATGACCGTACTCGCGCACGGCGTCCTTCCGGATTGGGCGGTCGTCACGCCGAAGCGTCGCGAGCATGTCGCGCGCGTCGTGGCGCTACTGCAGCGGTGGACCGAGGCGATGCAGCTGTCGGCCGCGGAGTCACAGGCGTGGATCGATGCTGGTGCGTGGCACGACGCACTCCGTGACGAATCGGAGCCGGTACTGCGTGCGCTGACCGACGAGCCGCATCGACCCGTCGGCATGCTGCATGGTCCCGCGGCGGCGCTGCGACTCGAAGCGTGCGGTGAGCAGCGACTCGATGTGCTCGATGCGATCAAGTGGCACACCGTTGGTTACGCTCGCTGGTCACGCGTGGGTCGCGCACTCTACATGGCGGATTTCCTCGAACCAGGTCGTGGCTTCATGCAGGCCGATCGCGCGTTTCTCGCCGATCGTGTGCCCGAGGCGTTCGATGCCGTCTTTCGTCAGGTTGTACGCATGCGCATTGAGTGGGTGCTGCGCGAGGGGAAGGGGCTGACGACCGACACAGTCGAACTCTGGAACTCGGTGCGATGATGGCCGTGCGAATCAACACGGCGTCGGGCCAGCTGTCTGGGCGTGCGCATGAGTGACCTGCGGTCGTCCATGCCGTTGCCGATGGAGCGTGAGGTCGATCCGCGCCGTCGTGCGCGACGCCGATGGGCGCTGGTCATTCTGCTGCTGGTGGTGATTGCTGGGACTGGCGGCGGTTTGTACCTGCGCTCGCGTTCCGGCACAGGCTCTCCGGCCGCACCGACGCAGCAGCCTGCAGCTCGCGCGGTCCTCGACGACTCATTGGCGCACGCCCCGGTCGGCGCACGCGTGCGGGTTCGCGTGGTGAATGCCACGGATATTCGCGGACTCGCGCGACGAGCGACGCTGGTGTTGCGCGACCTGGGCTACGATGTCGTCGAGTTCGACGGCGATCCGAAGGCGAACCGCGAGAAGTCTCTGGTGCTGTCCCACACGGGGCACGACGACTGGGGGGCGCGCCTCACCCGTGCGATGGGCGACTGCGCGATCGAACCCAGTCGGGACTCGTCACACTACGTTGACTTCACGGTGCTCATCGGCCGTGACTGGACGGCGCCGGTTCAACCGCTCCGTCCGTAGCTGTCCGCACGCCGCGGCGATGTCGAGCCCGCGGCTGCGACGCACGGCCGTTTCCACGTTCCGTGATCGCAGCGCGCGCGCGAAGTTCGCGATGACGGCGGGCGAGGTCGGCGTGAAGCCCATCGATCCGCCGGGATGGAGCGGAATGAGATTCACGAACGCCTTGCAGTCGCGCGCCAGCGCCGCCAGCTGCGCTGCATGCTCCGGCTGATCGTTCACGCCGCCGAGCATCACGTACTCGAAGGTGACCCGCCGATCGAAGTCGCGGGCCGCATCGATCACTTGGGCCAGCGGATACTTCGTATTCACGGGCATGAGCGTATGGCGCAGCGCGTCGTTCGGCGCGTGAATCGAAATCGCGAGCCGGAACTGCTCCGGTCGATTGGACAGCGCAACGATGCCGGGAAGAATGCCAACGGTGGAAATCGTGATGTGTCGCGCCCCGATGCCGATCGCGAGCGGATCGTTGAGCAGCGACAGTGTGACGTCCACCGACTTCCAGTTCATCAGCGGCTCACCCATCCCCATGAAGACGATGTTGGTGGCGAGCAACGGTGTGTCGAGCATGCGTAGTTCGCGCACTTGGCCGGCGATCTCCGACGGTGACAGGTTGCGCAGGAAACCCATCGCGCCCGTCGCACAGAAGGCGCACTGCAACGCGCAGCCGGCCTGTGAGGAGATGCACAGTGTGAGCCGGTCCCCGTCGGGGATCGCGACCGTTTCGATCAACTGACCATCCTGCAGTCGGTACAGAAACTTCTCCGTGCCGTCCGTCGAGGTCTGCCGTGCGGTCAGCTCGAGTCGAGGCATAACGAACGCCGCATCGAGCGCGTCTCGCAGCGCCTTCGGCAGTTCGGTCATGTCGGCGAAGGAATCCACCGGACGCGACCACAACCGCGCGAACACTTGCGTGGCGCGGTAGCCAGGCTCGTCCTGCTCGGCGAACCACTCCTTCAGCCGCGAGAGCGCCGCATCAGGCGCGAGATTCAAGAGATTCTCGCGCGCCGTCGGACGCAGGGTTTGTAAGTGGTCGCCGGTCACCGAAGGATTGAACTGAGCGTGAATTGATAGAGCGGTCCGAGACCGGAGGCGCCTTCCTCGCGCGCGATGCCCACCACGAATCGATTGTAGTGCAAGGCGAGCCCCGAGCGCAGTCGCGTGGCCGACCGCCCGGACGATTCAGTGCGCAGATACGCGGCCCGTGCTTCCAAACGATCCAACCGCGAGCCGAGGTACACGCCGCGCTCACGCGTACCGCGATTCACGCCGTTATGACTGTATCCTGCGCGCAGCTCTCGCAGGCTGTCGCCCAGCACGCGAAGATCGGCAGCTGCCACAAAGGCCGGGCGATCCTCGATCTCGCGTCCCGGACGCCAGAGAAAGCTCGACGCCGCCACTCGCGCATTTCGGAAAGGGAGATCGTGCAGCACGAAGCCAAGATCCGCGGCGACCGCATCGCGGGATTGCTGCTCGATGCGCCCGCGACGCCACCGCGCGGCGAATCCGCCTGAAAGATGGGGGATCAGCTCGCGCGACGCGGAAAGCGATACCAACGTCGTGCCGTACGGCACGTCGCCGAGCCCCTGCGGATCGGTATCGGTGCGCACGATTCCGCTGATACCGGTGCGGGCCACCGAGAGGCCAAACGTCGTACCGGTTTGGCGCCGCCACGAAGCAGCGATCAGTTGGCCATCGACCCCTTGATCAGTCGCCGTGGAGAGGGAGGCCACACCGAATCGCCAGCGAACCCCGGACCCCAGCACACCCGCTGCCGGATTCCACAGTCCCGCGCCAGGCTCCGAAGCCAGAGCGGCGGGCTCGAGCACCGCACCGAGCGGAAACTCCCATAATTCGCGAGCGGGCACCGGCTGCGCCGAGAGCCCACGGGCTATCAGAATCGCGGCAAGCCCGCATAAGAACTTGCGGCACATGCAGTTAAGACTAACGGAGCGTGCAATGGCGGGTCAAGCGAATCGCTACCGCGCGTCTTGTAAGCCGTTTAGCTTGATTGGGTTGCACTTCTACGGACCGCGATTGCCTCTCAAGAGACTACTCACAACCGATCGCGTCGCCGTTCCGTCTCAGGCGCGCACGAAGGGCCAGGCGCTCGCTGAACTGGTGCGTATGGCCGCGCCGCACTCCACGGTGCAGTCGGAACTGCTCGCCGGTGTACTCGCGCGCGAAGCGTCCTTCCCGACCATGCTCGGCGACGGCGTTGCGATGCCGCATGTACGCACGCCGCTTGTCAGCAGCGTGCTGATGTCCGCGTGTGTGCTCGAAGAGCCGGTGGAGTTCGGCGCAACTGAGGGGCACTCGGTCGACGTGCTCTTTCTGCTGCTGAGCCCAACCCATGCGCCGTCGGAGCACCTCAACACGCTGCGAGCCCTGACGCGACTCGTCTCTGATGCCGATGTTCTTTTCGCGTTGCGACATGCGGAATCGCCAAGAGACTTCATCGCGCTCGTGCACGAGTCAATGAAGTCATGAGCCACCCTTTCCTTTCTCGCGCTTTGCGCCTGGAGTTCTGTTCGTGATCGAGTCCGTGTCCGATAGCAATGTGCTGGCGACGTCACTCCGCACCGACGCGTGCGGTCTCCTTCGCCGCAGCGATGTCGGCCGGACCGTCCGGTTGGGTGGATGGGTGCACCGGAGTCGCGATTTGGGCGGGCTCGTCTTCATCGACCTGCGCGATCGGACCGGGTTGCTGCAGCTCGCGTTCGGGCCGGCGTGGTCCGACGAACAGACGCTCGCACTCGCCGCGGCCGTCGGCGTCGAGTCTGTCGTGCTCTGCGAAGGCGAGGTGGTCGCACGCGAGCCCGAACGACTCAATCCGGACATGGGTACGGGTGAAGTGGAAGTGCGCGTCCGCTCTCTCCGGATTGTGGGGCCCGCCGTCACGCCTGCGCTGCCTGTCGCTCGCGCGCGGAACGAGAAGCCGCCCGCCGAGGAGCTTCGACTGCGGCATCGCTATCTCGATCTGCGTCGCCCGGAGTTGCAGGAGAACCTCGTGCTGCGGCATCGACTGCTGCAGGTGACGCGCCGCTTTCTGAGCGATCGCGGCTACCTCGAGCTCGAAACGCCGATTCTCACCAAGCCGACTCCGGAAGGCGCGCGCGATTATCTCGTACCGAGTCGCGTGCATCCGGGCGAGTTCTACGCGCTGCCGCAGTCGCCGCAGATCTACAAGCAGCTTTTCATGTGCTGTGGATTCGATCGCTATTTCCAGGTCGCGCGCTGCTTCCGTGACGAAGACCTTCGCGCCGACCGGCAGCCCGAGTTCACGCAGATCGACATTGAAGCGTCGTTCATCGAGCGTCCCGACATCATGACGCTCGCTGAGGGACTGATCGGCGCGTTGTGGCGTGAAGCAGGGCACGAGATTCCCGCGCAGTTCGAGCGGATGAGCTATGCCGACGCGATGGAGTTCTACGGCTGCGATCGTCCCGACCTGCGATACGAGCTCAAGCTGCGTGACTACAGCAGCGTCTTTGCGACGCTCGACTTTGCCGTGACCAAGAACGCGCTGGCCGCTGGTCATCGCGTGCGTGGCTTGGTGCTCCCGGGCGGCGCCGCATGGAGCCGCAAACAGGTGGACGAACTGGAAGCGCTGGCCAAGGGCGCTGGCGCTGGTGGGTTGATGCGCGTGCGCTTCGCCGACGGCGCGTACGACGGCCCGATTGCCAAGTTCCTGAGTGACGAGGCGCGTGCCTCCCTCGCCCTCACCGAAGGCGACCTCGCCCTGTTCGTCGCCGCGCCGGATCATGTGTCGAGCCCAGCGCTCGATCGCGTGCGTCAGGAATGCGCGCGTCGCCTCGATCTCGTCGACGCCAAGGCGCAGCGATTCCTGTGGGTCATGGACTTCCCGATGTTCGAGAAGGATCCGGTCACGGGCGCCCTCGCTGCTGTCCACCATCCGTTCACGGCGTCACACCCCGACGACATGGCGGCGTATCCCGATGAGCCTGCGCGGTGGCGCGCCCTCGCCTACGACGTGGTGCTCAACGGCACCGAGTTGGGCGGCGGCAGCATTCGCACGAGTGATCCAGCGGTGCAGTCGCGCATGTTCTCGTTGCTGGGCATCGGCGATGTCGCGGAGCAGGAACGTCGCTTCGGCTTCCTCCTCGAAGGACTGCGCGCTGGCGCACCACCACATGGTGGTATCGCCTTTGGCTTCGATCGTATCGCGATGCTGCTCTCCGGTGCGCCGTCGCTGCGCGATGTGATTGCGTTCCCGAAGACGACGGCTGCGCGTTCGCTCTTTGAAGGCGCGCCGGTCGCGGTGCCTGCGGATGATCTGGCGGAGCTGGGCATTCAGGTACGCACCAAGGGAGAGTCCGCGTGACAGAACAGACGACGGCCCGCGTCTCGGTGGAAGGCGCGGATCTGCTCATGCTGGCTGGTGTGGGCGACGCCAATCTCGTGGAGCTGGCGCGCGCCTCGGGTGCACGGGTCGCCCTGCGCGGTGACTCGCTGACCGTCTCAGGCGACGCGGATGCCGTCACGCGCGGCGAGAGCATCGCGCAGGCGATGGTGGCGCTGGTACGTGACGGACGCTCGGTATCAGCCGACGACGTACTGCGACTCTCGCTCGTGGAGCGGCCGGCGGAGGCGCCGGGTGCGGCCAACAGCGGGTCACTCATACTTCCCGGCGCGCGACGCAGCGTGCAGCCCAAGACACCGGGGCAGGCCGAGTATCTCAAGCAGATCGCCGAACATGACATCGTGATCGGCATCGGGCCTGCTGGTACGGGAAAGACGTACCTCGCGGTGGCCGCAGCGGTCGATGCCCTGATGCGCAAGCGGGTGCGCCGCATCGTGCTCGCGCGCCCGGCCGTGGAAGCGGGCGAGAGCCTGGGCTTCCTGCCAGGTGACATGCAAGCCAAGGTCGATCCGTATCTGCGTCCGCTCTACGATGCGCTCGACGACTTCATGCCGGCCGAACGCATTCAAAAGTTCGTGGAATCACGCACCATCGAGGTCGCGCCGCTCGCCTTCATGCGTGGCCGCACACTCGGCGATGCCTTCGTCATTCTCGACGAAGCGCAGAACGCCACAGGCCTGCAGATGAAGATGTTCCTGACGCGCCTTGGCGTGAACTCCAAGATCGTCATCACCGGCGACAAGACGCAGGTGGACTTGCCGCGTCGTGAGGACTCCGGGCTCATGCAGATTGAGCGGATTCTCCACGGTATTGATGGGATCGCGTTCCACTACTTCACCGACGCCGACGTCGTGCGACACCGTTTGGTGCGCGACATCATTCGTGCGTACAACGAGGACGCGGCCGGCGGTTGACCGCCCGCACACTACCCATGGACGACGGACCCACTCGACCTTCGCCGCAGTCACGGGCATCACGCGCTGTCTCCTGCGAGACGGACGGCGTGCGCTCGCCCGTGGCCACGGCACGGCTTGCTCGACTGGCGCAGCAGGTGCTGCAGGCGCTCAAGGTGCGACACGCCCTCGTGTCCATCACACTGGTCGCGCCCGCAGCGATGGCCAAGCTCAATCGCCAGCATCTCGGGCATCGCGGTCCTACCGATGTGATCACGTTCGCTCTAGGCGCCGATCCCAACGGCGTGGTGCTCGCCGATGTCTACATCTGTCCCGACGTCGCGCGTGAACAGGCGCGTCGCCATGGTGCAGGGGTGCGTGAGGAGATTGCCCGCCTCGTCGTGCACGGCATGCTGCACGCGTGCGGTTGGGAGCATCCGGAAGACGAGTCCCGTATGACGTCGCCGATGTGGCGACGCCAGGAGCAGCTGCTCAAGCGCTTCTGGCTTACTCCGTCCCCGCGCGGATGAGCGTCGTTCCTTGGATTGTCGCGGCGTCCGGGGCCACACTGGCCGCGCTCGCCGCAGTAACCGACGGCGCCATACTCGCCGAGGCGACGCCAACGGTCGTGGTCCCCGAGCGCGGGGCGCTCGTGGTGCCGGCTACCCCACTCGCGCGCACGGTTCCGGCACGTGAACGCGCGCATCGCGCATTGGCGTTCACGCGTGTGCTGGGTCATCTCATTGCCGGTAGCGCATTGGCGCTTGCACTCGGGCTCGAGAGTCGAGCCACGGCGCAGGCACTCGCCATACTCGCGGTCGCCGGACTGCTGACGGTGGTGGTCGCGGAGAGCATCGCGCGCGCCATCGGTGACGCCCTGGGAGATGACGCAGCACTCCGCCTCCGCTGGTTTGCGCGGGCGACCGAGCAACTGCTCGCGCCCGCCGTGCGTCTTGGCGAGCTGCTCGATTCGTCGGTCGAAGATGTGGTCTCGTCAGGCGACGCATCGAGTGAACGACGCGATGAAGCCGCAGCGCAGTTTCGCGAAGTCATCACAAGCGAAGCCGATGTCTCGCGCGACGAGCGTGACTTGCTGCTCGGCATTTTCGATTTTGGCGAGACGACGGCCGAAGAGGTGATGGTGCCGCGAGTCGATATCGTGGGCATCGAGCGCGAGACACCGTGGTCGGAGGTGGTGGACCGCGTGCGCAGCGCGCAGCACTCGCGCGTGCCTGTGTTCGAGGAGACGATAGACGAAATCGTGGGCATCCTGTACGCGAAGGATCTGCTGCACGCCGTGCTCGCCGATGAGGAACCCGCCGATGGTTGGCAATCGCTCATGCGCGCGCCGACGTTCATTCCATCAGCCAAGCGCATTGCAGACTTGCTGCGAGAGTTCCGCGCGACGGGGCGCCACATCGCGATCGTTGCTGACGAGTACGGCGGGACGGCGGGACTCGTCACGATCGAAGACGTACTGGAAGAGCTGGTCGGTGAGATCCGCGACGAGTATGACGACGAAGAACGCGTCGTCGAGAGCGAGGAGGACACGCGATTCTGGGTGTCCGGTCGCATGAATCTCGATGACCTGTCGGAGGCGCTCAATCACGACTTCCGCCGCGAAGACGTGACCACCATCGGCGGACTGATCTTCGAACTCGTTGGTCGTGTGCCGCGCGCGGGTGAGTCGCTGACCATCGGTCCGTTCCGCGTCATCGTGGAGCGGGTGGTACGGCGCAAGATCGAGCGTGTCTTTCTCGAGCGTGCGGCGCGCGCCGAGGAGAGCGACGCCTGATGCCACTGCTGCCAATGCTCATCGCCGTTGCACTCGTCGCCCTCATGACCGCCGGCGCGACGTCGGTGCGTGCGGTGAGTCGTTTGTGGCTCCGTCACTGGATCGAGCATCGCCACGCCCGATCCACCGCGATGGCGCGCTATCTCGAGCGTCCGATGCGTCTCATCCACGCGGCGGGCACAGGCTCGATGCTCACCGTCTTCGCGATGGGCGCGATCATCACGGTGGAGAGTGGACGCTCGCCGTGGACTTTCGCGCGCGACACGGTCGTGTTTCTGGCGATGCTTTTGCTGTTCGGGCAGCTGGTGCCGCGCGCGATCGGGCGTCGTTGGGCGCCACAGCTCGTGCCCGTACTGGTTCCGTTGCTTCGCGTGGCGGATTTGCTACTGCGCCCCATTCAGTGGATCGCGGCAGCCGTCGGCGCCGTTGTCGCGCCGAGGCAGCTCGCCGCGGGAGAGGTGGAGCCGCGTGAGGGGCTGGAGGATCTGCTTCGCGATGGCGCGTTCGATGGCATGGGCTCGACGGAGGAGATGGCGATCATCTCCGGCGTGATGCAGTTCGGCGAAAAGACAGCAGCCGACGTGATGACGCCGCGCGCGGAGATCTTCGCGTTGGACGAGAGCATGCCGGCGATGGAAGTTGCGCACCGCGTTGCGCAGTCGGCGTACAGTCGGGTGCCGCTCTACCGCAGCTCGCCAGATACGATGGTGGGCATGATTCACGTCTTCGATTTATTCAAGCTCGCGGGCGAACGGATGCCGACGCTGCGTCCGATCTCGGTGACGCGCGCATCGAAGCCGGCGAATGAATTGCTTTTTGAACTACTGCGTGCGCGCCGCCAGCTCGCCATCGTGCACGATGACGGTGGCACGCTCGTCGGGCTCGTGACTCTGGAAGATCTTTTGGAGGAGTTGGTGGGCGACATTCGCGATGAGCATGACGATCCGGCGCCACGGGGAACGGGTCCGACATGACGAATTCTCCAGCCGTGCAACAGGACGGATCGATCACGGTGCTCCCGAAAGGGCTGTCCAAGGCGCACGAGCGACTGATGCAGCAGTTCTCCGAGGGCAAACCAGCGGCGCTCGCGCGTGCCGTCAGCATCGTGGAGAACCATCGTTCGGGATTCGATCAGCTGCTCGCCTTCATGCATCCGCTCGTGGGTCGTGCCCGGCGCGTCGGAATCACCGGTCCGCCAGGCGCCGGCAAGAGCACCCTCACCACACGGCTGGCGGTCGCGTATCGCGCGCTCAATTTGCGCGTGGGCATCGTGGCCGTGGATCCCACGTCGCCATTCACTGGCGGCGCACTCTTGGGTGATCGCATTCGCATGGAGGAGGTCGCCCTCGACCCCGGCGTGTTCATCCGATCAATGGCTACGCGCGGCTCGCTCGGCGGGTTGGCCACGGCCACCCGTGAGGTGTGCGACGTGATCGACGCCTTTGGCATGGACGTCATCCTGTTGGAGACGGTTGGCGTGGGGCAGAGCGAGCTCGACATCGCCCGCGCCGCAGACACCACGCTGGTCGTTCTCGTGCCGGAGTCCGGCGATTCCATTCAGACGCTTAAAGCGGGCGTGATGGAGATCGCTGACGTGTATGCAGTGAACAAGGCCGATCGACCGGGCGCCGACCGTCTGCGCAACGATATCGAACTCATGCTCGGACTTCGCGCGGGTGCGGCGACGCACAACGTGCCGGCGCATCACGGCGTGGATCTGCGAAGCATCCCCGATCGAGACGCGTTGCGAGACGCTATGAATCCGGCACGAGCCGCGCGGGCAGCGGCGCAGGCGGATTCCGTCGAGTCGTGGACGCCGCCGGTACTGCGGAGCGTGGCAGCCAAGGGCGAGGGGATCAGCGAGGTCATGGACGCCCTTGACCGGCATTTTCGCTATCTTGTCGCCAGTGGCGAGCTCGGCTCACGCCGTCGACAGCGCCTGCGCGAGCGGGTCATGGAGATCGTCGAACAGCAGGTGCAGCAGCAGTTGTGGGGAGATACCGATACTCTGGGGTGGTTGGACGAGCAGTTGCCGGCGCTTGAGGCGGGAGAGATCGCGCCCTTTGCCGTCGCCGATCAACTGCGCGCCCGCAGCTCCTCGCTTCTTACCGGCGCCGTATACCGTGGCCCTCTGGCGCCCACTTCGCGAACGGACTCATGACGACGACTCACGAACTCGAAGAGGTGGTGCGACAGCAGCAGGCGGAGCTCGACGAGCTGCGCGCTGAGGTTGGGCAGTGGCGCTCGCAGTACGAGAAGGGCCGCAAGCGCGACATCGCCTTCACCAACTCTGCCGTCGAAGTGCCGCCTCTCTACACGGCACTCGATTTGGAAGGATCGGCCGGATCCGCGTTCGAACTGCCGGGACAGTGGCCCTTCACGCGCGGCATTCACCCGACGGGCTATCGCGGCAAGCTGTGGACGATGCGGCAGTTCGCTGGATTCGGGACGGCGCGCGAGACCAATCAGCGCTACAAGTTCCTGCTGTCACAGGGGCAGACGGGCCTCTCGGTGGCGTTCGATTTCCCGACGCTGATGGGCTACGACTCCGATCATCCGCGATCGGAGGGTGAAGTCGGCAAGTGCGGTGTCGCGATCTCGTCGCTCGCCGACATGGAGACGCTCTTCGAGGGCATTCCGCTCGACAAGGTTTCCACGTCGATGACGATCAATGGTCCTGCCATCATCCTCCTCTGCTTCTACGTGGCAGCGGCGGAAAAGCAGGGCGTGAGCGCCGACAAGCTGCAGGGCACGGTGCAGAACGACATCCTGAAGGAGTACATGGCGCAGCACGCCTGGTGCTTCCCGATCGAGCCGGCGCTGCGCCTGATCGTGGATGGCTTCGCGTGGTGCGCTGAGCACACGCCCAACTGGAACACGATCTCGATCTCGGGCTACCACATCCGCGAAGCGGGAGCGACGGCTGCGCAGGAGCTCGCGTTCACGCTCGCCGACGGCTTCACGTACGTGGAGCGCGGCATCGCACGGGGACTCGACGTCGATGACTTCGCGCCGCGCCTGTCGTTCTTCTGGGACATCCACAACGACTTCTTCGAGGAGATCGCCAAGTTGCGCGCTGCGCGCCGCATCTGGGCGCGTCACCTGAAGGAGCGCTACGGCGCCAAGAACCCGCGCTCGTGGATGATGCGCTTCCATTCGCAGACCGCGGGTGTGACGCTGACGGCTCAGCAACCCACCAACAACGTCGTACGCGTAGCCTATCAGGCGCTCGCGGCGGTCCTCGGTGGCACGCAGTCGCTGCACACCAACTCGATGGACGAGACGCTTTCGCTGCCCACCGAGAGTGCGGTGCAGGTGGCGCTCCGCACGCAACAGATCCTCGCGTACGAAACGGGCGTCCCCAACGTCATGGATCCGCTTGGCGGCTCGTACTACATCGAAGCGTTGACCGATCAGCTGGAACGCGAAGCGGAAGAACAATTCGCGCGCATCGGCGAGATTGGTGGCGTGGTGAAGGGCCTCGAAGACGGCTGGTTCCAGAAGCGCATCAACGAGAGCGCCGCGCGTCAGCAGTGGGAGATCGAGCAGCGTCGCAAGCTGGTCGTTGGTGTCAATGAGTTCGTCACCGACGAGGAAGAACTCTCCATTCCGATCCTGCGCATCGGCCAGGAAGCGGACATCGAGCAGCGCGAGCGTCTGGCCAAGGTGCGTGCCACGCGAGACAGCGCGCTCGTCGCACAGCGACTGGACGCACTGCGCAACGCCGCACGTACCGACGCCAACGTGGTGCCGTTCATCCTCGATTGCGCTCGCTGCTACTGCACGCTGTACGAGATCCGCGCGGCGTTGGAAGATGTCTTTGGTGCGTATCGCGAGCCGGTGTTCTTCTGACCATTCGCCGGAAGCGCGTGAAGGCGGAGGTGCCCTCCGCGAAGTCGCCGGCGGCAGCGCCGGCGGCGTGGTGGAGTACGCACTTCACGCAGCAGTATCTGCACGAGTACGAGCCGCTGTTCGATCTGGTGCAGGATCGTCGTGAGGTCGGTCGTCTCATCGAGGTGATGGAGCTGCCCTCTGGTGCACGTGTGCTCGATTGTCCCTGCGGGCAAGGGCGACACGCGCACCTGCTGGCGGAGGCGGGCTTCGATGTGGACGGCCTCGACTACTCGCAGGATCTGCTCGATGTGGCGAGCAAGCGCGGGACGTCGCGTCGGCTGCGCTACACGCGCGGCGACATGCGAAAGCTGCCCGCGCGCTGGACGGGGCGTTTCGATGCCGTACTCGATCTCTTCACGTCGTTCGGGTTCTTCGACGATCCGAAGGATGATCTGCGGGTGTTGGCCGAGTTCGCTCGCGTGCTCAAGCCTGGCGGCGTGCTGGTGTGGCACGGCGGAAGTCGCGATGGCGTGATGGCCAAGTTTCTGTCGCGCGATTGGTGGAGCACGGCCGACGGTACAGTTTTCGGGCAGGAACGCCGCTTCGATCCGCTCTCCGGCTTTCTCGAAATCACCAGCACGTGGCGTGGTCCCCAAGGCGACGGCGAACGCACACATCGCATTCGCCTGTACACGGCCTCCGAACTGGCGGCGCGAATGCGCGACGTTGGCTTGGTCGTCGAACAGGCGTTCAACGCGTGGGAGGATCGCCCACTCACCCGGCGATCCAGCGAGATGCTCCTCCTCGCGCGTAAAGAAGGCTAAGCATGCATTTCCCTCCGATACCCTCCCCATGACTCGACCCATTCGCGTGCTGGTTGCCAAGCCCGGGCTCGACGGACACGACCGCGGTGCCAAGGTCGTTGCTGCCGCGCTCCGAGATGCTGGCATGGAAGTGATCTACACCGGCCTCCACCAGACGCCCGAAATGATCGCCACCGCGGCGATTCAGGAAGACGTGGATGTCGTCGGCCTGTCCATCCTGAGCGGCGCACACATGACGCTCTTCCCGCGTGTGCGCGACCTGCTCGTTGAAGCCGGCCGCGACGACATTCTGCTCACCGGCGGCGGCATCATTCCCAAAGAAGACATGGAGTCGCTGCAGGCCAGCGGCATCGCGCGTCTCTTCGGCCCCGGCACGAACACGCAGGACCTCGTGAACTACATCCGCGAGTGGTTTGCCGAACGTGAGCAGCAGGACGCATGAGCACACGGCTTCGCCAACTGTCCGATGAAGTTCGCACGCTCGAAGCCACGCTTCGCTTGGGCGGCGGGCAGGACAAGATCGACCGGCAGCACAAGCAGGGAAAGCTCACCGCGCGCGAGCGCGTTGAACGCCTGATCGATCCGGGAACGCCGTTCGTTGAGATCGGTCTCCTCGTCGCCTACGACCAGTACGACGGACAAGCACCGGGAGCCGGCGTCATCACGGGACTCGGCACCGTCGACGGTCGCGAAGTCGTCATCGTGGCGAACGACGCCACCGTCAAAGCCGGCTCCTGGTGGCCAGAGACGATCTCCAAGATCCTGCGCGCGCAGGAAGTCGCCATGCGCTGCCGTGTTCCCATCGTGTACCTCGTGGATTCGGCCGGGGTTAACCTGCCGTATCAGGGCGGTGTATTCCCGGGACAGTTCGGCGCGGCGCGCATCTTCTACTACAACTCGATCATGCGCCGGTACCTGCGAATCCCGCAGTTCGCCGCCGTGATGGGGCAGTGCGTGGCCGGTGGCGCCTATCTTCCCGCGCTCAGCGACGTGATTCTGATGGTGAAGGGCACGTCGTTCATGGGACTGGGTGGCCCGAATCTCGTGAAGGGTGCCACCGGACAGACGGTCGACGGCGAAACGCTCGGTGGGGCCATCACGCACACTGAGGTGTCCGGGGTCGCGCACTACGCGCTCGATGACGACCCGTCGTGTCTCGACAAGATCCGTGAGCTGATCGCGCGATTGCCGCGCACGCTCCACGTCGATCCCACGCATCGACCGCCCGCGATTCCGCCGCAGGAGCTGTACGACCTCCTGCCCACCGATCATCGCATGTCGTACGACATGCACGGCCTGCTCAAGGCCGTGCTCGACGATGGCGCCATCGATGAGTTCCAGCCGCATCTCGCGAAGGAAATGATCTGCGGCGATGCGCGCATCGAAGGGATCGCTGTCGGCGTTATCGCCAATCAGCGCGGCCTCATCAAGGGGCGCGCCGGCGAGCGTCCTCGCTTTGGCGGCATCATCTACGCCGAGAGCGCGGAAAAGGTGGCGTTCTACATCGAACGCTGCGAACGGCAGGGGATTCCGCTGCTCTTCGTACAGGACGTGTCCGGCTTCATGGTCGGGCCCGACGCCGAGCACGAGGGAATCATCCGCGCCGGTGCACGCTTCGTGGAAGCGATGGCGTGTGCGCGCGTGCCCAAGATCGTGCTCACGGTCAATCACGCGAGTGGCGCAGGCTACTACGCGATGGCCGGACAGGGTTTCGATCCTGACTTCATCTTCTCGTGGCCGACCGGACGTATGGCGGTCATGGAAGGCGAGGCCGCGATTCAGGCCGTGCATGGTCCCGCGCTCGATGCCGCCAAGAAGGCGGGCGTATCGCCGAGCGACGAAGTCGTGCAGGCCGTCGCGGCGATGCGCGCCGATTACGAAGCGCAGCTTGACGCACGTTACGCAGCAGCACGCGGTTTCGCCGACGCGATCATCTATCCCGAGAACACGCGGTCCACGCTCGCACTCGCGCTGCGTGCCGCTCGCAACAATCCTGGCCCGCACCTTGGTGCGTTCGTGCTGCCGCCGATGCCCGGCGTGCCCGCGTGAGCGCGCACCGATTCTGGAGTTGTCATGGGAGTTGTCATGAGTGATGCCCCGCGGGTGATTCGCGTGGCCAGCGGACAGGGCTTCTGGGGCGATTGGCTCGAAGCACCTCGTCGCCAGGTGGAAGGCGGTCAGGTCGACTATCTCATGCTCGACTATCTCGCCGAAGTCACGATGTCCATTCTGCAGAAGCAGAAGGAACGCGACCCCAAGATGGGCTACGCGCGCGACTTCATCGGCGCGATGGAAAGCGTCTTCGACGCCGTCGCGCATCGCGGTGTGAAAGTCATCGCCAACGCCGGCGGTGTGAATCCCGACGCCTGCGCCGAAGCCGTGCTCGCGGCGGCCGAAAAGGCTGGCCTGCGAGGCAAGATTCGCATTGGCGTTGTCACGGGGGACGACATCCTCGGACGCCTCGACACGCTCATCGCCGAGGGGCACCCGCTCGCGAACATGGACACGGGTGAACCGCTTTCGACGGTGCGCGAACACGTGCTCTCGGCCAACGCCTACATCGGCTCCACGCCGATCGTCGAAGCGCTGGAGCGCGGCGCAAACGTCGTCGTGATTGGCCGCAGCACCGACACCGCACTCACCATGGCGCCGCTGCGCCACGAGTTCGGCTGGAAGGCGGATGACTGGAATGCCCTCGCCTCGGGAATTGTCGCAGGACACATCCTCGAGTGTGGTGCACAGTCGTCGGGTGGGAACTGCCTGCACGATTGGCGCAACATCCCTGATCTGGCCAACATCGGCTATCCGATCGCGGAAGCATACGCCGATGGATCCTTCGTCATCACCAAGCATCCGAACACTGGTGGCCGTATCAACGTCCCCAGCGTGACGGAGCAGCTCGTGTACGAGATGGGCGATCCGCACGCCTACATCACGCCGGATGTCGTCGCGGATTTCACCAGCATTCGCGTCGCTGACGATGGTGAGAATCGCGTGCGCGTGCATGGCATCACCGGCGCGCATCCCACGCCGTTCCTCAAGGTCTCGATTGCCTATCGTGCTGGCTACAAGGCGGTGGGTTCGCTTGTCTACTCGTGGCCAGATGCCATGGAGAAAGCGCAGCTGGCCGATCGGGTGCTGCGTGAGCGCCTCGACAACCTCGGACTCAAGTTCGACCACATCCTGAGCGAGTTCGTGGGGGCCAACGCCACTCACGGCGCACTCGCGGGTGATGGGCAGGATGCACCCGAAGTGCAGTGGCGCATCGGCGTGCGCGGCCCCGATCGCGCGGCCGTCGAGCGCTTCACGCGCGAAATCGCGCCGCTGGTGCTCAACGGGCCGCCGAGCGTCACCGGTTTCGCAGGTGGTCGCCCGAAGGTCGAAGAGATCGTCGCCTACTGGCCTGCGCTGCTCGACAAGCGCGCGGTCACCACGTCCGTTCGCATCCTGGAGTAGCGCTCATGCACGTTCGTTTGCTCGACATCGCGCACGCGCGCAGCGGCGACAAGGGAGACACGGCCAATGTGGGCGTGATCGCGCTCAAGCCCGAGTGGTATCCGTTCCTCGATCGGTACGTGACTCGCGAGCGGGTGGCTGCGCACTTTGCCGGTCAGATTCACGGCGACGTGGTGCGCTTTGAACTCCCCAACCTCTCGGCCATCAACTTCCTGCTCCACGGGGCGCTCGACGGCGGCGGGACGCTTTCGCTCAAGACGGACGCCCAGGGAAAGGTCTACTCCACGGCGCTCCTGCGTCTGGTGATCGACGTTCCCGACGATCAGGCCCGCGCCGCGGGTCTGCCGGCGGCTCCATGATGGTCGCACGGCTAGTCCTGATTGGTGCGGGGATCGTTGCGTTCGCCTTTGCGTTACGCACCGGGACTGACTGGGCGCGCTTCTTGGCGATCGGCTGCCTGGTGGCTGCCCTCGGGCTGCGGCTGGTGGCCAAACTGAAGCGCTGAGCGCCGAAAAAGGGAGTTCGGCACTCGGCTGACTAGATTTCTTCCGATGCCTCACGTCACTGTCCCCGAACTCCTCGCCCCCGCCGGCACGCTCGACGCCGTGCGGGCCGCCGTCGCCAACGGTGCGAACGCCGTCTACCTCGGCGCCTCGCTGTACAATGCCCGCGACGAAGGGGCACAGCTGTCGCTCGACGAACTCGCGCAGGCCTGTGCCTTGGCGCATTCGCGTGGCGTGCGGGTGTACTTGACGTTCAACGTCCTGATCAAGCCGCAGGAACTGACCGACGCGCTCGTGTACCTCGGCGAGTGCGTGGACCGCGGGATCGACGCTGCCATCGTGCAGGACTTGGGCGCAGTGCGCCTCATTCAGCGCGTCTACCCGCAGCTCGAGGTGCATGGCTCCACGCAGATGACCGTGCACGACGCGTCCGGCGCGCGCGTCATGCAGCAGCTCGGCGTCGAACGCGTGGTGCTCGCGCGCGAGAACACGCTCAGCGACATTCGCGCGATTCGCGCCGCCGTGCCCGAGCTCGGCCTTGAGACGTTCATTCATGGCGCGCTCTGCATCTCGTATTCCGGCCAGTGCTTCATGTCTGGCATGATCTCCGAGCGGAGCGCCAATCGTGGCTCGTGCGCGCAGTCGTGTCGCAAGGAGTACACGCTCACCGACGAGACCAGCAAGGCGACGCTGGACACTGGCTATCTGATTTCCGCGAAGGATCTTGCCGCGCACGATCACCTCGCGGAGCTCGCAGAGCTGGGCGTCGGCTGTCTCAAGGTTGAAGGGCGCAAGAAGAAGCCCGAGTACGTCGCGACCGTGACCCATGCGTATCGCACGTGGCTCGATCGGTTGGCCAAGGGTGACCACGCACCGCCACCGACGGACGAAGTCGAGCCGCTCGTGCAGATCTTCAGCCGCGGAAACACGGGCGGCATGTACGGCGGTCGGGCCGGGCGCGACTACATCACGCGCGACCAGCCCGACAATCGCGGCTTGCCGATCGGCACGGTCGTTGGCCGCGAAGGCAACGACATTCTGGTGGACGTCACCCACCCCATCTCGATTGGCGACGGCATCGGCTTCGAATCGCCGACGGCGCTGGCCACCAGTGTCGGTGGGATGGTGGCGGGCGTGCGCACCGTGAGCGCGCGACATGGCACCTATCGTCAGGCGTTGAGCATGCGTGTGCGCCCCGCCGAAGGGTGGCGCGTCGTACGGTCGAGCGACGTCACGCTGCTGCGCACCGCGCAGGAGAGCTTTGCCAAGGTGGCGGTGCCCGAGAAGGTCGGTCGCACCGCCGTGAACGTGCGCGTGTTTGGGCACGCGGGCGGCCCGCTCAAGACCGTATGGCAGTTTGGCGAGGACGAAGTGACGGTGCGGGGCGAGACGCCGCTCGCGCCTGCCAGCAAGCGCTCGTTAGACGTTGCGCAGCTTCGCGAACAGTTGGGACGACTGGGTGAGACGCAGTTCGTGTTGGGTGCGCTCGAGGCCAGCGGTTTGGGCGAGGAGCTCTTCCTTCCCGTCAGCGAGCTCAATCGCATTCGACAGCAGGCGGTCGAGCAGCTCGACGAGCGACTCACCTGGTCGCATCTCAGCACGAGCGCCACGCGAGATCAGCGCATCGCTGACGCGGTCTCGCAGCTGACCATCGCGACGCCCGCGTGGTCCTCCAGCGCAGAAGCACCCTTCGCGCTGCGCGCCGTGGTGTACGATGTCGAGAGTGCACGCCAGGCGGCGGCTGGTGGCGCGACGGACATCGTACTCGATCCATTCCTGCGGCACCCCGCGCCGCCGATCGCCCGAGTGCATGCGCTGCAGAGCGACTTGGCCGCCATGGGCGTTACGCTGCGTCTCCGCACGCCAACTATTGTGCGCCCAGACGAACGCAAACGTCTCGACAAGTGGCTCGCGCTCGGACTGCCTCTCCTCTCGGGTCACCTTGGGCTCGTAGCGGAGCAGGGGAGCGCCGGTGTCGACGTCGTCGCGGACTATGCCGTCAACGCGTTCAACCAGCACACGGCGCAGTTCCTTTTCGAGCAGGGCGCGTCGCGCATCACCGCGTCGATTGAGTTGACACTCGATGAAATCGCATCGCTCGTGAAGCCGTGGGGTGGCGCTGGATTCGATGTCGTCGTCTACGGACGCCCCGAAGGCATGACGATCGAGCACTGCGTCCTATCGGCGGCGTTCGATCGCGAGCCGACGACCTGTCGCGATCTGTGCGTGCAGAAGCACGTCAACGTCTCCATCACCGATCCCGCAGGGTACACATTCGCGGTGGCGACCGATTCGGCGTGTCGCAATCGACTGCTGCATTCGCGCCCCATCGACGCATCGGAGTATCTGCCGACGCTGTGGGAGCAGGGCATCCGCGGATTCCATCTGTTGTTCAACGTGCCCGGCGAGCCGATCGAAGCGATCACGCGCGCCTACCGTGATGCACTGCAGGCACTGGCCAACGGCGACGCCCCAGAGCTCTCCACCACGCGAACGATGCTCGATGGCGCGTTCACGCGTGGTCACTTCATTCGCGCGGTTTGAGGTGATCTCAGGCGCTGTTCTGATGTCGTCGGAGCGTCTCTGAAGGGTATGCTGCTCGGATGACGAGCCGAGACGCGTTTGGAACACTCGATGGTGCGCGTGCCACGCTGCGCGACAAGTTCGGCTACCCGGACTTTCGCCCGCCGCAGATTCGTGCCGTGCAGGCGGTTCTCTCCGGGTGCGACGCACTCGTGGTGCTGCCCACTGGCGGCGGGAAGTCGCTCTGCTATCAGGTGCCCGCGCTGATGCGTGACGGGCTCACGGTGGTGATCTCGCCGCTCATTTCGCTGATGAAGGATCAGGTCGATGCGCTCGAGCGGCGCGGACTGCCCGCGGCGTTCATTAACAGCACGCTCAGCAGCAGCGACGTCGCCGACCGTATGGCCCAAGCGCAGGACGGCAGTCTCAAGCTGCTCTATCTGGCGCCGGAACGCATGGAGGCCGGGCGCACGCTTCAGCGACTCGTGGACATCGGCGTCGCGCTTCTGGCCATCGATGAAGCGCATTGCATCAGTGAATGGGGACACGACTTCCGGCCGAGCTATCGACGCATTGGCCTGATTCGCGAGAAACTGGGCTCGCCACAAACGGTTGCCCTGACTGCGACGGCCACGCCCGATGTGCGCGAAGACATCGCACGGCAATTGGCGCTCCGCGAGCCCGAGATCGTCGTTGCCGGATTCGACCGCATCAACCTCACCTATCACGTTGCCGCCACGCGCATCCAGCAGGACAAGGACAAGGCGGCGGTACATTGGCTGCGCTCGGCCTCAGGGCCAGCGATCGTGTACGCACCAACTCGAAAGGCCGTCGAGCGCGTGACGGGCATGCTCGTGAGGTCGCGCATCAAAGCCGTCGCGTATCACGCCGGCCTGGACGATAGCACGCGCCAACGTGCGCAGGATGCGTTCATGGACGAGCGCGCGCGCGTCATCGTGGCCACGAGCGCGTTTGGCATGGGCATCGACAAGTCCGACGTCCGATTGGTCGTGCATCATGCGATGCCCGGTTCGATCGAGGCGTACTATCAGGAGGCTGGACGTGCCGGACGAGATGGCAAGCCGAGCACCTGTGTGCTGTTGCATTCGTATCCGGATCGATTCACGCACGAGTTCTTTTGCGAGCAAGCGCATCCTGATCGTGCGCTCATCGAGCAGCTGTGGAAGTTGCTTCGCACGCAGGCCGACACGCAGGGCTTCATCGCGCTTTCTGCGGACGATCTGCTCGCGCGGCTCCCCGCCAAGACGGGTGATCGCAAGCTGGGCGCTGCTTTGCGCGCGCTCGCAGCGGCTGGCGCGCTCACCGCGGAGTCCGCGTCCGGCGGTCGGGTCTGGGTCCGGCTGCTCGCAACGCCGTCACGAATCAGCGAAGAGCTGACCGGCGCTCGCGACCACGATCGCGAAGTGCTGCGGGCGTTGTGGCGCGCGGCGGGCAAACGCCTCGCCACGGGCGCAGCCGTGGACCTCGACGGACTGCCACCTGGTTTCGGAGGGGCGATGGGAATCGTCCCGGTATTGGAACGACTGGAAGCGGAACAATTCGTCTCGTGGACGCGCGCCGGTGCGGGATTTCGTCTTGACGCGCGATGTCGCGACGCGAAGTGGCTCCCGGTGGACTGGCACGCACTCGAACGGAGACGTCAGTCCGAACTCAGTCGTCTTGATGCAATGCAGCGATATGCGCAAACACGTGCTTGCCGTCGAGCGTTCGTGCTGCGCTATTTCGGTGACCCCGAAGTGCGCGCGCAATGCGATGCGTGCGATCGTTGTCTCGGTACCACTGTAGTGCCACCGTCGCGCGAGGCGATACCCAAGACGCGCGCGCGGTCCCGCCCACGAACGACCTGAGTTCGCATTCCCCTCCGAGCAATACATGGACGACAGTCTTTATTTTTCCGAGCAGCATCTCGCTGTGCGCGACATGGTGCGTTCCTTCGCACGCGAACAGGTGGCACCTGTTGCCGCGCAGCACGACGCCGACTCGACGTTCCCGTGGGCGAACGTCAAGGCCATGGGTGAGCTCGGCCTGCTCGGCATTCCGTGGTCCGAGGATGTAGGTGGCGCCGGCTTCGACACGCTGAGCTTCATGATCGCCATCGAAGAACTCGGTCGCATCGACGCGTCACACTCCATCACCATCAGCGCGCACACGACACTCGGCACGTCGCCTATCGTCAACTTCGGCACGCCCGAGCAGGTGCAGCGTTATGTGCCGCTGCTCGCGAGCGGCAAAGTGCTGGGCGGTTTCGGTCTCACGGAGGACACCGCCGGCAGCGATGCCGGTGGCACCAAGACTACCGCGGTCAAGAAGGACGGCTACTACGTCCTCAACGGCAGCAAGCGATTCATCACACACGCCGGTGTCGGCGAGATTTTCGTCGTCACTGCCGTGACCGATCCGTCCGCAGGAACGCGTGGTATTTCGTCGTTCATCCTCACCAAGGACAGCGTCGACCTCGAGGCGTGCCGTGTCGTAGGTGTGGGTCACGACGAGTCGCTGGGTTCGATGAAGGGGTTCACCTCCGGCAAGAAGGAAGACAAGCTCGGCTGGCGTTCCTCCGATACACGCGAACTGCTGTTCGACAACGTCGAAGTGCCGGCCGAGAACCTCCTGGGAACCGAAGGCCTCGGCTTCGTCAATTTCATGAAGACGCTCGACGCCGGTCGTATCGGTATCGCTGCGCTGTCGATCGGCATCGCGCAGGGCGCGTTCGACGAAGCGCTCAAGTACGCCTCGGTGCGCAAGCAGTTCGGCCAGGCCATCGCGTCGTTCCAGGGCATCCAGTTCGCGCTGTCCGACATGGCGACCGAAATCGAGGCGGGCCGGCACCTCATGTACCACGCCGCGTGGCTGGCGCAGAACGGCAAGCCGTTCGGCAAGGAGGCGGCCATCGCGAAGCTCTTCTGCTCGGAGCTGGCCATGCGAGTGACCATCAAGGCGATCCAGATCCATGGTGGCTACGGTTACACCAAGGATTACCCGGTTGAGCGCTACATGCGCGACGCCAAGATCTGCGAGATCGGCGAAGGGACCAGCGAGATCCAGCGCATCGTCATCGCGCGGCACCTGCTCAAGGGGCTGATCGACTGAATCGGTCACGCTGAAGCGTTTCAGCGACGGCAGGCGAGGCAGGGTTTGCCTGCGGGATGGATTGCGGGAGACGTTCGGTCCCGTATAGACTTCTCCCGTTGGTGTTCGCCCCTGTTTGAGAAGTTTCGCAGCCGTCACACCCGGCGCCGATGGCCCGTGCGACTCACGGGCCGTTTGCGTTTCTGGTGGGGGCCGTCCGGGACCAGCGTGTCCTTGGCCGACGCCCATCGAACGCCCCACCGCGCGTCAGCCGACGTGCGTCGATCGCAATCTGTCGCGTTTTTTCCTGGGCCTTGTGCTGACCGCCGTTCTACGCGCGGGTCGCGCGACGTACCGGGCGCGGCCGGGTTGAACGATCGGACGCGCTTGGTGGGGGAGCCCGTGACGACGTCCGCGTTGCCGCCATGCCGGCGCGACCGGGCAGTCTTTTGGGATCACAGCGTGTATCGTCGATCGGGTCCAGCGGAGTCGCCGCCGCCCGGTCGGTCGGGATAACACAATGAAGCGAGAGATCTTGGTGAATGCGACGCCGCGCGAGACGCGGGTCGCGATCATCGAGGACGGTCAGCTCGTGGAACTGCTCGTGGATCGGCCAGACGCGCGTCGCATGGTTGGCGATGTGTATCTGGGCAAGGTCGAAGCAGTGCTGCCGGGTATCCAGGCCGCCTTCGTGAACATCGGTACGGAAAAGTCCGCGTTCCTTCATGCTGCCGACGTCGTCGTGGACGATGCCTCGGTGAATGACGACGACGACGAGGACGAAGACGAGTCCTCCAGCGAAGAGGCCAGTGGCGGTGGCGGTCGTCGTGGGCGTCGCGAAGTTCGGCCGATTCAGGACCTGCTGAAGCGCGGACAGGACATCCTCGTCCAGATCAGCAAGGAGCCCATTTCCACCAAGGGACCGCGCGTCACCGCGCAGGTTTCGCTGGCCGGGCGGTTCATCGTCTACATGCCGTTCGCGTCGAAGGTGGGCGTGAGCCGCAAGATCGACGAGCGCAGCGAGCGACAGCGCCTCCGCGCGATGATGACGGAAATCCTCCCGGAAGACGCGGGCGGTGTCATCGTGCGCACGGTCAGCGAAGATGCCACCACGGAGACGTTCGAGCGTGAGTTGAACACGCTCATGAACAACTGGAAGCGCATCAAGCGGAAGACGCAGTTCATGCGTGCGCCGGCGTTGGTACATCGCGAAACGAACGTGACGCGCGGCCTCATCCGCGACCTGTTCAGCGCCAAGGTCGAAGGCGTCACGGTGGACTCCAAGCAGGTCTTCAACGAGATCACCGAGTATCTGCAGGGCATCGCGCCCGAGTTGGTGGAGCGCGTGAAGCTCTACGAGGACACCGTCTCGTTGTTCGACAAGGCAGGGATCGAAACGGAGATCCGCGACCTGTTCAAGCGTCGTTGTGACTTGCCATCGGGGGGCTATTTGATCATCGAGCCTACCGAAGCGTTGGTGTCGATCGACGTGAATTCGGGGCGCTACACGGGTAAGCGCGACCCGGAGAAGACCATCCTCAAGACCAATACCGAAGCCGCGCGGGAAATCGCCCGTCAGCTACGGCTGCGGGACGTGGGAGGAATCATCGTCTGCGACTTCATCGACATGGAGACGCAGTCCAATCGCGACCGGGTGCTCAACGAGCTGCGCTCGAACCTGAGCCGCGATCGGGCGCGCACCAAGGCATTTGCGGTCAGTGATTTGGGGCTGGTCGAGATGACGCGGCAGCGCGTGCGTCAGAGCCACTGGCAGAGCATGACGGAGAGCTGCCCGACCTGTACCGGTACGGGCCGCGTGTTTACCCCCGAAACGATCGTGCGTCGGGTGGAGCGGGCGGTGCGCCGTATGGCGGCCGAGGGCAGGAAGGAGCCGGTCACGCTTCGGCTGCACCCCGAGGTGGCGCTGCACGTGTTGGAGCAGGAGCATGATTTCGTGAAGCGGCTGGAGAAGTTGGCCGGCTTCGGACTCGAACTGCGGGACGATCCTCTCCTCAAGCCAGACGAGATCAAACTGGTCATGAAGGGAGCACAGCGGGACGTAACACAGCAGTACGCGTTGGCCTAGGCTGTTGGGTTGACAGCTAAACCGAAGCTGGGTAAGCTTCTAGGCTACGTTTCAGACGCCTTCACAAGATAGAGCCATGAGCTACGCGATCATCCGCACCGGTGGCAAGCAGTTCCGTGCCGAGCCGGGCAAGACACTTCGAATTCCCTCCTTGCTGGGCGATGCCGGCACGGCCGTCGAGTTCAACGACGTCCTCCTCGGCTCCGATGGATCGAGCGTCCGCACGGGCGTTCCGACGCTTACCGGCGCCAAGGTCACTGCGGAAATCGTGAAGCACGGCCTCGATGACAAGATCATCGTCTTCAAGTTCAAGCGCCGTAAGAACTATGCCCGCAAGCAGGGTCACCGGCAGAAGTTCACGGAAGTCCGCATCAAGGACATCACCCTCGGCTGAGCGCCGGCGGCGCGCCGATTCGGCCGCGCCCCCTTCCTGGAGTTAGCATCATGGCACATAAGAAAGGCGTCGGCTCTTCACGTAACGGCCGCGATTCGAATCCGAAGTTCCGCGGCATCAAGAAGTACGGCGGCGAGTTCGTCACCCCGGGCAACATCATCCTCCGCCAGTGCGGAACGAAGTGGCACCCGGGCACGAACGTCGGCATGGGCACCGACTACACGATCTATTCCCTCGTGGAAGGCGTCGTGCAGTTCGAGCACCACAACAAGCGCCGCTACAAGGTGAGCGTCGTTCCCGTCGTGTACGAAGAAGTCACGGAAGTCGCGGTCGAAGCCTGACCCGACGGTGATCTCTGCGAAGGCCCTCACGCATGCGTGGGGGCCTTTTGCATTGCGGTAGGGTTTGTTGCGTAACTAGGACGACGCTGATGCGTAGTGTGTTCCACGCGCATACGTACACACTCAGGAGACGACGATGGCGATCTGGGACAAGGTCAAGCAGGGCATCGACAAGGCTGGCAAGGCGGCACAGGACGTCTTCGACGAGGGAAAGCTTCGCCTCGATGCCTACCGCGCCCGTGAGCAGGCCGACAAGGCGGCTGAAGCACTCGGATACGCAGTCTTCCGCGCCGCTGATGCCGGCGGAGAGCTCGACGTGGATGCCCGCAATCGGCTGATGGAGGCTCTGCGAAGCCGAGAGGCGGAGGCAAGACGCCTGGAGAAGGAACTGGAGGCAGCGCGGGCCAGTGCGGCTGCGGCCGGACAGGCCCCGTCCAACCCGCCGGCCTCCGAAGTACCCGTCGCACCCGCGCCGGTGAC
The DNA here is from genome assembly GCA_965279375.1 of Gemmatimonas sp. GTDB lineage: Bacteria > Gemmatimonadota > Gemmatimonadetes > Gemmatimonadales > Gemmatimonadaceae > Gemmatimonas. The sequence continues at coordinate 3,843,569 of OZ257156.1, read as the reverse complement.
CAATTGGCCGCCGTCGGGGCAGTAGTCGGGCAGCTTTAGTGGACCGCTAGCCGAAGAGCTGCGCCCGTAGCGCGCCGGGAGTGTCGGTGCAAAGACCATCGACACCCATTTCGATCAGCCGGCGCGCGTGGGCCGCATCATTCTCGGTCCAGGCGATCACCGAGGCGCCCGAGGCGTGCGCCTCCCGGACCAACGCTTCGTCAATGAGCTGTGCCTGCTGCCAGAGGTACTCGGCGGCAGCGGGCCGGATGACCGTGCCAATGTCGAGCGGGTAGCTCGCGCTCAGCAGTCCGATGGCCGTTCCTGGTCGCTTGGCGCGAACCGCCACCGGGATGCGGTGATCGAAGGAGTGCACAGCAATGCGAGCGGCCGGATGACGCTCGAGGCAGACCGCGAGCGCCTCTTCGATTCCCACAGCCTTCACTTCGACATACACCGTCGCACGTGTGCCCACGAGGTCGAGGACGGCGTCCAATGACGGAATCATCTGGCCATCGCGCAGCCGGTGCGAGTGCAGCACCTCGAAGTCCAGCTCGGCGAGCGGCACGTGGTTCGGGCCTTTGCTCCCGACGCGACGGCGAACCATCGGGTCATGATGGACGACGATTTTGCCATCGCGGGTAGCGTGCACGTCGAGCTCGATACCGTCGGCCCCCTGCGCCAGGGCGCGCTCGAAGGCCGGCAGCGTGTTCTCGAGGCACTCGCGGGAAGCTCCGCGGTGGGCGATGATGTCGGGCATGCGGGCAGATTAACGTATGGAGCGAAGCAGCGTCCAATGTTCCGGAGCGTATGATCGAGGCTGAACGGGAAGACGACGCGTCGCTCGACCGGACGCTTATCGAACGCTGGCGGAGCGGCGACGAGCGCGCAGCCACGGCGATCGTGCAGCGGCACGCGCAAGCGCTCGCCCGTTTCGCGGTTCGCCTTGGCGTCAGCGAGGATGTCGACGAGGTCGTACAGGATACGTTCGTGCGCGCCTTCTCGGCACTGGACGGCTTTCGCTCGGAAAGTTCGCTGAGGACGTGGCTGTTCACGATCGAGCGCCGCCTGGTGATCGATCGGCGACGATCGACAGCGCGACGGGGTAGGGAAGTGGAAGTGGAGGACGAGGATTCGGCCACCGAATACGACGCCCTCGATGTGCTGGTCGCCGACGAGGCGTCCCAGCGGATGATGCTGGCGATCAAGTCGCTCACGCGCATGCAGCGCGATGTCTTCACGCTGCGTGTGCAGGAGGGGCGAAGCTACAAGGAGATCGCGGAGATTCTCGGTTCGACTGAAGGATCAACGCGGGTGCACTACCACAACGCGATGCGAGCGGTGAAGGAGTTTCTCGATGACTGAGTGCATGAACGCTGAAATTCGTGATCTACTCCCCGACTATGTCGCGGAGTCGCTCACCGGCGTCGAGAAGGTGCGCGTCACGACGCATATCGCAGAGTGCGCGCCCTGCCGAGACGAGGTGGCGTTACTCACGCTGGCGCGCGCGGTGCGGCCGCAGCCGGTGCACCTCGACGTCAGCGCCATCGTCGCCACGATCGAACGGAACCGAGTGGTCGCAGCGAGTGCGCCCGTTTCACTCACGAAGGTTGCCGATCCGGGTGATGCGGCACGTGAAGGCGTGCGCACCGGCGTACGCGACATCGCATCGGCTCCAAGCGTGCGGCGCCGCTCGCCGATGCGTCGTGGGTTGTGGCAGATCGCGGCCGCCCTGACCGTCGCGGCCGTCGGCAGCTGGTCTGTGTATAGCGCACGCAGCGGAAGCTCGGGCCTCGACGCGACCGTGCGTACGATGTCGACGCCCATCGCGGCGACGAACGAACCGACGAACGAAGCGACGACCCTCACTGACACGCTGTCGCCACGCGCGGATTCGGCTCCGGTCGTCGCAGCTGCGTCGCCGACTGTGAAGACCGCCGCGCCGGTTGGCGTGGTCTCGGTCGGCGATCTGAGCGACTACACCGACGCGGAGCTGGAGCGCATGCTGGAACGGCTCGACAAGTGGGACGGGGCGTCGTCGTCTGAGGTCATGCCCACGCTCCCGATCGTGACCGTGACGAGCGGAGGAGTACTCAAGTGATCGTGCGCTGGAAGAGAGCCGTGGCTATCGGCGCGCTGGTGTTGGCGGCGACGCCGGCAGCGCGCGTTATAGCGCAGAGTGGCCCGCCCGCGGCGGTCGGCGCGACGAATCAGCAGCCGCCGACGCGTCGGGCGCCTGGTCCAGCGCGCGCCGCGGTGGAGCGTCGGCTGCAGGAGCGCATCAACGAAGTCATCCGGAAGCGACTGGCGCTCAGCGACGATCAGTTCGTCAGGCTTCGGGACGTGTCCGCGCGAATGGAAGAGGATCGGCGCACGCTCCGAAACGACGAACAGACCACGCGGTTCGCGCTGCGTCAGGAGCTGTTGGCCGGGGACCGCGTGAACGAGAATCGTGTCGCCGAGATGCTGGACAAGATTCCCAAATTCGAGCGACGCCGTCTGGACCTGATGGAGCAGGAGCAGCGCGAGCTTTCCAAGTTCCTGTCGCCGTCGCAGCGTGCGCGGTATTTCGCATTACAGGACGAGCTGCGTCGAAGCATGCAGGACATGCAGCGCCGACGCATGGGGGGCGATGGTACGCCGGATAGCGGCGTCGTCGCGCCGAGACGCGCGTTGCGCCTCGGCCGCCCACCGCTGTTCCCGTAGCGGCGTCTGCGAATGCTCGGCGGCACCCCCGGCGGATTGGTGCAGGGCTGGCGGTGGCGGCCGGCGTTGGTCGCGTTTACACTTGGCTGACGCGTTCGGCATTGTCGTACGCGTGAGTGGCCCGGGTGGCGGAACTGGCAGACGCAGGGGACTCAAAATCCCCCGACCGCAAGGTCTTACGAGTTCGACCCTCGTCCTGGGCATGGTTGGACCACACGATGCGTGACAGCGCTCTGGGCTCATGCTCAGGGCGCTGTTGCGTTTCAGCACGCCGCACGGATCGCGGCGCTACCGCACCGTCTTCACACGCATGGAGGAAGTGCCCCAAAGGGCGACGACTTCGTCGTCGACATCAGCGCCGCCGCCTCGCGAGCTTGTACCCGATGCACCTATTAGCGGAGGCAGGGACCAACGCTCCGGATTGAACGGGTTGGTTGCGACAATGGATTTGAAGATGCTGAGGCTCGAATCGCCGTCGCCCTTCCACTCGGGCACCTTGAAGCGCCACGCCTTGCCACCGTCGAAGTAGGCGGACGACATGGCGGGCACCGACCCGTAGTACGAGAGGGATGCGCTGAGGTCGTCCTGCAGTTGCACCACGGCGATGTACAACGGCGCCGCGTGCGTGTTGGTGACCCGCACTTTGACTCGTGCGCCGCTGGCCGCGGTGTAGCGAAGCGTCACCGTGCCGTCCGCAACGGGGAATGGGGGCGTATCCGGCGAGAATACCGGCTCGACGCCGGCGACCTTCTCTCCAACGGGAAGGATGTCGATCCTCGCCAAGTCATTGAGCGCAGAACCCTTGGGCCTCAGGTCGCGTGTGCGGTGCCAGCGAGCGAGATGGTCGACGTCCTTGCCGAGCTGATTGAGCCCGACGGCGTTGGGCGCGTACGTCAGACCAGGGAAGGGTGCGCCACTCGCGTCACACAGATGAACCTCGTCCCCCGATACCTTGGCGCGAATGACGGCAGCCCGCGTGGGCTTGTCCGTCAAGGCGATCATGGGATGCTCAGACGATAGGCGCTTTCGAATGTCTTGCGCGGTGGCGAGCACGGATGCGTCGGCGTTGGCAGGAACATCGACGATCACGTCGAGCGCGGGGGAACCCAACCGCGTGATGCGGACGATGTACTCATTCTGAAGATCGAGTGGTTTGGCACTCGAGTCGATGGATAGTTGCGCCGCGTCGTGTTGCACCGCGACGACTACACCGGTGGCGAGTGGCTCGACGGCACCACCGTTGTCGAACGCGCCGACGGGATAGATCGCGACGGATGTTTCGCCACCAGAGACGACATCCGGCAGGCCGTCGATCGCGCCGTAGGTCATCCACCACTCACCTGCGCTATTCGCTCGCACCTTGATGTCGACGCGGCCGATTTGTCCCGCGAGGAAGAGCTGCGCGACCGAGGCCCCGCCAGATACGTACAGATCGGGCACCTGGACGAGCGACTCCGGCATCAGTCGATCTTTGACGCGCAGCCGCACGGCGTTCACGAGATCGATGTACGTGGCACTCGGCCCCAGCTTGTCGAGCGCATCCTCGAGCGTGTGCGAGAAGATGCCTCGCGCTCCCGTGGCACCCGAGATCTCGATCGCTTTCTCGGAGCTCTGGCACGCCGCGAGCGCGACATGTCGCGGGGTGGGCGCGCCTTCGGCCTGCAATCGTTCCGACGTGAATCGTTCCTGCACGGCGGGCAGATACTGCGAGACCTGCCGTGGTGGGCGCTTCTCTTCCGCCGTGTGCCGCGCGCGGATGCGCTGCTCGCCATCCAACGCGACTTCACGCGTGTTGCCGCCGGAGTTGCACGAGTCGGTGATGATCACCACTTCTGCGCCCCGTTCGGCGATCTCGTGAATGAGCATGCTGAGCTCCTTGTCCGCGATGTCGTAGATCCGCGCGGACTGTCCGGCGTGATCACGCTGCGTGCGCGCGTCGCAGGAAAGAATCGTCTCGTTCAGCTTCTTCGGTTCGATGTCGTGCCAGACTTCGGGGCAGCGTTCCTGCGAGCCGTGACCGCAATAGTAAAAGAGCGCAACGTCGTCCGACCCAGCCTGACCCAGATGTTTGCGAAAACCGTTGTCGATGATGGCGTCCCGCGTCGCCTCCCCATCCAGCAGGACGAGCGGCTTGAAGGCAGATGGCGCGGTGCGCTTCTCGAAGACGGCCGCCAACGCAAGGACATCGGCTACGGCGCCGCGCAGATCAGGGACGTCGGGGCTTTGATACTCGTTGATGCCCACGAAGAGCGCGTAGAGACGAGGCATGGAGGCCAGTGGCGAGGGGGCGACAGTCGGCCGCTGCGACACGCCGAGCGGCCGCCAAAGCTGCCAAGCGAACCATCACGCCGCCAGCGTCGAAACCGTCGGTGTGCCGACGGGGCACCGTCACCCGGGCGGCAACTTCCGTGACGTTGCTGGCTTGAGCAGCGTCAATTGGCCATGCGCAACCTCTTTTGGGCTGTTTCAGTCGCCCTGCTGGCCACCGTCGCTCTCGTACAGCGCGTCTGGCCGCCTGCCGTGTGGTCGCTGGTCGTCATCGTTCCGCTGATTTTGCGCGGGATCGCGGACGTTGTGCAGACCAAGCAGGCCATTCGCCGCAACTATCCGGTCCTCGGGCACATGCGGTACATCCTCGAGTTGATTCGACCGGAGATCAATCAGTATTTCATCGAGTCGAATAGCGACGGCAAGCCGTTCAGCCGGAACGATCGCTCGATCGTGTATCAGCGCGCGAAGGGGGAAGTCGATACGCTACCCTTCGGCACGCAGCGCGATGTCTACGCGACGGGCTATGAGTGGATCAATCACTCTCTCGCGCCTACGCACGTGGCGGCCGCGGACTCGCGCGTGCTTGTCGGAGGTCCGGATTGCACGCAGCCATATTCCGCCTCGCTGCTAAACGTGTCGGCCATGAGCTATGGCTCGCTCAGCAAAAACGCGATCCTCGCGCTCAATGGCGGCGCGCGCATCGGCGGCTTTGCGCACAACACTGGCGAAGGGGGGCTGAGTCCGTATCACCTCTCGCCGGGCGGCGACGTGATCTGGCAGATCGGCACCGGCTATTTCAGCTGTCGCACGCGCGATGGCCGCTTCAGCCTGGAGGAGTTCACCAAGCGCGCCGCGCTGCCGAATGTGAAGATGATCGAAATCAAGCTGTCGCAGGGAGCCAAGCCTGGGCACGGTGGCATTCTTCCGGCGCAAAAGCTCACGCCGGAGATCGTCGAGATTCGCGGCGTGGAGCCGGGCAAGGACGTCATCTCCCCACCGGCGCACACCGCGTTCTCGACGCCGATCGGACTACTCGAGTTCGTGCAGCAGCTGCGTGTGGCGAGCGCCGGCAAGCCTGTGGGATTCAAGCTGTGCATTGGCAAGCGGCACGAGTTTCTCGGCATCGTGAAGGCGATGCTGCTGACGGGCATCACACCCGACTTCATCACCGTGGATGGCGGCGAGGGTGGAACTGGTGCCGCGCCACTCGAATTCTCCGATTCAGTTGGTACGCCGCTGAACGAAGGGCTGTCGTTCGTGCACAACGCCCTCGTTGGTGCGAACCTGCGTGACCGTATTCGCATCATTGCCTCCGGCAAGGTGAACACGGGCTTTCAGATGGCTACCAAAGTCGCGTTGGGTGCGGACATGTGTAACGCGGCCCGCGCGATGATGTTCGCGCTGGGGTGCATTCAGGCGCTGCGCTGCAACACGAACGCCTGTCCGACGGGCGTGGCGACGCAGAATCCTGCCTTGGTGAACGGACTGCACGTAGGGGACAAGGCCGACCGCGTGGCGCGATACCACGCCGAGACGGTGAAGAGCTTCCTCGAGGTGATTGGCGCGGCGGGGCTCCCGCACCCGGGTGCGCTCAAGCCTTGGTTCATCCTCAAGCGAGTGAGCGCCATGGAGATCAAGAGCTACGCGGACATCTATCCCCAGCTCGAGCCGGGTGCCTTGCTGGCCGAGTCGGTCTCGGGATCGATGGCGCGTGCCTGGCAGGCTGCGTCGGCGCATCAGTTCTGAGCATCCGCGGCCAGGGTCGGAGATTCTCGAAGAATTCTTCTTCCCGCTGTTGTGCGGAGCGATCGGCGGATATGTTTTCTCCGTGCCTGCTGTCGGGCATGATGGGGTGTAGCTCAATGGCAGAGCATCCGACTGTTAATCGGACGGTTGGTGGTTCGAGTCCACCCGCCCCAGTACCGCAACGCCCGGTCCGCAGTCGCGGCCGGGCGTTGTGTCGTTTCAGCAGCGATTCGGTTCTGCCTCGTGATTCGCTTGCCGCCGCAGAGGCTCCCCCCCTAGCTTCGACAGGGGCTGCGACGAGTGGAACCGTCACGTCGCGTGCGGGTCTGCAGGACAGACCCAGCGCTCGGACGCACGCGCCGCGCCCACTCACGGTCCGCACACCTTTCGCACTCCACGCACAGGTCGCATGTCCATTTCGCTTCACGCCTCGCATGAGTCTCCTTCGAGTGTGACGACGCCGCTCCTCGTCGTGATTCTCGCGCAGAACCCGACGGTGCCTGCGGTGCTGGGCGCGGTGGACACGCAGTTGGGCGGGGCCTTGTCCCGGACGCTCGCTCGTCGCGACTTCCGCGGTAATCGCGACGAGACGCTGTTGCTCGTCGGCGGCGACGCTGGTGCACAGCGCGTGCTACTGGTCGGTCGCGGCAGCGCGCCACTCACGCGTACCACGGCACGTCGGGCGGCGGCAATCGCGGCGCGTCAGGCAGTCAAACTCGGCACGGGCGCGATGCACGTCATGCTCCCCGACGCCGACGCGGAAGCCACGGAAGGTTTGGCGCTGGGTGCCGCTGCTGGCAGTTGGGAGTATCCCGATCTGCGCACGCCGGCCGCCGCGGCCGAGCGTCGCACGCCGCTGGCCGACGCCACGATTCTCATTGCAGATACCGATGCGGCACGGGCGGCTTTCGCCGCCGGCGCCGCGGTGGCTGAAGGTCAAGCCATCGCCAAGCGTCTGGGCATGATGCCGGGCAACTACTGCACGCCTGAGACCTTCGTGGAAGTCGGCCGCGAAATCGCCGAGCGGCACAGCATGGAACTGACCGTGCTCGGGCGCGCGGAGATGGCGAAGGAAGGGATGGGCTCGTTCCTGTCCGTGGCGCAGGGGACGCCGGAAGAGCCGCGTTTGGTCGCGCTCGAGTATCGCGGTGGCGCACCGGGCGAGGCACCTGTGGTGTTGATCGGCAAGGGACTCTGCTTCGACACCGGCGGTATCTCCATCAAGCCGGCGCCGGAAATGGAGTGGATGAAATACGACATGAGCGGCGCGGGCGGCGTGATGGGCGCGATGGAGGCGATCGGTCGTCTCAAGCTGCCCATCAACGTCGTCGGCATCGTCGGCTCCACGACCAACATGCCGTCTGGCACGGCGGTCAAGCCGGGCGACGTCGTGCGTGCATCAAACGGCAAGACCATCGAGGTGATCAACACCGACGCCGAAGGGCGCCTGGTGCTGGCCGATTTGTTGGTGTTCGCCAAGCGTTTCAATCCGGCCGTTGCGATCGACGCAGCGACGCTGACCGGCGCGATCGTGATTGGCCTTGGTGCCAACGCGGTGGGTGTCTTCGGCGCCGAAAAGGCCGTCGTGGACGAAGTGCTGGCCGCCGGTCAGCTCGCGGGTGAGCCGGGCTGGCCGATGCCGCTCTGGGATGAGTACAAGGAGCAGATCAAGTCCGACGTGGCCGACCTCAAGAACACGGGCGGTCGCGCCGCTGGCTCCATCACCGCTGCGCTGTTTCTCAAGGAGTTCGTGGACGGCTACCCGTGGGTGCATCTCGACGTTGCCGGCACCGCGTACTCGCAGACCGATCTCGGATGGATTCCCAAGGGCCCCACGGGCACCCCGGTCGGCACTTTCGTGGAGTTCGTCCGCGCCCGCGCCCGTTGAGCCAGAGCCATTGAGCGTCGCGGTGGTGGCGTGAGTTGGTCGTTGATGGATAGCGCCGCGCGAAAGCGGCCGAGCCGGCGACTGTCGAGCTGCAGCGCGTGGCTGTCGGCGGTGGTCATCGCTTTGGTCGCACTGTTCAGCGACGCCGATGTGGCGCGCGCGCAGGTTCGTCCGGATTCGACCAAGCGGGACACGCTGCCGGTGCGGCCTGTTCCCGCCAAGCCGGACAGCGCAGGCGCCGCAAAGCTCGGTGTGCCCGTCGTCACCGGTGCCCCCGCGCTCCCCAAGCCCGGTAGCCCCGAAGATTCGTTGATGCAGAAGCGCATCCGCGATCGCAGCGACAGCATCGCCAAGTTCCGCGCTGGCGACACGGTGCGCGCGCCGATCGCGCGCTTTGAACCGCCTCCGGATCTCGATCTCGACGATCGCTGGACGTTCGACAAGAAGCAAATCTTGTCATCGGGGGCGATCAACATCGCCGATCTGCTGGATCGCGTGCCCGGCGTCACGTCATTCCGCACGGGGTGGATGGCGGGCATTCATGCCGCGTCGTTCCACGGCGATTTCTCGCGCATTCGCTTCTTCATCGACGGTGTCGAGATGGACGCGGTCGAAGGGCGCAACGGCGGCATCCTTGACCTGAATGATTTGCCTCTCTGGTCGCTCGACGAGATCCGCATCGAGCGCGCAGCGGGCGAAGTGCGCGTCTGGATGCGGAGCGCGAGCTACACGAAGACCATTCCGTTCACGCGCGTCGACATCTTCACCGGTGATCGCAACACGAACGGCTTTCGCGGCCTGTTTGCACGTCGATACAGCAACGGTTTCATCGTACAGTTTGGCGCACAGCAAGCGGCCACGCAGACGGGACGCGTGTCAGCGTTCACCACCGCGGGAACGTCGCGCACCGGAGGCGATGGCACCAATCAGGCCATCAATACGCGCCTCGGGTGGTCACGCGGCAAGACCACGTTCGATCTCTATGCCACGGCGAACGTGCGCGATCGCGATGCGCAGACTGCGCGAAAGGACTTCACGAATCTCCCTGCCTTCAAGGGTTCGCGGCGTGATGCGTATCTGCGCGCGGCGTATGGTGATACGTCGCGTGGATTCTGGACGCAGGCGGTGCTGGCCGTCGCGGCCACGAAACTCGAAGGCATCAAGGACTCCAGCGCGGCGTCGGTAGTCGCGGACGCCGACTCGGTTGCCCTCGCGTCGTCCGACACGCTGCGGGCGCGGTCGCAGCAGATGGTCGCGATCGGATATCGAGCCGCCAACTGGCAATACTCGTTCGTGAATCGAGTGCGGGCGATCAACGGTCGGACGGTGCAGTCGCCGGCGCTGCGCGGCACCATCGGGTCGCCGAGGTTGGGCGCGAGCTTGTATGCGGAACATCGCGGCGTGGACTCGACCACTCGGATTGATGCGACGGCGCGCATGGAGCCACTCAAGTGGCTGGTACTCTCGCTGGCGCAGAGTGTCCGATCGCCGTCGTCGAGCACGGAACGGTCTCGCTCAATGACGACCCGTCTCGATGCCGGACTTCGGTTCCGAAAGCTGCTGTTGCACGGCGGCATCGTACGCGAGGATTCCGTGAGCTACTTCTCGCCGCAGCTGCTCGGCACGAACGGTGACGCGCTGCAGTCGGGGCCCGCCACGGCGTTCACGGGTGGCGTGAAGGGGAAGCTGTACAAGGACCTCCATCTTGACGTACAGGGGATGCGCTGGAACACGTCGCAGTTCGGGCGACCGCAGCTCAACGTGCGCACCGAACTCGCGCTGATCAGCGACTGGCGCAGCCACTTCCCCAAGGGCGAGTTCGGATTCAATGCGCGCCTGATCTACGATCGTCGCGGCTCGGTGCCGTTTTTCTACGGTGCCAAGACGGACGGAACGGCGGACATTCGGGTCACCGTGCCCGCGAACGTCTTGAGCGGTCTGGTCGAGATCCGCATTCAGCGCGCGACACTGTTCTACATGTATCGCAACCTCACTGGCGGCGACTACGAACAGATCCCCGGCCTCACGATGCCGCCGGCGGTTCAGATGTACGGGGTGCGATGGGATTTCTTCAACTAGTGCGTGCAGCGCGCTCGCTCTCGACCGTCGCTCGATTGACGCCTTCATTGCGAAACGTTTCATTGCCGAATCGATGATTCGCTCAATGACGGGCTTCGGCCAAGCTGATGGAACGGTGGGCAGCGTGCGCGTGACGGTGGAAGTACGCACCGTCAATCACCGATTCTTCTCTCCCAGCATCAAGTTGCCAGAGGCGTTCGGCCGCTGGGAGACCGAGGTGCGCGAGGCGATGCGCCTCAAGGTGAGTCGTGGCCACGTGACGCTGTCGGCACGCGTCGAACGCCTGCCCGGCGCTGCCGCGGTGATCGACGAGGAGCGCTTCGGTCGGGTCGTGGCCCAGCTTCGGGCATTGCAGACCCAGTTCTCGCTCGACGGCGGCGTGGACGTCGCGACCGTGCTGCGCATGCCGGATGTGATCGCCGCGCCCCGCGCGGATGACGAGGTGGGCACCGTCGCGGAGCTGCTGGCGATCGTGGATCGCGCGCTCGATGGGTTGGGGCGTACCCGCGAGGAGGAAGGCGGACGTCTGGCCGATGTGCTCCGGCAGCGCCTCGACATCGTCGCGGGGGCGCTCGATCGCATCGCCGAACGCGCCCCAGAGCGGATCATCGCCCAGCGAGAGCGGCTGCGTACCTCCGTTCGCGCGCTGACCGACGGCGTGGCGATCGACGAGCAGCGTCTGGCCCAGGAGATCGCAATTCTGGCCGACCGGCTGGACGTCAGCGAGGAGATGGATCGTTTTCGCTCCCACATCAGCGCCTTCCGCACGGCCTTGGCGGTTCAGGGCGGAGAACCGGTGGGCAAGCGGCTCGGCTTCCTCCTCCAGGAGATGCTTCGCGAGGCCAACACGACAGGCAGCAAGGGCGCGGACGCCGCGATCCTCCATGAGGTCGTGAGCGTAAAAGAGGAGCTGGAACGGATCCGGGAGCAGGTGGAGAACCTCGAGTGACGCACTTTCCGGTCATTCTGTCTGCACCGTCCGGCGGTGGAAAGACCACGATTGCGCGCCGGTTGCTGGAGCGCCGGGCGGATGTGGGTTATTCTGTCAGCTGCACCACGCGCGAACCGCGGGCTGGCGAAGTCGACGGCCGCGACTACCGGTTCCTCTCACGCGACGAGTTCATCCGGGCGCGGGATGCCGGCGAATTTGCGGAGTGGGCTGAGGTACACGGTTACTATTACGGAACGCTGCGTTCGGAAGTCCTGCGGGTGTTGCAGGGCGGCCAGCATGTGTTGATGGACATCGATGTGCAGGGAGCGCGGCAGTTTGCCGCGGCGTTTGTGGACACCGTGCTGATTTTCGTGCTTCCGCCCTCGGGCGAGGTACTCAAGGCACGGTTGGCAGGGCGGAAGAGTGAGAGTCGCGAGCGTTTGCTCGTGCGCCTGCGCAACGCGCGTGCGGAACTGGGCGAAGTTGGGCGCTACCACTATGTGGTGGTGAACGACGACCTCGAACGTGCGGTGGATCAGGTGAGTGCGATCATCGATGCCGAAGGGCTGCGGCATGACCGGGTACATCAGGTCGAAGCGCAGGTCGAGGGGTTGATCGCGCAGCTCGAAGAGGAAATCAACGACTTCAGCAAAGGCGACTGACTATGCAGGTATTTACCCCGACGGATGTGGCCAAGCACTCGGCCAACAAGTACCTCAGCGTCCTCATCGCCGCGAAGTTCGCGCGCGTGCTCAACGAATTCCCGCGTGATCGCTCGCTGCACGAGAAGAAGCTCACCACCCGCGCGCTCGAAGAGCTGACGAGCGGTGAGATCGAGTATCGTGTCATGCCGCGCCGCAAGACGCCGTAAGCACCGTTTCTTCGCGCTTCCAGCCGCCGCGCCGCGACCTCTGTCGCGGCGCGGCGTCGTGCCTCTGCCCCTGACAATCGGGCACCCTTCCACGCCCTTCGACCGCGTCCATCTCCCCGTGCGACCTTTCGACCGTAAGCGCGTCCTGCTTGGCGTCACTGGCGGCATTGCGTCGTACAAGTCCGCCTGGATCGCCCGGTTGCTGACGCAGGCGGGCGCCGAAGTGGACGTCGTCCTCACGCGGTCGGCGGCGGAGTTTGTCGGTGCGGTCACGTTCGAGGCGCTCACGGGTCGCCCGGTCCACACCGCGTTGATCGCGGCAGGTCACGCGCTCGATCACATCAAGCTGGCCCGCGCTGCCGATCTGGTCATCGTCGCACCTGCCACCGCGGATTTCCTTGCGCGCTCCGCCAACGGACACGCCGACGACCTGTTGGGCGCCTGCCTCTTGGCCACCACCGCGCCTGTGCTGGTCGTGCCGGCGATGAACGATCGGATGTGGGCGCACGCGGCGGTGCAGCAGAACACGACGACACTCACGACGCTGGGCTATCACGTGTTGCCGCCTGATGACGGCGCGCTGGCGGTGGGTGAGGGGAGCGGCCCCGGACGCATGCCCGAGCCCGAAACGATCGTGGCGCACGCCGCACGGTTATTGTCGCCGTCGAGTGTTTTGACCGGACGACGAGTTCTGGTCACCGCCGGCCCGACGCGCGAGCCAGTCGACCCGGTGCGATTCCTCTCGAACCGCTCGTCGGGGCGCATGGGTGTGGAGCTGGCCGCGGCAGCGTGGCGGCGCGGCGCGAGCGTTGCGCTAATCGCGGGACCGCTCGAAGTGGCAGTGCCGGTGGGCGCGGAGCTGCATGCAGTGGAAACCACCCAGGCGATGCACGACGCGGTCGCCGCGCAGCTCCCGTCCGCGGACGTGCTCATCATGGCGGCGGCGCCCGCGGACTTTGGTGCCGCCTCACCCGCTGGTCAGAAGCTCAAGAAGGCGGACGCTCCAGAGGTGCTTCAACTGGCGCGCACACCGGACATTCTGCAGTCCACGCGCGCGCTTCGTCCGGCAGGAATGATCGCGGTGGGGTTCGCGCTCGAAACGGGCGACCCTCGCGCAGAAGGGCAGCGCAAGCTGCGGGACAAGGCGCTCGATCTGATCGTGATGAATGATGCAACGGAACCGGGTGCCGGCTTCGCCGTCGACACCAACCGGGTCACGCTGCGCGCCGCACAGGGCGAGGACGAAGTGCTCCCGCTACAGTCCAAGCGCGAAGTCGCCGAAGCGATTCTCGACCGCATCGAACAGCTGATGGCCGCGCAGCCGGATGGACGACCGCATGGACGCTAAGGAGCGTCTGCGTCGATATCTCGAGCAGCGTCGCGAGTTGGGTGAGTCGGAATTGGTGCTCGACGCGATGCCGGTGGACGATCTGATGGCGATGATCGGCGTGCGTTCCACAACGCCGACCAAGACCGCGCGTGCTGAAAGCTCGAGCGCAGCGGACGTGCCGCCGCCAGCACCGCGACCGGCGCAACGATCGGACGGCGGCGACATCGATGCGTCGGAGCTGACGCCGCAGCCATCTGCTCCGGTTGTGCCCCCGCCGGTTCCCGAGGTGCGCTTCGACGAGTCGGCGTCGACGAACTGGCGCGATGTGCTGCGCACGGCGGGCGCCGCAGGCGAGGGCGTGCGTGGCAACAGCGCAGTGCCACCGACAGCGCCGCGCGTAGCCGAGCCGGCCCCGGCGGCAGCGAGTGCATCGCCGGCGAGCGCGTCAGCGTCCGAATCGCCGGCGTCGTCTGCGTCTGCTGCATCCGCACCAATCGCCGCGAGCGTTGCCGTGCTGCCGTCGTGGTTGGCCGCGCTCGACTTGCCAGCGGGTCTCTCGGTTGGCGCAGCCAGCCGCGCGATGGATGCAAAGACGACGTCACTCGCCACACTCGACGACGTCGCGAACGCGGCGCGTGCGTGTACTGCCTGCGCACTGCACGCGAGTGCCACGAACGTGGTGCCGGGCGAAGGGAATCCCGACGCTGATTTCCTGTGCGTCGGTGAAGCGCCCGGCGCGAACGAAGACATCCAGGGCCGGCCGTTCGTTGGAGAGGCTGGACAGTTGCTTACGAAAATCCTCGGCGCCATCCAGCTGCAGCGCGAGGATGTCTACATCTGCAACGTCCTCAAGCATCGTCCGCCGGGCAATCGCGACCCGCTGCCCGAAGAAGTCGTGGCGTGTCAGCCGTTCCTCATGCGTCAGTTGGAGCTCGTTGCGCCGCGTGTCATCCTTGCGCTGGGCCGCTTTGCGGCGCAAACGCTGCTGCAAACCACGACGCCAATCGGAAAGTTGCGTGGTCAGATTCATCTCTTCCACGGTATCCCGCTGATTGTCACGTACCACCCCGCGGCGCTGCTCCGCAACGAATCGTGGAAGCGCCCGACATGGGAAGATGTGAAACTTGCCCGCCGCATTCTCGACGCTGCGCGTAGTGCGCCGAGTGTTTGAGGAACGATGACTAATCTGCCTGTTCCGTCCGGTAGCAATTCGCCGGCTCCGCGCGATCCGTACAAGGAGCGCCGTCCGCCCTGGTCCGAAGAGGCCGAGCAGGCGGTGCTCGGCGCGATGCTGCTCGACGCCGATGCGGCGTTGCGGGCGGCGGAGTACGCCGACGACACGATGTTCTATCGCGAGGGACATCGGCGGTTGTTTCGCGCGATGTTCGCGATCACCGAACGCGGTGGCGTCGTTGATCCGCTGACGCTCGCGGATGAACTGGAACGGCGCGGCGAGCTCGAAGGCGCCGGCGGTCGCGAGTACCTCGCGTTCCTGCTCGATGCCGTACCGACGGTAGCGAACGTGGAGTACCACGCGCGCATCGTGAAGGAGAAGGCGCTGCTGCGCCGCCTGATCGAAGTCTCCACGGAGATTGTGGGCGAGGCGTTTGAAGGGCGCACCACGGCGAGCGAGCTGCTGGATACCGCGGAGTCGCGCATCTTCTCGCTCGGGCAATCCAAGGAGCGAAGTGGCTTCTCGCGCATCAAGGAGCTGCTCTGGCCCGCGATGGAGAAGCTCGAGAAGCTCGCGCAGCACGAGTCGGCGATCACCGGTGTGCCGAGTGGGTTTCATGAGCTCGATCAGATGACGTCGGGCTTCCAGCCGGCCGATCTGGTGATCGTGGCCGCGCGTCCGTCCATGGGCAAGACAGCGTTCACGCTGAACATCGCGCAGCATGCCGCGATCACGGCGAAGGTGCCGGTCGCGTTCTTCTCGCTCGAAATGAGCAAGGAGTCGCTCGTGCAGCGTATGCTCGCCAGCGAGGCGCTGATCGACGCGCAGGCGCTGCGTAAAGGTGGTAGGGCGCTCGATGAATCGATGCCACGGTTGGCGCAGGCCGCTGGTATTCTGAGCCATGCACCCATCTTCATCGACGACACGCCCGGCATCACACTGCTCGAGATGCGCGCCAAGGCGCGTCGCCTCAAGACAGAGCACGACCTGGGGCTCATCATGGTCGACTACCTGCAGCTCATGAGCGGTCCGGCCAACTCCGAGAACCGTCAGCAGGAAGTCTCGCAGATCTCGCGCGGCCTCAAGGCGCTCGCGAAAGAGCTCGGCGTGCCCGTGATTGCGCTTTCGCAGCTGTCGCGTGCACCGGAACAGCGCACCGGCGACGACAAGGGTCGGCCGCAGCTCTCCGACCTTCGCGAATCGGGCGCCATCGAGCAGGACGCCGACGTCATCATGTTCATCTTCCGTCAGGAAGTGTACGCGGAGCGCGATGAGACTGGTCGCCTGAAAGATCCCACGCTCGAAGGGAAGGCGGAGATCATCATCGGTAAGCAGCGAAACGGTCCCATCGGCAGCGCGCGGTTGTTCTTCCACAAGCAGTACACGCGCTTCGACAACTTCTCCAACCGTCAGCCACCGTCGGAGTTTGGCGGACCCAAGTTGGTGAAGGGCCCTGCTGCGGACGAATGGGCGCCGCCAGAATATTGAGACACACGTCTTGAGAGACACGTTTTGAGAGGCGCGTCATGATGGCCAAGGCCCGCACCGTCTACCGCTGCACCGATTGCGGCGCCGAATCGCCCAAGTGGGCGGGACGCTGCGAGAGCTGTGGCGCGTGGAATACGCTCGCCGAAGAGCCGGTGGCCGCGACCACGAGCAAGCGCACCGCTGCACGCGCTGTCGCCGGACATGCGGCCGCGACGGTGCAGTTGGGCAAGGTCACCGGCACGGAGACGCACCGCTGGAAGACGGGTCTCAACGAGTTCGACTTCGTGCTGGGCGGCGGCATCGTGCCGGGCAGCATGGTGCTCGTCGGCGGCGAGCCGGGCATCGGTAAGAGCACGTTGCTGCTGCAGGTCGCCGCGCGCCTCGAAGGTGCCGGACACGCCACCCTGTACGTATCGGGCGAAGAATCAGCGCTGCAGGTCAAGCTCCGCGCCGATCGCTTGGGCGAAGACGCCACGGGTGTTGCGCTGCTCACCGAAACGTCGCTCGAAACGATTCTCGCGACCGCGGCGCAGCCTTCCGCGAGTGGCCGACGCATCGATGCGCTGATCGTCGACTCCATCCAGACGGTGCACACGGAATTGCTCGAAGGCGCACCGGGCAACGTCGGGCAAGTGCGCGAGTGCGCCGCGCGCCTGATGCGCTTCGCGAAAGAGTCGGGCACGACAGTCTTCGTCATCGGCCACGTCACCAAGGGCGGCGGCATCGCTGGCCCCAAGACGCTCGAACACATCGTCGACACGGTCCTCTACTTCGAAGGCGACGGCACGCTCGACCATCGCGTCCTCCGCGCCACCAAGAACCGCTTCGGTTCCGTCGACGAGATCGGCGTCTTCCGCATGGTCCCCACGGGACTCACACCGGTCGAGAACCCGTCCGCACTCTTCGTGGGCGATCGCAACGACGTGGCCAGCGGCAGCGCGGTCTGCGCGCTCATGGAAGGCACGCGACCGGTGCTCGTGGAAGTTCAAGCGCTCGCGGCCCGCGCAGGCTTCGGCACGCCGCAACGCGTCGCCTCGGGCATCGACTCACGCCGGCTCGCACTCCTGCTCGCCGTACTCGACAAACGCGGCGGCTTCTCCTGCGCACAGCTCGACGTCTTCTGCAACATCGTCGGCGGCATGCGCGTCCAGGAACCCGCGGTCGATCTGGCCATCGTCGCCGCACTCGCCTCGAGCGTGGTCGACAAGCCACTCCCGCCCCGTGCGATCTTCCTCGGCGAGCTCGGACTCGGCGGGGAAGTTCGGCCCGTGTCACAGGCGGAACGGCGCTTGGCCGAAGCCGCCAAGTTGGGGATGACGCACGCGTTCTTGTCCGAGCGCGCAATTCCGCGACGTATTCCCGGTGACATCCAGGTGATCGGTGTGCGTACGTTGCAAGACGTCCTGCAACGCACCGTCGGAAAGAACGCAGACATGACACCAGCGTCGACACAGACCGCAGCTCGGAAGGAACGCAGCCCCGCATGACCGATCAGCCGACTCCGGAACCGACGCCGATGCGTCGTGTCATTCCGCCGCCCGTTGTTGCCTCACGCGGCGACGAGTCTCGCCGCGAGCAGGATGGCGTGGTGCGCGACGTTGGCGTGGTCATCGTCGCCGGCGGATCCGGATCACGCATGGGTGGTGGAGAGCTCAAGCAGTTCCGCTGGGTCTCAGGCAAGCCGGCATTGCTGCACAGCGTGCAGGCGTTCATGGCGCGCCCAGATGTCGCGATCGTCGTGGTAGTACTTCCCAAAGCCTACGCCGCCGATCCGCCGCCCTGGCTCTTCCAGTGCGACGTCGATCGCTTGCTCGTCTCAACGGGCGGCAGTGAACGCCACGAAAGCGTGATCAATGGCCTCGAAGACCTCCCCGAGGAGGTCAACATCGCGGTCGTGCACGATGCCGCGCGTCCGTTGGTCACCGACGCCACCATCGATCGCGTGATTCTCGAAGCGCGCAAGGGCCACGGCGCCATCGCAGCGCTCCCCGTCGTGGACACGCTCAAGGAAGTGGACGCCACCGGACGCATCGTGCGCACGGTCGACCGCACCAACCTCTGGCGCGCCCAAACACCGCAGGCGTTCCCTCGTCATCTGCTCGAGCAGGCGCACGTGGCCGGTCGCGCGGACAACATCGGTGCCACCGACGACGCGTTCCTTCTGGAACGACTCGGCTTGCCCGTGGTCGTGGTGCGCGGCAGTGAGCGCGGTCTCAAGCTCACCGAAGAAGCCGATTTCGCGCGCGCCGATGCGCTGAGCCTCCTGCAGGACTGAGCGCGTCATGAACACCGCCTCCGTCACGGTGCCGTTCTGGTCCCCCGCCGAAGTGGAAGCTTCGCTGCGCGACGTGATGCTGCACCTCGCGGAGAAGCGCGTGCTCGCCTATCCCACGGAGACCGTGTACGGATTCGGC
This sequence comes from Gemmatimonas sp., assembly GCA_965279375.1. Taxonomy (GTDB): domain Bacteria; phylum Gemmatimonadota; class Gemmatimonadetes; order Gemmatimonadales; family Gemmatimonadaceae; genus Gemmatimonas. Next base: position 3,824,692 of record OZ257156.1, on the reverse strand, counting down.
ACCGCGGTGGATCACGAGTCAGTGGAGGCGCTGGTGCAGATGAAGAGCCGGCCTTCGGGCAAGCCGTTTCTCATGCTGATCGGTCACCCATCGCAGATCGCACGGCTCGACCTGCACCTGCCCACGTACGCAGCGCATCTGGCCGCGCGCTTCTGGCCAGGCCCACTCACGCTTGTTCTTCCCGGCGGAGATCATCGTGTGCCCGAACGCCTGCGCGGGCCCGAAGGCGGCGTGGCCGTGCGCTGGACACCGCATCCGGGGCTCCAGCGATTGCTCGAGGTCTACGGCGAACCGATCACCAGCACGAGCGCCAATCGTCCCGGGGTACCGCCGGCCATGACCGTTGCCGAGATTGTCGAGCAGTGGCCTGATGCCATCAATCGCGGGCTGCTGCATGTGCTGGATGGCGGTCGCTTGTCCCCGTCACGTTCCTCCACGGTCGTGGACTGCACGGGGCGTCGGCCGCGCGTGATTCGCCCCGGTGTGCTGTCCGCGAGTCTGCTGCGCGAATGCGTCGCATCACTCGTTGGCGATACCTGAGTCCCCGATGCATCTGCTCTTCGTCTGCACCGGCAACACCTGTCGCAGCCCGCTCGCCGAAGGCATCGCGAAGCATCTCGTCGCGACGCGACAGCTCGCCGACATCTCCGTGAGCAGCGCGGGCACCAGCGCCTGGCCCGACGCCCCCGCCTCTGATGGCTCGTTGCTGGTGGCCCTCGAGCAGGGCATCGACCTCAGCGAACATCGCGCGCGTCAGCTGTCGCCCGAGATCGTGGCGAGCGCGCAGCTCATTCTCGCCATGGGCCCGCATCATCTCGATCGCGTCGAGGCGCTCGGCGGCACCGGTCGCAGCTTCCTGCTCACCGCGTATGCGGCCGGCACAAACGACGGCCGCCCCGTGAACGATCCGTTTGGCGGTGATCTCGACGTCTATCGCGCCACGTACGACGAGCTCGAACGCGAGATCGGTGCCGTACTCGATCGCGTCGCGACCGGTAGAGCGAGACCCTAGGCCTGACCACAGTGACCGGTCCTCTGCGCGTGCGCGCTGCGGAGCGCCCCACATCGCTTCGCATCGTCGGGCATCCCGTCGCGCAGTCGTTGTCGCCCGGCATCCAGTCCGCCGCGCTCGCCGCGGCAGGGTTGCCCGTCGAGTATGGGCGTCTCGATGTGCCGCCGGAGGGGCTGGCTGAAGCGCTCCGCGAGCTCGCAAGATCCGCGAGCGGCGGCAACGTCACCATGCCGCACAAGCAAGCGGTATTTGCTGCGACGCAGAACGTCAGCGCACTCGCACAGCGCGTTGGCGCCGTCAACACCTTCTGGCACGCAGACGGAGCGCTCTGCGGGCACAACACCGACGTCGCCGGCGTCCTTGCCAGCGTCCACGCGCTCTGCCCAACCGGTCTTCGCGAGCGCCGCGTCGCACTGCTCGGCGCTGGCGGATCCGCTGCCGCGGTTCTCGTCGCATTGGAACTCGCCGGGTGCACGGATATTCGCGTCTGGTCGCGACAAGGCACGCGTGCCGAGGAGCTGGCGGAGCGCGTGGGTGTGCGAGTCGTAGTGGCAACGTCGGTGGATGTGGCCATCGACGACGCCGCACTCGTCATCAATGCCACGCCACTCGGGATGTCGTCCGATGACATGCCGGTGCCGGTCGAGCGCTTGGCGCCCAGCGCGGCGGTATTCGATCTCGTCTACAGGCCGAACGAGACAGCGTGGGTGCGCGATGCACGTGCGCGCGGACATGCGGCAGAAGACGGACTGCGCATGTTGGTGGAGCAGGGGGCCGAGTCCTTTCGCGTGTGGTTTGATGTGGAGCCGTCACTGGCGGCGATGTGGGCGACGCTGCCGCGCACGGCGCCCGACCACTCTGAGCGTGCGCGATGAAGCTGGCGACGCGTTGGGCGCAAACCATGGCGCGCGATGTCTCCGCGTTTCTGCTCCCGTCGGCCTGCGCCGTGTGCCGCGAGCTGCATACGCCGGGTCGGGATGGCATCGTCTGCGTGTCGTGCCTCGCGCGGATTGCACCGCTGCCGGAGCCCCTGTGCGCACGCTGCGGGCATTCGAGATTGTCGCGGATCACCGCGCTTGCGACCGATCCGCGCACCGGTCGCGTGCCGCTCGCGCCGTGTCGTTGGTGCGAACGGTTGCCGTCGTACATCCGGACCGTACGATCGGTCGGACGAATGGATGCGGGAACGGGGAGTGCGCTGGTGCACGCGCTCAAGTACGGCGGCTGGTCGGCGGTCGCTGTGCCATTGGCGCGTCGTATGGCGCGGCTTTCGTTACCGCCCGACGTCGTTCGCGAGCGCACGGCGCTCGTACCCATACCGCTCTCATCAACGCGCGAGCGTGAGCGTGGGTACAACCAGGCCGAACGCTTGGCTGCCGCGCTCGCAGAGGAGTGGCGCATCCCGGTGTGGCGATCCGTACTGCGGCGCACGCGAGAGACGCAGTCGCAGGTGCGGTTGACACCGTCCGAGAGGGTGACCAACGTTTCACACGCATTCGAAACCGACGTGCGGGCGCGAAGCGTGCTCGAAGGCGCCCATGTAGTGCTCGTCGACGACGTCATCACGACGGCGGCGACGGTGAATTCTGCGGCGTCAGCACTCTTTGACGGCGGCGCGCGCATCATCAGCTGTGTGACCTTCGGGAGGGCGCCGGAACCAGGCGACCGTTCCGATTCCGACTTCGACCCCGACCGGGACTGATACGAATGGCCATTCGCGTAGGCATCAACGGCTTCGGCCGCATCGGCCGTCAAGTGTTGCGTGCCGCCAAGCAACAGGGCGTTGCCGACATCGACTTCGTTGGCATCAACGACCTGACGGACACGGGCACGCTTGCCCATCTGTTCAAGTACGATTCGGTCCACGGCCAGTATGACGGCGAAGTGTCGCACGACGCCGAGAGCATCACGATCGATGGCGATCGCATTCGCATCATCGCCGAACGTGAGCCGTCGAAGCTGCCGTGGAAGGAGTTGAATGTCGACATCGTGCTCGAGTCCACCGGTCGCTTCACCGCGGCCGCGGACGCCAAGAAGCACATGGATGCCGGCGCGAAGAAGGTCGTCATCTCGGCCCCTGCGACGAACGAAGACATCACCATCGTGATGGGCGTCAACAGCGACAAGTACGATCCGGCCAACCATCACATCATCTCGAACGCGTCGTGCACGACGAACTGTCTCGTGCCGATGGTCAAGGTGATTCGCGATAACCTTGGCTTCGTACACGGCACGATGGTCACGATTCACAGCTACACCAACGACCAGTCGATCCTCGATCTTCCGCACAAGGATCTGCGTCGCGCGCGCGCGGCCGCGGTCTCGATGATCCCGACATCCACCGGTGCGGCCAAGGCCACGTCGCTCGTGATTCCGGAAGTGAAGGGCAAGATCGACGGCATCGCTGTCCGCGTCCCCACGCCCGACGTCTCGCTCACCGATCTCACCTGCGTGGTGGAGAAGGGGACGACCAAGGAAGAAGTCAACGCGCTCTTCAAGGCTGCGGCGGCTTCGGGTCCGTTGGCCGGCATTCTCGACTACAGCGAAGTACCGCTCGTGTCCATCGACTACGTCGGTAACCCGCACAGCTGCACGCTCGACGCGCTGAGCACGATCGTCATCGATGGTACGCTGGTGAAGATCTCCGGCTGGTACGACAACGAGTGGGGCTACTCCTCGCGCTGCGTCGATCTCCTGCGTTTCATCGGCGCGCGACTGTAGTCGCTCGCAGCAAGACTCTTCCAACACGCGGAGCCCCGGTGCTGCTGTGCCGGGGCTCCTGCATACAGGCCTCATGACGACTCGTACAATTCGCGACCTCGCGCCGGCAGACATCGCTGGCAAACGGGCGCTGGTGCGCGTGGACTTCAACGTCCCGCTCGATGACAGCGGGCACGTCAGCGACGACACGCGCATCGAGGCCGCGCTGCCGACGATCAACCTGCTCCTCGACGGCGGTGCGCGTGTGGTCTTGCTCGCGCACTTCGGACGCCCCAAGGGCGCACCGGAAGCCAAGTACTCACTGGCGCCGGTTGCCGTGCGACTGCGTGAGTTGCTCAAGCGCCCCGTCACGTTCTTCGGTGAAACGGTTGGTGCGGCGGCGGTCGCGGCCACGCGCGCGCTCGGCAATGGCGAGACGCTGCTTCTCGAGAACACGCGCTTTCTTCCCGGCGAAGAAAAGAACGACGACGCGTTGTCGCAGCAGCTCGCCGAGTTGGGCGACTTCTACGTGAACGACGCGTTCGGTGCGGCGCATCGTGCGCATTCGAGCACGGCGGGCGTGGCGCAGTACTGCAAGCCCGCCGTGGCCGGTCTGCTCATGGAGAAGGAGCTGGCGTATCTGGGCGGCGCGCTCGCTGCTCCCGAGCGTCCCTTCGTCGCGATTCTCGGCGGTTCCAAGATTTCCGGGAAGATCGATGTCGTCGAGGCGCTGCTGCCCAAGGTCGATCACCTGCTGATCGGCGGCGCGATGGCGTGCACGTTCTTCCGCGCGATGGGATTCGAAACCGGGAAGTCGCTCGTCGAACCCGATCGTCTCGACATGGCCAAGGACCTGCTGTCGCGGGCCGGCGCCAAGCTCGTGCTTCCCACCGACGCGATGATCGCGCCCTCGATGGATGCCACCGCTGAGGCGCACGCCGTGGCGCGTGATGCGATTCCGGCCGGCGAGGCGATGTTCGACATCGGGCCCGATAGCATCGCGCAGTATGCCAGCATCGTCGGTTCGGCCAAGACGGTGTTGTGGAACGGACCGATGGGCGTGTTCGAAAAGCCGCCCTTCGATTTAGGCACGCGCGCCATTGCCGAAGCGATGGCTGCCGCGACCGGCACCGGTGCTACGACGATCATCGGCGGTGGCGACTCTGCCGCGGCCGTCGCGGAAGCCGGCCTCGAAGACCGCATGTCGCACGTCTCCACTGGTGGTGGTGCATCTCTCGAATTCCTCGAGGGCAAGGCGCTCCCCGGTGTCACCGCACTCGACACTCAGTGATCATGCATCGCAAACCCGTCATCGCCGCCAACTGGAAGCTGAACCACGGCCCCACCGACGCGAAGCAGTTTCTGCAGCGGTTTCTCGCGCAGACGCCGCGCCAGCAGGACCGTACGGTGATCTTCTTTCCGTCGGCCATCACGCTCACAACGGTGGTCGATCAGCTCAAGGACCGTCCGGACATCTGGGTGGGCGCGCAGAACGTCTACAGCGAGCCGCAGGGCGCCTACACGGGTGAGAATTCGGTGCTCATGGTGCGGGATGCCGGCGCGCGGGTCGTGCTGGTGGGGCACTCGGAGCGTCGGCATGTGTTTGGCGAGACCGACGAGGCGACGATGAAGAAGTGTGCGCTGATCGCGCAGGCGCGACTGATCCCGATGCTGTGCGTGGGCGAGACCCTCGACGAGCGCGAGGCCGGTACGACGGCGTCCGTGGTGGAACGACAGTTTGCCGCTGGCATCGCACAGTTGGACGACGCGCAGGTCGCCGGGATGATGCTGGCCTACGAGCCCGTGTGGGCTATCGGCACGGGCCGGACGGCCACGCCGGAGGACGCCAGCGATATTCACGGTGTGCTCCGTCGGGCGCTGGCCTCGCGCCTGGACGAGCGCGCCGCGGCCGGCGTCCCGATCCTCTACGGCGGATCGGTCAACCGTGGCAACGCGGCCACGCTGCTCGCCGCGCCCGATGTGGACGGCCTGCTGGTGGGTGGAGCGTCGCTCGATCCGGACGCCTGGAGCAGTATCGTCCGCAGCTGACGCAAACACCGCGCGGCCAAGCACTTGAATCCGCAGCGGCAGGTTGTGATGTTTCGTGGCTCACTCCGATGGTTTCTCGCCGCTCCGGCGGCGTCTTCGACCCCGTGCCATGTACACGTTCCTTCTGGTCCTCCTGATCATCGACGCGCTGGTGCTCGGCGCGGCCATTCTCCTCCAGTCCGGTAAGGGTGGCGGCCTCGCTGCCAACTTCGGCGGTGCGAGTTCGTCGGCGGATTCGGTCATCGGTACGCGGCAGGCGGGCAACCTCCTGACGTCGGCCAGCTGGTGGTGCGGCGGGATCTTTCTGGGGCTGGCGTTCGTGCTGCAGCTGATGTCCACGCGCACTGCGGCGCCCACGTCGGTCCTCGACAAGCTTGGCGCCACGGCGCCGGCGACCGCTCCGGCACCGGCTGGCAAGGCCGCACCGGCTCCGGCCGCTCCGCTCACGCAGCAGCCGGCTACTCCGGCAACACCGCCCGCCAAGCCGTAAGGGGCCGCCGATAATGCAGTCGACACAGGGGTTCCTCCTCCTCGAGGACGGAACCCTTTTTCGTGGCCGCCTCGTCGGCGCGCTCGGCCCGAACGTGGCCGAGGTGGTGTTCACGACCAACATGACCGGGTACCAGGAGGTCTTCACTGACCCTTCGTACCGCGAGCAGATCGTCTTGCTGACCGCCACCCAGATCGGCAACTACGGCGTCAATACCGAAGACCCGGAATCCGCCCGCCCGCAGATTTCCGGTGTCGTTGTGCGAGAGCTGTCGCCGACGTACTCCAACTGGCGTGCCACCGGCGGCCTCCCGGAATGGTTGGCCGAGCACAACGTGCCGGTGCTGACCGAAGTCGACACCCGTCGCCTGACCAAGCATCTGCGCTCAGTCGGCGTGATGCGTGGGGTAATCGCCGAGGGCGACACGCCGAGCCGTGAAGCGCTGGCGGCGCTCGATGCGTGCCCGAGCATGGCGGGACTCGACCTCGCGTCCGTCGTGTCCACGCGGTCGTCCTACGAGTGGGGCAACGCGCAGGCGCCGTATCATGTCGTCGCGTATGACTTTGGCATCAAGGCCAACATCCTGCGCCTCCTCGATGCGCACGGGTGTCGCGTGACCGTGGTCCCGTCGGACACGACGGCCGACGCCGTGCTGGCGATGAATCCGGACGGCGTCTTCCTGTCCAACGGCCCGGGCGACCCGGAGGCCGTGTCGTACGCGCCGGCCGCGATTCGCCAGATCGCTGAGCAGCAGGTGCCGATGTTCGGCATCTGCCTCGGCCACCAGCTGCTGGGGCTGTCCTTTGGCGGACACACCACGAAGATGCCGTACGGTCATCGTGGCGGAAATCAGCCCGTGAAGGACCTCGCCACGGGCAAGGTGCTCATCACCTCCCAGAATCACGGCTTCGCCGTGGCAGGCTCCGCCGAGGGGGTGGAGGGGGCGCCAGATCTCGAGGTCACGCACCTGAACTTGAATGACGGAACGGTGGAAGGGCTCCGTCATCGGACTCTGCCGATCTTCGCGGTGCAGTATCACCCGGAGGCCGCGCCTGGTCCGCATGACGCCGTGCCGCTGTTCGACCAGTTTCTTTCGGCGCTGGAGAAGGGCCGGGCGAAAGCGACCCAACCGCTTGACTCATAAGCACTAAGGTCATACGTTCGGTCCTTGGATACGCTGCGTCTCGACCCCTCGTGGACGCGCGGTGCACCTCCTGGTGGAGCCCATGACGAAAGCCGATCTGGTTGAGAACGTCACCGCGCGGATTGCGCGGACGGCCGGCCCGACCATCTCGAAGAAGGACTGCGCGCGTGTTGTTGACGCATTCCTGGACGCGATCAAGGACGCGCTGCAGGAGCAGAAGAACATCGAGGTGCGTGGCTTCGGCACGTTCAAGATTCGGCAGCGCAAGACGCGCATGGCTCGCAATCCCCGCACGGGCTCGCCTGTGGAGGTGTCAGCGCGCCCGGTGCCGGTCTTCAAGCCGTCCAAGGAGCTGCGCGCCATGGTTGCCGGCCTCGACATCTCTGCATTCGACGACGAGGATGAAGATTCGTTCGAGGGTTGAGTTCGCCCTCACGCTCACTTGCCCCGCGACGCTCATCGTCGCGGGGTTCTGTGTTTCCGGGAACGAATTCGGACACCCCGCGCTATCTTTCCCACCGACATGACGATCCCAGTGCTGCTCTTCGCCTCCTACGCCGACCAGTTCGGCGCGCGCCAACTGGACGTGTCCGTCGGGTTGCCGTGCAGCGTGCAGGACGTGGTCGATGCGATGCGACTCCTGCCGGGCGGACAGCGGCTTCCCGCTGCTCCACTGGTCGCAGTCAATCGGACATGGGCGTCGCCTACCTCGCCGATCTCCGTCGGTGACGAGGTCGCCCTGATCCCTCCAGTCGCGGGTGGCTGACGCATGACCGCGCTCCACGAACTCGGCGTCGTTCACGTCGCCATCGTGACGGACCCCATCGACGTCGGCGCGTTGCTCGCGAGAGCGTCGGACGCGGGTGTCGGAGCGGTCTCGCTGTTCGTAGGCACGGTTCGCGACGTGAATGACGGGCGAGCGGTGACGGGGATCGACTACGAAGCGTATCAACCGATGGCTGAGTCCGAGCTCACGGCGATTGCGCGCGAGGTTTGTGTTGCGACCCCAGGGCTGCGCGTGGCGATCGAGCATCGCGTGGGCACGCTCGGCATCGGCGACGCGAGCGTGGCGATTGCGGCGGCTCATGCGCGACGGGCCCCGGCGCTCGACGCTGCACGCGCGATCATCGAATCGCTGAAGCAGCGCGTCCCGATCTGGAAGCGTGAGCACTACGTGGACGGGGATCGCGCATGGGTGGACCCGACGCGCGCGAGTGAGATGGCGACCGGCACAAACTCGACACACGCATGACGCTGCCGATCGCACCGCACGCCGAGCACGACCAGTTCGGCCGTCGAATCGAGTATTTGCGAATCTCGGTCACGGATCGGTGCAATTTTCGCTGTCAGTACTGCATGCCCCTCGAAGGGCTCCCGTGGCTGCCGAAGCAGGAGATTCTGCGCTACGAGGAGATCGTTGAGGTCGTGCGCCAGCTCGCGCCGCTGGGTCTTCGTCGTCTGCGCATCACCGGGGGCGAGCCGACCATTCGCCCCGAGCTGGCAACCCTCGTGCGGATGCTGCGCGCGGTGGACGGCGTCGAGGACATCGCGCTCTCCACCAACGGGGTGAAGCTGCCGGAGATGGCCGAGTCGTTGCGCGAGGCGGGGCTCGATCGCGTGAACATCAGTGCGGACTCACTGCGTCCGGACCGCGTGGTTGCGATCGCGCGGCGTGACCTCGGCTTCGATCTCGTGCGCTCTGCCAAGGCAGCTCAAGCCGCGGGCATCGGACCGATCAAGATCAACGTGGTGGTCATGCGCGGGATCAACGATGACGAGGTCGCGGACTTCGCGGCGTTGACGCTCGAGCATCCGTGGCATGTGCGCTTCATCGAGCTCATGCCCGTGGGCGAGCTGCGGGAGCTGACGTGGGACCACGTGGTGCCAAGCGACGAGGTGTTGCAGCGTGTGCGCACGCTAGGAACGCTCAGTCCGGACAGCGGACCGGCACGCGGGAACGGTCCGGCCACGTATTGGCGCCTTGAGGGCGCCGCGGGCACGGTTGGCGTCATCACGCCGATGACGCACACTTACTGCGAGACGTGTAATCGTGTGCGGCTGACCGCCGACGGGCGGCTGCGCACCTGTCTGTTTGGCGACCACGAAGTGCTGCTGCGAGACGCCATTCGTGCCCGAGAGCCGCTGGCGCCCCTGTTCCGACAAGCCTTGTCGGAAAAGCCAAAGGAGCACGCGCTGCTCCAGATGCGCGTGGGCGGGCTGCGCGCGTTGAGCGAAGTCGGCGGCTGAATCGTCTGTTATCGGTGCGTGGCCGTGTTGCTGCCATACGTGCACCGATCTAGTTTGCGATTCTGGACACGGTTCTCGTGCATCCAGGAACAGGCTGGTTCTTCGTCACTCACGTCGCTCGAACACGCGTTCGGAGACTCGACATAACATGGTCAACAAGATCACGGTCGTTGGCGCTGGCAACGTTGGAGCCACGACGGCACAGCGCATCGCGGAAAAGTCCTTGGGACGCACCGTCGTCATGGTGGACGTCGTCGAAGGCATTCCGCAGGGCAAGGGACTCGACCAGTGGGAGTCCGCTCCCATCGAAGGGTTCGATTCCCGCGTCATCGGCACCAACTCGTACGAGCCCACGGCCGGCTCCGACATCGTGGTGATCACGGCCGGCATCGCCCGCAAGCCGGGCATGACCCGCGATGACCTGCTCAACACGAATGCCGGCATCGTCAAGGCCGTCTCCGAGCAGGTGCGCGCCACGTCGCCCAACGCGATCGTCATCGTCGTGTCCAATCCGCTCGACGTGATGTGCTACGTCGCCAAGCAGGTGACCGGCTTCCCGCGCGAACGCGTGATCGGCATGGCGGGTGTGCTGGATACGGCGCGCTACCGCTCCTTCCTCGCCGAAGCGCTCGATGTGTCGGTACGTGACATCCAGGCGATGGTGCTCGGCGGACACGGCGACACGATGGTGCCGTTGATCTCCTACACGACCGTCAGCGGCATTCCGGTAACGCAGCTGATGCCGCGTGAGCAGCTCGACGCGATCGTGCAGCGTGCGCGTGATGGCGGCGCCGAGATCGTGAAGCATCTCAAGACCGGCTCGGCGTACTACGCGCCATCGGCCGGTGCGGTGGAGATGGTCGAAGCGATCGTGCATGATCGCAAGCGCATCCTGCCCTGCGCCGCGTGGCTCGAAGGCGAGTACGGCTTGTCGGGACTCTTCCTTGGCGTGCCGTGCAAGCTTGGTCGCAACGGGCTCGAGAAGGTACTGGAAATCGAGCTCACGGCGGATGAGCGAGCAGCGCTCGAGAAGTCCGCGCAGGCAGTGCGCGAGCCAATGTCGGTGCTCTCCTTCTGATTTGACCGGACCGGCGCGCTCACTCTCGTGACCGCGCCGGTTCTTTCTTATACCCCCCCTATGTACGCTCTCACGCGTTTCTGGCAGAGCACGATCGGCAAGAAGATCGTCATGGCCGTCACGGGCATCATCGGCGTCGGCTTCGTGATCGGCCACATGTCCGGCAACCTGCTCATGTTCAAGGGGCAGGATGCGATGCATCACTACGCGCTCCTGCTCCGCACCAGCATGCCGTTGCTGTACACGGTCCGCGCGGTACTGGTCGCTGCTGTGGTGCTCCATGCCGTGTCGGCCTACCAGCTGACAATGATTTCCCGCGCCGCACGACCTGAGGGCTACGCCGAGCGTCGTCCGCAGGTGACCACGTTCGCCGCGAAGACGATTCGCTGGGGCGGCGTGTTGCTGCTCGTCTTCATCGTCTTCCATCTGCTGCAGCTGACACTCGGCGTCGTGCATCCGAAGTTCACGCACCTCGATCCGTACAACAACGTGGTCGTGGCGCTGCGCAATCCGTTGATGGCTGGGTTCTACGTGCTCGCCATGGCCGCGCTCGCGCTGCATCTGTATCACGGTATCTGGGCGGCGGTTCGCACGTTGGGCGCAGCGCGCCCGGCGCAGGCGCCGCTCAAACGCTCGTTGGCTGTTGTCGTTGCGGTGATCGTTGCGGCCGGCTTCATGATCATCCCGCTCGCCGCAGTGGCGGGCGTGTTTCAGGAAGCGCCGCCGCTGGTTGAATCTTCCACTGCTGCCACTGTGAACGCTGTCACGCCAGCACCCGTCGCGGCGCTGTCCGCAGGGGAGGGTCGCTGAGATGCTCGAGTTGAATTCGAAGGTTCCCGAAGGCGCGCTGGAAAAGAAGTGGGACGAACACCGCTTCTCGATGAAGCTGGTGAATCCGGCCAACAAGCGGCGTCATCATGTGATCGTCGTTGGTGCCGGCCTTGCTGGTGCCTCCGCCTCGGCAACGATGGCGGAGCTGGGCTACAAGGTGTCGTGCTTCGTGTACCACGACTCGCCGCGTCGCGCGCATTCCATTGCGGCGCAGGGTGGCATCAACGCCGCGAAGAACTACCAGAACGACGGCGACTCCATTCGTCGTTTGTTCTACGATACGATCAAGGGCGGCGACTTCCGCGCACGCGAGGCGAACGTGTATCGCCTGGCGCAGGTGTCGGTCAGCATCATCGACCAGTGCGTCGCGCAGGGCGTGCCGTTTGCGCGTGAGTACGGCGGTTTGCTGGCCAATCGCTCGTTCGGCGGTGCGCAGGTGTCGCGTACGTTCTACGCGCGTGGCCAGACCGGACAGCAACTGCTGTTGGGCGCGTACCAGGCGCTGGAGCGTCAGGTGGGGTTGGGCGCCGTTGACATGCACACGTACGAGGAGATGCTCGACCTCGTGGTGGTCGACGGACATGCGCGCGGCATCGTGACGCGGAACCTGAACACGGGCAAGGTCACCTCGCACGCGGCTGATGCAGTCGTGCTTGCAACGGGTGGTTATGGCAACGTGTTCTACCTCAGCACGAATGCAAAGCTGTGCAACACGTCAGCGATCTGGCGTGCGCACAAGAAGGGCGCTGCGTTTGCCAATCCGTGCTACACGCAGATTCATCCGACCTGCATCCCCGTGAGCGGCGACCATCAGTCGAAGCTGACGCTCATGTCGGAATCTCTGCGCAACGATGGACGCGTGTGGGTGCCCAAGGCGCAGGGTGACAAGCGCGCGCCGGGGCAGATTCCCGATGCAGACCGCGACTACTTCCTCGAGCGCAAGTATCCGAGCTTCGGAAACCTTGCACCGCGCGACATTGCGTCACGCGCGGCCAAGGAAGCGTGCGACGACGGGCGTGGCGTCGGGCCCGGTGGACTGGGCGTGTATCTGGATTTTGCCGACGCAATCAAGCGTCTGGGCAAGCAGACCATTTCCGAACGTTACGGCAATCTGTTCGACATGTATCAGCGCATCACGGACGAAAATCCGTACGAAGTCCCGATGCGCATCTACCCGGCCGTGCACTACACGATGGGCGGCTTGTGGGTGGACTACAACCTGATGACCACCATCCCCGGCTTGCACGCGATCGGCGAGGCAAACTTCTCCGATCATGGCGCCAACCGATTGGGCGCGTCCGCGCTGATGCAGGGGTTGGCCGACGGGTACTTCGTGCTGCCGTACACGATTGGCAACTACATCGCGAGCACCAAGCTCGCGGCCGTGGACACCAATCACGCCGCGTTCAAGGAAGCGGAAGCGGCGGTGAAGGGGCAGCAGCAGAAGCTGCTCGGCATCAAGGGCAAGCGCACCGTCGATTCCATCCACAAGGAACTCGGCAAGATCATGTGGGACTACTGCGGCATGGCGCGTTCGCGTGAGGGACTGACGCATGCGCTCGAGCTGCTGCCCAAGCTGAAGAAGGAGTTCTGGACGAACGTGAACGTGCCGGGCAGCGGTGAGACGCTCAACCAGTCGCTCGAACGTGCGGGCCGAGTGGCCGATTTCCTGGAGCTTGGTGAGCTGATGTGCCGCGATGCGCTCGAGCGCGAAGAGTCGTGCGGTGGCCACTTCCGCGTGGAGTATCAGGACGAAGGCGAGGCCAAGCGGAACGACGATGACTTCGCGCACGTTGCAGCCTGGGAGTACGCGGGCGAAGGCGCCGCGCCGATCCTCAACAAGGAACCGCTGGTGTACGAGAACGTGCACCTCTCAACGCGGAGCTACAAGTAATGAAGCTGACTGTGAAGGTGTGGCGTCAGGCAGGGCCCAAGGCACCGGGCGCGCTCGAGACGCATTCGCTCGAGGGCGTGAGCAGCGACTCGTCGTTCCTCGAGATGATCGACATGCTCAACGAGCAGTTGACCGTCACTGGCAAGGAACCGGTCGCGTTTGCGCACGACTGCCGCGAGGGTATCTGCGGCTCGTGTGCGATGATGATCAACGGACAGGCGCACGGTCCGTGGAAGGCCACGGCGACGTGTCAGCTGCACATGCGCGCGTTCAAGGACGGCGACACAATTACCGTCGAGCCATGGCGTGCGTCGGCGTTTCCTGTCGTGAAGGATCTCGTCGTCGATCGGTCCGCATTCGACCGCATCATTCAGGCGGGCGGGTACGTGTCGGTGAACACCGGCGGTGCGCGCGACGCGAATGAGATTCTCATCGGCAAGGACGTGCTCGACGAGGCGATGGACGCAGCGGCGTGCATCGGTTGCGGTGCGTGCGTGGCGGCGTGCCCGAACGCGTCGGCGTCGTTGTTCACCGGCGCCAAGATCGCGCATCTGGGCCGGCTGCCGCAGGGGCAGCCGGAGCGTGACAAGCGCGCGCTGGCGATGGTCGAGACGATGGACCTCGAGGGCTTCGGGCATTGCACGCTCGCAGGAGAGTGCATGGATGCCTGCCCGAAGGAGATCAACATCGACGTGATCAAGCAGATGAATCGTGATTTCATCGTCGCGACTGCACGTCGGCAGGAACCCAAGGCCACGGTCGGTACAGGCTGAGGATGGCGCGCGCGGCGTTGCTCAGCGCGCTCTGTGTTGGCGCGATATCTCTGTCCTTCGCGGTGCGTACCGCGGAGGCGCAGACTGGGGACGCCGCGCGTGGACGGGCACTCGTCTCCGCGTTCCGTGATTCGTTGCCCAAGTTGAGCGGCAACGGTCTGCGCTGTACGAGTTGTCATCTGGATGACGGAACCCGTGCCACGGCCATGTCCTGGCACGGAACGGCGACTCGCTATCCACGCTACCGCGCGCGGAAAGGTTCGGAGGAAACGCTCGCGCAACGAGTGAACGAGTGCGTCGCGCGCAGTCTCGCTGGTCGCATGTTGCCCGAGGACAGTCGGGACATGCGCGACATGGTCAGTTACATCGAGTCGTTGCGAGACAGTGTGCGACCGGTGGGAGTCGACACCGTGCGACTGGTCGGAGTAGTCGCGCAAGGTCGCAAGGTGTACTTCGCCAGCTGCGCGCGCTGCCACGGCAGCAACGGCTCGAATGGTCCGCTGCCCGCCGTGTGGGGCTCGAAGTCATTTTCGATCGGCGCGGGGCTCGCTCGGCAAACAGTGTTCGCGACTTTCGTGCGCTGGAACATGCCGTTCGACCACAAGGACACGCTCTCCAATCAGCAGGCCGCCGACGTGGCGGCGTATGTGCTCAGGCACGCGCGACAGGATCATCCTGGAAAGCAGCGCGACTGGCCCAAGGGTGATCCTCCCGCAGACGTGGCGTATGCAACGGATGGTGCACGTGCGGCAGGGAAGGCATTGCCGCCACCTCGTCCACTGTTGCCGCGCCGAGTCTCGCCCGCCACACCGTCCGCGGCACCGTCATCTCCCCTACGCTGAGCGTATCGAGCATGTCGACTTCATCGAATGATCGTCAACTGGAGGCGCAGGGGCCTGCACGCCGTTCGTTCCTGACGCGTTTGCTCGCTATCGGCGCGACGTTGGGTGTCGGAGGCTCCGTCGGCGCACGGCAGGCGCTCGCCGAGGAAGGCGGGACGGCTGCAGCAGACGAACCGTGGATGACGCGCCTCAAGGGCACGCAGCGTGTGGTGTTCCATTCGCATCTGCCGACGGACGGGCTCGCGCTGACGTGGGCGCGCACGTTCATCGAGACGCAAAAGAACACGTACGGACGCACCGATGCCGAGAGCGGTGTCATCGTCGGTCTCAACGGGCGATCCATTGGTTTGCTGTTCAATGACGCGATGTGGTCCAAGTATCCCATCGCGCAAACGATGGGCATGACCGGTTCGGCGAACCCGAATGGTCCGGGCGGGAGCAATCTTGTGGCGCAGTTGCTGGAGCGTGGCGTGATTCTGTTGGTGTGCCAGAACTCGCTGCGGGCGTCGGGCTCGAGATTCCTTCCCGAGCCCGCGCGTTCGGATGAGAAACTGCGGACAGCATTCGCCGAGGAAGCGAAGGCGAATCTCCTGCCGGGTGTCGAGGTCGTGCCGGCGATGATCGTGACATTGCAGCAGGCGCAGGATCGCGGCTGCCGCTATGTCTATGCCGGCGGGTAACTAGCTCGCCGTGCCGGCCGACGCCCGCGTCGGCCGTCTTGAAGATGTCTTTTGCACCGGCGCCGCTGCGACCACATGGTCACGGGGCGCCGCGCTGTTTGAGGGGATTACCGCAACGCAGCTGGCGCCACGCATTCTTCTCGAGGGAGGAAGCTATGGCACGGCGAAATCATTTCTGGGATCTCGCGTTCGCAGGGCTCGTGTTCAGCGCCGGCTGTGCATCGACCAACGATGACGCTGCTCCGAGCGCGCCGGTGGCACGTGTCACCGTCTGCGAACCTGGTCGCTCATCGACGGTGCAAATCGCTGAGTCAGAGGTGCCGGCTCTGACAGCGCGTGGCGGGTTTGTCGCGGAGCTGCGCGTGGACCGTGCGCTGACGCGAAACAGTCCGCCGAACTATCGCCGCATCACCGATGCGCTCGCGGAAGCCCGACGCATTCGCAAAGTCGTGGAAGGGAACGCTGGGTCAGGATGTCCCATCACGATTCTCGTCGCGGCAGGAGCGTACGAAGGCACGACCGCTGGACTGGATACCATCAAGGAACGCCTGCCGCTGCTCATCGACATGCCCAACGTGACCATCCGCGGCAGGTACCAGATTCCGACGGACTCCGCGGCGAGACCGCGCGGCCCCGCAGGCACGGCAGGCACGATTCTCACCGCGAATCCGCAGCTGGCCGTGGTCGGCGGCACGACGCAAACGGGTATTTCCGAACCGATGATTCTGGTGAATTCGGAGAACGGCGTTGGCGGTGACGGCGCCGTGATCGAAGGATTCGTGCTTCGATCCGGACACGCCGCGTCGGATACGAACACGGCCGGCAAAGGTGTACTTACGTTCCGCGCCGCGAACGTGCGAGTGCAGGGCAACAGTTTCGAAGGGAACTTCACCGAGCGCGTCGACCTGCGCGGTGGGTCTGGCGCAGTCGTACGCAACTTCTCATCGGGCCCTGGCGGCACCTGCGACATCTGCGTGGCCGGACCAGGTACGTTCGAGGTCTTCGCCAACACGCTTCGCGACGGCGGTATCCCCGGAATCCTCGTGGTACCCGCCACCGTGTTGCCGGCACCCGCAGGGGTTAACCAGTTCTTTCCGCCGAGCGTGAGCTTCGTCAGCGTCGACATCTCGCGGAACGAGATCAGCGGCCATCAGCGTACGCCAGTTGGCGTGGGCATCCGATTGGCGACCATAGGAATCGGCGCTCCGAACGTGGCTGGTACGTCGCGACTGACCATCCGCGACAACTACGTGCACCACAATCGCTTCGGCGTGATCGTCGAGGCCGGGTTTCCTGTCGCGGGTTCGAGTCTGAAGGGTGATGCGATCATCGAGACGTCCGGCAATCAGTTCGTCGCGCAGTGTCAGACGGATCTCTATGTCGCCTTGACTAGGCATACCGCAGGACTCGGGTTGGCCGCGCAACCATATTCGCGAAGCTCGGCGATTCAGATCACGCTTGGCGGCGAGCTACCGTGGGATCGCGCATGGCTGGCGCATCCTGACGGCTTGCTGAACACGGTGACAGTCAACGGCGCCCTCGTTGCCAATGGCGTCCGGCACGCGTACGATGCTGCGAAGCGGTGCCCGTAGCACTCACCCCTCCCGCCGCATGTGACGCAGATGCAGACTCCTGCTCCGTACGTCCTTCGTGTACTGGGAACGCTCGGCGTCCATTCGTCGGACGATGCGGAGCAGCCGTCGTTGATCACGCAGCCGCGTCCACTCGCGCTGCTGTGCTACCTGCTGCTGTCGCGACCTCGAGGCGCGCATGCTCGAAGCCATCTGATGCAGCTGCTCTGGCCGGGGCGAACCGAGCCTGACGCGCGGCGCGCACTCCGGAACGCGCTGTACACGATTCGCGTCGCACTGGGGCGTGACGTGGTCGTGTCGATCGGTGAGCACTTGGTAGGTATCAATCCGCGGGTCCTTGGCTGTGACGCGCTGGATTTGGAGCGCATGTGTGTCACCGGCTCTCTGCCGTTGCGAACCTCCGACATCAGTCCGCTCTGGGACTTCGGCGTGGATCACGCAGAACCGTTTAACCAATGGGCGCATGCAGAGCGAGAACGCATCAACGATCTCGTGCGCTCCAGTGCATCGCAGTCGACTGTCCCGTACCGCCCGCCGACGGCGCACGCGCGTGCGCACGCGATCGATCCGTACACGCTGTACCTGCGTGGGCACTATCTCTTTCTGCGCGCCGCACACGGCGGCGCCCCAAGCGAACTGGAACGCTCTCGCACGTATTTTGAGCGAGCGCTCGCTGAGGATCCGTCCTTTGGGCCCGCTCTGGCCGGGCTGTCCAACTACTACGCCGTCTCCGCACGGCGCGGTACGCTCGAGAACTTCCATCAACAGTTTGGGCGCGCCATCGAGTTCAGTCATCGCGCCGCGGAGCTCGACCCGAACCTGGCGATTCCGCACGTGCATTTCGCCGTGCGTGCCATGTACCTCGACGATGATTGGGCACGTGCAGGCAGTGAGTTCTCCACGGCGGTACGCAACGAGCCGGAGTACGCGGAGGCGCACCGCTTCTATGGCGTGTGGCTGGGCATGGACGGTCGCGTCGATGAGGCGCTCTCGCAGATGGAGATCGCGGTGAAGCTCGAGCCGGACATCCCGCACATGTGGAGTTCACTCGGTGCGGCCCGCGCGGCCGTCGGCGATACGGAAGGCGCGCTCGTCGCATTGCGCGAGACGTTGTCACTGGACGCACGACATCAACCCGCGCGGGCGCGGCTCGTTCGCGTGCTGGAAGATTCCGGTCAGTTCGTGGATGCACTCGCCGAAAGGCGCAACGGAGCGAATCCGGCGGCATTCAGTCGCTACGCGGCTGGGTGGGAGGCGCGCGGCGAGGCAGGCTACCGAGAGGTCATGCGAGCCGAGCTGCGCGAGGCGATATCCGCACTGGAGGCTCGGCTCCTCGAAGGGGACAGCCTCACCGTCAACGACATCTTCTCGCCGCCCACGGTACGGCTGGTCGAGCTTCTGGCGCGCGCGGAGGAATGGGGGCGAGCCCGCGCGTGGCGACTTCAGGCTTGCGCCGCACGTCCGGGGCTCCGTCACTGGTTCGACGGGCTCCCGGAGCTGCGTGCGGCTCCCAAGCGCTAGAGGCGGCTGAGAGAGGGCAACTCGTCTCTCGGCGAAACGAACTAGATGCGCGGCAACGTGACGCCGTGCTGCCCCTGGTACTTGCCCTTCTTGTCGCCGTAGCTGACTTCGGGCGGTTCGTCTCCGGTGAAGAAGACGACCTGGGCAATGCCCTCGTTGGCGTAGATCTTCGCCGGCAGCGGCGTGGTGTTGGAGATTTCCAGTGTCACATATCCTTCCCACTCAGGTTCGAATGGCGTGACGTTGGTGATGATGCCGCAGCGGGCGTAGGTGCTCTTGCCGACTGTGAGCGTCAGCACGTTGCGCGGAATGCGGAAGTATTCGACGCTGCGTGCGAGTGCGAAGGAATTTGGGGGCACGATGCAGACATCCCCTTCGAATTCGACAAAGCTCTTCGGGTCGAACTGCTTCGGGTCCACGATCGAGCTGAGCACGTTCGTGAAGATCTTGAACTCACGCGCGACGCGCATGTCGTAGCCGTACGAGCTGACGCCGTATGAGATGACGCCTTCGCGGACCTGGCGATCCTCGAAGGGTTCGATCATGCCGTGTTCGCGCGCCATGCGCGTAATCCACCGATCGGAGCAAAGCCCCATGGCTGACGAGGGTAGAGGGTGTCGGAGCCGTGGGAATTCGGACCGATCGGTCCGCCCACATCGCGCCTGCGCGGTAAGCTACGAATGGTTTACCGAACGTGCTACGCGTCGTCGGATCAAATGAAGCGCGTGTCAA
The DNA here is from genome assembly GCA_965279375.1 of Gemmatimonas sp. Lineage (GTDB taxonomy): Bacteria > Gemmatimonadota > Gemmatimonadetes > Gemmatimonadales > Gemmatimonadaceae > Gemmatimonas. Next base: position 3,805,107 of record OZ257156.1, on the reverse strand, counting down.
TTTCTGGTAAAACTAGGGTAGCCGGTTATTTCGGATACTTAGAGGAGTATCACTTGTTGAGCCTCGGTGGTCCGCTCACTACTTTCTTTCAACCTCTATTGTGAATTCTTTCACGAGGACGGCGATTATTCGCTCGGTGCGGCCCTGATGCTTCGAAATTACCTCCCGGTGCTCCTGCTGCTGGGGTTCGTGATCCTCAATGCGGTGGTCATTCTTGGCCTCTCGCATCTGAGTGTGCGTGCCCAGCCCACGGCCGTGAAATCGCAGCCCTACGAGTCCGGCATTGCGCCGCTCGGCGATGCGCGCGATCGCTTCTCGGTGAAATTCTATCTCGTCGCGATGTTGTTCATCGTGTTCGACATCGAGACGGTGTTCATGATTCCGTGGGGTGTCTACTATCGGCAGCTATCATGCGCCGTGCCCATGGTCGCCAACGCGTGCCCAGCCGGACAGCTCAGCTTCTTCGGGCTCGGTGAGATGCTCGTTTTTGCAGTGATTCTCGTCGTCGGCTTCGTGTATGTCTGGAAAAAGGGAGCACTGACGTGGGAGTAACGCCGTCACTCGACCGTCGCATCGTCCCTGTGGATCCCAAGTCGCAAGACGGCTGGGTGACGACGCGACTCGATTTCCTCGTGAACTGGGCGCGTGCTGGCTCGATGTGGCCGATGCCATTCGGCACCGCCTGCTGCGCCATCGAGTTCATGTCGAGCGCCTCAGCACGATTCGACCTCGCGCGATTTGGCATGGAGCGCTTGAGCTTCTCGCCGCGACAGGCTGACGTCTTGCTCTGCGCGGGCCGAGTGCCGTACAAACTCGCGCCGGTCATTCGCCGCATCTATCAGCAGATGCCGCAGCCCAAGTGGGTGATTTCCATGGGCGCCTGCGCCTCCACCGGCGGCATGTTCGACAACTACGCGGTGGTGCAGGGGATCGACACGATCATCCCGGTGGACGTGTACGTGCCGGGCTGCCCTCCGCGCCCGGAAGCGTTGATGCACGGCATCATGATGCTGCAGCAGAAGGTGATGCGCGATCGTCTGCGTGATGCCAAGGCGCACGTCGAGATGGAGCCGGATGCGACGAGCCAGCTGTACATCCCGCCCTCGCGCATCGACGAGCTGTCGGAGCCGTTTGGCAACTCGGTCAATCAGACGCGCTCAAACCCGTGACCACTCCGAATCTTCCGACGCCAGCAGCCGGCGAGGCAGTCGGACTTCCGGCAACGCCGCAGCACGTCGCGCATCGTGGCGGCGCGATGAATCCTTCGGTCGACGCGCTGCGTGCGCAGTTCGGCGAGGCGATCGAACGCGCTGACGTCACGTGGGGCGAGACCACCGTGTATGTGCGCGTCGACGCGATTCACGCAGTGGTGCGTTGGCTGCACGATGAGCCGTCGCAGCGCTACGACTATCTCGTGGACGTAACCGCGGTAGAGTATCGCGACGTCATGCGCCCGATCGAAGTGGTGTGGCATCTGCGCGCGTTGGCCGGTCGTCGATTCCTGCGGCTCAAGGTCGAGCTGCCGAAGCGTGGCACGATGATCGTCCCGTCGATCATGGACATCTACAGCGGCGCGGATTGGCTCGAACGCGAGTGCTACGACATGTTCGGCATCAAGTTCGACGGCCATCCCGACCTGCGACGCATTTTGCTGTGGGACAGCTACAAGGAAGGCCATCCGCTGCGGAAGAACTTCCCATTGCGTGGTCGGTTCAGTCGCTCGGAACAGCTCAAGCAGGCCCTCGCGCAGGATCCTGAGGCCCGCTACTCGATGAACGAGTTGAGCATCGCCGAAGCGTTTAATTCACTGCCCGAGGACATGCGCCGCCGCCTCGCGGATGATCGCGCCACCCGTGCAGGCGAGGAGGGCGGAGAATGAGCGCGTCAACCGACACCCGCCGCACGATTGAAATGGCGCTGGGAACGAGCGGCGTCGACGCCAACGGCATGCCGATCCGCGCACCGCTCGTGGTGCGGGGACAGAGCGCCGTCGCGCTCGATGGACTGTCACGTGTGGAACCGGAGCTCGATGCCGATCACATGCTGATCAACATCGGGCCGCAACATCCCGCCACACACGGCGTGCTCCGCCTGGTGCTCGAGCTCGATGGCGAGACAGTGGTGCGCTGCATTCCGCACGTCGGCTATCTGCACTGCGGCTTCGAGAAGATCGGCGAGTATCGCCCGTACAATCAGATCATTCCCTGGACGGATCGCGAAGACTATCTCAATTCGCCGGGCAACAACGTCGCCTTCGCGTTAGGGTGCGAGCGCTTGTTCGGCGTAGAGATCACGCCGCGCTGCACGGTGCTGCGCGTGATTGCGATGGAATTGTCGCGCATCATTTCGCACATCGTCTGGCTCGGTACCACCGCGGTGGACATCGGTGCGCTGACGCCGTTCTTCTGGCTGTATCAGGAACGTGAGAACGTCTACAATCTGCTCGAAGGCTGGGTGGGTGCTCGACTCACGACTTCGATGACCCGCGTCGGTGGCATGGCAGCCGACATTCCGGATGGCTGGCTCGACGGACTGCGCGCCTTCATCAAGGGCTTCTCGAAGACGCTCGAGGAATGCGTCAAGATGCTCGAGACGAACGCGATCTGGGCTGGCCGCACGGTTGGACTCGGCGCGATGTCTGCCGAGGAAGCGGTCAACGCCGGCCTCTCCGGACCGATGCTGCGCGCGTCCGGCGTCGCCTACGACGTGCGCAAGGACTTCCCGTATCTCGACTACGAGACATACGACTTCGACGTGCCGGTCGGGACCGCGGGCGATGTCTACGATCGCTTCCTTGTGCGCGTGGAAGAGATGCGGCAGAGCGTCCGTATTCTTGAGCAGGCCGTGCGTCGTCTGCCGGATGGTCCAGTGAACGTGGACGATCCTCGTCTCATTCTGCCGCCCAAGCACAAGGCGACGAGCGAGATGGAATCGATGATCCATCACTTCAAGCTGGTGATGGAAGGGCCGCGACCGCCGGTCGGCGAGTGCTACGTCGCCGTCGAAAGCCCCAAGGGTGAGAAGGGCTACTACCTCGTCAGCGATGGCTCCGCAAAGCCAGTCCGCTGGCGCATTCGTCCGCCGTCGTTCGTGAACCTCTCGGCGATTCCCAAGATGGTCGAAGGACATCTGCTGTCCGACGTCATCGCCATCAACGCCAGCATCGATATCGTCATGGGAGAGATCGACCGGTGAGTCACGGTCCTTCCGCCAGCGGAGGCGCGCTCGTCGCCGCCCCGCCACACGGCACGCATCACGACGAACCGCACACGCCGGTGTTCGTTGGTGATGTGCTCGCGCAGTTGGAACTCATCATCTCCCGCTATCCGAGCAAGCAGGCCGCGCTGTTGCCAGCGCTGTGGCTGGTGCAGGACGCGCGCGGTTGGGTGAGCGAAGCGTCGATGGAAGAGGTCGCACAGCGCCTCGGTGTCACGCCCGCCTACGTGAAGGGCGTGACGTCGTTCTATACGATGTACCATCAGCATCCGGTCGGACGCCACTTCATTCAGGTGTGCACGACCACGCCGTGCAACGTGTGTGGCGCAGAAGATGTGGTGAAGTCGCTGCTCGAACACTCCGGCTGCGGCGACCTCGGACTCACGAGCGCCGACGGTCGCTTCACGGTGATTGAAGTGGAGTGCCTCGGTGCCTGCGGATTCCCCACGCCGATCATGATCAACAACGACTTCGTCGAGTCTGTGACGCCGGAGTCGGTCCCGCGCATTCTGTCGGAGCTGAAGTAATGGGCTATCCGCATCAATCCCACCCGCGCGAAACGCCGATCCTCTCCAAGTACTTCGGGGACGCCGGTGCTCGTACGGTCGACGGCTGGCGTGCACGAGGTGGATACGAAGCGCTGGAGAAGGCGCTCTCCACCGATCCGCAGGAGCTACAGTCGATCGTGAAGGATTCGGGGCTCCGCGGTCGCGGCGGCGCCGGATTCCCGACGGGTCTCAAGTGGTCGTTCATGAAGCCCGACGGCAAGGTCCACTACATGCTCTGCAACGGCGACGAGTCGGAGCCGGGTACGTTCAAGGATCGCGAGATCATGCGCTGGACGCCGCACGGACTCGTGGAAGGCGTTGCGCTGGCCGCTCATTCCATCTACGCCGAAACGGCGTACATCTACATCCGCGGCGAATTCACCGAGCCGTACGCGCATGTCACCAAAGCGGTGTCCGACGCCTACGCCGCCGGCATTCTGGGCGCGAACGCGATGGGTTCGGGCAAGCGAGTCGATGTGCACGTGCATCGCGGCGCCGGCGCCTACATCTGCGGCGAAGAAACGGCGCTGATGAATTCGCTCGAAGGACGTCGCGGCAATCCGCGCATCAAGCCGCCGTTCCCCGCAGTCGCCGGCCTGTTCGGCAAGCCCACGACGATCAACAATGTCGAGACGCTGACGACGGTACCGTACATCATCAAGAACGGCGCCGAGTGGTACAAGCAGTTCGGCCGTGCAGACAACCCTAAGAGCATCGGCACCAAGTTGTTCTCGGTGTGCGGCAACATCTCGCGCCCGGGCAACTATGAAGTGGCGCTCGGCTTTCCCTTCAAGGATTTCCTGTACGATCTCTGCGGTGGACCGCTTCCGGGTCGCGAGATCAAGGCGATTATCCCTGGCGGTTCGTCGGTCCCCATCCTCACGCGCGAAGAAGCAGAAGCCGTGATCATGGACTACGAAGGCATGGTGGCCGCGGGCACGCTGCTCGGTTCCGGCGGCGTGATCGTGTTCGACGACAAGCAGTGCATGGTGCGACAGATCGCGCGCCTCGTTCGCTTCTACGCACACGAGAGCTGCGCGCAATGCACGCAGTGCCGCGAAGGCACCGCATGGACGCTCCGCATCATGGAGCGTATTCGCGATGGAGAAGGCACCGCCGAAGATCTCGACACGCTGCTGTCGATTGCCGACAACATGTCCGGCAAGACGATCTGCGTGTTGAGCGACTCCTGCGCGACGCCGGTGGTATCAGGGCTCAAGAAATTCCGCCACGAGTTCGAGGCCAAGCTGGCGGCCAATCGTTCCATGGTCACGGTGCCGGGCGCGTTTCGCGCCTCGGCAGCCTGAGGTTAGGACATGGCTGACGTGAAGATGGTGAATCTGACGATCGAAGGGCGCCCGGTGACGGTGCCCGACGGTACGTCGATTCTCGAAGCGGCGAAGACCGCCGGCGTACTCATTCCGCACTATTGCTACCATCCGGGATTGCCGGTGGCTGGCGTGTGCCGCATGTGCCTCGTCGAAGTCGAGAAGTTTCCGAAACTCGCGCCCTCATGCGCCACGACGGTGATGGAAGGGCAGGTAGTGCACGTGCACTCGCCCAAGGCACTGGACGCTCGAAAGGGCGTTCTGGAGTTCCTGCTCATCAATCATCCGCTCGATTGCCCGATCTGCGATCAGGCCGGCGAGTGCGAGCTGCAGGACTATACCTTCGCCGAAGGGCGCGCGGATTCGCGATATCGGGAGCCGAAACGGTTCAATCCCGTCGAGGACTTCGGCGGCGACGTGCTGTACGTACAGAACCGCTGCATCCTCTGCACGCGCTGTGTGCGATTCATGGGCGATGTGGCGCAGGAACCCGTGCTCAACGTGTCCGAGCGCGGTGATCGCGCGTACATCGGAAAGGCGGAAGGGCACGATCTCACCAATCCGTGGGCCGGCAATGTCGTGGATCTCTGCCCGGTTGGTGCGCTGCTCAGCAAGGATTTCCTGAACAAGGCGCGCGCGTGGGAGCTTGATCGCGCGCCCTCCGTGTGCACGGGCTGCAGTCAGGGTTGCAACATCGTCATCGAAACGCGTGACAACGTCGCGGTGCGCATGCGTCCGCGCCCCAACGACGACGTCAACCACTTCTACATGTGCGAAGTGGGACGCGCTGGCTATCGCGAGTTCAATCGCCGCGACCGCATCGAGCAGCCGCACGCGCGTGTCGGCAACACGCTCAAGCTCACCGAGTGGGAAGATGCTATCGCCACCGCCGTGCGCAGTGTGTCTGGCAAGCGATTGGTGGTACTGGCGTCGGCAAGTCTGTCCAACGAAGCGCTCTTTCTTTTGGAGCGCATCGTGGCGCACTCCAACGGACAAGGCGTCTTTCGCGTGCAGCACGGCGCTGAAGCCGCACTTCCAGGAGTCGCTGATCTCGCACTGCGCGCCGAACGCGTGGCCAATGCGACGGCAGCTCGCCTGCTCGGATTTCACGAGCTCACGTCGCCGGTGGTGCCAGTCCGCGATGGCGATGCACTGCTGATCGTTGGCGATGATCTCGACGGCATGAACGCCAGCGATCTCGATCGCGCCTCCACAATCATCTACGCCGGCACGGCGCTCCCCGAAGTGTTGAACGCACGCGCGCACGTGGTGCTGCCGCTGACGAACATCGCCGAGGAAGAAGGAACGCTTACCAACCTGCGCGGTCGGGTGCAGCGCTTCCTGCAAGCCAAGGCGGCCCCCGGCGTTGCGCGCCCGAGCTGGTATGTGCTGGCCGATCTGCTCGCTGCCTTCGGAGCCGAGGGCTCGTACCTGGCCCCCTCCGATGTCTTCGAGGCGCTGAGCGCAGCACACGCGCCCTTCGCAACGCTCGACTACGACGCACTCGGATTGCGTGGTCTGCCAATCCTCGGTGAGACGACGGCCACGGTCGAGGCTACCGTATGAGCGGCTTTCCGGTCCTCGCGGCGATCGACCTCGCATCGCTCTTTCCCAAGAGTGATCCGCAGAGCGCGCCGACCGCAGTAGGGACGTTTGTTCTCGCGAGCATCATCAAGATTCTCGTCGTGTTCGGCCTCTATATGCTCGGCGTCGCGTTCCTGACGCTCGCCGAACGCAAGATCGCCGCGTGGATTCAGGATCGTCGCGGCCCCAATCGTGTCGGGCCGTGGGGCATCCTGCAGCCGGTGGCCGACGGCATCAAGAACTTCATGAAGGAAGAGACCAACCCGGCGGACGCGGACAGCTGGTTGTTCATGCTCGCGCCGGCGCTCGCCTTCATTCCCGCCATGCTCACGTGGGCGGTGCTACCGCTCGCGGCTCCGCTGCCGACGCCGTGGGGGTTGATCGACATGTCGGTCGCGAACCTTCCGGTTGGCTATCTCTTCACGCTCGCGATCTCCTCGCTCGGCGTGTACGGCATCGTGCTGGCTGGTTGGTCGTCGAACAACAAGTACGCGCTGCTCGGCGGCCTTCGCTCCAGCGCGCAGATGATCTCCTACGAGATCGCGATGGGCATGTCCACCATTCCCATCCTGCTGCTCGCGGGCAACGTGTCGCTTACCGCGATCATTCAGCAACAGGCGAGCATGGGTTGGAACGTGCTCTCGCTGACGATCGCGTGGTTCACCTTCCTCGTGGCGTCGTTCGCCGAGACGAATCGTCTCCCGTTCGACTTGCCGGAAGCGGAGTCGGAGCTCGTCGCCGGCTATCACACGGAATACAGCGGCATGAAGTTCTCGATGTTCTTCATCGCCGAGTATGCGAACATGGCCACCGTCAGCGGTCTGACGGCGACGCTCTTCTTCGGCGGATGGGACATCCCTTTCACGCAGTGGGACAACGTACCGCCCTGGACGATCCTCAAGACGATCGTCACGCTGGGCACCTTCGCAGCCAAGACGGGCCTGTTCCTGTTCACGTTCATGTGGATTCGCTGGACATTGCCGCGCTTCCGCTATGACCAGCTGATGTCGCTCGGCTGGAGCGTGATGCTCCCGGTTGCGCTCGCCTACATCCTCATCGTCGCCTGCGCGACACTCGGCCTCGATGCGTTGGGCGTCACACGCGGACCGCTCTTTTCGCTCGCGCTGTTCGCCATGAACGTGGTCCTCGTGACCATCCTGCTGCGTTGGCTCGACCGCGGCAAGTTGATCAGCCCTGCGAGCCCGCGAGTAGGACCGACCGATCTCGAACGTCTGCGTGCGCGCGGACTCGACCTGTCGCGTCGTCAGCTCGCCGCCGAGCGCGCGAAAGCCCGCACTGCACAACCTGCGTTGGTCGCCGCGATCGCCGAGCCGTCGGCGTCGGTCGAAGCGATCGAGGAGCCCGTCTGATGGCGATCGGAGTCAAGGTCATGAACCGGCCGCTGGAGCGCGTGAGCTACATTCGCGCGACGCTCAGCGGCATGGCCGTGACGCTCAAGCACCTTGTCGATCCGCACAAGGTCACGATGCAGTATCCCGAGACCAAGTGGGATCTGTCTCCACGCTGGCGCGGAACGCACCGCATGCTGACCACGGAGACCGGCAAGGCCAAGTGCGTCGCGTGTGGTCTGTGTCCGACGGTGTGTCCGGCCAACTGCATCAAGCTGGTGCCGGGCGAGGATGAGTTGGGCAATCGATTCCCGCTTGTCTTCGAGATCGATGAGTTCCGCTGCATCTTCTGCGGCTACTGCCAAGAGGTATGCCCCGAGGAGGCGATTCATCTCGGTCGCCACTATGAGAACGCAGAGTTCGACCGCGCCTCGTTCGTGTACGATCTCGAGCGCCTCACCGCGCAGACGCATCCGGTGAGCGAACTGTGGGACCCGTCAGACCCGAAGGGCGAATGAACGGCTTCTACCAGTTCCAGTTTTATCTCTTCTCGCTGATCGCGATTGCATCCGCGCTGTTGTTCGTGACGCGCAAGAACCCGGTGCCCGCCGCGTTGTGGCTGGTGAACGTGATGTTCGCGCTGAGCGGACTCTACATCATGCTCGATGCGCCGTTCGTTGGCGCCATCCAGGTGCTGGTTTACGCCGGCGCGATCATGGTGGTCTTCGTGTTCGTCGTCATGCTCCTCAACCTGGGCCGCGCCGAGATCTCGGATTTGCGCGGGTTGGGATCACGACTCGGCGCGGGGCTGGTGTCGCTCGGTATCGTGGCCAACCTGTTGGTGGTGCAGCGAGACAAGCTGCCGCGCGCGGAGCTCGCACCGGCCCAGGACAACGTGGTCACGCAGGTCGCCGCGTCGCTCTTTACTGATTATCTCGTGGCGTTCGAGTTGACGAGCCTCGTGCTGCTGGTTGCCATCGTCGGCGCCGTGCTCCTCGCCAAGAAGCGAGTCATCCTATGATCAGCGAAGCGTTGATCGTTTCCGCGATCCTGTTCTCGATCGGTGTGCTCGGCGTGCTCACGCGCCGGAACGCGATCATCCTGTTCATGTGCGCGGAGCTGATGCTCAACGCCGTGAACCTCAGCTTTGTCGCGCTGGCCAAGCTGCACGGCGTCACGGGTCACGTGTTCGTCGTGATGGTGATGACGATCGCCGCCGCTGAGGCGGCCGTCGGACTGGCCATCGTGATCTCGGTGTTCCGTCAGTTTGGCACGGTGGACATGACTGCGCTTAGGACGCTGCGCGGATGATGACTTCTACTTTCGTTGCCGCCCTGCTGCAGAGCGCGGGCACGCCGCATCCGTTGCGTGGTACGGTCGCACAGCTAATCGGACTGCTGCCGATCCTGCCGCTCATCGGCTTCCTGGTGAACGGTGGCATCGCGTTGTTCTCCGGCTCGCGCGCGGCAAGCGCCGAGTCGGGTGAAGCGAATCGTGGAACGGCGCGCAATCCGATCGTCACGCTCGTTGGCCCCGGCGTCATCATCGCGTCATTCGCTCTCGCCGTCGCGATCTTCTTCGCTATGCAGGGCGCGGTATCACGCATACCGGAAGCGCTGCACACGCCGTTCATCATGCAGGGACCCGTCTGGATGCAGGTGGGCTCGCTGTCGATCGATTGGTCGTTCCAGCTCGATCAGCTGTCCATCCTGATGGTCCTCGTGATCACCGGCATCGGCTCGCTGATTCATCTGTTCTCCGTCGGCTACATGCGCGATGACGCGAGCTATGCGCGCTACTTCGCGTACCTCAACCTGTTCGTCGCCTTCATGCTGGTGCTGGTGCTTGGCGCGAGCTACCCCGTGCTATTCCTCGGCTGGGAGGGCGTGGGGCTCTGCTCGTATTTGCTGATCGGCTTCTGGTTCAGCGACCGCGCCAATGTCGAGGCAGGGAAGAAGGCGTTCGTGGTCAATCGCGTCGGTGACTTCGGCTTTCTGATCGCGATGTTCCTGATCTACAGCACCACGCAGCAGCTCGATTTCGTTGGCGCCAACAGCGCGCTGGCGGCGCTTGGCGGCTCGGCGACGGTGCTTGCGATCGCACTGTTCCTGTTCGTTGGCTGTGCCGGCAAGAGCGCGCAGATCCCGCTCTATATCTGGCTGCCGGACGCCATGGCTGGCCCGACGCCCGTGTCTGCGCTCATCCACGCCGCGACTATGGTAACGGCAGGTGTGTATCTCGTCGCGCGGTCGGCGCCGATCTTTGCGGGCGCGCCCGAGGCGTCGCTGCTCGTGGCACTTGTCGGAGCCGTCACGGCGCTCTTCGCCGCGACCATCGCGCTGCGTCAGTGGGACATCAAGAAGGTGCTCGCGTACTCCACCGTCTCGCAGCTGGGCTACATGTTCGTCGGCGTGGGCACAGGGGCGTACACCGCCGGCGTCTTCCATCTCGTCACGCACGCGTTCTTCAAGGCGCTGCTCTTCCTTGGCGCGGGTTCGGTGATTCACGCGATGCATCACGCGTATCATCACACGCACCGCCACGAGGATCCGCAGGACCTGCGGAACATGGGCGGCCTGCGACGGTTCATGCCGGCCACGTTTGCGGCGATGACCCTCGCGACGTTGGCCATTGCCGGCATTCCACCGCTCGCCGGCTTTTTCTCGAAGGACGAGATCCTCACCTCGGCGTTCACGCGCGCGCAAGGGTCTCCGCTGGCATCGGCGTCGCTGCTGGGTATTCCCGGCAGCATGGTGCTGTACATGGTGTACGGCATCGGCATTCTGACCGCGCTCCTCACGGCGATCTACATGACGCGCATGCTGCTGTTGGCGTTCACTGGCGAGAACCGTACGGGGCAGGCGGAACAGCAGGCGCTGCACGAGGCACCCGCGATCATGACCGCACCGGTCCTGGTGCTCGGCGTGCTGACCATTGTTGGTGGCTGGTTGAATCTGCCGAAGCTGTTGCCGCTGGGGCCCAGTGGGTTGCTCGAGCATTGGCTTGAGCCCGTCACGGGCGCGAGCGCGGTTCGCCTCGCAGGCACAACCGAAGTCGCTCATTCCACGGAAACGATGCTGATCGGCATCGCCGTGGCGACGGCGCTGATCGGCATCGGCATCGCTGTCGCGCTATATCGCAAGCCGATCGCGGACAAGGCGCATTCGTCGCCCGATACTGGATTCTCCGGTGTGCTCGCCAACGCGTACAGCGTTGACGCTGGCGTCGACGCGGCGGTCGTGCGTCCGGTCAACGCATTCGCCAACGCGTTCCTGACGCGCGGCGTGGATGTGAGTGTGGACCGTGCTTTCAGCGCCGGCGGTACGTTGCTGTCTCGTCTGGCAAGCGTGTTCGGTTCGACGATGCAGGACGGTGATGTGGGCAAGTACGCGTGGATGGTCGCTGCGGGCGCGCTCGCAATGCTCGCCGCTTTCACCCTGGGCTGACCGATGCGCGATTTCCTGCTTTCGATGGGCGCGGCGAACTGGGTGCTGCCCGCGATGTTGCTCTGGCCGCTGGTCGCGGCCCTGCCTGTCCGTCTGCTCGGCCGCGACGTCTCGCGCGACGATAGTTCCGCACCGTCGGGCGGTCCCGACGCCCGTGTCCTGACCTTCTTCGCGCTGGCCGTGGAAGGCGTGCTCGGTCTCGTTCTCTGGGGGATCTACGACGCGGATGCTCGCGGCTGGCAGGCGCGCGTGGACCTGCCATGGATTCCGGACATTGGCGCCGCTTTCAGCGTCGGTGTTGACGGACTCGCCATGCCGATGGCGGTGCTCACCGCCGTGCTCATGCCGCTCGCACTGCTTGGTTCCTGGAATAGCGTGAAGGTGAAGACGCCGGCGTTCGGTGCGCTCGCCCTCATGTTGACCTCGGGGCTCATCGGCATCTTCGTCTCGCTCGACTTGCTGCTGTTCTATCTCGCGTGGGAGCTGATGCTCATTCCGATGTATTTCCTCATCGGAATCTGGGGCAGCGGCGCAAGCGTGCGCGCGAGTTTGCGTTACGTGCTCTTCACGCTCGTTGGTTCGCTGCTGATGCTCGTCGCCATCATGGCGCTCTGGAGCATGGGCGGTGGGCAGTCCTTCCACATCGATCAGCTGCTCGCCATCAAACTCGATGAACGGACGCAGCTGTTGATGTTCGGCGCCTTCTTCACCGCGTTCGCCGTGAAGTCTGCGCTCGTTCCATTCCATACCTGGCTGCCCGACGCCCAAGGATCGGCGCCCACGTTTGCTGCAGTGGCCTTGGGTCTCAAGGTCGGCACGTACGCCATCCTGCGCTTCGCGATCCCGCTCTTTCCCGCGGCCGCAGCGCATCCCACGGTTCGCGGCACGATCCTCGTGCTGTCCGTGATCGCCATCGTGTACGGCGCGCTCGTGGCCATGTCGCAACGCGACGCGAAGCGACTTATCTCGTATAGCTCGATCAGCCACCTTGGCTTCATCATGCTCGGATCGTTCGCGCTCACGCAGCAGAGCGTGCAGGGCGCGGTGATGGTCATGGTCAATCACGGCATCACCACGAGCGCACTGTTCCTCCTCGTTGGGATGCTGCAGGACCGTCGCGGCTCGACCGACATGAGCGCGTTCGGCGGCCTCGCACGCTCGATGCCGCTCTTCAGCGCGATCTTCACGCTGGCCATCCTGTCCACCATCGGCTTGCCGGGCACCAACGGATTCGTCGGCGAGTTCCTCGTGCTGATTGGTACGTACGGCGAGCACCCGACACTGGCACTCATCGCGACGACGGGCGTCATCTTCGCCGCGGTGTACGGGCTTCGAGCGGTACAGCGCGTGCTCTTCGAACCTGCGTTGGCGGACAACAAGGCTCCCCTCGCCGATCTCTCCTTCCGTGAGACGGCGGTGCTTGGGGTCTTCGCCATTGCAATGCTGTACCTCGGATTCGCGCCACAATCCGTCCTGCGTCGCAGCGACATCGCGACCCGCACAGTCGTCGAAGCGGTGCGATTCGCGCCCGGCGCGGCTGCCGTCGGCGCCAACACTTCCGTGACTCACTGACCGATGGGCGATCTGGTTTCCGCCGGTTCATTTTTCCGCGCCCTCGCCCCGGAGCTTCTGCTCGCGGCGGGTGCGATGATGATGCTCCTGGCCACTGTCTGGCGTCCGCAGGGCAACACGCTCGGCAGCGCTGAGGGCGCCGAACGCACGCCGGCACTCGCGCGCTTCGGTGTCGTCCTCTGCCTGCTGGTCGGCATCGTTATCACGATCGCCTGGGGTGACGGCGTCGCGGGCACAGCTGATCTGCGCATTGCGGGTGACGGCTTCCGCTGGACGATCGATCTCGTGGTCCTGCTCGGCACGGCGCTCGCGCTGATTCTCCTCGAGGCCGATCACGCACGCAGTGGTGCGTACAGCCCGGAAGTGCCGGTGCTGATGCTGTTCGCGGCGTGTGGCATGATGATCCTCGCCGCAGCGCGCGACCTCATGTTCATCTTCCTCGGCATCGAGTTGATGTCGCTCGCGGTGTACGTGCTCGCTGGCGTGAACCGTCGCAGTGCGCGCGGCGCCGAGTCGGCGCTCAAGTACTTCCTGCTCGGCGCATTCAGCACCGGGTTCCTGTTGTACGGCATGGCGCTTCTCTTCGGCGCAACCGGCAGCACGCGTTTGGTGGACATCGCAGCGTGGGTCGCCAAGACGCCGCAGCTGAGCGCGATGTTCGTCGTGGGCATGGCGCTGCTGCTCGTTGGATTCGCATTCAAGGTCGCCGCTGCGCCCTTTCATCTCTGGACGCCCGACGTGTACGACGGCGCGCCGCTGCCAGTGGCCGCGTTCATGGCTGCCGTGGTCAAGTCCGCCGCGTTCGCGACGTTCGCGCGCGTGATGGTCGAAGCGCTCGGCGGTGCGTCCGATCGCTGGCATCCGGTGCTCTGGTGGCTCGCCGCGGTCACGATGGTCCTCGGCAACGTGCTAGCCCTGTCGCAGAAGAATCTCGTGCGCATGCTCGCCTACTCGAGCATCGCCCACGCCGGGTACATACTCGTCGCCATCGTGTCGAACTCCGTCGCCGGTGTCAGCGCGCTTGTCTTTTACACGGTGTCGTACACACTCGCCACGATGGGCGCGTTTGCCGTGCTGATCACGATCAACGACGGCCGCGACAAGTCGCCCACGCTGGACGACATCGCTGGACTCTGGCGTGTTCGGCCGGGGCTCAGCATAGCGATGGCGGTGTACTTCCTCGCGTTCCTCGGCATGCCGTTGGTCGGCGGCATGGGCTTCTTCGCCAAGTGGTATGTGCTCCAGGCGGCGCTCTCGGGCGCCTCTCCGCAGACCATGCTCGCCGTTGTGCTGGTGCTCAGCAGCGTGGTGTCGGCGGCGTACTACCTGAGCGTGATCTCGTCGATGTTCATGCGCCCGCGCGCGGAAGGCGCGGCCGTGCCGTCGCTGGCACCGCTGACGCAGGGCATGATCGCGTTCACGGCCATCGCGCTCCTCGTGCTCGGACTGTATCCGACGCCTGTCTCGCGACTCGCGCGCCACGCCATGCCGCAGACGCTCGCAGGCGTCGCACCGGTGAAGCAGCGTGCACCGCTGCCACCGCCGCTCAGCACGGCCAGTCGCACGCGCTGAGTCGCAGGCACTCGTTCAGTCGTACGCCACCAGCATACTCCCGCCTCCCCGTACGTTCTCACCATGTCGATCAGCCAGACAATCTTTCGCCAGTATGACGTTCGCGGCATCGTCGGTCGGGACCTGACCGAGGAGGTTGCATACGGCCTCGGTCGCGGCTACGCGACGTACCTGCAGTCGAAAGGGATCGCTGGCGCGGTCGCTGTGGGGCGCGATAACCGGCCGAGCGGAAATGCGCTGCGCGATGCGCTGGTGCGTGGCCTGACGGAGAGTGGCGTTGACGTGGTGGATGTTGGCACCGTACCGACGCCGCTGCTGTACTGGACGCTGCATCATGAGCCCGTCGTGGGCGGAATTCAGATCACTGGCTCGCACAACCCGCCGGAATACAACGGCTTCAAGATGTGCGTGGGCACGGGTTCGCTGCATGGCAGCGAGATCCAGGCTCTGTACCAGATGATCGTTGCGGGCGTGTACCCGAGCGGCCACGGCACTGTTCGGCACATCGACGTCATCGATCGCTACGTGTCGGACATCGCTGCGCGCATTGGCACGCTCGCGCACGCCGACGGCACGCCGTTGCGCGTGGTCTATGACTGCGGCAATGGCGCGGGCGCGCTGGTGGCACCGCAACTCATGCGTGCGCTCGGCGTTGATGGCATCGGGCTCTTTACCGAGAGCGACGGCACCTTTCCCAATCATCACCCCGATCCGACCGTTCCCGAAAACCTCGTTGATCTCATCGCGGCGGTGAAGCGAGAGAAGGCGGAGATCGGCGTTGCATTCGATGGCGACGCGGATCGCATCGGCGTGGTGGACGCGAACGGCACGATCATCTGGGGCGATCACATCCTCATCCTGTACGCGCGTGATGTGCTCGCGCGCACGGGCCGCGGCCAGCCGATCATCTTTGACGTGAAGTGCTCGCAGGCACTCTCGGATGAAATCGAGAAGGCCGGCGGCGTGGCCGTGATGTGGAAGACGGGACACTCCCTCATCAAGGACAAGATGAAGGAGACACACGCCCCGATCGCCGGCGAGATGTCTGGCCACATGTTCTTCACCGAAGGCTTCTACGGGCACGACGACGCGCTGTACGGCGCGGCGCGCCTGCTGCGCATTGTTGCCGATGCCGGTAAGCCGGTGGACGCGTTGCTCGCCGATGTGGCACCGTTTGTCTCCACACCCGAGATCCGCATCGATACCGACGACGAGGCCAAGTTCACCATCATGGAGAAGGCGATCGCGCACTTCTCTGCGACGCATCAGGTCAACGCCGTCGATGGTGTGCGAGTGCTCTTTGGCGACGGATGGGGACTCTTCCGTGCCTCCAACACGCAGCCGGTGATCGTGGCGCGATTCGAGGCCCGCACAGCCGAGCGTCTGGCCGAAATTCGCGGCGAGATGGAAGGTTGGATGCGCGCCCAGGGCGTACAGCTCTGATCCGCGCGCGGCGCTGATCATGCGGACCCGCGGGTGGGTGGTTGTCGCCCTCGCCGTCGCGGCCGCGCTGCTCCTGAGCGGGCGCGCGATCACAGCGCTCGTCGTCGAACATGCGTGGTTCACCGCCATGGGTGTGCCAGCGCTCTGGTGGGAGCGCGCGGTAGACAGCGTCTTGTTGCAGGGCGGGGCAGGCACCGTAGGCGCGCTCTTCGCCTTCGCGAATCTGCACGCCGTTCGTCGCACAATTCTGGCCGTCGCCGTGCCTTCACGCGTGGCCAACATCGAGCTCACAGCCATGATTCCGGGCCGCCGGCTGCTCGGGATCACCATCGTGCTGTCCGCGCTTATCGGGCTCGGTCTCGCCGTGCCGCTCACCAACTGGACCGACGTGGCGATGGCGCGACACGGGATCTCGTTCGGTGAAATTGAAGGCATTCTCGGTCGCGACCTCGGGTTCTACGTCTACTGGCTACCCCTCGAAGAGACGCTGTACGTCTGGGCGCTGGTCACCGTCATCTCGGTTGGCACCGTCGTCATCCTGCTGTACGCGTTGACGCGCAGTCTGCGACTCGACGGGAGACGCGTGCTGGCCTCGTCTCACGCGCGCCGGCATCTGAGCGCCCTCGCCGCGCTTGTTCTCGTGATGCTTGCGTGGAGCTATCGTCTCGATGGCTTCGATGTCCTTCGCAACGGCAGTGGTCCCGATGGACTCTTCTTGCGCGTCGATCACATCGTGCTGATGCGAGTCGATCTGTTGATGTCGGTCCTGAGCGGCATTGGCGCGCTGTTGCTGCTGCGTGCCGGTTGGATGAGCCAGCTGCGTCTGGCGTTCATCACGTTGAGCATGGTGCTGATCGGCGCCGTCGGCCTTCGACATATCCTGCCGGCCGTGGTGTCGCGTGGCTCACTGCTCGGTGATCCGGTGCGCCGCGAACTCGACTACCTCGATACGCGCTCCCTCATCAGTCGTCGCGCGTATGACGTGGACGGCATTCGTATCACCGCTCCTGAGTCGATCCCCGCCATAGCCACTCGCGTAAAGCGCAGCGATCTCGCGCGATCCGTCAGTCTCTGGGATGCCTCCTCACTGCAGGCACGTTCGAGCGACGACTCCCGTACCAGTGCGATTCCGACGCACGCGTCATGGCTAGCCACGGAAGGAGGGCTGGCCGGGCTGATCGTGCGCCGTCCTGTCACGGCCGGGAGTGCATGGTCCGCGGACGTGGCCAACGCGACGCTGCCGATCGTGCGCGACAGCAGCATTGACTTCGCCTTGGATCCCGCCGACGTGGACGGACCGCGCGAACCCGCCGTCGCGCCGGGGCTCACCGGACATCGCCTCATTCAGGATCCGACCAACAGCGTGTTGGGCACGTCGCTGCGATCGCTCGGCTTGCGCGTAGCACATGCGTGGGCAGCGCGCGATCCTGATTTGCTGCGCACGCGCGCCGACGAGGAATCCAACAGCGTCTTCGTCTCGCAGCGCGATGTGCGCGAACGCGTCGCCATGCTCGCACCGATCTTTGCGCAGGGCAGTGAAGTGCTGCCGCTCGTGCACGATGGTGTGCTGTACTGGACGCTGCAGCTCTACAGCGCATCGTCCGAGTATCCGCTCAGCCAGCACTGGCAGTTGGCGGGCGAAGTACGCAGCTACTTCCGGCTTGCCGCCACTGCACTCGTCGAGGCGAATTCCGGGCGTGTGCGACTCATCTCGGTCGACCGACCCGATCCCGTTGCACGCACCTGGATGGCGCGCGTGCCGAGCCTCTTCGTTCGCACGGTCGAGCTGCCGTCCGGGTTGGTGCGGCAGCTTCCTCCGGCAACGGATGGCGCAATTGCCCAGTTGCGCACCTTCGCGCGCTATGGATCCCGGCTGCAAGGGACCGTCACTCGACATCTCCCCGACAGCACGTTCATCGGCGACGGTCCGCCCGGGCATCTGGTCCGAACCGACTCCGGCGCCGTCGTCGCGTGGAGCGTTGCGCTGCTCGAACCCGGTGAACAGATCGGTGGCGTGATCAGCGCGGTCGGCGGACGGTATCGCCGCACCTTCTGGGATAGCACGTCGGTACCGCGGCCGCGTTGGAGCACCGCCACCGAGCAGCTACGGTCGGCGCTCGACAGCGCTCGCGCCCTGGTACCCGATGGCAGTCGTCGCGAACCGCGGATGCGCCCAGGGCGGGTGCAGGTCATCATGAGCGACCGCGGGCCCGTGCTCGTCCAGCCACTCCAGTGGAACCGCGCGGACGGGACAACGGTGATCAGCCGCGTGGCCATTCAGGAAGAGGGGCGTGCCGGCGTTGGAGGCACGCTCGCCGAGGCGGTGGAAGTACTGGGATTGCCGCGCAGTCAGGCTCGGCCGATTGTCGGTGCGAGCGCAGGTGGCAGTGAGCCGCGAGACGTCGCGGTCGATCGGTTGTACGAGGCGATGCGACAAGCGCTGCGGAGCGGGAGTTGGACGCGCTTCGGAGCGGCGTTCGATAGCCTCGGGAAGGTGTTGGGCAGGTCGCCAGAGTAGTTTTCATAGACATACCTACTTCGATTCGGAGAGCGCGTGAATCTTCACGAATATCAGGCGAAAGAGCTGTTGCGGGCGGCCGGGGTGCCGATACCGCCAGGCGACATCGCCACGACGCCTGAACAGGCAGAATCCATTGCGCAGCGGCTGGGCACGGCCGTGATGGTCAAGGCGCAGGTGCACGCTGGTGGTCGCGGCAAGGCCGGTGGCGTGAAGTTCTGCAAGACGCCCGCCGACGCCAAGGAAAAGGCGACCGCCATTCTTGGCATGACGATCAAGGATCTCGTCGTCGAGAAGGTGCTCGTCACGACCGCGGCCGACATCGCCTCGGAAGCGTACGTCGGCATCATCGTCGATCGGGCGACCAAGAAGCCCGTCTTCATGGTCAGCGCCGCCGGCGGTATCGACATCGAGGAGGTCGCGGCCACCACGCCGGAGAAGATTCTCTATCACCCGGTGGACACGCGCTACGGGCTGCTGCCGTTCGAAGCGATGCGCATGGGCTTCTTCCTGTACAAGGACGTGAAGATCGCCCGTCAGGCAGCGAAGATCATGACGCAGCTGTACAGCGCGTTCATGGCCGCCGGCTGCTCGCTCGCCGAGATCAATCCGCTGGTGCTCACGCCGGCCAACGAACTCATCGCCGTCGACGGCAAGATGGTCATCGACGACAACGAACTCGATCGTCTCCCCGCCATCGCCGCGTTGCGCGACGAGTCGTCGGAAGCACCGAGCGAAGTCGACGCGCGCAACGCGAACCTCACGTTCATCAAGCTCGACGGCAACGTCGGCTGCGTGGTCAACGGCGCGGGTCTCGCCATGGCGACGATGGACCTGGTCAAGTACTACGGCGGCGATCCAGCCAACTTCCTCGACATCGGCGGTTCGTCGAATCCGGAGAAGGTGGTCAACGCGCTGCGCATCATCACGTCCGATGCGAACGTGAAGTGCATCCTGTTCAACATCTTCGGCGGCATCACGCGCACCGATGACGTAGCCAATGGCATCGTCACGGCGACCAAGGCCAATCCGCTCAAGGTGCCCATCGTCATTCGTCTCACCGGCACGAACGAGGAGATTGCCGTGAAGATTTTGCAGGACAACGGATTCTCCGCCTCCAACGACATGGACGCCGCCGTGCAGCGCGCCGTCGAACTCGCCACCAAGGGAGCGGCCGCATGAGCATCTTCATCGACAACAACACGAAGCTGATCGTGCAGGGCATCACGGGCCGCGACGGTTCGTTCCATGCCAAGCAGATGATCGAGTACGGCACGAAGGTCGTGGCCGGTGTGACGCCGGGTAAGGGCGGCCAGATGTTCGAAGGCACGGTACCCATCTTCGACACCGTCTACGACGCGGTGCAGGCCACGGGCGCCAACACCTCCGTGATTTACGTGCCGCCGATGTTCGCCGCCGATGCGATGATGGAAGCTGCCGCCGCTGGCGTGAAGCTCATCGTCTGCATCACCGAAGGCGTGCCGGTGCTCGACATGACCAAGGTGTACCCGTACGTGAAGGAGCACGGCGCACGCCTGCTTGGCCCCAACTGCCCGGGGCTCATCACGCCGGGTCAGTCCAAGGTTGGCATCATCCCGGGTCGCATCTGCTTGCCGGGTAACGTCGGCGTCGTGTCGCGCTCCGGCACGCTCACGTATGAAATCGTCAACCAGCTCACGCGCGCCGGCATTGGTCAGAGCTCGTGCGTCGGCATCGGCGGTGACCCGATCAACGGCACCAACTTCATCGATTGCCTCGCGGCGTTCGAAGCCGATCCGCAGACGAAGGCCGTCGCGATGATGGGCGAAATCGGTGGCACGGACGAACAGGAAGCCGCCGCGTTCATCAAGGCGCACATGACCAAGCCGGTCGTCGGCTTCATCGCCGGGCAGACCGCCCCGCCGGGCCGTCGTATGGGCCACGCTGGCGCGATCATCTCCGGTTCGGCGGGCACGGCCGCGGAAAAGATCGAGGCGTTCCATGCCGCCGGCATGGGCGTCGCGAAGCGGCCTGTGGATTTCGTCGACCTGATCAAGGCACGACTCGCGTAACCGCGGGGAAGTGATCGCGGGCGGTCGTGCACAATGTGCGCGGCCGCCCGTTTGTTTTGTCGGTGACACTGTCTTTCAGACCTTTCGGACCCACTCGTGAGCACAGAACCCACGCGACTCTCCAGCTTCCTGTCACCGCGACGGGTGCGCCTTCCACTCTCGGCGACGTCCCTGGTGGAAGCTGCGGCCAAGCTGGCACAGACGCTCGTAGTCGACCGCGTCGCGCTCGACACCGACGCCCTGAGGGAGCGCGTCGAGGAGGCCCGACCGGAAGACATCGTCGGCTTTGGCGATCGCGCGTTCGTACTCCACTACCGCACCGACGCCGCACGCGAGGTGTCCGTGGCGGTCGGCGTTGCGCCGCGCCCGCTGTGCCGTGACTTGGGCGATGAGGAATCGCAGTGTGCGCGGGTGGTCGTGCTCATCTGCTCGCCGCCACGGCAGATGGCCAAACACCTGCAGGTGGTGGGCGGGTTCGCCCGGCTGCTCTCCAAGGCGGCCGTCATCGAGCAGATTCTGGCCGCCGCGGATGCCGTGGCCATCGCGGCCTTGCCGGCGTTCCACGAACTCATCCTGACGGAGCAGCTGACGGTCCGGGACCTGATGACAGAGCGTCCGCGGACCGTGGGTCCGGACGCACCACTGCGAGGCGCAGTGATGGACATGCTGCGGGCGGGTGTGGGCGGACTTCCGGTGGTGGACGATGGGAACCGGGTGATCGGGATGCTCAGCGAGCGCGAACTCTTGCGCGACCTCGTGAGTCATTATCTTCCCCGCGCTGGGGGGTCTGTTGCATCCCCTCCGCCGCCCGCCTCGCTGAGGCGCACGGTGCGCGATGCCATGACCCGTCAGGTGTTGTGCGTTGCTCCCGAGCAGCCGTTGGCCGAGGTAGCGTCCCTGATGCTCAACAAGGACGTCGAGCGAGTACCCGTGGTGAAGGAGGGCCGGTTGGTGGGCTTTCTCACACGCGGGGACATCGTTCGCAAACTCATAGGATCCTGACACATGGCCGGTCGTCGCACACTTACCATCATCAAGCCGGACGCGTTCGCCAATGGCAAGGCGGGGCTGATCGTCGCGCTCCTCGAAAAGTCCGGCTTCACGGTGAAGGCCGCGCGCGTGATGCACCTGACCACGGCGCAGGCCGGCGAGTTCTACGGCGTGCACCGCGAGCGGGGCTTCTTCGGCGAGCTCGTGGAGTTCATGACGAGCGGTCCGTGCATGCCCATGATCCTGGAGCGTGACGACGCCGTGGCGACGCTGCGCACGGTGATCGGCGCGACGGACCCGGCCGAGGCGGCCGAGGGCACCGTTCGGAAGTTGTACGCGGAGTCCAAGGGCCGGAACGCGATCCACGCGTCGGACTCGGACGAGAACGCGACGCGCGAAGCGGGCTTCTTCTTCGCCGAGTGCGAGACGCTGTAAGGCGCGAAGATCGGCGGTCTAACTCTGCGTCCGGACACTACTTGGACGCTGAAATCGGGGAGCGGCAGCCCTTGTGTCGATAGGGCTGCCGCTCTACGTTTCATGGCTATGCTGTGCTTTGACATCCGAAGCTTGGAAGCCCGTGCCGAGAGCGTTGATGGACTGCTCGACGGGGCGGATCCGGTGTGGGAAGGGGACGATTCGCGGCCCGTCGGTGACGGGGTGCGGGTGGAAGGTCGTCTTTCCGCGGCCGGCCAGGGCCGTTTTTATTTTACGGGCATGCTGGAGGGGGCGACGCAGACTACGTGTCGCCGCTGTCTGGTGGACGTTACGAAGTCGGTGTCGGGCGAGGTGCAATTCTTGTTCGCGGAGTCCGGTCTGGACGAAGCGGAAGAGGATGACGTCGTACCGATTCCTGCGGGAGCACGCGAGCTTGATCTGCGTCCTGCCGTGCGCGAGGAATGGCTGTTGGCCGTTCCAGCATTCGCGCTGTGCAAGGAGGACTGTCTCGGCTTGTGCGTGACCTGTGGTGCCGATCGCAATACCGGAGCGTGTACGTGTGCTCCGGCCACTGATCCCCGTTGGGAAGGACTTCGCGCATTGCGCGAGTCTGACGCCTGACGGATTTTCTCGTCTCGAACGTTTTCAGGTTAGGGTCCCATGGCCGTACCCAAGCGCCGTACATCCAAGCGTCGCAAGCGCGCCCGTAACACGCACAAGACGGCGCCTGCGATCGTCATCCAGACGTGCCCGCAGTGCGGCACGATGAAGCGCCCGCACCGCGTGTGCGGCTCGTGCGGCTTCTACGCGGGTGAGCAGCGAGTAACCGCGCAGGAAGCGTAAGCTTGGCGCGCATCGCGGTGGATGCCATGGGGGGCGACTTCGCTCCCCGGGCCCCCATTGCGGGTGCACTCCACGCGCTCGCAACGCTCGCTCCCGAACACGACATCGAACTCGTCGGCCGTAGCGCCGTGATCGAGCCCGAGTTGCAGTCGCTTTTGAGCGGCGAACTCTCGGCGCTCGCGCCGCTGCGTTCCCGTCTGCACGTCGTTGAAGCGCCGGACGTCATCGAGATGACCGACCGGCCGTCTGTCGCGCTGCGCGGCAAAACGAACAGCTCGATGGTGCTCGGACTTCGTCGGGTCGCCGACGGCTTCGCGCACGGGTTCGTCTCGGCTGGCAATACCGGCGCGCAGATGGCCGCCTCCCTGGTCGTGCTCCGTCTGCACGCAGGACTCACCCGCCCGGCCATCGCCACCGTCTTTCCGACGTCGGCGCAGCCTGTGCTCGTCCTCGACTCCGGTGCCAACGTGGACTGCTCGCCGGAGGAGCTGGTCCAGTTCGCACGCATCGGTACCGTCTACGCCCGCGCGCTGCTCGGTCGCGAAAATCCCGCCATCGGGCTGTTGTCCATTGGCGAGGAGCCGGAGAAGGGAAACATGGCGGTGAAGGACGCGCATCAGCGTCTGCGTCAATCCGGACTCAACTTCATCGGCAACGTTGAAGGGCGCGATGTGCCGCGCGGCACCTGCGACCGCGGCCCGATCGACGTGGTGGTCTGCGACGGCTTTGTTGGCAACATCCTGCTCAAGTTCTACGAAAGCTTGGCGCCCACCCTGATTCGGATGGTCTCCGACGCCGCGGGAGTGGACCGCAAGCAGATCGCCAGCGCGCTCACGCACCTCGACGCCGACGAACACGGCGGCGCGCCTCTTCTTGGCGTGCAGGGAGTGTCGATCATCTCGCACGGCAAGAGCTCACCCAAGGCGCTCATGAACGCCATTCATGTCGCCGTGCGGGCCTACGAATCGGGGATGACCGAGGAGATCGGTCGGCGCCTCGCCGACTCCATGCCCGATGCCAACGGGAGTGCCGCATGAGCAGCACCATCATCCGTCCGTCGGCGTACATCGCCGGCACCGGACACGCCGTGCCGCAGCAGATCGTCACCAATAGCGACCTCGCTGCGATGGGCATCCAGACCGATGATCAGTGGATCATCGAGCGCACCGGTATCAAGCAGCGCCACGTCGCCAAGCACGGCGAGTCCGTTAAGTCGCTATCGGCGGATGCAGCGCGCCAAGCCATGGCCAAGGCGGGAGTCCAGCCCGACGAGATCGACGTCATCATTCTCGGCACGGCCTCGCCGGATCGGCTCCTTCCGGCCACTGCGGTAGACATTCAGGCGGAGCTCGGCTGCAGCAAGGCCGCCGCCTTCGACCTCGCGGCGGCCTGCTCAGGCTGGCTGTACGGCACGATCGTCGGCGAATCGATGATCAAGTCCGGCGCCGCGGAAACGGTGCTCGTGATCGGCGCGGAGAAGCTGAGCGCCATCGTGGACTGGACCGATCGCAACACCTGCATTCTGTTCGCGGACGGTGCCGGTGCGACCGTCATGAAGCGCAACACCGGCGACGAGAAGGGCATTCTCTCGACGTTCATGCGTTCCGATGGCGCGCTGGCTGAGCTGCTGTGGCGTCCCGCTGGTGGCGGTGATGAAGCGGTCTCGTTCGAGGAGCCGGCGTCGCATCGTCAGTACATCCAGATGGCCGGGCGCGAGGTGTTCAAACACGCCGTACGCGCGATGGCCGAGTCCACGGATCGTGCGCTCGAGCGCGCCGGGCTGACGGCGGCGGACATCGATCTGCTGATTCCGCATCAGGCCAACATTCGCATCATCGAAGCGACGGCAAAGCACGCCGGCATCGACATGGATCGCGTCTTCGTCAACGTCGATCGCTTCGGCAATACCTCTGCGGCGTCCATTCCCATCGCGCTCAACGACGCTATGCAACAGGGACGGGTCAAGGAAGGCATGACCGTCCTCTTCGCCGCGTTTGGCGCTGGGTTCACCTGGGGCTCGCTGGTAGCGCGCTTCTAGGCGCCGCCAGCCTCAACACCACTCGAGATGTCCATGGACTTCGTGCTGCTGCTGCCCGGTCAGGGCTCGCAGCGCGTTGGCATGGGAAAGGATTTGTACGACGCCTTTCCTGCCGCGCGTGAGGCCTTTCACACCGTCGACGATGCCGTCGGCAGCGCGCTCTCAACGCTGGCCTTCGAAGGGCCAGCCGACGAACTGACGCGCACACTCAACGCACAGCCCGCGCTGTTGGCGCACAGCGCCGCCGTGTGGGCTGTTGTTCGCGACGCCATCGGTCCGTTCGTGCGGGCCGCGGCGGGGCACTCGCTGGGCGAATTCTCCGCGTATCACGTCGCCGGCGCACTCGACCTCGCGGACGCCGCGCGCGTCGTA
Source organism: Gemmatimonas sp. (assembly GCA_965279375.1). Lineage (GTDB taxonomy): Bacteria > Gemmatimonadota > Gemmatimonadetes > Gemmatimonadales > Gemmatimonadaceae > Gemmatimonas. Next base: position 3,779,802 of record OZ257156.1, on the reverse strand, counting down.
CGTCGTCGCGGTACGCTGATGTTCGAGCAAGGCGTCGCGCGACCGGGCGCCATGGCGGCCATCGTCGGCGTACTCACGCGCCCCATCGACGAAATCTGCGCGCAGGCGACGGCCGAATCGGCGATGGTGGTTGCCGCCAACTACAATAGCGAAGAGCAGGTCGTCATCTCTGGTGAGGTCGCGGGCGTCGAGCGCGCCATGCAGCTCGCCAAGGAAGCGGGCGCCAAGCGCTCGTTGCCGTTGCCGGTGAGCGGTGCGTTTCATTCGCCGCTGATGGCGCCCGCCGCCGAAGGGTTGGCCGAGGCGCTGGCAGCCGCGCAGCTCCGCGACCCACGCATTCCGGTGGTCGCCAACGTGACGTCGGAGCCGGTTCTCAAGGCCGAGGATGCCCGTCGCCTGCTCGTGCAGCAGCTCACGTCATCGGTGCAGTGGACACGGGTGATGCGCTACCTCGCGGAGACGTATCCGGACGCCACCTTCGTCGAGATGGGTACGGGGCAGGTGTTGACAGGCTTGGCGCGGCGAATCGCACCCAACGTGAAGACGGCCACCTGCGGCACCGTCGCGGATATCGAGAAGCTTCTGGAATCGGCGGGATCCCATGTCTGAGCAGATCACGCCGTCGGCAGGGCTGCGTATCGACCTCACCGGTCGAGTCGCGCTGGTCACCGGTTCCACACGCGGCATCGGTCGCGCGATCGCGGAAACGCTTGCGCGTGCTGGGGCTCGTGTGGCCGTCACCGGCCGCGATCTTGCGCGCGCAGAAGCGGCGGCGCTCGAGATCGCGCAGAGCACGGGCGCCGAAGCGCGCGGTTACGCGGTGGAGATCGCGGATACCGCACAGGCAACTGCGTTGATCGAATCCGTGGAGCGCGACTTCGGTTCGCTCGACATTCTCGTGAACAATGCAGGGCTCACGCGCGACAACCTGCTCATGCGGCTCAAGGACGATGACTGGGATGCCGTCATCGACGCGAATTTGCGCGGGGCGTTCGCCACCTGCCGCGCGGCATCGCGCGGCATGATGAAACGTCGCTGGGGACGCATCATCAACGTCGCCAGCGTCGTTGGGCTGATCGGCAACAAGGGGCAGGCCAACTACGCCGCGAGCAAGGCCGGATTGATCGGGCTCACCAAGTCGATCGCCAAGGAGCTGGCCTCGCGGAACATCCTGGCCAACGTCGTCGCGCCGGGCTTCATCGAGACGGACATGACGGCCGCCATGACGCCGGAAGCCCGCGCCGGCATGAGCGCCAACATCCCTCTGGAGCGCCTCGGCACTCCGGAGGACATTGCGGGCATGGTCGCCGTGCTCGCCTCGGACCTGACCCGCTACGTCACCGGTCAGGTGTTTGTCGTCGACGGCGGGCTGGTCATGTAATCAGTGGGCGCGTCTCGCGCGAGACACTCCCCGCCACGTCGGCGTTCGGCTAAGTTCTTCACTCTCCCTTTCAACAATTTCAGAGGAATCGCTCCCATGGCGGATCACGCGTCGAAGATCAAGGACATCATCGAGAAGGAACTCGGCGTCGAGCGCGAGAAGCTGACGCCCGAAGCGAGCTTCATCGAAGACCTCGGCGCAGACTCGCTCGACATCGTCGAACTGGTCATGGAGTTCGAGAAGGAGTTCAACATCGACATCCCCGACGAGGATGCCGAGAAGCTGCGTACCGTCGGTGACGCAGTTGCCTACCTCGAGGCGAAGGTCGCGGGCTAATGCGACGTAGGGTCGTCGTCACGGGTCTCGGGGCGATCACGGCAGTCGGAAACGACGTGGCGACGACCTGGCAGTCGCTGCTGGGGGGCGTGTCCGGAGGCGGGCTGATCACGAAGTTCGACGCCAGCACCTTCAAGGTGAAGTTCGCCTGCGAGGTGAAGGGCTTCGATCCGCTCCAGTACATGGAGCGCAAGGAAGCCAAGCGAGCTGATCTGTTCACCCAGTACGCGTTGGCTGCATCGGTGGAAGCGATGCGCGATGCCGGCCTTGAGAACGGTGGGTTCGTTCAGGAAGACTGCGGCGTGATCGTCGGCAGTGGCATCGGCGGCCTGGCCACGATGGAAGAGCAGCACTCGGCGCTGATCGCGGCGGGCAACCGCCGCATCTCGCCCTTCTTCGTGCCCATGTTCATCGCGGACATCGCGGCCGGTGTGGTGTCGATGCGCTTTGGCGCAAAGGGACCGAACTTCGCGACGATGTCTGCGTGTGCTACCAGCGCCCATGCCATCGGCGAGTCGTTCCGGACCATCGTGTACGGCGATGCCGACGTGATGATTGCTGGCGGCACCGAAGCAGCGGTGCTGCCGATGGCCATCGGTGGGTTCGGCAACATGACCGCACTCTCGGAGCGCAACGATTCGCCAGAAACGGCGTCGCGTCCGTTCGATGCGACGCGCGATGGCTTTGTGCTGGGCGAGGGCGCGGGCGTGGTGGTGCTGGAAGAGTTGGAGCATGCGCGCCGCCGCGGCGCCCGGATCTACGGTGAAGTCATCGGGTACGGCGCGACGGGCGATGCGTATCATCTGACCGGCCAGCCGGATGCGCACGAAGGGTTGCAGCGGTCGATGCGCAAGGCGCTCAAGGATGGCGGCCTGGCCACGACCGACGTGGACTACATCAACGCACACGGTACATCCACGCCGCTCAACGATCCCAACGAGATCAAGGCGATCAAGACGGTGTTCGGCGAGCATGCGTACAAGCTGTCCGTGAGTTCGACCAAGTCCGCCACTGGGCACATGCTCGGTGCGGCAGGTGGAGTCGAGTTCATCGCGTGCGCGCTGGCGATGCGCGATGGCATGATCCCGCCGACGATCAACTACTCCACGCCCGATCCCGAGTGCGATCTCGATGTGACACCGAACACGCCTCGTGCGCGTGAGGTGAACGTCGCGATCTCGAACAGCTCAGGGTTTGGCGGTCACAACGTCACGATCGCACTCCGCCGCTGGCACGACTGAGCGCGTCGCGTCGTTCGTCGCGGTGAAGTGATGCGCGGCATTCGCCGCGCACTTTCCCCAAGCACGTCCAGATGCCCGCACCGATCGCTTTCGATCTCGCTCGACTGCGCGACCCTGCGCTCCGCCCCATCGGCGAGAAGCTCATTGCCGGCGTGCGCCTCACGCCGGCCGACGGGGTCACGCTCTTCCGCTCGCCCGACCTGATCGGCGTGGGCGCCATGGCCGATGCGGCCAACCGCGCGAAGCACGGCGATCGTGTCACCTTCGCGTCCAACCAGCACATCAATCCCACGAACGTCTGCGTGCTGCGCACGACGTGTGTGTTCTGCGGCTATGCGCGCCTGCCCAAGGAAGAAGGCGCCTACCGCTACACGCTCGATCAGGTGCTCGCCGAATCCGATCGCGCCGACGGCACGATCACGCGCGAGTTTCATATCGTGGGTGGGCTCGACATGCAGGCGGGACTCGCCTACTACACGGCGATGTTCCGCGCGCTCAAGGAACGTCACCCGCAGGTGCACATCAAGGCGCTGACGGCCGTCGAGATCGCGCACATCGCGCGCATCGAGAAGATGTCGCGCGCGGATGTCCTGATTGCGCTGCGTGAGGCCGGCCTCGATACGATGCCCGGCGGTGGTGCGGAAACGTTCAGCGCGGCCGTGCGCGACGTCATTGCTGACAAGAAGCTTGGTGGCGCCGACTACATCGACGTGCACCGCACCGCGCACCAGCTGGGCATTCGCACCAACTGCACGATGCTCTACGGGCACGTGGAGACGATCGAGGATCGCATGGAGCACCTGACCATGCTGCGCGATCTGCAGGACGAAACCGGCGGATTCCTCGCGTATATCCCGCTCGCGTATCACCCCGACGACAACGAGCTGGGGAAGACGCTCGGTCGACAGGGCACTGCCTCCACCGGTTTTGACGACCTGCGCAATCTCGCCGTCGGTCGGCTGTTCCTCGACAACTTCGACCACATCAAGTCGCACTGGATCATGGTCACGCAGGCGGTCTCGCAGATTGCGCTGCACTTCGGTGTGAACGACATCGAAGGGACCGTCGTGCGCGAGAAGATTTACCATGCCGTCGGCGCGCATACGCCGCAGGGCATGACGCTGTCACAGCTGCTCAACCTCATTCGTGGGGCAGGGAAGCGACCGGCCGAGCGTGACTCGTTCTATCGCGTGCTGCGCGAGTTCGGTGAGGATGAGATGCTCGACGCCGAAGACGTCGGCGTGGCCAACGCCGCGGTCTGAATCGATCATGCTCCGCATCGGTCGGATTCCGTACATCAACTGCTATCCCGTCTATGGCGGGATCGATCGTGGTGTCGTGCCGCTCGACGGTCAGCTGGTGGATGGCATTCCGACGACGCTCAATCGCCTCATGTCCAACGGCGAATTGGATGTGAGTGTGGTGTCGGCGGTGGAGTACGCCCGCGACGCGCGCCGCTATCTGCTCCTCCCGGAGTTGGGCATCACCAGCGACGGTCCGGTTCGCAGCGTGATGCTATTCAGCCGCCGCCCACCCGAAACGCTCACGGGCGCGCGTGTGTTGGTGAGCAAGAGCTCGATGACGAGTGTGGCGCTGCTGGAATTGCTCTTCGAGCACGTGTGGCGCGCGCGTCCGGAGTTCGTCTTGGGCGACGCAGAGCTGGTGGATGTGTCGCGTTTTGACGAAGAGCCGCATGATGCGCGTTTGGTGATCGGCGACGCGGCGCTCCGCATCTTCGACGAGGCAAATCGTGGCGGCGAGTGGGCGGAGAAGTATCCGTATCGCATCGATCTGGGCGCCGCGTGGAAGGAATGGACCGGACTGCCGTTCGTGTTTGCGGTGTGGGTCGCGCAGCGCACCACGCCGGTGCATGCCGCGCTGTCGGCGCACGCATCGCTGATCGCCTCGCGCGATTGGGGGCTCGAGCATCTGGATCTGCTCGCGGCGCAGGCGTCGCTGGCGAGCGGTGTACCCAAGGAGACGTGCGCGGTGTACTTCTCCGGACTGGACTACCGACTGTCGTATCCGCATCTGGCGGGTCTTACTGAATTCTTCCGCCGCCTAGTACTGGCGGGACGCGTCCCCGACGGGACGCTCGCGTTTCTACCTGCGGCCTGACGGGTCATCATGCGCGATCTGCTCGATTTCTATACCAACGCACCGCTGCTCGAACTCGGACTCGAGGCCGACCGCGTGCGCATAGAGAAGCATCCGGAGAACGTCGTCACGTACATCGTCGACCGGAACATCAACTACACCAACGTCTGCGTCGCCGACTGCGGCTTCTGCGCGTTTTATCGGCGCCCGAAGCACAAGGAAGGCTATACACTGTCGTTCGAGCAGATCGGCGAGAAGATCGAAGAGACGAAGGCGCTGGGCGGCGTGCAGATCCTGATTCAGGGTGGGCACAACCCGTATATCCCGTTCGAGTGGTATCTGGATCTGATGCGCTACATCAAGCGCAATCACCCCATCCACATCCACGGATTCTCGCCCAGCGAAGTGGACTTCTTCGCGACGCGATTCCGCATGGAAGCGCGCGATGTCATCCGCGAGTTGCAGAAGGCGGGACTCGACTCCATTCCCGGTGGCGGCGGCGAAATTCTCGTGCAGCGCGTGCGTGACATCGCTGCGCCCAAGAAGGCGGGCGCCGATCGCTGGCTCGAGATCATGGAGCTCGCGCACCAGGAAGGCATGAAGACTTCGGTCACGATGATGTACGGCATCGGCGAAACGCTGGCCGAACGCATCGAGCACTTGCAGCGCGTGCGTGAAGTGCAGGCGCGCACTGGTGGCTTCACGGCGTTCATCACGTGGCCGCTGCAGCCGGAGAACACGCCCACGATGTCGCACATGCCCAAGACGGACGCGATCACGTATCTGCGCACCGTTGCGATGGCGCGCATCGTGCTCGACAACGTACCCAACTTGCAGTCGAGCTGGGTGACGATGGGGATGAAGGTCGGTCAGATGGCGCTCAAGTTCGGCTGCAACGACTTCGGCTCGCTCATGATCGAAGAGAACGTCGTGTCGGCGGCCAACACCACGCACCGCACCACCACCGACGAACTCGATCAACTCATTCGCGACGCAGGCTTCACGCCGGCGCGTCGTCGTCAGGACTACTCGCTGCTGTCGCAGGCGGCGACGACGCCGTCGCTGTCGACGGTTGCGGCCTGATCGGATGAGCGACGCCACGTTCGTCATGCGCACCGGTATCGGCTACGACTCGCATCGCTTCGGCGAGGGTGGCCCCATGCGCCTCGGCGGCATCGACATTCCCGCCAACGTGCACTGCGCCGGTCACTCCGACGGTGACGCCATCTGCCATGCCGTCACCGACGCCATCTTAGGTGCGGTGGGACTGGGCGATATCGGCGAGATGTTTCCCGATACGGCAGCGGAGAACAAGGGCAAGGATTCGATCGTCATGCTCGAGGCCGCGCTGGCGCGTGTACAGCAAGCGGGATGGCGCGTGAACAATGTCGACGTCACCGTGGTCGCGCAGCGCCCCAAGATCGGGCCACATCGCACCGCCATTCGCGAACGGCTCGCTGTGGCGCTGCAGGTGACGCCGGCTGATGTGAGCGTGAAGGGAAAGACCAACGAAGGCATGGGGTGGATCGGCCGCGAGGAGGGACTCGGGGTGATGTCGGTCGCCACGTTGGTTCGTGCATGACCTGCTGAACTGGCTCGGCTCGCTCCCCGAGCCGCTGCTCTACGGCGCGATTCTTCTCGCCGCGTTCGCTGAGAACATCTTCCCCCCGCTGCCAGCGGACACCGTCGTCGCACTCGGCGCCTTCGTCGCGGCGCGCGGAAACGGCACGGCGCTCGGCGCGTGGGGCGCCACGATGGCGGGCAATCTGGGCGGCGCGATGCTCATGTTCGCCGTCGGGAAGCGCTACGGCATGCCGTGGCTGGCCAAGCGTATGCCCGCGGTCTTCGCAGGCGACGCGAGCGACAAGTTCGTCGAACGCTTCAATCGGCAGGGGATCGCGGCGGTCGTGGTGAGTCGCTTTTTGCCGGCGGTACGCGCGGTCGTGCCACCTGTTGCCGGCGCGCTTGGCGTGGGTGCGGTGCGCGCGGCGCTGGCGATGGGCATCGCCTCGGGCGCCTGGTACGGGCTGGTCTGTTGGCTCGCATTTCGGGCGGGCGCCAACGCCGAAGTCCTGCTCGATCGCATCGCCGAACAGCAACGGACCATCGGGTTGATCGCCGTCGCCCTCGTGGCTGTCGCAGGGATCGCCTACTGGATTCGTCGCAGGAGACACGCGTGACCAACCCAACGCCCGGCGCCGACGACCCGCTGTTACAGACCGCGTTCCATTTGCGCGCCTTCGAAGACACGCTGATGCTCGAAGACGGCGCGTCGCCGCGCACGCTCGAGGCGTATCGCCGCGACGTGATTCGGTGCGTCGTGTTCCTGCGGACACAGGGCATCAACAACGCTGCCGACATCACCCCCGGCGCGTTGCGCGAGTTCGTCTATCACCTTAAGGACCTGGGACTCGCCGGCGCCTCCATTCGGCGCAACATCTCCGCACTGCGCACCTGGTTTCGCGTGATGCTGGCCGATGGCCTCGTCTCGCACGATCCCACGGAACGCCTCGATTCGCCACAGCGCTGGCGCTCGCTCCCCGAGGTGCTCACGGTCGAGGAAGTGACCAAACTGCTCGCCGCGCCGGGGCTCGACGAAAAGCTCGCCTTTCGCGACCGCGCCATGCTGGAGCTGGCCTACGGCGCTGGGCTGCGCGTTTCCGAGTGGATTGGATTGGCGGTGAAAGACGTGCTCCTCGAGGAGAGTTTGCTTCGGGTCTTCGGCAAGGGGAGCAAGGAACGGCTGGTCCCCATCGGCAGATCAGCAATCGGCGCCGTTGCCGTTTACATGCGCGAATTGCGGCCGGTCCTCGAGCGAGGGAACGGGCAGGGGATCCTCTTCCTGAACGCACAAGGGAGTCCGCTCACACGCATGGGCGCGTGGAAGATCCTGCGGAAGTACGTCACCATGGCCGGCATCGAACGCCCGGTGTCGCCGCACACGCTGCGGCACTCCTTCGCCACACACTTGCTGGAAGGCGGCGCTGATCTTCGCGCGGTGCAGGAGATGCTCGGCCACGCCGACATCGCCACCACGCAGATCTACACACACGTGGATCGCGAGTATCTTCGAACGGTGCACCGCCAGTTCCACCCGCGCGCCTGAATCAGCCCGACCTCCGAGCCCCCGCGAGAGCGCCATGATCCTCGTTATCGACAACTACGACTCGTTCACCTACAACCTCGTCCAGTACTTCGGCGAGCTGGGGGAAACGCTCGTTGTGCGTCGCAATGACGCCCTGACGGTGGACGAGGTCGGGGCGATGAGTCCGGAGGCGATCGTCATCTCTCCGGGACCCTGCGCGCCGGTGGACGCGGGTATCTCCGTGGACGTCATTCGACGCTACGGCGCGGAGATTCCGCTGCTCGGCGTGTGCCTCGGCCATCAGGCCATCGGCGAGGCATACGGCGGCAAGGTCGTTCGCGCGTCGCGCGTGATGCATGGCAAGCTCTCACACATCACACACGACGGCACCGGGCTCTTTGCCGGCGTGCCGTCGCCTCTCGGCGTCATGCGCTACCACTCGCTCATCGTCGAGCGTAGTTCACTGCCCGCGGAGCTCGAGGTCATTGCTGTGGCGCAAGACGCGCCGGATGAAATCCACGCCCTGCGACATCGCACGCATCCCGTATGGGGCGTGCAGTTCCACCCGGAATCGATCCTGACCGAGTGCGGTCGCGACCTGCTGGTGAACTTCCTGGCGATGGCGCGCCAACTTCGCCCGACGGCTACGCAGGCGTAGTCGGCTCCTCGCCCTTGGGCTTGATCACGAGCGAGAGCACGACGCTCAAGGCAAGCACGCCCGCCACGACACCCAGCGCGATTCCGATGGGAATCGGGTACGCCTCGGACAAGAGCATCTTGGCGCCCACGAATGCGAGCACGACCGCCAGTCCATACTTGAGCAGATGGAACTTGCCCATCACGCCGGCGAGCACGAAGTAGAGCGAACGCAGGCCGAGAATGGCGAATACGTTGGATGTATAGACGAGGAATGGGTTGCGCGTCACGCCGAACACGGCGGGAATGGAGTCGAGCGCGAACACCACGTCGGTCGTTTCCACCAGCACGAGCACCACGAACAGCGGCGTCGCCACCAGACGCACCGCGCCCCCGGGTGTCAGCGCCTCACGCACGAAGAATTTCTCGCCGCGAAACTGTGTGGTGAGTGGCACCACGCGTCGCACGAACCGGATGACGGGGTTCGACTCGGGCTCGATTTCGGAGCCGCCGCCAAACGCCATACGAATGCCCGTCACGACGAGAAATGCACCGAAGACGTAGATGATCCAGTGAAAGCGTTCGAGCAGGAGCGCACCGGCGCCGATCATCGCGCCGCGCATGAGCAGCGCGCCCAGAATGCCCCAGAACAGCACACGATGCTGGAGCGTCGGGGCAATCTTGAAGTAGCCGAAGATCAGGATGAAGACGAACAGGTTGTCGACGGACAGCGCCTCTTCGACGAGATAGCCGGCGAAGAACTCCAGTGCCGACTGTCGCCCCATCGTCACGCCGATGCCGATGCCAAAGGCCACGGCCAGACTGATCCAGACCGCGCTCCAGCCGAGCGCTTCCTTCACCGACACCGCGTGGGCCTTTCGGTTGAAGACGCCCAGATCGAGTGCAAGGAGCACAAGGATCAGCGCGTTGAATCCTACCCACCACCCGAGTGTCGGCATGCCGCCCATGGAAAATGTGAATTACTGACCGGTCGTTTGCCTTCGAGCAGCCGTCTTCGTATCTTAACTGGCGTGAATTTTGCTGCAAACACGCCTCTCGCGACTCGTTGATGCCCGTTCTGGCCGTGATCCCTGCGCGCCTCGGTGCAACTCGACTTCCACGCAAGCCGCTGCGCCTGTTGGGCGGCGTGCCGCTGGTGGTCCGGGTCTACGAACGAGTCTCCGCTCTGCAAGTCGCCGACCACTGCGTCGTGGCCACGGACAGCGCGGAAGTCGCCGAACAGTGCGCGGCGTTCGACGTGCCGACCGTATTCACGCGCGAAGATCACCCGAGCGGAACCGACCGCGTGGCCGAAGTTGCGGCACAGCTTGGCAACGGCCGCTACGACGTGATTCTCAATGTGCAGGGCGACGAACCGTTCGTCTCGCGTGAGGCGCTCGCTGGAGCGGTGGAAATCGTCGCTACGGGACGTGCGCCAATCGGCACCGCGGCCGTCCGCATCGATGCGGCACTGATCGCACGGCCCGATATCGTGAAGGTCGTGCGCACCGATGCAGGCCACGCGCTCTATTTCTCGCGTGCGCCGATCCCGTTCCTGCGTGATCCTGGCGACGAAGCACTGCGCTCCCCGATGGTGCTGCAGCATGTCGGCGTGTACGCATACACTCCGGCAGCGCTTGCCCAGTGGGTCGCGCTGCCGCCGCACCCGCTTGAACTCGTGGAACGCCTCGAACAGCTCCGACCGCTCGCGCATGGGCTGCGCATCGGCGTCGCGGAGGTGGGCGCCTCCGAAGGCGGCATCGATACCGAAGACGATCTTGTGCGCGCCAATGCGCACTGGGCCTTGAACTACGCTACCATCGTGCAGTCACCAACCATGATCCCGAGCCTGCGAGACGCCTCATGACGAACAGCCAGACAGCCTCCAGTCAGGCCGGCGCGCCCAACAGCACTCCGAAGTACATCTTCGTCACCGGCGGCGTGGTTTCGTCGCTGGGCAAGGGCATTGCCGCTGCCTCACTCGGCCGCCTGCTCGTCGATCGCGGCTTCCGCGTCACGATGATGAAGCTCGATCCGTATCTCAACGTCGATCCGGGCACGATGTCGCCGTTCCAGCACGGCGAAGTGTTCGTCACCGATGACGGCGCCGAAACCGACCTCGACCTCGGTCACTACGAGCGCTTCCTCGATCGGCCGCTGTCGCAGGCCAACAACATCACGACGGGACGCGTCTACTCCAACGTGATTACGAAGGAACGTCGCGGCGAGTACCTCGGGTCGACGGTACAGGTGATTCCGCACATCACCGACGAAATCAAGAACGCCATCAAGCGGGTCGCGCCGGGCAACGATGTCGTGCTCGTGGAAATCGGCGGCACGGTGGGTGACATCGAATCGCTGCCGTTCCTCGAAGCCATTCGCCAGTTCCGTCGCGAGGTCGGCAAGGAGAACGCGATCTTCGTGCATCTCACCTTGGTGCCGTACATCGCGGCCGCCGGCGAGGTCAAGACCAAGCCGACGCAGCACTCTGTGCGCGAGTTGATGGAAATCGGTATTCAACCCGACTTCCTCATCTGCCGCAGCGAGCGCCCGCTGACGGATGACGTCAAGCGCAAGATTGCGCTGTTCTGCAACGTGGACTTCGGCGCGGTCATCGAAAGCCCCGATGTCCCGACGATCTACGAGATCCCACTCACGTTCGAGATGCAGGGTTTCGCCGATCGCGTGATGGAGCGCTTCCGCCTCAGCGCGCCCACACCGGATCTCGGTGCGTGGCGCGCCATGGTGCAGCGCATCACCAAGCCGCGCGAGCGCGTGAAGATCTGCGTCGTCGGCAAGTACACCGACTATATCGACAGCTACAAGAGCGTCCAGGAAGCGCTGATTCACGGCGGCATCGCCAACGATGTCGGCGTCGATCTCGCGTGGACGTCGAGTGATCACTTCACGTCGCCTGAACGTGCGCGTGAAATCCTGTCCGAATATCACGGCTTGCTCGTGCCCGGCGGATTCGGTGTGCGCGGCATCGACGGCATGGTGGAAGCGATCCGTGCCGCGCGCGAAACCAACTTGCCGTTCTTCGGCATCTGCCTCGGCATGCAGGTCGCGATCATCGAGTTCGCGCGTCATGTACTGGGATTGAACGACAGCCACTCCAGCGAGTTCGCTCCGGAGTGCGCCAACCCGGTCATCTCGCTGCTCGACTCGCAGCGTGAGGTCACCGACAAGGGTGGCACCATGCGCCTCGGTGCATACCCGTGCCGCCTGCAGCGAGGCTCCAAGGCGGCCGAGATTTATGGCCAGCCCGAAGTGAGCGAGCGCCATCGTCACCGCTATGAAGTGTCGAATCGCTACCGCGAGACGTTCGTCGAGCACGGAATGCGCTTGAGCGGGTTGTCGCCGGATGGCTCGTTGGTCGAGATGATCGAGCTGCCGTCGCACCCGTACTTCATCGGCTGCCAGTTCCACCCGGAATTGCAGTCGCGTCCGTTGCGTCCGCATGCACTCTTCGCTGGCTTTGTGGCTGCGGCGGAACGGTACAGCCGCGGTAGCGCGCCAACCACGTCCACGCCTGCGCTCGAAAACGCGGCCCGCTGACGTGACCACGCCATCGACAGCAGTCCGTCGCTTTCCTGACGATCAGCTTTTTCTGATCGCGGGACCGTGTCAGCTCGAAGACGATGCACTCAACCTGCGCGTCGGCGAAGCGCTGGCGCGTTTGGCGGAGCATGTGCCGGGCGGCATCATCTACAAGGCGAGCTTCGACAAGGCCAATCGGTCCAATCTCGATGGCGTGCGTGGACTTGGTATCGACGCCGGACTCGCCGCGCTCGATCGTGTGCGCACGGCGACAGGTCTGCCCATTCTCACCGACGTGCATGAGGCAGCGCAGTGTGCGGCGGCAGCGCAGGTGGTCGATGTGCTGCAGATCCCCGCGTTTCTCTGCCGCCAGACGGACCTGCTCTTGGCCGCAGGTGCCACAGGCAAGGCCGTGAATGTGAAGAAGGGGCAGTGGATGCACCCGGAAGGCATGCGCGGCGCCACGCGCAAAGTTGAAGCGGGTGCGACGATGGCGGGCGTCGCGAGCGGCGAACTCGCAGTCACCGAGCGGGGCACGTTCTTCGGTTATGGTGATCTCGTGGTCGACATGCGCGCCTTCGCGCGCATGCGCGAGGCGTGTGATGTACCGGTCATCTTCGACGGCACGCACAGCGTGCAGCGCCCAGGACTTGGCGCCGGCGGGACCAGCGGTGGCGCGCGAGAATTCATTCCGCCGCTGACGCTCGCGGCAATTGCGGCCGGTGCACAAGGGCTCTTTCTCGAGACGCATCCGGATCCGGATCATGCGCCGAGCGACGGACCCAACATGCTGCAGCTCGAAGCGCTGTCGGATCTGATCCGGCGTGCCGTCGACATCTGGGATCGCGTTCGCGCATGACCGACGCCGATGTGGAGCAGGATGTCCTGCCACCGTTGACCGTACACACGCCGCGCATCGATCCCGCGCTCGCGCGTCGGATTCGCATGGTGGTGTTCGACGTGGACGGCGTGCTCACCGACGGAGGCGTGTACCTCGGTGCCACCCGCGGAGAAGGCGACGCCCTTCACCCGTTTGAGTTGAAGCGATTCGACGTTCAGGACGGACTCGGCATGGCGATGCTGCGCGAGGCCGGCCTACTCGTCGTGATCATCACCGGTCGCGTGTCGGAAAGTGTCGCGATGCGTGCGCGCGAGCTGAAGGTGGCCGCGCTGGTGCAGGACCCCGAGGCGCGCAAACTCCCGGCGCTGCATCGCATCATGCAGCAGTTCGGCTGCACCATTGAGGAGGTCGCGTTTGTTGGCGACGATCTTCCCGATCTGGCCGTCCTGCGCGAGGTCGCGTTGCCTGTTGCCGTCGGCAACGCCGCGCCCGAAGTCCTCCGCGACACGCGACTACACCTCACCGCGCGCGGCGGCCACGGCGCCGTGCGCGAGTTCGCCGAAGCGTTGCTACACGCGCGCGGTGAATGGTCCGATCTCGTTGAACGCTACGTCGCGAGTCGTCGCGTCGAGGGCGCAACACTGTGACCGCCGAACAACACGAGCGCATTCTCGAGCACGGACGGCGCGTGCTGTCGCAGGAGTCGGTCGCACTCGACCGGACGGCGAACGCGCTCGACGCGCACTTCGTGCGGGCCGTGCAGCTGCTGGCCGCCTGCAAGGGACGCGTGATCGTGGCCGGCGTGGGCAAGTCGGGACTGGTCGGCCGCAAGATGGCCGCGACGTTCACTTCCACGGGCACGCCGGCGATGTTCCTCCATCCGGTCGAGAGCGTGCACGGTGACCTGGGAATCGTGGGCGCAGACGACGTCGCCATTCTCATCTCCAAGAGCGGCGAAAGCGACGAACTACTCGGCCTCATCGACGCATTGGCGCGCATGGGCGTGCACATGATTGCGATGACCTCCGAGCCCACGTCGCGACTCGGTCGGGCGGCCGAGGTCACGCTCGATCTGGGCGTGCGCGAGGAAGCATGTCCGCACGATCTGGCGCCAACCACGAGCACGACGGTCACCATTGCGCTGGGCGATGCGCTGGCCGTGGCCCTGTTGCAGGAAAAGGGCTTCCGCAAGGAAGACTTCGCACGCCTGCATCCGGGTGGCGCGCTTGGGCGCAGACTGCTCACGCGGGTCGTCGATGTGATGCTCACCGATCCGATGCCGATATTGCCGCGCGAGGCGACCATGCGCGATGCCGTCATCGTGCTGGCCGAACGCCGCGGAATCGCCATCGTCGTGGAACAGGATCGCGTGGCCGGTGTCGTCACCGCAGGCGATCTCACACGTCTGCTCGAACGGGAGCGGGACGTGTTGTCGGTGCCGGTGTCGCGTGTCATGTCCGAGTCGCCGCGCATGGCGCGCGACCATGAATTGGGGAGTGCTGTGGTGCATCGCATGGAAACGTTCGGCATCATGGCGATGCCTGTCACGAATGACGCAGGTCAGCTGGTCGGCGTGGTGCATCTGCACGACCTGATGCGCGCCGGGGCCGTATGAGTCGCTTCGTGTCGCGCGCGGGGCTGCTGCTCCTCTCGATTTCGCTCCTCGGCGCCGCCAAGTGCCCCGGCAAGGCCAAGGCCTCACCCGTCACGGCACGCGCCAAGAAGTCCGCACTCCCTGACTCCGCCGACCAGATGATTTTTGGCGGCAGCACTGTGCTGACCAACCAGGGCGTCTCGAACGGGCGCTTGCTGAGCGACACGATGTACGTCTACGACGACGGCGCACGGCTCGATCTGCGCCGCGTCAACATGACGTTCTTCACGAAGCAGGGCATCAAGGACGGTGTGCTGACGGCTCGCGCCGGCGCGTACAACTCGCGGCT
This sequence comes from Gemmatimonas sp., assembly GCA_965279375.1. GTDB lineage: Bacteria > Gemmatimonadota > Gemmatimonadetes > Gemmatimonadales > Gemmatimonadaceae > Gemmatimonas. The sequence goes on along the minus strand of OZ257156.1, from coordinate 3,764,702 downwards.
GTCGCGACTGGAAGCCACCGGCGACGTGGTGGTCGTGCGCGACGACGGCAAGCGGCTGACCACCCCGCAACTGGTCTTCGATCAGGCCCGCAACCAGATCTTCAGCGACAGCAGCTTCACGCTTGTCGAACCCTCGCGGCAGCTCTCGGGTATCGCCTTCGAGTCCGATCCGCAGTTCCACAACTTCAAGTGCCTTCGCGCCTGCAAGATGATCGCGCCGGTCAAGCTCCCCACCAAGTAACCGATGACCGCTCGCCGTCGCTGCGCTCAGCTGCTCGCCGTCCTGCTGCTCCCTGCGTTCGCGGGGTGCTTCGTGGGACGCGCGCGCGGCACGGCGACGCCGCCCAAGACGCCACCGCCAGCGGCCGCAGCACCGGCTGCGAATCCCGATTCCGTGGCGGCGCGCGCCGATAGCACCAAGATGCAAGACTCGCTGAAGGTCGCTGCCGACTCGGCGAAGAAGGAGCCGGTTAAAGTCGTCAGCGCGAAGGACTCCGCCGCACAGGCGAAGGCCGCCGCCGATGCCAAGAAGCCACGAAAGGCACCGGCCGCCAAACAGTGCGTGCTCGACTTCTCCGAGTCACCGCCGGAAACTCGCCTTACCTACCAGCGCATCGACAGCACCAACGCCACGACCTTCATTGGCGGCGGGCTGGTCGGACGATGCCAGGGTGAGAACAACCGCATCCGCGCCGACAGCGCGGAGCACTTTCAACTCGCGGGCATTCTCAATCTCTTCGGCAACGTCACGTACGAAGAGCCGGGAAAGATGCGCATTCAGTCGACGCACGCGACGTACTTCACGCGTGAGGAGCGGCTCTTTGCCGACGGTGGCGTCATCGCCACGCAGACTGGCAGTGGCAGCATGTTCACCGGGCCGAGCATCGAATACTTTCGGCCGATGGTGGGCGTGCGCACCGAATCAAAGCTCGTGGCGCCCAACAACCCGACGGCAACGATCATCGAGAAGGACAGCACGGGCAAACCCGGCGTACCGGTGCGACTCAACGCAGCGACGATGATCGACATCGGCGACAGCTTGCTCTACGGCATCGGGAGCGTCGTCATCACGCGACAGGGGCTGACGGGGCGTTCGGACTCCGCCGCGTTCAACAAGACCACCGAAGTCGCGCGACTGATCCGCAAAGCGTCGATCGTGAACAACGACTCGGCCAAGAAGTTCACGATGAACGGCGACACGATCGATCTGTTCAGCAAGGACCGCAAGCTGGAACGCGTCCTCGCACTGCACAACGCCACCGCGATCAACAGTGACGTGACGCTGCAGGCCGAGCGCATCGATCTGCGCTTGGTCGCGCAGAAGCTGTCAGAAGCGTTTGCCTACGGCGGGCGATCGAAGGCGCATACGCCGCAGCAGGACGTCGTCGCCGACTCGCTGCACATCGTCATGCCCGACCAGCGCGTCAGTGAGTTGCGCGCCATCGGCACGGCTGTCGCTACCGGCATCCCCGACACGCTCAAGATCAAGTCGGAGGATCGCGACCTCCTGCGCGGTGATACGGTCATCGCGCGGTTCGACAGCGCCAAGTTCAAGGGCGACACCTCGCAGCCCGCCATTCGCCAGATCGAAGCGCTCGGCAACGCCAGCTCGCTCTTCCAGGTTGCCTCGCGCCAGGGGCCGACCTTTCCACCAGCGCTGAACTACTCGCGCGGGAAGAACATCCTGGTCCAGTTCGACAGCGGACAGATCCGGGACGTGTCCATCGATTCGACCGCGTCCGGTGTGTATCTCGAACCCGCCGCCGACAGTCTGTCGGATACCACGAAGCGTCGAGGAACTCGCCGTCCGCCCGCGGGATCTGGCCGAGCTTCGCGACCGCCGTCACAGCGTCTCTCGCAGGCATCCGCTTCCGTCCCAGTTCGACCGTTTCCGACGCCACGTCCACTCGTCGCACCGGAGCCGGCCACCGTGCTTTCTTCCGTCCCGCGTCGCCGTTCATGACCGACTCCCAGTCCGCCGTGCCCTCTGGTAGCGATCCGATCGCCTCGCTCGTGGCGCGCTACGCCCACGGCGACCGCTCTCTCGCAGCGGCGCTCGCGGCCCTCTTCGACGTCGCCGACGCCGACGGGCGCGCACCGCTGCACGCCGTGGCGACGCGCTATCGGGAGTCCCTATTGGCGCGCCTGCAGGCCGAAGGACGGGACATTTCCGCAGAATCGGCGCGGCTATCCCCCGAGGAAGTACGGAGCCATCTGGCCACGGCCATTCTCCCGCGGCTGGCCGAGCCCGGCGCGGTGGTGTGGTCGGCCGATGCGCCGACCAACCCGGATACCCCGGTGGCCGTGGAAGCTGGACTGTGGGCATCGCTCGCGGATCGCCGAGGCGAGGTGAGTCAGGCGCTCAAGCTGACCGGAGAGTACCCGGTGCCCGCGCGGACGCAGCCCCCCACGCCGTCGGCGCCGATCGAGAATCCGTCCATCCTCTCCGCCGAAGGGCTGGTCAAGGTCTATCGCGGACGGCGCGTGGTACACGACGTGGCGCTCCGGGTGGCGCAGGGTGAAATCGTCGGGCTGCTGGGCCCCAACGGTGCGGGCAAGACGACGACGTTCTACATGCTCGTGGGATTGATCGAGCCGCAGTCCGGGCGCATTGAGCTCGACGGCAAGGACATCACGAACATGCCGATGTATCAGCGAGCGCGGCAGGGAATCGGCTACCTCTCGCAGGAGCCGTCGATCTTCCGCAAGCTCACGGTCGAGCAAAACATCCTCGCGATTCTCGAGACCTTGCCGATCTCGGCCGAAGAACGCGCGACGCGTTTGGAGACGCTCCTCGACGAGCTCGGTATCAAGCGCTTACGACACAGTCGCGCGTTTCAGCTTTCCGGTGGTGAACGGCGGCGCCTCGAAATCACACGCGCGCTCGTGACGCAGCCTAAGTTCATGATGCTGGATGAACCGTTTGCCGGCGTCGATCCGATCGCCGTGCACGACATCCAGTCCATCGTGTCCGATTTGCGACACCGTGGTATTGGCGTCTTGATCAGCGATCACAATGTTGAACAGACACTGGACATTGTCGATCGCGCGTACATCATGTTCGACGGGCAGGTGAAAGTTTCTGGCACGGTTCGTGAACTCGTCTATGACGACACGGTGGCGGAGATTTATCTGGGGCCCACGCTGACTGCGCGACTTCGCGCGCGCTTCGCGGAAGCCGATGAGGGAGTGCTCGCAGAATGAGAACGGGTCTTCAACAGAGCACAGGACTTCGGCAGGAGATGAAGGTCAATCCACGCCTGTATCAGGCGATGGATTTGCTCTACATGCCCCTACTCGACCTCCAGCAGCACCTGAAGCAGGAATTGCTCACCAACCCGTTCCTCGAACTCGTCGATCCCGACGAAGACGAAGAATCACCCGATCCGGACGAAGTCGCGGAGCCGGAGAATCTCGCCGAGCCTGAGCCGACGGCCGAAGCGGAGCCCGAGAAGACCGGCGATGACGACGTAGATTGGGAAGCCGTGCTCCTCGACGGCTTCGAAACTGGCGGCCAGCGCGAAGAGCACGAGGATCGCGAGTGGTACGAGCCAGTCACGGTCGATACCAAGCATCTGTCAGATCATCTGACAGAGCAGCTCTCGCTGCTCGAGCTCTCGGCGCGACAGGCGTTTCTCGCCGATGAATTCGTCGGCAACATCTCTGACGACGGCTACCTCGCGTGCCCGCTCGAGACCATCCGCGACGGCGTGAACGATCTGCTGCTTCGCGAATCGGAAGAGCGCGAAAGCGAGACCACCGTCGAGCCGTTCAGCGATGCCGAAATGCTGGCGATGCTGCAGATCATTCAGGATCTCGACCCACCGGGCGTCGGCGCGCGCGACCTGCGTGAGTGCCTGCTGCTCCAGCTGCGTGCCGCGGGGCAACGTGAAGCTCTCTCGTATCGTCTCGTCGACGAATCGTTCGAGGAGCTGATCGGTCACCGCTGGAGCGAACTCTCCAAGCGCATCGGCATCAGTGCGCAGGAAGTGCAAACCGCCGCCGACGCAATCGCCAAGCTCGATCCGAAGCCGGGGCTCCGCTTCTCCGCCGGCAGCGACAACTACATCATCCCCGATCTCGTCATCGACAAGATCGACGGGAACTACCACATCTTCCTGAACGATGGCAACCTGCCGCGACTCAAGCTGTCGCGCGCCTATCAGGATATTGCCCGCGACAAGAAGCAGTTCGACACCGAGAGCAAGGACTTCATCGCCAGCAAGCTGAACTCGGCGAACTGGATGATCCAGGCCATCGAACAGCGTCGCCAGACGATGCTCAAGGTCATGCACTACATCGTCGAGCGGCAACGCGACTTCTTCGAACGGGGCGTGCAGTCGCTGCGCCCGCTCACCCTTCGCGAAGTCGCCGAAGCGGTCGGCATGCACGAGTCCACCGTCAGCCGTGTGACCAACGAGAAGTTCGTGCAGACGCCGCGTGGTGTGCTGCCCCTCAAGTACTTCTTCTCGTCGGGCCTCTCAACCAGCGACGGCGACGACGTTTCCGCGCGCGGCATCAAGGATCAGATCTCCAAGCTGGTCTCCGGCGAGGATACGAAGAACCCGCTGACCGACCAGGCGATCGTCGAAATCCTGCAGCAAACCGGCGTCCAGATCGCGCGACGGACCGTGGCGAAGTATCGTGATCAGCTGGGCGTGCTTCCCGCACGCATGCGCAAGCGCATCTGACCCGAACCGTCGCCTCGTGACTGCACTGTCCTTCACGCCGCCTGCACGTAGCGCCCCCGCTCGACGCGTCGATGTGAGCGTCCTCGTCCCCGCGAAGGACGAAGTCGGCAATCTCCGCCTCTTCGTGGAATTGTGCGACGAGATGATGCGCGCGCAGCAGGCGCGCTACGAAGTCGTCATCATCGACGATGGCTCTACCGACGGCAGCTGGGCACTCCTCGAGCAACTGGCCAGCGAGCACGCGTTCGTACGTCCGGTGCGCCATCGCGCGCAACGCGGCATCGCGGAAGCACTGCGCACGGGATACCTGCACGCGCGCGGCGATATTCTCGTCTTCTATCCCGCCGACCTGCAGTTCAAGCCGGAAGACATCCCGAGCCTCGTCGCGCCGATCCTCGCCGACCAGTCGGACATGGTCACCGGGTACAAACAGGGCGTCTACGAGAAGGCCTTCGTCTCGAGCATCTACAACCGGCTCAGTCGGACGCTCTTTCACGTGCCCGTGCGCGATCTCAACAACGTGAAGGCCTATCGTCGGGAAATCATGGCGTCGCTTCCCATGCGACCGGATTTCCACCGCTACATGATCGTGCTGGCCGTCGCGCAGGGTTTCACCGTGAGCGAAGTCCCGATTCCGCTCTACGCGCGCCATTCAGGCCGCTCCAAGTTCGGCTGGTCGCGCATCCCCATCGGCGTGCTCGACATGCTCGCCGTTTGGTTCGAACTCCGATTCGGCCAGAAGCCGCTCCTCGCCTTCGGCATGCTCGGCGCCGCGATCTTCACCGTTGGACTGCTCGCGGGCATCGTGGCGCTTGGCGTGCTCGCCTTCAATGGCGTCGGGATCCGAGCTGTCTGGACGGTGGTGCAGACCTGCCTCATCCTCGGCGCGATGTTCTTCTCCACCGGCCTGCTCGGCGAGCAGATCGCCCAGCAGCGCGCCGAGCTCCGTGAGTTGCGACGCGAGCTCGAAGACGCCAATCAGCGGCAGGTCGCCTCCGACGCTGGCGCGGAGCCTTCGCGCGACAGCGCCTGAGCATCGCGCGTCTTCGTGCGGGTTCTGTTCGTCACGCATAGCGTTCCGCGATTTGACGGCGACGCCGCCGGATCGTTCGTGCTCCGCCTCGCCACCGCGCTCCAGTCAGGCGGCCATCGCGTGGACATCGTCGCACCGGGCGCCGCAGGCCTTCCCGAGCATGATGCGCTCGAGGGCGTCTCGATCCGTCGCGTGCGGTACGCGAGCGATGCCGACATGACCCTCGCGTACACCGGCACCATGGCCGAGGACGTGCGCGGGTCTTGGAGCGGACGCTTCGCGCTGTTCGGCTTGCTCCGCGCCTTGCGTCGCGCCGTGCGTGATGCGGTCCGCGCCGCCGAACGTGCTGGCGATCCGTACGACGTGGTGCACGCGCATTGGTGGTTCCCGGCGGGGCTCGCGCTCTGGCGAGCGACCGGCTCGCAGCGTCCGCCCCTCGTCATCACCATGCACGGCTCCGATGTCCGTTTGGCGCAGGCTACCGCTCCGGCGCATCCGGTCATGCGAGCGGTCCTGGCGCAGGCGCGTGAGTGTACCGCCGTCTCCAACTGGCTGGCCGATGCCATTCTGCGCATCGCACCCGGCACTCGACTTCGCGTCGCGCCGATGCCGGTGGATACCCGCCACTTTTCCGCGGGCCATCCAGAGACTTCGCGCCGTGGAATACTCTTCGTCGGACGCCTCAACTCGCAGAAGGGACTCGCCGCGCTACTGACCGCGCTGGCGCAACCCGCGCTTCGAGAAGCCACTCTCGATGTCGTGGGAGACGGCCCGGACGCGGGTGCGTTGCAAAGACAGGCAGGAGAACTGGGTGTCGCTGCGCGCGTGCGCTGGCACGGCGCGCTATCGCAGCCCGCGTTGGTGCCGTTCTATCAGCAGGCCATTTGTCTCGCCGTCCCGTCAATCGAGGAAGGGTTGGGGCTGGTCGCGGTGGAGGCGCAGCTCTGCGGGACGCCAGTGGTCGCCTACGCGAGTGGCGGCCTTACCGATGTCGTTCGTCCGGACGCAGGAGGCTCGTTGGTCATGCCCGGCGATGTCGCCGCGCTGGCCGTCTCACTTGCCCGTTTGCTCGCGAACCCGACGGAGGCGCTGCGAACAGGCCAGATCGCGCGTGAGGCCATGCTCGCGAGCTTCGCCCCAGACGTGGTCGCTGAGCGCTACGCCCAGGTGTACGGCGAGGCCGTCGCGCGTGGCTGATCCCGTGCAGGTGCGCTCGACGAAGTCCACGATCTGGCGGGTGGTGCAGGTGGCGTTGCTGCTCGTGACGCTGGTCCTCGCCGGTAAAGCCATCGCCGGCCAATGGCAGGAGCTCGGGCAGTCCGCCAAGGCCGCGCAACTCAACTGGGGATGGATTCTGGCATCGGCCGCGCTGGTGCTCGCGGTGCATGCGCTACTCATCCAGACCTGGCGACTGTTGCTGGCGGGGTGGGGAAGTACGCTGTCCTTTGGCGCCGCGATCCGTATCTGGACCGTCTCGAACCTCGGCAAGTATCTGCCCGGCAAGGTCTGGTCGATCGGTGCGATGGGCATGCTCGCTCAGCGCGAGGGAGCGTCGGCGATCAGTGCCGGCGGGGCGGCGCTGCTCAACGCGCTGCTGAACATCGGCGCGGGCTTGGGTGTGATTGCGCTGGCCGGCGCCGCCGAGTTGGAACGGATCACCCCTTGGATGCGCAACGCTGCGTTCGCCGGAAGCGGAGTCTTCGTCGTCGGCGTGGCGTTGCTGCCGAGGCTTCTGCCGCCCGTTCTAACGCGGATTGCGCTATGGCGGGGTTTACCGCCGCTGCCGAAACACTTGCCGGCGTCCACGCTGTGGCTCGTCACGCTGTTGCATGCGATATCCTGGATCGGATACGGACTCGCTTTCGCCCTTTTTACCCGCGGCGTGACGCCGCAGATCGGTGGCGCGCCGCAGCTGTTCATCGCAGTTTACGCCGCGTCGTATCTGTGGGGCTACCTGATGCTGTTCGCGCCCGGTGGTATCGGCGTGCGCGAAGCGGTCATGGTTGCACTGCTGGTTTCACTCGGCATCGCCTCGAAGGCGGACGCGACCTTGCTCGCTCTCTCCTCCCGCCTCTGGCTGACCGTTGTTGAAGTGTTGCCTGGATTGGTCGCATTGGCTTTTCTGCCACGGACTGCTGCCGCCAAGCCGTCGGGCGCACGTTGACCGTGAGGTTGAAGTGTTCGATTGGTGACAGTTCGACGTCGAGCGGAGTTCTTGTACGTCCCCCGGCGCCGATTGGCATGGCAGATTTTACTTTCCGTGGGGTAGTAAGCGTCGACGCCGGCGCGACATGCGCGCTCCGTCGATCGCGCTCCGAACATCATTGGACAACGATGGCCCTGGCAGCGCGGACTGCAGCGTGTCCGTCTCTCGGGGTTGGACATAACGCGTACCGGCCGCATTCGCCGGCGATCGCCTGAGGAGTTTGCTTTGACCCGTACCCCGACGCCCGCACGAGGCTCGATCGCAGCAGGCGAGCGCGCGCTCGTCATCGTGCCGACGTACAACGAAAGCGAGAACGTCACCCGCATCGTGCCGCAGATCTTGGAGCAGGATCCGCTCATCGAGGTGCTCGTGGTGGACGACAACTCTCCGGACGGTACCGGAAAGCTCGTCGATGAGATGGCCAGCAAGAACAGTCGTATTCACGTTCTGCACCGTCCCGGGAAGCAGGGACTCGGCCGTGCCTATCTGGCAGGCTTCGCATGGGCGTTGGCGTCCGACTACGCGTACATCTTCGAGATGGATGCGGACTTCTCGCACGACCCGCGTCATCTGCCGGAGTTCCTGGCGGCGATCCGTGATGTCGACCTGGTCCTCGGCTCGAGGTATCGGGACGGCAAGGTCACCGTAGTGAATTGGCCGATGTCTCGACTGCTGCTTTCGTACGGCGCGAACATCTATGCGCGAGCCATCACCGGCATGCGACTGGGCGATGCCACCGGCGGCTTCCGATGCTTTCGGCGTGAACTGCTGCAGGCGATCCCCCTGGATGAGGTCCGCTCCAACGGCTACGGTTTCCAGATCGAGATGAGCTTCCGTGCGTGGAGGAAGGGCTTTCGTATCGCTGAAATTCCGATCGTCTTCCACGATCGCACGGAAGGCGAGTCGAAGATGTCGAAGGGGATTGTGCGTGAAGCGATCCTGATGGTCTGGAGGCTCCGATGGTGGGCCATGACGGGTCGGCTCTGACCGCCGTGTCGTTTCCGACCGACGCGCTGACCGGAATTCCGTTCGCCAAGATGACGGGTTCCGGCAATGACTTTGTGTTCTTCGATAGTCGAGAGGCGTCGCTCGAACTTCTCACGCGACCTGAGATCATATCTGCTATCTGTAATCGCTACAACGGGATAGGAGCGGACGGTCTCGTTGTGCTTGAGCCAGGGCCCGCACCAGCCGACGCGCGGATTCATTACTACAATAGCGACGGCACCCCAGCGGACCTGTGCGGAAACGCGACGCTGTGTTCGACGACCATGAGCGCGATGCTCGGGTTCGGCCGATCCGACGGCATGTCGCTGATGACGCCCGCAGGCGAAATCAGAAGCCGAATCGTGGACGCGGAGCCTGAGATCGAGCTGCAGCCCGTGGTCGACGTGCGCCCTCATATGAATGTCTCGCTGGTCGAGGGCGAGCATCGCGTGGGCTTCGCGATCGCCGGCATTCCGCACCTGGTCGTGCTGTGCGAGGATGCCGATAAGGTGGACGTTCCGGCGCGTGGCCCGGGTCTTCGACAACATCCCAGCCTGAGTCCGGCGGGCGCCAACGTGAACTGGGTGTCGGCTCGACCCGATGGTCGCTGGCGCTACCGGACGTTCGAGCGGGGCGTTGAGGGTGAGACGTTGGCCTGCGGAACTGGCGCGGTGGCGACGGCGGTCTTGCTGCAGGCCTGGGGGCTCGCCGATTCACCGGTGACCATTCGGACGAGCTCCGGCCGTGATCTGACGATCACGCTGCCAACGAATTCCGACGCCGTGCGGGCCATTGGCCCGACTCTACGCGGGGAGGGTCGCGTGGTTTTTCGCGGCCGAATAGCGACACTGATTGGGTGATTCTGGTGGCGATCTCGCCGGCGTTTGCGCCGTGCTGGAGATCGAGCTGGAAAACTCTCGGTTTTTATGTGGACAGGTGCACAGATTGCCGATCTGTGCGCCGTCGCGCGAGAAACTGCGCTAGATAACACGATCTAAGGCGTTGCTAATGAAGGTCTTGGGTAGATCATCAACACACCGTCGATAACCATGCCGTGGGGATTTCCCACAGTTATCCACGCTGTTTGGTTTACATAACATGTATTATACGCACTTGTATATCACGCATGCCGACCTTCGCTGTCTCGTAAACGGCCCGTTACTGTGCAGCTAATGTCGGGTTTGATGCCGAACGGTTCCCGACCGCCTCAACGCGCGCCCGTCAGACCAATCGCGCCGGTCGACCACCCACCACGATCGGCACCGAAACCGACAGCGAGGACTCTCGACACGACGGCGACAGTTGCACCCGTCAATTGCCACAAACGCAAACGGCCCGGATCAACAGATCCAGGCCGCATCGAACCGTCTCAGATCACAATCAAACGCGCGCCTGCGAATTCCACACCACGCCAACTCGCAGGCCGCCGCCCGAAGCTTACTTCCCAGCGCCGATGATCTCGCCCAGTCGAACCTGGGCCTCCTGCGCAAATGGCAGGCTCTCGTCCTTGCTCAGCTCCTCCCAAACCTTCCGCGCCTCCGCAGACTTGCCAGCCAACATCAGCGCACGCGCCTGCGACGACTGCAGATTGCCCTTTTCCAGCGCGAACTTGGACGCCGCCGCCGCCTTGCCGAAGTGATCTGCCGCCTCAGCGAATTTCCCCTGCGCTTCATAACCCGCAGCGATCGTCGCCTCCATTCCCGAAGCGAACTCCGCGCCCGCTGACCCCTTCGCCTTTTCGAGCTGTGCGATCCCGAGATCGTACTTCTTCTGCTCGAACAGCGCGTGCGCCAACAGGATCGACGCCTGCTGCCCGGCCGTCGTACTGCCGTAGCGCGTCGCCACCTTCTCCAACGCCGACGCCGCCTCGTCGTACTTGCCCTGCGTCAACGGGGACTGCGCCTCGTACAGCGCGCGCGACGCCTTCTCGCGAGTCGACGCATCGTTCGAGCGGTACACGAAGATCGCCACCGCAGCCACCGCAATCGCGGCAACACCACCCAGTAGCGGCTTCGAGTTCGACTGAATCCACGACGTCACGTTCTCGATCGGATCGTCCGAGAGTTCGGCCGGAGCCACGGCGGATCGGGTTGCCTGCGCCATACGTGAAAGCCTGCGTGTTGGAAGAAGGACGCGGCCACAGACCACCTGCGGACACGGCACTCGTTGAGAGCACAGCAAGATAGCGAATCTTCCCGCCCTGTGGAGTGGCCCCCCCGCATTCCCTCTCCCAGCGCAGCGTTCGCTCCAGAGCCATCGCCCCATCCGACGACTCTTCCAACGCCCCGCCGATCAATTCCGCGCGCCCGGATGACGGAGCGCTGACGTCGCCTCCTAGTGTGGCCTCTGCCGTCCGAACACCGACGGCCTCAGAGCACATCTCCGAGCCTCGGGCTCGTTCACACTAGCAGGACGGGACACATGTCACTCTCCAAGCACAACCTCCTGAGCGCACTCGCGCTCTGCGCTGGCGCGATCTCCGCGACGGCCTGCGCCGACTCCACTGGTCCGATCACCTCCACCCCGTACGAAGGCACCGCCACGGTATGGACCGGCGGACCTGACGCCTCCGCGTCCGGCGTGCAGTTCGGTCTCCAGGCCTCGAAAACCGGCGCGACAGACAGTCTCAAACTCCTGCGCGCCGGCGACATCGTGGGAGCGGCACCCGCCTCGGCGCTGACCCTCTCGGAGCATGCCGCGCGGGGGCTCGGCCGACGCACTCACCTGCTGCGCACGCGAAACGCCGCTGCCCGCGACGGCTTCGACTATGTCGAGATTCGTCCGAAGACGATTGGCTCGCCGTCCTCCCGCATCACGCTCACGCACGACGGAAAGGCCGTCACGATCGTTGACGTGGAGTACGTCCCTCGCAACGGGAACTGGCAGCTCGCATCGGTCGCAACGACCAAGTACGACGGCGAAGGCAGAGTCCTCGAGCGCGGACGCCTCGATGCGTCGCAGGCCAGTCGACTGTTCTCGCTGAACGGGCTGACCAACGTCCTCGTTGGGGCGCTGCTCCCGAAATCGGCGCAGGCCATGAGCGGTCCCGTCGCGCCAAGCGGCTCCATCGAGTTCCTCGACGAAGAGGAAGCGGCGTGCGACACCGAGTTTCGGCGCGTCCTGCTCAGCCTCGCCAGCATGACCGTTGCCGGCATCATGAACAATCCGCTCGCGTTCGCCATCGCAACGCTCGGGCTCGTCAACAATCTCAACGCCTGGGGGCGTTGCCTGAACGGCGAGCGCGACGAGTAGCGGACTCCACATATGCAGGCCCGCAGGCGCATCACCCCCCAGAACCAACACGACGTTTCTCTTCAACCACCGAGGCCATCGTGACTCTCAGCAGCTCCATCTGGTACCTCATCCTCATTGGCTGCGCCCTCGGCGTAGCCCGCGAGTGCATTGTCAGCGTGCGACATCGTGAGTTCACGACTGGATCGGCAGGATGGATGATGGTCTACATCGGCTCCGCCGTGCTCGCACTCCAGCCGCTGCTCTTTCCGGCCAGCACGGCGCCCGCCGCCGCACGTGCGTATGTCAATGGCGGTGGCGCCGTTCTGGTTATCGGTCTCCTCATGGCCCTTTCTTCGCGCTTGCTGCGCAAACGCCAGGAGCCAGGCGACATCCGATCCGTTCGCTAGACGGCGCCGCACCGCATGGTCGCATCGCACGATCGTAGTTGAGAAACGAACTGAGGCGGGCGTCTTAGCTGACGCCCGCCTCACATCGCTCTGTTCCGCTCTGAAAATCCGTTCGTCTTACCAGTACCCCCGGCCGGAGTCGAACCGGCGACCAACAGTTTAGGAAACTGCTGCTCTATCCAACTGAGCTACGGGGGCGCGCAGTCAAGTTCGCATGGTCGTTCCGACGGCGCCAGCCGTTCGCGACTGACACCTGCGCAACGGTCATCACCGAGATCCGCAACCCAATCAGTACTGCACCACGGTGGCCACGTCGTAGCCAGTGAGCGCCGCCCGTCCACCAAGAAACGTCAGTTCGCTCAGCACGGACACGCCGACTACCCCTGCCCCGCTCATCTCCACGAGACGAATCGCGGCCCGCGCCGTTCCACCCGTCGCCAAGACATCGTCCACCACGAGCACGCGTGCGCCCTGCGGCAACGCATCGCAATGAATGGAGAGCGAATCCGTTCCATACTCCAGCGCAAATCGCTCCTCGTACACCGCGCGCGGCAGCTTTCCCGGTTTGCGGACGGGAACGAATGCAACGTCCAGTGACTGAGCGATCGAGACGCCAAACAAGAATCCTCGGCTCTCGATGCCCACCACATGCGTCACGCCGGTCGAGGTGAATGGACTCGCCATCGCAGCCAGTGTCTCGGACAACAGACGCGGATTCGCCAACAGCGGAGTGATGTCGCGGAACAGAATCCCCGGCTTCGGAAAGTCAGGCACATCGGTGATCGCCGCACGTACACGCGCGGCAAGCAGGTCCCTCGAATCGTCGGTCATGCCGCAAACTATGGCACTCGTCTTCGCCCGTCGATCTCCCCGTGCGATCAGCTACGAAGCTCGAATGGAAACGGCATCGGATGCGCCGAGTCGAACGGAATTGGCGAAGCCATCACGTGAGTCACGCGGGCCCCGGACGGTCCCACCTTGAGCAACTGCTCGAGACGAGTCAGGCGATCCGACGGACCCGCCGCCTCGCCCAGCACCGTGCCGTCCGGCTGATTGCACACGAACCCTGCGCAGCCCTGTGCGCGCGCCTGCTCGCAGACGAACCAGCGAAAGCCAACGCCCTGCACCCGACCCACCACGACGAACCGACGCCCCTCCGGAGCCCGCACGGAGTCCATCGATGCTAGCCGCGACGCGGTGCGCCAAGCAGAGCGGCAAGCGCCGCCGCAACCGCCGCCGCATCCCCTTGGTCCGCACGAAAGCCGAGGATCTCCAGATCGCCGCTGCGCACGCGCTGCGCCAACGACTCGAGCGCCGCTGCGGCCGATTCCTGCGCCAACGCGAGCTGCTCCGCCGACTCCAGGGCCGCCGCCGCAATCGCGAGCGATTCCGCTTCGACGGTGACGTCAAGTACGCTGGTGGCCGTCGTCGCGGGAAAGTCGTCGTCCGCCCACATCGCCAACGGCTCAGACTCCGCCACCTCTGTGACCGCATCGCCGGCCTCACCAAGCCATGCCGGCTCGGTTGCATCGACAAGCGCCGGTGCGATGTGCGCGCTCAGCGCATCCGCGATCGCGCGCATCTCCGCACCCACGCCGTCAGCATCCCACGCGCCGTGCAACTCGGCCTCAATCTCGTCGTTCGACTCGGACACACCGAAAGCCGACGCAAACGGCGCGAGCTCCTCGCTCGGGAGTTCGTCGGTCGCGAACTCCGAGTTCGCGAACTCCTGCTGGACCAACTCGAATTCCGCAGCGGGCTTCTCGACGGCGATGAATTCGGAGGAGACATTCTCCGCAGCGACCAACTGCTCGATAGAGGCCTCGGCATCGAACCAGTCGCTGGGCGCGAGCGTCGCCTCTGATGAATTCGCGGTCGAGACTGGTGTCACGTCATCGAGAAACGTGGTGATCCACGGCAACTCCGCCGTCGCCGCGACGGGCGGGAGAGCACTGTCCGCAACCACGCCGAACGAGTCATCCACGGACTCCAGTGACGCTTTGTGCTCGCTCGCGAACGGCAGCGCCTGCGACAGATCGTCGCTGTCGATCGCGGAGGTATCCTGCAGGAACGCCACACCTGCAGCGGCCACAGCGATCGACGCGGAGGTCGTCGCGAGCGCGAGCCCCGCGCGTTCGAGCGCCGAGCCTGCAGCAGCCGGCAGATACGGCCCCAGCGCGGCACTCCCGGCGCGAGCGATCGCGGCTTCGACCGCGCGAGCGTCGTCGCTAGGACGACGATGCGGTCCCGCATACGGGCCCGAGTTCATCGTGCGCGCGTGAGCGGAGTTGCCGGAGGTGTGCGAGGTCGTGGTCATGTACGCTCGTGAAAGCGAAAGTGCGCTGCCAGACGTCTGGACGCGATCAACGTCCAGATGACATCAGGCCGGCCAGCCACCGGCCCCAATCAAGGGGACGAAGCGGACGGGTACGATGTCACGCATCACCAGCCGACCACCTTCTTTCACGCACAACGTCAACATCTGGTCCGTCTTGTCGCCAAGCGGAATCAGCAGGCGTCCACCTTCGGCGAGCTGCGATTCCAACGCGGGTGGAACGTGTGGCGCGCCTGCGCTGACGACGATCGCGTCATAGGGCGCATACTCGCGCCACCCGAGCGTACCGTCACCGAGAGAGAGCGAAACGTTACGCACGTTGGCCTGCGCCAACACTGTGCGCGCGCGATCGAGCAACGCGGCAAACCGTTCGACCGAAAACACCTGCGACGCCAACTGTGCGAGCAACGCGGTCTGATACGCAGAGCCCGTGCCGATCTCGAGCACGCGCTCGTTTCCGGTCAACGCCAGCTGCTCCACCGAGCGCGCGTGCACGTACGGCTGCGAGATCGTTTGGCCGTTGCCAATCGGTATCGATGAATCCGTATACGCACGATGACGCACGGTCGGCGGAACGAAGAGATGTCGGGGGACTTGATCGATCGCGCGCAGCAGCGCGAGATCCTTGATCCCCTTCTCCTGCAACATCTCCACCAGGCGCCGACGCGCGCCGCGGAACTCCGGCTCTAGGGTTCCTGCCACCAATCCGCCGCTGCATCGAGCACCGCGCGATGCGTCAGATCGAGGTGAAGCGGCGTCACCGACACGTAGCCGTCGTGAACCGCGCGGAAATCGGAGTCAGGCGGACCACTCCATTCAACAGACCCACCGCCGATCCAGAGAATCTCTCGCCCCCACGGATCCTTCATCTTGGCAATCGAATCGCTGAACACACGCCGGCCGAGCCGCGTCAGTTTGATGCCCTTCACCTGATCCGACGCGATGTTCGGCAGGTTGACGTTGAGTAGCGTATCCGCCGGAAACTTTGTGAGCGACGTGAGGCGCGCGAGAATGGTCCGCAGCAGCTCCACCTGCGTATCGAGCAGCGCGTCCGCACGCTGCACGCTTCCCGCGAACGACACCGCGATCGACGGAATGCCAAGGGCGAGACCTTCCATCGCCGCTGCCACGGTGCCGGAATACAGCACGTCCTCGCCCATGTTCGGACCGTGATTGATGCCGCTCAGCACGAAGTCGGGGCGATGCTCGAGCAGTTCTTCGCACGCGATCATCACGCAGTCGGTCGGCGTACCATCGATCTGCCAGCGCCGCTCACCGAGTCGCACGGGCCGCAGCGGATGATGCAGGGTCAGCGAATGGCTCGTCGCGCTCTGTTCGCGATCGGGGGCCACCACGTACAACTCGCCAAGCGATTCCGCGGCGCGCTCCAGCACGCCGAGTCCCTTGGCAAGAATTCCGTCGTCATTGCTCAGCAGGATGCGCATAGCGGAGATGAGGCGGGTTACGGCGACGATCGCGCGGTGTTGGGCAGTCGCTGATCGAGCAAGGCTACGAGCTCGGACAGGTCGCGCTCCAACGACTCGATCGACTGCAATTCGAGGGCAACGCGCGCTTCGGTGCGCAGACTGCCGCCTTTCCGGTGTTCGTCGAGCTTCTGGCGTGCGCCATCGATGGTGTACTTCTCGGTGTACAGCAGATGCTTCACCAGCAAGATCAGCTCGACCTCGCGCCGTGCGTACACGCGATTGCCGCTGCGATTCTTGGCGGGATTGAGCAGCTTGAACTGGCTCTCCCAGTACCGCAGTACGTGTGGCTTGAGATCGGTCAGCGCACACACCTCACCGATCGAGTAGAACTCCTGGACAGGCTCGCCGCGTATCATGCGCTGTTCAGTCTCGCTCGGCTCGGAGTTCACGCGCCATCAGCTCGGCGATGGCTTCCTTGGGCGGCTGTCCCGCAAACAGAATGCGATGCGTTGCGTCGATGATCGGCATCTCAACGCCGAGCCGGTCGGCGAGCGCCTTCGCGCTCTGCGCATTCAGTACGCCCTCGGCGACGCTGTCCTTTCCGGCCAGCGCTTCATCGAGCGTCTGTCCCTGCCCGATCGCCACACCTACGGCGCGATTGCGCGACAGCGCACCGGTGCATGTCAGCACGAGATCGCCGAGTCCGGCGAGTCCAGCAAACGTTTCACCGCGCGCGCCCAATGCCAGACCAAGTCGCGTCATCTCGGCCAGGCCACGCGTCATCAACGCGGCGCGCGGATTGTAGCCAAGCCCCAAACCATCGAGGATACCAGTCGCCACGGCCATCACGTTCTTGAGTGCGCCGCCGAGTTCAACGCCGACGACGTCATCGCTGGTGTAAACGCGGAACGCCGCTGCGCTCATCGCACGCTGGACCAGCTTTGCGGCCGCGTGATCGCTACACGCAGCCACCACCGCCGTCGGTTGACCGGCAGCGACTTCGGCGGCAAAGCTTGGTCCACTCACGGCCACCACGGGATGCCCGGGTGCCGCTGACGCGACGACATCGGTCATCAGCGCCAAGGTTTCGCGCTCGATGCCCTTGGTGGCCACGGCGAGAACCGCGTCGGTCGCAATCGCTGCAGCACCGGCTGCCACGACGAGCCGCAGCACGTGCGACGGCGCCGCGTAGATGACGAGCTGCGCGCCGTTCAGTGCCTGCGCCATGTCACTGCTCGCGCGCAACGCGGTCGCCAGCGAAGCGCCGGGAAGGAAGCGTGGATTCTCGTGTCGCGCATTGACTGCCTCGACCACGTCCTCCTCACGCGCCCAGAGCACCACATCGTGGCCGTTGCGCACCAGTCGGTCAGCTATGGCGGTGCCCCACGCGCCACCGCCAACGACCGCACACCGAATCACGCCAGCGTCGACGGTCGGCACTGATGTCTCCACAGCGCTCATGCCTGCTGCTCTCCACGTGAACGTCCGACACGCCGCTCTTCACCACGACGCAACCGACCGATGTTCTCCCGGTGCGTCCAGAACACGAAGGCAGCGACAGTCGCGCTCACCAGCACCAGCGGCGTCAACGCGCGCTCCTGAAAGCCCAGCACCAGCGGCAGCACGACAGCGCCCACGAGGGAGCCGAGCGACACGTAGCGCCACAGTGCGACAACGATGATGAAGGCCGCGAGCGCACAGAGCGCCGGCACCGGTGCGAGCGCGAGGAAGACACCACTGGCAGTCGCCACGCCTTTGCCGCCGCCCTTGCCCATCAGGAAGATCGGGCGCACGTGGCCTACGATCGCGGCGACACCGAACGCAACGCCCCACGGCCATCCCGCCGCGACCTTGGCGAAGCCGGGCAGCAGCAGCACCGGCAGCACGCCTTTGAGCATGTCGCTGACGTACACGAACAGTCCCCACTTCCACCCCAACGTGCGGAACACGTTGGTCGCGCCAAGGTTGCCGGATCCAACGGTGCGCAGGTCCACTCCATTCGCACGGCCCACGAGATAGGCCGTAGGAATGGAGCCGAACAAGTACGCCGCGATCACAGCGACTGCAATCACTCTTCGCGCTCGTTCTTGCGGCGCATCAGGATGCGCACAGGAGAGCCGAGGAAGCCCCACTTGTCGCGGAAGCCGTTGTGCAGGTAGCGGATGTAGTTCTCCGGGATGAGCTCCGGATGATTGCCGAAGATCGCGAACGTCGGCGGCTCGACCTCCACCTGCGTGGCGTAATTGAGCTTCACTTCGCGGCCCGCAGCCTGCGGCGGCTGCAACCGCGCCAGCAGCTCCTGCAGTCCGTCGTTGACCTGCGACGTGGAGATGCGACGCGTGCGCTGCTCCTGCACCGAGAGCGCCAGATCGAGCACCTTGGTGACGCGCTGACCGGTCTTGGCCGAGGAGAAGAGAAACGGAACGTTGTTGAGATACGGCGCCTTTTCCGTCATCTCCTTCGTCAGCTTCGCCGCGCTCTTGCCGTCCTTCTCGTCGTACAGGTCCCACTTGTTCATGACGATGATCAGCCCGCGTCCGGCTTCCCAGGCCATCGTCGCGATCTTGAGGTCCTGATTCTGGAGCCCCTCGGTCGCGTCGATCATGAGGATGCAGACGTCCGCCGAGTCGATCGCGCGACGCGTGCGCAGTGCGGCATAGAACTCGATGCCATCATCGATCTTGGACTGTCGACGCAAACCGGCGGTGTCCACGAAGATGAGATCGCGCTCCTTGTAGCGCATCGGCGCGTCGATCGAGTCGCGCGTGGTGCCGGCTTCGTCGTTCACGACCAAGCGCTCTTCACCAAGCAACCGATTCACGAACGACGACTTGCCCACGTTCGGTCGCCCGATCACGGCGATGCGCACCGCTTCATCTTCCTGCTCCGGCATTTCCGGAATGCGCTCGACCACGGCATCCAGCACGTCGCCAGAGCCCTTGCCGTTCTGCGCGGAGAGCGGGAACACGTCGCCCGCGCCCAGTCGATAGAACTCGTACCAGTCGGTGCTCTCCGGGAGGTCGACCTTGTTTGCGACGATCATCCACGGCTTGCGCGCCTGACGCAGGATGTCCACGAGCCGCGCGTCACTTGGATGGACGCCGACCTTGGAGTCCACCACGAGCAGCAGCATGTCGGCTTCTTCGATCGCCTGCATGACCTGCTTGCGGATCTCGTTGTCCATGGGCTCGTTGGAGTCTTCCACGAGACCACCGGTATCCACGAGCCAGAAATGACGACCGGCCCACTCGGCCTGACCGAAGTGACGATCACGCGTGGTACCCGCCTCCTCCGATACGATGGCGGTGGTGTCGCCCATGATGCGGTTGAACAGTTGCGACTTGCCCACATTGG
This sequence comes from Gemmatimonas sp., assembly GCA_965279375.1. Lineage (GTDB taxonomy): Bacteria > Gemmatimonadota > Gemmatimonadetes > Gemmatimonadales > Gemmatimonadaceae > Gemmatimonas. Next base: position 3,745,028 of record OZ257156.1, on the reverse strand, counting down.
GGCGGCCGACGATTGCTACGACTGGGAGGCTCATGCGGCAGGGGTCATCGCCGCGTCACCTTCCGGGACCAGCGCGTCTATGAAGTCATACGAAGGATAGACCGGCATCGGCATCGCTTCGCGCACGGCAACGAACGACTCTTCATCAAGAAAGAGACCGTCGTCGTTGATGCACTCGGCGGGGATCAGTGCCATGTCCAAATCGCTGCGATCGGCCAGTGCGCGCCGAATATCGGCGCCAACCAACAGGCCGGCGGTCGTGGTGGTCGGGCCAAACAGGGTGTTTTCCATCGGAATCAGCACAAAGGTCGCACCCGTCGCCTCGTGCAGTTGGTCCAGCAGTTCCGGCATCAGCGCCGCCATGGACGTGCCCGTCACGACGCCGATACGGCGCCCGTCGAGGCGCGGCAGCTGCGACAGCCCGTCCTTGATGCGCATCCGCAGCGACGTCACGGCGCCGACACCGTTCTCGATCTGCGAGAACTCGCCGTAGTGCTCCACGTTCGGCAGCTCGCGCTCCGCCAGCAGATACAACTCGTCGGAGCCGAAGACCCAGCGATCGTCTCGCTCGGCGAGCGCCCGTGCTTCCCAGCGCTCCACGGCGTCGAGCAGGATCTGCGCGTTCTCGCGATCCATCGACTTGCCGTTGTACAGATGCGAGAACTGGGTCACGCCCACCGGAACCAGCGCCACGGACATCACCGCGTCGCCCAGATTGTACAGGTCGGACAGCGACTCTTCCAGGACCGCGCCGTCGTTTAGTCCCGGCACGATGACCATCTGCGCGTGAAACTGAATGCCGCCCTCGGCGAGCCGCGTGAGCTGCTCGACGATGTTGGGGACGCGCGGGTTGTTTAGCAGCACCTTCCGCGCTTCCCACGGCGTCGCATGGACCGAGACGTACAACGGTGACAGGCGGTACTCGAGGATGCGCGCGATGTCCTTCTCCTTCACGTTCGACAGCGTGGCGAAGTTGCCGTACGCGAACGAAAGGCGATAATCGTCGTCCCGAATGTAGAGCGGCTTCCGCAGCCCCTTGGGGAGACCTTCGATGAAGCAGAATTCGCAGCGGTTCGCGCAGCGGCGAATCGTCGGCGGTGCCAGCTCGACGCCCATTGGTTCGCCATCGACGCGCTCGATGTCGTATTCCATCGCCGTGCCATCGGGCAGCTTTGCGGCCACCACGAACGCCTCGTCAGCCGTCAAGAACTCCCAATCAAGGAAGTCCTCCAACGGCCGTCCATTCACGGCGAGGAGTTCGGTGTCGGGGACAATGCCGATTTCATCGGCGATGCTCCCGGGATGCACACGTGTGACGCGAACCATGGTCCCGGTACGAAAACGGGGGACGGGGCCAGCGCGGCCCTCCCCCGGACACTAATCGGGCGGCAACCCAACGCCGCCGCCCACTTCACACAACGTAAGAGGCAGACCAAGCGAAGTCAATCAAAGACATGGACTTCGCTCGATCGACCGTGCAGCGAACTTCAACGGCAACACCCTCGATTCCGGTCCGGAATGCGTTCACTCAGGTGCGATACGACGCACCACTTCCGGTGTTGAACAGCACGACTTCCGCGTCCGCCGCGATCGTTCCGGCGCGCACCGCATCGTGCAAAACCTGCAACGCGCAGCCGCCTTCTGGCGCCGCATCGATCCCGGTCTCGGTCGCCATGCGGAGCGTCCACGTCCGGATCTGCTCCTCGGTCGCCACGCCGGCCGTGCCGCCCGCCTCGCGGAGAATGCGCAGCAACAGTCGGTCGCCCAGTGGCGACGGCACTCGCAATCCCGCGGCGTACGTGGTCGGATCGATCCACGGCTCCGCCTTCGACTCGCCCGCAGCGAATGCCCGCGCAATCGGCGCACACCCAGACGCCTGCGCGATGACGTACTTGGGCTGCTTTGCATCGGCCGGAAGCCACCCGCCCGCGACCAGCTCGTCGATCGCCTTCCAGATGCCGATCGTCCCTTCGCCGCCGCCGGTCGGATAGACGATGGCATCCGGGAGTCGCCACCCCAACTGCTCGGCCACCTCAAAACCCATCGTCTTCATCCCCTCCACGCGGTACGGCTCGCGCAGCGTGGACACGTTGAAGAACCCGGTCTCCGCCGCGTACGCCAGGGCCAGCTTTCCGGCGTCGCCGATGTGCCCGTCGATGCGGACCAGTGTCGCCCCCATCGCTTCGATCGTGTCGAGAATCGGACGTGGCGTCGTTCGAGGCGCAAAGACACGCACTTCGAGCCCGGCCGCCGCGCCGTACGCAGCAAGCGCCGCACCGGCGTTGCCGGCCGTCGGCACCACGATCCCCGGCACCCCAGCTCCCTTGGCCCGCGTGACCGCCGCACTCATGCCACGAGCCTTGAACGACGCCGTCGGGTTCTGCCCTTCGTCCTTGATCCACAGTCGTCGTACGCCCATGGCTGTCGCCAGCGCCGGCGACTCGATCAGCGGAGTCAGCCCTTCGCCCAGCGTGACGGGAGCCTCGCCGGCGAGCAGCGGCATGAACGGCGAATACCGCCACGCGTCCCATCGCGGTGCGAGGGGGGTTCCGACTGGAACAGGCGCATAGCGCGCAAAAAGCGGCTGCCCGCAGCTCGTGCACAGCGAGGCGCCGGCGACAGGAACGGCAGTGGCACAGGACGAGCAGGTCAGGCTCCAATTCGCGCGATCAGTCACGACGGGTCCGTTTCGGTTGGAGAATCATCAGGAACGACTGGCGGCGGATCATCCGCCACCGGAACGCCGAGCGCAAGCAGCAGCTTCCTGGCGGAGCCGACGCCAAAGCCCGGAATCGCGGCCACGTCGGCCACGCTCGCGTTGCGCACCCCTTGCACGCTTCCAAAGGCCTTGAGCAGCGCTCGTCGCTTGTTCGGCCCCACGCCCGGAATCTTGAGCAGCTCCGAGGTAATGGTGCGGGCAGCGCGCTTCTGACGCTGGAAGGTGATCGCAAATCGATGCGCCTCATCGCGCGCCTGCTGCAGCATGCGCAGTGCGGGCGAGCGCTTGGGCAATCGCACCGATTCACTCTTCCCCGGCACGAAGATCTCTTCCTCGCGCTTGGCCAGGCTGATGAGCGCCATCTGCGTCACGCCGAGCTGGTCAAGGGCCTCGCGCGCCTTGCCTAACTGCCCCTTGCCGCCGTCGATCACACACAAATCGGGGAGCGGCTTCTCCTCGGCCAGCCGACGAGTGAAGTAGCGCGTCACCACTTCCATCATCGCGCGGAAGTCGTCGTTCCCCTCGAACGACGCGATCTTGAACTTGCGGTACTCCGCCCGCTTGGGACGCGCGTTCTCGAACCAGACGCAGCTGGCGACGACGTCCGTACCCTGCGCGTGGGAGATGTCGAAGCAGACGAGCGAACGAGGCAAGCGTGGTAATCCCAGTTCGCGTTGCAGTTCGTACACTGGATCGGCGGCTCGCTCTTCGGCTTCGAGCGCCGCCAGCTTGAACTCCTCCAACAAGTGTCGCGCGTTCTGATCGGCGAGATCCACGAGTGCGCGCCGTGGACCGCGCTGCGGCACGCGAATGCGCGTCCACTCGAGCGAGGTCTCCAGCGATTCGCGGTCCTCGAAGTCGAACGGTACGAGCAGATCCGCTGCCCGCGCATCCGCGGTGCGATACCACTGCGCCAGACACGCGCCGAGTACGGCGCCATCGTCTTCGCCTTCGGCATGCTCCACGAGACGATGATCGCGCGCGAGCAGGGTACCGCCACGAATGCGCAGCACGACCACGCACGCATCTTCGCCATCGCGCGCGTAGCCCACCACGTCGCGATCGCCGCCCTCCACTTCGAGCACGACCGTCGGCTCTTCCATCTTCTCGAGATGACGCAACGCATCGCGCATCTCGGCGGCGCGTTCAAAGTCGAGACGCTCCGACGCCTCGACCATGCGCTCCTTAACGCGGCGCACGACGTCGTTGGTGCGGCCGTCGAGAAACCAGACGACCTCGTCGATCATCGTGCGGTAGTCTTCGCTCGACTGATATCCCACGCACGGCGCCTGACACTTCTTGATGAAGTAGTCGAGACAGGGCCGCTCCGGTACCTCTCGCATCAGCGCGTAGTGGCACGAGCGCACGGTGAAGATGCGCTTGACGACGTTGAGCGCCTTTCGCATCGCACCCACATCGGTGTACGGACCGAAGTAGCGCGCACCGTCGTCGAGAAGTCGGCGCGTGACGATCACACGCGGGAACGGCTCCTGAACCGTAACCTTGATGTACGGATACGACTTGTCGTCGCGCAGCGCGATGTTGAAGCGAGGACGATTCTCCTTGATCATCGTCGCTTCGAGGATCAGCGCGTGCGCCTCCGTGGGAACGACGATCGTCTCGAGGTCGCGCACCTTGCGCAGCAGACCACGCGTCTTGGGGCTCGCCTCGTGATCCTGCGCCCAGTAGCTGCGCACGCGCGATCGCAGTCGCTTCGCCTTGCCGACGTACAGGATGACGCCGTCCGCATCCTTCCACAGATACACACCCGGACCATCCGGCAAGTGTGGCAGTTTTACCGCCACCGACGCCGGCATGCCGCGCGCCATCGCCTCCGCTGTCCATTCGTCATCGGGCAGCGGCATCGCCGCATCGGAATCGCGCACTACGCTCTCGTCAGACATCGCTCGACGGCCGTGTCAGGCGGCAGGCGTCGGGCGCGACCGCATCGGCAGTCGAAGCCACCGCGCCGCCTCACCCGATCCCATCCACCACGCAACGAGCAAGTACACGCCACCAAAGAGCGCGAGGATCGGCGGCCCGGCAACGCGCGGATGGAGTGATGAGGTCAGCGCAGTCAAACCGAGCTTCCCGCCCCAGGCGACCGCAGCGCCCACTGCAGACGCAATCAGAATGCGCCGCGTGCCTGCCCACATTGTTGTCGTGTACAGAGAGCCCAGTCGTCGATTCAGGCCGCGAATGAGGATGCTGAGATTCACGTACGACCCGAGCGCGGTACCGAGAGCGATGCCCGCCGACGCGTACGGCGACGCGCGCAACGGAACGGCAATCGCGATAGACGCCACCGCCGACACGCAGATACTCGCGATGCTCGCGCGCAGCGGCGTGCGATAGTCCTGCAGCGCGTAGTACGCGGACGACAGCAACTTGACGGACGCAAAGCTGATGAGCCCGACGGCGAATGCTGCCAGGATCAAATGCACCACCTGCTGCTCCTGCGCACCAAACTTGCCACCGCGGTACAGGATGCCCACGCAGTAGTCACCGAACGCCGTGAACGCGACAGTGCTCGGGATGATGTAGAACAGGATGCGCTGCCAACCGCCGCGCAGGCGCTCGAGCAGCGCATCCATGGCCAGCGAACCCGAGTCGCGCGAAAACTCCGGCAACGACGCCGCAGCGACCGACACGCCGAACAGCGACACGGGCAACAGCGCAATGTTGTTCGCGTATCCCATGTTCGTCGCCGCGCCAGACGGCAGCCAGGATGCAATCTGCAGGTCCACGAACGACGAGATCTGCACCACGCCGAGCGCCGTCACCACCGGCAACACATTGCGGAGCGTCTGCTTCACGCCGTCGGCCATCGTGCTGAGCGAGACGGGTAGCGGCCACACCAGCCGCATGACCTCTGGAAGTTGTGCGCCCACCTGCAACGCAGCGCCCACCAACGTGGCCCACGCCAACCACACCGACAGCTGCACCATATCGCTGGCACGACTTCCCCAAACGAGCAGCAAGGCGATCTGGGCAATCGACCACAGCGCCGCGCTCGCATACGACCAGAAGAAGCGACGGTGCGAGTTCTGGATGCCGAGGCACCAGCCGCTCAGCACCATCAGCCCGGTCATCGGGAAAAGCACGCGCGTCAGTCGCGTGGTCAGCGCCTGCGTGGCGTCGTCGAAGCCGGCGGCGAGAAATGTGGTCAGCCACGGCGCGATCGCGATTCCCACGAGTGTGAGCACGGAGACGGCCGCGAGCAGCAGACCGAGAATCGCACCGGCAAGCGCGCGAGACGCCTTTTCGTCGCCGCGCGCAAGCATCTTGCTGTACACCGGAACGAACGATGCGGAGAGCGTGCCTTCGCCGAGCAGATTGCGCACGGCATTCGGGATCTTGAAGGCCGCGGTGTATGCATCCGACGCCACACCTGCGCCGAAGTAGCGAGCGAAGAGCAAGTTGCGCAGCAAGCCAACGATGCGGCTCAGAAAGATTCCCGCACCAACTACCATCGCCGATCGGCCGTTCGACTCTGCGCTCACTTCGCCTCGTCGACGCCCTGCACCAGCGAACGCGCGTACTCGAGCGCGGCGGCGTGCATCTGCACGAACACCGTCGGGCCGTAGCGCGCGAGCATCGGGATCACGTTGAGCACACGCTCCGGCGACGTACCCAACGGCCGCAGCCATCCGCGCGCGACCGCGACACGTTGCATCAACTCGACTTCGCGACGCTTGACGCCGGCGCGGATACGACGCTCGAATCGCTCCAACCGATGCGACACATCGCGCTCGAGCCCGGCGAGGACGTCAGCGGACACCACGCCGTCGTCCTGACGGATCGCGTCACGCACGGTGCGCAGCTGCGTGTCCGTCGCCACACGCAGGCGCTCGAGTGCGTCCTGCACAGTGTCCGCGACGCTGCGCCGCGCCAGCTCCGTTTCGGCGAGGTTGGGTTCGCGCAGCAGCGCCTCGTCGATACCGAGCTCGTCGAGCAGCGCCATCGCGCGCGAGTCCACCAGCTCGCCCGCCCAGCGAGGCGTCACGACAGGCGGCTCCGCACCGAGCGCATCGGCCACCGCGCTCACCTGCGCGAAGTATGCAAACTCGCCCGGACCAGCCATGTACGTCACCGTGGGCAGCAGCGCGCGCTCCAACACCGGTCGAAGCAGCACGTTCGCGCCAAGTGTGCCGGATTCTGCTTCGCGGACAACGCGGGCGGCATCTTGAACAGGCACTCGCTCACGCACGCGATCACGTTCACGACCGGACACGCCGAGCTGCGTACGGAACACCAATGAGAGCTCGTTGATGGGCTCGACTTGGGGCTCGAAGCCTGCGGCACGAATAGCAAGCGTGCGTGCGGCAAGTGCGTCGGATACTGCGGCGGCACGACCCAGCGCGTTGCGCAGGAACGGGTCGGCCGCCGCTCTACACGAGGGATGCGCCGCATCGAGAACCGCGATGCCAAGCGGTTCGAGCAGCGCGCGCAGCAAATGCACGTACGCCGCGCCGACGGTGTTGTGTGGCACGTAGGCAGACGCTACCTGCTCCAGCACGTCCACGTGGGCCGCCGAGCCACAGGCAGCGCGCAGCCGCTCCAGGGCGGCCGTCAGGTCACCGAGGGGCACGTCGGCCATGGCGATACCGTCCGTCGCCGGCCCCACCTGCGAGAGCGCCTCCAGGCCGCGAGCCGTCACCACGTGCGTCACGGCAGCTTCCATCCAGTCTGCGTCGTCGCTCGCGGCCCAGAAGATCGGGGCGACGGGCATGCCCACCTCCGCCTCCAGCGCATTGGCCATCGCCAGCGCGCCGAGCGCCTTGGACCACGTGTACGTCGGCCCGCCGAAGAGTCCCGGTTGCTGACCCGTGGTGACGACCACACCACCAGCGGCCGCGCGGCCAAGCCGCTCCGCGGCACGCCCGGTCGCCGCGATCGCCGGAGCTAACGCCGTCAGCCAATCGATCGTCCGATGTCCGTCGCGTACCGCGACCGCGCGCGCGCGCCATTGGGCGGACGATGTCGGGCGCTGCGCCAACCACTCGGCACCGACGCTTCCGGCTTGCAACGCGCGAGAGAACGCGCTGCCGCCGAGCGGTACGGTACGAACGAGAACGTCAGTCGCGCTGGAGAGCTGTGTGGTCGTTTCGCTCACGTGAGGATCATTTGTGATACGGTTCTCCCCGCGCGATGGTCCCAGCGCGGTATAGCTGCTCGGCCAGCACCAGGCGCGCGAGTTCGTGGGGCAGTGTCCACGGCGCTAAAGATAGCCGCCGAGCCGCGCGCTGCCGAATCGTATCATCGAGTCCGTGGGCGCCGCCGATGACAAACGCGACGCTCTGGGCGTGGTCGCGCTGCGTTGCAAGAAAGGCAGCGAAGGCATCGGAGTCCATGGGGGCGCCCCCTGGATCGCACGCCACGATGCGCGCCTCTCCAGGTATGCGTTCGATAAGGCGCTCCGTCTCACGGGCCTTCACGAGGGCGGGCGTGGAACTCCGCCCTGACTCCTCCTTAACCTCGAACACGTCGAGCGGCCAATACCGCGCCGCTCGAGTCTCATAGTCCCGAATCGCGTCGGCAAGCCCCGGATGACGAGGCTTGCCGACGACGACTACCGCGATGCGCACGAGCGCGCGTCGGTCAGGCGTAGATCCCGCGCAGACGGTGCACGGTAGCGACTCGACTGATCGACACCATGTACGCCGCCGTACGCATGTTCACCTTGTGCTGCTTGGACAGCTGGAGCACGTCCTGGAAGCTGCGTGTCATGATACCAGCCAGACGCTGATTGACGTCGGTCTCGGACCAGAAGTAGCCCATGCGATCCTGCACCCACTCGAAGTACGACACGGTCACACCGCCCGCGTTCGCGAGGATGTCAGGGATGACGAAAATCCCCTTCTCGTCGAGGATCGGGTCGGCCGCCGCAGTCGTCGGGCCGTTGGCGCCTTCGCAGATCACCTTCGCGCGAATCTTGGGCGCGTTCTTGGTGGTGATGACGTTTTCGAGTGCCGCGGGAACGAGCACGTCAACGTCGAGCGTCAACAACTCTTCCGGATCGATCGCATCAGCACCAGTGAAGCCCTCGAGCGAGCGATGCTTGTCCACGTACGCGATCGCCGCATCGACATCGATGCCCTTCGCGTTGTGAAATGCGCCGAAGCGATCACCGATCGCCACGACCTTGCAGCCTTCACGCGCCATCAACTTGGCGGCCGTCGAACCGACGTTGCCAAAGCCCTGCACCGCCATCGTGGCGCCCTGCATCTTGAGCCCGAGATGCTCGAGAGCCTCACGCGTGACGAGCATGCAACCGCGGCCAGTCGCTTCCTTGCGACCGAGCGATCCGCCCATCTCGACGGGCTTGCCCGTCACGACGGCGTTCTCGGTTCGACCGACATGCATGGAGTAGGTGTCCATCACCCACGCCATCACGCGCTCGTTCGTGTTCACGTCCGGAGCGGGAACGTCGGTGTCGGGACCGAGCAACGAGATGATGCCCTTGGTGTAGCGACGCGTGACGCGCTCGAGCTCACCGACACTCATGTTGCTGGGATCGCACACCACGCCGCCCTTCGCTCCGCCGAACGGCAAGTTGACGACAGCACACTTCCACGTCATCCAGGCCGCGAGCGCCTTCACTTCTTCGAGATTCACCTTCATGTCGAAGCGGATGCCGCCCTTCGCGGGCCCGCGCGACGTGTTGTACAAAACGCGATACCCGGTGAACACCTCGACTTCACCATTGTCGAGTTGCACCGGGACGGAGACGATCAACTGCTTTTCAGGGTTGCGAAGAATCTTGTAAATGCCGGGTTCAAGGTCGAGGAGTTCCGCCGCGCGATCGAAGCGCGACATCATTCCTTCGAACGGATTGTCTTCGTTGAGAAAACGGTCCTTGTCCGGGCGGACGATACTGTCCGTGGGAAGCCGAAGATTGAGGGCCATAGAGGCAGGTTTTGGCCGGGCTCAGCCGGCGGTGGGAGCAGTGGTCGCGCGCGCCGCCAGCACCCGCGCGAATGCACGGTCCAACGCTTCGGCGCCTCGTTCGACAACCACTGTCTGTGAAACATACCAAAGCGGCGGCGCTTCGCGAGGCCAGAGTGCGCCGAGCTTGACCGCATCCTTGAGCGTGCAGATCACACCCGACGATCCACGTGCCGCCGTGGCAATCTTGGTCGCGTCGTCGATAGTGAACGCATGGTGGTCAGGGTAGCGATGCACCGCTGAAATCTCAGTACCAAGACCACGCAGTTGTGCAACGAACGACGCGGGATCGCCGATCGCTGTCGCGACATGCAGGTCACGCCCGCGCAGCCACGCGGCGTCATGCGAGAGCGACGGCGCATTCGTGCGCGTGGACGCTCGAGCACCACGATCGGTCGCGCCATCAGCCTGCTGCAGCGAGGGCAAGCTTGCCGCGAGTCGAATGGTGCCGGGCACCAGTCGAACCACGGCGACGGGGACCGCTGGCGCCGCTGCGGTGACAGCGCGCACCGTGCGCGTGACAACATCCGCCGTGGCACTCTTGACCGTTACCACGACAACGCTCGCGCGCTGCAGCGAAGCGAGAGGCTCCCGAAATGGTCCGGCGGGCAGCAGACGCACACGATCAGTCCACCGATCGGCGCTCACCAGCACCAGATCCGCCGCGCGCGCCACTCGGCGATGCTGGAAGGCATCATCGAGCACCACGCAATCCGCGCCGCGTGTGCGTGCCGTCAACACACCATCCGTCCGCTCCGGCGAGACGATGACCGGCACGCCGGGGTTGAGCAGCGTGTGCACCCGCCACTCGTCGTCGCCATAGCCACGCATGACGATCGAGGGCTTGGCCCCCTGTGCGCGCAGGCGCTGCACGCACCACGCAGCGATTGGCGTCTTGCCCGTGCCGCCTACCGTCAGGTTGCCGACTGAGAGCGCGGCCAGCGCCCGCGTTGATGGCGACGACGCGTCGTAACCGCGATTGCGGCGCGCGACAACGAACGAGAAGAGTCGCTCTGCGGGCGTCAGCAGCACGCGTGCGAGGGCGGCCCCCGTCCCCTCACTCTTCCACATCCGCTCCACCAGCGCGGCGACGCGCGTTGCGATGGACATCGGGCTTCTCCTCTGCCCTAGACCAGCGACGAGGTGAGCGGCTCCGACCATTCGCCGGCCGCTATGGCGGCCGCTCGCGCGCCTTCATCCGTCATGCGCGCCGCGAACGTGTCCGTCAGCGCCGCGACGCCACGCGCGTCATCAGCCATCGGGCGCACCGGCGTGCCGTACACCACCGTGACGCGCGCGAATGGCTTGGGAATCTCGAAACGATCCCACGACTTGAGCTGCCACTTGCGGTCCACGTGCGCGACGATCGGCACGACATCCGCCTGTGCGCGAAACGCGAGGAGCAGCGCGCCCGGCGCGAACGAATGCAGTGGCCCACGCGGTCCATCGGGCGTAATGGCAATGTCGGTACCGCCCTTGAGCACCTGCACCGTTTCCAGCAGCGCACGCGCACCGCCGCGCGACGTCGAGCCACGCACGGCCGAAAACCCTAACCCGCCGATGACACGCGCGATGATCTCACCGTCGCGGTGCTCGCTGATCATCACCGCCGTGGTTTGACGATGCACCCAAACGATGGGAAGCATCTGACCGTGCCATAGGGTGTACACCACGCGCGGGTCGGACACCCCCCGGTCGAGTAACGCCTGGCGACCATACACGCGCGTACGCCAGGTCGCGCCCAGCACGCGCAACAACCAACCACCGAGACGGATGGCGGTGCGTGTACGCCAAGTAAGCGGTTGCCCCGAAGTGAAGTCGATCGGCGCGTTCCGCGAGGGCACGTTGCGCTCGCGCGGCGCTGTCATCCGATCAGGCCCAACGCCATGTCCGCGACACGAGCCGCAGCCCCCGGCGTTCCCAACTTGCTCCGCACGTCCGCCAGTCCGTCTTCTGCCGCGCGCCGCACTGCACTCGTCGCATCGAGCAGTGGCTCGATGGCATCGGCCACCTGCAGCGGCACGAAGGCGTCCTGCACGAACTCGCGTGAGACCTCTCGGCCGGCGACGACGTTCACCAGTCCGATATGCGGAATCTTGACCACGCGACGCGCGATGCGATACGTGATGGGGCTCGTGCGATATCCCACGATGTGCGGCAGCCCAGCCACCGCCGCTTCGAGCGTCGTGGTACCGCTCTTGAGCATACCGGCCGTCGCGGCTCGCAACACGTCGAACGAGTTGCCATGCACCAGCGGAAACGGGCACACCTCCGCGGAGATCTGCACCGTCGGCGCAACGTTCACTATCACACGCAGCGAAGGACGACGCCGCACGAGTTCCTGCGCAGCAGCGACGAACGGCACGAGATGACGTTGAATCTCTGCACGACGACTGCCGGGAAACATCGCCAACACTTCGCCATCGGCGGGAAGCCCAAGGCGCACGCGCGCCTCTGCTTGTGACGGCAGGTTCTGCGCACGATCGAGCAGCGGATGGCCAACGAACGTCGCGTCGATACCGTGCGAGCGCAGCAGCGCCTCTTCAAACGGCAGAATCGACGCGGCCTTCGTGACGAGGCGCGCGAGCTTCGGCAGTCGATCCGCGCCCCACGCCCACACCTGCGGCGTGATGTAGTACAGCACCGGGATGCCCGCCGCACGCGCGACTTCAGCCACCTTGAGATTGAATCCCGGATAGTCGAGCAGCACGACGAGCCCGACACTCCCACTCGCGATGCGCGCGCGCAGCATGCGCAACAGCGACCAATGCTTGGGAATGTGCGCGAGCACTTCCACGAACCCCATCACGGCGAGCTTCTCGACATCCTCGAGGATCGTCACGCCCGCACGGCGCATGTGTCCACCGCCAATACCGACCATCGGCACATCAGGACGGCGACGAGCGATCTCTTCGGCCACCTTGCCCGCGTGCAGGTCGCCGGAGGCCTCTCCGACGACAAAGAGAATCTCACGCACCGACGCGACCACCAGTCGTCATCAGCGCACGCGCCTGTTCGATTGCGGTCACGATGCGCAGCGCCGCCTCGAGTGCTTCGCGTCCTTCCTCGCCCGTGACGGCCACCTTGTTTCGCCCAGCGATGGCACCGAGAAACTGCGCCAGCTCCAAAGCGAGCGGCTCACCTTCGGGCGCGCTGAGCGGAATCAACTCCACGAAATCGGCGAGCGCACGCGGTGCCTGCGCCAACTGCAGCGGATCGAAATCTCCACGCAACCGGAAGAACTCTCCCGTACCAGCGGCAAGGTCGAGCGACACATAGCCGTTGCGCTGGAAGATGCGGAGCTTGCGCAAGCGCTCGCGCGACACGCGACTCGCCGTGATGTTGGCGACAGCGCCATTGGCGAAGGTGAGTCGTGCGTTCGCGATGTCGATCTGCGGCGTGAGCACCGGCATCCCCATCGCCTGCACGTCCACCACACGCGTTCCCACCAGCGTGTGCACCAGATCGAGGTCGTGGATCATCAGATCGAGTACGACCGCCACATCCGAACCGCGCGGGTTGAACGGCGCCAACCGATCGCTCTCGATGAACCGTGGCTCGTCCACGTACGGCATCGCCGCACGTACTGCACGATTGAAGCGTTCGACATGCCCAACCTGCAGCACCACGCCGGCCGCGCGTGAACGCGCGAGCAAGTCGTCTGCCTCCTCGAGCGTTACGGTGAACGGCTTCTCGACGAAGAGGTGCTTGCCCCGCTCGAGCGCCTGCGTGGCCACCGCGTGATGCGCCGTCGTCGGCACGACGATCGAGATCGCGTCCACGTCGTCCAGCAGGGCGTCGAGCGACGGATACGCGCGAACGCCGTGCGTTTCGGCAACCTCGCGCGCGCGAGCGGGATTCTCGTCTACAAACCCCGAGAATCGATCGCCCGCCAGATCGCGAAGGATGCGCACATGGTGCACGCCAAGGCCGCCCGCACCCACCACTCCAATTCGAGGCGCGCCGCCCCGAGAGAACGCCTGTGCCCCCGCTGGCTGGCTCAGAATCCGACTCCCCGCTGGCTCGCTTCGATGAACTCGAGAAAGTGCTCGACGTCCGGAATCAGCTCCAACTCTTCGCGCGCCCGCTCCACGCCCTTCGACAACGGAAGATCGGAACGGAAGCACAAGCGATACGCCTTCTTGAGCTCCTTGAGCACGGCCTCGTCGAAGCCACTGCGCTGCAAACCGACCGAGTTGAGACCGAACAACTTCAGTGGATTTCCCACCGCACGCACGAACGGCGGCACATCCTGTGGCACCCGCGAGCAGCCGCCGATGAATGCATGCCGACCGATACGCGCGAACTGGTGCACGGCGCACAGGCCGGAGATCGTGACCCTGTCCTCGATGGTCACATGGCCGGCGAGCTGCGTGCCGTTGGAGATGATGATGTTGTCGCCCAGATGGCAGTCATGCGCCAGATGCACATAACTCATGATGAAGCACCCCTTGCCGACTCGCGTCGTCAGCGAGTGCGCCGTGCCGCGATTGATCGTCGAGTACTCGCGCACCGACGTGTCGTCGCCGATGTCCACCCACGTCTCTTCGCCACGGTACTTGAGATCCTGCGGGTCGCCGCCCAGCACCGCGCCGATGCCGATACTCACGCGACTACCTAACCGCACGTTGCGTTCAAGCGTCGCGCGCGCCGCGACCGTGGTGCCGTCGCCAAGTGTGCACTGCGGACCGATGATGGCCCAGGGACCGACTTCGACGCCTTCGCCCAGGACGGCCGTCGCATCAACGATCGCGGAGGGATGAATGCGTGCGGTCATCGGTCGCGAATCATCGCCGCCATTTCGGCTTCCGTCGCCACCTGCCCATCCACGGTGGCCACGCCGCGCATGCGACAGGTCGCGCCACGCAGCTGCACGACTTCGAGCTCGAGGCGCAGCTGGTCGCCAGGGCGTACCGGACGGCGGAACTTGATGTTGTCGAGCGACATGAAGTACACCACCTTGCTCGTCGGATCGTCGATCGTGCGCATCAGCAGCATCCCGCCAACCTGCGCCATCGATTCGATGATCAACACCCCCGGCATGATCGGATGTCCGGGGAAGTGCCCCTGAAAGAACGGTTCGTTGATCGTCACGTTCTTCAGCCCGACAATACGCTTCCCTTCCTCGATCTCGAGAATACGATCGACGAGCAGAAACGGATATCGGTGCGGCAACACCTGCATGATGTCTTCGACGGTATACACGGACGGCTCCCGGACGGCGTGTTGCACGAGCGCACGAACCAACGCGACCGTGCCTCGGTGACTCGGTTTATGAGCAACGATGCGGGCGCGCACGCGCGCACCAGCAAGAACAAGATCGCCGACACAATCCAGCGCCTTGTGGCGCACGAATTCGTCAGGCCACCGCAAGCTGTTTTCGACGACCCCCGACGCATCCAGCACGACGGCGTTCTGCGTGGATGCCCCCTGAATCAATCCCTTCGCGCGCAGCCCTTCCACCTCGTGCATGAAGCCAAAAGTGCGCGCAGCCGCGAGCTCGGTACGGAAGGACTCTGCCGAGACCGTGTAGCGTCCGCTTTGCACACCAATCAGCGGATGCGGGAAGTCGATCGTGACGTCCACCTCGAGCCGGCTGCACGGGTGCGCCTCGTACACCGAGTCGCCGTCCACCACGCGAATGGATTTGCGCAGCACCAGCCACTCCGGCCGCCCCCCGTTCGCGACGAGACCCGCAGCGAGCAATGCCGACAGAAACGGCTCCGCGCTGCCATCCATGATCGGCGGCTCGGGCCCGTCCATCAGAATCTCGAGATCGTCGATCTGCAACGCGCCCACCGCCGCCAACACATGCTCCACGGTGTGCAACGCATGCTCGCCCTTCCCCAGCTGCGTCCGACGCTCCGCGCTCACGGCCACATCGACCCGCGCGGGAATCGGCGCCGAGTCCGGCTGGTCGCTGCGACGGAACACGATACCGGTGCCAGTCGCGGCCGGCCGAAACACCAGGCGACACGGCTGCCCCAGATGCAGTCCGATCCCCTCGATGGTCGCCTCGCCGCCGATGGTTCGACGCGCGCCGCTCAGCGACGACATCGAACTGCTCCCCGGAACGCGCTCTGCCACCTTGATCACGGCGCCTCCGAGCGTTCCAGCAGGCGCTCGAGCGGCTTCACCAAGTCGGTGACGCGCGCCAATGCCGCCCACGTGCGTAGCTGCTCGCGATGCGGTCGCGCCGGAAATCCAGAGACGGTTTGCTTGCCCGGGACGTCGCTGATCACACCGGCGCGCGCAGCGACCGTCGCGCCGTCACCGATGTTGATGTGATTGCCCACGCCGGACTGGCCGCCGAACTGCACACCATTCCCGATGCGCGTCGATCCCGCCACGCCGACGCCCATCGCGAAGAAGCAGCCCTTCCCCACACGCACGTTGTGGGCGATATGCACCAGACTGTCGAGCTTCGTGAAGGCGCCGATGATGGTGTCGTCGATACTGCCACGATCCACACAACTGTTCGCGCCAACCTCCACATCGTGCTCCAGCACGCAGCGTCCCACGTGCGGAATGCGCACAGGACCTGTGGCGGATGGCCGGAAGCCGAAGCCCTCGCGCCCGACCCGAGCGCCTGAGTGCAGCACGACCCGATCCCCCAGCTCTGCGAACTGGTAGACGGTCGCCTGCGCATAGAGGCGCACGTCGGCGCCCAGGATGCTCCCGTCGCCAACCACCGCGTGCGGACCGATCCAACACCGGTCGCCAAGCACCACGTCCTCACCGATGATCGCGTACGCCTCGATGGTGACGTCTGCACCAAGCCGCGCGCTCTCCGCGACGATCGCCGTCGGGTGAATGCCACTCGGCCGGCGCTCGCCGCGATGAAAGTGTCGGAGCACCGCCTGAATCGCATCCGCCGGCTTCGCCACGATGATGCGGGCCGTGGGCGAACCCGGCATCTCCGCCAGCTCGGGCGAGATCAGCACCACGCCGGCGCGCGTGGTCGAGTACCAACCGGCATAGCGCGCATGCGCCAGCAGGCTCAACTCGTTTGGCTTGGCTCGGTCGAGCGGTGCGATTCCACGAATCTCGACCGCCCCGTCGCCGATGAGTTCCCCACCCACCTGTTCCGCAACGGCAGCGGCGGTGATGAGCCTGCGCTCATCACCGCCGTCTACTCGTGGCCGATCCGGCCCGACGCTCACCGCGTGGGCGGCTTCTTCGTCGTCACACCGGCCGGGGCCGACGCGGGGCCGGAAGCCTTGGGCGCCGCGGTCCCGGCGCGCGGGGCCATCAACTTCAGCTTCGCCAGCACGCGGTCGGTGATGTCGAGGTTCTTGTCAGCGGAGACGATGAACGCACCCGCGGACACATCGAAAATGAACGAGTAACCGCCCTCAGCGCGCAGATCGTCGAGCACCTTGCGCACGTTGTCGAGGATCGGCTGCATCAGCTCCGCTTCGCGCGCCTGCGCCTGATCGTTGAGCTTCTGGACACGTTCCTGATACTCCGTCTCCTTGTCGCGCAACGTCTTCAGCTTCGTTTCCTTGGCCGTCGCAGAAAGCGTCGCCTCTTCCTTCTTGTACGCTTCCTGAATGACGTTCAGCGAGTCGCCAAGCTTCTGCACCTGACCGCGGAACCCTTCCATCTCCTTCTGGAACTGCAGCTCGGCTTCGCCACGACCCGGCGCGGACTGCATGATGGCCTGCGAGTTGATGAACGCAAACTTCTGAGCGACCTGCGCAGAGGCGAGCGCAGGAACACCGAGAGCAAGCGCGCAGGCGCCAACGAACGTGGAAAGACGCATCTGAAATCCCCTAGAAGAGCTGACCGAGTCGGAAATGGAACTGCCACTTCGGGTCCGGGCGCGATCGAAGTGTGGTGACATCGACCGCCGTACGGTCGAAGCCATACGCCAGATCGAGTCCGAGCGGACCCAACGGCGTCACGGTAGATACTCCAACGCCAGCCGAACGGAAGAGGCGGGTTGGATTTATCTGGCGGGCGGACTGCCAGTTGTTGCCGGCATCCGTGAAAACGTTCAGGTAAAACATCTGATTCACCCGCAGGCCCAGCTCGCCCGTAATCGTCATGAAGGCATTGCCGAACGACGCCGGGTCCGACCGGTACTGGTCGGTGGTCGGGTTGAACCCCTGCGGCGTAATGGAGAACTCGGGATAGCCACGAATCGCCTGCCCGAACATCACACCGCCCACCGCAAACTGCTGCTGGAAGAAAAACGGTCCGGAGTTGCCGAACAAGGCACCGGCGCGCGCCGTCATGCCCATGACGAACTTGAGTGGCTGCGATCCGGGGTTCGATCCCCCGATCTGACCGAGCGGCGCATAGGCCCGCATTTCACCCGTGACACGCTGGAAATTGACCGTCCCGCCCAGCGGGCCGCCGCTGAAATCGGTCGTGATCGACCGCAACGAGCCGGAGGTCGCGAACGGGAGGTCCGCGCGCGTGTCGTAGCTGTATTCCAGGCCGATGTTCGACCGGAGACAGTTCTTTGTACAGCCGTTCTGGATGGTGCCCTGCGTAAACGTCGCCGACTCACCGTTGTATGACACAGCAAACGTGGACATCAGCGACCACGGCACCGGGAAGCCGAGGCGCACCTGCGCACCGGTGCGGATGTTCTGGCCGAGGTTGCCGACCACGAAACGCGACTGCGTGCGGTAGGCGCTCAGCGCGCCAGACGTCCGCGTCCCGCGCAGTGCGGGATCGGAGTAGGTGGCCGTGAAGTCGTTGTAGAAGCGGCCGTACTGCCAGTTGAGCTGCCCCTTCTTGCACTTGCCGAACAGGTTGGGCTGCTCGAGGCCGATGAAGCCGCCAAAGCCTACGCCGCCCTGCCCCATCGACGCGCCGAAGTTGATGCTACCGGTCCGCTTCTCCTTCACGCGGAAGACGATGTCCACGTCTCCCTGATCGTTGATGGGACGGTAGTCCGGGAACGGCATCGGCGCTTCGAAGAAATTCAGATTGCCGATGCTCTGGTAGCTGCGAACCAGCACCTCCTGATTGAACACGCCGCCCGGCGCCAGGAAGATCTGGCGTCGGATGCAGTCATCCGAGGTGTAGTCGTTGCCGAGGATCTCGATGCGATTGATGATCGCCGGATTCTTCTCATTGATCTCCCAGCGGAGATTGACCACCGGCGCCGAATCGGCATCCATCGTCCGCTCGACGACCGGTCGAATCTCGGCGTACAGGTAGCCGGCATTCCGGTACGCGCCGTTCACCTTCTCCACGGCATCGTCCCACTTCTTCTGGTCGAACACCCCTTCGGGCGCGGCCGCCTCACGGATGACCAACCCCTTCACGCGCTGCGTCAGCGTTGCCTGATCGTTGCCGTCGAACGGGTAGTAGCGACGCAACTCATCGGTCGGGAAGCGGCGATTTCCGGCGATCTCGAAGGCGCCCACCTTGTACCGCGGCCCCTCCTCGATGCCGATCTGTACCAGCCCTTTGCCCTTCTCGCGATTGACGATCAGCGTGTCCTTCGCGATGCGCATGTCCACGTAGCCCAAGCGCGAAAAGAGCGCCGGGATGCGTTCGCCAAGGTCGCCCACATACTTGTCGTCGTCGAACTCACCCTTGCGGAAGAACCAGAATCCTTCGGGCTTGGTCTTCATCGCGCCGACGATCGTGCTTTCCTTCACCTTCGTATTGCCGGTCACGTCGATGGCGGAGATGGCCAGACGGCGCCCCTCCTCAATGCGATACGTGAGTCCGATGCGACCTTCCGACATCGGCGTCGAGTCGATGGTCACCCGCGCGAGGTAATAGCCAGCGGCCTCGTACACCGAGTCGATGCGGGCGCGCGCACGCGCCTCGACCATCGGATCGATCGGCCGACCGATCAGCAAATCGATCTTGTCCTTCACCGAGCGCTCGGACACCGCCTTGGGCCCGATGACCTTGATGTCGCCAAGGATCGCACGCTCCGTCACGACGACCGCGATGATCGCGCGATCCTTCACGCTCTCGAGGTCGCACACCACATCGACGGCATCGAACTCGTTGAGCGCGTATACCGCCTTGATCGCTCGCTGTACGCCGGGAAAGTTGAGCGGCGTTCCCGCCGTCAGATCGGCTTCAGTTCGAATCTTGGACTCCGCCACACGACTGTTGCCGCGAACGGCAATGGAGTCCGGTGCGGTGCACTTGCCGGCGATGTCCTGCGCCCGAAGCGTGTCGGGCGCCGAGAACAGCGCGAGCATCAGCGCACCACAAGCCGCCGTAGGGAGGGAAAAGCGTTTCTGCATAGCCGAGGAATATATACCGAAAAGACAAGCGGCCGGACCCCGGAGGGTCCGGCCGCCGGCAACGATCAGCGTCAGGCCTGAGGGCTCGGAGACGGGGACATCACACGGAACTCCAGTTTGTCCTTCTCGGTCGGCGACGGATCGACTTCGATATCGTCTCCTCGCGAGAACTCTGCGGTCAACAACTTCTCCGACAGAGGATCTTCGATGTAGCGCTGGATGGCCCGCTTGAGCGGACGCGCACCGTAATGCTCGTCGTGCCCATGGTTCACCAGGAACTCGGTCGCCGCATCCGTCAACTTGATCGTCAGCTCTTCCTCGGCGAGACGCTTCTGCACGTCCGCGAAGAGGATCGAGACGATCTTGGAAATGTGCTCCTTGCCGAGCGGATGGAAGACGATCACGTCATCGAGACGGTTGAGGAATTCCGGGTTGAACACGCGACCCATTTCTTCCTTGACCTTGTCCGAGATGCGCTCGAAATCCCCACGGGAATCGTTCGTCGCGAAGCCAAGCGACTTGCCTCGGGTGATGTCCTTCGCGCCCACGTTCGAGGTCATGATGACCACCGTGTTCTTGAAGTCGATCACCCGCCCGTAGTTGTCCGTCAGGTGGCCCTCATCGAGCACCTGCAGGAGGATGTTGAACACGTCCGGATGGGCCTTCTCGATTTCGTCGAGCAGCACCACGCTGTACGGCTTGCGACGTACGGCCTTTGTGAGCGTACCCGAGTCTTCGTAGCCCACGTACCCCGGTGGCGCACCGATGAGCCGCGACACGGAGAACTTCTCCATGTACTCGCTCATGTCCACGCGAATCAGGGCCGACGCGTCCGCAAACAGGAACTTGGCGAGCGACCGCGCCAGCTCCGTCTTACCGACACCCGTAGGTCCCGAGAAGATGAACGAACCGATCGGACGGCGCGGATCCTTGAGACCCGCACGGCTCCGGCGAATCGAGCGCGAGAGCGCCTTGATCGCTTCGTCCTGACCCACGACGGACAGGTGCAACTCGTCTTCCATGCGCAGCAGGCGAGACGTCTCCGCCTCTTGCAACCGCGTCACTGGGATGCCCGTCCAGCGGCTCACGATGAAGGCGATTTCCTCCTCGCCCAACGTCGGCCGATGCGACGCACGATGCTGCTCCCACTCTTCCTGCTTCCGGCGAATCTCCGCCTGCAGCTCACGCTCGTTGTCGCGCAGCGACGCGGCGCGCTCGAAGTTCTGGTCCCGGACCGCCGCTTCCTTCTCTGCGTTGATCCCCTCCAGCTGCTCCTTGAGCGTGGCCACCGCCGGCGGCGGCGCCTGCGCCGCGAGGCGAGCCCGCGCACCCGCTTCGTCGATCACGTCGATCGCCTTGTCGGGGAGGAACCGATCCGTGATGTAGCGCTCCGACAGCTTCGCAGCGGCCGCCAGCGTCTCATCAGGAATGTTCACGCGGTGATGATCTTCGTACTTCTTCCGAAGCCCCTGCAGGATCTGCACGGTCTCATCGATCGAAGGCGGATCCACCACCACCGTCTGGAAGCGACGCTCGAGCGCGCCGTCCTTCTCGATGTACTTGCGGTACTCGTTCAGCGTGGACGCGCCGACGCACTGCAGCTCACCGCGCGCGAGCGCAGGCTTGAGCATGTTGCTCGCGTCGATCGCGCCTTCCGCCGCACCTGCGCCCACGAGCGTGTGCAGCTCGTCGATGAACAGGATCACCTGCTTGTTCTGCGCGATCTCGTTCATGACGGCCTTGAGCCGCTCTTCGAACTGACCGCGATACTTGGTGCCCGCAATGACCGCCGCCATGTCCAGCGACAGCACGCGATTCTCGCGCAGGTTCTCAGGGCATTCGCCATTGGCGATGAGCTGAGCCAACCCTTCCACGATCGCCGTCTTGCCCACACCGGGCTCGCCGATCAGGACGGGGTTGTTCTTCTTGCGGCGCGAGAGCACCTCCATCACGCGCTCGATCTCCTTGGCGCGTCCGATGGTCGGGTCCAGCTGACCTTCCGCGGCCAACTGTGTCAGGTCGCGGCAGAAGTGGTCGAGCGCGGGCGTCTTGGACTTCTTGTCGCCCTTGGGCGTCGCCGCCGACGGCGGCGCTCCGCTGCCTGCCTTCTCCGGCGCAGCCGACTGCCCGGTCGCAGGCATATCCGTGCCAAGCAGACGGAGCGTCTCGGCGCGTGCGGCATCGAGGTTGACGCCGGCATCGGTCAGCACCTGCGCGGCAATCCCCTTCTCTTCGCGAAGGAGGCCGAGCAACAGGTGCTCCGTACCGACGTAGCTGTGGTTGAGATCGCGCGCTTCGGCCATGGCCAGCTCCAGGACCTTCTTGGCGCGCGACGTATACGGCAAATCAGGGCCGGTGGCCTGCGCCGCCTTCCCCTTCTTGACCGTCTCTTCGATTTTCTGCGTCACGTCGTCGAGATCGACGTTGAGGTTCTGCAGCACCGCGGCTGCCACCCCTTCGCCCTCCCGAATCAATCCGAGCAGAATGTGCTCGGTGCCCACGTATTCGTGGTGCAGACGTGCCGCTTCCTCGCGCGCCATCGCGAGGACTTTCCGGACCCGCTCGGTGAAGTTGTAACCGTTCATCGTCCCCTCAGGGTCGGGTGGAAGCGGATCATTCGACTCCGCCCCCTTCGCGCACCAGCGCTTCACGCACGTAGCGCGCGCGAGCCAGGTTCGCCTCGCCTTCCGTCAACGCACGCCCCTCGAGGTGGGCCAAGTGCGCCGACTGTGCAAAGATCAGGAGCTTGTTGAGCGTGTATACACTGAGCCCAGTGATCAGTTTCAGACCGACCGCCAGGCGTACCCCACTCAGGTAGTTCATGGCCTCGTCGAACGTCAAGCTGCGCGCATAGCGCAGCGTCCCGTACGACCGCCACAACTTGTCCTCGATAATATAGCCCGCGTCACGAACGAGCACACGTCGAGCCTCCTCCTCCCGCTCGATCACATGACGTACGACTCGCACGAGCAAATCCTGTAACTCCTCCTCGCTTCGTCCCAACGTGGTTTGGTTCGAAAGCTGGAAGAAATTGCCCACCACCTCACTCCCCTCGCCGTACAGCCCACGATAGGTCAGCCCCATCTGCTGCAGCCCGGCCAGCACCTTCCCGATCTCCTTCGTCAGGACGAGCCCCGGCAAATGGATCAGCACCGAGGCACGCATCCCCGTTCCCGTGTTCGTCGGGCAGGCCGTCAAAAAGCCGAACTCCCGGTGAAACGCGTACGGTACCTGCGCCCCCAATTCCTGATCCAACCGCTGCACCGATTCGAACGCCTGCGGCACCGCAAAGCCCGAACGCAGCACCTGCAACCGCAGGTGATCCTCTTCGTTGACCAGAAGCCCGGCGGCATCGCCAAGAAAGACCGCGGCACCGGTACGTAGCGGATGCTGCTGGTCCAGCCCTGCCAGCTCCTTGCTGACGAGGTGCCGCTCATGCAGCAACTGCCGGTCCTGCAACGCCATGTCGTCCAGCCGCAGCAACAGGCTGCCGTTCAACGAGGGCACCGCGCCCAGCGCGTCGCGCACCTGTGCCAGCATGCGCAGCCGTTCTCCGTCACGTGCCCGCCCCGTGAACGCGTACCCCGAGACGTTTCTGGCCAAGCGCATGCGTGTCGAGATCACGACGTCGGCGTTGGGCCCTGACGCATCCAGCCAACGAACGCCACCGTCCGGCAGTAGAGTCAGATCCAGACTGTGCTTGACGCTCATTCAAGCACCTTGATCCGGTCGCGCAGCTCCGCGGCCAACTCGAACTGTTCCGACGCGATCGCGCGATGCAACCGATCGTGCAAGTCGTGCAGAGTATCCGGCTTCGCATGCACATGAGCCGACGGCGGCTCGTAGCGTACGCCGACATGCTTCGAACTTCCGTGCAACCGCCGTAGCAGCTCGCGCAGGCTCCGCTCCATCGCATCGTAGCAATGCGGACATCCAAGCCGCCCAGACGCGCGAAAGTCCCGCGACGTGGAGCCGCAAAACGCGCACGCCGCTGAATCCTCGGCCGTCGTCGACGCCTGCTGCTGCACGGCCTGCAGAATGTCACCCAGCGGATGCTGTGGCGTCGCGAGCGTCGTCTCGACGCCCTTCTCGGCCGCGCACTTCTCGCACAGGTGCAGCTGTGTCACCGCGTTCTCCACGATGCGTGTCAGGTGCACGACCGCGTCGCGCTCCTTGCATGTGTCGCAGACCATCAGCCCCCCATCCGCTGTCCATCCGTGACGGCCAACCTGCCTCCTTCCAACAATAGCGCTCGATCCGCTCGCGCCGCGAGGGACTGATTGTGAGTCACCACCACCACACCAAGCGTTCGATCCTGCGCCAACTCCGCAAAGAGATCGTGCAATCGCTCGGCGTTCTGCAAATCCAGGTTGCCGCTCGGCTCGTCTGCCAAGAGCAGCGATGGCTCTGCCGCCAGCGCGCGGGCGACGGCGGCCCGCTGCTGCTCTCCACCCGACATCTCCGTCGGCCGGTGTCCCCGTCGCGCCGACAACCCGACCCGCTCCAGCAGTCCTTCCGCGCGCTCCTTCGCCGCCCGATCCGACACGCCGGCAATCCGCAGCGGCATCATCACGTTCTCCAGCGCCGAGAATTCACGGAGGAGGTGATGAAACTGAAACACGAAGCCCACCGCACGGTTCCTGAGCGCGGCCAACGCATCGTCGGCCAGCTCTTCCACCCGCTGCCCGCCGAGCGTGACTCGCCCGGAAGTAGGACGCTCGAGCGCGCCCAACAGGTGCAAGAGCGTGCTCTTCCCCGAACCGCTCGCTCCGACGATCGCCACCATCTCGCCACGACGAACCTGCAATGACACCCCGTCCACGACGCGGATCGCGCTCCCGTCGACCGCCCGGAACTCCTTGATGAGCTCCTCGACGTCGACAACGATCGGTTGCGTGCTCGGCTCCGCGCGCACCGTTGCCTCAATCATGACGAATGGCGTCCACGGGATACATGCGCGCCGCCTGCGCCGCCGGATACAGCGTCGCCAGCGTCGCGATGGCCATGCTCGCCGCCACGATCATCAACACGTCGAGCGGCTGTGTGGTCACCGGCAGATGGTCGATGAAGTAAATCGACGGATCGAGTGCGATCAGTTGGTAGTGTTCGAGGAGCAACGCTACGGTGAGCCCCAACAGCAGTCCACCACCCGTACCCACCGCACCCACGAGAATCCCCTGCATCAGGAAAATCCGTCGGATCGATCGCGCCGGCATGCCCATCGCACGCAGGATGCCGATTTCGCGCGTCTTGTCGGCCACGACCATCGTCAAAGTCCCCACGATGTTGAAGGCCGCCACGATCACGATCAGCAGCAGGATCACACCCATGCCCAGCTTCTCGAGCTTGAGCGCGGAAAACAGCGAGCGATTCTGCTCCTGCCAATCCACCGCGCGTACCGGCGCGTCGAGCGATACTCGCAGCGACTCCGCGATCGCCGGCGCCTTCCAGCGATCGATGGTCTTCGCCTCGATACCCGTCACATCCTCGCCTAGTCCGGCAAAGCGCTGCGCCACGGGAAGATCGAGATAGATGTAGTTGTTGTCATACTCGTACATCAACGTCTCGAAGACTCCCGACACCACCATGCTGTCGGCGCGCGGAATGATCGCACCGGTCGCCGCGTTCATCTCGAGTCCGCCTTCACCCAGCAACACGATGGTGTCGCCGGGAAAGGCGTTCAGCTTGGAAGCGAGCAGCTTGCCGAGTACGGCGCCCGGCAGATTCACGCTATCGCGCTTGAAGGTGAAATCTCCCAGCACGACGTGACTCCGAATGGAGGTGACGTCAGCGCCGGGAGTCCCCTGCGGCAGGATGCCCACGACCGCGGCACCGGTACGAAAGCCCGCGAGATTGCGCACCAGCCCCTGCGTTTGCACGAACGGTGCAGCCCGAGCGATGCCGTCCGAGGCTCGCACCTTGTCACGCACTACCGCCCAGTTGGAGAGACGTAGCCCGGAACCGTACGGCAGCACCTGAATGTCCGCACTGCCGACAAGAATCTTGTCGCGCAGATCGCGCTGCAAACCGGTCATCACGCCCATGATCACGATCAACGCGCTCACGCCCACCAAGACGCCACCGATGGCTATGACGCTGATGAGCGAGAGCAAACGCGACCCACGCCGACTGCGCAGGTATCGCCATGCGATGGAGAACTCGAGTCGGGTCACCGCGGCGCTATTCGGGGCGCATCGTTGGAAACAGGATCACGTCGCGAATGTTCGCTGTATCGGTGAGATACATGAACAACCGATCGATCCCGATTCCGACACCACCCGTCGGCGGCATGCCATACTCCATCGCGCGCAGATAGTCCTCGTCCACACCGCTGGCCTCATCATCGCCGGCATCGCGCAGACGCGCCTGCGCCTCGAAGCGCTGACGCTGGTCGATCGGGTCGTTCAGCTCGGAGAAGGCGTTCGCCAATTCCTTGCCGCGCGCGAACAACTCGAAGCGCTCCGTCAAGCCCGGGCTCCCACGCTTTGGCTTGGCCAACGGTGACAACTCGATCGGATAGTCGACCACGAACGTCGGCGTGTCGATGCGCGACTCCACGAGTTCCTGGAACATCTCATCCAGAACCTTCGGGCGACTCAGCGTCGACACCTTCGCCACGCCGATACGCTCGGCAACGCCGCGCAACGCCGCATCATCGAGCGTCATGATGTCCACGCCGGCAGCCTTCGACAGCGATCCCGCCCATTCGATGCGCGGAAACGGTGTCACCAGCGTCGGCACCTTCTCGCCCACGACCGGCACGTCGCGAACCGCTTCGGCCGCCGCTACCAGCAGCGACTCCACGCGCTCCATCATCACCGTGTAGTCCGCGAAGGCCTCGTAGAACTCGAGCATCGTGAACTCGGGATTGTGCGTGCGATCGATGCCTTCATTGCGGAAGTCGTGCCCGATCTCGTACACGCGCTCGAACCCGCCCACAATCAGCCGCTTGAGATACAGCTCGTCAGCGATGCGCAGATACAGCGGCATGTCGAGCGTGTTGTGATGCGTGATGAACGGCCGCGCGGCCGCTCCGCCGTACAGCGGCTGCAACACCGGCGTCTCGACTTCGAGGTACCCAAGGCCATCGAGATGCTGGCGCACCGTGCGCGTGAGCAGCGAACGCGCACGAAACAACGCGCGCACTTCGGGATGCACGGCGAGGTCGGCATAGCGCTGACGCGCGCGCAGCTCTGTGTCGGCAAAGCCGGAATAGCGAACGGTCTTGCCGTCCACGACCGCTTCCTTGCCGTACGGCAGCGGACGCAGCGACTTCGACAGCAGCGTGCTCTCCGTGACTCGCACCGTCGCCTCACCGGTGCGCGTACGCATGGTCGTGCCGCGCACACCGACCCAGTCGCCCAGATCGTATTCCGCCAGCTGCGCCCACGCGGCTTCGCCGATCTCGTCGCGACGGAAATACAACTGTATGCGGCCGTCCATGTCGGCGAGATGCGCGAACGCCGTCTTGCCTTGGCTGCGCCAGGACGTGAGGCGCCCTGCGACCGACACCGACGGTCCTTCGTCGGCATCGCCCAGCGCAGCAATCGCCTCGACGCTCGAATGCGTGCGATCGTACGAGTACGCGAACGGCTCCGTTCCGCTCTCACGAAGGCGGTCGAGCTTTTCGCGACGCGCCTTCATCAGGAAATTCAGATCGTCACTCATCCTGCGTTGTCCTCGGCTCCGGCGGCGCTCTCCATCTTGAGATACGCCTGAATGAGCGGGTCGATGGCACCGTCCATGATCTTCTGCACGTCGGGGATCTTCAACTCCGTCCGGTGATCGTTGACCATCGTGTACGGCTGGAACACATAGCTGCGAATCTGGCTGCCGAATGACACGTCCTGCTTGTTCGCGTCGAATGCAGCCTTCACCGCCGCCTGCTTGTCTGCTTCGAGCTGATACAGCCGGTTCTTCAGCTGCTTCATCGCCGTCGCCTTGTTCTTGAACTGCGAACGTTCCGCCTGAGACGCTGTCACGATGCCGCTCGGCAAGTGCGTGATGCGCACCGCAGACGACGTCTTGTTGACGTGCTGACCGCCGGCGCCAGAAGCGCGATACACGTCGATGCGTAAATCCTCTTCGCGAATCTCGATGTTGATTTCTTCGTTCACGACGGGATACACGAACACCGACGCAAAACTCGTGTGGCGGCGCGCCTGCGCATCGAACGGCGAAATGCGCACCAGACGATGTACACCGGACTCGGGACGAAGAAATCCGTACGCGAACTGACCCTTGATCTCGAGCACCGCGCCCTTGATGCCGGCCTCTTCGCCCTCGCTCAGGTCGAGAATCTCGATCGCGAAGCCTTTGCGCTCAGCCCAGCGCGTATACATGCGATACAGCATCTGCGCCCAGTCCTGCGCTTCAGTACCTCCGGCGCCCGCGGAGATCTCCAGCTGGGCATCTCGGAAGTCGTCCTTGCCGCGCAGCAGCGTCCGCAACTCGAACGCGTCGAGTTCTTCGGCGATCCGCTCCACCTCGGCGTCCACCTCGGCCGCCATCGCTTCGTCGGGCTCGAGCCCGAGCATTTCGTCGAGTTCGCGTGCGGAGCGCGTGCGCGCTTCAAGCGCGTCAAACGGCTCCACCCACCCCTTGAGCACCTTCACCTGTTGAACGATATCGCGGGCATACTCCTGATCATTCCAGAAGGCGCCTTCCGACATTTCGTTCTCGTAGGCGTTCAACGTCGAGCGCTTGGACTCGACGTCAAAGATACCTCCGCATGTCTGTGAGCCGCTCTTCCGCCCGCGCCAACACTTTCAGGCGTTCGCCGTCCTGCATGCCAATTCTCCATGAACGACCTGAGCCGCCTTCCGTGCTGGAAAGCGGCTCGTCGAGCTACCCACCGGGACACCGACACGACGTGGCCCGGATGGCCACGCGAAGTCTCGAAAGCTAGCTCGTGTCGCGATGTGCTTCCAGCGGCGTGCAGCGCCGCGAACGACTAAAAGAGCTTCCGACCGCCGCCGAGGATCTCGTTCAGCGCATCCTGGAAGTGGGGTGAGCTCTCTGCGAGTTCACGTCCCACCTGCTCGACGAACTCCTCGTAGCTCTTCTTGATCTCTTCGCGGAACAGCTGTCGAAGTGTGCCATCGCGCAGGCCGTCCTCGCGCTTCTGCGGATGGTACGCCACCAGGTCCGACACGAGCGCACGGGCGAGACGTCGCGCGCGCTGGCCCGGGTCGGCATTGAGAAACGGATTGATCGAGCGTTTCCCTCCGACCGGAGTTCCGCTGGCCGGGGCGCCCGGTGCCGGAGGCGACGGCGGAGGCGACGGCGGAGGCGACGGCGGAGTCGGTGCAGCGGCGATAGGCGCCGGCGGGGTTCTCCGTTCGCTACGCGGTGGCGCCAGCGGCGTCATTCCGGCAGGCGCTGGCGGCGTCATCAGAGTTGGCGCCACAGGCGATACCGGCGGGGCCACCGGCGGCGCAAAGGGTCGGGATGCGATCGATGGCGTCGGTACAGCGGACACCGGCACCGACACGGGTGGCGCGATCACCGCCGCCGGAGCGGGCGGCGTGTTCATCGTGCGGCTGTTCAACGGCGTGACCGCACTGCTGGAGACGGCGCGCGACGACGACGGCGTCACCGCAATCGGCAGCGTCCCGCCAGAAATCGAGATCACACCACCGCACACCGAGCAGCGCGCGCGAACGCCCGTCGCCGGTACCTTGGCCGGATCGACACGAAACACCGACCGACAGTCAGGGCACGAAACGGTCATTGTCCGAGTCCGCCCGCACGGCGCTGTGCCGAATCGGCCAGCAACTCGCTCACCGGAATCGCCACCGGCGTCGCCTCTTCACGCCGACGATCCACCGTCCACAACGAACCCGGCAGCGTCTTCGCGTAGCTCTTCATCTCCGTAGCCAATTCGCTGACCTCCGTCGCGCGCGAGAAGCGCCGACGCTGGTTGGTGACGACCCCGATGGACAACGTCATGAGCGGCACGCGGTGCAGCAGACCGCGCCGATCCTTTCCAAGAAAATATCCCATACGACGGTCCTGCTCCGAATACTGCAGGGCAATCAGCTCGTCGAACACACGCACCACATCATCGCACACTCGTGGCATCGCCGCCACCGGAACCGCATACAGAAAATCATCACCGCCAATGTGGCCCACAAATCCCTCGGGGCCGCACCACCCTTTCACGACGTCATGCAAAATCTGCGCGAGCAGCCGAATCACTCGATCGCCATTGTGGTAACCGTACCGATCGTTGAACTCCTTGAAGTGGTCCAGATCGGCGTAGCACGCAGCGAATATCTCGCCCGCGGCGACACGTCGCGCCAGCTCTGCCTCGATCTCGCGTGCACCTGGCAAGCGCGTCGACGGGTGCACATCGACATCGCGATCGCTGCGACGTAGCACGGACGTCAGGCGCGCCTCCGCCTCGCTGGACTCGACGGTCTCGCGCAGCACCTCGTCAGCACCGCTCGAAAACGCGTCAGCGAAACGCTCGGCCGGCACCACCATTACGACGGGTATGACGGACGTGAAGGAATCGGCCTTGAGTTGACGGCAGGCGCGCAATGCGGCGCTCTGCCAGACGTCATCGCCTCGCACGTCGATGACGAGCGCCCGAGGACGGCCTCGGAGCGCCAAGCCCACAACGTCCTCACCGAGAGCAACCACGGCGCGGGACATGCGCGCAGAATCAAACCAGGCATCGAGCCAAGGCGGCGTGGCCTGACCACTGGTCAGGACCAACACCGACTGCTCCGACGCTGTACGATCTGCCATGTGCCTCGCGGTTGCTGGTCCTCGATCCGGGCGTCGTGAATCCCGTCGACGGGACTTCGGCGCAAACGGATGCCTCGTGAGCTAAGGACGATCTAACCGCACTGCTCGGCACGATGTGCCAAGCGTCACACTATCGCGGGCCGAAAGGGGCGAGGCGAACGGAAGAGCGAATCAGACGACGCCCGGTCGCGGGGTCGCCAACGGTCGCCAGCTCGGTTGAAACGCCATCCAGCTGAAGCCCGGCCACACCCGCGCCGCCGAAACGCCGGACACGCACGCTGATGTACGCGTCCACGAGGCTCATCAGGTGATTCGCCCCTATCAGGCCGACCACATTGACCGCGCGTTGATAGCTCCGGTTGGCCGAGGTAATCGTTTGGCCATACGTGTTCTGTTCGAGTCCCGCATCGCGCCAACTCCAGCGATACGCGTCAGTCACGGCGTGCAAGGTGTAGAAGTTCAATGCGCGCACGTACTCCTGACTGGACGTGGAGGGCGCGACATTTGGATCGCGCCAGTACGTCTCTCTCGCCAAACGCCAACGATACCCGTTGTACGTCAGGGGATCCGTCTCCGGGTCGACCGCCCCTCCTGGCACCATGTCGAACGCGCCACTTTCGGCGAACTTCTCCATCGACTCGTAGTACTCCCACGGTCCGACGGGTCTGGCTCCGCCGAACGGCTTGCGCGCGATCTCGCTGGCCAGCGATCGGTACCGACTGCGATCGCGATTGCCGTCGCGCTGGGCCGCTAGCGCTTGTAGGACGAGATAGGCCTCCGCCGCCAGATACGCGACGCTGCGCTGCTGTCCGAGCAACAGCTGTCCGCTTCCCGGCACGAACGCGGATGCCGCAGGAGCCCACCAAGGCGCGCGACGCACCGTGGGCGCTGGCAGCGCCAGGCTTGGCGCAGCCGTCGGCTGCGCAGCGTGCAGGCCGGCCGCGAGCCAGTTGCTCGTGGACTGAAGTGGCTGTGCCTGGAGCGTACGCGTTGCAGCCACGGACGTAATAGCCGCGGTCATAACGGACATCGCCGTGCGCAGCGATCGCGGCGTTCGATCAATCCTGCATCGCACGACAAATGAGGCCACGCTCGCCATCAGAATCGCGCCCGCAGCGATACGTACGTCGGGGTATCGCCCAACTGCGACGAGAGCGCATCGAATCGGCGCGCGATGTCGATACCGAACCCGCCTCGCTCGACCCCGAAACCGATTGAGGGACCGCCACCCTCTCCGGATTGCCGTTTGTAGCCGCCTCGCAGGAACACGACGTCACGGTATCCGAGCGATACGCCGAGGGCCGCCGTCTGCGCGCCAAGCGCGGACTCGCCGGCGTCCCCGCTGCAGCTCGCGGTATAGCACTGCACATCCGCGCTGACATCGAGCGTTGCTCCCGCCTCGGTCAACGCACGGATCGGTAGACGTGCGCGCGCACCGACCTGCAACACGCGCGGCAACGGGTCCGCCTGCTCCTTGTCCTTGACCTGAAGCGCTGGCCCGACATTGCGCAGCGCCGCGCCAATCGTGACCGGAATCGCCGAGGGCAGGCGATACTGTACGCCGAGGTCGAGTGCCTGCGTATTTCCCGACAGCACCGGCACTGCACCGCACTCGCCCGTGCACTGAAAGCGCAGCATGACGAACTTGTAGGTGAGCCCAGCGCTCAGACGCTTTCCCGCTGGTGAGGCGTACGACAGCGCGAGCATGTAATTGCGGTTCGTGGACGTTCCGTACGACACGTCGCTTCCATCGCGCGTCACTGGCTGGTCGCCGTAGTTGACGATGTACGCGGCCGCGGCGAGCGTGCCGAGAACGCGAGACGGACGCGCGTAGGCTACCATGTCGTTCGTCGCAAAGACGGTCTGCGAGTGGTGGAGCGCCAGTTCGTTCTTCGTCAGCCGCGCAAGCGACGCTGCATTCCACCACAGCCCCTCCGTTCCAAGGCTGCTGTCGGCGACAACGGCCTCGCCCTGCCCCACCGCTCGCGCGCCAAACGGCGCCAGCAGGAACAAGCCGCCGTTGCTCTGCGCGTACAGAGTGGACGGGAGCGTCATGGCGAGCGCGCAGGCAGAGAACGCGCAGCCGATTGCCGCGTTCATCGAAGCGGCTGCCGCAGCACGCGCCTTCACCCGGAAGAACCGATCACGCCATCGCTGGACGATGGCGACGTGTGCTACGTCAATCACGCGCGCTCGGTGGGATCGCCATAGCCAAGCCGCAACACGGCGCCGCGATTGCGCCGCCAGTTGGGCAACACCTTGACCCAGAGGTCCAGATACACGGGCTCTCCGACAAAGCGCTCGATCTTCTCCCGTGCGACCTTGCCGAGCTTCTTGATCTGCTGACCATTCGCTCCGATGACAATCCGTTTTTGGCTATCTCGTTCGACATGCAAGACAGCACGAATGTACAGCGGCGAGGAGCCTTCGCGGAACTCCTCAATTTCACACGCGAGGGCATGTGGAAGCTCGTCGCCCAGCTGCTCCAATGCCGTCTCGCGCACGAACTCCGCGCAGAAGAAGCGCATCGGTTGCGTCGAGATCTCGTCATCGGGATAGAGATACGGGCTCTCGGGCAATCGCTGTGTGATGGCGCTCACGAGGGCATCCATGCCGGCACCGGTTGACGCGGAGATGAGGACCGCGTCGGGATGCTGGCGCAGCAGCGTCTGCGAGGCCGTCTCGTCGAGCAAGTCGCTCTTGTTGAGGGCGAGCAGCACGTACGCCTTTGGCGCTTTGGCGAGAGCAGCCGCGTCGGTGAAGGACACGATGCGCTGCGTGGCATCCACCACGTGCACGAGCACGTCCGCCTCTCGCACCGCGGAGAGGGCCGCATTACGCATCGCGCTGTGCAGGATATCTCGCGGTTCGAGCAGGCCAGGCGTATCGAGAATGATCATCTGCGCCTCGTTCTCGGTACGAATACCGACCACGCGATGTCGCGTGGACTGCGCTTTGCTGGAGGTGATCGCGAGCTTCTCGCCGACGAGGCGATTGAGCAGTGTGGACTTCCCTGCATTGGGAAATCCAGCGACGGTAACGAAGCCAGCTCGTGTCATGGAGGTAATCCGCCGTGAAGGCGCGTGGAGCAAGATGGGTCGGTCAGCGCAGAATGCGTCGACGAAGGATACGGACACGACGAAGCCCCCGCCACGTGGAGTGACGGGGGCTTCGTAAAAGGTGCCGGCAACGGCCTACTCTCCCGCGATCTCTCGACCGGAGTACCATCGGCGCTGCTTGGCTTAACGACCGTGTTCGGGATGGGAACGGGTGTGGCCCAAGCGCTCTAGTTGCCAGCGAATCTTCCTTCGGAACATTCGCTGGCGGGTTTGCTGCGGCCGGTGGCCGCGCAAACTCCTATGACAACGCGTTTCTGACGAAACGCTGTCGGTCCAGAGCGAATGATCCGAGATGTTCAAATTGCACGGGGCGCAATCTGACAAACGGATGGGAGTGATCATGGGGCGCCGACACTGGGATTAGCCAGCGGGGCGCATGACGTGCGCATGCTTTGCGGTGATTCTTGTCTTGCCCCTGGAAAAACCAGGGGGGAGTCAAGCCGCACGGGCGATTAGGACGGCTGCGCTCGGAACATCTCGCGATGCTTCCACGTGCCGCCTATCGACGGAGTAGTCTCCTCCGGCCCTTCAGGGGACTCAAGGTCCCAGGGAGAATTCATCTTGGGGGGCGCTTCCCACTTAGATGCTTTCAGCGGTTATCGCCACCGATCATCGCTACCCGGCGTTGCAGCTGGCGCCACAGCCGGGACACGAGCGGATCGTCCGACTCGGTCCTCTCGTACTAAAGTCCGCTCCCCTCAATTCTCCAACGCCCACGACGGATACAGACCAAACTGTCTCACGACGTTTTGAACCCAGCTCATGTGCCACTTTAACCGGCGAACAGCCGGACCCTTGGGACCTTCTCCAGCCCCAGGATGTGACAAGCCGACATCGAGGTGCCAAACCGCATCGTCGATGTGAACTCTCGGATGCGATAAGCCTGTTATCCCCAGCGTACCTTTTATCCGTTGCGCGATAGCCGATCCACACCGGGCTACCGGATCACTACGGCCGACTTTCGTCTCGGTTCGACCCGTCGGTCTCACCGTCAGGCTGGCTTCTGCCGTTACACTCTATAGGCGCGATTACCGACCGCGCTGAGCCAACCTTCGCGCGCCTCCGTTACTCTTTCGGAGGCGACCGCCCCAGTCAAACTGCCCACCTGCCACGGTCCCGGATAGGGTTTGCCTACCGCGGTGAGGCGTTCACAGAGCACAGGGTGGTATTTCACTGGTGCCTCCACGAGAGCTAGCGCCCCCGTCTCAACGGCTCCCACCTATGCTACACAGTCCTATGCAAACGCCAATGACAAGCTGCAGTAAAGGTGCATGGGGTCTTTTTGTCCTGTCGCGGGGACTCGGAATCCTCACCGAGACTGCTATTTCGCCGAGCGCGTGGTCGAGACAGTGCTCAAGTCGTTACGCCATTCGTGCAGGTCGGAACTTACCCGACAAGGAATTTCGCTACCTTAGGACCGTTATAGTTACGGCCGCCGTTTACCGGGGCTTCGGATCAAAGCTTCGCCTTGCGGCTAACCTCTCCCCTTAACCTTCCGGCACCGGGCAGGCGTCAGTGCGTATACGGCGCCTTATGCGGCTTGGCACGCACCTGTGTTTTTGCTAAACAGTCGCTTGAGCCGATTCTCTGCGGCCTCCTCGAGCGACCAGAGCAAGTCTGGCTACCCAAGGCGGCATCCCTTCTTCCGAAGTTACGGGATCATTATGCCGAGTTCCTTGACCACGTTTCACTCGTTCACCTGAGGCTACTCGCCTAGCCCACCTGTGTCGGTTTGCGGTACGGACGTCTAATAGTCTCCCCACCCAGCTTTTCTTGCCTGCTGACTCCACACGACTCGACATTGGGTTGCCCCGCTGCCTCGTATTCAGGTCTCGGTTGCCCTACACCCTTAAACGGTCAATCCACAAGACCGCTCGCGCTTCGTTCCAGGGTCCCTGGATGCTTCAACGACTACCAGACGGGGCCGGAATATTGACCGGCTTTCCATCGACTACGCCTTTGGGGCCTCGCCTTAGGGTCCGCCTCACCCTGCGCTGATTGCCATGGCGCAGGAATCCTTGGGCTTACGGTGTGCGGGGTTCTCACCCGCATTTGCGCGTACTTAATCCGGCATCCTCACTTCCCTTCGCTCCATGGGTTGGTTTCCACCCCCACTTCAACGCACAGGGAACGCTCCCCTACCCCTCTAGCAAAGCTAGAAGGCCAAGCTTCGGCGGGCCGCTTAATCCCGACCATTCTCGGCGCCATCCCACTGGACTGGTGAGCTATTACGCACTCTTTCAAGGAATGGCTGCTTCTAAGCCAACCTCCCAGTTGTCTCTGTAGGACGACATCCTTCGCTATACTCAGCGGCCACTTCGGGGCCTTAGCTGTGGCTCTGGGTTCTTTCCCTCTCGCCGTTGGACATTATCGCTCAACGACTGCCTCCCGAGGTCCATTAGACAGGTATTCGGAGTTTGGTAGGGGTTGGTAGGGTCTACGACCCCCCGCGCCCTTCCAGTCGCTCTACCCCCTGCTAACACGCCTCGAGGCTCTACCTCAATAGATTTCGGGGAGAACCAGCTATCTCCAGGCTTGATTGGCCTTTCACCCCTACCCACAAGTCATCCGAAAAGTTTTCAACCTTTACCGGTTCGGGCCTCCACTAAGTGTTACCTCAGCTTCACCCTGCTCATGGGTAGATCGCCCTGGTTTCGGGTCGTACCCCCAGATACTCATGCGCCCTCGTTACAGGACTCGCTTTCGCTCTGACTCCGCGGCTGAGCCGCTTAGCCTCGCATCTGAGGAGTAACTCGCCGGATCATAATGCAAAAGGCACGCCGTCAGCCGTGACGTCTTGCGACGCCCAGCCTCCGACCGCTTGTAGGTATGTGGTTTCAGGATCTGTTTCACTCCCCGCACTGGGGTGCTTTTCACCTGTCCCTCACGGTACTCGTCCACTATCGGTCACATAGGAGTCTTTAGGCTTGGAGGGTGGTCCCCCCGGCTTCACGCCCGATTACTCGGGTCGGGCGTTACTCAGGAAATCCACTACGACTGCCGCATCGTCTTCGTCTACCGGGCTATCACCGTCTCTGGCGCCCCGTTCCAAGGGACTTCGACTGACTTCGACATTCGCGTCCGTGGCTCCTACAACCCCGATCCCACAAGGAGATCGGTTTGGCCTGTACCCGTTTCGCTCGCCACTACTCAGGGCATCTCGTTTGATTTCTCTTCCTCTGGGTAATGAGATGTTTCAGTTCCCCAGGTTTGCTCCGCTTGCGCGGTGACCGGACTCGCGTCCGGCCGGGTTTCCCCATTCGGCCATCTTGGGATCAATGCGTGTGTGCCGCTCCCCCAAGCTTATCGCAGCTTACCGCGGCCTTCATCGCCTCTATGTGCCCAGGCATCCCCCACATACCTTCGTTCGCTTGACTCTTCCCTACTCTTCAAGCAAAACGTGCGCTCTACTTCTCACTTCATGTGTTGCGTCAGCTGCCCACGCCTCGGTTTGCACCGCGCGTGGATAGTGAGCCTCACTGAGGTTCTTCGTCCTAGCCACCCAAGTCCCGACCAGTAGTCGCAACTCAAGTGGTAGTACCCACGATCACTTCCCTTATCCGTTGTCAAATAGCACGGCCACCAATCGCCTTGCGGCAATCCGTGGCCCCAGTGCCAACCAAAATTGAGATCGAAACGTACGAAGCGGGCGACAAATCTGGGACTTTCGACCCGCCAGTCCGAAGACCCGGTCTACTCGTCGCTCCAGAAAGGAGGTGATCCAGCCGCAGGTTCCCCTACGGCTACCTTGTTACGACTTCGCCCCAGTCACTGCGCTCGCCTTAGGCGGCTTGGCCCCTTGCGGGTTCCGACACCGACTTCGGGCGCTCACAGCTTCCATGGCGTGACGGGCGGTGTGTACAAGGCCCGGGAACGTATTCACCGTGGCGTCGCTGATCCACGATTACTAGCGATTCCAGCTTCATGCCGTCGAGTTGCAGACGACAATCCGAACTGAGGCCGGCTTTGGGGATTGGCTCCGTGTTGCCACTTCGCAGCCCTCTGTACCGGCCATTGTAGCACGTGTGTAGCCCTAGACGTAAGGACCATGATGACTTGACGTCGTCCCCACCTTCCTCCGGTTTGGCACCGGCAGTCCCCCTAGAGTCCCCGACATGACTCGCTGGTAACTAAGGGCAAGGGTTGCGCTCGTTGCGGGACTTAACCCAACATCTCACGACACGAGCTGACGACAGCCATGCAGCACCTGTGCATGAGCTCCGAAGAGGGGCCCCTGTTTCCAGAGGCTTTCCCATGCATGTCAAGCCTAGGTAAGGTTCTTCGCGTTGCGTCGAATTAAACCACATGCTCCACCGCTTGTGCGGGCCCCCGTCAATTCCTTTGAGTTTCAACCTTGCGGTCGTACTCCCCAGGCGGGGCACTTAATGCGTTAGCGCCGGCACTCGGGGGGTCGCTCCCCCAAGCACCTAGTGCCCATCGTTTACGGCGTGGACTACCAGGGTATCTAATCCTGTTTGCTCCCCACGCTGTCGCGCCTCAGCGTCAGCTACTGCCCAGCAGGCCGCCTTCGCCACCGGTGTTCTTCCGGATCTCTACGCATTCCACCGCTACACCCGGAATTCCACCTGCCTCTACAGTGCTCTAGTCCACCAGTTCGCATGGCCGACTCAGGGTTGAGCCCCGAGCTTTCACCACACGCTTAGCAGACCGCCTACGCGCCCTTTACGCCCAGTGATTCCGGACAACGCTCGCACCCTCCGTATTACCGCGGCTGCTGGCACGGAGTTAGCCGGTGCTTCCTCACCCGGTACCGTCAGATCGGCTAAAGCCGATTGTTCGTCCCGAGCAACAGGGGTTTACACACCGAAATGCTTCATCCCCCACGCGGCGTCGCTGCGTCAGCCTTTCGGCCATTGCGCAATATTCCCCACTGCTGCCTCCCGTAGGAGTCTGGGCCGTATCTCAGTCCCAATGTGGCTGGCCATCCTCTCAGACCAGCTACCCGTCAATGCCTTGGTAGGCCGTTACCCCACCAACTAGCTGATAGGCCGCGAGCTCCTCTCAATGCCACGAATGTTTCCTCCCCAGGCGATGCCGCCCGAAGAGCGTATGCGGTATTACCCGGCCGTTGGGCCGGCTATCCCCCACATCGAGGTAGATTGCTCACGTGTTACGCACCCGTTCGCCGGTTACCCTTGCGGGCCCCCTTGACTTGCATGTGTTAAGCACGCCGCCAGCGTTCGTCCTGAGCCAGGATCAAACTCTCCAATAGAAAAGTTCAACAGGCTCTTCAGCGCGATCCCGAAAGATCTAGCGCCGAATCACTTAAAATCTCATCAGGTAATGTCTCGCTGCAGCCCTGATGGAGCCGCAGGTCATAGACACCGCCTCGCACGTCTTCGATCTCAACTTCAGTTGTCAAATAGCGTCCTACTTCCCTTCTAGCGTTCCGCAACCCCTTGAGGCTGCATCACTTAGCTTTTGTTAGCCGCCATTGTTTCGGCGGCAGACTCATATTGTAACCCAGCTGTTTCTTTCGGTCAAGGGCTCGTTTCAATGAATTTCGAACTTTCTGCCCTCAACCACAAAGTCCGGCTCGCCGCTCCAAATCTCCGCGGCAACTCGATCCAATGTAGCACGCATTTCTCCGAACGGCAGTGGGCAAATGCTGCAAGTAACTATCATTCTTCGTGTTAGATGGTTCCCTACTTGCAACATGCCAAAATCCACAGCGTTGGCACGGTCCCAACGGCCCACATCGGCCCACACCAAATGCGCCAGCACTGCAACCGCGCCCCCCCTCAACAGCGACACGCTGACTTCGAACGCCTGAATCCGCGATCGCCGTCGCCGATTGCGTGCAGGATCCAATACCGGCGCGCTCTCGAGCTTAGGCCCCAGCAGCCTCCTCCCCCTGCAGCGTGTTCAACGCCGCGGTAGGCGACACATCGCGTACACCGCCACCGCAAGGATTGGGATGAACCAGCCGATAGAGCACCATCCGCAGATGGCCGCTCCCCCGAGGGACCTGCCGCGCCCAACGGTTGAGCTTCACACGGTCTTGCTCGATTGCGATCCAACGCTCGCGTTGTGCTGCATGGCTCCTCGACCGGATGCGACTGGCGAGCAGAGCCTTCACGGTCGTTTGCTTGAAGGTCCGGACAGTGCCATTGCGAGCTTGGCCGGCATGATGTCCAGTGCGCAGCGGCCGCACGCATCGAAGCCGTCCTCACGGCGCGCCCGCGACGTCTGGACGTCCCGGGGCTGATGCACCGCGCCGCGGGCGGCGACTCCGACACCGACGCGTCTTCGTCGTGCTGAAGCGTCATGGTGGTCGCCGTGCCGATCGGCGTCAGTTCTATGTGCTGCACAGCGTCGCCGTCATGTGGCCACCCTCGAAGCCGTCGCCAGAAGCAACACTAGGTTAGACATCCGCTCGATCAGGACAACAGTCGTTCGAGGCACGTCGACCAACCGTCGCGCGTACTCGCGCCGCAGTCTCAGGAGCCCGTTCGCAGCGTCACGTGAACGTGCTGCCCTTCGCGTAGCACACTCGCGGGTGCAAAACGAAGTCGCAGACCGTCCGCGATGATGCTCACGGTATCGGCCACCGACTCCACCGTGGCCGGTCCGAGGCCGACGATCTCCGCGCGCCGGACGCCGTTAAACAAGGGATGCGCGCCGGCGGCTTCGGTCAGGATCTGCACCGGCGCAGATGCCGAGCGCATCGCCTCAAGGCTGCCCGCGTTGTTCCCCAACTTCACAAAGCGCGCATGGATCAGGCCACCGCGCACGATGGCCAGGTTGCTCGGGTCAAATCCCTGAGGCCAGAGGGGCGCAGAGGCCGTAGCGAGGACGCTGACGCGCCAGCCACGGATGGCCTCAAACGCGCTCCGCGAGGACTCACGGCGGCTGAGCAGCTCAGCGGAGTCGCGTTGCGCGCGCGAATCCGCCTGCGCCTTTTCGCTGCCGGAGAAGCCACAAACATTGCGACGCGTCCGCGACGCTGGGAGTCGGCGTGTGGCACGATCCAGCAGGTCGTCCAGCTGTTGGCGATCGTCCGTCTCAAGTTCCGCTTTCCACTCGGGTGCGAACAGATCGAGCAACAGAGCGAGTGCCGCCCCCGTCGCGTACACGCGCTCCCGCACCGCCTCAGCGGCAAATTCCGAAGCTGGAATCGAGTTGATGCGCTTGGCACCGGCGAGGGCTTGCACGTACGTGGCCAATCCCTCATTCAACTCACTGCGGCGCTCATACGTACGAGAAGCGCTGTCGAGTGCTGCGTACCGCGCCCGTCGCGTGTGAACAAACTCTCGTGTCCAGCACAGCGCATCGG
This sequence comes from Gemmatimonas sp., assembly GCA_965279375.1. GTDB lineage: Bacteria > Gemmatimonadota > Gemmatimonadetes > Gemmatimonadales > Gemmatimonadaceae > Gemmatimonas. The sequence continues at coordinate 3,703,961 of OZ257156.1, read as the reverse complement.
AGCGACTCGTGGCGATACTGGCGCGCCTGAGCGCAGCGCTCTCCAAGCGTCGCAGGGCGAGCGCCTTCGCGTTCTCAAAGGGATAGCGCAGGAGATCGCCCTCGTTGCCAACCCACGAGGGATGGCGCTCGCGCTGAAACACATGAAACGCCTCGTGCAATGCCACCGCGGCCCATGCGGTGGGATCGAACGGCAACGAAGACTGGTCGATCATCAGCGTCGCGCTGACCACGCCGCCAACGGAGGCGCTGGAGTTCGCCGTCACCATCGAATCGCGTCCGACCATCGCGGCCCACCCGAATCTCGTCGTGCGGTACGGCGCGGGCGGCGACGGATGCCGAAACAGAAAGGTCGAGTCGCCGTCAAAGATGGCCAACGGTGTGGCGAGGGGGGTGAAGCCTGGCCAGCGTACACGTGGCGCTTTCTGACGAAACATGGAATCGACAGCCGATGCATGTCTCGGCGACGCCTGCGCCGTCGCGGCGGACGACAGTGCCAGACTGCAGAGAATCGACCGAACCAGTCTCATGTGATGGGCGTCTGCAGGGAAGCGTGCGTGCTCGGTGTTTCGTCACCGCTCATTTCGCAAGGGTTTCCTGAGCACCTTGGGCGATAGGTCGGCGAGCGCGTCTCAGCCTGCGATCGCGCTCGACCGGACTTCCTGTCGGAGGCGGATCACTCGCCGATCAGCGTCACGGTTCATGGCATGTACTTCGGCGCGGGAATAGTCGGCGCACACAACCTGGTTCGCGGCAGCGCCACCCGACCGAGATGCGCCTGAATCAGGACGGCTTGTCTAACGCTTGCTTGCGTTCCGTGAAGGTCACATTAGCAGCAATGCGAGGTTAGGTTGCAGCGGCGCACTGGACGGCGCGCGCGGGGCTCCCTCTACCACAGCCACGGCGCGATAGATCTAGGCGCCGTGTGCTCCAAGCTAGGCCCACGGTTGCCGCCGCCGTGTCGACGGCCGAGACCGACCGCAGGCCGCTCGCCTGGCACCCTTACTGAGTTGGCTTGGTTCTCGAATCGTTGGCCGCGAACGTCCTGCCGCAGGACCACTGCATCCGCGCATCCTTGGGACGCGAAGGCCTGACCGTCGCGTGTCCCTCTGCCCTCACTCCGGAGTTCGCCGTGCTCGTCCGTTCTCGCCCCCACGTGCTCTATGTCGCGCTCCTTCCCATGATCGCGGCGTGCGCGTCGCTGACCAGCAGGACGACCATCGAACCGGGCAAGGCGTTCCGCCTGGGTGGCGGACAGGCCGGGGCGTTTGTCGGTCGGGGGACCAACGCAGGACCGGTCCCGATCGTCGTGTTTTCCGAACGCGATGGAAAGCGGGATAGCGTCCTCACCCTCGCGCCCGGTGCGCACGTTGACGCCCGATTCTCCAAATCGGCTATGGCGATCTTCAAGAACACCTCGTCCACACAGACGGCCACCGTCGCGATCGAGGTGACGGGCGACATAGGGGCGCTGGGCATGGGCTACGAGCGAAATTCGACTCGATAGCCGTGGACAGACGGACCGGGATTGTTGGCACTCGTTCGCCTGCGCACTGTCGGTACCAGGTGAAAGTGGAGATGACGGCGCATACGGACACGACGAAGCCCCCGCCACGTGGAGTGACGGGGGCTTCGTAAAAGGTGCCGGCAACGGCCTACTCTCCCGCGATCTCTCGACCGGAGTACCATCGGCGCTGCTTGGCTTAACGACCGTGTTCGGGATGGGAACGGGTGTGGCCCAAGCGCTCTAGTTGCCAGCGAATCTTCCTTCGGAACATTCGCTGGCGGGTTTGCTGCGGCCGGTGGCCGCGCAAACTCCTATGACAACGCGTTTCTGACGAAACGCTGTCGGTCCAGAGCGAATGATCCGAGATGTTCAAATTGCACGGGGCGCAATCTGACAAACGGATGGGAGTGATCATGGGGCGCCGACACTGGGATTAGCCAGCGGGGCGCATGACGTGCGCATGCTTTGCGGTGATTCTTGTCTTGCCCCTGGAAAAACCAGGGGGGAGTCAAGCCGCACGGGCGATTAGGACGGCTGCGCTCGGAACATCTCGCGATGCTTCCACGTGCCGCCTATCGACGGAGTAGTCTCCTCCGGCCCTTCAGGGGACTCAAGGTCCCAGGGAGAATTCATCTTGGGGGGCGCTTCCCACTTAGATGCTTTCAGCGGTTATCGCCACCGATCATCGCTACCCGGCGTTGCAGCTGGCGCCACAGCCGGGACACGAGCGGATCGTCCGACTCGGTCCTCTCGTACTAAAGTCCGCTCCCCTCAATTCTCCAACGCCCACGACGGATACAGACCAAACTGTCTCACGACGTTTTGAACCCAGCTCATGTGCCACTTTAACCGGCGAACAGCCGGACCCTTGGGACCTTCTCCAGCCCCAGGATGTGACAAGCCGACATCGAGGTGCCAAACCGCATCGTCGATGTGAACTCTCGGATGCGATAAGCCTGTTATCCCCAGCGTACCTTTTATCCGTTGCGCGATAGCCGATCCACACCGGGCTACCGGATCACTACGGCCGACTTTCGTCTCGGTTCGACCCGTCGGTCTCACCGTCAGGCTGGCTTCTGCCGTTACACTCTATAGGCGCGATTACCGACCGCGCTGAGCCAACCTTCGCGCGCCTCCGTTACTCTTTCGGAGGCGACCGCCCCAGTCAAACTGCCCACCTGCCACGGTCCCGGATAGGGTTTGCCTACCGCGGTGAGGCGTTCACAGAGCACAGGGTGGTATTTCACTGGTGCCTCCACGAGAGCTAGCGCCCCCGTCTCAACGGCTCCCACCTATGCTACACAGTCCTATGCAAACGCCAATGACAAGCTGCAGTAAAGGTGCATGGGGTCTTTTTGTCCTGTCGCGGGGACTCGGAATCCTCACCGAGACTGCTATTTCGCCGAGCGCGTGGTCGAGACAGTGCTCAAGTCGTTACGCCATTCGTGCAGGTCGGAACTTACCCGACAAGGAATTTCGCTACCTTAGGACCGTTATAGTTACGGCCGCCGTTTACCGGGGCTTCGGATCAAAGCTTCGCCTTGCGGCTAACCTCTCCCCTTAACCTTCCGGCACCGGGCAGGCGTCAGTGCGTATACGGCGCCTTATGCGGCTTGGCACGCACCTGTGTTTTTGCTAAACAGTCGCTTGAGCCGATTCTCTGCGGCCTCCTCGAGCGACCAGAGCAAGTCTGGCTACCCAAGGCGGCATCCCTTCTTCCGAAGTTACGGGATCATTATGCCGAGTTCCTTGACCACGTTTCACTCGTTCACCTGAGGCTACTCGCCTAGCCCACCTGTGTCGGTTTGCGGTACGGACGTCTAATAGTCTCCCCACCCAGCTTTTCTTGCCTGCTGACTCCACACGACTCGACATTGGGTTGCCCCGCTGCCTCGTATTCAGGTCTCGGTTGCCCTACACCCTTAAACGGTCAATCCACAAGACCGCTCGCGCTTCGTTCCAGGGTCCCTGGATGCTTCAACGACTACCAGACGGGGCCGGAATATTGACCGGCTTTCCATCGACTACGCCTTTGGGGCCTCGCCTTAGGGTCCGCCTCACCCTGCGCTGATTGCCATGGCGCAGGAATCCTTGGGCTTACGGTGTGCGGGGTTCTCACCCGCATTTGCGCGTACTTAATCCGGCATCCTCACTTCCCTTCGCTCCATGGGTTGGTTTCCACCCCCACTTCAACGCACAGGGAACGCTCCCCTACCCCTCTAGCAAAGCTAGAAGGCCAAGCTTCGGCGGGCCGCTTAATCCCGACCATTCTCGGCGCCATCCCACTGGACTGGTGAGCTATTACGCACTCTTTCAAGGAATGGCTGCTTCTAAGCCAACCTCCCAGTTGTCTCTGTAGGACGACATCCTTCGCTATACTCAGCGGCCACTTCGGGGCCTTAGCTGTGGCTCTGGGTTCTTTCCCTCTCGCCGTTGGACATTATCGCTCAACGACTGCCTCCCGAGGTCCATTAGACAGGTATTCGGAGTTTGGTAGGGGTTGGTAGGGTCTACGACCCCCCGCGCCCTTCCAGTCGCTCTACCCCCTGCTAACACGCCTCGAGGCTCTACCTCAATAGATTTCGGGGAGAACCAGCTATCTCCAGGCTTGATTGGCCTTTCACCCCTACCCACAAGTCATCCGAAAAGTTTTCAACCTTTACCGGTTCGGGCCTCCACTAAGTGTTACCTCAGCTTCACCCTGCTCATGGGTAGATCGCCCTGGTTTCGGGTCGTACCCCCAGATACTCATGCGCCCTCGTTACAGGACTCGCTTTCGCTCTGACTCCGCGGCTGAGCCGCTTAGCCTCGCATCTGAGGAGTAACTCGCCGGATCATAATGCAAAAGGCACGCCGTCAGCCGTGACGTCTTGCGACGCCCAGCCTCCGACCGCTTGTAGGTATGTGGTTTCAGGATCTGTTTCACTCCCCGCACTGGGGTGCTTTTCACCTGTCCCTCACGGTACTCGTCCACTATCGGTCACATAGGAGTCTTTAGGCTTGGAGGGTGGTCCCCCCGGCTTCACGCCCGATTACTCGGGTCGGGCGTTACTCAGGAAATCCACTACGACTGCCGCATCGTCTTCGTCTACCGGGCTATCACCGTCTCTGGCGCCCCGTTCCAAGGGACTTCGACTGACTTCGACATTCGCGTCCGTGGCTCCTACAACCCCGATCCCACAAGGAGATCGGTTTGGCCTGTACCCGTTTCGCTCGCCACTACTCAGGGCATCTCGTTTGATTTCTCTTCCTCTGGGTAATGAGATGTTTCAGTTCCCCAGGTTTGCTCCGCTTGCGCGGTGACCGGACTCGCGTCCGGCCGGGTTTCCCCATTCGGCCATCTTGGGATCAATGCGTGTGTGCCGCTCCCCCAAGCTTATCGCAGCTTACCGCGGCCTTCATCGCCTCTATGTGCCCAGGCATCCCCCACATACCTTCGTTCGCTTGACTCTTCCCTACTCTTCAAGCAAAACGTGCGCTCTACTTCTCACTTCATGTGTTGCGTCAGCTGCCCACGCCTCGGTTTGCACCGCGCGTGGATAGTGAGCCTCACTGAGGTTCTTCGTCCTAGCCACCCAAGTCCCGACCAGTAGTCGCAACTCAAGTGGTAGTACCCACGATCACTTCCCTTATCCGTTGTCAAATAGCACGGCCACCAATCGCCTTGCGGCAATCCGTGGCCCCAGTGCCAACCAAAATTGAGATCGAAACGTACGAAGCGGGCGACAAATCTGGGACTTTCGACCCGCCAGTCCGAAGACCCGGTCTACTCGTCGCTCCAGAAAGGAGGTGATCCAGCCGCAGGTTCCCCTACGGCTACCTTGTTACGACTTCGCCCCAGTCACTGCGCTCGCCTTAGGCGGCTTGGCCCCTTGCGGGTTCCGACACCGACTTCGGGCGCTCACAGCTTCCATGGCGTGACGGGCGGTGTGTACAAGGCCCGGGAACGTATTCACCGTGGCGTCGCTGATCCACGATTACTAGCGATTCCAGCTTCATGCCGTCGAGTTGCAGACGACAATCCGAACTGAGGCCGGCTTTGGGGATTGGCTCCGTGTTGCCACTTCGCAGCCCTCTGTACCGGCCATTGTAGCACGTGTGTAGCCCTAGACGTAAGGACCATGATGACTTGACGTCGTCCCCACCTTCCTCCGGTTTGGCACCGGCAGTCCCCCTAGAGTCCCCGACATGACTCGCTGGTAACTAAGGGCAAGGGTTGCGCTCGTTGCGGGACTTAACCCAACATCTCACGACACGAGCTGACGACAGCCATGCAGCACCTGTGCATGAGCTCCGAAGAGGGGCCCCTGTTTCCAGAGGCTTTCCCATGCATGTCAAGCCTAGGTAAGGTTCTTCGCGTTGCGTCGAATTAAACCACATGCTCCACCGCTTGTGCGGGCCCCCGTCAATTCCTTTGAGTTTCAACCTTGCGGTCGTACTCCCCAGGCGGGGCACTTAATGCGTTAGCGCCGGCACTCGGGGGGTCGCTCCCCCAAGCACCTAGTGCCCATCGTTTACGGCGTGGACTACCAGGGTATCTAATCCTGTTTGCTCCCCACGCTGTCGCGCCTCAGCGTCAGCTACTGCCCAGCAGGCCGCCTTCGCCACCGGTGTTCTTCCGGATCTCTACGCATTCCACCGCTACACCCGGAATTCCACCTGCCTCTACAGTGCTCTAGTCCACCAGTTCGCATGGCCGACTCAGGGTTGAGCCCCGAGCTTTCACCACACGCTTAGCAGACCGCCTACGCGCCCTTTACGCCCAGTGATTCCGGACAACGCTCGCACCCTCCGTATTACCGCGGCTGCTGGCACGGAGTTAGCCGGTGCTTCCTCACCCGGTACCGTCAGATCGGCTAAAGCCGATTGTTCGTCCCGAGCAACAGGGGTTTACACACCGAAATGCTTCATCCCCCACGCGGCGTCGCTGCGTCAGCCTTTCGGCCATTGCGCAATATTCCCCACTGCTGCCTCCCGTAGGAGTCTGGGCCGTATCTCAGTCCCAATGTGGCTGGCCATCCTCTCAGACCAGCTACCCGTCAATGCCTTGGTAGGCCGTTACCCCACCAACTAGCTGATAGGCCGCGAGCTCCTCTCAATGCCACGAATGTTTCCTCCCCAGGCGATGCCGCCCGAAGAGCGTATGCGGTATTACCCGGCCGTTGGGCCGGCTATCCCCCACATCGAGGTAGATTGCTCACGTGTTACGCACCCGTTCGCCGGTTACCCTTGCGGGCCCCCTTGACTTGCATGTGTTAAGCACGCCGCCAGCGTTCGTCCTGAGCCAGGATCAAACTCTCCAATAGAAAAGTTCAACAGGCTCTTCAGCGCGATCCCGAAAGATCTAGCGCCGAATCACTTAAAATCTCATCAGGTAATGTCTCGCTGCAGCCCTGATGGAGCCGCAGGTCATAGACACCGCCTCGCACGTCTTCGATCTCAACTTCAGTTGTCAAATAGCGTCCTACTTCCCTTCTAGCGTTCCGCAACCCCTTGAGGCTGCATCACTTAGCTTTTCTTGTCCGCCGATGTTTTGGCTAGAGCCTTAACTAATAAAACGTTGACCTCGCCCTGTAAAGCCCCTCGCCGAACTTTCTTTGAGGTCTCTACCCCGTTTCGTAACCGTTCCGCGATCTGTGTCGCGAGGCTACCCGGGCGGCGGAGGGGTGGCGAAGTTATGTCCGCGTTCTCTTAGGCGCAAGGCCCAAAATTGGAACGGCCGAACATACTCACCACAGCGCAACGCTTTAGGACAAAACGGGCCATCTCCGAAACGGAGACGGCCCGTTTAACCGTACCACAACGACTTCACCGACAAATGCACCCTCTAGGACTCGAACCTAGAACCTACTGATTAAGAGTCAGCTGCTCTACCATTGAGCTAAGGGTGCAAAACGACAACAACACCTGCCTGCGAACGATCCAACCGCTTCAGCGCGCCAGGAGGGAATCGAACCCCCGACCCGCAGCTTAGAAGGCTGCCGCTCTATCCGACTGAGCTACTGGCGCCTGCATTTGCCGCCGGCCCCTCGGAACCGAGAGACCAACGTGGATCAGCCACAGTTACTGCTTGCCTTGCGGCATGATCGGGGCGGCCGGATTCGAACCGGCGACCTCCTGCTCCCAAAGCAGGCGCGATACCGGGCTACGCTACGCCCCGCAGCGGCTGCTCATGTTACCCGCGCATCCCCTCTGGGTCAACTGGGCAAATCAACTTCGTGCGAAGTGAATTTTCCGCACCCATCGCAACAACGAGCGCGCCGAACGCTCGACCACGATGACTCACTGACGCCTTCTCGTCGCGGCTCGCTGACCCGAACGTTTTCGCGAGTTCGTCCGACCTGAAAAGCGGATCGTAGCCGAACCCTCCGCTTCCCTCGGGATGGTCGAGGATCTCGCCAGAAGTGGCGCCACGAAAGACGAGTGAGCCGCCCGGCCACACGCAGGCCGCGGCGCACACATAGCGCGCACTACGCTCGGACCGCCCCGACAACGACGCAATCTCGAGCGACCGAAGCAGATGTGTGTTGTTCGCTGCGTCGAGTGCCGCACCATCGAGAGCCTCGAACCCTCCCCACCGCTTGCTCCGCACTCCGGGTGCACCGTCGAGCGCGTCGACCTCCAAGCCCGAATCGTCGGCGAGCACGACACGCCCACCGCTTCGTTCCGAGAAGTACCGAGCCTTCGCGAGCGCGTTCTCCTCGAAGGTATCGAACTCCTCCAGCGAATCCTCCTCGGCCAGCTCCTCCAGACCGACGTCGCTGAGCGACACCGCGCGCAAACCAGCTTCCGCCAATAGCGGCAGTAGTTCGCGCAGCTTCCCCGCGCTTCGCGTCGCCAGTACCACCGCTTCAGTCAACGCGCGCCGCCGTGCTCACGCGTTCGGCGAACGGCCAACCAGTGGCCGATCAAGCGCCGCCTGCTGCGCGGCATCGAGGTGTCCAATGCCGAGTGTCGCATGCGCCAACAGTGCATCCAGCTCGGCGCGGGCGAAGGTGCCGTGCTCGCCGGTACCCTGCACCTCGACGAATCGACCTTCGCTGCTCATGACCACGTTCATGTCGACACCTGCGCGCACGTCCTCGAGGTAGTCGAGATCGAGTCGCGCCTCGCCGTCGACGATACCGACGCTGACCGCGGCAACCCGCCGACGGACCGGCGTGGCCGAAACACGTCCCGTTTGCACCATCCATGCGAACGCGTCATGCACCGCGATGCATGCGCCAGTGATTGCCGCTGTGCGCGTGCCACCATCCGCCTGCAAGACATCGCAATCGACCTTGATGGTGAACTCGCCAAAGCGGAAGTCATCGAGCATAGCACGGACGCTCCGACCGATGAGACGCTGAATCTCCTGCGTGCGTCCGCCGATCTGCTGGCGCTCGCGAGGGGAACGCGTCTTGGTGGCGCGCGGAAGCATCGCGTATTCGGCCGTGACCCAACCTTCTCCGCTCCCACGACGCCATCCGGGCACGCCATCTTCGACAGAGGCGGCGCACAGCACACGTGTCTCGCCAAAAGAGACCAGGCACGATCCCTCGGCGTAGAGCACTGGACCGCGCTCGAGTTCGATCTTGCGAAGCGCGTCGTTGGCGCGGCCAATTCGCGGATTCGGTGTACCCTGCCCTGACTCAGCCACGCAATTTCTCGATGATGGATGTGGTGGATTGTCCCGCCTGGAGCGGGACGACGATGACGCGACCTCCGCGTGCACGAACAACATCTGCGCCGACGATCGTCTCTGGCGAGTAGTCGCCTCCCTTCACGATCACGTCCGGTTGCAGCGCGCGCACCAGTTCCAACGGTGTGTCCTCGCCGAAGATGACAACGGCATCGACGGCCTCGAATGCTGCGAGCACCTGCGCACGTTCGGCTTCCGTACGCACCGGACGCGTCGGTCCCTTGAGGCGCTGCACGGACGCATCGCTGTTGACGCCAACAACGAGCGCGTCACCATGTCGTCGCGCGCCATCGATTACATCCACGTGCCCTGGATGAATGAGATCGAAGACGCCGTTGGTAAACACCACCGGGCCGCTCACGGACTCACGCCACTGCGCCACTTGTTCGCGTGACATGATCTTGTCGTACGGCCGTCGAAGTGTCGCGCCTACTACCACTGCGACTGCGCTCCTTCGAGCAGTTCGTTGACGAGACTCTCGATGGCAATCTTGCGGCCCGCCGCTTCGCCGCCTTCCGCGTACTGACCTTCCTTCGAAATGCCAGCGCGCTTGAGCAGCATGCGTCCGGTGGTCTGATCGACGATCTCGACGTCCATCACGATTTGCAGGCGACGACGCGTCGATGTGGTCTGCCGTGGATCGGCGCTGACGCCGGCCGGCAAGTCTACCTCGTATCGGAGGATGGTGCCGCGCACGACGACGTCCGCACGCTGCTCGGGTGCCTCGCGCAGATTCAGCCGATCGCGCATGCCTTTCCGCAGCTGCTCGAAGACCTCGCGCTGGAGCTCCGGAACTGCGGTCTGGTTGTCGAAGGGCTGTACCGCCACGCTCCGAAGGTTCTTGGGGAGCCCGCTGCCACTCGCGAAGCCGTAGAGACAGCCGTTCAGCGCGAGCGAGCCGATGGCGACGAGCAGCAGCGTCGACGCCCGCCACGCACGCCCGACGGCGCCGCAGTGGGCGCGTGATGCGCGCGGCATATCGCTACGGCTTCCGGAAAATTGCGTCATCGAATCCCTCGACCACGGTGGTGTCCAGCACGACAATACCCAGGCGACGCCGGGACTGTTCGTGGACGTACTGCAGCTCCCACTGACCTGACGTATTGCGACGGCGGCTCACCCACTCGACCACCTTCCCGCCCTCGATCCGATCGACCCTGCCGAGTGCGCGCCCGCCGAATGATATCCGCCACGCCCTCCCATTGGCGACCGACGCGTCACGGCCACGCAGGTTCCCCAGATCCACACGCAGTGTATCGCCGTCCAGTCGAGCGACCGTATCGGGCGACGCAGGAAGCGCCAGTCGTCCGAGTGTGGCCCAGAGGAGTGGCACCGGCGGGAGGAAGCGGCGCACCAAGTCGATGCCCGGCACAATCAGGGAGTCGCCCACGAGAATGGCATAGCCGCCGGCCATACCGTTCTTCAGGAAGAAATCGAGCCTGGCCTTGTCACGCGGCGTGTGCCGTACAACGCCGTCTCCGTTCGCCTCGAATGTTTCGTCCTTATACGTCCACGAGAAGCGCAACTGCTGCGGCCGGTCGGGCAGTTCGGCCGGCGGAAACGCTGCCGTAGACGGCGCACCGCGAAGTGGGGGCGCGCTTGGTGTGCACGACGCGACCGACAGTAGCATGCTCAGGGCCGCAAGCAACCTGCGACTACGCGTCCCAAATACGTGATGCCGCGCACGATGCGCGGTAAGGATGACTCTCTGAATCACTGAATCTCCACGGATCGAAGACGATCGCCCTGAACGAGGCGATCGAGCACGTCGAAGCCGGACGTAACTCGCGCGAACACCGTGTAGTGTCCGTCGAGATGGGGCTGCGCCGAATGACACAGGTAGTACTGCGCATCTCCGGTATCGGGTCCCGACGTCGCGAGACCAATTGCTCCGCGGTCGTGCCGTTCCCTCGTCCACGCGTCGCGCAAGCTTCCGCCGGGCCCTCCTGATCCATCGCCGCGAGGGTTGCCGTCCTGCGCCACGAAATTGGGCACGACGCGATGGAACCACGAATCGCGGTAGTAGCCGTCGCGCGCGAGCTTCAGAAATGCTTCGACGACGAGTGGCGCGCTTTCACCGAGCAGTTCGATGCGGATATCTCCGCGCGAGGTGTGCAGGACTGCCTTCGTGCGGCGTGCACCGGCCCCCCAGTAGCAGCGCGCGAGCTGGTCGTACTCCGACTGCGCGCGAGGTGGCGCAACCGGAGCCGACGCCCATGACGCGAGCGGCGTGACACGCGCGACGAGCATGCGCTCCTGTACAGTCGAGGGTAGCGGAATCGAACGCAATCGAGAGACGTTGGCCGATGACACGTTGACGCTGTCGCGCTGCCACGCCGCCGCGAGGAAACGCAGAGTCGACACACGCAGGTCTTCATCGCGTGCCGCACCTGCGGACGCATCGAGAACTGCTGGAAGATCCACAGCGACGGCGCGCCTACTGAGAGCTCCGATCGCGACCGTACGTACCTGCACGCTCGTGTCGCGCAGGGCCGTTCGCAGCAACGCGCGAGCGTCGCCGGAGGCGTCTTGCGTCGCCGCATCGATGGCACCGAGCGCTGCCGCGCGCACGCGACTGTCGCGATCATTTGCAAAAGCGCGAGCCAGCGTTCCCCGATCGAGTCCACCAGCGAGTCGCGCCTCGACGACGGCGGCACGGGCACGCCAGTCCGCATCACTCACCCAACTGGATTCGGCGGCGGCGAGCGCATCGGAGCCTGCGCGACGCGCATTCACCAGCAGTGTGCGACGCACAGTGAACGTAGAGTCTTGCCGCCAAGCGGATCGCCAGGCGCTGCTATCGCGCAGAAAGACAGTGCCGATGTTCTCGGCGGCCGCGATGCGGACGTTGGCATCGACATCACGCAAGACGCTCTCGATCCGCGCGCGCACCGACGGACCGAATGTGGCCAAGCTGCGCACCGCATTCATCCGCACTCGTGGGCTCGTGTCGGCGACGAGTGCTTCGAGCGCTACACGAGCACGAACCGCGAGCGAATCGGCCACTGCGGTGCGGACGAGTGTGCGTCCGACGTACTGTCGAACGACTTCATCTCGGTGCCGCGCGAGCGGGATCATCGCGTGCGCGCCCGCGGCCACGCGAGGGCGCGCGATGGCGTAGGCACCGCCGCGAACCACCTCGACCGACGTATCCGCCAGCCACGGAACAATCGCGCTGACCGGAACGACACGCAGCTTTGCCGTGGCCATGAGCAGTTCCGCGCGAACGACTGGACTGCGCAGCGCTGCAACGCTCGATCTCAAGGCATCGTTGTCGCTATCGCCCAGTGCGACCACGAGTACGCCGCGCGCCACGTCTCCGAGTTCGCCGAGCGCCCAAGCGGCCTCGCGCGCAACGACATCCGGAGCGCCAGCGACCGCACGGCCAAGCGCGACGAGCGAGGCACTGTCATGCGCGAGTCCCAACGCGAACGCTGCATTCGCGGCAACGGCCGTATCGGCATCGAGAAGCAACCGGCGTAGCGCATCATAGCGGGAGCGGAGCTGCACCTGTCCTATGGCAAGCGTTGCTCGCGCGCGACGCGGTGAATCGCCGTCACGCAGCAGCGCGTCGACAAGCAGGGTATCTCGCTCGCGAAGATCGATCATCGCAAGCAGGCGACCGTCGAGTGCGGACTGGTCGGCGGCCGCCGGCGATGCGACGGTCTGGGTCGTGCGAGCACACGCTGCGCCGGTTGCGACTACGCAGAGCAGGGCGACGACCAGCGAAAATTTTCGCTGCGGAAACGACATGAGGGCTCGACGAATCATCTGCGATCGCGAGTGGTTCATCGCGCTGACGCCGATGAGGCCTGCGCTTTGCCGAGCACGTCGCGCAGTTCCTGTGGCATGGAGATCATGCGGCCGTCGCGCCCGAGTGACACGAGTGTCGTGCTTGCGGAGGCCAGCAGCTGGTTCGTCTCAGCGTTCACGATGCGATAGGCGAAGGTCATCGCGCGGGAACGGACGTCAGAGAGCGTGGTGTGGACGCGTACAGGATCGTCGTAGCGCGCCGACGCGTGAAAGCGGAGGGACGCGTCGGAGACGGCGAGCGTCACGCCTTCGCGCTCGAGCTCCGCGTAGGACTTGCCCATGCGGCGGATGAAATCCGTGCGACCGATCTCGCACCACACCAGATAGTTGGCATGATAGACCACACCCATCTGGTCGGTCTCGGCGTAGCGGACGCGCAACTCGCTTGTCGTTTCGTGAACCATGTGCGGAAGATGCGCTCCGTGCGGGGGTGCGCTCAAGGCGAGCGATCAGGTTTGTGGCAACCCCAAGCAGGAGTTAGACTGCCTCTGTGCTTCCCACCCCATGCTATGTGATCGGCGACGCGCATCTCGGCGTCGCGTCCAAGGATGCCGAGCGTGCTCTGCTTGCCTTCTTGCGGCAGCTGCCCGGCCGCGCTCGGTCGTTGGTGATCATGGGCGACCTGTTCGACTTCTGGTTTGCGTGGCGTCACGTGATGCCGCGAGCCGGCTTTCGGGTGCTGGCCGCCATCGCCGATCTGCGCGACGCGGGAATCGAGGTGCTCTGGATCGGTGGCAACCACGATTGCTGGGGCGGCGAGGTGCTGGAGGCGGAGACAGGGGCGCGTTACACGCTCGAGCCTTGGTTCGACCAGATCGGTGCCTGGCCGACGCTCCTTCAGCACGGCGACGGGCTGCGCGAGGTCGAAGACGCGCCGTATCGGAGACTGCGGACAGTGCTGCGGCATCCGCTCGCGATCCGCGCGTTCGGCTGGCTGCACCCCGACTTCGCCTCGCGAGTCGCGCTATCGTCGTCCGATACCAGCAGACATCGACATGCCGGCGATGAAGGACGCGGCCTGCTCCAAGTCGCGACACGCTCGCTCGAGCTGGAGGATGGGCCACGTTTGGTCATCCACGGTCACTCGCATGTGCCGACGCTGCAGCGGGCGGGTCGTGGCTGGTACGCCAATGCTGGCGCGTTCTATCTAGACCAGCAGTTTTTGCGCATCGACGACACGTCGATCAGCCGTTGCCGCTGGACGGGTCTAGGTGAAGGAGACGTGCTCGACGTGGGCGAGCGTGGCACCGAGGAATCGCCGGCCAAGCGATAGAAAGCGGTCGGGCGCGTCTGACGCTACAAATCGATGGACAGGAGCGTCAGCCTCATCTCGCAGCATGTGCATCTCACGCAGCAGCCGCTCGGCCTCGCTCGCCGTTTCCGCTGCACTGTCGATCAATGAAACGCCGGGCCCCATCTCTTCGCGCAGCACGTCCACCAAGAGCGGATAGTGCGTGCAGCCCAGCACGAGCGTGTCTACGTGGGCCGAGTGCAGCGGGGCGAGGTATTCACGAGCGATCAGTCGCGTCGCGGGATGATCGAGCCAACCTTCCTCCACCAAGGGCACGAAAAGCGGACAGGGCGTCGCACAAACGTCTGCGGTCGGTTGGAGCGCGTGTATGGCGCGCTCGTAGGCGCCAGACGCGATGGTTCCAGCGGTGCCGATGACACCAATGGGCCCGCCGCGCGTGACCTGTACCGCTGCACGCGCTCCAGGTGCGATGACGCCAAGGACGGGCACTGGCTGCGACTCCTGCAGCATCTCGAGCGCGTGCGCCGTGGCGGTGTTGCAGGCGACGACAACGAGCTTCACCCCCTGCTGCACAAGCCAGTCCGCGATCTGCGCGGCGTAGCGACGGACAGTCTCCGGGCTCTTGGAGCCGTAGGGCACGCGGGCGGTGTCGCCAAGGTAGATCAGCGACTCACCGGGGAGTCGTGTAAGCATCTCGCGCACGACAGTGAGGCCGCCGATGCCCGAGTCGAAGATGCCGATCGGCGCGCGTGGCGAAGGCGCTGCGGAACGACGAACGCTTTGGTGCGCTACCAACGGATCGTCGCGACGAGCACCGCGCCGTCTGGGCGCGGCAACGCCGCCAGCTTGACGGGGACGTCCCAGAGCTGCGCCGAGACAAAGGCGTCTGCGCCGGACAGCAGGTGATTGAACGCCAGCACGGCGAGCCAGTCTTCGACGTGGAGTCGCCGCGTGCGAATGAGGTCCGCTGTGTACGCGTTGGGGCTGCGGCCGACCGGCGTGGCGGTCGTGCCGTTCGCGTTGAACGTGATCGGCAGCGAATCGCTCAGGTAGCGGCGGGCTTCACGCAGATCGGCGCTGCTGCGCCTGAGCATGGTGATCGCACTAAGTTCTACGCCCGAGAAGAGTGCGCCGGAGACTCCGCGGTCGAGCCGCGACTGTCCGAAGCCCGGGAGCGCGAGTGAATACAGGAACGCGCGCTTGGGGGTGATTGGTGGTGCGAGTCGTGTGATGAGTGCAGGCGCGCGCGGAACGCGCGGTGCACGCGCCGTGGCGGCTTTGGCGCTGTCGGCAGGAACCGCCCGCTTGGTGGTGTCCGGCGTCTGCGCGGTGACTACAGACGACGCAACAAAAGAAAGTGCGGCGCCCAGCAGGAGCGCGCGAATACGTTCGAGACGTGGCGCTGGAACGCCACGCATCAGAGGTCGCGCGAACATCGTGATCGCTGGGCGCTGGGACACGCTTGCCTAGTTCGCGGGCAGCGCGACTATCGCTTCGATCTCCACGCGCACGTCGCGCGGCAGGCCCGCGACGGCAACGGTGGAACGCGCGGGGCGTGCATCGCCAAACACCGACGCGTAGACCGCATTGACTGCGGCGAAGTCGGCCATGTCGCGAATGAAGACGGTGGTCTTCACCACGTCGCCCCACGAGGCGCCAGCCGCTTCGAGTACGGCACCAAGATTCTTGAGCACCTGCACCGTCTGCTCGCCAACATCGGTGGAGACGACTTCCATCGTGACGGGATCCAACGCGATCTGTCCGGCGGTGAACAGAAAGCCATTCGCGCGCACGGCCTGCGCATACGGGCCGATCGCCTTGGGGGCGTGATCAGTGTGCAGCGTTTCGATGGACATGGTCAGGATGTGGTCTCGGTGTGTGTCAGCGAAGTCGGCAGCGCGAACAGACGCTGCGTGTTGGCCAAGGCAGTGAACCCCAGAACTTCCGCGGAGGTCCCGCGAACGACCGCCAGTTTCTCGAGTGTACGCGAGACGTAGGCAGACTCGTTGCGTTTCCCGCGGTACGGCACCGGCGCCAAATATGGCGCGTCGGATTCGATCAACAGCCGGTCGTCGGGCACCATCTTGAGAAGTGCCTCGTCGGTCCACGACTTGAAAGTAATGATGCCGCTGAAGGAGACGTACCATCCCGCGGCGAGTCCCGCTTCCGCGAGCGCGACCGTGCCGGTGAAGCAGTGCAATACACCGCGCACGTCGGCGGCGATGGCATCGCGCAGCATCGATTCTGTGTCTGCATCGGCGTCACGCGTGTGCAACACAATCGGCAACGAGAGCTCCGCCGCGAGCTCGATCTGCGCGGCGAGCACGCGCCGCTGCTGCTCGCGTGGGGCGTTGTCGTAGTGGTAGTCGAGACCGCATTCCCCGACGGCGACGGCGCCGAGGCGCGCGGCCGCGCGAATGGCCTCCGGATGGAGCTGCGGATCCCACGCAGCGGCCTCGTGCGGGTGCAGGCCGCAGGTGTGAAAGACTTCTCCGGGATACCGCGCCGACAAGGCCTGTGCGCGAAGCGCTGTGGCGGGCGACTCACCGATACAAACAAGGGCCCGTGCACCAGCGGCACGAGCCCGTTCCACAACCGCGTCCACATCATCTGTGAACGCGGGATCCGCGAGATGGACGTGACTATCGGCGAAGACTGCCGCGCTCACGCTCGCTGCGTCGGGTTAACGCGCAACCGCGCGCTCGTTGCCGCGCGGCTTGTTGGGCGCCGGAACCGTCGGGGCGCCGGTGTCACGCATGGCGCGACCAGCGGCGTCCGACGCGGCACGCGGGTACTTGGACTCGATCCACAAGAGCACCGGTCCGGCGACGTAGATCGACGAGAAGGTGGCGACGAAGATACCGAACGCCATGACCCACGCGAACGGACGGATCACTTCACCGGCGAAGAAGAGCAGCGCGAGCGTGGCAGCGAGTGTCGTTGCGTGCGTCATGACGGAACGCGGCAGCGTTTCGTTGATCGCGCGATCGAGCACGGCCGCCATCGACTCACCCTTGGTCCGCTTGCGCAGATCTTCGCGCACGCGGTCGAAGATGATGATGGTGTCGTTGGCGGAGTAGCCGAGCAGTGTCAGAATGGCCGCGACGACCGTGAGCGAGACTTCGAGATGCATCAGCTTGATGAACGCGAAGGTCACCAGAATGTCGTGCGCCGTGGAGAGCACCGCAGCAAGTCCGAAGCGCCAGTCGAAGCGAATGCCGAGATAGATCATCGTCAGGATCGACGTGATGATCATCGCGAGGAACGCGCCCTGACGCAGCTCACTACCGACTTTGGGTCCGACGGCTTCGGTGCGGACAACGGTCATCGCGCCGGCGCCGAACTGCTGGTTGAGCGCAGTCTCGATCTTCTTGGAGATGCCTTCCGCACCCGCGGCCTGCGACTCGACCTGCTTTTCTTCGCGTGCGCGGATCGTGTAGTCCGTCGCCGCGCCGAACTGCTGGATTTCCGCGCCGGTGATGCCGGCCTTGTCGAGCGTGCCGCGAACGACGGCGACGTCAGGCGGCTGCTTGAACTGCACCTGCATGAGCGTGCCGCCGGTGAACTCGATGCTGTAGTTCACGCCGCCGGTGATGGCAAATGTGACCAAGCCAGCCGCGATGAACGCCAGCGTCAGGCCGGCCGCGATGCGCCAGTGACGAACGAACTCGTACTTGGAGTGATGGAAGATACGAATCATGGTAGCCTCAGATGCTCAGCGCCTGGGCGCCGCGCGAGCGGTTCATCCAGATCAGGAAGAAGGTCTTGCTCACGAAGATCGACGTGAACAGTGAGGCGACAACGCCCGCGACGAGCGTGACGGCAAAGCCGCGCACGGGACCCGTGCCGTACTGATACAGCACCATGCCGGAGAGGATCGTAGTGGCCGACGTGTCGACGATGGCGCTCATCGCGTGGCGGAAGCCTTCGTCGATCGAGAGGCGAACCGACTTGCCGTGATCGAGTTCTTCGCGGATGCGCTCGAAGATCAGCACGTTGGCGTCGACGGCGATACCGATGGAGAGCACGAAGCCGGCGAGACCGGGCAGCGTCAGGACGGCGTGGAAGCCGGCCAGCGTCGCGAGCGTGTACACGAGGTACAGGATCAGGCCCGCGACGGCGAGCATGCCGGAGAAGCGGTAGTAGCCGATCATGATGCCAACGATCAGCAGCAGCGCGATCGCCAGTGCAATCACGCCCTTGTTGATCGAGTCCTGTCCGAGGCTGGCGCCGATGCTGCGCACTTCGGCGACCTTGAGAGGCACGGGCAATGCACCGGCACGC
This sequence comes from Gemmatimonas sp., assembly GCA_965279375.1. GTDB lineage: Bacteria > Gemmatimonadota > Gemmatimonadetes > Gemmatimonadales > Gemmatimonadaceae > Gemmatimonas. Next base: position 3,685,425 of record OZ257156.1, on the reverse strand, counting down.
AGCACGAGCGCCAAGTCCTGTGCGGACTGCAGCGAACCGCCGCCGAGCGTGATCTGCCCGTTGCGACCGATCGCACTGTTGAGCACCGGCGCCGTGACGACCCGCTGGTCGAGCACGATGGCCATGTTGTCCTTGACGTGCTTGCCCGTCTCGGTCTTGAAGCGACGCGCGCCTTCGTTGTTGAGCGTGAACTGCACGACGTTGCCTTCCACCGGATCGGTGGACGGACGCGCGTCGGTGAGCACTTCACCGGTGATGATCGGGCGCGAGTCGAGCACGTAGAAAGCGCGGAAACGCTGCGTGCCGTTGACGAGCGAATCGACGCCCCAACGGATCACCTTGCCCGGCGGCATCGCGTCCTGCATGGCCGGCAACGCCAGCGCGCGTTCGAACGCACCGTACGCCGACTCGGCGATGATGTACTGACCCGGAAGCTGGCCCGGCTGCACGTTGGACGCGAACAAGCCGCCCGTTTGCGCCGGCGTCTTGGCCGCGGAATCCGTACCGGCGGAGGCGACTGCCTTGCCCGTGGAATCCTTCTTGGTGGTGTCGGTCGTCTGCGTGAGCAGCGACGTCACACCAGTCTTCTTGGCCGTGTCGGCGCCAAGCTTGGCGTCTCCAACACTGATGCCAGCGGCGCGCGCGATTTCGTCGAAGCGCGCGAGGCTGCGCTCGAGCGCCTGCGTCTTGTCGGTGATCTGGAACTCGAGGAACGCCGACTTCTGCACGACGTCCTGCGCGCGCGCGGCGTCATCGATGCCAGGGAGTTCGACGATCAGCCGTTCGTCACCGGCCTTCTGCACGACGGGCTCGGAGACGCCGAACTCGTCGATGCGCTGACGGACAACCTTGAGAGCGCGATCGAGCGCCTCGGACTTGTTCGCGACCGCCTGCTTGGATTCGTCGACTTCGAGGGTGAGATGCATACCACCCTGGAGATCAAGTCCGCGCTTGAGCGGAACGCGCTTGACCGTGTCGTAGACGAAAACGCCATCGCGCTTGACCCGTTCGACAACGGTGCGCGGAAAGAGAGCCCACGCGGAGGCCGCGAGGAGTCCCACAATGAGCAGGACGCGGTACTTCAAGTTCGCCATCGATGCCGGTGGCCAGGGGTGAGAACGGTCGGCAACGCGCCGCCGGGTGGATCGCGGTCGAACCTGCGATGCAGGACCGGGCCCGACCAGTGAATGCGGCGCGAAATGCGCCTAGCCTCGAAACTTAGGCGTCATTCCGGCGGTGCGGTAGTTCAACGGCCGGAAGATTCTCCTGCAATGCTGCCCGTGCCTGCGTCTCATCGGTGGCCAACTGCTCGCGCAGTGCATCCATTCCGCTGAACGCGCGCGTCTCGCGCAGTCTCGCCACGAAGTCCAATCGGACCGGCGCCCCGTACCAGTCGTGGCTGGCATCGAAGACATGCGCCTCGATACGACGCTCCGGATCACCGAACGTGGGGCGCGGCCCAAGGTTGAGCATGCCGCCAAAGGCGCCCTGCGGGGTCTGCGCGCGGATCGCGTAGACCCCGTCCAGTGGCAGCAGTTTTCGATCGGTCGGCGGCGACAGATTGAGCGTGGGGTAGCCGAGCAGACGTCCACGACGATCGCCTCCGACGACGCGACCGCTCAAGCTGTAGAAACGGCCGAGCCCGGTTGCAGCGAGTTGCAGGTCACCGGCCGCGATGGCGCGACGAATCATGGTCGAGGAGATCGCTTCGCCGTTGGTCGAGTGCACCGGCGGCAGCACGGTCATGCCGAACCCATGCTTCTCGGCGAGACCGCGCAGGACCTCGATGTCGCCCAGTCGCCCGCGTCCAAAACCGTGGTCGTGTCCCACGAGCAATTCGGCCAGCGCGAATCGTGCGCGCAGGACTTCATCGACGAATTGCGAGGCTTCGTAGGCCGCCAGCGTGGGTGTGAAGGGCAACACTGCCACATACGAGACGCCGGACTGTACGAACTGCTCCAACTTTTCATCGAGCAACGTCAACAGAGGCGGCGCGGCGGCCGGATTCACGATCTCGAGCGGATGTGGCTCGAAAGTGATGACGACGGACGGACGGTCCGCGCGCTCTGCGTGCGCCACGAGTTGGCGGAGCACATCCTGATGGCCGCGATGCACACCATCGAACGTGCCGACGGTGATGACGGCGCCGCGATCCTGCAGTGGAAGTCCGCCGAGATCGGCCGCGGTTTCACCTCGTACTACTCGCGTCATGACGCACCACCGAGCAGGACGACGCGCGGTTGCCACCGATCGCCCGGAGTGCGCACACCAATGCCGAGCACGTCCATCGTCGTATCGCCGGTGTTGTGCGCGCGAACAAAGGCGACCGTCTCCCCTGCCCCCGTCGCGGCGAGTGCACGCCCCTGCGACAGATCGGCAATGGCCGCCTCGTCGAGTAACTCCGTTGCGATATCGCCGAGCGCGGCGAGTGGCGAGCGCAGCGCCACGACGCGATCCGCGATGGCGCCCGGCACGAGGTCTTCGAGTCGCGTAGCGTTGTCGACATGCGCCGGACCGCTGGAGACGCGACGCAGCGTCTCGCAGTGCGCCGCGCTGTGCATCGCGCGCCCGAGATCGCGAGCCAGTGCACGCACGTAGGTGCCGCCGGCGCAGGTGATGCGAACGTCGATAAATCCGTCGCCAACGGCGAGCACGTCCCACTGATGTATGGTGACATCAACGGGCGGCAATTCCACCGGCGCACCGCGACGGGCGAGCGCATATGCACGCTGGCCGTCCACGTGCTTTGCGGAATAGGCTGGCGGTGTCTGTGCGATCGTGCCGGTGAGTGACGCGATGGCACGGTGCAGCGCGCTCATCACCGCGGGATCTGCAAATGCCGGCGCCGACGCGTGCACCGTGGGCGCACCAGTCGCATCATCGGTATCGGTTTCGCAGTCGAAGCGGATGCGTGCGTCGTAGACCTTTGGCTCAGCGACGATGTACGGCAGGAGCCGCGTGCACTGTCCGATGCCGAGGACCAGGAGACCGGTGGCAAATGGATCGAGCGTACCGGCGTGGCCTACCCGTTTGGAGCGAGCGGCGCGTCGCACCACCGCGACGACATCGTGCGAGGTGATGCCAACGGGCTTATCCACGTACAACAGACCGTCCACTGCGAGCGTGCGTTGGTAGCGCGTGCTGCGCGAACCGTCAGCCGTCGGACGGCGAAACGCCGTCCGACGGTGCGGTCGCGCCCTGCGCGGGCGCGTCTTCCGCCTCGCGTTCGTTTCTCACTTGAGCGAGCAGCTGCTCGATGCGAGAAGCACGCGCGATGCTTTCGTCCGCCTTGAAGTGGATTTCCGGCGCATTGCGCAGACGCAGCGTCTTGCCAAGCATGGAACGCAGGTGCGACGCAACGCTGGCGAGTCCTTCAAAGGTCGCCTTCGTTGCGTCGTCGTCACCCATCACACTGACGAACACGTTGGCATGCCGGAGGTCGCGTGTCATCTCCACCGCGGTGACGGTGACGAATCCACGAATCCGCGGGTCCTTGGCGCCTTCCGAGAGGAAGGTCGCCACCTGTTCGCGGATGGCCTCTGCAACGCGATCAGGACGTCGCGGGTCGGCCATGATGCCTCCTTATGACTTCGATGCCTGGTCGAGCGTACGTGCGACTTCCTCGGTGCGATAGCACTCGAACACGTCGCCGACCTTCACATCGTTGAAGTTCTCGATGCCGATACCGCACTCGTAGCCTTCCTTCACTTCCTGGACGTCGTCCTTGAAGCGGCGCAGCGAGGCGATGCCACCATCGTAAATCTCGACGCCATCGCGGATGACGCGGACGCGTCCCTTCCGGTTGATGGTGCCACTGCGAACCATGCAACCCGCGATGACGCCAACGCGCGCAACCTTGAACGTTTCGCGCACTGCCGCTTCGCCGTACACGACTTCGCGTTCTTCCGGGCGCAGCATTCCTTCGAGGGCGGCCTTCACATCGGCGACGGCCTCGTAGATGATGCGGTACAGCTTGATCTCGACGCCTTCGCGCTCGGCTGCCGCGCGGGCGTTGTTGTCGGGGCGGACGTGGAAGCCGATGATGATGGCGCCAGACGCCTTGGCCAACAGAATGTCCGTTTCGGCGATCGCACCCACGCCACGGTGGAGGATTTCCACCGAGACTTCGGGGTTGGAGAGCTGACCCAACGCGTCGGCAAGCGCTTCCGCCGGACCGCCCTGGTCCGCCTTGATGACGAGACGCAACTGGCGTTTCTGGCCAGCCGACGTCTGCGACATGAAGTCTTCGAGCGAGACGACACCACGCGTGGTGCGACGGCTCTTCGCTTCGCGATCGAGGCGTTCACGACGCTGCGCGATTTCGCGCGCTTCGGCGGCGTCTTCAACCACGATGAGCTGATCGCCGGCCATCGGCACGCCGGTCAGACCGAGGATCTGCACTGGAATCGCAGGACCCGCGGACTTCACCGCCTTGCCACGCTCGTCGAGCAGCGCGCGGACACGACCGGAGTAGATGCCGCAGATGTAGTCGTCACCGACGCGCAGCGTACCGTTCTGCACGAGCACGGTGGCGACCGGTCCCTTGCCCTGGTCGAGCTGTGCTTCGACCACCGATCCGACCGCTCGACGCGACGGATTGGCCTTGAGTTCCAGGATGTCCGCCTGCAGCAGAATCTGCTCGAGGAGATCCTTCACACCCGTGCCCTTCTTGGCCGAAATCTCCGAGTGGAGCACCGTGCCGCCGAAGTCTTCGAGCACGACATCGTGCTGCAGCAAATCCTGCTTGACCTTGGCGACGTTTGCGGTCGCGAGGTCGACCTTGTTGATGGCGATGATGATCGGTACGCCGGCGCTCTTGGCGTGCGAGATCGCTTCGACCGTCTGCGGCATGACCTGGTCGTCGGCCGCGATGACGATGACCACGATGTCGGTCACCTGCGCGCCACGGGCACGCATGGCGGTGAACGCTTCGTGACCCGGTGTGTCGAGGAACGTGATCGTGCGCTTGTCGGCCACTTCCACGTGATACGCGCCGATGTGCTGCGTGATACCACCGGCTTCGCCTGCGACGACATTCGCCTTGCGGATGTAGTCGAGGAGCGACGTCTTACCATGGTCAACGTGACCCATGATCGTGACGACGGGCGGACGAGGACGCAGATCCTCTGCATCGTCGACTTCGGCCGTTTCGGTGGTGAGATCGGCGGCGTAGTCGCTTTCCTTCACGGCCTGGAAGCCGAACTCACCGGCGATCAGTTCGATCTGGTCGAAGTCGAGGCGCTGGTTGATGGTGACCATCAAGCCGAGCGTCTTGAATGCGAAGCCGACGATCTGCGTGGCGGGCACGCCGAGGATCTGCGCGAGTTCGGATACCGTGATGAACTCGTTGACGCGCACGGTCTTCCGCTCACGCTCTGCAGCCGCGACGCGCTGCTCCTCCATCTCGGCGCGCATGTCGGCGCCAAAGCGACGGCCACCACCTCGACGAGACGGCGCGCCGCGCATGGCGGTCATCGTCTTCGTAATGTTTGCCGACACCGCTTCCTGATCGACCGCTCCGCGCTTGCCCTTCTTACCGCGGCGTTGCTGCGATCCGGCCGATCCCGCAGGACCCGGCGGCGGATTGCCCGGTCCGTTGGCGTTGCTCTGTCCCTGCGGACTGTTGCTCGGACGGCGATCGTCGCGACGCTGTCCCTGTCCGAGTCCACCGCCGGGGGCGGCAGACGCGATCGGTCGAGCGGACCCGAAATTGGGCGATCCGCCAGACGAATACGGGCGCGGACGTGGCGCTCCCGGCACGACCGGGCGCGGACGCGGGCGGTCGGGCGGCAGCGATGACGCCGGCGTTGGTGCGGGAGCAGCCGGTGCGGCAGGCGCGGCAACAGCCGGTGTCGCTGGTGCTGTCGGTGCTGCCTGCGCAATCGGTGCCGCGACGGGCGGCGGCTCGACGGCGGCAACTTCACGAGCGACGACAGGTGTCGGCGCGGGCTGGGGCACGACCGGTTCCGGGGTGGCCGGGGCTGCGGCGACCGGTGCGGGCGCGACGGCGACCGGCGGCTCCGGAGCAGTGACCACCACGGGCTCTTCGCGCGGGGGCTTGGGAGCGACCGGGGCCGGCGTAGGCGCGACCTCGGGCTCCGGCGTACGCGCGACCGGCGCCTCGACGACCGGCGCGGCCTCGATCACAGGTTCGTCGTGCGCCTCCTCGGCGTGCGACTCCTCTTCGGTGCGGCGACGACGGCGAACCGTGGGCGCAGACGCCTCGACTTCCGCGACCGGGGCAGGTGTTTCGGGGGCCGCAGCACCCGTGCGCCGACGGCGCGGCGCAGCGGGCGCCGGCGCAGCCTTTTCGGCACGCACGCGCTTTTCCCGCTCCCACCGCGCACGAATACGCGACACCTGATCATCCGTCAGCAGCGTCAGATGGCTGCGAACCGGGACATCCATCTGGCGCAGCAAAGCCAGCACCTCGTCAGCCGAGATACCGAACTCACCCGCCATGTCATGCACACGAAGCTTGCTCAACCCGTCCTCCTACCGCGAAACGCGCGTCGCGTCGCCTGCCGGGGCTGCCCCGGCTACGGCGCCACGGATACCGCGCGCCAGCGCCTGATCTACGATTCCTACCGCTGCCGTCGTCTCACGTCCTACGGCACCGCCCAACTCCACCGCACTCTGCCACTCCAGCACTTCCACGCGTTTCGCGCGCAGCACCGGCAACACCTTGTCGAGCGAGTGTCGCGAAACGTCGGTCGCAACGAGCGCCAGCTGCAGGGTGCCCTTGGTTGCCGCCATCCGCACTTGCTCCACTCCCACTACAACCAGCCGACCGCGCATCCCCAGTCCCACGAGCGCCAGCACCTTGCGGCGTACGGCGTCATCGAGGACCGGCGCTGCGCCATCAGTCGACATCACCCGTTCCCGCCACCCGCGTCGTCTTCCGTGGTCAGCTCATCGATGATCGACATGATGCGATCCGCTTCTTCCGGCGCGATGCCGGGCAGACGCAGCAGGTCGTCGCGATCGAGATCGAGGATGTCGTTGAGCGTGCGATAGCCAGCGTCCGCGAGGACGGCGACCGTCGAGACTTCCAACCCTTCGATTTCGTTCAGCGGCACATCGACTTCACCTTCCGCCTCGTCCGGCAACGGCGCGAAGAGCGGCGCTTCTCCGCCCTTCTCCATCCATTCGCGGCTCGAATACAGATCGATCTTCCAGCCGGTCAACTCGGACGCCAAACGCACGTTCTGTCCGTTGCGGCCGATGGCCAGCGAGAGCTGATCTTCGTCGACCACCGCCTGAATCGTGCGGGTCAGCGCATCGCTGAACACGCGGGCCACGCGGGCCGGCGCGAGCGCCAGCTTGGCGAAGCGCTCCGGATCGGGCGACCACGGCACGATGTCGATACGTTCACCGCCCAACTCGTTCACGACCGCCTGCACGCGCGATCCCTTGAGGCCGACGCAAGCGCCAACCGGATCGACTGCGTCCTCGCGCGAGGTCACGGCGATCTTGGTGCGGCTGCCCACTTCGCGCGCCGCTGCCTTGATCTCGACGATCCCCTGCTGGATTTCCGGCACTTCGAGCTTGAAGAGCGCCTGCACGAACAGGGCGTCCGCGCGGCTCAGGATGAGACGGGGACCCTTGGGCGTATCTTCGACGCGCTTCAGGACCGCGCGCACCGGCTCGCCCTGATGGTAGTGCTCGCGATGGTTCTGCTCGCGATACGGAATGATCGCTTCCGCCTCACGGAACTTGTTGAGCATCACCACGAGCTTGCCGCGCTCGATCTGCTGCACTTCGCCCGAAAGCAGATCGCCCACGCGCCCAGAGAACTCGTCCCGGATGCGCGTGCGCTCGCCTTCACGGACACGCTGGATGATCCGCTGCTTCGCTGCCTGCACGGCCGTGCGGCCGAACTCGGCGAAGTCCACCGGAATTTCCATGACGTCGCCGATCTGGAACTCAGGATCAACGAACCGTGCCTCTTCGAGCAACGCTTGATTCGAGGGGTCGGTCACCTCCTCGACCACCGTCTTGAGTAGCACGATGCGGATGGCGCCCTTGTCCTCGTCAATCTCGACCTCGGCCTGCACGTTGGCTCCGTGCTTTTTCGCCAGGGCGGCATGAATGCCGTCCTGCAGGAGCCCATGCAGTTCCGTCCGGTCAAGCTGCTTCGAATTGGACAGTTCGCGGAACGCTGCGAGAATCTCCGCCGACCCGACCATCCGCTATCCCCTATCGTTTCCAGTGAAACGCCAGTCGCGCCGCCGTGATGGCCGAGAGGGGAACCTGATGGTCCCGTCCCTTCGGATCACGCACGACTGCGACTTCAGCGCCTTCCTCGCCCTCGAGCGCGAGAATCTCAATTTCCTGTTTGCCACCCGCCAACACGCTGCTGGTCACCGTAGCCCGTCGGCCGACGAAGCGGCGCCAGTCTGCGGGCGACCGCAACGGTCGGTCCGCGCCAGGCGAGGAGACCTCCAACACGTACTGTTCACTGACCAGCGCGTCCGCTTCCAACCGAGCTTCAACGGCTCGGGAGACGCGGGCGCAATCCTCAATGGTAACCTTGGTGCCATCGCGGCGATCGATCCGAAGCTCCAGGACCGGTCGGGACTTGGACCCACCCCGCCGCAACTCGACGAGATCGAAGCCAAGCGTGTCAAGCTCTTGCGCGACAACAGGTTCGACGACTTCGCGCATCTGCTTGCCTCACCCACGAAAAAACCACCCAAGAACAAAAAAGTGTGGGGACCATCCCCACACTTCCGCCGCCCGCGCGAGGCGGACGAAGTCACGAAGGAGTTACTTCTTAGAGAGAAGAACCTACGGCGCGTGCATATGAAGGTCAAGATGACTCATCGATGACTCTATTGACGCGCAGTCAACGCGATGATACCCAACTGCCGGCCGCTATCGCCGCCTCGATGACTGAAGAAGTCGGCGGCATCGCAGCGCGTGCACGCCGCGCTGACACTCAGCTGCTGCACCCCGCGCCGGAGTGCTTGCTCACGCAGCACGGCACGAACGTCCAACTGTCCCTTTCCCGCGTGCGGGCGCCCGGTCACCGCCTCGAGTACCTCCGGACCCACCTCGTAGCAGGCCTCGCAGATGGCCGGGCCCAGATGCACGCGGCACTCCGATGCGGGAAAGCCGAGCGACTCGAGCGCGTCGAGCCCTACATCTAGAATGCGCGACGCGGTGCCTCGCCATCCGGCGTGCAGCGCGGCAATGGCCCCGCCGGGGTGCGCAATGAACACCGGCGTGCAGTCGGCGATGGTCACGGCGAGCGCCGTCCCCGCCGTCGTGCTGACGTGTCCGTCCACACCGCGCTGGCGAAGCCATCCCTGCCATTCTCCGTCGTGCACGCTGACCACGGCACCATGCACCTGCGTGGCCGTGGCCAAGCGTGTCACTCCCAGGTCCGCCAGCGCGTCGAGCAGTCCCGACCAGCGCTCCATCACTACGCCGACGCCCTCATCCGACCCCAAGCCGAACGACCCGGCCGCACGCCCCGTGGTCCAGGCGGCGACGCCATCGGCCAGCGGGGGAACCGCGAGCGAGACCGCCAGCGGATCAGCGGGCACTCAACTCCACGCGGCGAATACGCGCGCCGAGCGTGCCAAGACGTTCCTCGATGCGCTCATAGCCGCGCTCGATCTGCTGCGCGTTGTTGATGGTACTCGTGCCGTCCGCGCACAGCGCCGCCAAGAGCATGGCCATACCGGCCCGAATGTCGGGGGACTCGACCTTGCCGCCGCGCAGCTTGGTGGGGCCGGAGACGATGGCGCGGTGCGGATCGCAAAGCACGATGCGCGCGCCCATTCCGACCAGCTTGTCCACGAAGAACATGCGCGACTCGAACATCTTCTCGTGCATGAGAATCATGCCGTTGCACTGCGTGGCCGTGACGATCGCGATGGACATGAGATCGGCCGGAAACGCTGGCCACGGCTGGTCTTCCAGCTTGGGCACATGTCCACCGAGATCGCTTTGAATCGTGCGGGACTGCTCGGCTGGCACGATCAGGTCATCGCCATCCACGATGCAGGTGATCCCCAGGCGCTCGAAGCCCATACGCGTGCTGCGCAGGTGCTCGACGCCCGCCTTCTCGATACGGAGCTCGGAACGCGTGACGGCGGCAAGGCCGATGAACGAGCCAACCTCGATGTGATCGGGGCCAATGGTGTGCGTAGCACTACCCAACGGCTGCCCACCGTGGATGGTGTAGACGTTGGAGCCGATGCCTTCGATGCGCGCGCCGAGGGCCACGAGAAAGTTGGCGAGGTCCTGCACATGCGGTTCGCTGGCTGCATTGCGCAGCACGGTCACGCCCTTCGCTGCCACCGCCGCAACGAGTGCATTCTCCGTCGCAGTCACGCTCGGCTCGTCGAGGAACACATCCGCGCCGGTGAGCCCGGCACCCGTCGTCCAGAAGCGGAAGCGGTCGCCGAGCTCGTAGTGTGCGCCGAGCGCCTGCAGCACATGGAAGTGCGTGTCGAGACGACGGCGCCCGATGACGTCGCCACCCGGCGGCGACAGCGTCACGTCGCCACACCGGGCCAGCAGCGGCGCTGCCAGCAGGATGGAGGCGCGAATGCGGGCGCACATCACCGGATCGAGTTCGCCGGCACGCAGGTCCTTGGCGTGCACGCGCAACGCGTTGGGCCCAGTCCATTCGCAGCTGGCACCGGTTGTGCGCATGAGCTCTACCAGTGTCTCGATGTCCCGAATACGCGGGACATTTTCGAGTTGCACGGGTTGATCAGTGATGAGCGCGGCGGCGACGATCGGCAGTGCGGCATTCTTGTTGCCGGCCGGCCGGATGCTTCCTGCGAGGCGCTGGCCTCCTTCTACGACAAACTGGACGGCGGACATGCGGACCGGGGTAAGCGAAAGGCGCACAGGACAATCGGGACACGAAGGATCACCGACACGAACCAACAGCGTCAAGCGCCGAGTGCGATGCGCGTTGCTTGACCCCTCTCTCGGTACCCCTTAGATCATGCCAATGGCCTTCGCACTTGCGTTGCCGGTGGGCCTGCTGCAGACGGCCGCCTTTCCGGATACGATCGTCGCACGCACGGTACCTGTCCGAGGACTCTTCGAGTACTCGAGCGGAATTCTCCAGATCATCGTGCTGCTGTTGGGCGTCGGCGTGCTCATCGCGCTGGTGTTGCTGCTCCTCGCCGTGAAGCAAGGGATCGAGAAGCTCAACTCCACGGTGGACAAGCTCTCGACTGATGTGCGCCCACTCATTCAGAACGCCAACACCGTTGTCAACGACGCCCGCGCTGTCGTGGCACGCGTGCGGTCGGACGTCGAGGCGGTCAGTGACGCGGCGGCCTCCGTCGGAGAGCAACTGCGATACGCCGCCGACGTGACCGCCGAACGCGTGGACAACGTGAACGCGGTGCTCGATGTGTTGCAGGCGGAGTTCGAGGACATTGCGATCTCAACCGCGGCGACGGTTCGCGGCGCGTCCGTGGGGGCGCGTCTTCTCGGAGCAGCATTCGGACGACGACGGGGCCGTGGGAAGCGCAAGCCAGGACGCGCACCGCGTCGCGATCAGCGTCGGGACGAAGGCCTCGCTTCTGACTAGTTCGCGATTCGCGTGGGTCGCGGTCATCGTGGCCGCGGCGTTGCTCCTCAGTCCGACGCCGCTGTGGGCCTGGACGCCGGGCACGCATGTGTTTCTCGGCGACGCTCTCCTGCGCAATCTCGCACTCGTGCCGGGAAGCATAGGCGAACTGCTCGCGGCCTTCCCTGCTGACTTTTTGTACGGCTCCATCGCCGCGGATACCTCGATCGCGAAGAAATACGCCGAAGTGGGCAGGCATTGTCACTCGTGGCGCATCGGGCTCGAGATACATGACGAGGCGAAGGACCCGCCGCTCCGCGCGTTCGCCTTGGGATACCTCGCGCATCTGGCCGCCGACGTGGTGGCGCACAATTTCTTCGTGCCGCGGCAGCTCGCGGTCACATCGAGCACGACGGCGGTAGGCCACAGCTACTGGGAAAGCCGCATCGATACGCACCTTGGAGATCCGTGGCCGAGGCGTGCGCGCGATCTGCTCTTTCTCGATCACTCACGCGCGGATCAGCATCTCGACCGCATTCTGAGTCCGACGCTGTTCGGGACGCCGACGAATCGCCGCATCTTTCGCGGCATGGTGTATGTCACCGACACCGATTCATGGCAGCGCATCTTCCAGCTCATCTCGGAGAACAGTCGCTGGGACTTGAGTGACGCTGACGTCGCACGCTATCTCACGCGATCGTTCGACTACATCGTCGACCTGATGCAGCGGTGGGATGAGAGCGACGCGTTCTCGTTCGATCCGTCTGGCGATGAGCCGCTGCGATCGGCGAAAAAAGTACGCCGCCTCGCACGTCGCCAGGGCGGAGACGTACGGGCGGCGCTCGAAGCGGACCGCATGTTCGGCATGCCGGCCACTACGCTCCGGCATGCCTCGACCCTCGCAGAACCGCTCTTCAGCCCGCGCGTGCCGAAAGCAACTGATTGACCTTCTTGGGGTCTGCGGCGCCCTTGGACTTCTTCATCACCTGCCCCACCAATACGCCCTGCAGCTTCTTCTCGCCGGCGATGAAGCGCGCGGCCTCCGCCGGAGACTCGGCGAACACCTCATCGATCCAGGCGACCAAGGCGCTGTCGTCGCTGACTTGCAGCAGACCGTCGCGAGTGGCGAGTGCGAGCGCATCACCGGGATCGGTCTCCATCTGCGTGAAGAGCTGGCGCGCCGCGGTGTTGGAGATCTTGCCCGACGCCTCGAGCTTGATGAGCTCACCCAGTCGCTGCGACGTGACCGGATGATCGCGCAGGGCACGCCCCGACGCATTCACCGATGCGAGGAGCGGCCCCGTAATCCAGTTCGCCGCTCGACGCGCGTCGCCGCTCTCGCGCGCAACGGCCTCGAACGTATCGGCAAGTTCCTGCGTCGAGGACAGTTGCTCGACATCTGCTGTTGCAATGCCGTACTGCGTGTGGAAGCGCGCACGTTTGGCCTCGGGGAGCTCGGGGAGCGCAGCGCGCTGTGCGGCGATCCACGACGGTTCGAGACGCAGCGGCGGCAGGTCGGGCTCCGGGAAATACCGGTAGTCGTGACTGCCTTCCTTGCTGCGCGCCGGACGGATCTGGCCACGCACGCCGTCCCACAGCATCGTCTGCTGCAGCACGGTGCCGCCGGCATCCACCAACGCGCACTGACGCGCAAACTCCACCTCGACCGAACGCTCAACGCCTGAGAAGCTGTTGAGATTCTTGATCTCCGTGCGTGTGCCCAACGTGGTGGAGCCGCGCGGACGTACGGAAATGTTGACGTCCACGCGAAGCGAGCCTTCCTCCATGTTCGCGTCAGAGACGTCCGTGTATTCCAGCACCTGCTTGAGCCGACGCAGGTACGCGCCGGCGTCCGCGCCAGAGCGCAGGTCAGGCTCCGATACGATCTCCACCAGCGGCGTCCCGGAACGATTCAGATCGATCGCGCTCCATTCGGCGAATCGATCATGCACCGACTTGCCGGCGTCCTCCTCCATGTGCACGCGCGTGATGCCGACCGTGCGTGCGTTACCATCGGCATCCTTTCCGATCTCGACGCTGCCACCGGTCGCCAGCGGGCGATCGAACTGCGAGATCTGATAGCCCTTGGGGAGATCGGGATAGAAATAGTTCTTGCGCGCGAAGATCGACGTCGGGTGGACTTCACAGCCGAGTGCAAGCGCCGCGCGCGTTGCGAGTTGCACGGCGTGCGCATTCAGCACCGGCAGCGCACCGGGCAAGCCAAGACACACCGGACATGTGTTGGCATTGGGTGCGTCGCCGAACGTGGTGCGGCAGCCGCAGAACGCCTTGCTCGTCGTCTTGAGCTGGCAGTGCACCTCCAACCCGATCACGAGTTCGTAGCGCTCGGCGTAGTTGTTGTTGCTCACTTGTGCGCCTCCATGCCCAACGCTGCTTCGAGCGCATAGGCGGCGCGAAGCATCTTGCCTTCCTGAAAGTGCGATGCGATGAGCTGTCCACCCACCGGGAGTCCATCGATGCGCCCGATCGGCTGCGACATCGCCGGCACGCCGGCGAGATTTGCGGTGACCGTGAAAATGTCGCTCAGGTACATCTCGTAGGGATCGGAGACAGCACCGAGCTTGAACGCGGTCGTCGGCGTGGTGGGTGTGAGCAGCAGATCGACTCCGGACGCGAACACGCGAGTGAAGTCCTGCGTGATGAGTTGCCGTACCGCCTGTGCGCGCTTGTAGTACGCGTCGTAGTAGCCAGCGCTCAACACGTAGGTGCCAAGCAGAATGCGGCGGATGACTTCATCGCCGAACCCGCCCGAACGCGTGTGCTCGTACATCTCACGCAGGCCGTTTCCAGGCATGCGCAAGCCGTATCGCACACCATCGAAGCGAGCGAGGTTGCTCGACGCCTCGGCCGGTGCGACGATGTAGTAGACGGGAATCGCGAGGTCGGTGTGCGGCAGCGACACCTCACGAATTTCCGCACCAAGCATGCGTAGCGTGTTCGCCGCGCGATCGGTCAACGCGCGGATCTTCGGGTCGAGCGATTCCGGGAAGTATTCCTTGGGCTTGCCGACGACGAGTCCCGAGAGTGGCTGCGTTGGCGCGATGAGATTTCGCGGTTCGCGATAGTCGGCGACCATGTGCGCGCTGGACGTCGCGTCGAGCGGATCGTAACCGGCAATGACACCGAGCGTTAGCGCGGCATCGTCCACCGTGCGTCCGAAGACGCCGATCTGTTCGAGTGACGACGCGTAGGCCACGAGGCCATGTCGGCTGACGCGCCCATACGTCGGCTTCACGCCCACAACGCCGCAGAACGCCGCGGGCTGCCGCACCGAGCCGCCGGTTTCGGAGCCAAGCGCGACGCGTACCACACCCGATGCAACCGCAACTGCGGATCCACCGGACGATCCGCCGGGGACGCGAGAATCGTCGTGCGGATTGCGTGTCGGTCCGAATGCACTGTTCTCAGTGGACGAACCCATCGCGAATTCGTCCATGTTGGTCTTGCCGACAATCACCGCGCCGGCGTCACGCAAGCGTCGAATGGCGGTCGCCTCGTACGGGCTGACGTAGTCGCCGAGGATGCGCGACCCGCAGGTCGTCGGCATGCGCAGCGTCGCGATGTTGTCCTTGATTGCGATCGGCACGCCGGCGAGGCGCACGTCATGCGTACCGCGAAATGGCGACGAGGCGATCTCCGCAGCGGTCGCCAACGATCCCTCGAGATCGGTCGCGAGGAAGGCGTTGAGTCCGTCCGTGCCCGCGCCAACATCCGTCATCCGCTCGAAGCACGCTTCGACCAGGTGCGCAGCGGGGAGCGCCTCACGCGAGACCGCGTCGGCCTGCGACGCCGCGGTCAACGCCAGTAATCCGGTGGGAACGGTGCGACTCATTCCTCGTCTCCACTGTCGGCGCTGGTCGCATCCCCATGCGTGGCGAGACGCGGCACGAGGAAGAATCCGTCACGAGACGCCGGCGCGAAATCGGCCCGCGCCCGCGCGAGCGGCACCGGCGGACTCACATCCGGACGCAACGACATGCCTTCGCGGTCGGACGCGTCGAGAGCACCGTCTCCGATGTCAACGCTCTGAAGCACTTCCATGTGCGATAGAATCCCGTTGAGCTGCGTGACGATGGCAGGAATGCGCGCTTCGTCCACGCCGACGCGCGCCAGCAGGGCAATGTTCCGAACGTCCGACTCAGAGACCGCCATCTACTCCCACCCGCGTTCGAGTTTGGCCTGCGCGACAACGAGCGTCTTTCGCCCAATTTCCTCGTCGTCGAAATCGATGCGAACCTTGGCGTCCCGTCCAGAGCCCGTAAGCTCCGCGATCGTCCCGCTGCCGAATTTGGCGTGCCGCACACGCTCGCCGATCTTGAACATCGGCGTATCCTGCGACTCGTCCTCTGGCTCGACCGGCTTAGGCCGCGAGGTGGACGGAGACGACCAGCTTTTGGACGCCTTGCCGAAGACAGGTTCGTTGCTGCCGCGCGACGCCGCACTGCCGTACGGGCCGACCGGACGACGGGCGCCACCTGCCCCACCGCCAAAGCTGCTCCCAGAGCCGCCCGACGAGCCGCTGCCGTAGCTGCTGCGTCCCCACGACTCGTCGCCACTCGGTCGGCCGGCACCGCCGTAGGCGCGTCGCCCTTCAGTGCGAGCGCGCATGCTCTGCTGACGTTCCGCCAACGAAGGTGGAATCGTTCGCAGGAACCGCGACGGCATGGAGATCATCAGCTCGCCATTGCGGCGACGTTGCTCTGCGCACGTGAGATACAACTTCTTCTCGGCGCGTGTGATGCCCACGTAGAACAGCCGCCGCTCTTCCTCGAGCTGCTTGGGATCTTCCGCGGCGCGCGCGAGGGGAAAGAGTCCATCCTCGAGGCCAGAGACGAACACCAACGGGAACTCGAGCCCCTTGGCGTTGTGCATGGTCATCATGGTCACGGCATCGGCGTCAGGATCGAGGCGATCGATGCCGGCGACCAAGGTCGCCTTCTGCAGAAAGTGATCGAGGGGCGTGAGCCCCACTTCGCCACCGTCATCGGCAACGACTTCTGCGGCGCCCGCGATCATTTCGCGCACGTTCTCGATGCGCTCAGCGCCTTCGGGACCTTCGGCGCGCAGATGGTCGGTGTAGCGAATCGCCTCGACGACGTTGCGGAGCAGTTCGTCGACCGCCGCATCGGCCGCCTGCACGCGGAGCCGCTGCACGAGTGCGACGAACTCCTCGAGCGCGGAACGCGCGGCGGGACGCAGCGTCGCGAGCACATCGAGGCGCGTGGCTGCTTCGAGCATCGTGCTGCCATCGAGCGCCGCGCGTTCGGTCAGCAGCGCGATGGTGACGTCACCGAGTCCTCGCTTGGGCGAGTTCACCGCGCGACGAAACGCTTCGTCGTCGGCGGGATTGGCGACGAGCTTGAGGTACGCCATCAAGTCGCGAATTTCGCGCCGGTCGTAGAAGCGCACTGCGCCGACGAGCCGATACGGGATGCCGCGCCGCCGGAACGAGTCTTCGATGGCGCGACTCTGTGCGTTGGTGCGATAGAGCACCGCGCAGTCGCGACGCGCCCAGTCGCCGCGCGCCGTGCGGTCGGTGACGATCTCCGCGATGAACTCCGCTTCGTCGCGCTCGTCGAGCGTCTGCATCAACGTGACCGGCTCACCCGCAGGACGCGTGGCGCGCAACGTCTTGCCACGACGTTCCGTGTTCTCTTCGATCACCTTGTTGGCGAGCGAAAGAATGTTGGGCGTGGAGCGATAGTTCTCTTCGAGACGGACGATGGCCGCGCCCGGGAAGTCGCGTTCGAAGTCGAGGATGTTGCGAATGTCCGCGCCGCGCCAGCCGTAGATGGACTGGTCGTCATCACCGACCACCATGACGTTGCGGTAGCCGCCGCCCATCAGCGAGACGAACTTGTACTGCGCCGCGTTGGTGTCCTGATACTCGTCCACCAGGATGTAGCGGAAGCGCTTCTGGTAGTGCGTGCGCAGTGCTTCGTCGCGCTGCAGTGCGCGCACGGGGAGCACCAGCAGGTCGTCAAAGGTGACCGCGTTCGCGCGCTCGAGCGCCGTCTCGAGATCGGTGTACACGCCAGCGACGGCCTTCGAGAAGACATCGTACGCGCTGGCGGCATAGTCACTCGACGACACGAGCGCGTTCTTCGCGTCGGAGATCGCGCCGAGGATCGCCTTGGGCGCAAACTGGGTCGGGCTGATGTTACGACGCTCCATGACGCGCTTGAGTGCAGCGAGCGTGTCGTCTTCGTCGTAGATGGTGAAGTTGGCTTCGCGACCGACGATGGGCGCCACGCCGCGCAGCATCCGCGCGCCGAGGGCGTGGAACGTGCCGCACCACATCCCCTTCGGCTCATGTCCCAAGAGCTTGGAGATACGCTCACGCATCTCGCCGGCGGCCTTGTTGGTGAACGTCACCGCGAGGATTTCGTGCGGCGCTACGTTCCGCGTACCGATGAGCCGCGCGATGCGCGTGGTGAGCACGCGCGTCTTCCCGGAGCCTGCACCGGCCAGCACGAGCATGGGTCCATCGTCATGCGCCACGGCTTGCCGCTGCGACGGATTGAGGCCGCGTGTGATGGCCTCGATATCGAGCGTCGGCTTCGGTGGTGCGTCGAACAGTGATCCGGTCCAGCCCGTCGTTGTCATCCGCTCAAGATAACGTCGAAAGCGGCGCCGCGGCCCTCGTCAGCGAGCAACAATTTGCCGCCGTGATTCTCTTCCACGATGCGACGGGCGAGCGACAGCCCGATTCCCCAGCCACGGTCCTTGGTGCTGAAGCCGGCATCGAAAATGCGCTTGCGCAACTTCCGCGGAATACCGGGGCCGTCGTCGGCGACACGAATCCGTATGCCGCCCTCGGGCATCGGCTGCGCAGACACGACCACGTTGCCGTCGCGCCCGCCGAGCGCGTCGAACGCATTCTTGATGAGGACCTCCAGCACCCACTCCAGCAGCACGCCATCGCCCTGCGTCTCGAGACGTCCTTCCGGATGCTCGGCGGTGATGCTGACGCGCTTGGCGAGTGTCGGGGCGCGGGCCGCGAAATAGGCCACCAACCGGTCTACGAGTGCGGTGCAGTCCACCGTCTCGCGACGTGGCGGGCGACCGATCCGCTCGAACCGATGCGAGACGCGCTCCAGCCGAAGCAGGTCCTGCTCCATCGCCTGTGCGGCCCGGCTGACCATGGGGCTCGTTTCCTCGTCGCGGATCAGCTCGAGCCAGCCACCGATCGCCGAAAGAGGCGTGCCTAGCTGATGGGCGGCCTCGCGCGCCATGCCGGCCCAGACCTTTTCGCGCTCGGCGCGACCGCGTTCGACCAACGCATACAGGCCGAACGCCAGCAGGAGGCCAATCCCTGCCGCTTGCAGCAGCGGAATGACCCGCAGCCCCTGCACGATCGGGCTGTCTCCATAGTGAACGCCGCCCACGCCCGGCTCGATGATCGGCGGGTTGCGTCGGTCGAGCTCCTGCACGTAGGCCCGCATCCGCGCGCTATCGAGCGGCGCGTCGAACGGGAGGTTGGCCGCGTCGGCGACGGCACCGTTGGCATCCGTCAACACAAGCGGCAGCCCCGATTCCGTCATCTGCGCCGCCAACTCGAACAGCAGCGCAGACGGATCCTGCCCCGCAGCGCTGGTGTCGAGCTGGGCACGATAGACGCGCGAGTAGATGCGCGCCTGCGACGCAGCGGCGCTGCTCAGTTGTCGGACGACATGCTGCGTATAGCCGACGTACCACGCCAGGAGCGCGAGTACGCCGA
The DNA here is from genome assembly GCA_965279375.1 of Gemmatimonas sp. GTDB lineage: Bacteria > Gemmatimonadota > Gemmatimonadetes > Gemmatimonadales > Gemmatimonadaceae > Gemmatimonas. The sequence continues at coordinate 3,666,139 of OZ257156.1, read as the reverse complement.
CGACTACGACCACGACGGGCCAACGCCGACGACGCATCGGAGCTCCGAGGCGACGCGCCTAGATCGCGCGCAGGGTCACAGCGACGCGCGGCCCATGTACGGCTGCAGCGCCTCAGGAAGCAGCACCGACCCGTCAGGCTGCTGGTAGTGCTCGAGCAGGCAGGCGATGATGCGCGAGAACGCGAGAGCCGAGCCGTTGAGCGTGTGCACGAAGCGCGGCTTCTCGCCGGCGGCTGGGCGATATCGAATGTTCGCACGCCGCGCCTGGAACTCGGTGAACACGCTGCAGCTCGACACCTCGAGCCACTTGCCGACGCTGGGCGCAAAGACCTCGAGATCGTACGTCTTCGCGCTGGCAAAGCCAGTGTCCCCGGCGGCCAGCAATACGACGCGATACGGCAGTCCCAGACGCTGCAGAATGAGCTCCGCGTGCCCGGTGAGCTTCTCCAATTCGACGAGCGACGTTTCGGGCGTCGCGTAGCGCACCAACTCCACCTTGTCGAACTCGTGGACGCGCAGCAGTCCGCGCGTGTCCTTGCCCGCCGAACCCGCCTCGCGGCGGAAGCACGCGCTGAACGCGCAGAAGCTTTTGGGCAGCTGCGACGCGTCGAGAATTTCGTCGCGATAGAGATTCGTGACTGGCACTTCTGCGGTGGGGATGAGGTACAGGTCCTCTTCCTTGAGCGCGTACATGTCGTCGGCGAACTTGGGGAGCTGCGACGTGCCCAGCATGCTCGCGCTGTTGACCACGAGCGGCACCCAGCATTCTTCGTAACCATGCTCGGTGGTGTGGATGTCGAGCATCATGTTCATCAGCGAGCGCACGAGCCGCGCGCCGCCGCTGCGATACACGATGAATCCCGATCCACTGATCTTGGCGCCGCGAGCCAGATCGAGAACGCCCAACGTTTCACCCACTTCCCAGTGGGGCTTGAGTACCGCGCCGTCCGCACGCGGCGTCCCCCACGAGCGAATGACCTGATTGGCCTCTTCCCCACCCTCGGGGACCTCGTCGAGGGTGATGTTGGGCAGTTCGTACAGCAGCGACTGTACCGCCGCGGCGGCATCGTCGCGACGCGCGGTGAGACTAGCCACCTGCTCACCGATCGCGCGGCCTTCGGCCATCAGCTCCGTGGCATCTTCGCCCGCCTTGCGACGCTGGCCGACTTCCGCCGTGACCTGATTGCGTCGCGCCTGCGCGGTTTCGAGCTCGGTGATGGCCACGCGGCGATCACGCTCCAATGCCTCGGCGCGATCGAGCAGCGGTGCGAACTCCTCGGTCTTGTTTCGGCGGCGCATCCCCTCGCGCAACAGAGGGAGATGCTCGCGCAACAGTTTGATATCGTGCATGACGCGATCAGTTCTTCGGAATGCCGTCCGTCAAGCCGCGAAAGCCGCAGTTGCGGTTCACGAGCGAGCGGACGACGAGGCGCCGTTCGGGGAGGATGATGCTGTCCACGCTGACCTTGGCGTAGTAGTACTCGCCGTAGATGCAGCCGGAGTTGCGCAACTCGAGGGTGTACGTCTCACCCACCGACGCCGTGACGGCGCTATCGGAGGTATAGCCGTTCACCGGTGCCCGCTCCAGCTGCGCGAACGCCGCGGTCATCTTCTGCAGGCCGATCGTCGGCGAACCGGCGGGGGGCAGCGGAACGACGTACTTGGCCGGCAGCAGTCGTACCTTGCCGTCGGTTGTGATGTCGAACGCGAGGTCGAAGTTGATCCCGCCGCTGGATAGCACCTGCGGGCGTACCAGACTCTCGGTCGTGTACGAGTAGGCCGATGGCAGCGCGTTGGACGTGCCGGAGACGGCGAAGACGCTGTACACCCGCGTGACGTTTTCGACGGAGGCGGTGCTCGTCAGCCCGTCGCCGCCGCAGGCAGCAGCCAGCGCAGTGACGATCAGGGCCGGAAATGACAGCGCGCGCCCAATGGAACGACGCGCGGCGTTATGGCGTGACAACAGGGTAGTCCCCATGGCAGAAGCAAGGCTGGAGGTTACCGCTCAACTCATGTCCGGGCAAGCGGTTCCGTCGCTTGACTTCACCCCAGACCGTGGCCAGCGTTCCGACATGCCAACCATTCGTGATCTTGTGAGCGCGCTGCGCCGCCGTGAGGGAGTCGATGCCGCCATCGTGCTTGGGCGCGACGGCCTGTTGATCGACGGCGCCACTGAAGGCGGGCTCGATCCCGAGGGGCTGGCAGCACACGTCCCCTCGATGGTCATGACGGCACTCGAACTGAGCGCCTCGGCAGGGCGCGGCGATCTGGGGTTGATGGTGCTGGAGTTCGGCGCCGGGAGCGCCATCGTGACCACGCTCTCGGCAGAAGCGTACCTGCTGGTGCTGCTTGCGCCGAATGCCAATCTCTCCTCCCTGCTCTTCGATCTGCGCCGCCATCGTACGCAGATCGCGGCGATCGTCTGACCGCCGATACCCCGAGCGGCACGCGTCCGCCCAGCGACCTGTCCAACTCGGGGACGTCCGCCACTTCGCCACAGTCCGCCGCGAAGCTCACGCGCGTGCTGGTGGTGGACGATGAACCGCACATCAGCCTGATCATTCGGACGCGCCTCGAACAAGGGCCGTTCATCGTGGATCTGGCAGAGAACGGCCCTGACGCGCTCGCGTTGCTTGCGGCGCATCCAGACACGCAGCTCGTACTCCTGGACCTGATGCTGCCGGGAATGAGCGGAATCGACATTCTGCGAGCCATGCGTGCCGATGCGCGATGGGGCACGCTGCCCTGCCTCGTGCTCACCGCCGCGGGTCAGGACGAACAATTTCGCGACGCCGAAGCGCTGGGCGTCGTCGATGTAATGACCAAGCCGTTCTCCCCCCGACGTCTCTACGATCGAGTCGTCGCCCTCACCGCTGCACAGCACACTCGCTCGAACGCGTGAAACGCGTATGATCTCCGTATGATCCTCTGGAATGTCGTTCTCGCCGGTGGCGTGGGCTCGCGCTTCTGGCCGCTCTCCACCCCGGAGCGCCCCAAGCAGCTGCTACCGCTCATCAGCGATGCTCCCATGCTGCGCGACACGATTGCGCGCATGACGCCACTCGCGGAGAGCGATCGCACGCTCGTGCTGACGAACGCCTCGCTGCGCGACGCGATCCTCACGTTGGAGCCGTCGTTGCACGGGGAGAATGTGATCGCGGAACCGCGTCCGGCGGGCACCTGTGCAGCGCTCGCGTGGGCCGCGCACACCATCGCCAAGCGCGACGGCCCCGAGGCGGTGATGGTATGCGTGCACGCAGACTGGGCCATCGCCGACGTGCCGCAGTTTCAGCGAACGCTGCGCGACGCGGCCATGCTGGCGTCCCGCGAACATGCGCTCGTGACGGTCGGCATTGTGCCGACGCGACCGGATCCGGGCTTTGGCTACATCCAGCCGGGCGATCGCCTCGCTTCCGAACCCGCTGGCTCCGAGGTTCGTCGCGTCGCGCGCTTCGTCGAAAAGCCGGATCGCACGCGCGCCGAACGGATGGTGGCCGACGGATTTCTCTGGAACTCGGGGATCTTCGCGTGGCGCGTCGGCGACCTGCTCGACGAGATCAAGCGCCTGACTCCCGAGGTGCAGCCGGCGCTCGAAGCCGCCGGCGACGACCTCGAGACGTTCTTCGCGCAGGTGAAGTCGGTGGCGATCGACGTGGGCGTGCTCGAGCGCTCTGATCGCGTGCTCGTGGTGCCGGGCCGCTTTGGATGGGATGACGTAGGCACGTGGGCGGCGCTGCACCGTGTGCGCGCGCACGACGATCAAGGCAATGCGGCGAGCGGACGCCTACACGCGTTGCAGTCCTCCGACAACGTCGTCCACGCGCAGGGCGCCGCAGTGGTGCTCTATGGCGTCGACGATCTCGTCGTCGTCGCGCGCGACGGTCTGGTCCTCGTGACCACGCGCGACAAGGCGGCCGACCTCAAGACGCTGCTCGATTCACTTCCGGCCGACCTGCGTGGCCCGTGATGGCTGCGCCGAACGAGAGCCCGGGGATACGGCAATGAGTCAACCACCGATCGTACTCTACGACGATGCGCGCGCGCGGCTGTTCGAGCCGTTCGCTTCGAGTCGACCGCTTGGCGAGATGCGCGCGGGGGCACTGCTCATTCGTGAACGGTGGGCCACGATGCTTGGCGCACCGGTGGATGCATTCGTCGCCGCAGAATCGCTGCGCTCGTTCGCCGAGTTCGACGCGCCGCCGTTTGTTGCCGGAGATGCGTCGTCGGAGTTGCCGGCCGGCAGCATCATCGTGAACGCGCGCGCGTTGCCGCACCTGCGCGGGCGTTCAGCAGTGCGGGCGCACACGCTGGCGTCGGCATGGCGAATCGACGAATACCTAGCCGCCGTGCGATTGCGCGAACCACTCGCCCTGCGCACGCTGTTCGACGGCACCTTGACGCTCGAAGGTCTCGTCGCCGACTCCGAGTCGACGGCGATCGAGGGCGTGTGGCTGCACGAGGTGTGGGATCTCATTCGGCATCTCAGTCCGCTGCTCTGCGCCGATATTCCCGTGCTCGCCGCAGATCTCGTCTGCCAGGCGCAGGACGACGATGGCGCGAGTGCGCGCGGACCCGTGGTGGTTGGCGCACACCCGCTCTGGATCGAGCCGGGCGCGATCGTCGAGCCGTTCACCGTGTTCGACACGACACTTGGCCCGGTGCTGCTTCGACGCGGCGCAATCGTGCAGTCGTTCACGCGCATCATCGGCCCCTGTTTCGTTGGCAGCAACTCGGTCGTGACGGCCGATCGCATCTCCGGCTCATCGATCGGGGAGATGTGTCGAGTGCACGGCGAACTCTCGGCCACGATCTTCATCGGCTACGCGAACAAGGGGCACGATGGCTTCGTCGGACATTCGATCATCGGACGCTGGGTGAACCTTGGCGCCGGCACGGTGACCAGTAATCTCAAGAACACGTACGGCACCGTCGCGCTGTGGACGCCGGACGGTGTGCGCGACACCGGGCTGCAGTTTCTGGGCACACTCTTCGGCGATCACGCCAAGACCGGCATTGGCATGCGCCTCAACACCGGCAGCGTGCTGGGCGCAGGCGCGAACGTGATGGGTGACATGCCGCCCAAGTACGTCGCGCCGTTCTCGTGGGGCACAGGCGCGCCGTACGACCGTTTCGCAGTCGACAAGTTCCTCGAGACCGCGGAACGCATGATGGCTCGCCGACAGGTCACGCTCGACGCGCAGCAGCGCGCACACTGGCAGGCGATGCACGCGCGGTACTGATGCTGCGAGTCACTGTCCTCGGCAGCGGAAGCCGAGGAAACGCGATTCTGGTCGATGGCACCGAAAGTTCGATTCTCATCGACGCTGGCTTCTCGGCGCGCACGATCATGAAGCGACTGGCCGAGATCGGTCGTCGTCCGGAACAGATTTCGTCGCTGCTGCTCACGCACGAGCACACCGATCACGCGAGTGGCGCGATCGCGGCGACGACGCGTTGGGGCTGGCCGCTGCACGCCACGGCGGGCACGCTCGACGCATTGCGCGAGTCCGCCGACGGCTGTCCCACGGTCGCCAGCGCGCTGCCGACGAACGCTCAACAGGCCGTCGATGGCTTCGACGTGTGTGCAACGGCAGTTCCGCACGATGCGCGCGAGTGCGCGGCGCTCGTGCTGACCGATCGTCGCAGCGGTACGCGCATCGGCATCGCGCTCGATCTCGGGCACGTGCCCGCTCCGCTGCCAGCCGCGTTCGAGCGACTCGACCTGCTCGTGGTCGAATCGAACCACGACGAGCGACTGCTCGCCGAGGGGCCGTATCCGTGGCCGCTCAAGCAGCGCATTGGAGGACAGTTCGGTCATTTGTCGAACGGAGCGGCCGCTGCGTTCGCGTCGTCGTGCGCGCACCGCGGGCTGCGTGGAATCGTGCTCGCGCACTTGAGCGAGACCAACAACACGCCCACGCATGCGATTGCGCGCGTGCGCGATGCGATGCGAAAAGCGGGCTGGCGCCAGGATGCCTTATGGGCCGCGCACCAGACCGCTCCATGCGGCCCGGTCGGCCCTCGCGGTCTGCTCGGCAGAAGCGAGCCGGTACAACTCGCCCTTGGCTTGTAACGCCCTGCTCGCCAGCGCCTACGGTTGACAACGGCTTGAGTTGGTGGCCAAATGGGATGTTCCGCACCGAACGGCTCCCCCCTGGTTCGCCTCTGGAGGTCAAAGCAATGCGCTTCTTGGTCCCACCCGGTTGTAGGCAATGGTTTGCGGCCGTGTGCATCGTCGCGGCCGGCACCTCACCGCTCAGCGCGCAGGACGGCACTGGCCGAGTGCGCGGGAAAGTCACGAACGGCGCGAACGGTGCCCCCGTGGCGAGTGCCCAGGTGCAGATCGTCGGCGAGCGTCAGGGCGGCCTCACTGCCGCCGATGGCACGTACCTCATCAGCGGGATCGCCCCCGGCGCGCGCACGGTCCGTGTTCGCGCGCTTGGCTATCAGGCGCTCGACAAGGCGGTGACGGTCACGGCGGGCGCCGCGGCGACCGCGGACTTCGCGATCACTGCGGCGCCGGTCGCACTGAACGAAATCGTCGTCACCGGCACAGCCGGATCGGCGCGCAAGCGCGAGGTCGGCAACTCGATCGGGCAGATCAAGGTGGCCGATGTCCCGGAAGTACCAAGTAACGTGTCCAACCTGTTGTCGGGGCGCGTTGCCGGCGTGACGGTTGGTGGTGGCGTGGGCAATGCCGGCGGCGGCCAGGCCATTCGCCTGCGCGGCTCCACCAGCGTCTCGCTCACGAACCAGCCGCTCATCTACGTGGACGGTGTGCGGACGCGGAGCGAAGAGTATCCGCGCAACGGCATCTTCACGGGAGCCACGCAGCGCGGTGCGAACTCGAACTCGAGCCCGCTCGACGACATCAACCCCGATGACATCGAGCGCATCGAAGTCGTGAAGGGCGCCGCCGCGGCGACGCTGTTCGGCACCGACGCCGCAGCGGGTGTCATCCAGATCTTCACGAAGCGTGGCACCCAGGGTGCCGCCAAGTGGAACGCACAGTTCAACTCGGGCATCAGTCAGCTGCAGCAGTTCGGCACAGACGACGCCAAGCTGTTGTTCATGGATCCGTTCCTGCGCAACGGTGCGCGCTACGGCACGCAGGCGCAGGTGTCCGGCGGCAGCACGAATAGCGTGAAGTACCTGATGTCATTCGGCGCAGACAACATGGAAGGGGTCATGCCCAACGACCTCGAACGCAAGTACGCACTGCGTACGAACCTCGACTTCTCGCCCGCGCGCAAGCTCGCGATGAGCGTGAACACGTCGTACACGAATAGCCTCATCAACAACACGCCGGCCGGCAACAATGCGCAGGGGCTCACGCTCAATGCGTTCCGCCGCAACCGCAATTACTTCGCATCGGAGAATCCGGACACGATTCGTCGCGTGTTGACGCAGCAGCTCAACAGCAACATCGATCGACTGATTCTCGGCGCGACAGGCACATACACGCCGTTTTCGGCGGTATCGTCGCGCCTCACCGTCGGCATCGATCGCGCGGCCGTCGAGAACCGCAATGTGCGGCCGTACGGCTTTCCCAACGCGCCGCTCGGTATCATCCAGAACCAGCGCTGGGCCAACACCACGCTCAGCGTGGACTGGGTGAACAATCTCGAGAAGTCCTTCACCAAAGACGCACGCGCGACGCTGTCGTTCGGCTCGCAGTACGTGAGTTCGGCGGTGGGCGATGTGGTCGCGTACTCGGAGCGCTTCGCTGCGCCGACGGAAGTGACCGTCGCAAGCGGCTCGCTCAAGAACGCCGACGAAAATCGCCTGCGTGTCATCACGGGTGGTGTGTTCGTGCAGTCGCTGCTCGGCTTCAAGGACCGCTACTTCATCACCGCTGGCGCGCGCGTCGACGGCAACAGCGCGTTCGGCAAGGACTTCGGCTTTCAGACGTATCCGAAGATCTCCGCGAGTTGGGTCATGAGCGACGAGTCCTTCTGGAAGGAACGTCTCGGCACGCTCAAGCTGCGCGCTGCGTACGGACAGGCCGGACGTGCGCCGGGCGCCTTCGACGCCGTGCAGACGTGGACCGCGGTCGGCTGGGGTAATGACCCTGCCCTGCGTCCGTCCAATCGGGGCAACGAGAACCTCGGACCTGAGCGCACCACCGAAATGGAGCTCGGCTTCGATCAAAGCCTGCTCAACGGCAAGTTGAACATCGACTTCACCTACTTCAACGCAGTAACGGACGACGCGCTCTTCCGCGTGAATGCGCCGCCGTCGCAGGGCTTCCTCAACTCGGTGCTGCGCAACGTCGGGCAGCTCAAGAAGTCCGGTGTGGAAGTGGCGGTGAACTCGACGCTGATCGATCGCGACAAGTTCGGGCTGAGCGGAAACATCAATCTCAGCACCAACAACAGCCTCGTGCAGTCGCTCGGTGGCGTGCCGGCATTCGGCATCGGCAACAACGGCTGGGTGCAGGAAGGCTATCCCGCGCCGGCCATTCAGGGAATGCTGATCCGCAATCCGAACGCGGTCGGCGTCGCGCCGGACACCGCGTCGAACTTCCTGTTCGGCCCGAGCCAGCCGACGCACATCATCTCCGGCGCGATCACGATTCGCACCATTCGCAAGATCACCGTGACCGTGCGCGGCGAGTATCAGGGCGGCGCGTACATCAACGAAGACGCCTCGTATCAGGCGCTGTCGCGCTCGGTGCAGTGGCCCACCTGCTTCGACGCGTACAAGAAGATTGCGGCGAACCAGCCTGTGACCGTGCGTGAGAACCTGATCTGCAACGCAACGAACGTGCGCAGCACGATGTTCATCTTCCCGGCAGACTTCTTCAAGCTGCGCGATCTCACGGTCACCGTGCCGCTCGGCAAGCTGATTCCCAAGACGGCGAGCAGCTCGCTGGTGTTCTCGGCACAGAACTTCATGCGTCGCAACTACGGCATGCCGATGTTCGACCCGGAGATGTCCGGCAACGACGGCTTCAATGCCAACCCTCGCTACATCTCTGAGCAGATTCCGGCGCCCGCGATGTTCATGTCCTCACTGCGCATTTCGTTCTGAGGAGATGCGAATCATGACGAACAACTCTCGCAACCGCACGCGTCTCGCTGCGGCCCTTCCGCTCCTCGCACTCGCGACCAGCGCGTGCGAGCTCAAAGTGACCAACCCCGGTCCAATTCAGGCGGACTTTCTCGACAACGCCGCAGCACTGGGCAGTGTCGTGAACGGCGCGGGACGTGACCTCTCCGAAGCGCTCAACTGGACGGCCTATACTGGCGCCGCAGTCAGCAAGGAGGTCTTTCCCGCGGGATCCACTGGCTCGTTCGGCATCACGGTGCGTCAACAAGCCGGCAAGCTGACCGACGATGACGACAACACCTTCTGGAACCTGTCGCAACGCGCCCGCTGGACCGCAGAACAGGCAGCGCTTCGCGCCAAGACGGTGCTCGGTGCCGACGCCGCGAAGAGCGTGAACCTGGCGCAGGCGCTGATCTGGGCCGGATATGCCAACCGTCAACTCGGCGAGAACTTTTGCCAGTGCGTGATCGATGGCGGAGCACCACAGGCCGCGTCCGTCTACTTCGAGCGAGCAGAGGCGAACTTCACCGAGGCGATCACCGTCGCAACGGCGGCCGCGAACGCCAATCTCGTGACGGCAGCAACGGCGGGTCGCGCTTCAGTGCGCCTCTCGCGCAACAACCTCACCGGCGCAGCGACCGATGCGGCCACGGTGGCAAGCACGTTTGCCTATCGCATGCCGTACTACCAGAACGACGACTCGCAGTACAATCGCGTTTACTGGGCTTCGGCCAACCAGCCGTACCGTGCACACACGGTCTTCAACACGTTCTTCGAGACGTATCGCAAGACGACACGCGATCCACGCGTGCCGTTCGACAGCAGCGCGACCGTGCTGTTGGGCGACGGTGCCGTCACGTACAACGGTGTGTCGCAGCGTGTGCGCTGGTACTTCCAGACCAAGTACGCGGGCATCACGTCGCCGATCAATCTGAGCACCGGCTGGGAAATGCGCCTGATCGAAGCCGAGGTGAAGTTGGCCAACGGCGACGTGACGGGTGCACTGACGTCGATGAACCTGCGGCGCACGGCACTCTCGCTGCCGCTGCTGACCGCGTCGAGCGCAACCGATGCGTGGACGCTGCTCAAGCGTGAACGCGGCATCGAGCTGTGGCTGGAATCCCGTCGCCTCGGCGACTTCCGTCGCTGGGCCGCGTTCAATCGTCCCGGCACGACCGAAGATATGACGGGCCGCGACCTCTGCTTCGCGACGCCGTTGTCGGAGAAGCGCAGCAATCCGAACTTCACGCCCTGATCACTCGCGCAGGCGTGGTGTGGAAACGACGAAGGGCGCCCGAGTGGGCGCCCTTCGTGTTTTGCAGTGGAGCCGAACGGCTTAGTACATGCCGCCCATGCCGCCGCCCGGGCCGCCACCATGGCCGCCGGCGGGTTCCGACTTTTCCTTCTTCTCGACGATCAACGCTTCGGTCGTCAGGAGGAGGCCAGCGATCGAGGCCGCGTTCTGCAGCGCCGTGCGGGTCACCTTCGTCGGATCGATGACGCCAGCGTGCACGAGGTCCTCGTACACATCCGTCAGCGCGTTGTAGCCGAAGCTCGTCTCCTTGGCCGTGCGAATCTTCTCGATCACGATGGAGCCTTCGCCGCCGGCATTCTGCACGATCATGCGTAGCGGCTCTTCCACCGCGCGACGCACGATGTCGACACCGATCTGCTCATCGCGCTCGGCGACCTTCACGTCCTTCAGCACGCTCTGCGCGCGGACGAGCGCAACACCGCCGCCCGGGACGATGCCTTCTTCGACGGCGGCACGCGTGGCGTGCAGCGCGTCTTCGACGCGGGCCTTCTTCTCCTTCATTTCGGCTTCGGTCGCAGCGCCGACGTTGATGACAGCCACGCCACCGGCGAGCTTCGCGAGACGCTCCTGGAGCTTCTCACGATCGTAGTCCGACGTGCTCTTCTCGATCGCCGAGCGGATTTCCTTCACACGGCCTTCGATGTCCTTCGTCTCGCCGCCGCCGTCGATGATCGTCGTGTTGTCCTTGTCGATCACGATGCGCTTGGCCGTGCCGAGGTCCGTCAGGACCGCGTTCTCGAGCTTGAAGCCGACTTCGTCGGAGATGACCTGGCCCTTCGTCAGCGTCGCGATGTCCTGCAGCATCGCCTTGCGACGATCGCCGAAGCCCGGCGCCTTGACGGCGCAGACGCGCAGCGTGCCACGGAGCTTGTTCACGACGAGCGTGGCGAGCGCCTCGCCCTCGACGTCTTCCGCGATGATGAGGAGGGGCTTGGAGAGCTGGGCCACCTTCTCGAGCACCGGGAGGAGGTCCTTCATCGCGCCGATCTTCTTGTCGTGGATGAGGATCATCGCGTTCTCGAGCACGACTTCCATCTTCTCCGGATCCGTCACGAAGTACGGGGAGAGGTAGCCGCGATCGAACTGCATGCCGTCCACCGTCTCGAGAGTCGTCTCGAGGCCCTTGGCCTCTTCAACGGTGATCACGCCGTCCTTGCCGACCTTCTCCATCGCGTCGGCGATGAGGTTGCCGATCTCGGGATCGTTGTTGGCCGAGATGCTGCCAACCTGCGCGATCTCCTTCTTGCCGCTCGTCGGGACCGAGATGCGCTTCAGCTCTTCGACGATCGCCGCAACGGCCTTGTCGATGCCGCGCTTGAGCGCCATCGGGTTCGAGCCAGCGGTGACGTTCTTGAGGCCTTCACGGAAGATCGCCTGAGCGAGCACCGTGGCCGTCGTCGTGCCGTCGCCGGCGAGGTCCGACGTCTTGGTCGCGACTTCCTTCACCATCTGCGCGCCCATGTTCTCGATCGGATCGGCCAGCTCGATTTCCTTCGCGACCGTCACGCCGTCCTTCGTGATCGTCGGCGCGCCGAACTTCTTGTCGATGACGACATTCCGACCCTTGGGGCCGAGCGTCACCTTCACCGCCTCGGCCAGCTGGTCGACGCCGCGCTTGAGTGCCGCGCGGGCTTCTACGTTGAAATGCAGTTCTTTGGCTGCCATGGTTGCTCTCTGCGGTTAGTTGGTACGACTGAAGATCGAATTAGGCGATGACGGCGAGCACATCGGACTCGCGCAGGATGAGCAGCTGCTCACCTTCGATCGTGACTTCCGTGCCGCTGTACTTCCCGTAGAGGATCTTGTCCCCAACCTTCACGTCCATCGGCACACGGGTGTCCTTCTCGAAACGGCCCGGGCCAACGGCCACAACGGAACCCTGCTGCGGCTTTTCCTTGGCGGTATCGGGGATGTACAGCCCACCGCGCATCTGCTCCGTCTCTTCGAGCGGCTTGACGACAACGCGATCGGCGAGCGGCGAAACCTTCGCGGCACTCTGGGTGGCCATGATTGCTGGTCTCCTGCTTATGTGTCAGGGGATCGAACGGAACGAAGCTCGATGTTAGCACTCACCGGTACCGAGTGCTAACGGGGCGAAACCTATCCCCCGGCGGGTCGGGCGTCAAGCCACGACGCCATCCATTGCAGTCGTCTTAACCGTATCAATATCAACGAGTTACGTACCATTTTCCCGCCAGGATGACGGGCCGTTCCGCCACACTGACGGACCGCCTGCCACGCTGGCGGGAGCTGCCGCGCGCCGCTCAGGGCGCCAGAATCTCGTGCGCCATCCGCAGTCCCTGCAGGGTGAGAAACGGCTCGATCCGGTCGAACTGCGTGCAGTACGGCTGGAGTACTTCGGCCAGCCCACCGGTGGCCACGACCAGCGGAACGCCGCCGCCCGGCCACTCCGCCTTGATGCGCCGCACGATGCCATCGATCGCTTCGGCCGATCCAAAGAGCACGCCCGCACGGATGCACTCCTCCGTGCGCTTCCCGATCACGCGACGCGGTGGCACCAACTCCGTGGCCGGCAACTTCGATGTGCGGCGCGACAACGTATCCGCCGAGGTGCGCACGCCCGGCATGATCACGCCGCCAAGAAACACACCATCGGCGGTGATGCAGTCGAACGTCGTTGCCGTGCCAAGGTCCACGCAGATCGTGTCGCGCCCGTACATCCGGCTCGCGGCCAACGTGTTGATCAATCGGTCGGCACCGACACTCAGCGGCTCCTCGACATCCAGGCGAATCGGCAAATTCGCTCGCGCGTCCACGACCACAGGCGTCGCGCCAAGGTATAGGACGCAGGCGCGAAACAGCGGATCGGTGATGGGCGGGACCACTGAACCGATCGCCGCGTCCGTCACACGCTCGTACGGAACGCCGGACGCCGACAACAGGTTACGCAACAGGATGCCGAATTCGTCGGCGGTGCGCGCGACATCCGTCATGATGCGCCAGTGCGCAGCGAGCAGGTTGCCGTTGAACAGCCCGATCGTGGTCTCCGTGTTTCCGACATCGAAAACAATCAGCATGCGTCCTCCGTGACGCCCTTCAGTCGAGGCGGCGCACCATGCGCCGCAGCATCCAATGGTTCGGCGAACACCAGCGACCCGGCACGCACCGACGTTACCACGCGCACGTCGTCTTCCTGCAGCAACAGCGCTCCGTCCGCACTCACGCCCATGACGGTACCCGCGAGTGGATTCGTCGTGCGTCGTCCGATCGCGAGATCCCGACGTTGCCACTCGGCCTGCTCGAGCGGCGACAGATTGCCACGCGCACGCGCCGCGGCGCGCAGCGCTGGGACGGTCACCCGCAACAGTTCGGCGCGCGACACACCCGCACGGACGTTCGCGGCGTCCGGGAATTCGGACGGGATATGCATGTTGATGCCAACACCGATCGCGATCCAATCCACCGCGCCATCGCGCCAGCGCGCCTCCGCGAGGATGCCCGCCAGCTTGCCGGCGCCAACATACAGATCGTTGGGCCACTTGAGCGACACAGGCTGCGCGACGAATGGGTCGAGCGCGCGCGCGAGTTCGAGCCCAACGCGCAGCGACAGTACACCGATGATGTCATCCGACGCTGGTCGCTCCACGAGCGTCATCCAGAGCCCCGCCCCGGGCTCCGAACTCCATGCACGGCCTGCCCGACCGCGACCACTCAGCTGCGCATCCGCCACGACGAGTGTACCCGCTGGCGCACCGGCCAGCGCCGCTGCGTGCGCGTCGTCCATGGTGGACGTGGTACGCTCGAGATGTATGAGCGACGGCAATCCCAGTTCGTCGCATGTCGGGAGCGAGTCCAACGGTTTACCGACGCGCAAACACGAGGGCGACGACCGTACCCGCCAGGATCAAGCGGTAGAGCGCGAACACGCCGAAACTGTGCCGACTGATGTAGCGCAGCAGCACGGTGATGGCGAAGTAACTGCTGATGAAGGCCGCCGTCACACCGGCGATCAGTGGCGTGGAAAATCCTTCGGCGCGAATGGCCTCGGGCATCTTCACGGCCACCGCGGCAAAGGTGATGGGCATGCTCATCAGAAAGCTGAAGCGCGCTGCACTCGCACGATCGAGGCGCAGTGCGCGGCCGGCGGTGATGGTGGATCCGGAGCGCGAGACGCCTGGAATGAGCGCCATCACTTGCGCGAGTCCAATCAGAATTGCATCTCGTATCGTAATCTCGTCGAGCGAGCGAGACTGCGCCGCAAAGCGATCCACTGACCAGAGGAGCAGCCCCATGATCGCCAGCGCCGACGCGATCAACAGCGGCGCGCGAAACGTGGACTCGGCGTAGTCGTTCAGCAGCTTCCCCGCGATACCACCAGGAATCGTTGCGACGATGAGGAAGATCAACCGCTTGTCGTGGATGCTCTCCACGCGCCTCGTACGTGCGATGCGGAATGCACTCTGCGTCAGCTCGATCCACTCGGCGCGAAAGTACCACACCAATGCGACGAGCGTTCCGAAGTGCAGCGCGACGTCGAACGCGAGGCCGGGATCCTTCCATCCGAACAAGAAGGGCGTAAGCGTGAGATGTGCAGAGCTGGAGACGGGCAGGAACTCGGCGAGCCCCTGAACAACGCCAAGAACAATGGCCTGAAAGAGGGTCACCGGGCGGGTTGGGCGGAGATGGTACGCTCGTAGAGCGCTTCGTACTGCGCGACGATGGCATCCTGTGCGAACCGCGTGCTGGCGTCGGCCGCGGCTGCGTCACTCATGGTCTGCCAGCGTACAGGGTCAGAAAGGATGTCGATGCCCGATTGTGCGGCGCCAGCAATGTCGCCGACCTCGTGCAGCACACCGGTGACGCCGTCCGTGACGACTTCGGGCAGGCCACCGGCACGATAACCAATCACGGGCACGCCGCTCGACATCGCCTCCAGCGCACTCAATCCAAACGACTCCTTGTCGCTTGGCAGCAGGAAGAGGTGCGCGCCAGCGAGCAACGGTGCGATCGCGTCGATCTTGCCGAGGAAGAGCACCGAGTCGCTCACTCCGAGCATTCGCGCTTCGTCTTCCGCTTCGACGCGCTCCGGTCCGTCGCCGACCATGACCAGCAGTGCCGGCACCTGCGCGTTGACGCGTGCATAGATGCCGACGACGTCGCGCACGCGTTTCACCGGACGGAAGTTCGAGATGTGCATCAGCACCTTGCGCCCGGCAACGACTTCCGACGGAATGGGAAACTGCTGCGAGGCCCGATGGAAGTGCGTCGGTTCGACGAAGTTGTGGATCACCTCGACGTTGCAGCCGACGCAACCGAACGCCCGGTACGTCTCATCGCGCAGATACTCGGAGACGGCAGTCACCGCGTCGGACTTCTCGATGGAGAAGCGGGTGATCGTGTAGAACGAGCGTTCCTGCCCGACGATGGTGATATCGGTGCCGTGCAGCGTGGTGACCACTTTCACGTCGCCTGCCCCTTCGCGCAGCATTTCGCGAGCGATCCAGGCACTCGTCGCGTGCGGAATGGCGTAATGGCAATGCAGGATGTCGAGCTGATGATCGCGGACGACTTCGTGCATGCGCACGGCGAGCGCGAGATCGTACGGCGGATACTCGAACAGCGGATAGCGTCCGACATCCACCTCGTGAAACCACACGCGCGGCAGGAAGCTCGGGAGTCGAAACGGCTGCTGATACGTGATGAAGTGGACTTCGTGTCCGCGTGCAGCGAGGGCGATGCCGAGCTCTGTCGCGACGGCACCGGACCCGCCGTAGGTCGGATAACAGGTAATGCCGATCTTCATGCGGGCTCCGGGCGCGCCGCGTTCCACCACGCCAGCGCGCGATCCGCGGCGTCGGGCGCGAGCGGATCGATCGTGGTCACGACGCCGTCGCCCAGCTGATTGCGACACCAGGTGCGCTGGCGCTTGGCGTACTGTCGCGTCTCGATGGTCACCCGTTCGACGACCTCGTCACGGGTCAGCATACCGGCAACACCGGCTCGAATGGTACCGTAGCCACTCGCGTTCCAGGCTGGGGCATCAGGAGGGATTGTGCGCATGAGCTGCTCGACTTCGGCGAACCATCCGTGGGCGACCATCTCCTCGACGCGAAGGCGAATGCGATCGGCGAGGACGGGACCGGGATCGACGACAAGATAGTGCACGGGAAGGCGCGGCGGCGTCTGCGGCGCTGATTCCGCGTGCTCGTCACTCAGGCGACGACCGGAGAGCAGCGCCGTTTCGATAGCCCGACGCCGCTGGACCGGCCCCAACGCGGCACGCGCCGGATCGAGCGTGCGGCACCAGCGCTCGAGCTCAGCGGCATCGAGTCCGTCGAGCCAGCCCGCCAGCGCACGCCGACGGTCAACGTCGAGTTCTGGAGTGGCATCGAAGGGCGAGACGAGCGCGCGTACGTAAAACCCGGTGCCACCCACGATCACGGGTGGAGTGCCGCTCACGAGTGCTTCTCGCATCCAACGGCGGGCGTCCTCGGCCCAGGCATGTGCGGAGTAGCGCACCGTGGGATCCAGCACGTCGATGCCGTAGTGCGGCACGCGCGCGCGGTCGGTCGGCATGGGCTTGGCCGTTCCGATGTCGAAGCCGGCGTACACCTGTCGCGAGTCCGCGCTGACGATCGCCAGGCCGAGTGTTTCCGCCAACTGCATCGCGAGCCCCGATTTGCCCGCTGCGGTGGGTCCCATGATCACGCGCAGCGGCGACTCCTCGAGCACGAGGTCGGTCATTTTCGCCCGAAGCGACGATCGAGTTCATCCCACGAGAGACGCACGATCGTCGAGCGCCCATGCACGTCGTGGGCGGGCAAACGCGTCTCGGCGAGTGCGATGTAGAGCGCGCGCATCTCCCCGGGCGAAAGCGCATCACCCGCCTTGATGGCAGCCTTGCAGGCGAACGTCGCGGCCAGTCGCTCGTGGCGCTTGGCATCGCTCGGCGAACGATCGCCCGTCAACGCCGCGAGCGTTTCGCGGAGACAACGTTCGGCATCGAAGCGCGGATGCGGCATCGGCACCGCGTTGACAAGCAGCGTATGCCCGCCGAAGCCTTCGATCTCGAAGCCGAGCGCAGCAAACGCCGATTGATTGGCCTCGAAGGCATCGGCTTCGGCGGGACCGAGATGCAGCGTGAGCGGAAACAGCAGACGCTGCGCCGGCGCTTCACCGCGGTGCAGCACGCCAAGGAACTGCTCGTACAACACCCGCTCGTGCGCCGAGTGCTGATCGATGAGGACGACACCTTCCTCGCGTTCGAAGAGCAGATAGGTGCGACGGAGTTGCAGCAGCGGCGGCACCACAATCGGTTCTTCGTACCCGGCCGCCTGTGCCGCAACGTCTACGCGCACCGCGGAAGAATCGTCGAGCGTCGACGTACTCGAAGCCAGCGTGCCATCCAGTGCACCGTCGGCGGTCGCGTCGTCGGTCACGTCGGCGAATGGCGCGAACAAACCATCGCGCGCCGGTACCGCGCGCAGCGACGCCGCGTCGATCAGATGATCGCCCGCCGTCCAATCGGGCGCCGCAGCAGGCGTGTACGTGCGCCAACCGATCCCCGCGCTTGCGTCGAAGTTGCCCAACGCGCGCCGCACCGCTTCCTCGACGGCGCGCTCGACCGGCCAGCGTTCGCGCAAACGCACCTCGGACTTGGCCGGGTGCACGTTTACGTCCACGCTGTCCGCCGGCACATGCACTTGCAGCACGAGCGACGGCCTCAGTCCCGCGGGCAGCGTCGAGCGATAGGCCGCCTCGGCCGCCCGCACGAGCCCGTGATCGCGTACGACGCGACCGTTGATGATGAGCAGCAGGCGTCGCGTGGCCGTGCCCACATCTGCGGGACGTTCGACGAGGCCACTCACGTGGATGGGCCCCTGCACGTCGTCCACCGCGACGAAACGTTCGATCTCCTTGTGGCCCCAGAGTGCGGCGAGGCGCGCGCGCAGGCTGTCTGCCACGGGAAGATCGAGGACCAGCTTACCGTCGTGCCGCAGCGTGAAGTGCACGTCGCGACGCAGCGCGCCGATCTGCTGCATCATCTCCAGAATGCTGCGCCACTCGGATCGCGCACTCTTGAGGAATTTCTGGCGCGCCGGCGTGTTGTAGAAAAGGCGACTGACACTGACGGTCGTTCCGCGACGCCGTGCAGCGACCCGCGTGCCAATCACGGCACCGGCCGCCGCCGTCACGACCGTGCCGACGCCGTCTTCCGACGCCGTCTCGATCTCGAGCGCCGACACAGAGGCGATGGCCGGCAACGCCTCGCCGCGAAAGCCAAAACTGCGTACGCCGACCAGCTGCGACGCCGAGGTGATCTTGGACGTGGCGTGTCGTGCGAGCGCGAGTTCGGCGTCGCTGGCGTCCATTCCGCTCCCGTCGTCGGCGATGCGAATGAGCGCAATGCCGCCCTGCTCCACCGTGATGTCGACCGTGGTCGCGCCCGCATCAAGAGCGTTCTCGACGAGTTCCTTCACGACGGACGCAGGGCGCTCCACCGCCTCGCCGGCGGCGATCTGGTCAGCGTCAGCGCTCGACAGAATGGCAATGCGTCCCATGCCGAACGTTACCGAGGCGTGTTGTCGCTGAGCAATGCGCTCTCGAGCAGCGAGGCGACACGCTGCTCCGGGAGCCAGCCGCTGCGTCCATCGGCGTGCTGCACATGACGCCAGCCGTCCCGGCTCTCGAGCGCACGCACGACGTCGCCCGTCGAGACACCGCCCAACGCATCCGCGTCGTTTCCCGGCGCCAGATGCAGCGTCTCCGGGCGCAATACCACCGCCAGCCCATCCGCACGAAGTTTCGCGCGCCCCCACCACACGGCACCGCTGGACAGCGCCGCCGCCACGAGACAGATCACGGCCACACTCCGCAGCAGGCCGCCATAGCGCCCTTCCGCACCACGCTGACGCTGCCGAACGGCGATCGCCAACAACAGCCACCCCGCGAGCCATGTAGTCGCGGCAACGAGCATCAGCAACGGCACCGGCACCATCGGTACGTCCGCCAATCCACCGCGCGCACCGGAGGGCAACAGCAGTAGTCGCTCCTGCACATCGGCGTCCAGCGGATCGATGCGCGCCGCCCGCTGCCACGCCATGACCGCGTGGACGGTATCACCAGCCGCCCACGCCGCCGTTCCCCAGTTCATCAGCAAGTCGGGATCTCGCGGTGACGCACGCACGAGATCACTGAACCCGGCAGTCGCCTGCGCAAACATGCGTCGCTCGTACGCCTGCGACGCCTCGGCAAACGCGTCTCGCGCAGCGGGCGCCTGCGCCTGCAGCGTACGCGTCAGAGAGGGCGACGTGCAGAGCAGCAGCAACGCGAGCCCGGTGTACGTGCCAAAACGGTCTGGCGGAATGACACCGCCACTGCGCACCGCCTCCGCATCCACGGCGGTCAGCAATGACCTGCTCTCCGACGCCCAGTCGCGCGCGCTCACTGCAGCTGCTCCCGCAAACGCGTGCGCGTCCATCGCATCCAGCAGTCCGACCACGCGGTCGGTGGTCTCACGCGTCACCCCTCGACGCCGCAGGACGCGACGCAACTGACGCGGCGCCACCAATGCGGCCGGGCGCACCTGCAATCGCTCCGCGAGCGCGCTGTGCAGCACGCGACGAACTGATCGTACCGCCGATTCATTCTCATCCCGACCGGAAGCGAGTCGCGCGAGTTGTTCCGTGGCGGCGATGGGTGCGTTGGCGCGCGCGGCCTTCCTCGCTGATTGGGCACCGACGATGGCAACGAGAAGCGCCGGCAGTGGTGCCAACAGCAACAACAGCCACGCGACGATCGGGGAACGCTCCACGACGTCCACGAGCACGCGCAATGTGCTTGCGTTGGCGTTGCGCGCACGAAGAGGAAGCAGTGTCGTGCTCTCGCCCGCTTCGGATTGAACCAACGCGCCAGCACGTACATCGAGCGAAAGCTCAGGCGCTTCGGCGTCCGCAAACTTCTCCTGATACGGGTCGAAGTATCCGTAGCGCACCGCTGGCAACACGACAGGTCCGTCACGCGACGGCGTGAGGATCCAGTCGAACTCCTTGCTCCCGCGTACCAGCGGTCCGGCGGTGTCCACGCGCACTCGCTCCGTGCCGGGCACCGCGCTCGCCCAGTCGATCTCGATCGTCGGTCGCGGCAACAGCTTCACATTCCCCGTGCCCTGCACGCGCAGCGTGAACACCAGGGGATCGCCTACGCGCGCGGCCGCCGTGTCGAGTCGACTGGTGGCGGTGAACACACCGATGGCGCCCGTGAAGTTGGTCGGACGGCCCTCCGTTGGAATAGGCCGCACCACCAACTGCGCGCTCTCGGCGCGCACGATGAACTTCTCTTCGCGACTGAAGTAGCTGGACGACTGCGGCAGCGCATAGCTGAGCTGCGGCGCCGGCACCGACAGCGGTCCCGCCGCGACAGGAAAGAGCGCGCGCTGAAACACATGCGCCTCGTACACGGCGCCGTTCATGTCGCGCGGCGGCACACGCGTCGGCGAACCGAGTTCGTAGGCTAGAAGTCCCCGCAGCTCGGGAGGCAGAAACTCCGGATTACGCCGCAGCCGCGAGCGTGCTTCCGAGTTCAGAAACACCGCGACCTGATACGTCGCCTGCTGCCCCACGTACAGCGTTTCAGGAAACGCGGCCGCATGGAAGTCGATCGGCTTGCGCGTATCAACTCGCACCCGATCGAGGATGCGGGTGGGCGACGTCTGTGCGTCGAGCGTCAGTCCGACCGAGAGCGCACAAAGGCAGAGCAGCAAAGACAACGTTGAACGCAGCACGCTCACCAATCCTTTCCGCCGGGCGGCGTGCGTCCCGTACGCTGCTTGCGCCCCTGCACGTCACGCTCCTCGCGCGCGGCGCTGTTGAGCAGCGCTTCCGCCTGCTTCTGATCGAGACCGCCCTGGCCCTGCGGCTGTGGAGCCTCCGGGTTCTGCTGATTGCCGCCACCGCCTCCGCCTCCTCCACCGCTCTGCGGGGGCGGATGACGAAGCGCGAGCTCGTAGTTCCACTTCGCATCCAGATCGTCCGGACGCTCGGCGAGATACGCGCGATACGCCGCGCGCGCGGCCGCAAGTGACTGCTCCGCTTCAGGATTTCCCGAAATGAGACCGCTCTTGAGCGCCGCCAATCCTGCGTTGAAGCGTGCGCGCATGCGCACTTCGCCGTCGGCCGATCGACGCACCGCCTCGAGCAGCTCACTGGATTCTTTGAGGGAGTCCGCGCCGAGCAGCGCCGATCCGAGATTGTAGCGCGTCATTGCGGTGGAATCGCCGTCCTGCACCAGCGCACGCAGCGCAGTAATCGCGCCGGCGATATCACCGTCGGCAAAGAGCTTGGCTGGATCGGGTGGACTCGCGCAGCCGATGCCGAGTAGAGGCAGCAGCCAGACCATCGCCGCGGCCGCCGTACCGGCCGGGACGCGACTGCGCACGCGTTTCGCGCCACGCGACATGATCCAGCTGTCCCACAACAAAAGCAGCAGCGCAGGAATTAGCAGCCACAGGAAACGCGGTACGTGATCTTCGCGCGTATCCACCTGCCGACGCGCGGTGCGCAACGTGCGCAGTGCAGCGCGAACACGCGTTGCCTTGTCGGACGCTTCCGCCGGAATGAACGTGCCGTTGGCCGCGGCGGCCGCGCTCTTGAGCAACTCGGGGTTGTATTTCGTGATGACAACATTGCCTTCGTCATCGCGCTTCTCGCGCGTCACGCTCCCGTCCACGATGGGGATCGTGGTGCCGGCCACCGTGCCAAAGCCCACCGTCACCACACTGATGCCGCGCTTGCCGGCTTCAGTGGCCGCGGCCTGAATATCCTCAGCCGGCTCGAATGCTTCACCGTCGCTCATGAGCACGAGCGCGCGATCGGCGCTGCCATCGCTGGCAAGCAGGAGTTCTGTGCCCTGTCGCATCGCGCGAGCAATCGAACTGCCGGCCTGTCCGACGACGTTGGGATCCAGATTGTCGAGAAAGAGCTCGATCGCGCCGTCATCGCCGGTCAGCGGCGTGAGTATGTAGCTGCGACCGGCGAACGCGATCAGTGCAACGCGGTCCGCATGCGACATCGCACGCAATCGGCGCACTTCCTGCTTCATCCGCTCCAGGCGAGATGGGCGCTCGTCCGCAGCGGTCATGGAGAGCGACGCATCGAGTGCGATCGCCATGTCGATACCGCGCGCTGTCGTGGGGCCGCGCGCCAATCCCCACCGCGGCCCAGCCATCGCGGCTCCAGCCAGCAGCGCCACGAGCACGAGCCGCGTGGTTCGCGCCGTTGCACTGTCGCCGGCGACACGCATCAGTCGCTTGAGCGCCGACGCATCGGCGTAGCGCGCGAGACGCGCGCGACGCTGCGTGGAGCGCGCCATGCCCAATGCCAACACGCACAGCGGCAGCAACACGGCCGCGATGAGCATCCACGGCATATCGAAGATGAGCGTCGGCAGACTGCTCATGGCAACACGCCTCGACGCGCGAGCAACAGCAGTTCGAGCAGCAGCGCCGCCAGTCCGGCCGCCAACGGCCAGCGAAAGCGCTCGGTATAGCGAATGAACGACCGCGTCGCCACGATGGAGCGCTCGAGCGTGTCGATCTGTTCGTAGATGCGCTGCAGCGCTTCACCATCGCGCGCACGGAAGTAGCGGCCGCCCGTACTCGTGGCGATCTCCGTCAGCAGCGGCTCGTCAATCTTGACGGGCCGATTCTCGTAGCGCAGGCCAAACAGGCCGCGACCGACGGGCACGGCGGCCATGCCCTCGGTACCCACGCCAATCGTATAAATGCGAATGCCAAACGCCGACGCGGCCTGCGCCGCGGTACGCGGATCGATGGCTCCACGATTGTTCTCGCCATCCGTCAGCACGACCATCACGCGCGATCGCCCGGGCGCTGTGCGCAACCGATTCGCGGCCGTCGCGATCGCGGTGCCGATGGCCGTGCCGTCTTCCAACTGGCCTACCTGCAGGTTGTCGATGGCCGCCAGCACCACGGGATAGTCCGTCGTCAGCGGCACCTGCGTGAGTGCCTCGCCGGAGAACGCCACGAGCCCCACGCGATCCGTCTTTCGGCCCAGCACGAAGCGTTTGACCTTGTCCTTCGCGACCTCGATGCGGTTCTGCGGTTGGAAGTCTTCCGCCAGCATTGAACTCGAGATGTCCACCGCCAGCGCGATATCGATGCCCTCGTTCGACACGTTTTCGGCGCGCGCACCAGACCGCGGTTGAGCAGCCGCCACGATGAAGCCCGCCAACGCGATGACGCGCAGCCATGGCAGCAGCGACACCCACGGCAAACGCGGCCGCGGTCCCGCCGCCAGCAGCGCCACACGCGAGAACGGAATCGCCTCCTGCTGGCTCGTACGACGCCGACGCCACCACGACCAGAGCGGAAGCACCAGCAGCAACAGCAGCAGCCATGGATGCGCGAAACTGATGCCTAAGACAGTCAGGTCCGTGGAGCGGATCGCGGCCCAATCGATCGCGTCCCAACGTTCGATGAGTGCGTTCATGACACCCCGGACGTCGGGCGATCAGATGTGGGCGGCTCGGCCTTCGAGCGCCCGGCCTTCGACTGAGACCGACGGCGCGCCTCGTCGTCCGCCGCCTGCGCCTCGGTACGCTTCGCCTGTTCCTCCGCCTTTCGCCGCGCGTCTTCAGCCGCACGACGCGCCTGCTCCGCGCGCTCGATTTGTTCGACGATCGCCCGCGCGTCAGTCGCCAGCTGCCGTGCGCGCACAGTGGTCACCGCTCGACGGGCGAACTTGATCCCGTCAGCCTCTTCGAGAAGCAACAGCATCGGCGCGATGGGCACGCGAATGTCATCAGCCAACACTACGGCCAATTCGGACGAGGTCAGCGACAGCGCAGCACTCGGGACGCGCACGCCGAGATACGTGCGCATCACTTCGACCGCGAGTGCGACGTAGCGTCCACCTTCGCCCGCGTCGGCCAGCGCGAGGCGCTCCAGGCGTTCGAAGTCGTGCAGCGCACGCGCGTACACATCGAGGCCCTCGCGCGCGCCGCCCGCGCCGACACGCTTTCGTCGGCGCCAGATCCACCACAGCAGCAACAGTCCAGCGACCACCAGCGCGGCGACCCACCACGCCTCCCACCACGGCACGATGCGCGGGAAGAGATCCTTTGCCGGCTTGGGCGTGCGGAGTGTCGAGTCGCCCGTCAGCACCGACTTCACGATCACGCGCGCACTGCGCAGCGGCACCAGCGTGGTCTGCGCACCGATGTGTACCTTGGCGTCGGGCATGCCGATGGGAAGCGTGCCCACGTCCCACGCGGCCAGGTCGTACGTAGCGGTCTCGAGTCGCACCGCTCCCTGGGGCGTACTGCGCACGCGCGCTGGCGAACGCATCGCCACGACCGCCGACGAGTCGGTGATCGCTCCCCACTCGATGCGCGCACTGTTGGGCACCTGAATCGACACCACCAGCACGAATCGATCACCGACGCGCACCGTATCAGGCCTCACCAACGTGCCCGCGCGCAACGGCGTCGGGCCGAGCGGAAGCGAGCCCACAGCAGTGCTGTCCTGCGCCGCCGCCGAGCGCGACGCGAACGGCAGCAGGGCCGCCATGGCGCAGACCGCTGCAGCGCATGCCGTCCAGCGTCGCCGCATGATCACGCGCGCGCGCCCGCCGATCGCGCACCCTTCGGTACAGCGGCAGCAACATTCGACGGGCGAGCAGGCGGCACGTCGCGACCAGCGGCATCGCCCATCAAGCCCCGCGGGCCCGTTCGCACCGCGCCGTGTGGACGACGCGCGCGCGCACGGAAAAACGCCAACAAGGCGTCGACGTAGCCATGCTCCGTATGCACAACGATCTCGTCGAGTCCCAGTCGGCCGAACAGCGATCGACGTGCCGCATCCGCCTCGGCGACCTTTCGCGCGAAGGACGCGCGCACGAGCGGATTGGAGGTGTCCACTTCGATGCGCGCCCCCGTCTCGGGATCTTCAAAGCGCGCAGCACCGATATCGGGGAGCGTGCGTTCCACCGGATCTTCCAGCGTCACGGCAATCACATCGTGCCGCTGCGCCAGACGTGCGAGTGGCTTCTCGAGATCGTCGGCGACAAAATCCGAGCAGAGAAAAATCACCGACCGGTGCGGCAGCAGTCGCATCAGCCGATCCACCGACCCTTCGAACGACGTGCCGCGACCAACCGGATTGGTGGCGATGAGATCGCGAATCAGACGCAACGCATGTTTGCGCCCCTTTCGCGCGGGCAACGCATGCTCGACACGATCGGTGAACAACATCATGCCGACGCGATCGTTGTTGCGCGTGGCCGCGAGCGCCAGGACACCAGACAACTCGATTGCGAGATCGTGCTTGAAGCGTGCGCGCGTGCCAAAGCGCGACGAGCCGGACAGGTCGATCGCCAGCATGATCGTCAGCTCGCGCTCTTCCACGTAGCGCTTGACGAACGGACGTCCCATGCGCGCCGACACGTTCCAGTCGATCGATCGCACCTCGTCACCGGGCTGATATTCGCGCACCTCGGCGAACTCCATCCCTTGCCCCTTGAAGAGCGAGCGATACTCGCCGGCAAAGCTCGAATCGACGAGACGGCGCGTGCGGAGTTCGATGCGCTTGACCTGGCGCAGGACGTCCGCCGGCGCGACGGCCGTGACGGCCGCCGCGGTCATGGGCACGACAGTGGCGGGAGCCGCCGACGTCACCGCAGCCGAGCTACTCGTCGAGGGCGAGGTGGAACGCGCCACTCCGGTCAGGGCGTCTCGACGGTGGCCAGCAATCGCTCGACGATCGTATCACTGGTGACACCCTCGGCGTCGGCCTCGAACGAGGTCAACACGCGGTGTCGCAACACGTCGGGCGCGATGCTCTTCACGTCATCGGGCGTGACGAACGAGCGGCCGCGCAGGAACGCATGTGCGCGGGAGGCCTGCGCCAGCGCAATCGTCGCACGCGGGCTTGCACCGAACTCGATCAATGGCTTGAGATCCGGAGCGCCTACGTCTGCGGGCACACGCGTCGCATGCACCAGATCGACGATGTAGTCGACGATGCGCTCGTCCATGTACAGCTCCGCGATGCGACGACGCGCGTCGAGCAGATCTTCCGGCGACGCCACCGGGGCGACGGTGACCTTGTCGCCGCCGGCCATGCGGCGCAGGATCTCCTTCTCTTCGCCGCGCGTCGGGTAGCCCACGCGCAGCTTGAACATGAACCGATCCACCTGCGCCTCAGGCAGCGGGTACGTGCCTTCCTGCTCGATGGGGTTCTGCGTAGCCAGCACCAAGAACGGCTCCGCCAACTTGTACGTCGCGCCGCCGATGGTGACCTGCTTTTCCTGCATCGCTTCCAGCAGTGCCGCCTGCACCTTGGCCGGCGCACGATTGATTTCGTCGGCTAGGATGATGTTCGCGAAGATCGGTCCGTGCTTCACACGGAACTCACCGCTCGGCTGATCGAAGATCTGCGTGCCGACCACGTCGGCAGGCAGCAGGTCCGGCGTGAACTGAATGCGCTGGAACGTCGTCCGCACCGTTTCGGCCAGTGTGCGCACCGTGAGCGTCTTGGCCAGCCCGGGCACGCCTTCCAGCAGCACATGGCCGCCCGTGAGAAGACTGATCAGAAGCCGTTCGACCATGTACTCCTGGCCGACGATGCGGCGCGCGACTTCGCGCAGGACCCCCTGCACGAGCGCAGTATCAGCCGTCGCGGAAACGCTGGTCGTCACGTCGTCCTGCTCCTGGGTAGTGTCATAGCCGGTCAACACTGCCACGCGGCCTTACGAATGCGAGGGCGCGGCGTGCTGGCGATTCCGAAGTGTAACCAGACGGACTGGTCGCGCGACACATCGCAGGTCACACGACGGCGCTGTACCCCGCGAGCCCCAAAGAAGCTCCGCGCGACGGCGTCTTGCCTACGCGGAGCCGATCAGCGCGTCGAGAATCTCGCGCTCCTTGGTGGTCAACGCGCGCGTCTCGCCGGGCGGAAGGTCGCCCAGCTTCACCGGACCGAAACTGGTCCGCACCAGACGCTCCACCTCGAGTCCCAACGCGTCGCACATGCGTCTAACCTCGTGCGTCTTCCCTTCGGCGATCGTCACCTGAAACGCCCAACGACGATTGCCCAGCGGCGTCGCACTCACGTCGCGCGGCACGACCAGACCATCCTCCAACTGCACGCCGTGACGAGCTTCTCGCACGGCCGCTGCCGCATCGCCTCGCACCGTCGCGACGTAGGTGCGCTCCACTTCGTTGCTCGGGTGCGTCAGCGCATGCGCGGCGCGGCCGTCCGTCGTGAGCAGCAGCACGCCCTCCGTCATGTAGTCGAGCCGGCCGACGTACACGAGTCCCGGCACCTTGTGCACCAAATCGAAGACGGTCGCGCGTCCCTGCGGATCCTTGCGCGTGGTCATGATCGCGGCCGGCTTGTGCAGCACGATCCAGCGTTGCTGCGTGAGATTCACGCGCACCGCATCGCCGTCGAGCGTGATGACGTCCTTCGCGGGATCGACCACCTGCCCGATCACCGCCACTTCGCCGTTCACTCGAACGCGACCCTCGGCGACTGCACGATCCGCCTCTCGACGTGAGGCGAGCCCCGCGCGCGCCACGGCGCGCTGCACGCGCATCGGTCCTTCCGCCTCGCCCGGCACCGTGCCGCCTGCGCCACCTGCACCAGCCACAGCCGGCGCAGCGCGCTTGGGCGCCGGCCTTCGCGCGCGAGCCGGACGGTCATCCGCGGGACGTGGCGGTGTCTTTACCGGCGCATTCGAGCGCGACGCCGGATTGGCGCTGGACTTGGGCTTTCGCGGCCCGGAGGGCCCGCCGGCGCCTCGCGGTCGATCCGCACGTCCCTGCTCACCGCGTGGCTGTTCGCTGCGCCGATCCTTCCCTGATCGTCCGTCTCCTGGTCGTCCGTCGCCGCGCGTCACTCGGCGATGACGGAATTGCCCGCCCCTCGAAGCGCGATCGCCAATTCATCGGCGCGCGGCAGCTCTTCGAGGTGTCGCAATCCAAACTGCTCGAGAAACTGCGCCGTGGTGCCATACAGCAACGGACGACCGATGCCTTCGCTGCGACCGACGATGTCGATCAGCCCACGCTCGTGCAGCGACTTGAGTACGCTGCCCACCGCCACACCACGAATCTCTTCGATTTCGGCGCGACCGATCGGCTGGCGATACGCGATGATCGCCATCGTTTCTAGCGCGGCCGCGGACAGTCGCTGCGGGCGTACGGCCACCTGCGCCCGCTCAATCGCTTCAGCGTACTCGGCGCGCGTGAGGATCTGCCAACCACCGCCCTGCTCCACCAGCTCTACGCCATGACCGTCCACATCGTAGTGCTCGCGCAACTCGTCCAACGCTGACGCGACTGCGGCCAGACTCGACTCGGTATCGAGCGCGGCCAACGCCTCGAGAGGAATCGGACGAGGTGCGGCGAACAGCGCCGCTTCAAGCAGCTTCGCTAATGGCGTCACGGCGGATCTCCACAGAGGCAAAGGGACGGGGCTGCGCGATCCGCAATTCACCCAGCTTCGCCATTTCAAGCAACGCGAGCAACACGGAGAGAATCTGCCACGGTTCGGCGTCGCGACCGATCAGATCGGACCAACGCGCATCGCGGCGCAGTGCAAGCACGGAGCGAATGGTACCCATCGCACCGGCCACGTCGATGGCGCGCGGCACGACGTCATGGACCGTAGGCTCCTTGGCGGTACGAAGCACGCGATCCACCGCAGACAACAGCTCGCCAAGGGTCAGTGACAGTGGAGCGGAAATCGGTGTGATGTCCGCCGCCTGCGGCACCCAACGACGGCTGAATTGGTGGCGACGCTCCTCGCCACGATGCTCGAGGAGGTCGACCACCTCGCGCATCTGCTGATACTCGAGCAAGCGACGTACCAACTCAGCGCGCGGATCCTCCCACTGATCCTCGCCGTCGGCTCTGGGCAGCAGCATCTGCGCCTTGATGCGGAGCAGGCGTGCCGCCATTTCGAGGTAGTCAGCGGCCTCGTCGAGACCGAGCGAACCGATGCGCGCGAGGAACTGCTCGGCGATACGCGCGATCGGAATGTCGTAGATGTCCACCTGTTCGTCGCGAATGAGCGAGAGCAGGAGATCGAGCGGACCAGTGAACTGGCTCAGCTCAACGACGAAGGTCGGAGTGTCCGCGTCGAGGACGCGAAAATTGGGAGCGATCACGGGCCGAAGGGATTGGGGAGCATGCGTGCGTAGTACACCTGCTGCGCGAGATCACCGAGGTAAAACGCGGGCGACAACCAAGCGTTCACCAACGGTCGCCCGAGATACAGCACCGCGAAGAGGATGAGAAACCCGTAGGCCCCCACCCGCTGGTACGCCAGCGACCAGGCCGGCGGCAACAGGTACTTGAAAACGTGCGAGCCATCGAGCGGCGGGATCGGCATCAGATTGAACACCGCGAGAATCAGATTGATGAAGATTCCCTGCGCGATCATGAGCTGCAAAATCCCCAGCGGCTTGATCAATCCCGGCATCGCGTCGCCTGCCAACCCGATCAGAATGACGAGCGGCACGCTGATCAGCGCGATCACGAGATTGGTCGCGACGCCCGCCAGCGATACGATGATGTCACCCTTCTTGTAGTGCCGATAGTTTCGGGGATTCACCGGCACGGGCTTGGCGCCGCCGAAAATCGGTCCGCCCGCCAACGCCAGCATGACGGGGAGGATGATCGTCATGAACGGATCGATGTGCTTCAGCGGATTCCACGTCAGGCGACCGAGCTGATAGGCGGTCATGTCGCCTTGGCGATAGGCCGCATAGCCGTGCGCATACTCGTGGGCGACCATCGAGAACAGCAGCACAGGCGCAACCAGGACCAACTGCTGGGTTCTGTCCAAGCGCGGCGGGGGGCAAAGGGTCTCACGACCGGTGATTGCAAGCAAATCCGAACTGCAACGTAGTTGTGGACAACCCGGGTGTCAAAATTTGCGTGACCACCTTTCAGACCTCGGATCGCTCGGGGGTTCTTGACCCAAGTGCTGGCGTGTAATACGTTTCCCAGTCTGCCGACGATTGTCTCGGCGCCATCGAGCCGGTCCGTCCGGTCTGTCCCGTTTCTCTGCTACGCAGCTGGAGAGTTTTTCGTGCCGAATATCAAGTCTTCGAAGAAGGACCTGCGGAAGTCGCGTGCAGCGGCAGTGCGCAATCGCGCGCAGCGGTCTGCCCTGCGTACGGCCGTCAAGAAGGCGAAGACGGCGGGCGCGGATGCGGGCGAACAGCTGAGCGCGGTTTCGCTGCTCGACCGTTCGGCGCGCAAGGGGCTCATCCATCGCAACACGGCCGCCCGCCAGAAGAGCCAGATCGCAAAGCTCGCCGCGAAGAGCGCCTGAGTCTAGAGCCACACCGTAACGCCAACAGGGCCGGAATCCTTAGGATTCCGGCCCTGTCTGTTTTCATGCAGGTCGAGTGGGCGCTAGAACGCCGCCAGCTCGCCCCCGCATCGCTCGCAATACCATTCGGTCGGGAAGTTCATCGTGCCGCACTCGGTGCAGCGCAGAGTCTTCTGCTGCTCGCCGGACGCCGAGCTGCGAGTGCTGCCGCCCTGCGTGGCAGGGTCGATGACCGAGCGCAGGAACGCGAGATCGTCGAACGGGTCGCGCGCGGCGTCGTCCGTCGTGCGAGCGGTTGCAGGAGCCGTCGCTGACTCGCTGAAAGGCCCCGTGGAGCCGGTCGGAAGCACGCGCTCGACGAGATCATCCTCCGCTGCGTACTGATCGAGGAGATTGACCGTCCGACCGTCCGATGGCGGCGGCTCGTCAACCGGCTGGCGCGGACTCGGCGAGAACAGTGCGAGCGCATCATCGAAGTCGGTGCCGTCGAGATCATCGGCCGCAGCGATCGACTCGATCGACACGGGCGTCGTGTCAGCCGCCGGGCGAGGCGACGTCTGCGGAAGCAGCCACGCAGGCTCCCCTACGTCGATCGGCTCCATCTCCGACACAGCGGGTGTTGCTGAAGGCGTAGGCGCCACGAGCTCGGAGAGGAAGCTCGGCGTCGCCGAGGTCGTCTCCGCTTCGAAGACTGCTGGCAGATCCGCGGCGGGCGTCGGCGAAACCACCGCCACGAGCGCCGGATCGTCGATCACCGACTGGTCGGCGACAACGTCCGAGGCTCCATCTGCAGCTCCGTCCGCCTGCGCCTGCGTGACGACGGGCACGTCGACGGCGGCAGTCTCCTCGATCGGAACGAGCGCGTCTTCGGCGACATCGTCAACGATTTCCGGTTCCTGGCCGCTCTGCGCACTCGCGAGGAGCGATCGCACATCCTCGATCTCGGCGCGAAGTTCGTCGCGCTGGGTTTCGAGCTTCGCGATGCTCGCCTCGACTTCGAGACGCACGAGTTCCCAGCGCTCCGCGTCGAACTCACCCACCGCGGTTCGCAGCATGGCTTCCGCTCGCTCGTCTTCGTGCGTCGCGAGCTCCGAGTCGAGCGCCTGAATGCGCGCGTCGAGATCGGCTCCAAGCGACGCCAGCGGCCCCAGATGCTCGCGCAGCCGTTCCACCACCGCGGAGCGACGCGCCGCGTAGTCGCCGTACACGCGTTCGAAGACGCGCACAGGCGTGTCGGCACGCTTTGCGTCGAGCGAAGCGAGCCAGTCGTCGTAGCGCTGGCGTTCTGCAACCAGCGTGCGGACATCCTCGATGGACACGTCGAGCAACTCCTTCCTGAAAGTCGGCCAAGCGGCTCACTCAACGAATATGGCTGAGTGCGACCGCCTTCCCGTGTGATCTACATCGCAAGCCTGCAGCCGCGCCACTCGCGTGGGACCCGCAGCGACATCAAGCGTTCCCTGCACCAACCTCGGCTACGCCGACTGCGGCGCGCCGTCGTAGTGCTTGCAGCGCCGCGCACTCGTCGTTCGATAGTTCCTGCGCTCCGCCCAGCAACTGCGCGACGAAGAGAATGCGTGCCCCTTGTTCGATGCTTTCCATGCGCAGCACGGCGTCGGTCAACGAGTGGCCGAGTGCAGTGACGCCATGGTTCGCCAGCAGGAACCCCTCGTGGTGTGCGAGGAAGGGCGCCATGGCCTCCGCGAGCGCCGGTGTGCCCGGCCTGCCGTACGGCACCAACGCCACGGGTCCCACGACCACAGGCAACTCGGGAAGCACGTTCTGCGGCAGCGGGCGACCGGCCGTCGCAAAGCCCGTCGCCACTGGAGGATGCGCGTGCACCACCGCAGCGACGTCCGGTCGCGCGGCGTAGCAAGCGAGATGCATCCCCAACTCCGACGACGGGCGCCGAGCCATGTCACCCGACGATGTGTCACGCGTCACGTCGTGCGCCGTTGCGCCGTGACGAAGTGTTCCGTCGGCATGAAGGCACAGAATGTCTTCGGCCGACACGAGCGCCTTGTCGATGCCCGATGCGGTCACGGCGAAGTGCCCGCTGCGCAGCCGCATCGAGAGATTCCCTTCCGCCCCCGCCAGCAGTCCGCGCGCGTGCAGTCGGCGACAGGCGTCAGCCAATGCCTCCGACGCGGAGCGAAACTCCTCCGCATCGAAGGCCACCACCTCAGGCTCCGACTTCCCGCTCACGTGTCGTCTTGCCGGGTGCGCCGTTACGCGTCGGCGCGATACACGACGCGTCCGCCAACGATCGTGATGCGCGCCTGTCCCGTGAACTCGTGCCCGCCGTACGGCGTGTTGCGTCCCTTGGACTTGAAGCGCGAGGCGTCAACGGTCCATTTGCGCGTTGGATCGAAGACCGAGACATCCGCGATGGAGCCGCGCGCCAGCGTGCCGCCCGGCAGGTGAAACACCTTGGCCGGCTTGCAGCTCATCGCGTCGACCATCTGCGACATCGAGAGCACTCCGCGATGCAGCAGGTACGTCGTGTTCACGCCGAGCGCCGTTTCAAGTCCAACGATGCCATTGGGGGCATCAGCGAACTCGCGTTCCTTTTCGTCGTAGTGGTGCGGCGCATGATCGGTGACGAGCAGATCGATCGTGCCATCGGCGAGCCCCTGCTGCAGCGCGTCGATGTCTTCCTGTGTGCGCAGCGGCGGATTCATCTTGGCGTTGGTGTTGTAGCCATCCACCGCATCTTCCGTGAGCGAGATGTGGTGCGAACACACCTCTGCCGTCACGTTGATGCCGCGCTCCTTGCCCCACCGCACCAGCTCGACAGATCCCTTGGTGCTCAAGTGACACAGGTGAATGTGACCACCAGTGCGCTTGGCGAGCAGGATGTCCCGAATGACGTAGATCTCCTCCGCTTCGGCCGGAATGCCCTTGAGGCCAAGCTTGGCGGACATGAGCCCTTCGTTCATCGAGCCACCGCGCGCGAGCGACATGTCTTCGCAGTGTTCGGCGACGGGCACGTTGAAAGCACGCGCGTACTCGAGGGCTGTGCGCATCAGATGCGCACTCTCCACCGGACGTCCGTCGTCGCTGAACGCGACCGCGCCGGCGCCCACCATCTCACCGAGCTCCGCGAGCGTCTCGCCCTTCTGCGACACGGAGATCGCGCCATACGGGTAAACACGCGCATAGCCCGCCGCTTCACCCTGTCGCTTCACGAAGCCGACGGTCGCCTGATTGTCCGTCACGGGACGCGTGTTGGGCATCGCACACACCGCAGTGAAGCCGCCGGCCACCGCGGAATGCGCACCCGTCGACACGGTTTCCACGTCTTCGCGGCCAGGCTCGCGCAGGTGCACGTGGACATCGATGAGACCCGGCGCGACGACGTGTCCGGAGACGTCGATCACCTCGGCGCCGTCTGGCGCATTGATGGTACCACCGCACGCCTCGACGACGCCGTTGCGCAACAGCAGATCGCCCGTGGCGTCGAGCCCCTGAGACGGATCGACAATGCGTCCGCCGCGCAGCAAGAGATCACGAGACATCAGGCGCTTCCCCGCTTGGCGGCTTCGGCCAGTTCCGGGCGTCCGCCAGCGAGCAGATAGAGCACCGCCATGCGAACGGCCACGCCATTCGTCACCTGATTGAGGATGACGGAATGCGGTCCGTCTGCCACGTCACTGTCGATTTCCACGCCGCGATTCATCGGACCGGGATGCAGGATGAGAAGATCGCGCGGCGCTTGCTCCAACCGCGCACGGGTAACGCCAAAGACACGATTGTACTCGCGCTGCGACGGGATGTAGCCGGCCTGCATGCGCTCGAGCTGGAGTCGCAAGATGTTCAGCGCGTCGGCCCACTGGATGGCGTCCTCGATGCGATCGAAGACGGTCACTCCCATCTCGCCAATGGCGTTGGGCAGCAACGAGCGCGGACCACACACGGCGACTTCGGCACCGAGCTTGGTGAGGCCCCAGATGTTTGAGCGCGCGACGCGCGAGTGCAGCACGTCGCCGCAGATGCAGATACGCTTGCCGGTGAGATCGCCGAAGCGATCGCGCAGCGTCAGCATGTCGAGCAGTCCCTGTGTGGGATGCTCGTGGGTGCCGTCGCCCGCGTTGATGACATTCGACTCGATGCGCTCAGCGAGGAACTTGGCGGCGCCTGAAGCCGGGTGGCGAATGACGACCATGTCGATCTTCATCGCCTCGAGATTGCGGGCCGTGTCCACGAGCGTCTCGCCCTTGGACACGCTCGATCCCGCAACCGCCACGTTGACGGTATCGGCGCTCAATCGTTTCTCGGCGAACTCGAACGAGATGCGCGTACGCGTGGACGGCTCGAAGAAGAGGTTGACGATCGTCATGCCGCGCAGCGTCGGCACCTTCTTGATCTGTCGCTCGGAGATTTCGCGGAACGGCACGGCGGTATCGAGCACGAGTCGAATCTGATCGGCCGTGAGATCTGCGAGTCCGAGCAGGTCCTTCCCAAGAGAACCGGCCATGGTCAGTCCTCGATGTTACGAGAGGCGATGACCACCTCGTCGCGTCCATCGAGTTCCTCGATGAACACATCCACGCGCTGTCGGCCGCCGAGTTCGATCTTGCGTCCCACGACGTCGGCATGGATCGGCAATTCGCGTCCGCCGCGATCGATCAGTACCGCCAGTGCGATTCGTGCTGGCCGACCGAAGTCGGCGAGTTCGTCGAGCGCCGCGCGGATCGTTCGCCCCGTGTAGAGCACATCGTCCACGATGACGACGCGCTGATCGTCGAGCGTCCATGGCAGGTGCGTTGCGCCCACGACGGGACGCGGCCCGACGGTCTGCAGGTCATCGCGGTACAGCGTGATGTCGAGCGCGCCGCAGGGGACCGTCACCTGTTCCTGCGCCTCGATGATGCGGACGAGGCGCTCGGCGAGCTGTACCCCGCGCCGCTGGATGCCGACGAGCACGAGCCCGTCGGTCCCGGCGTTCAGTTCCAATATTTGGTCTGCCATGCGACGCAGCGTGCGATCGAGTGCACGCGCGTCGAGGAGCACGTCTGGCTTGTTGGTCATGGCCGGAGAATATACCGGCCAAACGCCATTTCCCTACGGGCAGCGGGAGAGAAATCGCGCCGATTTCGACGCGCCGCTCTCCCCCGCCCCGCGTAGCTAGCGGTCCCGGTGCGCCGAGGGGGCGTCCGGCTTGACCGGCTTCGCCGGCCAGGCGCCCGACATCGTGGCGTGGCGGGCGGCGATGCGGGCGGCGCGGAGGCGAGCCTTGTCCACCAGCGGCAGCGTCTGCGTGGCCGCGTACATGGCGATGTCGCTGGCCGCGTCCATCGTGGCCTCGGTGAAGCCCTGGCTCCAATCCGGGCCGTAGGGGTGCGTCGCGGCGCGCTCCTCCACGCCGCGCCCGAAGGCGAGGCACTTGTCCGCGGCATCCCGGAGGGTGCGACTGCACGCGAGATGTGACACCACCACGTGATAGCCGTCGCGGCGGCCCATCAGGTAGGTCGGCGAGCGGAGGGCGTCACCCGCAGTCGGTTCCACCAAGCCGGAGGCAATCCCCGTGAGCATCACGCACAGCTGCGAGAAATAGCCGCGCACAGGTTCGATCGGCGGCTCTTCGAGGATTCTCGACATCGTTCTTCCGGGCCAGAGGCACTGCGAGCGATCCGCCGCATGCGGACCCTCCACGACCCCTCGAAGAGCAAAGGCTGTGCCGACCACGGCAGACCCCGCTTCCCCACGTACCGCACTTCAAGCGACAGGCGAATCGTTGCTTGCACCCCACTGCACCTGCGGCCTCGGCGCCACATCCGACGCACGCCGAGGCCGGCGCAAGGGGTCAGCTGGCGTAGAGGTTCAGCTCCGTTCCTACGAAGTCGGCGAGGTCGATCGTGGTCTGCCAGTCCGGATGCCGGAGGGTCACGTACCCGTCCGACAGGAGCGTGCTCTTCCAGTCGCGCCGTGGACTCCCGATGGGCAGCATATCCACGGTGCATAGGGCATCTCCGGCCAACGCGCGGACTCGATCGAGCCCCTCGATGCGTTGGATGCGACCCTGCCCGTGTGCCCGTTTCGTGATACAGGCGCAGTTGTACTTGCGCTCGATCTTCGGCGTGAACGTGCCGAACAGCTCAGCCTCGGCCCAGGCGGCGAAGAGATCGACGTCGCTGGCGTAGTTCATCAGGTCGACGGTGCGCGCTCCGGGCGGGCGCGCCGCCACTTCGCCAAACACCGCTTCGCCGTCCGACTTGCGGTACCACTCCATGTGCGTGAAGCCGTGCTCGTAGCCGAGCACCTTGAGCACTTGCTCACCCATGGCGCGCCCACCGGCCAGCTTGGGATCGTCCACGTTGCGGTAGCTGAGCGTCTGCGGACTGATCCACTCGTTCGTGCGAGCGATGAGCGGGCGCGGCCGATAGAAGCCGATGTGGAAGTACTGGATCTCGCCGTTCGCGCAGATCGTGTCGTACGTGTACTCCTCGCCATCGATGAACTCTTCGATATCGACGATCGCGATGTGCCCGAGTTGCGCGACAGCGGCCTCGACTTCGGCGATCGAATCGCAGCGGAACGTGTCCATCGAGCCCGCGCCGGCAATGGGCTTGATGATCAGCGGATAGCCGATCTTTTCCGCGCCCTCAAAGACCTCCTTCGCCGTATGCGCCACTTCATGGCGCGGCACCCGCACGCCGCCGGCCGCGAGCGCCTGCTTCATGAGGTCCTTGTTGCGAAACTTGAGCGATTGCTCATACGACTGTCCCGGCACGCCGAGTGCTTCGCGGATCTGCGCGGCGATCTCGACGCCCGGCTCCCAGAGGCAGCAGACACGATCGAGCGTACGGCCGCGCAGCCAATGCCGGATCTGCACGATGGCGGAGTCCGGATTGGTGAACAGATCCGGCACCTGCAGGTAGTCGCTCAGATACCGACGTGCGTGCTCGGGCAGTTCGTGCGCCGGCCCGTTCGCCACACCGAGCACCGTGGCGCCATGCTCGGCGAGCCCCTTCGTGAAGAGCGGCATTTCCCCGGGGTAGCCCGGAGTCAGCATGAGGACGGTCTTGGACATTGGCGATGGTGTGAGGAGTACCTGGACGATGCGCGCTCAGCCGAGGCGCACGCGAACCGCGGAAACAATGAGTTGCAGCGCCCGCTCGACCACCTTGGTCTCGGCGTGCCGCACGATGATGAAGCCTTCGCCTTCGTAGGACGCACTTTGCGGCTGTCCGCGCTCTGGCAGCCGCATGTCGCAGATGAGGGCGCCCACTTCGCGCTGGACGATATCGAGCCCGTCGACGGCGACGACGTGTCCCTTCCCCTGGCCGCGAAGGTAGGCGGTGCCGACCGCGTAGCGGCGTTCGGGAATGGAGAACTGGCCGAAAATCATGAGGCGCGTCCAGGCGCGCACGAAGTCGATCTCGTGCGCGCGCGCGATCATGGTGGTGATCTGCGCGCCCGGCGGACGGGCAGCGATTTCGCTGATGGCGACCGAGCCGTCCGTGCGACGGAACCATTCACAGTGCGAGACGCCGGTCGTCATGCCGAGTGCCTGCAGTGCTCGATCACCGACCGCGCGGATGTCGTCGAACCGCGCGTCATCCACTTCGCGCGGCAGCAGCACCGTCCACTGAATCCATGGATTCTCGATCACCGTCAGCGGCGTGGGCGCGTAGTTCGTGATGGAGTGCCACAGCGCACGCCCACCGACGGAGACGGTCTCGATCGAGTGCTCACTGCCGCGCAGAAACTCTTCCGCGAGCATCGGCTGTTCGGCGTGCGGAGGGTACGCCGAAAGGACGGCGTCGAGCGACACGGCATCGTTGACGCGGTGTGTGGCGATCGCGCCGGCACCAGCAGGTGGCTTGATGACGATCGGGAATCCGACCTCGCGCGCGAACGACAGCGCTTCGGCCCGTTCACCAATGAGTCGGTGGCGCGCGACCGGCACACCGGCCGCGCGCAGCACGTCCTTCATGCGCGACTTGTCGCGAAAGTTCATGGCCGCCGCGCTCGGCAGTCCTTCGATACCGAGTCGTTCGCGCACCACCGCCAGCGGAAGCTGCGCTTGCTCGAATGCACCGAACAGGCGATCGATGCGGCCGTGGCGCTGCGCCAACTCGCGTGCCGCGGCCTCGATGTGCGCCGCGCTCGTGATGTCGTCGATGCGCCAGTGCCCGACCAGTCGCGACGCAATCGTCGGCGCGAGGCGTTCGAGCGCTTCCTGTGCGATGACCGCCAGCTGCACTCCCGGCAACGATGCGGCCGCTTCAATCATCTGGGACGCGGCCGGCGAAAAAATCGGCGCGACGAAAACTACGAAGGTCATGCGAACAGGCACACAGTGTTGGTCATGGCCGGACTTGCCTCTCCGGCGGCGTCTTCGGGAACATGCGGGCCGGTGGCAGCGGCCGCAACGTTCGCACGTGGGGATAGATTTGCGCGCAGTCGCCGTGTGGGCGAAGAGATGGTCTGATCACGTCGGCGCGCGCTACGCGGAAGCTGGCCAGAGGCAACTCGAGAGGTGTCGATGCAGAATCCAGTGAACGTCATGCCATTCGGCGACCAGCACCCCCGTCTGGCGCCGGGCGTCTTCGTTGCGCCGACCGCCGTCGTGATTGGCGACGTGGACATCGGCGCCGGTTCGAGCGTGTGGTTTGGCGCCGTGCTGCGGGGGGACGAACGCGGCATCCGCATCGGCAACGACACGAACGTGCAGGATCTCGCGCTGATTCACACGAGCCGGACGGGGGGCGATGCGCAGCTGGGTTCACGCGTCACGATCGGCCACGGCGCGATCATTCACGGCTGCATCATCCACGATGATGTGCTGATCGGAATGGGCGCGATCGTGCTCGATGACGCGATCATCGAAAGCGGCGCGTTGGTGGCCGCGGGCGCGGTGGTCTCGCCCGGAAAGCAGGTGCGCGCCGGCGAGCTATGGGCTGGGTGCCCGGCGCGAAAAGTGGGTGATGTGACCGACGCCCATCGTGCGACGATCCACTCGACGGCGCCGCACTACCGCGCGAAGGCGGCGCAGTATCTTCGGGAGCTGGCGGAGCGAAGCCGCTGACGAATCAGAGCTGGCAGTCACCGAGGTTCGCGGGGCCAGCTGTATGCCGCCTGCCCCTCTACGATGGCTCGCAGAGTCGCTGGGCCAGCAGGCGCATGAAGAGCCCGACATCGGTCACGATACCCACCGACTCGATGCTGCCGCGATCGGCCAGCTTGGTCACCACGGCCGGATTGATGTCCACGCACACGAGCTTTACGCCCGCGGGCGTCATGTTACCCACGCCGATCGAATGCAGCATGGTGGAGAGCATCAATACGATCTCGCACCCTTGCAGCGCCTCCGCGTACGCCGACTGCGCCTGCACCAGGTCCATGAGCGTGTCAGGGAGCGGACCGTCGTCGCGAATCGATCCGGCCAGCACGTAGCGCACCCCGTGCCGTACGCATGAATGCATGATGCCGCTCGTAATCACGCCCTGCTCCACCGCCTCGGCAATCGACCCAGCCATACGCACACGGTTGATCGCGCGCAGATGATGTCGATGTCCGCCGCGTACGCCGCGGCCGCGTGACAGGTCCACGCCCAGCGACGTGCCGAACATGCTGCTCTCGATATCGTGCACCGGCAGCGCATTGCCCGTCAGCAGCACGTGCACGAAACCGTGCTCGATGAGCTGCTGCAGATAGGGACCGCCGCCCGTGTGAATGACCACGGGGCCCGACACGACGCACACCTTGCCGCCGCGCGAGACGCAGCGCGCGATCTCCCACGCCAGTTCGTCCACGGTGTGCTCGACGCGACGTTCACTTGAGACGCCAGCGCTCATGAACGAGAACCCTTCGCCGTGCGCGTTCAGTTCCGGCAACTCCACGCGAATGCCCTGGTGGCCCACCACAATCTCCTCGCCGGCCCGCAGATCGCGCATCAGACGACAGCGCACCGTGCGTGCAGCGCGATCCACCACGAGCATGGCGTCCATGCGCTGCCCGCTCGCGAGCAACCACGCACCGTCGATCAGCACGCGCGTGGGATAGATGGTCGTCGAATAGAAGTCCTCGGGCGCCACGCCGTCCTTGGGCGCGCCCTGCGTGTGTGCCTCCTGCGGCGTCTGTGCAATCGGCTCCGCGCCCAGCGTGATCAGCTCGGCCACGGTGGTATCCAGCCGCTCCTGGGTGGGCGCCGTGACTCGCAACTGCGCATGCGAATGCTGATCAAAGCGTTCGCCCGCCTCCAACTTCTCCACTCGGCAACCTAACCCAGCGTCGACAGCAGCCGATATGACGCGATTGAGCTTGCCCGTGTCGAGGATGTGCCCCGACATCGACAAGCGCGTGGTTCGCACCTGCGACGGGAACTCGAGCCCAGCCCGCTGTCCGGTCCCGGGGTCCTGATCGAGCAGCAGCGCGAGACTCTTCACGCCGGCGCCGGCCAACACGAACTCGCTGAGATCGATGGTGCGCACCTCGAATCCCCACTGCATCAATCGCTGCTGCAGCTCCGCGCTGCAGGCGTGCGCGATGAGCGTGGTGCCGATGCGTAGCGCGGTACACGCGAACTGCAGGGCGTCGTACTCGCGCACCTCGAGGCGATGCGAGGCGGGAATGCGCTGACGAATGCGCGTGAGCGAATCTTCGTCGAACGCGGCAGGCCAGTAGACGACGCGCCCGCCCGGCAGCGGCAGGAAGGCCGTGTCGAGGTGATAGAAGCGCGGATCCATCAGGCGAAGCGAGATGACCTCGCAACGGAACACGCTGGAGAGCCAGCTGTGGCACTCGATGCTGGAGCGAATGCCGTACGCGGCCCAGAGCAACGGTTCGCCGGGCTGAAAGAGCGCGTCACCTTCGCCTTCGAACGGCTGGTCGGGCCCCAACTCCTCCACACGCAGCCGCTGATCCTGAAACCACTGCACGCCGATGGGTTCTTCGCCGGATCGCTCGGGTACGCGGAACGACGCGGGTACCACCGTGCCCTGGCAGACGAGTCCGGCGTTGGCGGTGAAGGTGAGGTCAGGAAGCCCCGGGTGCGACGGCAACAGTTCGACCGTGGTCAGCGACGCGACGAGCTCGTGCAGCGCGCGCCATTGCTGACGAGCCTTGTTCAGGTCGACTCGCCCAACCTGTCCCTCCATCCACGGGTTGATCACATACGCGATGTCGTAGTGATCGGGCGCGCACATGAGGACGCGCAACGGGGTGGCAGGTGTCGCAGTGGGCGTGGCCATGACAGTCGTACCGTGGTCGAAGAGATTGGCCGAGGATCCGTTTGCGGATACCAGGCCCCTCTCACGATACACCACGTAGACTGCGGTTTCGATCGACCCAGCACTTCGGGGTCATGTCACCACCACGATATCGTCGGAACGCGGCTCCTGCGTCCTTCCAACTATCCGGGGAGCGCTCGCAGGATGGACTCACGAATCAACGCGTCTGCGTACGACGCGAACGCGATCCCGTTCGTCTCGTCGAACTTGTGTGCCGCGCGAATGAGGCCAAGGTTCGCCTCGTTGATCAGGTCCGAGAGCGAGAGGCCCTCGGTCTCGTACTCGCGCGCGACGGAGACGGCGAAGCGCAGATGCGAATGCACCAGTGTTTCGATCGCATCTTCGTCGCCGGCGCGGACCCGTCGCGCTAACTCCTCGACCTCTTCGCGCGAGAGCACGGGGTATGCCTCGATGTCGCGCAGGTACTGCTGGAGGGACAGCTCGTCTTCAAACGACGCCATGTTCGTGCGCGGTGAGGCGGACTTGCGACGATGACTCGTGAGACCAGATGCGGAATGGACGTCGATCGCCCTCAGGCGCGTGCCGACGACAATTGGAACGCGTTGGCGGCGCGACGAGATTCAGAAATCTTGGCCAATCGCGTCCACAAACAACAATCCCGCCAACGCCCGAAGTCGTTGACGGGATGACGGATGGAGTGAGATTCGAACTCACGGTACGCTATTAACGTACACACGCTTTCCAGGCGTGCGCCTTAAACCACTCGGCCATCCATCCCTCGGGCACCATCGGCACCCGACCCTGCACAAACGCGCCGGGCGCGGAACCCGCACGCCGGCGCGTCGTTCTTGCCTCATCCGAAGCAAACCGGATGAACTGTACCACACTCAGCGGACAGGGTGAGATTCGAACTCACGGTACCCTTGCGGGCACGCCGGTTTTCGAGACCGGTGCCTTCAACCACTCGGCCACCTATCCAGGATCCTGCTCCATCACCAACCCGCCAACCGGCCACAAACAAAAAATCAGGCGCCGATTCTACAGTCCCTATTCATAAAAACCGGCGCCCTCAGTGTCAACGACGTTGACCGAAGAACTCTCGCAACATTGCGCTGGATTCCTCGGCCAGGACGCCGCCGCGGACCTCGGGCTGGTGATTGAGCCTTCCGTGCCGCACCAGATCCCCCACCGATCCGCACATTCCGGCCTTGTCGTCCCAGGCGCCGAAGACCAGCCGCGCTACGCGTGCAAGAACGATCGCTCCGGCACACATGGCACAGGGCTCCAGCGTGACCACCAGCGTGGCCGATCGCAGCTCGTTCTCGTCCAGCACCGCCGCCGCCTCACGCAGCGCCAACACTTCGGCATGCGCCGTCGGGTCACGCATGCTCCGCATCGCGTTGCGAGCGCGGACCACGATCTCACCCCGATGCACCACCACCGCCCCCACGGGCACCTCACCCGCATCCGCCGCCGCCCGTGCTTCGGCGAGGGCGGTCTGCATGGCCGCCAGATCCTCCGCGGCGATTGGCGCAGCGCTCATAGCGGTGAGACCCTCTTAGGAGCGTGTCTCACGCGTTCAGCCGATCAGCGCGACCCAACGCCCTGCTCCGCGCTGGCGAGCGCCAGCGCCGCCGCCAGATCCGCTGCGTCACCCTGCCGAAAGGCCAGCGCCTCGTCGCCTTCCTGCACGTCGGCCACGATAGTGTCCCCGTCCTTGAAGCGCCCCTCGAGCACGGCCATGGCCAGCGGGTTCTGCAACATGCGCTGCACCGCTCGCTTGAGCGGTCGCGCGCCGAACGCCGGCTCGTACCCCTCTTCCGCCAGCTTCGCGCGCGCCGCGTCGGTGAGTCGGATGGTCAGCTTGCGGTCGGACAGCAGGCGACGCAGGTGCGCGAGCTGCAGATCGACGATGTGATCGAGCTCCGCGCGACCGAGCGGATGAAAGACCACCACGTCGTCGATGCGGTTGAGGAATTCCGGCTTGAACACGCCGCGCAGCGCCGCCAGCACCTCCTGCTCCACGTGCGACCAGTGTCCGCCCCCTTCGCTCATCGCCTGCTCGAGAATGTGTTGGCTGCCCACGTTGGAGGTCATGATGATCACGGCGTTCCGGAAGTCGACCGTGCGCCCCTGTGAATCAGTCAGGCGACCATCATCGAGCAGCTGCAGCAGGATGTTAAACACATCAGGGTGCGCCTTTTCGATTTCATCGAACAGGATCACCGAGTACGGCCGACGACGTACCGACTCCGTGAGCTGCCCGCCTTCCTCGTAGCCCACGTAGCCGGGCGGCGCGCCAATCAAGCGCGCGACAGCGTGCTTCTCCATGTACTCCGACATGTCGATGCGCACCATCGCGTGTTCGTCGTCGAAGAGGAACTCTGCCAGCGCCTTGGCCGTCTCTGTCTTGCCCACGCCCGTGGGGCCCAAGAAGATGAACGAACCGATCGGGCGATTGGGATCCTGCA
This sequence comes from Gemmatimonas sp., assembly GCA_965279375.1. Lineage (GTDB taxonomy): Bacteria > Gemmatimonadota > Gemmatimonadetes > Gemmatimonadales > Gemmatimonadaceae > Gemmatimonas. The sequence goes on along the minus strand of OZ257156.1, from coordinate 3,621,781 downwards.
GCCCGGCACGCGAACGCCGCACCGCATTGGCGACGGCGCGCACCGCTTCACGCTGTCCGACCACGCGAGTCGCCAACACGTCTTCGAGCTTGGTGAGCCGTTCCTTCTCCGACTCGAGCATGCGTGTTACAGGAATGCCGGTCCAGCGCGCCACCACTTCCGCGATGTCGTCGGCCGCGACCTCCTCCTTGAGATACTGCGGTCGCCCACCATCGTGACTGGCCAGCTTGCTCTCGGCTTCCTTCATCTGCCGCTCGAGCGCAGGAATGCTGCCGTACGTGATCTCGGCGGCCTTGTTGAGATCCCCCGAGCGCGTGGCCTGCTCCGCCGCAAAACGCGCCTGCTCGATTTCCTGCTTGATGCGACCCACGCTCCCGAGCGTCTCCTTCTCTTGCTGCCACTGCGCGCGCATCCCGGCGACCTTCTCCTTCGCCTCGGCGAGATCGCGCTCGAGCACGCCGCGCCGCTCGAGGGACGCGGGGTCCGTTTCCTTGCGCAGCGCCTGACGCTCGATCTCCTGCTGCACGATGCGACGTTCGACTTCATCGATCTCCTGCGGCACCGAGTCGATCTCGATGCGCAGGCGAGACGAGGCCTCGTCGATCAGGTCGATCGCCTTGTCGGGCAGGAATCGATCTCCGATGTACCGATTGGACAGGGTCGCGGCCGCAACGATGGCACCGTCGGTAATTCGCACGCCGTGGTGCGCTTCGTAGCGCTCCTTGAGTCCGCGCAGAATCGCGATGGTGCTCTCGACGCTGGGCTCGCCGACGAACACGGGCTGGAAGCGACGCTCGAGCGCAGCGTCCTTCTCCACATGCAGACGGTATTCGTCGAGCGTGGTCGCTCCAACCACGCGCAGTTCGCCTCGCGCCAGCATCGGCTTGAGCATGTTGCCAGCATCCATGCTGCCTTCGGCCTTGCCCGCCCCGACCAGCGTGTGCAGCTCGTCGATGAAGACGATGTAGAGCCCTTCGGCCGAGGTGATCTCCTTGAGCACAGCCTTGAGGCGCTCTTCGAACTCGCCGCGGAACTTGGCACCGGCGATCAGCGCGCCCAAGTCGAGGGAGACGAGGCGCTTGTTGCGCAGTCCCTCAGGGACGTCGCCGCTCAGAATGCGTTGCGCGAGGCCTTCTGCGATGGCCGTCTTGCCGACGCCCGGCTCACCGATGAGCACGGGATTGTTCTTGGTGCGACGCGACAGCACTTGAATGACTCGACGGATTTCTTCGTCGCGCCCGATCACCGGATCGAGCTTGCCCTTGCGGGCCGCTTCCGTCAGGTCGCGCGTGTATCGCTGGATCGCCTGGTACTGCCCCTCGGGCGACTGGTCCGTGACCTTGTGCGCGCCGCGCACGAGCTTGAGCGCTTCGATCAGTGCGGTGCGATTCGCACCAACGACGCCCAACAGCCGAATGCTATCGGTGTTCTTGGCGTCGGAGAGGGCGAGCAGAAAATGCTCGGTCGAGACGTACTCATCGCCGAGGAGTTTGGCTTCCTTCTCCGCCGCATCCACCACCTGCGTGAGCTCTCGGCTGAAGCTCGGCTGCGCATCGCTCTGCTTGGCGTAGCGACCGGCCTCAGTTTCGGCGGCTGTTCTCAGCGACGTGACGTTGGCGCCAACGCGCTGCAGGATCGGAACGACGATGCCTTCGTCCTGCGAGAGCAACGCCAACAAGAGGTGCAGATCATAGACGAGTGGATTGCCTGCCTTGCGGGCGAGGGCCACGGCGTCGTTGAGCGCTTCGGCGCTCTTCACCGTCAGACGGTCGGAATTGATCATGGCGTGGTTGGTCGGTCGCGTGCGGTCGGTCGCAGAGATGAGTTCTCCGGACGCAGGCCGTACGTCGAGATACCGCGCTAGGTGGCAAGTGCGATGCCGAAAACGCCATGCCGAAGCGGCGGACTCACGAGGAAAGATGCGCCATTGCTGCGGCGCTTGCGTGGGGGCTGGATACAAAATGGCGCGCCGGGTCCGCTCACCCGGCGCGCCATCATGAATTGTCTTGCGGGTCGTTCGTGGTGCTCACTTCGCGTTGATCATCTTTCCCATCAGCACCTTCACGCCATCAACCTCGATGCGATACAGGTACACGCCTGAGGCGGCCTCCCGTCCTGTGCCACGGACCTTTCCATCCCAATACGCGGTGAACTCACCGCATGAGACTGAGAGGTTTTCCAACGGTTGACCTCCTGCCACCCCACCCGAACCACGTTGCAGAACCGGAATCGCTACAAGCTGTGCAAGCACGTTGTAGATCTTCACGGTCACGCGATACTGCTTTCCGTTATCGGGACAGCTGGGCGGTTCGCCCACACTGAACGGGATGAATGTTTCGGGATTGAAGGGGTTCGGATAATTCTGGCCGAGCGTGACGCCCGGGAGTTTTTTCCGAAGATCCTGCGCCTCCGAAACCTTTGGCATGAGAGCGCTGAGAGCGAGCACCAGACCCAGTGCTGCCCACGAACGTTTCATGGTGCTTCTCCGACTGACGAATCAGGTGGTTAGTCGAAGTCTCCGGTGAGGGTGAGGAAGGAACTGCCTGTCATGAAACTAGGACGCACGAAACAGGGAGTCAAGCAACATTCCCATGAGTCGCCGTTCCGCGTGCGGCATTGTCCATCTCGCGCAGCACATCACATCATCTATTGCAAATCGTTCCAATAGAACGTTTTACGCAGACTTGAACACCCCGCGCTCCCAACTGACGTAGGCTTTGAGCGCTCGCGCGTCGGTCAGGTGTTGACCGAGGAACTCCCGGAGCAGCCTTTGGTGTGCACGTGCGTCGGACTCGGCCATCGGCACGAAGCGCCCTTCCATCCACTGCAGGATCGCCAGTCGGGCGCTGGCCGGCAGTCGTCGTCCACCCGGCATCTGGGCACCGCAGCGAGCGCACAGAGTGCCGCCAGCCAGATGGCTGAACATCGCATCATCGTCGGCATCTATCGGCGTGTGGCACTCTACGCAGCGGTCGAGCACCGGCGTGAACCCGACTTCACTGACCATCCGCCAAATCGCGCCCATCGCGGTCGTCACGGTCTGCTCCGGCTCCGCCGCGGCAATCGCATCGAGCCCCAACTTGACCCCGTCATAGACCGTCGGCGCCGCCTCATCGTGCACGATCCGCATCACGCACTCGGTCAGGGCGCTGGCCGCCGAAAACCGATCCAGATCGGTCGCGAGCGCCGGCCGCGAGCGCGTGACATCGAAGGAGACGAGCGAGTGCAGGTCACGTCCGGGCTTGGTCTGGATCTGCGCCTGCCCTTCTGCGAACAGGTCGAGACCGCTCCCGAACCGCTTGCGAGAGGAACGCGCACCGCGCGCCACCACCGACTGCACCCCGGCCTCGCGCGTGGCGAGGCGCAGGATGCGAGACGATTCGAGGTAGTCGACCGCGTGCAGCACGATCGCGTCGGTGACGAGCAGTGGCATGCTGGAGAATAGCGCCTCTCGCGCGCGCCGCGTGGGCGTCGCGCCGGTGACTCAGCGCAGGCCGATGTCCACCCCGCCCTGCCCAGCCGGTACGCGCCGCGTTTCACGCCCCGCCGGATCGAACACAATCAGCGACGTCGCCGACGCGGCGCCATTGGCGATGCAATGCACGCGACCGAGCGCATCCGCCTGACCGCTACCACAGGCGACTTCGGTGCCCGTCGTGCCCGTGAGCGCGAGCCACGAGGTGGTGGCGACGGCGGGGACTCCAGTCACGAAGCCGAGATCGTCGGTGCGCATTTTAATGATGCGACTGCGAAAATTGGCGAGGTCCTGGTACAGCGACACGTAGAGAAAGCCGTCGAGACCGAGCTTGGTACTGCCGCCGTACGAGCCGGACGGCATGACGCGCTGCTGCAGTACGCGCTTGTTCTTGAGGTCGACCTTAGCGAGTGAACCCGAGGCGAGCAGCGTGTACGGGAAGTTCGCAAAGCTGGCGTCACCGCCGGCGGAGATGTAGGCCACGTCGCCGCTCACGATCGCGCCGGCGCCGGAGCCGCGCATGCCGGGCAGAAGGATCGTATCGCGCGTGGAGCCGGTGTTGGGGATGCGAATGAGTCGCACATCGCCCTGCACGGTGTAGTTCGTGCGGCAGTTGGCGTTTGCATCGACCACCCACGTCGCGTTGTCGTACTGGAACATGTCGGTCGGACAGAGACCGGCATTCGCGATGCGTGTGATTGTCGGCGCGTTCGAGCCGCTGGTGCTGACCAGCGCGATGGCACTCGAGTCGCGCAGCGCCACACCGATGAGTGCGAGCCCGTTGCTTCCTCGGAAGAGGCGCGCGCGAGACGGGTTGCTGCGCGCCGGAAGCTGCAGGCGACGCATCGTGCCGGTTCTGAGATCGGCGATATAGAGCAGATCACCGGCCGCGCGACTGGACGTCGCGAGTACCGTATCGCGTTCGAGCGTGAAGCCACCGGCGTCGAACTCGGTTGGCGCGCCGAAGATCACGCGCGAGCTCGCGCTGCCCGTGTCCGGCAGCAGCGTGAGACCGGGCTGAATGAAACCGTCGAGTACAACGATGCCCTTGGGCGGCTGCGGGACTGTGTTGAGTGCTCCGTCGTCGCCGCAGGCGACGGCGGTGAGACCGAGCGCGAGCGACGCAACGCTGACGCGCGCGATACGCATGCGGCGCGCTAGCGCCTGAGTCGGACTGGCGTGTACAAACATCATGGGTTGGTGCGGTGTCGGATGGTGGTGGAGATCGCCCAACTTCTGCCGGGCGAGGGGAAGCCCCGCACCGACTGCCATCGCACGTCCGTCGCATTGTCGAGCGACAAGGACACGAGGGCATCGGTCGCGAGTACTGCAACGTGCCGCGAGAGCGCCACGTCGGAGAGCAGAACCGCCGGCAGCTCGAAAGCGGCATTGCGAGGTCCTGCACTGAATGGACGGCGGCCCGTGGCATGCATGCGCACGCTCAACGCGCTGCCGTCGTCTTGCAACAAGAACTGCGCGCCACCTGCCGTGCGCGCGACGTACGGCGTCGGGATGCGCAACGACTCTGTTTCGAGTGTGGCATCGTATCGCGTCACCCACGCGGACACGTCCACGATCGCGCGGCGGAGCGCGCTGCGCCGAAACGCCGCGCGTGCCTCTGCGCCGCGAAGTCGTTCGCGTCCGACATTCGCCGGGCTCCATCCGAAATTTCCGGGGAACCAGACGATGGCGTCCTTCGTGTCTCGCGCGACCAACGAGGCCTGCAACGTGAACGCACCACCGGCGATGCGCCCAGCCAAACGCGACTGCAACTCGCCGTCGAGCAGAACCCGTTCCGGACGCAGTGTACGCACGAAGAGGCGTTGCGGCGACGAAAAGTAGAGGTCGTAAAGGGTCGGTACACGAAGAGCCTGCGACCACCGTGCGCCAAGCGTCCACAGGAGGTCGCTCTCCGTGTGCGCGTCACGGCTTCCCAGCAGCGTGCGCTCCGCACCAAGCGAGAACGACGGCAGCGCACCGAAGGTCCCGATCGCATCGACGCGCACGCCAACGTCCATCGCGCCTCGAGCGGATCGTCGCGACGAGCTGCCAACGAGAAACGCCCGTCCGCGCGCCTGTTCGATTCCGCCCGTTGCGCGCACTCGATCAGCTCCTCCGCCCGCACGCCATCGAACCGTACGCAGCATTCCACTCAGCTCCGCGTCGCCGGCGACTGCATGCGCACTCGCATCGAGCGAGGGGCGAGTTGGGTCCCGATACGCGAGCGAGAATGCACGCACGCCGCTGATCAGTTGAACGCCAGCGGTCGACGCCTGCGCTCGCAGCTGCACGCGCTCCGTACGTGCGCGGTCGGCATCGTAGGTGCGCACGTTCGCCGGGCCCACCATGCCACGTGTACTACTCGAGGCGAGCACCGCCAGTTGTGTGCGCGCCGTCGTCAGGCCGAGTGAAAGCGCGGAGCGTGTCTCGTCGTTGTTGATGCGGCGCTCCCTCGCTCCGACCCCCGTTGCCCCGGCGTCGTTCTCGAACGGGAAGTCATTGGCAGCCTCTCTGTAGCTGCCCGTGGCACGCCAGAGCCCCAATCCCGTCGCAGCCGCTCCCGCCGCCTCGAGTCCGTGCACACCAAAGGCGCCGGTGGTTACCGTGAGCGCCCGCTGCGCGGCGCTCTCGAGCGAGACTACGCCTCCAGAAGCACCGGGTCCTGCGTTGAGCGGATCTGCGCCAAGCACCACGGAGGCGCCGCCGAGCGCGACGAGTGGCACGTCAGACGCATCCGCGACACCAGTCGACGGATCATTCAGCGGCATGCCATCGAGCGTGATGACGACCTGCTCGCGGCGTGCGCCTCGCAGCGAAACCCCAGTCTCACCTCGCGCCGAGCGAATAGACGCGAACGGCAGCGCGCCGAGCAGTCCGGCCGTGCTTGTGATGCCCATCTCGCGCGCCGACGCCACATCCACGCGCTGTACCGTTCGTCCTGCGGCCGGACGCGATGCATCCGCAACGACTCGGCGCACGGCAAGCAGCGTGGCATCGCCCGATCTCGACGCCGAGAGCGGCAGCAACGCGACATAGAGAACTGCCGAATCTGCGCTGAGTTGGATGGTGCGGGGCCGATAGCCGACGTGGCGGAGAACGACACGACCGGCTACCACACGCAGGCAACTCGTTGCGCTGACGCGACTGTTGCTCGTGGCGCTAGCCGTGACATGAACGCCGGTGAGCGGCGCGTGGGTCAGCGCATCTTCTATACAGATTGATGCGGAGTCCGCAGACTGCGTGAGGAACGCGAGCAGCGCGAGATGAATCATCGGCCGTCGCGTCCCCGATCCGACGGCTGTCCCGCGCGAGCCATCGAACGGCCGCGCAGCGGCAGCAGCGCCGGTGCACCGACCGCAGGATCGCGAGTGACGACCAGTGGCCAGTCGTAGACGCGTTCCAGGATCTCGCCTCGCATCACGTCATCGACGGCACCAGAGGCCGCAACCGTACCGGCGTGCATCAACACGATCTTCGATGCGAACCGGGCAACGAGATTCAGTTGATGACTCACGAGCATCACGGTGCGCCCTTCGCGCGCGATGGCATCGAGCAGCTCAAAGACAGCCATCTCGTGTGCGATATCGAGGAAGGCCGTCGGTTCATCAAGCACCAGAATCGACGTTTCCTGCGCGAGTGCGCGCGCGATTCGTACACGCTGCCACTCGCCGCCCGACAGCTCATCCGTGCGCCGCATCGCGGTGTCGCCAACTCCCGAACGCTCGATGGCGACGGCGACTGCGCGTACGTCGGCTGTCCGCATTGCACCAAACGCCGAGCGCCGCGCATGGCGACCGAGTGCGATGAACTCGTCAACGCGCAACGGGAGCGTGGGCTCCTCGCGCTGCGGTACCACAGCCGCCAACTGTGCAAACTCGCGCGCCGAGATCGCAGCAACGTCAACACCACCCACCAGCACGCGGCCTCGCGAGAGCGGCGCGCGGCGCAGTAGCGAACGAACGAGCGTGCTCTTCCCGCTTCCGTTAGGACCGACGACTGCCGTAATCGTGCCAGATCGCGCGTCGAGCGACACACCGTCCAAGGCGAACGCGGTCCGTCCCGGATATCGGACCGATACATCTTCAAACACCAGGGGCATCGGGTGCGTAGTCACGATGCGAGCTTCCGCAAACGCATCAGGAAGAACGGCACGCCGATCAACGCCGTCACTGCACCGAGTGGCAACTCGGCAGGCGCGCGCACGGTTCGAGCAACGAGATCGGCCGCGATGAGCAGCACGGCGCCGTAGATCGCCGAGAGCAGCAGCACGTGGCGATGTCTGCGCGCGCCGAGTGCGCGGGCAATGTTGGGTACCACGAGCCCGACGAAGCCAATGAGCCCCGCCGCAGCCACCGTGGCGGCCGCCAGCCACGATCCGACGAGAAAGATCCGCCGTGCGGCGCGATCGACATCCACACCGAGTGCCGCCGCCGGCTCGTCACCTAGCGACAACACATCGAGATCACGCGCCCACCAGAGGAGAAACGCGCCGAAGAACGCGACCGCAAGCGCGACACGCGCCAGCGACGGCCATGATGCATCGGCCGCAGAGCCCATCATCCACCAGAGTGCACCGCGCAGCCGTTCAGGCGGTGCATCGGCCAGCGCTATGAGAATGGCCGCATTCGCGAAGGCACCGACCACTACACCGGCCATGAGCAGGAGACGCGTATCGCCACTGCCGCCGACGACGCGCGCAATACCGGTCACTAAGAGCGTGGCGAGCGCGGCACCACCAAAAGCGCCGAGTGTGAGCAACGCCGGTTGCGTAATGCCGAGTCCCATCAGCACGACCGCGCCGACTGCTGCGCCTCCTGAGACACCAAGCAGGTAGGGCTCCGCCAACGGATTGCGCAACGTGCCTTGCAGTGCACCGCCGCTCATCGAAAGGCCGGCACCAACACAACCGGCCAACAGCACGCGTGGCAGTCGCAGATCGCGCACGATGGCCACCAGTGCGCTGTCACCAACTCCGCGCAATGCCTGCATCGCGTCGGACAGCGGAATGGAGACTGCGCCAACGGCGACGCCCAGCAGCACCACACATCCCAGCAGCAGCAGTCCGGCGATCGCTGCCGTGCCAACGCGCGACGTCCACGAGTCGTGCAGAGCGGCAGAACCGTCGGATGGCAGCGTCATTTGAGCTGCGCTGCCAGTTCAGGGTGGAGCAACTGCGCGAGCGACACCGCCGCCATCCCCAGCACCACCGACGGGCGTCCCGTCACTTTGGGATCGTCGATCACGATGCGATTCTCGCGAACGGCGCGAACAGCCTGCCACCCAGCCGACGCGCGCAATTGCTTCGCTGACTTCTCGCTCGCAATCACGACCTGCGGATCGCGCTTGGCGATCTCTTCCACCGACACCTGCGGAGACGGCGAGGCCATCTCGTGGAACACGTTCGTCGCACCAGCGATCTCGAGCAGTTCGTCGATGTAGCTGCCGCCGCCGACCACCAGTACCGGCGATTGCCAGAGCGGCCACACCACACGCACCTTCGGACTGTTGGCCGTCAGCGCTCGCACGCGGTCCAGCGTTTGCTGCACCGAGTCCGCCACCACGCCGGCACGCTCTGCACGTCCCAGTGCGACGCCGAGCCGCGCGCACAATGACATGAACTGCGACACGCGATCGACGCGGAGTGCAATGGTTGCGATGCCGGCTCGACGAAATGCGTCGGCGGCGGCGCGATTCTCGGCCGTGGCATAAAGAACGACGAGCGAAGGCTTCGCAGCGAGCACCGCTTCGACATTCGGCTTGATGCCATCACCGAGTGCGGGGATGCGCGACGCCTCTGCGGGGAACTCGTCCCATCGACTACGGCCTACGAGCGCCGAATCCGCTCCGAAAGCGAAGATCACTTCCGTCGCGGTGGGATTGAGCGATACGACGCGCGAGGCGAAGCGCGCATCCGTGGGCAACGGCACGCCAAAGTCGTCTGTGTCGGCAGGCGCCGCTCTCTGCGCCGCAGTGCTCGCGCGGGTTGTGTCTGCAGAAGTCGAGCCGCCCGACGCGCGCTCCGTCGCGCACGCCGACATCACGACGCAGGGCGCGACACACGCGATGAGCAGCGCAGCACGTCGCTGCGCTCGAGTCCACGGAAACAACAAAGGGCATCCTCTCCCTGCGAGAAGATGCCCGAGCACGCGTAGTCATCGCACTGCAAAAGGCGACACCACGTGGCGCGAGCCCCCCCTCGAGGGTCTTCGTCCGAGAATGAGCGTGGGTCGTCTCCTGGCTCCGGGCCGCAGCGCTCGCCTTCCCGGTTGAACGAACCAGTGGCATGAGGAGCGTCGCGTACAGACTGCCCGTTACAGTGGCGGGGCCGCGCCGGCATTTCACCGGCTTCCGTGTCCCGCGCTCGAAATCAATTGTCTGTCGCACACCGTGTGCGACGGGCAGAAGCTACCGCGCCGAGCTGACCTCGGCAAGCGCTTGCGCCAACGCTTGCTTGAGCGTCGCCCGACGTACGTCGTACTGCGCTCGCTGTTCATCCGTGGGGGCGTCGATCTGCGAGAAGGAGAGATCGAGCGCGGAGATCTCTTGCGCGAGTCGTTCGTCGAGCCGCGGGTCCGGCGTTCTCACGCGCGCCGGCATCTCGGCCGCTGCGACGGTCGCCGCTGTGCTCGCTCGACGCTGAATGGCACGAGCAAGCACGAGCAGCATCATCACACCGATGACGACCAATACACCGGCGATGTACAGGTTCTGTCCCGACGCTTTTGGCGTCGGAACGTCGATGACGATGCGTGCGCCGTCTTTCACGTCCTGCGCAAGAAATCGTCGGAAGTTGCGCTTCTCGATGGTGACTGGATCGACGCCCGCGAAGCCGGGCGCAGTCACGGTGCCCGTTGGATCTTCGAGCAGTACCTCGAACACCACGGCGCCGCGATCAGCCGTGATGGCGAGCGGAAAGCTTGCTGCCGGCATCGCGTACGAGAACGACACCTGCTTCACGCCAGGTGACAGTGGCGCGAACAGCGACACGCGACCCGCGTTGAACGCGAAGGCATCGGGCGAGATCTCGCCTTCGGTGGCGCGCACGTCGGTGGCCGCCGATGGAATGCCCACGCTCCATGTGGGCGCGGGCGCCGGCCCCTCGCCAGAAACGAGCGTACGCAAGCTGTCGTTAGACAACTCGAAGACTTCGATGATGGCGCGCGTGTTGTTGCTGTCCGCCTTGCCGACAATCAGATGCCGACCGCGCACTGCCATCGGGAAGGTGCGCGTCGTCGTATCAAAGACGGTGATCTCGGCGTCGTCACCGGTGGCGTTGGTGGTGCGCAGCGGCGCCGTGAAGTACGCGATCCCGCCCCACGTGACCGAGGCGAAGTACACGGCGTCAGGACCACCGAAGGGACGCCAGCGCATGCGATAGCGACCCGCTGCATCGGTGCGAACAGAATCGAGCGGACCTGCGCTGTCCTTGGCGACCCGGTGCAGCGTGACCCACGCGTTCGCGGCGGGGCCCGTTCCGTTCGTATCCGCATTGACCGCAACGGGGCGGCGTACGCGTCCATCGACGGTTCGCTCTCCGCTGGCCTGTGCATGCAAGGCGATGGGGAGTGCTACTGCCAACACCGCGGCACGCACGCTGCGTTGCAACCAGCGCTGCATGCGCATCATGGCGAGAATTTGCCGAAGTCTTCGGGGCGCAGATTGGCCAGGTACGACTTCAGCTGCTCGGCCGAGAGTTCATGCGCGGGCGGCGGCGTGAAGGTCGATGCGCCATCGATGTCATCGTCATCCTCGTCCGGCATCGTCAGCAACGACTCATCCACGAAGATCGGCGCGTCGAGACGTAGCGCGATACTAATGCTGTCCGACGGACGCGCGTCGACGTGGACCACGCCCTTGGCTGATTCGAGCTGCATTTCGGCGAAGTAGGTGCTCTGGTGCACGCGCGTGATCAATACACGGCGCAGCGTGCCGCCGAGCGCGACGATGAGCAGCTTGCAGAGATCGTGCGTGAGCGGGCGCTCGCGCTTTTCCTGATTCATCTGCATGACGATGGAGACCGCTTCGGGCTGGCCGATCCAGATCGGCAGCAGACGTCGCCCCTGCTTTTCGCGCAGGATGACGACGTACGAGTTGGAGGTGCTGTCGAGCCCGAGCCGCGCGACGGTGACTTCGACCATGATTCCCTTCCTCGGCGCAGGCGTCAGGAGCCGGCCGCGGTGCCCGCGCGACGCGCGGGCACCGGACGAACTCAGCGAATCGCGCGCTTCAGCGCGGCAACGCGATCGGTCCGCTCCCACGTAAAGTAGGTCTTGGCAGACTTGCCGCGGCCGACCGTCTCCGGCGTGCGTCCAAAATGCCCGTACGCCGCCGTCGCCTGATAGATCGGCTTGCGCAGGTCGAGATCGCGCGAGATGCCACGCGGGGTGAGGTCGAACACCTCGTTGACAGCGGCTTCAATGACGCGATCCGGGACGCTGCCCGTGCCGAACGTCTGCACGTACACCGACACCGGCTCCGCGACACCGATGGCGTACGCCACCTGTACTTCACAACGCTTGGCCAGCTTGGCGGCGACGATGTTCTTCGCGACCCAGCGGGCTGCGTAGCACGCCGAACGATCCACCTTGCTGGGATCCTTGCCGCTGAACGCGCCGCCGCCATGACGCCCCATGCCGCCGTAGGTGTCCACGATGATCTTGCGACCCGTGAGCCCGGCGTCGCCCTGCGGTCCGCCGATGACGAAGCGGCCCGTGGGGTTGATGTGCGTCTTGAGCTTCTTGCCGCGGAACTCCTCGGGGATGCTGGCGAGAATCACGTCCTCGAGAATCGCCTTGCGCAGCTTGGTGTTGGCGATGGACTCGCCGTGCTGCGTCGAGACCACCACGGTATCGACCGCGATCGGAAGAGAGTCCTCGTACACCACGCTGACCTGCGCCTTGCCGTCGGGACGCAGCCAGGGAAGCGCTCCGTCCTTGCGCAGAGCGGAGAGCTGGTGCGTGAGCTTGTGCGCGAGCTGAATCGGGAGCGGCATCAGCTCCGGCGTTTCGTCCGTCGCGTACCCGAACATCATTCCCTGATCGCCTGCACCGCCCGTGTCGACGCCCTGAGCGATGTCGGGCGACTGCGCGTCGATGGTGCTCATGACGGCGCACGTCTTGTTGTCGAAGCCGAACGTCGCGTCGGTGTAGCCGATGCCCTCGATCGTCTTCCGGACCACATCCGGGAACGAGACATACGCCGAGGTGGTGATTTCGCCGGCGATGACGACGAGTCCCGTGGTAACCAGCGTCTCACACGCCACGCGCGCCGCCGCATCCTTCTCGAGGATGGCGTCGAGAATGGCGTCGGAAATCTGGTCGGCGATCTTGTCCGGATGTCCCTCGGTCACGGACTCCGAGGTAAAGAGGTGACGTTCGGCCACGCAGCGCTCTTGGTTGGGAGGAGAAGAAAGGGTAACGGACTAGACTAGTCCGCTATAGCAAGGTGGGCAACCCGCTGCCCGAGGGCTCGTGCAACTCCAACTCCGCGCGCAGCCGACGACGCAACAGCGTCTCGACTTCACGCGCGGTTCCTGCCGCGAGCGCCGCCTTGGCCGCATCGACCGCCGCGGAAATGCGCACGCCACGTATGACGCGCTTCACCTCCGCAACGCCACGCGGAGCCACGCTGAGCTGCCGGATGCCCAGGCCGAGCATGGCAAAGATGGCGAGCGACTGCGAGGCCATCTCACCGCAGACGCACACCTCGATGCCGTGCGCCGCGCCGGTGGATTGCACCTGCGCGATCAGCCGCAGGACCGCGGGATGCAACGGCGTGAAGCGAGGCGCAAGGTTGGCGTTGCCGCGATCGACGGCCAGCGTGTACTGCACCAGATCGTTGGAGCCGATGCTGAAGAAATCGACGTCGCGGACGAGCGTGTCCGCCGCGATCGCAGCGGCCGGTGTCTCGACCATCACTCCCAGCGGCACATCGGCGCGGAACGGCACGCTCCGCTCGGAGAGTTCCTGCACCGCTTCCTGCATGAGTTGACGCGTCTCGCGGACTTCGTCCACGGTGACGATGAGCGGCAGCATGATGCGCAGGTCCCCGTGCACGGCCGCGCGCATGAGCGCACGGAGCTGCACCTTGAACAGCTCGCTCTCGTCGAGGCACATGCGGATGGCGCGCCAGCCAAGGAACGGGTTGGCCTCACTGGGGAAGCCGCCCAACGGCAGTTTGTCGCCACCCACATCGAACGTGCGGATCGTGACGGGGCGCGAGCCGAACGCCTGCAGCACGCGCTTGTAGGCACGAAATTGCTCGTCTTCGTCTGGCATATTGGCGCGCCCGACGACGAGGAACTCGGTGCGCATGAGGCCCACGCCTTCGGCGCCGCTATCCGCCGCGAGCTCCGACTCCTCAGGGATATCCACGTTGGCGACGAGCGTGACCCGCTCGCCATCCTGCGTGACCGGATCGCTGAGCGCGAGTTCGCGGAGCTGATCAGCGCGGCCGGCTTCATCAGCGAGACGCTGCCGCGCGTCGGCGACTTCTCCGTCGGTGGGGGCGATAGTGAGCGTCCCCTCCGCGCCGTCGAGGATGGCGAGTTCGCCGCCCTTGAGATAGCTCGTCGCCTTGCGCAGACCAACGACGGCGGGCAGGCCAAGCGAGCGCGCGAGAATGGCGACGTGCGCCGTCGCAGTGCCGGCATCCGTGGCGATGGCGGCGATGCACTCGCGATCGAGTTGCAGCGTGAGCGACGGTGTCAGGTCGTGCGTGACCAGGATCGCGTTGGCCCCGCGGGGCACGTCCACCGGATCGTGATCGGGCAGATCGAGCAGGATCGACAGGACGCGGATATGCACGTCCGTGAGATCGCCCACGCGCTCGCGCAGCATTGGCGCGCTGTGTCGTGCGAAGTGCTGACGCCACTCGAGCAGGATCAGGTCGAACGCCTTTTCCGCGCCCAGATTCTGCCGAATGAGCGCCTCGACGCTCGTCGAGAGTTCGGCGTCGTCGAGGATGGAGAGTTGCACGTCGAAGATGGCCGCTTCTTCGGGGCCTGCCTGCACTTCCGCGCGCGAACGCAGGTGCCGCAAGCGATCGCGCGCCTTGCTGAAAGCCGATTGCAGCCGGTCGATCTCCGCGGGGATGTCCGCGTCGTCGATGAGCCGCTGTCGAACCTCGGGCACCTCCCACCGCAGGAGATGCACCGGACCGACAACAATGCCCGGCGACGCCGGAATTCCGCGGAGGACCGAAAGCACTACGTCTCTCCGAAGCGGGCAGCCACGAGCGTGGCCAGCGCGTCGAGCGCGTCATCCGCGTCGGGGCCGGTTGCGCGCAACGTGATGGTCGCGCCGTACTCGGCGGCCAGCATCATCACGCCCATGATGCTCTTCCCGTTCACTTCGAGATCGTCACGAGAGATCGTGATGTCACTCTTGAAGCGGGACGCCGCCTTGACCATCTCGGCCGCGGGGCGCGCATGCAAGCCGTGCTTGTTTACGATTTGAACGGATCGCTCAGCCATCAACGGACCACCGAGTAGAAGACAAACACCGCCAGAACGATCAGCACCACGCGCCACCCCTCGGCGCGACCGTGCAACCGCACGAGGAGGACTGCCAGCAACGGCGTGAAGATTGTGACCGCCATCGGCGCAGCGGCGAACGGGTTGCCGCCCCCGAGCACACGGTGCGCCGCCAACGGAAGGGCGAGACCACCCAGCACTGCGGCCGCTCGTCCAATGTAGTGGGGACCGTGCTGCAATACGGGGTGCCCAAGCGCCGTGGCCACGCGCATCCCATGACGCCAGCCGGCTCTCAGCGCCCAATCGCGCAGCGCCAGATGCCCCAGGTTGTACACGACCAGAAAACCGAGCACGACCCCGACTGCGGGCAGTCCTGCGCCAAAGAACAGCAGCCCCAGCAGGGAGCAGGCCGGAAGCCACGACGCCCACACCAGCCGGTCGCCCACGCTGCCGAGCGGGCCGCAGAGGGCCGTCCGGAACCGCTCGATGCGGGCGGCCGCGACCTGATCCACCTCGGCCCGAGCCAGTGCACCCACGGCCAGCCCCGCCAGATATGGATGCGCGTTGAAATAGGCGCATTGCCTCGCCAGTGCCTGTCGATAGGCGACGCCGTCGGGGCCACCCTCCAGCCGGCGCAGCGCTGGTTCGACGCAGAAGCCGATGCCGTTGCCGATGAGGATCTCGTAGTTCCACGACCCCTGGACCGCGAGGCAGCGGAGGAACATCGCGACGCGAGTCCGTGTGTCCAGTTCGGGCCCTGAGGACAGCCCGGAGGACGCACCCAAGCCACTCGACGCCGGCCCAGGGGCGGCCCCGTCCGGACCGGCCGGCGTGAGCGTCAGCTCAGCCACGGAGCACCACCAGCAGCGACCCGACGGCCAGCGAGGCGAGAAACAGGCGACGGGTCAGGCTGATCGCGTGGAAGTCCTTCCAGACGGCTGTGGCGGCCACCGCGGCGCCACAGGTGACGACCACTGCTCGCGTGGTCTCGTCGCTGCTGTTCCAGTGCGTGCTGCAGTAGTCGACCACCAGACGCGACGGGACGTAGACGAGCACGCCCAGCAAAGCACCGCGCGCCAAGTCAGCCGTCATGCCGAACACCTGCAGTCCCACGACCGTGTTGCGATTGCCCGCCGCCAGCTGATCGAGCCGCGGCCGCGCGAACGAGGCAATGAGCTGGCGATGACGCACCATCGTCCAGCCGCCGAGCCATGCGGTCGCGATACCGATCGCGACGGCGACCGCGAGCGCTCCAGCGAGCGGCATCGAGGACCCGGTGGCGCCGCGCGCGGCGAGCGCACCAGCGACGATGGATGCGCTCCCCCATTCCGGATACCGGGACGCGCCGACGGGTAGCGACTCCAGCGCCAGACATTCGAGCGCGACGCCGCAGACCAGTCCGGCGACCGGTGCCCCGAAGAACGCCCCTCCGATCGTCGCGGCGACGATCGGCCGCGAGATCATGGCCTGCGGGAAGCTCACCACATCGAGTCCGAACAGCCCGGCCAACATGGCCAGCGGCAGCAGCTCGATGAGCCCCGACAGCTCAGGCATGGTGGCCGCGCCGTACGCGGCGCTGCGCGAATGACATCCCCGGTTCGCTCACGCGTCGAGGGTGGCGCCGAGCAGCTCGTCGAGCGGCACGGGTCGGGCGCCCGGGACATCCTGCGCAGACACGTCTACGCCGCGTTGTGCGATCGCGCGGAGCCCCTGCTCTTCCGCAGCCGTGAGGAACACGTAGCGCAGGCGCGGGGCACGGCCGGGCGAGTGGTGCACACCGCCCACGTTGACCGCATGAATGCTGCCACCGGCGGCGTCGACCAGTCGCGTCATCGTACCGATGTCACCCGTGAGCACGATTCCAGGGCGGGCATCGGCCTGATACGTCGCGAGAAGCTCGGCGGCGGCGGTCACGCTGTGGAAGTACACCGACATGTCCGGCGGCACGCCCATGCGATAGAGCTCCTGCTCCCATTCGCTTTCCGCGACCTCGTCGTCGACGAGCACGATGAAACGCAAATTGAGCGGCTGTCCCCAGCCGACAACCACCTGCCCGTGGATCAGCCGGTCGTCGATGCGATAGAGCGCAATCGGCATCGGGTCAGGCTCCGTGCGCCACCATCGACGCGCGACCACGCTCCAGCGCTGCGTGCGCTGCCAGGACGGGATCGATGTCGTCTTGCATGGCGAAGTCGAGCAGGAGGGAGAGGTTGATGCCGGTAATCAGCACGACCCCCGGACGCGCGCGCACGAGTCGGCGCACCGCCATGGTGCAGCTGCCGGCGGGCAGATCGGTGAAGATCACGCGCGCACCCGTCTCGTCAAGCGCGTTCGCCAACGTTTGCTGAATGTCGTCGAGACAGAGGCCGGCATTGGAGATCGCGATGAAGACGTCACCGCGCCCCGTGATCTGTTCGACCGCCGAGATCACGCCGGAAGCAAACGACCCGTGCCCAGCCACGATCGCGCGGACCGTCGATGTTGCGCCAACGCTGTTCACTACTCGTCATCCTCCTGCAGGTAACTCTCCACGTCGGCGTTCCGACGCATCTGGCCGATGAGCCGTTCGTTGAACGCCGTCGCGCTATCGTACCCTCGATAGTAGCGCAGAAGATGATTCATGGCGATGACTTCAGCGATCACCGTGATGTTCTTGCCGGGATTCAGATTCACGGTGATCCGCGGGATCTCGACGCCGAGAATGTTGGTCGTCTGCACATCGAGTCCGGTGCGCTCCACGTGGGCCTCGCCGTCCCACTCTTCCAGCACCACCACCACCTCGATGCGTTTCTGCTGACGCACCGCGTGGATACCGAAGATGGCCGGGATGTCGAGCAGGCCGACGCCGCGTATCTCCATGAAATGGCGCTGCAGCTCGTGTCCCTTGCCGATCAGGACATCGTTGCCGCGGCGCGACGCGAAGACGAGATCATCGGCCACCAAACGATGGCCCCGTTCGACGAGATCGAGCACGCATTCCGACTTGCCGATGCCGCTCTTGCCGGTGAAGAACACCCCGACGCCGTATACGTCAGCGAGGGAGCCATGCAGCGTGGTGGTGGGCGCGAACTGGTCGGCGAGATACGGCTTCATGAGCCGATAGAACTCCGCCGTCTTGAGTCGCGAGCGGAGAACAGGGACGCCAGCGGCTTCAGCGAGTGCGAGCAGCGGTTCCGGTGGCTCGAGCGCCTTCGTGATGAAGGCACACGGAATGGGGAATCCGAAGAACTGCTCGAGATTGTCGCGGCGCTGCGTGTCGGTGACCGACTGCAGGTAGCTGATCTCGGTTTCGCCGAGGACCTGGATGCGCTGGTAGGGAAACCGATTGATGTAACCGGCGAGGACGAGCCCCGGGCTGGATGCCTCGGGGCTCGTGATCTCGCGGTCTAGACCGGTGGCCGGTCCGAGTAACTCGAGTTCGAGCGGGTCCTTCATCCGCTCGTGCAGCATGCCTACGGTGAGCCGCTTGCTCACCCGGTGCGCTCTCCGCCGGCGGGTCGGCGCGAGCGACGTGTGCGCGCGACCTGGGCGTTCAGTCGATGAACGGCGACAGCGAGCGCGGGAGCAAATGCACGCGCATCCGCGTGAGCGAACAGATCGCGGTGCTGCGCGCCGCGCAGCACGATTTCGACACGACGGGTTTGTCCGTCCCCAACGAATCGGACGATGGCATCGACAACGCGATGCAGGCGGGCGGCAATGCGGCGAACCGCAGCCTCGGCTTCCGTCCGAAGTGAATCGGGGACTTCGGCGTGGTGCGCGTGCAGGATGATCTCCATCAGCGACCTCCTCCCATTCCCACCACCTCACGGAGGTGGGCCTCGGTCTCATCGGCGGCACGCGCCCACGTGAATCCTTCGGCGAAGTGCCGCGCGGCGGTCCCCAGGCGTTCGACGAGCGCACGCTCGCCGCTGAGGTACCGCATCGTTTCTGCCATCGCAGCGACATCACCGTGGGGCACGAGGAAACCCGTCTCGCCATGCCGAACAGATTCGCGGATCCCGGGGGAATTCGACGCAATCACCGGGGTGCCGCTCGCCGCCGCTTCGAGATTCGTGATCCCCCATCCCTCTTTGGGTGAAGCGAAGAGAAATGCCCATGCTCGTCGAAGCATGGCGATCTTCGCGGCTTCATCGACTCGCCCCAGAAACTCTACCCGGTCCGACACCCCCAAGGTCCCCGCGAGGCGTTCGAGTTCCGGCCGAAATTCGCCAGCCCCCGCCACCTGTAAGGTCGCCTCGGGCACATCGCACTGCGCAAACGCCCGGATCACCAAATCGACTCCCTTATACTTCTTCAAGCGCCCGATATATGCAAATGTCGGACGGGAAGATCTGGCGGTCGGGTCCGGCGTGTAGTGTGCCGAATCGATGCCCGGGAAGATCACGCGAATCCGGTCTCGATTGACGCCGCGAGCGACGAGGTCGTCACGGGTGCTGTCGCTGATGGCCTGAAAGGCGTGGTGCCGATAGAAGTACGGCATCGGCCGCTCCGAGAGCCACACCGCTGAGGCAAGCGGGGCAACCAGTTCCTGAAAGGCCGTCCCCCCGAAGAGGTGCGGGACGAGCACGACGAGCTTCGGCAATCGCCAGGTGGGCAGATACAACGGCACCTTGTTGATGTCTTCGACGACCACGTCGAAGTGCCGATCCACCAGATGCTGGTGCCAGTAGCGACGGGCCAGAAAGGGGAAGGTCGCCCGCGTACCCACGCGGTGGACCTCGATGCCATCCAGGGTGGCCCGCGCCGGCGCACCGGGCCAGCCACCACAGAGCAAGACGACCTCGTGTCCCTTGGCGACCAAGCGACCGAAGATCTCGTGCAAATGGATCTCCGCGCCCCCCGCCTGCGGATTGTCGCGGCACTGCCAGTTCACGACCGCGATGCGCATGCGTCCGGCCGCGATTCCCCCTGCGCTCACAGGCGACCGAGTCGCCGTGCGTACGCGTCCAGCACTCCGTTCACGAAGCGCGCACTCCGCGCGGTGCCATAGCGCTCGGCGAGCAACACCGCCTCCTGAATGACGACCTTCACCGGCGCGTCGCCGCGATGGAATTCCGCGGCCGCCAAGCGCAGCACACTCCGCTCGATCGCGCCGAGCCGCTCCATGCGCCAATTGGCCGTCACCTCAGACAGCGCTGCGTCGAGCGTCGCGCCGTGCATCGCAAACGTGGCCACCAGCTTGGTCGCGAAACTGCGCTCCTCGGCGTCCACGGCGAGATCGTCAAAGACGTGCGACGCGATGCGCTCCAATTTGCTGAAATCGCGCAGATCCGCCGCGTAGATCGCTTGCAGTGCACGGGCCCGACCGCGTGTCTCCACGCGCTCGGCCTTGGCGCGCACCTTGTCGCCGCGCACACGCCGGCCGGGCGCGATCGGCTCCAGCTCTTCAGACGGGCCGTCCCAGAACGCCTCGTCATTCAGATTCGCCATCACGCGTCGATCCCGTCGAGGTCGTCCATCGAATCGTCCGGCAGTACCTGATCGAATAGATCGAGCAGTTCGATCGCGGCGAGCGCGGCGTCAGCGCCCTTGTTGCCATGCGCCCCGCCGGCGCGGGCTTCCGCCTGAGCCAGTGTGTCCGTGGTCAGCAGCCCCAACGTGACGGGGACATCGAAATCGCGCGACACATCCATCAACCCGCGCGCGCACTCGCCCGCCACAAAGTCAAAGTGCGGCGTCTCACCGCGAATGACCGCACCGACGGCGATGCACGCATCGTAGCGTTCCGTGCCCAGCGCGCGACGCGCCGCAATCGGCAGCTCCCACGCGCCCGGCACCCACAACACGTCGATGTCGTCGAACAGCACGCCCTTCTCCACCAGCGCGCCGACGGCCCCTTCGGCCAGCGGCATCGTAACGGACTCGTTGAAGCGAGCGGCGACGATCACAATGCGGCGTCCTTCACCGCGCGGATTTCCCATGAACTCGGCCATCGGTTGCGAACTCAGATTGCGAAAAGGTGGCCGAGCTTCGTGCGCTTGGTCTCGAGGTAGGTTGCGTTCTCTTCGGTCGACGGCGCTTCGAGGCGCACGCGATCCTTGAGGACGAGACCGTACCCGTCGAGCCCGACGAGCTTGCGGGGATTGTTGGTCAGCACGCGAATGGAGCGTGCGCCAAGGTCGAGCAGAATCTGCGCGCCAATTCCGTAATTGCGCAGGTCATCCTTGAAGCCGAGTTGCTCGTTGGCTTCGACGGTGTCGGCGCCTTTGTCCTGCAGCTCGTAGGCGCGGAGCTTGTTGATGAGGCCGATGCCGCGTCCTTCCTGATCGAGATAGACGATGACGCCCTTCCCTTCTGCCTGGATCATGCGCATCGCTGTTTCCAGCTGCCATCCGCAGTCGCAGCGGCGCGAATGGAAAACGTCGCCCGTAAGGCACTTGGAGTGCATTCGCACCAACGCGCCGTCACCGTCGGTGATGTCTCCGTACACGATCGCGATGTGCTCGCGCGTGTCCACGTCGTTGCGATAGCCGACGATGCGCCACTCACCGAACTCGGTCGGGAGACGCGCATCGGCAACACGATGCACCAGCCGCTCGTGCTGCAGGCGATACGCCACGAGCTGCGCGATGGTGATGAAGGTGAGGCCGTGCTCTTTGGCGAACACTTCCAACTGCGGACGGCGAGAGGTCGTGCCATCGCGATTGAGTATTTCGCAGATCACGCCGGCCGGACGCAGTCCAGCCAGACGCGCGAGATCGACGGCCGCCTCGGTGTGCCCCACGCGCTGCAGGACGCCACCGTCACGTGCGCGGAGCGGATGGATGTGCCCCGGCAAACGCAGATCACTGCGCGACGACGACGGATCGACCGCGACGCGAATGGTCGTGGCGCGATCACTCGCACTGATGCCGGTGCTGACGCCGTACTTGGCCGCCGCATCGATGCTCACGGTAAACGCGGTGTGCATCGACTCGGTGTTCTTGTCCACCTGCGGCGCGAGCTCGAGATGATCGGCCCATGCGTTCGTCATCGCGAGGCAGATCATCCCCTTCGCGTCGAGCATGAAGTTGACCATCTCCGGCGTGACCTTTTCCGCCGCGCAGACGAGATCGCCTTCGTTCTCGCGATCCTCGTCGTCAGCCACCACCACGAACTTCCCCGCCGCGATATCGGCGAGGGCTTGCTGCACCGTTCCGAACGTCATGTCCTGCTCCTTGAGTGCAGACGAATCCGTCATGCCGCCCCCGCCGTGGCGCTCACCCGCGCAGACTGCTGCGCGAGCTGAGGCGCGAGAAGCCGCTCGACGTGCTTGGCCAGCACATCCGCTTCAACGTGCACCCGATCGCCGGCAACGAGATCGCCGAGCGTCGTGTGCCGCTTTGTGTATTCGATGATCGACAGCTGAACGCCGTCCTCCAGCAACTCGTTCACGGTCAGGCTGACGCCGTTCACCGTGATCGAGCCGTGCGCCACCATCAACGGACGCAGCGCGGCCGGCAGTGTGACGTCCACCAGCCATGCGTCGCCCTGCATCTCTGTGCGCGACACCACACCGAGATCATCCACGTGCCCGAGCACGAGATGCCCGCCCAAGCGGTCGCCCAGACGCATCGCGCGTTCGAGATTGACGCGCTGCCCGACGTGCCACGTGGCCATGGTGGTGCGGCCGAGCGTGGTGATGACCGCCGCAACCGTGAACCACCCTTGCCCGTCGGGTGTCAGGCCGTGTTCACGCACCGTCAGGCAGGCGCCGTTCACCGCGATGCTCTCGCCATCGGCCAGGTCGCGATAGCTGCAGTGCACACGCAGCTCGCGCCCCGCCGCGGTTTCCGCGACGTGAACGATCGTGCCGACGTCGTCAACCAGCCCAGTGAACATCGCTTGTCAGTCTCCAGCGCGCACAGCAAAAGTGGTCATCAGGTCCTCTCCCTGGGACGAACGAGCGACCACACGCCAACGCGGCGCCGTGGAGCTGTCCTGCCCCGGGAGCTGCGCGAAGGGGTGCAGCGCGCCGGCGCCCAGAATGACCGGAGCCTGAAACGTAATCAGTCGGTCCACGAGCCCGGCCTGCACGAGCGCAGTGGCCAGCGCTGCCCCGCCTTCCACCAGCAGATGCTGCACGCCACGGATGCGCAGCGCGCGCAGCCCCTCCTCCAGCGACGGCACGGCCACGCTCTCCACCCCACGCTCACCCAGCGCCGCCTCGGCGGCTGGCTGCGAACCGTCCGTCAGCAACAGTACCGGGACCTCACGCGCCGTCGTTGCCAGCACGCTCGTCAACGGGAGCCGCGCACGGCGATCGAAGACCACACGGAGCGGCGCGACGCGAGGCGTCGCAGCATCCCGCACGGTGAGCGCCGGGTCGTCCGCCAGCGCCGTGCCGATCCCGACCGCAACCGCGTCCGCGTCCGCGCGCAGCGCGTGCACGGCGGCGCGTGATTCGGGGCCTGTGAGCCAACCGCGCCCCGACACCCCCACGAGGGCGCCGTCGATGGAGAGCGCCAGCTTGAGCGTCACGAACGGTCGTGTGGCACCACGCGCGGCGAAGAGAAACGGCGCCATGAGCTCAGAGGCTTCGTCTCGCAACACACCGCCTTCCACCGCGATGCCAGCCGCCCGCAGCCACGCAGCTCCGCCGGCTGCGATGGGGTTCGGATCATCCACCGCATACACCACGCGTTGCACGCCCGCAGCGACCAGCGCGCCGGTGCACGGCGGCGTCTTGCCGTGATGCGCGCATGGCTCGAGGGTGACGTAGACGGTCGCGCCCTTGGCTGCGGTCCCGGCGGCACCCAGCGCCATGACCTCAGCGTGCGCGGTACCGTAGCGTGCGTGCCACCCCTCGCCGACGATACGTCCGTCCCGGACCACCACCGCACCGACCTTCGGGTTGGGCGCGGTCTGGCCAGCGCCGCGCGCAGCGAGTTCGAGCGCGCGACGCATGAATGCGACGTCGCTGCCTGACGCTGCTGCGTCTTCTGCCTCGGCGGCTGTGCTCATCACGGGTGATGGCGAGTGACTCACGGATGACTCACGGATGACCGAGGGCTGACGCAGACGCGCTCAGAACCGCGTCGTCAGACCGAGCGACCCGTAGCGGTAGCCCTCGTTCGCCTGTCGGCCGCCGAAGCGATTGAGCGTCGCACGCGTGTCACCAGCGCTGCTCCAGCCGTACTCCGCCACCAAGCGCGTCACGACGAAGCTCAGCGAGACATTCACGAACGCTGTGTTGCGCGTGACCTTCTCCGCCAACAGCGGCGCGGAGATGGCCGCGCGCTGTGGCGCGCCACCGGTGGACTCGTTCACGACGGCGCTGAGGCTGCTGCTCGCCTCGATCTGGTCGCGGCCAACACCTGCCGCCACGCCGATCAGCGCGAGCCGTTTGCTGGCAATCACGCGAAGCGCGTTCGACTTGACCGACGTACCCGCCACGCTGATCGTGTCGTTGCCTGGTGTGTAGCCGAAATCGACCTTGGGCAGCTTTCGCACCTGATAGCTGGCGCTGATGCCGGGAAAGAGCGCGGACTCCTGCAGTGCGCCGATGCGCACGCCATACGAGAACGCGACGCCCGCCGCGCCCTTTGGCTTCACCTGCAGATCACCCTGCGAGACCGACGGCAGCATCGTGGCGCCAAGCAGCAGGTCTACTCCGCCAACGTTGGTGAGACCGACCGGAATGCCCCGCGAAATACCGATCGCTGCATCGACCGCCGGAAGCGGCACCACGGTGCGCGTTGCTCCGAAATCGCTGGCAACAGCGGGCCCGTTCAAGTTGAGCGGCACGGTGTTCTTGGGCAGGTAGCCTTCGACACCAACTACACGCAGCGAGATCGCGCGCTTACCGGGCCCACCCATCGTGCCACCTTCGCCCAGAATGGGATTGCCACCCGCCACAGCCACGCCGACCTGCGGCACGAGAAAGCGAAAGAGATCGTTCGCTTTCCGACACACGTCTGCCGCGCCACTCGCGCTCGCCGGCGAGACGGTGCAGCCCGATTGCGCGCGCAGGGGCACCGTCGCCACGACCGACAGCACCGCGGCGCCGAGTGCGGCTGCGGCGCGACCGCCCAACGCGCGACGCGGCGAGTGCGAGGCGGACATCAAGCAGGCTCGCCGTTGTACCGCACGACTCCAGTGCCGGGCACTACGCGTCCCAACATCCACGCATCGATGCTGCACTCTGCGGCGCGCGCGCGAATGGCATCTGCGTTCTGCGCTGACGTAATCACCACCATGCCGACTCCCATGTTGAAGGCGCGGAACATCTCCGGCGTCGCAACGCCGCCTGCCTCCTGCAGTACTCGAAACAGCGAGGGAACGGTCCACGACGTGAGGTCGACATCGGCATCGAGCGTGTGCGGCAGCGCACGATTGAGATTGCCCGGCAGTCCGCCGCCCGTGATGTGCGCCATCGCATGAATGCGGTCGAGCACGGGACGCAGGCACGCGAGATACGAGCGGTGCACCTGTAGCAACACGTCCGCCACCGTCGCACCGCCCGCCTCGGGAAACGGATCGTGCGGCCCAAGCTGCAGCCGCTCAGCCACAATGCGGCGCGCCAGCGAGTAGCCGTTGGTGTGCAATCCGTTGCTCGCCAATGCGACGAGCACATCGCCTTCCTGCACGCGTGCCGAGCCGAGCACGCGCGACTCTTCCACCACGCCGACGATGAACCCCGCGAGATCGTAGTCCGGCGGCGTGTATACGCCCGGCATCTCGGCCGTCTCGCCGCCCACGAGCGCGGCGCCATTCTCTCGGCAACCCGCGGCCACGCCGGCGACAACCGCTTCCACGACTTCGGGGATCAGCTTGCCGAACGCGACGTAGTCGAGAAAGAACAGCGGCACCGCGCCCTGCACGAGAATGTCATTCGTGCAGTGATTGACGAGGCAATGTCCGATCGTGTCGTTGCGACCGCTCTCGACGGCGGTGCGGATCTTCGTGCCCACGCCGTCCGCGCTCGAGACGAGCAGTGGCGACGAGTATCCCTCGGGCACCTTGAACATCCCGCCAAACCCACCGAACGCGCCGCGCGCGCCGGCGGTCATCGTGGAAGCGACGTGCCGCGCAATGCGATCCTTGGAATTCTCCGCCGCGTCGATGTCGACGCCGGCCGAGCGATAGTCGAGCGCGGCCCCCTGCCCCGACGACTGCTCCGACGCGTGCTGCTCCTGCGTCATTCCGCGATGTCCACGTCGAAGGAGACGAGCTCGCGGAATTCGCGCACGCGTGCATCGATTTCCGCGCGCGTGATTTCAAGCAGACGCGTGTTGGAGAACTTCTCCACCGCAAACGAGCCCATCGCCGAGCCGACAACCACTGCGCGGCGCATGCTGCGCTCACTCAGGTCACCGGTGCTGGCGAGGTAACCGATAAAGCCGCCCGCGAACGAGTCGCCGGCACCAGTCGGATCGAACACCGACTCCAGCGGATACGCCGGCGCGAAGAAGACGCTTTCGCGCGTGAACATGAACGCGCCGTTCTCGCCCTTCTTGATGATCACGTACTTGGGGCCCTTCTCCATGATCCACCGCGCGGCCTTCACCAGATTGGCCTGTTCGGTCAGCTGGCGCGCCTCGCCATCGTTCAGCGTGATGAGATCCACGTGGCCGAGCAGCTCCACGAGCTCCGGACGACGCGACTCGATCCAGAAGTTCATCGTGTCGCACGCGACCAGGCGCGGCTTCTCGACCTGCTCGAGTACCTGCAGCTGCAGGCGCGGATCGATGTTGGCGAGGAAGACGAACGGAGCGTTGCGGAACTGCTCAGGGATCTTCGGACGGAAATTGGAGAACACGCCGAGGTGCGTTTCCAGCGTTTCCGCCGAATTGAGATCGTGGCGATAGCGGCCGCGCCAGCGAAAGCTCGACCCGGTCGCGCGCTCGAGCCCCGACAGATCGACGCCACGCGCGGACAGCGGCTCCAGCTTCTCGAGAGGGTAGTCGTCGCCGACGACGCCCACCAGTTGCACCGGCGCGAAATGCGACGCCGAGGACGAGAAGAAAGTGCCGGACCCTCCGATGACATCGTCGGCGCGGCCGAACGGCGTTTCGACAGAATCGAGCGCCACCGATCCGACAACGAGGACCGTGCTAGGCGAAGGGATGCTCACATGCGCTCCGGTGCGGAGAGTCCGAGGATGCGCAGGCCGGCCGCGAGACCGAGCTGCGTTGCACGCGCCAGCACCAGCCGCGCACGGGTGATGGCCTCGGGCTCGCCGAGGACATGATGCTTGTGATACCAGGTGTGCGTCGCGCGCGCTGTTTCGAAGACCCACGTGGCGATGCGCTGCGGCTCGAGGTTGTCGGCGGCGCCGCGCACGACGGTTGGGAAGTCGAGCAGCTGCTTGATCAACTCTTGTTCGGCGGGCTCCGACAGCACGCTCAGATCCACACCGTCGGTGGTGATGCTCGCCGCGTCGATGCCACCGACGCGGAAGATGCCCGACACACGCGCATGCGCCATCTGCACGTAGTAGACGGGATTCTCCTCCGACTGACTGCGCGCGAGGTCGATATCGAAGACGAGCTGCGAGTCGCCTTTGCGCATGAGGTAGAAGTAGCGCACCGCGTCGCGGCCGACCTCGTCGATGAGGTCGCGCACCGTGACGTATGAACCGGCTCGCTTGGAGATCTTCACCTCTTCGCCGCTCTTCATCACCGTGACCATCTGATGCAGCACGTACTCAGGATAGCCGGCCGGAATACCCATCTCGAGCGCCTGCAAACCGGCGCGCACACGCGTCGTGGTGCTGTGATGATCGGCGCCCTGAACATCCACCGCGCGACGGAATCCGCGCTCCCACTTGGTGACGTGATAGGCGACGTCGGGCACGAAGTACGTGTAGTCACCGCCCTTGGCCGCGCTCTTCTTCATCACGCGATCCTTGTCATCACCAAACGATGTGGTGCGAAGGAACAGCGCGCCTTCCTCCTCGAACGTATGGCCCGACTCGCGCAACGCGCTCACGGTGCGATCCACGCGACCGTCGGTGTAGAGCGAGCTCTCGAGGTAGTACGTGTCGAACTTGACGCCGAACGCCTGCAGATCGAGATCCTGCTCGTGACGCAGTGCCGCCACCGCGAACGCCTGCATCGCCGGCAGATCCTCGCCCGCCGCATCGGCGGGATTGGCCGCGACGTACTGCTCGGCGATTTCGCGAATGTACTCGCCGTGGTAGCCGCCCTCGGGGATGGCCAACTCCGCGCCACCGATGGCACGTACACGCGCCTGCACACTCTTGGCGAGGTTGGCGATCTGCACGCCGGCGTCGTTGTAGTAGAACTCGCGCGACACGCTCCAGCCGGTCCACTCGAGCAGCGTGCTGATCGCATCGCCCAGCGCAGCCTGCCGACCGTGCCCGACGTGCAGCGGGCCGGTGGGATTGGCCGAC
This sequence comes from Gemmatimonas sp., assembly GCA_965279375.1. Classification (GTDB taxonomy): domain Bacteria; phylum Gemmatimonadota; class Gemmatimonadetes; order Gemmatimonadales; family Gemmatimonadaceae; genus Gemmatimonas. Next base: position 3,593,494 of record OZ257156.1, on the reverse strand, counting down.
ACGAATTCGACGTTGACGCGCGCGCCTTGTCCGATGTTCTGCCGTCCCCAATTGGCAGGATCGGCCAGGATCTGCACCAGGCCGCTCGCCTGAAAGCCGGGATCGAGGCGGAAGTTGAGGAATCCGGGGCCCGCGATCTCGGCAGCAGTCACGCCGACGCTCGGCAGGTCCATCGCCGCGATGAGTGCTTCGGCGATGTCGCGCGGCTTGCGGCCGAGCGTCTTGGTCAGCGTCATCGCGACGTTCGTGGCCCAATCGCCGAACGACGGATCACGCGGACGTTCGAGGAGTGGAGCAATGTCTTCGGGCGCACCGAGAGTGCGCGCCGCGCGCGCGACTTCGGCGCGCAGGGCTTCAGCCTGATTCACGAGCGTCGGATCGTTGGAAGAATGGCGAGGCGCGTCAGTCGGACTTCGACGACGGCGGCGGGCTCGAAGCGGGCTTGCTGTCGCTGGAGGAGCTGGACTCTCCGCCAGTCGAGCGCTGATCCTTCTTCCCGTCCTTCCCGTAGTCGGTGATGTAGAAGCCGCTTCCCTTGAAGAGGAGCTGGGCGCCACCGGAGATGATGCGCGTGGCCATTCCCTCTCCGTCGGGCACCGGAATCTGGTCCGGGACCTCGGAGATCTTGAAGATGCGCTCGATGATGGTGCCGTCGGGGCAGCGGAACTCGTAAGTCGGCATGGCTACAATACTTGGCTTGGGTACGGACAGCCTCTAAACGTAGCCATTCCCCCCACGCCCTACAACGGCTCGCGCGACGCAGCTTTGGCCACGTCGCGCGAAGGCGCTGCGGTGAGTGCGCAGAGAGGTCGACTACGAGACGTAAAGGACCGTATCGCCCGGCGTGTAGGTGACCGTCAGCGACGGGAGCGCGCTCGTGCGCTGGCGCGATGTGGAGAGGAGCTGCCCACTGCTGTTCCAGAGCGCGGTGTGTGACGGGCAATAGAACGTCGAACCCGTGCCGTTGTAGTTCTGCACCCGAACCGTCGTGCCCTGATGCGGGCAGCGCATGGAGTACGCGGCGAAGGTACTGGCGCCGGTGCGCACGACCGCGACAGGCACGCCGGCGAGGTTACCGACGCTGCCCACCGCGCCTCCCACGGTGGCGAGCGCTGGCCAGCTCGCGATAGTCACCGCCAGTCCAGCCCCGACGACGGTCACGGAGATCGTGATCGTGCGTGACAGACCGGCCGCAGCCGTCACCGTGATTGTGGCGGTGTAGGTGCCTGCAGCGAGCGCGGACGTCTCGGGACGCACCGTAAGTGTGGCCGGCGCGGTGCTGCCGCTGAGCAGCGAGGTGGAGAGCCACGCCGTCGCTCCGGTGCCATACGCAATGGTGAACGCCAACCCTGCGAGCGTGCCACCGCCGGAATTGAGGAGTTGCACCGTCTGCGCAGTCGGCGTGGCACCACGGGTCGCGGAGAAGCTGAGCGCGGACGCCGAGAGCTGCAGTGCAGGCGGTGCGTTGGGGTCGAGCACGACGAGCGTCACGTTGACGGTCTGCGCCGCGTTCGACGCCCCGGTGGCGGAGACACGCAGCGCCGCGGTGTACGTTCCCGCCGGCAGCAGTCCACGCGCGGCCGTGAGCTGAATCGCCGCGGGTGCCGTGGTGGCATTCAGCGCGACCGTCAGCCACCCCGTGGGTTGGTTGGTGCCGTACGACAGCGCCACGCCGATATCGGAGAGCACACCGCCACCGCTATTGGTGACGTTCACGCTCTGCGCGGCTGGGGCCGCCCCGGTGGTGCTGGCTGTGAAGGAAATCGTCGTGGCGGACAGCGCGAGCACGGGCGGCGTTGGGGCAGCGACGACGCCGCCGACCAGGAGCGTGCCGTCGGCTTGCAGCTGCACCGCGACCGCAACGAGATCGGAGGTGGGCTGACCGCTCTGCCAGACGCCATCCGGCGAGAACCGTGCGTCGTGGTTGGGACAGTGGAACCCGTTTGACTGCACGGTCAGTGTCGTCCCCTGGTGCGGGCACGACAGCGAAAAGGCGCGGTAGACGGTGGCGGACACATGCTCCACCAGCACCGATCCGCTGCTCGGCGAGGTCACGACCGCTCGGCCACCCACCTGCAATAGCGACGACACCTGCTTTGGGTCGACCACGAACGGCGTGGTGAGCAGGTTGGACGCAGCATCGGGTCCACCGATCACGCCGTCGCCACAGGCCGCCGTCACCAACGCGCCAAGCCCGAGGAGCGAGGCTCGAGAGAGAAATTCGCGTCGATCGAAGCCGCTGCACCCGCCACAGCTGCTGTGCGAGTGGCCGCGTGCCTCGGCGGGCGTCGAATCCTCAGCATGCTCGTGTGCGGCGGATGGATCGGCGGCAACGACGGGAAGATGCATGTCTGACATGGGGGTGCGAGGCGTGCTCGAAGTGGGACCGCGTTCCGTTCTCCCTGTGCATTGTAGCAACACGTGGGACGAAAAAAGCCCCACCCTGCGCGCCGATGTGCGCTCCGTCGCCACATGACGTCGGACATGGCGGTGCTTTACAGATGACGGCCGGATGCTAACGTGGTGCCGAATGCGGTTCGCGACGATTGACGCGCTCCCCGACGCAGCTGGAGGAGTTCATGTATTCGACGTGCCTGTTCTGCCACACCCATCTGGGGCGCAACTCGGAGATCGAAGCGTTTCAGGTCGGCCGACGGCTGGCCTTCGACGCGGAACGCGGCCGACTCTGGGTGGTGTGCACGAAATGCCGGAACTGGAACCTCTCGCCGCTCGAGCAGCGGTGGGAGGCGGTCGAGGCCTGTGAGCGGCGCTATCGAAGCACTGTCGTGCGCGTCTCCACGGACAACATCGGACTGGCGACGCTGTCGGGCGGGCTGGACCTGGTGCGCGTGGGGAAGCCGCTGCGCCCCGAGTTTGCCGCGTGGCGCTACGGCTCGCGGCTGCGCCGTCGTCGACTGCGCGGGGCAGGCGCCTCGGTCAGTTCCCTGCTCTCCAACGGTGCGGCGATGGCAGTGGGTGCAATGGCCGGCCTTGTTGGCATCGGCTACACCGCGTCGGGAAGTCGCGTGCTGCGCGACACGTTGCTGCACTCGCTCGAAGCGACCGAAGCGCGTATCGGCTACGACAAGGTGCTCGCGCACGTACGCACGCCCGACGGCATGCTGCGCGCCCTGCGATTCAGCCACGTGGCGCGTCTCGAGATCGTCGCGTCCCCACGCGACCCGTCGTGGACCTTTCGCGTGGCACACACGGATGGCGTGAGCGATTTCGAGGGCGCCGACGCACTGCAAGTCGCCGGCAACCTGCTTTCGCGCATCAATCAGGACGGCGGAACGCGCGCGCAAATCCGCGATGCGACCAAGCGGATTGCCGCGGTCGGCGACGTGGATCGCTACATCAGGGAGAGTGCCGTGCTCCGCACGAATCGCCGTCGAAAGAATGCCATCTTCTGGGACGACGATGTCGGCGTGCTCGGGCTCACACCGGTGGAACGCATCGCGCTCGAGATCGCCGTGCACGAGGACGCGGAACGTCAGGCCATGCAGGGCGAACTCGCGGCGCTCGAAGCTGCATGGCGCGACGCGGAAGAGATTGCGCACATCGCCGACCGGATGTTCGTCACCGACGGCGACGACTAACCCAGCGCTGCAAACGCTCGCAGGAGAGCCGACGCGGACTGCGCGCGCTGCTCGGCGTCCGGCGCAGTCATGCTGGAGATGAGACGCTCGAGCGCGCCCGAATAGCGCGGATCGGAAACGACCAGCGGCTGACGGTCGGTGCGGGAAGCGGCTGTGTCGGTCGCGTCAGGCGCGACCAGCTTGTGCGCAAAGAATGCCATCGGCGTGTCGGCGCGATACGGCGTGCCACCGGTCAGACATTCATGCACGACGATGCCGGCGGCGTAGATGTCCGTGAGGAAGTTGGCCGCACCGCCAATGAGCTGCTCGGGTGCCATGTATTCGGGCGTGCCGATCGTCGCCCCCGCCAGCTGCAGCGAGGCGCCGTCGCGCGCGCCACCGCTCCGACGCGGATCGCGGATGAGTCGCGCCACGCCAAAGTCGGACACTTTGAGCACGCCATTCGAGCCGATGAGCAGGTTCTGCGGCTTGAGGTCGCCGTGCACGACATCCTGCGCATGCGCCGCCGCCAACGCGCGCAACAGCTGCTTGGCAATCGAGATCACCGCTGACGGCGGCAGCGCACCGCGCGCATGGATGACATCCGCGAGCGACGTCCCGTCCACGAACTCCATCGTGAAGAACGGCACGCCGTCGCTCTCGCCGATATCGTGCGTGCGCACGACGTTGCGGTGCGTGATGCGCCGTGCGAGGCGGAGCTCGTCCTTCACCCGATCGAACGCATGCGGATCCGCGGCGAACACCTCCGGACGCAGCAGTTTGATGGCCACCGTTTCACCGAGTGAACGGTCGACGGCGCGATAGACCATGCCCACGCCACCCGTTCCGAGCAGCGCCGCGATGCGATAGCGATTGGCCAGCATGTCGCCTGGGGCGAGCACCAACCCCTGCCGTGCGCCAATGCGTGGCACAGCTCCGACTGCCCCACTTCCCTCACCGATCGAACGACGGCGGCGCGGGATCTCGCGCGTCGCAGCGTTGTCCGTCGTGGCCGCGGGTGCCTCGCGCACCGTCATGGCGATCAGCGCCTCCTTGTCTCGCAGGTCGGCGAGGAGTGCGTCCACTGCGTCGGCCAGTTCATCCACTTCCGCACCGGCCGACGACTGCGGCACGGCGTTGCGGATGACCATCTCGTAGTTGCCGTCTGCGGCGCGCCGCACCGCGCCTGCCAACGTGCGCACCGGGCGTGCCACGCGTCGCGCGGCGGCATACGCCAGGAGCAGCGCGAGCACGAATCCGATGGCGCCTGCCACCACAATCGAACGGCGCACGTCCGACAGACTGGCACGCTCCGCGTCGCGCGAGCGTAGCACCACAAACCCGCCAACCACATCGCCGCCGGCCGTCGTCAGCGACGTGCGCTGCGCGAGATAGTCCGTGCCTTTGATTCGCAGCTCCGGGAGCTGCGCATTGCCGGGCGCTGCTCCCGCTCTTCCCGAGAGCGCACGCACGCCTGAAACGAGCGCGCTGTCGGTGCCCAGCGTGGACGCGGCCAGATGCACGCCGCCATCCACATCGCGCGTGAAGAACACCAGCTCACTCGACGTGGCCACCTTCACGTCGTGCGCGAGCAAGGAATCGACGACTTTGGTGGCCACCAGCACACCAATCGACGCGCCGCCGGGAATCTCGATCGGCACGGCGACGGCCTGGAAGAGCAATGAGTCACGCGAGACGCCAAAGCCGGACGTCGATCGACCGCTCAATGCGCCAGCAATCAACGGGACATCGCCCAACTCCGATCCGCTGACCCCCGGCTCATCCGATTTGGCCAACAGCACGCCGCGTCCGTCGGTGATGAACACCCACTGCGACTCGAGCTGCGCGGCGGCCTCGAAGGTCTGATCGAGAATGTCGGCGCGACGACGCTCGGACACGAGCGTACGGAAGTACGGGCCCTGCACGAAGACGCGAGCGCCACCGGCGAGACTGCGTTCGCGCCCGGCCAGAAACTGTGCGACGAGATCGGCGCTCTGTTCGAGTCCGCGATGGGCGGTGCGATCACTGGCACGGCGCACCGAATCGGACGCGACGAGCAGCGCGACAATGACCACGACGCCAACGAGCGCTGCGGTCAGCGCAAAGACGCGCCACGTGAACCCCAGCGAACTTGGCGACGACTCAGTAGCGGTCGGCACGCGTCGTCGGATAGACAGCGCCGAACTTGTTGGGGTGCGGCTTGGCGACGTAGCCGCGTGCATCGAGCGTCAGCGCGAGCCCTGCGACACCCGTCGGCCCGACGTTCAACTCCTGCACCACTTCAGGCGCACGCTCATGCCACACGTGCAGACGGTACGTGCCCGTCGGCACACCACCGATGGTGAACTGGCCATCGCTGCCCGCTTTCGCCACCCACGGGGACGGCACCGCGAGCACGAAGCTGACCATGCGTGCGTGGATGTTGCAGTAGATGGCGTATGCCCCCGCGCGCGGGAACGTGGCACCGCGCGTCACCCCGGAGCGATAGAGCCCGAGATCGAACGCGCCGAGTGCGCTGTTCGAGAACACGTTGTGGCTGAAGGGATCGCTGTTGGGAAAGCCGACCGTGCCTCCAACTCGCACAATCTGCACGTGCGGTTCGAATTCGCGCCGCCGCATGTCGATCTTGGCCGTGGCCAACGCGTCGCGCCCATCGTGCACCACGCGTCCGGGCGCTTCGAGATAAATCACCGCGTCGCTGAGATCGCGAACGGTTGCACCCGCTTTTTCGAGTAGTGCCAGCGTGCCGCGCACGGTGCCCTGCGCGTGCGCCGGGGCGGCGCCGAGCAACACGACGCCATACAGCACGGTCGCGGCACGGCTCACGCGCAGAAAAGTGCGCACTGCAAGTTCGGTAATCGGGCTCACCACTCGAACCCTAACGCGATGTTCAGATGCGTCGCCCGTTCGGGGCCTGTCGCGTAGACGGTGCGCAGGCGACGGAGCTCAACGCCCACGAGAATCGGCTGCGTGGGCCGCCAAATGACATGGGCCTCACAGGCGCCGTTGCGGAGGCGGCGCGGACGATCGCGCGCGTCGGCCACATCGAGCCCGCACCCAACGCCACTGAGCAACGTCGGATGCGTCTGCGCATTGAGCTGAAACCACCCTGCGACATCGCGTACCGGCGGCCCGAGTACTTCGGATGCGCGCGGCACGCCGAAGGACTGACCGATGCCGCCTCCGCCCAGCGAACTCACGGCGCGCCCGGCGAAGCCTTCCGCGAGCAGCGACAATCCATGCGACAGACCGACGTGAGCGTCCATCGCCAACGCTCGAGACATGGTGAGCGAATCGCCGCTCACGCGTAACCACCCGCGGTGCACACCAACACCGATTTCACCACGGCGATCTTCCGGCGCATCGGCGTCGCCCCACTGCACACTCCCGCGCCCCTGGAGCGACGGTCGTCCGGCGCGCTCGCCGGCATCGATCGCATCGGGTTCGGCGGGATGCCGAAATCCACTCACCGGCGCGAGCGCAGCAGCATGCAGCGCGACGCGAACGGGCGTGACACCGATCGTGCGCCGCGCGACCGTCCGCGAGACGCGCACCTGCGGAATCCAGTTCCAGAGGTTGCCCGCAGCCGCAAACTCCGGCGTACCCGCGGCCGCGAGCGACACGGGATTCAAGTCGGAGATCAGCGGCGTCTCGCTGCCCACCATGAGCGCGGTGTTCGTCCAGTGCAGCTGTGCGTTCACCGTCCGCAGCCGCATCTCCGGAAAGCCAAAGGCGTCGGCCGTGAACGCGGTACCGCCGGAGAAGAAATCGACGTCGATGTCACCCACAAACGTTCCGCCCAGCACGCTGTCCACGCTGAGCGCTGCACCAATGAACGTCTGCCGAAGCGAAATGCCGAACGCGCGCGTCCCCGGACGTCCCTGCACAGAGGCGGGCAGCGCCGGATCCCGCACGAACAGCGGCAGCTCCGCGCTGTTCGCGCGACCGGACGTGTAATAGCTGTTGGTGATGATGCGCCCGGACAGCTCCAGCTGGATGCGCGAGCGTGTGCGTACCGCGGAGCTGGCCTCCGTGGCCAACTGCTGCTGCAGCAGCGCAATCGCCGCCTCGGCCCGTGCGAGCCGCGCCGTCAGCGAATCGGCGCTGAGCGGCAACGTATCTCGGCGCACGCTATCAGCACGCGACGGAGCCCCCTGCGCAGAAAGCGCGGGAGCAAGCACCAACAGGCCGAACGGCAGTGTGCGCAACCGCGCGACTCTCCGCACGGCTACATGCATGGCTTCAGCGACCGTACGCAGCAACACACCCCACGGCGCGAACGGTCGGTGGGGACGAACCGGCATCCAGATCATGCCGGAAATCAGCGCCTACCACCGGATCGACGCAATACGCAGAAAGGTCTCCAGATCACGATCATCGCGCGTGGCGCCAGTGCGCAGCGACGACCAATCAGCGACCAATCACCGTCGCACGGAGCGCCGCGATCTCGTTGACCGCCATATCCGCCACGAGCAGCTCGCCGCCAGCCGCCGAGGGCCACGCGATCACACTCTGATCGCCGACCTGCGATGCCAGCTGACGGCCACCGGCGAACGCGCGACGCAGCTCGGGCGGACGAAAGAGGAGCTGCTCCGAGACGACATACTGAAGCACGAGTTGGTCGTTCCAGCGATAGGCGAGCACCGCCGCCGGCTCGCCCCCCAGATCGGTTGTCCACGCCGCGAGCAATCGCAGCTTGGGAGACACCAACGCGTTCACCGGAAAAGGGAGCGCCTCGCGCACGGTGGCGAGATCGCGCGAGCGCCCCGGCAGATCGGTGGCGATCACACGGCGATAGTCGGCCAGCACTACATCGAAGAGCGGAAGCGATGGCGAGGTGACCACCGTGTACGACGCCTGTGGCGCCTGCGTGCCCGAACGCACCGTCATCGCGCCGGCGATGGCCGCCACGACGAGCACGGCCGCCATCATCCAGAAAGTCCACCGGCGTGGCGGTTGGACGGCAGCGGGCAGCTGCGTCTGGGCCACAGCCTGCGTCGCCGGCGCCGCCAGAATTCCGCTGAGGACTCGCTCCCGCATCGCTGGAGACGCGGCCGGAATCGGCTCGCGTTCGAGTCGGGCGCGAATGGCGCGATGCACCTCGAGTTCACTGCGGCAACGAGAGCAGCCGAGGAGATGCGCGTCGATTTGCGAGGCCGTTTCGCTGGGTACCTCGCCGTCTGCGTAGGCGCCGAGCAGCGTGGCGAGCACCTGATGTCGGCTTTCGCGATCCGGATCGTCGTCCGGACGCGGAATGGCAAATGCGCCTGTGGTGGTCAGGTCACTCATCAGGCCCCCTTCCCGTGGTGTCGGCGCGACGTCGGGCGCTGGATCGTGCCGGCATCGGCTCCGAGCGCCCATTCCGCGCGATGTTCAACGATGGCGCCCGCCAGCAGACGGCGACCGCGGGAGATGCGACTCATCACCGTGCCGATGGGCACCGCCGTGATGTCAGCAATCTCCTGATACTTGAAACCGTCGATGTCGTGCAACTCGACGGCGGTGGCGAAGTCTTCCGGAATCGTTTCGAGCGCGGCCTGCAACACCTCGCGATCGATTCGGGCGACGACTTCGGCGAAGGCGAAATCCGGGTCCCCACCGACCATCGTTTCGTGCGCGTCTTCGAGGCGGGTAATCGACACCAGCTGTCGGCGGCGGCCCTCTTTCTTGAGCCCGTCGCTGAGGACCGTGCGCAGGATGCGGTAGAGCCAAGCGCGCACCTTCGTCTCGTCGCGCAGCTCATCGAACGCTGTCCACGCCCGCATGCAGGCATCCTGCACCGCGTCCTCGGCGTCGCCCATCTCACCCGTCCGCCGCCGCGCGAATCCGCACAAGCGGTCCAGGTGCGGCAGCACCAAGGTTTGGAAACGGGCCTGGCGATCGGCCAGCAGGGCGTCGGTAGACATGGTCATCTCGAAAGTAGCAGAGCGCGGCAGGCGCCGGATTATTCCCCGCCCGTCCATGACGACTCCGAGACGAGACCGTACCGCTCACACTGCTGGACGGATGGCCCCACCAGTGCCACCTTCGGCGTCATGACCTCCCAGACCATTGGCGCGCTGCTGCACGCCCCGCTGACCGCCCAGCCGTCGATGGACGCGCTGTGGATGCCGTTCACGAACAACCGGGCGTTCAAGTCGGCGCCGCGGCTTCTCGTGTCTGCCAAGGACATGCACTATCGGGACGCCGAGGGCCGGACGATCCTCGACGGCGTCTCCGGACTCTGGTGCGTGAACGCCGGGCACTGTCGGGAGCCGATCGTCGAGGCGATCCGCGCCGCGGCTGGTGCGATCGACTACGCACCCGGCTTCCAGATGGGGCATGCGCTCTCATTCGAGCTGGCCAACCGGCTCGGCGCCATTCTCCCCGCCGGGCTGGATCGGGTCTTCTTCACCAACTCGGGGAGCGAGGCGGTAGACACGGCGCTCAAGATGGCGCTGGCGTACCATCGTGCGCGCGGTGAAATGAATCGCGTCTGCTTTGTGGGGCGGATGCGCGGCTACCACGGCGTGGGCTTTGGCGGCATCTCCGTTGGTGGGATCGCCCCGAATCGCACCACGTTCGAAGCGCAGCTACTGCCACACATCGATCACATCGCGGCCACGCACGACCTGTCCCGGAATGCGTTCAGCAAGGGACAGCCGACGCACGGCGCCGAGTTCGCGGACGATCTCGAACGCGTCATCGCTGCGCGCGGTGGCCACACGATTGCCGCGGTGATCGTCGAGCCGGTGGCGGGATCGACCGGCGTGCTGATTCCACCGGTGGGCTATCTGGAGCGTCTGCGCGCGATCTGCGACGCACACGGCATTCTGCTCATCTTCGACGAAGTGATCACCGGTTTTGGACGCACGGGTGCCGCGTTCGCCGCCCAGCGCTTCGGCGTGCTGCCCGACCTCATCACGGCCGCCAAGGGCATCACCAATGGCGCCGTCCCGATGGGCGCGGTCATGGCCAAGCGCGAAATCCACGATACGGTCGTGGCGCGCGCGCCGAATGGCATCGAGTTCTTCCACGGCTACACCTACTCGGGACATCCGTTGGCGTCGGCGGCCGCGTTGGCGATGCTCGATGTGTGCGCGGCGGAGTCGCTGCTGACGCGAGGCGCGGTGATGGGTGAATTCCTCGAGGCGGGCGTACACGGCCTGCGCGACAAGCCGCACGTGATCGACGTGCGCAACATCGGCCTCGTGGGCGCGGTGGAGCTTTCGCCTAAGGAAGGCGCGCCGGGTGCGCGGGCGACGGCGGTCTTTCTCGAGTGCTTCAAGCGCGGGGTGCTCGTGCGCCAGACCGGTGACACGATTGCGCTGGCGCCGCCGCTGATCGTCAGCCGAGCACAGATCGACGAGATGACGGGTGTGCTGGGCGAGGTCTTGAGCGATTTGGCCTGACGCTGCCGCACGGTAAACTGTATCGCGCGGTTAGGTGACGAATCCGCGGAGCAATCTCCGCGGAGATTCCTCTGCCCGTTCGCGTCTTCACATCCGAACGTGCATTCCCAAACGTTCATTTCCAAACGTTCATTCCGGGTTCCGACTGCTTCGCAGCATTGTGCGTCCTACCTCGCTTCTCGCCGCGACCGTGCTGCTCAGCGCATGCCTGTCGCCTTCTCGCCTGCGCACGACCTCGAGTGGGCTCCGCTTCGAGGTTCTCGCGCAGGGTAGCGGTCCCGCCGCACGCACTGGGCAAAGAGTCACCATCCACGAGACCACAACGCTGCCCAGCGGCGGATTGATCTACACGAGTCGCGGTGCGGCGCCGATCACTTTTCAACTCGGCGCCAAGCAGGTGATCGACGGCGTGGACGAAGGGGTGACGGGGATGCGCGTCGGAGAGCGTCGGCGGCTCATCGTGCCACCGACACTCTCCCGCCGGACGGGCTACCCGGCCAACACCCCGCCCGACTCGACGCTCCACATCGACATCGAGCTCGTACAGATTCGCCCGAACTGACGCTCTCGCGAGCGACGTGTTTCTCGCGGCTATTTCAGCGTCAGCACGTGTGCCATCAGCTGATCGACGGCGATCTCGGTGCCCTGATAGAATCCTGACGACTTGTTGTTCTCCAGGTCGGCTTCGTTGCGATGCAGCGCAGTGAAGACGTAACGCGTACCGCTGCCCTCGGCCTGCATCGTCATGATGGCCGTGATCGGAATGTCGTCGAAGACCGCAGGGCGATAGTCCGGAAAGAGCATCGACGTCCAGACGAGACGCTGCATCGGCACCACGTCGAGGACACAGCCAAGGTTGGGGATCTCCGGACCGTCACCCACGGCGATGTCGATGCTGAACATGCCGCCCGGCCGCACGTCCATCGCCGCGCGCACGACGCGTCCCCACGCCTTGGGCATGTACCACTCCTTGAGATGCTCCGGCTTGGTCAACGCTTCCCAGACCAGCCGTGGGGGCGCGTCGACGAAACGCTCGATGGCGAAGTCGAGCTTGGGATCGAGAGTGAATTGCGTGTTCATGCGTCCGACTCCTTGTCCTTGAGTTGAGTGACGTATCGATCGAAACGGTTGAGTCGCGCTTCCCAGAGCTGACGACGCGCGATGAGCCAGTCCTCCACGACGGTGAATCGTTCGGGCACGAGTTCGTACGTGCGCACGCGCCCGCGCTTCTTCGACTTCACCAGTCGGCTTCGTTCGAGCACCGAGAGATGCTGGACGAATGACGGCAACTGCATGTCGAACGGCGCCGCCAGTTCGCTGACGGTCGCTGGCCCGACGGAGAGCTGTTCCAGCACCTGTCGCCGTGTCGGATTGGACAGGGCGTGAAACACTGCGTCGGCTGCTGCGGCTGCGGCTTGCACCATGTCCGAGACCATCCACGTTCTGGGGTTGTCTGCCTGCTCGACGAGTCTAGCACGCTCTGATACTTTTGTAAATACCTAAGTATTGTTTTGCGCGCGGAGTAAACGCCGCGAGCTCTTGGCCATACGCCAAAACAGCCGGCGCACCTCGACGGGTGCACCGGCTGTTTCGCAGTCGGACCAGCGTGACTCGCACGCTGATTCGACGGAGTTTGTGCTGCGTGAGCTGTCGAACGACGCGCTGTCCGTATGCGACGGCGCGCCGCTTGCCGACTGCCGCTTACGACTGCCGCTTACGGCGTGCCGCTTACGGCGTGCCGAGCTGGCCGCGGATCTCGCCCGCCGGATAGACGGTCGAGTGCACGTTCACGTAGGCGTTGCCGCTGCGAATGAGCACGAGCATCGAATCGAGTGACACGCCCGCCGTGCGGATGTTCGCGGCGGTGAAGCTGCCGGTCAGCACGCCAGTCGAGGGAAGCTGGTTGGTGCCGAGCAAGTCGACACTGACACCCGCGTTGACTGTGGAGCCGGCCGGCGAGTGGATGTGCAAGCCGGTGGGCGCGCTCTGGAGGCCCTGGTAGGTGACGACGAAGTTGATCGTCGTGCCATTCTGCGTGAACAACGCGGAGCCGTTGGAGGTGGTCGGCGTCGCGGCCGGACGCTCGTTGGCGCCGTTCATCTGCGTGAAGAAGCCCGCGGTCGGCGTGGTGACCGTGAGGTTGGTGCTCGCGGTAGCGGTGACACCATCACGAGTGAGTGAGCCGGTGATGGCGACCGTGCCCGGCGCGATCGCCGTCGCAAGTCCCGTCGAGCTGACGACGGCGGTGCGCGCGGCGGCCGTGGTGTAGCTGACGCCCGTAATGCCAGCGATCGCGTTACCGAGCGCGTCGCGCCCAGTGCCAGTCAGCTGCGAGGTGGCGCCCGGCGCGATGGACGCGGAAGCGGCGCTGACGGCGAGCGTGACGAGCTTCTGCGCAACGGCAACGTCGAGCGTGCCGGTGGCGCTGCCGCTGGTCGCCGTGATCGTGGCGCTGCCGTTGCTGACCGCAGTGACGGTCGCAGACGCGCCCGTGCCCGCAACCGTGGCCACCGCTGGATTGCTGCTCGTGTACGTGATTGTCGCGCCGCTGATCGCGGCGCCACCAGACGTCTTGACGACGGCGGCGACCGTGCGCGTCTCACCGATGCTGGCGAGGCTGCCCGTGGCAGACGGAGTGAGCGTGACGCTGGAGGCGACCGGTGCGGTCGCGTCGTCGCCGCAGGCGGCCAGAGCGAAGGCGAACGCGGCGAGCGAGACAGTGCGAAGCGAGCGTGTCATGATGGCAATTGGGAAAGGAGAAGTGAGGCAGGAAACAAGATGGAGTGCGGTAGCTCGCAAGCTGTGAGCCGCTGCCGATCAGGGGACCGTGACCTGACCGCGGATTTCGCCAGCGGGGAACGTCGAGGAATGGATGTTCACGTACGCGTTGCCGTTGCGCAGCAACGTGACGAGCGAATCGAGCGAGACACCTGCCGTACGAATTGCCGATGCCGTGAAGCTGCCGGTGAGCACACCGCTGGTTCCCGTGAGCGGCGTCGTGAGCAGGTCCACGCTGATGCCGGCATTGGTGCTCGTGGTGGCCGGCGAGTGGATGTGCAGTCCGGTGGGCGCGCCAGTGATGCCCTGATAGGCGACGGTATAGTTGACGGTCGAGCCATTCACCGCGATGAGCGCGGCACCGTTGCCCGTGGACGACGTGGCGGTCGGACGCTCGTTGGCGCCATTGAGCAATGCCATCAGCGACGGCGCGGCGACGATGACCGTGCCGTTCATGCCCGCGTGCAGCGTGCAAGCGTACGGGAAAGTACCTGCCGTCGGAAACGTGCGTGAGACCGACGAGCTTGCCGAGATGGGAACGTTCGTCGGCGCGCCCGCAGAAGAGAAGATGACGTTGTGCGACGTCGCTCCAAAGGTCCAGGTGACAGTCCCGCCGACGGCGATGGTCACACTCGGCACGGTAAATGTGGCGTCCGTCGTGCCAACCGCCGCCGTGGCCGCGCCCGAGAGCGGCGTGCTGACGGTGACATTGGCCGTGGCGTTGGCCGTCGTACCGTCTCGCGTGATGGACGCCGCGATCGTTGTGGTTCCCGGCGCGATCGCCGTAACCACACCCGTGCTGTTCACGATCGCCGTGGCTGCGCGGCCCGTGGTGAACGTGTAGCCCGACACACCAGCAATGGCGTTGCCTCGGGCGTCACGCGCGCTGGCCACGAGCGTGGCCGTCGCTCCGATGGTCAAGGTCGGACTGGCTGGCGTGAGGGTGAGGGCTGAGAGCTTCTGCGCGACCGTAACCGTCGCCGTCGCCGAGACGGAGCCACTGGTCGCGGTGATCGTCGTCGTGCCGTCGCCCACCGCGGTGACCGTGGCGGACGTGCCGCTCCCCGAGACCGTGGCGACCGAGGCATTGCTCGACGCGTAGCTCACCGTGGGGTTGGCGAGCGCCGCCTGGCTGGCATCGCGCACCAGTGCCGTCAGCGTCACCGTCTCGCCAACAGATGCGAGCGGCGCCGTATTCGATGCCGTCAGCGCGATCGATGCGGCGGTGGGCGCGGTCGTCCCGCCGCCACCGGGGCCGCTGTCAGAACCGCCGCAGGCGGTCAACGCCCCGAGGAGGAGTATCGAGGCAAGCGCGCGCATCGAACTCGTCATGAGATGCTCCTGTGTAGTCGTCTGAGGGAAGAAGCACTGGATGCAGACTCGCACCCGATCGACCCAAGCGCCGACGGCCGCGCGTTCGAAATCATTCCTTAGCGAACTCATCCATTCGATTGTGACCGCTGTGGGTTGTGCTTGCCGTTCAGGACGCCGAGGACATAGGCTCCCGAATGCCGACATCACGCGTCTCATCACCGCTCCCGCCCCGGAACGACCGCCGCACGTGGGCGATGACAGTGTTCGCCCGAGTGGGCCTCATCACGGCGAGCGTCGCCCTGAGTCCACTCGCAGGCGATCTCGCTGCACTATCAGCCCAGGCAGCAAGCGCGCCGACACGCAGCGCCGTCGCGTCGCCGTCGAGCGCGACGCGGTCGGCCGCCGCGCTCGACGGGCCGGGCGTTTCCAAGGAACTCGCCACCTACCGCGCCGCCCGCGTCCGCGATGTGCGCTACCAACTCGCACTGGACGTCACCAATCGCGACACGGCCACCGGAACCGTGCATGTGCGTTTCGAGCAGGCGCAAAAGAGCGACGTCATTCTCGACTTTCGCGGGCTGGCCGTGCGCTCCATTGCGGCAGATGGCGCGGCGCTGCCCGGTGGCACCGGTCAGTACTGGAATGGCGCGCACGTGCGCATTCCCGCCGCCGCGCTGCGCGGCACCGCGCATGACATCACGCTCGACTTCGCATCGCCCATCGCACCGGCGGGTGCCGGCATCATCCGTAGCCGTGATGTCACCGACGGCGCGGACTATCTGTATACGCTGCTCGTGCCGAGTGACGCGAATCAGCTCTTTCCCACCTTCGACCAGCCAGACCTCAAGGCACGCGTTTCGTTCACGCTGACGACGCCCATCGGGTGGCGCGCACTGGCCAACGGCGCACCGCTGTCGAGCGACTCGACCGTGCGCGGTATCGTGCACCGCTTTGCCGAATCCGCGCCGCTCAGCACGTATCTCATTGCGTTCGCGGCCGGCCCATGGAACGCCGTCACGCAACAGCATGTGATCGCGCCGGGCGCGCCTGCGGTTCCGGTCAGCCTCTGGTCGCGACGGTCGCGCGCCAAGGAAGTGGAGACCGACACACTCATTGCGATGAACGCACGCGCGCTCACCTGGCTCGGTGCGTGGTTTGGTGTGCCCTACCCCTTCGGCAAATTCGACTTCCTGCTGGCGCCGGTCTTCCCCTTTGGCGGCATGGAGCATCCGGGCGCGGTCTTCTACAACGAAGAGAGCTTCATCTACCGTGAACGTCCGACGATGTCGCAGCTGCTTGGCCGACAAGCCACGACGTTCCACGAAGTCGCACACCAGTGGTTCGGCGACTACGTCACCATGCGCTGGTTCGACGACCTCTGGCTCAAGGAAGGCTTTGCCACCTACATGGCGGCCAAGATGCAGGCGTCGCTCGCGCCGACCTCCAATGCGTGGAAGACGTTCTATCTGCGCAACAAGCCCGTTGCCTACGCCACCGACGCGACCGCCGGCACGACGCCCGTCTGGCAAGCCCTCGGCAATCTCGATCAGGCCAAGAGCAACTATGGCCCGATCGTCTACAACAAGGCGCCAGGCATTCTGCGTCAGCTCGACTATCTCGTTGGCGACGACGCGTTTCAGCGCGGACTGCAGGACTTTCTCAAGAGCCACCGCTACGGCAACGCGACGTGGCGCGATCTGCTGCAATCGATCGGACGCGCGTCGGCGCGCGATCTCACGCCGTGGGGTGCGCAGTGGATTCTGCGTCCGGGCATGCCGATCGTGGAGCAGCAGGTCAGCACCGCCAACGGCGCGATCGCGCGGCTCGCGCTGATCCAGCGTCCGGCACAACCTAGGCTGTCAGGACGAGGCGCGTGGCCGCTCAAGACGCAGCTGCTGCTCTACTACGACAATGGTGCGGCGAAGCCGACGCTCGAGCGCGTTCCGGTTCTCATGACGCGAGACACGACGGTCGTGACTGCAGTCCGTGGTAAGAGGGCGCCCGCGTTCATCTTCGCCAATGAAGGCGACTACGGCTATGCGCTAGTCCTCCCCGACTCGTCGAGCGTGCGATGGCTTGGAGAGCACATTGGCAGCGTGCGGGACGACTTCCTGCGCGCGATGCTCTGGGGATCGTTGTGGGATCTGGTGCGCGAGGCTCGGCTGTCGCCGGTTCGATTCGCCTCGCTCGCCCTGCGCGCGCTACCCAACGAACGCGACGAGCAGATCGCGAGCAGCCTGGTGGGACGCATCGGGACTGCGCTGTCACGCTACGCGGATCGCGATGCGGCAGACAGTGTGCGTCGGCGCGCCGAGTCGGTGTTTCTGGCCGGCGCGTTGGACAGCACGCGCAGCTACGGCGAACGCAAGGCGCAGCTGGACGCCGTGATCGGGTTGGCGCGTGATACCGAAGGACTGGCCCGACTGGAGCAGTGGCTCGATGCGAACGTGGCCGCAGGATTGCCGCTGCGTCCGCCAACACGCTGGGCGATCGTGACGCGACTGATGGCTCGTGCGGCGCCCAACGCAGAGTCGCGACTGCGGTCGGAAGCGTTGCGCGACTCGACCAGCGAGGGAAAGCGGCAAGCGTTCGTCGCGGAGGCGGCGCGCCCCGATGCCGCGACCAAGCAGCGGTACTACGCGCGCTGGTTTGGCGATGCGGAGTTGAACGAAGAGTGGGTGACCTCGAGCCTGCGCGCATTTCACGAGGCCGATCAGGACGCGCTCTCACGCGCGTACCTCACGCCGTCGCTCGACACGCTGCCGTGGATCCAGAAGAATCGGCGCATCTTCTTCCTTGGCAGCTGGCTCGGCGCGACGATCGGCGGTCAATCGAGCGCGGAGGCGCTCGCCGAAATCGATCGCTGGCTCGCCGCGCATCCAACGCTGGCGACCGATCTGCGGCAGAAGATTCTGCAGTCGCGCGATGAGCTCGAGCGCACTGTGTCGATCCGTCGTGCCTTCGCCGCGAGCACGCCATGAGGTCGGCGTTGATCTGGGCGTTGGTTGCGACCACGCTGCTCATCAGGCAGCCGCAGCCTGCCGTCTGGATGATCGGCGACTCGACGATGGCCGATCGCAAGACGCCGGACACGACTATGGAGCGCGGCTGGGGAACGATGCTCGCGCCGCTGCTGCGTGAGGGCGTCGAGGTGCGCAATCGCGCCGTGAACGGGCGCAGCACGAAGAGCTTTCTCGACGAAGGGCGCTGGCGTGCGGTGCTCGATTCGCTGCAGGCCGGCGACGTGGTCGTGATTCAGTTCGGGCACAACGACGAGAAACGTGAAGACTCGACGCGCTACGCCGCGGCGGACGGCGCCTATCGCCAGAACCTCGAGCGTTTTGTCCGCGAGGCGCGGGCGCGGGGAGCGATTCCGATGCTCGCGACCTCGATCGTGCGACGCAGCTTTGACAACAGCGGCGTGCTGCGTGAGACGCATGGCCGCTATCCCGTCGTGACGCGCGAGGTCGCCGCCGCGCAGTCCGTGCCGTTGCTCGATCTCGAGCAGGCGAGCCGATCCGTGGTGTCGCGGTTGGGCTCGGAAGCGGCAAAGTCGTTGTATGCGTGGTCCCTTCCGGGGGAGCGTGCGATCTATCCCGATGGGCATCAGGACGACACGCACCTATCGGATGCAGGCGCGCGTCGAATAGCTGAGCTTGCTGTGTTACAGTGGCGGGCGTTGGGTGGCCGCCTGGGTGCGCTTGTACGATGAGCGCCTCTCGCGCAAGAGGGAAATCCCTTCGTTACCGCGAGTGACGGAACCTAGACGGACGCTGTTTCAGTCATAGTTTCAGCGCACTGTATGTCGTTGGACTTTGTGTAGCGGCACTCCGTCCCCTCGGAGTTGCTGTTGTCCCTCAGTACCATCCGATGTTGCAGTACGGTTTCTCCATGTTTGCTGCTCCCCTCCTTCGGAGACCCTCTATGGGCAGGCTTTTCAAGTTTGTAGCCGCTGCCGCCATCGTCGCTGTGCTGCCGCTTCGTGCGGAAGCGCAGTCCCGCGATATCGCGGGCAAAGTGACGCAGGCCGGCACCGGTGCGCCGATCGCTGACGTGACCGTCGGCATCGTCGGCCAGCAGGTTGGCACTCGTACCAATGAGAAGGGCGAGTATCGCCTTCGTGTACCCGCCGGCGAGGCGGTCGTCCTCGCTCGCCAGCTCGGGTTCAAGCGCCAGACCATTCGCGTCGGCCCGACGGAGACGTCGGCCAATTTCGTACTCGAGCGCGACGTGCTGCAGCTCGAAGGTGTGACGGTGACGGGCGCCGCGACGGTGACCGATCGCCGCGTGGCGGCCACGGCCGTCTCCTCGGTCAACACGGCCGAGCTCAACCGCGTGCCTGCGCGCTCGGTTGAAGGCAATCTCGCCGGTAAGGTTGCCGGTGCCCGCATGTTCGAAAACAGCGGTGCGCCGGGCGGTGGTGCCCAGATCCAGATCCGCGGCGCCACGTCGGTGCTCGGCCAGGGTGACCCGCTCTACGTCGTGGACGGCGTCATCATCTCCAACGCCTCCATCTCCTCGGGCGCCAGCTCGGTCACCCGCGCGTCGGGTTCGACCGGCTCCAGCCAGGACCAGGTCGTCAACCGTCTTGCTGACCTGAACCCGAACGACATCGAAAACATCGAAGTGCTCAAGTCGGCGGCGGCCTCGGCCATCTACGGCGCGCGCGCAACGAACGGCGTCGTCGTGATCACGACCAAGCGCGGCAAGCAGGGCAAGGCCTCGTGGAACGTCGTGCAGCGCATGGGCACGCAGGAGCAGCTCAAGAACCTGTCGTCGCGCAAGTTTGCCAGCTACGCCGAAGTCGCCGACTGGGTCGGTGGCCCGGTGGGCGATGCGGCCGCCAAGGCCGCGTGCAACCCGACCTGCCCGTTCTATGATTGGCAGGGCCAGCTCTATGGCCGCACCGATCCGTCGTGGGAAACGTTGCTCTCCGCCTCGGGCGGCGTGAACAACACGCGTTTCTTCGCGTCGATCAACGATCGCCAGGAGTCCGGCATCATGATCAACACCGGCGCTCGTCGCACCGGTGCTCGCATCAACCTCGACCAGACGCTCGGCACCAAGGTGACGCTCAGCGCCGGTCTCGACGTGACGCGCAACTTCTTCCAGCGCGGCGTCGGCGGTAACGACAACTCCGGTACGAGCCCGATCTACACGTTCGGCTACTCGCCCGCGATCGTCGACCTGCAGGCGATCGACCCGGCGACGGGTCGCCCGGTGCGCATGCCGTTCAACGGCGGCGGCAACGGCACGTCCAACCCGTTCGACGTGCTCAACGAGCTCGTGAACACGGAAGCGGTGTGGCGCCAGGCCGGTAACGTCCGCGCCAGCTACACGCCGTTCAGCACGTCGCACAACTCGCTGCAGCTGTCCTACCTCGCCGGTGTGGACCGCTTCCAGCAGGAAGGCTACCAGTACTCGCCCAACTACCTGCAGTATGAGTCGGCCGACAACTTCCTCGGCACGGCCAACCAGGTGAACGCGTCCAGCTTCCAGATGAATCAGGGCGTGAACGCGGTGTGGACGTTTACGCTGGGCAACAAGTGGTTCACGTCGGCCACGACGTCCGTTGGTGGCTCGTACGAAAACCAGACGCTCAACACGTACTCGCTGCGCGGCCGTGGCCTGCTCCCGACGGTGAAGGTGCCGGTCGGTGCGACGGACCTCGCCGTGACCAACGGCAAGAACGAGTTCCGCGACCAGTCGTACTACGTCAACGAACAGGTACTGGCGCTGAACGAAAAGCTGGCCATCAACGCCGGCTTCCGCGCTGACCGCTCGAGCGCCAACGGCGATCGCGAGAAGTTCTACGCGTTCCCGAAGGTCTCGGCGTCCTATCGCTTCGTGAAGCCCGTCTTCGACCAGATCGACGACATCAAGTTCCGCTACGCCGTCGGCAAGTCGGGCAACCGCCCGCGTTACGGCGACCGCGACGTGCTGTACGCGTCGGGTGGAATCATCGGTGGCGCCGGCTCGCTCGTCTCCAACGGCACGCTCGGTAACCCGGGCATCAAGCCGGAAGTCATGAACGAGACCGAGTTCGGTACGGACGTCACGCTCTTCGGATCGCGCCTGTCCTTCGAACTCACGCGCTACCAGCGCCGTATCTCCGACCTGCTCCTCACGTTCCCGCTTCCGCCGTCGTCGGGCCTCGGCTCGCAGATCATCAATGGTGGCCAGCTGTCCGTGCAGGGTAACGAAGCCGTCATCTCGGCGGTCCCGTTCCGCAAGGGTGCGTTCGAGTGGTCGACGCGCGTGATCTACAACGCCAACGTGCAGCGCACCGACAACATCCCGGTGCCGTCGTTCGCCGCCGGTAGCTCGTTCGGCGCCACGTATGGCCGTAACCGCATCGCGTCGAACACGCGCTCCTCGTACATCTGGGGCAACGCGCCGCTCGGTGCCAACGGCGCCGTCCGTGACACGATCCTGTTCGATTCGAACCCGATCCACACGACGACGTTCAACAACGACTTCACGTTCAAGAAGCTGAGCCTCTCCTTCCTGCTCGATTGGCGGAATGGCGGCTCGGTGTCGAACATGACGAACAACCTGTTCGACGAAGGCGGCCAGTCGCGTGACTTCGTCGCGCTCGGCGAAGATCGATACAGCACGTTCGCTGCTGGCGACATCCGCCCGTACATCCAGAAGGGCACGTACGTGAAGCTCCGCGAAGTGACGCTGAACTACCAGGCGCCTAACTCGTGGGCCCAGAAGATCCCGGGTGCCTCTAGCCTTCGCTTCAACCTCAGCGGCCGTAACCTGAAGCTGTGGTCGAAGTATTGGAGCTACGACCCGGAGTTCAGCAACTTCGGCAACTCGAACTTCACGCGGTTCATCGACCTCGCGCCGTTCCCGTCGAGCCGCCAGTACTTCTTCAGCATCGACGTGGGGTTCTGATCCCATGACGACGACATCCATGAGGAACGCCTTGAACGTTTCACGCCTGATCGGCCTCTCGCTGGCTACGGCCGCGCTGGCCGCGTGCAGCAGTGATCAGCTCGAAATCACCAACCCGAACACCCCGACGGTCGTCGCGGCGAGCGCGGATCCGCAGGCCCTGCAGCTGCAGGCCACGGGTATCCTGCGTCAGTTGCGCGGCAATCGCGGCGGCTTCATCAACGACGCCGGCCGTTTCGGACGTGAGATGTTCATCTACTCCCCGCAGGAAGGGCGCAACACGTCGCACTACCTGCAGGGCATCACGGGTGCCAACAAGCTCGACCCAGCCGGCTTCGCCGTTGGCCAGTGGGCGGGCCCGTACGGCAACCTGCGTGACATCTTCAACATCAAGAATTCGGCGGCAAACTCCACGACGCTCTCCGCCGCGCAGAAGTCCGCGGTGACGGGCTTCGCGAAGACGATCGAAGGCCTCGAGCTGCTCGCCGTCATCGCGACGCGCGACACGCTGGGTGGTGTCACGGAAGTGAAGCAAAACGCGTCCGACGTTGCCGCGTTCGTTTCGCGTGACTCGATGTACAAGTACATCCTGAACACGCTCGACGAAGGCAACACGGCCCTCGCGGCCGGTGGCACGGCGTTCCCGTTCACGCTGCACGCGGGCTTTGCCGGCTTCAGCACGCCGGCGACGTTCGCGCAGTTCAACCGCGCCATCGCCGGCAAGGTTGCCGCCTACTACGCCACGTCTGGCGGCGGTGCGGCGGCGTGGCAGCGTTCGCTGACGGCGCTGTCCAGCTCGTACCTGAACGCCGCGGCGACGACGCGTGCGGCGCTCGACGCAGGTCCGTTCCACCCGTACTCGGGTGCCACTGGCGACGCGTCGAACCCGTTCTTCGGCAACGCTGCTGACCTCTATCTCCACCCGTCCACGGAAACCGACGCGCCCCTCAAGGCCGACGGCACCAAGGACAATCGCTACCTCGCGAAGGTGAAGACGAAGACGCCGCGTAGCCCGCCGTCGGGCGTCACCGGCATCGCCTCGTCGCTCGGCTTCATCGCCGACGGCTCGGCGACGAACTCCATCGCCATCATCCGCAACGAAGAGCTCATGCTCCTCCGCGCGGAAGGCCTCCTGGCCACGGGCGACAAGGCTGGTGCGATCGGCGTCATCAACTCGATCCGCGTGAACTCGGGCGGCCTCGCGCCGTCCACGCTCACCACGGCGTCCACCGACGCGGCTGTGCTCACGGAACTGTTGCTCCAGAAGCGCTACTCGCTGTTGCTGGAAGGCACGCGCTGGTTCGACCTGCGCCGCTACAACCTGCTGAACACGCTCCCGCTCGACGCGCCGAATCACTTCGTCGCGCGTGTGATGCCGATTCCGCAGGCCGAGTGCCTGGTGCGCGTTGGCAAGGCCGCACCGCTTGCCGGCCCGGGCTGCTAAGCAGACCGACACCGGATGGTCGCACGACACAACGCCCCCGCGAGATTCGTCTCGCGGGGGCGTTGTCTTTTGTACGAGTCGTGTAGGGCATCTCATGTAGCGCGGTCTCTCGAGCGACTTCATACTGGAATCGTCCGCGCTCAGCGAATCCGGCGACATCCACCCTGCAGCCGACTTGCCATGACCCGATCGATCTCTGCACTCGCTGTACCGGCCGCTCTGCTCGTTCTGTTGCCGGCGGCCACGCCTCGCGAAGACCCGCCAATGCGAGGCTTCACCAACGCGTCGGCGAAGGTGCAACGCGAATGGGAAACGAAGTTTCGCGCGATCCCCGACCCTGCCCGTATGCGCAGCGCGATGCAGCGCTTGTCTGCGCGCCCGCATCACCTCGGCTCGCCCTATGGCAAGGACAACGCCGAGTGGCTGCTCGCACAGTTCAAGTCGTACGGGTGGGATGCACGCATCGAGCGCTTCGATGTGCTCTTCCCCACCCCGAAGGTGCGCGTGCTCGAGATGGTCTCGCCGACGCGATTCGTGGCCAAGCTGGAAGAGCCTGCGCTCAAGGAAGACCCCACGTCCAACCAGAAGAGCGAGCAGCTCCCGACGTACAACGCCTATTCGGCCGACGGCGATGTGACCGCACCGCTCGTCTATGTGAACTACGGCGTGCCGGCGGACTACGAGCAGTTGGAGCGCCGCGGCATCTCGGTGAAGGGCGCGATCGTGATTGCGCGGTATGGCGGCTCGTGGCGCGGCATCAAGCCCAAAGTCGCATATGAGCACGGCGCTGTGGGCGCGCTCATCTACTCCGATCCCAAGGACGATGGCTTCGCCGAGGGTGATGCGTATCCTAACGGACCATTTCGGCCCAAGGATGGCGTGCAGCGCGGCAGCGTGCTCGACATGCCCACATATCCCGGCGACCCGCTCACGCCCGGTGTTGGCGCATCACCCGGCGCCAAGCGGCTCGACAGGAAAGACGCCGTCACGATCATGAAGATCCCCGTGCTGCCTATTTCGTATGCGGATGCACAGCCGTTGCTGGCTGCACTCACCGGACCGGTGGTACCGGAGTCGTGGCGCGGTGGCCTGCCCATTACGTATCGCATGGGGCCCGGCAGTGCGAAGGTGCACCTCAAGCTCGAGTTCAACTGGGCGCAGACGCCGCTCTACAACGTCATCGCCACGCTCAAGGGCTCGACGCTCCCCAACGAGTGGGTGATTCGCGGCAATCATCACGACGGCTGGGTGAATGGCGCGGAAGATCCGATCTCGGGGCTCATCGCCGAACTGGAAGAAGCGCGCGCGCTCGGCGAACTGGTGAAGCAGGGGTGGTCGCCCAAGCGCACGATCGTGTACGCGGCGTGGGATGGTGAAGAGCCATCGCTGTTGGGCTCTACCGAATGGGTGGAAGAGCACATGCCGGACATGAAGGCCAAGGGCGTGTTCTATCTCAACACGGACGGCAACGGGCGTGGGCTGCTGGACGCGGCGGGATCGCACACGCTCGAACGCTTCGTGACCGAGGTGGCCAACGAAGTCACCGATCCCGAGGCGAACGTGAGCGTCGCGCAGCGGTGGCGCGCGGCCAAGATCCTTGCCGGCAACGCCGAAGCACGCAACCGCCGTGACATGCGCTTGGACGCACTCGGCTCAGGATCGGACTTCACACCGTTTCTGCAGCACGCGGGTGTGCCGACGCTCAACATTGGCTTTGGCGGCGAAGACGGCGGTGGGATCTATCACTCCATCTACGACAGCTTCTACTGGTACACGCACTTCAGCGACACGTCGTTCGTGTATGGGCGAGCGCTGTCGCAGGTGGCCGGGATGATGATCATGCGCGTGGCGAACGCCGACGTGCTGCCCGCGGAGTTTGGCAATCTGTCGGAAACCGCGCGCGGCTATCTCACCGAGGTCACCGCACTGCGCGAGAAGACGGCCAAGGACATCGACGAGCTGAATCGGCAGATCGCCGAGGGGGCGTTCGCGATGGTGAACGATCCGCGCCGGCCGCTGGCGCCGCCGAAAGCCGAGGGGACCGCGCCGCATCTCAACTTCTCGCCAATTCAGAACGCGGCCGATTCACTGCAACGCATGGCCGAGCGGTTCGAGAAGGCGTATGGCGGCCTGGCCGCAGGCGCCGCGACACCGGCTGCGCTTGCACAGGTGAATGCGTTGCTGCGCCAGGCGGATCAGGTGCTGCTCGTGCCCGGCGGGCTGCCGCGGCGTGAGTGGTATCAGCACGCACTGTATGCGCCGGGCTACTACACGGGCTACGGCGTGAAGACGATGCCGGGGGTGCGCGAGGCGATCGAGCAAAAGGATTGGAAGCTCGCCGATGAGCAGATCGGAAAGCTTGCGGCTGCGCTCACCCGGGAGAGCGAGTTGGTCGCGAAGGCGGCGCAACTGCTCGAGCAGGCGACGGCAACCAAGGTCGTGCCCTAACCGTCGCCCGCCGCGGTGTGCGACCGGCGCTACGTCAACGGCTCCATGCAGAGGTGTGCATGGAGCCGTCGTCGTTTTCACATCAGCGTGCGCTCAGTACCCGTCGCGCGTCCAGACGAGGAGCACACCGCAGCGACGGTCTGCGCCGCCGAACTGCGCGGGCACGGTAGCAGCACCCGAGTAGACCTCGATGCCCGCGATCAGCTTGGGTGACGGCAAGAGATCGAGGTTGAAGAAGCGCGGCATGACAATGCCGTCGAGAATTACCTGCATCGCGCAGGCACCCGTACCGTCTCCACCCACGCTGCCGCCTTCGCGACGCGAGAGCGCGACGGTGCCCGCGAACGCGTTGTTGGTCAGGCGCGACACCTCGATGCCGCGCAGGTTGCGGAGAAAATCGGACACTTCGCGCGAGGCACGCCGCTCGATCTCTTCCTGCGTCACGAACTGGCCAATGCCAGCCATGCGCCGCCCCTCGAACTCGGCCATACGCAGCGACACGCGACGTTCCTTCACACGCACCGTGTCGAGCATGTTGGACGACCGCACCAGCGTGTACGACAAACGCAGCGTGTCGCTTTCGGGCACCTGGATGATCCCCGACGTCGGCGCGTAACCGATCCGTCGCGCGACGAGCAGGTACTGCCCCGGGGGCACCTGGAGCAGGCGGAAACGCCCGTTTTCGCCGGTCACGACCCGCGCGCCGATGCCGACCACAGAGACGTCTGCTGCGCCGAGTGGATTGAGGAGCGTGTCGGTGACTACACCATCGATCACGCCGTACTGCGCCGGCTGTCGGACCGCCTCTGCGGCGGCGCGGTCACGGATGCCCGTGGTGCGCTGGGCGGAAAGGGCCGTCGGGGCGACGATGAGTGCGGCGAAGGCGAGCGCTCGGGAGAACCCACGGGCGATCGGAAGCGAGCAACTCGATGCTGTCTGCATAAGGAGCGAGCGCGAGGCCGAGGCCACGCGGTTGGAAGAACAGTTGGAAGAACGGCTGGAAGTGCGCATGATCAAAGATACCTGACTCGAGCGGTGGAGACACGTCGCCTGACCGTACACCGCACCGGCGTGGACGATCTCAGGAACTGCTTCCGCCGTCGCTAGGGCCGGGTGCGCCCGGAGCCCGTTGGGCCCGGCGAGGTCGGGCGCCTCACGGGCGGGGTCGCCCGAGACCCAGGGCGGCTGGGCGCGGGCGGCTTGGGCAACGGCATGCGCGCGTCCCACCAGAGCAGCGCGAGCGCCGCCAGCAGCGCACCGAGGGCAATGACCAGAATCGCACGCGTGCGGGTGGCACCAGACGTGAACGCCATGACGAGCACCAGCGATAACGCCCCGCCGAGCAGCGCGCGAAGGATCCACCGATGCAGTCGCGTGGGCACCAGCCTCGTCCCGCGCGGCGTGATCTTGAGCCTGTACTCGGCCTTGGCGGCGAGATCGAAGAGAAAGTCTTCGCCGCGACGGATGCGAGTGCGCAGCGCGGCGATCATCCGTCAGCCGCGGGCGGTTCCCACGATAGCGCGTCGCCCACGTGGATTTCGCCGTCGTCGAGCACGATCGCGAACGCTCCCCCGCCCCACGCCGGTCGCATCACTGCCTGCAGCCCCTGATGCACCTCGTCCATCTGATGGCAGGGTTTTGTTTCGCCCGCGATCTGCAGACGCACATCGCCGATGCGCAGCACCTTGCCCCGCGAGTCGGCCAGTGGAAGTCCGCGGACCAGCAGATTGGCACGTCGGCGTGAGGGATCGATGCTGGCGCCCAGCGCCGTCATGTGTTCGGCCCAGCGCTCGGCTTCGATGATCGTGACCTGCCGACGACCGCCCATGTTGGCGTTGCCCACCAGACCGCGGTTCTCCCGCAGACGCGCCTGCGAAACCGGGTCCATCGGCCCCAACTTCGCGCGCTTGATCCAGATCTGTTCGAGCGTGCCGGACATGTCAGATGGATGGACTGGGTGAGTGGGGTCGATGCCGAGCGAGAGCTGTGACACGTTCGGATTCGTGGTGGAATGCGCGCTCAAGTTCGCTCGACGATGCGGTCGATGAGGAAGCTCGACTGCTCCAACGCTTCGGCAGTGAAGTCACCGAAGAACGCGCGGACATCCTCGAAGAGTTTCGTGAAGGTCGCCTGATCCCCGTTGGCGAGGACGTCGGCGATGTCGCGTGTCGCGCTGGCGAACGTCTCGGTCACCTGCGGCGTGCGCGGATTGCGCATCTCGATCGGGCCGTACAGCCCGGGCTCCTGCGCGAAGTGACGCGCCGCAACGTAGAGCTCGAGCAGGTACGCCGGCGACGTGAACGGCATGGTTTCGGCGAGCGGCACGCCAAGGCGAGCCAGCGTGAGCCCCAACACCTGCGTCTGAAAGTGCGTGAGCACCTGTACGACGGACATGGCGCGGTCGTGCTGCGCCGGTGTGGTGTCGGTGATGACGAGCCCACGAGCCGTGAGCGCCTGAGCCAGCCATTCGGCCCACTGCTCGCCACGCGCGCGGCAGAGCACCACGCGCTGTCCCTGCAGCGTATGCACGCTGGGTCCGAACATTGGGTGCGTGCCGACGACGCTGGCGCGGGTGCTCGCCAGCATCGCCGCGACCGGCGCTTCCTTGAGGCTCGTGACGTCCATCAACAGTGCGTGCTCGGGCACTTGCGGCCCCACCTCAGCGATCACCTGCTCGGTGAGATCGATGGGCACGCTGATGACGGTGACGTCGGCGGCGGCGGCGGCTTCCGCTGCACGCAGTGTGGTGTTGCGATCGACGACAAGAATGTGGTGGCCGAGGTCGCCGAACATTCGCCCAACCAGCCGACCGATCTTCCCTTCGCCTCCGATGATGGCGATGCGCTTGGGCTGATCGTTCATCGGCACTTCGGCGCGCAGCGCCGCCTGATGATCGCGGCTCGAGCGGAGCAACACGCGAAAAATCGACTCGACCTCACCGGCAGGAAGCCCCAGCGCTTCCGCGCGTGCGCGACGATCGGAGAGCACGTCGCGTTCCCGCTGGGGATCGCGAATGCGCACCCCATGCTCGCGTTTGTACGCGGCGACTTCCGCTACCAGCGACATGCGTCGCGCCATGATCTGCAAGAGATCGCGATCGAGCGCGTCGATCATAGCGCGCAAGACCGGCAACGGACGTGCGTCGGTCAAGTGGGCGTCGTCTGGCTCGTTGGGTGTCGGCATGTTGTCGCTCAGCGAATCAGCTTCCAGAATGCGATCGGGAAATCAGCCCCGTGATCACCTCAACGTAGTGCTCGGCCTGCTGTTCGTCACGATGGCGTTTACCTCGCAGAGCGCTGGTCCTGCGAGCATCACGTGGCACGCACGGTCGTGGTGATGCAACGTCTCCGCACGTGGCGTCGCTACGCCTGCTGACGCGTCTCGCGCGTCGCCGGCGTGGCGATGAGTGCGGCGAGCAGCTGAAAGCCCGCGATGACATACACGCCGTTGGCGCCACTGCCGGTGGCATCGGTGATGGCGCCGATCATGTACGGGCTCAGAAAGCCCGCCAGGTTGCCCACGGAGTTGATCGCGCCAATGCCGGCGGCGAGCGATGCGCCACGCAAGAACGTGGGCGGCACCGTCCACATCAGCGGTAAGGTGGTCAGCACGCTTGCTGTGCCCGCACTCAGCGCGATCATGCCGATGACCACGTTGTCGGGGAATCGTGCGGCGAGCGCGAATCCTGCTGCCCCCACCAACGCCGACCCAACGAGATGCCAGCGACGCTCGGCGTGCCGATCGGAGCTGCGCCCCACGAGCACCATCGCCACCGCAGCCACGCCATACGGAATCGCGCTGAGCAAGCCGACGCGCAGCGGGTCCTGCACCCCCATCGTGCGGATCATCTGCGGCAACCAGAAGCCGATGCCGTAGACGCCCATCACGATCGAGAAGGACAACAGCGCCAGCACGAGCACGCGCGGCGTGCGCAGCGTCGTCGCGATGGAACGATGCGCGTCCGTCGTCTCGTCGCCGGCCATGTTGCGCAACAACAGCGCCTTCTCCGGCGCCGTCAACCACGCGGCCGCGGCGATGCCATCGTCGAGATAGCGATAGACCGCGAAGCCCACGACGATGCTTGGAATGCCTTCGAGCAAGAACAGCCACTGCCATCCGGCCCAGCCGTTCACGCCGGCCATCGACGAAAGAATCCAACCGGAGAGCGGTCCCCCAATCACGCCGGACGCCGCGAGCGCGGTCATGAACAGCGCCGTGATGCGCGCTCGGCGCGCGGCAGGATACCACTGGCTCAGGTAGTACACGATTCCCGGAAAGAACCCCGCCTCCGCCAGCCCCAGTGCGAAACGAAGCGCGTAGAACTGGTTCACCGACGTGATCAGCATCATCGCCGATGACAGCACGCCCCAGCTGATCATGATGCGGGCAATCCATCGGCGCGCGCCCACGCGATGCAGGAGCAGATTGCTGGGCACTTCGAACAGGAAGTAGCCGATGAAGAAGATGCCGGCGCCGATGCCATAGGCCGTCTCGCTCATCTTCACATCGGCGAGCATCTGCAGCTTCGCAAATCCGACGTTCACCCGGTCGAGGTACGCGACGAGGTAGCAGAGAAACAGGAACGGGATCAGACGCCACGTCACGCGTGCGTAGATACGCGTTTCGTCGGCGAGCTCGTTCGTGTTAGGTCGAGCGTGAGGGGAGTGCGTGGGCAGCTGGGGCTCCGGCAACGGCAACGGGAAGGTGGACGCGCGGGGTGCACCGCGTCCTCTCGGCCAGTATGCCGCCGCGGCGCACCGTTGGCGAGCACGGGTCGCTGATCGGGAGCGAGCGGTCGGCACGCGGCGCGTGGTTGGCGCGTTTCATCGTTCGCGGTAGCGTTCCCGCTACCGTTCCCGAGACCCGCAACTCGTCACCCGCTACCGTTCCGGAGTTTCCATCGACCCGCTCGGCCCCAAGGCAGACACGTATCGTGTGATGGCCGTCGAGGAGTGGGGTCCGCTCAGTCGGCGTACCGACGTGCGACTGGCGATGTTCACCGGGAGCATCAGCATCCTGCTGGTGATTGCGGGCTCCATCACGCTGGTGCTGATGCGCGACCTCAACGCCGTGGGCGTGGGCGCGCTAGGCCTGTGGTACTGCTACACGGTGTTGTGGCCGCTACGCGCCCGCTGGGCGGCTTGGCGCACCATCGGTGGCGTGGCGCTCGAGATGGCGGACCTGAACCTCGTGCCGGGCGAGCTGAGCACCTGCACGGTACGCATCGACCCGCGACACGAGGGCGTTGTGCAGGAAGCCTCGCTGGTGTTCGGCTACCGCGAGTCGCGCAGTGGACCGGCGCCGGGAGCGTGGCAGATCGACGTGCCCGTTGCCGATGCGCTGTTGCGGCCCGGAACTCCGTGGACAGCCACCGCCGACGTCATGCTCCCTCCCGGCGTGCCGCCCTCCTACTTCGACAGCAGCCACACGCGGCAATGGAGCGTGACCGGTATCGTGCTCCTGACTGACGGGCGTCGGTGGCAGCGGGAGTACGCGGTGATGGTGTATCCCACGCCGTGATCGAGGGTGTTGCTAACGCGAACGGGCCGCCCGAACTGGGCGGCCCGCGGCGACTCCGGCAAGCGGGAGATCAGGCGCGACGGCGACGCGCCACAAAGCCGAGCCCGGCGAGACCGGCGATCATCAGCATGTAGGTCGACGGCTCCGGTACGACGCTCGACGGTGCCGCAGCGGCGTAGAGCGCGCCACCGAAGATCTGCGTGTTGTACCCCGCAGTGTTCGAGCCGCCGGCAAGCACGGAATTTCCGTTGTCCTGATAGAGCGCGCTCACGCCGGTGAAGAGCGCCGAGCCGTACGGCCCCTGCGATGCGTATCCGGTCGTGTTGTTGTTTCCGCCGATGCCGTTGTAGCCGGCGCCGACCACCGTGAGACCGAAGTAGTTCAGGAAGGTCTGGTAGTTGGCCGCCTCCTGAGCAGCTCCACTGATGCCTGTACCGAAATTGATGAACACGCTACCACCGCCGAGCACATAGCCCTGCAGATCGGTCTGGAGCTGCGCGGAGCCGGCACCCACCGTGCTGTTGTCGATGAAGACCGCGCTGTAGCTGCTCCGGTTCGCCCAACCCGCGGCCGTGTTGTTCTGCGTCACGGAGAAGTTGTAGCCGCCGGTGCCCAGATCGGTCCCGATGGTGCTGGCCGGAAAGCCGAAGTTTCCGCTGGCGATGAGAATGGAGCCGCTTGTACCGCCCGCCAGCCACGACGCGACGTTGCGGGTGAACTGCGTGACGTTGGCCGCGCCGGCGGCAGCGATGCCGGTGCTGCTGAGCGTCCACTCGTCATTGTTGACGAAGATGCGCCCCTGCGCACCAGCCGTGCTCATCGCGGAGACGACGAGTCCGAGTAGCGCGAACGATCGAACAAGGTGTCGACGGATCATTCAAGACTCCTGACGTGGGTCCCTGCCGCCCTCGAGCGGCCGACGGTCGCGGCCCCTCATCCGTAACGGACCGCAAGAGCAGCGCCAATATTCCCAGAGATCGATGTACTTCCGTGCCAATGACTTGCCGCGTGCGCACGGCAACGCGCGCGACTGCTTGTGGCGTGCGTGCGACGCCGAACCGTTCCGTGGCCGCAACACGACGGATGGCAATCGAGCAGCGAGCCAGCTCCAGACCTAGCAGGCTCAGCGGGCGTCCCTGCGAATGCCGATCAGAACGTGAATGTGGTCCCGACGAATCCCCAACGCTCGGTACGCGCACCTCCCGGCGTCGTCCGCATGAAGGCGCCCGGCGCGACCCAGGCGTGTCCCGCGATCAGACGCAGGTGTCGCGTCGCGTTGAACGTGCCTGTGAGGTCGACCTCGTCGCCCGCGTGACGTGCGCGCGACCCGGAAGCGGCGCGCATGATTGCGTTCTGCTTGTTGTACACGCCGTCGTCCAGCCGCAGCCGATCGAAGCGATGCCACGCGCCCCGAAGACTCAGCTTGCGAATGGGATCCCACGTGGAGATGACGTGCGTCTCCCGCGCGTTGGTGCGTCCGAAGACGTCCGCGAATCCGCCATGCTGGTGCGCGGCAGCATACAGCGTATTGAACGCCTCGAGTCTCGCGTCCTTGCTGTCGCCATCGCCACTGGCCTCCTCAAGCCCAAGCGCCACGGTGGGCGTCCCGCGCACCCGACGCCACTGCAGTTGCGCCTCGGCGGTCCAGAACCAAGCCCGCAGCTGTCGCGCACCGGTCGATCCTGATTGCCGCGCGCCTTCCGCCTCCAGCGTGTAGCTACGGGAGGCATTTGCGGCACCCAAAGTCCACGCCACTCGACCGCCGCTCGTGATGCGACGCGTGGGCGTGGCGACGTCGATCTGCTGCTCGTACACGTAGGCCTGCCATACGGCCGGCAGGCCACGCGCCGCCGGCTTGGCGCCGGCGGCATTGCCCAACGCAAGCACGCGCAGCTGCGTGGTGGTGTCGCCGATGTTGCCCTGCGCGAGTCGCACCACGACGGGCCGCACCGCCATGGCGTCGAGCGCAATGCTGCCGCGCACGAACTGGCTCCGAACGCCTTGCATGCCGCGTCGGGTGTTGGACCAGTCAGGCACGCCAATCAATCGTTCGCGTCCCGCGACGATTTCCTGACGGCCGACGCGCACGAACGACCGGCCGAACGCGGCATCGACGAAGAGATTCTGCACGTCCGCGCGATCGGCATCCTGCGCGCGCGTGCCGCCGGGCAGGTCGCGATCGTACGACTGTGCATCGCGGAATTCCCCGTAGGCGCGTGCGTGCCAGCGCTTGGGATTCCCGACCTGCAGGTCGGCGTCGAGCAGCGTGCGCGACTGCGCGTACGTGTCGCTGACCGATGAGAGATTGAAGTCCTTGGCGAACTCCTCGCGCCACCGGACTTGTCCGCCCAGAGTCAGCGTCGCGTTCGAGCCAAGCGCGATGGCCTTGACCTCATCGTCCCAGTGCCCTGTGCGATTGGCGCGCGTCCATGTCTCGTCGAACCGGAGATTCTTGAAGTCGGGTCGCGCGGGGGGCTTTGGGTCCGTCGACTTGGGAGAGCGAGCCGATGCCTTCGCCGCGGTGGCCGGGACGCTATCGGTCTGCCGCGCGGATGACTGCGAGGCGCCTGCTCCACGAGTCGCTGTCTGCGCCACCCCCGCGGTCGACCAGGCGCTCATCGCCACGCTCACCAGCAGTACGCGCAGCGCGCGTCGACGGCCACGCATCGTCAGCCGAGCCGTGAGCGAGAGTCTCTTCACTTGGCCGACGCGAGCCTGGTGCATTCAGTCGTCAGAGAGCCGGTACATACCGTCCCCACTGGCGCTCCAACGCATCGGCGATTTCACCGACCGAGGCACGCGCGCGCACCGCGTCGATGATCATGGGCATGAGCGGAGAACGTGCACCGCTGTGCGACGGCAAGTACTCGACGGCCGCGTTGCGAATCTCGGCCAAGGCCAGCTCGACGGCTGCCGCATCGCGCGCGGACTTCACGCTTCGAAGCTGCTCCACCTGGCCGCGCTCGAGTTCGGAGAAGTTGGGCGCCGGAATGATCGGCGGATCCTGTCCGTCGCCGAATTTGTTGACGCCCACCACCACCGTCTCGCCGGCTTCGACACGCAGCTGATGCGCGTAGGCGCTGCGCCCGATCTCCTCCTGAAAGAACCCTTCGCGAATCGCTTCGGCCGCGCCTCCCAACGCATCGACACGCGCGATGAGCTCGAGGGCACGGGCTTCGACTTCGTCAGTGAGCTGCTCGACGTACCAGCTGCCTGCGAGCGGATCGACGGTCTGCGTGACTCCTGACTCAAATCCGACGATCTGCTGCGTGCGGAGCGCGAGCGTGGCCGCTTCGGCGGTGGGCAAAGCCAGCGCTTCGTCGTAGCCGTTGGTGTGCAGCGACTGCGTGCCGCCGAGCGCGGCGGCGAGCGCTTGCAGCGTCACGCGGACCACGTTGTTGAGCGGTTGCTGGGCGGTGAGCGTGACGCCGCCGGTCTGCGTGTGAAAGCGCAGGCGGCAGCTGTTGTCATTCGCGCCAAAGCGCTCGCGCATCAGTCGCGCCCACATGCGTCGCGCCGCCCGGAACTTGGCGACCTCTTCGAACACATCGCTGTGCGCGGCGAAGAAGAACGACAAGCGCGGAGCGAATGCATCGACCGCGAGTCCCGCATCGACCGCCTGTTGGACGTACGCGAGCGCGTCGGCGAAGGTGAACGCCAACTCCTGCACGGCGGTGGAGCCGGCCTCGCGGATGTGATAACCCGAAATGGAGATCGGATTCCAGAGCGGCACTTCCGCGGCGCAGAACCGGAACATCTCGGCGGTGAGCGCGAGCGACGGCGCCGGCGGATAGATGTACGTGCCGCGCGCGATGTACTCCTTGAGAATATCGTTCTGCACGGTTCCCGACAGCTTCGCGCGATCGATCCCCCGCTCCTCGGCCACCACGATGTACATCGCGAGCAGCGTAGACGCCGTCGCATTGATCGTCATGCTGGTGGAGACCTGATCGAGCGGAATGCCGTCGAGGAGGACGTGCATGTCTTCTACGGTGTCGATCGCCACGCCAACCCGTCCGACCTCGCCACTCGCGCGCGGGGAATCGGAGTCGATGCCCATCTGCGTCGGCAGGTCGAAGGCGACCGACAATCCCGTTTGTCCGGCGTCGAGCAGCAGTTTGAAGCGCTCGTTTGTGGACTTGGCCGTACCGAAGCCGGCGTACTGACGCATGGTCCAGAGGCGGCCGCGATACATCGTGGGCTGCACACCGCGCGTGAACGGGAAGACACCAGGATCGGCGAGGTCGCGCGCGTAGTCGACCGTGTTGTCGCCGGGGCGCACGACGATGGGGACGGGGATGCCAGACGGAGAGAGTCGTTCGGTGGAAGTCATGCCGGATATTAGCGACGGCGGCGCCGCTGTACGCGACGCCGCCGTTGGTTGACGATCAGGAATGTGTGCGGCGCAGCGGAACCGCGCGCACGATGTTGCAATGCATCAGGCAGAGGCGACGTCAACGGCGCGACGTCGGTAATTCGCGTAGGGCGGTTCGGCGGGCGCGAACTCTGCGACGGTTTCCACTTCGGCCTTGCTGCCGATGTAGAGCGGCGTGCGCTGGTGCAGTTCGGTGGCTTCGAGATCCATCACGCGACGGTGTCCATCAGTTGCGAGACCGCCCGCCTGCTCTGCGATGAACGCGAGCGGATTGGCCTCGTAGAGCAGGCGCAGCTTGCCGCGCTGTGCCTTTTCGTTGGCCGGATAGCAAAAAACGCCGCCGCCGAGGAGGTTGCGATGGAAGTCAGCGACAAGTGAGCCGACGTAGCGCACATTGAGCGGCTTGCGTACGCCGTCGAGGCCGCGGTAGCGGCGCATGAGCGCGCGCGTGTGATCGGGCCAATCCTGCTCGTAGGCATCGTTGACCGAGAGATAACGCGCACGGTCGGGGATGCGGATGTTGGGATGCGAGAGCAGGAACTCGCCGATGGACGGATCGAGCGTGAAGCCGTGCGCACCCTGCCCCGTCGTGTAGACGAGCATGGTGCTGGAGCCGTAGATGACATAGCCGGCCGCGACCTGGCGACGTCCGGGCTGCAGCATGTCTTCCATCTCGCCGCGCGTTCCGCGCGTGATCTTGCGATACACGGAGAAGATCGTGCCCACGGGCACGTTGACGTCGATGTTGGACGAGCCGTCGAGGGGATCGAAGAGCAGCACGTACTTGCCGTTCCGAAATCCTTCGGGGATATGAATGATGTCCGGCTCTTCTTCCGACGCCATGGCGCAGAGGCGACCGCCGTGATCGAACGCCTTGACGATGATCTCGTTGGCGATGACGTCGAGCTTCTGCTGGACCTCGCCCTGCACGTTGACGTCGCTGGTTGCGCCGAGGATGTCAGCAAGGCCGGCGCTGCGCACCTTGTTGGCGATCATTTTCCCGGCCAGCGCCATGTCGTACAGGATGCCGGACAGCTCACCGGTCGCTTCCGGGAACGCCCGCTCCTGTTCGATGATGAAACGCTCGATCGTGACGACGGATGTGGCGGTGTGCTTGACCACGGTCAAACTCCTCGGAACGGGATGTCCGATATGCCTGCGCGCGAATCGAGTGTTGAAAGCGCGCTGGCGGACTGGGCGGGATACGGCGGGTCGATCAGGAGCGCACGCGCAGCAAAGTCATCGGCTTCTCGTTCGAAGCGATTGGCCGCGTAGCCACGGCGCACACTTTCCCAGAGATAGCGCACGACGAAACCGCTAACGCGCTGAAACTGATGAACGTGGGCAACCTCGTGCAAGAGCAAACCCGCGTCGAGTTGCGCTTCGGGCGCGAGAAAGACGGTGCGCCCGACCGCGATTCCGAGCACGGTGCGCCTGCCGAGTGCCCAGCCGCCGATTCGCGGAGGCAGACCACCGCAGCGCCATTGCGCATCCCCGAGTGCGCGATGACGCGCGACCAACGCATCGGGCAACGCCAGCGGGCGTCCGATCAGCCACTCCCAGATCATCCGCATCGCACGGTTCACCCCGCTCCTGCACGCATGGCCATTCCGTTCGTCCAACCTCTCGTCGACCGAAAGCGCGCGCTCGATCATCTCGCTACCGCACGCAGCAGTTGCCAGCTGTCGCCTCCGCTCTCCACTCGAATCTGGTGCCCGTTGGTCGCAATGACCACGACGCCGTCGCGATCGGTTCGTAGCAGCGGCACGCCTCGTTCGGCGAAAGCGCCGAGTACTTCCGGTGACGGATGGCCATACCGGTTGTCCTCGCCGACGGAGACGAGGCCGAGTGAGGGCCGAACCGCGTCGATGAACGGTGCGGTCGAGCTGGTCTTGCTGCCGTGGTGGCCGAGTTTGAGCACGTCGGCGCGCAGCTCGTGCGGATCGGCGTGCGCGAGCAGCCAAGCTTCCTCCGCGGCTTCTGCGTCTCCGGTGAGCAGGAACGCTACCTCGCCGTATGCTACGCGGAGCACGACGGAGGTTTCGTTGGCATCGTGTTGTGCGGCCGTCCAGACGGAGTCGGGAGCGAGTACAGTGAACTGCACGCCGTCGAGCGACATCGTGTCGTGTGGGTGGACGCGTTGCCAGGTGAGCTGGGCGCGTTGGAGCACCTCCAGCAGCGCTCTATAGTGCGGGTTTGGGCTGACAAAGGCCGGCTCCCACCAGCGGCGCGGGTGCAGCGCGTGGGCGACGCTGGCGGCGCCGCCCATGTGGTCGTCGTGGGCGTGCGACATCACGAAGGCTGCGACGTCCCCGCCCCGTCGTTGCACATACGGCACGACGACTCGGCGGCCGGCATCGCCTCCGTCCCAGACGCGTCCGGCGTCGACCAGCACCCATCGTCCTTTAGGGGTGCGAAGGGCGATGGCGTCCCCTTGGCCCACGTCGAGCAGATGCAGTTCGAGCGCGCCGGTGCCGCGTGTGAGTCTTGGCAGCCATGTGGCGCAGGAGAGTGCGCCGGTCGCGGCAACCAGCCATGGCGTCCACCGGCGGGCCGCAGTGGCCCGCACGAAGGCGATGGAGGCGAGGCCGGCGAGGGTGGCGCCGACGAGTGTCGGGGCGATGTGGAGCGAGGCGTGCGGCACCCGTGCGGTGAGGCGTGCGACGACATCGAGTGCGCGGAGCGGGATCACGCTCCCATCAGCGACGAGCGACGCGGCGGCCGACCAGGGGATGAGGAGAATCGACAGGAACATTGCGGGCTGCAGCACCGCGACGACGGGTCCCGCGACGAGGTTGCTGAGCGGCGCGATGATGCTGACGCGACCGAAGGTCCAGGCCACCAGCGGCGCGGTGACGAGTGTGGCGATGACGCCCGTCGCCATTTCTCGGAACAGCGTGGCGCGCCACCCGTGCAGTTCTCTCAGCCGGCGAAGTACGGCGCGCGCGACGCGCTGTTCGACACTCGAGATCTCCACCGTGCGGAGACGGCGGAGCAGTGCTCGTGCGGCGACGAGCGACGCCATGCCGCCGACGCTGAGTTGCCAGCCGAGGTCGACCACCACTGCGGGG
Source organism: Gemmatimonas sp. (assembly GCA_965279375.1). Lineage (GTDB taxonomy): Bacteria > Gemmatimonadota > Gemmatimonadetes > Gemmatimonadales > Gemmatimonadaceae > Gemmatimonas. The sequence continues at coordinate 3,554,672 of OZ257156.1, read as the reverse complement.
TCGAGGGTGGGAACGACCGCGCCGAGTGCGAGTGCAGTCCAGGGATGGACGGGGCGCTGCAGAAGGTCTGTGAAGGTGACCGTAGCGAGCATGACGGCGCTGCGGACGGCTGGCGGGGGCGCGCCGAGCATGAGGACGTAGAGCGTCACGGCCAAGAGCGCGAGCGGCTGTGCCGTTCGTTTGGGGATGCGGCAGGCGACGGCGAGGGTGAGCAGCGCTTCGGCGATGATGGCCACGTGCAGTCCGGAGATGGAGAGCATGTGTACGAGTCCGGCGTCGGCGAAACGATCGCGGATGTCGGGGGCGATCGCGTGTTGGTCGGCGATTAACAGTGCTCGGACGAGCGGGGCGTGTTGTCCGTAGAGGCGGTCGATGTGTTCGCCGATGCGCCCGCGCCACTGACGGAGGTGATCGCGCCTGCCCGTGTCGTTTATATCGCCGGTGACGCGGATGCCTCGTGCTGTCGTGCGAGTGGTCTCGGTGATGGTGAGAGTCGCGATGGCGCCGGCTGGCGCTGTCCCGGAGCGCACTCGAATGGTGGCGGCTATTCTGCAGCGGTCGATCGCTGAGTGCAGCGTTGGATCGCCGTCGCCGAGTGTTTGGCCGGTGGCGCGGCTCTGGGGAGCGACGCGTTCGTCGAGCACTATTTGCAGCGAGGCGGATTGCGCGAGGAGTGACGCACAGGTGGCGCGCTGTGTGGCAGACGCTCGACCGACGAGCATTCCTGCGGCAGTGACGAGCGCGAGTGCTGAGAGCGGAGTCGCGCGTCCCGTGAGTCGGAGGGCGCCACCGAGCAGGCCGATGAGGGCGACGCCTCCCGCGGCGAGATTCCACCAGGGGACGGTGGCGTGCATCGTGGCTGCCTGCGCGACCCCGGTCTGCGCCATCGCGGACTGGGTGATCGCCAACCGGGTGGCGTCGCCGAACGCGAGCGCGGCGAGCGTGAGTCCGGAGATCCACGCGACGACTGTGTGAACGAGAAGAGGCACGCTGCATCATGTGCTGATGCGTCGCGTGCCTCTGTACCCAAACGTTTCCGTGCGTCGCGATTCGTTGCGACAGTGAAGCGGCCGCGCGCTCAGCCCAGCATCGGGAGAGCGGCGCGCGCGGGGGTAGCGCTCACCGGTGTACCGGTGAAGGTCGCGCCAGTCGTGCCGGTCAGTTGCACCGTGAGGTAGTCACCGATCGCGCCGGAATCGGCGGGTACCATGACGGTCTTGAAGTCGCGCGTACGTGCCTGCCACAGCGCGCCGTCGCGTGCCAACTTCTCGATCAGCACTTCGGTGGTCGCACCGAGTCGCGTGAGATTGCTCTCGCGGGAGATGCCGCGCACCGTTGCCATGAGCCGCTCGAAGCGCGCCGAGACGACGTCGTCGGCCACGTGCCACTCGGTTGGCATGCGCTCCGCGGGCGTGCCTTCGCGCATCGAGAACTTGAACATGAACGCGTCGTCGAACCGCACTTCGCGACACAGCGACAGGGTGTCTTCGAACTCCGCGTCCGTCTCGCCCGGAAAGCCAACGATGATGTCCGTGGTGAGCGAGAGATTGGGGATCGCCGCCCGCAGTCGCGCGACGCACGCGAGGTAATCCTCGCGCGAATATCGGCGCAGCATGCGCTTGAGCATCGACGTCGAGCCGCTCTGCATCGGCAGATGCACGTGCTCGCACACGGTCGGCACCTCGGCCATCGCCGCGATGACGCGATCGCTGAAGTCGTTGGGGTGCGGGCTCGTGTAGCGCACGCGACGGATGCCTTCGACCGCGCCGACTGCACGCAGCAGATCCGCAAAGTCGTGCGTCCCATCGTTGTACGAGTTGACCGTCTGCCCAAGCAGCACGACTTCGGTCAGTCCCTGCACCACCACTTCGCGCGTTTCGCGCACGACTTCGTCGAGCTTCCGACTGCGTTCGTTGCCACGCGTGTACGGCACGATGCAATACGTGCAGCGATAGTTGCAGCCTCGTTGCACCGGGATCCACGCCTTCACTCCCTCAAAGCGGCGAGCGACGACGTCCTCGTAGTGCTCTTCGAGATCGAAATCGGTGGCGGTGAACTTCTCGCCGCGACGCGCGCCGTCGATCAACGCCGGCAGCGCGCGATAACCATCGGGACCGACCACGAGCGAGACATGCTTGGCCTGCGTCAGCAGACGAGGTCCCAAGCGCTGCGCCATGCAGCCTGTGACGCCCACGATCGAGCCGGGCTTCATGCTGCGCTTGAGCTCACCCAGCCGACCAATCACGCGCGTCTCGGCGTTCTCGCGGATCGCGCAGGTGTTGACGAGAATCACGTCAGCGCCGTCGGGCACATCCACCGGCAGGTAGCCGCTCGCCACCAGCTTGCCGTACATCAGCTCCGAGTCGGCCACGTTCATCTGGCAGCCGTACGTCTCGATGTAGACCGTCGGCTTCGGCGTGTCGTCGACGGCGGAGAGCAACTCGGCGGTCACGTCGGTCGTTACGTCAGACATCACGTCAGACACAGCGTCCGCCATTACGGGCGCAGCTGCACGCCGAAGCCCAACAGCCACGCCGATTCCTTGGCACCACCACCACGCAGCGTGCGATTGGCGCGCTGGATCGAGAAGTCCATGGACGCGAATTGGCGAGCGATCGGCAGACCTAGGCCGCCGCTCAAGCGCGTCTCGGCAACCGTCTGGCTGTTCACGCCGAAGGGGAGCTCGTTCTTGGCGTAGCCGACGCGGAACAGCAACGGATAGCCGCGCAGACGCGGCCCCGCGACTTCGGCGCCGGCGTGGATGTTGGTGGCATCATGCGCCTGCACCAGCTCCGACCCCAATCCCTTCATCTGCGCCCAGGCCAACTGTTCGACGCCGACCGCGAAGGTGGAGCCGGTGATTCCGTCGTAACGCAGCGAGACGCCGCGGCGATCGGGCACACTACCCTGACTTCGCACGGTGTCGCGAATGCGCGAGTCGAGGCTACCACCCGCCCGATAGGACGCTTGCGCGGACAGGCCCTTGGCCAGGCGCACTTCGCCGCCGACGGAGAGTGCCATGCCGTAGTACGTCACGCGCGACGAGTCTTCGACGGAGCCGAACGCCAGTGTGTCCGCGAAGGTGCGGCGTCGCGCGACGACATTGTCGCCCGTGAACAGATGCCCGCCCAGGCCAAGCTTGAAACGATCGTTGATGCGCCAGCCTGCAGCCGCGCGCAGATCGCCCATCGATCCGCGCACATCGTTGCGATCGCTGGTGGAAACCGGCAGTCCATCCACCACCACTGAGCCCGTGGTGATCGTGGTGTAGCTCCGATCAAGGAACGTCGTGGCACTCATCGACACCGCCACGCCGCGTCCCGCCGGAAAGATCAGCATCAGCAACGGCACGCGCTGCGCGGTGGTGCTTTCCTTCGTTGTGCCGAAGCGCAGGGTACGGAATTCAGGCTCGGTCTGCGCCGCCATCAGCGTGCGCTCGATGCCACCGAGCGAGGCCGGGTTGATCGGGCTGAGCGGATCGAACTCGCCAAATGCGCCCGCGGTACCGGCCGAGCGCGTGCTGGTGCCGCCCACCGGATAGCCGAATCCGAGGCCGCTGAGCGTACCCTGTGCGGACGCGGCGCGGCCGAGAAACATCAGACCGCCGAGCACCGCGAGGGCGGCGCGACGGTTTCGAGCGCGAGCGCGGTCCTGCTGCTGAATCGTCACGGGATCGCGAACTCGGTACGAGGTTGGTAGGTCACGCGGAGACGCGGACGCAGCGCGGCGAGAGTCGCCTTGCTGGAGTAGAAGCGCAATTCGGCCGGTTGCGCGCCTTCCTTGCTGATGCGGAACGCGATCGCGCGCGGCACCGTGGTCGGAAGGGTCGGCCAGGTACGCACAAGCGCCAACACGTTCAACGCGCGCACGCCGCTGTCACTCGGCACCAGCCGCGTGGTATCGAGCGAGGCGAAGCTTCCTTCCGCCGCGAGATCGAGTATGCGGCGGAAATCGGTGATCGCGGTCGTCGTGGTTGGCACCAACGGCACGATCGCCGTGGTGTCGTTGGCATTGCCGAAGGTCGAGCGACGCTGGGTCAGCAACACTTCTGCGCGAACGATCGTGGAGGAATCGGTGATGCTCTTGGGCACGTTGAAGCGCAGGTAGCTGCGATACGCCGGATAGCCACCGACAATCAACGTGGATGCGTCAGGCGCTGCCGATCCCTTGTCGACGAGCGCGTACACCTGATACGACAGCGCGATGTCCGTCGTGGTCGAGGAGAGCGACGTGCTGGTGACCAGCGTGGCCGGCGCGTACGTGGTGTCGGAGCTCGGATCGAAGGACACCGTCGGCGCGCCGGATCCCAGTGAGTAGGCCACGATTCGCAACTGCCCGGACCCGCCGCGCAGTTGCAGTCCCAGTCGGAGCCGCGACTTGTTCACGACCTTGGCGAGGACCGCTGCGCGCGAGAGCGGCACAAAGAGCGTGTCCGTCGTGGCGGACGGTGTGAAGTCGAACGAACTGATCAACCGGTTCGGACGAAAGAGCCCCTTCACCACCGACTGCACGGAATCACTTTCCGTCGTGTCCACGTCGAAGACGTCGAGCGTGAGCTTCGACGTGCCGCGGCGGCCGGTCGTGTCGAGCGGTAGTCGCAAGAACACAGAATCGATCGCCGTGATCGAGGCCGTATCGGCGCCGCGATTGGGATTGAACGCCGTCGGAAGGATGTCAAAACGCAGCACGGCGCGCGTCACGACGGTGTCCGGTCGATTGGCGAGCAGCAGGGTGCTCGAGAGTCCGAGCGACGGATAGCCGGCAATCGACGTGTCCAGCACCACCGCTTCAAAGGTGGTGTCCTTGAACGCGACGGGCTTGCTGGGGCACAAGGACGGGCAAGCCGCACCGCCGTCGAAGGACTCCGTGCATCCGGCCGCAACAGCGACGACAGACGCGGTGAGCAAGACAGCCGCGCGCGCACGATGACGACGCAACCAGAGAGACAGCGAAAAACGCTCAGGCATTCTCGAGCGAAGCAGGCGTGAAGGGAGCAGGAAGCAGTTCAGCGAGCGACCAGCGCGCTGTCTGCCCGTGTGGTGAGATCGCAATGACCTCGAGATCAGGTGCGAACTCCACGAGCGCCTGCCGACAGATACCACAGGGAGGCGTCGGCACAGCTGCCGCCGACGTGATGACAACCCGCGTAAAGCGCCGAGCCCCGGCTGCGACGGCCGTCCCGAGGGCGACACGTTCAGCGCAGGTTCCGGCAGGGTACGATGCGTTCTCGACGTTGCAGCCGGCGAAGATTCGACCATCCTCCGCCTCGAGCGCCGCCCCTACAGGATAGCGGGAGTACGGGCACCACGCATTGGCGCGCGCCGAATCCGCCGCGCTGCGCAGCTTCGCCTCCTGGACGGACAGCGAGGCGACCGCTGACGACGGAGCACTCGACGGAGCACTCATGCGATCTGGATTTGGGCCAGGAACGACGTACCTGCCCCCCTGAAGGGGACGCCGAGCCACTCCGCGACCGTCGCGCCAAGATCGGAGAACGTACTGCGCTCGCCAACCGACCCACCGCGCACCCGTGCTCCTACCACCAGCAGCGGCACGCGCTCCCGCGCGTGGTCCGTGGACGGCGTCGTCGGGTCGTTTCCATGATCGGCGGTAATCAACAGCAGGTCGTCCTCGTGAAGTGCAGACAGCAGTCTGGGTAGCGCGCGATCAATGGCCTCGAGCGCACCCTGGAATCCGCGGACATCGTTTCTGTGCCCGAAGAGTTGGTCAAAATCTACCAGATTCGCAAAGCAGAACCCACGTGAAGGGCCCGTCAGCCACGCGAGGATCTGCTCGATCCCGTCGGCGTTGTCCACCGTGTGCTGCGAGACGATCGACCGTCCGGCGAACAGATCGTCGACCTTCCCCACCCCGGCCCGATCGATCCCCGCCGCCGCCAACGCGTCGAGCAGCGTTTCGCCCGGCGGCTGAATGGAGTAATCGCGCCGGTTGGCGGTACGCGTCCACGCCCCAGAGGTTCCCGTGAATGGCCGCGCAATCACGCGCGACACGTCGTGCGGTGCGACCAGCTGGGTCCGTGCGATCTCGCAAGCCCGATAGAGCTCCTCCAGCGGAATCAGCTCTTCGTGTGCCGCGATCTGGAAAACCGAATCCGCGCTCGTGTACACGATCCAGGCGCCGGTGCGCTGCTGCTCGTCAGCGAAATCGGTGATCACCGCGGTACCGCTGGTCACCGTGTTGGCGATGACTGGACGGCCCGTGGCCGCGCTGAAGCGCTCGATCACCTCGGGAGGGAATCCGTGACGGTAGGTCGGAAAGGGCTTCGCGAGGTGCAGACCGGCGATTTCCCAGTGTCCGGTCGTGGAGTCCTTTCCTGAGGACCGCGGTAGCATGGTGCCCCATGCCGCAACGGGATGGGCCACTGGCGTGACACCCTCGATGCGCGAGAGGTTGCCGAGCCCGAGTCGTTCCAGATTCGGGAGAGTGAGACCTCCCACCGCGCGCGCGACGTTGCCAAGCGTGTCGCTTCCCGAATCGCCGTAGACGGCCGTGTCCGGGGCCTCGCCGCAGCCGACACCGTCCAGCACGAGGATCAGGGCGCGCCGATCGCCAATCGAGGAGTTATCGCTCACCGTCGCCGCCATCAGGATGCTCCGAGATACACGCGAGGAAGACGCTGACCGAGTCCGGTCAGCAGTTCGTACGGCGACAGATCACCAGCTCGCGCGACCTCGTCAACGGACAGGAGATCCGGGCCGTCGGCGCCGAGCATGGTGACCACGTCCGCCTCTGCACAGGCAACGCCGGTGACGTCGAGCATCGCCATGTCCATCGAGATGCGCCCAACGACGGGACAGCGTACCCCGTGCACCAGCACGGCGCCGCGGTTGGACAGCTGCCGACGGTACCCGTCCGCGTACCCCACGGGCACGGTTGCGATGCGGCTCGGACGCGCAGCGGTCCACGTCGCGCCATACCCCACGGTCTCACCCGGCAGCACATCGCGCAGGTCGACGATGCGCGCCCGCAGCGACACCACCGGCTGCAGCAGCACCGCCGGCTCCCCTCGCTCGGCGCCATCACCAGTTGCCTGAGCGGCTGCGTTGGCGACCGCGTACGCGCCGTACAGCGCGATGCCCGGGCGCACGAGCGTCGCCTGGCTCGCGCCGCGCGCTGAAATCGCCGCGCTGTTGTCGGTGTGGATCAGCGTCTGCGGCGTGAGGAATTCGCGCAGCACCTCAATCGACTCGGCGAAGCGCGCTTCCTGCAACACGCGCGATCTGTTGCCTTCGTCGGCGGAATGAAAGTGCGTGAGCACGCCCTCCGGCGGATGCTGAGCCATCAGCGCGCCGACAGCGCTGCGCAACGTCGATACGCGATCCCACCGCACGCCCGCGCGTGACATGCCGGTATCGATCGCCAAGTGCCACGCCCCGCCCTTCCCCCCAATCCACTCGGCGATCGACTCGGCGCCGTGCAACGTGGGAGTCAGCTCGAGTGCCATCGCCGCCGAGAACTCCTGCGGCAGGAGCGGCGTCGAACACAGCAAGCGCGCTGTGCATCCGCTGTCGCGCAGCGCAGCGGCTTCGGCCACACGCGCTACGCCCAGGCCCCATGGACCGTCAGCCGCCACAGGACGATCGGCAAACGACGCGCCCAGCGCGCGAGCGATGGCCACGGCACCGAGGCCGTAGCCATCTGCCTTCACCATCGGCACCAGCGGAACGCCGGCTCTCGCACGCAACGACGCAGCGTTTTGGCGAAGGGCATCGAGGTTCACCTCGAGCCAGGCAGGCGCGTGCAGCGACGCCAAGCGCTCGAGGCGCTCCCGTCCGGCCGGATATATTGCCGCAGTCATGACGGACTCTAAGCACGCCACGCCGCACGGAGAAGCGAGCCCCATGGATGGAACTGCTGCGCCGTCCCCTGCCCCGCGCACACTCGACGACGCCCTCGCCCTCATGCGCGATCTGCGCACGCGCTGCGACTGGGATCGCGTGCAGACGCATCAGTCGCTTCGGCCGTATCTCATCGAAGAAGCGCACGAGGTGGACGACGCCATCGCGGAGGGCAACGATCCCGTGCTTCGCGACGAACTGGGTGATCTGTTGCTGCAGGTGCTCTTTCACTCCGTCGTGGCGGAGGACCGTGGGGCGTTCAACATGCAGGACGTCGCCGGCGCGTTGGTGGCCAAGATGCATGCGCGCCATCCGCATCTGTATGGCGACGGCGTCAAGCGTTCCTGGGAAGGAATGAAGGCGGAGAAGTCGCGTCGCTCGTCGCTCGACGAAGGGCTGCCGTCCGGGCTACCGTCGCTACACCGCTCGCATCGGTTGCAGGATCGAGCCGCGGGCGTTGGCTTCGACTGGCCCAACGCGCTTGGCCCCCTCGCCAAAGTGCGTGAAGAGATCGACGAAGTCGCCGAACACATCACGCCCGAGGGCGCGGTGGTCCATCAGGACAAGCTCGAGTCGGAGCTCGGCGACCTGCTGTTCGCGGTGGTCAATCTCTGCCGCAAGACGGGCGTGCACGCAGGGCTCGCGCTCGATCGCGCGAATCTCAAGTTCACGACGCGCTACGGCGCGATGGAGGCGCTCGCACGTGAGCGCGGTGAAGAGCTCACGAAGATGTCGCTCGAGCAGCAGGACGTGATCTGGGATGAGGTAAAAGCAGCGGAAAAAGCGCGCTGAAACGCACGCGGGCGCGCCCGAATCGGACGCGCCCGCGGCAGTGCAGCGTAAGGTGCGCCGACTACGGCGTGAGCCGCCCCATCATACGCGGGAACGGAATCACCTCGCGGATGTGTTCGATGCCGCAGATCCAGGCGATCGTGCGCTCGAGTCCCAAGCCAAAGCCCGAGTGCGTGAAGGTGCCGTACTTCCGCAGGTCGAGATACCAGCCGTACGCCTCGACGGGCAGTCCTTCGTGCGTGAGGCGCGCGAGGATCTTGTCGTAGTCGTCTTCGCGCTGTGAACCGCCGATGATTTCGCCGCGTCCTTCCGGCGCCAGCAGGTCGGCGCACCGCACCGTGCGCGGATCGGCCGGGTTCTCCTTCATGTAGAACGCCTTGGCTTCCTTGGGATAGTTCACGACGAACACCGGGCGCTCGTAGTGATCGACGATGAGCGCTTCGTCGGGGGCGCCCAGATCTTCGCCCCACTTGGCATCGCTGCCCTTGGACTGCACGAGCGTGATCGCCTCGCCGTAGTCAAGACGCACGAAGGGCTGCGTGACGCAATCGAGCTTGGACGTATCGCGCTCGAGGACCTTGAGCTCTTCCTGCCGTCGCTCGAGCACGCGCTCGACCAAGTAGCGGACGAACTCTTCCTGCAGGTCCATGTTGTCGTCCTGATCGTACCACGCCATCTCGGGCTCGATCATCCAGAACTCGGTCAGATGGCGGCGCGTCTTGCTCTTTTCGGCGCGGAACGTCGGGCCAAAGGTGTAGATGCGGCCGAGTGCGGCAGCCATCGCTTCGCCGTAGAGCTGACCCGTCTGCGCGAGATAGGCCGTGCCTTCCTCGAAGTACTCGGTGCCGAAGAGCCCAGCACGCTCGCCAATCGCGGCGGTGAGGATCGGCGAATCGCAGCGCGTGAAATCGCGTGCGTAGAAGAAGTCGTGGATCGCCTGTTCGAGTTCGTGGCGCACGCGCATGATCGCGTTCTGGCGCGGCGTGCGCAGCCAGAAGTGCCGGTTGTCGAGCAGAAAATCGACGCCGTGCTCCTTGGGCTGGATCGGGTAGTCGTTGGGGCTGGTGCCGATGACCTCGAGCGACTGCACGCCCATCTCGAATCCGCCCGGAGCGCGTGCGTCCGCGCGGACTTCGCCCGTGAGCGCCAGCGACGCTTCCTGCGTCAACGTGCCGAACGCGTCCCAGCTTGTCTCGGGGACTTCGGCCTTGACCACCACCGCCTGCATCAGCCCCGTGCCGTCGCGCACCACGGCGAAGCCCAGCTTGCCCTTGGAGCGGAGGTGGGTGACCCACGCGCGCACGGTGACAACGGTGCCCACGTGGTTCTTGAGATCGGCGATACGAACGGACGAAGCGCGCATGGGCATTCTGGTCAGCGAGCGACTGCTAGGGGGAAGGCGGACAGGCAAGCTAGGGACGCTTCGGAGCGACTTCAACCGGCCCGAGGAGCGCGTCATTCAGGCGTAGGCGTCGCTCAGCCCACCCGGAACAGCTCGAGGGCACGCGCATAACCCACAGCCAGCAAGTGCCGGAGCGGCGCATGCGACGGCTGCTGCAGTTCGGGATCGACCGCGAGCAGGCGATCGGCGATCTCGCGCGCGCGCTCGTTCAGCGCCTCATCGCGAAGCGGGTCGGCGATGCGGAACGCAGGCAATCCATGCTGCTTGGCCCCGAAGAGATCACCCATGCCGCGCAATTCCAGATCGGCCTTGGCGATCGCAAAGCCGTCTTCGGTGGCAGTGAACAGCGCGAGTCGTTCGGCGGCCTCCACACCCACGTCGCCCAGCAGAATGCAGTATGACTGCTCGCCGCCACGCCCGACGCGACCGCGCAGCTGATGCAGCTGCGAGAGGCCAAAGCGCTCCGGGTGCTCGATGATCATGACGGTCGCATTCGCGACATCGATCCCGACTTCGATGACCGTCGTGGCCACCAACACGTCGATCTCACCATCGCGAAAGGCGCGCATGATCGCGTCCCGTTCTTCCCCCGGCAGTCGCCCGTGCAACAGAGCTACGCGCCGCGATGCGAACGCGCCCTCCACCAACTCCTCGAACATCGTCGTCGCGGCCTTGAGATCGACCTTCTCCGACGTCTCGATGAGCGGATACACCACGTAGACCTGTCGGCCCGCGTCCAACTGTGCATTCGCAAATTCCATCACGCGGCCACGCGCGCTCTCCGCGCGATGCACCGTCGCAATCGGCTGTCGTCCGGGCGGTCGTTCGTCAAGCACGCTCACATCGAGATCGCCATAGAGCGTGAGCGCGAGCGATCGCGGAATCGGTGTGGCGCTCATCAGGAGCACATCGGGCGTGTTGCCCTTGGTGCCCAGCAGCGCGCGTTGCTCCACTCCAAAGCGATGCTGCTCGTCCACGATCACCAATCCGAGATCGGCGAAGTGCACACCCTCCGACAGCAGCGCGTGTGTGCCAACAGCGAGCACCGGATCGGGCGCGGCCAGTCGCGCGAGCGCGGCGCGCTTCTCCTTCGCCCCAAGTCGGCCCGTAAGCAGCACCGGCTCGATGGACAGCGGCGCCAGCATCGCCCCGAGGCTCCGCACATGCTGTTCGGCCAGCAATTCAGTCGGGGCCATTAGCGCGGCCTGCGCGCCGTTCTCCATCGCCAAGAGCGCCGCGAAGAGCGCCACGACCGTCTTGCCGCTGCCAACGTCTCCCTGCAATAGGCGATGCATGCGGCGCGGGCTCCCCATGTCGGACACGATCTCGCGAATCACGCGCACCTGCGCACCCGTGAGCGTGAACGGCAGTGCGGCGCGCAACGCCGTGGTCAGCTGCCGACGATTCACAAAGCGGCGACCACCTTCGGCGTCGCGCGCGAGCTGATTGGCTCGGCGATGCAGCAGCTGCACGCAGAGCAGCTCTTCGAATGCGAGACGCGCTCGTCCTTCGAGCGCTTCCGCCACCGACGTCGGTCGATGCACGCGTCGCAACGCTTCTCGCAGCGGAGGCACCTCTGCCTCGCGCAGCACGTCCGCCGGCAGCGGCTCAGTAACCAACGGTAGCAGCGCATCGAGATGCTGCTGAATGAGTGCGCGCAGCACGCGCACCGAGAGCCCTTCGGTGGTGGAGTAGACAGCGAGCACGCGCCCCTCGGCGGTGCCCTCCTCTTCCGGGCCGAGATTGACGAACTCGCGCGGCTGCAGGCGCCGACCGTGGAAGAACCGCACGCTTCCTGTGCAGAGCAGCCAATCGCCCACAGCAATCGAGCGGTCAAGAAACGGCTGCCCCGGCCACGCCACCTCGATCATCCCTGAGGTATCCTGCAGCACCGCCTGAAACACGCGCAGCTTGCGCGACGGCAGCACGCCCTTGGCGATGACCTTGCCGAGTACGGTGACGTCGAGGCCGACGTCGGCGCGGACGATGGGGGTGACTGTCGTCGCGTCTTCGTAGCGATGCGGCACGTGACGCAGCAGATCGCCCGCGACCGCGATGCCCAATCGCGCGAGCATCTCGCCGCGCACCGGACCAACGCCCTTGAGGTAAGTAACCGGCGTGTCGAGGGCGAGGCGCGGTGCGGGCCGTGCGGGTGGCCTCCGACGCCGATCGCCCTCAGGCGCCTTCACGACTCGACGAGCTCCCGCGCATAGTCAGCCGCATCGAAAGACGCGAGATCGCCCACCTGCTCGCCCAGTCCGACAAACTTGATTGGTACGTTGAGCGCTTCGTGCACCGCGACCACGATGCCACCCTTGGCCGTTCCGTCGAGCTTGGTGACGACGACGCCTGTGACCGGAACCGCCGCCGAGAAGGTGCGCGCCTGGGCGAGCGCGTTCTGGCCGATGGTACCGTCCAGCACGAGCAACACTTCATGCGGAGCATCCGGAAGTCGCTTGGCGATCACCCGGTTGATCTTGCGCAGCTCCGTCATCAGATCGTCACTCGTGTGCAATCGTCCGGCGGTGTCGATGATGATGACGTCCTTGTTGCGCTTGATGCCCGCCTCGACGGCGTCGAACGCGACCGACGCGGGATCGGACCCTGCCGCACCACCCACGAAGTCCACGCCCGAACGCTCGGCCCAGACGCGCAGCTGATCGATCGCGCCAGCACGGAACGTATCGGCCGCGCCCAGCAGCACCTGTTGCCCACGAGCTTTGCAATCCGCCGCGAACTTGCCAATAAACGTCGTCTTTCCTGCCCCGTTCACGCCGATCACCAGCACCACGGTGGGCCCACTCGGCGCCATCCGCAGCGCAGGATCGGAGTTCCCCGAGCGGAGCGCCTGCTCCACTCCCTTGGCCAGCGCGTCGCGGAACTCGGTCTCGGTCTTCACGTCGCCGCGCTTGGCCAGCCGCTCGACTTCCGCCACGAGGGCGAGTGACGTCGGCACGCCAAAGTCCGACTCGATCAGCAGCTCTTCCAGCGCCTCCAGCGATCCCTGGTCGACGCCACCTCGGAGCAACACGCCGACATCAGTTCGTACGAGGTCCTTGACGCGTTGCCAGAGCGAGCGCTTGGGGACGTCATCCTTCTTGCGAAACAGACGAGACATGGGCGGGTTACGGGTAACGAGTTGCGAATGGCGGATGCCGTTGCGGCGGGACGAGTGGAGCGCGGCAGTCAGACCGGCGGCGGCGCGACCTCACGGTACGCAGCCGACGGCCGCAGCATGTCAGCGAAGCCCAGTCATCCGTCGGCCGACCCATTCGGCGCACAGCAGAAGCAGCGCCGCCACGATCGGCCACCAGCGGTCCGAGAGACGCGGTGCGTCCGCCGGCATCGCGCTGCGCGTGGGCGCGCCATCCCGGAGCACAGGCGCACGCGGCACCCACTCCCGCGATGCGTTCACCACCAGCAACGACGGCCCACCTGCAGTCTGCACGTCGTACACCCCGGCCGGCAATGCGGGCCCGGTGGTTTCGAAGAGCGGCCCCACAAATCGCAGCGACTGTGTATCCGTCGTCGCCGCGGTCGCGCCGCTCCGGCGCGATACCGCCACCCGCACCAGCGAGTCCGACCCGCCGCGCCGCCAGCGAACTGCCTCACCCTCACGCACTGCGCCGAGCGCCGGACGCGCCGCGCGCTGATCTCCGCGACCGGCCGCGAGCCAATCGAAGATGGCGCCCCAGAGCGCAGTGAACGCTTCCGCGCTGCGTCCGCCGCGCAGCGACCAGCCCGCGTAGCCCGAGCCAGAAATGGTCAGCGTGCGTGCGCCCGCCACGTCTCGACCGGCAATCGCCGCGACGGCCGCGCCCGACTTGCCGAGCTTGGCCTCGAGCACGGTGAACTGACCGCGCGCTGGACCGGCAAGCGTAAGCGGCGGCAGCGTGTCCCACGGCAAGCCGGCCAGCGAGGACGCCAGCGGCGATGCGGGCGCACCGGACGCGTACCACTCTGCCGACCGCGCAAACTCACCGGCGCGCGCCACGGCCGTCGGTGGTGCCGCACTCCACAGGGCGCGCGCGCCACGCGGCGCCGCCTTGAGCGTGCTCGCCCACGTCGTGTCGCCATGCACGATCAGCATGCCCGCCGCTCCGGCACGCGTCTTCACGTCGTCCTCGCGGATGGGCGCCAACGATCCCTCTTCGCGCCACACGCCGGGCGCGACGCGCAGATAGGCGCGCGTAGGCACCTGCAACGCACCACGCAGCACGACCAGCGCTTCGCGCACGTCCAGATCGGGCGCAGTGCTCACGAACACGGCTGGCGGACGGTCGGCGATCTCCAGCGCCGCAGCAAGCGTGTCGTTGCGCGGCTCGGCGTCTCCAGCCACTTGCAGCGCAGCACGGACGACGCCAAGGCGTGCGCCGCGCGGCACGATCAGCGGCAGCGTGACGCGCGTTGAAGAGAACGCCGCGAGCGATGCCACCGCGGCCGATCCCATCGGCGCACCGTCCAGCGACAACGAGACGCGACCGTCCACGCTTCCGGCGCCGCCGGCGACGATCAACAGCACAACATCCACGGTGTCACCCGACGTCGCGCTCGACGCGAGCTCCAGTTCGGCCAGCGCGGCGTCCTTTCGCGGCGTCCGCGGCGCGATTCGCACCGATGATCCAGCGGGCGCTTCGGCCATCACCTCGGGATCGTCCACCTCGCCGTCGGTCAGTACCAGCAACGGACGTCCCAACGCTGCGGCGCGATCGACCGCCGGGCGCAATCGCGACGCGCCGTCGTTTGGCATCACGCGCGCAAGATCACGCGCCGTCACATCACGCAACGAGTCGCCAAAGAAGACGAACTGTTCACTGTTCGCCGCAGCCTTCGAGGCATCGGTGCGCAACGCGCGAACCGTGGCGCTGTCATCGCCCATCGCTCGGCGCCAGGAGGCCGACGCATCGAGCGCAACCAACGGCGAGAGCGGGGTGGCGGGCGCAGCGGGGGCACCAAGCAGCATGGCCGTCACGAGCGCCACCGCGATACCGCGCAGGAGCCCCAAGGCGGCGGCGCGGCCACGATGTCCGCGCGCGGCACGCCCGTACGCGAGCCACGCCACGACGGCGCCGAGCGCAAGCGCGATCACCCACCGAATCACGGTCGGGACCTCAGGAGGCGATACCGTGGGGAGCACGGGGCCGAGCGCGGTCCGCTCGACAATGCACGCTCAGCGACGACTAGTCTCCGCCGTGGCGTGCGGTATCGCCGCGAACGCCGTTCAGCGAGGCGGAACCCGACGCGCCCATTTCGAGCATCGTGAACAGTCGAGCTTTGAGCGCGCTGAACGCGCCCCGATCGACGTCGCCGAGTGGATTGCTGGTGACGGACTTGAGTGCGACGCGCGGATCACGATGGACGCCTCCGACCAGCACTTCGAAGTGCAGGTGCGGCGCGGTGGCCAATCCGGTGGAGCCGACGAAGCCGATCGTGCGCGAGATGGCGACCGAGGTACCCGCCCGAATGCCCGATGCGAAGCCGCGGAGGTGCCCATAGCGCGTCACGTAGCCGTTGCGATGCCGGATCTCGATGACGCGACCGAAGCCGCCCTTCCAGCCGGCAAAGATGACCGTACCGTCACCGAGCGCGCGGACCGGCGTGCCGGCGGCAGCCGAGTAGTCGGTGCCCTGGTGCGCGCGCCAGATCCCGAGGATGGGATGCTTGCGCCGTCCGAAGACGCTCGAGATGCGGCGGAACGCGAGTGGCGCGCGCAGGAACGCGGCGCGCATCGACTTTCCGTCGCCATCGAAATAGGAGACGCGATCCGCGCGATCTTCGAAGCGAACCGTTTCCACGGTGCGCCCATCGACCGTCATGCGGGCCGCGAGAATGTTGCCCGGGCGAACAGCGCCGTTGGGCGCGCGCTGCCGTTCGACCAGCATGCGCACCGAGTCACCGCGCCGCAGGTCGCGACTCAGGTCGATGCGGTACTCGAGAATGTCTGCGAGTGCGTACGCCACTTCGTCGCGCACGGACGCCGGAAAGGCGCCTGCGCCACTTTCAATGGCGGCGGTGAGCGTGGACTGGACCACGCCACCGACGACCACGGTATCCGTCTGCCACGCGAGCTTTTCTTCGCGCTCGGCCCACGCCTCGGGGGTGCGACGCAGGTGGACCAGGCGGTCGATCGCGAGCTGCAGCACGATCTCGGCGCCGCCCGAATCGGGGTTGAGCCGAGTGGTGATCGTGGTGCCCGGCCGGATGCGGCGGGCGTCGACCGTGCTGGCGGACTGCAGCGCGAGCGCCGCTTCGTCGTGCGAAAGTCCAGCGCGTTCGAGGACAGAGACCAGCAGTTCACCGCGCTGGACCGTGTCCACGCGGGTGCGCCAACGCGAGGCTATGGAAGCGCGAGACCCCGCGTCGAGTACACTCGCCGCGGGGCGTTCACGGACCGGACGTCCGAGGGAGATTGCTCCGGCACCGACGGCGACCAGCGCCGCAGCGACGAGCAGTGACCATCCGGACCGGTTCAATCCATCTGTCTCCGAATGAACGTCGGGATTTCCATATCATCCAACTCGGCGCTCGTGGTCGAACTTGGGGGCGGCACGCGGGGCGGGCGCGGTGGGGCGCCTTCCCATGCCGGTCGAGCTACGGGAGCAGCCGGTCTCGGCGCTGGCCGATCCCGCGTCGGAAAAGGTAGTACGTCCGGCGACTTTTGCACAGGCGGAGCCTGCCGCGGGGCCGGGGCTGCGAAGGTGCTGCTGTGCGGGGACTGGACGTACTGCTGAGGCTGCGTGCTGCCATTGCCCAGACTTCCCTGCATCAGACGATCGAAGCCGGTCGCGATCACGGTCACGCGGATCTCGCCCATCATCGCCGGCTCGTGCACCGCGCCGAAGATGATTTCCGCTTCTGCGCCCACCGCGTCATGCACGATGTCGTTGATCTGGTGCACTTCGCCGAGCGTGAGGTCTTCGCCGCCGGTGATGTTGACCAGCACGCCCGTGGCGCCGGAGATGGAGACGTTGTCCAGCAGTGGCGACGCGATCGCCTGTTGCGCGGCTTCCATGGCGCGGTTTTCGCCGCGGCCGATGCCCGTGCCCATCAGCGCCGAGCCACCGTTCTGCATGACCGTGCGCACGTCGGCGAAGTCCACGTTCACCAAGCCCGTCTCGCTGATCAGCACCGAGATGCCCTGAGTGGCGTGCAGCAGCACTTCGTCGGCCTTTTTCAGCGCCTCGTGGAACGGGATGCCCTTGCCCACCACGGCGAGCAACCGCTCGTTCGGCACGATGATCATCGTGTCCACGTGCTTGCGCATCTCGGCGATGCCTTCCTCCGCCTGCCGCATGCGCTTGCGCCCTTCGAACAGGAACGGTCGAGTGACGATGCCGACCGTGAGCGCGCCCGCTTCACGCGCGAGCTGGCAGATCACCGGTGCCGCGCCCGTACCCGTGCCGCCGCCCATGCCGCATGTCACGAAGACGAGGTCCGCGTTCCCGAGCACGCGCTTGGCGTCTTCGCGGTTCTCCTCGATCGCCTGGCGACCGACATCGGGACGCGCGCCGGCACCGAGCCCACGCGTGAGCTTCTTGCCGATCTGAATCTTGACGTCGGCCTTGGAGTTCATGAGCGCCTGCGCGTCGGTGTTCACCGAAATGAACTCGACGCCTTCGAGGTGCTCTTCGATCATGCGATTGACGGCATTGCCGCCACCTCCGCCTACGCCCACCACCTTCATGCGGGCGTTCTGCGAAGCGCTCTCTTCGAACTCGAAGGTCATTCGGGG
This sequence comes from Gemmatimonas sp., assembly GCA_965279375.1. Lineage (GTDB taxonomy): Bacteria > Gemmatimonadota > Gemmatimonadetes > Gemmatimonadales > Gemmatimonadaceae > Gemmatimonas. The sequence goes on along the minus strand of OZ257156.1, from coordinate 3,536,887 downwards.
TAGCTCCATACGGGCTTTGGCAAGGCGCAGGGTGAGTGGCGCGTCGTCTCGACGTGCATCGGGACGGCCAGCACTGAGCAAACGCGAGCACCATCAACATCGACGGTCCGCGTGACACCGCGTGTGAACGAAGCGGTGTTGCTACGAGCCTAGAATACACATTCGCTGTGTCAATGCAACTGGCGAATTGTGATGGCGTTGGCTCACGCTGACGACGCGCAAGATACACAATGCGTCAATGCGGATTATCCACACACTCGACGTTCTCGCATTGGTGTGATGTCGGTGTGCGACGTCACACAGGAAACACAGCGTGACCACACAAATACTCTGAATCCACACGACTTCGAACGCGCGGAATACTCACGCGCGATCGAAGCGGGACGCTTAGAAAAACTCCGTCAGCCAGGTCTTCACTTTGGTCGCGAGCTTGTCGACGCCACCTGATCCCGGCGCGCGACGCGCCGTGCCCGCACCACCCGTCAGACGCGACGCGCCGTATACCGCGAGCCCCACCACCGTCGCGTAACTCGGATCGCCCACCGACTCCACCAGCCCTTCCACGTTGTCAGCCGGCATCCCCACGCGCACGCCTACGCCAAACACATCCTGCGCCAAATCGCTCACCCCTTCGAGCGATGCGCCGCCGCCGGTGAGCACGATCCCCGCGTTGAGCTTGCCCGCGAAGCCCGCCGTCTGAATGTCGCGCTGGACACGATCGAAGATCTCATCCATGCGTTGGTGGATGATGTGCGTCATCAACTCGCGCGACAGATGCCGCTCGGCATGAGCCGCCGTGGCCGGCAATGCGATCAGTTGATCGGCCGTGACCAGCGGCTCGTAGGCACAGCCGTACGCTTCCTTGAGCTGCTCCGCGTCGTTCTGCGTCACGCCAAGCCCCTGCACGAGATCGCTGGTCACCGTGTTGCCGCCGTACGGCATCGTGCCGAGGTGGCGAATCTTTCCTTCATGAAAGACCGCGATGTCGGTGGTACCCGCGCCCAGCTCCACGAGGGCGACGCCGAGTTCCTTCTCTTCCTCGGTGAGCACCGCCCACGCGCTCGCCAACGGTTCGAGCACCAGTTCACGCGCCTTGAAGCCCGCGCGCTCGATGCTCTTGCGCAGGTTCATCGCCGGCGAGCTGCCGATCGTGATCAGGTACATCTCGGTCTCGAGACGCGTGCCGATCATGCCGATGGGATCACGAATGCCTTCGGCACGATCGACGCGGTACTCCTGCGAGATCGCGTGCAGCAGTTCACGATCCTGTGGGATCGCCATGGCGCGCGCCACATCGTTCACACGAGCCACGTCGGCCGCGGTGATCTCCGAGCCGCTGATGGCCACGACGCCCGAGGAGCACATCGCGCGCACGTGCTCGCCGGCGATGCCGACGAACAGTCCTTCTGGCTGCACACCCGCCACCAGGCTCGCTTCTTCGAGTGCCTTCTTGATGGAGCGTGTCGCTTCCTCGATGTCCGACACGACACCGCGTCGCAATCCCTGCGTGCGCGTGCGGCCAACGCCCAAAATGCGAAGTCGCGGCGCTCGCGGCAGCTCACCATGCACCGTCGCGACGACGGCAGTGGTGTGGGCGGTCCCGATATCGAGGGCGGCGATGATGGGTTCGGAAGTCATGGGAGTCTGGCGATCACCTGGTCTCGGAAGCGGAGATCGAGTTCCACCGCACGCAGATGATTCCGCGCGAGATCCCCTTCCACCGGTAATATGTCCCGGAACCGCGCTACGGTCACGTCGGCACCCGATCGAATACGCAACGCGCCGAGTTCAAAGGTCATTTCGTCCGCGCCAACACGTCGCGCCGCGGTAACGCGCCCATACAGGGGCGAGGCGTTCTGCCGCAGTCCGTCGAGCACGCGCAACAGCGCACTGTCCGGCGTGGCGATCACCGGCAGGTCGAGCTGCACTTTGGTCAGGTCGATCGGCAGGACGCGCGCGGCCGCATCGACCGGCCGCAACACACCGTCGATGGGGGCCAACGCCACCGGGGTGCGTTCGACGATCGCAACGGTCAACGTGCCCGGAAGCGTACGGAAGACCTCGGCTTCGAGCACCATCGGATGCGTACGAACGCGCGCCGTCAGCGGCGGCAACGACTGCCACACGCTCGTCGTGGAATCGACCGCGAGCAGCCCCACCAGCTCACCGACCTTGGCGTAGCGCACGCCCTTGAAGTCGAGACGACGCACGTGGAAGAAATCGAGCTGCGCGAGTGCCATCGGTCCCCACCACGGGCTGCCCACGAGCGCGACCGCGGTGATCAGCGCGGCCACCGCGCGCAGCACACGCAGCCACGTCGGTCGCACGCGCGGAGCGTCCGCCCGCGCCGTCTCACGACGAGCGCGACGCGCGGAGGGCTCCGCCGCTGCCGGTTCCGTGGTGCTGGCGCCCATCAGGCGAGTGCGCTCATGAGTTCAGGTCCCGTTCGCGTCACGTCGCCGGCGCCCATGGTAATGACGACGTCGCCCTCGCGGACGAACGCGCGCAGTGCATCGACCGCGTCAGTGCGCGGCCCCTGCCACTGCAGCACTCCGGCCTGCACACGCGCACCGATCAACGACGACGTGACGCCGGGCTCGGGCTGCTCACGCGCACCGTAGATGTCGCACAGGAAGAGCGCATCGGCCCCCGACAGTGCCTCGGCGAACTCCACCTGCAGATCACGCGTGCGCGAATACAGATGCGGCTGGAAGAGGAGCACGATGCGCGCATTCGGAAACGCGTGACGCGCCGCCGCAATGGTGGCCTGCACTTCGGTCGGATGATGCGCATAGTCGTCCACCACCGAGACGCCGCCGACCTCGCCGAGGCGCTGGAAACGACGCTCCACGCCCTTGAACGCCGAAAGTCCCGGCGCCATCGCCGATACGGTGAGCCCGAGCGCCAGCCCCGATCCGAGTGCGGCGAGCGCATTGCGCACGTTGTGCATCCCCGGCACACCCAGCGACACCTCGCCCACGTCCTCGCCATCGAATGCCACCACGAAGTGCGAACCACTGGCGTCGAGCCGAAGTGCGCGCGCGATCAATCGCGCGTCGGCCGACCCGGAAGAGGGCGCCGTGCCGTCCAGCGTGGCAGAGTACGCGATGACTTCACTGGTGCTGCGGATGCGGAGCGCCATCGCACCCGCATCGTCGGCGCAGCGCACGACCACGCGCGCCGGCGTAACGAACTGTTCGAACGCGCGCGTGATGTCGTCGAGGTCGCGATAGATGTCGAGATGGTCCGCCTCGACGTTGAGCACGACGGCCACCTGCGGATCGAGCGCGAGGAAGGAACGATCATACTCGTCCGACTCCACGACGTACGTGTCGCCTCCCAGTCGCAGATTGCCGCCCCAGTGGCCTACGCGTCCCCCGACAACGCCCGTCGGGTTGCGACCGGCGGCGGCAAGCGCTTCGGTGGTCATCACGGTGGTGGTCGTCTTGCCGTGCGTGCCGCTGATGCCCACCAGCGTACCGCCGCTCACCGCCTCGGCGAGCGCTTCGGCGCGTCGCACGAGCGGCAGCCCCAGCGCGCGCGCCGCGGCCATCTCGGGGTGCGCGGCGGGAATCGCGGACGAATACACGACCGCACGCGCCTGCGACACCAGCGCCGCGTCGTGCGCATGCACCGTAATCCCGAGCAACGCGAGATCAGGCGCACCCGCGGGATTGGCGTCTGTCCCGGTGATCAGCACACCACGACGCGCGAGCAGTTCTGCCAACGCGCTCATGCCGGCACCCGCGATGCCGATGAAGTGCACAGGACGTGGGTCGGACCGATTGACGAGAGTCATGGCGCGCGCAATATGCCGGAGAATGAGAGGGGGCTCAACGGCCCCCCGATGGTGCCACACTGTCGATCGGTCGATGCGCAGTCGGATGTGCACGCAGATGCTTTTGCAGCGCACGCGCGATGTCCATCGCCGCATCCGGACGACCTCGCGCGCGCGCCGCCGTCGCCATTTGCACGAGCGACGCGGGCGACGACAGCACGCCTCGCACAATTGTGTCGAGGCGATCCGCCGAAAGCTCGGATTGCGGCAGATGTACGGCCGCACCGTTCTCCGCCACGGCGCGCGCGTTGGACGTCTGATGGTCCTGTGCCGCCGTCGGCAGCGGAATCAGCACGGACGGAATGCCCCACGCGCACAACTCGGCGATGGTCATCGCGCCGGCGCGTGTGACGGCGAGATCGGCGGCGGCATACGCTTCAGCGATGGGCGCGAGATACGATCGCACGCGCACCATACGCGTCTCCCGGTCCACGTAGGCTGCGGCCTGCGCGCGTCCTGTACCCCAGATCAGCGCGACCTTGTCCGGCAACCCACGAGCACACCACGCGGCGACGGCCTCATTGATGGCGCGCGCGCCCTGACTCCCGCCCGTGACGAGCACGACGAACGCGTCCTCGGGCAGATCCCAGCGCGCCCGTGCGTCCTTGCGCGACGGCGCAGGCACCGGCGGCGGATCGATGGGGCAGCCGAGCGCGCGAACATCGGTGTTGGGGCCTGCGGAAAAGCGTGCCGAAGCTTCGGGGAACTCGAGATAGATCGCCGTCGCACCGCCCGCGAAGACGCGCGTGGTGAGTCCGGGATGACTGTTGGATTCGTGCAGTATGGTGGGAACGCCATGCGCACGAGCCCACGCCAGCCCAACGCCTGCTGCGTAGCCACCAGTGCTCACCACCGCAGCCGGCGCCCCGCGCGCCGCAATGCGCGAGACCTCGCGCCAGGCCTTCACGCCGCCCAGCAGCGTGCGCCAGTTGTTCCACGGTGTCCGTCGGTACAGTGGATGGAGCTCGAGCAGCGCGAACGGAAACTCCGTGGTGGGGAGAATGTCCTTCTCCACGCCGCGCTGCGCACCAATGAAAAAGGGCTCGATATCCGGCTGCAGCCGCACCAGCGCGCGCGCAATCGCGAGCCCCGGGTACAGATGCCCTCCCGTTCCTCCGCCTGCGAAGAAGACACGCGTGCTCACGCGGACATCGTCAGCGGATCGGTGGCCGATTCGCCGTACACGCGCTCACGCGTGCTGCCGATGTTGACGAGGATGCCCGTCATGCCGAGGGTGAGGATCAGATTCGATCGCCCCCATGAGACGAACGGCAGCGTGAGGCCGGTGTTGGGAAGCAGTCCAATCACCACACCAATGTGAATGAACGCGGTCAACACCGTGGTGAACGTCAGCCCAACAGCCAGCAGCGAGGTAAAAGGTGACCGTGCTTGTCGGGCGATGCGAAAGCCGATCCAGCCATAGAGCGCATACGCGAGTGTGAGCGCCGTCAGTCCGATGAAGCCGAACTCCTCACCCACCACCGCGCCGATGAAGTCGTTGTAGGCCAGCGGCACCCAACCACGCTGCTGATTCCCTTCCCCGAAGCCCACGCCAAAGAGCCCGCCCGATCCGACGGCGATGAGCGACTGGCGCTGCTGATCGGCGGCGGCGGACTTCACCGTACCGGTGGTGTCGGACTCTTCGTGCAGCACAAAGCTGGTGATGCGTCGCAGCACGTACGGCTTCTCGCGGATCTCGTGCACCAAAAGCGGGATCGCGAGCATGCCGAGAAACAAGAAGTGTGCGACGCGTGCGCCGCCCACGAACAGCAGCACGACCATGATCGCGCAGTAGGTGATCGCGACCGAGATGTCCGGCTCTCCGATGGCCATGCCGACCAGTGCGCCGATCACGAGAATGAACGGCAGCAGCCCCTTTCCTAACCGTCGAACGGCGTCGCCCTTTTTGACCAGCAGCATCGGCACCCACACGAGCACCGCGAACTTGGCGAGCTCCGACGGCTGAATGGAGCCACCCTTGAGAAAGCGACGCGAGCCCATCACCACCGGCACGATCGATTTGGTGAACGGCAGCACTGTGAGCAGCATGAGGAACAGACTGATCCCCATGATCGGCCAGGCCAGCTTGCGCCACCATTCCGCGTCCACCTTGGCGGCCACGGCAAAGACAACCGTGCCGACGAGCACACCGATCGCCTGCTTGTACGCGTAGTAGTACGCCGGCTTGGCCACGAGCGCACTCGCACTGTACAGGACAGCGAGTCCGAACGACACGAGCACCGCGGTGACGAGCACCAGTGCACGCGCCTCCACGCCCATCCGCCATCGCTCGCGTGTGGCGGTACCGCCAGCGGCGCGCGCGCGCGACTCCGGCGGCGCGTACGACCCACCCATCGTCATCTTGCCGACGCTGGTCACGACCGACCCTGCGCGCGCTGCGCGAAGGCGCGACCGCGCTCCTCGTAGTTGGCGAACATGTCGTAGCTCGAACAGGCCGGCGACAGCAGGATCACATCGCCCGACTGCGCGAGCGCGCGAGCTCGGGTGAGCACCGCATCGAACGTGGCACCCGGCATCGCCTCAAACGGCACTTGCCCCTCCAGCGACGTCGCCAGGTCCCGTGCGATGAGTGGCGCTGCCTCGCCGTACGCCAATACCGCGCGTCCGGTGCGCGTGATCTCGGGAATCAGCGACGTGTACGGCTCGCCCTTATGGCGTCCGCCGAGCAGCAGCACCGTCGGGCGCGTCATGCCGGCGATCGCGACCTGCGTGGACGCCACGTTGGTGGCCTTCGAGTCGTTGAGCCAGAGGATACCATCGTTGTCGCCGACCGGCTCCAGCCGATGCGGCAGCGCACGAAAGGTGGAGATCGCGGCCGCCAGCGCCGCGCGCGCGGAGTGCGTCGCGTGCACAGGGTCGGCCACCATCACCGCCAGCAGCGCAGCAAGCGCATTGGCCACGTTGTGATCGCCCGCGAGCGCGAGCGCGCTCCGTGCGACGAGTGGCGCACCGAGCACATGCAGCATCTGATCGGCACGATCGAAGTACGCCTGAACATCGGTGCGCTGCGTGGAGAAGCGATACACGTGTCCCAGCACGCCGGGCATCATCGCATCCACGTCCGCGTTGTCCGCCGTCACCACCCACTGGGACACCACGGTTGCATTCTGAAAGATGCGGCGCTTGTCCGCATAGTACTCCGCCACGCTCTCGTAGCGATCGAGATGATCGGCGCTGAGCGTGGTGAGCACTCCGACATCGGGATAGATCCCCGGCGTGTCGTGCAGCTGGAAGGACGACATCTCGAGCGATGCCCACGCCGGCGGCACCTTTTGCAGCGCCAACTCCGACACCGGCGTACCGATGTTGCCCACATCCGCCGCCTCGTGACCGAGTGCGCGCAGCAGATGCCCGATCAGTGCGGTGGTCGTCGTCTTGCCGTTGGTGCCCGTGGTCGCGATGTAGCGGAGCCCGGGCTGCAGACGCAAGGCGACCTCCACTTCGCTGACGATCGGGACGTGCGCGTCACGCGCGGCGCGCAGCGGCGGCGCATCCGGCGGCACGCCGGGGCTCACCACCACGACCGACGCCTTGGCGATGCGCGCGAGATCGTGACCGCCGGTCTGCACCGACGCGCCCGTGGTCTCGAGTTCCTGGGCGGCGCCAACCGACGCCGCCGACGCGCCCGCGTCGGATGCGTACACCGCCACGCCAGCGGCGCGCAGCAGACGCGTGGCCGCACGGCCACTGCGTCCGAGTCCGATCACGGCAAACTCGCCGCGCCGCTCAGCAAGCGCGCGTGCCACCACCGATGCCAAATCCTGCGGCAGACGTGCATCTCCCATGAAAGGCTCCGCGATGCTCGGCGCCAACTAGCGCAGTTTGAGCGTGCTCAGCGCCAGAATCGCGCAGAGAACGCCAACGATCCAGAATCGCACAACCACCTGCGTCTCGGGCCATCCCGAGAGCTCGAAGTGATGATGCAACGGCGCGCGTTTGAATACGCGATGCTGTTGCGCGTACTCCAACCCGAAGCGCTTGCGCCGGTACTTGAAGACGCCGCGCTGCAGGATCACCGAAATCGTTTCCGCGACGAACACGAACCCCACGATCAGCAGCAGGAACTCGCTCTTGAGCAAAATGGCAATCGCGCCGACGGCCCCGCCTAGCGCCAGCGATCCCGTGTCGCCCATGAAGACCTGCGCCGGATGCGCGTTGAACCAAAGGAATCCGATACACGCCCCGACGACGGCCGCACAGAAGACCGTCAACTCGCCGGCGCCACGCAGATAGAACAGTTGCAGGTACGCGCTCGTATCCACGCGTCCAATGAGATACGCGAACAGGCCAAGCGTGAGCACCGCGATCGCGACCAGCCCCGCCGAGAGTCCGTCGAGCCCATCGGTGAGGTTCACTGCGTTGCTGTAGCCCGTGAGAATGAACGTCACCCAGGGCACATAGAGCCATGCCAGCGACGCCGTCACCGGAACCACCAGCACGTACTTGAAGAACGGCAGCGTGGTGGACGCGCCCGGCAACGTGGAAATCGGCGAGAGCCACAGGATGAGTCCGAGCCCGACGCCGCAGGTCACCTGCCCCGCCAGCTTGTATCGCTCCACGAGTCCTTCGTTCTTCTTCCCTTCGCGCTTCTGCTTGAGCTTGAGATAGTCGTCGAGAAAACCGATCGCGCCCATCCACAAGGTGACCGCCACCGCCAACAGCACGTACTGATTGGTCAACCGCGCCCACAACAGCACGGGCACCATCGATGCCACCAGAATAATCACGCCACCCATCGTTGGCGTGGTGCCCTTGCCGGCGTGCGTGTCGGGGGTTCCCTCGCGCACCACCTGATGCACCGACATGCGCCGCAGGCGTCGAATGATCATCGGGCCGAAGACGAACGACATCACCAGCGCGGTGACGAACGCCGCCGCCGATCGGAAGGTGATGTAGTTGAGCAGGTTCAGCAGACGCAGATCGCGCGCGAACGGTTGCAGCAGCGCGTAGAGCACTAGGCGGACGCCCAAGAAGTAAGAGTGGGAACGAGGCGTTCAAGGCGCATGCCCCGCGACGCTTTGAGCAGGATAACCGCGTTGCGCGCCAAGCGCGGCTCGAGGATTGGCCAGAGTGTATCCAACTCCGACGCCAGGACGACACGCGCGTTGGGCGCGCGATCCGCTGCGGTCGCCTCCGCTTCGAACGCCGCCACGAACGCCCCTACGCCCACCAACAGCTCCGCCGGCGACGCCAGCGCAACGCGCGCGACTTCGCGATGCTGCGTATCGGCCTGTTCGCCCAGCTCCCGCATGCTGCCCAAAATGGCCACGCGCTGCCGACCGGCGCCGACGCCCGCCAACAACGCAATCGCCGCGCGCATCGACGCCGGATTGGCGTTGTACGCGTCATTGATCAGCACGGCCTCACCGATGTTCTCCCACACGCCCCGCATGCTCGGCACGGGCATCGCCGCCATCCCGAGCGCTGCGTCAGCGAGCGGCACCCCACACGCCCGCGCCGCCGCGACCGCCAGCATCGCGTTCGCCGCCTGATGCGCACCACGAAGCGGCAGCACGATTCGCGTGCCGTCCACCTCGAGCCAGGCGCGTCCTTCCGCATCGAGCCCCCACGCGGTGGGGGTGACGTCTGCCGGACCGTCTGGCGTGTTGGCCAACCCGGCGCGTACCACCGCGCGAGCGCGCGTCGCAGCGATCGCGGCCACTTCAGGATGCACCGATGGCACGATGGCCAGCGCTGCTCCATGAAAGACCTCGCTCTCCTCGCGAAGCACGCCTGCCAGATCGCCCAGCCCTTCGAGATGCTCTTCCCCGATCGAGGTCAGCAGCGCGACATCAGGTTCGACGATCGCACGCAGCGTCGCGATCTCGCCCGGCGTATTCGTACCGACCTCGATGACCGCAACTTCCGTCTCTGATGGCATCGCGAGCAGCGTCAGCGGCACGCCGATCAGGTTGTTCAGATTGCCCGCGGTCGCGTGCACGACCAGTGTGCGCCCGAGTGCAGCCTTGAGCAGCTCCTTCGTGCTCGTCTTGCCATTGGAGCCCGCCACCGCAATCACGCTGCGTCCCCACGCCCGTCGCCACGCGGTGGCGAGTTGACCGAGCGCCACCAGCGTATCTGGCACCACGTACACCGGCAGCCCGAGCCCCACGGCGGCCGTTGCATCGTCCACAACGAGCGCGGCAGCGCCCGCATCGCGCGCCCGATCGAGAAACTGGTGCGCGTCGTACTGCTCACCGCGCAGCGCGACGAACAGGTCGCCTTTGCGGATCGTGCGCGTGTCGGTGGACACGCCGCCCAACGGCGTCAGCGACTTTGGCCCGGTGCCCAGGGCGCGCGCAACGCGTTCGAGTGTCCAGTACGGATGCGGAACATCGGGCAGCACCGGACGCACGGCTTGCACCGCGGTCCCCGCCGTTGTGAAGACCATTATCGCGTCACCCGAAAACTTTCAAATGTTGCGGAGTCGAGCTCCGCAAAGATGTCGTCCACGATCTCGCGCTCATCGAACGGAAACGAGGTGGTGCCACGAATCTGGTATGTCTCGTGTCCCTTGCCGGCGAGGAGCACGACGTCGTGCTGCCGCGCGATGGAGATCGCGTGCGCGATGGCCTCTCGCCGATCGACAAACCGCGCGTGCTCGTCGCGCTGCATGCCCGCTTCAATGTCGTCGAGGATGCGCTCCGGATCTTCCGTGCGCGGGTTATCGCTGGTGACGATGACCACATCGGCAAGCGATTCAGCGATGCGTCCCATCTCCGGACGTTTGCCACGATCCCGATCACCACCGCAGCCAAACAGCACGATCAGACGACCTACCGTAGACGACGCTCGATCGATGGAGCTCACAACCGTGAATGGACGCACCGCCCGCAGCGCGCGATCGAGCGCGTCTGGCGTGTGCGCGTAGTCGCGCAGCACGGTCGGCAGGGTGTGCAATCGCTCCAGTCGCCCCGGCACCTGCGGCGCCGACGACAGCCGCTCAGCGACTTCAGCAAGCGGAACACCGAGCGCCAACGCGGCGGCAGCGGCGCCGAGAGCGTTGGCCACGTTGAAGTCGCCGATGAGCGGTAAGTCCACCGGGAGCGCGCCGGTGGGCGCCACCAGCAGGAACCGGCTTCCCTGCGGCGAGAAGACGACGTCGCGCGCCATCACGTCGGCTGGACTGTCCACCCCAAAGCTCAGCGTGCGCGGCGCCGTCGGTGCTCCGCGCCACGCGCTGTCGTCCGCGTTGAAGAGCGCCGTGCCCTCGCGAGACAGAAGCCCCACCAGTCGCAGCTTCGCGCTCCGGTAGGCGTCCATCGTGCCGTGGTAGTCCAGGTGATCGCGCGTGAGGTTCGTGAACACCGCTACGTCGAACGCGAGACCATCCACGCGTCGCTGATCCAGCGAGTGCGACGAGACCTCCATCGCCACCGTGCGCACGCCGCGATCGACGAGCGCGCGCAACAGCCGCTGCAGCTCCACCGGCCCCGGCGTCGTTAGTCCGCCGCCGCCCGGGAACGGTTCACCCTCGCTGCCGAGCAGGACGCCCAACGTCCCGATCGATGCCGCCGGTCGATCCTCGCGATGGCAGAGATGACGCAACAGCCCCACCGTGGTGGTCTTACCGTTGGTGCCGGTGACGCCAAGGATCGAGAGCTCGCGCGCCGGCCACCGATGGAACGCCGCCGCCGCAACTGCCGCCGCACGTCGTCCATCGCGCACCACGATACACGGCAGCGACGTGCGCCCGGCGTCTTCGACCAACGCACAGATCGCACCGGATGCCGCGGCTTTCTCCAACCAATCGTGTCCGTCCTGCGCATGACCACGCACGGCGACGAACGCACCACCCGATACCACGCGGCGACTGTCGTCGGCGATGTCCAAAATGGTCTCCGGCAGTCCGTCGCTCGCCGAGACCAGCAGCCCTGCGTCTCGCAACGCATCTACAATCTCGGCGACCGGACGCGGCGCCGACGTCGAAGCATCCGCGGATGTCATCAAGGATCTGCGTACAGGAGAACGGTGCTGCCCGCGCGCGCACTCGCGCCCGCAGCGGGGAGAGTCTGACCAACCGGCCCCTTGGCGATTCGAACCTGAAAGCCGGCCGCGGACAACGTGCGTACCGCCTGACGAACGTTGAGGCCAAAGACCGAGGGTACCGGCTGCGCTGGCACCGCGGCGAGTGCGCGCACGCTATCTGCGCTGCGCTGTGCGGCGGTTGGCGCCTTGTACGGCAGATCCACCACGATGCGTCCCGCGACGGCAAGCGGCAGCGCGGGTGCCGGCGCAGGCGCGCGCAGCGAGTCGAGTCGCGCCGAATCCTTGGCCGCCTGCGCGATCGCCTGCGGAGACCGCGGCTTCACGACGGGGATCGGGAGCGGCTTCGCGTACTTGGCCAGCTCCTGGCGATTGAGCGAATTGTCGCGCGTGGACTGCGCGTCCTGCAGAATGCCATGCACCATCGCGCCGGAGACCACGCCACCGAAGATCTTGCGGCCCTGCGGATCGATCAGCTTGGCCACGATCACGTACTGCGGCGCCTGCGCGGGAAACATGGCCGCGAAAGTCGCGCTGTAGGTGCCGGCTCCGTAGCGCCGTCCGACCACACGTCGCGCCGTGCCGCTCTTGCCGGCCACGTCATACGTCTCGAGCCCGGCGGCAACGGCCGTACCGCTGTCCACCACCGACATGAGCATCGTGCGCATCGTGTTCGCCGTCTGCTCGCTCATCACACGACGCAGCACGCGCCGCTTGTGACGAAACACGACGGCGCCATTCGCATCCTTGATTTCGCCGATCAGCGCCGGCTGCAGCAGCTCGCCGCCATTGGCGAATGTCGAGTAGGCCGCAGCGATCTGCATCGCGGTGGCCGTGATCTGGTATCCCATCGCCAACTGCGCGCGCGTCTGCGCGGTCCATCCATCGGACTTGAGCGGACGGGGCAAGCGCCCGCGCGACTCCGCCGGATACGGCACGCCCGTGTAGGTGCCAAAGCCGAAGTCACGCAGCTCCTCGTACTCCTCACGCGGTGACAGTCGCTCCGACAGCTTGGCCACGCCGATGTTGCTCGACAGCCGAATGACATCGCGAACCGCCATCGTCGCGGCCTTGTGCTCGTCGGTGATGACGCGCTTGTCCACCTGCCAGGTGCCACCTTCCGTGTTCACCACTTCGTCGGGCGTGGTGAGCTTCCGATCGATCAGGCGCGCCACTAGAAACGGCTTCATCACCGACCCGGGCTCGTACGGCTCGGTCAGCGCCGTGGCATTCGCCGACGGCTTGCCGTCGCGCGCACCAGCCAGCGCGAGCACCGACCCATCCTGCGGGTTCATGATCACCACGTCGCCGCCACTCGCGCCGGTGCTGTCCATCGCGAGCTTGAGCTGACGTTCGGCGATCTGCTGCAGCGTGCTGTTGAGCGTCAGCGTGATCGTGTGCCCGGGCTGCGCCGACACGCGTTCGAGGGCGGGCGACACGATGCGACGTCCGCGACGATCGAGCACGAACTCGTCCCGACCGCTGACGCCGCGCAACAACGAATCTGCCTCGAGCTCGAGACCGCCTTGCGGTTTCTGCTCGCTGCTCACGGTACCGACGATTCGCTGAATGCCGATCGGCGCGCGCACAAACCGCTTGAGCACACGCTCGGATCGCACGGCCCGCAGCTGCACCAGCTCGCGCACATCGCTCGGCGCGTACAGTCCAGGAATCGCCACCCACTTTCTGGTGGTATCGAGCGCCTGTTTCACCAACTTTTCACGCACACCCAACGCGGTCAGCCCACGCCGCAGCACGATGCGCGCATCGCCGTACTGCTTGGTGGAGTCGAGGCCGCGCGGGTCGAGGCCAAAACTCACCAGTTCGCGCGACTCCACGAGGATGTCACCGTTCGCGTCCAGAATGGCGCCACGCAGCGGGGCCACGTCGGCACGATCGACGTGCGAAGCCGCGAGCTCCGCCCACATGCCGCGATTGACCAGCTGCACCTGCACCGACCGCGCCAGCAGCGCGAGCGCAAAGAGCACCAGCGACGCATGCGTAATGCTCGAACGCATACGATTGACCAGCGGAGAGCCAACGGTGGCCGCCTCCTCGAACGGCTTGGGCGCCGACGCGTTGCCTCCCATACGCATTCCTCCGCTCGGCGACGTGTTCAACGAGCCCCCGCCGTATCCACGAGCGCGCGCGTCTGCACGTCCGGCGCAACATGCATCCCCAGTCGACGCTCCGCGGCCGGCACGACCGCCTGACGACTCATCGCGCTGTCGATCTTCCGCTCGATGACCAATCGATCGGACTTGATCAAGCGCAGTTCACGCTCTAGCTCAGACGCTTGTCGTGTGAGTGCGTTCCCTGCGCTCCGTCGCCAGATGACCACGCCCGCCACGGTCATGAAGCACAGGAGGCCGAGCGCGACGCGCGTGCGACCACGCAGGGGACCACTGCTCTTGCGACGGGAAGTAGCCATCAGCCGACGCGTCGCCAGGCGCGCAGGCGCGCACTGCGCGAGCGCGGATTCACTTCCACCTCGCTCTCCGTCGCGTTGATGGGCCGCTTGGTCAGGGTCTCCCCGAGTGGCTCGCCACGGCAGGTGCACATGACCTGCTTGGGCGGACAGGTGCAGCTCGCGCTCCAGTCGCGAAACGCGTTCTTCACCAACCGATCCTCGCCCGAGTGATAGCTGATGATGGCCAACACACCTCCGGGCGTCAGCCGATCGCGCAGCAAGGGCAGCGCACGCTCGAGCCCCGCCAATTCGTCGTTCACCGCAATACGCACCGCCTGAAAGATGCGAGCAAAGTCGGGCGCGCCACTGCGCGGTCCGAGCACGGCGCGAATTGCATCCACCAGATCATCTGCCGTTGCAAACGGACGACGTTCGCGGCGACGAATGATCTCGCGAGCGAGACGTGCGGCGCGCGGTTCGTCGGCGTACGCGCGCAGCAACGCAGAGAGGTCCACTTCGTCAATGGTGTTGAGCAACTCGCCCGCATCGACGTCCGCGTCGTCGCCCATGCGCATGTCGAGCGGCGCGCCCTCACGGAAGGTGAAGCCGCGCGCCAGATCGTCGAACTGGTGCGACGAAACACCCAGATCGAGCAGGATGCCGTCGAAGTGTTCACTGTAGGCCAACACGCTGCTGTCGAGCGCGGAGTAGTTGGCGAGAATGGCGCGGAACTGGCCGGCGCGTTCGTAGTCGGCCAATCGCTCGCGCGCAGACGCCAACGCGCGCGGGTCACGGTCGATGCCGGTGACGCGGCTGCCGCGTTCGAGCAGGGCCGCTGTGTGACCGCCGCCGCCGAGCGTGCAGTCGAGCACGGTCGAGGCGCGCTCGAGGAGCGCCTCGACTTCCGCGAGGAGAACGGGAACGTGGTAGGCGCCGACGCGCCCGGATGGGATAGAACGGACCGGGCTCACAGCCAAGGGTTTGGGCTCGGCATGTTATCGAGTTGTGCAGAGGAGCGTCAAGCGTCGTTCCGTCGAGAGAGAGTGTGCATTACTGCGAAGCGAAACAGGATGTGATACCGCTCGCGTGATGTCCTCGTACACACCGAAGCAGAGCGGACGATGGGTAAATGCACGCGAGCCCGCCGTCGCAGGCGACGGCGGGCTCGCGGACCAGCGAGAGAAGAGCTGGCGTTACTTGCAGTACGCCTTGATCAACCCATCAGCGCCGGTGTCCAGCTGCATCGCCGCGCCCATGAGTTGGCGCATCGTGTCGGCGTAGAGCTGGCCGCCCTTCGGCAGTTCGATCTGCGCGTTGACGATCATGTCCTTCGCTTCCTTGGCGAGCGGGCAGGACTTGCCAGCCTGCGCCGCCTGGAGCTTCACCTGCGCGAAGCGCACGTACGTGGAGCCGAGGAGGAAGCCAGCCTGCTGCTTGGTCTGCCCCTTGGAGATCGAGTCGGCATAGAGCAGCGTCTTGATAGCCAACGCGTAATCGTCCGCGCTTCCGCTCTTGGCAGCCGCGTTGCTCTGCTGCTGTCCGATACCGACGACCATCTGACGGATCGTCGTGCTGGTATCGCCCGCCACAACGAGGTCGCGTGCCGCCGGCACGATTTCGTCGTTGCGGTTCAGATCCTTGAGCAGCGTGAGGCGGAGGAACGCGCCGTTCTCGACGGGGACCTTGGCGCCGAGGGCCTTGGTCAGTGCTTCCAGTGCCTGCTGCCCCTGTCCGGCGGCGCGCAGTGCGATGATCTGCTGGAACGTGAGCGTCGGCTGGTTCGGGAACTTGACCAAGCCCTTGGCCGCGAACTCCGCCGACTTCTGCTGCTGGCTATCGGCAGCGTAGGCCGCCGTGGTGCGGATGAAGTAGGTGGTGTCGGCCAGCGAGGTATCGAGCTTGACCAGTTCCTCACCCTGCACGAACATCGCCTTGTAGTCCTTCACCGCGCCGAGGATCTTCCAGCGAAGCGCAAGCAACTCCGGGTCGCCCGGGTTGAGCGCAACGGCCGAATCGATGATCGGGCGCGCGGCCGCCGGGTTGGCCATGCTGGCCACGGCGTCGATGACGTCCTTCTGGAGACGCGGGTTCGACGGGTCGGTGGCGAGCAGCGCGGTCAGTGCGAGTACCGACGAGTCCGGCTGGTTGGCCGCGCGATACGCGGTGGCCAGCAGCGCGAGGCCCGGACGGCTGCGCGGATCGATCGCGACGATCTCGCGGGCGATCTTGAGCTGCTCGTCATTGGACGCCTTCTGCGACACCAGCACGTTCGCGAGGCAAATGCGCGCCAGCGTCGCCTTCGGGTACGCCGTGATGCCTTCCTTGGCGAAACCGATGGCTGCATCGAACTTGTTATCGCGCGCCGCGTTGATGCACTTCTTTTCGAACTCGAGCTGCTTGCGCGCTTCCTTGAGTTCCTTGGACACCATGCCGGCCGCCTGGTCCACCTTGGCGGCGTCATAGCTGCCGAGCGGCTGCACCAGCGCATTGTCTCGGGCCAGCACCAGGGCGCCCTCGACCTTGTAACCCGTCGCCGTCTTCGTCGCCGAGCCGGTCACGTACTCGTCGGCGCGGAGCAGATTGGCGAGGGCACGCGCATCGTGCGGCTGCAGCGCGTCGGCCGTCGGGAAGCCCGACGCCTCGAGGGTCGCATTGATGTCCTGCTTGGGCAGGACATACACCTGCTTGAACGGAAATTCTGAGGTCATGTGCGAGCGGACGGCATCAGCCGCCTGCACGCCGAGTCCTTTCTCCCCGGCCTTGAAGACCGAGACCATGACGCGAATTGCGTTGGGATCCGGCACGCGGTTGTACTGCGCGGACGCCAGCGTTGGCGTCAGCACGATGCCGCCGAGCGCGAGACCGATCCCAGACAGCGCCTGGAAATTCCGTGACATCAATGTCGTAACCTCCGCACAGAGGAGCCGTAGTGACCGACAAGTCCACAGCGCGGCGGCGCGATGTGCTGTCGGGGGCGAATACAACTCGGTGGCCGTGCGAAAGCCACGCGAGTCGAGGGAACTCGAGGACGAAGACAGAACTTGCTTCCCGCCGGAAATCATCGCAAGACGTTCTCCGCCAGAGAGTGTGACCGGATGGGCGAAGAGGGACTCGAACCCCCGACATCCTGTGTGTAAGACAGGCGCTCTAACCAACTGAGCTATTCGCCCGGACCGGGTACCGCGCAGCCTATCCCTTCAAGATGGCCAGCGGTACCAGAACGACATACCCCACCACGAGCAAAATGGGCGCAACGGTTTCGCCGCCGCGCGCCAGATCGACGTAGCCGCCAACCATCGCGGCTGCAGCGGCGCCCCAGTACAGGAAAGCGCGCGAGCGGTTCTTTTCGGAAGAGGTCATGGAGGGAGGATACCCGACCCGCCCCCACCCCAACAAGGGCAGCGCAGGATCAGTGGGAAATTGGCGTGCTCGAAGGCGCCGACCCGGCCTCCGCCGACGGTCCCTCCGCCGACGTGCCTTCACTCACCGAACTCGTCGAACCCACCGGTTGGTCACCGGTCTCACCGGCCAAAATCGCCTCCAGCGCGCTCTCCCGCGCCGCGCGCTCCTGCGCTCGATCCGCCACCCGCATCGCCTCCAGCCGGCGGCGGTCCCGACGCCAACGCATCCAGAACAGCGGCCCCAGCAGCAGCCCAAAGAACCCGATGGCCGCGGACGCATCCGTCAGCACGGCCAGCGCACCGTACCGGCGCCGAGTCTGCGTGCGCCAGTGCTTGTCGAACTGCTCGCCCGTCATCCCGTACGCGCTACGCACTGCCCGCTCGAACGTCCCTGAGCGTTTCCACTCGGCGAAAAAATTCGTCAGGCCGTTGCGGGAATCGAGTGCAGCCAGCTCATCCACGGCGCGATAGGCCAGCGCATAGCTCCAGTTCGCCTCGCCTTCGTGCCCCGCGAAGCCCTCTTCGAGTGCCTCAAGATTGGGGAGCGACTTGAACACCATCCCGCTCGACGTCTCGATGGTGCGCTCTCGGCTCCACTCACGCGCACTCACACTGGCGTAGCCCTCGTCGAACCAGCGCGGCGGCAGAGGGCCCAGCGCCTCGTGCAGCGCCAGATGCGCCAGTTCGTGGCGCAGCACCACCAGTGGATCGCCCGCGTCGCTCCCGGCTCCACTGCCCTGCATCACGATGCGCTGCTGCGAAGGGAACGCGATGGCAGCGCCCCACTCTGGCGCGTTGGGTCCCACCCAGGAGCGAAAGCGCGCCGCGTTGGGCGCGACGCCGATCAGGACTTGAGCCTTGGGGCGCGGCAGCCCCGGAAAGCTGTCCTGCGCGAGCGCGGAATTGAGCAGCGACTGTGCGAGTCGCGCATCGCGCTGGTCGGCCACTACGGTAAAGCGGCCACGACTCAGCTGGACGCCGCCGCGCAAGGCGATCGGCTCTTGAGACATCGCGGTGAAAGCCAGGCCCGCCACCATCGCGAGCGAGGCAACTACGCGTCGCGCGGCGGAGCCTCCCCACGATCGACCGACTCCAGCGTTTCGGCGCAGCGCTTTCCCCATGGATTGAACTTGTTGGCCTCCGCACCGGCACGCCACGCATCGCGCGCACCGGCGTGCTCCCCGGCGAACCAGCGGGCACGACCCAATTCGTACCACGCCTGAATCAGATTCGGTCCGAGCTCGATCGCCTTGCGGAAGAACAGTTCTGCGTCGGCGTACATCTCACGCTCGCGGTAGACCATGCCGAGATAGAGATGAGCGTACAGCGTGGCCTTGCGATCGCTGTCGATGCGAATGGCGCGCGAAAGATGTTCGATGGCTTCGCCGTAGCTCTTCTTGCGCAGACAGATGAATCCCACGTTCGTGCGGGCAAGCGTGTTCTGCGGGTCGCGCATGAGCACGTTGTGGAACGTGAGCAACGCACTGTCATACTGCTCCTGGAGCATCTGCGCCCAGCCGAGCAGCGTTTCCGCTTCGTCATCCGCCGGCGCCAGTTCCAACGCGCGCCGCAGCGCCACTTCAGCGCCTGCCGCATCGCCGAGCGAGAGCTTGGACCACCCCTTCTCGACGAAGGTCGACGCGCCCAAGTGATCGACCCGCGATGAGACGCCGGCGTGCGGACTGGATGCGCTTCGGCCGTCCAATTGCTTCCACGTCTCCGCCAACGCCTTCACGTCGGACTTTAGCTCGCCCAGCGCTGCGTAGACCGCATCGGTCTCGCGAAAGAGCGCGATGATGTCCTGCTTGAGTTGTGCTCGCGATTCCGCGCTGGGGCTGGCCGACAAGGCCGACGCGATCGCGGCCTGTCGTGCGCGCAGCGATTGCAGTTCGGACAGCGGGCTGCTCGTCATGACGAACGTTCCTTGCGGAAAGCGGCGGGGCCGTGGGCGGTGTGCAACGTCTCGTCGAGGAGGCGCGAGACATCGAGAACAATCACCGCTGCGCCATTGCGTGTGAAGACGCCGCGCACGCCCGCGTTCGGCAGCGCCGCGATCCCGTCGTGCACCGCGTCCGCCGCCTCCACGATACCGGCATCGATCGTGGCGACTTCCAGCACCCGATCCACGATCACCGCGCGATGCTCTCCACCGCCCGACAGCACCAGCACACGCGACGCCGCCGTGGGTGCAAACTCCACACCGAGCGCGCTGGCCAGATCGGCCACGGCATACGACTGGCCACCGTAGTTCACCGACGCAGCAGTGGTCGCCGGACCTGCCGCCACCGAGTCCCGCAGCACCCGCTCCACCGATTCGACCGGCACGGCGAAGCGCCGATCGGCCATCGCAAAGACAACGAACGTCGCGCGATCCACCGCTGGAACCGATGCGCGGGCGCGGGGCGCGAACATGGTCGTCGAGCGGAACTGACCGGTGCTCACGACGCGACCTCGAAGAGCGACGAATCGCTCGCACTCGACTCGCGCAGAGCGTTGCACTCGACGATCGCGTCTGCCATTTCGTCCAGCGTGACAATGCGATCGGCACCTGCGGTGCGCAGCGCGGCATCGGGCATGCCGGGAATCACGGCCGTATCGCGCTGCTGAATGAGCGCCAGACCGCCAGCGTTGCGCACGGCGGCCAAGCCAGCCGCGCCGTCGCAGCCCATGCCGGTCATGACCACGCCAATGATCGCCGCGCCGAAGTACGGCACCGCAGACTTGAACAGCGGATCGGCGGCAGGGCGCACGCCCCATTCCGTCGGGCCGCAGTCCAGAAAGAGCGCCGGCAGACCGGCCGGACCGCCCACACGCAGATGAAAGCCGCCCGGCGCGACATAGACGTGCCCCGCAAACAACGCATCGCCATTGCGCGCCTCGTGCACCGGCAGGCGCGAGGCGCCGCGTAACCGTGCGGCGAAGCTCGCGGTGAATCCGGCGGGCATGTGCTGCACGATCACAACCGCCGTCTGCGCAAACCGCGGCAGCTTGGGAATGACCTTGGCCAGTGCCGCAGGGCCACCCGTGGAGGCCGCGATGCACACGAGCTGCGTGGCCCGACGTCCTGAGTGCTGCTGGTGCGGCGGCAACTCCACGGCGATAGCACCGCGATCGACCGGGCGCGGAAGAATATCGAGGTTGATGCACGCGGCGGCGCGGAGTGCGTCGAGCAGCTGCTCCGACACGTCTTCGAGATCCAGACTGATCGCTCCCGACGGTTTGCGCACGAACTCCACGGCGCCGAGTTCCAGCGCGCGCAGCGTCGCATCAGCCCCGCCATCTGCTCCACCTGCACTGAGCATGACGACGGCGCGCGGATTCTCCTGCATGATGCAGCGCAGCACGGACAAGCCATCCATCTCGGGCATGTCCACGTCGAGCGTGACGATGTCTGGATCGAGGCGCGTCACCTGTCGCAACGCATCCACGCCGTCGCGCGCCGTCCCCACCACTTCGAACTCGCCGCTCGATGCAACGACATCACTGACGATGCGACGCATGAACGCGCTGTCGTCCACGACGAGCACGCGTGGCCGGGAGCCCTCGCCGACGCGACGAAGTGGAGCGCTAGAGTCGGACATCGCCCTTCGCCACGGACCTGACCAACAGACTGCCATCCTCGAGCGCGAAGTGCACCGACCGTCCGTGATCGCCGCCGACGTCTTCGCCCACCACGGGAATGTCCGCCGCAGCGAGTGCGGCCCGCGCGGCTGCGATGTTCCGCGCGCCGAGCGAGAGCGCACCGGGAATCAGCAAAGGCGCGAACATGCTGGCGCCGCCAATCAGCCGCGCCTGGATCTCACCAGTGCCCTTGAGCTCACGCATGCGCCGCACCATCACCGGAATCGCCGATGATGCGCACTTGCCCGGCGGTTCCTGCGACGCGGTGAGCACCTCGTTGGGGAGCAGAATGTGCGCCAGCGCTCCCACCCGCGCCTCGCGCTCATACAGCGCGATCGCGACACACGAGCCGATGCCGTTGGTCACGAGCACCGACTCACTGCCGGCCACCGCATAGTCGGCAATACGAACCTGGATTTCGCTCATGCCGCTTCCTCGGCCATCGCTGTCGTTGACGCGGGCGACGGATCAGTGACCGTGCGCAGCGCGGGTGAAGTGGCCCGGCTCCCGCGCGAAGACTCGCGAAGGTCGGCACGTCCCAATGCGTCGAGATTGGCTCGCACGATAGCGTTGTGTGGCTCGATCACTTGTGCCCGCTCCCAGGCGAGTTGCGCGTCACGCAGCTCCCCGCGGCGATAGAGAATGTTGCCAAGCTTGAGGTGCACATCGGCGCCGTGCGTGGCGTCGAGGCGCACGACGCGTGTGAATGCCTCGAACGCCTCGTCGTACCTCTGCGCTCGATACAGATAGTCGCCAAGGTTCTTGTGCAGATGCGCAGCGTTGGCGTCCTCCAGCAGCGCGTGCTCGATGGTACGAGCAGCGAGTTCGTAGCTGCCACGGCGTTCGTGCACCACCGCGAGATTGTTGTGCAAGGTCGCCGCATGGGGGTGCATGCCGATCCCTTCCTCCAGCACGCGCGTGGCGCGTGGCAAGTCGCCGGCGAGCGCCGCCGTGAGCCCCGCCGCGTGAAACCACGCCGCCGACGGCTGGCGCGCGCCCCAGAGCTCGCGCGCCGACGCCAAGTGCGATTCCGCCGCCACCAACTCACCCGCCGTCAGCGCGACGATTGCCAACGACAGCTGGGTGCGCGGGTCGCCCGCGGTCTGACGACGCTCCGACTCGGCCAGCATGGCTCGGGCATCGTCCAATCGTCCGAGCCGCTCGCAGGCGTACGCGAGATTGTGAAAGGCCGCGGCCGGCGCGTCCGGTTCCGCGGTGGCTCGCTGGAGCACCGAGACGGCTTCATCCCACTCGCCGCGACGCAGATGCACGAGACCCAAGTGGAATCGCGCCGCACTGTCGCTGTCGCGCAGTTCGAGCACGCGGCGGAATTCCCGCTGCGCCTCGTCGTACAGCCCCGTGCGATAGAACGCGACGCCAAGGTTTCGGTGCTCCGCCACACGGCTCTCTGGCGGCGGCGGACGCCGTGCCGCGCTGCGCCCGACACGCTGCACGTATCCCGCGGTCAGCAAGCCGAAGAGCGCCTTGCCTACCTCAAACTCGCCGAGCCCAGAACGTTCGATGATGCTGTTGACGTCCTGCGTGCCATCGAGCAGTGGCAGCAGCTTCTCCTGCGTCGCGCTCAGCGGCGCCTCGCGGCCGGCGAGACGCGTGATGTCCGCTTCGAAGATCAGATCGAGACTCGGGATCTTCTTCGCGACCAGCGTCCACTCGTCGACGCGACGAGCCCCCTCCAGCAGCAGCGAATCTGCGCTGATGGAAACGAGGATGTCCGACTCGTCGGCGCGCGGCGCAGCCTCGAAGGTGAACGTCCCCTGTGTCCAACCGAGCAGGAAGTAGACCGACTCTTCGACGTGTACCCGGTAGATCGCTTCGAGCTGGTCGAAGTCCACGAGACCGCGATCGAGCAACGCCACAGCGAGTGCTCGATCGTCGTTGGGCGCTGCGGTGCCCACCAGTCGCGCCAGCGTATCGGCGGCGATAGCACCGTTGCGTACCAGCCGATCGCCAAGGCGATCGCGCCGGTTGACGATGGACGCGAAGACGATGCGTCCACCGTCGAAGTGGATGGTGCCGAAGCTGCCTTCGCGTGCCACGCTGAGGCATCCGGTCTTTTGACCAAGGGCCAGGAGCTGCAGCACGTCGGCGAGACTCGCCTCATTCAAGTTGCCGCGGATGGCCATCAGCGCAGCTCCTCGATCACGCGTCCGCCGATCTCGGGCCAATCGAGAATCATCTTCTCGCGATCGAGAAAGAAGTCGTCGATGGACACTCCGTCCGCGCCGGTGGATAGGACACGTGTGGGCACACGACGGGTGACGCGCGTCGGCTGAATGCCGAGTGCGCGCTGCGCGGACTCGAGGCTGATCGCAAAACCGTTCAGATCGGAGGCGGCTTCGATGCGCTTGAAGAGTCCGTTGAGCTCGCGCACGCTGCTGACGTCGCGATCAGCGAGCATCGCGACCAACTCCTGCGTGGGCTCAGCAGCCGCTTCAGCGAGCCAGCGCGAGACGAGTCGTTCGCGGAGTGCGCGATCGGGGCCATGCATCGCCACCACCAGGCCGCCTTCGAATCGCGACCGCAGTCGATCGGCAAAGCCCGTCAACTCACGCGGAGGACGATCGGCCGTGAGCACGATCTGCCCCCCGCGATCGTACACGTGATTGAAGAGGTGGAAGAGTTCTTCCTGCGTCCGCTCGAGGTCGCGCAGAGAATGGACATCGTCCACCAGCAGCACGTCAGCGGCGCGATAGCGCGCACGCCACCGCTCCACCCCGCCCTCCTGCAGCGCCTGCACCAATTCGTCCCCGAAGGCCACGCCGGTCACGCACGCGATCGCCTTCTCGGGCCACGCCGCGCGCATGGCATTGCCCAATGCGTGCAGCACGTGCGTCTTCCCCACTCCACTCGGGCCGTGCACGAAGAGCGGGTTGTAGCGCGCGCCCGGATGCTCGACCACGGCGTCGAAGGCCTTGAGCGCCAGTTGATTGGCGCTGCCCACTTCAAGAGCATCTCGTGTAAACGCCGCATTGGGCGCAGGCAGCGGAATGGCAGTCGCCATCGCACGATCGAGCAACGCCTGCGCTTCCGCCACCGCTTCGGGATTGCGAAAGGCACTGTGGCCGCGGAGCGCAGGATCGAGGAGCACCGCCTGCGCCTCGATCGCGCGCAGATGCTCGACCGCCGCGCTGAACGTGGCGAGCAGTCCGTTCACGTCGGGCTGGACAGGATGCGCGACCGCACGCTCCAATACCTGCGTGACAAACCCTTCCGCACGCCAATAGCTGCAGGCTTCACCCAACACCACGCGCCACTTCTCCACGCGCGTCTCGACCTCCTGCAGCACATCGGCGAGGAAGCCTTCATACTCCGCGCCAAGCATCGTCGGCGCGACGTCGCGACGGTCGGGAGCGGACGCCACCGACGCGCGCTCGCCCAGCACGGCGCGCACGTCATTGGGCGTGATGACCGTGCCATCGAGCTGCTGGAATGCCGTGATCTTGTTCAGCGCGCCCTTGAGTTCACGCACGTTGCCGAAGGCAAGTCGCGCCATTTCCTCGAGCACGCCGTCGCCAAACTGCAGGGCACGTACGTCGGCCGCGTTTCGCAGAATGGCCAGACGCATCTCGTAATCGGGCGCGCCCACATCCACGATCAACCCACCGGAGAAGCGCGACAGCAGGCGCTGATCGACGTCCGGGATTTCGCTGGGTGGTCGATCACTGGTCATCACCAGTTGACGGCCGGCGCCCTGCATGAGATTGAACAGCCGCAGCAACTCACTCTGCGTCTCCCGCTGGCCGGCGAGAAACTGCACGTCATCGAGCACCAGCAGCTGCACCTGTCGATAGCGCTCGGTGAACTGCTCCTGTTGCCCGGTCGCGATCGCCTGGTGCAATCGCTCGGCCAGCTCCTCACCGCTACTCAGTTCGACACGCAACTCCGGACGCGACGCCAGCGCGCGATGGGCGATCGCCGCGACGAGATGCGTCTTGCCCAGCCCCGAGTCCCCGTAGACGAACAACGGATTGTACGCCGCCCCCGGTGCATCGGCCACGGCCATGGCTGCGGACGACGCGAGTCGGTTTGACGCGCCCACCACGAAGTTGTCGAAGCGGTAGGCCGGCTCCTCCGGGTGCGGTGTCATGCCGCACCTGCCGTGATGCCGTCATGCCGTTCGTCTTCCGCTGCGCTGTCGGCGCCAAGGCGACGCAGCACGCGCATGCCGAGTGCGCGCAGCGTGTCGAACACGCCGATGCCATTCGGAGCGTCGGCGCCGAACTCAGGAACGCCGCGAAAGTTCAGCGCGCGCGACAGCTCGGGGACGGTGGCCGCCAGCGATGGCGGAAGATCCTGCTTGTTGTACTGCATGACCATCGGGAGCGCGCGCGCGTCGATGCCGTGCTCGGCCAGGTTCGCGTGCATGTCCTGCATGCTGTCGATGTTGTCTTCCCAGCGATGGCGCTGGCTGTCCGCAACGAACGCGACGCCGTCAGCGCCCTGCAGCACAAGCTGGCGAATGCTGCGGTAGTACGGCTGGCCGGGAACGGTGTAGAGCTGAAAGCGCACCTTGTACGCGCCGACCGTTCCGAGATCCACCGGCAGGTAGTCGAAGAAGAGCGTGCGGTCGCGGCGAGTCGCGAGTGACGTGAGCGAGCCCACCTGCCCGCTCGGCAACGCCGAGTGCAGGTAGGTCAGGTTCGTCGTCTTTCCCGATCGACCCGGTCCGTAGTAGACCAGCTTGCATGTGATCAGCCGCGTGGCGTGATCTACGATGGGCATTCGCCCGCTCCTCTCTGACTGCGTTCTAGCTTCGTCCCGACGGGTGCAGCAACGCGTGCAGACGAGCAGCAAGCGCAATCGCCTCGCGCACCCGATCCGCGTCGATGGACGTCGCATCGGCACGTAGCGCCGCACTCCAGCACGTCAACGCACCCGCCAAGTCACCATGTCGGGCGGCATCGTCACCATGCAGGCACAGCGTCACTGCGCTCACCCCGCTGGCACGACGTTGCCGCGTCTCCTGCGACAAGGACTGCTGCACTGGCGAGGACGCAACGGCATTTTCACTGGGGAATTCGAGCGTCGACGCCGCCTGCAATACTCGATCCGAAACGGCGATAACGTCGGTGGTGCGCGGCGTTAGTCGACGGGGAATTCCGTCCGCATCCGTCACACCAGCGGCAATCGGATCGAAGACGGCGTCGTCGATGTCACTCGAATCTCCGGCGTCGAGCGCGTCGGCGCGG
Organism: Gemmatimonas sp.; assembly: GCA_965279375.1. Classification (GTDB taxonomy): domain Bacteria; phylum Gemmatimonadota; class Gemmatimonadetes; order Gemmatimonadales; family Gemmatimonadaceae; genus Gemmatimonas. Next base: position 3,510,400 of record OZ257156.1, on the reverse strand, counting down.
AACGCGTCGGCGAGAAGGTCACCGGCGTCGAGCACACGCTCATCGTCGTCGGGATCGAACGCGTCCGGCCATGACGGCACGGCCAACTGCGTCGGCGGCGTGGGGTGTCGCCGTGGCGCGATGGTCAGATCGCGAATGGCGAGCACGCCCGCGCCGACGAGCGCGTGCACGATCTGCGCGACGTCGAGCAAACTGCGCCCCAGCACCGCGGCGAGCGCCTGCAGATCCCGCGCACCATCGACCCGGGTGAGCACTTCCCACTCCTGCGGCACGAGCCGTAGCAATGGGAGCTGTTGCGGATCGATGTCGACGAAGGCAGGCACTGCCTGCGGGCCCGCGATGCGATCGCGCACGCGCTGCCACACCTCGGCGCGTTGCGCCGCCTCAACGAGCAGCGGCTCCACGTTCAATCGAACCGGACTGGCCGATCGGGTAGCTCCCTTCTCGGCCACAAACTGGAACTCGCCATCCCCCCAAGTGAGGACTTCGAGCACGCACGCCTCGACCGCACGAGCATCGGGCGTAGGCACCGACGCCGGCAGCTCGTTCAGAGGCACGTCAGTCTGCCACTGTCGGGCGTCGGCGATCTGTCCACTTATGAACCGAATCTCGGCGTCGCGGGCTCGAAGAGGTGCGAGCACGCGCAGCGTGCCGGTCTTGCGGCTCGCCCCGAGCAGCTGGCAGACCTCCGGCAGGCCGAGGTCGCGGATGCGTCCTTCGAGGCTCACGAAGCCTTCCGCAGATCGCTCAGCTGCTCACGTTCCTCGACCTTCGCCAATGCCTTCGTCGCACGCGGCGCGAATTCGTCATCGGAAGAACGCTGCACCCGCATCCACCGATCGACGGCTTCGCGCATGCGCGACTGTCGAGCGAGCAAAACCCCGTCAAACCAGAGCGCACCGACATGCTCTGCGTCATGCCGGAGCACGCGACTGACCGCCACACGCGCGTCAGCATCACGGTCAACTGCCACGAGCAGTTCGATCAGCAGCACGAGCGCGTCGAGGTCTGTCGGTACGGCAGCGAGATGTCGCGTGAGTCCGGCGACAGACTCGCGCACCGTTCGCGTCGCGAGGTTCACGCGCGCCAACTCCAACAGCGCATCGCGGAACTCCGGCGCAGTCGCCAGCGCCGCTACGAGCTCCAGCCGTGCGGCCTGCAGATCGCCCCGATGACGTAACACGCGCGCGATGGCCACGCGCGGCGATGGCCGAGTTGGGTCGATCGCGAGCGCACGCCGGTAGCAGGCGAGCGCGAGGACGCCATCTCCGATACTCACCGCCGTGTCGCCTGCGAAGTGCAGCAGTGCCGCACTGTCGGTTTCCAGCCGCAGCAGCCGACGCAGCAGCACTGGTACGACCTCAGCCGGTGCCTCCTGACGGGCTGCAGCCGCGGCAGCACTCGACGCGAAGAGCGCCACAACTTCGGCGTCCTCCGGATACTGCGCCGCGAGACCGCGCAGTCGCGACATCGCATGATGTCCCGAGCCAAGCAGGCAGAGCGAGCGCGCCTCGCCAACGACCGCACGATGCCACAGCGGCCCCAGCGAGCCGTCGCCGCTGATCGCAGGAAGCCCTTCGCCCTCCAGTAAGCCGCGCGCGGCTGCGTAACGATCGCCGGCCTCGCCATGCAGTCGCCGCGCGGCGAAGGCATCGCCCTCTTCGCAGAATCGCGTGATTCGCGCGGCCACATCGTCGACGATGGCAATTGGCGCGACTGGCTCCAACTGCGGCAGCAACCCGGCGACCGTCTGCTCGTCGAGCGACACACCGGCAAGCGGCACATCCGCGGCGATCGCCAGCAGATCCAGCAGACCAGCCGCTTCAGGACACTCGAGTTGCAACGCGATCACGATGATCAGTCGCGGCTCCACACGAACCGGGGCGAGCCCCAACGCACGCTGCGTCTCGCGCAGCGCGCCATCGTCATCTCCCAACGATGCCAGCACCTGCGCCAGCGCGTACCGCGCCTCGGCGTGATCGGGACGCAGCTCGATGGCACGCGCCAGCGCATCGCGGGCTTCATCGGTGCGATGCAGCAGCTGAAAGACGACACCCAGGTCATGCCACGCGTCAGCATTGTCCGCGTGGAACGCCACGAACTCGCGCAACAACGACAGCGCGGCCAGTGGATCGCGATGGCGCACGTACCAGCGTGCCAGATTCAGCTTGGGGCGTGCGAGCGCAGCATCCAGCTCCACCGCACGCAAGAGTGCCTCGCGCGCGGCCGACGCCTCGCCGAGATCGGAAAGCGCGACGCCAAGATTGTTGTACGCAATTGCGTAGCGCGGATCGATGCGCAGCGCACGTCGATAGCTCTCCGCCGCGCCTTCGACATCACCGCCCTGATGCAGCGCCGCGCCGCGCTCGTTCCAGAGCCGCGGCTGGTCGGCCTGCTCCTGCAGCAGCTGTTCGTACGCGGCGCGAGCATCCGCGAAACGACCGGCGACGAGATCGAGCTCGGCAATCGCGTGTCGTGCAAGGCGCGCATCCTCACCCTGCGCGAGCGCTCGCTCGAACTCGCGGCGGGCTTCGTCGAAGTAGCCACGCTGACGAAACGCCAGACCAAGTCCGTAGCGTGCCAACGCGCCTTCAGCGGGGACATCGCGCTGAACGGGTGCGTACGGAATCGGAGCCACACCACCGTCGAGCGAGAGATCGGGCTGCAGTGTCTGCAACGACGGGTTGAGCGCAGAGGCCTTGCGCGACGCATCGCGTGCGGCCTCGTGGCGCCCCATGTCGCCGAGCACGAAGCCGTGCAGCAGGTGCGCATCGGCCATGTTCGGCCACAACGTCAACAGCGACTCGAGCGCCTCCAGCGCCTGCTCGTTCTGCCCTCGCTGGTACAGCACCTCGGCGAGATGCAGCCGCGGAATCGGATCACCGGAGGACACGTTCACTGCGCGCTCGAACCACCGCTGCGCGCGACGCAGGTCGCCCGCACGCTGCTCGATCAGTCCGCGCTCGAAGAGTGAGGCGGTATCGTCGGGATCGGCCGCGATCAGCGCGTCGAGTTGTTGCGAGGCCTCCGTGTGGCGGCCGATGAGTCGCAGCAGCCGCGCACGCTCACGCAGCGCCACCACGTCGTCTGCATCGATCTCCAGCCGGGCCGCTAAACTCGCAAGACGCGAGTCGCAGGCACCGTCGCGTGTCGCCGCAATCTCGAGGTTGCGCGCCGCCGTCCGCATGCGAGGATCGAGGGCAAGCGCGCGCAGGAAGGCGTCCACCGCCTCGGCGTAGAGTCCCTTGCTGTGATACAGCACGCCGAGGTTGTTGAACGCACCCGGGTCCTGCTGATCGATGCGCGTCAGCATCGCGCGCAGCAGCTCGGCGTCGCGTCCTCCGGGGGCCATCGGCTCCATCTGCACTGCGCCTGACCTGCGGGTTACGCGAGACGCAGTGCGCGCAACATCACCTGCAGCGACGCGGGGTCCGGCAAAAGCAAGAAGAATCCGCGGAGCGTGTGACCGGTCTCGGTGAGCATGAACTCGCTCTCGACGCAAATGATCGCGTCCGGGTCCGGTGCAAACTCGGCGAAGGCGCTGCTCAACACGGCCGTGGACATGTCGATCACCAGCGTGGGCGGTGACGGGAGGAGCAGCATGCCGAGGAAGTCGCTGAGCGCGTTCATGTACGCGCCGCTGAGAATATTGCCCGCTTCCTTGATGGCCGAGGTCTCCAGCTCACCGAGCGCGAGCGACGAGCCCACGGGACGACGCAGCATCAGTTCCGCAAGACGCATCACCGTCGGACGCGGAAAGACGAGCAGGGTGCGTCCACTCAAATCGCCGAGCATGTGCATGAGCACCGCGGCGACCGGCTCCTCTTCGTCCGTGAACTGCGCGGGGAGATCATCGATGCTGGCGATGCTGATCGCGGGCACCTTGATCATGATCGTGCTGCCCGTCATCTGCGACAGCGCCGTTGCGGCGTGCCCCGCGCCGATGTTCGCCGTTTCGCGCAGCGCATCGAGCTGTATCGTCTTGAGCGACCGAATCGCCTCCATCTTCACTCCGCTTTCAGTTCGGGCAGCGCAACGATCACGTCAGATCGGTAGTCGTTCGGAATCCAGCTGGACTACAGGCGCGTGTTCGCTCAGCAGAACGCGCCTACATCGACGATGAGTGCGGGGCTACCGTCACCGAGCACAGTCGCGCCGCTGAACAGCGCGCTACTTCCACGCACCACGTCGAGCGGCTTGACCACGATGTCCTGTTGCGCGAGCAATGCATCAACGAACAATGCCGCGCGTCGTCCCGCCGATTCGACGATGGCAACAAACGTTTCACGTTCGGCGCGCGCGTGTCCGAAACGCTCGCGAAGGTGGACCACTGGCAGCATTTCATCACGCCACATCATGCGCTCGTGCGCCTGCTCCGTGACGATCGTGCCGGGCGTGTATTCTGCGACTTCGATCACATGTGCGGCAGGCAATGCGTACGTTTCGTCACCTACGTGCACCAGCAGCGCGCGCGTGATGGCCAGTGTTGCCGGCAGGCGCAACGTGAACACGGTGCCCTGCCCTTCGAGCGTCTCCACCTCCAGCGTGCCGCCCAGCGCGCGCACCCGCGTCATGACGACATCGACACCCACGCCTCGTCCCGAGATCGCCGTGACCGCGCGCGCCGTCGAGAAGCCCGGGTGTGCGAGAACCATCAGCAGCTGATCGTCGTCGAGGGTGGTCAGGTCTGCGCTTACGATCTGCTGCTCCTGCGCCCGCGCGAGAATCGCCAAGCGATCGATGCCACCACCGTCGTCCTCCACCTGCAGCACCACTGTTGCGCGGTCACGGCCGGCGCGTAGCACCAACTCACCCGTAGACGGCTTTCCCGCCGCCCGTCGCTGCGCGGGCTCCTCGATGCCATGATCGAGCGCGTTGCGCAGCAGATGCACGATCGGATCACCGATGGCATCGATGAGTGATCGATCGAGTTCGAGGTCGCGCCCTTCTGTGGTGAAGTGCACTTCCTTGCCCAGTTCGCGCGCCACGTCACGCACGAGACGCGGGAAGCGGTCGAACACCTGGCCAACGGGCACCATGCGCGCCTGCAGCACTTCGTCCTGCAACGCACTCACCAGTCGCGCCGTGTCCTGCGCAGCGCGCGCGAGCGCTCGGTTTGCTCCCGAGTCGATCGCGCGTTCGGTCTCGCGCAGCAAACGGTCGCGCGTGATCACCAACTCACCGACCAGATCGAGCAGCGTGTCGAGACGACGCAAGTCGATACGAACTGTGCGCATGGCCGCATTGTCGGCGCGCGATGAGTTCGTTTGGTCGGCGGCGCGAATGCGGACCTTGGCAACGTCACCGGCCGCGCGCAGGCTTGCCTCGAGTTCGGTCGCATCGATCGCGCCGGAGAAGCTTGCGGCGAAAACCCCGTCAAAGCGTTCGTCGCCCCAGCGTTCTTCGGGCGGCTGCACCGCGTGCACCGTCGCCACGGCGCGCAGTCTCGCCATCACCAGCATCGCGCGCACGCCCTTGAGCGGACAATCGGCAGTCAGTGCGACGTCGACTACGCGCGACTCGATCGCGGCCGTCTCTGCAGTCGGCGAGGATGACGCGGACTCGAGCGAGGGTACACTGGGCGCAGGCGTCGGCGCGGCCGAAGCGGCACCGGACGCGCCCGCAGTGCTGCGCAGCCGTGCCAGCACCTCGATCACTGAACTCGAGGGGGCATCCCCCGCGCCGGCTTCGTCGAGCGCCACACGCAATGCGTCGCTCCCATCGAACAGCAGCGCAGTCAGCGCACGATCAACCGATGCACCGGCAGACCGCATGCGTTCGAGCAGTGATTCCAGTGCGTGCGCGACCTGCTCGACGACTGCGTAGCCCATCGCCCCCGCCATCCCCTTGATGGTGTGGGTGCCGCGAAACAGTGTGGCGATCGCGGCACTCTGGCGCGTGCGATCGGTCGTCTGTTCCAGCTCGAGCAGCGCCGCATCGATCTCGCCGAGATGCTCGCGCGACTCGGTGCGAAAGAGCTCCGCGTATCGGGCTTGGTCCATCGCGTGCGTCCCGGTACGACGGAGCGATTGCCGCTTACGCGGCGAGGACGCGCGTCACGGCCTCGAGCACTCGGCTCGGCTGAAACGGCTTGACGACGAAGTCCTTGGCGCCGGCCTGAATCGCTTCGACCACCAGCGCCTGCTGGCCCATCGCGCTGCACATGAGAATGCGCGCCGTCGGATCGTGCTTGGTGATCTCGCGGACCGCGTCGATGCCACCCATGTCGGGCATCACGATGTCCATCGTCACCAGATCAGGACGGAGCTGCTGATACTTCTCGACCGCCTGCACACCCGTTTCCGCTTCGCCAATGATCTCGAAGCCCGCCTGCGTGAGGATATCCCCCACCATCGTGCGCATGAAGATCGCATCGTCGCAAATCAGTACCGTCCGGCTCACTGTCGCATCTCCTCGGAAGAGAGCAGATGCCGCGCACATAACGCGGCCGCATCCAACGGTACGACGTCCTCGTCCGCGCCGACCTCCAGGCTGCTGGCTTCAGCATCGCTCGGGATCGTGCGGACATCGCGCACCGATTGCACGGCCAGCCCAACCAGGCGGGTCCCGTGCTCAAGCAGGACGATCGAGGCCGCTGTGACGGCACGTTCTCCCGTCAACAGTGCGGAAAGGTCCAGCACGGTGACGACAGCGCCCCGCACGTTGACGATACCCACCACGATCTCGGGGGCGCCGGGCACGCGCGTGATCACTCCCGGGCGCAGCACCTCCCGGACCTGCGACACCGGGATGCCGTAGCGTTGGTCAGCGACACGCACGACCACGTCATAAGCCCGATCTTCGTCGTCCAACATGGCCGAGCGCGCGGACGCGCCCGGCACGCCCTCATTCGAGTTCGTCGTCGGTCGGTTCGGGAACGACAGGCTCGTCGGCCTGGAAGAATCGGAAGACATCGAGCGGTGCATCCGTCGTGGCGAGTTCCGGCATCCCGCTCATGGCCGCGATGGAGCGCCGCAAGTCGTCGGGAAGCGGGGAGCGCAGGTCCATCAGCTCTCCCGTCACCGGATGGCGAAAGCGCAGCCACGCCGCATGCAGGAAGAACCGCTTGGGCGGCAACTCCGCGAGTCGCCGACCTCCGCCCCCGCCGTAAGTATCGTCACCAACCACCGGATGCCCCACCGACGACAGGTGGACGCGAATCTGGTGCGTCCGCCCGGTGTGCAGATGCGCGCGCAGCAGGTCCACGGAATCAAAGCGGGCCAGCCGCATGAAGTCGGTGCGTGCCTGCTTGCCACCGTCCACGATCGCCATGCGCGTCCGGTCCTTGGGATCGCGATCGATCGGCTTGTCCACGCGCAGCGTATCGGCCTTGAGGTGTCCCCAGCTCAAAAGCGCGTAGCGCCGCGTGACGCGACGCGCCGCGATGGCCGCACTGAGCTTGCGATGAACGGCGTCGGTCTTGGCCACCACCAACAGCCCGGACGTTTCCTTGTCGAGCCGATGCACGAGGCCGGGACGATCCGTACCGCCACCTTCGGCCAACGGCTCCCCACGACCCATCAGCGCGTTCACCAGCGTCCCCGACCAGTTGCCGGGCGCGGGGTGCACCACCATGCCAGCGGCCTTGTCGATGACGACGAGATGCTCGTCTTCAAAGACGACGTTGAGCGGAATGTCCTCGGGCTCGATGTCGCGTCCGGGCGGGGCCGGCACGGTTACCTGCACCGCATCGCCCGGCTCGGTGCGATACGACGCCTTGAACGCCTTCGCGTTGACCAGCACGTTGCCGTTCGCGATGAGCGTGGCAGCCTGCGTGCGGGAGGTGTCGCAGTGACGAGCGACCACGAGGTCGAGGCGTTCTCCTGCCTCTTCGCTGATGTCGAACGTGTAGACGGTGTCGGGGGCGCTCATGATTGCGCGTCTTGGTCCTGACGCCACAGCGCCAGCACCAGACAAACTGCCCCGACGGTCACCGCAGAGTCGGCCACGTTGAAGGTCCAGAACCGCACGTCGCCCACTCCGATGTCAATGAAATCCACTACGCCATCCCGATAACGAATCCGATCGAGCAAGTTGCCGATCGCTCCGCCAATGACGATCGGCACTCCGATCGCAGCCAGACGCGACTCGCGCGTGAGGTCGGCCGTCGCGCGCAGCAGCACGACGACGATGATGACGCTCAACGTCGCAAAGATCCAACGCGACGCCGGTCCGAGGTGCATGCCGAATGCCGCACCCGGATTGTAAGCTAGCGTGAAGCGCAGAAAGTCGCCGATAATCGGGTGCGGCACATGACGCGGCACCAACCGCTCAGCGGCGATGGCCTTGGTGATGAAGTCGATCACTGTCACGATCGCCACGACCACCCAGAACTGCGGCGTAGAGGACGCCGCGCGACCGAGCGGCGCGGCAGGCGACTCACCCGTGGTCGTCGTTGCACTCATCGCGACTCCCCCACGGCGTCGGCCACCGTTGCGTCGACCGCAGGAGCGGCCTGCTGAGCACCGTGCTGCTCCTCACGCCACAGTACCAACGCCAGCAAAAACGCACCGACGCTGACCGCCATGTCGGCCACGTTGAACGTCGGCCAGCGATGCGCACCGAAACCGACGTCGATGAAATCCACGACGCCAAGTTCCGACGCAATACGATCAACGAGATTGCCCATCGCACCGGCCGCCACCAGCGACACGGCCAGCACCCGACGCAGATCGGTGCTCTCGGCCGCGCGATACAAGCGCCACAGAATGATCAGCGCGCCAAAGGTCAGCGCCATGAAAATCCATCGCGAGTAGCCACCGAGGTACAGTCCGAACGCCGCACCCGGATTGTAGACGAGCGCGAAGCGCACGACTTCACCCAGAAATGACTGCGGCATGCCGGACGGTGCCAGCACATTCACCGCCACCTGCTTCGAGATGATGTCGAGCAGGAGGACGGTGATGATGACCGGCAAGGAAACGAGTGCCTTCACAGTGCGCTCACGTCAGCCCTTCTTCGCCTCTTCTTCGCGCGTCTTGCATGCGAAGCAGAAACGGGCATGCGGCAGCGCATCGAGGCGATCGAAAGCAATATCCTCGCCGCACTGGTGGCACTTGCCGAAGGCCTCAGGCGTCTTGTACAACCGACGCAGCGCCTGATCGATGTGCCAGAGAAAGCGCCCTTCCTGCGACGCGAACAGGAACGCCTTCTCGCGCTCCATCGCATCGGTCCCCTGATCGGCCATGTGGAACGAGTACGCGCCCGAGTCTCCGTCGGACGCATCGCCGTTCGGGCCGAACGTATCGCCGTGGTGGCCGAGCTCCTTGAGGACGCGCTTGCGCTCCTCGAGGAGACGCTTCTCGAAGTGCGCGAGCTGCTTCTTGGGCATCGCCTTGGGCTTCTTCGCCGGCGTAGATCCAGCCATCACATTCCTTCCTTAGAGAGCGCGAGTCGGACGGGACGTCCTTCAACGTCCGCCACCTGTGTCGCTGTCCACGTGGAGCCATCCCCGTTGTCGCGGAATGGCGAGCCCGCCTCCTCACCGACGAACAACGCGACGGCAAGGACCTCCTCGGCGATGCGGCCCCGATGGGCGGCCACGGCGCTTTCCAACTCTTCATCACCCGCCACGGCGACCGTGATCCGATCGCTCACCGCGAGTTGTGCTTCCTTTCGCAAACGCTGTACCCGGCTGACGATCTCACGAGCCAATCCTTCGGCTCGCAGTTCGGGCGTGATCGTCGGGTCGAGCGCCACCCCGTACCCACCGTCTTCCTGCACCACCGCGGCGCCCGACGCGCGCCGGATGATGGTGACGTCGTCCGGCTCGATCAAGCGCCACGCGCCGGCAACTTCGATCGTGACCGATCGCCCCGCCGCCAGCTTGCGCAGCAGATCGACCGGCATGTCCGGCACGGCCGCCGCCACGAGCGGCGTTTCCTTCGCGAATTTCTTTCCCAGCGCGCGGAAGTTCGCCTTGGCTTCCAGCGACACCAATGCGTCGGTGGACGTCACGAACTCCACGGACTTCACGTTCAGCTCCGCCGCCAGCAGATCGCCGAGCGCCGCGGTCGCCGTCGCATCGCCCGGCACCACGCACTGCAGCGACAGCAACGGCTGCCGCACACTCACATCCGCCACGTCGCGAGCGGCGCGCGCCAGTCCGGCCAGCGTGCGGATGTCTTGCATCGCCGTCTCGAGCGCATCGTCCGTCTGCGCCGGCGTCTTGCGCACATAGTCCGCCAGGTGCACAGACGTTCCGGTGAGCGCACGATGGACCGCATCCGTCATGAACGGCGCAAAGGGAGCGAGCAGGCGACATGTCACGGCCAGCACTTCATGCAACGTGGCGAAGGCCGCACGATTGTCCGCCGTCTCCACCTCGTAGAAGCGCGCACGCGTCAGCCGCACGTACCACTTGGAGACGTCGTCGTCCATGAACTGCATCACGCGACGCGCGGCCATTGTCGCGTCGAAGTTGGTCAGATGCTGGTCGGCCTCGCGCTCCACGCGCGCCAAACGCGACAGAATCCACCGATCGAGCGCGGGACGATCCGCCACAGCGGGATCCTTGTCGCTCGGCGTCCAACCGAAGTTGGCATACTGCGCAAAGATGCCGTTGTAGACGTTCCGGAACGTGAGCAAGAAACGCCCTGCGGTTTCGCGAATGGCGTTCTCGTCGAAACGACGCGGCACCCACACCTGACTTGATGCGACCAGGAACAGTCGCACCGCATCCGCACCATGGCGCGAGAGCACCTCCCACGGATTGACGACGTTGCCCTTGCTCTTGGACATCTTCTGTCCCGTCGCGTCGAGCACGAGGTCATTGACCACCACGGCCTTGTAAGGCGCTGCGGTACCGGCTCCGTTGTTGGGCAGCGCATCGCCCAACCCGGTCGCGATCGCAATCAGCGAGTAGAACCAGCCACGCGTCTGGTCCACGCCTTCGGCGATGAAATCCGCCGGGAACTGCCGCGACACCAGCTCCGTGTTCTCGAACGGATAGTGCCACTGCGCAAAGGGCATGGAGCCCGAATCGAACCACGTGTCGATCACTTCCGGCACGCGACGCATCGTGCCCTTGCCGCTCGGCGAAGGCCACGTGTACGAATCGATGTGCGGCTTGTGCGGATCGAAGTCGTCGGACAACTCGCGGCCGAGTCGCTTGGCGAGATCGGCAAAGCTTCCGATGACGTCGATTTCGGAGGGATCTTCGTCGTTCACCCACACCGGCAACGGCGTGCCCCAATAGCGATCGCGCGACACCGCCCAGTCCACGTTGTTGGCCAGCCACTCGCCGAAGCGACCGGAGCCCACTTCGCTGGGGTTCCAGTTCACCAGCGCGTTGCGCGCCATCAAGTCGTCCTTCACCGCCGTCGTGCGCACGAACCACGAGCCGCGCGCGTAGTACAGCAGCGGCGTGCCGCAGCGCCAGCAGTGCGGATACGAGTGCACGAAGGTCGTCGCCTTCCACAGCACGTCGCGCGCCTTGAGTACTTCGATGATGCGCGCGTCGGCCTGCTTCACGAACACACCGCCCACCTCGGGGATGTCGGCCGTGAATTCGCCGCGCGCGTTCACCGGCTGCAGAAACGCCAAGCCATGGCGCTGTCCCGCCGCGTAGTCGTCCGCACCGAACGCCGGCGCCATGTGCACGATGCCGCTACCGTCCTCCGCCGAGACGAAGTCTTCGGCGACGATCACTTCGTGTCGGCCTTCTTCCGGATACGGCACCCAGTCGAGCGGACGCGTGTAGCGAAGCCCAACGAGCGCCGAACCATAGTGCGCGCCCACCTGCTCCCAGCGATCGGCCCAGTCTCCGCCGAGCACTGCCGGCACGCGTGCTTCCGCGAGGATGATCGTCCACGCAGTATCACGGGGTTCAGTATTCTTCTTGCGCAGCTCGACGTAGTGCAGCTCGGGGTGCACGGCCAGCGCGGTATTGGACACCAGCGTCCACGGCGTGGTGGTCCACACGAGAATGCGGCGACGCACGCCGGGCGTGGGCTGTCCGTTGGCATCGAGCAGATCGAGCGCCACGTACACGCTCGGATCTTCGACGTCGTCGTAACCCTGCGCGACTTCATGACTGGAGAGCGCCGTGCCACAGCGCGCGCAGTACGGCAGGATCTTGTGCCCCTTGAAGAGCATCCCCTTGTCGTGCAGCGTGCGCAGCGCCCACCAAACGCTTTCCACGTAGTCATTGTGGTACGTGACGTACGGATCGCTGTAGTCGAGCCAATACGCCGTGCGCTGCGACAGCTTCTCCCACTCGCCGCGATACTTCCACACGCTCTCGCGGCAGCGGCGATTGAACTCCGCCACGCCCGTCTGCTCGATCAGCTGCTTGCCACCCAGCTTGGCGATCTGCGACACGTCCACACCCTGTCGCTCCGCTTCTTCGCGCTGCAGCTCCTTCTCGACTTCGATCTCAACCGGCAGGCCGTGCGTATCCCAGCCAGCCTTGCGACGCACGAAGTGCCCCTGCATCGCACGGTGGCGGCAGAAGAGATCCTTGATCGTGCGTGCGAAGACGTGATGAATGCCAGGGCGACCATTGGCCGTCGGCGGGCCCTCGAAGAACACCCACGGCTGCGCATCCTTGCGCGCCTCGAGGGTGGCTTCGAACAGCTTCTCTTCTTCCCAGTGCGCCAGCAACTCCGACTCAAACGCATCGGCACCGACATCAGGAAGCAGCGGGTACAGCGGTTCTGTCATGGACGAGCGAGAGAGAAACGAGTGCGCCGCAATCGGCGCGTCAGGATGTGCTTAGTTCGAAATACCTTAACCACGTCCTACAGACGGGCAATCACGCCCTTCACCACCGCAGACAGCTTGGGCTCCGCTCCGCGCGCAACACCAATGATCTGCTCCAGACTCGCCTCTTCAAGCGCGTCGGGCAGACACTGATCCGTGATGATCGAGAGCCCCAGCACGCGCATGCCGCCATGTCGCGCCACGATTACCTCAGGTACGGTGGACATCCCCACCACATCCGCACCGACCGCGCGCAGAAAGCGATACTCGGCACGCGTTTCGAGGTTAGGCCCCTGCACCGCTGCATACACTCCTTCGCGCATCATGATGCCGTTGGCGGTCGCCACTTCGCGTGCGATGCTGCGCAAACCGGCGTCGTACGGCGCGCTCATGTCCGGAAAGCGCGGGCCGAGTGCGTCGTCGTTGGGGCCGATGAGCGGATTGTCGCCCAGCAGGTTGAGATGATCCGCGATGAGCATCAGATCGCCCGGCGCCCACAACGGATGCATGCCGCCGCACGCGTTGCTCACCACCAGCGTGGTCGCACCCAGCGCGCGCAGCACGCGCACCGGGAACGTCACCTGCTGCAGCGAATAGCCTCGTAGCGATGAAAGCGCCCTTGCATGGCGATCACCGTCTTACCCGACAGCGTTCCGCACAGCAGTCGCCCCTTGTGCGACTCCACCGTGGAGAGCGGGAAATTGGGGAGATCGCTGTACTCGATCACCGTTTCCACGGCGATTTCGTCGACGAGCCCACCGAGCCCAGTACCGAGGATGATCGCGGCGTCGAGCGGCTTGTTGAATCGCGCACGCACCGCCTGCGCGCAGGCCTCGATCCGCTCACGTGCGTGCAGCCCCAGCGCGGGATGCGCGAGGCCGACGGCCTTGTGCTCCTGCGTGTACTGCAGCTGAGGAAACGTCTCGGGCGTTCTCAATTTTCCTCCACCACGTCCAGCCACGAGGGCGTCGCAATACGCGGCCGCGACGAGTCGCGCTCAGAGGGAGTTTCAGTCGTCTCGGGCGCAGACCGAGGCGGCAGCGTCGGAGCGGCTTCGCGTGGCGTCGCGCGACTGCTCGGCTCACGCATCTGCCCGAACGCCGGAACCGGTTCGTCTTCCGCTGCAGCAAGTTCAGTGAGCTGCCGTTCGAGATGATGCCGCAACTGCGCCAGATACGTCCGGCGTGCGCGCCACAGCTGCTGCAGCTCTTCCTCGGCGCGACGCACATCTTCGCGTACCTGCTGCACCGCATTCCCCGCTTCCGCCTGCGCCTCTCGCACGATCAGCTGCGCTTCACGCTCCGCCTGCTGACGAATTTCGCCACGCAGCTGCTGCGCGCTCACCAACGCCTCGTTGAGCGCCTTGTCACGCTCGCGAAATGCCTTGAGCTGCTCGTGAAAGTTGCGCGCCTTGGTCTCGAGCTCCTGGTTGACGCGCGACAGGCGCTCCAGCTCTTCCGCGACCTGATCGCGGAACTGATCGACGCGCGCACGGTCGTAGCCCCGGAGGGCATTGCCGAAGTCGTAGCGCCGGACATCCAGCGCTGTCAGGTGGAAGGCGTCGTCCGTCATGCAGACTCCAGAAAATGGCGGCCGCGAGCGTGTGGGCGAGAGAGCATGCCAAACATAAACGAGTGCTAGCCCCGATCGCCGAACAACACGGTACCGAGTCGCACGTGGGTGGCCCCCTCTTCGATGGCGAGCTCGTAATCACCGGACATCCCCATGCTCAGCACGGACGCCGGATGACCCGCGGCGGCGAGCAGTGCCAACGCCGCGCGCGCACCCGTAAACACTTCCCGCAGCACGACTTCGGGCGCATCGAACGGGGCCATCGTCATCGCACCCACGACGCGAAGTCCGGGTAGCACGCGCAGGCGGTCGGCCAGTGGGGCGACATCCGCTGGCGCGACACCGCTCTTGGTGCCTTCGCCGCTCACGTTCACTTGCAGGAGGACGTCCAACACGCGTCCGGCGCCCACAGCCGCCGCGGACAGCGCCTCAGCGAGCCGTTCGCTGTCCATGCTGTGCACCAGATCGAACCGCACCGCCGACTTGGCCTTGTTGCGCTGCAGGTGCCCGATCAGGTGCCAGCGCACGGGCTCCGTGACGACGGCCATCTTGGATTCGGCTTCCTGGACGCGGTTCTCTCCCACGTCGGCAACTCCGGCGTTGAACGCCGCGCGCACCGCCTCTGGGCCGTGCGTCTTGGTCACCGCTACGAGCGTCAGCGACTGGCCGTGGCCGCCGCGAACTCGCGCGGCATCCATGCGCTCGCGCACCTCCGCCACACGACCAGCCACGGTCGCGTCATACGCGGACGCGACATCCGTTGGAAGGTCCGAAATTCGCATAGCACATAAGGTTACGCGCCCCCACAGGAGGACACAAGTAAAGGGTCGTCGAGCCGCACGACGGTCGCGCAGCGCAACAACGACTGCAGCTGCTCGCCGGCCGGATCGGTTCCCGGCGCCAGTGGCGCCAGCAGTCCCGGCGGCACCCTGTCCCTGGCCTGCCGGAGCCGCGATAGATCCAGCCCAACACTCCCGATTGGGACGTCTGCACTCGGCGCGTAGACGAGCCCTTCCAGCACCCACCCTGCATTCGCATCGAGCGCACGGCGATCAGCTCCGCTCAGCAGCGCGCTCACGCGCACCGCGCGTCCGTTGCGCACCGCCCGACGAACCACGGCCGCGCCAAACGCGCCGGACCGCGTGATCTCACTCGAGTCCAACAGTCGATAGCGCGCGGCAAGCTCCTCTCGGAACCAAGCTGCGCCGAGCAGCGGGACCGTCACCACGGTCACATCGGTGCGGTAGTCCTCCACCTGCTGCAGGTACCAGAGCGGGAACGTGTCGTTGTCGCCCGCCGACAGCAGTACGCCGCCGTTCGGCACGGCGTCCAGCAGCAGGCGCGCGTACGCACGCGGCAGCACCGACGCCGGCTCACGCCCGCGGTCCATCACCGGCGAGTTGGCCAGCATGGGGACTACGGCCACGAGCAGCATCGCCGGCGCGATGGCCGCGGGAACGCTCCGCAGCAAGCGCGTGGCGATTCCACTCAGTCCGATGCCCGCGAGCAGTCCCCACGCCCAGAACCCCAGCGCAAAGAAGTAGTCGCGCTCGCGCGCTTCATGAGCTGCTCCCAAGGCCAGCACCCCGTCTCCGAAAGACGGACCCGCCTTGAGGTTGAGCCAGAGCGCCACGCCCACCGTTCCGCTTAGCACCAACAGCGCCATGCCGCGCGCCACTCGACGGTCGTGTTGCCAGAGCGTGCGCGCGCCCAACAGCGAGAGCCAGCCCCACACCACGCTCAACGCGGTACGGCTGAACGCGGGCGGCGCGACGGGGTGCAATCCGAACGCCACTTGCCAGTCCGCCCACTCGAAGACGTTGCCGAGTTGCAGCCACAGCGGCGCGGAACGTGGCCACAAGCCGGCCACGGCGTATTGATCGCGGCGCAGCACCGCGAGCAGCGCATCCAGCGACACGGGCCGCCCGGAGTTCAGCAAAGGCGCGTGCTGCGCGCGCAGTGGCAGGATCGCAACGGCAGAGAGCGCGAGCGCCATTAGCGCAACCCACGTGGCCACCTCACGACGCGTCGGGCGAGGACCATGCCATGCCAATGCCATCGCGGCAGGCAACGCCACCAGCGCGCTCAGATGCACCGGCACCGACAGCGCTGCCAGAAACGCGAGCAGAGCACGCCAGCGTGCGCGGTCGGTTTTATCGAGCGTTGTGCGCCCCGCCCGTTCACCGGCAAGGAGCATCGCCACAGACAGCAGCAGCGAGACTGCGTAGACCTCAGTCTCCGTGGCGTTGGCCCACACCGACATCATTGTGCCGGCGCCTACGGCCGCTGCCACCGCGCCCCGCGCGCCAATCCATCGCGTGGCCATCGCCGCACCCAACGCACCTGCCGCGGCCGTGGCCCACACCGACAGCAAAGTCACGGCGCGCGCAGGCCCCGCGGCCGAAAAGACCAGCGCAGCGACGCGCCCCAGCGCCACCCAAAGCGGCGTGCCCGGCGGATGTGGAATGCCGAAGGTGTGTGCGGCGGTCGTCAGCTCCGACGCATCCCAGAAGGAGAGATCTGGCGCCGCAGTGCGCAGATACGTCGCGAGCAACACGACGAAGGTGACTACGCCGGCAACGAGCGACGATGGCAACGCCGGAAGCTTGCGACGGGCGCGTCCGCGCGGCGCCGCTTGAGCCAACGCACTCACGCCACGCGGCCCGCGACAGCGAACTCCGCGGTCGGACGAGGCTCTCGACCCGCCAACAGATCGCGCACCTGTGTGGAGGTGAGTCGCTGGCGCAGTACGCCACCCTGCGCGATCGACACGCTCGCCGACTCCTCCGACACCACAATCACCAGTGCGTCGCTCTCTTCACTCAATCCCAGCGCGGCGCGATGCCGCGTGCCGAGCGACCGATCGGCGACCACCGACTGCGACAACGGCAGAATGCACCCCGCGCCAACGATGCTGTCCCCGCGCACGATCACGGCGCCATCGTGCAGCGGCGAGTATGGCGTGAAGATCGTCGCCAACAGATCGGCGGTGAGCTTGGCTTGCATTGCGGAACCACTCTCCACGAAATCACTGAGCGGCACATCACGCTCGACGGCGATGATCGCACCGATGCCCGAGCGTGAGAGCCGTTCCACGGCATCGGCGATCTCCTCCTCGATGGGTCCCTGATCGAGACGCCGGAAGAAGCGCGTGACCTGCGCCTGCCCCAAGTGCGCGAGCGCGGCGCGCAGCTCCGGTTGGAAGATGATCAGCAGCGCGAACGCACCGTACGTGAACACCAGCCCAAGCAGGTAGGTGATCATCGTCAGCTTGAGAAACCACGCCACCGCATACGCGCCCACCAGTACCACGATCCCGGCCAGCATCTGCAGCGCGCGAGTGCCCTCGATCAATCGCAGGATTCGATGAAAAATCAGGGCGACGACCGCGATCTCGAGGCCGTCCCGCCAGGTGAAGTGCAACGCGCGCAGCAGTTCGAGGTCGTTCACGCGGAATAGGCGATGGGCAGAGGGGAAACGACGAGCGGGTCCGGATCAGCTGTCTCCGGACCCGCTCGCGTACGGGCATCACTACGGGCACTGCAATCGGCGGTTACGCCGGCGCGATCTCCGGTCCGCCGAGCAGCGGCGGAACCACGGGGCGCGGTGTCGGCACAATCGTCGGCGCCGTCGGAATCGGCAGCCCCGGCAATCCATCGGCCTGTGGACGAGGACCGAGCGGCTTGCCGTCCTTGAGGAGGATGATGTCGTCGCGGGTCAGCGTCTCGCGTTCGAGCAGCTGCGTGGCCACGATGTCGAGCAGGCCGCGGTTTTCAGTCAGTACGGAGACGGCGCGCGCATGCGCTTCCATCACCACGCGCTTGACTTCCGCATCGACCAGCTGCGCCGTCTGCTCCGAGACTTCGCGGCGCGACTGGATCTCACGGCCGAGGAACAGCTCCTGCTCGTTGTCACCGACGAGGATCGGACCGATCGTGTCGGACAATCCCCACTGCGTGACGTAGCGACGCGCGATGCTGGTGGCCTGTTGGATGTCGCTGGCCGCGCCAGTGGTGACGCGGTTGTGCCCGAAGACAATCTCTTCCGCAGCGCGACCGCCATACGCCATCACCAGGCGAGCTTCCAACTGCTCGCGCGTGACCGACACGCGATCGTCCTCGGGCAGGGTGAAGGCGATACCGAGCGCGCGACCGCGCGGCACGATGGTCACCTTGTGCAACGGATCGTTACCCTTGACCATCATCGCGCAGACCGCGTGTCCGGCCTCGTGGAAGGCGGTGAGACGACGCTCCTCGTCCTTCATGACCAGCGACTTGCGTTCGGCGCCCAGCATGACGCGATCCTTCGCCTCTTCCAGATCGCTCATGTAGATCTTGTCGTGTCCCTTACGGGCCGCGAGCAACGCGCCTTCGTTGACCAGGTTGGCGAGATCGGCACCAGCCATACCCGGCGTTCCGCGCGCCAGCGACGTCACGCTGACGTCGTCCGCCTGCGGCTTGTTGCGCAGATGCACCTTGAGAATGCCTTCGCGGCCGCGCAGGTCCGGCGCGTCGACCACGATCTGTCGGTCGAAACGACCCGGGCGCAGGAGCGCGGGGTCGAGCACGTCCGGACGGTTGGTCGCGGCAATCAGGATGACGCCGTCGTTCGACTCGAAGCCGTCCATCTCGACGAGGAGCTGGTTGAGCGTCTGCTCACGCTCGTCATGTCCGCCGCCCAAACCGGCGCCGCGATGACGGCCGACCGCGTCGATTTCGTCGATGAAGATGATGCACGGCGCGTGTGCCTTGCCCTGTTCGAACAGGTCACGGACGCGCGAGGCGCCGACGCCGACGAACATCTCGACGAAGTCAGAACCCGACATGCTGAAGAATGGGCGACCGGCTTCGCCAGCAACCGCCTTGGCGAGCAGCGTCTTGCCCGTACCCGGCGGACCGACGAGCAGCGCACCCTTGGGCAGACGACCGCCCAACTTGGTGAACTTCTGCGGGTCCTTGAGGAACTCGATGATTTCCTGCAGCTCGACCTTGGCTTCGTCGGCGCCGGCGACATCGGCAAAGGTGATCTTGGGCGTGTCGCCGCTGAGCAGCTTCGCCTTGCTCTTGCCGAACGAGAACGCCTTGTTGCCGCCGGCCTGCATCTGACGGAACAGGAAGATCCAGAAGCCGATCAGCAGCACGTACGGCAGAATCGTCACGAGGAAGCTGACCCCGCTGAAGCGGGCTTCCTGCGCCGAAATGCGCACGCCGCGATCGAACAGGCGCTTGGACTCGTCCTGGGACAAGCCTTGCGGCAGACGCACCGTGAAACGGCGAGCCTCACGGTTGTTCACGCGAACGGGCTGGCGGAACTGCCCCGCCATCACGTTCTCGGGCTGGAAGATGACCGTCTGGATGTTTCCGGCGTCTAGCTGCTGCCGATAGGCGGTGTAGTCGATTTCCGGCGACTGGGTCTCACGACCTCCCTGATACGAGAGGAACGCCACCGGGATCAGGATCACGAGGATCCAGAACGACAGCGTCTTGGAGAACCGGCCCCAGTTGAAGGGCTTTTTCGGAGAGGGCGTCATGGGTGCGGGCATCGTGTGACCTGGTTACTGCAGGCTTGCGACGTACGGGAGGTGCCGGAAGTTCTCTGCGTGGTCGAGACCATATCCGACCAGAAATTCATGTGGAGCGTCAAACCCTATGAACTGTGTAGGGTGCGACAGCTCCGTGGCAATGTGCTTGTGCAACAACGCGCAGATTTCGAGTGACCGCGGCTTCCGCTCGCCCAGCAGTTCAATGAGGCGATTGAGCGTCCGCCCGGAATCCACGATGTCTTCAACGAGAAGAATGTGTTTGCCCTCCAATTCCGTTTCCGGATCGTAGAGCAAACGTACAACTCCGCTCGATTCCATCGCGTCGCCGTACGATGAGGCGACGAGAAAATCGACCTGAAGCGGCCGCGCGATGTCGCGCACGAGGTCGCTGAGAAAAATGAAGCTGCCCTTCAACAAGCCGAGAACGAGCAGGTCGCCATCGGGATACGCGGCCGTGATTTCTGCGCCGAGTTCGCGCACGCGCTGCTGAATCGTCGCGGCGTCGTACACGATCCGCTTGACCGCTCGTCCATCGAGACGCGGGTCGGCGGGCTGCTCGGGGTTGCCCTGCTGTTCGTGCTCAGTCGCGCTCGCGCTCACACCGGTACCAGATCAAATCCGACCTTCCGGGCCGGTTCGGGGCCGCGACGCTGCGGCAAACTCCGGGAACCCACACGATCTCCTCAGCCTGCAGGACGACCGGCCAACCCGGCCGGTCAAGTGCGGGCACACCTGCTTCTGCAAAATACCGCGTCACACGTCTCCCCGCGCGTGCACCAGCCGTACGGATGCGATCGCCCGGGTTCCACGCGCGCACGGTGAGCGGCGCCTGACTTGGCACGGGACAGTGCCACGCGCTCTGACTACGCTCCTCTGCCGTGTTCCGCGACACCGCACCGCTCGATCCCCCGGCTTCTCGAAAACGCCAGCGCCCCCATCGCGCCGGCAAGGCGGCCGTGCTCGCACTCGTGACGACCGTCGGCGCAACCGCGCCCACACTCGGCCCCCGCACTTCAAACACGTCCATCTGCTCGATCCGACGACGAATGACCGTCGCTCCGCCAGCAATCGAGAGATACGCGCCGATTCGGTCCCCGTCAGTAAACCGAACCAACGCACGAGTTCCGTGTGCATCGATCGCCACACCGACCCGACCAAAGAGGGCTGCCCAGAGCACCGCGCGACCCTCGTCGGTGGTCTGCACGAGCGGCCGGGTGGGAAGTTGCAGGCGCGTGGCGCCAAGCGAGACGATCGGCAGCGCGTCGACGAATGCCTCGACTTCCTGTCGCCAGCGCGCAGCCTGATCCCCGACGCGCAGCATCTCATCGGCGAACCCTGGATGCGCTGCCTCCAGCACGGGCAGCAGATCGTGCCGCATCCGCCCGCGCAGGAAATGCAGCGTCGCGTTGGTCGGATCCTCGAGGTACTGGAGCGCCTCCGCGCGCGCCCACGCTGCGACCTCCGCGCGCGAGACGGCGAGCCATGGCCGCACGACTGGCGACGGCGCAGCCAGTGCCGCCAGACCGCGCGCGCCAGCGCCGCGCAACAGGCGCATGACCACGGTCTCCACCTGATCGTCGCGCGTGTGGGCCGTCGCGATCCGTCCGCGGTACGCGCGCGCCACCCGATGCAGAAAGCTCCATCGACCGCTACGCCAGGCGGCCTCGGAAACGCCAGCGACCCGCGCGCGCTCACGAACCACCGTCAGGCCAAGCTTGCGAGCCTCGGCGGCCACCAGCGCCGCAGCGTCGGTCGCGTACCCGCCCGTCGCGTGGTCGTACGTGGCGACGGCGGCCAACCGCTCCGGCGCCCAACGCGCCATCGCGTGCAGCAGCGCCATCGAATCCCGACCGCCCGAGACGGCGAGCACCAGCGGACCGGGCGCGTTGGCCAGCGCGACGTCCAGCGAGGCACGCAATAGTGTCGCGGTGGGGACCGCGTCGTCTGGAACGGGGAGCAGGTCGTCGGGCGTTACCTCGGTGGCCATGGAGGACAAATCACCTCAGGCTGCCGTTACGTCAACTGCCGGAACCGTCTTCGCGCCCCCCTACCTTCCCGGCGCTGACATCGCTACAATCACTCCGAACCTCGTCCGCACTTCGCACTCCGGAGATTTGCTGTGGAATCGCACGGAACTTTCGGCACCATCTGGGCCTCGCTTGGCATGACGGCCTACTACTGCGCCCTGATCTGGATCAACATCCTGCTCGGGCTGTTCTTGTCGCCGTTGTTCATGATTCCGATGACGTGGGCGCAGGACAAGTTCGCGAAGCGCTGAGTCCACCGCGCAGCACGAATGACAAAGGGGCGATCCTCGCGGATCGCCCCTTTTTTGTCTCCGCAGCGCGCGGACGCAGAGCGCGAACGCGTTACGCGTTCGCGCTGCGAGGCACCGGAGTGCCGTAGATTTCGCTCGCCGACAGCACGACCGAGTCGCCGAGTGCCGTGCTTCGGCCGGTCAGGTCGCTGAGATCGCTGCTGTGGTAGGCCTCTTCGCCGTGCTCGCTGATGTCGATGCCCGCCACTTCGGCGTCCACCGGAATGCGCAGCGGCATCACAAGGCGAAGCGCCGACGCGATGCCGAGCGTGCCGATGCCTGCGAACGCGATCGTGGCCAGCACTGCCACGGCCTGCACGCCGATGAGCGACGCATTTCCCGCCAGCAGTCCGTCGGCACCGTTCGGGTTGACCGTCTTGGTCGCGAACACGCCCGTCAGCAGCGCGCCCGTGATGCCCGCCACGCCGTGACACGCGAAGACGTCGAGCGTGTCGTCGAGGCGCGTGGTCGCGCGGAAGTTGAGCGCGAAGAAGGAGCATGGTGCCGCCAGCACGCCGATCGCGATGGCGGAGAGCGGCGTCACGAAGCCCGCCGCGGGAGTGATCGCCACCAGCCCAATCACAGCGCCAGTCGCTGCGCCAACCGCCGTCGCCCGGCCGTTCTTGAACAGTTCGCAGAGCAGCCACGTGACCAGCGCCGACGCGGCCGCCACATGCGTGGTGACGAAGGCGTTCGCGGCGATGCCGTCGGCCGCGAGCGCCGAGCCGGCGTTGAAGCCGAACCATCCAAACCAGAGCAATCCGGCACCGAGCAGCGCGAACGGCACGTTGTGCGGCACGTTCGGGACACGCTTGAAGTCGCGACGTGGTCCCACGACCATCGCCAGCACGAGCGCGGTGATACCTGCACTGATGTGCACCACCGTGCCGCCGGCAAAGTCGAGCGCGCCCAGCGTGCGCAACCATCCGCCGTCGCCCCACACCCAATGGGCGAGTGGATCGTAGATGAGCGTGGTCCAGATGACGCCGAACGCCAGATACGCCGAAAAGCGCATGCGATCGACCACGGCGCCCGAGAAGAGCGCGACCGTGATGCCGGCGAACATCGCCTGAAACGCGGCGAAGATCAGATGCGGCAGCGCGGCGGCGTACGTGGGGTTGGCCGTCGCCCCGACGCCGCGGAATCCAATCCACTCGAAACCGCCGATCCAGTGCGAGCCCGGTCCGAAGGCGAGGCTGTAGCCGAAGAGCACCCACTGCACTGAGACGATCGCCAGCGCGCCCAAACTCATGAGCATCGTGTTGAGCGCACTCTTGCTGCGGACCAAGCCTCCGTAGAAGAACGCCAGTCCGGGCACCATGAGCAGCACGAGCGCGGTGCTGATGAGCACCCACGCCGTATCGCCCGACGAGAGCGGTACCGGATCTGCGGCGCGAAGGAGCGGGAAAATGGACAGCGCACTGATCATCGCAGAGCCTCCAGCGAGGGAATGGGAACCTCGAGCTGCGTCTTGCGCATGATCTCATCGGCGTTGACGGCCGTCAGCGCGCTGTTGTCGCGTTCGCCCGTGCGAATGCGCACGGTGTGATCGAGCGGCAGCACAAAGATCTTGCCGTCGCCGACATCGCCCGTCCGGGCGGCGTTGCAGATCGCGTCGATCGTCCGATCGACGAACTCTTCGGAGCACGCCATCTCGAGGCGTACTTTCTCATGGAACTCCAGCACGACCGTGTCGCCGCGGTAGCGCTGAACGACATCGCGTTCGCCGCCATGGCCGCTGACGCGGGAGAGAGTCATCCCCGTCACTCCCACTTGGAACAGGGCCCGCTTGACGTCGGCCAACTTCTCAGGCCGGATGATCGCGATGATGAGTTTCATGTCGCTCCCGTTGAACGTGTGGAAGAGGAGTGGTTGGCGGGCACGGACGGCGGGACGTCCGTGCGGGGCGCAACATTTGCAACGTACATTGACACGTCGCTCTGCGGTATCGACCGGGCGCAGGCCAGCATTGGAATTGGTCCTGTCGTCGCACTTTCCATCCCCTGCCCACGTCATCATGTCCCGCGGAACGATCGCGATCCTCGTCGGACCCGAGTACGAAGATCTCGAGGTCTGGTATCCCAAACTCCGTCTGGAAGAGGCGGGATTCGACACGCCCCTCGTCGGCATGGGAGACGCCAAGTACCTCGGCAAGTGGGGCTATCCGGCCGCAATGGATCGTCAGGTGGCCGACGTCGACCCGTCGACGCTCTGCGGCGTGCTGGCCCCCGGCGGATGGGCACCGGACAAACTGCGGCGCGACCCGGCGGTATTGGAGCTCGTGCGGCAGGTCCACGCCGCCAACGGACTCGTAGCCACGATCTGCCACGGCCCGTGGATTCTCATCTCAGCGGGCATTCTGCGCGGCCGCACGCTGACGTCGACCGTGGGCATTCGAGACGACGTGGTCAACGCAGGCGCGATCTGGCGCGATGAGGAAGCCGTGATCGACGGGAACATCGTGAGTGCGCGCGTACCCAAGGACCTGCCCGCGTTCGCTCGGGCGATGCTGCACGTGCTCGAGACGCAGGGGCGCTAGCGGTCCCCGACGGCCATTGCCGGGTACACACGTCCGCGCCAGCTCTTGGGCACCTTGGCCGTGCTCTGCGTGAGGCGCCACGCGGCAGGAATATCGGCCAGCCACGAGAACCAGAACGGCGCCCCGCGCTCCGCGTAACAGCCGCGGAGAGCGTAGAGCAACATCAGCCGGACGGAGAGCGCCGACGCGTTGACCAGCACCAGCGCCTGCAGGAGCGGCCAGTTGGCGCCTGAGGCGCCCGGCGCGTAGGTCACGAGCATGAGCACGCTCAGCACGAGCAGCATCGGCACCGGCAGCGCCTGCACGCACCAGACCATCACCACGTCCACCCACCGCCGCCACATCGGCGTGGCGTCCTTGAGGTCGAAGCTGCGTCCCCACTCGCGCCACATTTCGCTGAGCGACGAGTACGACCGCACCGAGATGATGCGCGAGCCGTCGAGAAATCCAACCCGAGCACCACGCGCCGCGAGATGGCGGGCGAGCGTGACGTCATCGGAGAACGACGCGCGGGCTGGCGCATAGCCGCCGTGCTGCTCGAGCAACGAACGCCGAGCCATGAAGCACTGCCCATTGGCCAGCACGCGATCCGGCGGCGGTTGTGTGGCACCGGCGGCGCCGCAACGATAGACGAGCGTCACCAACATCGCCGGCTGCACGAAGCGCTCGCCTGAACTCTGGTTCATGAAGCGCGGCGCGAACGACGCCACATCGTAGCGGTCGACTTCCATCGCCGTTACGACCGCACCAACGAGGCCTGTCTCAGGCATCGTGTCCGCATCGATACCGAGCACCCACTCGCCCTTGGCGTGGCGCAGCCCCGTGTCGAGTGCCCACACCTTTCCAACCCATCCTTCCGGCAGCGGATCGTCGGTGAGCAGACGTATGCGCGGATCGCGCTCAGCGGCCGATTGCACGAGTTCGCGCGTGCCATCGGTGGAGCGGCTGTCGACCACGAGCACTTCGAGCATCGGGTCGGTTTGCGCCATCAGCCCTTCGAGGCACGGACCGATACGCTTGGCCTCGTTGAGCGTGGCCACCACGACGGTGACCGTGGTGTCGCGGCGCGGTGTACGGAGCGGCTCCACGGGCGGACGTCGCGTGCGGCCGGGCATCAGGCGCGATAGGAGCAGCAGCAGCGCCGGCACCTGGAGCGCCAACAGCGCCAAGCCAGCGACGCGGAACGGATCGACGCCAGCCATTACGCGGTCGCCCCGAGTCTCGGTTCGATCGCGGTCACGGGTTCCTTGAGCGCCAACCGCGCCACTGCCTTCGCCATATCGCCAAAGATGAAAAGGTGGGCCGGAAACATCGCATACCAGTACGCCAAACCGAAGAGCCCACGCGGGGCAAAGAGCGCGGTCTGAATGAGACGCGTGCCGCTTCCCTCTTGCACCGCGGTGAACTGCAGCCATGCGTGGCCAGGGATCTTCATCTCGGCGCGCAGCCGCAGAATGCGCGGTCGCTCGACCATCTCGACGCGCCAGAAATCGACCGCCTCGCCGAGGTAGAGCCACGCCGGATCGCGACGACCGCGCCGCAGTCCCGGGCCGCCCACCAGCCGGTCGATGAAGCCGCGAATGCGCCAGAGGACATCGTACACCAGCCACCCCTGTTCGCCACCCAATCGGCAGAACGCGCGAAACACCTGATCCGGCTGCGCCTCGACATAGATGGAGCGCGTCTCTTCGAGCACGCCCTCCCGATCGCGCAGCTCATAGCCCGTTTGGTCGCCCAACGCGTCGCTCCAGCGCGACTCCACGGCATGCTCGTTCATGCGCGCCAGCGCCCGCTCGACGGCCTTGGCGTACGGCATCGGGTGAATGTCCGGGAAGAGCTCGCGCGCCTTGGTGGTATCCGCCAGTACCGGGTGCGCGATGCCCTCGACCAGCGGTTCGGCGAGGCGACGCGGAATCGGGGTGATGCGGTCGATCCAGAGCGCGGCCAGCGCTGGCGCGAGCACCGGGATCGGGAGGATGGTGCGCCGCAGGCCGCGCACGGCGGCGTACCCCTGAAGCATGTCGCGAAACGACAGCCGATCGGCGCCACCGATCTCGACGATGCCCGACGGTTCCTGCTCACGCGCTGCCATCAGATACGTCAGCACGTCGCGCACCGCGATCGGCTGCACCTGATTCACGATCCACTTGGGGGCGACCATGAACGGCAGACGCTCGGTCAGATAGCGCACCATCTCGAACGACGCCGATCCTGATCCCACGATGGGTCCCGCGCGGAACTCCGTGGTGGGCAGTCCACCGCGCAGAATCGCCCCCGTCTCGCCGCGGCTTTGCAGATGCCGAGAGACGTCGGCGGCCTCCGGCACCAGCCCGCCAAGGTAAATGACGTGTCGCAGGTGGCGGCCAGCGTGGACGAAGTTGCGCGCCGCGATGCGATCGCGTTCGGCGAAGTCATCGGCGTCCGTCATGCTGTGCACGAGGTAGTACGCCTGCTCCACGCCGTCGAGCGCTCGCTCCAGCGACGCCGCGTCAAAGAGATCGCCCGTCACGACTTCGACGTCGTGCTCCCACCAGCGACCGCGAATACGCCGCGCATCACGCACGAGCAGGCGCACCTTGATGCCCCGCTCGACCAGACGCGACGTCAGGCGCCCGCCGATGTATCCGGTTGCGCCGGTGATGAGCACGGTCATGCGTGAGTCTTTCTCGGATCCGGTCGATTGGCAACCAACGGGCGCGGCTGGTAACCTAATCTCGCCGCAGATCGCAGCGTTCCCACCGCCTCCCCACATCTCGCCCTCCATGGCACGCGCCAACCCGTCACCCGGTCGCGAGTTGCTGCGCCAGTGGGAACGCCTCGCCCGCCTCCCCTTCGGGAAGCGTCTGTTCAGTTGGGTCGTCGGCCGCACGGCGCCATACACCGGTACGATCGGCGGTGTGTTCACCGACATCGCGCCCGGCTACGCGCGCGTGGAGCTCCGCGACCGAAAGTCGGTGCGCAACCACCTCGCGTCGATTCACGCGGTCGCGCTGGTCAACCTCGCCGAAATGACGAGTGGCGTCGCGCTCATGACTGCACTGCCGGCAGGCGTGCGCGGCATCGTCACGGGGCTCTCGATCGAGTACGTCAAGAAGGCGCGTGGCACGCTCGTCGCGGTGACGCGCGCGACGCCGCCACTGTCGATCAGCGAAACGATCACGCAAGCGGTCACGGCGACGATCAGCGATGCGGCGGGCGACGTGGTGGCAACGTGCACGGTGCAGTGGCGGCTGTCACCTGCGGCGTCAGAGCGCGCAGACGCGTCGTCGGACGGTGCCTCGCCCACCGACAGCGATGCCACCACCGCAGCCATCGTCTCGGCTGCGGCGGCCGCGGCCGCGGCGGCGGGTTGATGCCGAGCGCACCGGTCTCGTCGACCGCGCTCATGCGCCATACCGGCATCTCGGTACCGCTCATCTGTGGCCCGATGTACCCCTGCAGCAATCCAGAGTTAGTTGGTGCGGTGAGTGGTGCGGGCGCCTTGGGCGTCGTGCAGCCGATCTCACTCACGTATGTACACGGCCACGAATTCCGCGCTGGCCTGCGCCGCATTCTCGAGATCTCCGGTGGACGCCCGATCGGGTTCAACGCACTCATCGAAGCATCGAGCACCACGTATCACAATCGCATGGTGCGCTGGGTCGAGATCGCGCTTGAAGAAGGTGTGCGATTCTTTCTGACGTCGCTGGGCAACCCGCGCTGGGTGGTCGACCGGGTGCACGCGGTCGGCGGTGTGGTCTACCACGACATCACCGAGCGCAAATGGGCGCTCAAGGGGCGCGATGGCGGCGTGGATGGGCTCGTGGCAGTCAATCGCGAGGCCGGTGGACACACCGGCTCACGCAGTGCGCAGGCGCTCTTCGACGAAGTGGGAGATCTGGGTCTGCCGATCGTCGCTGCGGGCGGCATTGGGCAGGCGTCGCAGTTGCGGGACATCCTCGCAATGGGATACGCGGGAGTGCAACTGGGAACGCGCTTCATCGCCACGACTGAGTGCAACGCGGACGAAGCCTACAAACGCGCGATTGTCAGCGCGCACGCCAACGATGTCGTCCTTACCGAACGACTTACCGGCGTGCCGGTGTCGGTGCTGCGTACGCCATACGTGGAGCGACTGGGCACGAGCGTGGGTCCGATCTCACGATGGATGTTTCGCCATCGTCGCTTCAAGCACTGGATTCGCACCTTCTACGCGCTGCGTTCGCTGCGGCAGCTCAAGCAGTCGAGCGTTGCCGGTAGCAATCAGGACTACTGGCAGGCCGGACGCAGCGTCGATGCGATCGACGACATTCGTCCCGCCGCAGAGATCGTCGCCGAGTTTGCCGCGGCCTTTGGGTCGCTATCCTCACTCGAGGCTGCATCGCCAGTTCGGTATGCCTCCACTTCCCCCACTCCACTCTGACGATGATCGCGTTCAGCTCCAACGCACGTTCGCCACGGCGCGCCCACTCGACACGGCAGACGGTCGCGCTCATCACGGCGTGCCTCGGGGTGCTCGTGGCCCCCGCGACATTGCGTGGACAGGGAAGCAGTCCGGAACTGCGCGTTGCCGGACTGCGGGCACCGGTGACGATGACACGCGACTCGGCGGGCATCGTGCACATCGATGCGCGCAACGAGCACGATCTGTTTTTCGCGCAGGGGTACAGCGCAGCCCGTGATCGACTCTTTCAGCTGGAGCTCTGGCGACGGCAGGCGACGGGCACGATGGCGGAAGCGCTGGGACCGCGCTGGGTGGCGCGGGACCGTGCGTCGCGCTTGTTGCGCTACCGCGGCGACATGACGAAAGAGCTCTCGCACTATCATCCGCGTGGTGTGGCGATCATCGGCGCGTTCGTGGATGGCGTGAACGCGTACGTGCGTCGTGTACAGCGCGACAGCACCCTGTTGCCGCCCGAGTTGGGATGGCTCGGCATCACCCCCGGCCTGTGGACACCGGCGATCGTCATCTCGCGTCACAATGCGCTGGCCTCCAACGCGCGCGAGGAAACGGCCACCGCGCGCGCCGTACGTGCCATTGGCGACGCGGCTGTGGCGCGGCGTCGGCGATACGAGCCGGGCCCTGCCAAGCTGGCGATCGATTCAGCGATCACCGCGCTGCTCGATGCGGGAACCGACGACGCGTTGATGGCCGTCTACGATGCGTTCAAGAACGCGCCGGCCTTTCGCGCCGAGGACGTGGTGGCATCGGTACGACGGGCGTCCGGGGCGAGCAGCACTGAGACCGGGGCGGCGAGTGCTCCCAACGATGCGCTCGATCTGACATCGGCCAATGCCGAGCCGGCGGATCCGTGGCAGAGCAACAACTGGGTGATCGCGGGGAGCAAGACGGCCTCTGGACGTCCGATCGTCGCCAACGATCCGCATCGCACGATCACCACTCCGTCGTTGCGATACCTCGTGCATCTCACGGCGCCGGGGTGGAATGTGATCGGCGGTGGCGAGCCGGCGATTCCCGGTGTCGCCATCGGGCACAACGAACATGGCGCGTGGGGACTCACGATCTTCGGCATCGACACCGAGGACTTGTATACGTACTCGATCGACGCACGCGATCCGTTGGCCTATCGCTATCGCGGGCGCTTGGAGCGCATGCGGGTGGAGCGCGACACGATCCGGGTGCGCGGCGGCGCGCCAGTGGCCGTCACGCTGCACTTCACTCGACACGGGCCGGTGCTGTTCGAGGATTCCACCAAACATGTCGCAGTCGCGCTGCGCGCCGCATGGGCCGAGGCAGGTGGTGCGCCGTATCTCGCGAGCCTGCGCATCGATCAGGCGCGCACGTGGAAGGAGTTTCGCTCGGCGTTGGGCTACGCACACATGCCAACGCTCAACTGGGTGTGGGCCGATACCTCTGGCGCGATCGGCTGGCAGTCGGCGGGGATCGCGCCGGTACGCAAGGCATGGGACGGACTGGTGCCAGTTCCTGGCGACGGACGCTTCGAGTGGAGTGGCTATCTGCCCGTCGCGGAGTTGCCGCATGCAGCATCGCCGGACATCAGCTTCTTCGGGACGGCCAATGCGTGGAACGTGCCGCCGAGCTATGCACACAACGACGCCATCGCGCGGAGCTGGGCGGAGCCATGGCGGCTGCAGCGATTGACCGAAGTGTTGGACACCACGCGCAAGGCCGACGTGATCGCGTCGCAACGATTGCAGCATGACGAGACGCCAGTGGCTGCGCGAGCGCTGGTGCCGATGCTGCGCGATGGGATGGTGGAAGGCGGCGTGGCCAAGCTGGCGCTCGACTCACTGCGTGCGTGGAATGGTGTGCTGGCCGCCAACTCCGTGGGCGCCGGCATCTACGCAATGTGGGAGCGCTCTCTCACACGCATGGTGAGCGCAGCCGCAGTGCCGGCACGTGTGCGCGATGTCATGCGCAGCGTGCCGTTGAGTCGGATGACGGAGTGGTTGGCGAGCGCGGACACGGTGCTGGGCAGCGCGAACGGAGGTTCATCGGCCAACACGCGCGATGCGCTGCTCGCGCGCTCATTCGCAGATGCGGTGACCACGCTCATTCTGCGATTCGGTCCGTCGATGTCAGGCTGGAACTACGGCCAGGCTGGTTTTCATCACGTGCGCATCGCGCACCCGCTCGACGGCGCCGTCAACGATTCGCTGCGAAGCTGGCTGTCGCCGGGCCCTGCCCCTCGTGGTGGGTACGGCAACACGCTCAATGCGACGGGCAACACGGACAACCAGACAGCCGGCGCGAGTCTGCGCGTGGTCATGGATCTCGCTGACTGGGAGACCGCAACCGTCACCAACACACCTGGCCAGAGCGGCGATCCACGCACGGCGCACTATCGCGACTTGTTCCTGCCGTGGACACGCGGGACGTACGCGCCGTTGCCGTACAGCAAGGCCGCCATCACAAAACGGGCGGAGACCGTGGAGGTCATCCGCCCGTAGGTGCACCGGATTTTAACTGCGATACGAACGGACAACAGCCGAACTGCGGTCGCGGATAACAACTGATTCTCAGAGCGGAGCGCAGGGATCTTTCCGACACACGGGACAGATCCCTGCGCTCCGTGGTAAAGATCAGCTCTTATCCGTGACCGCAGTTCGGCTGTTGTCTGTTTCTATCCGCTTTATCCGCCGTTACGGCTGCGAGGCCCCGGCCGCCGCGCGCGCGTGACCGGCGGATCCTTGGGCTTCTCGCCCTGCAGCCAGTACGCAAACCACTGGCGGATGCGGCCGAGACGGTCAACGAGCAGCCACGGCTCGCCGGTGCGCGACAGGTCATGTGTGGAGCGCGGGTAACGCACCATTTCCACCGGCACGCCCTGCTTCTTGAGCGACATGAACCAGATCTCCGCGCTGCCCATCGGCGTGCGATGATCTTCCTCGCTCTGCACCAGCAACATCGGCGTCTTCACCTTGCTCACGTAGCGAATGGGCGAGAGCGTGTCGTAGAGCTTCTGGTTGTCCCACGGCTTGCCGTAGAACTCGAACTCGGTCAGCCCCTGCGCATCGCTCGAGCCGTACCAGTACGTCCAGTCGGTGATCGTGCGGTCGGTCTCGATCGCCTTGAAGCGCTGTGTCTTGGTCGCCAGCCACGTGGTCATGAAGCCGCCGTACGAGCCACCGGTCGCGCCCATGCGGGTGGAGTCGACGTCCGGACGCTTGGCGACGATGTCCACCGCCTTCATCAGGTCTTCATAGTCTTCCATGCCCCAGCGGCCGCGCGTGCTGTACGTGAACGGTGCGCCGTAGCCGCTCGAGCCGCGCGGATTCGTGAAGAGCACGAACATCCCCTGCGCCGCCAGATTCTGGAACTCGTCGAACCAGCCTTCGCCATACGATGAGTGCGGACCGCCGTGGATGTAGATCACCATCGGATACTTCTTTCCCGCCTCGTAGCCGTGCGGCTTCATCAGCCAGCCTTCGATCTCGAGGTTCCCGACGCTCTTGTACGTGAAGCGCTCCGCGTCGCTCCACGCGACCTCAGCGTTCACGTCGGCGTTGAAGTTCGTGAGCTGACGCTCGCCCGTTCCATCCGCATTCGCGACGAACAGCTCTGTCGGCTTGGTCATCGACGTGCTGGTGTACGCCATCAGCTTGCCCGACGGATCGAACGCCATGCCGCGCAACTGCCGCCGGCCTCCCACGATCTCCTTCGGCGCCGCCTTGCCAGTCAGATCCGCTTCGAGAAGCGCCGTGCGTCCGCCAATCTCCGCGGCGAACATCAGCCGGCCATTCGGCAGCCATTCGAAGTCGCTCGGCTCGTACTGCCATGTGCCAATCAGATTCTTGGGCGCGCCGCCATCGACACTCACCGTGTACAGGCGAGATGACTGCACACGGCCCGGTCGCCCAACGAACGCCAGCGTCTTGCCGTCCGCCGACCACGCGAGGTTCGACTCCGCGCCCATCCACTCCGTCACCTTGCGCGGCTCACCGCCGTTGGCGCTCATGACGTAGATGTCCACGTCGTTTCGTTCCGCCTCGTCGCGCACCTTGTTGTACGGCAGCTTCGCCAACGAATCACGCTCGAGATCCACCACCGAATCGGGACGCAGCTTCGCGTCCGCGAGAAACGCGATCAACGATCCGTCCGGCGATACCGTGGCCGACCGATGCGAGTACTTCGTGTTGGTGAGCATGCGCTTGGCGGTGTCGCCAACCGTCTGACGCCACAGCTGCTGCGGACGCCAGCTCCGCGCCACACGACGCCCGGGCACGAAGCCCGCACCGTTCACCTTGTACGACATGTCCGTCACGTGACGTCCGTCGAACCGCGCGGCATCGGCCGGGCGCGTGATCGCGTCGTACGTCGGATGTGCCATCGGCTGCATGCGCGCGAAGGGATCAGGCGCGCTTCGAGCGCTGTCGAGCCTGGCCGGCTCAGAGAACACGGCGAATGCACCATTCGATGGCATCGAGCCGTTGGGGTACGTCTCCAGCTGGATCGCTTCGCCACCCGGCTGATCGAGTCGCACGGCCCACGTATTCCCCTTCCCACCCGGTCGCTGCGAGGTGAAGAACAGATACTTGCCGTCCGCCGACCATCGTGGGTTCGCGCTCTCCGTACTCGGCGACGTCCAGCGCTCCGGCGCGCCGCCGTTCACGCCCACCACCCACACCTCGTTGTGGCGACGATTCTCCGATTCCTTCACGCTGGTCACCGTCATCGCGATGCGCTTGCCGTCGGGCGAGATGGTCGGAGAACTGACGGTGTTCACACGATACCAATCAGCGAGCGCCATCGGGCGCGGTGCCTTGGACTGCGCGTGCAGCGGTGCAGCAAGTGGTGCTGCCAGCGCGGCCGCGATCAGGGCCGCGGCGGGACCAGCGAGCGAACGCGCGTGCATCAAGCGGATGACGCGCGGTTCATGCGCCGAATGAACTGTGTGCATAGGTGGGGGTCTCAGCGATGTCTCAGGGTACAGGCAGCGGCGGAGCCGACGTGGCGTCGGCGCGGGGAGCGTTTCCGTCGCGCAGAATGTTGTGCGCCAACCATCCGCGCGGCAACGCAGCATGACCCGTGGGGACTGGATGCGAGGCACATCACAAAGCAGTGCGAGATGGCTGCAATGTCGGAAACTTCCGACTTGCGAAGAGCCGACGATCTTCATACTCTGGCCTCATCGCGGAGGAGCGCCGCGTGCTGTTGCAGTTGTAGCTGCCGTTGTACGACCTGCTGGATCTCGGTTTCCGCCCGAAGTCCCACCCTTTTTTATCAGGAGGTGATCAATTGTCTAAATCCCGTCCCTTTGCCGGCTCGGCCTGGGCAAACGATCTCCTGATCGACGCCCGGTAATTCGGGTTCCGGTTCGGGCATCGTCTCGAGCTGGCACAGGACAAAAGGGCCGTCTCGGCATGCCGAGGCGGCCCTTCGTCTATCTCACGCTCAACCAGTGGAGGCCAGGTGGCTACGCGACGCAAAGCGGGACGCACGTATCCCGAGGACCGCACCAGCATCACGCGCTTCGAAGATCTGCCCAACATCGGGCCTGCCTCCGCCGGGGACTTTCGGCAGCTGGGCTTCGAGTCGCCGGCCGCACTCATCGGACAGGATCCGTACGCGCTGTACGACCGACTGTGTGTGCTCACTAACACGCGTCAGGATCCGTGCGTCGCCGATGTCTTGATCGCGACGGTGCGCTTCATGGAAGGCGCACCGCCGCATCCCTGGTGGCACTACACCGCCGAGCGTAAACGCGACTTCGGTGCGCGCTAGTGCGTCAGTTCAACGCACCGAGATGGTCTTCATCATTCCCATGTCGGCGTGCGGCTTTCCCGATCCGTTGAGATGCTCGGGCGTGAAGCAGAGCAATGCGTACTCGCCCGGACCGAGGTCGAACTTCGACGTGACGGCACGACCAGCTGCGATGGTGGACGTACCGCCAACCATGCGCCCCGGTGCCTCGGTACGCTGTCCATCTTCGTACCACTTGAGCACATCTAACGCCGTCTTGCCGCGATCGAGCTTGACCAGCGTCACCTCGTGCGACTGCGGCCCAACGTTCTCGATGCGCCACGTCTGAATGCCCACTGTCGGCGCGGCACTGAGCGTGTACTCGTAGTCGGAGAGCGTCACCTTCACATCGCCCTTGCCCACGGACGCCTTGGAGGACGACGAGCCCGTCACCTCGATCTTGCTGTACATGCCCTTCATGTAGTGCGGTGACCCATCCTGCGACGGAATCCAGCACCACACGGCATACGTGCCGGGCGCCAGAATCATCTGCGTCTCGAGGACCTGTCCACCGATCGCGGAGGTCGGCCCTCCCTCCGCTTCACGCCAATTCGCCGAGCCGGGCTGCTTGCGAAGCTGCGTCATGAAATCCGCGAGCGTCTGCCCCGGATTCATGCGTGCGAGCTGCACGTGATGCAGCGACTTACCGGTGTTCTTGAGACGAATGGTGACGAGCCCGGCCGGCGCGGTGGCAGGCACCTTGAACGCGAAATCCATCGCTTCGACTTCAACCACCGGAACTGCAGGCGACTTCGCCATCGCGCGAGCCGCAGGCTTGGCCTGCGCGCCGAGGGAAGATGCGAGCGCGCAGCCGATCACGCCGACGTACGAGGACCAACGCAGCTGTGGCATAGGAGGGAGGGGTGGAGGGCACATTCACAGCAATAACGGCGACTCCTCCCAGATTATGCACAGCTTGCAACGCTCGCGATAGCATCAGCCGTATGATTCTGGGACGGCCGGTGTCATCACATCGTTCTCACGGAACGCGCGCCGATGCCTCCGCGACTTCGGTAACCATGAAATATCCGAGCGGACGACGCGCAGGATTCGTGAGATTGGCGACGTTGCCGCGCAGGCTCGCCGCGGGCACACCAAAGGGCGATCCGTCGTTGCCGGTCTGCTCGGACAACGCGCTGAAGTAGCGAAAGAGCGACTCAGACAGCGCCATTTGCCGCACGAGCACCGTCTCACCCGGCTTGACCACCTGCGCCTCATACGGCTGGAAGTCGAGGACATCGCGCCCGTCGATGAGCAGGTCTGAACCGATCGATCGCCTCGGTGCCGTGGAGTCATCAGCGGTTAAACGACGGCCATCCACGTACTGATCCCACAGGTACCAGTTGTCCTCGCCCGGAAAGTCGCGCGCGATGATCGTCGCACGAAGCCCCTCCTTCGGACCGACACTCGACTTGCGCGGCGCGAAGAACAGCGAGTCGATCGCTGGCGCGTGCAGTGCCTTCTCGACCGATTCGTAGCGGTCACCTGAGTAGTCGATGCGCAGCGTGTAGGTGCGCCCCGCCTGCACCACCAGCGACGAGGTCTCGTAGACGCCGGGCTCCGTCGCCGACTCCGCGAATCGCGCCGAGTCCCCCGCACTGCTGCGCACCAGCACGGCCGCACCGCGAGCGACCGGCTGCGGTGCGTTGCTGAAGTAGCTGTCCGACAAGGTCAAGCGAATCTGCTGTCGGCCGCTCACGCGACCCTGCACGCGCTCGAGTCGCGCCTCCACAACCAGCCGCTCGACATCTTCCGGGGTCTCCACGCTGACGACGCGCTCGCACGCGATCAGCGCGCACGACGCGAGTAGGGCGACTGCACCGCGCAGCGGACTATGCCAATTGTTCATTGCGGCTTCCCCGAGAATCGGAACTGATAGCTGATGCTCGGCACGATGCCGAACACGGACAGTTGCACCGCCTCGCCGACGCGGGCGTCGCGCTCCGCCTGACGAAAGCGAATCGACTGCGCATTGAATCGGTTGTACGCGTTCAAGACGCCGAACTGCAGCTCGCCGCGGCCGAGCTTTCGCGTGGCGCTCAGATCGAGTCGATGGTAGACGGGCAAGCGGTTCGCGTTGCGCTCGCCGAACTCTGCGACGAGCAGTCCGTCCACCACGTATCTCGAGACCGGAAACGTGGCCGGCAATCCACTGGCGAGTGAGAACGTCGCACCGACGGTCCACTTGGGGCTGAGCGTGTACACACCGACCGCGGAGAGATTGTGCGTCTTGTCGAACGGCGACGCATAAAAGCGACCGCCGTTGATCCCTTCTCGCGCGCCGTTGGTGCTGGCTATCGGGGCAACCACGCGCTGCTCGGCGCGGCTCAACGTGTAACTCAGCCACCCGGTGAGGCGACCGCGTTGACGTCGGGCAAACAGTTCGAGACCGTACGCGCGACCGTCGCCCTGCACCAACTGCGTCTCGAGCTTTTTGTTGAAGATGATGTCGGCGCCGTCGATGAAATCGATGACGTTGTCCGAGTGCTTGTAATACGCCTCGGCGGAAAGCTCCCATCCGGTACGCGCGCTACTCAAGCCGATGGCGTATTGATCGGACTGTTGCGGCTGGATGTAAGGCCCCACCGGCTCCCACACATCGAGTGGCGTGGGCGAGTTGGTGCGTGAAGCCAGCTGCAGATACTGCCGCGTGCGGGCGTACGACGCCTTGAGACTCGTCTGCGGTGAGAGCGAGAATCGCGCGGAGAATCGCGGCTCGAATCCGTCGTCGCTCGAGACAGTTTTCCCCTCGGCGTATCGTGTGCTGTCGATCGGCTTGCTGGGCTCATAACGGCCGAGCACACGATTGTACGTGACCGGTGCGTTGTTGGCGTAGCGGTAGATGGTGGCCGCGCCGACACGCGCAAAGCTGGCGTAGCGCAATCCGTATCGCACCGACACGCGGTCGCCGAGATCGAGCTCCTGGCCAAGGTAGTACGCGCTGGAGAGGCCGTGCCGCGTCTCGATGGAGTCACGCTTGACCGTGGAACGGCCGGTGGGACCGATCTCACCGGGGCGGAACTCCTGCCCTATGAGCTCCGCACCGAACTCCAGTCGATTGCGATCTGTGAGATTGAGCACCTCGTCGACTTTCACATCCAGGCTGCGAATGCCCGCAACCCACGAGACGGTATCGCGCGTCACGACGGGAAAGGTGAGGCGATAGTCGTAGTCGCTCCATGCTGACGTCACCTTGGAGAAGAGACGGCCCGCAATCGCCTGATTCCATCGGAGCGTGGCCGCGCGATTTCCCCAGCCGGTGGAGACCTCTCGTCCCTGCGCGAATCGATCACGCCCGCCATAGCCCGAGAGCAGCAGTGCGCCACTCTTGCCCAGTCGCAGGCTCGCCTTGGCGTTGACGTCGTAGAAGTAGGCGACCGACTCCTTCAGCGTGGAGTCGGTGGCCAAGCCGAGAAAGAGATCGGCATACGATCGCCGCGCGGCGACCATGAACGCGCCACGATTGCCCGGCAGCGGGCCTTCGTACGACGCGCGACTGGACAGCAGACCGATTGACGCATTGCCGACGAACTGCTTCGCATTGCCTTCGCGCTGCCGAATGTCGACCACGGACGAGAGTCGTCCGCCGAAACGCGCAGGAATCGCTCCCTTGTACAGCGTCACGTCGTCGATGGCGTCGGAGTTGAACACCGAGAGAAAGCCAAGGATGTGCGCCGGATTGTAGATCGTGGATTCGTCGAGCAGAATCAGATTCTGATCCGCGCCACCACCGCGCACGTTGAAGCTGGTGGACGCGTCGCTCGCGGCGGAGACGCCCGGCAACAGCATCAGCGTGCGAATGGCATCGGGTTCACCAAGCATAACGGGCGCGTTCTTTGCCGTCTTGAGGTCCAGACGCACGACGCTCATGTCCGGCAGCTGCGGGTCGAGGTCGGCGCGTTCGCCCTTGTTGGCCTGAACCTTCACCGCGCTGAGGGTCACGTTGGCAGCGCCCAATTGCAGATCGACCGTGATGTTGTCACGCAGCGTGAGCGTGGTATCGAACGGCGCGAAGCCGAGCGCGCGAACCCGAATGCGATGCACGCCAGCGGTCAGCGTGAGAAAGTAGAAGCCCTCCTCATTGCTCTCACGGCGAACGTCGTCATCGGCGGCGACGAAGGCATGTCGTACCACTTCCTGTGTGGCCGCGTTGCGGATGTATCCCGTCATGCGCAGTCGCTCCTGGCCCTCTGCATCCGGCTTCACCGGTGCGACTGCCGGGCGGTCCTTGATCACGATCTGACCGCCAGGGCCGACCAATACCGTCAGCGGCGCGCCATCGGTCGCGCGCATCAACGCTTCACCCGCAGAGACACGAGGCATCGTCAGCGTGACACGCTGCTGGAGCGCCGGCAGCGCCCGATCGGCCACGAAGGAGACATGGGCTTGCCTCGCGATGTCCGCGAGGACCTCTCCGCGGGCGCGACTGCGCGCATCGACTGACACCATCACGGCCAACGGGCCCGCAGTCGCACCGCTGCGATCGAGTGTGGCGAAGGGCGTCGCGGCGCCTGTAGAGACGCTACCGGGTGCTGCACTTCGCGCCTGAGCCCGGAGACCTTCCGCATAGAGCGCACACAACGCGCCAGTGGCGGTGAGCATCGCGAGGCGGCGGCACAGGAGACGTGTTGAAATTGCAATCATGATCATGGGGTCTTGGGCACCAGTGTGACACGCGGTCCGTCACGAACGACGCTGGCATCCAGCGCTAGCGCGAGCGAGTTGATGAGCTCCGGCAGTGGCTGCGACAGGAAGCGCGCATTGAGTCGCCGCGCGGCAAGCGCTGGCGAGGCATGCAGGTCTGTGTTGTACCAACGCGAGATCTCGACCAGCGCGTCGGCAAGCGGCGTGTCGGCGAACACTAGCTCGCCGCGAGTCCACGCCAGCATCAGCTCGGCGTCGTGCGAGACGGAGACCACGCCATCACGCCCGAGTTGCCCGCGGTCTCCGACACGCAGTGTCGTTGCCACGAGTCTCGCGGCCTCCGTGGTATCGGAGAGCGCAACCGCACCCTCCTCCACGGCGACGTCTAACGGCGCACTGCTCGACCAGGCACGGACGACAAAGCGCGTGCCGATATCCTCCGCGATGCCCGATTGGGCTCGCACGCGGAACGGTCGTGCGCTGTCGTGCACAACCGCGAAGTACGCCTCGCCAACGAGCGTTAGCTCTCGCGATGCGGATCCGAACTCGCCCGTCCACGTAATGCGACTGCCCGGTGCAAGCGTCACCCGCGATCCATCAGCGAGCGAAAGCGTGGTGGACTTGCCGAGCGCGGCGACCACTTCGTGTTGTTCCGGTGCGCGCGTGGCGCGCCACGTCGCTGTACCGCCCACCACCAGCAGCAGCGCCGCCGCTATGCGCAACACCATTGGGAGGACACCGCCTCCAATACGGCGCGCACTCTTCTCTGCGGCAACGCGACGTTTCGCCCGCTGCGTCCCGATCGACACGACAGATGCACGGTCGGCAGCTGTGCCGTCTTGCACGTGCTGCGATTCCCCAGCCACGCCCGCGGGCACATCGCTCAGTCGCGCCTGCACAGCACGCCAAGACTCGTCGGTGGTGAGCGGCAAGGCGGGGGACGCTTGCTGCGCGAGCCCCTCGATCAGCGCCCGGTTCCGCGGGTCACGCGCCATCCAATCGACGACCGCACGAACGTCGGCGTCCGTGGCGATACCGGCGAGGTAGCGATCGAGAAGTTGTGGGTCGAGCGGGTCGGGTGACGTCATGGTCTGTGGAAAGGGTCGCTTCCAAGACACGGGGGATCGCGAAATCCCCACAACCGACTTTTCGGCCAGCTATCCGTCGCTGAGTTTCTCGCGAAGCGCCTTGAGTCCTCGCCCCAACTGGTTCTCGACGCCCTTGGTGGAAATCCCCATGACCTCGGCGATCTCTCCGTAGCTGAGCCCGTCGCGCCACCGCAGGTGCATCACCAAGGCGCATCGCTCCGGCAGCGACGCCAGCGCGCGTGCCAATCGCGCCTGCAACTCTTCCTGTTCCAGTGCCACGTCGGGCCGAGTCGGCGCCGGATGCAGCGCACGTACCGCGTCGTGTGCTTCGTCATCGGCCCAGTCGCGCTCCACCGCATCGCGCCGGCGGAGATTGAGCGCGCGGTTGCGCGCGGCGGCGAACAGGTACGATCGGAGGCTACCCTGCACAGTCCACGCGGTGCGCCGCTGCCACAGCTCCACGAAGAGATCCTGCACCAGCTCCTCAGCGCGCGCCCCGTCGCCTACATATCGCATGGCAAAGGTGACCAGCGGTGCATGCATCGCGCGATAGACCACCTCGAACGCCGCGAGATTGCCGTCGCGAATCTGCGCGACGGCATCGAGAGGGAGTACGGAGATGTCAGGCACATCGCGCAGCGTCGTCAGGCCGCCCACCTTGCCGCAGGAATCGATAAGTCGGACCGACTGAGATGTCGGCCCGACCGCCCAACGATTACCCGCCAGCCGCGGTTTCAGCCACTCGTCATGATTCCGTGACAGTGACGGCTGAATGGAAGCGCGCTATTCCTCGCTCGCGTACGCCGACATGTCGTGGCCGAGCGCGCGCAGCTTGAGCGCCATGTCCTTCTTCTCCACGGAC
The DNA here is from genome assembly GCA_965279375.1 of Gemmatimonas sp. Classification (GTDB taxonomy): domain Bacteria; phylum Gemmatimonadota; class Gemmatimonadetes; order Gemmatimonadales; family Gemmatimonadaceae; genus Gemmatimonas. The sequence continues at coordinate 3,468,930 of OZ257156.1, read as the reverse complement.
TTGTTGTACGCTTCCACCGGCTCGACGTCGCCCTTCTTCACCAACGTCAGCAGCGCGTCGTTGAGCGTTTCCATGCCCAGCTTCTTCTGCGTCTGGATGATGTTGTTGATCTGCACCGTCTTGCCTTCGCGGATCAGCGCACTGGCCGCCTTGTTGACCAACAGGATCTCGCGTGCAGCCACGCGTCCGCCACCGATCTTGCGGCAGAGCGTCTGCGAAATCACGCCCTTGAGCGACTCCGCCAACATGACCTTGATCTGATCCTGACGATCCGCCGGAAACTGATCGACGATACGATTGATCGTGGACGCGGCCGTGGAAGTATGCAACGTGCCGAACACGAGATGCCCGGTCTCTGCCGTCTCGAGTGCGATGGCGATCGTCTCGAGGTCACGCAGCTCGCCAACCATGATGATGTCAGGGTCTTCGCGCAGCGCCGCACGCAATGCGCTCTTGAACGACTGCGTGTGCACGCCGACCTGTCGCTGCGTGATCAGACACTTCTTGCTTTGGTGGACGAACTCGATCGGATCTTCGATGGTAATGATGTGATCCTGACGAGACCGATTCACCAGATCGATCAACGCGCACAGCGTGGTGGACTTGCCTGATCCCGTCGGTCCGGTGACGAGCACCAGTCCCTTGGTGAGGTTGCACAGCTGCTGCACCTCTGTCGAGACACCCATCTGCTCCACCGTCACCGTTTCGGTGGCGATGGTGCGCGTGACGGAGGCCACGCCGTTCCGATCCTTGAAGACGTTCACGCGGAAGCGCGAGACGCCGGCGATTTCGTGCGCGAAGTCAGTGTCCCACTGCGCTTCGAACTCCGCCTTGTTCTTGTCCGGCATGATGGCATACAGCATCGCCAGCAACGTGCCCTCGTCGACCGGCGCTTCGCCCTCGACGCGCACGAGATCACCGCCACTGCGGAGGATGGGCGGCTCGCCGATGCGTAGATGCAAATCGGCCGCCTTCCGCGTGACCTGCAGTCGCAGGAGCTTCTCCATCGCCTCACGCGCCGCGCTCGCATTTTCGTACGGACCGAGCGGCTGGTCGCTGGCGCGACGGCGCCACGCACGGCGCTCTCCAGAGCCTTCGGGCGGCGCACCAGGCGTGGCGTTTGGATCGATGTCGGTCGCGCGCGGGTCGCGGGGCGTCACCGACAGCACGGGCGGCGCGTGAGCCGGATCCAACGGAGCGACATCAGCGTCGGCACCGCGACGAATCGCAATGCGCAGCGCGGGCGCCGACGTGTCCTGTGCGATCTGATACATGTGACCGTTCAGCACGTAGCCGAAGTGCACATTCACGCCCGCAGCGATACTGGCCCGGTCCGCCGGCGGCGCAACTTCTGCCACCAGCGCGAGCACTTGCTGCCGATTGAGCACCTGCTGCGTCACGGCCTGCGGACCGGCCGCTGTCAGGCAACGAATGGGCGCGTCCGCTTCCAGAACGACTTCACTGGCCGCACCACCGTCGAGGCGCGGCAAAACACGATCAAGTTGTGGCATGGCAATGTGAGAGGCGCTTCGAAGCCGAGTCACGCGTACTGTCCGATGGACGAGTACGCGCGACTTCGGTCATCTTCGTGATAGCGCGCACATCCTGGACATGATGTCCAGTTCCCACGCTGAAACGGTCATTGGCATCCAGGCCAGCGCCCTGTCGGCATGCTGCTTTGCAGCGCCGGCAGCGGATACGCCGACGTGACTCTCTTGCGCAGCGCGGCCGTGCGTTGGTCGATTGGCGACGCGAACGTCGCCGACTCGTTCTATAGCCCGGTGAACTCCGCGATCACCACGCGGCGCGCATCGCCAGGCGACGTGCGAACGACGATTCGTTCGCCATTCAGGCGCGTGGTCACGCTCCGATCAGGACCTCCGTATCGCTTACTCACGCGATCGATTGACGGTACGCCTGCCGGAATACCACGCGCCGGCTCGCCGTCGAACTGCACCGTGTCGCGACGTGCACCCAGATATCCTCGCGGGCGCACGATGAGCACGGTGGTGCTGTCGCTGCGTGTGACCGAGGCAGGTACCCGGAAGTTGACGAGCGAGGTGCTCCTCGGCAGTGGCGCGCGGAAGAAGTCGAGGATGACCGCGCTATCACTTGGCACCACCTCGAACTCGTACGTCGCATCCGGGCGGGCGCGAAACGGCCCCCAACGGCCATCCACGCCCACGGTTTGCGCGTGCGCCGCGCCCCCAAGACGGCGTCCGGATTCACGATCGACCTCGTAGACGCGAATGGACGCTCCCGGCATCGGCAGATTGGTGGGCGACCCGTTGCCCACGCCGCTGATCAGCCCTCCGAGCACTGCGACGGAATCGGGGGTAACGGTCAGGCGAGCGGGCGTGCGTCCCGTAAGGAAGCGGTACTGCGCGGCGAACGCCTGCGCCGAGAATGCGGTCTCGCGGTGATCCGCCCCCGACAGCACCACATCGACGGCACCGCGCAGCGCCGGACCACGGGCATCCACGTTGGTGGGAACGCCGGGAGTGCCGAGCGCGGCGCCATCGCTCTGCGCGTACTTGTCCGCCGAGTCGCTGCGCAGGGTCAAATAGCGAACCCCGGCGACCACCTCGCGTCCGGCGTTCAACGTGCGAAGGTACTCGCCAGCGCCGTTGAACTCGTTGAGCGGCTGAAACGCCGGGTTAGCGAATACGCCGTGATTGGGGGACCCGCAGGTAATCACGTGCGAGACGTGCGCCGCTCCACCACCGAAACGCACGTAGTTCCGGATGGTCATGCCGCCACGCGAGCTGCCAACGAGTGCCACCTTCGAGGCCCCGGTCTTGAGCAGGACACGCGTGACGAAGGCCGCCAGTGCGGCAGTCTGGTCCTCCGGGCTCGATCGGTTCTCCTCCGCGACACGGACGTTCGCCTGCGCGAGCGGATGGGGGAGGTCGACGGCGAACAGTCGATCTGCGGGATAGCCGTTCGACTCAAACCGCCAGATCGTCGCGTCCCAGAGGCCCGCATGATCGCCGTTTCCGTGCACGAAAATGATCGGCATAGCGGGGGCAGTGCGCAGCGCCTGCGAGTCGGCCGGTTGGGGACCAAGCGCGAGCGCGGCCGCGGCGATCAGCAATCGGCACCGACGAAGGGGCGACAAATTCATCTTGCGTGGAACCTTTTTCGGTTGAGGATTGGTATCGTTAGGGTCGCCGGTTCGTTCGGCACGCGCCGTTCCCCCCGCCTTCGCGAGGCACCCAATGAACACCCGCATTGCCGCGGCACTGACCTGTCTGCTGACAGCGCCCGCCGCAGTTCACGCACAGACAGCCGGTAACGGCTTCCTGTTCGGTCGTCCCTCCGCTGTCTTCTCCATCCGCGGCGGCTTTGCCAGCCCCACGGCCAACAGCGATGTCTTCTCGTTCGCCGCCAAGCAGCTCACCCTCGGCAAGGGCGACTTTGGCAGCGGTACCGTCGTGACGGACCTGGGCGTTCGAGTCGCGGACCGGGTCGATGTGCAATTCGGCTTCAGCTTCAGCGACCGCAATATCAACTCCGAGTTCCGCGATTGGGTGGACAATAACAACCTCCCGATCGAGCAGCAGACGGGGTTCCGTCGCACAGCGGTAACATTGGGCGCCAAGTACTATCTCACCTCGCCAGGCCGCTCCATCAGCCGGCTGGCATGGGTTCCGGCCAAAGTCACGCCATACGTCTCGGCGGGCGTGGGCGCGATGGGATATCGTTTCCGGCAGGAGGGGGACTTCGTCGATTTCCAGACGCTCGACGTTTTCCCAACAAAGCTCTCCTCCAAAGGGTGGTCGCCAATGGCTTACGCCGCCGGCGGCGTAGACTACTCCCTCACCACTCGGCTCGGCCTGATCTCCGAAGCGCGCTACGATCGGTCGCGCGCCACGATGAGTTCAGTGTTTGAAGGCTTTGATCGCATCGACCTGTCGGGGCTCTCCGCCAGTGTTGGCCTTTCCCTTCGGTTCTAGGAGTCACGCCATGCGTACTCTGGTTCGTAGTCTCATGGGCTCGCTCGCGGCCGCCGCGGTATTCTCGGCGCCTGCAGGCGCACAATCGGCTGACGCGCGCTGGCAGCCGTGGCTCGGCTGCTGGAGCGCCGAGTCCGCCGCGCCGCGCAATCTCGACGGCTCGCCATCCGCCAAGAACGAGGTCTGCGTCGGGCCAGCGGCCACGGGCAGCGGCGTCGAGATCTTCACGATCGTCGACGGCAAGACCGTGCAGACGGACACGCTCGACGTGGCCGGCGGCAAAGTCAGCAAGACCCGCGACGGCTGCACGGGTTGGGAGCAGGCCTCGTGGTCGCGCAACGCCCGTCGCGTGTTTCTACGCTCGGAGTTCACCTGCCCGGGCGGCACCGTCCGCCGCTCAAGCGGCCTCCTCGGCATCTCGCCGGCCGGTGAATTCCTGCAGGTCCACGGCATGACTGTGGCGGACCGCTCCTCGATTCGCGTTGCTGCGTTTTCTCCGCAGCAGAGCGACTCCACCGGCTTCGCCCGGCAGACCACGCGCCTCGCGGCGAGCGCCCCGATCTCCCTCGACGACGTCCTCGAAGTGGCAAAGTCCGTCGACACCCCCGTCGCCGAAGCGTGGCTCACGGATGTGGGGCAGCCGTTCAAGCTCGACGCCAATAGCCTCGTCAAGCTGTCGGACGCCGGAATGCAACCGCGGGTTATCGACCTGATGGTCGCACTGTCCAACCCCAAGATGTTCGTTGTGCGCAAGACGCCCGACGGCATGGTGGGTGGCGTAGACGCGCAGCCGCAAACGCGCGTGGCCTCCAACAACCGGGGCCGCATGCCGATCAGCAGCATCGGCTACATGCCGATCGATTTCCCGATGTGGGGGATGGGATGGGGCATGCTCAGCTACTTCGACATGATGCGCCTCGGACTCTACGGCAATTCGTACTACCGGAATGGGTTCTACGGAAACGCGTTTTTCGGCAATGGATTCTACGGCAACGGGCTATGGGGAAACCCATACTACGGCTTCGGTGGCTACTACTCAGGCGTGACCCCCGTGGTGATCGCGCCGCGCGCCGAGCCGCCGCAGGGTCGTGCCGTGAACGGCGCTGGCTACACGCGGCCGTATGACGGCGGTTCATCGCGCACGACGAGTCCGTCGGGCCGCGCTGATTCGCGCAGCGGATACTCCAGCGGCGGCTCGAGCGGCGGCTCCAGCTCCTCCTCGAGCGGCGCGTCCAGCAGCGGGTCAGCGGGCGCGTCGAGTGGCGGCTCGGGTCGCACCGCACAGCCGCGGCCTCCCGGCAACTGATTCGCACGATTAGCACACGACGACGCGCGCCGCTGAATGTTCAGCGGCGCGCGTTTGCATTGGGGATGTGAGTGCGCAGACATCCGTCGGTCGACGGCGAACCGTCATTGCCCGACCGCGACGGACTTCGGTTCAGCTACTTCGCCAGCCCCGCCAACGAACTCCTGAGCCACGTGCGCTGCACCTCGCGCTGCCCCTCGTCGAACGTCTCACGCCGGTCGAGCAGCGCCAGCGCGTCGTTGATTGCGCGACGCGCGCCGTCGTAATCGCGTTGCTGCACGTACGCATCGGCGAGCAGCGTGAAGCCGATGATCTCTTCGGGGTAGAGCTCCACCAATCGTTTGGCAGCCATCACCGCGCCGTCGGCATCTACGCGCGCAAGCGCGGTCTTCGCCACGAACTCCAGCCACTTCGCACTCGGCGCCGGCGTGTAGCCCACGCGAGAGGCGAGCGCCACGCGATGCCGCTCCAGTCGCGCGAGCGGATCGCCCCAGCGTTCGATCATGCTGTCGGCCGCCGCGATCGGCATCTCCCAGACCGCGCGATCAAACACGAAGCGCAGCGCTGGTGGAATGGTGGCAAAGGGCGTATCGGTGTGTCCCAGTCCGTCGCCGTCCACCAGGAGCGTGCGCCAGGTGGTTGGCGCCGAGTCGCGCAGAAACGCGTGCATCTTCTGCGTGGAGGTCATGAGCCGCGTTTCGCGCGAGCCAGCGGACAGCACGACCTGTCGAATGCGCGAGCGACCACTGGCGAAGTCGCGCTTCATGCACCCCTGCACTTCCGTCATTGACGAGTCGGGAAGCGCCGCGCTGATCGCCACGATGGCCGGGAACGGCTCCGGCGCGCGACAGAATGTCTGCAACGCAAAGCGTCCGCCGAGCGAGTGCCCAATCAGCGTTCGATAAGGCACCGTGCGATACTCGCGATCGATGTACGGGATCAGCTCCTGCACCAGGAAGCGCGTGAACTGCTCGGCGTTGCGGCCCAAGTCAGCGCCACGATCCTTGTGTTCGATGGCCACGACGATCTGCGGCGGCATCGCATAGTCGTGATAGTCGCCGAGCAGATCGTACCCGGCCGCTGCGACCGTCATCTCGAAAAACGGACGCACGTGTCCGTCGAGCACATAGACCACGGAGTAGCGCTGCTTCGCCAGCCGGTAGTTTGGCGGGAGGCTGATGTGCAGCGTGCGGAAATCCCCGAGAATCTTCGAATCGATGCGCACCGTGCGCGACTCGGTCGCCGGCGCTGCAGCGTCTGCGGTGGTTACCGCAGACGCACAGATCAGCGAAAGTGCCGCCACCTTTCTGGCGACTGACCTGCCGAGCATTCGGGCGGACTTGGATATCACGTTCAGCCTGCGTGGTCCGACAACGCTACTTGGCGGGTGTCAGCACGATCTTCCGGAACTCCACGGCCGTGTGGTCACCCTGCAGCATGATCGGACCGGGAGTTCCTTCCGCGCTGCTCATCGCACCACCGGTGATGCCCGGGATGTTCTGGCGAGAGATCACCGTCTTTCCGTTGAGCACCACCGTCACGAGACGTCCCACGAGCGTGATGTCGTACGTCTGCCACTCGCCGGCAGCCAACGCTGCGTTTTCGTTCGGCGTGAGAAATCCATACACGCCGCCCAAATGCAGGCTGCCCGGCTCCATCCCCTTGCTGTCTTCGATCTGTACCTCGTAGCGACCACGCAGATAAACACCGCTGTTGCCACCCTTCGGGTAGCGGAATTCCGCGTGCAGCTTGAAGTCGTTGAAGGTCTGCTTGGTGAAGAAATTGGCGCCCGGCTTGGGATTGGTCAGGATGCCGTTGATGACCGTCCACTGATTGTTGGGGCCCGACGCGTCCCAGCCGCTAGTGTCCTTGCCGTTGAAAATCGCGATCGGCGCGCCCCATACCGGCTCCGCAGTGCGCCAGAGCGACGGTGCGCGCACCGCCGTCCAATTCATCTTTGCGCCGTCGGCGTCAGTCATCCAGCCAGATAGCGCGTCGCCGTCGAGCTTTCCTTCGAACTTGAAGTCGAGCGTGCCCTGCTCCCATTGCGGCGGCACGGCGAACTTCACGACGCCGTCCGCGTAGTCGATCTTGGAAATCGGGCGCGCGCTTCCACCACGGCCGACGAACGAGCCGACTAACGTGCGATTGCCGGAGAGCCTCACCTCGAGCCACGACGGGAACGGACCATCGGTCCCCTGTACGGTGAAGTCCCAGCGTCCGATGATCTTGGCCTGCGCCATTGGCTGCGCGTGGGCGGCAGTGGCGAGGCAAAGCGCGGCGAACGACGCGCGAACGAGTGAGCGTAGCATGGCGATTGGTTCAGTCGTGAAGACGTGAGGAGTCGAGATACCGGAGCGGAACGTGGGCGCCTACTGCGGGTGTCGATGCCGACTACTTAAGGCTTTTCACGAAGGCGACGTATGCCGCGCGCTGCGCTTCAACGGCAGCTGCCGGGCCGAAGAGCTGGAAGAACAGCGTTCCCTTGGGCGTCTCGGCCACTGCCGCCACAAGGACATGATTCGGACGGGCGGCCTCCGCGCTCGAGCCGTTGCCAACGCCGCGCGCATAGGTGCCGCGGTACTCGGCCAGCGTCAGCGGGAATGCGCCCGACTTGTCTGTGGTGACCTTCTCGTAGACCGCGCCTCCCGCCGGATTGGTGAACTGTCCCTTCCAACGCGCGAGATTCGCATCCACCGGCCCGCCCTGGCCCGGGCCAAAGAAGTACACGATGACTTCCGCGCCCGGCACGGACGCCGTCCCCGTGGTGAACTCAGCCAGTCGCATGCTCGACGACGCGGCGCGAGCGCTCCACCCCTTGGGGACCGCCGCCTGGTATTCCAGCAGCGTGACCGTGGACTGCACCACGGACGCAGTCGCCGAGTGAATGCTTGGCGCGAAGGGGGCAGCCGCGACGACGGCGGGGATGAGCAGGTGACGAAGCAGCATGGAGAGGTGTTGAGACAGGGAGGAGGCGGCGGAAGGAATACCCTGAACCTGTGGAGCGTCTCTCAGAGGGCAAGGGGGGCACGGGTCGCGCCCCGCCGTACTGGTGCACACATTCCGTCTGTCTCGTTGTCCAACATCCACGGACGTCCGTCTGCGTCGCGCCGCCCCGAGATACTCCCCATGCCTGCACATCATGGACTGACACTTCTGGAGTCGTCGCGACACTACCTCATGCGACAGCTCTCGCAGATCACGCTCGGCACCGTCGCCGAAGTGTTGCTGATCGTGGGCGCGGTCGGTGTGGCCAACCTGCCGGACGACTCCCCCGACCAGGACCCCGAGAAGCGTCCGTTCTTTTTGGCCCCCAAGGACCAACGCCCTGCGCGTGCAGCCCAGGAGCAGTTGCACTTCGTCGGCATTGCCGGAGCACCCGTGCCGCCTTCGGCGGTGTCGTCCAAGGTGCCAACGAAGCAGATCTCGGAAGCAGCGCCGATGGTGGAGAATCCCGCCGCGCTCTCGTCGCCCGCTCAGACTCCCAGTGATCCGCAGCGTGCGCTCTCGGAAATCGAGGTCGACTCACTCGTGGAAACCGATCCGATGAGCGAAGGGCCGGCATACCCTCCCGAGTTGCTCGCGAAGCAGGTGGAGGGCGTGGTGTTGGCGCAGTTCGTCGTGGACACCACGGGTCGCGTGACGCTCGAGTCCTTCAAGGTCGCGCAGTCCACCGATAGCGCGTTCACGGCCGCGGTGCGAGCAGCGCTGCCGCGCATGAAGTTCAAACCCGCCTGGTTGCGCGGGCGCGTGGTGCCACAGCTTGTTGAGCAGAGCTTCGCGTTTCGCGTGACCAAGCCCGCGCTAGGCAACCCTGCTCCCGGTCGCGGCCCGCGATAGGACCAACGCACGTCTGCAGCGCTGTGGGAGCGGTGCTACGGCGCCGCGACGGCTTTCCGAATAGCCGCGTACATCGCGGCACTGTCTTCGAGAAAGCTCCCTGTCAGCGACCAGAGCACACGGCCATCCCGGCCGATCAGATAGGTGGACGGCAATCCGCTGACACCGTACTCCGACGAGATGCGCGCCTTCTTGTCGTGCACGACGGGAAAACGACTCCCCTGCGCAGCAACGAAGTTCTGCACCTTGGCGGAGCCGCCCTGATCCACGCTGACGGCGACGACGTGCAGCCCCTGCCCCTCATGCGCGAGCCGTATGCGTTCGAGTTCGGCGAACTCCTCCTTGCAGGAGCGACACCACGTGGCCCAGACGTTCACCAGCGTGAGTTCGCTGGTGGCACCGCCGAACGCCACCGCGGCACCGGTCAACGCCGTGTCGGTGTACGCTGGCGCGATCGAGCCCGTCGCCACGGGCGGCTTGCGCGTGGTGGGAGCGCTCCGCTCGTCGCTGGCGGACTTGCCGCACGCCGTAGCCAATGCCGAAACGAGCGCAGCGACCACCACAACCGCTGGGCGCAATCGAGCACTCACGGCTTGCTTCCGCGCACTTTGTCGGCCAGCGCTTTGGCACGAGCACCGTTGGACTCATCGGCGAGATAGCGCACCGCGCGTTCGCCGGCGGGGATGCGCACACCGATGCGGTTCTCGTCGGGCGGGAGCGGACACGTGGTGTACGCTGAGAAGGCGCAATCCGGGTTGTAGGCGAAGTTGAAGTCGAGGGTGACGATATTCGTCTTCGGATCGAGCGCCGCGTGCAGAAAGCGAAAGCCGTACGTGTCTTCGCCGCTCGACTCGTCGCTGAAGGTAAAGAACAGGTCCGTGGGGTTGGCGCCCGCGTAGGCCGTGAGATTCACCGGCTGTCCGCCAACGCTCGCCGCGACCATGCCAACGATGATGTGCACCTCGGCCACGCCTGCGCTGGTGGCGACGGCCAATGTCTCTGGCTTTTCACGCTCCACCAAGCGCCCGGCGATGCGCCACGCGGGGTTGAGTTCGAAGTACTCGAGCGGCGCGATCTGCTTGGCGATCGCCTCGGGGGTGACCTTGTCCGCATCCCACGCGCGCACGCCCATCGAGTCCACACGCTGCACGATGCGGAAGCCCGCCGTCCCCGCCGACACGATGGACGGGTTGGGCACCGCATCGGTGCGCAGCGCGGTCGCCGCCGCGGGCTGACTGTCGATCGTCGCCGTGACACCCACCATAGGCTCGAATCGCACGGTGGTGCCGGTGCGAATCAGCGTGCCAAGCTTGGGCGGTACATCGCGTCCGACCAGCCGAACCGTATTGCTCGAGTCGCCGCCAATGGTCGTTGGCCCTTCCGCGATCCAGGTGAGCGCCGTGTAGGACATCGGACGCCCTGGGGTCGAGAGAAACGCAACGCGCTTCGCCTTCCAGGCATTCCACTCGCTCAGGTGCGCCGCGCTTTCGATGGGCGGCAGTTTGGGTTCACCACCGCAGGCAGTCGCGAGCACCGTCCCCGCAACGAGGAAACGGCGAGCAGCGTGCCAGTGCGCGGCCGAAACGATTGACATGGATGCGGGCAGTGGAAGAGTCGGAATGCGCAGGCGCCGTGAGGGCTCGGCCGGCGCGACGGCCAGGACGTCAGACTGATGTGCGCGACGAATCGTGTCAAGCCGTACACGCGAGGCGACGCGCGAGGAAAAGCAAACGAGCCGCCACCGGAATCGGTGGCGGCTCGTTGCGAACAGCGATCGGCGCGAGGCCTTAGTTGAACGTGTACCGCACGCCCAACTGCATACGCCACACGTCGGAGATACCGGCCGTGTGCTGGTACGTGGTGTTGATGAGGTTCGTGCCGAAGTTGCGCAGACGATAGAGCAGCGCGCCGTTGGCATCCGCACCCTGCGGCAGGAGCGGCGTGCTGGAGACCAGGCGGTCACCCGCGCCCCACTTCTTGTTGAGCAAGTTGTCGAGGTTCAGGATGTCGAAGCGGATCGCGATCGTGTTCCGCTTGCCGCCGACGTTCTGGAAGATTTCCTGCGTGACGCCAAGGTCGCTGCGGAAGAGAATCGGCAGGAAGACCGCACCACGCTCGGCGTACTGGCCGCGGCGCGAGGAGAGGTATTTGTCCTGCTGGATGTACGCTTCCCATGCCGTCTGCTGCTCGGCGACGGTGAAGACGCGCACCGGGTTCGTCGTGACGACCGTGCCGGCCGCGTTCACGCCGTACTGCTGGAAGTTCATTTCCGAGGCGTTGCGCGGGATGTAGATCAAGTCGTTCGCGGCAGCGGCGTCGCCGTTGGCGTCCGCGCTGAACGTGTACGACGTGTTGCCCTGCGTGCGGCCTTCCGTGAAGAGCGAGATCGACGTCGCGCCGAACTTGAAGTACTCCTTGCGGTACGACAGCGCGAGGAAGACTCGGTGTCCCGGGGAGTACTGCGAGAACTGCACGCCCGGATTGTTCGGGTCACCGGCCTGCGCGTTCGCCGTCCAGTTCGTGGCGGCCGTCGAGCCCGGATCGTACGAGTTCTTCGACACGCCATAGGCGTAGGCCGCCTTGGCGAAGAAGCCGTTGGTGAACGACTTCGCGAGTGAGCCGGAGAGGTTGTACGAGTAGCCCGTGGTCGCGTTGCTGATGACGTACGCGGCGCTGACGTTGCTGTTGATACGGTTGTTGCCAGCGGTCCAACGCGGACGCTTGTCAGCGCCCGTGAAGGCGGAGTTGGCGGCCGGGAGGTTCGCGTTGATGTAGTACGGGCCGTTCACTTCGGTGCTGTAGAGGCCTTCGAACGTGCCGATGAAGCCCCACGGGAGGCGACGGTCAACGGCGAGGTTCGTGCGCCACACCTGCGAGAACTTGTAGTCCTGCGCCGTCACGTTGAGCTCGTACGTGGGAGCCGGCGCGCCGGTCACCGTCGTCGGCTTGTACGTATCCGGGTTCGGATTGAACGGGCGCGTGGTGGTGTTGTCGCGCTGGTCGAAGCCGGTCAGCACGCCGGTGTTGCCGAGCTGGTTGGAGATCCAGACGTACGGCGGCGTGCCGCTGAAGATACCGGTACCGCCGCGGACGATCGTGCGACGATCGCCCTGCACGTCCCAGTTGAAGCCGACGCGCGGCGAGATCAGCGGGTTGGCGTCCGGCAGCTTGCCAGTGTTGTACTTGACGGCCGCGCCGGTCTCGTCGCGGAACGTCAGCGCGTTGGCCTGCGAGTTGTTGAACGCCGTGTTCTCGAACATCGGCACGTCGATACGCAGCCCCATCGTGACCTTGAGGTTGCGCGTCGCACGCCATTCGTCCTGTGCGTAGGCGCCGTACGTGTTCACACGCAGCGGCTGGATCGGTGCGTCGAGGCCCGGGATGTTGTTGTAACGGACCTGGAAGCGGCTGAGCGAGACCGGCGACGTCGTGCGCGTCGGGTTCGCCAGGAAGCCATTCGCGTCTGCGTAGAAGTCGGCGAGCGAGTTGTACACGTACGCGCTCTGCAGACCCGGCGAGAAGCCGTTGTCGGACTTGTAGCGCTGCGCCGTCACACCGAAGGTGAGGTCGTGCTTGTCGGTGTAGATGGTGAAGTTGTCCTGGAACTGCCACGTGTTGTACTTCAGCACGTTGTTCGGCGTGAACGGCTCGAAGCCGAACGAGAGGTAGTTCGTGCCGTTGTTGTTGATGTCCACGAGCGGGAAGAGCGTGCCCTTCGACTCGCGGCTTTCGTCGTTCGTGGTGTAACCGGCGATGATCTGGTTCGACATGTTCGAACCGATCTGCGAGTTCAATTCACCGATGTACGACGTCGCGTTTTCCTTGATGGCGTATCCGGAGTTCTGGAAGCTCATCGAGTTGAGGTTGTCGCGACGATTGCCGAGCGTGCCGAGGGCGTTGGAGTTGGAGATCGGCTGGTCGGACTTGGACTCGAGATCGCTATAGCGGAAGCTGAACTTGTTCCGGTCGTTCACGTTCCAGTCGATCTTCGCGATCGTACGGTTGGACGGAACCGCGAGGTTGAAGCCCTGCGCCGGACCGGTCACGTAGTTGAACTTGTCCTTGAGGAAGGCGCTGAGCGTCGCGATATCCGACTGCAGCACGCGCGTGGTGTTGCCGGAGATCGCCTGACCGCCCGTGTTCGCCACGAAGCTCGTCGCCGGCTGCGTGAGCTCGTCCGTCTCGTAGTCCACAAAGAAGAACAGCTTGTTCTTGATCAGCGGGCCGCTGACGTAACCGCCGGGCTGCGTGAACTTGAACTTGCCCTTGTTGAAGAAGACGCCGGCCGTGCTGTCGCCGACGAGCCCCTGGTTACGCGTGGTGTAGTAGAGCGAGCCCTTGAATTCGTTGCCGCCGCTCTTGGTGACTGCGTTGACGCCGGCGCCGGTGAAGCCGCCCTGGCGCACGTCGAACGGCGCGATGTTGACCTGAATCTGCTCGATGGCGTCGATCGGAATCGGCGACACGCCCGTGCGGGCACCCGGCTGCGAGCCCAGACCGAACGAGTTGTTGAAGTACGATCCATCGAGCGTGATGTTGTTCAGGCGGTTGTCCTGACCCGCGAACGAGGATCCGCTGGACTGCGGCGTCAGACGCGTGAAGTCGGTGATCGTACGGCCGATGGTCGGGAACGCCGCGATGGCTTCCTTCGGAATCGTCGTCGAGGCGCCTGTGATACGCGAGCTGAGCGCACCACCAGTGGCCGTGACCTGGACGCCCGAGAGCACCACTGCGACGGTCTTGAGTTCAAAGCTCACGTCGGTGGAGGAGCCGAGCGTGACCTCGAGCCCGTTCTGCGCATTGCGCTCGTAGCCGAGCGCGATGGCCGTCACCGTGTAGGGGCCGCCGACGCGCATGGCGGGGATCAGAAAGCGACCGTCGGCGCGGCTCAGCGCCTGATAGGTCGTGCCAGATGGCTGATGGACGGCAACGATTCGTGCCGAGGCAACGACGCCCTTGTCGCTCTTCACCGTACCGCTCATCGAGCCGGTGGTGACACCCTGCGCGCGGAGCGCAGTGATCGGGGCTGCGAGCAAGAGCCCAAGCGTGAGCGACAGCGCCGCTCCCGCAAACTTCGTGAACCAGCGCTTCATTCCCATCTCCTGAGAGTTTGGTCTTCGCATAGCTGATACATCCACCGATCGACAGGCACTCAGCCGTGCGATGGTGTGTAACGAAGGCGGCGACGAGCTGCGGGACGCAGCGCACCACCCGTGCCGGTTGGAAAAACGGCTCCGATCGACTCGCGTAATTTAGCGCGCCCCTGGTCCCCCTGACGCACCGACTTCGTCGCAGATCAGCAACGAAGTTCCACCGTTCGCCAGCAAACCATCTAGCGCCCGCAGCGCTGCTCGCTAGCGCACGGTGCCGACGCACAGCCCCGGAACCGGCGTGCCCACGGCGAACTGCAGAATGGCCAACGGGTCCCCGGCGTCCATCCGGCCATTGCAGTTGGCGTCGGCCGCTGGCAGCGGGTTGCCGGCACTCGAAGGGAAGAGTCCAACGATGGCGAGCTGCGCCAACAGGGCGTCCCCCGCATTCACGGCCCCGTCACCGTTGACGTCGCCACGCAGCGCGGTACGCCCAGTGAGCACGCTGGTGGAGAAGATGCCGCGTCCGTAGGTACCGGCGTACAGCAGTCCGGTGCTGCGCTGGAGCACGAGGTCGAGCACCTGCACGTTCGGCAAGCCGGGATATGCGTTCGCCCATGTGGCCCCGGCATCCGCGGTCTCGTACACGCCGATGTCGCCCGCTGCGAAGAATCGGTTGGTACCGGGGACGATGACGGCCGCATTGAACGGCAGGTCCGGGAGAGCACCGGACACATTCGCCCACGTCGCCCCCTGATCGGTGGTCAGGTACAGGTGCGGCGTCCCAAACCCTGACAGCGTCAGCAGAGCACGACGCGCGTCGAGCGGATCGGCCGCAATCTTGGTAACCGCCCGGTTGGGAAGCGACGCGGAGACCAGCGTGAACGACGCGCCGCCGTCTATCGACCGGTGCACGTTGCCGTCGTTGGTGCCCACCCAGATCACGCGCGGGTCGGATGGCGCGACCTCGATGGTGTTGATGACGCCGGCGCCCTTCGTCAGGTCGGGCGTGATGGGTGACCAGCTGCCGAACCGGCCCTCCGCCGTCGTGCGCCACAGCCGATACGTACCGTAGTACAGCGTCGAGCCGGTGCTGGGGTCGATCACCATTGGCGGCAGAAAGCGCTTACGCTCCGCCGTGTTCACAGTGAAGCCGCGATTCTCGACGCCAAGCCCGAAGCCCAACCCCGACCGCGTGATGCGATAGATCGAGCCGACGCTGTAGCTCGTGGACCAGAAGATGTCGGGGTTGTCGGGGCTGAATCCGCCGGCGCCCCCATCGCCGCTGGCAACCGCCAGCGTCCAGTACGGTGAGCCGAACGCCCAGAGGGTGCTGTTGTCCTGCAGGCCACCAACGAGCACATCCGGCGTGCTTGGATGTATGCCGATGCCCGGATAGAACTGCGCGACGACGATGTTGGTATTGCGGCTGATCCAGCGTTCGCCGCCGTCGTACGATGCATGCACTCCGCCATCGCTGCCGCTGACGATCACCGTCGGGTCGCTTGGCGCGAACTCGAATGCGTGCCAGTCCACGTGCAGGTTGTACGCCACGAGCGAGAACGTCGCGCCGCCATCACGCGAGCGATACATGCGCGAGCCGCCCAGGTACACCGTCGCGGAGTCGGTCGGATCGGCCTCGACCACCAGGTTGTACGACGTCTGACCGCCGAAGTCGAGTCGCGTGGAGTTGTCGTTGACGCCCGTTGCTGCCAGAATCGCCACGCTCTCGTCGCGATCGTCGTAGCGAAGGAAGGTACCGAGTCGATTGTCGGCGGTGTTGGACATCGCAGCCCAGAGTCGCCCCGGGGCGGCGCTCGACATTCCCAACCCGATGCGACCGCTCCCTGCCGGCGCGCGATAGACCTGCGTCCAGGTGACGCCGCGATCAGCCGAGCGCCAGATACCACCGCGACTGCTGCTGTTCCCCACCGCCGCCCAGAAGACGTTCGATCGCGTCGGGTCGGCGTGCACGTCGGTCACGAAGCCAGTGAGCACGGTGGTCCAAGTTGCGCCACTATTCGCCGAGCGATGGAGTCCGTTGGAGGCCGCGTACAAGACAACGGTCGAGGTACGCGAACCTGCCGACCCCGGATCGATGGCGATGCGATATGTCTGACTGGCACGCGTGCCGTTGGTGGGCGCGAGCACGCCACCACCGTTGATCTCGGTCCACGTTGCGCCACCATCGAACGTTCGCAGCAGACCGCACCCGTTCGACTGCGTCGGCTCGCCGGTGCCGACATACAGAATGCTGGGGTCGACGGGATCGATAGCGATTGCGCCCGTAGTGAGCGAACACTGCGCGTCAGTCAGCGGCGTCCACGTGGCGCCTCCATTGCTGGTGCGCCAGACGCCTCCCGAGGCAGAGCCCGCATAAATCACACTCGAGTTGCGCGGGTCGATGGCGATCGCACGCACGCGCCCGCCGTCGGCCAGCGGCGACGAGCCGTAGAACGCTGACGTCTGAAAGCCGAACGGGCCGACGGAGCGCCAAGGAGCGACCGCGGTCAGTGCGGGCGCGATGCGATTGAAGAGCGCTGATGCTCGAGCAGCGAACACGGGACTGCGATCGATCTCACCAAACGGATAGGCGCGATCGCGCAGCATCCACTCCACGCGTTCCCGCACGTCTCCCTCGACCTCGCGCACCTCCTGCGCGCGGAGTGTCGTCGCCAGCGCCCACAGGCCGAGCCCCGCCAGCATCGTGCACCATCCGCCACGGCGCATCACGGCACGCTCGGCGTAACGCGCCGCACGGGCGCAATCGAGAGCGCGCGACGCACGTCGGTGGCGTCGATGGCGTGCGCTTCACTCAGGTCGAGTCGCATCGCCTGCAGAGCGGCCGTGTCGCGCGACACGAAGCGCAGCTGAAACATGCCGTCCGGCGACAACCCGGTGGCCGAAGCGCTCGCGAGATGCAATCGCCCTCGTTCCACATGTACCGCGCGCAGCGCCTGATCGCCGGGAGTTACATCACCCAGGAAGCGTACGCGTGTGGTGTCGAAGTCCACCGATGCTGTGATGCTGCCAAGGCGCAAGGCGGCTGGGGCATCGCTGAGGCGCAGCGTGGCCGTCCAGAGACTGTCGCCCGCCCCGTCGTTGGTGCGATCGCGATCGATTTCGAGCGTGAGACTCGCCACGCGCAGCGCAGGCAGCGGCGCGCTCACATCCGCACTGCCCTTCTCTCGACAGGCGGCGGCGAGCAGCACTGTGGCCGTGAGCAGCGCTGTCACCAACATGCGCGGGGTGAGCACACCGTGGGGCGCGGTCATAGTGCCCTCATCGAACGACGACCGGATAGAGGAGCGCCGACGCATTGCCGAGCAGGGAGCGTTGGTCTGGGGCGAGTAGATCCACGAATCGGGTGGTGAACAGCGAACTGCCCGTCGTGATGGGTTTGAAGTCGAAGCGCGCGACGGTGATCAGTCCGTTGAAGCCCGTCGCGCTGACCATCGAGATTCGCGCCGTTCCGGTCGCGTTGTCGATGGAGAAAGAGGTAGAGCCCGATCCGCCGTTGACGACATCCGTGAGTTGCAGGAAGCCGGGGACGTCTGCATTGGACGGCCACGAGAAGATGAGCTGCGCCGCTCCGACGGTGACGCCGCGCGTGTCGAGTTGCAACGTGATCGAGAAGGTCGAGTTGCGGTCGTAGGCGATTCGCGTGGCGTTCGTGCGCAACACCGGCCCTGCTCCGCCCGTGACATTCACGAAGAGCGAATCGGCGAGGCCCGAAGCGCCGCTGACCCGCGCGACGATCCACGCGGCGCCCTCCGCCCGTGCAGTGATGGTGCCATCGGACGCAACCGTCACGCTGCTGGGCGAGCGACTCTGATACGACACCGGCTGGGCGACAGGCGCGCCCTGGTTGTCGGAGACGATGGTAATGGGCTTGACGCTGCCACCGGGATCGAGCTGCAGCAGCTTCTGATCGACAGCGCCGTAGACGATCGGGAACGACGAAGTGACGTTGAGCGTGATCGGAAGCGTGATCGTCCCCGCGTTGGACGTGGTGATCATGGCAGTCGCGGTGTAGCTGCCCACGGCCAGCCCGCGCGGATCGGCGCGAAGCTCAAGCGCGGTGCGGCTCGTGTTCAGCGAAACGGTCAACCACGTGGCGCCGGCCGCGTTGTTCACACTCGCCTGCAGACCACCAGGCAGGATGCAGCTTCCGACCGTCTCGTTCAGCGCGATCAGGTCGAGCACGACGGGGCCGGCGACGAGTGCGGAGAGCGTACGCGAAGTTGCCGCGAGTGCGATCGCCGGACCGCGCTGCGCATCGCACGGACGCACGATGGTGGCGATTGGGGGCAGATTGGGTGCCGAGATGGTGAGCGTCCGCGCGCCGGCCGTACCAACCACGGAGAAGCCGCTGAAGGTGGCAACTCCCTGCACCAGCGGCGCCACAGCGCCAGTGACGGATCCACCGCCCGAGGCGATGGAAATGTCGACCGTGCCGGTTGCCGAAGTGGCAACATTGCCCGACCCGTCGCGCGCCTCGACGACCGGCTGCTCGGCGAAGGGCTGGTTGAGTCCTCCGCCGGTCGGCGCCGTGCGTAGCGCCAGCGCGACCGGCGCGCCTGCGCGCAACACGAAGCCTGTGCTAGCCACGCTCGCCGCGAGCGCCGGCGTGCTGAAGCTGAGAGTGCGCGTGCCGATCGCGCCGGAGATCGCGAGATTGGTGAAGGTGGCGACGCCCGCGACCGACGTGACAGTCACGTTGCCGGCGAGAAGGCCGCCGCCGCCGCTGATCGTTGCGGTGACGGGGAGCGCGACGTTGCTCACGTTGCCGGAGGCATCGCGCACTTCGATGACTGGTTGTGTGGTGAACACGCTCCCGGCGACCGCGCCGTCTGGTTGCGTGCGCAGGCCGAGTGCGACCGGTGCTCCGGCGACCACGGCGAGGCGCGCATCGACGGCGGGAAGCCCGGACGCGCTGAAGCGCAGGACGCGTTCCCCAACGACGCCGTCGAGCGCGAGCGACGTGAACGAGGCCACCCCTGCGCTGGCATTCACCGTGGTCGCGCCCAGCAGCGATCCGCCGCCCAACGCGATGGAGACCGAGACCGGCGTCGTGGCGGTCGTTGCGAGATTGCCAGCGCCGTCGCGCAGTTCGATCACGGGCTGCGTCGTGAACGCCGTGCCCGCGCTGGCGCCGGCAGGGGCGGTGCGCACCACGAGCGTGGCAGGGGCGCCGGGTGACACAGTGACGACCGTGGATGCCGTCACGCCGGCGTACGACGCGGTGACCGACGCCTGTCCGAGAACGCGTCCGCGAATGGTGCCGGTCGCGGACACCGAGACGACCATCGAATCGGCGGTCGTCCAGCGCACGTCGGTGGCCGCGGCCACACGGCCCTTCTGATCGGTTGCGCGCACCGAGAGCGCCACCGACTCGCCCGAGTTGATGGCGACCGACGCGCCCTGCACGATGGCCAACGTCGGCGGCACATCAGGTGCCTCAGACGAGCCGCCGCACCGCGCGAGCGCAACCAGTGCGACCAACGCCAGCCATCGGAGTCTCTGGTACGTCGCAGTCATGGAGAAGTTTGAATCGTCAGCGATACTGCGCGCGAGACGCCTTGTCGCGTACGCACCGAGACCGCATACTCGCCACTCGCCCACAGCATGGGCGCCGCTCCCCCACCACTGGGCACCCGATCAGGCACGATGAATTGAATACGCGTGCCTGCATCCTGCGACGGGATTCCATCCCATTGCTGCGCACCGATGCGCACGCTGTTGGAGTCGGCGCTGAAGCTTTCGCCGCGAATGGTGAGGACCGCGTTACTCCCTTCGTGCAGCAGGAACGGGGTTGGCGTCACGGTCAGGATGGTGGGGCCAGCACTCGACGGCGACGCCTTCCGCACGCTGCTGCCGACGCATCCGGCGAGGCCGAGCATGAGCAGCGTGAACGTCACCGCGCGTCGCGAGGTGCGTATCCGCCTTTGCCTCGCGACGGCGCTCGACGCGTTGGTGTGCGGGCGCCGAGCTCGGATCGATTCACGTTGGCGGGCGAGGGGGCGGAGAGACATGCCGCAATAGTATCGCGCAGATCACCGATTCGGATCGCGACTTCGCGGCTCGCGAGGCCGTGGTGCTCGAAACTGCCAAGTCCACCCGAGCGTACGCTGCCTCAATGACGATCCCCACCCAGATGCCGTCGACGGTGACCGTTGGCGCCGAGTCCGCCCGCCCCGTTGCGCCCGCGCGTGCGGTGTCCGCGTTCACCAGCGAGAAATTCCGCTTCTTCTCGTTTCTCGCGATGCTGCTCCTCGGCTACGTGCACGGCTACAACCTGAACGAGCGGTATCTGCAGCCCGTGTCGATGGTGGACGAGCCGCTGACGTTCAACACCTTCACGCAGTATCTGCTCGCGAATGGCCTGTTCCGGTTCCGCATCCCGATTCTGTTCATCATTTCGGGCTTTCTGTTCGCAATGCACGACGCGCAACCGTTTGTCGGTCGCATCCGAAAGCGCGTACGCACACTGCTGGTGCCCTACGTGTTGTGGAGCGCGATTGGACTCGCGCTGACCTACGCCCTCGAGCTCACCGTGGTCGGTCGCGAGGCCGTTCGCTCGGCGCAGCTCTCGCCATTCGGGGACCTGCCCGTGGCGCAGTACTCGCTGCAGCAGCTCTGGGATCGGCTGATCATGATGCCGGCGTCCTTCCAGCTCTGGTTTTTGCGCTGCCTGTTTTTTTACAACCTGGCGTATCCGTTGCTCGTGCGCGCATTGCGCTGGCCGCGCGTGACGCTCGCGGTTGCGGTGCTCTTCTGGCTCTCGAACATCAATCTCTGGTTCGTGGAGAGCGAGGGATTGTTGTTCTTCACGCTGGGCATCTGGCTGTGCAAGACCGACTTCGACATCGCGACCAAGCCGCGCTGGCTTCAGCTCGCGCCAGCAGCCGCGATCTGGGTGGCGCTGGCCGCGCTCAAGACCTGGATGGCGTTTCAGGGTAACTGGGGGTGGGCCCCGTACCTGCTCGTGCTGTACAAGATCGTGGTGGGTGGCGGGATGCTGGTGATGTGGTACGGCATCGACCCGATGGTGCGTGTGGCGATGCGGCAGCGGTGGTTCGTGTGGGTGAGCGGCTTCTCGTTCATGATCTACGCGTTGCACGTGCCGCTGCTCAACTACGCGCTGGCCTGGGTTTTCCCGCGGGTCCAGACCGTGCCCAACTACCGACTGCTCACCTTCCTGCTGCTGCCGTTGCTCGTCGCGGCGTTCTGTGTGGCGGTTGGTGCCTTGCTGCGCCGTGTTACTCCGCGTGGCTACGCGCTTCTGACGGGCGGTCGCGGTCTGGGCGTGTAGGACTCCCAGTTCGCGCCATCGCTCTGGAGGCAACGCTATGGCGCTTCCGGCGTCCGCGCATCACGTTGGGCGCGGGAATTTCGGAACTCGGCGTGGGAGGAAGCGGTGCAATCGACGGCGTTCGATGCCATAGTCGTGGGCTCTGGCATCTCCGGCGGATGGGCAGCGAAAGAGCTGTCCGAGAAGGGCTTGCGTGTCCTGCTGCTCGAGCGCGGCAAGAACATCGAGCACATCAAGGACTACGTGAACGCGGTGAAGCCACCGTGGGCGTATCCGCATCGCGGCGGCCGCACGACGGAAATGGAGCGCCGCTATCCGGTGCTCAAGCGCGACTTCCCGCTGAACGAAAAGAACCTCGACTGGTGGGCGTCCGACGAGGACTCGCCCTACACCGAAGTGAAGCGCTTCGACTGGTATCGCGGATACCACGTCGGGGGCCGCTCGCTCATGTGGGGGCGCTGCAGCTTTCGTCTGAGCGACATCGACTTCGAGGCCAACGCAAAGGACGGCATCGCGATCGACTGGCCGATTCGATACGCCGAGATGGCGCCGTGGTACAGCCACGTGGAGAAGTTCGCCGGCATCGCGGGATCGTTGGAGGGTTTGCCGCAGCTACCCGACGGTGAATTTCAGCCGGCGATGCCACTCAACTGCGCCGAGGAATTGGTCGCGGGGCGACTATCGAAGAAGTACGGTGGTGCGCGCCGACTCATCTCGAGTCGCACGGCGAATCTCACGCGTGAACTGACGGGACGTAGCGCGTGTCAGTACCGCGATGCCTGTTGGCTGGGTTGCCCGTACGGCGCGTATTTCAGCACGCAGTCCTCCACGCTCCCCGCCGCGATGGCCACCGGGCGTCTGACGCTCAGGCCGTACGCAATCGCGAGTGAAGTGCTGTACGACAAGAATCGCCAGCGCGCGACTGGCGTGCGCGTCGTGGATGCGCTGACCAACGCCACGATCGACTACAGCGCCAAGGTCGTTTTTGTCTGCGCGTCCACGCTCAACTCCACGTGGTTGCTGCTGAACTCAGCCAAGGACATCTGGCCCGGCGGGCTCGGTAGCAGTTCAGGCGAGCTGGGACACAACCTGATGGACCACCATTTCCGTCTGGGCGCGGAAGGCAAGCTCGACGGGCTGGAAGACAAGACACTCTTTGGGAGGCGTCCGAATCCCTCGTATATCCCACGCTATCGGAATCTCAACGGCGACAAGCGGCCGTATCTGCGTGGCTTCGGCTACGAGGGCGGAGCGGGTAGACAAGGATGGTCCAGGGCCGTGGCGGAACTCGGCGTTGGCGCGGGGTTCAAGGACACGATCGCCGAGCCTGGCCAGTGGATGATCGGTGGCACGGCCTTCGGTGAAATGCTCCCCAACCACCACAACAAGATCACGCTCGACGAAACGAAGAAGGACAAGTGGGGGCTGCCGGTCCTCAAGATCGACTGCGCCATCGGCGAGAATGAGCGGCTGATGCGCGTGGACATGATGAACGACATGGCCGAGATGCTGAGCGAGTGCGGCGTGCGCGACGTGAAGACCTTCGACCAGGGGTACTTCCCCGGGCAGGGAATTCACGAGATGGGTACGGCGCGCATGGGGAAGGATCCGAAGACGTCGGTGCTCAACAAGCACAATCAGGTCTGGGATGCCCCCAACGTCTTTGTGACGGACGGCGCTTGCATGGTCTCCACGGCGTGCCAGAATCCATCGTTGACGTACATGGCGCTCACCGCGCGCGCAGTAGACTTTGCGGTCAGCGAGTTGAACAAGCGGAATCTGTGAGCGGCCACTGCACGGCCGTAGCGGCTTTCGCCAGAACGTGTACCGAACGACATATTGCGCAGGTTGCAGTTCCCACGAGTGTTCCTACCAGCCGGTGAGCGATCGCCGGCTTCCCTACCAAGTACCCCGCGGAAGTCCGTGACACGGGAGGACGCAGTGCAGGATCAGACGTACGACGCGATCGTGGTCGGTTCGGGTATCTCCGGCGGTTGGGCAGCCAAGGAGTTGACGGAGAAGGGTCTCCGTGTGCTGCTGCTCGAGCGTGGACGCAACATCGAGCACGTGAAGGACTACTTGAACGCGACTAAGGGCCCGTGGGAATATCCCCATCGCGGCGGTCGCACGCAGGAGATGATCAAGCACTACCCAGTGCTCAAGCGCGACTACCCACTCAACGAGAAGAATCTCGACTACTGGGTGAAGGACGAGGAGTCGCCATACACCGAAGCCAAGCGCTTCGACTGGTATCGCGGCTACCACGTGGGCGGCCGCTCGCTGATGTGGGGGCGCCAGAGCTATCGACACAGCGACATCGACTTCGAGGCCAACCTCAAGGAAGGCGTCGCCGTCGACTGGCCGATCCGCTACAACGAGATCGCGCCGTGGTACGACAAGGTGGAGAAGTTCGCCGGCATCGCGGGCAATCGTGACGGTCTCGAAGTGCTCCCCGACGGCCAGTTCATGCCCCCGCACAAGCTCAATTGCGGCGAGGAACTCGTCAGCAACAAGCTCAAGGGGCTCTTCGACGGCAAGCGCCATCTGATTCACGCGCGCACCGCGAACATCACCCAGGCGCTGCCGGGCCGCGGTGCCTGCCAGTCGCGTGACGCATGCTGGTTGGGATGCCCGTACGGCGCGTACTTCAGCACGCAATCGTCCACGCTTCCGGCGGCCATGGCCACGGGCAAGCTCACGCTCAAGCCCTTCTCCATCGTCAGCGAAGTGCTGTACGACAAGGACAAGAAGCGCGCGAGCGGCGTGCGGGTGCTCGATGCGGTCACGAACGAGACGAAGGACTACAGCGCGAAGGTCATCTTCCTCTGCGCGTCCACGCTCAACTCCACGTGGTTGCTGATGCGCTCCGCCACGGATATCTGGCCGGGCGGACTTGGCAGCAGCTCGGGCGAGCTTGGACACAACCTGATGGACCATCACTTCCGTCTCGGCGCGAACGGCGAGCTTGAAGGGTTGGACGACAAGTACTACTTCGGCCGGCGTCCGACGGGCTTCTACATCCCGCGCTATCGCAACATCGGCGGAGAAAAGCGCGACTACCTTCGCGGCTTCGGCTATCAGGGAAGCGCGAGTCGCTCGGGGTGGTCGCGCGCGATCGCGGAAGCTGGCATCGGCGGTGCGTTCAAGGATCAGGCGGCCGAGCCGGGCGGCTGGACCATCGGCGGCATGGCGTTCGGCGAGATGCTCCCCAACCACGCGAACAAGGTCACGCTCGACGAGACCAAGAAGGACAAGTGGGGCATGCCGGTCCTCAAGATCGATTGCGCCACTGGTGAGAACGAGCGGCTGATGCGTGTGGACATGATGAACGACATGGCGGAGATGCTCACCGCCGCGGGCGTCAAGAACGTGAACACCTACGACTACGGCTACTTCCCGGGTCAGGGCATTCACGAGATGGGTACGGCGCGCATGGGCCGCGACCCGAAGACGTCGGTGCTCAACGCCCACAATCAGGTGTGGGACGCGCCCAACGTCTTCGTCACCGATGGTTCCGGGATGACGTCGGCGGCAGCGGTGAACCCGTCGCTCACGTACATGGCGCTGACCGCGCGCGCGGCGGACTTCGCCGTCAGTGAACTCAACAAGCGCAATCTCTAAACGGACTCCGACATGTCATCGAATACAGACGAGATGTCTCTGATGCATCGCCGTGAGGCGATCAAGCGTGTGAGCGCGTTGCTGGGCGGTGTCGCCCTCGTCGGCGGCAGTGCGCTGTGGACTGGGTGCACGCCGAAGGACAACGGCGCCGTCGCATCCGGAGACGCGTCGGGCGCGAGCAACTTCACGCCGTTCACGGCAGAAGAGATCGCGTTCCTCGACGAAGTCGCGGACACGATTCTCCCCGAGACCAAAACGCCGGGGGCCAAGGCCGCCAAGACGGGCGCGTTCATGGCCGTCATGGTCACGGACACGTACGAGCCGAAAGATCAGGAGATCTTCCGCGCCGGAATGAAGTCGCTGGAGGAGGCGTCTCAGACGGCGAACAAGGCATCGTTCGTCGCCTCCACGCCCGCGCAGCGTCTCACGCTGCTCGAGACGTTGGACAAGGAGCAGAAGTCGTACATGGACACCCGAAAGGGCGACCAGCCGGCCCATTACTTCCGCATGATGAAGGAGCTCTCGCTGCTGGGCTACTTCACGTCGGAGATCGGGGTCACGCAGGCACAGCGATACGCTGAGTCCCCGGGCCGCTACGACCCGTGCCTTCCGTACACGAAGGGCGAGACCTCCTGGGCCGCGCACGCCTGACGGTTCGAGCGAGTCAGTAAATCAAACGGGGGCTCCGATGTCGGAGCCCCCGTTTTGTCATGCAGTAGCGACAGCGTCAGTCGCAATCCCAACGGCAGGTTAGAAAACTTGCACCTGCTTCGCGATCGAGCTGGTGCGACCCTGATTGTCGGTCACCGTCAGCGTGATCGTCTTCGTCTGACCGGAGACGTCCCAGTTGTAGCGGGCGATGACGCCGGTCTGCGTACCGTCGTTGGAGCTCCTCCAGCGATAGGTCAGTCCCGAACCCGTGCTGGTGCTGCCGTCGAACGTGCAGAGGCGCGCGACCGTGCAGGTGTAGGTGTAGGCCGCGACCGGCGCCGCCGGCGGCGGGGGCGGCGGCGTGACCACACCACCGATGAAGCCAGTGTAGAGCAAGCGGTTCACGCTGCTGGTGCCCGGGTTCGTGATCTTGTTCAGCGTCGCGTTGCTCGTCAGCGCCGACGTGACCGTGGCGACCGTGGCCGTCGGATTCGTGGCCAGGTAGAGCGCGGCAGCGCCCGCGACATGCGGCGAAGCCATGGACGTACCGCTCAACACCGCCGTGGCCGTGTTGGACGTGTACCACGCCGACGTGATGGACACGCCCGGCGCGAAGATGTCGAGGCAGCTTCCGAAGTTCGAGAAGCTGGCGCGGGCATCGTTGGACGCGCTGGCGCCCACCGTGATCGCGCTCGGCGCAGACGACGGCGACGAGTTGCAGGCGTTCGCGTTGCTGTTGCCCGCGGCCACCGCGAAGGTGACGCCCGCCGTGGTGGCGTTGGCCACCGCCGTGTTGAGCGCGGAGGAGAGGCCGCCGCCCAAGCTCATGTTGGCAACCGCAGGACGGACGCGATTAGCGATCACCCAGTTGATGCCCGAGATAACACCGCTCGTGGTACCCGAGCCGTTGCAGTCAAGCACGCGCACCGCGTAGAGCGTGACGCCCTTGGCGACGCCGTAGACATTGCCGCCGACCGTGCCGGCCACGTGGGTCCCGTGTCCGTTGCAATCGTCAGAACCGCGACCATCGTTGATCGCCGAGAAACCGGCGCGCGCACGGGTGCCGAACTCGCTGTGCGCGAGCTTGATGCCCGTGTCGACGATGTAGACGTTCACACCGGCGCCCGTCTGGTTGTAGACGTAGGTGCCATTGAGCGGCAGGTTGGCCTGATCGATGCGATCGAGGCCCCACGTCGCGCCCGACTGCGTGGCGTCGATGGACATCACCTGATCCTGCTCGACGTACGAGACTTCAGCGCGTGCCCGAACCGCCGCCAATCCCGCCGGCGTCAGCTCGGCGGTGAAGCCCTTGAGCGCGTCGTTGTACGTCTCGATCACGCGCCCCGCATTCGCGGGAATGAGCTGCGCGGCCATGTTGGACGCCTGAAAGCCCAGAGGCTTGAGCACGACGATGTAACGGTTCGGCACGGCCTGACCGATCGTCGCAGAGACGATCGGCGCCGCAAGCGCGCGCACTTCGACATCGGTGTTCGTCGGCGTGTTACCGTCGGCGCACGCGGCGAGAAATGCCGCTCCTGCGAGCACTGCGATGTGTCGGAGACGCATGAATAGCTCCTTGGGGATCTGGTCGCGAGCGACGGGGAGGTCTCGGGTGGAGGCCGAGAAGTCGCGCGCAAAATTGCACTGCCGTCACACAGACTGCATTCACCGGCAATAGGAAACCCTATGTGATCCGTCCCGCACTGTCAAACTTTTTTCGTGCTCCATATCACAGCGTGACGATGTAGTCGACTGGCGTTTGAGATCAGGTCGCGTAGCGCCTCGCGCGACGCACCACGCGGCTGCTGTCGCGAGATGACTGGCGGCGCTACTGTTTGCCGGCGCGATGCGTCCTCGGTGGCTTGCAGACAGGACGCACGCGGCTCCGCCGGCAATCTTCACCCTCGCGCATGTCGAACACACCAATCGCCACCGAGTCGCTCGCGTACGGCAAGCCGATGCGCTTCTGGGACGCGCCCGAGCAGTTCCTGCTCGACGCGGGGAAAGAAGGCGAAATGCTCATCGCGCGTGTGCGCCTGTGGATCACGCTCGCGCTCCTCGCCGTGCCGATCGGCAACATGCTGTGGGCCGCGCCGGACGAGCGGTTTCAGCATCTCGCGGGCTTCTTCATCACGCTGATCGCGTTCGCCCTGTCGTGCGGCGTGTATGTCCTGGTGTTGCGCGACCGTCGCCAGCCGTGGCTGCCACTGGCCACCAGCCTGTTCGACGTGACCGTGGTGACGGTGGCGCAGGTGATCTTCGCGTTCGTCAGCGATCCGCAGGTGGTCGTCAACAGCAAGATCACGTTCGACGTCTACTTCCTTTCCCTGGCCGGCACCTGTCTGCGCTTCGACAAGCGCGTCGCGCTCGTGGCCGGGCTGGTCGCGATGCTGCAGTTCGTCGCTACCATCGCCTTTGTCGTCGGCACCCTCCCGCTCAACAGCGCGGCGGGGATCGCGATGTACGGGCGCTTTCAGTGGTCCGACCAGATCTCCCGCCTCATCCTGCTCGGCTGCGCAACGGCCTTGAACGTCTTCATCGTCCACGGCATCCAGAAGCAGAAGAAGCTGTCCAACGCCGACCCACTCACTGGCGTCTTCAACCGACGCTTCTTCGACGACTACCTACGCAACGAACTCGCGCGCGCCACCCGCCACGGTGCGTCGCTCTCCGTGGCAATGATCGACGTGGACCACTTCAAGAGCTTCAACGATCGATACGGTCACGCCGCCGGCGATCGCGCACTCTGTCAGGTCGCGCGCTGCCTCGAGACGGCGATCCGGCAGAGTGACCTGATCGCGCGGTACGGCGGCGAAGAGTTCGTGCTCGTGTTGCGCGAGAGCACAGGCGCGAACGCGATCGAGCGCGTGGAGTACATCCGCCGCGCGATCGCGGCGGAACGTCTCGAGGTGGGCGGTGACATCGCGCTCCACATGACCGTGAGCGCGGGCGTGGCCAGCTGGCCCGACGATGGTGACTCGCCGATGGAGCTGCTCGCGGAAGCTGATCGGCGACTCTTTCAGGCCAAGAACGCCGGACGCAATCGCGTGGTCGGCCCCCGCGTGGACCGCGTCGTCAGCTACGCGACGTAACCCAGTTATCGAGGGCGCGGAGCAAACGCTCCGCGAAATTGACTGCGCCGCGGTAGAACGTTGGATCCACCTTGTCGGCGTCGTCGCCGGGTTTGTGGTAGTCCGGATGGTCTTCTACGCCAAGGTAGAGAAACGGAATGCCCTTGCTGTGAAAGGCGGCGTGATCCGATGAGCCGGTCCAGTCATCACCCGGCGGCAGCGCCTTCGTGTCGTGCCCGAACTTGATGGGAATGGTCGCGCCCACGGCCGCGCGATCGGCCACCGGCTTGAGCGATGGGTAGTGCGACGTGCCGCTCACCCAGAGCGCGCGTCCATCCTGTCGGCTGATCATGTCGAGGCTCAGATCCACCGCAATCTCGCTCAGTGGAATCGGCGGCGTGGCGACGAAGCTGCGCGAGCCAGGCATCCCGACTTCCTCGCCATCGAAAAAGACAAGGAGTACGTCGTGCTTGATAGGCGCTTCTCGCAGGCGATCCGCGAGTGCGAGCACTGCCACGCATCCCGACGCGTCGTCGTCAGCGCCGTTGAAGATTTCTCCGTTGCGCGATCCGAGATGGTCGTAGTGCGCACTCACCACGATCGTGCCGCCGCCGGCCGCCGATCCGGGAATGCGGGCGACGATGTTCGCGCCGAGTGTGTCGGGACGGCTGCGTGCACCGAGTCGCACAGGGTGTTCGAAGCTGGCACCGACCGGCCGGGCTCCGGCCGCCGTGAGTTCGCTGATGATAAAACGCCGAGCGCGGCGCGACCCTTCGCTCCCCGCGCGCCGTCCTTCCATCGAATCGGCGGAGAGCGCCGAGAGACGTTGCATCAGACGACGGGTGACGCTGTCGGCGGGCACCGAAAAAGCGGTTTGCGCGCGAACGGGCGTGGCGCCCAGCGCGCTGGCGGCGCCGAGGAGCACAACCGCGCCGAGAAAGCGCGACGAGATGGTGAACAGCGAGAAGCAGCGGTGCCGTGTCGAACGCATCGAAGAGAGTCTGGTCGTGGTGTGAGTCACTGGATCCACACACCGGCCTTGCCGGTGAGTTTGGCGCGAACGACCAATGCCGTGGCCGTCGCGGTGACGCTGAGAATCTGCACGGGCTGCATGCTGCTGCCGAGTGCGATGCCGGGCCCCATGGGGCCATTGAGCAGCCGCAGCATCTCGGCACGAATGGAATCGAGCTGCGCGCCCACCGGCACGCGACCGCCCATCGTTGCACGACGTACCGCGCGCCCGATGAGTGGCGCGCCCAACGTCGCCTTCACGCGCGATAGCGCGCCGCGACTGGCGAGGTTCCACTCGAGATCGTCGAGACGCAGTTCGCGCGTGGCGGGATCCCAACGCACGCGCGTCGCGAGCGACAGGACGCCACGCATGCTACCGGACACTTGCAGGTCTACCGCGAGACTGTCGCCCAGCCCGCGCACGTGCACGCTGTCCACGCGCACGCTCCCCGTGGCCGTTTCGGCCGCGAGTAACTCGCGCGTACGTCGCTCCACTTCCACGAACGGAAGCTCGATCGTCACCGGCACGTCAAAGCCGTCCGGCGCATCGCCCAAGGCGAGCGCGGGGAGCGGCCGTCGTGACGTGCGCGGCTTTTCCCCCGCCACCACGTGCGGTCGCGCGTAGAGCACGATGGCCGTGCGAATGCTCGGGCCATTCCCGGAGAAGGGCGTCACGCGCACCGCTTCCGGTTCGAGCATGAGCCAGAGCGTATTGGTGGAATCGAGCGCCGTCGGCTCGAGAAAGCTGTTCCAGAGCGAATCGGCCAACGGACGCATGTCGGCAATGCGCGGGATGGCCGTGTCAGCCAGCACCACAAAGTCGGCGAGCTGCTTGTTGAGCAGCTTGCTGAGCGACGGCGTGGCATTGACGCCCAACACGGTCACACGGCAGGGATCGACGATGGTGGCGGAGGCGGCGCTGCCACGCACACCAATGCGCCAGTCGCGGCGCCAGAAGAGCGATGTGCTCACCGAGAGGGTGGCGCGCCGCATGGCTTCGGGTGCGTAGCCACAGCTGGCCACGCGCGCGCCGCCAATCACCCCCAGTTGCGCGCGGAACCCCAGCTTGGTGTCGATGAACAGCTGGTCATTGGTGGACCGCAGCGTGAGTGAATCTCGGCGGTACACGTACTGGTGACAGACCAGACCGCCCGCCACGGTGCACTCGGCCTGATTGAGCGAGTCCCGCGCCGGGAAGAGCGAATCGAGCGACGGCCGCATGGAGCGCAGTACGTACGTGACCTGAACCGGCACGACTGCCAGATTGAAGAGGCGCGCACCCGCCGCCCCCTGCCCTGGCCCAGACGCTGGGACAGCCGGTGTAGGGTTGGCTGCGGGTGCCGTGTTTTTGGCACAGCTTGACGCTCCTGCGCTGCTCAATAGCAGTGTCCATCCCAGCATTCCCGCGCGCTGCCCTCGTCTCATCTCGGAAACCCGTTCATGCGCCCCTCAGTTACGCGCCGTCTGTTCGCTGCCGCCGTTCTCGCAGGTCTGACGTTAACCTCGGTTGCTGCTACCCCGCTCCTCGCCCAAGGCGGCATGGGCGGTGGAATGGGAGGAGGGATGGGTGGCGGAATGGGGGGCGGACGCCCGGGAGGTCGCGGCGGCGGCGGCATGGGCGGCCCGCGACGGTCGCCCACGGCGATGATCAAGGAGAACCTCGAGCGGAATGACCCGATCTCCTTTCTCCTCGACAAGAAGAAGGAGCTTGCGCTGCGTGATGCGCAGAAGGACTCGCTCAAGTCGTTGCACAAGGAAATGCAGCGCATGCAGTCGCCGCTGTTCAAGGAGATGGACAAGGTCTTCGCCGAGCTGATGGAGAGCGGTGCACGCGGAGGGGCACGCGGCGGCGGGATGGGAGGCGGCATGGGTGGCGGCCAACGCGGCGGCGGGATGCCTCCCGGCGGAGAAGGTCCGGACGGAGGCGGGCGCGGCATGGCTGCCGGCATGCCAGACACGGCCCGCGTGCTGGCGACGCGGCTCTCGGATATCCAGGACAGCTTTCGCGACCGCGCGCGCACTCAGCTGGACGACGGCCAGCGCCGCACCGCCGACTCGCTTTACAACGTGTTTCTCGAGAACGAGCGCAAGAAGGCGGAGGAACAGCGCGAGAAGCGCCGCGATCGCGGCTGAGTCGCGACCGTTGGCTCGAGATGGTTGATCGAAGACAAACACGGGGCGCTCGCTGATCGCGAGCGCCCCGTTGGCCT
Source organism: Gemmatimonas sp. (assembly GCA_965279375.1). Lineage (GTDB taxonomy): Bacteria > Gemmatimonadota > Gemmatimonadetes > Gemmatimonadales > Gemmatimonadaceae > Gemmatimonas. The sequence goes on along the minus strand of OZ257156.1, from coordinate 3,436,859 downwards.
ACCAGGGCCGCTCGGTGCCGGTCCAGTCGAAGAAGCCGCCCGACTTTTCCTTCGGTAGGCGCTCCGTCACGCTCAGCAGTCCCTGCGCGGCATCGCCTATGGGCACGAGGAACGCCGGACCGTCGGGCGTGGTGGCAAAGTTACCCGGGTTGCCGATGCACACGACGATCCCCTGCTCCGCCAGATCGTGCGCCAATGCGCGCGTCATCATGTGCAACGCGGCCGCGCTGCCGCAGCGGGCGTAGTCCCCGCCCTGCGTTTTTCCGGTCAGCGAGCCTAACCACGTGCTGACCATCAGAATGCGCGCCCGATCGCCGCGCAGCAGCCAAGGCAGCAGCGTGCGCACCAACAACACCGGCGCCACCGCATGGCGCCGATACGCCTCGGTGAGACCGGTGCCGGACATCGTGCTCAGCGCTTCATCGCGGGTGGCGTCCACCAGGCGATCGTGCGGTCCCGGCTCCGCCGGTGCCACGATGAGCTGGTCGAGCGACTCCGTGAGACTCTCGAGCACCGGCATCGCTTCCGCCACCGACGCGGCATCCGCCGGATCGAACGCCAGCAGCTCCAATCCGCCGTACTCCGCGCGCAGATCGGCCAGAATCGGAACACGCGCCGGATTGCGGGCAGCGGCGAACACCTTGTCGCCGCGCATCAGGCAGTAGCGCACCAGCTCCACGCCGAGCGGACGCGACGCGCCGGTGATGAGTGTACGGCGAGCGGAACCGGTCATGTTCGCGCCATCGACGTGAGGACGCGCGCCACCGCGCCGACCTCCGCGTCGATCTCGATCGGGCGATTCGACTGCGCGAAGTCGGTGCGCTCCTGATGCAGTTCCACGAGCATGCCTGGGTCCTTGAGGACGTGCCCCGTCAGCACCGCGACCACGCGATCGCTCGACTTGATCACGCCTTCGGCTACGAGTTTGCGAACGCCTGCGATGCTGGCCGCACTGGCCGCCTCACAGCCCACACCCGCGGCGTCGATCGCGACCTTGGCGTCGATGATCTCGTCATCCGTGCACGACAACACGATGCCGTTGGTTTCGCGTATCGTGCGCACACCGCGATCCCACGAGGCCGGATCACCGATGCGAATGGCGGTCGCGACGGTTTCGGCGGCGACCGTATAACGCGTGGCAAAACCTTCGCGATAGCTGCGAGCGAACGGCGCGGCGCCGGCGGCCTGCACCGACACCACGCGCGGCAGTCGATCGATCAACCCCAGGGCGTGCGCTTCACGCAGCGCTTTGCCGAAGGCGGCGGTGTTGCCGAGGTTACCCGCCGGCAACACGATGAAATCCGGTGCCTGCCAGCCGAGCTGCTGGAGCATTTCCAGCACGATCGTCTTCTGCCCTTCCACGCGCCACGGATTGATCGAGTTGAGGAGATAGATCCCCAACTCGCGCGACGACTCCTGCACCAGTCGCAAACAGGCATCGAAGTCGCCGCGCACGAGCAGCGTGCGCGCGCCGTAGGCAAGCGTTTGCGCCAACTTGCCCAGCGCAATCTTCCCAGCGGGCACGAAAACCAAGCCGGGAATGCCCGCCTGCGCCGCATACGACGCCAACGCGGCAGACGTGTTGCCTGTCGACGCACAGGCCACCGCACTCGCGCCGATACGCACTGCCTGCGTCACGCCCACTGTCATCCCGCGGTCCTTGAAGGAGCCTGTCGGATTGTGCCCTTCGTGCTTGATCAGCAGACCGTCCACGCCGGCGTAGCGCGACAGCGCGGCGCGCGCGAGCAACGGCGTGTTGCCTTCGGGGTGACTGGTGATGGCGTCACCGGCGGCGGGCATGACGATCGATCCAAAGCGCCACACGCCTGACGGATGCCCCAGCGGTCGCGCGCAGCAGTTGCTGGCAAACTGCATGCGAAGCGCATCGCCGCTGAGTGCGTGCCCATTGGCGTCAGCGGGCCGGCCATGCACGATCTCCAGCAGATCGCCACACGACGGACACGCGGGCGCCGCATCCAGCTCGCCGAGCACGTGTCCACATCCCGCGCAACGCTGCACACTGGCGGCGCCGGCGGTGAGAAAGAGTTCTGACTGCGCTGCTACCTGTTCGCTCATAGCCCTCTCACCGTCCGTCTCACTGTCCGTCTCACACGTTCCACCAACGTGCTCCCTGGAAATCGATCGTGGCCACGCGCGCGTTGCAGGCGTGTCCGGCGGCTTCGTAGGCCCAGCGCATCGCTTCGGCGGCCGCGTTGGCGTCGGACTCGGTCGCACACGCCGCGAAGGTCGTGGGCCCGCTGCCTGAGAGCGACGCGCCAAGCGCGCCTGCTTCGAGCGCAGCTTGCTTGGCCTCCACGAAGCCCGGAATCAGCGCGGCGCGCGCCGGCTCGGCGACATGATCCACCAGCGCGCGGCCGATGAGCGACAGATCGCCGATGGCCAAGCCGGTCACCAGGGACGTCACACTCGCCATCTGCGCGATCAGCGTATCACGCGGAAAGAACTGCGGCAGCACGGCGCGTGAATCGGCGGTACGGATGTGAATGGACGGATGCGCGAGCGCGAACCAGATCGCCGTGTGCACCGGAACGTTGGTGACGTCCGGAGGATCGATACCGCGAATGCAGATCACGCCACCCATCAGCGATGCCGCAAGGTTATCGAGATGTCGACCGGCGACGATCGATTCTGCGACCAGACTCGTCGCGAGCAGTCCGGCCTGATCGAGCGAGTCACCGCCCGCCTGCACGATGAGCTGGTTCACCGCCACCGCCGCCGCTACCGCAGACGCGCCGCTCCCGCCCTGCCCGCCCGACAGCGGCAAGCCTTTGCGCACCGTCAGCATCACGCCGCGATCGACATGCGGCGCGCGATCGAGCACGGCCTGCGCGGCGATGGCGCAGGCGTTCTTTTGGGGATCGGTGGGGATATCGGGATGCCCCGCGTCAACGACCGTAACGCCGCGCCCCGACTCGCTCCACCACGCATGTACTTCGTCGCCGGCACCCGTGACTGCGCAGCCCAGCACGTCGAGCCCCGGCCCGAGATTGCCGATGCTGCCCGGCGCGAAGGCGATGATTCCGCGTGCTGCGTCGTCGCTCACTGGTTGTGGCTCACTTGGGAGCGAGTTGCAGAATGTCGTTGAGCACACCGGCCGCTGTTACTGCTGGCCCGGCGCCCGGTCCAGTGATCACGAGCGGATGCTCGCGATAGCGCAGAGTGGTGAAGACGATCTGGTTGTCGGTGCCGCGCAGTCCGGCCAGCGGATGCGACAGCGGCACGGCGCGCAGTCCCACCTGCACCCGACGCGCGGTCACGCTGAGCACATAGCGCAGCACGCGCTCCTGCTTCTGCGCCGCCGCCTGACGCTCCGCCCAGCCCGCGTCCTGCTGCTCCAGCTTCGCGAGGAACGACGCGAGCGGCAGCTTGCGATACGCCACCGGGACGAGACTCTCGACGGTCACGTCCGACAGCTCACCCTTGAAGCCCAACAGTCGCGCGAGAATCAGCGCCTTGCGCGCCACGTCCATTCCCGACAAGTCGTCGCGCGGATCGGGCTCGGTAAAGCCCAGGCTCATCGCCTTGCGCAACGTTTCGCTGAACGGACGACCGCGGCCGATATCAGTGAGCAGGAAGCCCAGCGTGCCCGACGTGCATCCTTCGATGCGCAGCACCTTGTCGCCCGTTTCCACGAGCTTGGCGTACGAATCCATCACCGGCAGACCGGCACCCACCGTGGTCTCGTGCAGGATGCGACGCCCGTGCTTGCGCGCCAGTGCCTGAAACGCCTCCACCTCGACGAGCGGCGCGGACAGTGGGCGCTTGTTGGCGAGCACGACGTCCATGCCGGCCGTGAGCGCTGTGCGCAGCGCCGGTAGTGTTTCGTTGGCCGTCAGATCGGCCACGACGGGGCTAACCAGCGCGTGCTTGGCGATGTGCGCGATGGCTTCGTTGGCGGTCGCCGCCACACCACCCTCGAACTCCGCCAGCGGGCGCCCTTCCGCCTTCTTGTCGGCCAGCGCGGCCAGCTTGCGCGGCGCAATGCCACCAGGCGCAAACAGGAAGCCGCTGCGATCGATCAGCGCGACGATGTTGGGACGCACGCGCGTCTTCACGCGCGGCAGCATGCGCACCAGTTCGCGCCCAATCAGACCAAAGCCGAGCACCACCACATCGAGTCGATCGGTCTGGCGAATGCCACCGCCGCCGATCTTGTCCATCTGGAACTCGTCGTGCACGGCGCGCGCCGCGGTCTCCGCGTCCGTGGCACCAATCACCACCGAGATATTGAGCTCCGACGAGCCCTGCGCGATCGCGACGATGTTCACACCGGCATCAGAGAGCGAGCGGAACATGCGCGCCGCGATGCCCGGCGAACCTGCCATACCAAGTCCGACGACGGCCAGCATCGCCATGCCAAGCTGCACGTCCACGCCTTCCAGTTCGCGGCGCGAGAGCTCCACCGCGAACGCCGTCTCCAGCGCAACGCGCGCGTCGTTGGCACGCTCGGCGGGCACGCACAGGCAGATGGAATGCTCGGACGACGCCTGCGAGATCATCGCCACGTTGATCTGCGCCGCGTGCAGTGCAGCGAACGTGCGCGCCGAAATGCCGGGCACCCCGAGCATGCCGTTGCCAGTGACCGTGACCAGTGCCTGCCCGCGGATGACCGACAGCGCCTTGACCGGATAGCGCGTCAGCGTGCGACGCATCGAGATCTCGGTGCCCGGCGCCTCGGGTTCGGCGAACGGACGCACGAACACCGGAATACGAAGTCTTGCAAGCGGGATCAGCGCGCGCGGTTGCAGCACCTTGGCGCCGTAGTACGCCAGCTCTGCCGCTTCGCGCACGTTGAGCTGCGGGATGATGCGCGCCGTCGGCACGAGCCGCGGATCGGTCGTCATCAGCCCCGGCACGTCCTTCCACAACGTGATCCGTTCGGCACGCAACGAGCGCCCGATGACAGTCGCCGTGAGATCGCTGCCACCGCGGCCGAGGGTGACCACCGCGCCGTCGGGAGCGGCGCCCACAAAGCCGGGCACGACTGGCAGAATCCGGCGGCGCAGCATCGGCAACAGCGTGGCGCGCACGACGCGGTCCGTGCTGGCCAGATCGGGGAATGCGCCGCCGAAGGCACCGTCGGTGAGAATCAACGACGACGCGTCCACGTACTCGGCGCGAATCTTCTTGGCCTTGAGCCCCGCCACCACAAGCTGTGCAGACAGCTGCTCGCCACGCGCTACGATAAAATCGCGCGTGCGCGGCGTCAGTTCGCGCAGGCTCGAGACGCCCTGCAGCAATGTGCGCAGGTCGTCGAAGGCGGCCTCGATGTCCTGATGCAACGCGCGCTGCGGTCGCACGCCGGTGACGATCGCGGTGGCCACCTTCCGATGCAGCGTGTGTACTGCGGCGATGCGCGCGTCAACCGCGTCCTGATCGCCGGTGAGGGCCGTCGTCGCCAGCGCAAGTAACTGGTCGGTCACGCCGGCGAGCGCCGACACGACCGTAACGAGACGAGCACGACGGGGAGCCGCGATGATGGAGATCGCGTGCGTCACGGCGGCAGCGTCGGCAAGCGACGCGCCACCGAACTTGAACAGCTCGACGGATTGCTGGCGTGGCGGCATCAATGACCAAATCGGGGACGCAACCGTCCTCTACACGGACGACCGGGTCCCGCAGGTTAGTCCGGGACCACCGGCCTGTCCACACCCGCGCACGCTTGGGTACCTTTCCGAGCGAATATCGTGGCATCCCACACGGGGGTGCTGCATTCTCTGCCGTCGACTTTCCATGACAGCCACCGCAATCGATCCGAACGTTCCCGTCGCTCTGGCGAACGCGTACTTCCAGCCGATCCCCGAGCGTCTGTCGGGGCTCGCACAGCTCGCGCACAACCTCGCGTGGAGCTGGAACCGCGATGCGCGCGCGCTCTTTCGCGAGATCGACGATGCCCTCTGGAATCGCCTGCGACACAACCCGATCCAGCTGCTGCAGCAGGTGGACCCGGCGCGTCTCGTCACGCTCGCCGACGACATGGCCTTCTGCGCGCGCTACGATCGGGCGATGCAGTGGCTGGCCACGGAAAAGTCCGACGAACACACGTGGTACTCGCGCACCTTCCCCGAGTTGCGCGGCAAGCCCGTTGCGTACTTCTGCGCTGAGTTCGGCATTCACAACTCGGTGCCCATTTACTCGGGCGGTCTGGGCGTACTCGCCGGTGACCATCTCAAGACGGCGTCCGACCTCGGCGTGCCGCTCGTGGCCGTGGGCATCCTCTATCGCAACGGCTACTTCGATCAGAGCATCCGCCCCGATGGCTGGCAGGAAGACTCGGACAACAAGTTTGCACTGAGCTCCGTGCCGATCGCACCGGTTCCCGGCCCCGATGGCCAGGCGCACCTCGTCACGGTCAACACATTTGGACGCGACATCAACATCCGCGTCTGGAAGCTCGAAGTGGGACGCGTGCCGGTGTACCTGCTCGACTCCGATCTCCCTGAGAACCATCCGGACGATCGCCCGCTCCTCTCCAAGCTCTACTCCGGCGGACCGGCCATGCGCCTGCGTCAGGAGTGGTTGCTCGGCGTCGGTGGCGTGCGTGCGCTGCGCGCGATGGGCATCGAACCGGCCGCATGGCATGCCAACGAAGGGCACGCTGCGTTCATGATGATCGAGCGCGTGCGCGAACTCACCGTGAAGGGCGTGTCGTTTGCCGACGCGATCAAGCAGGTGCGTAGCTGCAGCGTCTTCACGACGCACACGCCGGTGCCCGCCGGGCACGACCAGTTCGGCGTGCAGGAAGTGGCGCAGTGCGCCGGTGGCATGTGGAAGGAGATGGGCATCGACGCGCAGGCGTTCGTGCGACTGGGCTACCACCCTGAGGCGGGTGCGAACTCGTTCCACATGACGGCGGCGTCCATCCGCATGTCGCGCCGGATCAACGCCGTCTCGCGTCGCCATGGCATCGTCTCGCGCGAGCTGTGCAAGCCGTTGTGGCCGGGCCGCGCTGCGGAAGACGTGCCCGTCGGCTACATCACCAACGGCGTGCACCTCGCCACGTGGATGGCCAGCCCGATCATGCAGCTGCTCGACAAGCACCTCGGGCCGTGGTGGGGACATGGCAACGATCCGTCCGTCTGGAATCAGATCCTGTCCATGGATGACGAGACGCTTTGGTTCACGCACATGCGTCTCAAGCACACCCTCATGCGCCGCGTGCGCGAAGAGGCCCGTCGCGCCTTCGCCGAACGCACGCTCGAGACGGCGCAGCTGGTCGGCGCCGGCCCGCTGCTCGATCCGCACGTGCTCACCATCGGTTTCGCGCGCCGCTTTGCCACGTACAAGCGCGCGGACTTGATCTTCGCGGACGTGGAACGCCTCCGCGCGCTCGTGACCAACAGCTCACGCCCGGTGCAGATCGTCTTCGCTGGAAAGGCCCACCCAGCGGACAACCCCGGCAAGCAGGTGCTGCAGAACGTCTACCAGTTCACGCGCGACCCGCGCTTCGAGGGACGCGTTGCGTTCGTCGAAGACTACGGCATGCACCTCGCGCATCTGCTCGTGCAGGGCGTGGACGTGTGGATGAACATGCCGCGTGTGCCGATGGAAGCGTCGGGAACGAGCGGTATGAAGGCGGCGCTCAACGGCGTGCCGCAGTTCTCCACGATCGACGGCTGGTGGGAAGAAGGCTTCGAGGGCAACAACGGCTGGGCGATCCAGCCCGAGGAAGACAGCGACGACCGGAGCATTCCGGCCGCTCGGCTGTATGAGCTGCTGGAGAAGGAAGTCGTGCCCAAGTACTACGAGCGCGACGCGATGGGACTGCCGCGCGCGTGGCTGACGATGATGAAGAACGCGATCCGTGTCGCCGGCCAGCATTTCACGGCTCGGCGCATGGTCGAACAGTACGCGCGCTCGTACTATGCGCCGTCCATTCTGGGCGACGTGCTCCCCGACGATCCGCCAATTGCCTGACGTTCGCTTTCAGCCCCAGACGGTCGCCTGATGAACCGAGTCTCGATGCCGACGCCTAACCTTGGCGCGCCGGTGGTTGGTCCGTCGGCCAGCGACGCACCGACAATCGTTCACCTGACGGCCGAGTACAGCCCGTACGCACGTACGGGCGGACTCGCCGAAGCCGTCATGGGGCTGGCGAATTACCAAGTGAAGGCCGGGGCGACCGTCGTCGTCTTCGTGCCGCTGTATCGCACGGTGCGCGATCATGCGCCCGACCTTGCCCCACTCGGTCGCCCAATCCGCGTGGAGTTGGGCTTCCGCGGCTCCGAGGTGCGCTTCTTTCGGGAAGTGCATCCGGCGCCAGGACCCAAAGTCGTCTTCGTCGACATCCCGGAGTATTTCAATCGCGTCGGGCTCTATGCCGAAGGCGGTCGCGACTACGCCGACAACGCGCGCCGGTTCGCCATGTTCTCCCGCGCCGTGCTCGATGGCATCCCGCGCCTGATTCAGGGGCCGGTGCTCATCCACGCGCACGATTGGCACACGTCGTTGGCGCTGATGTACATGCGAACCTACGGCGGCCTGCGCGAGCGGTTCGCCGCCACGCCGACGGTGCTGTCGGTACATAACGCCGGCTATCAGGGACACTTCCCCGCCGATCAGCTCAACGACTGTGGCATCCCGCCCGAGGTGTACAACTACCGGCACCTCGAGTGGTACGACCGCATCAACCTGCTCAAGGGTGGACTCACGTTCGCGGACATGGTCGTGACGGTCAGTCCGACACACGCCGCAGAGTTACGCACGCCCGGCGGCGGTTTTGGATTGCAGGAGGTGTTCCGCTGGTTGAGCGAGCGCTTCACCGGCATCACCAACGGCATCGACCAGACCGTGTGGGACCCGCGCACCGACGATCAGATCACCGCGCACTACTCGCGGGACGACGTGAGCAACAAGGCCAAGTGCAAACTCGCGCTGCAGCGTCTCTTCGGACTCCCGCAACGCAAGCGCACACCGCTCATCGGCATGACCGGTCGCATGGTGACGCAGAAAGGGCTCGACCTGATTCTCAATTCGTATCTCGTCTGGAATCTCGACGCGCAGTTCGTCTTTCTGGGCGCCGGTGAAAAGCGCTACGAAAGCGCCCTCACGCGATTGGCCTCGCTCCGTCCGCGCAATGTCGGTGTGCAGCTCGACTTTACCGATCGCCTCGAGCATCGCCTGATGGCCGGCGCGGACATGTTCCTGATGCCGTCGCAGTACGAGCCGTGCGGCCTCACGCAGATGCGCGCGCAGCGCTACGGCGCGCTGCCCATCGGACGTCGTGTCGGTGGCATCGCGGACACGGTCGAGGACGACAAGACAGGCTTTCTCTTCGACGAGTTCAACGCGGGCGCCATGGACTGGGCGATGTCGCGCGCGCTGACACGCTTCGCCGCGCCCGAGCAGTGGGAGCCACGCATGCACGCGGCGATGGGGCGCGACTTTGGCTGGGGCCTGTCCGCCGAGCGGTATGCCGAGGTTTACCGACGAGCCACGTCGATTGCACGACAGCGCGGCTGATCGCGCGTCCACCTGTACCAGAGAACGATGACCTCGCTGCTCCAATCGCTGATCGTACACGCGCACTGCTACCAACCGCCGCGCGAGGATCCGTGGCTCGAGCAGGTGGGCGTGGAACCGTCGGCGGCGCCGGACCACGACTGGAACGCGCGCATCGATCGCGAGTGCTACGCACGGTTAGCGCAGGCAGAGGCCAGACTGCGCGATCCGCGTGCGGCGGCGCGTGATCCAGATGCGCGCGCTGGTCTGTCGAGGCTGATCAACCTGTACGCGTGGTGCTCGTTCGATGTGGGCGCCACGCTTTGTGAGTGGCTGCAGGACGAAGCGCCGCACACGCTCGCCGCCATGCAGGCGGGCGATGCCGCGAGCGTCAAGCGTTGGGGACATGGCAACGCCATCGCCGCGCCGTACCATCACGTCATCCTGCCGCTGGCGTCGCGTCGCGACAAGGTCACCGAAGTGCGCTGGGGTATGGCCGACTTTCGCAAGCGGTTCGGTCGCGAGCCCGAGGGCATGTGGCTCCCCGAATGCGCAGTGGATGAAGAGACGCTGGAAGTGCTGGCTGAAGAAGGCATTCGCTTCACGATTCTCGCGCCGTATCAGGTACGCGGCCACGATGGTACGCACGGCATGCCGGTGCGTTGGCGCGGTGCGAACAAACGCGAACTGGCGATTCTGCCGTACGACGGGAATCTCGCGGGTGAAGTGGCATTCGGTGGGCTCCTGCGCGATCCCGCGTCGCTGGCCAATCGTCTCGCGCGTCCGGAGCTCATGCACGACGGCATCGTGCGCTGTACAACGCTCGCGACGGACGGAGAGACGTTCGGCCATCATCACCGCGGCGGAGACGGAACACTCGCCGAAGCACTCGTGCAGGTCACGAAGCGCGGCACAGGGCACATCATCAATCCCGCCGCACTGATCGCGCGGCATCCGCCCACGGTCGATGTCACGCTCGTCTCGCCGTCCGCGTGGAGCTGCGCGCACGGTGTCGAACGGTGGCGCAGCAACTGTGGTTGCCGACTGGACGGCAGCAAGCCGCCGGCGCAGGAGTGGCGTGGACCGCTCCGCGAGGCGTTGCAGTGGTTGGCCGAACATGGACATGCGGTCTTCGAACGTGAAGGCCAGTCGCTCTTTGCCGCAGACCCTTGGTCGGTGCGCGATGCATATGGCGCCGTGGTCGCGCTCGACGGCGACGCCCTGGCGACGTTCGTGCAAGACGCAGTGCGAAATGACGCATCGGCGGCAGAGCTGCAGCGCGCCCGTGAGTTGCTCGAGCTCGAACGCGCGACGCTGCGCATGTTCACCTCGTGCGCGTGGTTCTTCGACGAAGTCGAGCGTATCGAAACGCGCCAGGTGCTGCGCTACGCCGCGCGCGTGCTCGAACTCTCGGGCATGGCCGCACGACTCGCGCCGGAATTCATGCGCCGACTCGAGAACGCACGTGGCCACGCGTCCGGGAGCGCGAGCGAGCTCTTCGTGCGCGAAGCGCTTCCCCATCGTGATGCCGCATGGGGCGTCGCAGCCGGTGCCATCGCCGCAGCAGCCGCCGGCACGCTGCACAGTCGCGTTGCGAGCTTCGAGATCGCACTGCGCAGCGAGCGCGGCCTCGACGACGAACACGACCACTGGGTAGCGACGCTCACGCACCGCCGCACGGGACACACGTCGGAACTCTCGGGCGTCGTGCGCGGGATGGGCGCGGCCACCTGCGTGACCATCACGCAACGCGACGTGGATGACGGTGCGACGCACGATGTGTCCGTGCATGAGTTCCCTGAACCGCTGGCGCGCGCGATTCTTGCACCCCTCGCCGCTGCGGATAGCGCGTTGGGCTAGGGTCCCGGACGCGACGCCGCGTTCGCCGTAGTCTCACACGCGCGTCGCGCATTCGGCATCGCGCCTCTCCCACCTCGCATGACGCTGCTGCTCGACGACTTTTCCGCAGAACCGCCGGCCAGCGCGGCCGCCTGGAAATTGTTCACCGACCGCGTCATGGGTGGCGTCTCAACAGGTGATGCCGCCGTCGAGATCGTTCATGGCAGGCGCGCGTTGCGCATGCGAGGATTGGTCTCGCTCGAACGCAACGGGGGCTTCGTTCAGATGGCGCGCGCACTCGGCGCACCCGGTGCAGCCGAACGCGACGCGAGCGCGTACGCAGGCATCGCCCTCACGGTCTGCGGATCCCCCGGTCGCTACTTCGTGCATTTGCGAACCCTCGACACGCGCGTGCCGTGGCAATACTACAGCGCCCCACTGCCCGTCTCGGAAACGTGGACCGAGGTGCGACTCGACTGGGCCGCGTTCACGCCGCAAGCTCTCGTCACCCCGCTGGATACTTCGCGCCTGCTGCGCATCGGCGTTGTCGCCGGATTCAGCGAATTCGCCGCTGATGTATCCGTCGAACAGGTGGCATTCTTCCGCTAGCTCAGCGCTGCTGTATGGTGGTCGGTGGCGTGCCGCCCGCTCGCACGCGCCGACGAAACGCCCACACCACGAGCAACAGCGCACAGACACAGGCAGCGATCGGCACGAACACCGCCATCGCGGATAGCAACACCGCGCCGACGAGCTCTACGATCGCGACGAGCGGGTTGGCCAACCCGCCGGTGAATAGCCCAGCCTTGAGTCGCGCCAACACGGTGGCGCCCTGTGTCAGCCCAGCCATACCACCGCCGCCGATGATGGCGATGCTCCACTTGAGAAGCGGTGGCATGTCCACCAGCACCGACGCAGAGGCAAGGATTCCCGCCACGATCGCCGCCGGCGATGCGACAACGTCGAGCGCGTGGTCGAGCCAGGGCACGGCGAACGCGACCACTTCGAGCACGGTCGCCGTTCCGAACGCGACCATTGCTGCGCGCGACGCGAGCCACTCCCATCCTGGCCCCACGTCCACGTAGCCGAACGACGACGCCAAACTCAGCGCCAGCAGTGGCACGAATACGCGCAGTCCACTCGCCGCTGCGAGTCCGAGCCCGAGTGCAATGGCGAGCAGCCAATCGGTATGCAAGTTCATGCATGACGCTGTCAGCCTGAACGCACGCTGTCAAACGACTGTGATGCGGCACACGGCTTGCTCTCTGTACGCGCGGGACGCGATCCACAGCGGGCATTCCGACGATTCGCGTCCCATCTCTCTGAAGCAGGAGCGCGTATGCGTTGGACTCGCACAGCCCTGGCGATCGCCATCAGCCTCTCGGCTGCGGCACAGGTCGCCCGTGCACAAGTCACCGTCAACTACAGCACTACCGGCGCATTCTCCGGCTTGTGCACGGGCTTGACCTGTGTACTCGGTGGTATGACGATCAACTACCTTCCCCTCACCAGCAACACGATTCAGCTCGACGCCAACAATGGCTTCTCCAGCTTCCTCTCGTTCGGCGAGTTCGACGTCTCAGGCTCGACGAGTGGGCAGCAGTCATTCGCGGGCGTCACCTTTGATCTGGCGATCACGCAGAACCTCCCGACGCCCGGTGGTACGCAAGTCATCACTGGTCAGCTCATTGGCGGCATCGATGGCACGTCGTCGAACCTGTCCTGGTCTCCGCTTCCGATCGCGTGGAACGTTGCCTCCGGCGCGAGTTCCGTCATCAACTACACGGCAAGCGGCAGGGTCGACCTGCAGGCACCGACCTCGAACCATGGCGTGACCAGCATACAGGGCGGCCTCTTCACCACCGTGGTTCCCGAGCCGTCCACGTATCTGCTGGTCGCAGGCGGACTCGCTGGAGTTCTCGTCGCAGCGCGGCGCAAGCGTTCCGTCTAGTAGTGCAGTAGTTCACAATGCAAAGCGAGGCGCACACGTCGTGTCGCCTCGCTTTGTTTCCTAGAACTTGCGGCTGTACCCGACGCGGACCACTTGCGTCTCCAGATAGTCCGTGCTCACCAGGCGGAAGTCCGATCCGCGAATGGTGCGCTGTGCCTGGTTCGTGTTCAATACATCCGTCGCGTTAAGCGTGATCTCACCCTTGCCGCGCTGCACGGACTTCTTCGCTCCGATGTCCAGGCTGTAGCGACCTTCGATGCGCCCCTGCGGCAAGAGATCGGGGGCGAGGTACACGTTGGACAGCTGCAGCTGCCAATCACTCGGCCAACGGACCACGGCGTTGAGCTTCGCATTCCCTGACGTCAGCTCCTGTCGGGCCGCCGCGTAGCGAACGGGCACGGGGTACCTGTTGACAACCGAGAAGGCGTCGAACGTCTTGCGATACGCACCGGCATTCGCACTGAGCGACAGCTTGGGTGACACGGTCTGCTGCCACACCAGTTCCGCGCCGGTGCTCGCGCTGCGCCCTGCGTTCTGAAAGACGTTGTAGAGCAGCACACTGCCCGGCGCCTGCGTGGCGATGCGCGTGATCGTGCCATCGATCAGCCGGTGGAACGCGGCGGCGTAGAGACTCCCCTTCGCCCAACTCGTCTTGTAGCCAAGCTCCGCCGATGTCGAGTACTGCGGTTGCAGCGCCGGGTTACCGACCTTGATCAGCTCTGGCTCGTCGTACTTGGGGAAGATGCGAATGTCCACTTCATTCGGGCGGTCCACACGCCGGTTGAAGAACAGCGACAGCTTGTTGGACTCGTCGAACTTGTACGCGGCACGCACGTTCGGAAACGGCTGGAAGTAGCGATAGCCGTCGCTCTTGTAGGTGTTGTGATTGGGATTGACGTCGTAGTCCACCCGCACGCTCTCAAAGCGCACGCCGCCTTCGAGTTCGACGCGCTGGCTCTCGAACACATAGTTGCCATACAACGCCGGAATCGTTTCGCGGTAGTCGGCCCAACCACCCGCACCGGTGTCGATCGGTGAATTCTGCCCGGGAAAGAACTGCATGTTCACCGGAATGGAACGATACCGGCCCTTGAACCCCGCTTCGACACGCCCTTGCCTGAGCGGCTTCACGTAGTCGACGTTGAGATCGACTACGTGCTCGTCGGACAAGAGCTTGAATGCATCCTTGCCGACGAACGATGGCAGCGTATTCGTGAAGAAGTACTTCTCGTCCTCTCGATGGAACGAATAGTTGCTCGTCACCGCGAGTGTGTGCCCGGGCTCGGCGAACTTGTGCGTGAGTACGGCCGTGCCAAAGGCCGTGTACTTCACTTCGTCTTCCAGGAACTGCCACAGGCGGTAGCGATTCTGCAACGTGCCCGAGAAATAGGGATTGTCGCCGTTGTCGAGAATCTTCTCGCGATTGAACAGCCCGGACACGGTGAGAGTGTTGCGCTCATCGAACGCGTGATCCACGCCCGCGTTGATCGTCGCGTAGTCTGTCCGCCGGTTGCGCTTTATTTGCTGCGTGATGACGGTACCGTCGTCATAGGTACGAGTCGAGAACTCGTTCTTATTGAGCGTCGGCGAGTACAGCCAATCGCCCTGCACGAAGCTGTTGGTGGCGCCCTTGCGGTAGTTGAGTGCCAGTGACGGATTGAACTTGGGCGTGCCCTGATACTGCGGACGGATCGTCGGCAAGTTCTCCTTCTTCACCCACAACGCACCTGCACCGGCCATCAGCCCAACCTTGCCGTTGAACCCCTCCTGTTCCTGCTTCTTGAACACGAGATTGATGATACCCGCACTCGCATTCGCGTCGAACTTGGCCGACGGATTGTTGATGATCTCAATGCGTTCGAGCGCGGAGGCGGGCAGATTGTCCAGGCCGTTCTGCGATCCATAGCCCGTCAGGGCCGTCTGCTTGCCGTCAATCAGCACCACCACCTTGTCGCTGCCACGCACCTGCACCTTGCCGTCCTGTCCGACGGTCACGCCGGGCAATGTGGACATGGCTTGCAGAACGGAGCCACCTGCCTGACTGATGTTGTCTGATACAGTGAACGTCTTCCTGTCCATGGCCGCGGCCACCGCGTCCGCCGCCGATGTCACGCGCACTTCGCCGAGCGTCTGCGCCTCGCGTGTCATGAGCAACGCGCCGAGGTCCAGAAACGCGCTCAGCTCCCCCACGAGGACGCGCTGCCTGATCGGTCGATAGCCGATGGATCGCACCACCAGGACGTACACGCCCTTCTTGAGTCCTGCGAAGGTGAACGCGCCCGATTCGTTCGTCAGTCGACCGCTCACGAACGCGCTGTCCTTCTCCACGAGTAGTTGCAGGTTCAGGAACGGCAGCGGCGCCCTGCTCTGCGCGTCCTGCACCTTTCCAAAGAGCGTGACGCCGGCGGCAGGCGTCTGCGCGGCGATGGGTCGGCTCGGCAGCGCAAGCAGCGCGGGCATTGCGAGGCAGAGGAGCAGGACGAATCGAAGCGACACGGATCGAGGGCGAGCAGTGAGGAATGCGAGCATAGATATGCGCGAGTGCGAAGTCCAGCTTGTGAACACGACGCTGTTAGTGCTTGGTCCGGGCGAGATGCTGTGAGAGCAGGTCTTTCCCGTAGTCGTTCCCGTTGGGCGTGCGGACAACGATATGGATATGGCCCCGCGTCGGCTTCGACGGGTCGTTGAGGACTCTCGTTCCCACGGGCCGCTGATGGTCGAACTCGATCAGCACCACCGGACTATGGATACGATAGTAGAAGACCGAGGTATCGGTCGCACCACCAGTCCAGGCGAAGTGCGTCTCGTTCAGATGCGCTCGTACATCGCTCATCTTCACGCGCGCCTGATCATCCCGGAGATTGCCTACGTACAGCGCCACCAGCTCCATCAACGCCGATTGCTGCGCCGCGGAAAGTGCGCTGGCCGGAACACCGGCATACGCCAGCACATCGTTGTCCTTGTCTGCCTGCAGCTTGATGTCGTTCGCGCGCTTCTCGCGCGACAGCACCGCCCCATCGCGCTGCAACGGCGACAAGCCCCGAAAGAACGCGAGCCCCTGATCCTGTTCCGCCTGCAGAATCCGATTGCCCTTGTACTTGCCTGTGGTGGTGATGGCTGGTTCTCCGCCCATGAAGATCGGTGTCATCACTACCTGATCGCCCAGCACGAAGAAATTGATCACGAGATGGTGTCCGTCGATCTGCCATCCCCACGGCTCTGTTGACGACGGTCGCCCCATGATCGTGAAGAAGTACAGATCCTCGCCATAGCTCAACGAGTCGCGATTGATTTCGCGCAGCGTCTGATCCGTCTTCATGATCGCCGCGCTATTGGCCAATCCGCGCGCACTGAGCGAGGCTTGCATGATCCCCATCGCTGCGCGGCGCTGCGCGGGTGACATCTCTCGCAGACTGACCCCCTGCCGCACGTAGAGGCCGTTGTCGATGTTGGACCAGCGACGCCACTCCGGGTCGTCCACCGCGAACTGCGTCCGCAACAGCTGCGCGGAGGTCAACGACGCCACGAAGCGCGACGCGGCCTCGACGATCGGCGCCGTGGAGACGCCCGTCGCGCGAATCGGGAAGAGCCCGCCCACGATTCCAGTCGGGAGACGGATGCCCACGTACGGCTCGGCCAGCGCGCGCAGCTGTTGCTCCGCGAACGTGCGTTTAACGCGCAGTGTCACCGTATCATACGCGACACCTGATTGCGCCGACGCACTGACGGCAAAGAGTGCTGTAACGATGGCGGCGGCCAGCGGACGATACCAGTCGACGTGAGCGTGCGAGAATTTCATGGAGCGACGATGGGTGGACGGAGGTGACGGGCGACTCGCCTGAAACTGATCGAGCGCCGGCGTGGACGGCAAGCGCGACGCTCCCTACTTGCCGAGGACGCGCACGAGTCGTTGCACATCGCGTACGAGCACCGAGTCACCACCACTCGCACGCAGCACACCAGTCGTATTGTCCCAGTGGAGCGAAGTGGTCGTACTCTTGCCGCGCTCATAGTCGTAGGTCGCGCCGTCGTCGTCGTAGAGCGCGAAGTCCCCATCGGCACCAGCGTAGATCTGAATCGAGGCGATCGCTTGACGCGTGGCTGTGGATTGCACGTCCGCGCCGAACGGCACAATGGCCCCAGCGCGCACGAACAGCGGAATCTGATCGACCGGTGCCGCAACGTCGATCCACTGTCCGCCCGCATGTCGCACGTTCGTCCAGTAGTTGTACCAACTCGTGCCGGCCGGCAGGTATACACGCTTCGTCGTCTGCCCCTGCTCCGTCACCGGCGCAACGAGAAACGCCGATCCAAACATGTACTGCGTGCCAATGCTGGCGACGGCCGTGTCACGTGGAAAATCCATCCACAGCGGACGCATGAACGGCGCACCAGTATCGTATGTGCGCTTGGCCTGACTGTAGATGTACGGCACGAGCTGGTAGCGCAGCCGATCGAACTTGGCCAGTACCGCTTCAGCCGCAGCCCCGAACTCCCAAATCTCCGCATGCTTTCGGTCACCGTGAATGCGCAGCGTCGGCAGGAACGTGCCGTACTGAAACCAGCGCGTGAACAGCTCGGGATAGTCGTAGTTCTTGCCGATCGTCGCCTCGGCGCCCGCTGGATCGAGCAGCGGCGGCTTCGTGGCATTCGTGGTTTGTGGAAGCCACTGCCATCCGCCGATGTCGTTGCCCCAATACGCGATCCCAGACGCGGTCATGTTCAACCCGCTCGGCACCTGACGCTGCAACGCTTCCCACGTGGGACCGATATCGGACGACCAGAACAGTGCGCCCGTGCGCTGCGCACCCAGATACGCCGCCCGACTGAGAATGAGCGCACGCGTGTTGGGCTTCCACGCACGCATCCCCTGCGCGACACCGTCGACATGCACCAACGGGTACAGGTTGTGAAAGCGATCACCGGACCCGATCGAGTAGAAGAATCCGTCCGGCACGAGATCGGGTTCCGTTTCGTCTAACCACGGATAGTCAAAGCCATGCGAGAGGATGTTGTCGCGCGCGTGCTCCCAGAACCACGTACGCGCCGCCGGGTTGGTGGCATCCAGCAACCCGCCCGTACGGTCCGAGCGAAATGGTAGTCCGTCCACCGTCTTCCCGTTCTTGTCCTTCAGCAAGTAGCCCTTGGCATCCAGCTCATTGAAGTAGCGCCCTGACGTCTCATAGCGCGGCCAGATCGAGATGATCGACTTGAGCCCCATCGCGTGCAGCTGCGCGTTCATGGCGTCCGGATCGGGGAACTGCGCCGGGTCGATGTCCATCTGTCCCATGCGCGTCCAGTGAAACCAGTCGATCACCATGATGTCGAGCGGATACGATTTGCGGCGATAGGCATTCGCCACGCGCAGCACTTCGTCCTGACTTTCGTAGCGCGCCTTGGATTGGATCAACCCGAACGCTGCCTTGGGCGGAATGGGCGTCTTGCCAGTGAGTGTCGCGTACCCCGCGTAGATCGCCTCCGGCGTCTCGCCAACGACCACGAAGAAACTCACCCGCTCGCCCACACGCGATCGAAACGCGGTGCGGCCATTGATCCCCGCGACGAACTGCGTCGCCGAAGGATTGTCCCAAACGATGCCGTATCCCTTCGACGACACCATGAACGGCACGCACACCGTCTCGCCAGCCGGCGCGTCATACCAGTGCTTGCAGTCAATGGTGCGTCCACGCAGATCGAGCGAACCAAGCGATTCCTGATTCTGTCCCATGCCGTAGTAGTGCTCGCCGGCCGGCGCACGAAAGCTCGCTCCCACTTGGTACGTCGCTTCACCGTTCACCGTGTGCGGCGCCATCTCCCAACCATCCATCGTCAGGATGGTCTCGCCGCGCGCGTTCTTCACCTGCAGCCCCACCGGGGCGAGCGAAGGCGCGAAGTACTTCTCCCCCTGCGATGGCACATGCGGCGGCGGGGCCGCATCGACGTGCAACGAGAGCGCCGCCGACGCGAAACGATCACCGGTCGCATCGAGCGTGTGCGCGAATCCACGACCGTCAGCATGCTCACGCAGAATGCCGTAGCCCGCTGGCTTGAGCGCCTCACTTTTTTCGGCGGCTACGGTGACATGCACGACATTCGGCGCGTACGCGTCGATGCGCACCCATGCGCCATTGCGGTCGAGCAGCGCCATGCCGAATCCCGCCGTTTGCGCCGCGGCATCGACGGACACTAGCAGGCCCCCGAGCACAACGCCGAGAGCGCGAGCCCGCGCGCTGCGCGGTGGAAAGGGAAACGTCATGGCATGCGTGCGAGAGGAGCGACAAGGCAGAGGGGAGCGATGCGCACTGCTGGGCGAAACGCTGGAAAGGAGCGGCCGGTCCACCAATCCTGCCAGTCCGGTGGTCCGTTCGGCGGCAGGCCATAATCCGCGCTTGACGGCCGCGCTGAGACGCTTACTTTACCAGTCAGCTAATTAACCACTCGGCTTAACATGCAAGACACGCTCAGTCGAACCTTCTCCGCACTCGCCGACCCCACCCGCCGCGCCATCCTCGCGCGACTGCGGCAGGGCGACGCGACGGTAGGCCAGATCGCCGAGCCGTTTCTCGGACAGATGACCCTCCCCGGCATCACCAAGCACCTCAAGGTGCTGGAGACGGCGGGCTTGGTCACCAAGGGCCGCGAGGCTCAATGGCGACCGTGCAAGCTCAACCCGGAACCGCTCAAGGACGCGGACCAATGGCTGGCGGAGTATCGCGAGCAGATGGAAGAAAGCCTTGATCGACTGGGCGAATACCTGAAGTCCATCACCCATCCCTCCGGCACCACAACGCCCTCACCCGACCCGACCAATGAGCACACCAAGTAAGGACAACGAGATTCGCATCATTCGCCTCTACGATGCGCCGCTGGCGCTGGTGTGGGATGCCTGGACTGACCTGAAGCAGGTCGCGCAGTGGTGGGGTCCTCGCGGCTTCACGATCACCACGCACAGCAAGGACCTGCGCCCCGGCGGCACCTGGGACTACACGATGCACGGCCCCGACGGCACCGACTGGCCCAACTTCACGACGTACCACGAAGTGGAGCATCAGTCGCGCCTCGTCTACGATCACGGCGCGTCTTCCGCAGACGCCGCGCCGCTCTTTCGCGTGACGGCCACCTTCCGAGCGATCGGAGACAAGACGGAGCTCGACATGCGCATGGCACTCGCCACTGCCGAACAGGCCGCGCAGTCGCGCGTCTTCATCAAGTCGGCGAATGGCAACTCGACGTGGGATCGTCTGGCCGAGTACCTCGAGAAGCAGGTCTCGTCGCAGGAAGTGTTCGTCATCGCGCGATCGTTCGACGCACCGATCGAAGCGGTCTTCGATGCCTGGACGACGCCCGCGCAGTTGGCCGCATGGCTGCCGCCCGCCGGCTTCACGATGACGTATCAGCACGCCGACATCCGCACCGGTGGAGCGCTGCGGTTCTCGCTCAACAACGCCGACTTCGAGATGCACGTCGCTCAGCGCTACCTCGACGTCCGTCGCCCGGATGCACTCAGCTACGTGCAGTCCTTCACCGACGCCGACGGCAACCTCACTCGGCAACCGGGCTCTCCGAACTGGCCCGAATACAACCTCGTAACCGTCAACTTCTTTTCGGAAGGACCGGCGCACTCGCGCGTGGTCGTGCGATTCGCAGTGGAGGGCGATGTGACGGCAGACGAAATGGCGGCCTTCACCGCCGAACGAACGGGCATGATGATGGGGTGGTCCGGCTCGTTCGACGCGCTGGACGAACTGCTGCAGGTGGCTGCAGCGACACGTTAGAGTCTCTGCGATATCCGCGAGCCGGATTACGCTGGCTCGCGGTCACCGTGGCTGGGAGGCTGGGACACGACGAGGAAGTCCACACGCTCCGAGGACTCGTTGCGAACGACATGCGCGCGGCCGGGCGCGATTTCGAGTCCCGCCTGTGCGCACAGTCGGTGCGTCATCTGCTCGACCTCGATGGTCAGTTCGCCAGAGAGCACGAAGAAGAATTGCCGCGCAACGTGGTGTCGGTGCCGAGCTTCCGCTGTGCCGGGCGGCATCTGCTCCTGAATGACGCTCAGGCCAGATGCGCGCACGAGATGCCAGCCATCGCACTGCGCGCCCCAGACGTAGTGCTCCGCGTTTTCGCGAGAGACGGGCGAGACATCGCTCATTGGCGCGCGCGCTCGGCGGTAAGCGTCTGCGCCAGCTTTTGACGAGCGCTCTCCGCGTAGCGCTTGCACGCGCCCGTGTCGGTCATCCCCTGCGGCGAGCTCCGGCGCTCCCACATCGATGATGCCGCCGGGTGCGGCGTGAGCAGGATATCGCACGGCAGCTGTTCGATCGTGGCAAAGCCGCGCTCCACCTGCGCGAGATCGGTGCGGGTGCTGAAGCGAAAGCCATTCGCGGAAATCAGTGACTGACTGTCCGCGTAGACGATGTCGGTGCACTTCCCTGCCTCGCACGAGCGCCAGGACCACGTGGTGCCGCCTGGCATGTGCGCCGGCGTGACGTGCGGCGTGATCGAGAGCGAACCCAGCGTGATCGTCCGTCCGTCCACCAGCTCCTCCACCGAAGCGATGGCCGCGAAGTCGACGAGCGATCCATGCTGCGGGTCGCCCGGCTCGGAGTTGCCCTTCCGGAATGCGACGGCGCTCGCCGGACTCGCCATGACGCGCGCGCCGGACAAGCGCTGCAGCGCCGCGATGCCTCCCGCATGATCGAAGTGCGCATGCGAGTTGAGGATCAGCTTCACGTCCGCGATGTCGAACCCTAACGCACGAATGTTGTCCCGAATGAGCGGCGCCGAATTGGGAAGCGCACCATCGATCAGCACGTGTCCGTCGGGCGAAGTGATCAGCACCGCGGTCAGCCCGTGCGTGCCGACAAAGTACGAGTTGCCGGCAATACGAAACGGCTGCTGCGGCTCGTTCCACTCGGCGCAACTGGAGCACTGCGCCGCACTGTACGCTGCCGTGAGCGATTGCAACGTCGGCGCCGATGCCACGCTGGCACAAGCGGAGAGCAGCGTCAGCACGGGCCAGCTCCGGCGCACCAGACGTGCGGCATTCCACAGGTTCGTGGAGGGGCGTTGGGTCTCGAGACGGCGAGCAACTGCGCGACGGGCGGAGAGGAGACGGGCAAGCGGGTGGCGAAACATGGCGTTGCGTCTGGCGAGTGAAGTCGATCAGGACAGCCGGTCGGCGATTCGACGCGCGATGCACGCCGGACCTCCAAAACTCTCCGACGGCCGCCCGCTGACAAGTGCAGGTATGTCGGCGATCACACCCTCTTGACGGCGAGACCGATCTGCCATAACCTACAACCATATGGTTGCACGTTTCCCGCTCACCGACCCTGAGCTCGACCGACTCTTTCGCGCCCTCGCCGACACCACGCGGCGGGACATCGTCGCACGGGTGATGGCCGGCGAGCAGGCGTCCGTCAGCGCACTCGCCTCGCGCTACGACATGTCGTTCGCTGCCGTCCAGAAGCATGTCGCCGTTTTGGAGGATGCCGGACTCGTGTCCAAACACACGCAGGGCCGCGAGCGAATCGTCCGCGGCAACCCGGAGCAACTCGCGCGTGCCCGCGAGCTCCTGCTTCACCTCGAACGCCTCTGGGTCGAGCGCTTCAGTCAGCTCGACGCCATCCTCGCCGCCCCACGTCCTTCCAAGAGCTAGCCATGCCGATCACCTCCGTATCCTCCGACGCCGCCGCGCTCACCCTCACCGTCGCGGCCGACTATCCGGTCCCCGTCGAGCGACTCTGGAACGCCTACTCCGATCCGCGACAGCTCGAGCGCTTCTGGGGCCCTGAGCAGTGGCCCGCCACGTTCACGCGCCACGACATGGCTGTGGGCGGCTACTCGCACTACTACATGACGGGCCCCGACGGAACGAAAGCGGGTGGCTGGTTCCGTTTTCTCTCCATCGAGCCGTTTCGTCGCTTCGAGGTGGAGGATGGCTTCTCCGATGAGTCGGGCAATCCGAACACGCAGATGCCCACGATGCGCATGGTGTTCAGCTTCGACACCACGGAACAGGGTTCGCGTTTCACGAGCGTGACGCACTTCTCCAGCGTCGAATCGATGGAGCAGCTCGTGCAGATGGGCATGATGGAAGGCATGAAGTCGGCGATGGGTCAGATCGACGCCGTGTTGCTCGACCTCAAGAGCTTCGCCAGCGATCGCCTGACCGAGGCGCAGTTGCTGAACGACACACAGATCCGCGTCAGTCGCGTCATTCGCGGCAGCGTCGAACAGGTCTGGCGCGCGCACAACGAGGCTTCCCTCATGCAGCGTTGGCTGCTCGGCCCCGATGGCTGGACGATGCCCGTCTGCCAGCTCGCTGGCGAGGTCGGCGAATCGTACCGCCACGAGTGGGAAAGCGCGGACAAGTCCCGGCGATTCGGCTTCGAAGGGGAGCTGCTCGAGCGCGCGGCACCGTATCGCGCCGTGACCTCGGAGCGAATGCTGGGCACCCCGGGTCCCAGCACGCACAACGAACTCACCCTCGTCCCGGTCGATGGCGGCACGCTGTTGAGCATCGTCACCACGTTCCCCAACAAGGAGCTGCGTGACATGATCCTGGGCACGGGCATGACCACCGGCATGGAAGCGAGCTACGCGCGACTCGAGCGCGAGCTACTCGCGGCGTAAATCCCGCGCGCGGTCATCGGCAGCGGAACGACGCCGCGTCGTCTCTGCTGCCGGTGCCGTTGTAGCGCGCCGTCATCGGGTAAGCGCAGTCGGCATGGGAACGGTGTTCGAGGCAGTGCGCGTTGCGATCGGTTAGTCGCGCAACGGCTCGTTCGGCTTCGTCGACGGGAGCATGCGTGCGTCCGTCGGTGGCAACGCCGACGCCCGCTCCGCGTCCACCAGCGCTCGTTCCGCCAGCGTGAGCTTGAGCTCCGACGCAAACTCGTGCGCCAACTCCAAGTCTTGGCGGCGCAGCGGTAGCACCAACTCGGCCGGATGCTCGAACGCGAATCCATCGTCGCTGGCCAAGCGATCGAATGCCGCGAGATCGGCGGCGATCAGCGCGAAGTCCCAGCGCTTCCACCGCCAGCGACCGTGCTCTCGAACACGCGCGTCGCTCAACGCGTGCAACGCAATCGTGGCCTCTCGCATCCCTGCCCGTTCCACGTTGGAACGGATCTCCGGACCGACGCGGTGGACCTCTCGTTCCACCCGCCATTGCACCACCAGCGTGTCGCGCTCCAGCCGCAGCACGCCGTGTCGACGCTCTTCGGTCGTCGTGATGCCACCGCCGCCGATGACCTCGTGGTCGATAGTCACCTGAAACGGCAAGGTGAGACGTCGCGTGCTAGGCAGCACGCGCAGGACCATCCGGCAAGCGTTCGAGCGTCTCGACAAAAAGGGCCCACAGCGCACGCATCCGCTCGATCGTATCGACGTAGCCCGGAACGGACAGCTCAAACGGGTCCGCGTCCGGCGTCGGGTCGCCGAACAACGTCTTGTCATCGCGACGATGCAGCTGCCCTTCGAAGTCGCGCAGATACCGTTCACGGAGCGCCGCGCTGGCGAAGAGTTCGCGGACGATGTCCGGCGTCTCGCCCTTGAGCACGAACGCTTTGTCGAATTCCTCGTCGTCCACATGGATATCGAGCGCGCCGAACCAATCCGCGACCGCCGAGGCGAACGAGGCACGAGACACGGAGAATCGCTGTTCGTGCGTGGCAGGCAGGAGCGCAACGAAGCTGGTGGACAGCATGGGCACGAGCACTTTTCCCACGAGCACCAACGTCACGTTGCCTTCAATGCGCACCGGGCCGCGCGCGTGAGCAACGTCGATGCGCGGTGTATCGCCCAGTCCGGGGCTATTCCAGGTCCCGCCAATTTCGAGTGCAAAGGCTTCCCAGACATCGAGATGCTTGTCGCGGAGCATTTGGGCGAGCTTCATCGGGCAGGTCTCTTCGTTGGGTCGAAAGTGATGTCGATGCTCGAGGCATGAGAGCGTTCACTCGGAAATCTGCATCACGCCCTCAAGCGCGCACCACCGTTGCGGTCGCGTCGCATTGTTATCTGTAACGAACCCACGACCCGCGACCCGGAACCGATCTACTGCCGCCCCGCCCAGCGCAACCGCACTCCCGCGTAGAACTGACGCGCGAACGCCGGCGTCCACAGCGCCGGGCGCTGATCGAGCAGATTGTTCACACCGGCCGACAACTCCGCGCCATTGATCAACGCCAGGCGCCACTGCGCGTCTACGGACAGCAACGCCCCCTGCCGGCCGATCACGCCCGACTCGGTGGAAAAGGCGCCGGTGATCGGGGCGCCACTGGGGATGCCGACTAGCGGCGCGTTGCCGGTATAGCGCGCCGAGAGGTCGGTGGTCATTCCGCTCCGCACCGCCCACTCGCGTGCCACACGCGCGCGCGCCGTATGCGTCGCCCGGCGGCTTAGCGGCACGCCCGTGCCAAGATCGCGCGCGCGCAGGAAGTCGTAGCCCAGCGACAGCTCCGTGGCCCCCCGGACAACGTGCACGTTGCTCTCGATCCCCTGCGTGCGTGCGCGCGCAACGTTCACATTCTTGTAGACCTGATAGCCCGCCGGGTTGTTGCCCTGGAAACGCCAGTCGATCAAGTCGTCCACGTCGTTGCGATACCCTTCCACATCGATCGACAGCGAGGCTGACGGTGCCCACGTCGCGCCAAGGGTTCCGCTCACCGACGATTCCGGAAGCAACGCGGCGTTACCCACCAGCGTGTATCCTCCCGCCGGATTGAAGAAGGTGTAGCGGATCTCCTTGAAGCCCGGCGCGCGGAAGCCTCGCGCCACGTTGCTGCGCAGGCGCCATGCGGGCGATAGCTGCCACGCCAACCCCACCGACGGGTTCGTGCTGCTTCCCCACAACGCGCTGGCACTATGGCGTGCACCCACGGTGAACTGCACGGGGCCCGCGGTCCAAGCATCTCGGGCGAACACTTCCGTGACGTGATCGCGGGCGCTGTCGCCATCCACTTTCTTGGGCGCCACGAGTGTTCGCTCGGAGCGCTGCACCCCCAGATCGATCGCGTGGCCACCCAACACGCGAGTGAACGCGAGCAGGTACCGCCCCTGCCGTTCACGCTGCTCGAGCGAATCCGCGGATCCTCGAATGGGCAGAAGCCCTCGCGACTGACGATACTCGTAGGTGAAGCGCTGCTCGAACGCGCGCGCGCGCAGACTGCCGCCCAGCACCGAAGCCTGCGCCTCCACAAACCCTTGCCCACCGCGATTGTCGATGAAGCCGTTGAACTGCGCGTCCACTGGAAAGCGCTGCCGCTCCTGCGAACCCTGCAGATCCATCCGCAGAGAGAGCCGCGACGAAATCCGATAGCGGAAGTCGCCGCGGAGATCGTAGATGCGGTTGAACGTCGAGCCGGCGGCGTTATAGCCGGTCACGCGGTCCGACTGTCGCCACCCACCATTCAGCCGAAAGCCGAATGCACCCACCGTCTGACTCACGCCCAGCGTGGACTCCTGCCGCCCCAATCCACCGGCGCGCGCCATCCCGTCCACCGTGAGCCGCGATGTCGGCGCGGCCTGCACGATGTTGATCACCCCGCCCAACGCATCGCTGCCGAACTCCACGCTCGACGGACCCTTCGTCACTTCGATGCGCTCTGTCGCGATCGTCGACAACCGTCCGATATCTCGGCTCTCGATCAGCGCCCCCGACACAGGCTCGCCATCCACCAGCACGAGCACGCGCGAGTCATCGAACCCACGAATCGAGATCGAGGTCTTGGAAGGCGGCGATGGAAGCTCCTGCAGGCCGGGCACCTGACGCAGCAACTGATTCGCCGAGATTGCCGCTGTCGCATCGATCTCGCGGCGGTCGAGCACCGTCACGCTGCGTGGCGATTCACTGGCGCGAATGACGCGCTGCCCCATCGTGGTGGTGAACACGGGCAGTACGGTCGGCAATGCCTCCAGCCGCACTTCCATTCGCGCGCCGCGCACGACAGTGCGCAATTCGTGAAAGCCCAGGGCACTCACATGCACCGTGTCGCCCAGTCGTGCGACGATGCGAAACGTTCCCGTCTCATCGCTGCGTGTACGCGAATCGAGTCCAGACACGCGCACCACTGCGGCCAGCACTGGCGCCGCATCGCTTCGCCCCGTCACGCGCCCCTCCACCGTGAAAGCCGCAGCATTCGACGCAGCGATTGTTGACTGCGCCGACTGCGCCTGTGTGCGAGTGGCGCCAACGACAAACGCCGGCGCCCAGAACAGCAGCGCCAGCGAGCGACGAGCACGAGCCACCAGCGGACCCTTTGCCGCTTTCATCAAAGCCGCCTCACCGAATGCGCGCGTAGCGAATCGTCGGGAAGCCGGGCGCGCCGGTGTTGCTGTAATAGTCCGTCACCTGCACCTTGAACACCTTCGTACCGCTCTTCACGAGATAGGTGTTGAATGCCGGGTGCAACCGATCCGTCCCCGTCAGGTTGTAGCGGAACGGAGCACTCTTGTCGACGACCGAGTTGGGGATCGGGCCGACCAGCTGCGACAGATAGCTCGCATACTGCGGCGCATCGTTCGCCACGGTGGCGTTCGCGAACGTTGGCGACGCGGGCCCCGGGTAAGTCCCCGCCGAGCAGCCACTGTTCACCTCGACGCCGAGCACTGTCGGATTTGGATCGAAGCGCAAATCCCAGTTGCATCCGGCCGGTGATGCCACCACGCTGGCCGTGCTCAGAGAGAACGACGTCGTCTGTCCCGCCGGAGTCAGCACGAGCGTCTGCGGTGCACCAAGGGTCGCGCCAACCTGTGCGCGGATCTCGAATGTGATCGACTGAACCGCCCGCTGCTGCGTGAAGGAAATCGCGGTCGTCCGAACCACGGCATACCCGCCGTCCGCGCGACGCACTTTCCAATAATTCGCCGCGTTCGCCGTCGGGAACCCGCCAAGGTTGAGGTGCGCCTGCGGATTCACCGCCAATCGATCGGTCTGGAACAGGGTGTCGGCGGGAACGCGCGCAGCGCGCAGGCTGTCGAACGGCGCCAACGTGTTCGCCGGCGTGAAGGCCAACACCTGCGCGTCCGTCGCCGCTTTGTTGTTGTCGAGTGCGTAGCCCAGCACGTTTTTGCTTGTCGCACCGCCGATCGCGGGGCTGTTCAGGCGCAGCTCGTAGCGACGAAACGCAAGGTCCCAATCGCCGCTACGTGCGACGAGGCCGCCAATGGCAAAGCTGAAGTAGACCAGCGTATCAGTGCTGCTGGCGTTCAGCGGACCAAACGTGACCACCTGATTGATCGCGGCTTCCGGGGTTCCGGTGGTCGGACCCGTGGGATCAGCTTGCCCTTCAGAGCAGGCAACGGCACCAAACGCAAACAGGGAGAGCGACAGCGCGAAGCGCGCGCGGCCAGAGAAACGCGAAGACACGGACATGAGCGGGAAGACGGGGAAACGAAAAGGACCAGCATGCATTGGCGCTCGGGATCGAACGCACGTGCAGGCTAGTCCTCGTCTCACCACGACTGCATTGGTACTTCTCCCTAGTACCCCTCCGCACTTCTTCTCGGACCGGGCCCTCAGGGCACTGATTGTCCTCGAACGGCGCCAGTCGGACGATTGGAGGGCACGGAGATCGTCCCTTCCGCGCCCGCCAGCAGCGGCGAATCCACGAGGTTGAGCGCCGGTCCGAGCGTGGGCTCACAGACCCCTTCCGCTGTCTCGCGAATCAGCTGATCGACCACCGCGCGCAGATCGCCCGTTCGCGCATAGGTGGCCAGCTGACGCTGCGCGCTCGAGCCGTGCTCCATGATGTGAAACGCGTACTCCACTTCCTTGCGCGTGCCCAGCTCGTCCAGCACGTCATCGAGGAACCACTCGATCAGCTCGCGAATGAGCACCGGCGCGGGCATCTCTTCCTTCTTGCCGAAGTCGATCAGCTTGCCGCCCAGCCCCCATCGAACAGCACGCCACTTGTTCTCTTCGATGAGATCGGAGGCGTACACGCGATAGCTCATGTTGTCTCGACGCAGCTTCCACATCTTGGCCACCACGGCCTGCAGCAACGCCGCCACGCAGATCGCCTCGTCCACGCGCGTGTTCACGTCGCAAATGCGGAACTCGAGCGTCGGATACAAATGATGCGGGCGCACATCCCACCAGATCTTCGATCCGTCCGGAATGCTCTTCGTCTTGACCAACGTGTCCGTCAGCTCGGCGAAATCACTCCACCCGTTCAGGATGCGCGGCACACCGGTGCGGGGGAAATTCTTGAAGACGATGCTGCGGTAGGAGTGCAGCCCGGTGTTGCGTCCAAACCAGAACGGCGAGCTTGTGGACAAACACAAAACGTGAGGCAGCAGGTATCGACAGGCGTTCAGACAGTCGATGCGAAACTCCGGATCCTCGATGCCGACGTGCACGTGCGTGCCGAAAATCAGCAGCCGATGCGCGAGATCCTGCAGCTCCGCCTTCACACCCAAGTACCGCTCCTTGGGCGTCATCTCCTGGTTCATCCAGTTGGAAAACGGATGCGTCCCCGCCGACGCGATCGTCAGCCCGTGCTGAGAGGCCGCCTTGATGACGAGGCCACGAAGCTTGGTCAGCTCGGTGCGTAGCTCGGCGATCGACCCGCACACCTTGGTGCCGATCTCCACCTGACACTGGTGCAGCTCCGCCTTGGCGTCGGCCAACACGGCCGCGTCACTGGACATCAGTGCATCAAACCCGGGCGTGAGATCACGCGTCACCGGATCGATGATCTGATACTCCTCCTCGATTCCCACTGTCAGGCTCGGCCCCCGCATCACCCCTCCCGGCCCCATCGGGCCGAACCGATCACCGCGCGATCCTAGACCCGCCCGGACTCCTCGGACGCACGCCATTCGCTTGCCGCACGAATGAAGCTGCCGAAGAGGTGCCGCGCATGCGGGTCCGCCATTTCGAACACCTCAGGATGCCACTGGACGCCCACCAGGAAGCTGTGGTCCGCGCCTTCCAACGCCTCGATCAGCCCATCAGGCGCAGTGGCCGACACCACCAACTCGCGTCCAAGCTGCTTCACCCCTTGGTGATGCATGCTGTTCACGGGCACACTTGCCGACTCCATCAACTCTGCCAGACGCGTGCCGCGCACGAGCTCGACCTCATGCGCCAGATGATCGCGCTCGTACCCGGCCGTTGGGAAGTAGTCGTGCTTGTGGAATGAGCCGTTTTGTGAGGCGAGATCCTGCCAGAGCGATCCACCCGACGCGACGTTGATGACCTGCAAACCGCGGCACAGCCCAAGTACGGGCTTGCCGTCCTCGATGGCCCAGCGAACGAGCTGTAGCTCAACACGATCTCGTGCGGGATCAAGATTTCCACATTCCGGTCGGATCTCCTCGCCGTACTCGCGTGGACTGATGTCCACGCCGCCCGGAATCAGGATGCCGTCCAGCCGCTCGTAGATTTCGCGCAGCGTGTGGATATCGTCATCGAGCAACGGAATCATCCACGGCACAGCGCCCACCATGGTGGCCGCAAGGAAGTAGCGCTGGTTCATCACCCACGACGATGGGAGCCCGGGGGGAATGCCATCGATGGAATGCAGCGTTTGTGTTGTCAGCCCGATGACCGGGCGTCGTAGCGCAGACATCAGCGCTCCTCCACGAGAAAGGTCGGCACGTTCGAACCGCCACCGGCGGTCACGTTCAGTAGAGGATCGGTCGCAATCCGCGTAAGCACACCGGTCACCGTAACACCGTCCACAAGGAACGGTGCCGTGTCCAGCATGCGCTCACCCAGATGCAATGCCCCGTCCGCGAACGCCGGCCACAGCTCGCTCGGCACGACGACCCGTTCCTGCACGATGTGCGGTTCAGCCAACGCAGTCTGGATGGCCGCCTGCCACGTGCTGTCGTCCACCGTCCACCCCAGCACGATCCCCTTCCCGCCGTACTCGTCGTTCGGCTTGAGCACCAGGCGTTCGCGGTTGGCCGCGATCCACGGCACCAAGTCCACCGACTCTTCGTCTCGCTCGGTCTCGCGTTCCTCGACCAGACGAGTCCACGGGACATGCGCGGCAACTGCGCGGCGCTCCGCATCGGAGAGCAGGTGCGCCTGTCGCTCGTCGCTGACCACCGCGAGCGAGGCCTTCTTGTGCAACAGCTTGCAGCGGAACGGGTTGACCATGCACACGGCGCCGTCCTGCACGGCGCGCACCACAGGCGAATCCAGTCCGGCGCGCGTCACCAGCTCGTCGATGAGCACTCGCTTGTAGATCAACGTGACCGGCTCTCCGCCTACGCGCAGCACACCGCCCTCGTAGGTGGCGTCGCGCGGATCGCCGATGAAGGCATCGATACCGAGGGCGTGGAATTCCTGCTCGAAGAGCACGAATTCGCTGCGGGTCGGGACTTCGGCCCAGTCGAGGATGCAAATCGAAGGCGCCTCTCGCACTCCGCGCCACTGATAGAACGCGTTGAGGAGCGTGTGGACGATCGACGGTGCGGCTGGAATCGGGAAGACGGCGTGGGTGCGCGAGAACGCGTGCATCGCCGGCAGCGCAAGGAACGCGCGACTCAGGGCGTCGTTGTAGGCGCCACCCGCGGGCGTTTCCGCGTTGTACTCCGTGAACTTGAGCCCATCTGCGCCGGGGGCGAAAAACGCGTCGAGTCGAGAGGTCGGACTGGCGGCGGCGAAACCGGGATCGGCATGGATGAGGCGCTCCTCCCAGTCGGTCAGGCCGAACTGGGCGCGTAGAGCGCTGTCGCGCATCGCGGCCACGCGCACTGATTCGAACGCCGAGCCGACCAGCGCGCAGGCGCGCGCAATGTGGCGGTATTCGCCGTGCGACAGGAAGCGCGGTCGCAGCACGCTACAGAGCGCGCGGTCGCCAAAGAACAGCCCCTGACTGCGAAGCTGCCGCTCCATGACTTCAGCGGAGGCCGCCGCGATATCCGGCTGCTCCAGCCCGTGGTGGTAGCGCTCGATGGCGCCCGAAAGCATCTCCTCGAACCCCTTAGAGCGGGCCGATCACAGGCCCGTCCGGCGCGGCCGGACGCGGCGCGGTGGCGAGCTTGATCGCCAGATCAGCCATGTGCTCCACCACCCACTCGAAGTAGGCCGGCGTGAGCGAGTTGATATCCATGTCCGGCGCCGGGTTCATGAAATCGATGGCGTAGGGAATGCCATCCTTCACCGCGAACTCCACGGTGTTCATGTCGTAGCCGAGGTTGCGGCACAGTGTCAGCGAGTCCTTGATGCACCGCGCCTCGACCTCCTTGGAGAGGTAGCCCGGGTCAGGGATGTAGCGACGCTGCCCCGGATCGTACGGCATGGGCAGCACCTGATCGCGCCCCAACACCATGCAGCGCACATACTGATCCCACTTGATGAACTCCTGCACGACCATCGTCAGCAGGCCGCTCGTGTTGTAGTGCTTGAGCAGTTCTTCCATCGAGTGGCAGACGTACACGTCGCGCCAGCCGCCGCCGTGCGCGTCCTTGAGCACGCACGGGAATCCGATGTGCTCAGCGACACTCTGCCAGTCGAGCGGGTAGGCGAGGTTGCGCAACGACTCCGAGTGCGAGATGCCCGGGATGTAGTCCTTGTTGGGGAGCACCATCGTCTTCGGGTGCGCGACGCCCTGCTGCGTCGCCATGGTCGCATCGTAGAACTTGTCGTCCGCCGACCACATGAAGGGGTTGTTGACGACCGTGACGCCCATGCGCGTGGCGTGCTTCAGGAACGTCCGATAGAACCCGACTTCGTGTGAAATGCGGTCAATGATCAGCGTGTACGGCACCGGCTGCGCCATACGCGTTGCGTCGAGTTTGATGTAGTCGGCCACGACGCCGGACTGACGGCGTGCGACCGCATCCAGAAAGGCAGGCGGGAAGGACCATTCCCGGCCTACGAGCAATCCGATGCGTGGTTCGATCGACAATCTCGGCTCCAGAAAAGGGGGCGTTCGTGCTGGACAGACAATGATGAATCGCCGCGCCTGCCGCCATGGGCAATTCTGGCGCGCTGCGGTCGCCTCCCGTTACATCGCGCGCACCTCGCGGCGAGCCGCAGGTCGTGTTTGCAAACCTGCATAGAGCATTTTTGTGATTGGGTGCATTGTGGACAATTCCAGCCGTCCGGACCCTAAACGAGGGGGCGTCACGGACCTGCTTTTCCACAGCCAAGCAGCCCGCAGGCTGCGGCGGGAACACGGCTTACCTGCTTTTCCACATCATTTCCAACGCATATCCACAATGCTGTCAACAACTTAGACGAGTTCACTCGTATTGCGTGGACGCTCGGATCGTCATAACATCACCGCCCGCCACGTAACGGCTCTCTGTACGATTCAGGTTTCCTCCGCCGTCTTTTCGCCATGAATGCGGTCCCCTGCGCAGCACCGATCGGCTCACTCGAGCCAGCGCCCCTCACATCTTTGCCGATGGCATTCGGCGATGTGGATTCGTGCATCTCGGCGTTTTGGGCCGCGGACGACTCTTATGTAGTGCGCGTCGGGCAGGCGGAGTCGGCGTCGTGGTGGCGTTTCGAGTCGCCCGCGACCGAGTCCGTCTTCGACGAAGCCGAGCGTCGCGCCATGGGGGAGAGGCTGTCGGGGATCACGCCGATCGGGGGTGGGCGTGTGCCCTTCCCGGTAGGAAGCACCGGACGCACGGTGTTTCGGGTGT
This sequence comes from Gemmatimonas sp., assembly GCA_965279375.1. Taxonomy (GTDB): domain Bacteria; phylum Gemmatimonadota; class Gemmatimonadetes; order Gemmatimonadales; family Gemmatimonadaceae; genus Gemmatimonas. The sequence goes on along the minus strand of OZ257156.1, from coordinate 3,402,991 downwards.
GGCGGGCCAACGGTGCCGACCGGACAGGTCGGACTAGAATCCTGGGAGTTCGAGCTGCGCGGTCACGCCGCCGGCCAGCGTAACGCCCGCCGCCTGTAACCACGCCAGGAGGAGATCCTGTCCGTGATCGCCAGCAAGGGCGGAGCGCGCCGCGCTCAGATGCAGTTTGAACTCGGCCGAGACATCGGGGAGCGTGCGCCGCAACACGGCGACCGTGAGGAGCTCCGTGGCGTCGGCGAGATGGCGGATCGCGAACTCGGTCATCCGGGCACGCAGCGCCGCGGCATTGAGTACGGGCCCATCCCCGGGCACCTCGTGGTCGCTACGTCGTTCGCGAAAGGCGGCGAGCCGACTGCGCGTCGCCGTGAGCGTCGCGAGGTCGTCGTTGGCATGATCGGCCAGCCCACCCACGGGCGCGCCGATCAGGCCAAGCCAAGCCATCCAGAGCGTGCCTCGAGCGTAGGGTTCCCAGGGTTGGTCATCGAGCGCCTGCGCCGCTTGGTGAACCGCGTCCGATACACCGGTGCGTACCTCCCACCATCTGAGGTAGCTCTCGGTTTGGCGGGAGACCACGGCCAGCGCGCCCAGTCGGAGCGCCCACTTTACGGCCGACTCACGGTCATCGAGGGGGGGGCGGAGCGCCGCGGTACATCGGAAGGCGCGAGCCGCACCGAGCGCCAGGACCGCCTGCGCGAGATCGCGACCAGCATTGGGCACCGGCTGTACCGCAGCCTCGAGCTGGCCGAGCGCCGCCAACTCGTAGGCGGTACCGAGGAGGGCGAGGCCATCAGCGATCGGTTCACCCAGGCCATCGCCTGGGCTGAGCGAAGCCGCGTCAGCGCGCTCGAGGAGAAGCGCGCGACGTTCAGCGGGAATCGCGGAGACCGCCCAATGCTCGTCGAGCGTGGCCCTCGCGAGCAGCGCGAGTTCACGAGCGGCGATGTCCCGTTCAGCGACCGGGGTGAGGACGTGCATACAGCCGCCTCCTCAAGAGGGCTCGTACCCTTCCGTTCCGGGCGCAACCCGAGTTGGCCGCGCGCAGAACTTCTCCGTGGCGACCGAGAGCGACGATCGCACAGGGCGACCTTCGGCCTCAGTACCAGGTCCTGCTGATCCGACAGCTGGAAACCAAGCTACACCATGCGGTTAAGTCCGCATCCGCAGCCACGTGCATTACAGTCGCATTTATGTAACAGACCAGCGTCTGTCAAGGTCTGACAGTCGCGTATCCGGAGAATAGCAGGTGGGATTTGAGTCATCACGCGCCGCACGTCGGCGTCTCGCGGCGATCGCCGCGACGAATGAGCGGGTGAAGGAAGCGTTGGCGCCCACGTCGTTTCCGGGTCTCTTCGGGGTGCAGCCCCCTGTACCGTACGCCGATCTGCCGGCCAACCGACGCCCAACCGGTGCGGTAGCCGCGCCTACGCTGCCGCCAGGCACCCCGAGCGCGCTGGCGCGGCAACTCGAGTCGCTGGCGCAGGACATCGCCGCCACACCCGGTGCAGGTGGCGCACTGCTTGCTGCGTACGCAGCTCAAGCGCGCGCGCTCCTGCTGGTAATCGAGGCCGCGCGCCGCAGCGGGTCCTCTCCGCTGCCCCAAGCTGTCCTCAATGCCGCGCAGGAAGCGCTGGAAACTCCAGCCCAACTGGTCGGTCTGGTCTGAGCGGGGTACAGTTCGGGGTGACCTCGTACTGACCCCGACGGAGTGAACGCATGACCGTGCTCCCCCCTCGATTCGTAAATGCGCGCCGGTGCACCCTGACCGGTGCGCTGGCGCTCCTTGGCCTGACGGCCGCAGGACGCCCGCTGCTCGCGCAGGATCCTGCAGCGCTGGCCGCGTTCCAGGAGGGCCGACGCCTCGCCCTCGAATCCCAGCCGGATTCCGCCATCGCGGCCTACCGTCGCGCCGCGGCCGCTGCCACCCAAAGCGGTGACCGCGCCATGGCCTCAGCGGCCGCGCGCGGCCTCGCCGACGTGTATCTCGTGCACCGGGCCTGCGGCGACAGCGCTCTCCGACTGCTCCGCGATGCCGTCGCGGCCTCGGCAGTGGGCGATCGGAGCGCGGCCGATGCGCTGGTGCGGCTCCTGGCCTCACGCGGCGACGCGACCGGTGCTCGTAGCGTGCTGGTGAAGGCATACGAGGACACGCCCGCCGTCGGACGTCAAATCACCCGCGAGAGCGTCACCTTTCTGCAGGGAATGGCCGCCGTCGAGCGCGCCGGTGGTCATGAGTCCGCCGCGCTGGCGACGCTCAACAGCGCGCTACAGATCGCTGTCCGGCTGCACGAAGGCGACGAGAAGGACGCGAGCGACCATGCCGTGGGCGCCGTGACGGCAGAGAACGTCTGGGTGCTCTACGATCTCTCCCAGCTTCGGACGTCGGCCAAGAGTCCGGCGATCGCGTCCGCGCGCGAGTCGGCGCGCATCATGGACCAGCTGGTCGAAGCGTGGCCCACCGTCACGACGCCCGGCCAGAACCAGTTTCCCGTCACCCGCTTGGGCGACCGACTCGTGGTACAGGCTGCGACGTGCGCGAAAGCAGGATCGTCGTGCCCGGTGCCCAAGCCGGCCAAGTGCCCCTGACAGCAGGTCAGCCGCGGTCGGAGTAGCGCTCTTTCGCGGTAAAGGTGACAACTTCGGCCGGTGGCGCCGCGGTGCCGCCGTACACGTTCTCGCGGAGCCATTGCAGCTCCGCGTCCAGATCGGTCGCTGTCTTGTCGATGAACCAGGTCTTCTGCGCATCGTTCCAGCGGTAGCCGCGTCCCTTGAGCGCGTCCTTCGTCTCGAATGGCGATTTGCGCGCGAAGACACGCGAGGTCTTTCTTCGCGCGCTCTCGAGCAGATGGGCCATTGGCGTCTTGCCCGCAGCATCCTTCGGGTGCGCCAGCAAGTGCAGTGTGGCCAGACAATCGTCGGCGGCGCGGTGGCCGTCGTGAAAGACGCGACAGGTCTCGTAGAGCAGATAGTCAAGCTTGTGGCTGCTGATGCCGAAGCCTGCGCTCCACGGTACATCGTCGCGCGAACACCCCCAGTGCTTGCTGGCGAAGATCGGAAAGCGCCGCTCGGCGACACGACGATCGAAACCCGCGTTGTGCGCAACGACCAGCACGGATGCATTCACGACAGCTTCGACGCGCGCATCGTCGATGCGTTGTCCGCGCACCATGTCGTCGGTGATGCCCGTCAGCGACTGCACCTCGGGCGGAATGGGCCGCCCCGGATCCTCGAAGTAGCTGATCGGTGCGAGCACGTCGAACACCTGCCCCGCCGAGTCGAACAGAAACGGCACCGCGCCGAACTCGATGATGAGGTCGCGTGCCGTGTCGAGACCGGTCGTCTCGAGATCGAGCAGCAGCCCCTGCTTCAGTTCACCGACCGGCTCGCCGATCGCATAGCGCGCCGGTGAGCGCAGGCGTCGCACGACGCGATAGTCGCTGCTCGCGTCGAGCGTGGCGGCGAGTGCTTCGAGGGCGGGATCCGGCGTCGGCGCTGAGGGCATGCGACCAACATAGTGCGCGCTCTGACAGCGCACGAGCGCGCCGTCTCGTGGAACGTGGATCACGAATCTCGCGATTCTCCTGGCGACCCCAACGGGTCCTGTGACGCGTGCCACGGCGGGACCCGAACTTGCACACATGTTGGGTGTCAGATGTTGTGATCGAGCGCGCCCACAACCGGATGCGCGCACCGTACAGGTCACCGACACGTCTCTGTCTCCAAGGAGCAGCCACATGACGACTGGGATCTATCTCGAGCGCTTCCTCCTGCTCTTCGTCGGAGTGGTGTGGGCGCTATACCTGTTCGGCGTGCCGAGTGCCTACATCGGCGGCATGGCTGCATTGATGCTGGCGATCGGCGCAGGAATGAGCTTGGTGCAGAATCGCCGCTTCAACTCCTGGCGTCGCTAGCGGACGCACACAAGGACGAACTGGGCAGAAGATCGTCGAAACCCGAGGAGCGTCGGGGCGCGTAAACCGTTGAGTACGATTCGTTGTCGAATGTCGCGATTCCTTTCGCGCGCGACACGACCCAACGGTTATCGCCCCTGCCCTCTTCGAGGTCTGCTTGTTCGACACTCCCCGCTCCACCACACGCCGGATGTTGCGGCGTACCCTCGTATGGTCGGCCATTGCGCTGGCCGCGACGCACTGGAGTACTTCGACCGCGCGCGCGCAGGGTGCTCCCGCCAGTGCCGCCTCCCCCACGCCGTCGGCCAGTGATACGATCGTCGGCCGTGTGACCTCGAGTGCGGGCGGCGCACCGGTGTCGGGCGCGACAGTCTTCGTCACGCGGGGCCCCGACCGATTGGTGCAGCAGGACACGACCGACGCCGATGGGCGCTGGCAGTTGGTGTTCACGCCGGGCACGGGCGACTACCTCGTATTCATCAGCGCGCCGGATGCGCAGCCGTACCGAAAGCGCCTCACGCGATCGAATGCGGCACAGCGCATCGTGGCCGACGCCGTGCTGCAGAAGACTGGCCCCTCGCAGTTGGCAGCGGTGCGCGTGCGCGCCAATGCACCCAAGCCCGAGCCACCCAATCGCACCAGCGCCGAGCCAACGGTCGGCAGCAATGAGCGCGTCGTGGAGGGCGTCTATGCGGCAGTGTCTCCCGGAGCCGCCGGAGACCCGATGGCCGCGGCTGGCACGATTCCCGGGTTGAATGTCGGCGCCAATGGTGTTTCCGCGCTGGGCGCCGGTGGCGATCAGTCGCTGACGACGCTCAACGGACTGGCATCGGGGGCACGTCTCCCGCGCGAAGCGGCCACGCGGACGCGTGGATCGCTCAGCAGCTTCGATCCGTCGGTGGGTGGCTTCAGTGGCGCGCTGGTCGCGCAGGAGCTCGATCCGGGCAGCATGAATACGCGCAAGAGCGGATCGTTCACGCTGGATGCCCCCGCGCTGCGCAACGACGATGCGTTGGCACGAGCGTATGGGATGCAGCCCACATCGCTGCAGGCGTCGATGGGCCGCTCAGGAATGCTCGTGGACGATCGCGTCTTCTATACCGCGGCGGCGCAGGCAGTGCGCCGGAGTGCTGGTCAAAGTTCGCTGTTCACCGCTCCCTCGGAGTTGCTGCGCTTGCAGGGCATCGGCGCGAACGCACTCGCGCAATTGCAGTCGGGCTTTGGTGCGGCCAAGGTCCCGTTCGGCCTCGCGACGCCGAACGAAGTCAACGAATCGGTGAACCTCGTGGCACAGCTCGATCGCACGCCGCGCGGACGGCGCGCGCTACGCGTGACCGGGCTGCTGGACGCATCGCGCACGAGCGGCGCGGGCATCAGCGCGAGCACGCTCACCAGCGCCGGGTATCGCACGCAGGATGTCCGCTCGGCGATTCAAGTGGGCCAGGTGTCGTTGTCCGGCGGAACGCTCCCGGTGCTCAACGATTTCCGTACGTCGCTGTCGGGGCAGTTCTCATCGCGCACGCCCACTCTCTTGCTCCCTGCAGGCGTCGTGCGTGCACCCGACGTGACGGTCGATGCCAGTGCGGATGACCTGAACGCCACGGGTGCCGTCCCGACGATTCGGTTTGGCGGCGACGCGGGGGCGCGCGGTGATTCGCGCACGGTCTCCTGGGAGGCGGCGGACGACGTGACTTGGCTGCACGGTGGCCGGCGACACTTGTTCAAGCTGCACGCGTGGACGCGTGTGGATGCGACCGCCGACGAGACCGTGAGCAATCCGCTGGGGACTTACAGCTACAACACCCTCGCGGACCTGCAGGCCAATCGACCGGCGAGCTACACGCGCACCGTGTCGCAGCCCGCACGCTCCGGTGCAGCATGGAACAGCGCCGCTGCCTTCGCGCACCGTTGGGCACCGTCTCGCGTCTTCCAGCTGCTGTGGGGCGCTCGCGCGGAAGCGAACCGATATGTCGGCACGCCCGCGGCCAATCCAGCCCTCCTCTCCGCGCTCGGCGTGGCAACCAATCGCGTGCCATCGTCGATCGGAATCAGTCCACGATTGGGCATGACGTGGTATCTGGTGAAGGAACGCGCGGGCGGTTTCATGACGAATGCGAACGACTATGCGATTCGGTCCACGTTGCCTGTCGGCATGCTGCGCGCGGGTGTTGGCGAGTTTCGTGGACTCTATCGCGCGAACGCGCTCGCTGATGCGGACGGCGCCACCGGCGCGAGCGATGCGCTGCGCCGACTGACGTGCGTTGGCAGCGCGGTGCCGCTACCCGATTGGTCGAGCATGAACAGCTCCGCGACGAGCTGTGCGCCCGGCGCGCCATCGCTGACGGACGCGGGTACGCCGATCAGCACCTTTACACGCAACTACACGCCGCCGCGGAGCTGGCGAGGCAACGTGGGGTGGACGTCGCGCTGGTGGATCATCGACTACCGCGCCGACGCAACGTACGCGCTCAATCTGAATCAGCCGAGTGTGCAGGATCTGAACTTCAGTGGAGTACAGTCGGCCACGCTGCCGGCGGAGGCAGGGCGCGCCGTGTACTTCCGCCCCACCGATGTGGACGCGCGCACGGGAGCAGTGTCTGCCCTGGGCTCGCGTCGTAGCAGTGCGTTTGGCGCCGTATCCGAAAGGATGAGTGATCTACGCGGTCGCGCGGGCCAGCTCACGCTCTCGTTGACGCCTGACTTGAGCGGCTTGGGGCGCAGCTTTGGTGGAGACTACGTCAACTTCAACTACACGTACGCCAGCGCGCGCACGCAGGCGCGCGGCTTCGACGCCGGCGCGGCCGGCGACCCCCGACGTGTGGAGTGGGGACGCAGCCCGTTCGACGTGCGCCACCAGATCATGGCACAGTTCGCGAAATACGTGGCGCCTGGAGTCGGCCTGTCGATGTTCCTTCGCCTCGAAAGCGGACGTCCGTTCACCCCAATGGTGGCGAGCGATATCAATGGCGACGGCCGAGCGAACGACCGCGCGTTCGTGCCGATGAGCAGCAGCCTGCTCTCGTCCAGCTTCACCCCCTTCGACGTGTTGTTGGCATCGGCACCGAAGAGCGTCGCGCGCTGCCTGCGTGCACAGCGCGGCACGATCGCGGCGATGAACAGCTGCGAAGGGCCGTGGACGCAGTCGATGCAGCTCCGGCTGGATCTGGCCGGCGCGCGCCTCAAACTGCCGGATCGCGCTCGTGTCGCGGTGCAGTTCGTTAATCCGCTCGGCGCACTCGATCGCGCGCTGCACGGGAGCAACGAGCTGCGTGGGTGGGGAACGGCGGCAGCGCCGGACAACGTGCTGCTCGTTCCCCGCGGGTTCACGAGCGCGAGCAACGCCTTCACCTATGACGTGAACCCGCGCTTCGGAGAGACGCGCCCCTCGCGCACAGCGCGACCGCTGGAGCCGTACGGTGCGACCATCGACGTGCGGATCAACTTTTCGGAGCGCGACGAAGTACAGCAACTGCGGCGACAGCTGCGTCCGGGGCGCGGCGGAGATCGCCGGGCGCGCTTGACCACGGATACCCTGATGGCGCGCTACCAGCGCGCGATGCCGAGTCTCTTCGTCTCGTTGCAGGCGTACTCGGACACGCTGCTGCTGACGCCCGCGCAGCTGGACTCGCTCACGTCGCGCGAAATGCGCTACCGTGCGCAGCTGGCGGAGGTATTCAAGCCGTTGGTGGAGCATCTGGCGGCGCTACCGGATCGCTACGACGCCAAGGATGCGCAGAAGCGAGCGGCGCGCACTGACTCGCTGGCGTGGGACATCACCTACGAGACTGGTGCGCTCGCCAAGGCGGTACTCACACCCGTGCAACTCTCGATCGTGCCGCGATTCATTCGGAACCTGCTGACCGAGGACCCATCGTCGTTGCGTCGCGACCATGCGCGTTACTCGATCGATGCGTCGCCACAGGGCACCAGCTTCTCGATGAGCCGCAACTAGAGCGCCGACGGTGGTGCGCGTTTGGGAATTTCGATCCAAACGCTTCGCTCGGTCCAATTGTCAAACAGAGGTGACACGCCTACTCATCCTCATGTGACTTCTGGACTCTCCGCCCGCTTGCAGGAAGCACTTGCCGCCGAATTCGTGCTGGAGCGCGAACTCGGCGGCGGCGGCATGTCGCGCACGTTCGTGGCGAGAGACGTGGCCCTCGGCCGGCGGGTGGTGATCAAGCTGCTGACCGACGAGCTGGCCGCCACGGTGTCGCTGGAGCGCTTTCGGCGTGAGATCGCGCTCTCCGCCGCGCTCCAGCATCCGCACATCGTACCCGTGTTGCGCACAGGCGAGCTGGCGGGCGTGCCCTACTTCATCATGCCATTCGTCGATGGAGAATCGGTGCGTCATCGGCTGGAGTCGCATGGTCCGCTGCCTATGGCGCAAACCGTCAGCGTGCTGCGCGATGTCGCCCGTGCGCTCGTCTACGCGCATGCGCAAGGTGTAGTGCATCGGGACATCAAGCCAGACAACATTCTGCTGGCGAGTGGATCCGCGGTCGTGGCCGACTTTGGCGTGGCCAAGGCGATTACGTCCGCCCGCGTACACGACGACTCCACGCAGCTTTCTAAGGGCACGATCACACATCAGGGCTTTTCGCTCGGCACGCCGGCGTACATGGCCCCGGAACAGATCTCCGGCGACCCCAACACCGATCATCGCGCGGACATCTACGCGTTCGGCGTTACGGCCTACGAGATGCTGACGGGCGAAACGCCGTTCAGCGGAGCCCCGAGCGAATTGTTGCGCGCGCATCTGATCGCGGAGCCGCCGTCGCTCCGGTCGAAACGCAGCGGCATCACGATGGCGCTGGAATCGCTGGTGATGAGCTGCCTGCAGAAGGATCCGGGAGACCGCCCCCAGTCAGCAACGGAGTTGGTGCAGCGTCTCGACGATCCGGATGTGATGAGCGGTGCCTTCGCAACGGCGCAGCTTGCGTCGATTCGGCGTCCGCGTCGCCGCGGAGCGGGAGCGGCGCTCCTCGGAGCCGGCGTGCTCCTGGTCGCGGCGGCGTTCTGGCTGCGAGGTCGCACGGCGACGAGCGAGGCGGCGCGCATCGGCACAGACAGCTCTTCGGTGGTGCCTTCAGCATCGTCAGGCGCGGTGAGCGCGCCTGCGCAGGCCGCTCCATCACTCGGCGATGTCGTGGTGCTGCCGTTTGTGAGCCTGAGCGACGACTCCACGGACACGCGTCTGGCGGCCGTCCTCACCGATGGGCTCTCGACAGCGCTGTCGCGCCTTCCGGGTGTGCGTGTGGCGTCGCGCACGGCGGCGCTCGAGGTGCTGAGCAACGGCGGCGGCCCCGAGGAGATCGGTCGCGCGCTGCGGGTTGGTCGCTTTGTGGAAGGGACCGTGCTGCGCGACGGGGATCAGATGCGCGTGACGCTCCGGCTGGTGAATACGAGCGACGGTTTTGCCGTGTGGAACCGCGTGCTGGATCGGCCCACGCCGAGCAAGCTCACGTCTCTCGATGCGCTCTCAAGCGCGCTCGCGGAGGAGCTCCGCGAGTTTCTCGCGCCCGCGCCTCAGTCGGACAGCGTCAGCGCAACACCATCGGCTGCGTTACCGGCTGCAGCGACACGGCGTTAGAAGACTCGACTGACGCTCCCGAGGGTGCGGCGGCGCGCTTGGCCGTGAACTCTTCCTCCGCCTGTCCGCCAAAGCTCACGGTGCCCTTCATCTCGTTGCCGGTGACCGTGGTGGTCATCGTGAGGACGAGCGCGTTGCCGCCGTAGTTGACCGTGTAGCTGAACTCGACCTTGTTGCCCTTGATCGTGCCGGTGAGCGGCGCATCGCCGGCTTCACGCTTCACCACGCCGGTGAGCTTTTCGCCTTCCTGCTTGAAGACGATCTTCATCGGACGAGCGCCGCCCGGCGTGTTCATCAGGCCATCCCACTCGCCAGCAACCGACTGCGCCTGCGCAACGTTGGAAAACGCGAAGAGGCTGACGAACAGGACGAGCAGCAGCGACGTGAAAGACTTCATGGTCGGATACCAGGCTGGAGAGACGTTGTTGGGGCGCGAGCGCCCTGCCCTCCAAAGCTAGCGAACCAGCCGTGGAGGGAGGAGCCGGTCAGCGAGTCGCGCTCGTGTGCGACGCCGGGCGGTACCGGCGACGCGCTACACCGTCAGACGGTTCGGGTACGCCACTTCCCTCGACGGAAGAGCACGACGCTCACCGCCGCCAGCACGGTGTAGGCCGCCAGCACCGACAGAAAGATCGCGCGCCAGCCAAGTGGTGAATGCTCGCTGAGCAACCACGCGACCGGCGTCTCGAACAGCCAGAAGACACCGATGTTGATCCAGGTTGGCGTCACCGTGTCGCCTGCCCCGTTGAATGACTGCGTGAGCACCATACCGAACGCGAACGCGGGGAATCCCAGGGCAATGCTGCGCAGGCCGAAGATCGCCACGCTGCTGACGGCCGGATCGCTGGTGAAGGCCTGAATGATCCAGGGCGCTCCGACCAGGAACAGCACGGCCATCGCGCCAAGGAACACAACGTTGTAGCGCGCGGCCACCCACACCGATTGCTCGGCGCGATCGGGATTGGACGCACCGAGTGACTGACCCACCATGGTGGCAGCGGCGTTGCTCAGTCCCCACGCGGGCAGCAGGCCAAAGATCACCAGACGGATCGCGATGGTGTAACCCGCCATTGCCACGCTGCCGAACGTGGACATCAAACGCACCAGCACGATCCAGTTGAGCGAGCCCACCAGCACCTGAAACGTGCCGTTACGAGACATGCGAACGAGCCGCGTGATGACCGGCCAATCGATGCGTAGATGACGCGCTCCCACCGCGAGCTGCCCAGTCCCCCGCAACAATCGGCTCAGTGCGAACAGCACGCCCACGCCACGACCGATCGTGGTGGCCACCGCGGCGCCCGTCACCCCCAACTCAGGGAGCGGTCCCACACCGAAGATCAGGAGTGGCCCGAGCACGATGTTGATGCCGTTGGCCAGCGTGAGCACACGCATTGCGACGGCCGCATCACCTGCGCCACGCAGTGCGGAGTTGATGACGAACAGCAGAAACGCGGTGCAGCTTCCGCCGAGCATCACACGCGTGAATGGCACGCCAGTGGCCAGGACCGCGTCATCTGCGCCCATCATCCGCAGAAGCTCGGGAGCAAAGGTGGCCCCCACGGCTGCGATCGCGCCCGAAATCACGACCGAGAGGATGATAGCCTGCACGGCAGCAACCGCTGCCTGTTCAGGTTCCTGCTCGCCGATTCGTCGCGCGATGACGGCGGCCGCAGCGATCGCGAGTCCCATCGCCAGCGTGTAGACGACGATCATCATCGACTCGGTCAGGCCGACGGTGGCAACGGCGGCCGGCCCCAGACGAGAAACGAAGAACACGTCAGAGACAGCGAAGAGACTTTCCATCACCATCTCGAGCACCATTGGCACGGCGAGCAGAAAAATCGCGCGGCCGATCGGTCCCTGTGTGTAGTCGTGCTTACCACCGCGCGCGGCGTCGCGCAGCTCGCGCCACCACGAGGTTTTCATTGGTGCTGCAGCGCTGGTCGATGTTGCGCTTTCGGTCGAACTCGTCATGCAGACCTCAACGGATCACAATGAAAAACGCCCGTCCTGCAGAGTTGTCGAAGCAGGAGGGGCGTTGATCCGCGGGGAGCGGCGAGAAATTCGCGGCTGCTACCCGATCTGCCCTGCTTCGATGCCACACACGCGCATCCAGCCCGCGACAATCGCGGCGCGGTGCCGGGTGACCGGCACGGAGATGACGAGGGTGGTCAGGCTGGGCTGACGCATCAGAGCACCAAAAGAAGAAGTGGACAGAGCAAGGACGCTAACCCGACACGATTGTCCGGTCAAGCGGAGCCATCACGGCACGATCGCCTGCGGCTTGCCGCCACGCAGATAGTCGAGCGCGACATTGCTGAGCGCGCGCACGCCGTACGGCAGCGCCTTGTCGTCGGCCTGGAAGAGCGGCGAGTGATTGCTCGGCGCAGTCTTGTAGTCCTGATCGGCGGGGGTGACGCCGAGATTGAAGAAGAAGCCGGGCACCTTTTCCGCGTAACGCGAGAAGTCCTCGGAAGGCATGGTCAGGCCACGCTCCGACGCGCCGGCAGCGCCTGCCACGCGCTTGAGCGTGGGGATGAAACGCGCGACGGTTGCTGGATCATTGGCGGTGACGGGATAGCCCAACTCGATACTCACGGTCGCCGTCGCGCCGCTCGCTTCGGCGATGTTCTCGGCGATGCGCTTCATGCGCGAATGAATCGTGGTGCGAATGCGCGGATCGAAGGTGCGGATGGTGCCGATCATGTACGCGCTGTCGGGGATGATGTTCTCACGCACACCGCCGTGAAACGCACCCACCGTCACGACCGCCGGTGCGACGGTCAGGTCGATCTGACGCGACACGATGGTCTGCAGTGCACCCACCACCTGCGCGCCCACGACGATCGGATCGACCGTGTTGGAGGGCATCGCGCCGTGGCCCTGTCGGCCGTGAATCACGATGCGGAAGTTGTCGGCGCTCGCCTGAATGGGGCCCGCACGATAGCCGATCGAGCCGATGGGGCCGGGCCCGACGTGCAGCCCAAATATTACGTCCACGCCCTCCAGCACCCCCGCGTCGATCAGCGCCGCCGCACCGCCGCGCGGCGGGACTTCTTCGGCCGGCTGGAAGATGAACTTGACCGTTCCCGGAATCTCGGCCTTCATGCCCGTGAGCACCTCCGCCGTCCCCATCAGCATGGCCACGTGCGTGTCGTGGCCGCAGGCGTGCATCACGCCGACATCCTGCCCCTGATACACGGCGCGCACAGTGGACTTGAACGGAAGGTCGACCTGCTCGGTGACCGGGAGGGCGTCCATGTCTGCGCGCAGCGCTACCGTGGGCCCAGGCTTGCCTCCCTTGAGAATGCCAACGACGCCGGGAATGCCGCCCACGTTCTCCTGCACCTCGAGCCCGAGTGATTTGAGGTGCGCCGCCACAAGCGCTGCCGTGCGCTTCTCCGCGTAGCCGAGCTCGGGATGTTGGTGAATGTCGTGGCGCCACGCGACGACCTTGTCGATGATGGCCGCAGTCCGCCGATCGATTTCAGCACTGAGCCGCGCGTCGGACGTGATCGTTTGCGCGGGGAGTCGTGTGGCTGCGAGCACGACGAACGCCGGAAGCAGTCGACGAAGGCGCATGAGCATCTCAGCAGGTTCGGTGACGGGACGAGGGGCGAGGTCTGTTCCCACTATACCGTCTCGGCCCGACTTCTCACCAGAGCTGCGGCGACTGCAATCCGGCGGTGCTCGGCCGACGTAACGTTGCGCTGGGTCCGATTGCGAGCGAAGCTCTTTCCATCCACTACCGGAGTCTCTCATGAAGCGTTCATCGGTTGCAGTCGCGGCGCTGCTCGTCGCGGCGTCCTCCTCGGTCGCGTACGGCCTCGTCCTGCGTCACGGCGGCTGGTCCGGCATGGTCATGGGCCTCGGCGAGTCCAAGGTCCACGGCACCGTCACGATGAAGGCCGGTAAGGATGCGAACACCACCGAGGTGGTGCTCAAGTACACGGGCGACACGCCCGGCACGGCGCGTCCGTGGCACGTCCACACCGGCAGCTGCGCGAAGGGCGGCGGGATCCTGGGTGGGGGCAAGTCGTACACGACCGTCGCCAGCGACGACAAGGGCGCCGTCGAACTCAAGGCGATCCTGCCGATCGCGCTGCCGGACACGGGCAGCTACAACGTCAACGTGCATGAATCGATGGCGAACATGGGCAAGTACGTGGCCTGTGGCGATCTGAAGGCGGACAAATAATCGCGTCCTCTCAGGCACCGGTGCGTCTCGTCTGCATTGATGTGGACGGGACGCTGGTGGGCTCGGGTGGCGCGGTGCACCCGGGAGTGTGGTCGGCCGCCGAGCGTGCGCGTGCCGCCGGACTGCGACTGGCGATCTGCAGTGGGCGGCCCGCGTTCGGTCTCGCACGCGAGTATGCCGTGCGACTCGATGCCGACGGATGGCACAGCTTTCAGAATGGCGCGAGTGTGCTGCACGTCGGCACCGGGGAGTCGCGGTCGGTGCGGCTGCCGTCGGAGGTTGTTGTCCGGCTCAAGGAACGCGCCCGCGCCACCGGCAGAGTCCTCGAGTTCTACACCGACGACGACTACGTCGTGGAAGCCGAGTCGCCGCGCGTGGTCGCACACGCCGCGCTGCTTGGGGTGCCCTATGCGCCGCGGCCGTTTGTGGCATTGCCCGAGCCGTACGTGCGCGCGCAGTGGCTACTGTCGCACGAGGAAGCCGCGGAGACGCTGGCAGAGCCGCATCCGGGGCTCGAGATCGCGCCCTCGACCTCACCCATCATGCCGGACACGACGTTTCTCAACATGACCCCAACCGGCGTGACGAAGGCAACGGCGGTGCGGGCTATTGCGTTGTCGTACGGCATCACGCTGGCGCAGGTGATGTTTGTCGGCGACGGAGGCAACGATGCGCCCGCGATGCGCATCGTCGGTCATCCCGTCGCGATGGCCAACGCCGAGGAGTCGTTGCACGAGATCGCGACCTACACCGTGGGTCATGTGGACGAGGGTGGGCTGATCGAGGCGTTGGATCGCGCGATCGGCCTTGCATCAGCGACGGCGCCATCGTCGCTTGACTTCACCTCGGCTCGCGCGAGCTCCTAGCCGTTCGCTATTCGTTTTTCGCTTTGTGGTTGCCGTACGCGTTGCGGCCCGCCTGCCGAACGCGCTTCACTTTCAGACGTTAGCCTCATGACCACGCTCCGACCTCTCTCTGTTGCCGGCGCATCGTTGGCGCTGGCCGCGATGCTGCCAGCCGCGACCGCGGCGGCACAGCAGACGCAGTTTCCGACCTCCGACGCCACAGTCCAGCGTATCTGGCGCCTTGGTATGGATAGCTCGCACGTACAACGGCTTGGGCAGGCACTGCTCGACTCGGTGGGCCCGCGACTGACCGGTAGCCCGGGAATGAAAGCCGCGAGCGACTGGGCCATCGCCCAGTATGGATCGTGGGGCGTGGAGGCCAGGCGCGAGAACTACGGCACGTGGCGCGGCTGGCGTCGCGGCATCTCGCACATCGATCTCGTGGCGCCGCGCGTGCGTTCGCTCGAGGGAACCATGCTGGCGTGGAGCCCGGGCACCGGCGGCAAGCCGGTGCGCGGTGAGGTGATCGTGCTGCCGAAGTTCAAGGACAGCACGGAATTCGTGGCGTGGTTGCCGAAGGCCAAAGGAAAGGTCGTGATGCTGTCGCCCGCCTTTCCCACCTGCCGTCCGTCGGAAGACTGGCTGCGCTTTGCGACGCCGGAGTCGAAGGCGCGCATGGACACGCTGATCGCCGAAACACAGCGCGACTGGTCGGTGATGACCGGCCCTGACCTTCGCCCTGACAGCAGCAAGATGTATCGCGGCACCGGCTACTCACTCTCGCTCGGCACGGGCACGCTGGGGTTGCGCCTCGAGAAGGCGGGCGTGGCCGGCATGATCACATCGCGCAACAAGCTGAGTGGCTTCACGAACCCGTTCGCGCCGCCGGGCGGCAACTTCCCGGTGGGCGGTGGACGTGGAGCAGGCGGTGCTGGTGGCGCAGGCGGACGCGCGGGTGGCGGCGCGAGCGCGCGTGGTGGTGGGCCGGCGTCGAGTCTTGCCGCGGCCGCCGCGGGTCGTGGCGGCTTCCAGAATCCGAGCGCGGGAGCTGGCGGCTGGGGCGTCATCGAAATCTTCGAGACGTACAACACGATCGCACCGGCAGTCGCGCTGACCTGCGAAGACTACGGTCTGCTCTTCCGCCTCGCGGAGAACAACCAGAAGCCGGTGGTTAACCTGACGCTGGATGCACAGCTCCTGGGTGAGCAGCCGGCGTTCAACACGATCGCGACGATCAAGGGCACCGAGAAGCCCGACGAGTACGTGATGCTCTCGGCGCACTTCGATTCGTGGGACGGTTCATCGGGCGCGACGGACAACGGCACCGGCACGCTGATGGCGATGGAAGCGATGCGCATCCTCAAGGCCGCGTATCCCAAGCCCAAGCGCACGATCATCGTCGGGCACTGGGCCAGCGAGGAACAGGGGCTCAACGGCTCCACGGCGTACACGGAAGATCACCCGGAAGTCATGAAGGGGCTGCAGGCGCTCTTCAATCAGGACAACGGCACCGGGCGTGTGCAGTCGCTCTCGTCCTCGGGACTGACGGACATCGGGCGCCATCTCAAGAGCTGGTACAGCATGCTCCCGAGTTTCTACACCGACAGCTTGAGCCCTAACGTCGTGTCGTGGAGCTTCAACGACATTCCCACCGGCAACCCGGGCGGAACAGACGGCGCTGTGTTCGCGTGCTTCGGCACGCCGTCGTTCGGCATGGGCGCGGTGGGTTGGAACTACAGCACGTACACGTGGCACACCAATCGCGACACGTACGACAAGGTCGTGTTCGACGATCTCAAGCACAACGCGACGCTGGCCGCGCTGATGGTCTACCTCGCGTCGGAAGATCCGGAGTTCATCAAGCGCGATCGGTCGCCGGGCACGTGGCCGGCGAACTGGCCGTCCAACTGCGGCAAGGTGCCGCGCAAGACGCGCCCGCGCATGTAGTGTCGTTGCAGCACTCGCCGTTGACCGGCGGTTGCTGGCGAATCAGCGCCAGCGACCGTCGGTCCAGTACCATCCGGCGCGTGCGTGACGCCAACGTCCCGGCTCGTAACGACGAAAGCCCGGGCGAAGGACATCGTAGCGGCCCGCCACCCACACGTACGCGCCGCCCCGCCACGAGTAGTAGCCGGGAATCCAGACGTGTCCGCGCGATGGTGCCACGCCAACGACCTCCACGAGCGCACGCGGCGGCCCTTGCCGCACATAGACCACGCCGCGCGGCTGCGCCGTCGCCATGCAGGCAGTGGAGAACGTCAACATCGTCAGTGCGGCGACGAGACGCAGTGAAGCTGACAACGACGCGAGTAGTGAAGCCATGCGACGCATGAGAACCTCCAATCACAGGTCAGACCACAAGTCAGACGACGGGCGGCAGCGACTGCTGCCCTCACTTGCTCTGACGCTGCCGACGGATCCCTGTTAATGCAGGCGCGCACCCCGATCCCGCTCGCCGATATCGAAGCGGCTCGCGACCGTTTGCGCGGTGTGATTCTGAGCACACCGCTCATTCGCCTCAACATCGAAGACGCGCCAGCGGAGATCTATCTCAAGCTCGAGAATCTCCAGCCGATCGGTTCGTTCAAGCTGCGCGGTGCCGCCAACGCCATGGCGCTCGCAACGCCGGCGCAACTCGCGGAGGGCGTGTACACCGCCAGCGCCGGCAACATGGCGCAAGGCGTCGCGTGGAGTGCGCGTCGACTTGGCATACCCTGCACCGTGATCGTTCCGGACCACGCGCCAGCCACCAAGCTGGCTGCCATCGAACGTCTTGGCGGTCGCATCATCAAAGTGCCTTTCGATACCTGGTGGCATATCATCCTCACACATGAGTATCCCGGGATGACGGGCTACTTCATTCACCCCGTCTCCGCGCCCGCGGTGATGGCCGGCAACGGCACGATCGGACTGGAGATCATCGACGACTTGCCGGATGTCGATGCGGTGATCGCGCCGTACGGCGGCGGCGGACTCTCGTGCGGCATCGCCTCCGCCCTGCGCGCGGTCGCACCCACCGTGCCGGTGTATGCGTGCGAAGTGGATAGCGCGGCACCGCTTGCCCCATCGCTTGACGCTGGCGCTCCACAAGCCGTGCCCTACGAGGCGAGTTTCGTGGATGGGATCGGCGGCAAGAGTGTGCTGGAGGAGATGTGGCCACTTGCACAGGAGCTCCTGCCGCGGTCCATCGTGGTCTCACGCACGGAGATCGCGCAGGCGATTCGACTGCTCGCCGAGCGACATCGAGTGATCGCGGAAGGCGCAGGCGCGGCATCGGTTGCTGCCGCGCTATCGGGAAAAGCGGGGAGTGGGCGCGTGGTATGCGTCGTGTCCGGCGGCAACATCGACAGCGGCAAGCTCGCGCAGATCATGCGCGGCGACGTACCGCACTAGGTCGTACGCCTGCGCCAGCGCGCCAGCGCGCCAGTTGCCGAATTGCGTTGCCGACGGCGTTGCCGAATCTCGCTACACGAATCGTGTGATCGCGTAGCGTTTGCTGGCACGCAATCGCGCATACCACTGCGCGGCGGGCCAGAGCAAGACGATCGTGCAGAGTGAAAATGGAATCGTCACCCAGAGGGGGAAACCGAAACCCTTGGGCATCCCGCCGATCTGTGTGTGGAAGTCAAACGTAGACCACGGATATCCGTCGACCAGCGCCCAGAGCATCGCCAGCGCGTGCAGCAGGTAAAGGTGCGCGATGTACAGGAACATCGGCACCTGCCCCATCACGATCAGGCGCGACGTGATTGGAGCAGACCACGCGGGCATGGCGCGCTCCCATGACGCCAACAGCAGCAGCGCCGGGCCAACCGTCATCAGGAGAAAGGCAAGCGACATCGGGTACTTGGTGACGTTCAACATCGACATGAAGGATGCCGCCGACGGGCCGTCGTACACCGCGTCGTGCGGATCGCCGTACCAATTGGTCGACCGCAGCACCACGAACGCCACGAGCATCGTCGCACCTGCGAGACGAAGCAGACGTGCGCGCTGAACAGCATCGGGCGTGCGCACGTACCACCGCCCAACAACTTCGCCGAGCAGGAGCACACCAATCATTGGTAACACTGGATAGGACGTCCGCACCGAGAGTCCCTCCCACAGCGGCATCACCTGGCGATCGTGGAGAATCGCCCACGCCCAGTGCAACGGCGCAGGCGACGTCGGATGCCAACTATCGAGTGCGTTGTGGCCAACCACGCAGAGCACCCCGATCGCCGCGCGCGCTGCGACCGGCGCGTGTTGGAGTAGCCCAGCGACCACCATGCTCAGGCCAATCCCCCAGATCACCTGCGCGTACAGCATCGGCCAGACGAATGAGAAGGTCCACGATGGGTGAACGACCGTGAACTCGAGGACGATGAGCACGAGGCCGCGTGTCACGAGGTAACGCGACAGCTCGGGCGCGGACAGTCGCATACCCTCCAGACCGGCCGACACACCGGCGAGCAGCGTGAACACTGGCGCACAGAAGTGCGCCAGCCATCGCATCCAGAAGAGAAGCGGCGTGACTGCGTCCAGCTGCATCGGGTCACTCACGCGCCCGGTGCCTGCGCTGTACTCGCGTGCGTGGTCCATCACCATGAACACGATCACCAGTCCCCGCAGCGCGTCGATACCCTCGACGCGCGAGCGCATCTGCGTCATCGGTCCAGCGTGAGGGTGAGGAACAGTGCACGCGAGGCCGCGGGGGAGTGCAGCGTCTGCGCACCGTCAAACCAGACGTACTCGCTGTATCGGTCGAACAGGTTGGTCACACCAACGCCGAGCGCGGCCGCACGCCACCGCCATGACACGTCAGCGTTGACCGTACGAATGTCGCCCCACGTGCCGCGATTGTTTTGCGTGGTGAGCTCGTACTTCCCCTGCGAGTAGCTCCAGAAGGACAGATGTGCGCCCACCGTGGGCGACCAATCCGCGCCATACTTCACCGTCCAGGACGGCACGTGGTCGAGTCGCTTTCCCCGAGCCGTGGGATTGGTCAGCCCGGGTTCGACGAGGATCGCGCGCTGGGAGGTTCCCGCGGCCCACAGACTGACGTTGCGCGGCAAGCGCAGCGTCGACTCGATATCCAATCCACCGCGGCGCGTGCGCCCGATGTTTTCGGAGTCGCCGGAGTTGTCGAACTTGAGGCGGACCTCATCGCTCGCCTTTTGCCGCCAGAATCCTGCGCGCACTGCGAGCAGATCCGTCGGTGCGCTCACGACACCGACTTCGTATCCATCGTTGACCGATGGTTTGAGCGGCGTGCGTCCATACGTCGCGACGCCGGCGCCGATCTGAAACGCGCGACCGTAGTTCGCATAGCTGCTGAGCCGGTCATGCACGCGCAACGTGGCACTCACCTTGGGCTGCGTGATCGTCCCGTACGAGAAGATCGGCAACGTGCTCTTGCTGACGACGTTCGTGAAGTCGCCGCTGAACCGATCAGCGCGCACGCCCGCGGTCAGTTGCAGACGATCGATCGGCGAGCCCGCGAGCTGAATGAACCCGCCAGTATTGTCGAGCGAGAAGTCGTAGTCGCGCAGCGTGGCTTGGCGCACTCGGTTCGCCGTGCGAAAGCGCTGCTGCACATTGTCCTGCTGCTGCACGTCCGCACCGCCGGTCATCACCACCCCGTATTCGGCGAGCGTGGCCGGCTTCCAGGTCACCGTGGCGATCGCACCCGTCTGCCGCTCATCCTCAATACGCTCCTGCTGCGCACCCGCGGCGGTGAATCGCACGTAGCGCACGCGTTCGAATCGCTGGCTATAGCCCTTGACTGACCAGGCGAGCGTCGACGTCTGGCGCACGTCGAGATGCACGCTGCCATGATCCGACTCCACCGTGCCGCCATCCGACAGAGAGTATTCCGGAGAGAACGTCGGCGTGTTGCGCGACTCCGCGAGGGAGAGATAGCCGGGCGCCTTGGTGTCCAGCCGATGCGTTCGTGCGATCACGCCGACGCGCACGCGCTGGGCAGGCGTCGAGTAGAACCACTTCCCCGACGCCGTCCACTTGTCGAGGTTGGCGTTGTCGCGATACCCATCGCTGCGACGGATCCCACCAAAGAGTGTCTGCGAGAAGCCGGCGCGCTCGATGCTGCCGAGCAGCTGCGCATCCGTCGTGCCGAAACTGCCTGACTGCAGCCGTGAGGTGAGGTAGTTGCCTCCCTGACGCGTGCTGACTGAAACGTTGCCGGCAAGATTGAAGAGACCGAAGCGGGGATCGTTCGTGCCGCGAACGACGTCCATCCGCTCGATCTCCAGCGGGAACAGCGCATTCATCTCGCTCACGCCGCTGTTCAGGTTCAACGGGATGCCGTCGACGAGAAGCTTCGTGCTGGGGATCTCGCTCTCGGTGTTGAAACCGCGCACACCGATGTCGCCGGCGACGATCCCCTGGTTGTACTCGCTGCGATAGACGCCCGGCACCTTGCGCAGCAGTTCCTGAGCGAAGCCTACCTGTTCCCGCGCGATCTGTTCACCGCCGAGAACCGACACCGATCCGGCGAGGTCGCTCGCCGCAGGATGGAGCGAGGCCGTCGTGACGGCGGTGCCGATCACCTGCACCGGTGCCAGCGCACGCGAGGCACGCAGCGCCACGGTGAGCGGTGCACTCGCAGCACCTCGCCAGCTCACCTCCCGATTCTCCGAGACGTAACCGACGGCCCGAATCTCCAGCTGATAGCGACCGGCTCCCGGCAGCGGCAGCACGAAGCGTCCTTCGGCGTCGCTGCGCGCGCTCTGCGAACGCCCGTTGGCGTCGGCGGCACGCACCAGCGCCTGCGCAATGGCGCGCCCTGTGGAGTCGGTCACGCTACCGCGAAGCGTGCCCGCCGCGGCGGGAGCCGTGGCGTCGACCGCGCGGGACTGCGCAGTTACGACGCGGGCATCGAACGTCATGCCGACCGCCAGCAGCGCGGCGCAGGACATCGGAGTTGAGAGCCGCCGGCCGAGCGACGGCGCACGACGAAGACGAGGCGTTGAAGTCATGGTGCAGGGAAAGGGTGAAGGGAGAGTTGATTAATATTGATAAGCGAGTATCGTTTATCAATGACAGCATCGAACCCACTCTCGCCCACCGCCCTGGACATCGGCGCGGCGACGGACCGCTCCAGTTCGTCCGCTTGTCCGAGGCCGATCTCGCCCTCCCCCGCCGACGAGACGGGCCATCGGAGCGGGTGGCTCGACCTCGCCGGCATCACGGTCTCGGTGCTCTGCGCCATCCACTGCGCGGCCAGTGGCATCTTCATCGCCGCACTCGCCCTGCTCGGCCTCGGCAACCGCATGCCCGCGTGGTTGGAGTGGGGCTTCCTCGGCGCTTCCCTGCTGCTCGGGGGCGCCGCGCTGGGGCGCGGACAGCGCTGCCACGGCGATCGCGGCGCCGTACGACTGTTTGTCGGCGGCGCGACGGTGTTGATTCTGACGCGGGTGGCCGGAGAGTCCGTGCAGGCGGTCGAACCGCTTCTCGTCCTCGTCGGTGCCGGCTCGATCATCACGGCTCATGCCCGCAACTGGCGCGAGGAACGGCGTTGCCGTCATCGCGCACGCAACGCCAAGCACTCATGCGCGACACACACGCCGCTCGAACGCTAACCGTCCTTCTCTGCGTACTCGCCGCGAACCGCACGACGGCCAGCGCGGGGCGTGCGTCGCCTCGGACACGCGACGGCATTGTCGCGTCCGACCCGTGCTTTGCCGTCGAGGCGCTCCCCGCGGCCGACCGCGCGTTGGCGGAGCGGGTGCTGCTGGAGTTCTCCGACCGGGAGGGGCTCTACACGCTCGCTGACGGGCTGAAGCCGATCTCCAGCGATGTGCGCGATCTGCAACTCCGCATCGCGCCGACGCTCGACACGGTTCGCCTGGCTGAGCTCGAACGACTCCGCAGGATCGCGCCTGCACTCAGCTGCGGGGAGATCGGTGTCTTCGTGCAGGTCTTCACGGCGACATTCACCGGGCGCGACAGCTCGACGGCGCGGAGCAGTTCGATGGTGCTCTACCATCGCCGCGCACTAGCTCAGGCAATCGCGCGACACGCGGCCTTCTTCGCCACGCTGGGCATCACGCCTAGCGCGGATCCGCGTGACGTGGTCGGCGCGGTCGAGAATGCGCCGCGCGATGCGCGCTGGCGCGGCTATGGCTACCTGTTCGGCTATCCCGACGACGCGGTCGACTTTTTCGTGCGCGCTGGGATCGTCGGCGACAGCACGAAGGCGCTGGTACCTCGCGACTTCCGACGCATCGACACGTTCACCAAGTATCCCGAGCGGCAGGGTGGGCCGCCGTTGAACTCGTCCTTCGTATACGCGGTGCCAAAGGGCGCAGCGGACAGTGATGGCGATCGGGCGCTTCGCGCGGCCGCGGCGCCGGTCTACGCGCGTTACGTCGCGATGCGCGCGCGCCATGTCGGGGCCGATTCGTCAGGCGCCGTCGCCCTGTGGCGAGCGTGGCTTCGTCCGTAGAACGGATTCAGCCTGCACGGCGATCAACAGCGACCGATCCAACTAGGCGTCACGCGCGCGAAGCTGATCGCCTCGTAGTCGCCGCGCTCGAAGAGCACGCCGATCTCGCCATTGCGCAGCTCGACCAGGGTGGAGTACGCAGCGGGTCCGTCCACCAGCACACGTGCTGCCGGCCAGTTTCGTCCGCCGTCGCACGACAGGCGCAGCGTCAGTCGCCTGCGCGCGAGTGAGTCCGCCGTGTTGCTGAACACCATCAGCTCCCGCTTACGCGCGACGCGCGAGGCCGCGAGGCGAATGACCGCGCCGTTGTTGGCCGGGTCGATCAGGCGTGTCTCGGCGCGCGGTGCACCGTAGGTCACGCCGCCGTCCCGCGACTCGGCGATCAGGCGATAGGGTTTGGCGCGCGAGTTCAGCACGACGGTGCCGTCGCGCAGCTGCACAGTCTTGTTCTCGTCGAGCCCCGGCCCGACAAGCGCGCCCATGCGCCAAGTCGTACCATGATCGTCGCTGTAGAGCGTGGCGCCGTAGTTCGCACCGTTACGCCGGATGACGAACTGCTGCAGCAGGCGCCCCGTGTACGGGCCGAACTCGAGCTGAATCCCCCGCCCCGACGACGCGAAGAGGCCACCCCACGCAGCGTCCTTCACCATCGCGGTCAGGCGACGATGCTGCCATTGCTGCCCGTCGTCATCCGACCAACTCAGGTCCGCGTGCAGGACGTTTGGATCGTCGTCGCGATTGCCCGTGCTGGAGCCGAAATATCCCTGGCGCACGGATGCCGCGTGGAACAGGAAGATCCGCCCGGTCTGACGATCGACGAGCAACGATGGATCCCCGAAGCCAAGCGGCGCCGTGTCCGCGCGTATGACTCGGCGATCACTCCACGTGGTACCGCCGTCGGTACTGCGGCGCATTACCACGGCGATGTGACTGGGCACATCAGCCATCGTGGGGCGCGCATCGTACGCGGCCAGCAGTGTACCCGCGTTGGTCACGGCGAGCGCAGGAATACGGAACACCGGGGCGCCGCGCCCCCGCACGTCGAGATCGACGACGCGTGGTTCGCTGTCCGGAGGTGACGCCGAACGGTTGGGCGTCTTGTGGGACCATGGCGTGCAGCTCGCCAGCGCGAGATGTGCGAGTAGTGCGATCGGGACAGCGCGCATGCGTGGCATCGAGCGCATCACGCCACTGCGCCAAGCGCCGCGAATCGCTGCGTCAAATCCTCGAGCGGAAGTTCCACGCCGATGAACAACGCCACCGACTGTGCGCCCGCGTGCGGCGCAGACTTGTCGAGCTGCACACCCTTTCGTCCACCGATGCGATTCCAGACGAACATTTCGTCGGGCTTGTCGCGAAAGCGGACCATCCCCTTCGCGCGTACCACGGCGGGCGGCAGTCCGGCAACGACGGCAAGAAACGCCGCACGATCGACGACATCCGGAAGCGGCAGTGTGGCGCTGGCAAAGGGATGCACATGCGGTATATGCACGTGCGGCGCATGATCGTGCGGCGCATGCACTCCTGGTGCCGGCTCGTGCTGTTCGTGCCCTTCGTGCATGGCGATGGGCAAAGTCGGGCGACGTGACGTCTGACCACGCGCACGCTCGGCAAGCGCGGCCAACTCGGCGGCGAACTGCACCGGCTCGGTCAACGCGGCGCGTGGGTTGATCTGCCGAACGCTGTGCGTGACGGCGGCGAGGCGATCGGCGCGCAGTCGTTCCGTCCAGTTGAGGTGCAGGTGTGTCGCCGTCGTCGCCTGCGACGCCTCGAGCGTGTTGTGCCACCAACGCTTCTGCCAGCGTCCGGCATCGATGACGGTGAGCTGCACGGGCAACGTGTACTGGGCGAGGCGACGATCGAGCGTCAGGTAGCCGAGCAGTTCGTCCGCCGCGGTCGCCCCATTGGCCTCGATCAGCATCACCGTGTTGGGATCGGCCGTCGTGGCTTGCAGCGCTTCCATCAGCTCACGCAACGAGCTGCAGCAGACGCACTCACCGTCGAGCGGAGTGACCAGCGCATCGAGTTCGTTCAGCCGCGCCGCGTCGATCTTCGCGTTCTCGAAGTCGTTGAGCAGCACACGCACACGCAGGCCATGCGTGTGCAGGGCGGGAATAAGCGTGGTGAGAAAGCGCGTCTTTCCGGTGCCGAGGAATCCAACCAGCAGAACGAGCGGCATCATGATCGACGGAATATGGCGGTCGTTCGGCGCCTGGGCAGCGGCGAACCGTCCCCCGTCACTCCCGCGCGATCAGAAGCTGCTCGAAACGCGAATCACGATCGAACGCCCCAGGGCGTCTGCAAACTCCTTGTAGCGACTCATGTAGTCGCGGTAGCGCGCATTCGTGAGGTTGCGCGCAGTGACGTCCACGGTGACGACGCGCGAGCCCGTGCTGAGGACCGCCCCGGCGGCGCCGTGGAGCAGTACGGATCCCGGCGGTGCGAAATCGCGCGTCTCGGTCCGCGTCTGTCGACGATTGGCTTCGAGCGATGCGCTGACGTACGGCCGCTGCAGACGACGCCACGCAGCACCTCCAGAGCCCCCGTTCAAGCGCGGTGCATCGACGCGAACGCCCGCCGTGCCGCGCAGAGGAGGCATGTACAGCAACGGTATGCGCGTCGTCGTGTTGGTTCCCTGTACATAATCGGCCGCCGCATTCATGCCCACGTGCGTGCCGACGCGCCACTCGGCGCTGGCCTCGGCGCCCTGTAGCAACGCGTTCCCCTGCACCACCTGCAGCGAATCGAAGAGAAATCCACCCGTGCCGAATGGGCGCAGGTAGAGATAGTCGCGGATCGCGTTACGAAAGAGCGTCAACTCGCCGCGCAGCCGCGTGCGGTGCAGGCGCAGCGCGATGTCGGTATTGAGAGAGGTCTCGACGCGTGCGGTGCTGTCGCCGCGCTCGAACGCACGGCTCCCTTCGTGAAAGCCGTTCGCAAAGAGATCCTGGACTCCCGGCGCTCGGAAACCTCGTCCCACGTTCGCGGCGATTGCGACTTGTTCCGACAGCTGCCACGCGACACCACCAGTTCCGGTGACGGCGCGAAACGCGCGGGACTGTGCGCGCAATGCGAGCACGTCATCAGCCGCGGCCTCGAGCGCTTGCCAGTCGGCGCGCACGCCGGCGGAGAGATTGAGCCGTCCGCTTTCACGTTGCTCATAGGCAAACACGCCGAGCCCGCGTGTGGCGTTGCTCGGAATCAGCGTCTCGAGGCCACGCTTGCTGAACGTGCCCTTCGACACGGCGGTGCCGACTGTTCCACGCCAGCCTCCCAGCATCGGTGCGTGCGTGAATGCGGCGCGCGAGTTCCAGCTGGTGGCGAGCAAGCCGAGCGCGGGCACCGGCGCACCAACCCGGTCGAACTCACGACGGAAGTTCTGCTCGCCGCTGACGCGCAGTTCGAATTGCCCCTGCGCGACGGGTCGATCCAGATACAGCGTGGCGCGCTTGGTGGAGAGACGTTGGAAGCCAGTGAACTGCGGGTCTTCGATTGGGTCTTCGTAGATCTCGATGCGCTCCTCTCGCGCAGAGGTCACGAGTCGTATCTCGCCCCACTGTGGACGAACGCCGAGCGTAAGCTCACCAAAGCCGGTACGACTTCCGGTGTTGGAGAGTGCCTGCGTGGCGGTGCGCATGTCCTGTGCGCTGCGCCCGGTGCCCACCGCGCGCCACGCGAACGACCCGTGTGCCGACGCTGCAGACAGTGTGACATCGGGCGCGCGCAGGTTGCTGTTGTAGCTCACGCTCAACTGTCGTGCGATGCCATCGATACTGCCGTCGCCACTCCACGGCAGCGCGCGCGGAATGATGTTGATCACGCCGCCGATGGCCTCCGCGCCATAGAGCACACTCGCGGGGCCCTTGATGACTTCGATCCGATCTGCCGTGCTCGTCTCCACGTTGGGGCCGTGGTCGGTGCCCCATTGTTGTCCGTCGACGCGATTGCCGTCGGCCATGGTCACGACGCGCGTGGAGTGGAGCCCGCGAATGACAGGCTTGCCGATGCCGGTGGTCAGGCTCATGGAGCGCATACCGGGTACGTCTGCCAGCGTCTCTCCCACTGACGCGCTCTGACTGTTGCGCAGCGAACCGCCGCCGAGGACGGCGGTGGATTGTGTGGCACGGGCGGTCGTGGTGGCCACCGTACTGGCGCTGACCTGCACGGCGGCGAGTTCGACCTGCGAGGGGCGCATACGAATGATCAATGCTGTCAGGGTACTTCCCTGAATGGCCACGGCTCGCGTCGTGGGAACGAGGCCCAGACGCTGCAAACTCAGCGTGTAGCTGCCTGACGGCAGCGCGCTGAAGGCAAAGCGTCCGAGGGAGTCGGTGGCGACGCCGCGCGACCGTTCGACGACGGTAACCCGCACGCCAACCAGTGGCCGCTCCGCCTCGTCCAGCACACGCCCGGTGAGGAGCGGGGCGGCGACGGTAGAAGCCGTGGGGGCTTGGAGCCCAAGCGCGGTGTTGGCGCCGACGATCAGCTGGGCGACCCAGGATGCACAGACCAAACGAATCATGCACTTAGGGTGCACGATTGATAAAGTTTAGGCAAGCCTCATTTTTATATTCCCATCGACTAATGCATGGGTGCGGCGAGCCCGACAACCGGGCGTGTCTACGGCGAGCGTTTCATGCGGGTGAACGGGAACCCGTTGCAGCCGGTGCGGGGAGCGGCGCGATTGGCGGGTGGGGCGGCCAGCGCGGCCGCACGTGTCGGCGCGTCATAGACGCTGAGGCAGAACGCCCAGTCGTACGGGGGCATGCCTTCCAGTCGCACCCAGTCGATACGCGTCCAGCGATTTCGCTCGGACGCATTGTCGGGGGCATTGCGGGCGACGAGAAACTGGGACTCTGGGTTCCAGTCGGTGATGAGATACGTGGTGCCGGAGCCATGCCGCCAGCTGTCGGCCGTGATCGCGTGCGGTTCGCGGTAGTCGTCTTCAAACGTGCCCAGTAAACTGGCCGGTGGCCGCGCGCCCACCTGCACTTGCGTTCGTGGCGAGCGGCAGGCGACCAACGCGAGAATGGTTGAGGCGACCGCCAGCCAGCGCAGGCGCGCATACACGTACCGTCCATCGTCTCGGCGCGCCTGCTCGGCTCTCGCGTTCATCGCCGGTGCTCATGCGAGACGAAACCGAGTCGCTGGTTGATGGCGATGCGTTGCGCCGCGGTCATGTCGCGCCAGTCGCGGATCTCATCGAGCGTGCGGCCGCAGCCGCGACAGCGATCCTCGAGATCGAGCTGACAGACCTTGATGCAGGGAGACTCCGTGGTGGGCGGAGTCAGGCCAGCAGCGGAGGGTGCCGCAGGCGCGTGGCCGTGCGGTGATGACGAATGCATGTCCGGACCCTTCCCACGAGGGTGTATCGGTGATCCGCGCGGGCAGGTCTTCTGGCTCGGGAGTCAGTCGCCGACGAACACCTTCCCACGACACGAAGGTCGCAGTGGTTGTCGTTCATCATTGTCGTCCCTTACAGCGGCGGGGCCGCCCCGGAGTTACACCGGGTTCCCTTTTCAGCGTGCGCGATGTGTCATCGCGTACGCACCTGCGCGGTGAGTGAACGCGAATGGTAGCATGATCGCGCATCCGGCGGAACGACGGCGGCGACGAACCGGCGTATCGCCCGAGCCGCTGCGCGACCTCGCCAAGAGGTGTCAAGATGAGTCGCAGGCGCGAGGGGGGAGAGTGGTGGCTCGCTGTTTTGGCGATGCGAAAAGCGACAACAAGTCGACCTACGTCCAGCCCGACGCACCGCGTGTGACGCCGCCCACGGCTGTGACGTCCGCTGGGGAAGGCGCTATTTTTCGCGCAGCGCGCCGAGGTAGCGGCGGATCATCTGGAGGAGGGAGACGACGCCATGGAACGCAACACCAAGCAGCGCGACGCCATTCGGCAGGTATTCACGGACGTGCCGCGACCGCTGGCTCCCGGCGAGATTCTCGAGGAGGCCAAGCGGCATGTGGCGGGCTTGGGGATTGCGACGGTGTACCGCACGGTGAATTCGCTCGTGGAGAGCGGATGGCTGACCGTGGTGGAGCTTCCGGGCGAGTCACCGCGGTATGAGCGCGCGGGTCGCGGACACCACCATCATTTCAGCTGCCGTCAGTGCTCGCGCGTGTTCGAGCTGGTGGGCTGCCCCGGGGACTTCAAGAAGCTCACGCCCAAGGGGTTCAAGCTGGAGAACCACGAGATCGTGTTGTACGGTCGCTGCAAGATGTGCGCGGCAGCGTAGCGCGTTCCGCCGCGTGATGCATCATCGCGGCGGCCGACGGATCGCGCGACGCGGCAGGGTCAGCTCGCGCGTCTGAACTGCTCCCGTTCGATTGCCGCGTGCACGTCGGCCGCGAGCGACTTCCCGAACACCGCGAGTCGGTCGAGTTCTTCTCTCGTGATGCCGCCGACCTGTCCGCGATATGCTGCCTTGAGCGCATTCATGCGGTTCTGCGATGCGACGAGATCATCGTGCGAGGCAATCACCTTGGCGGTGACTCCAGGGCGCGCCGCGAGATGCGCGGTCAGCCGTTCCGCATGGCGCACACGAACGGCTTCAGCGTTCGCGCTGGCGGGTAGGTACTCCGAGGCGATGAGTGCCGGCATGTCGATCGCCGCTGCGCCGGCCGCGTTGGTCGTCACGACGAACGAGCCGTCGGTGCACTCGGTCTCCATGTCCACCACCTTGCCTGGCAACTTGCGCAATAGCCAGAGCAGCAGGCGAATGCCCAGAGTACGGATGCGCGGGTGGTACAGCGAGGCCATGATAGTGCCGTCGCGAGAAATCATGCTGCGCACCATCACCGGCATGAGGACGCCGCCCGGCGTGTTCGTGATGGTCGTATCCTCGACGTCGGCCAGCGTCCGGAAGCCCTTGTCGCCGAGCGTTTTCGCCGTCTTGTCGTAGAACGCCAGATCGAGGTGTCGGAAGTTCTGCGGCGAGACGCGGACGTAGTGGTGCGTCGGCTGGTAGGTCGCCTCCAGCGTGGCCAGAATGTCCTTCGCGGCTTTCTCGGCGGGTTGCATATCGAATCGTCCTTGGCGGCGGTGGCACGGCAGCGCGAACCCATATCGACGAGACGCGTCGCTCCGTTGTCACAACACGCCTCGCACCCTCCGTGTCGCTGTGACGAACGCCGAGTTGGGCGTGACAGCGCCACGCACGACGACGGTCGGCGCAGTACAATTGCTCATATGGCCGCCTCCATCTTCATCAGCTACCGGCGCGAAGACTCCGCTGGCGAGGCGGGCCGACTTGCGGATCATTTGGTGAAGCGTTTCGGTGGCGATCGTGTCTTCATGGACATCGACACGATCAAGCCGGGTACGGATTTCGTCGTCGCCCTCAAGGAAGCGCTCGACACGACGAGCGTGGTGCTCGTGGTGATCGGGCGACGTTGGCTGTCTGCCAGCAACAGCGCCGGTCGCCGGCTGGATGACCCTGATGACTTCGTGCGTCGTGAGATCGAAGCGGCGCTCGTGCGCAACGCACGCGTGATTCCGGTGTTGGTGCAGAATGCGTCGATGCCCGCGGAGTCCGATCTGCCCGCAGCGCTCGCGCCATTCGCTACGCGACAGGCCATCTCCATCCAGCACGAAGAGTTTACCGACGACACGCAGCGTCTGATCGACTCGATTGCGCCGTTGCTCGGAACCGTGGCCGACGCACCGGCGACTCCAAGGCGCGTGAGTCGTGGGCTTCTGCTGGCTGGTGCCGCAATCACGGCGCTCGCCGTGATTGGCGTGATCTCGATGCAACGGCGTGCCGCGTCAAGCGCGCGCGGCGTCATCGCAGCCGCCGACAGCGCAAAGGCGGTGCGCCAGCGTATCGTCGACGACCTCATCACAGTGGCAAGCGAACAGCGTGATCGACTGCAGCTCGTTGATGCAGCAAGCACGCTGGACAGTGCGGTGCGCATCGACGCGGATCTCACGCGGGCAAAGCGATTGCAGGAAGACGTCGCCATGCAGGCGATTCGCGATCTCACCGTGACCGGCGGCCAGACGTTCACACAGGCGATGGCAAAACCGCTGGCCGTCCTCGATCGGGCAGCGCCGTTCGCAACGGGCGAACGGAAGGGAGACCTGCTGGCGCATGTGGCGTGGGCGATGGTCCTGCGTTGGCGCGACGGCGATCGTGCGCTGCAGCCAGGCGACGCGTTTCGGCGCGCTCTCGCTGCGGATCCCAAGAATCCGTACGCCAATGTCATGTTGGGACACTGGATCTTGTCGTACGAGCGGACGCCGGATGCGCTTGTGCGCGCCGTCGAACACTTCCGCAAAGCCGTCGAAGCGGGGCGAAGCGTGGAGCAGGTGCGCAGGTACCAGATGGCCGCGCTCAAGAACGACGGATCTCCCCCCAGTCGACTGGAGACGATTCGCGTGCTTCAGGACATGCGTACGCGCCGCGAACAGTTGACGCCCGGCATGACACGCGACGCGTGGAGCATCTACTTCTTCGCGCTGAACGGACAGGCGTCCCAAACCATCGACGACCTGTTGGCGGTGCTGCCCCCCGCGGAGCATCTGCAAACGTATAAATGGGCCTTCACCACCTATACCGCGCAGGGTGGCGGCAGCGCCGTGCAGTTCCGCTTCTACCTCGCGCGCTTTCGCGCGGAGATGGGCGAGCAGGCTTCCGCGCTCGATTCGCTTCGCGTTCTGAGCAAGGAGCTCCGCGATCAGCCCGGCATGCTGAAGACGGCGGTCGATTCGGCCGTGAGCCGATTGACAAGGCGCTGACTGCGGCGCGACGACTCAGCGATCGACACGCCAGCAACGACGAACGCCTCACCGACGGCCGGTGAGGCGTTTGTTATATCGTTCGTACTGAAGGCGTTATGAAGCGTAATGAAATAGCTGGGGCGGGACTCGAACCCGCGACCCCGGCATTATGAGTGCCGTGCTCTAACCAGCTGAGCTACCCAGCCACACTGCTCACACCACGCAAACGGCCGGCCCTGGTAAGGACCGGCCGATGCGTAACCCATGACCTCTTCCCAAACTATGGCGGGGGCGGGATTTGAACCCGCGACCTTCGGGTTATGAGCCCGACGAGCTACCAGGCTGCTCCACCCCGCGGCAGTTCGAGGAAACTAGCCGAGCGCCATGAGGAGTCAACCCCGCGGAGGCTTTACCGAGGTGACTTTCTCGCTGTCCTTCGGCGCGATCGCCGTGTCAGACGTCGCACCGCTCACCCAGTACAACAGTTCCTTGTCACCCTTCACCATGCCGTACTCTTCGCGCGCCAGACGCTCGAGGCGCGCGGGATCGGTGGTGACCTTCTTGTACTCCTCCTTCAGCGAATCCAGCGACGCACGCGCACGAGCCACCTCCGCCTCGCGCTCCAACTTGCGCGTCCGGCTCCGCAGCAACTGCAGCGTGTCGTACTCGCCGCCCTGCAGCGCGAACCAGAGCACAGCCACCACTCCCCCTACCCACGCCAGGCGGCGCAGCAGGCGGCTGAACGGCGAATCGACGGCGGGCTTGGCTGGACGCATGCGAGATCGACGGGGTGATACGTGCGCGGCGGTATGAATTAGCGTTGTGAACTACAGACCGAAGAGCGAGCCGCCCGGGTACTCGGCGAAGTCTTCGAGCTGCTCTTCGATGCGCAGGAGCTGATTGTACTTGGCGACACGATCCGAACGCGACGGGGCGCCCGTCTTGATCTGGCCGGCCTGCGTCGCGACGGCGAGATCGGCGATGAACGTGTCTTCGGTTTCGCCCGAACGATGCGAGATGATCGCGTTGTAGCCGGCCGCCCGTGCCAGTTCGATCGCTTCCAGCGTCTCGGTGAGCGTGCCGATCTGGTTGACCTTCACGAGAATGGCGTTGGCCACTTCGGCCTCGATGCCCTTGGCGAGGATCGAGCTGTTCGTGCAGAACAGGTCATCGCCCACGAGCTGGCAGCGATCGCCCAGCGCTTCCGTCAACAGCTTCCAGCCATCCCAATCGTTCTCGGCCATGCCGTCTTCGATGGAGACGATCGGATACTCCTCGATCCAGCGGCCGTAGAGCTCGACCATTTCCTGAGGCGAGCGCGCCTTTGCGCCGCTCTTCTTGAACTGGTACGCGCCGTCGCGGAACAGTTCGCTCGCCGCGACGTCGAGTGCGAGCGCGATGTCGTGTCCCGGACGCAGCCCCGCCGCCTCGATCGCTTCGATGATGATCTTGAGCGCGTCTTCGTCGCTGCCCAGGTTGGGCGCGAACCCACCTTCGTCACCCACGCCCGTGGAGAGCTTGCGCGCGACGAGCACCTTCTTGAGCTGATGGAACACCTGCGTGCCCATGCGCAGCCCTTCGCTGAACGACTCCGCGCCGACGGGGACGACCATGAACTCCTGGAAGTCCACCGTGTTGGTCGCGTGCGCGCCGCCGTTGATGATGTTCATCATCGGGACGGGAAGCGTGCGAGCCATCGGGCCGCCGAGATAGCGATAAAGCGGCAGGCCGACTTCGATGGAAGCGGCACGCGCCGTCGCCATGGACACGCCAAGCAATGCGTTGGCTCCCAAGCGTCCCTTGTTCTCGGTGCCATCGAGTTCGATCATCGTGCGATCGACCGCCATCTGGTCCGTCGCGTCCATGCCTTCGAGCGCTTCGGCGATCTCGCCATTCACGTTCGCGACGGCCGAGAGCACGCCCTTGCCACCGTAGCGCTCCGGATCGCCGTCACGCAATTCGACGGCTTCGCGCTCGCCGGTGGAGGCACCGCTCGGCACTGCGGCGCGGCCCGCAGCGCCCGTCTCGAGGATCACATCGACTTCGATGGTGGGATTGCCGCGACTGTCGAGGATCTCGCGCGCGCTGACGGAAACGATGGACGCCATGTGATGTATGCGGAAAGAGGAAGCTTCAAAGACAAGCGATCGTTAAACCACAGACACGTCAGGCCGTCAACTCGGCAGACGTCTCGACTACTTCGGCCGCACCGCGCCGAAACACCTTGGGCTGCACGCCGTACTCGCGCCACAACAGCTCCGCCATCCGATCGCGCACGCGATCTGCGAGCACATTGCGATCGTCGTAGGCCATTCCCTCGGTGGGAACGGGCGGCAGCAGATGTACATGCACCTCACCCGGTGTCGCGCGGAACGAGCCGCGTGGGTTCACCTGAATGGTGCCATGAATGACGACGGGGACAATGGGCGCGCCCGAGCCGATGGCCAGCACGAACGGGCCCTTCTTGAATGGCCGCAACGCGTACTCGTCGCCGCGTGTGCCTTCGGGATAGACCAGCACCGGCTGTCCTTCGCGGATCTTGTTGGCGGCGTCTTCGTACGCGCCGAATGCCGCCTTGCGATTCTCGCGATCGATGTAAATCACGCCGACCGCGCGTGCCGCCGCGCCGAACAGAGGAATCTTCTCGAGCTCGCGCTTGGCGACGAAACCGTAGTGCGGCAATGCCTGAATCATCGCGGGAATGTCGAACCAACTGACATGGTTGGCGATGAACACCATCGGCGTGTTGGGCGTGATGTCCTCGCCGCCGTGCACAACGATCCGTACCCCAGCGGCCTTGAGCAGCCACGCCGCCCAATTGCGCGTGCATCGCTCGTACACCCCACCCGGCGTATGCGGCACGCCGAGCAGCTGCGCGAGAATGACCGTCGTTCCGAAGATGAAGGTGCCGACGAGCAGGGCGAGGAACGTGATGGCAGTGCGCATTAACTCGAAAAGTGATCGTGCCCGTGAACGAATTCAACGATACGATCGCGTGCGGCAAGCCCGGCGATATCGACCGGACCTGTTACATCAGCCTCCAGCACCTCTCCGATCGGTGTCAGCGGCACGTCTGTCCATTGACTCCACGAGGCAAGTAGCCGGCGCGCGACCTCCGGCGAGGCCGCCGCGAGGAGCTCGTACTCCTCGCCACTGGCGAGCGCAGCCACCGGCCGAATTCCCTCCCCCACCGGCACGCGTTCGGCGTCGATGCGCAGCCGCACTCCGCTCGCGGCAGCCAGATGACGCGCGTCCGCCGCCAGCCCGTCAGAGATATCGAGCATCGCGTGGACTCCCGACTGCGCCAGGTGCGCGCCCTCGGCCAAACGCGGCAACGGACCGGCAAATCGGCTACGCGCCCACGCGGTCGGCTCCTGGCCAGCGTCCCACGCGGAGATGGCGGCCCCCGGGCCACCCAGCGTGCCCGTGAGCAGCAGGATATCTCCGGGTCTGGCGCCACCTCGCGAAATAGGCGCGTGGGTGGACCCAATGACCGTGGTGGTGATCCCGAACGCCGCCCCGCGCGTGAGGTTGCCCCCCACGATTCGTGCACCGGTCGGTCGAAGCACGCGAGCGACCCCGTCGGCGACCTCCCCCAGCGGCCCGCGCCAGCTGTCGGGAACGGAGAACGCCAGCAGCACCGCGTCCGCCTGCGCGCCCATGGCCGCCAGGTCGCTCAGCGCTGCCGCGATCGCCCGGGCGCCGATCTCGGTCGGCGAGATCCACCCTGCGCGAAAATGCGCGTTCTCGACGAAGGCATCAGTGGAGACCACGAGGCGCCGATCGTCCGTTCCCTCCCCGGCCGGTGGCGTGGCGCGCAAACCAAGTACGGCGGCATCGTCCCCGATATCCACCGCCAGATCGCCCCAGCGGGCCATCAGGAGCCGGATTGTGTCGAATTCAGCACCGGGGCCCATCGCCTGATGCGGACGGGCGAGAAACGGCTCAGCGCTCATGACGCCGGGCGCGGTTCAGGGAGCGGGTGCGTGTCATCGTACTCCACCATCACCAGTGCGTCGCAGTCGCACAATGCCTGCGGTGGTCCCAATCCAGATCCACTCGCGGCTGGCCACGAGATCGGTGACGGCCGCGGGCAGGTCCGCCGGCACTCGAAGCTGCTGTACACCGCCACTCCGCCGCGATAGCATGCGCACGCCTTCGCTGCCCACCAGCCAGATCGTGCGGTCGTCCATCTGCAGGCGCGAGACCGCCCCGACTGGTCGCCCCTCGAACGCGGCAATGCGATCGACCGGCGCCGAGCCACGAAGCGCGAGCTGCAGGACACCGTCGTCGGTGGCGGCCAGCAGCACGCTGTCGCTCCACGCGAGCGCAGTGACTGGGCGCCGCAGCGCGGGATCGGTGCCCGCCGGTCGCGCGAGCGTAGCGACGGACCCTCGCGAGGTGGCCGCAGACGCCGGCATGCTCACCAGGCCGGCACTCGTGCCCATCCAGCGCGTGTCGCCGATGAGCTGCAGCGCGTACACCGCGGTTCCCGCCAGCAGCGCATTGCTCACGCCGAGCGTACGCGTGCTCGCACTGTCGCTGATCCACACGAGACCGCGGGCGGTCCCCGCCCACGCACCCGAATCGGTCGCCGCGATCGCGTACACACGATCATCCGGCAGGCCGTCGAGTGTACTCCATGCGCGAGTGGATTCGGCGGCATCGAGCTGCACGCGCACGAGGCCGCGATCTGTGCCTATCCACGCGCGCGGTCCCCGCACCGCCATCACCTGCGCGCGCACTCCGAGCATGGGCGTGGCGATGGTGCCATCGATCCAGCGCCAGCGCTGCAGGTCGTTGCTGGCGTAGCTGATGCCCGCGCGCGTGACACTGGTGCCGCGCCCCGCCATCCAGACGCCGTCGGCTGCCAACGCCAGCGCGCCAACCGCAGACTCCAGCGGGCCGAAACGCAGCGGCGTGGCTTGCTGGAATGTCGGATCCACTTTGTACAACCCATCTCCCGCGGTGCCCAGCCACACCTCGCTCACGCGCTCCGGCGTCGTCGCGCCGCTCAGCACGGGATAGGTTCGCAGCCCTCGGTCGGCACGCTGCGCACGAAAGAGCATCGACTGCTGCGAACGCAACTGTGGAAACTGCGCGTACACATCGCTGAGTGTCCGTGGCAACACGATCGCCGATGCACTCGGCACGCCGATCATGGGCGAGGCGAGTCCGCTGCGCGACACGCGCGTCCAACTCCCCGATGCGCGTACGAGCACATCACCCGTCGGCGCGCGCTCGAACGCAATGATGTCTGGCACCCCGACGATCAGCGTGCGCTGCAATTGCTCCACTTGCGGGCGATAGGACATCAACGCGCCGGGCACACCAAACCAGATCGCATCCTCTGCAGGGTCGGCCGCGAACGCCGTGATCTGATCGCCCACGAAACCGTTGTCGCGAGAGAGCGGCGTTTGCCACGCATTGAACAGGCGATCGTAAATGCCGATGCCGCTCGGGGTCGCGGAGAAGACGTAGCGACGTGACACCGCAACAGCGCGCACGTCGGCAAAGCTGCCGATGAACTGAAAATCGTCGGCGCGACTCCCAGCCGAAGAAAGGTCGCGCGGATCGCCGCTGCTGCTGCCGCTCGATGCGCAGTGCACGAAGGACAGGCATGCCACGCCGACAGCGGCCATGCGTCGAACGCGCAGCGCCAACACGGTGCGCGCGTCGCGTGCTACCACCGGTCGTCCGGCGCGGGTAACTCCGCGATCACGTGTGGCGGCATGGGCGCCGGCGCGGAGATGGCGCGCCACGCATCGGGCAGTGCGCGCAACAGATCGTCCAGCGTGAGTCCGCGGATTCCTTGAGCAGCCGAAGCAGCACATTCAGCGGCGATGCCGTGTGCGGTGGCGCCGAGCAGTGCAGCGTCTGCGGCGGGGATGCCTTGTGCCAGCAACGCGCCGATGAGACCGGTAAGCACGTCGCCGCTGCCACCGGTGGCGAGCAGCGCCGTACCACGCGCCACCACGCGCAGCGGCATCGCGTCCGGTGTGGCGATCAGCGTCGGCGTCCCCTTGAGCAACACGGTGGCCTTTGCCCGCTGTGCAAACTCGCGCAACCGCACCGCGCGTTCGTCGAGCGACGCAGGTAGCGTGGACTCGTTGCCCTTCGCATCACCTGAGGACGCACGTGCAGTGATGCCCAACAGGCGAGCGAACTCGCGTGGATGCGGCGTGCAGACCACGCTCGAAGCACCGCCAGTGACGTCGCGCAACAGCTCCGCTGCGTCGCCATTCGCGCGCATCGAAACCAGTGTGAGCGCGTCCGCGTCGAGCAGCACGGGCAGGCCGGCGTTCTCGCGCAGTGCCGTGATCAACAGCGACCACGCCGCGTCGTCGCGACCGAGTCCCGGACCGATCGCCAATGCCGTGCCCCACGCGCTCGACGTCTGGGCGCCATCGGCGTGCGGTGCCGACGACACGGCGGGCCATGTACGCGCAATCGCCTGCGGCACGTTTGTCTGCAACGCGGCGATACCATCCGCGTGTACCCAACTGCGCACGAGTCCTACGCCCGCGCCAAGTGCGGCGCGGCTCGCGAGCACAATCGCGCCGACCATGCCGTGGGCCCCGCCCACCAGCGCGAGCTGACCACGGGTGCCCTTGTGTGCGTTCCACGCGGTGCGGGGCAGCAGCTGCGCCAGCGTGGGCGCGTCGGCGAGCAACCACGCGTCGTCCGCTCGCTGCGCATGCACATCGAGGCCGATATCCACCAGCACGATCCGTCCGCAGTGCGAGCGCGCGACGAGGGTACCGCGTTTGAACGTCCCGAATGAGATGGTCAGATCCGCGGGCGTACTGCCATCCGCGATGTCGCCGGTGGTGGCATCGAGTCCCGATGGCAGATCGAGCGCGACGATGGTCGCCCCGCGGTCGCGAGCGTCGCGCAGTTGCGCACAGGCACGGCTCACGCCATCGCGCAGGGCACCGCGATGACCGGTGCCGAGAATTCCGTCGACAACCAGCAGCTCGCGACCGGTTGGCGCACCGTGCACAAGTCTGGGCGCAGCGAGTGCTGCAGCTCGTTGCGCGTCCGCCGTGCGCGGCGAATCAACGGCATGCAGGCGAACGGCGATGCCCGCCCGTGCGAGCTGTGCCGCAACGATGTAGGCATCGCCACCATTGTTGCCGCTGCCCGCGTGCACGGCAACGCCATACGCGAGGCGGTGCGGGAACTCGCGCAGAATGACAGACGCCGCCTGTGTGGCGGCCTGCAACATCAGCGTGAACGAGGGGGTGCCGTCTGCGATGGCGGCGTGATCGCGCGCCGTAGCTTCTGCCGCTGTGGCTATCCGCGCTCGGGATCGCCGCACGGAATCAGACGTGCGCGGTGCTCCAGGGATACTCGCGCTCGAAGGCGTCTTCGAATTCGAAAACACCGAGGAAGTCGTCGCGCGAATCCTGCGGCTGGCTGACGAGCAATCCCATATCCACCAGCGTGAACACGATGTCGCCGATGTCACGCGTTCCGCGGAGGCCCCAGTGCTCGAGCACGAGACGAGCGGTCACGCCAAAACGCTGCAGCGCCAGTTCTCGGCACGCATGCGCCAACTCCGGCCCGGTGATGTGGCGACGTTCCAGCAGATTCTTCTGGCAGTGCTCGAGCGCGGCGAGCACAAACAGATAGGCGCGCTCCTCGAACCGCGGTTCGCGCAGTCGAATCTGCTCCATGATGCCGTCGCGGAACGCCAACTCGGACACGGCCCAACTCCCTCGTACGTGAGCAGCGCAGCGGTGCACGCCGCGACTGCGTTGGTGGCACCGGAGTAGACGCGCAGGCGAGTCGCGCCGCAACGCCTGCTCCCAACAACTCGGAACGGATTAAATGATGCAGGCCCGCCAACGGCGCCACAATGCCTTGCGCGCGCTGTGGCTCACACTCCCAATCCGCACCGGGCGGTGGCACGCATCCGTGTGCCACCACCCATATCGCGCGCGCTCAGACGCGAGCGCCTGCTCCGTACAACGGGTACGAATCTGCGAGTGCTTTCACGTCAGCGCGAACCGCCGCGATCACCGCGGGATCTTCCGGCGCGAGCAGCACACGATCGATCAGCGACGCGATCTGAAGCATCGCGTCCGCGCCCATGCCGCGCGTGGTCACGGCCGGCGTGCCGATGCGAATGCCGCTCGTGATGAACGGCGACTGCGTCTCCTTGGGCACGGTGTTCTTGTTGACCGTAATGCCGGCCTGGTCGAGCACCTTCTCCGCGACCTTGCCCGTCAGCCCCTTGTTGCGCAAATCGACGAGCATCAGGTGGTTGTCGGTACCACCGGAGACGATCTGGTAGTCGCGTGACACGAGCGCGGCGGCCAGCGTCTGCGCGTTCTTCACCACCTGCTGACAGTACTGCGTGAACGACGGCTGCAGCGCCTCGTGAAATGCGACCGCCTTGGCCGCGATCACATGCTCGAGCGGTCCTCCCTGCATTCCAGGGAACGTCGCCTTGTCGATCGCCTTCGCGTGCTCGGCCTTGCAGAGAATGATGCCGCCGCGTGGACCACGCAGCGTCTTGTGCGTGGTGCTGGTGACGACATCCGCGAACGGAACCGGGGATGGGTACACGCCCGTCGCGGCGAGTCCAGCGAAGTGCGCCATGTCCACCATGAACAGCGCGCCGACTTCCTTGGCCACGTCGGCAAAGGCCTGCCAGTCGATGGTCCGTGAGTACGCGCTGTAGCCAGCGATGATCATCTTCGGGCGATGCGCACGAGCCTGCGCCCGCATCTGCTCGTAGTCGATGATGCCGTCTTCGGTCACGCCGTACGACACCGCGTGGTACAGCAACCCGGAGAAGTTGACCGGCGAACCGTGCGTGAGATGTCCGCCCTGCGAGAGGTCCATGCCGACGAACGTGTCGCCCGGCTTGAGGAACGCGAGGAAGACGGCTGCATTCGCCGACGCACCGCTGTGCGCCTGCACGTTGGCGTGGTCGGCGCCGAACAGCTGCTTGACGCGATCGATCGCCAACTGCTCGACCTTGTCCACCACTTCACAGCCACCGTAGTAGCGCTTGCCGGGCAGGCCTTCGGCGTACTTGTTGGTGAGCGGCGAGCCCATCGCCTCCATGACGGCGGGCGAGACGAAGTTCTCACTCGCGATGAGCTCGATCCCTTCGTTCTGGCGCTGCGTTTCCTCTTCGATCAGATGCGCGATGGCCGGATCGGCGCGCAACAGTGCTTCGCCCGGTGGGCAGCGATCCCAGAGATGCCAGGCCGTGCTGGCCGCCGTCGTCGTTCCGTCGCTCACGCGTCGCTCCCGGCGCCCTCGGCGCCATCTCGTTCAATCTTCTCGACGCGGCGCGTGTGGCGCCCGCCTTCGAATTCGGTGTTCAACCACGCGCGCAGAATCTCCAGCGCGTCTTCGTCAGAAACGAAACGCGCGGGGAGCACCAAAATGTTCGCATCGTTGTGCTTACGCGCCAGCGCTGCGATTTCCGGCGTCCACGCGACGGCCGCGCGCACGCCCGGATAGCGGTTCGCGACATATGACATGCCCAGACCCGTCCCGCACATCAGGATGCCACGCTCGGAAACACCCTCGGAGACCTCCTGCGCCAACGGATGCGCGTAGTCCGCGTAGTCGGTGCTGGCAGTGCTGTGCGTCCCGATGTCTTCGACGGAGAAACCCATCTCCGCGAGCGACACGCGCAGTCGCTCCTTGAGTTCGAAGCCGGCATGATCGGAGGCGATCGGGATGCGCTCGCCGGGGTGTGCGACGTTCACCATGGTCAGGTCTCGCGGTTTGGGAACTGGGGCCAAGTCTGAATCATGCCACGGACGGCGTGAATTCGCTGCTCGGCGACACGGTCCGCAGCTTTGTAGGTGGGGATTCCCGTGTCGCTGGCCAGCCGGAAGACGCTCAAGACCGTGTGGTAGATCTCATCGGCCTTGCGCAGGGAGCGCTCGCGGCTCCAGCCGGTGAGTTCGCTGTACACATTGATGACGCCGCCAGCGTTGGCGACGTAGTCCGGCGCGTACAGAATGCCGCGGGTCTGCAGCTCGTCGCCATGACGCGGCTCGAGCAGCTGGTTGTTGGCCGCACCCGCGACGATTTCCACCTGAAGCTGCGGAATGGTGTCGTCGTTGATGATGCCGCCCAGTGCGCACGGCGTGAAAATGTCCGCCTTCACGCCGTAGATCTCCGCGAGGCTGACGGCCTTGGCACCGGTCGCTTCAACGACGCGCGCAATGCGCGTGGTATCGATATCAGTGACGATCAACTTGGCGCCCGCCTTGTGGAGTTCCATCGCGAGATGGAAGCCGACATGGCCGAGTCCCTGAATGGCGACGGTGCGCCCTTCCAGCGAATCGCTGCCCCAGCGGCTGTTGGCCGACGCCTCGATGGCACGAAAGACACCGTGCGCCGTGACGGAGGACGGATCACCGGACTTGGAGCCGATGCCGGTCACGTACTTCGTCTCCATGTGCACGAAGTCCATGTCTTCCACGGTCGTGCCCACGTCTTCCGCGGTCACGTAGCGGCCACCGAGCGAGTCCACAAAACGCCCGTGCGCGCGGAAGATCATCTCGCGGCTGGCGGTCTTGTTGTCGCCGATGATGACCGACTTGCCGCCGCCCAGATTGAGTCCGGCGACTGCGTTCTTGTAGGTCATGCCGCGCGACAGGCGCAGGGCGTCGATGATCGCCTCTTCGTCGGTCGCGTAGTTCCAGAAGCGGCAGCCGCCGAGCGCGGGACCGAGTGTCGTATCGTGAATCGCGATCACGCCGCGATAGCCTGACGCCTTGTCGTGGCACATGACGACCTGCTCATGGCCCATGTCAGCGAGTGTATCGAAGAATTGCATTGGTGCGTTAGTCCGGAAGATTCCCGTCGTCAGCCGCGATGGCTGCCAAGACTTCACGCGCAATCACCATGCGCTGAATCTCCGAGGTACCCTCGTAGATTTCGGTGACCTTGGCGTCACGAAAGAAGCGTTCGACGGGATAGTCGGTGACGTAGCCGTAGCCGCCGAGGATCTGGACGGCCTGCGTGGTCACGGACATGGCGGTTTCTGAGGCGACGAGTTTCGCCATGGAGCTGAAGCGGGTGATCTGTTCACCACGCTCCTTCGCCGAGGCCGCCGCATGAAGCAGCGTGCGTGCCGCGGTGATCTGTGTCGCCATATCGGCGAGCTTGAACTGGATGGCCTGGAATTCGGCGATCGGCTTGCCGAACTGCTTGCGTTCAACCGCGTACTTGGCCGCCGCTTCGAGTGCCGCGCGTGCGATGCCAATGGCTTGCGCGGCGATGCCCAGTCGCCCCTGATCGAGCGAACCGAGCGCGTACGTGAAGCCCTTGCCTACCTCGCCAAGCAGTCGGTCGCCGGGCACGCGGCAGCCGTCGAGCATGATCTGCAGCGTGGGCGAGGCACGGAGTCCCATCTTGTTCTCTTTCTTCCCCAGCTGAAAGCCCGGGAGATCCGGCGTCAGAATGAACGTGGAGATGCCACTCCGTTTCCGCGCGTCGGGTGTGTCGGTGCGCGCCATGCAGAGCAGCACACCGGCCTCGCTGCCGTGCGAGACCCAGGCCTTGGTGCCGTTGAGAATCCAATCGTCGCCATCGCGCACGGCCTGCGTACGCAACGAGCCAGCGTCGGAGCCAGCATCCGCTTCGGAGAGCATGAACGCGCCAAGCGTCTCGCCACGCGCCATCGGCGCAAGGTAGCGGTCTTTCTGCGCCTCGGTGCCGAAGCTCATCAGCATTTGCGTCGGCAGCGAGTTGTGCACACTCAGCAGCACGGCGGCGGACGCGTCGCCCACGGCGATCTCCTCGAGCGCGAGCAGATAGCTGGTCACGTCGAGCGCCAAGCCGTCGTACTTCTCCGGCGTGAGCATGCCGAAGAAGCCCAGCTCGGCGAGCTGCGCGACCATCTGCGGATCGAAGAACGAGTCCCGATCGCGCTGTGCGGCCTTGGGGGCGAGTTCACGCTGCGCGTACGAGCGCGCGAGCAGCTGAATTTCCTTCTGTGTTTCGGTCAGCGGGAGCAGCGACATGTCTGGAGTCAGGTCCGTCTAATACGTGTAGAAGCCGCGACCGCTCTTTCGGCCATACCAACCAGCGGCGACATACTTTCGGAGCAGCGGGCACGGGCGGTACTTCGGATCGCCCAAGCCATTGTGCAAGACTTCGAGAATGGCGAGGCAGGTATCGAGTCCGATGAAGTCCGCGAGTGTGAGCGGTCCCATGGGATGATTCATGCCCAGCTTCATCACCGTGTCGATCGCCTCGGGGGTGCCGACGCCTTCCATGACGCAGTAGATCGCCTCATTGATCATCGGCATCAGGATGCGATTGGCCACGAAA
Organism: Gemmatimonas sp.; assembly: GCA_965279375.1. Classification (GTDB taxonomy): domain Bacteria; phylum Gemmatimonadota; class Gemmatimonadetes; order Gemmatimonadales; family Gemmatimonadaceae; genus Gemmatimonas. The sequence continues at coordinate 3,358,962 of OZ257156.1, read as the reverse complement.
CCCGGGAAGTCGTTCACTTCCACCGGCGTCTTGCCGAGCGCCTTGGCCGACGCCATGACGTGCTGCGTGGTGGCATCGGACGTGGCGAGTCCGCGAATGACTTCGACCAGCTGCATCACCGGCACCGGATTCATGAAGTGCATGCCGATCACCTGCTCGGGGCGCTTGGTGCGTGCGGCGATTTCGGTGATGGCGATCGAACTGGTGTTCGATGCGAGAATTGCACCCGCCGGCGCGATGCGGTCGAGATCTTCGAAGATGCGGAACTTGAGATCGACGCGTTCGGTGGCCGCTTCGACGATAAGCGTCGCCTGCGACGCCGCGTCCAACGACGGTTCGGTGTGCACGCGCGCGAGCACGGCCGCGGCGTCATCACTCGTGAGCGTGCCCTTCTTCACCTGACGATCCAGGTTGCGCGCGATCGTCTCCTTGCCACGGCTGAGCGCCTCGATGCTCACATCGATCATCGTGACCTCGTGGCCGGCGGCCGCGAACACATGCGCGATGCCGTTGCCCATCTGCCCTGCCCCGACAACGGCAATACGCTCGCGTTCGGTCGTGATTGCACTCATGGAATCAGTCTCTCCGGATCATCGATGAATCGCTGCATGAATCGCAGAATGAATTGCTACAGGATCGCTTGTCCGCGCGACGCGCGGTGATACCACACGAGAAGGCCGATCATCACCAGCGCTGCAGCGAGGCTGCCTTCGGGCCCCCACGTACCGCCGGTGAGCCAGTCGGGACCCTGGAGCACGACGCGATAGCCCGGCGTTGCAAAGGGAAGCCCACTCACCGGAACGTGCAGCAGCGCGGCCATGGTCCAGTTCCAGGCGACGTGACCAGCCCAGGCCGCGGGCAGGCTGTCGAAATGCGCGCGCAAGAGCGCGAGACAGAGGCCAGCGAGCAGCACGAGCGCGCCAGCGCGCACGCCAGCACCCGGATTGAGCAGATGCACAAAACTGAAGGCGACGCTGCTGCTCCACAGCGCGACGCGAGGGCCGCCTGCATCGTGCATGACGCGCCAGAGATAGCCTCGGAAGATCAGTTCTTCCCAGAGCGCGGCGGGTGCGAGCATGATCGCCAGCCGCATCGCCGTGCCGCTCCACGCGCGACCAACGGACGCGGCCCCGTCGAGCAGCGGCGAGGCCTCGACGTGCAGCGCGCCCGTGATCCAGAGCAGGAGCGCGGTGACGGCGATCGCACCGCCACCCAGCGCCGCACCCACGCCAATCGCACGCGGTCGCCACGCGCGCCAGTCAAGCCCGATATCGGTCCACGGCCTGTCGTCCACGAGGCGCAGCGCGACGCCAAGTGCGCCGAGCACACCGGCGAGCATCATCCACGGGTACGCCGCAATCGGCTCTCCCACCAACTCCGAGAGCGCGGCGAAGGCGGGCCGAGGAACGACTCGGCGATGCCCTGCGCGAGAAACAGCGCTGCGCCGAAACACATCAAGCGAAACGGCGCGCGCAACTGACCCGGCGCCGCGTACAGCCACGTCGGTGCATCCGCGAGCGGCAACCCACCGCCCCGCGGTCGTGCGATCACTCGACGACCCGCTCCACGGACAGCGCGACGGCGTCACCACCACCAAGACACAGCGTTGCGAGGCCTCGCGACAGCTGACGATCAGCCAACGCATGCAGCAGCGTGACCAGCACGCGCGCGCCGCTGGCACCGATGGGGTGCCCCAGCGCGATCGCGCCGCCGTTGACGTTGACCTTGTCGAAGTCCCACCCCAAACCGTTGCCGTCGGCGATGGACTGCGACGCGAAGGCCTCGTTGGCTTCGATGAGATCGTAGTCGCCGATCGTGGTGCCGGTCTTCTTGAGCAGGTTGTTCACGGCGGTGATCGGCGCGAAGAACAGATCCTGCGGGTTGCCGGCACCGGTGGCGTAGCCAGTGATGCGCCCGAGAATCTTGAGGCCGTGCTCGCGAGCATACGCTTCGCTCGTCACAACCACTGCAGCGGCACCGTCGTTGAGCGACGACGCATTGGCCGCCGTGACCGTGAGCTCTGCGGGGTCGGTGTTCTTGTCGGGGAACGCGGGGCGCAGCTTGGCGAGCGAGCCGAGTGTGGTATCGGCGCGCGGGCCTTCATCGACGCTGATGATCGTGGGGCCTTTGCGTCCGGCAATCTCGACCGGCACGATCTCCGCATCGAACTTGCCCGCGGTCTGCGCGGCAACGGCCTTGCGATGCGATGCGGCCGCGAACTCGTCCTGCTGCGCGCGCGTCACGTTCGCTTTGCGCGCCGTGTACTCGGCGTGCGAACCCATGTGCACGTTGCAGGTGCCGCACCAGAGGCCGTCCTTGATCATGCCGTCGACCATCGTCTGGTCGCCGATCTTGATGCCGCCGCGCATGCCGTACACGTAGTGCGGTGCGTTGGACATCGACTCCTGTCCGCCGGCGATGATCACCTGCGCGTCACCCGCCTTGATGGATTGCGCGGCGAGCATGACGGCCTTGAGTCCCGAGCCACACACCTTGTTGATGGTGACCGCTGAGACAGTTGCAGGCACGCCGGCCTTGAGCATGGCCTGGCGCCCGGGCGCTTGTCCCGTGCCACCCTGCAGCACGTGCCCCATGATGACTTCCTGCACATCGTCCGGCGACACACCGGAGCGCTGCAGCGCGGCACGAATAGCGATGGCGCCAAGTTCGGGCGCGGAGAGAGGGGCGAGCCCCCCAAGGTACCGTCCGATCGGCGTGCGCGCGGCGCCGACGATCACAGGCTGGCGGGAGAGATCTGTCATGCCGGAAAGCTAACCGCATCTCGCGGGAGTACTCAACGCGATGTGCTTTGTGACACCGAGGGGCCGGACCGTCGGTCCCGGGCCAGCACGTCTCCGATCAGGTTGCAGCACAGCACCGTGCGAAAGATGAACGCACCCGGGAAGATGCCCAGCCAAGGCTCGGAGCTCATGGTGGACTGCGCCTGATAGAGCATGTTCCCCCAACTCGCCGTCGGCGGTTGAACACCCACGCCGAAGAAGCTCATCGCGCTTTCGAGCAGGATCCCCCGTCCGACCGCCAGTGTGACGGCAACGGCCGCCGACGGAACGACGCCGGGCAGGATATGACGCCAGACGATCCGCGCCGACGGCGCACCGACCGCGCGCGCCGCCGACACGAAATCACGAGCGCGCAGCGACTGCACCTCGGCGCGCATCACACGCGCCGTCTCCATCCACCCGAGCAGGCCCACCAGCAGAATCAGGAGCGGAACGCTGGGTGCGAGCACTGCAGCGGCGATCATGAGCAGCGGCAGGCGCGGTACTGAGAGCATCGCCTCGGTGAATCGCATCAACAGCGCATCGACCCAGCGGCCAGCGTATCCAGCCGTCGCGCCAATCAACACGCCGATGCCCGCACTTACCGCAGCCGACAGCAAACCGATCGCCAGCGAGATGCGCGCGCCAAAGAGCACGCGCGTGAGCAAGTCGCGACCGAGTTCGTCAGTGCCGAACCAGTGCGTGGCGGACGGCGCCGCGCGACGGTTGGCGAGATCGACCGCGTCCGCTGCGTACGGCGCGACGATCGGCGCACAGAGCGCCGCGATGAGCAGCGCGCCCAGTACGAACGATGCGGTGCGCAGTGTGGTGATGCGCGACGCCTTCGACCGCGACGAGGCGGACGCAAAGCCGGACGTGGAGACGCTGCCGCTCATCGCGCGCTCACGCGGGCATCACCAGTTTCACGCGGCCGACCGCGTGCGCGGATCGAGTGCATGGACCGCGATGTCGGCAATCGCACTGAGCATCACGACGGCGATCGTGGCGCACATGAGGAACGCCATCAGCACGGTGTAGTCGCGCTTGGCGAGTGCTTCGGTGAACAGACTGCCGATGCCCGGCCACGCGAACACACTTTCAGTGACCACAGCGCCCGATGCCATGATCGACGCATCGAGCAGCACGACGGTGAGAAACGGAAGCAGCGACAAGCGCAGTGCGTGCTGCAACAGAATGCGCGTCTCGCCCACGCCGCGGGCTCGCACTGCCGGCACGAGCGGCATGGCGAGTGTCGTTCGGAGCGAACCTCGCAGATAGAGCATCCACCCCGCCGCGTGCGCCCCGGCCAACACCGTGGCCGGCAACAGGAGGTGCTGCAGCCGATCAACCAGCGATCCTCCCGTGGCGATCGCGCTGAACGACGCGCGCCCCGACGAGGGGAGCCACCCCAGCCAACTGCTGAAGACGAGTTGCAGGACGAGACCGAACCAGAAGACGGGGAGCGAAATGCCAGCGACGGCTACCAACATGCCGACGCGGTCCGCGAGGCGATGGCGTGCGCTGAGCAATGCCGCGGTCAGCGCGACGACGACCGCGGCGGCCGTGGAGGTAGCGACGAGCTGCAGCGTCGCCGGAATGCGTTCCGCGATGCGCTCGAGCACCGGCCGACCATCAGCGTAACTGTACCCCCAGTCGCCGCGCACGAATGCCACGAGCCACGACCAGTACTGCGCAGCCAACGAGCGATCGAGTCCCATCGCGCGTCGCAGACGCTCGATGTCCTGCGGACGCACGTTCGGGTTTTCGAGGTAGAGCGAGAGTGGGCCGCCCGGCACCGCGTGAATGAGCGCGAACACGAGGAGTGAGACCACCAGTAGCAACGGCACGGCCTGCGCCAAGCGGCGCGCTACGAATCGCAGCACGAGCGGGTCAGTGAGCCGCTGCGGAACGCAGGGTCACTGCGCTTTCGGCCCCGCGAAGTACCACTCATGCACGTTCCAAAAGGGTCCGGCATTGGTGGGATTGCCCTTGAAGTTGAGCATCGCCATCGGGATCGCGTCGAACTTGGCCGTGTTGTACAGCACGAGCTCCGGTACCAACTCCGCCACGCGCTTCTGCGCCAGCTTGAGCAGCGCGCCACGCTTTGCCTGATCGGCGGTGCGATCGGATGCATACAACAGCTTCGTCAGCGAGTCGTCGGCGAAGTTGTTGATGTTCCGTCCAGCGGGCGGCGTGCGATCGGAGGCGAAGAACAGCGTGATCTCGGGATCGGCCCCCGACTGCCACCAATGCAGCATCGCGTCGAAGTCGCCGGCGAACCAGACACTACTGATCGACGTCCCGTCGATGAGCTTGATGGTCGCGTTCACGCCGACGTCCTTGAACTGCTTCTGCAGCACCTGCGCGACGTTCTCACGAATAGTGAACCCCGCCTGCGTGATCAGCGTGAAGGCCAGCGGCTTGCCATCCTTGGCGCGCACGCCGTCAGCGCCGACGACCCACCCCGCCGAGTCGAGCAAAGCGCGCGCGTACGCGGGCCGGAACTCGTACTTCTGCACATTCGACTCGTAGGCCCAGGAGAGGGGCTGAATGGGCCCGTTCACCACCGACACCAGTCCGTCGAGCATCTTCTCCGTGATCTGCTCGCGATCGATGGCGTGAGCGAGCGCGCGGCGTACGCGCACATCGGCGAAGGCTGGGAAGTGCTTCTCGTTGAGCGAGACGTGCTCGTAGCCGTTGCCGATCACGCGATTCAAGCGGATCGACGGCATGTCCTTGAGCTCGCGCACCTTATCCCACGCCACCAACGCGACCATGTGCACTTCCCCGCTCTTGAGCTGGTTGATGCGCGTGTTGGTGTTGGTGACAAAACGGAATAGAATGCGATTGATCTTCGGGAACTCGGGGCCTCGCCAGTAGTCCTTCACTTTCTCGAGCAGGACGTGCTCGCCGGTCTTCCACTCGACCACGCGATACGGGCCAGTGCCCAGCGGATTGCGATTGTAGTCGCCCGCCTTGTCGATATCGCGTCCTTGCAGCACATGCTTGGGGAGCGTGCCGCGCGCGAACTGCATCTGATACGGCGCATACACTTCCTTGTAATGCACGACCGCCGTCAACGAATCGGGGGTATCCACCGACGAAATGCGATCGAAGCCGTCTGTGCTCTCCGGCTTCCAGTCGCCCTTGATCATGGCATCGACGGTGAACTTCACGTCGGCCGAAGTATGCGGTACGCCATCGTGCCACTTCACTCCAGGGCGCAGCTTCCACGTCACATCCATCCCACCGTCGGCGCGCATCTTCACGCCGCCGTTGGCCACCGTGGGAATCTCAGTGGCGAGCACGGGCACCACCTGCATGTGCTCGTCGCTGGTGACGAGCCCTTCGATCACGCACGTCTGAATGTCTTCGAGAATGTGCGTGGCGTAGCGATTCATCGTGTCGGGCTCGCGATCGTAGCCGACGATCAGCAGCTCGTTGGATGCACCGGAAGCAGCGGCGGCCGCGGGCGTGCTCGCCGACGACTCCGACTTGCCACACGCTGCCACGAGCGCCAATGCCGCAGCACCCGCCGCCGACGCCGCTCCACGGCGCACACTCTTCCATCGCATCATTCGGACTCCGCCGTCATGAGTCGCGACACGAGCGGCACCGGGATGGAACCATAGCCGAGCAGCGTGTCGTGAAACCGTTTGAGATTGAACTGCGCACCCTGCGTGCGCTGGAGCGTCTTCCGCAGATCGAGAATGCCCTGCGTACCCAGCCAGTACATGACGGCCGTGCACGGGAACATCGCGTTCTTGATCGTCTCCGCGCGCGCTACCTCAGGTGACATCCCCACTTCGTCCACGTAGAAGCGAATGACTTCGTCAACGCTCATCGATCCCTGATGCAGTTCGATGTCCGCGATCGCGCGCGCGAGGAAGCGAATGCGCGAATGTTGTTCGGACAAGCGTTCCAGCGGCGAGAGGAAATCGAGCTCCTCCATCAACTCGGTCGCATAGCACGCCCACCCTTCGGCCATCGTGCCAGCGCAAAACATGCCGACGCGATTGGCGCAATCAACGGCGGCGATGCGTCCGATGCGCGACGTGGCCTGATGATATGCGTGCCAGTTCTGCACGTGGTGCCCGATCGCACCATGATGCACCACGTGATTCAGCGTCACCGCACTCGCATTCCACACGCGCAGATGGCGCTCCACTGCGTCAGGGGCGGTAGGCAGCGGAGGTACGACATACTCGTACGTCGTATACGGGTCGAACGGCGCCGGAGAACGATAGTAGAGGTAGTACAGGTACGGCGCAGCATCGCGCGTCGCAGCGGGAAACGTCACATACCGAAGCGGCCACTCGGGCCAGGTCACCACATCGTAGCGGAGCGCATGCTCGCGGCAGCGTGCCCACGTGCGCGCAAACGCATCGAGATACCCTTCAGGCGCCGCGTGATCGGCCGCCATAAGCGCCTGCGCTTTGTCCCATGAGCCGGCGGTCGCCTGCGCGAACGCATGTAGTCGCGCCTTGGCCGAGGTTATCGCCGTTCGAGCGTCGGCCAGCAGCTCTGCACGCGACCGTTCGCACTGGTGTCCCTGCGACAGCAGCAGATCGTACAGCTCCGCGCCGCAAGACATACCGGCGTCCGGTGCCTCAGGCCGCGCGCGCAGCCACTGCGCAAACTGCTCGAACGCAACGAGCGCGGCATCCGCGTGCGCGCGCATCGACAACGCGACGTCGGCCAACACCACGCCCTCTTGCTCCGCCAGCCACGTCTCGAGACCGTGCTTGAGCAGAATCGCCGCGCCCGTGCAGTCGCGCTGCGCCTTGTCTGCCGACGCCGCCGGAATGGGCGCGTGCTCCAGTACACGCGTCGCGTTGGTGAAGAAGCCCGGGATCGCCTGCAGGCGAGCCACGATGGCGTTCGCGCGCTGCACCGCCGGCGCGAAATCGCGAATCACCAGCGACACGACGGAGAAGACCGCCTCGCCACTCCAGAGCGCGGGATTCCCTCGAGGCCCATGCCGACTGGCATTCTCCGCGAGCTGCACGTCCAGAAACGCGATCGCCAACCGCGCATCGAGCAGATCGACATCCTCGGCCAGTGCCTGCGCGCTGGCTGTCGCTACGTGAGGATACGCGGCGACCAATTCCGCGCGGAGCGCATGCATCTCCGCGTCGAGCGACCAGAGCCCCGACTCACTCCAGTCCGGCAACGCATCGTCATACTCGTGCACGCCGGTGAACGTCGCGTTCACCGGACGGCGGCGAAAATAGTGCTCGAGGAAGCGGTCGAGCGCGGCGCTCACGAGCCGAGTGGAATGGAGACCCAGCGGCGCTCGCGGAAAGACTGCTCGACGGCGTTGATCAGCTCCTGCACGTGTGCACCGTCTTCGAAGTTGCCTTCGTTCTCCGGTTCGTCGCTCAGAATTTCCGTGATGAACGAGCTGACAAGGTTGGCGTAGAAGAGCGAACGCCACGACTCGCGCTTGCTGCCGCCAGGCGGATAGAAGCGTTCCGGCACCTCGATCTCGCGGAACTCCACCTGATCGGCCGACGCCGCCTTGAGCGACTCGCAGATGCCGTTCTCTTCCACCAGACGGCAGATGAGCGCGCCCTTGCTGCCGTACACACGAGCTTCGATGCCCGGGTAGTTGCCCACCGTGACGAAGCTGGTCTGGATGGAACCGATGGCACCGTTGGCGTACTCGCCGATGAAGATGTCACCATCGTCGATGTTCATGCGCATCATCGTGCCGGTGGCGCGCACCATGCGCTCAGGGATGAAGTTCTTCATCGTCCCCACCACCGACTGGAAACGACTGCCCATGAACAGATGCCCGATGTCCATGATCGGCGCACCGTAGCCTTCCAGCGACGATACGTGGATCTGCGACTGATCGGCCTCGTGGTCCACCTGACGCAGCGGGTTCTGCGGATCAAGCCACTGCGAGTTCTGCTCGTAACCGTTGAAGATGAACGGCGTCCCGATGAACCCCTGCTCGATCAGCTCCTTCATGTACTGCATGGCCGGGCTATAGCGAAACGTGAAGCCCAGCTTGGTCTTGAGTCCTTTCGATCGAGCCAACGCGGCCGCGCGGCGCGTCTCGGTGAAGTCGTAGGCCACGGGCTTCTCGCACAACACATGCTTGTTGGCTTCGAGCGCGGCCATGCTGAGCGAAAAGTGCGTCGCACTTGGCGTGCACACGTCCACCAAGTCGATGTCTTCCTGCGCGATCAGCTCGGCGTGCGTGGCATACACGCGCGGGATGTTGAATTTCTCCGCAAATGCTTGCGCGCGTTCGACGATCGGATCGGCGATCGCCACCAACTCGCAGCGTGCATCGCGCTTGTACCCCGGGCAATGTGCAAACTCGGCCCACGCCCCCGCCCCCAACACACCCACTTTCACCGTTCCCGGCACTGCTGTCTTGCGTCGCACGTCCGTCATCAGTGAATGATCTCCCCAGTGTCACCGGGTAGCAGCAGTTGTCGATGCGCCCAGATAGGCGCGATCCCGTTGGTCATCACGCGCTCGTGAAACTCGCGCAAGTTGAACTTGCTCCCCATACGCGCCGCATAGTCGTCGCGCAGCTTGAGGATGCCTCGCTTGCCGAGGAAGTAGCCGCCGTAGGTGGGATCGTAGGTGGCACGCTCGGCTTCGCGCTTCGCCGCTGGAGCCGCGACGTACGCCTGCTCCTCGAAGCAGCGCTGCGCGTCGGCGAGCGTCCATTGCTTGCTGTGCACCTTGATGCCCGAGATCATGCGGCAGATGCGCGTGAGCGCGTCGGAAAGCTGGGCCAGTCGCAGCTTGGGATCGCCGTTGCCGTACCCTTCATCGAGCACCATCTGCTCTGCATAGTGCGCCCAACCATCCTGCCCCGACGACGGCTGTGGAAACGGATTGAGACCGATCCAGATGCGTCGCACCTTGCCCGGCGTCTTCCGCATATAGGTGGAGTGCAGCCAGTGCCCCGGCATCGCCTCGTGCGCCGATGTGTTGGACAACGACGCGTAGTTGTATCGCTCGAGCCACGCGTCCTGCTCGGCTGTCGGCAAATCTGCGCGCGCATCGGTGATGTAGTAGATGCTGCGCACCGGTGTGACCTCGAGAGGCGGCGACGCATGCATCGACGCGAAGCCCAGATCGAACGGCAGCGCCGGCTCCACGATCACCCGCTCCGTCGGCGGTAACGATGCGATGCCCTTGCGTGCCACGAACGCCGTGAGCGAATCGACGACACGCTTCGTGGCTGCAACCACGCCGCCCATCTTGGGATGTTCCTTGCGCACCGCGAGCCATGTGGTGAGCGGATCCTTGCCCGGCGCCAACCGCTCCGCGGCCGCACGGAACTCGCGCTGCGAGACGGTCAGCTCGCGCTCACCGATCGCGACCATCTTGTCGAGCGGCGAATCGATCAGCTCTTCGGCACGATATCGACGCGCGATGTTGGTGGCGCCGATCGTGAAGTCGCCATTCGCCTTGGGGATGACGTCCTTCTCGAGGTACGCGATGTACGCGTTCACCTGCGGGATGGCCGCGTCTGCCGCGCGCCGCAACGAATCACGCAGCGCTGCGTCGGGCACACGGGCGAACGCGAGATCGAGGTCCTTACCGAGCATGTCCACGGCGCCGTGCATCATGGCGGCGCCGCGTTCGGCAAACAGACGAGGCGGATTGACGATATTGGTGCGCGCTGCGCCGAGTAGCGTCGGTACCTGCCGCAACTTGCTGATGATGCGCCGCATACGGAGCGGTGCCGGGCTGCTCTCCATCGTCATCAGGTTGTGTACGCCGTCAGTCAGCGCGCTTCCGTAGAGCATGGGATTGCGCTTCCAGTTGGCGAGCGTCTCCTGCTCCAGCAGCCATCCATCGATGACGCCGAGGAGGATGCGCTGGTCCACGCGTTCGTCGGGCGTGAGCGTCTTCGCACCGAAGGCACGCAGTCGCGCCGAGTGCTGCTTGAGTGACGCGATCTCGGCGCGAATTCCCGCCGCGGTGTAGTCATCGAGCAGATCGTCGTGCTGATGCAGGCCGTTGCCCGCCGCGATCGACGGATGTCGACGTGCGAAGTCGTCGAGATACTGATCGACCGCTTGCGCAAACGTTGGCGTGCTCTGGGAGCGTTGTGCAGAGAGGAACAGCAGACAGCAGGCAGCGAACAGCGCGCGGACGGGTCGGTTCACGATTCGATCGGGGCGAAGAGCGGAGTACCGAAAATCTGCTGCGAATGTGCTGCAGGATCACCAAAACGCAAACCACGCCCGATCTACCTGCGACCTACACGCGACCCAGAGGCTATGCGTCGTACCCCACCACCAGATTCATCCCCGCCTGCCGCGCACGTTGCACGGCCGTCGACGCGGCGGTGAGCAACCCATCCACGCTCGTCACGCCGTCGCTCAGCTCCGCCACACCCACGCTCAACGTGCAGCGCACCGCCTGATAGTCGCCCTGAAAGACATGGCGCTGCATGCGCTCTCTGATACGCTCGGCGAGCACCAGGCCGCCCGAGAGTTCGGTGCTGGGGAGCAACACCGCAATCTGCTCGCCGCCGACTCGTCCCACGACGTCCGTGGTGCGCGATTCCTGCCGGCAGACCCACGCGATCGCGCGCAGCCATTCGTCCGCAAAGGGCTGGCCATGCTGTTCCACCAGCTCGTGTATGCGATCGGGGTCCACCAGCAGCAGCGACAGCGGCTGCGCGTAACGACGACCGCGCGCAACCTCCGAGCCAGCCACTTCGAAGAAGGCGCGGCGCGAGCTGACCCCGGTGAGGTAATCCGTGTTGCTGGCGGCGTCTTCGCGCGTGAACGAATCGAGCTTGCGTCGATCGGACAGGTCGCGCGTCACCACGGAGAAGCCGATCGCCGACCCATCGGTGCCACGCAGCGCGGTGATGACGGTATTTGCCCAGAACGTCGTTCCGTCGCGCCGCGAGCGATTGCCCTCTTCTTCGCACCAGCCGTTGCGCGCGGCGAGGGCCAGCGTGTCGCCGAGGTTGGTCAGCCCCGCCATCTCGCTCGGCTGCAGCACGTCGAGGGACTGGCCGAGGATTTCTGCCGCGGGCCACTGATGCACGCGCTCCGACGCCTCGTTCCATGAGTCGACCAGGCCGTCGCGCGAGACAGTGAAGATGGCGTAATCGCGCACCGTGACTTCGACAGCGCGCATCCGCTGTTCGAGACGACTCACGGTACCCAAGGCCTCAGCGAGATTGCCCGCATCGGTCGCCACCGCCACCACTCGGGTGGCTCCTACTTTCACCAATGCCACCTGCACGCCATGCGACTGACCAGGCGCGAGCAGATCGAGCCCTTCCACGATGACGCCGCGCTGTCCCTCGAAGGCGCGCACACGCGCGCCCAAGTCCGGCATGACGTCGCCCAACGCGTCGAACAGGTTCTCCAGCGATCCCGCATTCACGAACGGCGTCAACAGGCGACGCGCCGCGAGATTGGCCATCTGCACGTGCCCATCCAGATCGATCGCGACCAGACCGACCGGTGCGAGCACGAAGAGATCGAGGAGCGCCTCGGGGGTCACGCGGTGGCCTCTGCTGCGCCGGCGCTTGCCTCGGTCGCCTGACCATCGGAGGACGGCGTCAGGGCGCGCGTGGCGATTTCGTCGAGCACTCGCGCCACGAAGGCATCGGACGACAGAATCTCCTGCTTCTTCCCAGCGCCACGCACGCGCAACGCGACGTTGCCCTCATCCGCTTCGCGCTTGCCGATCACGCACATGTACGGAATCTTGGCCACTTCGCCCTCGCGGACGCGGTAGTTGAGCGTCTCGTTGCGCGCATCGAGCGTCGCGCGAATACCCGCGTCCTTCATGCGCTGCACCAGCGCGCCGGCATACTCGTTGTAGTCGATCGCGATGGGGATCACGCGCACCTGTTCGGGCGCGAGCCAGACGGGGAACGCGCCGGCAAAGTGCTCGATGAGGATGGCGATGAACCGCTCGAACGAGCCGCTGACTGCGCGATGAATCACCACCGGGCGGTGCGCCGCATTGTCTTCGCCCGTGTACGACAGATCGAATCGTTCCGGTGCGTTGTAGTCGAGCTGGATCGTGCCCAACTGCCACGCGCGCCCGATGCTGTCGGTCACGTCGAAGTCGATCTTGGGACCATAAAACGCGCCGTCGCCTTCCTTGAGTTCGTACGGCCGCCCCGTCGCTTCCAGCGCCGCCTTGAGCGCGCCTTCCGCGCGATCCCACAGCTCATCGGAGCCAATGCGCTGCTCGGGACGCGTGGCGAACTTGAGCTTGGCCGTCAGCCCGAACGCGTCGTAGTAGCCAAGAATGAACGTCATCAGGAACTGCACTTCGTCGGCGATCTGATCTTCGCGCAGGTAGACGTGGCAGTCGTCCTGCGAGAACTGACGCACGCGCGTGAGCCCCGACAACGCGCCGGAAAGTTCGTTGCGATGGAGCACGTCGAACGTGACGTAGCGCATCGGCAGGTCGCGATACGAATGCTTGGACGCCGCGAAGAACAGATGGTGCGACGGGCAGTTCATCGGCTTGAGCGCCATGTCATGTTCACCCGTCTCGTTGTTGTGGACGAGGAACATGTTCTCCTTGTACTTGCCCCAATGCCCCGACTGCTCCCAGAGCTTGGAGTTGTACAGGAGCGGCGTCTTGATCTCCTTGAACGACTCCTTCTGCCGCTCGCGCACGAACGCTTCGAGCGTGTTGTAGATCGTCGTGCCCTTGGGCGTCCAGAAGACACCGCCCGGCGAGACGGGAAAGAACTGGAACAGATCCAGCGCTTTGCCCAGCACGCGGTGATCGCGCTTTTTCGCTTCCTCGAGCTGGTGCAGATGCGTGTCGAGCTCGTCCTTCTTGAAGAACGCCGTCGCGTAGATGCGCTGCAGCATCTGTCGCTTGACGTCGCCGCGCCAATACGCGCCTGCGGCCGACAGCAGCTTGAAGTGCTTGAGGTACGATGTGTCCTGCACGTGCGGGCCGCGGCAGAGGTCCACGAACGGACCGTCCGTGTACGTGGAGATGACTTCGTCCGAGCCTTCAAAGTCGTCGAGGCGCTCGAGCTTGAGCGGATCGTCGGCGAAGCGCACGCGCGCCTCGGCCAGCGTCACTTCATCGCGCACGAACGGCAGCTTCTCGGCCACCACCTTCTTCATCTCCGCTTCGAACGCCTCGAGGTCCTCGGGCGTGAAGGGCTGCGCCACTTCGAAGTCGTAGTAGAAGCCGTCGTCGATGGCCGGGCCAAAGCCGATGTGCGCATCGGGGCGCAAACGGCGCACCGCCGTGGCCAGGATGTGCGCGCCGGAATGCCGCAGCACCGCCAGTGCACGCGGGTCCTTGTCGGTGATGACGACGAAGGCACCGGACTTGCGCAGAGGCGTCATGAGGTCCTGTACTTCGCCATCGACCGCGACCGCCACCGAGGCCTGCAGCAGACGGGCGCCAATCGTTGCCACCACGTCACGCCCGAGGGTGCCATACGGCACTTCGCGCGTGGAACCATCCGGGAGCGTGAGGACTAGCAGCGACTCGGGGGCAGCGTTTGACGGACCGGCGATCATCGGAAGCGGACTGGAGAAAGGCTGAACTGGCCGATGCACTGGCCCAGGAGCTGAGGCCATCCGAATGACCGTCGAGGTCCCGGATGGCCACGCGCGGCGCGCACCGGAATACTCCCGATGCCCGCCGCGCGAGAAAGGCAACTTACCGATTCGCGGATACACGCGCCACCAGAGAGATCCCATGTCCAGATCGCCGAGATATTCGCTGCGCCACGCCGAGGATCCCGCTGGCTGGGACCAGCGCGGACGAGCCGCTTCTCTTCTGTTGCTCGCCGTGGGTGTCACCGCGGGGGTCGCGCTGGTGCTCGGCGCGCGCCGTGGGCCTACCGCCCCGCGCGCGCTGAGCCAGGAGAGGCCCCGGCCGCATGCGCCACCGAAGCAGCAGCAACGGACCGTCAGGGACGCCCGACGTCCTCTGTCCGCGCCGTCGCCCTCCACCGATGGGTTCGCACGAGAGATCGAACTCGAACGGCGGGTGCTCGAGGCCTTTCGTAACGACCCGATTCTGAGCGAGCGCTCGATCGACATCGGCGCGATCTCGGCCGGCGACATCGAGCTGACGGGCTGGGTCGATGGGCCGCAGGAGGTCGCCTATGCTCGTACGCTCGCGCGCGGCGTCCCCGGCGTGCGTCGGGTGATCGAGCAACTTGATGTGCAGGATGCACCGACTGTCCGCGTGCCCCGCGCCGACTGACGCCTCGCGTACTTAGTTTTCTCGGATGACATCGCCCGACCAGAATCCGCTCCCCCCGAACCACGATGCGGCCGCTTCACAGGCCGCCTGGTATCCGCGCTGGACCGAACACGGTGTGTTCACGGCCAGCGCCGCACGCGCCGCCGATCACGAGCCGTTCGTGATCGTGATGCCGCCGCCGAACGTCACCGCCGTGCTGCACGTGGGCCACGGTCTCAACAACACGGTGCAGGACGTCCTGATCCGCTGGCGCCGCATGGCCGGCGACGAAGCGCTCTTCCTCCCCGGCACCGACCACGCGGGCATCGCCACGCAGAACGTGGTGGAGAAGCAGCTGGCCGCCGAAGGAAAGACCCGCTTTGACGTGGGGCGCGAGCCGTTTGTGCAGCGCGTGGCCGAGTTCGTGGAGCAGACGGGCGGCGAGATTCTCAACCAGCTCAAGGCGATTGGTACGAGCGCCGACTGGACGCGCACCGCGTACACGTTCTCGCCCGAGCTGTCGGTGGCCGTGCGCGAGGCATTCGTGCGGCTGCACGAGGATGGCCTCGTGTACAAGGGCCATCGCGTGATTCATTGGTGCCCACGCTGCGGCACGTCGCTGTCCGACGAGGAAGCCGAGTTTACCGAGACCGCCGGCAAACTGTACCACCTCAAGTACGTGCTGGCGGAAGACCCGACGCAGTCGATCACCGTGGCCACGACGCGCCCGGAAACGATGCTCGGCGACGTGGCGGTGGCGGTGAATCCGGAAGACGAGCGCTACATGGCGTTCGTGGGCAAGGAGCTCATTCTGCCGCTCAACGGCGTGCGCATTCCCGTGGTGGCGGACAGCTACACCGATCCCGCGTTCGGCTCGGGCGCCGTGAAGATCACCCCCGCGCACGACGCGAACGACTTTGAAGTGGCCAAGCGCCACGCGTTGCCGATGCCCGTCATCATCGACGCCGATGGCATTGTGCGCGAAGTGGAGCTGGCCGCCGGTCGCGTGCCGGCCGCACTGAGCGGCGTGGACCGCGCCGAGGCGCGCACGAAGATCGTGGCCATGCTGCAGGACGCTGGCGCGCTCGTGAAGATCGAGCCGCATCAGCACAGTGTGCGGCATTGCTATCGCTGCGACACGGTGGTGGAGCCGCGTCTCTCCGACCAGTGGTTCGTGCGCATGCAGCCGCTCGCCGAACGCGCGCTGGCCGTGCTGCGCAGCGGGGAGCTGCGCATTCTGCCGGATCGCTGGGAAGCGGTGTATGTGAACTGGCTGGAAGGCATTCGCGACTGGAACATCTCGCGACAGATCTGGTGGGGCCATCGCGTGCCGGTGTGGTACTGCGATGCGTGCGCCAAGGAACACGGCGCGCAACCCATCGTCTCGCGCACCGACGTCACCGCCTGCCCTACCTGCGGCGGCGCGGTGCGTCAGGACGAGGACGTACTCGACACCTGGTTCTCGTCGTGGCTGTGGCCAATGTCCACGCTGGGCTGGCCCAATATGGAGAGCGCCGATCTCAAGGCGTTCTATCCAGGCGATGTGCTGGTGACGGCGCCGGAGATCCTGTTCTTCTGGGTCTCGCGCATGGTGATGTCCGGCTGCTGGTTCATGAACAAGTCGCCGTTCCACACGGTGTACCTGCACGGCACGGTGCGCGACATGCAGCACCGCAAAATGTCCAAGAGCTTGGGCAACGGCATCGATCCGCTGGACGTGGTGCGCCTCTACGGCGCCGACTCGCTGCGTTGGACGATGGTCGCTGGCCTCGGGCTCGGCGTGGACGTCATGCTCGACCCGAACGACCTCGACAAGTCGTTCGCGCCGGGGCGCAACTTCTGCACGAAGCTCTGGAACATTGGTCGCTTTTTGCTGTCACGCGTGGGCACCGAGCCGGTGCTCGCCGTAAGCCTTCTCAAGCCCGAGTCACTGACCGCGGCCGACGCGTGGATTCTCGATCGCCTCGATCAGGCGATCAACGATTGCGAGGCCGCACTGGGACCCGCGCGACCGGCGGACGGCGTGGCATGGACCGAGGGGGAGCGCGGCAAGGGGCTGCGCCTGTCCGAGTACGCCGAAGCCGCGCGTCGCTTCGTGTGGAACGAGCTCGCCGACTGGTACCTCGAGTCGATCAAGCCGCGCCTCATGGCCGAGGGAGATGATCGCGAAGTCGCGCGCGCCGTGCTGGCGCATGCGTTCGACGGCGCGCTGCGGCTGTTGCAGCCGGTGGTCCCGTTCATCACCGAAGAGCTGTGGCAGCAGCTCCCGACGACGCCAGCCAACGCGTTCATCGCGCAGGCCGCGTGGCCGCGTCCGCGTGCGACACGCACGAGTGCGGGCGACGCGTTCGACACGGCCCGTTCGGTCGTGCAGGCGATTCGAACCGTACGCAACGAGAACGGCGTGCAGCCCGGCGCGTGGGTGGATGCAACGCTCGTGGCCCATGGCGATCTCGCGGTCGCGCTGGCGCCGCAGTTGGGCACAATCGGATCGCTGGCTCGTGCCAAGGTGACGATGGCAGATGCGGCACCGGCGGGCGCGGCAGCGCACGTGGTCGTGGCCGTGGGACTCGAACTGATCGTGCCACTGGCCGGCATGATCGACATCGCCAAGGAAGCGGCGAAGATCCGTGCCGAACTGGAGGGGCTCGACAAGCAGATCGATGCGCTCGACGGTCGACTCTCCAACGAGAAGTTCACCGCCAAGGCGCCTCCCGCCGTGGTGGAGGCAGAGCGCGCCAAGCTGGTGGAGTGGCGGGCCAAGCGCGAACAGCTCGCGGCCAAGCTTCTGTCGTTCGGCGCATGAGCGACGGATCTCGGTCGCGGCGGGTACGCGCGGTTGGGCTGTGGGTGCTGGCGGCCACGATCACCGCCAGCATCGCGGCCGCGTGCGCCAACGTGACTGCGCCGGAAGGCGGTCCACCCGACCTCGACGCGCCCTGGGTCACCAAGATCTCGCCCGGCAACGGCGCGGTTGGCGCGAAGCCCAAGTCCGTCGTCATTCAGTTCAATGAAGTCATCAGCGAAACCCCGCGCGGGGCACCCACGCTCGACCAGCTCGTCTTCATCAGTCCGAAGGCGGGCAAGCCAAGCGTGGACTGGGGACGCACGAAGATCTCCATCAGTCCGAAGAAGGGATGGAAGCCGAACACCGTCTATTCGATCACGGTGAGCCCCGGCATCTCGGATCTGCGGAATAACGGCATCGACAGCACGATCCGACTCGTGTTCAGCACCGGCGGCGAGATCCCGAAGACCAGCATCACCGGCGTGGTGTTCGACTGGGTGGCGGGCAAGCCGTCGCCCAAGGCGCTGGTCGAAGCGATCGGATACGACAGCACCGTCTATCAGGTGCTGACCGACAGCGTGGGCCGATACGACCTGCGCTACATGCCGCCGGGCGATTACACCATCCGCGCGTACGGCGACCGCAATTCCAATCGCGAGCTCGATCCGTCCGAATCATGGGACACGACGCGCCGCACCATCACGGCGAGCGCGAACGCCGAGTTGTACACGTTCCCGCACGACACCGTCGGGATCCGGATCTCGGAAATGGCCGTGCAGGACAGCGGCCGCGTGATCAAGCTGACGTTGGACAAGCCGTACTCGCCCGAGCAGGTGTTCGACCGGAGCCGTGTGACGATCAAGAAGTCCGACTCCACCGAGTTGCGTGTGGTCAAGATCGAAACCGTTCCGATCCGAATGCTCTACGACTCGCTGGCGCGAAAAGCGACGGCCGACTCCATTGCGAAAACGGTGAAGGTGGACACCAGCGCGGCCGCCCGCGCGCGCGCCGACTCGGTGGCCCGCAAGCGTCGCCTCGACAGCCTCGTTCTGGTGGAGCGCGCAGACCGTGAAGCTCGGCGCCTCGCGATTCTCCGCGGCAACAAGCCGTTGCCGCCGCGCGACACCACACCGCCGCCCAAGATGCGTCGCGATCCGGTGTACGCGGAGTTGTACGTGACGCTCGCCGAGCCGTTGCCTGCCGCGTCCATCTTTCGTGTGCAGGTGCAGTCCATTCGGAGCCTCTCGGGCACCGTGCGCTCGCCTGCGCGCACGCTCACGACGCCCAAGGCGCCGGTGAAGAAGGACAGCACGACCGTGAAGAAGGACAGCGCGACGGCGGCGCCCCGCAAGCCGCCCGCGTGACGCGTCCGGCCATCTTCCTCGATCGCGATGGCACGCTCATCGCGGACGCGCACTACCTCGCTGATCCTGCGCAGGTGCGCCTGCTGCGCGGCGCGGCAGCGGCCGTGTCGCGCGTCAACGCCGCCGGCGTGCTCGCGATCGTCGTGACGAATCAGTCGGGCATTGCGCGCGGCATGATCACCACCGCGCAGTACGAGGCGGTGCGCGACCGCACCAACGCGCTGCTCGCGCGCGACGGAGCGCAGGTGGACGCGACGTATCATTGTCCGCATCACGCGGAGCACGGCGGCGACTGCGACTGTCGCAAACCCAAGCTGGGTATGTATCAGCAGGCCGCCGCACGATTCGACATCGATCTCGCCCGCTCCGCGTACATCGGCGATCGCTGGCGTGACGTGCAGCCTGCCCTGAGCACCGGTGGCTTGGGCGTGCTGGTGCCCGGCGCGGAAACGCCTGAGGCCGATCTGGAGGCCACGCGCGAACAGCTCTCGCCGCGCATACGCATTGCCGAGTCGGTGCTCGACGCCGTCACCATCGCGTTGGACGACATCGCTGCCTTTTTCGTGGAACGCACATGAACGGCTCCGCAACAGTCGCACGCGTTGGTGTCTCACGCATCGGCGTGCTCGTCTCCGGCGGTGGCACCAACCTGCAGGCGCTCATCGATCACTTCGCGTCGAGTGCGTCGCAGGCGGGCGAGATCGTATGGGTGGCCTCCAACGCTGCGGATGCCGGCGCGTTGGAGCGTGCGCGCGCCGCCGGGATCCCCACGGCCGTCATCGAAGACCCGGCTGACGCAGACGCCATTCTCGATGCGCTGACCGTCGCGCGCGTGGATCTGCTGGTCCTGGCCGGCTACCTCAAGCTCGTACCCGCTCCCGTGGTGCGTGCCTTCCACGGTCGCATGCTCAACGTGCATCCGTCATTGCTGCCGGCGTTTGGTGGCGCCGGCATGTACGGCCAGCGCGTGCACGCCGCCGTGCTCGAGTCGGGCGCTACGCTCTCGGGCGTGACGGTGCACTTCGTGGATGAAGAGTTCGACCGCGGCGCGATCGTGGCGCAGTGGCCGGTACCCGTGCTCCCCGGCGACACGCCCTCGGTGCTCGCGGCGCGCGTGCTGCGCGTGGAGCATCGGCTCTATCCGCTCTGCGTCGCGGCAATAGCCTGCGGCGGCGTCGAGCTTGGTGACGATGGCCGCACGCACGGCGAATTCGGCATCTCGTTTCCGCCCGATTTCCCCGAGCTGCGCTTTTCCCTGACGGCCGATCCACGGCCCGAAGCGCCAAGTTTGTCCGACCCGGCGACGATCGCTTCCGACGTCGCACGTCTCTTTCCTCGCTGATCGCCCCTCATCGCAATGCCTCGCGCCCTGCTTTCCGTGTCCGACAAGAGCGGACTGGTTCCTTTCGCCACACGTCTCGCGCAGCTCGGCTTTGAACTCGTGTCCACGGGCGGCACCGCACGCACGTTGCGTGAGAGCGGGCTCACGGTGCTCGACGTCAGCGACATCACCGGATTCCCGGAGATGCTCGACGGCCGCGTGAAGACGTTGCACCCGGTGGTGCACGGCGGCCTGCTCGCCCGACGCGATCTGCCGGAACACATGGACGCGATCAAGGCGCACAACATCGGCACGATCGACCTCGTCGTCGTGAACCTGTACCCGTTCCGCGAGACGGCGGCCAAGCCAGGCGTGCACCCGGAAGAAGTCATCGAGAACATCGATATCGGCGGCCCGTCCATGCTGCGCTCAGCGGCAAAGAACTTCGCGGCGGTGTGGGTCATCGTGGACCCGGCCGACTATGCGCCGGTGCTCGAGATCATCGCTGCGGGCAGCGACGACCAGTCGATGCGTCGCCTGTTGGCCGAGAAGGTTTATGCGCACACCAGCGGCTACGACGCCGCCATCGCGCAGTGGTTTGCCGCGCAGCGCAACGAGCCCTTCCCCGATCGCTATCCGCTCACCTTCGAGAAGCAGCAGTCGCTCCGTTACGGCGAAAACCCGCAGCAGCGCGCCGCGTTCTACGTGGAGAAGACGGGAACGGGACTGGGCGCGCTCAAGCAGCTGGGCGGCAAGGAGCTCTCGTTCAACAACTTCCTCGATCTCGAAGGCGCCATGCTCGCCATCGAGCCGTTCGGTGCGCAGCCGGCCTGTGCGATCATCAAGCACACCACGCCGTGCGGCCTCGCCACAGGCACGGATGCGCTCAACGCCTACCAGAAGGCGCTCGCCTGCGATCCAGTGTCGGCGTTCGGCTCCGTGATCGCGTTCTCGGTGCCGGTGGATGCGGCCACCGCCGAAGCGATCTCCAGCCTGTTTGTCGAGTGCATCGTGGCGCCCTCCTTCGCCGACGAAGCGGTGGACATTCTCGGCAAGAAGAAGAACCTGCGCGTGCTGGCCGGCAGCGCGCAGTGGCCCGCCGGCGGCATGGACTTCAAACGGGTGCGTGGCGGGCTGCTGGTGCAGGATCGTGCGCCCACCGCGACCGATCCGGCGCGCTGGGAAACCGTCACCAAGCGCCAGCCCACCGAGCAGGAGCAGCGCGATCTCGCCTTCGCGTGGCGCTCGGTCGCGAGCGTGAAGTCCAACGCCATCGTGCTCGTGCGCGACGGCGCGACCATCGGCATCGGCGCAGGGCAGATGTCGCGCGTGGACTCGTCGTTCCTGGCGGCCCACAAGGCGCAGAGCGCCGGACACGCGACCGCCGGTTCCGCGCTTGGCTCCGACGCCTTCTTCCCGTTCCGTGACGGCATCGATCAAGCGGCCGCAGCAGGCGTGACGGCGATCGTGCAGCCCGGTGGCTCGGTGCGTGACGCGGAAGTGATCGCCGCGGCCGACGAACATGGCATCGCGATGATCTTTACGGGCGAGCGCCTCTTCCGGCACTAGTCGGCACGTTCGTCGTTCGGATGGCCCGGTTTGGGCGGGGATCACGCGGAGTAAGCATGCAGGCCTTCTTGCTCCGCCCCCGCCCAACGCGTACGCTCCGGCGACCCCATCCGGATCGTTGCCAGGTGCCCGCCTCCTCCATCACCGCGCTGCTGCAGCGCGTCCAGCTCGGACAGCCCGGCGCGTACGACGCGGTGCTGCCGCTGGTCTACGACGAGCTGCGCCGCATGGCCGCGCGTTCGCTGCAGCACGAAGCGGAGGGCCACACGCTGCAGCCCACAGCGCTGGTGCACGAAGCCTACCTGCGGCTGATCGATCAGCGCGATGCGACCTTCGAGAACCGCGGGCACTTCTACGCCATCGCGGCCACGGTGATGCGGCGTATTCTCGTGGACCATGCGCGTCGTGGTCGCGCCGAAAAGCGCGGTGGTGACAACGTCGTGCGACTGCGCGATGGCATGGACGCCGCGGCACAGGAATCGGAGCAGCTGCTCGAGGTGGACGCCGCACTCGAGCAACTCGCGGCACTCGATGCGCGCCAAGCCAAGGTCGTCGAGCTCCGCTACTTCGGCGGTCTGTCCGTCGAACAGACGGCCCAGGTGCTCGGCGTGTCCGAACGGACCGTCAAACGAGACTGGGTCATCGCGCGCGCATTCCTGCAGCGCGCGCTGACAGCCGACTGAGCTCGCCATGACCGGGCATTCGGGGGAGCCGGTGACGGCATCGTCGCCGCGCTGGCAGCGGGTGAGCGCGCTCTTCGAGGAGCTGGTGGACATCGAGCCGTCGCGCCGAGAGGCCGCGCTCCGCACACACATCGATGCGGATCCCTCTATCGTGGACGAGGTACGCTCGCTGCTGACCGCGCACGACGCCGCCGACGATCGCTTCGATCAACCGGCGTGGGCGCAACTCTCCAGCGATTTCGTCGAGGGACTCGCTCCGCGTGACTCCCTCACCGCGGCCCACCGAGTGGGTCCGTACGAGATCGTGCGCAAGATCGGCGAGGGCGGCATGGGCGCCGTCTACGAGGCGGTGCGCGCCGATGACACGTATCGCCAGCGCGTCGCCATCAAGACGATTTCGCGCGGCGCCGACAGCGCATCCATCGTCGCGCGCTTTCGTCGCGAGCGGCAGATCCTGGCCGCGTTACAGCATCCAAACATCGCGCTGCTGCTCGACGGCGGCGTGACGGCGCCAACGACGCTTCAGCCCGCGGTGCCGTACTTCGTGATGGAGTACGTCGACGGACTCCCCATTCACCAGTGGTGTCGAACGCAGCGACTGACGGTGCCGCAGCGTCTCGATCTGATGCAACAGGTGTGCGCGGCCGTGCAGCACGCCCATCGCCGTCTCGTCGTGCACCGCGACCTCAAGCCGCAGAACGTTTTCGTCTCGACCGACGGCGTCGTGAAGCTGCTCGACTTCGGCATCGCCAAGCTGACCGAGGCGTCGCCGGACAGCGATCCGGGCGTCTCGGCGCTGACGGCCGACGGGCTCACGCCAATGACGACCGCCTACGCGAGTCCGGAGCAGCTGCGCGGCGAAGCGGTGTCCACCGAGAGTGATGTGTACGCGCTGGGCGTGCTCCTCTACGAGCTCTTGGCCGGAACGCTCCCCTTCCCCACCAAGGGGCGCAGTGTTTCGGCGCTGCGCGAGGCGGTGCTCACGCAGGACGCGCCACCACCCAGCCTCGCCTGCACTGCAGACGTCGCGCGCGATGCGGGCTTTCAGGAGCGCGCGCAGTTGGCGCGCATGCTTGCGGGCGATCTCGATGCGATCGTGCTGATGGCGATGCGGAAGGAGCCGGAGCGGCGGTACAGCTCCGCCGAAGCGATGGCCAATGACATCGTGCGCCACCTCAAGGGGCATACGATTTCCGCGCAGCCGGATACGGTGGGCTATCGCGTGCGACGATTCGTCGGGCGGCATCGGGCGGCGGTGATCCTTGGCGCATCGCTCGTGGGCGTCGCGCTCGCATCGGGAGCGGCCATTCTGCGCACGTCCATTCGCGCGCGCGAAGAGTCCGAACGCACGGCGCGCATCTCCAGCTTTTTGCAGGACGTGCTCGGCGCCGCTGACGCCACGGCCGTTGGTGGGACCGTGCCACGCCTCGGTCCGCGTGTGTCCGTGGGCATGCTGCTGGATTCCGCGCTCAAGCGCGTGCCCACGCAGTTCGCGTCTGATCCGGCCATTCGTGCGCGCTTGTACCTCACGTTCGGCTCCGGGCTGGTGGCGCAGAGCCGGATGAAAGCAGCCAGCGCGATCCTCGATTCCTCGATCGCGCTCGCGCGCACGACGTACGGCGAGACCGCCGAGATCTTCGCACTCGCGTCGCTCGAGGCCGCCGCGGCGGCGATGCATCGCAACCGCATGGACGACGCGCGCGCGTTCGTGGCACAGGCCCGGCGCGCCGCTGAGGCGCAGGGTGATCCCGACAGCGAGTTGTTCGGGCGAGTGCGCCGAGAACTCACGTCCATCGCGTTGCTGGAGGGCGACTACGACGCGATGGAGCAGCACGCGCGTGACGCGCTCGCGGCAGAATCGCGTCGGACAAGCGCTCCGACCCTGACCAAGGCCGTGGCGCTCAATCGACTGGGGAGCGCCGCCTCCCTGAAGGGGCGCATCCCTGCCGCGGACTCGCTGTTTCGACAGTCCATCCAGCAAATGATTGCCCTTGGCTCCGCGAGCACGCTCGAACGGCTGGACGTCGAGTTCAACTACGCCTACCTGGCGCTGGACCTCGGGCGCGTGGCGGAGGCCGATTCCATTGCACAGGTCTCGCTGCAAGCGGCGCAGAGCACCTATGGCGCCGACAGCCGGGAGGCGGCCCTCCAGCTGATTCTCCGGGCCGGTGTCGCCGTCGCCAGGAACGACCTTTCGGCCGCAGACGCCGACAGCCGTGCGGCCATGCGCATCATCGACTCCATTCCGGAAGTCGTGACCACCGTCAAGGCAGCCGCGCAGCGGAGCGTCGCCAATGTGGCGATGCGGCAGCAGAACTGGCGCCGCGCCGACTCCGCGCTGCGGGCAGCTCTCGCGGATCCACAGCAGCCCAAGCGCGGGCTGACAGCCATTTACTCGCTGCTCGGGCACTCCATGGTGCTGATGCGCCTTGGTCAGGGCGAGGAGGCCGATCGTCAGCTCCAGCGCACCTTCGAGGTGTACCGGGCCAGCGGCGTGACACTCCCAGCCACCTTGACGACCATGCACATGACGCAGGCCGGGATTGCGTACCTCCGAGGCGATTCGGCGGCCATACGCGCAGCGCTCGCGGCCGTGCCGCCGGCTGAAGCCGACTACATGCGGAAGCTCTTCCCGACCCTCCCCACCCGGCGGTAGCCCGCGTCAATGTGGCGAAAAGCGGGGCGGCCGAGTTGTCTGGGTGGCCCCCCTCCGCCAACTTTGGGAGCTGTACTGGGAGCACTCGTTGTTGAACCCTTCCGTCCGCCTCATGACCGTCGCCGCCACCGCATCCGCGACTGCCGCCGTTGGGTCCACGACCAGCTCCAAAGCTGGTGTGGCCGAACTCGACTACCGACCGTCGTACCTCGCCGCCACCATCGCGGGGCTGGTGGTCTTCCTGTTGTACATCATCACGCTCGCGCCGACGACGTCCATGTGGGACACGAGCGAGTACATCACCGCGGCCTACGTGCTGGGCATTCCGCATCCGCCCGGCAACCCGTTTTTCGTACTGATCGGGCGCGTCTTCTCGATCCTGCCGATCGCGCCCACGGTAGCGATGCGGATCAACGTGCTGGCGGCCGTTTCGAGCGCGGTGTCCGCGGCCTTCTGGTTCCTCGTGACCGAACGCGTGCTGGTGTCGTGGTTGCCGCGTCGTTGGCAGCGCATCGCCGGCGGATCGCTGGCGGCATTGATCGGCGCGACGGCGTTCACGGTGTGGAATCAGTCGGTGGTGAACGAGAAGGTGTACACGGTCTCGCTACTCGGTCTGGCTATCGTCTGCTGGCTCACCGTGCGCTGGTGCGACGACCCGGAAGAGCCGGGCGCAGACCGTCTGCTGGTGCTCGTGGCGTACTTGTTGGGATTGGGCTACGCGAACCACATGGCCGGCATGCTCGCGGCGCCTGCGGTGGGCTTTGCAGTGCTGGTGCGCAGCCCTAGGACCGTGCTGCGCTGGAAGCTGTTGCTGGCGTGCGCTGCAGCGCTCGCGTTCGGCATCACGCCCTTTGCCACGCAGCCCATTCGCGCGGCGCACTTCCCCGCCATGAACGAAGGCGAGCCGACCGGCTGCGCCATGGAACTCAAGGCCAGCTGCACTTTCTCGGCGCTGACGTACGACCGCTTCATGTACAACTTCAATCGCGGTCAGTACGGCAAGCCGGAGCTGGGCGAGCGTCAGGCGCCCCTCACGGCGCAGATGGGGATGTGGTGGCTCTACTGGAAGTGGCAGTGGCTGCGCGATGCGTACGGCGAGCGTCCCGGGCTGCAGAACGGACTCGCGGTGTTCTTCTTCATCCTGGTGGGCATCGGCGGGTGGATGCACTACCGCAAGGACAGACGAAGTTTCTGGTTCTTCGGGCCGCTGGTGTTCACCATGACACTGGGGCTGATCTACTACCTCAATTTCAAGTACGGGCATTCGCAGTCGCCGGAGCTTGGCGACTCGGTGAACCGCGAAGTGCGTGACCGAGACTACTTCTACCTGTGGAGCTTCTCGGCGCTCAGCGTCTGGGCCGCGCTCGGACTCGTGTACTTGTGGGAGACCGTTGCCAGCCTGTTTGGTTCGGATGAAGTGAAGCTTGGCCGCGAAACGATCAGCGAACCGCGCCAGCGCAGCTTCCTGCTGGCCACGCCGCTGCTCGCCGTGGCATTCATCCCGCTCTTCGGCAACTGGACGCAGGCGTCGCGCTCCAACCAGACCGATACGACGGACTTCGCCCGCGATCTGCTCAACTCGGTCGAACCGTACGGCATCCTGATCACCGTCGGCGACAACGACACCTTCCCGCTGTGGTATGCGCAGGAAGTCGAAGGCATTCGCAAGGACGTCGTCGTGGCCAACACGTCGTTGCTCAACACCGACTGGTACACGCGTCAGCTCATTCGTCGCCCGGTGTTCGAGTACGACGCGGCCAAGGGGCCCGCGATCTATCGCAATCAGCAGTGGCCCAAGCCGGAAGGTTCGCCGGTCAAGATGAACTTCGAGGAAGCGGACGCGATTCCGCTCGCGATCGCGATCCCGCAGAACATGGCGTTCCAGAGCGGCGGCATCACCGCCACGCCGCGCCTGCAGCAGCTGATGCGCGCCGACCAGCTGGTGTACTTCATGATCCGCGATGCTTTCCCCAAGCGTCCGATCTACTTCAGCCGCACCGCAGGTGGCTATCCGTACGAGCTCGGTCTCGAGCGCTACATCGTCACGCAGGGCATGGCCAAGAAGTTGTCCGATCATCAGCTCCTCCCCAGCAAGGACACGGTGCTGATTCAGGGCGAAGGGCTGGTGGATGTGAAGCGTTCGCTCGCGCTCTGGAACGACGTCTTCACCGCCAACAAGTCGCTCGCCAAGCGCGACGGCTGGGTGGACGATGCGTCGGTCGGCATTCCCGACCTGTACGTGATCAGCGGCATCACGCTGGCCGAAGCACTTGCGGCAACCGGTCGTCTGCGTGAGTCCGAGGCAGTCTTCCAGAGCTCGCGTGCCGTGGCCAAGGCGATGCGTCGCGAGAAGGTGTTCGGCTTCGACCGGCAGACCTCACCGGCCATGCCCGGCGGCGATACCTCCGTGCAGCAACTGCTCGTGCCGCCCGGACAGCCCGGTGGCGCACCGCCGGGCGTCGAGCCCAAGAAGTAGAACAGGGACGGAGTGTTGAGGTGGAAACGACGAAGGGCCGCGAGATGATCGCGGCCCTTCGTTGTTTGGTGTGCCGCTCGTCTGCCTGCTACGGTGCTGGGCGCTTGTAGAGTCCCACCAGCACGGCCTTGCCGCGAATATGCGACGCCATCGCGGCAACGACGGCGGCACGCGTGGCCGGCGGCGACATGCCAACCGCCGCCACGTTGAGCGGAACATCGAGTGCGTACAACTCGAACACGTAGTGATGCGCGGGTCCGGTGGATGGCGCCGCAGGCCCGCGATAGTAGGGCCCCGTGCCACTGATCTGCCGCATGCCGTTCGAGGCCTGTGCACCCTGCGGTACGCCTTCTGCGAGCGACGTCAGCGACGCGGGGATGTTCCAGACCATCCAGTGCAGCAGGTCGTCGTTGCCATCACCAATGGCGGCGTCGGCGTCGTGCACGATGAGCACGAGGCTCTGCGTGGAATCCGGGACGCCGCTCCACGCCAACGGGGGCGATACATCGCGTCCGGTTTGCGCATGACGCGCGGGGATGCTGCCGCCATCGGCAAACGCCGACGACGTCAGCGACATCACGCGAATCGCACGGGGGCGCGCGGCACCGCCGCCACGGCCAGCGGGAGGCGCTGCAGCGGGTGCAGGTGCTGCCGGCGGCGGGTTCTGTGCGCTGAGCATCGGTGCGCACACTGCGCTCGCCGACAGCAGCAACGCGAAGTGCGCGAGTGCGCGCGATGAACTCACGAGACGCGCGCTCATTGGAACGACGCCGGCTGCGTCTTGCGCCACGCATCGTAGCGGGCGCGCAACGTCTTCACGGGATTCAGATTTTCCCCCGGCTTGATGGCGTTCGCTCCGCCCTGCTCCGGCTGCGCGACGGTGAGATACATCGCGTACTTGCCGTTGTTGTGCGAGTCACCGTTCGTATCGGTCTTGTTGGCCATCAGGATGTAGGCGACATACGCGGTACGTCCTTCGCACGGGTTCGCCGGCTTGCTGCCATCGGCTGGGAGCGGCGGGCAGACGCAGCGACTGTCACCACCATACTGGTCGGCGGTTTCGAGCGCGGCCATGACGCGATCGGTGATGGCGCCCTTGGTGTACACGAACGCCTTCACCGCGTTGGGAATTACTTCACCCGGCCGCAGGATGTTGCCCTGGATCGAGTAGTAGATCTGCGTGCCCGGCACCCGCCCCTGGATGTCCTGCGAGACGTAACCGTTGGTTAACCCCGAGTGCCCCGCACTGCGTCCGGTGAGATCGAGGATGCCGAACTGTCGCGACTGGAACGCGGGGTCGGCCGAGAGCAGCTCGATGATGCGCGCCGGGTCGGTGCCCTTCTGCAATTCACTGTACACCAGCATCTGGTTGGCATGCGTGCCGTCGACACCGGCCTGACACGCGGCCACTCCCTTTCCCGGCACCACCACCGCTTGGATGCCCATCAGAAACATGTCGTTGTTGTTCACGCAGGTGGCCGACGCAATCACCACGCGTCCGGTCGCCATATCGATCGCAATCACCGACCAGGTGGCGTGTGCTACGCGCGGAATCGCCACGAGCAGTGCCAGCACGGCGACGGCTTGTCGCAGGAGCCGTCCGCGCGTGCTGCGCGCGAGTGCAGTCCAGAGCGTCTGAAGCAGTTGGTGCATCAGTAGTCCACCCGAAGAATGGTTCCGTTGGTGCCGCCGAGCCACGCCGTCTTGCCGAAGCTGCCGATGCCGGTGTGTCCCTTGTCGCTCAACACCGTCCACGTGCGGCCGCCATCGCGCGTGCTGAACGCGCCGCCAAAGCCCAAGGCAATGGCTGTCTCCTTACCGGCGCCCGTCACCCACACCGCGCCCGTGAGCGATCCCGCAAGCGGCGGTCGCGTGCGAAGCTCCCATGACTTGCCGCCATTGGTCGTCACCGCCACCACCGCACTCGCCGTGTCGCTGCGCAAGTTGGTCATGTCGCCGGCCACGCCGATGCCGTTGTTGGGATCGCGGAAGTCGAGCCCACTCGTGCCCGCCGACTTGGTGTGCACGAACGGTGTCGCGCGCACGGTCCAATGCACGCCAGCGTCATCGCTGGTGAACAGGCGCGAGCCCGGTCCGCCGGTGGCAATGAAGACGTGCTTGGGGCCTGCGCTTACGACGCAGCGGCCACTCGCCGCATACGCCCCTTCGCCCTCGAGCGGCGTCGGCACCTGGGTCGCGGGCAACAGCGCCCAGTGGCTGCCGCCATCGGTCGTGCGCAGAATCTGCGTCTGTCCATGCGCCGCGTCGCCGAACACGATCCCCACCTTGGCGTCGAGCATCGTGATGCAATCGTAGAAGGCCGCGCTATCCGCATTGCGGAACTGCTCGCGCCACGTGCTGCCACCGTCGGCGGTGAAGTAGATGCGCGACGCGGCGCCGTTGCCGATCGAGAGCGCCCACGCGGTGTCGGCGCCTCGTGCGTGAATGTCGCGGAATTGCAGCGAATCGCCACCGGGCATCGCCTTCCGTTCCCATGTGGTGCCGCCATCGCGAGTATGCAGCACCACCCCCTTGCTGCCGCTCGCCCACACGACCTGCTCGGACACGGGGAAGATGCCGAACAGCGAAGCCGTGGTGCCGGTGGGCTGCGACGTCACGCGCGGCGACGCACTCGCACCCTGCGCGTGCAACGTGCCGCCAGCGCCGAACGCCGCGCACAGCATCGCACCGGTCGTTCGAATGGACAGCACGGCGAGTGCTCTCCGCGCAATTGTGAGAGAGCGGTGCCCCGTGATATGATCCATGCGCTGGCGTGGTGGCCGAGTGGTTTAAGGCAGCGGTCTTGAAAACCGCCGAACCTGAAAGGGTTCCGTGAGTTCGAATCTCACCTACGCCGTTGGTTCTGCCAGTCCATTCGCGCACATGGGGCCGCGGCGTGAATCGCCGATCAGCTTCCGATTTTGTGGTTGACCCACGCCTGCCACCGGGTCAGATTCCCTTCCTGTCCGCGCCACGATCTGTGGCAACGTCAGAGGAGGGATGGCCGAGAGGCTGAAGGCACCGGTTTGCTAAACCGGCATAGGGGGTCAACCCCTATCGCGGGTTCGAATCCCGCTTCCTCCGCTCCGCGGGTCCGCTGCACTTGCCGGCGGGCCCGCGTTGTCGTTTGTCCAGTTGGCGTGTCGCGAATGTCTCATCGCATCGGATGCGGCCCGCGACTCCAATCGTGATCGTTTCCCCCGACCTTCCGGTCCGGTTTCGTCATATGTCGTCTGTGCCCAAGCGCCCACGTGTGCGCTTTGCTCCGTCTCCCACGGGCTTTCTGCACGTGGGTGGTGCCCGAACCGCGCTGTTCAACTGGCTTTATGCGCGCAAGTTCGACGGTGACTTTTTGCTGCGGATCGAGGACACCGATCGCGCCCGCAGCACGGACGAAAGCACCCGCGCCATCTTCGAAGGGCTCGAGTGGCTCGGCCTGAGTTGGGATGAAGAGGTCGTTTACCAGGGCTCCAACCTCGAGCGCCATCGCGTCGATGCACAGCGACTACTCGCCAACGGCTGGGCCTATCGCGACTTCACGCCGCAGTCGGAGCTGGAGCGGCTGCGCAACGACGCCGAGTCGCGCGGACTGACGTTCCGCTTCGATCGCCGCATCGCGCTGCTGACGCCCGAGCAGGAGGCGGAGAAGCTGGCCCGCGGCGAGCCATTCGCCATTCGTTTTAAGGTGCCCGACGGCGTGACCGAGTGGTACGATCTCGTGCACGAGCGCATCGCGTTCCCCAACAAGGACATCGAGGATTTCGTCGTCCTCCGCTCGGACGCGACGCCGGTCTACAACATGGCTGTCGTCTCCGATGACATCGCGATGGGCATTACGCTGGTGATGCGCGGTGACGATCACATCTCCAACACCCCCAAGCAGGTGCTGCTCTATCGCGCCTTGGAGGCGGAGCTGCCGCAGTTCGCGCACGTGCCCATGATTCTGGGCGACGACGGGAAGAAGCTCTCCAAGCGTCACGGCGCGACTGCAGTAGGCGACTACCAGTACAAGGGGCTTCTCCCCACCGCGATGCTCAACTTCCTCGCGCTGCTCGGTTGGTCCACGGGCGACGACACGGAAGTGATGACGATGGCGCAGCTCGTCCAGCGCTTCGACACGGCAGGGCTGCAGAAGAAGGCCGCTGTGTTCGACACGAAGAAGCTCGAGTGGATGAACGGTCAGCATCTGGCGATGATTTCGCTCGAGGCGCTCGAGCCCTTCATGACGCCGCTCTTCGAGCGCGCGGGGCTGGCCACGGCTGCCGATCTGCACGCACGCAAGGACTGGTACTTCGGCTTGCTCGACCTGTTGCGCGTGCGCGCACGCTCAACGGATGAAATCGTCGCGCTGGCGTCGCACTTCTTCCGTGACGACGTGGAGTACGACGCCGACGCCGTGACCAAGCAATGGCGCGACGTGGCGGCCACGGCCAAGGTGCTGACTGCCACCGGTGCACGGTTGGCGGAGCTGCCCACGTGGGAGCCGCAGGTGATGGAAGATGCGCTGCGCAAACTGGCCGAGGAGTTGGGCATCTCAGGCGGCAAGATCTTTCAGCCGCTTCGCGTGGCGCTCACGGGGCTCACGGTGAGCCCGGGTATCTTCGACGTGCTGCTGTACCTCGGTCGCGAGCGGTCCCTGCACCGTGTGGATGCGGCCGTGAAATACCTCGCGCAGGACGCGACGGCCTGACAAACAAAACGACTCGGCGTTGAGGCCGAGTCGTTCAGCGTTGATCGCAGCAGGTCAGTCGTTGCGACCGTTGGGTTTGGCGGGCGCGATCGAGGCGTCCGGCGCGCGAAGGCGATCTCGGCGTTCGCGTTCCCGACGGTCGCGCAGTTCGCCCACCAGCTTGCGGAACTCCGCTTCACCAAGCGCGCGGTCGGCGTTGCGCATGATGTCCTCGCGGGCTAGGGCGAGACGCTTGTCGCGCTGAATCTCGGTGAAGTTGCCCGACATCCCCCTCTGCGCGTTGAGCGGCAACAGACCGAGCAGCGCGTTGGGGATGGTGACCTTGCCCAGGCGAATACCCGTGCCGTCCCAGCCCCACTTCTGGCCGTCCGGGCCCGTCTTGGTCCAGTCACCCGGCTTGCGGCCGGTGCGCCCCTGCGCGCGGGCGAGTGAGTCGAGCGAGTCCGCCGCGGCCCCAATCGCATACCCGATGATGCTGTCGAGGCGCTCGGCGCCGTTGCGTCCCGGTGCCGCTCCAGCTCCGCCGCCACCGGCGCCGCGCCAGACCCGCACGTCGTTGTAGCCCGGCTTCACGCCGCGCAGGTTCGGGTCGAGCGCGCCAACGGGCTCCGCTCCGGCGGCCAAGCCACTTCCCGTGTCCGCACGCGTCGGTGCGGGCTCTGCGGACGGTGCGTCGGCCGGCGTGCCGAGCACAGGTCCCGTGGTGGGCGGACGAAGACGCGGCTGGTCCGTCGTCGGCTGCTCCACCGCTGGCTTGGACTTGGGCGCGACCTCGGGCGGCTTCGGCTGACGCGGCGACACGAAGGTGATTCGCTCCTCGCGAGCGTCCTTCTCCTTGTCGAGCCCGAGAAATCCGGAGAGGCCGTGCCCGAACGTGAGCAGCTGTACCAACACCACAGCGGCGATCGCGTGCAGTCCGATGGATACCGAGAGCGCCTTGGCCGAACGCTTCTCGCGGCCATTGGCCCCACCCAATCGCGCCCGATCGCTGACCGCGCCCCGTTTCCGACGGCCCGAGCGAGGCTCGCTGGTACGAGTCTCGTCCGTTGGCCCGGAGGCCGACGTATCGTCGGAGGGGGGAGGGAGCACGGCCATGTGGCTGCTGCTACCCGACGTTCAATGCAGAGTGCCGACGCATGCGGAAATCCGGTGGGATGGACGGCGAAACGAACCGACGACGGAGCAGCGCGGTGTGCATGTCGAGAATGCGGATGGCGATCAGCGGCCAGCCACAACCGGGTTGGACACAGAGCTGAGTCCGACCAGCTCCACCTCGACCACATCGCCCGGCTTGATGGCGCGTGTGCCGGCCGGCGTGCCCGTGGCGATGATGTCACCCGGTTCCAGCGTGAGGTACTGGGAAATGTAGGCCAGCGCTATCGGCACGGAGAAGACCATGTCGGCGCCTGTCGCCTGCTGGCAGACGACGCCATTCACCCGCGTCACCAATTCGATGGCATCGAGGTCGGCCGGCGCAGGGACAGGGTCACCGATCGGGCAGAAGGTGTCCATCCCCTTGGCGCGCGTCCACTGCCCATCGCCCTTCTGCCAATCGCGCGCGGTCACGTCGTTCAGCGCGACCACGTGGGTGACGGCAGCACGCGCCTCGTCGGCGGAGGCGCGGCGCAAACGAGATCCCAGGATCACCGCGATCTCGCCTTCGAACTCCACGTGCCTGGAACCGGAGGGCAATTCGATCGCCTCACCGGCCGCAATCATCGAGGACGGCGCCTTGAGAAAGAACAGCGGCTCCTTTGGGACCTCGCCTCCCATCTCGCGGGCGTGTTCACGGTAGTTCTTCCCGATGCAGACGATCTTCGAAGGCGAGAGCATGGCGGATGGGCTCAGCGACGTGTGGAGGGGAGCGAATTGCGGTCCGAAGAACTTACCTCCCGCCGGTCATAGAAGGCAGACACCTGAGTCCGCAGCTCTCCCCATGCCCCAGTCAAACGTTTGGCGGGCGGCAGGCTGTTGATCAGATCCCGGCCATAGCGCTTGGTGAGCACCCGCGGATCGCTGAGCACGACGACGCCGCGATCGCTCGCCGTGCGAATGAGTCGCCCGAACCCCTGCTTGAGGCGCAGCGAGGCGTGCGGCAGCATGAACTCGGCGAAGGCATTTCCGCCGCGCGCTTCGATCGCTTCGCACTGGGCGGCGACCATGGGCTCGCTGGGCACGCGAAACGGCAGCTTGGCGATGAGCAGGCCGCGCAGCGCGTCGCCCGGTACATCCACGCCTTCCCAGAAGGTGGCGGTACCCAGCAGCACCGCGCGCCCCGCTTCGCGAAAGCGCTGCAGCAGGATGTCGCGGCTTTCCTCGCCGTGCACCAGCAGCGGATAGCGCGCATCGTGCCCCGACGCACGCAGCTGCTCCGCCATCTCGCGCACATCGCGATGACTCGTGAACAGCGCGAAGATGCCGCCGTCGCTCGCGGTCAGCAGATCGCGCAGCTGCTGCGTCACGGCGACGAAGTGCGCGCGCGCGTCTTCGTTGGGTGCGGGGAGGTCGGTGGGAATGACCAGCAGCGCCTGCCGCGGATAGTCGAATGGCGATGGATAGATCGCCGTGGTTGGCTTGGCGCGCGGATCGTCGAGGCCGAGCCGCTGCTCGAGAAACTCGAAGCCGCCATCGGTGGAGAGCGTGGCGCTGGTGATGATGGCGGTGTCCACGCGGCCGAACAGATCATCACGCAACACCGGCGCGAGGTCGAGCGGCACGCAATGCAACGCGAGGTTACGTTCCGGCCCCGCCTTGCCGGTGAACTCCATCCATCGCACCACTGGTGCACCGGCTGCCGGTGTGCGCAGCGCGCGCCCCAACGCGTCACCGGCGTTCTCCAGTCGACGCGCCACGCCGCGCAACTCGCCCACCAGCGGCGCCAGCTGCTCGCTCTTGCGCTGATCGCTTTCGAGGCGTTCACGTACGAGACGCAATCCATCGCCGAGCATCGTGATCTCGGTGAGCAGCTCATCGAGTGCGCGTTCCACGCCGCCCTTCCAGGCGGGATGTTGCTCGAACTCCGCCGTGAGTCGAATCATCGGCGTGTTGGATTCCTGCAGTGCGATGTCCAGCAGTTCGAACAAGAGCTGTGCGCGGTCACGCGCGGTCGCACTGCTGGGCGCGAGTCGTTCCTGCACGAGATCGAGACTGGCCACGCTGAACGCATCGGTGGAACCGCGCAGATTGGCCACGAGCGCGGGGAGCAGCCCCTTCCCGCGTCGTTCGATGCGCCCGAATAATCGCGCCAACGCGCGCCGAGTGACCGAGCTGCCCAAGTGCGACGCAGCCGCGTCTTCGAGGTGATGCCCTTCGTCGATAACGAGTCGCTTGTACGCCGGCAGCACGGCGGCGTCATCCCAGTTCTGCGACGTGCGACGCACGGCCACGTCGGACAACAGCAGGTGATGATTCACCACCACCACGTCGGCCTGAGCCGCTTCCTTGCGCGCCTTGAACAGGAAGCACTTGTCGTAGAACGAGCACTTGAGTCGCCCGCACAGATCGGGCTCTGCCGCGACCTCATCCCACACATCCATGCGCGGCGTAACGGGCAAGTCGGAGAGCGAGCCGTCGCGCGTGCGTTCGGCCCACTGCGCGATCGCTTCGAGATCGCCGGCGGCGCCGTCTTCGAACAGCGCCGCCCCTGCCCCGCGCGCCTGCTCGAGCCGCTGCAGGCACAGGTAGTTGCGCCACCCTTTGAGTAACGCGAAGCGTACCGGCTGATCGCTCAAGGCTCGCTGCAAGAACGGCAAGTCTTTGCTGACGAGCTGCTCCTGCAGCGTGATCGTGTTGGTGGAAACGATCGTGCGCTCACCGTTGGCCGCCGCCCAGCGCAGCGCGGGCACCAGATACCCGAGCGATTTACCAACGCCCGTGCCGGCTTCCAACAGGGCGATGCCACCACCGTTGAACGCCTCGGTCACCGCGGCCGCCATCGCACGTTGCGCCGGGCGATCTTCATACGCGCGTGCGCCCAGCACGGTCTGCATTGCCTGTGCGATCTGTCCGTGCGGACCCAGCACGACGTCCACATCATCCAGCGACACCGGCACCAACTCGGCTGACGTGGGCACCTCGGTGACCACGTAAACGCGCGACGCATCGTTGTTGATGATGCCGAAGCCGATGCCGTCCATGTGCGCGCGGTGCGCCACTTCCAGATCGGCGTCGCTCGGCGTCAACAGTCCCGACGGATGATTGTGCAGCAGCATCTCGCCGCGCGTGGCAACGCCGGGTAAGGCGAGCACGCTCCGCACATCGCCGCGGGCTACGACTCGCGCACGCTCGATGTTGCCGTCGGCGTCGAGCGAGCCAACGAAACAGACTTCATTGCCTCCAGCCAGCGTGATCGCCGTGCGCATGGCCGCCGCCGCGGCGCGCGCGAGGCGTGTCTCGCCGATCTCGCTCGGGCGCTTGGCGGGAACAGCGCGCGACGTCACGTCTTCCGCGGCTTCTTCTTCGCGGCGGGGAAGAGCACGTTGTTGAGGATCAGGCGATAACCCGGCGAATTCGGACGCAGCGACAGGTCCGTCGGCGGACTGCCAATGGCATGCTGCGGATCTTCCGGATCATGGCCGCCAAGGAAGGTCCAGGAGCCCTTCCCGTAGTCGCCGTGCAGGTATTTGCTCCACGGCGCGCCGTCTTCGGAGGCGAGCACCGTCACCGTCGGCTTGATGATCGCACGATTGAAGCTGGTGGTGACGCCGTAGAAGTCGGGGATGATGCTCCGATGGTTCTGCACGAGCATCGCCGCAACCGGATCGAGCTTGGCCGAGAAGTCGAACAACGTGAAGACGCCGAGCGGCTGACGACGCGCGGGCACGTTGACCTGATGCCCGTCGATATCGCTCAAGGCGTTGATGTACGGCGACGGCTCGATGTGCGCGCCGGAAAATGCGAGCGTGCGCATCCAGTTGAGACGTGCGTCGGCGTCAGGTGCGGGCGGCGTGCCATCGGAGAACGGGCCGGCGATATCGACCGCGAAGGCGGCGATGGCCAGATCGAGCGACTCGGTGGCGCCGCACATGGCGAAGAGGAAACCGCCGCGATCGACGAAACCACGAATGTTGTCGGCCACCGCCTTCTTGAGCGCGGGAACATCGGCAAGGCCGAACTTCCGGGCCATCGCCAGATCACGATCGCGCTGCGCGATGAACCACGGCGCATCGCGATAGGCGAGAAAGAGCTTGTTGAACTGTCCCGTGAAGTCTTCGTGGTGCAGATGCACCCAGTCGTACTTGGACAGGTCGCCCTTCATGACGTCATCGTCCCACACCGACGTGAAATCGATGCCGGCATACGTGAGCGCGAGCGTGACGGCGTCGTCCCAGGGCGGCTGGTTCACGGGGCGATAGATCGCGATGCGCGGTGCGCGCTCGAGCACCACGGCATCCATGTTACCGCCGGCGATTTCGGCGCGCGCGGCGACCAGCGCACCGTCGCTCATCGCCTCGATGGTCACGCCATCGAGCGCGGCGCGGCGACGCAGATCGGGCACATCCGGCAAGAGGAAGGCGCCACCACGATAGTTGAGCAGCCACTCCGCCTTCTGTCCGGTCTTGAGCGCTTGAAACGCCACGCCGTAGGCCTTGAGATGGTTGCGCTGCCCATCGTCCATCGGGATGAGCATGTTCTGCGCGCGCAGCGGCAGCGCCGCAAGCAGCAGTGTCGCCAGCAGCGCGCTCAGCGTACGCATGGGTAAGGCGCGCTCGATACCTCGCAAAACGATCACGGCACGGAAGGCACTCATCTGGCAGTCAGCTCCGGCGGGATGTTCCCGCGCAGACGTTCTAGGTCGCGACGCGCCTGCGGCAGTAGCGCACTCTCAGGATAATCGACGAGCAGCGTTTCGAAGCGTTGAATCGCAGCCGGCGTCTGGCCCGCGTCGCGTAACGCGCGCGCACTGGCGAGCAACGCCTCCGGCGCCTCGGGGGACTTGGGATGCTGCTTCACGATGCGATCCCACAATGCCATCGCCTTCGCGGGCACCGCCGCAGGCGTGGGCGCCTTGCCTGCGCTGCGTACCGCCAATCGCGCCTCGATACGCGACGCCAACGACAGCAACGCCGGAGCAGCATCGGACAGAGAATCGGCGAGTGCGACAAAGCGCGCAGCGGCGGTCGCACTATCGCGCTGCGCGAGCGCGAGAAACGCCTGTCCCAGGCCGGCGGACTGCGTCGCGCGCGTACGCGCGAGCAGCCCCAACGCATCCACCAATTCGCCCCGTTTGGTATCCGCGCGCACCAGCCGTTTGCGCGCGGTCACCAGATCGCCGTCGTAGAGTGCAAGCCAGCCTTCGGTCTCGTCGTCCTCACTAAGGTCGGTCGCCTTGGCGGCGGCACGCGCCCGTTCCAGATCACCGGCGCGCAACCACGCGGCCACGAGCGGGCGCGCCATCGCATCACGTGCGGCATCGTCGAGCTGCGCCGCGTTGGCTTCGAGCCGTGCCTGTGCGTCTTTCGCACGCCCCAGCTCACCCAGTGCCGCAATCTCGATCGGCAGTAGCGAGCGCACGCGCAGCGTCGCTTCGCGTGCCGCAGCATCCTTGGCCGACTCGCCGGGCTTAGTCGGTCGCGCCGTCGCCACTGGCTTGCCGGTTCGTGCCACCAACGCCAGTGCGCCCGCTGCATCCCCCGCATTGAGCGCGGCCTGTGCGGCATGCTGCTGCGCTTCGAGGTCGCCTGCGCGATCGAACACTGCCACCCACGCGTCACGCGCCACGGGCCAGGCCTGCGCGTACTCCACGCGTTCACCAAAGCTTCGCCACGCCGCGGTTGTCGAGTCGTCAGCGCGCACCGGGGACAATGCCGTCCAGCCGCGACGCGGCTCTCCCCACGTCAGCTCCAGCGACGACAACAAGCGCCGCGGCAACAGCTCCACCGGATCGGCGATCAACACGGTGCGAATCGAATCACGCACGGTACTGGGCGCGCGCTGCAGCGCATACGTCGCCGCTGTCTCGAGATACGGCTGACTGCTCAGCGACTCGCGAAACGCCGCAGCCGCCGCACTCCAGCGGCCGAGCGCGACGTGCAACTGCGCGACTTCACCGGCAAGCATACCGGCCGCGCCAAGCAATCGACTCGCTTCGTTGAGCACCGAGTCGGCGGCCTGTGCACGACCGGCGGCGAGGAGCAACCGCGAATACTCGCGAAAGGGTGCGCCATCGTTGCCGGCCGCGCGACGCCACGACGCGAACGCCGACCGCGCTTCGTCGTCGCGCCCCATCCCCACGAGGGAGCGGAGCTGAATGCCGCGTGCCACCGGATCGGCGGGACGCAGCAACACCACGCGCTGCGCGACAAGCAAAATCGAGTCGCGCGCGCCCGTTTCGGTCCACACGCGCTCGAGACCCAACAGCGACATGTCCACGCGATCGCCGTCGCCGGCGCCGGGTTGCAACGCTCGGAACAGCACTTCGCGATACGCAGCCGCTGCCCGCTTGAGCTCACCTTTTTCTTCGGCGTCGAGCGCGATCCCCAGCGGATCGACCGTATCGGCCTTGGTCGCGGTCGCCGTGGCCGGCGCGTTGGCTGCGCCCGTGCTACCCGGGCGCGCCTGGGCGAACGCACTCTCGGCGTCGCCCACCGCGCCGAGCAGCAGCGCCGCGCAGAGCGTCACCCAGCGCCATGCGCTTCGCGAGGCAATACGCGATGCGAAACGCGATGCGAATCGCGATGCGCTAACCGATGCGCTAACCGATGCGCTACGTGAGCCGATGCTGTGCAGCCGTGTCGCGGCGCTACTGGGGCGTCGTGCCATTGAGTCGACGGAAGTACTCGATCACCAGGCGACGCTCGTCGGCGCCCAGTCCGCGCAGTTCGTTCCAGGTGGGCGGTGCGAACTTGTTGGCCGCCTTGCCCGACTGCGGCCCATCGATCGCGCCCTTTCCACCAGCGGCTGCTGCCTTCGCTTCACGCGGCCCCTGATCGTCCTTCTCGTCCTGCTCGAGGAACCGACCGGCATCGAGCAAACGACGATAGAGCTGCTGCTGTCGCGCGGCGACATTCGGATCGATGCTGCCGCGTTCCATCTGCTGCGCCAACGTCTGCGCTTCCTTGGCCAACGCATCGGTGCGTCCGGTGGCATCCGCGTCCGACACATCGGAGAGCGTCTTGGCCACTTCGCGCTGCTGACGCGCCAACACCCGCGCCTGATTGCGCGCGACCTGCCCCTGCGCGCCGCCCGGCATCAGGTTGAGCCCCTGCATCTGGCCGTTCAGGTTGCCCTGCTGCTGCGCCAGCTGCTTGAGCTGCTCCATCATCTCGGTGAAGCCCGACGCGGACTGCGCGTTGTTCACCTTTTCGCGATCGCGCACGAGTGAGCTGAGCGCCTGATTGAGCGCCTCGGAGGCGTCCTTCATCGCCTGCTGCGACGCGTCCGCGCCACCGGGGTTCTGGTTGGCCATCTGCTGCGTGGCGTTCTGCACGCGACGCTGCGCATCGGCCATCGCTTTCTGCGACCGCTGCGAGAGCAATGACGAACTGCGTCCCGCCTTTTCGAGACGTTCCGCTGCCTGCTGTACGCCCTGCTGCAGCGCACCCTGCTCGCCCTGCATGCCCTGTGTGCCTCCCTGCTGACGCGCCTTCTGCTCCAGCTCCTGCTGCTGCCGCGCGAGCTGCATCGTTTCGTTGATGGACTGATCGAGCTCCTGCGACAGTTCGGTCTTCCACGCGTCGACCTGCGATTCGCGAGCGGCCGAGAGCTGCTTGGCGGCCTTGTCCATCGCGTCGGCTGCCTTGCGCGCTTCGCCGCCACCACCGCCACCGCCGCCGCCTCCCTGCTGGCCGCTCTTCTCTCCACCCTTCTCGCCCTGCTGCCCCGGCTGGCCCTGTTGGCCGTCCTTGGACTCACCCTGCTGGCCCGGCTTGGGCTGTCCTTGCTGCGACTGCCCCTGCGGACCGGGCTTGGGCTGACCCTGCTGCGACTGTCCCGGCTGCGGCTGTCCCTGCTGTCCACCGGGCTGCGGCTGGCCGTTCTGCCCTGCTTCCTTCTTCTCGCCGGGCTGCCCCTTCTCGCCGCCCTGTTGCGACGGGTCGGGCTTACCGTTCTGCGGCTTGGCGCCAGCGCTCTCGTTGGCCGCTTCTTCGGCGACCTGCTCAGCGGCCTTCTGCATGGCGTCGGCAGCCTGATTCACCATCGGCTGCGCGGCCTTGGTCTTGGACGCACCCGGCTTGGCACCGGCGCTCTCGAGGCGCTTGGAGAGCTTCTCGATCTCCGCCTCCAGCTCCTTGGTGCGTTCGGCCAGCGTCTTGGGGTCCATCGCCGGGCTGTCCTGCTTACCCGGCTCGCCCGGCTGCGCGTTCTGACGATCGCCCTGCTTGCCGCCGGACGGATCGCCGCCCTTGCCGCCGTCCTTGGCCGCCTGCTTGGCATCCATGCGATCGGCCAACTGCTGCTCGGCCTTGGCCAGGTCGCGCGCATCGTCGCGCAGCGTGCTCATCGCACCTTCCAGCGCGGCACGCTTGAGCATCTCGGCGCTCTTCTCCAGCTGTTCGCGCATCTGCTGCTGCTGCGCGGCCAACTGCTCCATCGACTGCTGTGCTTCGGTGCCACTCAATCGCTCCGAGCTCTTCTCCAGCGACTGGAGCTGCTTCTGCATCTCGGGCGACATCGCGTCGCGCAGCATCTTCTGCACGTCGCGCATGCGCGAAGCGAGCGCCGTGTCGAGCGCGCCAGCGTTCTTGAGCCGTTCCTCGAGCTCCTTTGCGTTCGCGCGCAGCGAGTCGACCTTCGCGCTCAGCTTCTGCTGATCGCGCCCGAGCTGCTTGGCCTTCTCGGCGGCCGCAAAACTCATCTTGTTATCAGCGCCGTTCTTGGGCGCGTTGCTCCCCTGCGCCTTGTCGCCCGAACCGCCGGCCTTGAGGTCGCGGCTGCGTGAAGCGTCGGAGGTGTTTTGCTGGAGTCGCTTTTCCTGTGCCGCCATCGCGGCGGCACGCGCGGCGAGCGAATCCGCGAGGTCGCGCGCCATCGCCCGCTGTTCCGAGAGCGAGGGCACACGCAGGATGATCTCCGGGCTGACCGTCGTTTGGCGCCACGGCGAATCGTCCACCGCGATGGCGACCACGTGCAGCTTGTCGCCCGGTTGCAGATCGCGACCGTCGAGAGGCACCGTAATGCCGCCCATGAAGATCGGCTCCTGCGGATCGACCACGTCGATGAACTCGCGCTTGCTCTTGAGCAGCGCATTGTCCTTGGGCGTCCCTGTCGCGCTTTCACGCCAGAGTTGCAGCGCGATGTTGCTGACGTTGTGATCGTCGCTGGCCTGCACGATGATCGGCACGACGCCCTTGGTGCCAATCGCGGTATCAGTCACCGGCGCGCGAATGACCACCTCGGGCGAGCGGTCCGGCACCACGGAAAAGGCGAGCGGATCGGGGAGCTCGGTCGGCAGCGTCGCCGCGCCATCGCGCGCCGTACTCGCCGCCACCCACGTCCACTTGCTGTCGCGATCGAGCGTGAGCACCGCACTCACCGACGTATCGCCGCTGAAGCGCACGGTGTCCTTGCCGTCCGTGAGGAACGCATCGCGCGCACCGCCACGCAGATTCGCACTCACTTTCACATGCGTTCCGCGCGGAACGAGAATCGGCGGTACCGGCTCCACCGTTTCGTTGGCGCGCTGCAGGTAGGCGGGATACTGCGCGAAGAGTGCGACGTCGCCGATCCATCCACGATCAGCCACCGTCACCGTTGCTTCCGTCGACGGCGCACGACCATCGCTGAGACGCAGCGTGACCGGTGCGCGCACTGGGCCCAGCGCCAGCTGCACCGTGCCGTCAGCCGCGTTCACCGACAGCGTCGTGTCGCGCCACGCTTCACCAGCGGCACGACGCGACACCGTTACCTGCGTGCGCCCGGAGGCGCTCACGCGCACCGTGAGCGGCATGCCGCGCGGAACCGATGTCGGCAGTCCGTCGAACGCGAGCGCCGGCAGCAACAGGCCGCGCCACGCGCGAATCGGGTGCAACACCGCCTGCCCGCCATCGGCGGCAAAGCGTCCTGCGACGAGAATCAGCGTCGGCACCAGCACGAGCGCGAGAATGCTGGCGGTCCACTGCCACTGCGAATGCTGCTTGGCCAGCTTGGGCGCCAACGTACCCGGCGACAGACGTGCGGCGACATCGGCCGCAGCGCGCGCACCAAGCACGCCTTCGCGTCCGACTTCCAGCGCTCCACGCAGTGAGCCGGCGCGCAACTGCATCTCTTCCTCGACCGTGCCAGCCAGCGCGCGGATCGAGAGCGTGCGCTGTTGATAGCGCTGCATCCAGCGTGTGCCCAGCACCACGGGCACGATCGCGAGTAACCAGAACAGCAGCGGCAGCCCGCGCGGCAACGTCATCCAGCGCCCGTCGGCCAGCACCGCAGCGCCGATCCCCAGCGCCAACGCAGCGAAGGTGATGCCGCCGAACACGACCGCCTGCGACGACGAGAGCGTGAGCTTGCCGAGTTCCTGCTTGAGACGGGCTTCGAGCGCGTTGGTCGCGCCGGCGGTGGCAGCAGCACCGCGAATCGCGGGCGCGGTCACGGCTGCACCCGGCTCGTGGCCGCGTACGTGAAGAGATTCACACCCATGCGGATCGCCTGCTCGTGGAGCGCGGGAGGATCAGGATACGTACCCACGTCTTCCCAACCGTTGCCGAGGTCGGCGGAGTACGTGTAGTAGACGGCAAGTCGGCCACCGATGAAGATGCCAAAGCCCTGCGCGGGTTTCCCGTCGTGCTCGTGCACTTTGGGCAGCCCGTCGGGGAAGTCGTAGACCAGGTGGTAGATCGGATGCTTGGAGGGCACTTCGACGAGCGGGCGGTCGGGGAAGACCCGTTTGATCTCGCGACGGAAGCTTTCGTCGAGTCCGTAGTTGTCGTCCACGTGGAGAAAGCCGCCGCGCGTGAGATACTCGCGCAGACGTACCACTTCGACATCGCTCAATTTGATCTGCCCGTGTCCCGTGACGTGCAGGAACGGAAAGTCGAAGAGCGCTGAATCGGTGAGCTTGACCTTGGCCTCGGTGCGTTCGACCGGGAGCGCGGTGCGCTCGGCGATGGCCGCGAGGAGATTGGGAATGCTGGAAGGATTGGCGTACCAGTCACCACCGCCCTCGTACTGCAGGCGGGCGATCGCCAAGCGTCCGGGACCTGTGACGGCGGCGCGGGGCGTGAACGGCGCAGCGGCCAGCATGGCCGTAGCGGCGAGAACGATCGGGAAGACGGAACGCAGACGCCGCATCGGAATCGGGAGCCCCTCAGGTATCGTGAGCGAGACGGTAAGCGAGGTTGCGGCTGGCAGCATGCTCGTCCATGAGTCGCTGGACGATGTCACGCGGTCTGTGGCCCTCGGCGCGCAGGCGCGCCGCGATGGCTGCGAGATCGGTCTCGGTCGGGGCAACGGCCGTGAAT
Organism: Gemmatimonas sp.; assembly: GCA_965279375.1. Taxonomy (GTDB): domain Bacteria; phylum Gemmatimonadota; class Gemmatimonadetes; order Gemmatimonadales; family Gemmatimonadaceae; genus Gemmatimonas. The sequence goes on along the minus strand of OZ257156.1, from coordinate 3,314,057 downwards.
CCCCCGAGCACCAGCACGATCTCACCGCGTGGTCCCGTATCTTCGTAGTACGCAGCGAGTTCGTCGAGCGTTCCGCGACGAATTTCTTCGAATTTCTTCGTCAGCTCGCGCGCGACCGCCGCCGGCCGGTCTCCGCCGGCCACGCTGGCCAGGTCGCGGAGCGTCTGTGCCACCCGTCCCGGCGCCTCGAAGAGCACCACCGCGTGCGGCAGCGCCGCCGCCATGCGAAGCACTTCGGCGCGTTCCCCGCCCTTTCGCGGCAGGAAGCCGAGGATGGTGCACGGGTGCGGTGTGATCCCTGAGGCGACCAGTGCCGCGAGCGTCGCCGACGCACCGGGCACGGGCACCACGCGAAATCCCGCCTGCACCACCGCGTCGACGAGACGGCTTCCCGGGTCGGAGACGAGTGGCGTGCCCGCGTCGCTGATGAGCGCGATCGCGTCCCCGTCCCTGAGGCGAGCGAGCAGGCGTGGCGCCATCTCCGCTTCGTTGTGTTCGTGCAGCGCGAGCATGGGCGTGTGAATGCCGTAGCGTTGCAGGAGGGTGCGCGAGGTGCGCGTGTCCTCGCAGCAGACGACCGCGACTTCGCTCAGGACGGCCAACGCGCGCAGCGAGATGTCGCCCAGATGCCCGATCGGCGTGGAGACGACGTGCAGCGCGCCCGCGGTCGCCGCGTCGGGGAGCAGGGCGCGCGCGGCGGCGGCGATCTCAGCGCTGCGATTGCGATCGTCCGCCGCCTCAAGCGTGTCCATGATGCCCCATGGCCGACGTTGCGGTGGAACTGGCGACGCCTGAAACGGAACGTGCCCGGGGCGAGCTGCCCCGGGCACTGATCCCACAGAGGAACTCCGCCTGACTCAGGCGTGCTCCTTGAACTTCGCTTCGAGCGCCGGACGCGGCACCGCGCCGACGACCTGATCGACCAGCTTGCCGTCCTTGAAGAACAGGATCGTCGGGATCGAGCGCACGTTGAAGCGCGCAGCCGTCTTCTGGTTGTTGTCCACGTCCAGCTTGGCCACCTTCGCCTTGCCGGCGTAGTCCACCGCGAGCTGCTCGACGATCGGCGCGATCATTCGGCAGGGGGCGCACCACGTGGCCCAAAAATCCACGACCGAAAGACCCGGCTGCGCCTCGATCTCCGTCGCGAAGTTGTCGTCCTTCACTTCCACCGCGTTCGCCATCGTGTGCTCCGTCGCGCGACTCCGGTGTGCACCGGATTCACCCGCGCGTGTCGTCAGGATTAGAATTCAGGAGTCAGCCTTCGCCCACATACCATGACCGAACCTGTCCGCCGCGGTACGCGCATCGCCCATATCGGCGTCGCTGTGCGTACCCTCGACGCGTTGATTCCGTTCTACCGAGACGTGCTCGGCATGCCTCAGGTCCCGCTCGACGACGCCGACGGCGCGTCGATCGTGGGCCTCGCGGCCGGAGACTCGCTGGTCGAACTGCTCGAGGCTGAGTCCGAAGACTCGCCGATCGGGAAGTTCGTGGCCAAGCGCGGCCCCGGAATCCATCATGTCTGCTTCGCCGTGGACGACTTGGACGGCACGCTGGAAAAGTGCCGCACCGCCGGACTCCGACTCATCGACGAGCATCCTCGCATCGGCGCCGAAGGCAAGCGTATCGCCTTCCTGCATCCGAGTGCGACCGGCGGAGTGCTCGTCGAATTGTCTGAATACTAGCCACCGTGGCAACCGGGTGGACAAGCCGTCGGCTGCAGATCGCCAGCCGGGCCGGACGGAAGCGCCTAGCGGCAGAAATCCTTGAGCGGGACCACGTCCACGTCGTCCACGAACCAGCGGCCAGCAGGGCCGACGACGGTCTGGAAGGTGGTTTTGGCGACGGACGACTTACGCGTCAGCTCCACCTGCCAGGCCTGATGGCCGCCCGCCTGGAGCCGGGGCTCGTCCTCCACGAAGCGCCATTTGTCGTGCATCAGGAGGCACTGCATCACGACCAGTCGCTTCTCCAGCTCTTCCCGCTTCATCAGATCACGCGCCGGCCCACGGCTGGTGCCCCACGTGCCCGACATCCCTTGCAGATCCGATGCCTTGACCGTGGCCAGAAAGCCCTCGACGGCGCCGCGCGACGTGGGCGCTCCGGTCGCATTGCCTGCAACCGGCGCCGCGGCGCTCTTGTTAGTGATCACCGGCGGTGAGGTGACGGCGGTACGGGCGCACGCGCTGATCGTCCCTGAGAGGACGACGACGGCGGCAACCAAGATTCCCTGACGGACCACGAGTTCCCCCTGCGTGAAGCAGTCCTGTAGTGATGACTCTCGTCTTCGACTTGCCATGCAATATCAGCAGCTGTACCAGCGCCTGTATGTGAACATCGACCACGTGGCCACCGTTCGGCAGGCGCGTCGCGGTTTGCTCCCCGACCCCGTCGCCGCCGCCCTGCTGTGTGAGCAGGCTGGCGCCGACGGCATCACCGCGCACCTGCGGGAGGACCGTCGCCACATACAGGACGACGACGTTCACCGGTTGGCCACAAGTATCACAACCGCACTCAATCTGGAGTGCGCCGCCACCGACCAGATGATCTCGCTCGCCGAGCAGCTGCGGCCCAAGGAGGTCACCTTGGTACCCGAACGGCGGGAAGAGGTCACCACCGAGGGCGGGCTCGACCTGGTCCGCGGCGCGGAGTCGCTGCGGAGTGCCGTTGCGCGTCTGAAACGTGCCGGGGTACGCGCCAGTCTCTTCATCGACCCGACGCTCGAGTCCGTGCGCCTGTCGCATGCCTTGGGGACGGACGCCATCGAGCTGCACACCGGACAGTACGCGCATGCTCCGAACGATCCGGCCACGCTGCGTGCGCTGGCGGAGAGTGCGGCGTTGGGCGCGTCGCTCGGCCTGGCGGTCCACGCGGGACATGGGCTGTCGGTGGAGAATGTCGGGCCAGTTGCGACGATTCCGGAAATCGAAGAGTTGAATATCGGGCACGCCATTGTTGGACGCGCCATCTTTGTCGGGCTGGCTGAGGCTGTTCGGGAGATCCGATCGGCCATGGATCAGGCGCGCCCGCGCTGACGCGTTCGCTGTCTGCCCTCTGCTGATGCCCTTTTGTTCGTGCGTTTCCGCTGACCCCTGACGCCATGAGCGCACCGCAGGCCTTGATCGAGTTCTTCCAGAAGGAGGCGACCGAGTATCTCGATCGCCTCGATCAGCTGTTGTCCGACGCCGAGCAGCACGTGCCGGACGCCAACGCGTTTCTCACGCATGCGCGCGCGCTGCGCGGCAGTGCCACGATGACGCGACTGGACGGGCTCCCCGACCTCGCTTCGACGATCGAGCGAATCGCGACCGGCCTGCGCGACCAGGAGCTGCGGTGGGATCAGCGTCTCCACTTCGCCGTACGCGGTGCCTTGGTTGAACTGCGCGCGCTGGTGGAGCGCGCGCAGCAGTGGGGCGAGCCGGAACAGCGTCGCAGTCGCACGCAGTCGGTGGCGCTCGCCTCGGTGGCTGCGGGATATCTCGCGACGAGCAGCCCGGCGGCTTCCCCTGCCAGTCAGGTGGTGCCGATCTCGCGCTTTTTCCCCGAAGACGGCTCGCCCGCGATACTGCAGCGCAATCCCGAACCGCCGATCACCATCGCTGCGCGCTTCCGCAACGACGTCGCTGCAGCGGCGGATGGCGTGGCTCGTGAATCCGAAGCGCTCGCCAACAGCCCACAGGGGCCGTCGCAGTTGGCGCTGAGCGATGGAGTGCGTCGCGCGCTGCTTGGATTGGCTGACGTCGGCGAGAGCTACGGCGCCGCGAGTATCGCGACGTTGGCCACGCGCATGGCACGCGCGCCGCTGGCGCAGTCACGTGAACGTGCGGCCATTCAGGCGTTCGCCATGCTGCTCATGGATCGTGAACTCACCGACCAGCAACTCGCCCAGCGCGTGAAAGAGGCCAACTTCGCCTGGGCCGATGCACAGGCAGGCGTGGTGGTGGGTGCGGTCATGGAGCCCGCCGCCGTGCCGTCGGTCGACGCGGTCATCGTCCCCATCGAGACGCTGCTCTATCGCGGCCGCTCGGCGGTCAAGCGCGCACGCGACGTGCGCGATGAGCTGCGTTCCTACTGGCAATTCGGAACGCTCGCCGACCCGGCGGCTTTCGCGCTCTTTGAAGAGCTCTCGGACCTGCTCGACCTGGCGGCGACCACGTGAAACTGGACTGGAAGAGCGCGCTCGGCTTTGCACTGAGCGGTGTGTTGTTGTGGTGGACGTTGCGCGAAGTCTCACCGACCGAAGTCTGGGCGGTTCTGCGGCAATCGAGCGTGCCGCTGTTCGTGGCGGCGGTGCTTGTCAACGTGAGCATTTTTCCGCTGCGTGCACGGCGTTGGCGCACGATCCTCGAACCGGTCGCCGGTGTGCTGCCCTTTGGGCCGCTGTGGCGCAGCACTGCCATCGGCATGATGATGAACAACGTCTTTCCGCTGCGCGCGGGCGAGTTCGCCCGCGCCTTCGCGCTCACGCGTGAGGTGCCGAAGGTCGCCATCACGACGTCGTTCGGCAGTCTGGCCGTTGATCGGATTTTCGATGCAATCGTGCTCTTCGCGCTGATGTTCCTCGCGATGCTCGATCCCGCGTTTCCGCCCGGTATCATCATCGCAGGACGTACGGTGCCACAGCTCGCGAGTGGCGGCATCATCGCGGTGCTCACTCTCCTGGCCGTCTGCTACGCGGTGGTCATGCAGCATGAGCGCGTGATGGCGATCGTGCGCGCAATTGCCGACCGGGTGCTGCCCAAGTACAGCGAAACGATCGTGCGCCTCGTGTCGCATGGCTTGGGCGGTCTGGCCGTGCTCAAGGACGGCCGCCGCTTTCTCGCCGTACTCTTCTGGGCCGCAGCGCACTGGGTGGTACAGGCGGTCAGCCTGTATATCGGATTCCTTGCCGTCGGCATCAAGGTTCCGTTGTCGGCAGCGCTGTTTCTTCAGGGCATTCAGGCAATCGGCGTGGCCATTCCCAGTTCGCCAGGCTTCTTCGGCGTGTTCGAAACGGCCTCCATCGTTGGCCTCGGTGTGTACGGCGTACCCAAGGAGCTCGCGGTGAGTTGGGCATTGGGATTCCACATCCTCACGTTCCTGCCGATCACGATCATCGGCGCGGTGTACTTCGCGCGGCTCGGCCTGAGCGTTGGCACGATGCAGAAAGGTGGCCCCTCCGCTGGAGCCTGACGCAATGCCCCCCTGGGTGGAGCTCAAGGCGCACGCAAAAGTGAACTTGCTGTTGCGCATTCTCGCGCGCGAAGCGAGCGGCTACCACGGAATCGAGACGCTCTTTCAGCTGCTCGCGCTGCACGATCTGGTTCGCGTGCGCGTGGCCGACGGTGCGCGTGCATTGCGGTGCAGCGGGCCCACGATGCCCAAGGGCGGACTCGGTCGCGACGAAGACAATCTCGCCTGGCGGGCCGCCGCTGCGTACGTGCAGGCGAGCGGGTGGGAAACGGGTTGGGAGATCGAGATCGAGAAGCGCATTCCGGTCGGCGGAGGACTGGGCGGCGGTAGTGCGGACGCAGCAGCGGTGTTGCGCGCGCTCGATGCACTGTCGCCAACACCAATGGGCGTGGCGCGACTCATGGAGATCGGTGGCGCGCTCGGTGCGGACATTCCCTTCTTCGTTGCAGACACCAGCCTCGCGCTGGCGTGGGGACGGGGAGATCGCCTGCTTCCGCTCGCACCCTTGCCGACGATGCCCATCACGCTGTTCAGCTTCGACCAAGGCGTGAACACCGGTGCAGCGTACGGCGCGTTCGCTCGCGCGCGCGAGGCCCGTGGTGATCAGGTGCGCGCGCGCGCCTATGCACACGACGCGTTTGGCAGTTGGGAGTCGATCGGTGCCCTCGCTGACAACGACTTCGAGTCGGTCGTGATGTCGCTGCACGCCGGCGTCGCCGTGGTCCTGCCATCGGTTCGAGACGAAGCGAAGCGGGTCGGCGGCATCGGAATGCTGAGTGGAAGCGGCGCGACCTGCTTCATCACTGGCGTGGCAAGCGACGCGCTACGATCACGCGTGGACGGCGTGGCGCACGTGCTCGACACCACAACGACGTGACGACGCGCGCGAGGTATGTGCTACGGACCCTGCGCGCGCGTCGAGCCGCACTTGCGCTGCTAGTCGTCGCGTGCTGGCATTCGCCGTCTCGCACGATTTCGACGAGCTACACGAACCCGCACGCGTCCGACTCCATCGGCACCGTGCGACAGATGTACGATGGCACGCTGTCACCAACGCTCGCCGTCAACACGTTCCGAAACATCGATCGCTTGTTCCCGACGCGGGTGATCGCGCACGGCGCAACGATCTCGCCACTCCCTCGAGCCGATGCGCCCCTCGACGACATACGATTCACGTCGGCGGGCGAGACGCTTTCGATGGAGACCTTCATGTCGCGCAATCGCGTGACTGGATTGCTGGTGCTCAAGCGCGGTCGCATTGCGCTCGAGCGCTACCGCGAAGGCAACAGCGCGCAGACGCGCTGGATGTCGATGTCCGTCGCCAAGTCGATCACGTCCACGCTGATAGGCGCCGCGCTCAAGGATGGCAGCATCCGCAGTCTCGACGACGCGGTCACGCAGTACGTCCCCGCACTTGTCGGCAGCGCGTACGACGGCGTCACGATTCGCCAGCTGCTCATGATGTCGTCGGGCGTGCGGTGGAATGAGACGTATACCGATCCAGCGTCGGATCGACGCCGCCTGCTGGAGGTGCAGATCGCACAACGCCCCGGCGCGGCGATGGCGCTGATGGCCTCGTTGCCTCGAGCCGCGCCACCGGGCAGCGCCAACAACTACAGCACCGGTGAGACGCAGATCGCGGGCGAAGTGGTGCGCGGCGCGACCGGCAAGTCACTCGCGGACTATCTCGGCGAGAAGATCTGGCGTCGAGTCGGCATGCAGTCCGACGCGAGCTGGTGGCTGGATTCACCCAATGGCCACGAAATCGGTGGCAGCGGGTTCAGTGCGACGTTGCGAGACTACGCGCGGTTCGGACAGTTCTTCCTGAACGGCGGCGTGGTGGGCACCGACAGCGTGCTGCCTTCCGGGTGGCGCGATCTGGCCGGCACGCCGAAGATGCTACTCGACGGCAAGCCGCTGCTCTACGGATACATGTGGTGGCCGAGCGCTGCTCTCGACGGCTCGCCGAACTACGGGTCGTTCGCGGCGGAGGGCATTTTCGGCCAAACGATCTACATCAATCCGCGTGAGCAGGTCGTGATCGTGCAGTGGTGCGCGCAAACAAGGCCGACGGGCGGCGAGGCGGTGCCCAACGAAGACTTCTTTTCGGCGGTCGTGCAGGCGCTTCGGCAATAGACCGGGCACGCGCCACGCGAGCCGTCGTTACTTGACGACCCGAACGCTCCGAATGCGTGAAAGTGTGCGGAGTCGTTGCGGCGGCGCCGAATCCGCGGGTGCTTGTTGGATACGCCGCACGATGTCCATGCCCTTCGTCACACGTCCGAACGCGGCAAATCCCTGACCGTCGGGATTGCGCTTGCCGCCGAAATCGAGTTCCGGCTGATCGTTGATGCAGATGAAGAACTCACTGGACGCTGTACCAGGTGCACCGCGTGCCATGCTGATCGTTCCGTCGAGATGCTTGATCCCCGTCTTGTCGTTGGTTTCATGCGCGATTGCTGGCAGACGCTTTGTTGAGTCGGCGTCGAGTCCGCCCTGAATGACTTCGATCTTGACCGGACTCGTCGGCTGATTGCGCATGGTGACGACGCGATAGAAGGCGCCACCGTCGTAGCGCTGTTCGGTGACGTATCGGAGGAAGTTGGCGGCGGTGATCGGTGCCTTGTCCTGATAGACGTCCACCAGGATCTCCCCCTGATCCGTATCGATGCGAACATGCGTTGCCTTGCCCGTCGCCTGCGCCGCGGCGACCTCGGAGACGGCTGCGCTCGCGAGTACGCCGGTGAACGCGGCGGCCAGGTACGCGAGACGTAGGCCGGCGACGCGTCGCACGCGAGCAGCGCCAGTCCGACCCACCATCGACTGTGGCATGGTCATTTGTCGAACCAGAGCGGCTTGTCGACCGTGATGCCAGTGGGCGTATTGGGGTTTGAGTTGATCTCCTCGCTCCGATACAGCAAGCGGCGCATCAGATTGGTCGACAGCGCACCGGCGGGAACGGTCATCGCCGGGTATTCCTGTCCGCTCGCACCGCTGCGACGCCACTGCACCCACGCATCTGCAGGACGCATGAACAGGTCGAGCCACTGCTGGCGGTTCAGTTCACGGCGGAAGTTCGCTGCGCTGAAGGCTGGCAGCGACGTGATGTAGCGATCGGCTTCGCTGCCAGCCACACCGGCTGCCAGCATCGACTCGCGAACGCCCTGCCGAAAGCGCGTCTCAGATCCCGCAAGACCGCCCGCCCAGAAGCCACGCCCCATCGCTTCCGCTTCGAGCAGCAGTTGCTCCGAGTACGAGAACGAGACCTCGGGGAGATTGGCCTTGAGCAAGTTGAGATTCACGAGCGAGGAACGCACCGGGTCGTAGGTCTGCACCGGATCTAGCGAGAGGTAGACTCCCGATGGCGCACCTGGCCCCGGCTGGAAAAACACAGGGAGCCGCGGATCGTTGAACGGCACCATCTCCTGAAACATCACGTTGGACGCGTACCAGTCCGACTGCACGCCACCGCGAAAGATTGCCGTGAATGAAAAGCGAGGATTCTGCCGGCCCGGTGAATCGAAGTACGGAAACTTCATCTCGTCGGCCGTGCTGGCGATCATGGGCACGGCAGTCATTACGCCGATGGCCGCACTCTTCGACGGATCCGCATCCACCATGGTCATCAGAATGCGGAACTTGAGCGAGTTGGCGAACCGACGCCATTTCGTCATGTCGCCGCCGTAGTACAGATCGTTCGGTGCACCAATGCGCTGCGAATTCGCGTCGATGGAGGCGATCGCTTCATCGAGCAACTTGATGCAGCCGTTCAGCACCGACTCCTGCGAGTCGAACTTGGGGAAGTCAACCGTACCGCCAGCCGCCTCGGTGAACGGGATGTCGCCCCAGAGATAGCTCGTCTGCGAGTACACGAAGGCCGTGTAGATCTTCAGCTGCGCGATCGCGTTGTTCGGCCTCGGCGTCTTCGCTTCGGCGTCACGCGTGGCCAGCACAAGGTTCTTCAGTACGTCGGTATAGATGCTGCCCCACGCACTGCGCACGCGGGTCTGGTCGTAGCGCGCCTGCTCCAATCCCCAGCGGCCACCCGACGCCCACATCTGACTCATCAGCGCGATAGGCCACGTGAGCTCACCGACGCGCAGGAGCGAGAACTTCACTTCGGCGCCGGTGAACAGCAGCGCAGGATCGGCGGTCGTCGAGCGGTTGGGATCGACGTTGAGGCTACCGTCGGAAAAGCAGGACACCCCGGGAATGGCCAACAGCGCCACCGTCGCGCACTGGGCCAGGCGGCGGAGAGGTCGCGCAATGCGCGTTTTGGCGATGTGCGTTCTGATTGTCGTCATGTCGTGAGCTCGCAGGCAGGAGGTTCGATGAAGGCAGATCAGAAGGTCAAGCGAAGATTGGTGCCGAAGGAGCGAGTCGACGGAATGTTGTTGCGCTCGATGCCTTCGCCAATGAGTCCGGTTCCCAGCACATTCGACTCAGGATCGATGTGGGGCACCTTGCTCGAGATGAGCCACAGATTGCGCCCTTCCAACGACCATGTCGCCTCGCGTACGCGCATGCGAGAGGCCCAGCTGCCGGGCAACTTGTAGCTGATCTGCAGCTCGCGAAGCTTCACATACGACGCGTCGAACACGTTGTTCTCCGGACTGACGGAGCTGTCGAGATTGCCCCAGTACGCCTGCACACTCGACACCGGCACATCATTCGGCCGCGTGCTCCCGTCTGCGTTACGAATCACGCCCGGCTGCACAAACGGCGTCCTGTTGGATGTTTCTTCGCCAGTCCCGGATGAGCGGAGCGCCGACACCGTGCTGGACGCGATCACACCGCCACGCCGCACATCGACGAGGAACGAGAATGAGGCGTTCTTGTAGCTGAAGGAGTTGTTGATGCCACCGATCCAGTCCGGATAGATGTTGCCCAGCAGCTTGCGCGGACCCGAGATCCGAAGCCCGTTCTGCGGATTGATGATGAACTGTCCGCTCACGGAATCGCGCAGGAAGCCAACGCCCTGCAGGTTGAACGTCGTGCCCGGCTGCGCCACCACGAACAGGCCAAAGCCATCACCCGACGTCACGGAGAATTCCTTGAGGCCCGGCGCCAGCTTCTCCACGATGTTGCGGTTGCGGCTGTAGTTGGCGTTCACATCCCACTTGAAGCCGTTTCGGGGACGCTCCACGACCGTGTACATCCCCTGCAACTCGAGTCCCTTGTTGGAGATCTCGCCAACGTTGAGACGGCGCGCGCTGAATCCCGTCGTCTGGGGCACGGAGATAGAGACGATCTGATCGTAGTTGCGGACGTTGTAGTACGTCACGTCGAGCCCGACACGATTGCGCAGGAACCGAAGTTCAGATCCCACTTCATACGACGACTGGCGCTGCGGACGCAGGTTGGAGGGCGGGATCACATTCGTTGCTCCGAATGCCGACGCGCCGTTGTACGGGAAGTTCTGATTGAACGTGTAAATGTCAGACTGCTGCGTGAGCGGCGAGTAGGTGAAGGCCAGCTGATAGGGCTCCTCATCCGATCCGACGTTCGCATAGTTCGCCCGCACCTTGGCGAAGCTCACCAGTCCGCTCTTGAAGATTCTCGACTCGCGGAACGCGTCGGAGACGACGAATCCGGTGGAGACCGACGGATAGAAGTAGCTATTGTTGTCGACCGGGAGCGTGGACGACCAATCGTTGCGTCCGGTGACGTTTACAAACAGATAGTCGCGCCAGCCGAAACCGATATCGGTGTAGGCTCCGTACAACTGCCGTTCCGAAAAGAAGTTCGTCGCGGCATTCACGTTCGCGTTCGCCTGCGTGTACAGCTGGTCGATGTTGAGCCCTTGGCTGAACACGCGCTGCCGCTTGAACGTGCGCTTGTTGAAGTTGTGTCCAACCACGGCCTTCATGGTCAGCGACGTCGCGAGCTGACGCGTGAAAGTGCCGATAAGGTCCGTGTTCAGCTCACGCTCGTTGAGGTCCTGCGTGTCGAACTCTCCGTCGAGACGACCACGGGTTCCCTTGCGCGTGACGAACCGACGCCCTTCGACCGCGATATCCGTACCCGCACGGAACGCGATGTTGAACCACGGCTTGGCATCGTAAGAGAGATAGGTGTTGCCGAAGAGCCGATCGGTGGAGTTGCTCAGCCCATTGTTGTCGGACACCCAGTACGGATTGTTGGAGGTGCCAGTACCATCGATCGAGCCGGCGCGTCCATCCGGACCGACGCGATTCTTGCGCAGAAACTCCGTGGAGAGCGTGCGGGAGGCAAAGGTCCAGATCGACGTCGGAATGCTCTGCCCATTCTGCCCCTGCGACGCTCGACCGGACGAATTGGAGCGCACGTAGTTGGCCGCGACTCTGGCCGTGAACTTCTCCTTGAAACGCTGCCCGGCGTTCAACGCCAAGGTGTAGCGTTGCAGTTCGGAGTTAGGCACGATGCCCGACTGTCCCAGAAACGTGCCGCCAAGCCGATAGTCGCTGGTCTCGCTGCCGCCCGACACCGCCATGGAATGCACGTTGGTCAGGCCGGTCTGGAAGTAGTCCGAGTAGTTGCTCGGGTCCGCCGCCAGGTTCACACTGTCGCCGTAAAAATTGGCGACGCGTTGGCCGGTGATGAGCGGCCCCCAACCATTGGACAGGTCCTTGTTGTACACGCCGAGGGATCCCTGCGCGTACGAATTCTGAAACTTCGGGGCGCGAAAGATCGCGTCAGAGCGCGTGCTTCCGTTGTAGGTGAATCGCGGTTGCCCCTGGAAGCCGCGCTTGGTCGTCACGACGATCACGCCGTTTCGCGCGCGAGACCCATACAGCGCCGACGCCGCGGCGCCCTTGAGCACCGACATCGATTCAATGTCGTCCGGATTGATGTCCTGCGCGCGATTGCCCACATCGACACCACCGGTCACGATCTCCGTCTCGGTCCCGGCGAAGGCCGAGTTGGAGATGGGCACACCATCGACCACGAAGAGTGGCTCGGATGCGGAGGCGATGGAGTTCACGCCGCGAATCACGATCTTGCTCGAACCGCCGACGGTGCCTGACTGCTGCGTGATACGCACGCCGGAGACTTTCGCCGCGAGGCCGTTGAGCACGTTGGAGCTGCGCGCCACGGTGAGCTTCTCCGGCTCGACCTGAGCGATGGCGTAGCCGAGTTCTTTCGTCTCGCGCACGATCGCATTCGCCGTGACCACGACATCGGAGAGTGTGTTCGTCGACTCTTCGAGCGCCATGTTGATCGTCGTCCGACCACGGATCGGCTCGTCGATTGCCTTGAAGCCCAGCAGTCGAAACGTGAAGATCTCCGTGCCCGCTTGCTCGGGAAGCAGGAGTCGATACTCACCGGCCGCGTTGGTGATCGTCCCCAGCTGCGTACCACGCACGATCACGGTCACGCCCTGCAGCGCACGTCCGCCGACAGCAGACGTGACCTTTCCCGTGACGACGCGCTGTGCACTTTGCGCTTCCACCGTGGCGATGACGGGAGAGAGCGATGTGATCGCGGTCGCCAGAAGCACGGCGGCAGCGAACCGACGAAGAGGCTTCTTGTGCATGTACCGGATGGGTATGAGTGTACTGCACCGCAGGGCAATCCTACGGAAGGACGCCGCTCTCACTCATCGAGCAGCGACAACGCATCAACCTGAAGTCAGGCCGTCTCTTGATGACTATCAACGCATCGAGCAGCGAAAGCACGCGCTCGCCAGCAGCACATCGCGATCAGTTCACGGTCATTGCCGCGCTCAAGCAGCCGCAGCCGGTACTCAATGCCAACGTGGGATGTGCGCAGCAATTCGTCAAGATTCTAATGCCAGCTGCGTAACGGCTCAGCTCGCACGCAAAAAAAAAGAAATGAGCGATTGTTGTAACACTCAACCGGCGTGCACTGCTCGACGCGCACGCTCAGCCGCGTGCACACCATGCCACTGCGCCTCTTCGAAGAGGCTCAGTCCGCTTAGGTCTGCATGCGCGCAGTAAATGCGGTCCGCTGGCGACCATGACGTGAGCGTGCGCACGCGGGACAGGACACCGGGCGTCGGTCGCGCCATCGCATGCCCCCAACGCATGACGTCGATGCGCGAGACGCAGTTGGCGATGTCAGGATGTGCGCGCGACAGGTCGGCGACGATCTGATCGCGCCATTCGCTCCACGGCCGTGCCTGCATCCATCGGCGGCCCTCTCGCGCCTCGCGATCGACCACCGCGTGATACCACGTCCAGACCATTCGCCCCGTTGGCGTCGCGAGTGACTGGTGCGATGCGTTGACGTAGCCGAGCGATGGACTGTCGTAGAGCACGTTGTCCCAGGCGAGTGGCGCACCGCGCTCTCCCGGTGCCTGATGCAACGTCAGGTTAGCCACCACCCATGGTGCGTACTCGACGCTCACGGGGACTACAACCGACGGCATCACGCGCGGCAGCACGAACAATGGTGCCGCCCAGATGACCGCGTCGCACTCCACATCCAGGGCTGGTGTGCGCACCAGCCACCGCTTGTTCAGCCGCTCGATCGCGTAGGCTGGCGCCTTCGTACGGATACGACCCGGCGCGGTGTTCTCGAGCCGCTGCGCAAGGCGGCGCGCAATCCAGTCGTTTCCTTCGGGCCACGTCAGCGGACCTTCGCCGTCGCTCTCGCGCGCCGCGAAGTAATGCACCGCCGCCCAAGCGCTCGCCTGCGTGAGCGATGCACCGTAGTCATCGCGCGTGCCGTACTCCACCCACCAGCGCAATGCCTTGGAGGTGAAACCGTTCGCGCGCATCCACGCGTCCGCCGTCTGCGAGTCCAGCGCGTGCAGAGCGGCCGCGCGTGGACCACGTTCGCCACGCACGTGACCGGGCGCCGACGGCACGGCGAAGGCGCCAGTCGCCCGCCACTCCTCGATGCGCGACTCGAACGTCGCGAACTGCGCACGTTCCGTCGCAGTGAGCGCGTCGAGTGGTTCGAGCCCCTCATGCCAACGCCCGTGCTGAAAGAGCCGCTCTTGTGGAGAATGACAGAGCATGCGCTCATCCCAGCTTCCATCGGCTCCGAGCACGCCGAGTTCGCGAAAGAGCGCGCGCACATGCTCGGCATCCTTGGCAGGAACCGGCACGTAATGCGCCCCCCACGGAAATCGACTGACCTGATTCGACCCTGACCGTGCATTGCCGCCCGTCGAATCCCCGAGCTCGAGCAGCGACCAATCGGTCATGCCCATGCGATCGAGCTGCCACGCGGCGCTGAGCCCACCAATGCCGCCGCCGATGATAGCGACCGCGCAACGATTCCGTTCCTTCGCCTTGGTAGGCGTCACGCCGTCGCGCAGCGCGTGCCCTGCCCCGCTGTCATCGCTGACGAATCCGCCGGCGATATCGCTCCCGGACTTGCGCGACAGTCCGATCAGCGCGGGCGCCGAAACGATCGCCGGGAGCGCCTGGAGAAAATCGCGACGCGACCAGCGGCTACCCACCGGTGGTCGTCCTCACCATGACAAGTTGATGGCGCGCACGCTCGCGGAGCGCACCGCGCGCATCGGCGCACGAGGCGATCTCACCGATTGATCGCGTCGAACTCGTGCTCATAGTAGCGCACGAGAACCTGATCGTTGAGCCGATTGGGCTCCGCCGGAACCGCGGCCATGTCCGTCGGAAAATCGAAGAGCGACGGCACGCCGGCGACGGTGAGGTAGCGAAGGTCGTTCGGCAGCGTGGACGGCATGGCAAAGCTGCTGTTCCCCGCAATGACGAAGCCCCACTCGCCAAAGCTTGGCACATACACGTGATACGGCCACGTGCGCAGACCGGCGCCCTGGAGTGTTGCGACGATGCTCCAAAACGACTGGCGCGCGAACATCGGCGAGGTGCTTTGCACGACCAGCAGCCCATCGGGCGCGATGTGTCGCTGCACAAGCCGGTAGAACGCGCTCGTGTACAGCTTGCCGACGTGGTAGTTGGACGGATCGGGGAAATCGATGACGACGAAGTCGAACTGCTGTGCCGTCTGATCGAGCCAGGTGAAGGCATCGGCATTGATGACGCGCACACGGGGATCCAGCAGCGAATGCTTGTTGAGCGCGGTCAATCGCTCGTGCGTGCGGAAAAGCGCTGTCATGCCCTCATCGAGATCGACGAGCGTGATCTGCTGCACGTCGGGATATCGCAGGATCTCACGGACGGCCAACCCATCGCCTCCGCCCAAAACCAGCACGCGCGCACGCGTGCGCACGGCCGACAGCCCCGGATGCACGAGCGCTTCGTGATACCGGTACTCATCGCGCGAGGCGAACTGGAGGTGGCCGTTGAGATAGAGCCGCAGATCATCCTTCCAGTTCGTAAGGATGATCCGCTGATAGCGCGTGTCGCGTGCGAGGATGATGGGATCGGCGTACATCCCCTCTTCCGCGAGCGAGGTGATCGCCTGCCCTTTCCAGAGTCCCACACCAAGCAGCATCAACGCCAGCGTGCCGCCCGCCTGCAGCCAGCGCGGCCGTGCGAGCACATCACGAAAGAGCCACGTGCTCCAGAGCCCGACAAGCACGTTGATGAATCCAAAGAGAATCGCCGAACGCACCAACCCCAGTCGCGGCACGAGCAGCAAAGGAAAAAGCAGTGATGCGAAGAGCGCACCGATGTAGTCGAAGGTGAGCACATTCGACACGACATCCTTGAAGTCGAAGCGATCGCGCAAAATGCGCATCAGCAACGGGACTTCGAGTCCGACAAAAATGCCGATCAGGACGACCAGACCATACAGGACCGGGCGAAAGGCATCGGTATACGCAAAGGCCAGAAACAGGATCAGCGAGGAGAACCCACCGACGATCCCGACCAGCAGTTCAATGATGACGAAGCGCGTGACGAGCCCGCGAACGATGAAGCGGGAGAGCCAGCTCCCGATGCCCATTGCGAAGAGATAGGTGCCAATGACGGTCGAGAACTGGGTGACGCTGTCGCCCAGCAGGTACGACGCCAGCGCTCCCGCGACGAGCTCGTAGATGAGCCCGCACGCGGCAATCAGACAGACAGAGACGAAGAGCGCGACGTTCAATGAATCGCGGCCGCGACGATGATGCCCAAGGCGATCGCCACGGAACCCATCAGGATCGCGGCAGCGGTGTTCTTCTTCTCGCTGATCTCATTCCACAGCTTGCCCGGCGTGAGAAAATCAACCACAAAGAACGCCACGACAAAAAGCACCACGCCAAGCGTGGCGAACACCGCTGCACTCGTTGCGTTCTGCGTCAGCGAATCCATGGCGACATGACTCCGTTATTTGCCACGGAGCGTGCGCCCCGGGAGGTAATAGGGTGAGCGATACGAACCAGGATTGGCACGCACCGATCGTGGATTGGTCTTGCCACTGCTGGTGGAGGTCGGCGACCAGCCGCGGTACTGTGCCACCCCGAGAAGAAGGAGCACCGCAGTGCCCCACACCGTGTAGACTTTGGCCATCAGCGCTCCCCCGCCGCGATCGTTGTCATCTCAGCTCTCCGACGAGGCATAGTCACTCTCCGACCAGCGACGTCCTTCGAAACTGGCCCACGGGAACAACGCCAACACCGTCGGCACGATCAGCGCCAATGCCGCGAAGAAATACAGCAGATAGCTCGGCACATCACGCTTTACCACAAGCGTGTAGCGCACCGGCGGCCTACCGAACTCGCCGCCTTCCGCAGCGATGCGCAGGAAGTAGCGCCCCGAGGGCACGGAGGAGAGATGCACGGTTTCGCGCTGCCCGCCCTCCGACCAGCTCCCGTCGGAATCGGTGCCGTGATAGGCGCTCACCTGCTGCTCGACCTCGCGCACGTCACCCGTCTGCTCATTGATCAGCGAGAGCGTGAAGAACGCCCAGTTGTTGTCCACATCGGTGTCGAGCGTGAGCGCCACGCGCGATGGCCGGCCCGTCAACTCGAACGTAGGGGTCACCAGCGTCGCGTTCGTCGAGTCCGCGCGATCGTATGTGTATGCCTGCGAGAGCACAACCTGGTTGCCCGCTGTCGCCACGTTGAGCACCAGCATCGCAATCATGGCGACGTGCAACAGTACAGCAGTCACCCCGATAGAGCGCGCCGGACCGCGAAACCTGTTGGGCTGATTCGCGAAGACACCCTGCGGCCGTGGAAACGGACTCGGCACGCCGAACGCTTTGCGGAGTTGCTCGCTGTCGGTGTACGTACCCATCGACCACGTCACTTCACCGTCGCTGGCTTCTGCGCTCAGGATGTACGGCGGGTCGATGAAGTCGCGCGCCTGCAGGCGATCGCCAACGCGCAGCTCCCACGGGAACTCGCCAATCGCGAACGTGGTGACCGCTTCCGCCGTCTGGAAGTGCTTGAAGGACTTTCCGTCCAACGAGGCCACGGGACGTGAGCCGGACGTATCCACCTGCGGTCTACGACGCAGCTTCTCGATGACATTCCAGTGTCCGTTGTATTCGGACAAATAGAGAAAGCCACGGTACGGGTTGAAGCAGACGTACTCGGTCCACGAGTAGTCCTCCTCGTCCACGGTGATGGTGACTTGTTGAAAGCCCACCACCTCCCAAGGCGCACCGCTCCACGTACCGCGCGAGCCCAGCGGGATGCGGGGCTCGACTCGCATCGCGCTGCCGTGCTGCTGCAGGATTGCGAGGTTGGGGTCGGTGGCGTCGAGCACCGCCGAGCAGCTGGCGCAGGCGACCGTCGTAGCCCACCCCTGCGACTTGAGCACGATGGCCGCGCCGCACGACGGACAGGAGAGCGATGATGCGCGCGGTACGCGCGGCGCCGGATCGAGCGTCGTCACCATCGGCTCACCATCCCTCGAACTCGCGCAGGTTGCGCAGCGCAAGATCATCGAAGTTGACGTACTCGCCGACGTAGAGCACCGGCGGATGATCGGACGCGTCGATGGTCGCGAAGGCGCCTACATCGTTCTGCAGGTCAACAAACACGCAACGGTCCCGGGTGAAGGACGAGAACGGCAATTCTCCTTCGGTGCCCACGTACGACGCCGAGTTCACGGATGCGACCTCGTAGGTGACTCCCCCCCACGAGAGCAGCTCGCCGAGCTGCACGCGCGACGGATCAGGAAGCGGCATGTCGGGGTCGAACGCAATCGTCATCGCGTACTCGAGCTGTGCATCGGAAAGCCACGCACTGCTGCCGTTACCGAGCCGGCAGTGCCATTCGTTCCAGCGACCGCGCGCCCACTCGTACGCGATGCGTCCGACCACCACGAACGACTGGCCGCGCCACTTCCCTTCGCTGCCGAGCTGGATCGGCGAGCCAGTCTGCGGGAATTCCGCCTGCAGCCCGACGCGCTCGAGATCGAGATCGCGACGCACCAGTACCGCCTTGCAGTAGGCGCAAGTGGTTTGCACGGCCTGCGCCCAGCGAAACACCACCGGCGCTCCACAGTTTGGGCAGGACGTGCTACGTGCAGCGGGTGCGGTCATGACGCGTTGCTACCGACCGCGACGACATCGGCTCCCGTCGCCGCGGCAATGCTCGATGCACCGGTCGGAGCGTAGATCCGATCGAGCACGCGAACCAGCACCTCCGTCGCACCCAGCTGCGTCGCCAACTGCTCCTCCCAATTCCAGCGCGCACGCGGAGTGCAGCAAAAGAGGTTGAGACAGCACGAGCCGTGCTCGGGAAAGGTGTGCACCGTCAGGTGCGACTCGGCGAGCGGCAACAGTCCAGTCACGCCGCCGGCACCGGGGAATCGGTGCCAAACGCCGTCCGCAACAGGATGCAGCGAGAGCTCACGCACCGCGCTCGCAAACAACGCCTGCATCGCTTCGAGATCGCGCAAACGTGCCGGGTCGCAGCCGAACGCCTCTACGACCCATTCAGAGCCCTGTGCGTTCACTCGAGCTGCGCTTGCCCGCACGCCGGGCAGAACTTGGCAGGCGCCGGCATCACCTTGCCGCAGTGCATGCAGAACTTCGTCGCGCCGCTCGCCGTGGGCGCGGGTCCGCCGACAGCGACCGGCTCGCCGGGCGCCGCAGGTTGCACGGCAGGTGTCGCCGGCGCCGAGCCCGCACGCATTGCGTCGGCCATCGCACCGCCAATGCCCATCCCCGCACCTAACCCAGCACCGAGTCCAGCGATGCCGCCTTCGTTCGCTGCCGCGATCGGAATCGACTGCGCCGCCTGATACTGCGTATAGGCTCGCAAGTCGCCGATCATGTTCATGCTGATGCGTTCATCGAGACGCTTCTGCAACTCGTCTGGCAGCGAGAGGTTCTCGACCACCAAGGACTCGAGGCGCAGCCCGAGCTGTTCGAACGACGGCGATACCGACGCGGCGATCTGCTTGGCCAGCTCCGCCTGATTGGCCGCCATGTCGAGAAAGGGCACCTGCGAATTCGCGAACGCGGAGGTGAAGCCCGAAATGACACTGTTGCGAAGCTGCGCGTCGATCTGCTCAACGGTGTACTCGGCGTCCGTTGCACCAACGTTTGCGTGAAAGACGCTCGGGTTGGAGATACGGAAGCTGTACATGCCGAAGGCGCGCAGCCGCACCGCGCCGAACTCCTTGTCGCGAATCGTGATCGGCTGCTGCGTCCCCCAGCGCTGTCCGGTCTGGACGCGCGTGGAGAAGAAGTACACGTCGCTCTTGAAGGGCGACTCGAAGGCCTTGTCCCAATTCTGGAGATTGGTGAGCAGCGGCAGGTTGCTCGTGATCAGCGTGTGCAGTCCGGGGCCAAAGACGTCGGCCGCCACGCCCTCGTTCACGAAGAGCGCCATCTGCGACTCGCGGACCGTCAGCTTGCCGCCGCTCTGGATCTCCATGTCCCGCATCGGGAAGCGGTGCATGAGCACGCCAGGACCCGACTCGGTCCATTGAATGACGTCGATGAACTGCTTGCGCAGGAAGTCGCCGAGTGACATGACCGATCTCCGGGTGGCGCACCGGGGCGCCGATTGCGAGAACGCGCCCCGCTCCGGACTGGGCGGGACGCGCGATGATGTTATGGGGTGAGCCACCGTACGACAATCCGCCACGAAAGTGTCGGCGTTCGGCACGGTCCTCGCGAACAGACGGGCATGACCACAGCCGCCTCCGCTCCACACCTCTGGCACGACCAGGACACCGCCCAGGTTCTCGCCAGCCTCGGTTCGTCGCCGGATGGGCTCACCACCGCGGAATCGGCGAGCCGCCTGGCCGACAACGGTCCAAACGTGCTGGCCGCTGGCCCCCGGGTGCACCCGCTGCGCATTCTGGCCGCGCAGTTCTCCGGTCTGATCATCTGGATCCTGATCGGAGCGGGGGCTCTGTCGCTCGCGCTCGGCGAACGCGTGGATGCAGCCGCCATTGCCGCCATCGTGCTGCTCAATGCCGCCATCGGCTTTTATCAGGAATTCAGCGCGGAACGGTCCATCGCCGCCCTGCAGGAGCTGACGGCGCCGCGAGCCACCGTGCGTCGCGATGGGGCGACCATCGTGGTCGCCGCGATGGACATCGTCGTGGGCGACGTGCTGCACCTCGAGGCGGGCGATCTGATCGCGGCGGATGCACGCCTGCTGAGCGTGTCCTCGCTCACGTGCGTGGAGGCCGCGCTGACCGGCGAGTCGGCCCCGACCACGAAGCAGGCAGAGACGCTCCCCGACGCCACGCTCGGCATCGGCGATCGCGACAACATGGTGTTTCTCGGGACCAGCGTGGCAGCGGGTGCCGGCGAGGCCGTCGTGGTATCCGTTGCCATGGAGACGGAACTCGGCCGCATTGCAGGACTGTTGCAGTCGGCCGGTGCAGATCGGGATACGCCCTTCCAGCAAAAGCTCAACGCCTTTGCGCGCGTGCTGGTGTGGGGTGCATTGGGCGTGGTCGTCCTGCTGCTGCTGCTGGGTGTCATGCGCGGCACGCCATGGCTGGAGCTCGTGATGACGTCGGTGAGCCTGGCGGTGGCGGCGGTACCTGAGGGGCTGCCGGCTGTGGTAACCGTTTCGCTCTCACTTGGCGCAATGCGCATGGCGCGTCAGCGCGCGTTGGTTAGGAAGCTGGCCGCAGTGGAAACGCTTGGTTCAACCAGCGTGATCTGCACCGACAAGACCGGCACGCTTACCGTGGGCGAGATGACCGTGCGCGAGCTGCGCGTGTCTGGAGAACAGTTCTCCGTGACGGGGGAGGGCTACGGTCCGGCAGGAGCGGTCGAACGCCACGACGCCATCGCCACGGCGAGTGCCGCATCCACCGAGCAGAGCGAGCCCCTGCGTGAGCTGCTGACGATTCTCGTCGGTTGCAACAGCGCGCGCCTTGCTGAAGTGGATGGCGTATGGAGCACGGTCGGCGATCCGACCGAGGGGGCGCTGCTCGCGGCCGGCGTGAAAGCGGGCGTCACGCGTGCTGCGCTCGACGAGGCGATGCCGGAGCGGCGGGTGCATCCCTTCGACTCCGAGCGCAAACGCAGCAGCAGCATTCGTGCGCACGGCAACGACGGGTGCCGCGCATTGGTGAAAGGAGCGCCCGGCGTACTGTTGGAACGCTGCACCCACATTCGAGCTGCCGACGGAGTGCGGCCGATCACCGCGCACGATCACAAGCACGTGCTGGCGCAGGTGGCCAAGATGGCGTCCTCTGCGCTGCGAGTGCTCGCCGGAGCATACCGCGATGTCAGCGAGTCGATGGCCGACGCGTTGAGTGCAGACGAGATAGAACGAGAGTTGGTGTTCGTTGGGCTGGTCGGGATGTACGATCCACCTCGCGCCGAGGCCAAGGCCGCCATCGCCACGTGCCATCGGGCGGGCATTCGCGTGGTGATGATCACCGGCGATCACGCCGAAACGGCGGCGGCCATCGCGCGCGAGCTTGGCGTGAAGACGCACGGCGATCCGGTGAGCGGTACGCAACTGGACGCACTCACAGACGACGCGCTTCGCGCGACGGTGCTCACCACGTCGGTGTTTGCGCGCGTCTCCGCCGAGCACAAGCTGCGTATCGTGCGCGCGCTCAAGGGGAGCGACGCGGTTGTGGCGATGACCGGCGACGGCGTGAACGACGCGCCTGCGCTCAAGGGCGCCGACATCGGCATCGCGATGGGCCGGGCCGGTACGGAGGTGACCAAGCAGGCCGCGGACATGATCATCACCGACGACAACTTCGCGACCATCGTGCTGGCCGTCGAAGAGGGGCGCGGGATCTACGACAATATCCGCAAGACGCTGCAGTATCTGCTCGCGGGCAACACCGGCGAGCTGACGCTCATGCTCGCCTGCGTGCTGATCGGCATGCCCGCGCCGCTCTTGCCCATTCATCTGCTATGGATCAACCTCGTGACCGATGGCATCCCGGCGTTCTGTCTCGCCACGGATGCCATCGATGACGACGTCATGTCACGCGCGCCGCGCCGACGCGCAGAACGCATCACCTCCGGCCGCTTCGTGCCAACAATGGTGATCACCGGCATGCTGACGGCGGGAGTGGCGCTCACGGTGTTCATCGTCGCGTTGCAGCGCGGCGATCTCGCGTACGCGCGATCGGCGGCGTTCGCTGTGCTGGTATTCGGCGAGCTGCTCCGCGCGTTCGGGGCGCGCAGTGCGCAGAAGCCGCTCTGGCGCATTCGCCCCCTGATCAACCCTGCCCTGTTGGCTGTCGTGGTACTCTCGATCGGCGTGCAGTTCCTCAGCCAGCACAGCGTGTCGTTCGGTCGTGTGCTCAAGACAACGCCGCTGCCATTTTCCGACGGCGCGCTGTTGCTGGCCTTGGGAGCCATCCCGCTGGTCCTGCTGGAAGTGCTCAAGCTCGTGTGGCCCTACCGGTCGTCGTCATCATCATCATCATCGCCGCCGGCATCGGCCGTGGCCGCGGCTGCGCCACCATCGCCACCGCCGACAAAGGCCATCGCGGAGCCATTGCGATAGACGAGCGCGCCGCCCGTGTGCCCAACGTTGTATCCCGCCCCCATCAGGGCGATGGTGCCTACGACAGCAACGCCGCGCGCGGCAGTGCCGACTTGTCCACGCGCGAAGCCAGCCCCCGCGAGCAGCAACACAACGCCCGTGGCGACCAGAAAGCCCTCGGCCGCCTCCTCATGGCTTTCGATCGGCGCTTCTCCGAGTACACGTTCGGCGCGGTCTTCGTCGCGCTTGCCGGTTTGCAACGACGCCCAACCGCTAACGAGCAAGAGGGCGATCAGCGCAAACGGAATCGCCCACGTCTTCTGCGACGGCGCGCCGCGCTTGATGGCGAGAACCGCACCGATCGCGAACAGCGGGACGAGTACGGCAAGTGCGATAGGCAGGTGCACAATTGCCGGATGCAGGGGTGATGGCAGGAAGGACATCGTTGGCTCCGTGTGATATGATTCGACCGGCGCTGGCGTCTAACGCCCCATGCTGTGCGGCCTCACTAGCAACATCGGCGCGCTGTGGTCCACGTCGTATCCGACAGATGTCGCGATCAGGGGGAGACAAGTGTTCGTGCCAGTCGAGATCCAGGCAGTCGTCCGTTGCCACGCGGCCCTAGCCAACTGACGATGGCGCAAGAGGATACGGATATGTCGACAGGAAACGACGACGCGGCGGTGCTCGACGGGCCGCTGCCGCTGCTGCTCGCGGGCTTTCTGGTGCTGGTCGTGGTGGGCGGCACGATCGACATCGTGCTCGACGGGCCGGAGAGCCTCTTCTCGATCCACGTGGCGTTCGAGATGACGCTGGTGCTGGTCAGTCTCGCGTTCGCCGTGATTCTCTTTCGCGGCTGGCGGCGCACGGCCGCCGCACTTGGCGAGGCGCGCACCTCACTGGCGGCGACGAACGAGGCGCTGGAGCAGCGCCGGATGGAACGCGATCGCTGGCGTTCCAGCGCCGAACAGGCGCTCGCCGGATTTGCCACGGCGATCGACCGGCAATTCAGCGAATGGAACCTCACGCGCGCCGAGCGTGAGGTGGCGCTGCTGCTGCTCAAGGGCGAAGGGCACAAGCAGGCAGCGGCGCAGTTGCAGCGCTCCGAGCGGACGGTGCGGCAGCACGCCGTCGAGGTGTATCGGAAGGCAGGGCTGCAGGGACGCGCGGAACTGGCGGCGTTCTTCCTGCGCGATCTGATGCTTCCCAGATCCGACACGCCGTAGGGGGTGCAGACGCAAACACGCCCCGCGGGAGTCCCGGCGGGGCGTGCTGGCAATGTGTGACTCGACCGCGTGCCGAGCGCGAGCTCGGCAGCGCTACGCTACAACGCGTGCATCAGGCGCGGCGACGTCGCGAAAGCATCCACACGCCCGCGCCGCCTGCGATGATCAGCAGGAACGATGACGGCTCCGGCACGACGTTGGTCGTGAAATTGGCAGCGAACTGCGTCTGGTACTCCGGCGTACCGGTGTTCTCCCAATCCATGGTCGACAGATCGGCGAGCGACGAACCCGCGTTGGTGGAGACGAACGCACCACCGCTGTAGGCGAACGCCGCGTCGAACACCGTGTTGATCGCGAGGCTCGCATCGGGCGAGGCGATCTGCGTGAAGAACTCCACCGAGCTGAGGAACGCGACGTACTGCTGACCGCCGTTCACCGCGACGTTGGGCGCAGTGAAGCTGCACGCCTGCTGAACACTCAGGCAGTTCTGTCCGCTCATCACACCACTGCTGAAAAGCACGTTCCCCGCCTTCGTGCCGTCCCACTCAGCCACGTAGCCACGGAACTGCAGTGCCGAGCCGTTGGTGGTGAGCCCCGGATCCTCCGCCAGCCAGAAGCTGAACGACTGGAGGAAGCTGTAGCCGAGCGGCACGGTGAATGTCTGCCCCACGGCCAACGAGGCCGGGAAGGAGGCAGACGGCTTGCCGAACGGTCCGGAGAGGAAGTAGGGGCTCGGGCCAACGGGCGCCGGATTGGGCAGCGCAATCGTCGTGCTCTGGGCCTCGAGCGCGAACGGCGAGGCGGTGAGCAGCGAGATGCTCAGTGCGAGACGCGCGCGGCGAAGCAGGGACCGGGTCATGAGTGCGGAAAAAGAGAGTGAGAACGTCACGGCTGCACCGTGACGGAGAGCGTCTGCGTACCGACACCGCCATCGCGATCAGTGACGGTGACCGTGACCGTGTAGCTGCCGGCCGACGCGTACACGTGCGGTCGAGCGAATGGTGTGACGGGAACGACCGTCGACGCAAACTGCGTGAGCGCCGTTCCGTCACCCCAATTGATGCGCACGATGAACGGCGAGTCCTTGGAGTTCAGATCGGAGAATTTCACACCGATGCTCGACGCGATGCCAGCCTTCCACGATGCGGCAGGCGTAAGCGTGACCACCGGCGCGGCGTTGGAGATCGTTGCCGTCGTCGTGCTCGTGCTCGACGCGCCGCCCTGATCGGTGACGGTCAGCGTCACGGTGTAGACACCGTTGTTGACGTAGCTCTTCGTCGGCGTGGCGCCCGTGCCCACGGTGCCGTCGCCAAAGCTCCAGGCATACGTCAGGACATCGCCAGCATCGGGATCGGTGGAGGTGGCGCCATTGAACGCGAGCGCCGTGCCTTCCACGCCCGTGTACGCTCCGCCCGAGCGCGCGGTGGGGAAGCGATTGCCCTTCTCCAGCTGCGTCTCGATGAAGTCCGGCAGGAGCGCGAGCACATTGTAGCCGCTCAATGCTTCAACCGAATCGACGGTGACCTGGAAGGGCGGCCAGTCGGAGCTGATGCTCACGCTCGGGTCATTGGGCATGACCACCGCCACCACGGTCGGCTCGGTGCCGTTGACCACGTCGGCGAGCCCCTGATCGCGCGGAAGAATGACGGCCACCTTCCACACGTAAGCGGGCACGGTGATGAGACCGAGTCCCTTCACGGTGCCATTGGGGCCGGCAAGCTTGCCCGCCACACCAGCGATGATGTACACCTCTCTGTTGTTCGCCGTCGCCTCGTTGCCGAGGAAGTTCTCGAACTTCGCCCACGGGCCCTGATTCACACTGGCCGCTTGCGGGATGATGTTGGAGAAGAGGAATGACGACGCATTGTCGAGCGTGCCGGCGGTCAGATCGAAGGAGCGCGCGAGGTGGCCGCGGTCGATGCCGAAGCCCGCAAACGCTCCTGCCCCCGTGTAGTCCGCCGTGGTGTAGCGCGGGAAGCTCGACGGAAGCGTCGGATCGAAGGTGAAGCAGTCGCAGCGATCGGCGCCTGCGCCCACGTGCGTGGCGTCAAACTGATAGGCCACGTAGTTGGGCGTGTTGCGAATGCGGCTGTACGAGCTGGTGAACTCGCGACGGCGAATCAGGAAGTCGTCGCTGGGATCAGCATCCGTTGGTTCACCGAAGGCCGTGTTACCGGCGTACACCAGCGCGCTCGGCGTCGCGACATCCATCGGCAGGACATAGTCACCCTGTGAGCCGTCAGCGCCCGTCGCACGGAAGCGCGCCGATCCTGCCGCGAGAGACGTCATCACGCCGGTCGTTGCATCGATGCTGGCCACCGACGGCGTCAGCGACGACCAGGTGATCGTGGTCGACACCGCCGTGCCGCTCGCATCGCGCACGTTGGCGAACAGCTGGTCCTGGAAGCCGACTGGGAGGAACTGGTCGGTGGTGAGCCGTCCGGTGAACGACACACTGTTGTTGGACAGCGGCGTGCCGCCACCGCTGTTGCACGCGCCGAAGTCAGCCAACGATGCGCTCTGCCAAATGCCACCAGCATTGCGATGCAGCGACTGCGCGAGGGGCACGCCGTCTTCGAGCACACCGATATCGACCGACGTCGTGCCGTTTGCCGGCCCCGAGGTGGCAACGAGGGTGCCTTCGTAGGAAAGGAACTCGACCACCTGACCCGCGCCGTTCACAAGCGCGAAACCGTCGGACTGACCGGTGCCGTTGGTCGCCTTTCCGTTCTGAATGCCGTCCTGCAGATAGCTCACGACCACCACACCGCGTGCGCCGCAGGTGGCAGGGATCGTGCCGGTGAGCGAGAACGTGTCGTACGACGCGCCACCGTTGCCGTTGTACAGGATGACGCTCCAACCGGTCAGATCCGTGCCGGCCGGACCTTCAATCTCGATGCGTTCGTTGACGTCGGTGCCGGCGTTGTCGTAGTGAATCTCGGTGAAGCGGGTCGGCGGAAGATTCGGCACGGTGACCGTCAGCGTCGACGTACCAGTCTTGCCCCCGGCGGTTGCGCTGATCACCGAGCTGCCCGCCGCGAGTCCCGTTGCGAGACCGGCCGCCGACACGCTCGCCGTCGCGGCAGTGCCGCTGCTCCACACGAATGCCACGCTGCCGCTGACGTCCACGTTCGCCGCGTCGAAGGCACGCGCCGAAAACTGCACGGTCGCGCCAAGCACGATCGACGGATCAACGGGCGACACGACGACGCGGTCCACCACGACTTGCTGCGCGGCGGTCACGGTGAGCGTTGACGTCCCAGAGACACTGCCGGACGTCGCGGTGATGACCGATGTGCCGACCGCAGCACCCGTCGCCAGGCCGGTCGAGCTGATCGTCGCCGTGGCCGGCGTGCCGCTCGACCAGGTGAACGTGACGCCCGGGATCGGCTGATTGCTTGCGTCGAATGCGGTCGCCGTGAACTGCTGCGTGGCGCCCACCTGAATGCTCGGCGCAACAGGCGCAACGTTGATGTGGTCAACGACCGGCTGCGCACCGTTGTCGTTGCAGGTGCCCAACGTGGCGGCGACGGGACCGGTCCAGCCACCGGACGCCCCGCCTCGCTGCAGCGAGAGTCCGGCCGCTTCGGTGCCGACTTCGACCACCCCGATGTCCGTGGACACGATGCCGTTGGCGGCGCCACCGACCGCCGTGAACGTTCCCTCATACGAGAGGAACTCGACCACCGCATTGCTTGCGTCGATCAGCGCTACACCGTCCGGCGCGCCATTCTGCAGCCCGGCCACCGCGACCGTCACCACGCCGCGAACGCCACAGCCCGGCGTCGCGGGAATCAAACCGCTCAGCGTCTTCGTGTCGTACGCCGCCCCACCATTGCCGTTGTACGACACCACTTTCCAGCCCGTCAGATCCGTTCCCGCAGGCCCCGAAATCTCCACGCCTTCGCCGACATCCGCGCCCGCATTGTCGTAGTGGATCTCGCTGATTCGAACGCCCGTGGGCGAGGCATTGATCTGCAGTTGCGGCATCAGCGCCGCACTCGGGACCACCGGGCCCCGATCGGAGCAGGCCGCGAACAGCGCCGCCGCTGCGAGGAAGACTGCTGCTTTCGAACGAATACGCATGGATGGGATCGGGAGGGAATGGAACCGTACAACGAGACCGCAGCGCGAGCTGCGCGGCAGTCGACTGGACAGGACTCGCCCTAAGGTAGCCCGGACGCCGCCGTCCACATCACGCAATTTCGCAACGATGTCGTGACAGAGCGAGCTGGGGCGTGGCGCAACGTCTCCGATGGCGGGCTCGGCCATGCGCCGGCCCACAGAGTCCGACTATCGGTGTCCCGGCACGCACAGCACCGAGCAGGGCGCGCGGCGAATCATGGCGGCCGCTACGCTGCCCAGCAGCATGCGACGCACGAATCCGTATCCATGCGTGGCCAGTGCCACCAGTTCGATGGCGTGCATGTCCAGCAGCGCGAGCAACACGTCCGATGGATTGCCGGCCAACAGGATCTCGCGCACGCTCTGTTCGCGCACGGGAAGTTCTGCGCGGATCCGTGCGAACTCCCGCTCGGCGTGACGTTTGTACTCGTCGGCTCGCTCGTGCAGTGCCGAATCGACCGCATCGAACGGCGGCGCAACGTGCACGAGCATGACGGTCGCGTCCGGCGCAACGAGCGAGCATGCCAGCTTTGCCGCGCGCGCGCTCTGCTCGCTGAAATCGGTCGCGATGGCCACGCGTCGCGGCAACCACTCTTGACCGTCCTCGACGGCGAGCACCGGCGTATTCCCCACCTGCAGCATGCGCATGATGGACTCACCGCCGAGCAACCGCTCGATGGCGCCGTGTCGGCCTCGTCCGGTGACGATGACTTGCGCGTGAATGCGCTCAGCGTGACCAACAATCGCCTCGATCGGATCTCCCGTCACGACGTTGACTGGCCATCTCAACTCCGGCGCCACGAGGCGCTCGATCTGCGAGTGGAGCTCCCCTTCCCTGCCGAAGCGAATCGCCTCCTCCGTTTCGGCCGGCACCGGCGTGGCATCGACCACGTACATCGGCATCGAAAACGGGCGCAGCACACTCAACACCTCAACCGGCGCGTGGGTAGAGGTCGTCAGCTGCATCGCCATGGGAAACGCGGCGTCCGAATCGGGCGAGGCGTCCGACGCAATCAGGATCGGGGCGTTGGTGCTCGTCCCCTCATACCGCGACGTGGCGATGTACTCGCGCGAAGTTGATGCAGACATGGCGGCACTCCTTGATGAGGGTGCAGTCAGGATGCACTGCGCAATCACACGTGCACATCGGGATTGCCCTGACTTCATGGGCGATCTCTCCTGACGAGCGGCCACGGGTGTGGTCTGAGCGATGCAGCGGGCTGTTCCGTTCCCGGCTGAAGGTGTGCCCTCTGCGTCGAACGACACCGCGAGCTTGCGTTCGCCGGTTGCACTCACGCAAACACAAACGGCGCGGGCTTCGAGAAGAAGCCCGCGCCGTTCGCGATGCAGATACTACGCTACGCCAGGACTACTGTCCGCTGACCTGCACGCATCCCTTCGGAGCCGGCGTGCGCTGGTTGCACTCGTCGGCCGGGATCGGGACAATGGGATAGATCCGATGCGTCGCCGCGAACTTGGGCAGCGAGGCCAACCGGTTGTACCGTCGCGAATCTACCCAACGGTGCCCGTATTCGCCAAAGAGCGAGTAGCGACGGTTGTACAGCAGCTCGTCCACCAGGTTGCCGGCGAAGTCGGCGGCCAGCGGTGCGAGACCGCCGGAGACGGTGCGGATGATGTTCAGATCCGCGATCGCCGCCGCGCGATTGCCCAAGCCGATGTTGGCTTCCGCACGCATGAGGATCAGCTCTTCGTTCCGGAGGAACGAGATCGAGGCCACGTTGGTGGCCGCGAGGTTGAGCCGCGTGTTGGAACTCACGCCCTGACTGGTGAGCGTGATTGTGCTGGTGGCCACCTTTGACGTGCGCAAATCCGCAGATCCATCGGCGCGGCGCTGCGCATCGGCGAGGAACGACGGGTGGGCGACCAGTGCTCGCGGTGAGGCATCGAACATGGGATTCGTCGCATCACCCGAGGCGGTGGTGTAGACGTGATTCACCCCCGTCGCCAGCGATGCGGCCGTCGGCGACGCCGTGTTGATGAACGACTCACCGAGTGCGGTGAGCGCGTCGTTCCACTGCCCGCGATACGTCTCCAGGCGTGCCTTGAGTCCACGGTTCACACGCAGAAACGTGGCCGGTGTATTGAAGCCGGCGTGTCCGCTGGTGAGCGAGAACGAGAACGTGGTACCCGCAGCGCCGAGGTGCGTTTTCGCCTCGTCGAGCAGCGAGGCAGCCTTGGCATACCCCGCATCACGCGTGACGAAATCGCCGAGCGTCTTTGCGGTTGGGTCCACCGCCAGGACGATGCCGAAGGTGTCGCGCACACGCAGCTGATCGATGTACGCTTGCGCCATCATCGTCTTGGTGAATCCCTTCACGCCTTCCTTCTGTGGCGTGGTGAGATCCGAGGCCTTGTCGACGATGTCGAGAATCGTCTGCGCGGTGAGGATCTGTCGGTACGTGCCCGACCAGCCCACATCGACGCCAAAGCCGCCCGGCGTGAGCGGTTCCACGAGCAGCGACAGGAAATTGCGCGGCTCGGCTTGATCGAGGTTGTACATCTCACGCCCGAAGATGCCGAGTGTTTGCGCGTAGCCGCCAACCGTGGCGCGCGATCCGACGAGCAGACCGACGACGGTGGTGTTGATGCTTGCCGCGTCCGGCTTTTCGAGCAGGCCGTCGACGTTGGGCGAGTTGTAGTTGGGTACCGTGATCTCGCCGCAAGCGGCGAAGAGCGCCGATACGCCGAGCAGCGCGAGCACTGCGGCCTTGCGACGTGTGCTCACGCGAGCGGAGGTGTGGAGTGTCGTCATGGGTCAGAACTCCACGTTGAAGTTGAGCCAGAAGCTCTTGCTGGCCGGATAGGCCGCAATTTCGCGATTGCGCTGAATGGCGTCGGGCACGTTGCCAGCACCGAAGTTCGACGCTTCCGGATCGCCGCCACGGAACTTGGTCCACCAATACAGGTTGCGACCCGAGAGCTGGATCTTGGCGCTCTGCGCACGTCCCCAGATCTTCTGGACGAGGGCCGGCGGTACATCGTATCCGACCGTCACTTCACGCAGCTTCGTGTAGCTCGCATCCTGGTAGTAGATGCGCGTCACGACGAGATACGTGTTGCGGCGGAAGTTGCCGAGGCTCTGTCCCGCGACAGGACCCGGCGCATCGAAGTCGCGCGAGTTCTGGCCGAGGTCGTAGTGACGCCACGTGCCGTTGGCGAGCATGCCGCCCTGCTGGCGGTCGATCAGCGCGAAGGCGGAGAAGCGGCCCATGCGGACTTCGTTGCTCCATCCGCCGTTCCACTTCGGATTGCCATCGCCCATGAGCACGCCGTTGGGATACAGCTGACGCGGCGACTGCGGCAACGTGTCGTTACCGATGAGCTGCGTGGCCGATTTCCCTTCTTCGATGCGTACGGCACCTACCTGGAAGGTGCCGAGCAGGAACGCGGGCACAGGCAGATCGGTGATCTTGCTGCGGTTCATGCCCCAGTTCACTCGCGTATTCCACGAGAAATTGGACTTCTGCACCGGGAAGAGCGACACGGACGTCTCGAGACCCCAGACGCGCATCGATGCGCCGTTGGAAACTTCCGAGGAATAGCCGCTGGTCGGCGGCAGCGTGCGCGTGATCAGCAGGTCGCTGATGTTGCGCTGGAAGCCGGTGAAGTCGATGGTGCCGCGATTGCCAAGAATCGTGGCGTCGAAGCCTGCTTCGATTTCGCGCTGACGTTCCGGGCGGATGCTCGAGGCACCACGACCGGTACCGACGCGGAACGCTCCCAAGCCACCGATGTTGGAGAGATCGAGCGAGGTGAACTTCTGTCCGTACAACGGCTGGTTACCCGTCTCGCCGTACGCGAGGCGCAGCTTGAGCTCGTCCACCTTTCCCGGCATCAACGCGGGCATGCGATACGACGCCGAACCCTTGGGGAAGAGATAGAACGCGCCCGGGTCACCGTTGTTGGAGCTGCGATCGGCACGGGCACCGGCCGTCAGCAGCAGACGTTCACGCCACAAGATTTCCGTCTGCCCGAAGAGACCAAAGTCTTCCGTCAGCACTCGGCTCTCGTCGATATCACGCACTGTGCCCGACGTCACGACCTGCAGTCCACCAAGCAGGCCCTGCCCAGAGCTGCGGCTGGAGTTGAACTTGCGACGCTCGTACTGCGTGCCGAACTGTGTCGTCGCGCTGATCGTTTCGCGCGGCCGCCACACGTGCACGACGTTCAGGTTCATGTTGCCCTGCGTGTTGTTGCCGTCGGAGACGACGGTCGTACCGGGCAGGCCGTCCAGCGGCTCGAACTGCAACTCGGGCGGCGCGTACACTTCATTGTGCTGCGCGAGCACGTCGGTACCGCCGTAGCCGACGAACTTGATGTCATGCTTGTTGTTGGAGAACGCATTCCACGTCAACCGCGCCGTCGTGATGGAGCGCCACACGCCTTCCTGGTTCTTGACCAGGTCGATCGTCTGCAACGGATTGGAGTTGTAGAACGGATTCACCGGCCATGATCCGTCGGCGTTGCGACGCAGATCGAGGAAGCTGGGCACCTTGGTCAGCGTGTAGGCCACCGAGTTGCCGGCGTTGTCGTTGCCGAACAGGCCGCGGTCGCTCAGCGTGCGCAACACTTCCGCGCCCACCTGCAAGTCGAGTGTGCTCGAGAGCTTCTGATCGAGGTTGATGCGCACGCCCGTCTTCTTGGCGTACGAGTTGCGCACGATACCCTGCTCCTGGCGCGACGTACCCGAGATGAAGTAACGCGTGTCCTGTGTTCCGCCGCTCACCGACAGCGTGTTCTCGCTGTTCACCGGCTTGTTCTCGTACGCCAGGCTCTCGTAGTCGATGAAGCGATTGGCATCGTAGAACTCCGAGGCGCGCGGTCCGAAGGCGAGCGTGGCGTCGGCGAGTGAATTGAATTTCCGCGACCCGTTGCGATACGCGAGCGAGTTGCCGCCGAGCCCTGTGCGGAAGTTGTACTTGGGGCGACCGGCCTGACCGCGCTTGGTGGTGATCAGGATGACACCGCCCGACGCCTTAGAGCCGTAGATGGCCGCAGCCGCGGAGCCCTTGAGGATTTCGACCGACTCGATGTCGTTCGGATTCAAGTCGGCGATGCGATTGACCGGCGCTTCCTGCGTGACCGCAGAGATGGCAGTACCGGCCGCGCGCGTCAGCTTGTTGGTGCCGTTGCCGATCGATACGTCGCTGACGATCACGCCGTCGATGACGTAGAGCGGTTGCGCATTGCCGAGGATGGACGAGATGCCGCGAATGCGCACGCGGTTGCCGCCGCCGGGCGCGCCCGTGCTGGTCGAGATCTGCGCGCCGGCCACCTTGCCCTGCAGCGCCTGATCGATCGCCGCGGATGAGACCTTGGCGAGTTGCTCGGCACTGACGCTCGCCACGGAGTTGGGCAGATTGCGTCGCGAGATGCCCGTCGCCTGGCCGGTCACGACCACCTGATCGAGCTTGAGCGCGTCTTTGCGCATGACGATCTTCACGCTGCTCTGTGAGGCGGGCACCGTCAGATCGATCGGGCGATAGCCGATGCGCTTGATCGAGAGCACGACGTCACCGGACGCCACGCGAATGGAGAAGTTGCCGTCCTCCTGCGTGAGTGCGCCCGCGGTCGAGCCGCGCACCTGAATCTGCGCCGACGGAATCGGGGCGTTCGAGCCCTCTTCGACTACCGAGCCGGTCAACAACCGGAGGCTTCCTTGCGCGCGCGCGCTCGTGGCCGTCGCCGTGGCGGTCAGCCATAGCACGGCACACAGTGCGAACCATGTCTTTCGCATTCGTTCTCTGTCCGTAAAGGTGGGGAGCCTTGTATTCGATGGACCGATCAGTAACGCCACCACGGAGTCGTCGTCCCGGCGGGCATGTGTCGCATGCCATGCATCGCCATCTCCTTCAGCCGTTGCGGTGTGGAGACTGGACCGGACCAGCAGTGCGGCTTCTGATCGCCGTACAGGAAGTAGCCCTCGTAGTGCGGTGCCTGGGTGGTTTTCATCCACGCTTCGAGCTCACGCGTGGCGCGATCAAGAAAGTACGTGTCGGCGTCGCCCACATAGATATGGAGCTTGTCTACGAGTTTGGGACCGACGGTGCTCCAGTGTTGCTGGAGGTAGTAGAGCAGGTCGTAGTGCTCCTTCCAGTACGCGGCGACGCTGGCGTCAATTCGGCCCGTGCGCTTGTCGAAGACGGGCTTGAAGTAGCCATCATCGCCGAGCGGTCCGAAGGTGGCCGACCAGATGTCGAGCTGATGCCCCGAGCGACCACGCGTGCCGTTCACCAACTCCATCCAATTGCGCTGCTGCGACGTCTGGCGCACTTCGCCATTGATCTCGCGCGAGTTGATCGTCGGCGTGCGATGGAACTCGGTGATCTGCTTGTAGAATGCGTTCTGATCCTTGTAGATGTTGATCCCCTCCACGTCGGTGAACGTGACTGGATCGGGGCAGTACGCCCACGTACCGCCAAAGAAGTCGGGCTGCTGAATCTGCAACGCGAGCGCTTCCCATCCGCCGGTGGAGCCGCCGTGCAGCCAGCGCGCCCATGGCTGCTGGATCGTGCGATAGCGCTTCTCGATCTCGGGGATCAGCTCCTGCATGACCACATCGCCGTACGGTCCGTTGTTCACGGAATTGACGGCGTACGAATCGTCGAAGTAGGGCGTGGGATGCTGAAAGGTGACGGCGAGCATGCGCGGGAAATCGTCCTTCACCCACTCCTTGCCAACTTCATTGGTTTCCTCGAAGCGCAGCGGCGCGCCCGTGGAGAAATGCCCCTGTTCGTACAACACGGGATAGTTGAGCGTCGAGGTCTTGTAGTCGCGTGGCAGCAGCACAGTCGCGCCAACGTAGATCGGCCGCCCCCAAAATTTGGTGAGCATCGGCGACTGCAGCCGAAAGCGCTCCACAAACGTCGTGTTGGCCGGCAGCGCAATCGGCGGAATCTTCTGATCGGCAACGAGCGCGATTGTCGCGCGCTTCATGGGATCGATCGTGAGCTTGGTCGGCACCGAGTACAGGTTCCCCGGCGAGCGATTCCACTGTTGCCCTTCCCACTGGTCGTCGTGCATCCAGACGACCTTGCCGTCGGCGCGCTTGAACTCTGAATACACGTTCACGACCGCCTGCACCCAGTACTCGCCGGCGGGGATATCTGCGAGATCCCAGACCGGATGGCCCAGATCGGTACCGCTCACCACCATCTCAGCGCCGGGCGCGACACGCTCGACATCGTGGCCGAAGAACGGCGTGCCGATGCGGCCGATCTGCAGGCGCGGCTCAGTCTGATTCGTCCGCGAGAGCACCACGAAGACGCGGCCGGTTGTCGGCTCTGCGCGCACGCTCCCCGGCACACGCACCGCGAAGCGCACGCCGGCGCGACCGCTCGGCCATCCGGGTGGCGTTGGCGTGACCGACGCGGAGGTAGAGGCCACCTGCGCGGATGCAGGTCGCGGTTGCAGCACGACCGCACTCGCACACGACACGACCGTGAGCACGCTGCTCACAAGAGACCGACGACGACGCAGCATGAGCCCCACCACTGGAAGAAGAGGGAGATGGCCAGCGTCTGGTCATGGTGTCGCCGCGTCAGACAAACTGACCATGCGACCGACGGTACGACCGAGCGCGGCAATCAACCACGCGCCCACGACCGACATCCCTATTTCAACTGTTTTTGGAGAACATGTCAAGCAATTGGCACGGCGACCTAGTTGGCGCCGATTCTCCCCTTCGCTTTGAGCCGTGCATCGTAGAACTCCACGATACGTTTCTGCATATCCACGAAGTCGGCGGCCGTTGCGGTCCCACCACCGTGTCCGCCGTTGGCGTAGTTCACCCAGATCACTTCCCTCCCCAGCCGACGCAGCGCGTAGTACATCTCGCGCGTGTTGATGGCGGGCACGTTCGAGTCCTGTTCGCCGGTGACCAGCATGAGCGGTGTCGTGATACGATCGGCAAACATCACCGCCGAATGCGCCACGTACTTCTGCGGCTGCGCCCACATCGAGGCACCGAGGCGATCCTGCGTCTTCTCGGCGGCGTTCACGTTGCGCACGCCGAGGCGCGGACTGTCGGTGTAGAAGCTGATCATGTCCACCTTGCCGCTGATGTTGACCGCCGCCTTGAAGCGATTCGTTTGGGTGATCAGCAGATTCGTGGCGTATCCACCGTAGCTTTGTCCCTGCACGCCGAGTCGAGTGGAGTCGGCGACGCCCATCTCGATCAGCTTGTTCGCAGCCGACGTGACGCCCTTGGCCCAAGCCTCACCAGGGTATCCGATGTCGAAGTCGACTGACGGATGCACGACGACATAACCCGCGCCGGTGAGCACGTTGGCGCGAATGTCGAAGTTGTCGTCGAAGAAGTCTTCATAGATCTCGAAGACCGTGGGATACGTCTTGGTCTTGTCGAAGTCGGCCGGGTAGTAGACGACCATCTTCTTCGCGTGACCATCGGCGTTCAGAAAGGTGACGAGTTCTGTCGGCCCGATCTTTCGTGTGGCCAGCTGCGGATTGGTTTCGACGACGCGATGGAGATCGCTCAAGTCGGTATTGGATGCGTACAGGTCGGGAGGACGGTTTCCATTCGCAATATTGAGCAGCACCGTCTTTCCGTCTCTTGAAAGACGAAACTGCGAGAAGGAACGCGCGTCCTTGACCAACTCCTTGAGCTGCTTGGTGGGACGATCATAGCGAAGGATGGCGCGCTCCCACCGCTGGCGAGAGGCCGAGGTCAGGAACAGATGCTGCCCATCGGCACTCCACGCGGCGAACGTCACGCGCGGGAGCATCTCGCTCGAATCGCTCGAGGCGACCACCTTCTCGCGCGCGCCGGTGCTTGCGTCCGCGAGCCAGAGCCCTTCGCGGTTGGACACAAGCACTGCATCACCGGTCGGACTGAATCGCACGACGGTGAAGCGCTCGGCCGCAGCCTTGTCGCGCGCCGCCTTTGAGGTATCAGGCGTTTCGCCACGACGCGCTTCCGGTGCGCCGGCGATCAGCTTCTTTGTCGTGTCTCCGATGGAGGCGAGGTACACGCGACCGTTGCTGGAGAACGCATAGCGCCTGCCATCGTCCGCCCACTGGATTTGCATGCCCTTGGTCGTCGCATGCAATACGCGTTCGACACCGTTGGCGTCGCGCGTGCGCAGCGATGTTTCCGGTGCGCCCAGCGATTCGTAGTCCGTCTTGCTGACGATGTCCTTCGCAAACGTGACCGCACTGCCATCCTCGGCGAGTGTGTAGTTCACGAGCGACTGTTCCGGTACGAGATCGCGCACTCGCCCGGTTGCGACGTCAAGCATCACGAGCGAACGGACATTGCCTTCGCGACGGATGGCGTCCCACGCAAGGAACGGATCCTTGCTGTTCTGAACAAAAACCGGTGTCACACCAGTCATCGTTGCAAAGGTGTCGCGGACGCGCTTGCGCCACTCGAGCGTGTGCACGCTGAGCACCAGCTGCTTGCCATCGGGCGACCATCGTGCATCGCTGTTCTCCGCGACGTATCGACCCGCTGGCATTTTGAGTGTGACGCTCTTGCCGGTCGCTCGCGTCCACAGCACCGGCTCGTAGACATCGCCGTTGAACACCAGCATGGCGAGCGTGGCGCCATCAGGCGACCACTGCATGCCGCGCACGCTCTTCATGTCACGGAAGATCGGCGTAGTTGCACCGGTCTTGGTGTCGATGAGCAGCACACGCGTCAGTGCGCCGCGCACGTAGGTGGGATCGCCATCGCGCCGGAAATCCTGACCAAACGCGTCGCGCCGCACCGAAGAGGTCGCAGCCGCGAATCGTCCGTCGTTCGTCAGGTCCCCGATCGTGAGTGTGACGACATTCAGCGCATCCTCGGGAACGAAGGTGTTCTCGACGCGACGCGTCCCGTTCGGCGCGGGGTTGGACGGACTGCCTTGTGCAACGAGGCGAGCGGAACTCGGCGGAAGCAGCGCGGCGAGCGCAAACGCGGTGCCTGCTGATCGGGAAAGGAGTCGCATTGGCATGAGCTCGACGGAGGTGGCGACGAGAGGCAGTCGCGTCGAATGTGGCCGTTCGGCCGCCGAGTCGCCAGCAGGGGCGGACGCCACGCGACGACCTGCGGAGGGAGGCTGGGCGCCTGAGCCTCACGCCGACCCCCGCCGCATCGGGGCTACGACGTCGCCTTCAGCGTGCGTCGCTCACCGAATCGCGATTGCGCTCCGCGCGCGCGGGAAGTAGCGGGGATCGTGCCGCGTACTCGCCTCGATCAGGCTGTGTTGCGCGAGGAGCGCGTGTGTCAGTTCGTGCTCCCAGACGTCCTCTCGCATCATGGCGGACTCCGCGAGGAGAATCACGCCAACCACGACGGTGTCGGCGCGCTCCGCATTTGTCGTCACAAGGCGTGTCGCCTCGAAGCGTCCGGCGCATTCCCCACCGTCGCAAGCGAAGCCCTGCCCTCCGTCCGGCACCAGCAGCACGATCGGCGTTGCACCTCGCCACGGCAGACCGACGAGTCGCTCCACGGCTCGGACGGCTCGCCCCCACCGCGGAAGTGCCGGAGCCTCCACCGCGTGCCACACGCGCCGCAGTTCGAGAACCAGCGCCGACGTCAGCTCACGCGTGCTCGGCGCAACGGACGACAACTCGAGAGGAGCCAGCGCGGTCGTCGTGAGCGCTCGCTGCTGCGCGTGCACGTGTGCGGGCAGCGCACACGCGAGCACGACCGAAGCGCACGCGCACCACGAACTCTTCGGCATGGAGGTACCTCAGCGACGAGAGGCTGCGATCGGCACCCTCGGCCAATTCCGAGGGTACTTCGAGTCTCGTCACTTCCCATGCCAACGCATTGTCACAATGTTGGGCGCTCCGGACGGAGCCTGGCGCTACGGCTGCTCCCAGCGTCCGGAAGCCGCCGAGCGTACGAGCGCGTCGAGCACGGCCATATTGCCGATCGAGTTCTCCAGCGAGACGGGAGCGGCGCCGGTACCACGGATGGCCGCGGCCATCGACTCGGCCTGCTCCACGAATTGGTTCACGGCGGGAAAGTCGATACGCTCCGCGCCGCTCCCGGCCAGGTCGCGTCCGTCGTCCACCACGACACACGTCGGCGTTTCCTCGGGAGGATTGAAGGGCACCTCCACGTTGATCACGCCGGCCGTGCCGAACAGCTGCAACTGCTGATGCAGCACCAGCTGCCCGCCCACGGTGAACTGCGCCGTGCCCGTCGGGAAGCGCAGCATGGCGCTCACGAGCTTGTCCACGCCGGTCTCGGCATCACGATCCATCATCGCCATGACCGATGTCGGCTCCGCACCGTACATCCATCGCGACATGAAGACGGGATAGCAGCCGATATCCATCAGTGCGCCGCCGCCCCACTGGGGCTTGCTGCGAATGTTCTCCGCCGTCTTGCGCGCGTAGCTGAAGTGCGCGCTGATGGTTTCCAGCGTGCCGATCCGCCCCTCGTCGACCAGTGCCTTGACCGCATGCCACCGCGGATGCGATCGCACCATGAACGCTTCGCAGATCTGCACGCCGGTGCGTTCACGCACAGCCAGCAGCGTGCGGGCCTCATTTGCGGTTAGCGCAATCGGCTTTTCGCAGAGCACATGCTTGCCGGCCTCCGCCGCGCGCACCGCCCACGGAACGTGCAGATGGTTGGGCAGCGGAATGTAGACCGCATCGATATCGGGATCGGCCAGCAACGCATCGTACGAGCCGTAGGGGCGCGGCACGTCCATGTCGTCGGCGAATTGAGTGGCGGTATCGAGATTGCGAGACGCCACAGCGAGCACGGTGGAGTTTGCCGCTCGCTGCAACGCCGGAATGACGCGACGACGCGCGATGTTGGCCGCTCCCAACACGCCCCAACGGACCGGATCGATCGGTGCGCTCATTCGTCCTTCCCCTTCGCGCGATAGCGCGCGAGCCATGCCTCGCTCCACGAGGCGAACGTTCCCGCCGTGAGCGCCTCGCGCCCATGCCGAGTCACGTCCAGAAGAAACGCGACGTTATGCAAGGCCAGCAGGCGCAATCCCAACATCTCCTCGCTCACGAAGAGATGTCGCAGATACGCGCGGTCGTAGTGCGTGCAGCACGGACAGCCACAGCCCTCCACCAACGGCCGTCGATCGGTGCGAAACCGGCTCTGCCGCACCTGCACGGTGCCATCGGGAGTGAACGCCGTGCCGTGCCGCCCCATGCGCGTCGGGACTACGCAATCAAATAGATCGATGCCGCGCCGCATCCCTTCCACCAGATCGTCGGGAAAGCCGACGCCCATCAGATAGCGCGGTTTGTGTCGCGGCAGCAGCGGTTCGCACACGTCGAGCATCGCGTACATGTCCGGCTTGGACTCGCCCACGGAGAGCCCGCCCACCGCCACACCAACCCAATCACCCGTTTCGAGAATACCGCGCAGCGACGCGCGGCGAAGCTCGGGGTGCGTGCCACCCTGAACGATCGGAAAGAGCGCTTGCGGCGGCGGAATGAGATCGGTGGTCGCGTCGAAGGTCGCGAGCGGCGGGGCACCCGGCGTTACCTCGAACGCGGGCGCGGACTCACGACCATCACGCGAGATGCGATCGAACTCCACCCGACAGCGTTCGAGCCAGCGGAGGCTGCGCTCCATCGCGGAGCGCGACGCAGACAACTCTGCACCGCCGGCGATGAGTTCATCGAGCTGCATGATCACGTCAGCGCCGAGATTGCGCTCGATACGCATCACGCTTTCCGGCGTGTACTGGTGCAACGAGCCATCCAGATGACTGCGAAACTCCACGCCCGATTCCTTGACCGTGCGCAGCTTGGAGAGCGAGAACACCTGAAAGCCCCCCGAGTCGGTGAGCATCGGACCGGACCATCGCGCGAACGCGTGCAGCCCGCCCAATGCGCGCACCATCATGTCACCCGGACGGAGATACAGGTGATACGCGTTGGACAGCATCATCTGCCCACCGGCGGCGCGCACCTCGTCCATCGAGAGGCCTTTGATCGTGCCGTGCGTAGCGACCGGCATGAACGCGGGCGTCTTCACGACGCCGTGGGGCGTCGTGAAGAATCCGAGTCGAGCTGTGCCATCGTCGTGCGACGTGCGAAAGCCGAATGACGCGTCGTTGCCCCCGGGGGCGCTCACTTCGCCAACAGGAGCTCGATCGGCTGTCCGACCGGCGCAATCTTGACCAGGCGATGCGCCGCATCCTTCGAGATGTAGAGCGTGACCGAGGATTCGCCACCCTTCTGCTCAACCTTCCACGTCTCGAACGTGCCCGCGGGCACCTTCACCGATTCACTGCCGACGACTGTAAGCGTGACCGGCTCGACAGTGCCCTTGCCGGGGCTGAACAGATTGAGCGTGAACTTGGCGTCGGCCGCCCAACGGAACAGCGGCAGCACCATCTGCAATGCGTCGCTGTCGATGGTGCCGGCCGGAAGTTCGGTATCGATGGCCTTGGTCTGCGGCCCGGTCTGCCCAGGCGTCGTCGCGCTACCCTTGGCGCGTCCACCGGCAAACGTCACCTCGGTCTTCATCGCCTGCCCCTGCATCGTCATCGTCTGCGCGAGCGACGCGGGCGCCATGGAGGCGTCGGTGTCGAGCTGGGTCGTCTGCTTCATCATGCCGCCCATGATGCTCGTGTTCTCGCGTATCGTCCAACCGCCCGCGCGTGACTCGAGCGCATACACCGACGATCCCGCCGCATTTCCCTGCACCGACACCACGAATGAATCGCGACGCGCGGAGAGCTTGGAGAAGTCGAGCGCCAGTCCCATCGCACGCGGCGTGAAGTCTGCCGGCGTCATCGGATCGCCTTCGACACTGATGATCTTGACCGGCGCAATCTTGCGGAGCTTCTCGTACACCTTCGTACCGTCGCCCACCACCACAACCAACGCCTTCTGCGGTTGGATCGCACGCTGCGCCGCCTGCAGTGCCTGCGCCGCCGTGACCGCGCCCACCTTGGTGCGGTACGTCTGCAGATAGTCCGGCGCCAATCCATACAGCTTGACCGACGCGACACGCTCGGCCAGTTGCTGCGGCGTCTCGATGGTCAGCGGGAAGACACCGACGAGCGCGTTCTTGGCCGGCTCGAGTTCGGCGGTCGGAATCGACTCAGTGTTGATGCGCTTGAGCTGTGCGAGCAGCTCGACGAGTGCAGAATCGGTCACTTCGGTCCGGACTTCGGCGTTGGCTTCAAAGCGTCCGATGCCACGCGGCCGCGAGAGGCTCGAGTATGCGCCATACGTCCAGCTCTTCTTCTCGCGCAACACGACGAACAGCCGCGAGTCGCTGTCACCGCCGAGCACACGATTGGCCACGAGTGCGGCCAGTCGAAGCGGATCGGTCGGCGTCATGGCGAGATTGCCAACCAGCAGGTTGGACTGCACGCTGCCCGGGCGGTGCACCAGCACGATCTCCGTGCCGGCGCGCTGCGGCGGCGCCGGCCACGTAGGCGCGACGGCAGAAGCGCCGCTCCACGTACCAAACCCCTTGGTGGTCAGCGCCTTGAGCGTCGGCATCGTGATGTCGCCGGCAACCACCAGCACCGCGCCGCGCGGCTTGAGTCTCGCCGCCTGAAACGCCAACAGGTCGGCGCGCGAGATGGCGCGCACGCTCTTGGCCGTTGAGCTGCGCCCGTATGGATGCTTGCCGTACAGGCCCGCCGCGAGAAAACGCGAGGCCAACGCCGACGGATTCGTCAACTCGAGTTGCAGGCCGGACAACGCTTGCGTGCGGGCCAGCTCGAACTCCTTCTCGCTGAATGTCGGACGCGCGACGGCATCGCCCAGTAGTTCGAACGCCAGCGGCGCCGCGTTGGAGAGCACACTTCCCGAGACACTCAGGAAATCGTCGTCCGTGAACGCGCTGAGTGAACCTCCCGCGCTTTCGATCGCCGCAGAGATCTCGTCCGCAGAACGCGTCCCCGCGCCCTTGGTCAGCAACGTCGCCACGATGGACGCAGTGCCGGCCTTGTCCGCCGCGTCATAGTTGCCACCGGCAGGGATGGCCAGGCGGAACGCCACCACCGGGTTCTTGTGATTCTCCACGAGCACGAGCCGCACGCCGTTGGGAAGCAGTGCTTCCTGGAACGGTGGCAGCGCGGCCGGTTTGACCGGCGCGGGCGCCGGCGGCGAGGTGGGATAGGTCTGCGCGACGACCGGGGTCGCGGTCGCGGCGAACGTCAGCGTGGCCGACAAGGCCAGCGCACGGGTCATGCTGTTGGTCGCGCTCACGGCGTCTTCCCCTCG
This sequence comes from Gemmatimonas sp., assembly GCA_965279375.1. GTDB lineage: Bacteria > Gemmatimonadota > Gemmatimonadetes > Gemmatimonadales > Gemmatimonadaceae > Gemmatimonas. The sequence continues at coordinate 3,270,569 of OZ257156.1, read as the reverse complement.
GGCTTGATCAGCGTGATCACGCTGTTGTCCGGGCGCAGGTACTTCGCGGCGGCCCGCTTGATGTCATCAACGGTCACGGCCATGTGTCGTTCGAGGTCGGCATTCACCGCCTTCGGATCGCCCATGAACATGTCGGCGGTGTGGATCGCCTCGGCGCGTCCCATCGACGTCTGCAGTTCGCTGATCCGACCCGCGCGATACGCATTCTTGGCCTTCGCCAACTCCGCTTCGGTCACGCCGTTCGCTACCACCTCGGCGATCTGCTTGACCAGCAGCGCCTCGATGGAGTCTGGCGACACGCCCTGGTTGGCGATGCCGAGTGCCCCGAACACATTGGGACCACGGCGAGCGCCGAGTCCGGCTAGCGTCTGCACGGCGAGCGCGGCCTTGGCGTCGCGCACGACGGCGCGATTGAGGCGCGAGCTTTCGCCGCCGCCGAGAATGGTGCTCAGGAATTCAAGCGCGGGCGTGTCGGCGTTCTTGTAATCCGGCATGCGATAGAGCAGCAGCACGGCCGGGAGATTGGCCTTGGTGTCCGTCACGCTTCGCCGCTGCTGTCCCACGTTAAACGGCTGGTCGCAGGCAACGGCCGGCGGATCTGCCGCGCGTGGAATCGCCGCGAAATACGTGTTGATCAGCTGCTTGGTCTCGGCGGGCTGGAAATCGCCGGTGACCACCAACGTGGCGTTGTTGGGGATGTAGTACATGTTGAAGAACGCCTGCACGTCTTCCAGCTTGGCCGCATTGAGATCATCCATCGAGCCGATGGTCTCGTGCGCGTAGGCAAAGCAGGACTTGGGATCGAAGCCGCTGGTGAGCGAGGAGAGGAACGCGCCCGTGTACGGCTGATTGTCGATGCGCAGGCGGCGCTCTTCCTTCACCGTCTCGCGCTGGTTCTCGAAGTTCTCCTGCGTGATCGCGAGCGACCGCATGCGGTCGGCTTCGAGCCAGAGCCCCAGATTGAGCCGGTTGGACGGGAGCGTCTGGAAGTAGTTCGTCCGGTCGTCGGCGGTGGAGCCGTTCATCTGGCCGCCCGCCTGCTGTACCAGCGCCATGTGATCGCCCTTCTTCACGTTGGCGGACCCCTGGAACATCATGTGCTCGAACAGGTGCGCGAAGCCCGTGCGGCCGGAACGTTCATTGCGTGATCCGACGTTGTACCACACGTTCACGGTGACGACTTGCGCCGAGTGGTCCTCCGCGAGGATGACCTTGAGGCCGTTGGGCAGGGTGTAGCTGTCGATAGCCAGCGGGGCCGGCGACTGCGCGCGAGCGGTTGTCGCTGCGCCGCTGAGCAGCGCGGCAATGCAGCCGAGCGCGCAGCCGGAGGCGAGTCGCAACAGATTCCGTGGTGGCAGAGGGATGGGCACAAAAGCTCCAGTGTTGGTCGGAAGAACCTGGATGGTGAGGCACGGGTAAAGATAGTGAACCGAGGGTACGGCACTGCCGTCGCCGATTCTACGGTTCGATCAGTCGACCAGTTTCCCCGAGGAATGCACGTGGCAACGCTGACGAAGACGACCGCCGAATGGCAGGCATTGGTAACACCCGAGGCGTACACCGTTCTGTTCGAACATGGCACCGAGCGCGCCGGGACGAGCCCGCTCGACCGGGAGAAGCGCGCCGGCACCTATGTCTGTGCCGCGTGCCACCAGCCACTGTTCAATAGCACGCAGAAGTTCGACAGTGGCACCGGGTGGCCCAGCTTCTTCGACACGATCCCCAAGGCCGTGGGCACCAAGCGCGACTACAAGTTGATTCTGCCGCGCACGGAATATCATTGCAGCCGCTGCGACGGACATCAGGGGCACGTCTTCCGCGACGGCCCCAAGCCCACCGGCCTGCGCTATTGCAACAACGGCGTCGCCCTCAGGTTCATCCCCGAAGGCGAGACGATGCCGGCGATTCGCGAGTAGCATCCCGCGCGGAATCGTCCATCATAAGCAGCTGCTCGATCCGCTCGGACCACTGCTGGCGGATGATGCTGACGGGTTCGGCCGCGCCACGTGGCTTGACCTTGCGCCACTGACCGAACGCCCCGCCCCACCCTTCGAGAATGGCGCGAGCGCGGGCGCTTCCGGTGCGACGGTAGTGAATGCGCAACAGGCGCTGGAGCAGCGCATCGTCGTCATCGTCGAGGTCGGCCAGCAACACCAGCTCATGGTTGAGCCGGCTCGCGAACGTTCCGGCTTCGTCGAGCACGTAGGCGATGCCGTTGGACATGCCCGCGCCGAAATTGCGCCCCGCGCGGCCGAGCACCGCCACCACACCACCCGTCATGTACTCACAGGCGTGGTTGCCGACGCCTTCCACCACGGCACAAGCGCCCGAGTTGCGCACGGCGAAGCGATCGCCCGCCTGTCCTGCGGCCAACAGCAGTCCGTCCGTGGCGCCGTACAGCACCGTATTGCCGACGATCATGTTGAGATGGCTCGCGCCTACATAGCGCGCGTCATGGAACGGACGTACGCTGATCTCCGCGCCGTTGAGCCCCTTGCCCACATAGTCGTTGGCTTCGCCTTCAAGATCGAGGCGCATGCCGCGAATCGCGAACGCGCCGAAGCTCTGCCCCGCGCTGCCCGTGAAACGCGCCGTCAGCGTGCCCGGCGCTAACCCAGCGTCTCCGTGACGCTCAGCGATCGCGCCGGCCACGCGCGCGCCCACCGCCAGATGGTGGTTGCGAATGGCGTAGTCGTGCGTGAACGGCGTTCCAAGCGTGATCGTTTCCGCCGCGTCATGAAGCAATGCCTCATCCAGCGAGACCACACCGCGCCGCACGTTGCGCTCTTCCACCCGCTTGCGTGGCTCGTCGGCGCGCACCGCAGGCGTGAGCAACAGCGACAGATCGAGCATCGCCGACCGTGGTACTTCCGGACGATCGGCACGCTGCAACTTGTCCGCGCTGCCGATGATCTCGTCGATGGACCGCGCTCCGACCGAGGCGAGAATCTCGCGCACCTGTTCGGCGACGTGCGTGAAGTACGCGACCACCTGATCGGGATTACCGCGGAACTTCGCACGCAGCTCCGGGCGCTGCGTGGCGATGCCGGTGGGACATGAATTGAGGTGGCATTGCCGAGCCATGTCGCAGCCGATGGCGACAAGCGGGCCGGTGCCAAAGCCATACGACTCGGCGCCAAGCATCGCGGCGATGACCACGTCGCGGCCGGTGCGGAAGCCGCCATCGACGCGCACTTCCACGCGATGACGCAGCCCGTTGGCGACGAGCACATGCTGCGCTTCAGCCAGACCGATTTCCCATGGTGCGCCCGCGTGCTTGATACTCGAGAGCGGAGATGCACCTGTGCCGCCGGCATGTCCCGCCACCAGCACGTAGTCGGCGAACGCCTTGGCGACGCCCGCGGCGACGTTACCGATACCGGCCGAAGCCACGAGCTTCACGCCGATACGCGCGCGCGGATTGACGCTCTTGAGATCGAGCACCAGCTGCGCGAGGTCTTCGATGGAGTAGATGTCGTGATGCGGCGGCGGCGAGATGAGCTGCACGCCCGGCGTCGCATGACGCAGACGTGCGATGAGTTCCGTCACCTTGTGCGCCGGCAACTGCCCGCCTTCGCCGGGCTTGGCGCCCTGCACGATCTTGATCTCGATTTCGTCGGCGCGCACGAGGTACTCGGTGGTCACGCCGAAGCGCGCGCTGGCCACCTGCTTGATGCGACTGTCGGAACGATCACCGCCAGATGGACGATAGTGCGCCGGATCCTCACCGCCTTCACCGGAGTTCGAGCGCGCGCCCATGCGATTCATCGCAATGGCGATCGTTTCATGCGCTTCGGGCGACAGCGAGCCGAGTGACATGGCGCTGGAGACGAAACGCGCGCGAATCGACTCCACCGATTCGACATCGGCGAGCGGAATGCCAACGCCCGGACGGAACGCGAGCAAGTCGCGAACGGTCGTGGGCGCAGTAGCTTCGGTGCGCGCGACGAATGCGCGCCACGCCTCGGTGCCGCTGGCGGTCGCGCGCGAGGCACGCGCGCTGCCGACGGCTTGCTGGAGCGCCAGCACCGACTGCGGCGACCAGGCATGCGTCTCGCCTTCCTTGCGGAAGCGAATGCGTCCTTCGTCGGGAAGCGACGTCACCGCAGCCGCTTCAGCGCCGTACGCCGCGCGATGACGCGACAGCACGTCTTCGGCGAGCTCGCGGAAGCCGATACCACCGATTGGAGACACTGTGCCGGCGAAGCAACGATCGATGACTTCGGCGCCAAGGCCCAGCGCCTCGAACACCTGCGAGCCGCAGTACGACGAGAGCGTGGAGATGCCCATCTTGGCGAGGATCTTGAGCAGCCCCTTCTCCATCGCGGTGCGGTAGCGCGACTGCGCCTGCGCGGGCAGCGGCCGTTCCGCATCTCCGTCGCCGCGACCATGACCGGGCGCTTCCGCAAACAGCGTCGCGACCGTTTCGAGCGACAGCCACGGATGCACCGCCTCGGCGCCGTAGCCCACAAGTGCGGCCACGTGGTGCTGCTCCACGACGTCGCCCGCCTCGACAATCAGTCCGACCTTGGCGCGCAGACTCGTGCGCACGAGCTGCTGGCGTACCGCGCCCAGTGCGAGGAGTGCGGGAATGGGCACACGATCCGCGCTCGCTTTGCGATCGCTGAGGATGAGCAGGCGCGCACCCTTCTGCGCGGCCATCTCCGCACGACGACACAGACTATCGAGCGCCGCTTCCAGTGCTTCTGGACGCGACCGCGCCGGCCACGTCGCATCGAGCGTGACCGCCTTGAAGCCCGGGAAGTTGCGCAGCAACTCCATCTCTTCGGGGAGCAGCACCGGATGTTCGACGCGCAGCATGTGCGCGTAGCTCGACTTCTCCACCAGCGGCGATCCGCGCTGCCCCAAGTGCATACGCAGCGACATCACCATCGACTCCCGCAGCGAATCGATGGGCGGATTGGTGACCTGCGCGAACCGCTGCCGCAGATACGAGTAGAGCGGCGGCGACTTGTGCGAGAGCACGGCAAGCGGCGTATCGTCGCCCATGCTCCACACCACTTCCGCCGCGGTGGTCGCCATCGGCTCGAGGATCATGCGCAAGTCTTCGTGCCCATACCCGAACGCCATCTGCACGGGCCGCAACTGATCGCTCGGCTTGACCAGCGGCTCGACACCATCCTGCGTGGGGAGTGTGGCCATGTGCTGCGCGATCCAGCGCGCATACGGACGACGCGTGGCTACTTCCCGCTTGGCGGCGAGATTGCGCACGATGCGACGGCCAGCCGTGTCCACCAGCAGCACGCCGCCCGGTCCGAGCTTGCCGCTCTCCACCACGTCGCGCGGATCGAAGTCCACGATGCCCACTTCGGATCCAGCGACGACCATGCCGTCGGCGCGGATCTTGTAGCGGCAGGGGCGGAGTCCGTTGCGATCGAGCGACACGGCTACCTGCACGCCATCGCTGTACGCCAACGCCGCAGGACCATCCCACGGTTCGATCACGCACTGGTGGTACTCGTAGAACGCCTTCACCGCCGGCTCGACGTCGGGATACTTCTCCCACGCCTGCGGCACAAGCATCATCGCCGCGTGCACCGGCGAGCGGCCGGCGCGTACCAGCAGCTCGAGCGCGTTGTCGAGGCTCGCCGAATCGGAGCCGCGCGGACGGATTGGATCGCGCAGGCGCGTGCCCGCCGTGCCGAACTGCGGGGAATCCAGCAGGCCGGCGCGCATCGCCATGGCGTTGCGATTGCCCCAGAGCGTGTTGATCTCGCCGTTGTGTCCGAGCAATCGGAACGGCTGCGCCAGCTCCCAGCGCGGCAGCGTGTTGGTGGCGTAGCGCTCGTGAAATACGGCGATCGCCGACTCGAACGCGGGGTCGCGCAGATCGGGATAGAAGTCCGCGAGCTGCCCGCCCGTGAAGAGCCCCTTGTAGACCAGCGTGCGGCAGGAGAACGAGCAGAAGTAGACCGGCGTGAGTCCGAGCGCTTCCACGCGATGTTCGATCTCGCGGCGCGCGAGATAGAGCTGACGCTCCCACACGTCGTCGTCCGTCAATCCGCCGGGGCGACCCACCAGCACCTGACGAATCGTGGGCATCGCGTCACGCGCCGACTTGCCCAGCACCTCCGGGCGCACCGGCACCTCGCGCCACCCCAGCAGCGGCAGCCCGTCGGCGACGATCACTTCCTCGATCACACGAACGGCCAGCGCGAGCGCATCAGGCTCGGTGGGAAGGAAACACATGCCAATCGCGAGTGCGGCGTCAGCGGGGAGATGCAACCCCTGACGCGACGCGGCGAGAATGAACAAGCGCCGAGGAATCTGCGTGAGCACGCCCGCGCCGTCGGCGGAGAGGTCGGTAGCGGAGGCGCCGCGGTGTGCCAGGCGGGCGGCCGCCTCGAGCGCCAGCTGCACGACTTCGTGAGTCCGCTCCCCACTCTGGCGTGCGATGAATCCGACGCCACACGCGTCGCGCGGAGCATACGGCGAACCCGTCGCGTCATCAGAGAGATGGCCGCGGCTGCTGTGCAGATCAGACATGCGCAATCCTGAAAACGGTGCTAGGAGTCCGCGAGCGCCAGTGTGAGCGTGCGGTACACATCATCGGCGCGAAACGGCTTCTGCAGGAACCCGGACAGGCCGGCACTGGCAAAGGTGCCCTCCACGTCCACATCACTATAGCCCGACATCAGGACGACGCGCACCGTCGGGTCCGCCTCTCGGAGTCGCCGCAGTGCCTCTTCGCCACCCATCACCGGCATGGTCAGGTCCAGCAGCACCGCGCGGATTTCCGCCCGATGCGCCGCGAACTGTGCGACCGCCTCCTGACCGTTCGCCGCGAGAATGACACCGAACCCCTGTCGCTGCAAGAGTGCGCGAGCGACTGCACGCACGCCATCGTCGTCGTCCACAACCAGAATCGCGCCGTGACCGGAGAGCGGAGCAGCGAGGCCGGCTGCAGCCTCGCGCCGCACGCCGTTGGACACGGGAAAGTAGAGCGACATGCTGGTGCCTATCCCCGGACGACTGCGCACACCGATTGCGCCGTCGTGACCGCGCACGATGCCAAGCGTCGCCGCGAGGCCAAGGCCGCGCCCGGTGAACTTGGTCGTGAAGAACGGATCGAAGATCCGCTGGATCGTCGCGGGCTCCATACCGACGCCTGTATCGGCGACTTCCAGCACCACGTACTCACCCGGGGCGAGCGGACCGCCGAAGCTGATTGCGTCGGGGATACCGTGCTGCAGCACTTGGCGTGTCGTGCGCAGCGTGATCTCACCGTCGGACTCGCCGAGGCTGTCCGAGGCGTTCGTGATGAGGTTCATCACCACTTGCCGCAGCTGCGTGGCGTCGCCCCGCACGAGTGGCAGTTCGTGGTGCAGGTCGAGCTGCAGTGTGGCACGCTTGGAGACGACCGTGCGCAAGAGCTGCGTCATCTCGACGGCCAACTCGGAGAGCGACAACGGCTCGATGATGAATCGTCCTTTGCCCGAATACGCGAGCAGCTGCCGCGTGAGGTCGGCGGCGCGCTGGGCGGCGCGTTCGATATCGCGCACGGTCTCGTACGCTGGGGCGTCCGGCGAGAGGTCCATCAGCGCCATGCTCGCATTCGTCAGCACACCCACGAGCAGGTTGTTGAAGTCGTGCGCAATCCCACCGGCCAGCACGCCGAGCGACTCGAGCTTCTGCGCCTGGTGCATCTGCTGCTCCAGCATCTCCTTCTCGCGCCGCGCCTCGACTTCTTCGGTGAGATCTTCGAGTGCGCCAACGTGACCCGCAAAACGACCGTCCGGTGCCCGCACGGCGGCGATGGTCGCCCGCACGTAGATGGTCCGTCCATCTGGCCGCATCACACGGTACTCCACCCGCTTGTCGCGCTCCCGCTGTACCGCGTCACGCCCTTCCAGCGCCACGCGTTCACGGTCGTCCGGATGCAGATGATCACGCCAGCGCTCCGCGAGAAACTCCCCTTCGGTGCAGGCAAACATCTGCAACGCACGCGGATTCACGTACAACGTCTTGCCTTGCGCGTCGGTCAGGCGAATGCCGATCGGCGAGGCCTCCCAGACGGTGCGAAAGCGCACCTCGCTCTCGCGCAGAGCGCGCTCCTGTTCGCGCTGCTCCGTGATGTCCGCGAGCAGGCCGTGGATGGAGATCGTGCGTCCTTCCGCGTCGCGATCCACTTCGCCGGACAATCGGAGCACGAGCCGCCGTCCGCTGGGTACCACCGCCTCGGACTCCATCTCGTAAGGCAAACCAGTCTCCGCGGCGCGCTTCGCCAACTGTCGGTAGCGATCCGCCGCCTCCGCCGGCACGCGCGTCAGCGCGAGTTCGAGGGTGGGGACCTCGTCGTCGCCGATCTCGAGAATCGTGCGTGTCATCGGCGACCACCACAGCGATCCCGTCTCCACTGAGCGCACGAAGCTGCCAATGCGCGCCATGCGTTGCGCGCGGAAGAGCTCCTCCTCCGAGCGGCGAAGCGCCATGACGGCCGCGCGTCGATCGGTCACGTCTTCGGCCGTGCCAGTCATGCGAATGGGCGCGCCACTCCCATCGCGCTCCACCTCGCCTCGGGTGTGCAGCAGCCGGATCTGTCCGTCCGGACGCCGCATCGGCATCTCGAAGTCGTATCCGGACTCTCCCTCGAGGGAGCGCTGCACGCGCGCCATGAACTCCTCGCGCCGCGTATCGTCGACTGCCAGTGCGGTTACCAGCTCGAACGACGCAGCCACCGAGGCGACATCATAGCCAAGGATGCGGAACATCTCATCGGACCACGCGACCGCGCCGGTTCGAATGTCCCACGACCAACTGCCCACCCCCGCCAACCGCTGCGCCGCGCTGAGTTGACGCTGGCTCTCCTGCAACGCCGTCGCCCGTTCGCGCTCGGCGGTAATGTCGATCACCGTGCCCGAGCTCCGAATGGCACGTCCCTCTTCGTTGGGCATCACATCGCCACGGAGTCGCACCCACGCCGATCGTCCGTCCGCACGCGTGATGTGGCAGTCGACGGTGTACGATGTGCCGCTGAGCAGCGCCTGATGCGCGGCGGCTTCTGCAGCACGGAGATCGTCCGCGTCGAAGTGCGACGCGTACGACGGCCAGTCAGTTGGAGCCTCTCCTTCGCGGTAGCCAAAGAGCTCCCCGAAGTGCGCGTTGAGATACGTCTCGCCGGTGACGAGATCGAGGTCGAATGCCGCCGCGCCTGTCGCAACAAGTACGCGTTCCAGCTGCGCCTCTCGAGCCAGCAGCGCACGCTCGGTCGACTGCAGCGCCTCGAGATCGAGCAGCGACACGACGAGGCAGTCCTCCGCGCGGAAGATCGTCACCCGGAACTCGTCGCCCGACGCCTCGTGTCGGCCGACAAACTCCACGCTGTTTTGCTCGGCGGCCGCGCGACGGACCGACGCTTCGAGCAACTCCGGCGATCCGACCGGAAGCGCCTGCCAGAGCAGCGCGCCCATCCACTCCGTTCCGCGTGCGGCACAGAGTTGTTCGGCCGCCGCGTTGCCGAATCGGATGCGACACTCGGCGTCGAGGACGAGAAATCCTTCCGGCGCGAATTGCAGGACGCGGTACTGATCCATGGATATCGAGAGCGGCAACGGACGACGACAGACGTGACGCCGCGCGACATTCACGAGACGGCGTACGGCGTCGTACGCCGCGCCTCGCAGTCACGAGCTAACGGAACGGGCTACTGCAGCTGAACGGTGGCTTCGAGCGCCGGCTTTCCGTCCGGGCCTTCCGCCAGACAGTGCACGTCATCCGAGACCGGGCGGGCGGAAATCCGAAACGGGGAGAGGTCGAAGAGAGGAGCCAAGCCGCGAAAGGTGAAGCCGCGAACCGACCGCGGCGAGTGTTGGCGCACAAGACCCACCATCAGCATGGCGGTCAGCGGCCCGTGCACGACGAGTCCCGGGTACCCCTCCTGCTCCATCGCGTACGCGCGATCGTAGTGAATTCGGTGCGCGTTGAACGTTAGCGCCGAAAACCGAAAGAGCAGACGTGAGTCCGGCGAAACCATGCGTGACCATACCCCGGGGGCGAGGGGCGGCAACGCGGTGACATTCGGCGCCACCACCGGAACACCCGGCTCCCGATACACGATGTCCTGCTCCTCCTCGATACAGAGCACGCCGTCCTGCACGATGCGATAGCCCACCGTGACAAAGGCGAGCGCTCCTGTCCGACCCGACTTGAGCACGACATCACGAATGACGCCCTCTCGCTGCGCGCCATGCCCAATGAGAAGAGGGCGATGCACCGTGAGGCGCGCGCCAGCGAACATGCGCCGCGGATACGGTACCGGTGGCATGAATTCCCCACGCGCGGGGTGGCCATCGCCGTTCAGCGTCTGCTGCATCGCGCGAGGCAGAAAGTAGAACCAGTGCCACAGTGGGGGCAGCGGATCACCAACGCCGACGGGCGTGTCCGGCTCATCGAATGTCGCAGCGGCAGCCGCTGCTTGCGTTGGACAGAGCGGATCGTGAAGACTTTCCATGCGCCCTATCCAGTCGCGATACTCCACCACAGGTTCTGTCATGACAGGGCGAAGGCGGGAAGCGCGCTCAAGAGCTGCACAAAGTTGCAGCAGCGCAGCGTGACGGTAGTGATTCAGTGGAAAATACTCGCGGCGGCCCGATCCCGTATCGGCGCTGCCGAACTTCAGGCTTTCGTGGGAGTGCACGCGATGACTCGAGCCAATGACGCGGAGGCGGCACCAGCGGCCGAGCAGGGCCAGACGGTACGCCCGCTCACCGGCGTGCGAGTGCTGGACGTCGGCAACTTTCTCGCCGGCCCTTACGCCGCATCGATGCTCGGAGAGTTCGGCGCCGAGGTGTACAAGGTCGAACACCCGATCGCGGGTGATCCGATGCGGCGCTTCGGCACGCCGACCAAGCGCCCCGACGCGACGCTCAACTGGCTGAGTGAGGCGCGCAACAAGAAGTCCGTCACGGTCGATCTGCGACAACCGGAAGGCGTGCAGCTCTTTCTCAAGCTGGTGGCCAAATCGGATGTGCTGATCGAGAACTTCCGTCCGGGCACGATGGAAGAGTGGGGACTCGGCTGGAAGGAACTCAGCGCCGCAAACCCGGGTCTCGTGATGCTGCGGGTATCCGGCTACGGACAGACAGGTCCGTATCGCCGTCGCTCCGGGTTTGCGCACATCGCGCAGGCGTTCGGTGGCTTGAACTATCTCGCGGGCTTTCCGGGTGAAACGCCCGTACTTCCGGGCACCGTGCCCCTCGGCGACTACATCGCCAGTCTGTACGGGGCGATCGGCATCATGATCGCGCTGCGCCACAAGGAACGGACCGGCAAGGGGCAGATCATCGACGTTGGCATCTACGAGGCCGTTTTTCGCGTGTTGGAAGAGATCGCGGCTGCCTACGGCGTGGATGGACGGATTCGCGAGCGCGAAGGATCGGGGAGCTTCGTGGCCTGTCCGCACGGGCACTTCCGCACGAAAGACGACAAGTGGATCGCGATCGCCTGCACGACCGACAAGATGTTCGAGCGACTCTCGGTGGCGATGGAGCAACCGCAGCTCGCGTCGTCCGGATTGTACGGCGATCAGCGCAAGCGGCTGGCGGCGCGCGATGTCGTCAATCAGCTCGTGATCGAGTGGGTGGGGAGTCAACTGCGCGACGAGGTGCTGACGAAGTGTCTGGCCGAGGAAGTGCCGGTGGGGAAGGTCAACAGCATCGCCGACATCTTCGAGGACGAACACTTCATCGCCCGCGGCAACCTCGCGCGCTTCGATGAACCGGGCATCGGAGATGTCGTGGTGCCAGGCGTCGTGCCAACGCTCTCGGCGACGCCCGGGCGCATCGACAGTCTGGGACCGACGCTCGGTGATGCCACGGTGGAGGTCATGCGCGAGCTGCTCGGCATATCGGCGGCCGAGATTCAGCGCCTGCGGCAACACAAGATCATCTAGTCCGGTCCTGCGGCCGACCAACGAACGGTTAACCGACGAATGCCTCACGCTCAGCGGATTTCGACGCAGCCATGACCTCCACGAAGCAAGCGAACAGCACGTTGCCGCTGGACGGCATCCGCGTGATGGATATTGCGACCGTGATCGCGGCGCCGTACTGCGCCACCATTCTCGGCGAGTTCGGCGCGGACGTGCTCAAGGTGGAGCATCCGGTCGGCGGCGATGCCCTGCGTCGCTTCGGCACCCCCTCCAAGCGCGGCGATACGCTCACGTGGATGAGCGAAGGGCGCAACAAGCGCTCCGTCACGCTCGATCTGCGCCGGCCCGAAGGCGTCGAGGTGTTCAAGCAGCTTGTCGCCAAGACCGACATCCTCTGCGAGAACTTCCGCACCGGCACGCTCGAGAAGTGGGGCCTGGGGTGGGATGTGCTGCACGAGATCAATCCGGGACTGATCATGCTGCGGGTCACGGGCTACGGACAAACGGGCCCCTACAGCGACCGACCTGGATTCGCGCGTGTCGCGCATGCCGTCGGCGGCATCGCATACCTCGCCGGTATGCCCAAGGGCACTCCCGTGACCCCGGGCTCCACGACGCTCGGCGACTACATGACCGGGCTCTATGGCTGCCTCGGCGTGCTGATGGCGCTACGTCATCGCGAGGCGACGGGCGAAGGGCAGTACGTGGACGCGGCACTGTATGAATCGGTATTCCGCGCCACCGAGGAGCTGGCACCCGCCTTTGCGATGTACGGCATCGTGCGCGAGCGACTGGGCTCGTCGCACAACGACTTCGCCTGTCCTCACGGACACTTTGCCACCAAGGACGGCAAGTGGGTGGCCATTTCGTGCGCCACCGACAAGCTGTTCATGCGACTGGCACTGGCGATGGGCCGCCCCGAGCTTGCCTCGTCGAGTACATACGGCGAGCAGAAGACGCGGTTGCATCACCGCCACGACGTGAACGAGATCGTCCGCGACTGGTGCGGCTCGCTTACGAGAGAAGAGGTGCTCGAGCGCTGCTACGCCACCGATACGCCGGCAGGACCGCTCAACAACATCGCGGACATCTTTGGCGATCGTCAGTTTCACGCGCGCCGCAATCTTGTGGCGGTGGACGAACCCTCGACCGGTGAGTCCATCATCGTGCCGTCACCTGTACCGCTGCTGTCAGAGACGCCCGGGAGCATCCGCAGCCTAGGCCCCACGCTTGGGCAACACACCGACGAAGTGCTGCGAGAATTGCTGGAACTGAGCGATTCGGAGATCGCAACGCTGCGGCAGAAGCGGGTCATCTGATGGGCGTGTTGCGCGGCATGCGCATCGTCGAAGGGTCCGCGTTCGTCGCGGCGCCGCTGGGTGGCATGACGCTGGCCCAGCTTGGCGCTGATGTGATCCGCTTCGATCAGATTGGCGGTGGCCTCGACTATCGACGCTGGCCCGTCTCACAGTCGACGGGCCATAGCCTGTTCTGGGATGGGCTCAACAAGGGCAAGCGATCGATTGCGGTGGATTTGCGAAACCCGCGCGGCCAGGAATTGCTCACGCAACTGATCTGCGCACCGGGTGCGGACGCCGGCATCTTCAGCACCAACTTCCCCGCGCGCGGCTGGCTCGACTACGAACGCCTGCGCGCCCAGCGCGACGATCTGATCATGGTCAACCTCCTCGGCCGCCGGGACGGCGGATCCGAGGTGGACTATACCGTCAATCCTGCGCTCGGCTTCCCCGCCCTGACAGGCGCACCCGACGCGTCCGATCCGGTTAACCATGTATTTCCGGCGTGGGACGCCATCACGGGGAACATGATCGCGGTGGCGATTCTCGCAGCCGAACGCCATCGCTCGCGTACGCGTGAGGGGCAGCTCGTGACGCTCGCACTCAAGGATGTCGGGCTGGCGATGCTCGGCAATCTGGGGATGATCGCGGAAGTGTCCGTCAACGATGAGGATCGGCCGCGTTACGGCAACTACCTGTACGGTGCCTTCGGACGCGATTTCACCACGGCGGACGGTGCGCGCGTGATGGTCGTCGGACTCACGGAGCTGCAGTGGAGCACACTGGTGAAGGCAACGGGCATCGCCGAGGATGTGCGCGCGCTCGGCGAGTCGCTGGGGCTCGATCTCGCGACCGAGGGCAACCGGTTCCTGGCACGCGAACAGATCGCCGCGCTGCTCGAACCGTGGTTTGCCGCACGCCCGCTGACCGATGTGCGCACGACGCTGGACGCACATCGCGTGACATGGGGCCCGTATCGGACGGTGCGCGAAGCGCTGTTGGAAGATCTCGATCTCTCAACAGACAACCCGCTGTTTGCTGACGTGACGCATCCGGATACCGGCCACTATCTGACTCCCGGCACTCCCCTGCACTTCAGCGCCTCCGACCGACTCCCCGCAGCCAGCGCTCCACGACTCGGCCAACACACCGACGAGATCCTGCTCGACGTGCTCGGCCTCAGCGCCGCCGCCGTTGGCGCACTCCACGACGCGCATGTGGTGTCGGGGCCCGTCTCCTAACTACTCGCCACCCGTAACCCGAAACTGGTAACCGGTATGAAGCTCCCTGTGAATTTCTACAAGCCGCTCGCCATCGGTGCACCTGTGCCGTTGCGCGAACTCCCGGTGCGCCCCGAGCGGATGATTCACTTCTTTCCGCCGCACATCGAGAAGATCCGCGCCCGTGTGCCCGAGATGGCCAAGCAGACCGATGTCCTCTGCGGCAATCTGGAAGACGCTATCCCCATCGACGACAAGGAAGCGGCGCGACAGGGGTTCATCAGCGTTGCGCGCGACAATGACTTTGGCGACACCGCACTCTGGGTGCGAGTGAACTGTCTCAACAGCCCGTGGTTCCTCGACGATCTGCACGACATCGTGCGCGAAGCCGGCAACAAGGTGGACGTGTTCATGATTCCCAAGGTGGAGGGACCGTGGGACATCCACTTTGTCGATCAGTATCTCGCGTTGCTGGAGGCGCGCTATCAGGTGAAGCGCCCCATCCTGCTGCATGCGCTTCTGGAGACCGCCGAAGGGGTCAAGAACGTCGAGCAGATCGCGGGCGCGAGTCCGCGTATGCATGGCATGAGCCTCGGGCCGGCGGATCTTGCGGCATCGCGCGGCATGAAGACAACGCGAGTCGGCGGCGGGCATCCATTCTACGGCGTGCTGGGTGATCCAACCGACGATGGCGCGGCGCGAACGTTCGTGCAGCAGGATCTGTGGCACTACACCGTCGCGCGCATGGTGGACGCTTGCGTGTCACACGGTATCCGTGCGTTCTACGGTCCGTTTGGCGATCTCAAGGACGAAGCGGGATGCGAGGCACAGTTCCGCAACGCATTCATCATGGGATGCAGCGGCGCGTGGTCACTCGCTCCCAATCAAATCGCCATCGCGCGTCGTGTCTTCAGTCCGGATGTGAAGGAAGTGCTGTTCGCCAAGCGCGTGATCGAGGCGATTCCGTCGGGCAGCGGTGTGGCCACTATCGACGGGAAGATGCAGGACGACGCGACGTGGAAGCAGGCGAAGGTGATCGTGGACCTCGCAGAGCTCGTCGCACGAAAGGATCCGGAGCTCGCTGCAGCCTATGGGTTCTGAACCGATGAACGCGACGCCGGTCGACACCGGACTCACCGGTAAGACGCGTGCTGGCAACTTCTTCGAGAACTTCTTTCTCGGACAAGTCATTCAGCACGCCACGCCGCGCACGGTTACGACCGGCGAGGTCGCGCTCTACACAGCGCTCTTCGGCGGGCGCTTCGCGATCAACTCGTCAGCGCCGTTCGCGCAATCGCTTGGCTTGCCCACCGCGCCGGTGGATAGTCTGCTCGCGTTTCACCTGGTCTTTGGCAAGACCGTGCCTGACGTATCGCTCAACGCCATCGCCAATCTGGGTTACGCCGACGGTCGGTTTGGTGAGCCGCTGTATCCGGGCGACACGGTGACGACCACGTCCACCGTGCTGGGCGTAAAGGAGAACAAGGACGGAAAGACCGGCGTCGTGTACGTGCGCTCGGTGGGAACCAATCAGCATGGTGCGATGGTGGTCGAGTACACGCGCTGGGCCATGGTGCGCAAGCGCGCTGTGTCGGCAGCGGCCCCGACGCCAGTCGTCCCCGAGTTGTCTGAATCTGTGGCAACTGCAACGCTGCACGTGCCGTACGCCGTCGCACCGGGGCGCTACGACACGACCATGGCCGGCAGTCCGTTTCTCTGGGACGACTACGCCGTCGGCGAGCACATCGATCATGTGGACGGTATGACAATCGAGGAGGCGGAGCACATGCTCGCGGCTCGGCTCTACCAGAACACGGCCAAGGTGCACTTCAACTCGCACGTGGAACGCGAGGGACGCTTCGGGCGACGGATCGTGTACGGTGGCCACATCATCAGCCTCGCACGTGCGCTGTCGTTCAACGGCTTGGCGAACGCGCAGACGATCGCGGCCATCAACGGAGGGCGGCACGTGGCGCCCTGTTTCGCGGGCGACACCATCTATGCGTGGACGGAGGTGTTGTCGAAGGACGCGCTGCCCGGGCGATCGGACATAGGTGCGATGCGCCTGCGCACCGTCGCGACGAAGGATCGCGCCTGTGCAGACTTTCCGTACCAGGACGCGAACGGCGCGTACGATCCTGCGGTCGTGCTCGACTTCGACTACACCGTGCTCATGCCGCGCCGATAGCGGCGGGAGCACTGTTCTTCGTGAAGAGCATCGTTCGTCGGGATTTGGGGCCTTCAACCTGCACGATGTTCACCTGATCGGCGTGCCATTCGGTCAGCATGCGGTTGCGCAGCAGCAGGCCGGCCAGCGATCGCGCACCGTCAATGCGCACACACACCCAGTACAGCTCCTTGGCGCGTGTGATGCCACAGGAGCTGAGTTGCAGTGCAGTGCCGCTTGACGACGCCGCAGTGAACTGCGCTCGCACATAGCGCAGCACTTCGGCCTCCAGCACGGACGAATCGCGAGGAGCCGACCGGCCGGCATACCGAGCAACGGCGCCGGAGAAGTCATCCGCGAACGATCGAATGCGCAGCGTGACCCCTCCGGCATCGGCGGTCACCACAGTCATCGTGGTATGGATCGCGTGCGCGTGCGCCAGTCGTGGCGAGGCAACCAGCATTGCCATCGAGGCCGCGACCACTCCCCACCGCCGCCACACGTTCGTGCTCATCGCGGAAAGCGCTCCCACGCCCACCCGCTCGCGATCACGGTGATGACGGCGGACACACACATCAGTCGCCACTGAAACGCACTCGAGGCGGTCCGCGGCGCGAACAGTACGCGCAACAGTCGATCGCCGGTGAGGAATACGACCGCAGCGGCGGCGAGCACGACCAACTGCCCCACCTCGATGCCAAGGTTGAAGCCAAGCAACGGGAGCGCGAGCTGCGCCACGAAGAGACTCTTGAGGTAGCCCGCAAAGCCAGCGCCATGCACAAGGCCGAACAGGCCGGCGAAGATTGGCCGATGTCTCGCTGACGTTCCCGCAGCGGCTCGTTCGCGCAGCCACAGATTCTCAACGCCCGTCGCGACGATCGTCACGGGAATCAGAAATTCGACGATGCGGGAAGGGAGCACGAGCGTATCGGTGACCGCGAGCGCGAGCGTCAGCGAATGACCAACAGTGAACGCGCTGATCACCGCCAGCGCCGCGCGCCAATCGCGGCCGCGGTAGATAGCCGCCAGAACCAGCAGGAACAGAATGTGATCCGCCGCATCCCACGCGACGATGTGTCCGAATCCCAGCTGCGCGAATGCCCAGAGTTCCGACATGTTCAGCGCACCACGGCCGAGGCGATCAACGGCGCGTTGATCAGCTGCGCATGACGGCGCAACAGCGGATCGGGCGTGTTCAGTCGCAGCGCTTGCCGCATCGCCTCTTGTGCCTCCGCCTGTCGCCCGGACTTGTAGAGCGCGAGCGCCAGAATGTCGTAGCCGTAGATGTCCTTGCGTTGCACCAGTTCGTCCTGCGCCTTGCGCAGCACGTCGTCCACACGGAGGCCGTGCTCGAGCAGGTACAGGCTCCACGCGCGATGATACGCTCCCGGCTGCATGCTGACCGCGACTTCGAGAGACTGGAAGTATTCCGCCGCCCGTGCACTATCGCCCTGCGCGGCGTACGCATCGCCTACGAGGCCGAGCGTTGCTGGATCGAGCTGCAATCCGATGGCGCGTTCTCCCCACGATGCGACATCAGCCGCGTTGCCCTTCGCGTCGGCCAGTCGCGCCATTGCCGCAAGAAGTCGCGGATCATCCGGCTCGATGGCCAGCCCCGCGCGGAACGCCGTCTCGGCTGCGCGCAGATGCCCGTCGCGCAGCTCCAGGTCGCCGACGCGCATCTCGAACCAGGCCTGCGTTTCCTTGGCCACGTCGCGTCGCGATACGGCGTCGTTGCGCGCCGCAATCAGTAGCTGCCGCGCCTCGCGAACATGATTGGTGAGTTCGAGCCAACGCGCAACGCGCGGCGCGATCGTCAACAGATGGCGCTCCCGCCACACCGAGCGAAACATCCGCTCGGCCGTCGCGTCGTCACCAAGCTCCATGGCGACTTCGCCGAGCGTGGCGCGATACTGCGGGATGTCGGGCTCGCGCTCCACCAGTTCGGCCGCCACATCGCGCGCTTCCGTGAAGCGATGCTGCGCCAGCAACACAGAGACCAGCGTCGAGGCGGTCGCCGCATTGCGTTGTGTCCGTTTGCCGAGCGAGCGACGCGCGAATGACTCGGCCTGTACGTAGTCATCCCACGTGCCGCCTTCGCGGGCACGCTGCAGATGCAAGGCTGCGAGCTGACCCAACGCAATCGCGCTCGTTGGGTCGGCATCGAGGGCCTGATGCCACACCCGAATCTGCTCGTCGCGCATATCGCGTTCGGAGAATCCGGGTTCGTGCTGTACCGCCGCGATTTTCGTGGTTTGCCTTGTCGCGGCCGGCGTGAGGTCTGACGTACGGACGATGGCCAGACCGCCAAGTGCCGCAGCGATGGCAACGAGTACCAGCCGACGCATCGTCCGTATCGACATCAGCGTGCCGCTTCCAGGTACGGGAAGGTCGTCAGGTACGTGCGCGTCGACGTACTGATGTTGTCCGACGTGAGTCCAGCCAACGCGGTCGCCGTCGGATCGAGCAGCTTGCCAAAGATGGCGGTGAGGCCGGCGTCGACGACGTCATCCTGCAGATTGCGTCCGCCGTAGCCATTGGCGAGCGCCCAGCTCAACCAACCAGAGGTGTTCGCCGCGCGATTGGGGTAGACCATCAACATGTCGGGGACGAGCACCGCCGCGAGCGTGTTGGCGATGGCAGGACCACGGTTGAACGCGTTCGTGAACGCCTTGATCTTGCCACCAAAATCATTGGCGACATCGGTGGCCGGTGCGGTGCTGTTGTGCAGGCCGTGATCGCGCTTCATGAAGAACACTTCGCTGACGAGCGGATTGCCGAGTCGCTCGACCTGCGTGTAGGTGCGGACGGGCGTCGTGGGCGTGGTGATGCCGCCGCCGTCGTTGTTGTCGTCCGAGCAAGCCGCCAGGACGGGAATCGCGAGGGCCAGCGCGAACGCGCGCGGCGAGAACAGCTGTCGCATGGATAGAGCTCCGAGTATGTGAAAGGGCGTAGTAGATGCAGCGCAGTTGCGGTGATGCGGCGCGACTCAGCGACGAACTAGCGGCTGATCGTGCCCCAGACGCCGAACTTCGCGTCAGCAGCGGTGGCGGACTGCAGCAGCGCCTTGGGAAGTTCGATGACGATCGCGAGCGCATTGAACGGCTTCAGGAAGTCCACGCCAGGCGTGCGGAACGCTCCGGCGGGCGCACCATTCTGTACGGAGAGCGGCCCGGTGGACGGGCGACGGTCCGGGATGATGTTGAAGAACTGTTCGAGATCGATCACGAACGGATCGGCGCGCAACCCGGCGAACACCTGCGTGGCGGTGGCGGAACCTGCCGTGCTACCGACATTGCCCGTGACCACATCGCCCGTCGTGACGAGCGCCGTCTTGGTGCCGGTCATCGAGGGTACGACCGGGCCGCGCACGGTGTACTTCTGCGCGGAACCCACACCGTCGTCGAAGGTGATCTGAATGACGCGATCTTCGACGGCGTCGCCCGTGTTGTCGATCTTCAGCTGATACAGAAGATTCGGGTCGAACGACGCCGACGTGCCCGCGATGGGGCTCGACGTCGTCAGTACGAGCGCGATGCGATCGGCGCTGGAGCCCGGGAACGCATAGACATCGTTGATGTCCGTACGCGGATTCAGCTCGACTTCGGGCGTGTCCTGGTGATCGGACGCGTAGACGCGCTGCGCGACGGTGAGCGCGGTAACGCTGGCGACGACAAATGCGGCATTGCGCAGCAGGCGCCTGGTGACAAACGAACGGGGCATGGATGACTCCGGTGAACGGGGACGTATCGTGAACTCGGTCGCACCCGCCTATCGCAATTGACGGGCCCAGATCAACCGAGCTTGGTCGAACACCCCAGCTACGACGCTCACCGCACGCCGGATTTCTCCCCGGCACAACTCAATTTGATCGCGGCGGGCTCAGCGCATTCGCGCGGGCACCTGCGGCACTACTTGACCAGCGTGATGGAGGTGGTGCTCTGTGCGGTCACCACCACCGGCGCGGGCGCTCCATCGAGTTGCAATCTGCGCTCGACCTTTTCCGTGCGCGTGCCTCCGAGGTACACGCCCGCGCGCGAAACGAACGCGGTGCCAGTGCCCACGGACGTCCCCTCCACCTGCGCGGAGGCCGCACCGAGCTGCTGCGTCCCGGTCACCGACGTCGTGAAGGTGAAGTCGAGCCGCCGTGCGGGGGCCCCATTCCGAAGCGCTTCACCCTTGGCGGTATACGACGTGCTGCGCTTCACCGTCAGGCGTCCATTGGTGATCGTCTGTGGCCGTTCGCTGCGAATGGTCCATGTATCACCCGTCGCGAAGCCAGCCTTGAGGGTCGGCAGGAACACCTCAAGCTGCCCGCCCAGCGCCGTGGCCAACGTGCCGCCGGCACTCGGATATGCGAGTTGGGTCACGCTTCCGGCCTTGTCGAGCGCCGCCGTGAAGACCTTGCCTCGGGCGCTGTCCACCGTGGCCGCGATGCCCGGCGGCAAATTGGGGCCGCGCTCCACAAGCGAATCGATGACGACGCGCATGGTCGACGCGGCTCCCGAATCGGCCAGCGTCACGCGGAGAAACGCGGACCGATCGAGTAGCGCCTGCTGCTTTCCGGCGCCGATCGCCGCGGCATCCACCAGCTGCTCGGTCTTGCTGTCGATTCGATAGTGCCGCACGCCCCCGCTTGCACTCTGCGCGAGGACGGTACCGCTGCCCGTGAGCACCAGGAATGCAGCAGTCAGGCCTGTGGCGAGCGAGCGTCGAGTGTCGATGCGCATATGCGAGGGGAGAGGAAGGCGCGACGATCGGTCCCGAATAGTAGGCCGTGCGTTCGCTGGTGTATGGTCGAGCAACGCTGTCGAGCGGCGGTGGCGAGCGGTACTTTGCAATGTGCCCTCATACCCCGGTCATGGCTGCTGATCCGCGCGGCGACAAGCCCAGTCTCTCACCAGCTCTGCGACTCGCGGGCGATGAGCGGGAGCGTGCGATCGCCCATCTCTCCGATGCGTACGCACGCGATGTGCTGCCGATGGACGAGTTCGAGCAGCGGCTCGATGCGGTGTACCGCGCCTCCACCCGAGACGACCTGGCGCTGCTCACCCGCGATCTGCCGGCCATGGCGTCGGATGCGCGCGGCGTCGGTCGGAGCGGCAGCGACTCGAGCACCACGAACAGCCTCAAGATCAGCTCCTTTCTCAGCAACGTCGAACGTGCCGGCTTTACCGCGGTACCTCCGCTGCTCGAGATCACCGCGCGCTTGGGCAACGTCGAGCTGGACCTGCGCGATGCGGACTTCGCCGACGGCGTGACCGAAATTTCGATTCACGCGACGTTCGGCAACGTCGAAATCCTGCTCCCGTCGCACGTCGTCGTCGAGAACTCTGCGCGGGCCGTTCTGGGCTCGGTCGAGTATCTGCGTGCGCCGCGCGGCGAGCGCCTTCCCAATCAAGTCCCCGCCCTCGGACAACCTGTGTCGATCGTTCGCATCACTGGCCGCGCGCTCCTGAGCAGCGTCTCGGTCTCGCATCACCCGGAGACGTCATGACGGCCGCAAGCTCCGCATCTGTAGTGCGTGCCGCGGTCATGCGCGCACCACACGCGCCCATCGTCGTGGAAGAGCTGCCGTGGCCGACGCTGACGCCCGGCAGCGCGATGCTGCGCACGCTGTATTCGGAGGTGTGCGGAACGGACGTGCATCTGCATCACGGGCGATTGTCGGGCGTGCCCTACCCCATCGTGCCCGGACACGTATCAGTCGGACACCTGACGGCCATCCACGGCACGGTGCGCGACATCGACGGCGTGCCGTTTCGCGAAGGGGATCTGGTCACCTTTCTCGATGTGCATGAGACGTGCGGCGCGTGTTACGAATGTCTGGTCACGCGCCAGTCCACGCGATGCCCGCATCGCAAGGTCTACGGCATCACGTATGGTGTGAATGATGGGCCGCTGGGCGGGTGGGCAGACCACATCTGGATGAAGCCCGGCGTGAAGATCCTGCGCATCCCCGATGGCGTCGATCCGGCGCGCTTCATCGCGGGGGGCTGCGGGCTCGTGACGGCGATGCACGCCGTAGAACGTGGAGGCGTGCGCCTGGGCAGCTCGGTGGCCGTGTTGGGCGTCGGACCGGTTGGGCAAGCCGCGATTGCCCTCGCCTCACTGTCCGGTGCGTATCCCGTCATCGCCGTGGGCGCGCCGAACGCGCGACTCGACTTCGCCAAGCGCATGGGTGCGACGCATGTCGTGCCGCTCGATCTGCCGCCTGCCGAACGCGCCGATGCGGTGCGCGCGGCCAATGGCGGACGCGGTGTGGATGTCGTCATTGAGGTGGCCGGCGCGCCTGACGCGGTGTCGCAATCGCTCGAGATGGTGCGTGACGGCGGGGTGGTCGTCGTCGCGGGCCAGTATACCAACGGCGGCGACATCAGCATCAATCCGCATCTCCAGATCAATCGCAAACACGCCGAGATCCGCGGCTGCTGGGGATGCGACTACTCGCACTTCCATCGCGCGTTGCAGCTGCTCGCGCATCAGGGCGCTGCACTGCCTTGGCTCGAGGCCGTCTCCGCGCGCTACTCGTTATCGCAGGCCAACGAGGCGTTGGCCGCCGTCGCCAACCGCGACGTCGTCAAGGCACTCATCGTTCCCTGACTGCTCTCCGCTTGAACTTCTTGTCCGCACATCATGTCTGAATTGGATCGTCCGGCCGTTCCCGCGTTTCGTTCCGTGCCACGCACGGGCGTCATCTACGTCATGGACCGCGCCAAAGAACTTGGCTACGGCTCCGACGGGCAGGCATGGTGCAATCTCGGGCAAGGGCAACCGGAGACGGGACCGCTCCCCGGGGGCCCCGCGCGGCCGGCGGACGTGCACATCAACGCTGACGACTACGAGTATGCACCCGTCGGTGGCATCGACGCGCTCCGTCGCGCCGTCGCGAATCTCTACAACGCGCGGTACCGGCAAGGACGCGAGTCGCAGTACGGTCCAGAGAACGTGTGCATCTGTGGCGGTGGTCGCGCGTCACTGACTCGTGTCGTCGCCTCGCTGGGCAACATCAACCTCGGCCACGTCCTCCCCGACTATACCGCGTACGAAGAGCTGCTCGAGATCTTCGGCACCTTCTCCGCCATTCCCATTCTCCTTGAACCGGGCTCGGGCTATGCCCTCTCCACGGCGGAGCTGCGCCGCGAAGTGACCGGACGAGGACTCGGCGCGCTCCTGCTCTCCAATCCGTCCAATCCGACGGGGCGTTTGCTCGAAGGCAGTGCGCTGGCGGGCTGGGTGCGTGAAGCGCGCGACCTGCGTTGCTCGCTCATCCTCGACGAGTTCTACTCGCACTACATCTGGCGCCAGGACCTGCAGGCCAACGTGACCGTCTCGGCGGCAGCGCATGTTGACGACGTGAACAGCGATCCCGTTGTCATTCTCGACGGACTCACCAAGGGTTGGCGCTGCCCCGGCTGGCGGCTGAGCTGGATTGTTGGCCCCGCGTCTATGATCGAGGCCGTCACCAGCGCGGGCAGCTTTCTCGACGGCGGTGGTAACCGTCCGTTGCAGGAGGCGGCCGCAGCGCTGCTCGACCCGGAACGCGCGCGTCAGGAAGTCGTGTCCATTCACGACGCGTTCTTGCGCAAGCGTCGCATTCTGTCTGACGGACTGCGCGCGGCCGGACTGACCGTGGAGCAAGAGCCGGAAGGAGGCTTCTACGTGTGGGCCAGTGTGTCGTCGCTCCCCGCGCCGCTCAACGATGGCGAAGCATTCTTCGAGGCCGCGCTGGCGGAACACGTCATCACGGTCCCGGGCATCTTCTTCGACATCAATCCCGGCAAGCGTCGCGCCGATCACACCTCACGATTCCGCCAGTATCTCCGATTCTCCTTTGGGCCAACGGAGACGGCCGTGACCGAAGCGGTACACCGACTGCAACGAATGATCGCGCGCTATCGGACCTGAGCCGTACCGGTGTGCGCCTCCGCCGGCTTTCGCGCTTGCTTCTGGCGGAGATGTCGCATGAGCAGCCAAACCACCGCCACGTTGGCCACGAGGGCGGCGACGCCGAGCGGCGAGACGTGGCGCGTCACCTCCCAGATCTCCAACGGGATCGGGAGTCCTGTGGCAATCACGGTCAGCCACTCCGCCCACGCCTTCTTCCGCCAGAGCCCGATCCCTTCGACCAGGAAGAGCAGCGCGTACAGCAGCGCGCCAAAGCCGATCCCCATCACCTGGTGCGGCGCGAGTCCCATCGTCCACCCGACGAAATGCTCGACGGCCGTCTGCTCGCTCGCGATCGGCAACGTGTCGACCCAGTTCTGCACCAGCCTCGCGATTTCTGGACGCAGGAGCTGAAACGCGGCCAGCGCCACGCCGATCAGTGTAATTGCTTGACTGAACTTGAACGCCGCGATAAAACGAAGCACCAGCGGGAGTTCTCCGGGGGGATGTGCGTGGCAGGCATCGCCACGACGTGAAGCAGATGTGAATGCTAGCGTTGCAACCAGCGCCACGGCAGTTACCGCGCGTCCCACCTCCATCATCGACATGGCCACTGCGACACCGCCGTCTGCATCCCATCGACTCCGGTCCATCATCGGCGGGTCGGTCGGCAACCTCGTCGAGTGGTACGACTGGTACGTCTACTCCGCCTTCTCGCTCTATTTCGCCAAATCGTTCTTCCCGCCGGCCAGCCAGACGGCGCAGCTGCTCAACGCGGCCGCAGTCTTCGCGGTTGGATTTCTCATGCGCCCCGTCGGTGGCTGGCTCATGGGGCGGTACGCTGATCGTCACGGCCGACGCACGGCTCTCACCGCGTCGGTGCTGCTGATGTGCGCCGGCTCACTGCTCATCGCCATCACCCCGTCGTACGCGTCGATCGGTGTGGCCGCGCCAGTCCTGCTCGTGGTGGCGCGCATGATGCAGGGCGTCAGCGTCGGTGGGGAGTATGGTGCCAGCGCGACGTATCTCAGCGAAATGGCGGGGCAGAAGCATCGTGGATTCTGGTCCAGCTTCCAGTACGTCACACTGATCATGGGACAATTGCTCGCACTCGGTGTGCTCCTCGTGCTGCAGCGCGTCCTCGATACACCGCAGCTCGAATCGTGGGGATGGCGCATCCCCTTCATCATCGGCGCCGCGTGCGCGCTGGTCGCGATTTCGCTCCGACGTGGACTGGAAGAGACCGCCGCATTCCAGCGCGTCTCCAGCCCCGCCACGTCCGTGACTCCTGCCTCGACGCTGCGAGGACTCCTCGCACATCCGCGAAGCGTTGCAACAGTCGTCGGACTCACCGCCGGTGGCACCGTCGCGTTCTACACATTCACCACGTACGCGCAGAAGTTCCTCGTCAACACCGCGGGACTCAGCAAGAACGACGCAACCCTCGCGTCCGCTGGTTCACTCGCGATCTTCATGTGCGCCCAGCCGATCGTCGGCGCCATCTCCGATCGAATCGGCCGTCGACCGGTACTCACCGCCTTTGGCGTCATCGGCTCGCTGGGAACGCTCCCCCTGCTCTCCTCGCTGTCGCACGTCGCGACGGTCACCAGCGCAATGCTCCTGCTCACGCTCGCACTCCTCGTGATCAGCGGCTACACCGCGATCAACGCGGTGGTCAAGGCCGAACTCTTCCCCGCCAACATCCGCGCACTCGGCGTCGCCTTTCCGTACGCGATCGCGGTCTCGGTCTTTGGTGGCACGGCAGAGTATCTCGCGCTCTGGTTCAAGAACATGGGCCACGAGTCGTGGTTCTACTGGTACGTCACCGCGTGCATCGTTGCCTCGCTTGCCGTATACGTGACGATGCCGGAAACGCGGCATGCGCAGACAATGGCGGACGACTAGCAGCGCGAGTTGCAGCGCGAGATGCAGCGCGCATTGGACCGAAACGCGACTTCCGAAGCCTCATTTCACATCCGCTAGGCGACGCGCATGGATGAAATCCGCGAGCTGCTCTCCGCTGCCCTCGCCGACCGTTACCGCATCGAGCGTCAACTCGGCGAAGGCGGCATGGCGACCGTCTACCTCGCGCACGATGTGAAGCATGACCGAAACGTCGCGCTGAAGGTGCTGCGCCCCGAGCTCGGGGTCGTGCTCGGCGCCGACCGGTTCCTGCAGGAGATCAAGACCACCGCTCGACTCCAGCACCCGCACATTCTGCCGTTGTACGACAGTGGCAGTACGGCAGCGGTGCACGGCGGTGGCACTGGGCTCCTGTACTACGTCATGCCGTACATCGAAGGTGAAACGCTCAGGGCGAAGCTCGATCGCGAGCAGCAGATGAGCGTCGACGAGGCGGTGAGGATTGCCACCGATGTCGCGGACGCTTTGCAGCACGCACATGAGCAGGGTGTCATTCACCGGGATATCAAGCCCGAGAACATTCTCCTTCGAGAAGGTCGCGCGTTCGTGGCGGACTTCGGTATTGCTCTGGCGGTGAGCGCGGCGGCCGGTGGCCGCATGACCGAGACGGGCTTGTCGCTGGGAACGCCGCACTACATGTCTCCTGAGCAAGCGACCGCCGACAAGCACATCAGCAATCGCTCGGACATCTACTCGCTCGGCTCCGTGCTATATGAATTGCTGACGGGTGAACCTCCGCATACAGGCCCATCGGCGCAGGCGATCATTCTGAAGATCGTGTCGGATGTGGCCCGTCCGGTCAGAGAGCTTCGCAAGGCCGTCCCGCCCAACGTCGCGGCAGCCGTCGCAACGTCGTTGGAGAAATTCCCGGCAGACCGCTTCGAGAGCGCAAAGGCCTTTGCCGACGCGCTTCACAATCCGGCGTTCACGTCGCCCCTGGCGACGACGGCTACTGTCGGCGGCAATGCTCTGGCATCTCGACGGTTCGCGCTGCCCGCCTTGCTAGCCGTGACGGTGCTGAGCCTTTCGGCGCTGGGCTTCGTGCTGGCCACCAACGATTCGACTCGCACAAGTGAAACGACGTCTGTCGCGCGCTATCCGACATCGCTCGGCGCGCCCGGTGCCCTCGACGGAATCACATTCGGAGTCGAGGCGGCGATCTCACCCGATGGATCGTCCTTGGTCTTCCGCAGACCGCTCACGGGGCCCGGCCAACTGTACATCAAGCGTCGCGACGAAGTCGTGGCGCGGCCGCTCGCCGGCACGGAAGGAGGCTCGGGACCGTTCTTCTCTCCCGATGGTGCATGGATCGGATTCATCGCCAGCGGGCAACTGCGCCGAATCCCGAGCACGGGCGGTGCATCCCTCAAGCTCGAGGACTCCGTCGACTCCACCTACAACCGCGGCGCGTGGCTCGAAGACGGTTCGATTGTCTATTACGACGCGACAACGCGCACGCTCAAGCGCCTTCGGTCCGGAGAGGCCACCTCGAAAGTGATCGTGTCACGCGAGATGCTTGAGGGGCGGTTCCCGTGGTTACCATCACCGCTTCCTGCCTCGCGTGGTGTGCTCTTCACCGCGCATCGCACGGAGTGCGTCGGACCGGTCAGCTGTCGGCCGAGTCGAGTGTATGTGTATGACGCGGGACGGGATACCATCCGCGCGCTCTTCGAGGATGCCATCGGAGCGTGGCACGTTCCCACAGGACACGTGCTGTACCTGACGAGCGGTGGCACGCTCATGGCCGCGCCCTGGGATAACGCTGCGCTTGCGACGACCGGCAAACCCGTGGCAGTGCTGGACGGGATTCAGGCGCCGGGCTTCGTGATCTCGCACGAAGGGACCGCGTACTACCTGCTGGGACGCTCGGAATTTGCGCCGGGCCCCGTGCCCAATGCGACTGTCGTTTGGGTGGACCGAACTGGGAGCGTCGAGCCGGTGGACTCCACGTGGCAGGTGAATACGGGCGGCGGCTACCGCGGGTTAGAGGAGGTGGAGTGGGGACTCGCACTGTCGCCCGATGGACGGCGCATTGCGCTCACGCTGCTCACTGATCTTGGCACGGATATATGGATCAAGCAGTTGCCGGCGGGTCCTGCGACGAGGCTCACGCAGCACGCCGGTGCGGATCGCTCGCCAGCGTGGACACCAGACGGGCGTGCCGTCACGTTTCTCTCTGACCGGCCACTCGCAACCGATGCGGTCTCGAACGTGAACCCGTTCCATGTGTGGGAGCAGGTGGCGGACGGCACGAGCGAACCTGCGCTCGTTTGGGACAAGGATGTTCCGAGCGACGCGTTCCGGAGTCCGGACAGCCGGTGGCTCGTACTCGGCGCGACCGGGTCGACCCGGCCTTCGACGTCGACAGAAATTCTCGTGGCGCGCCCGGGAGCGGACAGCGCGGCACGTAGACTTGTGGCGACGGGATCCGAGGCGACGGGGGCGGCGGTGTCGCCCGATTCCCGCTGGATCGCCTATGTGTCGAACGAGCAGGGCACAAACGAGGTGTTCGTGCGCCCATTTCCGGATGTGAACGGCGGCAAGTGGCAAGTCTCGAGCGGCGGTGGCAGTGCACCGCTCTGGGCGCGTAACGGGCGCGAGTTGTTCTACGTCGCCAACGGAAAGATGCAGATGGTGCGCATCAATCCCGGTCCGCCCTTTTCGGCTGAACCACCGCGTGCCCTGTTCGCGATACCCGAGAGAATCCGCGCGGGATCACCGCTTGGGGGTACGTTTGCGATCAGTCCGGACGATCGGCGATTCCTCATGGTGCAAGACAACAAGTGGGAAGACATGGCAGGGACGCCAACACTCGTGGTGGTGCAGCACTTCTTCGACGAACTGCGGGCAAAGCTCAAGCGGTGACGCGCCCTACGGCGCAGTAATCGCGTCGTGCTGTGAGGCCGCGTCCAACGACTGAAGCCGTCGCACCAGCGACGCGATCGCGATCGGCTTGTGCAAGACACGATCGGCGGGCACGTGCGCGATCTCCGCGGCGTCTTCCGAGACTACGCCTCCTGTCATCAACAACAGCCGTGGCGACAGCGCGGGATGCGACGCGGCCACGCGCGCGGCCAGCTCTATTCCGGAGACGTTCGGCATCATCAGGTCGGAGACGATGACATCCACCGGCTCCGAGTCGAGCAACGTGAGCGCCTCCACCGCACCCGACGCGCACAGCACCTCGTAACCTGCGCCGGCCAGCCCGCGCGAGAGCACGCGCAACACTTGCGGTTCGTCATCGACAAGCAATACGCGGCGCCGCGAAGTCTGCGGAATCACGAATGCGCCCGAGGACGATGCGCTGTCAGTCGCACTCACCACCTGCGCCTCGTCGCTCGCCGGCAGGACGATCCGCACCACCGCGCCACCCGTCTCCGCGTTCTGCATCGCTATACGTCCGCCGTGCGACTGCACCAGTCCGCGAGTGACGAACACGCCGAGCCCCGTACCGCCATCGCTCGCGCGAGTCGTGACGTACGGCTCTCCCAAGCGCGGCAACACCGATGCAGCGAACCCCGGACCGTTGTCTGCGATGATCACCTCGACCTCGCCACTCTCCGTACGTCGTGTGGTCACCCGAATCTCTGCGGGCACGGCAAGCGTTGCACCGCCCGCACGCGACGAACCCAGCGCTTGCGCCGCGTTCACCACCGGATTGATGAGCAGCTGCACCAACTGCCCTTCGTCGCCGAGTACCGGCGGTACAGTGCCAAGATCGGCGATGACCCGCTCCACACGCTGGAGCTGCGCGCTCGCCACTCGCATGGCGGTGCGTACGACTTGATTGATGTCCACTGCCACGAACCGATCGCTCGACGGCATCGCGTACGTACGCAGGCCGTCCACCACGCGCCTGATGCGCGACGCCCCTTCAGCGGCGTTCGACAGTGGCAACGCGAGGCGCTGTCGTTCTTCAACGCTGATCGAGTTGCGCAACTCCTCGAGGCTGAGCATGAGGAACTGCAGCGGGTTGTTCACCTCGTGCCCAACCCCTGCCGCAAACCGACCGAGTGCCGCCAGACGCTCCTGTTGCAGCAGCGCATCCCGCGCCTGGTCGCGCTCCTGCGTACGCGCCTGCACCTCGTCGGCAAGTCGTAGCGACAATGCCGCCACGCGCCGCGCATCGTCGGTGAAGCGACGCACGAGCTGCACGAACACCGGCACGGCGGTGAAGATGTAGCCGAGGTCGCTGAGAAAGAGGAAGTGCAACGCGCCGGAGCTCACCAGCGCTTCTTCCAGCGCACACAGCAGAAACAGCGAGAACCCGATCGACAATCCCACTGCGCCTGGCTCGCCACGAATGGCGCGTCGCACCCATTCGGCGATCGAAACGAGCAGCGTGGAGAAGACGAGAATCGTGGTGATCGCGCCGACGGTTGTCAGCGTCGGGATCGAGTAGTCCACGCCGAGCGACGGAATGGTCATTCGCACATCGGCAGTGCGAT
This sequence comes from Gemmatimonas sp., assembly GCA_965279375.1. Taxonomy (GTDB): domain Bacteria; phylum Gemmatimonadota; class Gemmatimonadetes; order Gemmatimonadales; family Gemmatimonadaceae; genus Gemmatimonas. Next base: position 3,239,736 of record OZ257156.1, on the reverse strand, counting down.
CGATGGCCAGCCCCGACAGTCCGAGCACAGCCGTGAGCACAATATTGCCGAGCGCCAGCCGCTGAACGCGCGGACTGAGACTGCGCCACGACCCACTCGCGTCTGCGAACGTGTAGAGCAGCCACGCAGACGCGTGCAAACCGGCTGTGGTGAGATTGATGCGCACCACCCAATCGAGTGCCTCGATGGGTAGTGGCTCTGACACCGCCCAGATGTCAACGCCGCTGTAAATGGCCGCAGTGAGCGCGATGAACCCGAACAATCGCGCGCGTTGCCAGTCGGGCGCGCGCGCTATGACGAACACCACGACTGCTGTGGCGATCTGCAGCACGCACGCGATTAGCGCCAGCGCAACGGCTGTGCTCACGCGATCGCCCTCAGCGAATGCGCGTGCTCATCGTGCAACGGTCTGAATGTCCACGCGCGAGGCATTGGTCGGTGTGCGCCATACGGAATGCGTTTGCGCCCTGTAGTCGCTGGCACTCGCGCGGAAGATGTTGGGCACCCACGTCTGCGGATTGCGATCGATGAGCGGAAACCAAGTGCTCTGCACCTGCACCATGATCTTGTGCCCCTTGAGGAACCGGTAGCTCTGGGTATGCAGATCCACCGTGAAGGGCGTCACACGATTGGGCACGAGCGGTTCCGGGCGCTCGAACGACTTGTGGAAGCGACCGCGGAACACATCGTTGGCCACCATCAGTTCGTAGCCGCTCAGCTGCCAGTCGGGGCGCATGTCTTCCGGGTAGACATCGATCAGCTTCACCACCCAATCGGCGTCCTGTCCCGTCGTGCTGGCGAACAGTCGCGCCGTGATGTCACCCGCGACCACCACGTCTTCCTTGAGCGGCTCCGTTTCCCAACTCAGTACGTCGGGGCGGTTCTGTACGAAGCGCTGATCTTCCATCAGCCACGTCCGCCACCCCGAACCTTGCGGGTTGTACGTCGGCTCGATGGGCCGCTTGCGATACGGAACGGGTTTCGCAGGATCGCTCACGAAGCGATCCACGCCATTGGCGTCGGCGGCCGTCGGCGCATCGAACGACAGTCGCCCGTCCGCTCGGAAGTACAGCGATCGAGTGACCGCCTCCTTGGGTGGCCACGCGGTGAACGTGCGCCACGTGTTGCTCCCCGACTCGAACACCGTCGCTTCAGGTGGCGTGTAGCGACCAACGTCCTTGAGATAGTGCGCGAAGAACGGCGCCTGAATCTTCTGCCGGTAGTACTCGCCCGTCGCTGACTTGAAATCGATGGCGCCGATCTTCTGTCCGGGACCGCTGCTCCATCCACCGTGCCACCACGGACCAACGACCAGCGCGTTCTCGCCGCGTGTGTCGCGCTTCTCCAACTCGCGATAGATGGTGACCGGGCCGTAGAAGTCTTCCTGATCCCACCACCCTGCCACGTTCAGCGTCGGCATCGTCACGCGCTTGAGATACGGCTTCATCGCCTGTCGCTGCCAGAACGCGTCGTAGTTGGGATGCTCCGCGAAGTCAGTCCAGGTGGGGAGCTTCTTGTCCTTCAGATAGCGCGACTGCACGTTCGACAACGGCCCCAGCTTGAGATACCACTCGTACGTATCGAACGAATCGAACGTGAAGTTCGAATTCTCCTTGCTCGCCTCGGTCAGGAACGCGTACTCGAAGCCGTAGCTCAGACGGAACGCCCCGTTGTGATGAAAGTCGTCGCCGATGAACATGTCCGCCGGTGACGCCTGCGGGCTCACCGCCTTGAGTGCCGGATGCGGATCGAGCATGCCCATCGCGGCGGTCCAACCGTCGTACGACACGCCCAGCATGCCAACGCGCCCATTGTTGCTCGGCATATTGGAGACGAGCCACGCAATGGTGTCGTACGTGTCGGTGCTCTCGTCGATCGCCGTCTGTGGGCCATCGAGCGGACGTGGCGGCCGCTGCATCACGAACGTTCCGTTCGACTTGTAGCGACCTCGGATGTCAGCAAAGACGAAGATGTAGCCATCCTCCGCCAACTCCTTGTAGCTCCCAGCCAATCGCAGCCCCGCTGCGCCAACGCCGTACGGCGTGCGCTGCAGCAGGAACGGCAGTGGCTCCGCGATCGACCGCGGCGCAAATACTTCCAGATGCAGCGTCACGCCGTCGCGCATTGAGATATCGTGCGAGCTCTGCACGTAGTCCGCCGGCGAGTAGCGCGTGGCTGCGGCAGTCGCGGATGTTCCCGCAGGGACTTGAGCGTCTACCACGCGCGGCACACTCGCCGCGAGCGCCAGCAAGCCGACGCACCACGTTGTCATCAGTCGCATGCACACCTCGAAGAAGTGGGTAACGCTGAAACGGAATCGTCGTACGAACGCGAGTTACAGCGGCGATGCCGCGTCGAGCAGCGCGCGCACATGCCTCGCCAGCTCGGCCCGATCATATGGCTTCTGCAAGAACGAGAGCCCAGCCTCGATCACGCCATGATGCTCGATGGCGCCTCCAGTGTAGCCTGAGACGAACAGTACGCGAATCGCCGGTCGCTCTCGCTGCAGCACGTCAGCGAGTTCACGACCGCTCATGCCCGGCATTACCACATCGGTCACCAGCAGGTCGATGCGCCCCGGTTCGCCACGCGACAGATCTATCGCCGCCGCGCCACTCTCCGCCGTGAGCACAACGTACCCGAACCGGCGCAGCGACTCTGCAGTGATCTGGCGCACGCGCTCGTCGTCGTCAACAACGAGGACGGTCTCGCGACCTTCGTGCGCCGAGCCACCGAGTGCTGCACGCCCGAGCGGCATCGCCTCGCTGGGCGCAGGCGGAACCGGATCCATCGCCTCGGGCAAACAGAGGCGAACGGTCGTACCGCGTCCGACGGTGCTGTCGATGAGAATGACGCCGCCGGCTTGGGAGATGATGCCGTAGCTGGTCGCCAGGCCCAGTCCGGTGCCCTTGCCTTGCGCCTTGGTGGTGAAGAACGGTTCGAACGCGCGCCGGCGCACATCGTCGCTCATGCCGTGTCCACTGTCCGTCACCAGAATCTGAACGAGCGAACCCGGCGCTGCGGCGGCAAGCTCGCCGGTGCGGGCGGACGCATCGATGCGCGACGTCGTAAGTTGGAGCTGACCTCCCGACGGCATCGCGTCCATCGAGTTCACGGCCAGATTCATCAGCACCTGATCGAGTTGCGCTGGATCGATGCGCACGTGCCCGACCGCCTCATCGAGCGTCACGTCGATCGCGACGTTGTCGCTCAGCAACCGGCGCATGAGCGACGGAAGTCGGCGCACACTCGCATTCACCTCGACGAGCTGCGGCGCGACGACCTGTTTGCGCGCAAAGCCCAACAACTGCCGAGTGAGCGCACTTCCTGACTCGGCCGCGGCGCGGATCTGCTCGATGCTTTCGGCGAAGTCACCGGTTGACGGTGCATCGAGCGCCAGCAACTCGGCGTGACCGAGAATTGCGGTGAGCAGATTGTTGAAATCGTGCGCGATTCCGCCCGCGAGCCGGCCCACGCTCTCCATCTTCTGCGCCTGTCGCAGTTCGTCCTCGAGCTGCTTGCGCTCCGTCACGTCGAGCATGATCCCCGCCCAGACGACGGCATCCATGCCTTCGACTCGCTCCGGGATCGCGCGTGCGGAAATCCAGCGCCAGTGCTCCGGCGATCTGGGATCGCGCATGCGGAACTCGTGCATCCACGGCTCGAGAGTGCTGAACGAAATCGCGACCGTTCTCCGCACCTCAGGCACATCTTCGGGGTGCATCAACGACCAGCCCAACGACGCATCGGCGACGATCGCTTCAGGTGGCTGCTCCAGCAGCGTCATCGAGTAACGACTCGCATAGAGAAAGCGCTCATAGCCGCTGCTGTCGAGCCAGTACTGGTACACCATTCCCGGAATCGCTTCCGTGATGCGCGCGAGCTGCGCATCGCGCTCCTGAATCGCCTGCGCGGCCGTGATTGCCTCGGTGATGTCGGAGACGACCACGACGATCGCGCGAATGCTGCCATCCTCCGCGTTGAGCGGCGCGGCATTCACTGAGAGCACGAGTCGCCGTCCGTCGGGAAAGTCGATCGCGTGACGCACGTCGAACACAGGCGCATTCGTGGCCTTCACGCGCGACGACGGCCGTTGCTCGGTGGTCCAGGGCGTGCCATCAAGACTGGCGGTTTCCCACTCGGGCTTCGCGTATCGCTGCGTGCCGTGTTCCGTGCGGGTGAGTTCCAGCACCTCTTCGGCGCGACGATTGGCGAACGTGATCTCACCGTCGAGATCCACCACCAGCACGCCCGCCACACTCGTCGCGAGAATGCCGTCCAGAAGATTGCGCTCGGCCTGCTGCCGCTCCTGCGCCCGTCGCCGCTCGCTGATGTCGCGCACGGAGGCCAACACACGTCCGCCGGGGAGCATGCGTATCGACGCCTCGACGATCGTCGAACTGCCATCCAGGCGGTGCACGACGCGTTCCACCAGCACCGACTCACGCTCTGCGAGCGACGAGAGCTCCAGCGGTGCGCCGTTGATGTCGGCCATCGAGCGCAATTGCTCCCACGAACGACCAATAAGCTGGTCGCGCGACATGCCCAGAATCTCGAGCAACTGCGCGTTGGCGTACGTCGCCCGGAACTCGGCGTCAGTGAGCAGCACGCCATCCGTCAGGCCGTCCAGCAACTCCTGCAGCGACGATGCACCCTCGCGCACGCGCGCCTCTCGCTCCTCCGCCGCCATGCGACTACGCCGCCACAACTCCGCCAAAAAGGACGCGCCCGCAATCATGATTGTGCTCGCACCGGCGCGTACGAGGTCCGCGCGCGTGGAGACGAAGATGGACGGGCCCTGATTGATCAGGCACGCCAAAGCCATCGTGCCCCACCCCGCCACCAACGACGGCCCCGCGCCGCCCAGCAGCACGAGCAGCATCGTCCAGCCGGCGATGAACGGGTAGCCCACCCCCGTCCTTCGGTACACGACCACCGTGATCACCGCGCCGACAACGGCGGTGAGAATGCTTGCGGAGTACCAACGCACGCGAGGAGAAGACAGCATCAGAGCGACGTGAAGCGTGAGATACCAGCGCAAGACACGCCACTGCGTCGCGGCACGTCACCTCCGGAACCAGCAGCGCCGCCGCCGCGAGCACAACTCGCCGTGGCGCTGCCACATGTAGCAAATCCCATCAACCGCATGACCCGTGGGCTACGGCGCGCGCCACACCGCCGCGTCGCTTGCGTTGCCCGCGCGATCCACCGCGTGCACCGCGATGGCATCGGTCCCCACGCCACCAGCCGTGTTCGGTACGTCCACCGTTCGCTCATCGGCGCTCACCACGCGCATCGACCAATTATTGCCGTTGCGCCAGCGAACCGCCCACCATGACAACGGTTTGCCACCATCTCCCGCGATGTTCACTCGCCAAATCGTCCCCTGTCCGGACACCGCTGCAACCGTCAGCGACGGCGCCGACGGCACCGTCGCATCCAGCCACGTGGAAGCCGGAACCAGCGCCGCCGCAGCATACGCGCCGCCCGTGAGCAACGTGGCCAACCCGTCGCGGTTCAGCCGCAACGACGTCGTGTTGTACAACACCGTTCCCGTGGGGCCACCCGCAGCGCCGCTCCGTCCGCGAGCCAGGAGCACCTGCGAGTTGATCTCTCCGGCTCCGAAGGAACTGGAGGTGCCGTCGGCGACACGATATGCGGCTAGTCCGGGCCACAGGTGCCGGCGCAGCGTGTTCTGCTGTGACCACCAGTCCAGCAACGCTGGAAAACTCTGTCCCGTCGACGCGATCGACCAGTAGAGCTGCGGCGCGAAGTAGTCCACCCAGCCGCGCTGCAGCCACTGCCGAGAGTCGGCGTAGATCGAGCCGTATGCGTCGAGACCGGTGATCCCGGCCGGATTGCCAGGCCGCCAGATACCGAATGGACTGATGCCCACCCGCACCGTTCGTGATTCGGCGCGCACGGCCCCATACAGTCGCTCGACAAAGCGATTCACGTTGTCGCGTCGCCAATCGTCACGCGCGAGCGATCCCCCCGCCGTGCGATAGCGCGCGAATCCGGCGCTGTCGGGAAATTGCAGTGACGGACAACGCGTTTCAGGATACGGATAGAAGAAATCGTCCAGATGTACGGCATCGACCGCGTAGCGGCGCACGACGTCCTGCACGACTGCAATCGCCTGATCGTGCACGGCCGTTTCGCCGGGATCGAACCACAGCTGCGAGCAGTACGCCCGCGCGAGATCCGGCCGCCGCTTGGCGAAGTGCATCGCGTCCATGCGCAGCGTGTCGCTCAGGTTGCCCGCGCGAAACGGATTGAACCACGCGTGCAGTTCGAGACCGCGCGCATGCGCTTGCGACACCGCAAATGAGAGTGGATCCCACCCCGGGTTGGTGCCTTGCGTGCCTGTCAGCGAGCGCGCCCACGGTTCCAGTGTGGACTGGTACAAGGCATCGCCATTCGCGCGGACCTGCAGTACGACGGCATTGAGCCCCGTGGCACGGGCCAGGTTGAGAATCGCAACCAGCTCCGCTTGCTGCGCGGCGATGGAGAGCCCGGAGCTCGACGGCCAGTCGATGTTCGCCACCGTCGCGATCCACAACCCGCGGAATTCGCGCGTCAGCGCCGGGACCGTGACCGGTGCGGGCGGCGTGGGAGGTACGACCGGCGGCGGCGTTACGGGCGCGGTCGGCGTGTCGCCGCCGCCACCGCAAGCCGCGAGCGCCAACGAGGATGAAAGCAGGACCGCAGCAGCGGTCGCACGCACCGCGCGTTGTACTGGCCGGACCATCGCGGAACGCTTCAGAACCCATTCAGCATGCATGCGGCCAAACTACTTCCAGACGGCGCTGCCGCACAGGCAGAACTCCTGCCGTACCCGCGCCCCTTGCCTCGGGCGCGGCACCGCGCCACTCTGGCCCTCATCATGCGTATCGGTATCGATCTCGGCGGCACCAAAATCGAGGGCATCGCTCTCGCCAGATCCGGCGAAGCACTCGCCCGGCTCCGTGTCCCCACCCCGCGCTCGTACAAAGAGACAGTCCACGCCATCGCCACGCTCGTGGACGAACTGGAGCACGCCGCACACGTGTCGCCCGGATCGGCGACGGTCGGCGTGGGCATTCCTGGCGCGGTCGTCCCCGAGACGGGGCTCGTCAAGAACGCCAACTCCGTCTGGCTCATCGGGCAGCCGCTCGGCCTCGACCTCGAGGAACGACTCACCCGACAGGTCCGCCTCGCCAACGACGCCAACTGCTTCGCCCTCTCCGAAGCCGGTGATGGCGGCGCCGTCGGCGCGCCGGTGGTCTTCGGCGTCATTCTGGGCACAGGCGTGGGCGGTGGCATCGTCGTGAATGGCGAATGCCTCGTGGGCGCCAACCTCATCGCCGGCGAGTGGGGCCACAACCCGCTGCCGTGGCCGCAGGACGATGAGCGTCCCGGCCCGTCCTGCTATTGCGGCAAGTCGGGGTGCATCGAGTCATGGCTGTCCGGCCCGGGCTTCCAGCGCGACTACGCCGAACGCGCGGGGCAGATGCTGCCGGCCCGCGAGATCAACGCACTCGCCGCAGCGGGTGACGCGCAAGCCGTCGAAACGCTCACGCGCTATCACGATCGTCTTGCCCGTGCACTCGCCTCGGTCATCAACCTGCTCGACCCGGACATCATCGTGCTCGGCGGCGGTATGTCCAACACACCCCATCTCGCCGAGGATGTGACGAAGGCGCTGCCGCGCTGGGTGTTCTCCGATGCGGTCAATACGCGCATCGTCCGCAACGTGCATGGTGACTCGAGCGGGGTGCGCGGCGCGGCCTGGCTCTGGCCGCTCGACGCGCTCGCGTAGGGCGTGCGATGGCGGGGCGCGGCATTGACGTCAATCACTTCAAGCTGACGCGCAAACGATTCGTCGTCGAGCAGCTGTTGCAGTCCCCGGAAGTTGCGGCAGCAGTACGCGCGCACGCCGAAGCGAACGGCGAAGAGACCGCCGTCACGTGGCAACGGGTCAGACGCTATCTCGACGAGATCGTCCCCTTCTTCAACATTCTCGCCTACTACCACCTCGGCTACTACGTCAGCCGCGCCGTGCTTGGCTTGTTCTACAAGGTGTCGGTGGAGTACGAACGCCCCGATCCGTTTCGCGGGCTGCCGCGCGATTCGGTGGTCATCTACCTGATGAACCACCGCTCCAACGCGGACTATGTGCTCGTGGCCTACGTGATGATGGGAGACGTTTCCATTTCGTATGCCGTCGGCGAGTGGGCACGCGCGTTTCCGCTGGAGTTCGTCTTCAAGAGTTTCGGCTCGTACTTCATTCGCCGTCGCTATCGCGAGCCGCTGTATCATGCCGTCCTCGAGGCGTACGTGCAGCTCATCACGCGCAACAGCGTGACGCAGGGTGTCTTCCCAGAGGGCGGCCTCACACGCGATGGCGCGCTGCGCCCGGGCAAGATCGGCCTGCTCGACTACGCACTTGGTGTCGCTCGTGAGCCCGGTGTGCGTTCGCGCATGTACGTCGTGCCGGTCGGGATCAACTACGATCGCGTGATCGAGGACCGCTCGCTGCTGCGCGAACTCGAGGCCAAGGCAGATCGCCCGGTCACTTCGCGCTGGGCACAGCTCCGCGAAGTGAGTCGCTTCGTGTTCTACAATTCGGCTCGGCTGTTGACGGGGCGCTGGCGCAAGTACGGTCGTGCTGCCGTCACGATCGGCGCGCCGCTATCGGTGGATACGTGGCTCAAACAGGTCGAGGCGGACGGCACCGCGCTGTTCGATATGCCGCGTGCCGAACGTCTTCCCGCGGTCCAGCGCTTCTGCGATGATGTGCTCGATCGCATTGGCGCGATCATTCCCGTCACGCCGGTCCCCCTGGCCTGCGCCGCGCTGCAGAGCTTCGACGCAGACTTCGTTACGCGCACGCAGCTGCTCGAGCGCATGGCCGCGATGCGTGACGTGCTCATGGAACTCAACGGTCGCGTCGTTCGTGCCGATCGCGACATCGGCGAAACGTTCGATCGGGCGTACCGCATGTTGCGCATGCGCCGTGTGATTGCGCGTACCGGCGATGGCTTCCTGATTCTTCCCAAAGGCCGCCCGCTCATCACGTACTACGCTAACAGCATCGTGCACCTGCTCGGGCCCTTCGCCGACGGGGTCCGCGCACGTGACGCCCTCCCCATGCACGACTGGGAGCGCGCGGAGCGCAGCACGACGCCCGCCACCGCACCCGTCGCGGTTGGTTCGATGCCCTCCAAGCGACCGTAGGGACTGGCGCAGCGACCACGCCCCCCAATACTCTACGACTTCGCTTGGCCCTTCGTATAACGGCTATTACCTCGGCCTTTGAAGCCGATGATGATGGTTCGATTCCATCAGGGCCTATGGGTTATGAACGCAACGCGCAACGCCCCCGAACCGGCACCAGCCGATTCGGGGGCGTTGTTGTTGGACAGCCGCTTGGGGACGCTGGCTAGAACTGGTACCGCACGCCCAGTTGCATCTGGTAGCGATTCCCCGTCTTGACCGTCCGACCGAAGTTCGGGTTCACGCGGTACCGATACTCGCGCGTGGTCTGATCGAAGCCGATCACGTTGAGCAGCGTCTGGTTGGCGCCCGGCACCACCACGACCGCGCCCCAGTTGTGGTTGATCAGCGCCGCGGCATTGAACACGTCGAGCGTCAGCTCGGCGCGCTGTCCACGCAGCGTGGGCAGCTTCTGCGAGACACGCACATCCACCTGCGTGACAAACGGGTTGCGAATCGTGTTGCGGTCCGCGATGCGGCCGATATTGGCCTGCAGGTATTCGCCACCGATGTTCTGCGGGTTGTTGTAGACAAGTCGCAGCGAGTCGGCGAAGCCCTGTCGCAACCCCGGCGTCGCCGGATTGAAGATGTAGGCCAGATCGTTCTGGTTGCCGAACGAGCTTCCCGCGCCCACGTCGTCGCCGTTGATATCCTGCGCCACCGTGGCCGACCACGGCGAACCGGACTGACCGATCACGCGCGCGCTCAACTGGAAGCCACCGATCTCGGGCGTCGCGCCGTAGAGCACCAGCTTGTGACGGAAGTCCGTACCGCTTGCGCCCCACGTGGCCACGCGTGGATCGCTTGGCACTGGCGTGAACACCGACGTGATCGCGATGCAGCAGTTGAACGAGCTGTTGTCACGCGTTTCGTTGAGCGTGAACGAGCCGCTGATCGAACCGTTGCGTGGCAGGCGCAGCGAGGCGTCGATGAACGCGGCCTTCTGGTGTTGCCCGGCGTCGCTGCGCAGCTCGAGCACACGCTGGAACTGCGCGAACGGACGCGCCAGCACCGGGTTGCGCCCACCCGTCGCCGTGATGCTCGTGGCGGGCACGAACACGCTGCGGTTGCCTTCGTTGGCCAGCGTGAAGTCGGGCGTCGCACGCAGGTTGAGGTCCACGTAGCGATACAGCTCCGACGTGTGCGCGTACTGCGCGGCCGCGCCGAGTGTCAGGTTGCCGTTGAAGAGACGGCGTTGATAGGCGATGTCGCTCTTCCACGTACGCGGCACCTTGAAGTCGGGGCCGAACATGTTGATGTACGCCGGTCGGGCACCGCTCCCCTGCGGAATGCCCGGCGTGTTCGCAAACGACTGGCGATACGCGTTGAAGTCGGGCGTCGGCACCGCCGCGCCGGTGAGCAGCACGTCGGCCAACTGCGATCCGTCGTTGAGCAGGTTGTTGATGTGCGCCATGTAGTGCGGCTGCGCGGTGAAGTAGCCGCTGCCCAGGCGAACCAGATTCTTCCCGGAAGTACCCGGCGTCCACGTGAGCTGCGCGCGCGGCTGCAACGCGATGTCCGTCGGCTTGACGTCGGTACGCTTGCCGAACGCAGCTTCCACATTGGCGTTCGGGTTACCTCCCGTGAGGAACGCCGTCATATCGGCACGCAAACCCGCCGTCACGTTCAGGTTGGGGCGCAACCGAAACTCCCCCTGCGCAAACACGCCGCCATCGTACACCCACTGCCGCATGCGCGGCTCGAGTTCCTTGAGCGGCACCAGGCGCGCGAACGACGACGGCCGCTTGGCTTCGAGAGCGGCGAGATTGGCGAACTGAAAGAGTCCGTCCGTCTCGATGGAGACGAACATCGAAAGGTTATTGAGCGAGTGATCCGTACCGAAGGTGAACGCGCTGTTGTCGCGATCCCAACGCAGCACATCCACGAGCTGATACGACTCTTCCGTCTGCAGCTCAGGGCTCGTACGCTGTCCGCCGAACTGCAGGATCTGGTTGGCGCCGGTACCACCGTTGGGCAGCGCCGACGAGACGTTCACCCAGCCGCGCGGCAGGCGCGTGTTCGGCTCGTTCTGCAGGATGCGATTGGTGTAGGCCAGACGCGCGTCATTGGTCCACGCACCCGGCAGGTTCGACTTCACCGACGCCATCGACTGGATCTCACGCGACTTCTGATTGCCGCGGCTCTCGAACACCGACAGCTCGCGATCGGGAATCGAGTTGTCGTAGAAGAAGTCCGAGTAGGTCGTGCGGAACGTCGCTCGGTGCGCGTCGTTGAGCTGCCAGTCCAAGCGAGTGAAGACGGTGTTCAGCGTGTTGCCGCGATCGAACGTGCCCGCCTGCTTGCCGGTGGGCAGTCCATACGATCGCCGAAGAATGTCGAGGAACCGCGCGACACTGTCGGGCGCAACCTGCAATCGCGCCCAGTCGGCGTTGTTCTCCACCTGCAGCGTCGAGAACGGCTCGGCCACCTGCTGTCGATCGTACGCCACGAAGTAGTGCAGCTTGTCCTTCACCAGTGCACCACCAAGCGCGCCACCAAACTGCAGGTTGTCGAACTTGGTGATGTTCTGCCCGAGGAAGTTCGTCTTGGTGGTGAAGTCCTGATTGCGATTGTAGACGAACAGCGAGCCGGTCGTCGTGTTGGTGCCCGCGCGCGTCGCCACGTTCACCGCGCCCGCACCCTGACGTCCCTGCGTGACGTCATAGACGTTCGTCACGACTTCGAACTCGCGCACCGCTTCCACCGAGATCGAATACGGACCGCGACCGAAGCCCGCGCCCCAGATCGTATTCTTGGCCTGCACGCCATCCACGCGAATGTCCGTGCCAGACACGCGCCCGCCAGCGATGCTCGACGACGAGGTGATGATGCCGCCGGTGCCGGCGCGCGACGTCGTGGGCGCAAGGATCGACAGATCGGCGAAGGAGCGGTCCTGAATCGGAAGCTGACGAATCTCCTTCTCCGTCACCACCGTGCTGCCGCCCACGCGCTCGGCGCGCTTGCTCTCGCGGTCTGCCTTCACGTCGATGGCGGCCAGTTCCGTCGCGGAAACGTCAAGGGAAATGTCCAGCGCCACACGGTCACCAAGATTGAGCATCAGTCCGGTGCGCCGTGCCGGCCGGAAGCCGAGCTGGCGTACGGACAGCGTGTACGGTCCGCCGATCGGGAGCTGCGCGAAAACATACCGACCGCGCGCGTCGGTCTGGCGGACCTGCTGCGTGCCGGTGGCTTCATTGCGGGCGGTTACCGTAGCACCCACGACGGGCGCGCCGGCGGCGGCACGAACCGTTCCGGCCACGAAACCCTCGGTGGCCTGGGCGGCGACCGCCTTCGCTGTTCCGCCGAGGGTGAACAGCAGGGCCAGCGGCGCGAGCCGCCGACGATTGGACAAGAGACTCAGGAGCATTCGGGTGCGATTTGGGGAGCCGACTGATGACGAGAGGGACGACCTGCGTAAGCCGGCGGAGTCTCGGCGCGTCGGGTTATCAAGCGGTCTCTGGAACGCCACGACGCTGTCACGGAGCTGGCACGGTCCGGCCGCTCCGTTCCTCTCGCCAGACGCTCCTGCGCAGCCCGCAGAAAGCCTTTCCCGGCTGAGTTTGCCACTCCCGGTCAGAGCGCGGTGAGGCTACTTTTAAAGGCTGCAATGTTCCGGGACGGAGACGCCGCGCCTCACCAACGAGGTACCGGTGACACTCCGCCCCCTTCGCTATGCTCCGGTATCGACGCCTTGCCTTCTCAGGGATTCACTCGCATGGACGGGCTCTCCTCGTCGCGTGGCTTCAAGATCCTCTCGGGTACGTCCAACCAACCGCTCGTCGATGAGGTGGCCCGCCACCTTGGAGTCGAAGCGTGCAAGGTGACGTGCTCGCGCTTCGCGGATGGTGAGATCTTCGTGCGCATCGACGAGAACATCCGCGGTGCGGACGTCTTCGTGGTGCAGTCCACGAATCCGCCGGCAGAGAACGTGCTCGAGATGCTGCTGCTGATCGACGCCGCGCGACGCGCCTCGGCCGCCCGCGTCACCGCGGTCCTGCCCTACTTCGGCTACGCCCGACAGGACCGCAAGGATCAGCCGCGCGTCGCGATCGGCGCCAAGCTGATTGCCAACATGATCGAAAAGGCCGGCGCAGATCGCGTCCTCGGCCTCGATCTGCACGCGCACCAGCTACAGGGCTTCTTCGACGTGCCGGTGGATCACTTGTACGCCGCGCCGGTCTTCACGAACTACTTCCGTCGCAAGGGCCTCAAGGACCTCTGCGTCGTCGCGCCCGATGTCGGCTCCGCCAAGATGGCCCGCGGATTCGCCAAGCGCCTCGACGCCACCTTCGCCATCATCGACAAGCGTCGCCCCAAGGCCAATGTGGCCGAAGTCGTGAACGTCGTCGGAGACGTCGAGGGACGCGATTGCCTGATCCCCGACGACATGATCGACACCGCCGGTACCGTGTCCGAGGCCGCGCGCGCGCTCAAGAAGCTGGGCGCCAACGACATCTATGTGTGCGCCACGCACGCGCTCTTCAGCGGTCCGGCCGTCGAGCGCCTCGCCAATGCGCCCATCACCGAAGTCGTCGTCACCGATTCCATCAATCTTCCCGCGGAGCGTCGCTTCCCGTCGCTGCGCGTGCTGTCCGTGGGCGAGCTGCTGGCGAAAGCCATTCGCTTTACCAACGCCGACCAGTCGGTCAGCGTGCTGTTCGAGTAGTCGAGATTGCAGGTGTTGTTGCAGTTGCAGGTGAAGTGTCCGTAGTCGAGCGGCGGGACGGCAACCAGTCGCTACTCCCGCGCCACCTTATCACACACAGGATATTCGCATGACCGCAAGCGCTACCCTCAACGCCACCGCCCGCTCCGAGAACGGAAAGGGCGCGGCCCGTAAGCTCCGCCAGGCCGGCAGCATTCCCGCCGTCATCTACGGCCATGGCCGTCAGCCGATGTCGCTCACCATCAATGCGCGCGAGACCGACCGTCTCCTGCAGCGTATCTCGACGGGCGCCACGGTGATCGAGCTCAATATCGATGGTGCCGTCTCCAAGACGCTCATCCGCGAAGTGCAGCGCCACCCGTTCAAGAAGCAGATCATGCACATCGACTTCCAGGAGCTGGTGACTGGTGAGACGATCAACGTGCATTGCCCGATCGTGTACGTCGGCGTTCCGTACGGCGTGCGCACCGAAGGCGGCATCCTCGACCAGGTCATGCACCAGCTGCACATCTCGGTCGATCCGTCCAACATCCCGAACCACATCGACGTCGATGTCACGGGCCTGCACGTCGGCAAGTCGCTGCACGTCGCCGACCTCGTGCTCCCCGCGGGCATCAAGGTGCTCGACGATGCCGGCGCCACGGTCTGCGTCATCGGTCAGTCGCGTGCCAGCATCGAAGCGGCCACCTCGGAGAGCAGCATCGCCGAGCCTGAGCTCATTCGTAAGGTCAAGCCGGACGACACGAAGTAAGTCGTCGTCGTTCTTCTTCACGACGGGGCGCGGTCCGCACTCAGCATGGTCACTCCACGCTGGCGCGTACCGCGCCCCGCGCGTCTTCCCCGCATGAAAGTCATCGTTGGACTCGGCAATCCCGGCCGCGAGTACGAGGACACCCGCCACAACGTCGGCTGGTGGCTCGTCGATCATCTCGCACGCACCTGGCACTTCGACGCGTGGCGCAAGGATGGCGAAGCGCTCACCTCGACAGGGCTCGTGGGCACCAAGAAAGTGCGGCTCGTCAAGCCGCAGACGTACATGAACCTGAGCGGTAGCGTGCTGCGCCCGTATCTCAAACGCGAAGGCTTCAACGCCGCGCAGGACCTCATGGTCATCGTCGATGAAGTGGCCGTCCCTGCCGGCGAGTATCGCCTGCGCGCCGCCGGCAGCCCCGGCGGACACAATGGCCTCAAGAGCATCGAGGCGCATCTCAAGTCGGCCGCCTATCCACGACTGCGAATCGGCATTCGCCCGGTGGACGAGCGGCGCACGATCGGCGACCTCGCCGACTTCGTGCTGCACACCATGCCGCGTGATGAGCGCGAGTTGGTGGAGGCGCAGTATGAACGCATGGTGAAGGCCATCGAACTGTGGCTGACCGACGGCACGGAGAAGGCGGTGAGTGCGATGGGGCGGTAGCTTTCGTCCCATGCACCCACTTCGCTCCGCACTTCGTCTCGCCGCGTCGCTGCTGCTGGCCGCGACGCCCGCGCTGGCTCAACGACCCGCTGCCGGTCCCGTCACCGCCATCAAGGCGTCACGACTCATCATCGGCGACGGCACGCAGGTCGCCTCGCCGGTCGTGCTCATCGACGGCGAACGGATCACCGCCGTCGGTACCGCAGCACAGGTGAAGATTCCCGCCGGCGCCAAAGTCGTCGACCTCACGGGATATACCCTGCTCCCGGGCTTCATCGACATGCACACGCATCTCACCTCCATCGACAACGATGGCGGCGACCTGGCGGTGCTCAAGGAAACCGCGGCACATGGGGCGATCTACGCCACCATCAACGCGAAGAAAGCACTCGACGCCGGCTTCACCACCGTGCGCGAAGCGGGCAGCACCGACTACGTGGACGCGGTCGTGCGCGACGCGGTCAATCGCGGTCTCATCCCCGGCCCGCGCATTCACGCGGCCGGCCCCGCACTCGGCAGCACGGGTGGCCATGCCGACGTGAACGGCTGGAGTCCGATGCTCAAGATTCCCGGCACAGGTGCGATCGTCGACGGCGTGGACGAAGCACGCAAGCAGGTGCGACTCAACGTCAAGTACGGCGCCGATCAGATCAAGGTCGTCGCCACCGGCGGTATTCTCTCGGTCGGCGATGCCGTAGGCGCCAAGCAGTTCAGCGATGAAGAACTCAAGGCCGTCGTGGACGAAGCCACGCGACTGGGTCGCAAAGTCATGGCGCACGCGCACGCCGGCGAAGGTCTCAACGCCGCGGTGCGCGCGGGTGTCGCCAGCATCGAGCACGGCAGCCTCGTGGACGATGAAGGCATCGCCCTCATGAAGCAGCACGGCACCTATCTCGTGCCCACGCTCATCATCCTCGAGGAGATCGTCACCGACGGCGCTCGTAAAGGCGTGCCGGCCAACTCCGTCGCCAAGGCCAAAGCCATCGCCGGTGACCGCCGTATCCGCCTGCGCAAGGCGTATCAGAGCGGCGTCAAGTTCGCCCTGGGCACCGACGCCACCAGCGACATCCACGGCCGCAATGGCGAGGAGTTCAAGTACATGGTGGACATCCTTGGCGCGACACCGATGGACGCGATCACCATCGGCACCATGAACGCGGCCACGCTCTTGGGCGCCGAGAAGGACATCGGCAGTGTCAGCGCCGGGAAGCTCGCCGATATCGTGGCCGTACAGGGGAACCCGTTGGACGATGTAACCAGGCTGGCCAAAGTTGCGTTTGTCATGAAGGGCGGTGTGGTGTACAAGGCGCCGATTGTCTCGCCCTGACGTTTTCTGTCTACTGCTCGACTACTGCACGTCCATCACCATCCCATCGATGAACCGACTTTCACTGCTCTCTGCAGCAGCGCTGCTCCCGACGCTGCTGGCCGCGCAGGAACCTGCCAAGGCCACGCCGATCGCGATCATTCCGGCACCGGCCACCACGCTGCCGCTCAAGCTCGCGCCCAAGCCCACCAAGGCCGCGATCTCCGTCGAAGACCTGATGACGCGCCTGTACATCTTCGCCGACGACTCGATGATGGGGCGCGACGCGGGCACGAAGGGCAACACCATGGGCACCGACTACCTGGCCGCTGAGGTCAAGCGCATCGGTCTGGTCCCGGCCGGTGAGAATGGCACCTACTTCCAGACGCTGCCGCTCAAGAAGCGCACGATCGATCCGATGTCGAGCTTCATCGCTGGCGGTGCATCGCTGGCCTTCGGCACCGAGTGGATGCCGATGGGCAACACCACTCTCAACAAGGCCGACGTGGACGTGATCTACGGCGGCGCGTTGGGTGATTCGTTGCAGCTCACCGCTGAACAGGCGGCGGGCAAGCTGGTGGTGCTCACCGTGCCCCTCACCAACGAAGCGATCAATCGCGCAGTCGTAGGCGGTGGTTTCACGCCGACCGGTGCCGCGGGCGTCGTCATTCTCATGCCGCCGCCAGTGCTGCCGCAGATCGTCAACTTCCTGAAGAACAGCTCGACCTTCAAGGACGACGGCGAGTCGGAAGGCGTGCGCCTCTTCGTGAATGCGGGTGCCGCCACCAAGCTATTCACCACGCCCCTCAACGAACTCAAGCTCGGCACGCTCGGCGCCAAGTCCTCGGTGAACGCGGTCCTCTCCGTTGTGCCCATCGAATTCCCGGCGCGCAACGTCGTGGCGATTCTCCCCGGCAGCGATCCCAAGCTCAAGGCGCAGTACGTCGCGGTCGGCGCGCACAACGATCACGTCGGGATGACCACGCGCGTCGTCGATCATGACTCGCTGCGCATCCTCACGCATCTCGTGCGCCCGGGCGGCGCGGAGGACGGCAACAAGCGCCCCACCCCGGAACAGCAGACGCAGATCAACGCGGAGCTGGCCGAGTGGCGGAAGACGCACCCGGCGCGTCCCGACTCGATCTTCAACGGTGCGGACGACGACGGCTCGGGCTCCGTGGCCGTGCTGGAAATCGCGGAGTACATGGCCTCACTCAAGACCAAGCCGAAGCGCTCGACGCTATTCGTCTGGCACGTGGGTGAGGAGAAAGGCCTGTGGGGATCGGAGTGGTTCACCGATCATCCGACCGTCTCGCGCGATTCCATCGTCGCGCAGCTCAACATGGACATGGTCGGCCGTGGCAACGCGTGGGACGTGACCGGTGCCACAAAGGAAGGCGCCGTGCTGCACGGCAATCCGGACTACCTGCAGGTGATCGGCGCACGCCGTCTCTCGACTGAGCTCGGCAATCTCATCGACGAAGTCAACGTCTCGGGCAAGCATAAGCTCTCGTTCGACATGTCGCTCGATGCGAACGGTCACCCGATGAACATCTACTGCCGCAGCGATCACTACGAGTACGCGCGCTACGGCATCCCCATCGCGTTCTTCACGACGGGTGGTCACTCCGACTACCACCAGCTCACCGACGAGCCGCAATACATCGACTACCCGCACATGGCGCGCATCGGCAAGTTCGTTGCCGATCTCGCCGTGACGATCGGCAATCGCGGACCGCGTCTGGTGGTGGACCAGCCGAAGCCGAATCCGAAGGGCACCTGCCAGCAGTAAGCAGCAGGAGGTTCTGATGGACAAACGGGGACGCGGGCAGGCTGCCGGCGTCCCCGTTTCTTGTGTGACCGCTCCCCTATTCCCTCCGCCGTTAGATTTCGGCGTTGGTCACGTCTCGCGGCACGCGCCACGCGCGTTCCGCCGCAGCACTTCAATTCCCGTCGTCCTCCTGACTCGTGCTTCGTCTTGGTATCGTCGGTCTCCCCAACGTGGGCAAGTCCACGTTGTTCAACGCGCTCACTGCCGCGAAGGCCGAAGCTGCGAACTATCCGTTCTGCACCGTCGAGCCGAACGTGGGCATGGTCGAAGTGCCGGACACGCGCCTCGACCAGTTGGCCGTCGTCGTGCAGCCGCAGCGTACGGTCCCGGCCGTCGTGCAGTTCGTGGATATCGCGGGTCTCGTCGCCGGCGCGTCCGCGGGTGAAGGGCTGGGCAACAAGTTCCTGCAGAATATCCGCGAGACCGACGCGATCGTGCACGTGATCCGCTGCTTCGAGGACCCGGACGTCACGCACGTCATGGGCAGCCCCGATCCTGCGCGCGACAAGGAAATCATCGAGTTGGAGCTCGCCTTGAGCGATCTCGCCACGGTCGAGAAGCGACTCGACAAGGTGAAGCGCTCGGCCAAGGCGGCGGACAAGGAAGCGCTCGCGGAACTGCCCGCGCTCGAAGCGGCATTCGCCGCGCTCTCCGACGGCAAGCCGCTGCTGCGCGCGGGGCTCTCCGACGAGCAGATGGCCAAGCTCCAGCACATGCAGCTCATCACCGCCAAGCCGGTGCTGTATGCGGCCAACGTGACCGACGCCGAGTTGGCGGGGGACGAAGGCAAGTACCTCGTGGCGTTGCGCGCAGCGGTGGCCGCGACGGGCGAACACTCGGAGATCGTGCCCTTCTCTGCCAAGATCGAAGCGGAGCTGGCGGAGCTGCCGATGGAAGAGCGCAAGGAGTTCCTCTCGTCGCTGGGCCTCGAAACAGCGGGCCTCGACCGGCTGATTCTCGCCGGTTACCACCTGCTCGGCCTGCAGACGTATTTCACGGCAGGTGAGAAGGAAGTTCGGGCATGGACGATCCATCGCGGCTTCACCGCTCCACAGGCGGCGGGCGTCATCCACACCGACTTCGAGCGCGGGTTCATTCGCGCCGAAACCGCATCCTTTGCGGACTTCATCACGTACAGCGGCTGGAAAACGGCCAAGGAAAAGGGCGTGGTCCGCTCGGAAGGAAAGGAGTACGTGGTGCAGGATGGTGACGTGCTGCTGTTCCGCTTCAACGTGTAGCAATGCTACGATGGTTGTGACCCTCCGGGGCTGGGCTCGGCCCTTTTTGTACCGGCAGGGGTAATGGTTGCGTCCACTGGAGCATGTCGCGCGAATGCGCACCATGCCGTAGCGGAGCAGGTGCTCAACGGTTCTCGCCTTCTGGCCCCCGCCTTCATGGCTCTCGCAGCACGTAACCTCCCGACTCTCCCGGCGCTCCGCCGGTTCGCGCTCTCCGCGACACTCGCGCTGAGCGTGCCGGCGACCGCGCTGTCGGCGCAGGTAGTGGACTCGTTTGCCCCGAGCACTGCCGGGGCGCGGGTATCGACCGACGCGATGAAGGTGCCGTTCTTCGTGGGCGAGAAGCTCGAGTACGACGTGAAGTTCGGTGCGCTCAAGGTGGGCAGCGCCAGCATGGAAGTGCTCGACATCACCGACGTGCGCGGCAAGTCGTCGTGGCACACGATGTTTCTCGTGGGTGGCAGCGTGCCGTTTTACAAGGTGAACGACAAGTACGAGTCGTGGTTTGACGTGACCACGCTGACGTCGCGCCGTTTCCATCAGGACATCGAGGAAGGCAACTACAAGCCGAAGCGCCACTACGAGATGTTCCCCGAGCGCGGCATGTATCAGCAGAACGACAAGCCGGAACAACCGACGGTAGCCAATCCGCTCGACGACGGCTCGTTCCTGTATTTCGTGCGCACCATCCCCCTCGAGGTCGGCGCGACCTATTCGTTCTCACGCTACTTCAATCCGGATGCCAATCCGGTGCGCATCAAGGTCGTGCGTCGTGAGGTGATTCAGACGCCGGCCGGAAGCTTCAAGACCGTCGTGTTGCAGCCGACGTTCAAGACCAAGGGGCTGTTCAGCGAGAACGGCAAAGCGGAGATCTGGATCACCGACGACGACGCTCGCGTGATGGTGCAGCTCAAGTCGAAGCTCTCGATCGGCTCGCTGAACCTCTATCTCCGCAAGCACAACGCGAAGACGGCGAGCGCTTCCAAGTAACGGTCCCGCTAGCGCTCAATCCGTGAAGTGCAGCTCGTCGTAGCTGTACAGCGTGATCGGCTCGGCGCACTTCGCGTCGTCATGGCGCGGCGTGTTGAGCCAGGTGCTTACCGGATGCAATTCCAGCGGCCCCTCCCATGAGCGAATCAGCGCCTGCGCACGTGCCGGCGGCGTTGCCGGATCGAGCCACTCGTCGGCGTCCGCGGATGCGATGAGTACCGGCATGCGGTCGTGGACACTCGACATGACCGCACTGGCATCAGTGGTGATGATCGCGCAGGTACGCAGGGGCTCGGCGATGGGATCGTTCTTGGGCTGCCACAGCTCCCATATCGCGCCAAACAGGAAAGGCGCCTGATCCGGAAATCGGATGCACCACGGTTGCTTGGTCTTTTGGCCGGGCACGATCTGCCACTCGTAGAACAGATCGGCGGGCATCAGGCCGCGGCGCTGCTTGAAGGCGGACCGGAAGGACGGCTTGGTGGCGACGGTGTCGCCGCGGGCGTTGGCCAGTTTGTGGCCGATCGAGGGTTCGTCGGCCCAGGCGGGGACCAGCCCCCATTTGGCGAAGACGCCCTGCCGCCCGCTCGCGTCCTGCACCACGAGCGGGACCGCCTGGGACGGGGCCACGTTGAAGCGAGGGCTCAGGGGTGGCATGGCCACGCCGAGGCCGAGCGCGTCGAACCGCGCAGGATTGCCGAAGCCGTATCGTCCGCACATGGACAGAGAGATAACCTCGTCCCTTGCCTCGCGGACCCTCTCCCGAATAGGTTTTTAGGTTCTACCGCGCCGGATTTCTTCCGGCGCCCCCTCCTCCTGCGGAACGGCACTGCGGGGGGCATCTCAAGTCCATAGGGAGGATTGCCGAGTGGCAAAGCTCAAGATCCGCCGCCAGGCATCGCGGCGGTACGAAGCGGTGTACATCTACGACTCTGCGCTGGAAGACACGGCCATTGTCGAGAAGCTGGATAAGGTGCAGGCGCTCCTGGAACTCAAGGAGCCGGCCGAAATCGAGCATTGGGGCCGTCGGGCCCTCGCGTACAAGATCGGTCGTCACGAGAACGGCTACTACATCATCTCGCATTTCAACGCCGAGCCGAAGGTGCTGCCCGAGTTCGAGCGCGCACTGAAGCTGGATGAAGGCGTGGTGCGGTACCTCGTCACGCTGCACGAGCACGAGCTCGGCGCGCCGAAGCTGACGGATGAAGAGTTGGCTGCCCGCCGTGGGCGCAGTGATGACGACGACGACGACGAGGAATAACCCATGCGCCGACAGAAGAAGCCCTGCCCGATCACGGAAGCGGGCATCCGCTACGTGGACTACAAGGACGACCGTCTCCTCGCCCGTTTCATCACGGATTACGGCAAGATCCTGCCGAGCCGTCTGAGCGGCGTCGATGCGCGTCACCAGCGTCAGCTGTCCAAGGCCGTGAAGAAGGCGCGGTTCCTCGCCCTGCTTCCGTACGTCAAGGGACAGACGGGCTGATATGACAGGAGCGGTCGCGTCGGGCTCCGCCGCGACTGCTCCGCAGGAGCGCGGGTGGCGATGGTTTGTCGTCGCGCTCGTGCTCATGGTGGTGATCACGGCGGCGCCGGTCTGGCCGCCGGCCGTTGCTCTGCTCGCTGGACTCGTTCGCCTGCTGCTGCCGGTCGAGCAGTTCGCGCTGCTGGTACTGGTGTCGCTCGCGACCTGTGCGCTGGTGGGCTGGTGGGCGGGCGGGCGAGTGCTCGGCCTCTTGCTCTGGGTGGCGCTGGCGGCGGCGGTGGTTTGGTTCGTTCCGCTGCCGCTGGTCGGTTACGGAGCGTTCGTGCGCGGGTGGGCACTGTCGCTCGGTGCCGCGTTCGGGCTGGTATGTCTGGCGACGAGTGCGCGACCGTTTCTCGGGCGCGCGCTGGCGGCGGTGGCACTGGCGGGTGCGGTCACGGTGGCGGGGGTGTCCAGTCGGGCGCCGGCGGATTCGAGTCCCTTCGACGAAGCCACGCGTATGCTCGGCAGCGAGTACCAGCGTCGCCTCGGCGAAGCGTTGGCCTCGTGGCATCGCCGCACGGATTCGGGGTCGTGGCAATCGTTTGCGAAGCGTATGCCGGAAGCGGCAGCGCGTGCGGAAAAGATGGCGACGATCCTGCCAGCGCTCGGTGAGCCGGTTTCCGGTCCCACGGCGTCGCACGGTCCGCTGCTGTTGCTGGCTCCTGCACTGCTCGCACTCGAGTCGCTTCTGGCGCTCGGGTTGGGCTGGGCAGCGTACCATCGGTTGTCGCGCGTGCGCATCGGGCCTCCGCTCGGTCAGCTGCGTGATCTCCGGTTCAACGATCAGCTGGTCTGGGGGTTGGTGGTTGGAGTGACGTTCCTGCTCCTCCCCGCCCTGACGGAATGGCGGACGCCCGGTGCGAACTTCGTTTGTTTCTTTGGCACGCTGTACGCGCTTCGCGGGGCGGGTGTGCTGACGTGGTGGATCCCAGATCGCGTCGCTGTCATGGCGCTGATCGCTTTGCTGATTCTGATTCCGCTCCTCGGCCCGGTCTGGGTGCTCGCCATCGTCTTGGCGACCACGTTCGGACTCGGGTTGGGCGACACCTGGCGCGATTTCCGCGTCGGCACGCGCCGACCGTCGTCGCTGCTCTAATCTCTACCGGTTCGACCCGGAGTTCTCATGGAAGTCATTCTTCGCAACGCCATCGACAAGCTCGGCCATCCGGGTGACATCGTCTCCGTGTCGTCCGGCTACGCCCGCAACTTCCTCCTGCCGCGCGGCTTCGCCTACGAAGCCACCGAAGGCAACCGCAAGCGCATCGCAGCGGAAAAGAACCGCCTCGAGGCCGCTGAGGCCGAGCGTCGCAACGCAGCGGCGCAGATCGCCGAGAAGCTGGGCGAAGTCTCGGTGACCTTCGCGGCACGCGTCGGCGAAGAGGGCAAGTTGTTCGGCTCCGTCACCACGGCCGACATCGCCCACCAGCTCGAGGCGCAGGGCTACAAGATCGAGAAGCGCCAGATCGAGCTCAATGAGCCGATCAAGGCCCTCGGCGTCTATCGCGTGGGTGTGCGTCTGCACGCCGACGTGAAGCCCGAGATCAAGGTCTGGGTCATCAAGCAGTAACTCGGCAATACACAGGCGGTTCATCCCGTCTGCTGAGAGTTCTCACGAGGCTGTCGCTCACCGCGACGGCCTCGTGTCGTTTGGGGAATCGGTGTCGTCTGGCACGACCGGGACGGTCCGGTGGTTGTGTCCGTGGCGCCAACACGCATACTGTCTGGAGTCGGCCCGGCGCGAACCTCCGCGAACCCCGCAGAACCGCGCCGGGTATCACGGCGTAGCATTCGTACGCCGTTCCCTTCCCTGTCGTCCCGCCCAACGAATCATGGCTGCAGCCCGCGTCACAGACTCCGGAGAATTCACCGCCCGCCGTGCCGCCGAACTGGCGAACGAGCTGAAGGCGAACGACATCGTCGTGCTGGATCTGCGCGGTGTGACGGACATGACCGACTTCTTTGTTATTGCCAGTGGCACGTCCGATACACATGTCCGCTCGATTGCCGAACATGTGCAGGCAGGGCTTCGAACGTCTGGCGTGTCTACCAATATGACCGAAGGGCTCACGCAGGGTCGGTGGGCACTGCTGGATTACCACGACTGCGTGGTGCACGTGTTTCACCCGACGATGCGTCAGTACTACCAGCTGGAACGGCTGTGGGGCGACGCGACGACGGTCCAACTCGGTGCTGCCATAGGGGGCGCGCGGTGAAGCCGACAGCCGGACGAATTGCACGGTGGGCAACAATGCTGGGCCTCGGCCTGAGCGCGATGGCAGCGCCGGCGAGGGCCCAAGGGTATTTCGGCCAGAATCAGGTGCAGTACGACCACCTGCGCTGGCGTGTGATCGAGACGGAGCATTTCCTGGTGCATTACTACCCGGAGATTGCCGACGTCGCGCCTGATGCCGCGCGCATGGCCGAACGGTCGTACGCACGGCTGTCGCGTTTGATGGCCCATCAGTTCCGCGAGAAGAAGCCGATCCTGATCTTCGGATCCTCTGGCGACTTCGCGCAGAGCAACGTCTTTGGCGATCTGGGCGAAGGCACGGGTGGTGTCACCGACCCGCTGCGCCAGCGCATGGCGCAGTTCTTCAGCGGCGACTGGGGCAGCTTCGAGCACGTGCTGCAGCACGAAATGGTGCACGTCTTCCAGTTCGACATCTTCTCGCGCGGTCGCGCGGGCAGCGGCCTGCAGAACCTCGCGATGGTCAATCCGCCGCTCTGGTTCATTGAAGGACTCGCCGAATACTTCTCCATTGGCGACAAGCATCCGTGGACTGACGCGTGGGTGCGCGATGGCGTGGTCAACGGCACGCTGCCGAGCATCCAGCAGATGATGGAGCGCCCCGACAAGTACTTCCCGTATCGCTACGGTTTGAGCGTGTGGCAGTACGTGGGCGCGCGCTGGGGTGACGAGGTGATCGGCGAGATCATGAACGCGGTGCCGAGCCTTGGTCTCGATCGCGCGTTCCGTCGCGAGATCGGCATGTCGCTCGATGAGCTGAGCGACGAGTGGAAGCAGGCGATGAGCGCGAAGTATCTGCCGCAGATCGCCGACCTGCAGCGTCCGCGCTCGTTCGCGGAGCCGTTGCTGTCGCAGCGTCGCTCGGGCTCGATTGCGAGCCTGTTCGTCGCGCCGTCGCTCTCGCCCGATGGACAGTTCATCACGTACGTGGCGTACGGCAGCTTGCTGCGCGGTGAAGTTTTCCCGGAGCTCTATCTCGCGAATGCGCAGACCGGCAAGAAGCTGGCGCGCCTGGTCAAGACGACGACCAATCCCGACTTCGAGCAGCTCCGGTACATCTACTCGCAGCCCGAGTTCTCGCCCGACGGCAAGCTGTTGGCGTTCACCGGTCAGCGTGGTGGGCGCGATGTGTTGTACGTGCTGGACATGAAGACGCGCGACGTGGTCAAGACCTTCGACTTCCAGCTCGATCAGGTGTTGAGTCCGACGTTCTCGCCGGACGGTCGCAAGATCATTTTCAGCGGCATGAAGCAGGGCACGAGCGACCTGTACATGGTGTCGTTCGACACGCCGGGCATCACACAGCTCACCAAGGATTCGTACGGCGATCTGCAGCCGCAGTGGTCGCCCGACGGGCGCACGATCGCGTTCGCATCGGATCGCGGCGAGGACACCGACTACGGCATCCTCAAGTTCGGCAAGATGAAGATCTGCCTGTTCGATCTGGAGACGGCCAAAGTGACCGTACTTCCGGCGCAGGCTGGGCTCAACATCAATCCGCAGTGGGCGCCGGACGGCAAGAGCATCGCCTTCCTGTCGGATCGCACGGGCATCTCGAATCTGTTCCTGTTCGACCTCGACACCAAGCTGCACTACCAGCTGACGAACGTTGCCGGCGCGATCAACGCGGTCGCCGAGATGTCACCGGCGATTTCGTGGGCGCACGGTGCAGACCTGCTCGCGTTCGTGTACTACGAGAAGGGTGAGCACGCGATCTGGAAGATTCCGAATCCGCGTTCGCTCAAGAAGGAGCCGTTCAAGCCGGGCGCGGCCACCGCGCTCGTGGCGCAGGGCGTACCGGGAGCGCAGGGCGTACCGGGAGCACCGGGTGCTCCGGGCGTGCCGAGTGTGAGCGTGCCCGGCGTCGCGTCGGCCACGGCACCGGGAGTGACGACGGGCGTGACGACGGGTGCGGCCAACCCAGTCGTGCCAGCCGCTCCAGTCGATCCGACGTCGCATCTGCGGCGTGGCAGCGTGCGCGACACGACGGTCTCGCGGCAGTCGTTCTATCGGCCGACCAACGCCGACCTGGCGCGTGTCTCGAGTGATTTGCCGCAACTGACGGCCGCTCGTGCGTCGGAGCAGATCAGCGTGCGCGCGATGATGGACAGCTTCGATTTCAACCTGCCGGACACCACGCGCTTCCGCGACACGCGCTACAAGGTGCGCTTCACGCCCGAGTACATCGCGCAGCCGAGCATCGGCTATCAGCAGGGAGGCTTCGGTCAGGGCACGTACGGCGGCACCACCATCGTGCTGAGCGACCTGCTGGGCAACAACCGACTGGCGATCTCCGGATCGATCAACGGGCAGTTGAGCGACGCGCAGGTGTTCGTGGGCTACACGAGCCTGGGCAAGCGACTGCAGTACACGACCGGCGTGACGCAGCAGCCGATCTATCTGCTCTCGAACGCGACGCAATCCGATATCGGCAACAACCAGTACCAGCAGACGCAGGAGATCAATCGGCTCGTGCTGCGCGAAGTGTTCGCGACGGCGCTGTATCCGGTCAATCGCTTTACGCGATATGAGTTGGGCGCGCGCTTCAACAACGTGGACCAGCAGGTCTTCCCGTTCACGCGCCTGGTGGACTACACCTACGGATACGCCACAGGCTACGAACGCGGCCCGACGCGCAACATTGCGTCGGCCAACTGGGTGTCGCCGTATGTGGCGTGGGTAACGGACAACTCGCTCTTCGGCTACACAGGCCCGATCAGCGGCAAGCGCGCGCGCCTCCAGATTCAGCCCAACATCGGCACGTGGAAGTGGACGGAGTACCTGGTCGATGCGCGCATGTACGTCCCCATCCTGTTCAACTACATCACCTTCGCGCCGCGCTTTACGAGCAGCCTGGCGGTGGGCAAGGACGAGACGCGGTTTCCCAAGTGGATCGGGCGCCCCGACTACATCCGCGGATACAACCGAGACGACTTGAGCGGCATCCAGTGCAGCGGACTGCCGACCGATGACGGCTCGCAGTGCAACACGGTGGAAACGATCGGCAGCCGCGTAGCCTTCGCGAGTGCGGAACTGCGTTTCCCGATCATCCGCCCGATGAATCTCCGCTCGCTGCCGATCAGCCTGCCGCCACTCGACGGCCTGTTTTTCTACGACGCCGGTGTGGCGTGGTCGGCCGGGCAGTCGGTGACGCTGTCGCAGCCGTCCAACTACGACTTCTCCAAGCAGCGCGCGCTGCTCAGGAGCTACGGCTACGGCTTCCGCCTCAACTTGTTCAACATCGCGATCGTGCGTTGGGACTGGGCGGTGCCGCTCAACCGCCCGAACACGAAGGGCTTCGGGACGTGGTTCTTCGGTGCGTCGTATTGACCGAACGCGTCTGACGGAGTGAGCGGGCTCGACAACTGAACGTGGGTCACAGAGGGGGCGTACGGACACCGTGCGCCCCCTCCCCTCGTTGGGGGTCAGCGGGTACCTTTCCGCCGTGCGCACGCTCTCCGCGACGGCGCTCGTGCTCCTCGCGTGCGGCTTTGCCGGCGGCTGTGCCGATAGCTCGTCCCGCCCCTCTGGAGCCGGCGCCCCTCCCAGTGTCCCCGGTGGTCCCGATCCCGTCGTCCTGCGCGTCTCGCGCGGCGGTGGGACAGTGTCGGCGTACGCCTATCCATCGCTCGACTCGGTCATCTGGCGCTCATCGAGCAAGGCGCCCGCCCTGACGCGCGTCATCGCGTTCGGCGCCGAGGATGGCTACCTCGCTGCGGTCGACACAGGCGGTTCGCCGGTCCGCATCGATTTGCGTCTGGGGTCGGTGACGACGGAGCGGAAAGATCCCCTCGCCGCGGTCTCTTCCAGCGACGGCTCGGCGATTTATGCACTCACCAGCGCCGGTGAACTGACGCGGTTCACGCCGAGTGGCGGTGACTGGCGCTTCAAGCCGCCGCTGCCCGTGTCGGCGATGTCGGCGCAGGCGGATGGTTCGTTGATCGTGACCGGTGTTCGCGGCAAGCGCGTGGTGGTCTGGCGCGTGCGACCGCCTGGCCAGACCGTATCGGACAGCTTGTCGTTCGATGTGGGCGGTGACGCGGCGCCCGTGGCCAAGACGATCGCCGCGACCGCCGGCATGGTCGGTGACCGCATTTTCTTTGGGGCGAACGAGTCCGTGGTCGTCGTCCGCAGCCGCGACATGCAGCCTGCGCTCGACATCGATCTCGGCGATCCGGTGCGTGCCATCGCCAATACGCCGAGCGGCGATCGCCTGTTCGTCGCGCTGGATGACGACCGGGCGATCCGCATCATCGATCGGTTCGAGGAAGGGCTCAACGGCAAGATCAAGTTGCCGACGCCGGCGCTCGACCTGCGCATGGATGCGCTGGGGCGCGTGCTGCTGGCGCGCGGACCCGGCGACACGGTGTTCGTGGTCAGCCTTGGCAGCGACGAGGTTCAGGGTGTGGTGCGAAGCGCGTGGCGCGGCGATCTCCCGCTCGTGCTGCCGGACGGCTCGATTGCACTCGCGCGTGGCGCCGACGTTGTGTTGGCCCACCCCACGACACTGGCCGACAGCCGGACGGTCGCCGGCGGCGCCAACGACTTCTGGTATGCGCTGCGGTGGAATGGCTTCCGGCCGCGCGCGAAGGGGCTCGATCAGCCGGTGCAATTCCGGACGAGCGCCCCGCGCGAAGCGATCGATAGCGCCGACCTGGGGTCGGCGGACAGCACCGAGGCGGCCGCCGGGCGCGCAGATTCGGGCGCGACGACGGTCTACACGGTATCCTTCGCGGCCGTGCTGGATGAGCAGCAGGCTCGCTCGGTGGCCGGGAAGATTCGGATCGAAGGTCAATCGCCGCGCATCACCACCTCCGAGCGCGCCGGAAAGACGCTCTATCGCGTGGTGATGGGGCCATATGCAACCCGCGATGAGGCGGAGCGCATCGGCAAGGCGTCCGCACAGAGTTATTGGATTTTCAGAGGCGCACCGTGACGGGAATCCCAGCAGCTGCACCCAATTCGTGGGAAAACGAAGGGCAGCGTCTGTCGCCACTCCTCGATGAGGTGTTCGCGACGGTCGTCGCGGGCAACGACCCGATCGCGGCCGCATCGGTCGCGATCGGCATCGCGCGCGTGCAAGGCATTCGTCGTCGGGTGGCCGTGGCCGATCTCGTCGGCGAGGTGGCGCCGCTACAGGCGTTGGTTACCGGCGATGACCCGCACGGCATTTCGGACTCGTTTCTCTACGGCGTTTCGCTCAACAAGATCGCGCAGCCGGTGAACGAATCCGGCAACGTGTTCGTGATGCCCAGCGGCACCGAAGCGGTCGCGCACGATTCGGTCTACGCGAACGAACGCTGGCGTCGCCTGGCCGCCGGATTTCACCAGGTAGGCGCGTTGCTGCTGATCGTCGCGGTGCCAGGCACCCCCGGTTTCGCCGAGCTGTGCGAGTACATCGGCTCCGTCATGCCCGTCGGTGACATGCGCTTTGCGCTGCCGAGTGGTGTGCCGGTGATTCTCGCGCCCACTACTCCGCCGCCACCGCCGCCGCATCCCGCGCCGGAGAGTGCGGCGCGTGCGCGCGAAGCGGCATCGGACAACTCCGAGCGTCGCCGCAACAAGCTGATCGCCATTTTCGTGGCGCTCGGCGCCGTTGCCGTCTCCATCGGGGCGTTCTGGCCACAACTGCGTGACCGGTTGCCTCCGCAGATCACCGCTCTATTCGCTGGTGCTCCGCCAGACACGGCGGCGATGCTTGTGCCACCAACGCCGATGGACTCGACGTTGCGCGATAGCGTGCTGCGCGACACGACGGGTGCCGACGCCACGCGCCTCGCGAACGACAGCGCTACCGCCACGGCTGCGAGTCCGGCGCTCGACGTCGCCAATCCGGCCGACTCGGCGAACGCGTCACGCTATGCGATCTACGTGGCGACGGCGAATACGCGCGAAGCGGCGATGCCTGACGCACGCGTGAAGGCACTCTCCGCGGTGGCGATGTCGCCAGTTCCCGAGGGCGCCGAACCGTGGTTCCGCGTCACCGTGGGCGCCGCCACCACGCGCGCCAGCGCGGAAGCACAACTCAACAAGCTGCGCGCCGACAAGATCGTGGGCGCCGGCAGCATTCTCAGCGTGCCCTACGCGATCCGGCTCGAGACTGGACTGGCGGCGGGAAGTGTTTCGATACGTCTGGCCGAACTCACGAAGCGCGGCCTGATGGCGTATGCACTGCAGCAAGCGGATGGCAGCGCGACCGTCTACACGGGCGCGTTCGAGTCACCGAATCAGGCGACCACGCTTGCAGATTCCTTGCGCGCGCTCGGCATCACGCCAGTGCTCGTTTACCGAACGGGGAGAACGTTCTAGTGCGGCTCACGAAGCTCGAGGTCCATGGATTCAAGGCGTTTGCCGATCACACCGAGTTCCTGTTCGAACGCGGTGTGACTGCGATCGTCGGTCCGAACGGCAGCGGCAAGTCGAACGTCTCCGACGCGGTTCGTTGGGTGCTCGGCGAGCAGCGTGCGCGCGCCATGCGCGGCGCGAAGATGGAAGACGTGATTTTCCACGGCTCGTCGGCTCGCAAGCAGGTGAACATGGCCGAGGTGTCGCTGCACTTCGAGAACAACGACGGCGAGCTGCCGATCCCGTTCAAGGAAGTGGTGCTGACGCGCCGCCTGCTGCGTTCGGGTGAGAGCGAGTATTTGCTGAATCGTGCGCCGTGCCGTCTGCGCGACATTCAGGATCTGGTGCGCGGCACCGGCTTGGGCGCAGACTCTGGCGTCGTCATCGAAAGCAAGATGATCGATGCCCTGCTCTCCGACCGTCCGGACGAGCGGCGCGAACTGTTCGAAGAAGCCGCAGGCGTTGGCCTGTATCGCGATCGTCGTCGCAGCGCGGAACGTCGTCTCGAGGAGACGTCGGTGGACCTGGCGCGCCTCGACGATCTCATCGCCGAAGTGCAGAGTCAGGTGCGTTCTCTCGCACGCCAACGTCGGCGTGCGGAGCGGCACGCGGAGCTGATGGCGCGTCGTTTTCAGGTGGAGCTGTCGCTGGCCACGCGCGAGATGGCCGCGTGGCGCGATGAGCTGACTGCACTCGACACGCGACTGGCAGAGCTGCAAGCCGAAGTGCCCGGCGCCGACGAAGTGATTCAGGCCGCCGAAGGCGCTCGCGAAACCGCGCACAGTGCACGCGCCACGGCCGAAGCGAGTCGTTTGGAACTCGCGCGCCTGGCCAGTGAACAGCGCGACAAGACACGGCAGCTCGAACGGGAGTTGGCCGTCGCCGAAGAGCGGCAACGCAGCACGCTGCAGCGCCGCGAGCGCGCCGAACAGGAACGCAAGGACAACGAGGCCTTCGGTCAGCGTCTGCGCGAAGATCGTGAGCGCGCCGTGTCCGATCGTGCCACGCTCGAAAGCGAACTCGCCGAGGCGGGTGAAGCACTGCAGCAGCGCATCGCCGCCGAACAGACCACGCGTGAAGCCGTACAGCGCGCGCGCGCCGCGCTCGATCAGCTCGAACGTCAGGTGCGCGAGCATCGCGATCAGGCACGTCGACTGGAGCTCGATCGCGAAGGCACGGGACGCGAGTTCGCGGAAACACAGCAGCGCCGCGATGTGCTCGAGCTCGAGCGTCAGCAGCTGGCCGATGCGTTCGCCACCATCGAGCGTGAACTCGTCGCGGCGAGCGAAGCGGTCGCGCTTACACAGTCGGATGCGCAGGACGCCCTGCACGCGCTCGAAGGCGCACGCCTCGCGGCGGCCTCCGCACGCACCGCCGACGCTGAAGCACGGAGCGCGTTGGCCACGGTGGTGCAGCAGCGCACGGCCATCGAGGGGCGCGTGCACGCGCTCGAATCGTTGGAGCGCGAGCGTGTCGGTCTGGCGCCGTCGGCGGCCAAGCTGCTGCGCGAGCGTGAACGGTTTGGCGCTGGCGCCATTCTCGGTCCGCTCACCGACTTCCTAACCGCCGACGGCGAGGCGGCCAAGCTGGTCGAGCGCTACCTCGGCGCGACGATGCACGCCATCGTCGTGCGTGATGCGGAAGCGGCGACGGCCATTCGTGCGTGGCATGCGCAGACGCAGCCGGGACCGCTGCTGTTGTTGCCTGTCGATGTGATTGCCGAGTTGGGCGTGGACGCCGATGCACTCGCCACGCGTGTGCAGGCGACGGGTCCCGGTGTGTCGTGGGTGCGGGCGCTGCTGGGCAAGGTGCGCACGGCCGACGCCGGCGAGTCATTCATCGACGAGCGCGGCGCGGTGTTCCTGCCGGGAACCGCATCGGGCCCCGGCCCGCTGCAGCGAAAGGCCGAACTGACGCGTCTGGAAGCCGAGCTGCAGGCCGCCGATCTGCGCGGCGACGAAGCGATGATGGCCGCCGACGATGCACGCATCGCGCTCGGCGAAGCGGAGCGCGCGCAGCAGGTGGCAACGGAAGCGTCTAACCGCGCGCAGCAGGAAGCGCGTCGTGCCGACGAAGTGCAGAAGGAAGTCGGACGCCGCAAGGAACGCGCAGAGCGCGAACTGCAGCAGTCGAGTGCACTCGCCGAAAGGCTGGTCACGCGCATTACAGAACTGGAGGCCAAGTCGGCGAAGTTGGCCGAGCAGGTCGAGGCGTTGCAGGCGCGCGCGGGCGAGGCGGACACCGCCATCGCTGATGCGCGTGAAGAGTTGAGCAACGCGGACCGCGAACAGGAGCAGGCGCGCGAAGCCCGCTCCATGTGCCAGGTCACGCAGGCACAGGCGCAGGCGCGCTTGTCCGTCGCGATCGATCGCGAGAAGCGGTTGCTCGAGGAGGACTCCACCGCGGCGGCACGTCTCGAATCGCTGGCCAAGGAGCTCTCCACGCTCTCCAGCGCCGACCAGCAGTTGGCCGAGCAGTTGGCGGCGTGGCGCACCGAGATGGAAACGCAGCAGAAGTCTCTGGCCGATGCCGACGGACGGTTGGCCGACGCGGAGCGCATGGTCGCCTCGTCCACGACGGCGCTCGATGCAGCGGAAGTTGCATTGGACGAAGCGCGACGCCGCTCGACGGCACTGGGCGAGCAGTTGCACGGTGCGCAGTTGCGGCACACGGAGCTGTCGGGCCGTCGCGAGGCCATCCGTCAGCGGTTGGAGACGGAGTGGCGTCGTTCGCTGGAAGACTTGCTCAACGGCTTCGAATCGCTGGAAGACGAAACCGAGGCACTGCGCACCGAAGCGCAGCAGCTGCGCGCGTCTCTGGATGAATTGGGCCCGGTCAATCCGCTGGCCATCGAAGAACACGAGGAAGAGCAGCGGCGGTTGGAGTTCCTCACCAGCCAGCGCAACGATCTCGTGGCGGCCAAGCAGTCGCTGCATCAGGCCATTCGCGAAATCGACAGCACGGCGCGCGAGTTGTTCCTCGTCACGTTCTCGCAGGTGCGCGAGAATTTCCGCCAGATCTTCCTCACGTTGTTCGGCGGCGGCGAGTGCGACCTGCGCCTCGAGAATCCGGATCAGCCGCTCGACTGCGACATCGAAATCCACGCCTCGCCGCGCGGCAAGAAGACGCAGCGCATTCATCTGCTCTCGAGCGGTGAACGCGCACTCGTCGCCCTCTCGCTGCTGTTTGGCATCTTCCTCACCAAGCCGAGCCCGTTCTGTCTGCTCGACGAAGTGGACGCGCCGCTCGACGACCAGAACGTCGGCCGGTTCGTGAAGATGCTCAACCAGTTCAAGACGCGTACGCAGTTCATCGTCATCACGCACAACCCGCGCACCACGACGGAAGCGGCTGATGCCGTCTACGGCGTGACGATGCAGGAGCCGGGCGTATCGTCCGTGGTCAGCGTGCGATTGCGCGGTGGCAACGTCCTCGACGAGTCGCCTGCATCAGCGACAGAGGACGATCCGAACGCCGTCGAGCTGGAGGATGTGCTCGATGCGGTGCTGGCCGAGGGCGACGATGGACCGACCGCCGGGTCAACGCCTGCGTAGGATCGTGCGGTGCTGGGCGATGTGGCGGCTGTGCCTGTTGAGCGCAGCGCCCGTCGCCGGGTTGGCGGCGCAAACGGTGACGCTTACCGGTCCGTCTGAAGCGACGCTCCTGACGGTCACACCCGCCGTGACGGTGCGGGCCAGCGGATTCGGTGCGGCGGCGCCGTATCGAGTCTCACTGCAGGCCTCAACGACGGCCGACTTCGCGAGCGTGGTGCTGGACACGTCCTTCGTGAGCAACGACAGCGTAAACGCGGTGCAGATCACGCGTCCCCTGCCGAGCGACGCGAACGTGTATCTGCGTGCCATCGTCGAGCTGGCGAATGGTGTCCGCACGTTGTCCACCGTATTCGGCCCACGTCGCGTCCCGCCGTGGCTGACGCTCGTCGACCCGAATTCGGTGAACGGCAACATCTTCGACGTGCGCCGTCCGCTGTTCGTGTGGCGCAGTGCGCCGGTGGTCGCAGCAACGCGTGGTTGGACATACCAACTGGAAATCACCTCGCAGGGACGCACCGAACTGGCAGCGAGCGGCATTCGCGACACGGTTTTTCGGCCGCCGACCAACCTGCAAGCCAACACCTCGTATCGTTGGACGCTGACCGCCACGCTCGGCACCGGTGCGACCATCCGGCTGACGAATGCGGCGAGCTTCCTGATCATCGACCCGCCGCTGCCGACGACGACGATTTTCTATCAGAACTTTCCGAACCCGTTTCCGAGTGCGACGGCGTTTGCGACCTGTTTCTGGTTCGATATCGGCGAGCCGGGCGGACAGGTCGCGATAGACGTGCTGGACGTGCGCGGCAACTTCATTCGGTCGATCATGAACCCGGCAGACGCGGCCTTCAGCTTCCCGCCCGGTCGCTACGGACGCGGCGCGCCCGGCGGCGGCAGCAACTGCGACAATCGCTTCGTGTGGGACGGAACCGGCAGCGATGGGCGCACGGTCGCACCGGGTGTCTATTTGCTGCGTTTTCGCGTGGGCAAGGAACCACCGATCTTCCGAAAGGCGCTCTTTCGGCCGCGATGATCAGCGTTTCATGCGACTGACGACAGTCGGCACCGGGACCGCCGCGCCGCATCCGTCGCGCGTCGCTGCGGCGCATCTGGTCGAAGCGGGAGACGTTCGCCTGCTGCTCGACTGCGGCGCGGGCTGCGTGCACCGCATGGCCGCTCTCGGGCTCGATTGGTCCGGCATCACACATCTCGCGCTGACGCATTTCCACGCCGATCACATCAGCGACCTGCCCATGCTGCTGATGGGGTGGCGCTGGGGTCAGCTTCCGGCACGCACTGCCCCGGTCACGCTGTATGGCCCGGTGGGCACGACCGCACTGCTGGAACGCATGGCTGCCGTGTACGGCGCGTGGATGCTCGCCCCCGGGTTTCCGCTCACGGTGTGCGAGCTCCTGCCGCGGACTTCGCTGTCCCTCAACGACGTCGTTCATCTCGAGGCGCTGCCGGTACCGCATACCTCGGAGAGCGTGGCATATTCCGTTGGTGATGGTCGGGTACGCCTCGTGTACACAGGGGACACGGGGGCGGACGAAACGCTGGCGCATTGGGCAAGCGGATGTGACCTGCTGCTGGCCGAGTGCTCGCTGCCGGACGCGATGGCGATCCGGGAGCATCTCACGCCACGACAGGCTGGCGCGTTGGCCGCGCAGGCGAACGCGTCACGACTGGTTCTCACGCACTTCTACGCGCCGGTCGAACACGTGGACATCGCAGCGGAAGTCGCCGAACACTACGCGGGCCCGGTGGTGCTCGCGACGGACGGACTGACCATCGAATTCTGACGTCGCACCGACGTTTCGAACTGACGTTTCCATTTTGTTTTCTGAGGACGTGCCATGCTGGTCGTGATGCAGCCGAAGGCGAGTGAAGCGGATATCCAGCGCGTATGCGAAGAGATCGTACGCCAGGGATTCAAGCCCATGCCGATGCCCGGAGAGACGCGCATGGCCATCGGCCTGCTCGGCGACGACTCCAAGATCGACTGGGGACACATCGAAGGGCTGCCGTCCGTCAGCAGCGTGCTGATCGTGCAGAAGCCGTATCGTCAGGCCGCACGTGAATGGAAGAACGAATCCACGATCGTCGAGATCGCGCCGGGCGTGCGCGTCGGTGGCGGCAACATCGTCGTGTTCGCCGGCCCGTGCTCCGTCGAGAGCGAAGAGCAGATTCTGGCATCGGCGCGCGCCGTCAGCGCTGGTGGCGCGACTGCACTGCGCGGCGGTGCCTTCAAGCCGCGTTCGTCGCCGTATGCCTTCCAGGGGCTCGGCAAGAAGGGACTCGAACTGCTTGCGTTGGCGCGTGAAGTGACGGGGTTGGCCATCGTCACCGAGGCGATGGACGAGCATGGCGCAGATCTCGTGGCCGAATACGCTGACTGCATTCAGATCGGCGCGCGCAACATGCAGAACTATTCGCTGCTGCGGCACGTCGGAAAACTCGGCAAGCCGGTCCTGCTCAAGCGCGGCATGGCCGCCACCATCAACGATCTGCTGCTCAGCGCCGAGTACATTCTCGCCGAGGGGAATCCGAACGTGATTCTCTGCGAGCGCGGTGTGCGCACGTTCGATTCGGCGACGCGCAATCTGTTCGACCTCACGGCGATTCCCGTGGTACAGAAGCTCTCGCATCTGCCAATCGTTGCCGACCCGAGCCATGG
This sequence comes from Gemmatimonas sp., assembly GCA_965279375.1. Classification (GTDB taxonomy): domain Bacteria; phylum Gemmatimonadota; class Gemmatimonadetes; order Gemmatimonadales; family Gemmatimonadaceae; genus Gemmatimonas. Next base: position 3,202,678 of record OZ257156.1, on the reverse strand, counting down.
CACGGGACTGCGCGACAAGGTGACGCCGATGGCGCGCGCGGCCGTCGCTGCCGGTGCGGACGGTATTCTGGTGGAAGTACATCCGACGCCCGATAAGGCGCTTTCGGACGGTGCGCAGTCGCTGTATCCGGATCAGTTCACCGAGCTGGTCAAGCAGCTGCGACTCATCGCGGGTGCGATCGGCCGCGAGATTGCGCCGACGCCCGGACTGCCGACTCCCAAGACCTGAGCTACCGCGAACGGCACGAGCGAACACGCGCGGGGTAGCCAAGACCATGCACACAGCCAAGCAGTCATCTCGAATCATCGCAGCCGCGGTGGTGGCCGTTGGAATCGCCACCACCGCTCGCGTGACGTTCGCACAGGCGCCAGCCGCCGAGGCCGCATACGAGCGCGTCGCCAAGGCATGGGCGTCGCAGCAGTCACTCGAAGCGAAGTTCGATCAACAGATCACCAACCCGCTGCTCGGTCGCACGGTGACCTCGCGTGGACTGTTTCAGCAACAGCGTCCGGGGCTGGTCTCCATCACCTTCACCGACCCTGCAGGCGACCGGATCGTGGGTGATGGCAAGTCACTGTGGGTGTACTTGCCCAGCAGCGCACCGGGTCAGGTGCTCAAGCTCCCGGCAAGCGCCGACGGCGCCATCGTGGCCGACTTGCTGGGGCAATTGCTCGAGACACCACGCGAAGCCTTCACGATCGGCGGTGGTGACGCAGTCACGATTGAGGGACACGCCACAAAGAAGGTGACGCTGGTGCCAAAGGCCGCCGGCACGGTGCCCTTTCAGCGGGCCACGCTTTGGCTGGATGACAAGGAGCCTCGCCCGATTCGTGTGCAGGTGGTGGATGCGCAAGGCGTCGATCGATTGATCACGCTCACCACCTGGTCGCCCGACGCCACCATTGCTCGCGACGCCTTCAAGTTCTCGCCGCCCAAGGGCGCCAAGGTCGTCACCAAGATCCCCGGCACCTGATCGACGATCCGACGTCGCGCGCACTCAGCGCGACGTCGGCACCTCGACAATCCGCTGCTGCTCGAGACGCGAGAATACATCGCGCGGCGTCCGCGAGCCCTGCATCAGTTGCAGCGCACGCTGCAGCGCCACGTCGTCTTCGGTGCGACGCAGGAAATCGGCGTCTGCGCCGAACGCCACACGCGTCATTTCGTAGCCGACCGAACGCGCAATCCACGGCGACGCCGCGTCGAAGACCTTCCGGTCCGGCGCAACGCCACGCGCCTGCAAGTCGGCGAACAGCGCGTCGAGCATCGCCGGTGTCACCGCATCGGACGGCGTCTTGATACCGCGCTTCAGTTGCATGGCAAGCTTGGCGATGGCGTCGCGATAGGCGCCAAAGTGCTTGCCCATCGCGCGAGCCAGCGCCTGCACCGGCAGCGGTGCCACCGTGTCACCCGCGATCACGTCAGGCGTGATGCCGCCACCGCCCAGCACCGATCGACCGGCATCGGTGCGGAAGCTCGGCCGCAGCGTATCGGCCGGCAGTGCCACGCCGTTGGCATCCGTGGGCTCGTCATCCTTGTCACGCGGCGCAGGCCGATTGATGCTGCGTCCCACCGGCGTGTACCAACGCGCCGTCGTCAGTCGCAGCGCGCCGCCGGACATCAGCGGGTAGACGTTCTGTGCACTGCCCTTACCGAACGATGTGCGCCCCAGCACCAGCGCGCGATCGTGGTCCTGCAGCGCACCGGCGACAATCTCGGATGCACTCGCGCTGCCGCCATCCACGAGCACGGCGATGGGGAGCGTGGGCCAGCGCTGCGCGTCACGATCGGTGTACGTCTGTGGCTGCGCACCCGGCCGCGCGCGCAGCTGCACAATGCTCTGCCCCGGATCGAGGAATAGCTCGGACACAGCCACGCCCTGCTCCAGCAACCCGCCAGGATTGCCGCGCAGGTCGAGCACGAGCGATCGCGCTCCCTGCTTGACGAGCGAGTCAACCGCCGCCTGCAACTCCGTCGTGGTCTGGCTGCCGAAGACCTTCACGTCGGCGTATCCGACAGCGCCGGGGAGCAGCACGACGTGCAGGACCGCGCGCAGGCGCACCGTATCGCGCTGTACGGAGAAGTTGAGCCGCTGATCGCCGCGCTCCATCGCCACGGCGATGCGCGAGCCTGGCGGTCCACGCAGCGCGCGTGCCACTTCGCCGAAGGACCAGCCCTTGGTCGACTCGGTGCCCACCTTGACGAGACGATCGCCCGCCAGGACGCCCGCTCGATGCGATGGACCACCGGGGATCGCCTCGATCACCACCGGCCATCCGTCGCGCACGTCCATCTGGAGCCCCACGCCAGCATACGTGCCGCTGATCTGCTCGTTGAGACGCTTGAGCCGATCTTCCGCGAGGAAGGTCGTGTACGGGTCCTTGAGTTCGTGAAGCAGCCCCAGCACCGCCTTGCTGTAGATCGTGTCCGCCGGAAGCGAGTCCACGTAGCTGCGGGCGACGGCTGCCACCACCTGATCGAACAGGTGCGCGCCGCCCACCGAGGAAATCTTCGGCGGCTCACCCTTGGTCAGATCGCGCCCCGTCCACCAGCCGCCCAGCCCGAGCAGGCCACCAAACATCACCGCCGCAGCGATGCCGCGCGTACGACGGCGGGACGTCCGTGGCGTATCCGGCAATAGATCAGCCATGTGTCACGTCAGCGTCGAGAAGTGAAGAAGTGTGCGCCAAGGAAGCAAACCGCTCTGGCCAAGTGGCGGCGAGTCTCGCCAGGCATCGATCGGTCACCTCGCCTGTCGTGCCCGTCGCGTCTACGGTGACGACCGGCCCGATCTCCGGATACTGCGCCTGCCACGCCGGCTCCGCGGCGCCGAGAAACGCCGCGGCTACGCGCGTGTGAAACGCGACCGATTCACGCTCCATCCGGTCTGCTTCGCCGCGCGAGCGCATGCGAGCCAGCGCATCGTCCACGCCCATCGAAAGCAGCAGCGTCAGATCGGGTGCGAGTCCACCGGTGGCGAGCTGATTCGCCGAACGCAGCGCGTCGAGCGCCAATCCGCGACCGGCGCCCTGATAGGCATAGGTCGAGAGCAGGAAACGATCGACGAGCACCACAGCTCCGCGCGACAACGCCGGACGAATCACGGTGCCCACCAGCTGCGCGCGAGACGCCGCGAAGAGCAACGCCTCGGCCTCGGGCGTCAGCGTGGCTTCGGGGTCGAGGAGAATCGCGCGCACGGCATCGCCGGCCGGCGTGCCGCCCGGCTCGCGGATCGCCACGACGTCGTGACCGGCGCGCTCGAGCCACGCCGATATCGACGTCCATTGCGTCGTCTTGCCGACGCCCTCGCCGCCCTCGAGCACGAGGAAGAGACCGCGCGTCATCCGTGTCCCCGCGTCAACGCCTTGATCGGGCTCAGCCGAGGATGATCTTGCTGGTCGCGCCCGCGCGAATGCCGTCGGCAATCCACTGGTTCACGCGCAGCATCAGTTTGTCGAAGTTGTCCTGCGCGGAGATGGCGCTCTGGTAGGACGGGTTCGTCTGCACCTGCTGGAGGAGCGCATCGAGCTGCTGCTCCATCTCCTGCGTCGGCTCCTGGCCGCGATCGATCAGCGACTGCGCTTCGGTGCGGATCGCTTCCATCTGCCGCAGGATCACGGTCGCGTCGCGGTCGGCATTGAGTGCTTCGCTGGATCGCTTCACGGCCTTGTATTCGTCGCTCTGACCGATCGTGCGGCCAAGATCCTTCGCCTTGTCTTCAAGCATGAGTCCCGGCCTCTGGTCCGGATGCAATAGTTGTCCCGACGAATGCTGCGGCAGCCCGTGTGGAGGGAGCGTGCTGTGCGAGCAATACCCGCTCGCGGCCACTGAGGTCGCGCACGAGTCGCACCTGCTGAAAGCCATGCACCGTCGCGCGACGCGCCGTCTCCTGCGCGCGCTGTGCGTCCACCTCCAGCACCAGCCAGCCGTCGGGTTCGAGATGTCGTGCTGCGCCACCCAAGATCGCGTCGTAGCGGGCCATTCCGTCGTTCGCCGCGAAGAGAGCCAGCGTCGGCTCCCAGTCCCGCACGCTCGACGGCAAGCCCGCCGCCTCCTCGTACGCAATGTAGGGGGGATTCGAGACAATCACACGGGCCACCACGCCCTGCAGCGGGGCAAGATCCGACCCAGCCCTGAACTCGAGCGGCGTCGCGCCGGCGGGCAGTCGCGCGGCGTTGCCCGCCGCGACGACCAGCGCGTCGGCCGACACATCGGTCGCGATGACCCGATCGAAGCGTCCCTCGCTGGCCAGCGCCAGCGCGATGGCGCCCGAGCCAGTCCCGATATCCACGGCGATGCCGCCCGGCCGGGCGGCGACACAGCGCAGCGCCTCCTCCACCACGATCTCCGTCTCCGGGCGAGGGATGAGCACGCGCGCATCCACCGCGAGCACCAGGTGCCGGAACGGCGCATTGCCGACGCAGTAGGCCAGCGGCTCTCCCCGCACACGCCGCGCCAGCGCCTGCACGATGCGATCGCGTTGTGTGTACGGCAGCGGGCGGTCGAGACGCTGCGCCAGCTCGCCCGGCGACAGGTCGAGCACTCCCGCCGCCAGCAGCCGTGCTTCGCGCACTGCATCGGCACGCGTTTCCGCGTCGAGAACCGACGCAGCCGAAATGGCCTGCGCCATCTCCTCAAGCAGCGCGCGCACCTCAGGCGCTCAGCAGTTCTTCCGCGTTGGCCAGCGCGAGCGCGTCGAGGAACTGCGACAGATCGCCGTTCATCACGCGATCGATGTCGTAGAGCGTGACGCCCACACGGTGATCGGTGACGCGCCCCTGCGGAAAGTTGTAGGTGCGAATCTTTGCTGACCGATCGCCAGTCGACACCTGCGAACGACGCATACGCGAACGCTCGGCCTCCTGCTCCGACAGGCGTAGGTCGAGCAGACGCGCCCGCAGTACTTCCATGCCCTTCGCCTTGTTCTGCAGCTGCGACTTTTGATCCTGCTGCGACACGACGATGCCGGTGGGAATGTGCGTGATGCGCACCGCCGAGTCGGTGGTGTTCACACTTTGCCCGCCAGGTCCCGACGAGCGAAACACATCGATGCGCAGATCCTTGTCCTCGATGCGCACATCGACTTCTTCGGCTTCCGGCAACACCGCCACCGTGGCCGCCGAGGTGTGAATGCGCCCCTGACTCTCGGTCGCGGGCACGCGCTGCACGCGATGCACGCCGGACTCCCAACGCAGCATGCCGAATGCACCGTCGCCCAGCACCTTGAAGACCGATTCCTTGATGCCGCCGAGCACGCCGTCGGAGTAGGAGATCTGCTCGATGCGCCAGCCTTTTCGTTCGATGAAGCGCGTGTACATGCGCAGCAGGTCGGCGGCGAAGAGGGACGCTTCGTCACCGCCCGTGCCGGCACGAATTTCAAAAATGGCGGGACGGTCATCGAGCGGATCGCGCGGAATCAGCAGCGGCAACAGCGTCTTCTCGAGCTCCGCACACTCTGCCGTGAGGCGATCGACCTCGGCTTTGGCTTCGGCGGCGAACTCCGCGTCGTCGCCCTCCGCCATCTCGCGCGCGTCAGCAAGCTCGGCCTCAGCTTTGGCGAGACGATTGGCTTTCGTCACGACATCGGCGAGACGGTGGTGCTCGCGTCCGAGTGAGGCGAGACGCGGTGCGTCCTTGACCGTTTCCGGATCGGCGAGGAGCTGCTCGACTTCCGTGGCGCGACGAAGGGCATCGCTGATACGGTCGCGCAGGTGAGTCAACATGACGTGAGGGGCTGAGGCGCGCTGCGCCGTGGCGCCTGCGTCGGAGAGCTGTGCATCAGAAACGCGAAATAGTGTGATTCGAGTCACCGCACGAGATTTGCAATGCGGATAGGCTGTCTGAACAAATTGGGCTCTGACCGCCGCGACGCACTTCTGCGCTCGTCTCGGGTAGCACGGAAGATAGCCGATCATTGGCCTTTCAGGATACCTTAAAGGCTGCCCACCCCGAGCTATCGGCATCGAGGACTACCACAATGGTGACATTCGGTACAACTCCTTTGCGCTTCTCTCCATCCAACATGAGCGTCTCGGTCGAGCGCATCACGGACTTTCTGGCCACCGTGCCATTGTTCCGTGAGCTCGACCGCGCGTCTGTCCGCGGGTTCGCGGAGCTGACACGCGAGCAGAAGTTTGCGAAGAGTGCCGTGATCGTGAGTGAAGGCGATCCCGGTGACGCGCTCTATGTCGTGCGCTCCGGTGAGGTGAAGGTGCTGCTCATCGCCGAAGACGGACGTGAAGTCATTCTCGACGTGCTGGGCATCGGCGACCACTTCGGCGAACTCTCGCTGATCGATGGCCGCCCGCGCTCTGCCCATGTGGTGGCCACCCAACCTTCCGGTCTGCTCGTGCTGCGCCGCGCGGATTTCCGTCGGCAGGTGGAGCAGTCTCCGCTGGTTGCGTGGGGGCTGATGGTCGAACTCTCGCGTCGCCTGCGACAGGCGGACGGCACGATCGGCAGCCTCATTCTGCTCGACGTTCCCGGGCGCGTGGCCAAGGTGCTGCTCGAGCACGCAGGCCCCGGCGAGCCGGCCACGTTGGTGAAACAGCTCACCCATCAGACCATCTCGCAGATGATCGGCGCCAGCCGCGAGACGGTGTCGCGCGCGATGGCCGAGTTCCAGGAGAAGGGCTTCATCTCGGTGCAGCGCCGACTGGTGACGATCGTGGATCGAACAGCGCTGCAGGCGCGGTCACGGCCCAAGCTCTGATGTCCGACGGCGGACGGGTCCTCGCGCACCTCCGTATCTGGGGGGTGCGCGGCACCAGTCCAAGTCCGGGTGCGCATACAGTCGTATATGGCGGCAACACGCCATGCGTCGAAGTTCGCGCGCCCGACGGAGCACTGCTCGTCCTCGACGCCGGCACGGGGTTGCGTCCACTTGGCGCGGCGCTGTTGCAGGAGTCCACGACCAAGCCGGTGCACCTGGTGCTCTCGCATCTGCACGGCGATCACGTCATTGGACTGTCGCAGTTCGCGCCACTGGTGCTGCGCGCCAGTGACGTGCAGGTGTACTGCGCGATGGCAGACAGCAGCACGGTACGCCGCCTCGTCGAGTGGCTACTCTCCCCACCGCTCTTCCCGCCGCTGCATGATGTGACCGCCCGCGTGCGCTACGTGCCGTGGACCGAGCATGCTCCGGCGGAGATTTCCGGCTGGGAGGTGCGCGCGATTCCGGCAAACCACCCCGGTGGTGCGACGGTGGTGATGCTGAGCGACGGCACCGGTCCATTGATCGGGTACGCACCAGACAACGAGTTGGCACTCGCCAGCAATGATCCCTCGATCAGGCGCTGGCGAACGTCGCTTGCCAGTGCACTGTACGGCGTGCGCGTGTTGCTGCACGATGCGACGTACACAGACGGCGAACTGGTCGCGCACGAGGGGTGGGGGCATTCCTCAGCGCACGAAGCAACGCGATTCGCTGCGGAGTGCGATGCCGAAACGTTGCTGCTCTTTCACCACCATCCCGACCGCTCGGATGAGGAGCTTACGGCCATCGTGGAGAGCTGCCGCGCGCTCGCGCGGTCGCTGGGCAGCGCGCTAGAGGTTTATGCGGCAACCGAGGGTATGCGCGTGGAACTCCGCCCACACTCCGGCGCCTGACGCACTAGCGGTCCGAACGGCTCAGCCGTTTTTCGCTGGCGGACACGCACGCCGCCGCGCCGCAACGCGCTCGAGCTTGCGACCATTGGCGAGCATCCACTCGCAGATCTGCATCAGTGGCACGTTGATGGATTCACCGAGCTCGGTGAGTTCGTATTCGACATGCGGCGGCACGACCGGATAGACCGTGCGCTTGACCAGCCCATGCGCTTCGAGCGCACGCAGCGTCTGCGTCAGCATCTTCTGCGAGACTGTACCCAGCGCGGACTTGAGTTCGCCGGTGCGCTTGGTGCCGCGCGCGAGGGCATGGATGACGGGAATCGTCCATTTGTCGGTGAGCAGCGCGATGACGAGCGACGAGCCGGGATAGCGGGCAAATACATCCGCACCGGCGAGCGCGCGCTTGGCTGGTGGCATGAGTTTGGGCCTAAAGGTTCTGTTCTGACGAATAGGTACCAATCGGTACCTATAGCACAATTGAGTACCGTCTTGCTGGACAACTCTGGAGCATGGTAGCGTGCCGCGTTGATGTCCAGCGCCGTGTGATGTACACGCCCGTTCACCTCACGCCTGAGTCGGTGCTCCCATGAGTCTGCGCGATCCCAATCCGGTCAATGCACGTCATCCCAAACGCGTTGCCATTGTCATTTCCAACCCCGCGGTGTCGAGCACGACCGGCTGGCCCGTCGGCTTCTGGTGGAGTGAGTTGAGCCACCCTTACCACGCGTTTCACGAGCGTGGATACGAAGTCGAGATCTTCAGTCCCGCGGGTGGTGCCTGCGCAGCCGATGCCATGAGCGACCCACGCGATGCGAGCGGCTATTCGGCGGGTGACCTGATCTCGATGGGATTCATCGCAACCCCAGCGTTGGCCGCCGTGATCGAACGCACGACGCCCATCGCGTCGCTCGACATGGCGCGATTCGACGCGCTGGTGGTCGCCGGAGGACAGGGGCCGATGTTCACCTTCGCGGATGCGACCGATCTGCATCGCGTCTTCAGTGCGTTCTACGAGAGCGGAAAGGTCACCGCCGCGTTGTGTCATGGGACGGCCATCCTGCGCTACGCGAGACTCGCGAATGGCGATCCGCTTGTGCGCGGCAAGACCGTCACCGGGTTCGCGAATGTCGAGGAGGATTTCGCCGACAATGCCGTCTGGGAGATGGGTGCGCTTTCGCGTGACACGCATGTCATGCCATGGCGTATCGAAGACGAGCTCAAGGCCCTGGGCGCCAACTACGTGCAGGTAGGACTATGGCGCGGCTTTGCCGTTCGCGACGGCAATCTCATCACTGGGCAGCAGAATTTCTCTGGCGCCGAAACGGCGCAGGCCGTCATCGAGGCACTGGGCGTCTGAGGAAACGGGGCGTGCCACCTCCGATGTTGATTCTCTTGCGGTTCGGATTCCTGATTCCATTCACGCGCCGCACGGCGCGAAGGAGCGCGTAGTGCGCATCGCAATTCTTGGGGCCGGAAAGCTGGGCACCGCACTCGGTCGTGGCTTGGCGTCCGCCGGACACACCATCGTGTTCGGCGTCCGTGACGCGGCGGCCGCATCGCCCGAACTCGCCGCGTTCGCGGAGGTGGCAGGAGTACGAGACGCCGCAGCCGACTTGGAGCTCTTGGTGCTCGCGACGCCGGCGGCAGCGGCGTTTGATGCGGTCAGGGAGGCGGGGCTTCTACGTGTCGGGGCGATCGTCGTGGATGCGACCAATCCTGTGGGACCGGGCCTCCGGCTGCTGACCGGCGAGAACGGAGAGTCCCATGCGGAGCGCATCGAAGCGCTCCTGCTCACTACGTCGCCAGGTGCGCGACTCGTGAAGAGCTTCAACCAGACGGGCGCGAACGTCGTGGCCGTGGCGACCACCTTCTCGCCGCGCGGCGTGATGGCGGTGGCCGGCGACGATCCGGACGCGAACGCGGTAGTCGCGTCGCTGGCGGAGTCGATCGGTTTCGAGGCCGTGCAGGCGGGGCCGCTGCACCGTGCTCGCGAGCTCGAGCGTGTGGCCATGCTCTGGATCGCCCTCTCTGCCTCACCGGCCACCGGCCTCGGGCGCGATTTCGTCTTCGCCCTGGTGCGGCGCTGACCCGCCAGAAGGCGGCCCAAGGCGCGGCGAACGAGCCGATCGGCGCGTAGTGTTGAGCACGCGCGTCTTCCTCGCCCCTATCTCACCGCCATGAAGCTCAGCCTCGCCATGCTCTACGTCGTGGACATCGACCGGATGTCCGACTTCTACGGCAACGCGCTCGGGTTGCCACCACTTCCTGCGGCCTCGAGCCCAGGCTGGTCCGTCTTCGATGCCGACGGGACGCAATTCGCCCTTCATCAGATACCGCCGCAGTACGCGGCGGACATCGTGCTCACGCAGCCGGCGACGGAGCGCAGCGAGACACCGTACAAGTTGATCTTTCAGACAGCGGAAGCGTTGGACGCGGTGTGCGCACGACTCGAGGCAGCCGGTGCGGTGCTGTTGGCCGAGCGCATGCCGAATTCGCGCGATATGTTGGACCCCGAGGGGAACGTGCTGCAGATCGCGCGTGCGTAGACGCTCGGCGGTGCGCTACTTCACCTTGGCGCGCCGATAGCGGAGATCCACGCGCCACTTTGACGCACGCCAGACAATCCGAGCCAACGCAACTCCCGCGTCGGGAGCGCGTGGCTCCCCTGCCGCGATCGAGAACGTGACGGCTTCGCGAACCCGCGCGAAATCCGTGACGCTCTCGCCGTCGGTGAGGACGGACACCGGTGACTCGAGTGTTTCGGCGACGCGCACGATGAGGTAGCGAGACAACGTCTCCGCGCGACCACCCGCCGGTACGCGACGCTCCGCGTCCACCACGATCTCGTCGCCGTTGGCATCGAACGCGAGACCGGGGCTCACGACGAGATCATTGCCAGATGTACGCACGTCGAGTCCCACAACGACGCCAGCACCATGCGCCAGTCTGTTGTGCCGACGCACGCGGTCGCGTTGGTAGCGCTGCTCAGCGGCCAGGTCGTCGGCCGTGATCAACTGCCCGAAGTAGAAGTTCGGGCGCACGAGCGCTTGCACGTCGAGCGAAGTATTGCGAGGCATGCGAGGTCCTGGTTTCGGTATCGACGGCGCGACGGGATAGAGCGAACCGCTTGGCGCAGGAATATGCAGAGTTCCGCAGACGATCGGCACAGGGGAGGCGCTCAGCCGTACCCGCTGCTATGCTGCGTCCTGTGTCCTATCTCTTCTTCAAGTGGCTGCACGTGCTCGGGGTCATCCTCATCCTCGGCAACGTCACGGTCACCGCTGTCTGGAAGGTCTTCGCTGACCGTTCGAAAGACCCGCGCATCGTCGCCTTCGGTCAGCGCCTGGTGACCATCACCGACTGGTCGATGACGGTGACGGGTATCATCCTCATCATGGTGGGCGGGTTCGGCGCCACGTGGACGGGCGGCATGTCCCCCATCGGATCGAAGTGGTTGCTCTGGGGCGAAATGCTCTTCGGGGTATCAGGCGCGATCTGGCTGTTCATTCTCGTGCCGGCGCAGGTACGCCAAGCGCGCATGGCCCGCGCATTCGCGAATGGCGGTGAGATTCCCGCCGCCTACCAGCGCGACGCACAGCGCTGGATCGTGTGGGGGATCATCGCCACGATACCGCTGGTGGCCGCGGTGTGGGTGATGATCTACAAGCCAACCTGACGCGGCCGTCTAACGACGGATCTCAGTGCGTCAGTGCGTAGACGAGATAGTTCGTGGCGAACTTGTACGCATCGTTGGAGAGGTTGACGGCGTACCATCCCTGCCCTGACCACTCCATGTAGTCGCCGATGTCGTTGTTGTAGTTGATGATCACCATCAGGCGCTTGGACGGATCGTTGTCCTCATAGATGCCAAGGAACTCCGCCTTCCAGTTGGCATTGTCGGGGTGCGACATGCCCTGCAGCGACTTGATGTGAAAGAACGAATCGAAGATCGGGTGCGTGACGTCGAGCTTGACGATACGCGCCTCGGGGAGCACCTGCTTCATCGAGCGTTCGAAGTTGGCCCACTGGCCGCCGTAGAAGTCGTCGACGATCAGGAAGCCGCCCTTCGCAAGCCACGTGCGCAGCCCGAGCGCTTCCGAGGGATTGGGAACCCAATTGCCCGGCTCCGAGAGATACGCGATGGAGTAGCGCGCCAGCTCCGGGTCGTCCATGTCGTGCACATTGGACTCGGCCACGTGTGGCCGGAGCGTCGTCAGATCCTTCACGATCGTCATGAAGTTGCGCTCCATGGCGGGATAGTCGAATTCCCATCCACTGCGACGATAGACCTGATAGCGTAGCCGCACGAACGTGTAGCGACCGTCGTACGCGGCATTCGGCTCAATGAACATGCGCCGCTGGGAGTAGACGCGCGTTGCGCCCAGCACCACCGCGAACAACGCGATCGCGCAAGTGACGAGTGCACCGCGGCCGGCGCCACTGCGCACACTCAGCCGCGGCATGTCATCAGCGCGCGAAGACGCGCGGCGAGAAGCCCACGCCATCGGAGCCCGCGCCGACCGGCAGCGTTTTCACGATGCGCGCACTCGTCAGATCAACCACCGCCACCTTCGCTGCCGCCTTGAGCGTGACGAACGCGGTGCGTCCATCGCGTGCGACCGTCACCCCCTGCGGCGAAGACGGTTGGCCATCGGCCATTGGCGGCACGTCGATGACCGCGCGCACGGCGTGTGTGGCGACGTCCACGAGGTGAATCTTCTCGGCGCCGGGATCGGACACGACCGCTGTGCGACCGTCCGGCGTGATCCCGATGCGATACGCCATGCCGAAACCGCTGAGCGTGTGCAGGATGGCGCCTGTCTCGCCGTCCAGCACGTAGACGGCATGCGATTCGTTTCCGCCCACCCACACTTCACTGCCGCTCGGTGTGACGGCAATGCCTTCGATGCGCGCCATCACCGGAAAGGTCGCGCGCACGCGTCGATCAGCCACTTCGATGGCGCTGACGGTCATGGCGGCGATGTTGGTCGTATACGCGCGCGAGCCGTTCTCGGTCGTGGCCACCATGTGCGTGGTGGCCTGCCCCGTCGTGACGGAGGAGTCGATGACACCCGACGCGATGTCCACGGCGAGTACACGCTGCGCACGCTCACCGGTCACCAGAAGCGTGCGATCGCCGGGCAGGAATGCGAGCCCATGTGGACGCTGGTTGCCCGGCCCCAGCTCGATCGTGCGCGTGCGTGCCGGCGCCGACAGGTCGATGATGAGCAGCGAACTGCCGATGGCGGCTCGATTGCCGTAGATGCTGACGACGGCGGTACGACCGTCGTGCGAGACGGCCACCTCGTGCGGTCCTTCGCCGGTGGGAATGGTGGCGAGCGTCGCACCACTGGCGACATCGACGATGGAGACGCTCGCGGCATTCATGTTCGACGCGACCACGGTGCCTGCCACCGTCTGCGGACCGGCGGCGAGCAGGAGCGCAGGCCAGACACGCAACGCCATCTCGGAGAGGAAGCGAATGGACATGCTTGTACGTTACCTCGCGTCCGTCCCGGCGCGAGTCCGGCTGTCCCCGGCCAGCAAAATGCCCCGGCGGGGCGCTCACCTCACGCCCCCTCACCCTTCCGGAGACGGTCTCGGCCCGAGCTACGAAGTCGCGCCGTACCCGCCGCCGCCCGGCGTCTCGATCGTCAACACATCGCCCACGTCCATCGCCACTCGGCACTTGGCCGGCAGCGGTGCGCCGTTGAGCAGATTGCGACCACGTGCACCCGCGTCGCCACCACGCGCGCCCGGCGGTGCCACCACGCGACGTTCCGTCAGCAAGGTGGCGGTGCACGGTACGCGTGCCTCGTAGCGACGAATGACGCCGTCGCCACCGCGGTGTGCACCAGCGCCACCGCTGCCACGCCGCACGGCGTACTCCACCACGCGCAGCGGATACGCGCGCTCCAACGATTCCACCGGCGTGTTGCGCGTGTTGCTCATCCCCACATGAACCGCGTCGGGTCCGTCGCCGCGCACACTTGCACCTTGTCCGCCGCCGAGTGTCTCGTAGAAGCTCCAGCCCGGCGCGCCCAGGGTGACGTTGTTCATCGTGCCCTGACCGCACGCCGGAATCGGGAGGTCGTGCGCGCCGACCGATGCGGCGGCATCGGCGAGCGCGGCGAAGCAGACATCCGTCATGCGCTGCGACAGCTCCACATTGCCCGCCGCCACGGCACTCGGCCGCTTTGCGTTGGCCACGCAATCGTCGGGAATGACGAGCGTGAGCGCGCGCGCGACACCGTCGTTCACCGGCACGTCGTCGTCGCAGAGCACACGTAGCACGAACACGGCAGCAGCACGCGCGACTGCTGGCGGTGCGTTTACGTTGCCGCGCACAGCGGGTGACGTGCCCGTGAGATCGAGATGCAGCGTACTGTCGGCGATGCGCACCGCGACGACGACGGGAATTGGTGCATCGGACACGCCATCGCCTTCGAGTGCATCAGCGGCGCGACCCACCGCGCCGTCCAGCAGTGCAAGCCGCGCGCGCACGCGACGCTCGGTGTAGTCGAGCAGCGCGTCGATTGCGTCCTGCAGCGTTGCGGCGCCGAGCCGCTGATAGAGCGCCTGCCACCCATCACGTCCAGCCGCGCACGCCGCGCGCTGCGCGCGCAGATCACCCTCGCGCTCGGACGGTGTGCGCACGTTGGCTAGCACGAGTCGCATGACGTCCTCCTGCGCGACGCCTCCGCGTTCGAGACGGACCGGCGGTACGATCAACCCTTCCTGAAAGAGCTCCGTCGCGCCAAACGGCATGCTGCCCGGGCTCATGCCGCCCACATCGGCGTGGTGCGCACGCACGGCAACGTAGCCGATGATGCGCGACGCATCGTTTGGGTCGGCGATGACCTCGACCATGGTTAGGTCGGGGAGATGCGACCCGCCGTGCGACGGATCGTTGAGCAGAAAGAGATCACCGGGCGCGGCGCCGACAGCACGCACCGCCGCGACCGACTCGGGCATCGCGCCCAGATGTACGGGGATATGCGCGGCCTGCGCGACCATGCGCCCGTCCGCATCGAACAGTGCGCACGAGGCATCACGCCGCTCGCGAATGTTTGGCGAGATCGCGCTGCGTTCGAGCAGGCTGCCCATCTCTTCTGCCAGCATCGACACACCCTGCGCGAAAACCGTCAGCTCGAGCGTATCGAAGCGCGGACTGGTCATGCGCGGCTCCCGTGCACGTCGGCGTTGAATCCGGCCTCGATCACTGCATCACACAGTCGCTGTTGCCAGTCGCGCTGCAGGTCGGCCATGCGCGCGCCGCGTCCTCTATCTGGCGCCATGGAGAGCAACCCCTGTGCTGACGGATGCGGCACCGCACGCCGGACCAGCGTTGGCATCGGAAACGCGGCGAGCACCGCGTCGATCGTCGACGTAGCAACGCGCCCCATCGTGACAACGCCCGTCAGGCCGCGCGCCGACAGCGCCTGTAGCTCGCGCGACAGTCGCGCGATGTTGTCGGGGCCTTCCAGTTCGCGTTTGGTGGGCGCACGGAACGAGGTACCATCGTCTGTGGGGCAACGATCGAACGCATTGCCCAGCGCGACGCCGTGCGCCGTTGGCCGCAGGCCAGCATTGGCGAAGAGACTGCCATCCCATGCCAGCGCACCGACAGCGTCCGGCAGCGAGATCGCACCCAACGATTGCAGCGCCGCATAGAGATGCTTGCCCGCCGCGTCGCCAAAGAAGGGCACGCCGCTCTTGTCGGCGCCACGTGGGCCCGGCGCTTCGCCAACGAGAAGCACGCGCACATCACCGGTGTTGGGCACGAGCGGAGGCACAGCGACTCCGACAATCCGCGTGCGCTCCGACGAAACGCTGCGCGCCATCACTCGGCCTTCAGCATCCAACCGCCGATCTCCAACGTCCGCGCACGCCAGCCGGGCATCACGCGCAGCGTCGCGTCAGGCAGCCGCACGATCGCCGGACCGCGCAGTGTGCGCGACAGTGCGTAGCCATCGTCCTGATCGTCGCCGAGTCCATCGTCGCCGTGCGCGGTGGCACGCGCTTCGCGCGCAAAGCGCACCGGCCATGCCTCGCCCACGAGCGCGGTACGCAGGCTGATGCACTCCACCGCGCGATCGAGTACGAAGCCGGTGCGGGCCTGATGCCGATCGAGAAATCGCTGAGCGATGTCGGCGCCGCCATCACCCGGCGCGCACGCGATGTCGAGTTCGTAGCCCTGCCCCACAAAGCGCGTGCGCACCCACCATCGAGGCGTGAGCCCCTCCGCCGATGCGCCCGCAAGTCGATCGGCCTGCGACGCGAGCAGCGCTGCCAGCACGTCTACGTCGATAGCGTCGGTGCGCGTGACGAAACTGGCGAGCCCTTCACGACGCTCCGGCGCCAACGCGAGTCCGACCGCACTCAGCACACCAGCATGCGGTGGAATGACGATGCGCGTCATCCCCAGTCGCTCGGCGAGGCCACAGGCATGCAACGGACCGCCGCCGCCGAACGCAATCAGGGCAACGGCACGTGGATCGATACCTCGCTCCACCGAGACGCGGCGTAGCGCACGCGCCATCGTCGCATCCGCGGTGGCGATGAGTGCTTCGGCGGCACGTTCCACGCTGACGCCGAGCGGATCGGCAATGGTTTGCATCGCCGTGCGCGCCAGCGACACGTCGATGGTGACGCCACCGCTCCACGCGCCCGCGGCCACGTGTCCGAGGACGACGTGAGCATCGGTAACCGTGGGGCGCAGACCACCGCGGCCATACGCAGCGGGCCCCGGCACCGCGCCCGCGCTCTCCGGCCCGGCACGCAGTGCGCCGCCCGCGTCGATCCAACCAAGACTGCCACCACCGGCCGCCACCGCTTCCACGAGCACACGAGGCAAAGCGATGGGCGCGCCGGCTACGAGGCCTCCGCGCTCGACGAGCGGCTCGCCATCGTCGATGAGGCCTACGTCTGCGCTAGTGCCGCCAATGTCGATCGTGAGCGCGCCGCTGATTCCCAAGGCGCGAGCGATCGCCGCCGCACCGGTCACGCCGCCCGCAGGTCCAGACAAGGCCAGCGATGCCGCATGCCGCGCGGCATCATCCGCCGACAGCGTGCCACCGGCCGACGTCATCACGCGCGGCGCCGGATACCCGCGCTCCGCGAGCCGCCCGCGCAGGTTGCCCAGGTACGCGCGCACCGCAGGACGCGCATACGCCTCGGCCACGGTGGTCGCGAGGCGTTCATACTCGCGAATCTCGGGGAGTACGTCGTGCGAACAGATCACATCGCAGGTGACACCCGCATCGCGCAGCGCACTCACGAGCGCGTCGCGCAGCGCTTGCTCATGTTCAGGCATCGCGTACGCGTGCAGCAGCGTGATCGCCACCGTCTCCGCCTCCCGAGCCATCACCGCCGCGACCACCTCGGCGATTGCAGCGGCATCCAACGGCAACTGGACGCCTTCGGGCACGATGCGCTCGCGCACGGCAATGACGTCAGCACGGGCAACGAGCGGCGCGGGATGATGCTTGGTCAGGTCGTAGAGCGCGGCGCGCTCCTGCCGACGCAGTTCCAGCAGATCGGTGAAGCCGCTCGTGATGCAGGCGACCACGCGTGCGCCCGCCCGCTCGAGGAGCAGGTTGGTGACAACCGTCGTGCCATGCGCGATGAAGGCCATCGCCGTGGGTGCGATACCTGACGCGTCGATCGCCGCGAGCACGCCCAGTGCGCGATCGGTCGGCACACTGAGGACCTTCGATGTACGGATCGTGCCGTCGCGCGCGATCGCCGCAAGATCGGTAAAGGTGCCCCCGACGTCGACGCCAGCTGCAACGGTGCTGCCTGAGTCGCTTACGGTCGCGTTCACGAGGTCACGCTCACGAAGTCACGTTCACGAAGTCACGCTCACGCTGTCACGCTTACGCGGCGCGCGAGAGCGGCATCGCGGCATGTCGGTGCGTGCTCTCGTCATGCTCGAGACGCCAGAGCGCGAGGGCCAACGCCAGATGAATCGGCACAGTGACGGCCAGCACGACGCTGCTTCCCTGTGCGAACGACGGGATCAGCTGCAGCACGACGCCCACGACCGACAGCAGCGCCAACACCGAGGTGAGCCCCAGCGCGGTCCGCGTGTAGCGACGTCTCGCGAGCGAGGCCGTGACCGGCCACAGTGCGATCAACATCAGCGGATGCAACTGCAGCAGGGTGGTGTTGCTCCCCATGTACGGCGCGTGCTTGGTGACTGTGCCGGCAAGCAGCAGCGCGGTGCCGAGAAACCCGCCCAACAGATACCAGACGGCGACGATCGCGGCGAGCACAGCGCGTGCGGCAGGCGGACGGGCATCGGTGAGTGCGGCGATGACGCCGGCGATGGTCAAACCGACTAGCAGCGCGCCGGCAAACCACGTCGGCGGTTCCGTCGGCAACGGCACACGCGTGGGTTCGAAGATCACCGTGTCCTGCTTGACCAGGCTGTACCGTCGGCCCTGCGCATCGCTGACGATGAAGTCGCTGAGGTGATCGGCGAGTCGCTCGGGCAGGAAGGACTCGTCCCACTTGCTCAACACCTTGTCGGCGTTTCGGCCGAGCGCGATCTCGATGCCGGCAAAAGTCGGCAGATCGCCTTCGGTGATTCGTGCCGTCTCACCACGCCACGTGTGCGCGTCGCCCGGAACTTTGAGCGCGGTGCGCAGTCGTCCGCCGAGTACGCGATCGATCGCATCGCGCACACGGGTGGCGCAGTTGTCGTTGTAGTAGTCGTAGCGATAGAACTTGTTTGCGTCGCGCGCGTTCCAGGCCACGTACTCGAACAGCGCCGCGCGTTCCACCGCCGGGAGCACGATCTGCTGCAGCCGGATGCGTCGATTCTCCGATCGATAATGCGCGTTGAAGGCGGCCGTATTGAATCCCGCCATCCAGTAGTTCGTGTCGCCCGTCAGGAATCGCATCACGAAGTTCGGCTCACTGAAGTCGAACATTCCCCAGTTGAAGGCGACGTCTTCTCCCGTGAGA
The DNA here is from genome assembly GCA_965279375.1 of Gemmatimonas sp. Lineage (GTDB taxonomy): Bacteria > Gemmatimonadota > Gemmatimonadetes > Gemmatimonadales > Gemmatimonadaceae > Gemmatimonas. The sequence goes on along the minus strand of OZ257156.1, from coordinate 3,184,098 downwards.
CTATCGTGCACCGCGAGCGCCATGTGGCCGAATCGCTCGAACACCGCATTGCCGGGACCGTACGTCAGCAGCGAGATCGAGAGGGATGCGCCGCGCAACGCGCGTGCACTGTCCAAGGCGGCCGACACGCCCGGCGGTGGCGGCGCGGAATCGGGCGCTTGCGCGACGATGCTGCGTGGCGCGAAGAGCATCGCCACGCACAACACCACGGATCGCAGAACGACGGCCAGCAGACCGCGTCGCATCAGAAGCGGATCTCTTTCCCGTCGTCCGCCGCGCGATAGATCGCTTCGAGAATGCGATGCACCTGCACCTGATCTGTCGGAGGCTCGTACGGCGCCTCCCCCTGTATCACGGCCAGAAAGTGCGCGATCTCGGCGCGATAGCTCTGAAGGAACGGACTCTCGCGCGCCGCCGCGCCCGTCGGGGACACGTCCACCGGACGCCCGTTGAGTTCCTTGATCACGCGCAACGGAGCGAGCCGCGCTGCCCCGCGCGTTGCGTGCACCTCAAACCACCACCGATCTTCGTCGCCTACGTACGACCACGCCACGTCGAACGAGATCGTGACGCCGTTCTCGCACTCGAGCAGCACCTGCATGGAGTCTTCGACGGCGGCGGCGGCACGTCCGCGACGCATCGACGCGGAGACACGCACTGGAGCCGGCGTGTCAGCGAGCCACATCGCGAGATCGAGTAGTGGGAAGCCGTGCTCCTGGAACGCGCCGCCGCCCGCTTCTGCGCGTCGATTGCGCCAGCCATCAGTGCCGCGCTTCCCGTAGAACGCGCCGGTGCGAATGGAGGTGACCTGTCCCAGTTCGGCGTTGCGGATGAACTGGTCGAGCGCCTGCACATCGGCGCGGAATCGATGGTTGTGCCCCACGACCAACCGACGGTCCGACTTCTGCGCCGCAGCGAGGCAGCGCTCCACACCACGTACCGTGAGCGACAGCGGCCGCTCGCACAGCACGTGCAGCTTGGCGCGCAGGGCGCTCAACACGTGCGGCTCATGCAGGTGATTGGGCGTCGCGATCACGACCGCGTCGAGTTCATCCGAGTCGAGCAGCTCTTCGAAGTCGGTGAAGACGTCGGGTACACCGAACCGGTCGGCGAGGGCACGCGCCTTGGCGGCGTCGTTGTCACACAAGGCGACCAGCGAGGCGCCGCGCAGCTTGGACAGCACAGGGATGTGCGTGAGCTGGGCGATGGCGCCGGTCCCGACTACGGCGATGCGTACGCCGTCCTTCATGCCGCCTCCGGAGGGTAAACCTTCAATCCGCGAAGCCGACCGTCGTCCCAGGGTAGTAGTGCGCCAGGATCGTGCGAGCATCCTGTCCTGCGCGCGATCGACCGATCGCGCCCCATTGGCACATCCCCACACCGTGTCCGTAGCCGGCGCCGCGCAGGGTGACACCCGTCAGGTGTCCGCGAGCCCGCGCATCGCGCTCGACAGAAAAATACGTACTGGACAGGATCGCGCCACGCGCATCGCGAAAGACAGTGCGAAGATCGTTCGCGCGTACGCGCACGTCGCCTCGCTCCGTACGCATCACCAACTCGCCGACGCGTCCGGAGCTGGTCCGTTGCGTGACTTCTACCTCCTGGATACGCGCAGGTCTCGGGTTGCTTGCACCCGCCGCTACCAGCGCGCGGCGCACGGCCTCACTCAGCTGTGCCTCGTCCAGCGACACCGTCCAGCGATTGCGCGGCGAGATGTCACAGTACGGTCGCCCGGTCGCGGGGTTGATGTCGTCGAGCGCCTGCAGATAGGGCTCCGGTCGCGCATCACGCCACGCATCGCCCGGCACCGCTGAACGCCCCCCGCACGACGATGAATAGGGCGCGTCCACCAGCAGCCCGCCGTAGCGCAGCACCAACCCAGCGGTCGCGTCCACGGCCTGATTCACGATGGGAGACTCCGAATCCATCCCGGAGTAGACCTGATTCGACACGGTCGCGACCAGGTCCCACGAGCCCGACGCCGGCTGCGCGTCGACGCCGGGGACGCGCATGTACGTGTAGCTTCGCGCGGCGATCGCCTGCGCCTCCATCGCCGCGCGGTCCGACTCCAGGCGCGTCCCCAGCTCGGCGGGCACCACGCCGCGCAGATAGTCCTCCACCGGCAGTCGATTCACGACGAGAATGCCCGAATCGGTGGCCGAAAACCACAGCTCCCCGCGATAGCGACGTCCGTTGTACTGGAGCGTTGCGTCGCCGCTGGCTGGCCGCGCCACGAGCGGCCCCACCCGCCACGGGGTCGCATCATCGCCAGCACCTGCAATGCGCAGCAGCGTTCCCTTCCGCTCGATGCGCCACGGCTCGCGCCCCTGCCCTCTCACGAGCTGCTGCTTTCCGCCCTGCTCATCCACGCGCCACTTGCCCGTCGACGTCACCGGCGCGATGGCGATGCCCATGTGCAACGCGACGCGCGCCATGCGATCGACGCCATCGAGGCGCCCTTGCAGCTCGCGCGATTCGCCGGCAACATGCGGCTCGACGCCCGCGCGCGGCACGCGCGCCGACGGTGCACAGGCGACCGCAAAAGCCGCTGCCGCGACAACAATCCCCATCGCACCTACCGCGATGGACTCCGGACGCAGTCGCGGCCTACCCATTCCCGCTCGGCGACCTAGTCGCGACCAGCCACGGCCGCGCCAAGCGCGCGGTCGAGACGGTCCAGCGTCGCGTCGATTTCAGCGGTGCCATGCGCCGCCGACATGAACGCCGCTTCAAAGGGCGACGGCGCCAACGACACGCCACGACGACGCGCGGCATGGAAGAAGCGCTTGAAGAGCGCCGTATCGCACTGCTTGGCCTCTTCGAACGTGCGCACCGGTCCCGGATGGAAGAAGAAGCCCCACATCGAGCCCACATGACTGGCCGTGAAGGGGACGCTGTGGCGCGCGGCGACGTCCGTCAGTCCGCTCACCAACCGGGAGGTCTGCGCGGTGATCTTGTCGTGCAGGTCGCGCGTGAGCATGCCAAGCGTGGCGATGCCCGCCGCCATGGCCAGCGGATTGCCTGAGAGCGTGCCCGCCTGATAGACCGGGCCAGTGGGCGCGATGCGCGACATGTATTCCTTGCGCCCGCCGTACGCAGCCACGGGCAGGCCACCGCCGATCACTTTGCCCAAGGCCGTGAGATCGGGGATGACATCGAAGCGCTCGCGCGCTCCACCGTATGCGATGCGGAAACCAGTCATGACTTCGTCGAAGACGAGCAAGGCGCCCGTTTCGTCAGCAATACGGCGCAATCCCGGAATGAATTCCGGCGACGGCTGAATGAACCCACCGTTGCCCACGACCGGCTCCAGCATGATCGCCGCCAGCGGCACTTCACGCGCAATGCGCTCGACGGCCTCGAGATCGTTGTACGTGCAGGTCAGCGTCAGCTTGGCCAACCCCTCCGGCACGCCCGGCGAGTCCGGCAATCCAAGCGTGGCCACGCCGGAACCGGCGCGCACGAGAAATCCATCGGCATGCCCGTGGTAGCACCCTTCGAACTTGAGGATGTGTTCCCGCCCCGTGATGGCGCGCGCCAGCCGTGCAACGGTCATCGCCGCTTCAGTCCCGCTGCTCGTAAACCGCATCATCTCCAAATGCGGCATACGCTCGGCGATCTTCTCGGCGAGCTGCACTTCCAGCCCGGTCGGCATGCCGAAGCTGGTGCCATTCTTCATGACATCGGCGAGCGCTTCGAGCACGACCGGTGGCGCATGGCCGAGTACCAGCGGGCCCCACGACAGGATGTAGTCGATGTACTCGTTGCCGTCGGCATCCCACACGCGCGCACCCGCGCCACGCGCGGCGACGAACGGCTCGCCACCCACACCGCCAAACGCGCGCACGGGCGAATTCACGCCACCGGGGAAGCGCGTGCGGCTCTGCTCCATGATCGCGTGTGAGCGCGCGGACGAACGCTGCGACACCTGCGCTTCGCTGCCGACATCGCTGCCGGACGTACCCGGTGCATCAGGATTCACGACCAGACTCATCGTCCAAAGCTCCCGACAGAAGAAGGTGCATTCACGAGCGGCAAGCTGCGCGTGGCGCGCCGAGCCGCCGCCTGCGGTAGATCAGCCACGCGGAGGAGCGTGGCGCGGAAATCGTAGTCGTCTTCGACCGCATCAACGCGCACGTCGAGCATCGCGCCCGGCGGTGCGTCGGCGCGCACGTACGTCACACCATCGATGTCATCGGCCTGCCACGGCGCGCGGCACACGACAATGCCCGGCGCGTCGTGCACACGGTCCACCAGTACGCGCGTCTCCTTGCCCAGAAAGCGCTCGTAGCGCTCCGAGGTGATGGCGCGCTGCAGCTCTTCGATGCGTTCCTTGCGCTCGCTCTTGATGGAGTCGGGCACATCGTCTTCCATCTCGTTCGCACGCGTCCCTTCCTGCGGCGAGTACGTGAAGCAGCCGACACGATCGAGCTGCATCTCTTCGAGGAAATCGCAGAGGACGTTGAAGTCGTCTTCGGTCTCGCCCGGAAAGCCGACGATCACCGTGGTCCGCACCGCGAGGTCCGGCACGATCTCGCGATAGCTCTTGAGTCGCTCACGGATCGTGCGCTGCCGCTCGGGGCGACGCATGCGCGCGAGGACAGAATCGGCGCCATGCTGCATCGGCGTGTCGAGATAGCGCACGATGCGTGGGTTGGCCGCGATCACTTCCAGCAGACGCGGCGTGATGCCCGCGCTGTAGAGATACAAATTGCGCAGCCACGGAATCGACGTCTCGCGTACGAGCGATTCGAGCAGCTCCGGCAGCGCGAATCCATCGCGACGGTCGCGTCCATAGTGCGCCAGATCCTGCGCCACGAGGTTCAACTCACGCGCGCCCTGCATTTCCAGCAGCTGCGCTTCGCGAATGAGATCGTCCAGCGCGAACGAGCGGTGCCTGCCGCGCATGAGCGGAATCGCACAGAACGCGCAGCCGTGATCGCACCCTTCGCTGACCTTGAGATAGCGCACATGCTGCGAGCCGCCGCCAAAGACGCGAACGCCCGGGTGCTCGAGGATCTCGCCGCTGATCAGCCCGCGCTCGATGAGTTCGGGCACGAGGCGATCGGTCTCGGAGGTGCCAAGGAAGCAGTCGACTTCGGGGAGCGCCTCTTCGAGTTCGCCCTTGTGGCGCTCGATCATGCAGCCAATCGCGAAGACCGCCTTGCAGTTACCGTCTTCCTTGAGGCGCGTGGCCTCGACGATCGCCTCGATGGACTCCGCCTTGGCGGCATCGATGAAGCCGCAGGTGTTCACCACCACCACGTCGGCGTCAGCGAGATTCGTCACCGACTCCGCGCCGTGGGCGAGGAGGTCGGCGAGGTACCGCTCGGAGTCGACCGTGTTCTTGTCACACCCGAGGGTGACCAAACCGATTTTGAGCATCGTGAAAGCTAGCCGAACAGCCGCTCAGCGCACCCCGGCCTATCGAAAATTCCCGAACTGCAGTTCGACGCCGTAGTCCCCTTTGCGCAGCAGTGTCATGCACTCCTGCAGCGCATCCTTGTCCGGGCTGGAGACGCGCACCTGCTCGCCCTGAATGGCCGCGGTGATCTTCTTCATCTTCGCTTCCTTGATCGCCGCACTCACCTTCTTCGCCGTCTCAGAGTCGAGCGCCATCTTGAGCTTGATCTCGCTGCGCAGAATCTCGTGGCTGCCCGGCTTGGGGTCGGTGATATCGAGATTCTTGACCGGCACGCCGCGCTTGATCAGGCGACCGCGCAGCACGTCCACGAGGGCGTCCATGCGCATCTCACCCTCGGCTTCCAGCTGAATGAGATTGTCGGCGCGCTTGAACTCGATGAGCACGTGCGAGCCTTTGAAGTCGAAACGCTGCGTGACTTCCTTCTGCGCCTGGTTCACCGCGTTGTCGACTTCCTGCAAGTCGCAACCGGTGGTCACGTCGAATGAATACATCGAAGCCATGAGATAATTGGATGGTCAGTCGGCGGGCGCCGACGGTCAGCTCAGAAAGCTTTCGAGCGACTTGGCGCGCGAGACGTGGCGCAGTCGCGAAAGCGCCTTCTCCTTGATCTGCCGCACCCGCTCGCGCGTGATCCCGAGCAGCGTGCCGATCTCCTCCAGCGTCATCGGCTCGGCGCCGTCGATGCCGAAGTAGAGGCGAAGGATCTTCGCTTCGCGTTCCTTGAGGCCGCCAAGCGAATCTTCGATCGCTTCGGTGAGGGCCTTCTCGAACGTCTGTTCGTCGGGGGTGGGGTTGACCGTGTCGGCGAGATAGTCCAGCAGGCGATTGTCTTCGCCCGGCGTGAGCGGCGCATCGAGCGAGAGATGCACCTGCGAGATGGACATCGTCTTGGCGACTTCTTCCTCGGTGATGTCCATCCCCTCGGCGATCTCGGCGTGCGTCGCTTCGCGTCCGAGTTCCTGCAGCAGCGAGTTGGCACGCTTGCCGATGCGGTGCAGCGTCCCCGCGCGGTTGAGCGGCACACGCACGATTCGCGACTGCTCGGCGAGCGCCTGCAGAATCGCCTGGCGAATCCACCAGACCGCGTAGGAGATGAACTTGATCCCCTTCGTCTCGTCGAATTTGTGCGCGGCGCGGATCAGACCGAGGTTGCCCTCGTTGATCAGGTCCGAGAGCGAGACGCCCTGGTTCTGGTATTTCTTGGCCACGGAGACGACGAAGCGCAGGTTCGAGCGCACGAGTTTATCGAGCGCCTCCTGGTCGCCTACGCGAATGCGCCGCGCCAACTCCGCTTCTTCTTCCCGCGAGATCAGCGGATACGCACTGATGTCTCGCAGGTACTGGTCGAGCGAACCTTCTTCGTACGATGACGCCTTTTTCTTCGACGGAGATACGGCCATGAGGACAGCGGCTCGTTAGGGCGGAAATCGAACTGCCGATGGACGCGGCGCCGCATGCGACGCTCGGCAGAAACCTGAAGGCGGCGGCGTCGACCAGGAACGCCTGCCGCTGAACTGTCACGCAGTAATGTGAACGCCGAAACGGCGGGGCAACAGCGGTCCGCTCAAGACGACACCATCAGCGCACCACATTCCCGACTCGAGACCAGCGTATGTGCGTCAACCAGGCGAAGGGGCGAGTGGAGTCCGGCGTGAAACTGTAGTAGACCATCAAGGGGGTGCCGCGCAATAGGCTGTCGGGCACGAATCCCCAGTAACGGCTATCGAGGGAATTGTCGCGATTGTCTCCCAGAACGAACATGTGGGACGGCGGCACGACAATCGGCCCCCAGTTGTTGCGAGACGGATGATACACGCCAAGGTCCGTTGTGCTAGCAGCGGCGGCCGTCTTGACGACATATCCCTTCTGCCAGCGGAAATCGTCGTTCACCGGATCCACGTTGGGCTCCGTGCGCACAACGTAACGCTCCGTGAGCGGTACGGAATTGCGCAGCAGCGTGCCGTCGCGCATGGAGAGCGTGTCGCCGGGCAGTCCCACGAGGCGCTTGACGAAGTTCTTGCTGGGATCGACCGGCCAATCGAAGACGATGACGTCGCCACGCTGTGGCGCGCGCCACGACGGGAGCCGCTTGCCGGAGAACGGGATCTCCGCGCCGTAGACGAGTTTGTTCACCAGCAGGAAGTCGCCCACGAGCAGCGTGCGCTCCATGCTCCCCGACGGAATCTTGTACGCCTCGACGAGAAATGAACGCAGCAACAGAAAGAGCAGCACGGCGGCCGGAAAGACCTTCGCCCACTCCCAGAGCCAAGTCAGCCGCGCACCACGTGACGCGCGCGTGCGACCGTTCGCCGCACGAAGGGCTGCAGATCGCACCGCCTCGTCACGATCCACGATCGCCGTGACCGATCGCGGCGTTTCGTTCGGCAGCCCTTGCGGAGAAGTCATGCGGGTCGGCTAGTAGTTGTCCATCTGCGCGCGCTGCAGCACACCGGAGTAGTCGATGTAGCCGACCTTGGTCTCCGAGTAGAACTCGAACACTTCCCAGCCGCCTTCGCGGTGTCCGTTGCCGGTTTCCTTCACGCCGCCAAACGGCAGATGCGCTTCGGCGCCGATCGTCGGCGCGTTGACGTACGTGATGCCGTTGTCGAGCTCATCGAGCGCACGGAACGCGACGTTGACATTGGCCGTGTACACGGAAGACGACAGACCGTAGCGCACGTCATTGTTGACCGTGAACGCCTCATCCACCGATGCGACACGGATCACGGAAAGCACAGGGCCAAAAATCTCTTCCTGCTCCAACCGAGATCCCGCGGTGACGCCGGTAAAGATCGTCGGCTGGAAGAAGAAACCCTTGGCGAGCGCGCCGTCTGTTGCACGTGCGCCACCGGTGCGCAGCGTGGCACCCTGCGCCTTCCCGATCTCCACGTAGCGCTCGACCTTTTCGCGCGACGCCTCGTGAATGAGCGGACCGACATCGGTTCCGGCTACGCGACCGTCACCCAGCACGAGCGCTTCGGCGCGTGCCACCAGACGCTCCACGAATTCGTCGTGAATGCCGTCCTGTAGAATGAGGCGGCTTGTTGCGGTGCAGCGCTGCCCTGTCGTTCCGAAGGCGCCCCAGAGGACGCCGTCGATGGCGAGATCGAGATTGGCATCGTCCAACACGATCTGCGCATTCTTGCCGCCCATTTCGAGCGAGAGCCGTTTATGCATGCGGCCGCACGTTTCGCCAACGATGCGACCGGTCTCGGTGGAGCCCGTAAACGAAATCACCGGCACCTTGGGGTGCTCGACAATCGCCTTGCCGACGACCTCACCCATGCCGTGCACGAGCTGAATCACTTCAGGCGGCAGGCCAGCTTCGAGCAGGATCTCGACCAGCACCGTGGACGTGTGCGGCACGTCTTCGGCGGGCTTGAGAATGACGGCGTTCCCGCAGAGAAGCGCTGGGAAGGCTTTCCACGTGGGAATGGCCAGCGGGAAATTGAACGGCGTGATGAGACCGCAGACACCGATCGGCCGGCGCATGCTCATCGCCCACTTCGCGCGCAACTCGCTGGGCACGGTGTGGCCGAAGAGGCGACGTCCTTCGGTGGCCGCATAGTACGCCGTGTCGATCGCTTCCTGCACGTCGCCCTTCGTTTCGGCAACGGGCTTGCCCATCTCGCGCGTCATCAGATCGGCAATCTCGTCCTTGCGCTGCGACAGCAGATCGCCGACCCGACGCAGTACGTCGCCGCGAGCCGGTGGCGGCGTGCGCTTCCACCGTGCAAAGCCACGAAGTGCGCTTTCGACAGCGCGCTCGACGTCCTCCACACCAGACGCGGGGAACTGGCCAATCAGGTCATCCTGATTGGCCGGATTGCGATTCTCGAAATACTCGCCGGTCGACGGAGCAACCCACTGTCCGCCGATGAAATTTTTGAACGTAGTCATGACCGAAAGCTACACGGTCAGAGTCGCGTGGGAGTGGCCCCGGAGGTGACCGGCGCCGCAGTCGGATCGGCGGACGGCGCGGTCTGCGGATTGGAGGGTGTTGCCGATGGCGCGCCGTTCGGAGCGCCCCCCGCGGGCAGGGTTCCGGCGGGCACCAGGTCGCAGCTCCAGCCGGCCGCGCGCAGGTCGGTGGGGATCGCGTACCCGACGCGCGGGAGCACTTCGCGAGCGCCCAACGCCAACCCCCACACCACGACCAACATCGACGCAACGTGGGCCAAGCCCAGTCGATGGCGCCACGTCCCCAGGGCACTCCAGAGGCCTAGCAGTGCAACCGCGCCGGTGGCCGCCGTGAAGCCCATGAGCGGCGGGCCGCAGCGGGCGGGCCACGGCCAGAACATCAGCCCCGCCGCGGCGGCGACCGCGATCGTGACCTTCACCCAGCCGCGCCACGTACCGCCGGCCGGCGCCGCTGAGCGCGTGGGGGCGACGGCCGCAGCCGGCGCCTTTCCTGCGGGCAACGCCGCCGGTGGCCCGCCCTTCCTGTTGGCCGGCGCTCGGCTCTCGGCCAGCAGCTGCTCGTCGGAGACGGAGGCCAGCTGCTTGTCGATCTTGGCGAGTTCGGCTTCCCAGTTACGGTCGGTCATGGCACAGAGAGAAAGTGGAGGTCGACGTCAGGACGCCGGCGCGTGTTCCCGCGTCAACCCATAACGCTCGATCTTCTTGTACAGATTCGACCGCGGCATGTCCAGCGCCCGCGCCGTCTCAGACACGTTCCAGTCAAACATCCGCAACTTGGCCACGAGAAACGCGCGCTCGGCTTCCTGCTTGAACTCCTCGAAGGTCCCGCAGTCCACCAAGGCCCCAAGTCCGGCCGGCTCCGCGGCGCGGCGGCCAACCAGACGCTCCACGTCGTTGAGGCCGATCACCGGCGCGTTGGCCAGAATCACCATCCGTTCGACCGTGTTGCGCAATTCACGCACGTTGCCGGGCCAGTCGAGGGCGGTCAGCGCTTTGAGCGCCTCGTCGGTGATGCTTCGTGCGGGCAATCCGTCACGGGCGGCGAGCTGCTGCAGGAAGTGCAGCACCAGCGGTTCGATGTCTTCGCGCCGTTCTCGGAGTGCGGGCACGCTGATCGGGACGACGTTCAGACGGTAGAACAGGTCTTCTCGGAAACGCCCCGCGTTGATCTCCTCTTCGAGATCCTTGTTGGTCGCGGCGAGTACGCGCACGTCCACCTGCACGGGCTTGTTGCCGCCAATCCGCGTGACCACGCCGTCCTGCAGCACGCGCAGCACCTTCGCCTGGGCGGCGAGCGACATGTCGCCGATTTCGTCGAGAAACAGTGTGCCGCCGTCCGCCTGTTCGAACTTCCCGGCCCGATCCGAAATCGCACCGGTGAACGAGCCCTTCATGTGACCGAACAGCTCGCTCTCGATGAGCTCAGACGGGATGGCCGCACAGTTCACTTCCACGAACGTCTTGCGTTCGCGCTGCGAGCCGCGGTGAATGGCACGCGCCACGAGTTCCTTCCCGGTGCCGTTCTCTCCGGTGATGAGCACGCGTGCCGGCGTACCCGCGACCTTCTCCACCCGCTCTAGCAGCGCCCGAATCACATAGCTCTGTCCGACAATCTCGTAACGCGAATCGATCGTCTGCCGCAGCCGCTGATTCTCATCGGCGAGCGTGCGCTGCTGTAGTGCATTGCGCAGCAGAACGAGCACGCGGTCCGTGTCGAGCGGCTTTTCGAGAATGTCGTACGCGCCGAGCTGCGTGGCTTCGACGGCGGTCTGGATGGTGGCGTGACCGCTGATCATCACCACCGTGGCCGCGCCATCGATCTGGCGCAGACGCTTGAGCACTTCGAGTCCGTCGATGCCCGCCATCTTCACATCGAGAAACACCAGTTGCGGGCGGAACTTCTCATACTCGGCGATGCCGAGCGGACCGCTGGCAGCCGTGCGCACCTCGTACCCTTCGTATTCGAGGAGTTGGCCGAGGGCCTGTCGAATGCCGGGTTCGTCATCGATGACGAGTATGCGATGTGGGCTCATGACGCAGGGGGCTTGGATCGAGTCGCGAAATGGTGTCGTTCAGCCGAACTGTCGGCGGGAATAAGTGCGAGGTTCTTCTGACTACCCGCTGAGCGATGACATGCTCCACCCGGACGTGATGCGCATCAGGGAGTCGCTCGATACAACGTGAGTCTGCCATGTTGGAGTCGCACGTCGGCCACCTGCTTGGGCAGTGCGAACTCGATCACGTTCTCGTCCGACTCGACAGCAGGCAGCGTGCCCTCCGATTCCGCGCGAGCCGTTCCCGAGCGGGAGCGTAAGGTACGCAGGAGGCGCGGAATCAGCGCTGACGGCACCCCGATGCCCTTGAGCGACAGGTCGGTGACACGCAGCGCGGCCATACCAGCACGCGGGGCGCTCAGGGTTCCGCCGATGCGCAGCGGCTCGCGTCCCCCGAGTGCGCCGCCCAGCAGCGTACCGATGGCGCCATCGCCGGTGTAGTCGCGCAGATCGACGACGGCGCGCAGTTGGATGCGATCGTCGCTGAAAGCCAGCGCCGGTTCGCTCGCGTTGCGTGGCAGCGCACGTCGGATGGAGGGGGCGAGAATCGCGGCCGCATCGCTGGCGCTCAGTGTGACGAAGGCTGGTCCGCTCGCGCGGCCGAGTGCCAGCAGCGGATCCTTCCCGCGCGGAGTGGCTGATGGGTCCACGGACGATTCGTCGAGCGACGCCCAGACGAGTGCTCGCTCTTCCGCCGTGCGTTCGGCGCGTCGTGCACTGTCGGCAGAAGAGAGGCGGTCGGTGACCTGCCTGGACGCCGCGGCGACCTCTTTCTGCGCGCGGGCCAGATCGCCCGAAAGCGATTTCGGCAGTCGGTCGCCGTACATCCAGTACGCGCCCGCGCCCGCGATCACGATCACGACGAGACAACCGGCTCGACTCAGGCAGCCCATGCTGATCGTCCGAAGGAGAGATGGCGCAGTGAGGGGCGCACGTCAGACGGCGCCGGGGCGTGCTTGACCACAGGGGAAATCGTTCTGTCCACGTTCCAGTTGCAGCGTGACATGTCCAATGCCGAAGCGCTCCGAGAGTCGTTGTGTGGCGTCGGCGAGTAGCGCGTCTTCTCCGCAGGCGCAGGGGCGCAGCAGGTGTGCAGTGAGTGCGACTTCGGTGGTGCTCATGGCCCAGATGTGCAGGTCGTGCACGTTCACTACGCCGTCGAGCGCCATGAGTTGCGCGCGGACCGCGGTGGGGTCGATGGACTGCGGCACCGCGTCGAGCGCGAGATTGGCGGAGTCGCGTGCGAGGGACCAGCTGCCCCAGCCGATCAGCGCTGCGATGACGAGGCTGACGATCGGATCGATGACGAGGAGTCCGGTCAACTGAATCGCGATGGCAGCGATGACAACGCCGGCCGACACCGCGGCATCTCCGACCATGTGCAGAAAGGCGCCGCGTACGTTGAGGTCACCGTGGCGGCCGCGCATGAAGCCGAGGGCTGTGACGAGGTTGATGACGATACCGGCGGCCGCGACAGCGATGACGGTGCCAGTGGCGACCGCTGCTGGCGCGCGCATGCGCTGGATTGCTTCGATGGCGATGGCGCCAACCGCGATGAAGAGGATGGCCGCGTTCCCCATCGCTGCGAGCACTGAGAATCGCCGCAGGCCGTATGTGCGCCGTTCGGTTGGTTCGCGTCGGGCGAGCACGGCGCCGGCCCAGGCAAGCGCGAGTCCGAGGACGTCGCCGAGGTTGTGTCCGGCGTCGGCCAGCAGCGCGAGCGACTTGGCGTGCAGCCCGAAGAGCACTTCAGCGAGAACGAAGCTGCAATTGAGGGCGATGCCGACGGCGAACGCGCGATCGAACGAGGCTGGCGCGTGGCTGTGATTGTGCGGACCTGCGTGCGCGTGCGAGTGCGCGTGTGCACCCTGCGCGCCGAGCTCATGACGATGATTGGGATCATCATGGTCATGCGAATGTTGCGAGTCCTGCGGGGCGGCGGGTGCGTGGCCGAGCATGCCTCACGGTACAGGGTTGGACTCGACTGCGGCAAGCGCGGGGCGATAGTAGAGTGCTTCGGCGATGTGATCACGAGCGACCTGATCGGCTTCGTCGAGGTCCGCGATGGTGCGTGCGACGCGCAGCACGCGATGGTAGGAGCGCGCGGAGAGGGCGAGCCGTTCCGCAGCGTGAACGAGGAGGGCGCGCGCGGTGGAGTCGAGACGCGCCGCGGGCGTGATGATGCGTGCGGGTGCGGAGGCGTTGGTATCCTGATGCACGTCGGCCGCAGTTCCGCGCTCGAGCAGACGAGCGGAATGCGCGTAGCGCTGGCGCTGTCGCTCTCGAGCGCGCTCTACGCGGGTGCGGACGATGTGTGAGCGATCCGCGCTGGTGTGTGCGGCGAGGGTGCTCGCCGGCACGCGCTGTACCGGCACATGCAGATCGATGCGGTCAGCGAGTGGACCCGACAGACGTGACCGATGCCGTTCGAGTTCGGCGACGGAGCAGCGGCATTGTCGATCGTCGCTTCCGGCGAAGCCGCAGGCGCAGGGGTTGGTGGCAGCGACGAGTGAAAAGCGGGCGGGAAATCGCACGGCGCGTGCGGCGCGGGCGATGACGACGCTACCATCTTCGAGCGGTTGCCGCAGCGCTTCGAGGGTGTGTCGCGGGAACAGGCTCAGCTCATCCAGAAAGAGCACACCGCGGTGCGCGAGGCTGACTTCACCGGGTCGAGGCCAGCCGCCGCCGCCGACGAGGCCGGCGGTGGAGATGGAGTGATGTGGTGCGCGAAACGGTCGGAGCGGTTGTGTGGCCGACGTGGCGGACGGCGCCAGTGTTCCGGCGACGGAGTGAATCGCGAGGACGTCGAGTGCTTCGTCGTCGTCGAGCGGTGGCAGGATTCCCGGGAGTCGGCGCGCAAGCATCGTTTTGCCTGCGCCGGGTGGCCCTACCAGCAGAAGGTTGTGCGCCCCCGCCGCGGCGATCTCGAGGGCGCGTACGGCGAACTCTTGGCCGACGACATCGCCGAGATCGGGCACGTCGGCGTCGGGGGCTGGTGGAGCGGCGGAGCGCGGCGCGGCAACGAGTTGACCATCGCGCAGTGCTGCGACGAGCGCCTGGAGCGAGGGCGGTGCGGCGGCGCGGGCGTGCGGGACGCGGAGAGCTTCCGCGAGGTTGTCTGGTGGAACGATGAGTAGTGGTGCGCTGGTGTTGGTGACGTGCCTGGCGACGGCGAGGACGCCGCGCACGCTGCGAAGTTGTCCATCAAGTCCGAGTTCTCCTATCGCGCACACGCCCTGCAACGCGGCCGACGGCAGCTGTCCGCTGGCAGCGAGGAGGGCGAGGGCGATGGGCAGATCGAATGCGGTTCCGGTTTTCGGTGTGTCGGCGGGCTGGAGATTGACGGTGATCCGTCGAGGCGGCACCACAAACCCAGAGTTGGCCAACGCCGCCCCGACGCGGTCGCGGCTCTCCTTCACTGCCGTTGCGGCAAGACCAACGAGCGTCCACTGTGGTAGCCCGTTGGCTACATGCACTTCGACAGTGATGTCGAAGGCGTCGATTCCGAGGACGGCGGCGGACTGCGCGGCGGCGAGCATGGACGGATGGTACCGTCGGCCAGTCAGGACACCGGTACCACGATATCGCTCGAATGACCTATTGCACGCAGCGCGCGATCGCGTTGCCTTCTTGGGTGGCACAACGCATCACACCTCTCCGCCCACCACTCTCCTCGGAGTCCTCGGATGATCGAGCTCGGATCCCTCGATGCGAACGTATCTGACGCAGCACGCGACGCTTACACCAAGGAGGTGGAGCGCATTACGCGACTGAAGCTCGCCGATGTGCGTCCCGGAAACGACAAGATCGCGCTCAAGCGCATGCCGCCGAGCGCGCCGGCGGAGCTCACGATCGCGCAGGTGCAGGCAGCGCTCAAGGAAATCGGCTTCTTTCCTGGTGGCGTGGCGGACGGGATCTGCGGTTACCGCACGCAGTCCGCGATCCGGCTGTTTCAGGAGTACGTGCGATCGGTGGAGGGGAAGCCATGTACGCCCGATGGGCGTGTGGGGCCGCAAACGCAGGAGCATTTGCAGCGCTGGCAGAGCGGTCAGTTGCGCACAATGTGGGCGCCGACAATTGCCGCATGGGCCGCGGGCGCGCCATCCACCGGCGAATACGGTGAATGGCTCGCGCTGCTGGAGCAGGTGAAACAGCAGTACCTCGCCAAACCCAGCAAGGTGCTCGAGATGGTGAATGCGTTCACCAAGCCAAGCGACACGCGCAAAGTGGCGCAGTGGGATTTCTCCGCTGCGGGCAACATGCACCTCATCGGCATTCGCCGCGCAGAAGCGCAGGGGAAGTTCGATGACATTTTCGTGCTGCTGATCAAGGGGCTCGTCTTCAAGTTTCAGGGCACGACCGAGCCGGGCGCCTCAGAGAATCCGGCAGGCCCACCGTTTCTGGTGCCGGGGCAACATGACTACCACTTCGGCTGGCACAAGAGCACCTACCTCGCGCTCCGTCCGAAGAGCGCCGGCGTGCTGGTGGTGCGCGCAGGCGCCGACAAGCGTCTCGACGAAGCCGATCTCTCCAAGGGGCTCGAGCCCAACGCCACGATCAACATTCACTGGGGTGGAGCCGGGATGACGCGCGACGTGAAAAGTTGGTCAGAAGGCTGTCAGACGATCAACGGCACCGTCTACATGAACTCGGCGAACGAGATCGTGAGCTGCGCACCGTTCGCGGCGGCCACACCGAGTGAGGCGTCCACCGACATCAAGAAGACGCGCGGCGCCTACAACGTCCTGCTCGACCTGGTCTCAGCGCTGGGGAGCGATCTCTCCGGCAGCGCGGTCAAGTACACGCTGCTGCCAGAGGCCGATCTTGCGTTGGCGCCCACATTGGCCAAACAGCTGGCCGAAGCGCGCGCGCAGGTGGGGCGTATGGGCTGAAGTCTCGGCCCTTTTCGCGCATGCGAGCGTGAGAAGGCTGAATGCAACTGCTGGTTAGCGCCCCGTGAGCACGAATGCCTTCGCCATCGGCGCCGTGACTTCGGGGCGTTCTTCCATCGGGACATGCCCCGCGTTCTCGATCATCGCGAGCCGCGCACCCGGAATCGCCTTCGCGAACACCGGCGCGAGCGACACAGGAATCCAGAGATCGTGGTCGCCCCACATCACTAGCGTCGGCGCACGGATCGCGCCGAGTTGCGAGGTCAGATCGGGCTCGATGGTGTTGGTTCGATCGAGGAACGCCTGCCGATTGCCCGGGCGCAGCGTCAGTTCCCAGTAGCGATCCAGCGTCGCGTCCTTCAGCCTCGACGGGTCGGCGTACACCTGCTGCAGGTTCATCGCCGTGAACCAGCGTGGCCCCACCGACGCGATGAATCCACCAACGAGCGGCAATTTCCCAAGCCGAAAGAGAAACGGCGGATCGCCCGGCGGGAATCCGGCCGGGTCCACCAGAATCAGCTTGTCCACGCGCGACGGCTCCGCCAGCGCGAAATTCCACGCCACTTCGCCACCCAGCGAATTGCCGGCGAACGACGCACGCGACACACCAAGCGAATCGAGAAAGGCACGCATGAACGGCATGTACGTCGCCATGCGGTAGTCGCGTGCGGGCTGCGGTCCGGTGAGACCGTAGCCCGGCAAGTCGAGCCGAATGATGCGCACCGAGTCGCGCATCTCAGCCACCCACCCATCCCAGGTGTGCAGCGAGGATCCCATGCCGTGCAGTAGCACCAGCACAGGCCCCTGCCCTTCATCGCGGTAGTGCACGCGCATGCCATCCACCATCACGTACTTCGATGGCGCACCGCCATACCGCGATTCCAATTCGGCGACGGCGCGATCGGGGCGGACCATCGCGAGCGCACTGATCGCCAGCAGGATCAGCAGTCGCCGCGCGTACGTTCTGACGCCGCGGCCAGGAGCCGCGGCCGCCGCCACTGCGCTCACTGAACCGAGAGCAGTTCCACGTCGAAGACCAACGTCGCGTTACCCGGGATCGGGCCGCTACCCGTGCGACCATAGCCGAGCGCCGAGCCGATCACGATCTTTCGCTTGCCGCCCACCTTCATGCCGGCGATGCCCAGATCCCAGCCGGCGATGACCTGGCCTGCGCCCAGCGTGAACTGAAAGGGCGTGCCGCCCACATTGCTGTCGAAGCGCGATGCGTTGATCAGGTAGCCGCTGTACGTCATGCGGAGCGTCTTGCCGGACACCGCTTCGGCACCCGTGCCGACAGTCACGTCCTGCACAAAGAGCGCATCGTTCTTCTTCGTCATGTTGGCGATCGTCACGCCAAGGCTCGACGCGTAGATCTCGACCGCTGGATTGGACGGAATGTCCGGGGCATCATTGCCGCCGCACGCCGACACGAGCGCGGCAACGGCGAGAACCGGGAGTCGAACGATGCGGAGCAACAGGCGACCGGCGGAAGTCGAAGGACGAGGCATGGCGACGCAGGATAAGTGAGGATGAGAAACGCGATACCCTCTCGGAGTCCGAGATGGGCGCTGACGCAGGTACCAGCTGAGCTGTAGACACGTGAGACAGCTCGGTACCCTCCAGCCCCTCCGAAGATAGCAGGTCGGCCGTTGCGCGGGACTTCCTGACCGGGTACGCTGCGATCCATGATGCCCGCCGTGCCGGAGACGACGCCCAGCGACGCACAGCACTCCGTCGCGACGCGATTCGTGCTGGAACTCGCCCGTGCGCTGCATGTTCACGGAACGCCGGCCCACCGCCTCGAAGCCCTGCTCTCCACGGTCGCGCTTCGGCTAGGCCTGATCGCCGAGTTCTTCTCCACGCCAACCAGCATCATGGTGGGCTTTGGAGAACTGGTCGATCAGCAAGTGCATCTCATGCGTGTCGAGCCGGGTGAGCCCAACCTCGGGCACCTGTCCCGCTTGGGGACCATCACGCGAGACGTCATCGAAAATGGCTTGGCCCCGGCCGAAGGGCTGCGACGCATCCAGGACCTGTTGCGCGAGCCGCCACGCTGGCCGCTCTGGCTGGCGCTGCTGGCGTGGGTCTGTTCCTCAGCGGCAATCGCTTGTTTCCTCCGCGTGTTCACCAGCGACGTCTTTATCGCCGCGGGGCTCGGACTGGTGACCGGCTGCATCGCGCTCTGGTGTGGCCGGTCGGACTCGTGGCGCCACGTCACCGAGCCACTGGCCGCTTTCGTGGTCACCACGATCGCGCTCACCATCGACGTGGCAACGCACTCCGGCACCGGCTACGCCACATCGCTCGCGGGGCTCGTCGTGCTGCTGCCCGGCCTGACGTTCACCGTCGCGCTGACCGAGCTCTCCACGCGCCATCTCGCCTCCGGCACCGCGCGGCTGAGCGGTGCGCTCGTCGTATTTCTCGGCTTGGGCTTTGGCGTCGCACTCGGCGCCAAGCTGGGCACGTATTTGGGCAACATCATCGGCGCGCCCATCGACTCGCTCGTCACCACCGAAGGCATTTCTTGGCTTCCGCACACGTCGCTCCCCTTCTGGACGGAGTGGACCGCGTTGCTCGTTGCTCCTCTCGCCTTCGCCGTGCTGCTCAAGGCTGAAGCGCGCGATGCAGGGTGGATCATGCTGGCATGTGCCGCGTCCTATCTCACGTCGCGTTTCGCCGGCGCCGCCATGGGCGAAGAGTTGGGCGCGTTCCTCGGCGCGTTCGTGGTGAGCGCGGGGAGTAATCTGATGGCGCGATACTCCAAGCGATCGGCGATGGTGACCGTCGTGCCCGGCCTCCTGATTCTTGTGCCGGGAAGCATTGGCTTTCGCAGTGTGACCTCGATGCTGGGGCAGGAAGTGGAGATCGGCGTCGCGACAGGTTTCCGCGTGCTGATCGTCGGCATCTCACTCGCCGCCGGATTGCTGGCCGGCAACGTGGTGGCGAGCGGAGCGCGCCGTCGGCTGTGAGCGCGTCGCGTAGTGAATGGAACGCGCCATGGAGCACGCCCTGGGCAGAGACGGCACTCGCGCTGCATCCAATACCCGCACAAGACGACGTGCAGCTCGCGCTCGAGGAGCGACAGCTCGCCGACACGATGCATCCAGTGCGGCGCGCTGCGTTCGTCGCAGGTCGCGCCGCGCTGCGCGAGGCGATCAGACTGGCCGCGCCCGATGCGACGGTGGCGCCTTTGCTGCAAACAGCGCGCGGCGCACCAACGCTGCCAGCGGGACTGGCCGGGTCCATCTCGCACAAGCAGACGCGCGCGATTGCCATTGCCGGCATCGGTGTGGCGGGACATCTCGGTGTGGACCTCGAGCGGCGGGCGCGCCCCATCGACGCCGAGCGTCCATCGATTGCGACCCGTATTCTGACGCCGCGCGAACTCGTCGCGCTCGACGGTCTCGACGCACTCGCCCACCGCGACGCCACCCTGCTGCGTTTCTCGCTCAAGGAAGCGATCTACAAGGCGATCGACCCGATCGTGCAGCGCTATGTGCGCTTCACCGAAGTAGAGGTCGATGTGCTGGACGACGGCGGCGCGAACGTCACGCTCCTGCTTCCGGAATTCGCGAATACGAACGTCGTCGTGGAAGCGCATTGGCGTACCGACGCGGAATGGATCGTGTCCGTGGCGCGGTCGACTGCAACAGCGGGTTAGTCAAGTCGTCGGGCCTGATGGAGCGCGATACCGCCGCCCAGGTGGCGCGTCACACGCTCCACACGAAAGCCTTCCCGCTCGAGCAGTGCGCTGAAGTCCTGCCAACTCATGAAGTGGTCGATGCTGCGCGCGATGTAGCCGTACACGATCGGATCGCGGTGCCACCACCAGCCCACCGCGTTGCCCGCGACGGACAGATACCAGAGCAGCAGCGCACGCCACGGCGCGAACGCCGGACGGTAGAAGTCGAGCGTCACCAGCAGCGCGCCCGGCTTGAGCACGCGCGCCATTTCTCGCACCGCCTGCGCCGGATCGGGCACGTTCCTCACACCGTAACCAGCGGTCAGTAGGTCCATGGTCGCGGTCGGCACGGGTAGCGCACACATGTCCCCGACCTGCGTCGACACACGATCGGCCACGTCGCGTGCGGCATCCCTCAGCCGAGCGTTAGCCTCGTCGATCATGCGGGGGGACGCATCGAGCGCGATGACGGCGGCACCGGGAAATGCGCGGGCGATGGCAAAGGCGATGTCCCCGGTCCCGCTCGCGAGGTCGAGCGCCTGTCGAATGCCAACGGCAGATCGCGTGATCGCCGCCAGCGCCTCGCGCTTCCACGACGCATCCATCCCGAAGGAAAACAGGCGCGTGAATGCGTCGTAGCGCGGGGCGATGATGTCGAACATCGGCGTCACGAACGCCTGCTTCCGCGCCGGGTCGCGCAGGTGCGCCTCGACGTCGAGGTCGCCCAGCCGGAGCTCCGGCGCTACCATCGGCCCCGACTCCGGGTGATCATTCATCATGCCTCGTCCTCGTGGGTCCATCACGCCCAAGCGATCGGTACTCTCGCTGCTGTCCGCCCGACTCCGCGTGCGTCGTGGGGCGGCAACGGTGGGTCAACTGCTCGCCGTGGTACTCACCGTCGGCACCACGGCTGCAGTGGCGAAACGCAGCCTCGATCACCGCCGTGCCGACGCCCTTGAGCGCGCGCCGTCGGCTGCTTCGCAATCCGCGTCTCAATCCGCCTCGGCGAATCTAGCACCGCGTACCGGCGCCGATCCGCGCGGGTCGCTCAGCGCTGACACGGCGCCGCAGACGGCACCAAGCGCCGGTCAGGCACTCGGCGCGTTCAACGTGCGGAATCTGCAGGGGAAACTCGTCCCACTCGCCACGAAGGGACAGCCGGCGATCGTGATGGTCAGCTCGCGGACGTGTAGCTGGTGCAAGCGCACGCTCAAAGACCTGGGCGAGATGTCCGCCGGCCGACCGCTGCCCCGCCTCAAGCTGCTCACGCTCGAGGGCGCCGCCGAGGGCATTCCGATGCTGGCGAAGGAAGGACTGACCGGCGTGGAGATGATCGGGCCGGCGGGGAGCTCCGATCAGGTGTTGCTGACATTCCGCTATCCAGGCACACCGACCTTCGTGGCGATCGACCGCAACGGGCGAGTGGTGCAGACGATGCCGGGCTACCCCATCCGGCAGGTGCTCGAGCACTGGTACGCCGTGATGGTCGGCGACGCCGACACGCCGTCATCGGCGAAGTAGACCACACGCGACTCGCTCGACGTCGCGCTGCGCTCTTTACGCGGCCTGCAGTCGATCCAGACGGCGCTTGTCGAATGTGATCAACACGGCGCAGGTTGCGATGGTGACCGCCGAGATCGCGCACCACGGGCAGAAGCTCTTGAGCACGATGAATTCGCCGTACTTGAGGCGTACCGTGAAGAGCACCGCCGGCCAGATCAGCGCCTGCATCAACAGATTGGGCCAGCGCTCGTCCTCGTACTTGGGCAGCGTGCCGATGACCGCCGCAATGAAGAGCAGCGTGTAGCCCACCGTGCCAATCAGCGCGACGTCCACGCCGAGGAACCAGCCGTAGGGGCTCCCCTGCACATACTCGCAGCCGCCACTGCCGGTGCAGACGAGCGAGCCGGTCAGACCGAGCTTCCACAGGTGCAGATACAGGGCGACAATGCCGGAGATCAGACTCCCCAGCGCGATTCCCATGCGTTGCGTCACAGTCTTCGGAACGAGGGTGAAAGTGTGAGCGTCCGTCGAATATGACGCAGTACACCCCGAAAGGGATGCCGGGCTTTGCAACCCGCTGCACCAGCCGTACCTTCGCGCGCCATGACCACTTCCTCCAATGCGGCCGCCGCGACACGCGTGCTGGCGGTGCGCCGATGGCGCATTGCCGCGACGCTCACCGTGCTGATGGTCTGCGTCTACTTCGGGTTCATCGCGCTGGTGGCGTACGCGCCGGCGATCTTGGCGCGTCAGCCGCAGGACGGTCTATCGCTCGGCATCGTTCTGGGCGCTTCCGTGATCGTCGCTGCGTGGCTGCTTACCTACGTGTATGTGCGCTGGGCCAATCGCGTCTATGACCCGGCGCTCGCGGCCCTTCGCGCGCACCATGAGCGCGAGGCCTGATGCGCGCCATCCTCCTTGCTCTGCTGCAAGCGACCGCCGCACCCGCCGCCGCGCCAAGCGCCGCTCCATCGGGAATCGGTACGCCCGATTCGGTCGCGATCGCGTTCTTTGCCGGCTTCATCACGCTGACGCTGGCCATCACGTACTGGGCCGCACGTCGCACCAGCAGCACCGAAGACTTCTACGCCGCCGGACGCAGTGTCACCGCTGGCCAGAACGGCATCGCTCTCGCCGGCGACTACATGAGCGCCGCGTCGTTCCTGGGCATCGCCGGTCTCGTGTCCACGAGCGGCTTCGATGGGCTGATCTACTCCACCGGGTGGCTCGTCGGCTGGCCGGTGGTGCTCTTTCTCATCGCCGAGCCGCTGCGCAACCTCGGGCGCTACACCTTTGCCGACGTCGTCGCCGCGCGCCTCAATCCGATCCCGGTGCGCATCGCCGCCGCCTGCGGCACGTTGGCCACCATCGCGTTCTATCTCATCGCCCAGATGGTCGGCGCGGGTGGGTTGATCAAGCTGCTGTTCGGCATTCCGTACGAACTGGCCGTGGTCATCGTGGGCTTCGCGATGATGGCGTACGTGCTCTTTGGCGGCATGCTGGCCACCACGTGGGTGCAGATCGTCAAGGCCGTTTTGCTCCTCGGTGGCGCGGCGGCACTCGCCCTGATGGTGCTCGCACGCTTCCACTTCGATCCACGGGAACTCTTCGCGCAGGCTGCGGCGCAGTACGGCGCCGGGGTGCTGGCACCGGGCAAGCTGGTGTCCAACCCGCTCGATGCCATCTCGCTCGGTCTCGCGCTGATGTTCGGCACGGCGGGGCTGCCGCACATCCTGATGCGCTTCTACACGGTGCCCGATGCGCGGGCGGCGCGGCAGTCGGTCTTCATCGCCACGGGACTCATTGGCCTCTTCTATCTGATGACGTTTGTACTGGGATTTGGCGCCATGGTGCTCGTCGGCCCCTCCGCCATCAAGGCGGTCGATGCGGGCGGCAACATGGCGGCGCCGATGCTGGCCCAGCTGCTGGGTGGGCGGCCGTTCCTGGGGTTCATCGCCGCGGTGGCATTTGCAACCATCCTGGCTGTCGTTGCCGGTCTCGCGCTCTCCGGCGCAGCGGCCATCTCGCACGACCTCTGGTCGTCGGTGGTCCGGCGCGGCAAACCGAAACCGGGCGAAGAGTTGCTCGTCGCGCGCATCGCCACGATTGCGCTTGCCCTCATCGCCATGTCGCTCGGCATCCTCTTCAAAGGACAGAACGTTGCCTTTATGGTCGGGCTGGCGTTCGCGATCGCCGCCAGCGCCAACTTCCCCGCGCTGGTCCTGAGCGTCTTCTGGCGCCGCACCAGCACGGTTGGCGCGGCCACCAGCATGGTCACGGGCACGGTGGCCACGCTCGCGCTGATCACGCTCTCCCCCGCGGTGCAGATCGACCTGCTGCACCACACCAGCGCCCTCTTTCCCCTCAAGAACCCGGCGCTGGTCTCCATCCCGCTTTCGTTCGCAGTGGGCGTCGTGGTCTCCCTGCTCTTCCCCGACCGCGATGGTGCGGCGCGCTATGCCGCGCTCGAAAAGCGCTTGCTGCTGGGCGCGGACTGAGGCATACCGGCCATTTTTGCCGGTCAGTTTCGGTAGGGACAGGTCGAAATCCGCCCTCCGTATCGCCTTTGCTATCGGGTGCTACGGAGGGCGTTTTGTCTGGACGCGATGTGAACGAGGGCCGGACGCTTTCGATGTAAACGCTTGTGGTAAAATTGCTTACGTCCGCAATGACCCGACTCGCGCAATGGCGGACGGGGTCGAATGGATGAGCATGGCATAGACGTTGCCTTTCCCTCCTCCAGCGACCCCCAGTGCGGGGGCAAGGACCGATCGACCCGACGCTGGCCTCGATCTTTCCAGAATGGCACCAACCCTGATCCGTCATGTTCGATCGACTCGCTTCGCGCGCCACCTTTTGGGGAGCGCTTGCCGTCATGGCAATTACCGGTGGACTCGCGTCTCTCGGTGACGTCGCACGCGCCAGTACGGCGCGGGCGGGGGGTCCGCTTGCCGCTACCGCGTCGCACTCGGTCGAAGCGGGCTTTCTGTCGCTGCTCGATGCGGCACCGCTGATGAGCGCCCTCGCGCTTGCCCTGGCCCTCACCGGTTGGTGGCTGCTCAAGCGAGACACCGCGCGACGCGGCGACGATGAACTGGCCCTGCGTCAGCAGGTGCGCCGTCTGCACGACGCCATGCATGCCAGCGCTGACGGCGTGTTCCTGCTGCGCGCGCTGCGGAACGACGCGGGCGAGGTGACAGACTTCGTGGTCACCGACGTCAATCCAACGGCAGCACGGCTGATGCGCTCCACACACGATCAACTGGTCGGACGCCGACTCCAGCGCGACTTTCCGTTCGCCGTCGCCACGCCCCTGCTCGAGCAGTACGCCGACGCGATCGCGCTCAATGCGCCGCTCGTGGAAGACGTGCGCGTGGACCCGCGCCGCTTCGCGGCATCATGGCTCCTGCATCAGGCAGTACCGACGGCGGACGGTGTTGCCGTCACCATCCGCGACATTTCGGCCCGCAAGCGCGAGGAGCTGCGCCTGCGTCGCGCCTCGCTCACGGATCATCTCACGATGCTCTACAATCGGCGCGGGTTCCTCACCCTCGCCGAACAGCACCTGCGCATCGCACGTCGTCAGGAAAAGGACGCCGTGCTGCTGTACGTGGACATGGATGACTTCAAGCAGCTCAACGACACGCATGGCCACGCGGTCGGCGACAAGGCGCTCGCGGCGGTCGGCCGCTTGCTGCGTCGCACCGTTCGCGATTGCGACGTGGTGGCACGGATGGGTGGCGACGAATTCACAATCATGGCACTCGACGCCGACGGTGCCGCTGCGCGACTCATTCAGCGCCGTATCGAAGAGCGCATCGCCCTGCTCAACGCGAGCGCCGAGTTGCCGGCGCCGCTCTCGCTGACCATCGGCTATACGCGCGTTCGTCCCACCGACGATGCCTCGCTCAGCGAGCTGTTGTCGCGCGCGGACCAGCTCCTCTACGCGCGCAAGCGTCGTCGCAAACTGACCGTCGCTGCGGAAAAGACGCGCGTTCGGCGCCCGGAGCGTCCGTCTCGTTCGCATGCGGCCCCGATGCATTCACCGACGACGCTGCTGCCCCCCGACCTGGCCGCGATCGCACGAGCGGCCGCCTCGGTCGGCGTCGCGGCGACGGCGTCCGCTCCCAGCTACTCCCCAACGCACGCCGCCTGACCGCTGTGGTTCCGTGGGGCGCGCAGATGCTCCACGGCTGAGCGCACGGTCAACCGGCGCTTGACCGTGCACGGGTCTTGCACCGACGTTCGTGCATGACCTTTCGTGCGTTCAATCCAGCCACGGGCGAGTTCCTCCACGAAGTCGCCTCCCTGACCCCCGCTCAGCGCGAAACGCTGCTCGCGCGCGTGCACAGCGAACAGCTCCTCTGGCGCACTGCCTCGCTGGAGTCGCGCACGCGCTTCGTCACCGCGCTCGGCGCATCGCTGCGTGCGCACCGGGAGGCGCTCGCCGAAGCACTCTCGCTCGAGATGGGAAAGCCGATCCTCGCGGCTCGTGGAGAGGTGGACAAGTGCGCCCTGCTGTGTGATCTCGCGCCCGCGCTCGCCGAGTCGGCGCTCGCCGACGAGCAGCCGGTCAACGACGCCGCCGCGACCGTTACCGTTCGTTATGCGCCGCTCGGCTGCGTGCTCGCGATCATGCCGTGGAATTTCCCGTACTGGCAGGCGCTGCGCTTCGCGGTCCCCGCGCTCCTCGCGGGCAACGGCGTGTTGCTCAAGCCGGCGGGCTCTGTGCCCGGAGCCGCGCGACTGCTCGAGGTGTGCTTCGAGGAGGCGCGCGCGGCGACTACCGACACGGACACGCCGCCCGCGCCACTGCACACGGCGTTTCTCGCGCATGAGCTGATCGACGACGTCATCGCCGATGCGCGCATCGTTGGCGTCACCCTGACGGGTAGCGATCGCGCTGGACGCCATGTGGCATCCGTCGCCGGAGCGCACCTCAAGAAGGTCGTACTCGAACTGGGTGGCAGCGATCCGTTTCTCGTGTTGCCCAGCGCGGATGTCGCGCGTGCGGCCGCCGTCGCGGTGACCGCACGCACCGTGAACTCCGGACAGTCGTGTGTGGCCGCCAAGCGGTTCATCGTGTGCGATGTCGTTTACGATGCGTTCATCGAGGCGTTCACTGCGGGGATGCGCGCCGTGCGCATGGGCGATCCGCGCGACGAGCGCACTGACGTCGGTCCGATCGCGACGGAGAGCGTGCGCGACGGACTGCGCGCACAAGTGCGTGACTCGGTGTCACGTGGCGCGCGTGTGCTGGTGGGCGGCGATGACGACTCGCTGCCCGGGTTCTTCTACGCGCCGACGGTGCTGGCGGACATTCCGGAGGATGCCCCTGCCGCGCACGAGGAGCTCTTTGGTCCGGTGGCGTCGGTATTCCGGGTGTCGGACACGGCCGCGGCGATCGCACGCGCCAACGACTCGCCGTTCGGGCTCGGGGCCAGTGTGTGGACGACCGATACGGCCGAGGCGGCCTACTGCATTGAAGCGTTAGACGCCGGCATGATCTTCATCAATGACATGGTCGTCTCCGACCCGCGCTATCCGTTCGGCGGCGTCAAGCAGTCCGGCGTCGGACGCGAGCTGGGCACACTCGGCTTTCGCGAGTTCACCAACCAGAAGACGATTCGGGTTCGCCACTGAGGCGAATCACACCACGACGTCGTCGTCCTGCGGCCCCTCGATCAAGCGACGCCACCACGGACGCTGGTCTTCGGCGCGACGCACGCTGCGCACCACCTGACGCCAGCCCAGGCGCATCTCCTGGGCGTCCTCGAACCGATCTTCCACGCGCGGCGCCAGTCCGCGATGCAACCACGCCGCAATCGCATCGGTGAAGCCGTCGGCGAGCAACCGAGCGTCGAGCGTGTTGGAGAGCTGCTGCGCGAGGATCATTTCGCCGGGTCCATCGCCAAACGGCGGATGTCCGGTCAGCACGAAGTAGACGATGCTGGCCAGCGCAAAGCAGTCCGTCGCCGGCCCCTGCGCCTCGCCCAGCAGCTGTTCGGGCGCGGCGAAGGACGGCGTACCGGAGGTGCCGGCCCGCTCCTCTCCTAACGCGTACGCGATACCGAAATCGCCGATGCGCCAACGCCGATAGCGATCGATCAGGATGTTTTCGGGCTTGAGATCGCGATGAATGATCCCGCTCGCGTGCGCGGCAATCAGCGCTTCGAGCACATCATCGACCTGCTGCGCGATCTCCTCGAACGGACGTGGGCCGCTGCGCGAAATCAGGCTCGCCACCGATCCGCCTTCGGCGAGTTCCATCGTGTACCACACGATGTCGCCCCGGCTGTCGCTGTCGTAGATCGGGACGATGGACGGATGTGCCAACTGCGCCGCGAGGCGCGCCTCGCGACGGAAGCGCGCAACAGCGACATCGTCCTTGGCGATGTGCGGGTGCAGCACCTTGATCGCGACCTCACGCGAAAGTGAGAGGTCACGCGCACGCCACACACTTCCGAACATGCCGCTACCCAGCGGCGACAGGATCTCGTAGTCGTCGGCGGTGGCCCAACGCAGGCGTGCGTCCGCCGTGTCGAGCGCCGGTGGCAACTCATCCCCTTCCGGCGAGATCATCACCTGTCGCACCGAGACATGCCGATCGAGATCACGCAGCAGCGCCGCGATCGACGGGAAGCGTGCCTCGGGGTCGGGGTTCAGGGCACGCTCGAGCACCGTGGCCAGCGCCTGCGGGCAGTCGGCGCGCAGCAACGACAACGGCGGCACGTCGCGTTCCGGCGGCGTCTCACCCGTGAGCATCGTGAACAGCATCGCTGCCAACTGCCATTGGTCCGACGCAGGCGTCGGCGTCCACACGCCGTCGGCCCACTCGGCGGGACACGGCGCGAACTCGGGACTCGGGCGCACACCAGTCGGGATCTGCTCCCGCGGCAGCACCCACTCCCAACCCAGCAACCACAGGCGACCGCCGGGCGTGAGCCAGATGGAGTTGGCCGAGATGTCGCCGTGCGCGCTGCCGGTATCGTGCAGATACGCCAGCGTGCTCCCCGCTTCACGCAGCACGGACAGAGCAACCGGCACGGACTCCGGCCCTAGTCGCGCGACGCGTGAGAAGACCGTTTCGCCGCCGATCCAGCGACGCAGGTAGCCCGGGCCACGACGGCTTTCCTGATACGACGCCCAGTAGTGATAGGTCGTCGGAATGGATGGATGGTTGCGGTGCGCAAGCGCCCGTGCTTCGTGCCACAGCCACGCACCGTTCGCTTCATCGGGCGAGCTCACGAGCGACAGCGACCGACCGAGCGCGTCGATGACTTCCTGGTAGTGGCGATGCTGACGAAGTAGCCCCTCGCTTCCCCACGACCATCCTGGCGGCAGCGTCCACGACTCGAGATGCGGAGGCGGGGAGGCGGTCGCGCTGTGCACGGCGAGGAGAGGGTCCGGAGCCATGCTGAAGAGTAACGCCACGGCGGCTTCGGCACCGCTCCCGAATCCGATCAATTCACGCGCAGCGGACCGCACGATTGCTGCGGCGGGCGCGAACCGTTACGCCGCCGCGCGCAGAACGATCTCCACCGTTGCCCCCGCGCCGGGAGCGCTCTGCAACGTGATCGACCCGCCCCAACCCTCGATCAAGCGACGACTGATCGCCAGCCCGAGTCCGCTCCCACTCGTGCTGGTGGAGAAGTGCGGTTCGAAGACGCGACCGATCACCTCAGGCGCCACGCCGGTGCCATTGTCCAGCACCGAGATGTGCACCCGCTGATCTCTCCGCGCGATGCGAACGGTCACATCCGTCGCCTGTGCATGACGAGCGTTCTCGAGCACGTTGAGCAGCACCTCCTTGAGCTCGTCGTGGCGCGCCAGCGCCCGCCAGTCCCCGTCGGCACCATTCCCGTTCACCACCTCGGAGCCGTCGTCTGTTTCAAGGTGCCAGCGAACCTCACCCTCGCCCAACCGCTCCAACGCCAGCACGTCGCGCACTGCGGCCAGCACATCCACACGCACAGCAGCCTCGCGATCGGCCGGCGCGGTCCCGTACCGACTGAAGGCGCGCGCGATTTCGTCGAGGTGATCGATCTCAGCGAGGACGCGCGTGACGTTGGTGTCGAGAATGGCCCCGAAGTCGCCGCGCCCGTCGCGGAACGCACGGCGCAGGTGCTGCACGCCCAATCGAATCGGCGTGAGCGGATTCTTGATCTCGTGCGCGATCTGGCGCGCCATCTCGCCCCACGCGAGTACGCGCTGGGCGGTGGCCAGCTCCGTCACGTCATCGAGCGTGAGCACCGCACCGCCAGGAAGGCGCGTGAGCCGTGCACGAAGTTGACGCCCATCCACGGCGACGTCGAACGCATCCTCGTTGCTGCCCGAGCCGTCGGCAGCGGAAAGGAACTCGCGGCAGCGCGCCGTCAGCGCATCGAACTTTGTGGGCAGGAGACCCAACGTCGCGCCCGGCGCGCGCACCGACACCCGGAGTAGTTCTTCCGCCCGTGGATTCGCGATGACGATCGCACCATCGGGGCTGAGGGCGAGCACGCCGCTGGCCACGTTCTGGAGGACAGCATCGGTGCGACGCTGCGCGGCTTCGAGTGCCGCGCGACTGATCGTCAGGTCCTTTGCCATGCGACCGAAGGCGCGATACACCGGCGCGAACTCCGAGGCGGGCGCCGCACCCAGCGACGGATCTTCGCCGCCCGCTGCGATGGAAAGCGCCGCCTCCCGAAGCGCACGAACCGGGCGCGCCAGCGAGCGCGCGGCGACGCCGCTGGACCAGACGGCCGCGAGCGCACCCAATGACGTCACGAAGAGCAGGAGTACGCCGAGGTCTGCGCGGCGCGCATCGAGCGCAAACTCGTCGCCGCGTGCCGGCGTGGACAGCACGCCCGTCGCGTCGAACTGCGGCACACGTCGAAAACCCACCAGCGCCTCGCGTCCGGCGATTGCCTGTCGACGCGTCGCGAACAGATCGTCGGCACCAAAATCCTCGGCTTCGAGCGACACCGGCAGCAACCGACCCAACGGCGCGAGTGCTTCGAGCAAGCGGTCGCTCGCAGCGATCAGCTGTCCATCCTGATAGAGAAAAAGCGGCGTGCCAGCGCTCGCCGCTGAAATGCTCAACTCGCCGCGATTCACATCGACCGCCGCCACACGCAGCGCCTCGCGCACCAGTAGCTCTCGCGCGGACGCGTCATCGTCCTGCAGCCGATACCAGGACCAGGCGGTGAAGATCGCCGCGGGCGCAATGAAGAAGGCGAGCAACGCGAGACTGAGTCGCACGCGATACGAGCGCGCCCACCGCGCGCGTCGCACGCGCAGCCATCGACCGAACGCACCGTCCGCCATCGCCGACGTGCCCCACAGCAGCATCACCACCGCGAGATCGAGCAGCACAAGCAACGCGCCGCGCGGCAGCAGCACATCGAGACCGCGCAGCTCGACCTCCACATGCACGCGCCGTGCGCCCTCACCGCCGCCGATGATGCCATCTCCGTGCATCGTCGTACCGCGGCGACGCCACAACAGCGGCTGTGTCGCGGAGTCCTCCGGTGAACTGGCCGCGAGCGTGAGACGATACGCGGGTTCTCGCCCGGCAGCACCGGTGATGCCAGTCAGGCTGGCGAAAGGATCGATCGGGAGGAGGCCGGTGCGCGGCGGCACCGCGATCGTGGTGACGCTGCCATCGCTGGCCGGAACGCCGGCCACGAGAATCGTCGTTGGTCCGTCATCGACCTTGTAGATCTGCACCGCGCCCACTTGTCGCACGAAGTCCGCGATGCGCGCGAATGCCTCCAGCGTGTGGAGCGAGTCGCTGAGCGGAGTGAGCGCAATCTCCGTCACCGGAACGGCAAGCTGCGTGGGGATCCAGCGCGAAATGCGCGCAGGATAGCCCGCCTTGGCGAGGTCGGTGGACGCGAAATTCCGCAGCATCGCGTCGCTTTCCTGCGGAGGGCGCGGGTTCTCCGCCAACGCCGTCGCGAAGCGGCTCAGCAGCTTCTCCGCGTTCGGATCGACTACTGAAATTCTCGGCAGGTCGTGCTGCGCGAGTTCCATACGCGCGCGTGCCACCTGCCCCCAGGTGAGCGTGGCTGCTCCGGCGCCGGCCACCACGGCCGCACTCAGTACGAGCGCCACGCCGCGTCTTGTGAGAGCCAGCGCGCCAATGGCCAGCACCCAGCCGATCGGATACCACGCCGGCCATGCGCCCGGCGCCTGCCAAAGCACCGGCGCCAGCGTGGCCGAAATGACGGCAAGCAAGGGCGCCGTGAGGGGGGGGACGCCTCGCGCTCGGCCGAGCGCGACCTGGCCAGCCGTCGCGCCGGCAAGCATCAACGAGGCACCGGCCAACGCCAGACCAAGCTGCCACGCCATCCACAAGCGTGGTCCAACACCGGATTGCGGCAACTGAATGCCGCGTGCGAGATCGCGCAGCAGGAACGGCCCCAGCCCGGCCACCAGCAGCACAAGCAGTGCTGCCGCCACACGCGACCGCAGGACGATGCGCGAACGCAGGATGAGAAAGAGCGTCGCCAGCGCTGCTGATGCGCTGATGAGCAGCGCCGCGATGTTCGCCGTGAGCGCGCCACCCATCGACGCGAAATACGTGGACGGATCGAAGATCGGCGAGAAGTTCGAAAGCAAGCTGAGTTGCGCCACCATGACGGCACGCAGCAATCCCAGTGTCGTGACGACGCGGTGCACCGTTCTGGCTGGGCGGCGCCACGCCGTCACGAGCACCAGCAACATTGCGATCGCGAGCGGCAGCAGCGTTCGCACATGCGCGCGCTGTGTAAGCTGTTGTTCGCTCTCGCCCTGCGTGTAGGCCAGCGACACCACGCGAGCCAGCCGGCGAGGACCATCCACCACCAGCATCACCGTCGACCCGGGATCGACGCGGGAAGAGTCGGGCGGTTCGATGATCGTCCGATCGATCGAAAGCCGACCGGCAAGCACCTGTGTCAGTGATCGCGCGAAGCGATCCGCCGGTGCCGCGGACGACACCAGCGCGACCGCCACCGCTTGTAGTTCGCCGTTGGCCGAGACGGCGCGCGAAACGAGCGAGGTGTGGAAGGGCCCCGGTACCAGCAGCGTCTGTGCGGGACCTTCGGGGAGAATGGGCGTGTGCGATTGGCCAGCGCGCGCCAGCAGACGTCCGCGCTTGAAGATCAGAAGCGCCGACTCGACTTTCCCCTCGATCGGAGGCGGCCGCAGCGCGTATGGCGAGGCGGTGCCGTTTTCGAGTGCCTCGATCAGCGAGGTATCAGCCACGGCATCGGCGGTGGCCAATTGCAAGGCGGTTGACACGTCCGTGAGGCTCCGCGCGACTCGCTGTCCACGCGCCTCTCGCTCGTCGCTGGACCACCCTGCCCAGTCACGCTCGAAGCGATCCAACCTCGCCGTCTCGCGTGCGGAGATCGCGATGGCGAGCCAGAGGAACAGCACCGCCCCGAGGGCCCAGATGCGAGGCGACCGCACCCAGCGCAACGTCACCGTGGCCCCCAGCGATCCGACTGCCGCAATCGCGAGCATGCGCCATCCGTGCGCCTCCTGCCAGGAGGCCAGCGCAATCGTCGAGACCACGGCGCACACCACCCAGGCGGCCGGCCAACGCTCTTCGCCGGTCCGAACGCGGGCGGTCACACGCGTGGAGTCCGAGACGATGGACTCGAAGTCGAAGGTGTCTCGCGGGATCGGCGGCGGGTCGGGCGCGGCGGGCATCGCCGCACAATACCCCGCTCCACGCGACATGGCGAAGGGCCGCAGCAAATTCGCGCGATTCGCGTCATCCCCGCACGAGGGCTCGAGGGGTCGCTACCTTTCGTCGATGCTCCTTTCCGGTGTTCACGTCGGACTCCTGTCCGTGCTACTCGCAGTCGGCCTCCCGTCCATCGCGTCGTCTGCGCTGGCCGCTCGTACGCCCGCACGCGCGGCGGGCGTGCGTCAGCAGGGCGAACGGCTCGACGTGGGAAGCTTCACGGTGACCATCGCGGGACAGCGTGTCGGGCGGGAGCAGTTCTCCATCCGTCGGATCACCTCGCAGGACGGCGGCGTGCTCGAACTGCGCGCCGAGTCTGCCACGGGTGAGCAGAGGTCTGCAATGCGCCTCGAGACCGACTCCGCTGGCACGCCGGTGCGCTACTCGCTCGAAGAACGGCGGGGCGCCGAAACCGTCCGCCGGCTCGGCGGGCAGCGTTTGCGCGGCCGCTTCTCGACGCTGTCGCGAGGCGTGACCGGCGAGGCCGCGCGCGAGTACCTGCTCTCTCCCGGCGCGCTGATTCTCGAAGAGGACGGCCTGCTGCAGTACGCGCTGCTCGTGCGCGGACGAACGCTCGCCGTCAACGAAGGCATCACCATCCCGACGCTCACGCCGACGGAGAATCGGCAGGGTATCGTGCGGCTCGTACTCGAGTCGCAGCAGGACACGGTGATCATTGCCGGCGCACGCTGTCCCGCGTGGCGGTGGCGAGCAGTGACCAGCAGTGCGGATCCGCGCACTATCTGGGCTGACAGCGAAGGCCGCCTGCTTCGCGTACAGCTCTCGGCGCGGGGGATCGATGCACTGCGCGATGATGTACCACGCTGATCCGAATCTGCGGTGTTCCAATCTGATGAAACCTCGGTTTGGAGCCCCGCGTACGGCCCCGTGCTTATGACCTCCCCACGACCCGATCACATGCGAATTCCTGTCTGCATGCTTGCGCTGTCGCTTGTCGGCGCCGCGCTGACCGCACCCGCGCTGTCTGCGCAAACCCCTTCCGCTCCGGTTTCCGCGGCGCAGCGCGCCGTACTGACGCTCGCTGACGCCGTGGCGCTCGCACGTCGCAACAACCCCGGGCTCGCCACCGCCACGAACGCCCGCCGCAATGCCGCCGCCGTCGTCCGTGCAGCGAACGGCGCCTTCCTGCCGAGTGTGAACACCAACTTTGGCGCCGGCTACCGTGAAGGTCGCCAGACGTTCTTCCAGGGTCAGGCGTTCGGCGCCACCAACGACCAGCTCTCCACCGACGCCAGCGCCTCCGCGTCGCTCAACGTCTCCGTCGGCGCGATCAACGACCGCCGTCAGGCGCAGTTCAACCAGAGCGCTACGGAAAGCGACATCGCGGCCGCCGATCAGCGGCTCCGCACCGATGTCACCACGCAGTATCTCGCCGCGCTGCAGGCGCAGGCTCGCTCGGTGTTGCAAGACACGCTGCTGACGACCACACAGGCCCAGCTCCAGCTGGCCCGTGCGCGACTGCAGGTTGGCTCGGGTACGCAGCTCGATGTGCAACGTGCCGAAGTCGCCGACGGCCAGCAGCGCGTCGCGTCAATCAACGCCCGCAATCAGGCCGCCATCGAAGTGGTCCGTCTCTTCCAGCAGATCGGCACGGAGCCAGTGGCTGGCACGAAGCTCGACGCGAATCTGGCGGCGCTCCCGAATGTGGAGCTGCAGAACATTCTCGATCTGGCCAAGAAGGCGAATCCCCAGCTCGAAGCGCTGCGCTTCCGCGAAGAGGGCGCCAAGCGTGCGGTCGCCTCGGCCCGCGGCAGCTACTACCCGTCGCTGTCGCTCTCCGCGAGCGTCTCGGGTTTCACGAACCGCTACACAAATACCAATCAGCTCATCACCAGCGGACAGCTGAGCAGCGCGTCGTCCAAGGCGAGCTGCATTCGCTCCGAGGAAGTGCGCGCCGCCATCGGTCTCGCCAACAACCTCGCGCAGTGCCAGTCCATCGCGTTCACGTCGGCGTCCGAGCAGGCGATTCGCGATACGCAGGGCAAGTACCCGTTCTCCTTCACGCGCAATCCGTACAGCCTCAGCGCTTCGTTTTCGCTGCCCGTATTCAACGGCTTCCGTCGCGAGCAGCAGGTCGAGCAGGCGACGGTGTCGCGCCGCAATGCAGCCAACGATCTGCGGACGCAGGAGCTCAGGCTCACCGCCGACGTCACGGCGGCATTCCTGACGCTCACCACCTCGCAGCAGACGGTGGCGCTACAGGAACAGAACGTGGCCACCGCGCGCACGGTACTCACGCTCGCGCAGGAGCGCTTCCGCGTCGGCGCGATCAGCCTGGTGGAGTTGGTCCAGGCACGCGGCGATTTTGAGAAGGCCGAGACGGATCGCATCAACGCAGTGTTCGACGTACAACGGGCGTTTACCGCACTGGAAGCTGCGGTCGGCCGTCCCCTTCGCTAACCGGAAGAATTCATGACCAGGACCGTTAAGTTCGGCATCGGTGGCACGGTGGTTGTTGCCATCGCAGCCCTGGCCTTTTTGAGCGCCAAGAAGAACCAGTCGAAACCCGTGGAAGTGCGCACGGAGGCTGTGGAGTCGCGCGACCTCGTCGCGTCGGTCACGGCGAGTGGCCAGATCGAGCCCAAGACCAAGGTCAACGTCAGCGCCGACGTCACGGGCAAGATCGTGCGACTCGCCGTCAAGGAAGGCGACATCGTCAAGAAGGGGCAGTTCCTGCTTCAGATCGACCCCGAGCAGGTGACCGCCGCGCTGCAGCGTGCCGAGGCCGCACTTGCCGCCACGAAGGCGCAGGAAGCGCAGTCCCGCGCCAACCTGCTGCAGGCGCAGAAGAACTACGAACGCCAGCTCGCGCTCAAGTCGTCGGCCGCCCTCGGCGTGTCCGAAGAACAGCTCGAGCAGCTCAAGACGCAGTCCGAAGTGAACAAGGCACTGGCCGAAGCGGCACAGTTCTCCGTGCAGCAGGCCATCGCCTCGGTGCGTGACGCCAAGCAGGCGCTCACCCGCACCACGATCGTCGCACCGATGAGCGGCAAGATCACCCGCCTGGTGGTCGAAGAGGGCGAAACGGCGATCATGGGTACGCTCAACAAGGACGCCGCCACGCTGCTCACGATCAGCGACATGAGCGTGCTGGAGACCAAGGTCAAGGTGGACGAGACCGACGTCGCTCGCATCAGCGTCGGCGATTCGGCGCTCATCCAGATCGATGCCTTCCCCGACACCACGTTCGTCGGCAAGGTCGTCGAGATCTCCAACAGCTCCGTCGCCAAGTCGGGCAGCACCACCGCCACCAGCGATCAGGCGATCGACTACGAAGTGCGCGTGCAGCTCCTCAACCCGCCGGGTGAGACGCGCCCTGACTTCTCGGCCACCGCCAAGATCGTGACGGCCAGTCGGACCAAGGTGCTCTCGATCCCGATCATCGCCCTGACCGTCCGCGAGAACGAGAAGCTCCCCAACGCCGACACCGCCGTGACCGTCGGACGTGGCCAGCCGAGCAAGGAAGTGGGCAAGCGGGACGTGGAAGGCGTGTTCGTGGTGGGCTCGGACAACAAAGTCAGCTTCCGGCCCGTAAAGGTCGGAATCGCCGGCGAGCGTCACTTCGAAGTGCTCGACGGCCTCAAGGCTGGCGAAACCATCGTGGCTGGCACCTACCAGGCGATCCGTGAGTTGAAGGACGGCGCGCTGATCAAGGTCACCAAGCCTGACGAGAAGAAGACTCCTGCACCGGCGAAGAAATCGTGAGCGAAACCCTCGACGATATTGGCCTCAGCACCACCGGAGAACGGCGCGTCGTCCTGAGCGCGCCGGGCTCCGCACCGGACAAGGACTGGGTCATCGTCACGCGCGGTCTCAAGCGACAGTATGACATGGGTGGTGAAATCGTCCGCGCGCTCCGCGGCGTCGATCTCGCCATTCGCCGCAACGAGTACGTCGCGATCATGGGCCCGTCCGGTTCGGGCAAGTCCACGCTCATGAACCTCATCGGCTGTCTCGACACGCCGAACGAGGGCGAGTACTGGCTCAACGGCATGCTTGTGAGTGCCATGTCGGACGACGAACTCGCTCGAGTTCGCAACAAGGAAATCGGCTTCGTCTTCCAGACGTTCAACCTGCTGCCCCGCGCCTCGGCGCTGCAGAACGTCGAACTGCCGCTCGTGTACGCGGGCATCTCCGCCGACGAGCGGAAGAAGCGCGCGAGTGAGGCGCTCGATCGGGTGCAGCTCGGTCAGCGCATGGGCCATCGCCCGAACGAACTCTCCGGCGGTCAGCGTCAACGCGTCGCCATCGCGCGCGCGCTGGTGAACCGTCCGTCGATCCTGCTGGCCGACGAACCCACGGGTAACCTCGACTCGCAGACCTCGGAAGAGATCATGCGCGTCTTCGAGGAGCTCGCGCGCCAGGGGCAGACGGTCGTGATGGTCACGCACGAGCCCGACATCGCGTCGCATGCGCGCCGCGTCATCGTGTTGCGAGACGGCGTGATTGCCAGCGATGAACGTCGCGAGCAATTCGCCGGCAAGCTGGGCCTTGAGATTCCAACGCTCAAGTAAGCGAAGCGACATTAGCAGCACAGACGAGGCGCTCGAGGTTCGAGCGCCTCGTCTGCATTTCGTCCCTCGCGAAACCCGCCGTTCAGTCGCGAAACTCACCGCCGCGCAGGCCGTATCTCCTCGCAGACCCCCACCGGCCGCGAGGCTACCGCATGCCAATTTTCGACGCCATTCGGCTCGCACTGCACACCATCCGCACGCAGAAGCTCAAGAGCGCTTTCACGCTGCTCGGCGTGTGCATCGGTGTCATGTTCCTGATCTCCGTCGTGTCGATTGTCGAGGGCATGGGGCGCTACATGCAGGACGATCTGGTGGGCAAACTGATCGGCGTGAACACCTTCGAGCTCAGGCATCGGCCGAACATCAACATCGGCGACGTGGACGAAGCGACGTGGGAAGAGTACCGGCGTCGTCAGCGGCTCGACATCAGTGAAGTCCCCGCCGTCGTTCAGAGCCTCCCGCCCGACTCGCGGTGGGCCATTACCAGCGAAGACCGGATCAACGTCACCACCGCATCCAGCGGCAAGCCGCGCAGCGTCCAGGTCACTGCCATCGACGGCGACTACTTCGAGATCAAGAAGCTCGGCGTGAGCTCAGGACGCACACCGACCAGCCAGGAACTGCAGCGCGGCGAGAAGGTGGTCGTGATTGGCACTGATGCGGCCGAACGGCTGTTTCCATCGCTCGATCCGATCGGCCGCGAAGTGAAGCTCGGTGGCGTGCCCTACCGCGTGATCGGGATCGCCGAAGCTCAGGGGAGCGCACTCGGGATCTCATTCGACAACTTCCTCATTGCGCCCTGGCATTCGCAGGCGCGGCGTCTGCTCAACTCGCGTCCCAACATTGTCGACGCGGTGATCATTCAGTCGCCGAGTGAGTTGTCGATGAAGGAGAACATGGAGCTCGTGCGCGCAAGCATGCGCGGCATTCGTCGCCTGCGTCCGGCACAGAAGGACAACTTTACGCTGCAGACCGCCGACTCCGCGCTCGAGTTCTGGAACAAGATCAAGCGCTATCTCGTGCTCGCCGGTATCGCGCTTCCCGCCATCGGTCTCGTGGTCGGCTCCATCGTCATCATGAACATCATGCTCGTCGCCGTCTCCGAACGCACGCGCGAGATCGGCATTCGCAAGGCGCTCGGCGCACGGCGCCGCGACATCCTCTCGCAGTTCCTGATCGAGGCATCCACGCTCGGCACCGTGGGTTCGGCGATCGGCGTCGCGCTTGGCATCGGGCTCGCAAAAGTCATCGCCGCGGTCTCGCCGCTACCGGCGAGCGTGGCCCCGTGGTCGGTCTTCGTTGGCGTCGCGCTGGGCGCCGGGGTGGGCATCGTGGCTGGCGTGTACCCGGCAAGTCGCGCGTCGCGGCTCGATCCGATCACTGCCCTGCGGCAGGAGTAAGACATGCGCGCCATTGTCACTCGACTCTCCGCCGTTGGCGAAGGTGTGCGCATCGCGCTCGACGCGATCAACGCCAATCGTGTCCGTGCCGGCTTGACGATTCTGGGCATCGCCGTGGGCGTGTTCGTCGTCGTCGCGATGTCGGCCGCAGTGCACGGCATCAACCAGTCGGTCGCCAAGGACTTCGCCAGCACCGGCCCGACCACCTTCTTCGTCTCGCGTTACCCAATCAGCTTCGAGAACTGCGACGGTTCGGACGACACCTGCAAGTGGCTGCGCAATCCACCCATCCGTCTGTCGGAAGTCGAAGCGTTGCAGCGCATCACCTCACTGGAGACGGTGGGCGTACGCCTCGACTGGAGCGCGTCGGTCAAGTATCGCGAACGCAATCTCCCGTCGGCTCCGCTGGAAGGGTACTCCGCCGAGTGGACCAGCATCAGCGCACCGGAGATTTTTCCGGGTCGTGCCTTCACTGCTGCGGAAGCGCGCACGGGCGCTCGTGTGGTGGTGATCTCCAAGCTCATGAAGGAGCGCCTTTTCGACGAGCTCGATCCGATCGGCAAGGTCGTCACGATGAACGGTGTACCCTTTGAGGTCATCGGCGTCTACAAGGACAACGCGAGCTTTCTCTCTGGCGGAGAGCGACCCAAGGCTGTCGTGCCGCTGCAGGCGCTGATTCGCCACGTTGGGGCGCGAGAGAATGACATCGCGTTGGCCGTGAAGCCGCGCCCGGAGACCACGCGCGACCAGGCGGTGGACGACGTTACGGCGTCGCTGCGTGGCCAGCGTGGAGCGCGGCCGCGCGATGAGTCGTCGTTCGCGATCATCACGCAGGACAAGCTGATGGAGACGTACGACAAGATCTTCGGCATGTTCTTCCTCGTCATGATCGCGCTGTCGGCGGTCGGCTTGATCGTGGGCGGAGTGGGCGTGGTGGCGATCATGATGATCTCCGTGACCGAACGGACGCGTGAGATCGGTGTGCGAAAGGCGCTCGGCGCCACGCGGGCGACGATTCTCTGGCAGTTCCTTGTCGAAGCGGCCACGCTCACCGGAATCGGCGGCGCGATCGGGCTGTTCATCGGCTGGCTGGGTGCGCTGATCATTCGCAACACCACTCCCGTGGAAGCGTCGATCCCGCCGATGGCCGTCGTCGCAGCGCTCGGCGCAAGCTGTGTGACGGGCATTCTGTTCGGGCTGCTGCCCGCCAGTCGGGCGTCGCGGCTGGATCCGGTGGAAGCGCTGCGGTACGAGTAGGAACGCCGCATGCCATTTCTCGATGCTGTCTGGCTTGCGCTCAACACCATTCGCGTACAAAAGCTGAAGAGCTTCTTCACGCTGATCGGAGTGACGATTGGCGTGATGTTCCTGATCGCAGTGGTGTCGATCGTGCAGGGCATGAGCAACTACGTCGAGAATGATTTCGCCGGAAAGCTGTTCGGCGTGAACACCTTCACACTGCGCCGGTGGAACGACTTCAACACCGACGAGAATCTCGACTGGCGGGAGATTCAACGCAGACCGCGCCTGTACGCGACTGATGCGGCGTTGGTTCGCGCCGCGCTCCCGCCGGGCTCGCGTTCCGCCATCACCAGCGAATCGTTTCTGAACGCCAAGTCGCCGTACAATCGACCGCGTCAGGTGCAGGCGATCGCGACCGATGCCGATTACTTCACGATCAAGAAGTTCAACGTCGAGCGGGGGCGTGCCTTCGGTCCGCAGGAAGTCGCGGCCGGCCTGCCCGTTATCGTCATCGGCGTGGAGGTCGCAGAGCACTTCTTCAAGGGGCTCGATCCCATCGGACGCGAACTGCGCATCGCCGGTGTGCCCTACGAGATCATCGGCGAGATCGAGAAGCAGGGGACCGTGTTCGGCTTCTCCCTCGATCGCATGGCGATCGCGCCGTATTCGAGTCCGTTGCAGCGTGCAATTCGGCCGAACGGGGACATCGAGTCGCTTGTCGTGCAGGCTCCGACGTCGTTGCTGGTGACCGACGGCATGGATGCGTCCCGCGAGGTGCTGCGTGCGGTTCGCAAGCTCCCGCCGGGCAAGCCCGACAACTTCGCGCTCGAGACTCAGGACGAAGCCATGGCCTTCTTTGACGGCATCAAGTCGAAGATGGTGATCTTCGGGACGGCGCTGCCGGCGATTGGTCTGGTGGTCGGCGCGATGGTCATCATGAACATCATGCTGGTCGCGGTCGCCGAACGCACGCGCGAGATCGGCGTTCGCAAGGCACTCGGCGCGCGCCGGCGCGACATCATGGCGCAATTTCTCGTGGAGTCCGCGACGCTGAGCGTGCTCGGGGCCGCCGTCGGGATTGCACTTGGTATCGGTCTGGCCGCGATCATCGCGGCAACCACACCGCTGCCCGCCGCCGTTGCGCCGTGGTCGATCGTCGCGGCGTTGGTGGTGGGTGCGGGCGTGGGCATCGCCGCAGGGATTTATCCGGCCAGTCGTGCCGCGCGCCTCGATCCCATCGCCGCGCTGCGGCAGGAGTAGCGCACATGCGTCTGGTCGACCGGGTGCTCATGGCGCTGGAAGGCATCGGCATGGCGCTCGATGCCATGCGTGCGAACAAGGTCCGGGCCGGACTCACGATCGCGGGTGTGGCGATCGGCGTCTTCGTTGTGGTGGCGATGGGCGCGACGGTCAACGGCATTCGCCAGAGCTTTCAGGCGGACCTCGACGAGTTCGGGGTGACCACGTTTCAGGTGCGCCGTCGCGGCATCGGGTTCAACGCCTGCGACGGCACGGATGACACCTGCCCCGAGCGACGCAACCCGGCGATCACGCTCGCCGAGTTCTCCGCGATCCGCAGGTTGCCCGAGATCGCGACGGCAACGGCCGTACTCGGGGGACAGACGCGCTTCGAGTATCACGACCGGCATCTCAAGGACGTCGGATACGACGCGCAGAGCCCCGACTGGATCAAGACCGATCAAGCCGACATCGCCCCGGGGCGCAGCTTCTCGGCGTCGGAGCACGATGCTGGTGCGCAGGTCGTCATCATCAACGACTCGCTCAAGAGTCGTCTGTTCGGCGACAGCGACCCGATCGGGAAGGACATCCAGATCGAGGGCAAGCAGTTCAGCGTCATTGGGGTCTTTCATACAAAGGCGGGCTTCCTCAAGACGCTCGACGGGCGCGGCCCCGACCGCCCCCGCGCGCTACTGCCGATGCTCACCGCCTATCGTCACCTCGACGTCTGGCGACCGGGTCTCCAACTCTTCGTGCAGCCGCGTCCGGAGGTCCCCGTCTCGGACGCACAGGACGCGGTCACGGCGTACTTGCGTGCCCACCGTGGCCTCAAGCCGGTCCAGCCCAACAACTTCGCGCTCGTGGCTCAGGATCGCATGATGGAGACCTTCGACCAGCTTTTCGGCGCGATCTTCCTGGTGGGGCTCGCGCTGTCCGCGGTCGGGCTGCTGGTGGGTGGGGTCGGCGTGGTGGCGATCATGATGATCTCCGTGACCGAGCGTACTCGCGAAATCGGCGTGCGGAAGGCCCTCGGTGCGACGAGTGCCACGATTCTCTGGCAGTTTCTCGTCGAGGCGGCGACGCTGACCTCGGTCGGTGCGTCGATCGGCCTGCTGATCGGGACCGTGCTGGCGTGGCTGGTCCGCACCTACACCCCGGTACCCACCTCCGTGCCGGTCTCGGCGATCTTCACGGCGATCGGCGCCAGCATCCTGACCGGTGTCGTCTTCGGAACCGCTCCAGCCATGCGCGCCTCCCGCATGGATCCAGTGGAGGCCCTGCGTCACGAGTAGGCGATTGGGTTATTGTTGAGGGGTGAAGACCCGTGATGCCATTGGCCTGGCCCTGTCCCAGCTTCGCGTCCAGAAGCTGAAGAGCGCGTTCACCCTCCTCGGCGTAACGATCGGCGTGATGTTCCTCATCGCCGTCGTATCCATCGTCGAAGGGATGGGGCGCTACGTCGAAGAAGATTTTGCCGGCAAGTTGATCGGCGCCAACACGTTCACGCTGCGCCGCTTCGACAACGTCGGCCCCGGTGGCAATCGCGGGCAGGACTTCCGAAACGCCGCGCGCCGTCCGCTGATCAGGATGACCGACGTCGATGCCGTGCGCGCCGCACTGCCGCCGACGATGCCATCGGCTGCGACGTCGGAATCGTTCACCTACGCGACGGCGCCCGGCGTGCGCCCCAAGCAGGTGCAGACGGTCGCTACCGACGCGGAGTACTTCTCGATCAAGAAGTTCGGTATCACGACCGGTCGCGCTTTCACCGATCAGGAGGTGCGCACCGGTTCGCCAGTGCTGGTGATCGGCGTGGAAGTGGCCGAGCACTTCTTTGGTGGTTTGAACGCCGAAGGACGGACGCTGAAAATCGGCGGTATCCCGTTCACGGTGATCGGCGTCGTAGAGAAGCAGGGGTCGGTGTTCGGCTTCTCCCTTGATCGATTGGCCATCGCGCCGCGCACCTCGCCGATGGGGCGCATCATCCGTCCGCGCGGCGATATCGGATCGCTGATTGTGCAGGCCAACACGCGCCCCGAGATCGATGAGGGCATCGAGCTGGCGCGCAGCGCGCTGCGCTCCATTCGCGGACTCCGCGCGGGCGAGGCGGATGACTTCGGACTCGTCACGCAGGACGCCGCGTTCGGCTTCATCAACGAACTCAAGGGACGCCTCGTGCTCTTTGGCACGGCGCTCCCGGCCATCAGCCTTGTCGTGGGCGCGATGGTGATCATGAACATCATGCTCGTGGCCGTTGCCGAGCGCACGCGCGAGATCGGCATCCGCAAGGCGCTTGGCGCCAAGCGCTCGGACATTCTCTCCCAGTTTCTGGTGGAGGCGACGACGCTCAGCGTACTCGGCGCCGCCATTGGTATCGCGCTGGGCATCGGTCTCGCGTGGACCATCGCGGCACTGACGCCGTTGCCCGCGGCCGTGGCGCCGTGGTCTATCGGCGCGGCGTTGCTCACGGGTGCGGGCGTCGGCATCGCCGCCGGCATGTATCCGGCCAGTCGCGCGTCCAAGCTCGACCCCATCACTGCCCTTCGTCAGGAGTAGTCGCATGAATCGTTTTCTCCTGATCCTCGAGGGTGTGGGTATGGCGCTCGAGGCCATCCGCATCAACAAGGTGCGCGCCGCACTGACGATCGCGGGCGTGGCCATCGGCGTGTTCGTCGTCGTGGCGATGGGCTCGGTCGTCAACGGCATTCGCCAGTCGTTCCAGCAAGACCTGCAGGCGATCGGCGCGACCACGTTCATCGTGCAGCGTCAGGGCGCGGGCATCAACGCCTGCGACGGTACCGACGAGAAGTGCCCCGATCGACGCAACCCGGCGATCTCCTTCGACGAGTGGGAGATGATCAAGCGCGTGCCCGGCGTCGAGACCGTTATCGGCGTGCTGGGCGGCCAAGGCAACTTTTCGTATCGCAACAGCCGCGTGGACAACGTCGGCTACGACGCGTACAGCAGCGAGTGGCCGATGGTGGATGCGGCGGACATTTTCCCGGGCCGCAACTACACCAAGAATGAGCATGACGCCGGACAGCCGGTGGTGCTGATCAACGACACGCTCAAGACGCAGCTGTTCGGACAGTCGGAACCGGTGGGCAAACAGATCCAGATCAATGGCCAGCAGTTCACCGTGATTGGCATCTATCACCCCAAGGCGGGCTTCCTCAAGTCGCTCGAGGGCAAGGGGCCGGACACGCCGCGCGCGATCATTCCGCTGCAGGCGTCAGTGCGTCATCTCGATGCGTTCAAGCGCGGGCTGTCGCTGCTCGTGCGGCCGCGCAG
Source organism: Gemmatimonas sp. (assembly GCA_965279375.1). GTDB lineage: Bacteria > Gemmatimonadota > Gemmatimonadetes > Gemmatimonadales > Gemmatimonadaceae > Gemmatimonas. Next base: position 3,139,195 of record OZ257156.1, on the reverse strand, counting down.
CGATGCCGTGCAGTCGGAAGTGATGGACGAAACGCTGGCATCGATGCGCGCGCGGCGCGGCCTCAAGCCGGGTGATCGGAACGATTTCTATCTGGTTGAGCAGGACCGCATCATGGACACGTTCAACCAGCTGTTCGGTGCGATCTTCGCAGTCGGTCTCGCACTTTCGGCGGTGGCGCTGCTGGTGGGCGGCGTAGGCGTCGTCGCCATCATGATGATCTCGGTGACCGAACGGACCCGTGAAATCGGCGTGCGTAAGGCGCTGGGTGCCACTGCAGGCACCATTCGCTGGCAGTTCCTGGTGGAGGCGGCCACGCTCACGTCCATCGGTGCGATTCTCGGACTGATCATCGGCGCGCTGCTGGCGTGGGCGATTCGTGCGAACAGTCCGATCCCTGCGTCGCTCCCGCTCTCCACCGTGGTGACCGCGCTCGTCGCCAGCGCCGTCACCGGTGTGGCGTTCGGCATGCTCCCGGCCGTGCGCGCCTCACGCCTGGATCCCGTCGAAGCACTGCGGCACGAGTAACCGCGCTCACGCCATGCGATTCTCGGACGTACTCCGCATGGCGTTGGGACAGCTTCGGGTGAATCCGCTGCGGACTGCGTTCACCCTGCTGGGCATTGTAGTGTCGGTGGGATTTCTGGTCGCCGTCGTGGCGATCATTCAGGGCATGAATGCGTACGTGAAGGAGAACATTGCCGACGCCATGATCGGCATGAACACCTTCCAGCTGCGACGCGTCCCGATCAGTCTAGGACTGTTCAACGACGATCAGTACCGTGTGCTGCAGCGCCGTCCCAAGATCAGCGAGGCGGATGCGGAGGCGGTGCGCGCCGCGCTCCCGAATGCGCTGGCCATCAGCCTGCAGTCGGGGTGGCCCACGCCGCAGGCCGACGTCGTGTGGCGCGATCGCACGTTAGGCAGTGTGCAGCTCTTCGGCGTCACGAGCGACTATCAAGTCGTGCAGGACTATCGATTCTCCGATGGCCGCCCGCTCAGCGAGATCGACGTGCGGGAGCGTCGCAACGTCGCGGTCGTGGGAGCGGACGTTGCCAAGACGTTGTTCGATGGCGCCGAGCCGATCGACCAGGAAGTGCGCATTATGGGCCAGCGCTTCACGATCGTTGGCGTGGTCGCTCGGAAAGGGCGCGTGCTTGGACAGTCGTTCGACGGCTTCGCGCTGATCCCCATCACCGCGTTCGAATCGATCTACGGTCGGCGACAGACCACCACGGTTTCGGTCAAGTTGCGTGAAGCGGCAGAGGTCGCGCCGGCAATGGCGCGTGCCGAAGAAGCCATGCGCGTCGCGCGCGGGCTGCGTCCGACCGATGCGAACAACTTTTCGATCGATACGGCAGACGCGCTGCTGGAGTTCTGGAATCAGTTGACCAGCGTGCTCTTTGCGGTGGTCCCTGCGGTCGTCATGATCGGCGTGCTGGTGGGCGGCATTGTCATCATGAACATCATGCTGATGGCCGTGACCGAGCGAACGCACGAGATCGGGCTGCGCAAAGCGGTCGGCGCCACATCGGTGGACATCCGACGCCAGTTTCTCGCCGAAGCGGTCGCGCTCGCGCTCCTCGGCGGCATCCTCGGTGTGATCGCGGGTTGGAGTCTCGCTCAGGCGATCGCGGCCTTCTCTCCCCTGCCCGCCCGCGTCACCGGATGGTCGATCGCGCTCGCGCTCACCCTCGGCGCGGGCATCGGAGTGCTGTTTGGCGTGTACCCGGCGACGCGCGCGTCCAAGCTCGATCCGATCACCGCCATGCGCGCGGAGACCTGATCCATGCGCGTCGATGCGATGGGCGAGAACATTCGCATTGCGATCGAGTCGCTACGTGCAAACAAGTTGCGCTCCGCGCTGACGATTCTTGGCGTGGTGATCGGGGTGGCGACGGTGATGGCGATGGCCGCGATCGTCCAAGGCATTCAGCAGCAGATAGCGCACACCTTCGAGATCGCGGGGCCCAACACGTTTTACGTGCTGCGGAAATTTTCGCAGGTGCCGCTCAACCCGGACGATCTTCCCAAGGACGTACGCATCCGCCCGGAGATGAGCGAGCGCGAAGCGGAACGCATTCGCAAACTCCCGGAGGTCGGCTACGCGGGGATCTGGGGACAGGCGCTTGCACGCGTGGAATATGCCGGGGAGCGATCACAGCCGGTGGCGGTGTTCGGCGCGGACGACGGCTTTCAGCTCATTCAGGGGGGCGAGCTGCAATCGGGCCGTTGGTTCAGCAGGAGTGAAATGGAGTCCGGTGCTTCCGTTGTGGTGCTGCAGGAACGAACCGCGCTGCGCCTCTTCGGTCGCGAACAGAGCCTCGGCAAATGGGTGCGTGTCGGCGGTCGCCCCGTGGAGGTGATCGGCCTTTGGCAGGAACCGGGCAACATCTTCGCACCACCCGGGCAGGCCGTCGGTGCCGTGGTGCCGTACAAGCTGCTCGATCACCAGTTCGACTTCGATCGCACCAACGGGCTCTGGATCCCCGTCAAGCCGCGCGATGGTGTGAGCGTTGCCGACGCCCAAGGCGCTGTGATCATGTCGCTGCGCGAGGCACGTCGATTGCGCCCCAGCGATGGCAACACGTTCGACGTCATCACGCAGGATCAGGTGCTCGACACCTTCAACAACCTGACGAGCGTCTTCTTCCTCGTCATGATCGTGCTGTCGGCCGTGGCACTGCTTGTGGGCGGCATTGGCGTGATGGCGATCATGACGGTCTCCGTCACCAGCCGCACGCGCGAAATCGGCGTACGCAAGGCACTCGGTGCGACGAAGCGCGATATCCTGTTTCAATTTCTGATTGAAGCGTCGACGCTCACCGGAATTGGTGGCGCGATCGGCATAGTCGTCGGACTCGCATTGGGACGCATCGCATCACTCGCGCTTGCGGTCGATGCGCCAGTCCCGATTGGCCTGACCATCATCGCGGTGTGCGTCTCCGTCGCGATCGGCATCATCTTCGGGTTGCTCCCCGCGAGGCGCGCTTCCGCGCTCGATCCCATCGAAGCACTGCGCTACGAGTAAATGCGCGACACGCGTTGAGTGCGACCGGCCGAAGCGTTCGCAAAAGCTGGGACGAAAGGCGGACGCAAATGTCGCGTTTCAGATTCCGAAGGCGGTCGTCGATACCTGCAGTTGAGTTTGTCGGACTCTGAGACCTAGCGCGCCGTTTGTTTGACGCGAACGTTCGCTCGACGCTGAGTGATCCAGAGCAACGATGCGCTCGCGCAATCAGGATGGTTCGCACATGTTCGGATTCTTCGGTCGTTCGTCCGCCGCCCTTGCGGAGCGTGAGTATCCAGTTGGTTCCGTGTCGGTGACAGATCCCGACGTACGTCGACGCCTTGAATTCCTGCAGTTGAGCCCACACGATCTCGGTGTGATCCGTACGTGGGAGCCCGTGTGCAAGGCCGCCTGCGACAAGATGATCGACGCGTTCTACGCGCACATCGGTCGCACCCAGGAAACCGCCAGCATCATCGCGCAACACACCACGGTGGACCGCCAGCGTCCACTGATCACACGCTACGTGCTCGCCATGTTCACCGGATCGATCGACGATCAGTACGTCGAGTATCGCCGAGTGGTGGGCAAGGTCCACGAACGAATCAATCTCGATTCCAATTGGTACGTCGCAATGTACGAAGTGATCCGCGAGTACATGCTGGCGGCCGTGGAGCACAGCGGCGCCTCGAACGCGGAATACCGTCGATTCCAGCGCGCGTTCGATCGCATCCTGCAGGCGGACATCGCCATTGTCGTGACGGCGCTGACAGACGCGCGACAGGAACGTGTCGAGACGCTGCTCAAGGGTGAGGCAGTGCGATTCCTCGACGAGATCAGCGGCGCGCTGGCTCGGCTGGCGAGTGGCGATCTCACCACGCGCGTACACGGCTCCTTCACCGAACGAAACGCTGAGGTGCAGGCGCACTTCAATCAGGCCATGGAAGAACTGTCGAACACCATGGTGACGGTCACACATGCGGCGGAGGAGATTCTCGAGACGTCCTCCGCCATTCGCGCGAGCAGCGCCGTACTCGCCGATGGCGCGTCCTCGCAAGCAGCGTCGCTCGAAGAGGTGACGGCCAGCCTGCAGGAGCTGACCAGTATGTCACGGCAGAGCGCTGGCCACACCAACGAGGCGCGCACGCTGGCCGACGAGTCGCGCAAGACAGCAGCGGCGGGCGTCGTGACGATGGATCGGCTCACGGACGCGATGCGACGGATCAAGGCCGGCGCGGACGCCACCGCGAAGATCATCAAGACGATCGACGAGATCGCCTTTCAGACGAATCTGCTGGCACTGAACGCCGCCGTAGAGGCGGCTCGGGCGGGCGACGCAGGACGTGGCTTCGCCGTGGTCGCAGAAGAAGTACGCAGCCTCGCGCTACGCAGCGCGGAGGCCGCACGCAACACGACGACGCTCATCGCGGAGTCGGTGCAAAGCACGGCCGACGGTGTCCGGCTGAACGAGGACGTGCTCGTGACGCTTTCCTCCATCGCGCGGCAGGCAGAGCGGGTCAGCGCGGCCATGGGCGAAATCGCGGAGGCAAGCGAACAGCAGGGGCAGGGCGTCGCACAGATCGCCATCGCGATCGAACAGATCAACAGCGTCACCCAGACGGTCGCGGCCAACGCAGAAGAAGGAAGTGCGGCGGCGATGGAACTGCGCGACCGTGCTGAAGGACTCGCCGAGGCGGTCAGCGCATTCGCGGCCGACGAGGAACCGCCCGCACCGATGCACCGCACGTCGCGCGCCGCCGCGCCACCGGCCAAAGCATCACGGCGAGCATTCGTCCACAGCCGCTGAGACGCTCATGTCCTGGTTCTCCAATCTCAAGGTTGCGCGAAAGCTCAGCCTGTGCTTCGCGCTGGTCGGCTTCATCACGGCGTCTGCCTCGCTCATCAATGTGCTGCAGCTTCGATCCGTGCATCAACAGGCGGAGTTGATCAGCAACACCTGGATGCCGGCGCTCGATGCCAGTGCCACGCTGCTTCGAGCAGCGCAGGGCTATCGGACCGCTGCGGTGGACTTCGTGATCAGCGACGTCTCCGAACGCCGCTCGCGCGCCCGCGTAGACTCGGCAGCTCAAGCCGTGGAAGTGGCGCAGAGTCACCTGATGAAGCTGTACTCCACTGCCTCCTCGAAGAAGGAGCTGGCGGACTTCGATGCGGGCTGGAGCACCTTTCTCGCCACGGCCACCGCCGCCATCGACGCGTCTGCCAACGGCGATGCAGCGGGCGCCCGACTGATTCTCACCGAGGCGACGCCTGTCGCAGACAAGGCGATCTCCGTGCTCTCGGAGGTTAACGAGGCGATTCACCAGGAGTCGAACGCCGCGACCGCCAGTTCGGGCAGCACGTACACGCGAGCGCTCGCGGTCGCGCTGACGGCCTTTCTGCTGATGTTGCTGGCCTGCGCCATCGGCCAGATCACGTTGACACGCGCCATCCTTCGTCCAATCAATGCCGTCATGGAGCGCGCGACTGCGCTGCGCGCAAATTGCATCACCGGGATCGATCAGATCGCGTCTGGCATGGCGCGTGGCGATCTGTCGGGGCGGTTGGAAGCCACCACCCCACCGCTGAAGATCACGAGCAAGGACGAATTCGGAGATCTCTCGCAGACCATCAACAGCATCATCGAGAAGTGCCGCTCCTCCATCGACTCGCTGAATCGCGCGCAGAAGAGCGTCAGCGCCATCGTCACCGACTCAGCCACGCTCAACACGGCCGCCTCCGCCGGCGACCTGCAAACGCGTGCCGATGAGACCAAACATGAAGGGGCGTTCGCCGATCTCGCGCGCGGGCTCAATCGCGTGATGGATGCTGTCGGTGTTCCGCTGCGCGAAGCATCGACCGTACTGCAGCGAGTGGCCGACCGTGACATGTCGGCGCGAATGACCGGCGTCTATCGCGGCGAGTACACCGTGATGCAATCGGCACTCAACACGGCGGTCGCCAACCTGGATCAGGCACTCGCCGAAGTTGCCGCGGCAGCTGAGCAAGTGGCCGCCGCTGGTACGGAGATCAGCAGCGGTAGCGATGCGCTGGCCCACGGCGCGGCCAATCAAGCCGCAAGCCTCGAAGAGACGACAGCGAGCCTTGCTGAGCTGGCCTCGATGGCACGCACCAGTTCGGAACATGCCAATCAGGCGCGTGAGCTCGCAGCGTCCGCCCGTACGCTCGCCACCGCCGGCGTGACCGACATGTCGCAGCTCTCCGAAGCGATGGAACAGATTACCTCATCGAGCGCGCAGACGGCACGCATCGTCAAGACCATCGACGAGATCGCCTTCCAGACCAACTTGCTCGCGCTGAATGCTGCGGTCGAAGCTGCGCGCGCGGGTGACGCCGGCCGCGGATTCGCCGTCGTGGCGGACGAGGTGCGGAGTCTCGCGATTCGGAGCGCCGAAGCCGCACGCACGACGACGGCGTTGATCGAAGACAGCGTTCGGCACGCGCAGACCGGGCATCGTCTCAATGGCGTCGTCAACGGACGACTGTCGCAGATACACGTGCAAGTGAATCAGCTCGGCGAAGTGATCAGCGACATCGCCAACACCAGCGCGCAGCAGGCCGAAGGCGTTGGGCAACTCAACTCTGCCGCCTCGCAGATGAATGCGACCACGCAGTCCGTAGCGAGCAACGCGGAGGAGTCGGCGAGTGCCGCCGTGGAACTCTCGAGCCAGGCGGCGACGCTACAGGACCTGGTGAGTGGCTTCACGCTCAGCGCTACTCGGCGCCCCGAAAACGCGCCAGACGCTCGGCCAAGTTCAGCTGTGCATCGCCGCAAGACTCGACCGAACCACAGGCGGGGCGGCCCCGCCACGCTTGCCGAACCAGTATACGATGAGGAAACGGTGAGCCTGTTCTAGAGCGTCGTTGTCGGCGACGATCACTTCGGCGATGGCGCGGCGTCGGACGCGCTACAGGGTGCGTGCGCAGGGTCGCGGAAGAACGCGAGGACGTCGTCGAGGACGGGTGCGATCGGCAGTCGAGGAATCATGAACGCCACGACAATCGATTTATGCGAGAGTCCGGGATAAATCCTGGCGCAGGCGCCGCCTCCGAATTGTCGGATACGACGCGCGAGTCGCACGGAGTTACCGGGCAGTACCGTCTCGTCCTTCGCGCCGTGCAAGAACAGCAAGGGCTGGTGGTGCGTGGACGACACCAGCTGCGCGGGATAGGTGGCCGGCCACCCTTCACGCGGTCCCATCAGTGCCTGCACGTCGGGCTCGGTCCACGCCGTATCGACCGGCCCTGCGAGCGCTACATAGCCTTTCACCGTTTCAGGCTGTACCCCGGCTCGCACGAGGTAGCGGTCGTCCAGATTCAGTACGGTCGCCGTGTGCGCGCCAGCCGAATGACCGACGACGAAGATGCGGGAGGTGTCGCCGCCGTAGTTCGCGATGCTGTCGCGAACCCATCGCAAGGCGTGCGCAGCGTCGTCGATCCAGTCAGGAAAGTGTGCAGGCGGCGCCAGCCGGTAGTCGGGAATCACTGCCACGTAGCCGCGCCGAGTGATCGCATCGCCAGCGAGCCTGTACTCGTCGCGCGCACCCGACTGCCATCGACCTCCGTACAGGAAGACCAGAACCGGCCGCGGCGTCGGGTCGGTACTGATCGGGCGGTACACGTCGAGTCGCTGCCGTGCACCGGTATCGTACGGAATTCCCGCGCTCCGTGTGAACTGCGAGCCGACGAAGACCACCTCCGCCGCGCGTCGCGCGTCGCAGGCCGACAACGCCGCGATCGGCAGCAGCGCACCTCTCAGAAGACGGCGAGCCCACGCGCGCAATCGAACGAAAAGCGTTTGGGTTCGACGAGACATCGTGCAATACCTGGGAGACTCGGCGGGTTGTACCACGAGAGCACGGGATGGGTCGCGGCGGAGGTCGCCGTCAGTAGCCGCGCACGGCGAGGAACCACTGCCAGAGTGTGAGGTTGAGCGGCGTGGCCAGCACCGCCAGCTCGAGTACCCCCAGCGTGCCAAGCACCGTCAGCAGCATCATCGACTGCCGACGCATCGGTGTGGCGTCGCGCAGTGCATGGATGATCATGCGCAGCGTAAGTGCGAGCAGCAGTGCGATCGACACCGGCATCAGCCACGAATTGCGCGGCGGTCCAAAGTACGACTCGAGATAGACCAAAGGCTCGGGGAAGAACCCACGCCCCGGATTCTCGACACCGAGATAGATGTTGATGCAGGCCAACTGATGCGTGCCCCAGAAGACCAGCAGCGACCACCACCCGACACGATTCGCGCGGCCCGCCACGAGCACCCCCGCGACCCAGAGCACGAGCAACATCGCGAGTTGATACCAGAGCATCGCGTTGATGGCATCGACCGCGTGGCGCAATGTCGGTGGCTCCGCGCGCACTGGCATGTCCAGCCACGACGGACCGACGATCCAGCCGCCGTAGAACGACACCTGCACCCACGTCCACAGAAACGCCGCGCCGAGAAAGCCACGCCGCGCCGCGCTCGCGCTCTCACGGTCGCGCTCCACCCACAACAGCCAGGCACCCCATACGGCCAGGACACTGGCCAGCAGCAGTCCGAGCGCGCGCGTTGCCGGACTGCGCTCCAGCGCAAAGATCAGCCCCGTCGCGCTCCACCAGAACAGCACGACCACGAAGAACGATCGCATCGCCACACGCAACGTCGTTTCGCGCGTCGCGATGTCCACGTTGTCGAGCGTATCCGGATGACGCGCGCGCAGCAGCGCCGGCAGCAGCCGACGGCGCACCGACATCTGCGTCGTCACGGGGACATCCTCCACCACCGAACTCATGGACGGCTCCCCGCCGGCGATTCGGCCATCTGCTTGGCCGTCTTGATCAAACCGCCGAGTGCCTTGGCGTCGGCGTACGGCAGCAGCACGTAGCGTGCGCGCATCACGTCGGCGATTCGGCGCGCGACGGCTTCTCCACGCGGTGACGTATCCACGAACAACGACAACACACCCAACTGCGCGAACGCTGCTGCCGCCGCCATCGCGTCCTTCTCAGCGCCGGGGCGTCCGGGCGTCCCGTCACGCGCGATGTTTCCGCGCCCGTCGCTCAGCATCACCACCAGCGGCGAACTACCATCACGGCGCGTCGCGAGTGCCTGCTGCGCCGCCATGTCGATGGCCGTCGCGATCGGAGTTCCGCCCCCGCCCGGCATCGCCGCGAGAACCTTCTTCGCCCGAGCGAGTGCGCGGGTTGGCGGAAGCAGCACCTCGGTGCCCTTACCACGGAATGCGATGAGACTCACGCGATCGCGTCGCGCGTAGCTCTCGGCCAATAGCAGCTCGATCGCCCCCTTCGCTTCGGACAGTCGCTGCAGCGCCGCCGAACCTGACGCATCCACGAGAAAGATCACCGTCGTTCCAGTTCGCTCCACAAAGCGGCGGATGCGGAAATCCTCACGTCGAATCGACACGCGCGACATCGGCGCGACGCTCCGCCCACGCACCTTCTGCCACGGCGCGGCGGCACGCAGCGTCTCCAGCAGATGCAATCGTGCTCCACCGCGCGGCAGCCCGGCACGTGCGCCGCGCGGACGGCCGCGCACCATGCTCTGCTCCTCCGCGCCCACACGCCCCTGCACCGTGCCCGACGTTGCACGCGCCATCAACTGCTCCAGCAACCCGGGCGGCAACGCGGCCTCAACGGCCGCGCGCAGCACGTCGGCCTCACTTGGCAACGGCTGATCGGCGTCGTCGTTCTGCGGTTCGTCGGGCGCATCGTCGTTGGAGTCCGGGGGAGGCGGCTCCATGTTCTGCTCCGGCGGTGGAGGCGGCTCGTCCGGCGCGTTCGACGCGTCTGGCGGAGGCGGCTCTTGCTCGGGTGGCGGCGGAGGCGGCTCGGCCGGCAAGCGCGTCGCGCGCGGCGTCAGTACCAGACGTGCCGCGGCTTCCGCGTCGGCCTCGCTCACCGCGACGCGACCGGCGAGTGCAGCGTGTGCGCGCGCACAACGCAGCGCGAACAGCGGCGCGCGCGCGGACGCGATGCCAAACGCTTCGGCGGTCTCGCAGATTGCTTCCACCCACGCATCGTCTACCGTGACACCCGAAAGCCGAGCGCGCGCGTCGTGAACCCGAGACAGCCACGCCGTTGCCTCCTCCGGCTCGATGCCGTCGCGCAGTACGACGCGAAACGCCACACGATCGATCAGCGCGGGGTGCACCGCTTCGTCTTCGACGGACTCATCGAGCAACACGGCAACCACGCGCACGTCATGACGCGTGGCGATGCCATCACGCGCCACCTGCAGCGCGCCGCTGTCGAGTACTTCCGAAAGCGTCGTGCGCACCGCGGTGGTTGCACGCTCCACCATCGGCAACACGACAACCCCGCCGTCGGCTGCCGCCAACACGCCGCGCTCGGACACGAGGCGGCCGCTGCTCAAGGTTGCGGCGAGGTCGACACCGCCGATCAATCGGTCCGCCGACACACCGATCGGTACGCGTCGCGTTGGCGCATTCGCCGGCAGGAATCGTTGCACCGCATCGCTGTAGGCACGCGCGTGTTCGTGCATCGGATGATCGAGTACCACGCCGCCGAGTCCACGTGCGTCAATCGCGAGCAACGCCGCCGTCAACAGCGCGTCGTCGTCCGGCATCCCCTCTTCGCGCGCCACGGCTTTGCGCACATCCGCGTTGCGCCCGTTGGTGTCGCGTTGGGTGGAGTCGCGCACGTTGGTCTCCGCGACGGTAGCCACTACGCCGTCGCCGGCGCGTCGCCCCACAGTTCCGCAATCGCCCGCTCGACACGCGTCGTACTGCCCGCATCATCGAGCACATTGCGGCGCAGGCGATGACGCAGCGCCATCGGCGCAATGCGGCGCAGATGATCGAGCGTCACCGTGCTGTCGTTCTGGAATGCGGCGAACGCGCGCGACGTACGCAGCAACGTCAGTTCACCGCGCAGGCCATCGGTACCCAGCAGGGTGCACAGTTCGGCCGCGCGCTGCAGCACGTCATCGGAGACTTCCAACGTCTCCACGCGTGCCCGCGCCTTCTCGAGCGACTTGCGGATCTTGGTATCGGCCTTCGCCCAGTGCGCGAGGAACGTGACGGGATCACGATCGAAGGCATCGCGCCGCTTGATCACATCGATGCGCGTGGCGATGACTGTTGGTGTGCGCACGTCGACCGCGAGGCCGAAGCGGTCGAGCAGCTGCGGACGCAGCTCGCCTTCTTCAGGATTGCCGCTGCCCACCAGCACGAAGCGCGCAGGATGACGCACGCTGACGCCCTCGCGCTCGACGACGTTTTCACCGGTGGCTGCCGCATCGAGCAGCAGGTCCACCAGATGATCTTCCAGCAGATTCACTTCGTCCACGTACAAGAATCCGCGATGGGCGCGGGCCAGTAGTCCCGGCTCGAACGCCTTCTCGCCCGTGGTCAGCGCTTTCTCGAGGTCGAGGGCGCCAACTAGTCGATCTTCGGTGGCGCCGAGCGGCAGGTCGACCACGGGGACTGGGGCGGACTGAGAATGCATCTTCTCCCCCGCCGAAAGTCGGGCGCGGCAATCGTCGCAGCGCGCGCCGTTGGCCGTCGGGTCGCAGCCATAGCGGCACCCGGTGACCACCTTCATAGATGGGAGGAGACCGGCGAGCGCCCGGACTGCGGTGGATTTGCCCGTACCACGATCGCCAAACACCATGACCCCACCAATGGAGGGGTCGATGGCCACCAGCAGCAGCGCCAGCTTCATCTCGTCTTGACCGACGATAGCGCTGAACGGAAAGACCGGTCTCATGCAGTTTTGGAGAGGTTCACACGATTGGGGGCAGCCCTTTCCCCTGCGCCACGTTAGAAGTGGGCGCGGGGCGTTGCAAGAGCCTGACAATCAAAGTGTACACATTTCTTGACACTCGAAAGCGCAACCGGTATCCTCGACCGGTGAACCCTCCCGAGCATGCCCTGACGGCTGCCCCATCCCAGGTGGCGCCTGAACGCTCCCGCGCCGCAACGCCGGCTGCCTCCCTTCCGTTGGCGACGCCCGTTGCGGCCACGGTGCCGCCTCCCACGTGGTTCGAGCGGATTCGGGATCGATGGAATGCGCTCATTGCCACCGACGATTTCCAGCGATGGAGCGCCCGCTTTCCGCTGACGCGCCCCATCACGATGCGCCGTTCTCGGGCGCTGTTCGACATCGTCTCGGGGTTCGTCTACACACAGACGCTACTTGCCTGCGTCGAGCTCGAACTGTTCGAGTACCTGGCGGCGGGCGCCCGGACGGTCGATGAGATCGCCGCGCACACGAATCTCTCGCGCTCGAGCACCGAGCGCCTGCTCAATGCGGCCGTGTCGCTTCGCCTGCTCATGCAGCGTCGCCACGGCCGTTATGCCATCGGCGCGCTCGGCGCACCCCTCGTCGGCAACACCGGCGTGCTCGCACTGGTGCGTCACCATCGGATGGCGTATCAGGATCTGACCGATCCGGTGTCGCTGCTGCGTCAGGGTGCCGACTACCGCACGGAGCTGTCGCGCTACTGGTCGTACGCGGACGCGCCGCGCCCGCAGACCATCGACGACACGCGCGTCGCGGCCTATTCGGAGATCATGGCCGCCACGCTGCCACCCGTCGCGCACGATGTGCTCGACGCGTACGACCTCTCCAAGCACCAGTGCCTGCTCGATGTCGGCGGCGGCGAGGGCGCGTTCCTGTCGTTGGTGGGACAGCGGCACAAGAACCTCCAGCTTCGACTGTTCGACCTGCCCGCAGTCGCCACGCGTGCGCGCGCGCGCCTCTCGCAGGCAGGCATGGGCGATCGGGCGCAATGCGACGGCGGTAACTTTCACGCCGACGCGCTCCCCCTCGGCGCCGACGTCATCTCGCTCGTGCGCGTCCTGCTGGACCACGACGACGAGTCCGTACAGCGCCTGCTCGTCCGCGCCCGCGCCGCACTCCCGGCGGGCGGCGTGCTGCTCATCGCCGAAGCGCTGGCTGGCGCCCCCGGTGCCGAAACCGTCGGTGACGCCTACTTCTCCTTCTACCTGATGGCGATGGGTAAAGGCAGAGCTCGGCGCCCAGCCGAACTGCACGAGATGCTGCGCAAGGCTGGGTTCCGGAAGAGCAAAGAGCTCCCGACCCGCTTCCCGATCCAGACCGGACTGATCGTCGCGCACGTCTGATCTCTGGTCGGCGCGAGCCCTGCGCTGATAGGCATCACGGCATCGAAAACTTCATCCCGATTCACTCGATCGGGATTCTTGACAGCCTGTGGTGTCAACACAACTTTACACCGCCCGCCAGAAGGCAGTGCCGGACCGTTCCGCAGCAGCGGACGAACCGTGCGGCCGTACGAAGTTTCGCGAGGGAAAGCGTGGAGTCCGTGGAAACACTCGCCGTTGTCTTTGAACAGCCCAAGCAGCTTGCCGTCCGGCATCTGACGCTCGTTCCACCAACCGACGCCGACGTGCTCGTCGCGATGCGGTGGTCGGGAATCAGCACGGGAACCGAGCGCATGCTCTGGACCGGAACCATGCCTCCCTTCCCGGGGCTCGGGTACCCGCTGGTTCCCGGCTACGAAGGGGTCGGCGAGATCGTCGAAGCGGGCCCGACGTCAGGGCGCACGGTGGGAGAGCTGGTCTACATCGCCGGATCGCGCGGCTTCAACGAGGCGCGCGGGCTGTTTGGTGGACAGGCGTCGCTGGTGGTGGTGCCCGGCAGCAAGACAGTCGTGCTCGATCCTGCGCTTGGCGAGCAAGGCGCGCTCTTCGCGCTCGCCGCCACGGCGCACAATGCGCTCTGTTTAACCGCGCCTGGCGTTTCGCCGCGCGACGTGCCGGAGCAGCTCCCCGAACTGATCGTCGGACACGGTGCACTCGGGCGACTCATTGCTCGCCTCGTGGTGCTGTATGGCGGCAAGACGCCGACGGTGTGGGAAATCAATCCCGTGCGTATGGATGGCGCGCAGGGCTACTCCGTCATCCATCCCGACGCGGACACTCGTCGCGACTATCGCACGGTGTGCGAAGTGAGTGGAGCCAACGGCATTTTCGACTCGCTGATCGCGCGCATGGCGCCGGGCGGCGAAATGTGTCTGGCTGGCTTCTATAGCGAGCCCGTCTCCTTCACGTTCCCGCCCGCCTTCATGCGTCAGGCGCGATTCCGCATCGCCGCGCAATGGAAGGAATCCGATTTGCAAGCCATCGCGGCGCTGGCCAATTCGGGTGCGCTGTCACTCGACGGCCTGATCACGCACCGCGAACCTGTAGCCCGTGCCGCCCACGCGTACGATACCGCGTTCGGCGATCCCCACTGCGTCAAGATGATCCTCGACTGGAGAACGGCAGTATGAGCGACAACGGTTCGAACGGCGCCCTGCATCAACTGCACTCGGCGGTCCGCAACGAAGCGGCCTCCGCGCCCGACGAGGTGCACACCGGTCCGGTCACCAAGGAAACGCAGATCATCGCGATCTACGGCAAGGGCGGCATCGGCAAGAGCTTCTCGCTCGCGAATCTCTCGTACATGATGGCGCAGCAGGGCAAGAAGGTGCTGCTCATCGGCTGCGATCCCAAGAGCGACACCACGTCGTTGCTCTTTGGTGGACGCGCCTGCCCGACCATCATCGAAGTCTCCTCGCGCCTCAAGCTCGCCGGACAGCAGGTCTCCATCTCCGACGTCTGCTTCAAGCGCGACGGCGTGTTCGCGATGGAGCTCGGCGGCCCGGAAGTCGGTCGTGGCTGCGGCGGACGCGGCATCATTCACGGCTTTGAAATTCTCGAGAAGCTGGGCTTCCACGAGTGGGGCTTCGACTTCGTGCTGCTCGACTTCCTCGGCGACGTGGTGTGCGGCGGCTTCGGCTTGCCGATCGCGCGCGACATGTGCCAGAAGGTCATCGTCGTTGGCTCCAACGACCTGCAGTCGCTCTACGTGGCCAACAACGTCTGCTCGGCGGTGGAATACTTCCGCAAGCTGGGTGGCAACGTGGGCGTGGCCGGCATTCTGATCAACAAGGACGACGGCACCGGTGAGGCCGAAGCGTTTGCCAACGCCGCCGGCATTCCGATTCTCGCCAAGGTCCCCGCGCACGACGACATCCGCAAGAAGAGCGCGAACTACGAGATCATCGGATATCCCGGCGGACAGTGGGGACCGTTGTTCGGCGAGCTCGCGCAGGCTGTGGCCGACGCACCGCCGGTACGCCCCAAGCCGCTCACGCAGGATCAGCTGCTCGGTCTCTTTGCCGCAAGCCAGGTCGGTGGCAACGTCACGCTGGAACCGGCGACGATGTTCGACCTCGTTGGCCGCGAAGACGTGACCAAGCCGTCGCTCGAAGTCGTCTACGACACCGTCTGAGCACGAGACTGTCATGATCAAGAACGCGACAGGCGAGGTCGTTTACGACAACGCTGGCAACACGCCGACCGCGAACGACGCGGATCAGCCGAGCAACCGCTCGCTGCCGATCGTGGACGCGGGCGCAATCAACACCGCAGCGACGGCGGCCGACGGACTTGGTTGTCACGCCGGTGCGGACGAGATGCTGGCGGCCGCGAAGGCGGCGGGCAAGAGTGAAACGCTCGATCGCTATGCGGCCGACTACCCCAAGGGGCCGCACGACCAGCCACAGAGCATGTGCCCCGCGTTCGGTTCGCTGCGCGTGGGACTGCGCATGCGCCGCACCGCAACGATCCTCTCGGGGTCGGCGTGCTGCGTGTACGGTCTCACCTTCACGTCGCACTTCTACGGCGCGCGTCGCACCGTCGGCTACGTACCGTTCAACTCGGAGTCGCTCGTCACGGGCCAGCTGTTCGAAGACATTCGCGACGCCGTCTACAAGATGGCCGATCCGGCGTTGTACGACGCGATCGTGATCACGAATCTCTGCGTGCCGACGGCGTCCGGTGTGCCGCTGCAGCTGTTGCCCAAGGAAATCAACGGCGTGCGCATCATCGGCATCGACGTGCCCGGGTTTGGTGTGCCCACGCATGCCGAAGCAAAGGACGTACTCGCCGGTGCAATGCTGCGTTATGCGCGCACAGAAGCCGAGCAGGGTCCGGTGGCCGCGCCGCGCGGTGGCAAGAGCGAGAAGCCGACCGTGACGCTTGTCGGCGAGATGTTCCCCGTCGACCCTGTCGGCATCGCGATGATGCTCGAGCCGTTGGGGCTCGCCGCAGGTCCGGTGGTGCCCACGCGTGAGTGGCGCGAGCTGTACGCCGCGCTCGATTGCGTGGGCGTGGCCGCGATCCATCCGTTCTACACGGCGTCGTATCGCGAATTCACCGCGGCTGGTCGGCCGATCGTTGGCTCAGCGCCCGTCGGCTACGATGGTACGGAAGCGTGGCTCGAGTCGATCGGGCAGATGGCCAACGTGTCACGCGACAAGATCGACGCAGCCAAGAACAAGTTCCTCCCGGCCATCAAGGGTGCGCTCTCGGCCAAGCCGATCAACGGGCGCATCACGATGTCGGGGTATGAAGGTTCGGAGCTGCTCGTTGCGCGCTTGCTCGTGGAGAGCGGCGCCGATGTGCGCTACGTGGGCACGGCGTGCCCGCGTACGCCGTACAGCGAAGTCGATCGCGAGTGGTTGGCCGCGCGCGGCATCCACGTGCAGTTCCGCGCATCGCTCGAGCAGGACCTCGCCGCATTGCACGAGTTCAAGCCTGATCTCGCCATCGGCACCACGCCGGTCGTACAGAAGGCCAAGGAGCTCTCGGTTCCGTCGCTCTACTTCACGAATCTCATTTCGGCGCGCCCGCTCATGGGCCCGGCCGGTGCCGGTTCGCTCGCGACGGTGGTGAACGCAGCGCTGGGAAACAAGGCGCGCTTCGATACCATGACTGAGTTCTTTGAAGGCGTCGGCACCGGTTTCGCCGCCGGCGTGTGGGAAGAGGTACCGGTCGATCATCCGGAGTTCCGCGATCACTACAAGCGTCACCTCGCCAAGCTCGCGCGTGCGCGCAAGGCGGAGGAGATGGTCTGATGCTCGTTCTCGATCATGATCGCGCTGGTGGCTATTGGGGTGCGGTGTACGTCTTCACCGCGATCAAGGGATTGCAGGTAGTCATCGATGGTCCGGTGGGGTGCGAAAATCTCCCCGTGACCTCGGTGCTGCACTACACCGACGCGCTGCCGCCGCATGAGCTGCCGATTGTCGTCACCGGACTCGGCGAAGAAGAGTTGGGGCGTAACGGCACCGAAGGCGCGATGCGTCGCGCGCACAAGACGCTCGATCCCGAATTGCCGGCTGTCGTCGTCACTGGTTCCATCGCCGAGATGATCGGTGGCGGTGTCACGCCCGAAGGCACCAACATTCAGCGCTTCCTGCCGCGCACCATCGACGAAGATCAGTGGCAGGCGGCGGAGCGCGCGCTGTACTGGCTGTGGACCGAGTACGGCCTCAAGAAGGGGATCGCGCCCAAGCGCAAGGAAAAGCAGCCGGGCGACAAGCCACGCGTGAACATCGTCGGCACGATCTACGGCTACTTCAATTCGCCGAGCGACCTGGCGGAAATCCGTCGCCTGGTGGAAGGGATCGGTGCCGAAGTGAACATGGTCTTCCCGCTCGGCAGCCATTTGGAAAATGTGCCGCGCCTCGTGGACGCCGACGTGAACGTCTGCATGTATCGAGAGTTCGGGCGCATGCTGTGCGAAGCGCTCGATCGGCCGTATCTGCAGGCGCCCATCGGTCTGCATAGCACGACCAAGTTCTTGCGCACGTTGGGCGAGATGCTGGGGCTCGATCCCGAGCCGTTCATCGAGAAGGAGAAGCACACGACGATCAAGCCGTTGTGGGACCTGTGGCGCAGTGTGACGCAGGACTTCTTCGGCACGGCCAACTTCGCGATCGTCGCGAACGAGACGTATGCGCGTGGTGTGCGGAATTTCCTCGAGACCGAAATGGGGCTGCCCTGCTCCTTCGCCTTCTCGCGTCGCCCGGGTGTGAAGCCGGACAACGAGGCGGTACGTGCGGCCATCCGCGCCAATCCGCCGCTGATGATGTTCGGCAGCTACAACGAGCGCATGTATCTGGCAGAGATGGGCGCGCGTTCGATGTACATCCCGGCGTCGTTCCCGGGCGCGATCATCCGTCGCCATACTGGTACGCCGTTCATGGGCTACTCGGGCGCGACGTATCTCATTCAGGAAGTGTGCAACGCGCTCTTCGACATGCTCTTCCATATCCTGCCCTTGGGCACGGACATGGACAAGATCGACGCCACGCCGTCGCGCTTGCACAAAGAGCTGCCGTGGGACGACGAGGCGAAGGCGGCGCTCGACGAGATCGTGGAGCAGTATCCGGTGCTCATTCGCATCTCGGCAGCAAAGCGGCTGCGCGATCTTGCGGAGAAGGACGCGCGCGAGCTGGGCGATACGATCGTGAATCGCGATCACGTGATGGCGAGTCGTCGCGGCCTTGCGGGGGCAACTGCGTAAGCGCTATGGGCTGGTCTGGGGATTGAGGCGGATAGAAGATGATGAACTGCTCGGCCACGGATAAGAGCCGATAGAAACGGAAGAAGCTCGCGGATACTACGAAAACAACAATTGTTGTTTGCAGTATCCGCGAGCTTTTTCCGCGCGTTTCATTTGTTATCCGTGGCCAGGCAGTTCATCTGCTGTTATCCCTCCACAGCTATCCTACGCGCGAACTCCCGCCAAGCGCTCCCACCAGCGCGCCAACGATTTCCTCCGGGCGTTCTTCGAGCAGCAGATGCCCTGCACCGGCGACAGCGCGCAGCGTGGCCGACGGTAGGCGCGCGACGCTGCGCTGCAGCGAGGCATACGGCACCCAGCGGTCGTTGTCGCCGGCGATGAGTTCAACAGGTGTGGTGAGCGAGACCGAATCACGCACGATCTTGGGCAGGTCCCACCGCGACATCATCGCCATGGCCGCGTGCACGTGCTGCGGTCGTTTGCAGAGCAGTTCGTAGCGGGCGAGGTCTTCCGGAGACAGCGCCGTACCCGTGCTCGACAGCATCGTGCGGATCATACCCGTGCTGCGCGCGATCCATGCGCCGCTGTCGGCAACGAGGCGCGACTCGAAGAAGGTGCCGAGGATCGGTGCGATGAAGGCGACGTAGAAGTCGGGCGGTGCGACCAGCGCCGGATTGAAGCCGACCAAGCGTGCCGGAGCGATGTGCGCATCGAGCACCATGCGCAGCAGTACCGCGACGCCCGCCGAGTGTCCGGCGACGAGCGTGGGATTCACATCGATGGTGCGGAGCAGTTGGGCGAGCGCGCGCGCCATCCCTTCCAGGGAGTAGAGGTCGTCGCGCGCATCGACGTCCTCGGGGACGAGCGTGAATCCGTGTCCGGGCAGGTCGATGGCGGTGACGCGGAACGACTTGGCGAGGGTGGCGAGGCAGTGGTGCCACGAGTGGACCGAGCCGCCCGTGCCATGGACGAGGAGGAGTTGTGGCCCCTGCCCCATCTGTTGGAAATGCCAGCGCACCCCGTGGAGTTCGCGGAACTGTGAGTGCTCGCGAAAGGGCCAATCGGGAGGAGGAGTATCGGTGATTGGGCCGTCCTTTCGAGAGAAATCGGGGGTGTCTGGAACCATGAGCAAGAAATGTTGTGCAAAAGTGTAAATAATTCTTGACGGCGTGCACTGTAAGGTGAAGTTTACAGCCGCAAGAACAGTGTGTTCGCCGAGTCCGCATGGATTTGGCATCCCGGCCGCGCGGGACGAGCGCGGTAGCATCGCTTTTCTCTGGAGGATGTATGGCTGAAGGAAATGGCGGCATGACCGAGGAAGAGGCCCGTCGCTTTCATGGCTTCTTCGTTGCGGGCACTGCGGCGTTCGTGCTGACGGCTGTTGGCGCGCATCTGCTCGCGTGGAGCTGGCGTCCCTGGTTCTGAGTCCCGCTGGTTACCGCATAACATCTGCGCACTAAGGAGCGCTACATGCATCGAATCTGGGTGGGGCTCGATCCCCAAATCATCATGTCCGTCCTCGGCTCGTTTATCGCCGGAACGGTGCTCGTGATTCACCTCTTCGCCTTCCGCGTGGTCAACTACCCTGGCAGCACGGTAGCGAAGTACGCGACGCCTGCCGCCGCCACCCGTTAAGGGAGACCATCATGCATCGCATCTGGTTGATGTATGACCCGCGTCGCATCATGGTCGCCATGGCTGGCTTCCTCGGACTGCTCGCGTTCGTCATTCATTTCATCCTGCTCAGCAGCGTTCGTTACTCGTGGATCGAGAACGGCACGTTGACCGCTGCGCAGGCGCCCGTCGGGGCATCGGCTCCGGCAACGGCGGCAGAAATGTCGCCGCTCCCGCCCGGCCGGTAATACGTCGCGCGTCGCCGCCGGGATGGTGATCGCACGTGTCGGTGCGATGCCATCCCCGGCCGACGCCACCCCTCCGCCATCGTTTGCAGCTTGGAGAAATCGCCCATGGCGATGCTCAGTTTTGAAAAGAAATATCGAGTCCGCGGTGGAACGCTGATTGGCGGAGATCTTTTTGATTTCTGGTTCGGTCCGTTTTACGTGGGCTTTTTTGGTGTTTCGGCAATCTTTTTCATTCTGCTCGGCACCATGCTCTGTGTTTGGGGCGCGGCAATGGGACCGACGTGGAACCTCTGGCAGATCTCCATCGCCCCACCCGACCTGAAGTACGGGCTCGGCTTCGCGCCTCTGCGCGAAGGAGGTCTGTGGCAGATCATCACCATCTGTGCCGTGGGTGCATTCGGTAGCTGGGCGCTGCGTCAGGCCGAGATCAGCCGAAAGCTTGGCATGGGGATGCATATCCCCTGGGCGTATGGCGCCGCAGTGCTGGCCTACGTCACGCTGGTGGTTATTCGACCGTTGCTGATGGGTGCATGGGGCCATGGATTCCCCTACGGCATCTTCTCGCATCTGGATTGGGTGTCGAATGTGGGGTACCAGTATCTCCACTTCCACTACAATCCGGCGCACATGATCGCCGTGACCTTCTTCTTCACGAACTGCCTCGCGCTGGCGATGCACGGCTCGCTGATTCTGTCAGTGACCAATCCGAAGAAGGGGACGCCGGTCGGCACGAGCGAAACTGAAAACGTCTTCTTCCGCGATCTGCTCGGCTACTCGATCGGCGCGATCGGTATCCATCGGCTGGGGCTCTTCCTCGCGATGAGCGCGGCCATCTGGAGTGCCATCTGCATCGTGATCTCCGGTCCCTTCTGGACGAAGGGCTGGCCCGAGTGGTGGGGCTGGTGGCTTAATCTTCCGATCTGGCGCTGAGGACAGGTAATCACATGCTCGAGTACCAGAACCTCTTCACGCGTGTCCAGGTCCGGACGCTTCCGGAACAAGGGCTCCCGATTCCCGGCTCGCCGGACGTTCGCTTCGGCAAGGGCTTCTTCTCGTCGCTGGCCGGCAAGTTCGGCGACGCGCAGTTCGGCCCGATCTATCTCGGCACCGCTGGCGTCTTCTCGTTGCTCTTCGGCTTCATGGCCTTCGAGATCATCGGGTTGAACATGTGGCGGTCGGTGGGATGGAGCCCGGGCGAGTTCATTCGGCAGCTGCCGTGGCTCGCGCTTGAGCCACCTCCACCGCAGTACGGACTGCACATCCCGCCGCTGAATCAGGGTGGCTGGTATCTGATGGCCGGGTTCTTCCTGACGATCAGCATCCTCCTCTGGTGGGTTCGCGTGTACCGCCGTGCGACGCAGTTGAACATGGGCACGCATCTGCCCTGGGCGTTCGCCTCCGCGATCTTCCTGTACCTGGCGTTCTTCTTCCAGCCGCTGTTGGTCGGCAGCTGGAGCGAGATGGTGCCCTTCGGCATCTTCCCGCACCTCGATTGGACGTCGGCGTTCTCGATTCGCTACGGCAACCTGTACTACAACCCGTTCCACGCGCTCTCGATCGTGTTCCTGTACGGCAGCGCGGTGCTCTTCGCCATGCACGGTGCGACGATTCTCGCGGTGGCCCGCTTGGGCGGCGAACGCGAAATCGAACAGATCACCGATCGTGGTACGGCTGCGGAACGCTCGATGCTCTTCTGGCGCTGGACGATGGGCTTCAACGCCACGATGGAATCGATTCACCGCTGGTCGTGGTGGTTCGCGGTGCTCACCACCTTCACCGGTGGCATCGGGATCCTTCTCACGGGCACGGTCGTTGACAACTGGTATCTCTGGGGCGTGAAGCACGGACTGGTTTCGGCCTATCCCGCGCAGAACACGCTGACACCGGAACAGCAGCAGCTGCTGCGCGGCCGGTATCAGGGCACGGCTCCGGATTCGTTCCCGTTGTACAACGCGCCGGTTGCACCGATGATGCTCGACAGCACGGTCATGGCGGTGCCCTCCGACACCACCAAGAAGGCGGACTCCACCGCCGCTGTGACGCCGGATTCTGCTGGCGCCCGGAGGATCCCATGAGGTCGTTCTCGCATCGCCTGCGCGCCACGGCGCTGTCGGCTGCCCCTGTCCTGCTGCTGTCGCTCGGTGCCTGCATCGAAGACAACAAGACCGACAGTGTGCAGGTCGGCTACCGCGGCGTCGCCATGGAGCAGAATTACCGGCACAGCGAAGTGATGGAGAAGTTCAAGCAGGTGAAGATCCCGGATCCCCTGCCACCGGCAGGGGAGTCTCCTCCGGGTCCGCTTCCCTGGCGGAACGTGCAGGTGTTGAACGACGTCTCCCCGACGGAATTTCTCCGCACGATGACGGCGATGAGCACCTGGGTGGCCGGCACGGGTAACTGCGCCTACTGCCACAACGTCGCCAATCTGGCCGACGACACGCTCGCGAACGGCAAGCCGATCTACACCAAGCTGGTCGCACGCCGCATGCTGCAGATGACGCGGCAGATCAACGGTCAGTACTCGGCGCACGTCAAGAACACCGGCGTTACCTGCTACACGTGCCACCTGGGCAAGCCGCTTCCGAACGGACTGTGGTTCTACTCCGATCAGAACGACTACCTGCGGCACTACCTCGATCGCGATGGCGCCCGCGTCATTACGCAGGCACTGGCTCCGTCCAACGCGAATCGCAGCTCGGTCAAGCAGGCGGAGTGGACGTATGCACTGATGATGAGCCAGTCCAAGTCGCTCGGCGTCAACTGCACGTACTGCCACAACACCCGCCAGTTCGCGAGCTGGACGCAGGCACCGCCACAGCGCGTGACGGCGATGCACGGCATCCTGATGCTGCGAGACCTGAACACGAACTACCTCTCGCCGCTGCAGCCCGTCTATCCGTCGGTTCGCCTCGGCACGATGGGTGACGCGCCCAAGGCGCAGTGCCTGACGTGCCACAACGGCAACTACAAGCCGCTCTACGCGGCCCAGATGGCCAAGCACTATCCGGCTCTGTGGGGACGTTCCGAGTGGAATGGCGTGCCGTTCAAGGGCATTGGCACGGCCGCGACGCCGGCAGTCGACAGCGCGCTCAATGCGCTGCCTGCTCCGACCGTTGCTCCCGCCGTGAAGAGCTCCGCCAAGGGACCGTCCGCGCCGAGCACCGGCACGGCGACCGGCGGACCGGCTGGCGGGACGCGCTAGAGCACGACGTTGCATCGCTCCTAGCTGCGCATCTGGCCACTGGCCTACCGCGCGGCCCGGCCCCGTGGCGCTTCGGCGTCACGGGGTCTTGCGTTCCGGGGGCTTCGCGGATCCACGACAGCGCGCGATGCGTAGCAAGACGAACGACAATCGATCGACGAACCGGCGCTGCGCCGGCGACGACATTCGACGAAACCGAATGCGCGGTCGGCGGCGTTCATGCCCACACCGCGATAAGCTTCCCTCAGACCGTGCTGCGCTCGCACGGCACGCCGTCCCCTTCCGACCTCCGAGACCGTGTCTACCCGCCGCCTTCCCGTCTACATCCTCGCCGATGTCTCCGGCTCGATGCAGGGCACGCCCATCGAGTCCGTCAAGTCAGGTATCCGACAGCTGCATCGCGACCTGCTCGGCGATCCGCAGGCTATCGAAAGCGCGTACCTCTCGGTGCTGACGTTCTCCAACAGCGCACAGCAGCTCGTGCCCCTGACCGAAGTGGCCGCGTTCAATCCGCCGGACCTCGTCGCCAGCGGCAACACACACTTTGGCGATGGTCTCCGCATGCTGCTCGACGTCTTCGATCGCGAGCTGGTGCGCACGACCGCCGAAGTGAAGGGTGACTGGCGCCCGCTCGTGTTCATTCTGTCGGACGGTGCGCCGACGGACACCGAGTGGCCCATGTACGCACAGCAGCTGCGCGATCGCCGGCCGGCCAACATCATCGCCGTCGCCTGCGGCGATCAGGCCGACACGTCGGTGCTCAAGCAGGTCACCGAAAGCGTCATCCAGATGCAGGACATGTCCCCCGACGCGTTCAAGGCGTTCTTCCGCTTCGTTTCCGCGTCCGTCAAGCAGACGAGCGCGAAGGTGGGCGCCCTTGGCGATGGCGCAGGGATCACGCTCCCGCCGCCGCCGCCGGGCATCACGATCGTTCCCTGACGCGTGACCGCACCCGAAACACCGACCGGAGCGGGCGCCGAGCAGGCTCCCGCTCCGACAGAGGTCGCACCGCCGCGCGCGACGTGGGCCACAAACGCCCCAGAATCGCCGTGGTGCCCCGAAGAGTGGCTAGCGCACCTCGGAGCCGTTGCGCCCGGTTTGCGGCCTCCTGACGCGACGCAGGCGCCTTCTGGCGTGCTGCTCGAAGCGACGGGCACCCGCGCCGCATCCGGTCCGTGGTCTCTGCTCGCCGCGTCGCGCCGCGGCAAGCTGCACGCGCATCGCGGCGAGCATCGCGAAGACGCCGCCGCGTTGCTCACCTTTTCCGGTGGCTGGTGCGCCGCGGTGGCCGACGGCGCAGGCTCCGCGCCGTGGAGTCGTATCGGATCGGCGATTGCCACGCATGTGGCCACGCACGCCCTTCGTGACGCCCTGCACCACGGCGCTGCACCGGCGGAGGCGATGGGAGAGGCGATGCAGCGCGCTGGAGCGGCCGCCAACCTGGCGATGCGCCAGTTCTCGGAGTTGGCAGGACTCGCGCTACGCGACCTTCGCACCACGCTGCTGTTGGCGGCGGCGCATGGAGCGCAGCTGGCCACCATGCAGGTCGGGGACGGTGGGCTCGCACTGATTGGCGCGGACGGCACGGCGACCTCGCCGCACGCAGGTGACTCGGGCGAGTTCTCCGGGGAAGTCACGCATTTCCTTCCCGACGACGGCGCCTCGGAGCGGTTGAGCGCGTCGGTCGCGGTGCGCGCGCTGGCCGACTGGCCGGTGATCGTGCTGGCCACCGATGGCGTGGAAGATCCGTGGTATCCGTTCGCGCGCCATGCGCCGGCAATCGTCGCGCAGCTGCGCGAGGGCGTGACCGAGGCGACGGCCAACGCGGCCGGCGTGACTCCCGGCTTTCGCGCGACTGTGTTTGGCGCGCCCGATCCGGTGCATGCGTTGATGGAGTGGCTCGCCTTCGAGAAGCGCGGCGAGAACGATGACCGTACGCTGTTCGTCGCATGGGCGTCGTCGCCGTCCGTTTAACCGACGGGCGTGTCCTCCAGATCGAGGACGAGCCCGTCGGCACCGGCGCCGAGAAGCGCGTGTTTCTCACGCGCGATCGGCAACACGCAGTCGGCTTTTTCTACGGCCATCTCTCCGATCGACGTGAGCGCGTCGATCGGCTGACGCGCATTCTCACCAACTACAATCCGACGCTCGCCACCAACGGCGCGTACTGGATGCCGTACTTCTGCTGGCCAGTGGGCATGGTGGATGGCGCCAACGCGATTCCGCTCGAGTTCGCGCGTCGCCAGCAACTCGTGTGGCCGCCGCTCGCCGTCGTCACGCCCACGTACAAGCCGACGTTCTACTTCACCGATCGCTTCGGACAGCGCCAGGAGAAGGAGGTGCGCTGGTTCTCCGGCGGCAAGGCGTCGAAGTTCGTGCCCGCCGCCGAGGCGGGCACGCTGCTGACGCGCTTGCAAATCGGCGTGCGGTTGGCGCGTGCGGTGCGTCGCCTGCACATGGCTGGTCTCGCGCACGCGGACCTGTCGAACAAGAACGTGCTCGTGGATCCCAAGGGCGGCGAGGCGTGCATCATCGACATCGACTCGCTCGTGGTGCCGGGCGTCGCACCGCCATCGGTACTGGGCACGCCGGGATACATCGCGCCCGAAGTGCTGGCCAACAAGGCGCAGCCGTCGATTGCGACGGACAAGCACGCACTGGCCGTGCTGCTCTACGAACTGCTGCTGCAGCGGCATCCGTTGCAGGGCAAGCGCGTCAACAGCACGCGCTCGGCCGAAGAAGACGAGCAACTCTCGATGGGCGCGAAGGCGCTGTTCGTGGAGCATCCCACCGACCGCCGAAATCCTCCGTCGCAACCGATCCAGATTCCGTTCACGCGACTCGGACCCTATCTCACGCGCTGCTTCACGCAGACGTTCGTGGACGGATTGCATGCGCCCGATCGTCGCGCGGATGCCGCCGAGTGGGAGCTCGCGCTCTATCGCACCATGCAGCTGGTCTATCCCCTGCCCTCCGGACAGTGGACGCTGCTGGGCCCCGGGCTGCCGTTGACGTCCATGCGCGGCGATGAGCGCATCTCGGCGCCGGTCATCGTCGCGCGCAATCTGCGTGACACGGGCACGGGCATCGTGGACGAAGGTGATGTGACGGTGTTCTGGCATCATCTCGCGCTGCACGACTGGCACCTCAAGAGCGGAGTGCTGCCCAACGAGCGCGCGATTCGCGATGCGCGCGGCTACGTGGCGCAGCATGGCGGGAAGTGGTGGATGGTGAACACGAGCGATACGCCGTGGCATGTGCTCGACGGGCCGTCGAGAGGAACGGTGGTGGGTCGCAATGCGTCGTTGGAGTGTCTGCCGGGGCTCACGGTGCGCATCGGCGATGAGTTGCCGGCGCGCGTCCTGCGCATCGACGTCTTGCACTAGGCACATCGCGTGTCGAGCGCCCACGACGCCTTCCTGCGCACGGCGAGCGCGCTCGCGACGACGTATCGCGCACACGCGGCGCTACTCGACACGGCGCCGTCGCAGTTCCTGAATCTGCTGCTCGACGAGTGCGGCAGTGATCATCGACCGCTCGTGGACCTGTTGCTGTCCACTGGCGCACTCGTGCGTCCTCGACTGCAGCGACAGGACGTGCGTGCACCGTGGGACACGCGCCGCGCACCGCTGGTGCACCAGCTCGTGGCGACGCGCTATCTGCAGCCCGATGTCGCACGGTGGCTGGTGGACGCCTGGGGAGCCGCGCTCGATGTGGCGCCGACGCAGATCGTGCAGCCAGCGCTCGCAATGGCGTCCGACGGTGCGTCAACAGCGAACGCATCCGCCGCCAGCCACGCGCCGTCGATCGGTGGGGCGGCCACGGCACCTCCGCCGCGCACGGCACCGTACGCGCGGCCGGTGCCGCTGCCGCCACCGGCACCCAAGCGCTCGAAGTTTGGGGCGCGCGCGACGCCAAGTGCACCCTTTGCCACGCTGAACACGCCGCACCCGGCGATGGCGCATCCGGCCATGGCGCGCGCGGTACGACCGCGTTGGCGCACGCTCTCGCCGGCGATGAATGCCGCACAACTCGCGCAGCTGCGTCGCCTCGAGCGCTGGTCGCTGGGGGCCATCGCGTTCGCGGCGGTCGGCGTTTTTGTTGCGGCGTACTTCGCGTTGTCGGGTCGCAAGACGGACTCTGTAGCGGCGACCGCAGGATTGCCCGTGGTCTCTGCGGGCAGCACCGCGGACTCGATCGGCGTCGCGGCGGTTGGCCCGATGCAACCGATCCCGGCCACCGCCGGCGCACCGACCACGGCGGCCGAAATCGCGGCGCTCACCCCAACCGTCTCGGCACCACTCGACGGACCGCATCTGATCTCGCGTGGCGTCGGCGGGCGTTACCGCGTGCGGCAGCACGGCGTGCAGGTGACCGGGAGCCCGAGCTGCTCTCGCGTCGCGGATGCGCTGGCGAAGGGTCGTACAACGGTCGAAGTGATCACGCACACGCCGGGCACATTCAGCTTCACGCTCGCCTCGCGCGATGTGGTGGGCTCACTGACGCCCGATGCGTTCTTCGACGCGGGGCCGATGACCGGCACCACCGACGGCGTGACGTGGCAGTTTCGCATGAGCGGCCGCTTCACGCCCGACGGCTTCATCGCCGAGACGCACACGACGACCGCAGCGATTCTGCGCTGGGCGCGCACACAGGAGTGCGCGATCGTGGCTGAACTGATCGGCGAGCGGCTGGCGGAATGATGCGCCTTCTGGTCCGAGCACACAGCGCTGCGGCGCGTCGTTCGCCATGCTTGGCGTGCATGGGTGCATCGGCATGACCACCTTCGCCGATCCGCGTGCGCGCATGCGCGACGCGTTGCGCATGCTGCTGGCGCAAGGCACGCCGGAATGGGATGACGCGTCGCTCGCGCTCTTTCGCAATCGCCTCCTGGACGAGACGGGGAGCGACGCGCGGCCACTCGCCGAACTATTGCTAGAGGCGATTCGCCGCGGTTGGCGTGAGCGCCTGCCGGACCAGCCGCTCGAATCGGCGCGATGGGACGCACTCTCCTCGCCGTTCGTGATGCGATGGTCGGCCGAACGCTTTGTGCAGCCGGAGATGGCGCGCTGGGCCGCGGAGACGTGGGGGTTCGCGCTTGGCGTGATCCCCGAGGAGTTGCTGCGCGTTGCGCCACCGCCCAAGCCGCCGAGCCCGGTCACGATACAGCGATCGTCCACACCAACGCGCAGCGCGGCGGTTGCGCCGAGTGGAGCGAACCCAGCGGTCGGTGCACCTCGCGCAGGTGCCCTCACGCCGCGCGCGACGAACGCACCTGTGCGCGTGAGCGCTGCGCGTCCAGCGCCGCGCGCCAACGCACGCGCGACGACGCGACCGATGGCGCGGGGATCGGCACCGATGCGTCCAACCTCGCTGCCGTCGCTGAGCCCCAAGTTCGTGCGCACGATGGTCATTCTCGCGGGCACGTCGTATCTGCTGTTCATCGCTCGTATGGCCGTGTCCATTCGACAGGATCGGAAGGCCGAACGCGAACTCGCCGCGCGCGCGCAGGCGGAACCGGCGCCGCTGGACAGCGTCACGTCGCGCGCGACGACCAGCGCTGCGAATACCGCTGCGAATACCGCTGTGAATGCCGACAGCACGCAGCGCACATCAGGAGTGAGCGCGGCCATTCTCGACAGCGCGCGCGCCGGGCTGGCGACCGCGCCCCCGCTCAGTGCAAACGCAATGGGCGCCGTTGCGGCGGGCGCAGCGCCGGGTGTCCCGTCGATCACGCGCGCCGCGCTCCCGGGATCCGGCGCGGACTCCGCTCGAATGATGTTCGTGGAGCCGGCACGTCGCGCGAGTGGCTCGTCAGTGCCGACGGCCGCCACGTCGCTCACGCCGGCACGCCCAACCAACGTTGCATTCGACGAGCTCGTGCTGACCGACGGCACGCGCATGGTGGGGCGCGTGGACATCGTGCGAAGCGGCACGGTTGTATTTCGCGATATGCGCACCGGCCTGCGCCATGAAGTGCGAAAGGACGACGTCGAGCAGATCATCACCGAGTTCGGCAGCACGGTGCGCTTCCGCGCCGCCGGCAGCGCGCCAACGATGACGGGCGCAGAGATGTCGGCGTCGCGCGACGCTCGAGCGAAGGGGAAAGCGCCGGCCGTGGCGGCGGTCGACAACGGGATGCGCGCACGCGGCGTGGCCGGTCGCTATCTCGTGCGCTACGGGGCAGCGACTGCGGTGGGCTCGAAGGAGTGTACGTCGGTGTGGACGCGGGCGCCGCAGACGGTCGATCGCGCGACGGTCCTGCATCTGCCCAACGCCGACACGCTGGTGATTGCCTTCGATGGCGGCGACACATTCCCGAGCAACGTGGATCGCGAGGGGTTCTTCGCGTCGACGCCCCGCATCATGCCGGACCAGGCGCGCACCAGTACGGCATTGATCACGCGACTCACGGGACGTTTCCCGCCGGACGGATCACTGCAGCTCACGGTGAGCATCGTGTTCTTCCGCCGCATGCGGTCCGGGCCTGATCTCGCGTGCACCGTAAACGTCAACGCGACGGGCCAGCGGGAATCCCGTTGACGTCCGTCGCGTGATGTTGTGGCGCGATGTTGTGGCGAGATGCTGTGGCGTGATGTTGTCGTACTCGGGAGTCGCGCGCTATCCGCAACGCGGAGTGACGAGAGCTCAGACCAGCAGCGGCGCTAGTGTGCCGACACCTGATGCGGTTCCGGTCCGACCACGAGCAGCTTGTCGAACGCTTCGATCTGCGTCGGGCCGAAGCTCGTGATGGTGACGCTCTGCGTGGTGGCCGGATCGTGCAGCACCAAGCGGCCGTCGGTGTAGCGCACGAGGCGGAACGGCTGTTCGGCGCCAATGCCGGCGAGATTGCGGGCGCGGGTCAACGCACGCAACGCACCGCGCAGAAATCCGTTGCTGGCCGGCGGCAGATGTGCCGCGACGGTGTGCGTCTTGGCGTCCTCCACGATGATGCCGGCGTCGGGCGCGTCAGTAAACGTGAGCTGTCGCTCGGCAAGCACGGTGGACGCGGTCTCGCGGAATGCACCGAATCCGAACACGCGCGCGGAGATGGCGAGCGCAAAGACGACCACGACGAGCGCAGCGGCCATGATGAGTGCCGGCTTGGGCACGTGCATCGTCGCTTCTGCGCCGGGTCGTGCGCCCGGTTCCGGCTCGAAATGAATGGGACCGCTCATCGAAGGCTTCTGGAACGAGAAATAAGAATCGACGTGCGAGGCATCGAATGACGACGGATCGAACGGCGATGTGTTGGCGTTACGCGCCGACGGGCTGCGGCAGCGCGTTGCGCTCGAGCGACGGACCGCGCGATGCCGTCCGGTCGATACGCGTGTTCTCGTCGTTCGCCGCCGCCTCGGCTACGGCGTTCGCGAGCAGCGCGCCCACGGTGTTGGCATCGGTCAGGCCGCGCAGGATCGGCTCCGGATTGCCGGTGTTGAACACGCGGCAGTGCGGCCAGAGCGCGATGTACGCGAGGCGATGATCCTTGCCAAGCACGACGCGGATCTGCCCCGTGCCGTCCTTGAACTGCCCAACGCCCGCCGACTCCACGATCGTGAACGGAATGTTGATGGACATGGGAATGACCATGCCGACCTTGAACACGATGCGCTTGTTGGTGATCGCATACCACGTCGTGCGTGCAGAGACGCGCGCGATGATCTCGACGACCGCGAGTGCGATCGCCGACAGTCCTGCACGCACGGCCAAGCCCGTGAGAAACTCCGCACTGCCGAACGTTTGCGTCGTGGTGAACATCCACCACGCGATCATGCCGGCGAAGTAGAGCATGAACAAACGGCGATGGAAGACATGCGTCGCCATCGCGCCGGCGTCCGGCGCACCTTCCCAGAGGACGTGCTCACCCGCGGGCAACGGGTGGGGCACGCCGCGGATGTACTGCTTGGCCTCCGCGGACGCGCCCGCCCCTTGGGTCGTCATAGAAGCGGCTCACTCCGGGCAGCCGTCGCGTACAGATGCCCACCGGCATAGTACGCCATGACCTTGTCTTCCTCGAGCAGCGTGATCTGGTCGTCGCGCTTGATCGCCGGGACATCGGAGAACTGCGTCGATGTGATCGCCTTCACGAGCAGACGATCGTTGCCCCAGAGACCGAAGTTCGGCCACTGCACGTAACCGGAGGGCAGCATGACATGACGTCCGCCGTCGGCCAGCTTCACCTCGTAGTAGCGGATCTGCGGCTCGGCGCGATCGACCCACAACTCGACGACCGTACCGGCGACCTGCTTGTCGAGCGCATAGACCGGCAGGCCGCGCGGATCGGGATCGCCCTTGGCGACAGAGAACGTCGGATCGAGACGCATCGGCACGATCTTCGGCGCGCCGTGGAACGTGCGATCGGGCTCGTCGGCGCGATTGGCCCAGGAGGCCGGACCGACACCATCGATCATCGGATTGCCCGTCGGAATGAGCGGCGACCCGTTGAAGTGGTCGACCGGCACCGCCTTGATCTCAGACATCAGTGCGTCCCTTCGCCGCCATGCGGCCGATGAATGAACTTCTTCGGGCCGGCCGATTTCGGCCACCCGTCGCGCGGACCCTGCGGAGACTCGAGCGGGTACCCTTCGCGCTTGTCTTCCCGACGGATGTAGATGATCAACCCGGCGAAAAAGATCCAGAAGGCGTACAGGGCGATCTGTGCCCCATCGATGTATTGCATGGCAACAGCTCCGTGCGTTGAAGGGTGGTCAAGCAGGAAGATCAGCGAGCCCGAACGGGCGCGCGCTGCGGTCACGCTCGGCTTGACCGACGGCGCGACGGGCTACGAGAGGTCCAAGTGCGACGAGCGTCGCGAACAGCACCAGAATTTCGAGATGGTACACGACCGAGTACGGCACCGACGGCAGGTTCAACCCGGGGCTCAGTGCTCCGCGCTGCACCAGATGCGACAGCCAGTCCTTCATCACGCCACTGAGAGCGAAGGAGAGCCCCTCGGCCGTGGCGAACACCGCGCCCCACGCGCCCAGTGCAATGCCGTGCTGCGACGGATCCCGCATCTGCATCGCGAACGAGAGCGTTCCCACACCAAAGAAGCCTTCGCCAAAACCGATCAGCATCACGCCAAGGCGGAACAGCGCCGCTGATTCGAGCGGACTTGCAAAGACGATCATCGCGAACCCCGCCACGCCGATCAGCACGCCAAGCGCTGCCAACCGAATCGGATCGTGGTGTCGACGCAGCATCGCCGCCGACAGCGCAAATGCGGCGACCGCGCCTACCGCCATGATACCTGTCAAAAGCGTGGTCTGCGAGACGCTGAGACCAAGAATTTCGCCGCCATAGGGCTCCAGCAGCACGTCCTGCAGGTTGAAGGCGAAGAAGCCCAACCCCGACGCCACCAGCAGTCGCACCGCCTGTCCACCGGCGGCGAAGGTACGCCACGCGTCGCGGAACATCGGACGCCGTTCGCCCTTCTTGTACTCTTCCACGCCGCGCACCCGCGCTTCCTGCTTCCAGAGCGACATCAGATTCACGAACACCGTGAACACCGCCGTGCCCTGAATGACCTGGATCAGCTTGGTCGGATTGAAGTCGCGCAGCAGCCCCTCGAGGATCAACGCGCTGACCAAGGTGCCCAGCAGCATCATGAGATACATCAGCGCGATCACGCGCGGTCGCTTGTCTTCCGACACCACGTCGGTCGCGAGCGCGAGACCCGCCGTCTGCGTGGTGTGTGCACCCGCGCCAACCAGCAGGAACGCGATCGCAGTGCCCACGTAGCCGCCCCACACCGGTCCCGTGCGCGGGCCGTCGGATAGTACGAGCAACGCGAACGGCATGATCGACAAGCCGGAGAACTGCAGCAGCGTGCCGCCCCAGAGGTACGGCACGCGTTTCCATCCCAGCACGCTGCGGTGCGTGTCCGACTTGAAGCCGACGAGCGCCCGGAACGGCGCGACGAGCAACGGAATCGCGAGCATGATGGCCACCAGCGACGCTGGCACCCGCAGCTCGAGAATCATGACGCGATTGAGCGTGCCGACGAACAGCGTCTGCACCATGCCCACCGACAGCTGGAAGAGCGCCAGCCGCATGAGGCGGCTGAGCGGCAATTCCGCCGTCGCGACATCGGCGAACGGTAGGATGCTCGTGCCGAACTTCTGCCACGTGCGAATGGCCACCGAGGATGTCTTGGACGTCTCGCTCATGCGCTTACCAGACCGGCTGCATGCGGACGTCGGCCGGCAACGCCTGCTTGTGCGGGGGACGCAGGAACAGCTGCACGAACGTCAGCGCGTTGGCCGCCTTGAGCAACGTCACCTTGATCGTCGAGAACATGCCGCCCTTCTCTTCCGCCTGGCGCATCGCGTCGGTATTGCGCCACATGCGGTTGAGCAGGGCCCAGAACTCTTCGCTCTCCGTATCGATCGTGTGCGGGAAGACCTGGCGGCTGATGAGGTTCGTCAGCTTGATGACCTTGCGATCGAACTCTTCGACGTCGAGCCCCATGTTCGCGAAGAATGCGCTCCGCGCATGGTCACGCACATACATCGTACAGAAGACCGCGAGCAGGAAGAAGCGGATCCACAACCGGTTACGTCCTTCGAGGAACTCCGGGTTGGAGCGCATCAGCACCGCAAACGCTTCGCCGTGACGGAACTCGTCGAGGCACCAGTTCTCGAACCACTTGAAGATCGGGTGGAAGCGCTTGTCGGGCTTCTGCTCGAAGTTGCGGTAGATCGTGATGTAGCGCGCGTAGCCGATCTTCTCGGAGAGGTACGTGGCGTAATAGATGAACTTGGGCTGGAAGAACGTGTACTTCTTCGCCTTCGTCAAAAAGCTGAGATCGACCGCGACATCGAAGTCGTTCAGCGTGTGGTTGATGAAACCGGCGTGGCGCCCTTCGTCACGGCTCATGAAGCCGAACAGTTCGCGCACATCCGGGTTCTTGATGCGCTTCTTCACTTCGGCGTACAGAATGCAGCCGCTGAATTCGGCGGTCACCGACGACACGAGAAAATCGATGAACTGCGTGCGCAGCTCGGGATCCATCGCCGAGAAATCGGCGTCGAAATCGGCGTTGCGCTTGAAGTGATCCTTGTTGGGATCGCGGCGGAATTCCGCGAGGATGTCGTCCCACATCTGCCGGCTTTCCGGCGCGATCTTGAGGCTGTCCATCGCCTTGAAGTCCGTCGTGTAGAAACGCGGGCTGAGCATCGCGTTCTGCTGCGCGGACTTGGTGGACTCGTTCGGCGCCGCATAGGCGCGCGTCGGGAGTTCAGTAGCGGTGTTGTACATGTGCGGTTAGCCCTCGAAACCGACGTCGTAGAGTTCATACAGCTCGGTCCCGCCCGTGAGCTTCACGAACTGGCGACGAAGCCAGCTCGCGCGCTGCACCGTGGCGGTGCTTTCGAAGGTGCGCTGCGTTCCAAACGGCACGCGCGTCGGCGTGTTGTGCACCAGCACCTCGTCACCCGGATCGACTTCCACGCCCTTGAGATCCACGTGCGCGTGGAAATGGTCGTGGCTCGCTTCGAGATCCACAGTGCACGGCACTTCCGTGCGTCGCGTCGCGACATACCAGAACGCGATCCCTGCGCCTGCAACGGCTATCGCGCCCCATACCGGCATCATCATCCGTCCTATCCCCTCTCCTGATTGATCAACCAGCGCGCGGGGATACCGCGGCGCCGTCATAACGATGCAACTCATACGCCTGCGAGCGATAGAACCCCCGCTCCACCCGCTGCGTCCGGGCCATCTGCCACCCCGCCAACGCCGAATCCGCCCCGATCGACTTCCGCAGGCGACGCTCCGACATTGGTACGATGCGCGGCGACCGATCACGTTGGGGAAACAGGCGCCCCACCGTCAACAGGGTTCCCAGTACAGGCGTGAAGGGGGCCACGGTAAACAGCACCTGCGACCGCGTCCGTCCCACCAGTTGGCGCAGCGAGGCCAGAATCTCCGGCAGGTCGTAGTGGATCAGCGAATCCATCCCCACGGCCATGTCGAACGTGCCGAACGACGGATCGAGCATGTCGCCCGCACGGAAATCGATGCGATCGAGGACACCCGCCGCTTCCGCCCGCTCGGCGCCATGCGCCACCAACGTGGGCGACAAGTCCACCGCCACCACCTCGGCGCCGCGCATCGCGAGATCGATCGCCAGCATCCCCGTGCCACAGCCGGCATCGAGCACGCGCTTCCCCGACAAATCGTCCGGCAAATAGCTGAGCAGCGTACGGCGCATCGTGTCGCGCCCCTCGCGCACCGTCGCCCGCACACGCGAGACCGGCGCGTCCGAGGTCAGCGTCTTCCAGCCATCCGCGGCCGTCTTGTCGAAATACTCACCGATCCAGGCCCGCCGCTCGAGGTACGACGACGATGCGGCTTGCGAACCCCCAACCGGCGTTCCCGCGAACGACGGGTCTGAATTCGGTGAATTTGCTACGGTCTTGGCCATCTCAGTCAAAACCCAACAGGTCGAAGATCTCGCGGTCCTTGAGCGGATTGGCCGGCAGCGGCACCACATCCTCCAGCATGCGCTTGGCGAGCAGCATGTACTGCTCCTGCGCCGCCTGCACCTCCGGCGAATCTTCCATCTCGAAAATGGTGCTCTTCTTGAGACGGCTGCGACGGATCGCATCGATATCCTGGAAGTGCGCCATCGTCTTGAGGCCCACCGCCGCATTGAACCGATCGATCTCGTTGGTGTCCTTGGAGCGATTGGCGACCACGCCGCCCAAGCGCACCTTGTAGTTCTTGGACTTCGCCTGAATCGCCGCGATGATGCGGTTCATCGCAAAGATCGAATCGAAGTCGTTGGCCGTCACGATCAGGCAGTAGTGCGCGTGCTGCAGCGGGGCCGCGAAACCACCGCACACCACGTCGCCCAGCACGTCGAAGATCACCACATCGGTGTCTTCGAGCAGGTGATGCTCCTTGAGCAGCTTCACCGTCTGCCCCGTCACGTAGCCGCCGCACCCGGTGCCAGCCGGAGGGCCGCCCGCCTCGATGCACTGCACGCCACCGAATCCCTCGAACATGAAGTCCTCAGGACGCAGCTCTTCCGAGTGGAAATTCACCGACTCCAGCACGTCGATGACCGTCGGCACCATGCGCTTGGTCAACGTGAATGTCGAGTCGTGCTTCGGGTCGCACCCGATCTGCAGCACGCGCTTGCCCAGCCGCGAGAATGCCGCGGACAGATTCGACGACGTCGTCGATTTCCCGATGCCGCCCTTGCCGTACACGGCGATGACCAAGGCGCCATCGATCTTCATCGACTCGTCCTGATGCACCTGCACGCTGCCTTCGCCGTCCTCACCAAGGATCGGGAGATGTGTAGCCGTCATCTGTTCAGTTCTCCGCGCCGCAACGGGCGTCATGTTGCTGCATACACCCCTTCCAATCGATCCTCGAGGTCCGCTGCCGCATCGCGCAGCGCCTCGAGCGTCGCATCATCCGGCTCCCAATAGCCGCGATCGTTCGCTTCCAACAGCTTCTGCACCAGACCCGCCGCCGAGTTGGCGTTCATGCTCGCCAAACGCTCGCGCATTTCGGCGTCCAGCACGAAGGTCTTGGAGACTTCCGTGTACACCCACTGCGGCACCGCCGCCTTGCCGCCGGTCGCTGACCAGCCGAGCGTCGTCGCCACGTGTCCCGTGATGTTGCGCACGCCCTCGTAGCCGTACTGCAACTGTCCTTCGTACCACTTGGGGTTGAGCACCTTCGTGCGCGACTCGAGCTCCACCTGCTCGGTCAGTGTGCGCACCTTGTTGGCCGCACCACTGAAGTCGCCCACATAGACAGCCGGCGTGTCACCACCACGCTGCTGCGCAATCACGCGCGTCATACCACCGAGCGATTCCACGTACTGGTCGATGTCGGTCGCACCCAGATCCACGGAGTCGAGCCCCTGGAACGACAGCTCTGCCGTGCCCAGCACGCGCTTCATGAGTGCGGGCTGCGCGGTGGGGCGACCGTTCACGCCGTACGCGAACGACTTGCGCTGCACGAACTGATCGGCGAGATCGTCTTCCTTTTCCCAGCGACCCGTTTCCACGAGCAGGTTCACGTTCGATCCGTACGCGCCGTCTGCATTGGAGAACACGCGAAGCGCCGCCGTCTCCATGTCGCAGCCCGTTTCGGCCATCGTCGCCAGCGCATGCTTGCGAATGAAGTTTCGCTCGGGATCCTCGTCGGCCTGCGCGCAGATCAGCGCCGCTTCGGCCAACAGCTTCACCTGGAGCGGCAGCAGATCGCGGAAGATGCCAGAGAGCGTGATCACCACGTCCACGCGCGGGCGCCCGAGCTGTTCCAGCGGCACCAACCGCGCGCCACTCAAACGACCCACCGCATCGAAGCGCGGAGCGACGCCCATCAACGCCATCGCCTGCGCCAACGGTGCGCCTTCGCTCTTCATGTTATCGGTGCCCCACAACACGAGCGCGATCGTCTCCGGGAACGGCCGGCCATCGGCGGCATTGCGCGCCAACAACGACTCCGCGCGTGCGCGTCCTTCGAGCATCGCCACCGCACTCGGCACGCGATACGGATCGAAGCCGTAGAGATTTCGCCCCGTCGGCAGCACCTGCGGATTGCGCAGCAGGTCACCACCCGGCGCCGGCGCGACGTAGCGCGCATCAAGCGCGCGCAGAATGCCGCCCACTTCGTTGTCGTCGCGCAACAGCGGATCGAGCGGCATCAACAGTTCGAGATGCTGCGCGAATGCCTTCTCGTCGGCCAGGCGCACACCGGCGGCCTTGGCCGCATCGCGCCCAGCGCGCACGGCGTCGTCCAATCGTCCGCGCTCCACCAGTGCCGTGACGGCCACACGCGCAATCACGTCGCCATCACGCATCACGTCGGGCGTGGCACTCGCGCCCACCACGGTCACGGCAATTGGCGGCAGGTCTGCCTCAGGGCGGCCCACGCGCGCGATCTCCATCAGCACGTCCACGCGCGCTTCGGGAGCCATGCCTTCGCCCACGACGTGCAGCCCGAGCGGAATGAGCGTGTATTCGAGTTCGAGCAGCTTCTCGCGCAGCATCGCGATGTGTGCATCGGCTTCAGCCGGCGTCCACAGCGGTTCCGCCACACCGAGATCGACCGCCGCCGCCTGCTGCTGCACCAGCGCGCGCAGCGCATTCGACTCGTCGGCCTGCGACTTGTCGAGCGCACGCCACCGATCGAGCGACGACTTGAGATCGGCCAACCCGCGGTAGAGACCCGCGTTGGTGATCGGCGGCGTGAGATACGACACTAACGTCGCGTTGCCACGACGCTTGGCCAGCGTGCCTTCCGACGAGTTGTTGGACGCGTACAGATAGACGTTTGGCAGATCGCCGATCAGCCGCTCGGGCCAGCACGTGTTGTCGAGCCCCGCCTGCTTGCCCGGCATGAACTCCAACGCGCCGTGCGTGCCGAAGTGCAGCACCGCATCGGCCTTGTAGTCT
The DNA here is from genome assembly GCA_965279375.1 of Gemmatimonas sp. GTDB lineage: Bacteria > Gemmatimonadota > Gemmatimonadetes > Gemmatimonadales > Gemmatimonadaceae > Gemmatimonas. The sequence goes on along the minus strand of OZ257156.1, from coordinate 3,100,314 downwards.
TCCTTGAGCCAGCGATAAAACGCGCTGAACGCATGCGTCGGCGCAAAGTTGCCTTCGAACAGCAACCGCATCGGATCGCCTTCCCAGCCGAACGACGGCTGCACGCCGATGAACACATTGCCCAGCTGGATGCCCATCACGTAGAGCGACTGCCCGTTGGTAAGCACCTTGCCCGGTGCCGGCCCCCACGTGTTCTCGATCTCCTTGAGAAACACTTCACGCCGCACATGATCGTCTGTTTCGACGAACGCATGCACGTTGGCCGGCGCACCAAACCGCTCACGATTCCCGTTGGTGATCCGCTCACGCAGATCATCAGGGCTCGCCGGCAACTCCACCGTGTACCCCTGCTCCTTCATCGACGCGAGCACGCGCTGCATGGAGGGGAACACCGCGAGATACGCCGCGCTACCGGTGTTGCCCGCGTTCGGCGGGAAGTTGAACAACACCAGCGCGACCTTTCGCTCCGACCGCTCCTTGCGACGCAGTGCCACCAGACGCGCGACACGATTCGCCACACGATCGATGCGCTCGGTGATCGGCTCTGACGCCGACGCCTTGCCGTCCTTGGCCGGTCCCTTGCCACCGTACACCGTCGGGATGATCGCGCCATCGAGTTCCGGAATGGCCACCTGCAACGTCGCCTGCAGCGGATTCAATCCGCGCGCGTCGGCACGCCACTCGTCGATGGTCTGGAACTCGAGCGTCTGCAGCGTGAGATACGGCACGTCGAGCGTCTTGAGCTCGGCCTGCGCCGCGATCGCATCGTTGTACGCGGGGCCACCCACGAGCGAGAAGCCCGTCAGGTTGATCATCGCGTCGATGACCGGACGTCCATCCTTGTCGCGGAAGAACTGCGTGATCGCCGGACGCGCATCGAGTGCAGACGCAAACGCGGGAATCGTCTTGAGTCCCTGCGCTTCAAGAGCACGCACGACCGCCGCGTAGTGCGCCGTGTTGTCGGCCAGGAGATACGAGCGACCGACGAGCATGCCCACGGTGCCTTTCGCGTTCTTGGGCGCAGGCAACGCCTTCGCCGCGGCCGCAATGCCGCGATTGGGCAGATCGGGGTGCCACACGCCCACTTCGGGATACTGCTCCGGATCCTTCGGCTTGAGCGCGCCCTTGAGCGCCGCGCGCGGACCCGCCGCATAGCGATCGATCAGATAGCGCACCATCTGATCGATGTTCGTGTCCGAGCCAGCCAGCCAGTACTGCAGCAGCAACAGATACGCGCGCACATCCTGCGCGGGTCCTGGTATGAACTTCAGCAGCTTGGGCAGCGTACGCAGCGCCGACATCTGACGCTCGCCGCTCGATTTTCCATCTTCGCGCGAGCCGCGCAATTTCTTGAGCAGTGAGATCGGCGAAAACGGCGACCGATTCTCTCCGCCCGACATGTCGAAGCGGCCAAGCCGAGTGCACTTCACCAGTTCGGGCGTGCACAGCGCGCACAGCACCGCATCGGCATCCGCGCGGCGCGCCTGCACCGCCGCGGTCACTTCCTTCGCGTACTCCTCCTGAAACAGCTGCGTGCAGGCGATGATGTTCGCCTGCGCGATCTCCGTGCGGGCACGCTCGGCGAGCGACGGATCGCTCCCCCAGTCGGCCGCGACGTGCATGCTGATGCGTAACCCAGGCAGATAGCGTTGCAGCGATGCCTTCGCACGCTCGAACGCATCGGCAAGATGCGCATCGAGCGTGACGATCACGAACCGCAGTGGCACGTCCTTACTTGCCATAGTGCGCCTTTGCTTCGTACAGCGTGTCCACCGAGATCTCGGCGACGCCATGCGCCAACGCGTACTTCTCCGTGTTGCGACGCGCCTTGCCGCGAACAAAGAATGGAATCTTCTTGAGCTCCGCTTCGGCCGACGACGACCAGCGCGCTTCCACCGGAGTCGTTGGCGCGGGTGCCGCAGCGGCCTCGTTGTCTTCGGTCTCTTCTTCGGCCAAGCCCACGGCGCCCGCAGGCTCCGGATTGGCCTCGTACTCGCCGGTCACGCCAGCGCTCACTGCTGCAGGCGCACCGGACGGCGCCGTGCGAGCGACCGCATCGCGCGGTGCCACCGAGTGCAGATGTGACGCCGTCGAGCCATCGCCGAACTCGAAGTCCTCACGGAACATCTGCAGGAGATGCTCTTCGAGTCCCATCATCAGCGGGTGCACCCACGTATCGAAAATCACGTTGGCGCCTTCGAAACCCATCTGCGGCGAATGACGCGCCGGCACATCCTGCACGTGAATCGGCGACGAAATCACCGCGCACGGCACGCCAAGGCGCTTGGCGATGTGGCGCTCCATCTGCGTGCCCAATACCAGCTCGACCGCGAGATCGGCGATGGTCTTCTCGACTTCGAGATAGTTGTCGCTGATCAACGCCTCGATGCCCATCGCCTTGGCCGCCTCACGCACGTCTCGCGCATACTCACGCGCATACGTGCCGATGCCCACCACATTGAAGCCCAGCTCTTCCTTCGCGATGCGCGCCGCCGCCAGCACGTGCGTGGCATCGCCGAACACGAACACACGCTTGCCCGTGAGATAGGTCGCGTCCACCGAGCGTGAATACCACGGCAGCAGCGAGCGACTCGCGCTCACCTGCGCATCACCCACGCGCTCGCGCACGAGAATCGGCTCGACATCCACACCCGCCTTCTCACCAACCTCACGCAGGAAATCGCGCGTTGCTCCCACACCGATCGGCACCGTCTTCACGAACGGCATGCCGAACGACTTCTGCAGCCAGCGCGCCGTCGTCTCCGCGATCTCGGGATACAGCACGATGTTGAAGTCCGCTTCCGGCATCGTGCGCAGCTGATCGGGCGTCGCTCCAAGCGGCGCGCACACATGCACGTCGACACCGACCTCGGCCAACAGACGCGTGATCTCACGCACGTCGTCGCGATTGCGGAATCCCAGCAGCGTGGCGCCAAGCAGGTTGCAACGCGCGCGCTGCCCAGCGGGACGCACAGGCCGCGGCGTACCCGGCGCCGGCACCACCGGCAACAACAGTGTGCGCACGAGATGATAGAACGTCTCGCTCGCGCCCCAGTTTTCCTTCTTGGAGTACGCGGGCAACTCGAGCGGCACGATGGGAATCGGCAGGTTCATCCCCTGCGCGAGTGAGCCCGGCTGATCCTGAATGAGCTCCGCCGTGCACGATTCGCCCACGAGCATCGCCTGCGGCTTGAAGCGCTCGTACGCGCTGCGCACCGACGCTTTCACCAACTCCGCCGTGTCACCACCAAGGTCGCGCGCCTGGAACGTCGTATACGTAACCGGCGGGCGCTTGTCGCGCCGCTCGATCATCGTGATCAGCAGGTCAGCGTACGTGTCACCCTGCGGCGCGTGCAGCACGTAGTGCACGCCTTCCATAGAGGTGGCGATGCGCATCGCGCCAACATGCGGCGGACCTTCGTACGTCCAGAGTGTCAGTTCCATGGAGCCATCCGCAGAATCCGCATCACGTCGTCCTAGACCGTCAGGCGTTCGGCGCGCTCGAGCGGGCGCGCAAACAGTTCAGCAAGGTCGCCGGCCTGATCGAAACCATGCACAGGCGAGAACACCAATTCGATTGACCACTTTGTGCGCAGCCCATCGGCCTCGAGCGGATTGGCGAGTCCGAGTCCGCACACCGTGAGGTCGGGCTGAGCGGCGCGGCAGCGATCGAGCTGCTTCTCCACGTCCTGCCCTTCGGTGAGCTGCACGCTCTCCGGCAACAGCGCGAGTTCGGCCGCGATCATCATGCGATCGAGATACGGCGATCCGACTTCCACCAATTCCATCCCGAGCTCGCGATGCAGAAAGCGCGCGAGTGGAATCTCGAGTTGTGAGTCGGGGAACATGAACAGCCGCTTGCCCGACAGTCGCGGCAGATAGCGCTCGAGCGCCTTGCGTGCGCGTTCGGCCGGTGCCGCGATCACGCGACGGAACTGTTCAGCCGGCACATCGAAGGCCGCAGCCGCAGCGGCCAGCCATGCGGTCGTTCCTTCCACGCCAAACGGATACGGCGCCGAGAGCAGCGTGGCGCCGCGTGCAACCAGTGCGCGCGCGGTCTCGCTCACGAAGGGCTGCGCGAGAAGAATGCGCGTGCCCGGTCCGATCGGCGGCAGGTCGCGTGCATGACGCGGTGGGAAGAAGCGCACCGGCCCGATGCCCATTTGCGCGAAGAGGCGCGAGAACTGATCTTCGACGACGTCAGCGAGCGTGCCGACCACCAACAGCTCGGGCGTACCCGCCGGCTGCGTGCTCGCCGGCATGTGCGGCACCATGCTCTTGAGGCACAGGTCTTCGCCCTGCGTGAACGTCGTCTCGATGCCGCTCCCCGAGTAATTGAGGATGCGGACCTGCGGAAAGAAGCGTTCGTTGAGTCGTTCCGCAGCGCGCGCCAGATCGAGCTTGATGACTTCCGACGGGCACGAGCCCACGAGGAAGAGCGTCTTCACGTCGGGACGCCGATCGAGCAGCTGCTTCACGCAGCGATCGAGTTCTTCATTGGCATCGGCCAGCCCCGCGAGATCGCGTTCACCCAGAATCGCGGTCCCGAAGCGTGGCTCGGCGAAGATCATCACACCGGCTGCCGACTGCACGAGATGCGCACAGGTACGCGATCCGACTACCATAAAGAAGGCGTCCTGCATCTTGCGATGCAGCCACACAATGCCGGTCAGGCCACAGAAGACTTCATGCTGGCCGCGCTCGCGGATGACTGGGAGCGTGCTGCGCGCACCGCTCGCCGCATCGACGCAACCGCCCGTCGGCGTCACAGGGAGCGTGGCGGTCATGCGGCCACCTCCATCAGCGCGGTTTCCTTTTCTTCCTTCTCAGCCAGCCGAGCTGCGCGCAGCTTGAGAATGAACTGGATCGCGTTGACGGCGTACGTGGCGTAGGCAACGAGGGCCAGCACCATCAGGGTGCGCGGCGGCCATGCGAACGCGAGGCCAGCCAGATACGCCGTGTGCAGCGCGATGACGAAGAAGCTGACGAAATCTTCCCACCAGAAGGCCGGCGCGAAGAGATACTGTCCAAAGACTTCCTTCTCCCAGATCGCGCCCGTGACCATGATCGTGTAGAGCACCAACGTCTTGATCACGACGGAGATGTTGGCCGCGGCGAGGCCATCGCCGGTGCGCAGATAGCGCAGCACGAGCGCGACCGACACGGCCATCACCAGAAACTGGATGGGCGCGAGGATGCCCTGCACGAGCGTCCACTTGGACGCATCGCGGCGGCGACGCTCCTCTGGCGTATACAGCGCGCCCTTTTTCTTCGGTGCAGAGACCGATGGACGCGGCGCTGCGGCCGCCGGGGATGCGGCCGTCGAATGAGTCTTGACTACTGTCATGTTGCGTAAGCCGTCTTGTTCCGGGGGTTCGCTACCCAGATGGCTTCGATGGTAGGGTGAGGGAAGAAAGTTGTCAAGAAAGATTGACGTCAAGTTTGCTTGACAATTTCTCGGGTTCGCGCAATGTTCGCGGCGCGGAGTTTTTGTTCTTGCGTCTCGGAGACCGAGCGGCAATGTTCGGCGCGCCCCACAAACCTGCCGTGGAAAGACCACTCGACATCAGTGCACTGGGAAAGGCTGGCTTGGCTGACCTTTCACCGTCCGCCGCTGCGCGCCAGCGTGAGCGATTGGAGCGCATGATCCAGGACGAGATCGTGCCCCGGCTCATGCTCAGTCATCGAGTCGGTCCGGTCCCTCCCTCCCTGACTTCCGCCGTGGCTCGAAAGCTTTCCGAAGAAGACGTGTCGGCCTTCGTCGCGGCCATTCGTGGCACCGACGACGGATCCGCCGTGCAGTACGTCCGGAATCTCGTCGCCGACGGTGCGCCGATCGAGTCGATCTACGTCGACCTGCTGGCGCCGACCGCGCGACGTTTGGGGACGTTGTGGGATGCCGACGAGTGCGATTTCGTCGAGGTGACGGTCGCGATGGGCCGCATTCAGCGGCTCCTGCGTGACCTGTCCCAGCACTTCCTCGCCGACTCCGGCCGCGCCGAAACGACGGGCAACGTGCTGCTCACCTGCGTGCCAGGGGAACAGCATACGCTGGGCGTGATCATCGTCGCCGAGTTCCTGCTCCGTGACGGGTGGCGTGTGCTGGTTGGAGCTCCATGGACCGAGAGCGATCTGATGGCGATGGTCTCGAGCGAGTCGTTCGACGTCATCGGATTCTCGGTGGGCTGCGAAAATCGCCTCTCCTCCCTCAAGCGCGAGATCCGTCGGCTGCGCTCAGCGTCGCGCAATCCCAACGTTCGCGTCATGGTGGGTGGCAAGGTGTTCTTGGACGATCCGGAGATGGTGGCCCGGGTTGGCGCCGACGCCTACGCGGTGGACGCGCGACAGGCGCCGGATATCGCACGCGAGCTCCTCTCGGCGTCTGCAACCACACCGACCCTCGCGACCATGCGGGAGGCAACGAGTGGCCATGGCGAGCTCAGTGAAGCCCTTCGACGCGAATGATCCGGTCTTCGGGGAGCTCGATGCCAGCGCAGCGGCTGCGCTCCTCGCTGTTACTGGTGACATCGCGCTCGTCATGGACAGCGCGGGGGTCATTCGCGACGTAGCCGTCAACGCGGGCGACACGCAGTTCGACAGCGTGCGCAAGTGGGTTGGCCGACCGTGGGCTGATACGGTCACGATCGAGGCTCGCTTGAAGATCGAAACGCTCATTCGCGAAGCGGCCACGGCCGGGATGAGCAAGCGCCGCCAGATCAATCACGTCCTCACCGACGGCGTCGATCTGCCGGTCTCCTACACCGCGCTGCGACTCGGCCGCAACGGCGACATCGTGGCCGTCGGTCGCGACATGCGGCACGTCTCGGCGTTGCAGCAGCGACTGGTGGAAGCGCAGCAGTCGATGGAGCGCGACTACTGGCGCATGCGTCACGTGGAAACGCGCTATCGCCTCCTCTTCCAGCTCTCGAGCGATGGCATCCTCGTCATCGATGCCTCCACGCTCAAGGTGCTCGACGCGAACGGCGCCGCCGGACAGATCTTCAATCTCCCCGCCGAACAGATCATCGGGCTCCCCTTCCCGTTCGGCGTGGCCCCCGGAAGCGCGACCGCGTTGGAAACGCTGCTAACGGCCGCGCGCAGTGCCGGCCGTGCAGGTGACATCACGGTAGGCGTCACCGGCAATGACCGCTCGTACCACGTCTCCGCGTCCTGCTTCCGACAGGAGTCGGCGACGCTGTTGCTCGTGCGTCTGTCGCCATCCGATGCGGCATCACCGGACGCGACGGCTGGATCTCCGGCGCGCCTGCTCGACCTGATCGAACGGTCCCCCGACGGGTTTGTGGTCACGGATCTCGAGGGCGGTATCCTCACGGCCAACCGCGCGTTTCTCGACATCGTGGAGCTGGCCAGCGAAGACCAGGCACGCGGGCTGCCGATCTCCAACTGGATCGGTCGCCCAGGCGCCGACTTCACGATCTTCCAGAGCATGCTGCGGAAGAACGGCGCGGTCCGACTCATCGGAACCGCCGCGCGCGGCATGCATGGCAGCCAGAGCGAAGTCGAAGTGTCGGCTGTGTGGGTGCCGGAAGGCGAAGAGCCGTGCATCGGCTTCTCGATCCGCGACATCGGCCGCCGGCTGGCGGCCAGTCCGCAGGGCGCTCGCGACCTCTCGCGCGCTGTCGAAGAGCTCACGGGGCTCGTCGGCCGAGTCTCGCTCCGGGACCTCGTCCGCGACACCGTCGATCTGGTCGAACGCCACTTTATAGAAGCGGCGCTCGAGCTCACCAACGACAACCGGACCTCGGCCGCCGAAGTGCTCGGCGTCAGCCGTCAGAGCCTGTATGTCAAGCTGCGTAGACACCGGCTGGTGACGCCGGGCTCCGATCGCGACGAAGAGACAGTCAGCTAGGCGAAAATCCGGCAAAAAAGCGCCGACAGAGGCAAAAAATACTCTGTTGCATTTTGGTACTGTAAACTAAACTAGACGCCCATGAGCGTCAGTGTCCCCTTACAACGATCCCCGGCCCGCCCGGACCCGAAAGCGGTCCTGACGCTGCTCAAGCCGGTCACCTGGTTTCCGCCCATGTGGGCGTTCACCTGCGGCACCATTTCCGCGGGTGTCCCACTCGGTGACCGCATTCCGTTGCTGGCCCTCGGCATTTGCATCACCGGTCCCCTCGTGTGCGCCTCCAGTCAGGCCGTCAACGATTGGTTCGACCGGCATGTGGATGCGATCAATGAGCCCAACCGCCCAATCCCGTCGGGCCGCATCCCCGGCATGTGGGGTTTGGGTCTCGCGATCTTCTGGACGCTGCTGTCACTCGCCGCAGCGATTCCCCTCGGCAATTTCGGCATCGGCGCCGTCGCGCTGGCCCTCGTTTTCTCGTGGGCCTACAGCGCACCGCCCGTTCGTCTCAAGCAAAACGGCTGGCTCGGGAACGCCGCCGTCGGCTTTACCTATGAAGGATTGGCGTGGGTCGTCGGCGCCGGTGTGATGCTGGGCAATCGCATTCCGCCGGCCCCGATTCTGCTGCTCGCTTTCGTGTATTCAGTCGGCGCGCACGGCATCATGACGCTCAACGACTTCAAGGCGATCGAAGGTGATCGCAAGATGAATGTGCGGTCGCTGCCCGTGCTGCTTGGTCCTGCAGGCGCGGCGAAGGTGGCGTCTGGAGTGATGCTGCTCGCGCAGGCGGTTGCGATTGGTTTGTTGATCTCGTGGGATCGGCCGTGGCATGCACTTGCCATCGGCGCGCTGACTGTCGTGCAAGCGGCGATGATGGTGCGCTTCATCAAGGCGCCCATCGAGAAGGCGCTGTTTCTCAGTGCAGCCGGCGTGCCGTTCTACGTGTGGGGCATGATGATCGCGGCGTTCGCGGTGCGCTCCACGCCGATGATCGAGGCCGTCCGATGAGTTGGTGGCAGCTGACGCGACTGGGCTTGGTGCAGGCCGCGATCGGCGCAGTGGTGGTGCTGCTCACGACGACGATCAACCGGGTCATCGTGGTGGAGCTGGCACTCCCGGCGACCGTCCCCGGCATATTGGTCGCGCTGCACTTCGGTGTGCAGCTGTTACTGCGTCCGCGGCTCGGCTTCGACAGCGATCGCAGCGGCCGTCGGACGCCGTGGATTCTTGGTGGCTTGGCCGTCTGCGCCGTCGGTGGCGTCGGTGTCGCGGCGAGCATTCCGATCATGGCCGAGCGCACCGTGTTGGGGATCGTGTTGGCGTCGATCGCGAGCATCGTGCTGGGTGCTGGCGTGAGTGCGGCGGGGACGCCGCTGCTCGCGCTGATGAGCGAACGCTCGCGCCCGGAGCAGCGTGCTGGTGCCGCTGCGATCACGTGGATCCTGATGATCGTCGGCATCATCATCACTGCAGCGACGTCGGGCGCGCTGCTCGATCCGTTCTCGTACTCGCGGCTCATCACCATCGCGGCTGGCATCGGTGGCGTCGGACTTGTGGTCGGCATCTTCGCCACGCTTGGGATCGAGCGCGGTGCTCTCCCCGCGCAGGCCATCGAGAATGAGTCGGCGGTGACGAAGGCGTCCAAGGAATCGTTCCGCACGTCGTTTGCCTCCGTGTGGCAGGAGCCGGCCGCGCGCATTTTCGCAGGCTTCATCTTCCTCGCGATGTTCGCGTACAGCGCGCAGGATCTGATCCTCGAGCCGTTCGCCGGTCTGGCCTTCGGTATGACGCCGGGCGAGAGCACGAAGCTCTCGGGCATGCATCACGGTGGTGTGCTGGCGGGCATGGTCATGACCGCGCTGATCGCGACGCGCACCGGTCAGCTGCGGCACTGGGCAGCGGCGGGATGCCTTGCCTCGGCGATCACGTATGTCGCCCTCGCGGCGTCGCCGGCGATCGGTGATCCGGCGTACTTCCGAGTGATCGTTGGACTGTTGGGGCTCGCCAACGGTGTGTTTGCCATCGGCGCGATCGGTTCGATGATGTCGCTGACGGGTGATCGCACTGACGGTCGCGCGGGACTTCGGCTTGGCGTGTTCGGTGCGGCGCAGGCGATCGCGTACGCGGCAGGGACAATGACGGGCGCGGCGGGTGTGGACCTCGCGCGCTCGGTCATGTCGTCGCCGGTGCGTGGCTATCTGGTGGTGTTCAGCGTGCAGGCGGTGTTGTTCGGGGCGTCAGCGTTGCTGGCGTTGCGGAGCGCATCGAGCGAGCGCGCCAACGATGTATTCCGCAAGCGTGGCGAGATGTTGCCGGCGGTCCTGCAATCATGATCAGCGTGACGAGGGGTGTGCTATGAGCGAGCAAATGGCTTCGGAGCAGTCGCTGTACGACGTCGTTGTAGTGGGTGGTGGGCCGGCTGGAGCAACCGCTGCGCACGAACTGGCGCGCGCGGGACGCAAGGTGCTGCTCCTCGATCGCGCCGGGCGCACGAAGCCGTGCGGTGGCGCGGTACCGCCGCAGCTGCTCAAGGACTTCGACGTCCCCGAGTCGATGCTGGTCGCGCACATCGATACGGCGCGCATCATCTCGCCCAAGTTCCGAAAAGTCGACATCCCGGTGGGCGATGGCTTTGTGGGCATGGTGGACCGTGACGTGTTCGACGAGTGGCTGCGCCAGCGCGCCGTGTCGGCGGGCGCGGAGCGTCGGACCGGAACGTTCACGCAGTTCTCGCGTGGCGACGACGGTGTGGCCGTGCTCAGCTACACCGATGGCAAGTCGCGCTCGGGTGAGACGCGTCAGGTGCGGGCCCGCATGGTCGTGGGCGCGGACGGCGCGCTGTCGCCGGTCGCACGTCAGTGCGTGCCGGGTGCGCACAAGGCACGACACGTGTTCGCCTACCACGAGATCGTGAAGTCGCCAGTGGATGACAAGGCGGACTTCGGCGCGGCCCGCTGTGACGTGTACTACCAGGCGCCGCTCTCGCCCGACTTTTACGCGTGGGTGTTTCCGCACGGCGCGACGACGAGCATCGGCACCGGTACGTTGCAGAAGGGTTTCGGTCTCAAGGAGGCCGTGGCGAAGCTTCGGCACGACACCGGACTCGATCAGGTGGAGACGATTCGCAAGGAAGGTGCGCCAATCCCGATTAAGCCACTCCCCAAGTGGGACAACGGTCGAGACGTCGTATTGGCAGGAGATGCGGCTGGTGTGGTTGCGCCCGCCAGCGGAGAAGGCATCTTCTATGCTATGACGGGTGGACGGTTTGCCGCACAGGCGGTCGAGGAAGCGTTGAAGACCGGTAACGCGAAAGCGTTGCGGATGGCCCGTCGCAAGTTCATGCGCATGCATGGACCAGTGTTCGCGGTGCTCGACATCATGCAGAACTTCTGGTACAGCAACGACAATCGTCGCGAGCGCTTCGTGGCGATCTGCCGAGATCGTGATGTGCAACAGCTGACGTTCGATGGCTACATGAACAAGCAGCTGGTGAAGGCCAAACCGCTCGCTCACGTGCGGATCTTCTTCAAGAATCTCGCGCATCTCACCGGTCTCGCGACCGCGTGAGCCCCCGGCCACTGCCCGCCCACCAATGCTGATTTCGATCGCGATCGATTTCCGTCTCGCAGACGTAGCGACGCGTGAGCGCTTCCATTTGTCGGAAGAGCGCTTGACGCAACTCTATCGCACCGCGCGAAGTGAAATCGTCACCGAAGCTGCACTCATTGCCACCTGCAATCGCACCGAGCTGTATGCGTGGGTGGACAGTGAAGACATGAAGGTGGTTGAGCGAGCGGTGCAGACGCTCGCGCGCCGCTGGATGCGCACACGGGCGGAAGGTGACCAGCTGCTGCAGACGGCGACGCGTCGCTACGGAGAGCAGGCCGCACGTCATGTTGTACGCATCGCGTCGGGGCTCGAGTCGCAGGTGCTGGGCGATGGACAGATTCTCGGACAGCTGCGCACGGCCTACAAGCGCGCCTCGCATGGACATGCGGCAGGACCGGTGCTGCATCGCCTCTTCGAGACGGCGCTGCGTGCGGGCAAGCGCGTGCAAACGGAGACGTCGCTGTCGGCAGGTCGCAATTCAGTGGGTGCGGAAGCGGCGGTGACGGCCTCGCAGCGTTTCGGCAACTTGCAGAACGCGCGGTGCGTGGTGGTGGGCTCGGGCAAGACGGGCACGCGCGCGGCGAAGCAGCTCCACAAGCTCGGGGCGCGCGACATCGTGCTGATCAATCGCACGTTCGAGAAGGCGCACGAGTTGGCCAAGTACGTGGGCGGTCGCGCGGCGCCGATGGAAGCGTTGCACATCGAGGCGGCAATGGCCGACGTGGTCATCATCGCGACGGGCAGTGAAGTACCGGTGCTCACGCACGACGCGTTGCGCCATGCACGTGAGGCGTGTGCGGCGTCGGGTTATGCGCTGTTGCTGATGGACCTGAGCGTGCCGCGCAACATCGACCCGCGCGTGACCGAGCAGTTGGGCGTCACGCTCGTCGATCTCGACACGTTGCACCAGCCGATTCTCGACGCCGAAGAGATGCGCCGCGATGCGGTGCCGGTGGCGTCGCGCATTTGCGAAGATGAAATCGCGCAGTTCGCCGACTGGCTGGCCACGATGCCGGCGCGCGATGCGATCAAGCCGTTGCGCGAAGCGCTCGAGGGCGTCGCACGGCGTGAAGTGGCGTTCGCCGCTGGCGATCCGGAAGTCGCCGATCGGACGGCGGCGCGCATCGTCGCCAAGCTGCTCGCCGGCCCGATGGCGGCACTGCGACGTGCCGTACAGCGTGGCGAGCCGCTCGACGCACAGGCGATGATGCTGCTCGAAATGTTTTCGCCGAACGCGACGCCGATGGCGCGCGGTCCGCGGACTGGTCGCTCGCGCCGAGACGTGACGCCGGATGCGTCACGCGAGTTGCGCGCTGAGCCCCGTTCGGCGTCGTCCCGCATGGCCCTCTCTCCGGAGCAGTTCACGTAATGTCGTTCGATCCGTCAGTGCGCCCTGTTAACGATCTCCTGCTTCGCGCACTGGCGTCCGCGCCTGTCGAGCGTCCGCCGGTTTGGATGATGCGTCAGGCTGGCCGCTATCTCCCGGAGTACCGCGCCGTGCGCGCGAAGTCCGACTTCCTGACGATGTGCCGCACGCCGGAACTCGCCGTGGAAGTCACGTTGCAGCCGCTCGATCTCGTCGGCGTCGATGCCGCGATCATCTTCAGCGACATCCTGGTGATCCCGGAAGCGATGGGCATGCACCTGACGCTCGACGAAGGTGTCGGCCCGCAGTTCCCGTCCCCGATTCGCAGCGCCGCCGATCTGTCACGCCTGCATGCAGTCGATCCGCGCGATGGATTGGGATACGTGCTCGGCGCCCTCCGCCTCGCGCGGCGTGAAATCGACAACAAGGTCCCCCTGATCGGATTCGCGGGCGCGCCGTGGACGCTCGCGGCCTACATGGTCGAAGGCAAAGGCACCAAGCAGTTCGCCGTTGCCAAGCGCATGCTGTTCGAACAGCCCACGTTGGCGCACACGCTGCTCGATCGGTTGGCGACCGCGGTGGGCGATTACATGGTCGCCCAGGTCGAAGCGGGCGCGCAGGCGCTGCAGCTCTTCGAATCGTGGGCCGGTGCACTCGGACCCGCGGAATTCCGCGAGTTCTGCATCCCGTACCTCGCGCGCATCGCCAAGCAGGTGAAGTCCACCGGTGTGCCGCTGATCGTCTTCGCGCCGGGTGCAGGTTGGGCGCTGGGCGAGATCGCGGAGGCCACCGGCGCGGAAGCGATCGGTGTGGACTGGCACACGACACCGCAGCATGCGCGGCAGCAGTGCGCGCCATACGGTGTCGCGCTGCAGGGCAACCTCGATCCGTGCGCGCTGTATGGCTCGCCCGCCGAGATTCGCCGTCGCACCCACGAGATGATCGCCGCGTTCGGGCCTGTTGGTCATGTGGCCAACCTGGGCCACGGAATTCTTCCCGATGTTCCGCCGGCGCACGCGCGCGCCTTCATCGACGCCGTCAAGGAATGGCGCTGGACCGATGAGGCAATCGCGCGAGCTGGCAGTCACGCGCAACTCGCAGGTGTGCCATGAGCGCTGCCGTCTTTCCGACCGAGCGAATTCTGAACAAACACACGTCGGCCTCACAGCGCGCGGAAGCGAAGCGCTGGATCGCCGGTCTGCACGACGAGCTGACGTCGTTCTTCGGCCGGCTCGACAAGGGCGGCACCTTCACGGAAGACCGTTGGGAGCGACCCGGCGGTGGCGGTGGCGTGGCCCGTGTCATGACCGATGGCATCACGTTCGAAAAGGCGGGCATCAACCGCTCCGCGGTGATGGGCGAGCTGCCGGAATTGGCAGCGCGTCGCTTGGGTGGCCACGGGGCCGCAGCCGGTGCCACGCATTTCTTCGCCACGGGCGTGAGCCTGGTGGTGCACCCGCGCAGCCCGATGGTGCCCACGGTCCATCTCAACGTGCGCTACTTCGAGCTCACCGATGAACAGGGACAGATCACCGACAGCTGGTTTGGCGGTGGCACTGACCTGACGCCGTTCTATCCGCATCATGAAGACGCCGCACTGTTCCATCAGGGACTGCGCACCATGTGCGATCGGCATCACGCGAGCTTCTACCCCGAGTTCAAGCAGCGCTGCGACGAATACTTCGTGAACGTGCATCGCAACAACGAAGCGCGCGGCGTTGGCGGCATATTCTTCGATCATCTGCGCGCGGACGATCCGTCCCACGGGATGTCGTTGGAGGCGGTGACCGCGTTCGTCAGCGATGTCGCGCGCGTATTGCGCCACACGTACGAGCCGATCGTCGAGCGCCGTCGCGACTTGGCGTTCACGCAGGCGCACCGCGATTTTCAGCTCGTTCGTCGGGGGCGCTACGTGGAGTTCAATCTCGTGCACGACCGTGGCACGATTTTCGGACTGCAGACGCAGGCGCGCATCGAGAGCGTGCTGATGAGCCTTCCGCCGCTGGCGATGTGGCAGTATGCGCCGCGGTACGCCCCCGATTCGTTTGAAGCGCAACTCGTGCAGATGCTCGAACCGCGGGACTGGGCGGCGGACGCCACCGGAGAGTGAGTCATGCGGGCGCTGGCTGACAGGTCCAGCAACGTGATTCCGACAGAGCCGGACCCCGGCGATCATCGGTCAGTGGCTGTGGTCGGCGCAGGCATCACCGGCCTGGTCGCGGCGTATGAGCTGCGACGCAAGGGCGTGAACGTCACCCTGTACGAAGCGTCCAACCAGACGGGCGGTGCGATCCGCACCACGCACGACGATGGGTTTCTCGCCGAACACGGCCCCAACTCGTTCGTGAGTTCTGCGCCGGTCGAAGAGCTGCTTGGCAAGCTCGACCTGCAGGGCGATGTGGTGGAAGCCGACCCCGACGCAAACCGCCGGTTCATCGTGCGTGGCGGTCGACTGATTCCCTTCCCGCTCACACCGCCGGCGATGCTCGGCACCCGGCTGTTCTCACTCCGGGCCAAGCTGCGTGTACTGGCCGAGCCGCTTGTCTCACGTGGCGCGGCCACAGGCGATGAGTCGATCGCGTCGTTCGTGCGTCGGCGGCTGGGGCGTGAGGTGCTGGACTATGCGGTGGACCCATTCATCTCGGGGATCTTCGCTGGCGACCCTGAGCAGCTGTCGATGGCGCACGCATTCCCGCGCGTCTACGAGCTCGAACGCACGCATGGCTCGATCTCCAAGGGGCTGATGGCGCAGCGTCGCGCCGCCAAGCAGGCACGCGCGCAGGCGGCAACGGCGACCAACGTCGTCGCCCAGACGCCGGTGGGGCCCGCCAGGCTGATTTCGTTCGTCGATGGCATGCAAACCCTCACCGACGCGCTCGAGGCCTCGCTGACGGGCATTGTGCGCCTTGGCTGCCCCGTGCGGCTGCTGCATCGCGCCGAGGCGCGCTGGGAGCTCGAAGCGGGCGCGGAAGGAGCCACGCGCATGCACCGCGTCGATGCCGTCGTGATGGCCACGCCGGCCCACGTGCTGGCTGCGATGGAATTGCCCGCCTCGCTCCGTCGCGACTCCGCGCCCGTCGAGCAGGTGGAGTATCCGCCGGTGAGCACGTTCACCCTGGGCTTCCGCCGCGCCGACGTGGCACACCCGCTGGACGGATTCGGGATGCTCATTCCCGCCGCCGAAGGGCGCACGGTGCTCGGCGCGCTCTTCAGCTCGTCGCTGTTTCCGGCGCGCGCGCCCGAGGAGCACGTCACGATCACCTGCTTCGTGGGCGGCGCGCGCAACCCGAAAGTGGCGCGTGAAAGCACCGACGTCTTGATGGG
Source organism: Gemmatimonas sp. (assembly GCA_965279375.1). Lineage (GTDB taxonomy): Bacteria > Gemmatimonadota > Gemmatimonadetes > Gemmatimonadales > Gemmatimonadaceae > Gemmatimonas. The sequence continues at coordinate 3,084,148 of OZ257156.1, read as the reverse complement.
ACGCGTGATGCACGACCTGCGAAGTCTGCTGGGTGTGCGTGCCGACCCCGTCTACGTGAAGCACGTCTTCTGGCCGCGTGCGATCCCGCAGTACACGCTGGGCTACCAGAGCGTGAAGGACGCAGCCGATGCCACCGAGCTCGCCAACCCTGGGCTCTATCTCGCCGGCAACTATCGCAACGGCGTTTCGGTGGGCGATTGCGTAGCGAGCGGGCAGCAGCTGGCCGAGCGCGTCGCCGCGTACCTCACGCGCGCAGGCTGACGCGGTCGATCGGAAGCTCCACTAGCTTCCTGCATGGCTGATCTCGACCTGCTGGCAATTGCGGCGCATCGCGACGATGCGGAACTCACCTGTGGCGGTACGCTCATTCGCGCGGTGGATCTGGGCAAGCGCGTGGGCGTTCTCGATCTGACGCAAGGCGAAATGGGGACGCGCGGATCTGCGGAGCTCCGAGCGGCCGAAGCGGAAGCGGCGGCGCGCGTGATGGGGCTCTCGGTGCGAGAGAATCTCGCGTTGCCCGATGCAGGGATCAGCAACACCGACGAAACGCGCGCGCGACTGGTGCAGATGCTGCGCCGACTGCGCCCCCGCGTCGTGATCGCGCCGGCGCCTCGCGGTCGTCACCCCGATCATCGTCTCGCGACCGAGCTCATTCGCGACGCCTGTTTTCTCTCGGGGCTCGCGAAGTATGCGCCGGGCGACGCGCCGGTCTTTCGGCCGTTCAAGCTGCTGCACGTGGTCACGTACCGCGAAGACGCAGGCAAGCCGACGTTCGTGGTGGATGTGACGGAGCAATTCGAACGGAAGATGACGGCGATTCGCTGCTACAGCTCGCAATTCGATGGTGCGACGCAGGCGGGCGAAGTTTTCCCGAATGGCGAACCGCTGTACGACATGGTTATGCATCAGGCGGCACATTACGGCTCGCTCATTCGCGCACGATACGGCGAGCCGTTCTTCACCGAGGAGACCATGCAGGTGGACGACGTCACGAGTCTTGGCGTCTCGACCTTCTAGGTCGGACTCGGACTCCTTTCGTCAGGCCGCCCATGTCCGACTCTTCGAGCACGATCGATTACGGCAGTTACCTGCGCGTCGATGAACTCCTCGCGTTGCAGACGCTCCAATCCAAGCCGGAACACCCGGACGAGTTGCTGTTCATCGTGGTGCACCAGGCGAGCGAGCTGTGGTTCAAGGTGCTGCTGCACGAGATGGACGTGCTGATTGCCGCGTTGTCGTCGTTCGACACGATGCGTTCGCTGCTCTCGGTGCAGCGCGTGAACGTCCTGACCGAAATCGTCGCCCAGCAGCTCTCGGCGCTCGACACTCTGCCACCGCAGCGCTTTGCGCAATTCCGCGCCTACCTCGGCCAGTCGAGTGGATCGCAGAGCGCGCAGTTCCGCGCGATCGAGGCCACGGCGGGTTTGCGCGACGCGCATTTTCTCACCGCTATCGCCGAGCACGGCGAACCGCCCGCCGTGGTGAAGGCGGCACTGGAGCGCCCGACCTTGCAGTCGCTGGTGCTGGCGTTGCTCGATCACGAAGGCGTTGCATTGGCGTCGTTGTACATGGGACCGGGCCCTACGCCGCTCTTTCTCTTGGTGGAAGGACTGCTCGAGTTCGAGCAGCGCTTTGCACGGTGGCGCTTTCTGCATGTGCAGTTGGTGGAGCGCATCATCGGTCCGGGTACGGGCGGCACCGGTGGGACACTCGGCGCGAAGTATCTCTCGCGTACGGTGGCCAACAAGTTCTTCCCCGCGCTGTGGGCTGTCCGAAGTGAGTTCTACGGGCGGGGCAGCTGACCCGCGCACTGATCGACATCTCGGTACCCTACTCGGCCAGCGTTCCCGTCTGGCCGGGCGACGTGCCGTTTTCGTGTGGATGGACCGCGCGGCGCGAGGACGGCTCGAGTGTGAACCTGGGTGCGATGCATATGAGCGCGCACGCGGGCACGCATGCCGATGCCCCGCTGCATGTGGAGTCGAGTTGGGGCGCAAGCGAAACGTTGGCGGTGCGCGCATTCGTTGGCCCTGCGCGCGTGATCACGTTGGCGCCCGACTTCGACCCGCAGCAACCGATCACACGCGGGCTACTCGAGGCGTTGCTCGCACCGGCCCCGCGTCTGCCGACGCCAGATGCGCCGTTGATCGACGCCTATCCTGCGAGCGTGGTGCCGTCGCGACTGCTCTGTCGCACGGGATACTCCGTGTCGCGTGGATCCTTTCCCGACGCATGGCCGGCGCTCGACGCGGCGGCTGCGGCATGGCTCGTCTCCTCGGGGCTCAGGCTGTGGGGAACGGATGCGCCGAGTGTGGATGCACGCGAGAGCAAAGACCTGCCGGTGCATCACGCACTGTTTGGTGGTGGCGCGTACGTGCTGGAGAATCTCGCGCTCGATGCGGTCGCAGCGGGCCACTACGAGTTGCTTGCGCAACCGCTGGCGCTTGTCGGTGCCGACGCGGCACCGGTTCGCGCGATGCTACGCTCGTTAGGCTGAGCGGTCGCCGTCGGCGGACTTGATTGCGTCGAATCGCTGCTGCACTGCGGGCGGCGTAAGTAAGTCGTCGGCAATGCGCGCAACGCCTTCCGCGTCCTGCCATGCGCGCTCGAGCGCTGCGAGCTCGCCGTCCATGGCGCGGCGCTCGCTCTCCTCATGCAAGGCCATCTCGAAGGCGAGGCGTGCCTCGGCCGGGATGTATGCGATGTCGCCCGTGTCTCCGTACGTCTGTCGCATTCCCCAATCGTGTCGCTTTGCCGCGGCCCATCGGGGAAAGTTCTCGGGGCCACCCGCTTCTTCGATGAGCTGCACCCCGTCGGCGATGATACGTCGAGGTGCCGCGCCGCGATTGACCTTGAGCAGCATGTTCCGCAGGAACGGCACGGCATCGTTGCCGCGCAGCTGACGACGTACGACGTCCGCGGGCTGATACTGATTCGTCTCGAACCACGCACGCTGGTATCGACTCCGCGGCAGCTGCAGTCCCTCGTTCGCGCAGCCGATGTCGAGCCCCCATCCCTCGCTGACGTCCATCGCGATGATGCGCGGTGTACCGAAGACCTGCACCTTCTCACCGTCGGGCAGCCGCAGTGGCACGCCCCCCGTAACCGTATACGAGAGAATACTGGTCCAGAGCAGCGCCATCCCGACCGGCACGACGGCGACGATTCCAATGCCGGCGGCCACCGCGCCAGAGACCGCGAGTCCAACACCCGCCGAGACACCGGTGGCGATACCAGCGGTGGTTAACAGATTGCGTCGACCGCGCCGTCCGAACTGATCCCCATAGCGCCACGCAGCAAACTCGGGCCGCAACGGCGCGCCAACGCGCACCAACTCCGTACCGTCGCGCAGTCGTGCGAGACCGATGTTGTCCGTGCTGACGCGCACGCGCGTATCCCGAAACGCGCGCTCCGCCTGCTCGATCGCTTCCCAGCGCTCTTCGAAGGGCGTGAGATTCCAGCGCTCACACGATCGGCACACGACCCAGAGGCGACCGTGGACGGCGTCGAACGCGAGTCGTTGACCGATGGGCAGTGCTTCGATGGACTCGTTGCTGCCGAGCGACTGTTGGCAGTGGATACAGCGGGAATACAGTGGACTATTCCTCGGGAGGTTTGAGCGCGCTCACGCGCTGTTCGACACTCTCGGGCATGAACATGTCGTCGGCGATCTTCGCGATCGACTCTGCGTCGCGCCATGCGCGCTCGAGTTCCGCGAGTTCCCCTTCCATTGCGCGTCGTTCGCTTTCTTCATGCAGCGCCATCTCGAGCGCGAGTCGATAGCCCGGCGGCATCATGTGCAGCGTACCGGGGAGCTTTCGCACCTCGTTTCCTTGCGTGAAGAACGACTTCTTGCGCGTCCATCGCTCCTGCGTCGGCTGCAGCCCATAGTTGCGCTGCACCGTGTGCAACATGCGCGTGGCATCACCGGCGCGCTCGAGCAGCGTGACCGCGTCGCGGACTTCCCCGGGTTTTCCGCCAAAGCGATTCACCGTCGGCATCAGACGCGCGGCGGCGCGCATCGCCGCTTCACCCGTCAGCAGATGCGTCCCTTCCACCGATTCAAGTCGGAGCGTCAGCGGCGCGTCGTCGCCCTGATATTCGAGTGAGCTCATGCGCGCGTGTCGACGCTGCACGTCCACGTAGCGACCGTCTTGCAGCGGAATGCGCCCGATGGACTTGCCCTGTCGGCCGTTGATCGCGGCGTCCCAGATGCCGGAGTTTCCGTAAAAGCCGGCGAAACTGCCCACGCTGGCCCCAACCCAGACCATGCCGCCAACGATCAGCGTCGCGCTGCCCACGACAGCGCCCGTGATCAGCATCTGGCGTTTGCGCCGCCGTCCGAACTGATCGCCATAGCGCCACGCCGCCATCTCGGGGCGCTGCGGTTCGCCGATCCGGATGAGGTCCACCCCTTCGCGCAGCCGTGCGAGACCGATGTGGTCGGTGCTCACGCGCAGGCGGCTATCGCGGTAACGCCGTTCCGCTTCCTCCACCGCCTCCCAGCGCTCCTCGAGCGGGGACAGGTTCCATCTGTCACACTGGCGGCACACGACCCAGAGGCGTCCGCGGGCGGCGTCGAAGGCGAGGCGCGTCCCTACCGGGAACACCTCGAAGGCTTCATTCCGGCCAAGATCGGCCGTGCAGTGAATACAGGTGGTGAACATGCAGCGACCGACGGAGAGAGCGACGGGTGCAACCGTTCCGGGTTCCCTGTAACTTAGGTGGATGAATACGCCCGTGTACCTGGACCACGCCGCCACGACGCCCGTGCGCGACGAGGTCATGGCGGCCATGGCCCCCTTCTTCGGCGCCCGCTTCGGCAATCCGTCGAGCGTCCATCGCTGGGGACGCGATGCGCGCGTCGCTCTCGACGAAGCCCGTGAGCGTCTCGCCGCCTGTCTCGGCGCCCGACCGGACGAAGTCTGCTTCACCTCTGGCGGTACCGAGGGGGACAACTTCGCCATTCTCGGCGTGGCCCGCACACTGCGCGCACATGGCCGACACGTTGCCGTCACCACCCCCATCGAGCACAAGGCGGTGCTGGCGGCGGTGCATCAGGTGGTTCACGAGGGTGGCAGTGAGCGGATCGTCGCGGTCAACGCCGATGGCATCGTCACCGCCGACGCGTTCGCGGCCTGTCTTGATCAGACCGTCGCCGTGGCGAGCATCATGTGGGTGAACAACGAGATCGGGGTGATGCAGGACGTGCCGGCCCTCGCGGCGCAGGCCAAGGCTGTGGGCGCGGTCTTTCACACCGATGCGGTGCAGGCGTTCGGCAAGGTGCACATCGACGCGCGCACCATTCCGTTTGACCTGCTCACGATTTCGGGACACAAGCTCGGCGCACCGAAAGGAATCGGCGCGCTGTTCATTCGACGTGATACGCCGCTCGAACCGATGTTCCACGGTGGTTCGCAGGACCGCGGGCGCCGTCCTGGCACGGAGAACGTCGCGTTCGCCATCGGGCTGGCGACAGCGGCAGAGTTGATCCTCGCCGAGCAAGAAGCAGAACACACGCGCCTGCTGACGCTGCGCGATCGCCTCGAGACGGCGCTGCGTGCGCGCATCCCCGACATCGTGATTCACGGCGAGCACGCCGCGCGCGCACCGCACATTTCCAACGTATCGATCCCCGGCACGGACAGCGAATCGATGCTGATGGCGCTCGACCTACGCGGCATCGCCTGCAGCGCCGGCTCAGCGTGCCAGAGCGGGAGCGTTTCCGCCTCACACGTGCTCTCCGCCCTCGGCGTCTCACCGCAAGTTGCCAACGCGGCGCTTCGGTTGTCGCTCGGCTGCATGAGCGACGAGTCCAGCGTCGATCGCGTAGTGACGGTGCTCGGCACGCTCGCCGAGAAGGCGCGCGCACCGATGCCGGTGTTCGACTGATGCACGATCTCGAGAGCTCACAGGAGTTCTCTGCCGAGATCTCGCCAGAGTTCTCGGTCGGCGAGACGGCGGAGTACTCCGTCGATCCGGAGCGCGTGTGGGCCGGGCCGCAGCCTGGCGAGCGCGTGTTGGTGGCGATGTCGGGCGGTGTGGATTCGTCGGTGGCCGCAGCGCTGTTGGTGGAGCGCGGCTGCGACGTGGTTGGCATCACCATGAAGCTGCACGAGGACGGGAGCGACGTGCCGGATCGTCCGTGCTGCTCACTGGATTCCACGAGTGACGCGCGGCGTGTCTGCGAGAAGCTTGGCGTACCGCACTACGTGGTGAATCTCGTCGACCGATTCGGGCACGATGTGCTGGACGATTTCGTGCAGGAGTACGCGCGAGGCCGCACGCCGATTCCGTGTGTGCGATGCAACACGTTCACCAAGTTCCGCGATCTGCTGCTCAAGGCCGACGCGATCGATGCGCACTGGTTGGCGACGGGCCACTACGCACGCATGGGCGACGTGAACGGGCAGCGCGCGCTGTTGCGCGGGCTCGATCCGGCAAAGGATCAGAGCTATTTCCTCTGGGGGATCGAGCGCGCCGTGCTCGATCGGCTGGTGCTGCCGATCGGTGGACAGACGAAGCCTGAGACGCGCGACATTGCGCGACGCTTTGGGCTGCGCACCGCGGAGAAGGCCGAGAGTCAGGACATCTGCTTCGTGCCCGACGGCGACCACGTGCGCATTCTGCGTGAGCGTCTGGGTGCGGATGCGCCGTCGTTGTCGGCGGGACCGTTGCGTCTGCACACGGGCGAGGTCGTGGGTGAACATTCGGGCTTCGCGCGCTTCACCATCGGCCAGCGCAAGGGGCTGCCGGGTGGCTTCGCGGAGCCGATGTACGTGGTCGACATCATCGCCAGTGAGCGAGCCGTGGTGATTGGCCCGCGTGACGCGTTGCTCGGGCGCGGACTCGAAGCACGCGAGTTGAATTGGCTGGCCGATGCGCCGGTGGTGGGTGCGCGCGTGCAGGTGCAGGTACGCAATCGCGCGCGGGCGGTGCCAGCGACGATCGTGCGCATCGAGCGCGATGTGGTGGAGATGGCGTTGGAAGAGCCGGTGGCCGCAATCACGCCCGGGCAGTCGCTCGTGATGTTCGACGGCGCACACGTGCTGGGAGGCGGCGTCATTGAACGTGGCATGCGCGACGGCAGCGATCGATCCACACGAGCGCGGCAGGGACTCCCCATCCTCGCGGCCTGATCGGGGCGCTTCTCCGATTCGTTGCTTGACAGCCGCTCCCGACCGCCGGAGTGTTGAGGCTCCCACCCGCTCGACAAACGTCGGCCCAGGAGACGCGCGATGAGTAGCGAACGCGGCACCGCAAAGAATCCGTGGTTGCTCAAGACACCGCCGGGTACCTCTGAGTTCACGATGCATCGTGATACAATCGGCGGCGTAGACATGCTTGTCTGCACGGTAGGCAAGACGATTCTGCACTACGAGTATCGCTGTCTCGCCGATCTTCGCACGATGCTCGTCGCGCACGGAGACTGGATGGAGCTCGGCTCCGCCGACGAGCAGAAGCCAGCCAAGGACGGCACGGTTGAAGCATGGGGACGCTCGCCGGACAATCCCGTGGGCGGATGGTATGGCCGCAAGAAAGGCTTTCGTGGACGCTTCGGGATGTACATTCCGCCGCTGATGGAAGAGTTGGGACTCGCCGAAGTCGAACACAACCCACGGGGAAATCGAATGCGGGCCAAGTGATGCGCGGTACTCGTCGACAGTTCTGGTCAACGCTCGCGATCGCGCTATCAGTCGTGATGGTGCCAGCGAGGCCGTTGGCCGCGCAAACGCCAACCGCACCCGCGGGCGTTGTCTACGAACTGCGCACGTACACCGCCGCGCCGGGTAAGCTGTCCAATGTGCTGGCGCGTTTCCGCGATCACACGACGCGGCTGTTCACCAAGCACGGCATGGTGAATGTCGGCTATTTCACGCCAATGGACTCGGCCGACGGCGCGGGCACCACGCTTGTATATGTGCTGCGCCACCAGAGTCGTAACGCGGCCGCCGCGAGCTGGAAGGCATTCGTGGCCGACACGGTGTGGAAGCGCGTGGCTGCGGAGAGCGAGGCGAACGGTCCCATCGTGGCCAAGATCGCCTCGGTGTTCATTAGCGCGACCGACTTCTCACCGGAGATGTTCGCCTCGACGAGCGGCGGAGCGCGCGTCTTCGAGCTGCGCACGTACACGACTCCGACCGGGCTGCTCACCAATCTCGATGCGCGTTTTCGCGATCACACGCTTGGAATCTTCGCCTCGCACGGCATGCAGAACATCGCCTACTGGCATCCGACCGACGCCAAGGACGGCAGCGGCACGTCGATGATCTACTTGCTGGGCCACGCGTCGCGCGCCGCGGCAACGGCGGGTTGGGCGGCGTTTCGTGCGGACTCCGCTTGGATCAATGTGCGCGCCGCATCCGAGAAGGCCGCGGGCACTTCACTGACTACGGTGGTGAAGTCGATGTTCCTGGTGCCGACGGATTTCTCGAGCCTGCGGTAGCAGTCGCAACGAGCGTGCACCGGGCGCGTGAAGGGGAGAGTCTACCACACCTCGCCGGGCCGCCAGTCGCACGCAATCGCCGCGCGCACGTCGAGAGCAGCAGGCGTATGCGGAAGTCGTAGCACCATCAGCTCTTCATCCGGCGTGGCTACCTCCACGCCGTGGTGCCAACACGACAACGGCCCGTGCCAGGTCTCCCAACCGAATCGCGCATACCACGCGTGGTCGCTCGGTGAGAGCGCGGCGAGATCGAAGGCCGCCAAATGATCGGGTGCTGCACGCATGAGCGCACTCGCGTAGCCGCGCCCCTGCACCGCCGGCAGCGTTGCCACGGCCTCGACATACGCCGTCTGAAGGCTACCCAAGCCCTGCACGTGCAGAGTGCGCGAGACCCACATGACGTGCGACACCAGTTCGCCGTCGACACGCCCGAGCAGGTGCACACCCGGTCCGATGTCGGCGAAATACTGGGCGAACGGCTCATCATATGCTTCGCTGCACAACCCGACGAGCGCGTCGCGGTCCGTGGCGGACATCGACTCGCTCGCTACGTACTCAACGGTGAGTGTCTTGGCCACCGGCCGAGGATCAGGAGTCTACCACGCGCTTGCCGAGCGGCGCGAAACTCACCGCCGCCAGCTTGAAGTGCGCGAGTCCAAATGGGATGCCGATGATCGTGCAGCAGAGCCCCACACCGACCGCGACGTGTCCGATCCACAGCCACAGACCGGCAAAGATCACCCACAACAGATTCGCGATGCCGGTGCCGATGATGACCTGATCGCCCACCGCGCGTGCATCAACGAGCTGTCGTCCAAACGGCCACGCCGCGAAGCCCGCAATGCGGAACGCCGCGAACGCCCACGGGAGCCCGACAACGGAGATCGCGAGCAGCAGGCCGCCGAGCATCCAGCCGCACCACGCGAAGAAACCGCCGAAGACGAACCAGAGGAAGTTGACGAGGAAGATCATGATCTCTGGTACGCTGCTACGTCTCCGACAGTTTCGCGCAGCGGAACCACACCGACCGACGATCGCTTACTTGAGGGCCGCTTCGAGTGACGCCAACGCTTGCTTCGCGATGGCGAGCTGCTGCAGATGCGTACCGGGCGGTCCCTTCATGGTCGCCTGTCGCACGCCGCTGCCGTTGTAGCCGCTAACCACGCCTTGCAGCGCCGCGCCCGGGCCACCACGACCGCCGCGCCCGCCACGACCGCCTGCTGCCGCCGGTGCCAGTCCCAGCTGCAGCGCCACGGCCTGCAGCCGCTGCTGCTCGGCGCCGGTTGCCGCCTGCAGCTTCGCACGGAACGCCGTGGTAGCCGCCGTCAACTTCGCTGACACCTCCGTCGCCTCGAGCAGGAATGCCTCGCGCGCCTTGTGCTCCTTGAGCGTGACGTCGCTGGTCGGATCGCCGCGGACCGTGAAGGTTTGCGTGAGTGTGTCGGCGCCGGCGAGCATGCGCACGGTGAACGTGCCCGGCGCGACGTGGAAGCCACGCGCACCAATGTCATGCGCCGGGATCGGCAACGCAGGACGACGCCCAGCGCCGGCAGCAGCGCGCGTCATGCCGCCCGCGCCAGCCGGTGGAGCCGGTGGGCCGCCGCCTTCCTCACCGCCACCGCCGAATCCGCCGAAACCACCCGCCGGCGCGGGCCAGCGCAGATCCCAGTTCACGCGCTGCACCACACCCGCCTTGGCTGACGCGGTGAAGGTGCGCACAACGCGACCCGATGCATTGGTCACCGTGAAGCGCACCGTATCGATCCTCGAGGGCACGAAGTAGGTGAACGTCGCGCCTTCGGCTGGATTCTCTGACGCGTAGAAGGCATGCGCCGCCGTGGAGACGTCCGCACGATAGAGCGTGAGCGTCGCCTGACGTACAGGGAACAGCTTTGCCTTGGGGGCCGTGGCCGCCGCGGGCTGCATCGACTGCGCCCACTCCACGAGCGGCGTCGCGTCATCCAGCACCCAGATGCTGCGACCGTGCGTGGCCAGCACGATGTCCTTCGTGCGCGGATGAATCACGATGTCGTCGTAGCGCGTGGGCGGAAGATTGGCCTTGAGTTGCGTCCAGCGCGCCCCACCGTCGAGCGTGTAGTACACGAACCGCTCGGTGCCTGCGATCAAGACATTGGGCACGCCAGGGAATTCGGCGATCGAGCGCACGGGATTTCCGTTCGGCAATCCCTCGGTCACACGCGTCCACGTGGTGCCAAAATCCGTGGTCTTGAAGATGTACGGTGCGAAGTCGCCGACGCGATGGTTCTCGATGGTCGCATACGCCGTCCCCGCACCCGCGCCGCTCGCCACGATGCGATCGACGAACGACAGCGTCGGTACGCCGCGGATGTTCTTGCCCACTTCGGTGAAGGTCTTTCCGCCGTCGCGCGAGAGCTGCACGTTGCCGTCGTCGGTACCAACCCAGAGGACCTTGCGGTCGACTGGACTTTCGGCGATCGAGGTGATCTCGCTGAAGTTCGTTTCGCCGTCGTTGCGCGACAAACGAATGTCGGCGTTTTTCACGCCCCCCATCGACAGCGTATCGCGATTCACCACCTTCGTGAGCTCTGCCGACGCCGTCCACGTGCTGCCGAAATCGGTCGACGTGAGCAGCTTGTTGGCGCCGAGGTACACAGTGCCAGCCTTGTGCTTGGAAGCGACCACCGGTGCGGTCCAATCGAAGCGATAGCTCTCACCGCTCGGCGCCACGGGCTGAATGTCCCAGCGATCGCCAGTCACGACATCCACGCGCGAGATGTTGCCGCCGCTGGACGTGCTGTAGACGTAGCGCGCGCCCTTCTGATCAACCGCCTGCCCTGTGCCGTCGGAGAAGCCGATCTGCAGCCAGTCCTGATTGAGAATGCCGAGCCAGTGGCTCGTCGCGCTCGGGCCCATCCACGAGTGCGCATCCTGCATGCCGCCGTAGATCCAGTACGGGTCGCGATCGTCCACCGCGATGCGATAGAACTGCCCCACGGCAAAATTGTTTAACCGCGCGTAGGTGTATCCCAGGTCCCAGCTTTCGTGCAGACCACCATCACCACCCAACAGCACGTGGCGCGAATCGCGCGGATCGATCCACAGCGCGTGATGGTCATCCTTGAGACCCAGATCGTACGTCGGCGAATTAGGCATCGGCTCGAACGTCGTGCCGCCGTTTTCGCTCTTGCTCGGCTGCACGCCCATCATCCACACGCGCTGATCGTTGGTGGGATCGATGGTGGGATGCGAGAAGTACATCGGGCGCGGATTCGTGCCGCTCATGCGCTTCCACGTCGCACCGGCGTCTTCGGAACGAAAGGTGCCGCCCTGCTGCAAACTCTCTACCGTGGCGATGAGTACATCGGGCTTGGACATCGCAATCGCGAGACCAATGCGTCCCTTGTCGCCCGCCGGAATGCCAGTCTCGATCTTCGCCCACGTGGTTCCGCCATCGGTGCTCTTCCAGATGCCGCTGCCGGCGCCGCCGCCGTTGAAGCCAAAGGACGAGCGCAACCGCGAATACGTGCTGGCGTAAAGCACCTGCGGGTTGCGCGGATCCATGATGATCTCGTTCGCGCCCGTCACGGAGTCCACCGCCAGCACCTTGGTCCACGTCTTTCCGGCATCGGTGGTGCGATAGACGCCGCGCTCACTCGCGGGGCGCCAGAGATTGCCTACCGCGGCCACGAACGCGATGTCCGGATTGGTGGGATGCGCGACCACGCGTGCGATACTCGCGGTTTCGCGAAGGCCAAGGAATGTCCAGGAGGTGCCGCCATCGGTGGAGCGATAGATGCCACCGCCCCACGTGCTGGACTGCCGGTTGTTCTGCTCTCCCGTGCCCGCCCAGATGATCCTGGAATCCACCGGCGAGATCGCGACATCGCCAAAGGAATTCTCGCCCGTCTCGTCGAAGACCGGCGTCCACAGAATTCCGTGGTTAGTCGACTTCCAGAGTCCACCGCCCGCGGCCGCGAGGAAGATCGTGGAGGGGTCCTTGGGATCGACCTCCACGTCGTGAATGCGCCCGCCCATCACCGCCGGGCCAACGGAGCGGAAGCGCAGCCCGTCGAAAGGAGACTGGGCGTGAAGGGCGGTCGCCGTGGTCAGCAGGGCGAGAGCGGCGGTGGAGGCAACGGCGAGGTATCGGCGCATGGTCCTGAGATGAACCTGAGGGAGAAAGGGTCAGACCGACGGAGCGTCGCTTGGTGCAACGCGCGGCGTCGTCATCACCGCTACGAGCATGTCGGCGGTGACGTTGAGCAGCGTCTTGAACATGTCAGGCAACGTATCGAGCGCGATCATGATGCCGATGCCCTCCACCGGCAGGCCAATCGCGCCGTAGAGCGGCACTTGGAGCAGCATGCCGCCGCTCGGGATGCCGGGCGTGCTGAAGCTCAGCACCACGCTCGATGCAGCAACGAGGGCGATCGATCCGTTGCTCAGTTCAATGCCGTACAGCTTGGCGATGAACAGCGCGCCCACCACCCAGTAGATCGCGCTGGTCAGCTTGAACACGGATGCGCCGAGTGGCAGCACGAAGCCAGTGGCGGTGGGTGGAAGCTTGAGTACATCGGTCGCGCCCTTCACCATCGCCGGTAGCGAGGCCAGCGAGCTGCGCGCACCAAAGCCCACCACTTGCGCCGGCAGTGCCGCGCGCGCGAAGAGTGCCAAAGGCACACGCCTCGACACGACAATCACTACATAGAGTCCGACCACTGCGACGACGTGCAGCACGATCAGCACTCCTACGTAGAAGCCGATCGCCTGCAATGCATTCGCGCCGAGCTTCTCGCCCAGAACCACCGCCAACGAGAAGATTCCCAGCCAACCAACGGCGAGCATCCAGCGCACCACCACCAGCATCGTGTCCGCCATGCCGCGAAAGAAGGCGATCTGCGCGGCGCGCGACGCCGCGGGAATACGCCCCATCGCAAACGCGTACAGCAGCGTGAAGAGCACGGTGGGCAGCAGCGCGCCGTCGGCCGCGGATTTGATGGGATTGAGCGGGATCAGCCCCAGCAACCATGTCCGCAGCGACAACGCGTCAGCAGACGGTATGTCGAGCTTGGCCGTAGCGCGTAGTCGCGCCGTTGCCGTTGGGTCGAGTGTGAGCGAGTCGAACCACGCCGGCGCGATCAGCGAGGTGCACAGGGCACACGTGATCAGCAGCAGCAAAAACCATCCAAACGCCTTGGCACCAACCGCCCCAGTGTTGCGGGTATCATCCGAGCCGGCCACACCGACGATCAGCAGCGGCACCACCAACGGGATCACCGTCATGCGCACGGCATTGATCCACGCCGTGCCGATCACGTCCAGCACGCCCGTGAGTTGCACCGTGAACGGAGACGGTGTCTCCTGCTGCGCCAGCAGCATGCCGAGCGCCAGACCGCTGATGAGTCCAGCGGTGACGTGCGCCGCCTGCGATCGGAGGAACGATCCCCGACCCGCGCTCCCCGTCACCGCCGCCTCGATTGGAACTGCATCACGTTTGTGTCATCACGTGCTCGTCGACGTGGTCGCTGCAACAGGGCGATAGGTGCCGAAGTGCCATTCGTGCTGCTCCGGGTCGCGTACGCTGCATTCGCGAGCGCCATAGGGCGTGTCATACGGCGCGCGCACCACGGTTGCGCCGGCAGCGACCGCACGCGCGAACAACGCGTCCGGGTCGGGTACGAACACGCAGAGTGTCGAGTTGCGTGCCGGCAGATCGAGGGGACTGACCCAGCCCAGCTCGGGCTTGGACGAGCCGAGCATGATCACCTCGGGACCGATCGACAGCTCGGCGTGCGTGATGCCGCCTGATTCGTCGGGGACGACCATCAACTCCGCGAAGCCGAACGCCTGTGTGAGAAAGCGGATGGCGGCGACAGGATCCCGGTACGACAGGCAGGGATACATCTTGGGCTGTGGGCTGCTCATGAGAACTCCGACGCTGGAGAGACTTCGAATGCGCGCGCGAGCGCGAGGGTAGCGCAGGCTACCGCGCGATGCCGCACGCGTCTTGAAGCTTTTTGTCAGCGACTAGCGATCGCTCGGCGCGCTGAGGTCCACCACGCCACCGCCAGTCTGCAGCTGGCCGCGAAGATACGCTGTTGGCGAGCAGCCGGCGAACCGCGTGAAGTCGCGCACCAGGTGCGACTGATCGGCGTATCCGCAATCGAGGGCGAGGGACGACCAGCGACCCGCCATGGACGGCGTCTGCCGCGCGCGATGGCCAAGGAGGGCGAGGGCGTGTTCGAAACGGCGCACGCCGAGCACCGTGCGCGGCGGCACCCCGCAATGCGTCCGGAACTCCGAGATCAACCGACGCGGACTCCAGCCCGTTTGGGCCATCAACTCCCGCACGGTGACGCGTCCCTCCGTGCTGGCGATCTGCTGCCAGCACCACTGCATCGCTCCGGACACCGCCGGAGCGTCGGTCAGGCGACGGCGCAGAAACGCATCGAGGATGTCGAAGCGTGCAGACCAGTCGGCAGCGTTGCCCAGCTGCTCGATCAGCGTGCTGCCGTCGCGCCCCAGCAGCGCGGCGAACTCCTCGCTGCCGTTGTGGAGCAAATGCAGGGGCGTGCGCAGGAGCTGAAAGGCAGCCAGTGGCGTGAAGTTGACCTGCAGCGCGCAACTCTCATGCGCGCCGTCCACCGCGGCCCAGGTGTCGTAGAGCCCTGCCATGAACGACCCGCGCGCGAGACTGCGTTGGCCGCCGTCCGCGCCACTCAGCAGCCGATATGGGGCGCCAAAGTTGAGGATGAGCGGGATGATCGTGCCCGCCGCCTCGATGCGTCGCACCGGATTGGCTGTGTGTTCGGTCCAGCCGACGTAGTCGCCGACTACCTGCGGCGCGATCGACGGGTGCGGAGCTGCCGTCTCGATGTCCCACCACCCGTGCTCCCAGGTGGTGCGCATGCGCTAGAAGCCGAAGCCTACGGACCAGGTGACGAGACGGCGCGCGGGCGCGCCAGCGACGTCGTCACCCAAGCGCACGTAGTAGCCGATCTCGCCGCCGAGTACGATCGCGGGGAGCAATTGCACCGAGGCACCGGCGTAGTTGCGCCACCGCTTTGCGTGAAGCGGCGAGCCAAAGGTGCGCAGTACGCCCGCGCTCACGCCCACGGCGCCACCCCAGCGGCTCACCGTGCGCATCGTGCCGATCGTCGTGCGGGCGCCGCCGATTCCCAATCGAGCCGACGCGTAGTGACACACGTCGTGCCCGTCGCCGGCTCCTTCGGTCACGCGACCGTACGCCGTGCTGACCGCCATCTTGAGCGGCGCGCCGTAGCTGATGCCAACGACGCAGCGGCCCCAACGTGTTTCCTGCGCGCGCACGACACTCGGCGCCGCCAGCGCGAGCGCTGTCAGCATTGCGTGCGCGAACGCCCGCGTCGCACGCCGCGACCGCAGCAGGCCGGTCAGAATTTGAGACCGCCCGCTTCCGCGAACTCGCGCATCGCCTTCTCCTGCGCGTCGGAGAGCGTCTCGGGCACGGTGATCGTCACTTCCACCAGCAGATCACCCTTCTTGCCTTCCTTGTCGATCCCCTGCCCGGTCACGCGGAAGCGCTTGCCCGCCGACGTGCCTGCGGGAATTCGAATGGCGACCTTCTTGTCGTCCAGCGTTTTCACGGTGATGCGCGAACCGAGGGTGGCCTGCGCGATGTTGATCGGTACCGTGGCCACGAGGTCGAGCCCTTCGCGCTTGAAGAAGCGATCGGGGATGACTTCGAACGTGATGACGAGATGCCCCGCCTGCCCGCCGCCGGCGCCTTTGGCGCCCTGCCCCTTGAGCCGCACCTTGGTGCCCGTCTCCGCGCCGGCAGGCACCGACACCAACACACGTTGCTTACTGCGCGTCTCGCCGCTGCCGTTGCACGTGGGGCACGGCGTCGTGGGGATCTGGCCGCGTCCCATGCACACCGGGCACGGACGGTTCACCGCGAAGCTCCCCTGACCGAACGAGATCACGCCGCGACCGCTGCACTCGTTGCAAAGCCGCAGTGACGCACCCGGCGCCGCGCCGGAGCCACGGCACGTGCCGCACTCTTCGTTGGCTTCGATCTCGATGGGGACCTTACCACCCGTTGCAGCGACGCGGAACGGCACCTCGACGCTCTTTTCGATCGTCTGGCCGCGCTCCGGCGTCTTGCCGCGATTGGAAGTGCTGCGTGCCCCGCCACCCTGGCCGAACATCGACGAGAAGAGGTCGCCTAACCCGCCAATGCCGCCGACGTCGAAGTCACTGCTGAAACCGGGGCCAGGCTGACCGGGGCCCGCGCCCGCGCCACCAAACCCCGACGGGCGCGACGACGAGCGGCTCTGCGACGTGCGCGCCCCCGGGAATCCGCCGAACGCGCCCAAGCGGCGCATGTCGTCGTACTCCTTTCGCTTGGCAGCATCACCGAGCACGGTGTACGCCTCGGAGATTTCCTTGAAGCGCTCGGACGACTTGGGGTCGTTCTGATTGCTGTCCGGGTGGTGCTGCTTCGCGAGGCGCCGGTACTGCTTTTTGATCTCGTCGGCCGTAGCGGACGACGCGACGCCCAGTACCGCGTAGAAGTCCTTCCCGTTGGCCATGTTCAGTGTGTCGCGTTGCCGGTGTTACCCAGCCACTGCTTCACGACGACGCGCGCCGGGCGGAGCACATGTCCGTTGATCACATAGCCCACCTGGAACGTGGCCCCGACGGTTCCGTCTTCCTCCGCGCTGCCTGCGGGCATCGTCGTGACGGCTTCGTGCTGGTTAGGATCGAACGGGTGCGACGTCGGATCGATGATCTCGAAGCCGTGTCCCGCGAGCGACTTGAAGAGCTTTTTCTCCACCATCAGCACGCCGTCCACGACGGTCTTGGCGTCCACCGTGGTGGGGTCCACATGCGCAAAGCGTGTGATGTCGTCGATCGCGTCGAGGATGCCGCGTACGAGCTCCCCCTGCGCGCGCCAGCCCGCTTCCTGCCGTTCCTTGGCGGCGCGACGGCGGAAGTTGTCGTACTCGGCGGCCAGACGAAGGTACTTGTCCTTCTGGTCGGCCAGCTCGCGCTGGATGCCATCGGTGTCGGAGACGGCCGTGGCCTCGGAGGTCTGGGACTGCGACGAATCGGCGGACGACGGATCGGGCTGCGAGCCCTGCATTGGATCAGACATGGTCGGTAGCGGTCAACGCGTAAGCGGCAGCAAGGCCAAGGCGCCCACCGGTGAGGGCGGCGCGCTCGGACCATACGTGCACAGAGACAGGAAGTTTAGGGGACGCGTCTCATGATCGCGACATCCATGCCGTCGCGTCGGACTCGTTCGCGAAGGCGCGCCGCATCCGATCCAGCCCGAGCTGCGTGGCGCGGTAGCGGATCTCGTTCCGATCGCCCGGGAGCACCGCCTTCGCGGCGTGGGCATCCCCGTTGATATCCACGGCCACCCAGACTGTACCCACCGGCTTCTCCGGGGAGCCACCGTCCGGGCCAGCGATCCCCGTCACGCCGATGCCGATCGAGCTACCAAAGCGCTCACGGGCTCCGGCCGCCATGGCCAGCGCGACGACCTTGCTGACGGCACCGAACTCGGCGATGTCCGCGGCGGAGACGCCCAGTTCGCGGATTTTCACCTCGTTGCTGTAGGCGATCGTGCCGCCCAGAAACACCGAGCTTGAACCCGGGATCGCTGTGAACCGACCGCCCAGCAGGCCGCCGGTACAACTCTCGGCCACGGCGACGGTCATGCTGCGTTCGGCGCAGGCGAGGAGCATGAGGGCGGCCAGATCGTCGTTCCCTTCGCCGTAGATGTAGCGGCCCACCTTCTGGTGCACGCGGGCGGCGGCGGCATCCAGCCGGCGTTCGGCCTCGCGGGCGGGCAGCCCACGCGAGGTGATGCGCAGATCCACACCGTCGTTGCCGGGGAGAAACGCCAAGGGCATGCCGTCCACGCCGCGCGCGAGCTCTTCGAGGCGGTCGGCCAAGGCCGACTCCGCGATGTTGCAGGTGCGGAGTGTCCGGGAGCGAATGACGTCGGAGTCCGCGCCCACGCGGTCGCGAAGCAGCGGCAGAATCGTGTCGTCGATCATGCCACGCATCTCGCGTGGCACGCCCGGCAGCATCGCCACCCAACGTCCGCGTTCGTCTTCCAGCCAGATGCCGGGCGCGGATCCGTGGCGATTGGCGAGAATGGTGGCGCCGGTGGGCACCATCGCCTGCTGCCGATTGCTGGGCGGCAGTGCATGGCCGAAGCGCTTGAGCCAGCGCGCCTCGAGATTTTCGAGGATGCCCTGATCCATGACCATGTCCCGGCCGAAGATCGCCGCGATGGACGGCTTGGTCATGTCATCGGCGGTGGGGCCGAGTCCGCCCGTGGTGATGACGGCGCCGGTGCGTTCGAGCGCGTCGCGCACGGCGGCGGCGATCGAGGTGGGATCATCGCCGCAGGTCGCGCGACGGACGACGCGAATGCCCAAGGCCGAGAACTCGCGCGCGATGTGCGCCGCGTTGGTGTCGATCGTGAAGCCGAGGAGCAGCTCGTCGCCGATCGTGACGATTTCGATGTTCATGGGGGAAAGCTAACGTTGACTTGTGCCGCGGGCGCTCCTCGGTTCCGGACGCCGCGTCGCCCGCCGCTGGGCATGGCTGCCGGTCCACTGGAGTCATCCAAACCGCGACGCACGAGAGGGGACGTCGTAGATTGTGGGATCGCGCCCCCGACGGTCCATCCCACGGAGTCTCGTACCCCAGACCCATGATCATCGCCGCAATTGCTGCCCTGCTCCTGCAAGCGCAGCCGACGGCCGTGCGCGGTGTGGTCTTCCTTGACCGAAACGCCAACGGCACGCGCGAGGCCACAGAACGTGGACTCGCCGGCGTTGCCGTATCCAATCAAGACACCGTGGTTCTGACCGATGCTTCCGGCGGTTATGCGCTGCCCTCAACAGGACTCGGTGCGGTGTTCGTGAGTGTCCCACGGGGGCATCGGGCGGTCGGGGGATGGTGGAAGGCGGCAGTCTCCCGCGAGTCGATCGACTTCGCGCTCTCCGCTGCCGCTGAACCGGTGCCGTATCGGTTCGTGCAGGCATCGGATACGCACATCGCGCCCGCCGTCGTGGCGCGCACGCGGCGCATGATCGCCCTCGTGGATTCGATCAAGCCGGCCATGCTGCTCATCACCGGCGACCTTGTGAAGGATGCGCTGCGCGTGAGTGAAACAGAGGCGATGGGTTACTACACGCTCTTCGCGAACGAGCTGCGAACGTTGCGCACGCCGTTCTACACGGTCCCGGGCAATCACGAGATTTTCGGCATCGAGCGTGCGCAGTCCAAAGTTGCGCCGGACCATCCGCTGCTCGGCAAGGCGATGTATCGACAGCAGCGCGGACCAGACTACTACTCGTTCAACGCCGCCGGCGTGCACTTCGTCGCGCTCAACACCGTCGATGTCGACGACCAGTGGTACTACGGCCACGTGGACTCGTTGCAGCTGGCGTGGCTGCGGCGCGATTTGGCGGTCCTGCCCGCCGGAACCCCGATCGTCACGTTCAGTCACATCCCGCTGGCGTCCGCGTCCGAAACGCTGGGCGGATATACGGAAGCGCCGCCCGCCCCCACGCTGATCACCGTCGCCGGTCGCAAGCAGTTCCGTCACGTCACATCCAATCTCGATGACGTGCTCGCGGCGTTGGGCGCGCATCCGCTGGCGATCGCGCTTGCGGGGCACATCCACTATCGCGAGACGCTCACGCTTGAGACTGCGCGAGGGCGGCTGCGTTTCTTTCAGTCGGCGGCGATCGTTGGCGATACGCCGAAAGGGCGACAACTCCTGCCCAGCGGTCTCACTGTCTACACCATCCGCAACGGTGAGGTGGACGACGGTCGATTCCTGCCGCTGGGGCCCATCACGCCCTAGGCGTCAGCGCCGATCGAGCACGAGATGACTCGTGCCACCATCCACGTGTACCCGCGTGATCGTGCCGGTGTTCGTGGAGCGTTCGAAGCGCACGATCGCCCCGTCGGCCGCGAGAAACTGTTCGGCACCGTCGATGGCACCGCGATACGTGAGCGCGAGGGGTGTTCCGCCCGTCATCGTCAGCGTGAGGGCGCCGTTTGATTCAGCGACCGTGGCCGCGCGCGGCATGCTGCCGTAGCTGCCCACGATCATGCCCGGCAGCGCCTCTGACATCGGGGCCGCGGTCACAGGACGCGCACCAAGCACTCGCTCCACGATCTTGATGCCCGCAAGCGACGGACGTTCGCTGCCGGCGATCATGCTGACGGTCATCGCGATGTGCACAGAGTCGTCAGGCAGGTACGCCAGCCACGTGGTGAAGCCCGCAATGCCGCCCGTGTGGTACAACGCCGGTCGACCAGCAACTTCACCGCGCACGAGCCCCATCGCGTAGCGCAGCGGCGTGCCGTCGTTGAGCTGACCCACCGTGGTCATCGTGCGATAGCTCTCGGGGGAGAGCACCTTGCCGCCGTGCAGCAGACGGCTCCACGCGACGAGATCACCGACAGTACCACAGAGCGCGCCGGCGCCGTGGGCCATCTCAGGCCACCAGAGCACCGCGCGCTCCACCTTGGCACTCGCGCCGCTGCCGATGCGCGAGTATCCCGACACACGGTTGGGTACAACCGTGCGCAGATCGCAGTACGACATGTGCGTCAGCCCGAGCGGCGTGAACAGCTCATCGCGAATTGCGACGCCCAGTGCCTTGCCCGTCGCGCGTTCGATCACCTGACCCAGCAGGAGATAGCCCGTGTTGTTGTAGAGCATCTGCGTGCCGCGCGGAAAATCCGGCGCGACGTCACGCACCAACGCGAGCGCCGTGTCCGATGTGGTGAACGGCTTCACGAGCGCCAGCCCTGACCGGGGTTGTCCGGTGTAGCTCGCGATGCCTGAGGTGTGCCACGCGAGGTCGCGCATCGTCAGGCTGCGCCACGTTGTCGGCAGATTGGGGACCCACTTCCCCACCGTATCGTTGACGCTCAGCACGCCGCGCTCGGCAAGCTTGAGCAGCGCCGCCGTCACGAACTGCTTGGTGACGGAGCCGATCCAATACACGCCATTGACCGAGGCGGGAACGTTCATCTCGAGGTCGGCCTTACCGTAGCCTTTCGCGAGAATCGTATCCCGACCGCGCACCATCATCACCGCGACGCTCGGCCAGTGACGTGCCGCCATTTCCGCGGTGACGATGGAGTCGAGCGTGCGCGTGAGTGCGGCGCGGGAGGCGGGCCTGGCGCGCTGTGCGTGTGCCGCGCTTGCGGCGACGATCGACAGCAGGCCTGCACGGACGAAGCGCGAGCGTAGAGGGCGCAGAGTCAGCATGGCGAGAAGAGTGAGGTGAGAACGACCACTCGCAATGCTACGCCGGGAACCAGGGATTTCGCGAGGAGTCCGCGTGCGCACGCGCTCGCGGAACGGCGCAATGGATCAGGCGCGAGAGCGCGCCGCCATGAAGGGGCCGCGGTAACGCTGGACGTAGAGGCCGAGCGAATAGAGCGTGAGCGCGACAGCGCCCGTCATGCTGGCCACGCCGATAAAGCCGTTGAACTGCGCGAAGGCGCGCCAGAGCGGGAGGTCGAGCCAGCCGTTCGCCGTGGCGAGCGTCAGCATGAAGAACCAGCAGTAGGCGGATCCCATCCAGAGCGACTGGAAGGCGGTCTTCCACTTGGCGGGACCGATTGCGGAGATGACGAGCCCGCGGCGGGCCGCCATCTGCCGGAACACCGTCATGCACGCCTCACGACCCAGTACGACGAGAAGCATCCACAGCGGGAAGCTGACCTTGCCGAAGGGCGTCACGAACAGCAGCGCCGACGTCTCGGGGAGGCCGCCGTCGAGCGGAGCGAAGAACGTGTAGTGGCGCTGGAGCAGATACATCGGCACCAGCGTGGCCACGAGCAGCAGCTTGTCGGCCAGCGGATCGAGCAGGCGCCCGAGGTCGGTGACCATGTTGCGCTGGCGGGCGAGATGGCCGTCCCAGTAGTCGGTAACGGCGGCGATCGTGAAGAGCGTGAAGGCCAGCAGGCGTGCGGTCCACGACGTGGTGAAGGGCAGCCACGCAATCAGCGGCGTCAGGGCGATGCGTCCGACGGTGATTGCGTTGGGGAGATTCACGGCGGGGGGCTCTTCAGGTGTGCACTGCCAGGGTTCACGCCAGCGTTTTGAGCACCAGCTTGGAGACCGCCTTCAAGGTATCGAAGACGCCGTCGCCGGTGACGCCAACTGCCTCGAAATATGGTGCACGTTCCACCCATTCACCGCCCGGCAGCTGAGATATCAAAAATTCACCCGGTCGGAACGGATCCGCCAGTGCGCGCATGCGCGCCGGATCGGTCACTTCCCACCCCGGATTGAGCATCTCCTGCAACTCGGACACCGGCGCCGCATTGGGGAGGTCGCGCTTGTTGTACTGCACGACGAACGGCATCCGCGTCAGGTCGTACCCGTAGGCGGCCATGTTGTCGTACAGGTTCTGCATCGACTCCACGTTCGCCTCGGCGCGCTCGGCCTGCGAATCGGCCACGAACACCACGCCGTCGACGCCCTTGAGAATCAGCTTCCGGCTGGCGTTGTAGTAGACCTGCCCCGGCACCGTGTAGAGATGGAACCGGGTGCGGAATCCGCGAATGGTCCCGAGGTCCACCGGGAGGAAGTCGAAAAACAGCGTGCGCTCGGTCTCGGTCGCGAGCGAGATCAGCTTGCCGCGCGTGTTGGGCGAGACCTTGCCGTAGACGTATTCGAGGTTCGTCGTCTTGCCGCCGAGACCGGGACCGTAGTAGACGATCTTACAGTTGATCTCGCGTGACGCGTAGTTGATCATCGACATCGTCGGCCTCTACTGGAAAAGCCGGTCGATCTCGTCTTCCGCTCCGGCCAGGAATCCGGGCGGCGTGGCCTGTGCCGTGCCCCCGCGCGCGAAGACGCCCTCGAAAGTCTTGGTCAGTTCTTCGACCGCGCTCTTCATCTTGAGCCGCACCAGCCCGAGGGTGGTCCGGTTGTCGAAGAGCACCACCAGAATGACGCGCCGGGCAATATCGGCGAGATACATCGACTCGCGTTCGCCCTGATGAAACAGCACGCTGAAGTCCGTTTCGCCGATCAGGCGCGCCAGCTGGTCGTTGGCGCTGAAATCGGCGGCAGTGAGCGTGGCGAAGGCCGTCGCATCGAAGGTCGGCGGTTCACCAACGGTCGCGACGAGTTGGCCGCTGCGATCGACGATAAGCGCGCAGCGCGCCTTCGCGTCGTAGAGGAATCGTTGCAGCGTAATGGTAATGGCCCCGAAGTCGTCCTCGGTGAACGACCAGGTGGCAGCGCCGACGGGCATGAACGTATGGGAGAAAGGGTCCGCACTCCCCCGCGAAGGGGAGTCGTGCACTATCAACGCTCGGAGGCCCCCGAAAGTAACCTCATCACGCCATCTCGCGGCGGGCCGACAGCGCCTGCGCGATTGTCACGCCGTCGGCATATTCGAGGTCACCACCTACCGGCAGCCCCCGCGCAATGCGGGTGACCCGCACTTCACGGGTGGCCAGCTGCCGCTGGATGTAGAGCGCGGTCGCCTCACCTTCGAGCGACGGATTGGTGGCCAGAATGACCTCGCGCACCCCTTCGGGCTCGACGCGCGCGAGCAGCGCCCCGATGAACAGGTCGTCAGGACCCACGCCATCGAGTGGAGAGAGACGCCCTCCGAGCACGTGGTAGCGCCCGCGGAACTCTCCGGCGCGCTCGATCGACGAGATGTCCGCCGCCTCTTCCACCACGCACAGAATGCTCGCGTCCCGACGCGGGTCGGAACAGAGCGTACACAGTGGCTGCTCCGTGAAATTGTGGCACCGCTCGCACGCGCGCACACGCTCCGTGAGCGAGACGAGCGCCTCGGCGAGGCGTGTGCTTTGCGCGGGTGGCTGCCGCAGCAAGTGGTACGTCAGCCGCAGCGCCGTCTTGCGACCAATGCCCGGCAGCCGCGCCAGCTCGCTGGTCAGCTCGTCGATCACCGACATGCGGCGATCAGAACGGCAGCTTGAACGGCAGTTCGATACCGCCGGTGACCTTGCTCATTTCCATCTGCATCGCTTCGGCGGCCTTCTTCTGCACTTCGGCCACGGCCACGACGATCAGATCTTCGAGCATCTCGGTGTCGTCGGGATTCACGACCGAGCGATCGATCTTGATCTTGGTGAGCTGCATCTTGCCGTCGCACTCGACGGAGACCATGCCGCCGCCCGACGCGGCCATGAACGTGCGACGCGACAGCTCTTCCTGCATCGCCTGCATGCGGCCCTGCATGTCCTTGAACTGCCCCAACATCTTGAAGAGATCGGTCATGAGCGGTGACGGGTAACGAGTGGCGGGTTTCGAGAGGTTGCCGGTGGACCGTACAACCTCGCGCGAAGAGGCGGTCCGGCGATCAGTCGAGCAATTCCAGATCGAGCGCGCGCACGGCGGCATCGAGTAACGGATCGCTGGCGGCGAATTGTTCGAGGCGCTGTTGCTGCACCACATCGGCGGTGAGGCGCTTGGTCGGACGCGGGGGCGGCTCCGATGACGCCGGCCGCTGCAACCGCAGGGTAAAGCCGGTGACTCCTTCCACGGCGCCCTGCAATGCCAGCACCACATCGCTGCGTGCGCCGTCGACCGCCTTGGCGAAGGTGTCGTCGTTGGTGACGTACCCGAGCACCAGCGATCCGTTCGGCAGCACCTCCATGGGCTGCATGCGCTGCACGGCCTGCGCAAGCATGCCGCGCCCCGCGCGTCGCACTCCTTCGACCACCACGTTCCACTGCGCCTTGACCGTGTCGAGTGATGGCGGCGGCGCCGTGTAGTCGCTGCGTGCGGCGGCCGCACGAGGCGCCGGGGCGGCCACCGAGGCCATCTGTGCCGCGGCTGCGGCTTGTGCCACCTGCTGCGTGGCCGATCGCGGCACCGGCGGCGCCTGCGGAGGCAGTGCGGGCGCAACCACGGCCGGCGGCGCTGGAGGCAATGCATGCGCCGATGCCACGCGGGCCTCGCGGGCTGCGCGCCGCACCGGTGGATCATCGCGACCGTCGTCTCCAAAGCCGCGCAGTACCTCTTCGAGATCGACCGTGCGATCGATCAGCGCGAAGCGCACCAACAGCGTCTCGATCAGCAGCTGCGGCTGCCCACTGCGACGGAACGTGGGCTCGAGCTCCAGCAGCGCATGCAACATTCGCAGCAGATCGCTCGCCGCCACGCGGCTCTTTCGCTCCACCAACGCCACACGCATCCGCTCAGGCAGTTCGGGCATGCTCCCGCCCAACGCGATGGCCAGCTGCGCACGCAGCAGCTCGCCCAAGCCCGACATCACGAGGGCAAAGTCCACGCCGCTGTCGGCGAGGCGCTGTACCGCCGGGAAGACATCAGCGGCGCGACGCTCGACGATGAGATCGAGCAGCGCCAGATACTCTTCGTCGGGCACGAGGCCGAGTGCGGCACGCACGCGATCGGCGGTGACGTTGGCGCTCTCGCCGATGGAGAGCACCTGGTCGGCCAACGACAACGCATCGCGCAATCCGCCGTCGGCGGCGCGTGCGATCATCCCCAGTGCTTCGTCTTCGAACGCCACGCCTTCTTCGTGCAGCACGATCGCCAGGCGCTCACGGATTTCGGCGGGCCCGATGCGCTTGAGATCGAAACGCTGCAGACGCGAGAGCACCGGCGCGGCCATCTGCGCGATCTTCTGCGGCTCGGTGGTGGCGAAGACAAACACCACGCGTGGCGGCGGCTCCTCGAGAATCTTGAGTAGCGCATTCCATGCTTCGCGGGTGAGCATGTGCGCTTCGTCGACGATGTAGACCTTGTAGCCATCCTCGCCGGAGGGCGCGTACATCGCGCGTTCGCGCAGCTCGCGGGCATCGTCCACGCCACGATTGGATGCCGCGTCGATTTCCACTACGTCGAGCGAGGCGCTTCCCGACCAGATACGCTGGCAGTTGGCACACTGCCCGCAGGGCTCGCCCTGCAACTCGGGCTCGCCACGTCGCTCGCAGTTGAGCGCCATCGCCAACACACGCGCCAGCGTCGTCTTGCCGGTGCCTCGCGGACCGCAGAGCAGGTAGCCGTGCGCCACCCGGCCGCGCGCGATGGCCCCCTTGAGCGTATTGGCAACGTGCGACTGCACCGCGACGGAGGCGAAGTTGCGCGGGCGGTACTTCCGGGCGAGGGCGAGCGACATGGCCGCAATTTAGCGCGGCGGTCCAGCGCTGCGGCAGAAAAAAACGCGCGGGAGGTCCGGCTCTCGAAAGAGCGGGTCCTCCCGCGCGTGATACTCCGGGCCTGACGAAGCGACGCTGGACTCCACGTGCCGCTGCTACCTTCGGGGTCCTGACGGGATTGGCGGGCCGGTGCCCTCCGGGACCCGGAGCACGTGCAACGTAGTCAATTGCGCCAGCCGGGTAAACTGCTGCTGGCTAGGCGAGCGACCGCTCGATCGCCTGTCGCAACAGGGGGCCGGCTTCCTGAATGGCTTCCATCGGCGCGTCGAGATGCGTGACCGCCCGGATGCGCGTGGGGCTCCACGCCGACACGCGTACGCCGAGTGCGGCGGCGCGGGCGACGATGTCCGTGGCGCGCGCGGCGGGGAGATCGATCATCAGGATGTTCGTGTCGGGAGCGACAATCTTGGCGCCGGACACGCCGTCCACGAAGCGGCCCAGCTCTCGGGCCGACTCATGATCCTCGCTCAGACGCGCGAGATGATGCTCGAGGCCGTGCAGCGCCGCAGCAGCCAGAATGCCGCTCTGCCGCATGCCGCCGCCGAAGCGCTTGCGAATCTTGTGCAGCCGAAGGACGGCAGCCGCGCTGCCCGCCACCGCCGCGCCGACGGGCGCCCCCAGCCCCTTGGAGAAGGCCACCATCAACGTGTCCGCGCAGGCAGCGAAGTCCGCGAGCGACGTGCCCGTTGCCGCAGAGGCGTTCCAGAGGCGCGCGCCGTCCAGGTGCACGGGGAGCTGATGCTCACGGGCAACCGCAGCGATGGCCTGCAACGCTGGCAGCGTCGTAACGACGCCCCCTGCCCCGTTGTGCGTGTTCTCGACGCACACGAGCGACGGATCAGGTGCATCGAGCGCCGGCGGTCGGATCGAGGCGCGCAGGTCGTCTGCGTTGTACACGAGCCGCGTGGACTGCACGGTGCGGATCTGCGCACCGCAGAGCCCCGCCACGCCGGCGATCTCCCAGTGCACCACGTGCGCGTCGGCATCGACGAAAACCTCAGTGCCGGGCTGCGTGTGCAGCCAGATCGACGCGAGGTTACCCATCGACCCGCTCGGGAAAAAGAGCGCGCGCTCCTTGCCCAGGCGCTCCGCGATCATCGCCTCCAACCGACGCGTCGTCGGGTCGCCGTCGCGATCGTCGTCACCTACCTCGGCGTCGGCCATGGCGCGACGCATCGCCGCCGTGGGACGCGTGACGGTATCGCTGCGAAGATCGACGGGCGCGTGAACTGAAATCATTGTTTGGGTCGGGTGTGCGTCGGGGTGGACTCGCGAGGAGGTGTGAACACCACCGCCGCGAACCGATGTTCGATACACGAGCAGAGCGATGTTCGTGACATCGAATGCCTATGCTGCATTCGCTGATTTTACGGAGGTGCGCTGCGAGTTGCACCTCGCAGCGCACAGGGACAGGACCTGGACCAAAGTCGGCGTCCCAACGCCACGATGCAATCGAGCGAGTATCAGTCAATGCGTAGTGTCGGCACTGTCGGTCGTCTTTTCGCTGCAGCAACCACGATCGCGTTGCTCGGCGCGTGCGTCGAAAAGGGAAGCGACGCGCCAGTTGCGCCAGTGCTGCCGTCTTCGCCGGCCATTCCGGCGCAGTACCGTGGCGCTGCGTTCATTATGGACATCAGCGCCACCAGGAACACCGTCAAAATCACCGCGCCGTCCTCCAGCATCAATTCCCGCCTCAATCCGAACGTGCTCGGCGGCGACGCGCAGTTCTCCTTGCTGGGTGGTGACGCCATCGAACTGATCGCCATCGGCTTCCAAAAGGGTGCCTTGGGTGCGGTCGCGCCGAACAAGATTCTCGTGACGTTTTCTCTGCAGATCCTGAACAAGCTCACGAGTTTCCAACTCACCACGCCGAGCTTCCCGACGCCCCCGTCTGGTGTGACCGGAGTACAGGCGTTCCCGTTCGAAATAAGCGTCACGACCGCAGCTGGCAGCGTGACCTCCGCAGGCAATGAATTCATCGTCAGCACGCCGCGCGGCGGTGTGGTCGAGCCCAGCGCGGATTGGGGCGAGCCGCCCCTCGGCGATGGTAACCACCACAATTTCTTCAACGACATCGGTTGCGTTGCGATGTCGAACGACTGCTTCCGCTACGAGCCGTTTGCGCCGATTGGCCCCCTTCAGACGACTGCGTTTCAGCGCGTTGGCTTTTTGATAGATCCGACCGTAGGCGATTTTCGTGCGAAGCTGATCGTGGCGGCCGATCTTGTTCCGGCCCAGCCGGCCGGCAACATAACGGGTACGGTGACAAGGCTCGAGGATGGGACGCCCCTGCCAGGTGTATCGGTCGTCGTGACGCCGGTTGGTGGCTCGCCACTGGCCGCAGTATTCACGGCGGCTGACGGAAGTTTCAATCGCTTGGGCGTGCCGACGATCCCGAATGCGGGTGCCATCAACTTGCCCGGACTGCGGATCGGATGCGTTAATCCCGGTCCGTACGCCTACAGCGGTGTGACAACGGCCGGCCTCGTGCGAGACATCGTCGTGAGCTGCCCTCTCCGGTATCAGGTTACTGGCACTTGGGGTCCCATCACCCCAACTGGTCCAACCGGTCGCCAGGTCGCGCTGACCGTCGCCATCGATATGGGTAGCGCTCCGGGCAATCCAAGTGTCAATGGTGCCGCCGCAGACGAACTGGTAGGTATTGCGTTCCGGGTCAAGTACGACTCACTAAGGCTTGCCTTTGACTCCCGCACGCTACTGTCGCCGAGCGAGTTCGACATCGGAGTTTTCAGCAATTTGCCGTTCCCGGACGCTTCTGGCTCCAAGATGACGACCATCGCGCTCGCAAGCAGCTTGGCGCTGACCAAGCCGGGCACATTTCAAATTGTTCGGTTCACCTTCAACCTCCGTCCGATTGTGTCGGGCGCGACCTTACCGACGTTGTCGGTGTTGGAACTCATCGTGCGTGGTGCCCCGGGGTTCACCAGTTACAACGTGAGATCAAACACGCTTGTGAATCCGCTTCCCGCATTGATAATCCCCTGAGTCCGCGGAGTAGTATTCGCCTGCTAGATAGTCAGGGAACATCGTCGACATCATCACAGAGGCGTGGGTCATCGACCTGATCCTCATCGAGCCCCACTCCGGCGAAGCCCACCCCGGCCAGCGGAGCCCCCGAGCGACGCGGCGTCGCGGTCGGATGCGTGCCGATGTCGTCGCGCAGATCGCGGGGCGCGTGTACGGAAATCAGGGTTTGGGGCGCGTGGCGTTCGGAGAGGATTTGCGCGCGGTAGCGGGCGCAGGAGCTGGTGGCGACTTGGCTTTGCGGCGCAGATCGTACGCTTGCGCCACCTCGCCGCCCAAGAGAAAGAGCAGCGAGCCATAGTACGTCCAGAAGACCACCGCGACCACGGCCGCGATTGTTCCGGTATACAGCGAGCTCGGATCGAATCGGGCGACGAGCAG
This sequence comes from Gemmatimonas sp., assembly GCA_965279375.1. Taxonomy (GTDB): domain Bacteria; phylum Gemmatimonadota; class Gemmatimonadetes; order Gemmatimonadales; family Gemmatimonadaceae; genus Gemmatimonas. Next base: position 3,054,086 of record OZ257156.1, on the reverse strand, counting down.
CGTGAACACATTGCGCGCGAGCTCGAAGAACAGCGCGGCACTCGCGGACGCTATCGCTGCCGTGCGCGTCGAGGGCCGATGGCGCGGCAGCCCGCGGTAGAGCGCATAGAAGAGCAGGAAAATGACGAGGATGGCCAACACGCGACCGATCACGTACATCACGCCGCTCATCGCAGACTCGCGGAGCCCCATCTCCACCAGCACCGCGACGCCTCGTGTAGTCGCGAGGTCGAGGTACGCCGAGAACACGACGTAGACCACCACCGCGACTGTCGCAATCAGCGTGGCGGCAAAGTCGAACAGCTTGCCGGTGACGATGCCGTGATCGGTTCCGTCGAAGATCAGCGACAGGCAGCTGCGCAGCGATCCAAACAGTCGCGTGGAGAACCACGCGAAACCGATCGCCGAGTAGAGGCCGACCGAGGAGCGGGTGCGCAGCACATCACCGACAGCGCCCTGCAGCAACTCGGTGGCGGAGGCCGCGTCGGTGGGGAGCAGGGCCTGCACCAAGCCGGTGACGGTGGCCGCCGCCTGCGCCGGCTGACTGCCGAGCAACAGCGACAGTCCGGCGATCAGCAGTAGCACAAACGGCACGAGGGCGAGCAGGACGTTGAACGCCAGCCCGCCCGCGAGAAAGAAGACATTGTCTTCGCCGCTCTGATTCCAAACGCGGCGGACAATGTCTCCGACGGCGTCAGCCTTCGGTCGCAGCCCCGTCGCCGTCGTTGAGCTGGCCGTCGGCCTCGAACACGTCGTCGCGTCGCGCGACCGCACGGGCGCCACGCTGATGCGCGATGCGCGCCTCGTGGTACGCACGACGACTATCCGCATACGCACGCTTCGCGTCAGCTACGGCGCGCTCCAAATCCGCACGCGTGTCGTCCACCGCGTCACGCCCCGCCTCGAACGCTTCGCCCACGGCGTTCACACGAGAATCCACCGCGTTGCGCGCGCGATCCACCTGCTCGCTGAACCGCGAGCGGGTGCGACCCACGCGATCGCTGACCTGATCGCCGAACGCATCGGTCACGTCCTTCACACGACGACCGGCCCGACGCGCTTCGCGCTGCAACTTCGCACGCGTCTCCTCGCCACTGGCCGGAGCGAGCAGCAGCGCGGCACCAGCGCCAATGGCCAAGCCGAGCAACATCATGCCCAGCCCGTTGCTGCTGTTGTCGCGCCCGACGATCACCACGCGGTCATCGTCGTACTCATCCTGTCGAGCCATGGCCCCTCCTTGCCGCTGTGCGGCATCTCGTACGTAGGCGTGGTCGCCGCCGTGAAAGCGGACGACCACGCGTCAAACTCAGTCCCAAACTCAGTCGCTCAGGTCCGCGTCGTCCGGCGCCGCGATGATCGTGCTGGCACCCGTCGGAAGCGGACGGTGCTGTTCGATCGTGGAGACGAACGTCGTGACCACGGTCTTGGTACTCGCGACACCCAGCTGACGGAACAGAAATTCGAACTTTGCCTCATACGCCGCTGCGAGATTGGCCTTGTTCTCGGCCGGCATGCCCCACAGCTGACGCTTGAACGGTCCGATCGCCTTCTTGCGCGTCTTGTAGAAGAACTGCTCGTCCGTATCGGTCGCCTTGCGCTCGTCCTTCGCGTTCTCGCGCAACCACTCGTAGATCTCCGCTCGCAGCGCTTCCGGCAGATGATCGTACATCATCGTCTGGAAGTTTGTTGCAAGGTGAATCTCTGCCGTTTCCGTGCGCGGGAAGTTGCCGAACGCGGTGTCGGGAAGAGTGGACGCACCGTGCTGTACTGCACCAGACATGCCATACGAATCGCGGGCGATCTTGGAGAGCGTCTCGAGCGTGTCGAGGTCGAGCGCCACATCGGCAATCGAGCCGTCGGCGAGCACCACGCCACCGTGCGACGTACCCGACTGTACCGAGATCTTGGACAGGCCGGCCATGCCGGGCGCCTGTGCCGCCAGCGTGGCGTTGTACCCTTCCATGAACGCGTGCAGCTCGGCCGGCGTGCTGTTCTCCGTGCCGACTTCGCCGATCTCGCCGCCGATGGAAATCGTGATGCCCTTCGGCTCTTCACCGCGCACGTAGCGCGTGAGATCCACGCACACTTCGTAGTTGAGGCGCTGCTGTTCGGTCAGCGTCGGCTTGCTCAGGTCCACCAGCGTGGAGGTGTCCACGTCGATGTTGTAGAAACCAGCCGCCACCGCTTCGCGCACGAGTGCCTTGACCGCGTTGACTTCGGTGACGGGATCGACGGCGAACTTCTTGTGGTTGACCTGAAAGTGGTCGCCCTGAATGAACAACGGGCCGGTGTAGCCTTCGCGCAGCGCAGCCGCGATGATGACCGAGACGTACTCGTCAGGACGCTGTTCCGTGTAGGCGATCTCCGAGCGCGCGATTTCAAAGATGAACGCGCCCGCATCGAGCGCGAGCGCCGTACGGAAGATGGCGCGCGCCGTGTCGTACGTGACTCCGCGCACGTTGATGGCCGGCACCGTGAAGCCACCGCACTTGCCCTGTCCACGCGCCGTGTAGAGGTCGTGAATGGAGGCAGGCCGCACGCCAACGATCTGGCCCAGCTCCCAGAGCATCCAGCGCGCAACCATGCGCTCGCCTTCGTCGCCAAAGACGGCCTGACGTACCAGCGCGTCGAGGTGCGCCGACTTGAGCGCAGCAGCATCGTGCAAATGCACACGTCCATCGCTCACCGTGACGGCACCACCAAAGAGCGTGGATCCAGCGGACTTGTTATCGGTCATGCTATCAGAGTCCTGTCCGGCTGCGGCGAGCGGCCGGTGCGGCTTCATGTGAAAAGTTCGAACGCGCCATCGCCTCGCGCGCGTCCCAGGAATTTCCTTCCGAAAATCTACAGCTGATACTTCGGGTCGGGCTTGGGGAGCGCGTCCCATTCGGCGCGCGCCTTCTCGCTCCCCGGCTTGCCCAGCATCGCATACGCGAAGTTCTTCCCGAGCTCCACGCCGGGCTGATCGAACGCGTTGACGCCGTACAGCTCGCCAGCGTAGGCGGTCGCCAATGCAAAGCACTGCAACAGTGCACCGACATGCCATGCATCGACGGCATCCACGGCGAGCGTCGCGTTGAAGCGCCCGCGCGCCGCCAGCGCACCAGCCGTGGCCCTCCGCTCGACGTCCAGCAACTCGCCGAGCGTGTGTCCACCGATGTAGGCCAATTCGGGGATGTCGGCGTGGCGCGACGGGATCGGCCCGTCGGCGGTGCGGCCGTTCACCGCGATGAACGTCACGGTCTTGTCGAGCGGGCCCTCCATGAACAGCTGCACCTGCGAGTGCTGATCGGTGGCCCCCAGCGCGGGCAGCGGCGTGGGACCGGCCAGCGAGCCGTCGGCGCGCGTCTTCCCGAGTGACTCGGCCCAGAGCTGCACAAACCAGAGCGCCACATCACGCAGCGGATCGGAGTAGGGCATCAGCACCTGCACATGTCGGCCATGCTTGGTGTCCGACAGCCACTGCAGCACCGCGAATGCACCTGCGGGATTCTTGCTCAACTCCGCGGATTCGGCGCGCCGCATGATGTCGGCTGCGCCCGCGAGCAACGCCCGCACATCGATGCCGATCAGCGCCGCCGGCAACAGTCCTACCGGCGAGAGCACCGAGAATCGGCCGCCCACGTTGGGCGGAATATCGAGCGTGGGAATGCCTTCGGCGCGCGCGATGCGACGCAGCGCGCCGACCTCGGGATCGGTCACGAAGACGAGATGCTCTCGCGCGCGCTTTTCGCCGAGTGCGCGAGCGAGTGCCTCACGCACGATGAGATACTGCGCCATCGTCTCGACCGTACCGCCTGACTTGGATACGACGAGCACGAGCGTGTTGGCGAGATCGAGTCGCGCGAGCATCGTGCCGATGGTGACCGGATCCACGTTGTCGAGCACATGCAACCGCGGATAGCCGCCGCGCGATGCGCTGTCGAGCGCGTTCCACCCCAGCGGACGCAGCGCGGTGCGCAACGCGATCGGGCCCAACGCGGAACCGCCGATACCGAGCAGCAACACATCGGTGAAGCGCCCCTTGGCGTTCTCCGCGACGGCGAGCGTGCTGGCGAGCACCGCTTCGTTGGTGGGCAGCGAAAGGAATCCGAGCGAATCACGCTTGGCGTGTACCGCCGCGTGCGCCGCCGCCAATGGCGCGGCGGCCTCGGCCAACTGCGCATCGGTGATGCCGGCGCCGTTGGGGAGCGCACCAGCCATCATGTTGGTGAAGTCGATCGCGAGCGTCATTGGAATTACCTGTCCGAGTCGGGGGCAGCGCGGTGCGCAGCCGTTGCGGGCGCGCCGGTTGGAATCTCCACGACAAGTCCGTCGTACGCCGGGCTGATCCCCTCGGGGAGTTCGGCGGCGAGGTTGGCGTGAAAGCTTTCGTGCGTCAGGTGCGTGAGATACGTCTGTTCGGCGCCAACTTGGCGCGCCACGGCGATCGCATCGCTGATGGAGAGATGGGTGGGATGCGGCTTGTGCATGAGCGCGTTCAGTACGAGCACGCGCACACCCGCCAGCGCCGCCAGCGCTTCATCCGGCACCGACTTGGCATCGGTGACATAGGCAACATCGCCCACGCGGTAGGCCAGTACTTCGGTGCGACCGTGCGGCACGGAAAACGGCAGAATCTCCGTGTCGCGTACGCGAAACGGGACGCCCGCCGTGACTTCGACGAGCGTACCCTCCGGCTTGGTGGTGCCGGGGATCGGGCGCATGCGATCGTCCACGATATATGGGAAACGCGCGCGAATGGTCCGCAGCGTTTCCGCCGAGCCGTAGAGCGGCAGCGCTGTGCTGCGGCGCATGGTGAAGGCGCGCAGGTCGTCGATGCCGTGAATGTGATCGGCGTGTTCGTGCGTGAAGAGCACCGCGTCGATGTCCAGCACGCCGGCCGCCACAAGCTGCAGACGCAGCTCGGGCGGCGTGTCGATCAGCAGTCGTGTGCCGTCGTCTGCATCGATGACGGCCCCGCAGCGTGTCCGCCGATCGCGCGGATCGGCGGAATGGCAGACGGCGCAGCCGCAGGCAATCTGCGGCACGCCGAAACTCGTTCCGGTCCCGAGAAACGTCAGCTTCACGCCAACGTCAGGTGGGACGTCCTCACACCGTCTCGACCTTGAGCAGGTTGGTGGTGCCGGGCACGTCGAAAGGCACGCCGGCCGTCACGGCGACACGATCGCCCTTGGTGACCAGCCCAAGGTCGAGCGCTTCGCGCAGCGCCATCGCCACCATGTGATCGTAGCCACGCGCGGTGGGCACGAGTCGCGGCACCACGCCCCACACCAGCGAGAGCTGGCGGCAGACACGCGGTTCATCGGTGAGCGCGAGAATGGGCACGCTCGGCCGATGCGACGCGACGATGCGCGCCGAGAATCCGCTCTTGGTGAAGACGACGACGAGCGGCGCGTCGAGCATGCGAACGGCGGCCACGGTCGCGGCGGCAATCGCCTCTTCCGTGTTCATGCTGGTGACCGCGCGACGCTCCGAACGCGCGCTCTGCGACGGGCGCGGATGCGTTTCGATCTCGTTGATGATGCGGCGCATCGCTTCGACGGCGAGACGCGGGTAGGCACCCGCAGCCGTTTCCGCCGAGAGCATGACGCAGTCGGTACCATCGAGAATGGCGTTGGCCACGTCGCTGGCTTCGGCGCGCGTCGGGCGCGGGTTCTCGATCATCGACTCGAGCATCTGCGTGGCCGTGATGACCGGGCGGCCCATGCGATTGGCGAGCGAGATGATGCGCTTCTGCGCGATCGGCACTTCTTCGAACGGCAACTCCACGCCCAAGTCACCACGCGCGACCATCACAGCGTCGGAGGCGCGCAGAATCTCCTCGATGTTTTCGAGCGCCACGTCCTTCTCGATCTTGGCGACGATCAGCATCGACTTGGGAATCAGCAAACGCATCTTGTCGATGTCTTCCGCACGACGCACGAAGCTGAGCGCGAGCGCGTCGAGTTCGTGTGCGACGGCGAACTCGAGGTCGGCGATGTCCTTTTCCGTGAGTGACGGCGCGGAGACCGCGATGCCGGGGAGGTTCATCCCCTTGTGGCTCGAGAGCATGCCGCCGTGCAGCACGGTAGCCGTCACGCGCGGCGCGTTGACCGCCGTCACCAGCAGTTCGAGCAGGCCGTCGTTGATCAGGATGCGATTGCCGGGCGATACGTCATCGGCCAGCATGTCGTACGTGATCGGAATCTCGCCGTGGCCGGCGACTTCCTCGGGCACGAGCACGACGGACGAGCCAGGCTCGAGGTTGATCGGGGCTTCGAGATCACCGATACGAATGCGCGGGCCCTGCAAGTCGCCAAGAATGGCGACAGGACGACCCATCTCCTCGGACACCTGCCGCACGACACCGATGGTGCGCGCGTGCTGTTCGTGCGTGCCGTGCGAGAAGTTGATGCGGGCCACATCGAGGCCTGCTTCCACCAGCGCGCGGAACTTCTCCACGGAGTTGCTGGACGGTCCGAGCGTGCCCACGATCTTCGTCCGGGGCACATGGCGGCGTTGGAAGGGAGCGGCGCTCGACTCGGTGTCGGGGTGGCTCGCAGCAGCGCGTTCTGGACCCGTGCGCGGAATGGTCATGTCGAAGTCGTCCAATTCAGTGGCTGGCAACTGCCGATGCTCCGGAGGCGAGTGGCGTCTGCTCGGCGAGGGCGGCGCGCTTGCGCGCGATACCTGCGAGGAGCGTGACAAAAGACTGCTCGAAAGACGCGAGTCCCTCGACCAGCAACGTGTTGGTCACGGCGTCGAGCGCGATGCCGTGGGCCGCGAGATCCGCGAGGGACCGCGAGGCGCCATCCAGATCCGTGATGACGGACTGGCGCGTTTCACCATGGTCGCGGAAGGCCTCGAGTGTGGCCGGCGGCAGCGTGTTTACTGTGTCCGGACCGACCAGCTCTTCCACGTAGATGACGTCGCGGTACGACGGGTTCTTGGTGCTCGTGCTGGCCCAGAGCGGGCGCTGCACGCGCGCGCCCTGTGCCGCGAGTGCGTTCCAGCGCGCGCCGGCGAACTCCTTCAGGAACAGCTGGTACGCGAGCTTGGCGTTGGCGATGGCGGCCTTTCCTTGAGCGCGCACAGGGCGTCGGCCTGCGCCGGGTCGGCAGCGGCCTTGGTGTCGAGCTGCTTATCGATCGCCGAATCCACGCGGCTGACGAAGAAGCTGGCCACCGAGGCGATGCGATCGATCGGGTGGCCGGCGGCCGCGCGCTCTTCGAGACCGGCGATGTACGCCTCGATCACGCGGGCGTGCGCTTCGACCGCAAAGAGCAGCGTGACGTTGACGTTGAGGCCGGCCGCGATGAGACGACGGACCGCATCGGCGCCCTCGGGGGTGCCGGGAACCTTGATCATCAGGTTAGGGCGATCCACCAGCGCCCACAGCTTGAGCGCCTCATGGACCGTGCCGTCGGCGTCGCGCGCGAGATCGGGTGAGACCTCCAGCGAGACGTAACCGTCAACCCCCTTGGTAGCCTCGTACACGCCGCGGAATCGGTCGCACGCGTCGCGGACATCGGTGGCCGCGACCGCTTCGAAGGCTTCACGATCGGAGAGCGCGGCGGGGAGACTGGCCATCTGGGCGTCGTAGGCGGTGCCTTCGGCCAACGCCTTCTCGAAGATGGTCGGATTGGAGGTCATCCCGGTGAGGGCGTCCTCCCGAATGCGTCGCTCGAGGTCGCCATTGGAAAGCATGGCGCGGTCGATATAGTCAAGCCAGAGTGACTGGCCGGCGGCGTGCAGCGTATGAAGTCGCGTAGACATGTCGGGGCTGATCGGAGTTCAGGACCTTGCATGGTAACCCCCGATGCGCGCTTACCGCGAGTGTCCGGTCACGGTTCTGACACGCCCGAAACCCGTCGCAACCCGTCCCGTATGAATCCGCACACCATGAGCCCGCATCACATGCCGCACGCTGTACCTGCCGTTCGCGCCCTCCCGACGCTCCTCCTCGTCGCGGTCGCCGCGGCGGTCGCCTGCCGAGCCCCGGGCCGTTCGAGTGGCCCCGCCAGTGCGTCCGGGATGGCGGCTGGAGCCAGCGCAGCATGCGCCGCGCCGGCGCCCTCGACGGCCTCCCTCAACGACACGCCCGTCTCCGATCCGCTGGTGAGCTTCGATTCGGCCTGGTCGATCATCGGGCGCACGCACTGGGACACCACCTACAATGGCGTGAACTGGAAAGCGGTCCGGGACTCTCTCCGCCCGAAGGCCGCCGCCGCGCGCACGACGGGCGAGTTGCGGACCGTGCTGCAGACGCTGGTCGGGACGCTTCGCCAGTCCCATTTCTCCATCATCCCGCGCGAAGTGAGCGACGTCGCAGCCTCCAGCAGCACGCGATCGGTCGAGGATCGGAGCGGGTCGATCGGGGCGACGCTCCGGCTGCTCGACGGCGAGATCGTGGTGGCGGGGCTCGAGTCGGGCGGTGCGGCGGAGCGTGCCGGAGTTCGGACGGGATGGGTGCTGGAGTCGGTGCGCGGTTGTCCGTTGGCCCCGATGCTGGCACGGATTCCCAAGGACATGGATCCGCGCCGCGCCGCGCTGGTGGGGTTCAGTGTGGCGCACGAGGCGTTGGCGGGTCCGGTGGGCGACACCGTGCTCACCCGCTTCCGCGACGGCCGCGACGCGCTCCGCACCGTGAAGATCCGACGCGAGCTCGAGCCCGGTACGCTGGCCAAGTTCGGCAATCTGCCGCCACTCAACAGCCGGCTCGAGTTCGAACGAGTGCGCCAGGGGAACAAGACCGTCGGCGTGATCCGCTTCAACATCTGGATGCCGGTGCTCGCGGCACAATTCGACGCCGCTGTGGATTCATTGCGTGACACCGACGCCATCGTGCTCGATGTGCGCGGCAATTTTGGTGGCGTGGGGGGCATGTCGATGGGAATCGCCGGACACTTCATTGACTCGGTCAAGACCATCGGCACGATGAAGCAGCGCGGCGTTTCGCTCAACTTTGTCTCCAACCCACGGCGGGTGGATACGCGAGCACGTGCCGTGAAGCCGTATGCCGGGCCGCTGGCGTTGGTGGTGGATGAACTGTCGATCAGCACGACCGAGATCTTCGCCGGCGGGTTACAAGCAGTGGGCAGAGCCCGTGTGTTCGGCGTGCAGACGTCCGGTCAGGCACTCCCGGCGGTAACGGAGCGCCTGCCGAACGGTGATATCCTTTATCATGCCATCGCAGATTTTCTGTCACCTACGGGGAAGCCGCTCGAGGGTGACGGGGTACGACCTGATGTACCGGCGCCGCTGACAAGGCGTGCGCTGTTGGACGGGCGAGATCCCGCACTCGATGCGGCCGTGCAGTGGGCGGCAGCTAACGCATCGATGGCGAAGCCGAAAATCACGCCCTAGCAGGACCGCGGCAACGCGGCGGTCTCGAACGATCGGCCGTTCACTCCCTGCAGTTCACCCTGATTATTGAGGAAGTCTCCATGATGTCGTTTTCCCGGATCGCAGCAGTCACGATGGTCGCGTCGGCCGCGCTGCTTGCGCCGGCCGCTCCCGCCAACGCACAGACGCTTCCGACCGCGTCCGAAGTGATTGCCAAGTACATCACGGCCATTGGCGGCAAGGACGCGATCATGAAGATCACGTCGATCAGCTCGACGGGCACGCTCGAGGCGCCGGCGATGGGACTCAGCGCGACGATGGAAGTCGCAATGGCTGCGCCCAACAAGATGTCCAGCAAGACGAACATCCCGGGCATGGGCGAGATGCTGCAGGGCTTCGACGGCACGGTGGCGTGGGACATCAATCCGATGGCCGGCCCGCGCGTGCTGGCCGACAAGGAGCTCACGCAGATGAAGGAGAACTCAGACTTCTACGCTAACCTGCTCTACTCCCCCGAGCGCTTTTCCAAGATGGAAGTGAAGGGGATCGAGGACTTCAACGGCGAGAAGGCGTACAAGCTGTTCCTCGTGCGCACGAGCGGCACCGAGATGACGCAGTACTTCTCTGTGGCGTCGGGGCTCGCGATCGGTGGCGAGACGACGCAGGTCACGCAGATGGGCCCGATGACGATCCAGCAGTCGATGGGCGGCTACAAGCAGTTCGGCCCCATCATGATGCCGACGCGTGTCGAGCAGACGATGGGACCGAACAAGATGATCATCACGACGTCGGACGTGAAAGTGAACGCGGTGCCGGCGACGGCATTCGACATGCCGGCCGGCATCAAGGCGCTCGTCAAGCCGTAACTCGGTAGCTCCTACTTCGTGCCGACGTACTGAATGCGGTAGATCCGACCACCCTTGTCGTCGGATATGAACATCGCTCCATCGGGTGCAGTCGCGATCCCGGTGGGGCGATGTTCTGCTTTGGAGGGGTCCAACTTGCCGTTGGCGAAATTGTCGGCGAAGGTCTCGTAGGTGCCGCTGAACTTGCCCTTGCTGGCGGGCACAAAGACGAGCTTGTAGCCCGCCTGCTCCTTGGGCGCGCGATTCCAGGAGCCATGGAACGCGATGAAGGCGCCGTCGCGGAAGCGCGCCGGGAACGTCTTGCCCGTGTAGAACGCGAGGGCGTTGGGCGCCCAGTGTCCCGGGAAGGTGGCAACGGGCAGCTTCTTGGTGCTGCAACGTCCGGCGTCCTTGGCGTTGCCGCCGTACTCCGGCGCCAGCACGAGGCGCTTGAGATCGGTGTCGAAGTAGCAATACGGCCAGCCGAAATCGTCGCCGGAGTTCACCTGCATGAACTCTTCGGCAGGCTGATTGGCCGACTGCTCCTCGGTGTACATCGGCGCCCAGTTCTGGAACAGCTGATCGCGGCCGTGCTGCGTGGAGTAGAGCTGCTTGTCCACGGGATTGATGGCGAGCCCCACGGCGTTCCGAATGCCGGTCGCGTAGCGGGACGAAGCTGCGAATTTCTGCCCCGTCTGTTGCGACGAGAACTTCCAGATGCCGGCGCGCGTGTCGAGTTCGACGCAGGGATCGACGCCCTTGCCGCCCGTCTGTCGGTCCTTCTCCTGGCAGCTGTTGGTATTGGAGCCGACGTTCACGAAGAGGTTGCCGCGCCCGTCGAGGACGAAGTTGCGCGCCGCGTGGCCGCCGCCGGGCAGCCCGCTCACGATCGTGTCCGGAGTGCCGATGGGCGTCAGCGCACCGGCCGGCAGCGCGTAGCGAAGGATCGCCGATCGCGCATCCACGAACAGGTAGCCCCCCTCGAGCGCGATTCCGGTGCCGCCGGTCGGACCGAAGCGCGCGATGACGTCGGCGCGGCCGTCACGGTTGGTGTCGCGCAACGCCAGCACGCCGCCCTGGACCGTGTCCCCACGAGGTCGGTTCTGACGCACGACGAACAGGTCACCGTTGGCGGCGACGGTCATGTGGCGAGGCCCGCCGAGACTGTCGGCAAAGGTCACCGCGCAGAAACCCGCCGGCAGGGTGAGCCCCGCGTTATCGTCCGCGCAGCCCGGCGCCGCGTTCGTCCGCACGTTCCGAAACGCGGAGGCGGCCAGCACCGCCGTTACCGTACCCGCAGCGACGATCGCGCGCGCCAGTCGTCGATCGAGCGGGCGTCCCGGTGTCGAGGCCGGGGTACCCTTCCGCTGTTGCGCTACCGTACCATCAGTCACTCGTCTTCCTCCAGATCGGGGCTTGGTGTCGTTCGACACCGAGAACCGTACAACCTCGCGTACCCTTACCGGGGAGCGCCAGACCGGGAGATGTCCGACGGACTAACGCCAGCCGTGCGTTGGCGTCGAACGGGAACCGGCCCTACAGCAGGCACACATCGATAGTTCGGAGACTGCGCGTTATTCTGCCGTTCGTGCACACGTCGCCCGCCAAGAATCGAGAAGCGTCCTCCACCCGCCGCTCACTGCGCCACGCGAGCTTTTTGCGCGCTCGGCGCGGCGTGACGTTGGTGGAGCTGCTCGTGGTGATCCTGCTGCTCGGGATCACGGCGGTACTCGTGCTGCCCGCGCTCACCCCGCCGAGCACGCAGAGTGCCGACGCTGCCTCGGCGCTGCTCACGCGAGCGCGCCGCGCGGCGATTCGGCGCGGCGAGTCGCTGCGACTGCGTGTGGCCGCCGACGGCGCTTGGGCCTTGGTGAGTGCGCGCGACGGCGCCGAGATCGAAAGTGGGCGGCTCCCGAAGGCTCGACGCGCACAGCTCGGTGGCGAAGAAGAACGCCCGGTTGCAGGCAACGCCGAGCCGGAGCTCGACGTCACGATCGACGCGCTGGGCAGCTGCCGTCCGGCATCCCACGCTTTGGCGACTACGGGCTTCGATCCGCTGGCGTGCGCGTGGCTGCCGTCGAGTGCCGACCGCGTCGCCGTGAACGGCGCGCAGGGCGCGAGATAGTGAGCACGACCGTGTGCGCTGAGCGGCCTCTCATGTGGCCACGGCCATGACGCTACTGGAATCGATCGTCGCGTTCGTGGTGCTCACGCTCGTGGGCATCGCCTGCCTCGATCTGTCGCGCGGTGCAATGCAGCTCGAGCACGACAGCGCCGAGTGGACGCGGGCGGTGTCGCGCGCGGAGTCCGCGATGGCGATGGCGAGTTCGAGTGCGAGTGCGAGTGCGAGTGCGCCGCAGAACGAGTTCGCGGCGAGTAGCACGCGCATCGGCGATGATCCGGTCGCTGGTACCGGCGAGGTCTCCGTGAGTCGGCGGCCGTGGCGCGCGAACACCGATCTGCTCGAGGTCTCGGTGCCGCTAGCGGGCGGCGGTGTGTATCGGCTGCAGCGTCTCGTGCCGCACGCGGTGCAGAGCGGACGTTGACGCGACGCCCGGGATTCACGCTGCTGGAAGTCATGGTGGCGATCACGTTGACCGCGATCGTACTGGGCATCGCTGCCGGCGCGTTGAGCGCCGCCACCACGGCGCGCGACCGTGTCGCGTCACATCAGCGCACGCTCGATGCCGACACGCGGTTTCGCGCCATGCTCACGGACATGCTGCGACACGCGCCCAACGCGAATGCGTCTGACGAGGCCTTGCTCCAGATCTCGCGCGATGCGCGCGATGAACCCACGCTGACCTTCCTCACGAACGGCGTGACGGAGCCCTTCGGTGTGGGTCGCGCGTGGCGCGTCACGGTAGCCCACCACGACAGCGTGCTGACGCTGGACGCGGTACCGCTCGGACGGGCGCCCTTCCCGTCTGCGCAGCACACGACGGTACCGGCGGTGCGGGTGTTCGACGTGCGCGTGCTCGAACCCGCGCGCATGGGTGAACAGGCGCAGTGGCGTACGGATTGGCCGGTACCGCGTTCCCGTCCGCGCATCGTGGAGCTGCGGATCGGCGAAACGACGCCGACGTTGCGCGTCGCGCTCTCGCCGCTCGAGGACGGACGATGAGAGAGCGTCGGGGTGTCGCGCTGGTGGTGGTGCTCTGGACCGTTGCCGTACTCGCGACGGTGACCGCGCTGGCCAGCAGCGCCGCGCGCAGCAGCGCCAACGTGACGGACAACCAGCGCGCACTGGCGACCGCGCGCAGCATGGCGGAAAGCGGTGTGATCGCGGCGATCGCCCTCGTCAACGACTCCCTCTCGGTCTTCGCGAGCGACAGCGTGCGTCGTGACGCGTTTCTCAATGCGCTCGATGCGTCGGGAGTAGAAGCAAGCGGCGCGTCGAATCCCTCGACCAGCGCTGCATCAGGCGGAGCTGCGCAGCCGCTGGTGCAGGATACGCTCGCCGATGGCGTATTCTCGGTGGTGATGGTGGACGTGAGTGCGCGCCTCGACGTCAACAACTCCGACGAGAAGGGTTTGACCACGCTGTGGAGCACGGTGACGGACGCCGCAGAGGCCCGCGCCATCGCCACTCGCATCGCGCGCCGCGTTCGCGGTGACGATGCCCCGACCAGCGACGCCTTCCGCTCGCGCGACGACGAAGCTCGGGCCACGCGCGACTCGCTCGGTGCCGCGCTGCTCGGCAAGCCGACCGCCATGCCGCTGCGTGACCCCTTCGAGTCGCTGGACGAACTGCTCGAAATCCCCGGCGTGACCGCGGAGCAGTTGGCCACACTTGCTCCCCTGCTCTCCGTGGATGGCGACGGGAGCATCAATACGCGTACCGCCAGCGCGACGGTCCGTCGTGCGGCCACGGGCTCGCTGGTGGAACGGCCGACGCGCCTGCTGTGCATTGCGCGTGGGTGGCAGCGCGGACATGCCCTCACGCGCGAGATTCAAGCTGTGTACGAACTGGCGGAAAACGGGCTGCGCCTGGTGCGCTGGCGGGAGACGACGCGATGAGCAATCGCGTCGCGCTCTTGCTCGAGGTCGACCGTGTGCGCGTCCTGTCGGCGCCGCCATCACCGCGCGTCGTGGATGTGGCGTGGGACCCGACCGCGCCCGCCGACGCGATGGCGCGCATCGCCGACGCCTGCGGGGCGGCATCGTCGCTGGTGCTGGTGGTTGGATTGGGCTTCCTCGAAATCGCGCGCCCTGATCTGCCACCACTCGCGGCGCCTGCGCGCCGCGCGCTCCTCCTCCGCGACGCCGATCGCTATGTGCCACTGGAAGGCGACGTGGCGGTGGCCTGGTGCGATGGGCTGGCCGTCGCGATCTCGGCGCCGGTGCTGGAGCGCTGGGTGCGTGCCTTCGAGGCGGTCGCACCGGTGGACGCCGTCTTCGCGTTGCCGCAGCTCGCTGGTCGCGCGCAGCCGGCCGTGAATGGGACCGTTACCACCGACTCGGCCGCGGGCGAGCATGGTGTCATCGTGCTCGCGGGCGGCACCGTGCGTGACGCGCGCCGGGCGGCCGGGGCAGCACCGCCGAACGAACGTGGCTCGGCGCTTTCGGTGGAAGCCGTGTTGCGCGTCGCCGCCGCGCAGCACGATGCACCGATCGATGCGCAGCTGCTCGACCGAACGGTGGCTGCGCGCATCGAGACGCGTCGGCGCGGACGTGTGCTCCGATCGGCTGCGATCTTCGTTGTCGCGCTCCTCATGCTCGGCTGGTCCGCGGCGCGGTGGCGTGATCGCGCGCGCGTCGCGTTGCAACAGCAGGTGAATCAACTCGCGACACAGGCGGCCACCGCGCGTGCTGCCGCGCAGCGGGTGGAACGTGCCGCGGCCGAGCAGCGGCTGCTCCGCCAAGCCGATTCTGCGGCTGCTGTGGGAAGTGACGCGGCAGCGGTTTTGGCTCGACTGAGCGCGCTATTGCCGAAGGACGCCTTTGTGCAGCGACTCGAATGGGATGGCGTCACGTGGCGCATCGATGGCAGTGCGAACGACGCGCCTCGCATCGTGCCGTTGCTCGATGCGGATGCGCATTTCGCCGACGTGCGTATCGTCGCGGCGAGCCAGCGCTTCCTAGACGCGGGCAAGCAGCGCGAGTCGTTCTCGATTGCCTTCAAGACGCGCACGGCGCCCGGAGGTCCACGTGTCGGGCAATAGTGTCGCTTCAAACGCCGTGCAGCAGCGCGAACGACGCGTGGTGATTGGCGGCGCGGTGGTGACGTTGGCTGGCTTGCTGCTCGCCTGGGTCGTCGTGCCGTACGCCCGAAGCTGGATGGCACGTGAGGCGGAGATTCGACAACTCCGGCAAGAGGTCGCCGTCGCGTCTGGTCTGGTGGCCGCTGCGCCACAGCTCGAATCCGCCTCGGCGCTCGGAGAGCGCGCGCTTTCCGAACGTGCGCGCCGCGTGTTTCATGCGCGATCGACGGCGCTGGCGGCGAGCGCGCTGCAGTCATTGCTGCAGGACGCGGCCGATGCCTCGCATCTGGTGGTCACGCGCCTGGACGTCGCGCAGGAGTCGGCAGCATCGGACGGCACCACCAACGGCCCCACCAACGGCACGACGAACGAGACCGCGGGCGCCACGTCGTTGCCGGCCACGCTCGCGGCGTACTGCGATGTGGTGGGGTTGGCAGCGTTGCTCGACCAGCTGGCGCGCGCACCGCGCGTGGTGGTGGTGGAGCGACTCACCGTGCAGCAGAACTCCGCCCTGCGCGGCGCACCGGACATGCTGCAGGTGACGCTGCTACTCCGCGCGCCGGTGATCGTGGAGTGACCACGCGATGACGCAACGACCCGACCGTTCGTTCACGGAAACATCGCTGGCCGACGCCGCGGAGGAGTCGGTCGCTCGCGCGCGCACTCGCGCGGGACGCTCACCCGTCGTCGTGCTGGATGTGTTGACCGCAGTCGTCGGACTCGCGGCGATCGCGCTGTTGGTCTGGCCAGCGCGGCCCTCTGTGGCTCCCCAAGCACCACAAGTCATCGCCGAGCATCAGGTGAGCGCGGGTGGTGTCGCCGAGCCGGTGTCGCAGGCGATCGTGGATGGCAACCTGTTCAGCGCGACGCGCCGGGCGCCGACCGTGCTCTTCCGCCCGCCGGGGGCCGATGGAGAGTCACTGCCCCCTGCCCCGCCGAGCGACATGGTCGTCACCGCGGAGTCTGTGGCGAGCGGTCCTCGGCTGTTCGGCATCGTGGCACAGGATGGCGTGCGACGTGCGCTGCTGGTGTTGCCGGGGGCGGACTCCGTGCCGCGACTTCTCGGCGTTGGCGACCGTCAGGCGGGATATCGCGTCGTGACCATCGGTACGGATCGCGTCGTCCTCTCCTCGTCGGGTGGCACGCGGACCGTGCGTCTCGTGGCACCTGCTCTGCCAGACTCCATCGATCCCAAGCCATGACGCGCCATTCCGATCAGCGCGATTTTCGCATGGGCGAGGTATCGTCTCCGTCAGTTCGTGGAAGACTCCTCGGCTCCAGCACATCGATTCCGATTCCTCAATCCGGCGTCCGCATGGTGAAGGTCAGCTCCGAGAAACTTTGGTCGCGCGCACGGCGAGTATCCTCGCTGGTCGCCGTGTGTGGCGTCGCGTTGCTCCCGCCGGCCGCGAGCGCGGGTGCACAACAACCCGCGACCGGCGGCAGCGCTGCACAGCCAGCGCGCGGCACGACGCTCGATTTCTCCAACGCGCGCCTGGCCGACGTCATTCGTACGCTTGCGTCGATGCTGGGGCGGACGATCGTCACGTCGGAGTTGCCCGATGTGCGCGTGACGTTCTCCACGGCATCGCCGATGAAGCCGGGCGATCTGGAGGCTGTTCTGGAGTCGTTGCTCGAGTCGCACGATCTGATGCTCGTGAACAAGGGCAACGTCGCGCAGGTGCTGCCGTCGGACAAAGCGCCGGCGACCGGGACGTTACGCACGGGATTCGATTTCCCCGATCCGCCGCCGCTCGGCCTGGTCACGCAGCTCGTGCCGCTGCAGTCGATCCGAGCGGACGAAGGAGCGGATGCGCTGCGCGCCATTGTGGCCAAGGGTGCGCGCATCGAACCGGTTGCGCGATCGAACGCCCTGCTCATCACCGATCGCGGCGTGAACGTGGCGCGCTATCTCGATCTGCTGCGCAAGCTGGACTCGGCGCCAGCAGGCGAGTCTGGGCTGCGTACGTACGTGGTGAATCTCAAGTACGCGGCCGCGAACGATCTGGCTGGCGCACTGGGGCAGCTGTTCGGCATTCAGGTGGCGAGCAACGTGAGCGGCTCCATTGCCGATCGCTCGTTGTCACGCGCGCTCGACTCGTTCCGTCAGCGCGATGCGGAAACATTCCGCATGCGCAACACCACAACGCCGGGCACGACCACCGCGGCCGCGCCAATCGCTGCCTCGCCGCGTGACTCCGCAGCGGGGCTGCTGGTGGGGCGCACGACGATCGTGGCCAATGCGCCGACCAACGCGCTCGTCATTCGCACGGCGCCGCCTAACTTTCCGCTGCTGCGCGAAACGATCGACGCGCTGGATACGCGGCCGGCGCAGGTTCTCTTCGAGGTGACGATCGCCGAGATCGCACTGGGGCGCGGCAGCGAGTTCGGGCTCGACTGGGCAGCGATCAATCGCGGCGGTGATGTGAACGCGCAGTTCGGCAACCCCCAGGTTCCCGACACGGGTTCGACCTCGGCGCTGCTGCGTCTTGTGCGACTGGACGGCACGGCCGTGCGCGCACTGTTGCGCACCATCGCCTCCAAGAGCGACGTGCGCGTGCTTTCCACACCGGAGATCATCGCCGCGAACAATCGTGAAGCGACCATTCTCGTAGGCAGCAAAGTCCCGTTCATCTCGTCCACGCGACTGGGCAACGACGTCTCCATCGATCGCGCCGTGCAGTACCAGGACGTAGGCACCAAGCTCTCGATCCTGCCCACGATCAACGACGACGGGTACGTGTCGGTGCAGCTGCTGCAGGAAGTGAGCTCACTCACGCAGCAGACGGTGTCGGCCGCGCTGAGCGCGCCGATCATCTCCACGCGCGAAGCGTCCACACGGGCGGTGCTGCGCGACGGTCAGACCGTAGTGATCGCGGGACTCATCGGCGAGTCACGCACGACGCAGGATCAGGGTATTCCGCTGTTGATGGACATCCCGTTCCTCGGCGCGCTCTTCAAGCGGCAGACCGTGAGCCGGCAGCGTACCGAGCTTGCGATCTTCGTCACGCCGTATCTCATCCGCTCCGATGCGGACGCCGACGCCATCCGTGAGCGTGTGCGGAAGAGCATGGAATCGCGTTCGCCGGGCGCGTTGGACGGAACGCCGGCGGCGAAGAAACCGCCGCCAGGTGATGAATGAGTGACGCCCGGGATCTTCGCACCGCGGCGGCCGGTGCGTTGGCGCTGCGCTTCCCGGCGCGCTGGCTCGAGGAGTACGCGGTGCTGCCGCTGGCGCTCGAGGACGGCGTCGTGCTCGTCGCGAGCGACGGCGCGCCGCCCACGCTCGTGCAGGATGCGCTCGCGCGCACGCTAGGCGCTGCAGTGCGGGTGGTGCCCTTCCCGGCTGCGGACATTCGAGCTGCGCTCGTGTCGGCGCCGCGCGGCCACACCGCGACATCCAGCGCGAACGACCCCCTGCTCGGCGAGCACGCCGAGACACTGGACGACCTGCGCGCGCTCGCGAGTCGCGAACCCGTGGTGCAGGTAGTGAACGCGATGCTGGCCGAAGCGATGCAGGCGGGCGCGAGTGACATCCACGTGGAATCGGTGGAGAGCGGGCTTCGCATTCGGCTGCGACTCGATGGAGTGCTGCACGACGCGCAGCAGCTGGGAATGGGCTTTCAGGCGGCGGTCATCTCGCGGCTCAAAGTGCTGGCGGGGCTCGACATCGCTGAACGTCGCCTGCCGCAGGACGGCCGCACTCGCATACGCATCGGCGCACGCGAGCTGGATATCCGTGTGAGCACGCTGCCCGCATTGCACGGCGAAAGTCTGGTACTGCGTCTGCTCGACGGAGGCGGCGGCACGGAGACGCGTCGTCTCGCCGAACTCGGGATGTCGGACGCGGTGCGTGCTGAGCTGTCGCGCATGCTGGCGCGCTCGTCGGGGCTGGTGCTGGTGACTGGCCCAACGGGCTCCGGCAAGACGACGACGCTCTACGCCGCACTGGCTGAACGCAGCACGCCGGGCGTGAAGGTGGTCACGGTGGAAGATCCCGTGGAGTATCGCCTCGATGGCGTCGTACAGTTGCCCGTCAACACCAAGGCAGGATTCGGGTTTGCGAATGCGCTGCGAGCGATCCTGCGCCATGATCCCGATGTGATTCTCGTGGGCGAGATGCGCGATGCGGAGACGGCGGAGATTGCCGTGCAGGCCGCGCTGACCGGCCATCTGGTGCTCAGCACGTTGCACACCACCGATGCCACCGGTGCGCTACCACGTCTCGCGGAGATGGGGGTGCCACCGTATCTGCTGTCCGCCACCCTGCACGGTGTACTCGCGCAGCGCTTGGTGCGTACGGTGTGCAGTTCGTGCGCCGAGTGGCGTGCTCCAACGAGCGACGAAATCGCCCTCATGGGTGGGGTTGGCGGTGCGTCGGCGCCGGCGCTTCCCATCACCCAACTTCGATCGGGCGGTGGCTGTGCACAGTGCGCAGGCACGGGCTTTCGCGGACGTGCGGCAATCTCGGAACTGCTCGCGCTCGACGAATCGATGCGGCAGGCGTTCGTGTCCGGTGCGTCGCTCGAGCAGCTTCGCACGCTGGCGCGCACGCGCGGGGTCGCGTCGTTGCGCGACGATGGCTGGCGACTTGTGCGCGAAGGACGTACCACGGTGGACGAGGTCGCGCGCGTCGTCAGCGAGGACGACGGACGGTGACGGCGACGACCAGCGGCGTGCGCTGGCGATACGTTGCGGCCGACGCGGCCGGCGCGCCCGTCTCGGGAGAAATCGAGGCCGCCTCCGAGCGCGAGGCCATCGATGCGTTGCGCAGGCGATCGTTGTGGGTGACGACGCTCACGCCATCGTCGAATGCGTCGCGCGACGTGGGGGCGGCGCAGTCGGTGAACTCCGTGTCGGGTTCACCGATGTCGAGCGGCGCCACGTCGCCGCGTTGGTGGCCGCAGCGCACCGGTGCCAGCGCACGTGATCTCGCCATCGTCACGCGCGCCATGGCCACGTTGTTGTCGGCCGGAGTGCCGCTCGATCGTGCGCTGGCGTTTGCGGTGTCGCAGGCTCCCGATGACGCTTCGCGCCAGAGCTTCACGCGCGTGCGCGACGCGGTCCGCAACGGACAAAGCCTCGCGAGCGCGATCACCCGCGATGCGCTCTTTCCGTCGTATTTTGCGCCGACCATCGCGGCTGGTGAAGCCTCGGGCACGTTGAGTGCCGCGCTCGTCATGCTGGCCGACCATGTCGAGCGTAGCGATGCGGTGCGCCGACGACTGCAGGGTGCGCTCGTCTATCCGGCCATCCTTGGGCTGGCCTCGGTGGTGGGTGTCACGGTCATCATGCTGCTGGTGGTGCCGCGCTTCGCCGGGATGATCGAGGAGAGCGGTGGGACGCTGCCGACGAGTACGCGGCTCCTCATTGCAGCGAGTGCGGCGGTGACGCGCGGGTGGTGGATTGCCCTGCTGCTGGCGATGCTCAGCGCCGTGCTCTGGCGTCGTGCGATGAACGATTCATCATGGCGCCGTCGCGTGGACGCGGCGGTACTGCGGTGGCCTGTCGTCGGGCGGCTGCTCCGCACGCGCGCCGCGGCCGGCTACGCGGGCACCCTGGCGGTCGCGTTGCGGTCGGGCGTCCCCCTGCTCTCGTCCATGGCGTTGGCGCGCGCCGTGGTGCCCAACTCGCGCCTGAACGATGACCTGGCCGCCGCCGAGCTGCGGGTGCGGGACGGCGGCACACTCGCCGGAGGGCTCACCGGAGTGCTGCCTCCGCTGGCGGTGCGGCTGCTGGAGGCAGGCGAGGCGGGCGGAGACCTCCCGGTCATGGCGTCACGCGCCGCGGAGGCCGCTGAGGGCGACGTACAGGGTGCGGTGACCAAGGCTGTCACGCTGCTGGAACCTGTGCTCATTCTGGGCTTCGGCGGCGTGGTCGGCTTTGTGGCCCTGGCACTGCTCCAGGCGATCTACGGAATTAACGCTCGTACGCTCTGATCGTCTTTGTTGACGTCGAGGTGCGCCAGCGCCGGTGGCGTGCTCGTTGCAACGGTAGGTTCCGGCGCGATTGCCGCGGCTTGTAGTGACTACGTGACATTTCGTGCCGGACAACGCTGCATTTATCACAATTCATGGTTGACTATCCGTCGCTCGAACCCGAGCGTTCGTGTCGGATAGTCCTGACGAGTTCGCAACGCTGGTTGGTCGAGTCCCCGGCCAGCGTCGCTCTTCGCTGCAGCCCGTCGTTTTTCCAGCCACGTGCACCGGTATTCGGATGACTACGAACCTCGAGTCGGACCCGACTGAGCACACCGACCAGACGAGCGAGACGGACGACACCCGTCCGAGTCGCCGCCGTTTCTTTGCCATGGGTGCGACCGCTGCGGCGGCACTCGCTGCCACGCGAACGGCCGATGCGCAGACCAGCCGTGGTCGCCCGAATCCCTTTCAGCCGTCGACACCGACTGGCGCGAAGGTGGATGCATCCGCCGACTGGAAGGATCCCGTGCTCCGGCTCGTCCGTCGCATCACGATGGGTATGTCGCCGGATGAAGTCGCGATTGCGCGTCGCCTGGGATACGCGGGCTATCTGAATTACCATCTCGCGCCGGCCAGCATCGATGATACGGCGGTGGAGACGGCGATCACCGCGACGATGCCGATGACCAACTGGACGTATCCGCAGCTCGTCGCGGCAGGCGTCGACAGCAACGAAGCGATGAATCAGCTGAGCGACTCGGCGCTCTATCGCGCGGCGTTCTCGAAGCGCCAGCTGAAGGAGCGGATGGTCGAGTTCTGGACCGACCACTTCACGATCAGCATGAACAAGGTCGGCGTTCGCAAGATCACCGACGACCGCGACGTGATTCGCCTGCACGCGCTTGGCAACTTCAAGACGCTGCTCAAGGCGACCTCCAAGAGCGGCGCGATGCTGGTGTATCTCGACCAGAATCGCAGCACGCGTGGCGCGCCGAACCAGAACTACGCGCGCGAAATCATGGAGCTGCACACGCTGGGCGTGGACAACGGCTACACGCAGAACGACGTCGCTGAGCTCTCGCGCATTCTGACCGGGTGGACCGTGGCCGGCAACGGCGACTTCAACTTCTCCACCGGCAATCACGACAACGGCGCCAAGACGTTCCTCGGGCGCGCGTTCCCGGGTGGAACGGCGACCAACACGGCCGCACTGCAGTTGGCTGAAGGCGAGTCGGCGATCGACATGCTGCTCAATCATCCCGCGACGGCGAAGTACATCGCGCTCAAGATGTCGCGCTGGCTGCTGGCCTACACGCCGCCGCAGGCGGTGGTGGATGCGACCGCTGCGGTGTTCACCGCGACGAATGGCGACATCCCCTCGATGATTCGCACGATTCTCTCGGCGAAGAACCTCACGGCGGCACCTGCGAAGTACAAGCGCCCGTTCCATCTCGCCACGTCGGCGCTGCGCGGCATGGGCGCGACCGTCGCGAACGTGCGTTCGGTGCGGCAGCGCGCCGACCAGATGGGCCAGCCGATCTTCTTCTGGGAACAGCCCAACGGCTATCCCGACCGCGTGGATTGGTGGAGTGGTCTCGTGTTGGGGCGGTGGAGCTTCATGGTAGACATGTCCAACCGCAACAACGCCGCGCAGACGCGCGTGGACACCGCGCCGTTCCGCACGCCGGACACGGCGGACGGCGTCGTCGCGCAGATCAACACCCGCATGTACGGCGGTGAGATGCCGGCCGCGTTGCGCACGTCGCTGCTGACGTATCTGCGCGGCGGGACCTACAACGATGCGCGTGTGCGCGAGACGTTGTCGCTCGCAGGCAGCGCCAATCAGTTTCAGTGGTTCTAGTCGAGTGATTCCGTCGACCGTACCAGCGTCTTCAACTTCTCTGGGTGGCATGCATGACTGACGAGCACTTCGACAACGCGTGCACGGAGTACAACCAACTCGCGCGCCGCGACTTCCTGATGACGGCGACCGGTTTCGGCATCGCCGCATTCCTGCCGACGTGGTTGCCCAACGTCGTGCTTGCGCAGACGTCGGCGTCCAACCGCGACATCATCATCTCGGTGTTCCTGAGTGGTGGCGTGGACGGCATGTCGCTGGTCTCGCCCTTCGGCGATCCGGACTACTACACGGGGCGCCCGAACATCGCGATCCCGCGTCCTGATGCGGCCGGCACGGGTCCCAAGCTGACCGCGCTCGACAACTTCTTCGGTTTCGCGCCGGGCATGACGCCGTTGATGCCAGCGTACACCGCCGGTCATCTTCTCGTGGCGCACGCCACGGGGTCCATCAACAACTCGCGCTCGCACTTCGACGCGCAGCGCTACATGGAAGTGGGTAAGCCGGCAGATCCGAGCTTGACCTCGGGGTGGCTGGGACGGCATCTGGCGACGTCAACGCCGATCCGCACCACCGCACCGCTGCGCGCCCTCGGTCTCACCACCGGTATGCCGCAGACATTGTCGGGCGCGCCCAAGGCGCTACCGATTCCCAACCCGGCCAATGCCGCGATCGGTGGCAGCAACGCCACCGGTGCCGCGCGCTCGAGTTGGCTGGCGAGCAACTACGGCACTGCGCTGGATCCGGTGAGTTCGAATGCGCTCGACACCACGAACACGATGTCGCTGTTGCAGGCCATCAATTTCACGGGCTACGCGCCATCCAACGGCGCCGTGTACCCCAACACGGGCTTCGGCAACGCGCTCAAGTCGGCGGCCGCGTTGATCAAGGCGGATGTCGGTGTCGAAGCGGTGCACGCGTTCAACGGCGGCTGGGACACGCACGCCACGGCCGGACCGATCGCCACGCTCGACGGTGGCTACATGCACGGCAAGATGCTGGAGCTCTCGAGCACGCTGGCCGCCTTCTACTCCGACGTGATCATGGGCACGACGTCGTACGGTGTGACCGTCGTCGTCGTGTCGGAATTCGGTCGCAACGCGCGTGAGAACGGCAATCGCGGCACGGATCATGGTCGCGGAAACGTCGCGTTCGCGATGGGCAAGAAGATCGCCGGCGGCAAGGTGCTCATCAACGGCTGGCCGGGCTTGTCGCGCGACAATCTGGAGAGCGGACAGGATCTCAAGGTCACGCTCGATCACCGCGACATTCTCGCCGAGATCGTGCAGAACCGCTTGGGCAATCCGAACATCTCAACCGTATTCCCCGGCTACGTACCCAAGGTGTACGGCGTCACGCGGCCCTGACCGTCGGCAATACGCGGTTAAATCAAACGGGGGACCCACGCGGGTCCCCCGTTTCTCGTTTCGCGCGGGTCAGTGGCCACGAGTCATGACCGTGGTAGCCCTCGGTCACGAAGAGTGCGGGAGTGCCGTTACCGCTTCTTGACCGGAACTCGCCGGGTCGAAACGCGCGCGCTGCTGCGCGCAGCGAACGTGCGGCGCAGCTTTCGTTCATGACGCATGTCGCCCAGTCCGTCGCCGCGTTCGTTGTTGAACTGCCCGCCGACCGATTCATCGAAGAACTCTTCCCCACGCTCGCTTGGGCTGCGACCGTGCAGCTCGGCGATCCAGTGATCGGGTCGCGGTTGGTTGAACGTGTGCTACTGGAGGCGTGGCAGGCGCGCGACCAGTTCGCGTCTCCAGACCTGCTCTATCAGCACGCGCGACGCACTGCGCAGGCCGCGATTCAACTAGAGGCCGATCGACGTCTGGAGACGATTCGCTTTGACGATGCAGCGCTGACGCCTCCGGGTGACCTGCAGCTGATGACCGTAGCGGCGGTACAGCAGCGCCTGCAGAACAGACCGTCGCGCGCTCGGGCATTGCCGGAAGACCGCGCGTTGCACGTGCCGTCCGCCGGCCTCGTGGCGACTCCGGTGGCAGCTGTCGCACGGCCTGTCGTACAGCCTGTCGTGCAGCCTGTCGTGCAGCCTCTCGCACAACCCGTCGCGACGACCGAAGCGGCCGCGGTGAGCTCTCCGGTCTCTGCGCTCACGGCCCCGTCGCCGCGACAGCAGACGGCTATGGCGACGTCGGCAGCGACGGCAGCGCACGTGCGTGTCACGGCCGAGGAGCCCTCCAGCGCGCCAGCGCTCCAGTCGGCCATGTCCCGAGCGAAGGAGACATCCGCCGCCGTGCCTTCGACACGCTCGTCGGTGGCGCATGTCGACCGGCCCGTCGCGCCCTCGTCCACGGTAGCCCGATGGGCCGCGCAATCGCATGCAGGAACGAGCTCCGAGCAGCCGTCGACGGGTCACGCGAACGCGCATCACGCACCATCGGCAGCTGCGCATCCTCACCTGCGCTCGGCGGCCTACATCAAGCAGCATGAAGGGCGAAAGCTGCCCCGTGGCGCCGTGTTCGCCCTCGCGGCCGTAGTGGTGGTCGCGATGGTCGTGGCGGTGCGCGCGGCGACTGCCGCATCGCCCGTAGAACAGGCGCTCGTCGCGCTGTCCGACACCACCGGTGCGTCGAGCACTACCGCGCCAGCGCAACAGCGCGACATCACGCTCGGAGACGGATCGATTGTGCACCTCGGTGCCGTCGCATCGCTGCAATCGAGCAAAGGGTTTGCAGACGGCGCACGTGCGCTCCACATCGCCGGTCCAGCCGTGGTATCCATCAAGCTCGATTCGGCGAAGCCCGCCGCCATCTCAACCGGACCGCATCGCTGGACGACGTCTGGAGTGACGGCAGCCTTCGACCAGGATGGCGACCGCACGCTCGTGCAGGTGGACTCCGGATCGCTGGAGCTGGTCCACGACTCGGTAAGCGTTCGCGTCACTGCGGGTAACGCCGTCGGTGTGGACGCGAACGTTAAAGTGAGCGTGCTGTCGCCAGCGCAGCGCGACGCCGCGTTCGCCTGGCGAGCCGGGCGTCTCTCACTCTCCCGCCAGCCGACGCCACGGGTGGCGGAGGAGATACTCCAGTGGTTCGATCTGGCGGTCCGCTTCCGGCCGGTGCGCGCCGCTACGGACTCGCTCGCAGTCGATGTGCCGCTCAACGCGGTGGACTCATTGATGGCGACGCTCGGTGCGGCCGTGGGCGGCCTTGTCGAGCGCGACGGACGACAACTGACCGTGTCTGCCGTCCCCGCTCCACCGTCGTCAACGGCGCAGCGGTCGAGCGAGGCCCAGTCCAGCAAGCGAGGGAGACAAGCAACGCGCTCGGCGAGCCGTCGGCGCGAGGTACCTGTCGCTCCCCTGCCCGACTTCAAGTTTCCCGATCTCAAGCTCCCGTTGCCCGTCACGAAGCCTCCGGTCCATTAGGCCCGGACGCGATCATCATGTTCATCCTGTCGGCGGCACGCAAACGCCATTCACTGTGGGTCACGGCGCTGGCGGTCCTGCTTGGCGCCTGCCGTGCGGATAGCGCGATGGAGATCACGTCTCCTTCCACGCGGGCAGAGCAAGCGGCGACGTACCGCGCTATTGCGTTCGTCCTGGACTTCAACCTTCGTGCGGGAACCGTCGCTGTTTCGTCAGCACCGATCGGTCTGTCGTCCGGGCAACAGAATGCATCCATCGGCGGCGACGGGCCACGCGCGAACGGTGTGTTGTTTTCGCTGCTCGGCACCGGTGTGGTGAACCTTCGGACGTCGAACTTCACGGCGGGCAGCGTCGGCGCCGTGTCGCCGAACAAGGTGCTCGTTCGCGCTGACCTGACGGTGGAGAATCTGCTCTCGGTCTCGCTGGTGACGCCGACCTTTCCGCGGCCGCCGGTCGGCGTCACCGGTCTGCAGGCGTTCCCATTCGAGATTCTGTCGGCGTCGCGCGCAGGTACCGGCCAACTGGTACTGTCGCCTCCGTTCACCGGTCCGGTGCAGCCGAGTGCGGACTGGGACGGCGCGAGGCACAACTTCTTGAATGATCTGTCGTGCGAACTGCCGCAGAGCGACTGCTATTCGTACAAGCTATTCTCGGAGATCGCGCCGCTCGGTAGGTCGGCGCCACGGACGATCGGGTTCCTCGTAGACGTTTCGGTCTCTGAGTTCCGCGTGCTGGTGTTGCTGGCAGCTGATCTTCGCTAGCGACGGCAGTCGCTGCCATCCGATTGTGGATCAGACGTCCGCGCCACGCACACGACGCCGGGGCTATCTGATCCGCCGCTCTGTCGGCTCGCGAGTGAGCGCCTCACGGTGAGACGATGATCGTCCCGTCCATTCCCGGGTGCAGTGTGCACTTGTAGGTGAATACGCCCACGTTCGGGAACGTCCGCGTGACGACCACACCGGTTGTCGTGTTGATGTCGGTGGGCGCGGCAGGCTGACCGGAGAGACGCGGGTCCCAGATGACGTTGTGCGCGAGTGACGGAAAGACGAAGCGCACCGTGCCACCCTGCTTGACCAGCGTTTCGAAGGGGCTGAAGGTGAGCCCCGGCATCGTCACGTCGGCGGTGACAGGCGCACCGGGAATGGCGGTGATGGTGAGAGGCGCGGTGGCGATGCGCGCGGTCGCGCCGTCGGCCACAGAGACCTGAATGTTGACGGTGCCGATGCCGACCGCCGTTACCAATCCAGTGGCCGACACGGTGGCGATGGCATTGCTCGACGATGACCAGGTGACCGTGCGCGTACCGAGTGTAGCCGGACCGCCCGAGGCGTCCCGACCGGTGACGGTGGCGCGAGTCGTCTGCGCGAGCAGCAGCGCCGGATCGGCGAGCGAGACGACGACGCTGGCCAGCACGCCCACAGACGAGGTGACCGTGATGCTTGCCGTCGCGCTCACCGTGCCGACCGTGGCCGTGATGACTGTCGTGCCCGGGGCGACGCCGGTAACCAGGCCGCTGCCGTTGACCGTGGCGACCGCAGTTGCGGCCGACGTCCAGGTGACGTTCGGTGCCGTGTTGGTGGTGCCGTTACTGAGTCGCGTCACGGCGGTGAGCTGCACGGTTTGCTGCGAGACGATGGAGGTGCTTGGCACCGTGAGGTCGACCGCCGTCACCGTCACTGGCGGCGGTTGTACCGGTGCCATGCCGCCGTCACCGCCGCCGCAGGCCGCAAAGGCGATAGTGGTGCCGAGGAGAAGCGTTTGCGCAAATCGCCGCGCGATTCGAGTCGAGCGTCGAGCACCACCGGGCAACTGCTGCATATCGCCACTCCGAAGAAAGTCCGCCAAACACGACCTCGCCGTCGATGGACGATTCGCCATCGACGGCGTTAACACGCGAGTCGCGTTTGCTGAGCCGCGCTCTTCCTCGCCCTACCGCGCCCTACCGCGCCGGACGCGGCGCTGGTGCCTCGGGACGGCCGCCCGGATGCCATTCCGGCTTCAGTCCATCTGACAGCAAACGCAGCGCCTTCGCTGTGGCGGCGATCACTTGTGACATGTGGTCCACGTCCACCGTGGACGCTTCATCCTTGGGATTGTGGTACGGCGTGATGAGGTTGTACGACGAAATGCTGTGCGCCGGAATGCCGATGCGCGCGAACGCCACGTTGTCCGACCGTTCGAAGAACCGCTGACCGAGTCGCATGTCGGGAGTGAGCGGAATGCCGTTGTCGGCCAACAGGTCGCCCATCGTGGAGCGCTCGTAGCCGGTCAGCCAGGCCTTGCCGAATCCGCCCGCGATCGAGTCCGGATGCGCGATCATCTCGACGTTCAGGTCCACGACGGTCTTGGCCAGCGGCAACAGCGGATGCGCGATGTACCAACGCGTGCCAAAGCCGCCCACCTCCTCGCCCGTGATCGCCATGAAGAGGATCGTGCGCTTGGGGCGCGGGCCTTTGCGAAGCGCCTTGGCCATCTCGAGGAGCGCGATGTTCCCCGATGCATCGTCGTCGGCGCCGTTGTTGATCGAGTCGCCGTCCACCGCGCGCCCGATGCCGATGTGATCGTAGTGCGCCGTCACCAGCACGACTTCATCGCGCAACGCCGGATCACTGCCACGAATGATGCCCGCGATGTTCGCGGTGCGCAGGCGCTGATCGGCGGGCAGTGAATCCCACGCCGCCCACGACGCCAGTGCACGCGGGCGAGGCCGAGCCGGTGCACCGGCCGGCGCACCAGGGATCGCCTGCGCCGCCTGCATCGCGAGCGGAATGTGCTGATAGAACGTCCCCGAATCACCCGCCGGTTCGAGCCCTGCCGCCTTGTACTGCTCGGCCAGCCACTTGGCCGCGCGCGCCTGCCCCACCGAGCCGGTCATACGCCCTTCCATCGAATCGGCAGCGAGGATTTCGATTTCGCGCTTCACGACGGCCGGATCGATCTTGTCCGCGTACACCGCGCGAGGCGTGACCGTGGCGCGAGCGGCTGCGCCGACTGGCGTCACGTCGCCCACCAGCGCCAGCCACGTGCCGCTCGGGCTCACGGCCAACCGCGTCACCTTGCCGATGTGCGCAAAGCTGAAATCCGCGAGTTCGCGCCACGCGGCATCGCCACGGCGCCACGCGAACAGCTTGGAGCCCATCCCCGACACGATCGTCGTGCTGTCCACCCACGCGATGTCTTCGCTGCGCTCGAGCGTCTTGACCAGCGTGTCGATGCGCCGCGTGCTGGGATCGAGCATCATGACATACCAGCCCGTCGCGCTCTTCTGCACGTAGCTCACGCGCGTGGTGCCGGGAATGCGATGCAGCGAGCGGCCGATGTCGCGGGCAATCGTATCGCTCCCCGCTCGACCAGTGCGCGCGACCTGCAACGTGGCAGGTGATCCGAGCACGAACAACGCCCACGTGGAATCGTCCGCCTGCGCGAAGTAGCCGACCGGCTTGATGTCCGG
Source organism: Gemmatimonas sp. (assembly GCA_965279375.1). Taxonomy (GTDB): domain Bacteria; phylum Gemmatimonadota; class Gemmatimonadetes; order Gemmatimonadales; family Gemmatimonadaceae; genus Gemmatimonas. The sequence continues at coordinate 3,024,086 of OZ257156.1, read as the reverse complement.
GAACATCACCGAGGGCGCGACGCCAGTGCTGCCTTCGCCGATCGGCATGCGCCACAGCCGCTGCGTGCTGTCGGCTTCCACGCGTATCACCGTCAGCGCCTTGCCGTCGCGCGTGGGCATCGCCGAGTACTCACTCTCCGGGGCCGTGCGGGGAGAGGGCAACGCGAGCCCCGTGCTCAGGTCGTAGCGGTAGATGTCGCTCTGCCCGTCACCGCGATTGGAGGTGAAGAAGATCGCGCGTGAGTCCGTCGAAAACGCGGGCTGATTGTCGTAGCCGCTGCGGCGCGTGATGTTGGCCGGCACGCCGACCTTGAGGGCACCTCCCGCATTGCTCAGCGGTACGAGGAACACGTCGGCATCTGGGGACGCGACGTTGGTGCGCGGCACGCCGCGCTGCGCGGTCGCGGAGGTCAGTGGCGCGAGCGACAGCGTTGCGGTGGCGAGCAGCAGTGCCGCCACGTGGCGGGACCGCGCAGTCGCCGTGGGACGAGAAGACATCAGGCAGGCGTTCATACGTGACGAGGATCGGAGAGTATGACAGAAGCCGTCAAGCGAGGACGGGAGTCCGCACGGCACAGGGCACGACTTGGGATGCGGCACGTGACAGGTCGCACAGCACGAGAGCGCTGCCGCACATCAAAGCTACGGTGGTTGGCGTCAGGGCGTTGCGCAGGCACCGCGCGCATGGCTAGGCTCCGCAACATGCGCCCCCTCCGTACGTTCGCCGTATTGGTGTTGTCGCTCGCCCTGCCCCTCTTCGCCGCGTGTGACCGCGCGGCACCCGTCGAGGTGCAGCCGCCGCCCGTACCGCCCAAGCGGCTTGTTAGTCTGACAGCGAGTCCTGCTTCGATCGCGTTGCAGGCTGGGCAGGAGCGCGTGATCGCGGTTGACGCGCGCGACAGCAGCGGCGCGGCGGTGAGCAATCCCGCCATCAGCTGGCTCAGCGATGCCCCCGCGGTCGCAACAGTGGACTCCAGCGGACGCGTGCGCGCCATCGCACCCGGCGCCGCACGCATCACCGCCAGCGCGACGGGGGTCAACGGTCCGTTGAGTGCATTGGTCCAAGTGTCGGTCACCGCGATCGCACCGGGCGTGCAGCAGTGGAGCGTGACGCGCGCGGGTCTGACCGACGCGACGATGCTGGGTATCTGGGACGACGGCCAAGGCACGACGTACGGGGCGGCGCAAAACGGCGTGCTCGTGCGATCCAAGGCCGACGGGACGTGGGAGCGCATTCCCACCGGCACCGATGAAACGCTGGTTGGTGTGTGGGGCGCGTCGCCAACGGACATTTGGGTGGTCGGGACCGCGGGCGTCATTCTGCACGGCGATGGTCGCACGTTCCAGAAGGTCGCCAGCGGCACCAGCGCATCGTTGCTCGAAGTCTGGGGGCTCAGCGCCACCGAACTGTACGCGCTCGGCGACAGGGGCACGGTGCTGCGCTGGGACGGCACCAAGTGGACGCAGCAAACCACGCCGGTCACCGACGATCTCTGGGGGATCTGGGGCCCCAACGGCAACAATCTCTTTGCCGTCGGCAACAACGGCGTCATTCTGCGCTTCGACGGCACCAATTGGCGGTTGATGAGCGTGCCGTTGCAGCTCCCGCTGTTCGACGTGTGGGGCTCGAGCGTCGGCAACGTCTTCGCCGTCGGTGCGAGCGGAACGATCCTTCGCTTCGACGGCTTCACGTGGAGCGTGATGAAGGTGCCCGGCGCCGCGAATCTGTTCGCGATCACGGGCCGATCGTTCGACGACATCTACACCGTCGGCAACACGGGCACGGTCTGGAATTTCGATGGCATCTCGTGGAAGGCGCTTTCGCTTGGCACGGGACAGAACCTTCGTGCCATCGCCAAGCGCGGCGACGGTACGCTGCGCATCGCGGGATGGTGGGGAACGGTGCTCACGGCGCGCGGCATCGGCGCCGGCGCGACCGCCAGCACGGAGATTTCCGACCCATCGCTGCTATCGGTCTACGGCGGCAACGGCGGGCCACTGTTTGCAGTGGGGTTGGGCGGCAGCGTCTTCCGGCGGGACAACGGGGGATGGAGCTACGCCACGGTGCCCGGCGTGAACGATCTGTACGGCATCGCGGGGAGCAGCGCGACGGACATCGTCGCCGTGGGTGACACGGGGTCGGTGCTGCGCTACGACGGCTCCACGTGGACACGCGAGACAGCGCCGACGGGAGGAGTACTGCGCGGCATCTGGAACGGCGGGCCGGGGCAGTACGTGGCCGTGGGAGAACGCGGAACCATCTTCCGCTCCAACGGCACGGGGTGGACGCCGCAGTCGAGTGGCACGCCGCAGTTCCTGCGCAGCGTGTGGGGGAGTGATCTTTCCAACGTGTACGTGGTGGGCGACTCCGGCGTCGTGCTGCGCTACGACGGCGGACGCTGGACAAGCGTGCAGACACCGGTCTCCAACAGCACGCGCCTGCGCGCCGTGTGGGGCACGAGCGCAAACGACGTCTTCATCGGTGGCGACAAGGGCACCATCGCCCGTTTCGATGGCGTGCGGTGGCAGACGCAGACGGTGCCTACCACACGCGACCTGCGTGCGATCTGGGGACGCGGACCCACTGAGGTGTATGCCGCCGGCGACAGCGGTACGGTGCTCCGCTACGATGGTCTCGCCTGGAAGACGCTGACGGTCCCGTCCACCACGACGCTCTACTCGATTTTCGGCGTCCCGGGCACCGCACAAATCGCGATCGTGGGTGAAGCCGGGCGCGTGATCGAAGGGCGCCCGTAGGGCTAAAGCAACTCGTCGTTAACGCAGTATCCGTGCGCAGTATCCGTGCGCAGTATCCGTGCGCAGTATCCGTGCGCGGCTTCCGTTCCTATCGGCTCTTATCCGTGGCCGAGCAGTTCATCCAGTGAGATCCTAACCAATCCCCGAGCGAGACCACGCCGCGGCGGATAGGAACGGACGAACTGCTCGGCCACGGATAGCAACAGATGCACGCGGAAACGGCACACGGATACAGCACTCTTAAGAGACGCGCCTCAACTTGCGCCGAGGGTGTCCGTTCTTACGCGAGAGTGGCGCGCAGGTTGGTGATGTGCGCGACGTGATGGTCGCCGTGCCATGCATAGAGCGCGAGCAATTGGTCGAGGGTCATGCGACCACTCTCGGGATGAATGAGCACGCGTGCAAAATCCTCGGGTTGCATTGCACGCAGCACGGCTGTCATACGCTCGTGCAGCGCAGCGAGCATGGCGATGCTCACGAGCGGCGAGACCTCGCGAATATCGGCCAATTGCACCCACGCATCCTGGTCGTACGGCTTGATGGTCGGCTCGTGCTCGGTCAGCGCCAGCTTGAGGCGAATGAACGCGTTGGCGTGACTGTCGGCCACGTGATGCACCAGCTGGCGCACGGTCCAGCCGCCCTCGCGGTACGGTGTGTCCAGCGCCGCCTCGCTCAACCCGCTCGCGGCCGCCGCGATCGCCGCCGGCAGCGCGGCGATGCGTGCAATGGACGCTGCGCGATCGTCCGCCGTGTAGTCCGTGCGCCGCTCGAAACGGCCGATTGGGTATTGCGCGCTATGAGACATGGCGATGGCTCCCGTCGTGTTCAGGGTCAGCAAAACGTGTCCCTGAAAGCAAACGTCGGCACCACCACCCGCCAAGCGTTCAGCGCGTGACGTTCAGCGCGTTACGTTCAGCGCGTGACGCTCAGCGCTTGGCGCCCTCACGACTCCGTTCGCCGCGAGACTCCTTCTCGTGGCGCTCCTCGAGCGCGGGACCCTTAGTGCCTGCGCGCCAGTTGGGGACCGATGGTGCGTCGCGCTCGAGCGAGCGCAGATACTGCACCAATCGTCCGATTTCCTGCGGCGTGAACGGACCGCCCAGATCCACGTGATACGCCGTCATCGGCGTGCCGGGAATGCCGCCGCTGATGATCCAATGCAGCTGCTGATCGCTCGTGACGGACAGGAACTCGCGCGAGCGCAGCGTCGGCGCGATGCTGCCGCCGTTGCCATCCGCCCCGTGACACGCCGCGCAATTGCGCGAGAAGACGTCGCGACCGATGACCACCGACTCCCGCTCGACGGCTGTGCGCGCCTCCTGTCTCCGCTTGGGTTCCCCCAGGCGGTACAGCGGAAACGCGACGATCAGCAACGCCATGCACACGAGTCCGATCATGTATTGGCGATCGAGGCTGCGTGCGAGCTCCGGAGAATCGAGTGGGTCAGGAGTGGGCATATCAGCTGCGAGTTTCCGACGCGCAGCCGCCCGGGATCATCGGCGTATCGAAGCGTCGCGCGCCAATCGGCGGTCCTTCCACCAGCTCCGCCAGATTCACCACCACTCGACCGTCCTCGACGCTGACGGGATAACGATCCATACCGCGTGGGGCCGGTCCTTCGATGTACTCGCCCGCCACGTTGTAGATCGAGCCATGGCACGGACATTCGAAACGTCCACTCCCTTCGCAGAAGGGCACGCGACAGCCCAGGTGCGGACACTTCTGCGAGACGGCAAAGAGCTCGCCCTTGGCCCGTGTCACGTAGAGATGTCCTTCGCGCACGAACGTCGCGCTCCCTTCGGGATAGGCGTCCGGCTCGCGCAACGGAAGCCGTCCGGTGCCATCCAGATTGGCCAGCGGCGCGAGCGCTTCCAGACTCGTCCATCCAGCGGCGGTCGCCAGCAGTCCGCTTCCCAGCATCCACGCGGTCTGCAACGTCTCTCGGCGGGTAGGGCTCATTGATCAGGGCTCGAAGTAGAGATGTTCCCACGGCAGCACGAACGCCCAGCCCGGCCCGCGGAACAGCGCGCCGATGACCGTGAGCACCACGGCTGCCAGCGCCACGACAGAAAACAGCGACACGGCCACACGTCGCTCGCCGGGCAGATGCGCCGGGTCGCGGTCCACGTACGGAATTGCAGCCAGTAAAAAGAGCAACGCCGCCGGCGCCATCACGCCAGCGATCACCGGATCGAAATGGGCAAGCAGCTCTTGAATGCCCACGAAATACCAGGGCGCTTTCGCCGGCTCGGGCGTGAGGTTCGCGTTGGCGTGATCACGCAGCGGCGCATCGAAGAAGATGCCCATCGCGATGACGACCGCCGTCGTGGCCAGTGCCACAACCTGATGCCGAATGAGCAGATGCGGCCACGAGAACACTTCTGCTTCGACGTCGCGCGCATGCACGGCACTCGACGGGGCCTGCACGACACCAAGCAAACGCACGCGCGCCGGCGTCGCCGTAGCCGTCGTCGACGCACTTGCCGTTGCAGCCGTCGCGCTTACAGCGAGCGCTTCCTCCTTCTTTCCACCCGGGGTGCCATTCGGGGTGCCACTCGGCGCAAAGCCGTCCTTGCGTACGCGCCAGATGTGCACGGAGAAAAAGACGCCGAAGGCCACCGTGAGCACGGCGATGTGCAGCACGTAGAAGCGCAGCAGTGCCGATTGCCCGATGGTGGCGCCGCCTAGCAGCACGTTCCGCAACCACGTGCCGGCTACGGGCACGTAGTGCACCAGGTCCGATCCGACGGTCACGGCCCAATACGCAAGCTGATCCCACGGCAGCAGATATCCGGTGAACGAATACGCCAGCGTGATGATCAGTAGCGCGATCCCCACCACCCAGTTGAACTCGCGCGGCGACTTGTAGGCGCCATCCCAGAAGACACGCGCCATGTGCAAGCACACGAAGAGCACCATCAAGTGCGCGCTCCACCGATGCACGTTGCGAATGAGCTGACCGAAGCCCACCACCGTCCGCAGTTTCTGCATGTCGCCATACGCCATCGTCACCGCCGGCGTATAGAAGAACATGAGATACGTGCCGGTCACCAGCAGAATGCCGAAGAGCACCGTGCAGATGAAGCCGAGTCGATATGTGCTGCGCAGCGACAGCAATCGCGCTGGCACACGCACCGGATACAAGTGCAGAAACACATTGCCGAAGGCGCGCTGCGCACGACCGCGAGGCGAATCGAGCGGTGGTGTGCGAACGATCGAGCGGTAAAGCGTTGTGTCCTGCAGGAGAGCGAACCACCCACCACGACGTTCTTCAGACACTGGCAAGCTCCAGCGCATTGGCCGGACACCGATCCACGCACAGCCCGCAGCGGATGCAGGCGCGCTCATCGAGCGTGAGCGCGAAGAGGTCGGCGGCCGAAGGGGAAACAGCATCGTTCTGAACGGTGCCCACCAACGCGATGCAGCCGTACGGGCACACATCCACACACAATCCGCAGGCGACGCAGCGCGCGGCATCGAGCATGATGTGCGAATCGCAGTGCAGACAGCGTGACGCCTCGCGTTGGGCATCGCTCAAATCGAGCATGCGCTCGACTTCGTCATTCTGCGCGCGCACCGACGTTGGCAGCACGGGGAGCACGCGCCGACTGAGTGCGTCGTATCCGCTCCAGTAGCGGCGATCGAGATCGATGCGTCGGCTCGGGCGCATCTCCGACTCCACCACAACGTCCTCCGGTGCGACTATGTCGTTCGACAGATCGGCGCAGATGGTGCGCGCCACGCGCTGTCCCGACGCGATCGCATCGATCAGGTCGCGCGGCCCGGTAATCACATCACCCGCGCCGTACACGCGCGCGTGCGCTGTCCGACCATCGGCCGCCGCGCGAATGCCGCTCCACGGCGTGTCGAGCAGTCCGGGCGCGGTGGCTGCCACCGCCTCGTCAACGAACGAGACATCCGATTGCTGCCCGACGGCGAGAATCACCGTGCGCACCGGAATCGTTTCATCGTGCCCATCCTGCAGCGTCGGGCGAAAACGGCCGAGTTCATCGTGCAGCGATTTGATCGGCGCGACGACGACGTACTCCACGCGCCCTTCCCCGCCGATGCGGCGCACTCCCATGCCGCCGCGAACGATGACCCCTTCCTCGGCCGCCTCATGCAGCTCCTCGGGCGGCACCGGCATTGCGGCTGTTTTCTCCGCCGCAATCAGCACGACAGGTGCGGTCGTGGCGCGCGACGCCACGCGTGCGGCATCGAGCGCCGTCTGTGCTTCAGGCGTCACCGCGGTGCGACGCGCGCTGCGTGCGGCATCGAACGCCACGCTGCCACCGCCAATCACCAGCACCGGTGCTTCTAGTCCGCCCAGGCTGCCCGCGTTGACCTCCCGCAGGCCGTCCACGGCGCGTACGACGCCAGGCAACTCGGCTCCCGGCAGCGGCAGCGACCGCCCGAGTGAACAGCCCACTGTAATGAGCAACGCGGCATGCGCCGCCTGCAGTTCGGCAAAGCTGCGATCGACGCCGACCCGGCAGTTGGGCACGAGATCGATGCCAAGCGACAGCAGCGCCGCGATCTCGGCGCGCACCACATCGCGCGGCAGCCGAAAGGCGGGAATGCCCGCCAGCAGCATGCCGCCAGCTTGCGGATCGCGCTCGTACAACGTCACCGCATGTCCCGCGAGGCGCAGTTCATACGCGGCGGCGAGCCCGGCTGGCCCGGCGCCGACGATCCCCACCGACGGCCGAGTCGCGGGCGGTACCGGGCCGTGCGCGCGATGCCAGCGCGACATTGTCTCCTGCTCAGCGCCGAATCGCTCGCTGACGACGCGCTTGAGCGCACGAATAGCCACAGGGGCATCGACGACCCCGCGGCGACAGGCGCGTTCACAGGGCGCGGAGCAGACGCGTCCGCAGACACTCGGGAAGGGGTTGTGGGCGCGGGCGAGGTCGTACGCATCTTCGAGACGCCCATCGCCGATCGCCTGAACGTAGCCCGCAGCGTTGGTATGCACCGGGCACGCGGCGGTGCATGAGACCGTGGCCTCGAACCAGCTGGCGTCAGCGATGGTCGCGTCCAACGGGATGCCCATCGGATTGCTCATCACTGCCCCGCCACGGCGCCCGTCTCGCGCGCCGCGCGACCGAGGCGAGCGCCGGCAAAGAGCAGTCCGGCGGTGGCACCCAGCATCCAGACGGTAGCCAGCCCGACGCGCAGTTCGCGTCCACCCACGGGCAGCCGTTTGATGATCAGATGCGGAATCCAGAGCAAGGCGACGCCGATGACCGCGGTACCGAGGATCCCCAGCCCGATCGCGATGGGCCACGAGCGGTGCTCGCGCGTCGCGTCCACAGGCTCGCCCGGTCGAGGCGTGGCGTGGACGCGCGGACGCGCCGGGAGCGGTGCCACGGGAGTGTCAGGCATGTGGAGCAACCTGCTCGGAATAGTGAGCCGAGACAGTCGGGCGATCAGTTGCACGCTGTCAGGGAAGGACGGACACCCCGACGTGCGCGATGCGTCGCGGGTTCAATTCTGCAGCGGTGCAAGCCGCGCGGCGAACGCAGTCGGGCGGTGACGAGGCGAGAGGACGAGTCGCTTCTGTGCACAGGCTGTACCGTCCGACATCCCGTGGCCGCCCAGAGTGCGATGGCTGGTGACTTCGGCCCCATCATTCGTCGCGTGCGCCTTCCGCACGCGCGGGACGTGTCGTAGCATACGCGCGCCCGCCTCCCTCCTGCTCGACTCTCCTGGAGCGCTGTATGTCTGCCGTGACCCGTTCGGCGCGTAGTCTCCTTCCCAGCCATCTTGTCCCTGGGCCGACCCGCTCTCACCCTCGAAATCCGATGCGCCACGTCAGGATGAGCGTTCTGGCGGTCGGCCTGATGGGGTTGGCCCTCGCGCCGATGGCGTGCGCGCGGACCCAGTCGCCAGCCTCGGCGGCGAAGCCGTCCGGTGAATGGCAGTCACTGTTCGACGGCAAGGCGATCACCGAATGGCACGGCTTCAAGACGCCGGGGGCGGTACCTGCAGGCTGGACTGTGGAGAATGGCGCAATCACGCGCGTCGGCTCCGGGGACGACCTCGTCACCAACAAGGAGTACGCCAACTTCGAGTTGGAGCTCGACTGGAAGCTGCTGGCGAAGGGCAACAGCGGCATCATCTACCGCGTGGATCCCAAGGGCGAGGTGACGTACCGCAGCGGCCCGGAGATGCAGATTCTGGACGACGCTGGCCATCCCGACGGCAAGTCGCGGCTGACCTCGGCGGGCGCGGACTACGCACTGTATCCGTCGCCGACCGGCGCACTGAAGCCGGTGGGCGAATGGAACAGCATCCGGCTTCTCGTGAACGGCAACCACGTGGAGCACTGGCTCAACGGACAGAAGGTCGTGACCTACGAGCTCGGCTCGGCTGACTGGGTCGCGAAAGTGAAGGCCAGCAAGTTCAAGGAGTGGCCGGAGTACGGACAGACCAAGCGCGGCTACATCGCGCTGCAGGACCATGGTGATCGCGTGTGGTTTCGCAACATTCGCATTCGGGAGCTTCCGTAATGGGTACGAAGGCACGGCTGTCGGTGATGATGTTCCTGCAGTACTTCGTCTGGGGCGCGTGGTTCGTCACCATGGGCACGTATCTCGGCCAGACGCTGCACTTCACCGGCACGGAAATCGGCAGTGCGTACGGAGCCACCGCGATCGCGGCGATCGTGTCGCCGTTCTTCATGGGCATCGTCGCCGACCGATTCTTCTCGAGTGAAAAGCTGCTGGCCGCGCTGCATCTGATCGGCGCCGTGCTCATGTTCTTCCTCTCCAAGCAGACGCAGTTCAGCACGTTCTATCCGCTGCTGCTCGCATACGCGTTCTGCTACATGCCGACGCTGTCGCTGACCAATTCCATCTCGCTGCACAACGTCACGGATTCGGCGCGTGACTTCCCGGTCATTCGCGTCTTCGGCACGATCGGCTGGATCGTCGCGTCGGGCATTCTCGTCGGCTTCGTGCTGCACGCCGACGCGTTGGCGATTCCGATGCAGATCTCGGCCGCGGGCTCGCTCGCGCTGGGCCTGTTCTCGCTGATGCTGCCGCACACGCCGCCCAAGGCGGCCGGCGCCCCCTTCAGCGTGCGCGATGCGCTCGGACTGGACGCGCTCAGCCTGCTCAAGCGCAACGACTTCAAGATCTTCGTGCTTGGCTCGTTCCTCCTCTGCATTCCGCTGCAGTTCTACTACGCGTTCGCCAATCCGTTCATGAACGAGATCGGCGTGCCCAATGCGGCGGGCATCATGTCCTTCGGACAGGGCTCGGAGGTCTTCTTCATGCTGCTGCTGCCGTTCGCGCTGCGAAAGTTCGGCATCAAGTGGATCATGTTGATCGGCATGCTTGCCTGGGCGCTGCGTTACTTCGCCTTCAGCCGTGGTGATGCCGGCTCGGGCATGTGGTTCATCTACGGCGGCATCCTGCTGCACGGCATCTGCTACGACTTCTTCTTCGTGTCGGGCCAGATCTTCACGGACGAAGTGGCCGGACCCAAGGTGCGCGCAGCAGCGCAGGGCTTCCTCAATCTCGTGACCAACGGTGTCGGCTACTTCGTTGGCGCGTCGGTCTCGGGCAGCGTGGTCGATCGCTACGTCACGAGCGCTGCCGGCGGCGCCGTCGCGCACGATTGGCCCTCGGTGTGGCTGGTGCCATCGCTCGGCGCCGTCGCGGTGTTCGTGATCTTCCTCGTGCTCTTCCGTCCGGCACCCAGTACGGGCACCGCGGCCATGGCGCACTGAGCTTCGACTGATGCTGGCCACAGACGTGACCCCACTCTTCGAAGCGTGTTGCGATTCCATCTCCTGCGCGCGCGCCGCGCAGGAGATGGGCGCTGGGCGTATCGAGTTGTGCGGCGCGGGCACCGGGGGAACGACGCCGTCGCTCGGCGTCATCGCGCGGTGTCGTGACGAGATCTACGTGCCACTGCATGTCATGATTCGCCCGCACGACGGCGGCTTCGTGTACAGCGCGGACGATCTGGAAGTCATGAAGAACGACATCGTCGCAGCGCGCGCGCTGGGCGTGGACGGCGTCGTGCTCGGCGTGCTGCACAGCGATGACACGGTGGACGTCGAACGCACGGCCGAGCTGATCGCGCTCGCACGGCCGATGAAGGTGACCTTCCATCGCGCCTTCGACTGCACCCCCGATGCCGGTGCCGCGCTCGACGCGCTGCTCATGCTTGGAGTGGACTATGTGCTCACGTCGGGCCAGGCTGACACGGCGCTCGACGGTGCAGCGCAGCTGCAGGCGCTGCAGTTGCAAGCAGGCGATCGACTCACGATTCTGGCCGGCGGCGGTGTGCGCGGGCACAACGTTCGCGACGTGGTCGCACGGTCAGGCGTTCGCGAGGTGCACGCCAACGGAACGAACGCCGCAATCGTGCAAGAACTGCTACTGGCTCTCACCGAACGATAGACCCCTCCCTCATGCATCGCCGGCGATCACTCGAAGTGGCGCTCACTCTCAGCGCGCGCACGGCCCCGCTGCGCCGACGCCTGACGCTGATCGCAGGTCGTGGCGCGCTCTGCGCCGCATTCGTCGCGACTTCGCTGCCCGCGCAGAACGCGCCGACCGTTCCGCTGTCGGAAGCGCGCTACGAGGCACGCTACGACGTGATTCCGCGGCCGAGTGTCCTGACGCCGCGTGCGGGGACGTTTGTGTTGCGCGAAAGCACGGTGCTCCACGCCGATCGCCAGTTCATGCCCGTAGCGCGCCGTTTCGCGCGCGACGTGTCCATGCCGACCGGCTATACGCTGGCCGTGCGCGTCGGCAGCGTGTCCGCGAGCGGCATCCGGCTGGTGTATGACCGCACGCTCGCATCCAAGGGCGAAGGCGCGTACACGCTCGACGTGCGTGCGGCGAGCATCGTCGTAAGAGCTGCCGGCGCTGCTGGTGCGTTCTACGGACTGCAGACGGTCAAACAGCTCCTCCCTGCCGCGATCCTGCGCGGCGCACCAACGGCGGATGTCGCATGGACCGTCCCCGCGGTACACATCGAAGATGCGCCACGCTTCTCCTGGCGCGGCGCGCACCTCGATGCCGGGCGCCACTTCATGCCGATGGATTTCGTCAAGAAGTACATCGATCTCCTTGCGCTGCACAAACTCAATCGCTTCCACTGGCACCTCACCGAGGACCAGGGCTGGCGCATCGAGATCAAAAAGTATCCGCGCCTGACCGAAGTGGGCTCCTGTCGCGATCAGACGCTCGTGGGTCCCTACGTTGCCGATCCTGCCAAGCGTGTCTTCGATGGTGTGAAGCACTGCGGCTTCTACACGCAGGACGACATCCGCGAAGTTGTTGCGTACGCGGCGGAGCGCTTCGTGACGGTGGTGCCGGAGATCGAAATGCCGGGGCACGCGCAGGCCGCCGTGGCGGCGTATCCGCAACTCGGCGTGCGTCCCGATACAACGGTGAGTGTGCTGGGCGTGTGGGGCGTCAGCTCATACATCCTCAACGCCGACGATAGCACCGTCTCGTTCATGCAGGACGTGCTCACCGAAGTGCTCGGGCTGTTCCCCGGAAAGTTCATCCACATCGGCGGCGACGAGGCCGACAAGACACTGTGGAAGGCGAGCCCGCAGATTCAGGCGCGCATCAAGCAGCTCGGCCTCAAGGATGAACACGAGCTGCAGAGCTGGTTCATTCGGCAGATGGACACGTTCCTGACCAAGAAGGGACGTCGCCTCGTCGGATGGGATGAGATTCTCGAAGGGGGCCTCGCCGAGAACGCGACGGTCATGTCGTGGCGCGGTACGCAGGGCGGCATCGACGCGGCCAAGGCCGGCCACGACGTCGTCATGACGCCGGGCAGTCACACGTACTTCGACCACTATCAGTCGCTCGACCGCAAAGCCGAACCGCTCGCCATCGGTGGATATCTGCCAATGGATACGGTCTACTCCTTCGAGCCGATTCCTGCGTCGCTCAGCGAGGCGGAGGCAAAGCACATCCTCGGCGCACAGGCGCAGATGTGGACGGAGTACATCAAGACGCCGCGCGACGTGGAGTACATGCTCTTCCCACGTCTCAGCGCGCTGTCCGAGGCGCTGTGGAGTCCCAAGTCGCGCAAGGACTATGGCGATTTCATGGTGCGCATGGCCGGCGAAGAGCTGCGACTGCAAGCGATGGACGTGAACTACCGCCGAACGAAACAGACCACGACACCATAGCGTCTTTAGGGGCATGGAACCGCTACTTCCCTTGCCCCCGAGCGACGCGACGGTCGTCAACGTCAAGCGCTCCGTCGGACTCCAACTCCTGATCTCGCTGTTCGCTGGCGCTGCCGCAGGAACCGCGGGTATGGCGCTCGGACAGCGTATGGCCGCGGAGTCGATGCGCGGTGCCATCAGCGCGTCGCCGAGTCTGTGGGCGAGTGCTCCGCTCGTTCTGCTCGCGTTCTTCCTCGTGCTGCTCGCCCACGAGCTTGGTCACATCGTCGGCGGTCTCTCGCAAGGCTTCCGATTCAGACTGCTCGTGCTCGGACCATTTCGTCTGGAGCGCGACTTTGAGAGCGGACGTCTGCGGTGGTCGCTCAATCGCAGCTTGGAACTGGCAGGGGGCATCGCGGCCTGCATGCCCGTGGACGATCACGATCTCGTGCGACGCACCCGCGTCATGGTGGCTGCCGGCCCGCTCACGAGTCTTGTACTGGGCGCGTTGGCTTGGACCGTTATCGTGACGTCACCGATCGCATGGTGGACGTTCTCTGTGGGCGTACTCGGTGCTTGCTCGCTGATGATCGCACTCGTCACCGCGATCCCGATGAACAACGGTAGCTTCGTCTCCGACGGCAAGCGCTTCCTGCAGCTGCGCAATGACAGCCCAACTGCGCGCCGAGATGTCGCCCAACTGGTGCTCACGCTCGGGGACCAGCTGGGTACTCCGATCGCCAATCAGCCGGTCACCAAGGTCCGCGACTCGCTCGAGCCAGCCGATGGTTCCATGCAGGAGCTGGTGGCGCGATTCAACGCCTACGCCTGGCTGGTGGCGCACGATCGAGTTGACGAGGGCCGAGTGCAGCTGCTGCGCGCGCTCGTGCTCGCCAAGGGGAAACCATTCCATCTCGAGTCGTTGATCGCCGCTGAGCAGGCGTTCGTGTTGGCCCACTACGACCGCGATGCGACAGGCGCGGAGACCGTCGTGCATCCACACCACAAGAGTTGGGGGCAGCTCCCTGAATCCTCGAGAACACGTACCGAGGCCGCGATCGCGCTGGCGCGTGGTGACACGGATACAGCGCGCCGCCTCATCGCGCGCACTCGCACGCTGACGCTCAACACCACAGCGAAGCCCAGCGGCTCGGCGCTCTGGACACTCGATCGACTCGCCGAAATGGAACAGCGACTCAGCGCGTGATGCGATGAGTCGCTGTCGGTGCCGCAGCGATCACGATGTGCGGTGCGATGGTTACCGCGGCTTCCAGTTCCCCTGTGCCACGGCGGGCAGGAACTTGCCCAAGCCCTTCGGCGGGAACTGCACCGTCTTCTCGCTCTCGGCGCTCATGTAGGCCGCCATCAGCATCTCGACGACATCCAGTCCGTCGTGCCAGGTGAGCAGCGGTTTCTCCTTGCCCAGGAACGCGCGCACGAAGTGGCGATCTTCCGCCTCGTAGCCGTAGGCGATCGCCTCGTTCACCACCACGGGCATCTGCCCCATCTCGGCGTTCTGCTTCTCGACGATGTCCTCGCCCGCTTTCCCTCGCACTTCGCGTGAGAAGAACAAGTCGAGACCGCTGTCGAGCGAGTTCCACTTCATGCTGTACTCGGGGCCGAGCAATTCAGCACTCAAGCGCAGGCCAGGTCCGACGAAACTCCAGCTCGTGGTGGCTTCACCGATCACGACGCGGCCTTCTGGGGTTTCGAATTCGACGTTCACGCTGGCGTAGTCTTCCGACGGCTTCTTGAGGTAGTCCACGCCCATCGTCTTCTTGAGAATCGCTGCGTACTCCTTGCGCGACCACTTGAGCGAAGCAATGTGTCCCGTGATGCGCTTGACCTTGAGGGTGCGCAGCGATTCGCCCGGCGGCGTGAGCAACTGGCGCACGACAAGCAACGAGTGGCACATCATGTCGCTCAGTACTCCGCCGCCCTGATTGGCGCCGTTCCAGAACCACGGCATGTGCGGGCCAGAATGCTCTTCGGCCGCGCGCGCGAGGTACGGACGGCCCGTGGCCGCCGCACCGCGCTTCCACAGCAGCTGGTGCGCGGTGGCCACCTGTGGCGCAAACGCCTGATTCTCGAGATAGCCGTGCATGATGCCGGCCTTCTCGACGAGCTTGAGGATGTAGGACGCTTCGGCCACGCCACGACCGAGCGGCTTCTCGCAGGCGATGCCCTTGAGCGTTCCCTTCCCCGATGTCACCGCATCGCAGATCTCTTCCACGTTCTCGATGCGCGCGTGATTGGGGCCGTTGAGCCAGATCGCGTCGATGGCCGGATCGGCTACCATGTCGGTGATGCTCTTGTACGGCTTGCACTCGCCGACGTCGAGCTCGCGCGCGTACTTGGCCGCCGAGGCGGCGTTCTTCGCGTTGGGACTCCAGACGCCGAGGATGTCGGCATCACGGACGCCCGTCCAGCCGAGCATGTGGAAGCGTGCGTTGAAGCCGGAGCCGATGAAGCCTACGCCAAGTCGGGAAGAGGTCATGGGAGGGGCGGTGGTGGGAACGGCGATGAACGATGGGTAGTGTAGCGCGCTACGGGCGGGCAATGGCGTTCAGGTTGACCACGAGCGACTGCGGGTCCCCCTCGCGCACGCGGTCCACGAAGACGATGGTCTTCCCGTCCGGCAGAATGTCGAAGAGCCCCCACGGTGCGCGCGTGTAGAGCATACGCGGAGTGCCGATGGTTGGAGCCGTCGACGCTCCCGCACCCGCAGCAGCGAAGTCCACGCTCATGATCTGGTTGTCGTGCGCGTAGAAGATGCGGCGCGAGTCGGACGACCACGACGGGAATGTCGCGCCGTTCGGCGACACGAGGAAGCGACCATTGGCGACCGGAAAGTGGCTGACGAAGACGTCCGTGCGCCCGTTCTCCGACGACGTGAAGACGATCCACTGGCCGTCGGGGGAGATCGCCGGATCCGATTGCGCGAAGCGTGTCGGATCGAAGTGTCGTACCGCACCTGCAGAATCCCGATGGGCGAGCGCCAGCTGAGACGTCGATGACGAATCTCCTTGTTTCAGACCCGCGAAGGCGATCCACGGCCCCCACGCGCTCATACGTGTACCCGTGGTGCTCCAGCCTTTGAGACGAAGCAGGGCACGAGGCGGGCTTCCACCATCCAGTGCCGTCACGAAGATCTCGGCGGACGCCACGGAGTACAGCAGGGAATCGCTGCTCGATGTCCAGGACACCGCGGACATCGGCACATCGACCGAAAGGCGCGACGCCACATTGCGGCGAAAATCGTAGATGAACGGCTGTCGCGTCGCGCCGCGCGCGATCGCCGCGGTGACGAGGGCACGCTCTCCCGATGGGGCAACGAACATGTCGGCGAAGCTCACGTACTCCGACAGAATGCGCTGCGTAGCCCCGCCGCGCGTCAGATCCACAAGCGTAGCGCCGGCGCCGCTGCGCTCGTCGCCTCGCGTGGACAGCACCAACGTTCCGGTACGCGAGATGCTGTACTCACCATGTATCACGATCGGCGACCGCCGCGTGATGTTGCCCGCGATGCGCACGCCCGGACCCGTCGTGTCGCCCTTGGCCAAATCGAATGGGTACTGAATCAGCGCGCCGTCGTTGCGCACCACGAGGAGCACGCGCTGCTCCGGCAGATACGTCGGCGTCGCACCGTCCACGATCACATGCGACTTTCCAGTCGCCAGCGACCGCCACACGCTTTGCGGCTCCTGGCCGTAGCCACCCGTGGTATAGAGCAAGACTTGCTCGTTCGCGAAGAGCTGCGGTCCGCCGTACTGAATGTCGGGCTTGTCCGCCGCGAAAAGTGTCTGCGGCGCGCCGCCGGTGACCGGTACCTGCAACATGCGCCCACTGACTGCGACCAGAATGCGGCCGTCTTCGCTCCAGCTCCCGCCCGCCACGAAGCCATCCGGCAGGTCGGAAATCGGCTGCGCCTCCGAGGCGGACAGCGGGAGGCGATAGAGCTGTCGCCCGCGCGCAAATCCGATCTCGTCGCTCTTGGGCGAGAAAAAGATCGACGACGCGCTGTCGGTGTCGGGCAGCCGACGAGTGCTCAGTTCGGTGAGATCCCGCAGGTACAGCGAGTAGTTGTTGAGCGTCCGCACGGTGTCCGTCGGCGAACGCTTTGGCGTTCCCTGCATTACCAGCCAGCGTCCGTCCGGCGAGATCGCAAAGAGTTGGCCGCAACAGATCAATCGCAGCGCGACCGAATCCGGCGGCACTACCGAGTACTTGAGCGCAAGCGCACTGTTCGGAGCGGGCGCACCCGCGCGTTTCGACATCGCGAACGCGCCCAGCGCTGCACCCACCACCAGCGCCGCCACGCCAACCAGCGCCACGCGCGCACCGAAGCCACGATTTGGCGCCTGAGACGCCGCACGTGCCCCTGAGCGCGCGAGCGTGGCCTGCGACGCTTCGAGGGCTGCGGAGTAGAGCGCTGCCGTCGTGAAGCGATCGGCGGGCAGTTTCTCGAGCGCGGTGTTCACTGCGGATTCCACGTACTCGGGCACCGTATCGCGCACACTGCGCAACGCGCGCGGTCGCTCCGTCATCACGCGCGCCACGATCGCCTGCGCCGTGGGACCGGTGAACGGCGGCTCGCCGGCGAGCATCTCGTACGTCATCGCACCAAGGGCATACACATCGGCGCGCGCGTCCACGTTGCGCTCACCCATCGCCTGCTCGGGCGCCATGTAGTGCGGCGTGCCCAGCGACATGCCCGTCTGCGTCATGCGCGTGCCACCGGCCTGCTGTACCGCCAGCGCGATGCCAAAGTCGGCCACCACCGCGCGCCCACTCTGCAGCAGCACGTTCTCCGGCTTGATGTCGCGATGCACCACGCCACGTTCATGCGCGTAGTGCAACGCATCGGCGATCTCGCGCGCCAACCGTACCGCATCGGCGATAGGTAGTTGCCGCTCGCGATCGAGTCGCGCGCGCAGCGTCTCGCCTTCCACGAACGGCATGACGTAGTAGAGCAAGCCATCCGCTACGCCTGAGTCGAACAGCGGCAGAATGTGCGGATGCTGCAGACTCGCGGTGAGCTTGATCTCGCTCAAAAAGCGATCGGGCCCCAGCATCGCGGACAGCTCCGGATGGAGCACCTTGATCGCCACGCGGCGCTCATGGCGCAGATCGCGCGCCAGAAACACCGTGGCCATGCCCCCCTGCCCGATCTCGCGCTCCAGCGCATATCGCTCGGCCAGCGACGACGCCAGCCGGTCCAACACACTCTCGAAAGCCATCTCGGGAAGTTGCAACGTGAACCCACCGAGAGCCAGCGGCCTATGGCAGCCGCCAGTGGCCAGCGCCGAAACACTCGTCAATGGCGCGCCGCGGTGCGATACTACCCGTCCCTCCACCTCCCTTCCGCATGACCTACGCTGCAATCACCGGATGGGGCGCCTGCATGCCCCCGGCCGTCCTCAGTAACGACGACCTCTCCACGTTTCTCGAGACCTCCGACGAGTGGATCACGTCGCGAACGGGTATGCGCGAACGACGCATCTCCCACGTCAGCGCGATTGATCTGTCGGCCGTGGCGTCTGCGCGCGCACTGGCCTGCGCCGGCCTCGATGCGACGGATGTAGATCTGATCATCTACGGTGGCGTCAGCAACGACGAGCTGGTGCCCAACAGCGCCTCCGGCGTGCAGATCGCCCTTGGTGCCACCAAGGCGGCCGCCATTGATCTGAACACCGCCTGCACCAGTTTCTGTTACGGACTCGCGACGGCAACGGCCATGATCCGGAGCGGCATGGTCCGCAACGCCATCGTCATCGGCGTGGAGCTCATCAGCCGTTACATGGACTGGAGCAATCGCAACGTGGCCGTGCTTTTCGGCGACGGCGCGGCCGCAGTCGTACTCCAGGCCTCCGACAACGAAGAGGGGATGCTCGGCAGCATCCTCGGCTGCGACGCCGAAGCGCGACAGAGTCTGCGTGTGCGCGGCTTCGGTTGCACGTACGCAGGACTCGACGTGAACTTCGGCGACACGATCTGGGATTTCGACGGCCAGGTGATCTTCAAGCGCGCCGTGCACGCGATGGCCGATGCTTCAGCGCGCGTGATGCAGCAGTGCAACGTGAGCCCGGACGCGGTCGATCTCGTCGTGCCGCATCAGGCCAACCTGCGCATCATCGAAGCGGTGGCCAAGTACGCGCAGATCCCGATGGAGAAGGTGATCGTGACGGTGCACAAGTACGGCAACATGAGCGCCGCCACCGTGCCCGTCGCGTTGGTGGAAGCGCTGGAACAAGGGCGCGTGAAGCCCGGTGCCACCATTCTCATGCCAGCGTTTGGCGGCGGACTCACCTACTGCTCGCTGCTGGTGAAGTGGGGCAGTCGCGTCACGCCGCTTGGCACATCCGACCGCGAGCTGCCGCCCTGCACCGAGACCGCGCTGCAGTTGGTCAACAAGGTGCGCGCCACGCAGGACCCGCACGGCCGGTCGCTGCAGGGGCTGATGGCGCCGGAGTTCGTGGAAACGCAACTCGCGTAAAGTGTGTCCCTAACGCCAAGCTGCCGCCGATCAGTGCGGCAGCTTGGACTGCAGAGCGATCGCCTGATCGAGATGACTTTGCAGTATCGGCGTGGACTTCATCAGCTGAAGCTTGAGTGGCTGCGATGACGTCGCTGCGGTCGCGCGATTGATCGTTTCGAGGAACGCGCGCAAGTGCGTGATCTCGTACTCCATGTACCGCTGATCCCACGCGACGCCCTTGCTCTCGGTCGTGAGCGCGTCAAGCTGCGCCTTGTCATCCGCTTCGCTCCTGTCGCCAGACGGTGCCATCTGCGAGATAGCGAGCGTCGTCGTCATCGCGATTTCGTCAGCGCGGAGTGAATGATGATCCGCAATCATCTGCGTGCCAAACGAGCGCACTTCCGGATGCGTGCCCTTGGTCACCGCCAACGCTCCTCGCGTACTGTCGGCGACGTGCGCTCCGTCGATGAGATACACGATGTTCGCGTCAGAGAGAACAGACGGCGCCATCAACGCGGCGGAGTCCATCGCGCTGCCGTTACTCGGCTGGGCGGCCAACGAATCGGCTGTTGCAGAAGGCTTCTTGTCGCAGGCGCTCGCGCTCATCGCCACAGCGACTAGCGCAATGGTGCGGATCTTCTTGTGCATGTTGGCTCCACTCAGCTGTCCCCCGGCGAGCTCAGCGCGATCATGTCGCGCGAACCGGGGAGGTGCATCAGGATTCCATGCAAGGCGCGATCCACGGGCTTCGCGCCCGGTTCTGCGGATCTCAGTAGACGTCGAGGTCGTTGGCCACGCGCACCGCGCCGCGATAGCCACCGCGACGTACGCCCGCGAGCACCTCGGCGGGTGTGCCGCCCTGCCAGATGATGTGCGACAACACAACCGTCTTGATGCCACGCGTCGCGGCCATCGCGCCGATCTCGGCGTCACTCGTGTGGACAGCGCGCATGTACCTCGGCCACTCATCGCCGCCGGGCCGATTCTCCGCCTTGAGGCGCACCGCGGGATACGCTTCGTGCACGAGCACGTCGGCGTTGCGCGCCGCATCGAAGAGCGCATCCGACGGACCGGTATCGCCGGAAATCACGAGCTTGCGCGTCGGCGTCTCGATCACGTAGCCGAGTGCCGTTTCCCAGTCGCCGTGCGGCACACGCACCGCCGTGATGCGCACCCCCGCACTGTCGTACACGACGCCGCCGCGCGTCTCGCTCACCTGCACACGCTCGCCGTTGCGCTGCCCCCGCTCGAGACCATCCGTGCGAATGCGAATGTCTTCCTGCCACGCCGCCAGCAGATGATCTGTCATCTGTCGAGTGCCAGGAGGGCCACTGATCGGCATCGTCGTCTTCCGCCCCATCACCCACGTGGTGAAGATGACATCGGGCAGCCCTAACGTGTGGTCGCTGTGCAGATGCGTCAGAAAGAGTCGCGTCACGCCATCGATGGGCAATCCAGCCGCTGCCACGCGACGCATCACACCGGCCCCTGCGTCGAACAGGAAGGTACGATCACCGTACACGACGGCGTACGCGGGCCCTGCGCGCTCGGGGTCAGGTACCGGAAAGCCAGAGCCCAGCACGATCAGACATCCGGCCGCACGTTGCGCTGCACTGCAGCGCTGCGTGGTCGTGAAGCGCCGTTGCGCGTAGGCAGTGTTGGTCCATGCGCACAGCAGCAGCCCCACGGCAAACGCGAAGCGACGGGCCCATCCTGCGCCGTGCTGCTTCACATGCCCGATCTCATCGCCGAGTTCAGCACCGCGCGACACGCTACGATGTGGCCGCAACGCGCGCGCGTTCGCGGTCCACCAGCAAGCGTCGCAGAATCTTCCCCGACGGCGACTTGGGAATCGTGTCCACGAACTCCACCTGACGCACTTTCTTGTAGGGCGAGACGCGCTCGGCGACGAACTCCATCACCGCCTCCGCGGTCAGCTCACCGCGAGATACGATGTACGCCTTGGGAATCTCGCCGGCGTCGTCGTCGGGCACCGGGATGACAGCGGCGTCCGCGACGTTCGGATGTGAGAGCAGAATCGCCTCGAGCTCGGCCGGCGCGACCTGCAGTCCCTTGTACTTGATCAGCTCCTTCACGCGATCGACGATCGCGAACCAGCCGCGCTCGTCCACCACCGCCACGTCGCCGGTTTTGAACCAGCCGTCCGATGTCATGCACATCGCTGTGGCTTCGGGCTTGTTGAAGTAGCCCTTCATCACTTGTGGTCCCCGCATCCAGAGCTCGCCGCGTTCGCCGATCGGTGCGTCTTCGTCGGTGCCGGGAATGACGATGCGGCATTCGGTGTTGGGCACCGGCGGCCCCACCGACTCCAGCTTCTCGAACGCATCCGACATCGGGTGGCTGTGCGTGACGGGACTCGTCTCCGTGAGACCGTATCCCTGACGCACGCGCAGCTTGAGTCGCGCCGAACAGGCACTCGCGAGCTCCGCACCCAGTGGCGCCGCGCCGCTGAAGATCATGCGCAGGCTGCTCACGTCGTAGTTGGACACGGCAGGATGCTTGGCCAACGCGAGAATGATCGGCGGCACCACGTTCGCCACTGTGATCTTGTGATCCTGAATGATCTTGAGAACCGGCTCCAGTTCGAATCGTGGGATGGAGACGACAGTGCCGCCCTGCGTGAACACTCCTCCCATCACCACGACCATGCCGTAGATGTGAAAGAACGGCAGCACTCCCAACGCGATATCCGACTCGAACACGAATTCGAGTGAATGCATCTGCACGAGATTCGCCACGAGGTTGCGATGCGTGAGCATCACGCCCTTGGGAATCCCCGACGTGCCGCTCGAGTACGGCAGGGCGGCGAGATCGTTGGCCGGATCGATGTCGACGTGCGGCGGCGTGTCGCCATGCGTGAGCAGCGAGGCGAAGGGCAACACGCCGTCGTGCTCGGACTCGCCGATG
The DNA here is from genome assembly GCA_965279375.1 of Gemmatimonas sp. Lineage (GTDB taxonomy): Bacteria > Gemmatimonadota > Gemmatimonadetes > Gemmatimonadales > Gemmatimonadaceae > Gemmatimonas. The sequence goes on along the minus strand of OZ257156.1, from coordinate 3,001,773 downwards.
ACATAGAGCGTGCGCACTGTCGACGCGAGCCGCGCAGCAGCCTGACACTTCTCCACCATCGCGGGGATGGTGAATAGTGCGACCGCTTCGGAGTCGGCGAACTGTGCGCCGATCTCCTCCGCCGTGGCGATCGGATTCACCGTCGAGCAGATCGCGCCCAATTGCACGACGGCAAAGAAGACGACGGCGAATTGCGGGATGTTGGGGCTCACCAAACCGACGACATCACCCTTGCGAATTCCGGCCGCGTGCAGCCCTGCGGCCACGCGGTGAATGTGATCGGCGAGCTCGCCGTACGTATACGAGCTGCCGGTCACTCCGCAGACGATCGCCGTCTTGTCGCGCAGCCTTTCGGCATGCTGCAGGATGAACGGCACCAACGGCGTGTCGGGGATGACGACGTCGGGAAGGTTGCTTCGCAGAATCATAGAGACGCACCGGGAGGGAGAGGGCGTGCGTCGCGAAGCTACTTCGCCTTGGCAACCTCGTCCAGCAGGCGGACCGCGTGTCGCACCATCGCGCCGAATCCCGCCAGCGAGATCCGCTCATCCTTGCCGTGCGCGCGATTCAGATCACCGGACTCGATATAGAACCCCGTCACACCATACACCGGGATGCCGGCGTTGCGGAACCACAGTCCGTCCGTCGCGCCTGTCTCCATGTACGGCATGACCGGAATACCCGGATACTCCGCATGCACCACGCGCTCGATCAGCTCGAGGATCGCCGGCGGAGGCATGGACGGATCGCTCGGATGCATCGGAGACGCGACACGAATATCGATGGACGTATCCGCGACGACATCGCGCAGCGCGCGAAGGATGTCGTCCTGCGGCGTGCCCGGAAGCACGCGGCAGTTCACGTTCGCCGACACTTCCTGCGGAATGGCGTTCGGAGCGGTGCCGCCGCGCAGGATGGTCGCGATGCACGTCGTGCGCAGCAACGCATTTTTGCTCCGATCGGCACTGAGCGTTGCCTGCGCCGCCTGATCGTCGGGATTGGCGGCGAGCGCGCTCATCGCTGCACCCATGGCTCCACCTTCGAGCGGTCCGGCCTTGGCGAAGTAGCTGCGCATGACCGGATTGATCTGCGCCTTGAACTTGTAGCGGCCGATCTTGTCGAGCGCGCGCGCCAAATGGTCGATGGGCGTCTCGACGGGCGGCACGGAGCTATGACCGCCAGCGCCGCGGGCCACGACGTCGAGATCCATATACACCTTCTCGGCGGCCTCGATGCCGTATGAGATCACCTTCCCCTTCTCCACGCTCGCGCCGCCCGCGTCGAGATTGAGCACGTATGCGACATCCACGAGCGCACGCTGCTTCTCCAGCAGCCACACGGCGCCGTTCTCGACGTCGCTCTCCTCGCCTGTGGTGAGCGCAAGCAGCAGGTCGCGCTCCGGCACCAGCTTCCGCTGCTTCGCGACGATGAATGCCGCCGCCATCGATGACGCCGGTCCCTTGTCGTCGGTGACACCGCGGCCGTACAGGTAACCATCCCTTTCCGTCAGGACGAACGGGTCGGAACCCCAATCCAGTCGCGGCGCTTCGACCACGTCGAGATGCGCGTTGAAGAGAATCGGCTTGGCCTTCGATTTTCCGCGCAGACGCACGATCACGTTCTGACTCTTGGGGCCACGCCCCATCACCATCACATCGGCCGCGGGAAATCCTGCGGCCAAGAACCGCGCGGCCAGCTTGCGCGCGGCTGGCGTGGACGAGCCCGTGCTGACCGTGGTGTTGATCGCTACCAACTCCGACAGAATGCGTCGCGCCAAGGGCTCGACGGCGGGCGCCGCCTGTGCGCGCAGCACGACGGGCAGTGCGAGGCCGATGCTCGCACTGAGCAGCGCACGCCAACGAACCCCGCGCATCACAGCTTCTTCATCGCGAGTGCGCCGGCACGCACGCTCGCGAGCGGATCGGGCGACACGTCGCGCTCGATGAACCAGTGCTTGAGCCCAAGCGCGCGCCCCTTGGTCAGGATCGTCTTGAAATCGATCGAGCCGGCGCCCACATCGGCGAAATCCTTCTTCGGGGCAGGCCCCATGTCCTTCACGTGACAGCAAGTCACGCGGCCCTTGTGCTGCTCCATCAGTGCCACGGGATCCTTCCCCGCCTTCACCGTCCAGTACAGGTCCATCTCCAGGTGCACGAGCGACTTGTCCGCCTGCGACGTGATGATGTCCCACCCCGTCGTGCCCTCGATCGGCGCAAATTCGAAGTCGTGATTGTGATAGCCGAACTCGAGCCCGGCCGCCTTCGCCTTGGTGCCGCCGACGTTCAAGCGATCTGCAACACGTTTCCAGTCATCCTTGGTCTTGCGCTGATCGGGCAACAGGTACGGCATGATCACGATCTTGTGCCCCATCGCATTCGCCAGCTCCATGTGCTTGTCCCAACCGGCGTCCGTTTCCGGCAACGGCAAGTGCGCCGACGGTGCGGTCAGGTTGTACTTCTTGAGCGTCGCCTTCCACCACGTCGGATCCTTGTCGTAGTAGCCGGCGAACTCGAGATCGGTCACCCCAGCCGCCGCCACCGCCGCGATGGTTCCTTCGAGATCCTTCGCCATCGCGTCACGCACCGTGTACAGCTGCAAGCCGATGTGATCGATGCGGCGCGACTCCGCGCCCCACACTCCATCACGCGACGCCGCCTTGGCGAGCGAGGGCATCAGCGTACCACCCGCCACGCCCGCGGCCAGCAGACGCAACACATCGCGGCGCGTCGTCGCCCGCACGAATTGGTCACTCATCACGCTTCTCCGTTTGCGAGGTGCGTCAGGGCATCGCCGGTGACGCGGTAGACAGTCCACTCATCCTGCGGACGAGCGCCCAACTGTTCGTAAAAGCCGATCGCGTCCGTGTTCCAGTTCAACACGGACCACTCGAGGCGACCGCAGTTCCGTTCCACCGCCAACGCTGCCAGTCGCCGAAGCAGCGTCTTCCCTACACCATGCCCGCGGCACTCGGGGCGCACATACAGATCCTCGAGGTAGATCCCCGGGCGCGCCAGAAACGTCGAATAGTTGTGAAAGAAGAGCGCGAAGCCCGCCGCGGCACCATCGCGTTCCGCGATCAGCACTTCGGCGTAGGGGCGCGCTCCAAACAGCGACTCGTGCAACAACGCATCGCTTGCCACACACTCGTGTCGCAGCTTCTCGTACTCGGCCAACCCTTCAATCAGCTCGCGAATCAGCGGAACGTCGGCCGCCGTCGCCGAGCGAATCGTCGTGTCACTCATACGCACACACTCACGGTGTCACCGTCTTCAGGCGTTCGGCGATGCGCGCCACGCGCTTGCGATTGACACCCAGATCGCTCCGCCCTACGCGCGACGCCGAGCGAAAGCGAAAGACGTGCGCCTGCGAATCGACCACAACGTCTACGTCGTCAACGAAGCGGAAGATCATGCTGCGACACTCCGCACGTACGTACCCCGCCCGCTCCACCGTGATCTTGCTGCGCGGCTCGGCCAGCACCGCCGCTCGTGCGCGCGCCAGCGCCGCGGTCGGGCTGTCGGCGAACGCGACCGTGGGCACACGCTGCGACTCGCGCGTCGCCTCTGTCGATACGCAATTGGGCGTATCGGGGCACGCCGCGAGCACGTTGTCCGCGGTCGCTTGTTGTGGCGCATGCCAGTACAGGGCGAGCAACGAGGCCATGAGGAGTGGACGGAGCGGAAGGAGCATCGCTGAGGGAAGAGACTTCGACTGCAGCGCGGCAGAGAGGGGACGAGCCGCGTCGCAATGTACAGCCTCCGGCGGCGTCCTACAGCCTCACCGCCCGGTTATCCCGCGGCCGCACCCACGAGGGCGTGCGCTGGCGCACGGTTGCCGTCGACGGCCAGCGCCACCACCGCACGTCCGCACAGCGCCCCGATCACGTTACCCGTGCCACTGTAGGCGCCAATCGCCCAGATGCCGTCGCGTACCTGCGCCAGCACCGGCAGCCCCGTGGACGAGAACGCCGCACGCGCCGCCCATCGGTGCGTGATCGGCGCCTGCACGCCCAACTGCTCGCGCAGGAACGCCTCGAGCATCCCTTGCACCAGTTCGGTTGGGCGGGCGTCGGTAGTCCATTCGCTGGGGCCGGCCTTGTCGCGGAATCCACCGATCGCGATCGAGCCGTCCTCAAGCTGCTGCCAGTACTCGTAGCCTTCGCGGTAGTACATCGGACACGGCACCGTCCGCTCGGACGTGGGCGCGGTGGCGAGCATCTGCAGCCGCGCCGTGCGCACCCGACCGACCAGCTCCGGCAACAGCAGCTCGAGTCCGCCGTCCACCGCCACGATCACGCGCTCGCAGGTCACGACGCCGTGAGGCGTCTCCACGCGCCCGCGCGTCATCGCCGTGACGGGAGAACGAGCGAACAGCTGCGCGCCCTCTGACATCGCTCGCTGTGCGAGTATGCGGCAGCGCGCCAGCGGATTGAATGACGCATCGGTCGGGATGGTCAGCCCGACGCCGTCATCACCCTCGTACCACTCGCACGGCAGGCCGTCCGCCTGCATCACGCGCAGCTGTTCGCGACAATCCTCAGTCTCGGCCGCGCTTGCTGCAATGCGCCGCGACCCAACAAAGCGCACGGTGCCAGGCGCGGCCTCGGCAATGCGTTGCATTTCCCCAAGCGTCGCCTGATAAATCGACTGTGCGCGTTCGCGACCATGCAGCCGCACCGCGTCGTGGTAGAAGTCGTAGGCACCCGCCAACAGAAAGCCGCCGTTCCGACCGGCCGCTCCCGCCGCCACATCGGCCGCGTCGATGCCAACCACGCGCTGTCCGCGCGCGAGCAGCTCCTCGATGGCCGTCAGCCCCGACCCACCCAGGCCGATGACGCACGTATCGGCGACCACGTTTCCTTCGAGCGCTGGCAGCGGACGCCAGCGTGCATCGTCCCACACTGGAAGGTTGGGGCCGTCCACGAACAGATCCGGCGCGCGCTGCGCGGACAGCGTGTCAGCGTCCACGCGTGCCACTCGGCGCTGACTTGGGCTCATCAGCAGGGCCATTCGGTCCCGCTGCGGGCGCCATGCGATAGAGGCCGTTGCGCTCGCCAAGCAGACCGACCGCAGCGTCGATGAGTGGATCGCGGCCACGCGCGTACTGCGATGGCGACCAGGAGATCGGCAGCTGCGGCGCCACGCCGCGCCCCTCGATCGGCTTGTGGTCCGGGCCATACTCGAGCCAGCGCGGCACGGTGAACTGCCACCCGCGGCCGAGTGAAAACATGGCGGGATTGCCGGAGGCGCCGCCCGTGGTGTCGCCGATGACGGTGACTTGCGGGAGTGTGCGCATCGCAGCGACAAAGCTCTCCGTGGCGCTGAAGCCTGCGCGCCCCGCGATGATCACTACCGGACGGGTGTACTGCCACGCACCGCGCGGGTTAACCATGCGCGCGGTCGGTTCATCGAGGTCGCCAGCCGACGGGCCATTGCGCACCTGCACGTAGGATGCGGCGAACGGCGTCGACGCAAAGCGCGAGACGAGCGACAGCGCCGTCGCGTCGATGCCGCCGCCGTTGGTACGCACGTCGATGATCAGCCCCGGCAGATCGCGCAAACGCGCCAGCGACATGTCGAGCGACGCAGCGTCGTTTGGAGACTTCCATGAGCCGATGAACAGGTAGCCGTAGCCACCCACTACCGCTTCGCGCACATCACCGCCGCGATTGACCGCGCCGGCATCCCGCAGCGTACGCTCCCAGCGCGACCGCTCAAAGTTGGCGACGGTTGGCGGGCGATACGTGGGCACGACCTGGCCGCGCGGATCCACGAACCAGACATGCAGGTCGTGTAGCGGCGCGAGCATCTCACGAGCGATCGCGATGAACTCATCCTGCGACCGAGCGTGCAGCGCACGATCTCGATACGCGACGCGTTGGCCGCGCCAGTCCACGCCCTTATAGCCGAACGATGGATAGAGCGACTGAAACCGCTCCCACAAGACATCGAACTGTTCTGCGTAGCTAGCCGGCGGCGGCACCGGCGCCTGCCGTCGCAAGCCGAACGACGGGCCTGACGAGCAGCCAAGCGCTCCCCCCAGCAACGACGCACACACCAGCAGCATGCGCGTAGTCCTGCGGGACACGGGGTTCACTCAGTTCGCGAGGCTGGCCGCTACCTGCCGCGCCAACACCGCCAACGACGGCGAATGCTGGACCGACTCCGCGAACAGGCGTTGGAACAGATCTCCCTCGGCGTCCGCGCGCAGCAGCCCACGTGCACGCTCGAAGAGAGAGGAGGCCTCTTCGGTGCCGAGTTTGGACTTCTTGTCGCTGGTGCGTTCGTCGATGAGGAGCACCAGCTGCGCCATCGGACGCAGCCACTCGAACCACGGATCGGCGATAACCAGCTGAAGAAATGCGCTGTTGTTGGCGACACGGCCATGCACTTTTTCATAGCGCATCCGCTCGGTCTCGAGAAGCGCCCGGTGCACCCGCAGGAGCTCATTGCGCGCGCGATCGAGCTTGGCCAGATCGTTCGCCGATGCCACCGGCAGTTCCGTGGGCAGTTCGCCCCCCGACTCTCCCGTGCTCCCCTGCCCCTCGTCTGCCGCCATGCCGCTTTCGTCCTTGTTGAATCGTCCGGTCTTCCGTCGACGCGACAGTACCACCCGCGTCACGGCTCTTGTACCGACGAAATATGGCATGGTGCCATAGCGCAGCAACACGACGCCCCCGACCTGCCGCAGCAGATCGGGGGCGTGATGTTTTCGGGACGAGCCGAATCGCAGCTCGTCTCGAGCGCGGACTAGAAGCTGGAGCCCAACGAGAGGAAGACCATGCGCCGTGCGCCGTTCTGCAGCGTCTGAATGTCGCCGCGCGCCGCGAAGCCACCGGTCCCCACCGACCCGATGTAGTCCGTGTCGAACAGGTTCACGACGTTGAGCTGAACCGACACGTTCTTGGCCTTGCCGATGTTGGCAAACAGATAGCCGGCGCCGAGGTCCATCGTGGTGTACGACGGCACCGAGAGATCGTTCTCGATCGTGATGTAGCGCTTGTCGACGAAGCGCGCACCCAACGAGCCATTCCAACCCTGCTGCGCAAAGCGCATCGTGCTGCTGGCCATGAGCTGCGGCGCATCGACGACGTTCTTCCCACCCGACTTGATCGTGCTCGTGCCGGTCTTGTAGTCGTCGTTGATTTTGGAGCTGTTGAACGACGCGCTGTTGGCCCAGCTGAGCGCCTTGTTGAGATTGAGGTTCAGCAAGCCTTCCATGCCATACGACGACACCGTACCGACGTTCGAGATCACTGACGCGCAAGTCGCGGTGAGCTGGCAGTTGGCCGTCGCGACGAGACGATTGCGATAGTCGATCGCGTAACCGGAGATGGACGCCTCCAACTTCTCACGGCGCGTCCGCACGCCGAGGTCGATCGAGGTCGCGCGCTCGGGCTTCGTGTTGGCCTTGAACGCATCGAAGCCGCCAGCCGACAGGTTGTAGATGCCCGACTGCGGGCTGAGCGGATACTGATTCACATTCTCGGAGTAGTTCGCGAACAGCTGCTCGGTGCCGTTGAGCATCCAGATCGCGCCCAGCTGCGGCAGGAACTCGCCCTTGGCGGTGACGCTCAACGACGGGCGGTTAGGATCGCCGAACGTCTTGGCGTTGGACGTGTTGCCGTTGCTCTTGAAATCGGCCTGCACATTCAGGTACTTGGCGCCATACGTCAGCTTGAGCCGGTTGCTGGCGAAGACGTTCGTGTTCTGCGCGTACATCATCGTGGTGGTGATGTCGCCGGTACGATCGAAGAACAGGCGGATGTTGTTGTTGAAGTCCACCGCCGGTCCAGTCTGATAGTTCACCAGGCCCCACCCCTGACGACGAATGTTCGTCGTGTTGCTCTCGTACCAGAGGCCCGCCTCGATTGCGTTACCCGCCAGCGTCGTGGTGAACTTGGCATTGGTGCCGGTGCGCTGTCCGTCGTACTGCGTCTGACGGAAGAAGATCGGATCCTTGCTCCACGTGCTCGGACCGTAGGTCGGCGCGTGCCAATCGCCGTTACCCTTGTTCGCGTGGAAGTACGGCTGCACGGTCAGGTGCGCATTCTCGCCCAGTGAGAAGTCAGCGAGTGCGTACGCGAGGTTGTCGCGACGCGCGCCCAACGACGACTGCCAGTACGCTTCGTCTTCCTGACCCGACGTGCTGGCGTACTGCTTCGCGAGATTCCAATCGCTGAACTGATCCCACTCGCGGCCGCTCTGCTTGTAACGCGCGAGCGTGAGGTCCACATAGTCCGCTTCGCTGCGATTGGAGAACGAGTAGAAGCCCGTGAACTTCGCGCTGCCCAGATACGCGACGGCCTTGGCGTTGATCTGCTCGAGCCACGTTTCGCCATCGCGGAAGAGGCCATTGCGACCGAGAATGCCCTTGTTCACTGGCGACGCGGCCTGGCCGCCGCCCTTCCACTTGTCATTGTCCTGCCGCGTGAAGCTCACGTACGCGCTCGCACCATTCTCGCCCGAGCTCCAGAAGCCCGTGTCGAAGCGGCCGGTCGTGCGATAGGTGTTGGCGCCGCCGACCGTCTGTTTGAGCAGCAACGTGCGCCGCGCGGCTGGCGCATCGGAGGCGTACTGCACCACACCGCCCAGGTTGTTCGCGGATGAGGTGCCAAGCGCCCCGCTGCCCTGCGCCACGCTCGCGCCACCGAGGTTCTCGGAATCCACCGCGCGACCGATTCCGAGCCCGTTGAAGTTGCCGTAGCTCATGTCGCCAAGCGGCAGGCCGTCGAAGGTCTGACCAACCTGTTGCGTCTGGAAGCCTCGCATCGTGATACGGTTGGACCATTCGTACTGGCCCCACGGATCCGAGCTGTTGAAGTTCACGCCCGGCAGTCGCTCGAGCGCCTTGAGCGCCGTCGTTCCGGCGGGACGCTCCTGCAGCTCGCTCTTGGTCAATGCGTTGGCGGCGCGCGATTCACCCTGCCCTGATGCGGTCGCGGTGATTGTCACGGCGCCGAGCTTCTGGGTGGTGTCCTTCTTGGCGGTCGGCGCGGTCGGCTGCTGTGCGCCGAGCGGGGTCGCGCCGAGCTGCGAAACGCAGAGCGCGACGCCAGCAACAGTAAGGAGGGGATGACGCATGATCTGTCGATGCTCCGAAAGGTTGGGGTGATCAGCAGGTGGATGCTGCGGATCGAAGGCCCAAGCTCGGATACACAGGTCACAACGCGGCGGGGAACGCACGACGCCCGCGTAAAGAAGTATCTCCGTTCTGCAACGGCGCGGTGTCCGTTGACTACCACGTCGATTTGCCAATCCGCACCGTACTGTCGAGATTGCTGCATGGTTCATCACTCGTCTGGGAGGGCCAACGTGCCGGCCCACGATCGTTCGGCGCCGACCGCCGCACGGCGCGCGACGCGTACCGCTGCGCTCATCGCGGGCGCGTCGCTCCTGTGCGCCGCACCGCTCGCGGCGCAGGGTCCCGGCGCAACCCCACCCGCTGCGCCGGCCACCACCGCCGCGCCGGTCGCACGCGATGGCGTGCACGCCAGTGCGTTCCGGCGCCTGCCGCCGCGCGATGGATTCAACGTGTGGTTGGGCGGGTCGGTCCTCGCGCAGACAGCGTCCGACAATGAGACCATCCAGGGCGGCTCGATGCGCATCCTGGGCGTGCAGTGGACACGCGACCTCTTCGCCTGGCATCGCGCGCGCTTCAGCTGGGTTACCGAAGCGCTCCCGCTGATGCTCGTCTCCAGCAGTGCGCCACCAGTACGCATTCCTGCCGTGCTTCGCGAGCCGGATCATCGCGTTGACCCCAAACAGGCCGCGCGCTACTTCGACCACGATAGCTGGGGAGTCGGCATCTCTCCACTCAGCGCGCAAGCGGAGATTCCGCATTCGCCGAGGTTCTCCACGGTCGTTCAGGTCACGTCGGGCGTCGCGTGGTTCAGCAAGGTGGTGCCGTATGGCCAGGCCACGCAGGCCAACTTCACCGTGTCTCCCGGCGCATCGCTGCAGTGGCAGGCGTCGCCACGCACGCGAGTGGCCTTCGGCTACACGCTGCACCACGTGTCCAATGCGAGCTTCGGCGGCTCGAACCCGGGAATGAACTCGCACATCTTCTACACGCGACTGACGGCACTCAGAATGCGCTGAAGGGCGCGCGTCGCGCACCACGGGCACGAAACACAAACGCCGCGTGCACTCTCTCGAGAAGCACGCGGCGTTCGTATCTACAGAGCTGACCCTTACGGCGTGATGACGCGCGGCTTGGCCGGCTTCGTGCCATTCAGGCGCGGACGCGGACCGTTGCCCACCTCGACCGTCAGATCCTTGAGGTAGTTGGCGATCTTCGCGTAGTGCGGATAGTCGATGAACTCAGGTTCGTCGCTGCGCTGGTGATAATCGCCATGCAAACCCGTGAAGAAGAACGCGATCGGCACACCAGAGCGCGCGTAGTTGTAGTGATCGCTGCGCGCATAGATGTTGTTGTAGCCACCCCACGCGATGGGATCGTCGAACTTGTAGTCCAGCTCCAGCGGCTTGGCGCGCTTCTTGTTCACCGCCTGCACGGTCTCGCCCAAGTCCTTGGAATCGAACCACGATCCAACCACGCCCACGTAGTCATCGCCGCCGCCGGGCAAGTCTTCCGCACGACCGCGTCCGATCATGTCCACGTTGATCTGCGCCACCACGGAGTCGAGCGGCACGGTCGGGTTGGCGACGAAGAACGCCGAGCCAACCAGCCCACCCTCTTCGCCCGTGTGCCACACGAACAGCGTCGAGCGCTTGGGCTTCACCGGCATCGACGAGATCGCCTCGGCGATCTCCAGCACACCCATCGAACCCGAACCGTCGTCGTCCGCACCGTTGTTGATCGAGTCGATGCGCGGCTTCGGATACACCTTGCGAATGCTGTCCATGTTCACCTTCCAGCCGTCGGCGTTCATCGCACCCGACGCCTTGAGCTGATCCATGCCGTTCGCCAACAGATAGCGATTCTTCGCGATGTTGTAGGCGCGAATCGAATCCTTGTCCACCGGTGTGGCGAAGCCGACGTGGTCGTTGTGCGCACCAATGGCGACGTACTGGTTCTTGAGCTTCGGGTCGCTGCCCGGCACGATCGCCACCACGTTGCGCGCCCAATCGGTGGGCAACTCGACAAAGTCGAGTGACGCCGTCACCACACCGCCCTTGGCGCCCGGGCTCAGTGCGTCGATGGGCTTCCCCTTGAACAGCTGCGTCGCCGCGTCCCGCGTGAGACGGATCGCCGCCTGCGGAGTGAACGCGGCAAGCTGCTGCTTGAGCAACGCCAGCGAATCGACCGCACCGCCCGGCGCGCCGCCACCACGACCACCGCGGCCGCCAGCACCCGACGACGCAACGGTCGGCTCATTGATCGCCGCGCGCTGCGCCGGTGTCAGCGCATCGAGATCCACCGTCGCGATCGCCGCAGCATCCGGATACGGTGACGGTGGCGGCGGAGCGAATCCGCCGCGACCACCCTGCGGCTGCGCCGGACGATTCGCCGGCGCCATCACGACGAACTTTCCTGCAGTCTGTGCCGCAGGCACATACGTGCTCGAGTCGCCGGTAACGCCACCATAGACCACTTCGGCATTGCTGATCGCGCGGGGCGCACGCGCGCCCGGTACCGCCACCCACTCCGCGTTGAACGTCAGCGGATTGCCGTCCATCGTTAAACGTGAGTGGTTCGTAAACTTCCGCACGTGGTAGGGCAGCGTCTGGAAGTACGTGCCGTTGTCGCCGGCCGGCACCAGTCCCATGCGCTTGAGTTCAGCCGCGATGTAGTCCGTGCCCTTCATGTTGCCGGCGCGCCCAACCTGGCGCCCCTGCATCGAATCGTCGGCGAACTGGTAGAGACGGATCTGCAGGTCACGCACGTCGATCGTCGACTTGGTCGGCGCGGGCGCAACACGCTGCGGACTGCCGTACACGTTGAGCTTGGGTGCCGCCTGCGCGAACGCAGTCGACGCCGCGACGAGCGAGAGCCCCGCCGCGAGTCCTGCAATACGGGAAGTGCGATACAACGGCATGAATACTCCGGCCGAGTGAGAGTCAGGGTGTGACGTGGTACTTTGTGAAATCATGCGCCGCCGCTCGCGAAGTGCCAGCGGTGGCGCGCAACTTGACGCGCTCGGGGCCGATCCGAACATTCCGCACGTAGCACACCTCTTTTCCGGGACCATCATGTCCGTGCACTCCTTCCGGCAACCGCTCGCCGTCGCGATCGGCATCGCAGCCCTCTCGCTCGGCGGCGCTCGACCCGTTTCGTCCCAGAGCACAACGACGGTGCGCATCGCCGCAGGCACGCTGCAGGGGCTCCCGGTCTCCTCGAGCGGGGTCCGCACCTTCCTGGGAATCCCGTTCGCTCAGGCGCCAACGGGAGAGAGGCGCTGGCGAGAGCCACAACCAGTCGAGCCGTGGCCCGGCGTTCGTGAAGCCACGGCGTTCGGTCCGCGCTGCATGCAAGCGCCGATCTACTCCGACATGATCTTCCGCGATCAGGTGAGCGAAGACTGCCTCTACCTGAACGTGTGGACACCAGCGAGGCGCGCCGCACAGAAGCTGCCCGTGATGGTGTGGATTTATGGCGGCGGCTTTCAGGCGGGCTCTGCGTCGGAACCACGACAGGATGGTGCACGGCTCGCCACGAACGGAGTGGTGGTCGTCAGCCTCAACTATCGGCTCGGCGTCTTCGGCTTCCTCGCACATCCCGAGCTGACGGCGGAGTCCAAGCGTGGAACCTCGGGCAACTACGCGCTGCTCGACCAGCTCGCCGCGCTACGGTGGGTGCACGACAACGTCGCCGCGTTTGGTGGCGATCCGGCCAACGTCACCATCTTCGGCGAATCGGCGGGCTCGTTCAGCGTGAGCGCACTTGTCGCCTCGCCGCTCGCCAAGGGCATCGTTCACAAGGCGATCGGTGAAAGCGGGGCCTTCTTTGGGGCCACCCTGGGCGCGCCAACGCTCGCCGTTGCGGAGAAGGCGGGCGCCGCGTTCGGCGCGGACATCGGCGCCACCTCCATCGTCGCGCTCCGGGCGATCTCCGCCGATTCGATACTCAAGGCGTCGCGCGCCAAGCCCGGGCGCAGCTTCAGTGCGATCATCGACGGCGTCGTGCTCCCCAAGCCTGTGCGCGACATCTACGCCGCCGGCGAGCAGCAGCGCATTCCTTTGCTGGCCGGCTGGAACTCCGACGAGATGCGTTCCGCCGTGACGCTCAACCCCACGCCGACCACGGCCGCCTCGTTCACGACGTCGGTGCGTACACGCTTTGGTCCACGCGCCGACGAAATGCTCGCCGCCTATCCTGCCACCAACGATTCCGTCGCGACGGAGTCGTCCGCCGCGCTGACGAGCGATCAGTTCATCAGCTACGGCACGTGGAAGTGGATCGAGACACATCGCGCCACAAGCGGCAAGCCCGTCTATCGCTATCTCTTCGCCCGCCAGATTCCAATCGCGCCGACCACGCTCCCGAACGGTCGCACGCTGAGCGCGCGCGATGTCGGTGCGCGACATGCCGGCGAGATCGAGTACGTCTTCGGCGCGCTGGAGTCCGTTCCCAAGGTGACGTGGGAGCCGGCGGATCACGCGCTGTCGTCGCAGATGCTTCGATACTGGAGCAACTTTGCGCGCACCGGCAATCCGAATGGAAAAGGGCTCCCCCTCTGGCCCGCGTACGAGGCGGCGAAGGGGAACCCCGTCATGACACTCGACGTCACGTCGAAGGCGGCGCCTGAACAACATCGTGCACGCTACGAAGCGCTCGACCGGCCGATCCGCTGAACGTCACGAAGCGTTAAAAGGCCAGCAGCATCTGCGCCGCCGATCAGTCACTCACTGGTCGGCGGCTTTTGCTTGTCCCACACGAACCGCTTGAAGAAGACCCCCATGCGGTCGAAGGTGTCGATCCAGTTCTTGTGCAGCATCGATTCGTGCAGGTCATCGGGCACCACGATCAGCTCGTGATAGATCTTGCGCGCGCGCAGCAGCTGCACGAGTCCGACCGTCTGTGCGAAGTCCACGTTGCGATCGTCGTCGCCGTGCACCAGAAACACGGGTGACTTCCAGCTGTCGATGGCCGACACAGCGCTGGATCGGAAGGCGAGACTCGTCGTGTCGATCACATTGCCGTAGAGATGCACGCCGGCCAGATCGGCGCCGGCCACGAAGATGTCCGAGTTGCGCGCCAGAGCCTGCGACGTGAGCAGTCCGCCGTAGGACAATCCCCAGATGCCGATGCGCGAGACGTCGACATCGGCGCGCCCCTGCAGGAACTTGGCACCGGCCAGCACGTCCTGATACTCCGAGTTGCCGCGCGCCTGCGTCTTCTCGGCGTTGCGAAAGCTGCGACCGTAGCCGATGCCGCTCCGATAGTTGATCGACAGCACGATGTAGCCCTGGCTGGCGAGCCACTGGTTGTATGCGTACGCCCAGTGATAGAACTGCATGTAGTGATAGCCGGGCATCATCTGCCGCTGCGGACCGCCATGCACGAACACCATCGCCGGTCGCTTCTCGCCAGCCTTCATGTCCTTCGGCAGGAAGAGTTGGTTGCTGATGTTCATGCCGTCGGCAGCCGTCGTCCACACGATCTCCGGCGTCACGTGTGCGGCCGTGGGGAAGTCCTTGCCCAGCTTGGGGAAGACAATCGTCGGCTTCGCACCCTGCGTGGGCACAAGCGCGATGGAGGCCGGCGTATGCGCGTCGAAGTAGATGACCGCCACGCTCTTGCCCGACGCCAGCGGCTGCGGATAGGTCTCGATGCCATCGCCCGTCGAGATGCGCACTGGTGCCGCGCCGCCCGCGGTGGGGACTGACCAGATGTGCCGACGCTCGATGTCCGTCGCATTCGTGCAGTAGAACATCGTCTTGCCGTCCTTCGACATCGCGACCGACGTGGCGTCTTCGATCAGACCATCCGTCGTCGTCAAGCGCACCGGCGATCCACCGTTCACGCTCAGCGTGTACCAGCGCTCGAACTCGTCCTTGGGAAACGTCACCGGAAAGACGACGTGGTCATTCGCCCACACCATGTTGTTCAAGCTCGTGAAGACGCTGTCGCGCGGCGCGTTGTGCCACGTCTCCCTCGCTTCACCGGTCGTTGCATCGGCAATCATCAGCGCGAGCGTGTGCCCACCAGCGAACGTGGACGAATAGAAGCCGGGTGAACGACGCATCGGGTTGCCGCCGCGCGCATTCGTATCCGTCGCGACCGGCGCTCC
Organism: Gemmatimonas sp.; assembly: GCA_965279375.1. Lineage (GTDB taxonomy): Bacteria > Gemmatimonadota > Gemmatimonadetes > Gemmatimonadales > Gemmatimonadaceae > Gemmatimonas. The sequence goes on along the minus strand of OZ257156.1, from coordinate 2,986,577 downwards.
ACCGCGTCCGCCAAAGCCACCGCCGCCACACCCAGATGCCGGTGCCACGCGCTGAGGCTGCGCAGCAAACGCTCCTCCCGGCGCGGCCGGTCCGGGCGGATTGCCGATGCCACCCTGCCCCACCTGCGCCTGCAAGCCGAACGGCGTACCCGGCCGACGATAGAACGCGATGCGCTTGCTGTCGGGGCTCCACGTGGGGCCACCATCGCAATCGACACTCGGGCTCACATACGTGACCTTGCGCGTGCGCATGTCGTACACAGCCACGAACGCGTGATTCTCGCGATCGCTCACATACGAGATCTTCTGACCATCAGGCGACCAACGCGGGCTTCCGTTGCGCCCCCACTCACGAATGAAAGGTACGCCGCCCGTGTCGTGCGCCGTCGCCGGCCGCGTGCGCACCACCGTCGCGCGATAGATCTGTCCGTCCTTCACGTACAGCACGTACTTGCCGTCGGGCGACAACTCGGGCGACGCGCCCTCGGCTACGCGCCACGCCGGTCCGCCGCTCGAACGCACCGCCCAGATGGCGCGCTCCGCGCCGTTGGCGTCATGACTGGGGTTGGCCACCCAGCCAAAGCGATTGGGCGCCGAGCCGCGCACGAAGACGATGATTGACCCGTCGTCGGAGAGCGACACGTCGGTCAGGTCGTTGCCATCGTCTTCGAGAAAGTTGGTCACGCGCACCGGCGCGAAGCTGGGAGCGGCCGCAGTGTAGACGTTGCGCATACCACGGTCGTACGCCATCCACGCCACACGATCCGCCTTGTGGGCCGACGCGAGCATGAGTGGGGACGCTGGCGATAGAAACTGCTCGACCGTCGGTTTGGTCTGCGCGGACGCAGTCATGGTGGCCGTCGCGGTCGCCATGACGCTGATGGCGAGTGCGAATCGGGAGCGGCGAGTCATCGGGCCTCTTGGATGCAATTGGATGCGAATCGGATGCGAGTCTGATGCAGCGTTGCGTATCAGCGTGATTCGAGCACGAGCAACAACCCCTTCTTGGCCGGCACGGGAATCAGCGCGTCTGGCGCCCACTCGCCCGCCGACTGAAACGCATCGATCGCCGGTGCGCGCACTCGCGTTCGAGCAGGATCGAGACCAAGTGCCTTCCAGTCGATCGCAAGTCGCACCTGCGTGTCGGTCTCCAACCACGACCCCAGCGAGACCATGGCCGTCCCCTGCTTTACCCACGTCGTCGCCAGGACGTTGGCGTCGCTCGTCGTCACCGGGTGACTATCACCCCACCAGCCGGCCATGCGGCTCTGCTGGATGCCAAAGCTGTCCCACTGTTTCCAGAGCGGCGCTGGATCGCCGGACCACGGCAGCCGAGCCGTCATCCCCATCGTCATGCCGCGCCATGGATTGCCGCCTTTCTCGAGCATCTCACCCATCAGACCGAACGGGATGCCCGAGATCTCGACTAACCAATAGTCCGGCTTCGAGTCGTAGTCGAAGTACTCGCCGAACCAGAGCCGATTGATGAACGGGAAGTGCTCGAGATAGAGATTGGCGCTCGACGCAAAGCCATCGCGCGGGTTGTACTGGTTGGCCGAGTGCAGATCGAGCAGCGCGCGCGGATTGCCTCGATCCAGCACACGGCGCACACGCTTCATCGTCAGCCGATCGAAGGCCACGTCGTCGAGATAGAGCCCATCGATCTTCTCGTGCTGCACCAGCCAGTTGAGTCCTTCGATGTAGAAGTTGTGCCAGCGCGATACGCCGCTGTTGACCACCGCTGCATCCTTGTTGGTCGGCACGTGCCACGCCGCGAGATAGTCACCGCCCAGATGCTCCTGCAGCCAAGAAAAGCCGCCGCCGGGCCCGTTCGACAGAACTTCGTCGCCGAGCGAGCGCAGCGCGAAAATCTCCGGCGCATGATTCGTGAGTTCGCGCACCGTGTAGTAGATCTTCGTGCGCAGTCCCCGAGCGTGCGTCGAGTCGATGTATGAGCGCATCGCCGCCGTCTCGATGAACGGATAGTTGATCCACGGATTCACGCGGTTGGCGTGATGCACATTGACCGTATTGGCGGAGCGCTTCACGATGGAGTCCACCGGCACGAACGCGTGAAAGAATCTCGTCTCCCACTGCCCGGCTGTATCGAGTGGCTTGAACGGTGTCAGCATCAACCGGAAATCGAAGCGCAGCGAATCCCCCGCTTCCATGACGCGCGCGCCGCTATAGCACGACAACCGCACCGCGTTGTTGCGCTCGACGATATCGCAGCCACCCTTGCCGCCATTGGCCCACGAGCGTGGCTCGACGAGGGGCTTGCTCAGGTAAAAGTTGGTGTTGAGCGGCCGGACGTAGGCGTCGTCCTTGAGCGTGAGTTGCATGCCCGCACTCACGCCCCCCAGCCACACGGCGTCCTGGTTCTTCTTGGTGACGTCCCATTTCCAGTGGAACTCGCTCGGCCGGAGCCCTCCCTTCTGCCCCAGCCCCATCATGTAGCGCGCCGCCTCGCTGCGGAGCGGCACTTCGATGCGCACATCCGAGAGCGTCGTGCGCTTGGTCGCACGCAGCGTCACGCGATACTCGGTCGTGCCTTCGAATTCCATCTTCGCCGCCAGCGCCATGCCCATCGGACCGGCACGATGTTCGGCACGCCACGTCACCGCGCCGGGCGATTGCGACATGATGCGCGCTGCCGCGCCGCTGAACGACATTGTGTGTCCAGCGGAATCGTTCACGACAAGGGCGATGGGCGCCGCGAGAACTTCCTGCGCGCTCGAACCGATGCGCGTGTTGCCATCGGTGAAGAACGATCGCACCTGCGTTGGGAAGCCATTGCCGCCCACCGTCATCGCGCGACCGAGCAGCGAAATCGTCGTACCCTTCGCACTGCGCGCCACACGCAGCGCCGTGTAGGGCTTCACAAGCTCGTCATCGGCGGCCATGCGCGAATTGAGCCAGCGCAGTCGTGTGAGATTCTCCGGCGCGTCGTCGCCGTGCGCGATGGCGCGCGTGGGCAACACGGTGATGCTGACGGGGATCTCGCGATCGGGCTGATGCGCAACGGACAGCGTGATGCGTCCCGTGTATGTACCGGCGGTTGCTGTCTCCGGCACGTTCAGCCCGAACCACAACGGCTGCACCGCTCCCGCATCCACGTGCAACGCGCGCACAAAGCGCGCCCCCGACCAGTCCACCCCTTCAAGGTTGTACGCGGTCAGCGCCGACGCCGCGATGCGACCTCCACCAGCTCGCACAAAGTCGCTCGCACGATAGCGCACCGAATCGAGCGCCCCGCGATGTGCCCACACGCCAATCTGGAAGCTGTATGACTCGCCGCGCTCCGCCTTGCCCGAGAACGGCACGAACGCGCCACGCTCCGCCCAGAGCTGTGGAATGTCGTGCGTCATGCGGATGGAGCGCGAGCGATCCTCAGGAAACGCGAGGTAGCCCGCCGTTGGGTGCTTCGCAATCAGCGCCGCGCGCTCCGCGGCCGTGGCGATGTACTCCATCGGCGTGAAGCGCGAAAACTCATTCACCGCATCGAAACCGGTCACCACGGCGGCGGGCAGCGCGCGCAGCGACTCCGCGCGAATGGACTCCGCAGACGCGTGTCGAGCGGCCCAAGCCACGTCGGCCGTCGCCATCGGCGTGCGGTAGGTGATCTTCGGGTAGTTGGACTTGAAGGTGCCCGTGTACGGCATGTAGTACACGTAGTACGCGCCTGCCGCGGCGGCCTCGAAAACAAAGTCACCGAACTCGCGATTGATCGCCACGCGCGCGACGTTGCGCACTCGCGCTCCCGTTTGCGCGTTCATGACGATCGCATCCACCTGCTCGGGCGAGCCATCGCGCCGCCGCCAGGAGATCCGCACGTAGACGGCCTCACTCGCGGACGCCACGCGCAGTACCGCGCGATGATTGCCCAGCGAGTCTGGCTCCCAGGTCCCAGTGCCGTAGTGCAGGCTGTCCGCCGCAGCGGCGAGCGGGCGGCCGGTGGCTGCCGCTGCGCCCGTGTAGGCATGCACATCGCGCGTGGCCGTGGGGGCGGAGGCGCTCAGCAGCAGGCCCAGAGGGGCCGCCGCGCGCAGCACGCTGTATCCGAGGAAGCGTTCGGTCGAAAAGGGTCGCATGCCCGAATATCCGGTTCGGGGGACGAAGCGGCAACACGCGGGACCGTCTCTGGAATGGCGCACCGTCGCGGAGGCATATTCTCCCACCGTGGCGTCCGCAGGCGCCCGTTCCCTTCACCGCCGAGCTGCCGATGTGGTTGCTGATGCTGTCCCTCGTGGTTCAGACGCCGTCGCCCCGTCAGGTGCTGGAGGCGGAGCATGCTCGCGGTGCCGACATCTCCGTGCTCATGCGCGCCGCGCGTGGGAGTGATCAGACGTTGCGTGCGCGCGCCGTCCGTGCGATCGGTCGCTTCGAGCGACCAGCACTGCGGGATAGCGTTGTTCCCTTCGTGACGGACAAGAGCCCGCAAGTGCGGCTCGAAGCGATCAACGCGCTCGGGCAGATGAAGGCCCCGTTCGACTTCGTGGCCCCGCTCAGCAAGGAGCTGCGCAGCGACGTGCGCGCAATGCTGCTCTCCACCATGGGGCGCAGCAGTGCGGCCACGGGCTCAGTGGAGCAGACGCTGGCCACACATCTGGGCGCCGCCGCACGCGATGCCACAGAGCGGCTGGGGGCGGCCCGCGGACTCGAGTCGCTACTGCGTCGCACCGCGCGGAGCAACAAGCCGACCGCGAGCACGGTGCAAGCGCTGCGGCAGGCCTTCCGCGCCAACCGCGGCGAGGAGATGCGCCAGCTCGTACTGTTGGCGCTCACCGCCGCCGGCGATCGCGACTCGAGCACGATGGCACTCGCGTTGCGCGACTCCAGCGCGCAGGTGCGACGGCTGGCCGTCGCCGCCACACGACAGTGGCTCGACGATCCGTCGCCTTTCGTGCGCTATCAGGCACTGCGCGTCGCCGGCACCTGCGAACGGGCGCTCGCCTCGCTTCGCGACGGCAGCGAGCATGTTGCGCTGGCCGCGATCGACCTGATCGGCGAGAAGTCCTGCGACGCGAACACGTACGCATCCACGCTGCAGATGGTCATGAGCGACGGCACCACGTGGCGCATGCGCGCGCATGCGCTCGTCGCATTGGCCCGGATTGCACCGGCACTCGCCCAGCCCGCGCTCGCGGCCTCGGCGACGTCGCGCACCTGGCAGGAACGTGTCTACGCCGCCACCGCAGCCAAGCTGCTCCACGACAGCGCCACGCTTGCCGCGCTGGCTCGCGACAATGCCCCCAACGTCGCCATCGCTGCGATGTCCAACACCGACGACGCGCTGCGCGCACTCAGCAGCGATCACGCCGGGCTTCTACTGGCGGCCGCGGCGCAGCTCAAGGGCTCCACCGATCTGCCGCGCGCCGTCGCACCACTGCGCGCGACGGCGGACCGTCTGCTGGCACAGAAGCGCTCGACTCAGCGTGACCCGTTGGTGGCGATCGCGGAGCGGCTGCGCGAGGCGGGATCGCCGATTGTCGTGCCCGCAGTGGCGGATTATCCGATCGAGCCGCTCCCCAGCGAGGCGTTTCTGGCCGGACTGGACGGGGCAATGCTCAAGATCCGCTTTCGCGGGCTGGGGACGATCACGATGGAGCTCTTCCCGGACGAAGCACCGCTGACCGTCGCGACGCTGGTGCAGCTCGCCGACTCCGGCAAGTTCACCGGCCTAACGCTGCATCGCATCGTGCCGAATTTCGTCGTGCAGGGTGGCTCGCCGGGCGCGGACGAATATGATGGCATCTCGTCGGGATTCATGCGCGACGAGGTCGGGCTGCGTTCACACAAGCGCGGCACGCTCGGCATTTCCACGCGCGGTCGTGACACGGGCGACGGTCAGCTCTTCATCAACCTCGTGGACAACTTCCGCCTCGATCACGATTACACGGTGTTCGCGCGCATCACCAGCGGACTGTCGCTGATCGATCGCATCGAGGAAGGCGATGGCATTCAGGCCGTTGAAGTTGTGCGGCGCGTCAAGAAGTAGTCATCGCGCACGCACGGCGCACGCGATGGAGTGCGCCGAGCATATGAGGTCAGCGCGCGTCCGGCAGCGCGGGTGTGATGTTGCCGGGAAGGCCGGCCGGTTCCTCGAGCGTGCGCGCGGCGATGCTTTCCATCTGCGCCGCACGTGTCCGGGCCCAGCGGGGGAGCTGCACACCGACTGAGAGGAGGCTGAGCACCCCGCCGATTCCCATCACGACAGGCGCGAGGAGAATTCGCGCCGTGAGCTCGTCGGTCCGCAACACGGCCGCCGCCGCGATCAGCGCGGCGCCGGCGATCAGGGAGACGCCCATGGCCACCATCGCGGTGGCGTCCCCCTTTCGGGTGCTGAGCCGCAAGCGGTGCCCGGAGGGCGTCGGCTCGAGCAACGCCTGCAGGTTTCCGTTGGTCCACTGACGGAAGGAACCGTCGCGCTGTAATCGCCCCCGCGCCTCGAAGGTCTCACGTAGCGTCACCACGATGCGATCCCATTCCGCATCGGAGACGTTGCGCCCGAAATCGATCGTCCGCGCCACGCCCACCGGCAGCCCAAGCCAGGTCCGACGTTGGGTGGGAACGAGGTCACCGCGATCCACGGCCCGTGCGGCGCGCTCGACGTACTCGGGGGATATCCCAACCTCGGCGCCGATTTCCTGCAGCTGCTGCAACGTCAGGCCATGTGAGTCCGCGGCCGGCAACGCAATGGCGCCCTTCTCCTGCGCCCGCTCCTGCGCAGCGCCCGCCTGCTCGAGGATGAGGGCGATTTCCTGCTCCTGATAGCGGCGGTTCGCAGTCACGACGGGCTCCGTACAAGGCGTTGAGTCATGCCGACCTTACGATGGTACGACAGCGTTCGGTTTCGCTACGCGTGCGGATCCTTGACCCCTGCAGCGACTCGTCCCCAGAGCGCCGCTTGTGACCATTCCGAGCGTGGAGCGTAGCGCCACAACGCGAGTAGCGCCGACGCGACAGTCTCTCATCCGGGCGCGTTTGGCTGAACGACGTCCCGCGACCGCCTCTACCCTTAAGACGTTGCCAGATAACGGTTTAGGCGAAACCACACGTAAGGCTGAGTTTGGCATCATCGTTGCATTACAGCGTGGCAACTTCCAAACGGGATTCAATCAATGCTTCGCCGCCTCGCGTTCGCCGCCTCTGTCTCTGCCCTGCTCGCCGCCCCCGCTGTCGCCTCCGCGCAGTCCTGCCGCACCATGGCGAACAACCTGGTTCAGAACTGCAGCTTCGAGCTGGGTACGCCGCTTCGCAATGGCGCGGACTACCCGAACGCCAACGTGACCTCGTGGACGTCACTCGGGAATTCCAGCTCGGGCACGTTCGAGCGCTGGACCAACTCGTTCAACGGGTTCGCCGCGCAAGACGGCAACAGCCATCTGGAACTGCAGGTGAACAGCTCCACGTCCATTCAGCAGTCGCTCACCACGACGGTTGGCGCCGAGTACGCGCTCGACTTCTGGGCCGCGCATCGCCCGCGTGATCGCAACGGCTACAGCCAGATCGACGTGTACGTGAACAACAACTTCCTGATGTCCACCGGCCAGATCACCGCGCCGTATCAGTGGACGGACTTCTCGCAGCTGTTCGTCGCGACGGGCACCAGCACCATGCTCGAGTTCCGTTCGCGCGGCAACCAGACCAGCTATGGCGATTTCCTGGACAACGTGAGTGTGGTGGGCACGGGCATCAACACCTCCACGGTACCGGAGCCCTCGTCGTTCGTTCTGATGGGTGCTGGCGTCGGGCTGCTCGGCGTGATGATGCGCCGTCGTCGCGCCTGAGTCACAGCGCTCACCGCGCCGCGCGAAAGTCTTCAGAGGGGCGATCGAATGATCGCCCCTCGTTGCGTTGGTGGATTGCAGCATCCAGAATGTGCCGCATGAGAATGTCCTTGCGCCCCCTGCTGCGCCCGGTCGGTGCGGTGTTCGCTCGTCTGAGTCGATCGAGTGCCACGCCTCCTCGTGCCGCGGGCCTGCCCGAACCGACTCGCCGTGTCGCGATGCATCACGTGGCTCTGCGTCGCGTCGCGCTCGCAAGCAGCGTGCTGGCCGGGACGGTACTCGCTGGCGGCTCTCTTTCGGCGCAACCCGGACCGAGTGCAGACGTCGTTCGCGCGCGCTTGCTCACACGCATCGCGCAGGTGCCGGGCGCACAGGTGGGACTGTCCGTACGCGATCTTGGCACATCTCGTCGGATGGACATCGCGGGGGACACGGTCTTTCACGCGGCGAGCACGATGAAAGTCCCCGTGCTCTTCGCGCTGTATCGGAACATCGAATCGGGGGCGCTCAAGGCGAATCAGACGTTGCGACTCGTCAATGCGTTCAAGTCGATCGTAGACAGCTCGGCCTACACGCTCAGCGCCAGCGACGACAGCGACAGCAGTGTGTACGCGCTGGTCGGCACCGAAGTCCCGCTGCGCGATCTGGCCACACGCATGATCACGCACTCGAGCAACCTTGCCACGAATGCGCTGATCGCACTGCTCGACCCGGTGAAAGTCACGGAGCTCACGCGCGGCTTGGGCGCAACCCGCCTGATGGTGCGGCGCGGTGTGGAGGACAACGTCGCGTTTCGGGCAGGGCTCAACAACACGACCACGGCCAACGATCTGGTCGCGCTCTTCAGCGCGCTGCAGACCGGCCAAGTCGCCAACGCGGCCAGCACGCGCGAGATGCTGGCGATTCTTGAGGCGCAGGCGTTCAACGACGAAATTCCCGCCGGCCTGCCGCGCGGCACGCGCGTGGCCCACAAAACGGGATCCATCACCGCGACGTTGCACGACGCCGGCATCGTGTATCCCGCGGGGAAGTCTCCCTACGTACTCGCGGTGCTGACGCGCGGCATCACGGACGAGAAGGTCGCCGCGGCGTTGATCGCGGACTGCTCACGCATCGTGTGGGAGTGGCTGGTCGACGGACGTTGAGCGACAGACTCGCTCCCCCACTACCTCTTCATCGCTTCGAGACCATTTCATGGACAAGCCAGTCAAAGTGCAGGGCCCCGCATCGTACTTTCCGTCGATCGAGAAGAAGTACGGAGAGCCGATCGAGCACTGGATGACGATCCTGCAGAAGGCGGGCCCGCTCAAGCACATGGAACTGGTGGCGCTACTGAAGACCACGCACGCGATGGGTCACGGACACGCCAACGCGCTCGTCGCGGCGTATCTCGCGAAGAAATAGCTGCGCCTCTCCGGCGCGTCAGCCTCCTACTGCGAGATGATCGCGATCACGCCGCAACTCAGATTGCCGCGCATGGTCTGCATTTCGATGGGCAGTGAAGCTGCGCTGTTGTAGGTGATCATCGCCTTGATCGTGGAGGGGGCGATGTCATTCAGCACAAAGCCAACCAGCGGCTGTCCATCCACGATCAGCAGCGGCGTGCAACGCCCTCGTGTGCCAATCACACGCGCCTGTCCACCGTTGCCGACGACCTGAAAGCCGGGACGCCCCATCAGCAGATCAGACGTCCATACGGGGCCGCGTTTGGCGATATCACGATCGGTCAGCACCCAGCCGCTCCGCGCCGCTGCGGTTGCCCACTCGTAGCGCCGCAGATCGCGCTCCCAGGCGGCTTCCGCGCGGGAGACCACGCGGACGGTATCCATCCGCTGTCCGATGCGATCCATCATGAATTCGATCGTGTCCGTCGGGGTGATGCGCACGAGGTCAGCCACCGGGAGAAATCCGACGCGCCGCGCCGCGACGTATGTCAGTCCCTGCGGCAACGGGAAGATGCGAAAGCGACCGTACTCGTCGGTGCGTGCGCGGACCTCGAGACTGCCGAGGAGGATCTCGACGCCCTCGATCGGCTGGCCGAGTTCATCGCGCACGAAGCCGATGAGCGGCATCCCCTGCGCACTCGCCGTCGATGGCCGGACGAACACCGCGGCGAGCAGCACGACGAGCAGCCGGAGGCAGTGCCTCAGACGGGCGGACCGATCCTGCCACGCCATCATTCCGATCATGCGAGTCTCCAGTTCAAGAGTCCACTGTCGCCTACCCCTTGTCATGACAAAGGATCGAGACGCGTGGCGCGTCACTTTCCGCCGCTGACGGTCGCCCAGGTCGGGCATCGCGCCGGTGTTGCCGGCTGCCCACGCACCGGTGGCTCCGTGCGAGGCAACGTGTCGGCGACGGCCATCAGTTCCACATCGAATATCAATTCTGCCTTGGGCGGAATCACGGGCGGGCGGCCCGGCGCGCCGTATCCGAGCTGATACGGAATGAACAGCCGTCGGCGCGCGCCCACGCGCATCCCGTCGAAACCGGTATCCCAGCCGGCGATGACCCCGCGCGCGCCCTGCGCGAACGCGATCGGCGTTTTCTCCCGACCGTTGGGCATCGTGTCACGCGACGAGTCAAACTTTTTGCCGTCCGTCGTCCAACCCGTGTAGTGCGCAAAGATGCACTTGCGTGGCGCCGCTTCGGCACCGGTTCCGGTCGCGATATCGACGTAGCGCAGCGCGAAGGCGACCTGCGGCGTGCCCTTGAGGGGCGGTATCGGCGCCGGAAGCTTGGGCGATTTATGGAGAGCGCAGCCGCTGACCGCCAGCGCCGCCGTGAGCAGAAGAAGAGGCTTCATTGGCCGAACATACCGGCACCGCCTCCGAACCGCGAGGTCGGCCGCCTGCTAGCGCAGCGGTACGGTACGGCGGTGTGTCAGGTCGTAGTAGGAGGGGAACGCACCTGAGGGGAAGTCGCCTGCGAAATCATCGATGGTCTGCAAGAGCTGCGTGCTGTAGTAGCCACGCACGTTCTGGGGATGACTCCCCTCTCCGCCAAACCAACTCCGAATGAAGACACTCTTCGCGTCGCGCGGCATCGCCAGCACGCTCTTCGCATAGCGCGCGAAGCCGCCGCCTCGCATCACGTAGTCTTCGGCGTTCGACGCATAGAGTGCAGAAAGCCGTTCGCCACGTTGCGTGAGCAACGCGCCAATTGCACGCATCGCTTTGGTTCCGCCCAGGTCACCCACCACGGGCACCACGAGATCGCGCGCTTCGAGCGACTTCACGAACTGAAAGTCCGTCTCGCGGGCAAGGTAGCTGGCTTGTACACCGTTCAGATCTCGTTCGAGAATGAGCTGGCGCAGCGTCGGGTAGTACTCGCGCGGACGACGACCGGTGGACGTGAACTGCAGAGAGAGCCCTGAGGCGATGAAGGCCGCATGGAAGCGTTCGATCGTGGCGAGATCCTGCGTCGAAAGCGGAATGCCGAATCGCTGCACCTCGTCCTGCACCGCGGCGTGTGCGGCGCGAGCGCTGATCGGCGTTGAGGTCAGCGCGTCGAGCCGCGCCACGATGGCATCGATGTTCGCATTGGAGAGCGCTGCGACGTCATCCGGAAGCGGTTTCCCCAGCCAAAGCGCCAGATACTCCGCACGATTGCGCGCACGCGCGAACAGCGCCTTGAACATCAGCTGCTGCAGCAGATTGTCGCGGCGCACATCGACGATGAAGGCGATGCTCGGCTTGATGCGCGCGATGTACGAGAAGTTCTGATCAGGGCCAACACCGATGTAACCGCCACCTCGTACACCCAGCCGGTCGAGCCCACTCATCACGTGCAGATAGCTGCGCTCGTTCGAGATCAGGTTGTCGGTGTCGAAGTAGCCACCCGCCTCGGAGAGCGACGCGACGAGTGCCCCAAATGCGCGCGCACTGTCCGACCGGGTGCGGGCCGGCGCGGCTGCGGGTTGCTGCGCGAGAGAGGGCGCCGCGACCAGGAGCATCGCCAGCGCCAGCGTCAGCAGCGACGTCCCACGCCGTTCCGTGGGGGAAGAGGGCGCGGAGTGTGAGAACATGCGAGAAGCGAACATCGGAAGAACGTAACCGCAGGTCCGGGCGGCGACGAACGTGCCACGGGTGACGCGATTGGAACCTCAGTCGCACCAGACGCGGTATAATTCCAGCTGCCGTCCGCAGCCTGTTTATCCCGCCCCTCCGACCATCCTACTGCACATGTCCCTTCGTACTCCGATGATCCGCACCGCCGCCACGCTTGCGGCGCTTTCACTCCTCGCCATGCCAGCCGCTGCGCAGGGCAGCATGGCCGGAATGGCCCCCAAGGCCGGACAGGCGCCTGCCTCTCCTCGCGACTCCGTCAAGGCGACGATTGCCGGCGCGAACATCTTCGTGGACTACGGTCGTCCGTCCAAGCGCGGCCGCGAAATCTTTGGTGGCCTCAATGACATGAAGTGGGGCATGGTGTGGCGCACGGGTGCGAACAAGGCCACGCACTTCACCACCAGCAAGGCACTGCAGTTCGGCGCGCTGGCCGTGCCGGCCGGCACGTACACGCTCTTCACCCTGCTGGATCAGGGCGGTAAGTGGATGCTGATCGTGAACAAGCAGACCGAACAGTGGGGAACGGAGTACGACGCCAAGCAGGATCTGGTGCGCATTCCGCTGACGGTCGAGGCGACGCCGGCCGTCGTCGAGAAGATGACGATCGAAGTGACCCCCGCCGGCAAGGGCGGCAACTTCGCGATCATGTGGGACAAGACCAAGGCACACGCGGCTTTCACGGTCAAGTAAGCGTTCGCGCTCGTTCCATCGCACGACGGGGCGCCGACCACTGCGGTCGGCGCCCCGTGTGCATTTCACCCACAGCTTCGGTGCCTCAGTAGCCGACGGCGCCCGCGTCCTTGTCGCGCGGGTCGGCTGCGCCAATGCGACGACCTGTCTTCGCATCGAGCATGATTGAGTGCGCGGTGCCCTGTGTGCCGCCCAAGCGCACTTCGTGCCCCAGCGCTTGCAACGCACTCACCGTGGTCGCCGGCAGTCCGTTCCGCTCCACCGAGATCACGTTCGGAAGCCACTGGTGATGAAAGCGCGTTGCATTCACCGCATCCTGCATCGGCATGCCGAAGTCGATCACGTTGAGGATCACCTGCAGCACGGTATTGATGATCGTGCGACCGCCCGGGCTGCCCACCACTGCCACGAGCTTGCCGTCCTTGGCAATGATCGACGGCGTCATGCTCGACAGCATGCGTTTCCCCGGTCGCGCGACGTTGGCAGGCGTGCCGATCAAACCGGTGCTGTCGGTGAGCCCCGGCTTGCCGTTGAAATCGCCCATCTCGTTGTTGAGCAGGAATCCAGCGCCCGCCACGACAGCGCCAAGCCCATAGCCAGCTTCGAGCGTGTACGTCACCGACACCGCCATGCCATTCGCGTCCACGACGCTGAAGTGCGTCGTCTCCGGGCTTTCGTAGCCCTGCACCACCTGCGACGGCGCAGACGGAGTGGCGCGATCGAGCGTGATCGACTTCCGCAACTCTGCCGCGTATTGCTTACTCGTCAGACGGTCGAGGGGTGCCGGCACGAAGTCCGCATCACCAAGAAAACGCGCACGGTCGAGAAACGCGCGACGCATCGACTCCACCACCAGGTGCACATACTGCGGTGAGTTGTGCCCCGCGGCCTTGAGATCGAAGCCCTCGAGAATGTTCAGCATCTCCACCATCGCCACGCCGCCGGAACTCGGCGGCGCCATGGAGATGATGTCGTAGCCGCGATACGTGCCGCGGATCGGTGCGCGCTCCTTCGCTTGATACGCCGCGAGGTCCGCCTCCGTGATCACACCGCCGCCCCGCTTCATCTCCTCCGCAATCAGACGCGCCGTCTCACCACGGTAGAAGCCATCGCGCCCGTCATCGCGAATGCGCGTGAGCGTGCGTCCAAGATCGGGTAGTCGCATGCGCTCACCGGCCGCGTAGGCAACACCGCTCTTCGAATACGCGGCTTCCGTGGCCGGATACGTCTTGAAGCGTGTCAACGAGCCACTGAGCGACGCCGCCAGGCCAGTCGGCACGTCGAATCCGTCGCGTGCGAGACGTACCGCTGGATCGACCAGCGACTTCCACGCGCGCTTCCCATACTTCTCATGTGCCAAGGCGAAGCCGGCGACGGTGCCCGGCACGCCAACTGCGAGATGACTGCGATGATGAATACGCGCCGAGTAGTTGCCGGTAGAGTCGGTGAACATCTCCGGCGTGGCGGCGGCCGGCGCCTTCTCGCGGAAGTCGATCGTCGTCGCGCGGCCGTCAGGCTGACGAATGACCATGAATCCGCCACCGCCGATGTTACCGGCCGCCGGATACGTGACTGCCAGTGCGAAGCCCGTCGCGATCGCCGCGTCTACCGCGTTTCCACCGGCGGCCAACGCATCCCGGCCAGCCTGACTGGCAATCGCGCTCGCTGACACGACCATCCCGCGCGGCGCACCGACTCCCTGCGCGTTGCCGCCTTGCGTGGCCGACGATGGCGCGGCGGTCTGCCCGGCGCCCGCCGATCCGACGCCGATGGACGAACTCGAGGTGCTGGTGGTCCGTCCGCAGGCAACGCCTGCCGCCAGCAACGAGAGGGAGAGCGTGCGAATGACTGAACGTGAGACGAGGTGCATAACGAGGTGCATGAGGACGTCTGTGTGGGGAGGCGGAGTGGTCGCGGCGTAACCGTGCACCGAATCGACCCCTGTGTCCAGCGCCGCGTGACGCAAGTCGGCCTGCAGGCTCGTCTTTACAATCGGCCAAGCTCGTGTTCGCTTCTTGGTCGCTGGTCGCTCCTTCGCGATCCCTGTGCGCCCTCCCGTGGTGCCTCGCCCTCATCCGGACGTCATGGACTCAGGAACCATTTCCCCCGCCGAGCCGGCGGCGGTTGCAGCGTTCGATGCGGAGCGCGACGCGACCAGCGACTCCTCTGTAGCCTCGACGGTCCGCTCGCCTGTTGCGGGAACAACTCGACCGCTCACGATCTGGGTGCTGGTGCCGTTCGTCGAGACGAGTGATCCGAACCTCGCCTACTACAACGACTACAGTCAGAGCCGCGCCGAGTATGCGCGGGTGTTCGCTGCCCTCGGACACGCGTGGAACTGGACGCCGGTACTGCTCAGCGACTACGAGCGCGTCATCGACAAAATCATCAACGCGGACGACCGTTCGCACGCGGTGGTGCTCAATCTGTGCGACGGCGACGAAACGAACGGTGTGCCGGGATTGTCCGTGGTCCGGTATCTCGAAGCGAAGGGGCTCTGCTTCACCGGCGCGGACAGCGCGTTCTACGACGTGACCACCTCCAAGATCACGATGAAGGAGCGCTTCGATCTCGCCAGCGTTCCAACGTCACCCTGGGCGATCCTTCACGACGACGCGACTGCCGACGACCTCTTTGCACGCTGCGGCTCGCCGCTGATCATCAAGCCCGCGATCTCGGCGGGGAGCATGGGAATCACAATCGACTCCGTCGTGCACGCGCGCGAGGCGCTGGAGACGCAGCGGGCGTTGCTGCGCGATGGCTACCGCGGCTGGGATCTGACAGGCGGCGGCGTGCTTGTGGAGCGGTTCATTGTGGGAGCGGAGTACACGACATTCATCGTCGGGTCGGCGGACGCCGCTGACCAGTGCGTCGTGTATCCGCCCGTCGAACGAGTCTTTAACCGACGGCTTCCGCCCACCGAGCAGTTTCTTTCGTTCGATCGGCTCTGGGAGATCTACGAGCGCGAATCGTCGCTCGGCGACTCCGAGTATCTCTGGGAGTACGGTCCCGTGCTGCAGCCGCTGGCGCAGCGCATCATGGACGTGAGTTGGGCTGCGTACGCCGCAGTGGACGGACGCGGCTACGGACGCGTGGATCTGCGCATGGACGCCGACACGGGCGAACTGTTCGTGCTGGAAGTGAACTCGCAGTGCGGACTCTCCGAGGACGAGAACTACACGTCGATCGGAGCAATCCTTCGCTTTGCCGGCGTGCCGTTTTCTCGAGCGGTGCGCGCCATTCTCGACGACGCGATGCGCCGGCAGGACTCAGGCATGGGCGTCGAATGAAGGTGTGTGTGCTGCAGCCCGACTACACGGCGTCGTCGGTGGACTATCGGCACTACGATCCCAGACGTGATCTCTCGAGCGTCTTCCCGGACGACGAGGTACACCACGTCTACCTCGACAAGCGGACCACCTATCGGCAGCTCAAGGCGACGGTGCCGATGGGCTTCGACATTTACGTCAACTTGTGCGAAGGCTACCTCGACTGGGATGTCCCCTCGATCGACGTGATCCACGCACTGGACCAGTTGGGACTGCCGTACACCGGACCCAGCGCGACGCTGTACGATCCGTCGAAAGTGCTGATGAAATACGTCGCCCACACAGCAGGACTGCGTACGCCGGCGCATCGCCTGGTGCAATCGCTCGACGACCTGCGGGAGATCGGCCCGACGCTGCGCTACCCGCTGTTCGTCAAACCGTCGCACGCCGGGGATAGCCTTGGTGTGGACGAACATTCACGCGTGGATGACGCGAACGCACTCGCGGCGCAGGTGGCGACGTTGCTGCCGGAGTACCCGGAGTTGCTCGTGGAAGAGTACGTGGATGGGCGCGAGTTCACCGTACTGGTGGTGGCCGATCCCGATGGGGATGGCGCGTCGAGGGCGCTCGCTCCCGTCGAGTTCGAATTCCCTGCCGGTTCGCACTTCAAGACGTATGCGCTCAAGACAAGCGAGTTGCATCCGAGCGCAAACGTGCCGGTGCGGGACGCTGCCCTAGCCGGGCGACTCCAGTCGCTGGCCACGCGGCTCTTTCGTGCGTTTGACGGAGTGGGCTACGCGCGCATGGATTTCCGCATGGATGCTCACGGCGAGCTCTATTTTCTCGAAGTGAACTTCACCTGCTCGGTCTTCTACGCGAACGGCTTCGAAGGCTCCGCCGACTACATCCTGATTCACGACGGTATGGGACAACGCGGCTTTGCGCGACGCATTGTCGCCGAGGGGATCGCTCGCCACGCACGGCGCCGCCCGCGGTATGTCATGCAGGGAAGCGCTGTCGCCGGGTACGGGATCTTTGCAGCGCAGGCGCTGGCCAGCGGCGAGGTCGTCTTCCGGAGCGAAGCGGCACCGCATCGCATCGTCACGCGGCGTCATGTCGAGTCCACTTGGAGCGAAGAGGATCGGCACGTGTTCGCGCAGTACGCCTACCCGCTGAGTGACGAAGTGTTTGCGCTGTGGGACGCCAATCCGTCAGCGTGGGCGCCGCAGAATCACTCGTGCTCGCCCAACACTGCCTTTGATGGTCTGAATGTGGTCGCCCTGCGCGCCATTGCCGCGGGCGAAGAGCTGACCCTCGACTACGGACACTCGATGTCCGAGGTGAGCGCTCCCTTCGACTGCCGCTGCGGCAGCACTGGTTGTCGCGGGCGAATCGTCGGCTGCAACGCGAACTCCGTCTCGGCTCGAGAGCAGGAACGACGGCGTCTGCACGGCACCGGCTAGCGCCGCGTTCATCCGGTAGTCGCGGCAACGGTTGACTGCTCTGTCGCGTATGTCATGCACGGGTGGTGTCGTTGCGACATCGGTGCGAACTGGCCAGCCCGAACGCCCTGCACTACTATCCGCGATCGTGACTACTTCTTCGCAGCCAGACGCCGCGCGTACCGCACGGCCCTCCGTCGATGCCGTTGGGGCGTTGGTGAAGTCGCTCGATCAGGAGATCGGGCGGGTGATCATCGGGCAGCAACAGGTGCGCCGCGAGATTCTGACCTGCCTCTTTGCCGGCGGACACTGTCTGCTGCGAGGTGTGCCCGGACTCGCCAAGACGCTGCTCATCAAGACCCTCGCGGACACGGTGCGGCTCAAGTTCAGCCGCATCCAGTTCACGCCGGACCTGATGCCCTCGGATATCCTCGGCACAGAAGTCATCGAGGACGACGCCACCGGTGGCAAGCGGCACGTGCGGTTCATCCCCGGGCCGGTGTTCGCCAACATCATTCTGGCCGACGAAATCAATCGCACGCCACCGCGCACGCAGGCCGCGCTGCTGGAAGCGATGCAGGAGTATCAGGTGACCGTCGGTGGCGTGCGTTATCCGCTCGAACGGCCACTCTTCGTGCTGGCCACGGAGAATCCGATCGAGCAGGAAGGCACCTATCCGCTCCCCGAGGCCCAGTTGGATCGCTTCATGTTCAACGTGGTCATCGACTACCCCGATGCCACGGACGAACGTCGCATTCTCTCGGAGACGACCAGCGGCGGTGATCGCGCGGCGAAGCCGGTGGCATCGGGCGAAGAGCTCGAGATGGTGCGGAAGCTCGTGCGCGATCTGCCAGCGGCAGACAACGTGGTGGACTATGCGCTGCGCCTCATCCGCGCGACGCGCCCGGCCGATCCGACCGCGCCCAAGCCGATCAAGGAATGGGTGCGCTGGGGCGTGGGACCGCGCGCTGGGCAGGCGCTCCTGCTGGGTGCAAAGGCGGCCGCGCTCCTCGATGGTCGCTCGGTGCCCGCGCCAGACGACGTCACGCGTGTGGCGCTCCCTGTACTGCGTCATCGCGTGCTGGTGAACTTTCAGGCGGAAGCAGACGGTATCTCGCCCGATGCCGTGATCGGCAAACTGCTCGAGGTCGTGAGGCCCTGAGGTGATGCGCGTCCGCGAGCAGGACTGATGACCGCGCTGTCCCCGGCCGTTGTCGCAGCGATCGACGATCTCGAACTCGCTGCACGTCTCGTGGTGGAAGGACTTCGCACGGGCGGACATCGCAGTCCGTTTCACGGCTACAGCACCGAGTTCCGCCAGCATCGTCCGTATCGCGCCGGCGATGATCTCAAGTATCTCGACTGGAAGCTGTTCGCGCGCAGCGATCGGCTGTACACGCGACAGTTTCGCGAAACGACCAATCTGTCCGTCATGCTCGTGCTGGACACGAGCGCCTCGATGGCCTATCCCGCCATGGGGCTGTCCAAAGCGCGCTACGCGGCGATCGTTGCGGCGGCGCTGGCGTATCTCGTGTCCGAGCAGGGCCATGCCGTCGGCATGATGACGATGACGCACGACAGTCTGTCGTATCTGCCTGCGCGCGGCGGGCGTCCGCATCTGCGTTCGCTGCTGGCGCGACTCGACCGCGCCACGCCGACCGGTGCGTGGGACCCGGCGCGCACGATCGCGCGGGGATCGCAGCTGCTGCAGCGACGTGGCGTGGTGATCGTCATCTCGGATTTCTACGATGGCGAAGACGAAACGCGTCGCGAACTGCGCCGTGTCGTGCAGCGCGGACATGACGTCGCCATGCTGCAGATTCTGTCTCCCGACGAACTCTCGTTGCCGTTCCGCGGGCAGGTTGAGCTCGAGGACCTCGAGTCTGACGCGCGCGAGCGCATCGATGCCGCAGCGATCGCCGACACGTACCGCAGCGCCGTCAACGAATTCCTCACGCGGTGCCGTGTACATGCGCTGCGAGATGGCATCGACTACGCGTTGCTCAAGACGGATACGCCTCCAGAAGACGCGCTGCGCGACTATCTCCTGCGCCGCGGTCGACGAGGCGCCGCTGGTCACACGCGCGGGGCGCCACCGCCGTGATCTGGCAGCAGCCGATCGCGTGGGCAGGACTCGTAGCCTTGGCGTTGCCGGTGATCATCCACCTGCTCGGCCGCGGCGACGCGCGCACAGTGCCGTTTCCATCGCTTCGCTTCGTCCGACGTACGCGACTGCTGCCCACACGCCGCACCCGACTGCGCGACCTCCTGCTGCTTGCGTTGCGCGTGCTGACACTGGCTGTAGCCGTCGCCGCGCTGGCGCAGCCGCTCTGGTCTACACCGGAACGCACACGCGCATTCGCCAGCACGCTATCGCGCGCGGTCGTGGTGGACACGAGCGCAGAAGACGCCTCGGCCGGCGCGCGCAAACTTGCGGCCGCACGACGCCTCGCGGACTCGGCCGCAGTGCACGTGCTCATCGCCACCTCGTCCCTCGAGCGATCGATCGACGGGGCCGTGTCTTGGCTGAGGCAGCAACCGACTCGTGCGGAACTCGTCATCGTCAGCGACTTTCCGTCGGGAGAGCTCTCGTCTGAGCAATTGCGTCGCGTCCCGCGCGACATCGGGGTGCGGCTCGTGCGTGCGCGGGGCGGACGCGCAACGATCGAACGTGACGCTGCTGGCGCTACCCCAGAGGGCGCACTGGCTGCGGCCCGCGACTCCGGCCCACCAGCGAGCGCTGTGACGTTGGGCGACGCAACGTTCGACCTACGGACTTCGCTCAGCGGCGCGCCTGGCGCATCGTCGTCGAACGCGTTGCCGCCTGGCACAAGCGCGAGTTGGACCTCGCGACGGAGCGTCCGCCGCGAAGACACGCTTGCACTCACGCTGGTGGGAGGCGCTGAGGAGAGAGCCGCGCTCGCGTTGGCTCTCGACGCTGCGCGGCATAGCATCGCCTTGCGCGCCGACTCTGCGCGCGTGCCCTCCGACGATCCGCAGGGCGTGACGATCGTAACACCGCACGCCCCTGACCGTACCGCGTTGCTCCAGTCGTCCATCGCGGTTCGCTCGACGTGGATGCTGCATGCAGTTGCGCAGTTGCACGAGAGCGAGCTCCTGCGCGATGCCGCGCTGAACGCTTCGCCGCTCACGAGCACCGACAGCACGAAGGGCATTCCGGTGGTCACCGACCGGCACGGCGCGGCAGTGGTTGTTGCGCGTGAGGGGATCATCGACGGAAGTCATCGACTGCTGCTGCTCGTGCAGACCAGCGCCCGAGACTTCTCGGTCGCAGCGTTGACCGTTGCCGTGCGCGAGCTACAAGCAGACCGCGATCGCGCGGAGCGTGAGCCGAGTGTGTTGTCGGATAGCGTGCTGATTTCGTGGGAACGGCCGCCGGCGACGGACGAGCGCGCGTCCATGAGCAGCGCACAGCTCGATTCGGACCAAGGGCCGTCGGACGCGCGATGGTTCTGGTTTGCCGTGCTCGTGCTCATCGGTGCAGAGCAACTGCTTCGGCGCAGCGCCCGCAGCGCGGTCGAGTCGAGCTGATGCTGACGACTCCAAACGTCCGGCAGTCAGGCCGTACTCCTCACGACGAAGCTGCCGCGCCGCACGCCGGCGATGCGACGACTATTCGCACGCTGCTGCGACGCGCGGAGCAGCGCGTCGCCATTAATGGCGCGCTACGCGGATCGGCGATTGGCATCGCCATCATGCTCCTTGCTGCGCTTGCGGGCGTGCCTGCGCGTGGCGCGACGTTCGCGCTCGCAATCGCGGGCGTCTTCGGCGTACTCGCGGGCGGCGCGCTTGGATTCATCGCTGCTCGGAGAACGCGCGCCGCCTACGCCATCGAAGCACGCGCGCCCGAGTGTCGGAACGTGCTCATCACCGCCGCCGAGCTGCTTGATACAGCGCGCGCGAATGGGGAGCGCGGCGCTGCTGCGGTCGCGCCGTACGCGCTGGCGATGGTCGCGCACGATGCCGCGAACGTCGCACGTCGTCTGGACCTTCGACGACTCTTTCCGCGTACGCGCGATGCGACATATTTGGCGATGGTCGCGCTGGCTTTCGTGCTGGTTGCCGCGCGCGACACGCTGCCGTTGCGGGTGGCCGAACGCGCGATCGCTTCCGTGGCCCCGGCATCGACTGCCTCCATCGATGACATCGCGCTGGTCGTGACGGCGCCTGCGTACGCGGCACGTTCTCCCGAGCGTTTGCGCAATCCGGCGCGCGTGGAGGCACTCGCGGGCAGTACCATTCGGCTCAGCATACGGTCCACGGCGGACTCGCTCGACGTACAGACATTGAGCGGTGTCGCCCGCGTCGGGCCGTCCTCTGCCGGGCTGTTCATCGTGGATCGTACCGTCGACGTGGACGGCTTCGTCTCGCTCGCGCCGCGTCTGCGGGACGGCCGCGATGGCGCCGCGCGATGGATCGGCGTGACGGTGCTCCCGGACGCAGTGCCACGCGTGCGCATCGTGACGCCAAGCGGGGACGTGCGACTGCGCGACGGAAAGCAGACTCTCAGCGTGGGCATCGAGGCAGAAGACGACATCGGTGTGGCCTCGCTGCGACTGCGCTTCACGCGTGTCTCAGGATCGGGCGAGCGATTCACGTTCACCGATGGCGACGTGCCACTCACGGTCGTGCGCCGCGACGCGCGACACTGGAGCGCGTCCGTGCGCTGGCCGCTCGACACGCTGGCACTCACGCCCGGTGACATGGTCGTCTACCGCGCCATCACGAAGGATACCCGCCCGGGCTCTGCGCCCCAGGAATCAGATGCGCGCATCGCGGAGGTGATCGCGCCCGGCAGCGATGCGGCGGCCGGCTTCGCGATCGATCCCGATCAGGAGCGATATGCCGTATCGCAGCAGATGGTCATCCTCAAGACGGAGCGACTGATCGCACGGCGCGCGTCGATGTCGGACGACTCCGCAACCGTGGCATCGCAGGAGATAGCTGCGGAACAGCGCAAGGTTCGCTCGGAGTTCGTGTTCATGATGGGCGGCGAACTCGAGGACGCACCGTCGCCCGACGCGAGCATGACAGAGCTGAACGAAGTGGCCGAGGCGGAGGCGGAAGACGACATTCTTGCTGGTCGCCTTGCCAATCAAGGTCGCGTGTCGTTGGCCCGCGCAATCCGATTGATGAGTCGCGCACAGACGCTGCTCACGGTGGCGGATTTGGCCCCGGCGCTCGCCGCGGAGAAGTCGGCTTTGGCGCAGATCGAGCTGGCGTTCTCGCGTACACGAATCATTTTGCGCGCGCTCAGCGAACGTGAGGCGCTCGATCTGTCACGTCGCCTCTCGGGCACGCTTACGGAGGCGCGCTCGGCGTCGCGCGCAATTCTCACGCCGCTTGCCGATCCAGCGCGCGTCGCGTTGCGGCGCGCGCTCGCGGATGTGGCGCAGGTGCTGCGCGAGGTGGGTACGTCTCGCGAGCTGCCGTCCGCCGGTGACGACGTCGTTGCGAGACAGTCCGCGCGCCTTGCGCAGGTGGCTCAGCAGACGTTGCGCATCGACCCGGCCAACCGTGCGCTGCAGGACGCAGCGGCGCGCCTCTCCGACGCGTCGGCGGCGTTGGCGCGCAATAGAGGGGCCGAGGTAGGGCCGCTCCTCGACGCCGCGTCGTCAACCATCTCGGCGCTCTTGCGCAATGCCGTGACGCGGCGTGCAGCGCCTGCGACGCCCGGGGCCGAACGGGAGCTGCGTGCGGCGCTTGGCGAGGCCGAACGTCGTGCGAGTCGCGGTGCGAAGCGCGACGCGAAGGGCGACGCGAAGCCGACGGCCAGACAGCGCGCGCGATCGAGCGCGGATTCGGCGGGCGCTGGTGTTCGCCGATGATGACTGACGAGCCGCGTTCCGCCGCCTCGTGGGAGCCGTCGGTGCGAGCAGCGCTGCGACTGCTTGCGGTGACGATCGCGATGCTCGCCGCGATCGATCCGGCGATCACTACCGCGCGCACGCGGCGGCCGATGGTCGCGGTGGTGCCGCTTAGTCCGATCGACGATCGCGCGATGGCGGCAGATGTCGCCGAGGCGTTGCGTCGTCGGCTGCGCGTGATCGATGGACCACTGCAGACGGCCGATGCTACAGTGCTCGTCGGTCGCGGACGGCCCCATCGCTCGCGTCCCGCGCTCGCCGCTGCCACCTCGCCAACGTATGCCGTCTCTCCGGACACGACCGCTGCGCGCGTTGTCTTCACGCAAGCGGACGCTCCTTCGCGCGCCACCGTGCATGAACGCGTACCCGTGCGCATCGTGCTGCGCGTGCGCGAAGCGCGTGGTTCATCGGTAAGGCTCACGCTGCGTGCTGCGGGCGTGGTGGTAGACAGCACGTCGATCGTTGTCTCGAGTGTCGACACGACGGTGCTCACCGAACTCGCTTTCGTGCCGGCCGACACCGCGCTGGTACCGCTGCGCATCGAGGGGTCGTTGAACAGCAGCAATGGCCAGATGCCGCTCGCCGCCGCAGATCTCGCGATCGACGTGAAAGCCGCAACCCATACGGTTCTGGTGTTCGACCCGCGCCCAACCTGGAGCTCGACCTTCGTGCGCCGCGCGCTCGAGCGCGACCCGCGCTTTGCGGTGACGAGTCGCATCGTCACATCGCGCAATCTGAGCACGGCAACCGGCGCACCGCCGCTCCGTCTCGACGACGCGAGCGCTCTCTCCCTATTCGACGCGATCGTGGTTGGCGCACCGGACGCGCTGAGCGCGAGTGACGTGCGAGGACTCGAGACATTCCTGCGTCAGCGTGGTGGCAGCGTCGTGCTGCTGCTCGACCAGCGCGCGACCAGCGCCGTCGAACAGCTCTCCGGCATTGGCGGCTGGCAGTTCCGCAGCGAGGCGACGGGCATCCCACTCGGCGTCGGCAATGCACACGGCGCCGCATCGACTCCCGCAGGATCGCCCGCCACGGCCGCACGAACCAGCGAGCCACCTCGCGAGCCGAGACGGTCGGCCCTTACCGCGTGGCGCGCCACACAGATCGCCTGGCCATCGTCGCTGCCAGCCGCCGCCACCGTGCTCTCCACGACGATCGAGACCACCTCGGACCGCTCTGCGTCAGCGTCCGGAGCGCAGAACAGCACTCGCCGCTCGCTCCCCGTCGTCTGGCAAACCACGGTCGGTCGAGGACAGCTGCTCATCGGCGGTGCCATCGACGCGTGGCGATTTCGCGATATCACCACCTCGGTCTTTGACCCCTTCTGGCAAAACGCCGTCGCCAGCGCCGCCTCCGCCGCGCTCCCGTCGGTTGACGTCTCCCTGCCGCGCAATGTCATCGCGCCCGGGGAGCTGCTGGATTTCACAGTGGCCGTGCGAAGCGCCGCCCGAAGCGTATCGGATCCCACCTCGCCCATCTCCACAGAGGCGGCCGTCTCCGCTTTGCTCGATGTGGCAGAGGGAAAAACGACTCAGCGAATTGGCATTCGACTGTGGCCGACTGGTACGCCGGGGTGGTTTCGAGGGACCATCCGTGCGCCGGAGTTGTCGGGGACCGCGCACTTGGTGGTGACCGCCGGAGATGCGCGTGCCTCGTTGCCGATCATCGTCGATTCGAGCCGAACCTCCCCTGCCGCCGACGACGGTACGCTGCTCGCCGCGTGGGTCGCCGCGCACGGAGGGCGCGTGGTGCAAGCGTCCGACGTCGACGCCTTCGGCCGGGAGTTGGCGCGCACGCTGCGGGCCGCGCCACGGCGCGAACAGTGGCATCCGATGCGATCGCCATGGTGGCTGGTCCCCTTCGCACTGGCGTTGAGCCTCGAATGGTGGCTGCGTCGCCGACGCGGCCTCGCCTGATCGCGCCTGCGTCCGCGCACGTGGTCGAATCTCGTGCGCCGAGCTGTCAACGAAATCGGCGCGTTGCGCGCATTCTCTGGAGAGCCGTTGCGACGTCTCCGGTTCGCCCTCAACGGCGTGCTTGACAGCCCCCGCTGCATTCCCTACGCTCTGCCGCCATGTATACCCGCGAAGAAGTCAAAGCCATCGTCGACAAGGTCATCAACATGGCCAAAGCCGACGCCGTCGAGGTAAACCTCACGGGCGGCGAACGCTCCGGCACCCGCTGGGCCAATTCGTCGATCACGACCAACCTGGTGCAGTACGATCGCCAGCTCACCGCCACGGTCCGCGTCGGCCAGAAATCGGGGAGCGCGAACACACGCGACTTCAGCGACGCTGGCCTGCAGGCAATGGTGAAGGAAGCGCTCGCCAACGCGCAGGCGGGCATCGACAATCCCAACCTGCCGCCACTCCTCGGGGCACAGACCTATCTGCCCGTCGACTCGGCGATCCCGAACTTGGTGAACTACGGGCCGGCCGAGCGTGCGCGCATGGTGCGTGACAGCATCGACCTGGCCGAGAAGAAAGGCGTGCTTGGCGCGGGGTACATCCCCAAGGTCGACCAGACGACCTGCACGGCGAATTCGAATGGGCTCTTCGCCTACTATCGCAACGCCGAGATGGGATTCGTGCTGACGTGTCGCATGCCGGATGGCAGTGGGTCAGGTTGGTCTGGTACGATGGGCATCAAGGACATCCGCGGCGTCGACGCCAAGGCACTCACGGAAGTCGCCGCGAACAAGGCGCTCAAGAGCCGCAATGCGAAGGCCATCGAGCCGGGGCGCTACACGGTGATCCTGGAGCCGCGTGCTAACGCGCGGTTTCTGTCGTTGATGACGGGCATCTTCAACAACGGCGGTGCCGGCGGACGAGGCGGCGGCGGTGGATTCCCCGGTGCAGGCGGCCCTCCTCCGGGCGCTGATCCGGCCGCAGGCGGTCCTCCGGGTGGAGGTCCCCCGGGCGGTGGCCCTCCGGGCGGCGGCGGTGGTGGCGGCATCTTTGGTGGTGGCGCGTTCGGCGGTGCCGGCGCCTTCATGAACGGCAAGAAGCCCGGCGACAAGCTGTTCAGCGATCTGTTCACGTTGCGCAGCGATGTCGGTAACGACATGCTGCGTCAGAACACGATCTTGGGCGACTACAAGCCGGCCGCGCCGGTCACGTGGGTGGACAAGGGCGTGCTGCGCAACTTCACCAGCGGACAGCCGGCGACGCCCAATCTCAGCCTCGTGCAGGAAGGCTCCAACCTGTCCATCGAAGACATGATCAAGCAGACGCGTCGCGGGCTGCTGGTTACGAGCTTCTGGTACATTCGCGGTGTGCCGGCCGACGGTCAGCCCTTGCTCAACACCGGCATGACGCGCGACGGTCTGTTCCTGATCGAGAACGGCGAGATCGTGGGCCCGGTGCAGAATTTCCGCTGGAACATGTCCCCACTCGTCGCTTACAACAATCTCACGCTCGTGGGCAAGCCAGTCCCAATGGGACTCGGCGAGTCGTTCGACCTTGGACAAGCCGCTCTGATTCCGCCGGTGCGGATCGAAGAGTTCTACATGACTTCTGTCTCACCCGCCGTCTGAGCACGAACCGACATGAGCCCAACTCGTCGCGATTTTCTGAAGGGACTCGGCGCAACCGCCGCCCTCTCGTTGTACTCGCATGATCTGATGGCCGAAATCGTCGCCACGTCGCCCAAGGGGCGCGTGACCGACTCGAAGTTCAAGGGCATGGCAGACATCGTGCTCAAGGAAGCGAAGACGGCAGGATGCACCTACGCCGACGTGCGCTTCACCATGACTGCCAACGTACCCGGCGGAAATGCCTTCTTCCGCACGGCCGGCACCGGTGGTCCGGGCGGCGGCGGTGGCGGCGGATTCCCGGGTGGCGGTGGCGGTGGCGGAGCGGGACGCGGCGGAGGAGGAGGTGGTGGTGGACGTGGAGGCGGTGCGGCAGCGCGCGGAATCCCCACGGAAGCGGACCGTCAGGCCGCAGGTTTCGGTGTGCGCGTCGTGCACAGCGGCGTCTGGGGCTTCGCTTCAAGCCCGATCGTGACCGAAGATGAGATCAAGCGCATCACGCGCGTCGCGACGGAAGTTGCCAAAGCCAGCGCGATCGCCAAAAAGGCGAACCTCAAGCTCGCGCCGGTGCCGGCCTACGTGACCAACTACGTCACGCCGATGGTCAAGCATCCCACGTCGGTATCGCAGACGGACAAGCAGGCCTGGGCGCAATCGATCGTCGACAAGGCGAGCGCGGTGAAGGGCGTGACGGCGGTGAACGTCGCCGCCACGCACAGCTACGAGTGGCGTTACTTCGCGTCGAGCGAAGGCTCGTATATCGAGCAGGAGCTCTTCACCACCTCGCCCACGCTCAGCGTCACGGCGAAGGTCGGCGACGTGACCAAGACGCGCAACTATCCCGGCGTTGCATCAGCCGGTGGTTGGGAAGTCGCCGAGCGTTCCGATCTGCTGGCGTCGGCCGAACGCGTGGCCAACGATGCCGTTGAGATGTGCACCGCCAAGCCGCTGGGTTCGAGCGGCCTGCGCGACCTCATTCTCTCTCCGTCGCACGCGATGCTCACGATCCACGAGATCGTCGCGCATGCCACGGAACTCGATCGCATCATGGGCTACGAAGCCAACTACGCCGGCACGAGCTTCGTGAAGCTCTCCGATGTGGGCAAGCTCAAGTACGGCTCCAAGCTGATGAACGTCACCTGCGACAAGACGGATGATGGCATCGGCTCGGTCGGCTACGACGATGACGGCGTGAAGTCGATGAAGTGGCCGCTCATTCGCGAAGGCACACTCGTTGGCCTGCAGACCAATCGCGAGACGGCGCACCTGATCGGCGAGGACTTCAGCCGCGGCTGCACCTTCGGTAACTCGTGGCGCGACTATCCGTTCCTGCGTATGCCCAACGTGCACGTGGAGCCGGGACCGGACAACTCACCCAAGCTCGAAGCACTCATCGGCGACGTGAAGAACGGCGTCATGATCGACGGACGTGGCAGCTACTCCATCGACCAGCAGCGCTACAACGGCCAGTTCGGCGGCCACATCTTCTGGGAAATCAAGAACGGCAAGATCACGCGTCAGGTGACCGACGTGACGTACAACGCGATCACGACCGACTTCTGGGGCAATCTCGACGGCATCACCGGCCCGAGCGAGTATCAGAAGCACGGAACAGGTGGCGACGCCAAGGGACAGCCGACGCAGACTAATTCCATCTCGCACGGCTCACCGTGGCTGCTCATCCGCAAGATGATGGTGGGCGCCGCGTTCGACTGAGCGCGCGCCTTCGTCCTGCTACGTCATCGCATAGACCACCAGGTTCACCACGAACCTGGTGTTGTCTTTTGTACGGTACTTCTTGTTCTTCCAGCTGTAGTCCCACTCGCAGCCGTAGTCCTGGTTGGCGTACACGACGCCTAGCCGGCCGTTGCGCTCCACGCCGCGCAGGTAGTTGTGCAGCACGTTGTCGCCCCAGCCATTGAGTTCGTGGCTGGTCTGCGGCGGTCCGTCAAACTGGAAGAAGCTGCGATAGAGCGCGTGCGAATTGGGGATCTTGTCGAGCACACCGCTGCCGGTGAACGCCTTCTTCATCTCCGCCTCGAATGACTTGGCGTACAGGCCGTTCACGTCGTGATTGCAGTCGTCCGAGAAGAGCAGCCCGCCATTCTCGACAAAGCGCACGAGCCCGCGACGTTCCTTCTCATTGAAGCGCACCAGCTTGTGTCCGGTCATGAAGAGAAACGGGAACGACTGCAGTTCCGCCGAATCCGCCGTGATGACCACTTCGCGCTGCTGGATCGGAATGCCGGTGTATTGCACGATCGCGTCGAGCACGTTGGCGCACACCTTGGGGTTGTAGTCCCAATCGCCCGAATCGTAGCGCAGCCGAGCGAACGCGAACTCCGAGGGAAGCGCTCGACTGCGTGGCGTCAATGCCGCCGACGTGCGCGCGGAGACCATCAGCGACGCCGCCGCGACGCCGACGCGCGCAAGGAAGCCGCGTCGATCCGTCCCGTCGTTGTGATCCTGCGTGCTCACGCTTTGCCTGTGGCCATGATCTCTCGCACTTTCCGTGTCAGCTCCACTACTTGATACGGCTTGCCCAGAAAATTGCTGGACTCGCCAATCGCGTTGAGGCGCAACTCCGCGTCGCCCGCGTAACCCGAAGCGTACAGCACCTTCGTGGACGGGTGCAACTCTGACAGCCGTTTGGCGAGCTCCGGTCCGCCCATGTTGGGCATGATCACGTCGGTCAGCAACAGGTCCACCGCCGAGCCACGCTCTTCGAGTACGCGCAAGGCATCCACACCGTCGCACGCCGTCAGAACCGTGTACCCCGCACTCTGGAGAATGCGCTGCGCGAGGCGACGGATCGCTCCCTCGTCTTCCACCACGAGAATGCTCCCCGTCCCCGAGAATGCTTCCTCGGATACCTCGTACATCGGTACGGACGGCGTATCCCTCGGCGTGCGTACCCGGAGCGCGGATCCTTCGCCCGCGTGTGACGCACCGCGCACCAACGGCAGGTAGACGGAGAACGTCGTGCCTTGTCCCGGCGCGCTGACCACCTCGATGGCTCCACGCGACTGCGAGACGATCCCATACACCGTCGCCAGGCCAAGCCCAGTCCCCTGCCCCGGCGCCTTGGTGGTATAGAACGGTTCGAAAACGCGCGCACGCGTGGACTCGTCCATCCCGACGCCGGTGTCGCGCACATTCATTCGCACATGCGGCCCCGGACGCACGCCCGGATGCGAGCGCACGAACGCCGGGTCGAGCGTAGTCTCGCTCAGCTCGAAGGTGAGCGTGCCGCCGTGCGGCATCGCATCCCGCGCGTTCAACGCAAGGTTGAGCAGCACCTGCTCGATCTGTCCGGGATCGGCGAGCACCTCACACGGGCCGCGGCAGGCCCGCAGCTCAAGGCGGATATTCTCGCGAATGACGCGCGTCAGCAGTGGCTGCAAGTCGTCGATCAACACGCCAAGGTTCAAAATCTCCGGTGCAATGGTCTGCTTGCGGCCGAACGCGAGTAGCTGACGAGTGAGCACCGCGGCGCGCTGCCCTGCGCGTTGGATGTCGGTGAGATCGCGACGAAACGGATCCTCTGGCGACAAACTGCGCGCGGCGACATCCGCAATGCCGGTGATCACGGTGAGCAGGTTATTGAAATCGTGCGCGATTCCACCGGCCAGCTGCCCAACCGCCTCCATCTTCTGCGACTGTCGCAACTGCGACTCCAGCTGCGCGCGTGCCTCCTCCGATCGGATGCGCTCCGTGACGTCCACGAACGTCACCACGATCTGCGAGAGTGCACCGTCATCGTCGTCGATCGGATAGGCGTTGCACACCGCCCACGTGACATCACCGCGTCCAGGCACCTGCATGCCCACCACCAACCCACTCACGGGCGCTCCGGTCGCAGCGACACGCCGAACCGGATACTCATCCAGCGTCATCGTCGTGCGATCCTCGCGCACAAAACTCCACGATGGATCGACGGCCGTGCGGCCACGCATCTGGTCGAGCGTCAGCCCCATCATCGCACTCGCCATCGCGTTACAGTCGAGCACCGCTGTGTCTGGCGAATGCACGACCACGCCGGCAGGGAGGCTCGTCAGCAGGTGCCGCGAATACTCCTCGCGACGCCGCAATGCCTCGTCCGCCTGCTTGCGAATGAGTTCACCGGACGCCGGCACGGCAAAGAGCGACAGCAGCAACTCCGCGGTCCGGGAATCCGCGAGCGGAGTTCGAGTCACGACCGTGATCACACCGATCGGCTGACCATTGGTCATGCGCAATGTCGTTCCCACACACGCCTCGGCGCCAACGGCGCGCAGCCTCGCATCGGTGGGAAAGCGCTCCCGAACGCCGCGGAGCATCGACCAGTTGCCCTCCTTCACGCACTCGCCAACTGCACTCCCCTCCAACTCGCGCACCGCAGGCACGCCGATGACTCCAATCGTACACGACGCTTCGACCACCGCGCTCGATCCATCTGCCGAGAGACGATCGAAGAAGACAGCATCGGCGCTGAGCGCCTGCAGGAGATAGCGACAGAGGGAGTCGAAGAAGTCTTCGCCGAGCCCGAGATGTGCGTGGCGCGCAAGAAATTCCTGCGCATCCTCCGTCGTTCGACGTTCCGTAATGTCCTCGATCGAGCCGGCGATGCGATACACACGCAGCGCCGCATCGCGTCGCGCCGCACCGCGACCGAGCATCCAACGATAGGTTCCGTCACGGTGACGCAACCGATGCTCCAGCACCAGCTCCGATTGCCCACTGCGCAGGTACTGACGAATCGTCTGCACCGCACGCGGGGAATCATCTGGGTGCAGCAACTGAAACCACCGTTCGTAGCTCCCTTCGGCTTCGTCGTCGGCGTAGCCAAGCAGCGACTTGCCGAGCGCCGACAGGAAGAACGTGTTCGACGCCACGTCCCAATCCCAGATGCCCGCATTCGATCCTTCCACGGCGAGCGAGAAGCGCTCCTCGCTGCGGCGCAATGCCTGCAGACCCGCCTGCGTGGACGCATCGAGCGCGGCCCGCGCCACGCGCGTCTCTTCCTGCAGTCGCTCACCCGTCATCACCATCGACACGAACGACAACAGCAGCCACAGCATGAGTGCCAACGTCAGATTGACCGTAACCGCGACGTTGTCACCCACCAGGTCCGTCGGCGTCGCGCCGCGCAGCGCCAGGATGCCGCGAAGTGCCTGCGCCCCGCCAATCAAGAACAACAGCCCCGCCGCAATGAATCGCGTGGACGTAGACGGCTGCCGTTGCGCACGGAAGAGCACGCGCGCCGACGCGAGGGGAAAGGCGGCCGAGGCAATAGACATCACCACCGTGCGCGCCAGGAAGGAATCGAAACCAAAGAAGAAGTAGAGATGCACCGCAGCGAGCACGCCGAGCAGCGAACCGGCCCCGCGCCACGACGGCCGTGCATCTACGGACAGCTCGCAGCCGATCAGCAGCGTCCCCATGCTGATCAGAACGGCAAAATTGCCGAAAACCACCGGCACAACGTCGGGTACCAAGCCGCGCAGCGTCAGCAAGCAGATGCCCAGCGTCAAACTGAAGCTCGACGCCAGCCACCACGCCATTTGTCGCTGGCGCAGATACGTGCGCCAGCCAATGAACATCGCCATCGCATTCGTGAAACTCACCAGCGAGATCACGAACAGGATCGTGCGCGTATCGAGTCGCATGCGGTCGCAAGTGGCGGACTGGCCAGCGTCAAACGCTGGCGCCAATGGGTCGGGGCCGTCTGCCTGTGATGAGCACGGCGCCCGTCCCTGTATACTCGCGCCAAACCTGTGATCCGCAACAGATACTGAGGCGGACCGAACCGTCTCAAATTGTGACTGAGCGCACTCCCGCGTACGTCGCCAGCCGTTCGAGTAGGCGCCGCGCCGCTTCGTCTTCGACCTCATCCACGCGTTCCATGTACTTGGGCACCACCCAACGCGCCTGATCGTACACCGACGCCCATAGCCACGTCGCGCTGACCCGCTCGTTGAGCGAGGCATACTCATCCAGAATCGCATCGAGGTTGGCGGCCATCGCGCGATGCGCCATCGCTTCGTACATGCGTAGCTGCGTCACACCGGACACGCTCCAGAAATCAGGATCGTCGCGCGTCTTGGCCAGCAGACTTTCGCGAATCTCTGCTACATGAGTGGGATCGAACCCGCGCCACGACTCGGCTTGGCCCGCCACGATCAGCTCCGCCGCCATGCGGTTCAATGCCGGATAGAACAACTCAGGATGCTGCGTCCGACGCGCCAACTCTTCGGCGTTGTCATAGCGCTCCTTCATCCGCGCGATCGCCTCCTGCTCGGCCTTGGCATCACCAGCCATCGCCTCCAACATGGACAACCGCTTCCACGCGGAGCCGCATCGACTCTCTCGATCGATCGTCGGCTGCAGTCCCGCCACCTGCTCCAGCATCGCCAGCGCGGTCCGAATCTCCTCACGGGCCGCGTTGATGGCGGTCGTGAGCGCTGTCGTGTCCCCGGTGGAGTCGCACATCGCCTTGACGGCATCGGCGTTCTCCAACGCGACGCGTGCGCGCAGGTTACCCAGCTCCTGAACCGACTTGATTGAAGCGCTGCTGTCATTGGTGGCAACCGAACGTGTGTACCACTCGATCGCCTTGTTGCGGTCGCCAAGCTGCGACCAGGCCAACCCAAACGCCTCCGCGACCGCACCGATGTTTCCCCACACGGCGGCGAAGCGTTGCTCCAGCAACAGCAGACTCGCGCGCCCCTTGTCGTGATCGTATCCCTTGTAGCGACTCTCGACAGCGAGCGCCTCGAGCGCCAGCAACAGCACGCGCCACGATGCCACACCGGCGTACTTGTCTTCCGGATTTCGGGACGACTGCTGCACCTCCACCGATGCCGGCACAAAACGCCAGTCAGGATCGCCGTAGCACTGATATGCGGCCCACGTGTTGCCGCCCTTCCTCCACGATGCCGTCCGCGCTTCAGCGACTGCATCGATGAATCGATTGCCCTGTAGCAACTCGCGGTAAAACGTGCGCGCGAACTCCATCGCGGGCTCGTCTTCCACGGCCCAGCCAGAGGCGATCACACAACGCACCCCAATGCGGATCAGCTCTTCTGCGACGCCCGCGGCAAAGCGCGCGCGATCGCGGCGGTCGGCGGGGCTGGCGTCGAGAATGTCCTCCGCATTGCTGACCGCGGTGTAGCAGCAATTCACGAACACCAGCTCCGGCACGACGGACATCGTCGCGATCTCACGCGGGCCAAGGTAGGTGCCGTTGGAAAGCACGACCCCGCGCGGATCCGATGCGGCACGTAGCACGCCATCGGCAGCGGACGCACTCGTCGCGGCGTCCGGCGGCTCACCATGGCCAGCGATGTGAATGATGCGCCAGTCTCGCTCGAGCAGTGCGTTGATGACCGTGCGCGCATCGGGGCCGACATCACGCGGGCCGGGGCCGCAGATCAGCTCCTTGACCGATGCCGACGGCAAGTTTCCCTGACTGCTGAACAGTCGCGCGATGTCGCGCGCTTCCTCGCGCGCGGCGGGAAGTCGCGGAAACGCGGGATCATCGCACCGCGGCTCGCCGATGATCAACACGTGCGCGTCGGCTGTGGAATCCTGCACCTGCATGCGGAAGTCCACCGTGCGAAGCTTGCGAAGCAATTTCGTGCGCAGCGCCCACGGCATCGCGGCGCGCCCCTGTTCTGTTCCGGTAGACGCGTCGAGCAGTTCCCACGGAATTCCCGCCGTGCCGCTGTCCAATTCGATGACCATCGCATCGGAGCCACCGAGAAACGGCTGCATCTCCAACGGAACGAGCAGGCGAAAGAGCGAGCGGCCGATTTGCTTGTCCGTGCTCTCGTTGTCGGCGGCGCTCGTGGTGAGCTCGCGCAGCAGTTTGATCTGCGTTGTCTGCGCGCGCACTTCGGTGCGAGCACGTCGCGTATCGACCGTATATGCAATCAGCGAGTCGCCGTGACTGTCCTGCTGCGTGACCGCAGTGATCAGGTCGAACTCCGACCCGCGATAGCTCGGGTTGAGTGGACGCTGCAAGCCACCCAGCCCCGTCTGCAAGAACGGCGAGATCACGAACTCGCCCGGCGACGCCGTGGCGAGTATCTGCAGCGAGCGCCACGCTTCCGTCGCACGATCGAGAAACAACTCGACGAGATGCAGGTGCTGCACGATGGGCCATCCCGCTTCGAGCAGGCGTATGTTGGCGTCACGTACGCCCTGAGCGACCAATCGCGCCGCCTGTCCAGCGTTGTTTCCGGAGCCGCTACTGCCGATCAGCGATGCGGCCAGTTCGAACGACGGTACCTTCTTGGCCGAACTGCCCTGCAGTCGCTGCGCCCACGCCATTACGCCTTGGCGAACCGTGCTGGCCAGCGCAGGCGCGCGCAGCTTTCCTTCCTCACCCAATCCCACGACAATCACCGCGTCTGGTCGCGGCGGTTGCATGGGATTGTCGTGATTGGCATGCGTATTCAGGAAGATCTGCTGCGAACCAGGTTGATCCGGATACAGCCCCATGCGCAGCGACGTGGTCATCGTACCGCCGAGCAGCATGTCCATCGCCAACTCGGTGCCGGTAAGCACCATCGAGCGATAGTGCCCAACCATCATCGGATGGCGAATGAACTTGAGGTTCGCGTTCGTCACCGTGACGCGAAGCGGCGCCGGAAGCGTACCGGTGTGGCTCATGTCACGCGGCCGAGTGGAGAACAGCCTGCCAGAAGGCGTGCGCCACTTCCGGATGGGCGATGTCGCTGTGCGCACCGGAAGCCAGGCCGCTGCTCACCTTGATGATCCCACTCGACTCGAGATTGTAGACACGCCCCGGCTTGAACGCATACTGGTGCGTGGCGTCAGACATCTCGAGGTTCTGTCCGATGTCGCCGACACCTTGAATGCCGAACGTCCCGATGCCGCCGTACTTCGGGTATTCGTCGCCGAGCAGGAACTGCGACTTCACGCGTACCGCTGCGGGATAGAGCTTGCCCACGGCTGTGTCGTGCGACGACTGCGTCGTCACGATGGGCCCGCGCACCAGCTTCTGCGCAAGAATGCGATTGAAGTAGCCCACCTTTCCGGGCTCGACGGGAATGTTGGGCGAGTACGACCACAGCGATACCGCGCCCTGTACCAGAAAAAGCGAATCGACCGGCCGCTTGAGCGGCGCGCCGTTCGCAGCGCCTGCGACGGTCGCCGACATCACGATGCAGCCAAAGCTGTGCCCCATGAGATGGAACTGCGTGCTGGGCTCGGAGGCTTCCTGCAGCGAGATGAGCAATGAGTGCACGCCGCCTTCACCGATGGATCGCGCACGATCCTTCATCTTCCAGAACGACATCTGCTGCAGCGGCGCGACGACCAGCCCCTTGAGCTTGCCGAAGAATCCTCCGCTCAGCAAACCCGGCGCTCCTTCGCCATCCGAAGCGCCATCTGTCTTCGCAATCTCTCGGGCATCAGCGTAGAGCGCGTCCGCATCCCACGCGCCCAACTCCTCTCCCGGTGGTCCACCCGGATTGCTGCCACCGTCCGGCAGTGCAGCCTCCAACGCGAGCAGCTCGTACGCATTGCGCACGTGCTCGGGCAACGTCTCGCGCTCGCCGTCATCCTGCTGCGCGGCAGTCAGAATCACGCGAATTGCATCACGTGCCGCTTTCGTGTTGGAAATCGTCGCGGCGAACGCATCGATCTGTGCCTCGATCTGCGTGCCATCATCCACGCCGAGCACGCCGGCTTCGGGCAGGTTCTCATCGCCATACGGCAGGCTGGGCCAGTGCACCCCGACAACGATCGGTGAAAAGCCGGGGCGCTTGGCCTTCGCGACCGCGAAGTCTGGCGAGGCAGCCATCGCGGCCACCCATTTGTCGTACTGCGCGATGGCGGCGGGTATGTCACCCTGCCACCCATGGCTGCAGAAGAACACGTCGCTGATTGGATCGGTGGACGACGCAATGCGTGCCCGAACTTCGGCGCTCAGCATGGTGCCATCGCTCTCCGCCCGCTCGACGCCGTCGGCGTCGAAATTAATCAGATGGTACTGCACATTCGTGCCCGGAATAGTGCGTACAGGCATTCAGAATTCCTCAGGAAGGAAGGCCAGGTTGAATCTGCGTGTCGCCATCACAGTACACGGCATAGAGAAGACCGAGCGGATTGCCGTGCTTGAGACAAAACTCACTGCGCAAATCGCGAAACAGTTCGCCAAGCGGCTGACCGGCGAGAAAGCGCGGGAAGAACTCCTGTGCCCACGCCGTGGCGAACAGCGCCGGTGTCTTGCACTCCGTACCGACGACGCCGCGCGCGCCCTTCGCCATGAAGTACGGCACAAAGCCGTCGTAGAATTCCGGCGTAAGCTCTGCAGACTCGCAGGCATTGAGAAACACCAGCGGATTTCCCGGGAGCGCCTGGCGCATCGGCGCTTCGCGGTTGAGTTCACCCAGCGTCACGCGTTCGTCGCCGGAGAGCACCAGACACGATGCCATGATGCCCCCCGGATCGTTCACGCCACTCGTGATGGCATGACAGTACAGGTACATCACTTGCTCGGCGCTTTGCGAACGCAACGCCTTGATCAAGTCGGCTTTGGTGGTCCGCTGTTGCAGCTGCACGTCGTTCTTGGGTGACGCACCGCGATCCGTCCAGTACTTCACCTGAGGGGCGACCAGCTCGCGCTTCATCTGCACGTCGATGCCGGTATTCACGGTGACGCTCACCGCCAGCGACGGGGCGTCGCTCGGAATCACGAAGTCATCGACGAGCATGTTCGCCTGACGCGGGATCTGCTCGATGATGTGCCGCATCCCAAGAAAGTGCTGCCAGTCGAGCGCGGCACCGTCCGCCGTCTCGCCCATGTAGAGCAGTCCCCACGGAATCGGGAATCGCTCCGCGACGATCTGCAGTTTGAGCACGCGTCCGGGCTTTGAGGCGCGTGCGCGCAGCCAGTCGCCCACGAGATTCACCTCTGGTCCAGCCGAAGGCCCGTAGAACAAGCGCTGAAACAGCTCCGCACCGGCGAAGGCGAGCGTCTTCAATGCGTACTCACGCGAAGCATCGTCGATGTCCACCGACTGCTGGAAGATCTTGATGTTCGCGCTGTTCGCATGCAGCACCACATCCATCATCGCGTCACGCGCGCGCGCGACCATCTCCTTGAGCTCGACCGTCGTGATGGGCAACGTGACCTGATTGTTGACCTCCCCCCACACGGTGCATTCGTAGCCGCTCTCCACCGGCTTGATACGAAGTCCCAACTCGCGCGGCATGATCGCGCTCGCCGCACTGAGGGCGCGTCCATGCACCTCCGTCGTCGCCGGCCGCGCGTCGACCACGCCAACGGAGTACGACAGCTCCATTTCGAACAGAAAGTTGCCCGCCTTGTGCACGGTTGCCGTCAGTGTCGCGCGCCCTTCACGCGTCGGCGTGATCGCGAAGCTCACCTTGCGAGCTGATGGCCCGGTGCGCGGCACTTGCAGCACCTGCGTTCGCGTCGGAATGTCGAACGCGTCGCCATCGAGTTGAATGGTGAGTTCCCCCGAGTCCTCCTCCGGGCGAAGCAGCACACTCACGTCAGGGATGCGTGCGGCGAAGTCGGTGCCCGTCTCGCCACCCTTTTTCATATCGACGCCGAACTGCAGCACGTACATCTCGCCCACCACCAGCGGATCGTCGCGGTCCTGCCCCTTGATCCCCGCATTCATGTAGCGCGGCGGCGCAGCGACGGGTGGTGCTGCCGGCGTCGCTGGCGCCGCCGCTGCAGCAGGCGCCGCCTCGTCGGAGTCCACGCTGCGCGTCACCAGCGGGTCCGCGCTGAGCAGTCCATCGTCGGGCGCCGAGCCAGCAGACGCACCCGTGGGAGGCTTGCTCGACACGCCGCCGCCGCCATCGTCTGCGCCGAAGTCGAGCCGGTCCGGTGGCTCTGCCATCGCCGTCGGTCGACTCCGCTTCGGGCCTCGTGTCGGCCCACGCGTAGAGCCGCGCGTGGGGCCCCGGGTGATTTCCTCCGACTGCGCATCCTCATCTGCATCGACGGAGAGCATGCGGCGTACCTCCGCCGACGCAGCGCGCGCGTACGCATCGTCATCAGCCGCCATCACTACCAGCGCAAGCAGACGGCCTCGCAGTGCGATGGTGTCCGCATTGACGGGAATCCCATTGGGAAACTCAAATGGCTGCGCCTCGAGAAGGCGCAGCCACTGCGGGGGCGACGAGCCGTCGCCCCCGACCGCACGCATCAGGTCGCTAATGAATGCGCGGTATTGCGTGCGGAACGCGTCTAGATCGTGCGGAGCAGCCGGCATGGGAAGACGTCGGATCGAAGGACGAGTCCAGCGAAACCAGTGTGGCGGGAGAACTGCCGAAGCTACCGCCCACGCGTCAGAGTGCCAACCACATCCGCGTCACGAGCCACGCCGCGGGCTGCATCACTTCTTGATCCGCTTCCCCCACACCGGCGCCACCGGCTCCTTGGCTGCACGATCGCTCGCCTTCGCGTTGATCAGCCGCAGCCCTTCCTGCACCGCACGCTCGAGCTGCGGATCGTGTCCAGCGATCACATCCTTGGGCCAGTTCTCGACGTCGATGTCCGGTGCGACGCCTTCGTTCTCCACCGCAAACTTGTCGTTGCGATCGAAGAAGCCAAAGCGCGGCGCAATCATCGAACCCCCGTCAACGAACGGCGGCGTGTCAGTCGTGGCGACGAGTCCGCCCCACGTCCGCTTGCCCACCAGCGTCCCCAACTTCCGCCGCTTGAACATGAACGGCATGAGGTCGCCACCGCTGCCCGCCATCTCGTTGATGATCATCACCTTCGGGCCCCAGATGCCGTTCGCGGGGCTGGTGTACGGGTAGCGCTCACCAACGGGGTTGTTGAAGTAGCCGTCGAAGTCACGACCCAACAAATCGACGATGTAGTCCGCCGCGGAGCCGCCGCCGTTGTAGCGCTCGTCGACGACCACGCCAATGCGATCCTGCTGCGCGAAGTAGTAGCGGTTGAAGCTCGTGTAGCCCGGCTGTCCCGTGTTCGGCAGATAGACATACGCCAACTTGCCGCCGGACAACGAGTCCACGATGCGACGATTGCGCTCCACCCACGCCCGCGTACGCAGCCCCTGCTCGTTCGCGACGGGAACCACCGTGATCTGACGCGCACCGTCCATCACAGGACGCGAGTTGATCGTCAGAACCGTTTGGCGGTTCGCCGTTCCATCCAGCAGACGATACATGTTCTCCGGCGCGCGCAACTCCACACCGTTGATCGCGAGCACGTAGTCGCCCGCGCGCACCGCAACGCCGGGCATCGAGAGCGGCGCACGCAGTTCGGGGTTCCACGTCTCGGTATCATAGATCTTGGCGATACGATAGCGCCCCTGATCGATCGTGAAATCCGCACCGAGCAGGCCGCCGTTGGCGTTCGGCACCTCGGGGATATCGCCGCCGCGCACGTACGAATGCCCGATCGCGATCTCCGCGCCCATCATGTCCATCAGGTAGTTGAGGTCCGCGCGATGCATCACGTGCGCCAGCAACGGCTCATACATCTGCTTCATCGCGGGCCAATCGCTGCCGTGCATGTTCTGCACGTAGAGATTGTTGCGCTCGTTGCGCCACCCTTCGTTGAAGATCTGCCGGAACTCGTCGCGCGGATCGATGTACGCGCGAAGCGTGGCGTTTAACCGTCCGGTGCCGGCCGCAGGCGCCGCCTTGTCCGCATCCACCAGATAGAGCCCGCCCTGCGCGCCGCCGGTGCGATAGAGCAGCTTCTTCCCGTCGCCGCTCACGACGTACTGCGCGGCGCCCATCACGAACGGCTGCGCGCGACGTGCACTCAGCTGAAAGCGATGAATGGTGCCGCCCGCGCCACCGGGACCGCCTGCGTTCGTGCCCGTGGCCGGAATCGGCTCCCAGAAGAACACCGAGCCCGACGGCCCTGCGCGCAACAGCGAGTAGTCACGCTCGGCGATACCCGGCACCGCCATCACGCGCTGCTGAATACCATCGAAATCAATGCGCACCGTACGTCCCGCCGCGAGTGCCGGCGCCGCGGTCCGCGATGAATCGCTCGCCACAGCTCCGCCCGCCGCCGGCGGCGTCGTGCGCGCACTGTCGCTCCGTGCGCGTTCGTCATCGCTCTCCGGAAGCAACGGACTCGCCTCGGTGTTGCTCAGCACCGTCAGGTACAGCGCCTTGGTCTCCGGCTTGTCGTAAGCCGACATGTCCAGCAGCGACGAGTGCAGGCCGAAGTTGGTGCTCGCGAAAAACCACAGATACTTGCCGCTCGCGTCCCACGTGGGCTCGGTGGCATCGGCCATCGCGTCGGTGATCTGCTTCTTCGTACCGGTCTCGACATCGTAGACGAAGATCGCGCGATAGAGCGACTTGAGCCGCTTGGGATACGCCAGCCAACGCGAGTCCGGGCTCCACGTCGCCACTATCGAACGATCCGCTGCGAAGTACGGATCGTTGTCCGCCACCTTCGCCGTACCCGTCGCCACATCCACCAGCCAGATGCGGAAGTGGGAATCCTGAAAGGTGATCTTCCGGCCGTTCGGCGACCATGCGGGCGCATACGGACGACTGGGTTCCGGCAGCACGATCTCACGGGGCGTGCCCAGACCGTCCTGATTCGCAATCACCAGCTTGTACTCACCGCTCTTGTCGCTGAAGTACGCCACGCGGCTGCCATCAGGCGACCACGTGGGAAGAATCTCCGCACTGCCACCCGCGTTCGTGAGATTGCGAACGTCACCCTTCTCCGCCGGGATCGTGAAGATCTCGCCGCGCGCTTCCACCGCCGCACGCTTGCCCGTGCTCGACAGCGAGAGGTTGCTGATGCGTGACGAGACGTCCTTCCACTGCGCCATCATCCACGGGAAGTCGCCGGCCGTCGTGATGCTGACGATCTTCGACTTGTTCGTCTTGGGATCGAGCTCGTGGATGTATCCCGCCTGCTCGAACACCACCACGCCCGCACCCGCGTCGAGCGACTTCACATCGAAATCGCTGAACGATGTCGCCTGCGTGAGCTTCTTCGACTTGGTGTCGTAGCTCCACACATTCGACACCCCATCGCGATCGGAAAGGAAGTACACGAGGTCGCCCACCCACGCCGGGTCCATCTCCTTCGATCCGGCAAAGGGCGTCGTATCCAGCGCGAATGTCTGCAGATCCAGAATCCAGATCGGACGGTTCTGCCCGCCGCGATAGTTGCGGCGCTCTTCATCCCACGAGCTGGGCATCCGATACGCGATGCGCTTGCCGTCCGGCGACAGCTTGCCCTGATATGCGCGCGGCATCGGCATCGCCTCCTCCACGCCGCCGACTGCCGGAATCATCCAGAAGCGTGGCGCCGCACTCGGCGCCCACGTCGCACGTGTGCTCGCGAAGACGATCGACTTGCCGTCGGGCGTCCATCCCTGCACCAAGTCTGCGGAAGGATGCCACGTAACCCGCTTCGGCTGACCGCCCTCGACTGGTACGGTGTAGACGTCGGTATTGCCGCCGTATTCCGCGCTGAACGCGATCGTCTGGCCGTCGGGCGACAGCTTGGGGAACTGCGTCTGCCCCTGGAAGCTCGTCAGACGTCGCGCTGCACCGCCCGAACGTTCGGCCACCCAGATGTTGTTGGCGTACGCGAAGGCGATGTGCGACGCGCTCACGCTTGGCGTGCGCAACAGGCGCGTACCCGATGGCGACTGTGCGGCTGCAGGCACCGCCGCCGTCGCGAGGACGAACATGGACGCGAGCGAACGCAGCGCGAGGCGCTGTGGCGTGACCGATCGCGACGATTCGCGGGAAGGGTGCATGGAGTGGTTAGGTATGGCGTGACGCATCATCGGCCCGCTTTCGCATTCGGCGCGATCGGCCGATTGGGGACATCAGGTCCCGGCCGCTTGGTGGGATACTCTTCCGTCAATGTAGCGCCGTCGTACAAGCGCCCGTTCTTCATGACGTAGCGAATCGTGTTGGTGTTGCGCAGGTTCGCCAACGGATCGGCGCTCAACACCACGAGATCGGCCAGCTTGCCGACCTCCAGCGAGCCGACGTCGCCTTGCAGGCCGATCGCCTGCGCGCCGTACGACGTCGCCACCTTGAGCGCTTCATGATTCGTCATGCCGCCGGATGCCATGAGCCACAGCTCCCAGTGGTAGCCCAATCCCTGCAGCTGCCCATGGCTGCCGATGCCCAGACGACCACCGGCGCGAAGAATCTTGGTCGCCTCGGTCGCAAGCTTGGGAAACACGTACTCCTCATCGCGGAACCAACCACCCGCGGTACCACCGCCGGGCATGGTCGCCATGCGGCGACGCGTCTTGAGTGCGAGTTCTTCATATGCCGTGAAGCGCTGCAGCTTGGGATCGGCGTACGGGTTCTCCTTGGTGTAGAACCAGTTTTCGCCCCACGGTCCGCCGTAGTTCACCAGCAACGTCGGCGTGTACGTCCGACGCGACCACGCCATGAAGCTCGTGACATCTTTCCCCAACGGCACGATGCCCATCGAGTGCTCGAGTCCCGGATAGCCATCCAGCGTCTCGGTGAGATTGAGCTTCACGTCGAGTGAGCCTTCGGTGGTTGGCATGAGCTTCTGCTCCGCCGCCGCCTTGATGATCCACTGACGCGTCTGCCGCACGCCCGCGACATACATCTTGATCGTCTTGGTGTCGTAGTACTGGCTGTAGCGCTTGAGCATGCTGCGCGCATGCTCCTGGTCGCGGATCTGATCCTGATCGAAGATGCCCGGGCCGGTGGAGTACACACGCGGTCCCATGATTTGCCCCGCGTCCACCATGTCCTGATAGGTCAACACATCGGTTGTCGCGGTCTGCGGATCGCGCGTGGTCGTCACGCCGTACGCGAGATTGGCCAAATACGCCCACGGCTGCGTCTCGTGAATGGTGCCGCGTTCCGCGCGGAGATGCGCATGCGTATCCACGAACCCAGGCATGACCGTCATGCCGTTCATGTCCATCTCCTTCGCGCCAGCAGGAATCGAAACGCTGCCTGCCGCACCGATGGCCACGATACGGTTGTCCTTCACCACGATGTCCCCACGCGCGATGATCTCATCACCCTTCATCGTGATTAACCGTGCGTTGCGCAGCGCCACCGTGCCCCGCGGAATGTCGCGCGCCGCCTGCACCAGCACTCGGCGTTCCGTCGGCAGGTAGGGCTTGGGACGGAGACTGTCGGCCAGCGTGGAGTCACGACGCGACGCCGCAATCGCCGCCTCACGCGCCACGGCCGAATCGAGATCGTACACGACGTGCGCGTTACCGATCGACCAGTGCACGCGACGGCCATTCGCGGACCACGCCGGGAACTGTCCGCCGATGTCCGTCAGCTTGCGCACCGGCACCAGCGCATTCGTCGGATCAGACACGTTTACCGTCGCCTGCGTCCCGCGCGGCGGCACCACCACCGTGTAGAAATCTTGATTGAGCTGCGCCAAAGCGAGGTCGCCGTTGGGCGACATCAGCGTCAGCGTCGCTGGCGGTCCCGGCGAGCCCGGCTCCTCCGGCGCACGCGGCGACTCCAGCTCCGAGAGATCATGATCGTCGCCACCCGACGGCGCGGCTGCTCCCACCACGCGCAGGTGCCGCTGCTCGTCGGTGCCATCCCAGCGAATCGATACCAAGCCGTTCGCATTCGACGACAGATAGATCCGCGACGTGTCACGAGTGAAGTGCGGCTTGCTGCGACCAGCTGCGCGTGCGATCACGGTTGCTGCGTTCCCCTCTGCCGTCGTCGCCGAAGCAGGGTACCACACCAGTTCATTGGGTCCCGTCACGCCCGTCTGATCACGACGTCCCTGAGACGGCGACTGCGTCAACACGATGCGCGTCCCTGTCGGCGAGAATACCGGTGTGCGCATCGTGGCGAGTCCTCTGCTCAACGCGGCAACCGTGGTTCGACCGTTCGCGGCGAACGATGCCTTGTACAGCTTGCCGCCATCCACCGACCACGTCACCCAGGCCAAACTCTTGGAGTCGGGCGACCACGCTGGCTCCGCCTCGATCACGTTCAGCGATGACACCCGACGCGGCGTGCCACTCGGCCAGTCCATCACGTACA
This sequence comes from Gemmatimonas sp., assembly GCA_965279375.1. Taxonomy (GTDB): domain Bacteria; phylum Gemmatimonadota; class Gemmatimonadetes; order Gemmatimonadales; family Gemmatimonadaceae; genus Gemmatimonas. The sequence continues at coordinate 2,941,863 of OZ257156.1, read as the reverse complement.
GCCGTTCCATCGCCACGAACGCGAGCTGCTTGCCATCGGGGCTCGGCACGCCATCGCGAATCTGTCGCACTGTGAACTGCGCGCTGTCGGAGATCGGATACGTGAACGCCAGTTCGGGACCCGCATCGACCGTCGCCTGCACATGGAACGGAATCTCCGTCTGGCCGCTGCCGTCCACCGCCACGCGCCACAGCCGATTGTCGTAGCTCGCGATGAGCTCCTTGGAGTCTGGCGTGAAGCTCATGCCCGGCAGTGCATCCATCGGCGCGCGCGATTCCATCTCGTCGCGCTGCGTCGGATACGCCAACCAGCGCTCGTCGCCCGTGGCCAATTCGCGAATGCGAAGGCCGGTCTTTTCCTCGTAGCGCGAGCCGTACACCAACCACTTGCCATCGGGGCTCAGCGTCGGCCGCACCGCCGATCCATAGCGCGACGACTGCACCTCACGATCGCCGTTGTCGCGATTGTATGCCCAGATCTGGTACTGCGGAAACTGCGCGTTGTAGTGCCACGCTCCGGTGCGCTGCGTGTAGTAGATCGCCTTGCCATCCGCACTGAACGCCGCGCCCGCCTGCTGCACCGCCGTACCAGGCGCCGCGTTGGGCGGATCGCTGTACAGCGCCATGCCATTGCCACCGTCGGCGTGGTACATCCACAGCTTGGGCAGCCCACCGCGAAAACCGCCCTTGCTCGCCACGATGTACTGCCCATCGGGTGACCACTCGGGGGACAAGTACACGCTCGTGCGTCCACGCGTGATCGCTGTGACTTCTTTGCTCGCCACATCCAGCACGTGCACGTTGTCGGCGCCGTCGCGATCGGAGATGAAGACGATCTTCTTGCCGTCCGGACTGAAGCGCGGCTGCGCGTCGTAGGCCATGCCGCTGGTCAATCGTGTCGCTTCGCCGCCCGCGAACGGAATCACGTACAGATCGCCGAGCATGTCGAAGGCGATACGTTGTCCATCGGGACTCACGTCCACCGACATCCAGGTGGCCTCGCGCGAATCCAGCGTGAAGGTGCGTCCGACCTCGAGCGGGAGCGGCTTGGGCGCGGGCCGTGCACCGGCGCGTGGTGCAGGCTGCTGAGCGGAAATGGACGACGCGGCGGTCAGAGCAGCGGCGAAGACGAATCGCCAGGAGGGGCGCATGGACACGTGTGCTCCGGGGGCGTGCAGGGTCGAATCAAGGTCCGTCGCACTCCGCGACGGCCTCGTCGGTACGTCGAGAGTCTGCCGTTCGCCGCGAGCGACCGCAAGCGAATTCGTCGGAGGCCTCGTCCGAAAGCAAAAACGGGGCGGCCTCTCGTGAGAGAAGCCGCCCCGTTTCGTTATGCCTGATTCATCCCCACAGTCTCACACCGCCGAGGGTTCCTGCGAGGAGCACCGCGAAGAACCGCTCGATCACTCTCGGCCACGTCGCCTCGAATTGGTCGGTCATCCGATCACCCGCACTCGCTGAAGCCGCACACGTGGCACTTGACGCACCCTTCGGCGAACTCGAGCTGGCTGCCGCAATCTGGGCATGTTCCCATGAACACCTCACCGTGAGCGCTGAAGCTTTCGGACAGCATCTGCTCCGCGCCCTGCGGCGGGCGCGACGTTGGAACGATAGCCGCCGCCGGCTGGGGCGCCGTGAGCGAGCTCACAGGACTCTGCTGATTTGCCGACAGGAGGTCCTGCTGGACGCCCTGCTTCTCCCGCCACCACTGTTCCAGGGCGATGCCGACGGCGTCGGGCATGGAGAGCACCTTGTTGGGACCCAAGCCCACCGCACGGTCGGACGAGATGCCGCGGAGCTGGCGGTGCACTTCCATGAGCGGAATGCCACTGCGCAGCGCGAGCGACACGAGACGCCCGATCGCTTCGGCGTCGGCCATCGCGCTGCCGCCGGCCTTGCCGAGGTTGAGGAAGAGCTCGAACGGCTGGCCCTTCTCGTCTTCGGTGATGTTGACGAACATCACACCGAGCGGTGTGTCCTTGCGAATCGTCGTGCCGCGCAGGACGTCCGGACGCGAGCGCTTGCCGCGACGCGATGCGTTTTCCGCTTCGGCGCTGAACAGCGCCTTCTGTGCACGGTCGAGTTCGTTCTGCAGTTCCGCGATCGTGCCCTGCAGCTCGCCCAACTCACGCTTGAGCGCCGCTTCAGCCTTGGCATCAGCCGGCGCGCCATCGCGCTTGGCCGCTGCGTCGGTGGTGGCACCGGTGCTCAGCACCTGATTGTCGCGCGAGCCGTCGCGATACACGGTGACGCCCTTGCACTTGGCATCGTACGCCATCTCGTAGATCGCGCGCACGTCATCGACCGTCGCGGCCTGCGAGAAGTTGGTCGTCTTGGAGATCGCGGAATCGCAATGCTGCTGGAAGGCCGCCTGCATGCGGATGTGGTATTCCGGCGAGATGTTGTTCGCCGTGTTGAACACCGCCTGCCACTTGCCCGGCACTTCCGAATGCTTGACCGAGCCCGTCTTCGCGATGCGCTCCATCAGCTCGTCAGAGTACCAGCCTTCCTTCTTGGCGATGCTGACGAAGTCTTCGTTCACGTCCGGCATCATCACGCCGGCCTGATTGCGCATGAACGCGACCGCGAACAGCGGCTCGAGTCCAGAGGAGCAACCGGCGATGATGGAAATGGTGCCGGTGGGCGCAACGGTGGTCACGTTGCAATTGCGCAGCAGCTGCATCGGACGGATGCGCTCGCCGTTCTCGTCGCGCGCGCACGTCTCGTCCGGGCCGAAGATCGACTGCGCCCACTCCGGGAACGGGCCACGCTCACGCGCCAGCCGCTCGCTCTCCTTCTTCCCTTCGACGTCGACGAACTCCATCACCTTGCGACCCATCTCCACGCCTTCCAGGCTGTCGTACGGAATGCCCATACGCACGAGCATGTCCGCAAAGCCCATCACGCCGAGGCCGATGCGACGAATACGCTTGGAGAGCGCATCGATCTCCGGCAGCGGGTACTTGTTGACGTCGATGATGTTGTCGAGGAAATGCGTGCTGATCGCGATGTCGCGCTTGAACGCGTCCCAATCCATGACGCCATTCGCGCCCACATAATGACCGCAGTTCACCGAGCCCAGGTTGCACACGTCGTACGGCAGCAACGGCTGCTCACCGCACGGGTTCGTGGCCTCGTACGCACCGAGATGCGGCACCGGGTTGTAGCGGTTCGCTTCGTCGATGAAGAACACGCCCGGCTCACCCGTGCGCCACGCGCCCAGGATCATCTTGTCCCACACTTCGCGCGCCTTGAGCGAACCCGTCACTTCCTTGCTCACCGGATCCACCAGCTCGTACGTGGCGTCCGCCTTGAGCGCGGTCATGAACTTGGTCGTGATGCCGACCGAGATGTTGAAGTTCGTGATCTGCGTGAGGTCTTCCTTGCACGCGATGAACTCCATCACATCCGGATGGTCGACCCGCAGAATGCCCATGTTCGCGCCACGACGCGTGCCGCCCTGCTTCACCGCGTCCGTGCTCGCGTCATACAACTTCATGAACGAAACGGGGCCCGACGCCACGCCAGTGGTCGAGCGCACCATGGAGCCCTTGCTCCGCAAGCGCGAAAAGGAGAAGCCGGTACCGCCGCCCGACTGATGAATGAGCGCCATGCTGCGCAACGTGTCGTAAATGCCCGCCTGCCCATTCGACAACGCATCCTCGACCGGGAGCACGAAGCACGCGCTCAACTGGCCCAACGGACGCCCCGCATTCATCAACGTCGGTGAGTTCGGCTCGAACCGACGCTGCGTCATCAGGAAGTAGAACTCCTCCGCCAACGCCTGCACCGCCCCATCGCTCGCGCCATACCGACGATCTGCCTCCGCCACCACGGTCGCCACGCGCCAGAACATGTCCTCCGGTCGCTCAACGGGTTTCCCCGCCTTGTTCTTCACCAAATAGCGCTTCTCGAGCACCGTGCGGGCATTGCTCGAAAGAGTGACTGGTCCTTCCGGGGGTGTGACAGAGAAGGGCATTCGTGAAGCTCCTGCGTGTTGGCGTGGGGCGGGCTGGGCAATGTGCGGCGGCGGGCAATCGGGCGCGTCCCCGATTCGTCGATGCGACTCCGACGGGCCGCGTAGGTTACCTAGTTCGTGAAGCCGCGCAAGTCAGTTCGTAAGCCAATGAAAAACAATCGGTTGCGCGAGGGAGATCACGGAAATGCGTACGCGGGTCCGTTATCCACCGTGATGCAGCGTGCCGCCGTGGAAATAAATCCGTGACATCGCCGTTGCCTCCATCACCACTCCGTTGCACCTCACGCAACTTATGAAGCAGTGACTCAACTCACTGTAAAACAACGGCTTACAAGCACATCGCAGAGCAGATTAGCGCACTATCGGCGCAGCAATCCGACAGAGTGTCAGCGGCGTGACAGTGGCGCAATGACGGAACACCAATGTTCGCTTGCCTGCTATCACATCCTCGGCACCGATTTGCTCGCTGACACGTCCAATCGGACGCCACGCGTCAGAAATATGATCCCAAACTCACGTACACCGACCCGCCACGCGATACCCCGCGAGGCGCGGCGTACGGCGCCGCCCCACCAACGCGAAAGCGATACGGCAGGTCGTACTGCAGCGCCACATCGAACACCAGCTCCGCACCCGCCGACGCAATCCACCCATCACGAACCCCCGGCCGCTCGCACACCGCCGCACTCGCACTCTCCGCCGCCAACGCCGCCGGACACCACGCCCGCGCGGCATCGGAAAACACCGATAGCGACAGCCGGTCCACGAACAGCGTCAACGGCGATGGCGCTCGTCGGAGCTGCACCGCCGGCACCCGATACTCCACGCTTCCGCCCACCGCACGGATCCCTCGCTGCACCCCTGAAACCACTCCGCGAACTGGAAACGTCCGCGCGGGATCGCCTACCACGACCCCGGGCGCCAACTCCGCCGCCACTCCGCTCACCCCGCCCACGCTGAACTCCGTCGCGGTCTTGCGGTCTGCCACCCCCACCGCCCCTCGCACAGACAGCACATGGCGAGTGAAGCCGGGAAGGTCGAGCGGCACATACGCGCGACCCGTCGCCACCGATCGCCAGGACCCCAACGAGGGATCATCCGTGCGCCACCGATACGACGTACTCGTCGAGAAGGCCACGCCTTCCTCGTAGGCAATGGCCAGCGCCCCGCGCCGGAGCGTGCTCCAGTTGCCGCTGGCGAACAGCTGCGGATAGCGCGTTCCTCGACGCAGCAACGCGTTCGGCGCCCCCAGCAACGAGTCCACGGTCGCCGTGAAATCCCGCAGCTCGAACTGCGCACCCACGGTCCCCGACACCGACGAACGCACCCTCGGCCGCGACCACGTGCTCGACAGCGTCGCAAACCGCCGACGACGCGCAATGCTCCCCAACTCTCGGCGCGTGGTATCCACAATCCGGAACGTGGCATCCCATTCCTGCGACACCGACGCGTCGAATACCGGCACACCGAGCCCCGCATAACGGTACGCCGCCGAGCCGTCGTATTCGCGCAACGTCGGATTCACGGACAAGTCGGCCACCCACGCGTGCCGTCCAAGGATGTCCACGCTGCTCGTCGAGACGCCGTACGTCGCCTGGCCCAACCTCCCCTCGCCGATCAACGGCAACCAGTACCGTGGCAGCAGCTGGCGAAGCGCACCATACGGCGCAACGGTGCCCGACGCGGCCGCCTGTGGCGCGACCTCGCGCGCGCTGACCGGTGCGTACCAACTGTTCTGCGCTACAGGCCCCGACGTGTCCAACGGCGCCACGGCCACGTGCATCCCGTCCGCGCGATAGAGCATCGCCACCACGCGCCTGCCGTCCGGCGACACGCTCGGCTGATACAGCGCCGAGCTCACCTCGCTCGCCACCCGTACGTCGGAACGCGGCTCACGCCAGCGTGACGTGTCCACCGCAGTGCCCCGCGCAGCAATCGGCGCCGTCTCCAGCTGCATGCGCCCGCTGCGATCGCTCGCCCAGACAAGCCGTGCTCCATCCGGCGTGAACGAGGGACTCGCAAACACGGCGCGCCCACCAGCCACCGCCTGCAACAACGCGCCCAGTGTGTCCAACACGACGATACGCTGCTCGCCCGAGGGGAGCAGCTGCACCGCGGCGATACGCGCACCATCCGGTGACCATCGCGGATCGGCCCAAGTCCCGGTGCGCGGCGTATCGCGAACCAACGGCGAGATCGCGCCATTCTCCGCAACGCGCACGAGCCGCGACGCGGATGCCTGCAACTGCACCGCGATGATGGCGCCATCACGGCGGACATCCGGCTGGGTCAGGCGAGCCGAATGCGTGAGACGACGCTCGGCGTCACCTTCGCCGACATAGAGATCGGAGCGCACCGAGTAGGGATCCGTCAGATCCCACTGCGCGAAGAGCACGCGTCCGCCGGCGATGGGCACGTTGACATCGATGGCGTTGCGCCGCGCCACGCGCTGTGGGGCACCGACCTCTGCGCGCGATGCGTCCGCGACATAAAGCCCCGTCACCTCACGCCCGTTGCTCGCCGACCAGAGCACGCTGTCGGCGTTGATCCATCGCGGCGATTCAGCGTAGAAGCCTGTCGTGGAGAGCACACGCCACGCAGCGTCAGCACTGCGGTCCGCCGACGCCGTCGTCGCGCGCACTGCAGCGCTCAGCGAATCGCGCATCGCGTTGAAGAGCGTGCCGAACGACTGGCCGAACCCTGCGCGCGACGCCCGACCGAGCAGAAATGGAACGGGAAAGCGCGCGGTCGTCTCCACGTAGCGCCGCATCCCGGAGTCACCGCCGGCAATCGCCGCGCGCTCCATCAACAAGGCGCCGTACGCGTATGCGGTCTGCCCTCGCGGATAGCGGGACGACGCCAGACTCCATCGATCGACCGTAGGCAGTACCTGTTCCTGTGCGGCCACTCGCGCCACCAACGGCGACTCAGTGCTCACTACGCGTCCGCTGCCGGTCAGCTTCGACTCGTAGTGCACCGCCAGTCCTTCCTTCACCCAGCTTGGCGTGAGCGCGTTGGGAAAGAATAGCGGCATACGTCCAAACACATGTCGTCCCACTGCCCACAAGCCCCGTGCGCGATCGAGATGAAAGATGTGTGCGAGTTCGTGCGTGATGACGAGGCGCAACCAGTCGTCGTGGAAGCGAAGCTCAGGCGTCGCGATCGGTGGTGTGGCATAGACCACGATGCGGTTGGTCGGAAAGACCTGCGCAAAGCCGTTGCTGAAATCGACGTTGTCCGCCAGCAGCAGATCGATCACGCCGCGCGGCGCAACGAGCTCGTTGGCCATCTGCGCGTAGGCGTGCTCCGCCAGCACAGCTGCATGCTGTGCCAGCGACTCGGCAACGCCCTCCCCATTCGAGGGCGACTGAGAGTTCGACTGCGAGTTCGACTGCGACTTCGACTGCGCGCGAAAGTGCACGCGAAAGTGTGGCGTGGCGATGGTACGCACGTCTCCGCGCGGATCCACCTGCGCGCGAAGCGCGAACGGCCACGCGAGCAGACCCGACGCGACGAGTGCACAACGCGAGAGACAGCTTCGCATCGCCGACAGTCTCACTGTTTCGCCAGCTCCCGGAAGTACGCTTCGAGACCCACCACAATTGCTTCGGCGTACTTGCGCTGAAAACCGACGTCACGCATCGCCGCTTCCTGTTCCGGCAACATGAGGAACAACCCCTCCGTCAACACGGCGGGATACCACGACGGCCGAGCGACGGCGAGGTTCTGATAGTGCACGCCGAGATCGCGCAAACCGAATCGGGCCACGAGTGCGCGCTCGACCACGCGCGCCAAAGGCTCGCTGTGCTGATGATAGAACAACGTGCTCGTGCCGTTGGCCGTGAATGGATTCACTCCGTCCGGGAGCGCGTTGAGATGAATCGAGACGAATGCATGCGCATCCACACGACGCGACGTCACGCCGCGCTCAGTAAGTCCAACGGGAGCGAGACTCGTGCGCGTCATGACCGGATTCGCACCGCGCGCACGCAGCAGATCGGCCACGAGATTTCCCACGGGAAAGACCGCGTCGCCTTCGTAGAGGCCCGTCGGCCCCGTGGCGCCTGCGGGCGGATGACCCGGATCGACCGCGATCGTCAACGCTGCCAGCGGATGCGTGGGATCGATCTTGGGGATTCGACGCACACGCAGCACGAACGCGCGTCGTGATTCATCCCACAAGGACAGCCAACCATACACAGGGCGCGAAAGCGTCAGCGTTACGCGCACCCGATCGCTGCCTACCTGATCCCAGCTGATGCGCCGAATGAGCGTATCGTTGCCGATGATCGGCGAGATCTCCGGATTGGCCTGCACGCCGTAGAGCGTAAGCACGAGCGACTTGCCGTCAGGCTCCACGAGAAACGCCGGACGCTCACCCAATCCAATGGTCAGGTCCACCCAGTCGGCAGACGGCGTTACACGCATGCCCCCAGTCACGCGACGCGGCGCGGCGCTGCCGTCGGGCAGCATCACCAGATCTTCGTTGGCCACCCACACATCGAGCGCGCCGTCGAGTCGCACGCGCGTATAACCATTCTGTCGTCCAGTCACTTCCAGAATGGTGCCAGGGAGCAGCAGCCACTTGTACGTACCATCGGGAATGGTGCGCGCGTTCACGACGCGATCCGTATCGCCACCGACCATCGACGTGCTGCGCAGCACCGCGAGCGGGCGCGCATCGGGCTCGACGATCTGCTGCACAGGAAGCGCCAACTTCACGGTGTCGGAGCCACGCACGGCAAGCAGGCGTGCACCGCCCGCTAACCGACGTGCTACGATATCGGTCGCGAACGTCACGCCAACATCGGCGGCGGGGCTCGAGGGCGCAGCGGACGCTGCTGCCACGATCGGATCGCGCTGACCGGCCGCTGCGCGCAACGCGGTCCCTTGTAGCCGCACCAGCGGCACCATCGGCCGCCGCGCGCTGTCGGCGCCCACCACCCACAGCTCGGCGTTCGACGGTGCACGCACGCTCACGCGAACCAACTCCTCGGCGCCCACCAGCGTGCGTGCAACCGGCTGCAACGAACCCGTGTCGATCGACAGCTTGCCGGTCGCGAGCAGCGGTGACCGGGTGGTGTAGCGCACCTTGAGCGTGCGTCGTACGGTATCGGCGCCACGCGTGAGCACCATTTCGTAGCGCGGAGCGGCCGCAGGCGGATTGGCTACCCACGCGAGAAAGGCACCGTTGGGCGCGACGGACACCGCGACACCGTTGATACTCAACGTCGCATCGCCAGAGCCGACACTGCCGAGCAGGAAGTTGGAGTCCCGTGTGGCGAGCACCTGGTTGTCGTTCGGATAGCGGACGCGGAGATCCAGTGGAGCGCCTCGCACGACGGGAACCGGGGGCAGTCCCGCACTGATCGATGCGACGGTCGTGGTGGTGCCGCGCTCTGCCGGCCGCGGATCGGAACCAGGCGCGGGCGTAGTAGCCGTGCCAGTGGAAGCGCCGGCGCATCCGGCCAATACGAGAGCGAGCACGGCCAGCGGGAGCGCGGCGCGTGGAGAGCGGAGACGTTCGCGCGGCGTGAGCGGGCGACGGGGGGCGGTTCGCATGGGGAGCAAGCTGGCCGTGGTATCTCAAGTCGTCCAGCACGGGATTTGACCGAATGGACGGCCATGGACCATCTTTAGCCAGCACATCCGACGCCGCCGTGCCAGGAAGTCTTCCGAAAACTCGGCAAAACCTATGGCGCCCCCGGCCGTAGGGTTTTTACACGTCTTCCGTTTGCACCGGCTCGCCATATGACGCTGTGACCGTTTCCGACACGCAACCACCTAGCCCAGCCGCGAACGCCGACCCCCGGGTCCTCGTTCACGTGTATGCGTTGACCGATGTCGGACACACGCGTGAGCACAACGAGGACACGTTCCTCGTTGCGGATCTCGAGCAGGGTGCGCCCATCGAGTTCGACCACGCGCCACGAGAGGTCCAGGTGCGTGCGCACGGGCTGATGTTCCTGGTGGCCGACGGCATGGGGGGCGCAGCGTCAGGAGAGCTGGCCAGCGGCATGGCTGGCGACGTGGTGCTCAACGCGATGCAGGAGACGTGGCGATCGGGCGCTGAGCTCACGCCAGACGCCTTCGCCACGGCTCTGCGGGATGCGACCGAGATCGCCAACCGCACGATTCACCAGTTCGCCAAAGACAATCCCGAGCACCGTGGCATGGGCACCACGGCCACACTGGCCGGCCTGTTCGGCGACCGTCTCTTCGTGGCGCAGGTGGGCGATAGCCGTGCCTATCTGGTGCGCGGCGGCGATGCCCGGCAGCTCACCAAGGATCAGTCGCTCATGCAGCGACTCGTCGAAGCGGGCGAGCTCACGCAGGAAGAGGCCGACGCCAGCGATCGGCGCAACATCATCCTGCAGGCGCTCGGACCAGATGCCAACATCACGGTGGATCTCACGCACCAACAGGTGCGCCGCGGCGATACCCTGATTCTCTGCAGCGACGGACTCTCGGGCCTCGTGCGCACCGACGAAATCGCGCGATTGGCCAGCGAAATCGACAACGTCGAAACGCTCTGCAAGCGCCTCGTCGATCAGGCCAACGACCGCGGGGGCCCCGACAACATCACGGTCATCGCCGCCCGCTTCGACGGCGACGCACTGGCCACGCAGATCGCGGGCGATCAGCACGGCTACACGACCTTCCCGCTCGGCGACATCACCACCGCGGAAACCGTCGAAGCGCGCATTCCGCAGTCGCGCATTCGCAGCGACCCCACGCCGCGCTTTGGCACTCCACGCCCCAGCCCCGCCGCCATCGAAGCCGAAGTCGCGCGGCTGCGTGCGCTCGAAGCGGAAGCTGAGGCAGCGGCGCCGGAGCCCGAGGTCGTGGAAGAACGGCGCCGTCGCGCGGAACCGGTGTTCCTGTTTCTGCTCGTGGCGGGCGTACTCGCGGCGCTCTGGTTTCTCGTGCGCCTGTTCTTCAGTCCCGCGCCAACCAACTGACGCGCGTCTTGCCGACGGCGCGCTAGCTGATCAGCCGCGCCGTGGGCGCAGCAGCGCGCGAGCCGCGGCCTGTTGCATCACACGGTCGCCACTCCACGCCATGATCGTCGGGACTTCGAGCCCGAGCTGACTCACGTAGCGCGGATCGCCGAGTCCCACCAGCACGACGCCGCGTTGCAGTGCCGCTGCCTGATCGATCAGCGTCTGCACACGTTCGACACTGCTCGACAAAAGCTGCGTGCGCGCCTTGAACGGCAGGAAGTCCGAGAACAGCGCGATCACCAGCGGACCGCCGCTCGCCACGGTTGGCGCAGTCGCCAGTCGCGCGTCGTGCCCGCCAACGCGCAGCGCCTCCACCAGCACGGTCGTTGCATTCGCGGGGATGGCACCTGCACCTGGTACGCCTTCATCGTCGTCCACCACGACCACTTCGGTGATCGCGCCCATCGCCGGCAGCGGACCGTGCGTCACCTTGAGCACGCGGTCGGCGAGCAACGCACCCCACGCCGTATCTGCACCGCTCGGTCGACGCCAGTCGTTGGGAGGGGACGCCCACTGCGCCCACTTGAGCCGGCGACGCACTGATTGCTTCACGCGCTCAGGCTCGAGCGTGCCGTCGTCGAGGGCCGCTTCGAGAGCGTCGAGCGTCACGCTCAACTCGCCGGGCGAGAGCAATACGTCGCATCCACCGCGCAGGGCGAGCACCGCCGCTTGCGCCGCGTCGCGACCGTGTGTCACCGCCGCCATCGTCATCGCGTCGGCGACAATGAGGTTGTCGTACTTGAGCTGCTGGCGCAGCAGCCACTGCAGCACCTCGCGTGACAGCGTTGCGGGCAGGCGACTCGAATCGAGCGAAGGGTACGCCGCATGCGACGTCATGATGCTGGCGACACCTGCCGCGATCGCTGAGCGAAACGGCTGGAGATCGATCTCCTTGATCTGGTCGGCCGGCGTATCGATGACCGGCGAGCTGAGCGACGGATCGTCCGTCATGCGCCCTGTGCCAGGGAACCGTTTGGCACACGCCAATACGCCTTCTGCCTGACACGCCTCGATCCACGCCTGCACCAACGGCGCGACACGGCGCGCCTCGCTACCCATCGCACGCGATCCCAACACCGGGTTGGTGGCCAGCAGGTCGAGATCGCAGACCGGCGCCAAATTCCAGTTCACGCCCATCGTGCGCGCTTCGCGAGCGGTGAGCCGAGCCGCGCGCCGCAATGACTCGAGATCACCAGTCGCGGTGATGGCAGCAGCCGGGGGGAGTCCGGTCGCACCGGCAAACTGTTGCCCTGCCCCCCGTTCCAACTCGGCTGCGATGAGCAAGGGATGCCGCGACTTGAGCTGCAGCTCCTTCGCCAGCGCGCGCACGGTGTCCTGTTCACCGCCGACCAACTGGAATCCACCCACGCCGAGTGCGAGCGCCTCTTCGATGAGCGGACGCACGGCCGCGAAGCCCTGTCCCGGCTGCCATTGCAGCGTGGGGATCAGCAGCTGCGCGAGCTCGCGCCTGGTCTGTTCACTCATGGCATCGATTCCAAGGGCACACGGCGAAAGGTACTCGACTGTTCCACGAATGATCCGAAGGAACGCGCATCAATGCGACCGCGACAACGCGGGTGTGAGGGAACCAAGCACGCGCGGGCCGCTCGCGCCGGTGGCACTGGGCACGTTGCCGGCGCGTCCCGTCAGATGCAGGTAGCCTAACAGCGCAAAGGCGACCGCTTCCTTCGCCTCGCTGTCGAAGAACAGTTCGTCGAAACGCCGCACACGTGGCGCGACGCCACCGCGTGCGGAGTGCACTCCCAGCGACGCTGCAATTTCGGATTGAATCGCGGATACGAGTGTGGGATTGTGCGCACCGCCTCCGGACAGGAGCACGTCGCTGATCGGCTCCGGCAGAAAACGACGGTACTGATCGGCGACGGTCCTCGCGGTGAGAGTCGTGGCGGTAGCAATCACGTCTTCGTCGCTGGCACCGTGCGCGCGACACGTCGCGAGGAATGCGTCCACGTACTCGCGCGTGAACAGCTCGCGCCCCGTGCTCTTGGGCGGCTCCGCGTCGTAGAAGGGGTGCGCCATCTCCGTGCGGATCACCGCTTCCAGCGCTTGTCCGGCGGCGCCCAGTGCGCCTCCCACATCGTAGGGCAGCTCGGGGCGCAGCAGACGCGTGACCGAGTCGATGAGCACACACCCGGGGCCCGTATCGAACGCGCGCACGGCGCGGTGTCCGTCGGCGGCGTGCGCCGAGAGCGGCGGCACCACGGTGACGTTGCCGATGCCTCCCAGATTCTGCAGCGCGCGCCACTCGGTGGGATGCGAAAACAGCAACGCGTCGGCGATGGGGACGAGCGGCGCGCCCTGCCCACCGGCCGCGACGTCTCGCGCACGGAAGTCGGAGACCACGGCGCAGCCGGTGCGCTCCGCGATCGTCGCGGGATCACCGATCTGCCACGTGCTATGTCCAACCTCGTGCCAGAGCGTTTGCCCATGCGATGCGATGGCGGCGACGTCGGCGCGTGCAACGCCCGCATCGGCCATGACCGCCACCGCGGCATCGGCCAGCCACGTTCCCATATCCACGTGGAGTCGGCAGTACTCCTGTGCGCTCGCGCTGCGCATGCTGTCTTCGAGGCGGCGACGTTCCGCGCTCGTGTACGAACGTTGCGCGAACGCGAGCATCCGCGCTTGCGGGCGTCCCGCGTCGTCGTCGTGGAACTGTACGGCCGCTGCGGAAATGCCATCGAGCGACGTGCCGGACATCAGCCCGACGACCACCGCGTGCGGCGCAGTGCTCACGTCGTGCTCACGAACGGAGTCCGCTGTCGGGCACTGGCGGTGGCGCACTCGCCACGACGCGCCGAATCACGCCACCTGCATCGTCGAGCATGCGACGAGCCTCGCTGGCCTCGATGCCGAGCGACTGCATCACGATCGCGACCTTGACTGACCCGCCCGCGCGATCGAGCACGCCGCGTGCGACCTCACGCTCCACATCGCACACGGACATGATCATGCGTTCCGCGCGATCCATCAGCTTCACATTCGACGCGCGCAAATCGACCATCAGGTTGCCGAAGCTCTTGCCGATGCGGATCATCGCACCTGTGGTGATCATGTTGCAGACGAGCTTCGTTGCCGTGCCGGCTTTGAGGCGCGTCGATCCTGTGAGCGCTTCGGGGCCAACGATCGGCAGCATCAGAATGTCGGCGACGTCTCGCATCGCTGGCGGCGGCTCACTGCACGCAATCAGCGCAGTGACCGCGCGCAGCTTTTTCGCTTGAGCCAGCGCACCGCGCACGAACGGCGTCGTACCCGACGCTGCGATGCCCACCACCACATCGCCCTCGACGACTGCGTGTTCGAGCATCACGCGCGCGCCTTCGCTCTCGCTGTCTTCGGCGCCTTCGATCGGATTGCGCAGCGCGTGATCACCGCCAGCGATGATACCGACCACCATCGAGGGATCGGTGCCGAATGTTGGCGGACATTCGCTCGCATCGAGCACACCCAGGCGTCCCGACGTTCCGGCGCCCACGTACAGGAGCCGATTGCCGACGCGGAAAGCCTCTTCGACAGCGCGTATGGTCTGCGCGATCGGTTCGCGCTGTGTCAGAACGGCATCGGCAACGCCCTGATCTTCGGCGTTGATCAGATCGACGATCTGTTCCGGCGTCGCCAGATCGATATCGACGGTGCGCGGATTGCGGCGTTCGGTGACGCGAGGATCCAGCGTCGGAGCAGACACGAGTGATGTGAAAGGGGAGCCAGCATCCTTTCGGCTATCGCCGAATTGGCACCCCGGCTAACTTACCGGTCGTAATGAGCGAACCGCAAGCCAGATCAACACTTGGCACACGTTGGCGCAGCGCGGGTTTTTCGCTGCCGTCCCTTGCCGCCCTGCTGGTCGCCGTCGGTGTCATCAGCACACCGTTGTCCGCCCAGATCCGCGGCCGCGCGCCCGTCGCACGCAGCAACAGTGCGTGGTGGTTCTCAGCCGGTGCTGGCGCGGTGTCCATCTCCAACGTCAACGATGGCGCCACGGCGAGTCAGTGGCGATTCGGCTCGGATCCGCTCTGGCAGATGCGCGGCACGCTCGAGCGCAGCTCCGACGAATTCACCAGCATCGGCGTCGCCGTCGCGTACGGACTCGTCGACGTCACCGTGGCACCGTTGAGCGGCGTACCGCTGCCCAGTGCCCCAACGAATGGCACGACGGGCGGGGTCACGCCGCTGCCGACCATCTGCGCGACCAGCTGCGCCGCACAAACCCAGCTTTGGTCGGTGATGGGACAGTTTCGATCGGGCGGCGGCACTGGCTTTCATACGCTCTTCGAGGCGACCGGCGGCGTGACCGGCTTCCGCAACATGCGTACGCGCGATTCCACGGCGACACCCATCGGCAAGCCGTCCGGCGCGACCGACCTGAGTGGCGCCATCGGGCTGGGCTTCGGCTACCCACTCTCCCGCGGACTCGTGATCACGTTCGTGCAGGACGTCGGCATGGGCTGGCACAGCAAGGCCGACTTGCCCAGCGGCACCGGTCGGACGTGGCGCAGTCGCACAACCCGCGCCAGTCTGCGATTTTCGTTCTAGTCAGGCGTCGGTCTTCGTAGCACCGCCCCAGATCGCCGCCTCACATCGCGCGAACTCGACCCGCGCGCCCTACCTCGCCTCTCTTCCGCACAACGTCTCATGGCCGCCTCTCCACTCTCTCGACGCGCGGCGATCGGCGCGCTGGGCCTCGCCGCCAGTTTTGCCTTGGCCTGCGCGCCCGCCGGGAGCACGCGATCGGACGCTTCCACGACCTCCACTGCCGTGCCGGCGCGCGTGGCGCCGAGCTTCCCCACAGGCTGGCATCTGCCCGCCGGAGCCAAGGCAACGTTTGCGCCGAGCGCGATGGCGGTGAGCAACAGCCCGGAGGCCAGCGCGGCCGCAGCCGAGATTCTCAAGTCGGGCGGCAACGCCGTGGACGCGGCCGTTGCACTCGGCTTCGCGCTGTCGGTGGCGTGGCCCGAGGCAGGAAACATCGGCGGCGGCGGCTACATGGTCGTGCACATGGCCGACGGACGTGAAGCAGCGATCGACTATCGGGAGATCGCACCGCTCGCCGCAACGCGTGACATGTATCTCGACGCCAACGGCAAGCTGACCAACAAGAGCATCGTGGGGCATCTCGCGTCGGGCGTACCGGGCGCCGTGGCCGGTCTCTCCGCGGCGCTCGCCAAGTACGGCACGATGTCGCTCTCGCAGGTGATGCAACCGGCCATTCGACTCGCGCGCGACGGCTTCGTCATCGATACCGCGCTTGCCGGCTCGATCTCTCGCGCGCGCAGCTACGTGACCAATGTCAGCAAGGAGACGCCTTACTATCCAGGCGGACAGCCGCTCAAGGCAGGCGACCGGCTCACGCAGCCCGACCTCGCGCGCACCCTGCAAGCCATCGCGGCGCAAGGCGCCAAGGCGTTCTACGAAGGGTGGATCGCCGACTCGCTGGTGGCAGAGCAGCAGCGTGGCGGCGGGATCATCACGAGGGCGGATCTCAAGCGCTATGAGCCAGCGATGCGCACGCCCATCAACACGACATACCGCGGCTACGCGCTGGTCTCGATGCCGCCGTCGTCGTCGGGCGGCGTGACCACGGCCGAAGCGCTCAACATTCTCGAGCAGTACCCGACACTGCCGGCGTACGGCAGCGCGCAGTGGTTTCATCTCGTGGGCAGCGCGTACCAGCGCGCCTTCATCGATCGCAACGCGAAGTTAGGTGATCCGGCGTTCGTGAAGGTGCCGCTGGCGCAGCTCACGAGCAAGTCGTACGCGCGCGCGTTGCGCGCCACCATCGAAGACGCGCGAGCGACACCCACGAAGGAGCTCGAGCCCAGGATGGAGCAGGCGGCGCGCGAGCCGACGCACACCACGCACTACTCCGTGGTGGACAAGGCCGGCAATGCGGTCGCCAACACGACGACGCTCAACAACTCGTGGGGTTCGGGCGTGTGGGTGCGTGGCGCAGGCTTCATGCTCAACGACGAGATGGACGACTTCGCCGCGCAACCGGGCAAGCCGAACATGTTCGGGCTCGTGCAAGGTGAACAGAACGCCATTCAGCCCGGCAAGCGCATGCTGAGCGCGATGTCGCCAACGATCGTGCTCGATCGCGATGGCAAGGTGCTGCTGGTGGTCGGCGCGGCGGGCGGTCCGACGATCATCACTGGCACGAGTCAGGTGATCCTGAATGTGCTGGAGCATCGCATGTCGCTCGCGGACGCGATGCGCGCGCCTCGTGTGCATCATCAGGCGCTGCCGGATTCACTCGCGTTCGAGGACGGCGGTATTCGTCCGGCCGTACTGGACTCTTTGCGCCGCATGGGGCATGCAATGCGCATGCAGCGGGCCCTGGTGAACGTCAACGCGATCATGCGCGTGCAGGGCGGCTGGGAAGGCGTACCCGAACCGCGCCGCAGTGGCGGCGCGGTCGGATACTGACCAACGGCTACATCGAAACGACTGCGATGTCAGCGCGACCGAGTTATGGCGCGCTGGCAGCGCGAATAGTGGCCGGCGCGTCGAGCTTCACCGTCACCGTGCCACCGTTGTTGAGACAGGTGTCATAGTTGGCCGTCGCGGCAGCAGCAGCCGTACCCGCCGCGGCGCCCGCTGCCGCACCGATCACGGTGCCCTTCGTGTTCTTGCCGAGGATCTGACCGGCGATCGCGCCGATGACCGCGCCACCAGCAACCTTCTTGGCGTCCGTCGTCTTGGAAGCGCTGCGCACGCGGGTGGTGCCCGCATCCTGCACCGTGGCATCGACTGGATACGAACGACCGCCGTACTGCACGGCCACCAACTTCACGGTGAGCACCGTGTTGTCGTTGGAGTTCTGCGCCGTCTTCGCCTCGACCACTTCGAACGTGCCCGTCGCGCCAGCAGGAATCGACAGACCGTTGGACGCGGCCACCGTCTCCGTCAGATCGGCCGTGAACTTCTCACCCACCTGCGTGGTGTTGCTGCAGACCTTCTGGTTGGCGGCAAAGCTCAACGTGGTGCCAGCCTGCACGACGCCGGTGGTCGGCGCAGCGGGCGCGGGCGCAGGAGCCGGCGTAGCGGCCGGCGCCGGCGTCGGCTTGGGTGCGGTGGGCTTCGGTGCGGGTTTGGGCGTCGGACGACGAACCGGCTCCGGTGCGGGAGTGGGTGCCGGCTCGGGTGCCGGCGCGGGCGCGGGAACGTCCTCGAGCTTGGGCTTTGCGGCGGTGTCGCTGGCGGCCAACGCGAGATCGCGGCCCAGCGCCGAGTCCGTCGTCAACGCACTGTCCGTCTTCTTGTCGCCGCAAGCGCCGAGCACCATCGCGCCGAGCATGGCGGCTGCGACGTATGCGAGCGTGCGGTGATGACGAGGCGTATATTCACGCATTGATGCGTCTCCAGAGTGTAGGATAAGATGCCGGGACCAGCCCGACGCGCACTGCTGCGCCTTGTACCGTACTACCACCCGTACCGCCTGCAAGTTGCCGTCGGGTTGTTGTCAGTAATTATCGCGGCTGCGCTGGCCAGTGTCATCCCGTCGCTGCTGAATCGCGGAATCGACGCCATGCGCGCGGGCAGCCCGACGAGCGGATTGTTGCGCCTCGGCGCGGTGATGCTCATCACTGCTGTGGCAAGCGGAGTGTTGCGCTTTCTGATGCGGAACCTGCTCAACGGCGTCAGTCGCAAGATCGAGACCGATCTGCGTCGCGACCTGCTCGCGAAGCTCACGACACTCGATGCGAGCTGGTACGTGCGCTGGCGCACCGGCGACCTCATGGCGCGTCTGACCAACGATCTGAACGCGGTGCGCATGGCGGCCGGTCCAGCGATCATGTACCTGCTCAACACCGTCGCCGGCGGACTCTTCGCGATGGCGATGATGCTGCGCATCAGTCCACTGCTGACGGCGGTGGCGCTGTTGCCGATGCTCGGCCTGCCCGTGCTCATGATTCGCCTCGGACGACTGGTGCATCAGCGCTTCGAGGCAGTGCAATCGCAGTTCAGTCAGCTGTCAACGCGCGCGCAGGAAAACCTCGCGGGCGTGCGCGTGGTGCGTGCGTATCGTCAGGAAGCGTCGGAAGCACAGCGCTTTGCGTTGCTCGGCGAGCATTATCTCGACGCCAACATGCAGCTCGCCAAACTCAACGGACTGATGAACCCCGGGTTTGCGCTGCTCGCAGGTCTGGGTGGTGCGATCACGATCGCCGTTGGCGGACGACTGCTCATCGAAGGCCGCATCACGGTGGGCGGATACGTGGCGTTCGGCATCTATCTCGCGATGCTCACCTGGCCTTTGATCGCACTCGGCTGGACAACCAACCTGCTGCAGCGCGGCGCCGCGTCGATGGCGCGTGTGCTGGAGTTGCTCGATGCGCTCCCGCGTGACGTACGCGACGACGGACGCACGACGCTCCCAGCGGCCGGCGCTGGTCGCGCGCTCGAATTCCGCAACGTGTCGTTCCACTATCCGGCGGCGCTCGCCGCAACTGAAGACGGGGCGGCAGAGGCGGCGGTGTATGAACCGAACGGCGAGGCCACAACGCCGCGCATGGTGCTGCGCGACATCTCGTTTTCCGTACCCGCCGGCGGTACGCTCGCGATCGTTGGCGCCACCGGTGCAGGCAAGAGCGCGCTGATGGATCTCGTGCCTCGACTGTTCGATCCACAGCAGGGAGAAATTCTGCTGGACGGTATCCCGCTGACGTCGCTCGCACTCGACGTGCTGCGACACGAAATCGGCTACGTCCCGCAGGAGTCGCTGCTGTTCAGCGAAACGATCGGCACGAACGTCGCCTACGGTTTGTCGAGCGCCACATCCGATGCGGCACAACACGCTGCCATCGTGGAAGCGGCAGGGATCGCGCAGCTCACGGACACGATCGCGCGCTTACCCGATGGCTTCGACACCAAGCTCGGCGAGCGGGGCATCAACCTGTCTGGCGGACAGAAGCAACGCACCGCACTCGCCCGTGCGCTGGCGCGCCATCCCCGTGTCGTGTTGCTCGACGACGCGCTCTCTGCGGTGGACACGCACACCGAGGCTGCGATCCTCGCCGGGTTGCGTGGCGTACTGGCCGGACGCACGGCGGTGATTGCGTCGCATCGCATCAGCACCGTGCGAGATGCGGATCACATCATCGTGCTTGATGACGGCGCGATCGTGGAGCAAGGGCGGCACGATCAGCTGGTCGCGCTCGGCGGACGCTACGCGCGCTTGCTCCAGCGCCAACAGCTGCTGGACGACATCGAGTCGGGTAGCGACGCCGCGGCGTAGACTACAATCGCTCCAGCAGAAACTCCGGCGTGTACGGCTGCAGCATCGCTGCGAGACGCACGAACCAGCCGGTGAACATCAGCACGCCGACGACGATCAACAGCCCACCGGCGATGCGATTGACCGTCCCCAAGTGCGACTTGAACTGCTTGAAGAACGCGAGGAAGCGTTCCAGCAGCAGCGCGGCCAGCAGGAAGGGCACCGCGAGTCCCGCAGAGTATATCGCCAGCAGCGTGATGCCCTTGGACAGTTCATTCTGCGTGGCGGCGAGTGCGAGAATCGCCCCGAGCGTGGGACCGAGACACGGCGTCCAGCCCGCGCCGAACGCGATGCCGACGATGACGGTGCCCAGGTAGCCGATCGGCTTGTCGGTGAGATGCACCCGACGCTCCTGCTGCAGCGCACCGATGTTGAGCACGCCGAGCATCCACAGCCCCATGAGCACCATCAGCGCGCCGCCGATCTTCGCAATCCAGCCGCGATACGCGAACATCAGCTGGCCAAACGCCGTCGCGCCCGCGCCGAGTGCGACGAAGATGAACGAGAAACCGAAGACGAAGAGCAGCGCATGCACGAGCGTCGTCTTGCGCGCGCGCGACACATCCTCGAGCCCCAGTCCCGTGATGAACGTGACGTAGCTGGGCACGAGCGGCAGCACGCACGGACTCAGAAAACTGAGCAGGCCGGCGCTGAACGCGACGAAGAGGGTCAGAGACTCAGGAGCCACGATGCCATACCTACCGAGGACGAGTGGGCCCGCGGCGGCAGTTGCCGCACAGGCCATAGATGACGAGGCGATGCCGCTGCCTTGAGAAGTCGTGCGCTTCCGCGAGCAGTGTTGTCATGCGCTCCAACCGTTCGTCGCGAAACTCCGTGACGCTGCCGCAGCTGTTGCACAGCAGATGTTCGTGGTGCGGGACGCCGCGCGCCGCCTCATAGCGCTTGAAGCCTTCGCCGAAATCGCGCTCCACCACGAGGCCGCTGCGTACGAGTACTTCGATGGTGCGGTAGACTGTTGCCGTGCCCGCGGCGGCGCCCTGCGCCCGCAGTTCCTTTGCTACGTCTTCTGCAGAGAAGTGGCGATCGTTTCCGAGAATTACGTCAGCTATCGCGAGACGTTGCGCCGTGACGGGCAGACCATGGTCGCGCAGGTAGGCGGCAAACGCATGCCGACCCTCGTCCTTCGCCTCCTGCACGGCCGGGTCGAGCACTAGGCAGCGCCGAGGTCGAGACGCAGCGCGCGCGCGATCTGCGGCGCGGTGAATCGGGTCGTGTCGGACTCTTCACCCGCACGACGCTGCACGCCGCGCACAACCGTTTCGACGGTGATGAGCGGTGCCTCGGCTTCCGCGACAACGTCGGCTTCCCACTTTCCACGCTCCGGTCCTTTCTGCACCAGGCGATAGCGCGCCGTGAAGACGGTGTGTCGAATCTTGGGCGCGGGCGCCGCTGCGACCACGGCCTCTGGCTCTACTACCGGCTGTGCTTCTTCGAGCTCCGCCGAGTCGACATTCGATTCGACGAGCGTGGCGGCCACGGCCTCATCCGCGTACGGCGAGTCGTCCGATTCGTCGGTGATCGCTTCGGCGTCGCGGGGCTCTTCCTCGACTACCTCGGGTACGGTCTGCTCGACGTCGTGGGCGAGTTCTTCGAGCGCGGCGTCGACGTCCGGCGTCTCCTCCAGCGGCAACTCGGGATCGGCGAGCGCTTCGTCGGCCGGCGCCTCAGCGACCGGCGGGACTATCACTTCGCGAGCCGCGATGACCGCGATGCCCGTCTCCACACCGCCTTGGCGCAACGGCGAGAAGAGATGCAGTTCTTCAATGCGGTCCAGCGGCACCTTCAGAAGCAACGCGCGGAAGAATCGCTCCGTGATCTCCGAGATGGGGGCGTCCGCTCGATCGGGGACGATTACGGCGGGCACATCCAACTGCAGGTCATCCGGGAGAACGGGCGAACTCATGTACGACACCTGAGGTATGGGGAACGAGCGCGGGTCTCTCCGCGTCGCGTCATGCAAGATCACTGGCGCGCCCATCGGCATTCAAGGCGTTGCCCTTGCCGATAAATGAAAGACTATTTATCTTAGTTCTGTACCAGTGTGATCCCACTCACTGGCAAACCGCCAATATCTGAAATTGAGGTCTGCTATGCGCATCTCCCTGCTCGCCCTCGTCCCGGCACTGCTCGCGGCCACGCCGTTCGCTGCCCCCAAGACGCACGTCATCGACAAGGCCCACAGCGAAATCAACTTCGTCGCGGACGCCCGCCTGCTCAGCGCGCACGGCTTCTTCAGCAAGTGGGACGCCGACATCCAGCTCGACGCCCAGAATCTCGAAGCCTCGACCGTCAGCATCACGATCGATGCCTCCAGCATCGACACGCGCGTGACCATGCGCGACAACCACCTCAAGAGCCCGGACTTCTTCGACGTCGCCAAGTACCCGACGATCACCTTCAAGTCGGTCAGCGTGAAGAAGATCGCCGAGAACAAGCTGGACATCACGGGCGACCTGACGCTGCATGGCGTCACCAAGCGCATCGTCGTGCCGGCCTCGATGGTGTTCTACGAGAAGGGCGCCGGTCGGTTCCGTGGCTCCTTCAGCATCAACCGCAAGGAATTCGGCGTGTCGTTCAACCCGCCGGTGAATCCGATCGAAGACGCAGTGCAGGTGCAGTGGGACATGTCCATCAAGGAACCCGCGCCGGCGAAGTAATCGCCAGCGCCGCGATGTCGACCGCAGCCTTGGCCAGCACATCGGCGGGCTGCACGAACGAAATGCGGAAGTGCCCACGCCCGGCCTCGCCAAACGCGACGCCGGGCGTGATCACAATACCAGGTCCGTCCATCAACGCTTCCATCCACGACCAGTCGTCGTAGCCGTCCGGCACCGCGAGCCAGAGATACATCGTGGAGTTCGGCGCAGAGACGGACCAGCCGTTCGCGTTGAACGAGGCGACCAATGCATCGCGCCGCCGGCGGTATTCCGCCACGACCGGCGGCACGATAGACGCATGGTGTGTGAACGCCGCCGTTCCAGCGGCCTGCGCCAGCGACGACACGCCGTAGCCGATGTTGGCGCGGTACGAATCCAGCGTCGCGATCGCCTCCGCATTCCCCGCGACGAATGCGATGCGAATTCCCGCCATGTTGAAGCTCTTGGAGCAAGTATGCAGCTCCACCGCGACCCGCGACGCACCGGGCACCTGCAACACACTCGGCACGCGAAAGCCATCGTACGACAACTCGCTGTACGCGAGATCGCTGATGAGCAGCAGCGCGTGTGCTTCCGCGAATGCCACCAGTCGTTCGAACTCCGAGAGTGGTACGCTCGCCGTCGTCGGATTGCAGGGATAGTTGACGATCAGGATCTTCGCGAGCGCGAGATCGGCTGGGGCAATCGCGTCGAGATCAAGTCGTCCGTCGTCGTGCGTTGGCACGAACACCGGCCGCGCACCAGCGAGCTGCGGCGCACGCGCGTAGACCGGATAATAGACTTCCGGGATGAGCACCACATCGCCCGCGTTGCAATGCGACAGGACGAGTTCTGCGATGCCTTCCTTGCTTCCGGCCAGCGCCAGCAGCTCGCGACTGGGGTCGACCGCTACGCCGAACCGCGAATGCAGATACGACGCGACCGCCGTGAAATACGCCGGACTGCCCTTGAAATTAGGATAGCCGCTGAGCGCGCGCTCGGACGCGTACTGCTGCATCGCCTCGATCACGACCGCCGGGATGGGCTGATCAGGGCTCCCGATCCCCAGATCCACGAGTGCGCGACCGCGCGCGCGGTGCGCAGCACGGCGTGCATCGAGTTCAGTGAAGATGTACGGCGGGATGGCCTGCAGGGTGCGCGACGTCATGCGATGTGCTCGGCGAAGGTGTCGTCGAAAAATACCACCGCACGCGCTGTGTCCTACAACAACGCCACCGGATCGCGGTCTACAACCAGCCGCAGGTCAGCAGTGGCGGGCACCGGACACTTCTCGGCGACGTAGCGCGCCACGCGCGACATCGTGGCGGGCTTGGACGATTTGAGCAGAAAGTGCCAGCGCCAGCGATCCTTGATGCGGTCGATCGGACACGGTGCCGGCCCCACGACTTCGAGGTCGCGCACATTGACGCGGGTCACCAACTCGCGCACCCACGCGGCGGCCGCGATTGTTGCCGCCGCGGTCTGCGCCTGATCGGTGCCGCTCACGATCACGTTGGAGAGTGCAACGAATGGCGGATACGCCGGCGAGCGTCGTGAGCCCAACTCGTGACGCACGAAGCCGAGAAAGTCGTGAGTGATCGCGTGCTGCACGGCGTGATTGCCCGGCATACGCGTCTGGATGAGTACTTCCCCGCCCTTGGGTCCCCGCCCAGCACGACCGGCGACTTGGCTCAGCAACTGGAATGTGCGCTCCGCTGCGCGAAAGTCCGGCATGTTGAGACCGGTATCCGCATCCACCACGCCGACCAGCGTCACGTTGGGGAAGTCGAGCCCCTTGGCGATCATCTGCGTGCCGAGCAGGATGTCCACCTCTCCGCTGCCGACGCGATCGAGGATGGCGGTGTGCGCCCACTTTCCGCTGGTGGTATCGACATCCATGCGGGCGATGCGTGCAGACGGGAAGCGTTCCGCGACGATGCGCTCTACTTGCTGCGTGCCCAGCCCACGTCGACGCAGCGCGTCCTCGCCGCAGTGCGTGCAGCGTGCCGGTACCGACTCCTGATGCTGACAGTAGTGGCAGATCAGCGACTCGGGGATGCGATGATACGTGAGCGAAATGCTGCAGTGCGGGCACGTTGGCACATCGCCGCACGACTGGCACTGCAGAAACGCAGCATAGCCTCGACGATTGAGCAACAGCAGGCTTTGCTCACCGCGCACGAGACGCGCCTCGATGGCAGCAGCAAGCGCCGGACTGAGGACACCCATCGTGGGATCGAATGGTGCGTTAGGCACGCGCGCGGCGACAGCGTCCCGCATCACCTTGCGCAGATCGACGATCTGCACGGAAGGCAACTGCGCTCCGCCTGCACGATCCGGCAGCGTGAGTCGCACGGCCGATCCACGATCGGCGCGCTCCCAGCTCTCGAGGCTTGGCGTCGCGCTGCCGAGCACGATGACGGCTCCTTCTGCGCGGGCACGCACGATCGCGGCCTCACGCGCGTGATAGCGCGGTGTTTCCGACTGTTTGTAGCTCGCTTCATGCTCTTCGTCGACGATCACGACACCGACATCATCAAGCGGAGCGAAGAGCGCCGAGCGCGCGCCGACCGCAATTCGCCGCTCGCCTTTGCGCAGCGCTTGCCATGCATCGAAACGCTCGCCATCGCTGAGTCCCGAGTGCAGCACGGCCACGTCGTCGCCAAAGGCACCGCGGAAGCGATCCACCGTCTGTGAGGTGAGTGCGATCTCGGGCACGAGCACGATCGCGCTGCGCCCCTGCTGAAGCACGCTGCGCAACACTTCGATGTAGACCAGCGTCTTGCCGCTGCCGGTGATGCCGTGCAGCAAGAACGTCTGGCCAGGAGCGCCGGCGAGAATGGCATCCACGGCCGCGCGCTGCGCCTCGCTCGGATGAGCCGGCGGTGCGACGCCCTTGCGATCGGCAAACGGATCGCGCGATACGACTTCATCACGCACCTCCACCAGTCCGCGCTTGGCCATGGCGGTGATGACGCCGGCGGAGCACGAGGCCTGTTGCAACAGTGCATCGAACGGCGCGAGGCCGCCCTGTGCTTCGAGGAGATCGTAGACAACGCGCTGCTGCTTGGCGCGCGCGAACGTCTGTTCTCGCTGGAGCAGCGACGGCAGCTCCTGCAGCAACTGCACGATGCGTCGCGTCTTGACTGGTGCCTTGGGGACATCGCTACCGGTGAGCGCCGCCGGCAACATGCCGCGCAACACCAGTCCCAGCGGCGCCGCATACCAGTCGGCGATCCATCGCGCGGTGGTGAGCAGCGGTGCGGGTAGCGAGGGGACCTCGTCCACGACGGCCAGCAGCGACTTGAGCGCGACGCCCGCCGGCGGTTCCGCGGGCCCCAGGCAGATGCCGATCTCGCGACGGTTGCGAAAGGGCACGAGCACGCGCGCACCGACGGGAATCGGTGTGGCGATACCCTCCGGCACCGCGTACGTGAATGCGCGGAAGAGCGGCACCGGCAGCGCCACTTCGACGCAGGACATCAGCGGACCATCAGTCGCGAGCTAGCACGCGCGCTAGCGACGAGTCACGCCGAGCCCCGGCGCCTCGCTCAGCGTCACGCGTCCATTGGGAATGCTGGGGCCGTCGAACGGATCGTCTGCCAGCAACGCCGCGCCATCAAAGTCGGCGTCGTCGAGTTCTTGCGAAAAGTGCGCGGCCGCCGCGATGCCCAGCGTCGTCTCGATCATGCAGCCACACATCACGCGCATGCCGTGCGCGCGCGCGACGGAGATCATACGGCGCGCCTCGCGGAGCGAGCCGCACTTGGCCAGCTTGATGTTGATGCCGTCCACCGCGCCCACGAGCTTGGGAATGTCGGTGGCGACGATGCACGACTCATCCGCGACCACGGGGATGGGTGAACGCTCGCGCACGAAGCGCAGCCCTTCGATGTCGTGCGGCGCCAGCGGCTGCTCGAGCATGTCCACGCCGTACTTGGTGAGCGGTTCCAACATCGCCAGCGCGCCCTTGGGCGTCCACGCGGCATTGGCGTCCACGCGCAGAATGGCCGTGGGCGCTTCCTCACGCACGATGCGTACGATGTCCGCGTCGCGCGCGGTACCAAGCTTGATCTTGAGAATGGGATAGGCCGCTGCCTCGCGTACACGCGCGCGCAACGTCTCGTCGTCGGGCGCGATGCCGATGGTGAAGCTCGATGTTGGTGTCTTCATTCCAGACAGCCCGAAGAGCTTGTATAGCGGCACGCCAAGTCTCTTGGCCATCAAATCGTGCAGTGCTGCACTGATCGCGGTGCGTGCGGAAGCATTCCAGCGCATCGCCTTCGCGAGCTCAGCTTCGATCGCGTCGATCGACCAGCCATCGGCGTTGGCCAGCAGTGGCTCGTAGTACTTGAGCGCAGCAAGCACTGTGTCGGCTGTTTCTCCGTAGAAGCGACTCGGCGCTGCTTCGCCCCATCCTTCCAGCCCGTCGGCGTCCTGCAGACGTACCCACACTACGCGAAACTCGCTGGTGCCTCCGCGCGCGATGATGAACGGGTGCTTGGTGTGGACCGTCAGGATTTCAGCGAGGAGGCGCATGTCAGCGAAGCATCAGAGAGGAGTGAGTCCGGAGGCGCGCGCGGCTCGCGCGTTGCGCAGATCTGCGGCGGTACCGCTGCCAGTGAGATAGCCGATGAGCGCGTCGGCCAGTTCGAAACCGCGGTCGTAGCGATCCACGGCCTGCTTGGCGAGACACTTCACCACGATGGCGCTCAGCGCCGCGGGAATCCGGCTGTCCACCTGGTCGGGCGGCACCGGCATCTCGTGCACGTGCTTGTAGCCAACCGCGTACGAGTCTTCCCCGTCGAACGGAGGATTGCCGAGCAGCATTTCGTAGAGCAGCAAGCCCACGGCGTAGAGATCGCTCCGCCCGTCCACCAGCTTCCCCATCGCCTGCTCTGGGGACATGTAGTGCGGCGTTCCCATCGCCCGGCCAATCGCGGTGAGTCTTCCGTGAAAGCGAGCGGTGGCGATGCCGAAGTCCGTTAACGCGACGTTGCCGTCTTCGTCGAAGAGGATGTTGTCCGGCTTGATGTCGCGATGAATGATGCCGTGCCGATGCGCGTAGTCGAGCGCGCAAGCCACCTGTACGGCAATCGACGCGGCCTCCGCTGGTCCGATGGTGCGCTGACGCCCCAATCGATCGGCGAGTGAACCACCGGCGTAGTACGGCATGCCGAGGTATTCGACGCCGCCGGCAGTGCCCATGTCCACGATGGCGCAGATAAATGGATGCACCAATCCCGCTGCGGACTCCGCCTCGCGTCGGAAGCGCTCGCGCATTTCGGGATCTTCGGACAGCGTCTTGTGCAGCACCTTGATCACGAGGTAGCGCGAGAGCGCCACGTGTCGAGCGAGATACACGTGTGCCATGCCTCCGCTGCCCAGTCGCTTGACGATCGTGTAGCGGTTGCCCGTGGCCTGTCGCAACGCATTCAGCTCGTCATCGGGGATGTCGAGCGGGGGCGCGGTCACCTCGGGAAGCAGTGCCCCACAGCGCGTGCAGCGTGCGGCCGCAGCGCGGTTCCAGGTGCCGCACTCAGGACAGAACATGGCGACGCGAAGACGAAGGTGAGAGCGAGAACTTCGGCATCAGAGCAGCTTCCGCCAACGCAGGAACGCCAGCAGCGCGAGACCGAGCGCCAGCTGCACAAACAGCAACGTCATGAAGCCGTGCGGCCAGCCGGAGAACGGGATGTTGGTGAAGTTCATGCCCCACATGCCGCTCACGACAACGAACGGCAGCGACATCGTTGCCACCACGGACAACGCCTTGGTGGTCGCGCCCAGCCGGTTGGACACCTGCGTGAGATACGAGTCCATCGTGCTGCTCAGCAGATCGCGGTACGTGTCCAGCGAATCGTTGATGCGCAGCACGTGGTCGTAGATATCGCGGAAGTAGATCTGCACGTCGGGCGTCAACAACGTGCTCGGCCGATTCGTCAGCACGTTCATGACCTCACGCGACGGCATGAGGTAACGCCTGAGCGAGAGCACCAGTCGCTTCACCAGAAACAGGTCGCGCAGCGCGGTTTCATCGAAGCGCACGAACACGCGCTCTTCGAGACCATCGATGAACTGATCGATCTGATTGAGGATGGGGAAGAAGCTGTCGATCGTATCGTCGAGGATGGCGTGCAACGCGCGGTCCACGCCGCGAGTGAGCAGGTCGGGCGAGCGCCTTAGCGTATCAGCGACGCGTTCGACCGACGGCATCGGACCCGAATGCACCGTCACCAGAAAGTGCGACCCCAGGAAGCAGTAGAGATCCTTCGTTTCCAGGTCGTACGGATCATCGGTGCCCGACGCGAACGCGACGCCGCGGATGATGATGAAGAGGTATCCCTCGTACTCCTCGATCTTGACGCGCGAGCTCGGATTGAGCGTATCCTCGATCGCGAGCGGATGAAACTTGAACACCTTCTCCAGCAGCGCGTGCTGGGAGCGCACGGAGGAGTCGATGTCCATCCACAGCGGTCCGCCGTTGGCGAGCAGCTGCGGGATATCGCGAGGATGGCAGTCGATGACGTTGCCGCCGTCGAGCGCGCGATAGATCGTGCGCGGGAGCGCGTCGACAGGACCGGCAGTCACGATGAACGGCGCGCGGAGTGCCGGGGCGTACCCCGGATCGCGCAAGCGTGCGGGAGGAAGACCATGGCTGGAAGCTACCGCAGCGCGTGCAGGTGGACCATGACGGCCGCCGCCACGCTATCGGGCGCGTAGCCACCCTCGAGCGCGCTCACCAGTCGGCCTCCACACCAGAGCTCCGCGCGCTCCACCAGCGCACGAGTCAGCAAGCGGATGTCATCGTTGGTGAGTGTGAAGGCGCCCAGCGGATCCCCCTGCAGGCAGTCGAAGCCGGCGGAGATGAGCACCAGATCCGGCGTGAAGTCCGCCGTCGCCGCATCCACGGCGGCGAGCAGCGCGTCTACGTACGCGGCCGAAGGCAACGATGGCCCCATGGGGACATTCCACACCGAGCCGTGCGGACCGCGATCGTCAGCCGCCCCCGTTCCCGGATACCACGGCCACTGGTGCATCGACACGAAGTGAATGCGGGGCTCGTGTTCCACGAGCGCCTGCGTGCCGTTGCCGTGGTGCACATCCCAGTCCACGATGAGCACGCGCTGTGCCGCATGACGCGATATGGCGTAGTGCGCCGCGATCGCCACGTTGCCGAAGAGGCAGAAGCCCATCGCGCGGTCGCGCAGCGCGTGATGCCCCGGCGGACGCACGGCGGAGAAGCTGCGTATCGCGCGGCCGTCGAATGCCATGTCCACGCCATCGAGCACACACCCTGCGCCCGCGGTCACCGCGTCCCAGGAGCCTTCGCTGACGACGGTGTCCGGATCGAGCCGGCCGCCACCGTCCGCCACGGTATCGAAGACGCGTTCGATGTAGCCGCGGTCGTGCGCCAAGGCGAGCTCGTCGCGCGTCGCGTGTCGCCCTTCGTGGTGCAACAGCACGTCGAACAGCTCGGGCTCGTAACGCAGCGCTCGCGGAATGGCGCGCAGCCGTCCGACGTGCTCCGGATGCTCCCAGCCCGTGTCGTGCCGGCCGCAGTCGGAGTGCGAGATGAACGCAACGGTTGCAGACACCGGAATTCCTCAGCGCGGAAGCGGAACGATCAGGGTGCGCCTCGCACACGACGAAGGCACCACTCAGCCAGCAGCGCGGACGCCGCCACCGCGTACAGTAGCCACTGCAAGGCTCCCGGACGAGTCGGGGACACTGGTGCGCCCTCGGCACGGCTCCGAAGGATCACGGGCTCGCCCAGCCGCGCGACGAGGTCGGCGTAGGGCGCCGCGTCTCCGGGCCACAAGGCTGTTCGTGGCGCGTGCTCGGCGCTGCCGGTTGGTTGGCTCAACACATTGGCGGACTGCGCGGAAGCGACGGGGGTCGGCGCAAACGCGACCGCGCGAACGAGCCCGCTCCACCACGCGCGATGCGCGTCCATGCCGTCAGTGCTGCCTTCCATGCGCCACCGCCACGTCTCGCGATAGCCGCTGGCCAGCACGCGGCCAGCGCCGACGCGCCACGCGACCACGGCCGGCTCTGCGGTCGCGCCGTGCAACTCCGTCTGGAGCACCACCGCGGTCGGTGCGGCACGAAGCTCCAGCGCATCGAGCCCGTTGCGCGGAGCGTTGGTGAGCAAGGCGCCTGCGACCGCCGGACGCGATCCTGTCACGCTCGCGGGGCGCAGCGTCGATGCGCCAGCGCCGAGCAGTGCGTCGCCAGCCAGCACCACGCCACCGCCTTGTGCAACGAAACGGGTCAGCTGCGCAGAGGTCGCAACGCCGCTGTCGAGCACGACCGCGGCAGCGTAGCGCGCCGTATCGAGTGCCAGCGGGGCGCCGATCGTGACCGAAGCGCGACGCCCGATCGAGAGCGTGCCGTCCACCTGCCATCCGCGCTCCTCGAGCGCGGCGGTGACGAACTTTGCTTCCCAGCCGGGCCGCGCGAAGAGCAGGATGCGACGCAACGTCGCGACGGCCGGCACGCGGACGCGTGCGCGCGATGCCCCTTGCTCGGCAGTGACAGCTGTAGAAAGTTGCGCGCCTCGGATCGTGAGGCCACGCGATGCATCGGCGACCGAGTCGAGCACGCTCGCGGCATCGCGCAGCACCAGCGCTTGGCCCGATTGTCCGGACGCGCGCACCCACACACCAGCCTGTGGATCGACATCGGCGGAGGCGGAGACAACCAGGCCGCGCGCTCGGGTGGAGTCTGCCCACGCGATCGGCATGCCGGCCATGCGCGCTGCCGCGAGCACGTCGCGCGCGGCGGAGGACGGCACGCGATCGAGCGTGAACTGCATCGCAGTCCACGTGGAATCGCGCGCCGAACGCTGGATCAACGCGGAGAGTTCGCTGGCGAGTAGCGTAGCCGACGAGTCGTGCAGCGCGGCAGTCGTCAGCGAAACGGCAGGCGTGGCCGCTGTCGCCGACGTGCGCCACAGCAACGCGAGCGCGAGCAGCAACGCGCCGATGCCCACCGCACGGCAGATGACTTCGAGCGGCCGTCGCATCAGCGGGTCAGCGCGTAGACGACGAGGTTGACCGCGAACTTGGTGTTGTCCACGGAGAGGAAGCGCTTGTTGTCGGGATGGTAGCTCCATTCGGAGCTATAGTCCTTGTTGCTGAACAAGACAGCGATGCGCGATCCAAACAACACGGCGTCGAGATGTTCGTGCACGAGGTTGTCACCCCAGCCGTTCATTTCGTGCGACGTGGTTGGCGGGCCATTGTCGAACACGAAGTACGCGCGATACAACTCGTGCGTGTTGGGCAGTGGTTTGAGTTCACCGACAACGCGCCGGATCTCCTCGCGCACCGTCTTGTTGAACGCGCCGTCCACATCGTGGTTGTGATCGTCGATGAAGAGCAAGCCACCGCGCCGCAGATACTGCCGCAGCACATCGCTCTCCTTGTTGGTGAAGCGCACCGGCAAGTGCCCGGTGAGAAAGAGCAGCGGATATCCGAACACCGATTCCGACGACAGCGGAACAGAGACCCCCTGCGGTCGGACTGGCAGCGATGTGTATCGCGCGACGGAATCGATCACATTCGCCGGCACCATCGGTGCCGAATCCCAGTCCCCCGAGTCGTACTGGGCTGTCGCGAAGACAAAGGGTTCGCGCGCGGTGGACATTACGGTGGCCCCATACGTGACCACGTAGGCGCGCTCGAGCGCGCATCCCCACGCGCCACGCCGCCAATCACGCGACGGGCGCGGACGAACGCATCGGTCGCGTCGCCACCGCGTCGGAGCGCATCGATGGCGCCATCGAGAGCACTGGCCAAGGCCGCGTCGTCGCCGAGTACTTCCAGGCGCATGATTGACAGCGTATCGCGCGCGGCGCCTACGTCGCGCTGCGCGAGATCCGCCGCCCGCAGCAGTCGCGCTTCCCGTAGTCGCGCGGTTGGCGGAAGGGTGGTCCGAACAGTGCGCGCGTTGGTAGTGCCCGTGTCTTTCCCCGCCAGCCGAATCTTGTTCAGATCGAGAATGACCGTGGGCGGCTTGCCACGCAGGTACAAACGAGACGCGGCGCGCGCACGCTCGATCGCCGCGAGGGCCACGCGCATGTGCGGAATCGCACCCTTGGGATCCGCCAGCTCGAGCGCGCGTCCCGCGTCCCACATGGCGTTGTACGCCTCGAGCAAGGGCTTGTTGATGCCGATGACGGGCGAGTCATCGCCTTCCTCGAGCATTCCGGTTGCGCTCACGTTACCCGTGGGCACAGCGAGCTTGCCGCCGATCAAATCCACACCATGGTCATGCCCATCGCCAGCCGAATGCGAATGCTCGGCGCTGGACTCACCGCTCAGTCTCTGGAAGACGGCATCACCCACCGCGAGGCGCAACCTTGCTTGATCGCGCGCGAGCCCGCGCGATTCCGACTCGAGCGTGGCCGCACTCAACGTGGGTCGGCGCTTCTCCAACTTCTCGGTGAGCATGAGCAGCATGCGCTGACTGAGCAGCGACTTGTCCACCTCGGGCGGAGGCGCGGGCTCCACGGACACCGAGTCGTACTCGGCGGGGCGCGCCACGCGGATCGAACGCGTCTCGCTGGTGCCCCACTCGCGCGCGTTGTCTGGCAGCCCATCTCGCGCGACCGCGCGGATGTGGATGATGTCCCCGGGACCCAGCTTGAGCGCATCGAGATCGAGCGCCGCGCGCAGCTGCGCATCGCGTGCACCCGCGTAGCTCTGCGCTCCCACGCGCACGGTGCGTGCGGTGAAGCGTTCGCCTTCGCCGGAACTGACAATCAGCTCGAAAGCGCCGCGCGCGAGGCCGAGGTCATCGTGCACGCGCGCCTGCAACGGATACGAACCGCTGGAACGGCGCAGTACGCTGTCTCGCGCAGGAAGCTCCAACGTCACGCGCGGCAACGAGTCCGCAAAGCCCTCGAGCAACAGGAGTCGGCGCATAGGCCCACGTGAGAAGCGCAATTCAGTGGGCGCCGGAGTCGCGAGCAACGACGCGCGCCAACCTTCGGATGCGGCGGTGAGCGCCACCGCCGGCGCGACTACTGCGCCGCCGGATGCGGACGAAGTACCCAACGTGAGTGCAAGCGCGGCAGAGTCTCCCAACGTTCGCGCGACCGCCGAGTCCGGGAGTGCGCCGGTGCCAACAATGATCACGCGAGTACCCGCCAGCACCCGTGCATTCTCGACGTCGCCCGCGTCGCGTGCGGGTTGCCCAGAGTATGCGGGTGGTTCGATACGCACGCGCCACGCGCCGATCGGCTGCGGTGCGCGCGAGGCCTCGGCGCCTGAAGACGTGAGTCCAGCGCTCGCGCCGGCACCAGCAGCCTGCGTCGGTCGCGAGGCGATGAGCAGCCAGGCAAGCAGCACGAGCGCGATGTGCAGGAAGAGCGCAGGTCCACGCAGGCGGGAGAGCAGCAGGGCCTTGAGCGCGGCCGCGATGCGTTCGCTGCCGCGAGCAGAACCGCCAGTCGCTTCGACGACAGCATTGGCCAACCGCTCGCGACGTTGTGCTGCGGCAGCGTCCATCGCTCCCGACTTCGCACCCTGCACCTCCTGCTCCACCAGCGTGACCAGCGCAAAGCCAGCAGGCGCCTGCTCTTCCATCCACAGCGCGGTCTGCACCGGGTCGACATTCCCCGTTCGAGCAGCCAGCGACAGTCCAACGATGTGCGCCATCGCGAACGCGCCGACCACAATCACGATCGGCGGAACCGTCACGAGTCGACCCACCAGAAGACCGACCAACACCGTGACCAACGCGGCGCTCAGTCCAATCAGCGCTGATCGCAAGAGCGCCACACGACGCAGGCCACGTTGTGTACGCACGACGTCATCGAGCACGAGCGTCGGCGCGTTCGCGAGGCGAGTTGGTTGCGAAGACGACAGGTCTTGGGTCATGCGGCCGTCACCTCGCGACGCGCCCTGGCAGCAGTGGCGCTCTCACCGTCACCGTTGCGCGTGCGCACGAATGTCTCAGCCAGCAGGAGCAGCAGTGCTGCGACCAAGAGCCCGATCGTCAGCACGCGCGATGCCGTCGCGTCGGACTCACTCGCGCGAAGGGCTGAGGCAGCGGCAGCTCGCGACGAGCCAAGCGTGTCGACGCCAAGAAGGGCCGGCGCGCTCCGCAGGCCAGATGCGCTTGTTGCACACGGCGCCAGCAGCGCACGCAACATGCCGCGCGCGTTCTCGTCGAGCAGTAGATCGCTCGACGCACTGAGCGGCACGCCAACATCTCGCACGCACGTCGCACCACTGACTCGCTCAGTCGCGGCCGCCTGCCCGTCGTTCCACCAGACAATCGGCCGCGTCGCCTTCGCATCCGAAATCGGAGGACGAGCCACTCGCAGCCACGCCCCCACCAGGGCAACACTATCCGCCACCAACGCGTCGGCGGTGTCCTTCGCGGAAGTCCATCCAGCAGGAGTGCCATCGCTTGGCCACACGATCGTCACGCTCGCCGAGTCGCGCGCGGGCGCGAGTCCGCGCTGTCGCTGCACGACTACCAGTCGCGCCGGGGCAGATGACGAAGCAGACGACGACGCATTGCCTCCCCGCAACGCGAGCGCGGCACGCACCGGATCATCGGCGCGCACACTGTCGAATCGCAATCGCACCGGCACCGCCACGGGCCGGCTGGAGTCACCGTACAGGCGAATTGCGCCGGGCCACTGCCCCCGCCATCCGCGCCACACCCCTGCGCTGTCGGCGGTGAGACTCGCGGCTTCGCTGCCGCTTGGCAGCACGACGCGCAGCGCGACAGAATCGACTGCCGGCGAGAGTGCCAGCTGCTGCGCCGCGGCGCGGAGCGCGAGGGGAACGGCGGCCGCTACGTCCGTGCGAAGGCCAGCAGGTTGGCCGTGGCTGTCGAGCGAGTCGCTCCAGACAAAACGCGTGATGGTCGAAGCGGCCGCTTGCCCCGAGCTCAGGCCAAGCGCACGCACGAGCGTCGCGCTATCTCGGCGCCACGACGCATCGGCAACGATCAGCTCCAGGCGCTCTGATCGCGCCGGAACCCATCTCGGCCCCGCCAACGCGATTGCAGCCAACAAGAGCGCCGCGATGCGCAGAAGCAACAACAGGAGATCGCTCGGCCGCGCGCTGCGCGACACGGCGCGCACTTCGCCTTCGTCGAGAAATCGTGCGGTGGGCAGCAGCAGCTCAGGGGGCGTGCGCACCGAGAGAAAGTGCAGCGCGGTGATGAGCGCGGCGCCCACAACACCCGCCATCAGCAGCCAGGGCTGCGCAAACTGCATCACGAGCCACCGCCGTGATCGTGCACGCGTGACTCCACGCGCCCCTGTCCTGCCACGATCTGTCGCACCACGCGCGGAAGCGGCGCGTCCGTGCGCACTTCGGAGTAGCCGGCGCCCACCGCACGCCATCGCTGCGCGCACTCTGCGCGGAATGCGGCGAACTTCTCGCGATAGCGCTCCTGCGCGCGCGACTCGAGCACACGCGCGATCGCCGGCGCCTCGGGGTCACGCGCGAGAAAGGCCCCCTGCGGCAGCGTGACCTCCTCGGCGGCGACGACGTGCACGCACTCCACGATGGCGCCAGCCACGGCTCGCTGCGCAGCCGTTCGCAACACGTCGTCGAGGTCTCCGAGTAGATCGGAGATCAACACCACGCGCGCCGTAGATGGAACGCTCGCAAGGAGCGGTGCCAGCGGCTGCGCGCCGCCACAGCGCAAACCGTCCAGCGTGCGCGCGATCTCGCCCACGGTGCCACGACGCGTCCGCGCTGCGAGCCGCGTAGCTCCCTCGGCGCTGGCAACGAGCACACCCACCGGATCGCTATTCGCGTTGGCCACCGCGCTCAGCGCGACTGCAAGTGACCGCGCAGTACGCCACTTGTTTGGTGACGGTGCAGGCAGCGTCGCAGACTCGGCGGGATAGGCCATGCTCAGCGAACCATCCAACACGATCCATGTCGAGACGAGCGCGCGATCGTCGGTTAATCGCACGAACGCTCGATCGCTGCGGCCGAGCAGCTTCCAGTCGAGCTGCTTGGGATCGTCGCCTTGGCGATAGAGGCGGTACTCCGTGAATTCTCCCGACGTGCCGCGCTGCCGCGACCGATGCGCACCCGGCAGCGCTGCGCCCACGGCGCGACGCGCTGGCCAGCGCACGCCGCGAAGTGCGTCGAGGAGAGGGCCGTACGATCCCGTCACGTCAGGGTCAGCGGCGCGCGGCGGATCGCGCGCAGGTCAGGACAGCGCGCTCGACGGCGCCGCGACGTGCGCGAGCAGCGCTTCGACGATCGGCTCTGCAGTCACGCCATCTGCTTCTGCCGCAAAGTTGGGCAGAATGCGATGTCGGAGCACCGGCAATGCTACGCGTCGCACATCCGACGGCGACACGGCCGCGCGTCCGGCCAGCAAGGCGGCAGCCTTGGCACCGAGGATCAACGCCTGCCCCGCGCGCGGCCCAGCGCCCCAGCGCACGTATTGACGCACGATGGAGGGCGCATTGCCTTCCGCCGGTCGCGTCGCGCGCACGAGCTGCGCGGCGTAGCGAAGTACCAGTTCACTGCACGGCAAGTCTCGCACGAGTCGCTGAAGCGCGATCGCTTCCTCCGCACCGAACACGGGCACGATCGCCTCGCCACGACGCCCGGTCGTGGCGCGGAGAATGGAGATCTCTTCCGCCTCGTCCGGATAGCCGACGCGAATGTCGAACAGAAAGCGATCGAGCTGCGCTTCGGGCAGCGGATACGTGCCTTCCTGCTCGATCGGGTTCTGCGTGGCCAGCACGAAGAACGGCTCTGGCAGGCGCATCGTCTGGCCGGCCGCCGTGACGCAGTGTTCCTGCATCGCTTCTAGCAGCGCCGCCTGTGTGCGTGGCGGGGCGCGATTGATCTCGTCCGCGAGTACGATGTTGGCGAAGATCGGTCCGCGCACGAAGCGAAACGCACGCGCGCCGTTCGCTCCTTCCTCGAGAATTTCGGTGCCGGTGATGTCGCTGGGCACCAGGTCCGGCGTGAACTGAATGCGCCGGAAGTCGAGCTTCATCGCCTCGGCGAGCGACTTGATCATCAGCGTTTTCGCGAGCCCGGGCACACCAACGAGCAGTGCGTGACCGCCCGCCACCAGTGCCATCAGGATCTCTTCGACAACCGCGTCCTGCCCGACGATGCGCTTCCCGATTTCGGTGCGCAGCCGTGTCGCGGCCGCGAGCAGTTCGGCGGGCGACTGCGACGACGTAGCGCTCGTCGTGGCTGTCACCGCACCGGCCGACGCCGACGCGCCATGAGCAGGAGCGTGGAGCCGTTGGCCGCACCGGCCGCCTGCAGAGAGAGACCTTCGTCGTGAATCTCGAACCCGCCGAGCTTGACCACATAGCTGTCGATCGCGTCCACGTCTGGCGTGAGCTCGACCATGGCGGCCTGCTTCACCTCACGCACGGGCGTTCCCGGCAGCGCCTCGACCCGAACGGCGTCCCACACCTCGGCCACCTGCACTCGGACTGTCCAAACGGCCGTGCTCGACTCGGGGGCCAGCCGAATGGTGGCCGAGCGTGCGCGCAGCGACGTCACGAACGGCGCGCTCATGCGACCGCTCCGGCCGCCGCAGCATCCGCCACCGGCTCAGGCTCCGGCTCCACCGCCGCAGCGGGCGGCAGCGACGCGAGGAACTGGGCGATCTGCTGGTCGAAGAGGTAGCTCGCTCCCGTCACGCGGGAGCCGCCCGGTACTGCGTATGCGCCGATCACGATCTCCTCGTTTCCCTGCCCGCGGAGTGCGACGTGCGTCGGTCCCTGCGACTCGACGAACGCGGAGTAGACCCCACCGCGCCGCGAGAAGAATCGAACGGCCGCCGACAGGACGTTGGGAATGGTCATTGCCGTGACACGGTCTTGCAGCTGGCGTTGGGACTGTTGGTGCATGGGAGTAGCCGAGTGGCGAATCAGGTGGACCGAAGTAGCTCCGATGCGCGATCACGGGCCTTCTGGCCACGGATCGCACCTGAGAAGAATACGCACCAGCGCGCCGTTCGGCTGCGGCCCCCGAGCAGAGGCGGGGGCGGCCGCGAGCAGAGAGCGCGGGCCCTCGTGCGCTACGCGCCGTCGCGCGGCCGCTTCGGGGAAAGCGGGCGCACCTCGATGCGGTGCACGAGCACGTGCGGAGGCGTCTGTACCACGTAGGCGACCGCTTGCGCCACGTCGTTGGGCTCCAGCATCCACGATCGGTTGGTGCCCGGCGGGAAGAGATCCGTATCGACCGAGCCGGGCATGACGACGGACACGCTCACACCGGCGTCGCGCACTTCGAGCATCAGCGACTCGGCGAAGCCCATCACAAAGTGTTTGGTGCCGGCGTAACAGCTGCCGCCCACGAAGGTGTTGCGACCGGCGGTACTGCCGATGGTGCAGACGTGACCGCGTCCGCGCGTGACCATGCCGGGCAAGACGGCCCGGGTCACGTGAAAAAGCGCGTTGATGTTCACATCGACCATGCGATGCCAATCGGCCGGTGTAGTGTCGAGAAACGGGCGCAGCACCGCCACGCCGGCGTTGTTCACGAGTACGTCCACGACACGCCCGGTGAGCGCCCGTTCTACAGCGACCGCATCACTCACGTCGAGCACGATACATTCAGTTGCGGCGCCGACCGCGCGGCACTGTTCCGCCGTTTCAGTCAAGTGTGCCTCGTCACGCGCAACGACGATCAGGTCGTGCGACGCGGCGAGGGCCAGCGAGATGGCGCGGCCGATGCCGCGCGAAGCGCCTGTGACGAGTGCGATGGGGCGTGACATTTCCGGGACCGGAGGGAGGGACGAAACTTATGTAACGGCGCGATACACGTTCGTGACAAACCGCGCATAAGACCGTGACGAAAGCCGGGGAAAGTTAACCGCGCCGTAAGGAACCCGTCGGCGACCAATCCCTTCCCGCGCTCTTCAACGCCGTTCATGACCGCTCCCATTGTTCGGATTCTCACGCAACTGACCGCGTCGCGCTTGGTGCTGCGTGCGGCCGCGTTGCTCTCGCTCTCCGCCGCGCCGCTCGCCGCGCAGGGCGTCGTCGCCGGCTCCGTCACCGACGCCAAGGGACGCCCGCTCTCCGGCGTGCTGGTGCTCGTCGATGGAACGAGCATTCGCACCGCCACCGACAACGGTGCCTTCCGCGCCGTGAACGTTCCGGTGGGCAGTCGCTCGCTGACGTTCCGCTACATCGGCTTTCAGCCGGTCACCAAGGCCGTCACGGTCGCCAACGGCGCCACGGCACGTCTTGATGTGAAGTTGACGGAGGCGGTCACCGCACTCGCCGCTGTGGAGGTGCGCGGCCAGGTGGCCGGTCAAGCGTCCGCGCTCAACCAGCAGCGCACCTCGTCGACCATCTCGAGCGTCATCGACAACGAACTCGTCGGGCGCCTCCCCGACCCGAACCTCGCCGAAGCGCTGGCGCGTGTGCCGGGCGTCGCCGTGGTGCGCGATCAGGGCGAAGGACGCTTCGTACAGATCCGTGGCACCAACGCCGATCTGAATTCGATCTCGCTCAATGGCATGCGCGTCAGCACGCCGGAGCAGAACAATCGCCAGCTGCCGATGGACGTGATCCCGTCCGACCAGGCAGCACAGATCCAGATCGCCAAGACGCTGACGCCGGACATGGACGCCGACGCGATCGGCGGCAACGTCAACATCGTCACGCGCACCGCGCGCGCGAACCAGCCGCTGCTCAACGCCACGTTCGCTGGTGGCCAGAATCAGCTTGGCGGCGGCGCGTTGATCAACGCGGGCCTGAACGCGGGCAAGCGCTTCGGCGCCTCGCAGAAGTTCGGCGCGATGTTCGGCGGCACGTTCTACAGAAACGATCGCGCGTCGCAGAACGTCGAAGGCGACTGGTGCTCGCAGACGCGTAACTGCGGCGTCGCCGGCAACGCGTCGCTCACCTCGCTCGACGCGCCGAATCTGCTCGAGTTCCGCGACTATCCGCAGGTGAATCGTCAGCGCAACGGTGCCAACGGCACCATCGACTACCTGCTCGGCAACAACAGCAAGTTGTTCCTGCGCGGCACGTGGAACCAGTTCAGCGACGATGAAGTGCGTGCTCGTGCGCGTTTCCGCTTCCGCGGCGGCGGAGGCTCGCGCTGGAACCTGGTCTCGGGGGACTCCGGCACCACCACCGGCTCGCAGTTCGACCGCGACATCCGCCTCCGCGAAGTCATTCAGGACATCTACACCGCGCAGTTGGGCGGCGAACACTACTTCGCGGGCGGCAAGGCGTTCGACTGGGCCATCGGGACGTCACGCGCGACGGAAGAGCGTCCGGACGTGCTGACCATGGCGTTTCGGCAGAGCAACATGACGCTCGCCTACAATGTGTCCGAGCCGGATCGGCCGCGGGCTTACGTGGTGACGGGCTCGTTCGACGATCCTTCGCGCTTCCCGTTCAACAGCCTGGTGCGTGAAGTGCGCAACACCAAGGACGACGACGTGAGCGCCAAAATGAATGCGTCCATGCCGGTCTCGTTTGGTGGATTCATCGGCACGATCAAGGGCGGACTTTCGGCTCGCCTCAAGAATCGCTCGAACTCGTTGCAGAACACCACCTACACCAACGCCATCGGCACGAACAGTGCGGGCGCGACCGCGGCTACGCTGATGTCCGCGCTGACGACCGAGTCCTCCGGGCGGTCCATCCTCGACAACCGCTATCAGTTCGGCCGCACGTTCGATCCGGAACGCATGCGTGCCTTCATCAAGGCGAATCCGAATGCGTTCACCGTGAATGCACTCACGTCGCAGACGGTCTCCGCTGGCGGGTCGTACTCCGTGGGCGAAGACGTGTTCGCGGGCTACCTGATGGCCACACTCGACGCCGGCCCGCTGCGCATCGTGCCGGGCGTGCGCGTTGAGGCCACGCGCGTGGAGAACACCGCGAAGGTCGTCGCGCTCAACGCCGCCGGTACTGCACTGACGCGTCCGATCTCCGACACGACCGGCACGGCGAGCTACGCAAACGTGTTCCCCTCGATCAACGCGACGTGGCGCGTGGACGAGTACACCAACGTGAAGGCGGCCGTCACCACCGCGCTGGTTCGTCCGCAGTTCAACGACATGGTGCCTTATCTCAATGTGCAGGCCGGTCAGCAGACGGCCAGCATCGGTAACCCGGCGTTGGAAGCCACCACGGCGATCAACTACGATCTCATGGTGGAGCGCTACTTCCGCAATGTCGGCTTCGTGGCGGCGGGGGCGTTCGCAAAGTCGCTCAAGAACTTCATCTTCCCGATCTCTCGCGCCCGCACCGCCAGCGACGCCGTCGGACCCGACGCAACGCAGATCACGCAGCCGGTGAACGGTCCCACCGCCAATCTGTACGGCTTCGAAGTCGCATGGCAGCAGAACCTGACGTTCCTGCCCGGCATCCTGCGCAGCTTCGGCCTGAATGCCAACTACACCTACACCACGTCGGACGCCGAAATCCCCGGGCGCGGGCGCAGTGGCGTGAAGACGCCGCTCCCCGGCCAGACCGGTAACGCGGGCAACCTCGGCGTGTTCTTCGACCGTGGGCCGCTCTCGCTCCGCGTCGGCGGCAACTACTCGGGTGCGTTCCTCTCCACGATCAATCCGGCTTCACCCGAAGCAGATACGCGCACCAAGTCGCGCTTCCAGGTGGATGCGTCTGGCTCGTTCACGGTGCGCAACGGTATCAAGGTCTTCGGTGAGTTCATCAACCTGACGAACACGCCGCTTCGCGCGTACGTGGGCGATCGACAGAACCGCGGCGGTGGCGGCGACGATCCGTCGTTCGAAGCCTACAAGTCGTGGGGCATGCTGGGCATCAAGATCGAACGCTGATGCACTGATATACGAGCGATAAGCAAACGGGGGACGCCAGCTGGCGTCCCCCGTTTGCGTTTCTGCTCGAGCGCGTGACCGCGTCCTCGACGTTAGCGATGCCGACGGTGGACCACTCTCGCCACGTCGCGACGCTCGCCGCGCACGTCCCGACGATCGCCGCGGACCTCACGCGTATCCCGTCGCACTTCACGCCGTGCCAGCTGCACGTCGCGCGCTTCGCGATGCACGCGGCGCGTGGCGGAACGGATCGCTGCCGGATCCTGCGTCGCGACAGCATGACGTCGATCGCGC
The DNA here is from genome assembly GCA_965279375.1 of Gemmatimonas sp. Taxonomy (GTDB): domain Bacteria; phylum Gemmatimonadota; class Gemmatimonadetes; order Gemmatimonadales; family Gemmatimonadaceae; genus Gemmatimonas. Next base: position 2,898,841 of record OZ257156.1, on the reverse strand, counting down.
TGCGCGGCGCCCAGCTGTGCGGACTGGCGCGCGAGGTCGCGCGTGTCGCGACGACGTTCGACGGTGGACTGACGCAGATCGCGCTGCTCGCGATGCAGCTGACGCACTTCACGCCGCACGGGCGCCTGTGCGTGGAGTGCAACGACCGGTGCCGCGATGAGCGCGAGGCCAAGAGTGACAAGTAGACGACGCATGTGACTACCCTCCTGAGGAGTGAACGCGACCCTCGATTGGCGCCCTCGTGCTTGCAAACGCGTTGGGCTATCGAGCAGGTCAGCTTCGTTGAAACAGTGTTGCGGTCACTCAGGAAGACGTGCGATTTGTGGCGGCGTTAAGACGCCCCTTCGCGGACGTCAGCGCAGATGCGGCGGCGCCAGTCGTTTCGCCAGCGCCGCGAGCAGTGCGTCGACGAGCACCGCCATGAGTGCGGCCGGCAACGCTCCGGACAACACCAGCCGTGGATCCGCGAGCCCAAGCCCGGTCACGATCGGCTCCCCCAGTCCGCCGGCGCCAATGAAGGCGCCGAGCGTGGCTGTACCGACAGTGAGCACGGCAGCAGTTCGCACGCCGGAGAGAATGACCGGTGCTGCCAGCGGCAGTCGCACCCACCAGAGCTGCTGGGAACGTGTCGCGCCCATAGCAGCAATCGCGGCCACTGCATCGGGGTCCGCGAGCCGCACACTGGTGTACGTGGCGCGCGCGATCGGCAACAGCGCGTACGCCCAGAGCGCGATGATCGCCGGCACGGTACCGATCCCCAGCAACGGAATCATGAACACCAGCAACGCGATGCTCGGCACGGTTTGCACCACGCCGAACAGTTGCAACACAGGCTCTGCGACACGCGGTCGCGACGAGAGCCAGAGTCCCAGCGGGATGGCGAGCACCAACGCGAGCAGCAGCGAGACCAGCACGAGCGTGGCGTGTTCGCCGCTCAGGCGCAGCGTTTCACCGCGCCGCGCCCAGAAGAAGGCCCAGAAGCCCTGCGTGCTACGCACCGGTACGGCGCTCACGGTGCTATCCGCGTTAAGCGAGAGCGACGCCAACGCGCGCGCCGCCACCTGCGGCACCGGCTCTGCGTCCACGTCGATCGCACGATTCCACGCGCGCATGTCGGACTCGGTAATGCGTCCGCTCAATTGCGTGAGCACCGCGAGCGCCGCCGGATCGTCGTGCACCAACCGACGCGACACGACGGCGGCCGCGTCGTACGGCGGGAAGAACCGACGATCGTCTTCGAGCGCGACGAGTGCGTACTTGGCCAACAGTCCATCGGTGGCATAGCCGTCGATGATATCGACACCACGCTGTGCGAGCGCTTCGTACTTGATCGCCGGCGCGAGTGGCTTGACCGCCTTGAGTTGCAACCCATACGCACGCTGCAACCCCGGCCAGCCATCATTGCGACCGATGAAGTCGGAGGTGAATCCACCGACGAGCGGAGCCTTCGATGCGGCCAGATCGGACAGCGTGCGCAGCTGATAGCGCGTCGCCGTTTCTGCGCGCACAGCGATGGCGTACCCGTTCTGAAAGCCCAACGGCGCGAGCCACGTCACGCCGAATCGCCGCAGACTCATCGACGCCACATGCGCGAAGGCACGTCGCGGATCGGCACGCATTGCAGCGGTGACCGAATCGCCCAGAATCGCGATGAGTCCGGTGCCCGTGTACTCCGGGTACACGTCTACTGCGTCGACGCGTAAGGCCTGAAACGCCACATCGGTCGCGCCCAGTCCAAGCTTCCGTTCCACGCGACGCCCCGAGCGCTCGAGCAACTGCGCGAACATCTCGCCGAGCAGCAGCGATTCGCCGAACGGCTTGGACGCCACCACGATCGCGCGCGTGCGCGCGGACGAGCTGTCCCGCTGCGCCTCGAGAGGTCGAATGAACAGCAACATCGCCATGAACCCGGCTGCGACGTAGCGCATCATGCGTCCACCAACAACTTCGCCGACGTTCGCGCCCGAGTCACCAACTCGTCAACATACGGCGACGCCGGTTGCGCCATGAGTTCATGCAGCGTGCCGACCTGCTCGATGCGGCCAGCACGCATGACGGCGATCGAGTCGGCCAGTCGCGCGGCCTCTCCGAGATCATGGGTGACGAGCACGGCCGTGAAGCCCAGCTTCGCACGAATCGATGCGAACGCCTCGATCAGTTCGTGCCGGGATATCGCGTCCAGTGCACTGAACGATTCGTCGAGCAGAACCGCGCCCTGCTCGGCCGCCAGCGCCCGGGCGAGGGCCACGCGCTGCCGCTGGCCTCCGGACAGCTCATGCGGGTAGCGATCGGCGTAGGTAGCCGGCGCGAGTCCACACCGTTCGAGCGCGCTACGCGCCGCTGCGGTCGGATCCGGCGCACCGATGAGCGTTGGCACGAGCGCCACATTCCGTCCAACGGTCCAATGCGGCAGCAGCCCGCCTGACTGCGGCACGTACCCGATGCGACGGCGCAAGCTTACAGGATCGAGCGTGGTGACATCTTCATCGGCCACAAAGACCGAACCGGCGGCCGGCGTGACGGTGCGATTGAACGTGCGCAGCAGCGTCGTCTTGCCCGACCCGCTTTCTCCGACGAGCGCCAACAGCGTTCCGGCGGGCACGGCAACGGATACCGAGTCCAGCGCGATCACCTGCGCGTAACGATGTGTGAGCGCGCTCACGCGGAGATCGAGGGCCATATTCGGGAATGTCGCCCGCGGACGCGTGCGCGGGAACTCCTCGCCCACCTAACGGTTAAGTGAGGTTGACACGTGTCTCGCGGCCGCGAGCCGACCAGATTTCCTGTCTCCGTCTTCGCACCGTCTCGTTGCTCCCGCCATCCGCCGCCCCGCAACCATGACCTCCGTCCTTCCCATGCCAACGGCGCTCGCGTCCGCGAACCTGTTGGCGCGCTATCGCGACGTACGCAGCGCGACGGAGCAGTTGTGTACGCCGCTCTGCACCGAGGACTATGTCGTCAGCAGCATGCCCGACGTCAGTCCCACCAAGTGGCACCTGGCGCACACGAGCTGGTTCTTCGAGACGTTCGCGCTCGCCCCGCATCTGCCTGGTTACACGGCGCTCAATCCCAAGTACGCGTTTCTCTTCAACTCGTACTACGTGCAGGCAGGAGAGCGTCACTGTCGGGCCCAGCGAGGACTTGTCACGCGACCGACGGTCGAGGAAGTGTACGCCTACCGCGCGCACGTGGACGCGCACATGCACGAGCTGATTGTGCGTGTACAGGCAGATCCGTCGCACCCCGCCGCTGATGTCGTCGAGCTTGGGCTGCACCACGAGCAGCAGCATCAGGAGCTACTGCTCACCGACATCAAGCATGTCTTCTGGACGAACCCAATGCGTCCCGTCTACCGCGACAGTGCGCGCGCGAGTGCGCCCGCAGCGCCCAACGGTTGGAAGGAGATCGACGCGGGTGTGCGTGAAATCGGCTACCGCGGCGACGGCTTTCATTTCGACAACGAAGGCCCCACGCACCGCGAGTACGTGCAGCATGTCGCCGTTGCACATCGCCTCACAACCAACGCCGAATTCGCGGAGTTCATCGCGGATGGTGGCTACCGTCGTCCGGAGCTGTGGCTCAGCCGTGGATGGGCCACGGTGCAGGAATTCCGCTGGCGCGCGCCACTCTACTGGGAGCAGCACGACGGCGCCTGGCAGGAGTTCACCCTCGCAGGAACAGCGCTCATCGATCCGCACGCGCCGGTCACGCACGTCAGCTACTTCGAAGCCGATGCGTATGCGCGCTGGGCCGGTGTACGCCTGCCCACCGAGGCCGAGTGGGAAGTGATCGCGCAGGGTGCGCCGCTCTCGGGACGCTACGTCGACGCGCAGCTGTTCCACCCCAGCGCCGACGCCACGTCCGGCATGCAACAGCTCTTCGGCGATGTGTGGCAATGGACGCAGAGCGCCTACGTCGCCTATCCGGGCTATCGTGCCTCCGACGGCGCACTCGGCGAATACAATGGCAAGTGGATGAGCGATCAGTGGGTGTTGCGCGGTGCCTCGTGCGCAACGCCGGCCAGTCATGCACGCGCTACCTATCGCAACTTTTTCCCGAGCGATGCCCGCTGGCAGTTCACGGGCATACGATTGGCCAAGGATCTCGCATGACGGCAACACCATGGCGCTACGGCGCGGGCCCCGATGCCGCGCCGGCACTGTTGCGCGCCGCCGCGCTCGACGGACTGCGCAGCTCGCCCAAGACGCTTCCTGCGGCGCTCTTCTACGACGCACGGGGCGCCGAGCTGTTCGAGGAGATCACCCGTCTCCCCGAGTACTATCTCACGCGAACCGAGCACGCGATCCTCAAGGAGCACGCGGGCGATCTCGCCGACCGGATCGGAGAGAATGCCGCGATCATCGAGTTCGGCAGTGGAGCGGCCATCAAGGTGCGCTATCTGCTGAGCGCGCTGCGCAACGCCGCAGCGTACGTGCCCGTGGATGTCTCGCGCGAGCAGCTGCACGCGGTCGCGGCCGAACGCGCGATCGAGTATCCGTCGGTGTCGGTGCTGCCGGTGTGGGCGGACTACACCGAGCCGTTCGATCTCCCGGAGATGCCCGAAGGGGCGCGTCGCGTGGGCTTTTTCCCGGGCTCCACGATCGGCAATCTGCACCCAGACGAGGCGAGTGCCTTTCTTCGACGCGTCCGTGACACAGTGGGCGACAACGGCGGCCTGATCCTCGGCGTCGATCGCCGCAAGGACCCACGGCTGCTGCACGCCGCCTACAACGATGCGGCTGGCGTGACGGCAGAATTCAACCTGAACGCGCTCACGCATCTGAATCGCGAGTTCCGCGCGACGTTCTCCCGCGCCGGCTTTCAGCACAAGGCGTTCTTCAACGACAACGCCAGTCGCATCGAGATGCACCTCGAAGCGCTGTCGCCGCAGCACGTCATGCTGCAAGGTGAATCGATCACCTTCGCCGCCGGCGAGACGGTGCGCACCGAATGCTCATACAAGTACGATCGTCCGCGACTGGAGAAGGTCGTGGCCGATGGTGGATTTCGTATCGCCGAGCTGTTCACCGACGCGAAGCAGTGGTTCTGGGTCGCGTGGCTCGAGCCGGTCTGACGACACTTCTCATTCCGTGCGCCATCGCGCGCACATCAGGAGCACCGACATGAAAGCATTGTGGAACGATGTCGTCATCGCCGAGTCCAACGACACGGTTGTCGTCGAGGGGAATCACTACTTCCCCATGGCTTCGCTGGCGCGTGAGTACGTGCAGGAGAGCGATCACCACACCACCTGTGGCTGGAAGGGCGTGGCGAGCTACTACACGCTGCAGGTGAACGGCGCAGAGAACGCGAATGCAGTGTGGTACTACCCGACGCCCAAGAGCGGGGCGGAAGCCGTCGCGGATCGCGTGGCGTTCTGGAAGGGTGTGAAGGTCGTTCCGTGACGACCACGCATGGACTCGACGTCGCAGCAACGCGGGTCGATGCTGCAGTCATCGGCAGTGGACAAGCGGGTCCAGCACTCGCGACGGCCCTCGCTGGCGACGGCGAGACCGTCGTGCTCTTTGAAGGCGCACAACTCGGCGGCACATGCGTCAATTCGGGGTGCACCCCCACCAAGACGCTCCGAAAGAGCGCACGCGTGGCGCACATGGCGCGTCGTGCGGCTGACTTCGGCGTACACGTCGGCGAGATTCGCGTCGACTTTCCGGCCGCAATGGAGCGCATGGCCGGCGTGGTGCAGAACTCCCGGGATGGCCTCACACGGTGGGTGACGAACACCCCGAATCTCACGCTGGTGCGGGAGTTCGCTCGCCTCGACGGTCGAGACTGTGATGCGTTCGTGGTACGCGCGGGGTCGCAGACATTTCTCGCGGAGCGGGTCTATCTCAACGTCGGAACGCGGGCGACGATGCCGCCAGTTCCGGGCCTCTCGAGCGTTGGCGCACTGTTGAATGATTCCCTTCTCGCGCTTCGCGACCTGCCCGCGCACTTATTGATTCTCGGCGGCAGCTATATCGGCGTGGAGCTTGGTCAGATCTTTCGGCGCCTTGGCTGTCAGGTCACCATCATCGAGGGCTCGCCCACACTCGTTGCGCGGGAAGACCGCGAGGTGAGCACACGGCTCGAGGAACTACTGCGGGAAGAGGGCGTCGAGCTCGTGGTCGGTGCCAAGGTCACTGATGCGGCGGGAACGTCTGGGACAGCGGTGACGATTCGCGGCACGCGTGGCAAGGACAGTGCACTCTTCGAGGTACATGGCTCGCACCTGCTGGTGGCCACCGGTCGCGCGCCGAACACCGCGACGCTGGGGCTGGAGAGCGTGGGCGTGACGACCGATGCGCAAGGCTACGTGTCGGTTAACGGCGGATTGCAGACTAACGTGCCGGGCATCTACGCGCTTGGCGACGTGAATCGACGCGGTGCCTTCACGCACACGAGTTGGCAGGACCACGAGATCGTCTTGGCCAATCACCGGGGCGGCTCACGCACCGCGGACGGCCGCGTTGCTACGTATGCCGTCTACACGGATCCGCCAATCGGTCGCGTGGGAATCTCAGAGGCCGATGCCCGCCAACAGATGGCGACGGGGCGGAAGTTCCTCCTCGCAACACACGAAATGCGCCTCGTGAGCCGAGCCAAGGAAGAAGGCGAAACTCAGGGCATCATCAAACTGATCGTCGATGCGGACACACAGCGATTCGCCGGCGCGACGGTGTTTGGCATCAGCGGCGACGAAGTTGTGCAGGTGATCTGCGCGATGATGGCTGCGAACGCCCCGTACACCGTGCTCCGTGACTACTTGCCGGTGCACCCCACGGTCACGGAATTCCTTCCGACGATTCTCGGGAAACTCGAGCCGCTGCGCTAGCGGCTCGAGTCCCCGCACGACGACTCAGCGCGCGAGTTTGGCGCTGAGGTACGCCGAGAGCTGGCTCACATCCACGCGATCCTGCGCCAGCGAGTCGCGGTCACGCACGGTGACCGTTTGATCGGTGAGTGACTGCGGGTCCACCGTGATGCAGAACGGTGTGCCGACTTCATCCTGACGACGGTAGCGCTTGCCGATGGAGCCAGTTTCGTCGAAGTCCACCGGGAACTGCTTGCGCAGATCGTTGAGGATGTTGCGCGCGAAGTCCGGCTGACCGTCCTTCTTGGTGAGCGGGAAGATCGCCGCCTTGATCGGTGCGATGGATGGATGCAGACCAAGCACCACGCGCCCTTCGTCCTCACCCTCGACGCTCTCTTCGCGATAGGCGTTCACCAGCGCCGCAAGCGTGACACGATCCGCACCCACCGAGGTCTCGATCACGTACGGCACGTAGCGCTTGTTGTTCACCTGATCGAAGTACTCGAGCTTCTTGTTGGAGTACGTCTGGTGCTGCGTCAGGTCGAAGTCACCACGATTGTGCACACCCTCGATTTCCTGGAAGCCGAGCGTGCCGCCGAAGTCGAACGTCACGTCGAACGCCGCGCGCGCATAGTGCGCCAACTCGCCGTCCTTGTGCTGATGGAAGCGCAGGCGATCAGGCGAGAGCCCCAGATCGTAGTGCCACTGCATGCGCAGCTGCTTCCACTGGTCGAACCACTCCATGTCCGTGCCCGGCTCGACGAAGAACTGCATCTCCATCTGCTCGAACTCACGCGTGCGGAAGATGAAATTGCCCGGCGTGATTTCGTTGCGGAACGCCTTGCCGATCTGCGCGATGCCGAACGGCACTTTCTGGCGCATCGACTGCTGCACGTTCAGGAAGTTCACGAAGATGCCCTGCGCCGTTTCCGGGCGCAGATAGACGATGCTCGCGCTCTCTTCGAGCGCGCCCATGTGCGTCTTGAACATGAGGTTGAAATTGCGCGCTTCCGTGAGCTGGCACTGGTCGGCCTGCCCCGGCTGCTTGCTCGGCTTCTGCGGGCAGCGTGCGTCTTCGAGCTTGTCGGCGCGAAAGCGGCCCTTGCACGTCTTGCAATCCACGAGCGGATCCACGAAGCCGGCGACGTGGCCGCTCGCTTCCCAGGTGCGCGGATGCATGAGGATCGCCGCATCGAGCCCTTCGATGTCATCGCGCGAACGCACCATCGCGTTCCACCAGCGATCCTTGATGTTCTTTTTCAGTTCGACGCCGAGTGGACCGTAGTCCCACACGGAACCGGTGCCGCCGTAGATCTCGGACGACTGGAAGATGAAGCCGCGGCGCTTGCACAGCGACACGAGTTTGTCCATGACGTCTGGCGTGCTCGACATGATCGGTTCAGTGGGAAATGACGTGGGCAGCAATTCGGTCGCCGTGATCGCGACCGTTCTCGATGAAGATCTTGTTCGCGTCGAACCCCGACGCGATCACCCCAGCAAGGTAGAGACCCGGCAAGGGCGTCGCCATCGTAGCAGGGTCATGCTGTGGAATTCCGGTTGTAGCGTCGATCGGGACCTGCGCCTGCTCCAGCAGCCCGGTCTCCGGCAGGTAGCCGGTCATCGCGTAAACCTGCGTGGCGGGCACGTGCTCCTCGCCGTTGGGGCCAGCGATGACCACCTGCTCCGCCTCGATCGCCACGACGCGCGACTCGAAGCACGCGCGAATGCTGCCGTCGGCGATGCGCGCATTGATTTCCGGTCGCACCCACGGCTTGATCTTGACGTCGAGCTCGGGGAGAAAGTGGACGATGGTTACCCGCGCACCCGCGCGATGCATGTCCAGTGCGGCGTCCACCGCGGAGTTACCGCCACCGATGATGACCACCGGCTCGCTCCAGGCGCTGTGCCCTTCGGTGTAGCCGTGCTGCACATGCGGCAGTGACTCTCCGGGTACGCCGAGCCGATTGGGGCGACCAAAGTAGCCCGTGGCGACGACGACCGCGTGTGCATGGTAGACCACCGATGCCCCACTGCGGCGGCGAGTCTGCACCGCCCAGCGTGCCGGGCGTTCAGCCGTCGCGGCGGACCCAGCGAAGGGTGTCAACGACTGCACCGTCTCGAACTGGCGCACGTCGAGCTGATAGTGCGTGGCCACGTTGCGGTAGTACGCCAACGCATCGCGCCGCGTCGGCTTCTCGGTGGCCACCACGAATGGCAGCCCGCCGATGGACAGCCGCTCAGCCGTCGAAAAAAACGACATGTACGTCGGGTAGCTCGCGATCCCGCTGACGATCGGTCCACGATCGATCACCACCGCGGAGAGCCCCGCCTTCTGCGCCGCAATCGCGCAGGCGAGCCCGCACGGCCCGGCGCCGGCAATGAGCACGTCCACTGACATCGCCGACGCCACCGCTCCGTCAACGGCCGCGGACTCCGCTCCGGTCGTCATCAGACGGTCGCGTGCACTCCGATGATCTGATCGCGACGTGTCCCCACGCTGACGAAAGCGATCGGGGTTTCGCACAACTGTTCGATGCGGTCGAGATAGGCGCGCGCTTCCGACGGCAGATCTTCCAGCTTGCGCGCGTGTTGCGTGGGCGTGCGCCAACCGGGGAACCACTCGTACACTGGCTCTGCGCGGTCGAGCATCTGCACGTCGGCCGGGAATTCGGTCAGCACTTCGCCGTCCACGCGATAGCCGGTGCACACGGCCAACTGCTCGAGCGTGTCGAGGACGTCGAGCTTGGTGACCGCGAGGCCCGTCAGTCCGTTCACGCGCGCGGCATAGCGCACCACGACGCCGTCGAACCAGCCGCACCGACGCGCGCGACCCGTCGTGGCACCGAATTCATTGCCGAGCGTGCGCACGTTGGTTTGGAGCGGCTCGTCGAACTCCGTCGGCAGCGGGCCGTTGCCCACGCGCGTCGTGTAGGCCTTCACCACGCCCAGCGCGTAGTCGATCGCCATGGGCGAAATGCCCACACCGGTTGCTGCCCCGCCGGTGGTGGTGTTGCTGGACGTCACGAACGGGTAGGTGCCGTGATCGATGTCGAGCATCGACCCCTGCGCACCTTCCAGCAGGATCGCCGCACCGCTCTTGATGGCGCGGTGCACACACAGCCCGACGTCGTCCGCGATGGACAGCAGCCGCGGCGTCAGCTGCGCCAGTGCGGCCATCGAGTCTTCCACCGAGGCTCGCACGTCCGAGCCCGAGCGCTCGAGCTGGGCGTTGGCCCGCTCCACGCCGGCGGCGACCATCTCGCGGAGACGCTCGGGGTAACGCAGGTCCAGCACGCGCACGCCACGGCGGGCCACCTTGTCCTCGTACGCGGGCCCAATGCCGCGCCCAGTCGTGCCGATCGCCTTGCTGGCCGCGGAGGCCTTGTCCATCGCCTTGTGGTACGGCATGACGAGGTGCGCGCGCTCGGACAGATAGAGCCGTCCTTCGACGTCCACGCCGTCGGCCACGAGCTCATCCACTTCCACGAAGAGCGTCTCGGGATCCATCACCACGCCGTTGCCGATCGCGCAGCGCACACCGGGGTGCAGGATGCCGCTCGGTATCTGATGGAGCACGAACGACTTGTCGCCGATGTGCACAGTGTGTCCGGCGTTGGCGCCGCCCTGATAGCGCACCACCCAGTCGGCCTTTTCGGCAAGGACGTCCACCAGCTTTCCCTTGCCCTCGTCGCCCCACTGCGCGCCGACCACCACCACCGTGCGCGTCGTCGTATCGAACATGCGAATTCCGTCTCAGGCGGCCCCGGGGCCGCGCACAAAAAAACGCCCCGCGGACGTTCCGCAGGGCGTTGGATGAATCTACTCCGAGGCATCGCCGTGGCAACCGCGACGGGGGCCGAAAGCCGAATGAGCGGACCCTCGCTCACCATTTCCGAGCGAGCGACCGATCCTCCTCAGGAGATTCAGAGGGTGGCCGGTTTGGTGTGGGCCAGTCCTGAGGCATCACCGCGATTCGAGAGCCGTCATTTGTCGACCATCACATCGTTTGTCACCGAAGAATTCCTCGCGAACTTGCCAAGTGCCCCCCGCGCGGTGCTGGATGAGGCGCCGTTCGGCGTCGTGCGCGTCGACGACTCGGGTTTCGTCCTGCTCTACAACCGCTGGGAGTCGGAGATGGCCGGCGTTCCAGTCGCCGAGGCGGAAGGTCGGAACTTCTTCAAGCAAGTGGCGCCCTGCACCAACAACCGACTCATGTTCGGCCGGTTCAAGGAAGGGATCGACCAAGGCGCGTTGGACGTCGAGTTCGACTTCACGTTCACCTACCGCATGAAGCCGACGAACGTGCGCATTCGACTGTATCGACACAGCGAGTCGTGCTCGAACTGGATTCTCGTCCGGCTTCGGCCGGCCTGACGGCGTCGCCGATCGACGGCCTCTTTACTCGAAGTGCAGGGCTCGTCGGAGCCCCGGCTCAGCCGCCGACCAAGGCGGCGCTGAACAGAAGGCTGGCGACGAGCACGCCGAGTCCGCTCTTGACCGCCGCTGCCACCGCTCGCCCGACGATGGCTCCGGTCGCGACCTTGGTGGGGTTGTTGCGCTGATCACGATGCACCGTCAGCTCGCCGACAAAGGCGCCCAGGAACGCGCCGGCGAATGCGCCCACCAGCGACCCGACCACGGGTACAGGCACGCCGACCACCGCGCCGACCAGTCCACCGATGACGGCCCCCCACGACGCACGCCGCGAGCCGCCATAGCGGCGCGTGTAGCGGCCGGCGATGGTGTACTCGAGCACTTCCGCGACGATGACGAGCAACGCCGCTCCGCCGAACGTCCAAAGCCCGATACCGCCGGTCGGCAGGACGACCCAGTACACGAGCGCCGCACCGAGCATCAGCCAGAGTCCCGGCAACCCGACCGGCACGAGAACGAGACCGGCCAGCAGAGTGACGGCCAGCAGGCCGAGCGCGAGCGTGGAGGAGATGGTGGTGATCGGATCCATGGCCAAGCGTACGCGCCGGGGGACGGGGAGGATTCGCGGGTCGCAATTCACTTTCTCCCAATACGTTAAGTTCGGGGCGGCGCGGACGACATTTAGAGGTGAGTGGGCGCGCGACGTGGCGAGCCGTGACGATACTGGCGCAGTACGCGCATTGCGCGTGACGCCACAGCACGAGATTGCAATGCCCGTCGGTGAGAAGTCTCCGCTATCCAAGCAGCTCCTTCACGTCGCCGACGAGCACGACGTGGCGACCGCGTTGCGCGAGCTGTCCGGCGCCGTGACTCTCGCGGAAGTTGACCGCGCCGGCATCGAGGAAGACGCGCTTCGCCTCTGCGCCGAGTTGCGCACCTTCGCCGCCGCCATGTCGGGCGCTGCGGATGAGGCAGAGCTCTATCGCAGCCTCGCGATCGTCTGGCTGGAGCTGCGCTTCGAATGGCAGCGCCACCATCTCGTCGCCAACTACGACACATCGCGCACCGGCGCCACCGAACTGGCCGTGCTCGTACGCGCCTCTGCCGCCACTTATCTCATTCAGCGGATCGAAGTCCTGCTCGAGCGCGAACAGTTGGAGCGACTGGTCGCGACCGCGATGGAGATCATCGAATCGCTGCGCGTCGACGTCTCCCGCGTCTGCGCCCGTATCGCGGCGTAGCCGCTCGGCGTCGCGCTAACCGAAGGGCCCGTCGGTCGAGAGCGGACGCGCCCGATCGACATCACCCTTGGGCGTCCGATGCCACGCCGATTCGTCGACGTGGCGAACGGAGCGAAGCCACGCGGGCAACGCAGGCAGCGCCAGCCGCGCACGCTCCACTGTAACCGCGCCCAACGGGGCACTCACGAGCAGCTCGATGCCGTCTTCCTCGTGTGCACGCAGCAGCAACTGCGTCGCCTCGGGAAACGCGACACGCAATGCCTCCTCGAAACACGCGGCATCCACGAAACGACCGTTGGGCAGCTTGAAGGCATCGCTCGCGCGACCGATGAACCGATAGCTGCCATCGCTACGCTGGTCCACAACGTCGCCGGTACGTACCCACCGTTCAGGCGCTTCTCGCTCGAGCACACCGCCTCGCCATGCACCGAGGCAGGCGTTCTCGCCACGAAAGGCCAGCGCGCCATCCGTGTCGAGACGTACCTCGCAGCCAACGGGTCGGCCGAGCAAACGCGGCGACCACTCACCTGGGTCGCCAAGCATGATGCCCGGCGCGGCCTCGGTCTGCCCGTAGCCCACGCGCAGCCGTGTGGCCGCAAGCTGCGAGGCCAATGCCGCGGACACGGGCGCGCCGCCCACCAGGCCTCCGCGCAGCCCACGCAACAATGACGCTCCCTCCGCCACGTCGAACAGTCGCGTCGCCAGCAGCGGCACGAGATCCACGTGCGTGATCGGATGCGAACGCGCCAGCGTGAGCAACGCCGTGAGATCTCGACCATCGGCGCCATCGCGCACGATCTCGTCGGCCGCGAGCAACGAAGCGAGCAGTCCGAGCACGAGACCGAAGGCGTGATGCCACGGCAGCACGCTCAGCACCGACGCACCCGCGAGGTCGAGCAGCGGGAGATGACTATCCAGCACCGCAAAGAGATTCGCGTCGGAGAGCGCGATCCAGCGCTGCGCGCCTCCCGTTCCGGAGGTTCGCAACAGAAGTCGCGCGTCGGGCTCCGGCGGCGCGTGCATTTGGCGAAGCTCGGGAAATGCCTCCTCCGGCCAACCTGCTGCCGACGGCACAAAGGCAAACGCACTCGCCTGAGCGTCCTCGCACACGAGCAGTCGCGCATCGAGTTCGGCGAGTAACGCGTCGGCGTGAGCAGCTGTGGCATCGCGCGGTGCAGCCACGGCGAGCGTGACATCGTCCCACAGCGACGCCACGAGCAGCTGCACGAAGGCAGCTCCAGCGGGGAGCGCACAGATCACGCGGTCCCCTTCCCCGATCCCGGCCTCTCGAAAGGCACGCGTCCACTGCCGCGCACCAGCCCAGATCGACGCCGCTGTCCAGATACCGTCGGGAAGAATCAGCAGCGGCGTCGGTTGACCGGCGAGTCGCGCATACAGCCGCTCGCGCCATCTCGCACTCACGCGCGCACCACGCAGTGCGTTTCGAGTGCTACGCGCGTGCGCTACGCGAGCGCGCCGGCCGCCTGCAAGCGCGCTCGCACGGTGGCCATCTCCTCATCGCTCAACGCCAGCAACGGCGCGCGGGTAACCGTGCCTTGCAGTCCGGTCATCGTCATCGCGGCCTTGATGCCGGCCGGCCCCATGGCGCCGGCGATATCCGTGGCCAGCGGCGCCAGACGTGCCTGCAACGCCGTCGCGGCATCCACGTTGCCCGCGCGGAAGAGATCGACCATCTCGCGCACCATCGGCCCCACATACAGCGCGATCGCGAGAATCGCGCCCTTCGCGCCGCCCGTGAGTGCCGGCACCACGGTCGCGCCGCTCCCGGTCAACACGCGGAAGCCATCGTTCTGCGCGGCCAGATACTCCGCCAGCACCGGCAAATTACCCGCACTGTCCTTCATCCCGACGATGTTCTCATGCTGCGACAACGTGTGCACCGTTTCCGGCGCGAGCACCACGTGCGCGTACACGGGAATGTTGTAGAGCAGCACGGGCAGCGGGCTGGCATCGGCGACGGCTAGGAAATGCTGCACGAGTGCGTGCTGCGACATGCGCTTGAGGAAATAGTGCGGCGAGACGACCAACACCGCGTCCGCCCCCAGCTCTTTCGCGTCGCGCGCACGGGAAATCGTCAGGCGCGTGCTTTCGCTGCCAATGCCGGCCAGCAGCCACTTTTCACTCGGCACGCATTCCCGCGCCCATGTCAGCAGCTGACGACGATCGGTGTCGTCGAGCAGCGCGGACTCGCCACTCGAGCCAGCCACCAGCACCCCGTCCATCCCGAACGACAGGTGCGCATCGAGGTTGGAAACGAAAGCGGCACGATCGAGTTCACCGTGCGCGTCGAACGTCGAGACGGCGGGGACCATGAGCCCGCCCAGAGGAGTAGTCGGCATCTGCCAAATCTACTCGCCATGAGCGGGTGTGGTGCGGTCAGCTGCCGAAGAGACTCTCGAAGCCGCTGCCGAAGACGGTGTCCGTGCCGAGCGGATTCGGGCTGGTCACGGCACCGTGGCTCGTCGGACTGGTGCTGATCGGCGGCAGGTGAACGCCCGTGCCGAGCGGGTTGGGGCCGAGTCCGCTCGGCGGCACGTCGGTGCGCACCGTCGGCGTCGTGGCGTTGACGGTCGGCACGGTGGCGGTATTGCGCTTGGCGATCGACGGCGCGCCGCCAGCAGGTGTGCCACGACCGCGCATCATGCGGAACGTGAGTTCGAAGTCGGCCGGGCGCGTGGATGCCGCCAGCGCCGTCTCGAACGCCACCTCCCCGCTCGTCACCAATTCGGTGAGGTGCTGGTCGAAGGTCTGCATGCCGTACTGCGAGCCGTCGGCGATGTAGTCGCGAATTTCGCTGACGCGATTCTCGGCAATGAGATCGCGAATGGTGGGCGTCACGATCATGACTTCGGCGGCGACCGCACGTCCGTGGCCGCTGGCTCGCGGCAGCAGCCGCTGCGATACGACCGCCTGCAGCGATTCGGCAAGACGCATGCGCACCACTGCCTGCTCATCGGGCGGGAACATCGCCATGATGCGCATGATGGTGCTGCAGGCATCCGGCGTGTGCAGCGTCGAGATGAGCAGGTGCCCCGTCTCCGCAGCCTTCATCGCCGTATCGATCGTTTCGGCGTCGCGCATTTCGCCGATCATGATCACGTCCGGATCCTGACGCAGCGCGGCGCGCAGCCCCATGCGGAAGCTGTCCGTGTCGATACCGACTTCGCGCTGCGTCACCGAGCTGCGCAGGTCGGCATGAATGAACTCGATCGGATTCTCGAGCGTGAGAATGTGTTTCTCGTGCGATGCGTTGATCGCCTGCACGAACGCCGCCATCGTGCTCGACTTGCCGGATCCCGTCACGCCGGTGACGAGAACCATCCCGCGCTCCGAATGTGCGACGCGGTTGAGGACCGACGGCAGATGCAGCGTTTCGAACGTCGGGACTTCGTTGGGGATCACGCGCAGCACGATCGAGTGCGCCGCACGCTGCCGCAGGATGTTCACGCGGAAGCGACCGACTCCGGGCGAGGCCCATGAGCAGTCGTGATCACGCAGCGTATCGATCGTGCTGCGCTCGGCATCGCTGGCCATGAAGTGCAGCGCGATCGCGCGCGTCTGGTCCGCCGTGAGGGCCTGTTTGGTCAGGACAATCAGTCGGCCATCGATTCGGGCGCGCACGACATCGCCCGCCTTGATGTGCACGTCGGAGGCACCGCGCTCGACCGCTGCCTTGATGATTCGCTCAATCGCCACGTCTTGTCTCGCATGCGTGACGCTGGCGATGGGTCAATAGCCGGCGTCGAGATCCACGACGTTGCGTAGCGGCTCGCCCGCTGCCCACCGTCGCCAATTGTCTTCAAACAGGTCGAGAGCCCGCGCCCAGCTGCGCCGTGGAGACACGCCAGACACGTGCGGCGTGATCAAGACGGACGGGTGACGCCAGTACGGATGCTCCGGCGGCAATGGCTCCTTCTCGAACACGTCCAGCACGGCACCGCGCACCTGGCCGGAGTCCAATGCTGCCAGCAACGCCGCGTCCACGATGAGGCCGCCCCGCGCTACGTTGACGACGATTGCGCCCGGCGGGAGCAACGCCAACAACGCCTCATCCACTAAACCGTGACTCGATTCGGTGAGCGGGGCCGCGAGCACGAGTACGTCCGTTGTGACGATTTCGGTCGAAAGCATGGAGACCCCCGTCACACGCGCGAAGCCGTCGGGGATGCCCAGTTCGGGGCGGCGACGAATGCCCACGCAGCTGCACCCCAAGGCCGTGAACCGCTGCGCCACCGCGCTGCCGATCCCGCCGGCGCCCACTACCAGCACGCGACATTCATTCAGCTCGCGCAATCGCGCCTCACCGCCGATGAACGGTCGCTGTCCCCACGTGGCCTCAGCCTGCTGACGCACGGCGAAGTCGAGCCCGCGCACGAAATGCAGCACCCCCGCCAGCACGGTATCCGCCATCCCCTCGGCGTACACACCCGCGCTGTTGGTGAAGGCGATGCCGCTGTCGCGCAGTGCCGGCGTGATCGAACTCGTGATCCCGGCGGAGACGCTGTGCGCCCAGCGGAGGTAGGGCGCCGCCGCGATCACCTCGGGCGACAGCCCAAAACCGAAGTACACCTCGGCGGTTGGCACCGCGGCGAGCGATTCCGCGCTGGGCTGATTGGTGCCGCTCCCCACCGACTTGGCGATGGAGTTGATGACGATGACTTCCCAACCCGACGGCGCCGCGGCGCGCAGCCGATCCGCCGCCCACGACGGCAGCTGCATGTGCTGCGCGCTGCTCACCAGGTCCACTACGACCCGACGCACTTCGGTCACGCGAGAGCGCTCACGCGAGAGCGCTCACGCGCGGAGCGCGCCCAAGCCCATCCGATCACGCACTTCCGCGATCGTGGACTGCGCGATGGCACGGGCCGTTTGCGCACCCTCGGCCAGCGCGTCCACCACAAGTTGCGGCGCGGCGTCCAGCTCGGCGGCACGCCTACGGATCGGCGTAAGCTCCTGCACCATCCCTTCCAGCAGCACCTTCTTGCAGTCCATGCATCCCCAGCCGGCCGTCGTGCACTGCTGCACGACGTTGGCCTGCGTCTCGGTGCTGCTGAACGCCTTGTGCAGCTGGAAGATGTTGCAGACGTCGGGATTGCCCGGGTCTGTCTTGCGCACGCGCGCCGGGTCGGTCATGGCGGGGCGCAGCTTCGCCCAGATGGCCTCATCGCTCTCCATGAGGCCCACGGTATTCCCCAAGGACTTTGACATCTTGGCGTTGCCGTCCAGCCCCATCAAACGCCGCACCGGCGTCAACAGCGGCTTGGGCTCGGGGAAGAACTCCTCGCCGAAGCGCGCATTCCACTTGCGAGCGACGTCGCGCGAGAGCTCCAGATGCTGCACCTGGTCCTCTCCCACCGGCACCGAATCTGCGCGATAGAGCAGAATGTCCGCCGCCTGCAGCACCGGATACATGAGAATGCCCGCCGGGATGCTTTCGTACTTGGCCGACTTCTCCTTGTACTGCGTCTGTCGCTCGAGATCACCGACGGGTGTCAGGGTCGTAAAAATCCACGACAGCTCGGTGTGCTCTGGCACGTCCGACTGCATGAACAGGCTAGCCTTGGCGGGATCGATGCCGGCGGCCAGCAACGACTTGGCCATCTCCCAGCGACGCTCGCGCAAGACGGCCGGATCGTAGTTGCCGGTGATGGCGTGGTAGTCCACCACGCAGAAGAGTGCGCCCGGGTGCTGCTGCTGCAGCTGTACCCAATTCTTGACGGCGCCAAGGTAGTTTCCGATGTGCAGCTCGCCCGAAGGCTGGATGCCGCTGAAGATGCGTGCCATCCGACAAACGTAATCCGCTCTCACTGAGCCGAGCAACGCGAAATACATGACGCCATCTGCCCAGGAACGCCTCCGCTGGCGCAACGTCGCCGCTGGCGCGGCCGCTCTCGCGACCGCCTTCATTGCCGAAGAAACCAAAACGCGCGACACGTTGGTGTGGGAGGAGAAGACTGCCAACGACTTCGTCAGTCGCGTGGACCTGGGCGCCGAAGAGATCATCCGTCGCCATTTCGCTCAGGAACTGCCGGAGCTCCGTGTTGTCGGTGAAGAGCTGGGCGGCGGCGGCACCGATGAAGGACTGGTGGCCATTGTCGATCCGCTCGATGGCACCACCAACTTCCTGCACGGCTTTCCGCATTACGCCGTCTCCATCTGCGTCGCGCTGGACGGCGTGCCACAGGCCGCCGCGATCTACGACGTACGCCGTGGCGGCATTTACAACGCGACGTTGGGTGGGGGCGCCTTTGTTGATCTCCAGCCGATTCGGGTATCTACACTGACGTCCCCGGCGCGGGCGCTCATCGGCACGGGCTTCCCATTCAAGGATCAGTCCTTCGCCCAGCAGTATCTGGCGCAGTTCTCCGCGCTCACGCCGCAGGTGGCCGGTCTCCGCCGCGCGGGGGCGGCGGCGCTGGATCTGTGCGACGTGGCCTGCGGTCGCTTCGACGGCTTCTGGGAGCTGTATCTCGCGCCCTGGGACCTCGCGGCGGGCATTCTCATCGTGCGCGAGGCCGGTGGCCGCGCAACGGATCTCGACGGGAACGACGCGACGCTGCACGGCGGACCGATCGTCGCCAGCAACGGCGTGATGCACGACTGGCTGCTGCAACAACTGGCTGTCGGTCCCCGTCAGGCGTAGCATCCACGATCCCACCAATCTCCCGCCGCGTCCCGCCCATGTCTCTCGTCGAATGCGTCCCGAATTTCTCTGAAGGCCGAGATCCCGCAGTCATCGCCGCCATTCGCGATGCGATCGCCAACTCTCCCGGTGCCCACGTCCTCGATGTCTCGAGCGATCCGTCGCACCACCGCACGGTCATCACCTTCGTTGCGCCGCTCGACGGCGCGGTGACCGCGGCGTTCAACGCAATGCGTGTGGCGCGCGATCTCATCGATCTCACCAAACATCACGGCGAGCATCCACGCATCGGCGCCACCGACGTTGTGCCGTTCATCCCGCTCGACGGCGCCACGATGGACGACTGCATCGGCCTCGCGCGTGAGCTGGGTGAGCGCGCGTGGCGCGAGTTGGGCATCCCCAGCTACCTGTACGAACGCGCGGCCGCTACGCCGGCTCGCGAGAACCTCGCCGACGTGCGGCGCGGTGAATTCGAAGGGCTGCGTGACGAGGTGACGACGAACGCCGCACGTCGCCCCGACTTCGGCGACGCCGCGCTGCATCCCACGGCCGGCGCCACGGCCTTCGGTGCGCGCCCCTTCCTCGTCGCCTACAACGTGTACCTCGGCGACGCCGCGAATCTTCCCGTGGCGAAGGAAGTGGCCAAGGCCGTGCGCGGCTCGTCGGGCGGACTGCGCTACGTGAAGGGGCTCGGGCTCGAAGTCGATGGACAAGCGCAGGTGTCCATGAACCTCGTGGACACGGAAAAGACGCCGCTGCATCGCGTGTACGAGTTCGTACGCAACGAAGCCGCCGCGTTTGGCGTGGTGCCCACGTGGAGCGAGATCGTCGGGCTCGTGCCGGAGCGCGTGCTGCTGGATGCAGGCGCGCGGCACGTGCAGCTGCGCGGCTTCTCCAAGGCGATGCTCCTCGAACACACAGTACGCGATGCGGTCAGCGGCGGTGAAGCGCTCGACGCGTTCGTCTCACGCATCGCCGCACCGGTGCCCACGCCCGGCGGCGGTAGCGTTGCGGCGCACGCCGGTGCCCTCGGCGCCGCGCTCGCGCAGATGGTTGTCGGGCTAACGGTCGGCAGGAAGAAGTACGCCGCCGTGGAAGACGAAATGAAGGCGCTCTCGCTGCGCGCCTCAGCCCTGCGTCGACAACTCACGTCACTCGTGCAGCGTGACGCTGACGCCTATGAAAAGGTGCGCGCCGCGTACGCCATGCCGCAGGAGCCGGAGAGTGCAGCTACGGCACGTGCCGCTGCGATCCGCGATGCGCTGATCTTTGCCGCGGAGGTCCCGCTGGAAACTGCGCGCGCCGCGGTGCAGGTGGCGGAAGTCGCAGCGACGGTCGCCGAGCGTGGGAACACCAACGCGGTCTCCGATGCCGCCGTGGCCGCACTGATGGCGGAGGCCGCGTGCAAGGGTGCGGTGCTCAACGTGCGCATCAATATCAGCACGCTCGGCGACGATGCGCCCGACGCGCGCATTCGCCTCGCGACCGAAGCGCGTGCCTGCTTGGATGCCGCCGCTGTGAATGCGCGATTGGCGGAAGCCGCCGCCGAACGGTCGATGACTCCCGCCTAGCGTATCAATGCAGAGTTAGGCTGATGTACAAACGGCGCGCTCATCGAATGAGCGCGCCGCTTTTGTTCCGGTGTGACGATGCAGAGCTGACGTAGCGTTACTTGCTCCAGGGCGGCGTCACGCCGTTGCTGCGCGCGTAGGCGATAGACTGACCGAGGTGCTCGTGCAGGTGCGTCGTGCCACCGATCCACATCGCCTGCTGCGTCGTCGTCATGCCGAACATCGACAGGCTCTTGGAGAGATCGGCGGATGTCGTGCGCGCCATCGCTGCCTTGAGGTGCACGAAGCTCTTCTCCAATTCGGCGACAATCTGCTCGCGCGTAAGCTTCTGCTTTTCGTACGTCTCGAGCGTCTTGAAGTCGGTCGCCTTGATACCCGTCGACGCGGGGATTGCCACGCCGTATCCGGACGGAATCAGGTAGTTGTCGGAGGCGACGTGCAGAAAGACTTCACCGACCGAGCGCACACCTGCAGCCGGACGCCAGCCGAACTTTTCCGGCGGCGTGGCCTTGGCCAGATCGATGAACTTCTTGGCCGTGCCGTCAACGTCCTTGATCAGGTCCGCCACCACGGGCGCCGTTTGCGGCGTCTGTGCGGACAGTGTGGCGAGTGGAGCAAATCCAGCGCATGCGAGCAGTGCAAGACGAACGGCAACAGCGGCAGGGCGCATGATCGGAGTCCTCAGCCTGGAAGCGTCAGAATGCGGGGGCCAGCATCGGTGATGGCCACCGTGTGCTCAAAGTGCGCAGACCTCTTTCCGTCTGCTGTGACAACCGTCCACTTGTCGCTCAGCGTGCGGGTCTTCGCCGTCCCAACGTTCACCATCGGTTCGATGGCGATGGTGAGCCCGGCCTGCAGCTTCTTGCCTCGCTTGGGCTTGCCGTAGTTTGGGATCTGCAGCTCTTCATGGAGCGAGAAGCCGACGCCGTGTCCGACCAGTTCGCGCACGATGGAGAAGCCTTCCGCTTCCACCACGGTCTGAATCGCCGCGCCGATGTCGCCCACGTGATTGTCCACGGTGGCAGCGGCAATGCCCGCAGCGAGCCCGCGCTGCGTGACATCCAGCAGTTGCGTGGTCAGGTCATCGATGGGGCCGACGGGGACGGTGATCGCCGAATCGGTGTACATCCCTTCGAGCTTCACGCCAACGTCGAGGGTGACGATGTCGCCCTCGTGGAGCACGCGCTTCCGCGAGGGGATGCCGTGCACGATTTCTTCGTTGACCGAGATGCACGCGCTGCCCGGAAATCCGTAGAGTCCCTTGAAGGCAGGTTCGGCGCCCGCATGACTGCGAATGAACGATTCGCAGATCGTGTCGAGTTCGAGCGTAGTAATCCCCGGACGCACCGCCGCGCGGGCTTCCTGCAACGTGGCGTAGAGGATCGCTCCGCCACGCGCCATGACTTCGATTTCCCGCGCGGATTTGAGCAGCGTCGTTGGAGCAGATGACCCGAGGGTCATGGTCAGGACTCGAGGGCCTTCAGCGCGCGCGCTTCCACGTCGTCGAGGGAACCCATCGCGTCGATATGGACGAGCTTGGCGCCCGCCTGTTCGTACCACGTGATCACTGGAGCCGTCTGGTCGCGATACACGGTCAGACGCTTGCGTACCGCGTCCGGCTCGTCGTCCTTGCGGCGAACGAGCGTGCCCTGTGGTGCGTGGCCGTCCACTGCGCACAGCTCACCGGGCTCACGCCCGAAGAACGGACGTTGGCAGACATCACAGGTGGTGCGGCCGCTCAGGCGACGCACCAACTCGTCTTCCGCGATATCGAAGAGCAGCACCGCATCGACCTTACGGCCAAGCGTGGACAGCATCGCGTTGAGTCCCTCGGCCTGCGGCGTGGTGCGCACGACGCCGTCGAGGATGACGCCCTTGGCGGCACTGGGGGCCGCGAGCGCCTCACCCATGATGCCCATGATGACGGAATCGGGGACAAGGTCACCGCGATCCATTGCCGCTTTCGCTTCCAGTCCGAGCGGCGTGCCTTCGCGAACCGCCGCTCGTAGTACGTCACCTGTTGCGATCTTCGGAACCCCAAGGCGCTCGGCGAGCCGCTCGCCTTGGGTTCCTTTTCCTGCGCCCGGAGGTCCGAGCAGGACGATGACCATTCCGAATTACTCGTGTGTGCTAGAAGCCACCGGTCGCCTGACGTCCGCGGAAGCGGACACGGCCCTTCTTCATGAAGCCGTCGTACTTGCGCAGCAACAGGTGCTGCTGCATCTGCGCCATCGTGTCGAGCGCCACACCCACGACGATCAGCAGCGACGTGCCGCCGAACGCGAAGGGAACGTTGACCAGACGGGCAATCACGATCGGCATCAGAGCGATGAACGTCAGGAAGATCGCGCCGGGAAGCGTGATACGCTCCACCACCTGCTCGATGTATTCCGCCGTCTTCGCGCCCGGCTTGATGCCCGGCACGAACCCGCCCTGCTTCTTCAGGTTCTCGGCCAGGTCGACCGGATTGAAGATGATCGAGGTGTAGAAGTACGTGAACAGCAGGATGAGGATGGCCGACAGGACAAAATAGAGCCACGGATTCGGACCCTGCGGATTGAAGTACTCCGCAATTTCCTGCGCCTTGGCGTTCCCGCTGAACTGCGCGATCGCACCGGGAATCACGATCACCGACTGAGCGAAGATGATCGGCATCACGCCGGCCGTGTTGATGCGCAGCGGAATGAAGTTGCGAGCCGCTTCACGCTGACGACCGCGCGCCATCGTGCGCTGCGGGATCTGGATCAGCACGCGACGGGCAGCCACGGTGATGGCCACCACGCCAGCCACGACACCGACCATCACCAGCGCCAACACCACCAGCGACAGCGGCGCGATCGCGCCCGTCGTGACGAAGTTGAACGTCTGCAGGATCGCGGGCCACATGCGCTCGACGATCGAGAAGAAGATGATCAGCGACGCACCGTTACCCAGGCCACGCTCGGTGATCTGCTCGCCCAGCCACATGACGAAAATCGCGCCCGTGGTGAGGAAGAGCATCATCTGGATGATGAACGTCGGCCCCGGACGGGAGACAGCCGCCGGCAGTGACGCGGTGAAGAGGGCGAAACCGTATGCCTGCACCAGCGCCAGCACCACCGTGAGGTAGCGCGTGTACTGGGTCAGCTTTTTCCGCCCTTCTTCGTCCTTCTGCATCTTGTCGACCGTCGGCAACACCGCACCGGCGATCTGGATGAAGATGCTCGCAGAGATGTACGGCATGATGCCGAGCGCGAACACGGTGGCGCGAGACAAGCCGCCACCCACGAACAGGTCATACAGACCCAGAAGTCCGCCGCCCTGCTGCCGTGCGAAATAATCCGTCAGCGCCTGAACGTCGATGCCGGGCGCGGTGATATGCGCACCGGTGCGATAGATCAGCAAACACACGAAGGTGAATACGATCTTCGCCCAGAGTTCAGGCGTCTGGTAGATGTTGGCGACGGCCTGCGCCGCCTTGTTGTTCTGCTCTGCCATGCGCCGGGGGCTCTCCCTCAGCCGTCGACGCGGCCACCGGCCGCTTCGATCTTCGCTTTGGCGCCGGCGCTCAACTTCACGCCCTTCACCGTGAACGCGCGCGGCACATCGCCGTTCGCGAGCAGCTTGGCCGGACCGTGCCCGTCGCGGATCAAGCCCGCGGCGACCAGCGCTTCCGTCGTCACTTCATCGCCAGCCAACTGCGCCAGCGAATCGAGACGCACTTCCTGCGCATACTCCTTGAACGGGTTCGTAAACCCGCGCTTCGGAATGCGACGCGTGATCGGCATCTGGCCGCCTTCGAAGTGCGGCTTGCCGCCACCAGGACCGCCGTGGCCAGAACGCGCCATGGAACCCTTGTGACCCTTGCCGGACGTCTTGCCGGTGCCGGAGCCAGGACCGCGACCGATGCGCTTGCGGTTCCGGTGCGAGCCCGGAGCCGGCGCAAGGTTGTGCAGTCCGATCTTCTCGGCGCCTTCGGCGCCGCTGTTCTTCGTAGCCACGAGTTACCCCTCCACCGGCGTCACTGACACCAGGTGACGAACCTTCTTGAGCTGACCGCGCAGCGAGGCGGAATCCTGCTGCACGACGCTAGCCTGATGATGCTTGAGTCCGATCGCCTCGAGCGTGCGGAGCATGCGCCACGAATGGCCAATGCCGCTGCGCACCTGCGTGATCAGAACCAAACCAGCCGTCGGCGCCTGATCCTTCGGCGTCGTGGCCGGACCCTTCGACGGATGCCACACGAATGTGCGAGCCATTACGCCACTCCCGCCGCCGTGACGGCAGCCTTGCGATGGTCAGCCACTTCGGTCCGCGACTTCGCACGCGACTTGTAGTCGATCTGCGAAACTTCGATGCCGCGTTCCTTGGCAGCCTGCTCAACCGTGATCAGATGCGTCAGGCCGTCCAGCGCCGCCAGCACCATGTTGTGCGGATTCGTGGAGCCGAGCGACTTGGTGAGAATGTCGTGGACGCCTGCGCACTCGAGCACCGCGCGCACCGCACCACCAGCAATCACACCAGCACCAGGCGCGGCCGGCTTCATCAACACCTTGCCGGCGCCATGCTTGCCCACGACTTCATGCGGGATCGTCGAACCGGTCAGCGGGATCGTCACCATGTTGCGACGCGCGGCATCAACCGCCTTGCGCACCGCTTCGGAGACTTCGTTCGCCTTGCCGGTGGCAAAGCCAACCTTACCCTGACCATCGCCCACCGCGACGAGCGCGTTGAACGAGAAACGACGACCACCCTTTACGACCTTCGCGACGCGATTGATCGCGATCACGTTTTCTACCAGATCGCTCTGCTCGCGTTCCTGACCGGGACGACCGCCGTCCCCGCCACGCCCACGACCATCACGGCCGGCCGGGCCGCCTTCGCCACCCGGACCGCGCCCACGACCACCACCGGGACCGCCGGGGCCACCCGGGCCGCCGGGACCACGACCGCGACCGCCACCTGGGCCGCCACGACCGCCGCCCGGGCCACCACGACCACGGCCGCCAGGACCACCACCGCTACGGGCGCTGCCGCCGGGCGCGCCACCTGAACCTGCTGCGTTTGCCATCATCAGAACTCCAGGCCTCCCTCGCGGGCGCCATCGGCCACAGCCTTCACGCGGCCGTGGTATTGGTAACCAGCGCGATCGAACACGACCTTGGCGATACCCGCCGCCTTCGCCTTCTCCGCGACCGACTTGCCCACGGCGAGCGCGCGCTCGGACTTCGTGCCTTCCATCTTCTCGTCGCCGACCGTCATCAACGTCTTCTGCGTGACGTCGTCCACGATCTGGGCGTAGATGTGCTTCAGCGAACGGAACACCACCAGACGCGGACGCTCCGCCGTACCGTTCACCGCTTTGCGCACCCGCAGGTGGCGGCGCGCACGCCGCTCTGCATTGGTACGCGGGATCGCGATCTTGGCCATTACTTGCCTCCCGCCTTACCGGCCTTACGCCGAATGACTTCGCCCTTGTACTTGACGCCCTTGCCCTTGTACGGCTCCGGCTTGCGGAAGCTGCGGATCTCGGCGGCCACCTGGCCCACGAGCTCCTTGCTCGAACCTTCAACCAGCACCGTCGTCGGGTTCGGCGCAGAAATCTTCACACCGTTCGGCGACTTGTATTCGATCGTGTGCGAGAAGCCGAGCGACAACAGCACGCCGTACGGCTTCACTTCGGCCTTGTAGCCGACGCCACTGATCTCGAGCGTCTTGGCAAAACCAGCCGTCACACCCTCGACCATGTTGGCCACGAGCGTACGCGACAGGCCATGCAACGCCTTGTGCTTCTCTTCATCAGACGGGCGCTTCACCTGCAGCTCGGCGCCTTCCTGCGCCACCGAGATATCCGCCGGGAGCGTACGCGAGAGCTCGCCCTTCGGGCCCTTCACGCTGATGGTGTTTCCGCTGATCGCCACACTGACCCCGGCCGGAACCGGGATGGGGCGCTTTCCGATACGCGACATGAGAGCGTCCCTTACCAGACGAGGGCGAGCAATTCGCCCCCGGTGTTGGTGGAGCGCGCCGTACGTCCGCACATGATGCCCTTCGACGTGCTGAGGATCGCCATGCCGAGACCGTTGCGCACGCGCGGGATCTCCATCGCGCCCACGTACTTCCGCAGACCCGGCGTCGAAATGCGCTTCGCCTCACGGATGACCGACTGGCCGCCGTGCGCGTACTTGAGAATCACGCGCAGGGCGTGCTTGCCATCTTCCAGTTCAACCGTGCGGTAGTCCTGGATGAAGTTGTTTTCCTTGAGGACGCGCGCAATCTCGACCTTGATCTTCGAGAGCGGCATGTCGACGCGGCGATGCTTCGACGCGCATGCATTGCGCAGTCGAGTCAGCATGTCCGCGATGGGATCGTTCATACTCATGACGTCTTCCGGCTCCTATGGTATCTGCGCGAAGCAGACCTTTAGGAATGAAAAAGGAACAACCAGTCGCTGCCGGCGTGCGAGCGACAAAGCTGTTATCGGGATACTACCAGCTGGCCTTGCGTACGCCCGGAATCAGGCCGTTCAGCGCCATATCGCGCAAGGCGATGCGGCTCAAACCGAAGGTACGAAGATAAGCACGGGGACGGCCGCTCATGCTGCAGCGGTTGCGCACCCGGGTGGCCGACGAGTCGCGCGGCATCTTATGCAGCGCATTGATCGCGACCAGCTTCTCTTCCTGCGTGCTCTTCGGGTTCTGGATCACAGCCTTCAATGCGGCGCGCTTGGTCGCGAAACGGGCGACCAGTTCCTTGCGCTGCGCATTGCGGGCCAACTTGCTCGTCTTCGCCATGGAATCAGTTCTCGGTAGTTGAGCTTACGCCGCGACGGCCGCGGCCGACGGCTGCGCCACCTTGGGGATCACCGGCTTGTCGTCGCCCTTGAACGGCATGCCCAGCTGATGCAGCAGCGCGAACGAATGCTCGTCCTTCGCCGCCGTCGTCACGAACGTGATGTCCATGCCGTGGATCGACTCGATCGCATCATAGCTGATCTCCGGAAAGATCGTCTGCTCCTTGATGCCGAGCGTGTAGTTGCCACGACCGTCGAACGAACGCGTGCCCAGACCGCGGAAATCGCGGATACGCGGGCAGCACACCGTCACGAAGCGATCGAGGAACTCCCACATGCGCGCGCCGCGCATCGTCACCGACGCACCGATCTCCTGCCCTTCGCGCAGGCCGAAGTTCGAGATCGACTTCTTGGCCTTGCGACGCACCGGCTTCTGACCGGTGATCAGCGCCAGCTCTTCGACCACCACGTCGAGCAGCTTGGGCTGCTTGACCGCTTCGCCGACGCCGCAGTTGATCACGATCTTCGACAGCTCCGGAATCTGATGCGTGTTGGTGAAGCCGAACTGCTTCGCCAGCGCCGCGCGGACCGTGCTCTCGTAGTGCGTCTTCAAACGGGGGGCCGCCACCGGGAGGCCCGCACCCGCATGCTCACGCTTGGTGAAGTCCTGCGCCGCGCGCGGCTGGCCGGCCTTGCCGCCCTTGCCACCCTTCGATGCGCCCGCTCCACCCTTGGCCGCGCCGCCCTTGGCTGCGCCACCCTTGCCACCTGCTGCTGCCTTGCCGCCGGACTTCGCGCCGGCCTTTTCCTTGGTCGCCATCGTCTATGCTCCGGGGGTCAGCGTGCGCGGGGGATGACTTCGCCGCTCTTGACGCCGACCCGCTCCTTGGTGCCGTCGCTGTCGATGCGCGCCTTCACGCGCGTCGGCTTGCCAGTCTTGGAATCCAGCAACATCACGTTCGAGGCGTGGAACGGAGCCGGCATCTCGATGATGCCGCTCTGCTCTTCGGCCGTGCGCGCCTTGCGGTGCTTCTTCACGATGTTGACGCCTTCCACCTTGATCCGCCCCGTCTTGGGGTAGACCATGATGACCTTGCCTTCCTTCCCCTTGTCGTCGCCGCGCATCACGCGCACCGTGTCACCCTTCGTGACATGGATCGCTTCACGCGACGCCTTCAGGGAATGACGGCCATGGCCCAGGCGCTGGCCGCGATCGGTCTTGTAGTACTTGTGTACGCGCATCTCAGAGCACCTCTGGCGCCAGCGAGACGATCTTCATGTAACGCTTCTCGCGGAGCTCGCGCGCCACGGGACCGAAGATACGCGTCGCTTTCGGCTCGCCCTTGTCGTCGATGATCACGACGGCGTTCTCGTCGAAGCGGATATAGCTGCCGTCCTTCCGTCGCGTCTCCTTCACCGTGCGCACCACCACGGCCTTCGCGACATCGGACTTCTTCACAGTGCCGTTCGGCAGGGCGTCCTTCACCGCCACGATGACCTTGTCGCCAAGGCCCGCATAACGGCGGCGCGTGCCGCCCAACACACGGATCACCAGGGCGCGCTTGGCGCCACTGTTGTCCGCAACCTTCACGATGGACTCTTGCTGGATCATGGCTGGGTTCCCTTAGCGCGCGCGCTCGACGATCTCGACCAGGCGCCACCGCTTGTCCTTCGACAAGGGCCGGGTCTCCATGATGCGTACCGTGTCGCCGACCTTCGCCGAGTTCTCCTCGTCGTGAGCCTTCAAGCGCCGGGTGCGCGTCACCATTTTGCCATACTGCGGATGCGGCATGCGGCGATCAATGCGCACCACCACGGTCTTGTCCATCTTGTCGCTCACGACCAGTCCGACGCGAAACTTCCGCGCGGTCCGTTCGGCGGCGCCATTCTGCGAGGCGCCTGTCGCGTTCTGCGTATCGGTCATCATCAAGTTCCCGGTTAGCGGCTGCGGGCCTTAGAAGGGGCCTTCTTCGCTGCCGCCTTCTTGGCGGGCGCCTTCTTTGCGACAGGCGCAGGCGCACTCACGCCACGCTTGAGCCCGAGCGCACGCTCCCGCAGCACTGTCTGCAGGCGCGCGATGTCCCTGCGGATGCTGCGGAGCCGCAGCGGCTCCTCCAGCGCTTCCGTCCCACTGCGGAAGCGAAGCCGAAAGCGCTCCTCCTCCAACTCGGCGATCTTGGCCGTCACTTCGGCGTCAGCCAGTCCGCGGATCTCATCAGCCTTCATCGGTCACCGCCTCCTCGCGTACGACGAACTTGGTCTTCACACCCATCTTCGCGGCCGCCAGCGCCATGGCCGATTCGGCCACTTCGCGCGTCACGCCCTCGAGCTCGAACATCACACGGCCCGGCTTCACCACCGCCACCCACATTTCGGGCGATCCCTTGCCCTTACCCATGCGCGTTTCGGCCGGCTTCTTCGTGATCGGCTTGTCCGGGAAAATCCGGATCCACACCTTGCCGCCACGCTTGATGTGACGCGTGAGCGCCACACGGGCTGCTTCGATCTGACGGCTCGTGACCCAACCCGGCTCCATCGCCTTGAGCCCATACGTCCCGAAGGACACCTCGGCTCCGCGGTACGCCAGGCCGGTCATACGGCCCTTGAACATCTTGCGGAATTTGACCCGCTTCGGACTCAGCATCGCGTAATCTCCTTAGACGCCAGTCGAGTAGGTCTTGCCGCGACGGTCGTCAACGATCTCGCCCTTGAAGACCCACACCTTCACACCGATGGTGCCGTAGGTGGTCTTCGCCGTGCTCGTGGCGTAATCGATGTCGGCGCGCAGCGTGTGCAGGGGAACCCGACCCTCATGGTACCCTTCGACGCGGGCGATTTCGGCGCCGCCAAGACGGCCGCCGCACTTGATCTTGATACCCAGTGCGCCCATGCGCATCGCGCTCTGGACAGCACGCTTCATGGCGCGGCGGAACGAGATACGCTGCGAGAGCTGCGCGGCAATGTTGTCCGCCACCAGCTGCGCCTCGACTTCCGGGCGCTTGATCTCTTCCACGTTGATCCCGACTTCCTTGCCGCTCAACTGCGTGAGCTCGTCACGCAGCTTGTCGACTTCCGCGCCCTTCTTGCCGATCACCACGCCCGGACGGCCGGTGTGAATCGTCACCACCACCTTGCCCGGCTTGCGCTCGATGCGCACCTCGGCGATTGCGGCGTTATCAAGGCGCGCCTTCAGATACTTCCGGATCAGCGCATCCTCGCGGATGAGCGCCGGCATCTCCTTCTTCGCATACCAGGTCGAGCGCCAGTTCTTCGTGACACCGAGGCGAAACCCGATCGGATTGGTCTTCTGTCCCATTAGCGCACCGCCTCCGCCACGATGATCTCGACGTGGCTCGTCCGCTTCAACATCGGCGTCGCACGGCCCATGGCCGCCGGCGTCCAACGCTTCAGCTTCGGGCCTTCGTTCACGATGGCCTTCGTGATCACCAGCGCGTCGACATCGAGCGACGTGTTGGCTTTCCGGGCCGCCTGCTCCGCGTTTGCCACGGCACTGTTCAAGGTCTTGGCGATCTGCGTCGCCGCGCCCTTCTTGCTGAACTTGAGCAGCGCCAGAGCGTTGTTCACCGACTGCCCGCGGATCTGATCGATCACCAGGCGCATCTTGTACGGCGACTGACGGGTCGTACGCTGGATCGCGTGCGCCTCAATGCCGGTCTTCTTGGTGGCCATGGGTTACTTGCCTCCCTTCGGCACGCCGGTGGCCTTCTTGTCGGCCGCCTTCTGCCCAGCGTGTCCGCGGAAGAGGCGCGTCGGCGAGAACTCGCCGAGCTTGTGCCCCACCATGTTTTCCGTCACGTACACCGGGATGAACTTGTTCCCGTTGTGCACGGCGAAGGTGTGCCCGACGAACTCGGGCAGGATCGTGCTCGCGCGCGACCACGTCTTGACCACCTTCTTCTCGCTACGAGCATTCATCCCGAGGACTTTCGCCTCGAGGCGCTCAGCAACGAATGGACCCTTCTTGATACTTCTCGACATATCGGTTCTCGGCTCGCGCTAGCGGATCACTGCGTCGCTCGGCCGCGCTTGCGGCCGCGCACGATGAGACGCTGCGACGACTTCTTCTTGTTGCGCGTCTTGACACCTTCGGGCTTGCCCCACGGACTCACCACGTTACGACCACCGCGCGTACGACCACCGTGCGGATGATCCACCGGGTTCATCACTTCACCACGGACCTTCGGGCGCTTGCCCAACCAGCGGCTCTTGCCCGCCTTGCCGTGCGACTGCAACTCATGCTCCGAGTTGCCGACTTCACCGATCGTCGCCATGCAGTTGCCGTGCACGAGACGCATTTCGGTGCTGCCAAGACGCAGCGTGACGTACTCGCCTTCCTTGGCGACAACCTGGGCGAAGGCGCCGGCCGAACGCGCCATCTGGCCGCCCTTGCCGATCTTCAGCTCGATGTTGTGCACCTGCGTGCCGAGCGGCACTTCCTTCAACGGCATCGCGTTACCGACGCGGAAATCGCTGCCCGATCCCGACACCACGCTGTCGCCCTGCTTGAGCCCCTTCGGGTGCAGGATGTAGCGCTTCTCGCCGTCCGCGTACTCGATCAGCGCGATGCGCGCCGAACGGTTCGGATCGTACTCGATTTCGCGCACGATCGCCGTGATGCCCGGCTTGTTGCGCTTGAAGTCGATGAGACGATACTGGCGCTTGTGACCACCACCGATGCGGCGCATCGAGATGTGGCCGTGGTTGTCGCGACCACCCGACCGCGGCAGCGGCTCGACGAGCGACTTCTCAGGGGTGCTGCGCGTGATCTCGGCGAAATCCGACACCGAGCGATTGCGCGAACCCTTGCTGACTGGCTTGAAAACTCGAATTCCCATGGATCTCAGCCCTCGAAGATCGCGATGGAATCGCCCGCGCGGAGCTTCACGATCGCCTTCTTGGTGTGGGGACGACGGCCGATCGACTGTCCGACCCGACGCGCCTTGCCGCGCGCGTTCGACGTCCAGACACCGGTGACCTTGACGCCGAACAGCTGCTCGACGGCCTGCTTGATCGAATACTTGTTGGCGTCGGGCGCCACTTCGAACGTGTACTCCCCACGATCCTGATACGCGGCAGAGGTGCGCTCCGTGATGATCGGGCGCGAGATGATGCGATGAATAGTGGCCATCGCTTACGCCTCCGCTGCGGCAGGGGAATTCAGAGCCGATGACTCGATCACGACCACATCCGACCAGAGGATGTGATACGTGCTGGCATCGGAGTACGGCATCACGTGCGCCGTCGCGAGGTTCCGCGCGCTCAGGTACACGTTCGGCTTCACGCCGTCCGTCAACAACAACACCTTCTTGTCCGTGACGCCGAGCGACGCGAACAGCGTCGTGATCGACTTCGTCTTGGGCGCCGACCAGTTCAACGCGTCCACGATGATCACCGCACCCTCACGAGCCCGCGCATTGAACGCGCTCTTGCGCGCCAGCGTCTTGACCTGCTTGGGGACGATCTGCGTGTACTTGCGCGGAATCGGTCCGAACACCGTGCCACCGCCCGGCCAGTTCGGCGCGCGCGTGGAACCCTGACGCGCACGACCGGTGCCCTTCTGCTTCCAGGGCTTCTGGTTGCCGCCAACCACCTTGCCGCGCGTCTTCGTCGCCGCCGTGCCCTGGCGACGATTGGCGAGGAACGCCTTCACGGCCTGATGCATGACCGGCACGTTGACGACGCCGTCAAACGTGGCCTCGGGGAGCGCGCGAGCCGCGCCCTTCTTGCCCTGCGCCGAATACACAGGCGCCTGTAAGGTCTGGTTCTCAGTCATGGTCAGCCCTGCTTGCGCACGAAGACGATGCCGTTGGTCGGCCCCGCCACGCTACCGCGCAGGTAAATGAGGTTGCGTTCGGCATCGATCTTCTCGACGCGAATGCCAATGGCCGTGTGGCGCACGTTGCCGTACTGCCCCGGCATCTTCTTGCCCTTGATGACGCGCGACGGATTCGTACCGGCGCCGATCGATCCGGGCTTGCGGTGCTTCGTGTTGCCGTGGGTGTTCGGGCCGCCGCCAAAACCATGGCGCTTCACCACACCCTGGAAACCACGACCCTTCGTGGTGCCTTCGACCTTGACGCGCTCACCCGGCGCGAAAATGCCAACAGTCACCGTCTCGCCCACCGTGTACGTCGGAATCTCCGGGTTCTTTCCCGGAGCGTCGTCGATGCGGAACGAGCGGAGCACGGCCGGCGGCGCATCCAGGCCTGCCTTCTTCGCGTGTCCGACTTCCGCCGACGTCGCGCGACGTCCCTTCGGCGTGCGCTCGCCCTTCTTGTTTTCGCGGGCTACGCGCTGCGCGCCATAGCCAAGCTCGACCGAGGCGAAACCAGCGTCCGCAATCGTCATGACTTTCGTCACGGGATTCGGCGTGGCCTCCACCACGGTGCAGGGCACTTGCTGCCCCTGCTCGTTGAACAGCTGGGTCATCCCCAGCTTCTTACCGATAATGCCGATCATGAGTTACTCCAAACCGTACGAGTCGCGGGGGACCGATCGTCCACACCGTTGGACTGTGGAGGACATCGCCGTGTGCGATGACCTCTGTACTACAACTCCAACTCCGACTGCTTACTCAACCTTGATTTCGACGTCCACGCCGGCAGGCAGATCAAGCTTCGTCAACGCGTCCACCGTACCCGGGCGCGAATCCAGAATGTCGATCAACCGCTTGTGCGTCTTCAGTTCGAACTGTTCGCGCGACTTCTTGTCCACGTGCGGCGACCGCAGCACAGTCCAACGCTGCGTCTTCGTCGGCAGGGGAATCGGACCCGACACCTGCGCGCCCGTCTTTTCAGCGGTGCGCACAATGTCTGCCGAAGCCTGATCGATCACGGCGTGGTCAAAAGCCTTCAGGCGAATGCGGATACGGCCAGCCATCAGATGAATCTCTCGAGTTAGAAACTGCGAAGAACGCGGTCCTGTCGGGCGGTGCGCTCAGCACCCACCGCCCGACAGCGCCACGCTATTGCTTAGGCCAGAATCTTCGTGACGACGCCGGCGCCAACCGTACGGCCGCCCTCGCGGATCGCGAAGCGGATCGTCTCTTCCATGGCGATCGGGATAATCAGCTCGATCGTCATCTGGATGTTGTCGCCCGGCATCACCATTTCCATGCCTTCCGGCAATTCGATGGTGCCCGTCACGTCCGTCGTGCGGAAGTAGAACTGCGGACGGTAGCCCTTGAAGAACGGCGTGTGGCGGCCACCCTCTTCCTTCGTGAGGACGTACACCTCGGCCAGGAACTTCGTGTGCGGCTTGATCGAGTTCGGCTTGGCCAACACCATGCCGCGCTCGATGTCCTTCTTGTCGATGCCGCGGAGGAGCAGACCGACGTTGTCGCCGGCGCGTCCTTCGTCGAGCAGCTTGCGGAACATTTCAACGCCGGTGACGATGGTCTTCTTCTCGCTGTTGTAGCCGACCACCTGCACTTCTTCACCGACCTTGATGATGCCGCGCTCGATACGACCCGTCGCCACCGTGCCACGGCCCGTGATCGAGAACACGTCTTCGACCGGGAGCAGGAACGGCTTGTCGATCTCGCGAACCGGCTCCGGGATGTACGTGTCCAGCGCCTCGTACAGCTTCATGAACTCCGCCACCCACTTCGGGTCACCGTTGATGGCGTTGATCGCCGAGCCACGGATCACCGGGGCGTCATCACCCGGGTAGTTGTACTTCGACAGGAGCTCACGGACTTCCAGCTCGACCAGGTCGAGGAGCTCGTCGTCTTCGACGAGGTCGCACTTGTTCAGGAACACCACGACCGAGGGCACATTGACCTGGCGCGCCAGGAGGATGTGCTCGCGCGTCTGCGGCATCGGGCCGTCAACGGCCGACACGACCAGGATCGCGCCGTCCATCTGCGCCGCACCCGTGATCATGTTCTTCACGTAGTCCGCATGACCCGGGCAGTCGACGTGCGCGTAGTGACGGTTCTCCGTCTCGTACTCGACGTGAGACGTGGCGATCGTGAGGATCTTCGTGGAGTCACGACGACCCTGCGACTCGGACGCCTTGGCCACTTCGTCGTACGCGACGTACTTCGTGCCGTAGCCCTTGTCGGCCGAGATCTTCGTAAGCGCTGCCGTCGTGGTGGTCTTGCCGTGGTCGACGTGGCCGATCGTTCCCACGTTCACGTGCGGCTTGTTCCGCTCGAACTTTGCCTTGCCCATGGTTCGGTTCTTGTAATTGGGTAGTGAATGAGTGGGTGAGGCTTACGCCTTCACCTTGCTGATGATCTCTTCGGCCTTCGACTTCGGCACTTCCTCGTAATGCGCAAATTCCATCGAGTAGACCGCTCGCCCCTGCGACATGCTGCGCAGTTTGGTCGAGTAACCGAACATCTCGGCGAGCGGCACCGTCGCCGAAATCACCTGCGCCTCACCACGCTGCGTCATGCCGCCGATCTTGCCGCGCCGCGAGGAGAGGTCGCCAAGGACGTCGCCCATGTACGCTTCCGGGCTCACGACCTCGACCTTCATCACCGGCTCGAGCAGGCAAGGACTGGCCAAACGCGCCGCCTCCTTGAATGCCATCGAGCCAGCGATCTTGAACGCCATTTCCGACGAGTCGACGTCATGGTACGAGCCGTAGATCAGCTGCACCTTGATGTCCACCACCGGGTAGCCGGCCAGCACGCCCGTCTCGAGCGCTTCCTTGATGCCGGCTTCCGTCGGTCCGATGAATTCACGCGGGATCACACCGCCAACCACCTTGTCCTCGAACACGAAGCCCTGACCCTGCTCGCTGGGCTCCATGTTGATGACCACATGGCCGTACTGACCCTTACCACCCGACTGACGGATGAACTTCCCTTCGATCTTCTCGACGCGCTTGCGGATGGTCTCGCGGTAAGCCACCTGCGGACGGCCCACGTTCGCGTCAACCTTGAACTCGCGCTGCATGCGGTCGACGATGATCTCGAGATGCAACTCGCCCATGCCGGCGATGATCGTCTGACCCGTCTCGGCATCGGAACGCACGCGGAACGTCGGATCTTCTTCGGCGAGCTTCTGCAACGCGATCGCCAGCTTGTCCTGGTCGGCCTTGGTCTTCGGCTCGATCGCGACGTCGATAACCGGCGCCGGGAACTTCATCGCCTCGAGAATGATCGGCGCATCTTCCGTGCACATCGTGTCGCCCGTACGCGTGTCCTTCAGACCGATAGCAGCCGCGATGTCGCCGCAGCGCACTTCTTCGATCTCTTCACGCTTGTTCGCGTGCATCTGCAGCAGACGACCGACGCGCTCACGCTTGTCCTTCGTGCTGTTGTAGACGTACGAGCCGGAGGTCAACACGCCCGAGTAGCAGCGGAAGAACGTCAGCTTACCGACGAACGGGTCGGTCGCAATCTTGAACGCCAAGCCAGCGAACGGCGCGTCATCCGTCACCGGGCACTCGACGAACGTCTCGTCATGGTGCGGGAGGTGACCCTTGATCGCGGGCACGTCGAGCGGCGCCGGGAGATAGTCGATGACCGCGTCCAGCAACGCCTGCACGCCCTTGTTCTTGAACGAGGCGCCGCACAGGATCGGGATGAACTTGCCCGCGCACGTGGCCGTGCGGATGGCGCTGCGGATCTCCGCAATGCTCAGCTCCTCACCCGCCAGGTACTTCTCCATCAGCGCTTCGTCGTACTCGACCACGGTGTCGATCAGCTTGTGACGCGCCTCTTCGACGGCATCCTTGAACTCGGCCGGCACATCCGTCACCGTGAACGTCTTGCCCATCGACGCTTCGTCGAAGATGTACTGCTTGCGCTCGATGACATCGAGGTGGCCGGTGAACAGCTCACCCGATCCCACCGGCAGCTGCAACGGCTGCGCGCTCTTCGAGAGACGATCGTGGATCATCGCCACGCAACGCTCGAAGTTCGCACCGACACGATCCATCTTGTTCGCGAAGATCATGCGCGGCACGGCGTAACCATCCGCCTGGCGCCACACGGTCTCGGTCTGCGGCTCAACACCGGCCACGGAGTCGAGCAGCGTCACCGCACCGTCAAGCACGCGCAACGAGCGCTGCACTTCGACGGTGAAGTCCACGTGACCCGGCGTGTCGATGATGTTGATGCGGTACTCAGGGCCTTCACCCTTGGTATCGCTCTGCCCATGGCGCTGCCAGAAGCAGGTCGTCGCGGCCGACGTAATCGTGATGCCGCGCTCCTGTTCCTGCTCCATCCAGTCCATGGTGGCCGCACCGTCATGCACTTCACCAATCTTGTGCGACTTCCCCGTGTAATAGAGGATGCGCTCGGTCGTGGTGGTCTTACCGGCATCGATGTGGGCCATGATGCCGATGTTGCGATAATGCTGAAGCGGGGTCGTACGCGGCATAGTCTTCAGGCGGCTGCTCGCTTGCGCGGCGCCAGGTGTTGACGAGAGTGAGCGATCAATTCCTTCACGAACCTGCGAGCCCAACACGAACCAGCAAAAAAACGGCTGGACCAGACGCCTCGCAGAGCAAGGCCGGTATCCATCCGCTGCCGCCGGGTGCACTCGCCACTGCTGCACGAATGGGGACCCAAGGCGCGACGCCGCAAACCACTCGCGACGACGTTGAGTTTGTCCGGCGTTCTACCAGCAAACGTTCCGGTGATACCCGCACCTGAGATGGGGTAGCCGAGGTAAGGTAACCGAGGAGGTGGTGGAGTCAATGGGCTGGACGGGGCCGTGTGCCCCCAAAGACGGAACGCCGCTTGCGAACTACCTCCGGCAAGGCAACCTTGTCAGCTGCCGCCACTGTGCCACCGGCGGAACGGTTGTGACCAGCGACGCCAATCGGTCGTTGTGTCCGTATACCGGGTGCCGCGGGCCCCGCGCCGCCTACTGCTCATTATCCGACGCCGACGTCGCGTGAACTTTTTTTCAAATCGTGCCTTCGCGGCGTTTACCGTCGCCCTGGCAGCCAGCATGTGGGCCCTGTTCACCGACATCGGGCGGCCCTACCTGCCGTCCGTCCCTATCGTCGTCTACACGCTCTACCTCTACTCCAACCGCGCCTCCGTCGGACAGCTCGGCGGCGACTCCCTCAAGGACTCGCCTTATTTCCTGGGCTTCCTGCTCACGATGTTCGCGCTGTTCAAGATCTTCAACGACGTCTCGTCGAACGCCACCCTGTTCGCCCAGAATCCGTCGCTGATGACGCAGGAGGTCGGTGCCGCGGTCCTGACCACGATCGTCGGTCTCTTCTGCCGCCAGGCGCTCCTCACCCTCGTGCAGGACGAAGCCCCCGAGGAGGATGACCGCTTGGCCGCCCTCGCCAACGCCGTCACCAGCCACGCCGTCGCCTTCGAAGTCGCCCGCCAGCAGTTCTTCCGCGAGATGGCCGAGGAACGCGCCAGGCAGACCGCCGAGCTCGAGGCGACACAGGCGCGCTTCCTGGCGCAGCTGGCCCACACCGCGCCGCGCCCAGCCGAGCCCGTCCGGCCGACGCCCTACGCCGGCCCGTCGGGCACGACGCCGACCTCGACGCCCACGATCCCCCCAGCCTCGACCAACGCGAAGTGACCGCCCCGGCGAAGGGCGCGCCCAAGCGCCGACGCGGCAATCGCGGGCAATCGATCATCGGCTTCACCGAAGCCGAACTGGGTCTCTTTTTGGCTCTGCTCTTCTTCGGACTGAGCCAGATGAGCCGCGCCGGCACGCCACCAGTGGTCAAGCAGACTACGCCAACCGTGGACTCCACGGCGCTGCGCAACCCGCGGTTGATGCAGCTCATGGCCCTCGCCCAGCGCCTCGATTCCCTCGAGCGGGCTGTCCGCGCGGCCTTCGTCCGGGACAGCGCGCTCGCCTCTCGACTGGCGCAACTGCAGCGCGAGCGGGATTCGCTGGCGGCCCTGCGGCCAGGCGGTATTCCCGGTGCGGCCGGCAGCGGCGTTGCCACTGCCCCCGAGACCAATGCACGCATGACGGCCGTCGAACGCGACTTGGCCATGGCGCAACTCTCCCGAAATGAAACGGTCGCGGCGCTCAGCACCGTTTCGCAGCGGGCCGACTCCATTCGGCGCCAGCTCGACGCCATCGCGCCGTCGGTGGCGCAGGTGGTCGCACCAGGTCGTCCCCCGTCCGAGGCGAGTCCCGCCGCCGTTGCGGCGGCGATCGCGGACGCGTCCACGTCGACGATACCCCGCGACACGATGGCGGTCCTGCGCGCACTCGCCGCAGCAGCGGCGCCTCCCGGCATTCCCGGCAGTGGCGCAGGCTCGGGCGCGGGAAGCGGAGCGGGTCGCGGCCCGGGGGTAGGTGGCGGGAATGGCGGCGGCACGGGTGCAGGCTCCGGCCCGGCGACCACGCGCACTGCGCAAGTGCTGCTCGGCGCTGGCATCGGTGGCGGCAGCGGAACTGGCGCCGGCGCCGGTCCCGGTCGCTCGCGTCAGACGCCCACCTGTATCGAACTCAAGGTGGATAGCGGATCCGTCGCCGAGGTGCTGATCGAGGGAGCAGACCGCTATACGGTGCGCGGGGTGTCCGGCTCGCTGCAGGATCTGCTCACGACCATGCGCCCCGAGCTCGATTCCGGAAAGCGCTATGGCTGCCGCCATAACGTACGCATTCGCAGCGCGCAGGCGCTCGCGGTCGACGATTACATCTTCGCGTTGAACGCCCTGCTGCCGTACTTCAACACCGAACTCGCGCGCCCCGCCGGCTCTCGATAGCCGGCAGCACGCGGCTCGTGTCCAAACGGCGCCAAGAGCGCGTTGGCGCGCGGACCGGCGAGCCCTGCACTCGATAGACTCGATCCAACCGATCGAGCACTTGCGATCGACGCACCGCGCCCGATGGACACGTTGATCGCGCTGGTCGTCGAGTCGGCAAGCAACCGCAGTCGAAGATCGCCGGTCGCGTTGTCGCTGCTCCAGCAACTCACGCAGCGATCGATCTCATCCCGTGTGACGCGCGCAAGCGCACGTCCGGCCTGCGCAACCTCGAACACGCCTGAGGGGCGCGCGACGGTAACATCCAGCGGGACATCGGCGTTCACCAGCGTCGCACTGAGACGCAGGAGCTGCGGCGTGAGTCCCGGCGTGCGCACGTCGAGCGCCATCCCCTGCGGCACGGTCACGGTGGTGAAGGTCCGGTCGTAGCGCACAGGCGCGATCCGTACCTGCGTGTTCGGGAGTCCTGTACGCTGCACGGCGATGCCTGATGGCATCTCGACATCGGTGCGCACCAGGAGCTGCGTGAAGGGCACGTCGCATGACCATGCGTTCCACGACGCACGCGGTGCGCAGCCCCCGCGCAGCAACGGTGAATCCGAAACGAATACGGAGTGCGCGGCCTCGCCGAGTGAGCCGTCGCGGTCCACGACGACGGCGGACTTGGTGGCGTCATACGATTCGCTGACCGGATCGAAGCGCATGCGCTCCGCGTCTACAAAGCGCACCGACTCCACCCAGTTCGCAGCGCTGATCGGCCACGGATTCACGGGGTGGAAGCCAAGTGCACTTGCGTCGCTTCCGGCGCGTGCATCGAAGTTGGCGAACAGCGATCGCGCGACGCCCACCGGTCCGTCGTAGAACCAGAAGCCGCGCACCGGCGCCCACGCGCTGGCATTGACGCCGCGGTTGTCGCTCACGCCCACCACGAACGCATCTTCGAGCGTGCTCTCGAGTGCAGCGAAGGTGGCCCCGATCATGTTGTCGGCGAGGACTGCATCCACGAGATGCAGATTGCGACCACGGAACCACGCGCCCATCGCGCGATTCTTCCACGCGAGCAAGCCGCGAAAGTACGCAGGCGCAGCACTGGGCTCATACCAGGCGATGTTGAGCGTGCCTGCCGCGTCCATGCCTTCATCCACCCACAGTCCACTTCGCATGTTCGAGTGCACCGTGTTGTGCGCAAAACGCCCAAGCGGGATCTGTCGTGGATGTACGTTGCGCGTAGCGGAAAGGCCCGTGGGATACTCGGGCAGCGCATACCAAATGCCAAAGCCATCTGATCCAGCGGCGACGTTGTCGTGCAGGTCGTTGTCCGGATTCGTGATCCAGAACGTGGCCGGCCGTTCGTCGCTCGGCAGCAGACGCGACGCAGGCGCCGGAACGCGCGTGCGCATCCCCAGATTGCGCGCGAGGACATTGCTGTGCTCGACGCCGTCTTCGAGGAAGAAGCCGTGTCCGGCGTGGTCGTAGCAGACGTTGCCTTCGAGCGTGACGCCGTTCGTGCCGTGGATGGTCATGCAGCGGTTGTAGCTGTGCCAGACGGCATTGTCGCGCGCGTAGTGGCCCTCGGTTTCCTGTGCGAGGTGCCAATGCAGCGGATAGCGTCCCATCAGCCCGCGTTGGCCGACGCGATAGAACTCGACGCCTTCGACGTGCGCGCTGCTGCCGGGGTGAATCATCACCTGCGCACCGAAGCCGTCCTGCTCGGAGAGCGTGTCGCCGCGAATGACGATATTGCGCGTGAGCAGCCCCACTTCGGCGCGTTCGTCGAGTGGTCGGCCGGCGATCTCCTGTAGCTCGCCCCAGTGGTCGTGTGCGAGCGGTTGTGTCAGCTGAAGCGTGGCACCCTCCACGGCGGCGATTGTGGCCAGCTCCGCGTCGGCCGGGTCGAAGCTGGTGGCACTTACGGCGATCTGGTCGCCCGCCTTCCATGCGGAGGGCTCGTTCAGCGTCAGGAGGGTCGCTCCGCTTGGGGCATGCTGCGCCAGCTTGGTCCACGAGCGCACCGACGTGCCGTGCAGCTCCAGCGCGCCGCCGACGACGCTGATGCCCTTGGCGCCAGCGCCGAAACGTGCGTTCTCAGCGGCGGTGCCGTTGAGCGTGATGACCGCGCGATGCGTGTATCGAGCGCCGGCACTGCCGACGACCAGGGCGCCCTGAACCAGAATGGCGTTCGCGTCGAGCGCGATGTCCTGCGCATCGGAGAACTCGAGCGTTCCGGCAATCGTGAGCTGACGAACGCGGACGGACGGCATGTCCAGCAGAACGTGTCGCCCCGCGGGAATCACCACATCGGTGCCCGAAATGGGCAGTTCGGCGTTCGGCCACATCTCCGGATCGCTCCAGCGGTAGACGCTGTCGGCGTTGGCGGTCAGATTGTGACGCGGGGCGTGTGCGTGCTCGTGATCCTGGGTCGGAGCGAGGCTCCGATCCGCGGGCATACAGGCCGTCAATAGTGACAGCAGAAGCACGGTGACGCGGTGACGGTTCAAGGACGGGCTGGCTTGGCGACGGAGAAAAACCGGTGCTGGTGACCGTGTTGCTCTTCATCGTCGAACCGCTGGGCATTCTTGAGGGCTTTGGCCGCCGCCGAAACACAGGATGCCGGGCACGTACGAGCGCGCGTGCGCGGGCAGCCAGCATGGTGACGTTCGTGCCACCACGGTGTGCCGTTCGTCTTGGTAGTGCGCGATCGCTGCACGCGATCGCAGTACGCGATGCTACGACGCGCTCCGAGATGGTCTTCGCCTCTTTCAAGTCCGCATGTCCCCTGCTCCCGCTACCAACACGCCGCTCGCACTGGTGACGCGCCCACGCGCGCTCGTGTGGTCGCAACGCGCGTTGTCGGTGGCCACGATCGCGCTGGGTGTGCGTTATCTGTTCTGGCGGGCCACGGAAACGGACAATCCCGCCGCGCACTGGTTCTTCGTGCTGTTTCTCGCAACGGAGATGCTGGCGTTCGTATCCACGGTCGGCCTGATGGTGGTGACGTGGAGACAGCGGTTGTATCGCGTACCGCCGCCGCTGCTGTATCGCACGGTCGATGTGTTCATCGCGACGTACAACGAGCCGCTGGAATTGCTGCGCGATACGGTGTCCTGCGCAGTCGATATCCGTTATCCGCATCGCACGCTGGTGCTGGACGACGGCAATCGCCCCGAAGTCGCGGCGTTGGCTGCCGAATTCGGATGCGTGTATCTCGGTCGCGCCGATCGCAGCGACGCCAAGGCCGGCAATCTGAACAACGGCCTGAGGCACAGCGCCGCAGAATTCGTGGTCACGCTCGATGCGGACCACGTGCCGGTGCCGGAGCTTATCGACGAGATGATCGGCTTCTTCGTCGCAGGCGAAGTGGCGATTGTGCAGGCCAATCAGGATTGCTACAACCTCGACTCGTTCCAGCACGAGATGGACTGGAAAGAGCGCAGCGGTTGGCAGATGCAGGAGCTGTTCTTCAGCATCATCCAGCCGTCCAAGGACGGCTTCAACGCGACGATCTATTGCGGCAGCCCAGCCATGATTCGTCGGGCAGCGCTCGACGACATCGGCGGTTTTGCGACGG
Source organism: Gemmatimonas sp. (assembly GCA_965279375.1). Classification (GTDB taxonomy): domain Bacteria; phylum Gemmatimonadota; class Gemmatimonadetes; order Gemmatimonadales; family Gemmatimonadaceae; genus Gemmatimonas. Next base: position 2,855,161 of record OZ257156.1, on the reverse strand, counting down.
GCTCCATCACGGAAGACCTGCACACCGGGCTCCGTCTGCAGAAGCGCGGCTGGCGCGTGCTGTACTTCAACCGCAGCGTGGCGCGCGGTTTGGCGGCGCAGACGTTCTCTGGGTATTCGGCGCAGTGGCGCCGGTGGGGCATCGGCTCCACGCAGGTGCTGCGCATGGAGCGACCGCTGCTCGGCCCCGGGCTCTCGCTCGGACAGCGGCTGTGCTATCTGGCGTCGTACGAGTACAACGTGATTTTCAGCTGGGTGCGACTGCTCAGCGTGGCGACCGTCATCTTTGCGTCGCTGACCGGCATCTTCCCGCTGCTCAGCGATCCGCTGCAATTCGCCAGCCACTACTTGCCGTTTCTCGCCGCGAATCTCGCCGGCACCAGCATCCTTGCCGGCAATTGGCGCACGCCGTTCCTGATGGAGCGGTACAACTTCGTGAAGATCCACGCGACGCTGACGGCGATCTCGGGATACTTCTCGCGCAATGCGGCCTTTCAGGTCACACCCAAGTCGCGCGCGCCGGCCGCGCCATTCACGCAGGCGGCGCCTTACATCGTGCTCCTATTCCTCGTCTACACGGCCATGGTCTGGGCCGTTGTGCAGGCATGGCAGGCGGAGAACGAAGGGCAGTTCTGGGCATACATCGTCACCGCCTGCTTTGGTGTGTACTTCTTCGCGGTCACGTCGCCGGCGGTGGCGCGAGTGCTCGAGCGCAAGGAAGCGCGGTCGATGTACCGCTTCCCGCAGGACCTCGACGTGGAAGCGCGCTTCGAACTCCAGCGGATCGATGCGAAGGGCCGTGCCGGCATCACCGGCACGACGTTCGCGCGCAATCTCAACCGCGGCGGCGTGTCGGTCACGCTCGACGAAGAACTCGCGGTGGGCACCTTCGTGACGGTCAAACTCGCGCTCCCTGATCGCCACGTGCAGGCGTTTGGGCAGGTGGCGTGGACGGAAGGCTTCAGGGTGCGCGGCAAGCGACGCTACGCGAACGGCATTCGTTTCCTCGTCACCGACTTCGACAACGGCGACGCAATCATGCAGCACTTGTTGATGGAAGTCGCGCCACGACACGCGCAGTGGCTGACGATGACCACGCAACATCAGGAGCCAAGAATTCGCACCGGTCTCACGCCACCCGATTCCCCGGCGCTGCCCGAAGGCAAGCCGCCTGCCTCACTCCCCGGATCCGCGTCGGCCGCGTGAACTCTCCTCGACTGTTCGCGGCCATCGCCTTGGGCATCGCCTCGCTCTCGCCACTCCGTCCCGCAGTGGCGCAAGCGACTTCCACGCAGAACACAACGGCTGCGCTGGATTCGGCGCGCGCCGCGAATCGCCGTGGCGCGCTGGTACGCGCCGAGTCGTTGTATCGCGTGGTGCTGCGTACCGATACGACGTCGCGGCCGGCGCTGCGCGAACTGTCTTCGCTGTTCAGTAACCAGGGCAAGTGGCGAGAAGCACTGCCCTTCTCGCAACGTCTCGCGGCGCTTGGCGTGTCTGACTTTTCGCTCGAGCGAGACCTTGGCCAGTGGCTCGCGTGGTCGGGCGAGACGCAGGCAGGGTTGGTGCATCTGCGCAAAGCAGTCGCGCTCGCGCCCGACTCGACGGAGCTCAAGCTCGCACTCGGACAGACCCTCACGTGGTCGGCGACCACGCGTGCGGAAGGGCTGACGTTGCTGCGCGAGCTGGAACGCGCGGCGCCGGGCAATCGCGAGGTCCGACATGCCATCGCGTCGGCGCAGAGTTGGGATCCGTCCACACGCGCCGACGGCGTTCGTCGCCTGGCCGCGCTCGTGCGCGAGGATACGTCATCGTTGGAGCTGCTGACGGAGTACGCGGACGTCCTCTCGTGGGTGCCGGAAACGCGCGCCGAAGCGATGCGCATCTACGAGCGCGTGGGTGTTCGCTCACCCGGCAACCTCGCAGCAGCGCGCGGACGGCTGAACGTGCTCACGTGGAGCGGTCGCTCGAAGGCCGCGCTGGCGCTTGCTGACTCGCTGCTTGCGCGCGCTCCGAATGACAGCGTATTGCTGCTGGGACGCGGCAATCTGCTGGTGCAAGTAGGTCGCCCCGGTGAAGCGGTGGCGGTGCTGCGTCCGCAGGTGGCGCGCGCGCCCGGCAATACGCAACTCACCGAACAGTTGGCCTATGCGTTGTTGGCGGCCGGCGAATTCTCCGAAGCCCGCCAAGTCGCGCGTCGCCTGCAGGAAACCAGCTTTCCGAGCGCACCGGACTGGGTGCGTCGCGGTGCAGCACCGATCGTGGGCGTGGACGCGGTCGTGGCGCACACGTCGTTTGGCCTGACGCTCACGCGCGCGCTCACCAGCGTATCCGTACCGGTTGCGCCGGGCACGCGCCTGTCGCTGTCAGGGGGGCCGACGCAATTCGTCGCACCCAACGAGCACTTCATCTCGGGCAGCGTGTCCGCCGCCATCGAGAAGCGCTCGACGCGTCTGACACTCGCGCGACTGGAAGTAGGCGCCGAACGCTATCAGCGCGCCCCCACGGGTTGGACTGCGGCGGCAGAGATCGAGACGGCGCTCTCTACGCGCGGAACGTTGCGCCTCTTTGCGCGACGCGCGGCCATCGAGGATTCCCGTCGCGCCGCGACCGGTGTGACCGAAAACGGGATCTTCATCGGGCAGGTACGCGCCAACACGACGGGGCTGGTGCTGCGTCTGCCGAATGTCGCCGCCGGCATCACCCTTCAGGGCACGGCGGGCATCGGCGTCTACACAGCGTCCGCGCTGCGCAACAACGTGCGGCGCGAGTTCAGCGCGTCGGCGACGCGCGGCTTCGGCATCGGTGGCACCGGTGCGCGTTTCGAGCTGGGCACGGGGCTTTCCTACTTCGGCTTCGAATTCGACGCCAACCGAGGCGGACCCAATTCAGTACCCAACGAGTTCGGCGGCTACTGGAGTCCCAAGGACTTCGGCAATGCATTCATCTCGCTCGGCCTGATCGTCCCCATCAATGGGCGGTTAACCTGGCGCACCGATGGCTCCGTCGGACAGCTCGTGTCGGGTCGCGAGAACGTCCCCAACGCAAACAGCTTCAGCGCCAACACCGAACTACGCTTGGTGGGGAAGCGTGGCTGGGACGCCTCGGGCGGCTTCTTCTACCTCGACAACCTCGGCGGATTCCGCTTGCAGCAGGCGCGACTGGGCATTCGTCACGCGTTCTGAGTGCGCCGAGTAGCTCAGCGCACCTGTCCGGCGCCCGGCGCGTCGCTGCGCACCCACACCTGATACGCGCCCGGTCCGTCGGCCAATTCGAAAGGGAGCCGCGCGGCGAGTCGATAGCGCGGCTGTGAACGCAGCAGCGCCTCCTCCATCGCATTGGCCCACGTGCGTTGCGGCCCGAAGCGCAGTACGATGGCGGTGAAGTACCCGTCGCGAATGGCGGAGCGGAAAGGCGCGAGATCCGATGGCGTGCGTGCCCGCTGGCCGTCGTAGTCGAAGAAGTACGGGTGCACCCACTGCGAGACCGGCGCGCGCGTACCGAGGTAAAGCGTGCCGAGGTCGGGCTCTTCGGCGAGATAGTGCGCATCGCTGCGGAGCACCGGTGCGATGGCCCGGTAGGCGTAGCTGGTGTTGTTGGGCCAATAGCGAAACAGCCGATCCGCTTCGGTTTGCCCCGGGCGCACGATGGCGCGCGCACAGATCGCGAGCGACGCGGCGGCGACGGCAAACGCGATCAAGAGCTGATCGTACTCCCAGCGTCGACGAATCCACGACATCAGCGCAGCAATGGTTCCACCGGCGAGTACGGTGAAGAGCACGAGCGCGAACGCCATGTGCTTGTGCAGCGAGACAAACTCGTGCAGCCGCACATGATTGAGCGGCGCCAACAATGCCCACACGAATATGGTGATGCTCGTGAAGCGTCTCGCGGAGGACGCAATCGCCATGGCCGGCAGCGCGAGCAACGCAGACACGCCGCCGAGTGCCGACGCGAAGAGCAGCAGATCTATCGCGCGCCCGCCACTGGTGACGGCGCGCGTCAGCGTGGTGGTGACGAATCCCGTCAGGAGTCGCGACGGCTCGCCGAGGGACACGAGCAAGCCCGCTACGGTGAGCGCGGCGGCGGCGGCGATGGCGCCGCGCGTGAGGCGCGCGCTGGAGAACAGCGACAGCGACGGCACGGAAAACGCTGCGACCAGTACGATGCATGGCAGGTAGAGCAGTGCAGCGTACTTCACGACCGCTGCCGTACCGATGCACAGGCCGGCCGCCACGGCGGTCGCCGTGCGCCATCGTGCGCGACTGTCCACGGCGAAGGCGAGTGCGATCGCCAGGAGCGCGACACACAGCGCGTCGTACGTGGCGAAGCGCGACAGAAAGAGCACCGGCGCCTGCGTTGAGAACAGCGCCGCCGCCGCAACACCGGCGAGGCGGCGATCGAAGATGCCCCGCGCCGCGCTGTAGACGGCCACGAGCGCCGCCAGCATGCAGAACAGACTGAACGTACGCGCCGCTTCGAGGCCACCGCGCTCGAAGAGCAGCGAGGCCAGCTGCGGATAGAGGTGCGGCGCCCCGGAGAGATAGTTCGCCACCGGCGGTGCGGCGATGCCGCTGGCGTGGGCCGTGCGCAGGAGCTGACCGGAGACGATGTACGTCGCTTCGTCCACGAACGCATCGTTGCGCAGCGTACGCGCCGCATTCCACTGCACAACGCCGATCGCCACGAGCGACAAGGCCGTCGCAATGCGGGTCCGCGTGAGGTTCTGTTCCGCGCTCACGATTCCACGAAGGGATGACTGGGTAAAGGGAATCGGACTGGCTACCGACAGGACCGCTTTGCCGTCGCCTGCGTCGCGGCTCAAATTACCGCGATGCGCGTCCTCGTCCAACCATCCACACACGCGTGAACGCGCCACCGCGCAACACGTCCGAGCGCCACGCGGCAGAGCGCAATCCGCCACCGCGAAATGCGACGATGACCACCGCGAATGCGTCGCGCTCGTTGGAGGAGTTGCAGCACCCGGGATGGCTGGGACTCCTGCTGATCGCCGCGTTCACGGTGCGCGCCTATCGCGTGGACTTCAACTCCGCGTTTGAAGGCGAAAGCGCCATGATCCTGATGGGCCGTCGCCTGCTCGAGGGGGGCGTCGACGTGACGGGCCACATGCGCACGTCGTTCGGCTGGTATCTCTGGCCAGTGATCGCTGCGACGGCGGATCGGTTCGGCGGCCTGGGGTTGCTTCGACTGGTCGCTGCTGGACTCGGGACCGTCGCCGTACTCGGCGTGTTCCTCTTCACGCGGCGCCTCTTCGACGAGCGCGCCGCGTTCGTGGCCGCGCTCTTCGGCGCGGTGTTCATGCCGGCCGTGCTCTCGTCACACGTCGCGACACCGGATGCTCTGGGCATGGCCCTGTTGGCCGCGATGCTCGCGGCGTTCGCCCGTGCGTGGTCATCCAACGTATGGTCGTCCAGCGACTGGTCACCCGATGGGCGGCCATCCAATCAGTCGTCAGCGGGAGGTGGGTCGGCGGACGGCTGGCCATACTGGCTCGTTGCGGCGCTGCTCGCCGTTGCGCTCGTGTTGGTGAAGCACGTGCTGGTGGTGTTGCTGCCGGTACTGTGCGTTGCGGCGTGGTGGCACGGACGCCCGCGCGCGGCTCTGGGACGCGCCCTGTTCACGGGGGTCGTGGTGTTTGCGATTGGCGCGTATGTCGCGCGCTATGCAGACGTGCTGCGTGGCATGCTGGCGTTGCTGGCCAACACAGCCAGCGCGCGAGCGCAGGGCGACGATCTGGTGCAGCGCTATGTGCGCGACGTACTCGACATCTGGCTGCTCGGGGCCTGCGCACTGGTGGCGCTCATCGTCGCCAATCGGGAGGGCGGCAGCGACAGCTCGTCCTACGCCCTCCGTGCTCGCCGCGCGCCGATCAACCTGCTCGTGGCAACTGCGGCGCTTCTCGCCCTCTCGCCCAGCCCGCGCGCGCTCGACCCGCATGGCTGGGCGCACGTGGTCTACCCGGCGCTTGTGTTGCTGCCCGTTGCCGCAGCGGGCGTGTTGGTGATCGCCGATCGACTGCTGCGTCGCGATCGCTCCCTGTCGCCATGGCTCGTCACGCTCGTGGCCGTCTCGCTCTACCTGCTGCGCGGGCAGACGGCCACACGCGACGGCATCCCACTTAGCTGGCCCAACAGCGCGGTCGTCGCGCGCTTCCTGCACGAACGCATTCAATCGGGGCAACGCGTATTACTCGACGATGCGGCCGTTCGCTACCTGCTCGATGGGCGCACGCCGCAAGAGCGAATCGTGGACGAGCATGCCCGCGAGGTCGACGGCATGCGCTCACCGCAGGCGTTCACGCGCGCGGTCGCGGACGGTGCCTTCGACTACGTCGTGCTGGATGGCAACAACAGCGACGACGCGCGCGCCCTTCAGAACGCGATCGACCCCGTGATCCTCACGCGCTACGTCGAACGCATGCGGGCGCTGCAGCCCAACACCGGCGCCGATGCCGTCATCTACGAACGCGTGCAACCGCCGGTCAGTCGAGCAAGCGACGCCCCGACCATCGTGCTCACGGAACCGCGGCCCAACGCCACGATCGTGGCCGATGGACCCTTTCCGTCCACCGCGGTAGTGGGCGACATCGCGCATCTTCCGGCGAACGCCCGACTCAGCGTGGACGTCTTCACCAACAGCTGGTATCCGCAGGGAGATACGCTCAATCTCTCCGTGGGCACAGGGCACTTTGCGCGGCGCATCGTGCTCGGCGGCGAAGGTGCGGAGCGCTGCGCGCACATCGTGCGCGTGCGACTGCTCAGTGCCGACCAGCGCATTCTGCACGAAGTACTCGTACCGGGCATTCGGCGTACGACCGCGGACAGCGCCAGCATCCCCTGCCCGTCTCGCAGCGAGCCGTAGCTGCCGGCGGCCTCGTCGCTCTCTCGCTGCCCGCCTTCTACTGCGCCGCACAGGTAGGGTCTGGCACGCCGCCATCGATGCGCCCGATGTCCACGACCATCGTACTCGCAATCACGTCACCCTTGTAGTCGCGCGCACGCGCACGAATGAGATGGTGGCAGCGCTGCTGTCCCACGCCACCCAACGACACCACTCCCTCGAACATTCCGCTGAGTGGATCGACGCCAAGCGGCTTCCCCTGCGGCCACCACACGTTCGTGAAGATCTCGAGTTCGACGTGTTCGCCGCCGCGCGGTGAATTGAGCACGCCACGTACGGTGATCGATGCCGTTGAACTCCGGCTTCCGGTGATCGGATCGAGAATTTGCAGCCGGCCCGTGCGCTGACCCGGCGGTTGTGGTGCGGGCGTGACACGCTTGTAGATCTGCACCGGTGTACCGGTGAGCGAGTCGGCCGCTTCCACCGCCAGCGCGTATCGCTGCGCCAGTCCAGGCATGATCGCGTCGCGCAGTCGGGCTGAGGCATCGTACGCGGCCCCGTCGAGCACGATGATGTCGAACACGCCGTCGCGCACCGCCGCCGTGTACGCTGGTCCGTTGAGCTGGCCCTGATAGCTGTAGTAGAACGCATCGGTGATCTGGTACGTCTGGAACTCCGGCCACAGCTCGTAGCGCAGCGTCTGATCATCCACCAACACCTGCCGATTGCCGCCAGTCCACGCACGCAGATACTCGGCGCCGATGCGATTACTCGGCCAAGCGAAGGCGACATCCGATTTCGTGACCGTCCAATCGCGTCCGGCCAGTGCGCACGGCACCGCCACGAGCGCTGCGGCGATCGGAAGAGCCCAGTGCGGAATTGCGATCTGCGCCTGCGAGACACGCCAGAGCAGCAGCGCCAGCGCATGCACGGTCAACGGAATGAGGTACACCAGCACGTACGCCGCGTGACGGTAGGTGTTGAGATCGGCGCGCTGTGTGACATGCACCAGCGCAAAGAGCAACGCACCCCCCAGCAGCAGCAGCCGCGGCATGCGCATCGTCACGCGATCGAGTGCGAAGCCGAGTAGCGAGAGCGCGAAGAGCAGGTAGACGTCCAGCCGTCGCACGCCGTAGATCTTCGGGACTTCTGATTCCGGCGCAAAGAGAATCGGCGTCGTGCGCAGCACGTGCCACATCTCGAGCATTTCCGCGCGATAGATCACGAGATACGCGACCACCAGCGAGGAGAGCAGCAGCGCAAACCAGCGACGTCCGCGCGCGCCCGCGAGGATGGCCAGTCCGACCATCGGCGGACCGTACATGCCGATGGGATGCTTGCACAGGAACGCCGCGAGGACACACAGCGCAGACGCTGCCCAGAATCGCCGTCGATCGGTCGCCCACGCCTCGACGAAGCACGCTACGCCGACGGCGAGGAAGCCGATCGTGCCCGCCTCACGGAACGCCACGCGTCCGGCGAATACGAACGGCGACAGCACCATCACAAGAATCATCGCCGCGATGGCGGCGTGGTTGCCGAAGAGACGACGGGTCGTGTGGGCGACGGCGACCATGGTGGCAAGTCCGAACAGCCCGGTCATCACGCGCATGCCCACGACGCCACCCAACTGGTCCGCCCACCACGCGAGCACGGGGAACAGATACCAGCCCACGTAAAACGGAATCGGGCTCGGCGTCAGTCGGCCGGCGATCACATCACGCCCGACGATGACGTTGATCGACTCGTCGTTGAATGCGGTGTTGTAGCCCAGGTCGTGCAAGCGAATCCACGCGCCGAGCACGAGGAGCGCCGCCAGAACCCAGCGCTCGGGTACCCCGAACGCACGCAGCGCAGGCCATGGCGCTCCACGGCCAGCGCCCGCTTGGTCAAACCATCGTGCGAATCGGCTCAGACGTACCGTCCCTGATCGATCGTGTGGCGAGGAGTGGTTTGTATTCAGACCGGAGCGCTCCGGTCCGAAACCTGTACATTAACGATACTGTGATTCCCAGACTTCTCGAGGAACAGGCGTGACCGATTTCTTCGCCCACCCACAGGCCCTGGTCGAGTCGGCGCGCATCGGTGCCGGTACGCGCGTGTGGGCCTTCGCCCATGTGCTGCCCGGCGCGACGATCGGCGCAGACTGCAACATCTGCGACCACGTCTTCGTGGAGAATGACGTGGCCGTCGGCGATCGGGTCACGGTGAAGTGTGGCGTGCAGCTGTGGGATGGCGTCACCCTCGAGGACGACGTGTTCGTTGGCCCGAACGCGACATTCACCAACGACCCGTTCCCGCGCAGTCGCCAGCGGCCCGCGCAGTACGCCCGGACGCTCGTACGCGCCGGCGCGTCGATCGGCGCCAATGCCACCATCCTCCCCGGACTTACGCTGGGTCAAGGCTGCATGGTCGGCGCTGGTGCCGTCGTCACGCATGATGTGCCGGCCAACGCGATCGTCGCGGGTAACCCGGCCCGAATCATCGGATACGTGGATCATGCCGGCGAAGCTGGCCGCGCCGCCGGCAGCGGCCGCAGCAGGAGCGACCTCGGCGAGTCAGCGACGACGCCCCCTGCGGTCTCCTCACCAGCGGAGCCGTCGTCCATCACGCTCGTAGGCGGCGCACGGCTACACGCGGTGCCTCAGATCGAAGACCTGCGCGGCGCGCTCACCTTTGGCGAGGTAGGCAAGCAACTGCCGTTCGCACCACAGCGCTTCTTCGCCATCTACGATGTCCCCAGCACGCGCGTACGGGGTGAGCATGCGCACCGCGCGCTGCACCAGTTTCTCGTGTGCGTGCGTGGGAGCTGCGCCGTCATGCTCGATGACGGCGAACGTCGCGATGAGATCACGCTGAGCAGCGCCACGGTTGGCCTGCACATCCCGCCGATGGTCTGGGCCGTGCAGTACAAGTACTCACCCGACGCGTTGCTGCTGGTTCTCGCCTCCGACGTGTACGACGAACACGACTACATTCGCGACTACGATGAGTTTGTGCGTGTCGTGCAGTCGTCGCCTCGCGCCTAGCCGCGATGCAGGATGATTCCGGCGTTCGCCAGCTCCTGTCCCGCGGTTGGATTTATGCTGCGGTCCAGTCGCTCGCCGGCGCCAATCGTGCCCGCACCTGGCTGGCCGAGCACGTGTGGCGTTGCGGACCGGAGACGCGCGTCGTGGACATCGGCTGCGGCACGGGCGAGGTGCTCGACTTCCTGCCACGCACCGTACACTACGTTGGCATCGATCTCAGCGCGGCGTACATCGCGCGCGCGCAAGCTCACTACGGAAATCGCGCGACGTTTCTCGTGGGAACGGCAACGCAGCTGCTCGACCAACCGCATCCACAACTGCGGGACACGGACCTGGTGCTCTGCAATGGCCTCCTGCACCATCTGGACGACGCAGAGGTGAACGAGGTATTCGCTCTCGCCAAGCAGCTGTTGCGTGCGGGTGGCCGCCTGGTGTGCCTCGAACCGACGTGGTTGGTGCATCAGCTCTGGTCGTCTCGCTGGCTGATGGCACAGGATCGCGGCAAGAACATTCGCACTGAAGCCGAGTGGAAGGCGCTCGCCTCAGGCAGCTTTCGCCGCGTCGAGTCTTCCATCCTCACGGGGCTCTATCGCATTCCCTACACGCACATTGTGCTCGAATGCCACGCGAATGACACGGCATCGGTGACCGCAGCACACGCGGCTACGCTCGCCACGGAGAGTCTCGTATGACCACCGTCCGTGGTTCTACACACGCGCTCGGCCACGATGTGCCGTTTCTCGATCTGCGTGGCGTCTCCGCCGAAATCGGTGCGGAGATGACCGAGGCCATCGCCCGCGTCGTTGCGAGCGGATGGTTCTTGCTCGGGGAGGAGCTCTCCGCATTCGAACGGGAGTTCGCGCAATACGTACAAGCACCACATGCGACCGGCGTCGCCAATGGCCTCGATGCGCTCACCCTCGCGCTGCGTGCACTCGGCGTTGGCCACGGCGACGACGTCCTCGTCCCATCCAACACCTACATCGCGACGTGGCTTGCCGTGACGCAGGTTGGTGCGCGACCGGTCCCCGTGGAGCCGGATCCTCGCACGTTCAATATCGATCCCGCGCGACTCGCCGACGCGTGCACTGCAGGCACGCGCGCCATCCTCCCGGTACACCTGTACGGTCAGCCGGCGGACATGAACGCTATTCTGGCCTTCGCATCGGCACGTGATCTTCTCGTGGTGGAGGACGCCGCGCAGGCGCACGGCGCGCGCTACAACGGCCAACGCATCGGTGCGCACGGCGACGCCGTCGCGTGGAGCTTCTACCCCACCAAGAACCTCGGCGCGCTCGGAGATGCCGGTGCCGTCACCACGCGGCACGCGTCCCTCGACGACACGCTGCGCGTGCTGCGCAACTACGGCTCTCGCGTGAAGTACGTGAACGAGCTGCAGGGTACCAACAGTCGTCTCGACGAAGTGCAGGCTGCCGTGCTGCGACTCAAGCTGACCAGGCTCGATGAGTGGACCGCGAGACGAGCGGCGCAGGCGGCACGCTACACCGATGCGTTGCGCGACACCTCGCTCCTGCTACCTATGGTACCGTCCTGGGCGGAGCCAGCATGGCATCTGTACGTCGTTCGTGTTCCCGGCGGCGCTGCAGATCGTGCGCGGATACAGGACGCACTCGCGCACGCAGGCATCGGTACGATGATCCACTATCCAATCGCACCGCATCGGCAGGCGGCGTACGCCAACCTTGGCATCGCGGTCGACGCACTGCCGATTGCATCGGAACTCGCCGACCAGGTCCTGAGTCTCCCGCTCGGACCACACCTTACGCGCGCGCAGCAGGATGCCGTCATCGACGCGCTGTGCGCACCGGGAGTCTGCTAGCATGACCATCGAAACGACGATGCCTGCCGTGGCAGCCACGAGCGCGGCCCCGGCGCGACTGAGTATCGTCGTGCCCATCTATTATTCTGCGCCGAATATTCCGGACACGCTGCCGCAGCTGTTGGCGCTCCGAGAAGCACTGGGAGACGTCGCGCTCGAGCTGGTGTTCGTGGACGACCGCTCGGGAGATGAGTCGCTCGCGATGCTGCGCGAATGGCAACTGCGACATCCTGACTGTATTCAGGTCCTGCGACTGTCGCGAAATTTCGGATCGATGGCCGCCATTCTCGCGGGAATTGAGGCCGCAAGCGGCGACTGCATTGGCGTCATCACCGCCGATTTGCAGGACCCGCCGGAGCTGTTCGTGCAGATGATCGAGCACTGGCGTCGTGGCACCAAGGTGGTGCTGGCCGTGCGCGCCGATCGCGAGGACGGCTGGCTGCAAACGAAGCTCGCCAATTCCTATTACGCGCTGATGCAACGCTACGCGCTCCCCGACTATCCGAGCGGCGGCTTCGATTGCTTTCTCATCGATCGGCAGGTGCGCGCTGAGCTGCTCAAGATTCGCGAGAAGAACACGAACCTGATGTCGCTGATCTTTTGGCTAGGCTTTGCACCGGTGATGATCCCGTACGTTCGACGCGCGCGTACGAAGGGGACGTCGCGTTGGACGTTCTCGAAGAAGCTGAAGCTCTTCATCGACTCGTTCGTCGCGTTTTCGTACGCACCGATCCGATTTCTCTCATTGCTCGGTGCCACGGTGGCGCTGTCGTCGTTCGCGTATGCCGGTTTCGTCTTCACCGCCTGGGCCTTTCGCGGCATACCTGTGCAAGGCTTCGCTTCGCTCATCATCCTGCTCGCCTTCACTGCCGGCGTGCAGATGCTGATGCTCGGCATTCTGGGCGAGTATCTCTGGCGCACGCTCGACGAAACGCGCCGTCGGCCGGCGTTCGTGGTGGATGAGCATTGGCCGCGCCGAACCGCACCGCCGTCCGCGGGCAGCACTGCCGACGCACCGGATCCCGCGAGTATGTGACGTCCGGATGCGTTGCGTGCGCACCACAACTTGGCGATCATCATGTAGTCCAGCTGCAGCGCCACCGCAGAGGATCGCGTAGAATTCAGTAGCTGCGCCGGACATCCGATCGCACGCGAATGCCGTAGCAGTAACGCCGCTCTAGGGAAACGAGACGTTCTTCGGCCCAAATGGACGGCGGGTCTTATGGTAGAGGTCGGCACGCACCTTGCCCTATGCTAGGTCGTGGCTGTGTTGGTTTCGGTTTCCGGCGCGATCCTGCGCTGAACCATCTCACGAATTCTGGATCTTGCCCATGTCGTCTCGTCTCCGCGTCCCGCTTCTGTTGCTGGCAGCCAGTCTGATGGCTCCGCAGGTGGCGTCTGCCCAGGGGTGCTCCGCCGCCGACAAGGCGGCAGGCCTTTGCCTCATCCCCTCCTCGCCCACATCCACCACGGTGACGGCGGCCGCGGCTGGCGTCGGACAGGGTGGCACGCCGGTCGTCGCGGCCGCGCGGTACCTCGGCGGCATCGCGTACTTCCAGAGCGACGTCTATTTCTTTCAGGGGTTCTTCGGCAGCGGCTTCAACCCGTTCAATCCCCTCGTGAACGCGGCCGACTACACCTACATCGGCGGCAAGCCTGAAAACAGCAGCACGATCAACCCGGGCTCGCCGTGGGTGCAGCTGCCGGGCGTGTATGCGTCCACGCAGGAGCTGGTGTTCGGCCTCCGCGTGAACACGTACGATTTCAACACGCAGACGCACACCGTGAATTGGTACTACTCGGGGTATGGCTGGGTGCGACAGAACAACAACGGACGGGCGACGCAGGACGGCAACTTCGAACTGGGCTTCGCCAACGTCTTCCTCAATGGCGGCGCGCCGGTGAGTGATGAGCTGGTCTTCGGCAGCGGCAATCGCGCCGGCGCGCCGGCGACGTGGACGTCTGCGTGGAGCAACGGCGGCGGCTACTTCGGCGGCCCCTCCGACGCTGTCCTTGGCTGGGAAGACGAAGCCGGTTGGAGCGACGGTGACTTCAACGACGCCGTGATCGCGCTCGATTTTGCGACGGTACCGGAGCCCGGCTCCGTAGCGCTCGTCGGCCTCGGCCTCGCGGCAGTCGTCGCCGCGGCCCGTCGGAAGCGTCAGGCGTAAGGTTTTGAACTAGGCATCGACAGGGTGCAGCGGGCTTGGTCCGCTGCACCGCGTACAACGAAAAGGCGCCCCGGATCTTCGAGATCCGGGGCGCCTTTCGTATGTCAGTACTTCGCGATTACCAGCGGTAGTGCGCGAAGGCCTTGTTCGCTTCAGCCATGCGATGCGTGTCTTCCTTCTTCTTGATCGCATTGCCTTCGCCGCGGCTGGCCGCGAGCACTTCGGCCGCCAGCTTCTCCGACATCGACTTCTCATTGCGATCGCGGGAATACCCGATCAGCCAACGCATCGCCAACGCAGTCCGACGATCCTGACGCACTTCGACGGGCACCTGGTAGGTGGCACCACCGACGCGGCGGCTCTTCACTTCGACGACCGGCTTGAGGTTGTTCAACGCCTGCTTGAACACACCCACGCCCGGCTGGCTCGTCTTGGCTTCGACGATGTCCATGGCGCCGTAGAAGATTCCTTCGGCGGTGGACTTCTTGCCCTGGATCATCAGGTTGTTGATGAACTTCGAAACGGTCTGGCTGTCGTAACGCGCATCAGGCAGAACGGTGCGCTTTACGGCGCTCTTGCGGCGGCTCATTTCTTCTTACCTCCCTTCGCGGCCGCGGCGGCCGCTGCACCCTTCTTGGGGCGCTTGGTGCCGTACTTCGAACGGCTCTGGTTGCGGCCGTTCACGCCCGAGGCGTCAAGCGTACCGCGGACGATGTGATAACGCACGCCCGGCAGGTCCTTTACACGACCACCGCGCACGAGCACGATCGAGTGCTCCTGCAGATTGTGCCCTTCACCGGGGATGTACGCCGTGACCTCGAGCTGGTTCGTGAGACGAACACGCGCAACTTTGCGCAGCGCCGAGTTGGGCTTCTTGGGCGTCGTGGTGTAGACGCGGGTGCAAACGCCACGCTTGAACGGATTGCTCTTGAGCGCGGGCGCTTTGGACTTCTCGACGACGTCCTTTCGGGCGCGACGGACCAGCTGATTGATCGTTGGCATTCGCCTATGGGGTGTTCGGAAACCGACATCTACGTGAATCACGCCGGCGATGGCTCCTCGAAAGACGGAGACACCACAACGTCCGCTCCTGACACAGTTATGCGCAGGACGTCGGACACTGCCGGACGCGGCACGGAACAGAACCCTAAGCTTAGTCAGCCCCACTGGCTGGGTCAACTCGACCCGCCTGGCCACCAGACGGCTCGCTCCGGACGACCACGGAGCGGTCGGGCCCCTGCGAAGGCCCTGCTTACTTGGCCGGTGCGGCCTTCATCCGCATCACGATCCGCTTCTCCAGCTCCCCGAGGGAGCCGCAGCGGACATTGGTGGCCGCGTTCGTGAGCGGATTCTTGCCATCCCCCTCGAGCACCGTCTGCACGACCGACCCTCCGGCCGCGTTCGCCGAGACGACCGACGAGATCGACAGCGTCAGGATATAGGTCTCGGCGTTGGGCATGCCGCTGTCCCCGCCGCAGTCCACGAGCTTGGTGAGCTGGAGGTCGCCGAGCTTGCGGCGAGCGCGAAAGGCCGGATTCCCGAGCTGGCGCTTGGCCGGCAGCTTTTCGGAGATCGGGATGCCCAACGCGATGTACGCGGACTCGAGCGCAGCGAACGCCTTGTCAGGTGACAGGTCGACCACCGAAGACGAGGCCACGGCTTCCGAACGGAGCGCAACGCTCGCGGAGCCCGATCCCGCCACAATCGATTGCGAACCGACGCGTTGCGTCGACAGATCCGGCGCCGCCGTGCCGCTCTTGGCGCTCGCGCACGCGCCCAACACCACTACGCTCGCCAACATCACGGCACGCCGCATCATCGGTTCCTCCCGGCATCCCGCCGGTTTCTCGCGGTGTCTGAACAAGATCGACCTTCGCAACGTACGAATGAGTAGGAAGTCGCGCCATACCCGTGCGCTCACCCCTCGGCGACCAACGCTGTACTTTGACGAAACACCGAACATGCGTCGACCCCTGCATCCGTGACTGACTTTCAAAGTCGCCTCCAGCACGCACTCGACGCCGACTTCCTGATTGAACGGGAGATCGGCGGCGGCGGCATGTCACGCGTCTTCCTCGCCACCGAACGCGCGCTGCAGCGACGCGTCGTCATCAAGGTGCTCCCGCCCGACCTCGCGGCCGGTGTCAACGTCGAGCGCTTCCGCCGCGAGATCCAACTCGCCGCGCAGTTGCAGCATCCGCACATCGTGCCCGTGCTCGCCGCCGGCGACGACGACGCGCTGCTCTGGTACTCGATGCCGTACATCGATGGCGAGTCGCTGCGCGGCGCGATCAAGCGACAGGGCCGCCTGCCGGTACGCGACGTCGTTCGCATCCTGCACGATGTGGTGGACGCGCTTGCCTATGCGCACGCGCGCGGCATCGTGCATCGCGACATCAAGCCCGACAACATCCTCACGTCGGGAATGCATGCCCTGGTCACCGACTTCGGCGTCGCCAAGGCGCTTAGCGCCGCAATTCCGCTGCACGGCGGCACCACGACCGGCATGGCCATCGGTACGCCAGCCTACATGGCGCCGGAGCAACTGGCGGCCGACCCCGCCGCCGACCATCGCGTGGATCTCTACGCCGTCGGTCTGCTTGGCTATGAGCTCCTCACCGGCACGTCGCCGTTCACCGGGACGTCGCCGCAAGCAACGCTCGCCGCGCAGCTGACACTCACCCCGCCGGCGCCACACACCGCGCTCAGCGAGATCCCCGAGGCGTTGTCGCGCGTCATCATGCACTGCCTCGAGAAGGACGCCAACAAGCGTCCCGCCAGCGCGCAGGCATTGCTCGCCGAACTCGACGCCCTCCCGCCGCTGACTGGGCGGGCCAAGGCGGGCGCGGCGCCTAGCTCACCGCGCCGCTGGCCGATGGCCGTTGCCGCTGTGCTGTTGCTGGTCGCGTCGTTGTCGATTGCGCAGCGCCTGCGTCGCAATGCGAGTGAAGCGGCGACGACTGCAGCAGCGGATACTCTCGCCGCGCGCGATGTCGGCCCCGGCGGAGCGCGAAACGGCGACGGTGCGCTGACCGCTGTCGCAGGCGCAGACACGACGCAAATCGAGCCCGGTAGCGCCGCCTTCCGAGACAGTGCGGTCGGGTCCGACGCGGCCGATGGCGCGCGCACCACTGCGGTGCCGGTGACGCTGTCGCGCGCCGAATCGCTGGCCATCATGGAAGTGATGCTCAAGCGACAGTCAGCGGCGCGCGCAGACGCCAAGCTCAAGGACAGCTCGGCCGCCGCCACGGCGCCAACCGTCGCCAAGGGGACGCGCATCATCGTGCGTTCGCTCGAGGATCCGAAGACGGAAGTGACGGTGGATCGCGAGGCGCTGCTCAGCGAGGTGCGCCGCATCTTCTCCGACTCGATGTCGTACGCAATGCAACGCATCGAGAAGGATCTCGCCAACTTGCCGCGGGATCCGCGCTTCGATCCTCGCTTCGACCCGCGAAACGATCCATCGCGCAGCGTAGCGGCGAACGCCGCCAGTGCCGGCCTCGCAGCCGCAGCCGGTGCGATGTCGGGACTCTCCACCGGCATCGTGCCACTCATCGCGCCGCCAACCGATGGACGCACGCGCGTGGTCATCTCCAACTACACCAATGCCACCGGCAAGCGCGAGTTTTCAAACCTCGGTCGTGAGGCGGCGGCGGCTATTCGCGCGGCGATTCCTGCAGACAAGTTCGACGTCGTCGACAATGCCACCACCGATCGCGCCACGCGGCTGAGCGCCGATCGTGTGTCACTTGGCTGGGGACTCCGCGCCGATGTCGTGGTGAGCGGAGTGATCAGCCAGCGCGGCGACTCGATCGAAGTGATGACGATTCTTACCGAAGTGCGCGGTGGCCGTTTCTCGCGCTCGTACGAAATCGTGGTGCCGTCAGTGGACGCCAAGCGCGCGCTCGATCCATCCGCGGCAAAGGTCTCAATGTGGCTCGACTCGGCGCGCACGATGATGTCGCGTCGCCCGCCCGGTGGGCCGCGGCCGGCAAGCCCTTCGCCCGCGACGCCACCGGCCGCGCCGCCAGCCGCGCCGCCAGCCGAGTAGCGCACGACGCGCGCACAGTGCGTGACTCGTGACGCGTCACGCGCCAAACGCACGAAGGGCGGCATCGGAGATCCCGATGCCGCCCTTCGTGTATTTCAGTCGTTCAGACGGCCGCTTAGAGCGGTTCGTCGCCCATCGTGAAGGGCACCGGCTCCGCGAACGCTGACGGGAGCAGCGCCTCGAAGCTGGGCTCCAACGCTTCCGGGATCGGCTCCGGCTCGGGGAGCGCATCCGAATCGACGTCCACTTCCTGGTACCGGTACATACCCGTACCGGCCGGGATGAGATGGCCGATGATGATGTTCTCCTTGAGACCCAGCAAGTCGTCGCGCGAACCGCGGATGGCTGCATCCGTGAGCACGCGGGTGGTTTCCTGGAAGGAAGCCGCCGAGACGAAAGACTGCGTGGTGAGCGAGGCCTTGGTGATACCGAGGAGGAGCGGTTCGGCCGTGGCCGGACGCACCTTCTTCTTCTTGGCCTCGTCGTTGCCGTCGCGGAACATCGCGCGATCGACATGCTCGCCTTCGAGCATCTCGGTGTCGCCCGAATCCACGATGCGAACCTTCTGCAACATCTGCTTGACGATCACGCCAATGTGCTTGTCGTTGATCTTCACGCCCTGCAGGCGGTACACCTCCTGCACTTCGTTGAGCAGATACTCCTGCACTGCGCGCGGTCCCTTGATGCGCAGAATGTCATGCGGATTGACCGGGCCTTCCGACAAGCGGTCACCGGCACGCACGCGGTCGCCCTCGTGCACGCGGAGATGCTTACCGGCCGGCACTTCGTACGTCTGCTCCTCGGCGGTCTCGTCGGCCATCCACTGGCCATGCTCGACCGTCGCCGGGCGGACGAAGATCTCGCGCTTGCCGCGCTTGATCTCGCCGAAGCGCACGAAGCCGTCGATCTCGGAGATCGTGGCCGGATCCTTCGGACGGCGCGCTTCGAACAGTTCGGCAACACGCGGCAGACCGCCGGTGATGTCGCGCGTCTTGTACGAGTCGCGGCTGATCTTGGCCAGGATGGTACCGGCCGTGATGTTCGCTCCGTCTTCGATGATGATGACAGCGCCGACCGGCACGATGAAGTCGCGTACGCGCTTCTCCTTGCCGCCCTTGTTCTGCCAGATCTCGATGTGCGGGTGGAGCTTCTTTTCGCGGTCTTCGATCACGACACGCTGACGCAGACCGGTGAGCTCATCGAGCTCCTCGGAGAGCGACTCGTCGGCGACGAGGTCGACGAAGCGAATCTCGCCGTCCACGTCGGAGATGATCGGGTTCGAGTACGGGTCCCATGTGAAGACGGAATCTTCCTTCTTCACCGTCTGACCATCCTCGACCATGAGGTAGGCACCAAGCGGCACCGCCAAACGGGCTTCGATGACTGCGTTCTTCTCCGACGACGCCTTGATGAGCAGCTCGCCTTCGTACGACGTGACAACCTTCTGGCCGTCGGCATTCTGCACAGTGATCAGGCGATCGCCGTACTCGATGACACCAGCCTTCTTGGTCTTGCGCGCCGTCTGTTCGGCGATACGTGCCGCAGCACCACCGATGTGGAAGGTACGCAGCGTGAGCTGCGTGCCCGGCTCACCGATCGACTGCGCGGCGATGATGCCGACCGCTTCGCCAATGTCGACCATCGCCATGGTGGCGAGGTTGCGACCGTAGCACATGCGGCAGAGACCACGCTTCGCTTCGCAGGTGAGCACCGAGCGGATCTTCACCGTTTCGATACCCGACGCTTCGATGGCATCGGCCGTCTCTTCGTCGATCAGCGTGCCCGCTTCCACGAGCAACTTCGGACGACCGGCTTCGTCTCGCTCCATCGGATCAAACACATCCTCGGCCGCCACGTTGCCGACGAGACGCTCAGCCAGCGGCTCGATCACATCTTCGCCTTCCTTCAGCGCCGACGTGTCCAGGCCGAGGATCGTACCGCAATCCTCTTCAGCGATCGTCATGTCCTGCGCCACGTCCACGAGACGACGCGTGAGGTAACCGGCGTCGGCCGTCTTCAGTGCGGTGTCGGCCAGACCCTTACGGGCGCCGTGCGTCGACGAGAAGTACTCGAGCACCGACAAGCCTTCACGGAAGTTCGACTTGATCGGGTTTTCGATGATTTCACCGATACCACCGGTGAGCTTCTTCTGCGGCTTCGCCATGAGGCCGCGCATACCGGCGAGCTGACGGATCTGGTCGCGCGAACCACGCGAGCCAGAGTCGAACATCATGAAAACCGGGTTGAAGCCACCCTGCGATTCACGCATGGCCTTGACCATCGCGTCCGCCACGTCCGTGTTGGCGTGGGTCCACGTGTCGATGACCTTATTGTAGCGCTCACCGTTGGTGATGTTACCGGTCGCGTACGCGCGCTCGAAGCGCTCGACGCGCTCGGTCGCTTCCGCGAGCAACACGGTCTTTTCCTTCGGGATGTGCAGGTCTTCGATGCCGATGGAGACGCCGCCGCGCGTTGCGTTGCGGAAGCCGAACTCCTTCAAGCGATCGAGCAGCTGCACCGTCTCCGCCAACCCGCACTTCCGGTAGCTCTGGAAGACGAGTTCGCCGAGCGCCTTCTTCTTCATGTCCTTGTTCAGGAACTCGAGGCCCTTGGGGACGATCGAGTTGAACAACACGCGGCCAGTCGTCGTGACGATCCACGCCGGCGTTTCGCTGCGACGGTCGTACCAACGAATGGCCGAGTAGAAGCCAATCTTGTTGTTGGCGATCGCCATCTCGATTTCGTCGATCACCGTATACGACGGCAACTTCATGGCGAGCGCGTTGTCCTTGAGCAACGCCTCGAAACCGATCGGCGCCTTGGTCGCGACGTAGCAACCGAGCACGATGTCCTGTGACGGCTCGGCGACCGGACGACCGTCCGACGGCTTGAGGATGTTGTTGGACGACAGCATGAGCACACGCGCTTCGATCTGAGCTTCGAACGAGAGCGGCACGTGCACGGCCATCTGGTCACCGTCGAAGTCGGCGTTGAACGCCGCGCAAACGAGCGGATGAATACGAATGGCCTTGCCTTCGACGAGCACGGGCTCGAAGGCCTGGATACCGAGACGGTGAAGTGTCGGGGCGCGGTTGAGCAGCACCGGGTGGTCCTTGATGATGCCTTCCAGCACCTCGTAGACCATGGCGTTCTCGCGCTCGACGATCTTCTTCGCGCGCTTCACCGTTTCCGCTTCGCCGCTTTCGACCAGCTTGTGAATGATGAACGGCTTGAACAGTTCGAGCGCCATCATCTTGGGCAGGCCGCACTGGTGCAGCTTGAGCTCCGGACCCACGACGATGACAGAACGGCCCGAGTAGTCCACGCGCTTGCCGAGCAGGTTCTGACGGAACCGGCCCTGCTTGCCCTTGAGCATGTCGGACAGCGACTTGAGCGGACGCTTGCCACGGCCACGAATGGCCTTGGAGCGACGGCCGTTGTCGAACAACGCGTCGACCGCTTCCTGCAGCATGCGCTTTTCGTTGCGCAGGATGACTTCCGGCGCACGATGCGAAATCAGCTTCGTGAGTCGGTTGTTGCGGTTGATGACGCGACGATACAGGTCATTCAGGTCCGACGTCGCGAAGCGGCCGCCATCGAGCGGCACGAGCGGACGCAGGTCGGGCGGAATGACGGGGATGACGTCGAGGATCATCCACTCCGGGCGATTGCGGATTTCACCGCCCTCACCGGACAGACGGAACGCATCGACGATCTTGAGACGCTTGAGCATCTGCTTCTTGCGATGCTGCGACGTTTCGCCGACGACCGAGCCACGGAGTTCTTCCGCGACCTTGTCGACGTCGAGACGCTTGAGCAGCTCACGCACGGCCGGGGCGCCGATCTCCGCATGGAACGCGGCGTCGCCTTCGGCCTTCGCGCGCTGGCGCAGGTCGAGGTACTCGTCTTCGTCGAGCAGCTGGCGCTCACGGCATTCCTGCGCGCCCGGATCGATGACGATGTAGTTGCTGTAGTAGATGACCTTTTCGAGATCACGCAGCGTGACGTCGAGCAGGTTACCCATCGGCGACGGCAGGGTCTTGAAGAACCAGATGTGCGCGACCGGCACCGCCAGTTCGATGTGACCCATGCGCTCGCGACGCACCTTGCTGAGCGTGACTTCCACGCCGCAGCGATCGCAGATCACGCCGCGATAACGGATGCGCTTGTACTTGCCGCAATGGCATTCCCAGTCCTTGACGGGACCGAAGATGCGCTCGCAGAACAGACCGTCCTTTTCCGGCTTGAAGGAGCGGTAGTTGATGGTTTCGGGCTTGGTGACTTCGCCCCAGGACCACCAGGTGCGCAAGCCGGCCATCTCCAGCCGCTCACGCTCCTTCGGGTCCTTCGGTCCGCGGATTTCCTCCGGAGAGGCAATACGCACGGACATGTAGTCAAACGCTGACGCGCGAGCCTCGCGCGAACTGCGGAAATCGATCATGGACTACGCCTCCCCGCCGTTACCGTTGCTGCCGCCGTCGACCACGTCCACACCGTTTCCATCGGTGGAGCCGAGGGTGACCTTGATGCCGAGGGCCTGCAGTTCCTTCACGAGCACGTTGAACGACTCCGGAATACCGGGTTCTGGCAGATTCTGCCCCTTCACGATCGCCTCGTAGACACGGCTACGGCCGTTCACGTCGTCGGACTTGACCGTCAGGATTTCCTGCAGCGTATGCGCCGCGCCGTACGCTTCCAGCGCCCACACTTCCATTTCTCCGAAGCGCTGACCACCGAACTGCGCCTTACCGGCGAGCGGCTGCTGCGTGACGAGCGAGTACGGTCCGATGGACCGCGCGTGGATCTTGTCGTCGACCAAGTGCGAGAGCTTGAGCACGTACACCTCGCCAACGGTGACGGGTGCTGCGAACTCTTCACCCGTACGACCATCGCGCAGGCGCACCTTGCCCGCCGACGTCAGGCCGCCCAGACGCAGGAGCTCCATACCGGCCGCTTCCACATCCGACTCACCCTTGGGGCCAAGCATCGCCGCAAGCGCCGTCAACCCGATGCGCTTGAGCGTGTCGGCCGGGCTCATCGCGAGCTGTGCCTCGATCGCCGCCACGGCTTCCGCAGCTTCTTCCGGCGAGCCTTCGAGCGAACGGTTGACCATCAACGCCGCCTGCAGCGCGCTGTGCTCGCGCTCGGCGATCGTCTTCGCGCTATTCGTGAGGAAATCACGGATACGCGTGGCCAACGCCTTCGTTTCCGCTGACATGCCGCGCGCGCTCAGATCGTTCAAGCTCGCGTCATGCAGCAGCTCGACCTTGTCCGGCGCGGTACGCTCAGGGCGCACATCGGCCAGCAGGTTCCGCACATCCTGCGGCGTGGCGTCCGACTCCGGCGCACCCAGCGAGAGCGTCTTACGCGCCCACTTGAGGCCGGCCAGCTTCATCAGCATGCCGATTTCGCGCTCGTTGGCACCCTGGAACACGGGCGTCTTCGCGTAGAAGTTGAGCAGCTTCGCGGCCCACCCGAGGTGGGTTTCGAGAATCTGTCCAACGTTCATGCGCGACGGCACGCCGAGCGGGTTGAGCACGATATCGACCGGCGTTCCATCCGGCATGAACGGCAGATCTTCCTCAGGCACGATGCGGGCAACGATACCCTTGTTGCCGTGGCGACCGGCCATCTTGTCGCCGACCGAGATCTTGCGCTTCTCGGCCAGATAGACCTTCACGAGCTGGATCACGCCCGGCGGCAATTCGTCGGGCTGCAGGATGCGGTCGATGCGCTCTTCCGCGCGCTCTTCGATGTGCGACTTCTCTTCGTTCGCCGCATCGATGATCTCGCGCACCTTGTCGTTCGCCTTCTTGCTCTCGACGCGGAACGTCTTGAGGTCGAGTGTGGCGAACTTGATGGCCGCGAGCGCTTCCTTCGTGAGCACGGTGCCGGCGGGAATCGCTTCCTCGACGGTACCCGCCTTGAGGGCGAGCGAGACGGTCTCGCCAACGAGCAGCGCCGCAATTTCTGCGTCGCGCACTTCGTTCACGCGGATCTTCTCTTCGCCTTCCTGGCGGCGCACATCACCGATGCGCTCACCACGATCCTTTTCAACGACCTGATCTTCGACACGCGAGAAGATCTTCACGTCGATGACGACGCCTTCCATACCGGGCGGCACCTTCAGCGACGAGTCCTTCACGTCCTTCGCCTTCTCACCGAAGATGGCCGTGAGGAGCTTCTCTTCCGGCGACAGCTCGGTTTCACCCTTCGGCGTGATCTTGCCGACGAGGATGTCACCCGGCTTCACCTGCGCGCCGATACGCACGATGCCGCGCTCGTCGAGGTCGGTCAGCGACTCTTCGGCGACGTTCGGAATTTCGCGCGTGATTTCTTCCTGCCCACGCTTCGTGTCACGCACATGCAGTTCGAGTTCCTGGATGTGAATCGACGAGTACACGTCGAACTTCACCAGGCGCTCGGACAGAATGATGGCGTCTTCGAAGTTGTGGCCGTACCAGGGCATGAACGCCACGCGCACGTTGGAGCCGAGCGCGAGCTGTCCCATTTCCGTCGCGGCGCCGTCGGCGAGCACTTCGCCCTTGGCGACACGCTGGCCCATGCGAACCAGCGGACGCTGGTTGATGGCCGTGTCCTGGTTGGTACGCCAGTACTTCTTGATCTTGTAGCGATCCAGCTGCGTCAGACGCGCCAGCGGACGATCGCTCTCGATGCCGCCCTCAACGAGCCCGGCGTCGACGATGATCTCGTCGGCCGTCACGCTGGTGACGACACCCGCGCGACGCGCGATGATGACCGCGCCCGAGTCCACGGCAACCGTGGCTTCGAGACCGGTACCAACGAACGGCGTTTGCGGATTGAGGAGCGGTACGGCCTGGCGCTGCATGTTCGATCCCATGAGCGCGCGATTGGCGTCGTCGTGCTCGAGGAACGGAATCAGTGCCGAGGCGATGGAGACGAGCTGTTCCGGCGCGACGTCCATGTAGTCGATGTTCTCGCGCTGCGTGAGCGGCAAGTCACCCCGCTTACGGCAGAGCACGAGATCTTCGACGAACGCGCCATCGTTATCGAGCTTGGCGTTGGCCTGCGCGATGATGGCGTCTTCTTCGCGGTTGGCGTCGAGCCACAGGATTTCGCCCGTGAGACGGCCTTCCTTGACCACACGATACGGCGTCTCGATGAAGCCCAGGTCGTTGACGCGCGCGAAGCACGCCAGCGACGTGATCAGGCCGATGTTCGGACCTTCCGGCGTTTCGATCGGGCACATGCGGCCGTACTGCGAATAGTGCACGTCACGGACTTCGAAGCCGGCACGCTCGCGCGTGAGGCCGCCAGGTCCGAGCGCCGAAAGACGACGCTTGTGCGTCAGTTCGGCGAGCGGGTTGGTCTGGTCCATGAACTGCGAGAGCTGCGACGATCCGAAGAACGCCTGAATGACCGCCGACACCGTACGGGCGTTGACGAGATCATCGAGCGAGATCTTCTCAGGATCGGTGTTGATCGACATGCGTTCCTTGACGAGACGCGCCATGCGCGACAAGCCAACGGAGAACTGGTTCGCGATCAGCTCACCAACGGAGCGGATACGACGATTGCCCAGCTGATCGATGTCATCCACATCGCCACGGCCTTCATGCAGCTCGACGAGCTGGCGCATGATTTCCACGAAGTCTTCCTTCGTGAGCACGGTCGTGGACATGGGCGTGTTCAGTCGCAGGCGCTGATTGATCTTGTAGCGGCCGACGCGGCCAAGATCGTAGCGCTTGGGGCTGAAGAACAGACGCTCGAGCGCCTGCTTGGCCGTTTCGCGGTTGGGGGCATCACCCGGACGGAGCAGCGCATAGATCTGGCGCAGCGCTTCCTCTTCCGCCTTGGTGGGGTCCTTGGCCAGCGTGTTCTTGATGAGCGTCGATTCCGCCCGACCCGACGACACGAAGACATGCACCTTGGTGGTGTCGGCCTTGCGGATCTTCTTGATCACGGCGTCGGTGAGCACATCGCCCTTTTCAGCGACGACTTCACCGGTCTCGGCTTCGATGACGTCGCGTGCCAGCGTGCGGCGCACTTCGCGCTCGCCGCGGTCGATGGCGTCCTGTTCGTCGCGCAGATCGATCTGCGTGTACGACGCGAACACCTTGACCGTCTCGAGTCCCTGACGCACGAGGCGATTGAGCACCTCTTCCGTCAGCTCGTCGCCTTCGCGCACGAGCAGCTCGGACTCGGCGCGTTCGCGCTCCGCCTTGGCCTTCTTGGTCTTGGGCTTGGGCGCGTCAGCAGCGGCCGCTTCACCGTCGAGCGTGATGTCTTCGGCGATGATCGCGCCGAGGATTTCACGCTGGTCGTTGCGGGTCTCGCGCTTCTTGAGCAGGTCGAGATCGCGTTCGGCGAAGAACAGGCGCAGGATGTCGCGGTTTTCCCCGTAGCCGAAGGCGCGCAGGAGCGCCGTGGCGGGGAACTTCTTCTTCTTGTCGATGTGGACGTAGATCACATCGTGGATGTCCACGGTGAACTCGACCCACGAGCCGCGGAACGGGATGATGCGCGACGAGAGCAGACGCTGTCCGTTCGGATGCGTCGACTCTTCGAACACCACACCGGGCGACCGATGGAGCTGCGAGACGATGACGCGCTCGGCTCCGTTGATGACGAAGGTGCCCAGCTCCGTGAGGAGGGGCAGCTCACCGAGATAGACTTCCTTCTCGATGATGTTGCGCGGGCGCTTGGTACCGTCGCCCGTGTCTTCGAAGATGACCAGCTGCAGCGTCGCTTTCAGCGGCGCCGAGTACGTCATGTCACGCTCGATGCACTCGGCGACCGTGTACTTCGGCTCACCGAGACTGTACCGCACGAATTCCAGCGAGAAATTCTCGTGGACGTCCGTGATCGGGAACAGGTCCTTGAATACGCGCTCGAGGCCAACGTCCTCACGCTCGAGCTGTGCTGCGTCGAGTTGTAACAACGACTCGAAGGCGCGCGTCTGAATGTCGAGAAGGTGGGGCATATCCATGCCCGTCTCGAGCTTCGCGAACGAGATCTGGTTCATCATGTCCTTAGGGGCTCACCCACATCGCGGGGCGCGCTGAATCCGGGGGTGCCGGGGGCGCAAAACACTCCGTCCCCGATAGCGGCGTTCGCGAAAAACGCGAGGCGCGCTGCCGGGGCGGAGTGGTACTTCGACGAGAAAAACCGAAAGGTCGGCTGGTGCACGGAGACGTCGAGGGGAAGTGAGGAGATCGAGGCCCGGGGAGTCGGGCACCGCCGCAGCGATGCCCGGTCCGGGTTCGATGCCTTACTTCACTTCGACGGTCGCGCCTTCAGCCTCGAGCTTGGCCTTGAGCTGAGCCGCCTCGTCCTTCGAGACGTTTTCCTTCACGCTCTTCGGAGCGCCGTCGACCAGGTCCTTGGCTTCCTTGAGGCCAAGGCCCGTGATCTCACGGACGACCTTGATGACCTGAATCTTCTTGGCGCCCGCTTCCTTGAGCACAACCGTGAACTCGGTCTGCTCTTCGGCCGCGGCGGCCGGAGCCGCGCCACCACCGCCACCGCCCGCGGCAACGGCCGCGATGGTGACGTTGAACTTCGTCTTGAACGTCTCGATCAGGTCGGACAACTCGATCACGCTCATCGCGCCGATCGCGTCGATGATCTCGTCCTTGCTGAGTGCAGTGTTAGCCATCTTGAAACTCTCCGTATTCTTTCCCCCAGGGAGCCTGGGGCGTGTGATCAGGCAGACGCCTGGGGAACTTCGTTAGAGCCTTCGAGCTGCGCCTTACGCGCGTCGAGTGCGAGGGCGAACATCATCGGAATGCTGTTCAGGTAACCGGCAAAGATCGAGAGGGCGTCTTCGCGCGACGGCAACGTGGCCAACTTCTTGACCAGCGCTTCATCGATCGACTTCCCTTCGTAAATGCCACCCTTCACCGACGGCCTCTGGTCGTTCTCCTTGGCGAACTCGGAGAGCACCTTCGCTGCCGCGATGGCATCCTTCGCCACCACCACGCCGGTCGGGCCCTTCAAACGCTGCGACACGAGACCGCTTTCGTTCACGGCACGCAACGCCAGCGTGTTCTTGATCACGACATACTCCACGCCCACGCGGCTCAAGCGACGACGGAGTTCCGTCATACGCTTCACGTTCAAGCCCGTGAAATCCGTGTAGTACAGCGCGCTGGCGGAGCCGAGCTTGGAGCTCAGGCTATCCACGAGCACCTGCTTGTCGTGCTTCTTTGCCTTTGGTTTGGCTTTCATGGTCGCGTCTGCCTCTTAACGGTACGGCGTGGTGTCGACACTGACGCCGGGTCCCATGGTGCTGGACAGCGCGACGTTCCGGATGTAGACGCCCTTCGCCGCAGTCGGCTTGGAGCGGACGAGAGTGTCCATCAGCGCAGCAAAGTTGGAAGCGAGTGCTTCCGGCTCGAACGAGACCTTGCCGATCGGGGCGTGCACGTTGCCACCCTTGTCGACGCGGAACTCGATCTTGCCGCCCTTCGACTCGCGGACAGCCTTGCCCACGTCGAAGGTCACGGTGCCGGCCTTCGGATTCGGCATCAGGCCGCGAGGACCGAGAATACGGCCGAGCTGACCCAGCTGGCCCATCTGGTCCGGCGTGGCGATGAGGACGTCGAAGTCCAGCCACCCTTCCTTGATCTTCGCCAGGAACTCGGTGCCGACGAAATCGGCGCCCGCGTCCTGCGCTTCCTGGATCTTGGCACCAGCCGCGATCACCAGCACACGCATCGTCTTGCCCGTACCCGCCGGCAACACGACCGTGCCACGCACCACCTGATCGGCGTGGCGCGGATCGACGCCGAGACGAACGGCGACTTCCACCGTCTCGTCGAACTTCGCGAAGCTCATCTGCTTGACCAGCGCGATGGCCTGCGACGCGGCGTAGGGCTTGGCGACTTCGCGCCGCTCACTCGCGGTGCGAAACTTCTTTCCATGCGTCTTCATGCTCAGTCCTTGACCGTGATGCCCATCGAACGCGCGGCACCCGCCATCATGGCGATCGCGCTATCGATGGACTCCGTGTTGAGGTCCGGCATTTTGATCTCGGCGAGCTTCTTGAGCTGCGCACGCGTGATCGTTCCGACCTTCACCTTATTCGGCTGACCCGAGCCCTTCTCGACGCCCAGTTCCTTCTTGATCAACTCCGCCGCCGGCGGGGTCTTCAGAATGAACGTGAACGACTTGTCGCCGTAGATCGTGACTTCGACCGGGATCACCATGTCGCCACCCTGCGTCCGAGCGTTAAACTCTTTGCAGAATGCCATGATGTTGATACCCTGGGGGCCGAGAGCCGTACCCACGGGGGGCGCCGGGTTCGCCTTGCCGCTCGGAATCTGCAGCTTGACGAATCCAGTGACCTTCTTTGCCATGCTTACACCTCAACGCAAGTTCCGCACGGGGACCATCCCCGCGCGGTCGTGCTGCCACGCCGCATCTTTAACGTCGCTGTGGTTGGCGACGGGGGAGAGCGATGCACTTTGCTCTGCGTCCCACCGGCATTGTCCTGCCACTCAACTGCAGTAGTACTCAGTAGCCCCGCAGCTGCAGATAGTCGAGCTCGACGCTGGTCGGGCGACCGAACAGGCTCACCGACACGCGCACCTTGCCCTTATCCGGCAAGACTTCTTCCACGGTGCCATTGAAGTCCGCGAACGGGCCCTCGGTGATCGCCACCGCCTGCCCGACGAGGAACGGAATCTCTTCCTTCACCGCCGACTCGGTCTCCGGATCCGTCACGCCCAGCAAACGACGCACTTCGTCGTCGCGCAGCGGCGTCGGGTCCTTCTCCTTGCCCACGAACTTGATCACGCCCTGAATGGCATTGACTTCGTGCAGCGTGTCCTGTCCCGCGACCATCTCCACGAGCACATAGCCCGGGAAGATCTTCCGCTCCACCGTCACCTTCTTGCCGTTCTTGATCTCAACCACTTCCTGCGTAGGCACGAGCGCCTGACGGATCATGCGATCCTCGGGCGCAGCCGGATCCATGTCGATCTTCCGCTGGATCAGGCGCAGCACCTTGTTCTCATGACCAGACGTCGTCTGGACCGTATACCACCGGTGCTCGAGCATAAACGCGTGCGGGCTCAGCGGCCGATCAGCATCGCGGGCAAGCGCACCAGCAGCGCCTGCAACGCGACGTCGACGAGCGCGATCACCGCACCGAGCAACAGCACGAAGACGATGATCTGAATCGTCGCCTGCTGCAGCTGCGGGCGATCGGGCCAGGTCACCTTCTTCATCTCAGCGATCACGTCATGGTAGAACGTGACCAGCCGCGTGCCGAGCCCTGGACGGGCGACTTCGACCGACGTGGCCATGACTACTTCGTTTCCTTATGCGTCTTGTGCGAGTTGCAGCGGGGGCAATACTTCTTCCATTCGACGCGCTCAGGATGCAGGCGCTTGTTCTTCATGGTGAAGTAGTTGCGGTTCTTGCACTCGGTGCAACCGAGGATGATTTTCTCGCGTGCCATGATTTGCGACTCCGTGCTGCAGCTTCCGACATCAGGTGCGCAGCCTGCGGTCGCAGAGCGCGCTGCCCCAACTGGGTGACCCAACCCGCCTGACGGTCCGGCTACTGCCGAACGGCCGAAACCCCGCACGTTCCGACGGCTTGCACCGTAGAGCGTTGTCGGGATGGATGCCCCAGAAAATCAGGGCACCACGAGTGGCCGAACTGCGGGACCGCATGCAGTGGGGTGAGCCTTGCAACGTAGCCCACCCCGTTCAAGCACGCAAGGCGGCCATGAGCCCCTCGAGCCAGCCCGCGAACGCCGCGCTCGCTTCCGTTTCCGGCCCCGTCCCGGCCAACTCTCGCAGCCGCGCCCACTCGGCCGCGCTCAGCGTCGCGCCCTCCACACATCCGAACGCGGCCGCGTCCGCCACCACCCGCGCCGGCGCCTCGGCCATCGCATCCGGGCCGCTCAACCGGAACGACGCCGGCGACAGCGGACCGAAGTACAGCGCCCGCGCCAGATCCGGCCACTGCCAAGGGGCCGGCTCCACTCCCGCGAGCCGTGCGAACCGCCGCGCAATCAGGTGCGCCCGCTCCACATGGCCTGTGCCCCGTCGCGCCCGCGCCTGACGCACCCCCTCCGCCAACTCGGCCTCAGCCAGCGCCGCACACTCCCCGCCCCACACATACGCCACCCACCGCGCCTGCAGCTCCAGCGTCGGCAAATA
Source organism: Gemmatimonas sp. (assembly GCA_965279375.1). Lineage (GTDB taxonomy): Bacteria > Gemmatimonadota > Gemmatimonadetes > Gemmatimonadales > Gemmatimonadaceae > Gemmatimonas. Next base: position 2,824,053 of record OZ257156.1, on the reverse strand, counting down.
CGGCCCTCCCTGCTCGTACAGCCCGAGGCAGGCAAAACCCGGCAGATCGGGGTGGAACGTGTGCTCATGGAGATCCGCGTCGAGCAGGTCCGGATCGAGCGCACGCCGGACCGTCGGGCCAAGAAACGGCAGATCCAGCGCATACCCGGTGCAGCACACGATCGCATCCACCACCTCGGTGCGGCCGTCCTGCATCACCACAGTGTCGCCCTCGACCCGCCCCATCCAAGGCATCGGTACGATCTGGCCGCTCGCCACAAGACGGAGGTAGTGCGGAGAGTGCGTGAAACCGGCCGTGAGCACGTCCTCCGAATGCACAGGCGCCCCCGAGGCCGACGGATGGCCGCTGCTCGCGAGCACGAGCTCCTTGAGCGCGGCACTGCTCCGCTCAATGGGTAGCGTCTCCCACGCCAGCCCGGCCGCCCGCGTGTACACGCGATGATCCATCGGCACGCCGTCGATCAGTCGCGGCAGCACATACCGGTGCCGGCGAGCCGCGATGACGACGCGTGCGGCACCGCCGATCGCGATCTCGCTCGCAATCTCGAGCGCGCTGATTCCGTGCCCCGCGACGAGCACACGTTTGCCTCGGAAGCGCTCGGAGCCGCGATAGCTCGCGGCGTGCGACACCCCCTCGCTCCCGGTGAACGCGTCGAGTCCTGGCACCGGCGGAACGATCGGTCGGTGGTGACGTCCGGTCGCCACGACCACGTGCGAGTAGTGATCGTCGTGCGAGTGCCCCGTCGTATCGCGCCAACTCACGCGCCACTGTCCGGCCTCCGGCTCGACTTCAGTGACGGTCGACCGGAATCGCGCGCCCTCGAGCAGGTCAAACTGCGCGGCATAGCGCGCCAGATACGCGCCCATCTCCTCGGCGGTCGGATACGTCGCCGCATCCGATGAATGGGGCAGATCGCTGAACGCGGTGTTGATGCGACTCGTGTTGGTGCGCATCCCCGGCCAGATCCCACTCGAGACTGCGTCCGCCCGCCACTGGCCTCCAACGCCGTCCGACCGGTCGAACAGCGTCACCCGGAAGCCGACGCGGCGAAGAAAGCGCGCGGCCGCCAGTCCACTGGGTCCGGCGCCGATGATCGCTGCACTTCTCGACGGACGGCTCACGAGATCACAACGCTCCGACGGGCGCTCGCCCGCCATCAGGACGGAAACGCAAAACCCCGTATCCACTGGGTGGGTACGGGGTTGCGACCACAAAAGACTGAGAAGCACGCAACCGGGATCGAACCGGTGACCTCATCCTTACCAAGGATGTGCTCTACCGACTGAGCTATGCGTGCGGCACCGCCGAGTTGATTTTCGGGCAGAGGGGCAAGCTAGTCCTGCTCGAGTATCGACACAAGCGCCACCGAAAGGAGTTGCTCGCTATCCAGAGGGCCACTCGTGCCGTTCGTGCCCGGAGAGTAACGTCTGCGCAGCCAGCATCGGGTGACGATCCGCAGCGCAGTCCCATAGCATCCGCGCGTTCCCCCACCCGACGCGGAATGCCCCCGCACCACGGAGCAGTGTGATGTCCTCATTCATTGCAAACCGTCTGTTCAGTCGGACGCGAACACTGTCGTGTCGCGCGCGCGCGCTGACCGCCGTGCTCGCGCTGACCGTCGCGCCGAACGTCACCTCGGCGCAGCCCGCGACAACGCAACCGGCGCCACTTCCCTCCAGTGCCATCGCACGCGTCGCCCGGCTGCTCCCCGCCACGGCCAGCGTGCGGTTGCGGCGCTTGGGTGCCACACGCGACACGAACGCCGTCGCCGGTCAGACGTTGAGCCCCGGCGATCAGCTCACCGCGACCGGAACGGCGGCGCTGATGGAACTGCAATGCGGCGGGCAACGCATCACGCTCTACCGCATGCAGTCGCCCTTCACGATCGTGATCGATGTGCCGGTGGACACGATCTGTCACGTGAACATCAAGTCGGGACGCGGCGACATCATCGCCGAGATGCCGACGGTCACCACCGCCGGCGGCGTGCCGCTCGCATCGCGAGGCACGCAGTACTCGGTCGACGTTACCGGCGAGGGCGAGCTGATCGCCTGTCAGCTTGCCGTGTTTGAAGGTGTGGTGGACGTGCGCCGCAGCGGTGAGGCCGTGCCGCAGGGACGCAGCCTGACCTGGGCGCGTGGTACCACTGCACGGACGGTCATTGGAACGAGAGAGCTCGACGCCGCTGCGACGGTCAACGCTCGTTTCGATGTGTACGCGGCGCGCGCGGCGAAGCCTGACATCGACACCGTCGCGACGTTCGCCGAGATGAAGCGGCTGCAGTACGACATGCTGGCTAATCCCACGGACACGCGAAAGCGCGTGGACCTCGCGAAACGCCAGATCCAGATCAAGTCCGACGAGCAGGCTGCCTACAACCTCAAGCGCGCCAACGTCACTACCGACTCGGCGCTGCGCAGCTATCGCATCGATCCGACACTCATCGAATCCAGCGCCACGCTGCGTGACCGCGTCTACTCGCGCAAGCCCGCCTCGACTGGTGCAAGCATCTCCGCAACGGCCGCCGGAAGCGTGACCGAGCGCGCCTCCGCGAGTGGCGCTACGGCTGCCGCCGCGGCGGCACTGTCATCGCCGAGTACTGCCGCCAGCGCTGGCGCATCGACGAGCGCTGCGGCCAGCGCGACTACCAGAGCAACCACCAGCGCGACGGCGGTTTCGGGCACCCGCGCGCGGTCCGCGAGCATGAGCGCAGGCACGGTGTCCGTGGTCAGCGAAACGATTCGCGCGCTCGAGGCGCGCGTGAGCGCTGGTACAGCCACCTCGCGCGATCACTTCGATCTGGCCAACGCATACGCCTCGCGCAGCGCGGCCTCGCAGAAGACGAATGCCGAGCGCGCCATCGCGAAGAACGCGACGGACCACAAGCTCACCGCGACTGAAGTGGCGGCGATGCAGGCGATCGTCGCGCGCACGCCGTGAGTCACACCTGAACCAGAGTCGATTCGCGGTGGCACTGGACAGCGAAGCACGGAGCGGCCCGCGAAGCGCGCTGCGACGCGAACAGGTGCAGATCCTGCTCGCATCGATCCCGATCCTCATCGGCGCGTACTTCCTCGTCGGCGCGGTCGGTTCATTCTCCGATCGGCCGTACGTCGTCGCCGTGGTGTTGCTCCCGCTCCTCGCGGTGGTCCTCGCACTCGGCGCACCGCTCGTTCGCGAACGCCGCGTGCTTCTGGGTGGCGGCTTCCTTCCATTCTTCGTCGCGTACTGCGTGCTCTTTGCTCTCGCAGCAGGAACGCGCGTACTCGAAGGCAGGCGCACTTCGCTCGACGGGTTCGAGGGCGAGACGCCGAGCAACGTGCTCGGTCTCAATCGACTCGGGGACTGGCACTATCGATTTGCCCCGCAAGCGCCGGATGCCAGCGACATCGTGGTCATCACGCTGCCCTCGTTCGGTGGTCAGAGCGTGAACGACGCGCGCATGACGGAGGCCAACCTCATCGCAATGGCCGCCGACAACGGCGCGAAGGGGATCGCGTTCGACCTGCTGCTCACGGCGCCGTCAGCGATCGATCGCATCTTCTGCTTTCAGGCGGCGCGCGCCGAAGCAGCGGGAGTGCCGGTCGTGCTCGGGTACGGCCTCGATACCGTGCAGTCGGCGGTGAGTCGCGCCGAACTCGCGCCCCAGCTGGCGCAGTGCATTCGCATTGAACGCCAGGGCACGGTGATGGGGCTGCGCGAAGCGGATCTGCGCGTACGTATGGTGCCCACGTCGCACCTTGGGCAAGCGTCGATGCGCTCGTTCAGCTATCGCATCGCGGCGTTGCTCGCGCCCGGCACGTCGCTTCCGGACGTCGGGTTGACGCAGTTCGTCGGGCCGCGGAAGCCCCCGGTGACGATCGCCGGCGTTCCCGATTCAGCACAGGTGCGCGTCCTGCGTGACCGCTTCGTGATCGTCGGCTCGAGTCGCGCAGGCGATGTGTTCGATACGCCGTACGGCCCACTATCGGGCGTGATGATACACGCCTATGCGGCTCATGCACTCCGGTCGAATTTCGTCATTCGCCGAGTCGACGTTCGCTGGACTCTGGGTGTGGTCTTTCTGATCTGCTATCTGCTGACGCTGATCCAGGCGCGCGGCGCGGGGGTGCGAGCGCTCTGGATTGGCGCGGCGCTGATCGCGCTCGCGATTGTGGTCGCGGCCGCCGTCGCGATGCGCGTGGGGCTGCTCTGGATCGACACCAGCTATCCGCTGCTGGCGGTGGGATTGCTTGCGGCTACGCTCACGGGCGGTGCTCGCCTGCAAAAGGCGCGCGTACATCTGCCCAGGACGGAGTTGGTGCCGAGCGAGACAGCGGCGGCGAAGGCCGAACCGTTCGACGTGTTTCTGTCGCACAACTCGCAGGATAAGCCCGCGGTCATCGAACTGGCGGAAGCGCTGCGTGACCGCAATGTGCGCGTCTGGCTCGACGCATGGGAGCTCGTCCCAGGTGAGCGCTGGCAAGCCGCGATCGAGCAGGCGATTCTCAATTCGCGTACGGCGGCCGTGATTGTCGGACCTGATGGCATCGGTCCATGGGAGGAGCCGGAGATGCGTGCCTGTCTGGATGAGTGTGTGCGCCGCAAGATGGCCGTCATTCCCGTGCTGCTTCCCGACGCGGGTAACCCCGCGTTGCCGCTGTTCCTCCGCCAGTTCACGTGGGTGGATTTCCGGAAGGGTGTCTCGGACGCGATGCTGGACCGGCTCGAGTGGGGGATCACGGGCGTCAAGCCGAAACGCTGACGGGCCGAACCATTCGGTGACGGCGCGGCCGGTGACAGGGTAGTGTGACCGTGGTCTCATGCGCACTGTTGCCCCTGAGTGCACTGATGCTCCTGTCACCTACCCACGGAGAGTCGCATGCTACTCAATCGTTGGAACGCCGTTGCCATTGCCGGGCTCGCGTCCGCGCTCGCGCTGTTGATCGCGAGCAGCATTCTGTCGACGACGTCGGAGGAGACGACCTCGCGCGGCACGCTCGCGCTTTTGGCGAAGAAGACGACGTGGTACGAGCGCACCGCAGAACAGGCGGAACGTTCACGCATCCATGCGCACTTCGACAGCGTGCTCACCGAACTCGACGCACGCGATCTCTCGTCGCTGAGTGTGGAGGAACGTGCGGCACGCGCCGCACTGGTCCGCACGCTGACCGGTTACAATGTGCGTGGCGTCTTCCCGCACAACTACGATTTTGCGGAGGCGGCCACGCCGTACTTCGTGGATCGCAAGACAGGCACGTTGTGCGCGGTGGCGTTTCTGCTCGAATCCACCGGACATCGCGCGCTGGTGGATCGCGTGGCGCGTACGAACAACAACGTGTGGGTGTCGGCGCTGGCGGGAGACTCCGAGTTCACCGCGTGGCTGAGCGACCATGGACTCTCGCTGGCAGAGGCCGCGCGCATCCAGGTGCCGTACGTGATGACGCCCACCCAACAGCGGCAGGAGGCAGCGCTGGCGCTGGCCGCGCCGCTCTCGATGCTCGCCTCCGCGAGCACTGCGACGTGGAACGCGTGGGGCAATGCGAATGGGCACAGTCGAGCCGGTTCGATTATCGGCATTTCAGCCGGCGTACTCGCGGGTGCCTTCAACGCGCGTTTTGTGTCCGGCCGGGACAACAACAACGTCGTGCGCGGAATTGCGACGGCCGGCGTGGCCGTGGGCGGTCTTGGCATCGCACTATCCACGCGGTCGCTGATGCATCGGTCGCAGTATCTGGCGGCCAAGCGAGAGAGCGAGGCCGCCGGTCAGCCGCGACGCGCGGCGCCGGACGCCAGCGTGTCGCCCATCCTTCCAGTTGGACGGACCGGCGGCACCGGGATCGCGGTGTCGGTGCGCTTCTAGCGCCAGCAGGCCGGCAGCAGCCCGCGCCGCGCCCATCCGCAGATCAGCGCGGGTGGGCGCTGTCGTGACTGGGGTCCCAGGTCCATGGCCTTCGCGATGTGACCGTGTGCGTGACATGCCCAATCTGCCGAGCACCCGAGCTCCCGCGCCTCGGCGTGCAATACATTATTGCGTATATGCACATAAATGGATGTACCCCTCACAAATGACCGGGGGGATACCTGACACTCGCACGTTCGGGGCGCGCGATATTCGAAGTGCCGCCGCGTGCCGTATGCAACGCGTCGTCCCGATGTGTCAGACCGACCCTCCTCATCAGCGAGTTGCTCATGCGACATCTAATAAAGGCAGTCTTCGCAGCCTCCCTCTTCGCAGCGACGTGGGCGGCTCCGCTCTCCGCGCAGGGCGGCATGATGGGCGGCGGGATGATGATGCGCGGACGCGGTGACTCGACGTCGGCAGACATCATGCGCGTCGTCCACGAACTGGTCATGAACCACGACAAACTGCGACGCACCGTCGTGAACCTGCCCGACGGCATTCGCACCGTCACCGAATCAGACGATCCAGCGATGGCTCGGCAGATCAAGGAGCACGTGGCGTCGACTGGTGCGTTCGTGACGAAGGGCGTCGACCCGAACCTGCCGATGTCCACGCCGGCGCTGCACGGCGTGCTCAGCAATGGACTTCGCATCGTGCGCCAGACGGTCGTGACCGAGAAGGGCGTCGAACTGACGGAGACATCCACCGACTCAGCGACGGTGGCGCTGCTGCAAGCTCATGCGGCCGAGGTAACCGACCTGGTGAATCGCGGGATGGCAGCGATGCACGAAGCGATGATGAAGCGCAGGAATCCGCCCGGCGAGCTACGCAGCGAGAAGCGGTAACCGCGGCGAGGCCGGGCCTGAAGCCTTGAGTCCCGCGGGCTGGCGACGGGAACCGCCTTCGATCTCGACACGCAAAAGCCGGCCCCACTTACGAGGCCGGCTTTTGATTTGTGCATTCGAGAGCGGGAGACGGGGCTCGAACCCGCGACATCAAGCTTGGAAGGCTAGCGCTCTACCAACTGAGCTACTCCCGCGTGGTACACAACAACGAACACCTGCAGTGGTGGGAGAAGGATTCGAACCTTCGAAGGCGTTAGCCGTCAGATTTACAGTCTGATCTCGTTGGCCACTTGAGTATCCCACCAATCTCCAGCCGCGACACCGTCGCCAGTGCCACAACCAGGCCTGGAAGAGCTGACGGTCGGGATTGAACCGACGACCTGCTGATTACAAATCAGCTGCTCTACCAACTGAGCTACGTCAGCAAGGCGACGGAAAAGCTCGCCCCGGACAGACCCGCAGATTAAACCCAGCCACGAGCGGAATCAAGCGCGGCGCCAGCGCGTTCCCTGTGCGGAGTCCTCGATCGTCACGCCGCGGGCCACCAGTTCATCACGGACGGCGTCGGCCGCGGCAAAGTCACGCCGCGCCCGGGCCGCACGGCGCGCCTCGAGACGCTCTTCCACCCACATCGCCAGCGCTTCGTCCGTCTCCTGCTCCGGCACGAGGTCGAGCACGCCATCCATCAGGCGGAATGCGGCGCGCGCGCGCTCCAGCGCGGCGTGATCCGTTCCTCCGGCGTCCAACTCACGGTTGGCCTCGGTAATGAACGTGAACAGCGCCGCCATCGCCTCGGGTGCGTTCAGGTCGTCGAACAACGCCGCCAGAAACGCCTGCTCAGCGCGTGTCGCCGCGTCGGCGAGTGCGGCGTTACCGCCGGTGGCCTGCCCGAGCCGCTCCGCAAACGTCCCGATGCGACGCACGGCCGCGCGCGACTGCTCAAGCGAGTCTTCGCCCAAGTTGAGCTGCTTGCGATAGTGCGCGTTGAACACGAAGTGACGATAGGCGGTGCCGGAAATCCCCTGCTCACGCAGTTCCACCACGTTGGCGACGTTGCCGACACGTTTGGCCATCTTGGCGCCGTCGGTCAGCAGGAACTCTCCGTGGCACCAGCAACGCGCGAAGGTCTTCCCGGTCGCCGCTTCGGACTGCGCGATCTCGTCCTCGTGATGCGGGAAGATCAAGTCGATTCCACCGGCATGTAGGTCGAACGTCTCGCCCAGATACTTCATCGCCATCGCCGAGCACTCGAGGTGCCAGCCGGGGCGCCCGCGGCCCCAGGGCGAATCCCAGGCGGCACCGGTGGCCTCGTCTTCGTCCTTGGCCGCCTTCCAGAGCGCGAAGTCCTGCGCATTCTCCTTGGCGTACTCGTCCTGCGCGACGCGCGCGCCCGCACGCACCTCGCGCTTGTCGAGCTGCGAGAGCTGGCCATACGTCGGAAAGCGATCGATCGCGAAGTAGATCGAACCATCCTCCGCCACGTAGGCCACACCGTTGGCGATCAACCGCTCGACGAGCGCGATCATCTCCGGAATGTGCTCCGTCGCCTTGGGATAGATCTCCGCGTCTTCGATGCGCAGGTAGCGCCGATCGCGATGAAAGAGCTCCGTGAACGGCTCGGTGACGGCGGTGATGCTGACGTTCGTCGCGGCCGCCTTCCGAATGATCTTGTCGTCCACGTCCGTCAGATTCATCACCTGCTCCACCTGCCAGCCGGCGAGCCGAAACGCGCGCCGCATCAAGTCCTCGAAGAGGAACGTGCGGAAGTTGCCCAGATGCGCCGGGTTGTAGACCGTCGGTCCACAAGTGTACATGCGCACGGTGTGTCCATCGGCGGGCGCAAACGGCTCGACGCGACGCGTGAGCGTATTGTACAGACGAAACTCGGGCATACGCGGGAAGGATGACTGGTGATGGCGCCGGGCACTCAGACGCGGCGTGACCGCTTGAATGTATCAGGTCGAGAGCGCATCGCGGGGGGAATACGTATTGCGAATTCGTTCAAAAAGCTGCCTATTGGACAGGTCCGTCGTTTGTCAGACGTTCGGCACCTTCAACACTTCTGGATCGCCCATGAGCCCTCGCTCCGATCGTTCGCCGTTGTACTCGCGCGCCGCCCTGTCGCTCGGCGTTGCCGCCCTCGCCGTGATCGCGATGGCAGCGCGTTCGCAGTCCACGCAAGAGCCTCCCGCGGCACCGCCCGCCGCCACTACGGCTCAGACCGACACCCTGCCGACGATCGTGGACGCCATCGACTCGATGGCTGCTGCCTCGCCCGCAGTGCCCGCAGCTGCGGTGATGGCTCCGGCCCCGGCGCCGGTACCGGTTGCTGACGCATGGCCAGTTGACCCGGCGACGGGTCAGACGCTGATCAATGGGCAGCCGGTCGTGGGCCGAGTGTTCATCATGAAGAAGGTGGACGGCATCGAGAAGTACGAGTACAGCCAGGTGTATGCGAAGGAAGCGGCGCACCCCGAGCCGGCGATCGTGAGCGCTCGTCAGAACCCACTCCCCGCGCGCAACGTCCGTCGTATTCGGAACGCCATGATTCAGGCGACGCTGTGGAGCATGGACAAGAAGCCGTATGCGACGGAGCTCCGCACGTTCCGTCCGTCGACGTCTGGTGAGAGCCTGGGACAGCGCTGACGATCCGGCCTGCGTACAGCGTGATCGTACGAATGGCTGAATCATCGGCGCGGGACACCTCTCGCACCTGACCCGTCTCTGGCAGCGCGCTTCGATTCGAGGCGCGCTGTTTTTTTGTCTCCGCGCGCGCGTCGGGGTCAGGAGGCGAGCTTCCCTGAAGCACAACGGCGCCACCGCTCCAGCGCAAATGCGTGGCCCAGCGACGCCACGAGTCGATGACCGACGGCGACGCAGAGATCATCGCACTCGCACTCGGTTGTGCAGACTCGCGCACCCTGAGCAGGTAGACCGCGGGAGCGCGCGCGACTGAGCCGGCGGGTGATGCGAGGTGCGCAGCGTCCCATCCGGCGATGATCGCATCGCGCGCGAACGGCGGGACCACACCGCGACGTACCTGCGCGCCAGACCGTACTCCGCGCCACACCTGTCCGCGTATCGGCGCTCCATGCAGCACGCGCAGTAGCGCGGCGGCGCCGCTTCCTGGTCGGCCGGCGAGCAACAGCAGCTCCCCGGCGTGCACGTCGCACGAGACGCCGTCGAGCGTGCGTACCAGACAGAGCGCGTTGCCTAGCCCGGCGGCGATCTCCGCCCGGGCATCGCGGACGGAGAGTAGCACGTGGCCTCGAGTATGCCGCCCGAGGCGTTGGTTGGGAGGATGATGGCGCATGGACGGTACGATGACCGTCCTGCGCGCCTATATCGTTACCGATTCATTCGCTACCGCATCGAAATCACGCACACCGATGCACGGCAGCGCGCTGGCGGCTGCTATCGCGAGCGGCTGTTGTGGAACGCGCTGATTGCCTGTGCGATGGGCGCCGGATCGAAGCGCACCGGATCGGTTGCTGGAAGCCCGGTCTCCGCCTGCACCGCGTCCACCGCAGCGCGCGCTTCGTCGTCGGAGAGATCGAACGTGTTCAGCGCGATGGCGATGACCGGCGACGGACGCAGATGCTTGATGGACTGTTCGTACAACGCCACCATCTCCGTCAGCGACGGAATCGGCACCCACGGATTGCGGTGCACCGTCTTTCGCGACGGCTGCGCGCACAACACCATCGCATGCGGCAGCGAGCCATGAATGAGTCCGAGCGTGACGCCCGAGTACGCGGGGTGGATGAGCGACCCCTGCCCTTCCACGAGCACGATGTCGGCGTCCTGCGCGGCCTCGATCGTGAGTCGTTCGGCGGCACCGGCGATGAAGTCGGCGACGACGGCATCGACAGCGATGCCACGTCCTTCGATGAGGATGCCCGTTTGTCCGGTCGCGGCAAAGCTGACACGATGTCCGAGCGCGCGGACTGCATCCTGCACCTGCAGCTGCGTCGTCATCTTGCCGATGTTGCAATCGGTGCCCACGGTCAGGATGACGGTGGACGACACATCGCGCACGCGGCCGTACGACACGTCGAGATCGGCCGGCGCGCGACGCAAATCGCGAATCGTTGCGCCGGATGCCGCGGCAAGCGACGCGAACTCTGCGTCGTCACCGAGCATGGTGTGCAAGCCGCTCCAGAGATCGAGTCCAGCGCGCAGCGCGTCGCACACTATGGTGCGCCACGCGGCCGGAAACTGCCCGCCCGCCGGTGCGATGCCGATCAGCAGCGCGTTCGGCTGATGCGACATCGCTTCGGCGTAAGTGGCCACCACCGGAATGGCGCCACCGAACCCCAACACATCCTGCGCGGTCTTGCCGGCAGAGACGCTGTCGAGCACGACGACGACTTCAGACTCGGAATATCGAATGCAGGCGTTGGCTGTCTTCGATGTCAGCGGGCCGAAGTTGCCTTCGGCGAGGATCAGAAATCGACGTGCGTGGGCCACTACGATCGGGGCTTGGGTTCGCGCAATCCTTCGATCTCGGCGATGAGATCGACTTCGGCCGTCTTGGCCTCTTCCTTCGCGCCGGCCGAGAGCTGTGCCGGCGCGGCCGCAGGAGCCGCCTCGGCGGCCGCCGCACCGGCGGCAAGCTGACGCGACGCTGCCGGAGCAGCCGCGGGCAACATGCCCATGCGCTGCTTGAGTTGCAACAGCTGCGAGTCGGCATTGGCGCCGCCCGCCGAGCGCTCGAGCTGCTTGAATTCGCCGGCGAGACGATCGCCGCTGAACTCCTCGTCGATCTCCTGCGCGGCCTGAAGCTGCCGTTCGTTCGTCGTGATCTTCTCTTCCATGCGCGAGAAGGCATCGAACGCCGAGTTGTCCGAGAGGCCGGACATGGTCTGCGAGATGCGCGCCTGCGCTTCGGCGCGACGCTGCCGCGCGAGCAACAGATTCTTCTTGCGCTTGGCTTCTTCGATCTTGTCGTTCAGGTCACGGAGCGACTGCTTGAGCTTCTCCGCTTCCATCTTGTGCGTTTCCCACGTCATCGCGAGCTGCTGGCCGTGCTCGAGATGTTCCTGGCCGCGGAGCAGTGCCTGCTTGGCGAGGTCGTCGCGCCCCTCCTGCACGGCGAGCATCGCGCGCTTGTCCCAATCGTCGGCGAGCTTGAACTCCGCGTCCGCCTGATCCTTGAGGCGCTTTTCGTCGGCGATCGTCGCGGCCACTTGCTGCTTGGCCTTGGCGAGCTGGTTGCGCATGTCGACGATGATCTGATTCAGCATCTTCTCGGGGTTTTCCGCCGAGGAGATGAGGTCGTTGAGATTCGACTTGATCAGCGTCGAGAAACGGTCAAAGATGCCCATGGTTCAGCGAACCTCTCGGAAGGCGGCCAACTCGCGCATGTGCGTGGTCAGCGAAAGCGTCAGGCTTTCGTAGGAAGCGAGGAACTCCTCGTAGTCGAGATGCGCCAACTCGAGCGCCTCGGTGAGGACGATGGCGTCGGCATCGATGCCGTAGGAGCCATGCAGTAGATCGGTGGCGTTGAGCTCGAGGAGGCGGCGGCTGAGCGCTGCGACCTCCGCGGCATCGGCCGGCACGGGCATCACTTTCACCCGAAGCAGCAACACGGGCGGATTGTGGGTGATGACCACGTCAAAATCGAGGGGACCACTGGGGCGAACGATCCAAAGGCCGGGTTCGACCTCGGAGTGCGTTGCGCCATCGGTGCCGAGGCGATCGAGGAAGGCTTCGACGTCTTCACGAGTAACCATAGTGTGATTCCTGTTGGGTTCAGTCGAAGCTCCGTACGGCGGGACGATCGGATGCGTTTCGTCCGATCGAGACGGCGCCTGCTTCCCACAAGCTACGCGTGAGCGGTCCGCTCGGCCACGGGCCGTGGGGACAGCGCGCAGCCAAGGCCCGCCACTGTGACAGTGCGGGCGCTCCCGCGCCTCAGGGACAGCGTCCGGCCTGCAGTCGGGCGCCGCGCCCTTCCGCGTTGAACAGCAGTCGACCGTCGGTGAGCCACGTCAGCCCCTCACCGTGACGCTCGTTGAGGGCGACGAGGCTGCATGTGGCCAGCAGTGCTCCCGGCCGACCGGTGCGCGCATCCGCGGCAAAGACGAAGACGGACTGATAGGTGCGAATGGCGACGCGACGCGCCCCGCTGCTGTCCGGTGGTGACAGGGCTGCATCGGTTATCCAACTGCCGTCGTCGGTGGTGCGCGGGATGATGGGCAGCGAATCGGTCAGCGTTGCAACCTGCACGCCGCTGGCGGCCCACGCGCTCGCCGACACACGATAGAGCTGCGCGCGACGCAGCTGGCCGCCCGGAGCGAACATCGGCCGCTTGGTGAGAAGCCAGAGCGTTGTGTCGGGGCCAACCCACATCGCCTCCACGTCGCGCGGGCCATCGCTGTAGCGCAACCGCAGAGCCGTCGCGCGGGCGCTCAGCGAGTCGCCGGGGGCCGGCTCCACGATGCGCCAGATGGCGAGGTCGTCACGCCGCGCACGATTGTCTCCCACATCACCGACGTAGAGACACGTGCCTTCGGTGCACGGTCCACTCGCCAGCGCCTCCCAGTCACGATTGATCGCGCCAAGAACGCGAGTTGCGCCGCGCGAGACACCTGCGCTGTCGTAGGCGAAGAGCACCGCATCGTTGCCGCTGTCGTTCTGCGACCAGAAGATGCCGGGATGCTGATCGCTGCGGACGACGCCTGATGCCTCGGTCAGCTGACGATCCCCGAGCGCGCCGAGTGCCGAAGGATCACGCAGCGAGACGACGACGAGATCAGCTCCCGCATTCGACGTTCCGCAGGCGAGCAACGACAGCAGTGCGGCGCAGCGCGCGGCGTATCGCGCGACGTGGCGTGCACGCAAACGGAGCGCAGTCACTCCTTGCGCTTCAACTCGTACAGACGCTCGCGCGCGAGACGTCTTCCGGTTGGCGTCGCGGCCAATCCACCGCCGGCGGTTTCGCGATAGCGCACGTCCATCGCCTCACCGATCTCGCCCATCGTGTCGATGACTTCGTCGGCCGGAATGGCGAACTCGATGCCGGCCATGGCCATTTCGATCGCGGCCAGCGCAATGGCCGCGCCAGTCGCGTTGCGGAACACGCAGGGCAGCTCGACGAGGCCGCCCAGAGGATCGCAGACGAGTCCGAGTGTCCCTTGCTGCGCGAGCGCGGTCGCGTGGCCAACCTGCCGCGGCGAGCCGCCGAGCATTTCCACAGCGGCACCAGCTGCCATGCCCGCCGCGGCACCGGTTTCCGCCTGACAGCCACCTTCCGCGCCAGAGAGCGAGGCACGCTCGGCCACCACCGCTCCGATGAGTCCCGCTGTGGCGAGCGCGGAGATGAGCGCCTCGTCGTCGATACCGCGGGCCGCGGCGAGTCCAGTCAGCACCGCGGGTAGCACGCCTGCGCCACCCGCGGTCGGTGCGGCCACGATCACGCCCATCGCTGCATTCACTTCCTGCACGGCGAGCGCGCGCGCGAGCACATCGCGAAACGGAGTGCCGGCGAGCGGACCATCGGGGCCGGTGCGCAGCTTGGCCGCGTCACCGCCCACGAGGCCGGAACTGGAATACAGGTCGCCGACCATCCCGCGCGCCACGGCTTCTCGCATCACGACCAACGCGCGACGCAGCGCGTCGCGGATCTCGGAGATGGGACGACCCTGATCGCGCGCTTCCGTTTCGAGCGCCACGACAGACAGCGCCACGCCGCGCGCTTCGGCGTCCTTGATGGCTTCGGCCAGGCTCTTGTACATCAGGCGCTCACTTTGTCGAGACGGAACGCCCACTTGACCCACGGCAGTGCACGAATGGCATCGCGCAGCGGTTCGCCAGGCTGTTCATCCACTTCGATCACCATGAAGGCGTCGCCGCCACGCTCTTTCCGCGACAGCTTGAGCGTCGCGATGTTGAGATCGTTGTCGGCCAGTAAGCCCGCGATGCGCGCGATGGAACCCTTCACATCGCCCGCCACGAGTACGACCGTGTGCAGGTTGCCCGAGATTTCCACCGGGTAGCCGTCGATCTCCGACACGAGCACGCGGCCCGCACCAAGCGAGGCGCCAACCATCTGCGAACGACGTTCGCCACGCTCGAGCGTGATGCGCACGCTGTTGGGATGGATGTCGTCACCGAGCGAGGTCTTCTCGAAGGTGTAGTCGAGTCCCTCCTTCTCCATGATTTCGAGCGCGACGCGCAACCGCTCATCGTCGGGGCGAAAGCCCATCAGGCCACCGACGATGGCCTTGTCTGTACCGTGCCCTTCGCCGGTGCGCGCGAAGGAGCCATGCAGTTCGACCGTTGCACGCTCGGGCGTGCCGCCCACGAGGCAGCGCGCAAGCAAGCCAAGCCGGCATGCTCCAGCTGTATGGCTGGAGCTCGGCCCAACCATGACGGGGCCGATGATATCGAGGAGGGAGACCATGGCGGAAATCTAAGGCTCGGCGCTCGTCGCGCCCGTCCTACGATCGCATCACTTTCGCTTGAGCAGCGGCTTGAGGTAGCGCCCGGTGTGGCTCTCCTTGACCTTGGCGACTGCTTCCGGCGTTCCCTGCGCGACAATCGTACCGCCGCGGACACCGCCCTCGGGACCAAGATCGACGATCCAGTCGGCCGTCTTGATGACATCGAGATTGTGTTCGATGACGAGGACCGTGTTGCCGCGATCGACCAGCTTGTGCAACACCTCGAGCAACACGCGCACGTCCTCGAAGTGAAGCCCCGTGGTGGGCTCGTCGAGGATGTACAGCGTACGCCCGGTGTCACGCTTGGAGAGTTCGGTGGCGAGCTTGACGCGCTGTGCCTCGCCGCCCGAGAGCGTCGTCGCGCTCTGCCCCAAGTGGATGTAGCCCAGACCGACGTCGCGCAACGCTTCGAGCTTTTGCGAAATGCGCGGCTGATTCTCGAAGACCGTGCAGGCTTCTTCCACCGTGAGCTCGAGCACTTCGGCGATGCTCATGCCGCGAAAGCGCACTTCGAGCGTTTCGCGGTTAAACCGTTTGCCCTTGCAGACATCGCATGGCACGAAGACGTCGGGGAGGAAGTGCATCTCGATCTTGACCAGTCCGTCACCCTGACACGCTTCGCAGCGACCGCCCTTGACGTTGAACGAGAAACGCCCGGGGCCGTAACCGCGAATCTTGGACTCCGGCAGTTCGGCAAAGAGATCGCGCACAGGCGTGAACACACCCGTGTACGTCGCCGGATTGGAGCGCGGCGTGCGTCCGATCGGGCTCTGGTCGATGTCGATCAGCTTGTCGAGATGTTCGAGGCCTGTGACACGATCGTGCACACCGGGCACAACGCGCGCGCGGTAGAAATGACGCGACAGCGTCCGCTGCAGAATGTCGGTGACGAGTGTGGACTTCCCCGACCCGGACACACCGGTGACGGCCACGAACAGGCCGAGCGGAAACTCTGCAGTCACGTCACGCAGATTGTGCTCGCGCGCGCCCTGCACCTTGAGGGTGCGCGAGGCGTCAACCGGACGGCGCTTGGCCGGCACCGGCACACTACGCGTGCCCAGCAAGTACGCGCCGGTGATGGAGCCCGGCGTGTCGATGACATCCTGCACCGAGCCCTGCGCGATGACCTCGCCGCCGTGCTTACCGGCGCCAGGGCCCAGGTCGATGAGGTAATCGGCCTCGCGAATGGTTTCCTCGTCGTGCTCGACGACGATGACGGTGTTGCCAAGATCGCGCAGCTGCTTGAGCGTCGTCAGCAATCGATCGTTATCGCGCTGGTGCAGGCCGATGCTCGGCTCGTCGAGGATATAGAGCACGCCGACGAGATGCGAACCGATCTGCGTGGCAAGACGAATACGCTGCGCTTCACCGCCGGAAAGAGATTCCGCGCTGCGATTGAGCGTGAGATAGTCGAGTCCCACGTCCACGAGAAAGCGCAGACGCTCGCGAACCTCTTTGAGGATAGGCGCGGCGATTCCCGGATCGAGGCCGGGATGTCCGGCGCTACGAACAGGAACGCCGTTGAAGAACTCGAGCGCGTCCACCACGCTCTGCTCGACGAGTTCGCCGATGTTGCGACCATGCACGGTGACTGCGAGCGACTCCGCACGCAGGCGCTGTCCTTTGCACGTGGGGCAGGCCGACGCGACCATGTACGCTTCGAGGTCGGTGCGTACCGAGTCGGAACTGGTCTCGTCGTAACGGCGCTGCACATGTGTGACGATGCCTTCCCAACGGCTTTCGGTGCTCGCCTTGGCCGACGTCTTGGCCGCAGCGGTCTTTGCGCCCTTGGCGACCTTCTTCACGCCGCTGCGCGCGGGCGGTGGAGTGTCGCCCACACCATGCAGCAGCTGCGTGCGTACCGCGGCGGGGATCTTTCCCCAAGGTGCGGCGAGATCGAAGCCCAACTGCTTGGCGAGCCCCGGCAAGATCACCTTGCGCAGGTATCCGTCCGGTTCACCCCACGGCAAGACGACGCCTTCGAGAATGGAGATGGCGGGATCGCCGAGTACGAGTTCATCGCTGACGCTGCGTGTCGTGCCCAAGCCGCTGCACGTCGCGCAGGCGCCGAACGGCGAGTTGAAGGAGAAGTGCCGTGGCTCGAGCTCAGGGAGCGAGATGCCGCACACTGGACAGCCGTAGCGCTCCGAAAACACTTCCGTGACGGGCTGCGCGCCATCGTAGCGCACGACTTCCACCAGGCCTTCCGCGAGACGGAGTGCGGTCTCAATGGAATCGGTGATGCGACCGCGATCGTCGGCGCGTACCACCAGTCGATCGACGATGACCGAGATGGAGTGATTGACGCGACGATTGAGCTTGGGCGGATCGGCCAGCTCGATCATGTCGCCATCGACCAACGCACGCACGAAGCCCTGCTTGCGGGCGCTCTCGAAGAGATCGCGGAACTCGCCTTTCCGCTCTTGGACGAGTGGGCTGCGAATCTCGAGACGCGTGCCTTCGGGCCAGGCCAACACCAGTTCGGCGATCTGCGCGGGGCTCTGCCGCTGCACGGCGCGTCCGCAGTTGGCACAGTGCGGCGTGCCGGTACGCGCGTAGAGCAGGCGCAGGTAGTCGTAGATCTCGGTGACGGTGCCCACCGTCGAACGCGGATTGTGTCCCGCGGACTTTTGCTCGATGGAGATAGCCGGCGAGAGCCCTTCGATCGCGTCCACATCGGGCTTTTCCATCAAGCCGAGGAACTGGCGCGCGTAGGCGGAGAGCGACTCGACGTAGCGACGCTGCCCTTCAGCGTAAATCGTGTCGAAGGCGAGCGACGACTTACCCGACCCGGACAACCCCGTCACCACCGTCAGCTTATCGCGCGGAATGGTGACGCTGATGTTGCGCAGGTTGTGCTCGCGAGCGCCGCGAACGACAAGGAAATCGGACGGTTGAACCGGCTTTACCGAATCAGACATAGGGATGCAAGCTGTGGGGCCTTCGGGATTTGTTCAACCCCACCGGGAACGAACTGTCACACCCCGGGCAGGAATTGCCCGGAAGCGTGACGGCTGTACAGCGGTGGATCGTCTCGACTTGCACGGCACCTCGCGCCCGTGCCCGCAGGCTATTGGCCTGTGTAACGACGCTGCACTGCCCTTCGGCCGGCCGACGATGATCGAGATCGCCTCTCTCTCCAAACGATACGGCTCCTTCACGGCCGTTCGTTCCCTCGACCTGACCGTCCCAGGTGGCGAGCTGTTCGGTTTCCTCGGGCCCAACGGCGCGGGAAAGACGACCACGATGCGTATGATCGCGGGAATCCTGCAGCCCACCTCGGGCTCGGTGAAGATCGCCGGCCACGACCTGCGGACCGACCCGCTGTCGGCCAAGCGTGCGCTGGGCTTCATCCCCGACCGGCCGTTCATCTACGAGAAGCTGACCGGGATGGAGTTTCTGCGCTTTGCGGCTGGCCTGTACGGCGAGCATGGCGCCGATGTGGACCGCCGTGGGATGGAGCTCCTCGCGCTCTTCGATTTGGACGGATGGCGCGACGAACTGGTGGAGAGCTACAGCCACGGCATGCGCCAGAAGCTGATCATCGCCAGCGCCTTCGTGCATCGCCCGCCCGTGATCGTGGTGGACGAACCGATGGTGGGGCTCGACCCCAAGTCGGCGAAGATTCTCAAAGACCTCTTCCGCGAGTACACGCGGCGCGGACACACCGTCATGATGTCGACGCATACGCTGGAGATCGCTGAAGGGATGTGCGATCGGATCGGCATCATGCAGCGGGGAGAGCTGGTAGCATGCGGCACGATGCACGAACTGCGTGGCGCGACGGGTGAGGACGACGCGCTCGAAGACATCTTCTTGCGACTGACAGGCGACAACGTCGCGCGCGAACTGGTGGACGTGCTCGATGCTTGAGGTCCGCTTCGCTGGCCCCATCGCGCTGCTGGCACCCAAGTGGCAGATGGCGCGGCATCGCGTGAAGCGACATCAAGCCGGCGATCTGCGACGCTCCATCGTCGTCTTTCTGCTCGGCGCCGCGTTCTGGGCGGCGGTGTTCTTCATCGGGCTCAAGCTGCTTCGCTACTTCCGGAGCGCGGAGGACATCGGCGATCTGCTGGCAGGCAAGCTCCTGTCGATGATCCTGTTGTCGTTCTCGTCGATTCTGTTGTTGTCCAATACCATCGCCGCGCTCTCGAATTTTTTCCTTGCGCGCGATCTCGATCAGCTGGCGGCCGCACCGGTGAAGCCGTGGGCTCTGTATCGCGCGCGACTGCTCGAAACGGCGATGTATTCGAGCTGGATGGTTGCGCTCCTGCTGTTGCCCTTCGTCGCGGCATACGGAACCGCGTACCGCAGCGGCTTCGGATTCGCGCCTTTCGCGCTCCTCGTGTTCGTACCCTTCCTCGCGATACCCGCCGCAGCGGGATCCGCCATCACGCTTGTGCTGGTGAACATCTTTCCCGCGCGGCGCACGCGGGACCTGCTGAGCGTCATCACCGCGCTGGCCGTCGCGGCGTTAGTGGTACTGTTTCGCGCCGCGCGTCCCGAGCAACTGGCGCGCCCCGAAGGCTTTCAGAACTTCATGCAGTTCATCGCCGCACTCGATGCGCCGTCGTCGCCGTGGCTACCAAGCGAATGGGTGAGCGAAGCGGTGATGGGCTGGCTCAAGGGGAAGCCCGTGTGGAATCCGCTGGCTCGCCTGTGGGGCACGGCAACCGTGCTCACGATCGTTGGCGGAGCGCTCCACGCCCGTGGATGGGCCCGCGGATTCAGTCAGGCCCAGGAAGGCGCGAATCGACGGAGTGAGCCGGGTGTAACGCGCTCGTGGCTGGAACGCATGCTGTCCAACATGAGCCCGACGCGCAAGCAACTCGTGCTCAAGGAGCTGCGCGTCTTCGCTCGAGACTCGACGCAATGGTCGCAGTTGGTCATGCTCGCCGTGCTGCTTGTGGTGTACGTGGCCAACGTGCGCTATCTGCCGCTCTCGGGCGAAGGGATGACGGCGGTGCTACGCAACGTCATTCCGTTTCTCAATCTCGCGCTCGCTGGATTCGTGCTCGCGTCCATCGCCGCCCGCTTCGTCTTCCCGAGCGTGAGCCTCGAAGGGCGTGCGCTGTGGCTGCTGCGTTCCAGTCCGTTCTCCATGCGCGACCTGCTGTGGGCCAAGTTCTGGGTAGGCGCGGTGCCGCTGCTGGTGCTGGCGCTCATTCTCGTCGGCGCCACGAACGCCATGCTCGGCGTGCGCCTCTTCGTGCACGTGGTGTCGCTCTCCGCGATCGTCGCGATGGTCTTTCCGCTCACGGCTCTCGCGCTCAGCTACGGGACGTTCTACCCGCAATTCGACAGCGAGAACGCCGCGCAGATTCCCACCTCATTCGGCGGCCTGCTGTTCATGATGAGCGGCATCGCGCTCATCGGCGCGGTCGCGTACCTCACAGGGAGACCGGCGGCCCGATTTCTCGTGGCCGAGCACTATGGCTGGGCCAAGGATCCCGTCGCGATGGTGCTGCCCTTCGTCGTGGCGCTCGCCTTGTGCACCGCCGCCACGGTGGTACCGCTCATGCTCGCTCGCCGCCGACTGGACGGACTCGAGCGCGGTTAACGTGGTGCTGCATCTCGCTCACCGCATTTCCGTCACAGCGTGGAGAGCGATTCGCCGCACGAGGAGCAGTAGGCCGCCGCGGGCTCGCGCACGGGCGCGTGGCAACTGCCGCACGTGTCGGCCAGATAGCGGCCGCAGTTGGAGCAATAGGTGGCATCCGGCTCGGTGCGTGGGCCGCAGGTCACGCACGACTTCTGCCGCGCGCGTGCGCGGCGGATGGCCGCTTCCACTGGGTCGTTGTCATCCGCGCCGGCGGATGTTCCCAGAGAAGCAGCGGCACCGTGCGCGCCCTGTGTGAGACGCAGCTTGGTCTCGGCGTAGTCGCTTTCAGACAACTTTCCCGTCTCCCGGTCGAATTCGATCTCATGCAGCTCGGCTGCATCGCGAGCAGCCTTCTGCCGCAGCCGCGCATGGTTTGGTGAAGCTATCGCCTTACCCGCGCTGGTATCGTCGCCGAGCAGCGGCCAGAGCACCAGAGACAGCGCGGCCAGTGCCAGCAGCGTCCCGATCGCCAGCGGCGTCGATCCCTCAGGCAGCGCCGCGATCATGCGCGCTGCTCCCGCTGCGCGGAAGGCCACATCGCGATCGCGCCTCCCAGAGTCAGCAGGATGCCTCCCAGCCACAGACACCACACGAGCGGATTGAATCGGATGCTGACCACGGTGGACTCGTCATCGAGTGCGCCAGTGAAGACGAGCGAGACATCCTGCGCCTGTGAGCGAATCAAACCGACTTCGGTCGTGGGTTCGTAAGTCGGCTCGCCTTCGCTGTCGATGTACTGACGCGACTCACTCGACAGAACGCCCATCTTCTTGCCGTCGCGCACTGCCGTGAAGCTCACCGCGAGCACGCGCCGATTCAATTCCTCGAAGCGCGAGACGCCCAAGCTGGAGAATGACCACGCGCGACCGTATGGGTCCGTTGCGGAGATCGTGTCGCCAGTCTTGACCGTAGCGGTGATGTCGCGCGCGAAGAGTTGAGCAGCAAGCGCGCAGCTGAGCACGACGATGCCCGCGTGCGCAACGTAGCCACCGTAGCGTCTGCGCTGTTGCAGCAGAAGCTGCGCACATGCGGCGAGCGGCGACTCGCCAAACAGACGCCGGCGCGCACCGACGCCAACTGCGATCTCCTGCCCGATTCCACCCGCAGCGATGCCCGCGAGCGCAAACGCCACGAGTGCGAACACGTTCCGCATGCCAAGCGCCAGGAGGGCCACACCGACGAGCACGCCCAATGCCACCGGCCAGCGAAGCGCACGCAGCAGCTGATCGCGCGAAACGCGCCTCCATCCCAGCACGGGACCGATACCCAGCAGCGCCAGCAAAACGAGTCCCAGCGCGCCGTTGACGCCGTTGAAGAGCGGAGCGTCGATCGCCGACCTTTGCGCCGCGGTCGCGCCAGAGACGAGCGGGAAGAGCGTGCCGCACAGGGTCGCCCAGCACATCGCCATCATTCCGACGTTCCCGAAGAGCATTGCGCCCTCTCGGCTCATCGCACTTTCCAGGAGCACGACGGGGCGCAACTCCTCGCGCCGTGCACGCAGCAGCGCGACGGTGCACACAACGGTGAGCGCTACAAACCCGAGCAACGCCGCAAGCGTCGATTCCATAGTAGAAGGCAACATCGATCGCACCGGCGACTGCGATGATGTCGCAGCTGACGCGTCGGGGCCGGCACTGACCATCGCACTGCGCGAGAGGAACATGGCGAGCAGCGCAAACGCCAGTGTCAGCATGACCAGCACCACGGTCCACCGGCGATACAGGCCCCGCTTTTCGTGGAGGATGAGCGTGTGCAGCGCGACGGTGCTCGTCAACCACGGCAACAGCGAAGCATTCTCGACGACATCCCACGTCCAGAGTCCGCCCCAGGCGGGTTCCATCTGCGCCCACCATATCCCCAACAGCAGTCCGGCGGAGACGAAGATCCACGACCAGAGCATCCAGCGCCGGACTGCGTCAAGCCATTCCCCGTCGGCGCGACGTGCGAGAACTCCGCCGAACACCAGCGCAAACGGGACCACCGCAGCGGCCAGACCAAGTGCGAGCAGCGGTGGTTGCAGCACCATCGCGGCGGTCTGCAATTGCGGATGCAGGCCACTCCCGTCGGGCAATGCCAGTCCAAGCGGCTGGTATGGATTCGCGACAAAGCAGATGACGCCAAGCAGCAGCAGGCACACCGCAGCGAGCGTTCCGTTGACCCACGGCATCATCGCCCGGTCGCGCTGTCGATTCGCGATGACGGCGACAGCGCTGTACGCTGACAGCAGCAACGCCGAGCACAGCAGCGTTCCCTCCTGCCCTGCCCACAGCGCGGCGAACTGGTAGACGCGCGGCACGTTGAGGCTGGTGTGCGACGCGACGTACGTGAGTGAGAAGTCGTGCGCGAAGAGCGCGCTCCAGAGACCTACCGTCGCGAGCGTGACAAACGCGAACGTGGCGAGCAGGGCACGCTCACCGCTCCGGATCAGATCCCCGCGCGGTTGTAGGCCACCGGCAAACGACACTGTGGTCGCCCAGGCAGCCATGAGCAGCGCTACCCAGAGCGACAGTTCACCTACAAGGATCATGAGTTATCGCGCGCCCAAGCGAGCGTTGCGCGAACGGCTCGGCGCCAGCCACGATGCGCGTGCTGCGCCGCTTCCATTCCCTCGCCCGGTACGAAGCGCGTGAAGCGACGGGAGGCGAGGAAGGCATCGGCGTCAGACCAAACGCCCGTCGCAATGCCAGCGAGTCCGGCAGCGCCCAGAGCGGTCGTCTCCACGTTGTCCGGTCGTTCAACGGGCACACCCAACACGTCCGCCTGGAACTGCATCAACCAGTCGTTCGTCGTCGCGCCGCCGTCCACGCGCAGGCGATCGAAAGGGACGCCCCCGTTTGCGCGCATGTCGCCCAGCACGTCGTAGGTGGCGTAGGCCATCGCTTCCAACGCCGCGCGGGCGAAGTGCGCGGGTGTGGTGCCGCGCGTGAGCCCGACGATCGTGCCACGTGCGTGCGGCTCCCAGTCGGGTGCGCCGAGGCCCACCAGGGCGGGCACGAAGTAGACGCCGTCGTTGCTAGAGAGGGACCGAGCCATCGCCTCGCTTTCGCCGGCGCGACCGAGTAATCCCAATCCATCCCGCAGCCACTGGATCGCGGCGCCGGCGATGAAGATCGATGCTTCCAGCGCGTACACCGGTGCGCCTGTTGCATCGCAGGCGATCGTGGTGAGCAGTCCCCGCCCACCGGACGGTCGCTGCGTGCCGGTGTTGAGCAGCAGAAACGCGCCGGTGCCATACGTGTTCTTGCCGCCGCCTTCGGTCCAACCACCTTGCCCGAAGAGCGCGGCCTGCTGATCGCCGGCTACGCCACAGATGGGCAAGGCGAGTCCCACGTGCGAGGCGAGCGCCGTGCCGAACGCGCCACTCGAGGGGCGCACTTCGGGGAGCAAGGCGCGCGGGACGCCAAACTTCGCAAGCAGAGCCTC
Source organism: Gemmatimonas sp. (assembly GCA_965279375.1). Taxonomy (GTDB): domain Bacteria; phylum Gemmatimonadota; class Gemmatimonadetes; order Gemmatimonadales; family Gemmatimonadaceae; genus Gemmatimonas. The sequence goes on along the minus strand of OZ257156.1, from coordinate 2,799,851 downwards.
GCTCCAGCCACGCGCGTCTATGTCGTACAGCATCGTGCGCGACGCGTTGGTGTGATCGGTGGCATGCACCGCGCCACCCGTGAGATGCCAGATCAACCAGCTGTCGATCGTACCGGCGGCCAACTCACCACGCTCCGCTCGGTCACGCATACCCGGCAGCGCGAGCAACCACTCGAGCTTCGTGGCGCTGAAATACGGGTCGGTGACGAGACCGGTGCGCGCAGCAATTTCGTCAGCGTCGGCGGCGAGTTGCGCACAACGCTCCGCCGTTCGTCGATCCTGCCACACGATCGCGCGGTGCACGGCCTGACCCGTCGCGCGCTCCCAGAGCACGATCGTTTCGCGCTGATTCGTGATCCCGATCGCGACAGGCATCTCGCCGCCGCGAGCGATGGCATCGGAGACGGCTTCACGCGCGGCCGCGAGCGTTTGCTCGAGAATTTCGTGCGCGTCGTGCTCCACCCAACCCGGCGACGGGTAGTGCTGCGTGATCTCGCGATACGCGCGCCCCGTAACGACTCCAGCCGCGTTCACCACGAGACATGTGGTGCCCGTCGTGCCCTGATCGATAGAAAGGACCGCGCTCACGAGGCCATGCGCTCGAACGGTGGCTGCACGATGCCGCGATCGGTGAGATACGCGGTCACGAGCGCGCGCGGCGTCACATCGAACGCGGGATTCCACGCGCCAACGCCTGCGGGCAGCTCGCCGAGTTCCGCAGCGGCACGGTGCTCGATTTCGATGGCCTCGCCGTTGGCAGTGGCGACGTCGATGGTGCTCCATGGTGCCGCCACATAGAATGGCACCGCATGCGCCTGAGCTGCGAGCGCCACGCCGTACGTACCCACCTTGTTGGCCACGTCCCCGTTGGCAGCGATGCGATCGGCGCCGACGATGACGAGATCCACAGCACCGGAGCGCAACAGCGACGCGGCCGCCCCATCGGGCAGCACCGTCACCTCGATGCCTGCGCGCTGCAGCTCCCATGCGGTGAGCCGCGCGCCTTGCCGCAGCGGACGCGTTTCGTCCGCGTAGACATGCACTTTGCGGCCGAGGGCGTGCGCCGCGTAGATCGGCGCAAGCGCGGTGCCGATGCCCGCGGTCGCGAGCGCGCCGGCGTTGCAGTGCGTGAGCAAGCGCGCGCCATCGAGCACCAGCGAGGCACCGTGCGCGCCGATCGACTGACACATCGCGATGTCCTGCTGCAGAATCGCGTCGGCCTCGGCGAACAGCGCGTCCGCCAGCGTGTCGTCCGACACCTGCTGCGCTCGCGCCAAGAGTCGCTGCACCGCCCAGGCGAGATTCACGGCGGTTGGGCGCGACGCGATCAACCGCTCAGCGAACGAGGGCAAGTTGGCGCGCCATCTCGCAGCGTCGCCTGCAGCGTCCGTTTGGAGCGCCACCACCAAGCCAATGGCGGCCGCGACACCGATTGCCGGCGCACCGCGCACGGCCAGCGTCCGGATAGCCTCGATGATGTCATCGAGCGACTGGAGCTCGCGCACGACCTCGGCACTGGGCAAGAGCCGCTGGTCGAGAATGCGGAGCGATCGGCGGTCCGCCGACCATGCGACAGCAGGAGTAGGAAGCACGAGCCCAACGTAACCTGCGACGGCGGACCTGTCAGCACGATGCGCAGCGCCGCACGCGCATTTCGGCCCAGCGAGATCGGAGGGCGAGAGGCGTTACATTTCCGCTGCGTCGTCCACGTCCGTCTCCCCCCGACGTGTCCTGAATACTCCTGCTACGATCGGAAGCTGCATGTCCTACCAGTTCCTGACCTTCACCGTCGCTGACCGCATCGCCACCATCACGGTCAACCGTCCCGACAAGCTCAACGCGCTCAACGACGCGACGATTGCCGAACTTGGCGTGGCTATCGACGAAGCGCGGTCGCGCGACGATGTAGGCGGCGTCATTCTGACGGGCGCGGGCCGCGCCTTCGTCGCCGGCGCCGACATCTCGGAGCTTGGCACGCAGACGCCGCTGGAAGGAATGCGACGTGCGCGCGCGGGGCAGGAAATCTTCCGACGCTTCGAGACCTCGCCCAAGCCGACGATTGCGATGATCAATGGCTTTGCGCTCGGCGGCGGCTGCGAGCTCGCGATGGCCTGCCACGTGCGCATCGCCAGTGAGTCCGCCAAGCTCGGTCAGCCCGAGGTCAAGCTCGGCTTGCTTCCTGGATATGGAGGCACGCAGCGACTGCCGCGTCTGATCGGTCGCGGTGCCGCGCTGCGCCTGCTGCTGAGCGGCGAGATGATCGGTGCCGCCGAGGCCTACCGTCTGGGACTGGTCGATCAGGTGGTGCCCGCCGATGCCCTGCTCGACACGACGACTGCGCTGTTGCGCGCGATGCTGGCCAATGCACCGCTGGCGCTCGCTGCGTGCGTCGAGGCGGTCAATCGCGGCGCATCGCTCTCCGTGGAGGAGGGGTGCGCGATCGAGTCCGACCAGTTCGGCATGCTGTCGAGCACGAGCGACATGCGCGAGGGCACGGCGGCGTTTCTCGAGAAGCGCCCGCCCGCCTTCACCGGACACTGAGCACACACGCCGACGCGCCCCGTCTCGCCGAGCCCTTCATCATGCTGGCGCGCCTCGTTGCGCGTGATTTTCGCAACTTCGCACACCTCGATATCGCCCTGCCGCCGAGCGGCATCGCGATTATTGGAGAGAACGGGCACGGGAAGACCAACCTGCTCGAAGCGGTCGCGTACTTGTCGCTGCTTCGTTCACTTCGCGGCGCGCGCGACGCGGACGTCGTGCGCTTCGGCGCGAGCGTGTTTCACATTCGCGCCGAGCTGGAGGCACCGTCGGCTTTCGGCTCTGTGGCCGTTGGGTACGATCGCGCCTCCAAGCGAAAGCGAGCGACGCTGGACGGGGTGGAGCAGCCGCGGCTGACGGCGGCCTTGGGCGCGTTGCCGTCTGTCTGTTTCTCACCGGCCGACGTGTCGTTGGTGGCTGGCGGACCGGGCGAGCGCCGTCGTTTTCTCGACGTCGCGCTCGCGATCTCGTCGCCGACCTATCTCACGGCGTTGCAGCAGTATCGCGCGGCGCTGCTGCGACGGAACGCGGTCCTGCGTACCGCGCAGCGTGAGGGCGCGCGTGCGGGCGGCGCGCACGATGCACGCGTCAGTGTGTGGGAGCCGGCATTGGCGGAGCACGGCGGCGTGGTGGCTGCACTGCGACACGCCTTCGTGCGAGCGCATCGCGACACGTTCACGCGCATCGCGGTGGCCATCGGCGAACGGCAGCCAGTGAGCATGCGCTACGTGGCGGGGGTTGCGTCGTTGGACAGCGCCGCGCTGGAGAATCCCACGGCGCAGGCGCAGGCGTTGGTTGACGCGCTCGCGCAGCAGCGGGCGCAGGAGCTTCGTCGTGGCCTGACGCTGGTCGGTCCGCACCGCGACGAGTTGCAGTTGCTGCTCGGCGGTCGCGAGCTGCGCACATTCGGTTCGGCGGGACAGCAGCGGAGCGCGGCGATCGCGCTTCGGTTGCTGGAGCTGGCCACGCTACGTGACGCCATCGGCGCGACGCCGTTGCTGCTGCTCGATGATCCGTTCGCGGAGCTCGACACGGGACGTGCGGCGCGCGTACTGGCGCTGCTGGAGGAGACTGGCATCGGGCAGGTGCTGCTCGCGGTCCCGCGTCTGGAAGACATCCCCAGCGCCTTCACCCGTCTGGAGCGTCGCACCATGCACGATGGCACACTCTCGGGAGCTGCATGACGCGCGACTACGGCGGGCCCGAGGATCGCAAGCGACCGCTCGCACCGGTGAGTGACGTACTGGCGGCCGTCCTCAAGAAGGCGGGGCTGACCGACCGCGTGGCGCAGGCGTCGGTCATTCCGGAGTGGCCGCATCTGGTGGGCCCACAGATCGCGGCGGTGACGGAGCCGATGCACCTGCAGCAGGACGGCACGCTGGTGGTGATGGTACGAACGAATGCGTGGATGAACGAGCTGTCACTGTTGGAGCCGGAGCTGCTCAAGTCGCTCAACCGCGACACCTCCCGCCCCCCGGTCACCAAACTGCGTTGGACTCTGCGCGGATAGGCAAGCGTAAGTCGCTGTAAATCAACAGCTTACGAAAGGGCATCAGAGTTGCATTGTGGGCGTCGGTGGGGTAGTTTTGGGGGTTGTGTTTGCGACGCACCCCACCGGTCCAACCTCGCCCATGTCCAACAGCAACGACACGCCCGAACGCGACAAGTCCGAGACAGAGTACGGCGCCGATAGCATCACAGCCCTCAAGGGGCTGGAAGCGGTTCGCATGCGCCCCGGCATGTACATCGGCTCCACGTCCGCGCGCGGTCTGCATCATCTCGTGTACGAAGTGGTCGACAACTCGATCGACGAAGCGCTGGCCGGCTTCGCGTCGAAGGTCGACGTCACGATCCACCTCGATGACTCGATCTCGGTGGAAGACAACGGGCGCGGCATCCCGGTCGACATGAACAAGTCCGAGGGCATGCCCGGCGTCGAGATGGCGATGACGATGCTGCATGCGGGCGGCAAGTTCGACAAGAACACGTACAAGGTGTCCGGCGGCTTGCATGGCGTCGGCGTGTCCGTGGTGAACGCGCTTTCCACGGAGATGAAGACGTGGATCAAGCGTGACGGCAAGCTGCACTACATGGATTTCCGTCGCGGCATCACCAACACCAAGCTCAAGACACTGGGCACGGTGCCGGCGAAGGAGACGGGTACGAAGCAGTGGTTCAAGCCGGACCCCGAGATCTTTCAGGAGACGCAGCGCTACGATTGGTCCACGCTGGCGAGCCGCCTGCGTGAACTGGCGTACCTGAACAAGGGCATCCAGATCACGCTCAAGGACGAGCGCGAAGGCGAGCAGCGCGAAGAGACGTTCCTTGCACGCGGCGGTCTCAAGGAATTCGTCACGTATCTCCTTGGCACCAAGAAGCCGGTGCATGCGGACGTCATCTACATCGACACGACGCGTGACGACATCGGCATCGAAGTCGCGCTGCAGTACAACGAAGGCTACGCGGACAACGTCTTCTCCTTCGTCAACAACATCAACACCCACGAAGGCGGCACGCACCTCACCGGCTTCAAGAGCGCGCTGACGTCGGTCATCAACAAGTACATCGAGAAGTCGAGCAACCTGTCCAAGAAGGACAAGGAAGTTCGCCTGACGGGCGATGACGTGCGCGAAGGGCTCACAGCCGTGATCTCGGTCAAGGTGCTCGAGCCGCAGTTCGAAGGGCAGACCAAGACCAAGCTTGGCAACTCCGAAGTGGAAGGCGCCGTGCGCAGCGTGCTCAACGAGCTACTGTCGCAGTTCCTCGAGGAGAATCCCAAGACCGCGAACTTCATCATCGACAAGGCGATGTCGGCGGCGCGGGCGCGTGAAGCAGCGCGCAAGGCGCGTGACCTGACGCGCAAGAAGTCGGCGCTCGACGTGGCCAACCTGCCCGGCAAGCTGGCCGACTGCTCGTGGTCGGATCCGGCGCTGTGCGAGGTTTACCTGGTGGAAGGTGACTCCGCCGGTGGATCGGCCAAGCAGGGACGCAAGCGCGACTTCCAGGCGATTCTGCCGCTGCGCGGCAAGATCATCAACGTGGAGAAGGCACGCATCGACAAGGTGCTCTCCAACGAAGAAATCCGGACGATCATCACGGCGATCGGTACGGGCATCCGCGATGAGTTCGACATCGGGAAGGCGCGCTACCACAAGATCATCATCATGACCGACGCCGACGTGGACGGCGCGCACATTCGTACGCTGCTGCTCACGTTCTTCTTCCGTCAGATGCCGGAGCTGATCGACGCGGGCTACATGTACATCGCGCAGCCGCCTCTCTATCGCGTGGCCAAGGGCAAGGAAGAGTTCTACGCCTACACGGAGAAGGAACGCGACAGCTATGCGGAGCGTCTGGGCGGCGGCGAAGGTCGTTCGGCCAACATCTCCATTCAGCGCTACAAGGGCTTGGGCGAAATGAATCCCGAGCAGCTGTGGAAGACGACGATGGATCCCGACACACGCACGATGCTGCGCGTGACGATGGAAGACGCGGTGCTGGCCGACCAGACGTTCCAGACGTTGATGGGCGACGACGTGGAACCGCGCCGCCTCTTCATCGAGACCAACGCGCGCTTCGTGAGCAATCTGGACATCTGATTCTGGTCAACTGACGCGAGGGATTTGAACGATGCAAAAGCTGCGCGGATTGCTTCTCAGCCCTCGCGTCCGACTCACCGCCGCGTTGGCGGTGGCGTTGTTCGCACCAGCGTCATCTCAATCGCAGATTCGCGGGTGCCCACGCTTCGCCCGCGTCCCGGGCTATGGCGCCTGCACCAACATCAGCGGCAATACGTGCGGCTTCTGCACCTATCGCTGCAACGATGAAACGGTCGTACGCTGGAACGTGTGCAAGGCGTAGTGGTGCGTCTGACGGCGGCGCTGGTCTTCAGTGCCGCCGTACTTGCGTGTGATGGCACCGTCAATGCCACCAATGATGCGCCGCCTGCGCTGCAGGCCGCGCTCAAGGCACGCACGATCTATCCAGCCAAGCGCGAGGAATGGCGGACAGACATCACGGAACACACGGACAGCACGATGGTCCCGCGTGTGTTCCGCGCCGGCAGCGCCACCGTCGCTCTGTTGCAGGATTACCCCAAGCGCATTTCACTCTTCGAGCTGCGCGGGAAAGGCATGCTGCTTGCAGCGCGACCGGTGCGGGTCGATTCGGTGCTCAACGCGCAGGTGCCGCGTGACATCGTTGCCGCGACAGAGCTGTCGCGTATCACGGACGAAGGGCAGTACGACGTCATCGACAGTGCCAGCAGCAAGTTGATCCGAGAGACGATCGGTGGGTTCATGTTCCGTCGCGACTTGCCAATGCTGCGCGGCGGCAGCGGTCGTCTATGCACGGTATCACCCGCGACGCTGCTGCATGTGCGCGAGCTGGGCGCGCGTCGCTCGCTTGAGGCGTTCACGCTGACCGCGATCGCGAAGGAAGATTCGCTGATCGGCCGGCATCGAATCGTTGGCACGCCGGAGACGCGTCTGCGCTTCGGCAACGGTGATTCGCGGCGGTGCCTGCTCATCGTCGATCGCGAGGTGCTGGTTGTACGCTCGTGGACCGAGGAGGGGGTGGGCATCACGCCGAGGCTGTCATCGATCAGACCGCCGGGAACGTCGGCACCGGTCGCGATCGACGGCAATGGCAACAGCGGTGCGCCGGACAGCACACGCCTACAGCAGCCCTACATCGTGGACGCTGCCGTCGTGGATGGCGGCTATGTGGTGTTGCTTGGCCTAGAATCCGAGCGACAGGGGCGCATACTCGACTACTACAACGAGCGCGGCGAGTATATCCAGAGCGCGATGCTGCCGTTCACCGCCTCGGCGATGTCCGGCTCGGGTCCACGCTTTCTGGCGTTGCATCAGGACGAGAAGTATCGCTGGTGGTTGTCGTCGTGGCTGACGCCGATGGCGGCGAAAGGCGCGACACCACCGCCCGAGCCTCGGCGGGTCAACGAGGCGCCGGAGAAGCGACTGTTCGAACCGCCGGCGCGCTCGCGAAAGCCCTGACGGCCGCACCGGAAGTGCGCTCCCACACGCGTGCGTCAGCGCAACTATTTGCCCTGCAGGAAGCTCACCATCGCGCTCAGGGCCTCCCGTTCGCGAAAGAGTCCGTGCGACGCGCCTTCGATCACCAGCGTGCGGGCATTCGGCATGCCGCGAGCGATGGCTTCTGCGTTGCTCACAGGCGTACGTCCGTCGAACGTGCCGGAGATCAGCAGCGCGTGAACGTTCGAGGTGAGCGGGTCGCGAAACGTCTCCGGCAGGCGTGGTAGGCCGGGTACGTCGCAAATTTGCGGCAACGGAAAGTTGATCGCGTTCCCTGTGGTCGCAGTCGGTGCGGCGGCGGTGATCTGCGCCAGTCGCTCAGGCGAGGCGTACGAGGCGCAGTCCATCGCGAGGTTCATCAGGTTGAGCGTTCGCGGACTGCGATAGCCTGCTACCCACCGCGCCAGAACGCGGTAGTCATTGTCGAGCATGGCCGGAATGGCCGCGACCATCGCGTCGATCTTGGGCACGAGATCCACCGACTCCGCCACCCAACGCTGCAGATCCCATGTGCCGAGAGCGATCACCACGCCGTTGGGCGCGCTCACTTTCACTTCGTTGGACGAAAGCCGCGTCGTCAACGTGCGCAGATCGTCCATCAGCGTTGGTCGCCGCGCCACCGCGATCCGCGCAAGCACGGCATCGACACGAGCAGGATCCTTGAACGTGTCGTCCGGGCCCTCCACGCCGGCCAGCACCATGCGTTGCACCAATTGCGGATGACGACGCACTGTACTCAGGGCGAGATGCGTGCCGTAGCTTCCCGCAAGCAGGTTGAGCTGCGTCGCGCCGATGAACACGCGCAACGCTTCGAGGTCGTCGGCGCTTTCGGCGGTGGTGAGGCCAGCCACATCGCCCCCATGTGACGAGGCTGCAGCGATACATGCGCTGACGCGCGCGCGGAGCTGTTCGAGCATGCGTGACGGATCGCCGACTTCGCCAAGCGGATACGCGGTTCCGGGAGGACAGAGGGGATCGATGGGCTCGGAGCCGCCGGTGCCCCGCTGATCGAACGCGATGACGTCGGCGATGGCGCGGAGCTCGTTCAGGAACGCTATCGGCATGCCGCGAAAGGCACGCGTGGCCGCGTCACCGGGACCGCCGGCCAGGAAGACGATCGGCGCGCGCGGTGTGCGGGACGTCGTCGGAAAGCGTACGAAACGCAGCGTGAGCGTCGCGCCGCCCCGCGCAGAACGATTGGCCGGCACCGTGAATCGCCCCTCGTCTACCGGGACGGTATCCGCACCCAGCGCGAAGCGTCCCGGCGTGATGACTGCTGATTGCGCGCGCGCAGTCGCGGTGTATACGAGCGAGAGCGCGACCAGCAGAATGCCGGGTCGAGTCGATCGCGTCGCGGACCTCATCGTGCGACCTCAGCGGTCGAGCCGAGCGCACGTTCCAGCTCAAGACGACGACGGTCGAGTGCGCGCACGGAACGCTGCGCCTTCACGAAGCCGAAGCTTGCGACAACGAACAGCGTGCTTCCCGTCGCGATCGCCGCAGGCCACCACTTTCCACCCTGCCCCGAGATGCCGAGCAGCGCGCATCCGCCGGTGAAGACGAGACTGAACGCGAGTGCCATTCCGCCCGCGACGACGCGATGGCGTGCGTAGAGCACGCGACGCCGCGCGAGCACCCACCACGCGTACCCCGTCCAGCAGCACGCGATGAAGAACATCACCACGAGTGCGATCTGCGTGCGCGCTGGGAGCCCCACCTCCGTCACCAGCAACGCGCCCATCACCGTGGCCATGCACACAGAGACGAGCAGCAGCGCGACATGCGCTACACGCGATGGCAGCGTGACTTCGTTGGCGAGCGTCACCTGCAACGCGGCAATCGATGGAGCTGGCGTTGACGCCGGTGTTCGGTCGGACATGGGATACCTCGTATCCTCGGTGTTGGTCATATGCGTGGCGCGCGCTCAGGAGGCGCGTGAGTGTTCGAGTCGCTGCCGTAACAAGGTCCGCGCGCGCCACAGTCGTGACTTGACCGTTCCCACCGGCACGGCGAGCACGTCGGCGATTTGCGCCAGCGACAGTTCCTTCAGGTAGAACAGCACGAGCACTTCGCGTTCGAGCGCGGGGAGCTGCGCGAGTTCGTGGTGCATGGCGGCCAAGTCATCATCCCGCGACTCGTCATCCTGCGTGTCATTCGAGATGGTGTCAGCGACGTCCGCCGCGTCGACAACGTGCGGGAGCTCGGCGTACCGGGCGCGAAGCCGGTCCATCGCCGTTCGGCGGATGATGCCGAACAACCACGGCCGCAGACGCGCAGGGTCTCGCAGCGAAGGAAGTGCCCGCAGGATTCGCAGCCAGCCGGCCTGCATGGCGTCCGCAGCCAAGTCGTCGTCGCCGAGGATGCTCCGCAGATACGACCACAGCGGTTCATGCCATCGCGCGACCAGCGTATCGATGGCCTGACGCTCGCCGAGCAGGCAGCGAACGGCCAGCAGCTCGTCTGCTAGACGCGCATGCTCGCTCAAGCCGTCGTGCCGCTGTTCGTCGTCACTCCCTTGGTACACTGAATCCTCGCTGGACGATGTTGCTCCCGAATATGGAGTCGCAGCTAACCGCAAAAGGTTCACGCCGGTGGAGAACCGACGCCGTCTCAGGTGCGGTCACGCGCGCTATTGGCGATCGGAACGCTATCTTCCTCTACCTCCCCGTGACTCATCCCACCGGCATCAGATAGGACCTCTCCCCATGACGGACCGATCCATCCCCGGACACGCGCTCACGCGCCGCGTATTTCTTCGCGATGTCGCTGCGCTGACTGTTACCGGGAGCGTGCTGGCGAACTGCTCACGCGCGTCCGTGGGTGCCGCTGGCGGCTCGCGCGCGCTCAGCGCCGCAACCAAGCCGTCGATCGACGGCATCGGCGTGCAGCTCTATACGGTTGCCGATCAAATGCGAACCGACTTCGAGGGCACGATCGAGAAAGTCGCACAGATCGGCTACAAGCAGTTGGAGTTTGCCGGCTACTACAACAAGACACCGGCGCAGGTGCGCGCACTGCTCGATCGACTCAAGCTCAAGTCGCCGAGCTCGCACATCGGCATGGATCTGTTGCGCAAGGATCTCGAGGCACAGATCCAGATCGCGCAGACGATCGGCCACGAGTACATCACGATCCCTTCGCTCGGCCGCACCGAGACGCCGATGAATACCGTGGACGCGTGGAAGCGCATCGCCGACGAGTGCAACACGATTGGCGCCAAGCTCAAGAGCCGCGGTCTCAAGCTCGCCTTTCACAGCCACTCCGCCGAGTTCGTGAACGTGGGTGGCGGCAAGACGGGCATGGACGTGTTCGTGACGGAGACTGACCCATCGCTCTTCACGTTCCAGATGGATTTGGGTTGGGCGCGCGTGGCGAGTCAGGATCCGGCCGCGTGGTTCAAGCGCTATCCGGGTCGCTTCCGCATGTGGCATGTGAAGGACTTCGAGAGCCTTGCCGCGGCGCAGGCGCGGGAGACACAGTCGCTGCAGAACCTGGCATCAGGGACGCAGACGCCGCGCCCCGCCGCGCCCGCCGGCGGTCGCGCCGGTGGACCGCCGGCGCCGCAGCCGGGTCGCCCCTGCCCTGTGGGCAGCGGCGACGTCGACTTCAAGCCAATCTTCGCCGCGTGGCGGGACGCGGGCGTCGAGTACTTCTTTGTGGAGCAGGACGGCGCCGGCGGCTGGCCGGGTGGTTCGCTCAAGAGCATCGACACCAGCTACAAGACGCTCCGCACGCTGCTCGGCTGATCAGGCGGCGGAGCGTCTAACGTTCGATTGAAACTCGCTCGTCTACGCGACGGGCGAGTCTCCCTGCATCCAGTCGGCGAGCACCGCTTCGACTGCCTCCGATGCGTCGAACGCGTAGGGCGTGGCGCCTGCTTCGAGCAGCAAGCGCGCCACCTGTTCGAAGTCGCCGGCGCGCGGTCCATTGAGCGAGCCATGGCAGCACCAGCCTAGTGGAGTGCTGCCGTGATGCACCTCGGTCGCGTTGACGATGGCGCGCCCGGATTCGTGGCTGAGAATCGCCGCCACACAGGCCGCACTGCCCTGCCATGCGGCGCAGTGCAGCGCAGTGCCCGCGTCCTGGCCGGTGGTGGCTGGATCGAAGCCCAGCGACATCATCAAGGCGACTGCGGGTGCGTCGCCATTCCAGGCCGCGTCGGTGATGGCGCGCTGATCGACTGTCGCCAGCGATTGCACGAGCGCGGGATAGTCGCGCAACAACGCTTGCGCCGCGTCGCTATCGGCGCGTCTGCAGGCGAGGCGCAATCGTTGCACCGGCGTCGCCATCGGCAGCATGACCGCGAGCGTATCCTCGTGACCGAACTGCGCGGCAACTTCGAGCGGGCCACGATAGCTGCCGATCGTCCAGAAGTAGATGTGAAAGCTGCTTGGCTTCGCTTCGGCGTAGCGTCCGCGACCGGTTTGCAGTTCGAGCAACGCAGGATCGCGCTCGAGCATCGCGCGTACGTCAACGGTGCGACCAAGTGCCGCCGCAAGAAAGATGTCTGCGCTGGCGCCCCGCTCGACCAGATAGCGCGCCAACTCATAGCGCCCTCCGCCACGACTGCGATCGAGCATCCACTCGGCGGGTGTCGCGCGATGATCGACATCGCGCGCGTCGATGTCAGCGCCCGCATCGAGCAGGATGTCAACGACGCGCTGAGAGCGCGCGAGGTGCAGCGGTGTCTGTCCGTCGCCGCCGCGTTCGGCGACACAGCGTGGGTTCGACTCGATGAGTCGCAGCAGCAGGTCGGGTCGGTCGAGATGCGCGGCGGCGCATGCGTCAGGAACCGCGCCAGCCGCGAGCAATCGCTCGGCCGCTGCTCCGGTAGCCACGTGCAACGGATGAAAACCACCAGCCCACCAGTCGCTCTTCTTGTTGGGGTCGGCCCCGAACTCGAGCAGGACGTCCACCATCGCGGCATCATCGGCGAAGGAAACGAGCGCTGGTGCGTTGTAGGCAAACATCGGCGCGTTGATGAGCGGTCGGAACTCCGCGTGCTGCGCGAGAAGCTGCCGTGCCATCACTGCGTCGCGGCGCTGCATCGCGTGATGCAACTGCTCGTGTGGTGCACGCGCGGCCGCCATGCGATCGTCGATGTGCTGCTTGAGCGCATTCCAGCTTTCGAAGCCGTACTCGCGGGCCAGTGTGAATTGCGCATCCGCCAGCACGATACGCGACTTGTCGGGGAGCGCGGCGCGTACACGCGCGACGGCTTCGGGGTCGGCAGCGGCGAAGGCACGGAGAAGCTCTTTCGCCTGCGACTTCTGCTGCTCGAGATTGACGCGCGCGGGGAGCGCACGCTTGAACGGTGATGCCATGGGACGCCTCCTTCGTTGTGGCCGGCGTCCGCACCATCGGCCCGAAGAGGGCGTGGGCAATCGTGCAACTGCAGGGGTGGGCGCTGCCCTTTCCGCGGACCGGAGGCATCCCGTGATGCCGTGCCGCAAGATCACAACAGGTTGCATCCACCGCAAGCGTTACAGCGCAGGTCCACGCCAGCGCGGCGCGAACGGTGCTAGAGGTTCCGCTTCTTCAGTTCGTCCACCGCGTACGCGCAGGCGCGCGCCGTGAGCGCCATGTACGTCAGCGACGGATTCTGACAGCCGCTCGACGTCATGGCCGCGCCATCGGTGACGAACAGGTTGGGCACATCCCACGATTGATTGAAGCCGTTGAGCACAGATGTCTTGGGATCGCGCCCCATGCGCGCGGTCCCCATCTCGTGGTTGGCGTTGCCGAAGGTGCTGGGACCGGCGCGATTGGGCTGCACGTTCTGCGCGCCGGCCGCGTCCAGCATTTCGGCGGCGGTGATACTCATCTCGCGATGGATGGCCAGCTCGTTGGGTCCCCACGACGCGGTGATGTGCAGCGACGGAATTCCCCACTTGTCCTTGAGTGTGGGATGCAGCACGGCGCGATTGTTCGGGTTGGGGAGCGTTTCGCCGAATCCGGCGAAGGACATGGACCACGGACCGATGTCGGTAAGCCTCGCCTTGAACGACGCCCCGAAGCCCGGAGTGCGCACGTGTGAGCCCCACAAACTTCCGCGCCCGGCGCCGCCTTGGAAACCGTATCCACGAATGAAGTCCGCGTGCTTGGATGTGACGTTGCGAAAGCGCGGCACGTAGATGCCGTTGGGCCGTGAGCCGAGTATCTGTTGGTCCGTCCACTGATCAAAGCGCCCGCTCGCACCGGCCTGCTTGATGTGGTCCATGATATTACGACCGACCTGGTCGCTCGAGTTCGCGAGTCCCGTGTCGAAGTCCGTCGTAGCGGAGTTGAGCAGCACACGCGCGCTCTCGATGGACGACGCGCAGAGGAACACGATGCGCGCGGTGAAGCGATGCTCGGCGCCGGTCTGTGCATCGATGACGTGCACTTCGGAGACGCGACGACGTTGCCGGTCGTAGTCGAGCGCGCGCACCACGCTGTACGGACGCAGTGTCATGCGGCCCGTGGCCGCCGCCACAGGCAACGTGACGTTGATGCTGCTGAAGTACGACTTGGTGGAGCAGCCGCGTTGACACGGCCCGCAGTAGTGACACGGCGAGCGATCCGGCCGCGGCTCCGTGAGCACCGCGACGCGACCGATGGTCATCATACGCTCACCGCCAAACGATGCGGCGATGCGCGACTTCACATGACGCTCCACGACGTTCATCGCCATCGGCGGCGTGAACGGGCCGTCGAGGAGATGCGCGAGCCCCTCGCGCTGCCCGGATACACCGATGAAACGCTCGACACGATCGTACCACGGAGCGATGTCGGCGTAGCGGATCGGCCAATCCACCGCGATGCCATCACGCGCGTTCGCCTCGAAGTCGAGATCGCTCATGCGATAGACCTGACGTCCCCAGATGATCGACTTTCCCCCGACCTGACGCGCGCGCAACCAATCGAACGGCTGATCGCTCGGCGTGGAATACGGATTGTCGACGTCGTCCGTCCAGAAGCGCTGGCTGATCTCATCGAAGGAAACGGAGTGCCGCTGCACCGATTGTCTCGCTTCCGTCGCGCGGCGATCGCCGAGGCCACGAAAACGCATCTCGAATGGTGCGACGTGCTCCATGGCATCGCGCACCGGATCGACCGGACGCCCGGCCTCGAGCACGAGAGTGTGCAGTCCGGCCTCCGTCAGCTCCTTGGCAGCCCAGCCACCCGTGAGACCGGAGCCGATAACGATCGCGTCGTAGTCGGTACGCTGTGTGCTCATGGCGTGCAGGCCCCGTGGTGCATGCGCAGCTGAATGCGAGGTATCATCGCGCAGGCACCCGTGCCGCCGGGTCGTAGGTCATTGGCAGCGGCCACGTACGCAGATGCTGTCGCATCCCCGGCTCGGAGGTGCAGTAGCCGTACACCGTGAGATACTTGAGCATGGCGAACCAACTCGCGTTGGCTGTTCGTGCATCGGTACTTCGCAGCGCGACCACGCGTGCCTCGGCCTCTTCCAGGAGCGCAAGCTGATCACGCGCGCTGCACTGCGCGAACGTGCGACCAGATCGCGACTTGGCCTCGACGTCCAGCGCACGAATGCCGTCGACGAATCGCGTGCGATCGTCCGCATCGTACCAATCCGTCAACATGCCGTCGATGAATTCGGTGACGCGCGCATCCGTTGCGCCGGGTGTATCGGTGCGCGGAATGATCAGCTCTGCTGCTGCGCGCACGGCAGCAGCCGTCGCCACGTCAAGCGACCGATACTGTATCTGCGCACTCCGGGTGTGCGACGGCTCATGCGCGTCGCCATGGACAGCACGACCGATCGCCTCCAGCTCCGCGAGGGGAATCCTGCCGAGAGCCGCAAGGCCAGAGGTGGCCAGCAGCCACTCGAGCAGTTCACGCCGATTGATCATGGCGCTGTTCCTGAGTGATTCGCAGACACGATCACAGCGTCAGACCATGTGCGGCGAGATACGCCTTGGAGAGCTCCGCTGACTGTTTCGCCGAGCGGCCGGGCGACGTGACATCGTCCAGTTCGACGATGGCCCAGCCACCAAAGTTCAACGTGCGCAAGGCATCGAGCACTCCCGCGACATCCACCTCGCCGGTGCCGAGTTCGACGAAACGGTACGACGCGGGCCCGCGTCCGGGCGCTGGTCGCTGCAGGTCTTTCAGATGCAGAAAGAGCAGGCGATCGGCGTAGCTACGAACGGCCTGCACGGGATCACCGCCGGCGGCAGCCCAATGCGCGATGTCGAGTTCGAGCTTCACGTAGCGACTGTCTGCCGCGTCGAGCACACGCGCAACCTCGTCGGGCGCCTGCCCGAGGTTGCCCATGTGGTTGTGATAGCCAAGCGCGACTCCCATGTCCGCAGTGCGCTTGCCGAGTTCCGTGAGCAATCCACCCATACGGCGATAGTCGGCAAGGGTCGCACTGCGATCACGCGGACGCTGGTCGACCACCTGCAGGTAGAGGCAGCCAGCATCACGCGCGAACGCGGCGTTGCGAAGATGGAGCGCCAGATTCCCGGTGTGCGTTGCAGGATCCAGATCGAGTACGCCGCTCGAGAGTGCGACGAAGCTCAGGTGGCGTTCGGCCAGTAGTGCCCTGAGCTCGGCGGGACGATTGCCCCACGTGGTCACCGCAGAAGCGCGCAGCTGAATTCCGCGGTACCCCGCGGCGGCAATGTCGTCGATGGCGACGCGATCGTTCCCGCCCCAGGTGATGGCGGCGCAGCCGATGTTCGGTGTGCTGGCACGAAGCACGCGCGGCATTGCGGCCAACGCGAGCGACGCAGCGATGAAGTGACGACGGTCCATACAGGCGCGCGCGGGAAGGGATCGAACACACTCGTCGTTGTGGGCGCTCGGATGTCCTCCGATGCGGCACGACGAACAGTTGCAGAGTATGCCGCAGAAACCTCCCCCTCGCCATGACGCGCGCGCAGCGCCGGGCGATCAGCGCCGAGCGATCAGCGAAGAAACGGGTTCGCCAATCGAGGATCGGTGAGAAACTGCTGATCGGTGAAGGTGCCCAGGAACGCCACGAGCGCGTCCTTCTCTGCCTGCGTCAGGTTGAGACGCAGCGGCGCCGGCGCTCCGCCGCCGCGACCACCACCGCCCGCCTGCAGACGACCGTCAAGATTGGGGTTGGGCTGCACGCCGGAGTTGTAGAACTCGATCACCTGCGCCAGTGTGCTGAAGCGGCCGTCGTGCATGTACGGCGCACGCACCGCCACGTTGCGCAGCGACGGCGCCTTGAAGCGACCGCCGCCTGCGCCGACATCGGTGATGGTGGCGTCGAGCCCGGTGTTGTGAATGTCGTCGCTGATGTGCGCGTTGGTGCCGTGGCAGCGTGCGCAACCGGCACGACCGTTGTAGAGCGTCTGCCCCGCCAGCTCCTGCGCCGTGAAGGTGCCCGCGAAGTCGGGAACGCCGTTGGGGCCGAAGGCCTGATCGAATTTTGAGGTGGTGGACACCATCGATCGGACGAACTGCGCCAGTGCGAGTGACACGCGGTCAGCGGTGACCTCGGGTGTGCCGAAGGCCGCCGTGAAGAGCGGGCCGTAGTATGACGTGAGCGAGAGCTTGGTGCGCGCGAGGTCGAGCGTCATACCCATCTCGGCGGCGTCCTGAATTGGCAGCAGCACCTGCGCCTCGAGGCTGGCCGCGCGCTCATCCCAGAAGAAGCGTCCGCGATTGTAGAAGCGCGCGTTCGCGAGCCCCATGCTGTGCCGCCCCGTGGACGCGCCGGCAAAACCGCGGCTCAGTCGCGCGGTGTCGGAGAATGCAAACTGCTGCTGATGGCACGACGCGCACGAAACACGATCGTTCACCGACAAGCGACGATCGTAGAACAGCACGCGCCCGAGCGTCGCACCCGCATCGGAAGTGATGTTGTTCGCCGGCGTATTGTCGGCGCCCGCCGGACTTCCGGCGTTGGGTGCGGCCTGTGTGTAGTGCCGCGGCAACGGCGCGCGTGCGTCGGAGTAGGCCAAGAGCGCGGCGGGTAGCACCGGTGCCACGAGATCGTTGCTGAACGCCACGATGGGAAATGCGTTCGTCGCGACGTTGCCCGCCGCATCAGTCGCAACGATTGTCACCGTGATCGTGCCGGCGGCCGTTGGTGCGCCGACAATGCGTCCATTCGCTGCCGACAGCCCGTTGGCACTCGGCGTGAATGCGACCGCGTAGCTGAGCCCCGTGCCGTTGAACGCTGCACCTGCTTTGGTGGCGTCGTAGCTGAACGACGCGCCCACCGTGGCGCCCTGCGGCGCATTCGCGGAGACCAGCGCCACCGGCGCCGCAACGGGCGCAGCGGCTACTGTGATGGCAAAGCTGTTGGTCGCCGTGCGTCCGAGAATGTCGGTGGCTGCGATCGTGGCGGTGACGACGCCCGCAGCATTCGGCACACCGCTGATTCGCCCGGCAGTGGCATTGAGCCCGTTGGCTGTGGGCGCGAAGCTGACTGCGTACACGAGACCACCGCCGCGCGGGTCCTTGAACGCCGCGCCATTCTGCGTGGCATCGTAGCTGAACGGAACACCCACAGTGGCTTGCTGTCCGCCGTTGGGCACGACAACCGACACCGGCTCGGAGACCGGCGGGTTCGGGTCGACCACCAAGTCCGAGGTGCTCGAGGAGTCGGTGGACGAACACGCCGAGAGCGCGAGGACGACGAGCGCGAGGACCGCCGCAGTGCGCGCGCACATCCGTGCGCGACCGGCATGCTCTATTCGTGAGTTCGTACTCATGTCGGCCATTCCTTTTGCGGGTCGGGCGTCGGCGTCGCGAGTAGTCGGACCCAGACAGGTTGGTTTTGCACCTGCTTCAACTACACACGAGTTGACGCGAACCCCATCCGTCCCAAGACGACTGCAATTGTTCGTTGGCTGAAGAAAAAAGCGCGGTGACCGTGAGGTCACCGCGCTGGCGTAACGCTTCATCGCAGCGCCCGGTGGACGCGCGACCACCGCGAACTACGGAGTCGTCAGATCGCCCTTCGCCTGGCGCGACAGCTGGCGAGAGAAGTTGAGCGAGACCGTGATGAGCGCCGCGAAGATCACAGTGAAGGCAATGACGCAGACGGTCGCAACGGTGGTTTCCATGCCGCCAGTCGGCGTCGGGAGCGCGGCCTTGATCAGGATGCCGTAGAGTCCGAGCAGCGGCAGGACCGCAGCGGCAAAGACGAGGCTGAGCAGGCGATTCATTCCGGGAGAGATCATCGGGCGGTCGACCGGGAGGCGCTGGACGCGGTGGAAGTGCGGGACCGGTACTGACTGGCCCACGAGACGAGAGGCAAAATATCCCACTGGCAAGCCAACGGGGAGTGCCCGACCCAGAGTTCCCGAGGCCGAGCTACCCCCCGCGCGCCGCCGTCGCCCAGTAGCCTCGCCGACGCGCGACGTCCGGTCTAGAGCTCGTACAACTCGACGCCGGCCTCGGTCACGCGGTGCGAGATCAATGGCAGCGGCGGCTCGGCCTCCTCAGCGATACGAATGGCGGCTCGCAGCACTGCCAGCCCCTGGTCGACACCCCGCCGGTCGTTGGCAAAGACGGTGGCCAGCGGCTCGCCGGCGCGGACGATGTCCCCGGGGCGAGCGGTGATCACGAAGCCCACTGTTGGATCGATGGTGTCCGAGACTTTGGTGCGCCCGCCGCCGAGCGCGGTGATGCCGCGTCCGATGGCGCGCGGCTCGACTTGGGCGATGACGCCATCCTTGGGCGCGAAGAACAGCTCGCACTCGTCGGCCTGTGGCAGCAGCGACGGATCGTCCACAACGGCAGGGTTTCCCCCCTGCGCCTTGATGACCTCCTGGAACTTGCGGGCCGCCTTGCCGCTCGAGATGGCGACTTCCATGCGTCGCCGTGCATCGTCGCGATCGTGCGCGGCCCCGCCGAGCACCAGCATCTCCGCGCCCAGCGCGTAGGTGACCGCCATCAGGTCGGGCGGGCCCTCACCGCGGAGCGCCATGATGGACTCTTCCACCTCGAGCGCATTGCCGCAGGCGCGGCCGAGCGGCCGATCCATCGCTGTGATCAGCGCGATCACCGGGCAGCCGTGGTCGGCGCCAATGTCGATCATGGTGCGCGCGAGCTCGAGGTCGCGGTCGAGCTCGGGGAGAAAGGCGCCGGAGCCGCGCTTCACATCGAGCACGAGGCCTGTGAGACCCTCGGCGAGCTTCTTGGACATGATGCTCGCGCTGATGAGCGGAATGCTCTCAACGGTGGCAGTCGCATCACGGAGCGCATAGAGGCGTCGATCGGCGGGCGCGATCTCCTGCGACTGCCCGATGAGCGCGCAGCCGATCGTGTCGAGCAGCTTGGTGGCCGCGGCGAGTGTGAGCTTGGTACGAAAGCCCGGAATGGACTCGAGCTTGTCGAGCGTGCCACCGGTGTGGCCGAGCCCGCGGCCAGACATCATGGGGACGGCCACGCCAAGCGAAGCGACGAGCGGTGCAAGAACGAGCGACACCTTGTCGCCGACACCGCCGGTGGAGTGCTTGTCCACGCGCGCCATGCGCATGTGCGACAGATCGAGCGCCGCACCACTGTGCAGCATGGCGTCGGTGAGCGCGCCGATCTCGTCGCGATCGAGTCCGTTGAAATAGATCGCCATCGCGAGCGCGGACATCTGATAGTCCGGCACCTCGTCGGCGGCGTATTGCTTCATCAGCGTGCGCCATTCGGACGCAGTGATGCGCCCGTTGTCGCGCTTTCGTTCAATCAGAGTGCGTGCCAGCATAGTGCAGCCAACATACCACGCGCGAAGTTGCTTCGCTTGGCGAACACAACGGCTGCAACTTACGCGTTTCGACGCGCTTCTCGTTCAGTGCAGAGAGTTCATCGCAACACGCGCACGCAGTGGCGCGTGTTGCGAGCACTCGTGGTCAGCTAGGCGTGATCGCGAATGATTTCCTGCGCGGTGTCGCGTGCACGCATGGCATAGCGTCGGCCACGACGCGCGAAGTCACGCGCGGTACGTTCGGCATCTTCGGCCACGTGGTGCAGCGCTTCCCCACCCTGCGCAGAGAGCCGGCGAGCCTTGCGTCGCAGGAGGCGACGCGTCTCATCCCCACTGCTGGGGGCGAGGAGCAGGGCCGTCCCTGCACCGACCAGTGCACCAATGATGATGCCCAGCGCGAAACCCTTCGAACCTTCGTTATCCCGCCGTTTGCCGTAGAGCATGCTGCCTCCCGCGCGATGCGCGCTTATTTTCGGGCATGACTGACGTGCCCTCTTCGGTGGCCGAACGCGCCGCCTACCTCCGCGACACGCTGGCGCAGGCCCAGATCGAGTACCACGTGCTCGATCGGCCCACCCTGTCAGACCTCGAATACGACCAACTGTTCCGCGAGCTGCAGGCGCTGGAAGCGGCGCACGTCACATTGCGGACGCCGGACTCGCCGACGCACCGCATTGGTGCTCCGTTGCAATCATCATTCCAAGCGCATCGGCATCTGGTGCGGATGATGTCGCTGGACAACGCTTTCGATGATGACGAGCTGCGTGCGTTCGAGGCGTCGATCGTGCGCATCGTGGGCGACGGCGTGCGAACGAGCGGCTACACCGCGGAGCTCAAGATCGACGGGGCGGCGGTGGCGCTCACGTACGAGCGCGGCGTGCTCGTCACGGGCACCACGCGTGGCGACGGCACCGAGGGCGAAGACGTCACGGCCAACATCCGCACGATCAAGGGCATCCCCCTGAGGCTCCGTGGAACGGATCACCCGCCGCTGATGGAAGTGCGTGGCGAGGTGTACCTGCCCTTCGCGGACTTCGAGCGCATGAACGAAGCGCGGGTAGCGGCCGGCGAGCCGGTGTTCGTCAACCCGCGCAACTCGGCGGCCGGATCGCTGCGCCAACTCGATTCGTCGATCAGTGCGTCGCGCCCGTTGCACTTCTATGGCTACGCCGTGGTACTGCCCAATGGTGGATCGGTGGCGGCGACGCAGTGGGAGCTGCTGGACCTGCTCGCATCGTGGGGCGTGCCAACGGCGCCCAATCGCAAGCTGTGCGCGTCGATGGACGAGGTCATCGCGTGGGCGCACACGGTGGAGCACGAAACGCGCGCGCAGTTGG
This sequence comes from Gemmatimonas sp., assembly GCA_965279375.1. Classification (GTDB taxonomy): domain Bacteria; phylum Gemmatimonadota; class Gemmatimonadetes; order Gemmatimonadales; family Gemmatimonadaceae; genus Gemmatimonas. The sequence goes on along the minus strand of OZ257156.1, from coordinate 2,778,228 downwards.
GCTTCGCGATCGACGGTGGCGTGGTGAAGGTCAACGACGTCGCGCTGCAGGATGAATTGGGCGTGCGCAACGATCGCACGCCGCGCTGGGCGATCGCGCGCAAGTTCGCGCCCGACATGGCCGTCACCAAACTGCAGAAGATCGACGTCAACGTGGGGCGCACCGGTGTGCTCACGCCGTTCGCCGTGCTGGAGCCCGTGGAGGTGGGTGGCGCGACGGTGACGTTCGCTTCGCTGCACAACGCCGAGCAGATCGCCAAGAAGGATCTGCGCGACGGCGACTATGTGCAGGTGGTGCGTGCGGGTGACGTGATTCCGTATGTGCTGGGGCCGGTGCCCGAGCGGCGCGATGGCACGCAGCAGCCGTGGGCGATGCCCGCCCTCTGCCCCAAGTGCGGTACCAGCACGGTGCAGTACGGCGATGACGTGGCGATCTACTGCCCCAACGTGGCCTGTCCGGGGCGGCAGCTCGAAGGACTGGTGCATTTCGCGTCGGGCGACGCGCTGGATATCGACGGCCTGTCGTATGCGCGCATCCAGCAGCTGCTCGAGGCCGGGCTCGTGCACGACTTTGCTGATTTGTTCGATCTGCGCGTGGAGCAGCTCGTGCAGCTCGAGCGGTTCGCGCAGAAGAGCGCCGAGAATCTCGTGAACGCCATCGAAGCCGCGAAACAGCAACCCCTTTCGCGTTTGCTCTTCGGCCTGGGCATTCGGCACGTGGGGGCGCAGGCGGCGCAGCTGCTCGCTCGGCAGTTCGGTGCCGTCGATCCGCTGATGTCGGCCACGCCCGCGCAGTTGGGCGCGGTGCGCGGGATCGGCGACATCATCGCGTCGTCGGTGGCCAGCTACTTCGCCAATCCGACATCGGCGGCGCTGATCGAGCGGCTGCGCGAACGCGGGGTCACCCTGACGGAGCCGAACGCGGTGCAGGCGGACGGGCCGTTGACCGGCGCCACCGTCGTGCTGACCGGGACGATGCCGACGTTGTCACGGGGTGACGCGACGGCGCTGGTGGAGGCGGCCGGCGGGCGGGTGACGAGCAGCGTCTCCAAGAAGACCACCTTCGTGGTGGCGGGCGAGGAGGCCGGGAGCAAGCTGGACAAGGCCAAGTCGCTGGGGGTGGAGGTCATCGACGAGGCCGAGCTGTTACGCCGCGTGCACGGTCCCTCACCTGAACCGGTCGCTTGACGTGACGCGCCCACTAGGCGAGCGTCTGAATCACACATGAGCTCAATGCTGCCTTTCCTGACGACGCGCACGGTTGCGATGCCGGTCGAGTTCCTGACGGCCCTGCATGGCATGGCCGTGGACCCGTCTGCGCCCGCTGGTGCCGAAGCGATCCGCGACGCGGGCTACCACGCCGGCTCGGCGCTGTACGACAGCTTTGCCACATGGCTGTCGTTCCGCGGCGAGTACGGTCCGGAGTCGCTGGAAGACTCGCGATTCTCCGCGCTGGTCCGGGAATTCTTCGCCGTCTCGGGGTGGGGGGAGATCTACCTCACGCAGCTCAGCGACGCCGTGATCGCGATCGACGCGGACCAGTGGAGCGAGGCGGACGGCGGCAGCGTGGGCTGCCTGGTCTCCACCGGTCTCTTCTCGGGCTTCTTTGGGCGTCTGGCCGAAGCGCCGATCGCCGTGCTGGAAGTGGAGTGCCGGGCGCAGGGCGAGTCGCGCTGCCGGTTCCTGCTGGGGTCGGGCGACGTGCTGGGGTACGTGCACGAAGCGATGGGCCGCGGTATCTCCTACGAAGCCGCCGCCGCGAGCGCCTGAGCGCGCTCGCTAGTCGGCCAGCATCCCGGCGTATTTGGGATTGGGGCGGAGCTCGTCACCGACGAGGATCTCGCGGTCCCACGGCAGGACGATGTTGGCTTCGGTGGCGAGGGCATGAAAGTCCGGCTCGAACGTCCCCGTCTTGAAGGACACCGCCGTCAGCACTTCCTTGGCGCCCGCGTTGATCAGCGCGCCGACCGCGAGACGCAGCGTATCGCCTGAGCCACAAGTCTCATCGACGATGAGCGCGCGCTTGCCTCTGACCTCCGTCGGCGCGGCCCCAAAGACGGCCGGCGTCGCACGGACCCGCTCGGCGCTATAGCGGCGCGAGACGAGGATGGAGTGGAATGGCAGATCGAGAATGGCGGCGACCGCTGCACCGGGAACGACGCCTGCCGTGGCAATTCCGACCACGACTTCCGGAGTCCAGGCGCGCGCGACCTTGAGGGCCAACGCGCGGGATAGCTCGCCGAAGAGCGGCCAGTCGACGACGAGGACGCCTTTGGAGAGATCGGGTGCGTAGGGCAGTCGCGATGCCATGGTCAGCTCCAGTGAGGGTACTGGCAGTGTAGCGCGAAGCCACTGCGGAGACCAGCGCGCATTCGCGGCGTGCAGACCGATGATGCGTGCCGCATGTGTCAGCTGCGCCACGTTGGGGTGTCGATTCCGACTTGTTGTGAACGTGACGGACCGATAGGTTAGCGCGATCCGCTTGTCGTACACTTTCTCCCTCTCCGATCCACCGCGAGCGCATGACTTGGTGGCGCCGCCTTGTGGGCGGTACGTCCGGGCGCGGTTCGCGCCCTACGGACTTCCTCGCTGAAGCTCTCGACCTCGAGTCGCGCGGAGACTTTCCGAACGCGTTGACGAGTTATCGTCTCGCGCTCAGAGAGCACCCCGACGATTTGCGCGTGCTGCAGAACATCGCGATCGCGTTCTCGAAGACGGGGCAACCCGAGGAAGCGATTCGCGCGTATCGTCGCGCATTGCAGATCGATCCCGATCTCGCCGGTGCGCATTACGGACTGGCGTTCCTGCTGCTCAAGCGCAGCGACACGGCGCATGCCGGCATGCACCTCGAGGCATTTCTGCGCAACAGCACTGGTTCGGACGAGGCATCGCAGCGATTCCGCGCACACGCGGAACGCACGCTCGATCGCTTGCGCGGCATGTCGCACGAGTCGGCGGATTCCGCCGCGCACGACGATGGCTCGGACGGCGCGGCGGATCACGGTTCGAATGACGCTGAGGGCTGACGTGGGACGCGTGCTTTCTATCGTCAGTCAGAAGGGCGGAGTCGGCAAGACCACGACGGCAGTGAACCTGGCGGCCGCCTTTGCGCGACGCGGCCTAAAGACGCTGCTGGTGGACGCCGATCCGCAGGGTGCGGTGCGCTACGGCGTGGGGCTGCGTCGCGGCCATCCGACGGTCGGATTCGACGACTATCTGCGCGGTGAGCGTACACTGCGCGAAGTCATCCTCCCGACGGCGTTGCCGTGGCTTCGCGTCATCCTCGCGGGCAGTGTCAGCGAACAGGCCGACCACTCGGGCTTTCAGCGCCGCATCGGCGAAAGCACGGTGCTGCATGACCTGCTGCAGACCGCACGCGAACGCTGCCACGTTGTGGTCGTCGACACGCCCCCCGGGCTCGGCGCGATCACGCGCCGTGTTCTCGCGGCCAGCCAGCACGTCGTGGTGCCACTGCAGTGCGAGCCGCTGGCGCTGCAGACCACGCCGCAGATTCTGCGCGCGATTCAGGACATGATCGCCGAGAACGAGGAGCTGACGCTCGAAGGGATCCTGCTGACGATGTACGAGGCAGGCAACCCGGCCACGGAGCGCGTGGTGCACTACGTGCGCGAGCATCTCCCCAAGCATCTCGTCTTCGATGTGCCGGTGCCGCGTACGCCTGCCACTGCCGACGCGTTCGCCGCCGGACAGCCTGTCGTCCTGCGCAACCCGGCCGACCCCGCGAGCCAAGCGTACGTGAACCTGGCGATGCGTCTGGCCGAGCGGTTCGCGTGATCGAGCCGTCGCCGGGGATCGACGCATCGTGCGCGGGGTAGTGCACGCCGTGACGACGCTCGGGGTTACGCGGATGCTACGGACGCTGCGATGATGACGGGACGGACGACGAGACGGGTGACGCCCCGCGGTGTGCGCGTGCTCCTGCTGGCAGGCGTCGCCGTGACGACCGTAATCGCCGCCTGTGCCGACGTGAGCACCGGACCGGATGAGGCTGCAGCGATCGAGCTGTCGCCCTATCCCTCGCCTTCGGTGGTGCTCGGCGACACGCTGCGCAACGTGGCCGGCGTCGTCACCCCGATCCGCGCGATCGTGCGCAACGGTCGAGGCGACATCATTCCCGATGCACCGATTCGCTACCTCTCTGCGGACTTCCGCCGAGACAGTGCGCTGGTGGTGGACACGATGACTGGAATCGTGCGGGCCGTTCGCGCGGCCACCACCGACGGCCGACTCGCAGCGCGCGTCGGCGCGTCGCTGCAGGTGCTGCGCACCCTCGCGGTGACGACGCGGCCCGACTCGGTGGACCGCAGTGGACAGGGCACCATCTCCCTCTTCACGACCACGTTGCCGGATACCGGTCGTATTCAGGCGAATTCGAATGCGTCGCCGCTGCTCAACGTCACGGTGCGCCATCGCGACAGCGTGACGACGGCGTACGAGGGCGTCAACGCGTGGCCGGTCCGCTTCGAGATCATCTCACCGGCCAACCCCACCAACGACACCTCGTTCGCCGCGTACCTCGTGGACGATCAGGGGCGCGCGTCGGTGTTCGACACCACGGACGCGAGCGGTACCGCTGGTCGAAAAGTGCGGGTGCGGGCACAGCGATTCCCGTCGGCAGGGATCACGACGGATACCGTGGTGGTTCGCGCGATCGTGTCGTACAAAGGGGTCCCGCTCAAGGGGTCACCGATCCGCCTGGCGCTCCCCGTGCGTCGCGGCAGCTAGGCCCCCAGCCGCCTCCTCGCGCGCGTGCCGGGGCTGGCACTCCCGCCCGGCCGCTCGTGGCAGCAGTTTCCGGTATCCCTCCCGGGCCGCGTACGACCTATTGTCGCCGATGAGCCCTCTGCCCCGCCAGTGTGTCCTTCCGCCCTCCTCGGAGGCAGCGATGACTTCGGTCGCGGTTCCCGCCATTCCCCCGCTCAACCTGACCATGGGCGCCGTTCCCTCTCCTGCACGCTACGTCAGCGGCGGTCCTCGCCCTGCGCCTGGCACGATCAACCGGCTCTTCTTCGACGCGATCGAGCGCTACGACCGGCCCGATGCACTGGTCTCCAAGGTGCGCGGCGTCTGGGAGCCGATCTCGCACCGCACCGTGCTGGAGCGCGTGCGTCGCACGGCGCTCGGACTCGCTCGGCTCGGCATCGTCGCGCACGATCGCGTCGCGATTCTGTCGGAGAATCGCCCCGAGTGGGTGATTGCCGACTATGCGTGCCTCTGCTCCTCCGTCACGGACGTCCCCGTCTATCCGACGCTGCCCGCAGCGCAGATTCCGTATCTCCTCAACGACTGCGGCGCGCGCGCGATTTTCGTGTCCACCGCCGATCAGGCGAAGAAGATCGCGTCGGTCCGCGCGGAAGCGCCGGGGCTGCAGTGGATCATCGGGCTCGCCGCGACCAAGGGCGACGGCTGCGATCTGACTCTCGCGGAACTGGAAGCGATGGGCGCGCAGGATGATTCGCCGTCGCGCGCCGAACAGTTCAAGCGCGACGCGCTTGCCGTGAGCCCGGACCAGTTGATCACGCTGATCTACACGTCGGGCACCACAGGCAATCCCAAGGGCGTGATGCTCACGCAGGACAACCTGCACTCGAACGTGGTTGCGACCGTCGCATCGATGCCAGTGACGTCGAAAGACAGCGCGCTCAGCTTCCTGCCGCTGAGCCACATCTTCGAGCGCACCGGTGACTACTACCTGTTCGCCAATGGCGTGAAGATCTCGTACGCCGAGTCGATCGACACGGTGCCGATGAACATGTCGGAGGTGAAGCCGTCGCTGATGATGTCGGTGCCGCGACTGTACGAAAAGATCTATGCCCGCGTGGTGGAGAACGCCGTCAGCAGCGGCGCGGTCAAGAAGCAGATCTTCTTCTGGGCCAAGAACGTTGGCGAACGCTGGGCTGAAGAGAAATTTGCGGGACGCGAACCCGGCGGCTTGCTGGCGATGCAGTACAGCCTCGCCAACAAGCTCGTCTTCTCCAAGCTGCAGGCACGTGTAGGTGGCAACCTGCGCTTCTTCGTCTCCGGCGGCGCGCCGCTGTCGCAGGACATTGCGAAGTTCTTCTATGCGGCGGGGCTCGTCATTCTCGAAGGCTACGGCCTGACGGAAACATCGCCGGTGATTGCGGCCAACAATCAGGTACACTTCCGCATCGGCACCGTCGGCAAGCCGATCGCGGGTGTGGAAGTGATGATCGCGGCAGACGGAGAGATCCTGTCACGCGGGCCGCACATCATGAAGGGCTACTACAACAACCCTGACGCCACCAAGGACGCCATCGATCAGGACGGATGGTTCCACACAGGCGACATCGGTGAGTTGCGTGACGGATTCCTCGCGATCACCGATCGCAAGAAGGACATCATCGTCACCGCCGGCGGCAAGAACATCGCACCGCAGCCAATCGAGAATCTGCTCAAGACGAACAAGTACGTCTCGCAGGCGGTGATGATCGGCGACAAGCGCAAGTTCCCGGTGGTGCTCGTCGTGCCGAACTGGGATCAGCTCGAGGCGTGGGCCGGTCGCCAGGGGATCGTGTGGACGTCGCGCGCCGAGTTACTCAAGATGCCGACGATTCACGCGAAGATGGAGAAGGAAGTGGCCAAGCAACTCACGGGGCTGGCGCACTTCGAGACGCCCAAGAAGGTCGCGCTGCTGGAGCACGACTTTACGGTGGAGCGCGGCGAGCTGACGCCTACGCTCAAGGTGAAGCGGCGCGTGGTGGACACGCAGTACAAGCCGATGATTGATGCGCTGTATGTGGAGTCGGGGGGCGAGTAGCCCCCCGCTCACAGTCAGCGATGGTTAGGGCTCCCGAGGTTCGGGCGCCCTTTCGCTTCTCAGTTGATCGCGAAGCAGTAGAACAGCCCTGCGCCGCCGGAGCCGCGCAGATTCTCCTGGCTGCAGCCGCGCGATGGATGCGCGTTGTTCCACGACGTCGGGTTGGTGCCGCCGCCTTGGCGGTCATGATGACCCACCGATGCTGCGCCGACGGCGTTGCTCGTCCAGTTCTTGCACGTGGTGTCCGTCGTGTCCGACGAAACTCTACCGTCGAGCTGCGCGCCAGTGAGAATGTCGTGCGTGTTGGGCGTATCGCCGCGCCCGTTCACCATCGCGCCCTTCTCGGTCAGGCTTCCCTCCTTGCCGAGCTTGTTGTTGTCGCTGTGCAGGTCGTCCACGCTCGTAGCCACCACGACGCCCTTCGCGTTGGCCCACGGCCCCGGTCCGATGCGATCGCGCGCGTTCACCGCCTTCTGACCGCCGCTCGCCGTCTGACTCAGGTAAGCGTGCCACGTCTTGCCGGTGCTGCCAGCCGCCGCCGCGAGCGACTGACAGTGCTTGTCCGCGCCAGCGAGTCCGCCAAGATTGGCGCCGTCGCCGAGACCGACGCTCGTGATGAAGAAGCTCATAGGCCGCGACTGCGCTTGCGCTTCGCCTCCGACGGAGACGATCAGCGCAACGGCACCCGCAGCGATGCGCCACGAGGAGAATCGAGGACGCGTCGCGTGCGTCGCCGACGGTGTCGTCGTACGGGAGTTCGTGTGTGTCATGGTTTTCCGAGACTCGCTTGCGGGAAAGGAGTGCGCACCAGCCCACGCGCTGGCGCCGGGAGGGCAATACTGAACGCACCACCACAATGCACGCCAATCGACCACGGCGTAACCGCCAAACGATGCGTCCCAGCGAGCGCGTTCAGCGCGCGCGAGAAATTCGCACGGGCTCGCTTGACGTCGTCTCAACCTCGGCGACCCACTCCGCGTCGTCCCGGGCCAACTCGCGGCAGCCTGCGGGCACGGCTACCGAGACCGGCCCAACGACGCGCCCGCCGCGCCGTACCGCTCGCGTCGCGTCCGCGAGAAGCGCATGATGCACGACATCGACCGCCAGCCCCTGCAGCGATCCGTTGGGCAGTGGGAGCAGGCCATACCCGTCGAGCAGGATCGTATCGGTCGCGGGCACACCGTTCGCAGCCAATGCGTCCGGCGATTGGTTCGATGCGACGAGAGGGTTGACCGCCAGGCACCGCGCGCCTGTCAGCTCCTCGATCGGCCCGCACGCGCTCGCCAGCGCACCACAGAGCACACCACGCGTGGTGACATCGCTGAGGCCGAGCAGCGCGGCAACGCGCAGTGGATCGGGCGGTGACACCGACGCGGCCATATCAGCGTCAACCAAGACCTCGGGTGAGACCTCGCCACCCAGATGCGCCACGCCGTCCCTGAGCGCGTACTCAGCGCCGCACACGACGCAGCCGAGTGTGCCATCGAGCAGGTTGTCGCCATCGCGCCGATCAGCGACGGTGATCAGTGGCGACTGCGCATGGGGACGCGGGCAGCGCAGCAGTTCGATGACGTCTACGCGCACGCGATCAGCTGCTGGAGAGACGCAGCTCGTCGATGTTGACGTGCGCGGGTCTGGTGACGGCCCAGCGTACGGCGTCGGCGACATCCGCGGGGCGCAGCATGCTGGCGCGCGACGGAAATCCTGGCTGGTTGTCGGGATCGATGGGATCCCAGATGGGCGTGTCAGTCGCGGCCGGCGATATGATCGTGCTGCGGATGCCTGAGCCCTGCAGTTCGGTGCGCAGCACTTCGTGCATCGCACGCTGCCCGAATTTGCTCGCCGAGTAGGCACCGTTGCCGGGGAAGATGCTGCGATCAGCGACGGAGCCGATGGTGACGATGTGACCGCTGCCGCGCGCGCGCATCGCCGGGATCAGTGCGCGCAGCAGTCGAAACGGCGCGACCAGATTCACGTCCACCGTGCGAGCGAAGGTCTCGGCGTCGAGCACATCGAGCGGAGCGAGCGGAAACATCCCCGCGTTGTTGACGAGGATGTCCGGAGCGCCGTGCAACGTGCTGTCGGCGATCGCGGCGACGGCGGCGCCCACGGAGACGGTGTCGGCTACGTCGCAGACGATGGGCACGGCGAGCGGACCAATCGCGGCCGCTGCTTCACGCAGATCGGGCACGCCGCGCGCGAGCAGATAAACGCGGGCGCCGTCTGAGGCGAGAGATTGTGCGATGGCCCGGCCAATGCCACGGGAGGCGCCGGAAATGACAGCGCTGCGGCCCACCAGATTCATCGCACCCTCGCTATGCGGTTACTCAGTACTGATCGCCCCGCCCATGTGCGAGACGCAGGAACTCACTGCGCGTCTTGGCGTCGTCGCGGAACTGACCGCGCAGCGACGACGTGATGGTGCGCGAACTCTGCTTCTCCACGCCGCGCATCATCATGCACAAGTGTACGGCTTCGATGACCACACCGACACCCTTGGGCTGCAGCACTTCGTCGAGCGCGTTGGCAATCTGTTCGCCGAGTCGCTCCTGCACCTGCAGGCGACGCGCGAAGACTTCCACGACGCGCGGCAGCTTGGAGAGGCCGACGATCTTGCCGTTGGGGATGTAGGCGATGTGCACCTTCCCGAAGAACGGCAACATGTGATGCTCGCACATCGAGTACATCTCGATGTCGCGGACCATCACCATGTTTTCGTGCGCCTCGGCGAAGAGCGCGTCCCCGATGACTTCCTTGGGGTCCAGCTCATAGCCGCGCGTGAGCCAGGACAGCGCCTTGGCCACGCGGCTCGGCGTCTTGAGCAGTCCCTCGCGCTCCGGATCCTCGCCAAGCAATTCCAACTGGCGACGGATGACGTTTTCGAAGTCCACCATGCGATCGCCATTGGCGATCATATCGTCGGAATCCTCTCCGACCATGGGTGCGGTCGGTGCACGCAGCACGATCCTATTCCCCTTCATAGTCCACGTAGTTGTTTTCCGTTTCCCACAGGCGCAGTCGAACGAGCTGGCCGGGCGCGACGACGGGCGCCAAAACGCGCCACATGGCTACAACAACGTTCTCGGTCGTCGGAATGATCCCGTGCATGTAGCCGACATCGATGTTGAAGTTGCGATGATCCGTCTGCTCGATGACGTCGCGCTCGACGATGTCGCGCAGCGCGCCCAGATCGATGACGTATCCCGTGCGTTCATCCACCGGACCACGCACAGAGACTTCGAGCGTGTAATTGTGCCCGTGCCAGTTCGGGTTGTTGCACTTGCCGAACAGGCGGGTGTTCTCCTCATCGGAGAGGGCGGGGTTGTGCACGCGATGCGCTGCATTGAAGCGCAACAGACGCGTGACCGTCACGATAGCCATGAGACTCCTCAGCCGGGACATCAGGAAGGATGGCGACCACTCGAGTCGCGTACTACACGGGCTGCCGGCAACACCCGTCCGATCTAAACCCCTCGTTCAACGGGCACGTTCCCACGATTGCGAGGCGTCGCCACGAACGCGAAAACCCCGCCAGAGCGGGGTTTTCGGAAAAATACGGGCAGGGAGAGGTGATCTTGAAGCCCAAAGAATACAAATAAGGCACTCACCACGCTTCCGCCTTCCCCGCACTGGGGCGTGACGTTTACACAGTTTGTCGCGCCTTCTCTATGGACTTATCGGCTCAAGAAGTAAATCTCTCCGTACCCGAGCTTCCACGAAGGTATCACCTGCGCCGCGCGGCGCGCAATCCGACCAAGACCTATGGATCCGTTAACAATTGTTGCGGTTGTGATGCTTGCAGCCTGGGCTGGAATCACGATGACCACAGAGGCGCCCGGCTTCGTGCATTTGCTACTCACTGCCGGCGTGTTTCTGCTGATCTGGCGCATCGTGATCCGCGGGACACGTGCACAGTCCACCGCGTCGGGCAGCCAGACGTCGCCGAAGCGCTGATCGACTCGTCGCGCGCTCTCCGACTCGTGCCGGATCGCGCGTCAAATCTCCCAGTTCGACAGCACCATCCCGTCGGTCGGCGCAACTTCGCTCCACCCGGTGGCACTCATGCGCAGATCGGTCCAGCGCACCCGCGCGCCGAGCGCCACGAAGGTGCGATACGCGTCGGGATAGTCTCCCTGTAGTCGCACCGCGAGCCGTCGCGCACCGCTGCGCCGCGCCAGATCGGTGAGCGCGCCCAGCATCTGCGGCAAATCGGTGCGCTTGGAGAGCACGAGCTTGAGCACACGCAGTTCGTCACGGGCGCGACCTTCCACCAGCGGTGCGGTGTGACAGAGTGCAAATCCGCGCAACGCGTCCGGCGTCCCCAGCAGCAGCGTGTCGCCGAGTTCAAGACGATCGGTAAGTTCGAGCTCGCGCGTGAAGTCGTAGCCCGGCATCACGCTCTGCGTCAGCTCGCGACAGCGCTCGAACACGAGACTCTTGTCCGCCGCGTTGAAGCGCGAGAGCAACGTGGGCGCGCGATCACCGGCAACCGCATCGAGCGTCAGCGTGACGGTCAGATAGCCGGGGACGAAGCCAAGATTCGAGTAGAAGCCGATGTTGTCCATCGTCCGCGGCATCGTTTCCAACCCAATGACCTTGGCCTCGTTCTTCCGCAGCCAGTTCATGCCGCTCTGCACGATGATCTTGCCGAGTCCGGCGCCCTGCTGATCCGGACGCACACAGAGCGGACCCATCCAGCCTTCGGTTCCTGAATGGTGCACGATGTTGAAGGCCGCAATCCGTCCGCGCTCGTCGCGCCAGCAGAGCGCGCCATCGCCCGCATCTTCAATGGCGTAGCGCCAGATGGACGGATTGAGCGGCGGAACGCGCACGCCAGTGAGTCCGTCGCGCCGGTAGCGCTCGGTGAACGCGTCGGAGAAGACATCGTTGAGTCCGTCGATGTCCTGCACGGAGGCAACGAAGGGCCCCTCGACGGGACGGGTACTGCGCCAGCTGCGTGGAGTGGCTGTCACGTGAACCGGTTCGGAGCGCTCGTTCGTGCGGCACCGTGCGTCGATGGGCAATGCCGCGTGGCCAACTGAAGTCATTGTAGCGCAAGTCGCGTGGGGCGTCGAGGAACCCGATGCCACTTCGGCGGAACACCCGCGATTCCCCGAGGGCGCTGTTGCGATTCCGCTGTGGCGGCCCCACCTCGGCTAGCGCAGCCGATCCGCGACCATGCGCCGGAAGGTGCCGTCCTCGAGATAGCGCCGCAGCGCCTTCCCCGGGCATCCGGAGTCGGCGTAGTTGTAGTGGCCGCCAATGCGCCCCAATGGCACGTCGAACTCTCGAACGGCCCACGCCATCAGATCGGCAATCGCGTTGAGCTGTGCCGCTGTGGGTTCCTGCAGGTCGTAGTTGCCAATAACGCTGATGAGAAAGTGGCCGCCTGGATCGTACGCGGTATTGGTCTCGCCCATGAAATGCCAGTCACGGCCTTCGAACGCGCGGCCATCGAGGTCGAGCAGAAAGTGATACGGCACATCCCACCAGTTTCGATCGCGAGCGCCCCACGTCTGCAACGCGCGCAACTTCGCCGCGGGGTCGTCGGTGGGCAGAAGCGGCCGCGCATCGCCGGTGTGATGCAGCGTGACGTACGAGATGCGATGCGGAATGCGCAGTCGCATGGCGGCGCCCCCGGCACTGTCCGACGAGGCAATCGCTGGTGGCAGCGAGGCGATCGTCGCGACCTCCAGAGCCGCGAGCCCCGCGCCGAGTTCACCAGGGCCGTACACTGCCACGACGGCCACGTGGTATCCGCGCCAATTGAACGCCGATCCTTCGCGTGCATTCCGCGTCTCGGATGCGTTGCCCAGTGTGAGACGCAGTTGTGCCACATCGACCGGCTTGGGCCCGCTCGAATCCACTCGCGTGGCGAGCACCGACACGATCAATTCACGAAAGGCAAGCGAGTCGCCTGCACGCTTGTTTCGTCGTGTGGCGTCGGCCGCATAGCCGAGCGGTGGCGTTGCCTCCCACACACGATGCGGAATGACGTTGGGCTGCGCTCCTGCGGATTGGGCAGTGCCTGTCACCGCAAGCAGCGCGGACATCGCGGCGCACGCGCGAAGCGATCGTTGAAGGCGAGTTGGCGTCATGGCAAACGAGGCGACGGTATTCGCAAGACTCACGCACCAGTTTGCCGCGAGCCCGCTCGAGTCGGAAATATCGCCTGCCAGCGTGTCCGCATGCGATGTCAGCATGCGATGTCCGCATGCGCGCGAGGCTACCTTCCCTGAGGTGTCGTGCAGGAGCCGCCGCAGGAAACGGGCGGCGAGACGGTCCGACTCGGGGTCTTCGTGGCCGATGATCGACCGACGACCTCTTGACCGCTTTGAACGATCGCTGGACGACCTCTGCAGGAGCGCAGGCGCGATGTCACGAAGCCACCGTACGCCCCCTCCCACGCCGCTGCCCCCTCACACGCCGCCGCTGCATCGCGCCATCGACCGGAGCGAGCAAGTCAAAGAAAAGGTCGAGGAAGCGGCGCAGGATCTCGCGCGTGTGAACGCTGCTCTCTCCAACGACGTTGCGGCCAATCCGCCATCGATCGAGGTGGAGCAGGCGCTCCTGCAGAGTGTCGTTGTCGAGACCAAGGTGCAGCAAGCGGCGCAGGAACTCGTCGCGGTCAAGGAAGCGCTGGTGGAGGAAGTCGCCGAGCGCGACGCCCTCGAGCTCCGCGTATCAGAGAGCGATTCGGCGCTGCTGGAAAGCAGAGCCTCCGAGGAGGCGGCGCGACATCGCGCGCTGCACGACGCCGTCACGGAGCTCCCAAACGCCACGCTGTTTGCCGATCGTCTGGAAACGGCGCTGGAGCAGGCGCGACGTCATGAATGGCGGCTAGCCGTCCTCTTTCTCGACCTGGACGGGTTCAAGCTGATCAACGATACGCATGGCCACGACATCGGTGATCGCGTACTGCAAGTAGTCGCGCAGCGGCTGAGCAGCTTTGTGCGTGGCGGCGACAGCGTCGGGCGACGGGGTGGCGACGAGTTCCTGATTCTCATGCTCGAGCTGCAGCATGATGCGGCCGCGATCCAGTTCGCCACCGCGCTCGTGGATCACGTCGCCCAGCCGTGCGAGATCGACGAACTCCGCGTGTCCGTTGGCGCGAGCGTAGGCGTCGCCGTCTTCCCTGACGACGGCACCACGGCCGAAACGTTGTGCAAGCTCGCCGATTCCGCGATGTACGTCGCCAAACAGGGGCGTCTTGGCGTCGCGCGCTACGAAGCGCCGACCAGCGAGACCGGGAAGCAATCGTAGCGTACTACCGTGCTGCGGCGGCGCTTCCGCGTGATGAACGAGTAGACGTATTGACGTGCTGGAGAAGCGACTACTCGACCAGCGCCTCCGTCCCCGCGGTCACGACGCTCGTGCCGCGTTCCTCGTCGAAGCGCACCACGAGCACCCGATCCAGTCCCTCCCGCACCTGCTCGATATGTGTAATCACGATCACCTGTTCGAAGCGATCGTTCAGGCGACGCAGCAGGTCGATCACGTTGCCGCGCCGAGTATCATCCAGCGAACCGAAGACTTCATCCAGAATCAGCAGCGAGAAGGCCTGTCCCGCGCGCTCGGCGATCATCTGGGAAATGGCCAGACGCAACACGAGATTGCACAGATCTTCTTCACCACCGGAGATGACGGGCTTGGGCACGCCCTCCTCCAGCACCAGCAGGTTGTAGTCCTCATCGAACTCGAGGGCGTTGTATCGCCCGTCAGTCAGGGAGTCGAGGAACCCACTGGCGATTTCGGCCAGCTCCGGACGCAGCTGGAAGTTGAGGTCGGTGCGCAGGTCGGTGAACGCGCGATCGAGCTCATCGTGTAGCCGGCGTTCCGACTCGAGTCGCTGTTGCGACTCTTCCAATCGCATCAGCTCCACACGCACCCGTTGGGCGTTCTCGACTTCGCTGCTTGTGCGCGTGACTTCCGCCGTCGCGCTCACCGACTCCAGCTCCGCGCGCCGCGCCTGAAGCTCGGCCTGCTCGAACGCATCACGAATCGCGAGGTAGTCGGTGTCGCCCTGCGGCAGGGATCCGGCCTGCTCTTCGAGCGTCTGCACCTTGGTCATCGCGCTGTCGCGTAGCGCGCGCACGCGCTCACGCTCGATCTGCGTGGTGCCCGCTCGCTCCACCAGTCCCGAGAGACGGGCGGCGCGCGTGCTGACTTCGCTCAGGCGCGCCACATCCACCCGATGCGTCGCGTGGCGTGCGGCATCGTACCCGGTCGGCAAGGCTGCCACGGTCGCGCGCGCTTCTTCGAGGAGCTTGGCGCGATCCGCTCGCTGCTTGCCCAGTTCGGCGAGCTCCTTGACCGCGTCCTGAATCTTCCCTAACCGTCGCTCGCTGCTGGACACGTCCTGCTGCGCCGCCTTGCGCTGCTCGTCGAGCGTTTCCACAACCTCTGGTGTGCGCCTCAGCTGCTCCACGCGCTGCCGATAGTAGTTGCCATCGGTGCGGACCACTTCGACCTGCTCCGTGAGCAGTTCAAGCACGCTGCGATACGAGGCACCGAGTGGACGCCCGCAGGTGGGGCACGGACTCTCCTCCCCCAACCCCTCGAGCGTGTCGCGCTGCTCGGTCAGCTCGGTGTACTGCGTGCGCAACGACTCCAACCGAGTCTCGGCCTCCTGCTTGTCGCGCACCCACGCAGTCCGCTCCGTCTCCAGCGATTGCTCCACCGCGACAAGCTGCGCCCGCGCGGTGGTCAGCTGCTTCTGCGTCTCGACTTCGAGTGCCGGGGCCGTTTCCAGCTTGGTCATGCGCTCCGCGTAGCGCGCGTCTTCCTCGTTGAGTGCGCGCGCGCGTTCCACGAGCGTTTGCCGAGTGGAGTCTGCAGCGGCCAGCCGATCGAACTCGAGCAGCTCCGCCTGCATCGTCGCCAACGGCGCCAGCGTCACGAGCAACGGCGCCAGCTCCTGCTGCGCCGACTCTATCGCCGATGTCTCCTGCGCCAACCGCTCCAGATCGCGCGTGAACGAACTGACGTCGTTCTCGGCGAGGCGCCGCTCGGCCAAGAGCTGCTGCGCGCGTTCCCGCTCCGACTGCGCCACCGTCCAACGTGGAGAGACAGCTGCGAGCGACTGCGTGGCAGCCGTGTACTGCAACTGCGCATCGCGCAAACGCGCTTGTGCGGCGCGTAGGCGCGTCTCGGCGTCGGCGACGTTGCGATGCACCGTCTCGCGGTCCGGCATCGCCTGCTTGAGTCCATTCAGCTCGGCGGTGAGCGCACGCCGCCGTTCGCGCACGAGCTCCTGCGCGGTTGTAATGCGATCGTAGCCCAGTACGCGCGAGAGAAAGCGCGCGCGCTCGGCGGGCCCAAGCGCGGCCATGACATCGAGTTCTTTCTGGCCAGTGAAGTAGGTGTGAAAGAACTCGGCGCGCGACATGCCGAGCCGGCGTTGCAACAGTTCGCTGACACCCGAGATCGTATTCGCGATCGGCGTCTCGCCACCGTCGAGGAAGCACTCGGCGCTGGTGAGTCCGCGCACGACGCGATAGCGATGTCCCGCCAGCTCGAACTCCAGTTCCACGCGCACAGAAGCGCGTGCAGCGGCGCGCGAGAAGCGAATCGAATCGCGGGTGCCGCGCGCAGCCGCGTTGCCGTAGAGCGCCCACGCGATCGCTTCGAGAAGAGTGGACTTGCCGGATCCATTGGGGCCGATGATGCCCGTCAGACCGCGATCGAACGTCAGACGCGTATCAGCATGCTGACGGAAGTTCTGTAGGCGGAGCGAGATCAGTCGCACGCGCACTCCCGCTTCGCACGCAGCCCACCGGTACGAGCGCGACTCATTGCACGCCGTCCGTCACGGGGAGCGCAGCCACGGCGGCTTCCTCGGCTTGCTGCAAGTAGCGGAGCCCCAGCGTCACCAGCGTGTCGCGATCGACTTCTGGTGGCAGCACGCGCTCCTGCAGTCGATCAGCAACGAGTTCCGGTAGCGTTGCCCTGCGTCCCGGTGCTCCTTCCCCGCCCCCTTTGCGGCGCACGGGTTCGGGGCGGCGCGTGTCGAGGTGGAAGTGCATCGCGCGCTTGCGATACTCGCGCAGCGCGACGTGGTCGAGATCGCGCACGATGTGGCGCGGAATGTTGCGCACCACGGCTCGCACCACGTGATCGTCGATGCCGCCGGCGACACTCTCGATGCGCGCGCTGAGTGCCGCATCCACCTCTGCGGCGCCCATGCCGTCGGCGTCGATCGGTTCGAGGTCGAGCAGCGGTCGAGATGGAGCAACGGGATGAAACCGATGCGCGCCCGTGCGCAGATCGTGCTCGATGAACCCTTTGCCCGGGACGCGATTCTCACGCTCTTCTCGAAGCTCGCCCCACGGGTTGGAACTCGTGTAGTCGAGCGACCCGCTGTAGTACGCGCGCGTCGCCACTTCGCGATAGACGTGGTAGTGGCCCAGTGCGATGTAGCTCCACTGTTCGGCGTGCAGCTCCTCGGTGCGGATTTCGATGGCCGCACGATCGGCGGGCGCGGCGTGCGCGGGGAGCATGCCGGCGACCTCGCCGTGCAGCAGCAACACGCGGTGCTCGAACCCCTCGGGCGGGAGCAGCGGCGGCCGATCCATCCCCGGCACGTCGGGCACAGCGAGGATGGCCAGCGAGCGCGAGGGAAAGGTGAACAGCTCGGCCTTGGCATCGGCCACGTACACACCCAGCTCGCGGAAGAGACGCAGGATACAGCCGGTTTCCGTGGTGCGTGGGGCGTCGTGATTGCCGGCGACCATGATGACCGGCGTGTCGGGAAGCTGGTCGCGTAGCGCCGCGAAGACGCGAAACGCGCGCAGGATGGCCGGATTGGAGGGACGTACCGTGTGAAAGACGTCACCGCCTACAACGATCACGTCGGGCGCCAGCTCGGCGATCTGCTTGATCGCACGCTGGAACGTGTCGCCCACATCTGCCTCACGCTGATTGATGCCACCCGGCGTCAGCCGCTGATACTGCCGGAAGCCCAGGTGCAGGTCGGAGAGGTGGACGAGTCGCATCCCTCAAGCTAGCGCCCTCGTCCATGCCCCCGGGAGCGCGGAGGAGCGCGCGTCTTCGTCGCGCGGGATGCGTGCTAGCGCGCGCGGACGCGCTGGAGAATCCGCAAATCGAACGGCGTGGCGCCGGCCGCACCGATCGTCGGCTCCACCTGCACATCGATGACGGTGCGCGCATCCACGATCCACCCCCGATCGCGATCGACGACGAGCGTGCCGCGCACCGATCCTTCCGAGACCGCACGCGTGCCCACCGGAAGTTCGCGAGTACCGCCGCTGCGCTGCAGCGTGCCCTCCATTGAGATCCACGCCTGTCGGCCTCGCCGAGTAAGCGAGTCCAATCTGAAACGGGTGCGTAGCACGCCGTCGGCGCGGAAACCGTTGATGGGGACCGAAGGGAGCGGGATATCACGGTCCCACTGATCGCCGACGCGCACGGGACGATCGGGGAGCATGCCCGGCATCGCCGACAGCGTGGAACCAAGGTCGATCGCCGACGGCGGCGGATCGTTGATGCGCATGGCACCGTCCGGCGCGACGCGCACACGCAGTTGCCGACCATCGGCCGCAGAGAACATGCGTCGTGCAGTCGGTTCGTCGTTCGCGGATGCGCCCGTCGGCGCACTCACCGCCGAACTCGTTGCGGAGGTGAGCAGCATCGAGTCGGTCGTCGCGATCATCGTGGTCGCGGCAAGGTCGCCCGATTCCACCGTGGTATGTGCAAACAGTTGCATCCGCGCTGGCCGCTCGAACGGGCGTGTGCGCCTCGGGCCCGCCACGGCGGCACTCGCGCGCACTTCGATGCTCTGCTCCATCAGCAGCCAGAGCGTATCACCAACGTGTGGACGCACGACCAACTGCACCGACTCGGCGCCACGCGCACTCTGGGCATCGAGCGCTGCCACCGGCATGCCTTGCATGCCAAGCATCGCCGCGAGGACGAGGGCCCGCTTGCCTGCTGTATTCACCGCTCGACTACCTGACCCCTAGCCACCGTACTCCTCCGGGGAGAATGCGCGCAGCGTCCTCGGTCGGGGCGCGATGGCTTCCGCGTCTACCGCACCTGGTCTCGCACGCCGCTGCAGTTCACGAGCGAACGTCGCCTTCACGTCCTCGGGACGTCGCCGCATGACGGCGTTCCGCGCGGCCAACACCTCGCTCTCTTCGTACAGCAGAATGGTTTGCTGCACCCAACCCAGTTCGATACCACCATCGAGTCGCCGAAGGTCCCGCGTGACCGCATGTGCCACAGATGGCTCAGGTGCCTGCGGGAATCGCTCCACACCTTCGCGACCACTCATCACAGCGGGACGAGGGAATCGCACGAACACCGGCTGCGCGAAATGCGGATGACGCACCATCAGTTGTCCCTTCTCGAGCGTGGCGAGTCGTGCCTTCACGGCAGGACTCAGCACCTGATACCCGGGGGACGCCAGTTCGTCACCGTCCATGCGGCCATAGAGCGTGGTGCCCGCATTGCCCACCACGCGACGATGCACCTGCGAACGGAACTGCTGTGCGCCAAAAAGGACGAGCCCCAGATACCGACCGCGTTCGGCGATGTCGAGCAGCATCTTGCGCACGTACGTGTCGGGTCCGTCGCCCGGCGCGTACTTGTTGAGCTCATCCACGAAGACGATCACATGATCGACGCCAAGATCTCGTCGCTCGAGATGTTCGCGCAGCTTGGAGACGGTGCGCGCGAAGACGAGATCCTGCGCGCTCTCCTCGACGTTCGCGACGTCCACCACATACACCGTACGATCGGTGAACGCGCCGAACGGCAGATCCGACACCACGCCGTCGTCGGTGACGAGACCGGCGCAGCGCGTGGAGAGATTGCTGAGGCGATTGCGGACCTTGCGAATCGTCGCCGCGTGATGCGTACGCCACGTGTCGCCGTTGGAGTCTTCCACTTTGCGCAGCACTTCGCGGAACCATGCGTCGAGATCGGCGAACGACTGCACGCGATGCACACGCGCGAAGCCCGCTTCTTCGAGGTCCTTGCCGACCACACGTTCGCGAATGAAGTCGATCAAGGCGTCGGCCTTGGCGTCCACGTCGTCCTTGTTGAGCAGCACTTCCGCGAACTGCAGCACTTCGTTCAGCCCCCACGTCAGTGGCGACACGCTGTCCACGAGATCCGGGTGCGTGCGCAGCGTGTTGAGCGCGAGGCCACGCGCCGTGTACGGGGCGAAGTACTGCACATCCTGAAACGGTATCGCGGGCACGTCGAGCAGTTCGTACAGCTCGCGATCGGCGTCCTGCAGCTGTCCCGGCTGGTCGAGAAAGCAGAGGTCCGGACCCTTCACGTTGAAGCAGAGTGCGGCAACGGTGCCACGATGCGCGGGGAAGTGCGCAAAGATGCTCTGCAGGATCCACTCGATTGCGCTCGTCTTCGTGGCGAGCCCCGACACACCGGAGATGTTCAGATGCGCGGCCTCGGGCCCAACGAGAAAATCCGCGTCGACGAAAATCGGTGAGCGCATGCCGCCCGCGCGATACACTCCGATGGGGATGCCAGTCGTTGGCTCGTTGGTGATGTAGCTGTCCATGCGCAGCGCCACGGCCACGTCGGCATCATCCGCGAGATACACAGCGCCTAGTGGAACCGGCTGCAGCGGTTCCTCAGGCACATGCCGCAGGACCTGCGCGGTGTACAGCCGAATCTCCGTTCGGTCCGTCGCGGCAAACGCGCTTCCGCTCGGCTGCCCATCGTGTCCCAGTACGTCGTGCAGCGGCGACTGCAGATCCGAGTAGCTGAAGCCTTCCATCACCACGCCGTAGACGCGCGGAATCACCGCGCCCACCGGCACTGGCCCCTCCACGCACACGATCGTGCCGATGCCAACCGGCGCATCGATCGCGGTCCAGAAGTGGAACTCGTGCGGCGTGTTCGGCTTGCGCTCGGTCGCGACGACGCGGCCGAGTGGAAGGCGCGTGGCGTTGGTGACGTCTGGTGGTGTGGGCGTGTTCACGGCGGGCAGCTGGTCAGGAACAACTTGAAAACATCACGAGGAACCGATGATGGACTTGAGGTACTGCTCGCAGGCATACACGCCGTAGGTGAGCGTGTCCCAGCGGGGATCGGGGAGTGCAAGCGGCGCGCGCTCCGCGAGAATCCACGACGAGAGTTGATCAACGTGCGCCGAGAATTCCTCGAGTGCCCGTTGGCGTGCGATGCTACCCTCGACACTGTCGAGCAACGCGACCGGCGGAGCCACTTCCACGCGTACGAGTCCGTGTAACGGATCGCCGTTGGAGGCATCGCGCAACCGGACGTACCAGCTGGCGACGGCGCGACGCGGTCGATGTCCCGCGAGAAAGGCCGGCGAGCGTTCCCCCGTGCGCAGGGCAAGCACGGCGCGCACCGATGCCGTATCACCGTAGAGCGTGTTGTGCGACTTCACCACGCCAAACGCGGTCGCGTTCTCGTCGATGGCCAGATTGCCGGCGATGCCGCCGTCCACCCACAGCCAGTCGCGCTCGGACGCACACCATGCCGCCGCGAGCTGTCGTTCGGCCTGTTCGCGTTCGAGCGCCACCAGTTCGAGCGCCCGCGCCCGAATCGCCATCGGATGCGGGGACACCGCGTCCTCGGGTGTCGACTCCGTCACGTCCACGAGCGGAATGGCGGTCTGGCGGAGCCGCGACCAGACCGCTTCTCCCAGCTGCACGCGCGAGGCGAAGAGTGCGCGCCGGATACGCGGGGTCTGCCATGTGACGAGCCGACGATTCTCGCGCTGGCGCACCACCGCGGCGACTGTGCCAAAGACAAGCGGCGCGCCGCCCACATGCCCAACCAGGCGGCTGCGCTGGATGCCGTCCAGAAACGCCCGCACGGCAGTCGGCGCTTGCATCGAGACAGCCCGCGCGCCATCCCGCTCCAGCGGGTCGCAGCGGGAGACACTGGGCGGATCGGCGGAGACAGACAGCCGCTCGAGGGCCGGCGCGCTCCCCGCGGCCATCACCGCCCCGTCGCCAACGATCGGCCGCAGCGCGCGCAGGACCGCTGGCAGCGCCAGCGCGCTATCGGCGCTCGCGTCGGCGCGTTCGTGACCCAATGGACCGTCTCGCTCGTCTAACACGAACGGGAGGGTAGCGACCACACGTCGTGCTCACAATGCGTGCTCTCTCGGTCACGTGTCGCCGTCACGTCACGCTCGACGGACGCACGATCGCTCGGTGGTCGCTAGACTTCGCCATACGACTTCCTGTTCACCGTCTCAATCCGATTTCCCCTCAATGCGTTTCGCTGTCCTCGTCCCCCGTCCGGCGCGTGCCCTCACGTTGCTCCTCGTCGCAGTACTGCCATTCGCGACGTCGTGCGGAAAGGTGAAGCAGCGCCTGAAGCGCATGCTGGGCGAGACGGAGGAGTTCGATCCGGTTTGGCGGTCAGACAGCGCCAAGATTTTCAGCGACCCGCAAGTGCTCTACCGGGTGATCGATACGGACAAGGGGGCCGAGATCGTACCGCTCGCAACGATCGGGCCGAAGGGCTTCACGCCGCTGCGACTCGGCGATCGCGGTTGGAAGGCATTGGATTTGCTCGCCCTCCACAATCCCAACACGCTGGTCCCCGTCAAGGACGGGCGCAGCCTGCCGCCGGTGACGATGACGCGCGGCATGTGGGGCGAGTCCGGCCCGCCGCTCGACTCGATTCCCAACTGTCAGGTGATTGTGCCGAGCGGACTGGCAAAGCTGCCGGAGGGCGTGCGCATCCTGACGACCAGCGCCCGCCCGGCCATAGCCCCGTTGCAGTTCTTCAACGAGGCGCAGATGTCCGCGGCACTGGCGAATCTCTCCACGCTGGTCACGCCGCGCGCCGGCATTCCCATCTCCGCACTCTCGCACTACACACGCACCGTCCGGCAGGTCAACAACGGACTCGGCAAGCACCCCACGCTGGTGGTGGTCTACGAAGACCCCGAGGTGCTGCCCGACACCACGCTGCTGGACGGTCAGCGCCCGCGTAACGTGGCGATGGTGCTCGATTATGCCATGTTCGGCTATCGGACCACCTGGATCTACGCGACGGTGGGCAACGCCAAGACCACGCCGCGTCTCGCCTACCTGGATCACGTGGACGTGGACGGTGACGGGCGCCCCGAGATTCTTTTTGGCGCGCGCGGCAAGGTCGCACCGTTGCTGACGATGGTGCTCAAGTACGACGGCGAGGTGTGGCTGGAAACGACGCGCTACAACCGGACGCGCTGCCAAGGCTAGCGCGACCGCCTCACTCGATGCCGATGTCCCACGCCTGCTCGAGGTCGTGCTTGCCGTAGGCGCGGAACGCCGTGAGCGTCTCCGTCCGCTCGATGCCCGGCACATGCGCGAACTCCTGCGTCACCACCGTGGCGATGCTCTCGAGATCGCGCACCCGCAGGATGACCACCAGGTCCCACTTCCCGGACACCGAGTAGACCTCGGCGACGCCCGGAATGCTGGCCAGCGCCGTCGCGCAGGCGGGAATGTGCTTGGGATGCACTTCGACGAGAACGATCGTCGTGATCATCGATACTCCTCGTCGCGCGTGCGATCGAGTGAGGGGAAGTAAGACAAGACGCTAACGATCGTCAGGCGCGAGTGCCGGTGAGACAGCGCGCGATGCGCGTGATCCCTTCGACGGCGATCTCCTGCGTGGTGGCGTAGCTCATGCGAATCCAGTTGGGCGTGAGGAACGCGCCGCCCGGCACCACGGCCACGTTCTCGCGCTCGAGCACCGCTGCCGCAAACGCGGCACCCGGGTCGGCGGCACCCTCGAAGCCCTCGACGTTCACGTACAGGTAGAACGCGCCCGCCGGATGCACGTAGCGCACCGTCGGGAATGCCTTGAGTGCATCGAGCACCGCATCACGGCGGCGATGGAATTCGCTGACCATGTGATTGACCGCCGCATCCGCCTCTTCGCGGCGCGAGATCGCGGCGAGCGCCGCGTACTGCGATACCGCCGCCGCATTCGACGTCGCATGCGACTGGAACGCCGTCATCGCCTTGCTCACGGCCACAGGTGCGATCGTCCAGCCAATACGCCAGCCGGTCATCGCATACGCCTTGGCGACGCCGTTGATCACGATGAGGTTGTCGCGCGAGGGAGCGAGCGACAGCGCCGAATGCGCCGGTGCATCGTAGGCAATACGCAGGTAGATCTCGTCGGAGATCACCCACCAGTTGTGTTCGGCGGCGAGTTCGAGAATCGCCGTCAGTTCATCCTTCGTGTAAACGGCACCGGTGGGATTGCTGGGCGAGCAGATCATGAGTCCGCGCGTACGCGGCGTGGCGGCCGCCTCGAGCTGCGCCACGGTCACCTTGAGCGAGTTCGCTTCGTCGCCAAACACCGGCACCGAGACCGCGCGCGCCAGTTCGATCATCTCGTAGTAGCTCGTCCACGCCGGCGTCGGCACCAGCACTTCGTCACCGGGGCCAAAGCAGCACACGCAGGCGTTGTAGAGCGACTGCTTGGAGCCGTTGCTCACCACCACTTCGGCGGCCGTGACCGGCATCCCGGCGTGCAGCGAGCGGTTGGCGTCGGCGGCGATGGCCTCACGCAGCGGCAGGATTCCTTCCGTGGCCGTATAGCGCGTCGCACCCTCGGCCAGCGCCTTCACCGCCGCCTCGCGAATGAACAGCGGCGTGTCGAAGTCCGGCTCGCCCGCGCCCAGATCGATGATCGGCTTCCCCGCGGCCTTGAGCGCCCGTGCCTTGGCCGCGACGGCAAGCGTCGCGGACTCCTTCATGCGGGCGATGTTGTCCGACGGCTGGAAGACGAGCGGCATGGTCACGTTCGGTGTGAGGTAGAGATCGGCGCCCGGCTCGACTAGGTTGTCTCAGCGGGTGTTGGGCACCCGCAACATAAGCGGCGCCGAAAGGCGTGCGCCACGCACCGCACTGGTGCGACAGAGAACTGGCCGTTGGGCGGTCAGGCTGACAGACAATTGAAAGGGAGCGGGACGTGGGCGAGCAAGAACGGGAGACCCCGGGGGCCGGGGCAACGCGCAGCCAGCATGTGGTGCTGCAAGGTCCAGCCGATGTGCGGACGATGTCCGCCGCCATGCGCTCGGGGTTGGAGCGCAGTCGTGAACAGGACGGCACCGCGCCAGCGTGCATCGTCGTCACCCCCTCCATCGAACAGGCGCTCAGCGCCGCCGAGCAGGCCCGCCTGCTCCTGGCCAACGACACCCTGCGTGTCGTGCCCGTCAGCGCCGTGGCCCGCGCCAAGCGCGTGATCGCCTCGGGCCCGGTCGCCGTGATCGTCGGCACCGCCTCCGACCTCCTCGAGCTGCGCCGCGCATCCGCGTTCAGTCTCGAATCGCTCCGCGCTGCCATCGTCATCGGCCTCGATGACATCCTGCGCGACGGCGGCGAAGAATCCATTCGCGCCCTGCTCGGCGATGCGCCGGACGAACTGCAGCGCGTCGTCACCATCGAAGAAGACACGCCGGAAACCGAGGCGTTTCTCGAAGCGTATCTCCGCCGCGCCCGCCGTCTCTCGCTCTCGCTGGCCAGCGACACGCCGCTCGCAATGACGCCGAGCTACGCCATCACCACCGCAGCCGGCCGCGCCGACACGCTGCGCGCTGTGCTCGATGCCACCGACCCGCCGTCGCTCGTGGTCGTGGCCGCAACGGACCACGGCATGCGCGATGCCCAGCAGTCGCTCGAGCGCCTTGGCCTCACGGTCGATGGACACGCGGTGCAGGTGGTCAAGCAGCCGACGTCGCAGCACGTCTCGCTCGTCGTACTGTGGGAGACGCCAGCGACGGCCGAAGCGCTCGCCGAAGCGATCGCCACGCGTCCGGTGGACGCGGTCGCGCTGCTCCTCCCCGACGAGTTGCCGGCATTCCGTCGCCTGACCAACGGCCTCGCCGAAGTCTGGACGCCGCCGGTCCGCAAAGAAGCCGCCGAAAGCCGCACGCGCGCGTTGCGCACCGCATTGCGTGCGACGCTGGCCAACGCCGGCGGTGCCTCGGCGAGCGAGATGGCGCTGCTCGCGCCGCTCCTCGACACGCACGATGCTCTCGAGATCGCGGCCGCCGCGCTGCGTCTGTTTGAAGGCGCCCGCCGCGACGCGGTAACGCTCCGCGCCAAGGTCGCCAACGCATCGGCGCGCGTCGCGCCGGCCGCACCGTCGCGCGGTGGACTGGCGGTGGTGTCGGGTAACGTCGGCAGTCCCGGTCAGGCGCGCGTATTTCTCGCCGTCGGCAAGCGCGACATGGTGCGCGTCGGTGACATCGTCGGCGCGGTTGCCAACGAAGCCGGCATCCCCGGCGAACGGATCGGAACGGTGGAGCTGTTCGAGTCGCACAGCATCGTCGAACTCGCCGCAGAAGACGCGGCGAAGGTTGTGGCGGCGCTTTCCGATTCCACGTTGCGCGGCCGCCGTCTGAGCGCGCGCATCGACGAACGCGGTGGCGAGCGTGCCCCGCGCAAGGAGCGCACGTTCGGTCCGCCGCGCGCGGATCGTGGCGATCGCGGCGATCGGTCTGGCAGTGCGCGTGGTGGCGATCGTCCGGTGCGCAGCTTCGATCGCAGCGACCGTGGGGAGCGTGGTGAGCGTGCGCCGCGCAGCAGCGGCCCGCGTGAGTGGACACCCCGCGAAGGTGGACGCGACGATCGCGGCGAACGCGGTGCCAGCCGTGGCCCTGACCGCGGCGGCGAGCGCGGTGGAGATCGTGGTCCGCGTTCGGGACCGCCGCGTGGCGGCGCCGGACGTGGCCCCGTGCGTGCGGATGAGGCGCGTCTCGCCTTTGGCGACCGCCCGGTGCGTGAGCGCGCCGAAGGAAAGGCGGAGTGGTCGGAACGCGCCGAGCGCATGCAGCACGCCAAGCGTCCGCCGCGCGTGATCGCCCCGGAAACCGACGCCGAGGGGTAACGCATGAGCGGCGCCTTCCAGACGTCAGGCGGGTGGATGGAGGTCATTGCGGGGTCGATGTTCAGCGGCAAGACGGAAGAGTTGCTGCGTCGCATTCGCCGGGCCACCATCGCCCGCAAGAAGGTGCAGGTATTCAAGTCGCATCTCGATGACCGCTACGCTGGTGCGTGGGCGGTCTCGAGCCACGACCGGCGCGCGTACGATGCCGTTCCGGTCGACACCGCCGCGCAGATCATGCTGCGTCTCGATCCGATGGCGCAGGTGATCGCCATCGACGAGGCGCAGTTTCTCGACGCGGGCATCGTCGGCGTGGCCACCACGCTGGCGGATCGCGGCCGGCGCGTGATTCTCGCCGGCATCGATTCGGATTTCCGCGGCGAGCCGTTCGGCGCGATGCCGCAGCTCATGGCGGTGGCCGAAGTCGTGGACAAGCTGCACGCGATCTGCGTCATGTGCGGCTCACCTGCGAGCCGCAATCAGCGCCTGATTGGCGGGAAGCCCGCGCCGTACGATTCGCCCACCATCATGGTGGGCGCGGCCGACGCGTACGAAGCGCGCTGCCGTGCATGCCACGTCGTACCGCGCCGCGACGCCGCGCAGCAACAGCTGCTCTAGGCCAGCGCCACCCCGACCTGTACAACGCCGCAGCGACAGCGCTGCGGCGCGCGTCGGTTATCTCGCCTGTACGGCGCGGGCGACGGCATCGCCGAGCATGCTGCTGGTGAAGGGCTTGGCAACGAACATCAACTGACGTGCGGTGAGTTCATCTCGCACACTCGCGTTGACCGCAAATCCGCTGATGGCGACGATCGGGAGCGTGGGCCACTGCCGCTGCACCTGATCGATCAGCTCCATGCCGCTCATCTCCGGCATCGTGAGGTCAGTGACGAGCGTCGCGATCACGCTGCCGCTCGCGGCAAGCATCGCCAACGCGTCGGCGCCGGATTCGGCGGTGAGCACGGGATAGCCCAGCTTCTGCAGCGACCGCTTCGCGAAGTCGCGAATCAGCGCGTCATCATCCACCACCAGGACACAGCGCGACGGTTTGACGACACCGCTGCGAGGCGGGTCGACGCGTGCCTCGCGCAATGGCGCTCCCTGCGGGAAGTACAGACGCAGCGTGGTGCCGATGCCCGGCTCCGATTCGCACTCGATGAATCCCTTCGATTGCGACACCAGCCCGTGCACCGACGCGAGATCGATACCGCGTCCCGTGCCAAAGGGCTGCGTGGAGAAGAACGGCTCGAAGAGACGCTGGCGTACCTCCTCGGGCATGCCCACGCCGGTATCGGTTACGCGCAGCACGACGAAAGGCTCCGCGACGTTCTTCACGCTACCCGCGCTTTGCCGCTCACGCATTTCGATAGCGGTCCCGAACGTCAACGTGCCGCCGTCAGGCATCGCGGCGATCGAGTTCTCGACGACCATGTTGAGCGCGTCCACGAGCTTTGTGCGATCGAGCAGCGCAATCACCGGCGTTGCCGCGAGTTCGAGCTGCACCGACAAGCCGGGGAGTTCTTTCGAACGCAGCGCATCCGCGCGCTCATGCAACAGGTCGTTGAGGTCGACGCGCACCCGTTGCAGCAACTGACGCCGCCCGACGGCGAGCAGACGCCGCGTCAACTCTTCCGCGCGTTCCGTCGCGCGTTCGATGGACCGCACGTCGCCCAGGAGCGGAGAATCGGCTGTCAGCGACTCGCCGAGGAATCCCGCTGCACCGCGAATGACCGTGAGGAGGTTGTTGAAGTCGTGGGCGATACCGCCGGCAAGCTGGCCGACAGCTTCAAGCTTCTGCGCCTGCTGCAGTCGTTCCTGTGCCTCGCGTTCGTCCGTCACGTCGGAGAAGACCGCGACTGAGCCGTACGGCTTGGCATCGCCCGCACGGGCAAGCGGCGCGGCGCTCACCGACAGCCATCGCGGCGGCAACTCGCCCACCTGCACGCCCATGACCGTTCGCGGCTGCACTTCGCCCGATTGCAGCGCGAGCATCGCCGGATGAGTGTCGGTGGGCCACGGCGACCCGTCACCGCGAGTGGTGAGCCACGGCCCGTCGATCGGCTCGAGGCCGCGCATCTGTGCGTCGGACAATCCGAGAATACGTTCGGCGCTCGGATTGCAGAGACGAATCGCTCCCGTTGCGTCGTGCACCACCACGCCTTCGCGCATGCTCGACACGACCGCTCGAAACCGCGTTTCCGATTCGCGCAGCTGCGCCTCGGCGCGCACGCGATCGGTCACATCCTGCACGATCACGTGCACTGCCCGCCGGCCCGCGATGCGCAGCAGACTGGTGAAGGTATCGAGCTGCCGATGCTCGCCGCTCGACACACGATGTTCGCGCAGCTGACGCTCGCCGGTGCCGACGGCGAGCGAACCCGTCCGCGCCCGCCACGCCTCCAGCGAGATCTCCTCGAGGTCCGTCGCAAGCATCGAGCGCATCGTCTCGCGCGGCCAGCCATAGAACTGTTCCGCCGCCGGATTGACGTCGAGGATGCGAGCGTCTTCGGCGTCCGCGAGCAACTGAATGGCGCCGTTCGACTCGAAGAGTTCGCGATGGCGCGTTTCACTCGCCTCGAGGGCAAGCTGCTCGGTGTGCTGTCGCGTGACATCGCGAGAGGAGATGGCGACGCCGTTCTCGATCGGCACAATGAGCCGCTGGACCCAGCGATCGCTGCGATCGGGCAATGGCGCGAAGCGCGTACTCTCGAGCGGATTGCGCGTGACCAGCACCGTGCAACACTCCTCCCAAAGCCCCGTGTCGCGACTGTACGGAAACGCCTCCAGCAGCGACGCGCCGGACAACGCCGACGTCTCCACGGCGGCCATCTTCGCCGCACGGGTGTTCGCATCCACCACGGTGAAGTCGCTCACGGACCCATCCGCTGCACGCACCGCGCGAACCATCACAAAGGCATCGAGCCCGGCCTCCGCCACCGCGCGGAAGCGCGCCTCTGCCGCCTGCACCACCGTCTCTGCGGCCGATTCGGCCGTCACGTCGCGCGCGAGGCCCAGCAGGTGCGTAATCGTGCCGGTGACATCGCGCACCGGGGTTAAACAGGTCTCCACCACAACGCGGCCTGTCGGCAGCGTGACGTCCTCGCGGTACGTGATCGGCTCGCCGGCCGCGATCGCCGCCTCGTACCGCTCAATCGCGAACGCTGCGGCGTCGGGCGGCAACACATCCTCGGGCGTGCGACCGACGACCTGATCTTCGCGCATTCCCGTGACCGCGAGATACGCCGGGTTGACCGATTCGCATCGATACACCCCCGCCGCTTCGATGCGCACGAGATACAGCAGCTCGTGCATGTGATCGGTCAGCAGGCGCACGTTGCGCTCGCGCATTTCGAGTGCATGCTGCGACTGCACGCGCGCTGTCACGTCGCGCCCTTCCAGGAGCACGAAGGCCGCTGTCCTCGGCGTGGCCTCTACCAGTCGCATGGAGAGATCCATGTACCGCTCGCTGTCCGCCTGATGAAATGGCTGCGACACGCGGGTTGAGGTTTCGCCCGCCGCCGCATGACCGCACGACTCCTGCAGCCACGCCGACAGCCCTTCAAGTACACGAACGCCGCGCGCTTCCCAGAGCGGACGACCCACCAGTGCATCGAGTGGCTCAGCAGCGAGTTGCTGTGCGCGCACGTTCGCCTCGAGCAACGTGCCATCGAGCGCGAGCAACGCTTTCACGCTGTCCGTCGTCTCGAAGGCGACCTCAAGGAGAGCACTCTGCTCTGCGGTACGTGGAGCAGTCACTAGGCGGGCTGAATCCGTCACGTAGAAAGGACGATGATCTTGCTGCAAGGTATCGCGCGGTGGGGTCACGTGCACGCCCGCGCCTGCATCACGCCCCGCTGGAAACCACGCCCGTTGTGACACGCTGTGACGCATTCCGAGTGGGTGCGTCTTTTCCACGAACTGGTTTTTTCGTTGTCAACCCTCTCTCCAACAGTGACTGTCGCATGGGCGTAATCGCGACGCTTTTGGCGCACGAACCCCGACTCGCCCGGCTGCGTAGCGCCGCGCGTGATCGGTATCGCTTCGTGCCGTGCGAAGACTGGACTTCCTTGACGCGTGCCTGTGAACGGGGCCCGATCAATGTGGTTGTCTTCGATCTGTACGTGGACGGTCGTGCCGATTTCGAACGCGTGCGACAGCTGCGTGTGCGTGTGCCGCGCGCGGCGCTGGTCGCATACGTCGATGTGACACGCGAACGCGCCAAGGACATGTTCGACGCCGGTCGTTGCGGCATCGATGTACTGGTGGTTGCGGAAGAAACCGACACACCGACGATGCTCGCCGCACTGCTCGATCAGGCCGAAGCGCGCAGCGTCTCCAGTCTGCTCAAGCCGCATCTGGCCGGACTGCGCAGTGTGGTGCGAGACGCCGTCATGCTGTCGGTCACGAGGGCGCACGAGCGCCTCACGCCGGACAGCCTCGCCCGTCTGATCGCGGTCTCCCGTCGCCTGCTCTCGAAGCGACTCGAAGGCGCGCAGCTGCCGCCGCCGCATCAGCTGCTCACGTGGGGACGACTGATCGTCGCCGCCAGCATGCTCGAGGACGGCTCGCGGTCTGCTGATGGTGTGGCCAGTGCGCTCGACTTCCCGTCGGGCAGCGCCTTCCGCAACACCTGCCAGCGCTACCTGGGGTGCACGCCACACCAGATTCGCGTCAAGGGTGGAGCGAGCTGGGTGATCTCCGAGCTGCTCGTCAATCGCGAGAAGCGCCGTCAGATCGATAGCCACGAAGACGACCTGACGGAGAGCGTGGCCGCCTAAGCACGGCACCACGCGGGGTAGTGCCCCCAAACGCCTCGCCCTAGCTTTCGGCGATGCGTCACTTCGGCCTCACAGGCAACATCGCCAGCGGAAAGAGCGCCGTCTCGACCCTGCTGGCGGCCATGGGCGCCACGATCATCGATGC
The DNA here is from genome assembly GCA_965279375.1 of Gemmatimonas sp. Taxonomy (GTDB): domain Bacteria; phylum Gemmatimonadota; class Gemmatimonadetes; order Gemmatimonadales; family Gemmatimonadaceae; genus Gemmatimonas. The sequence continues at coordinate 2,746,647 of OZ257156.1, read as the reverse complement.
CGACGTACTGGCACGCGAGGTCGTGGCGCTCGGCACATCCGGCCACGAGCGCGTCGTCGAGCACTTTGGTACCGGCGTACTGTTGCCGGACGGGACGATCGACCGCGCCGCCCTTCGGCGCCGAGTCTTTGCCGACGCCGCTGCACGCGATGTGGTCAATGGCATCGTCCATCCGGCGGTAGGCCGTCTGCGTGACGAACGGCTGGCCGCCGCCCGCGCCCGCGGCGACGCCGTCGTGATCTCGGACATCCCGCTGCTCTTCGAAGTCGGGCTGGAGCACGCCTTCGACGGCATCGTCCTCGTCGATGCGCCCGTGCCCCTCCGGCTCGCCCGGCTGATGCACGACCGCCATCTTCCGCAAGCGGAGGCGCAGGCGATGATCGACGCCCAGTGGCCGTCCGCTCAAAAGCGCGCCGCTTCCACCTGGGTCATCGACAACGACGGCTCACGTGAGCAGCTTGCGGTGCGTGTCGCCGATGTCTGGCATGCCATGCAGTCACTACCCGTCTCCGTTCCTCCAACACCATCGGAGTAAATCGTGTCGAATATCCCCGGCGACCTGCGCTATACGAAGGACCACGAATACGTCAAGACAACCGCAGACGCGGGCGTCGTGGCAATCGGCATCACGGACTTCGCACAGGGCGAGCTCGGTGACATCGTGTTTGTCGAGCTGCCCAAGGTCGGCAGCAGCTACGGCGCGCACGACGTCTTCGGCACCGTAGAAGCGGTAAAGGCCGTCTCCGAACTGTTCATGCCCGTCGTGGGCGAAGTGGTGGAAGTGAACGCGCGTCTCGATGGCGAGCCCGCGCTCATCAACACCGAGCCGTACGAAGGCGGGTGGATGATCAAGGTGAAGCTGGCACCCAACGGCGACGCCGGCCTCATGACCGCCGACGAATACAAGGCGCAGCTCGGCGAGTAAGGGGGACGGAAAGAACAACGGGGCGACGGAGAAGATCTCCGTCGCCCCGTTTGCGTTTCCGCCGAGATCAGTTCGCGTACTCTTCTATCGGCGGGCAGGCGCAGACGAGGTTGCGATCGCCGAACGCGCTTTCGATGCGTCCCACCGTCGGCCAAAACTTGCGGTCGCGCGTCCAGGCCGTGGGGTAGGCCGCCTGCTCGCGCGAGTACGGCCGATCCCACGCATCGCTGATCACGTGGGCCGCGGTGTGCGGCGCACGCTTGAGCGGATTGTTCTCGCGGTCCATCTCGCCGCGCTCGACCGCCGCGATCTCCTCGCGAATGCCGATCATCGCCTCGATGAACCGATCGAGTTCCGCCTTCGACTCGCTCTCCGTCGGCTCCACCATCATCGTGCCCGCCACCGGGAACGACATCGTCGGGGCGTGGAAGCCATAGTCCATCAGACGCTTGGCGATGTCTTCCACTTCGATGCCTGAGCCGCTCTTGAACAGACGCGTGTCGAGAATGCACTCGTGCGCGACCAGTCCGTTCTGCCCGCGATAGAGCACCGGGTAGTGCGCTTCCAGCTTGCGGGCGACGTAGTTGGCGTTGAGGATCGCAACCTTGGTGGCCGTGGCCAGCCCTTCGCCGCCCATGAGCTGGATGTAGACGTAGCTGATGGGGAGTATGCTCGCGCTGCCCCACGGCGCCGCCGAAATCGGACCAATGCTCTGCGCGCCGCCGATGTGCACCACCGGGTGCGTTGGCAGGAACGGCACCAGCTGTAGCGCCACACCAATGGGCCCCATGCCCGGGCCGCCTCCACCGTGCGGAATGCAGAACGTCTTGTGCAGGTTGAGATGGCAGACGTCGGCGCCCAGGTCACCCGGGCGCGAGATGCCGACCATCGCGTTCATGTTGGCGCCGTCCATGTAGACCTGGCCGCCGTGCGTGTGCACGATCGACGTGATCTCCTTGATGCTCGCCTCGAACACGCCGTGCGTGCTCGGATACGTCACCATCAACGCGCCGAGGTTGGCCGAATGCTGTTCGGCCTTGGCGCGCAGATCCTCCACGTCGATGTTGCCGTCGGTGTCGGTCTTCACCACCACCACGCTGAATCCTGCCATGACCGCACTGGCCGGGTTGGTGCCGTGTGCCGACTGCGGAATGAGGCACACGGTGCGATGCGCGTCGTTGCGCGCGGCATGATAGGCGCGAATGACGAGCAGACCCGCGTACTCACCCTGCGATCCGGCGTTGGGCTGCAGCGACACACCGGCAAAGCCGGTGATCTCGGCGAGATCGCGCTCGAGCGTGCGGAACATCTCGAGGTAGCCTTCCGACTGCGACAGTGGCGCGAACGGATGCAGCTGGCCGAAGCCGGGCCACGTCACCGGAATCATCTCCGAGGTCGCGTTGAGCTTCATCGTGCACGAGCCCAGCGGGATCATGCCGTGCACGAGCGAGAAGTCGCGCGCCTGCAGCGAGTACAGGTAGCGCAGCATCTCCGTCTCGCTGCGATAGCGATGGAACACCGGATGCGTGCAGAACGGCGTCACGCGGCGATAGCGCTCGTCGTAGCGCGAGTCCACATCGGCAAACACGTCGGCCACCGAGATATCGGCCGCGTCGCCGCTGTTGAACACGGCCCACAGCGCTTCGATATCCGCCGGCGTGGTCGTCTCGTCGAGCGCGATCGTGATCGTGCCCGGTTCGAGCACACGCAGGTTCATCTGGCGCGCGTCGGCCGCAGCCAGGATGTCGCTCTGGCCGTGAATGCCGACTTCCACACGGATCGTGTCGAAGTACTGCTCGTGCATGATCGCGAAGCCCAACTTCTCGAGCCCCGTCGCCAGCGTGACCGCCAGACGGTGCACGCGCTCGGCGATCGCCGACAGTCCCTCGGGGCCATGGTAGACGGCGTACATCCCCGCCATGACCGCCAGCAGCACCTGCGCGGTGCAGACGTTGCTCGTGGCCTTCTCGCGGCGGATGTGCTGCTCGCGCGTCTGCAGCGCCATGCGCAGCGCCGGCTTCCCTTCGCTGTCGCGCGACACGCCGATGATCCGTCCCGGCAGCAAGCGCTTGTACTCGTCGCGGGACGCGAAGAACGCGGCGTGCGGTCCGCCAAAGCCCATCGGCACGCCAAAGCGCTGCGTGTTGCCGATCGCAATGTCGGCGCCCCACTCGCCCGGCGGCGTGAGCAGCGTCAGTGCCAACAAGTCCGTCGCGACGATCACCATCGCGCCGGCCGTATGCGCCTGCTCCGTCAGCGCGCGGTAGTCCACGATCGCGCCATCCGTGCCGGGATACTGCAGCAGGGCGCCAAACACGGCGTCGCTCGCCACGAACTCGCGCGGGTCACCCACCACCACCGTCACGCCGCGCGCTTCGGCACGCGCCGTCACCACGCCGATCGTCTGCGGATGGCAATCCGACGCGATGAAGAACGTGTTGCGCGTCGCGCTCCCCTTCGCGTGCAACGCCAACGCCATCGCTTCCGCGGCGGCCGTGCCTTCATCGAGCAACGACGCGTTCGCGATCTCGAGGCCCGTCAGGTCCATGATCAGGGTCTGGAAGTTCAACAGCGCTTCCAAACGCCCCTGCGCGATCTCGGCCTGATACGGCGTGTACGCCGTGTACCACGCCGGATTCTCCATCACGTTGCGCAGGATGACCGGCGGCGTGTGCGTGCCGTAGTAGCCCATGCCGATGAACGAGCGATAGATCCGATTCTTCGCCGCAATCGCCGCCAGCGACTGCAACACCTCGGGCTCGCTCCGTTCAGCGCCCGTCGCCAGCGTGCCGCGAAAGCGAATCGCCTCCGGCACCACCGCGTCGATGAACGCGTCGAGCGAGTCGTAGCCGAGCGTCGCCAGCATCGCCTGCTGTTCGCTCGCGCTCGGACCGATGTGCCGTGGGATGAAAGAGTCAACCGCGAAGGCGGGAGACGGAGCAGTGCGTGTTGCCATGACCATCCTCGAAGATCGGGCTGCCGCCCGGTCAATTGCGTCGGGTATCGGAACGAGGTGCGCACACGGTCCGCTCGTGGATATCGAACCGGTGCGCGCTGCGACGTCGGCCACGACCTTGATCGTGACCCGGCAGTAAACTTAACCGCCGTGCCTACCAACCTTCGACCGATCGATCCTCCCGCGCCACCAGATCACCGGGCGCCGGCCAACGCCGCCCAGTCCGGACCGCGCGTTGCCACGGGCGTCGAGCAGAGCGACATCGACGCGCTGCCGCGGCATTGGCGGACGTGGCGGTCGGAGCCCGCGAGCGCAGCCAAGAACATGGCCATCGATCTCGCGCTGCTGGCCCGCGCGCAGGGCGAGCAGGAGGGGGTGTGGCGGTGCTATGCGTGGGAGCGCCCCTCGATCTCCTTCGGCCGCAACGAGTCGGTGCGCGGCCGCTTCGACGCGGCCTCCGTCGCTGCGGCAGGACTCGACGTCGTGCGCCGCCCCACCGGCGGTCGCGCCCTGCTGCACGCGAGGGAGGTCACGTACAGCGTCACCATGCCGCTCCCCACGAATGTGCCTTGGCGACACGCCTACGACGCGGTCAATCGCATCCTGCTCGATGCGCTGCGCCAGCTGGGCGTGCCCGCCACACTCGTTGCCGACGACAGCACGGCGGCGACGCGTCCAGACGGGCCTCTCTGCTTTGCCCTGCCCTCGGCGGGGGAAATCATGCTTCACGGCGCGAAGCTGGTCGGCAGCTCGGTCTGGCGCGAAGGGGGCGCCTACCTGCAGCACGGCAGCATCCTGCTGCACGACGATCAACCGCGGCTGCTGAGCGCGATGTGTCAGCCCGCCAGAGCATCGGCCGACGCGCTGCCGCCTGCCGCGAGCCTCAGCGAATGGAGTGCTCGGGCCGCGCGGGACACGCCCACGTGGGGCACCGTTGTTCTGGCTCTGGAGCAGGCGCTGGAGCGAACGCTGGAGCGTACACTGATCGCGAAAGTGCCGTCGCACGGCAGCCTCGCGCTGTTCGACCCGACAGCACCCTCCTTCCTCGCCCGAGTATCGCACGCCGAACGTGACGTCGAGAGCCCTGAATGGCTCTGGCGCCGATGACCCACACTCCGCATCGTACCCCGCCGGTGCCGTCCATGCGCAACAGACCGTTCGACGACCTCTTTCCGACCGCTATGACCCGCACCGCCTCGCGCGCGGCCGCGCGAACCGCACTGGCTACCGTGCTGCTGCTGGCCATCGCCTGCCGCGAAAAAAGGCCGACGCCCTCCGCGAGCGACGTCGGCGGCACGATGGTTGTCGTGCAGCCCGCCGAGCCGAACACGCTGTTTCCGCCGTCGCTGAGCAGCACCGCGGGCGCTCCGATCGTCGACGCGGTCTTCGATCGACTCGCCAACATCGGCGATTCGCTCTCGGTCACGGGTGACCACGGCTACACACCGCGCCTCGCCGCGCGCTGGGCCTGGGCGGCCGATTCGCTCTCGATCGCGTTCACCCTCGACTCGCTCGCGCGCTGGCACGACGGGGCGCCGGTGCGTGCAAAGGACGTTCGCTTCACCTTCGAGGCCTACACCTCCGACAGCGTCAACTCCGACACACGTTCGCTGCTCGGCAACATCGACTCGGTGTCCGTGCGGGACTCGCTCACCGCCGTCTTCTGGTTCAAGCGTCGCCTTCCGCACCAGTTTTTCGATGCGACGTACCACATGTACATCCTGCCATCGCATCTGCTCGACACGGTCAGCAAGGCAACGCTTGCGAAGTCGGCATTCTCGCGGCACCCCATCGGCACCGGGCGCTTTCGCTTCGCGTCGTGGGAGCCGGCAGTTCGTCTGCAGCTCGACGCCGACAGCGCCAACTATCGCACTCGTGCCAAGCTTGATCACGTGATCTTTTCCTTCACCACGGAGCATGCGGCCGCCACACTCCGCCTGTTCAATGGCGAGGCCGATTTTTACGAGGCCATCCGCGCTGAAAATCTTGCCGATGTCGCGCGGGCACCCGCTCTGCGCCTCGAATCGGCGCATCCGCTCAAGTACGGCTACCTCGCGCTCAACCTGCGCGCGGGCGCCACGTCCGAGCCACACCCGATCTTTGGCGACGTACGCGTGCGGCGCGCGCTGGCGATGGCGGTCGATCGTGCGCGCATGGCCCGCAACGTGTTCGACACACTCGGCGCTCCGGCGCTCGCGCCCACACCGCGCGTGCTGATCCCCGACACCGCCGCGCTGAAGCAGTTGCCGTTCGACCCCGCCGCGGCGCGCGCGCTCCTCGACTCCGCGGGGTGGACGCTGGCCGCAGGCGACAGCGTGCGCCGACGGAACGGCAAGCCACTCTCATTCGAAATGCTCGCCATGCAGTCGAGCATGGCCGGCCAGCGCTACGCCGTGTTGATGCAGGAGCAACTCCGGCCTCTCGGCGTCGAGGTGCGCGTGCGTGTGTTGCCCGGCGCTGTGATCGGCCAGCGCGCGGACTCGTCCCGGTTCGACAGCTTCGTCAGCGCGTTCGGCGTGACTCCGGGCCGACTCGGAATGGGACAGGTCTGGGGCAGCCGTGGATCCATGAACTACGGGCACTACAACTCGCCTGAGTTCGACGCGCTGCTCGACACCGCCCTCACCACGTTCAATCCTGTGGCGAGCGCGCAAGTGTGGACGCGCGTGCTGCAACGCATGATCGATGATCAGCCCGGTCTCTGGCTGTACGAAGAGCGGACGCCCGTTGCGATCAACAAGCGCTTCAAGAACGCACCGCTGCGCGCCGACGCCTGGTATGCCAACCTTGCCGACTGGACGATTTCGACGGAGCAGCGCTCGGATACCTTGAAGCGCGCCGCGGGGAGCAAACCCTGACGGGGCTGTTCACCCGGATCGTGTCGCGCGCCGCGCAGGGACTGCTCGTCATCGTCCTCGCGGCGAGTGCGGCATTCCTCCTGCTGCACGCGGCCCCGGGTGATCCTTTCAGCAACATCGACGGTGGCCTGCGCGACCCGAACGTACGCGCGACGGCGCGCGCACAGCTGGGACTCGACCGACCTCTTGTCGAACAGTACGGACGGTGGGTGCAGCGCACGGCACGCGGCGATCTCGGATGGTCCACCTCGCAGGAGCGTCGCGTGGGTGAGGTGCTCGCCAACACGCTGCCACGCACGCTCGCGCTGATGTCGTGTGCATTCCTGATCAGCCTCGTGGGTGGTGTGCTGCTCGGCGCATGGCAGGGGACGCACGCTGGCACGCATCGGGACCGGGCGTGGTCTGCACTGTCTCTGGTACTCTTCTCCACACCGCAGTTCGTCCTTGCCTTGCTGTTGGCGTTGCTCTTGTCGCCGTGGCCATTTCCGTCGTCGGGGATGACCACCGATGCCAGCATCGCGAGCGGCTGGGGCGAAGCGCTCTACGATCGTGCACGACACGTCGTGCTCCCGGTGCTTGCACTGGGTTTGGTGGGGATCGCCTACATCGCGCGTTTCGAGCGCGCCGCGGTGCGCGACATCGTGGCGCTGCCGTTCGTCCGCACGGCGCGGGCCAAGGGATTGCCGGAATCCGCCGTGCGCTGGCATGCCGTTCGCGCGTCGTTGCTTCCGGTCATCACACTCGCCGCGCTGCTGCTGCCGTCGCTGATTTCTGGTGCGGTCTTTGTCGAAAGCGTCTTCTCCTGGCCCGGCATGGGGCAAACGCTGCTCAGCGCCATCGAAGGGCGCGACTACGATCTCGTCACGGCGGGTGTGGTGCTGATCAGCGCGCTCACGACGGCGTCCACCGTCGCCGCCGATCTCCTGCGCGAGCGGCTCGACCCGCGCACACGGACGCGGTCAGCGTGAGTGCAGCAATGGCGGTGCCGCCACGGCGCGTAGCAGAGCGATTCAAACAGCGCGACGCCTGGCGCGCGCTGCGTGGTCCCGCAGTGCTTCTCACAGTGCTGGTGTTGGTTGCCGCGGCCGCGCCCCTACTGGCGCCGTACGAATGGCGCGTGCAGCCCGACATCGTCGCACTCTCCAATCGCGCGCCGTCGTGGGCGCACCCCTTCGGCACCGACGGGGCGTCGCGCGATATCCTGAGTGGCGTGCTCATGGGCGCTCGCGTCTCGCTCCAGGTTGCAGTGGGCGCCGTGTTCGTCGCGTTGCTCATCGGCGTGGGATACGGCGCCACGGCGGCGATGGCGGGCGGCATGATCGATCGCCTGCTGATGCGCGCGTTGGATGTCGCGCTCGCGCTACCGCGCCTGTTGCTCTTGCTCGCGATCAGCGCGTTCGCCGACACACTCACGGTGCCGCAGCTCGTGCTGCTGCTGGGCGCCACGGGGTGGTACGACCTGGCCCGTATCGTGCGCAGCGAAATTCAGGCACAACTTGGGCGCGAATATGTGCTGGCCGCGGAAGCCACCGGTGTGCGGCGAGTGCGCCTGCTCCGCCAACATCTGCTGCCGCACCTCATTCCATCGCTGGTCGTGTACGCCACGATCGCCGTGGCGCAAACCATCAGTCTCGAGGCGGGGCTCAGCTTTCTCGGCTTGGGCGTGCAGGATCCAAACGTCAGCTGGGGCAGCATCATGCGCGAGGGGATGCACGCGGTGGCCCTCCACTGGTGGCTCGTACTCTTTCCCGGTCTGGCGACCCTCTTCGCCGTCACCACCTGCAACTGGCTCGGTGACGCCTTGCGCGACCTCTTCGCACCGGCACAGGTTCCCGCGTGACTTCGCCTCAACTCCGCCATTCGCAGCCGGTGCCCGTCGTCGGGGGCGGCCCGCTCCTCAGCGTCAGTGCGCTCCATGTCTCCTTCCCCGCCGCCGGTGGCGCCATCGCCCGCGCCGTGGATGGGGTGAGCTTCACGATCGCGCACGGCGAGACCGTCTGCGTCGTCGGTGAGTCCGGCTGCGGCAAGTCGGTCACGGCGCTGTCGCTCCTGCGCCTCGTGCCGCCGAGTGCCCGCATCGAGCCGGGGAGCGCCATCCGCTTCGACGGCAAGGACATCCTCACCCTCCCGGACGAAGCGCTGCGCCAGATTCGCGGCAATCGCATGGCGATGATCTTCCAGGAGCCGATGACCGCGCTCAATCCGGTCCTCACCGTGGGCGATCAAGTGGCGGAAGTGGTGCGCGTGCACACCGACGCGTCGCGCTCGCAGGCTTGGGAACGCGCCGTCGCCATGCTCGCGCAGGTGGGCATCGCCGATCCGGCCACGCGCGCCAAGCAGTATCCGCACGAGCTCTCCGGCGGTATGCGGCAGCGCGTGATGATTGCGATGGCGCTCGTGCTCGATCCGCAGCTCGTCATCGCCGACGAGCCCACCACGGCACTCGACGTCACCATCCAGGCGCAAATTCTCGAGTTGCTGCGGGACATGAAGAGCCGCACGGGCATGGCACTGTTGCTCATCACGCACGATCTGGGTGTCGTCGCCGAGATGGCCTCGCGTGTCATCGTGATGTACGCGGGGCGTGTTGTGGAAGAAGCGCCGGTGGCGGCACTCTTCGCCGACGCGTCGCACCCGTACACCGAAGGACTCCTCGCCGCGATTCCGCGCCTCGATGACGATCAGGATCGCCTGACGACGATTCCCGGCACGGTCCCGCCGCCGACCGACTGGCCCACCGGCTGCCGCTTCCGTGATCGCTGCGCCTACGCCTACGAACGCTGTGCCATGGAAGAACCCGCATTGCTGCAAATCAGCTCGGCGCATCGGGCGCGCTGTCATCTCGTACAGGAACCGGAACGTCGCCATCGACGGGATCGATCCGCATGAGCAGTCTCGCCCACGCGGATCGCGCTGACGGCGCGAACGTTGCGCCGCTCGTGCAGGTGCGCAACCTGACCAAGCACTTCCCCATTCGCAGCGGACTCTTACAACGCGTGACGGGCGCGGTGAAGGCCGTCGATGGCGTCTCGTTCGACGTTGCGCCCGGTGAAACGCTCGCACTCGTCGGCGAATCCGGCTGCGGCAAGACGACGACCGGACGCGCGATTCTCCGACTCGTCGAGCCGACGGACGGAACGATTGCATTCGACGGCACCGATGTCCGCGCCCTCAAGGGAGAATCCCTTCGCCGCATGCGCCGTCGCATGCAGATCGTCTTTCAGGACCCGTACGGCTCGCTCAATCCGCGCATGACGATCGGCGCCGCCATCAAGGAAGGCTTGATCGTGCATCAACTCGCCGAAGGAGCTGCGGCCGACGTGCGCGTCGCCAAGCTCCTCGATGAAGTTGGCCTGCGCCCCGAGTACGCCGCGCGCTTTCCGCACGAGTTCTCGGGCGGTCAACGCCAACGCGTGGGCATCGCGCGCGCGCTCGCCGTCGAGCCGTCGTTCATCGTGTGCGACGAGCCCGTCTCTGCGCTCGACGTCAGCGTGCAGGCACAAGTCGTCAACCTGCTACGCGATCTGCAGCGTGATCGCGGTCTCGCCTACCTCTTCATCGCCCACGATCTTGCCGTCGTCTCGCACATGGCCGATCGCGTGGCGGTGATGTATTTGGGCAAGATCGTCGAACTCGCGCCGCGTCGAGCGCTGTTCGCCAATCCGATGATGCCGTACACGCAGGCGCTGCTCTCCGCCGTGCCGGTCCCCGACCCCACGTCCACGCGCAAGCGCATCCTGCTCCCCGGCGAACCGCCAAGCCCCGCCAATCCGCCGAGTGGGTGCGTCTTTCATCCGCGCTGCCCGCATCCCGCCAAGGACGAAGCCTGCACGCGCATCGTCCCCACGCTCGAAGCAAAGGCGCCCGGCCATTTCGTCGCCTGCATCAAGCAGCCCATCCTCCCTCAGCACATCACGCCGTGACCTCCGCAACCAGCACCTCCACGACCGCCGCCACTGCTGCGGCGGTGCAGGAGGATCGTGCCTTCTTCGGCCATCCTCGCGGACTCGGCCTGATGTTCATGACCGAGATGTGGGAGCGCTTCTCGTACTACGGCATGCGCGCGCTCCTCGTGCTCTATCTCGTCAATGAGCTCAAGTGGGACACCGCGCGCGCGGCCAGTCTGTACGGCACGTACACGATGCTCGTGTACCTCACGCCGATGATCGGTGGCTACATCGCCGACCGCTACATCGGCACGCATCGCGCCCTGCTGATCGGCGGCGCCATCATTTCCGCCGGCCACTTTGTCCTCGCGCTTCCGGGCATGTCGGCGTTCTACGCAGGTCTTGGACTCGTCGTCATCGGCACGGGCTTCTTCAAAGCCAACGTCTCCACGCTCGCCGGACAGCTCTACAGCAAGGGCGACGAGCGTCGCGATGCCGGCTTCACGATCTTCTACATGGGCATCAACACGGGCGGCTTCCTCGGACCGCTCGTCTGTGGCTACCTCGCGCAAAGCGATCGCTTCGGCTGGCACTATGGGTTCGCCGCCGCCGGCGTCGGCATGGTGCTCGGTCTGATCGGCTACGCCACGCTCAAGCGCAACTTCATCGGTGACCTCGGCAGCGAACCCACCGGTCGCGCCAAGTCCATCGACGTCGGCGGCGTTGTCAGCAACGACAAGTCGATGCTCTACGGCGGCATCGGCCTCGCGGTCGGCGGCGCGCTCGCGGCCGTGCTCTCGGGTGGCTTGCTCGGCATCGGCGTCGGCGCCGTCATCGGCGCGTCCATCTTCATGTCCGTGCTCGGCACCCAGGGAGAAGAGCGCAATCGCGTCATCGCGCTGTTCATCGTGTCGTTCTTCGTCGTCTTCTTCTGGGCGGCGTTCGAACAGGCCGGCTCCAGCATGAGTCTCTTCGCCGACAAGTTCACCGACCGCAAGTACGGCGATTTCACCATGCCGTCGAGCTGGTTCCAGTCGGTCAACTCGTTCTTCATCATCACCTGCGCGCCGCTCATGGCCGCACTCTGGAGCGCGCTCGGCAAGCGAAAGCTCGAGCCGGGTACGCCGCTCAAAATGTCGATCGGCCTCGCGTTCGTTGGCGCCGGCTTCGCGCTGCTCGCCATTGGTGGTGGACGCGCCGACACCGGAATGCTCGTGAGCCCCAACTGGCTCTTCGGTGCCTTCTTCCTGCACTCCATCGGCGAACTGTGTCTCTCGCCGCTCGGCCTCTCGTACGTCACCCGCGTCGCGCCGCTCAAGTTCGCGTCGCTGTTGATGGGCGTCTGGTTCCTCGCCAACGCCGCGGCCAACAAGGTGGCCGGCTTCGTGGCAGGCTACACGCCGCTCCCCGGTGAAGCGCCCGCAGCCGTGCAGTCAGGCCTCGGCGGATACATCCAGCAGTTGAGCGCCACCAACAAGGGCTTCTTCACCATCTTCGTGGTGTCGTCGCTCGTAGCCGCTGCGCTGATGTTCGTCTGCGTGCCGCTGCTCAAGCGCCTCACGCGCTCGGCGCAGGCCTAACCGCGGATCGCTGTGCCCGCTTTTTCGCCGCGAAAGGCGGCGACTATGGCCACTTGAACAACGACTTGGGCACGGTGCGTTCGCGCGCCGGCTCCACATCGTTGGGCTCGCGCCAGAACAGACGCGTCAGATCGTCGCCGATGAAGCGCACTTCGAATTTTCGGTCGCGATCGCTGCTGACGGGAAACGCAAAGTCGACGCGCCACATGCGGCGTGAACGCGGCGGCACCGCCGCAAGAATGGAGACACCGACGGCGCCCCGCCACGGCGTATCCACCGAATACGGCACCGATGGATCGCGCCACAGCCGTCCGCCTTCGGCGAACGCCGCCAACCCGACGTCGGCAAGGTTGTAGCGCGTCGGAATGATCAGCCGCTGCTCGCCACGCAACACGAGTCGCTTGGCGCCCGGATCCCTCGACCGATCATGGCCGCGCAGCCCACCCAGAAAATCGCTCATCGACAGCTGTACGGGCACTGACGTGTTGCGCACCGCGCTCCATTCGGTGGAGAGCAACGTGAGCTGCTTCACAGCGGGCTTGAAGTACCAGGCCATGCGACCGCTGGCAACCATGTTGTCCCACCTGCCCGTACGTCGATCGTAGCGCGCTTCCGTGTTGGCCTGCAAACCGCCAAACGACTTCGGGCCGCCCCATCCGGCGTACAACGTGCCTGCCACGAAACGATCCTTGTCGCGCGCATTCCCGATCGGCAGCGACTGCCCGAAGCTCACCCCCGTCTCGAGGCCCACGCGCACGTCCTGCGCGCCCGTGAGCGCATCGAAGCCCTGTACGCGTTGGAACGACAACCGACGGAAGCCCAGCAGCGCATTCGCGCGCACCACGTTCTGCGTGCGGAAGCGCGCCGTGAGCGGCGATCCGGAGTCCGGCAGGAAACCTTCACGCGTAATCCGCACCGGTACGGAATCCACGCGCTGCACTTCGCGCGTGAGGCCAAGCCCGATGAGTCTGAGTCGTCCGACCGGACCCACTCGAATCAGTCCGCCCACGTTCGCGAACGTGCGCGCGACGTTCAGCGCGTTCGGTCCTTCTTGCGGACGCATGATCGACGTGTAGTTCCGCGTCCCACCCACCGTCGCAATCCAGCCAAAGCGCTGCAGGTCGGTGAAGTATGGCCGCACCAATTCGGCGCGCAGCTCCTGGCCGCGTTCGAAACGCGTTCCCGACAGCCGCATGATCTGACGGCCGCCGGCGAACTGGTAGTCCGTGAACTCGGCCGCCATCACGTCGTTGAACGCACGGCCATCGCGCCACTCGAGCGCGGCCAGAATCGCCGAGCCGCCAAGGTTGTTGTCGCCGAGACGCAGCCCACGCAGATACGGCACCGGCGGTGACGCCTGCGCACCCACCAGCATGCTGAATTCGTCTCGCGTTTCGACCTCGAGACGTACACCGCCTTCTTCGTCGTCGTACACCTGAATGCGCGCGTCCACCAGATACGGCTGCGCGCGCAGAATGCGCTCCGATTCGGCGCGACGGATCTGGTTGCACGGCTGCCCCACGTCCAGCAGCAGATAACGCCGCACGATCTCGTCACGCGTCGTGGTGTGCAAGGCACGCGCCGCGCGCCGCACGAATTCGAGCCGTCGCGGCAGTCGCTCGGTCAACGGTGGCTGCGTCACGACGACGATGTTGCTGATCGTCTGTCCCGCGCATCCCGTGATGGGTAACCGTCCCTTGCTGCTCACCGGCGCTGGTCGCGTCGCGTTCTGCGCACCGAGTCCGCACAAGGGGCCCGCCAGTGCCGCCATGGCGCACTGCGCCACCGCGCACCGCATCCGACGCTCGCTGCTCATTTCCCCATGCGACGCTTCAAATCCGCCAGGCGCTCCTCCGCCTCTGCCTCTCGTTGCGCACGAGTACGTCGCGCAGGGGCGGCGCGCTCACCAGTGTCGACGTCGGACAGTCCATCGGATGCGCCCGACGCGGCGGCATCTTCGGCACCGCTGAGAAAGTCATCGACTTCCTGCTGGGCCGCCGTGTCGGCAGAGATGCCGCCGGGCGCCACGCCCGATGCCGCCAGGCGCAGCTGACTGGCCATCTCGTCCAGCTCGCGGTCGGCGAGCGAAAGCTCCTGCTGCTGAACCATCAGCTTGGACTCGAGGACCGCCACGCGTTCGGCGTGCTGCGCAGCAAATCGCTCAGCGATCGCGACCGTCTCGTTGTCGCCGATCTGGGCGGCCAGCCCCTGCCGTCGGCGCACCGTCTCGAGCTCCGTGCGCTCGGTCTGGAGCCGAGCCTCGGTCGTTGCGATGCTCTCACGCAGATCCTGCAACCCCAGTTTGGCGTGCACCATCGCATCCCGCATTGCGGAGACTACGCGGCGGCGCTCTTCGGGAGCCAGACGGTCGGACAGGGCTCGGATGGATTCGCGAAGCTGATCGAACATGCGGGAGGCGAGGTGCGACGGGGGCGACCGGAGAGACCACACGGCCGGCTGGAGGGCTGCGAGAAGGACCATCCTTCTCATCCCTCGCACGATACGCGCCGCGTCACGGCGGGCGCCAGTGCGCCCACCGCCGTCGCGGAATGCTAACTGAGTGTACTCCCTCCGGGAGGCACCCAACGCGCCTCGTCGGTCACCTGGCGCATCAGGCGCTCCGGCGTGTGCACGTTGGGAAAGAAGAGACGATCGCTGACTCGATTGAGGGCCATCCGCAGTCGCGGAAACTTCTCCGCCGCGGTCTCGAACAGTGGGGCCATCCCCTGCTCTGCAGCGAGCCGATGATCGGCCGCCAGACGATAGCCGCGCGATCCCATCGTTTCGAAGTACCCCAGATCGGGGCCGCCGCGTCGCCACCGCCGACGCTCGATCGCGTCGGGAAAGATGCCGCTCATCCAGAGCGCGTAGTTGCCCAGATGGGCCCGCGCGAGATAGCTGCGCCTCGCATCCGCCGTGTCGATGGCTTCCCCGATCGCAGCCAGTGTGTCGTAGCTGTCATCGTCGTGCGCCGAAATCCGGTTCGCGCGCTGCCGCAGACCGAAATGCAGCACCAGCGAGGCGAGATAGTCGGCGAGCTGCCGGTCGGACTCGCCGGCGGCCAGCAGCGCTCGCCGCACCACGACATAGGCGAAGAGCGGCAGCGACGCGTGCGCCCCCTGGCGCGAGTCCATCAGCCCGTCGTGCAGCCGCGGGTCATCCAGCAGCGGATCGAGCCCCTGATCGGTCAGGGTGCCTTCCGCGTCGTCCAGCGCGCGCCCCGAGCCTCGGGCCACGAGTCGGAGCACCAATTGCGCATCTTCCCGGGTCAGTCGGGACCGCACATTTGCGAGAATCATGGAGTCTCCCCCTGATACTGTCGCCAGCTGGCTTGCGGGCACCGCACCCGCCTGAGCCCCTTCTCTGTTATTATCGGACGCAGACGTGTGCGCCAGTGCGCTCTTTTCCCGACCCATCGCCCGACTACGTGCTTTACCTCGCAATCCCAGCACAGAACGAGGTCGCCACCATTGGCGTGCTGCTTTGGCGGCTCCGTACGGTGCTTGCCGAGTTTCCACGTGAGTACGAAGTCGTGGTGTACGACGACGCCAGCAGTGACGAGACGGCCGATGTCGCGGAGCAGTACGCGCACGCCATGCCGGTCACGGTACTGCGCGGGACGAAGCCGGTCGGATACGCCGGCGCCGTCGACGCGCTCGTGCGCTACGTCTCCGGTCATACGCGCTACCCGCGACGCGACGCGATGCTCCTGCTGCAGGCGGACTTCACCGATCCGCCGGGCATCGTCCCGGAGTTCGCGCGTCGGTTCGAAGGCGGTGCTGATCTCGTCATCGGTGAGCGCACGGCGGTTGTCGATGCACCGGTGCCGGTCAAACGACTGTTCACGGCGGCGAGTTGGGCACTTCGCCCCTTCGTGCGCGTGGATGGCATCAAGGACCTGACCGGCTCCATGCGACTCGCACGCATTTCCGTGCTGCGTGATGCGCTGCGCACCAGCGGCGATGCTCCGGTATGCGACGGCGATTCGTGGACGGCCAACGCCGACCTGCTGCTTCGCCTGGTGCCGCACGCGCGCCGCGTAGAGACGGTGCCGCTCGAGCCCACCTACGGCGTGCGCATGCGCGACAGTCGCCGCATCACGCTGCGCGACGCACTCGCGACGCTCCGCTGGGGCTGGCGTGCTCGCGGACGCAAAGCCACCCCCACCACGGTTCCGGAAGCGGCGGAAGCCGCAGCGAGACCGCCACGTGGACAGCAGCTACCCGCACCCAAGCGGCGCGACGAACCGGAGATGACCGCGGAGCGGCTTCGCGAACGCAAGCGCGACCGCGAACGTCCGCGCAGCGACTCCGGACTGGAAGATGCCGCCGAGGACGCGCGCCGCGAACGCGGTCGCCGCGATCGGCGTGAGGCCCGCGCCGACAAGGACACGCGCCCGACGAATGAGGCGACGGAGACCGCGGCGCCGCGCGACCCGGGTGCACGTCCCGCCGCATCTCGTCCGCGGCCGGAGGCCGAGGAGACGCGACCACCGCGCGACGCGCGCCCGCCACGCGCAGAGCGTGCGAAGGAAGAACGCACCAAGGAAGAGCGCCCGCGTCGCGAGCGGGACCGCGCGCGCACGAACGAGCCAAGACGTGGACGCGATGCGGCGACGCAGAACAGCGCCGACCTCGATCAGGCGCTCGACGATCCGTTTGCCGCACCGACGGCGCGCCGCGACGCCGCGGCGTCACCGTATGCCCCCGAGCCAGAGGAGAGCGTCAACGCCTCCGATGCGTCGACCGAGAACGCCGCGGCTCGCCCGGCGTCGCCGCAGCGCCCTCGCCCCACCGGCGACCAGCTGACGCCGAATTCGACCAAGGAGTCCGGTGCGGATTCTGACGCGGATGAGGAGACCGACGGCGAGGACGCCGAGAGCATCGAGGTAGGCGAGGGCACCGATTCCGCCGCCCGCGAGCGGAAGCGTCGCCGCAATCGGCGCTCGCGTCGCCGGAAGTCCAAGCAGCGCGAAGCCAATGCGGACGGCTCCGCGGAGTCATCCGTCGAGAATTCAGGCGAGAATTCAGGCGAGGAATCCAGCGAACACTCGGAAGGCCGAGTCTCGAGCGACGCGGCGGGCTCGAGCGACGACGAGCAATCCCGCTCCGCCTCCAACCGCCCCAGAGCGAACCGTCCACGTCCTGAGAGGTCGGAAGCAGACGCGAGCCAGATCGGGCGCGGCGCTGAGGGCGATGAGGCCGGTTCCGACGACATGGGCGCCGACCAATCCGACGATGGCGGATCCGACGACTCCGAGGCAGGCGACGGCGAATCCGCGGGACAGGCGCGCACGAAGCGCCGCGGCCGGCGCGGTCGGCGCGGAGGCGCCCGTCGTTCCCGCAATCGCGGACGCACGGCGGAGGGAGGCGAGGCTGGAGACGAGGGCGGTGGCGGCGATGCAGGCTCGGGCGGCGGCTCGACCGCCAGTGAAGGCTCGGGCGGCGACTGGCAGGAATAGCAAAGCGGGGCGGCAACATGCCGCCCCGCTTTCTCTTGTCGCGACGCACTCTCTCGGCCGAGCTCTACCTCGGCGCCTACGCGCGCGCCGGCGCAGAGTGGCTACTTGCGGAAGCCTGAAGTCAGGCGTTCGGCGGTCGACGGACTGACGATTCGCAGGGCGACGTAGCCGATCGCGCCCACGAGCGCGACCTTCACGGCCAGTCCGGCCAGCCAGAGCAGCAGTGCGACAAGCGGGCCCAGCAGCCCGAACACGACCTTGAGCGCGATGAGCCCGATCAAGGCGATGATGCCGATGGTGAACAGGTTGCGAAGCATGGGAAAATCCTCGGGCGGTGATGAGTTCTGACGCCCCTACGATAGTCTCATCGGTGAGTTTCGCCACTGGCACAGTTACGGAGTTCCGGCTAAACCGTCAAAGACGGTTAGCATCTTGTGGCCAGACGTGGTACACCGAACTACCTTCCGGCTCGGGCTCCGGTATTCGCCGCCGCCCGTTTTCTCTGAAACTGCGCGATATGGCCGAGCAGCTGCATCAGATCATGGGGCGCCATCGGCGGGACCCGCTCCCTGAGCGGAAGCCCCAATGGCTCAAGGTGAAGGCGCCGGGCGGCAGCAACTACATCCGCCTCAAACAGATGATGCAGGATCTCAACCTGCACACGGTCTGTCAGGAAGCGCATTGCCCGAACATCGGCGAGTGCTGGGAGCACGGCACTGCCACCTTCATGATTTTGGGCGATGTCTGCACCCGAAACTGCGCCTACTGTGCCGTGTCGCACGGTCGGCCGCCGGCCTACGACATCGAAGAGCCGTCGCGCGTCGCCCAGGCGATCGCCGAGCTCAACCTGCGTCACGCGGTCATCACGTCCGTGGATCGCGACGACCTCCCGGACTTCGGTGCGTACATCTTTGCCGAAACAATCCGGCAGATCCGCGCCAAGCTTCCCAGCTGCTCCATCGAGGTGCTGGTCCCGGACTTTCAAGGCAACGAAGACTCCATCCGCGCCGTCCTCGAGGCGCGACCGGACATCTACAACCACAACACGGAAACCGTGCCGCGCCTCTACAAGAAGGCGCGCCCGGGTGGTCGCTATGAGCGGCTGCTCGAAATCTTCCGTATCGCCAAGCGGATCGCGCCAGACGTCCCCACCAAGACGGGGATCATTCTCGGACTCGGCGAGACGAATCAGGAAGTCATCGAAGTCATGAAGGATCTCCGCAGCGTTGACGTGGACATCCTGACGCTTGGCCAGTACCTGCGTCCTTCCGACGGGCACATCGCACTCGATCGCTACGTCACCCCGGCGGAGTTCAAGGAGCTCTACGACGTGGGCATGAGCCTCGGCTTCCGTCACGTCGAAAGCGGTCCGCTCGTGCGCTCGAGCTATCACGCGTGGGAGCAGGTGCAAGCCGCAGGCGTCTGACGCGTTTTCTGACGCGTCAGTCGACGCGCTCAACTCGCAGTGAACTTCGCGTTGAACTTCGCAGTGAACAGCCGGTCCTCCGTCCAAACACCACGAATGAGCACAACAAAATCACGCAAGACGAGCGAGGGACGCCGTGCCGCGAATGGTGCGGATGCGGCCCCTGCCGTAGCGACCGAAGCGGGCGCTGACAGCGCGTCGCTCAATCGCGACCTGCTCTACTCCATGCTGATGCAGCGCCGCTTCGAAGAGCGGTGCGCCGAGATGTATGCCATCGGCCGCATCGGCGGGTTTTGCCATTTGTACATCGGACAGGAGGCCATCTCCACAGGCTTCTGCGCCGTGCTGCGCCCCGACGACTACATGATCACGACGTACCGTGATCACGGACAGGCGCTCGCGCGTGGCATGACCCCCAAGGCGGTGATGGCTGAGTTGTTCGGACGACAGGATGGATGCGCGCGCGGCAAGGGCGGCTCCATGCACATGTTCGACAAGCAGCTAGGCTTCCTCGGCGGACACGGCATCGTCGGCGGTCACATTCCGATTGCCGCCGGTGTTGGATTCGCCATCAAGTATCGCGGCGGCGATCAGGTCATCGTCTGCTTCATGGGCGAAGCGGCGGTGAACAACGGCGCCTTCCACGAAGCGCTGAACATGGCCGCGCTCTGGAAGTTGCCGTGCATCTTCGTCATCGAGAACAACCGCTACGGCATGGGCACCGCCGTCGAGCGCGCCTCGGCGATTCACGACATCTACAAGCGTGGCGCGTCGTACGACATGCCGCGCGACGTGGTGGACGGACAGGACGTGCACGCCGTGCGCACCGCGGCGGCTGAAGCGATCGAGCGCGCGCGCAAGTCGAGCACGCCCACGCTGCTCGAAATCCGCACCTATCGCTTCATGGGCCATTCGATGAGCGACGCGGTCAGCGGTACCTATCGCACCAAGGAAGAGCTCGAGCAGTACCTCAAGCGCGATCCCATCGCGCTCCATCGTGAGCGCATGGAAGAAGCCGGTGAAATCACGGCCGCTGATGTGGCGGCGATGGACGAGGAGATCAAGAAGATCGTGCAGGAATCGATCGACTTCGCTGAACAGAGCCCTGAGCTTCCGCTCGAAGCGCTCATGGAAGACATCCTGGTCGAAACCACGAGCTGAGAGCGCACACGAACATGGCCGTCATCACGTACCGCGATGCGCTCAACATGGCGCTCCGCGAAGAAATGCAACGCGACGATCGCGTCTTCCTCATGGGCGAAGAAGTCGCCGTCTATCAGGGCGCGTACAAGGTCTCCAAGGGACTGCTCCAGGAATTCGGCGAGATGCGTGTCGTCGATACTCCGATCACCGAACTCGGCTTCGCCGGCGTCGGTGTCGGCGCCGCGATGGCGGGACTGCGTCCGATCATCGAATTCATGACGTGGAACTTCGCGCTGCTCGCACTCGACCAAGTGGTCAATGCGGCGGCGAAAATGCTGTATATGTCGGGAGGACAATTCCCGATGCCGATGGTGTTCCGCGGCCCCAACGGCGCCGCGTTGCAGCTCGGCGCGCAGCACTCCCAAGCATGGGAATCGTGGCTCGCGCATATTCCCGGACTCAAGGTCGTCGCGCCGGCCACGCCGTACGACGCCAAGGGTTTGCTCAAGGCAGCCATCCGCGATGACAATCCGGTGTGCTTCCTCGAAGGCGAAATGCTGTACAACACGAAGGGCGAAGTGCCCGACACCGACTACATCATCCCGCTCGGCAAGGCGGAAGTGAAGCGTGTCGGCGATCAGGTGACGCTCGTTTCGCACGGCAAGATGGTGCTGGTCGCGTTGCAGGCCGCAGAAGCGATGGCCAAGGAAGGCATCAGCTGCGAGGTCGTCGACCTGCGCACGATCCGTCCGATGGATGTCGACACGATCGCCGAATCGGTGCGCAAGACGACGCGTTGTGTCGTGGTGGAAGAAGGGTGGGAAGTGTGCGGCGTAGGCGCGCAGGTGGTGGACTACGTGCAGCGTTACTGCTTCGATTATCTCGATGCGCCGGTGCTGCGCGTGCATCAGGCCGATGCACCGATGCCGTACACGAAGAGTCTCGAAAAGGCCGCCAAGCCCGATTTGCCGAAGACGATCGCGGCGATCAAGCAGGTCCTCTACCTCGACTGAGCCATGGCAACCAAAGTGATGATGGAGGCGCTCTCTCCGACTATGGAAGAAGGGCGCCTGGTGAAGTGGCTCAAGAACGTCGGTGACGCCGTGAAGAGCGGTGACACCCTCGCCGAAGTCGAGACTGACAAGGCCATCATGGAACTGGTCGCACGCGGCGACGGTGTGCTGCGCGCGCGTCTCGTCGAGGAGGGCGCGGTGGCCCCGATCGGTCAGACGATCGGTATCATCGCCGGTGCCGATGAAGACATCGCGGCATTGACCGGCGGAGCTGCGCCTGCGGCCGCTGCGGCACCAGCTGCTGCACCGGCTGCGGCGGCAGCAGCGCCTGCAGCAGCAGCGACTGTCGCTGCTGCAACGGCCGTCGCGGAACCCGTGGCGCCAAGCGGACCGGTACGCTCTTCTCCGCTCGCGCGGCGCATCGCGGCCGAACGAGGCGTCGCACTCGACCAGGTGCAGGGCACGGGACCTAACGGTCGCGTGATCCGTCGCGACATCGAGAGCGCCGTGGTCACCGGAAGCGCCAGCGCGAAGAGCGCGGCACCCGCTGCCGCTGCCGCGCCGTCGTCTTCCTCCAAGCCGACCGCACCAAGCGCGCCGGCCATGGTGATCGATGGCGACTTCAAGGACGTACCGCTGACGCAGATGCGCAAAACCATCGCGCGTCGTCTCAGCGAGTCGATCGGCCCGATTCCGACGTTCTATCTCACATCGGAAATCGACATGACCAAGGTCACCGAGCTGCGCGAGCAGATGGTGGCCGCTGGCGATCAGTTCAAGGTGTCGGTCAACGATATCGTGATGAAGTCGGTCGCGATCGCGCTCTCGCGTCATCCTGAAGTGAATGCGCACTGGAACGGCGACCATATCCGCTACTTCGCACGCGTGCATCTCGGCATGGCCGTCGCCACCGATGATGGCCTGATCGTTCCGGTCATCACCGACGCGCACACCAAGGGGCTTGGACAGATCGGCCGCGAGGCGCGTGAGTTGGCCAAGCGCGCACGCGAACGGAAGCTGTCGCCGGCCGAATACTCCGGCAGCACGTTCTCCGTCTCCAACCTTGGCATGTTCGGGATCGATCAGTTCACGGCGATCATCAACCCGCCCGAAGCGGCGATTCTTGCGATCGGCGGCATGGAAACGAAGCCGGTGTGGGTAAACGGCGCGTTCGTACCGCGGCAGCGCATGCGTGTCACGCTCAGCTGCGATCACCGCGTCATCGACGGTGCGGTGGGCGCCAAGTTCCTGCAGACCGTGCGGCAGCTGCTCGAATCGCCGATGATGATGCTGTTCTAAACAACAGCAAACGCAGGCAGACAACGTGCGGTGATTCGGGCTTCGGCTCGAGTCACCGCACGTTTCGTTTCACTGCCAGCCGAACCGTCACACCGCTGGCACACGGCGAACCATTCGCCAAGCAGGGTCGTCCCCGGAGAGATGCTCTACCGCGCAACGCGGCAGATGCGCTGTCATTGTCGCTCTCCACGACTGCCCTGCAATGCAACTCCTCGTCGGCCGCACGCTACGTTCGCTCTCGGCTCTCGCCGTCAGCGCTGTCATGTTCGCTGCCTGCTCCGCTAGCGAAGCGCCGACGTCACCGTCGGGCGGATCCAATGGCGGCGGTGGGGTGGTGCAACCTGCGCCCGTCACGAACGGCGCGCTCGCGATCACCGTCTCCGGCCTGCCGTTTGGCGTGGCGGCCAACCTCACGGTGACAGGGCCGTCGGGCTTCAGTCGCCCAATGACGACGTCGGGCACGCTCGCCGAGCTCGCGCCGGGGCGCTACACGATCACGGCGAGCACCGTGAAGGTCTCGGGCGGTGCCGACAAAGGAACGTATGCGCCGCAGACAGCCACGCAGAACATCGATGTCTCCGCCGGCCCGCCGACGAGCGCACTCGTCGCCTACGCCGCAGTCGCTGCCGCGATCGACGTGACGGTCACGGGACTGCCGCAGGGTGTCGCCTCGTTGGTGCGTCTCACGCCGCCGACCGGGGGCGACATGGTCGTCACCACATCGATGCTGATCAGCCCCGCCGCCGCAGGTAAGTGGTTGATGAACGCGCAGCCCGTATCGAACGGGGGCTACACGTACACGCCCACGCCGGTTGGAGGCGAGGCCGAGGCCGTGCCTGGCGACACGCTGCGCTTTCCAGTGGCGTACTCCCTGAGCACCGGCGCGCTCGCCGTGGCAATCACCGGACTTCCCGCCGGCGCCACCACCACCGTGACCGTGACCGGCCCGGGCACCTTCAATCGCACGCTCACCCGCACCGAGACGCTCACCGATCTGGCGCCGGGCATCTACGTCGTGTCGGCGCCCGCGCTGACTATCGGCGGCATCAGCTTCGCACCGGCGCAGGCCACGCAGACGATCACCGTCAGTGCCACGCTCGTCGCCGCGCCGGCTCTCGTGCAGTACAGCGCGCAGGTTGGCAGCATCGTCATCGCATCGACCGGCGTGCCGGCGGGCGCTGTGCCTGTCTACACGCTGACCGGCAGCAACGGCTCGCGCACCATCACCGGTGATGCCACGATCGATTCGCTGGTGCCCGGCAACTACACGGTCACCGGAGCGTCTGTCACCGCGGGCGGCTTTGCATACGCGCCGTTGGTGCCCACCGTCTCACTGGCAGTCGGCGCACGTACGACGGCAAACGCGCGCTTTGCGTACGCGATCACAACCGGTGTACTCACGCTGGCCACGTCCGGGCTGCCAAACGGCGTCAACGCTGACATCACCATCACTGGCCCCGGCGGCTTCTCGCGCGTTGCAAGCGCCGGCCTGACGCTCACGGCGCTTTCGCCGGGTCGCTACACCGTCTCCGCGCGCAACGTGCGCACGAGCGGCGGCACCTATGCGGCAACGCCCGCATCGCAAGGTGTGGACATCGTCGCGGGCGGCGCCGTCGTCACGGCGACTGTCACCTATGCGCCGCTTCCCGCTGTCGTGGACGTGAACGTCACCGGATTGGCGAGCGGTACGCCCGCCAACATCACGCTCACATCGCCGAGTGGTCAGGACGTCTCCGTGACGACCACGTCGCGCATCTCGCCGGCCGAGTCGGGTCGGTGGCGCATGACCGCCGGTACCGTCAACTACGCCGGCTACATCTATCGCGCTTCCCCCGCCAGCGCGGATACGACCGTCGCGCTCGGCGACACGTTGCGCTTGCCCGTGCAGTACACGTTGACCACCGGCGCGATCGCCGTGGCGATCACCGGTCTGCCGCAGGGCGGGCAAGGCTCGCTCACGATCACCGGTCCCAATAGTTATCGCTCGGTGGTGACGACCACGCAGACCGTCGCGGGGCTCGTACCCGGCACGTACACCGTGACCGCCGCCAGTGTCACGATTGGTGGCCTGCCGTACACGGCAGCGCCCACCTCGCAGCAGGTAGTCGTGTCCGCGTCGCTTGTGGCGGCGCCGGCCACCGTGGCGTACGCCGTTCCGGGCGGGCGCATCGCCTTCAATCTCACCGGCATGCCGGCGGGCGTGATGCCGACGTTCGTGCTCACGGGTCCCAACGGCTCGACCGCCGTCAACGGCACCGCGGTGCTCACCGTGCCGGCCGGCTCGTACACGATGACCGCCGCCACCGTGACTGCGAACGGCGTATCGTACACGCCGGCACCGGCGAGTCGCGCGCTCACGGTCAACATCAACGCCACCACCTTCGCGGCGTTCACCTACACCTCGAGCGGCGGCGCGAGTACGGGCCGTCTCGCCTTCAGTGTGACCGGGTTGCCGCAGAATGCCAATCCGTCGTTCACGCTCACGGGCGCGAACGGCAGCACCACCATCATCGGCACCGCCACGATCGATCCGGTGGTCGCGGGTACGTATACGCTGAACGCCAACAACGTCTCCTCAGGCGGCACCACGTACGTGCCCAACCCGACGTCCGTCCCGATCGTGATCACGGCGGGTGGGACCTCAACGGCCACGCTCAGTTACTCAAGCGGAAACACCGGCGTGTTCAACATGGCCGTCGAGAACGTCTATCTCACCCAGGCGACGCAACGCCCCGACGGCGGCGTAACGCTGGTGGCGAATCGTGATGCCCTGCTCCGCGTCTTCGTGACTGCGAGTCAGGCCAACACGCAGCGTCCCGACGTACGCGTGCGCATCTACGACGGCGCCACGCTGCTGCAGACGGTCGTGCTGACGGCGCCGGAAGCCAGCATCCGCACCACCAGCAGCGAAGGCGTCCTCGCTTCCACGTGGAACACGATCGTCCCGGCGGCCAATGTCCGCGCGACGCTCAAGGTGCTTGTGGAGTTGGACCCGAACCAAGCCATCACCGAAACCGACCGCACCGACAACGTGTGGCCGCGTGGCGGAACGCCGCAGACCATTTCCGTGGCCACGGTCCCGGCCTTCAACGTACGCTTCGTGCCGGTCACCATCGCCGGCGCCACGGGCAACGTGTCGGAGGCCAACAAGGAAGGGTTCCTGACCTCCACGCGGCGCTACATGCCCATCCGCGATGTGGTCTCCGATGTGCGCGCGCCGTTCAGCTCCAGTGCTGCGGCACTGCAGGCCAGTGATGGGAACGGTGCCTGGCTCACGGTGCTGAGCGAGATGAACGCGCTCCGCACCACCGACGGCGCTCCGGCCACGATGCACTACTACGGCGTGGTGAAGGTCAGCTACAACAGCGGAGTTGCGGGCTATGGCTACGTGCCCGGTCGTGCGGCCATCGGGTGGGACTACCTGCCGAGCGGCGACGAGGTCGCGGTGCATGAGTGGGGGCACAACTTCTCCCGTCCGCATTCGCCCTGCGATGTCTCCGGTGATCCGGCGTATCCGTACCCGGGCGGCGTCATCGGCATGTACGGCTGGAACTCGCTGACCAATACGCTCGTGTCGACGAGCGCGACCGACGTCATGGGCTACTGCAACAACCAGTGGATCAGCGACTGGACCTGGACCAAGATCCTCGAATACCGTCAGGCCAACGGCTTCCAGACGGCCGCGCTGCGGACGCAGGCGGCCACTGAAGGGTTGCTGGTGTGGGGACGTGTGGTGGACGGGCGCGTCATCCTCGAGCCGTCGTTCCGCGTGAAGGCGCCGGCGTCGGCCACGCCCGCACGTGCCTCGCACCGGGTCGAACTGCTCGACGCGCAGGGCGGCACGCTCCTCGACCTGCCGATCACGGCCGACCGCGTGGACCATGAGCTCACGCACGACGAGCGTCAGTTCGCCGTGGTGCTGCCGTGGAGCGCGACGCTGGAGCAGTCGCTGGCGCGGATTCGGGTGCGGGACGTGCGCTCCCCGCTGGCCTCCGCAGAGCAGATGACCGCCGCACTTCGTGCGGGGGGCAGCGCGGCGCAGGCGACGGCGACCCTTGATCCTGCGGCGAGCATCAGCAGTGTCGGCGGGTCGCGTACGCAGCTGCGCTGGAACACGCAGGCCTTCCCGATGGCCATGGTACGAGATGCGTCCACGGGCGCGCTCATGGGCTTCGTGCGCAACTCGGGTGACCTGGTCGCGACCAACGGACGAGCGGTCGAAGTGGTGTTCAGCGACGGCGTGCGGTCGGTGGTCAAGCAGTAGTCAGGCAGTAGCCAATCGAAAGCGGACGTGCCGGAGAGGTACTCGCGCGCGGCCTCCGCGCGGTATCTTTCCGCACGCTCGATTCGCCATCGGTATTCAATCGACGGCGCGTCGATTCACGGCCGATTCGGCGCGACTTCCGCGCCGCACGCTGATTCCGCCTTCCGATTTTTATGGCTGCCTACGACGTCATCATTCTTGGCGGCGGTCCCGCCGGATACGTGTGCGCACTGCGCTGCGCCCAACTCGGTCTGACCGCTGCCGTCATCGAGCGTGAAAAGCTCGGCGGCACCTGCGTGGTGTGGGGCTGCATCCCCGCCAAGGCGCTGCTCGCGAGCGCCAACATGGCCAACCAGCTTAAGCACGCCGCACAGCATGGCGTGACCGTGGGCGAGGTGTCGCTTGACTTCGGCGTCGCGATGAAGCGCTCGCGCGGCGTCAGCGAACAGAACTCCAAGGGCGTCGAGTTCCTCTTCAAGAAGAACAAGATCGCCTGGATCAAGGGCGAAGGGACCGTCGAGAAGGGGAAGAAGGTCACCGTCACGCTCGCCGACGGCACCAAGGAAACGCACGAGGCCAAGAAGGCTGTCGTGATCTCCACCGGCTCGCGCGTGAAGGGACTCCCGCAGGCCGGCCTCGAGCTCGACAAGCAGGTGGTCATCTCGAGCGATGAAGCGCTGGTGCTGGAGAAGGCGCCCAAGAGCATGGTGATCGTCGGCGCCGGCGCCGTCGGCTGCGAATTCGCCGATGTGTTCAACGCGTTCGGCACGCAGGTCACCCTCGTGGAAGTCGCACCGACCATTCTTCCCATCGAAGACGCCGACAGCTCGGCTGAACTGGCCAAGGCCTTCAAGAAGCGGAAGATCGAGATCCTCACCGGTGCGAAGATCACGAGCGTGAAGGTCAGCAAGACCGGCGCGACGATGGTCGTCGAAGTTGGCGGCAAGGCGCAGACGCTCGAGGTGGACAAGATCCTCGTCGCCGCGGGTCGCGCGCCCAACGTCGAGAAGATCGGACTTGAAACCGTGGGCATCGCCAAGAGCGATCGCGGGTTCATCAAGATCAACGAGAAGTTCGAGACGAACGTCCCGGGCTACTACGCGATCGGCGACGTCGCCGGCAATCAGATGCTCGCCCACAAGGGCTCACGCGAAGGGCACGTGCTCGCCGATCTCCTCGGCGGCCAGCATGCGCATCTCGTGAACTATGCGAACATTCCGAGCTGCACCTACTGCCATCCGGAAGTTGCATCCGTCGGCTTGACCGAGCAGCAGTGCAAGGACAGGAAGCTCGAGTACAAGGTCGGCAAGTTCCCGTTCTCGGCGAACGGACGCGCCCGCACCAGCGGCGAGACCGACGGCTTCGTGAAGATCATCCGCGATGCCAAGTACGGTGAAATTCTCGGTGCACACATCGTGGGCGCAAACGCCACGGAGATCATTCACGAGCTCGTCGTCGCCCGCGAGAACGAGTTCACGGTGGAAGAGATCGATCTGGCCGTGCACGCACACCCGACGCTCTCCGAGGCGATCGGCGAGGCGGTGCTCGACAGCATGGGCAAGATGCTCCACGCGTGAGTCCACGGCACGACGAGCTGCTCTACACGCTCCCGCTGGGGCTCGTCCCGTACGATGACGCATGGTCGCTGCAGAAACGCGCAGCGGCCATGCGCATCAGCGGGGAGTTACCGCAGGATCTCCTGATTCTCTGTGAACACCCGCCCGTCGTCACACTCGGGCGCAGCACCAAGCCGGGGCATCTGTTGGCCACGCCCGAGTACCTCGGTGCGCTCGGCATTCAGCTCCGCGACGTCGAGCGCGGTGGCGACGTGACCATTCACGAGCCGGGGCAATTGGTCGCCTACCCCATCGTGGATCTCAAGCGGCACAAAAAGGATCTGCACTGGTATCTGCGTCAGATCGAGCAGGCCGTCATCGATGCCCTCGAAACGTTCGGACTCGAGGCAGGGCGCGTGGAGGGCCTGACCGGTGTGTGGCGAACCGATGCCGATGGTCGCGTGGTGAAGTTGGCGAGCATCGGCGTCCACGCCCGCGACTGGGTGACGTGGCACGGCGTGGCGCTCAATGTGACCAATGACTTGGCGACGTTCGATCACACCGTGCCCTGCGGAATCGACGGCGTACAGATGAGCACTGTCGCTCGCGAATGCGAGCGACTTGGGATCAACACACCATCACTCGCTGACGTACAAGACGCGTTGACGCAGAGCATGGCCCACACATTGCACTTGGCGCCGACATCACTGCCGGCCCAGCTGCGGAACAGCCTGTAGAGAGCGTCCCACTTACAAACGTGGCGTTTGTGTGATGGCGCGTGTGATCCCTGCTGCTTTCCAGTTTGTTAATCCTGCATTACTGTCACACGCAGCACCCCAATGCACGTTGCGTGCATCTCCGCCACTGGTGCTACGACTGTACGCCGGTGGGATTCCCGCCCACAACTCTATTGCCCCATGAAGAGTCGCGCTCCTCTCTCCTGGTCAGCGCTGGTATTGTCGGCCGCCGCGCTGGCCGCCTGCAAAGGCGACGACGGGCCGCGCCCGCTCGCAGCGGTTGCGGTTGTCAGCACCTCCCAGTTCACCGGCAGCGTCGGTGACCTCATCCCCGAAGCACTCGTGGTTAAAGTGACGGACGATCAGGGCGTCGCTCGCGGCGGCGTTCCGGTCAGCTTCGCGGTCGCCGAGGGTGGCGGTACGGTCTCTCCCGCCGTCGACACGACCGACAACTCCGGCGAAGCCAGCACGCGCTGGCGTCTCGGTGGCACCACGGGGCCGCAGCGCGTGACGGCCAGCGTTACCGGCGTAGCGACCGCGGCCAGCTTCACGGCAACGGCCACCGCTGGCGCTCCTGCATCAGTCGCCATTCAGGCTGGTGACAATCAGAGCGCGGTCGCTGGCTCGGCGGTGACGATCCCTCCCGCGGTCGTCGTACGCGACCGCTTCAACAATCCGGTCAACGGCACGTCGGTCTTCTTCACCGTCGCCTCCGGCGGCGGCTCGGTCACTGGCTTCGGCGCCACCACCAACAGCGTTGGTATCGCGACGCTTGGTTCGTGGACGCTCGGCCCCGCGGCCGGCACCAACCGCCTGACGGCACTGGTGGTCGCCAACGGCGTCACGTCCAACCCGATCACCTTCAACGCCAACGGCACGGCCGGAGCGGCGGCTTCCGCCACCGCGCAGAGCGTGACGACACTGACCGCCTCGGTCGGCGCGCTGGTCACGCCGATCCCGACGATCCGTGTGGTCGACGCCACGGGGAACCCGGTGGCCGGCTCGACGGTGACCTTCAGCGCCTCGACGGGCTCCACCGTCGTCAACGGCGTGAAGACCACCAACCAGTCGGGCGTCGCTTCGCCTGATGGCTGGCAGGTGGGTGCCTCGGCGGGTACGTACACGCTGACGGCCACCGTGGGCACGCTCGCCCCAATCGTCTTCACGGTGACGGCGCGCCCGGGTGTGGCGGCGGCCATGACGATCTCCGCGGGTAACAACCAGACGGCGCAGGTCGGTCGCACGCTGCCAGTTGATCCGGCGGTGCGCATCACCGATGCGCTGGGAAACCCCATCGCCGGTCAGGAAGTGCTGTTCGAGGTGCTGACGGGTGGTGGTTCCGCGGTGGCCCGTCGTCCGGTGACGGACGCCAACGGTGTCGCCACAGTCGGCGCGTGGACGCTGGGTGACGCGCCGGGCACCAACACCCTGCGCGCTACGGCCACGGGCATCACGGTTGCTGGCAGCCCGGTCACCTTCTCGGCGACCGCCACGCCTGGCGCTCCGTCGTCGATGACCATCGCGGCCGGCAACAATCAGAGCTCCACGTCGGGCTCGCTGCTGCTGACGGCTCCGTCGGTGATCGTGCGCGATGGGCGCGGAAACCCTGTTGGAGGCGTCACGGTGACGTTCACACCGGGCGTCAACAGCGGGTCGGTCACGAACGGCTCGGTGGTCACCAATGCAGCAGGCATCGCCACCGTTGGTAGCTGGCGCCTCGGCCCGATCGCGGGCAACCAGACGTTGAACGCATCGCTGCTCGGCTTGCCGGACGTCATCTTCAACGCGACGGCCACTGCCGGTTCTGCCTCGGTCGTGCAGGTGGTGGGCGACAGTGCGTTGACCAGTCTCCCGGTCAACAGCTTCGTGCCGGGCACGCAGCTGCCGACGGTCAAGGTGATGGACGCCAACGGCAACTCGATCATCGGAGCAGTGGTCACGTTCGAAGTGGTCTCTGGCAGCGGGAACGTGCTCACCGGCTTCACGAAGACCACAGCGGCCGATGGTCTGGCGCAGCTGGGCACGTGGCGCATTGGCACCTCGGTGGGTACCTACCGTATCCGAGCGCTGGTTGGCGGCATCAACCTGAACGGCGCGGAGCCGACGTGGTACGTCGTCGGTACCGCGCTCACAGCGGCAACGGTGGCCAATGTGACCACCACGTCGCAGGCGGCGGTGGCGAGCACGTTGGTCACCACGGCTCCGGCGGTGCGCGTGACCGACCAGTTCGGTAACGGCGTCGCCGGCGTCTCGGTCACCTTCGTGACGGGCGGCTCTGGTCCGCACACGGTCAACGGGGCGGCCTCGCAGGCGGTGCTCACGGACATCAATGGCAATGCCGTCGCGACGGCGTGGTTGATGGGTGCGGGCGCGGGTGCCCGTACGCTCACGGCGACCGTGACCGGCACGGGCATCACCAATAATCCGGTGGTGTTCACTGCCACGGTGCCTTAACAGGCGCTGGCGGACATAGACGAAAAGGGCCCCGGGAGAATCTCCCGGGGCCTTTTTCGTTGCTCATGCGACCGCGTCACGCGGCGATGAGCCGTGGCGCGCTGGTCGGCGAAGCCGAACTACGGCTTCTTGGTGGTATCTGGCTTCGCTTTCGTCGTGTCGGCCGGCTGTGCGTTGATGCCGATCGCTCCCGTGTCTTTGGGCGCCGCCGCCGTCAGCGTATCGATCGCGCGCAACGGAGTAGGCAGAGCGAACTTCGGCATGGCCGTTTCCGCGTAGTACTTCCAGCCCCAGCCTTGCAGCGTGTCGTTGCGGAAGACGACTGGCGTCTCCTTGGCCTGCAGCACCGGCTCCTTCACATCGCCGGGCAGATCGCGGGCATACACGACCTCGTAGGTCACGCCGTTCATGAAGTAACGCGACCGACGGAAGCCATGCGTGATGCGCATGGTGTCGGAATAGGTGCCGGCGAGGGGGCCTGTGCCCATCGTCTCGAGCGCCTGGGCTGTGGTCATGCCTTCCTTCAGCCCCTTGAGTTGGTCGCTACCAGCTTCGTCGGAGCCGCCGCACGCTGCGGCCGAGACGAGGAGTAACACAGCGGAAGCACGGACAAGAGAAGTCTTCATGGATTCTGATCGTAATGGGTGGAATGCGTTGCGAACGCGCTGGAAGAGCGCTGTGCAACGGTGGGATAAGTCTACACAACTACCCCGGTGTTCCGAAGAGGTGGCGGCTCAATTGGCCGGCTCTGTGCGCTCTGCGCGGGCTCTCTCATTCGGTTGAGCGGACAAGATGGACTGCTGAACCCGCGGTGAGGCGGCCGTTGATTGCGCGCGTGAACCTGGGGGAAAAACAAAGGCCCCGCCCTTTCGGGCGGGGCCTTTGTTTTCCAGCCTTTCGCTAAGCCTTACGGCTGGCGCGAGAAGGTGACCGTCGTGCTGACGGAGTTGGTGTTGAAACCACCCGCCGTGCCCGTCGCGGTGAACGTCACCGTGACGTTGTTACCGGCCGGAGCAGCCGAGCCAGCAGCAGCGAGCGTGCAGACGCCGGCGCCGCCCATCGTGGCCGTCAACAGGCCCGGGTTGGACGAGACGCAGGTGTAGGTGATCGCCGCACCGTTCGGGTTGGCGCTGACAACCACGTTGCGCGTGCCGCCGCCCGTGTTGTTGTCATTGATCGTCGCGGCAGCCGTACCGGCCGTCGCGGCAACCGTCACCGTGCTCGGGAATGCGGGCGGCAGGCCGAACGTCGCAGCCGCGGTCGCGAGACCGTTGCCGCTGGCGTCGACGCCGATGCCCTTGATGATGTCGCCGTTAGCCAGAGCGGCCATGGTGACACCGTTGCCCTGATCGATGGCCGTCGAGGAGAGCGTGTAGCGCCAGAAGCGCGTTCCACCCTGATCAAGCGGGCCAGCGTAGGTCGCCGTGCCGATGTACTCCCACTCGGTCGCGCCAACCTGACGAGCGATGTAGACCGACGTGAACGGCGGGTTGGTGATCGACGTCGGCGTTTCCGCACGAAGCTCGGTCACGCCACCGATCGTCACAGCCTGCCACGTGGTGATACCAGCGCCAACGCCAGCGATCGGCGTGCCCCAGATCTTGGTGGTCAAGCTGTCCGACGGGGTCGGAATCTGACCGCCGAAGAGCGGCTGAGAGAGCGCCGCAGAACGGCCGTTGCCCGTGAAGGCGAGCGGCGACGTCGCGCGGATGTCGTACAGCCACGCCGTGACCTGGTTCGGACGGGCGTCAGGAGCGACGAAGCCGGCCGTGAACAGGTTGACGAAGATCTGCTGACGGGTCGGCGGCACGTTGCCGGCCGTGACCGTCACGATCTGCTGGATGAACGGAATCGGAACCGTCAGGCCAGTCGCACCGAGCGCAGTGCCCGGGCCGATCGGCGTGGCGAGCTTGTCATCCGTGACCGACGCGAACGGGTTGTGCCACAGGCCGAGCGCAGCCGTCGTCGAGAAGCTGGTCACGCGACGGAAGCGGAGCGTGCTCGGCTGGCCGCCAACCGCGGCGCCAAGGCCGTTGTTGTAGGCGAGCTGCGGGTACTGGAGCGACAGGTCGCCAGAGACGGCTTCCAGGTCATCCGTACCAGTCGGGCCGAACGCGACCGTCGTGCCACCCGTGAGGACGGCCGGGATGTTGATGCCCGTGATGAGCGGGTTCGCGTTGTCGATCGCGACCGAGCGAGTCGGGAGCGTCGTGCTGTTGCCAGCGCGGTCCGTCAGCGTACCAGCGAACGTGTAGTAGCCAGCGACCGACGCGGCCGGGTTGATGCCCGACGGAATCAGGTTCGTGGCGGCGATACGGTTCGTGGCGCCGAAGATGTTGAACGTGAAGTCACGGTAGGCCGGGTCGAAGCCCGAGACCGGCGCGTTGATCACGGTGAGACGACGATCCGTCGCAACCGTCGGAGCCGAGGTGCCGTTGTCCGTGCGGACAATGCCTTCGACGACCGCAGCGTTGGACACGACGGCGAGCGTCGGGGCCGTGCGGCGGGTGACAGAGAACGTACCGGCGTTGACATCACCACCAGCGGCGAAGCTCGGGCAGTTACCCGTCGTCAGCGTGGCGTTCACGCACTGCGGGAAGCCCGAGCGGGCGTCCGTGAAGCGGAAGGCAAACAGCGCAGCGTTGGCCAACGTCTGACCAGCGGCGTTGATACCAGCGTTGTTCGTGAAGATCGAATCGACGTCCGTGCGGACGGCGTTCGTGATCGAGCCCGTACCAGTGTTCGGGAGCGCCGCCACGACCGGAGCCGTGAGGTCGACACCAAACACGCCACCGCTGATCACGTTGTTCGTGTTGCCGTTGAACTGCGCGAAGGTCGGCGTGCGCGTGGCACCCGTGCCCGCAGACGCGTTCGCCCACGTGTACACAACCGACGTCGCACGGTTACCGAGACGGTCCGTCTCAGCGACCTGGGCGAAGTACGCCGTGTTCGTGAAGTTCGTGGCGCTTTCCGGCACGTTCATGGAGCCGAACGTGGAGGAGATGCCACCCGTCGCAACCGGCGACGTGCAGTTGACCGGAGCGGTCGGGGTCGTGGCCGGGACATTGGCCTGCGCGCAGACGCTGAACAGCGTGTTACGCGAAGCCGCACCAGCACCGATCTGCGAGCCGTTCACCGACGTCAGGCCGACGTTGCCGTCGGAGATGCGGTAGCGGAGAGCGCCCGTGCCCGTCGCCGTAACCGGGTTCGTACCGGCGACGAAGGCGGCCGCGTTCACCCACGCAGAGTCCTGGAACGCAACCAAGCCGTTCGAGCCGCCCTTGATGTCGAAGGCGTCGATCGACGGAGCCGCGTAGTCATGCGGGAGGTACAGGTAGTTGCGACGATAGGCGAGCGACTGGCGATAACCGCCCGACGTGCTGTTGGCGATGTTCGTGAAGTCGTCGAAGATCGAGCGCGCAACGGCCGGCGACGCGTTCGTGCCGACGTAGCCGTTGTTGTTGTTGTCAACACCACCGATGACCTGCGGGGCGAGACCCGACGTGGACGTCGCGGTCGCCGTGCAGTTGAAGTTCACGGCGAGCGTGTCGCGCGTGTTCGTGCCATACGTGCCCGCGTACGGACGCGTACGATCCGTGATGTTGCTGCCGCAGCTGCTGGACAGGTTGAGGACAGCCTGCACAACCGTACGGTTCGGCGTGTAGATGACCGGGACCACCGTGAACGAGCCCGTGCCAGACTGCGCCGACGGCGTCAGGGCATCAGGCGTGCTCGGACCACCGTACCACGTGATGTTCGACGGGTCGTTGGCGCGGTTGGCCGGGGCGGCCCAGCTGATCGTCCAGCCGTCCGGGTTGTTGAAGTTCACCTGCGAGATGCTGTTCGACGCGATCGTCGAAGCGGCAGCCGGGGTCGTCGTCAGCGTGGCGACGATCGTGCGGAGGCCGTTCTTGTAAAGCGTGTTGGCATCAGCGCCCGTCGTGAAGTCCGGCGTGCCGAACTCAGACGTGTTGATGTAGAGCTGCACGTTCGTCGCCTGCGTGCCCGACGCCGTGAACGACTGACGAGCAGCCGGCACACCGTTCGTGCGCGCGGCGCAAGCCGGCACAGTCTCCGCCGGGTCGCAGACCCAAACGTTGGCTTCCGAGACGACCTGGCCGTTCGGCTGGATCGCGAGGTTGACTTCGATCTGGTCCGTGACGTTCGAGATGTCGATGACCGAGCCGCCACGCGTCAGGTTGACGATCGCGACCTGCGCATTCGGCGACACCGTCACCGGGATGAGCGCGGTAACCGACGACGCCGCGAAGGCGCCAGACTCAACGCTCTGCGCCGTCACCGTGATGACAGCCGTACCGGCCGACACCGCCGTGATCGTGCCCGTCGCGCTGACCGTCGCAACGGCCGGAGCAGACGTGCCATACGTGAACGTCGCGGCCGAAGCGCGCGGGCCGGCGACCGACGACGTCAGGGCCTGCGTGCCACCAAGGGCAAGCGCGACCGACGACGGCTGAACCGTCAACGTCGTGAGGCCCGGAACGCGATCAGAAACCGTGATCGTCACGGCCTGGCTGATCGTCGCGTTCGCGAAGCCCGTGCCCGAACCGTTCGCCGTGACCGTCACGGTCGCAACGCCAGGGGCAACTGCAGAAACAACACCCGTCGCCGAAACCGTGGCGATCGCGGCAGAGCTAGACGTGTACGTGTACGCGACCGTGCGGCCAGCAGGCTGCACCGTCGGGACCAGCGACACGGACTGACCAATCGCGAGCTGCGCCGCCGACGGCGACACCGCGAGCGACGTGATGGCCGGCGTCGGCGCAGAGACCGAGACCGAAGCCGCAGCAACCTGACCGGTCGACGCAGCAGCGGTCACCGTCGCGTTGCCCGGGGCAACGGCCGTGACGGCGCAAGCAGAGCCCGCAACAGCGGCCGTGGCCACCGCAGCATTGCTCGACGTGCAGCTGGCAAGCGTCGGGGCGGCCGTCGTGCTGCCACCGCTGATCTGAACCGCGAAGTTCAGACGCTCGCCAACGTTCATGCTAGCACTCGGCGGCGTGATCGAAACGACCACTGGCGCCGCCGGTGCTACGGGCACCGTGACGTTATCGCCGCAAGCACCAAGCGCCGTCAAGGCACTCAGGCTGACGGCGATAATCGCCTTCTTCCGAGAAAAGAGTTGCATTCATCCCCCTCTTACGAGGTCGTGGAGTGAGCATCTGCGTGCAGTGGGTCGCTGCCAACAGAAAAACCGCATGAAAGAGAACACGTCGCGATGACATGTCCTTGAATCAGTCAGCCCGTATCGGGCTGGACACGTTCCGGGGAGCGGCCGGGCTGCGTCCACGCCAATACGAAAAGACTGATACCCGAACCATCCAGCACAATACTGCCCACACTCGTGGACAGAACGGTGACCAGATAGCAAGACGCAAAGCTATGGGCGATCTGGCAAGCGGTCAAGCCGCTTTCCCCAAGTCGCCCGAACTGCACCATCACGTTCTGGTACCGCACCCGCGGAAATGCAAACCTGCAGACCCCCACGGGCTCCCACAACCCAGCAGCCATACGGCTGGGCCCGGTTAATGGACGGTCGCCTCAGCCACCCCGTCACACACCCAGCACCACCCGTTCGACGGCGGCCCCCTATCTTCCCACCGATGGAAGACACCCCCCGACTCCATATCCCTACCCACCTCGAAGTCGCCGCGTCACCGGCGGACCCCCTCGGCCCGGCTCTCAATGCCGCCCAGGCCGAGGCGGCCAGCCATGGCGACTCCCCGCTCCTTATAGTTGCGGGCGCCGGCTCCGGGAAAACGCGCACCCTCATTCACCGGGTCGCGCACCTAATAGGACGCGGGGTCCCCGCCCACCGCATCCTCCTCCTCACGTTCACCCGCCGAGCCTCGCAGGAGATGCTCGATCGCTGCCAGCGACTCGTCGGGTCCGCCTCCCAACAGGTCCACGGCGGCACCTTCCACGGCGTCGCCCATCGCCTGCTCCGCCGGTTCGGTCCCGCCGCTGGACTCCCCGCCGACTTCACCATCCTCGACCAGGGTGACGCCGGCGATCTGATGAGCATCGCCCGCGCCGCCTTGGGCTTCGGTGAATCCAAGGGCGGCGCCCCGCGCTTCCCGCGGGCCGAAACCGCGCTCGCTGTCTATTCGCGGCACGTCAACACCGACCGCCCCGTCGCCGACATTCTGGCCGACCAATGGCCGCACTTCCTCGCGTGGGCGGGCGACCTCGAACGACTCTTCGGCGACTACGTGCGCCGCAAGGGCGAACGCAATCTGCTCGACTACGACGACCTGCTCCTCTCGTGGGCGCTGCTCCTCGAACACGATCCGACGATCGCGGCAGAAATCCGCGGGCTCTACGATCACGTGCTCGTGGACGAATATCAGGATACGAATCCGCTCCAGTCGCGCATCCTCCGCGCGATGTGCACGAATGGTCGTATCACCGTCGTGGGCGACGATGCGCAAAGCATCTACTCGTTCCGCGGCGCGACGATTCGCAACATCCTCGACTTTCCGACGCAGTTTCCCGGCACGCGCATCATCACGCTCGAGCGCAACTATCGCTCTGTCGCCCCCATCCTCGACACCACGAACGCGCTCATCTCGCGCAGCCTCGAGCGCTACTCGAAAGAGCTCTGGACCGATCGCAGCGGCGGTGAGCCGCCCTGGCTGGTGACGCTGCGCGACGAGCACGAGCAAACCAAGTTCGTCGTCGATCGTATCCTGCAGTTGCACGAAGAAGGCATCCCGCTGCGCGAGATCGCCGTGCTGTTCCGCGCCGGCTACCTCTCGGCCGATCTCGAGATCGAGCTCGCCAACCGACGCATTCCGTACGAGAAGTGGGGCGGCCTCAAGTTCCTCGAAGCCGCGCACATCAAGGACATCCTCGCCTTCCTTCGCGTGCTCGAGAATCCGCGCGATGAAGTGAGCTGGTATCGGCTGCTGCGCCTCCTGCCCGGCGTGGGCGACGCCACCGCCAAGGCGGCGGTCGATCAACTCGCGCAGCATGGCTGGGAGCCGATGGCGATTGGCGCCGTGCGCGCCCCGTCACGCGCACGCCCGGGGCTGCACGCGCTCTCCGCGCTGCTCGACGGCATGCGACGGGTGAACACGCACGCACCGGCGGAAGCGATTCGACTGGTGCGCCAGCTCTACGATCCGATCCTCAAGGCCACATACGACGACGCACCACCGCGTCTCGCTGACCTCGACCAACTCGAGATCATCGCTGCCGGCTACCCGGATCGCTCGGCGTTTCTTTCCGCGCTCGCGCTCGAGCCGCCGTCCAACACGCAGGACCTGGCCGTGGGCAACCACGAGGACGACAACGACGCGCTGATCCTTTCCACCGCGCACTCGTCCAAGGGCAAGGAGTTCGACGTGGTCTTCGTCATCTGGGCCGCCGACGGGGTGTTCCCCATGGCGCGGAGTGCCGGCGACGAGGCGCAGGTGGACGAGGAACGTCGACTCCTCTATGTGGCCATGACGCGCGCCCGCGACCAGCTCTACGTGACCTATCCGCTGCACAGCTACCCCACGCGCACCGGCGCCGACTTCGCATACGGGCAGTTGTCGCGTTTTCTCGACAACGGGGTACGTGCGACGATGCAACGCGTCACCCTCGCACCAGAACCGCTGCAGGCTCTCCCTGCACTGCGCACGGATCCGACGGTGGATCTGCGCGCACTTCTTCGCGGCAGATTCGGACAACCGTAGCCCACCGCCGGCCCCATGACTACTCACCCAATCGATTTCATGCGCATTGCCCATTGGATGCCCCGTCGCATTACGCGCCGCAGCGCCATCGTCGCACTCGCCATCGCCGCTGGGCCGCTCGCTCTTTCGGTCGGTGCGCAGGCCCCCTCCAAACGCGCATCGAAGCCCGCCGTCGACTCATTCGCGCTGACTACCGCGCTGCCAGTCGATCCGTCGGTGCGCATCGGTACGCTGTCCAATGGCCTGCGCTACTACATCCGGCGGAACGCCAAGCCTGAGCAGCGCGCAGAGCTGCGCCTGGTGATCAACGCCGGCTCCATCCTCGAGGACAACGACCAGCAGGGTCTGGCGCACTTCCTCGAGCACATGGCCTTCAACGGCACACGTCACTTCGCGAAGAACGAAATCGTCAAGTACCTCGAGTCGATCGGTGTGCGCTTCGGTGCCGACCTGAACGCCTCCACGGGCTTCGACGAAACGATCTACATCCTTCCGGTTCCCACGGACAGCGCGCGCATTCTCGCCAAGAGCTTCGAATTCCTTGGCGATGTTGCCACCGGCATTCTCTTCGATTCCAGCGCGGTCGTCGCCGAACGCGGCGTGGTGCTCTCCGAGTGGCGCAACGGACTCGGCGCCGACGAGCGCGTGCGCTCGAAGCAGTTCCCGGTGATCTTTCGCGGCTCGCGCTACGCAGAACGCCTGCCGATTGGCAAGCCGGAGATTCTCGAGAAGGCAAACCCGGCGCAGATCAAGCGCTTCTGGCGGGACTGGTATCGGCCGGAGCTGATGGCGGTGATCGCGGTCGGCGACGCCAATCCGGATTCGCTGCTTTCGTTGGTTAGGAAGACCTTCGGACCGATTCCGCGCCGCGCGGCCTCGCGCCCCCGCGTGCTGGCTCGTGTGCCGTCGCACGACTCGACGCTCGTGACGATCGCGACGGATGCGGAGATCACGTCCTCCTCGATCGGTGTGTTGTGGAAGCTGCCGCCGACGAACGCACGGCTCGTGAGCGACCTGCGTCGCGACATGATGCAGAGTCTCTACAACAGCATGCTCAACCAGCGCTTCGGCGAGCTCTCTCGCAAGCCGGATGCTCCGTTCCTCGGTGCGGGTGGCGGCGGCGGTAACCTCGTGCGTGGTGCCGACTACTACTCGCTCGACGCGGCCGCGAAGGAAGGTCGCCTGCTCGACGCGTTGCAGTTGGTGCTCACGGAATCCGAACGCGTCAATCGCTTCGGCTTTCTCCCCGCCGAATTGGAGCGGGCCCGCGTGAGCATGTTGCGCGCCTATGAGCGCGCGTACACGGAGCGCGACAAGACGCCGTCGGACGCCTTTGTGAGTGAGTACATCGACAACTATCTCTCGGGCGATGCGATTCCTGGTATCGCGTTCGAGTATGAGGCGGCCAAGCGGTTGCTTCCCGCGATCACGCTGGCGGAAGTGAACGCGTTGGGCAATGCGCGCACCGGCGCGCAGAACCGCGTCGTCACAGTGACGATGCCCGAGAAGGCTGGCCTCACGCCGCCGACCGAGACGGAGATTCGCGCAGTCTTCCGCACGGTTGCTTCTGCAACGATTGCCGCGTGGACGGAGACGGTTGTCGACGGCGCGTTGGTGAAGACGGTCCCCACGGCCGGTCGCGTGGTGGCCGAGAAGAAGTATGAGAGCATCGGACTGACCGAGTGGACGTTGTCCAATGGCATTCGCGTCTTCGTGAAGCCGACGGACTACAACGCCGATCAGATTCTGATGACGGCATGGAGTCCGGGCGGTGTCAGTCTTGCGCCGGACAGCGCGGTGTTCCGCACATCGCTCGCTGCGCTGGTGTTGTCGAATGGCGGCGTCGGTGATTTCTCGCAGGTCGATCTCAACAAGAAGTTGACTGGCAAGGTCGCGAGTGTTGCGCCGTCGATCAGTGATCTGAGCGAAGGCCTGAGCGGGCGCGCCTCGCCTCGCGATCTCGAGACGTTGCTGCAGCTCACGTGGTTGCGCATGACGGCACCACGTGCCGACAGCGCGGTCTTTCAAGCGCTGCTGCAGAATTTCGACAACCAGTTGCGCAACAAGGACGCGAATCCGAGCGCGGTGTTTGGCGACACGATCACGGTCACACTCGCCGGCGGCAGTCCGCGCGCACGGCCGATCTCAGTGGATCGACTGAAGGAACTCGATCTTGGTCAGCTGCTGACGATCTACAAGGATCGCTTCGGCGAGGCGGGCGACTTCTCGTTCGTGTTCGTGGGCAACGTCGACGCGGCGGTACTCAAGCCGCTCGTGGAGCAGTGGCTGGCGTCGTTGCCGACGACGGGTCGCAAAGAGACGTTCCGCGATGTTGGCCCCAAGCTGTTCTCCGGACAGATCGACAAGACGGTGCGCAAGGGCGTCGCTCCGCAGAGCCAGACAGTGCTGATGCTCGCGGGCACAGGCGCGTGGAGCCGCGAGCAGGCATATCTGATCGGTTCCGTTGGCGAGCTGCTGCAGATGCGCCTGCTGGACCGTCTGCGCGAATCGTTGGGGGCGACCTACTCGGTAAGCGTCAACGCGGGCTTCTCGCGCCGTCCCCGTCAGGAGTGGCAGTTGGTCATCGACTACGGCTCGGCACCGGAGAAGGCGGACTCACTGTTCGCCGCCGTGCGCCAGGAGCTCGATTCGCTCCGTCGCGTCCCGCCGACGGCCGCGGAAGTTGAGCGCGTACGCGAGCAGCAGCGCCGCGGACTCGAGGTCACGCGCAAACAGAACAGCTGGTGGGCGGGAGTGCTGCGGGACCGCATCGAGAACGGCGACGACCCGACGACGGTGTTCGCCAACGACGAACTGATTGCGGGGTTGACGACGGAGAAGTTGGCGGCGGCGGCGAAGGTGTATTTGAGTGAGACGAATCGGGCGCGATTCGTACTGCAGCCGGAGGCGAAGACGCCGTAGGGGTTGTTCTCGGTAACCAGTCACCTGGTTTGCTCCATCCGGTTCCGCCGGTGAAGGGTCACGCTGTTCGCTCCACTCAAGACCGACCACCCACCACTCGCGACCCGGAACAGAGTAGTGTCAGAGTGGCGGCAGGGCGCAGTGGCCAGTTCCCGGTTCAGAGTTTTTCACTCAGCTCAGGCGGGGTCGCGGACCGCCAACCCGACACAACCCTGTTTCGGGCTACGGGTGGTGAGTGACGGGAGATCAGTGGAGCGAACTGCGTGACCGGTTACCGAACGGCGAACTGCGTGACCGGTTACCGGTTGGATGCGTGAATCGGCACTACCGGGCATCGAAATGGTTACC
The DNA here is from genome assembly GCA_965279375.1 of Gemmatimonas sp. Taxonomy (GTDB): domain Bacteria; phylum Gemmatimonadota; class Gemmatimonadetes; order Gemmatimonadales; family Gemmatimonadaceae; genus Gemmatimonas. The sequence continues at coordinate 2,704,118 of OZ257156.1, read as the reverse complement.
GCCATTCCGCCGTTGCTCCGCACGTTGTCGCCATGCAGGATCACAACAAACTCCATGTCTGGCAGAGAGCACACGCGCTCACGCTCGCGTTGCATCCCGCCTCCAAACGCCTCACCCATCGCAACGCGCCCGGACTCCGCGCGCAGTTGCTCCGCGCGGCCGTATCGATTCCCTCGAACATCGCGGAGGGCGCCGGGCAGGATTCGCCGGCGCAGTTCGCGCGATTTCTCACCATCGCGATTGCGTCGGCGAATGAGCTGGAGAGTCATCTCAAGCTGGCGCGGGAGCTGGCGCTGATTGATCCAGCCGAAGCGGTGTCTCTGATGGACGAATTGGTCGGCGTGCGAAAGATGCTCTTCGGCTTACGCCGGCGTGTCCAATCGTCACCGGTAACCGGTGACGCAGTTCGCTCCACTCAAGACTGACCACCCACCACTCGCGACCCGGAACAGAGGAGTGTCAGAGCGGCGGCAGGGCGCAGTCGCCAGTTCCCGGTTCAGAGTTTCTCACTCAGATCAGGCGGGGTCGAGGACCGCCAACTCGACACACCCCTGTTTCGGGCTACGAGTGGTGAGTGACGGGAGATCAGTGGAGCGAACCGCGTGACCGGTTACCGAACGGCGAACTGCGTGACCGGCCGCCGAACAGCCAACGGCGTGACCGGTTACCGGTCCCTACTTTCGTACCGTCTCCCGATCCCGCGCGATGATCTTCTCAATCGCGCGCCGCAAATCGCGCCCCTCCGCGACGTACACCGAATCGAATCCATCCAACCCTTCGGCGTACACTCTGCGCGACAGCAGCACTGCATTGTTGAGCGGCACGCGTTCCGCCCACCCCGCCGGATATCCGCGCAGCTGCGGACCGATCGAATCCACCAACCGGCGGCGCGCGTGCGTATACACCGTGTCGCGTGCGGCGATGCGCGCCTCTTTCGCGTCAGCCGGCAGCGCGGCAAACACACTATCGATCTGGTGGGACACGCGGGCCCAGAAGGCGCCGAGCAAAAGGTCATCCTGCCAATCCGCCTCGGCGCGACGCAAGGACGCCGTGTCGCCGCGGGCGCGGAAGAAGTGCTCGGCGCCGCGCCCACCCACGAAGCTGGCGAAGGACTCGTTGAAAGGCACGCGCCCCTTGGCGAAGTATGTGTTGTGCAGCAGTTCGTGGATGATCGTGTTGGCCAGCGTGATCGAGTCCGTCGCGATCGTCGTACTGACCAGCGGATCATTGAACCACCCCAGCGTACTGAACGCCGAGGACGCGCCAACGGTGACGTCGAACCCGTCGTTGCGCAGCGATGTCGCCGTCTTGCGCGCGTCGTCGAAGTCGAAGAACCCCTTGTAGGGGAAGCGCCCCACCACGGGGAACCACCACGTCTTCCGCTCCAATCGATCGCGATAGGCGGCCGATAGCACCAGCACGAGCGTGTCGCGGTCGAGACGAGAGTATGCCGTGAAGCTCTTTCCTGCCTTGAGCCCCAGGGAATCGACGGCGAAGTTGCGAGCTGCGACCACTAGTCCCAGCTTGGCTCGCGTGGCCGCGTCAATCTTGGATGTGCTGCTGGTGTCGGCGGCGAGCTTGGCGATCGACTGCCGGCGCGACAGAATGCGCGCTTCCTCGAACGCAGCGCGCGAGATGTAGCACCCCATCGGTGTGAGGCAGAGCACCGCTGCACACAGCGTGGCCAGCAGCCCAGCGCCGCGACGAAACCCACGCCAACTCAGCGAGCGGCGCATCGCATCTCCCCATGCCGGATGGCGACGGAGCGCAAGTGCTCCCGCACTCCCGGCAGAGCGGCTATCCTTTCCTGCCTATGTCGTTCGTTCACCTGCATTGCCACTCCGAGTATTCGCTCCTCGACGGCGCGAATCGTATCGATGACCTGATCTCGCGCGCCAAGCTGTTCGAACAGCCGGCGCTCGCCATCACGGATCATGGCAACATGCACGCCGCTTGGGAATTCCAGGAAAAGGCCAAGAAGGCCGGCATCAAGCCGATCATCGGCATGGAAGCCTACGTCGCGCCCGGCGATCGGCGCACGCGCGGCCGGCCGGCGCCGGGTGCCAAGCCCTACTACCATCTCGTGCTCCTCGCGCGGGACATCGTCGGGTACAAGAACCTCGTCAAGCTTTCCTCGCTGGGATACACCGAGGGATTCTACACCAAGCCGCGCATCGACCGCGAACTGCTCGCGGCGCACTCCGAAGGCATCATCGTCTCCTCGGCCTGCCTCGCGGGCGAAGTCGCGTCGCACCTGATGGAGGATCGCGTCGAGGAAGCGCGCGAAGCAGCGGCGTGGTACGCCGAACTGTTCAAGGGGCGCTACTTCCTCGAGGTGCAGGCGCACACCAGCGAAGGACAGGCGAAGCTCAACGCCAAGATCCTGTCGCTCGCCGACGACGTTGGACTGCCCGTCGTGGCCACGAACGATGCGCACTTCCTCAAGCACGAGGACCACGATGCGCACGACGTGCTGCTGTGCATCGGACTCGGTAAGGATCGCAACGACCGCGATCGGATGAAGTACGACGATGGCCTGTACTTCAAGAACGCGGATGAAATCCGGCCGTTCTTCCCGGGCCGTGAAGACGTACTCACCAACACGCTGGCGATCGCTGACAGCGTCGACGTGCAGTTCGCCAAAAAGTACTACGTGCCGTCGTTTCCGTTGCCCGACGGACTCACGTCGGAAAACGACTATCTCGTGCAGTTGGCGACGGAAGGCGCCAAGGCGCGCTACGGCGATCCGCTGCCGGCCAACGTCGTCGAGCGACTCGACTACGAACTCGGCGTCATTACCAAGACGGGCTACGCGGGCTACTTCCTCATCACCGCCGACTTCATCAAGGCGGCGCGCGATCGCGGCATTCCCGTGGGACCGGGACGTGGTTCCGCGGCAGGCTCGATCGTCGCATACGCCACACGCATCACCGATGTGTGCCCGCTGGAGTTCGATCTGCTCTTCGAGCGCTTCCTGAATCCGGAGCGCGTGTCGATGCCTGACGTCGACGTCGACTTCTGCTTCGAGCGCCGCGGCGAAGTGATCGAGTACGTGCGTCAGAAGTACGGCAAGGATTCCGTCGGCCAGATCGTCACCTTCGGAACGATGAAGTCGCGCGCCGCGATCAAGGACGTCGGGCGCACGCTGGGCTTCACGCCGGGCGAAACGGACGCGCTGGCCAAGCTCATCCCCAACGCGCCCAACTTCTCGCTCACCGTCAAGGAAGCGATTGCGCAGGTCCCCGAAGTCAAGCGCTTCTACGAGGACGATCCGCGCTACAAGCAGCTGCTCGACTTCGCGATCTCGCTCGAAGGACTCTCGCGCCACACCGGCGTGCACGCTGCCGGTGTCGTCATCGCGCCAGGTCCGCTTGACGACTTCGTGCCAATCTGCACGCAGGCTACCAAAGGCTCGGGCTCAGGCGACGACGAACGCGTCATCGTGACGCAGTACGACATGACCGCGCTGGAAAAGGCGGGCATGCTCAAGATGGACTTCCTCGGTCTGACGACGCTCACCGTCATCAGCGATACGCTCGCGCTCATCAAGCAGCGGAGCGGCAAGGAAGTCGTGCTGGAAGAACGCGGCTTCACCGATCCCGAGACGTACCGGTTGCTGCGTGCTGGTCGCACCGCCGGCGTGTTCCAGTTCGAATCGCCGCTCGCGACGGACGTGCTCAAGCGCATGCGCTGCGACCGCTTCGACGACTTGGTCGCCTCTAACGCACTGCTGCGTCCCGGCCCGCTCGACGCGGGGATGCACAACGTCTACATCAAGCGCAAACGCGGCGAAGAGCCCGTCTCGTACGCGCTGCCCGAGTTGGAGCCGATTCTCTCCAACACGTACGGCGTCATCACCTATCAGGAACAGGTGATGCGTCTGGCGCAGGTGATCGCCGGCATCTCGCTCGCCGAAGCCGACGTGCTGCGAAAGGCGGTGGGCAAGAAGGACGCGGAGCTGATCAAGAAGGAGCTCGGCAAGTTCACCGAGAAGGCCGTCGCACGGGGCCACAATCCCAAGATCATCGACGAGCTGTCAGGACAGATTGAGACGTTCGGCCGCTACGGCTTCAACAAGTCGCACTCGGTCGCCTACTCGGTGCTGTCGTACCACACCGCGTGGCTCAAGGCGCACTATCCCGCTGAGTTCATGGCGGCGCTGTTGTCGGCGCAGATCGGCAAGACCGAAGAGGTCATCAAGTACATCGCCGAAGCGCGCGAAATGGGGCTCGAGGTCCTGCCGCCGGATGTGAACGAGTCCGGATGGCGCTTCACGGTACACGGCGAAATCCGCGTGCGCTTTGGATTGGGTGCCGTACGCAACGTGGGGCGCGGCGCGATCGACTCGCTGCTCGCCGCGCGCGAGGCGGGCCCGTTCACGTCGCTGTACGATCTGTGCTCGCGCGTCGACCTGCGGGTCTGCAACAAGCGCGTCTTCGAAGCCCTGATCGCCACGGGCGCCTGCGACGGGCTGGGCGGTCATCGGGCGCAGCTCATGGCCGCGCTCGACCATGCGATTAACGAGGCGTCGCTGCGGCAGGGGGAGGCCGCCATCGGCCAAGGGTCGCTCTTTGGCGAGCCGAGCCCTGACGAGGGGTCGGGGATGTCGGCGGAGGCGCCGGCCCCGACGCTCCCGAACGCGTCGGTCTGGTCGGAGAGTGAGCGGCTTCAGCGGGAGAAGGAGCTGCTGGGCTTCTACATCTCCGGCCACCCCCTCGACCCCTTCCGGACGGAGTGCGAGCTGTTCGCGTCCCACACGGTCGCGCAGCTGGGGACGTGGACGCCCGAGTCTGTAACGATCGGGGTGGTGGTGACGGCTATCAAGCGACAGATTTCGAAACGCTCCGGCGCCGAGTTTGCTCGACTCACCGTGGAGGATTTTTCGGGGTCTGCCGAGGTGTTGGTCTTCCAGGAAGCCTGGGCGGTGATCGCGGAACGCGTCCGGCCGGACATTCCGCTGCTGCTCAAGGGCGGATACTCCCGGAAGGATCAGGGGGTCGAGAACCCCACGTTCATCGTCGAGTCGGTCACGCGCTTCACGGAAGTGCGCGCCAACGGCGAGGTGGGGGTCGCCATCGACCTGGAGCGCGGACTCGATCTCGCGCCTTCGGTCATGGACGATATCCGGCTGACGATCGACAACCATCACGGCTCTGCACCGATCGAAGTGCGCTGGAACAGCGGCGACGGTCACCAAGTGCGCTTTCGCTCGCGGACCCTCACCGTCGCTGTGTCACCCGTTGTCCTGACCGATCTTCGCGCGCTGCTGGGCGCCGATCGTGTGCGCCTCGTGCGCGCCGATGGCTGACCGCAACCGCGCTTCCTTTCTTCCGTATCGCTATGGCTTCCGCACCCGTTCTTGAGTTCGAGAAACCGCTGGCCGAGCTCGAGAAGCAGATCGAGGAGCTCAAGAAGCTCGCCGGCGAACGCTCGATCGATGTGGCGAAGGAAATCGCGCCGCTCGAACAGAAGCTCTCGTCGCTCCGGGTTGAGATTTATCGCGACCTGACGCCGCTGCAGCGCGTGCAGGTGGCGCGCATTGCCCGTCGTCCCTTCACGGCCGACTACATCCGCCTCGCCTTCACCGACTTCATCGAGTTGCACGGGGATCGCGCGTTTCGCGACGACGGCGCCATCATCGGTGGCTGGGCGCGACTCGACGGCGAAACGGTGATGGTCATCGGCCAGCAACGTGGCCGCGACACCAAGGAGAACCTCAAGCGCAACTTCGGCATGCCCCACCCCGAGGGCTACCGCAAGGCGCTGCGCCACATGAAGCTGGCCGAGAAGTTCCAGGTGCCGGTCATCACCTTCATCGATACGCCGGGCGCGTGGCCGGGACTCGGCGCTGAAGAGCGCGGACAGGGCGAAGCGATCGCACGCAATCTCCTCGAGATGAGCCAGCTGCAGGTGCCCATCGTCGCGACGGTCATCGGCGAAGGTGGCTCGGGTGGTGCGCTCGCACTGGGTGTGGCCGATCGCGTGCTGATGCTCGAGAACGCGGTGTACTCGGTCATCACGGTGGAAGGCTGCGCGTCCATTCTCTGGAAGGATGGCAAGACGCCAGCGATCAAGGAGAAGGCCGCGTCCGCGCTGCGACTCACCGCCAAGGATCTCATCGAACTCAAGGTCATCGACGAGATCATTCCCGAGCCCGTCGGCGGCGCGCACTCCGATCACCAGACGTCGGCCAATTCACTGCGCGACGCCCTGATCAAGAACCTCGAAGACCTGCGCCGTCTCAAGCCGGACAAGCTCGTGCGACGTCGTCGCGAAAAGTTTTTGCGCATGGGCCAGTTCACCGAGTAGGGCGCACACGCGTGGCGCACCTCATCGAAGTCGCCTTTCGAGGCAATCGCAAAGAGTTCTTCCAGTGGGAGGAGGAGACAGTGCCGGCTCTCAAGGCCGGAATCATTGTCGAGGCCGACCGCGGGGAGGACTTCGGTCGCGTGCATGCCACCGGCGAGCTCGCCGAAGTGCGCTGCCGCGGCTGCGCGCACGGCTGTGGCACCGCACCGCCACCGCGCAAGGCACTCCGACTCGCCACACGCGAAGAAGACGTGCGCGAACGCGAGATGGGCGCCGAGAACGAGTCCGCCCGTCGGCGTGCGTTCGAACGCGTCAAAGCCAATGGGCTCGTGATGAAGTTGACCGACGCCGAGTGGCAGTGGGATCGTCGCAAGCTGACGTTCTACTTCACCGCCGAACGTCGCGTCGACTTCCGCGCGCTTGTGCGCGATCTCGCGGCGATGTTTCGCACCCGCATCGAGCTCAAACAGATCGGCGTGCGCGACGAGGCCAAGCGTCTCTCCGGCGTTGGTCGCTGCGGTCGCGAGTACTGCTCGTCGTCGTGGCTCCCGGACCTGCGCCCGGTCAATCTTGGCGTCGCCAAGGACCAGAAGCTCTCGCTCAATCCCCAGCAGATCTCTGGGGCGTGCGGGCGGCTGATGTGCTGCCTGCGATACGAGCACGAGTTCTACGTGCAGAGTCGTCGACGCTTCCCCAAGGAAGGGAAGATTCTTCAGACGAAGCTGGGCGAAGAGAAGGTCGTCAGCTGCGACATCTTCAACGATCGCGTCACGCTGCGCACCGCCGAAGGCGATTCGCGCGTCGTGCCGCTCGCCGAGTTGCGCGAAGAGATCGGCGGCTTCGATGGCATGCACGCGACCGACACGCATGAAGTGCCCAGCGACATCGAAGACATGGCGATCGACCACGACGATGCGCGCGCGAACGCCCGCGCTGGCGCGAAGAGTCGGCCGCCGCGTTCAACGCCAAGCAATCGCCCCGCGGTGCGGAGCATCGAACGCATCGCCGAGCCGGTGGTCGCGGACGTCATCACCACGGCCGTCCCGCCAGCACCGCCGCAGGCCGCGCCCGCTGTAGCCGCGCCCGCTGTTGCCGCGCCCGTTGTTGCCGCGCCACTGCCGCCCGTGGCCGCAGTGGAGCCCGCAGCGATCGCCGAGGCAGCGTCAACTGCCGACGCACCTGCGGACGCACGAGCGGACGACGCAGCCGAGCAGCCGGAAGGAACGGAAGACGGGCCGCGGCGTAAGCGCCGTCGTGGCCGTCGAGGTGGCCGACGCCTGCGTGCCGCCGAGCAGCGTCGGAAATCCGAAGGCGGCAGCGACGACGGGACCTCGAGTGACGATGCACTCGACGACGGCGACGCCGACGATGGCGGTTCGGACCACGACGATGATGCTTCACCCTCGCATTCCACGCAGACCGACTGAATGGCTCGCTTCTTCCTGACGACCGCGATCGACTACGCCAACGGCGATCCACACCTCGGCCACGCGCTCGAGAAGATCGGCGCCGACGTCATTGCCCGCTATCACCGCCTGCGCGGTGACGACGTGCATCTGCTGATGGGCATGGACGAACACGGGCAGAAGGTGCAGCAGACTGCCGCGGCGCGTGGCGTGCCCCCGCAGGAATTCACCGACGAGATCGCGGCACGCTTTCTGGCCACGTGGGCCAAGCTTGGCATTCAGCACGATCAGTTCATTCGCACGACCGATGCGCACCACAAGGCTGGTGTGCAGGCTCTGATCAAGCGCATCGCTCAACACAACCCGGACGATTTCTTCGAACGCTCATATCGCGGCATGTACTGCGTGGGCTGCGAGGCGTTCAAGCAGGACGCGGACATCGTGGACGGGAAGTGTGTGCTGCACCCCACGCGTGTGCTCGAGGAAGTTGAAGAGCGCAACTGGTTCTTCCGTCTCTCCAAGTACCAGACGTTCCTCCAGGAGATGATCGCCGAGAATCCGTCGTACATCGAACCCGAGAGCCGCCGCAACGAAATCCTCGGGCTCCTTGCCCAAGGACTCGAAGACATTTCCGCGTCGCGTGCGCGCCTCGACTGGGCCGTGCCGTTTCCGCTGCCGCTGTCTAACGGCGAAACGCAGGGCACGTATGTGTGGTTCGATGCGCTCCCCAACTATCTCACCGCCACCGGCTTTCCTGACGCGGGCTACGAGTCGCGTTGGCCCGCTGACCTGCACATCGTCGGCAAGGATATCACGCGCTTCCACGCAGTGATCTGGCCCGCGATGCTCGAGTCGGCCGGGCTGCCGCTTCCCAGGCAGGTGTGGGCGCATGGCTTCGTGCAGTTGGGCGGCGAGCGCTTCTCCAAGAGCGCCGGCGTCAAGCTCGATCTCGACGAGGCCATCGATCGCTACGGCGCCGACGCGTTCCGCTACGTGCTGCTGCGCGAAGTCCCGTACGATGGCGACGGCAACTTCAGCTGGGAGCGTTTCGAAGAGCGATATACCAGCGACCTCGCCAACGCCCTCGGCAATCTCGCCAGCCGTGCGACGGCGATGGTGGAGAAGTACTGTGGCGCAGTCGTACCTGCGGCGGCGCGTCCGGACGCCGAACGCGACGATGGCACCGATATCGCATCGTACCACGCGGCGATGGACGGTTCGCGTGGGTGGCTCTTGCACGAAGGACTGGCGGCTGTTTCGCGCATGACCGCGCGAGCGAACGAGTACACGCAGGCGACGGCGCCGTGGCAACTCGCCAAGGATCCAGCACGACGCGGCGAGTTGGAGACCTGCATGTCGTCGCTCGTACGCCGGCTGGCACGACAGGCGGTGCTGCTCGCTCCGTTCATGCCCGAAAAGGCGCAGGCACTGTGGGTGACGCTCGGCGGCACCGGTTCCGTGCATTCGCAACGCTTCGCAGATGTCGCCACGCTCGACGCGACTGGCTGGACGGTCGCAAAAGGCGAGGGACTGTTTCCCCGTCCGCAGCCGCCGGCTGCGAGCGCACCCGCCTAGTTCGCTGTCACACACGCGCCGATTTCATCACACGAACATCGGCGCGTGTCACATCGCACTCCACTCCCGTTTCGTCGTGCGTGCCTGTACCGCTGACGAAGTGACGTAGCGAAGCCCTCGACCGTACTTCTCTCGTGCAGCAGGATCATTCTCGCACGGAGGACGTCAGATGCGATCGAGTCGAACAGAACGTGGCGCCACGCGGCGCGAACACCACGATGCCCAGGAATTGCGCGGACTGCGCGCGCGCACTCATGTGACCGAGGCGCGCGTGCGGGACCGACGCGGCTTCGCGCTGGAGGCGTCGTTGCTCCTGCTCATCATGTTCTCGATCATCATCCTCGCCGGACTCTCCGCCGTGTCGACGATGGCCAAGACGTCGAGTGCAGACTACCGCGCCTCGCGTGCGTCGTATGCGGCCGAGGGTGGCGCAGATGATATCATGTCGCAGCTCGATGCTGCCATGCAGGACGGCATCATCAGTGCGTCGGATATCTCGCAGCTCTCGACGCCGCAGCTGAGCGGCTTCAACATCAACCATGTCACGAACACGACCGGTGCGCCCGTCTCGCGCACGATCGCGTCCGGCCCGTTCTCCGGGCTGTATTCACTCAATCAGCCGATCGACATCTCGGTGACCGCTCGCGACTCGTCGGGCAACAAGGCCACGGCGATCCTGTCGGTGAATGCGCAGACGATTCCGCTCTTCCAGTTCGGTGTCTTCTACGAGAACGATCTCGAGATTCTGCCCGGCGCCCCAATGGTCTTCGCCGGATGGGTGCACACGAACGGCAATCTCTACACGTCGTCTGCGAGCGCCAACTTTCAGAGCCAGCTGACCACACCGGACAGCGTCTTCTGGAATCGAAAGGATGCCAACCAGCGCCTGAACGGCGTGAGTATCAACAACGCCGCCGGCACGTCCGTGTTGCTCGATTTCGATTCCCGAAGCCTCTCCGGTCCTGCGTTCGTCACGCGAAGCCAGCAGCGTTTCAGCGGCCGACTGATGACCAAGGCGCACGGTGTCCGCGCCCTGAAGCTGCCCCTGCCCGCCAACACGCCTCCGATCACGTTGGTGCAACCGCGCTCCGCTGGCGACAACCAGATGGTGCAGGATGTGAAGATGGCGTGGAAGTCGGATTGGTACATCACGGTTGACGCGGCGGCCTTCACGAATCCCGACACGGGTATGATGAAGACCAACTTCTGCGCGAGCCTGACGCAGCTGCGTACAGGCGCGTTGCAGGTGCCGACCGGTGCCGCGTGCCGCCGCATCTTCAAGCCGCGTGCAAACGCCTTCTACGAGGGCCGCGAAGACCTGCGTCCCGACCTGATCGACGTGTACATGGATTCCCTGCGCATCTGGGCCGACAGCAATCCGACGCAGCGCGCGCCGCGCATCATGTACTTCAACTTCATCAACACGAACACGGCGGCCACCAACGACTACGTAGCGGTGCGCCTGCGCAACGGCGGGCGTCTGCCGCTGGCGCAGTTGCCGGCCGATACAGGCGGCGTCTCGATGGTGACCGATCGTCCGATGTACATCCTCGGCGACTACAACACGAATGTCTGGCGCCCGGCTGCGCTGATGGCCGATGCGGTCACGTTCCTCAGCAATCCGCCCAACGCACGCATGCGTGATTCCAGTGGTCTTGCTGGCCGCTGCAGCTCCACGAACGGATGGTGCGATGTGATGCAGCAGAACATGGCGCAGCGCACTGCAGTGAACACGACGGTGAATGCGGCGATTCTCGCGGGCCACTCGCCGACGCCCTGCGACTACGCTCGCGCTGGTTGCGGCGGCGGCGTGTACGGCGGCGGACTCGAGAACTTCCCGCGATTCCTCGAAAACTGGGGCGGCATCACGTTCCGCTACACTGGGTCGCTCGTCTCGCTGTTCGCCAACGTCTACTCCACCGGCCTGTGGGGCAACAGCACCAATGTCGGCTTCGGTAACCAGGCGTACTACTCGGCGCCAACGCGTGCCTGGTCCTTCGACGTGAACTTCCGCTTCCCGCAGCGACTGCCTCCCGGCACGCCATCCGTCGGCACCGTGTTGCAGACCGCGTTCCGTCCGCTCTACTGAGATGGCCATGCGCTCGATCTACTCCGCACCATCGCGCTCGCCGGCTCGTCGCGGCTTCTCTCTGATCGAACTGCTCACCATGGTGGCCGTTGTTGGCATCATGATGTCCATCGTCGTGCCGCGCATGCGCATCTCCGAGGCGACCGAAGTGCAGCTCGCCGGCATGCAGCTCGCGCAGGACATGGACCTCGCACGTACGCGCGCGCTCTCCACGCGCAGCATCGCCCAGGTGTCGTTCTCCCTTTCGTCCAGCTCGCCGTCGTATTCCGGCTACCTCGATGTCGACGCGGACAGCGTCATCAGCTACACGGCGGCAGAGAAGCTCGGGCTACAGGCGTTCGGTACGCGTCCGCTCCCGGACCACATCGTGATGGCGCGTGGAGCTTCCTCGCCGATTCCCGGTGATGTCGGCGGCAGTGCGGTCACCTTTCCTGGCTACCACATCAACTTCGATACGCGCGGACTTCCCTCGCCCATGGGAACCTCCGGTGTCGTGTATCTCACCAACGCGAGAGACGACAACGCCGTCGTCGCCGTGGAAGTCTCCCCCTCGGGGAGCGTTCGGCTGTGGACGTGGAAGAATGGAGGCTGGCAATGACACTCGCACGACGCACCCGCCGCGGCTTCACGATCGTGTCGATGCTCGTCGCGATCATCCTGCTCGCCGTGGGGCTGACCTCTCTTGCAACGGCCAGCGGCAACACGATCAAGATGCAAACGCTCGCGCAGAATCGCACGAGCGCCATCGCCATCGCACGCAGCTACATGGAAGAAGTACGAACGCGTGATCCGTGGACGCTGCAGACCGAATCGCCCGTCAAGCTCAACTCGGACGGTCAGTCTGCCACGACCGGTGCCTTCACACGCACCATGACGGTCGCCGTGTCACGCCAGAACCTGATCCGCATCGACGTCGCCGTGGACTATCCGCGCAGCACACAGCCGGTGACGCTCACGACCTCCTACTTCCGTGGAAACGGACTGGTGGTGGCCCCATGATCACGCACCAATCAACCCGCCGAGCGGTCCCACGTTCGCGTCGCAATCGTGCCGGATTCACGCTCGTTGAAATGCTCATGTCGATGACGATCGGTATCGTCGTCATCACGGCAGCGGCCAGCTTCTCCATGCGCAGCTGGCAAACGCGTCGCGGTTGGACAGTGCGCGAGACAGTCGACCGCAACGCACGCTTCGTCGGCATGTCGCTGGCTCGTGACGCGCAGGAAGCGGGCGTCGCGATCGAGAGCACGCCGACGTTCGGCACGCTTGGTTCGTTCGGCGACACGCTCTCGATTCTGTCGGTGCCCTTCACCACCGTCGAGGCGCCCGTGTACCCCATCTTCGACGATGGAGACACGCTCCCCAACTATCCGCCGGGCGGCAACTGCGGCACGAACTGCATCGAGTTCAATCGCATCAACGGCGCGTATACGTTGCAGCCGGGTGATCTCGCACGCCTGCAGATCGGCACCACGCGACGCCTGCTCTACCTCACAAGCGTGGCCGGAAGTGCGGGTGGGCGTTTCCAGGTGCAATTCCTGCCGATGCAGCGCTTGCTCGGCCGTGCTGCGGGCATCGACAGCGTGCTGCTGACCCGATCGGGCACGACCATTCAGAAGCTCAAGGCCGTCGTCTACTGGCGCGACGTCAGTACCAACACGCTCATGCGGGCCGAGCAGCTCAATTCGTCGGCAGCGCCCATCGGCAAGCCGTTGGCATCCGGAGCCATGGACTTCCGAACATCACTGCTGTTCAAGGGGAATAGAGAATCGCCCGGCTACAGCGGACTCGACACCGATACGCTCAACGACGGCAACGACATCATCGGCGTACGCATCCGTTCGAAAATCCAATCGGACAGGAGCGATCCGACAGTCAACAACGGCTATCCCGTCTACAAGTGGTACGACTGGAAGGTTGCGCCGCGCAATTTGATGTACGAGAAGAACCGCTAGCCATCAGCAACAGCACGTGACACAAAACGAAAACGGCGCCGAGCGTATTCTGCTCAGCGCCGTTCTCACTTTCACTTGTCGACTAGTTCGCCTTGGGCTTGCTGAAGTCCACCGTGGGGGCTGCGCGCGAGGCCGCATCGGTCACCTCGAAATACGTTCGCGGCTTCGCGCCCGTCGCCTTTGCCGTCATGACCGCTGGAAACTTGCGGATGTACTCGTTGTAGGTGCGCACCGCGGCGTTGTAATCCGTACGCGACACCGCAATCCGGTTCTCCGTGCCCGTCAGCTCGTCCTGCAGCTTGAGGAACGCCTGATCGGACTTGAGCTGCGGATACTGCTCGATGAAGACGCTCAGACCGCGCAACGAGGTTGTCAGCTGCTCGTTGGCGTTGGCCGTCTCGGAGGGATCCGATCCGCCCGGCTTCTGCAACGCGCCCGTCAGACCCGCGCGCGCCTTCGCGATCCCCACGAACACGTCGCTCTCCTGCTGCGCGAGCCCCTTCACCGTGTTGACGAGATTGCCGATCAGATCTGCACGACGCTGCAGCTGCGCATCGATGTTCTTCTTCGCCTGCTCGGCCTGTTCATCGTAGCTCTGAATGCTGTTGTAACCGCATGACGACAGCGTCAGCGGCGCGCTCACCGCAAAGAGCATCGGGAGCGCCATCGCGAGCAGGCGACGGCGGGATCGCGGGCGGCCCGTGGTGGGCGAAGACTGCATGGAGTTCATCTAAAGGTCCTCAGGAAGAAAGGGAATCGGTTGCCGTTGCCGGCGGAGTAAAGCGATCGAGATACGCAACGAGCGATTCCATCCCCGCTACGTACCCCGCCAACACCGTCTCGGTCTCTCGCTCGGCCAGCGTGGTTCCGCGCTTGTGCGCGATCACGCGCTCGAACGGCGCCACGTCAAATCCACAATGGCCTGCCACCGCTTGCACCACCGGAACCGCATCGCGCGATGGAACCGTGCCGTGCAGGCGCAGCACCGCACGAAAGAGCACCAGCAGGCTGCTGAGACTGTCCCGCATCAACTCCGCCTGACGCTTCGCATCGGTGCCGGCGCTCATCACACCGCGACGCAGGCGAAGCAGCTTGCCCATCGCTTCGTGCTCCGTCTGCAGGCGCAAGTCCGCCAGCGCCACATGCACGCCATCCAGCGGCAACGTTCCGTGCAGTACGCGATGTCTTTCCAGTACGTCGGCGTACTCCATCGGGAAAATGTCTGCCGAGCGACGCCACTCCTCCACCGTGAATGTCAGCGGCGGCGGATTGCCCGCCTCCAGCCACGCGCGCGTTGTCTGCCCCAGTGCGCGCAGTGTCGCGATCGAGAGCGTCTCGACAATCACCAGCACGTTGATGTCGGACTGCCCGGCGATCTGCTCGTCGGTCGCGGCAGAGCCGTACAGCACCACGGCGCGCAGCGCGCCGCCATGAACTTGCGTCAGCTGCGTGACCAGCTCAGTCACGCTCATCGTGGAATTCGCCATCGATCGTTGGAGTCGGTCGCAGTGTGAGGAAAGGTACGCCTACCAGTCAGAACCGCCGCCACCACCACTGAACCCACCGCCACCTCCAAACCCTCCAAATCCACCGCCTCCGCCGCCACCACCGAAGCCTCCTCCGCCCCAGCCGCCGCGGTCAAATCCCCCGATCGACGGACCAGGGATCGGGATCGGAATGCATCCCGCGCAGCCACGACGACGCCGGCCGAGTGAGTTGAGCACCGAGAACACGATGAAGATCAGAATCAGGATCGCGATCGGCGAGATCTGCCGCTGTCCCTGACTTCTCGTGGAGCGACGCGGCGCGGGCGCGCCATCCAACGTCACGCCGTACTCGGCAGCGTAGCGAGCGGCGATCTGGCCAGCGATGTACTCGATCGCTCCGCCATAGTCCTTGGCCACGAACTGATCCCGCGCCGCACGACACAGCTCGCCCGCCGTGGCATCCGTCAGGAACCCTTCGGTCCCCTGCCCCGTCTCGATCCGGCACGACCCACGCCCCGTCGACGAGCTCTCCTTGGGTACGATCAGCAGAATCACGCCGGCGTTTCGCGCCTTGTCGCCGATCCCGGCGTCCGCGCCAACCTTCCACTCCCGCCCCAAACGCAGTGACACCTCCTCGACCGGGCGGCCGCCCAAATCAGGGAGAGTCACGACCACCATGTCGCCGCGCGTCGCGGCGTTCACGCGACGAGCGAGCTCTTCGAGACGGAGTTTGGCATCCTCCGGGATGACCCCGGCAAAGTCGTTGACGTACCCAGTCGGGGCCGGCAGCGCCGGAGGCTGCGCCCTGAGCAGCACAGGGCTGAGCATGAACGACACGACGCCAGCCAACAACAGGCCCACTGGCCGACAGCGACGAAACAGTCGAGAGTACACGAGTGAACGATGAGAGACACGCACAGTGCCCGTACGCCTAGGAGTATACGCAGCGGTCCAACTCCCGGTGTCAGCACACGCCGGCACGGCGCTAGCTTTACTACACGCTGGCGCCTGCGGCGCTCCGAACTCTCCCGTCTCCGTTCCTATGCGCGGTTCATTACAGTCGCTCAAGACGCTTCTGCGTCTGTCGCTCCTCGCCCTCGCCGTCGGTGCCGCCACCGCATGCGATCGCGCCAACGCGGCCGGTCGGTCGGGTTCGAGCAGCACCACTACGGCAGCGCCGGTCGCCAATGGCGCCGCGCCAAGCAGCTCCTCGTCCGGCGACACGCTCAGTGACTCCGCGTTGATCGATCGCGCAGACCGCGGGCGCCTCATGGGTCGCGATTCGGGGACGGTGTGGGTGGTCATGATCTCCGATTTCCAGTGCCCGTACTGCAAGCAATGGCACGACTCATCGATGGCCGGCGTCAAGCGTGACTACGTCCAGACGGGCAAGGTACGCTTCGCCTACCTCAACCTGCCGCTGCCGCAACACCCGCACGCGCGCGCCGAAGCGGAAGCCTCGCTCTGTGCCGGCGCGCAGCAAAAGTTTTGGGAATACTCCGAAGCGCTCTTCCGTGATCAGAACGCCCTCAGCCGGCGCCCCGACGTGCTTCCCTATCTCGACAGCTTGGGGCGCGCGAACTCTCTCGACATGACCGAGTTCGCGCGCTGCCGAAAGTCCAAGGCGATCGGCTCGCTCATCGAGTCCGATATCCAACAGGCCAACCGCGCCGGCATTCGCTCGACGCCATCGTTCCTCGTCGGCCAATTCATCGTCGAAGGCGCCTCACCGTACTCCGACTTCCGTCGGGCCATCGACACGGCGATCGTCACTGCTCGCACCAAGAGGTCGCGCTGAACGGAGCGGTCGCCACACTGTACTCACTCGGCGTCTTCGCCGCCCGCACCGCCACGCGCTTCGCATCCTCGGGCGACGGAAAAGTTGCACGGTCTCTCGCGGCGCGACGCGGCCTGCTCGATCGTATCAGGCAGCGCGCCACCGCCGTGCGCGATCCGTCGCGGCCCCTGGTCTGGCTGCACGCGCCGTCCGTCGGCGAAGGCCTGCAGGCGCGCCCTGTGGCCCACGCGCTTCGTGAGCGGCATCCGGAGCTGCAACTCGCCTACACCTTCTACTCTCCAAGCGCCGAGCGCTTCGCGCAGAGTATCGGCGCGGACATCACCGACTATCTCCCCTTCGACGGGGCCGCCGAGTGTGACGCGATGCTCGATGCGCTCAAGCCGTCGGCGCTCGTCTTCGTCAAGCTCGACGTGTGGCCTACGCTCGTCGCGCGCGCATCGGCTCGCGGAATCCCCGTCGCACTGCTCAGCGCCACGCTGGCGCCGGGCTCGGGCCGACTCGGCATGTTCTCACGCATGCTGCTGCATGATGCCTACGCCTCGCTGCAATCGGTGGGCGCCATCGACGCGGTCAACGGCACGCGCCTGCAGTCACTCGGCGTCCCAGCCAGCGTCATTCGCGTAACGGGCGATACGCGATTCGATCAGGTCTGGGCGCGCGCCGAGCATGTCGATCGCAGCTCGCCGTTGCTCACGTCTCTTTCGAGTGCGCGTCCTACGCTCATCGCAGGCAGCAGCTGGCCGGCCGACGAGTCGGTGCTCTGCGAATCCTGGACGGCGGTGCGACGTGCCGTCCCCACCGCGCGGCTCATCATCGCGCCGCACGAGCCCAACGAAGATCACGTCGCGCCCATCGAATCATGGGCGCGCGGGCAGCGCCTGCGCGTCGCGCGTCTCTCGCGTCTGTCGCAACCCCCCGCGACCTCCGAGCGAGAGTCGGACAGCGGAGACGCCGATGTCGTCATCGTGGACCGCGTCGGTGTGCTCGGCGACCTGTACGCATTGGGCGATGCTGCATTCGTCGGCGGTGGATTCCACGCCGCCGGCCTGCACTCGGTGATCGAGCCTGCCGCGTTCGGTATTCCGGTCGCGTTCGGCCCGCGCCACGACATGAGCCGCGAGGCCGGGCTGCTCCTGGCTGCGGGCGGCGGCGCGAGCGTCACGTCGGCACGCGCGCTGACCGAAGTGCTGTCGCAATGGCTCGGCGATGCCAAGAAACGTCAACGCGAAGGTGAACGAGCGCGCGCCGTCGTCCAGCAGGAACTCGGTGCTACTGATCGCAGCGTCGCGCTCGTTGAAGCGCTGGTGCACGCACTGCGCTGACCTCAGAGCCGGCCCGAACGTTCTTGCGTTAGGGCTTGTCGCCCTTCATGCGCGTGTACACCACGAGCGCGCCGTAACCGGCGCGATCGCCGAACTGCACCACTGCATCGGACGCACCAAGCACGGCCATGAAATAGACGTCGCGCGGATTGACGAGCGGATTGCCACCACTCAGCGGTACACCATCCACCACGATGATCAGGCAGCGATTGTACCGCGTCGTGCGAATGCAGTCGTCCGGTCGCGAGGGGATGATCAGTCCCGGATAGCCGAGCGATCGCAGCAAGTCATTGAACGAATTCGCGCGCTCGCGATGCTGCGCGATCTCCACCGGCGGGAAGAGTCGCCAGCCACGACGCTTGGCTTCCGCCAAGCGAATGTCATTGAGCGACGGTGCCGCCGTCACTTTCATGGTGTCGGTGCGGATACCAACCTCTGTCACCGAGAAATCGGCATCGAGTGTATCGCGCGACGCCAAGACGATCGGATCCGAGGTCGTAGGCTCCATACCGATGCGCGTGACCGAGACAGTAAACGGCGCTCCTTTGGACTCCACGCGCAGAAGGAATCGTCCCTTCTCATCCGTCGTCGCTGTGCCGATCGACTTTCCATCTGTCAGCATCGCGATCACCCGCGCACCTTCGATCGGACGTCCGGATTCCTGTACGCGCGCCGTGCCTCGAAGGACCTGCGCGCCCAACACTGAGACGAGCGCGGCATTGGCGCAAAGCAACACGACCGCGACCGTGAAGACTCTCACGATCGCGGTCATGATTGGAGCAAGCACCGGCGACATCACCGGATGATCGCCGTAAGGTTACGGCGTCGTGCGCGGGGGCTGCTTGTCCGAGAAGAACACCACGCCGGGCGTCGTGAACGACGCGGCGCGCGAGCCAGCCACCGTCGCGGGGAACGCGATGGCGGTCATTACCGATCCAGCCTGCGTGGAGCCGGCCGTCGGGTCGGCTGCGGGCGTGGTGCCCGACGCCGTTACAGCAGCCAGTCCGGCCGGAGCGAGCGCGGCGGCTACAGCCGTCGTGCTGCCCGTGGCGGTCACCTGCGCGGCAAAGGCACCGACCGCGAGGTTCAGGTAGTTCGAGGCCGCCTTGAAGGCGAGCGACGCAACCGCAGGAGCGCCAGCGATCGGCGTGGTGGCCGCTGCCGTCACGTACAGATCGACGTTGCCGATGCCCGAGCCGGCATGCAGTGCACGCACTGCAATGCCCGTCGTCGGAGACGGCAGCACGTCGTTGTACACCACGATGCCCTGCTTCGGCGACGAGCCCGCGCGGGCGTAGCCGACGTGCAGGAGCGTGTAGTACTTGCCCGCTTCAAACGTGAGAGTCGTGTCCACGAGGATGGCCGTGTTACCCGCCTCCGAGAAGTTCACGAAGTCGGCAGTGAACACGCGCATCTTGCGCGCGCCAACCCCGATGCCCTGGTAGTTGCCCTGGCCGAGGCCGCGGAACGGCACGTTCACGAACGTCGTCGGGGTGAACTCCACTCCGTCGATGAAGCGAACCGTCGTATTGAGCGTGTCGGGGACTGCGTTGATGTAGCGGATGTACGCCAGCGACGGGATCGTCGGCGTGGTCGGACCCGAGTCCGAGGAACTGCATCCGACGGCCGCGATTGCAAGCGCGCCGAGGATTCCGAAACGAGAGAGCCGCATGAGTCGAAGACTCCGTAAAGTGTGCGTCAACGAGAAAGCGCGTATGGTCGCCATGTGCGACTAGTGACCGATACGAGACGTTTGCGAACCGCCGCCTGGGGGCGCCGTTTCATCTGGCAGCGAACCGCCGAAGATGTCCAACGAACTTCCGACTGATGCAATGATTGCAGCCGCGATCGCACCGACCAACGCGAACGTGCGCGCCTTCGACAGCTTGCGCTCGTTGTATCCCATGATCGCCTCGCGCGGGATGCTGACGCGCTCACCGGTCCACGTACTCGCGATGCCGCGCAGATCCGTCACGCGGTACACGTCGAGTACGACGGCCAGCGAATCACTGCTGACGATCCGTCCATCGATACGATTGATCGACTGACCAACGCGATCTCCAAGAAGCACGCGACCGCGATCGTTGATCGAGACCCCGACCTCCTTGGCCTGCGGCGGCGCACTGCTTTGCATCGGCATGTACGTGTAGCACGCCGTCTGCAGCGCGAGCGCGCCGACGCAAAGGCCACCCACAAGGCGCCGCCGGAGCAGCGCCGAGGAGTGTGCCGCCATCGTCATCATCATCAGAAGCCGTACGTGCCCTTCGGCGCGCGAAGCGTGCCGTTGTAGTAGCCGCTCTGGCGTGCCTGCATCTCCTGGTACGGCACCGGCCACTCGATCACCGTGCCTTCGATGTTGTCGCCCCAGCCACGATTGTCCGTGTACCACACCATGTAGCCCGTGAACGCGGTCTCCATGCGCTTCTCGTACTTCATCGCCTCGAGAATCGTGCCGCAGCCCGTGCTCGTGAACGCCGGCGCCTGTGGCACGCGCGGCACGCAGGTCGCGAGGTTCGTCGAGATCGGCTGCGTCGCGCTGGTCACGCTCACCGGGTCAAGCCCGTTCTTCACACGCGTCACGTTGATCAGCGACGCCGCGGCCGACAGGTTGCCAGCGCGGATGTAGCCCTCGGCGGCCAGCATGTCGAGTTCCGTCTTCGACATTTCGACGTACGGTCCGGCCGAACCGGCCAGGTTCACCGCGCCGTAGCGACGGTGATCGTAGAACGAGTCGCCCGGTCCGGTGAGGGGCACGTCTTCGCCCGTCGGACGATTGCGGAAATACTGACCAGTCGGCAGCACAACCGTCGGCGCCTGCGCCTGCTGCGCCGCACGCGTCGTACCCGTCGGCCAGCGCTTGTCAGGCGAAACGATCACGAACGCGCGACGCGAGTCACGCGGCGTCGCCAGCCACGCGTCGTAGCCACCCGACACGTCGGCCATGCCGTAGTAGAAGTACGGCAGCGAATGCCAGCCGCCCGTCACGTAAATCTGGCCGACGTCGAACGCGGACGTCCAACCCGAGCTGTTGCCGATGTTCACCGTGAAGTCGGCCGTGATGCCGTTCGTCGCGTCAGCGATGACCGCCGTCCAGTCCACTGCCGCACGAGCCGCAACCGTCCGCGCGACACCTGCGCGGTAGCGCGCCTTGTACGAGCGAGCGAGGCGAACGAAGTTCGCCTGCGTCAACGACTGACCGTTGATCCAAGTCGCCGGAAGCGGGAAGCCGTTCGCTCCGTTCGTCGCAGCAGCCGACGTCGCCACCGCAATCGCCGAATCGAGCATCGCCAGCGCCGCGGTGTTCACCGCCGCGGCCGACGAGAGACCCGGCACCTGATCGCTCGGCACCGCCGGCGTCACGATGGCCGCCGAGTCATACGCCAGCGACAACATGCCCAGCGACTGGCCAAGCATCAGGAACGAAAACGCGCGTGCGCGCGCGTCCTGTGCCGGGCTGCCGATCGTCTGACCCGTCTTGGCCAGCGCGTTCACCGCGACGATCGCGTTGGACGCGGTGCGCGCGACACGCGAGAACGAGTTGAAGTTGGCGAGGTTGCCAGTCTGGTTGTCGTTACCCAGCTCGTTCGAGATGATCGAACGCGGAATCTGCGCGCGAGCCGCCATGCCGAAGTTCGCCACGGACGCGAAAGACTCGCCCGTGAGGATCTTGGCCTGCGTGTTCACGGATTCCGTGGCACGCTGCGGATTGAAGACCTGTGGACCGAGACCGGCCACGACGCCTTCGACACCAGCCGGCGTCGCATAGGCACGCGCGACGTCCGGGTTGTTGATGTTGGTGATGTTGAGCGCATCGCCACCGCAGGCCGTCAGCCCGAGCAGCAATCCGCTTCCCATGATGTAGTGCTTACGCATCGATATTCCTCAAGTTCGCTGCAGTCGGGGCGCGCGCGGCGCGCGCGCTCCCAACTGCCCCGGGGTCAGAAGCTGGTGCCGATCGAGAGAGTGAACTGGCGCAGGTTCGGGAAAACGAAGGCGTCGATGGCGTTCAACACGCCAGAGCCCAGGCTGCCACCACCCGATCCGACTTCAGGGTCAAAGCCCTTGTAGTTGCTGATCGTGAACAGGTTGCGACCGATCAGGTTCACGTTCCAGTTGCCCACGCCACCGATCGCACCGATGCGATAGCCGATCGACGCTTCGCGGACCTTCACGAAGCTCGCGTCTTCCGTCGTGTTGTTGTTCGGGGCGAGCACGTCGTACAGACCACCGATGCCGCCCGTCGAGACGGCGCGGAAGTAGTAGCCGATCGGACGCGCTTCGGCGACCGACTTGCCCGCCTGGTCGGCGTCGGCATGCATGAAGTCACCCAGCGACCACTGACGGCCGATGTTCCAGATGCTCTTGCCGACGGTGGCGTCGAGCAGGGCATACGCGGTGAACTTCTTGTACTGGAAGTTCTGCGCCATCGACCAGCGGAACTTCGGCAACGCCTGACCAACAGGCAGCACCGGCACCGCACCCGTCGAGTCACGGACGAGGATCGGGAAGCCCCAGTTCAGCGGATCGGCAGTCGTACCACCGGCCCACGGAGCGGCCGACGCCGGGAGGCGCGTGTTCCACAGGTTCTTCGTGATGCCGTCGCCCAGCGTGTTGCCAGCGCCGACATACACAACGAAGCCGTCCGAGTTGGCCTGATAATCCTTGCCCGCGCCGCAACGCGCCGCGAACGCGGCCGGAAGCTCGGCGCAGTCCTTCACAAAGCGACGGCCGTAGATCTGGCCCATGTTGCCGCCCTGCTTGATCTGGAACATCGTCTCCGAACCCTGCTGACCGGCCGCCGAGAAGAAGAAAGTCGGCACGTCGAGGCGCGAGATGACCGACGTCGTGCGGTCATAGTTGATGCGCGCCGAGTACTGCAGGTTGCGCTTCTGGATCACGGGGATGTTGAGCGACAGCTCCCACGTGTTGTTCGTCAGCTGACCGGCATTCTTCCACTGGCTGGAGAAACCGGCCGCCGCCGGAGGCGGCACCTGCAACAGCTGGTTGTCGATCACGTTGTTCGAGTGCGTCAGCGTCACGCCGTACTTGCTGAGCAACTCGAGGTCCATGCCGATTTCCGTCTCGGTCGAGACTTCGGGACGGAGGTTCGCATTGCCGAGCGAGGCCGGCGACAGCACGCCGCCCGCGCCGATCGTGAACGTCTCGTACTGGGCCGAGTAGATCGGACGGTTACCCGCCGAGCCCTGCGAAGCGCGCAGCTTGAGGTCCGAGATGCCCGGCACCTTGAACCACGGCTCGTCGCTCAAACGCCACGCGATGGAACCACGGCCGTAGGTCTGCCAACGCTCGGCGGCACCGAACAGCGAAGCCGCGTCGCGACGCACGAGCGCGCCGATGATGTAGCGACCCTTGTAGTCCATGTCGAGGTTCGCGAAGGCGCCCAGCTGGCGCACCTGCGTCGTACCACCCGACGTGAAGAAGTCCTGAATCGCCGCGTCCGGATCGCGCAGGCCCGGCACCGCCAGGTTGTTACCACCCGTGCTCTGCGAACGGCCGTCCTGCGCTTCCCACAGGTAACGCAGCGTCAGGCGCGTGTTCAGGTTGTCCTCGAACCAGCCCTTACGCATCGAGACGTTACCCGACGCATTCAGCGAGTAGTCGCGGTTGGCCGAACGGCTGATCGTGCCCAGGTTCGTCGTGCTCAGCGCGGTCGTGCGATAGCCACGA
The DNA here is from genome assembly GCA_965279375.1 of Gemmatimonas sp. GTDB lineage: Bacteria > Gemmatimonadota > Gemmatimonadetes > Gemmatimonadales > Gemmatimonadaceae > Gemmatimonas. The sequence goes on along the minus strand of OZ257156.1, from coordinate 2,680,489 downwards.
TCCTGCTGCGATTCCTGGAAGTTGTTGCGGTTGTCGTAGCCGAAGTTGCCTTCGACATCCATCCACGAGAACGGCGTCCAACGCGCGGTCGCATTGCCGACGAAACGGTCGATGCGGTTGAGCGGCTGGAAGTTCTGGCTGTTGTACGCCGGGTTGGTGTTCTGCGCACCCTGCTGCTGCGCCACCGAGCGGATGTACAAGCGACCCTTGGAGTCGGTCTGGAACAGCTGCGCATTCGCCGGCTGACGCGTCAGCGAGAAGAAGGCGCCGCCGTTGTTGTAGTCCATCGCGCTCGAGTAGGCCGAACGGAGGGAGAAGTTGACGTTGCCACCGAGCTGCTGGTCGATGTTCAAGCGCATCGAGTTACGCGTGTAACCCGGCAACAGCTTGATCGAGCCTTCCTGACGCAGCTGGTTCACCGAGGCGAAGAAGTTCGTACGGCCCACGCGACCCGTGGCGTCAAACGTCGTGTTGATCGTCTGACCGTCCGTCACGAACTGCTTGATCGGGTTGAACGTCTGCGGGAACGGGTTCGTCTGGAACAGGTTGCGCGAGTTCGCCGCACCCGGGTTACGCGCGATACCGCCGTCATTCACAAACGTCACCGGCGGCAGCGAGAAGTCACCGCCCTGATCGTTGATGCGCAGCGCTTCGGCGTAGATGTCGGCCGTACGCGAGCAATCGGCGGCACCCGCCGCGGCGATGCAGTAACGCTGGTACGTCGGATCCATCAGCATGAAGCTGGTGGCCGGGTACTGGTACTCACGCTCGATCGTCGACGTGCCGTACTCAGCCTGCGCGCGGAAGCGCACGCCTTCCGACTGGTTCTTGCCCGAGCGCGTCGTGATCTGGATGACACCGTTACCGGCGCGCGATCCGTAGAGCGACGAGGCGGCGGCACCCTTCACGACTTCGATGTTCTCGATGTCCTGCGGGTTGATGTCCTGCAGGCCACCCTGGGAAACGACGCCGTCGATGATGTACAGCGGATCCTGACCGCGACCCGAGGCGTTGATCGACTGGGGGCCACGCAGAATGACGGAAGGCGCCGAACCCGGACGGCCTGTCGCCGACACGATGTTCGCACCGGCCACCTTACCAGCCAGCTGAGACAGCGGGTTGGAGCCCGGTACCGGCATGTCCTTCTCGCTCACCTGCGCCACGGAGAACGCGAGCTTCTTCTGCTCCGTCGCACCCGTCACACCCGTCGTCACGATTTCCTGCAGGCGGTTGATGTCCTTCGCCAGCGAGAAGTCGAAAGACTGCGGACCAGCCTTCACCGTGATCGTCTTGATGTCAGCCTTGTAGCCGATCGCGCGCGCGCGAAGCACAAGGACCTGCCCCTTCACGCGATCCGCGGGAATGGTCAGCGTATAGCGACCCGCTGCATTCGTGCCCACCGAAACGGCGAGCTCAGTGATGAAGACGTTCGCGTCCTGAAGTGGATCACCGAAGTCCGTCTTGACCGTACCAGTGATGACGGCTGGACCCTGGGCCCGTACCATCGCTGGCACCAAGAGCAACGCCAGCACTGCCAGCGGAACCCGGTGCAACCATCGTGAAAATCTCGACATGCTCAGCCCTCGGCGATTCGGAAGCCGGAACAACGGGGAGGGGACAGAGTACCAGACGGCGCGAAACTCTTCGGCCCACCGGTACGTAAACCCGGTGCAGCAAGCGCGAGCCTACGCGCTTGAAAACACCGAGATGGTATCCGCCTGAAACACGGCGGAAAATTGTGCATGACCTTCAACCGCGACTGCGTCGGTGAAACGGGTCGAGCTGCCCCTCGTCGCGCGCCGCAACCACGCGCATCGATTCGGGACAAGTTGCAAATGTGAGCGCTACACGATCCTGCGCGGGATAAACAGCAGTGAAACGGGACAGTCCGCCCGCCCCGATCTCAGAACAGCAACAGTACCGGACGCGTCACATTGACGCAAGAACGCCCATCGCGACTTAGCGCGACGGGCGTTTGACTTTTCTCGAATGAAAACGCGCGGGAATAGGTGCCCGGTTCACCCCGTCAACGCGTGTGCATCACGCCATCGGCACGGCCGGTCGCTGTGTCAGAAAGACCAGCCGTCACTTTGCCGGGACGGGCCGACGCAGTGCTGCCGGCGTCCAGTTAAGCCCCACGGCAAACGCGTCCCCGCCCCCTAGGAGATCCGAGCCGCTGAACACTCCGGCGACCCGAACGGCGAATTCGCGCGAGACCTGCAAATTCGCTCCCAAGTCGAAATTCAGCGAAACCTCGGAGCGACTCCCACCCGCCTTTCCGCAGTCCGCGCACCGGTCCAGGGACAATCTCGGATGTACGTATGGGGTAAGCGCAAGATCGCGCTCCAGTTCGAACGTGTGCCCCACGCTCACCCCCAGCGGAACCCGAATCAGCGTCGTCCCCGCACCGAACGCCACGTTGACGCCGCCCGTCGCGAGCAGATCCAGCGGCTGCTGCTCCGTCGCACGCATCACCTCGCGACCGATCGAGGCACCAAGAAATACCATCGGATCGCGGGCGCGCGAATCGGCGATGCCCGCGTCGACACCGAAGTGCCCTCGCTCACCAGTGTTCTCGCGCCACTGAAACAGCAGCGTGCTTCCCTCGCCTCCCGCGATTGCCGCGGTATAGTCGCGTGTCGAGACCGTCGGCAGTTGCAGCGACGGATAGTTGAACGCCTGTGCGGATGCTCCCCTCGCCCCGATCGACACTCCCACGACAGACCACGCCATCGCACCAGCAAAAGCGGCGACGCGCACGACGATGCGGCGGGAGTTCGACAGAAGACGAGACAGCATGAAGGCTCCAAAGGGTTGCCGGGACACAAACGAAAAGCAGCGGATGCGCATACTACGTCGCATCCGCTGCTCGGTTCCATCCCCGCGTGCCAGTTCCTTGTGCGCTAACGCACGGGCGACACGGCGCGCCTCTCGCTTCGTTACCGCACTCGTGCGCGATACGTGCGCGACAAGCGCAGCGTCGTACCACTGCCCAGCACCAGCAGCCCATCACCACCAGGCAACGGCGACATCTCGCGCACACGATCCATGTTCACCACCATGCGCCGATGGATCCGCACAAACTGCCGCGGATCGAGGCCCGTCTCGATCGCTGAAATCGTTCCACGAGTGCGATACTGCTGATCGGCCACGTGCACGAGGATGTAGTTGCCATCCGCTTCGAACCAATCCACTTCGCTCAACGCGATGAATCGAGTGCGCCGTCCCTCGCGCACCAGCACACGCTTCGGACGTCCCTCAGCGACACGCAACGCCGACGGCTCGGATGTCTGCGCGAGATCCAGCACCTCCTCACTCACGGTTGCCGCGCGCGCACTGCTTGCCTGCGTGAGTGCGGCGAATGCCTGACCGACACCACCCCAGCGAGAGACCGCTCGCAGTGCGTCATCCGCGTGCGCCGATAGCTCGGGCGCGCGATCACGTGGACGCCACGCGTCGATTCCGTCAACGTGCGCCGCGCGCCACCCGAGGCCATCGCGTTCCACGTCCGAGCTGACGCCCTGTCCCACGCCCGCGAACACACCCGCACCCGACGCCGATGCGCCCACCAGTCCGAGCCCAGCACGCGACGTCGCTGTCGCACCGATCAGACGCTGCAACTCCTCAGCCGTGCGCAGGAGTGCCGTCTGCAACGCCTGATGCCGAGCGCGATGCATCGCCTCGTCAAAGCGTGTCCCGTGCACAGGGATCAGGACGAAGTCGGTCGCATGCACTTCAAACGCACGCACGGCGTCCTCTTCACGACACGAAAGGAAGACGATCGCCGACGGTCGTTCATTCGGCGCGAGTTCAGACACGAACTCAAAGCCCGATGCATCATCGAGCTGCGCGGCGACGAGCGCCACGTCTGGCGTGAGCGTGTGCAACGCATGAAGCGAAGACGCACGGTCGGCATATGCGCCCACGATCTCGAACTCGAGAGATGCGGGGAGGGCAGCGATCTGTTGGCCGAGTCCAGCCGGTGGATCGCCGATCAGTACGACGCGAATAGGCATGAGTCGGACGGGATGGCACGCATGAGAACTCGGCGGAAGGGGGGAGCCGAGCGAGGGCGGCAAACCAGCAGCCTCAACACCATTACGTCGGACGGCTTTCAGACGTTGGAAACGCGCGATTCCGGCGCACTCGCGGAAGCGTTGCTGCGTTTCCGGCCGCAGCGGTGGCTCGCCGAACACCGTCCTGTTCGACGAACCCCGCCGGGCGCTCGCGACCCGAGGGCCGCGGTATTCACTACGGCGTGGCGGCGCTCTCCGTCACCACGCGAACCTGATTGTCCACGACCTGCAGAAAACCGCCCTGCACGGTGAACCGACGCTCACCCTCCGTGGTTTCCAGACGCAACGTGCCCTTGCCCAACAACGTCATAAGAGGCGCGTGCATCGGAAGTATTCCCATCTCGCCGTCGAAGGCTGGCGCAGTCACCGACCGCGCCGTGCCTTCAAACAACACCTTCTCCGGAGAGATCACCGACACCGTCAGCGAGTCAGCCACGAATCAACCCTGAAGCTTCTTCGCGTTCGTTACGACGTCGTCCACGCCGCCGGCCATGAAGAACGCCTGCTCAGGCAGGTTGTCGAACTCACCGGCGCAGATCCGCTCGAAGGACGAAATCGTCTCTTCCAGCTTCACGTACTTGCCAGGGATGCCCGTGAACTGCTCGGCAACGGCGAACGGCTGCGACATGAAGCGCTGCAGACGACGCGCACGGCCGACGATCTTCTTGTCGTCTTCCGACAGTTCGTCCATGCCGAGAATCGCGATGATGTCCTGCAGTTCCTTGTAACGCTGCAGAATGCGCTGCGTGGTCGTGGCGGCGTTGTAGTGACGCTCGCCGATGTACTGCGCGTCGAGAATACGCGACGTCGAATCGAGCGGATCGACGGCCGGGTAGATGCCGAGTTCCGTGATCTTGCGGTTGAGCACGACCGTGGCGTCCAAGTGCGCGAACGCGGTCGCCGGCGCAGGGTCCGTCAAGTCGTCGGCCGGCACGTAAATGGCCTGCACCGACGTGATGGAGCCGTTGCGCGTCGACGTAATGCGTTCCTGCAGGTCGCCCATCTCCGACGCCAGCGTCGGCTGGTAACCCACGGCGCTCGGCATGCGGCCGAGGAGCGCGGACACTTCGGAACCGGCCTGCGTGAAGCGGAAGATGTTGTCGACGAACACGAGCACGTCGGCGTTCTCCATGTCGCGGAAATACTCGGCGACCGTGAGACCCGAGAGCGCCACGCGCAAGCGCGCTCCTGGCGGCTCGTTCATCTGACCGTAAATCAGCGCGACCTTGTCGAGAATCCCGGCTTCCTGGAATTCGAGATACAGGTCGTTCCCTTCGCGCGTGCGCTCACCCACGCCGCAGAACACCGACTTACCGCCGTGTCCCTTCGCGACGTTGTTGATGAGTTCCTGAATGATGACCGTCTTGCCGACACCGGCGCCGCCGAACAGACCGATCTTGCCACCCTTCACGAACGGGGCGACCAGGTCGACGACCTTGATGCCGGTCTCGAAGACTTCCGTCTTCGGCTCGAGCGCAACGAAGTCCGGGCGCTTGCGGTGAATCGGCCAGCGCAGCGCATCCTTCGGGATGTCGATGCCGTTGTCGATCGGCTCGCCGAGCACGTTGAGAATGCGGCCAAGCGCAGGCGCGCCAACCGGCACCGAGATCGGCGCACCGGTATCGACGACGTCCATGCCACGCGTGATGCCGTCCGTGCTGGACATGGCAACCGCGCGCACCTGATTGCGGCCGATGTGCTGCTGCACTTCGACCGTCACGTTGATCGCCTGACCACTCGGCGTCGCGCCAGTGATGGTGAGGGCGTTGTACAGCTCCGGCAATTCGCCCGTCTCGAACTCAACGTCGAGAACCGGTCCGATTACCTGAACGATCTTGCCAACCGAGGTCGGCGCGGCAGTAGTAGCCATGAGACTTGAGAATTGATGTTGTAAGACGGACTACAGAGCGGCCGCACCGCCGACGATCTCGGCGATTTCCTGCGTGATCTGCGCCTGGCGGGCCGTGTTGTACGTCCGCTTCAGCACCTGCAACATGTCCGTGGCGTTGTCGGTCGCATTCTTCATGGCGGTACGCTGCGCACTCTGGAACCCGGCCTCCGTCTCCACCAACGCGCGATACACGGCATTGCGCACATACGCCGGCAGCAACGCTTCGAGAATCGCATCCGACGACGGCGCGAGCAAAAAGTCGCGCGTGCCCTGCGCGGCGCCCGTAGGCGGCGTCACCGGTAACACGGCGTCCGTGCCCGGCGGCGTCGACAACGCCGACTTGTACTTCGCACCCGTCACGTACACCGCGTCGAGCTGACCGGCGGCGAAGCGCGCCATCAGGTCATCCACCAACGACGCCGCATCGGCAGCCGATGGCTTGTCCGTGATGTCGATGCGCTGCGTGACGATGTTCTTGCCCAGATACTTGAAGAAGCCGATGCCCTTCTTGCCGACGATGTGCATCTCGACCGCAATGCCACGCGCTTCCCACTCCTGCATGCGCGAACGCGCTTCCTTGATCAGGTTGGCGTTGAATGCGCCGCACAGACCGCGATTGGCGGTGAGCAACAGCAACGCCACCTTCTTCATCTGCGCCGGACGACGCAGCAGCGGAAACTGCTCGGCCAGCTCGGGCGTGTAGACATGCCCGAGCATTTCTCCAAGCGCGACCGCGTACGGCCGCGCCGCGACCACGCGATCGGTCGCTCGCTTCATCTTGGAGGTGGCCACCATTTCCATCGTACGCGTGATCTTCCGCGTGTTCTCGACGGACTTGATGCGCCCCTTAAGCTCTCTGCCCTTTGCCATCCGAGATGACCGCTTAGTTGCCGAACGTCTTGCCGAACTGCTCGATCGCGCGCTTCAGATCCGCTTCCGTGTCCTTGGACAGCGCCTTGCTCGTGCGAATCGCATCGCCCACCTGAGGGAACTGCGACTTCACAAACTCCAGGAAGCCCTTTTCCCACGCGCGGATCGACGTCGTCGGCAGCGTATCGAGCAGACCGTTGGACACCGCGTAAATCACCATCACCTGCTCTTCGAATCCGAGCGGCGCATACTGCCCCTGCTTCAGGATTTCGACGGTGCGCGCACCGCGATCGAGCTGACGCTTCGTGGCGGCGTCGAGGTCCGAAGCAAACGCGGCGAACGCTTCGAGTTCGCGGAACTGCGCGAGGTCGAGACGCAGACGACCAGCAACGCCCTTCATGGCCTTCGTCTGCGCGGAACCACCGACGCGCGACACCGAGATACCGACGTTCACGGCCGGACGCACACCGGCGTTGAAGAGGTCCGTCTCGAGGAAGATCTGACCGTCCGTGATGGAGATAACGTTGGTCGGGATGTACGCCGACACGTCACCGGCCTGCGTTTCGATGATCGGCAGTGCGGTCATCGAGCCACCCGGCTTCAGGATGTTCTTGCCATCGCACACCGCATCGTCTTCGCGCAGCTTGGCCGCACGCTCGAGCAAACGGCTGTGGAGATAGAACACGTCACCCGGATACGCTTCGCGGCCAGGCGGACGACGCAGGACGAGCGAGATCTGACGATACGCAGCGGCCTGCTTGGACAAGTCGTCGTACACGCACAACGTCGGCTTGCCTTCGTTGTACATGAAGTACTCGGCCATCGACGCGCCGGAGTACGGCGCGATGAAGAGCATGGGCGCCGGGTCGGAGGCGGAGGCCGCGACGACGATCGTGTATTCCATCGCGCCGGCCTGCTTCAGCTTCTCCACCACGGACGCAATCGTCGACGCCTTCTGGCCGATGGCCACGTAGACGCAGATGACGCCCTGTCCCTTCTGGTTGATGATCGTGTCGATCGCGACGGCCGTCTTGCCCGTACCGCGGTCGCCGATGATGAGCTCGCGCTGGCCGCGGCCGATCGGAATCATCGCGTCGATCGACTTGATGCCGGTCTGCAGTGGTTCCTTAACCGGCTGACGCACGATGATGCCAGGCGCTTCCGACTCGACCTTGCGATAGGTGCTGGTGACGATGTCGCCCAGTCCGTCGATCGGGCGGCCGAGTGCGTCGACGACGCGCCCAACGAGCGCATGTCCGACGGGCACTTCAAGCACGCGACCGGTGCGGCGCACTTCGTCGCCTTCCTTGAGCTGCAAATAGTCGCCGAGGATAACGGCGCCGATGTTGTCTTCTTCGAGGTTGAGCGCCATGCCGGTGATCACGGCCTTGGTCTCGGAGCTCGTCAGCTCGAGCATCTCGCCGGCCATGCACTTTCCGAGGCCGTAGATGCGAGCGATACCGTCCTTAACCTCCAGGACCGATCCAACTTCCTCGACGTTCAGGTCAGCGAGATCAGCAGCTTCGATCTCGCGAAGGAGAATGTCCTTGATTTCGCCGGGGCGAAGGGCGGTCTGGGTGGTCATGATGCGCGGGCGTGGAATGCGGAGGAATCGATTCGGGACTAGCTTGTGAAAATTATCACAAGGCTTGTCAGGGGGCAAGACTGTCTGAAGAGTGCTGCTGGAAGCGCTCGATCAGGTCCACGGCGCGGAGACGCGTGAGCGAGCTCGCCTTGGCCCCCACCAGACGCTGCGTCGTGCTGGAAAGGTGGCTCGACGACGCAAACCCAAGCACCTCAGCCACATCGCGCACGTCGTAACCGGCGTTTTTCGCCAGCTCGGCGGCGGCCAGCACACGCACCAGGTCGATGACGCGCTTGAGCGTCGGAGCTCGCCCGGTGGCAAAACTGCGCGACAGGTGCTCGCGCGACACACCGAGCTCTTTCGCCAGCTGGTCGGTTCGGATCGGGCGGCCGGCGCGTCGGATGACGCTGTGCCAGACGGCCACCTGCAACGGTGTGTCGAGGTGGAGCGCCTCCGGCGGCGTCGTGAGGGCACGCTCGAAACGCGTCGAGAAGGCGAGACGCAACACCAGTTCACGTGCCGCCACATCATCCACGCCCTCGACCAGCAACTCCGCGACGCCAGACTCCGCCGCGCGCGCGACCATCGGCGCATCAGCCGGCAGCATCGCCGTCACCACGACGAACGGCACGCTCTGAAAATCCTCGGCGCGTGCAATGACGCGAATCGCTTCATCGCCGGCGCCGCCGTCGACGATGACGGCATCCACCAACTGCGTGGTCAGGCGAGCTTCGACCTCTGCGACCGACTTCACCATCACGACATGCGCACGTCGGCGCGGAAAGGCCGCGCGCACCAACGCGCGCGCACGCTCGCGCTTAAGCAGCGCCAAAACCAGAATGGGCGGCGAGGAGCCGTCCGAACTTCCGACGCGCGCAGCCGTGGCCATCTCAGCCTTCCGGAGAGTCCGCGGGACGGCTGGATGCCTCTGGCGCGGGATCGGTCGGCGCCTGCACCATCGCGTGCGCACGCGCGAGCACGTCGCGCGCGTTCGCATAGGAGACCAGTCGCACGGCTTCATCGTACGGCGCCCAGCGACAGGCGGTGATGCCTTCCTCGCGTTGCGGAATCGTACGCGCGCTATCGGTGTGCATCAGGTAGAAATGACAGACCTTGTGCACCAGTTTCCCGCGAAAGCGGAAGAACCAGTCGATCGTCTCGATTGCCCCATCGAGATCGAGTGCTTCGAGACCGGTCTCCTCGCGGACTTCGCGCAGCGCAGCCGCATCGGGCATCTCATCTTCCTCGAGATGTCCCTTGGGGAATCCCCAGTTACGGTAGCTGTCGCGAATGAGCAGAAACAGCGGCTCGCCCTCGTGCACGCGATACACCACGCCCCCGGCGGACGTCTCGAGCTTCGCTCGCCCGCTGCGCTTGCGCTGATCGCGACGGTCATTCATGCGACCGCCTCGCGACGTTGCAAGCGACAGAGGATGCGAGCGAACATGCGTGTCAGGCTTCCGCAGCGGCCGATTCAGCGCTCGAGGCTACACCGATCAACGGTGAGTGCCCTTCGAGCGTCGCGCGCCCCTCGATGAACTGTCGCACGAGCGGATCGGTGCTGTGCTGAATCTCCTCCACGGTGCCCACCTGGCGAACCGTTCCCTCATACAACATCGCGATCTTCGTTCCAACCGTGTACGCACTGCGCATGTCGTGTGTGATGACAATGCCCGTCACACCCAACTGCTCGCGCATGCGCACCATCAGCGCGTCGATGGTCGCAGAAGTCACGGGATCGAGCCCCGTTGTCGGTTCGTCGTACAGGATGTATTTGGGGCGCAGTGCGATCGCGCGCGCGATACCGACGCGCTTGCGCATCCCGCCGGACAGCTCTGCCGGCATGCGGTGTTGCACGTCGGGGAGATCGACCAGATCGAGCGCCTCGTTGACGCGCGCGGTGATCTCGGCTTCGGTGAGCTCGCCCTGTTTGCGCAGACCCATCGCGACGTTCTCGCCGATGGTCATCGAGTCGAAGAGCGCAGCGAACTGGAACACGTAGCCAATCTTGCCACGCAGCTTGTAGAGCGCCTCGCGCGAGAGTTGATCCACGCGCTGTCCATCCACCCACACCTCGCCCGCGTCGGGCTCGAGCAACCCGACGATGTGCTTGATCGCCACCGACTTGCCGGTGCCCGAATAGCCAATGATGACCATCGTTTCGCCCTCATTGACCGTGAGGGAAAAACCACGGAGCACCTGCTTGGGCCCGAAGGCCTTGTAGACGTCCTTGAGCTCGATCATGACATCACGAATATGATTGCAGGAACGGCGACCCGTAAGTCAGTCCGCATTTCGTCGCCGGAAACCGCTGCGTAGAACGCAAACGGCGGGCCGCGTAAATCGCGACCCGCCGTGTGAACACGTGGCAACCGTGCCGGAACGTGGCTTATGCAGCGAAGCTGGACAGCGCGCGCCCGACATCGCCTTCGCGGAGGCGCTTGAGTGCACGATCACGCAGCTGGCGCACGCGTTCGCGCGTGACGCCGAGCATGCTGCCGATTTCTTCCAGCGTGTGCTCGCGACCGCCTTCGAGGCCGAAGTACAAGCGCAGCACCTTCGCGTCGCGCGGCGGCAACGTGGAGAGCGCCTGCTCGATTTCGTCCGTGAGGAAGCGGTTCATCGCTTCCTCTTCCGTGTCCGGCATCTCGTCGGCCACGAAGCGTTCGATCAGCGAGCGATCGCCATCCGGGTCCATCGGTGCATCGAGACGCACATCGCCCGTGTTGAGCGCAGCAAGCGACTGTACGACGTCCACGGAGAGGCCGGTCACCTGCGCCAATTCTTCGGGCGAGGGTTCGCGACGCAGCTTCTGCCGGAGGATTTCCGACGCCTTGATGATGCGCGAGAGATCGGCGGTACGATTGAGCGGCACGCGGACCGTGCGGCCCTGACGGGCCAGCGACGACAGGATCGCCTGCCGAATCCACCACACGGCGTACGAGATGAACTTGACGCCCTGATCCGGATCGAACTTTCGCGCCGCCGTGAGCAGCCCGACGTTGCCTTCGCCGATGAGGTCGATGAGCGGCAGACCACGGTTCTGGTACTTCTTGGCGACGGAGATGACAAAGCGGAGGTTGCGCTTGACGAGTTCCTGCAACGCGTCCTGGTCTCCGGCGCGGATCTTCTTGGCCAGCTCGATTTCTTCCGCGCCCTTGAGGAGCGGATACGTGCTGACTTCGTAGAGGTACTGGTCGAGGATGTCGCGCTCTGGCTCGGTTGGCGCGATGCCTGCGGGTGCCGCACGACGGCGCTTCCGCTTGACGTCAGTCATGGATTTCTATGTTCCTCGGGACGGGCGAACGTCCACGATCAAAGTGCTGTATCATCGCAACCGACGTCGGTCACGTCGGTTCGTCAGGGCCGCGGCGCCCTCGCTGCAACGTTCTGCATGGGTCGCACCACTTCAGCGTTACTACACAATTAAGACGCTTCATCCGGCTAGCCTCGCAAGATACGCCTGCAGGGTATTTCCGCCAGTGCGAATCGTTCGAGTTCTGCTTGACGACGGACATACACCCGACTAGACTGCGCGGTTCCTGACACCCTCGCTGCCGTGCTTCTTCGGAAGCAACAGCCGCGAGGGTGTCGCGCCCCGGGGGCGTAGCTCAGTTGGGAGAGCGCTTGAATGGCATTCAAGAGGTCAGCGGTTCGATCCCGCTCGTCTCCATCCCGGTGCGGCCCGCAGGTCAGTAAGTAATTAAGCGTGACGACTGATCGTGCGTTCCGTCCTAGCAGGTGTGGGTGTTGGTGCACGTGCAGGAAGTTGCGGGAATAGCTCAGTTGGTAGAGCACAACCTTGCCAAGGTTGGGGTCGCGGGTTCGAGTCCCGTTTCCCGCTTCGCTGTTGAGATGATGTCGTTGTAGTGGCGCTAGTTGTCACTGCATCTTGGGTCGTTAGCTCAGTTGGTTAGAGCGCCACGTTGACATCGTGGAGGTCACAAGTTCGAGTCTTGTACGACCCATGTCGTTTGCTGGTTGGAAGGTCGAAGGCGGTTGTGAGCGAGGCTGCGACCGACTACGATGTGGGACTCACCGGTGATGGTGGTCGGTGAGCGCGGTTCCGGTCTGCGCCCATAGCTCAATTGGATAGAGCATCTGACTACGGATCAGAAGGTTGGAGGTTCGAGTCCTCCTGGGCGCACTGCAGTTTGGTTCTGAGTATCCGATTTCAACGGGGCGTAGCTTAGCCCGGTAGAGCGCCTGCTTCGGGAGCAGGAGGTCGCAGGTTCAAATCCTGTCGCCCCGATTGAACGAAAGCCAAGCCCTGTCACGACTTACGTCGCGGCGGGGCTTGATTCGTTTCGGGGCGGAACCAGGCCATCGCCCAACGGCGCCTATGCCGCCGCCGGCCAGCGATGATCGCTACAACTCGCGCCGCGCCCACCACAACCGCTGCACCACGTTCACGCACACCAGCCCGCCCATCAGCCAGAACAGCGGCGCGCGCCACGCAGGCACGATCAGGAACAGCGCGTAGAACAGCACCGTCTCCGTGCCCGCCACGATCCCGGCCGGCATCGTCACCGACGTCAGCTCGCCGCGCGACGCCGCCCCACGGCTTCGCCCCTCGAGAATCGCCGACAGATACATCCACGAGGCCGCATTCACGAAAAACGTCGCCTCGAGAAATACGCCCGCCAGCGACAACCCTGCCGGATCGCGTGCGACCAGCGCAACGGGAATTGTCGCGTACACGACGAAGTCGAGCAGGATGTCCAGATAGCCGCCAAAGTCGGTCTGACGCGCGTGCACCCGCGCGTACGTCCCGTCGAGTCCGTCGAACAACCGGTTGGCAATCCATGCGCCCAACGCGGCTCCGTTCTGTCCGCGATACGCCGCCAGCGCCGCGAGCAGGCCGAAGGCGAGCGCCAGCACCGAGATCATCGCGGGCGACAGCGCGGGACCCAGCGCGCGCGCCAGTGGTGCAAACCATCGATCCTTGAGTGCCCGAAGCAGGTGATCAAACATCGGCGTCGGTCTCGCGAATCAGATGTACGCGCGACACGTCCAGCGTCAGATCAACCCAATCCCCAATAGAAACAGCTGACGTCGAAAGCGGTCGAGCGAGCACGTGCGTGTCCGCGACGCGGACGCGCACGACGACACCCGCCAGGCGCTCCTCCACCGCCTCGACAACGCCAGCCACGCTTCCGATGCTGACGCCAGATCCTGTCGTCTCTGGCGAAACGTCAGTCGTCTGCGTCGCGCCGCGCGCGCGCGCGACGAATCCATCGGCACGCGACACCAGCCGCGCGGGACCATCGCCGAGCTCGCACCTGTAAGTACCTACGGTGCTCGTGAACACGCCCCGCGAACACGACCCGCGCACGATGTTCGGCAGGCCAAGAAACCGCGCGACAGCGATCGAATTCGGCGCAGACAACAACACACCGGGTGCGTCGTCCTGCGCGATCCGACCATCCAGCAACACGACGATGCGATCGGCCACCGTCGCCGCTTCATCGATGTCATGCGTCACCAACAGAACTGCAGGCGCGCGCGTGTCTTCCGCGCCGGAACGCACGGCGTCGAGAGATGCGAGCACCGACGAACGAACTTCGTCGCGCAGCGCAGGGTCGAGTGCCGCGAACGGCTCGTCGAGGAGCAAGACGGCAGGTTCTGCGGCCAGCGCACGAGCCAGCGCCACTCGATGTCGTTGTCCGCCACTCAACGTTGACGGCGCGCGCGATGCGAACGACTCCATCTGCACGCGCGCAAGCAGCGGGAGCGCAATCGCCCTCGCGTCGGCACGCGACTTCCCGCGCACCTCGAATGGGAACCCCACATTGTCCACCACGGACAGGTGCGGAAACAACGTAGGCGACTGATGCAGATACACCACGCCGCGACGGTCGGGCGCCAGATCACTGACGTCAATCCCTGCTACCCGGATGCGCCCTGCGGCGCTCTGCTCGAGCCCAGCGATCGCCCGCAGCAGTGACGTCTTGCCGACGCCGGACGGGCCAACCAACGCGACGCGCTCGCCCGCTGCGATCGACAACGAAAGTGCATGCAGCCCAATCCGCGCACCGAAACGGATCGACGCATCCTCGAGCGACAGCGCCGCATCTCGCGCTGGAAGCGTGCTCACGACACCGCTCCGGTACGACGAACACCGCTCTGCACGACGCTGAGCGCAATCAACGGCGGCACCGAGAGCAACAGTGCCGCGGCCGCGCCTAACCGATCATCGCCCGCTCTCACAAACGACAGCAGTTCTACCGGCAAGGTGCGCACGACGCCGGCGCCCACCAGCAGCGTGAGCGCCAACTGTCCCCACGACACCAGTGCGCCCAGGACCACGGCAGCCATCAGCTGAGGACGCAGCGAAGGTAATGTCACACGCACGAAGACCTGATACGCGGTGGCACCGAGCGTCTGCGCGCCTTCCTCCATCGCGTCATCATACGAACGTAGCACGCCGAGCAGGAATAGCGTGAGGTAGCCGCACGCCGGAATGAGATGTGCCAGGAGCACGCCAATCATCGATCCGCCAACGCCCAGTCGCAGTGCGAACACCTGGACACCAACGCCCAACGCAATCGGCGGGGCAATCACGGGCAGGAACGCCAGCGCCGCTCCCACGCGCTGCACGGTGCGCGTCGCTCGCGCCAACGTGCGCGCCGCGAAGAAGGCGATCACGCAGCCGAAGACTCCGGTGAGCACGGCCAGTATCAGACTGCGGCCGAGTGCACCCCAGACCGCTGGCGACGCGAGCACCTGCATCGAGTCCGTGATGGACCAACCATCCTGAAGCCACAGCGCCGGATAGAGCGATGCTGGCCGCAACGCGGTCACGATCAGCGTTCCGATTGGAAGAATTGACAGCAGCGCGAGCAGCGGAAACAGCAGTGCGCGAAACGCGGCATCTGGCGCGGGCGCACGTACTCGCGCGTCAGACATGTGTGCGATCCGCTCGGGCCATCTCGTCTCTGCCCTCTGTTGCTGCCGCGTCGACGGCGTTGGCACGGAAGCGCTCGTGCAGCAGCACCAACAGCCCTGCCAACGCAAGAGCTATGAGTCCGAGCACGTGCGCCTCGCCACGCCGCACGAGCGACGGATCGTTGGCGCGCTCGAAAATCAACAACGGGAACGCAAGCGGATCGCTCGGTGCGAGCATGCTCGGCATCTCGTACTGCCCAACGAGAAATGCGAAGACCGCGATTACCGCGGGGGCGATGCCGCGCCACAGCAACGGCCACGTCACGCGGCGATAAGTGGTCCACCGGCTGGCACCGAGCGTCTGCGCGACTTCGCGCAGAACGGTGCCTTGCGTGGCAAGAACGGCGAGCGCCGACATCAGCAGGAACGGAAACTCCTTCCAGGCGAAGGCGAGTGTCAGCGCGACGCCCGCCTTGTCATAGACGATCGCCGGAAACTCCGAGGGTTGCGTGATCCACCCCAGTGCGAACGCAATCCGCGATAGATATCCGCTCTGCCCCAATAGCAGCAGCGCCGCTAGCGATGCCGCCACGTGCGGAACGGCGAGCGGGACCACGGCCAAGGCGCGACCGAGTCGACTGTGCTGTACAGCTACACTCACGATCAGCGCTCCGATAACGGCCAGCGCTGTACCCGCTCCTGCCGTGTAGAGCGTCCATGCGAGACTACGCCATGTCTCGGGCGCGCCCAACGACCGCACGATGCGCTCACTGCCGGCGGCATCAGCGCCCGCGCCGACGAGGCCGAGGGATGCTGCAACGGAATAGAGCGCACCGACGATCACCGGCGCAGCCAACATGGCGACGGCGACGTAGCCCGCTTTGTCGGACGACTTCACGGCGCGCCGCGACGCACCAGCGTACGCCAGTCAGCCTGCAAGCGCTCGTGATACTCCGCCGAGACTTCGGGTCGCGCATATCGACGCAGCGAGTCGGTGGAAATCGCATGCGCGTCCTGTTCGAGCGCAATGAACTTCGCGCGCCACTCCGAGGGCAGGCGCACGAGGTCGAGTACCGTTCCATCAGCCCACACTTCCGCCTTCTGCTTCTCCAGTTGCGCCTCCGGCGAGAGCAGGAAGTCGGCGACCACGAGCGCTCCCGCTGCGTTGGGCGCGTTGAACGGAATGCCGACGAAGTGTGCGTTGGCGATCGTTCCGTCACGCAGCACGAAGGCACGCGATGATTTCGGCAGTACACCCTGGCGCACTTTCGTCAGCACCTCGTTCTGATTCATCGACATGCTCATGTCGACTTCACCGTTCGCGAAGAGGCGATGCAGCGCGGCCACGTCGGGCGGGTACGTCTCGCCACGACGCCAGAAGTCCGGGCGCAATCTCGTCAGCCAAGCGACGACGCTGTCGCGTCCCACGGCGTACGTCGAGTCGACGAAGCCTCCCTGAAAACGCGCCACTCCACCGGCACGCGCATACATCAGCGTCTTGAGGAACGTGACGCCAGCGAACGATTGGTCATGCGTGAAGCGTCCGGGATGCGCGTGAATCCACGCGGCGAGTTCGTCGACGGTGTGCGGCGGACTAGGCGTTCGCGCACTGTCGTAGATGAGCGCAAACTGCACCGTTCCCCACGGCGACTCGAAACCCGCCGGATCGCGCTCGAAGTCTCGCGAGATGATCGCGGACGCACTGTCGACGTAGCGCGCATTGGGGAGCCGGCCAGACCAGGGTCCGCTGAGGAGCCGCTCACGCCGCAACTGCGTAAAGGTCTCGCCGTTGATCCACACGAGGCTCGCACTACCCGCACCTCTGCCGGCCTCACGCTCGGTCACCAATGCGTTCACCAACTCGGCGCCCTGCCCCTCTACGGCCTGGAGCGTGATTCCGTAGCGCTCGCGAACTCGCGGCGCGATCCAGCCGTCTACGTATGCGTTGATCGCCGGATCGCCACGCCACATTCGCCAGAGTACCGTCGTGCCGCGCGCTTGCGCCACCACGCTGTCCCAGGGCAGCTGACTCGTGGCCGCGGCGTCTGCTCGCGGCGTTGCATCACGTTGGCGCGCACATGCAATGCCGAGGGTCGACGACACTAGAGTGCTGACGACAACAGCCCGTCTCAGCGCCGCGCGCGACGCCGCGTACATCAAAAGCGCGCGCCCACGGACAGCTGGAGCTGGCGCGGCGCGCCCGCCGTCGTGTAGCTGACGGGGTCACCCGGGCGACCGACCTGCGTCGCCGATCCTCCACCACCTACGCCAGTGGCAAACCCGGAAGCGTTCACGCGATTCAGCAAGTTGAAGACGTCGGCCCGTGCGGTGAGCGTCGAATGTCCCACGGTGAAATCGTACGCCGCGCTCGCGCTGAGGAACAGCGCCGCGGGCAACCGCTCGCCGTTGCGCGGCACTCCTGCAAATCGCTGATAGTTGCCGATGAATCCATCGCCATAGGCACCACCCGCGCCCGTCAGATCGCGAAAGTACGCCACCCGATTGATCGGGGTACCCGTCTGTGCGTCGACGATTCCGCTCAGCATCAGATGCCGCACGCCTGTCCACGTCGTGCGCAGCGTGGCCTTGTGCCGCCGATCATTGTTGGCATCCGCCCGATCCAGATTGAAGTCGTTGCCGACCGACGCGTTGAAGTTGATGTCTTCGGTGTTGGAGATGGCGTGCGACCACGTCCAGTTGGCGTCGATCAACAGTTGGTCGGCTGCACGATAGCGCATGGCCGTGTAGAGGCCTCCATAGGTGCTCCGCCCACCAGATTCTGTCGTGGTGAGGCGACGATATCCACCGACGACCGGCTTGAGGGGTCGCGATGCATCTCCGATGCTGGTCGAGAGCCCGACCGTATCGGCAAGGCCGATCGTGCGCGATTGTGCGTTCAGGTCCCACGACCGCGGCAAACGACGCGTATCCACCCATACTCCATCAAGGCTCAACGAGATACGGTCCCCGAACTGCCGTTGGTAGCCGAGCGTAAACTGTCGGCTGAGCGGCTGCCGAATGCCGAGCGAGAAGAGCTGCCGGACTTCTCGCGCGGGAAGCGTGCTGCGGTCGAGCGCGGCCGCTCGCGGACCCTGCCCGAAAGCCGGCGCCTGCGCGCCGCGGAAGGTCACCGTCTGATTGCCGTTCGGTCCGAACTGCACCGCATCCGAATACACGGCGTACGGCAACTTGCCGGCGAAGAGCCCCGCGCCGCCTCGCACGACGGTGCCGGAGTTTTGCAGCCAGTTGAACGAGAGTCGCGGCTGCACATTCTTCCAGTCGGCCGTGCTGCCCCCACGGCGCGTCAGGTCGTCGTAGTCCCAGCGCAGGCCCGCGCGCACGGTGAGCGATGCCGTCGGCCGCCAGCGGTCCTCGATGAAAGCGCCGTACAGCGCCTGCGTAAGATCGACCTGCTTCTGCGCCGCGTCGATGGTGTAGCTGCGCACGACGACGTTGGCCGGGATGTCCGCGTATCGATAGCGGCCGTTGCTCGACGGGATGTTGCCCGTGTTGATGACCTCGTACGAACCAGACGGGTTGGTGGACGACCCTGTCAGCTTGAAGCGTGATGAGGCGACGTCCACGCCAGCGCTCATCGTGTGACGCGAACCAAGCTGACGCTCGACGACATCGCGAAACTGGAACTGCAGTTCGGATTCGTCGAAAATGAAATTGCTCGAGCCCACGACGCCGATCGGCAGACTGTCGCGATCGAGAATGGTGACCTGCGGAACGCTGAAGCTGCTGCGCGTCGGCGGGAAGTCCCACTTGTACGTGGAGAGCTGAATCGACGCGCTGTTGCTCGCTCGCCCCGCGTTCCAGCTGCTGCGGTGGGTTAGGGCGGACAGCGTACCGAAACGAATCGTGGTGATGTCCGCTTCGGGGGCGACGATGCCGCTGCCCTCTCCGGCGCGGGCCTGACGGCTGAGCGCGAAGCGCGCGGTCGTGGTTTGCCGATCGTTCCAGCCGTGATCCAGTCGAGCGAAGCCCTTGTACGTTTCGCGCAATTCGCGTCCGAGGAATGTGGCGCGCGCCGTCGAGCTGATGCGATCCTCGTTCTCGTTGGTGTACTCGAGCGCGCTGAACACATACGTCCTATTGGCCACCAGCGGTCCGCCGAAGGCGCCGCCGTACTGTGCTCGGCGGAACCCCTCCTGCGCCTTTCGGAAGTCGGCTCGGGCCGCGCCGCTTGGCTCGATCGACGGTCGCGCGTCGAGCGGCAAACCTGGACGCTGATAGCTGAAGACCTCGCCGCTCCATCGTTCGCCGCCCGTCCGCGACTCGTAGTTCACCACGCCGCTCGGGCTGCGACCGGATGCGGCCGTGTAGGTATTGGCTTGCACTTCAAGGCGATGCAGCGCGGCCAGTGGAAACTCGACGCGCGGTCCGCCGAGGAAGCCTTCGTTGTTCTCGAGGCCATCGAGCGTGTACTGGGTGTAGAGCGCATTCGTGCCGTTGATGCTCAGTCGCGGCGCATCACCAAAGAACGCGCGGGCCTGAGCGACACCGGGGATCGTGTAGGCCAGGGCGATGGGATCGCGGGCGTCGGTTGGCAAGGCGCGCAACTCTGCGCGCTCCACGGCGCCGCCGGTCGCGGCGTCGCTCGTATTGAGGAGCGGCCGATCGCGCTGCGCGATGACCTGTTGCACCACGAGCTGGGCCAGTGGCGCGAGCGTCAGCGCGACGTCGCGGCGGCTACCGGCGACCAGCGCTGGCACGTCCAGCGTTTCTGCGGAGAAGCCCACCTGTGACGCGACCAGACGGAGCCGCATGCCCGATGGAATCGCGAGGGAGAATCGCCCCGCGCTATCGCTTCGCGCTGTCGCCGGCGCTGCTCCAGCAAGCACGCGAAGGGAGACGTCGGATAGCGGTCGTCCAGTCTGCGCTCGGACGACACCGGACAGCTGCGCGAGCTGTTGCGCGCTGCGCGACGAGACAACGGGCGCGGCGCTCTGCGCGCCGGGCGTCTGC
Organism: Gemmatimonas sp.; assembly: GCA_965279375.1. Lineage (GTDB taxonomy): Bacteria > Gemmatimonadota > Gemmatimonadetes > Gemmatimonadales > Gemmatimonadaceae > Gemmatimonas. The sequence goes on along the minus strand of OZ257156.1, from coordinate 2,660,208 downwards.
GCGTACCCACCCGTGGCGATCAGTGCGGAGCTGCAGGCGAGAAGCACGCCGATGCGACGAGTCGCCGAGATCACCCGCGTCGCCGTGTGAGCGAACGGGAGCGTGGCCATGGAGTTACCGAGAGCATGCATGGATCTGGCAGAGCGTAGGGGGAGAGGAACCGTGGTGAGCTGTGCTCTCTTACGACCGCCTCGACCACTTGGATTGCTTGCGGGGGGCTCGAACGCAAGACGCCCCGCCGCGACAAGGCGCGGCGGGGCGTCGGCTTGGCCCAAGAAACGGACTGGACTCAGGCGCGATGCGGCCCCATGACGTTGCGCGTGAACAGCGCAATCACGATGGCGATGAACGCGATCTGCCCGAACGGTCCCACTGCGAACACCGCCTGGAAGATCAGGGAGATGAACGCGAGCGGGATCTTGATCAGCGGGAGCAGCCAATCGGCGTTGGCTGGGTGACTGAAGAATGGCATCGGGCGGGCCTGGCGAAGGGTCAAGGAAAGGTCGCGCTGAGGAAGAGTAGCAAGGGCAGCGTCCCCCCGGAAGCGTCCGAGGGTTGGAGAGGTGGCTGCGCGCAGGCAGCTCGATCGCTTCCCATGGCGTGCGGTGATTTCCCATGGCGTGAGGTCACTCCGATTTTCGGCCGCTAGTCTCCGTTCATGAATAAGGCGCGAGTCTCCCTGCCATATGCAGAGCAATACAGTGTATTGATTGGAATGCTCAATTATGCGTAATCCGCTCCCTGCCCTGGCTGCGTTTTCCCGTGATGCGGCGGCCGTTTCGTCGGTTGACCGGGAAGAGCAGCCATTGCTGGGGCACTGGCTGGCCGTCGCGCAGGCGGCGGAACGGCTTTCGTCGATGCCGGCAGTTCACCGCGCCGGCTATTTGACGTCGGTCGAGACGAACTTGCTCCCTCCGCTGTCGGTACGCCCGACACTGGTGCACGACGCGCAGGATGGTCCGGTCGATCCGATGGCCGTCACCGCGGAGCGCTTGCGCGTGGAGGCAGAGGCGATGGAGCGAGCCGGATGTTTCGAGCTGGCCTTCACGACCGTTGCGGCAGTCTGTCGGCTCACGGCGGGGACCGATGTCGTCACCCGCATGGTGGCGACGGCGCATCTGGGGCGCATCGCGCGCCAGCTCGGCGACCTTCACACCGCAAGCGATTGCTACGAGAGCGTGGTCCGCGAAGGATCACGTAAACGGGACGGTCCCCTCGAATCGTTAGGACTGCTCGGCTTGGGCGCTCTGGCGCGCATGCGAGGCAACCGACCGGACGAGCGGCTTCTGTATGGGCGCGCGTTGAAGCGCGCGCATCCTGGCGGCATAACGGAGCGATCGGCGCATCAGGGTTTGATGAACGCCGCCATCTCCGAAACGCGTTTGGCCGATGCGTTGCTGCACGGCTGGCGAGCGTACGATCTGTCGCCGGAGGGGAGTGACGAGCGTGCAATGTTGCTTTCCAATCTTGCACTCACGGCACTCACCGCCGGCTTCCCGGACGCGGCGCTGAACGGCTTTCTGCATGTACTGACCGTCACGTCGGTCGTTCGTGTGCGCCTTCCGGCGTACGGCGGCGCGGTTCGCGCGGCCGCGCGGCTAGGCGACCGGCCCCGTGTCGAGGCGCTCGAATCGTCCGCTATCGAGGAGACGTCGCGTGCCAACACCACGTTTGAGGTGGCGAGCTTTTTCCTGTCGGCCGCTGACGCGTGGAATGTGCTCCACGACACGGCCAACGCCCTGCAGCGCCTCCGCCGGACCGAGGCGCTGATCGAATCGCGTCCGTTCCACGAGCTTTCCATGAAGGTCGACGAACTTCGGGATGCGCTGCAGAAGGCGACACCTCCCGCTGTCCCCGCACCGTCCGCCTGGACGGACGACTCAACCCAGTACGGAGACAAGGCGCTCATTACGGGCATCCGCCGCTTGACCCGTCTGTCGAGGTAGAATCGCAGCCCTTCAGGTGCCAAGGAATCTGATCCTTTCGCGCGCCGACGCCGTCTTGCATTGTGGACGCAGAGTTGATCGCGGTCGGTCCGCCATCGCAGGCGGCGAGGATCGTGGAAGCGGACAGAACGGCAGCGACCAGCAAGCGACGAGCAGGCATAGCAACGAGCTCCAGTGAGAGGGTGCTCATCGCTACAAGCGAACCCAACACGCCAACATCTCGCCTTGGGAAAGAATCGCACCAAACGGGAAGCGAGCTCGGGCGTGAGGCCGTTCATGCTGCGTAACTGCACATGAGCGGCTTCGTTGTCGCGTGCATCCCGGAGTCACCTGTGCTGTCCGCTCGTCTGCGGGCCGCCGTCGGCGCACAGGGGAAGGTGCAGCAATTCCGGGAGGCCTCGCCGGCGATTGTGCACGTGCTCCGCGGCGAAGTCGATGCAACGGTGGTGGCGATCGGTGCGACGGATACGGAAGGGTCGCTTCGTACCATTCGACAGCTGCGCGCGGCGGCCCCGACCCACGCCATCGTGGCGTGGTGCGAACTGCGGCAGCCACCGTCACGCCTCCTGCTCGATATCGCACAGGCGGACGTCACGGAGCTGATCCTGCGCGACGTCGAAGACATGCAGCATGTCTTGGCCCGCGTGCTGGCCTCCGCTGTACAACGTTCCACCGCGCGACGACTCGACGATCGCTTGCGCGAACTCATCGCGCATCCGGTGCGCCCACTTTTTCGGTTTGCGCTCGAACACGCGCACGAATCGCTCAGCGTCGATGAAGTCGCGGCCACCTTCGGGGTGACCCGGCGAACACTGCGGAACCGGATGGTCGAGCACTGCCTTCCACGTCCGCGCGTCTTCCTGACCTGGTGCCGCTTGCTCGTGGCAGGCGGGCTGCTGGACGAACGCGGACGCTCGCTCGACTCGGTGGCGGGTCAGCTCGACTTCCCCTCGGGCCACGGATTGGGGATGGTCTTGCGACGCTATCTGGGCTCCGGCATCACGGTGCTGCGTGGCGGGACGGTGTCCGTCACAGTGGAACAAGCGTTCCGCGCCGCGCTCGCCGAAGCAGCGCTCGGTTCCTTGCCGCTGGAGTCGTCTGCGGATTAGGTTAGACGGTGACAGCGCACCGCGGCTGCCCCGTACCGTTGTGGCGGCGTGGTGCGGCACGGCGTATGTCGACGCGCGAGTAGCTCAGCTGGATAGAGCGACGCCCTCCGAAGGCGTAGGTCGCAGGTTCGACTCCTGTCTCGCGCATTTTTTCAGTCTGACCTTCGAGAGGCGGGGCGTCGCCACGGCGCCCCGCCTCTCGCTTGGATAGGTTCTACCTGCGCCACACGCGGCGCGACCGCGTCATCGCCGGGCACCTTCAACTCCTCCTGCGTCGTGCACGTCGCTGAGCTGAAGCGCAAATCAGTGCCCGAACTGCTGGCGCTCGCGGCATCCCTGCAAGTCAGCAGTACCACGGGGCTCCGCAAGCAAGAACTGATCTTCCGCATCGAGCAAGCATTGCTCGATGCGGAGACCACGCTGTACGGCGAGGGCGTACTCGAGATCCTGCCGGAGGGATACGGATTCCTTCGTGCGCAGGATTTCAATTATTTGTACGGCCCGGACGACATCTACGTCTCCCCATCCCAAGTGAAGCGCTTCGACCTCCGCACCGGCGACACGGTGATGGGGGAAGTTCGCCCGCCCAAGGAGTGGGAACGATATCTGGCGCTCCTCAAGGTGGAGCGCATCAACGGCGGTGACCCCGAGCAGTCGAAATTGCGCAGCGCCTTCGACAACCTGACCCCGAAGTACCCCGACGAGCGAATCCACCTCGAGCGGGCCAACGGCGAAGTCTCCACCCGCATCTGCGACATCATCGCACCGCTGGGAAAGGGACAACGCGCCCTCATCGTGGCGCCGCCCAAGGGCGGCAAGACGATTCTGATGCAGCAGCTCGCCAACGCGATCGTCGAGAATCATCCGGAGATCACGCTCATCGTGCTGCTCATCGACGAGCGTCCCGAAGAAGTCACCGACATGCAGGCGAACTGCCCGACGGCGGAGGTCATCTGCTCGACGTTCGATGAGACCGCCGACCGACATGTGCAGGTGGCCGACATGGTCATCGAGAAGGCCAAGCGGCTCGTCGAGACCGGCAAGGACGTGGTCATTCTGCTCGACTCGATCACCCGTCTGGCGCGCGCGCACAACGCCGTCGCGCCGCAGGGTGGCAAGATCATGTCCGGCGGCATGGAAGCGGGCGCCATGCAGAAGCCCAAGGCGTTCTTCGGCGCGGCGCGCAACCTCAAGGAAGGCGGGTCACTGACCATCGTCGCCACGGCCCTCATCGAAACCAACTCGCGCATGGACGAGCTGATCTTCGAAGAGTTCAAGGGCACCGGTAACATGGAGCTTGTGCTCGACCGCAAGCTGGCCGACCGGCGCATCTTCCCTGCCATCGACATCCAGAAGTCGGGTACGCGCCGCGAAGAGCTGCTGCTGTCGCCCTTTGAACAGCAGCGCGTGTTCCTCCTGCGCGCGTTCCTTGCCGACATGCCCTCCGAAGACGCACTGCTGTTTCTGCTCAAGCGCATGGAGCGCGCGCGGAACAACAAGGAGTTCTTCGAACAGATGGCGGAGCCGTGAGCGTCGGTCGATTGCTCGCTGTCGACTGGGGCGACAAACGCGTCGGGCTCGCCGTCAGCGACGAGTTGGGCATGCTTGCCACGCCGGCTGGCACGATCACGCGACGCGCTGGCAAGCGTCCGCCCATTGCAGAGTTGATGCGGCAGGCCGATGCCCTGCACGTCACCGGGTACGTGTTCGGCCTGCCGATCGATCCTGCCGGCAACGAAACGGCGCGTTGCGCTGAAGTGCGCGACGTCGCCGCGAAATTGGCGTCGCGTCAGTCGTTGCCCGTACGGCTTCTCGACGAACGCTTCACCACCTCCGCTGCCCTGCGCTCGATTCGTGAACAGGGAGGCTCAACGCGCGGCCGCAAAGACGATGTCGACGCCCTGGCCGCGGCGTTCCTGCTCGAAGGTTTCCTGCGCGCGAGCGCGCAGGGCACCGACGTGGGCGAACTCGTCTCTGCGGAACCCGCCGCCTCGTGAGGCTCGGCTGATGGCACGCCGTCGCAGAGGAAACGGACGCGGGATTCTCCTCGCTGGGCTGCTGATTGTGTTGAGCGCTGCCGCATGGAGTTGGCGTGAGATCGCAGGCAGCGGCTCCTCGTCGGCAGCACGCGTCGTGATTCCCAAAGGCGCATCCGTTCGCGCCGTCGCCGACTCCCTCGCCGGCGCGCACGTCATCGGCTCCACTCGGCTCTTTCGCTGGTATGCCTCGTTCAGCGGCCGAGAGCGTGCGATCAAGCCCGGCACATATGCGTTCGCCGAGTCGCAGGGATATGCGTCGATTCTCGATGCGTTGGTGGGCGGCAAAGGGTTGATGCACACTGTCGTGATCCCCGAAGGCTTCGACCTCCGCGAGATCACGCCGCTGCTCGCCAAAGCGCTGGATGTACCGGCGGACTCCGTTCGTGCCGCCGCCGCCGACACGGCGTGGAAGCGCAAGCTCAACGTGCCCACCGCTACGCTTGAAGGCTATCTCTTTCCCGCGACGTACAGCTTCCCCGAAGGCACCACCGCGCGCGAAGCCGTGACGGCGATGCTCGAGCGATTCGAGTCGGTGTGGAGGCCGGAATGGGACGCGCGGTTGCAGGCGATGTCCATTTCGCGCAACGATGCGATGGCGATGGCGGCCATTGTCGAGAAGGAAGCGCGCAAGCCGGAAGAGCGCCCGATCATCGCAGCGGTCTACTGGAATCGCATCAAGAAGGGAATGCGTCTGCAGGCCGATCCGACGGTACAGTATGCGCTGCCTGAACATGTCGATCGCGTCTACTACAAGGACCTCGCGGTGGATTCCAAGTACAACACCTACCGCAACGCTGGACTGCCGCCTGGCCCGATCGCGTCTCCTGGCGAGGCCTCGATCGTGGCGGCGCTCAATCCGGCCAACGTGACGTTTCTCTACTTCGTGGCGCACCCCGATGGCCATCACGAATTCCGCAATACGTTTGAGGAACATGAGCGTGCCATCGCCGACGTGAAGAAAGCGGCGCGCCGATGAGCGCTCGCGTGCTGGATGCGCTGGCGACGATCTCGCCGCGCGGCGTGAAACGACTGAAGAGCGGACATCCGTGGATCTTTCGCTCCGATGTCGTCACGCGTCCGTCGGCCGAGGCCGGGATTGTGCGCCTCGAGTCGGCGCGCGGCGAGCCGTTGGGGTGGGCGCTCTGGAGCCCGGCGTCCGAAATTTCACTCCGCCACATAGAGGCGAGTCCGGCGCGCGTTCCCGACGCCAAGTGGTGGCACACGAAGATCTACGAAGCGTTCATGCGACGTCGACCGGTCGCGGACGTTGCCAATGCATACCGTATCGTCCATGGCGAGGGCGACGGATTGCCATCGCTCGTCATCGATCGCTATGGCGACTACGCAGTCGTGCAGATCCTGTCGGCGGGGCTCGATGCGTGGACCTCGGAGATTGTGGATGCCCTGCAGGACATCACTGGCGTACACGGCATTCTGGCGCGCAACGATCCGGCCTCGCGCGGCCGGGAGGGTTTGCCGCGTGAGGTGCGCCTGCTCTACGGCGACGTTCCCCGCACGGTGGAAGTCATCGAACACGACGTGCGCTACATCGCCGCACCATGGGATGGGCAGAAGACCGGCGCCTTCCTCGATCAGCGCGAGAACCGCGCGCTGATCGGATCGCACGCTTACGGCGAGGCGCTGGACTGCTTCGCCTACCACGGATCCTTCGCGTTACATATGGCGAAGCGCGCGCAGCACGTGACCGCACTCGATGTATCCGCGCCAGCCTTGGCGCGCGTGGAAGCGCATGCGGCGCTCAACGGCTTCACGAACGTGAGTGCGCTGGAAGGCGATGCATTCGACGTCTTGCGCGAATGGAATCGTGAGGGTCGCCGATTCGACACCATCGTCGTCGATCCTCCAGCGTTCGCAAAAACACGTGGCGCGCTCGAGGGTGCGCGCCGCGGCTACAAGGACATCAATCTGCAGGCGATGCGGCTGCTGGCGCCGGGCGGTACGCTATTCACTGCAAGTTGCAGCTTCCATGTGTCGCGTGCGATGTTCCTCGACATGCTGCAAGACGCGGCGAGTGACAGCGGCCGTCGTCTGACGTTGCGCGGCATCACCGGACAACCGCTCGATCATCCGGAGTTGGTCACAGTTCCGGAAACAGGCTATCTGAAGGGCGCTCTCCTGAGCGCGATTGACTAGGTCCGCAGCACGATTCGCTTCAGACGCGGAGGGGTGCCGTGGCGCACGGTGCCAGCTGAAGTAGGGTCTCATTGTCGTCGTGTGTTACCGCCGAGTTGCCGTGCAATCCTCCGCTTCGCCGCTCAATGCCATCGCAAAGCCCTACAACGCACCACATCGGGATCGAAGCCACTCGTCTGCTGCGCGAGCGGCGCGGCATCGGCCGCTACGTTCGCAACCTGCTGGTGCAGATGCCGATCGCGCGCCCATCCGTGCGATTCACGCTGTATGCACGGGCCGCTGATCTTGACGCCCTGCGCCAGCAGTTGGCCCAACTGCCCGGCGATCTCGGATCCCGCAGCAGCTTCGCACCGATTCAGGAGCTGGTGACCAGCACGGCGGATGTGGTGTGGTACCCTTGGAACTGGATGCATCCGACCGCGGAGCAGGCCGCGCGCGTGGTGACCGTGCTCGATCTCGCGCCCATGCTGCAACTCGACCACCGTTGGTGGAAGGTGCTCAAGCGCATCAAGTATCGCCGGCGCTACACCAATACCGTCGTTAGCGCGGACATGCTCATCGCGATCTCCGCCTTCACGGAACGTGAGATGCTGCGGCTCCTGCCCGTCGCATCGGACAACATCCGCGTGACGCTGCTTGCCGCTGACGATATCGCGCCGCCGGACGACGCGCCGTCGGAGTCACTGCACAAACTCGGCATCGACGGACCGTTCTTTCTGACGGTCGGTGCGCAGGAGGCGCGAAAGAATCTCGCGGTGCTGTATCGTGCGATGGAGCAGCTGCATGCCGAAGGCGAGACGGTGCCGCTGGTGCAATGCGGGCCGAACGCGCGCGCGCACCCGCGGCCGTGGTTGCATCACGCGGGGTACGTGAGTGACGCCGAGTTGGCGCGGCTGTACCGAAAGGCGACGGCACTCGTATTTCCGTCGTCGTACGAAGGCTTCGGCTTGCCTGCCCTCGAAGCGATGGTGGCCGGCGGTCGCGTCGTCTGCGCGAATGCGAGTTCGTTGCCCGAGGTCGTGGGCGACGCCGCGTTGCTCTTCGAGTGGAACGATGCTTCCGCACTGGCGTCGCAGCTCAAGCGCTTGCTGCACGATGACGAGCTGCGCGCACGCCTCACACGCGGTGGTCAGGCGCAGGCGGCGAAATTCCGCTGGTCCGCGACGGCCGTGCAGACGCTCGCGGTGTTCGACGAAGCGGTGTATCGGCGCGCGCGCAGGCGCTAACCTTGGGTTGCCGCTCGCTCAACGCTGGCAGCGGCGACACCAGAATGTGCTGCGGCCAGCCTGCGTCGTTCGTGCGACTCGCGCGCCGCATCGATGACACGGTTCACCGTCGCGCCCATAGACGCGCCAAATCTCTTCGGTTGCCGCCGGACGACCGCTATCAGCGCGCTCGTAGTAGCGCCCGGCGGGTGCTCGGGTCAGCACGAGCCGAATGGCGTCACGCAGTCGTGCGATGCGCGGCGCCGACAGTCGATTGGCCGGTGCATCGGGGCGAATACCGGCCTCCCAAAGCGCTTCCGCTGCGTAGATGTTGCCGAGTCCGGCGACGACGCGCTGATCGAGCAGGACCGGCTTGATGGGGCCGGTGCGGCCGCCGAGGGCGGCGCGTAGCGCGGCCGCATCGAAGTCTTCAGCGAGGGGTTCCGGCCCGAGCGGCGGGAGAGCGAACAACCCGGGCGCGTGGAGCTTCATCACGCCGAATGCCCGGCCGTCGATGAGCGATACCCTGGTGCCGTCCGTGCAGGTGATACGAGCCCGCTCGAGCGGCTGGATCGGATCGGTATCTCGTCCCATGTCCCAGTCACCGGTCATGCGGAAGTGGACTTCCAGGAGGTGCCCGTCGGCGAAGTGGACGAGCTGGATCTTGGCTCGTCGCTCCACGCGGACAACGCTCAGACCGGCCATATTGTGGCAGGATTCGGCGGTGAGCGTGCGCTGGAGCGACCGATGATGCGCTGTTGCTGTCGCGATGGTCCGACCGACGATCGCGGCTCGCAATCGACCCGCCGCATCCTCAACTTCTGGCAATTCGGGCATCGTGTCCTATCGTGCGATGGGGCCACCACGGTGTGCGACATCTCGGTGCGAGATCGCAAGTTCAAAAACTACATACGATTAGTCGAAGAATTCGTGCCCGGGACCTCTTGCGCGGGACCGATTCGTCGGTACTTTATCCACATTCTTCCACACGGGGCACCCCGATTAGCACTCCCCGGTCACTAAAGCACGAATACGAGCTCTATGTCGAGCGCGAGATCGAGGACTACAAGGACTCGATCTCGCGAAGCGCGCTCCTGAAGATTGGCGACGAGGCGGTCGCGATCCTCCGGAAGCAGGCGCAGACGACGTTGACGGAGATCGTCGTGTGGCAGGAGGTCGACCGGATCATCGCTAGTCGGTTGCGCATGCCCACGTACGCCACGTGGCGTCGGCGGCGCCTGAAGGTGCTGGAGCAGTACTGCCGCCCTGAGCATTGGGGCATCGATCCGGATGCCGTGCTGGTCCGGGCGCTCAAGGACTCGTCGGACCGGCACGTGCTGGTGGCGGGCGCCGAGCGCGAGGGGCCAGCGCTGTACTTGGCCGCGCGGGGGTGCGCGGTAACGGCCGTGGAGCCCGCCCACGACGCCATGGAACGCGTAGTTCGCGCCGCTGAAGCCGCAGGGCTCACCCAGCGGGTTCGTGGCTACTGCGCGGATCTGGGCGCCTGGTCGCCGGACGTCGAACTGCACGCGGTCGTTTGTTCCCCGTCGGCCTTCGCCGGCCTGGACGCGTTGAGTCGTGCGCGCGTGATCGAGGTGCTGCAGGGCGCCACGGTGGATGGCGGTGTGCATCTGGTCGAGACGATCGCTGCCGGCGCGGGCGGTATGCCGATGGAAGAACTCGAGTCGCGATATCGCGGCTGGACGATCTCGATCGACCGCACCGTTGGCCGCCGCGAGACGTTTCTCGCGCGCAAGGAAGCCGCGGTCGCGTAGCCCTCGACGTGTCGTGATGACACGTCGAGCATGGTTACAGGGTGTCGTTCAGACACGTTTTCGAGAACGCCTTCAGGACTGCTTTTCCCAACGCATTGTCCTGCAAGCACTTACAAACGATTTGCCGTCTGGCACCATATCTGCTCTTTGAGCAGGTGTGCCCGACTCGCGGGCGAGTGTGGTCAGTCTCAACGTCCAGGGTGGAGGGTCACCCATGCGTGTGAATCGTGTGAAGCAGGAAGAGCGTGAGCCTATCGGGATCGTGATCGCGGACGGAAGCCGTGGTGACGCGGTGCCGCGGTTTGCCGCGTTCGTGTGGGGTCCGGTTCCGGACGACGTCGATGTGCCGGTGCCTGCACGGGAGCTGCTGGTCTCGGCGACGTAGTCGTTGCCGCGCGCGTCAGGCGTTTAACGCAGAGGCGCGAGCGAGCATCGGATTTTGTGGGCAGAACGTGAAAGGCGCCGGCAGACATGCCGGCGCCTTCGCGTTTTTCGGGACTGCGTGCTGCGAGAACGGACGAATTACGCTGCGGCAGGAGCCGGAGCCGGCGCCTTCTTGGCGCGCTTTGCAGGCTTCTTGGCCTTCTTTGCAGCCTTCTTGGCGCCCTTCTTGGCCGCCTTCTTTGCACCCTTCTTGGCCGCCTTCTTGGCGCCCTTCTTCACGGCCTTCTTCGCGGCCTTCTTGGCGCCCTTCTTCACGGCCTTCTTCGCGCCCTTCTTCACAGCCTTCTTCGCGCCCTTCTTCGCGGCCTTACGGCCACCCTTCTTCGCCGCCTTCTTCGCGGCCTTCTTGGCTGGTGCCATGATGCTACTCTCCTCAAGAGGAGTTAGTTGTGCTCCCTTTCCCCCGGTGGAAAGGTGAGCCGCGCGACGTTGGGTGCGGATGCACCGTTTCGTTGCGCGCTACACGACCTCAGAGAGGATCGTGGAGCTGATCGCCCGCGCATTCACGTTCGCGGGCAGTGCATGCGACATCGGCAGCGATGTCGTGGATTGAGCGAAGGGAGGTGCGACTCGCATCCAACGGCGAAGGCCGGTCGATCCACCGCGCGCGATACGCAGCGCGGGATCGGAGATGCGAGGCAAGCTCGTCACGGTGGGGGTGACGAAGCTGGCCGTCGTCGATGACGACGGCGACAGGAAGAGCGCCGACGCATACCGCGCGTTGGCCGCTGCAAAGGACGCCATCACTGCAGCGCCCGAACTCTGGAAGCACTCGCGTCGTGATTGTACCACGCGTTTCCAGTGAAGGTCTGCGCGCCTCGTTTCCGAGATGTGGACAGCGCGCGCAAGTCGTTGTGGTGTCGCGAATATACGCGTGGATAATTCCCCCGCGCAATAGCGCGTATAAAGAACGCGCGCGATTACATCACGCGACAGACGATTCGAACACCTACCACGCAACACGACGTCGTGTCAGCTTTGACCGGCGCGCGTCATCTGCACGACGTCCGCGCCACGCCGCGGCACCTTGTTTTCCCTCGGACGGCGGTGTTTTCGGCAGGGCACGTACTCATGGAGCGTTTGTGAAAGCGTTGGTCAAGCAGACAGCGGGACGCGGTCTCGTCCTCACCGAAGTTCCCGAGCCGAAAATTCGCGACGACGAGGTTCTCATTCGCGTGCGGAGCGCCGGCGTCTGCGGTACGGACGTGCACATTTACGAGTGGGACGCGTGGGCCGCGGGGCGTTGCAAGCCGCCGTTCGTCGTCGGCCACGAGTTCGCGGGCGACGTCGTCTCCGTCGGCAGCCTCGTCGAAACGGTGAAAGTCGGCGACCGCGTCACGGCGGAGGGACACATCGTCGACGAGCGCTCGCTCTTCAGCCGCACCGGCAACGCGCACGTCGATCCGAGTACCCGCATCATCGGTGTCGATCGCGACGGCTGCTTCGCCGAGTACATCGCGATGCCCGCCACGAACGTCTGGCACCTCGACGACGCCATCAGCTACGACATCGGCGGCATCCACGACCCGATGGGCAACGCGTTTCACACGGCGCTCACCGCCGAGATTCCCGGTTCCGTCGTGCTCATCACGGGCTGCGGTCCGATCGGTGCGTTCGCGGTCGGCATCTGCCGCGCCGCCGGCGCCGCACGCATCATCGCGACCGACATCAATCCGCGCCGCCTCGAGCTCGCGCGCACGATGGGCGCCCACGACGCCGTCCATCCGGACGAGGCCGCGGCCGCCGTGCACGCCGCATCCGACGGACATGGCGCCGACGTCGTGCTCGAGATGTCGGGCGTACCAAGTGCCGTTCACCAAGCGTTCGCGCTCGCCCGCCCCGCCGGACGCGTGAACATGCTTGGCATTCCCTCGCGCACGATCGACATCGACTTCGCCACCGAAGTGATCTTCAAGGGGCTCACGATCTACGGCGTCGTGGGTCGGCGCATGTACGACACGTGGCACCAGATGACGCGATTCATCCGTTCCGGCGCATTCGATCCCACGCCGGTGATCACGCATCGCCTGCCGCTCGAAGCCGTGGACGAGGCAATGCACCTGATCAAGTCCGGCGAAGCGGGCAAGATCATTTTCCAGCTGTAGGGCTCCCGATGTCGATCAATACCGCATTCGTGCAGGACCTCGAAGGGCAGATCGCGCAGCTCAAGGCCGATCAGGTCTACAAGCGCCTCAACTATCTCGAGTCGCCGCAAGGCGCCCGCGTGCGCATGGAAGGACGCGGCGAGGTCATCGTCCTCTCGTCCAACAACTACCTCGGTCTCGCCAACGAACCGGCCGTGGTACAAGCCGGCATCGACGCGCTGAAACATCTCGGCGCAGGCACGGCATCGGTGCGATTCATCTGCGGAACGTTCGCGGTGCATCGCGACCTGGAGACGGCGCTCGCGCGATTCGTCGGCACGCCGGCGGCGCTCTCATATGTATCGGCGTGGAATGCCAACGAGGCGCTGACACCGACGATCGTGCGCGAAGGAGATTTCGTCATCTCCGACGCGCTCAACCACGCGTCGATCATCGACTCGATCCGGTTGGCGAAAGCGATCACGAAGTGCACGACCGCCGTCTACAAGCACAGCGACATGGACGACCTGCGCGAGAAGCTCGCCGGTGCCAAGTCGGCGACGCGACGTGTGATCTGGACGGACGGCGTGTTCTCGATGGAAGGCGCGATCGCGAAGCTGCCGGAGATTTTGCAACTCGCGCGCGATTACGACGCGATAGTGGTGATGGACGACTCGCACGCCACCGGTGTGCTAGGGGCGACAGGCCGTGGCACCGCAGAACACTTTGGCGTTGTCGGCGAAGTGGACGTGATCACGTCGACGCTCGGCAAGGCGTTGGGCGGCGCAGCCGGCGGGTTCATTGCGGGTCCGGCAGCGCTCTGCGACATGATGACGCAGCGTTCGCGACCGCAGCTTTTTTCGAACGCGCTCCCACCCACCGTCGCCGCCAGCTCGCTGGCGGCCGTGCTGCACACCGAGGCGCATCCGGAGTTGGTTACTCGACTGCGAGACAACGCCTCGTATTTCCGTCAGGCCGTGCAGGAGGCGGGGTTCGCGCCGCTGCCCGGCGAGACGCCGATCGTTCCGATCATCGTTGGAGAGACGGCGCTGGCAATCAAGGTCAGCGAGATGATGCTGGACCGGGGGGTGTTCGTGACGGGCTTCGGCTTCCCGGTCGTTCCGCAGGGGCAGGCCCGCGTGCGCTGTCAGGTAAGTGCGGCGCACACCCGCGACGATCTCGACGTGGTGGTGTCGGCCTTCAAGGAGGTCGGGCGTACGCTGGGGCTGATTTCGTAGCCCATCGTGGCCGCCGGAAACCAAGAACGCCGCCCCGGTATGGGGCGGCGTTCCTGTTTCCAGCGGAGCCAGAACCGGCGGACTACTTCCGGCCGCTCTTGGCCGCCTTTTTGGCCGGAGCCTTGGCTGCCTTGGCTGCCGGTTTCGCGGCCTTGGCTGGGGCCTTCGCCGGGGCCTTGGAGGCCGTTTTCGCGGCCGGCTTAGCGACAGGCTTCTCCGGCGCCTTTGCCGCCTTCTTGGCCGGAGCCTTGGCCGCTGGAGCGGCCTTGGCCGGCGCCTTGCCACGCTTGGCTGCGGCGGGTGCGGCAGCCGCAGGCGTCTCGATCACCGGCGCGGCGACCTCGACCACCGGGGCGGCAACCGGGGCGACTTCGGCAACGACGGCCGAGGCCGCTACGCCATTTCCGGCGGCCGGGCCCGGCGCGCCACTGGCGACGCGCGGTACCACGCCGACCATGAGCAGCTCCGGCGGAGGCGCTCCGGGTCCCTTGCTGCGGCCACCCATGCCACGTCCCCCGACACCACGGGCGCCCATACCGCGAGGCGGCGCCGGTGGAGCCTTGGCGGCCGCGGCCGCCTGCTGCGCCTGTTCGACCGAGCGAAGCTGCTCGACGATCGGCGCGGCATCGACCGCACGGGCGACTTCGAAGTCGTTTCCGCGACGGCGCAGATCGATCATGTTGGCGTCGTGCGCGTCCTGCAGAATGCGCTCGAAGTTGCGCGCACTCAGCGATTCGCTGTCGCGGCCGAGCAGTTCGAACGCACGCTGGCGCGCCGCACTGGCGCTCGTGGCGTCCTCGCCCTGCACCAGCGCTTCGACACTGCGGCGCACGAGATCGAAGGCCTCGCTGCGCGTGAGGCGCTCACCGCTGGCACCGATGGAATCAGCGACGACTTCACCGAACGCGATCTGTGCCTGTGCGGCGACTTCCGCCGGACGATCGGTACGCGGCGCGCCACGATCTTCACGGTTCTCGCGACCACGACCACGGCCACGATCGCGACCGCGTCCATCGCGCTCTTCACGCGGCGGGCGCGACTCTGCAGCAGGTGCCACGGTAGCGGCTTCCGCTTCAGCAGCGACCGGTGCCGCGGACGGCACTGGCATTTCCGCCGTGACGCTGACGTCGGCGGACGACGGCGCCGCATCGGCCTCGGTGCGTTCGCCACGATCACGATCGCGCCCACGACCACGACGACCACGACGGCCGCGACGATCGTCGCGTTCGGTCTGCCGCTCGCGACGCATGTCGGGAGAGGAGGTTTCACCTTCGGTTGCCGCAGCGGCTTCGCCAGTGGCAGCAGCCGTAGGAGCCGGCGCGCCACCGACAGGAGCATCGATTTCGAGCTGGCCGCTCTCGAGCTTGGTGACCTTGAGCAGTCCCTTGTGTGCGGCTTCCTGCACGAAGCGGGAGAACTTGGGCATGCCGAGGTTCTTCTCGTCGAACGACGAGTCGATTTCCTGCATGACCTGCTTGAGGCGATCGGAGCGCATGACATCGCCGTTGCGCTTCATGCGCGTGACCGACTCGGTCACGAGCTCCCACGGATCCCAGCGCGTGGATTCGTCGTCGCCCGTCTTGGTGAGGCCGGCGAGCGCGTTGTAGGAGTAGTACTCGTCGCAGTTCATCACGAGCAGATCGCTCGACGACTCGCGAATGCCGACGCCGATGACGTACTTGCCGTACTCCTTGAGCTTGATGACCATGCTCGAGAAGTCGGAGTCGCCGGAGAGGAGCACGAAGGTGCCGATTTCCGGGCGCGTGAAGACGAGCTCCATCGCGTCGATGGCGAGGCGGATGTCAGTTGCGTTCTTCTTCGACGAGCCGTAGGCTGGCGCGAAGATGAGATCGATCGACGATTCCGTCAGCGGGACGATGTACTGCGGATAGCGTCGCCAGTCGGCGTAGGCGCGGCGGACTGCGACCTTGCCCTTGATGATGTCCGACGAGAGGAGGTTGTTGAGCTCCCCCTGCAGGTCGGAGCGGATCCCCATCGTGACGTTGTCGAAGTCGATGAGGAGGGCGGCATTGGGGGCCTGGTGCATGGGAGCGCCGGCGCCGGCTGCTGCTGCGGGAGCCGCTTGCGGCCCACGATGGAACGGAGCGACGGAGCGACCCGCAGGGGCCGTCCGTGTTTGACGTGAATGCATGTCCTACCCGGTATGCGAAACTGTGTGATCGAGCGCGATTGCACGCGCGAGTTCTCGCCGCCTGACTTTGCCGCTCCCCGTCATGGGGAAGACATCGAAGAAGCGGACGAGATCGGGAACCTTGTACGCCGTCATCGTCTCGAGGGCGAAGCGCTTGATTTCGCTGCCCGTGATAACGGCGCCTTCAACTGGAACGATGCATGCGCACACCTGCTCCCCCAGCACATCGTGGGGAACACCGATCACGCAGACATCGTCAACTGCCGGATGCGCGCGGAGCCGTTCTTCGAGCTCGCGGGGATAGAGCTGCCGTCCTCCGCGAGTGATCGTCTCCTGTCGCCGTCCGAGAATCTTTACGTACCCATCCTCATCGATGATGCCGAGATCGCCGGTGAGGAAGAAGCCTTCCGGCGTGTGGACCTTTGCGGTCTCCGCCGGCATGCGCAGGTACCCGCGCATGAGATTGGACCCGCGCACGGCGATCTCGCCGACCGCTTCGGGTCCGTGCAGCAACCCGGTCACGACGTCTACCGCCATGACTTCCACGCCTGGGAGCGCGCGTCCCACCGAACCCTGACGATTGTCGTCGCGATCGGTGAAACGTGTCATGGTGACCGCGGCACCGGTTTCCGTGAGTCCGTACGCCACGAGCACGTCGCACCAGCGACGGACTCGGCGTACCAGCTCCTCGTCAACCGAACTTCCGGCGATGACGCCGGTGCGCAGCGAACGTACGCGTGACTGGTCGAACGCCTCCTCTCGCATGAGGAGGTGATACAGCGTGGGGACTCCGTGCAGCACGGTGACCTGCCGCGCGTCGATCAGCGCAAGCACTCCGGCGGCATCGGACGCAGGGCGCAACACGAGCGTCGCCCCCGCTACGATCGTCCCCACCATCACACTGAACCCGAAGATGGCGAAGAGCGGAACAGACGGCAGCACGCGATCGTCGGGGGAAAGCTCGACGGCTTCGGCGCTGCGCACCGCATTCTCGACCACCGCCCGATGCGACAGGCGGACTCCCTTCGGCTTGCCCATGGTTCCTGACGTGTAGAGCACGGCAAGATCCATGTCCTCGTTGTACTCCGCAGGGCGCGGGTAGTCACGGCCGGAGCCGCTCGAGACCAGATCCTCGAACTGAAAGATGCGGTCGTCGTACCACAAATCCTCGTCGCCGACTGTGACGACGTACTGCAGATCGGGGAGGTCACCGAGCAGATCTTCGAAGCGCTGCAGGAAATCGATCCCCGCATAGCGCTCGATGGTGACGACCGCACTCGCTTCCGCGTGCCGCAACTGATACCGCAGATCGTGACTGCTGAGCTGCGGGCTGACCGGCACGACGACCGCACCCAACTTCGCGCACGCGAGCAACGACACGACCCACTCGACCCCGTTGGGCAAGTTGACCGCAATGCGATCGCCTGCTCCGAGGCCGAGTTCAGAGAATGCCGCGGCAAGGGACGACGCTTGTGCGTCGACCTGCCCGTAGGTCCACGTCCGTTCCCCGATAATCGCGAGCGGGCGCTCCGGGTGTTCTCGGGCGCGCTGTTCGACGAGGGGGGCAAAGGACCACGACGTTGCCATTCCACTCCAGGATCGACGCGTGCAATACTCGGCGGCGGGAGAGAGACGTGCCGACCGGGTACAGCCGCGTAAATTATCTGGTATGAAGGAGATGCGGAAGCCGACCAGCGATCCCATCGGGGAAATTGCTGACGAGAAACCCTCGTTTGGCGACCCGCGTAGGGAGCGCACGCGTTCACGGAGTCGCGCGCCGTTCCGGTCGCGTCTGTTCGCGATGCTGCTGCTGTTCGCTGTCGTACCGACGATTGCGGTCACCGCGCTCTGGACCGGCACGGCCAGCCGTGCGCTTTCGATGATGTCGTCGGGATCGGCGTGGGAGCGGGTGGCGCGCAGTGGAGAGGGAGCGATTGCGGCAGCGCGGTCGCTTCCGCTTACCGCCGAACAGCGACAGCTGCTCGATCGGCATGAGCGAGAGCTGCGTGAGTCGGTGGAGTTGGGGACGCGTTTCGACTTTGTGGCCGCGCGCACGATGCGCGTGGTGTTGGTCGGAGCGCTGGTGGTGGTCGTGCTCGTGGCCGTGGGTGCGTCGCGCGTGGCGGGGCATCTCAGTCGCCAGCTCAGTCGGCCGTTGGATGAATTGGTGGGGTGGACTGGACTCATTCGCACCGGGCGCGCGGTACCGGAGCAGACCGAGCGCCCAGGCGCTCCGGAGTTTGAGGTCCTGCGAACGGGGATGCGAACGATGGTGCGCGAGCTCGAGATCGGACGACGACGGGCCCTGGAGGCCGAGCGCGCGGATGCCTTTCGCGAATCAGCGCGCCGGTTTGCGCACGAACTCAAGAATCCGCTGACGCCGATTCGCTTCGCTGTGGAGCGCCTGCGACGCAGCGTCCCAGACGAATTGCGCGAGACGGTAGATGTGCTGGCGGAGGAGTCGGCGCGACTGGACGTGATGGCGCGCAGCTTCGCGCAGTTCGGGCGTCTACCAGATGGACCAGCGGCGGAGATTGATATCGCGGAGCTGGTCACCCGTACCGTTCGCAACACGATTCCGGAGGGGCTGACCGTCTCCCTCGACGTGGAACCAGGGCTGCCGCTGGTGATGGGGTTTCACGAGCCATTGGTCCGTGCCGTGGCGAACGTGCTGCTCAACGCCGTCGACGCGTGCATGACGTGCGGCGAACGCGCCGAGATTGCGGTGCGCGTGCAGCGTGATCAGCTGGATGATCGCGACGCGCTGCGGATCGCGGTACGCGACAGTGGATGCGGCATCAGCGAGGACGCATTGGCGCACATCTTCGAGCCGTACATGACAACCAAGCCGGGCGGCACCGGGCTTGGGTTGGCGATTGCCCAGCAGACCGTAGTGGCGCACCAC
Source organism: Gemmatimonas sp. (assembly GCA_965279375.1). Lineage (GTDB taxonomy): Bacteria > Gemmatimonadota > Gemmatimonadetes > Gemmatimonadales > Gemmatimonadaceae > Gemmatimonas. Next base: position 2,641,157 of record OZ257156.1, on the reverse strand, counting down.
GGCGTCATCGAGGCAACGAGTACTCCAGGGGCGGGCACGGAGTTGCGATTGCGCCTGCCGATCACCGGCGTTCAGGGAGCATGAGCATGCGCACCACCAGTCAGTCGAGCAGTCGACAGAGCGACGTGCAGCAACAGGTGCGCGAGGCCATCAACGACGCGAATCAGGCGGCGCGCGACGCAGCGAATCAGGCGCGACAGGCGGCGAACCAGGCGCGTGATGCAGCTCGCGCAGCGCGCGGCGCCGACGCGCAAGGTGGCGGTCCGGCGCGTGCGCCCGGCACGATCGTGATTCCGACCGATGGCGGAGACGACATCCAGATCAGCGTGGATGGTCAAGGAATTCACGTGAGTCAGGATGGTCAGGGGAGCACCACTATTCCGATCAATCAGGTGATTCCGCGTGGCGTGACCGACCTGGCCTATGCGAGCATGGCCACGCTGGTGTTGCTCGTCGTGGGCACACCGATCGCGCGCGCGTTTGCGCGCTGGCTCGACCGTCGGAACACGTTCTCCAAGCAGTCCACGTCGCTCTCCGCCGACGTGCAGGCGCGACTCGACGCAATGGAACGCAACATCGACACAGTTGCGGTGGAGCTGGAGCGCGTGAGCGAAGGACAGCGCTTCACCAACAAGCTGTTGAGCGAGCGGCCCCAGATGCCGATGGGCGCTCCCGCCGAGCGCGTACCGGTGGAGCAGACGCGGCGATGAGCGTATCCACGACTTTGGGTCATCCGGAGGCCAGCACATGATCACGCAGAACGCGCGCGACGCGGCGCAACAGGCCAGCCAGTCCGCAGAGCAGGGAGCGGTTCAGGCGCAGCAGGCCGCAGAGCAGGCACGTGCCACGGCCGCTGACGCACGCGCCAACGCGGATGCGGCGCGAGACATCGCGACCAGCCAGGAAGGCAATCCCACGCTCGTGACCACCAACGACGGCCCCGGTGGATCGACGCGAGTGTTCTCCGTACCCGACGGACGAGGCGGCACGACGCTGATCACGATCGGCCCAGAGGGTGTGCGTGTGGGCGACGTGACCGCGTCGACCGCTCCCGCGCGCGAAAGCCGCGATGTGCCGCCTGGTGTGCTTGAGATTGTAAAGGATGTGTCCTTCGCTGCGGTCGTCATCGTGCTTGGTATCCCGATGGTGCGCGCGTTCGCGCGATGGCTCGATCGCCGCACGGCAGCGCCCGTGGTTTCGGCACCGGTGCTGCAGCGACTCGATAGAATCGAGCAGGCCGTGGAGACCGTCGCCGTCGAGATGGAGCGCATGGGCGAGGGACAGCGTTTTGCTGCCAAGCTGCTGGCGGAACGTGCGCAGGCACCTGCTGGCGACTTCGTGGCGGCAGCTGACCGCGCGACGGTGCCGCGCGCGTGATCTTGCAGGCGCAGAGCGGGACACAGACCGGCGCGCAGGTGCCGTCCAATACGCAGTTCGCGAACAGTGCAGCGAGTGAGTCCAAACGCGAAGCGCTGCACGCGAGGCTCGATGCGGCGGATCGGCAGCAGTCGGAGGCGGCTACGAAGGCCGGTGTGTCGAAAGATGTCCCCGCGATGCTCGTGTCCCAGGACGCGCAGGGGCAGCGCACCATCACGATCCCCGACGGGAAAGGCGGCAGCACGACCATCGTGATGGACAAGGATGGCGTCGCTGTTGGCGGTCGGCGCATACTGCCGGCGTATACGAACGGACCTCCGGGACGAGAGCGCGAGATGCCTGTCAGGCGCTCGATTTTTGACAACAGCGTTCTGATGGCGTTGCTGCTGATCGCTCTCGGGGCACCGGTCTTCCGTATCGTGATGCATCTGTTGGAACGCCGCACCGCGTCGTCGCCTGCGGACGCCGAGAACGCGCGTCGTTTGCAGGCGATCGAGCGCGCCGTCGAATCCATCGCCGAAGAGGTTGAGCGTATGAGTGAAGCGCAGCGCTTCACCACGCGCGTGCTCACCGAACGGTCACAGTCCCCTGCCCGTGAGTTTGCCTCGCGTGCCGAGCGAGAAAAGACGGAGCCCAGTCATGACTAACCGTTCGTGCTGGCGCGTCACGCGTTGGCCGCAGTGATGCCGCGCTGATGCCGAGCGTCCTGATTGTCGATGACGAGCCGAACATTCGGCGGATGGTTGCCGCGCTGCTCGCCGGCGAAGGCTATGACGTGCGTGATGCAGCGGACGGTGCGGCGGGACTGGCGATGGCGAACGCCATCGAGCCGGATGTGGCGCTGGTGGATTTGATGATGCCGGGCGAACTGGATGGACTGGCGCTCCTGGCACGGTTGCGCGAGCGACGTCCGGACTTGCCGGTGGTGATGATGAGTGGGCGCGCGGCGCTGACGGACGCGGTGCGTGCGACGAAGCTGGGTGCCTTCACCTTTCTCGAGAAGCCACTCACGCCGGAAGGTGTGCTGCTCGCGCTCGCGTCCGCGTTCGAGTTGCGACAGGCGCGACGCGCGGCGCAGGCGCTGCGCGAAGACCTGGGAATTTCCGGCGAGATGATCGGGGACTCGCCAGCGATGCGCGATGTGCGCGCAATGATTGCGCGCGTCGGGCCGACGGACGCGCGAGTGCTGATCACGGGCGAGTCAGGCACAGGAAAGGAGCTGGTCGCTGCGGCGCTGCACGTGGGAAGTCCGCGTCGCGATCGACCGTTCGTGCGCGTGAATTGTGCGGCGATTCCACGCGATCTTGTGGAAAGCGAGATGTTCGGGCACGAGCGTGGCGCCTTTACCGGCGCTACCGAGCGGCGGCTTGGTCGCTTTGAGCTGGCGCATACGGGCACGCTGTTCCTCGACGAAGTAGGCGATCTGGGTGCAGAGGCGCAGGCGAAGCTGCTGCGCGCCATCGAGGCGCGGGAAATCGAGCGCGTGGGCGGCGGCAAGCCGATCAAGGTCGACGTGCGGATTCTGGCGGCGACCAACAAGGATCTGACGCGCGCCGTCGCCGACGGCAGCTTCCGCGAGGATCTGTTCTTTCGACTGAACGTGATCCCGATCTCGCTGCCGCCGCTGCGCGAGCGTCCCGGTGACCTGCCCTCGCTCGTGCGTCATTTTTCCGATCGGCACCGCAGTCGCACCGGGCAGCCGCTCGTGCGGTGGCGTGAGAATGCGCTGGCCATGCTGGCCGACTATCGCTGGCCTGGGAACGTGCGCGAACTGGCGAACGTGGTGGAACGGCTGGCGATTCTGCACGCCGGAGCGGAGATCGGCGACCTACAAGTGCGTTCCGTGCTGCCGTTGGCGGCGGGAGAGCGCGCCGATCCGGTCGCGATGGCCGCGGACGTTCCGGCGATCACCGGGCTCGCACTGAGCGATGCGCTCGACGACTATGAGCGCCGACTCATTGCGGCCGCATTGGCAGAGTCGGACGGTAGCGTTGCCGAGGCTGCGCGACGCCTCCAGACCGATCGTCCCAATCTCTATCGGCGCATGCGCCGACTCGGCATTGCGACCGCGAACGAGTGATGCCGTGGGTGTACTACACCGCTTCTCCCTCCGCAGAGTGACGACGATGCCGCCTCGACTCGCTCCAACATCTTCCGTTCATCCAGCGCTAGGTCTACGCGATGGCGTCGTCGCCGTCGTGCTGTGCGCGCTGTGCCTGCCCGTCCTGAGTTGGCCTGCGCGTCTTGTCGCGCAGGCCCGACCGGCGAGCGGTAGCGAGCTGCGCACCGATGAACGTCGTCTGGGCAGCGTCCCGCATGAGGTGGCGCAGGAAGCGGTCGCGCTCTGGAATTCGCCGCGCACGCGCCGGGTTCGTGGCGAGGTGTCGATTGCCGTGGGCGACACGGTGCGTGGCGATCTCGCGGTGCTCGAGGGGCGTGCGCGCATCAACGGCGTGGTACTTGGGCAGCTCTTCGCGATCAACAGCGACGTGTCCGTCGCAGGCGACGCCCGAGTCGGCGGGACCCTCACGATCGTGGGAGGCACGTTGACGGCGCCCGCGTCGGCCTCAGTCGGCGGCGATGTACGCATCTGGTCGGCGCGCCTCAAGTATCGCGAGTCGGGAGACACGCTGACGGCCGATGCGGAGCGGGAGCTTTTCACGAGGCTTTCACGATGGAAGCCGACGAATGATGGCACGCACAGCGAGCTCTTTCTCACGTCGGCGCACACGTACAACCGCGTCGAAGGGTTGCCGATCTACATCGGTCCGCGCCTGCGTGCGGTGTCTGGGAAGACACGCGCGATTGTGGAACTGTTCGGCGTGGTACGTACCGGTGAACGGCTGGAATGGACACCGGCGAATCGCGGGCACCGCGCCTTGCTCGAGGTGCAGCGTGGCGAACGTGCGGGTGTGAAGGTGGGTGGACGCCTGTTCGACGTGATCGATCCGATGGAGCAGTGGCAGCTGACGGAGCGTGAGATCGGCTTGGCGACGTTCCTGGCGGCGCGTGACTATCGCGACTACTGGCAGCGGCACGGTGCGTCTGCGCATGTGGCGCTCTTCGCAGGACGCGGCAACGAGCTCCGTGCCGAGTATGGCGAAGAGCGCTGGACGTCCCGAACCGCGCGGGGAGTGTGGTCGCTGACGGACGACAAGCCGTGGCGAGCGAATCCGGCGAGTGACGAGGGCGTGCTGCATCTGGCGACGGTGACCGCGACGATCGATACGCGCAACAATGCGGCCACGCCCAATTCCGGTTGGCTGTTGTTCGCGCAGATGGAGCGCGGGAGCGGGCGTCTGAGTCGGATCGCGCCGACCACACCGGGCGTGCGAGATGCGACGATCGGCGAGGTGGAGTATTCGCGAGGGCTGTTGGACCTGCGGCGCTATAACCGACTGGCCCCCGGCGCGCAGCTCAACCTTCGCGCGGTATTGGGCGGCTGGGTTGGCGGCGATGCACTGCCGTTGCAGCGACGGGTGTCCGTGAGTGGGATCGATGCGTTGCCTGGGTTCGACTTCCGACGTTCACTCGACGCGGCCGACGTGGGTACGTGCGCGACCGGCGACAACGCCGCGTACGTGCAGCTGGGCCGACCGGCGCAGTGTGAGCGCATGCTGTTGGTGCAGGCGGAGTGGCGAGGTGATTTCCGCATTCGCCTGTTCGGCGATCGCGATTGGTTTGGCGATCGTCGGCGCGCGACGAGTCACTACAGTGCCGATGGTGCGTGGGTCGTGTTTGCGAACAGCGGTCGTGGATGGTTGCTGCACGGCACGGATCCCACGCTGCGATTTGGTCTGTCGGACGTGCCCGAGATCGGGACTTGGCGCACGGATCTCGGCGGCGGCTTCGACTTTGGTGACTTCGGTGTGTACGTGGCGCAGGCCGTCTCGAAGGGTGGTCTCAAGCCGAACGTATACGTGCGCCTGGGGCACCGGTTCTGAGCCTTCGTCCGCGACAGTACCGCGTGCCGACGCGTTCGACTTCGCGGCGGTGGATTCGCGCGCGCGTATGGATCGCGACGTTGGTTCTCGCCTGTTCTACATCGGTGCTGTCGGCACCGCTGCAGGCACAGGGGGTGCCGCGCGTGGACATCGCACCGTCCACGTCGCCTGCGGCTCCGGCGGTTGCGGTGCGGTCCGTTCTGTCCGACAAGCCGTTTGGCGAGTTGCTGCGCAACGGATTTCCGGCGCGGCTGCACGTCCGCTCTGAACTCTGGACGCTGGGGCGCTGGTTCGACGATCTGTTTTCGCGCGACGAGTGGGACGTAATCGTGCGCTACGATCTGATCGACCGCAGCTATGACGTGGCGCGCATTACGAAGGATCGCATCACGCCGTTAGGGAGCTACGCGGCATTCGGCGATGCGGTGGCCGCGAGCGAGTTGGCGTACACACCTGAGCTTCGCGTGCCCTCGCGCGGGCGCCGCGGCTACATCGTGGTGCAGGTGGATGTGCAGACTGTCGAGATGAGTGATCTCGACGAGGTGCAGCGGTGGTTGCGCGGGGAGATTCGTCCGGCGGTGCAAGGACGGAAGAACCCCGGCGGCGCTGTGGGCGCCGGCGTGCGGACGCTGGTCACCCGTTTGCTGGGCGGCGAAGTGCGCCACCTCGAATCGCGCTCGCCGACTATCGTCTTCTGACAGTCGACGGTTAGGCCGCTACGGGAGTTCCGGCGCGATCACGGGCGCGGTGGCGTGCACGAGGCGACCGGACGCTCCACGGGTGGTGGCGCGCTCGAGTTCCTCGAGCTGACGCAGCGTGGCCTCGCCGTAGAAGACGCGGATGTACTGCGCCTGAATGGGAGTGAGGCGACGTACGGCCCAGCTCAGGTGCACGAAATGCGGCTCAGCGGGCGCGTGCATGGGGTGCATGCCGATTTCGTCGGGGAGGCGATTGGCCTTCCGCGTGTTGCAGGGGCTGCACGCCGTGACGACGTTGGTCCACTCGTTGAGGCCACCGCGCGAGATCGGGATGAGATGATCGCGGGTGAGCGCTTCACGCGGCTTGAGCTCGACGGCCGTGCGCCCGCAGTACTGGCACTGGTAGTCGTCGCGCGCAAAAAGGAACGTGTTGGTGACCTGCCGGCGGAACCGGCGCGGCACGTGAACGAAGCGCGTGAGTCGAATGACGGCGGGACGCGGAAATGCCGAGCGCTCCGAGCGCACCGGGCGTCCGGTTTCCGCTTCCACGATCTCCGCCTTGCCATCGATCACGAGTCGCAGTGCGCGCCGAAGCGGCACCATCGTGAGAGGCTCGTACGACGCATTCAGTGCGAGACATCCGGCGATCACGCCCTATCCTCCCTTCTGAAGTTCGACACGGTTCTGTTGCGCGAATTCCGTCAGACAGTGCAGCGAGCAAGCGATCTACTGCGTCCCAACAAGTGCATCAAAGCGAATCCCCGCTGTCGCGTCGGCATGGCGCCGTTGAGCAAGCAGCGGGGATTGAGCGGTCGATCAACCGGTGGCGCCTTCGCCAACGAAGGTGAGCCAGCCGTGCCGATCAGGTCTCCTGCCTTTGGCGATGCCAAGGTATTCGTCCTGAATCGCGCGGGTGATCGGACCCGGTTTCCCCTCACCAACCTGAATGTGGTCGACGGAGCGGATCGGCGTGAGTTCCGCCGCCGTGCCGCAGAAGAACAACTCATCGGCCACATACAGCATTTCACGCGGAAGCGCCTGCTCGCTGACCGGCAGCTGCAGATCATGCGCGATCTTGATGATCGAGTCGCGCGTGATGCCGCTCAGGATACCGGCACCCATGGGCGTGGTGTAGAGCACGCCGTCGCGGACCACGAACAGGTTCTCACCGCTGCCTTCGGAGATCAGGCCGCTGGAGTCGAGCATGATCCCTTCGGCGTATCCATCGAGCCGCGCTTCCATCTTGGTCAGCTGCGAATTCAGGTAGTTGCCACCTGCCTTCGCCATGGTCGGGAACGTACTCGGCGCAGCGCGACGCCAGCTGGAGACGCAGACATCGACGCCCTGCTCGAGAGCCGTGCCGCCCAAGTAGGCGCCCCAGTTCCACGCGATCACGAACGTTTCGGTTGGTGCATTGGTGCCCAGCACGCCCATCTCTTCACCGGTGCGCAACACGACCGGCCGGAGGTAGCAGTGCGGAAGACCGTTGGCTTTGACCGTGTCGGCCGCGGCCTTGACCAGTTCATCCACCGACCAGCGCATCGGCATGCGGTAAATACGCGCCGAATCGTGCAGGCGGCGCATGTGCTCACGCGCGCGCAAGATGGTCGGCCCCTTGGGCGTCTCGTAGACGCGTACGCCCTCGAAGACGCTCGAGCCGTAGTGCACGACGTGCGACATCACGTGAATGCGCGCGTCGTTCCACGCGACAAGTTCACCGTCGCGCCAGATGAGTTCCGTCCGGCCGGATGCTGCTGCCATGTAAGTCAGTCCACGCGCTGAGGGTACGCCGAACGATACACGGCGGGTCGGCCGCGCCGCCACTGGCCACAGGTCGCGATTCCGTCTCGCCGAAGTCTGCGATCGCCCGTCGTCAGGATGGCCTGACGTGCTCCAATCGCCACGTCCGCAGCCGCTCGCCCAGGTCGGCAATGCGTCGTGCGAGGCCATCATCTCCGCGCAGGACCACACCGTCACGCACCAACACCTCACCCGACACGGTCACGAGCGAGGCGCTGACCACACCCGCCAGCACATGCACCAGTGCAACGGCGGGATCATGGACCGGGGTCGCGAACGGGTGCGAGAGTGGGAAGGCGGCGAGGTCGGCCTGTTTTCCGACTTCCAGCGTGCCAACCTGATCTCCGAGTCCCAGCGCGCGTGCGCCGCCGATGGTGGCCAGGGCCAGTGCTTCGTGTGCGGAGAGTGCGTCGGGGGTGCTCAACTGAAGCGCCTGAAAGAGCGCCGCCTGACGCGCCTCGCTGAGCAGATCCATCCGATCGTTGCTGGCGACGGAGTCGGTGCCCAGTCCGAGGGGGATGCGCCTCGCCCGCATGCGCTCGACCGGCGCGATCCCCTGCCCCAGCTTCGCGTTGGAGATCGGGCAGTGGACGATGGTGGCGCCGTGCTCGAGGACAAGATCGAGATCCTCGCCACCGACCTGAATGGCGTGAATGAGCAGGGGCTGCGTGCCAAGGATGCCCGTGTCGTGCAGCAACGCGATGGGCGAACGCGCCTGGGGTGTCACCGCGATGTTGCGAGCGCGCAGGCGGTCGGCGAACGGCCCCGTGCCATCGCGCACGAACTCCGTCTCCGCCGCGCTTTCGGCGATGTGCACAGCCACCGGCAGCGCTTCGTCGCGTGCCCACTGCGCTGTGGCGCGAAAGAGGTCGGCAGAGACGGTGTACGGTGCGTGCGGCGAAACGCCGGTACGCACGAGCGCCGTGTCGTTTGGACGTAGTGCGTTCACCGCTCGCTTGAGCCCCTCGATCGAGCCGTCGCACTGCGCGGGATCCGGGCCGAAGACCTCCACGTACCCCACGCCGCGCACGCCATACTCGTGCATGGCGTGAATGGACTGTCCCGACTCGGTGGTATCGGCGCAGCAGGTGATGCCTTGCGAGAGCGCTTCGAGCAGCCCGAACCGACAGGCGTCGCGCAGCGAGTCCGCGTCGAAGCAGTCGCGGCGCGCGAGCGTGAGGATACGCAGCCACTCGCGAAAATCGAGTCCCTCGAGGAAACCGCGCATCGCGGTGAGTTCGAGGTGCGTGTGCGCATTGACCAGACCGGGCAACAGCGCGGCCTCACCCAGATCCAACACCTGCGCGCTGCTCACCGAGCCAACCAGATCCACTTGGCGACCGACTGCCTCGATGCGATCGCCATCGACGATGACGACGCCGTCCCGGATGGGTGGCGTCGAGATGGGGAGCACCCAGCGCGCGAGGTACGCCGTTCGACGGTGCTCCGTCCGCCGATTCTCCATCCGCCAATTGTCCGCGCGCGTGTTCATGGGCGCACCGACGTTACGGCGGTGGAATGCGGAACGGATTCGTCGTATCGCGGGCCGCGCGCGCCGCGCTGTCTGCGAGGGCGCCGGGGGGACGCACCGGTCCGTCGGTGCACGGGTGCGTAGGTTCGGTGCCCATCACGAAGTACTCCGTCACCACGGCACCGGTGCACGCGGAGGTGGCGAGTTGCCCCGTCGCGGCGTCGATCTCGCGCGTGATCACGCCATCGGGGCGCGGCCAGTCGGGCGGCTGCGGCTTGCGACGGTAGACCTCGGTCATGAACGCGGTCCACGCGGGTGCGGCGAGATCGCCACCCTGCGCGTTCGCCTTGATCTTGTTGGGGAGGTCGAAGCCCATCCAGACGCCGGCCACGAGATCGGCGGTGTAGCCGATGAACCACACGTCGGCGCCATCGTTCGTGGTGCCCGTCTTGCCGCCCGCAGGCACGTGAAAGCCGGCCCCCCAGACGTTGCGCGACGCCGTGCCACGCACGACCACGTCCTTCATCATGCTGACCATCAGCCACGACTCTTCCGGCGACAGCACCGCTTCGCGCGAGTACTGCGGCTGCCAGACGAGCTTGCCCTCTGCATTCTCGACCTTCACGATCGCGTGCGGCGTGGTGCGCAATCCGAGATTTGCGAACACGGAGTACGCGCCGACCATCTCCAGCGGATAGACGTCCGCTGAGCCGATGAACATGGACGGATACGGCGGAATGGGCGTGGTGATGCCGAACTTGCGCGCCATCGAGATGACCGGGCCAACACCGACCTGCGTGCCGGTGTTGATCGCGGCGAGGTTGCGCGACATGTAGAGCGCTTTGCGCATGGGCATGGAGCCCATGAACTTCATGTCGTAGTTCTGCGGGGTCCACGTTTCGCCCGAGAGCTGCTCCAGCGAAATAGGCGAATCGTCCACGATCTGCGCCGGCGTGAATCCCGCGTGAATCGCTGACGCGTACATCACCGGCTTGAAGGTGGAGCCGGGCTGCCGCAGCGCCTGCGTGGCGCGATTGAACTTGGAGTCGTCGTAGTCGCGCCCGCCGACCATGGCGCGTACGAGTCCCGTGCGCGGATCGATCGCAACGAACGCGCCCTGCAGATACGGGGAATTGGCCGCCGCGGACTCGCCGCCTTCGGCGTTGCGTGCGACGTACCCCTCGTACGTCAGATGCTTATAGGCACCGTTGCGTCCGGCCTCGATGGCCTTGAGCTGATTCTCCAGCGCACGTTCGGCGGCGCCCTGCATGTCGATGTCGAGCGATGTGTAGACCTTGAGCCCTTCGTCGTACAGGCTCTTGCCGAAGTGCTCTTCGAGCTGACGGCGCACCCATTCCAGGTAGTAGGGCGCCACATCTCCCGACTCGGTGCGCTGCGCGAGCTGCAGCGGGAACGCCTTGGCCAGCGACGCATCGGCGGCGTTGATCGCGCCTTCGCGACGCATCAGCTCCAGCACGGTATTGCGGCGCGAAATCGCACGATCCGCAAAGCGCCGCGGATTGTACCGCTCCGGCGCCTTGGGCAAGCCGGCCAGCATCGCGGCCTCGGCCACGGTCAAATCGCGAACCGACTTGCCGAAGTAGCGCTGCGACGCCGTCTCGACGCCGTAGGCGCCGTTGCCTAGGTAGATCTGGTTGAGATAGAGCTCGAGGATCTTGTCCTTGGAGTAGCGCTGCTCGATGGCGCGCGCGACTCGGGCTTCCTTGAGCTTTCGGAAAATCGTCTTCTCGCGCGAGATACGATCGGAGAAGACGTTCCGCGCGAGCTGCATCGTGATCGTCGAGAAGCCCTGCGCGTAGCGGCGTGCGACGATGTTGCGCGCGAGGGCGCCGAAGATGCGGTAGTAGTCGATCCCCGAGTGCTTATAGAAGCGACGATCTTCCACGATGACGAAGGCATCGCGCACATGCTTCGGGATCTCGTTCAAGCGCACGAGCGTGCGCCGCTCGAGCCCCAACTCGGAGATGAAACGGCCGTCTGCGGCGTAGACCTTGGACGTCTGGCGCGGGACGTATTGCTCCAACGACGCGATGGACGGGCAGCGACCGTCGCGACAGACAACGGCCCACGCGCCGCCAAGCACGCCGGCACCGACGGCGCCGCCGAAGATGCCCAGCACCACCACCCAACCCAGGAGCGGCTGGCGGAAGAAGACGTAGGCAAAGAGGGCGCGGATCGAGGCCATGAGGCCGGAGCGCTTACGTGACGAGGAGGTCGCCACGGGATCTGAATGCAGGAAGTGGGGGCATCGGTCTGTCAGAACGGTACCGACGAGCCCCCGGGCGCGCCAAGAGCGTTCGGGCGGATATTATTGGTCATGTCACAGCACCCCGCTCCCATCTCCGAACTCGCCTGGCGCGAGTTGCTCTTCCAGCACACCGAAGGCCTTGGCGCGGCGCTCGCCGCTGGCACGGTGACCGGCTATTGCGGCTTCGACCCGACCGCGTCGAGTCTGCACGTCGGCAACCTGATTCCGGTCATGGGGCTGGTGCATCTGCAGCGGGCCGGACATCGCCCGATTGCGCTGGTGGGCGGTGGCACGGGGATGATCGGCGACCCGAGCGGCAAGAGCAGCGAGCGCACGCTACAGAGCCTGGAGACGATCGCGGCCAACGCCGAGGCGATTCGCGGCCAGCTCTCGCGCTTTCTGGATTTCGACGGACCGAACGCGGCGAAGCTGCTCAACAACCTGGACTGGCTCGAGCCGCTCACGCTGCTCGACTTCCTGCGTGACACAGGCAAGCACTTCTCGGTGAACGTGATGCTGGCCAAGGACTCGGTGAAGTCACGTCTCGAGACGGGGATTTCATTCACCGAGTTTTCCTACATGCTGCTGCAGGCGTTCGACTTCCTCGAGCTGCACAAGCGCGAAGGCGTGACGCTGCAGTTGGGCGGAAGCGACCAATGGGGAAACATCACGGCCGGTATGGAGCTGATCCGTCGTTCGACGGGTGGTGACGCACACGCGCTGACGTTCCCGCTGATCACCAACGCCAACGGCTCCAAGTTCGGCAAGAGCGAGGCGGGTGCGGTGTGGCTCGACGCTGCCCGCACGTCGCCGTACCAGTTCTACCAGTTCTGGATTGGCGCCGACGACCGCGACGTCTCGCGCTTCCTGCGCTACTTCACGCTGATGCCGCAGGCCGAAATCGAAGCGCTGGACGCCGCCGTGCGTACCAACCCCGAGCGTCGCGAGGCGCAGCGGGCCTTGGCGGCGGACGTCACAACGCGCGTGCATGGCGCAGACGCCGCGCGGGTGGCGCATGAAGTCTCCGCACTGCTGTTCGAGAAGGCGGATCCGTCGCTGCTGTCCGATGGCGCGCTGGCCGCACTGCGCAACGAAATTCCGTTCGCGACCTACGCCACGCCGGCCGATGCGGCGCCGAGCAGCGACGTGGACCTTTTTGAGTGTCTGAAGGCGCTCGGCTTCGCGGCATCGGGCGGCGCGGCGAAGCGCCTGCTCGAACAGGGCGGCGTGAGTGTCAACGGCGTGAAGCGTGGCCTCGCCGAGCGTATGATCGGACCGGACTCGCTTCTGCACGGTCGTCACCTGCTGATCAAGAAGGGCGCGCGCGACTACGGCCTGATCCACGTACCGGCGTAGCACTGCGCAAGCGGTGCTGCGCCCGGTCTGCGCCCGATGTTGATCGGGCTTGGATCGGGATCAGATCAGGATTGGATCAGGATTAGATCAGCCGCGGCTCGGGGGCGCCGAGCGTGCTGAGGCGCATGGAGAGCGATCGCGCGAAGGACACGAAACCGACCGCGCCGGCCATCGCCCATGCGCTCACATCACTGACGGCGACGCGGCAGAAGGGCAGCAGCCCCTGATTGAGTACGTGCTGTGCCATGCGCCGCACGGCCATCTGTCCGTATCCGCGGCGACGATAGCCGGGAGCCACCACCACACGAATGCGCGCGAGATGGCCTACCGGCCGCGCAACGGACGCCAGCGCAACCAACACGCCACCGGCCAGTACGCCGATTCGATGCGGTGAGTCGTTCGCGCCACCGCCCAACTCCCATTCGGCCGTCGTGAGCTGGTGCCGAAGCATGTCCAGAACGACCGGGTTGGGGTCGTAGACGACCGAGGCGTCAATCGCGCGTTCGGGCATCAGTGTGCCCGCGTCCGCGACCGCCAGCGACACGGGCTCGTCATCGACCACGAATGTCGCGTCATGCATCTGGACGAGTGCACCTGGCTTCGACTCGGCGCGCGTCATGGCGATGAGCTCCTGGAGCTCGTTCGCATCGAGATCGAAGTGTCGAGCGTCGCCGCTGGGAAGCGACACCAGCCCGACGGCGTCGCGTGTGAACGTCATGACGATCGCGGCCTCGGCGTCATCGGTCGTCTCGCGCTCCACACACGCCACCCTCGGCGACTCGAGGTAGCCGAGCGGACAGTGGAGCAACTCAGCCCAGGAGCGCAACGCATCGTTGACGCTACGGTTTGCGAGCGACACGCAATTCGGCCTTCTCGGCGAACCGAGAGAAAGGAGACAACCGACGATCGGTACTCGTGGTACGACCCGCGGTGATTTTCGTTTCGTCCGCGGCGGCGCGTTGAGAGCCTCGCCTGCCGACGTAACCAAGAATTTAATCACCTCTGCATCCGAGAAGCACCGGAACTACGCGTCGAGGATCTGGATTACGCGGTCGATGTCGGCGTGTGTGTTGTAACAGTGTGGGGAGAGCCGGACCGCGCCCTCTCGCGTGACGTGAATCACTCCGGCCTGGTTCAGGCGCCCGCTGGTCGCCTGCACATCCGCCGGCGCAAAGGCGACGACCCCGGCGCGGCGCGGCGGGTCTCGCGGGGTAACCAGACGGGCGTCAGCGCGCGAGTCCACCCAGTCGATGATGCGTGCGCCGAGCGCCTCGAGATGCTCGGCGACGGCGCCGACGCCGAGATCGAGCAGCATCGCGGTGGACGCGTTGGCCACCGCGAAGTCCTGATAGGCGAGCGTCACCACTTCGAAGCGGCGCGCGTCCGGGAAGAAGTCGAACTCGTAGTCGGTGAGTCGGGAGTAGTCGACGGAGGCATTCATGCACGCCCAGCCGACGTCATGTGGCTCGATCGTCTGTATGAGTTCCTTGCGCACGTAGACGAAGCCGGTGCCCCACGGGCCCAACTGCCACTTCTGCGCGCCGCTGGCGAAGATGTCGACCGGCAGGGCGTGAAGGTCGATTTCTCTTACGCCGCAGCCCTGAATGCCATCGACGATGAAGAAGACTCCATTCGCGCGGCAGGCCTCGCCGATGCGCTTGAGGTCCGCGACGTAGCCGGTCGCGAACTGCACCCAGGAGACGACAACTGCGACAACATCCGGTCGGGCGATCGCCGCGACGAGCGTGTCTTCGTCCGGGAGCCCGTTCTTTCGCGGTACGAGCTCGAGCGAGATACCGCGCGAGGACAGCGCCTGAAATGGGTAGACGCAGCTCGGGAATTCACCATCGAAGGTGAGGATCACTCCGGGCCTGAGCGGCAGTGCGCGCGCGGCGAGGTTGAGCCCGTACGTGGTGTTCGGCATCAACGCGATCTCGTCGGCGTCCGCACCAACGAGTTTGGCAAACTGCGCGCGGGAGGTGGCGACCGTCTCCTGCATGAGCGTCAGCGGCAGCGTGTGCGGGCGGGCGCGCATCTCGGTCCACAGTCGAGCGGCATCGACCGCTCGCTGTGGCAGGGGGCCCGTAGACGCCGCGTTGAGGTAGACGGTGGCTTCGCGGTCCATCCAGGCATACTCGCGAGCGCGCACCGAGGCGACGTCGAGCCCAACGTGTGCATGAGCGGTCATCGGGAAAGCTTCCGTTGCGGTGGGTGAACGAAGAACCGTGTGCCGTTCACGCGCGGCGTGATGCCTGGGCGCGTGGATCGAGCGCGTCGCGCAGCGCATCGCCGAGCAAGTTGAAGCCGAGCACCGCTATGCCGATGGCCACGCCCGGCGAGAGCGAGGTCCACGGTGCGGAACGAAGTTGCGAGAGGTCGCGCCCATCGGCGATCATGGCACCCCAACTCGGTGTCGGCGGCTGCACGCCAAGTCCCAAGAACGACAGCGCCGCCTCGGCCATGATCGCGCCGGCAATGCCAAGCGTGCCAGCGATGACGACGGGAGCGATGACGTTGGGAAGGATGTGGCGCAGCAGGATGCGCAGATCCTTCGCCCCGACGGCGCGCATCGCCTGCACGTACTCGAGCTCGCGCACCACGAGCACCTGCCCGCGCACGAGGCGCGCCATGCCCGCCCAACCGACCACGCCGATGACCACACACACCGTCGTGAGTGATGGCTCGAATGCGGCGGCCATGGCGATCAGCAGCAGCAGCGACGGAAACGCCAACGTGACGTCGGCGAGTCGCATGATCACTTCATCGGTCCACTTGCCGCGGTAACCCGCGATGAGACCAAGTCCAACACCAAGAAGCAGCGACACGCCCTGTGACGCGATTCCCACCACAAGCGAAACGCGCGTTCCATGAATCAGTCGCGCCCAGACATCGCGTCCCTGCGCATCGGTGCCTAACCAATGCGTGCCGGTGGGCGGCAGCAGCACCTGCGTGATGTCGATGCGCGTCGGATCGAGGTGACCGACGAGATTCGCGGCGAGCGCCGCGAAGACGAGCAGTCCTATCACACCAAGCCCAAACCACGCGCGCCGGTCGGTGCGGAGCTGTTGCCATCCCCGCGACCCGCTGGTTGCGACCGCGCTCGAGGAACCAGTCACCCGACTACTCCGCCGCGTCCGACGCCACGCTCACCAACGAATCGTCCGCGGCCCCTCGGCGATCAAACTGCATCGCGTGCAGACGGGCGTAGGCGCCGCTGCTGGCGAGCAGTGCGATGTGCGTGCCCTCTTCCACCAGGCGACCCTGATCAAAGACGAGGATGCGATCCGCATGCTGGATTGTGGCCAGGCGATGCGCAATCACGAACACCGTGCGCCCTGCGAGCAGTCGATCGATCGCTTCCTGCACCAGCCGTTCCGACTCCATGTCAAGCGCGGAGGTGGCTTCGTCCAGAATGAGGATGGGCGGATCGGAGAGCAGCGCACGCGCGATGGCGAGACGCTGCCGCTGTCCGCCGGAGAGACGCGCGCCACGTTCGCCGAGGTTGGTGTCCCAGCCTTCCGGCAGTTCGCGAATGAAGCCGAGCGCATTGGCGGCGGAGGCCGCCGCATCGAGCTGCGCCTGCGTAGCGTCGATGCGTCCAAACGCGACGTTGGCGCGCACGGTGTCGTTGAAAAGCACCGTGTCCTGGCTGACGATGCCCGTAAGAGCGCGCAGCGCAGGAAGCTTGATGTCGCGCAGATCCACGCCGTCCATGGTGATGCGACCGCTCGTGGGCTCGACGAAACGCGGCAGCAGGTCAACAAGTGTGGACTTGCCGGCGCCGCTCGCGCCGACGAGCGCGACGATCTCGCCTTTGCGCGCGGAGAACGACACTTCGCGCAGTGCCAGCGCGCCTTCGTCGTAGGCGAACGAGACGTTGTCGAAGCGAATTTCGTTGACGAGCGCGGGATGCTCGACGGTGCCCTTGTCCACCGCCATCTCCGACGGTGAATCGAGAATCTCGAACAGTCGCTCGGCGCTGGCCAACGATTGCTGCGCGGCCGGCTGCACCTGCGAGAGCTGCTTCAGCGGCTGCAGCAGGCGCATCACCCAAATGAGGAAGACGATCAGCTCGGAATCGCCAAGCGTCTTTTCCACCAGCACGAGATGCGCGCCGAACCAGAGGATGGCGACGGCCGTGAACGTGCCGAGCGTTTCCGTGACTGGTCCGGAGAGCAGCGACAAACGACCGATGCGCACATAGCCCTTGGCGAAGGACGCGTTGCGCGTGACGAAGCGTTGCTCTTCGCGCGGCTCTGCGCCGTACGACTTGATCAGACGTACGCCGCTGACGACTTCCTGGACGAGGCTCGTGATCTCGCCCTGATCGTTGCCGAGGCGACGGTAACCCTTGCGCAACTTACGGAGCACTGGCTGCAGCGCGCCGATCGTGACGGGCGCAACGACGAGTGCGGCCAGCGACAGCTTCCACGAGAGCACGAACATGCCGATGATCGTGGCAATCACCTGCGCACCCGACCACATCGAGCGCGTGACCAGTTCGGTGACGACCGTCTTGGCGTTGTTGGTGTCGTTGAGGACGCGCGAAATCACCTGCCCGACCTTGTTGCGCGTGAACCACGGCAGCGGCAGTCGCAGCAGGTGCGCGTACACGCGGTCTCGCAGATCGCGCACGACGTACTCCTGCAACTGCACGCCGATCTGCCCACTGAGCCACACGAGCGCGTTCTTGACGGCCACCGCTACCAGCACAACGAGAATCACGTTGCGCAGCGAGGCCATCTGATCGCCGGGCACCAACAGGAATCCGATCGTCGCGCTGAGCAGGTCGCCGATCAGCCCCGAGACGGGAATGATCTGCGTCTTGCCGAAGAGCGCATTGAGGAACGGGATCAGCAGCGTGAACGAGAAGACGTCGGCGATCGCAGCCACGCCGTTGAGCGTGACGACGCCAACGAGCTTGGCGCGATGCGGACGCACAAAGCCCCACAGCCGCCTCCACAGCCCCGTGGCGGGAACAGCGTGCGTTCCGGTCACCTGCGAGGCGCTCATCGATCGATCACCGCTTGGGGGTCAGCAACGCGACCGGCAGGATGCATTCCTCGGGCGTGACGCCACCGTGGAGGAACGATCCGCGATAGCGACTTTGATACTCACGCAGCTTGGTCGGGTAGACGAAGAACGTGTCGCCAGCCGCGAGGAGCGTGTTGTTGTTCTCGCCCCGTGGAGGCAAGCGCAGATCTTCTGCGTTGCTGAAGAGCAGCGCCTGCTCCGGACGCTCGGCGCGAATATCCTCACCAAACTTGTAGCGCAGGTTGGCCGTTGCATCGCGCTTCGCGAACACCGTCGCCGGCGTGTTGCAGTGCAGCGCGCCGTGATCGCTGGTGATGATGACGGAGATCTTTCGGCGCGACGCCTCTTTGAGCAGCGACAGCAGCGCTGAGCGCTCGAACCACTGCTTGGCGAGCGCCCGCATCGCGATTTCGTCGCGCGCGACTTCGAACAGGATCGCCGACTCGCTGCGCCCGTGCGTGAGCTGATCGACGAAATTGAAGACGAACGCGTGAATCCCTTCGCCGGCAATCGCGCCGGGGAGATGGCGTTCCAGATCGTCGGAGTCCGCTGCGGTGGTGATCTTCTGGTAGCGCACCTGCGCCTTGATCTGCAGATCGTTCAGATGCGCGGCGAGCAGTTCCTTCTCGTGCGAGTTGAGCGATTCATCGTCGCGCTCGCCCCACCAGTCGGGAAACTTTGCGGCGATCTCGCCGGGAAAGAGCCCACTGAACAGCGAGTTGCGGGCGTACGGTGTCGCCGTGGGGAGAATCGAGAAGTAGTGCGTCGTCTCCACGTCGTAGAGCGGCGCCAGCAGCGGCTCGATCACACGCCACTGATCCACGCGCAGGCAATCGATGACGATGAAAATCGCCTTCTTGTCGCGCAGCAATACGGGCGCAACGAACTCCGAGATGACGTCCACCGACAGCGGCGGCCGGTCGCCTTCGAGTTCGCGCAGCCACTGCGGGTACGAGGTCTTCATGTACGTCGCGAACTCGCGATGCATGTCCGGATACAGTCCGCGCAGCGATTCGTGCAGCCCCAGTTCGCCGGCGTCGGCCAAGTCGACGTCCCACTGCATCAACTCCGCGAAGCGATCGATCCAGCCGCGCCAGTCGAGCGATGAATATCGATCCGCTTCGATGGCACGAAAGCGCTCGACGAACGCGCGGGCCAGTGCCTGCGACCGAATCAGTGGGCCGTCGAGGATGCGCGTCACCACCGAGAGCACTTGTCGCGGAGAGACGGGCTTGACCATGTACTCGCGAATATTCGCGCCGATGGCCTCCTTGAGCGTGGCGTCTTCTTCGCTCTTGGTCACCATCACGACGGCGAGGTTGGGCAGCATCTCGCGCATCCCCTTGTACGCCGCGAGCCCGCGTGTACCGGGCATCTGCTCGTCGAGCAGTACCAGGTCGTAGGGCTTCCGCCGCAGCATTTCGACCGCGTCGTCGGCATTGGTGGCCGTGTCGACGTGAAAGCCCTTGTCGCCGAGCAGGAGTCGGTGCGGCTCGAGCAGTTCCGCCTCGTCGTCCACCCAGAGAATCGCTTTTGCAGGCTGCGCCATATGCGCTGAAAGGTACCCGGTGGGCGCCCCCACGGTCCAGCAAGTCGAACGAAACACAAGGCGTTCGTGCGGTCGCTCGCTGGACGCCACATCGCGACGGCCGCGTTAGATTCGCGTCGTGACTACCGACTCACTCCCCTACAGCCTCGAGCGACTCGCCTTCCCGTTCCCTGCCCTCGCCGCGCTGGCCGGCCGGTTACCATTGGGCGGCGGTCGTGAGGTCGCGCTCGCGGCGCTTCTGGCTGCGCGACTGGCCGAGAGTCTCCGTGGCGCAGCAGCGATGAGTACCGTGGATCGCGGATCGCGTGCGACGGCGGCCAAGGTGTGGCTCGCGTCGCTCGCGCTCCCCTCCAGTACGCGGGTGCCGTTCTCGCGCTGCCTCGAATCCACCACGGGCACGCCGCTACAGGTGGCGGGCGCCTTGCGCAGCCTGGTCGCCGCGGCCGGTCCGCATCTCGATGGGCCCTCCATTCAGGAGCTCGAGCGACTCGCGCGTCAGCTGGCTGGCAGCGCATGACGCACGACGTCACGCCTCTCACGCCTCTCACGCACATCATCGAGCGCGTGGACCGGATCAGCGACGGCGAGGTGGACCGGACGCTGGTCCCCTCTGGCTTTCCCTCGATCGACCGTGAGGTCGGCGGCGGATTTCGTCGCGGCGACCTGATCGTGCTGGGTGGAGATGACGGCGCCGGTACCTCGTCGCTGGCGCTGGCCATCGCGCTGCGCCGGAGCTCACCCGCACTGTTCCTGACCACTGAAGCGCACCCGGCGCGCGTGCTCGAACGTGCGTTGGCGAGCACCGCACGCGTCACTGTCGACGCGTTGCGACTAGGCACCTTCGACGAGGGCGAGCGCGTCCGGCTCGCGGCCGCGTCGCTCTCCCTCCGCGCGCAGACACCGCACGTCGTGCAACTCGGCGCAGACGGCCTGGCTCGCGTCGCCGAAGCGATCGAACGGCACCGGGACGCGGCGTTGGTGATCGTGGATGGCGTGGAGGGGCTGCTCGAACACGACAGCAATCGCGACGACGCCCTCTCCTTTGCCGTGCTGGCGCTCAAGCGGCTGGCGCTCACGTATGACGTGGCAATCGTCCTGCTCTCCCATCTCCCGCGCCTGGACCGCACGCGGCAGGATCGACGGCCGACGCTCACCGACTTTGGCGCGCGAGGCGCGGTGGGCGTGCACGCCGATCTGGTACTGGGGCTTTACCGCGAGGAGCTCTACGAGTCGGACTTGGGACTAAGCGGTGCGACCGAGTTGCTCGTGCTCAAGCGACGCGACGGCGCGCGCACCTACGCCGACCTGTACTTCTTCGCGCAGTGGCTCCGGTTCGAGGACGTTCTCGACCCCGAACGCTGATCCGCGTCCCGCGAGGGGGCCCGGAGCGGTTCACCTCGCCCACGACCCGCCGCATATTTCGCCCAGCAGTTCCCCATGAGGCGGACGCGGAACGATCACGAGGGTGTCATGGCTGGTCATAGCAAATGGAAGAACATCAGAAACGCCAAGGCGGCCACCGACAAGAAGCGCGGTGTCCTCTTCACGCGGCTGATTCGTGAAGTCACGATGGCGGCCAAGCTTGGCGGCGGCGATCAGGGTGCGAACCCGCGCCTGCGTACCGCCATCGACAACGCCAAGGCCGTCTCAATGCCCAAGGACAACATCGAGCGCGCCATCAAGAAGGGGACCGGTGAACTCGAAGGCGTCGACTACGTCGACGTGCTCTACGAGGCATACGGTCCGGGCGGCGTGGCGCTGATGATTCAGGCCGTGAGCGACAACCCCACGCGTACCGTCGCCGACGTGCGCCACAAGCTTTCGCGCAACGGCGGCAACATGGGCTCGGCCAACTCGGTCGCGTACCTGTTCGATCGCAAAGGCACGATGTCGGTGGACGCGACGGGCGTGAACGAAGACGCGATCATGGAGCACGCGCTGGAGGCAGGCGCCGAAGACGTGGTGCGGGAGGACGAGGAGTACGTGATCACGACCGATCCCGGCTCGCTGCACGCGGTGAAGGAGGGGCTCGAGGCGCAGAAGTACAAAGTCTCGTCGGCCGAACTTGGCTGGATCCCCAAGAGCACCGTGAAGGTCGAAGGCGCGGCCGCCGAACAGCTGCTCAAGCTGCTCGATGCACTCGAAGAGCTGGACGACGTGCAGAAGGTGGACGCGAACTTCGAGATGGACGCGGACGCCATGGCCGACGCGTGAGCAAACTCGTGCTCGGAGTCGATCCGGGCACGGCCGTCACGGGCTACGGCGTCGTCGCCTTCGACGGTCGAACGGCGTCGTTGGTGGAGTGCGGCGTCATTCGCACCAATGCCAAGCAACCGCTGCCTGCTCGACTGCATGACATTCACGATGGCGTGACGCAGCTGATCGCGCGCCATCGTCCCGATACGGTGGCCGTGGAAGACGTCTTCTACGCGCGCAACGTGCGCACCACCATTGTGCTCGGCCACGCACGCGGCGTCATCCTGCTCGCCGCACAGCAGGCGGCGCTCGGCATTCGCGAGTATCCGCCGTCGGAGATCAAGAAGGCGATCACCGGCAATGGTGCGGCAACCAAGGAGCAGGTGCAATTCATGGTCGCGCGCCTGCTGCGCCTCAAGCATGCACCCGAGCCGGCGGATGCGTCCGATGGTGTGGCGGCCGCACTGTGCGCCTGCCTCGCCACCAATCTGCCGTCCATTCCCACGCTCAGTTCGATCACTTCAGCGAAACGAGTTCCGCGATGATTGCGCAGGTGACCGGCACCCTGATTCTTCGCGAGCTCGATCGCTGCGAGATCCTCACTGAAGGCGGCGTCGCCTACGAGTGCCTGATCCCGCTCTCGGCGTTCGAAGCGTTGCCCACGGAGGGGAAGCCGGTCACGCTGCACACGCATCTCTCCGTGCGTGAGGACGCGTGGCATCTCTACGGCTTCGCCACGCGCTACGAGCGCTCCGTCTTTCAGCGCTTGCTGGGCGCCAAGGGCGTGGGGCCGGCGCTGGCGTTGGGCATTCTGTCGTCGCTTTCCGCCGAACGGGTGGTGCGCGCGCTGCGCGAGAAGGACGTGACCACGCTGATGCGTGTGCCGCGCGTGGGTCGCAAGAAGGCGGAACAGCTCATTCTCGACCTCGCCGACAAGATGGACACCGTGGGCGGCGCGCCGAGTGCGCCGGCGGGTGTGAATGCGGTGTCGGACGATGCGGTGCGCGCGCTGCTCTCGTTGGGCTACACGCAGGTGGAAGCTGATCGTGCGGTGCGCGGCGCGGTGGAAAGCGGTACCAAGGGCGATGTGTCGGTGATCGTGCGCGCCGCGTTGGCGAGACTGGCGTCGGCGTAGACGACTAGAGTACGCGAGCGCTAGGCGACCGTTCGGACTGGCTCTGTCGCGTTGCGCTGCACGGTGCGCCACACGTCGTACTGCAGCGCAAACCAGCCGATCAGCGTGACGATCGCCTTGAGCTGGATCTTGCCGTGATACTCGACGCGAATGCGCTTGGGTACGATGTCTGACCCGCCGACCGAGCCGAGTAGCAGGATCAACACCACCAGCACGTCGCGCCACCGTTCGCGCGGCATGCTGGCCCACCAGATCCCGAGTCCGGTGAACGCGATCACGAAGCTGGGCGATTCGGCCATGTGATTGAAGACCACCGAAAAAATCAGCAACGACGAGAGCAGCAGCCGGCGCACCGTGGCGTTGTCCCACTGATCGCGCGCCAACCATGCACCGGCTAGCACCACCAGCACCCCAAAGAGCTGCACCGGCGCGTGCGGGATCGCGTGACCGAGGGCGAGTTCAATCAGCCCGCCCATCCAGGCCATGCCGACTTTGGCGGTGTCCTGCTCCTGGACCGCAAGCCACGAGCGGTACTGCATCGCCAGCATGTCCGGCGACGTGACCGTCAGCGGCAGCACCAGAAATGCCACACCAACCAGAGCGCACCACGCGACGTGTCGCCAGCGCATCGGCGTGAGCAACCCGAACAGTCCTGCGCTCAGGGGAAAGACTTTGATGGTCGCGCCGGCGATGATGGCGGCGGCACCAGCGGCCACGCGCTGTCGTTCGAGCGCCACCACCGACAGCACCATCAGTCCGGCCACCAGCGCATTGCTCTGCGTATTCTGCAGAGCGCCCAGCGCCTCGAGCAGTACGATCAACAGCGCGGCGACGCCTGCACGACCCGGCAACAGCATCACCACCGCGCCGCTCAGCGCCAGCGCGTTCAGCAGATTCCACGCGAGCAGTCCCGCGCCGTATGGCACCACCGCGAACGGCGCGAAGAGCAGCGCGCAGGTGGGCGCGTACTTGAACAGATCCCAGTGTTCGGCGGGATACCACGCGTACAGATCCTGACCTCGCACGAGATGCCAGAAGCTCGCGCGGAAGATCGCGAAGTTGTTGCTGCGCGCGTGTCCCAGCGTTTGCTGCGCCGTGATGGCGGACGCGACGAGCAGATAGAACGCGACGATCCGCGCCGACGCACTACGCACGCGGGCTCAGTCCGTCCACCAGCGAGGTCCGGTACGCCTTGAGTGCCGGCACGAATCCGATCAGCACACCGGCTCCAAACACCGCCGCGAGATAGGTCCATTCGGTTGCGCCGAGCGGCCGAATGGAGAGATGCAGCCCGAAGCGCTGCTCGATGGGCGCCTGACCGAGCGCGAGTCCCGTGTACACGAGGGCCACGCCGATCACGCAGCCGAGGAACGCCAGCAGCCCCGATTCCAGGACGAGGAGCGACACGATCGTGCGCGGCCCGGCGCCGATGGCGCGGAAAATTGCCATCTCTCGCCGACGGGCCTCGAGCGACGAGTACAGTGAAACGAGCATGCCGGTGAGCCCGATGGCCACGGCGAAAATCGCGATCACGCGAAGGCCGACCTCGGCGCCACCGATGTTCTGCCACAGTTCACCGAGCGCGACGCCCGGAATCACAGCCGTCAGCGGCTCGACGAGATCGGTGTTCATCTCGCGCTGCAGCATCAGCGCTTCGAAACGATTCTTGGTGCCGACGAAGAACGATGTGATCTGGTCATCGCCGTGTGCGTGGTCGCCATGATCGAGATCGGCCGCAGGCGCGTTGGGCTCGTCGATCGGAGCTGGCGGCGGATTCGGTTTGCGCGGCTGTGTGGGTGTCGGCTTTGCCGTCGCGGCGACGGTCGGCGGTGGCTCCGCGCCGGGCATCACCATTGGGGTGCCCGGTGGTGGCGAGGCGCCCGGCATGACGAGCGGCGTTCCCGGAGGCGGCGACGCGCCTGGCATGACCATCGGCGTCCCCGGCGGCGGCTCTGCGCCCGGCATCACCGGCGGCACGTCCTTGGGCAACGGCGTTTCGGCGCGCGCCTGATTTCGCGCTCGAATGCGCGCCTGGGTTAGAGACTTGGCCGCGGCAGCGGGTGCGGCATCGGGTGCGACAGCGGGTGCGGCAGCTACAGGTGCCGCGGGCTTCTCGAAGTCCTCGTGCATCGCCTCGATGCCTTCGAGCGTGATGTACACCGAGCGGTCGATCGGCGTGAAGGTGCGCGCCAGCACGCCCACCACCTTGAACGGATGCGCCTCGTGGTTAGACGTACCGATATCGCGCATACCGTGCGTCACCGTCACCGGTGATCCGATCGTGTACTTCAGTCGCTGCGCCACTTCGCTGCCGATCACCACATCGCTGTCGGCGGCGAACACCGCGCCCTGCGCGAACGTGATCGGCGTGTTCTGGCGGAACTTGTAGCGCGCAAAGAACTCGGGCGTCGTGCCCACCACGCGAAAGCCACGATGGCTGTCGCCCAATGAGTACGGCACCGCCCACTTCACCGCCGGATGTTTCTGCCACCGCTCGAAGGTGGACATCTTCACCGAACCGGCGGGCGAGCCGATGCCAAAGACAGAACTGAGCAGCACCTGCAGCGTACCGCCACGTGCGCCCACAATGAGATCCGTGCCGCGAATCGTGCCGGCAAAACTCTCCCGCACACCGGCCCGCACGTTCTCGATTCCCACCAGCAGCGTCACGCTGAGCGCGATCGACACGACGGTGAGCGTGGTCGTCAGCAGGCGGCTGCGCAGAGAGCGCAGCGCAAGACGCGGTATCAGCAAGGCGCGGTCACTCCGCTACGCGGTCCGCCGGACATCGGCGGCCTTGTTGATCTCAGCCAGCGACACGACCCGCGAAAAGAGCGGCATCAGCGTGTGGTCGTGGCTGACGAACACCAACGTGGATTTCGCCTTGGCACACGAGGCGAACAACAGTTGCAGAAATTGCTCGCGACGATCGGTGTCGAGCGCGGAGGTGGGCTCATCGGCAATCACCACCTCGGGCGCGCCAATCAACGCCCGCGCCGCTGCCACGCGCTGCTGCTGCCCCACGCTCAACTCGCTGATCGGCGCATCGAGCAGGGGATCGATATCGAGCTGCTTCGCGATGTCGTGCACCGCCGCGTCGAGCGACTGCGAACCCAGTCGCGCGCGACGTCCCGCGTCGAGGCGGATCGGCAGCAGGATGTTCTCGCGAACAGGCAGATACGGAATCAGGTTGAACATCTGAAACACGTAGCCCAGATGTCGCGCGCGGAAGGCATCACGCGCGCCGCTCGACATCGTCGCAAAGTCCTGTCCCAACACGCGAATGTGGCCGCTCGAGGCCTGAAGCACGCCCGCGAGGAGGCCGAGCAACGTGGTCTTCCCACTGCCGCTCGGCCCATGCAGAAACACCGTCTCGCCGCGTGCGATCGCGAGGTGCTCGATCTGGAGCACGTCGCGACCACTGCGATAGGCAAAACGGAGATTGGAGAGCTCGACGGCCGGCGTACCGGCCGCGTCCGACGTCATTTCGCGGAGTACGGCTCGACCTTGAGCCCTTCGAGCTGATAGCCAACGGTGCCGTACGGGCTTTCGACGGACGCGATCTTGATGCGTCCCGACATCCACACGGCGTCGAACAGGTTGAGCTTGATCGCCTTCTTGCCGGTCATGCTCACCATCACGATCTGGTTTGGCGGCGGCGGCGGGGTGTGCACGCAGGCGCCGTAGTACGGCACCAGCAAGAACTCCGCGCCCTCTTCCTGAAAGTCGTCGAGGGGCACCACGAAGCCCGGGATGCGGACCATCTTCCCTTCGAGCTTCTTGAGCGTGTCCGTCGCCTTTCCGTTCGAGTAATCCAACCCGGCCAGCACGCGCCAGTCGATGTTGATCGCGTCTTCGATCTTGGCGACGGCGGCAACGTTCGCGGCAGCAGCCGTCTTCGGCAGCACGACCCGCAGCGTCCCCGTGCGAGGCGCCACCGTACGAGGCGCCACCTTGGCGGCGCGCTTGGCGGCCGTCGGCGTGCCCGCAGGACGATGCGGCGCGGCCGCCGTCGTGACCGCGACAACAGCAACGAGACCGGCCAGACTGGCGGCGGAAAGCAGGCGACGAGACATGGGCCCCTTGGTATGCGATCTAGCGTGGACGATCCGTTGCTACCCTACCCCGAACTATACGCGACGCTCCGGGAAATGCTGAGAGTTGTCCGGGCCGTCAAGTATATTCTTCCGACGCCCCTTCGGCGTTCCCTCGCCCCCATCGCACCGCACCCGTCCCCGCCCAGTTCATGAGTCGGCCCGAGATCACGACCCCGGAAGCGCTCGCCGAGGAAAGCGTCGTCGAACTGTCGCTGCGTCCGCAACGATTGGCTGAGTTCATTGGGCAGAAGAAGGTGAAGGAGGGGCTGTCGATCGCGATCGATGCCGCGCTGGCGCGCCGCGAACCGCTCGACCACACGCTGTTCTTCGGACCGCCCGGGCTTGGCAAGACGACGCTCGCCGACCTCATGGCCCGCGAACTCGGCGTCAATCTCACCACCACTTCGGGACCGGCGCTCGAGAAGCCGGGCGACTTGGTCGGCCCGCTCACGAATTTGCGTGAAGGGGACGTCCTCTTCATCGATGAGATCCACCGCCTGCGCCCGGTGATCGAGGAGTTCCTCTATCCCGCCATGGAGGATTTCCGGATCGACATTCGCCTTTCCGAAGGCCCCAAGGCGCAGACCGTCACGATGAATATCGAACGGTTCACGTTGGTCGGCGCCACAACCCGACTGGGCATGCTCACGGCCCCACTGCGCGCGCGCTTTGGGCTGATGCACCAGCTCGCGTTCTATCCGGAAGACGAACTCGAGATCATCGTCCGCCGTACCGCCGACGTGCTCAAAGTGGAGATGGATTCCGCCGGCGCGCGCGAGATCGCCAAACGCTCGCGCGGTACGCCACGCGTGGCCAACCGGCTGCTGCGTCGCGTGCGCGACTACGCGCAGGTGCGCGCCAACGGTCGCATCGACTTCGACGTGGCGCAGGCGGCGCTCGCACTGCTCGACGTCGATCACTTCGGGCTCGATGACATGGACAGCCGACTGCTGCGAGCGATCATCGAGAAGTTCGACGGCGGTCCGGTGGGATTGGGCACCATCGCTGCGGCGATCGGCGAAGACGCCGGCACCATCGAAGAAGTCTACGAACCGTTCCTCGTACAAAACGGATTTCTGCACCGTACCCCTCGTGGCCGCGTCGCTACCGCGCACGCCTATCGTCACCTCGGATTCGTTCCTCCGGTCGGGTCGGCGGAGCAACCGGGGCTCTTCTGACCGCTGCACGCACCGCTCGACCGTTGCGCGATGCGCGCGCATCGATTGTCTTTCGCGGCTGAATGCGCACCCAGCCCGACTCCGTGGACGTGTCTGTCCCCCCCGTCGGCAGCCGGACGTCGGACTACGACTACCTGTTGCCTGAAGCACATATCGCGCAGCGTGCGGTCGAACCGCGCGATGCGAGTCGGCTCATGGTGCTCGATCGCAGCGCAGGCACCATCGCGCATCGCACCTTTCGCGATATCGCCGAACTGATTCCCGCCGGCGACATCATCGTCGTCAACACGACGCGCGTCTTTCGTGCACGCCTCCTCGGCCATCGCGACAGCGGCGGACCCGCGGAGATTCTGCTGCTGCGCCCCGTCGACGAGACGCACTACGAAGCGATGATCCATCCGGGCGGCAAGCTGCGCCCGGGACGCTTCGTGACCATCGCGCCCGGCTTTCGCGTGGAGATCGTGGACACCACGCCGCGTCGCACGCGCATCGTGCGATTGCACACCGACGGCGATGTGAACGCGGCGATCGAGCAGCACGGCCACGTGCCGCTGCCGCCGTACATCGAGCGCGCCGACGAGCAGGCGGACGCCGCGCGCTATCAGACCGTGTATGCCGAGCAATCGGGATCGGTGGCAGCACCCACGGCAGGGCTGCACTTCACGCCGGAGCTGCTCGAGCGATTGAAGGAACGCGGTGTGTTGCGCGCCGACGTGCTGCTGCATGTGGGCGCAGGCACCTTCAAGCCGGTGCAGGACGACGATCCTTCCGCGCACCTCATGCACGAAGAGTGGTGCCAGGTGAGCGACGAGTCATCGCGCCGGCTCAACGACGTGCGCGCGCGTGGCGGAAAGATCTGGGCGGTGGGCACGACGAGCGTTCGCACGCTCGAGACGGCGGCGGACGCAGCGGGAAGCATTCAGAGTACGCAGCGTGAGACCAATATCTTTTTGCGTCCGCCGTATGCCTTTCGCGGCGTCGATCATCTGATCACCAACTTCCATCTGCCACGCTCCACGCTGCTCATGCTCGTGGCCGCGTTCGCCGGCTACGAGCTCACCATGCAGGCGTATCGCACCGCCGTCGAGGAGCAGTATCGCTTCTACTCGTACGGCGACGCGATGTGCATCCTGTAGGCGCGCTGTCCAACGTGACCGCCCCCTTTCATTTCGAGTTGCAGGCGACGGACGGTGCCGCGCGCGCGGGTGTCTTCACCACGCCGCACGGTGCCGTCGCGACGCCGCAGTTCATGCCGGTGGGCACGCTCGCCTCGGTGAAGGCGCTCGATCCGGACGACCTCACTCGGTTGGGCGCGACGATGATCCTGTCGAACGCCTACCACCTGCATCTGCGTCCCACCGACGATGCGGTGCGCACGATGGGTGGCCTGCACCGTTTCATGCACTGGAACGGCCCCATCCTCACCGACTCGGGCGGCTTTCAAGTCTTCTCGCTCGAAGGGCTGCGCACCATCGGCGAGGACGGCGTCGAGTTCAAGAGTCATCTCGACGGCTCGCTGCACCAGTTCACGCCGGAATCCGTGATGCGCATCGAGCGCAACCTGGGTGCCGACGTGATCATGCAGTTCGATCATGTGGTACCCGGTCAGTCGCCCGAAGGACTCGCGCGTGAGGCGATGGAGCGCAGCATCCGCTGGCTGGAGCGCTGCCGCACCGAGTTCGCCCGATTGGAGCGAGAGGACCCCGACGCGCCCACGCCACAGCAGGCGCTCTTCCCGATCGTGCAGGGGGGCATCCACGCCGGACTGCGTCGGGAATCGTCCGCGGCCATCCGCGACATGGCGGACTGGGTGGGGATCGGCATCGGCGGGCTCTCCGTGGGCGAAGCCAAGCCAGACATGTACGGCATGCTGGAGGTCGTCCACGAGGTGCTCCCCACCGACCGTCCGCGCTACCTCATGGGCGTCGGCTTCCCGGAAGACCTGGTGGAAGGGGTGGCCCGCGGCGTGGACCTCTTCGACTGCGTGGCTCCCACCCGCATGGGACGGACGGGCGCGTTTTTCACCACGACCGGGCGGCGCAACATCAAGAACGCCACCTTCCGTCTGGACTCGGAGCCGCTCGACGCCGAGTGCGGCTGCGCGGCCTGCACCCGCTTTTCGCGGGCCTACCTGCGGCATCTGTTCGTGACCGAGGAGCTGCTCGGACTCCGCCTGCTCAGCCTCCACAATGTACATTTCCTCGTCGCGCTGATGCGCGACGCGCGTGCCGCGCTGCTCGCCGGCTCGTTCGCGAGCTGGAGCCGAGACTGGCTCGCTCGCTATCACTCCCGATCGACTTCGACATGACCGTACCTGTTGCCGCTTCGCTCATCGCTCTGCAGGCGCCGAGCAATCAGATCGCCTCCATGGTGTTCATGTATGGCGCCATCTTCGCGATCTTCTATTTCGTGCTCATCCGTCCGCAGCAGAAGCAGCGCAAGGCGCAGGATGACCTCGTGCGCGCGCTCAAGAAGGGTGACGAGGTCGTCACCGCCGGTGGCATCATTGGCGAAGTCCTGCACATCGCCAGCAAGGACACCGTGAGCATGGAAGACCGTATCACGATCAAGTCGGCGGACTCGCGCCTCATCGTCGAGCGCGGCCGCATCCTGCGTGTCATCACGGCGCCTGCCGCCTCCGCCTGATCCGTCCGTGGCTCTGCTCGACATTCACGTCCTCGGCTCCCCTATCCTCCGGCAGGAAACGGAGCGCATCGAGACGATCACGCCGGAACTCCGTCGCCTCGTCGACGACATGTTCGACACGATGGAGAAGGCCAAGGGCGTCGGCCTCGCGGCACCGCAAGTCGGCCGTCGTGAGCGTCTCGCGATCGTCGATGCCGACGATACGCGTCTCGTGGTCATCAACCCCGAGATCATCCTCAAGGAAGGGAAGGTGAAAGGCGAAGAAGGATGCCTTTCAATTCCCGAAGTCTTCGCGGACGTCGAGCGGTCAGCGCGCATCATCATGCGGGCGCAGGACATCGACGGCAATTTCTATGAGGTCGAGGCGGCCAACCTGTTGGGACGCTGCCTGCAGCATGAGATCGATCACCTGCACGGCAAGACGTTCATCGACCGGTTGAGCATTCTCAAGCGGCGCGCGGCGCTGCGCGACTGGGAAGACGAGAAGTCGCAGTATCCGAAGCTGCTCCGCGTGCTTCCGGTCGGCGATCTTCCCGTCGAGCGCGACCGCGACGCGAACTAGCCGCACCCTCCGCCCCAGCGCCGTCGATGCGAATTCTCTTCTGGGGCACGCCTGATTTCGCAGTGCCACCGCTCAGGGCACTGCTGGGCGAAGGGCACGACGTCGTCGGCGTCGTCACGCGAGCCGACGTCCCTCGCGGCCGGTCGCGCTCGCAGCTCGATCCGTCGCCCGTGAAAGTGGTCGCGCTGGAAGAAGGCATTCCCGTGCTGCAGCCCGACAAGCCGCGCGGCGACGAGTTTCTCGCGGCAATGCGCGCCCTCGAGCCCGACATATCGGTTGTGGTGGCGTACGGCCGCATTCTGCCGCAGGCGGTCATCGACCTGCCGCCTCGTGGCACCATCAACATCCACGGCTCCATTCTGCCTCTGCTCCGCGGTGCGGCGCCGCTGCAGGCGGCCATTCTGCAGGGCTTCAGCGAAACGGGCGTCACCATCATGCAGATGGTCCACGCGCTCGACGCCGGCGCAATGCTGCATGTCCTGCGCACCCCAATCTCTCCTGAGGAGACCTACGGCGACCTGCACGATCGGTTGGCGGAGCTGGGTGCCCTTGGCATCGTGCAGGCACTGGCGATGATCGAAGCGGACGTGGCGCAGCCGGTCGAGCAGGAGCATGAACTCGCCACCTACGCCCCCAAGATCGACCGGGCCATGGCGCGCATCGATTTCAGCGCCACGGCGGAGCAGGTTGCTCGAGTTGTCCGCGCCTTCGATCCGCGTCCGGGGGCCTACGCCGCACTGCGTGGCACCGACGTGAAGTGCTTCGGTGTGCGGCTGGTGGGCGACGGTACCGATGCCGCCCTCGACGAGCCGACCCGGTCCTCACCGGCGGGGACGGTGCGCTCCGCCGACGTTGACGGGCTCCTCGTGCGTTGCTGCACCGGCGCGGTGCGCCTGAGCGGTGTGCAACCCAGTGGGAAGCCACGACTGGCTCCCGATGCGTGGCTCCGCGGGCGCGGCATCGCCGTGGGCGATCGCTTCGACGATATCGCCTGAGAGCCACCGCGTAGCAGCGACCGCGCACCCACCCCGACTATCTTTCGACCATGACGCCGGTCGAAGGGCCCGAACAGGGTGTGCGAGCGCGCAAAAGCGCGCCAGGAAAGTCGAAATCCGCCAACTCGGCCGGTGGCGTCACCGAGGCGCGCACCGCGGCCGCGATGGCGTTGGCCGACATGCGCTCCGGCGCCATGCTCGATGTGGCGTTCGAGCGCCGCGTGGGCGCCCTCGATGCGCGCGATCGCCGCTGGGTGCAGGAGCTCGTCTGGGGGATGCTCCGTCGGCGCGGTTGGCTCGATGCGATGCTCGGCGTGCGCGTACGTGGCGGCATTGCCAAGCTCGATGCCGACGTGGCCGACCTGCTGCGACTTGGCGCCTATCAGCTCCTGTTCATGGGCAGTGTGCCAGCGTACGCCGCCATCGCGCAGACTGTCGAGCTGACCAAGCGTCGTCATGGTATCGGTGCCAGCAAGCTGGCTAACGCCGTGTTGCGGCGTGTCGATCGCGAGCGCGATGCCATCGAGCCGCCCATTCCGTCCGATCCCATCGAAGCGCTTGCGCAGCGCTTCTCGCACCCGCGCTGGGTCGTTGCGCGGTGGCTCGAGCGGTGGAGCGAAGCGGACGTGGAGCGTCTGCTGGCCAGCAACAACGAAGAAGCGACCATCACCGTGCGCCCCTTTGGCGTGGGCCGCGATGAACTCGCGTCGATGCTCGAGGGTGCGGGCGTGACGACGCACGCCGTGCCACTCGTGGCCGACTCGCTGCAGTTGGGTCCTGGTGTCGCGCTCACCGAGCTTGGCACGTTCAAGCAAGGGTTGCTCTTCGTGCAGGATCCGGCGGCCACGTTGGTCACGCAGTACGCTGCCGTTCCCGCGGGATCCATCGCTGCCGACCTGTGTGCGGCGCCCGGCGGCAAGGCGATCGAGCTTTCGCGCACCGCCGCGACCGTCATCGCGGCCGACCGCAACAACATGCGCGTTGACCGCATGCTCCTCGGGCTCGGTCGCATCGACGCGAACAACCTCGTGTCCATCGTCGCCGACGCGCGCTTTCCGGCGATCACGCCCGTAGATGCCGTGCTCGTGGACGTGCCCTGCACCGGCACCGGCACCTTCAAGAGGCACCCCGACGCGCGCTGGCGTTTGCGCGTCTCGGATTTCGCCGTGTTGGGCGCGCTGCAGAAGCAGATTCTTCGCGCTGCCGCAACGGTCGTGAAGCCGGGAGGATTGTTGATCTACAGCACGTGCTCGCTCGAACTGGAAGAGAACGACGATCAGATCGACGCGTTTCTCGCCGAGCATCCGGAGTTCACGCTGGAACCACCCGCGCGCGGCACTGTACCTGACGAAGTACTCGACGGCGGACTGTTGCGTGTACTGCCGCAGACGGCGGGCACCGACGGCGCCTTCGCGGCACGACTGCGGAGAGCTCTCTGATGGCCGCGAAGAAAGCGAAGGGCGCGTTGACGACGGGCACGTGGGTGAAGCGCATCATCGCCTTGAGCGTGCTGGGACTCGCTATCGGTGGCGGCATCGGCGTGGCGGCGGTGCGTGCGCTCGAGCCGGGTCGCCCTGTGTCACGCGATTCGGTGGAACTGTTGCTCGACAGCACCGGCGTCGGCGCACCCAAGACCGATGCGCGCAGTCAGCGCCGTGCTTCGGACAGCGCGGAAGCGACGAATCGCATTCAGCGCGTGCGCGACAGCATCGAGTATTCACGTACGCTCGTGACCGTCCCCGACGTGATCGGGCTGGAAGAGGGACTCGCGCGCACGCGCCTCACCGACGCGAAGCTCACCGTCGGCACCGCCGAGTTGGAAGATTCCCGCACGCCGGCCGGCACAGTGCTTCGCACGGTACCGGGCGCCGGTGAGTCGCAGCAGATCAACGGCACCGTGACGCTCGTGCTGAGCAACGGTCGCACGCCTCCTACCGATTTCGCCTTTTTCGCACCACAGCCATGACCGTTCGTATCGCACCGTCCGTACTCGCGTCCGACTTCCGCCACCTTGGTGCTGACCTTGCGATGGTCGAAGCGGGCGGCGCCGATTGGATTCACGTGGACATCATGGACGGGCGCTTCGTGCCCAGTCTTTCGTTCGGCTCAAAGGTCATCGACGCCGTCGAACGCTCGACCAAGCTCACCATCGACGTGCACCTGATGGTCGTCGAGCCGGAGCGCTACTTCGACGAATGCGCCAAGGCCGGCGCCGACGTGCTCACGATTCACGCCGAAGCCGCGCCGCATCTCGATCGTCAGCTCATGCGCATCAAGGAACTCGGCTGCAAGGCAGGCGTCGCGCTCAACCCGGGCACGCCGCTCAGCGCCATCGAAGAAGTCGCGCACATGCTCGATCTCCTGCTCATCATGAGCGTCAATCCGGGCTACGGCGGACAGAAGTTCATCGAGTACTCGGTGGACAAGATCGCGCGCGCACGCTGGCTGCTCGACCAGGCCGACAGCGCGGCGGCACTCGAGGTCGACGGCGGCATTTCGCGCGACACGATTGCGCGTTGCTGGCAGGCGGGCGCGGACACGTTCGTCGCCGGCAATGCGATCTTCAGCGCCACCGATCCGCAGGGAGAGATTCGCGTCCTGCGCGAGCTCTGCGCGGAGACGGCGTGACAGCCAAGCAGCAATGGCTGGTGGTGCTGGGCATCGTGGCGCTGTTGGGCGGTGGTGCATTTGTGGCAACGCGCGTGCTCAAGGACGAGCTGACCACCGTATCTCTTGGCGCTGATGCGCCGAGCTTCACCGCGCTGACGCTCGACGGCAAGGCAACGCCCAAGTCGCTTTCGAACTATCGTGGCGAGGTGCTGCTGCTCAACATCTGGGCGACGTGGTGCGGCCCGTGTCGCGAAGAGATGCCCAGCATCCAGAAGCTGCACGAAGCGTTTGGCCCCAAGGGACTCAAGATCGTCGCCGTCAGCATCGATCCGGCGGGGAAGGAGCAGGCCATCCGCGACTTCGGCACGGAGTTCGGCCTGTCGTTCGAGCTGCTGCACGATTCCAGTGCCGTCATTCAGGACATCTACCGCACCACCGGTGTGCCCCAGACGTTCGTCATTGGCCGCGACGGTGTGATTCGCAAAGTGTGGATCGGTGGCGAGAACTGGAATTCCGATCAGAACCGCAAGCTGATCGAGCAGCTGCTGGCGGAGCCGCGCAGTTGACGGAACGTGAGTCCGGCTTGTCGTGGTCCACGCTCACGCGCGCGTCGGCCGCGCTGCTGCTGGCGTGCGCGCTCTGGCTCATCGTCAGCGCTGAAGAACCGTACGCGTCGTGGGTGCCCGTGCGCGTATCGCTCACGCTCGACAGCGCGGTGACACTCACCGCACCGGTTCCACAGGTACGTGCCTTCGTGGTGGGTCGTCGTCGCGATCTGTATCGCTTGCTGCAATCGCCGCCAGTGCTGCAACGCGCGATCACCGACGACACGCCGGACAGTGTCCGCATCGAACTGCGGGAAGCGGATCTCGATTTGCCACCGGGTGCCGAAGCGCGCGTGACCGACTTGCGGCCGCGACTGCTCACGGTACGCATGCAGCGCGTGGGAGAGAACGCGCGATCGAGCGCGCCCATCATCTCCACGTCGCCGACACCGCCGTGAGCACGTCGTCCGACAGGCCGCTGCGGATACTCGGCATCGAAACGTCGTGCGACGAGACGTCGGCTTCGGTGGTGGAGGGTGATGCGGATCATCCGGTGCTGCGCTCGCTGGTGATCCTGTCGCAGGATGTGCATCGCCTCTTCGGCGGTGTCGTGCCGGAGATTGCCAGCCGACAGCATCTCACTGGGATCGTGCCAACGGTGCGCACCGCGCTGGACGAAGCCGGCATCGCACTGGATGAGCTAGACGCGATCGCGGTGACGCATGCGCCGGGACTCGTGGGAGCTCTTCTGGTGGGAACGACCTTCGCCAAGGCGATCGGTCGTGCCAGTAACGTGCCGGTCGTTCCGGTGCATCATCTCGAAGGGCATCTCTTTGCCACGCTGCTCGAGTCACCTGATGCGAGACCGCCGTTCACGGCGCTGCTGGTGAGCGGCGGTCACACGCTGCTGCTGGATGTCCCGGCGTGGGGCGAGTATCGCTTGCTCGGGCGCACGCGCGACGACGCGGCAGGTGAGGCCTTCGACAAGGTGGCCAAGCTGATCGGGCTTCCGTATCCAGGCGGACGGCCGCTGGAGGAGCTCGCGCGCGGCAGCGAGGCAGGCAGCCATCGCTTTCCGCGGCCGATGCTACGCAAGAACGCCACGCCCAGCGACGACGACTACTTCGACCTGTCGTTCAGCGGCCTCAAGACCGCGGTGCTACTCGACGTGCGCGCAGCCGAGTCCGCCGGCGTGTTGGATGCAGAGCGTGGCCCAATTGCGCGCGCATTTCAGGAATCCGTCGTGGACACGCTCGCGGAGAAGGTCGACCGCGCTGCACGGCTGTTTGGGCGCAGCAACGTCGTGCTGGGTGGCGGCGTCGCGTGCAACGGCGCGCTGCAGGCAGGTATTGCGGCGAAGATTGCCAAACGTCGTGGGCGACTTTTCGCGCCGTCCCCGAGACTGGCGACCGACAACGCCGCGATGATCGCCGCGGCTGGTCTGTATCGTTTTGCCGTGGGGGAGCGCATGCCGGCCACGCTCACGGCGCAATCGTCTCTTCCGTTGCCGGGTATGTTCCCGTACGCCCCATGAGCTCACTTCCTCTGTCCGCCGCCGCATGAACCCCGACGGGATTATCCATCACCCAGTAGTACTGCACCTCTTCGGCCCGGTCGAAATCACCGGCTTCGGGCTGGCGGTGCTGGCGGCGTTCGTGATTTCCCAGATCGTCTGCCAGATGGAGCTGACCCGTCGCGGCCACGTCAAGGAATCCGACGCCATGCCGGATGTGGTGCTGGCGGCGCTGCTCGGCACGCTGATCGGGGCCAAGACCTACTACGTGATTCTCTCGGGCGACCCGGCGGCGTTCTTCAGCCGCGGCGGGTTCGTGT
The DNA here is from genome assembly GCA_965279375.1 of Gemmatimonas sp. GTDB lineage: Bacteria > Gemmatimonadota > Gemmatimonadetes > Gemmatimonadales > Gemmatimonadaceae > Gemmatimonas. The sequence continues at coordinate 2,603,862 of OZ257156.1, read as the reverse complement.
TCTGGGGCGGGTTCATCGGGTCGGTGTTGCTCTGCTGGCTTACCATCAAATGGCGGAAGCTGAGCTTCCTGCGCATCGCCGATGTGGCCGGTATCGCGATCGCCGCAGGCTATGCCGTGGGGCGCACCGGTTGCTGGGCTGTTGGCGACGACTACGGTCGCCCCTGGAGCGGACCGTTCTCGGTGCGATTCCCCGAGGGGGCGCCGCCGTCCACCGCCCTCGTCATGCAGCAGCAATTCCATGTGAAGCTGCCGGAAGGCACCGACCCGTCGTCCGTGATCGCCGTGCATCCCACTCAGATCTACGAGACCGTGATGGGGTTCATCATGTTCCTCATCCTGTGGCGCTTCCGGGGGCACCAGCAGCGCGAAGGCTGGCTGTTCGGCATGTACTGCGTCCTGGCGGGCATCGAGCGCTTCATCGTGGAGTTCTTCCGCGCCAAGGACGATCAGGTCAGCATCGTCGGGTTGACGTCGGCCCAGATCATTGCCGTGACGATCTTTACCATCGGTGTGGCGATCATGGCGTGGCGCCGTAACCCCGATGCGGGCGGCTCGTCTGCCACGGTAGCGACGGCCTAACGGCAGACCCCGAGCTGCTCAGGGAATCCCTGACCGAACCGTCAGGGTATTACCCGAATGCTCCACTCCCTATTGCACCAGCCGAGCCCGCGACTGTATACTCCATCATCGGGTTTGAGAAACATTCTCATCTAACGGCACGTGCCTCCGGTCCTCTCGCTTCCTACGCTGCAGCCCTCTGACAACACGCCCTCGCGCACCACGTGCGCGCTGGCGGCGTGCCGTCCTGGAAGTCGAGCGACGGTCGTCGACATCGAGTGTTCCGCGGACGAGGCCTGTCGTCTCCGCGCGCTCGGTCTGTGCGAAGGAACCAGCGTCAACGTGATCGACTCTCGCCACGCGATGTTGCTCGAGGTGCGCGGGACGCGCCTTGCCCTCGGAGCTGCGATCACGGCGGGCATCACGGTGCAGCCGCAGTCGGCGAAAGCCTGATTCGGCACCCCGAGGCGTTCGTCGCCTCGGTTGAGACGATGCAGTGACTCCCCTTGAATCATCGGCCGAGACCGCGCCGCAGCAGTCCGGAGAGCGTCACGTCCCGTCATCGGCTGATCGCGCAACGTTGCGCGTCGCGATCATTGGCAATCCGAACACCGGCAAGACAACGCTCTTCAACGCGCTGACCGGACTTCGTCAGCGCGTCGGCAACTTTGCCGGCGTCACCGTGGAGCGAGTCGAAGGCACCTTCCGCGGCCCGGAAGGGCAGCAGGTGTCCGTGCTCGACCTGCCCGGCAGCTACTCGCTCTCTGCGGGATCGCCTGACGAGCAGATCGCGCTCGAGGTGCTGCTCGGTCGAGACGCCGATCGCTGGCGCCCCGATGTGATTCTCGTCGTGGTCGATGCAGCGCATCTCGATCGCAATCTCTTCCTCGCCAGTCAGGTGATGGAGTTGGGCGTTCCGGTCGTTCTCGCGCTCAATCAGTTCGATGTCGCCGAAGACGAAGGCGTGGCCATCGACATTCCCGAGCTCATTCACGAACTCGGAGTGCCGGTCGTGCCGACGGTCGCCAAGCGCGGCGAAGGCGTGGAGCCGCTCAAGCGCGCGCTGTTCATCGCCGCCACGTTGCCGGCGCCTGTCCGTCGTTTCGCGCTTTCGGCCGCCGTCTCAGAAGCGATGGCCCCGCTCGAGCGCTGTCTCGAAGCGGACGGGCTTTCGCCGGCCGCCGCGCAGATGGAAGCGCTCCGCGTGCTTGGCATGACGCGCACGGATGCGCATCTCGCCAATGTCCCCGGACTCGCTGCCACGATCACTGCCACGACAGACGCGCTGCGCGCCGCCGGCTATGTGCCCGCACGCTTCGAGTCCGAAGTGCGCTACGCGTGGATTGCGCAGGTGATCGCACGTGCGGTTACGAGCCGCGTGAACCTCGGTCGCTCGCTGAGCGATCGGATCGATGCGGTGGCGTTGCATCGCATCTACGGCCCGCTGCTCTTTCTGATAGTGATGGTGCTGGTCTTTCAGGCCGTCTTCTCGTGGGCCACCCCGTTGAGTGATGGCATCGAGTACCTCATCGCGACTGCTGGCAATGCGCTGGGTACATGGCTGCCCGATGGCGATCTGCGCAGTCTCGTGGTGGACGGCGTCTTCGCCGGTGTCGGCTCGGTGCTGGTATTTCTGCCGCAGATCGCGATTCTCTTCGCGGCCATCGGTGTGCTTGAGCACTCAGGCTACATGGCGCGTGCCGCGTATCTGATGGACCGCGTGATGCGCAAAGTGGGGCTGCACGGCAAGAGTTTCATTCCCATGCTCTCGGGCTACGCCTGCGCGGTGCCCGGCATCATGGCCACGCGCACCATCGAGGATCCCAAGGATCGACTGGCCACCATCATGGTGGTGCCGCTGATGAGCTGTTCGGCGCGGCTGCCGGTGTACACGCTGCTCATTGGCGCCTTCGTACCGCCGCTGTCGCTCATTCCCGGCGTGACGCTGCAGGGAGCGACGATGCTCTTCATGTACCTGCTGGGCACGGTGGTGGCACTGCTGGTGGCGGCAATATTCAAGCGCACCCTGCTCAAGGGGCCAGTGCGTCCGATGATTCTCGAACTGCCGCCGTTTCGCTGGCCGAGCCCGCGCTCGCTGGCGGTGTCGGTAGTGCAACGGTGTCAGCTGTTTCTGCGCCGTGCGGGCACGGTGATTCTTTCGCTCTCCATCGTGCTCTGGGCGATGCGGACGTATCCCAAAGCGGCTATCGATCCCGCGTTGCCGCTCGCTGCACAGCAGGAGCAAGCGCTCGAGCACTCGGTGCTTGGTCGTGTGGGCAAGGCGATCGAGCCCGTCGTGCGGCCACTGGGGTACGACTGGAAGATCGGCGTCTCGATTGCCGCGAGTTTCGCGGCGCGTGAAGTGTTCGTCTCCACGATGGGCACGATCTACGGCGTCGGCGACGCCGGCGGCAACGATGATGCGCTGCAGGCTCGGCTGGTGCGTGAACGCAACCCGATCACCGGCAAGCTCGTGTACACGCCGTTGATCGCGGTGGGGCTGATGGTGTTCTACGTCTTTGCGCTGATGTGCATGAGCACGATCGCCGTTACCGTGCGTGAGGCTGGCGGCGGACGGATCGGCTGGAGCTGGGCAGCGCTGCAGTTTGGCTACATGTTGGGACTGGCCTACGGCTCGGCGTGGATCGTCTACGCGGGCGGGAAGGCGTTGGGCTTCGGCGCATGATGCAGAGGGGAATCCGAGCATGACCACGGACCTGATCATCACCGGCACGATCGTGTTGGCCGCAGCGGCATTCGTCGCGATGCGCGCGTGGCGCTCGTTCGCGGCCGCGCGCAAGCCAAAGTCTGGTTGCGGCAGCGACTGCGGCTGCGGTCACTAGAGGCGAGTACGAAAGCAGCTCGCTAGAGCAGCTTGCTAGAGCAGCTTACTAGAGCAGCTTGCTGCACCGCCCCCAGGCTTCATCAGCCTCAGCGAACACTTCGCGTAACGCGTCCACCCAGCGGCGCCAATCGGCGAAGCGCGTATCGAGCGCACTCCCACGCAGTGCTTCGGCCGTGAGCGCGAGTCGCTGCAGAGCGACGAACATATCGATCGCGTCTTCCTCGATCGCCGCCTCGATGGCGCGCTGACGAGCGTCATCGCCGGGCGCGGAGAGCGCCGCGAGTTCTTCCATCGCGCGCTGCATGTTACGCCCGAGCTGCGCCCCATCGATCAGCAACAGCTGACGCTGCGCATCACTGACGCCTTCCACTGCGCGCCGCGCCGCAAGCAACGGCCCGAACCACGCGTCGTGCGCCGCACCGGGTGCCCCGCGTCGCGAGCCGAGCGAGCGCAGGCCGCGCGTGAGCTCCGGCATCGTGCACGCGCGATCGATGAGCTGCAACGCGAGCCCGCGCACACTGTCATCCCCATCGAGTTCGAGCACGTCGCCGCTCGAGAGATAGAGCGTGAGCTGCGTCGCACCGTGCGCCACGCCATCGAGGCCGTCGTAGGCGATGCGCCACGGCGTCGCCTGCGCCCAGCTGATCACGAGCGCGTCGGTCTCGAGTGACACGTCGGCGCGCGCGTTGACCTCGCGGCCGCGAACGATGCCCACCACCTGCACCTGCGTGCTCGCGTAGGTCACGATCGGGCGCGTCAGGCCAGAATCGCGGCGAGCACCGCGTCGGTGTCGTCGAGCGTGGGGAAGACTGCATGCGGGCTGTGCGCCGCCAGATCATCCACGCTGTAGCGCCCCGTGGCCACGCCAATCGCCCGCACGCCTAACGAACGGCCGCAGTGGATGTCAGCCGGCGTGTCGCCGATGATGACGAGTCCGTGGCCAGTGAGGTCGAGCCCCATCACGTCGCGCGCGCGACGCTGCGCGACGGAGGGAAGCTGCGGACGCTCCTCGTGGTCGGAGCCAAAGGCGTTGACGCGAAATCGCGTGAACTCCAATCCCACCGCACGCAGCTTGTGTCGGGCACCCAGTTCGATGTTGCCGGTCAGCAGACCCAACTCCGCGCCGTCGTGCGCGTCGAGCGCATCGAGCAGCGGATGCACGCCGCTGCAGAGGCGCGCGGCGCTGCTGTCGCTCTCGAGCGACTGCTGCAATCGCACCGCATAGGCATGCAGCAGATCGGTCATGCGCAGATCGATGGTGGCATCGTCGAATCCGGCCGCGCGCATCTGTTCTCGCGCAATCTGCCGATCCGTTTTGCCGTCGTAGCGATACGTCGGATCGCCCGGGACACCGAAGCACTCGGTGAGTGCGCCTTCCATGGCGCGACGGCCGGCGCCGTCGGTCCAGAGCAACGTGCCATCGATGTCGAACAGAACGAGCTTCACGAACGATCCGGGACAGAGGAGCGCACCGGTGTCGGCGTGACACGCGCGGTGCGGGACATCAGCAATCCACCCATGATGAGCGTCGCGCCAAGCAGCTGCCAGCCGGTTGGGCGTTCGCTGAGCATGATGGCGGCCACCGCGAGTGCGATGAGCGGCTGCAGGTTGGCGTACACGGCGGTGCGCGTCGCTCCGAGCACGCGAATGCCGTGATAGTAGAGCAAATAGGCGATCACCATCGATGCCACGCTGGCGTACAGCATCGCCCACCACGCGTTGAACGGCACGGCGCCCCAGTTCAGTGCGAGCAGTCCCGGCGCGGCTACGGTCATGCACAGCACGGCGCCGCTGGCGAGTGTGATGGACGAGAGCTGAAACGGGTGGACTCGCGATGTGTACGGCTGCAGGAACACGGTGAAGACTGCCCACGTGATGCTGCCCGCCGCGATGAAGGCAGTGCCCAGCAATGCGTTGCCGCCGCTTGTGGACGTTCCATGTGTGCTGCCGGCCACGCACGCCACGCCCAACAGCTGCAATGCGATGCCCACCCAGCCGCGCATCGGGAGTCGCTCGCGTCCGAGCAGCCGCTGAATGATGGCGATGTAGGCGGGGCTCGCGGCCACCAGAAGCGCCGCCACACCTGCGGGCGTGCGCGACATGCCGATCAGGAACAGCAGTTGGTAGACGCCATTGCCGATCAAGCCGAGCCCCATCAGGGCGAAGACATCTCGCCGTGAAGGGAGCGGCGCACGCGTCGCCGCCGCGATGCACGCCAACACCACCGCCGCCAGCAGCACGCGCAGGCCACCGAAGGTGATCGGGGACATGGCCTGCAGTCCCACCTTCACGACGCTGTAGTTCACGCCCCAGATCGTGGCCATCAGAATCAGGCCGAGGTCCGTCGCACCGAAAGCCGCGCGTGCTGGCGTGCCGTTTCCGTTCGCGCCGCTCGTCGAGGGTGCCGCGTCTGCGGAGGATTCAGCGGCGATTGAGGAGGCGGCGGATGACATCCCGAAAACTAGGCAGGCGATCCCCCAAGGGTGTAGCTTCCCGCCATGCATGTTTCCTTCGCGCTCTTCGCTGATGCAGCCAACCTCTCGCAGGAAGGCAAGCTCAATGTCCTCGGCGTCTTCGACGCCGTGCACGTCGGTCAATTTCCCGCCCTGCATCCGCGCGCCACGTTCGTCGTGCGCATCAAGGCGGCCACGACCGAAGCGGGGGCCTACCCGCTGTCGCTTCGCTGGATGAATCCCAAGGGTGTCGAGCTCTGGTCGTCCACCGCGGAGCTGGCGATCAACGCGGCGCCCGGTCAACAGGGCGAGATGGACATGCCGATCATCGTGCAGCTCGATCTGCCGCTCGACGTGCCGGGGGACTACACGATGCATGTCGATCTGGGGAACCACCGCCATGCGTCCGCGCTGCTGCACGTTCGCGGCGGTGTCGCGCCGACGGTCCCTCCTGCCGCAGGCCAGATGGTCAGCTAGCAGCTGTCACGCGCGGCCCGGTGCTCGGCGCGCGTGACAGAGAGGCCATCAGACTACAGGAGCCGTCGGACGCCGGTGCACTGCACGCGCAGACGCGCGACGTAGGGATCGTCGGTGCCCAATGCCTCGATCGCGATGCCGCCGCGACGGAGTGCGCTGTGCGCCATCTGTCCATCGCTCAGCGCAACGCCCACGTGCGTCACGCGCCGATCGTCTCGGTCTGAGAAGAAGAGCAGGTCAGCCGGCGAGAGTGTCGTGAGATCGCCGAGCGCCACCGCGTCACCCAGCAGCGCCTGCTGCCACGCGTCGCGTGGCAGTGCGACGCCGTGCAGTGCATATACCTGCTGCACGAAGCCGGAGCAGTCACATCCCCATGGTGTAACGCCGCCCCACAGGTAGCTCGACCCCTCGAAGCGTCGTTCAGCGCTCGCTGCGATGGCCGCGGGCGTTCGCGCAAAGCGATGCGGCTGCTCTTCGGCCGTGATGGCGTCACCGTGTAGCAGCACGCTCTCGGGATGCAGGCGCGCCCCCAGCGGCAGCGCGCGCGAGGTACCGTCGTGTTCGCGCACCGTGCAACCCAGCGACAGGCGCCACGTGGACTCGTCACCGCGACTTGTCGCGAGATAGCCGATGTGCGTCCAGCCTTCGTAGTCGTCCGCGCCACGCACGCGCAGCCAGTCACCGCCGTCTTCGAGCACCGTCAGCATCGCTCCGGCGAGCAGTTGCGACGTCATGGAGGCGCTGATGCGCGGCTCGCCGAAAAGCGGCGCGACGGCAGCGCGCACCGTGCGCGTCGCGACGCCTGTGCTGCATGCGGAAGGCATGAGCGTCATGCAGACTGCCCTGGGTCGGATGGTTCGATGAGCTGAACGATGCGGGCTTCGAGCTCGGCCAACTGGAACGGCTTGGCGAGTGCGGAGCGGCCGGTGCTGCGCACGAAGTCTGCCGCCTCCTGCCGATGCAGGTCTCCGGTGATGAACAGCACCTGATGCGCTTGCTCGATGTCCATCGCCTCGATGGCCCGATACACCTCGTCGCCCGGCATGTCCTGCATGCGCAGATCCAGCAGAATGAGATCGTAGCGTTGCGTTTCCAGCAACGCGAGCGCCTCGCGACCACCGGCGGCCACATCGACATGATAGCCATCGCGCGTGAGGTAGCGACTGATCGCCGCCCGCAACGTGGCCTCGTCCTCGATGAGCAGCAACCGGCGAGACGGGACCGGCGGAACTGCACGATGACCGCCGCTGGTGAACGTGGACGATCCTTGCGTCGCGGCTACCGGCAGCGCGAGCGTGAAGGTGGCGCCCTGCCCTGCGGTGGACTCCGCACGCAGCGAGCCGCCGTGCCGTTCCACGATCGCTCGTGCAACCGTGAGCCCGAAGCCGCGACCGCGCACGCCACGCGTGCTGAACATCGGTTCGAAGACGCGACCATGCGGGTCGGCGCTGATGCCCGGACCCGTGTCGCGCACCGACAGCAACAGTTGCTCACCTTCATGCCGCGATTCCACGCGAACGGTGCGAGGACCGTGCCAATCCCGCAGCGCTTCCTCGGCGTTGGCCAGCAGATTGAGGATCACTTGCTGCATCGCGACCGCATCGACCGAGATCGTCGGCAGCGCAGCAGCAAGTTCGAGCTCGATATCGATGGAGTGCACGCGGAAATGGAAGCCGTGCAAGTCCAGCACACCGCGGACAATGCGATTCAAGTCCACCGCGCCGCGCTCCGCGCCGCCGCTGACTGTAGACTCGAGCAGCTGCGCTACAATCCGGGATGCGCGCTGCGCTTCGTCGAGAATCTGCGCGATGACCGGCTGATGCGACGCCTGCGGCGCCATTGTAGCCGCTTCGAGCTCCGCCACGGCGAGCAAACTCGCCAGCGGATTGTTCAATTCGTTGGCCACACCACTCAGCATGCGCCCCACTGAGGCGAGGCGCTCCTGCTGCGCCGACGACTCGCGAGAGATCTCCTGTTCGGTGATGTCGCGAAGGATGCCCAAGGCGCCGACCACTACGCCGTCCTCGAGAATCGGTGCGGTCGTGACGGTGCCAACGCGCATCGCACCACCGCGCGACCGGAAGCGAAGCTCCAGCCGATCCTTGCCGCCCGCAAAAATGTGTGCGACCAATCGCTCGACGGCTGGCACATCCAGTGCGTCCACCAGCGACGTGCAGGACACGCCGATGAGCTCCTCGCGCGTGAGCCCAGACTCGGTCAGCATCGCCTGATTCACTGACGTAAAGTTGCCCTGAACGTCCACCGTGAAGATCGCATCGCTCGCCGACTCGACGAGCTGCTGATAGCGAGATTCCGACCGCGCGAGCGCCAGCGCCTCCGCTCGTTGGTCGGTGAGATCGCGCAGACTGGCGACCGTTCCCGTGACCTTGCCCACTTCCACCAGCGGCGCACTGCTGACCGCCACGAGTCGCTTGGCGCCATCCGAGCGCAGCACGGTGCATTCGTAGCTTTGCGTCGCACCCGCGCGCGATTTGCGCTCGAACGACTGCACCGACGACAGCGACTCCGGCGCGACAAACTCGCTCGCCCGCGAGCCAAGCAATGCCGGCTGCGCGAAGAGCTCGTGCGCCGCGGGATTGGCGAACGCGATGCGCCCATCGAGTCCGGTGATCACGATGGCGTCGGTCACGGTCTCCAGCACTCGACGATGCTGCTCGGCAAGACGGTGCGCCGACGTCACGTCATCGAACGTGACGACACAGCCGTCTGGATGGGGCGCCACGAGAATTTCAAAGAGACGCGCATTGCGCGCATCCACGATGATATCGCGTACCGGCAGCTCGCCTTCCAGCGACCGCGAGATGAGCATCGACAGCGGATGATCCTCGCGGGCGCCCGCATCGCCCAGCAGCGCCTCACCAAATCGCTCGCCCAGCAACGTCGCAATTGTGCCGGCACACAACTCGGCCGCGCGCGCGTTGCAACGACGAACCTTCCGCCACTCGTCGAGCACCACGACACCGCTGGCGATCGAATCGAACGCGAGCTTCCACTCGCGCGTCGCGCGCTCGACCTCCTCGAAGAGGCGCGCGTTGACGATGGCGACGGCGACATGGTCCGCCAGCCGCTGCAGAATGCGACCATCGTCATCGCGGAACGGCTCGTCGCGATTGATGACCGCGATCGCGCCGATCGTCCCCTCACCGCTCACCAGCGGCGCAATGACCGTCCGCTGAATGTCGGCGAGGTGCAGAATCGCGCGACTGGCGTTGGGATTGAGCTGGAAGTCGTTGGAAACGATACGCTCGTGCGTCGTGACGGCGTGCCCCAACAGGCTGTTTGCCACCGGCAGGTGCACACCCGCCAGCACATCCGCCGCACCAACGGCAGCCACGATATGCAGGTAGTCATCGTGACGGAGCGCGATGCACGCACCCTCGGCGCCAAGCAGCGCAACGGCGTGGCGCAGGATGAGCCGCAACACCTCGCCGAGGCGCAACGACTCGCTCACCGCGCGCGCGACTTCGGCCAGCGCTTCCGTCTGCCGACGCTCGCGCTCACTCTCGGCGTAGCGGCGCGCGTTGGCAATCGCGGTCGCCGCCTGTGAGGCCATCGTGGCCAGTACTTCCTGATCCTCCGCGCTGTACACCTCGCGCGACGCCGCGAAAACGACCAGCACGCCGACGAGCTGAATGCCCGCGATGAGCGGGACCGCGAGCACGGACGCAGCGGGCGACGCATCGCCAACGACGTCGTGCATCGACAGCGGCAACGACAGTCCGGCGCGCTCTCGCGCACGATCTGCCTCACGGTCGCCCACGCGCACCGGCCGCCCAGTGCGCGCGACCTCGGCGATAATTCCATCGCCGAGTCGCGACGGTCCACGCTGCCGATCCACGCCGCGCACCTGCGAGTGCGCCGTGATCAGGATGTCCTGCTTGAGGTCCGGGAACGAAATCGACACGCCGTCGGCTCGCGTGACGCGCAGCGCCTGTCGCGCGAGCTCACGCATGATCTCGTGCTCATCGAGTGAGCGCGCCAACGCGGCGCCGGCTTCCTGCAGACGCTGCAACCGTTCCGCGCGCTGCTGGGCCAACCCGCCCAATGCGTCGTACGCGATTCGTGCACCCAAGTGCCGCACGATCGTCGCCAGGTCGCGCAGCATCTCGGCGTTCGGGCGCTCTCCTGACCTCGGCGTAGCCAGTGTGACGATGCCCAGCAGCTCGCGCTCGTGACCGCGTACAAGTCCGAGCAACAGGTCGGTGGAAATCCAGCGCGTAGTGTCGAGGCGCGTATCGGGGTCGGTCCCGAAGAACTCGCGGGCCACCCAGGGATCAGTCCCGTCCAGCACGTACACGTCGCCGGAGTGCGTCCGCTCGAGGTAGGCGAGTCGGCGTCGCCAGACCGCGCCTGTAAGCGACTGCAGCGCCTCACTGATCGGAGCGCCCGGCTCGCAGACGCCGAGCGTGACCGCAACCGTGGTGCCGAGGGCGGCGTCGCGGAGCGTGATCGCTACATGCTCGAACCCGAACGCGACCAGCACGTCCGCGGCCGCCCGAATACGCGCAGCCGCCGGCCCAGCCGCATCGATCGCGTCAAACGCGTCGGAGAGCGGTGGGTGGGCCTGAGGCGGGGTGGCGTGCGGAGGCGGCACCTGGGGCGAGTAGGGGTCGATCGTGTGATGCATCGGCTATCTCAAGACGAGTGGCCGACGCTGCCGAAACAGTCATGGCGCGCCTCGGAACGGCCGCGCTCAGAAGGTCCAGGTGCGGAAGAAGTCGAAGCCGATCTGCGTCGGGGTCTGCTGGAAGGTGCGAGAGATGCCCAGCCGACCACACGCCTGCGCGCTCGACCCCGGCTCCAACCCGAGCGAGAGCGACCGCCCGCCATCGAACCGGCGCTCGATCTTGGCACCGAGCCCCCGCGCGAACAGCGAGAGCGCATCGCCACCGCCCGACGACTGCGGCGCCAGTCCGCAGAGGCCGGTGCTGAAGGTGAAATAGGTGTTGCGGGCGATTTGTCCCCCGAGTCCAACGCGCGTCGCCGCCAGGATGCCGAGGCCGTTGCCGCGCAGGTTGGCTGCCTCTCCCGGAGCGAGCGCGGTCGGCTCCACCTGCACCACGTCGAATCGGCCGCCGGCGAGCCGGCTGGACAGGTAGCTGCTCGCCAGACGCAGGGCGAGCGTGGCTCCCTGTTCGGCGTAGGGAGTGCTACCCAGAAGCGCGTACGCCGGCTCGCCGGTGACGAGATAGCTGAGCATGTCGCTCTCGGGGAGCGGTGGATTGTCCGCGCTCGTGAGCCCGAGCGTCGGGCGATCGAGCGTGCCGCCAATCGCCACACGAATGCGCACGTTCTGCCGATTGGAGTTCGCGCGCGTCTCACGCACCGTGTGCAGCGCCGTGATGTCGAGCGCCGGCTCAAGATCCGGGTCGCCGAAGAAGCGCACCACGCCGCGCTCCACTTCGAAGCTCGGGCGCGCGATGCCAAGGTTGAGCTGATACGTGCCACGCTCGACGGTGAGCGAGTCGGCCAGCGTGAGTCTCGCGTCACCGCCATCACGACCTGCCGCGCGCGTCACGCGCAGTGCGCCGCCCATCTTGAGGCTCGCTTCGGGCGAACGCAGCCATACGTCGTCGCCGATGCTCACCCGGACATTCTCGAGCTGCAGGTTCTTCACGAGCGCATTCGGCCCACTCGGCAACAGCGCATTCATTCCCAGGCGCGCGGTGTCGATGACGTCAAAGCTTTCGTTGAGATCGAGCCCGCGACGTTGCGCCAACGCGTTGATGTAGACACGCCCCCGATCGATCCGCAGCGCACCGCGCACGCGCGGCGACGTACTCGGCCCAACCAACGACACCGGTGTGGTGGTGGTGAGCGTGAGCGACGCGGTGCGTGCCTTGTCGATGGCAAGGAAGTTGTTGGCCGCCAGCTTCAAGTCGAAAAACAGATTCGCCGGATCGGAGTAGCTGACGTAGCCGCTGATGCCGAGCGAATCCTGTGGCAAGCCGCTGGTGGCGCCGAAGCGGCGCACGTAGACGGTGTCGCCGGCGAGGCCGATGTCGGCGCGGGCCTGCTCCAGTCGAATGCCGAGATTGTCGAGCGACAGCGACGCGCTGTCCATCGAGATCTGTCCACGCAGATGCGGCTTGCTCCATGTGCCGGCGAGCTGCACATCGGTGGACAGGCGACCTCGGGCTCGACTGACATCCGGGAACAGTGATTCCAGCAACGACAGATCGGCGCGATTGCTCTGAATGCGTCCGCTGAGCGGCTCGTCGAGCTGCCGCGCGCGCCCGCGCATGACCGCGAGATCGAGTGGCAGCGAGGCAGTGGCCTGCAGCGCGGGGCGTCCATCCACCTTGAGTGCAGCTTCGACGCCCAGCCGCAGCGAGTCGTAGTGCGCCTTCGCGGTCAGTTCACCCAAGCGTACCCGCGACGCGAGCGCATCACGCAGCAGCACCGTGCCATCGAGCTTTGGGCGCTCGCGCGTGCCGGCAATCGTCATCTCCGCCGTGGCCGTGCCGCCGCCGAGCTGACTGGTACGCAGCAGCCGCCCGACGTCGGCGAGTGGCACGCGATCCATGTCCATGCGGCCGCGCAGCACACCCGAGTCACCCAGCGAACCGCGTAGCGAGATGCGACCGGTGTCGGTGTGGATCAGGACCAGCGAATCGAGTGAGCCGGTCGCGCCGGGAAGAGCCTGCAGCACGGCCGGTGCGGCGAGCGAGAAGCCGCGCGGACGCGCGAACCCGCTGTCGACGCGAATGTTCAGTGAGTCGAGCGTCACCGTGCTCGTGTCGCCGCGTCTGGCCACGCCACCATGCAACGCGACGCGTGACTCGGACGGCGTGCGCATTTCCAGCGCGAACGTTTCGGCGAGGCCATCGCGCAGTGTCGAGCGACCTGCGGCCGACGCCACGTCGATGCTGGCCAGACGCGCCGAATCGACCGTGAACTGTACGCCGCCGGTGAACTTGCGCAGCAGGTCCTGCACGTCGGCAGTCATGCTCGCGCGTTGAGCACGCGAGCTGGCCACGACGAGCCCGGACACATCAGCGCGCAAGTCCACGCCCAACCCCACCGCGTCGAGCGAGTCGATGGAGCCCACCACCCGACCTCGCATTTCCACGGTGCCGCGAAGCGTATCGTCGGCCAGCACGAAGCCAGGCGCGGCCGGGTCGTTGCTTTGCAGCCAAGGTCTCAGGCCACCCAGCGAGTCGATGGCAACGGAGAAGCTGAGCGAATCACGACGGGCAGCGAGCAGTCCGATGCCACCGCGCGCCGCGAACCGCAGCGCCGAACTTTCCAGCGTCAGCGTGTCGACGCGTACGTGCCCGGAGTCGAAGACGACCTGCGCCGTTCCGCTGAAGATGCGCGCGTCGGCCACGCGCGAGAACTGATCCACCGTGACACGCAACGGGCCACGCAACGAGGCAACGTCGGCGCCACGCAGTGCCACGTCGCCGCCCATCGTCAGCGATGTAACGGGAAACTTCGAGTCGCCGAAGAGCGACTGCAGATTCACTCCCAGCATGCGATAGCTGCCCGTCGCCCCGAAGTCCGGCTCGAGTGCGTCGGCGCGTCCGTCGAACGCCAGTTCGCCACCTTCGCCGGCCAGCGTGGCGCGCACCGCGAAGTCTTCCGCCATGCCGCTCGCCTTGATGCTGCCGACCGCGCTGCCTCGCAACGGCAACGCAGGGTAAGAGCGCGACAGCGTGGTGTAGGAGAGCGGCGCCGCCTGCATCTCGACATCGAAGCGCACGCCTTCGTCGAGGAGCGTGTAGTTGCCCGCGCCGGTGAAGTGCGACGGCTGGCCGATGCCGTCCACGTGATCGAGGCTCGCCTCGCGGAAGACGCCGTCGTACCAAAGCGAGTCGAGACGCATCGATCCGCGCATGAAGCCATTGAGCTCCGGGAACAGCGGATTGACGAAGCGCGGCGTGCGGAGGTCGAGCTGTTCGATCTCGAGGCCCACGTCGTAGAGAATCGCTTCGGACGGCTGGTAGATGTTGAGCATCCCCGCAATCGTCGCACGAGACACCGCGCCTGGGACGTGCGCGTCCGCGAAGGAGAGCTTCGCCTGATCCATCATCCAGCGATTGACCGGCCCACCGCGCGCGACGATGTGCCCGGTCAGGTCACCCTGCCAGTCGTAAGGGAACGGCTCGAGGTTGAAGTGGCGCAGCAGGTCGGTGTTGGCCGGTTGCAGCTCCACGTCCACATCGCTGATGCGAAGCACCGGGCCGCCCACGGCGAACGTCATGTTGCCGCGTACTCGCGAGCGCATGGACTTGGCGTCCATGTTGCGAATCACGTATTCGAGCACGTTCAGATTCTTCGGGTCGTTGCGAATGTCGAGCAACGTCGTGCCACCGCCCGTCGCCGGCAGCGACGGATCGATCCACGCTACGTCGGCCATCGCGACGGTATCGCCGGTCAGGCGGATGTCGTAGCGAATCGGCAGCCCGCTGCCCCACACCACCTTCGCTTTTCCGTGTGCGGCAGAATTGGCGAGGTTGAACGTCGCGCCATCCACCCACAGCGTGTCGCTGAGCTTGCGCACGGTACCGCGCATGTTGCGGAACCAGAACGGAGGATACACCCACACCACGTCGAACTTCCGCATCGCCAGCTTGAGGCCGGCGGAGTCCGGATCGGCGATACGCGAGCGACCGAGCGCCAGGTCACCACGCACGAAGCGCCATACGCGCACGAATCGCTTGCCATCCCGGCGGATCTCGCCATCCAATCGCGTGGTTTCGAACGCAATCGCGCTGTCCAGCTTTGCGCCCTTGAGCGAGTCCGCAGGAATCCACGGCAGGCGCAACGTGAGCGAGGCCTCGTGAATGGCGGCGGTATCGATCGCGATGAATTGACCGAACGAGCCCGGTCGTTCCGGCAGCTTGGGACCGTTGCGACGCAACGCGCGCTTCCAGTTCCAGTCATCGTTGCCGTAGTCCACCATCGTGATGCGTGGCCGCTGCACATCGAGCGTTTTGATCACCACGCGCCGGTCGAGCAGATCACGCGGATCGTACGTGAGGTGAATCGGTCCCGTGGCCACGAACGGCGCACCGTTCGGCTCGCGAATCTCGAGCGAGTCGACAGTGATGTCGGTGAAGAGTGTGCCACTCACGCGCCCCACGTACAGCTTGCCCGGCAGCGCCGCCGACAGCGTGGGCACGAGTGCGCGCATGATCAGCGCACGCCCCCAGTCGGTTTGTGTCAGCATCGCAACGCCGCCGACGCACACGGCACCGATGGCGAGCAACACGCTCGCCGTGGCGAGGACGACGGTCCGGCGGCGCGGCGCCATCTAGAACGCCTGCCCGATCCAGATGCTCGGATTCAACCGCGCGAGCAGTCCCGCGCGCCGCTCCGGGCGAAACGACGCCGGACACGGTCCCGCATCCTGCAGCGGCGGCACGCCTGCTGTCGTACTCGCGCGAACAGGCAACAGGTTGGTCGGGCTCACGCAATACAACGGGGCAATTCCCGCTTGCAGCGGCGCGTTGTAGTACGCCGCACCCGCCGGCAGTCGAGATGGGTTGTAGCCCAGGTCGACGCGAATCGAGCCAAAGGGCGACACGATTCGCACCCCCAACCCCGGCGTGATCTTCACTGCCGCATCGCCTTCGGTCACCGCCGCGAGCTGCGACGTTCCCTTCCGGTTCCACAGACGACCCGCATCGGCGAACGCGGCCAACTGCAGCAGCTTGGGCGCGACCGGACTTGGCACCTGCACTTCCACGTTCGCCACGAACAGCGCATTGCCACCCGTCGGCACCACGCGCTCCTGCGTGCTCCCGGAGTCCGCACGGAAGTACGTGCGCCCGCCTTCGGTCACCGTGCGATAGCCGTCCACGATGTAGACGGCGGGTCCGAGTTCGTTTTGCCGAAAGCCGCGTACCGTGGTGGGACCGCCGGCGTACAGCCGTTCCTGCGGCGGGATGTAGCTGCTGAACGCGGGCGTCTGTCCAGCGCCGAATACCAAGCCGCCACGCAGATGGCCCACGAGCGTGATGTTGCGCCCGACATCGTGAAACCACGTTGCATCAGCCGTGCCGCGCGTGAACTGCTGCGAGCGGTCCGAGCCGATGATCGTCGAGGCGTACCGCAGGCCGCCACGCAGCGTGCTGCCGCCGGTGGGCCGCAACGGGTCGTTCACGCGCTCACGCGCGATCGAATACTCGAGGGCAGCCAGCCGATTGTTGCGCTGCAGGAAGCTTCGCGATTCGGCCTCGCACGCGTTGAAGACGGCACAGAAGAACGCCGGCTCCGCTTCTGTGCGCCCAAGCTCCACCTGATACGACACCGTCGTCGGGATCTTTTGCTGCAGCGGATTGGTGATCGACACCGCGCCGCCGATCGGGGCGCGCCGCAAGAACGCGCGATACTCCGAAAGTGTCGAGCTGAAGACCGTCAGCGTGGGCACGCGCGACTGCTTGGCGCGCACCGGCTGACTGATCGTCATCGCCGTGTAGTAGTTGAGCGTCTTGCTGTACGGGTCAGTGCGCGCCTGCCCCTGACACAACGACGGTGCGCCATCCAGTGGCGCGCCAATGCCGATCTTGCTGACGCGCGCCGTCAACTCGAAACGCTGCGCCATCGGCAGAAAATCGCGATCGGTGAGCGATCCCTGCATGCGGAAGCAGTCGAGCGTTGCCCACCCGAACCCGCTGCGTGCGGCCCACGCATCGCCTTCCACGAGATGCGCCACGAGGTTGACCGTGGAATCGCCCGCCGGCTGCAAACTGTCGGGCAACAGATCGACGCGCTGAAACGCGTCGGTCTGATACAGATTGCGCTGCGCGTCGATGATCGCGCGCGCCGAATACCAGTCACCGCTGCGCAACGCCATCGTGCGACGAATCGTCGCATCGGACACACGACGATTGCCGGTATCGGTCGTGTCCACGACGATGGCGATGCGGCCGATACGCGCCCGCGTACCCGGCACCACGGTCACTTCAACATCAGCCGTGCGCTCCGCCGTGTTGGTGGTGTACGCCAACAACGCCTCGGCTTGCGGCCAGCCAAGATTGCGCAGCCGCTTGAGCAACGTATCGCGTCCTGCTTCCAGCGCGCCACGATCGAACACGCCGCCGACACGCAACGGGAAGTCGCGCGCCGCCACCTGCACCGCGCTGTCACGATCGGCGCCGCGCAGGCTGAACGCCGTCACGCGCATTGGCAGTCCTTCGGTGATGCGGAAGGTGATCTCGATGATCCCGGGGCGGCGCACGGTCACCGTCGTATCCACGCGCACGTCGGGAAAGCCGCGTCGGCGATAGAGCGTCTCGAGACGCTGCACGTCGCGCGCGAACTCCACCGGATCGAGGCATCGCCGTTGCCCGATGAGCGGCAGCCCGGAGAATGAGGACGGTACGGTCGCCACCGTTGCGGCCAACGAGGCCGCGGTGTACTCGCGATTACCCGTGAAGCGCAGCGCCCGCACTTCGCGGTCGCCACGGTCGCAGGTGACATCCTGCGCCCACAGCGGCGCGCAGACCATCGGCGCCCCGCAGAGCAGCACCGCGACCACGAGTCGTCGCGCCGCGACACGTCGAACCGCGGAAACGGCGGCGAATATTGGCAGGCGCAGAGAATGCAGAAAACGTGGCGTTGGATAGCACCGGGACGTTGGCCCCTTCCCTCGGTAGATTGCACCGGAAAGGTCGTCCGCCTCTCGCCCTCAGTCAACCACGATATGCGCCTTTCTCGCGCACACGCATTCCGCTCGGGAATGCACGTCACTGTACTGCTCGTTGCGCTCGTCGCCGGCTGCCGTCGCGCAGATCCCGTCGGGGATCGCCACACGCTCATCGACTCGCGCGATTGGTATGACCCGCGCTCGCTCGATCCCGCGCGCTCAACCGACGTGCCCACCGGACGTGCCGTCGCATATCTCTTCGACGGACTGACGCGATTCACGCCCGGCGCACAAGTCGAAGCCGCTCTCGCCACCCGCTGGGACGTCAGCCCCGATGGGCTGCAGTACACCTTCCATCTGCGCCAAGGCGTCAGCTTCCACGACGGCAAGCCCTTTCTCGCCCGTCACGTCGTTCAGTCCTTCAAGCGCGTGCTCGACCCCACCTCCAAGGGCGGACAAGTCTGGCCGCTCTACCCGATCAAGGGCGCGCGCGCCTACGCCGACGGCAAGAGCACCGCACTCGGCATCGACACTCCCAATGACTCCACGGTCGTCATCACGCTCGAAGAACCGTTCGCGATCTTCCCCAAGCTGCTGGCGATGCCCGTCGCGTCGATCGTACCCGACTCCACCGGCGCCGACTTCAGCGAGAAGCCGATTGGCACCGGACCGTGGCGCCTCGTCGAATGGAAGCACGACGACTACGTGAAGTTCGCGCGCAATCCCAGCTACTTCGGTGGCGCGCCCACCATCGACACGCTGCTCGCCCGCATCATCCCCGAGCCCTCCACCGCTGTCGCCGAGTTCGAGAGCGGTACGGTGGATATTCTGTACGTGCCTGAAGACCAGACTCGCGCCTGGGAAGACACCGATGCGCGGCAGGCGCGCCTCACCTCGGCGCCCGCACTTCGCCTCTGGTACGTGGGCGTCAACACCACCCGCGGTCCGCTCAAGGACGTGCGCGTCCGTCGTGCGATTGCGCAGGCACTCGACGTCCCCGCGCTGCTCAAGCAGCTGCTGGCTGGCCGTGGTCGCGTCGCCGCCGGTGTCATTCCGCCGTCGCTCGAAGGCGCGGATACCACCCGCCAGATCATCCCGTATGACAGCACGGCCGCCCGGAAGGCACTCGCCGACGCCGGCTTCCCCAACGGCGTCGACCTCGAACTCTGGTGCTCGCAGTCCGCACCCTTCCCGCGCATCGCGCAAACGATGCAGGCCTATCTGGGCGCAGCGGGCATTCGCGTGAAGATCGTGCAGCGCGATGCGAGCGCCATGCGCGCCGCCGCTCGGGCCGGGCGGACCGATCTGGTGCTCAAGGATTGGTACGCCGACTACCCCGACGCCGAAAACTTTCTGTATCCGCTGCTGCACACGGTCAATCGCGGCGCAGGCGGCAACGTGTCGTTCTTCAGCGATACCACCTTCGATCGCCTCGTCGATGCCTCCCGTCGCGAATCGGTCGCCACCAAGCGCGCCGCGCTCTATCGGCAGGCAGACTCCGTCGCGTACGGTCAGATGGGACTCGTGCCGCTCTTATTCTACAACGAGCTCTACGCCATCCAGCCGTGGGTGCAGGGCTTCGAAGTGCCCGTCATCTTCAACGGGCAGCGCTGGACCAAGGTCACCCTCGGCGCCAGCAAGCCGTAGCCCTTCGCGCTATTCCGTGGTCGTGGAGGCCGTCGAACGCGGCGCCACGACCACGCGCGCTCGTCCCTGCTGCTTGGCCTCGTAGAGCGCCTGGTCCGCGCGCGCCACCCACGACGCCGCATCGTCCAGCGGACCAATCTCCGCGAGCCCCACCGACACGCCGATCGTCTGGTCCATCCCCACCGGCATCGCCTGGTCGCCAACCAACCCGACAAGACGCTTGGCCAGCGTAGTCGCCATCGCCTCGTCCGTGTTGTGCAGAATCGCCGCGAACTCATCGCCACCGAAGCGGCAGAGCGTGTCGGTCTGGCGCAGGAACACCTTGGACAGACAGTTCGACACGGTGACGATCGCGTGGTCGCCGCCCTGATGCCCGTAGGTGTCGTTGATCTTCTTGAGCGAGTCCACGTCGATCATCAACAACGACACCGGCGTGCGGCTGAGCGTGTTGAACTCGATCGTTCGCGCCAACGACACGTCGAACAGCTTGCGATTACCAAGGCCGGTCAGCGCATCGGTCGTGCTGTCGCGCCGCGCCTCCGCCAACTCGTCCCGCAGCGTGTCGAGGTGTTCCGCCAGCGACTTGTACTGTGCCTCCTGCGCGCTCCGCTTGGTCGCCAAGGCGTTGCCGATCGTCGTGATGGCGCCCAGCACCTCGTCCTTGATCGTGCCCAGCTGCATCGAGTCGATCGCCGAATGCGCGCGCTGCATCTGCACGGCGACCGTCATGTCCGTCGCCACGTCCGTGCGCACCGCGTTGTGCACCGTCTGAATGCACGCCCAGAGCGCTTCACGCAAATCGCCCATCGCCGTGTCCACGTACTGCTTCTCATCGCGACGCTGCGAGGCGAAGCTGCGGACAACACCCGTCCAGTCACGCGGGTGCACCCCCAGCGCCGTCGCGCCGGCATCGGTCGTCAACGGCACGCCCAGCGTCGCGTGACGCTGCCAACGCGTGAGCTCCGTTGTGGACTCTTCCGCGCTACGGTCGGGCAAGTCGAACGTGTAGCGCGCGTACGTCGCAAGAATGTTGCCTAGCGCGTCCAGCACGAGACCGAGATCCGACGAGGCGTCGTGCGCACCGTTGCCATGTGTGGACGAGCCGATCGCCGTCGCGGCATCGTCTTTCACGAGATGCAGTGCGGGCGATGACGAGGTTGACGCGGCGGGATTCGGCGGCGAGCCGGACTTGCGAAAGAACATGAATGTCGAGGTCGTGGCGCAGGAGCGACGATGCGGCGTGAAGCCACGCGGCAAGAAGACTTCCGGGAAATGACGATTCGAACATCCGCCGCGTGACACTTACATTCCCGGGATGCTCGTCCTCCTCGGCCGACGGCTGCTGCTGTCCGTCCCTACGCTCGTCGGCGTCCTCGTCGTCGTCTTCCTGCTCCTCTACGTCGCGCCGGGTGACCCGGTGCAGGCGATGGTGGGCGAGCGCGCCGACCCGGCCACGATCGCCCGCCTGCGCGCCGAGCTCCGTCTGGACGACCCGCTCCCGGTCCAGTTCGCGCATTATGCCGGCGGCGTCCTGTCGGGCGACCTTGGTCGCTCGTACATCACCAATCGGCCGATCATCAGCGACATCGCGGAGCGCTTCCCCCGGACGCTGCTCCTGGCCACGGCGGCAATGCTCCTCGCGACGCTCACCGGCGTTACCGTCGGCGTTCTGGCCGCCATCAAACCCAATAGCTGGTTCGACCGACTCGCCCTCGGCCTCACCTACCTCGGGATTTCGTTTCCCGTCTATTGGGTCGGATTGCTGCTCATCGTGCTCTTCGCGGTCACTCTGCGCTGGCTCCCGGCCTCAGGCTACGGGCGATGGGAGTTCCTCGTGTTGCCGGCGCTGGCGCTGGGGTCACGTTCCATCGCGTATCTGGCCCGAGTGACGCGGTCGGCGATGCTCGAAGTACTCAACGCCGACTTCGTGCGCACGGCGCGCGCCAAAGGGCTGACCGAGCGCGCCGTCATCACACGGCACGCGCTCCGAAATGCGCTCATTCCGGTAGTCACGGTGATCGGCCTGGACTTCGGCGCGTACCTCACCGGCAGCATCCTCACGGAGACGATCTTCAGCTGGCCCGGCATCGGCCGCTATGTCGTGATGGCGATCTCGCGCCGCGACCTTCCGGCAGTGCAAGGCGCCGTGCTGTTCCTGTCGGTGGTGTTCGTACTCGTGAACCTGCTCACCGATCTCGCCTACCAACGCGTGGATCCGCGCGTTCGCGTCTGATCCCACGCGGCCGAGCGAACGCACCATCGTCCGCTCGGCAGCGCTTCGTTTTAGTCGTCCTTCTGTCCGAAAATCGCGAGGTTTGAGCTGTGCCCCGGCGCGACCTTCTTGTCGGGATAGATCCAGTGCACCGCCTGGTTCACCGCCACCGCCGCCTCGCCGAAGCCTGACGCAATCAGCTTGAGCTTGCCCGGATAGGTAGTGATGTCGCCGGCGGCGTATACACCGGGGCGACCGGTATCCATCGTGCTCGAGACGAGAATCTCATCCTTCTCGATGTTGAGTCCCCACTCCAGCAGCGCGCCCAGATCGCTCACGTAGCCGAGCATCGGCAACACGACGTCGGCGCGAACTTCACGCGTGGTCTTGGCCTTCACGTCCTTGAGGCGGATGCCCTCCAGGCGATCGTCGCCATGGATCGCATCGAGCTCGTGGAACGTGTGGATGTTCACCTTGCCATCGCCCACGGCAGCCGCCGCCTGCACTTCGGACACCGTTGCCGCGTGCGCGCGGAACCGGTCGCTGCGATGGACGAGCGTGACCGAGGCCGCGCGATCACGCAGCTGTGCGCACCAATCGAACGCCGAGTCGCCGCCACCGATGATCACGACATGCTGATCGCGATACGCCTCAGGCGTCGACACCAGCTCGTGCACGCCGCGTCCATACCACGACTCGGCGAACGCCTGCGGCAGCCGCCGCGGACGAAATGCGCCGATGCCTGCGGCGATCACCACTGAGCGCGTCGGGTAACGATCCGTCTCGGTCACGAGCACGAAATGCCCGTCCTCTTCCTCGAGCCCGATGACGCGCTGGCCCAGATGCGCCGGCAAGCCATTCGGATGGAACTGGGACGCCTGCTCGCGCAGCGACTTCACCAGGTCTTTTGCCAACACTTTCGGATAGCCGGCTACGTCGAAGATGTACTTCTCCGGGTAGAGCGCAGTCAGCTGGCCGCCCAGCTCGGGCAGCGCGTCGACCAGCTGCGCCGTGGCGCCGCGCATGCCAGCGTAGAATAGAGCGAACAGGCCGGTCGGGCCGCCGCCAATGATGGTGATGTCGGTCAGTGGATGGGTAGGCATCGCCAAAAGATAACGACTCGGTATTCCCGTTTCAGCCATTACCTTTCGCGCCATGAAGATCTACACGAGAACCGGAGACGAAGGAGCGACGGCGCTGTTCGGCGGCGGTCGCGTCGGCAAGGACCATCCGCGCGTCGAAGCCTACGGCGACGTGGACGAGCTCAATGCCGCGCTGGGGCTCGCGCGCTCCATCGATATGATGCCGCGCATCGACGAAGTGCTCGTGCCGGTGCAGCGCGACCTGTTCGCGATCGGCGCGCTGCTCGCCACGCCCGACCACGACAAGATGCGCGAGCAGCTCACCAAGGCCCGCATCGACGAAGGGCGCATCGAAGAGTTGGAGCGCGCCATCGACGCCTGCGAACAGGAACTCGAGCCGCTGCGCAGCTTCATCATCCCGGGCGGCACCCCCAAGGCGGCCGCGCTACATGTAGCCCGCACGGTTTGTCGCCGCGCCGAGCGTCGCGTCGTGCATCTCGCGCAGGAAATCGAGCTCCCCACGCTCACGGTGATCTATCTCAACCGCCTGTCTGATCTGCTGTTCATGCTGGCGCGCGTCGCCAATCGCCGCGCCGGCGCCGGCGAGGTGACCTGGTAGTGTCCGGCCGGCCGCTCGACGTCCCGCTCGACTATCCGGTCTACGTCGAGCGTGACATCCTCGCGCAGCTGCACCGCATCGTCGAACAGGCCGCGCCCGCGCACCGGTACGCGCTGATCTCCGACACGCAGGTCGCGTCGCTGCATGCGGCGTCGCTTCTGGCGCAGCTTCCCGTCGACCGTTCGCGCCTGTTCACCATTCCGCCCGGCGAACACGAGAAGACACGCGCACGGTGGGGCGAGCTGACGGACGCACTCCTCGAATGGGGCGCCGGCCGCGACACCACGGTCATCGCGCTCGGCGGTGGCGTCATCGGAGATCTCGCGGGCTTCGTGGCGGCGACGTTCATGCGTGGTGTGCCGGTGGTGCAGATCCCCACCACGCTGCTTTCCATGGTGGACGCATCCGTGGGCGGCAAGACGGCGGTCGATACGCCGCAGGGCAAGAATCTTGTGGGCGCGTTCCACAACCCGAGCGCGGTCCTCATGGACCCCACTGTGCTCGCCACGCTGCCGCCCGCCGACCTGCGCAGCGGCTTGGCCGAAATCATCAAGCACGGCGTCATCGCCGACGCGAGCTACTTCGACGCTACGCTCCGTGCGCTACCCGACGTCGCCGCCCACGGCGCGCACGCGGACGCCCTGGCGACGCTCATCGCGGGAAGCGTCCGCATCAAGGCAGCCGTGGTCGCGGAGGACAGTCGTGAGAACGGCCTGCGCCAGACGCTCAACTTCGGACACACCATCGGCCATGCGATCGAGCGCGTGCTCGCGTATCGCATCCTGCACGGCGAAGCGGTCGCGATCGGCATGGTGATGGAGGCAGCGCTGGCCGAGCGGCTGGGGGTGGCGCCGGCCGGACTGCGGATCGCTGTAAGTGAGGCGCTGGTGCGCGCCGGTCTTCCCACGGCGATCCCTGCCGGAATCAGCGCCGAATCGGTGCTGCACGCGACGCGAGGTGACAAGAAGAACCGCGCCGGAGCTGTGCGGTACTCCCTGCCTCGCGCTGTCGGTGAGATGGAACCGGGCGACGGCAGCTGGTCCCTCGCCGTGAGCGACGCAGACGTGCTGGCGGTTCTCGTCGGCGCCTGATGGCGCTCGGCGACCACGAACACGCAGCCTGACCGGAGAACGAAAACGGAGCGCCCGACCTCGGCGCTCCGTCTCGCTATGTCGCCCTGTTATGTCCTGCGACGCCGCAGCGAAGAGCCGCTGCGGCGGAAAGCATCTGCGATGCGTCGGGGTGATCAGCCCTGGCGACGACGGCGGCGCGCGACGAAGCCGAGCCCGGCGAGGCCGGCGGCCATGAGGGCGTAGGTCGACGGCTCGGGCACGACACTGGTGCTGCCGACGCCGACCGTGATCCCGTGCCAGTTCTCACCCGATGTCCGGAACGTGATGGAGTTGTACACGCCGGAGAACTGCGCCACGCCGCTGAATTCGCGGCCGGTCAGCACGTTACCGGCGGTCGTGTACGAGCCAGGGCCCCAGTAGGCACCGCCGGCATTGTTGTTCGACAGCACAGTGAACGCCGAATTCCCGAAGTCGTAGGTGACGGGGAGTCCGCCCTGTCCGACGCTGTTGAACGCGATGTACGGGTTCAGAACCGCGCTGGAGAAGGTGATCGTGCCAGAGCCGCCGTTCGACCGGAAACGGATGAGCCCCGGATTGGTCGGTCCAACGATACCGTTCTGCGTGTACGCGCCACTCGGCTGCCAGTAGTTGAAGCCGGTGGTGGAGTTCTCGTAGCTGTCGTACGAGCCGAGGAAGTTCACGGTGGTGCTCCCGATGTTGCCGAAGACACCCGTGTTGTTGGCTGAGGTCCAGGAGGTCCACGTCTGCGCAGACACGACCTGAGGGGCAGCGGTCAGGAGAAGCGCGCCGGTGACGGCAGTGAGACGGCGGAGCAGCGAGCGAGACATGGGTGCACCAGGAGATGGAGGGACCGGTATGGCGAACAGAGTCGGTGCCATACCTGAGCAAATTGCGACCCAGCGGCCCCGCACGCTTGCATTTCGACGTAACCAATTGTGATTGAGGTATTTACGCCGAAATATTCCGGGACGAATTCGGACAAGGGAGTAGAGAATGATGCGTTGCGTCGCCGCACTTCGTTGCGGGGATGCAACATGGACCATACAGTCCAGAGTGCCCAAACATCACAATTCTGCGGATTTTCGATAACCCAGAAAATTTTCGTTGACCGCTCACCATCCCGCCATTATCGTGGCGCTCCATTCCAGCAGACCGGCCGGCCGTTCGGCCGATCACCAGTTCCATTAGGCGAGGGCGTGTATGCAGTCAGCGACCGCCAGCAGATCCGAAACCCGCTCCACCCGCGGGTTTTTCCGCTCCTCCCCCTCCACCGCGTTCGACCAGTACCTCCACGACATTCAGAAGCTCCCGCTGATCACCGACGTCGCCGAAGAGCGCCGTCTGGCTCGGCTCGCGCAGAAGGGTGACGAGGCGGCGGCCGAACGGCTCGTGACGGCGAATCTCCGATTCGTCATCTCGTACGTGAAGAAGTATCAAGGTCACGGCCTCGACCTCAGCGAGCTCGTTGCCATCGGCAACGAAGGCCTGCTCAAGGCGGTCCGGAAGTTCGACCCGGATCAGGGCGTGAAGTTCATCTCGTACGCTGTCTGGTGGGTTCGTCAGGCGGTGCTCAAGGCGCTCGCAGAGCAGACGCGCAGTGTGCGCATCCCGCTCAACCAGAATTCGCAGCTGATCCGCATGGCACGTGCGGAGATGATCCTCAATCAGGTGCTCAATCGCGAGCCCACCGACGAGGAAATCTCCAAGTGCCTGGCCGAGCCCCTCGAACAGGTCCGGTCCGCCCGGCAAATCTCGAGCACCGAAGTCTCGCTCGACGCGCCGATCGATCGACAGGATCGCGAGGCCTCCACGCTGGGCGAGCGCTTCGCCGGTGAGACCAACACCGATATCGAAGAAGGCACCGACTTCCGCCTGATGCGCGAGTTCATCGATCGCGTCTTCCGGAAGTACCTCACCCCGCGCGAGCGGAAGATCCTGTATCTGTACTACGGGCTCGACGAAGGGGCCGAAGCCATGACCCTCGAGCGCATCGGTGCTCTCATGGGCGTCACCCGCGAACGGATCCGCCAGATCCGCGAGCGAGCCTTCGAGAAGCTGCGCGAGTCTCCGGATGGGCATGCCCTCGCCGGATTCTGGGGAGCTGCCTGAGTCTCCACGCAACATTGGGGAATCTGGTGCGTTAATAAGGGGCGGGCGCTTGCACACTGCAGGCGCCCGCTCTCGCATGTCCGTAGCCAAACTCGGCCGTTATAAATGGGAGTCTGTGTGTCGCGTGTGCTGATCATCGACGACGAATCCGGGATTCGACTTGCCCTCCAGCGATGGTTCACGCGGCAGGGCTGGTCCGTGCTCGAAGCCGCCGACGGTGCGGATGCGCTCGCGACGATGCGTGAGTCAGTGGACGATGCTGAGTCGCGCATCGACTTGGTCATCTGCGACCTCCACCTTCCCCTTGTCTCCGGCGAGATGCTCTTCTCCGCGCTCAGTCACGAGCGGCCGGCACTGGTCTCACGGATGATCTTCTCCACCGGAGACGCGGTCGAGACGGCGCCGCCGGACAGCGTGCTCGCCAGGCATCCACACGTGCTGCAAAAGCCCTTCGAGCTTTCGACGTTACGCTCACTCGTCGACGCCATCATGCAAACGGCCTGAACGAACAAGGCCCTTACCGACCCGCCGAGCGCGTCAGTAAGGGCCTTTCGATGGCAAGCTCAGCGCGCGAACTGGTGCTTGAAGTAGCGAATCGTTTCCTGCAGACCGTCGCGCAACGCGACCTTGGGCTCCCAGTCCAGCGCCTGCTTCGCCAACGTGATGTCCGGCCGGCGCTGCCGCGGATCGTCGACGGGCAGCGGCCGGAACACCAACTCCGACTTGGAGTCCGTCAGCTCCAGCACCAGCTCCGCCAGCTCGAGCATGGTGAACTCGACCGGATTGCCCAGGTTCACGGGGCCCGTGAACTCGGGCGGCGTGTTCATGAGGCGAACGAAGGCTTCGATCAGATCATCCACGTAACAGAAGCTGCGCGACTGTGCACCGGTCCCGTAAATCGTGATCGGCTCTCCGCGGAGCGCCTGCACCACAAAGTTCGACACGACACGACCATCGTTCGGGTGCATGCGCGGCCCGTACGTGTTGAAGATGCGCGCCACCTTGATCAGCAGCGCGTGTTGACGGTGATAGTCGAAGAACAGCGTCTCCGCACACCGCTTGCCTTCGTCGTAGCAGCTCCGCGGTCCGATCGGATTCACCAATCCGCGATACGACTCCGGCTGCGGATGCACTTCGGGGTCACCGTACACTTCCGACGTGGACGCCTGCATGATGCGCGCGCGCACTCGCTTGGCCAGGCCGAGCATGTTGATCGCGCCGTGCACGCTCGTCTTCGTGGTCTGGACCGGATCATTCTGGTAGTGCACCGGCGAGGCCGGACAGGCCAGGTTATAGATCTGGTCGACCTCGACGTAGAGCGGGAACGTCACGTCATGGCGCATGATCTCGAAGTGCGTCTGGTCCAGCAGATGCGCGACGTTGTCCTTCGAGCCCGTGAAGAAATTGTCCACGCACAGGACGGTCGCGCCGTCGGCGAGGAGCCGATCGCACAGATGTGAGCCGAGGAATCCGGCTCCGCCGGTGACGAGAACCCGCTGGCGAGTGTGCATGAATGAATGCTGAATGATCTGTGGAAGGCAGAATGGAGATCAAGCGAAAGAACTTCAGCCCCATGTTGCGGTCATGCAACAGCGACGAATATCGCGGGCGGAAGTTACCTGCGGGCACCGCGCAGGGTCTAGGATGCGCCCACCTGGGCAACTTCGCGCGGTCAAAGTGCATTGTCCCTAGAATCGCGGGGATGCTGTACATTCATCGCGGCCGAGCAGATGTCTCATCGACCTGGGCCGAATTCGGTGCCTCCGCGACCGCTGAATCGTATTTAGCGAAAGCGAGTGTTTCTTTTCCGTACGAGGAGCGAGCGTGGCAGTGACAGCGGCAGCCGTATTCGAATCAGGCGAAGGTCCGCCAGCGAAGCGACAAGTGAAGACCCTGCGTCCCGGCGACCATATCGCGGTCATCGGTGGTGGCCCCGCAGGCCTAACCATTGCTTACCTACTCGCGAAACGCGGATACGCCGTCACGGTCCTCGAAGGTACGGACATGGTGGGCGGCATCTCGCAGACGGCCCGCTACAAAGGCTATCGCTTCGACATCGGCGGACATCGGTTCTTCACCAAGATCACTCCCGTGCAAAAGCTCTGGGAGGAATTGCTGGGTGATGACTTCATCGACGTGCCCCGACTGTCGCGCATTCATTACGGCGGCAAGTACTTCCACTATCCACTCAAGGCGTTCAACGCGCTCAGTGGATTGGGCATCATCAACGCCGTTCGTATTCTCGCCAGCTACTTCCACGCGAAGTTGTATCCGTCGCCCATCGAAGAGAACTTCGAGCAATGGGTGACCAATCGCTTCGGCAAGCGCCTCTACGAGATTTTCTTCAAGACCTACACTGAAAAGGTGTGGGGCATTCCCTGCACGGAGATTCGCGCCGAGTGGGCTGCGCAGCGCATTCAGGGATTGTCGCTGGCGCGCGCGATTCTCTCCGCCACCGCACTGCAGCGGCGCAACAACGACATCAAGACGCTGATCCACACCTTCAAGTATCCGCGCTACGGCCCGGGACAGATGTGGGAAGCCTGTCGCGACAAGATCGAGGCGCTCGGCAGCAAGGTGCTCATGCAACACTACGTCAGCGGTATCGAAGGGACCGACGGTCAGGTCACGGCGTTGGTCGTCGAGAGCGCCGCGGGCACGCAGCGTATCGAAGCCGACCACATCATCTCCACGACGGATATCCGTTCGCTGGTGCGTTGCTTCGGCGACGCCGCTCCGGAGAAGGCCCGCAAGGCCGCGGAAGGACTGCGCTATCGAGATTTCCTCGTCGTCGCTCTGATTCTCAACAAGGAGAATCTCTTCCCCGACAACTGGATCTACGTGCACACCCCGGGCGTGCGCGTCGGTCGCATCCAGAATTTCAACAACTGGAGTGCCGCCATGGTACCGGACGCAGGGCACACCTGCCTCGGCATGGAGTACTTCTGTTTTGAAGGGGATGGACTCTGGGAGAGCTCTGACGCCGACCTCATCGCGCTCGGCTCGAAGGAATTGGAGCCACTCGGTCTCGCCAAGGCCGGCGATGTCGTGGACGGTGCGGTGGTTCGCATGCAGAAGGCCTATCCGATTTACGACGGCGAGTACCGCGAGCATCTCGACAACGTGCGTGCCTTCATCGATCGCATTCCGAACCTGCACACCGTCGGCCGCAACGGCATGCACAAGTACAACAACGCCGATCACTCCATGTACACCTCCATGCTGACGCTCGAGAACATGCTTGGCGAGGCGGAACATGATGTGTGGGCGGTGAACACGGACTTCGAGTATCACGAAGAGCAGCGCGTGGACCCGAACGAGAAGTCCGACGCCGGAGTAGCGGTCGCGTGACCATCGCTGCCGGCGACCGCGAGGCCTTCACGCCGACGTTGAGCGTCATCGTGCCGGCCTATCGCTGTGCCGGTACGCTGCGTGAAGTCATCGCGGCGCTGCTGGCGTCCGACATGCCGCGCGCCGCGTGGGAGCTGATCGTCGTGGACGAGAACAGCCCCGACGATACCGCCGACGTTGCGCGCGCTCACGCCGACCATGTGCTCGTCTCGCCCAATGGACCGCGCGGTCCCGCCTTCGCGCGCAATCTTGGCGCGACGGTCGCCCGAGCGGACGTGCTCGTGTTTGTCGACGCGGACGTGGTCGTTGCACCAACGACGCTTTCCCAGTTCGCCGCCGTTTTCGCGGCCGACCCCACGGTGGGCGCGGTGTTTGGGGCGTACGATCAGTCGCCGCGTGACCCGGGATTGGTGTCGCAGTACCGCAACTTGCTGCACCACTACGTGCACTCGATGAGCCCCGGCCCGGCGATCACCTTCTGGGCCGGTTGTGGCGCGGTCCGCCGCGACGTCTTCGCGAAGGTCGGTGGCTACGACGCCAAGCGCTATCCGCGACCGCAGATCGAGGACATCGATCTGGGCTACCGCATGCATGGCGCCGGATTTCGCATCCTCCTCGTGCCGGAGATTCAGGGGACGCACCTCAAGCGCTGGACGCTGACGAACATGCTCAAGACCGACCTCCGCGAGCGCGCCATCCCGTGGATGCGGCTGCTGCTGGAGCGCGGTGACGTCGCCAGCGACGGCCCCTTGAACCTGCGTGTGCTCGAGAAAGTGCTGACCGCCCTCGCCGGCTTCATGCTGCTCTCGATCGCCGTCCTGCTCGTCACGCGTGATCCACGCTGGCTCTTCGCCACCATTGCCGCCGCCCTGGTCATTGTCGTAGCGAACACATCCATGTTTCTTTGGTTTGCCAAGGTGCGCGGACCGCTGTTTGCACTTTCGGTGGTACCGCTACGACTGCTGTTCTACTTCACGAGTGGTTTTGGCGCTGCCTGGGCCATGATCACGCATCGCTTGCAGCCGCCGCGGGCGACGCGACCCACCCTCGGCGAGGGAACCGACCATGCCGCTGCCTGATCAAAACACCCCTCCCGGACCGACCGCCGCCATCGAGCGTCAGGTCGCTCTCGTCTTCGCGCCACTGGACAAGCGCGCATTGGGCATGGCGCTTGGCGTGACCCTCGCGATCGTCATCCTGCTCATCACCGGACTATCCGCAGTGCTCGACCCGAACGAGCGCTTTCCGGTGCACCTGCTCGACCGCTTCTTTTTTGGTTACGCCCGCACTCTGACGGGCGCCATTGCCGGTGCGTTCTGGGGCTTCATCACCGGCTTTTTCTGGGGCTGGTTTCTGGCGTTTGCGCGCAACTTCGCCCTCGCCGTCTGGCTCATGATCATGCGCGTCCGCGACGATGTGGCGTCATCCCGCGTTTTTCTCGATCACATCTAAGGAAAGGCTTCAATGTCTGCACCCAATCATCCGATGATGCGGTCCAACGACCGGCTCCCCAAGGAGGCGCTTGTCGGAATCGCGCGGCTGCACGCGCGAGCGTGGGGCGTCGCCACAGGGCTCCTGTTCGCCCTCGGACTCTTCGCCGCGACCATCCTGCTCGTCGTGCGTGGCGGCCAGAACATCGGCGAACACCTCGGACTGCTCGCCGTCTTCTTCCCCGGCTACTCCGTCACCATCGGCGGCGCGTTCATCGGCTTCGTGTACGCGTTCGTCGTGGGCTACGCGCTGGGCCGCACGATCGGCACGGTCTACAACATGTTCGCGCGCGATACATAGTTCATCGCGCGCAGTGAACGACAGCAACGAATCCCTCGCGCGGGTCATTCCCGCGCTCGAGCGCATCGTCGGTCCGCGCTGGGTTAAACGCCGACACACCGAGCTCGTACCGTACGACTCGGATGGATTGCCGGGCTATCGCGCCCAGCCGACACTTGCCGTATTCCCGGGGACGCAGGACGAAGTCGTGCGTGTCGTGCGCGCACTCGCCGCAGAACGCGTGCCCTTTGTCGCCCGCGGCGCAGGCACCGGATTGTCTGGCGGCTCTCTCGCCGATGGCATCGTGGTGCTCGGCCTCAATCGCCTGACGCGCATCATCGAGGTGGATCCGGTCAATCGCGTGGCGCACGTGGAGCCCGGTGTGGTGAACGCCAAGCTGTCGCGTGCGGTCGCGCCGTATCACCTGCAGTACGCGCCCGATCCGTCGAGTCAGGCGGTGTGCACGATCGGAGGCAATGTCGCGGAGAATGCCGGTGGTCCGCATTGTCTCAAGTATGGCGTGACGCTCAATCACGTCGTCGCCCTCGATGTCGTGCTCCCCGATGGCGAGACGATGCGCTTGGGTGACCCGTACGCCGAAAGCGACGGCTACGACATCCTCGGACTCTTCGTCGGGTCCGAAGGCTGCTTCGGCGTGGCGACCGGCATCTGGATCAAGCTTGTGCCACTGCCGCAGGCGGTGCGTACGCTGCTCGCGGACTTCTCCAGCGTCGATCAGGCTGCCCGCGCCGTGTCGCGCATCGTCGCCACGGGGATCGTCCCCGCCGCGCTCGAAATGATGGACAACGCGACGATTCGCGCCGTGGAAGCCTCCATCTACGCCGCCGGCTATCCCATCGATGCAGCGGCCATTCTGCTGTGCGAAGTGGACGGACTCGAGGCCGGTCTCTCCGAGGATGTCGCCACGATCGAGCGCTGCTGTCGGGAGTGCGGTGCGCGCGATGTACGCATCGCCAGCACCGAGGCGGAGCGCACTCGTCTGTGGCAGGGACGCAAGAAGGCCTTTGGAGCGATGGGTCGTATTGCACCGGCGCTCGTGGTGCAGGACGCGGTCGTGCCGCGCACGCGCCTGCCGGAAATCCTCGCCAACATCGACGACATTGCTCGGCGCCATCAGGTGAAGGTGTGCAACGTGTTTCATGCCGGCGACGGCAATCTGCACCCCAACATCCCGTACGATGCCACGGACCCGGATGAGTCGGCCCGTGTGCATGCGGCCATGTCCGAAATCATGCTGGCGTGCATCGCAGCAGGCGGCACGATCACTGGCGAACATGGTGTCGGACTCGACAAGCTTCCGTACATGACGAAGCTCTTTGACGAGGAATCCCTCGCCATGATGTGCGCGGTGCGCGACGCGTTCGATCCGGAGCGCCGCGCAAATCCCGGCAAGGTCATTCCCGTGCACAGCTGCCGAGAGTGGCACGCGCTGCCCGCCACGCGCACGTGACGCATCGGCTCCTCGGGTCACCGTTGGTGTCGCCCGCATGTCGCTGAACACGACGCAGGCCGAATCGCTGGTCGCGGAGTTGGCGCAGCAGATCGCCGTTGCGCACACCAAGCAGACGCCGCTTCGACTCGTCGGTGCCGGAACTTGGCTGGATGCTGGGCGACCGGTCGCGCAGAGCGCGACGCTGTCGCTCGCTCCGCTCACAGGCGTCATCGAATACATCCCGACGGACCTCGTGCTCACCGTGCATGCCGGTACTACGCTCGCGGAGATCGCGGCCATCACCGCCGAGCATGGCCAGTGGCTGGCGCTCGATCCCATGGGCGATGAGCGCGGCACCATCGGTGCAACGATCGCCACCGCGTCCTCCGGCCCACTCGCCTTGGGCAGTGGCACGACACGGGATCTCGTGCTCGGACTCGGCCTGATCTCCGGCCTGGGTACACGACTCCGCGTGGGCGGTCGCGTCGTGAAGAACGTCGCGGGATTCGATCTGGTGCGACTGACGACGGGTGCCTTCGGGACGCTCGGCGCCATCACCGAAGTGAGTGTGCGACTGCACGCCAAACCGGCCACCGACTGTTCGTACGCGATCGCGCATGACGACGCCGCGCCGTTGCTCGCGCTGGTTCGGTCGCTCGGACACAACGCGCTCGCCTTTCACGCGCTCGAGCTGCTCGATCCTTCGCTTGCGTTCGCGGTGGGCGCAGGCGATGGACGGCGCTGGGTCTTGCTCGCGCGCGCGACCGGCAATGCAGCCGGCGCTGCCTCGTTGCGGCAACGACTGCAGCAGTCTGGTAGCGTACAGGATGTCTCAACCGATGTGTGGAGCGCACTCCGCCATGCAGACGGCGCGCACGCCGTGGTACGACTCAGCGGCGCCATCGCCTCGCTCGACGGCACTCTGTCGCATGCGCAGTCTGCACTCGTGCAGTGCGGCATTTCCGATGCGCAGCTGCGCGTGACACCGCATCGCGGTACTGTGCGGGTGATCGTGCCGACGAACCAGCTCGACGACCCGTCGAGAGAGCGCGAAATCGCCACGCTCGTGTCGGCGAGGCGATCGTCTGCGTATCGTGTGATCGGCGAGAGACTGCCCGCCGTGGCGTGGAGCGCACTGCCGTCGGCGGCCGATGACCCGCTGGCGCGCCGCCTGCGCAGTAGGTTCGATCCGCATCAGGTCCTGAATCGCGGTATTCTCGGCGAGACATACGTATGAGCGTGATCCCTGCGCGCTGCGCGCTTCCCGGTACACCGCTCGCCGATGCCGCCGCCGGCCTCGATGCGTGCGTGCACTGCGGCTTCTGTCTGCAGGCGTGCCCCACGTATGTGAATCTCGAGGACGAGAACGACAGTCCGCGCGGGCGACTCGTGCTCATGCGACGCCTGCTCGACGGCGATCTGTCGCTCACCGATCCTGACGTCGGTCAGCACATGGATCGCTGCCTCGGCTGTCGTGCGTGCGAGACCGCCTGTCCGTCGGGCGTTCCCTACGGGGAGCTGCTCGAAGCGACACGGGCAACGATGGCACCAGTGCGTGGCACTCCGTTCGTGGCGCGCGTGGTACTCGCCGTATTTGCCAACCAGTTCGTCCTATCGATGGCGCTGACCGGCGCTCGCCTCGTGCGCGCCACCGGACTTCCGCGCGTTCTTGCTCGCGTGCTTCCGGATCGGCTGGCATTTCCATTCGCCATGCTCGCCTCGACGGCGCCTGTCTCCCTGTCGAGTGGGTCAACAAGCGCAGCGCCATCCACCGCATCCACTCGCGCACCGGTGACCATGCTCGAGGGCTGCGTGATGCATGGCCTCTTCGGCCATGTGAATGCGGCGACGAGGCGTGTGCTTTCCGCCAATGGATACGGCATGGTGGAGTCGCCGCGTCAGCAGTGCTGCGGCGCGCTGCACGCACACGCTGGTGATCTCGAGGGCGCGCGAGAACTCGCGCGCAAGAACATCGCCGCGTTCGAGTCGTCCGGCGACGCGCTCATCGCGATCAACTCCGCAGGGTGCGGCGCGATGATCAAACAGTACGCGCACCTGCTGCACGATGATGCGCAGTGGAGTGCGCGTGCGGAGCGCGTGGCCAGGCGCGCACGTGACGTCAGCGAGTTGTTGGCGGACGCCGGTCCGCGCGCCGGAGGGACGGTCGCGCTGCGTGTGACGCACGACCCGCCCTGTCATCAGATGCACGCGCAGCGCGTCGTCGCGCAGCCCTTGGCCGTGTTGCGTGCGATCCCCGGGCTGGATCTCGTTCCCTTGGAAGATGCGGATCAGTGCTGCGGCAGCGCGGGCATCTACAATCTCGTGGAGCCGGACACGTCGGATGCGGTGCTCGCACCCAAGCTTGCGCGCATCGCGGAAACGCGAGCGGAGTATGTGGCGACTGGCAACCCCGGATGCATGATGCAGCTGGGCGCGGGGCTGTTGCGCAGCGGCTCGCGCGCGTGCGTGGTGCATCCCATCGAACTGCTCGACGCGTCGTATCGCGCCGAAGCACGCTGAACAGGCACGCAGGTGATCGGCACTCCGGCACAGCGCGGCGCCATCGTCGTCGCGTTTGACGGACTCGTGGTGGACACACGGGCCGCCCGTGGTCTCGCCCTTTCGGAGGCGGTCAGCGCCGAATTCGCGCCGTGCGCGATCGAGGAGGCGATGCCGTTGCTGGCCGGCCGCTCGCTCGAAGAGGCGATCGAGGCCGCGCTGCCGACGCAGGTAGACGCGACGACTCGCGATCTGACCGTGCTGCGTGCGCGGCGCGCGTACAGCGGCATGGTGCAGCAGGGCATCCCCCTGCAGCCGGACGCCGCGAGCTGGCTTCGGGCGCGTGCCCTCGCCGGCGAGCGGATTGTGCTGCGGGCGGACAGTGCGCGCCGGGAGGTGGAGCGATTGCTTCAACTTTCAGGACTCGATGAGTTGCTGGCCTTCGTGCGATGCGCCGACGACCTCCCGCGCGCCATCGGCGTGGCATCACTGCCCCAGAGCTGGCGCGCGATTGCGGGTCGGCTCGAGGCGCTCCGTGTAGCGCCGGAGCGGTGCGTCGCTTATGAATGTGACGTGGTCGGCGCGGCATGCGCGCGCTCGTTTGCATCCACCGTCCAACTGGTCGAAGCACTGAAGGACACTCCGGCTGACAGCAGCCTTCGATAGCGCGCGATTGGTTGGCGAGGTTCGATTCCGGATGTGTTGCCGCCGATGCGGTGTTGGGAATGGGCAACGGAGAGATCGCGCTACGGCGAGGCGCTGCGGCGGAGTGAGCGCCGCAGGAGACGATGGAGTCAGGAGAGTGAGATGGACGAATCGAGCGAAGTGCACGCACCGCCGGTCGAAGTGAGTCGTGCGCCGTTGATTCCGCCGCCAGTGCTTACGCCGGAGGAGACGGCGGCATATCGCGCGCTCCGAACGAACGCGATGTGGTGCGAGTCTCGTGTGCGATGGAGTCGTTTGCACGGCCCGCAGGCCGCCGAAGCGCTCAATGGACTCGTGACGAACGACGTGGCGGCCATGGTAGCGGGCGACGGCTTGCACGCAGCCGCGCTCTCACCCAAGGGTAAGGTCATCGCAGACATGCTCGTCGTCCGCGAGGATGAGCAGACATTCTTTGTCGGCATGTTGCCATCGGCGAACGAGACCTGGTTGTCGCTCGCGCGGAAGTACATCAATCCGCGCCTGGCACGCCTTACCGACGAAGGCGACGCGTACGCAACGTGGATGCTCTACGGCGCGCGGGCACCGCGCGCGATCGCGCTGCTGGGGGGAGCTGGTGCAACCGCCGAGAACCTCGGCGACGTCATGATCTCGGCGCTTTCGGAGTGGCCAGTTTGGCGGCATGGACCGTGGAATCTCGGACCCGCGTCGGTGCGACTGATCCGCGCACCGTTGATGGGATCGCTTCCCGGCTTCCTGCTGATGGCGAGCGCCTCCGATGCGCCGATCATTCAGGCGCGACTTGAGGCCTCCGCTTCGGCGCACGGCTCCCGCAACGTGTGGAACGTCGCGCGCATAGAGGGTGGAAGGCCCGCGTGGGGCGTGGACATGGACGAAAGCACGCTGCCGCAGGAGGCGAACCTGGACACGCTGGGCGCGATCTCCTTCACGAAAGGATGCTACACCGGGCAGGAGACCGTGGCGCGCATTCATTTTCGCGGGCACGTGAATCGGCATTTGCGCGGCCTGCTCGGTACAGCGCCCCTGCCCGCAGGTGCCACCGTGACCGACGCGTCCGGCAAGGTCGTAGGCGATGTGCGCAGTTCGGCGGTGTCGCCGCGATTGGGTCCGATCGCGATCGCGATGATTCGCCGCGAAGTGCCCTCCGGAGCCGAGGTGTCGGTGGAGGTAGAGGGCCGACGCGTGCTTGCGCAGGTGACGGAGTTGCCGTTTTCGGACGCGGACTAGCGTCGGCCGGCGACCACAAAAGCAAACGCGGGGCGCATTCCGAAGAATGCGCCCCGCGTGTGTTACAAACCGACCAGCTTAGTGCTTGGTCGTGTCGGCAGCCGGCGCGGCCATGGCCGTCGAGTCGTGCTTGGTGGTGTCAGGAGCGGCCATCGCGGCCGAATCGGCCGGAGCAGCCATCGCCGGAGCGGCGGCAGCAGCGGAATCAGCGGCAGGCGCAGCTTCCTTGGCGGAGCAGGCGGCGAGGGCGATAACGGCGGCGAACAGAGCAATGCGCTTCATGTGGAGACTCCGAGGCAGTGGCGTGTATGCGCCGTGCGTCAGGAAAAGCGCACGGCCCCCCCGGCTGGCACCGACGGGGTTCAAGCGAGGTGAATTTACCCCAACCAGACCGAGTGTCAAGACCAAGCACGAGTGTGGCTCGTCGCCCAAGCACCGATGACGAAACATCTTCGCTCGTCGCGCGAGCACCCGGAGGGACGCTGGGCACAACTTGCACTCCTTTCGCGCTGTACCTAGAACCACATTCCAAGTGCGACGCTGCCCTATCGCACCCTTGATCGCTTCACACCAGTCCAGACCCGTGTCCCGTCTGCCAGAGACCCTCGGCGCGCTGCGCCGCTCGCACTACGCCACCACGCGCGCCGGGAGCGTCAAAGACGAACTCCGGCGGAACCTCATCACGCGACTGCGAGAGGGCGGTCCGCTGTTCCGTGGCGTGCTCGGCTACGAAGAGACGGTCATGCCGCAGATCGTCAATGCGGTCCTCGCCAAGCACAACTTCATTCTGCTCGGCCTCCGCGGTCAGGCGAAGTCGCGCATCCTCCGTGCGCTGGTTTCGCTGCTCGATGAGCAAATGCCGGTAGTTGCCGGCAGTGAAGTGAACGACGACCCGTTCGCACCCATCTCCAAGTTCGCCAAGCAGCTCATCGCCGAACATGGCGACGACACGCCGATCGCATGGGTGGGCCGAGACGCACGCTACGTCGAAAAGCTCGCCACCCCCGACGTCACCGTCGCGGATATCATCGGCGACGTTGACCCGATCAAGGCGGCGCGCGGCGGTCACATCCTCAGCGACGAGCTGACCATCCACTATGGGATGCTCCCGCGCGCCAATCGCGGCATCTTCGCGCTGAACGAACTCCCCGACCTCGCCGGCAAGGTGCAGGTGGGCCTGTTCAACATCATGCAGGAAGGCGATGTCCAGATCAAAGGCTACCCGGTGCGCCTCAGCCTGGACGTGATGCTCTGCTTCACCGCCAATCCCGAGGACTACACGGCGCGTGGCAAGATTATCACGCCACTCA
This sequence comes from Gemmatimonas sp., assembly GCA_965279375.1. Lineage (GTDB taxonomy): Bacteria > Gemmatimonadota > Gemmatimonadetes > Gemmatimonadales > Gemmatimonadaceae > Gemmatimonas. The sequence continues at coordinate 2,564,853 of OZ257156.1, read as the reverse complement.
AGGATCGCATCGGCAGCGAGATCATCACGCACTACCCGGAAAGCGTATCGCTCGGCATGCAGATCACACGGCAGGAGTCGTGGACGACCCGCAGCGGTGGCGTGCCGGTTCGCGTGCCCGATCTGATCGAGGAAGTGGTGGAGCGCGTCGCCTTTGAGGCGCGCGACGACAAGCGCATCGACAAGCGATCCGGCGTGTCGCAGCGTATGCCGATCACGGCGATGGAAAACGTCGTGTCGAATGCAGAGCAGCGCGCCCTGCGTGCCGGCGACAGCGAGGCCGTTCCGCGCGTCGCCGATGTGTACGCCGCACTTCCCGCCATCACGGGCAAGATCGAGCTCGAGTACGAGGGGGAACTGGTCGGCGGCGCCGCGATTGCCCGGGAGCTGATCCGGCGCGCGTGCGACGCGACGCTGCGCGAACGCGTCGGGGATCTGGATACGGACGAGGTGGTGATCTGGTTCGACGCTGGCGGCGCTCTGCAGGTGGCCGACGACGTTCCGCTGCACCTGGTGCGCCAGGGCTTCGATCTCGTTCCCGGGCTCGTCTCAGCGGTGGTCGCGCTTGGCCTCGCCACCAAGGGGGACGATCCGATGATCGTCGTGGCCTGCGAACTGGTGCTCGAAGCGCTCGTCGCCCGACGCAAGATCTCGCGGAACGATGAAGGCAAGTACGGGCGGGCCGAACGGGAATCGCGCCGTCGCCCGAACCAGGACTTCTATAACGGTTAGCTAAGCAACCCATCGCGCGGAACGCGCGGGTGGCAGAGTCGGGCGTTCATGAATAATTTATGCTCGTCCCGCCTCCCTCCCCTCGCTTCCGCACCCATGCACTTCGCCACCCGCAGACTCGCGGCGCCACTCGGCGCCGCGATGTGCCTTCTGCAGTCCACCGTCGCGCACGCGCAGGTGCGCACGCCGCAGGACTCCACCGCGCGCGACAGCAGCGCTCAGCGCCTCTCGCCCATGAATGTGCGCGCGACACGCTCGAGCGTCTCGTCGTTCAACGCGCCCCTCGCCATCACGCGCATCACGCGCAAGGACTGGCAGGCGAAGACCGGCTTCGGGTTGAACGACGCCATGGGCACCGTGCCCGGGGCACTCGTGCAGTCGCGATTCGGCACGTCGGACGTGCGGATCACCATTCGTGGCTTTGGCGCGCGCGGCGCCGGCGATCGCTCCAACGCCGGCACCTCTCGCGGCATTCGCGTGCTCATGGATGGCATTCCAGAGACGGAGCCGGATGGTCGCACGTCGTTCGACAATGTCGACCTGGGTGCCGCAGAGTCGATTGACGTTATCCGCTCCAATTCCAGCTCGCTCTGGGGCAACGCTGCGGGCGGTGTCGTGAGCATCTCCACCGTACCGGATATCGATCGCCCGTTCATGTCGGCGCAGCTGATGAGCGGCAGCTTCGGTATGCAGCGCTACATCGCGCAGGCCGGCACGACGATCGGCAAGGGTGTCGCCTATGCCACGCTGGTCAACACGACATTCGACGGATGGCGCGTGAACTCGGATGCGCGTCGCGTCATTCTGAACGCGGGCCTCGCGGCACCGATCGGCGACAGGACGCTCGTGCGCGTGCATCTGCTGGGCGCCAACAACCTGTCGCATGTGCCGGGACCATTGTCAGCAGCGCAGCTTGCCGCGGACCCCAAGCAGGCCAACGCGACGTACAACACGCGCGACGAGCGACGCTACAATCGCCTCGGCCGCCTCGGTGTCTCACTGGAGCACCAGATCGACGCCACGCAGTCGATCTCGACGACGGCATACATCAATCCCAAGTACCTGCAGCGTTCGGAGCGCGGCACCTTCCGCGACTTCACGCGCTACCACGTCGGTGGCAACGTCCAGTACACTCGCCATGAGATGATCGGCACCAAGGCCAATCGCTTCTCGGCGGGGCTCGATCAGGCGTATCAGGACGGCGCGATTCTTTTCTACGGCCTCACGTCCGCCGGCAAGCGTGCCACGGACCTCCGCGACAACAAGGGTGAGGGCGCGTATAACTCCGGCGTCTTTGTCGAAGACGAGTTCTCTCTGACAGACAAGCTCGCGCTCACGCTCGGCGCGCGCGGCGATGCCATTTCGTATTACTACAAGAGCTTCATCAATCCGAAGCTCAACGCGAGCAAGCGCTTCGCACGCGTGACGCCCAAGGTGGCGCTGTCCTACCGCGTCTCGCCGACGCACACGTTCTACGCGACTGTTGGCGGTGGCATCGAAGCACCGGCAGGCAACGAAACCGATCCAGCGAGCACGTTTGGGCAAGACACCGTGACGGCGCTCAATCCGCTGCTCGAGCCGATTCGCTCAACGACGTACGAAGTGGGCAGCAAGCAGATGCACACGATCGGCGATGGCAAGGGCGTGTTCACGTCCGTCGCGTATGACATCGCAGGCTACCTCACCAACGTGACGAATGAAGTCGTACCGTACCGCGGCGGTCGTTTCTACTTCACGGCCGGACAGGCCCGTCGCGCCGGTATCGAGGTGGGCGTGACAGCGAATGCGCGCGGCGGCGTACGCTTCGAGAACGCGGTGACCTTCTCGCGCAACACGTACGAGCAGTACGTGGTGGACTCGGTGCACTATGGCCGCGCTGGCAAGCTGGCGGACTTCAGCGGCAACAAGATCGTCGGCATCCCGGGGTGGTTCTACACCTCGAACGTGGTGCTCGCGCCGTCAAAGGCGCCGCTAGGGTTGGGTGCGAACTTCGGACTGCAGGGCACGGGCAAGTACTTCGCGGATGATGCGAACAAGGTGAACATCGCGGAGTCGCACATTTTGAGCGCGGGCATTCGTGCGAATCGTCTCGTACAGGTGGGTAACACGTTCGTGCGCGGATTCATCACGGTCGAAAACTTGACCGATCGTCGCTGGATCGGCTCGGCGTTCCTCAATCCCGATGTCGTGGGCGGTGCACCGCTCGCGTTCGAGCCGGGCATGCCGCGTAGCGTGACGGTCAGCTTCAGCGTCAGCCACGGTCGCTAGTGGGTTCCGTCTCTGTAGCTCACAGTCCCCGCAGCTCCGGCGTGTAACCAACGCGGGAAGCAGTCGCCGTGACGGGGAGTGCGCCGTATTGAGTGACGAGATAACCACGACGAACAAAGAACGGCCCACCCGGAGAATCGGGGGGCCGTTCTTTCTTGCCCGCGTCGGCTCGCGCAGCCTCGCGCCGCTGCCATGCATCGGCGTGCCTGAACTGGGCGGTCGGGTCTTCCCGCGGCGTTCACGGAAAAGAAGAACGGGGCAGGATCCCGAAGGACCCTGCCCCGTCTACTTACTTCGTTTCAGGTCCTGCCTACTGCGCGATCTTCAGAAGACCGCGAGCAGTTCAGACCGAGCGACGACGACGGGCGGCGACACCAAGGGCGAGGAGGCCCGTGGCGAAGAGCGCGTACGTGGACGGCTCAGGAACAACGTTCGTGAACTCAACGTAGCCCGTGCCGGAGAACGTGGAGCGATCCGACGGCGAGATCAGGTCGAAGCCGAACGAGACGACGTTCTGGTCGAACATCACGTTGACCGCGTTCGGGCCAGCCAACTGCGTGTCGGAGACCGTGAGCGGCACGCCAACGATCGGCTGAACCGCAGTGGCGACCGGGTTCAGGTTCAGACCCGAGCTTCCGTTCGAGGCGGCACCGAGGAACGTCTCGGACGTGGCGAACGACGACAGCGAACCGTTGCCGAGAAGGGTGGCGCTCTGGCGATCAACCGTCACCGACGTGGTGATCGACGACTTGCCCGTAGTCCACCACTGCGCGCCGACCGGCACCTTGAAGCTGAACAACGCGCTTGCGAACGCGTTCGCGTTTGGCTGGGCCTGCGCCGAGCCGGCGAAGTTGTAGTCCAAGCGATAAACGTAGGCGCCGAGGCCCGCGTTGTACGTCACCGTGGCCGCACCGTTGACGTTCATGCTCGCACCGCCGCCCACGACGCTGTTGGCGAAGTTGCAGGAGCGAACACCCAGAATCGGGGCAAGTCCGATGTCGCACGGGCCAACGACGCCCGACGGGCTCGAGAAATTGCTGCCGTTCAGGGTTCCCGTCAGGCTCTGTGCCTGTGCGGTCGACGCAAACACACCGGCGAGCAACCCGGCCTTAACCACATGTCCCAACTTCATTTGTTGTTCCTCCGCGAGAGTGTCTTGAGACTGGAACTGAAACGTCCCTGCCACAGCAAGGCCAAAACTGACTGCCAGAGCTATCCCAGCCCCGAACCCATCAGAACGTACTGTCCTGGCAGTAAACCCGCCAGCCGCCGTTCTGTCCGGAACTGCTATCGCCCATCGAGCGAGCCAGCCTGGGGTCGACCAAAGAGGCGAATAACCAGAATCCCAGCCCGTCGACCAAGAAGGGAGCAATTCGTGGGCCAGCGTGTCGTACCGTGAGCGTTCTTAGCGGGCGACTTTTCCACGACCACATTTCGGAACGAGCACGTCACAAAGACAGTGAAAAAGCCGCTCAAAATCGGTCGTATTGACCTGCAGGCCAAAGCTATGTCCATGGAGTGTAACTAATTGCCTGCTCGCACGAGCTCATCCATTGGCCCTTTCATGAATCGCTGAACACATGCGGGCTGAGCCATTCGGCGAATATGTAGATGGGACGAAGCACCAGTTGATGCGGCGACGCAACACCTGAGCACGACAGAGTGGGGTGCACGCATCCTCGCCACATCTGGGCGAACCACTGTGCCATCTTGTGAGCGCCGTACGCAGAATACAGGCTGACGGCCGAGACGCCGTGACCGGCCGGTCGCCATACCCGTCAAGGAACCGCAGCTCCACAGTCCCCAACCACGTCTCCGTGAAACTGCTTCATATCGTTGGCGCCCGTCCGAACTTCCCGAAATTGGCTCCGGTGCACCGCGCTGCAGCCGCGATCGGCCTCGATCAGATCGTCGTGCATACCGGTCAGCACTACGATGAAGCAATGTCGGCGGGGTTCTTTCGCGATCTCGGTATTCCTGCGCCAGACGTGAATCTGGAAGTGGGCTCTGGATCCCACGCAGCGCAGACGGCGCGCATCATCGAACGCTTCGAGCCGGTCATCATCGCGCACATGCCCGATTGGCTGGTGCTGTACGGCGACGTCAACTCGACGATGGCCACCGCCATCGTCGCAGCGAAACTCGGCGTGCGTATCGCGCACGTCGAAGCGGGGCTGCGCAGCGGCGACCGCACGATGCCTGAGGAGATCAATCGTCTCGTGACGGATCGACTCGCGTCACTGCTGCTCACTCCATCGCGCGACGCCGACGTGACGCTGCGCGCCGAGGGCGAGCCCGAATCGGAGATCGTCTTTGTGGGCAACGTCATGATCGACACGCTCTTCGCCTCCTTGCCGCTCGCATCGAAGACTGGATTCGCTGAACGTATGGGCGCTGACGGCTCGCATGTCGTTGTCACGCTGCATCGCCCGTCGAACGTGGATGATCCTGCCCGACTCGAGGCGCTCGCGCGCGCGCTGCGCGAGGTGGCCGAGTCCAGACTGGTGATTTTTCCGGCGCATCCGCGCACGCAAGCGCGTTTGCGCGAGACCGGGATCGCGCTGGACGGCATCCGGCTGATGGATCCCATCGGATATCACGAGATGCTCGACGTGGTCCGCAGCGCGCACGCCGTGGTGACCGATTCCGGCGGGCTGCAGGAAGAGACGACCGCACTCGGAGTACCCTGCTTCACCTTGCGCCCGAACACCGAACGGCCGATCACCATCACAGAAGGCACCAACCAGCTCGTACAGGATCCACGCGAGGTGGCGGCGCTGGTATCGCGCGCCGTACGCTCGGCGACCGTTCGTGCTCCCGAGGGTTGGGATGGCAAGGCCGGCGTGCGCGTTGCCGAAGCGCTGGCGAGTCGGCCGCGAAGCTAGAGGTCAGCGAGCTTCGAGACTTTCGCCGTCCAGAGCGAGAAGAGGAGCGTCACGGCCGCGCTGCCACCGATGGCCCACTCGACGCCGATCACTCGTGCGAGACCGCCCATGAGCAGCGCGCCGACGGCCTGCGACAGTCCGACAAACAGCAGCGAGTAAAGCGCCATGAGGCGGCCGCGGAACTGTTCGGCCACGAGCAGCTGCAGGACGCCGTTGCTGAGTGAGTTGAAAATGATCATCCAATAGCCCGTACCGATCAGCACCACATTGGCGAAGAGTGGCGTACGGGCGCAGGCGAAGGCGAACAACAGCACAGGAAAGACGAGGCTGGCCACGGTGAGCGTGCGCCCGCGGCGCCAATGCGATGCCGGTCCGGCAATGGTGAGCGCGCCGAGCAATCCGCCGATGCCGACCGACGTGAGCAGTCCGCCGTAGCCATCGGCGCCGAGTCCGAGTCGGTCGCGGGCCATGACCGGCATCAGGGCGATGAAGGGGCCGTCGAGGACCGCGCCGACGGTGACCAGCACGAGCAGGTCGCGCACCGGACCGCGCTGGAGAAAATGCCGAAGCCCTTCGGCCGCGTTGCGCGAGCTCTCCCGCAGCGCCTCCGCGACGCGAATTGGCGCGCGCTGGACGGCCGACTCGGGGAGCGTGATGAGGAAAAGCCCCCACAGCACCGCGATGAAGCTCATGGCATTGAGCGCGAAGCACCAGCCGATGCCGAGCTGGTGGATGACCACGCCACCGATCGCCGGCCCGATGATGCGAGCCAGATTGAAGCCGCTCGAGTTGAGAGCGATCGCGGGTGGAAGGTCTTCGCGCCCGACGAGCTGGATGATCATGCTCTGTCGGGCAGGGATCTCGACGGCAGAACAGAGTCCCTGCACTGCCGCCAGGAGCAGCAGGATCGGGATCGTGATGAGCCCGAGCTCCGTGAGCGTCCAGAGGGCCAGCGCCTGGAGCAGGAAGATCGTCTGCGTGATGCGGACCAGGTTGAGCCGGTCGCTGCGATCGACGAAGGCGCCCGCGTGCATGGAGAAGAGCACGATCGGGATCGCGCCGACGGACGCCACCATTCCGACGACGAGGGCGCTGTTGGAGAGCTCGAGGGAGAGCCAGCCAAGGGCCATCGTCTGCATCCAGGACCCGATGAGCGACAGGGTCTGGCCGATCCAGAAGAGCCGGAAGTTCCGGTGGGTTCGGAGAACCCGAAATGGATTGAGGGATCGCGCGCCGACTGTCATGCGTACACAATGATGATGGGTTGCGCGACGAACTGGCAGCGGCTGAGCGCTGACGGTTCGGATGCGTCCCACGGACACTTCCTGTGCCGGGCGCTGAGCGCCCCGGAGCGTTGGCGATGCGATTCCACACGTACACCAAGTTCAACCCGCAGCTGGCCGATGCCGTCGACCTGCAGGGGTTGCTGGACCAACTCGCCGACTATCTGCTCCAGTCCGGATTCGCCGGCGGAGAACAGGGCTACTGGGGCGAACCGGACGACGAGGGCGACCGCTCCCTCGATGCCCTCAAGCAGGCGATTCTGAAGGCGCTGATCGAGAGTGGCCAACTCACGCCGGAAATGCTCAAGGCGCTGCGTGGCGAGGGAGATGAATTCTCCGAGGAGAAGCTCGCCAAACTGTTGGACGATCTCGTGCAGCGGCTGGTACAGGATGGCTTTCTCACGGTCGATCAGCCGGGCCCCGTGCCGGCCGGCCATCAGCCCGTGACCGGCAAGGGCTCCATCGGTCAGGCCGCGGCCAACGACGTGCAGTTCAATCTCACCGACAAGGGCATCGACTTCCTCGGCTTCAAGACACTGCGCCATTTGCTGGGTTCTCTGGGCAAGTCGAGCATCGGCAGTCACGACACGCCGCAGCTGTCAACGGGCGTGGAGTCTGATGCGTGGAGCAAGCCGTACGAGTTTGGCGATACGCTCAATCTCGACGTGCCGGGCACCCTGGCGAATGCGCTGGCGCGCAACGGCACGCTCGATGTGCCGATCGATCTCGACTACGGCGACCTGATGGTGCGGCAGAGCGAGTATCGATCGAGCTGTGCGACGGTGCTGATGCTCGACACGTCGCACTCGATGATTCTCTACGGCGAGGATCGCTTCACGCCCGCCAAGAAGGTCGCGCTGGCACTGTGCCATCTCATTCGCACGCAGTTTCCTGGCGACACGATTCGCGTGGTGCTGTTTCATGACAGTGCGGAAGAGATTCCGATTGCGACGCTCGCCAAGGCGCAGGTTGGTCCGTATCACACCAACACGGCCGAAGGGCTCAAGCTGGCGCGTCGTATTCTCATGTCGCAGAAGAAGGACATGCGCCAGATCATCATGATCACCGACGGCAAGCCGAGTGCGTTGAGCATGCCCGATGGTCAGATCTACAAGAATTCAATGGGGCTGGACGGGTACGTGATTGCGGAGACGCTGCGTGAAGTAGCGGCGTGCCGGAAGAGCAACATCATGATCAACACGTTCATGCTGGCGCGAGATCGGGCGCTGGTGGAGTTCGTCAAGCGCATGAGCGAGATCAGTCGCGGCAAGGCGTACTTCACCAACACGATGTCGCTCGGGCAGTTCGTGCTGATGGACTTCCTGCGCAAGAAGACCCGGAGCGTCAGCTGAGTCCTGCGAAGAAGACAGCGGCGAAGAAGAGCACAAAGAAGCGCGCGACGCATGCGGAGAGGGCGGCGCGCGTGGTGGCAGCGATCGGTGAAGACGAGTTGCGCGCCTTTGGTCGACGACTGCGCGCGTGGTTCCGTCGCAACGCGCGCGATCTGCCGTGGCGTCGGACGCGAGATCCGTACGAGGTGCTGGTCTCGGAGCTGATGCTGCAGCAGACGCAGGTGTCGCGCGTGATCGACTATTACGCACGCTTCCTCGATCGCTTTCCGACGGTCCACGCGCTGGCCGAGGCGCCGGTGGGTCAGGTGCTGGAAGCGTGGGAGGGGCTGGGCTACTACGCACGAGCGCGCAATCTGCACAAGCTGGCGCACGCTGTGGTGCCGCATGGCGAGACCAACGCCGTCATTCCGTCCAACCCGATCGAGCTGCGTGCGCTGCCCGGGATCGGTGCGTACACGGCGGGTGCCGTGGCAAGTTTCGCCTACGAGCGCCGTGCGCCGTTGGTGGACACCAACGTGGCCCGGCTGCTGCTACGCATGTTTGCCCCCTCCTTCGCGCCCAAGAGCGCGCTCGGCCAGCAGGTGGCGTGGGCCTTGGCTGAGGCGACGCTGCCGCGCAGCGGCAAGGACAGCTGGACGCACAATCAGGCGTTGATCGAATTGGGCGCGCTGGTGTGCACCGCCCGCGTCGCGCACTGCACGCAATGCCCGCAGCGAAGGCAGTGCGCGCTGGTTGCGAGAGATGGCATGCCGTCCGCCAAGTCGTAGCGTCGCGCGGCGGCCGGAAGCAGATCGCGGTAGAATCGCCGTAGAATCGTCGCCGAATCGTCGTAGATTCTGCCCTGTGCAGATTCTCACGTATCACTCGATCTCGGACGATCCAGGTCCCACGAGCATTCCGGCGAGCGTCTTTCGCGGGCAGATGGACGCGCTCCACGAGGCCGGCTACCGCGTGGTGCCGGTGGCCGACGTGGCGCCATGGATTGCGGGTACGCTATCGCTGCCCGAGAAGTCGGTGGCCATCACCTTCGATGACGGCTTCGTGGATTTCGCGACCGAAGCTGCGCCGATTCTCAAGGCGCGCGGATGGCCGGCGACGGTGTTTCTGCCGAGCGAGAAGATGGGCGGGCCGGCGAACTGGCCCGGTGAGCTGGCGACACCGTCGCGACTCTTGATGCCGTGGACGCAGGTGCGCGAGCTGTCCGCTGCGGGGTTCGATTTTGGCGGTCACAGTGTGACCCATGCCAAGCTGACCACGTTGACCGCGGATGCGCTGAGGCGCGAAGTGCAACAGGTGCACGCGGACATCACGCGCGAGTTGGGCGTGGCCCCAACGAGCTTTGCGCCGCCCTACGGCGCGACGAACGCTGCGGTCATCGCCGAAGCGAAGAAGACCTACGCGGTGTCCTGCGGTACTCGACTCGCGCGCGTCACGCGCCGCGATGATCCGCACGATCTCCCGCGCATCGAGATGCACTACTTCCGCGACGTGCTTCAGTGGCGCGCGTATCTCGATGGGCGCGCCGAGGGGTACTTCGCGTTGCGGCGTGCACTGCGCGCGGTGCGGGAGCGGTTGGCGCGCGGTTAGTCGCGCATCTCCGACGCGATGCGGGCCTCGGAGACGACCTGCATGAAGCGCGGAATGACCGCCGTCTCGGACCATGTCTCCTTGAATGCCTTGACTGCGGCGGCACTGAGTCGCGCGCGTCGATCGGGGTCGTCGAGGTACTGATGCAGCGCCGCCTCGAGCTGTTCCGGCGAGTCGAAGAGGTCGCCGGCGCCGGCGTGATCGAGCAGTTCAGGAAACGGGCCGATGCGACGCGCCACCACCGGCGTGCCCTGCCTGAATGCCTCGATGATGATGATGCCGAACGTTTCGAAGCAGACGCTGGGCACGAGCAGCGCGGCCGCATGGCGGTAGTAGCGCGACAGGTCGGTCGGTGTGACGCGACCGAGGAACTTGATGCGCGGATTGTCGCCAGCGATCGCCTTGAGCGTGGCCGTGTACTCGCCGTCGCCGGCGATGAGGAGATCCGCCCGGTCGAAGCGATCGAAGACCGGCAGGACGTCGTCGAGACCCTTGATCTTCTCGAGTCGTCCTACGAACAGGAAGTACGGGCGATCGTGCGGTGAGGCGTCGGCGGCGACGACCGGTGCGTCGTCGGCATCGGGTAGGAAGTACGGCACCACCGTCATATCGCGGGAGAATCCGAACTCCTTGTGCTTGGCCTTGCTGAACTCACTCATCGCCACGAAGCGGTCGACATGTCGCAGTTCGCGCTCCAGCAGCCCCGTATAGCGCCAGAGTTGCGGCGGCCGGCGATAGCTCAGGACGCAGCGGAGACATTCCTTCCCCGTGCACACTTCGCGGCCGTGTCGCCAGAGCACGTGGGATGGGCAGACCAGCCAATGCTCGTGCGCGAGATAGATCGTCGCGCCCACGCCGTAGCGAAGGATGCCGGGGCCTCCGACCAGCGAGATGTTGTTGAAGACCGTCACATCGAAACGCCCTGCGTCCAGCACCTCCTTGATGCGCGCTCCGTGGACCACCGGCCGACCTGTCTGCTGCGTCAGCAGGTTCGACACCGCGCCCAGTTGGCTTCGCAGTGTCACAACTTCGACCCCGTCATCGGCGAATCCCGCCGACGGCGCTCGACCTGCCAAGGTGATGTACGCATCACCATCGTGGATGACTGTCACACTGTGACCGCGGCGCACCAATGCCTGCGCCAAGCGCAGGATCCCCATTCCGTCACCACCGAAGTTGTACGGCGGATAGAAGGTGGTCACCATCGCGAAACGGAGCGGAGCCTTGGTCAACGTCGATCAGTCCTCGGGTCTGGGCGGCCTCGCGGAAATCTTAGCGCGAGGACGGTGGAAGACGGGTGGCGATCCGCGCAGCTTCTCCGATGCGTGCGATCGGCGGACGCGGCGGCTACAATATGCAGCCGAACGCGTCGCGTCCGCGAAATTCTCGATCTGGAGAGCATACGTTGATAGATGGCCCACCGGCCGCGATACGTGGGCCCAAAGCAGCCGTGGCCGAAGGTGGCGCGTTAGCCGGCGACTTCGGGGGTCGCTTCGTGCGACCGATGCAGATCGCCGTCGTGGTGCTGCTCGCCTGTCTGTTTGTCGCGATTGGGTGGGCCGGCCGATCGAAGGTCGAGCTGCGATCTGGCGATGAGCTGACGTACTTCTCGCTCAGCGATGCTGTGCGGCAGGGAACGTATCGGGAGGTCTATCGTCCCAGCGCACCTCTGCACATCAAGTACCCGCCCGGCTATCCGATCTTTCTTGCCGTCGCGCGTTCCGTCGTGCAGGAGAAGCTGGAGCTGATTCCAGCGGTGAATCTGGTGCTCGCCGCGACGGCGATGGTGTTGCTCTGCGTCGCCGGGCGCACGGTCCGAAGTGGATGGGCGGACGGCATACACGGAGGATGGCTGGCTATCGCGCCGCTGTTTCTGTTGTGCATTAACCGTGGCGTGCTGCGGCTCGCCGGTTCGTACTACTCGGAGTCGCTCTTCCTGCTCCTGAGCGTACTGACGCTCATTGCGGCGCTCCGCGCGGACTCCGGTGCGCGCGGCTGGAGCTACGTGGCGATTTTGTTGTCGGCCGTGTGCTTTTTGACGCGCACCGCCGGCATCGCGATGGTCGCCGCGATTGGCCTCTGGTTGCTCCTGGGCACCCGTCGGAATCGTGAATGGCTGTTCTTCGCGATCGTTTCTGCGGCCGCGGTCGGTGGATGGTTCACCTATGTGTGGCGCGTTCAAGCCATCGAACCCTCGGTGCGCTCGTACGCGTTCGATCTGGGGCTCACCGGGGTGCCGGCTGCCGCGCGAGAGCAGATCGGGTTCATCACGCGCGTGTTGCTTGGCGCGAAGGAGTACCTGCTCTACGCGCTGCCGGCCGACATGTGGCTGCGCTCAGGGTCGACCGCCACACTGCGCGTCTTGCCGTTGCTGCTGCTGTTCTACGTCGGACTGCCCTTTGGCCTGTGGCTGCTCTGGAAGCGGTGGCGCGCGGCGGCACTGTACCTGATCTGCTATGCGGGGGTCGTCTTCGCATTCCCGTATCGTGACAGCCGACTGACGGTGCCGGCGGTACCGCTCGTCGTGCTGGCCGTCGTGTACGGCATGTGGAGCCTGACCCAGTACCTGACAGCGCGGTGGCGACCGCCGGTGCGCGTCGCGTTTCTCCTGGTGCTGGTCTACTGCAGTGCGACGGGCACTCGCAGTCTCGTGGTCGACCGCTCGCAGTGCGACCGCAGCGATCCGTACGACAAGCCGCAGTGTTACGACGCGAAGACGCGTGATATGATTCTGGCCTCGCAATACCTGGCGGCGAACACGGCACCAACGGCGAACGCGCTGGCCTGGCGTGCCAGTTCGGTGGCGTTCCTGAGCAAGCGACGAGTCGAGAGCGCGCTCATCGTGAAGCAGGCACCGCCCGAGCAGTTCGGTGCCATGGTACGCAGCCGTGGCATCGGCTACGTCGTGCTGACGCCGCTCCACGACTTTGAAACGGTTTCTCTCGCGGATGGGCTGATCGCGTCCTGTGCCGATTTCACGCTGGCGCAGAAGTTTCCTGAAGGAAGCGTCGTGCTGGCCACGCGATCAAATCCGGACGCGCGCGATAACGCCTGCGACGCGCTCACTGAGTTCCGACGTTCGTTCCGTCGCTGACCAACGATCGTCGCGGACGCGGCGCTGATGACGCGCTCGCGCTGACGACGAGCAGACCCATCACCTCCAGGTTCGCGACGCCGTGCAGGTCAGCGCCCGCCGACTGCCTCCGCAAGCGCGTCGAGCGTGACACGGGAGGCGCGGCTCCACGTCAGCGCATCGGTGCGGATGATCGCGAGCGCCGCCATCTGGGCGCGTGCCGCGTCATCCGTGGCGAGTTGCAGCATCGCATTCGCCAGCGCGGGTTCATCGTGGGGATCCACGAAGAGCCCTGCGCCGTGCAACAGCTCCGGGAGCGGACTGGCGGTCGTCGCGATGACCGGCGAACCGCACGCGGCCGCTTCGACCGCGGGTAGTCCGAAGCCTTCGGCCAGCGACGGCAGCACCAACGCCAGCCCACCGCTGTGCAGATGCCGTAGCTCCTCGTCGGGGAGGAACCCGGTCCAGTGGACGAGCGCTTCCGTGCCAGCTGTCGCAATGGCGTCCCGAATGTCCTGATGATTACTCAGAAAGGCGTCGCCACTGAGTTTGCCGACGAGCAGCAGATGGGGAGCCGCGCTTCCCAACTGTGCGGCCAGCACGCCGTGCGCTCTCACGATGGCCGGCACTCGCTTGTGCGGACTGAATCCCCCCACGTAGGTGATCCAGCGTGCGCCCGGTGGTAGCCCGACTCTGATGGCTGCCGCAGCCACGTCAGCCGGCGCACTCGGCGTATACACCGCAGCGGGCGCTTCCACGGCCACGCGCAGGCGCGAGCGCGCCACGCCGAGCACTTCGACGATATCACGCGCGGCATAGTCGCTGACGGTGAGCACGATGCGACACTGCGCGAGCGCAAGCCAGACCTTCGCCTTCCAGAAAAGCCGCGCGCGTCCACTGGGCAGCGTGAGCTCGGGGAAGCGTTCCGCGATGGCGTCGTGTACCGTGACGACCGCCGGGAGTCCAGGCGGGAGCGGAAAGTACGTGTACACGCTGGGGGAGAAGAACACATCGAGCCGTTCACCCCAGACGGCGCGCGAGAAGCGCAGGATGTCGGCGGGCCCTCGATTGCCGTCGGCGTGCGCGGCGTCGGTCGGCGTAACCGATTGCGGCACGCGCACGACCGTGACGTTCGGGGCGATGAGATCCCAGCGACGCTCCACCGCCTCGTCGACGAAGCACACGAACGTGTGTTCGGGGGCCATGCGGACCATTTCGCGGAGCAGTTCCTGCGTGAATCGGCCGTAGCCACGCTCGTTGGCCCAGCACGACGCATCGACGCCGATGCGCAGACCTCGCGTCTGCTGTCTCCCTTCTGCTCCCATCCCCACGCTCCTCGCGCAATGACCTCGCCAACGCCGCGCACCGGGGGTGAGTGCCGCCGGTTGCGACCGCCCGCCGCGAGGACACGGTGCTCGGTGCCGCCGGTGTTGGACGAACGCAGATATTATACGTTACGGCTCGCTCCGGCCGGAGTCCCTCTTCTGTGACTGCGCAGTCGTGCAGCGCCCTCTGACGGCGCGCGACGACGACCCTGAACCTTTTCGCTGCCGACTTCGGCGCAAGCAGAGTTTTGAATGACGATGAGACTGGGCGTGGTGGGCGCGGGCACGATTGGCCGGCTGCGAGCCGACAGCATCCGCGAAGGTCCGGCGAGCGAGCTGGTCGCGGTGTGCGACGTGTCGCCGGGGGCAGCCGCCGCCGCAATCAAGGGGAGCAGCGCGGTCGCCGTGTCGGACATGGACGCGTTTCTGCGCGAGCCAATGGACGCCGCGGTCATCTCGTCGCCGATTCAGCTGCACGAGGAGCAGTGCCTGGCCGCGTTCGACAAGGGACTGCACGTGCTGTGCGAGAAGCCGCTGTCGAACACGATCGCATCGTGCGAACGCATCATCGCCGCCGCACAGAAGGCCAATCGCATTCTCGCCGTGGGCTTCAACCTGCGCTACTACCCCGCGATGCAGTACGTGCGGGAGGTGGTGGACGCCGGTCGCATCGGACCGATCGATCACATCCGGATCTTCGGCGGCCATGACGGCCTCGCCAACTTCCGCGCTGACTGGCAATACAAGTCGCCCGTGTCGGGCGGCGGCGCGATGATGGATGTCGGCATTCACATGTCCGACCTCGCGCGCTACTTCCTCGGCGAAGTCACCGATGTGTACGGCATGATGTCGGAATCCATCTGGAACGTGCCGGGCTCGGAAGACAACGCGGTCGCCGTGTTCCGCAACGCGGCGGGCGTCGCGGCCACGTACGAAGCCACGTGGACCGAGTGGAAGGGATATCAGGCCGCCATCGAGGTGTACGGACCACTCGGCATGGTTCGCGGCTCCTACGCGCCTATGTCGAACATCGTGATCACGCATGCCAAGCCGGGCGGGCCACGCACGACGGAGCGTCGCCGCTATCTCGACGTGATGATTCGCGAGAAGCTGAAGTCGTGGACCACCACCACGCGACTCACGTTCGATGGGGAGCTACGGGACTTCCTTGCACGCATCGCCGGAAAGCCGAGTGGCGCGCTGGCCGATGGATACGCCGGATTGAGAACGCTGCAGATGGCCGATGCCGTGCGCCGAAGTTCGGCAACGCGCGAGGCCGTGCACCTCGCACCACTCGGCTCCATGTGGACGTGATGACGGTTCCGCACAGCGCAGCGCAGTCCGCCGATCCGCTGCTGTCGGTGATCGTGACGATTGTCGAAGGTGGCGCGGCGGTCCGTCGATTGCTGACGGCGTTGACGACGCAGCGCGATGCGCCACCGATGGAAATTCTGGTTCCGTACGACGAGACGGCCGCGAAGCATGTGACGCTCGCGGCGGATTTCCCGAGCGTGCGGTTCATGCCGCTCGGCGTGGTGGCGACGGAACAGCCGGCGACCTCCGCCGGTGGCGAGCACGAGCTGTTCGATCGGCGTCGCGCGGCAGGGCTGGCGGCCGCGACGGGCGAACTGATCGCGATCGTCGAAGATCGTGGCGCGCCGAGGCATGACTGGGCCCGCACGGCGGTTCGACTGCATGCTGCGCTTCCGCACGGCGTGATCGGCGGCGCGATCGATCCGGAGCCGACGAGTCTCGCTGGCTGGGCGGTGCACGTGTGCGACTTCACGCGTTACACCTCGCCGTTCGAGAGCGGGCCGCGTGACTGGGTGAGCGACGTGAACGTGGTGTACAAGCGACGCGCGCTGGAACAGACGCGCACGCTCTGGCGCGAGCGGTACCAGGAGCCCGTGGTGCACTGGTCACTGCAGCAGCAGGGTGACACGCTTTTCCTCTCGAATGAACTCGTAGTGGAGCATCATCGCGAAGGGGTGCCGCTCGGGCAGCTGCTGCAGGAGCGCTATCACTGGGGCCGACTGTTCGGCGCGATCCGTGCCCGACAGCTTGGACTCGGCAAGCGTCTGGTCCTCGGCGCAGCCGGGCCGCTCATTCCGTTCACCGTGTTGATCCGCCACGCCCGCGCGCACGCGGCGAAGGGAAACGCCGTGCGCTTTGCCCTCGCCTCACCGGCCGTGCTGTTGTATCTCGTGGCGTGGACCGTGGGTGAAGTGTCGGGGATTCTGACCGCTCGCGCGTAGATGGGCCGACGCCGATGAGTTCCGGAGCGTCTTCCGTCGGCCGACGCTTTCTGACGCTTGGGGTTGGCGAGATTGCGTCGCGTCTCTTCGCGTTCGCGGCGAGTGTCTATCTCGCGCGGACGCTCGGTGCGACGGTGTACGGTGTCGTGGCATCCGCCACCACGATCATGCTCTACCTCACGTTCGTGGCCGATTGCGGCATCGACATGCTGGGGGTGCGCGAAGTCGCGGAGCATCCGGATGCGCTCCCGACAACGCTGCCACCGATTCTGGGCGCACGGCTGCTGGTCAGTGTGGCGCTGATCGCGATCACGGTGCCGGCTGCGCTACTGCTGTTGCCAAAGCCAGATGGTCCGGTACTCGCCATGTATTCGATCACGCTGGTGACCGTGGCACTCGGGACGCGGTGGGTGCATCTGGGTCTCGAGCAAGCGGCCAACGCTTCGTGGGCGCGCGTGATGAACGAAATCGCCGCGGCCGCATGCGTGCTGTTGTTCGTGCACACGCCAGCGGATCTGCTGCGCGTCCCCATGGCGCAGGTGCTTGGCGAGACCCTCGGCGCGATTTTCCTTTTCCGCACACTGCCCGTGGCGGTACGACGGCTGCGCCTTCAGCTGCGGCCAGGCGTCATCGCGCCGCTGCTGCGTCGTTCGTGGACCGTGTTGCTGCATGGACTCTTGGGGCTCGCGATCTTCAACAGCGATTTCCTGTTTCTTCGCGCGCTCCAGGGCAGCGAGGCCGTGGGCTACTATGCCGCCGCCTACACGCTGATCAGTTTTTCGCAGAACTTGGGCGTGGCGTACACGATGAGCCTGATCCCCAGCATCACGCGCGTGCGAGCCGACGCGACGGCGTCTCGGGAGCTCTTCGATGGCGCGATGGCGCAGGTGATGGCAGGCGGACTACCGGTCGCGATCGGCGGTGTGCTGGTGGCGGGACCGCTGGTATCACTGATTTACGGCAGCGAGTACGCGGCGAGCGTGCAACCGCTCCAACTGTTGCTGCTCGTGATACCGGTGGCGCTGCTGCGCAACGTCGCGCAAGGCGTGTTGCTGGCCAACGAGCGTCCCGATCTGATGCTACGCACAGCCGCGTGGGCGGCCGGTGCCAATGTGGCGTTGAATTTCCTGCTCATTCCGCGCTGGGGGCTGGCCGGTGCTGCGGTGGCGACGCTCGCCACCGAAGGCGCGCGCACCGCGCTCGCCCTGCACTACTCCTCGCGGCTTGGGCTGGCGATGACCCCTCTGCGCCGCTTCGTGCGCATCGGCATCGCGGCGGCGTGCATGGGTGGTTGCGTGTATTTCGTCGCCGATCGTCCGGTATTCGTCAGCATTCCTATCGGCGCGGCGAGCTATGTCGGCGCGATGCTGGCAGTCGGTATCATTCGTCTGCGGCGCGGCGCGCTGCCGGTGATTTCGCTGTGAGCATTTGCCACCGGCACCCGAGTGCCCGCAGCGATCTTCTCTTCTACCAGTGGTCGAGTCGTGTCTGATCCCCAAGCGAGCCATCCAGCACTGACCATCGTCGTGCCGTCCGTGAACGGTCTGCACGATCTCGTGCCCTGCTGCGAGGCGCTGGAGGCGGTGCGTGCCCGTCTGCCGCTCGAGGTGCTGATCGTCGACCGTCTTGGTGGCAATGTCGCCGAGACGATCCAGCGCCGCTTCCCGTGGGTGACGCTGCATGCCGTGCCGCGCAGCACGACGATCCCGCAGATGCGCGACCAGGCGTTCCGCATCGCGCGCGCGGACGCCATCGCGGTCATCGAGGATCACGTCATCGTGCCGCCAGAGTGGGGAACTCGCTTACTGGCCGCGCTGGCGAGCGGGCACGATGTCGTCGGTGGACCAATCGAGAACGCAGCCACCGGGCGTTTGCTCGACTGGGCGACCTTCCTGTGCGAGTACAGCGCCTGCCTGCCGCCGCTCCCCGAGGGAGAAGTGCCGTGGCTGCCGGGCAACAACGTGGTCTACCGTCGAACACGTCTGGCCGAGTTCCTGACGGTGACCGCCGAGGGCGCGTGGGAGAACCGTTTGCACGACGCGATGCGGGCGAGCGGTGTGCGTCTCATCTGCCACGCGGATTTGCTCGTGGGGCACAAGAAGCATTTCGGGTTCTTCGAGTACATCGGACAGCGCTTTCTGTACTCGCGATCGTATGCGGGCGCGCGCATGCGTGGCGCGTCGTTCGCGAAGCGGATGGCGACCGGCGCCGCGGCGTTCGCGCTACCGCCGCTCCTCTGGCTGCGCATCACGCGCAGCCTAGTCGCCAAACAAGTGCCGATGGGTCGCGTGCTCGCCACGATGCCGTTCATCGGCGCGTTCGTGGTGTCGTGGGGACTCGGCGAAGTCGTGGGTTATTGGACTGGCGCGGGCGACGCTCTCTCACGCGTGCGCTGAGCGACGAGAGCGGACGATGCCGTTCACGTTGGCGCATCCGGCCGCTGTTGTTCCGTTTCGGCGATTAGTTGGCGTCGGGCGTCTGCCGTTGGACGCGTTCGTGTTGGGCACGATGGTCCCTGACTTCGAGTATCTGCTTCGCCTCGAACCGTTTGCGATGGTGAGCCATTCGTGGCGCGGACTTGTTGTGTTCTGCTTGCCCGTCGGCGCGCTCACACTGGCATGCTGGGTGATGCTGCTACGCACGCCAACGCGAGCGTTGCTGGCACTGCCGGCCAATGCTCACTCCACATCCCACAATGCGGGATGGTGGCTGCGCGCGATTGTCGCGCTGAGCCTCGGAAGCGCGACTCACATCGTGTGGGATGCGTTCACGCACCGCGATGCGTGGGGACCCGAATTGCTGCCAGTGCTACGCACGACCGCGTTGACGGTGGGCTCGTGGCCCGTGCCGTGGTACAACGTACTGCAGGTGGCGAGCTCGCTCGCGGGCGGCGCGGTGGTGTGCGTGTGGTGCACGCGCTACCTGCGGGCGCAGGGTGCGTGGCCTGCGGTGCTACGCACGCGGTGGCGTCAGCGCACGTGGCTCGCGCTGCTTGCCTGCGCGCTCGTCGGCGGTGGGTGGAATGCCACGCGCCACGGCATCATGAGCGACCCGAGCCGGACGAAGATCGTACTCGGACGTGTTGTAGTGGGCAGCATGAGCGCCTTTTGCGTCGCACTCGCCGGATACGCGCTGCTGATGCGACGCCAAAAGCCCGGCGCGAGCTACATGTAGCCTTCGCGGCGCAGCGTTTCGAGGCCGCCACCGTCTTCCTTGTCCTGCGCGCGGCCGGCGCGTTCGGCGACGCGCGCAAACTTGCCGCTGCGCAGTTCCTCGATGATCTCAACCGGATTGTGCGACGGCGAGACGACCTTGTTGGTGCAGACGCCGCAGCCGAGTGAGCGATAGCGCATGCCATCGCCCTGATTGTAGTAGAGGGGCACGGTGGGAATCTTTTCGCGCTCGATGTATTCCCAGATATTGAGTTCCGTCCAGTCGAGCAGGGGATGGATACGCACGTGTGTGCCCGGCGCGAACTCGGTCTTGTACTGGTTCCAGAATTCGGGAGGCTGCTCGCCCACATCCCAGACGTTGCTCTCGGTACGCGGCGAGAAATAGCGTTCCTTCGACCGGCTCCCTTCTTCGTCCGCACGGGCGCCGACGATCACCCCGGTGTATGGCTCGCGATTGGTGTCCACTTCGTAGACGCCCGTACGCAGGTTGAGGCGACGACGCACGCCGGTGCCGCTCAGCGTGTCCTTGAGCGCCTGCGTCTTGAGCAGGCCGCAGCAGGAGATGCGATCCACGGCCCCGTCGGGGAAGGTGCGCTTGGCTTCGAGCGCCTCCGTGTTCTGGCCGACGATCATCGTCAGCTTCCACTCCATCGCGAGGCGGTCGCGATACTCGATCATCTCCGGCAGCTTGTACGACGTGTCGATGTGTACGAGCGGAAACGGCGCGTGCCCGAAGAACGCCTTGCGCGCGAGCCAGAGCAGCACGGTGCTGTCCTTGCCGATCGACCAGAGCATGCAGAGGCTCTTGAAGTTGGCGTAGGCCTCACGAAAGATGTGGACGCTACGGGACTCGAGTTGATCCAGGTGCTGGCTCATGCCGTGGGTCTCCGGGTGCGGCGTGACTGCAGGAGGGCGAGCACCTGCTGCGTCGCGTCCTGGACCGACACCTTCGTCGTGTCGATGACGAGTTCTGCGCGCACAGGTGGTTCGTACGGATCGTCGATGCCGGTGAAGTTCGGGATCTCGCCACGTCGCGCCTTGGCGTAGAGCCCTTTCACGTCGCGCGACTCGCACACGGCAAGCGGCGTATCGACGAAGATTTCGACAAAGTCGGTGCACATCGCGCGTACCGCATCGCGCGATTCGCGGTACGGCGAGACGAAGGACGCGATCACCAACACGCCGTGCTCTTCGAGTCGGCTGGCCATGAAGCCCATGCGGCGCACATGCGCGTCGCGGTCCGGTCGGGTGAAGCCGGTCGCCGGAAAAACCGAGCGCACCGCATCACCGTCGAGATGCTCGATCTTCTCTCCGCTGGCGCGCAGCGTACGCACGACTTCCTGCGCGATGGTGCTCTTGCCAGAGCCCGAGAGCCCCGTGAACCAGAGCACCGTGCCCGCAGTCTGCTTGCGGCCGAACGAGACACGGTCCCAGATACGCTCGTGCAGCCAGAAGAGCCCGATCTTGGAGACGAATTCCATCGCGCCGACGAACAACGAAACGGCCCACCGCCGGGTGAACGCGAAGACGATGATGGACGTGGCGATCGTGCCCAGAATGCGCCAGCTGACCGCCTTGATGACGCTGCGCGTATGCGATTCGCGCGCGGTCATTCGGTCACTCCGAGCACGAACGACTGCTGCTTGAGCGTGGGTGTGTTGTACGACAGCGGCGACACGCGCGCCGCGCCACGCGAGGCATAGCGATACACGCAGTCGCCGGCAGCGACGTCCCACTCCATCGTCGGGCCGAGGCGCGGATACAGATGCGCCTTGCCTTCGGCGACGAGACCGAACTTGAGAGAGCTTCCAGAGGGCAACCGCGACGCGACGCGCAGCGTCGCGAGGTACGCCTCGAGTTCCTTGGACGGGTGCGAACGGCTTTCGACGATCGTCACGCCCTCTGGCCCCGGAGCGTTTGGACCGAACAGCTGCTCGGGACTTCCCGTGCCCGTGTACTTCCAGCTGCCAAGCTCACGTCCTGCGGCATAGAGCACATCGAGCGCGGGCGCGAAGACCACGCCCAGCACCGGCACCCCGTCGTCGATCAATGCGATGTTGACGGTGAACTCGCCGTTGCGGTGAATGAACTCCTTGGTGCCGTCCAGCGGATCGACCAGCCAGAATCGGCGCCAATCCTTGCGTGCCTCATAGGGCGCGATCTCGCCTTCTTCGGAGATGATCGGGATGTCCGGGAAGGCGCGCGCCAACTCGTCGGCGATGACGGCGTGCGCCGCGTGGTCCGCCGCCGTGACCGGCGAGGCGTCGGACTTGTGTGTGACGTCCAGCGTCGCCTCACCTGCCTCGCCGTAGAATGCCATCGCCGCCGCACCGGCTTGGCGCGCGATGGCGATCAGCAGGTCGAGCGACGCGCGACTCAGCGCGGGCGACGAGTCCTCAGTGGAGCTCACCATGGCCGGAAGATGATTCCCTTGTCCTGCAGCAGCCGCTTCACCTGTTCGACCGCGCTCGAATCGTCCGGATCCGGAATGAGCAGATCGTGCGGCAGATCGCTGGTGCCGGAATCGCCCACCCACACGATCTCGATACGATCGGCATCGACGGAGGCGCGGATCAGCTCGAGATCGGCCAGCGTCAACTCGGCGGCAGTGACGATGAGAATGACACCGGCATCGAGCATGAGGTTGGCGATTTCCGCCAGTCGGCGCAGGTGTTCGCGTCGCTGCGCATCGCCGCGGTCGATGTCGGCATCGACGCCATACAGCACGTTCCCGATGCCGAGGAAGTAAACGATGTTCCCGAGATCGAAGAGGCGCCGCTCGACGTCCTTGGCCAGCGACTTCCGGTCGGAGCTGGCTTCACCGGTCATGAGCAGCAACGTCGGACGCTGCCGATAACGCTCGGCGCGCGCGTCGCTCGAAATGTTGCTCGGTTCCCACTTGTAGTTGCGCAGCAGCACTCGTTCGCGCACGCCGGACATCGTGTCGGGCAGCGCCTCTCTCACGATGCCGCCACCGCGAATCTCGAACTCGTCGATGAGCACGAACCGGCTGGTCGTCGCCAGCTCGTCCGCGAGATCGAAGGCGAGTGCGCGGCTGGTGCGCAGCGTGAGCTCGGCCACCTCGTGCCGATCGACGCGGACCTTCTGATTGTCGACGTCGAGTGACGACGCGTCGAGGACGCGATGGATCTCCTCGACGCGCGCCTGCACGCGTGCCGCACCGATCTTGAGGATGTAGTCACGGTGCTGCACGAGCGGCTTCTTGCCCAGCCAGAACACGGAGGCACGCAGGCGCGTGGTCACGTGCGGTCGCTGCTCGTGTGCAAGGGACGCCAGCTCGCCGCGCGACACGTAGATCTGTTCGGTGAGCGTGAAGCCGGTGGCCTCGCCCGCGACGGCCGTGTCGCTCGGCGCTCGGTTAAAGGCTTCGATCGACTTGACCGTCGATTTCTTGCCCGAGGGATAGAACACCACCTCGTCGCCGACGGTGATGCGTCCGCTGTCGATGGAGCCGGCGACGATGCGCCGTTCGTCTCCACGGCCCGTGAATTTGTAGACGTCCTGCACGGACATACGGAACGGCTGATCGGTCTCCGGCGCGTCGGAGCGGAAGCGGTCGAGTTGCTCGAGGACGCTGGGGCCGGTGTACCAGGGCATCGCGGGCGAGGCAGCGGTGATGTTGTCCCCTTCGCGGCCGCTCACCGGAATGAAGCCTTCGGGCACGACGTTCAGCCGGCCGAGGAACTCGCGATACTCACTCTGGATGCGATCGAATACCGCCTGATCGTAGCCGACGAGGTCCATCTTGTTGACCAGCACGACGAGCTGCTTGATGCCCAGCATGGACATCATGTAGCCGTGGCGCCTCGAGTTCTCCTGCACGCCTTCCTTCGCATCGATGACGAGCAGCGCCGCCTCGGCGCGCGCGGCGCCGGTCACCAGATTGCGGAGGAACTCGATGTGTCCCGGCGCGTCGATGATGATGTACGGGCGCAGCGCCGACTGGAAGAAAACGCGCGCCGCATCGATGGTGATGCCCTGCGCCTGTTCGTCCTTGAGCGCGTCGAGCAGGAACGCGTACTCGAACGGCTTGCTGTTCCGCACACAGTTGGCGCGCACCGCTTCGAGCTTCCCATCGGGGAGCGAGCCCGTGTCGGCCAGCAGCCGTCCGATGATTGTGCTCTTGCCGTGATCGACGTGGCCGCCAATCACGAGATTGAGGCGCCGCCCGGACGTCGCGTCTGTTGGGATCATGGGACTGTGTAAGGATTGGCCGTCACTCGTGTCTCACGACGGTTCGCACAAGCACGGCGTCACAAGAAGTTACTCCGTTTCCGATGATTCGTCGCCCCCGCACTGCGAGCCGCTCCCGTAACGGTCGGACGCGCGATTGCTTGCATTCCGACCGTCGTCCCGGCCATCGTTGCTGTGCGCTATCAACGATGACTCTCGAATCTTGAACTTGTCTTCCATGCAGAGCTCCCACCACGACTGCACCTCCAGCGCGACGTTGCAGCGTGACGCGCAGGCGACCGCGGACGGTGGCTGGTCCTCGTTTCGCGCGGTCTGGTGGGTCGTGGCCGCGGGCGCCTTGGCCGGCAGCCTTGGCGAAGCAGGGCTCATCCTCGGTGCGCGGGTCGCGCTGCACCGGTATGCGATGTTCAATCCGCAGGGACTGTGGCTGGCCCCCATTGCCAACGTCCTGCTGCTGATCGTGCCGTGTGTGCTGGTGTGGCTGGTGGCGCGCCGGTGGTCCGCCAAGGTCGCCGTCGCCGGCGTGGCCTTTTGCGCGGCGCTGGTGGCCGCGCTCGAGCCGCTGATGGTGTTGCAGGAACGCATCCATCCCTTTGCGCTGCTGTTGCTCGCGGCGGGCTTCGGTTCGCAGGTGGCCCGATTCGCCATGGCCCGCCCCGCGGCGTTCGCCACGGTGACACGGCGAGTCACCCTTGGATTCTTCGCCGTCTCCGCGTCCGCAGGGATCGGCTTCAACGGGCTGCGTTGGTTCCGCGAATCGCGCGCGCTGTCTCGACTTGGCAACGCCGCCGACGGCGCCCCGAACGTGTTGCTGCTGGTGCTCGACACCGTGCGCGCGGCATCGCTCAGCGCCTACGGCTACACGCGCGCCACGTCGCCGTTTCTCTCGGAATTGGCAGCGCGCGGCGTCCGCTTCGATCAGGCGATCGCACCCGCGCCGTGGACGCTGGCGTCGCACGCCTCGATGTTCACTGGACGCTACCCGCACGAACTCTCGATCGGATGGAGCGTGCCGCTCGACGATCGGGAACCGACGCTCGCCGAGCGCCTCGGACAGCAGGGGTATGCCACGTACGGCGTCGCCGCGAATCTGCACTACTGCTCGTACGAGTTCGGCATCGACCGCGGCTTTGCGCGGTACCGCGACTACGACATCTCACTGAGCGAGATGCTGCGGACCTCGTCGCTGAGCCGGACGGTGTCCATGGCGTTCAACCGGTACCTGCCGCGCGAATTCAGCCCGGGCCGACAGTCGGCGACGCGCATCAACGAGCGGCTGCTCGATCTGATCGCCTCGCGAGGGCAGCGACCGTTTTTTGCGTTCGCGAACTACTACGATGCACACGGCCCGTACACGCCGCCGGCGCCGTACGACACGCTCTTTCTCGGACGCCAAGCCACCAATCGGGATCCCGCGCCGGACGACCTGAATGCGGCGCAGGTGAGCGACCTGCAGGCGGCGTACGACGCGTCCATCGCCTCGCTCGATGCTCAGCTACGCGACCTGTTCGCAGCGCTCGAGTCGCGCGGGCTGCTCAAGAACACGCTGGTCGTCGTGACCTCGGACCATGGCGAGGAATTCAACGAGCATGGCCTGCTGAATCATGGCAGCTCGCTGTATCTGCCCTCGGTGCACGTGCCGTTGCTCGTGCTGTACCCGGGCGTCGTTCCCGCCGGCCAGGTGGTGAAGAGCCCAGTCACGCTGCGGGACCTCGGCGCGACGATCCTCGACCTCACGCGGGCCCCGGAGTCGGCGCGACTTCCGGGGCAGTCAATGGTCGGCCTGTGGCGTCAGACGGCGCCAGACTCCCTGACCTCGCCGCTGATCGCGGAGGTCGACTTCGCCCGCAACCTCCCGGCGCAGTTCGCCGTGTCCAAGGGCGACATGAAGTCGGAGATTCTCGACGGCTTTCGCTACATCCTGAACGGCGACGGCCGAGGTGAGCTCTACGACCTCCGCACCGATCCGATGGAGCAGCGCGATCTGGTCTCCGCCCCCGTGCATTCGGCGCGAGCGCAGGAGCTTCGCCAGCGCGTGCAATCCATCACGCGCGGACCGCGGAAGCCGTAGCGTGCTCCTCATGCCGGCTCGAACCACGGCGAGCGTGCCTCGCATCCTGACGTCGGCGACCTCCGGTTGCTGATGTCCGATTCGTCAGCGCCATCGCCAAGCCTGGGTGCGGCGCCGGGGCCGCCAGCCCGCATCGTCGTCCTCACGACCGAGGGGAGCGAGTACGGCTACCGCATGCTCAACCTGTTGGCGCGCCAACAGACGGTGCCGGTCGCCATCGTCGTCCGAAGAGACAGCTTCAAGCGGAAGTGGCGCCTGCTCAAGTCGGTCGCGCGACGCATCGGCTGGGTCGACGCTATTCAGGCGGCGGTCGTGGAGGTCTTGGCCGACCGGCGTGTGTCGGCCGACCAGCCTTGGCGTGGGGCCCCGCTGATCCGCGACTACGCACGCCTGGCGCCCGAGGTCCGGTGGGTGGAGGCGTTCATGGCGCCGGGGATCGACGTGGTTCTCCAGTCGCTGCGCCCCGATTTCATCGTGCTGGCACAGTCGGGGATCGTCAAGGACGCCGTTATCAACTCCGCGAGCGGCGGCGTGTTGAATGCGCATCCGGGGTGGCTCCCGCAATATCGCGGCGTCGATGTTCCGCAGTGGACGTTGCACGATGACAAGCCCGAGATGCTCGCCAGCACGCTGCACTTCGTCGACGTCGGTATCGACACCGGAGCGATCGTGAAGGTGCAACCGTTCGGCAGTCGGCCGGTCAGCGATTTCGACAGCCTGCAGTCCGCCATGTACGAGGACTGCCTTGATCTTTTGGCGGGCGCCGTGCGTCAGGTGCTCGCGGGGCAGGCGCTCGACCGGACTCCGCAGTCAGCGGACCAGGGACGCCAGTATTACAAAATGTCGGCC
Organism: Gemmatimonas sp.; assembly: GCA_965279375.1. Classification (GTDB taxonomy): domain Bacteria; phylum Gemmatimonadota; class Gemmatimonadetes; order Gemmatimonadales; family Gemmatimonadaceae; genus Gemmatimonas. The sequence goes on along the minus strand of OZ257156.1, from coordinate 2,537,786 downwards.
GCCGCACGGCGTGTGGCGCGCGCGAACTTCGATCGCTGGCAGCGCGGGCTGGGCGCGAAGCGATGACACCGCGCCTGCGCATCTGGATCGATCCCGCTGTCGGGATACCGCACGCCGCGGAAATCACCTGGAGCTGGAAGGTGGTGCTCACGACCGCCGGCATTCCGTGGGAGCGCGTGGACGCGCGCGAAGACGCCGACGTGGTTTACGCGACCCAACCGGACGGCGAGTCACAGAAGTCGCCGCAGCTCACGATGCTCGCGAACGCAGCGCGTTGGCGGCATCCATCGCAGGCGCAGCTGGTGGCCGTGCAGCGGGTCGAGGAAACCGACGTTTCCGTGGACTGGCATGTCCCGATCTTTCAGGGAGAGAGCGGCGTCCAACGGCCGCTGCGCCGCAACGCTGACGGGACGTGGCGCTGCGACCGGGATCTGATATTCGACCTGTTCTGGCACCTCACACGGCAGCCGGAGAAGTCGTTCCAGCGCGATTCCCATGGGCGACTCGATCTCAGTGCATCGCCGCTGCTGACCGACGGGGCCCTGTGCAAGGCGGTGGCGTCCTCGATCATCGCGCGCCTCGAGGTCCTGCTCGTCTCGCTCTATCACGGCAATCCGACTCCACGTTGGCCGGACGGAAAGAAGGCCGCCGCCTGCGCCAGTCACGACGTGGACTATCCGGAAGTCATTCGTTGGCTCGAGCCGCTACGCATCGTGCGACGCAACGGCTGGCGCAGTGCCGGCACCGCGTTGGGCGTCGCCCTGGGCCAGCGATCGCATTGGATGTTCGACGCGTGGATCGAAGCGGAGTCGGCGCTCCGCACCCGATCGGCGTTCTACTTCGTGCCTCGACAAGGTTCGCTGCGCGAGTACGCCTCGGGCACCCCGGACTCGTTCTACGACATTTCGACGCCCAGATTCGCGGAGGCCTTTCGGCGCCTCACCGACGCCGGCTTCGAGGTCGGACTCCACGCGAGCTACCGCGCCTTCGAGCAGGTCGAGCGGTTCGCCGGCGAGAAGGAACGGCTGGCGCGCGTCAGCGGCCAGCCAGTGGATGGAGGCCGGCATCACTACTGGCACCTCAACCCGGCCAACCCGGAAGAAACGCTGCTGATGCACGAGCAGATCGGGTTGCGCTACGATGCTTCGATCTCGCACGAGCGCTACCTTGGGTGGCGCGCCGGGACCAACGTACCGTACTTCCCCTTCAGCGAGCAGCAGCGTCGTCCGATCGACACGCTGCAGCTGCCAACCGGGTGGATGGACGATCAGCTGTTCAGCTATCGGGCAATCAACACCGGCGATCGGCAGACACGCTTGTCGGAGCTCCAACGCACGGTCGTGGCGCATGGCGGCATCATGATGATCGACGTGCACGATTACGTATTCGACGACACGCTGTTTCCGCTCTGGACCCGCACCTATCTGGATTTCTGGAGCCGCATCGCCGCGGATTCGCAGGTCTGGATCGCACCGCCGCGCGAGGTCGCTGCCCATTGGCGGGCGCGGCATCATGCGCTGGAGTCACAGAGCGTCGGATTGTAGCGTCACGGGCGCTGCCTCGTCGTTGTGATACCGAATTGGGATCCGCGGCAGGTGGGCCCCGTCACCGGCGCAATAGGCGAATGGCGCCAACCCTGAGGCCGAAGATGCCGGACCACCTCCAGCACTACCGCGACGCGTCGTGACCGAACCGAGTGCATTCACCTCTGCAAACCTCGAGCAGGAGGCGCCCTATCGGCGGCTCCTGCTCGAGGCCGTGCCGCGACTTCTGAGTCAGCTCGATCGCGAGTCCCTCTCCCCGACGCGCGGGAGCTTTGATCGCGACCACTGGTCCTGGAAGTTCCGGGACTTTCCCGTTGTCCTCTTGCAGGCCAGCCTGATGCCGCTGGCGTGGCTGTACACCACTCCCTTCGACGGGAACGTGTACCACGGCAATGCGGAGCTGCTGGAGTGGATGCAGTACGGACTCGAGTCGCTCATCGAACGGCAGCATCGCAATGGCGCGTTCGACACGGTCGGTCCGAACACACAGGATCATGGCATCACGCTGGGCGTGGTCTACAATCTCGCCACGGTGGAGCGGACGCTGGGCGACCGACTGCCCGACGCACTCCGGCGCCGGATTGTGGAGTCGGTACGGCGCGCCTGCGAGTTCGCCGCGAAGACGGCGGAAGACTACGCGTTCATCAGCAACCACCACGCGCTCTACGCCTTGGCCTGGTTTCGCGCCGGCCGCTTGCTCGGCGACGCTTCCCTAACCGCCCATGCTGACGACACGATCGCGCAGATCATCGCGCAGCAGTCGGTCGAGGGGTGGTACCTGGAATACGGTGGTGCGGACCCGGGATACGAGTCACTGGGGATCCATTACCTGGCCGTGTTCTACCGCGATCGTCCGAGCACCGAGCTGCTCGCGTCGTTGACCCGGGCGATCGACTTCTACGCGAACTTCGTTGGACCGGACGGCAGCGTCGGCGGCGGCTATGGCAGCCGGGATACGCTGCTCTGGTATCCCGGCGGATTCGAGCTGCTGGCCACGGCGATCCCGATGGCCGCCGCGGTCCGCCGCTTCATGCGGCCGAGGCTCGACCGGGGGAACGTGGTCATGCTGCGCAACGTCGATGCGCACAACCTCCCCACCCTAACCGCCAGCTACTGCATCGCGCTCGAGGCAATCGCCAACGGACCCGAGGTTCGAGAGTGTCCGGCCCTCCCCTGCGAAGCTCCGCAGCTGTTGCGAGTATTCCCGGAATCGGGCTTGGTTGTTGCCGGAACGCCACACTATCGGGCTGTCGCGAATCTCCGAAAAGGCGGCATGCTGATCGTGTTCGACGCCGATTCCGGCTCTATCTTGCACGAGGATGCCGGCTATGTGATACGTGCGGGTGACCAGCACTGGACGACGGCGCTGGTCGCGAACCCGGAAACGGTCGAACAGGGCGCCGACCACATTCGGGTGACGACGTCGTTCCTGCGGGCCAACCGAGAGGTGCTGACACCGTTCAAATTCTTGATCTTGCGGGTGTTGAACCTCACGCTGTTTCGCAGTGTCTGGCTGGGCGCGACCATCCGGAACCTCATCATCGCCCAGATCATCACGGGGCGGAAAACGGGGCCCTACCGGATCGACCGCCGTATCCAGTTCGGTGACGAGCGTGTGACGGTGGCTGACGACGTGGTGGCCGCGCGCAGCGCGGGCGCGACCCATATTTGGCGACCGAGGACGTATCAGGCGCAACACATGGGTTCGGCACGGTACTTCCATCCTCGGGAGCTCGTCTCTATTTCAACGGCGCTCAGCGAGGCGCCAACAGCGCTGGCGGCACGCCTTTCCACGGCAGGCCACCTCGCGTTGCAGTTTGTCATATCCGCCACACGTCGCTCACCCGTCAGTTCGACGGGCGGGATGGCCACGGGCGCTCCTGCTGTCTCCGACTCGACTCATTGATGATCTACTTTCTGCTCCCCGCGTATAACGAAGAAGACGCCGTGCAGCCGCTCACCGAAAAGATCGGTGCGGCGATGGAGGAGATCGGTGCCGCCTACGAGATCGTGGTGGTGAACGACGGGAGTCGCGATCGCACGCTCGAGCGCTGCCAGGAGCTGGCCAAGCGCTTCCCGATGCACATCATCAATCACAAGATCAATCGCGGCCTTGGCGAAACGATCCGTGACGGTATGGAGTACATCGCCGAGAGCGGCGCGCGTACCGATGTGGTGGTGCGCATGGATTGCGACGACACCCACGATCCGCGCTACACGATCCCGATGATCGAAAAGCTGCGCGACGGGTGGGAAGTGGTCATCGCATCGCGCTACGCACCTGGTGGCGGGCAGATCGGCGTGAACCTGTACCGCCGCACGATCAGCCGTTGTGCGAACCTGCTGATGAAGACCGCGTTCCCCATGTCGGAGATCTGGGAGTACACGAGCGGCTTCCGTGCGTATCGCGTCGCGCTCATCAAGGATGCAGTGTCGATCTTCGGCAATCGCTTCATCGACCTGAAGGGCATGGGCTTCACCGGCACGATCGAGAAGCTGGTCAAGTGCCGCATGCTCGGCGCGCGCGTCACCGAACACGGCTTCGTGCTGCGCTACGATCGCAAGTCCGGCCCCAGCAAGGTCGTCACCTCACTCACGACGCTCGGCTATCTCGTGGTCATCGCGAAGTACATCGTCGCGTGGGGCGACCTCGGACGCCAATGGAAAGAGCAGTGCGCTGATCGTCGTCGCACGGCGTACGGCCCGGACGGACTCCCGCTCGAAAAAATCGAGGTGAAGCGCGCATGTGCGGCATAGCCGGCATCGTCGGACGCGAGCGCGCGTTCGCCCCTGACGCAGAGCTCCTGAGTGCGATGCTCGACGCCATCGCCCATCGTGGCCCCGATGGCGAAGGGATCCACATCGATGGCCCTGCCGCACTCGGACACAAGCGCCTCGCCATCATCGATCTCGACTCGGGGCGACAGCCCATGTGCAACGAGGACGGGACGATCTGGATCACCTTCAACGGTGAGATCTACAACTACGTCGAGCTGCGTCGTGAGCTCGCTCGTCATCACCAGTTCCGCACGCAGAGTGACACCGAAGTCATTCTCCATCTCTATGAAGAGCTGGGAGAGCGGTGCCTCGAGCGGTTGAACGGCATGTTCTCGTTTGCGATCTGGGATGCGCGCCAGCAGCGCATCTTCGCCGCGCGCGACCGCGTGGGCATCAAGCCGTTCTACTGGGCGATGACCGCCGACTCGCTGCTCTTCGCCAGTGAACCGAAGGCGATTCTGGCGACGGGGCTTGTGCGTGCCGAAGCCGATGCGCATGGACTCGAGGAGTATCTCACGTTCCAGTTCTGCCTCGGTGAGCGCACGCTCTTTCGCAATATCCAGAAGCTCGAGCCGGGCCACTACCTCACCTTCCGCCCCGGTCGCGACAGCGCGCCGGCGGAGGTGTGCTACTGGGACTACAACTACGAGCTCGATCTCCATCACACCGAGGACTACTTCCGCGAGCAGCTCGTCGCGCTCCTCAACGACTCGATGAAGTTGCAGCTGCGCAGTGACGTGCCGGTTGGCGCGCACTGCTCGGGCGGTATCGATTCGTCGACGGTCGTATCGATGGCAGCCGGACGTTACCCGCACACCTTCCACACCTTCACCGGTGCGTTTCGCGAAGGGCCGCAGTATGACGAGACACGCTACGCCCGCGAAGTCGCAGCAAATGTGAATGCGGAATACCACGAGGTGTGGCCGTCCGCTCGCGAATTCGCCGACACGCTGCCGTGGCTCATCTACATGATGGACGAGCCCGCAGCAGGCCCCGGTCTCTTCCCGCAGTACTGCGTATCCAAGCTGGCCCGCGAACACGTGAAGGTGGTGCTCGGCGGTCAGGGCGGAGACGAACTGTTCGGCGGCTACGCCCGCTACCTCGTGGCGTACCTCGAGCAGGCGATGAAAGGCGCGATCCACGACACCGCGACCGATCCGCGCTACGTCGTGTCGTGGGACTCGATCGAACCGAGCCTCGGCATGCTCAAGCAGTACGGCCCGATGCTGCAGAGTTTCTTCAAGGAGGGACTCTTCGACGAGATGGATCGTCGGTACTTCCGGCTCGTCTCGCGCATCGACGATGCGGAGTCGCTGATCTCGGGCGATGTCTGGACGCCGAGTTCACAGGGGCGGATGTTCGATTCGTACGCGCAGATCTTCAACAACCCGTCGACCAAGTCATACTTCAACAAGATGACGAACTTCGACCTGAAGACGCTGCTTCCCGCGTTGCTGCAGGTGGAAGACCGCACGAGCATGGCCGTCTCGCTCGAGTCACGTGTGCCGTTGCTCGATCATCGCATCGCGGAGCTGGTCACCAAGATGCCGCCGGCGATGCGTTTCAAGGGTGGCGACTCCAAGCGAATCTTCCGCGAGTCGATCAAGCCGTTCATTCCCGAGTCGGTGTTCACGCGCCGAGACAAGATGGGCTTCCCAGTCCCGCTGACCGAGTGGCTGCGCGGACCGATTCGCGATTTTGTCGGCGATGTCATGTTGGGCACGCGCGCGCGGCAGCGCGGGCTGTATCGCATGGACGGCGTGGAGAAGCTGCTCGCCCCGGGCGCCGCCTTCGGCCGTCCGCTGTGGGGACTGCTCTCGCTCGAGCTGTGGCACCAGGCGTTCGTGGATGGGGATCGGTTGCCGACGCGCCGTGAACGGCGCACGGCGGCATCGGTGACCGCTACGGCGCTCTGACCTCACCCAGACAGGGGACGTGTGAGTACAGCGAATAAGGTCAGCAGCCCGGGCGTGTGGCACCGTATCGGCCTCACGCGGATCGTCGTGGTGCTGCTGGCGTTCGTTGCGTATACGCCGGGGTTCTGGTGGGGCACGCCGTACGCCACGGCGGCAGATCGTACCAACGCGTGGGGGGTCGACGACGAACCGCCTCTCGGTCCTCTCGCGCAGGCTCACGACATTCTGCATCCCAAGCCGGAGCAGAATCCCAATCTCGGCTATCCCATGCTGCACCCGTTCATGGTGCTTGGCGCCTTTGCGCCGTACATGGGCTACGAGTTTCTCACGGGTGGCGTGAAGAATCCGACCGTCGAGTTCCCGCACGGATTCGTGGATCCGGTCACGTCGCTGCGCAACCTGACGCTCATCGCGCATTTCCTGTCGGTGCTGCTCGGTGTCGGCATTGTGCTCTGTGCATACGAAATCGGACGCATCCTCTGGGATGAATCCAGCGGTCGCGCATCGGCGGCCTTCGTGTTGCTCATGTACCCGATGTTCTACTACGCGCGCAATTCCAACGTCGACGTGCCGGTGCTGTTCTTCAGCGCGACGGCGCTCGTGGCGTTCGCGTTCATCCTGCGCGACGGCTTCAGCATGCGGCGCTCGGTGACGTTCGGTACGCTCGTGGGGCTGTCGTTGGCGACCAAGGAACCGTCCTTCGCGTCATTCGTGTTTGCGCCGGTGGTGCTGCTCTTGTTGCCCAATCCCGGAAGCAGCGTGGCGCCATGGCGCACGGCCAGCTTCTGGCGCATCGCGATCGCTGGTGCGTTGTGCACGTTCGTTGCTTACGCGATCGCCAGCGGCATGGTGATCGACTATCGCCGCTGGAGCGCGCACATCCACTTCTTCCAGACCCGACTCGCGGAAGTGGAAAAGGGTGGCGTCGCGTTCGTGCACATGTACCCGCGAACGCTGCAGGGAAACATCGACTTCGCCTTCCGACTGTTCCAGCTCGTGGCGCATGCCATCACGTGGCCCGGGCTCATCGCGGCGATTGGCGGTGCCGTGGTGCTCGGCATGCAGCGTCGTCGCGATGCGCTGCTCGCGCTGTCGGCCGTCGGCTATCTCCTGGTGATCTTCTTTTCTGCGCGCCTGGCGATGCTCCGCTATCTCATGCCGGTCGCGTTCGTCTGTTCGATCTACACGGGCCGCGCGATGGTCATGGCGTGGCGGTCACGACGTTCGCCGATCGGCATCGGCGCGGGCGTACTCGGGCTGGCGAGCGTACTGACGCTCAGCGCGTGGGCGATCGATCTCACGGACGGCATGCTGCGTGACGCGCGCTACGACGCCGGTCCATGGATCGCCGCGAACGCGCGCGCCGGCGACTCGCTCGAGTATTTCGGCTCCGAGTACAAGAATCCACCGATGCCGGCGTCGCTCAATTCGCGCATCGCGATCTTCAATCCCGGCAGCAACATTCGCGCAGATACCAGCGAGCGCGCCGTGAAGACGGTGATCGATGGGTGGGCCGAGCGCCGACCGCGCTTTGTCGTGATCATCCCGGACTACACGAACCCCGGCCACGAGTACGCGGCCACGTGCCCGCCGCCGATCTTCCGCGGCCTCGAAGATGGGTCGCTCGGCTACAAGCGCGTGGCCTTCTTCCACACGAAGACCGTGCTCGAGTGGACGAAGCGCCCCGACCTGGACTATCCCGTCGTGAATGCCCCAATCCGGATCTACGAGCGCTCCGCGGAGACAGGCTTATGAAGGTCGTGACGATCGTCGGTGCGCGTCCACAGTTCGTGAAGGCCGCCCCAGTCGGACGTGCGCTGCGCGACGCGGGCATCGAGGAGTGTTTGGTGCACACCGGCCAGCACTACGACGACCGCATGTCGCAGGTGTTCTTCGACGAGCTCGGGATCGCGCCGGCCGACCGTAACCTCGGTGTTGGCAGCGGCTCGCACGGCGCACAGACTGGTCGCATGCTGGCCGCGATCGAGGAAGTGCTGCTGGAGGAACGCCCGGATTGGTTGTTGGTGTACGGCGACACGAATTCGACGCTCGCCGGTGCGCTCGCTGCCTGCAAGCTGGGCGTACCGATCGCGCACGTCGAGGCTGGTCTGCGTTCGTTCAACCGCACCATGCCCGAAGAGCACAACCGCGTGGTCACCGATCATGTGTCCGACTTGTTGCTGTGTCCCACGCAGACGGCGGTCGATCATTTGACGCGTGAAGGTGTGCACGCCGGTGTGCATCTTGTTGGCGACGTGATGTACGACGCGGTGCTCCACTTTGGCGAACTCGCTCGCAAGCGATCGAGCGTGCTTGCCGACCTGTCGCTGACGCCCGGCGGATACTATCTCGCCACCATTCATCGTCCGTACAACACCGACGATTCAGCGCAGCTCGCGATCATTCTCGACACGCTCGCTTCGCTGCCGCTGCCGGTGGTGCTTCCTGTGCATCCGCGCACGAAGGCGCGACTGAGTGCTGGATCGATCTCACCCGAGCGCGTTCGACTGATCGACCCGGTGGGATATCTCGATATGTTGCAGCTGGAGCAGCATGCCGCGGCCATCCTCACCGACTCGGGCGGCGTGCAAAAGGAAGCCTACTTCTTTGGCGTGCCCTGCTTCACGCTGCGCCCCGAAACCGAGTGGGTGGAAACCGTCAGCTCAGGCTGGAACACGCTCGTGGGATCGGATGTGCGCGCACTGCCTCACGCGCTACGCGACTGGGTACGCCCCGTCGGTGATGCGCCGCCGTTCTTCGGATCGGGCGACGCAGCACAGCGCATCGTCAGGGCGCTGACCGACGCAACGCGAAGCGCCGCTGTTCCTGCGGTGGGGAGCGCCTGATGCGACTCCGCGCCGCGCTCTTGGCTCTAGCCGTGTCCGGTGCGCCCTTGGCCGCACAGCAACGCACCGTGCTGACAGGTGCCACGTTGCTCGATGGCAATCGCGCGGACGCCGTTCGCAATTCGCGCATCGTCATCGAAGGCGATCGCTTCACCTGCGTGTCAGGTCCGGACGGTTGTCCATCGAAAGCGGGCGACAAAGCGATTGACCTGAGCGGCCGGTGGATTTCGCCGGGTTTGATCGACACCCATGTCCATTTGCCCTTCGCCGTGAATCCGAACGGCTTGTGGCGCTTGCAGCGACTGCGGTTCGCGCTCGGAATCACGACCGTGCGCGACGCCGGATCGCTTTCGACCGATACGTTGCTCTCCGCGCGCAAGACGGCGGAATCTGCAACCGCGGCCATGCCTCGACTGGTGGTAGCCGCGCGTGTCGTCGCGGAGGACACCGCTCGACTTGGCGCCGCCTTGGGCGCGCCGCTCGTCGCGAAGCTCGCCGCCATGGGCGTGGATGCGATCAAGATCAAGGAGCCCTTCGTCAACGAGAACTGGCGCGAGGAGATCCGCGCAGCGCGCGCTGCGGGGATCCCGTCGTTCGGTCACACGTGGTCGGCCGTTGACACGGTGTTCACTCGTGCCGCGATCGCCGAGGGCATCAACGGCATCAGCCATATCATGGCGATCCCGTTGGAGATGCAGCCGAAGGGCACCGTGCTTACCCCGCCGGATTCCGCGCGCGATTTCTGGCCGTGGGAGAAGAAGCTGTGGCTGACGATGGACTCCGCCCGGGTCGACTCACTCGTCGCGGAGATGGTTGCTGCGAACGTGTGGCTCGAACCAACGGTGGCCTTCGAATACCATTTCGGTCGTCCGATCGAGCCGCCGGTTGCCGCAGGATTCCTGCGGCATCCGCCGAGTCTGCGCGCTGTGCTGTCGGGCACCGCGTCGCGCGATTCGGCGGTGTACGCGGCATATCCGAAGACTTGGCAACGCCAGTCCGCCTTGATTGCGGACTTCATCCGGCGTGGCGGTATGGTCGTCGCTGGCGCGGACGGAAAGGCACCGGGGATCGACCTGCACGAGGAGATGCGCCTAATCGGTGAAATCGCCGAGTCGCCGATGGTCGGTCTGCAGGCTGCAACGCGCAATGCGGCTATCGCACTCAATCGACGCGATCTGGGAACGATCGAAGCGGGGAAGTTGGCCGACGCCGTCGTGTATCACGTCGATCCGCTGGCCGCGCCGCATGCGACGCTCGATATCGCGCGCGTGATCAAGGGCGGCGTACTGTACGATGCAGATTCCCTGCGCGCGGAGTTTCGCGCCGAATACGACGCGAAGGTGCGCACGGTCTGGCGCGGACGCATCGTGCGGGCGGCGATTCCACTGGGCGGACTGCTGGCCCTGGCAATCGCGGGCCTGTTCTGGCGACGTCGTCGTCGCGCGGCGTAGCACGTCCAGCGATGCGAATGCCTTCATTCTCGTGAGGATCCGTCTCTGACCGACACCAATGTCCTTCCGCGTCGACGCTGGCGACGCCTGCTGCGCAATTTGCACCTGTACGGTGGATTGCTCTGCTCGGGCTACCTGGTGGTGTACGGAATCAGCTCGCTGCTCTTCGCCCATCCCATCGAGCGACTGGAGCGCGACCGCGCAGCGCGTGAATGGACGGACACCGTGAGCGCCATCGCGAGTCGTGAGAATCCTGGCGAGGTGGCGCGACGCGTGGCGCGGGAGTTAGGGCTCGACGGACGCGTAACGCCCGAAGTGCCCAAGTGGACGGACGCGGCAACACTCGATTTCAAGGTCACGCGGCCGGGCCACGAGTACGCCGTCAAGGCGAGTGAGAGCGGCGTGGTCACCGTGTCGGGCACCACCCGCGGGCCGGCCTCGGTCCTCAAGGGACTGCACGACGCGCGTCGCTATCCGGACTCCTTTGCACTGTCGTTGTGGTGGAACTACACGCACCTGACGGTCGTGGTACTGCTCTTCTCCACGATTTCGGGCATCGTGCTGTGGTTCGGGCAAGGTCGCTTCGCGCGCATCGGATGGATCGTGCTCGGCGGCGGTTCCCTCGCGTGCATCGTGCTGATGGGATGGCTGCTCGCATGAAGCTCACTTACGCGCTGCTTCGCCAGATCCACCTGTTTGCCGGGCTCGTACTCGCGCTGGCCGTGCTGTTCTACACGGTCAGCGGCGTCACCTTCGTCTATTCACGCTGGCTGCCTCGCCAGAACAACGTCACGACCACCACGAAGGTCGCGCTGCCGCCACAAGCGACCGCGAGTGACTCGGCCTTGCGCGCATTCGTCTCGCAGGAGGCGGGAGCGAGCGGACGTACCCGTGGAATGGACTCGGACCGGGCCGGCATACAGCGTCAGCGCTGGATGTCGCCAACCGGCCGTGTCGAAGCGGAGGTCTCCGCAGATCGCACCACGCTCACGATCGCCCGTACGCGATTCAACGCGATCGGCACGTTGCGCGGCTTCCATGTTCTGCTCGGACGCGACGGGGGCATCGGGTATCTGGCGTGGAGCCTCCTGCTGGATGTCGTCGCGCTCTCGATGATCTTGTTCGCCGTCACCGGATTTCTGTTGTGGTATCGCAGCACCAAGGATCGGCGTCTTGGATGGGTACTGTTCGCCGGTTCCTGGATCTATACCCTGGGGCTGGTGGCGTACCTGCTGGTTTCGTAAGCGCGGCGACGACCTTCTCTCCCACGACTCCGATCTGCTGTAATGCGCCTGCGAATATTTCTCACCTGCTGGGTCGTGTTCTGTCTGCATTTCGCGACGGATTTCGTGCGCGAGCATTACCTCGTCATGAGCATGGTCGAGGACACGAGCTTCGACCTCGGCAAGTACTACGGGCTGCACGAAGACATTTTCCGGAACGGCCCTGAAGCCCCGCACGGCGGTGTACACCACGGCGCCAACCCCGGCATCTCGATGCTGGCCGCAGTGCCGTACGCCATCACGAAACCGCTCGTCGATGTCGTGGTGAATCGATCGCTCGCCGCGCGCCGCGCGACGGGCGCGGATACGCTCGCGGTGTACAACGACCCGCGTGCACCTCGGGTGAAGTTCTACAAGGAAGTGCGGCGACTCGGACTGGACGTGCGATTCGGACTGGTGGGCGTGATCACGATGGTGCTGTGCATGGCACCGCTGTCCGCGTTCGGCGTCGTGATTCTGTTCCGGATTCTCGAGGGGACCGGCCTCCCGCAGCGGCATGCGATGTGGCTCTCGCTGCTGTATGCGTTCGGCACACCGGTGCTCTTTCGCACGGCCTACCTCAATCAGAATCTCGCGCTCGGCATCGTCGCCGTGACCGCCTTCTTCCTGCTCTGGAATCCGGGCGAGAGGCTGACGTTGCGCGAACCGACGCGCGTGTTCCTCGCCGGCATGCTGGCGGGCTTCGGCTTCCTCTGCGACTACAGCGGGGCCCTCGCACTCGGCATTCTTGGCTTGTACACGCTGGCAAAGGCGCGCGACACGCAGCCGTGGTCGGGCGTCGTGCGTGCCGGCGCAGTGTTCACTGCCGGCGCCCTGCCCATGATCCTCGTGCTCTGGTGGTACCAGTGGGCCGCCTTTGGCAGCTTCATTCTGCCGCCGCAACATTGGATGCCCAAGGCCGTGATCTTCAGCGATCAGGGCTATCAGGGCGTCACCGGGCCGAATCTGCAGCTGTTCCTGCAACTGCTCTTCGATCTGCGCTACGGCCTGTTCATCGCTGCGCCGCTGTTGTCGCTGGCGGTGGCCGCTCCTTTCGTGGTGCGCGGCGGCCGCAGCTTCCTGCCGACACGCGAAGCAGTGGTCTGCCTTGCGATCGGGCTCGCGTACGTCGTCTTCTTTTCAGCGATCGCCTACACGCGCCTGCAATGGAACACCGGGATTCGCTATCTCATGCCGGTGGTGCCGTTCCTCTTCCTGCCGGCGGCGGCGGTCCTGCTTCGCATCCCGAGAGCGCTTGCCTACCCGGTGCTGCTGGCGTCCGTCACGGTGGCGCTCTGCATTGCGATGGTACGCAATCAGTACGGCGTCCACACCAACATCCTGCACGTCTTCGTCGAAGGCTTGCAGCTGCCGTGGCTCAACACGCTCGGCAAGATGGCAACCCAGTATCTGCCATGGCTGGACGGTCGTCCGTCGGCGGTCGCGTCGTACCTGTTCGTGGCCGCTCTGCTGGCCGGAATCTGGGGGATTCGCTCGCCCTGGCGCTCCGTGGCCTCGGAGCTGGACCGCTAGCCAGCGGCGCACGGTCATCGCCGACGCCAGTGCCCCTCAGGGGCATAGCGACGGCGGTGTAGCGAGAGCACAAATGCGGACGCGGCCAGCGAGAGGATCTCTCGCTGGCCGCGTCTGCGTCCCGGTTCTGTCAGGTCACCGCTTGGCGAAAAGGCGGCCGACGGCGGAACCCGCCCGTTTCGCAAACGCCACAGTGCTGCGCCAGAACATCAACAAGTAGCCCACGACCGCCGCGATGGCAGACGCCACCGGCATCATCACCTCGGGGCCGATGTACATCGCAAGTGGAAGCACAGGAATCTGTTCGATGGTCATGGACGCGGTCTCGGTTACGGTCGACGCACAGAATTAACGAGAGTTTATTGCGAGTTCCATGCCGCCCGGAAGGAGCGACATGTGATGCAGATCACGATATGTAGCCAAGCCCGGCCAGGCGTTGCCGGATGATCTCCTCACGATCCGGCGCCAGGTCCTGATGGCCGCCATCCGCCACCTTCCCCGACACCAGCGAGCGTCCCTGGAACGTCTCGGGAATCTCGTAGCCACCCAGTTCGAACAGCGTGGGGGCGATATCCAGCAACCGCGCGCCCTCCACTTCCCCGGACAGCGGACTGTTGGCCGCGGCGAGGATGAACGCCCCGAACTGGGCATGGTTGCAGTCGTCCGGGCCCGTGTCGTTCTCGTGCACGTGGATTGTATCGTAGCCCACGCCGCCGATCGAGCGCCAGGACAGCGCCCCGAAGTGCACGATCAGATCGGGCGCGACGTTCTTCACGTCGTGGTAGATCTCTTCGGGCTTGAAGACGAGGGTGCCGAGTGGCTTGCCATGCTCGTCGACCGTGGCTTCCAGCTTTGCCTTGAGCTCATCGCGGAAGCGCAGCACATCGTCCTTGGGGATCGCGCCGGTTGGCTCGCGCCCTTCGATGTTCAGGAACACACGCGCGTAGTAGCCACCTTCGCTCCACACTTTGGTCTTGGTCCAGTCGACGTTGAGCTTGCCGAAGGGTGTGACTTCCTTCGGATACTCGTTGAGCACCAGCAGCCCTTCGCGCACGAGCCATTCGTTCACGCAGAAGCCGCCATCCAGCGGCTGTGCGCCGTGATCGGAGACGACCAGCACCACCGTCTCATCGTCGATCAGCTCCAGCACCGTCCCGATCTCTTCATCGAGATGCTGGTAGTAGTCGCGAATGACATTCTCGTACTTGTTGCCCGGCACGTAGTCCACGTGCTTCGGATCGCAGTAACTCCAGAAGCCGTGGTGCACGCGATCGAGGCCGATGTTCACGAAGTGGAAGTAGTCCCACTCGGCGTTCTTGAGATAGTGCCGGATGACCGTGAAGTGCTTGCGGCTCATGTCGAACACCTGCTCCAGCAACCAGTCCTTCTGATCGGTGCGGAACCCCTTCACGTCCACGGGGAACTCGCCCACCAACTCACGGATCTCCGCCGCCACCGATGCCGGATGCGTGTACACATCGGTGTTGGAGTCGGGGGTGAGAAAGCACCCGACGCAGATGCCGTTCACCTTGCGCGGCGGGAAACTGGGCGGCACGCCGATCAACACCGACTTCTTCCCTTCAGTCGCGAGATAGTCCCACATCGCCATCTGCCGGATCGACTTTGCGTTGACGATCTGCAGCTTGTCGTACGAATGGTCGCCGCGGTTGCGGAAGCCGTAGATGCCGAGCGACCCCGGATCCTGGCTGGTGGACATGCACATCCACGCGGGGATCGTGATGGGCGGTACCACGCTCTCGAGTCGGCCGTACGCGCCCATGCTCATCAGGCGGCGGATGTTGACCAGCGACTCATCGCCGAACAACAGATCGGGCGCTGCACAATCGAGACCGATGACGAGAATCTTCACAGCAGGGACTCCCCTTCCATGGCGGAAATCTTTCCCGGTCCAAGCGCCGAGAGGATGGTGGGCGCGAGGTCGAGCAGTCGCGCGCCCTCGGTGCGGAACGGTCGGTTCATGAAGAGCACACCGGGCACGAGCAGCGGATCGATGATGTGGTCACCGCCCCACTTCTTGGTGTTGTTCTCGATGAGCCCATGCGGAATGCCACCGAGCGCGGTGTCCCATGAGACGCGATAGCCCGCGTTGAAGAGCGCGACCATGTCGGGTGACTCGTGTGCATAGGCGCCCGAGTAGATCTCGTCGCGCAGCGCGACGCGTCGCACGGCCACCGTGCCGCGCTCGGGATCCGGCATACCGCGCATGCCCTCCGCGATCGCCTGCGCCACCGACGCGGCGTCCTGCGGCGCGACGATCCCTTCGGCCTCTCGGCCGGCAAGGTTGAGATACATGCTGCCGAGTCCGAGCGCGTAGGCCTTGGTGCGCGACCAGTCCACGTTCTTGAAGAAGTCGCCGGCATCGCCGGGCGTCGCACCGTTCTTGAGCGTGAGGAAGCCGTTGGCCTGCAACCAGCTGTTCAGGTGCACGCCGCGCTGGAAGCTCGAGAAGCCGTGGTCGGACATGACGATGAAGAGCGTGCGGTCGTCCGCTCGCTGCATCGCGCGTCCCACGACGGCATCGCTGCGCTGATAGTGCTCTTCGATCGCGGCCCGATAGCTCGCCTCGATCTTCCCGTGGTTGGCGGGATGCGCGTCCTCGCGGAAACGCCACATCATGTGCTGCAGACGGTCCGGCGTGTCGAAGAGACAGAACAGGAAGCCTTCCGTCAGGCGATCGAGCTCGTACGACAGCATCGCTTCACGCTCTTTGAGCACGCCCTCGCACTGCGCGAGAAAGGCGTGTTCGTCAAAGCGCTCGTTGTTCAGACCACCGTGATCCTCGACCATGCCCGTCGTGTAGAACGTGCCGACCTTGCGCTGCAACTCCTGCGCATAGTCCCACGGGTGGCTGATCGGAAACATGGGCGTTTCCGGGTCGAAGTTGATCGGGGACGCGTAGAGCTCCACGAACGGCTCGAGGCTCACGAGATGGAAGCGCACCATGCCGCTGACCGATTGGAGCATCCCCAGCTTGAACTTGACGCGCAGCCAGTCGCTCCACTCGCCGACGCGCACCTCGAGCGCCTTGGGCTGCCCATCGGACTTCACGACGACTTTGCGACCGGCCACATCGAGATCGACGGTGATATCGAGAAGCTGATCGCCGCCGGTCTTTGGATTGCGCGGGCCGATGAGGTGCGTCCGGATGCTGCGGCCGTCTGACTTGAGCGCCACCACTGCCTCGCTCTCCTCGGCCTTCACTCCCGCCTTCGTGCTGTAGAAGGTGTTGGTGCCCAGTCCCCCGCGCAGATCGGGCACGCCCATGCCGGAGAGCATGCGCCCCTTGAAGTTGTCGGGCGGGTAGGTGCACGGGCAGCGAATGACCGTGGACGGAATGCCAGCCTTGCTGAGCACTTCCCAGAGCGGCGTTCCCCGGCGGAGGTTGACCGCCTTGGGGGGGAGGAAGCTGCTCTTCTGCTCGTAGCGATTGAGCGCGAGGTCGGGCAGGTAGGTCTTGGGATCGCGCCGAATGAAATCGAAAATGCCGTGGGCGCCGGGATTCACGCCGGTGGCGAAAGTCGACCAGGCGACCGGAGTCTGCGCCGGCGTGGTCGTAGCCACGCGACCGAATCCACCGCGGGCACGCAGCGCTGCCAGATGCGGAAGTGCGCCGGCGTCCATCATCGGCTCGGCGATGCCGGGCTCGAGGCCGTCAAGGCCGATTACGACGACCGTGCGGACGTCAGCCATCGGCGCGCGAGCGTGGCACCGCGTTCGTACGAGTGTGGCAACCCGAATTCATAAACCGGTCGAGTGATTGGAAGGACAGACGCGCACTGCCTGCATGCTGACGCACGACGCCGATCCCGCGTATCGAAGTGGGTGTGTGCAGGGAGAAAGGTATTCGGCCAGGCGACCGCTCACACCCACGACAACCCGGAGGCTACGCACTGGAAATGCCGGGTCCGGACCTGTTACGGTTCCCAAACCGAAAGTAAAGTACGCGTTAAGATCTCCGCGTCGACTCCCCCGGCGAATCAACCGCCCTCTTGGACGGCACGCGCTCTCGTCCCATCACGCAGCCGGCACGCCGCAGGAGTGGCGCCGAATGAACTCGGACATCACAAGCCTTGTCGTACAGGGGGGACTCATCGGGCTTGCGCTGCTCCTGCTGCTTCGAGGTCTGGCGCCGGCGCAGGGGAGCGCCGACGGGAAGAGCAGTAGCGAGCCGACGGAGTCGCGGCTCGGCGGCGCCGGGACTGCGCTCGCGATTGCCGCCTGCTTCGCGCTGATCACCGCGCTGCTCCAACTCTCACTGGCAGGCATCAACCATTACCTCCGGGAGCGATTCATCTTTGCCAGCCCGGACTACGTGTGGATGGCGCCCGCCGCGTACCTGATCATCTACCTGGTGCTGGCCGCCGGCTGGGCGCTACTCGCGCTGCTGTTCCCCCGCTTTCGCGTCAACGTGGCGACCAGCGGATTTTTTGCGGGGCTGTCGGTGTTTTCTCTGCTGCTCCCGTTCGCCGAGCTGACGCGGGTCTCAATCATCCTGCTGTCGATTGGCGTCGCCGTACAGGTCGGGCGCAGCGCCCGCGGCGGAGGCGCGCGCTGGCTGCGGCGCGTGCGGCTGGGGCTCGGCGCGCTCACTGCGGTCACGGTCGCGATGGTCGCGACGCAGTTCGCCCTGCGCTCGGGGTCGGGCAGTGTCGTTGTCACGGCCGCTGACCACGCGCCGGCGGGGGCGCCCAATGTGCTGCTGCTGGTCTGGGACACGGTGCGAGCCGCCAATCTGAATCTCTACGGATACGCCCCGCAGACCAGTCCACGCCTTTCTGCGCTGGCCGGTGAAGGGGTCACCTTCGATCGGGCCTTCAGCACCGCTCCGTGGACACTCAAGTCACACGCCAGCATGTTCGCCGGGCTCGACGCCGATGCCATCCAGGGTGATTTCGTCAGCTTGGTGCGCGGCGACTCGCCAATGCTCGCCGAGCGCCTGCAGGCAGGCGGATACGCCACGGGCGGCTTCGTGGCCAACCTGCTCTATACGTCACGCGAGTCGGGGCTGGCGAGAGGGTTCGAGCACTACGACGACTATCACCCGACGATGCACCAGCTGCTCGGGCACGCCTGGCTGGCCCATACGCCGGTCTTCAAGCAGATCATGGGAGCGCACTCGCTCATCGATGTGCTGTGGTCGATCCGACACATCGATACGCAGTTCGACGAGCGCAACTTCAACTCCGACACGTACGCCCGTCGCTCATCGTCGGAGATCACGTCGGCATTTCTCGAGTGGCAGAAGACCGTGAAGGGACGTCCGTTCTTTGCGTTCCTGAATTTCTTCGACGCGCACATGGACTACAAAGCGCCCGATTCGCTGCTGAAGAAGTTTGCGCAGCCTGCGCACCGGTCACTGGGCAAGTACGACGCATCGATCGCCACGATCGACGACAATGTCGGTCGCATGCTCGACGAGCTGCAGCGCACGGGCGCGCTCGACAATACGATCGTCATCATCACGTCGGATCACGGCGAACTGTTCGGCGAACACGGACTCACCGAACATGCCAACGCACTCTATTTGCCGCTGCTCCACGTTCCGCTCGTGATCCGGTATCCCGCGCGTGTGCCGCGTGGCGTGCGCGTCAGCGCACCCGTCACGCTGCGCGATCTCACGGCGACGGTGCTGGACCTCACGGGGCTCGGCAAGGACGCGAAGCTCCCGGGGACGTCGTTTTCTGCGCTCTGGTCGACCGAGGTCTCGACGGACACCGCCGCTCCGATCGTCGCGCACCTTGGCGCCAAACCGCGGCCGGAGGAGAATGAGCCGGTGCGATTCGGCGCAATGCGCAGTGCCCTCGACGCGCAGTATCACTTCATTCGGCGCGGGGACGGCGAAGAGGAGCTGTTCGACTATCTGGCCGACCCCGCTGAAGCGCACAATCTCATGGGCACCGCTGCAGGCGATCGGGTCCTTCCACGACTGCGCGCGGCGATAGACAAGCCGCACCAGGAGTGACGATCGGCTAGCGACGCAGCTCGTCGTCGCGCGCGATTGCCGTTGGTCCGACCGCCCCGACGGCGTCAGAACGGCGCCGCCACAGATCGATGATGCCAAACGATTTCTCGATCGCGAAGT
This sequence comes from Gemmatimonas sp., assembly GCA_965279375.1. Lineage (GTDB taxonomy): Bacteria > Gemmatimonadota > Gemmatimonadetes > Gemmatimonadales > Gemmatimonadaceae > Gemmatimonas. Next base: position 2,518,353 of record OZ257156.1, on the reverse strand, counting down.
CGCGCGTGAGCAATGCGTAGAACTCCGGCCAGTCGGTCAAATCGCGCGAGCGATACTTGAGTCGTAGACCGACAATGATGTATTTCGGCGCGCGCGTCATCGCCGTCATCCATTCAGCGCGGTACTTCTGCACGAAGGGGCTTCCGACGCCTCCGGCAAAAAGTGGAAGCGAAAATGTGAAGCGCGTCGCGTTCGGACGATTGGACAGGTAGAGCGCGGTTGAGTTGTAGCCGTACAGGGCGATCGGGTCTCCTGGCTCGGTGTGCGATTCCAGATACCGTGCCGCCTCGATCTGCTCGTCGGCAAAGTATGGGTCGCGACCGAAGGTGAACCGATGGTAGTAGGTCGTCGGCGAATCAACGCGCGCCACGAACTTCGCCCAGTGGACGATGTCGCGTGCCGGGCTCACCGCATATTGCCCCAGCAGAAGTGCGGTCGCTGCCATACCGCCAGCGGCACGGAGCGTCGCCATCAGACTGCCTGGCGTACCATCGGTGCGGCGCGTGGGGAGCATCCACTCGATTCCGTAGGCCATGAGGAGCACCGCTGGTGGGAAGATCACCGTCCAGTGATAGACGTAGAACTTGGCCTGCACGCCGACCACGATGATCCCGGCCGCGAACCAGAGGGCGAGCAGCGTCGCCGCGCGACGATCGCGCTGCCAGGCGGCCCAGACACCGAGCGGGAGAAAGACGAGCCCGGTTCCCTGCGGCAGCTGACTGAGATACTTCACGATCGGCAGCACCCGATCGAGCAGCCGGATCGAGGCGACACGCGAGTAGTTGCTCGCCGTGTAGCGCAGGTGCACGTCGATCAGGTCACCCAGTGCACCTCGTGCGACAAACCAGAGGACCACCAGCACGATCGGAATGGCGCACGCGGTGCCGAGCGCTACGAGCGTGGTCGCGCGCGATCGAAGCGGTTGTTCGGTCGAGAACAGGACCGCGATAACCGGAATGCCCAGATATCCGATGTAGAGCGGTTTAACCAGCGTGCATACGCCGATCACGGCGGCTGCGGCCACGATGGTGCGTCGACGTGTCGGGTCGACCAGCAGCGCGGACAGCACGATGCCGAGCGCGAGCGACGCTACGCCGTCCGGCTGCGCGAGGTGGAAGTAGCTCAGCGAGGCATAGACCAGCACCACCGCGATCGAAATCCACCAGGCGGCGGCCGGTCGAGTCAGACGACCACCTGCCCTTCCGATCGCTATCGCCGCCCACAAGATCATGATGAGATCGAGCGCGCGGATGCCGAGCATCCCCTTCCCAAAGAGCGCCTGCGCGAGCGCGAACCAGAGAAACGCGACGGGGCCCTTCATGTCCCACGAGTCGCGGTACGGCATACCGCCCTGCAGGATGGAATCACCGACGAGGGCGATGATGCCCTGATCCCATCCGAACGGATAGAAGAGCGATGCGATCGCCCAAAGCACCGCGACGACGGTGAAGAAACCGGCGCTCACACGGTACCAGAGCTGTGACGGTGGCAGCGGGACGCCTTGGGTCATCATCGGCCGAAGGTAAGGACAAAGCAACACCCACGCGAGGTTGGGGCCCTTCCTGATGCGTCGCGCTGCGGGACGGCGCTCTTCCGCCATCACCCGTCGCTCTGCAGGTTGCCTACGCAGGTCGGATCTCGCCGCAAGTATGCGCGCACGTTCCCCCACATCTCCTGTATGAGCGAACTCCGTTCTGCTGACGCTCCGCGCGCCGCCACGATCGGCACCTATCGGACAGACATCGCGATCGCCGCGGTCTGGTTCGTCGCAGCGCTCGTAACGATTTGGATCGGGTCGGGGCGCCTCGATCAGCGCCTGCTGACGAGGAGCTCGGGCGACGTCTGGTTCGAAGCCGACATCGCGCGCGTCATGGCCAACATGAGCGATCGCTTCTCCAATCATGCACGTGCGGATGTGCACCCGCTGTTTGCGATGTTCGTGCTCCCGCCGGTGCTGGCGCTGCATAAGGGGCTGGGGCTCGATCTGTGGGTTTCCATTCGCATCTTTCTCGCCGTCGTCGGCGGCCTCTGGTCCTCCGGCCTGTACTGCGTCTTTCGCCTGACCGGATGCCGTCGGCCGGATGCGTCGGTGTTCTCGCTCGTCGCCATGACGAGTGCGGGAGCGCTCTTCTGGTTCGTGATCCCCGAGACGCATACGATCGGCTCGTTGAGCGTCGTGCTGGCGATGCTCGTCGTTGGCGTCGCAATGCATCGACCGGTACCCGAGTTCCTCGAAATCGCCGTCAGTTCGAGCACGCTGGGGCTCACGGTCACCAACTGGATTGCCGGATTGACGACGGCCGTGGTCACGCGACCGTGGCGTCGTGCCATCCAGCTATCGGTCAACGCGTTCGCGCTCACGGTGATTCTGTGGACGCTGCAGAAGAAGTTCGTTCCCTCCGCCGGGTTCTTTCTTGGCAATCCGTCGGAGTCGGAGCACATCATGGCGCCGGAAGCACTCGGCCCGGTGCGCGTTGCCATCGCGTATTTCATGCACGCGGTGGTCATGCCCGCGATCGCCGTTGTTGACCGACCGGGTGCAGCCGACTGGCCGATCATGATCGTACAGCCCTCGGCCATCGGCTCCGCAGGTACACTCGGGCTGATCTCGTCGGTGTTGTGGGGCGGCCTGTTGCTGATCGGCACATGGGCACTCGTGGGCGCGCGCGAGGCGCTGCGCATGCGTCTCTTCGTGGCCCTGTTCATCCTCGGGCAGTTCGCTCTGTATCAGCTGTTCGGCAGCGAGACCTTTCTGTACGTCCCCAATTTTCTTCCGGCGTTGATCGTGCTGTCGGCGCTCGGCGCACTCACTCCACTGCGCCCGATCGTCCTCGGCATGGCCGCCGTGCTGGCGGTGACGAACGGCATCAACAACTACACGCAACGCGAGCACGCCTTCCGCTTTTTCAGCGACAGCGAAGCGTATCATCACGACGGACGTACGCAGCCCGCCGGACAACCGCCGGAGTTGGTGCCGGATCGCACCAGCTTCAGCGAAATGCGAGTCCCCGGTGTGCGTGTGTTCGACGAAGCGATGGCGTCCACCGGCGGCTCGTTTACACCAGGGCTCGATCAGTTCACCGTCTCGGTGTGGGTGCGTGACGCGAACGGCGCATTGCGCTGGAACAGCGACGTCAACGCTCCGCCAGCCACCGGCATCAAGGAGAAGAGCGCGTCGGCAAGTGCCTCCTACCCCTCGGTCGTCACGCCGTACTACTCGGTGTCGTGGATCCCCGCTGGAGCACGGCGCTATCGCATGGAGCTCATCGTCGCCGACAGCGCTGACGTCGAACTGGCGGTACGCAGCAGCGGCGCGCGTCCCTACGCGAGCATTCGCAAGCTTCGCTGGGCCGACAATCGGCTGACCATCGGCGATCGGTGGCAGTTCGAGCCCGACACGCTCCCCGCGGGTGCGTCCATCAGCGTGGCGCTGCTCGACGAGAACACGCCGGGATGGGCCACCGCGCAGTCGTCCGTTCGCGACCTCTGGGTGAAGAACGGCTGGGGCGCCGCGCGACTCACGCTCTCGGCGTCGGGACGATACACCGCGGTGATTCGCGATCTGTCGCCTGACACCAGTGTCGATCGTCCACTGTGGACGATCCCTGGCACCGCGCCCAACGCAACCGGCACCGCGACGGCGCCCGGCACTCGCTGACACCGGGGCATACGGCATGGCAGCACGACCTGCGCGACTTCAACGATTCACATTGACCGCATGCACGCCTCCGGAAATGAGATGAGTCACGGCGATGCCAAGCCTCAGCGCAACGCCCCCACTCCGGCGACTCCTGTGGCCACTGTGCATGTGGACCTCGATGGCGCACAGGACATTTTCGAGGGCAACGGTTGGGGCTACACGGCGACCGATGACCCGATCTTCGAAACCGGCATGCGCAATTTCCTGCGCTTCTTTGCCGACAATGGCGTGCGGGCTACGCTGTTCGTGATTGCGCGTTCATTACACGACCCGCGCAAGCGTGCGCTGATCGAGGCCGCCGTCGAACAAGGCCACGAGATCGCGTCGCACTCGCTCACCCACGCCTATCTGTCGCGGATCGATTCCGCCTCGAAGCGGCGCGAAATCGAGGAGAGCAAACGTCTCCTCGAGCGCGAACTGGGGATCGAGGTGAAAGGGTTTCGCGCGCCCGGGTACCACATCGATCTCGAGTCGCTGGAGCTGCTCGCCGAGTGCGGGTATGCGTACGACTCGTCGGCGTTCCCGACCGAGGTATACGCCACGGCGCTCAAGAGCACCGTGAAGACGCTGGAGTCGCCGCACCGGCCGTTGTCGGACCGAGACTTCGTCGAATGGTCGATGCCGGATCACCGTCCCTTTCCGCTACCCTTCAATCCGAGCTACTCCCTGCTCCTTGGCGGGTGGCTCTTTCGTTCGGGCGTGGATCGCTTTCGACGCAGCGGACGGCCATTGACGCTCCTGTTCCACCTCATCGATCTGGCCGACCCACTGCCGGCGTCCCGCTTGGTCGGCTTGAAGTCGCGCATTTTCACGCTCTCGACGATGAGCGCCGCGCGCAAACGTGAACGGTGTCAGGTGATGCTCGACCAGGTGCGCCGTCACTATCGCATCACGACTACCGCGGAAGCGATCGCGAATTGGCGCGCCGCCGCTACTTCCGGTCCAGTCGGAGGGTCATGAGGCAGCTTTCGTCGTTGACATAGTGACGCTCTTTCAGCACGGCACCGTACGACAGCCAGAACAGCATCGAGCGCCGGTTGGAGACCTTGAACGCCAGTAGAATCTCCTCGTAGCCGCTCGTCTTGAAGAATTCGATGGCGCGTTCAAAAAGCATGTTGGAAATGCGCACGTTGGTCTGCGGGTGCTTGATCTGCTGGTACTCCGCGAGCACACCCAACGAGAGGTATTCACCGGCCTTTCCAATCTCGCTTTCCGAGAGGCGCTTGCTGGTCTGACCTCGCATGCCGAGGATGGTCTTGATGCGCGATGGCTTCGCGATCAGCGCCACGGTGAACAGCAGGCAGAGGTACAGGAAGTGTCGCTTGATGCCCTGACTGATGAAGCTCCCCGGATAGCACGTATAGACGCTGAACGCGACGTACTGGCCGTCCTGTCGATACAGGTCGCAGTGAATCAGCCCGTCCTTCACCAGCGTGCTGTAGTAGAAGCGTTCCATGAACAGACGCCCCAACAGCGGCACGGGACTGTCGGCAAGAAGCTTCTCGTGTAGCGCGGCGGCCGCGCGAACCTGCTCTCGATCCTTGTAGTCGAGAGCGACGATACCGTTGGGTTGCGTACTCATAGAAACGGCGCGTTTCCGCCGGTAACCATGATCTTCTGACCGGTGGTGAAGTCAGACAGCGACGACGCGAGGAACACAATCGCCCGAGCCACGTCTTCCGGAAGTGCTCCTCGCTTCATCGGCGTTTCGTTCTTGAGCTTGTCGAGGAACATCTTGGGCACGAGGCGACTGAGATCCGTCTCGACGATGCTCGGGACGACGAGATTTACCTGCACGTTGTGCGGCGCGAACTCGACGGCGAGGCTTCGCGTCAACCCAACGAGTGCGCTCTTCGCGGTGACGTACTTCGCCTGACCTACCGGCGGGTTTTCGACGGCGATCGATGCGATGTTGATGATCTTTCCGCGGCGCTGCTTGATCATGAGCGGAAGCGCTTCCTGACAGCAGTTGAAGGCCCCCTGCACAATTACGTCGAGATCGCGCGCCATGTCCTCCCACGTGAGCTCCAGAAACGGGCTGGCGAAGTAGTCTCGCACGGCGCTGTTCACGAGAACATCCACCGTGCCGAAGCGCCCGACGATGTCAGCGAAGATCCGCTTCACCTGCTCCCGGTCGGAGACATCGGCCTGCGCGAGCATGGCCTGTCCGCCAAAGGCCTCGATCTCACCAACCATTCGTTCGGCATCCTGCTGCCCGCGAAAGTAGTTGACCGCCACCTTCGCGCCGTGGAGCGCAAAGAGTTTGGCGGCAACCTCACCGATGCCGCGACTGGCGCCGGTGATGAGCACGACCTTGTCGCGCAGATGGAGATCGAGACTGGATGCCTTGAGCGCGTCCATCGACGGCATCTGCAGCGCGGGCGAGCTGACCTTGACGTTGATCTTGCCCGTGGCCACGACGACGTCGGGATGCTCGACGTCGCTGATCGTGATCGCCTCCACCAGCGAAACGGTGGACTGCGACTTGAACTCGACGATCCCCTTCAAGCGATAGCGGCGGTGCATCTCGAGCCGCGCCGCGAACTCGACGCGAAAGTCGACCAGCGTCGCGAACCTTCCCGGAATGCACATCCCCGCGAAGGTGGAGAATAGGCACGCTGCGGAGCAGTTCTCGACGATCGGCGACGCCGCGTCGGGCCAGCCTTCACCAACGACGAACTCGAACTGCGCCTCGTCGTTCTTGTTGATTTGCTCGAACAGCTGATCGTTTTCGACGAGCGCCGTCACCACGAGGCTGTCGCTCGTTCCCGCGGCAACGGGATGCGCCGCTGATGGCGCGCCCTCGCGCGCCAGCGTGAACGCGCCGGAGGTGACAGTGGCGTTGGAGGCGACCTTTCGGATCAGATACTCGAAGTCCGTCTGCTCAGCATCGGCCGACTTCACCTCCAGTTCCAGTTCGTCGTTGACGAACACCGGGTGCAGAAACTGTCCCGAGAGCTTCTTGAGCCACATCCCGTTCGCAAGAAACGGAAGTCGCGCGATGAAGGCCACCGGAAGCATGCCGTGCACCACGTTCATTCGATACGGCGACCGACGCGCGAACACCTCGTTCACGTGCAGCGAGCTGTGATCGCCGGTCCAGCGCGCGAACGCATCGACCATCTCGCGCGAGACATGGAATCGGAGCTTCACGAGAGCTCCTCCAGCGCGACCGCAGGCGCTTCGGCGTACTTCTGATGCGTGTGCGCGACAAACACGTGGTCGGCTTCGCCCAGCCCGGAGCGTCGGAAGAAATCCAGACAGGGGCCATTCTTTTCGGTCGGCTGGTACGTCGCCGTGAGCGTCTCCTCGCCTGAGCGCTTGGCCTTCTCGATCAGGAACGCGAGCATCGACTCTTCGACGGTGCGCCCCATCGCACGGCAGCTCAACACGAAGTCTTCCACGAGTCCCGCCGCCATGCTGGCGATGCCGACCAACCCCAAGTCGCCGAACTTGTCCGAGATGCTGAAGGTCCAGAGATCATGGCCAGGCGCGGAGGCCCACTCCCACAGCTCCGACTCCGTCATCCGACGGGTGCGCAAGTTCATCTGGTTGGTCTTGTTCAACAGCTGCGACGCGCGTTGCAGATTCGTCTTGTTCAAGCGCGCGACCTTGGCCGTCATGCCAAGCGACTGCAGCCACGCCTCGTGCGACGGCGCCTCCACGGCAGCCGCCTTGCGTTCGCGGTCCTTCACGTAGAACGCTGCTCGATTGCGATCTTCGTCCGTGGCCGCCACTGCGTCGAAGCAGTGCAGTTCGAGCAACGACTCCTTGTACAGCGTGAAGTCGGTGGGCCAGTCCGGCACGAGCACCTCCGGCAGCGCTTCGCGAACCCACGCGCGCTCCGCCGGGTTGTCGTCGATGAACACGATGGACTGCAGCCCGAGATTCAGCTCCGCCGCCAGCTCGGAGATATTCTTTGCCTTGTCCGACCAATTGATGCGCCAGCCCGCGAAATCCGAGACCTTCAACACCATCTCCGGGTGGTTGAATGCCTCGAGTGCCGTCGCCTCGTTGTTCTTGCTCACGATGCCGAGCAGAATGCCCCGGTTCGTGAATGACTTGAGTGTGCGCTGAAAATCGACGAAGGCTTCGCCGATGAAGTCGTGACCACCAAGCCGAAGACCATCGGTACCGACGTCTCCGACAACGCCACCCCACAGCGTGTCATCGAGGTCCACGACGATCAGCTTGCGCGCGTCACCCAACTGCGCGCGTAGCGTCGCCTTGATGTCCTTGACCGCTTCAGCAAAGACTTCGTTGGAAAAGGGGATCTTCCCCATGTACCACGACTTCGCGCTGAACCCGCGCTTTCCTGCGAGTCCGGTCCAACGCTGCGCGTTGAGTGGGAAGATGTTTTCGGCCGCGTTCAGATTCTCGACGAGCCGCTGGTTCATCGTTGCGAGAATGCCTGAAAAGCCCAGCAAACCCAGACCGCGCCGATACGGCGCCACCACCCACGTTGGCACGAACAGAAACCGCGCGCGATCTCGCACATTCAAAATCGCCTGCGAGAACTCGTCGACTTCCTTCAGCAGTTCCGCACTATCGTACGACTCGAATGCGAGCGCCTTCCGAAACGACGGAATCACGCTCTCCGGTTGAGTCCAGACGACAGCGAGGTCGTACTCCGCTTCCCATGGCTGAAGCAAAGTCGACAGCGCCTGGCCGAACGGCGCCAAGGTTGGAACTACTGACGGTGATTGCGAGTCGTTGCCGAGGTATCCGGAGAAGATGGCGAGATTGAAGTCCGAGATCAGAAGCGCGTTCATCATGCTGCCTGCAGGAGGCCTCTGATATGATCGGCAAGCGTTCTGGCCGTACGCAACGGGCTGTCTTCCATCACCAGCGTATTCTCGTCGATCAGATTGACAGTCGCTCCGAACTCCTTCTCGATGAGCTGCTCTGCGGCGACGATGAAGTTGATGAGGCTGAGCGAGTCCAGTTCACCGGCCGAGCCGTACAGCACGGTATCCATGGACCGGCTGATCTGCTGGTCTTTCGGCTGGTGCGCGTTCACTTCATCGATCGCGCCCAGCACGATCTGTTCGATCTTGACGTCCATGGTCATCAGGAATCCTTCCGTGTGATGATGGCGCTGTAGTTGATGGTGATCCGCCGTCGGCAGATCTCCTCGTACGGGAGAGCCTCGACGGGCAACACCCGCTCGGCCTCGATGTGCAGTCCGCACGCATTCAGCATGTCGCGGATTTGATCGACCGATCGGAAGTGATAGACATGATCGAGTGCAGGACAATCGACGCAGGTGGAGATGAACGCGCGTCCGTTCTGACTCAACAGGTCTCGCAACTTGACGAGCAGCCGCTCCGGGTGTTCCACGTGCTCGATCACTTCACCCATCGTGATGAAGTCGAACGTCTCGCTCAGATCGAGATCGAGCATGTCCATCGTGTAGTAGCGCACGACGTCCTTGCCCGGATGAAAGTAGCCCATGATCGATTGCGTGATTCGCATCGACACCGGACTGATGTCCACCGCCGTGAATGTCGTGTCGGCCGCCAGGGTCTTGACCGCGTTGTTCAGCGACAGTCCGTGGCCTGGCCCGATGTCCAGATACGTCTTGATCGTCGGTACGCCGGCGGCGACAGCTTCGCGCAGGAAACGATGCGTGGCGTAGTGCGTCGGCCAGAGAAACTGCGACATCGCGAGTCCGATCATGTACGACTTCATCGTCGGCTCGCTGCTGTACACCTCTTCGTTCGCCTTCGCCGCGGAGTCGATGTGATACTCCTTGGTCTTCATGAACGCGATCTGAAGCTTGAGCATCTCATTGCCCATCTTCAGATACGCGTTCACCGCATACTCGAGAGGAATGCCCTGAGACTCCAGATACTTCGTGTACTCCTCCGCGAAGGTCTCGGCCTCCGCGAAGAACTCCGCGTCGCAGCCTGCCAGATACTTCCGCAGCTTCTTTTCCTGAAGCGGCGACCGCTCGCAGACCATATCCACGATGGTCCGAAAGTACGGTGTCTCGACAGTGCTGGCTTCGTTCATCCGGACCAAACCTCCCAAGAGTATTGGAGCGACGGCCGCGCACGCGGCGCATGCCATCGCCTGACCGTCGACCGGTGAATATTGACCGGTATCCGACTGATCGGACAGTAGCGCTCGACCGTCACACGTGGACTGGTCGACACCCACGATGAGTACGAGCAGCGCGCCTTCGCGTCACGACGCGGATTCGTTGGCTCGCGCGCGACCTGGTGCGTTCAGCGTGCCTTCAGCGCGCGCTCCCGGAGCGCCCACGTGCTTCGATGACGACACCCAGGATCGCTCCGGCGACGGCGGACGCATTCTGCCACCAGGCCATCTGGTGGACGCCCAAGGCGGTCGCCGCGAGCGCGCCGCCCAGCAGCAACGCAAGACTCCAGATCGCGGCACCGGCACCTCCCAGCAGGTGCCCGCGCCAGGTCCATCCAACGTGGGCGCCGCCTGCTCGCGCCACCCAGACACCGCCGGGCAGAAACCAGCACAGCAGCCACAGGCACGTCAGCAACGGCGCGACGGGCGACGTTGCGCCAATCAACGGCTGGATCAGTGCCCAGCCAAGCGCGGACGACGACCGCAGCTCGGCGCGCTTCGAGCCGATGCGAGGATCCGGCACATCGATACGCAGCGACAGATCGGAGGGCGTGACGAGCGCGTGAATGCTGCTGGTCGTGCCCGGCAAAACCGAATCGAGCACGAAGACGTTACGCAGCCGCAACGTCGGCGTCTGAAGGCCCAGCCGAGTCGCACGGACGGTTCGCCGCAGGACCAGGTCTTCCCTCTCCTGGCCGAGGTACACCAACTCGTCGCTGGACTGACGTCCATGCACGAAGACCAGCGCGATCGGCCGATCGCGTCGATCTCTCTCGTCGATTAGGCGTCGTGTGATGTCGATGCGTACCGTGTCCGTGGGTGAGATCGAGGCCATGATCTGCCCGGTGCGTTTAACTGGCAATCGCACGTCGTTCACGGACCCGCGGATCGTCGACTGCACGAAGTCCTGATCGCGAATCGCTCGCTGCCAGCTGTCGGCGACGACGACGGAATCGCGGCGCGAGGCGGTATCCGACGACAGCACGGAAACGACCCCCCACGCGCTCCCCCACAGCATGCCGCCCACCGCCAGCGTCCAGGCCATCAGCAATCCACGCGCACGGGCGGCGGTGACCTGCCACAGGGTCCGTCGCAAACGGTCACGGTGCGTCATGCCCCAGGCGCCCAAGGCCGTGCCGACGCTGTTGGCGAGCACGTCATCGAGCGCGGGGATACGGCCCGGCGCGATCCCGGCGCGCTGCAGCAGCTCGACAAGGCAGGAGATCGCGGCGCCCGCCAGCACCACCTTGCCGACCCGGGTGCCGCGAAAGGCGAGCGCCGCCCCCAGTGGCATGAACAACGCAACGTTGTTGATGGTGTCGCCGAGCCAATTGGCGTCGCAGAGCAGGCAGAACGAGAACGACCGTGCCCGGAGTCCCGGCTGCGGCGCGAGCGTAGCCCACGCGATGAGGAACAGCGCGGGTAGCCACCACGGCAGTCGCTCTGCGCCTCGCGCCGTGGACCCGTTGGAAACGTTCACCGTGCCGCTGGCATGAACGGCCGGCCAACGCGGCGCGACAGATCGTCGCCGGACAGCGAATCGTGCTGGTTGTGCAGCTCCAACGGACTCCCCCCGAGGTGCATGCGTCGCGGCGGTTGCCGCAACGTCGATCGCGAATTGTGCATGACGTGATTGTGCCTTTCAACCGCAACGCTCGTCATGGAGAAGCGATTGCATTGCGCGGCCCAGACGGTGCTGGGCATATTTCCGGCGCACTTATATCATGACTCTTCCTCCCGACGACGGTGACGTGAGCGGTATCAGCCAAGATCGCAGTCCCGCACGCTCGGTGCATCGGATTCGGTATCAGTGCCGCGCCTGTGGCGAAGAGCGCCTCTCGCGCTTTCTCGTGCTCGGACCGCAGCCGCTCGCGAATGCGAATTTGCGACACCCCGACGAAGCGTCGGAGGAGTTGCGCTTCCCGCTCGACGTGTACTTCTGCGAGTCGTGCGCGCTGGTGCAACTGGCGGATGTGATCGACCCGGAAGTGCTCTTTCGGCACTATCTCTACGTAACCGGTACGTCGGAAACCATCGCCAAGCACAACGTCGCGTATGCGCGCACGGTCGTGCAGCTGCTCTCCCTCACCGCCGACGATCTGGTGGTGGAGGTGGCCAGCAATGACGGCAGTCTGCTGCGCTGCTTCCAGGCGGAAGGCGTGCGAACGCTCGGCGTCGAACCAGCAACCAACATCGCCGCCATCGCGCGTTCACATGGCATCGAGACGGTCGGCGACTTCTTCAATGGCGCCACCGGCGAGGCGCTGCGCGCATCCCGCGGTGCGGCGCGTGCCGTGATCGGCAACAACGTGCTCGCGCATGTCGACGACACACAGGATTTCCTGCGTGGCGCCCGTGCGCTCATCGACGGCGATGGTCTCGTCATCACCGAGGTACCGTACGCGCGCACGATGCTCGAGCATCTCGAGTACGACACGGTCTATCACGAACATCTCTGCTATTTCTCGGTCACGTCGCTGAAGCGGCTGTGCGAGGCAGTTGGTCTGACGTTGGTGCGCGTGGACGAGGTCGCGGTGCACGGCGGCTCGATCCGCATGTACGCGGGCCGACGCGAGCACTACCCCACGCCCGGCGCCGACGTCCTGCGCATGATTGAGGAGGAGACCGAAATCGGCCTCAACAGCCTCGCGCGCTGGCAACAGTTCGCACGGGACGTCGCTGCGCAGCGCGAGGCGCTGGTGGCGATGCTCAAGAAACTGCGCGACGAAGGCAAGACCGTGGCTGGCTACGGTGCGCCGGCCAAGGGAAACACGCTCCTGAATTTTTGCGGGATCGGCACTGATCTCGTGCCGTATACCGTCGACCGGAGCGCGCTAAAAGTCGGCACGTTCACACCGGGATCGCACATCCCGGTGTTGCCGGTCGAAACCCTGATCGAGCGTCAGCCGGATTTCGTCCTGATCCTGGCGTGGAATTTCGCTGACGAGATCATGCGCCAGCAGCAGGCGTACCGAGATGCCGGCGGCCGCTTCATCATCCCGATCCCCTTCCCGACGATCGTGTGAGCCCGACGCCGAGCGGCCGCGCTGCGATCGGTTGGGCACTGCTCTCGTTGGTGGGGTTTGGCGCGGCGTTGTCTTTGGTGGTCGCGGGGCAGTCCGTTGGCTATCAGCATTACCTGCCCCTCGCGCAACTTGCGACACAGCCGCTCAGCGTTGCCATTCTTGGGGCGCAAGCGCTGCTCGTGCTCTTCGCACTGCGCCAGCGCGTGGGCGCGCTCTGGGAGAACGCGACGACCACACTCCCTGCCTGGCGCCTCCCCGTCCTGCTCGCAGCGATGGTGGGCTCGAGCGCGATCGTCGGTCGTGATCTCGGCAAACTCGCCGGCGAGATCGCGCTCTCCACGCTGATTCAACTGCTCAGCGTGGCGACCACCTGGCTCGCCGTCACCGCCCTTCCCGACGCGTCGCTGCAACGGGTCCGCGCCCGCTTCGACCGACTGCTCGGCGAGTCCGTGCCATTCGGCGACGACATCAAGCCGCGCGTCGACCGCTTCGTCGTTACCGTGGCAATCGCCACCGCCGCGATGTGTGCACTGCTGGCGCTGTTCGTCTATCAGCGGCATCCACACCTGCAGGACGAAGTCGCGTACCTCTTTCAGGCGCGCACGTTCGCATCCGGCCGCGTCACGCTGCCCAACCCGCCGGTGCCGGCGGCATTCGCACTCTACCTGATCGACGCAGGCGCATCCGGCTGGTATTCGCCGGTGCCGCCCGGGCTCGCGGTTGCTTTCGTACCGGCTGAATGGCTCGGCCTCACATGGCTGGTGAATCCGCTGCTCACCGGCCTGAATGTGATTCTGATGTACCTCGTGTTGCAGCCATTGTACGGCCGACGCGTGGCACGCCTCTCCACGCTGCTCTTCGCGTGCTCGCCGTGGAATCTGTTCCTCGGCATGGCGTACATGCCGCATGCGCTCACGCTGTTCCTCGCCCTGGCGGCCGCGCTGAGCGTCGTCACGACGCGACGCACCGGACTCGCGCGCTGGACCTGGCTTGGCGGCCTTGCGCTCGGCATGCTGGCCACGGTGCGACAGCTCGACGCCATGGTCGCCGCTGGCGCCCTTGGACTCTGGTGCATCGGACTCGGTGGGCGCCGCCTCAAGCTCTCCGGAACGGCCGGACTCGTGCTCGGCTCGATGCTGGGCGCCGCACCACTGTTGGCCTTCAACCAGCGCTTCACTGGCAAGGCGGGCACCTTCCCGATCATGGCGTATAACGACGCGTTGTACGGGAAGGGTGCGAACGACTACGGCTTCGGCGCCAATCGCGGAATGGGGTGGCCGCTCGACCCCAACCCGGGACATGGACCGGTCGACGGGCTGATTAATGCGTCGCTGAATACCGTGGCGACCCAGATCGAGCTGTTCGGTTGGTGCATCGGGTCGCTGTTGATCGTGTACGCGTTCGTGCTCCGCGGTCGACTGACGCGTCCCGACCGGCTGATGCTCGCGGTCATGGCGTTCACCTGGCTGGCGTACTTCTTCAACTACTTTGCCGGCGGCCCGGACTTCGGCGCGCGATACTGGTTCCTGATGATCGTACCGCTCGCGGCGCTCACGGCGCGCGGCACGCTGACGCTGGGCGACCGCACCATCGGCGCAGACGCATCACCGACGTCACTGTCGCAAAGCCGCTGGCTTGCTGCGCTGACGCTGGCGGTTGCGGGCGGGACATTCGTCTTCATCCCGTGGCGCGTGGTAGACAAGTACTGGCACTATCGCGGCATGCGACCGGACATCGCAGCGCTCGCGGAGTCGAAGGGCTTCGGCACCGGCCTGGTCATGGTCACTGGACGCGAGTATCCCGACTATGCGTCCACGGCCGTGTTTAACCCGCTCGACCTCAGCGATCCGGTGCCAGTGTATGCGGCCCGGATCAACCCCTCGACCGACAGTGCGACCATCGCGGCGTTCCCGGATCGCGCCGTCTGGCTGGTCGATGGCCCCACGATCAGCGGCTCCACCTACGTGGTTCGCGCAGGCCCGCTGACCACGCGGGACGCGCTGGCGCGCATCGCGACGCCGCCGGCCAAGCCGGCCGGGCGCCCGGCCCAGGTTCAGCCGTGAACGCCCCGTCAATCGATGTGGTCGGCTCGGCCGACGGACGCGCTGAGGCGTCGTATCGCGGGGCCACCGCCCTCGTGCTTGGCGCCTCGGGATTCATCGGGCGCTGGGTGGCGCGCAGGCTTTCGCGGGCAGGCGCTCGTGTGGTGTCAGCCGTTCGCGATACTGCGGCGATGCAGACGGTCGCCGTGCAGTACGGCATCACCGGTGAGATCGCGCGCGTCGATCTCGCGGAGCCCGGGTCCGTCGCCGCCCTGTTCGCCGAGCATCGGCCGTCGGTGACATTCAACTTGGCCGGCTACGGGATCGACCGCTCCGAGCGGGATGATGCGCTGGCCCAGCGAATCAACGCCGAGCTGGTTGGAGAGCTGGCACTGCTGGCCACCGCCCCCGCGAACAAGCCATGGCTCGGCATTCGGTTGGTGCACACCGGATCGGCGCTGGAGTACGGCACCATTGGCGGCCACTTGCCGGAAGACGCGGCGCCGCACCCGACGACGCTCTACGGCCAGACCAAACTGGAGGGGACGCAGCGGCTCGTGGACGCGGCGTTGCCGAACACGGTGACGGCCCGTCTGTTTACCGTCTATGGGCCGGGAGAACACGCCGGCCGACTCCTGCCCACGTTGCTCGATGCACGCAGCGCGGGTGAGCCGGTCCCACTGTCTGCGGGCACACAGCGACGCGATTTTACCTATGTTGAGGATGTTGCCGACGGGTTACTGGCGCTGGGGCTACGGTCTTCGATTCCGGGTGGCATCGTAAACCTCGCCACTGGAAAGCTGTACAGCGTCCGGGAGTTTTCAGAAACGGCCGCGCGCGTGTTGTCGATCCCAGCGGAGCGACTGCATTTCGGTGCAGTGCCCCAGCGGGCCGATGAAACGCCGCACGACACCGTTTCGGTCGACCGCCTTCGACAGTCCATCGCGTGGGTGCCCTCGATCGACGTCGCTGAGGGCGTGCGGCGTGCAGCGCGCTTTCTCGATCAAGTCTCTGCCTAGCAAGAACCCGGGCGTCACGCCCACCGAACCGTGAATAGGAGTACGAGCATGACGTTCCGTCTCGATGCGTTCACCGAAGAGAGCCTCGACGCGGCAGCGCGGCAGTTCGAGGAGGACGGCTACTTCATGGTGGAAGGCGTCTCCGAGGCCGTCACGAGTCGGTTTATACCGATCGTCGCCGAACGCCTGGGCGTCGGACATGACGAGATGGATGCGATTCTCGATCCGAACAGCCCGCCGGTCATTCTGCCGGTGGAGACCCGCCAGCGCATGTCGCGCATCGACACGTCGCCGGAGCTGGCCAAGGATCTCCTCGCCGCGCTCGGCCCCGTGTTCTCCCGCTTGATCGGTCCGGTGCTCCACGTCAGCAGCAACTTCCACGGCCAGTTCAAGGGTGGTGACGTACAGGCCGTCGATCACGGCGGCTACGACCCCAAGGCGCAGTACCTCGAAGTGCAGGGGCAGTATCTGATTCATCAGGACTTCAGCGGCGCCGCGCTTCCGACCAGTCCGGCCGGCATCACGCTCTGGACGCCGCTCAACTCCTGCCCTGACTGGAATCTGCGGATCTATCCGGGCACGCATCGCAACGGTTTGCTCTGCCATCAGTGGCTCAAGCTCGACGATCCGCGCCTGTCCGCCTTCCGCGCGCCCATCGACGTGCAGGCGAAGGCCGGTACGTGCGTGATCTTTAACTCGCTGTTGCTGCACTCGAGCAGTAACCCTGGTCCGCGCCGTCGCCTGAGCTGCGACATTCGCTTCTTCCCGCTGACCGGCTTCCTGCCGTCCACGCCGCACATTCTGGGCGAGACGCCACTGACGACGCTGCGCAATCAGCTCAACAAGCCGAACGGCCCGACGCTGCGCGATCCGCTGCTCGAGGTGCTCGCGTTCCTTGGCAACGATGTGTACGACGCGGGCGTGCCGCCGCATTCGATTCTCAACTGGCCCAACTATCTGTCCGTGCTGCTCGGTGGCGACGCAGAGCAGGCGCTGCCGCTCATGGAGCGCTTCGTGAATCAGGTGGAAGGCTGGGACACGCCTGAGATCTATACGTCCAAGTTCCACAATCGTACGGTGCATCTCTCCGTGCTCGCCGGCGTGCGCGATCGTCTCGCGGCCCTCGAGCCCAATGCACCGGAGCTGGCCGCGTTCGAGTCGTTGGCGGCGCGTCTGGCGGGAGCGTCCGCCTGAGCGCACACGCTTCCTCCACGGATTCGACCGGGGGGCGTCTCGATCTCTCGATCGTGATGCCGTGCTACAACGAATCCGAGAACGTGCCCCACACGGTGCCTCGTCTCGTGCGCGCCTTCTCCAACATGGACGTGCGCTACGAGATCGTGACCGTCGACAACGGCTCGAAGGATGACACGTGGCAGAAGCTTCAGGTCCTCGCCGAGAAGTATCCGGGGATCGTGCGGCCCGTGCAGGTGCAGACGAACATCGGCTTCGGCAACGGCGTCATCACGGGCATGCGGGCAGCCACCGGTCTTTGGATCGGCACCATCGCCGCCGACGGTCAGGTGGACGCGGAAGATCTCTTCCGACTCTACGAGGCCTGCGCAGAAACCGACGGTAAGGTGCTCGGCAAAGTCCGACGCCGGTATCGCATGGACGGCTTCCAGCGACAGATCATCTCGGTCGGCTACAACCTGTTCGTGCGCATGCTCTGGCCCAAGCTGGGGTCGTGGGATGTCAACGGACAGCCGCGCATGTTGCGACGCGATGTTGTGCAGGCGATGGATCTGCAGTCCACCAACTGGCTGCTCGATCCGGAGATGCTCATCAAGGCACACTACATGGGCGTGCGCGTGATGGAGCTCAACGTCTTCGCACGCATGCGCGGCAACGGCCTCTCGCACGTGCGCATGGCCACCTGCTGGGAGTTCTTCACCTATCTGCTCGGCTTCCGTTTCTCGGGGCGGCTCAAGTCGTGGCGTGAAACGGTCGCCACGCAGTGGCTCCCCGCAACGGTGCGCGCCTCGTGAGTACGCCGTCCACGGGCGAGCAAGCCGTGAAGGTGGTCATTCTCGCGGGTGGGCGCGGGACGCGATTGGCCGAAGAAACGGGAACACGCCCCAAGCCGATGGTGGAGATCGGCGGGATGCCGCTGTTGTGGCATCTCATGGGCGTCTATGCCAATCATGGACTGCGCGACTTCGTGGTGGCGTGCGGCTACAAGGGCGCACTGATCAAGGAGTTCTTCCACAACTACGCCGTGCACCACAGCGACTTCACGGTCGATCTACACAGCGGCGGTGTGGAGTTCCTCAACGCGCCGCGCAACGACTGGAAGGTGTCGGTCATGGACACCGGCCTCGACACGATGACGGGCGGACGCTTGCTCCGCCTCAAGTCGCTGGTGTCGGGCGGCACGTTCATGGTCACGTACGGCGATGGACTCGGCAACGTGGACATCGCGGCGCTGCTGGCGTTTCACCGCGCGCACGGCAAGCTCGCCACCGTTACGGCGGTGCGTCCGCCCGCACGTTTCGGCGACCTCACGATCGACGGCGATGCGGTGCGCGCCTTCGCGGAGAAGCCACAAGGACACGAAGGGTGGATCAACGGCGGCTTCTTCGTCTTCGAACCTGCCGTCCTCGATTACATCACCGGCGATGAGATCAGCCTCGAGCGCGAGCCGCTCGAACGCATCGCGCGCGAAGGCCAGCTGATGGCCTTTCGGCATCACGGATTCTGGCAGCCGATGGACACGCTGCGCGAAAAGATGTTGCTCGAAGATCTCTGGGCTTCGGGCAACGCCCCCTGGAAAACGGATTCATGAGTTTCTGGAACGACAAGAACGTCTTCGTCACCGGCGCGACCGGGCTGCTCGGTTCGCATTTGACGGAAGAGCTGCTCTCGCGCGGCGCGCGCGTGACCGTCCTGGTGCGCGATTGGGTGCCGGATAGCCGCGCGGTCTCCTCGGCGTTGCTCCCTCGTTGCCAGGTCATTCGCGGCGAACTGGAAGATCATCCGACGCTGCTGCGCGTGCTCAACGAATACGAGATCGACACGGTCTTTCACCTGGGCGCCCAGACCATCGTCGGCACGGCGTCGCGCAGTGCGATGTCCACTTTCGAAGCGAACATCCGCGGCACGTGGTGCCTGCTGGAGGCCGCCAAGCAGAACATGCCGCGCATTCAGCGCGTGATCGTGGCATCGAGCGACAAGGCGTATGGCTCGCATGACACGTTGCCGTACACGGAAGACGCGCCGTTGCAGGGGCGCTTTCCGTACGACGTGTCCAAGTCGTGCACGGACCTCATCAGCTTCAGCTACTGGCACACGTACAAGGTGCCGATCGCCGTGACGCGTTGCGGCAATCTGTTCGGCGCAGGCGACCTGAATTTCAACCGCCTCATTCCCGGCACGATCCGGTCAGCGCTGCGCGGTGAGCGCCCCATCATTCGCAGTGATGGCACCTTCGTACGAGACTACTTCTACGTGCGCGATGCAGTCGCGGCGTATCTCACGCTCGCCGAACACATTCCGAGCGACGGGATCACGGGCGAAGCATTCAACTTCGGCACGGAAACGCCGCTCAACGTCATCGAAGTCGTCGATCGGCTGATGGCGGTGATGGGAGTCAGCGGCTTGGAGCCCGACATCCGTGGCGAGGCCACGCACGAAATCCCGGCCCAGTTCCTTGACTGCACCAAGGCGCGCCAGCGCATGGATTGGCACCCGTCGTTTTCGTTCGACGAGGCGTTGGCCAGCACCGTGGAGTGGTATCGCGACTGGCTCGCCCGCGACTCAGTGCGGTAGGGCGCCGCGCTTTGCGGTGACGGCGTCCGCGATCGCCGCCGCGATTCGATCGGCGATGATCGCGTTCCCCTCTTCGGTCACGTGGCCGAAGTCGTCGAGGAACACCGTTTCCTTGTGATCGTCGAAGATCTTGGCCATCGAGATGTACGGCGGCGCTGCCGTCGTCGTCATCGCGGAGTCGATGGAGTTTCCGCAGCTGCGGATCAGCTTATTGCGCTCAGCCAGCTGCATGAACCCCTGCTCGAACGGGGTGAGCGGCTTGTTCGTGGTGCCGTGCATCGGCTGTTGCACGAAGAGCACCTGCATGCCGTGCCGCTGCGCGAAGCCCGCGGCCTCATCGGACGTCTGGCGGTAGTAGCTGCCAAGTCGGCCGCAGAGCGTCGGTGGCGCGGGCGGCTCTACCCACTCGCGCGACAGTCCGAGCCGCATCAGTAGTCGCTGCAGCACCGCCGAGCGTAGACTCGAGGCCACCAGCGATCCCACGAAGCCGCGCTTGGACTCGACTTCGTACAACTGCTTGAACCGCGGCTCGAAGAAGACGCGCCCCGGCTCGAGATACAGCAGCGAGGTGCGCACATCGTTGATGCCGTCGAAGAACACGGCCATCGCCGGCGCGTTGCCGTGCTCCACTTCGAGACGCAGCGTGACCAACTCCTGCCCGAGCACATAGCCCGGCTGCGCGAGATTGATCAGCTCCACACCCGACACGCCGCTGGCGGCGAGCTTCTTGGCGACGAGCGACGGAATGGTCGCCGAGTCGCGCGCCGTGTACCCCCACATCGCAGAGCCGCCCAGCATCGCGACGCGAAACGGCGCCGTGTCCGCCGGAGCCGGCTGGATGGTTCGGCGGCGGCCGAGCGTGTCGACGTTGAGGTAGGTCCCGGTGACCGGGTATGACCAGTACGTGCGCCAGGCGTCCCATCGGTTCACCTGGGTGGCGCGCTCACGCAGCAGCTGACGGTACCACGCCTGCCCGCGATACGGGTGCCCATCCACCTGCGCGGCACGCTCGTCGTCGCTCCCCTGAAGCCGTGCGCGAACGGATCGCTGGGCGATGTACGCGCCCTCGAGCAGCAGGAAGAGGATGAGCGCGATACCGGCCGCCACCCACAGATCCCGCAGCCACCCTGCAATCCGTTTCACGCCCGTGAGGTCGTCCGACGCACCGCTCATCGTACCTGCCGTTTGGTGGACTGGCTCAGAAGATTCCGTTCGACCGTCGCGACCGTACATTACACTCCAGTTGCCGAACGGAGAACGGTGCGTCCTCACCGAAGGTTGTGCCGTGGCACGGCCGAAACAGACTCCACACGTTTGCCCCCGTTTCCCCGTACCCGCGCCTGTGTCTTCTCAGTCCACCTACATTCTCGGCATCTCGGCGTTTTATCACGACAGCGCGGCGTGCCTGCTGCGCGACGGCGAGATCGTCGCCGCAGTCAGTGAAGAGCGACTGTCGCGGATCAAGGGAGACTCGGCGTTCCCCAGTTTGGCAACCGAGTTCTGTTTGCGTCAGGCGGGGATCACGCGGCAGGAGCTGACGGCCGTCGGCTTCTACGACAAGCCGCTGCTCAAGTTCGAACGCATTCTCGAGACGTACCTCGGCGTCGCCCCCAAGGGCTTTCGTTCGTTCCTGCTGGCCGGGCCGCTGTGGATCAAAGAGAAGCTCTATCAGGACAAGCAGCTTCGCGACGCACTCGACTTCGATGGCGAATTGCTCTACGCCGAGCACCACGAGTCGCACGCGGCGAGCGCGTTCTTTCCGTCGCCGTTTGAAGAAGCGGCCGTGCTGACCATGGACGGTGTTGGCGAGTGGGCGACTGCATCCATCGGCGTCGGACGCGGCAACACGCTCTCGCTGCTCAAGGAAGTGCGCTGGCCCGACTCGCTTGGGCTGCTGTACTCCGCGATCACGTACTACACCGGATTCAAGGTCAACTCCGGTGAGTACAAGGTGATGGGACTCGCGCCCTATGGCGAGCCAAAGTACGTCGACCTGATCTACCGTGAACTGATCGACCTGCGCGAAGACGGGTCGTTCACGATGAATCAGAAGTATTTCAACTACCTCGGCGGGCTCACCATGACGAGCCCCGCATTTCACGACCTGTTCGGCGGACCGCCGCGCGTTCCTGAATCGAAGCTGACGCAGAAGGAGATGGATCTCGCGCGCTCGGTGCAGGTGGTGTGCGAGGAGATCATGCTGCGCATGGCACGCACGGCGCACAAGGAAACGGGGCTCGATCGCCTCTGTCTGGCCGGTGGCGTCGCGCTCAACTGCGTCGGCAACGGGCGCATTCTGCGCGAAGGTCCGTTCAAGGAGCTGTGGATTCAACCAGCGGCCGGCGATGCGGGCGGCGCCTTGGGCGTCGCGATGCTGGCGTGGCATCGTCACATGAACAAGCCACGCACGGTGACCAAGGGACGTGACAGCATGCGCGGCTCGTATCTCGGGCCGTCGTACACGCCCGACGAGATCGAGACGTATCTCAAGAGCGTCGGCGCGAGCTACGAACGCCTGGATCGTCCGGCGCTGCTGGAGAAGACGGCCTCGGTGCTGGCCGACGAGAAGATCGTCGGCTGGTTCGATGGCCGCATGGAGTGGGGCCCGCGATCGCTCGGCGCGCGCAGCATCCTTGGCGATCCGCGGAGCCAGCGCATGCAGGCCGACATGAATCTCAAGATCAAGTTCCGCGAAGGATTTCGCCCGTTTGCGCCGAGTGTGCTGCGCGAACGCGTCAACGAATACTTCGAGATGGACTGCGATTCTCCGTACATGCTGCTCGTCGCACCGGTGCAGGAGAGCCGTCGCATCCCGATGACGGAAGAGCAGAAGAATCTCTGGGGCATCGACCAGCTCAACGTGCCGCGCTCCGACATTCCAGCCGTCACGCACATCGACTACTCCGCACGCGTGCAGACCGTCGACGAGCAGGTGAGCCCCAACTACTACGCGCTGCTCAAGGCGTTCGAGCGACAGACTGGCTGCGGAGTGCTGATCAACACGTCCTTCAACGTTCGCGGTGAACCGATCGTCTGTTCGCCCGCCGACGCGTATCGCTGCTTCATGCGCACGCACATCGACGTGCTTGTGCTCTGCCCCTTCGTGCTCGAGAAGTCCGCGCAGCCGGAGTGGAAGGAGACTGGTGAATGGCAGAAAGAATTCCAGCTCGACTGACCGCCGCCGAAGGGCGGAAGTTCGGACTCACCGTCGGCGCGGCCTTTCTGGTCCTCGCCGCCGTGTCGCGTTGGCGCGGTCACACCACGTCGCCGCAGGTGCTCCTCGCCTTGGGCGGGTCGTTGGTGGTGCTGGGCGTCGCGATTCCCGCGAAACTCGGGCCCGTCTTTGCCGCGTGGATGGGGCTCGCGCACGCCATGTCGAAGGTGACGACGCCGCTGTTCATGGGCATCGTGTACTTCGTTGTGCTGACGCCGACCGGTCTTATCATTCGCCTGCTTGGACGGGATCCGCTTGCACCCAAGCGTGAGTCACGGAGCGCGTGGATGCCCCACGATCCGCGCTCCGACGCACCAAATTCCATGCGCCGACAGTTCTAGGCGATGAACACTCTTCCGAAGGGACTCTAGCGATGGAACGCACTGGCCTGCTGGGTGAACTGTGGGAGTTCATGCGCGTCCGCCGAAAGTTCTGGCTCCTGCCGATCATCCTGCTGATGCTCGGCGTCGGCGCGCTGCTCGTGTTTGCGAAGGGATCCGTGCTCGCACCGTTCATCTACACGATCTTCTGACCGCCGCACGCCTCGAGTACGGCCGTGTTCCCCCCTCACCTTGCAGATGCTGACCCCTGCCTCGAACCACGAGACACCCAGTCCGTTCACGCTGGCAGCGCTGTTCCTCGCGCTGCTCGCCGCGCGACTTTTGGGGGGACACTTCGCATGGTTCTGGCAGGTTGACGAGGTCTCTCTCGCGGACGGCATCGTTGCGCTGATCAGGCACAACGAGGTCGCAGACAGCTATCGCTACGGTCCGCAGGTCGGCTATCACCGCCTCGTGCAGGGCATCGATCTTCTGCTCGGCGGAAACCCGCGACTCGTTCCGGTCATCATGATCGCCTTGTCGGCGACGGCCGGTGCCATCATCCCCATCTGCGGGCTCGTGAGCTTCCCGGCCCTGCTGACGATGACAGAACGGTGGGTCCTCGGCGGCTTCCTGGCGATCAATCCGATCCTCTGGATGTCGAGTACCTACGGCAACAGCACAACGCCCGCAATTGCATTGCTGGCGATCTCCGTGGCGTGGCTGTCGCAGCACCCGGGACGCCTCGGCGAAACCATCGGACTGGCGTTCTTCGCCGCCGCCGTCTTCGTGCGGGCAGATACCGTCCTCGCGTCACCGTTCATCGCGGTACTGCTCTGGCAGCGTTACGGGAACATCCGCGATGTGCTGCTCCGCGGCGCGCCGTATGTCGTCGTGCTGGGCGCGCTGTACGCCACACTGTTTGCCCTCGATCCTCGAATGGCGACCGCAACCGACGACGTCGGCAGTCACCTCACGAATCCGTTCCCGACCAAGTTCTGGGAGTATCTGGTCTGGT
Organism: Gemmatimonas sp.; assembly: GCA_965279375.1. Taxonomy (GTDB): domain Bacteria; phylum Gemmatimonadota; class Gemmatimonadetes; order Gemmatimonadales; family Gemmatimonadaceae; genus Gemmatimonas. The sequence goes on along the minus strand of OZ257156.1, from coordinate 2,494,144 downwards.
CGACCTCGCCGGTGGCGCTCGCCCTGGCCGTCGTGGGTGTCACCGAACTCGCACGGACGCGGCGCGCACTGCTCGCGCTGACCGCCGCGTGGTGCATACCACTCTTTGCTTTCTACTTCGGCGCAACCACCACGCCGCGCTACTTCATTCCAACCATCATTCCGGTTGCCGTCTTGTCGGCAGTCGGTGCCGTCGCGCTGCCTCGCCTGCTCGCGCCCGCCCGCGTGCGATCCGCAGCCGCCGTGCTCTTCGCCGTCTGTGTGGCGCCGCTCTTCGTGGGGCTCGGCTGGTTCTCGCCAAGCTCCTGGCGGACCCTGCTCAACGAGTCGCAGTTCGAGACGCAGGTTGGCCCCATGTGGACCGGCGCCCTCCTGTACAAGACGTACGTCTCCCCGACGCTCTTTTCGCAGTCGCTGCGCAGCGGGCCGTTTGGGCGAGCGAGTTACACGGAGTGGCCGATGGACAGCGGCCTCGCGACGGTGGCTGCCGGTGGCGCGAAGGGGCGTACAGTCGTCGTGCTGTTGTCCGGGTGGAACGGCCACGCCTTCCACTTCTACGCCAACGTGCACGGCGCCAAGTACATCTCGCGCGCACCCGGTCCGGTCTTCGCTACGGAAACGTGGATGGAGCTGGGCGGAGCGCGCCTGATGGCGATTGCTCGGCGCGTCCCTGAGTATCGCGCAATGACCACACTGCCTGTGAAGGCCGATGACGAGGTATGGATGACGGCTTGGAGCGCCGATGACGAAGCCTTTTTGCGGACGCAGATCCCCGGTGGACTCTCGTTGACGTTGCTCACGGGTGCCGATCGGCCCGTGCGTCGTTACTCGGTGCGCGCTGCCCTATGACCGCGCGACCGTCACTCAGCGTCGTGATGCCGGCGTACAACGAGGAAGGGGCGATCGAGGCTGCCACCTCCGAAGTGCGCGAGTTCGTGCTCGATCGCATTGCCGGATCCGAGCTGGTCGTGGTTAACGACGGATCGCGAGACAGCACAGGCGCCATCCTCGATCGCATCTGTGCCGCCGATCCGAGAATCCGGGTCGTACATCAGGTCAACGGCGGCCACGGCCCTGCCCTGCGTACCGCGATCGAAGCGGCCAACGGCGAGCTCCTGCTCTTCCTCGACTCCGATCGCCAGATCCCGCTCACTGAAGTGCAGCCGCTCTGCGCCGAAATCGAGAACGGCCACGACGCCGCCTTTGGCGTGCGCATCCAGCGCGAAGACCCGACCTTTCGCCTGTGGCTCACCAAGGTCATTCGCGGCGCCTTGCCTCTGCTGTTCGGCGTCCGCATCAAGGACGCCAACGTACCGTTCAAGCTCATCAAGCGTCGCCTGTGGGAAGAAGCGCGTCCGCTCATCCCCGCTGACACGCTCGCGCCGTCGCTCTTCCTCGCCGTGTTCGTGGCGAAGCGCGGCTTCCGCATCGCGTACGTTCCGGTCAGTCATCGAGAACGCCAGACCGGTGTCGTGTCCATCCGACGCTTCAAGCTGATCAAGTTCTGCGCCCGCGCCTTCATGCAGCTCCTCACCTTCCGCAGCAAGCTGTTCGCGTGAGCACAGCACCGCGTATCCTGATCATCGGCGCTGGCCCTACCGGGCTTGGCGCCGCGTCGCGCCTCGTGGAGCACGGCCACCAGAACTGGCTGCTCGTGGATGCGGCGGACACCCCGGGCGGCCTCTCCAGCTCCATCGTCGACGACGCCGGCTTCACCTGGGACCTCGGCGGCCATGTGCTCTTCTCGCACTACCGCTGGTTCGACCGGCTCATGACCAAGGCACTCGGCAACGAGTGGATGGAGCATGAACGCGAGGCATGGGTGTGGATCCGCGATCGCTGGGTGCCGTATCCGTTTCAGAACAATCTCTGGCGCCTCCCCGACGCTGACATCGCCGCCGCGGTCGCGGGACTGGAGCACGTCGCTGCGCACGCGACAACGCGCCCCCCTGCCAACTTTCACGAGTGGCTGCTTGCCAGCTTCGGCGAAGGGTTGTGCGACATCTTCATGACGCCGTACAACAGCAAGGTCTGGGCGTACCATCCGTCCAAGATGAACGTCTCGTGGATGGGTGAGCGGGTGGCGACGGTCGATCTTGCACGCGTGAAGCGCAACATCGCCAATCGCACCGACGATGTGGCGTGGGGCCCGAATGCCACGTTCCGCTTCCCCATTCGTGGCGGCACCGGTGCGATCTGGCAAAGCCTGTTCGATCAGCTTCCGCCGTCCAACGTGGGGCTGGGCCGTCGCGTTGTCGGCGTGCAGGCGGACGAGAAGACCGTGCACTTCGCCGATGGAAGCAGCGAGCGCTACGACGCACTCATCTCGTCGATGCCGCTCGATCAGCTCATTCCGCTCATCGTCGATCGGCCGGCGCTGCATCCGCTCGCCAGCAAGTTCGTGCACTCGTCGAGCCACATCATCGGCGTCGGCTTCGACGGACCCGTGCCCGACGACCTCAAGACCAAGTGCTGGATGTACTTTCCGGAGTCGAATGGTCCGTTCTATCGGGCCACCGTCTTCAGCAACTACTCGCCGTACAACGTGCCGCGTCCCGGGGAACAGTGGTCGCTCATGGCAGAGGTGAGCGAGTCGCCGGACAAGCCGGTGAACGCAGACACCATCATCGACGAGACGATTCAGGGATTCCGCAACGCGCGGCTGTTCTCCGACTCCACGCGCATCGTCACGCGCTGGCACCGTCGCCTCGAGCACGGCTATCCTACGCCGTGGCTCACGCGCGATGATGTGCTATCGCCGGTCGAGCAGGTGCTCGACGCCGCACGCATCCTCAGTCGCGGTCGTTTTGGCACGTGGAAGTATGAAGTCTCCAATCAGGATCATTCCGCATTGCAGGGCGCGGAAGCCGTCGACCATGTGCTCCTCGGCATTCCCGAAACAACGCGGTTTGGGTCCATGAACGTCGAACCGCCGGATCTCACCGTTCATTCACGCGGGGAAGTAAAGTGAAAGTCTTCATCACCGGCGGCGCCGGATTCATCGGGTCACACCTCGCCGCGAGAATTCTTGATCGCGGAGACAAGGTGCTCGTGCTCGACGATCTGTCGACAGGCAGCATGAGCAACATCGAACATCTCGTCGGACGCGAAGGCTTCGAGCACCGCATCGGCTCCGCGCTCGACGCGCCGCTCGTGACCGAATGCGTGGACCGTTGCGACGTCACCGTGCACCTGGCGGCCGCCGTGGGCGTGCGGCTCATCGTCGAGCGTCCCGTGCACACCATCGAGACCAACATCGGTTGCACCGAAACGGTGCTCGAAGCGGCCGCGAAGAAGCAGAAGCTCGTGCTCATCGCCTCCACGTCGGAGGTCTACGGCAAGAGCACCAAGGCCACCTTCGCCGAATCTGACGACCTGCAGCTGGGCGCGACCAGCAACTCACGCTGGGCCTACGCCTGCAGCAAGGCGATGGACGAATGGCTCGGCTTCGCGTACATGCGCGAGAAGGGCGTGCCGGTGATCGTCGTGCGCTTCTTCAACACCGTCGGACCGCGACAGACCGGTCGCTACGGCATGGTGCTGCCCAACTTTGCGGCGCAGGCCGTGTCCGGTCAGCCGATCACCGTCTTCGGCAGCGGCACGCAGTCACGCTGCTTTGGTCATGTGCAGGACGCCGTCGAGTCGGTGCTGCGCCTGCTCGACACGCCGTCGGCAGTGGGCGATGTGTTCAACATCGGCTCCAACGAAGAGGTGTCGATGATGCAACTCGCCGAGATGGTACGCGCGGCGGCCGGCAGCACGTCGGAGATCAAGCTCATTCCGTACACGGAAGCGTATCCGGAAGGCTTCGAGGACATGATGCGCCGCGTGCCCGACGTGACCAAGCTCGAACGCACGATCAACTTCCGCCCGAAGACGCCCCTCGCCAAGATCATCGAGGACGTCGTCGCCGATCAGCGCAATAATCTCGCGGCGAAGTAGCGCGGCCGACCTCCGCGCGGGCGGTCATCGCCTCGCGCGGTACATCGATGCACCCTACGCGCGTGGCAGACTCTCTGCCACGCGCGTTGCGTTTGCCATCAGCGTGAAGGTGTGGTTCTTCGACGGCAGGAACGGCAAGCTCGCGCCATCGACGATGTAGAGATTCTCGTGCGCGTGACTGCGTCCGTCCGCTCCGCAGGTGAAGTCACCGCGCGAGTGCGACATCGGCATCGTGCCGGCGTAGTGCACGCTCGTCCCGCGCGGGAGTACGCGCGTCATGCCCGGCGGCACGAAGCATCCCATCGACGTCAACGCCCGCTTCACTGAGCCCACCGCGCTGTCGCGGCGTTCCGGCTCGGCGGCATCTTCGCTGTAGCGCACAATGAGCTGCGTGTCGTCTGCGGCCGTCGCGCCGGCGCGAATCGTCAGCAGGCTCGCCTCGCGACGTCGGTCCGGCAGATTCACATTTGCCACCGCCAATCCCGCACGCAGCGTGCGGAACACTGCGATCGAACCACGCAGGTCGAGTGGCAGCGTCTGCACGATTGGATGAATCGACGCGGACTTGAGCGTCGTGATCTGCCCGTGCACGTAGTCGAGCGGATCGGGACGCGTCACACCAAACGCCAGATGGTGGAACTGGTAGGCGTCGGTGTTGATCCCCGTGCCGATCATCGCCGGCGTCAGGAACGGTACATGGATCTGCAGGTTGTCCATGAGTCCGGGCATCACGCCGATCGCCCCGGTGCGGCGATACGCCGAGTCGAGCACGATCTTCGAACTCGTGAGCGCACCGGCCGCCAGCGCGAACAGATCGCCGTCGAAGTACGCCGTCTCGCCCGTGTCCATGCGGCGCGCGACCATGCGCGTGATCGCACCGTTCTCGCCGTACTCGTAGTGCCGCACGAGGACGCCGGGCACATACGTGAAGCGCAGGTGCGTCAGACAATCGCGCAGCGTGTGCAACGGGCTGTAGATCGACTCGTTGGGGCACCCCCACAAGCAGCGCCCAAGTTGCCCACATCCTTTGCGATCGCCCAACGCACTACTCAGCGTCGCAACGCGAGACCGCCCGAGGTAGAAGCCATGCTTGTGCTGCAGCTTGTCGCGGCGTGCGTGGTAGCGATCCCAGAGCCACTGCGAGTGGCGATCGAGCGGTAGCGGCGCGCGGTACGCGTCGTCGAACGGAATGAACTGCGCGAGATCGTCCTGCATCGCACCAATGCCGATGCGGCGCGCCACCGTCGAGTAGTGACGCAGCATCTCCTCGTAGGCGAAGGGATACATCGCCAGATCGTCTCGGTTGTACGAGTACGAGCCGCCGGTCCACGCTTCGGCCAGTCCGCCGCGCGCAAAGCTGAATCGCGGCGACATCGCCGTCGTCGCCGTGTCGAAGCCACGCGGCATGTCGAAGACGTACTGCTTGCTCGGGGGATGCCCGTAGTACGACGCACTCGTTGAGGGGTACACCACCCCCTCGCCATTCTCGCCGAGGAAATACTCCGCCGGATCCGGCAGCTGCGTTTTCAGCTGATCGAACGTCGCATTCGGCAGCACGGGTGCCGGCCGCTCGTTGCCGACATCCAGCAGCGTTACGTCATGTCCGCGCTCCAGCGCCGTCAACGCGAAGTGCACACCCGTCGCGCCGGAACCCACCACAACCACGCGGCTCAATGCGCTGGCTCCGGCGCAGCGTCACCCGCGCCACTCACCAAATGCAGCGGGGCGAAGATCACGATGCCCAGCAACAGACACAATCCGCTCGCAATGCCGGTCAGCATCAGCTCCAGCGCGACCGAAACGAGAGATCCTTCGTAGGCGGAGTTGAGCGGACGTTCGCTTCCTTCCGTGTTCTCGAGAATGGCGAGCAGCAGCACCAGTCGACGACGCAGCAACGATCGCGGCAGAAAAACGCGCGCGTACATGTCGGCCGCACGAAGCGGAATCAATCCGGCGTGGGAGACCGCCAGCAGCGACCGTTCGATCAGCCGCTGAGCCGACCGTGGCGAGACATCGGCCGTCGGCAGCAGTCGCGCATAGGTCGCCAGCACATACGGAGACATCTCCACGCCCGCGAGGAAGCGCGTGAATAGTCGGCACTCGTTCTCGGCAACGCCGTCGGCGCGCATGCGTCAGACTCCCTGCGATGCAGCAGCACTCGCGCGCAGCATGTCATCGAGCGAACGGCGTGGCGCAGCCAGGGCCGCCCGCCATTGCTGCAGGATCTCAGGCTCCGCGCCCGCCGCGCCGGCGTTGGCGAACGACGCCAGTTGGCCTGCCGTGAACGGGAGTGCGGACAACATCAGTGGTTCGAGCAGAGCAAGCACAGTACGCAACGGTTCGATCGGAATGTGAAGCAGACGGGCATCGGCAGCGCCGGCGGCGCGCGACGGGACCAGCGCTCGGATGCGACGCAGCAACTCGTCCGTCGTCACCGCTTCCGCGCCGCCGACCGTCACCACCTGGCCACGCCACGGCGTCCACGACATCAGCGCCACGCGCAGCAACGCGGCCAGATCGTCCACGTGGATCGGCTGCACGGACAGTTCCCCGCTACCGAACACCAGCGGCACCGGAAGAGTTGCCAGCTTCTGCATGCCGGCAAAGACGGCACTGCCTGCACCGAACACCATCGTGGGGCGCACGACGAGGCTATCCAGCCCCGACGCGAGCACCAGCGCCTCGGCGTCGCGCTTCGCCTCGGCGTAGTGATAGTGCCGACGATCTGGAAATCCGGCCGCGACGCTGCTCACGAACAGCATGCGCGCCACTCCAGCCGATTGCGCCGCGGAGAGCAGTCGTTCGGTGCCCCGAACGATCACGTTCCGGTACGTCGCGCGCGGCACCTTTCCGGTGGCCGACGCCAAATGCAGGATCCGGTCGACGCCCAGCAGGCTGTCGCGCCACATGTCCGGGTCGGCGAGGTCGCCGCGCACCACACGCCACGACGACGGCAATTGCATCGCCGAGAGGGCCGCCGGGTCACGCGCGAGCAATCGGACGTCGGCTACCTTCGCACGGACAAGTTCCGCCACCACACGACGCCCAACGAATCCCGATGCCCCCGTGACGAAGTACGGGCCGGCAGCCGCCGCTTCAACCAACGCGCTTGGAGACGGCGACCGCCGCCTCACCACGAGGGACCGCGGCACCGCTCCACAGCGCCATGCGCAGGCGCCAGACGCCCTTCAGATCGTCCACCGCCGTCTTCACGATCTTCACGCGACTGTCGTCGTCCTCGATCCATTCCACCGGCAGGTCCTTGAGTCGATACCCCTGCTTCTCCGCCAACACCAGCAGTTCGGTATCGAAGAACCACGACTCGTCCTTCACCTGCGGAATGATGTCCCGCACGAGTTCACGCGTGAGGACCTTGAAGCCGCACTGCGCGTCGCTGAAGGTGGTGCCGAGGACCAGCTTGACGATGAGGTTGTAGCCGCGCGAAATGAACTCGCGCTTGAACGAGCGCTTCGTGCGTGACGCCCGCATCAGACGCGAGCCCGTGCCGAGATCGTAGCCCTCGTGGAGCAGCGCATGCACCAGCACCGGCAGCGCCGCGAGCTCGGTGGAGAGATCCACGTCGGTGTAGCAGAGGATGTCCGCGTCGCTCTGTGTCCACGCGAAGCGCAACGCACGCCCTCGCCCGCGCTGCGGCAGCTGCAGAAAGCGCACGTCGTCGTACTTGGCCACCAGGCCGCGTGCCACTTCGTCGGTCCCATCGGTCGACCCGTTGTCGACCACCACCACGCGCCAACGCCAGCTCACGTTCGCGCCAAGGAACCGCCGCACCTCCTCGACGCTCTTCGCGAGTACGCGAGCCTCGTTCAGCACCGGAATGACGACGTCGACCAGGCAGGTCGCATCATCCGTCACCGGAGTGGTTGGTGAGTTGGAGGTTGTCACCATGCGGTAAACGCTCGCGTCAAAGGCGCTGGAGGGAGTGCAGCATCGGGATTCGGCGGACCGCTGACGACTGGTTCGGAGATCTGTGAGCAAAGTCGGTGCCATAGCTCAGGCCGCCGTGAAATCGTCACGGCCACCGCTCGAACTCATGCGCAAACCCTCACACAGCACGAACAAAGTACGGTGTCTCGGGACCGACGGCCAACTCCGTTTCCATTCCGCGCGTGGCTGGTGTCGACACAGCGCAACCTTAATGGGCGTCACTGCCACATGGCGGGGCCCAGAAGCCCGTCTACGCCACTATATCGCCCGCCCCCACCGGAGCCCCCTGACTGCTGGCCCGCAAGGCAGCGCGCTCCTGCGTCGAGGCGCTGAGCAGCCACGCGAATACGCCGCCCAGCAAGCCACCCGAGATGATGACCACCTCGAAGACAAGGCCAGTCGCGACGGCCGCCGCCGCCGACACGCCGAACGGGGCGAACAGCGCGGCCTGCGCCGCCTCCCGCACCCCGATGCCGTTCTGCGTCAACGGAAGCAGGCCCGCCACCTTGGCCAGCGGCCACACGAACAGCCAGACGTAGATCGGAATGTCGATGCCGATCACGCGCCCCAACCACCAGTTCATGATCGTCAGCAACGACTGCAGCGCCATGCCAAGCACGAAGGCCGCCACCAGCACCTGCGGATTGCTCGCCGTGGCCAGAATCGCCCGGCGTACCGCCACCAGCTTGCGGCGAACCTTCCATGGCAACCGGCGCACCGGCATGAGCGCGACCGCTATGCCCGCCCCGATGCCCAGAACGACAAGCACGGCGAACAGCGTCAGGAAAATCCGGCGACTCTGTGCATCGAGCGCGCGCGGCGACAGAAGCGCGCCGATCCCGGCGACCGCCGCGAGACCGATGACGTCGAGCAACCGATCGACCAGACTCCCGAGCACCAAGCCACTCTTTGACGTCGTCGCGCGAAATGCCACGCCGGCGCGCACCACGTCGCCGCCGACGATCGAAGGCAGGAACGTGTTGCCGAACAACCCCATGTAGTACGCCCGCGCCGCCGTGCGAAGCGTCAACCCGGCGCCGGCAGCGTTCACGAGCAGTCGCCACTTGATCACGCCGATCAGATGCAACGACATGTACATCGCGAGCGCGGTCGGCCACACCAACACCGGCACGCGCTTGATCGCCGCCGCGATATCCGCAAACGGCAGCGCGGTAAACAGCAGGCCGAGCACCGCCGCGCTGAGGCCGATCCGAACGGCCGGATGCTTGAGCATCGAGCGCCGTTTGGTCGCCGGCTGTTCGCTGGACACTACTGCCCGCCCTGGTCGCGATTCATTTCGAGCTTCTTCACACGATAGAGCGTCTCTTCGATCAACTTGCGATTGTTCGCCGTCAAATCGGCCAGAAGACCGATCAGCAGAACCTGGAAGCCGACCACCAGCAGGATCGCCGCGAGAATGAGCGACTGAATGTGCCCCACTCGTTCGCCGATCGAGTAGAGATACACGAAGCGAACTGCCGGGATGAGCCCGAGACCGACGAGCAACGCACCGATCGCACTGAACACCCGCAGCGGACGATACATGGTGTACGCCCGCAGGATCGTTATCCCCGACTTGCGGATGTAGTGCGGAATCGACTTCATGAGCCGCGACGGTCGCGTCTGCGGATTGATGCCGATCGGCACGAAATGCACCGACGCCTTGCGACTGCCGGCATGAATGAGCGACTCGAGCGTGTACGAGTAGTTGCTCAGCACCACCGTGCGCAGCGCCGCATCGCGTGACATGGCGCGGAATCCACTCGTGGCATCCGGGGTCTTGAGCTCCGCCGCTCGGCCAATCACCCAGCTGCCGAAGACCTGCAGCTTGCGCTTGATCGCCGAGAAGTGCGGCAGGTAGCCAACGCCGCGATCGCCGACGACGAGTTCTGCCCGCCCCTCGAGAATCGGCTTTACCAGCGTCGCGATGTCACGCGCTTGATACTGGTTGTCCGCGTCGGTGTTGACGATGATGTCCGCACCTTGCCGCAGCGACTCCTCGATGCCCGCGCGAAACGCCGCGGCCAGACCGCGGTTGCGCGAAAACTTCACCACATGATGCACGCCGTGCGTCCGCGCGACCGCAGACGTCTCGTCTCGGCTGCCATCATCGATGATCAGATACTCGATGACGTCGACGCCATCGATGTGACGTGGCAGATCGTGCAGCGTTGGAGGCAGCGTCTCCGCCTCGTTGTAGCACGGAATCTGGATGATGAGCTTCGTCATGGTCGATTGAGCATGCAAACGAGGATATCTCCGCCACCCACCGTTCCGCGGAACGTTCGAGGTTGCGGGCACTCTTGTGCCAGGAGTGCGGCAATGTCAGGCGCACTGCGCTCGAGGATCCGTGGGAACGTCCAGATCACCCAGGTGCGCGGTACGGCGAAACGTACCGAGTCGAGCGCAGTCCGAGTATTGACGACGGGCCATGGCTGCCGGTACAAGGTATTCAGGGGGTTCGACGGGATCCCGGTCGTGACGACCGCATCCCCGGCCCCGCGCTCCGCCAACACATAGCGCATCGCCCCCTCGAAGTCCTGCTTCGGGAAACGATAGTTGGCCGTCAGAGACAGGGCAGACAGCAGGATCGCCAGCGAAACGCCGAGCGACGCCAGTCGGTCGCCGCTCACGCCGCGCGGCCATCGTGCCGCCAGCCACCGGGCGCTCTCGAACGTACCGTGCACCGCGATCAGCACGGCCGGCCCGATCGCGAAAAAGAAGAACCGGGGATACATCGTCCCGCGTGTTGCCAAGGCTCCGGCGATCGTCACGAGCACCGGCGCCAGCACGGCCAGAATGAACAGGCGCTGCGATCGCCACAGCGAAAACAATCCCATGCCCGCCACGGCGGCCCCGCACACCAGCACCACCACGGCCACCGCCGCCCCACCTGCCCCCAATCCCACGAGCAGTCCACGCACCAGCTCCAGCGCGGCCCACCCGGGGGTCGACACGCCCTTCATTCCCGAGCGCTGCTGCGTGAAGAACGCGATCACATCGGACAGCATCGGGGCATAGAGCGCGACCGTCAGTACCGCCGACAGCCCGAACGCCACCAGCGCGCCGCGCAGCAATCGACCTCGATCGCCTGAGTCAGCACCGGTCAACAGCCACATCGTCATTGCGATCGCGTGTCCGACCACGACGAAAATCATGGTGAGGTGAGTGTACGCGCCCAGCGCACCCAGCACCGCGTACAGCACGAAGTAGCCTGTCCCCCCGCCGCGTACAGCGCGCAGCAGCGCCCAGAGCGTCGCCACCGCAAAGAACGCGATCGCGCTGTAGCCACGCGCATTCTGCGAGAACCAGACGTGGTGATACGAGACGGCCAGCAGCAGCGCCGCGAGCCACGCTTCGCGACGTGACGCGACCTGCTCGCCGAGCCGCAGCAGCATCGGCACCGTCGCCACGCCGAAGAGCATCGCCGGCAGGCGCACGCTCCACGGTGCCTCGCCAAACACCGCACGACTCAGGTGCGCCAGCACCGCGTACAGGGGATGATGATTGTCTCCCCAGTACTCCGTCAGAATCGTGCCGAGCGGTTCACGGAAGGAACGCACCAGCGAATAGACTTCGTCGACCCACAAGCCGTCGTTCAGTCCGATCGCACGAACGACGACGGCTACTGCAATGAGGACCAGAAGAGCGGTGGGCGCCGACGCCTCAGTCTTCGACGACATGCGTCTTGAAGACTTGCCGATACTCACCCCATTTGCGCTGATCGAACGCCATCCCGTTCAGGCAATCGACGGCCGAGTAGGCCATGTAGAGCGCGTGGTGCGTGTTGTCGTGCGCGAACAACCCCTGGCGGCCGTAGACGAGAATGTTGCGCTGCGACGCGGCCCAGTCATCGAGCACGCCGAGCGGCACTTCGTAGCCGCGCAGGTAGATCGGGTACGCCTGCGGCAGCCGCCGAATGAGCACATCGGTCGGCTTGGCCGGAAACGGAATCCCCGCCGTTGCTGCGTCCTTGGCCATGCGCTCCGCCAACTGCGCGTCCGTGCCAGTCCACAGCTCATCACCGATCGTGCATGGATATTCGCCGCACAACACGGTCGTCCCCTGCGGTGACGTCGAACGGAAATAGTTCTTCGGTTCAGACAGCCGCGTCACCCGCACATTCTCTTCCGGGAAGTAGTGCGCGTCGGTCGTGGTGTACTGGTGCACCGGCAGCTTGACGTACACGAGCACCATGGCGCGATACTCGATCTGCTTCGCCGCTGCCATCACCGATGCGTCGGGCGGCGTGGACATCATCCCCGCCAGCAGCGTGATCGGAATCGTCGACCAGATGTAGTCCGCATCGATCGTTCGCTGCTCGTCACCGCGCGTCATCGTGATACGCCACGTATACCCTTCCACCGGCGACGGCTCGATACGCGTCGCGCCCCAGCCCAGCGCGAGCTCCGCACCCAGCTTGTCGGCATTCTGCGCATACGCGCGCGAGATCTGCCCGTAGCCCTCGCGCATGTAGTAGTAGTTGCCACCACCGACGGGCTTGAGCAGACGCTTGATCAGCTTCCCGAAACTGCCCGCCGTTACGCGCTTGCGCGCCTGAATCGCCGACAGCTCCTCTGGCTCCCGCCCCCACATCTTTCGACCGTAGGGGAAGTAGAAGTGCTCGCTCATCGTCGGGCCAAGATTGCTGCGCAGCACCGACGCAAACGTGTCTCCTTCGGGCCGCTTGGCCAGCTTCCCCATGATGACGTCACGCAGCATGCCGAAGGCGAAGCCCTTGTCGAGGCGCGCCAGCAGATCGGTGGTCTTGATGGGAAAGTGCAGCCACTGGCCACGAAGCCGGATGCGACCGTGGCGCGAGAAATCGCCGAAGTCGTCGCCCAGCATCTGCTTGATGTCCGCAAGAATCTCTGGCGCCACGGTGTGGTGGAGACGGTGGCTTCCATAGTCGAGCCACTGGTCACCCCACTGGAACGATCCGGCGTTGCCGCCGACCACGTCCTGCTTCTCGATCATGGTCACGGTCGCCTTGCCGGCGCGCCGCAACTGGTACGCCGCGCCGCAGCCAGCGGGACCACCGCCCAGTACGGCGATATGGGGAAGACGGGTCACGTAAGCGTCACCACGGCGCGAGGAACGCGCGACCACCGGCCAACGGCCGAACGTACCGACATGAGCGGAGTTGCCGGAGGGATCGGCATACGAGAATCAGGGAAGAAGTGAACCCACGAGGTGGGATGGGACGGGCCGAAGTCAGCCCAACCTTAACGCGCCAGTTCGGCTGCGGGTAGGCAAAGTCGATCGACCGGAGCTTTGCGCAGCGTCGAGGAGAGACGATCAGCGCCAAAAGAAGGCACCCGGAACGAACAAGCGCCGTCGCGAGTCATTCGCGACGACGCTTCATCCTGCCCCGCCCCAACGCCGTCACCAACCGCCGATGCGGAACAGCATCACCGGGACGGTGCGGATCATGATGCGGACGTCTTCGAACAACGACTGGCGCCGAATGTACTCCAGGTCGAAGCTCACTTTGCGACGGACGTCGTCGACCGAGCGGTCATACGTGTGATAGACCTGCGCCATGCCCGTGATCCCGGGGCGCACACGCTGCCGGAGCGGATACTCGTCGATCTGCTCGCGCAGGCGAACGAAGATGCTCGGACGTTCCGGTCGCGGACCGACGATGTTCATGTCACCGCGAATGACGTTGTACAACTGTGGCAGTTCATCGAGCCGGGTCGTGCGAATGAACTTGCCGACCGGCGTGACGCGCGCATCGTTTTCTGTCGCCCAGACGGCCTGACCGTTCGCTTCGGCATCGACCCGCATCGACCGGAACTTGTAGATCGTGAAGGGCGTACCACCGAGATCTTCGCGCCGGCGTTCGTGCAGCGCACGCGTCGGATTCCACCGGCGATCGAGGCCAACGCGGGTCTGCGTGTACAGCACTGGCCCGCGCGAGGTCACTCGGATCAGAATCGCCGTCAGGAGCATGAGCGGCGACGCGATGATGAACATCAGGACGGCGAACGAGCGGTTGAATATCAGCGACATCATCTCCGAACGCTCGCGCGGCTCGAAGTCCCAGTCGGGTCCGGTGGACACGATCGTCCTTGTGCGCGAGGAATCAGGAGCGGACGTACTCGGCTCCGCACCACCAGTGCTCGCGCGCGAGCGACGTGGAGTCGCGCGCGCGGACATGGTGATAGGAAATCCTGATTCGTTCGCGTCCATAAACCGATTATTGAACTGAGGGCGACTACGGTTGCTGCTGCGAGTAGTAGAACTTGATGAAGTTCACTACGGCAAAGAAGACCGACGAGGCGAAGAACATGATTTGAAACACGGTCTGCGCACTAACTTTACGCTTCTGTGGCACGAAGATCTCGTCGCCAGACCGAACGTCCAGCTGCTCGAGGGTTCGGCCTTCCTTGAAGGCGGTCCGGGCGGCCTTGGCCGACAGCAGCACCTTGTCGTTGCGCTTGAGTTCCAGCTCGTTCACGCGCGCATCCACTGCCGGTCCGCCTGCCAACTGTAACAACTCGCTGATCGGCTGATCGGGCGAAGCCGCGTAGTAGCCTGGTCGCCCGACGCCACCGAAGATCCCGATGCGCGTAAAAACGATTGTCCGCACACTGGAATTTCGCAAGAAACGCGCCACGTGAGTGCTGAGTCGCTCGTTCAGTTCCGAACGAAGTGCTCCCTTTAAGCTCACGTCAGGAAGACCAACCAGCGACACCATCAGGCTATCCCGAACGGTCGCCGTGTCAGACCGCGAAACGGCATCCTGCGTGATGGTGATGAGGAAGCGATCGCCGAGCTGGAAGTCACCCTCCACCAGCCGCACCTTCGAAGCGGCCAGGTCCGATTCCATCTTCTTCCGGTCTTTCACGCTGCCAGAGGCGAGCTGCTTCTCGAAGTTCGCGATCTGGGCCGTCAGCTCCGCACGGGTCGCCCGCTGGAGCACAACGGGCGCCTGCTGAGCGCCGAGCGTCCCCACCGCGGTGCCCGCGACCAGGGCGCAGATCGCCAGCCCGGTCGTCATGCGCCGCCAGGAGCGGACGGCGGTCGTCACGACTGCTCTGTGCGAAAGCGGCCGACGCAACATGCGCATGGCGTTATCAGTCATCGAATGGTCGAAACGTGGAAGGACGGTGCGTCAGGTGCGGCATTTTGGACTGTTGCAGCCGTGCAACGACTGGCACGGCGTCGCTCCCACAGTCCGCCGGCGCGCCGGATGCGGCGCGCGGACGGACTCGTCACGGAGTAATACACGATTTGGACGAGCGAGGGTGCAACTTGCGTCACGAATTCGATACGACGGCCGGGACTTTGGCTGACTCGCCATCGGTGATACGCAGCTCCTGCTCGTCTTCCTCGGCGGCGTAGCCCTGGTAGTACGAGTAGTACTGGTACACGCCGTCGAGCTTGATGCCGTTCAGGATGGCACCCATGACGCGCACAGGCAGCGTATCGACGATCGCCATCTTGGCCGAGGCCATCTTCAGATCCGTCACGCCCGAGCGCATCACCAGCGCCATGTTGCCGGTGGCGGTCGCCAACGCGAACGCATCGAAACCGGCGCCCAGCGGCGGAGAGTCCACGATGACAACATCGAACTCGCCCGCCAGCTGCGTGATCAGCTGCGTCAAGCGCGGCGTGGCCAGAAGCTCGGGGGCACGACGACGACGCGCACCCGCCTGAATCACCGTCAGATTCACGTGCGACTTGGCCGGATGCAGCACTTCGCCGAGGAGTGCGGTGCCATCCAGGTACTCCACGAGACCCGGCTTGCGCGGAATCGAGAAGGTGCGCGCGAGCTCGCCTCGACGCAGGTCGCCATCGATGAGCAGCGTACGAGCGCCCGACTCGGCAAACGACAGTGCAAGGTTTGATGAGATCAGCGACTTTCCGTCGTTCGGCCCCGGGCTCGTGATCGTCATCGTGAGCGGGCGCGACGGATCCGCCGCGTAGCGCACATTCATTCGAATACTTCGGAAGGCCTCGACCACCTGCGCCGACTGATCGGCCAGACGCTTGCGGCCACCCTTCGAATCGATCCGCGGCACGACGCCCAGCACGAACAGGCCGAGATCATCGGTCGCCTGCTCCGGGTAGCGGAAGCGCTTGTCGAACTGATCGAGGCCGATCGCGATCAGGCCACCGAGCGCCAGCGCCGCCGCCACCGCACCCAGAATGATGACGGGCGCCGTATTCTTGGCCGGGGCCAATGGGGCGACTGCCGAGTCGAGGACGCTGACGTCGGGAATCGTCGCGGCCTCTGCCAGCTTGGCTTCGGCGGCCTTCAGGTCCAGGCTGCGATACATCTCGGCGGCCACGTCGACCTGACGCTTGAGCTTCGCCTCTTCAATGGTGCGCATCGGGATGGAGCGCAGGTCGCGGCTGCTCGCTTCGACGTTCGCGCTCAGCTGCGTTTCACGCAGCTTCAACTCAGCAAGATACGACTCGACAGCGCGCGGCACCGTGACCGAGCGGAGCTCCTTCAGAAACGCCTTCTGCGACTTCACCTGCGGCGCTTCGTCGAGGTACGTCTCCTGCAACTTGCGCACGTCCGTTTCACGTTGCGTCTGTTCGGACAGCAGGCGGCGCAGCGGCTCGGACGCCGGATCGTTGAAGACGATCGGCACGGAGAGGATCGCTTCCGGCCGAATTTCCCCGGTCTCCTTCCCCTTCGCGAGAATGCGCTCGATGGCCGCACGATCGCGCGTGTAGCTCTCCGACATCGCCTTGTCGCGGAAGTAGTCGACGAACACCGGCGTACCGGTTCCGTCGACGCCCGGCAGGATGGACTGACGTTCGGTGGGCTGCGTGACGGTCTGAATGCGGAACCGCTCCAGCGAGGCCTCGGCCGCGGTCAGGTTATCCGCCGCGTACTGCCGCTGGCCTTCCAGAATGGTCGCGTACGACATCACGTTCTTCTTCTTGAGCGCCGTCGCCTTGGTCACGAACTGATCGACCCACGCATTGAGCGTCGCAGCGGTCAGCTGCGAGTTCTTGCCGCTCAGCGTGACGAACATCAGGGAGCTACCGGTCGCCAGCACGATGTTCATCTGCTTGATGAGCGCGAGCGATGCTTCACGCGGCGTCTGTACGCGGAACTCCACTTCCTTGCGCCCGCTGAACTGCTGCGCGGTCGGCTGCCACAGGAAACCGACGTCGCGACCGATCGAATCGCCGACCATGCCCTTCTCGACTTCGGCTCCCGGCTTGAGCGACAGCGCGTACCGATTGCCGGTGAGCGTCAGGACGTAGTCGCCCGGCCGCAGTCGCTGCTGATCCACGCGAAAGGCCCGGAAGACCGAGCTATCCGCCGCCTTGGAGGGGGAAACGAAGAGCGCGAGCTGCATCACCACCGGATCGGCGATGGCGAAGGAACGCATCAGATCGGTCCAGCCGGCCGAGCGCAGAAGTTCCTGCCCCTGCACCGGTCCGCGCGCCGCACGCGGGTCGTATGTGGTTCCTGCCGCGACCTCGAGCAGAACCGTGGACTTCACCTCGTACTCGGGCTCGATGATCGTCGTGGCGCCGTAGCCTCCGACGAGACCGACCACGAAGAAAATCGCGATGAGCCACTTGAATCGCTTCAGGGCGGCGATGTAACGGCCGATTTTCGGCCCAGCCGGTTGGGCCGGGCCGTCCTGGGCGCCGTTCCATTCCTGGACGGACTGACCGTCCTGATATGCGGCCATCGCTCCGCCATCTGGAGCTGAGACGGGCTGAAGTTGGGTTCCGGACATAAGCAAGGCGGGCTAAAGACAAACAACGTGGTGCGACCACCACGATATCGTTGAATCCTGTCAACACAATGGCGCGACGGAAGCGCGGGCGCCACGACGCGCTGGTGCGACAGAATTAGTTACCAGAAGGCAGGTGTTGCAGTCACGAAACGGAAACTGTCGCGTGTCAGCTACGAAATTCTTGACTCCCGCAGCTCCATACTATAAGACACAGGTAGAATAACGCTGTTTCGGCAGATTTCAGCCACGCCTGTCGACACGACGCCTCACAACTGCAACTCGACGCGACCGCCGCACGACTTAGGTGTCCCAAGAGACGATCAAGTTCCGTCGGCGAAACGCAGAATAGTCCGGAAGTCCACTTTTCCAACGGCTTACACCGATGTCAGACGCATTTCTCGCCGACTCCCCCCCGACTTCAGTGCCAGACCGCGGCAGCGGCCTGCGCATTCTCGTGGTGGACGACGACCGTACGCTGCGGGAAGGGTGCGCCTCGGTTCTGCAGATGGACGGGCACAACGTGTCATCCACCGGCCGTGGTGACGAAGCGCTCGAGCTGGTGCGCCGCCGTCGCTTCGACCTCGTCCTGGTTGATCTCTACCTCAGTCCCATCTCCGGGATGGAGGTTCTCAAGACCACTCTTGAGGCCCACAAGGACACGATCGTCGTCGTCATGACCGGGAACCCCAGTGTGGCCTCCAGCATCGAAGCGCTCCGTGCTGGCGCCTGGGACTACCTGCCCAAGCCGTTCTCTGCCTCCCATCTGCAGGTGCTCGTGGGACGTGCCGCCTACGCCGTGAATGCGGTCAAGGAGACGGTTCGGGACATCAAGCCTACCCTGGTTACGCAAAACGGTGCGGGCGAACGGATGGAGCTGCTCGGCGTGTCACCGGCCTTTCGCAAGGCGGTCGAGCTGGCCCAGAAGGTCGCCGCAACGGACGCCTCCGTGATGATCAGCGGCGAAAGCGGCACCGGTAAGGAGCTCATCGCGCAGTTCATCCACCGCCACAGCCGTCGCGCCACGCGAAAGATCGTCCCGATCAACTGCGCGGCTCTGCCGGAAAATTTGCTCGAGTCGGAGATGTTCGGCTACCGGAAGGGCGCTTTTACCGGAGCCGACCGCGACAAGGCCGGCCTGCTTGAGGTCGCCAATGGTGGCACGCTCTTCCTCGACGAGCTCACCGAGATGACCATGCCGCTGCAGGCGAAGCTGCTTCGCGTGCTGCAGGACGGCGTGGTGCGGCGACTTGGCAGCGAGACGCAGGACGCCGTGGTCGACGTCCGCTTCGTCTCGGCGACCAATCGGGACCCGCAGGAGGCGGTGCAGCAGGGCATCCTCCGCGAAGACCTCTTTTACCGGCTGCGCGTCGTACCGATCAAGCTGCCGCCGCTCCGGAAGCGGCTCGAGGACATCCCGTTGTTGGCGGAGCATTTCCTCGCGCGCTCCTGGGAACGGCATCGTCCGCACGGCACGCCCGCCCCGGAGCTCACGGCGGAAGCGCGCACCTTTCTGCAGTCACGTCCGTGGCGCGGTAACGTGCGAGAGTTGCAGAACGTGATCGAGCATGTGGCCGTCATCGCGGAGCCGGGGCGACCGATTTCACCGGATGACATTCCGGTCTACGATGACGCCGTACCGCCGAGTGCTGAGTCGGGACTTCCGACCGCGATTCTGGACGAGGCGTTCCATCCAGCGAAGGACAGCCTCATCGCACAGTTCGAGAAGGAGTACCTGACGCGTCTGACCACGCGCGCCGGGGGCAACATGTCCAAGGCGGCCCGGTTGGCCGGGATCGACCGGACGACGCTCTACCGGCTGATGGAGAAGCACGGCTACCGACGCGACGTGCTCACCAGCTCCAACGACTGAGACGACCGGACGGCGTGGCGACACGCCGTGACGTTTTGATCGTGCGAGGTGTCCAGTGTCGAGCGTTGGCGTTTCGGCCACCGCCGCACTACGTCACCGAGTCGGAGCTGGATGGTCACCGCTACCTGCAGCAGTGCTCCGCGGGTCGAGATCGAGCACGAGGCACAGCTTACCTCGCTTTTACATGGGGCGGCGGCGCGAGTCTTCGCTGAGACGAGTGCCAGCGGCCTTTCCCTGCGCGAGGGGTTCGACGCCGCTGGCGGAGCCGCGGCGCTGAGTGTGCTCGTCGACGAGACGATCGCCGGGTTGCGCGGCGCGCCGGCACAATCGCTGCTGCCGCATCCATGGTTGAGACAGGGTCCGCGCCTGCTGTCCGGCCTCCGCCGCGAGTTGTTGGCCGTCGCGTTGGAGTCGCCGATCACGCCCACCGCGATCATCCGGGTGTTGCAGCAGTTCGAACTGCTGGCCCACCAGCTGGACGCCGACCTGGCCCGGCAGACCGCCGAGCAGGAGTTACTTGCGTGCACGCCAACGCTTCTCGTGGAGCTGGCGCACGACATGCGCTCTCCGCTCAGCTCGATCCAGTTCCTCGTTGAACGCATGCGCTGTGGGCAGACGGGTCCGGTGTCGCCGATGCAGGAGCGACACCTCGGCTTGGTTCACAGTGCCGCGTTCGGTCTCTCGGCGTTGACGAGTGATCTCATGGAACTGGCGCAAGGCTGCACGCGGCTGGTCGGGCGGCACGTCGTGGAGTTCTCGATCGGTGAGGTGCTGCACGCAGTGCGGGACGTCGTGCAACCGGTCGCCGAAGAAAAGTCCATTACCCTGCGCTGCAGCGCGCTCCCCGACGACCGACGCCACGGCCATCCAGCCGCGCTCCATCGGGTTCTTCTCAATCTGGTCACCAACGCGTTGAAGTACACGAACGCCGGGATGGTGAGTGTAGATGCCTCGCTGTGTTCTCAGACCGCGGTACGCTTCCTCGTGTCGGATACCGGTCGGGGGATGCCGCCAGCCGTCTTGTCGCGCCTCAGCGGCGGCCTGCCGCGTGCGGACGCCGAGTCCGATGCCGGGTCCGGATTCTCGAGCACGGGACTCGGCCTGGCTATCTGCCAACGACTGGTGAGCGCGATGGGGGGAGAGCTCGCCGTCCTCGAATCCGGTGTGACCGGTACGCGCATCGCCTTCACGCTCGACCTGCCCGTGGACGCGGAGCGTTGAATGGTGTCAGAACGACGCTGACGAAGCCCCGGCCGTGCCCCTGCATTCTCGGTACATTTATCGTGACCCGCCTGCTTACCGAAGACCTCTGGAGTCGATTGAGATGACCGCACCGACAAGTCAGAACGCTGCTGCGCAGGACGCGCTGGACATTCGCGACACGCGCACCGGCACGCACTACCTCGCACCCATTCGCACGGAGGGTCCGGAAGGGGACACCTTCATTCGCGCGAACGACCTGCGCGCCGTTCGCAAAGACGCGTCGGAGTTCGGCCTGCTGAGCTACGACCCGGCGTTCATGAACACCGCGTCGTGCCGCAGCGCGATCACGTTCATCGACGGCGACAAAGGCATCCTGCGTTATCGCGGCTATCCGATCGAGCAACTCGCGGAGAACGCCACATTCCTCGAGGTGTCGTATCTGCTGCGCAACGGCGAACTGCCGAATCAAACGCAGTATGACTCGTGGGTGCGCGACGTCACGTACCACACGTACGTGCACGAGAACATTCGCAAGTTCCTGGAAGGGTTCCGGTACGACGCGCATCCGATGTCGATGCTTTGCACAGCGACGGCGGCGCTCAGCAGCTTCTATCCGCAGGCGCGCGACATTCATGACCCGCATCAGCGCTACATCTCGATCGTCCGTTTGATTTCCAAGCTGCCGACGATCGCCGCGTTCGCCTACCGGCACGTGAAGGGTTTGCCCTTCATCTACCCCGACAATGACCTGTCGTACGTCGAGAACTTTCTCTCGATGGTCGCGCGCATGTCGGAGCCCAAGTACGAGGGCAATCCGGTGTTCGTGAAGGCGCTCGAAGTGCTGTTCATTTTGCACGCCGACCACGAGCAGAACTGCTCGACGAGCGCCGTGCGTGCGATCGGCTCATCCGGCGTGGACCCGTTCTCCGCCGTCGCGGGCGGCATTGCGGCGCTCTTCGGTCCGCTGCACGGTGGCGCCAACGAAGCGGTGCTTCGCATGATCACCGAGATCGGCGACAAGAAGAACATCCCGGCGTTCATCGAGGCGGTGAAGAGCGGCAAGGGCGAGCAGCGGCTGATGGGCTTCGGCCATCGCGTCTACAAGAGCTACGATCCGCGCGCGCGTATCGTGAAGAAGTTGGCCGACGAAGTGTTCGCGCAGGTCGGCATGGACAAGGACCTCGAAATCGCGCTCGAACTCGAGCGCATCGCGTTGTCCGACGACTACTTCATCGCGCGCAGACTCTACCCGAACGTCGACTTCTACACGGGGCTGATCTATCGCTCCATGGCGTTCCCGACGGACTTCTTCACTGTGCTCTTCGCCGTGGCTCGCGTGTCGGGCTGGCTCGCGCAGTGGGAAGAGATGATCCTCGACAAGGAACAGAAGATCGCGCGTCCACGGCAGATCTATGTGGGCGCGGGCGAACGCGAGTACGTCGATCCGCTGACTGAGAAGTTCCCGCGGGCGCGCAAGGACAGCATTCGCAAGTAACGCGGCGACGCGGCCGCAATCGAATCCGGTTGCGGCCGCGCTAGAGTGCCTCGAGCGCGCGGAAGAACACCTCCGCCTGTCGCGATGCAGTGAACGCGTCGCCCTGTGCGAGCGGCACGGGGCGGGCGCCGCCCATGTACTCGTTGTAGCGGCGGCGAATGATTCCAGCGATCGCGCTCACGTCTGTCGGGGCAGCGATGTCCGCACCAGTCGTCGCGAGCAGGTCGTGCGTCGACGTACCGGCAGGCTCCAGGGCAAGCAACCACGCCGGAAAATGCAGGTACTCGAAGACCTTTGACGGAATGCACAGCGAAGCACCCTGCGGGAGATTCACCAACATCGCCGCACGCCTCAGTTCTGCGTGCAGCTGATCCCGCGGAATGGAAGGCATGACCTGCACGTACGCCTCGACGCCGGCTTCCGCGGCCAGCTGCGTGAGCGGCACACCGGCGAACGTTGCCGTCTCTCCGATGAACTTGAGTCTGATCGCACCGGGCGGGATGTTGCCGTCCGCGATGACGGTGCGAAGCGCAGCGAGTGTCGGCCTGGGATCACGATCCAGGTAAATCGCGCCTGCGTAGACCATGACGAACGTCGATGCGTCGTGCTCCGCCAACGCGACGCCTCCGTCGTAACCGTTGCGCACGGTCACCACGTGCGCCTTCGGATACTTGCGCTGCATCTGACGCGTTGCCCGTTCGGTGTTCATCGTCAGGAGTGATGCCTGGCGCACCGCCTTGCGTTCATAGTACTCCGCAATGCCATACCACAGCGGCGATGCGAGATCGGTGGGCAGCAGATCCAACGCGGCCCACGGGTCACGGAAGTCGAGCACGAGCGGTACGCCGAATTCCACCGAGAGTCGACGCGCCGCGTCAGAGCTCAAGTGCGGCGGACCGGACGTGATGATGACGTCGTATGGCACCTGCCGAGCCAACGATTGCCCGAGTGCGTGTGCTTGTGCGACCCACCCCAGACCTTCCGAGTAGTAGCGCCACGCGAACAGCGCGGCGCGCGCGTTGAGATACGGCTTGAGCGTGCCAATGATTTCGCCGCGCGGCAGCACGGCACGGTCTACCCGAAGCGTCGCTCCGCTCGGTGCCACAGCGACCGACGCCGATGCTTCGGGCGCCGGCGCGGAACGAGCGGGGCGTACCGCACGCAAGCCGCGGTGCAACGCCGCGACCACGTTCTGCGAAACATGCTCGGTGTCCGGCAATCCGAACACGCGTAGCGGCTCCTCGTCAGTCTGACGCAGTCGCGCGGCGTCCACCTGCGCGGGTGTGAAGGGCGGCGCTCCCGGTACGCGAGAGATGACGTCGAACTTCCAGCCGCGCGATCGACAGTAGCGCGTGAACGCATCCCAGCGATGCGCGCCTGCGACGTTCGCTGGTGGAAAGTTGTAGCTCAGTAGGAGCGCGCGTGGCGCGCGGTGGTTCGAATCGGAAACGGACGACACGAGAGAGGTTGCGGTAGACACGCAGGAGAGACGACGGGAACGCTACTGGACCTGGGCATTGAGACGTCGGCTGCCGATCGCACGGAAGACCGTCCTGCGCGAAAGCTATTCGCTGTTGCGTCGCTGCAGCTCGCGATGGCTGGCGAGAAATCCGGCAGCCATCGCGGCCGCGGCCTCCAGCCATTCGAGACGCGAAACCGCAGCCAAGTCGAACCGGGCGGTGCTGCTTGCCGCCCCGTACACCACCACCAGCGACGAGATGATCGTGGCCGCGAGCCGGCTGCCGCCTGCGCGCGCCGACCACCATCCGATCGGACACATGAGCAGCGCGATCCAGCAGAGTTGCGCCACTCCCGCATATGCCGCGTCGCTCGCCACGAGGGTCTGAAGCATCGCCCAACCGAGCATCGGCGAGAGCGCCAGTTCCTTACGACGCCACCCGTCGCGCGAGGCGGACGCACCACTGTCTGCACCTGCTGCACCGCTACTCGTATGCACGCCGAGTTTGAGTTGCCCTCGCCGTGACTGCGCTTCTATCCGGACGACCCGAGACGCGGCGCCAACGTCGTCGCCGAGCACATCGCGCATCGTCAGCGCCGGCGTCAGCAGCCCCCACGCATCCGCCTGTCGCAGGACGACCAAGGTCACCGCCGCATCACGCACACCGACAATGGCCGACGGCTGCCGCGACTCGGCCGCGTGCAGGTAAACCAGTGGAACGAGTGCACCGCGCCGGTCCGCGCCGTGCATGGTCACACGAATGTCCGTCTCGGCAACGCTTCCCACGGACTCGATGATCACGGGTCCAGTACTGCTGCGGGTGAACGTCGTGCCGTTGACCGTGGCCGAATCGACGATGCCGGCGAACCAGCCGTAGGTCGGCAACGCAGTCAACGGGCTCAGTCGGATGATCGCGTTAACGGTGTCGCGTCGCCCGACCTCGCTCGTCGCCGTCTCGGACGGCGGCGAAAAGCGATCAGACACTGGCGTCAGCGCCCAGCTTGTTCCCCAGCAGAGCGCAGCCACACCGACACTCCAGCCGAGCGCCGAGGCACTTGCGACGTCGGCCCGCACCGGACGAAACCAGCGGCCCGCAGAGGCCAACAGAAATCCGCACAGGCCGCCGCACGCATTGGCGATCACATCGGCGAGCGTCGGACTTCTGCCGGGCGGCAGCCCGATCGATTGCAGCGTCTCGACGCCGAGGGAAAGCGCGACGGAAATGCCCAAGACCCACCACCACGCAACGCGCCGCGATGTGCGGCGCAACGTCACCCCAAGCGGTATGAAGAGGGCGATGTTACTGAGCGCGTCGGCGAGCCAGTGCCCGCCGCAGTCGACACACCACGGCGACGTCGGCGGAATCGACGCGGCGCCAATCGGAGTGAGTGTGGCGAGGAGAATCAGGGCGACGCTGGCGATGAGCGCAGCTCGCGTCGACGTCGCCACGGACGTTCCGCTCATCGTCGCCGACGAGTCACGACGTGGCGTCGACGAGGCGCACCTTCGTTGACTTCCAGAGGGTGCTGGGATCGCGGAAGAACACCACCTGCGCGACGAACGCGGCTGCCACGAGCGTCACGAACGTGGCGCACGGCGCGGTCAGGCGCTTGAGCATCGACCCTTCCGGCAACAGTCGATCGACGAACACGGCCGCGTAGAATGCCGCTTGCATCGCCAGCAGCAGCAGTGACCATGGCGACGGCAGGAACGCGCTCGCCACCGCGAGTACGATCAGCAAGTGACCGAGGAACAGCCGCCCGAGCTTGAGAAAGAGGAACGACGCGAAGAGTCGATTGCGCACGGGGTTGAGAAGTCGCGTCTCGAGACGGAGCAGCTGAAAGAGTCCGGCCTGCGTGCGGACTTTTCGCGCGAATTCCGACGACACACTCGTCGCGTAGTCCCAGGCAACCGCATCGCTGGCCATCACTGCGCGATACCCGTCGAACACCGCCTGCATGGGCAGCCACACGTCGTCGAGAATGCAGCCGGCGGGCAGTGGGCGCACCAGTGTGCGCCGCATGGCGTAGATCGGACCGGTTGCGCCGATGATGGAGTCGATCCGGCTCAGATGCTCGCGTATGGCGGTTTCATAGCGCCAATACAGTCCGGTGCTCGCTTCACCAGCGGTCTCACCCGCGCGAATGCGCAGCTGTCCGCTCACCACGCCGACGGCAGGATCGCTGAAGCGACGCACCAGATTGCGCACGCAGTCGCCCTCGAGCCGCTGGCGCACATCGGTGAGCAGCACGATATCCCGGTCGACCATCGGAAACGCCACGCCCAGCGCCACCGCTTTTCCGCCCTTGGGCAGCCGCACGAACCGCACGCGCTCTCGCGCGGCGAAGGATTCGGCGATGGCATCGGTCTCGTCGGTGCTGCCGTCGGAGAGCACGATCACGTTGAGCCGCTCCGCGGGATAATCCGACGAGAGGACGCTCTCGAGCTTCTTTGCGAGAAACGGCGCGCCGTTGTGGACGGGAATCACTGCCGTCACGGTGGGCAGCGCATCGCCCGCGCGATCACGTGTCGCAGAATCGCCCTGGTCTTCCGACCGCGTCCCGCGCGCTCGGATTGCCAGCCACGTCGGGTAGCCCACGAGTGTCCAGCCAATGGCGGCGAGACTGACCGCCACGATCAGCAGCGGCACGTTCACGTGACGGACGCTCGCTCAACGATCGGCGGCGATGCGTCCTGAACTTTGGCGACATCGCGCGGGATGTACCGAGCGGGAACGCCGACGGCGGTGACGTTGTCGGGGACGTCCTTCACCACCACCGCGTTGGCTCCGACGCGCACTCCCGAGCCGAGACGGACCGATCCGATGATCTTCGCACCGGCGCCGATGAACAGATCATCGCCGAGGACGGGACTCAGTCCACGCTCTGCACCGATGGTGACCTGATGCTCGATCTTCACGTCACGCCCACCGCGAACTGCGGTGTTGATGACGACACCCATGCTGTGTACCAGCACGAAGCCCGGCCCGAACGCCGCGCCGCGCCCGATGACACATCCGCCGAAAACGGTATTGAGCTTGTTGAACACCATGGCCAGCGGCGCGAGTCCTGCGCGCTGACTCGCCTGCATCAACCGATACACCACCATGGCGAACGTGCCGTCGGTGAGCAGCGTCTTGAACTGGTCACGCGGCGCCGCCGACCCGTACAGCCATTCCGCTTTGGCCGCAATATCGGCCCGCAGCAGCGTGAAGAGGCCCGCGTACGGCCGGTCGGTCATTCGCCCGAGCGTGCTATCACGACTTGGGCGGTGCGGGTAGCACACGCGCGACGTCTCGCGACAGCTCCGGGATGACCATGTTCGCGATGGAATCAGCGGTGGCCACCGCGCGAGCGTGCGCCAGACGCTGAGAGGTCGAGTCGGCGAGCGCGCGCACCGGTGGCTCGATGGGCACGACGATGCGCACCAACGCTTCGTCCGTTCGCCCGTAGATGGCTGCGTCGCGGAGCAGGTCCCACTTCACGGAGTACTCGTTCGACGCCACCCGACCACGACCCTGATACCAGTACACCACGAGCGCCTGCACACCGCGATTCGCGAGCAGGACGCGATTCACCGTCTCTCCGGGGAGCCCACCGGGCATCGGCGCGCGCGCGCTGGTGAGAATCTCCCAACCGGCACCGGGCAGACAGTTCTTGGGCGAGTGAATCGTCTTGCCCTGCACCTGCCGATCGTAGTAACCCACGTAGACGGAGAACATCGTCGTGGAATCGCGACGGAATTCGCGCATGACATACTCCGACATGCCGGCGATCTTGCGCTCCTCCTCGCCCACGACGATGTCGCGCGACGTGTTGCCGCCAAAGTTGGTCGGCAGCGACGCGATGGGGGCTCGCAGCGTCATGGCGTACTGCTCGCGGATTCCCGAGACCACCAGGACACCCGCAGCGAGAATCAGCGCGGGCGTGAACTGCGCGAGGCGATTCGTCATAGCGCGGCCGCCGTTGTACGTGTGGTGGGTCCGAACAGCCCTTCGGCGCGCCCGAAGAGCCAGGTGACGCCAGCGATCACGAGGAACGCCGCGCCGAACATCATCATGCCTTCGCTGGTGTGCATGAAGCCTTGCCCCATCTCAGGGCTCACGAACAGGACGAGGAAGCCCGTCAGAAAAATTCGAAAGCCGTTGATCAGGATCGCAATCGGAATGGCGATGGCGATGAGCAACACCCGCATTTGCCAGTAGCGCAGAAAGAGCGCGCCCAGCAGTACGCCGAGGCTGATGAGCGCGGTGAGCGAGCGGAGCCCGCTGCACGCTTCGGCGACGAACAACTCTTGCCCGGGAATGCGAATGACATTGCCGGTCAGCAGCACCGGAATCTCACGGAAGGCGAGCAGCGAGGCGCCGATGCGCGAGGCCGTGAACTGCAAGGGCAGCGCAACGGTGTTGAGAATGACTTCCGGAATCGGCACGGACAGCGCGGTCAACGCGAACGGCAGCCACCAATGCAAAAGCTGCCGAATGCCACCGTACCAGACCACCAGGCCGGCGATCGCGACCAGCATGGACCCGCGCATGACGAACAGCTCGGCCGCCAGATCCGCCGCGTACCGGGACACGATGGCGAAGAGCAGGATGGAGCCGCCGAGGACACGCTGCGGCTTGGCGCCCTTGGCGATGCCCGCCTTGTAGGCGAACCAGACCGACAACGGGGCCAGCAGCAGGCCGTGACCAGAATTCGGATCGTTCCACCAAGCCTCCAACAGCAACGAGGCCGGCTTGGCGAACAACAGCGCGAACATCATCCCCGTCAGCACGTACGCCGCGAGCTGAATTCGGTCGAGCGCTTTGATGGACGCCAGCGCGTCGCGCGGTGCGAGCATCGACGTGGATGACGCAGGTATGGTCATTGGACTGGAAAAAGAGGAGGTACCTTTGGACGCTTGGCAAGCCGCACCAGTCACGTTCGCGGGCAGGGAAAAGCTACCCTACCGCGAGCGTGGCGGTCCAGCGCGCGCCGTCCGCGGCGCCACCTGTGCGGACGGCATAGTCGGTGAGCTGATCGGGCAGCAGTTTGCCGACGCCGAAGTAGGTCGACTCCGGACGCCAGAAGTACCAACCGCTCACGCTCGCGCCCGGTGACATGGCGAAGCTTTCGGTCAGTCGCATGCCGGCGCGCGACTCGGCCTCGGTCAGCGCGAAGAGCGTGCCTTTTTCTCGATGATCCGGGCAGGCCGGATAGCCGGGTGCCGGCCGGATGCCCTGGAACTTCTCCTGCACCAGCGCCTCCGGGTCGAGCGACTCGTTGGCGGCGTAGCCCCAGAACTCGGTCCGAACGCGATGATGCAGCCGCTCGGCGAAGGCCTCGGCCAGCCGATCGGCGAGCGCCTTGGCCATGATGGAGCTGTAGTCGTCGTGAGCCGCCTCGTATTCGGCGACCAGCCCCTCCAAGCCGTGCCCCGTGGTGACCGCGAATGCACCGATGTAGTCGAGCACGTCGCTCGTCTTGGGGGCCACGAAGTCCGCGAGGCAGAAGTTGGGTCGGCCGTCGCCCTTCTTGTCACCCTGCTGGCGGAGCATGTGCAGCGTCGCGGCCTCGGAGGACTGTTCGGCGTCGGTGTACAGCACGATATCGTCGCCAACCGCCTGTGCCGGCCAGAAGCCAAAACTCGCCTTGGCTTGCAGTCGCTCCTCGCGGACGATGCGATCGAGCATGGCGCGAGCGTCGGCGTAAAGCGACCGCGCCGTTTCGCCCACCACGGGATCATCCAGAATCGCCGGAAAGTGCCCGGCCAGTTCCCATGTCTGGAAGAACGGCGTCCAGTCGATGAACGGAACGAGGTCATCGAGCGGGTACGCGTCGAGCGTCTTCGGGCCGATGAAGCTGGGCACCGGCACGGACACGGACAGGTCGATGCGCGCCGGATTGGCGCGCGCCGCCTCGATGGGAATCAAGCGATCCGCGCCACCGCGGGCCTCGCGTGCAACGCGCAGGGCGTCGTACTCCTTCCGGATACCAGCGATGAACGCATCGCGCCGCTCGTCGCTGAGCAGTGCGCTCGTCACACCAACCGCGCGTGAAGCGTCGAGTACATGGACGACCGGCCCCGAGTACGCCGGCTCGATGCGCAGCGCCGTGTGCGCCTTGCTGGTGGTCGCCCCGCCGATCAGGAGCGGAATCGTGAAGCCGAGCCGCTCCATCTCGCTGGCGACGAAGGTCATTTCGTCGAGCGAAGGCGTGATCAGTCCGGACAGTCCGATGGCGTCGGCGCCGATCTCGCGCGCCTTGTCGAGAATCGCGGCACAGGAAACCATCACGCCCATGTCCACGACCTCGTAGCCGTTACACTGCAAAACGACACCGACAATGTTCTTGCCGATGTCATGCACGTCGCCCTTCACCGTCGCCATGAGGACGCGACCGACGGGCTTGCTGGTCGCGGTCTTTGCCGCTTCGATGTACGGAATGAGGTGCGCCACCGCCTTCTTCATGACGCGCGCGCTCTTGACGACTTGCGGCAGGAACAGCTTACCCGCGCCGAACAGGTCGCCCACCACATTCATGCCTCGCATGAGCGGCCCTTCGATCACGTCGATCGGCTGGGCGGCTTCGACGCGGGCCGCTTCGGTATCCTCGACCACATACGCATCGATGCCGTGTACGAGCGCGTGCGAGAGCCGATCGTTCACCGGCAGGCTGCGCCACGCGTGTTCCTCAACGGCTTTCGCGGCGCGTCCCTTGAGGCTGTCGGCCACCTCGAGCAGTCGCTCGGTCGCATCGGCGCGCCGGTTCAGCACGACGTCTTCGACGCGCTCGCGCAGGTCGACCGGGATGTCCTCGTACGGGATGAGCTGACCCGCGTTGACGATACCCATGTCCATCCCCGCCTTAATGGCGTGGTACAGGAACACGGCATGCATCGCTTCACGGAGTGGATTGTTGCCCCGGAAGGAGAACGACATGTTGCTCACACCACCGGACACCTTGGCCAGTGGCAGCGTACGCTTGATCTCGCGAGTGGCGTCGAAGTACGCCACGGCGTAGCCGGCGTGTTCCTCGATGCCGGTGCCAATCGCGAAGATGTTGGGATCGAAGATGATGTCCTGCGGCGGGAAGCCGACCGCTTGCGTGAGCAGCTCGTAGGCCCGCGTGCAGATGGCCACTTTGCGTTCCGCGCTGTCGGCCTGCCCCTGCTCGTCGAAGGCCATCACGATGACCGCAGCGCCGTAGCGCCGAACGAGCCGCGCCTGTCGAAGGAACTCCGTCTCGCCCTCCTTGAGCGAAATCGAGTTCACGACGCCCTTGCCCTGCAGGCAACGAAGGCCGGCCTCGATCACGTGCCACTTGCTCGAGTCGACCATCACCGGCACGCGCGAAATATCCGGCTCGGCGGCCAAGAGGTTGAGGAAGGTCGTCATCGCCTCCACGGCGTCGAGCAACCCTTCGTCCATGTTGACGTCGATGATCTGCGCGCCGCTTTCGACCTGCTGCCGCGCCACCTTGACCGCTTCGGCGTAATCGCCCGACAGAATGAGCTTGGAGAAGCGCGACGATCCGGTGACGTTCGTGCGTTCGCCCACATTGACGAAGTTGGTGTCGGGGCCAATGACCATCGGCTCGAGGCCAGACAGACGCAGCAGCGGCGGCAGCACCGGCACCGGTCGCGGCGCGACGTCCCGCACGGCGTTCGCGATCGCGCGCACGTGCGCGGGCGTCGTGCCGCAGCAGCCGCCCACCACGTTGAGCAACCCGCTGCTCGCCCATTCGGCGATCTGCGTGGCCATCGTTTCCGGCGATTCGTCGTACCCACCGATGTCGTTGGGCAGACCCGCATTCGGATGTGCGCTTATGTACGTCGTCGCGACACGCGAGAGCTCCTGCACATACGCGCGAAGCTGCGCCGCACCGAGCGCACAGTTGAGACCGACCGACAGCGGCTGCACGTGCGAGATCGAGGCCCAGAAGGCTTCGACTGTCTGGCCCGAGAGCGTCCGTCCGCTCGCGTCGGTAATCGTTCCCGAAATCATGACCGGCACGCGCATGCCGGTCTCGTCGAAGTACTGCTCGATCGCGAACAGTGCCGCCTTGGCGTTCAGCGTATCGAAGATGGTCTCCACCATCAGCAGATCGGCACCACCGTCGATGAGGCCGCGCACCGCTTCGCCGTAGGCGGCGACGAGCTGTTCGAAGTTCACATTGCGGGCACCCGGGTCTTCGACTTCGGGTGACAACGATGCGGTGCGATTGGTCGGACCCAGCACGCCGGCGACATAGCGCGGCCGGTCCGGTTCGCGTGCCTCGAACTCATCGGCGACGCGGCGCGCGAGTGCCGCACCAGCGACGTTCAGCTCATACGCGAGGGACTCCATGCCGTAGTCGGCCATGGAGATCGCATTGGCATTGAACGTGTTCGTCTCGAGAATGTCGGCGCCGGCCTCGAGATACTGGGCGTGAATGGCCCCGACGATCTCCGGTTGCGTGAGTACGAGGAGGTCGTTATTCCCTTTGAGGTCTCGCGTCCATTCGGCGAAGCGGCTCCCGCGATAGTCAGACTCGCCGAGGCGGTAGGTCTGAAGCATCGTGCCCATCGCACCGTCCAGCACGAGTATGCGGCGGGTGAGGCGGTCGGAGAGGCGAGCGAGCCGGGCGCTTCGCGAGGTTTCGTTCGTCGTCATATGCCAGTCAAGTTAATCGGAGGGGAGTCGGTGCACATCGCACGAGTCGTTTCGCTCGCCCCTCCGCGCCACTGCAGGCCGGTCGGACAGCCGACGCGGTACGGATCGTGGCCGCTTCCTCCATCTGAATCCCGTGCGTACTGACAGCACCGCCAACCGATACTCCGGACTACCGCACGGCGGGCTTTGTGTCGTGCACGCGGTTGATGGATTGGATATTGGCGGCACGGAAACCAATGCCGTGCGAACGGCCATTGCGCTCGCGGCCCGTGGTGTCACCGTCCACATGGCTGTCTTCCGCGGCGGACCGCTGGCTTCGCGCCTGCGCTCGGCGGGAATCACGATCCACGAATTCCCCATACGCGGCATCGCGCACTGGACCTCCATCAGAGCCATCCTGCGATTCGCCGCGTTGTGCCGCAGCGTCGGCGCCGACGTCGTGCACTGCCACGACGTGTATACGAATTCCCTGCTGACGATCGGCGCCCGCCTGGCCGGCACTCGCCTGATCATTGCCAGCCGTCGCTGGGGGCTGGCACAGTATCCCGTGTCGCTCACGCAGAGCAGTCGACTCGGGTATCGCTTCGCGCATCGTGTCCTCGCCAACAGCGCCACCGTCGCCGCGTCGGTCATTGGCGAGGAACACGTGCGAGCGGACAAGCTGGTGATCGTACCGAACTTCGTTGACGACGTACTGTGGTCCGCCGACCGCGCACAGCTGCGATCGGAGATCCGCGCCGCCCACGGCATCAGCTCTGACGCGCCGCTCGTGTCCATGGTCGCGCGACTTTCTCCTGAAAAGGACCACCCGCTCGCCATCGCGGCATTCGCCCGTGTGCTCCAGCAGGTGCCGACGGCCCGTCTGGTACTGGTCGGAGGCGGTCCTGCCCTGGACCAGGTGCGGGCGGCGATCGATGCATCCGATGTAGCGCACGCGGTGGTGCTCGCGGGCGAGCAGTCGTCCGGGTGGCGCTACCATGCGGCAGCAGACGCGGCGCTGCTGACTTCGCAACGCGAAGGATTCCCCAACACGATCGTCGAAGCGATGGCCGTTGGTGTCCCAGTGGTCTCGACCGACGTGGGCGGTGTGCGCGATGCGGTCGCCGACGGCGAGACAGGATTCGTCGTTCCGACGGGCGATGCGGCGAGGCTCGCGTCATCGATGACCACGTTGCTCTCCGATCTGCCGCGAGCGCGTCGCATGGGTGAGGCGGGGCACTCGTTCGCTCGCAGTCGTTTCAGCGAGGAGTCGGTGATGAACACGCTGCTGAAGGTGTACGGACGGCTGCCAATGGAGACGCTGCCCGCGCGTACAGGGCAGCTCTCGCTCGCGGGGGACGCATGAGTACTCCTGCCACGCAGAGGAGCGGCCTCGGCTACCTCGTGTCACAGTTTCCCTCGATCCATCACACGTTCATTCTGCGCGAAGTGACCGAGCTGCGACGCCTGGGGATGCAGATCACAGCGGTGTCGATGATGGAGTGCGATCGTCCGCCCGATCAGTTGTCGGAGACGGAACGCGCGGAACGGTCGGTCACTGTGTACGCATCGCTCGGTCGCCTCGGTCAGGTGGTTGCCGCCAACCTGCGATGTGCTGTGCGGTCTCCGCTGCGCTATGTCCGCGCGGTGGTTGCGTCCCCGTTCGTTGGCATCTCGCGCGGAGAGCCCAGATGGAAGGGCTTCGTCCGACTGGCGCAGGCCGGATGTGCAGCCGATGCGTTTCGAGCGGCGGGCGTCACTCACTTTCATGCGCACTTCACGTCGACCGTGGCCAGACTCACGTCGCGACTTTCCGGACTGCCGTGGTCGATCACGGTGCACGGTCCTGCGGAGTTCGACGATGTCGTCGGCACACGGCTCGCCGAGAAGGTCGCTGAGGCAGCGTTTACGGTGGTGATTTCCCACTACGGTGCGTCACAGGTGTGTCGCGCCGTCGAACCGGTGTTGTGGGATCGCGTCGAGGTGAGTCACCTCGGCGTGGATGTCACACGATTCTCGGCGTCGACGCGCGATCGATCAGTTCGGTCCGATGCTCAACCGTTTGAGGTCGCGTGCGTCGCGCGTCTCGCGCCGGTGAAGGGACTGCGCATCCTGATCGAGGCAATCGGTTACGTGCGTGATGCCGGCATCCCCGTGCAGCTGCGATTGGTGGGCGACGGTCCGGATCGCGCACAGCTCGAAGCGCTCGCACGATCATTGCGACTCGAGGGGCAGGTGCATTTCGAGGGATGGCGCAACGAATCGGAGGTTAAGGCATTGCTGGAACGCGCGGACGCATTTGCCCTGACCAGCTTCGCTGAGGGTATCCCTGTCGTGCTCATGGAAGCGATGGCGATGGGGCTGCCGTGCGTGTCGACGTGGGTAAACGGCATCCCCGAACTCATCGAGCACCGAGTGAACGGATTGCTGACCGCGGCGGCCGACCCGCGGGCGACGGCTGCGGCACTGATCGAGCTCTACGAGCAGCCCGCGCTCGCGGCCAAGCTGGGTGCGGAAGGTCGCGCGGCTGTCACGGCGCGTTTCAATCTGCCGACGAACGTTGCCGCGCTCGCTCGGATTCTGACGCGTCGTATCAGCAGTACGGCACTCGCGGCGGACTGATGCTCCCCTACGTCCTGCGTCGCGCGCTGCATCACGTCGCCGGACACGATCATGTGCTGGTGTTTCACAGATCAGCTCGCCGGGATGAGTCTCCTCCCGTCGCGCCCGCAGGCTACGTCTTTCAGGCGGACGTGCCCTTCTCACGCCGTGATAGTGACGTGGGACACGGCGGTACCGTGCGCGACCCCGTATCCAACGACGCGTTTCCGGCTGAGCTCATTTCCACGTACGACGCGGCGCAGCGGCTGCACGTGGTCCGCAGCCCGTCGGCGGCGATTGTCGGTTGGGGCATGTCCACGAGTCCGTCTGATGGTTGGACGATCTCGGAGACCGGCACATACCTGAGTCTGCCAGAACGTTCGTCGGTGCTCACGTCATTCTACGTGCTGCCGGAGTACCGGGGTGTCGGACTGTACACCTATATGATTGCGGAGCTAGTATTGCTCCACGCAAGCGAGGGTGCAGAGCATGCATGGATGTGGTGCCTCGCGAGCAATGACGCATCGGCGCGAGGGATAGCGCGAGCTGGGTTTGAATGCGTCCAGGCGCATCATCGACGGTACTACGGCGGCATCAGTCGTTCGTGGAGCGAATCGCTGCTGCGGATGCGCTGACTTCGTCAAGCGCGAATTGGTACAACGCGTCACAGTGTGACGTGCGTTGCAGCTGAGCCCGAAGTTATTGTTGCTACGTTCTTGAGGCCTCGTCAATTGATCGCAAGTGGTTGTCACCCGTCTTTCCCCGCTGCACGCGCAACCGTTTGTCGCACGCTGTCGTGCGGCGCCATTGCGGACAGCGAGTCGGGCGACTTCGTTCCCTCAGGAGACGTATCGTGCGCATTTCCCGTACCAAGCAGCTGATGATGATGTGGCCTCTGTTGTGTATCTCGTTTGCCGCCTGTGAAACACCGGTCGCGCCTGCCACGGCGCTGGACCTGATGTCACCGGCGATGGCAGCGAACACGTCGACGAGCTACGTACGCATCACGAAGCCGGCCGTGTCGACGCTCAAGGTCAACGACTCTCTGGTGCTCGTCGCGACGAGCACGCGTGTCGGTCGACTGTCGGTGCCTACCTGGGAGTCGCGGAGCCCCGCTCGCGCTACGGTGGGCGCAAGCACGGGGAAGGTGATCGGCAAGCTCGTCGGACCTGTAACGATTGTCGCGCGGAGTGTGGCCGGAATCGATTCGGTGGTTCTGTCGGTCACGTCCGGTACCACTACTACCACTCCAGCGCTCAGCGTGTCGCCGAGCACTGTTTCGGTGGACTCGGGCAAGACAGCGACGTTGACAGCCAACGCAGCCGGTACCTGGTCGAGCTCGAACACGCAGGTCGCGACCGTATCCACGGGCGGCGTCGTGACGGGTATCAAGCCGGGCACGGCCAGCGTGACGCTGCAAAACGCAGCCGGTGCGACTGCCACGGCGAGTGTCACCGTGCTTGCGGTCGGCACAACGGCTCCGCCACCGCCGCCGCCGCCGAGTCCGGCACCGTCGATCGTCGAGCTGCCGCGCGTCTACCTTGATGGGATGCTGGCGCGCGCTCGCAGCGCCACCGCCTCGCGCACGATCAATGTCTCCACGTCGGGCGCCCTTCAGGCCGCCATCGACACGGCGCGCTTCGGTGATGAGATCGTGCTTCAGGCCAACACGACCTATACGGGCGCGTTCTACCTCCGCAAGAAGACGACGGGCGCAGGGTGGATCACCATCCGCTCCGCCAACAACACGGTTCCCGCCGGAACCCGGGCGCGTCCAAGCACGTCCACGGCGCTTCCCAAAGTATTGGGCGGCTCGAGCGGCACCCCGGTGTTCACGGCAGATGCCGGCGCCCACAACTATCGCCTTCTTGGCTTCGAAGTCAGTTCCCCGTCGAGCCTGACCACCACGTACTCGCTTATCCAGATTGGTGCCGGCGGCACGCCGACCACGCAGCCCGACAGCATCGTTCTCGACCGCATGTACATCCATGGCACCGCTCAGCTGAACTTCCAGCGCTGCGTGCTGATGAACTCGGGATCGACTGTTGTAGTGGACTCGTGGCTGAGCGAATGCCACGGCAAGGGCTTCGACAGCCAGGCGATCGTCGGCTGGAACGGCACCGGCCCGTACAAGATCGAGAACAACTATCTCGAAGGGGCGGGCGAGAACGTCATGTTCGGCGGCGCCGATCCCTCCAGCGTCGCGATGATTCCATCGGACATCGAAATTCGCGGCAACCACTTCTTCAAGCCGCTGTCCTGGAAGAACGTGTGGTCCGTGAAGAACAGCTTCGAACTCAAGATGGGCCACCGCATTCTGGTGGAAGGCAACATCTTCGAGAACAACTGGGTCGACGGACAGAACGGCACCGCGATCGTGCTCAAGTCCGTGAATCAGGGTGGCGGCGCACCGTTCAGCGAGACGCGCGACCTGACGTTCCGCTACAACATCGTGCGGAACACGCAGCACGCCTTGGCCGCGGCCGGCAAGCCGGAAGTGAATCCTGCCGTGCCGATGTCCCACTTGCTGATCTCCAACAACCTGTTCGAGAACATCGGCGACCCGAGCACTGGCCGGCTCTGGCTGGTTACCAACGTCAGCGACCTGACGTTCGAGTACAACACCGGCTTCGCCACGACGCACGGCCTGTACATGCTGCTGCCCAAGGCCAACAACCTTCGCGTCGAGAACAACGTGTTCGGTGTGTCGCAGGCCAGCTTCGGATCCTACGATCAGACGGTGCTCGCGGATGGTGTCGGCTATGGTACGGTCGGCCTCAACGCGTCGTACACCTCTTGGGTGTACTCGCGGAACGTGAACCCGATGACGACGGGCTCGCGCTTCCCGCTTGGCAACTACCAGCCGTCTGCCTTTTCGGCCGTCGGGTTCCTCTCCTGGCCGGCCAACCTGCAGCTCACCTCCTCAAGCCCGTTCAAGAGCGTGAGCACCGCGGGCACCTCGGTTGGCGTCGACTACACGCAGCTCAACTCGAAGACCGCGCAAGTCGTCCAGACGCCCTAACCGGTGGTCGCTGGTCGGCCGCTCCATGGCCAGCCAGACCGACGAGTCATGCAAGACGACCCACGTGCGAAGCTCGCACGTGGGTCGTCTTGCATCCGACAGTCCCGCCCTCGCCGACACTCCCCAATGGCGGTCCGATTGGGGAGACGCGCCTCCCACGGCCGGGATGACTTATCTTGCACTCCACTATGACCACCCTCGCGAACGCCCCCCGCGCTGACCTGCTCGCGCGTCTACTGGATCCAGAACAGGTCGTCGTCTTCGACGGCGCCATGGGCACGATGCTGTACGCCCGTGGCGTGTTCATCAACCAGTGCTATGACGAGCTTTCACTGCGCTCACCCGATCTCGTACGCGACGTGCACGCCGCGTACGTGAAGGCGGGCGCGGAGGTCATCGAGACGAATACCTTCGGCGCCAATCGTCTCAAGCTCACGCAGTATGGACTCGAGCGTCAGGTGGCCGACATCAACCGGCGCGCGGCCGAATTGGCGCGCGAAGCCGCCGGCGATGCGCGACTCGTAGCCGGCGCGATCGGTCCACTCGGCGTGCGGCTCGAACCGTACGGTGCGCTGTCGCGAGAGGAAGCGCGCGAGATCTTCGCCGAGCAGATGACGGCGCTCAAGGCCGGAGGCGCAGACTGTTTCGTGCTCGAGACCTTCGCCGACCTGGAAGAGATCGAACAGGCCATTCGCGCAGCGCGCAGCGTCGATCCCGCCATGCCGGTGATCGCCCAAGCGACGATCGGCCCCGACCTGCATTCCGTATTCGGCGCCGGGCCCGAGGAGATCGCGCGCGCGCTCGATCGTTGGGGAGCGGACATCATCGGACTCAACTGCTCGGTCGGCCCGCAGACGATCCTCGACGCCATCGAGCGCATGGCAGCGGTCACCACCAGAAAGCTCTCGGCGCAACCCAATGCCGGCATGCCACGGGACGTCGGTGGCCGCTCCATGTACATGGCCAGCCCCGAGTACATGGCCACGTACTCCCGCCATCTGATTCAAGCTGGCGCCAAGATCGTTGGCGGGTGCTGTGGCACAACGCCTGAGCACATCAAGGCGATCGTGGAAGGCGTGCGCCCGCTGGCACCGCGAACGCGTGTCATCGTCGGCGAAACGCTCTCCAGTGAAGGCTCTGCCGCGGCAACGGGGCGTGAGCCTGTACCGCTCGCACAGCGTTCGCGCTTCGGCGCCAAGCTGGCCGCCGGGACGTTCGTCACGTCCGTCGAGATTGTGCCCCCGCGCGGTGTCGACACCACCAAGCTCGAGCAGGACGCAGCGACGCTCCATCGCGCCGGTATCGATGCGATCAATGTGCCCGATGGTCCGCGCGCCCAGAGTCGCATGGGAGCGATCGCCACGAGCCTCATCATCGAACGTCACGGCATCGAAGCGGTAACGCACTACTGCTGCCGCGACCGCAATCTGCTGGGGATGCTCAGCGACCTGCTCGGCGCGTCGGCGCTTGGCCTGCGCAACCTGTTGCTCATCACCGGCGACCCACCGAAGATGGGGCCGTACCCGGACGCGACGGCCGTGTTCGACATCGATGCGATCGGACTGACGAATCTCGCCGCGAAGCTCAATCGTGGACTCGATCCGGGTGGGAATCCGTTCGGGGAGCCAACGCGATTCGTGCTTGGCGTGGGAGTGAATCCCGCGGCGATCGATCCCGCGCATGAACTGCGGCGCTTCCACTGGAAGGTCGAGGCGGGCGCGGAGTATGCGATCACGCAGCCTGTCTTCGACCCGCGTCAACTCGAGCATTTTCTCGAGAGCATTCACGATGTGCGGATTCCGATCGTTGCGGGAATCTGGCCGCTCGTGTCCGCGCGAAACGCTGAATTTCTGGCCAACGAAGTGCCGGGCGTCACGGTACCAACCGCCATTCTCGATCGCATGCGCCGCGCGAACGAACGCAGCAAGGAGCACGCGCTCGCCGAAGGCATCGCGATTGCGCGCGAGATGCTCGAACTCGTCGGCAGCGTGGTACAGGGCGTACAGGTGTCCGCTCCTTTCGGTCGGGCCGAGCTGGCGCTCGAGGTCATGGAAGCCCGTCCGGGACGCTCGACTGGCACGACGCCAGCTTCCCCTGCCCCCACGGCATGATTGGCGTGCTCCGCAAGCTGCGCGGACGCTCGGTCGACGAACTGCGCGAGCGTGCAGCGCAGGCGGCAGTCTCTCGACTCGAGTCCTGGGGATTCGGCGAGACGATCGGCGAGCTTTCCGACGAAGCGCTGTGGCAACGATGTGATGCATCGCTGATCGGTGGTACCGGGCCGGTCGCGGATCGAGTTGCGGCACACTTTGCACAGCGCGCCGCGCCGTCGTTTCTCTCCGGAATTCGAGACGGGTCATCTGCGGCGGAGCTCTCCGGCGACCGTTGGGCGGAGAGCCGTGCGGCGGTCGTCCGTGAAGCCGATCGCGTCCGTGCCGGGCGCTTTCACTTGCTCGGCTATGAGGAGCTGAATTTCGGGACCCCCATCGACTGGCACCTCGATCCGGTCGCGGGCAAACGGGCACCGATCGCGCATTGGAGTCGCATCCCGTATCTCGACGCGGAGATCGCCGGTGACCACAAGGTCATCTGGGAGCTGAACCGGCATCAGCACTTCTTCACGCTCGGACGCTCCTATCGGCTCACCGGGCGCGACGAATACGCGGAGACCTTTGCTCAGCATCTTGGCGCGTGGATGGACGCGAATCCGCCCAAGACCGGTATGAATTGGGCCAGCAGCCTCGAAATCGCGTACCGATCGATCGCGTGGATGTGGGCGCTCGAGTTCTTTCGTGGCGCTGCGGCGTTGACGCCGGCGCTGCTGACCCGGCTTCTCAAGTTTGCGTACGCGCACGGCCGCCACCTCGAACGCTATCTGTCCACCTACTTCAGCCCGAACACGCACCTGACGGGCGAGGCGCTGGGGTTGCTCTATTTGGGCACCTGCCTGCCAGAGCTGCGCTGTGCCGAGCAATGGCGGGAGCGCGGGTGGCGTATTCTCGAGTCGGAGGCCACGCGACAGATCCATGCGGACGGCGTCTACTTCGAGCAGACCACGTACTACCACCGGTACACGCTCGACATCTACCTGCATGCGATTCGTCTTGCGCATTGCAACGGCTTCCCCGTGGGCGACGGCGTTCGCACGCGTGTTCAGGCGCTCGCACGCTGCCTAGCGGACGTAACGCGTGCCGACGGTACGATTCCGGCGATCGGCGATGACGACGGCGGGCAGCTGGTTCTGCTTGAGGATCGTACGCGGACCGACGTGCGTGCCTCGCTGGTGTGTGCGGCGGTGATGCTCGATCTCCCGACGGTGGGCGCGAGCGCACGGACGGTCACCGAAGAAGTGGTGTGGATGCTCGGCGCGAATGCGCTCGCGCAGGCCGATGCGTGTGTGACGAGCCCCGTTCCTGCGCACACCTCGCAGCTCTTTCCGATCGGCGGTGTGGCAGTGCTGCGTGACGGTTGGACGGACGACGGCATGCACGCTGTTCTCGACTGCGGTCCACTGGGCATGCTCAACTGCGGTCACGCCCATGCGGACACACTGTCGATGGAACTCTGGGTCGACGGCGCGGATGTGTGCGTCGATCCCGGCACGTTCGTGTACACGACATCTGCCGCCGATCGAACAGCATTTCGGCACTCGGCGATGCACAACACGGTGACGGTCGACGGACAGGCGTCTTCCGTGTCGGCCGGACCGTTCTCCTGGCAGACGCGCACCGACGGCACCGTGCAGTCGTGGTGGCAGGGCGCGATCGCCGATAGCGTCGTTGCGACACACGACGGATTCCATCGCCTCGACGCGTCGGCGACACATCGGCGTGCCGTCTACTTCGTGCGTGGACGCTATGTGGTGGTCGTCGACTCGATAGTCGGCACGACGGCGCACGACGTGGTGGCGCACTGGCATTGTGCGCCCGGCGCGGTGCTGTCCGAAGCGGCCCCGCTGCAGCGCACCATCGAGGTCGCGACCGCGAGTTCGGCCGGCGTGCGCGCTGTTCGGGTGGATGTCTTTGCGGGCGGGAGCGTCCGCCGCGCGCTGACGCAGGAGGGATGGGTGTCGCCCGCGTACGGCGCGCGCGTGCGCGCACCGGTGCTTGAGCTGGAAAGCAGCGGCGGCGGGCGACACGATCTTGTCACGCTGCTGGTGCCGGTACGCGATGCCTCACTCGCCGTCGAGCGGGTGGACGCCGAGGGAGGCTATGCCTTTCGCGTTACCGACGATAAGGCGAGTGAATTGCTCCTGATTGGATCCGGCGAGGAGCTGCGCGTCGCGGGCGCGACCCTCAATGGCGACTTTGCGCTGCTTCGAAGCACGGCGGCGGACTGCGAACCCACCCAGATCATGCTCGCCGGTCCATCCGCCTCGCTCACCACGGGTAGTCTGCGGTTGGCAACGCAGCAGGTCATCGAGGCGAGCATGAGCGACGGTGTCTGGAACCTCGTGGGCAACGGCGTCATTAGCTCTGCGTAGCGGGTCGTGGTTAGGAATGCGTTAGGACAATGCGCGTGACGAACCGGCCGCTTGCGAGTGCGGTGATTCGCCCGTAGCTCTTTCGAGGCGGTGGCCAGCGGCCGATCACTGCGAACGCCGCTGTCGGAGCTCTCGTTAGGGAGGGTATTCGTGCTCGGAGTCTTGGGAGTCGTTGCCGGACTCGGATTATTGGTGCTGCCGGGAGCGTGGCTGGCGTTCGGCCTCAGTCTTCCCGGCACCTCCTTCCGCGCACGCATCAGCTACTCCGTCATTCTCTCGACGGTCGTGCTGCCGGCGCAGTTCTATCCGCTTCGCTGGCTGGGACTCTCGTTCGCGCAAACTGCGATCGCGCTGGCGGTGGTTAACCTGCCGGCGCTAGGCCTCGCGTTTCGTCGCGCGGGATGGCCCACGTTCCCACGGCCGCAGGCGATCTTCGCGTGGTCCATTCCCGCGGTGCTCGTTGGCGCTTATCTCGCAATCTGGACGGGCGATGTCGCCGTGCGTGGCAATTGGGGCCACGCGTGGCTGCATTCGGAAATCACGTACATGATTTCGAATGGTGAGCTGCGCCCCGAGGAGCCGATGCTCGCGGGCATCGCGCTCGCCTATCCGTGGCTCGGGCACATTCAGCAGGCGTTGTTCAGCTGGCTGCTGGATTCGGCACCGGGATCGAGCTTCATGCTGCTGAACATCGTGACGCTCGTGGCGACGGTGGCGCTGCTCGCAGAACTCATCGCCGCCATTGGTGGGTCGCGCCTTGCGCAGGTTGCCGGCACGATCGCGCTCTGCTTCGGGATCAACTATGTCGGTCCACTTGGCGAGCGATACGCGAGCGCTGCGTTCACCAAGCGGTATCCGGTGTGGGGCGACTCTCGCTACGAAGTGTGGTTCCGCAAGTTCGGCGTCTTTCAGCAGAACGGTTTCGGCATCGCGCTCTGTGCAGCCATCGGGCTCCTCGCCGTCGATCTGGTGACGCGCGGAGTCGATCGCGGTCGTGTGTTGCTGCTCGCGGTGCTCCTGACGTCTGTCTCGCTCGTATACCCCATCCTGTGGCCTGCGGCGGCGGTGCCCGTCGGTGCCGCAGCACTCGTGCTGGTCGTGCGCGACGTACGCAGCGGTGACGCGAGCAATCGAGCGACCGTGGCGTGGCTCGCGCTGGCGCTCGTTGCGAGCTTCGTGGCGGAGCAGCTCTGGATGCGCGCGGTGTTCACCGATCGCGTCGCGACCGAGACGATGGGCCTCGCCTCGCTGTGGCGCATGAAGGGCCACACGGCCACCGCAGCAATCGCATTGGCGCCGCTCTGGATCACGGCGCTCCCTGTGCTCATGTCCGTCGCGCGCACCTACGGTGCAACGTTCGTCGTACTGGCACTCTCGTGCGCTGGCAGTCTGCTGCTGAACATCGCGCTGTCGATCGTGATCTCGAACCAGTACAAGTACATGTTCAACGCGGGGTTCTTCCTCGCGCCGTTCGCGGCGATCGGCATCGAACGCATGTTGCGCCGGACGAAGTCGGGCGCGTGGCCGTTGCTCATCGCCGGCTCCGTCGTGCTGGCGGTGCCGCACCTGTACCGTCGGTATCACGCACCGGTGAACTTCACGAATCCGCCAGCGGTGAGTTTCTCGACCTTCGATACCAGACTCGCGCCCAACGAACGCGGTGCCGCGCTGATGGACTCGATCCGAATGTCG
The DNA here is from genome assembly GCA_965279375.1 of Gemmatimonas sp. Taxonomy (GTDB): domain Bacteria; phylum Gemmatimonadota; class Gemmatimonadetes; order Gemmatimonadales; family Gemmatimonadaceae; genus Gemmatimonas. Next base: position 2,450,100 of record OZ257156.1, on the reverse strand, counting down.
ACCCCCAAGGATGCCGTGGTGCTGTCGGAGTGGCTGCCCTTCGATCTCGCAACGCCAACACAACGACCGCTCTTCGTCCTGTCGAAGAACATCGCGCCACATGGCCTCGGAGTACCGGCCGACGGCTTGTACAAGGGTTTCCGCGGCTACTCGATGGATCTGGTCAAGGAACGGCGCACGGTGCAGCGCGAACTCTTCACCGCCGAGAGCGATTCGACGCGGGCCGCGTCGCTGGCGAGCATCCGCCAGCAGCTCGGTCGTCCGCTCGCACTAATCGTGCGACTGCCTGAAGACGCACGGCTCGATGCGTGGCTCTCGGCCAACCACGCGCGCTCGTTTTATCGGTCGGCCACCGAGGCCGGCTGGCTCGTCGAACCTACGGCGCCCGCGCCTGCCACCATCATGTCTTCGAACTGACGCGAGACCGACTCCCACGAGCACTCTTCGGTGACGAGCTTGAGCGCGCTGGCCGCAAGAGTGTTTCCCAGGGTCTCGTTGTCGAGTAGCGTGAGGCAGTGCGCCGCGAACGCTTCGGCGGTATCGCCAACCAGCAAATCCCGGCCGGGGACGCAAGCCAGCCCCTCCATGCCGACACTCGTCGACACCATCGGGATACCGGCGGCCATCGCCTCGTAGACCTTCATGCGCGTCCCCCCGCCCACCCGCAGCGGGAGCACGGATACGCGCGAACCCCACAGGTGCGGGCGAACGTCGTCCACCGTGCCGGTGACAGTGATGAGCGGGTCCGCCGCCGCCAGCGCGACCAGCCGCGCGTCCGGGCGACGCCCCACGATCGAGACCGTGCAGTTGGGCTTGTGGCGACGGAGAATCGGCAGGATCTCGTCGGCAAACCAGAGCATGCCGTCGATGTTCGGCAGCCAATCCATCGAGCCGACGAAGACGAAATCGGTGGGTCGTTCCGTCGTGCCCGGATGCGTCAGCGATTCCACATCGACGCCCGTGGCGACATCCGATACATGCGTGATGCCGAACATCTCGCGCATGCGCTGCGCGTCCACCGGCGACACCGCGATCACGTGCGCACTCTCCCGGCAGACTCGCGCTTCGTAGTCGTGCATGCGTCGCGCCTGCATCGCGTAGAACCAGCGGTGCAGCGGCGTCTTCGCGTGCTCGGCGTGCCGTTCGAAGATCGTCGTCTCGACGTTGTGCTGAAAGAGCACGGCCCCGGAGAGATGCGGCATGTTCACGCCGCTGGCCGCGAAGTCGCACACCACTGCGTCGAATTTCTCACGCTGCATCAGCTGGGCGACCGTCTCACGCAGCTGACGTGAGTGGTAGCGCTCCACCGCCAACGGGAGCCGAGAAAAGAAGATGTGCTTGAGCACCTGCAGCAGGAATGCCGGCGAGGTGCGAGGCACGACCGGATGCGGAATGGCGTAGGCCCGCGTGCTGAACGTGTGCGCCATGTCCAGCCCCACGCTCGAGTTCGGATCCGACAGCGCGGCGTAGTGCACCTCATGCCGCTGATGCAGCGGCTTGAGAATACCCATCGACCGAATCTGTCCGCCCCGTTCGGTCGGGTGGAGGAAATACTGATTGACCCAGAGAATCTTCATGCGAAGGCAAGGACGGACGAAGGCGAACTCCCACGCGGCGCGCATGGTACGCCGGCGGGGGCAGGCCAGCACCATACCGGACGGTTATACTGTGTCAGTCTATCCGGTTGGCCTTCTGTGACGCTACGAGCCGTGTCTGCGTCACACCAGCGAACCCGAAAGGGCCAACTACCGAACGATTGGAGGTACGCTGATGTGCGGCATTGCAGGTTGGGCAGGCCTGTCGCTCCGTGGGGACGAAGCCGAACAGCGCCTCTCCGACATGTGCGGGGTCATTCGCCATCGCGGTCCCGATGGTGAAGGCCGCCTGCTGCTTCCGCACGTCGCCCTCGGCATGCGGCGCCTCAGCATCATCGACGTCACCGGTGGCTGGCAGCCCATCGCCAACGAAGACAGCACCGTCCAGGTGGTCTTCAATGGCGAGATCTACAACCACCGCGAGCTGCGCCGCGAACTCGAATTGCGCGGACACGTGTTCCGCACGCACAGCGATACGGAGACGATCGTCCACGGCTACGAGGAGTGGGGCGACGCCGTAGTCGAGCATCTGCGCGGCATGTTCGGGATCGCCCTCTGGGACGTGCCTCGCAGCCGTCTGCTGCTCGCGCGCGACCGCCTTGGCATCAAGCCGCTCTACGTCTGGCCGCACGACGGCGGCATTGCGTTCGCCTCCGAACTCAAGTCGCTGCAACAGCTCCCGAACTTCCCAACGACCGTCTCGCGGGATGCGCTGCTCCGGTACCTCGCGCTCGGCTACGTGCCCGACCCGCTGAGCATCTTCCCGGGGATCAGCAAGCTCGAGCCGGGGCATCGTCTGGCCTGGACTGCGGCGGGCATCACCGATTCCACGTACTGGAGCCCGACGGCGCGTCCGATCCACGACATCTCGGAAGACGAAGCCGTCGCGGAGCTGCGCCGCCAGCTGGAAGATGCGGTCTCGTGCCACCTCGAGTCGGAAGTGCCACTGGGCGCGTTCCTGTCGGGCGGCGTGGATTCGTCCACGGTCGTCGCACAGATGGCGCGCCTCCTGTCGCGACCGGTCAAGACGTTCGCCATCGGCTTCGACTCGAAGACACACAACGAAGCCCCCGATGCGCGGCGCGTCGCCGACGCGATCGGCACGGAACACACCGAACTCATCGTGCGCCCCGAGGCGGACGGCCTCATCGACGAGTTGCTGCTCGGCTTCGACGAGCCGTTCGCGGACTCATCGGCGCTGCCCACCTTTCTCGTTTCGCAGCTCGCGCGTCAGCACGTGACCGTGTCGCTATCCGGCGACGGTGGAGACGAACTGTTCGGTGGATACACCCGCTACGATACCGCGCTCAAGGTGCCGCAGCCCGGCGCCGTGGCACGTGCCGTGGCGCACGGAGTTGCATCGCGACTGCCCATGGGTGCCTACGGCCGCAATTACCTTCTCAACGTCGCGCGCACGCGTCGCGGCCAGTATGCCAGCACGGTCGCGCTGCCGCTGCCGGTGGAGGAAGGGGGTGTCGTCCGAACCGAGGTGATGCAGCGCGCGGTGAGTCTCGACGCGCTGATGTCACCGTGGTTCGACTCCACGGCGGACGCCGATTTTCCGGCGCAGATGATGCAGGTCGATTTGCAGAGCTATCTGCCAGGCGACATCCTGACGAAGGTGGATCGCATGAGCATGCGGGTGTCGTTGGAAGCGCGCGTGCCGTTGCTCGATCACCATTTCGTGGAATTCGCCCTGTCGTTGCCGTCGCGGTTCAAGCTGCGCGACGGCACCGGCAAGTGGATCTTCCGCAAGGCGATCGAGGGATTGGTGCCACCAGTGGTCCTGCAAAAGAAGAAGCAGGGCTTCGCCGTGCCGTTGCATGACTGGTTTCGCGGTCCGCTGCGCTACCGTCTCGAGGAGATCGACGCCGAGGGCCGTCTGTTCGACGTGGTCGATCGTCATGCCTACCGTCGCCTGGTCGCCGAGCACCTGTCCGGCCGTCGCGATCACTCGGAGATGCTATGGCGCTTGATGGTGCTGCATACGTGGCTTGGCGCGCGTGCCCACGCGTGAACCGTCGTAACGAGGACTGAGGCATGTGCGGAATAGCAGGTATCGTGGTTGGCCCGACGTCGGGTCGACAGGCGGACGAGGCGTGTGTCCTGCGCATGCGCGACTCGCTCGTGCATCGCGGCCCGGACGATGCCGGACTCTACCTCGGCCGTGGTGTGGCGCTTGGACACCGCCGCTTGAGCATCGTCGATGTCTCGCATGGGCATCAGCCGATGACGAGCGACGATGGGCACCTGCATGTCGTGTACAACGGCGAGGTGTTCAATCACCCGACGCTCAAGGCCGATCTCGAATCGCGCGGTGTAGTCTATCGCACGCGCAGCGATACGGAGACGGTGCTGCGGTTGTTCGAAGCGGAGCGGCAGCACAGCGTGAAGCAGATGCGTGGCATGTTCGCGATCGCCCTGTGGGATGACGCGCGCCGTGAACTGTTTCTCGCGCGCGACCGATTCGGCGTCAAGCCGCTGTACTACGCGCACCTCGCTGACGGCACGCTGCTCTTTGCATCGGAGATCAAGGGGATTCTCGCGTCCGGCATGGTCACGCCGACGCTCAATCGCCGCGCGTTGCCCGACTACCTCGCCAACTACGCCCCCAGCGGCAACGAAACGTTGTTCGAAGGGATCCTCCGGCTGCCGGCCGGCCACACGCTCATCTGGCGCGACGGCACCATTGCGATTTCGCAGTATTGGGAGCTGCCCGTTTCCAACACGGATACCCTCACCGGCACGGACAGCGCGCTGGTCGCCGAGTACTCCGAGCGATTCACGGAAGCGGTGCGCCTGCGACTGATGAGCGACGTGCCACTGGGCATGTTCCTCTCCGGTGGCATCGACTCGGCGGCGATCACGGCGGTGATGAGCGAACTCGTCTCCGAGCCGATCAAGACGTTCTCCGTGGCATTCGCTGAGCGAGAAGCGAACGAATTCGCGTACGCGCGCATGGTGGCGGAGAAGTTCAAGACGAGTCATCACGAAGTCGTGGTCTCGCCCGACGAGTTCTTCACGGCGCTTCCGCGTCTGGTGTGGCACGAAGACGAGCCGATCGCGCACCCGTCGAGCGTCGCGCTTTATTTCGTCTCGAAGCTGGCGTCCGAGCAGGTGAAGGTGGTGCTCACCGGCGAAGGCAGCGATGAAGTACTGGCTGGCTACAATCGCTACAGGATGACGCTCCTCAACTCGCGCTTCGGGGGCGCGTACCAGCGGTCTACGCCCGCGATCTTTCGCAGCGCCGTGCGCAGTGGCCTCGCGGGACTCGCGCCACACATGGGCATCGCGCGCAAGCTCACGCGCACCTTCCTGTCGCTCGACACCGATCTCGACACGCTCTACTTCGACAACTTCGCGGTGTTCGGACGGCGTTGGCAGCAGCGGTTGCTGTCGCCGGACGTGCGTGCCGAGCTGGGCGACGTGGACCCGTATGCGGCGGCGCACCGTGCGTTCGATCAGTTCCCGAGCGCCAGCCTGCTGCAGCGTCTGCTCTTTGCGGATACCAAGACGTATCTGCAGGAACTGCTGATGAAGCAGGACCAGATGAGCATGGCCGCCTCGATCGAGAGCCGCGTGCCGTTCCTCGATCATCCACTGGCCGAGTGGGCAAGCCGCCTGCCGGAGCATCTCCGCCTGCAGGGTCTCACCACCAAGGTGATTCTGCGCAAGGCGATGGCCGGACGGCTCCCCGAGGAGATCCTCTCTCGCAAGAAGATGGGTTTCCCGGTGCCGATCGGCGCGTGGGTACGCGGCCCGTATCGCCACCTGCTCGACGAATTCGTGCTCTCGGAGCGCGCGCGGTCGCGCGCGCTGTTCGACGCCGACACGATCCGGCAGCTCGTCGCCGATCACCAGGCGGGTCGTGCGAATCACGCCGAGCGGTTGTGGATGTTGATGAACTTTGAGATCTGGCAGCGCATCGCCTTCGACGGAGAAGCGATCGATCGCGTCATGCCCGTCCTGTCGCGGCGTGCAGCCGCCTGATGACTTCGCCCCAAGCCTCCAACTTTAGGACTATGCCTGCAGTCAGTGTTTTTGGTCTCGGTTATGTCGGTTGTGTCTCCGCCGCGTGCTTTGCGAAGGAGGGGTTTCAGGTCATCGGCGTTGACGTGAGCGCGTCGAAGGTGGACATCGTCAATCGCGGTGAAGCCACCATCGTCGAGGAAGGCATCGCCGAACTCGTCAAGCAGATGCATGGCCTCGGCCGGCTTCGCGCCACGGCCAGCGTTGAGGAGGCGGTGCACGCCACTGACGTTTCGCTCGTGTGCGTGGGTACACCGAGTCGCCCGAACGGCAGTCTCGATCTGTCGTACGTGGAGCGCGTCTGCGAGCAGATCGGCGCCGCGATCGCCACCAAGGGCAAGCGCCATGTCGTGGTCATTCGGAGCACCGTGCTCCCGGGCACGATTCACGAACTGGTGATTCCTGCGGTCGAGCGCTCGAGCGGTCTGAAGGCGGGCGTCGACTTCGGCGTCTGCTCCAATCCGGAGTTCCTGCGCGAAGGTACATCGATCCGCGACTTCTACGATCCGCCGTTCACGCTGATCGGCTCCGACGAAGAGGAAAGCGCTGCCGTCGTGCGCAGCCTCTACGCCGGGCTCGAGTCGCCCGTGCATGTGACTGCGGTGCGCGTTGCCGAAATGGTGAAGTACGCGTGCAACTGCTTCCACGGGCTCAAGGTCGGTTTCGCGAATGAAATCGGCAACGTCTGCAAGGCACTGAATGTGGACAGCCACGAGGTCATGCGTCTGTTCTGCGAAGACCGGAAGCTCAACATCTCGCCAGCGTACCTGAAGCCAGGATTTGCCTTCGGCGGCTCCTGCCTGCCAAAGGACCTGCGCGCAGTGAGCTATCGGGCGCAGCAGCTCGACATCGACGCGCCGATCCTGCGCGCGGTGCTCGAAAGCAACGATCGACAGATCGATCGCGCGTTCCGCATGGTCATGGCAACTGGCGCGCGACGCGTCGGTGTCCTGGGTCTCGCGTTCAAGGCGGGCACCGACGATCTGCGTGAAAGCCCGCTGGTGACGCTCATCGAGCGACTGATCGGCAAGGGCATCGACGTGGCGATCTTCGACCGTGACGTGTCCAAGGCGCGATTGCTTGGCGCGAATCGAGAATACATCGAGCGTGAGATTCCCCATATCTGGGAGCTGATGCGCCCGGATATCGCGAGCGTCATCTCACACGCGGAGACGGTGGTGATCGGCAACGGCAGCGCGGAGTTCCGCACCGCTCACGAGCTGCTCGACAAGCAGCAGATGATCATCGATCTGGTGCGCGCCTTCGGAGACCGTACGCCGTCGCCGCAGTATCAAGGGATCGCCTGGTAGCGCCGAGCGTTTCGACAGAGCCACACGTGTCACCGTCGATGGTCGTCGCGATCCCGCGCGGACCGGTACCGGCGTGGGTCGGTGACACGCTTGGACGGATACGCAGCGTTGCAGGCGCGGACGCCGATGCAGCGCTGCTCTGGCACGTTGATGCACGCGCTGCCGTACCCATCGGGGGCGTGCTGGGAAGCCTCTATCGGCGTCTTGCCGCTCGTGCGACGGTGGAGCACGATGCCGCCAGGGACATCGGAAGCAATGCGACGATCCTCGAGTCGTGGCGCACGGTCGACATGCTCCCGCTCGACGCGCGAGGCGATGCGACGCCGTCATTGCTGGTCTGGCTGCCCGACACTCCGCCCGATGCTGACCTCGCGCGCTTGGCGACGCACGGTGTCGTGTGGATCGGGTGGCCTGCCGCGCATCCCGCCGCAGCGAACTGGCCCGGCTCGAACGCCGTGTTGCGCAACGATGACACGAACGAGAGCGCCACAGCGCCGCTGGTCGTCTGGCAACGCCGAACGGCCGCGGGCGCGGCGATCCCTCTCTATGAGCACGCGCTTCCTGTGCACGAGTGGAATGCGCGCCTCACCGCGAACGACACGCGCTGGGTCGCATGCGGAATTCTGGAACGCGTGCTTCGTTCGGCTGTGTGGCAGTCGGCGGATGCCGCGGCCGCCTCTTCGTGGGTGGTTCGGGAGCCGCAGCGCAAGCAGGCCTCGACTGCGAGTGGATCGAGCACAGTCGCGCGCTCTGCGGTGGCGGTGAGCGGTGTCACTCGCCCGCTGCTGCGTGCACTGGCGCAGTACACGGTCGCTCAGCTGCGCGAGCGCAGCGGCGGTTCGCAGTGGCGTATTGCGGCGCATTGGCACGATGCGTCGGACGGGAGCACAACGCCCTGTCTGGACCTTTCGCGATACCAGACTCTGGAAACGCCTTCGTCACAGTTTTGGGCGGATCCGTTCGTCGCGCTCGATGGCGATCGCTACTGGATCTTCTTCGAGCAGATGCCGCGCTGGTCTGGAAAGGGGACCATCGAGGTGGTGGAGTACGGCCCGCACGGTGTGATCGGCGCGCCGCGCCGCGTGCTGGAGCGGCCGTACCACCTGTCGTATCCGTTCGTGTTTCAGGATCGTGGCATGTGGTACATGATCCCTGAAACCAGTGAAGCGCGCTGCGTGGAGCTGTATCGCGCGACGAACTTTCCGGATGGATGGCAGCGCATCGGTACGCTGATCGATGACGTCGACGCCGTCGATGCGACGCTGCATCACGACGGTGATCGTTGGTGGATGTTCGTCACGGTCGCCAACCGTAACGCGCCGGCATGGGATGAGCTTCATCTCTATACGGCCGACGATGTGACGGGTCCGTGGGCAGCGCACACGGGCAATCCAGTCAGGCGCAGCGCGGTCGGCAGCCGGCCGGCCGGCGCGCTCTGGCGCGATAGCGACGGCGTATTGATCCGGCCCGGGCAGGTGTGCACGCCTCGATACGGCGCGGCACTACGGCTGCACGCGGTTGACCATCTCAGCGCACAGCACTTCGCCGAGCACGCGGTCGGCGAGGTGACACCGTTGCCATGGCGAAACATGGACGGCGTGCACTCGATACATCGCGTCGGTCAATTGTCCGTGATCGACTGGAAGCGCCGATTCGGCGGTCGGTAGGGGTGCGCTGGCGGCCGGGCAGCCGTTCAGCTTTTATTGTGATGCACGAGGGTCCGGATCGTCATTCCGACACGGTCGCCCCTTGCTCCGTTTCACCCCGCTCGGCAAAGTCCAGTGACTGACTCCCTTTTGCGAAATGGACACACCGCCGACGATGTCGACGTTTGCATCGTGGGCGCAGGTGCCGCGGGGGCGTCGTTGGCCTACGTACTTGGTGCTGCCGGCGTGCGCACGGCGCTCGTCGATGCGCGCACCGAGTGCGCGCCTTGCTTCAAGGCAGAGAAAGTGGAGCCCGATCAGGCCGACCTGTTTCGTGAGTTGGGGCTCATGCACGTTGTCGAACCGATCGCGCACCGCATTCAGAAGGTGGTCACGGCGCGCGGTCGTCGATTCGTCGGTGTGGCGCGCCCGGAGCAATACGGCGTGCACTATCACGAGCTGGTCAACGCATTGCGTGCGGCGGCCGCTGCCGTTTCCGAGCCGGTGCACGGCCGCGTAAATGAAATCCAGACATCGGACACGCAGCAACGCGTGTCGCTGATGGATGGTCGCACCATCACCTGTCGTCTTGTGGTACTCAGCGCCGGCGCCACCAGCGGCAAACTCCATCAGCAGCTCGACATCGGCAAGAAAGTCATCAGCCAGAATCACTCGATGGCGTACGGCTTCGATATCGAGCCACAAGGACGCGAGCGATTCGACTTCGAGTCGATCACGTACATGCCGACGCGTCTCGATCAGATCGTGGACTACGTCACGATCTTCCCGCTGCGCGATGCGATGCGTGTGAACATGTTCCTGTATCAGGCCCCCACCGACGCCGGCGTTCGTGCGCTGCTCAACGATGCGCGCAATGAGCTGCAGCGACTGGTGCCCGGCATGTTTCATCTCACAGGAGACTTTCGCGTGTCCAGCAAGGTCGAATCGTTCCCGATCGACCTGTATGTGGCCAACGCGATCAAGCGCCCGGGACTCGTGCTGATCGGTGACAGCTACCAGAGCGTGTGTCCGGCAACGGGCACGGGTCTCTCGAAGGTGCTGACTGACGTTGCCGTTCTCGCGCAGACCTACATTCCGCGCTGGCTCAAGAGCGACGGCATGACCGCCGACAAGATCGCGTCGTTCTACGAGGACGCGCGCAAGCAGGCGACCGACTCGTACTCGTTGGCATCCGCGGGAACGCATCGCTCGATCGCAACGAATTACTCGCTGCGCTATCGCGTGCACCGAAGCAAGCTGTACGCCTTGCGCGCGGTGCACGATCTCCGTCGCTACGCGGGCCTCGGCGGAGAGGTGCAGTGACGACCGATTTTGCGGATGCGGCGTCCGCATCGGCCGCGCTGCTGTCGTGTCGCACAGTGGACGATCATTGGCGCCGGTTCGAGCAAGAGCTGGATGCCCTGCACGTCCCGCTGCCGCTCGCGAGTCGCGCGGCGTGGGCGGAACACATGCCCGGCGCTGCGAACTGGTTGTTCGGTGCGCGCACTGCCGACGGTCGTGCCGGTGCGGCGTTTGCGCTGGCTCGCCATCGCTCCAACGCGCTGCCAGGCCATGTCATCGCACGCGTGGACCGCGCCGGCTCCTCGATCTTGTCGGAGGCCGGCCAGACGGTCGTGAGCGCCATTTGCGATGCAGTGCGTGAGGACAGCCGCGTACTCGAGTTGCAGGTGGAGCTCGTGCTCCGCACGCCCGAGCAACATGCGCTTGCCGCCACACAGCTGAGGGCGCTCGGATTCGAGCGGCGTCCGGCACCACGACACTACCGCGATACGCTGGTCGTCGATCTTTCGCCGTCGCTGGATGCGGTGTTCGCATCGTTCTCCACGAAGACGCGCCGCGACATCAGGCAGGGCGAGAAGCAGCCCGTTGAAGTGCGTCCCATCGACGACGTGCGATTCGCATCGCGCCTGGCGGCGCTCAATGAGGAGACGATGTCGCGCACCGGCGGTGTTGCGACGCCGGCGCCATGGGCAGAACGCATCACGCTTTCGAACGCAATTCCGGATCACTCGCGTCTCGTCGGACTGTTCCGCGCAGGAGAGAACGACCCCGAGTCGCTACTCGCCTTCGCGTGGGGCGGCTGTCACGGCGATTTCGCGCACTACGATTCGGCCGGCTCGACGCGAGCCACCGACCTCAAAGTCGCGCTCAATTATCCGCTGCTCTGGGACCTCATTCAGTGGTCGCACCGCCGCGGCGCCGCGTGGTTCGACCTCGGCGGCGTAACGCTGGGAACGCACGACAGTGCCGACCCGCTGGGTGGGATTTCCGACTTCAAGCGATGGTTCAGCAAGGAATTGGCTGCCATCGGTGAAGACTGGGTGCTGTACCCACATCCGGGCCGCAGTGCGATCGCGTCAGGCTTGCGACGCGCGCATCGGCTGCTGGGCCGTCGAGCCTAGCGAGACACTCCACTTCCCCGCTCCTCAGCACCTCCACTCCTGTGAACTCTCTCCTTCGTTCGGCGCTCACGCCGTTGCGTCGTCTTGCCGGCAAGTTCGTCATCTCGCCGGAGCCGCGGCACCTGCAATACATCGGTGACCACGGCTGCATCCGCTGCGCCGCGTCGCATATCGCCTGGAATCAGGTTCCCGGTGACTATCTCGAATTCGGTGTGATGTCCGGCTACTCGTTCGCCGAGGCGTATCACGCGCTGACCTGGTGGCGTGATGCGCAGTACCGCGATAGTCCGCAGAGTCACAGCAGTCCGGAGTATCAGGCGTGGCGCAATCGCCCACCACGGCTCTTCGCGTTCGATTCCTTCGAAGGCCTGCCGCCGGGCGATGAGATCGCGCGTGCGTCGGACTACAACCCGGGCGCGTTTGCCTGTTCCGAGCCGGAGTTTCTCGCCAACGTGCAGCGGAAGGGAGTTCCGCGCGAGCGAATTCGCACCGTGCGCGGTTTCTACGATGCGAGTCTGACGCCGGCGGTGAAGCGCGAGCATCAGCTCACGCAAGCGGCGCTCGTGATGGTGGACTGCGATCTCTACGAATCCACCGTTCCCGTGCTCGAGTTCTGCACTGACCTGCTCGTGCAGGGGTCCGTGATCATCTTTCACGACTGGTATCGCTACCGAGCCGACCGCAACTTCGGCGAGCAGCGCGCCTGTCGGGAATGGCTGGAGAAGCACCCCGAGCTGGAGCTCGAGCCGTACTGGCAGGAGGGCGCACAAGCCAAGGCGTTCATGGTGCATCGAACGGGGGCCTGATCCCCGCTCCCAATTAGGCACGGTCGGCGAGGCTGCACTCGCAGCCTCGCAACGCCGACACTCGCACTCGCTGGCTACGTGAAGTGCTTGCGCAGCTTCATGAACGGGGCCTCCAGGTACTTTTGCGATAGCATCGCGAGCGCCAACGTGACGCCGATGATCACGGCAGACCGAACGGCCAACGCACCGACAGCACCGAACATCGGGAGTTCTTCCACGCCGAGTCGACCGAGCGACCAGTAGTAGAGGTCACCGATCGAGAGGTGGATGAGATAGATACAGTAGCTGAGGCCTGCGCTGAATCGAGCGAAGCCCGAGCGCAGGGGCGCGGTGAGCATGCTCCCGCGCAATGTGAGCGCGACAACGACGGCACTTGCGAACAGGAATTGGGCCTGCGTCGAGCGCAACGCGACGCCCATGGGCGTCCCGGACTCCAGCACGCCGAGGTGCAGTGTGCCGAGCGTCGCCACCGTGATGGTCGCGAGTAGCGTCGCAACCAGGATGGCGGCCCCACGACGGTTCGCGTAGCTCGAGCGGGCCCAGATCGCCAGGCACGCGCCCAGTGCGAGTCCATCAAACCGATACTGCGAGTACTGGTAGACACCCATGCTGCTCACGCCGGACGTGACCGCGAACCAGCGCAGTATCGGAGAGCCAACCACAATGGCGATGGCCAGCACCAGCAGCGCTCGTCGTTCGAGAAGTCGAACGGCAACAGGCCAGACGAAGTAAAAGTGCTCCTCGATGGAGAGCGACCAGAACACGCCTGGCCCATGCGGCGTGGACACACCAAAGGCAGGAGCGAAATTCGCGGCAAACAGCGCAGCCACCAGAAAGTACGAACCGCCGTAGCACGCGTACATGATCGCGATGCAGACGAAGTACAGCGGCAGAATGCGAAGCGCGCGTCGGCCGTAGAAGTTCTTGAAGAACGATGGCTCGCGCCTGCTATCCGACAGAATTCCGGTGATCAGGAAGCCGGACAGGATGAAGAACAAATCGACACCGAGCCAACCGTGCGAGATGACCTGCGAGAGCACGCCCGGCATCCACGCGGTCGCCTCTCTGGGGAGAGGCCAGCCATCGACCATGTGACCGAGCACCACCATCCACACAGCGATTGCACGAAAGCCATCGAGTTCGAGCAGATGTCCGCTGAACGGTCGTTGGCCGGTTGCTCGTGCGGAGGATGGAGAGTTCGACAGAAGTCCGTTCCGGTGGAGATGGTGCGCGGGGAAGCGAGGTCCTGCGGTGCAAAGTAATGATGGATTGCACGTTCACGCCCTCGATTCCCGGGGGTCGCGAGGACGCCCGCGAGGCTGTCACTCGTGGCGGCTTCGATCGTCCTTTGTGCGAGCCGCGGGCCAGCTGGTGACACCGTGAGGGCAGGCTGACCAGGCTCAAGCGAGGCGCAGGCGTCTCGATTTGCGCACCCGTCAAGTCGTCCTGCACCCGCGGATCTCCGCTGGGAGACGTTTTTCAACCGCTCGCCCGGCTAAGCTTGCGATAAGGAGTGGATTGTGGCTCGACTGTTTCGCCGCCCCGGAGCGCGCCAGCTTATGCTAATTTGTCAAGGCAGAGCTCGCGAGGCCTTCCCGGACGTGCTTTCTCTCCTGCCAAGACGGTCGGTCATCAGCCGTCAGCTGTGGCAGTGCCGCTCCCCCAGACCTTTTTGCAACGCCCTATAGTGTGTGGCTTTCTGGCGTTTTTCAGCGCTGCGGAAAAACAGATCCAAGCTGACTGGGTTCAAGCGGCGCTGGACACCATTCGTCACCGCGGTCCAGATGACTCAGGACTCTTCTCGGAGGGACACTGGAGCCTCGGCTTTCGTCGACTTTCCATTCTCGACCTCTCCAGCGCCGGGCATCAACCGATGCTCGACCCGGCAGGTCGATTTGCGATGGTGTTCAATGGGGAGATTTATAACTACGTAGAACTCCGCGCCGAACTCCGTGCGCTCGGTCACGAATTTCGCTCCAGCGGCGACAGCGAAGTGCTTCTCACTGCATACGCGCAGTGGGGCGCGGCCTGCGTGGACCGCCTGCGCGGCATGTTCGCGTTCTGCATCGTCGATCGACGGACCGGGGCGGCGTTCATCGCACGCGACCGCTTCGGCATCAAGCCGCTTTTCCTGTACGCGTCAAAGAAGGGGCTGCTGTTTGCCTCCGAACTGAAGGTCATCCGTCACTCAGGGCTGTGGACCGAGGGGCCGAATCTCGCTCGGTTCGCGGAGTGGCTGGCCGTCGGGCGCACCGATGCGATGCCCGAGTCGCGCGAGACCTTCCTCGCCGGCGTCGAACAGATTCACGCGGGGGAATGCCTCACCGTCTCTCCCGAGGGCACGGTCACGCGCCGCCTGTACTGGTCGGCCGACAACGTGCCGGATGACGGCGCCTCGCGCACCGAGGATTTCGACGCGCTGTTCGACGACGTGATGAAGCTGCACCTGCGTGCCGATGTGCCGGTGGGAGTGCTGCTCTCCGGCGGGATGGACTCCACCGCGATCACCTGCCGCTTCTCGAAGCTCACCGGCGGCCCCGAGGGACGCACGTTCCCCATCCACGCCTTCTGCTACGCCGGCGATGGATATGACGAAACCGCGCAGCTGCGCGACACCATCGAGCAGACGAAAGTCCTGCCCCATCGCGTGACTGACGCCTCGGCGGCGCACATGCTCGATTCGATGCGCGACTTCGTCTGGTATCAGGATGAGCCCGTACACTCGGCGTCCGCACTGATCGGCTACGAGCTATACCGTCTGGCTGCATCGAATGGCATTCGCGTGGTGCTGTCGGGGCATGGCGCCGACGAAAGCCTCGCGGGCTACCCGAGCTACTTCGACAGTCTGTTCGTGTCGCTGGCCATGCAGGGCCGGTTCCCATCGCTGCTCAGTCAGGCCTCGCTACTGGCAAAGCAGAACGGCACGCCGGTGTCGGCGGTGTTGCTGCGCTGCGCGCGTGCGGTCCGCGGCACACTGCTCAGCCGCATCCCGGCCTACCGCCACCAGCGCCAGGTCCGTCTCGCTCGCCGTGACGCGAGCAGCCCGCTGCTGACGCGCGATTTCGCCGCCCTCATCACACCGAATCCGCTACACGCCTCGGACACGCGGCTCGGGCCGTCACTGCGTCAGGCGGTCTTCCGGACTCCACTGCCGCAGTATCTGCGAATCGAAGACCGGAATTCCATGGCGCACAGCATCGAGTCGCGTGTGCCCTTCCTCGACCATCGTCTCGTCGAATTCGGCCTTCGCCTGCCGCTCGAGGCACAGATGTGGGACGGCTGGAACAAGCGGTCGCTGCGAGACGCGATGCGCGGACAAATTCCGGCGTCGGTCGTCGATCGGAAGGTCAAGTACGGCTTTCCGAACGGCATTCGCAGCTGGTTCTCTTCGGAGATGCTCAACTCGCTTCAGACCACGATTCTCGAGGGTCCGGTCTCTGCATCAGGCTGGGTGAATGTGACGGAAGTCAACCGAGTCCTACAGGAACAGCGACTTGGTGCCGATGATCACAGCCAGACGATTTTCAATCTAGTACAACTGTCTTCGTGGCTAGATTTGAATTCGAATGCTTGGACGAAGTGACCAGCGAAGAATCAACCTGAACGCGCCGCCACATCGCGTCGGTCGCCTCGCTTCGTCGATCAACTCGCGAGTGACGCATGACGACTCCGCTGGACGTCGAGCTTCCGCTGGACCAACAGGTGCCTAGGCGTCTCGATCGAGTCTTTGCGTCCGGTATCATCTGGACGGCTGCGTCGCGTTTTTCTACGCAGTTCTTTACGTGGGCGATTTTTCTCGCCGTCGCGCGCATTCTGTCGCCGGCGGACTTCGGCATCGTCGCCGCCGCCACCGCTGTTGTCGGCGTCGTCTCCCTGATCGCGGAGTTCGGGGTCGGGTCCGCGATCGTTGCCGCCCCGTCGCTCACCGAACTCCAGAGCCGCCAGCTCTTCGGCGTAGGTCTGCTCTGTGGCGCCGCAGCCAGTGTGATCCTCGCTGCCATCGCCATCCCGGCCGCCGCGCTGCTGCATGTGCCCGAAGTGGCCAAGATTCTGCCCGTGCTGGGGCTCAGCGTCGGTCTGGCTACGGTCAACGCCGTACCCACATCCATCCTTCGCCGCGAGCTTCGCTTCAAGGGGCTCTCCGGCATGGAGATCGGCAAGTCCGTGGTGGCCAGCGGTTGCATGCTCACCATCGCGCTGCTCGGAGGCCGCTACTGGTCGCAGGTACTGAGTGAGTTGATCGGCACGCTGGTGCTGACAGGACTCCTGCTGCATCACACGGGGCTCCGTCCGGCCGCGCCACAACGCGAGGTTGTCGGCCCTTTCGTGAAGATGAGTCGAGACGTGCTGGTCAGCCGCTTGGCGTGGTACTCGTATTCCAACGCGGACTTCGCGGTCGTTGGACGCAAGCTCGGTCAGGCGGTGCTCGGTGACTACTCCATGGCATGGACCTTGGTCACCCTGCCCAACGAGAAGATCTCGTCGCTGATCTTCAGCGTCACGCCGGCGATCTTCGCCAAGGTCCGCAATGACCTGAGCGAATTCCGTCGGTACGTGCTGCTGCTGCTCGAAGCGCTCAGCCTCGTGCTGATGCCCGTCAGCGTCGGACTGGCGATCATCGCGCCGGATCTTGTCCGCGTCGTCCTCGGCGAGAAGTGGGTGGGAGCCATCCCACTGATTCAGGCGTTGTCGGTGTTCGCCGCCATTCGCTCTGTCTCACCGATGTCGTCACAGATCCTCATCTCCATGGGGAACGCGGCAGCCGCGCGTCGGCAGTCGCTGATCGGTTTCTTCATCCTTCCGGGCGCCTTTTACGTCGCCGCGCACTACAGCGCACTTGCCGTGGCGCTGGTCTGGACGAGCTTCTATCCGATCATTGTGGCCACGCAGCTGCGCGAGGCGGCCAAGGAGATCGAGCTGCCGTGGAGTCAGCTCTTCAAGGCGCTTCGGCCCAGTCTCGTCGCCACGATCATCATGGCTGCCGTCACGACACCGACGTTCTACTTCCTCGAGCGCGCAGAGCTGCCGTCGGTCGTTCGGTTGGTGCTGACCGTGGCGGTGGGATTGGCCACGTACGCGGGATATCTGCTGGCGGCGGAAGGCCCGCGCGTCCGGCAAACCATCGAGGCGGTACGCCGACTTCGGGGCCGCGGCTAGCGGCTGACGAGGCGACTGCGCGTCGCGCGGGCCGGCACGCGACTCGACCGTGCGTGCACGCGGAGCGCGGTGCGTCTGCGCTCAGCGTGCGGCAGACGCTCGATCAGACGGCTGGTGACTGGCGGGGCATGCCGGCCGGCACGCCCGCCGTCATGCGCGGCACGAACGAGCGGCGTGCGCGGCGCACGGGGACTTGCACCGTCGCGCGATCCTTGACGTCACGGATGGTTGCTTCGAGCAGCGCCAAGTGCACGTACAGGATGCTCAAATATTGGTAGGAGCCGAAGAATCCGGCGGCCATGTACGCGGTCAGACCGTACGCGAGAAAGCGCAGCACCTCGCGATCGCTGCCGCGCGCTTTCTTGGCCGACGAATAGGCCCAGTACAGCATCGAGCCAACCAGCGCCATGAACAGCGCGAGCCCCACATAGCCTGTTTCGGCAGCCGTTCTCAGATACGTGTTGTGCGCATCCTTGCGGCCAAGCGCGATCGGGAACTGGCTCTGCAATCGCTGCGCGTAGATGTAGTGCACGTACGAATAGACACCCGGACCCACTCCGGTAATCGGATGATCGTTGGCGATGATCGCCGCGATCTGCATGATCTGGAAGCGCTGTTCGGCGGAGCGCTCCTTGTCGAGCTGCATCTTGTCCGACGAGGTGATCTTGGCAAGACCGGAAAGGCGGGTCCACACGCTCGCCGGTGCGAACATGACCGCGCCGATTCCCAGCCCGATCACGCCAACGATGACGCGCGGATTCTTCAATCGCGGAATGACGATCGCCGTCAGCATGCCCATCACGGCCAGCAGTGCGCCGCGTGACTGCGTGAAGAGGATCAACAGCACGATGATCCCAACGCTGCCCAACGACAGCCAGCGGGTCAGCTTATTGCGCGCCAGCGTGGCCAGTACCAGCGCGAACGTGCCGTAGAGGATGCCAAAGGCGGCAAGGTCGTTCGGGTTGGCGTACGTGAAGTTCCAGAGCGCACGCCCCTGCATGTCATAACCACCGAAGTAGTTGATGAACGCACCGCGCACCGGGAAGAGGAGGAAGCAGACCAGCGCGAACGCGAAGAACATGCGCAACTGCGCACGCGTCCGAATGACGTTGTAGGCCACGATGGAGATGATCCAGACCTTGGTCAGCAACCACGCGGCGTCGAACGAGACTTGAGGTTCGCTGGATCCTGTCTGCGTGATCCACACCCAGCCTAGGAACAAGCCGAAGAGCGTGATCACGCGCCCGATGCGCAGCGGATATCGCTGGATGGGCAGCGTCACCAATGCGATGATGATCGCCGCGTCCGCCGCCTTGAGGAAAAAGGTGGTGACGACGAAGAAGTAGTACATGAACGCGATCAGCGGCGGCGACCACTCCACGCCCCACAGCAACTCTGCCAGCACGCCGATGGACGTGTTGCGGGAGACGGGTCGCGCTCTTGCAGTGGCAGGACTTCGCATGGTCGTCGTTCAGATGTCTCTGGGCGTTGCGAACCGCGCCTCGCGGCGGCGACTCGCGTGTCAGCTGTAAGCTATCACGCCTCGGTAGGGGGGAGCCGTGGAGACGTACCCCGGCCCCTCCAAAGTGTACCGCCATCGCGGCAACGGTCGTTCGGACGGACCGGAATCGCCGCCAAACGGTCCGCCGCGCCGACGTTCTATTCGACGCGCACGATGGCCACCCGCAACGTTCCAGGGGGCGACGCTGCGCCATTTTCCCCACGCAGCTCCAGCAGCTGGCTCCCCGACTGGGGCCCCTCGAAGCTGAAATAGCTGCTGGAAAAGGCCCGCAAGCGAGCCACCGGCAGGGCGAAAGTCCCAAAACTCATGGCGCTGGCCTTCAGCGGCGCCGCCAGGAAGCTGGTCGGATACGTCCCGGCGAGTCCACTCATCACGTCGGCCACATTCCAGCTCGGGAAGGTCAGCTGCTTCCGCATCGGCGTGAAGCCCGACAGATCGTCCACCGCGTTCGCCAGCGCCCAGTCGGCGAGCATCTCGACCGCCGAGCGTCCGGTCAGCTGCGAGAGGTTCGCCAGCCCGGTGGCCGCGCTGCCGCGCACGAGCGCCTTGAGCCACTGCGATTCGTCGCCCGCGTACTGGTCGGCCGCCCAGCGCACCAACGACCAGCCACTCGCGTAGTACGTGAAGTCGCCGGACGCCGCCGCGCCGATCGGCGTCAGCGTATCCACGCCGCGCATGTACTGCTGCAGCACCGAGAAGTGCTTCCACATCATGAGCGGGCGGTCATCGCACTGATACACCTCGCAGCGCACGGTCGTGCTGAAACCGACGTTCCCCTTCCAGCTGCCGCCGTTCGCAAACGTGCGCGAGTACAACTCTTCGGCGATGCGCGCCGTGGACTCCTCGAGCCACGCCTCCTCGAGCGGCGTGCTCCGCGCGAAGCGCTCTGCGAAGGACGCGAGATGCTTGGCCTCGTGCATGACGGTACTGCGCATCGTGCGACGCCAGTCCGACGGGGACTCAGCGGCGGACGCGACGCGCGCATAGAACACTTCGTCCTCATTGCTCGCGGCGAACGTCCCCTTCGGGTAGAAGTTGCACGCCGAGACATAGCCCGCGATGCCCGGCAGGGAGTCGTTCACGTAGCGCGTGAAAAGCATCGTCACGCGCCCGTCGCCACCAAGGTTGGCGTCCATCGCCAGCGGATCGCCGACGCGGCTTTGCAGCAGCGGATACATGACGCGATCGAACTCATCGCCCAACTGCCGGTACTGCGCGTCGAGCTGGCCGGCGCGGGTTGCCTGCAGGTCCTCGAGCACCAGTGCCTTCGAGCCGGCATAGACGACGCGCGCCTTGATGTCACGCCCTGCGCTGCAGCTGGTGAAAAGCGCCTTCACCATGACTGTGTCGCCGACCCTGCTCGGCGCACGAGCGGCCGCGCGCATCGCACCGCGAGCCGACTGGAGCGCGCGCCACGCAGCGGCCGGCGATCCCACGCGATTCGTCAACGCGCGTTGTGCCTCGAGATAGTCGTCGTGCTGCGCTTCCGCGGTGCGCTCGAGGGCCGATAGCTGTGGCGCCCCGCCGATGCCCTGCACGGCCGACAGCAGCGTCGGATTGAGCGTGTTGCGCAGCGAGGCGGAGGGCGCGCGCGAAATGGCGGTCTGTCCGGCCAGTGCTCCGGTGCCCGCGCCACGCAGCTCGAAGCCCGACGTGGCCGCGGCCGAAACGCTCGTGTTGATGACCGCTACGACGTACTTGACTCGGGTCCCGCCCGCAGGCGGCAGCAGTTCCGTGCATCGCACCTGTTCGGCGTCGAGCACGTTGGCGGACTCACCGCGCGCCAGCGCGATGCGATTGGCGACCTGCACCGTTGCCGCCTTCTGGTCGGCACGAGCCGCGACGGTGACTTTAACCGGCAGTGGTCCAACAGCCTGACAGGGAAGCGCGCCCAGCGGAAGAATCGCGTCCACTCGTGTAGGCGAGGCCCGCAGCACCGTGGCCTTGACGCCTCCCACCGTAAGTTCGACGGCATCGGCGAGCCACGCGAAGTTCCGCCCGTCCACCGAGAAGGCGGCGCCTGGTACGATGGTGTCCGGTGCGATGCGCTCGATGATGGGCGTCGCCGGATCGACCGTGATGTTGACACGCGTGCTCGCCGTATCAAGGGAGAGCTTGAGCGTCGCGACCCCGCGCGCGCGAGCGACCAGCGCGCTGCCAGCGAGCGAAACGAACTCGCTCCCGCTCTCGATTGCGATCGCCGGCGAGTCGGCGACCGCGTTGCCGAACTTGTCCGAGACGATTGGATCGAAGCGCAACGTGTCGCCGATGACGGAGAAGCGGGGCGCCGCGTTTGGCAGCTTGATCGATGCAGCGCGATCGGCCGTCGCAATCGCGCGGAAGATGACCGGTGCGAGTCCCGGCACCTGCGCGGTCAGCGTCTGCTGGCCAGCGCTTGTCCCGAGCGTCCAACGCGCGGAGACAGCGCCGTTGCCGTCGGTGATTGCTTCTGCAGCGTTGACGCTTCCGTCTTCGCTCGCCGTCCACGTGACGCGTACGCCCCGCACCGTGCGACCATCGCTTCCCGTGACGAGCAAGCGAATCGGCGTCGGAAGTGTGGCGCCAACCGTTCCCGTTGGCACCCCGGTGTTGGCCGACTTCGCTCCTGATGGAACCGTGGGAGCCGTCGCCTCACCACCGTTGCACGCCTGCAGCAGCGCCAAACTCCATACCGTCACCGCTGCAGCACACGTCGCACGCGAAAATCGTCGCGTGACGCGGTAAGTCGATGAACGGGAAGGAATTCGGGACATGTCGGTCACCGTCACGGGGTGAGAACAAACCTGCACACCCCCGGCAAGGAAGCAAGTCGCATGCCGAACTCAGCCTTACCAATCGACCGTCAACCGCCCCCTTGCCGCTGGCCTCAGGGCGGTCCTTATCGAAGATTGGAGGTTCACTCCCTCGCCTGACCGTCACCGCCTCCCAGTCGCTGCACGCCATGACCAGTACGCCGGATGCCGCCCGTCCCCCGCTCACGCTGCTCTCCGAAGAAGAGGAACTCTTTCGCGCCGCTGTGGCCGAGCTCGCCGAGTCAGAGGTTCGTCCCCGCGTTCGGGCCATGGAGGAGGCAGGGAAGATCGAAGCGTCGCTGACGGCGAAGTTCGTCGAGCTCGGTCTGATGGGCATCGAACTCCCCGAGGAGTACGGTGGCGCCGGTGGCTCGCTCATGATGGTCACGCTCGCCGTCGAGGAGCTGAGCAAGGTCGATGCGTCGGCCGCAATTCAGGTCGACGTGCAGAACACGCTCGTGAACTATCCCCTCAATCGGTACGGCACGCCGGCGCAGAAGGAGCGCTTCCTCACGCGCCTGACGTCGGGAACGATCGGCGCGTACGCGCTCTCGGAGCCGGGGTCGGGCTCCGATGCGTTCGGCTTGTCCACGCAGGCGGCGCGCGCCGACGGTGGATGGAATCTGAGCGGAGCGAAAGCGTGGATCACGAACGGCGGTGAAGCCGACATCTTCGTCGTTTTCGCGAACGCCAATCCGCAGGCCGGCTACAAGGGCATCACGGCGTTCGTGGTGGAACGCGGCGCACCCGGCTTCACGGTTGGACGCAAGGAAGACAAGCTCGGCATTCGTGCCTCGAGCACCACCGCGCTGCACTTCGACAACGCGTTCGTGCCGGACGAGAACGTGCTTGGCACTGTCGGACTCGGGTACAAGATCGCAATCGATACGCTGAACAAGGGACGCATCGGCATCGGCGCGCAGATGATCGGCGTCGCTCAGGGCGCGTTGGATGCGACCAAGGCGTACCTCAAGGAGCGCAAGCAATTCGGCAAGTCGCTCAGCGAGTTCCAGGGCATCCAGTTTCAGATCGCCCAGGTCGCCACCGAACTCGAAGCGGCGCGGTTGCTCGTCTATAACGCGGCGCGACTCGAAGACGCGGGACACGACATCGCGCGGCAGGGCGCGATGGCCAAACTGTACGCATCGCAGATGTGCGAGCGCATGACGTCGCTGTGCGTGGAGCTCTTCGGCGGATACGGCTACACGCGCGAGTACCCCGTGGAGAAGTTCTATCGTGACGCCAAGATCGGCACCATCTACGAAGGCACGAGCAACATGCAGCTGCAGACCATTGCCAAGGCTGTGCTGAAGTAGAACGCAGGGCATGTAGCACAGGCGTGCACACTCTGACGAGCTGAGCACGCAGCAGAGGTTGGTGCGCCAGATCACCACCGCCGAATGCGTGTGTGATTGGCGCCGCGGCGCGCGGGCCGGCAATTGCAGTATGTGAGAGCTGATGGGTGAGGTTCGCTTTCCCAAGCTCTCAATGCGCTGCTGAATGACGCTCACGAACGCGACCGCAGTTCCGCTCAGCGACCCGATACCGACGCGCG
Organism: Gemmatimonas sp.; assembly: GCA_965279375.1. GTDB lineage: Bacteria > Gemmatimonadota > Gemmatimonadetes > Gemmatimonadales > Gemmatimonadaceae > Gemmatimonas. The sequence goes on along the minus strand of OZ257156.1, from coordinate 2,427,265 downwards.
CGGCCAGCCCATGGCCCGCGCTGTCGAAGTCGGTAGTGAGCGTGCATCGGCGAGACATCGACGGGCTGCGCGCGATCGCCGTGATTGCTGTCCTGTGCAATCACTTGTATCCGGCGTTGTTTCCGGCCGGCTTCATCGGCGTCGACATTTTCTTCGTGCTCTCCGGCTTCCTCATCACGCGCATCGTGAATGATGAGATCGCAAAGGGCATCTTCTCGTACGTCGAGTTCTACTGGCGCCGGTGCCGCCGCATCGTCCCCGCGCTCGTCGTTACGCTCGCCGGCACGTGGCTGCTGGGCGCACTGCTACTAACCGGCCCCGAGTTCGTTTCGCTCGGCCGCCATATCGTCGCGGCCGGACTATTCTCGTCCAACCTGCTGCTCTGGCGAGAGGTCGGGTACTTCGACACGGCGTCAGGATTCAAGCCGCTGCTCCACCTGTGGTCGCTCGGCGTCGAAGAGCAGTTCTATCTCGTGTGGCCGGCGGCCGTGGCGCTGCTGGCGAAGCGACGGCATATGCTGGCGTGGATGCTCGGCATGGGTGCGGTCTCGCTGGGACTGAGCGGATGGCTGGCAACGGCAAACCCGAGCGCTGGCTTCTACCTGCTGTCGTCGCGCTTCTGGGAGCTTTTGGCTGGCGGTGCCTTGGCGGTTTTCCTTTCGCCACACCGGTCTCGAGCGAGTGAGCACCGTGCATGGACGCAGCCATCGGGTGGCGTGCGGGAAGCCATGTCCGTGATCGGGTTGCTGCTGTTGGTCGCCGGCTTCGTCTTCATCAAGGAGTCGCCCGCATACCCGGGCTTTTGGGCGCTGCTGCCGGTGAGCGCGACGGTGCTGCTGCTGGCTGCCGGTTCCGGCACTGTGATCGGGCGATTCGTCCTCGGCAATCCGATTGCCGTGTGGTTCGGCTTGATCAGCTATCCGCTGTACCTCTGGCACTGGCCTCTGCTCTCGTTCTTCCGCATCGTGGGCACCGATCTCGGCCTGTCGACGGCGGACATGCGACTGATCAAGCTGCCCATCGCGATGCTCTCGATCCTGCTGGCGTATCTCACGTACGAGTTCATCGAGCGTCCCGCGCAGCGAATGGGGAAGCGCTTCAACAGCAATCGCACGCTACAACTTCGGGGCATCCGACTCGCGCTGTTGCCACTCCTGCTCATCGTGGGCGCCGGCGTGTCGACGGTCGCGATGCGCGGGATCCCGTCGCGCTACGCGCCAACCGACTCCGTCGACGAAGTCGCGGTGCTCGCAGCCGCATCTCGGGAAGCAATGCGCGACCATCCGGCCGTGCGGGAAGCGTGCACATTCGCCGATGATCGCGTGCAGCCCGCGAGGTGCTACCGTAGCAAGTTGGCTCCCGCTGAGGTGGCGGTCTTCGGCGACAGTCACGCCGAGGTCCTCTACCCCGGGCTTGCAGAGTCGATGCCCGATCGCAGCGTGCTGATGATCGGACAGTCAGGATGCGCGCCGCTGCTCGACATCCAGGCGATCAACGCCAAGTACGATCCCAAGTGCACCGCGTCGACACGCGCATCGATCGCCTATCTCGCGGGGCTGCCAGAGGTCAGGACCGTGCTTCTCGTTTCGCGCGGCCCGGTTTACACCAAGGGTCTCGGCTTTGGGCGGGTCGAATCCGAAGTGCGATGGACGCTGCGTTCCGTCGCACCGGAGGCGTCGACTTCCGCGTCGCAGGAAGAGTTGTTCAAGACCGGACTGTCGCGAACCATCCGCGCGCTCGAGGATGCGGGCAAGCGCGTGATCCTCGTGCGCGACGTGCCGGAACTCGGCTTCACACCGAGTGACTGCGTGACCGGCCGGCCTCTCGGGCTCCGGGAGAAGCGGTCACCGTGCAGCGTTCCGCTTACTGCGTTCGCGAAGCGCAACGCCGACTATTGGACGCTACTGGAGCAGTTGGCGACCGCGCACCCCGGCGTGCAGCAGTTCGACGCGAGCGGTGCATTCTGCGATACCCGGGAATGCCGTGGCATGTGGGACGGCGCCCTGCTGTATTCCGACAACAACCACCTGAGCCTCGCGGGCAGTCGCCGTGTCGCGGAGACACTCGCGCCGTTCGTTCGGCGTTCCGCGGGGTGGTAGGCTGAACGCTGGCGGCGCTCTGCGGGTATCTTTCCCGCATGTTCGGACCTGTCATCGGAATTCTTGATCTGCTGGTTGGCGTCCTGCGCCCGGTCGTTTTCGCGGCAGGCGCCTTCACCGCGCTCGCGGCCGCGCTCTCGTACAGCGTTCGCACGCGCCGTATCCAGCCATTCTCACCCGTCGCGCGCTTCATGCGTGAACGCGTGGACCCGTGGCTGATCGCGCCCATGGAGCGGAAGCTGCTCCGAGCTGGTGGGACGCCCTATTCCGCGCCCTGGTGGACGCTTGCGGCCGTGGTGCTCGGCGGGCTCGTCCTGCTCTCCGGCGTGCAGTTCCTGCGTGACCAGCTGGCGATGATGGCCTTTGCCACGTCCTCGGGTCCGGGCGGAATCATCGGCATGCTCATTCGCTGGACCTTCGGCATCCTGCGCATCGCGCTCTTCGCGCGTGTCATCGCGAGCTGGGTGGGTGGTTCGGCGTATTCCAAGTGGTGGCGCTGGGCGTTCGTGATCACTGAGCCGATTCTCGCGCCGTTGCGCCGCGTCATCCCGACGATCGGCATGATCGACATCACGGTGATCGTCGCCTACTTCGGTCTGCAGATTCTCGAAGGGCTGATCCTCTCCGTCGTGTAGCCTCGCCTGTCGACGCGCCGGCGTCGCCGGCGCGTTGCCCTCCTCTCCTCTCCGGCAGCCCCGCATGTCTGCGCCGAGCAATCAGCAGAGTTATCAGCCGTACATCCCCGCCGATCGCGAGCCCGTTGAACTGACCGTGTCGGCCGTGCTGCTCGGCATGCTGCTCGGGCTCGTCTTCGCGGCATCGAGTGTGTATCTGGCGCTCAAGGTCGGACTCACCGTCAGCGCCTCGATTCCGATCGCGGTGTTGAGCATCACGATCTTCCGCGCGGTGCAGCAGGCAATGGGCGCGACCGGCCCGCAGATCCTGCGCAACAACATCGTGCAGACGACGGGATCAGCCGGCGAGTCGATCGCGGCGGGCACCGTCTTCACATTGCCCGCGCTGCTGCTGCTCGGCTACGCGCTGCCGTGGACCAAGGTGGCGGCGATCGCGCTCGTGGGTGGACTGTTCGGCGTCCTGCTGATGATTCCACTGCGACGCAACTTGATCGTGGAGGAGCACGGGTCGCTCACCTATCCCGAGGGCACGGCGTGCGCAGAGGTGCTGATCGTTGGTGAAGAGCGCGGCGCGCAGGCACGCACGGTGTTTATGGGATTTGGCTTGGGCGCGCTCTACAAGTTCCTTAACGCCGGATTGCATCTGTGGGCCGAGGTGCCCAAGCGCACGTTCGAACGATTGATCGGCGGTGGGAAGAAGGAGTTCATCGGCGAGATGCAGGTCGAAGTGAGTCCCGAGTTGACGGGTGTCGGATTCATCATCGGCCCCAGGATCGCGGGCTATCTGTTTGGCGGCGGTCTGCTGTCGTACTTCGTGCTCATTCCCGCCATCAAGTTGTTCGGCGCTGGGCTGACGGAGACGATCTTTCCGGCGACGATCAAGATCTCCGAGATGAGCGCCGGTCAGGTGCGCTCCAACTACGTCTTCTATATCGGCGCAGGCGCAGTGACGGCGGCGGGTTTGATCAACCTTGCGCGTGCACTGCCGACGATCTTGGGCGCGCTGGTGGCGGGCGTTGGCGGCATGGGGAAGCGCAACGACGCGTCGACGGCGGCATCCACGCTGCGCACCATGCGCGACTTGCCGATGAGCGTGGTGTTGCTCGGTGTGGTCGGCTGCGTGATTGCGATGGTGGCGTTGCCGCAGATCGGCATCAATTTCGTTGGCGCCTTGCTCGCAGTGTTCTTCGCCTTCCTGTTCGTCACCGTATCGAGTCGCGTGACCGGACAGATCGGCGCCTCGGCGAATCCCATTTCGGGGATGACCGTGGCGGCGGTGTTGATGACATCGCTGATCTTTCTGGCGGTCGGCTGGACCAAGATCGAGCACCGCGTGTTGGCGCTTTCGATTGGCGGCGTGGTATGCATCGCCGCCGCGGTGGCCGGCGCCACCTCACAGGATCTCAAAACCGGATTTCTTGTCGGCGCGACGCCTGCGCGTCAGCAGATCGGCTTGTTCGCGGGTGTGACCACGAGTGCTATTCTCGTGGGGTTCATCATCAACGCGCTCAACGTGAGCGGGCAGACGATTGTGAAGCGCGACTTTCCTGGCGTGAAAGTGGACGCGATGGAAGCGGGCGTCACGGAGACGCTGCGCGACGGCAAGACCTACAACGTGGCGCACCTGTACGAAGCGCAGGGGAATGCACCGGCGGGCAAGTATCTCGTGGATGCGGCGGGCACCATTCAGTATCTGGTCGATCCCGGCATTGGCGGGCGCGAGCCGGTGGACTACACGGGGCGCGAGGTGCGCAAACTAGACTCGCCCAAGGCGCAGATCATGGCGCTGGTGGTGGACGGCATCCTCACGCAGCGTCTGCCGTGGGGGCTCGTGTTGATCGGCGCGTTCCTGGCGATCGCGATGGAGCTGCTGGGACTTCCGTCGCTGGCCGTCGCGGTCGGCGTGTACCTGCCGATCTCGACCTCGGCCGGCATCTTTGCCGGTGGCATGGTGCGTTGGCTGGTGGACCGGGCGGGCAAGCCCAAGGCGGAGTCGGCGGGGGATGGGCATGGCGACGCCGACTCGGGCCCGGGAGTGCTCTTCTCCTCGGGGCTGATCGCGGGCGGTGCGATCACGGGGTTGGTGCTGGCCGGCCTGGCGGTCGCGCGCCTCTCCAGTGGCGACTCGTACGCGGACGCCATCAGTCTGGCCAAGTCGATGGGCGAGCTGAGCGAAGCGGCCTGGTTCGCCGCGGCGGCCTTCGTGCTGGGTGTTTTGCTGCCGCTCTGGTACGTGGCGCGCGGGCCCAAGCGCGAAGTGTGATGCGGGTCTGATCGGACCGTGAAGTCCAGAACGTAACGAGTCCATGTCACTGGAACTCCTTGTCTGGCAACGTGTTCAATGATCGTATGGACCGACCGGTCCTACTCACATACGAACACCGACTTTTGGAGCTTTCTGATGCGTAAGCTGTCGATGCTGGTTGCTGGTGCTGCCGTGATCGCGTTCGCCGCCCCGCGTGCTGCGCAGGCGCAGGAGAAGGACATCGTGGAGACGGCGGTTGCCGCCGGTTCGTTCAAGACGCTCGCCAAGCTCCTCACGGACGCTGGCCTGATCGAGACGCTCAAGGGCCCGGGCCCGTTCACGGTCTTCGCGCCGACGGACGAAGCGTTCGCCAAGGTGCCGGCCGCGCAGTTGGCCGCGCTGGGCAAGGACAAGGCCGCGCTCAAGAACGTGCTCCTGTACCATGTCATCGGTTCGAAGGTCATGGCCGCTGACGTCATGAAGCTGAACGGCAAGTCGGCCAAGACCGCCGAAGGTCAGGACGTGAAGATCATGGCTGAAGGCAAGATGGTGATGGTGAACCAGGCCAACGTCGTGAAGACGGACATCGTGGCGAAGAACGGCGTGATCCACGTGATCGACGCAGTGCTCCTGCCGCCGACCAAGAAGTAAGTCGCAGCAACCGCAGGTCGCGCCGCCCCCGTCGAGCAATCGGCGGGGGCGGTTTGCATTTCTGGGTGTGATGCGCCGTGATGGGTCGCGTATTGGCACGCGCGCTGTTTATTAGCACGGGTATGCGCCGGAACGACTGAATGCGGCGCTGTGCTCCCTGCCCTTCCGCCCTGCCTATGCACGCTTCACTTCGTCCAATCGTCCGTTCCGCCGTCAGACTCGGCGCACTGACCGCTGCGAACGCTTTGCTCTCGTTGCCGCTCGCGGCGCAGCGCACGCCCCCCGCCGACCTCATCGTCACGAACGCGCGCGTCTACACTGCCGATGAGTCGCGCCCACAGGTGGAAGCATTCGCCGTGCGCGACGGACGGATCGTGTTCGTGGGATCGCAGCGCGAGGCGGCGGTGCTCAAGGGGGCGGCCACGCGTGTGGTTGACGCACAGGGACGCACAGTCATTCCCGGCATGGTAGACGCGCACGCGCACTTCGGCGGCCTCGCGCAGAAGCTGCGCAGTGTCGATCTGGTGGGCACGCGCAGTTACGACGAAGTCATCGCACGCGTGGTGGAGCGCGCCAGGTCGATTCCGAAGGGCAGCTGGATCGAGGGACGTGGCTGGGATCAGAACGCATGGGGCGATACGCGTTTCCCCACGCACGACAAACTCTCGGCCGCCCTCCCTGACCATCCTGTCGTGCTGGAACGCGTGGACGGACACGCAGTGCTGGCCAATGCCGCAGCGATGCGCATTGCCGCACTCACGTCAGCCACGAAAGACCCAAGCGGCGGCAAGATTCTGCGCGATGCGCAGGGCGCGCCCACCGGTGTGCTTGTGGACAACGCCAACGAGCTGGTGACGCGCAAGGTACCAGCGCCGACTACGGCGCAGTTCCGCGCCGCTCTAGTTGATGCGGTCAGCGAGATTCATCGCTGGGGACTCACGGGCGTGCACGACGCGGGCGCGTCGCGCAGCGCGATCGACCTTTATGAGGAGATGGCCAAGTCGGGAGATCTCAATCTCCGACTGTACGTGATGATCGGCGATGACTCCGCCGCGGTCGCGCACTACCTCAACGTCGGCCCGCGCTCGGCGCTCTACAACGGTCAGTTGTGGGTGCGCGCGATCAAGCTCTACGCCGACGGCGCGATGGGCTCGCGCGGCGCAGCGCTGCTCGAGCCGTACTCCGATGACCCCAACAACACCGGGCTGTTGCTCAGTGCACCGGCGCACATCCGCGAGGTCGCCGAACGCGCACTCAAGGCGGGCTTCCAGGTGAACACGCACGCGATCGGCGATCGCGGCAATCGCGTGGTGCTGGATGCGTACGAAGCCGCGCTGCGTACGGTACCGACGGTCGATCATCGCTTTCGCGTGGAGCACGCGCAGATCCTCAACTACGACGACATTCCGCGCTTCGCACAGTTGGGCGTGATTCCCTCCATGCAGGCGAGCCATCAGTCGAGCGACATGTACTGGATCGGCAAGCGGCTGGGGTCAACGCGTGTGCTTGGTGCGTACGCGTGGCGCTCGCTCATCAACAGCGGCGTCGTGATTCCGAACGGCAGCGATTTTCCGGTTGAACTCGTGAATCCGCTGATCTCGTTCCATGCGGCCATCGCGCGACAGGACGCGAACGACTGGCCAGCGGGCGGCTGGTTCCCCGAGCAGCGCATGACACGTGAAGAGGCGCTGCGCAGCATGACGCTGTGGCCGGCCTACGCCGCATTTCAGGAGAAGGACATGGGCTCCATCACGGCCGGCAAGTTTGCGGACTTCGTGATCCTCGATCAGGACATCATGCGCGTGCCGGCCGAGCTGGTACTGCGCACCAAGGTCCTGTCCACGTACGTAGGCGGCAAAGAGGTTTACCACCCGTGAGAGTCGTATCACTGCTTCCGGCTGCCACCGAGATCGTCGCGTTTCTTGGCGCCTCCGAATCACTCGTCGGTATCACGCACGAGTGCGACTACCCCGAGGTCGTCGCGTCGCGTGCGCGCGTCACGCACAGCGCCATTCCGCACAGCGCCGATCCCGCCGAGATCGATGCGGCCGTCAAGGCGCAGTCGGGCGAAGGACACGCGCTCTTCACACTCGATGAACCACGGATTCGTGCGCTGCATCCCGACGTCCTGTTGACGCAGGCGCTGTGCGACGTGTGCGCCGTGCGCGAGACCGATGTGCAAGCACTGGCCACGCGATTGTCGCCGACGCCGCGCGTGGTGACGCTTGGCGGGACGACGCTCGACGGCATTTACGCCGACATCGTCGCGGTGGCTGATGCGATGCACGAGGAGAGCGACGCCGAGGAGCTGTTGGCTGGGCTCCGCGATCGCGTGAAGCATGTGCACGACACGTTGCACGCGGCGAAGGCGCCGCGGCCGCGCGTGGCGCTCATCGAGTGGACCGCGCCGGTGTACATCGCGGGGCACTGGGGCCCTGAACAGATCAAGCGCGCCGGTGGCGTGGACGTGCTGGGCACGGCCGGTGAGCACTCCGCCACGGTGGAGATGTCCGCTCTGGAATTGGCGTCGCCGGAGTTCGTGCTGATTGCGCCGTGTGGTTACGGGCTCGCCGCCTCAGTGGCGGAGGCGCGTCGCCTGCTCACGCTCCCGGAGTGGGCGTGGCTCAAGAACCGGCAGGTATGGGCGCTGGACGCGAATGCGTTGGTGAGCCGACCGGGGCCACGCGTGGTGGATGGCATCGAAACGATGGCGCGCATCTTCAATCCGATGTTGTTCAGCGCGCTGGATCCGCGCCACGCACAGCGGGTGCTGTAAGGGCGAGCCTAGCTGACCCACATCTTCACGGCCATCGCCACCATCAGTACGGCGAAGGCGCGCTTGAGCACGACCGCATCGACGTGCGTGGAGACCAGCGCGCCGAGCCATGCGCCGACGGCCATGCCGAGGGCGATCATGAGCGCGTCCCGAACCTGCAAATGGCCGGCGCGGTAGTACGTGACGGCGGCGATGGCTGCGCCAAGTGGGAGCACGAGCGCCGCGATCGAGGTACCCGCCGCCTGCTGCGGCGGCATCTTCGCGATGTAGATCAGCGCGGGGACGACGATGATGCCTCCGCCAATTCCGAAGACTCCGGACAACACACCGGCGGCGAGGCCGATCACAAGCAACACGACAGTCGACATAGCTACGCGAGAGGAGGGCGGGACGCCACGGAATTCTAGCGTATATTTCGCCTCCATGCTTACCGACTCCTCGATCTCGTTTTTGAAGCGCCTGCTCGACACGCCCGGTCCGTCCGGGTTCGAAGCCGCGCCCGCTCGTGTTTGGCGTGACGAAGCCGCCACTTTCGCATCCGTTCGCGCCGACGTCGTCGGCAACAGTCTGGCCACGGTCGAGGGCTCAGGCGGCCCGACGATTCTGCTTGCCGGGCACATCGACGAAATCGGCGTGATCGTCACCTACATCGACGAGAACGGTTTCGTGTATTTCGAACCGATCGGTGGCTGGGACCCGCAGGTTCTGGTCGCGCAGCGGATGCGCTTCATCGGTCGCAACGGCGACGTGTTCGGCGTGATCGGCAAGAAGCCGATTCACCTGATCAAGCCCGAGGAGCGCGAGAAAGCATCCAAGATCACCGATCTGTGGGTGGACATCGGCGCGCGCAACAAGGCGGAAGCACTCGAGCATCTCGAAATCGGCGACGCTGGCGTGATCGACGCGCGACTGCTCGAACTGCCCAACGGACGCATCGTCTCGCGCGCGATCGACGATCGCATCGGCGCGTTCGTGGTGCTCGAAGCGCTGCGTCGCTACGCGGCGGCCCCGGGTGCAGCGCGCGTGGTGGCCGCGGCAACGGCGCAAGAAGAGATCGGCTATTCCGGCGGCGGTGCACGCGTGGCCGCGCAGTCGCTCGACGCGAAAATGGCCATCGCGGTGGACGTGACCTTCGCGACCGATCATCCGGGCGTCAAGAAAGAAGAGCTGGGTGAACACACCGTCGGCGGCGGACCGGTGCTGACGCGCGGCTCGGTGGTGAGCCCGGTTGCGTTCCGCCTGCTGCGCGACGCGGCCACGAAGTTGAACGTGCCGTACAGCGTGCACGCCGCAGGGCGTTTCACCAGTACCGACGCCGACGCGATGCATCTGACGCGCGAAGGCGTGGCGACCGCGCTGCTCTCGATTCCGAACCGCTACATGCACTCTCCCAACGAGATGGTCTCGCTGGAAGATTTGGATCGCGCAGCGGATGTGATTGCCGAAGCGTGCCGTGCCGTGACCAACGAAACGGACTTTACTGCTCGCTGACGCCAGCGCGGACGGTGGCCCGCAGCCGCGTGGCCGCCGCCGCTACATCGGGGTCGGTGTCGTTTTGCAGCAGTTCAATGGCGGGCACGACGGCGTTGCCACGTGCCCGCACCAGCGCTTCCAGTGCGGCAATGCGCTGCCACGAATCCCGCGCCGACGTCGCTCGCGCGCCCGTGCCCGGCTCCGGTGATGCGGGCAGCGCGATGCGGAGCAGCCGCTGCACGGCGTCCGCGCTCCCCAGTCGTCCAAGCGCGGCGAGCATCTCGAGCGCGACGTCTTCGTCGGTCTCGCGTTCCAATGCCACGGATAGCCGCGCCGCCGGCGGACGCATGCCGCCCGTGGACGGCCCGGCGATACCAAAAGCGGCCGCGGCGAGTCGCCGAACTTCCGCGTTGCTGTCGTCAACCGCTGCGTGAAGCCCCTGCAACGCCTTCACGCTACGTACGCGCACGAGAGCACGCGCCACGGCGATGCGAATGCGCTCATCGGCGTGCTGCAGCAGCGGCAACAACGCATCGTCGGTGTGCTCCACACGCATCTCGCCCAGCAACGCGGCCGCATTGCGCACCACGAACCAGCGCGAATCGTTGAGCAGATCGAAGAGCAGCGGGGAGCCCACGTCCATCGCCACGATGCCATCGAAGTAGGCGCGACGCGCGACCGAATCATCGGTGCTGAGCATCTGCTCGAGCAGTGTTTCCACGCCGAGGTCACCCGCACGCGAAAGCAGTTGCAGCAGCGACGCGCGGTCAGCGCTGAGCGGTAGACGCTGCGCAACGAGCGTAAGCAGCGGCGGTCGCAGTAGATGCCGCAGCGCGCCCTCGAGGGCCAGCCGTCCCCCTCCGCTGCCCACGATCTGCAACTGCGCCATGCAACCGCGCGCGACTCCCTCCACTGCCAGCGCGTCGCCACGACGCTGTGCCTCATCAAGCAGCGCGACGAGCGTGGACACGGCGCTCGATGCCGCGTCGTCCGTGCGGGCTGCGGCGAGCCGCGCGAGCGCCACGCCGGCGGTCGTGGTGGAGACCGCATCAGGGCGTACGGTGGCCGCAGGCGACACCAAGACGCTCCAGCTTCGCAGCAACTCGAGCGGGGCATCGTCGGCGAGCCCGAAGACGCGGACGGTCGTCGGCGTATCGCTGAAGGGCGACGACACGGCCGCCCCCGAAGACGGCTGCGGCGACAGCAGGCGCCCGAGGGTGAGCAGTTCGCCGGGCGACGCTCCTTCGCGCACCGTCAGCGCGCCTGCGCCGATCGCCAGCAGGCGTTCGAGCAACACCGAGAGCGGGAGATCGTCCGCGTCCTGCCCCGTGCCCACGGGCACCCCTTCAAGCAGCAGCTCCCCGTCCACCACACGGCACAGCAGCGCTCCATCGCGAGATCGTGCCGTGAGTTGTCGCAACGCATCGCGCACCGCCACGCGCGCGCGTGGCTCCGTGATGGTCGAGGCCTTGGCCAGCGCGTCGAGTCGGAGCACGAGTTGCACGAGCGCGCGCGCCACCGCGTGCGAGGCACGCGCATCGCTGGCCACGCGAAGCGCTTCGGTGTCCGGCGTGCGCGACGTCGGCGTTCCGCGAGTCGGCGCGCCGAGCCGGCTCATGTCGACGAGAGGACGTTCGTCGCGCTAGACTTCATGCCTCATCCTTTTCGCATCGGCTGCCCATGAGTCTCTCGCTCTGGTCGCCTGCGGCGTGGAGCTACCCATTGCCGCCGGGCCACCGCTTCCCCGTGACCAAGTATACGCGCTTGGCCGAGCGAGTCGTAACCGACGGGTTGGTCGCGGCTGACCAGGTGCACGCACCAGAGGCGGCGTCCGAGGAGGCGCTGCGTCGCGTGCACGACGCCGCATATCTGCAGGCGGTGCGCGCTGGTACGCTCGACGACGCGGCGGTGCGGCGACTGGGCTTCCCGTGGAGCGCTGCATTGGTGGAGCGCGCCGCACGCGCCGTCGGAGGCACGCTGGCCGTCGCCGAGCATGCGCTGCAGGCCGGTGTGGCGATGAATCTGGCGGGGGGAACCCATCATGCCTTCGCTGCGCACGGTGAAGGGTTCTGCCTGTTCAACGATGTCGCCGTGGCGATTCGCGCACTGCGCGCGACGCAGCGCATTCGACGCGCCGTGGTCATCGATCTGGACGTGCATCAGGGGAACGGAACGCACGCCATCTTCGCGCAGGATGCCGACACCTACACGTTCAGCATGCACGGCGCGAAGAACTTTCCGTTTCGCAAAGTGCCCGGCACACTGGACATCGAGCTGCCCGACCGCACGACGGACGAGCCCTATCTCGCGCTGCTCGCCGAAGCGTTGCCGCGCGTACTGCGGGAAGCGCGCGCGGATATCGCGTTCTATCTTGCGGGCGCGGACCCCCACGAGGGCGATGCGTTGGGGCGGCTATCGCTCACCTTCGCTGGCTTGCGACGTCGCGATCATCTGGTCTTGTCGCAATGTCGCGAAATCGGCCTGCCGGTCGCGATCGTCATCGCCGGTGGGTACGGCCGCGACATCGAGGATACGGTGAGCGTGCATGTCGGTACGGTGGCTATCGCCAACGAGTTCGCCTGAATCGCTGCATCGTCTCGATGTCCGCTCCATTTCCGCGCACGAGCATAGCCTGATGGCCGCCCCCGCAATTCCTGCCGCGCGTCGTGATGGCATGACGACGACCACGCCTGTGCCGCTCTATTGGCGTGAGGACGGGCCGGAACTCGGCGCGTCGATGCTGTTGCTGCACGGTGGTCCGGGTGCGCACCACGACTACCTGTATCCACAGCTGCTGGCACTGGCCGACCGTCATCGCGTGGTCACCTACGACCAGCGTGGAGGCGGTCGCTCCAAGACGGACGACCCGGCGCCGATCACCTGGCGGACGCAGGTGGACGATCTCGCGCTCGTGTGGCGGGAGCTTGGCATGGGCACCGCGACCTTGGTCGGCTATTCGTGGGGCGCATTGCTGGCGATGCTCTATTGCATCGAGGCCAGCCAAAGCGACGGTGCGATGCCCATGCCCGAACGGCTGATCCTGATCTCGCCGGCGCCGATCACGCGGGCGTGGCGCAACGACTTCGAGACGGAGCTGGCGGCGCGGTTGCGTGGCCCGGAGATCCAGGCGCTGCGTGCAGAGCTGGCTGCCTCGGGGCTGCGCGAGAGCGACCCCGTGGCGTATCGCCAGCGCAGCTTCGAGTTGAGCGTGGCTGGCTATTTCGCCGATCCGTCCCGTGCTGAGGCGCTGACACCGTTTCGCGTGACCGGGCGTGTGCAGCAGTCGATCTGGGACAGTCTGGGCGATTTCGACCTGCGTCCTGCGCTCAGCGCGCTCACCCGTGCCGTTCGGCTGCCGGTGCTCGTCGTACATGGCGTAGCGGATCCGATCCCGCTCGCGTCGGCGCAAGCAGTCGCGGAGGCATTGCAGGCACGGTTCGTGGAATTGCCCAGCTGTGGCCACGTTCCGTACGTCGAGCAGCCGCAGGCGTTGTTCGAGGCCATGGCGCGCTTCGAGCCGACTTGAGGGTGTTTCCGCTGTCCCACTTCGCTCCATCATGATCCCTTTCGGCAGCGTCACGCAGAATGCCATCGCCACGCTCGACGTGGATGGACGTCCGTTCACGGTGACGGTGCGCACCTCGCACGACGGTGTGGAGTTCGTGGGACGGCTCTGGTTCGCCGACCTGGCCTGGGCCAACAACGGCATCCCTGATCGCGGGGTGCTGCCCGGGCGTACCGAAGACGAAGTGCTGGCGCTCGCCCAGCGCATGACGCCGGAGGAGCTGCTCCGTCGGTATCGCCGCGCCAACGCCGAGAAGCGTCGCTTTCACGGCCTGCGCCAGCTGACGCTCGAGGTCCTCGCGAAGATCCGCTACCTGAATCAGGTGGCGGTGAGCATGCGTACCGGATTGCTCGACCGAGACGCGGCAATGCAGGAGATGGTGCTGACCGAGGAGCAGATGGTGGAGCTGGTACGTCAGGCCCGCATGCTGGCCGGCGTCGAAAGCTGAAGCTCCGCTCAAGCTCCGCTGAAGTTCCGCTGACGCGATGCTGATGGCATAGCACGCGCGTGCGCTCCGGCCCCTTATATTGGGGCATGGATTGCCAAGGCGCGGCGCACGCACTGACGCAGGTGGCCACGCTCCTCGAGTTGCACGGCGAGGATCGATTCAGTGTTCGCGCGATGCAGGTGGCCGCGCGCGCTGCGGCGGCGCAGGGCTCATCGCCGCTCGACGAAGCGCTTCGCGAGGACCGCTTCGCGAGCAACGCGCTTGCCCCCGCTGCACTCGACCTGCTGCGAGAACTCGCCGACACGAACTCCTCGTCGCTGCTCGAGCGCTTGCAGGAAGAAACCCCCGAAGGACTGCTCGAGATGTTGCGCGTTCCCGGCCTTGGTCCGGCACGCATCCGACAGATCCATGACGGGCTGCATGTCGAGTCGCTGCAGGAGCTCGACGCCGCCGCACGTGACGGTCGCTTGGCCACGCTCCCGCGCTTTGGTGAGCGCACGGCGCAAAAGATTCTCAAGGGGATCGCCGATCTGCGCGCGACTGGCGCATTCGTGCTTTGGCAGCACGCGCGCGCCGAGGCCGACCGAGTACGCGCAGCGGTCGCGGCGCATCCTGATGTGCTGCAGGTGGAGATCGCGGGCTCGATTCATCGGCGCGCCGAAGTGGTCCGCGACATCGACTTGGTCGCGGCCGTGCGTGGTGCGCCGTCGGTCGTGGCGGCGTCACTCGCGCATTTGCGCGGCGTGCAGACGGCGTTTGGCGGCGGCGGTCGATCGATGACACTGCGCTTCGATGACGGCGTGCAGGTGGACATCACCTGCGTGCGCCCCGAGCAGTTTCCGCTGGCGTTCTGGAGAGCGACCGGAAGCGCGGCGCACGTGAAGCAGATGACCGAGCGTGCGGCGGCCCGCGACCTCGTGCTGGCCGGCGACGAACTGCGCGGTGCCGATGGAGCGTTGCTGCCGGTGTTGCACGAGCGTGATTTGTATGCGCATCTCGGACTCTCGTACGTCGTACCCGAGCAGCGGGAAGGCGCGGGCGAGGTGGAGGAAGCGGCGCTCCGTTCGTTCGATGCGCTGTTGACCGAACGCGAGCTGGTGGGTGCGCTGCACTGCCATTCGCACTACAGCGACGGCGGCGCCACGATCGCTGACATGGCGGCCGCGGCACGAGCGCGCGGCTTGCGCTATCTGGGTGTGTCCGATCACTCGCAATCGAACACGTACGCGGGGGGACTCTCGCGCGACGCGATCGTGCAGCAGCATGCGGAGATCGATGCGTTGAACGCGCAGTTCGCATCGGAAGGGATCGACTTCCGCGTGCTCAAGGGGATCGAGGCGGACATTCTGCCGTGCGGTCGACTGGACTACGACACGACGTTCCTGGATCGCTTCGATTTCGTCATCGGCTCGGTGCACACGCGCTATGGCATGAACGAGCGGCAGATGACCGATCGGGTACTCAAGGCGCTCGACGATCCGCATCTGACGATTCTGGGCCATCCGACCGGGCGCTTGCTGCTGACGCGCGAGCCCTACGCGATCGACATGGCGGCGGTGATCGCCAAGGCGGGCGAGGTGGGCGTCGCGATCGAGCTGAATGCCGATCCGCATCGTCTCGACATCGATTGGCGCGCGTGCAAGCTGGCGCGTGCGGCGGGCACGCTGGTGTCGATCGGGCCGGATGCGCATTCGCCGCAAGGGCTCGAGCACCTGGAGATGGGCGTCGCCGTGGCGCGCAAGGGATGGTTAGAGGCGGCGGACGTCCTCAACAGCCGCAGTGCCGACGACGTGCTGGCGTTTGCGCGCGCACGCCGGAGTGGCCGACCGCTGTCCGTCGTGCGCGGAGCCGCGAGCCGTTGAGCAGCGTCTGATGGCGCGTCGGGCGAACAAGAGCGCGGGGCAGAAGCTGTCGCAGAGGGCGCCGCTGGTGGCCAAGTCGCCGCGTACGATGGCAGCCAAGCGGGAGCTCGCAGCCGTGGTCCTCGAGCGACTGAAGGCCGAGTATCCTGATGCGCACTGCGAATTGGATCACCGCAATGCGTTCGAGCTGCTGTGCGCGACGATTTTGAGCGCGCAGTGCACCGACGTGCGCGTGAACATGGTGACGCCGACGCTGTTCGAGGCCTATCCGAACGCCGCCGCGCTGGCGGCGGCGGAGCTGACCGCTGTGGAGGAGATCGTGCGCTCCACGGGCTTTTATCGCGCCAAGGCGAAGAACCTGGTGGCGATGGCGCAGTCGCTCGAGCGCGCGCACGGCGGCGAGGTGCCGCGGACGATCGACGAGTTGACCGCGCTGGCTGGCGTCGGACGGAAGACGGCGAATGTGATCCTGGGGAACGCCTTCGACATCAACGAAGGGGTCGTCGTGGATACACACGTCCAGCGACTGGCGCGGCGGTTTGGCCTGACGCGGGAGCCGGACCCGATCCGGATCGAGCAGGCGCTGATGGCGCTGTTTCCGCGGGAAGACTGGGCGCTCCTGTCGCACTTGCTGATCTGGCACGGCCGGCGGCGCTGCTTCGCGCGGAAGCCGGATTGCGGCCAGTGCCTGTTGGCCGATGTGTGTCCCTCGGTGGAGCTGCCCGAGGGCTAACGGCGGGGCATGGGCGGGTCCGGCGTAGCGGCCCCGGACGCCCCTGCGCTACGTTTCCGATTCACTTGTACCAATCGCACCCGAGGATTCCGTGCCCAAGCTGGCCACTATCGAAACGAACAAGGGGACCCTGACCGTCGAGCTGTTTCCGGCGGAGGCGCCCAAGGCCGTTGCAAACTTTGAGAAGCTGGCGAACTCCGGCTTCTATGATGGCGTCAAGTTCCACCGTGTAATCGCGGACTTCGTGGTGCAGGGCGGCGATCCGCTCTCCAAGGAGCTTCCGGCGGGCGACCGTCGCGTTGGCACCGGCGGCCCTGGCTGGACGATCGAGTGCGAGACGGCGGGTAACCCGCACAAGCACAAGGTGGGCGCGCTCTCGATGGCGCACGCCGGCAAGAACACGGGCGGCAGCCAGTTCTTTCTCGTGCTGAGCGAGGCCAACACGCGTCATCTCAATGGGGTTCACACGGTGTTCGGTCAGGTGACGACCGGCCTCGAGATCCTCCCGACCATCGTCGCGAACGACGGCATGATTTCCGTGCGCGTCGCCGACGCAGACTGATCCCACCATAGGGCATCGCATGAGCCAGCATCACGAAGCAGCCGGCAGCGACATGGGCGCCGCCTTCATGGGGCTGATCGGAGGCGCCGTGTTCATCGGCGCGATTCTGTTCGGCATCGTAGTACTGACCAACCGCCACTTTGAAAGCGAGAAGGCGGAAGCGGGCGAGAAGGGCGGCGAGAAGACGTCGTTGGTGTCGGCCCCGGTTACGGCTCGCCTGGTCTAACCGAGCGGGTTGCTGAGGCCGCCCGAGCGGCCTTCGGCGCAGGACGTGCACAGGTACGAAGCGCGGTCGGTGTTCCGTCACGGAATGCCGACCGCGCTTGTCGTTTGGCGTGACTGTTTATAGACTGACCAGTCAGTCAGTAGTAAAACACGCCAGATTTGCCCTACGAAACGAGTGCTTGCTGCAATGTCATCCCATTCGCACCCGCTCCCCGACCCGATCGCCCCGGGCGACACGCCCGACGGCGTCGACGCCGCCTTGGCGGCGACCGCCCTGGCGGCGACCGCGTGCGATCCGGTGCTCTGCGAGCCGTTGGGTTGTGAGCCGGAAGCTGGAGAGCATCGCCGACGGCGCGCCCCCGAGGAGCGCCCGCAGCAGATCATCGACGCGGCGTTCCACGAGTTCGGCGAACGCGGACTGGCTAGCGCACGACTCGACGACATCGCCAAGCGGGCCGGCGTGGCCAAGGGCACCATCTACCTCTACTTCCCCAACAAGGAAGCGCTCTTCCGCGAGATGGTGCGCAACACAACCATCGCCGCGATCGAAACCGCGGAGCAGCGGCTGGAAGAGGCCGATGGCGAGAGCGCCGAAACGCAGCTCCGCCGCATCAGCTACGGCTGGTGGGCCTTTCTCCGCTCCGATCGCTTTCAGGTCGTGCAACGCCTCGTGCTGGGCGAGCTGCACCATTTCCCGGACCTGATGCAGTTCTACGCCGACGAAGTGGTCGCACGCGGCAAGCGACTCGTGGGTTCCGTGGTCGCACGCGGCACCGCTCGTGGCGAGTTCCGCCAGATCGAACCCGACGCGGCTGCGCGCATGCTCTCGGCGCTCACGATGATGCACTCGATCTGGTGCGGTCGGCGACAGTTCTTCCCGACGTTGTCGGCATCCGATGACGGGATTCGCAATGAAATTCTCGATTTCTACTTGCACGCCCTCCGCCCCGATTCGGCCGTGGCGGACGCAACGCGTGCGAATTCATGAAGGCTTCCATGCTCCAACTCATGCGCTCTGATCGATCGAACTTCCTGCCGACGCAAATCACGCGTGGCTCGTTGCTGGCGCTCATGCTGACGGTTGCTACCCTGGCGCCGGTCGCACGCGCGAGCGCACAGAGCGTCCTCTCGCTCGGCGATGCCGCGCGGCTGGCCGCCAAGCAGAATGGCGCGGTGGACGTGGCGCGCACGCGCGTGGCGCAGGCCGATGCGCGCGTCGCACAGAAGCGCAGCGCGCTGATGCCCGACATCGTCGCCGGCATCCAGCAGGCCTCGCGCACCACCAACTCGGCGACCTTCGGCTTTGCCTTCAACGGTCCCGACGGCAGGCCGCTGCTCAACCCGAACGGGCAGCTGATCGGCCCGGTGCCGACGGTGGACCTCCGCGCGCGCATCACGCAGCCGTTGCTCGACCTGGGCAGCGTGGCCAAGTGGCGCGCGGCGCAGTCCTCTTCGCGCGCAGCGACGGCGGAAGTGAACGCGCAAGCCGAAGCCGCTGCAGCAACAGCCGCGGCCGCGTACGTACGCGCGGCCCGCGCCGACGCCCAGCTCGCGGCGCGCGTGGCCGATTCGGTACTGGCGGCAGACCTGTTGGGGATCGCGCGCGATCAGCTCCAGGCGGGGGCCGGCATCGCGCTCGATGTGACGCGCGCACAGTCGCAGCTGGCAGCGACGCGCGCGCAGCTGATCGCCGCACGCAGTGATCGCGATCGCAGCACGCTCGAACTCAAGCGCGTGCTCAACATTGCCTTCGATGCACCGCTGACGCTCTCGGATTCGCTGGCCAGCCTGCCCGTGGACGCCGTCGTGCCGAACGAAGGCTCGGCGCTATCGCACGCGTTCTCATCGCGCGCCGACGTGCGTGCGCTGCAGGCGCTGCAGGATGTGTCGCAGCGCAACCTCTCGGCGATTCGCTGGGAACGCACGCCGCAGCTCTCGCTCGTGGCGGACCAGGGGCAGCTCGGCAAGAGCTGGAATCACCTGCTGCCGACGTACACGTGGGGCATTCAACTGGCCGTCGGACTGTTCGACGGCGGTCGTCGTGACGGGCGCGTGCAGGAGCAGATCGCAAGCTCGCGCGAAATCGATACCAAGCTGAACGACCTGCGCGCACAAAGTGCGCTGGACGTGCGCGCCGCGCTGCTGGACCTCTCGACGGCGCGCGAGCAGGTAGGCGCGGCTCGGGAACGGCTGGAGCTTGCGGAACAGGAAGTGGCGCAGGCGCGTGAGCGCTTTCGCGCCGGCGTAGCGGGCAACGCCGATGTCATCACCGCACTGCTCTCATTGAACCAGGCGCGGACGCTGCGCAACGACGCACTCGCATCGTTCCACAGCGCGCGCGTAGCACTCGCGCGCGCCACCGGAGCGGTGCAGCAGCTCCCTTAGTTCCGCTCGATCAACGCAATCGATCTTCACTCTCGTTTCACGCGATTTCTCCACGCGATTTCTCAGCCCAATCGGATCCTGCTCATGGCCACTCCCACTGTTGAAAATGCTCCTGCGCGCCCGGATGCGAGCGCCAGCACCGGCGCGCATGCGGCGGCACCTGCCGGCGGCGGCGCGTCGCCAGCCAAGGCGACATCGGGCAATCCGCTGCGCATTGCGATTCCGCTCGTGTTGCTCGCCGGCGCCGGCTGGTGGGGCTTCACGCGCTGGAGCTTCGCGCAGGGACACGAGAGCACGGACAATGCACAGGTGGATGGACATATCGTCCCCATCGTTGCGAAGGTCGGTGGCTTCGTGACGGCGGTGAACGCGGCGGAGAACGGTCATGTCGCCGCAGACTCCGTGGTCGTGCGCATCGACGAACGCGAGTATCAGGTGCGGTTGGCACAAGCCGAAGCAGATCTCGCGGCGGCTCGCGCCACCGCCGGTGCGCGCGGCGTGCAGGGGCAGGCTGACGCGATGGTGCGCTCGGCGTCGAGCCAGCGCGACGTCGGCGACGCGCAGGTGATCGCGGCACGCGCCAATCTGGTGAAGGCGCAGAGCGATCTCGCGCGCGCCAAGGAGCTGTCGGGCAAGCAGATCATCAGTGTTGCGCAGCTCGACGCGGCCCAGGCGGCCTTCGATGCGGCGACGGCCACGCTCACGGCGACGCAGCGTCAGGTAAACGCAGCGACGTCGGGCATTGCCAACGCCGAGGCCGGCGTGCGACTGGCAAAGGCACGCTTGCAGGCGGCCGAAGCCGCGCGCGCTAACGCGGCGCTGCAGCTGTCGTTCACGAGCATCGGCGCACCGTTGTCGGGGACCGTGTCCAAGAAGATGGTGGAGCTGGGTCAGCTGGTGCAGCCGGGGCAGACGCTGATGTCGGTCGTGTCGGACAGCGGCGTGTACGTGACGGCCAACCTCAAGGAAACGCAGCTCGCGCGTGTGCACGTGGGACAGAAGGTGGATATCGAAGTCGATGCGTATGGGGCGACCGCCGAGGGTGAGGTGGAGAGCATCGCGTCGGCCACTGGTGCCAAGTTCGCATTGCTGCCGCCGGACAACGCGACGGGCAACTTCACCAAGGTCGTGCAGCGGGTTCCGGTGCGCATCAAGATCACGAAGGGGTTGGGTGCCGAACGTCCGCTGCGTCCGGGGATGTCGGTCGTCGCCAACGTGATCGTCAAGTAGGCGCACGTGTCCACGTCAGTGCTGGCCGGCCCGCGGACCACTGCGCCGCGAGCCTCGGGGTCAAACGCTGCGACGAACAGCCGTTCGGCGCCGGCCGTCGATCCGTACAAGAATCGCTATCTGATCGCGATCGCGGTGACGCTGGCCGCGGTGCTCGAGCTGGTGGATACCTCGATCGTGAACGTCGCGATTCCGCACATGATGGGAACGCTCGGCGCCACGCTCGATGAAATCGCGTGGGTGTCCACGTCGTACATCATCGCGAACGTGATCGTGATTCCGATGTCGAGCTGGCTGTCGTCGTATTTCGGTCGGCGTCGCTATCTCACCGGTTCGATTCTGCTGTTCGTCGTGGCGTCGTTCTTCTGCGGTGCGGCGACGTCGTTGATGGGCCTCGTGGTGTGGCGCGTGGTGCAGGGGTTGGGTGGCGGCGCGCTGCTGTCGACGGCACAGACGACGATCTTCGAGTCGTTCCCGCCTGAAGAGCGCGGGATGGGGCAAGCGATCTTCGGCATGGGCGTGATGGTGGGCCCGACGCTTGGCCCGACGCTCGGCGGCTACATCGTGGATGCGTACGCGTGGCCGTGGATTTTCTACATCAACGTGCCGCTCGGACTCGCGGCGGCGTGGATGGTGTGGACGTTCGTGCGCAACGCGGCGCATCAGGTGCGCGCCACGTCGATCGATGTGGCCGGGATTGTGTTGTTGGCACTGGCGGTGGGTTCGCTGCAGTGGATGCTCGAGCGCGGCGAACGGTTCGACTGGTTTGAGTCCAAGTTCGTGCTGGCACTCGCGGTCACGAGCGCCGTCTCGGCGGCGGCGCTGGTGTGGCACGAACTGCGCACGCCCGAACCGATCATCGATTTCCGCGTGCTCAAGTCGCGACAGCTGGCGCCGGGTGTGCTGTTCGCGGCGTTTCTGGGGCTCGCGTTGTACGGGTCGGTGTTCGTGCTGCCAGTGTTTCTGCAATCGCTGCACGGCTACACCGCATGGCAGACCGGCCAGGTGATACTTCCAGGCGCGCTGGCGTCGGCCTTCACCATGGCGATCATGGGGCGCATGGCGTCCAAGGTGGATGCGCGACCGTTGGTGGTGGTGGGCTCGTTTCTGTTTCTCGCGTCGATGTGGCGATTGTCGTCGATCACGCTGGATGTGGGCACCGACCAGCTCTTCTGGCCACTGATTCTGCGCGGCGTGGGGCTGGGGCTGATCTTCGTGCCGCTGACGAATGCATCGGTGGCTGGCTTGCCGGTGCGTTCCATCGGGCAGGGCACGGGCTTGTTCAACCTGATGCGTCAGCTGGGCGGATCGCTGGGCATCGCGATCATGGCGACGCTACTTTCCCGCTTCTCCAAGGTGGAGAAGGCGGTGCTGACGGAGCATGTGGGGTCGTACGATGCGATGACAATGGAGCGCGTGAACGCGCTGGCGCGCGGCCTGATGTCGCGCGGAACTGATGCCCTCGTCGCGAAGCAGCAGGCGATCGCCATGCTGGACCGGCAGATCAGCGCGCAGGCGAGTGTGCTGGCATTCTCCAAGCTGTTTCTGATCAGCGGCATTCTGCTGGTGGTCGCGCTGCCTTTGCTCCTGATCTGGCGGACCGGCCGCTCGACCGGCGTGCCCGGCGCGGACATGGCTCACTAGGCGTTTGGGTCGCGAGGCCCGTCCCATTGGACTAACCTTGGGCACCGTCTCTCCGAGCGGATCGTTCACCGACAGCCCTAAGCCCTGCGACCGTGCCGCTACCTACCCGCGCCGAAACTCTCGCGCTTGTCGAGTCCTGGACGGCCAGCGATTCGCTGCGCAAGCACATGCTCGCCGTCGAAGCGGCGATGCGCGCCTATGCGCTGCGGTTCGGCGAAGATGTGCAGACGTGGGCGGTGACGGGGCTGATCCACGATTTCGACTACGAGCGCTTCCCGAACGCGGCCCAGTCTCCCACGGAAGAGCACCCGGCGGAGGGGGTGCGGCACCTGCGGTCGCTGGGGTGGCCGGAGGAGGTGTGTGAGGCGGTGATGGGGCACGGTAACTACACCGGGGTACCGCGCGTCACCCGCATGGCGCAGGCGCTGTTTGCCGTGGACGAGCTGACCGGATTGATCACGGCATCGGCGCTGGTGAAGCCGTCCAAGGCGATCGCCGATGTGGACGTGGCCGGCGTGAAGAAGAAGATGAAGGACAAGGGGTTCGCGCGGGGCGTCAATCGCGACGACATCGTCCAGGGCGCCGAAGCGCTGGGCGTGCCGCTGGACGAGCACATTGGCATCGTGCTGGTGGCCATGCAGGAGATAGCCGGCCCCCTCGGTCTCGCCGGGGTGAGCGGCCCCGATTCAACGACCGTCGCCGGAGACGCGTATTCCTGATGACCCCACCCGACCGCATGACTTCCCTCGCCCTTCCCGTTCCGGCCACGAGGCCCATCACGGGAAGCGAGCGTTCGGAAGCGGCGGCGGAGCAGAGCGTTGAGGTCGGGGCGCGCGTTGGAAACCGCGAGCGCGTCGTGCCGGTGGTGCCCGTGAGCGAATTGCCCTTCCCTTCCCCGGATGTGCTCGAGGAGCGGGCGTTGGTTCAGGCGGCCCAGCGCGGCGACGGCGTCGCGTTTGCCGGTCTGGTGCAGCGGCATCAGCGTCGGGCCTATGCGGTGGCGCGTTCGATCGTCCTCTCGCATGACGACGCGGAAGACGCGGTGCAGGAAGGTTTTCTGCATGCGTTCCGTGCGCTGGAGCGGTTCCGCCCCGAACAGGCGTTCGGCGCGTGGCTGCACCGCATTGTGGCGAACGCTGCGCTGGATATCGCGCGGCGCCGGAAGGTACGTGACGCGGACGAGTTGCCGGAGACGTTGTCGTCACCGCATCGCGATCCGGCAGAAGCGGAAGAATTGCGCACGCGACTGGCGCGTGCGCTGGACACTCTGGGCGAACGGCAGCGGTCGGTGATCGTGCTGCACGACGTCGAGGGATACAAGCACGCCGAGATCGGCGCCCTGCTCGGAATTCCCGAGGGGACCGCCCGATCGGACTTGCACCATGCCCGATCGCACCTGCGGCGATTGTTGGGCAACCTGCGGAGCAACGAATGACGAACTTCAATCGGGCAGACGACGGGCGGAGCGACGCGGGAGATCCCGCGCTGAACGCCCTCCTGCGTGCGGCCTACGCATCTCCGACGTCGGAGAGCTACTGGGCGGGTCTTGAACAGCGTGTGCTGGCGCGACTCAGCGAAGCGCAGCCGCCGGCGTGGTGGTCGGTGTTTGCCGACGTGCGCACGGTGGGACTCGTGGCGGCGACGATGGCGCTGTTGCTGGCCGGTGCGGCGATGGTGCGCGAGCGCGCGCTCGATCTCAACACGCCGTCGGTGGCGAATGGCGTCGCTGCGGACACCACCTATGACGCGGCACTGCAGCGCGCACTGGAAGGTGACGCGGTGACGTTCACGTCGAGCCCGCGGCGGCGTCTGCCGGCTGATGCACCCGAGCGTTATCTC
Source organism: Gemmatimonas sp. (assembly GCA_965279375.1). Lineage (GTDB taxonomy): Bacteria > Gemmatimonadota > Gemmatimonadetes > Gemmatimonadales > Gemmatimonadaceae > Gemmatimonas. The sequence continues at coordinate 2,402,893 of OZ257156.1, read as the reverse complement.
AATCCGCTCGACTGGTAGTCGGCCATCTCCGTGCCCAGCAACCCTCGTACGAAGTCGCTCGCCTGGATCTTTCTGATCGGGGCGTTTCTCACTGGAGGTGCGGTCGGCTTTGTCGCCGATCGCGCCGTCAATCTTTCGCGCCCGCGCCGTGGTCCCATGGACGAACGGGCGATGCGCGACAGTCTCGCGCGTGAACTGCATCTCTCCGACGCGCAACGGCAGAAGGTCGATTCGATTTACGACTGGCGTCGTGCGCGCAACAAGGAACTCATGGACTCCGTTAGCCCGTCCTTCGACGCGGTGCGCGATAGCGCTCGCGTCCTGCTCATGCAGTCGCTCGATCCGCAGCAGCAGGCGGATTTCCGCAAGATCATCGACCGGCTGCAGAAAGCCGACAGCACGCGCCGTATGCGGGGCGGCCGTCGATGAGCGCGCGCTTTGCTTCCCGCTCTGCGGCGATGCTGGCGGGCGCCGTGTTGCTCGCCGCGCCGCTCGCGGCACAGACCGCTGGAGATGACGCCGCGCGTCCGGTGACGCTGCGTGAGGCGGTGGACCTCGCTGCGCGCAATGCGCCGGCCGCGATCGCGGCGCGCGGGCTGGATCGCACGGCCGGTGCGGCGCGACGGCAAGCGGTCGGGGCGTATGTGCCGACGGTGAACCTGACGGCCGGTAGTGGCCGCACGCAGGGCACGACCATCAACAACTTCAATGGTCAGCTGACGTCGCTCTCCGGCAACCCGTGGAGCTACAACAACGGACTCGGACTGAACCTCGAACTCTTCGACGGTGGGCGTCGGTTCTCCGAGATCAAGCGTATTCGCGCGACCGCGGACGTGGCCGATGTCTCCGCCGTGTCGGCGCGCTTCGATGCGTCGTTGCAGGTGAAACAGCAGTTCTATGCGGCGCTGGCGGCCCGTGAGTCGGCAGCAGCGGCCAAGGCACAGCTCGAGCAGGCGGAGCAGCAGCTCAAGGCATCGTCGGCGCGCGTGGCGGCGGGTGTGGCCACTAAGTCCGACTCGCTCCGTTCCGCCATTCAGGTGGGCAACGCCCAGTTGGCCGTCCTGACGGCCGAGAACGATCTGCGCGTCGCCAATGCGGCACTCACGCGAGTGGCCGGATCGACCGCGACGATCACCGCGTCTGTCGACGACTCGCTCGACACGCCGTTGACGTTGCCGACAGAATTGGAACTCGCGACGATGGCGGTGGCTGGGCCGGCCGTGCGTCTGGCCGAGTCGAATGTGGCGGTGGCGCGTGCAGCCAAGCGCTCGCAGCGGTCGACGTATCTGCCCACGCTTTCGATGTCGTACAACTACGCGTTCAGCCAGAACAGCCGCGGATTCACCGGTGGAAATCTGCTGCTCGTGGGCGGCAACAACGCCAGCCGGCAGACGATGAATTTCAACATCTCCTACCAGCTGTACAACGGCTTTGCGCGTGAGACACAGTCTGTGCAGCTGGATGTGGCGCTCACCAACGCTGAAGCGCAGTTGCGCGATGCACGACTGGCGGCCCGACAGAACCTGACGTCGTTCGTGCGCTCGCTGCAGAATGCGCAGGCCCGCGTGCAGGTGCAGCTCGCCGCCATTGCCGCTGCGGAAGAAGATCTGCGCGTGCAGCAGCAGCGCTATGCACTCGGCGCGTCCACGCTGCTCGATCTGCTCACGTCACAGACGCAGCTGAACGTCGCGCGTCAGGCACTGATTCAGGCGCGTTTCGACGGTCGTGTCGCGCGTGCGCAGCTCTCGTCGCTGCTCGGACGCGAGCTGTGATGATGACCACCTCTTCTCGGATTGTCCGGAGCGTGTCGGTGAACGTTCGTCGCACCCATGGCGGTGTGGCGTATGCCGCGTCGCGAGTACCACTCACGCTGGCGTTGGTGGCGCTGCTTGCCGCGTGCGGCGCGAAGAAGGAAGCGGCGCCCAAGGTTGGCACCGTCGCGGTGGATCGTCGTACGATCGTCGTGGACGCGCAGGCCACCGGCGCCGTCGAGCCGATCAACATCGTCGATGTGAAGTCGAGAGCGTCGGGACTCATCATCAAGATGCCGATCGAGATTGGCTCGACCGTGAAGCCCGGCGACCTGCTGGTGCAGATCGACACGCGCGACGTGAAGAACCAGTACGATCAGTCGCTGGCCGACCAGCGATCGGCGCAAGCCAGCCTCGAGAATGCGGCCGCGCAGAAGAAGCGCTCCGATGAGCTGTACAAGACGCGCATCATCACGACGCAGGAGTTCGAGACGGCCTCGCTCGCGCTGACGCAGGCGCAGGGCGCGCTCATTCGCGCCAACGCAAACCTCGACCTCGCCAAGCAGCGTCTCGAAGATGCCACTGTCGTGGCGCCCATCGGCGGGACGGTCATCGCCAAGCCGGTGTCGCTGGGCACGGTGATCACGTCGGCCACGGGTGCGTTTGGTGGCGGCACGACGCTGTTGCAGATGGCGGACCTGAGCAAGGTGCGCATGCGCGCGCTGGTGAACGAGACGGACATCGGCAACGTCAAGAGCGGCCAGCCGGCGCGCGTTACCGTGGATGCGTATCCGGATCGTCCGTTTCAGGGCGTCGTCGAGAAGATCGAACCGCAGGCCGTGGTGCAGCAGAGCGTCACGATGTTCCCTGTCATCATCTCGCTCCAGAACAACGAGGGCTTTCTCAAGCCCGGCATGAACGGCGAAGTCTCGCTGCTCATCGAGCGTCGCGAGAACGTGGTGGCGGTGGCCAACGATGCGGTGCGTACGCTGCGTGAAGCGGCGACGGCAGCGACGTTCGTCGGGCTCAACCCGGATTCCGTGGTGGCCATGGTGCGCACCGCGCAGTCGCAGATGGGTAGCGGTCGCGGTGGAGCATCCGGACAGCCCTCGGGTGACACGCAGGCGACGCAGACGGTACCGATGGGCGGCGCGGACAAGGGCGCCGGCTCAAACGCGCGCGCTGGTCGCGGCAACGCAGGCGCCACGGGCGATATCGCCGCCGGCGGTGCCCCGAGCGGCGGAAGCGGTCGGCGCAGCGGCAACGCAGCTGGCAACGGCGGCGGCTCAGGGGCTGCCGGCAACGGCGCGGGCGGCAGCGGTGGAGGTGGCAACGGTGGCGGTGGCAGCGCGATCCGTGCGCGCTCTGGTCTCGTGTTCGTGCAGAACACGGCGGGCGCCTTCGAGCCGCGTATCGTGCGGCTGGGTGCCTCGAACTACGACTACTCCGAAGTGCTCAGCGGTCTCAAGGAAGGGGAGAACGTGGCCACGCTCGCCGTGGCCGCATTGCAGGCCAAGCGTGAGCAGGCCAACGATCGCTTCCGCTCGATGTCGACCGTGCCCGGCGTGCAGCAGCAGACGCCGGCGCGTGGCGGCGCGGCGGGCGGCGGTGCGCCGGCCGGTGGTGGTGGTGGCGGACGCCCGCCCGGGGGCCGGTAGTGCTTTACGCTGAGGTCTTCCGGGTTGCGCTGACCGCGCTGCGCGCGAACAAGCTGCGCTCACTGCTGACGATGCTCGGCATCGTCATCGGCGTGGGTGCGGTGATCGCGATGGACGGCATCGGCCGCGGCGCGCAGAGCGCCATCAAGGCGCGGATCACCGCGTTGGGCACCACGCTGCTGTCGATCTCGCCGGGACAAGTGCAGGCGCGCGGCGTCGCCTCTGAAGCGGATCGCGCCAAGCTCACGATGGCGGACGCGCAGGCGCTGGAAGATCAGGCGGTGCTGCTCACCGCCGTGCAGCCCGAGATGTCGCGGCAGTTGCAGGTGCAGTTCAACTCGAAGAACACCAGCACGCAGATCGTCGGAACGACGGCCAACTACCTCGAAGTGCGCAAGTACGAGCTGATGGCCGGCCGCATGTTCACGACGCAGGAAGACGCGGGCAAGCAGCGGTTAGCCGTGCTCGGCCCGCAGGTGCTCACCAATCTTGGCGTCGAGAACCCTGAGGCAATCGTCGGCGAGACGGTGCGCATTCGCGGCATTCAGTTCACCGTGATCGGCGTGCTCAAGGGGAAGGGACAGACCAACCCCTTCCAGAACCCCGACGACCAGGTGCTCATCCCGCTCAACACGGCGCGCTTTCGCGTGATCGGCACCGATCGCGTGCGCAACATCTCCGTGCTGGCGGTCTCGGAGGAGAAGATCCCCGAGGCGATGGCCGAGGTGCAGAAGATCATCCGGCGCGAACACAAGACGCCTCGTGAGCGCGACGATGATTTCCAGATCCGCAACCAGGCCGACTTCCTCACCACGGCTGCGGAAACGAGCGCCGTCTTCGGCTCGCTGCTGGCCGGCATTGCCTCCGTGTCGCTGATCGTCGGCGGCATCGGCATCATGAACATCATGCTGGTCTCGGTGACCGAGCGCACCCGTGAGATCGGCGTTCGCAAGGCACTGGGCGCGACGAGCAAGAACATCCTCTTTCAGTTCCTGATCGAGGCGATCGTGCTCTGCCTGCTGGGCGGAGCGATCGGCGTCGCACTCGGCAGCGGCGGGGCGATGGCGCTGAGCAAGTTCGCCAACTTCACGACCGAGATCTCCTCTCAGTCCGTCGCCTTGGCGTTCATCTTCTCGGCGGTGGTCGGCGTGGTGTTCGGCGTATGGCCGGCCCGACGTGCCGCCAGTCTGGACCCGATCACGGCGTTACGGTACGAGTAGGGTTTCGTCCGTAAGTCGTGAGCGCCTCGGCGTGACCCGTCCGGGTCCGCGACGCGGCGACCACGCAGCACCACGGCGACGCGGCCCCGTTGATGCTCCGGCATCGATGGGGCCTTTACGTTGCAGAATGCTTTTGTCCCTTGAGCGGCGCAGTCGCTACATTTCGGGTTCAGCAACAACCCATGGATACCGATTCCACTCCGTCGGCCCCGGCCTCACCCGCTGGCGCCTCTTCCGATAGCAGCACCGGCGGCCAGTCCGCCGCGTCGAACGCCTCGTCCGATGCCCACCGGCATCCGACGGGTCCCTCCGGCACCCCGGCGGTCGGCTTCGACGCGAGCGTCGCCCCGCTGGGCAGCGAGCTCCACGCGAACACCGGGATGTTTCCGGCGGCCTCCGCGCCTCGCGGTCACGGCCACGACAGCGCCCCCACAGGCAAGCGACTCGGCATTCTGACGCTCACGGCGCTCGGCGTCGTGTACGGCGACATCGGCACGAGTCCGCTCTACGCCATCAAGGAATGCTTCAGCCCCATCTACGGACTGAAGCCGACCGCGGAGAATGTCTACGGCATTCTCTCGCTGGTGGTGTGGGCACTCACGCTGGTGGTGAGTGTCAAGTACGTCAGCTTCATTCTGCGCGCAGATAATCGCGGCGAAGGCGGCACGTTCGCACTGCTGGCGCTGATCTTCCCGCGACGCTCGCCTGACAGCAGCGGCGGGAAGGGACGCGTGCTCGTGGCACTCGCTCTCTTCGGCACAGCATTGCTCTACGGCGACGGCATCATCACGCCGGCAATGTCCGTGCTCGGCGCGATGGAAGGCCTTGAGATCGCGCTGCCGAATATGGCGTCAGCGATCGTACCGATTGCCGTGGTCATCCTCGCGGGCCTCTTCGCCGCGCAGCGCGTCGGTACCGACCGCGTGGGCAAGCTGTTTGGCCCGTTGATGGCGGTCTGGTTCGTCATCATCGCGACGTTGGGCATCGTGGAGATCGCCAAGGCGCCGGCCATTCTGGCCTCGGTCAATCCGATGTACGCGCTCGCGTTCGCCAAGTCGAACGGCTCGCTCTCGTTCTTCGTACTCGGCTCCGTCGTACTCGTCGTGACGGGCGGCGAAGCGCTGTACGCCGATATGGGCCACTTCGGTCGCCGCCCCATTCGCGTCGCATGGCTGGCGCTGGTCTTCCCGGCGTTGCTGCTCAACTACTTCGGACAGGGCGCGCTGCTCATGCGCGATCCGTCGGCCGTCGAGAATCCGTTCTTCCTGCTGGCGCCCAAGGCGCTGCTGATTCCGTTGCTGGTCATCGCAACAATGGCCGCGATCATCGCGTCGCAGGCGCTCATCTCCGGTGCGTTCTCGATCACGCGTCAGGGCATTCAGCTGGGCTACATCCCTCGCATGGAGATTCGCCACACCTCGGAGACATCCGAAGGGCAGATCTACATCCCCGAGGTGAACTGGTTCATCGCGGTGTCGTGTCTGATGATCGTCGTCGCGTTCAAGAACACCGCAGCACTCGGCGCGGCGTACGGCATCGCGGTCACCGGCACCATGCTGATCACGACGGTGCTTTTCCACGTCGTGGCGCGGTTGCGGTTCCGCTGGCCCGAGTGGAAGGCGTGGCTCGTCACCAGCGCGTTCCTGGTGATGGACATCGGATTCTTCAGCGCCAACGCCGCCAAGATCGCGCACGGCGGTTGGGTGCCGCTCGCCATCGGCCTCGTGCTCTTCCTGCTGATGCTCACGTGGAAGCGCGGGCGCCTGCTGCTCAATACGCGACTGGCTGAAGGCTCCATGCCGATCGGGCTCTTTCTCGATGGCGTCGAGAAGTCGTCGGTGCATCGCGTGGCCGGCACCGCGGTGTTCATGACCGGCAACGACGATGGCGTCCCCCCGGTGTTGCTGCACCACCTCAAGCACAACAAGGTGCTGCATGAACGCGTGCTGCTGGTGTCGGTCAAGACGTCGGATTCGCCGGAGACGAGTGCGAGCGAACGCGTGAAGGTCGTCCCGTTGGGACAGGGCTTCTGGCGCGTGGTCGCCACCTACGGCTTCATGCAGTCACCCAACGTGCCGCAGGTGCTCGAAGTCGTCGATCAGATGGGGATCCGCTGCCGTCCGATGGAGACGAGCTATTTCCTCGGTCGCGAGCGTCTCATCCCAACCAAGGGACGCGACACCGACCCGTTCACCATCGCACGGTGGCGGAAGATCATCTTCTCCATCATGGCGCGAAACGCGCGGTCGGCGACGGAGTTCTTTGCCATTCCGCCGAATCGCGTGGTAGAGCTGGGAACGCAGATCGAGTTCTGACCGCCGGCGCATCTTGTCGGCGGTGCGCCCCGCGCGCTATTTCCTGATGGAATCATCATCGAGCGAAGTCGCCGACGCAGGCGATCCGTGCAGCAGCAGGCTCACCGCACGGCCCTGAGACCTCTCGGTCAGCAGATGTCAAACTCCGGTGATGAAGCGGCGACGCCTCCCGCTTCGACGTCGTTCCGGCCACTCGAGCCGGCGCAAGCAGCGCTCTTCGAGCACTGCCCAAATCCCGTGCTGGTGCTCGACGAAGAGTTCCGGATTCGCTATCTGAATTCCGCGACCGCGGCGATCGGCATGGTGTCCCCCGAAACGCTCGTCGGGCAGAATGTGTGGGAACGCTACCCGGCGTTGAAGGGATCGATCTTCCATCAGGCGTACACGGCGGTGCTGCGCGAGCAGAAACCGCAGCGCTTCGAGGAACATCGCGCGGACAATGACACGTGGCGATCGGTGTACGCGTATCCCGCGGATGGTGGTGTCGTCGCGGTGCTCGAGGACGTGACCGAGCAACGCCGTGCCGAACGCGCGCTCATGGAGAGCGAACATGCGATGGCGCGAGCACAGGAAGTGGCCGCCATCGGCAGTTGGAGCTGGTATCTCCCCGACGCGGTGGAGTTGAGCGCCGAGAGCTATCGCATTCTCGGCTACGACGTGAGCACGACGGTGCCGACGTTGTCGCTGATCGAAGCGCGCATTGCGGACAGTGCCGATCGTGAACGATGGACGGAGGCGCTCCGCGCCGCGCGAGCGGGTGAAGGCTTCTCGATCACGATTGCCGTGCGGTGGCCTCACGAACGCACCGGGTACCTGCACGTGCTGGCGCGAACGTCGCTGAATGCGGAGGGCGTACCGACGTATGTCTTCGGTACGATGCAGGACGTCACCGAGCGCCTGCGCGCTGAGGAGAATCTGCGTCGCAGCGAGAAGACGCTGCGCCTCGCGCAGGAGGCCGCAGACATCGGCAGCTTCGATCGCGACCTGCGCACGCGGCAAACGGTGTGGTCCGATCAGCTCCTGCGCATCTTCGGGATCGATCCGTCTGGCTTTGATCAGACGTCTATCGGCGGAGAGCTGCGCGCCGACCTCGTTCATCCCGACGATCGCGCGATGGTGACGGCTGCCTACGCCCGCGCAGTAGAGAGCGGCGAGAAACAGGCGATTCGTCACCGTATCGTGCGTGCTGACGGTACGGTGCGCCATCTCCTCTCACACGCGATGATCGTACGCGATGCCAAGGGTGATCCGTCGCGTCTCGTCGGCACCGCACTCGACATCACCGATCAGGTACGTGCAGAAGAAGAGCGCGCCACCATCGAAGGGAAGATTCAGCAGGCGCAGAAACTCGAATCGCTCGGCATACTCGCCGGCGGCATCGCGCACGACTTCAACAACCTGCTGATGGGCATCCTCGGCAATGCATCAATCGCCCAGATGGATGCCGACCCGCTCTCCGAAACGCGGCACAACTTGCGGGAAATCGAGGAGTCGGCGCTCCGCGCAGCGGAGCTGACACGTCAGCTGCTGGCGTATGCGGGCAAGGGTCGGTTCGTCGTCGAGACGGTCGACGTGTCGGAAGTATTGAGAGATATGACAGAGCTGCTGCGCACGGCGGTGAGCCGCAACACCTCGATGTTCGTCGGGACGCCGCTCGATGTTCCACACATCGACGTGGACACCAGACAGCTGCAACAAGTGATGATGAGTCTGGTCACCAACGGGTCTGATGCCCTTGGGGACGCGGCGGGACTGGTGAGCATTGAGGTGGGCTATCGAGATCTGGACGCGGCGTATCTCGCGACCTGCGCGCCCGGTATGCCAGCCACACCAGGCCGCTTCACGTTCGTCGAAGTGCGGGACACAGGCAGCGGTATGTCTGCCGAGACCATGCAGCGCATCTTCGATCCGTTCTTCACGACCAAATTCACCGGGCGCGGCCTGGGTTTGGCGGCAACGCTTGGCATCATGCGTAGTCACCACGGGACCATCCATGTGAAGAGCGTGCTCGGCGAAGGCACCACATTCCGCGCGTACTTCCCTGTCAGTCAGCGGCGGACGGCATCAGTGCCTGCCGGCCCGGCGGTCGAGCCGCGGAGCATGGGGCGCGCACTCGTGGTTGATGACGAGCCGAGTATTCGCGCGGTGACCCGCTCGCTGCTCGAGCGACAAGGGTTTGTCGTGGATGAGGCGGAGAACGGGGAGCACGCCTTGCGCATCTTCACCGCGTCACCGCACGACTTCGCGCTGGTGTTGCTCGACCTGACAATGCCGGGCATGGATGGCGAGGAGACGTTTCGAGCGCTACGTGCCGTTCACGCAGACGTTCGCGTCTTGTTGATGAGCGGCTACCACGAGCGCGAGGTTACGCAGCGCTTCCTCGACAGCGGACTCGCCGGCTTCCTGCAGAAGCCGTTCCGCGCCGAGCAATTCTTCCACATGGTCGCGCGCACGGTCCGTCGCGAGGACGAGATCCAAGGCCTCCTGACCAGGGCGCAATGAGTCCAACACGCGGGCAGTGAGCAGGCGGTATTCCTGCTCACTGCCGTGCGAATGCGTCAGTCGCCGAGTGCGGGAACCGCGCCGATGCCCTGCCCCTGCGTGGCGCTGCGCTTGGCGCGCTGTTCGCGGCGGGACTTGATGCCGTCCAGATACGTGTAGACGACGGGCGTGACGTACAGCGTGATCAGCTGCGAGAACGCCAGACCACCAACCACCGCGAGACCGAGCGGCTGCCGCGACTCCGCGCCGGCACCAAAGCCAACGGCGATCGGCAACGTGCCCATGAGCGCGGCCATTGTGGTCATGGTGATCGGACGGAAGCGCACGCGCGCGGCTTCCATGATGGCGTCGTGCGCCGACATGCCGTGATCGCGCTCCGCCTCGATGGCGAAGTCGATCATCATGATGGCGTTCTTCTTCACCAGACCGATCAGCATGATGATGCCGACGTACGAGTACACGCTGAGATCCTTGCCGAAGATCAGCAGCGTGATCAGCGCACCGACCGCGGCGAACGGCAATCCGGAAAGGATCGTGAGCGGGTGCAGGAAGCTCTCGTACAGAATGCCGAGTACGACGTAGATGACGAAGATCGCGACGAAGAGCAGCGCGAGCAGTCCGCTCTGTGCCTGCGCGAACGCCTGCGTGTCGCCGGAGAGCGCCGTGCTCACGTCCGACGGCAGCACGGCGCGCGCTTCACGCTGCACCGCGTCGACCGCCGTACCGAGGGCAACGTTGGGACGCGTGTTGAACGAGATCGACACCGACGGCAGCTGGCCGTTGTGCTGAATCGTCTGCGGACCGACGCCCTTGGTGAACTTCGCCACCGAGCCGAGCTCGATGAGGTTGCCCGTATTCGAGCGAATGAAGAGCTGACTGAGCGCGGCCGGATCGGTCTGGTACTGCGGCTCGAGTTCGAGCATCACCCAGTACTGATTGGTCTGCGTGTAGATCGTGGAGACCTGACGCGAGCCGTACGCGTTATAGAGTGCCTGTTCGATCTGTGCGGCGGTAACGCCCAGCGCCGACGCACGCTCGCGATCGATTTCGATGCCGACCTGCGGATTGCCGACCTGCAAGTCGCTCGAGATGTTTTCGAGCTCGGGCAGGTCGCGCATGCGGGCCTCGAGCTGACGGGCCGATGTGTAGAGCAACGCGATGTCTGCGGCCTGCAGTGAAATCTGGTAGGCGCTGTTGCCGCGACGACCACCGATGTTGATCGGCGGGCTGTTGCGGAAGAACACCTGCACGCCCGGCACCTTGGATGTGGCGCGCGTGAGCTGGCGCATCACTTCATCGACGTGCGGACGCGTGCTGCGATCGTTGAGCGTGAGCTGAAGACGGCCGCTGTTGCCACCGCCGCCGCCCGGACCACCGCCACCGACGGAGCCGAGCACGAACTTCACGTTCGGATCCTTCTGCACGATCAGCGCGACTTCGCGGACTTTCGCGGCGAGCGCATCGAAGCCCACGCCCTCGGGCGCTTCGATGGAACCCGAGAGGCGGCCGGTGTCTTCCGAGGGCAGGAAGCCCTTCGGGATGTACATGAACAGGCCGACCGTGAGCGCCATCATGAGCGCGCTGAACGCCATCGTCAGCCCGCGGTGATTCATCACCCAACCGAGCGAACGAACGTAGCCGCCTTCGGTCTTCTGGTAGAGTCGTTCGACCGAGCGCCACTTGCCGTTCGCATCGGTGTGTGCGTCTTCAGCGCGCAGGAAACGCGCGCAGAGCATCGGCGTGAGCGTGAGCGAGACGAAGCCGGAGACGAGAATCGCGACGCCGATCGTGACGGCGAACTCGCGGAACAGACGGCCAACGAGTCCCGGCATGAAGAGCAGCGGGATGAACACGGCCACCAGCGACAGCGTCATGGAGAGAATCGTGAAGCTGATCTCCTTGGAGCCATCCAGTGCGGCCTGCAGCGGCGTTTTCCCCTTCTCGAGGTGACGCACGATGTTCTCGAGCATCACGATCGCGTCGTCCACGACAAAGCCGACGGCGAGTGTGAGCGCCATCAACGACAGGTTGTCGAGGCTGTAGTCGAGCATCCACATGATCGTGCAGGTGCCCACCAGCGAGAACGGCAGCGCCAGCGACGGAATGATCGTCGCGCGCACGTTGCGCAGGAACAGGAAGATCACCATGACGACCAGCGCGAGCGTCAGCAGCAGCGTGAACTTCACGTCGTCCACGGAATGCTTGATCGACACGGCCCGATCGAAGATCGTCTCGACCTGCACGCTGGGCGGCAGCTGCGGGATCAGTGATTCCATGACCGCCTGCACGCCTTCCGATACCTGCACCGTATTCACGCCGGGCTGCCGGATGATGGCCAGCGCGATGTTGGAGCGGCCGTTGAGCTCACTCATGCCGCGCGTATTCTGCAGGCCGTCGATCACGTTGCCGAGGTCGCCCAAGCGCACCGGCGCGCCATTGCGGTAGGCCACCACGAGCGCGCGGAACTGCGTCGCGTTCTTGAGCTGTCCCGAGGCCTGGAGCGTGAACGACTGGTTGGGCCCCATCAGGATGCCCGCGGGCGTGTTCGAGTTGCCCTGGTTAATCGCCTGCTGCACTTCGTCGATACCGATGCCACGTGCCTTCATGGCGTTGGGATCGAGCTGCACGCGCACTGCGTACTTGGCCGAACCGTAGACCTGAACCTGCGCCACGCCCGTCACCGTGGAGAGGCGCTGCGCGATGAAGGTTTCCGCGTACTCGTTCAACTCGACGCGTGAGAGCTGGTCGGAGTTGAGGCTGTACATCATGATGGGCATGTCGGCGCCGTTCGCCTTGTTGTACGACGGCGGATTGATGCCCTGCGGAAGCTGACGCAGCGTCTTCGAAATCGCGGACTGTACGTCGGCCGCGGCCTTGTCGATGTCGCGATCGAGGTTGAACTGCAGCGTGACGTTGGTGCTGCCCTGCGAGCTCGACGAGGTGATGTTGTCGATGCCCGAAACCGTCGTGAACGCCTGTTCGAGCGGCGTGGCAACGGAGGTGGCCATGACCTCCGGGCTCGCCCCCGGCAGGTTGGCCGAAACCGTGATGGTCGGATAATCGATCGTCGGCAGGTCGCTCACCGGCAACTTCTGGTACGCCAGGACGCCGAAGACGAGAATGCCGATCATGACCAACGTGGTCATGACCGGCCGCTTGATCCAGATCGCACTCAGGTTCATTGCGTGCTTCCTCCTGATGGGCGCTTGCCGCCTGCGCCGTTGCCGGCCCGGCCTGCGCCGCTGCCGCCCGCCTGCCCGTTGCCACCGCGTCCCGACCGACCACCGCGACCACCGCGACCGCCGGCCGTCGGGATGCCGCGAATCTCGATCTTGGAGCCATCGTTGAGTCGCGTCTGACCATCCACGATCAACTGCTCACCACCCACCAGCCCGCTGTCGATCTTGCTGAGCTGACCGTACTGACGCCCCACCTTCACCGGCAGACGCTTCGCCTTCGAGCTGTCACCCACCACGTACACGAACGAGCCCGCCGCCGTCGTCACCACCGCGACCGAGGGGACCGTGACCGCCTGACTGTCCACGCTGAGCTCGAGGCCGACGCTCACGAACTGCCCCGGCCAGAGGGCGCGTGATTCGTTGGCCACCCGCGCCTTGAGCAACACGGTGCCCGTCGCTCGATCGACGACGTTGTCGATGAACGTCAGCGTGCCCGTCACCGTGCGCGTGGAATCTCCACCGGACGGCGTCACCTTCACCGGAAGCGGCTTGTCGAGTCCAGCGCGCTTGCGCATTTCCTCGAAATCGCGCTCCTGCACGCTGAAGCGCACCAGCACCGGACGCAGTTCGTTGATGCGCACGAGCGGCGGATCGGCCTGCGCCCGCACGAGATTGCCGGCCTTGATGGCGAGCTGACCGGTGCGGCCGGAAATAGGCGCGCGCACGGTCGTGTTTTCGAGCGCGATCTTGGCCGCTTCGAGCGACGCCGTACCGGCCGCCACCGTTGCCGCAAGCGATGTGGCTTCGGCAAAGGTCTGATCGAGCTGCTGTCGCGTCACGTAGCCGTCCTTGGCCAACGCCGCAAAGCGCACCGAGTCACCCCGGGCACGCGCCAACGTGGCCTGGTCTCGCGCCAGCGTGCTGGACACGCGATCGACTTCGGCGCGGAAGGGACGCGGGTCGATCTGGAAGAGCACCTGTCCCTCCGAGACCTCATCGCCTTCGGTGATCGCGACGCGGGTGAGCATCCCGGACACCTGCGACTGCACGGCGACGGTGCGGTTGGGCTCCACCTCGCCATTGGCCGTCACCACGTACGGGAGCGGCCCGCTCACAACGGTATCGATGGCGACGACGGGCGCGGGACGCGGTGGACGCGTCTTTTCCTTGCATGCCGAGAGTGCCAGCAGGGCGGACACGGCGACGAGGCCGGACCGGGAAGATCTATGGGGGAGGCGCACGTGGCGCGTCCCGATCGAAAAGAAGGGCATTCGCGGGGCGAACGTCTGAACGGAAGAGCGCGCCGGCCCCGCGTCTCCAGAAGAGGTCGGGGCGTGGCGCGCCATGTTGGGAGATGGCGTTATGCGTGTGTGAACATAACGCCCTCAGACGAGGTTTCGTTGTCGCGTCCGCCCGGGACGACGGTGCCGTCGTCCCGCCTGGAGCAATCGCTGCGCGAGCTACAGGATCGTGACGGTCCGGCGCGGCATCACGCGTACTTGCGGCAAGCCCTGCAACGTCCGCTGGCCATCCTCCCGCAGCCGCAGCCGGAAGTCCTGCCCCATCCCCTGTAGGCTCCGGCGCACTTCGTCCATCGCGCGCTCGATCGCCTCACGTTCGATGGTGATCTCGCGGACCCCATCGCCTGTATTGATGCGAACTCGACCATTCCCTCCATCGACCCGTGTGTCGAACTCGAAGACCTGCGGCGGTCGCGGGGCCCGGGGAGCATTGGGGGCGCGGGGCGCGTCGGGCGAGCGGGGCGGCATGGGCACACGCGACAACTCCATCTGCCCGGGGCCAGAGAAGACGCGGACGTCCCCACCATCACCGACGTTGAACCGGAAGCCCTGCGACGGGAGCGTGGACGCGGCCACGGTCTTCACCGACACCTCGCGATAGCGCCCGCCGCCGTACACGCGGAGCGTCAATGTCGCTCCGGCCTCCCCCTTCTGGACCTCGCGCACAAAGCGGTCGACCCGCGCCTCCACCGACCGCGCGTCCTCCGCATCCTCACGCGGCAGCCGCACATCCACGCCATTCACCGCGGCGATCCGCTCCCCCTCCACAATCCCCGCCGACTCGGCCGGCCCCTTCGCCACCACCGAGGAAATGAAAAGACCCAGCGTGTCGCGCATGCTGCCGCTGCCGCCCACCGACACTCCGATCGCGGCGCGATCGCGCGAGTTCCGCGTGCTCCCGACGCGCCGCTCGGTCAGCCCCTCCAGCTCCGCCGAGGACGTCGCCTTGAGCTTGACGGTACGTGAGCTCCCGCCGCTCTGCACGCGCAGCTCGATCTCGTCGCCCGGCTTGGCCTTGCCGAGCACCCGCTGCAGTCGGCGCTGCGCCAACCCGTCAAGCGCGGGATCTGCCGCATCGGCGGCACTCAGCCGCAGGCTCGTACCGTTGATCTCTGTGAGCACATCGCCGACCTTGAGCCCGGCCTTGGCCGCCGGTCCGTTCTCTCGCACGCCGTCGATGTGTACGCCATTGCTGTCGGCACGCGTATCGCCGGAGAGCGTGACGCCAAGCATCGCGCGGTTGCTCGCACCCATGCTGAACAAAACGCCGGTGGGCAGCCGCTCGATGCGGACGTCGGCGGGCTCGCGCGTGCGGGACGAATCTGACTGCGCGTCGAGGGCGCGCAGCGAAGGCAGGAACAGCGTGGGCAACAGGAGCGACGCGGACAGCGCCGTGGTATGCAGCGTGGATCGCATGGTCTGGTCTCGTTCAGAGGGTGACGACCATCCGACACAGCGCCGCGGCCTAGGGTTTCCTCAGGTCGCGTCGAGCGCTGCCGTCCGCGCCCGCGCGTACGGCGTGAGCCGATAGAGCAGAGGCCCCAGCGCCGCCGCTACGCCCGCCCCGAGGACCGCCGTCGCGCCGAGCTCCCCGCCGCGAAACGCCAGCCACACCGTCAGCAGCAGAATGCACATCGGCGAGGCGGCAAGCAGCGTCACGCCAGCAACGCCGAGCGGAAGGCGGAACGAGCCGCGCAGTGTAGGCTCGCGACGCCGAAGCATGATGAGCGCACCGAACTCGAGCGCCAACGCCAGCGAATAGAGCAGCACATCGGCCACCACGAGCTGTGCGAAGGGCAGCAACGCGAAGATGGAGTAACAAACGGCCGAGACCAGAATCGCGCGACTCGGATTGCCGCGCGCATCGAGCTGCGCCAACGCACTCGGCAGCAGTCGGTCCTGTGCCATCGCGAGCGGAATGCGCGAGTACGCCATGAGCAGCGCGTTGAACAGTGCGATCGCGCTGATCACACCGGCTGCACTCACCGCAAATGCCAGCACCGGTCCGGCCGCGCCACCGCTGCTCAGCGCGATAGACGCCCAGCCGCCTTCGCGCCACGTCGTCCAGTCGGTCGCGGCAAGCGTGGTGGTCACGGGCAGCAGGTAACCAGCCGTTACCGTCGCGAGGGCCAGCGCGAGTGCACGCGGATACGTGCGATCGGCGTTCTTGATCTCGCCACCCACGGTGCTGGCGTTGTCCCAGCCAAGGTAGTTCCAGAGCACGACGGAGAGTCCGACGCCCAGCGCATCGACCGACGTTTGCCCCTCGTGCGCAAACGGGGCCCACGGCACGTGTGTCATGCGCGGCAGCGCGGTGAGCGTGATGCCCAGAAAGGTGGCGAGAATGAGGCACGCCGCGACGACCGACACCTGCCCCACGCGCGCCGCGCCACGCAGGTTGATCAGCGTCGCCCCCCAGATCATCGCCAGCGAGAGCAGCCACGTGGCACCCTGCGAGAGGCCGGGAAAGAAGTAGGCGAGGTACTGATTGAACAGCACCGGGTAGATCGCCATGTCCACCAGCGAATAGCACCACGTCCACCAGCCGTTCTGAAACGCCCAGAACGGTCCGAAGGCGCGCCGCACCCAGCGATAGTAGCCGCCCTCTTCGGGCATCATGCTCGCGAGTTCGGCGACGAGCAGTGTTTCGGGGATGCTCCAGAAGATCGGCACGAGCACGAGCAACAGCAGCGCCACGCCAGGCCCGACCGACTGCACCAACCCTTCCATCGAGAATGCGCCGCCGGATGTGTTGAAAAACATCACGGCGGCGAGGGACAGCGTGCCCAGCGAGCGACGGAGGGTCAAGCCTCCATCACCCCACGACAATGTTGAGCAACCGCTTGGGCACGAAGATGACCTTCTTGATCTCGCCCACGACGAATTTGGCGATGTTGGCGTCGGCCATCGCAATGGCCATCGCGTCGTCCTGTGAGACATCGGTCGCCACCGTCACCTTGCCGCGCACCTTGCCGTTGACCTGCACGACCAGCTCGATGGAATCGTCCACCAGCATGGCCGGGTCGAACGACGGCCACCCTGAGTTAAACACGCTCGCGGTGTGTCCGAGCGTGCTCCAGCACTCTTCGGCGAGATGCGGTGCGAAAGGCGCCGCGAGCTGCACCAACGGCAACACTTCGTCGCGATGCGCGGTACGCTCGCCACGACGGACCGCATTGAGATACTCCATCATCGCCGCGATGGCCGTGTTGTAGCTCAGGCGCGCGGTGTCATCGCCCACCTTCTTGATCGTGCGGTGCAGCTTGCGAAGCACATCGGCGTCGGCCGTGCCGTCCGTCGTGCAATCGCGCACCGAGCTCCAGAGCCGCTCGAGGAACCGACGCACGCCGCTGATGCCTGCGTCGCGGAAGTCGCCGCCTTCTTCGTACGGCCCGAGGAACATGAGATACATGCGGAACGCGTCGGCGCCCCACTCTTCCATGTAGACGTCGGGGTTGATCACGTTCCCCTTCGACTTGGACATCTTCGCGCCTTCGCGAATGATCATGCCATGCGCGCGGAACTTGGTGAACGGCTCTTCAAAGCCCAGATGTCCACCGTCGTGCAGCACCATCGTCACGAACCGCGAGTAGAGCAGATGCAGCACGGCGTGCTCGTTGCCGCCGATGTACGAGTTCACCGGCAGCCACGTCTTGGTGCGCGTGGCATCGAACGGCACGTCGTCGCGCGTGTTGCTGGGATAGCGCAGGAAGTACCACGAGCTGTCGAGGAACGTGTCCGACACGTCCGTCTCGCGACGCGCCGGCTTGCCGCACGTCGGACAGTTCACGTGATACCACTCGGTCGCGCGGGCCAGGGGCGACACGCCCGAGTCATCCGGCTTGAAGTCTTCGAGGTACGGCAGCTCCACCGGCAACTGCGACTCGGGCACTGGCACGGTGCCGCAGTCGTCGCAGTAAATGATCGGAATCGGCGGACCCCAATAGCGCTGCCGCGAGATGCACCAGTCGTGCAACCGATAGTTAGTCACCGGCGTCGCATGACCGCCCTCGGCCAGCCACGACGTGACCTTGTTCTTGGCCTCCTGCACCGCGAGCCCGTCGAACGCGCCGGAATTCACCAGACGTCCACCGGTGTCGTCGGTGTAGGCCGCGTCGCCCAACGGCGTGTCCCCTGCGTCATCAGGCCCGGCCACCACGCGCACGATCGGCAGCTTGAATACCTGCGCAAATTCGAAGTCGCGTTCGTCGTGCCCCGGCACCGCCATGATCGCACCGGTACCGTATTCCATCAGCACGTAGTCCGCGATCCAGATGGGCACGTTGGCGCCGGTGGCCGGATTGATTGCGTACGCGCCCGTGAACACGCCGGTCTTGTCCTTCACCGACTTCCGCGTGATCAGGTCCTGCTTGGTGGTCGTCTCCTGATACGCCTGCACCGCCGCACGCTGCGCGTCGGTCGTGACGGCGCCGACGAGCGGATGCTCGGGCGCCAGCACCAGATACGTGGCACCAAAAATCGTGTCCGCGCGCGTGGTGAACACGCGAACCGTTTCATCGCGCCCGTCGATGGCGAACGTTAGTTCGGCGCCCTCCGAGCGGCCCAGCCAGTTGCGCTGCGCGTGCTTGGTGATCTCCGACCAGTCGAGCGTATCGAGATTATCCAGCAGACGACCGGCGTAGTCGGAAATGCGGAAGAACCACTGCTCCAGAAAACGCTGCTCGACGGCAGCGCCACACCGTTCACAGAAGCCGCCTTCCACCTGCTCGTTGGCGAGCACGGTCTTGTCGTTGGGGCACCAGTTGACCGCCGCCGCCTTCTTGTAGGCCAGCCCCTGCTTGTAGAGCTGCAGGAAGACCCACTGCGTCCATTTGTAGTAGTCGGGACGCGACGTGTCGACCTTGCTCCGCCAATCCACCATCAACCCCGCACGCTCGAGCTGTCGCTGAAAATTCGCGACATTGCGCGGCGTCATTTCCATCGGGTGCGCGCCCATCTTGAGCGCGTAGTTCTCCGAGTGAATGCCGAACGCGTCGTACCCGAGCGGCTGAAACACCTGATGGCCCTGCAGCCGATGGAAGCGCGCCGAAATGTCGCTGCCGGTAAACGCGAAAAGATTCCCCACGTGCAGCCCTTCGGCCGACGGGTACGGGAACATCATCAGCGAATAGAACGGACGATCGGCGCGGTCGAGATCGACGGCGTTGGTGCCACGTTCGGCCCACCGCTGCTGCCAGCGGGGCTCGACGGTGGACGGCTCGTAGGGCGCGGGAATGCTCTGGTCGGGGTGCGTCATCCGCGAAAGATAGCGACCACCGCTATGACCGCACCCGCGCTCGGAGCCGCGCTCGCGGAGCGCGACTCAGGGCTCCCGAGCGATCAGCCCCTGCAGCAGTGCGCCCAGCGCGATACCGGCCACCGCAAAGAGCAGTTCATAGCTCCCCGCACCGAGGCCTGCGATCGCGGGCCCCGGACACACGCCTGTCAGCCCCCAGCCGATGCCGAAGACCGCCGCGCCAATGATCGTCGGACGATCGAGCCGTGAGGCATGCTTTCCGAACACGCCGCCCAGCAACGGGCGCTCGAGGAGACGCGGCACGAGCTGATAGGCGACCATCGTGACCAGGACCGCTCCCCCGAGCACGAGCATCAACCCCCAGTCCTCGAACCGCAGGAACCCCAGCACGATCTCCGGACGAATCATCGTGGACAGGGCGAGCCCGAAGCCAAAGAGCGCGCCTGCGCCAAGTGCGGCAGCGATTGTCCCCCGCGGTGACGAGGCCATGGTCAGCGCCCCCCGATGCGTGCGACCACGTTGGCCGTCACCATGGCCGTCGCCATGAAGGTGAGCACGGCCACCAACGACGGCAGTCGCAGCGACGCCATGCCGCAGATGCCGTGACCCGACGTGCAGCCGCGCGACAACCGCGCGCCGTAGCCGGTGATGATCCCGCCAACGAACAGCTGCGCGACAGGCACAGAGACTGCGACGCGTACGCCGTGCCCGAACCCCAGCCACCAGACGCCGGCCCCCACGATCAGACCGGCCGAGTAGGCAAGTCGCCAGCGACGGCTGTTGAGCAGCCCCGGCTCCTGAAAGAACGGGCGCTTCACCGCCCACGACCAGGTGGACGAGTAGACGGAACTCATGCCGCCCACGAGTCCCGTGAGCAGATACAGCAGCGACACGCCCAGCCCGATGGCGAGGCCGCCGAGAAGATAGTGCACCCAACCGAACGGAAAGAGAGGCATCGCAGAAAGTAGCGAGAAACAACGCGGTGGTCGGCCACGTATCGTTCGGCACTCACCTACATCGGAGTCGTCATGTTCCCGGTCCGTCGTGTTGCCGCCGTCGCTGCTCTCGCCGTTGCCATGCACTCGCGCGCTGAGGCACAGCTCCCCACCGTCCAGCAGGTCTATGACAAGTACGCCGCGGCCGTGGGCGGTCGCGACGCGTGGGCCAAGGTGGAGCACCGCGCTGAGAAAGGCTCGGCCAACATCACCTTCGCCAACATCTCAGGCACGTACGATCGCTACAGCTCGGCGCCCAGCAAGGTGCGCATGATCATCGATTTCGGGATGGGGCGCGTTGAGCAAGGAAGCGACGGCACGACGATCTGGCGCGGGCAGCCCGACGGCTCGATGGCCAAAGTGAGTGGCGCCGAAGCAGTCGACGCCGGTGAGGCCAACATGCTGGGTGCCGCGTTCCTCGATCCGTCACGCTTCTCGAAGGCCGCCGTGGTGGCGAAGGAGCCGTTCGACGGGGTCGAATGCTATAAGGTCGAGATCACCACCAAGGGCGGCCGCGACCGGACCGACTATTTCGAAGTGGCGACGGGGCTGCGTCGCGCGCAGGTGATCAAGGCGCCCGACGGCGTAGTCACGGCCACCTATCGCGACTACAAGACGTTCGAGGGCAAGCTGATTGCGACCACGCAGATTCAGGGCACCGCGCAGGGAGACGTCGTACTCACGATCAATAGCGTCACCTTCACGCCGAACGATCCCAAGCTGTTCGAACTCCCTGCGGGCATCGCGAAGTAGCGCCGCGTAAGATTTATCTCGGCTTCGGGCGCTCGCTCGCCTTGTAGAGATAGGCGCTCGTCTCCAGACGGGCGCCTTTTTCGTCGCAGACCGCAAACCGGCTGCCTTCGTAGCACGACACGCCGGCGTAGCGGCCGTCCTTGGTGACGGCGTAGAAATCGAGATCGAAGTACGGCCGGCCGTTGGGGCCAAGCAGACGATCTTCGGTCATGGCGATGACGCGCTCGACGACCTTGAGCAGCGCCTGCTGCGGCTGCAGCCCCTGGCGCATGAACTCCACGGCGAGGAAGGCGCCGCACACCTTGATGTTGGCCTCGCCGCGCCCCGTGCTGCCGGCCGCGCCCACGGTGTTGTCGCAGTACTGCCCCGCGCCGATGATCGGGCTGTCGCCAATGCGCCCGGGGATCTTCCACGCCATGCCGCTGGTGGTGGTCACCGACCCGATGTCGCCGTTGGCGGTGACCGCATTCATGTTGATCGTGCCGGTGGTGAACTTGATCTTGATGTCGTCATCGTGATCGAGCCATGCGTCGCTCTTGTTGAGCCGTGCCTTCCAGCGCATCCAATCCTGACGGGTCTTTTCCGTGAGCAGGTTCTGTTCCTTGAAGCCCATCGCCAGCGCGAACTTCTTGGCACCCGGCCCTACGAGCATCACGTGGTCGGTGTAGTCCATCACCGCCTTGGCCACGAGACTGGGCGTGGCGATGTCCTCGATGCAGCTGACCGAACCCGCGCGGCGCGTGGGGCCGTGCATGCAGGAGGCATCGAGCTGGACGATGCCCTCTTCGTTGGGGAGTCCGCCCAACCCCACGCTCTGGTCGTTCGGATCGAGCTCCTGGATGTTCACGCCCGCGATCGCGGCGTCGAGGGGATCCCCGCCCGCCACGATCTGGTCGTAGGCCACCTTCACGCCCCGGATGCCGTTGGCGGAGGCGATCACGATCGGACGCGCCCGGAATACTCCCGGCGCCGGTGCCTCAGCGGAGAGAGTCCCTAACATTGCGCGGGCGCCTTCGTCTGCGTCGGGGGTAGTCAGACGCGGCAGGAATCCTGCAGCAGTAAGCGCGGCAGAGCGCTCGAGAAAGTCGCGACGGGACACGGACACGGACACGGGACACACTCCAGGACGTGACGGCTGCACGGATCGGGCGAATTGAACGACAGGCACACCATATCACCCGGAGCCACTGGTAGCGAGAGTACGGTCCAGCACGCCACTATTTCACCACCGGCTCGACAGGGTCCCGCCGACCGAGCCGATCCCTCTGCAGCACCTCCCCCCGATTTTCTGATCGCTGCGCCCGTTCGGCGCAGTTCATCTTCGGCGCGGAACGCGCCGTTCCGATACCCGTCATGACCTCACCGGCCGAAATCGCCGACGCCCTTCGCGGCATTGTCTTCCTCGAGGGCTTCAACGACTCGCATCTGTGGAAGCTGTCGCGTCACGTCACGCCGCACGACCTCGTCACCGACGAAACGCTCTTCAACGAAGGCGACGAGCGTCATCAGCTCGCCATCCTCATCAGCGGCGCCGTCGCCATCGAGAAGAACTCGGACGGTCGCAGCGTGCGGCTGGTCACCTTCGGTGCCGGCGACGCGGTGGGCGAAGGTCTGCTGCTCGACGACACACGCCACGGCACCACGGCGCGCGTGATCATGCCCGGTCGCGCGATGCTGCTCACGCGAGCGCACGTCGACGAAATCGTGCGCGAATCGCCACAGCTCTATGCCGCACTCGTCGCCCGCGCCGCCCGCACGATCTCCAACCGCCTGCGCCACGCCGACGCCACGCTCGTCGGGCGCGGACGGACGCTGGGTTTCGGCGGACATCGCACGCGCACGGAAAAAGACTTGCTGGGCGAGCGCGAGGTGCCCTTCGAAGCGCTGTACGGGGTACAGACGTTGCGCGCGCTCGAGAACTTCCCGATCACCGGCATTCCGCTGCGCGAGTATCCGCTGCTGATCGAAGCCCTGGCCGCCGTGAAGGAAGCGTGCACGCAAACGAACCTCGACCTGGGTCTCCTCGAGCCGACCATCGCCGATGTGATCCTGCGCGCTGCGCGCGAGATCCGCGCCGGACGTCATCACGAACACTTTCTCGTTGACGTGATTCAGGGCGGCGCCGGCACGTCCACCAACATGAACGCCAACGAAGTCATCGCCAATCGTGCGCTCGAGCTGCTCAACAAGCCGCGCGGCGACTACGAGACCGTTTCGCCCAACAGCCACGTCAACCTCAGCCAGTCCACCAACGACGTCTATCCGACGGCGGTGCGTCTGGCGCTGCACCAGAGTCTGGGCATCTTCCGGCTGGAACTCGCGCGCCTTGCCAATGCATTCGGCGAGAAAGGCACCGAGTTCGCACCGCTGCTCAAGATGGGACGCACCCAGATGCAGGACGCGGTCCCCATGACGCTCGGCCAGGAGTTCACTGCCTTTGCCAACACGCTCCGCGAAGATGTGGATCGGTTGGGCGAGGCGCAGCTGCTTATTCGCGAGATCAACCTTGGCGCGACCGCGATCGGCACCGGCATCAACGCGCCCGTCGGATATGCCGCACTCGCGGCAGCGAAATTGGCCGAGATCACTTCTGTGCCCGTGATCACCGCGCCGGATCTCGTGGAAGCGACGAGCGACACTGGTGCATTCGTGCAATTGTCCGGTATCCTCAAGCGCACGTCGACGAAGTTGTCGAAGATTTGCAATGACCTGCGGTTGCTCTCCTCGGGTCCGCGCTGTGGATTCGGGGAGATCAATCTGCCGCCCATGCAGCCCGGATCGTCGATCATGCCCGGCAAGGTCAATCCCGTCATCCCCGAGGTCGTCAATCAGGTCTGCTTCGATGTCATCGGCGGCGATGTCACCGTCACGATGGCGGCCGAAGCGGGGCAACTGCAGTTGAATGCGTTCGAACCCGTGATCGTGTATCGTCTGTTGCACAGCATCGACATGATGCGCAACGCCTGTCTCGTGTTGCGTGAGCGCTGCGTGACTGGAATCACGGCGAATGCAGATCGCATGCGCATGTTCGTCGAACACTCCATAGGTATCGTCACAGCACTCGTGCCGGTGATCGGATACGAAGCGGCAACGGATATCGCACGCACCGCACTGGATGGCGGCCGCGGTGTGTTCGAGTTGGTGCTGGAACGCGGATTGCTCACGCGAGCGCAGTTGGATGACCTCCTCAACCCCGCGGCGATGACTGCGCCGCGCACTGTGAGCTGACCGCCATGTCCTCTCGTTCCCGTCGTATCGTTCGCGCCGCGTGGCCGCCGTTCGGATGGTTGCCGCTGCTCACGGGTGTGTCGTTGCTCTCGGCGCTCGCCGCCTGCAGCAGCGACGGCCCCAAGGCCGCAGCGAGCATCGTGGTCACGCCCGCAACCGTCTCGCTTTCGCCGTCGTCTCCCACTGCCGCCATCACGGCGAGTGTGAAGGACGACAAGGGAGGCTCGCTCAGTTCCGCTTCAGTGACGTGGTCGAGCGGCGCGCCGACGGTAGCGATCGTCAGTCCGAGTGGTACGACGGCAACGATCACGGCGGTGAGCCCGGGCACAGCGACGATCACCGCGACGTCCGGCGGAGTCAGTGCGCCGGTGCAGGTGCAGGTGCTCGGCGTGCGCAGCGTCGTGGTCACGCCGTCGGCGGCCGCGATTCGCGTGGGTGATACGCAAACGTTGACCGCTGCCGTCACCGCCGATCCGGGTCTCCCGACGACCGTGACGTGGGCGAGCGACAATCCGGCGGTGGCGACGGTGAGTGCAGCCGGCGTGGTCACGGGTGTCAGCATCGGCAACGCGACCATTCGTGCCACCTCCGTCGGGGATGCGCGCTTCAGCGCGACCGCGACCTTCTCCGTCACCGCGCAGCGGTCGGTCACGCTCGCCCCCACGTCGGTGAGCATCGTGGCCGGCGACCAGCGCACGCTCGTGCCCACGGTGCGCATGGATGCTGGCCTCAGCACCGCAGTCACCTGGCGTACCAGCGCTGCTGCAGTGGCCACGGTGAGCGCGGCCGGCGTCGTCACGGGTGTCGCCAATGGTACGGCAACCATCACCGCCGTCGCGGTCGCCGACACACTCGTTCGCGCAACCGCCGTCGTCACGGTGCTGCCGAGTGTTCGCACCGTCACCGTGGCACCGACCACCGCGTCGGTGTTCTGGGGCGCCACGCAACAGTTCACGAGCACCGTCACCGTTGATGGCACGATCAGCAACGCCGTGACGTGGCGGTCCAGCAACGCCGCGGTGGCTACGGTGAGCAACAGCGGTCTCGTGACCACCACGGGCGTCGGCACGGCGACGATCACGGTGCTGTCGACCGCAGACACCACCAAGCGCGCCACGGCCACGCTGACGGTCAATTCGCGTACGACCACCGTAGCCATCACGCAGCGCACTGTCGGCCTCAACCCGGGTGGCAGCACTGCACTCACGGCCACGGTGAGTGCGAATCCTGGTGTGGCGACCGGTGTCACGTGGAGTTCCTCCAACGCGGGCGTCGCTTCCATCAACACGAGTGGTGTCGTCACGGCCGTCGCGCTTGGTTCGGCGGTCATCACCGCGTCCGCCGTCGCCGATCCCACACGACGCGACACCGTGACGGTGTCCGTGCTGCCAGTGCTGGCGACCAACTGGACGCCCGCGCGACTCAATGGCCCGCTCTACGACGACATCCAGTCGATCGTCAGCTTCGGTTCGTCGACGGCCTTCGCCGTCAACCTCGCCGGCGACGTATTCCTCTGGAATGGCTCCGTGTGGACGGCATCGTCTCGGGGGGCCACGTACTCGACGCGCTTCCTCTCGGTGCACGGAACGGCCTTCAACAACGTGATCGCGGTCGGCACCAACGGCGCGATCATCAAATGGGATGGCGTGCAGTGGACGACGATGTCGTCCGGCACCACGCGCGTGCTCAACAACGTGTTCGTCGATTCACTGGGTGGTGCGTTCGCGGTCGGCGCGAACGGCACGGCGCTCCGTCTCGCTGGCGGCAACTGGTCCAGTACGGCCACGGGAACGGTCGAGACGCTCAATGGTGTCTGGTCATCGAACGGCGTGAGCTATGCGGTGGGCACGGCCGGCGTCGTATTGCGCTTTGCCGGCAACACGTGGTCCACCGTGAGCGTACCGACAAGCGAGGCGCTCAACGCGATCAGCGGCACGTCGAGCAGCAACATCATCGCGGTGGGTTCGTTCGGCACGATCCTGCGCTTCGACGGCACCAACTGGTCGATCGTTCCGAACAACGAGCGTGGCGGAGATATGTGGGCCGTGCAGGCGACCACCGCCAACAACGGGCGAAGCTACATCGCTGGCGACGACGGATTGCTGCAACTCGACGGCAACACCGTGTCGACGACCGCGACGCCATACGCGCCGAATCTCTTCACCGTGCACATGGATGCCAGCGGTTCGGTGTGGACCGGCGGACAGCGCGGCGTCGTCATGCGCGCTGCCTCAGGGAGCAACACCTTCCAGACGCTGAGTATCGCTCCTGACCTGCTGGATGTGTGGACCACATCGAGTACGAATTCGTGGGCCGTCGGCGAATTCGGATTCGCCTATCGGTGGAACGGCTCCGCGTGGACGCGAGACACAACCCCGACACTCGCGGCGCTCAACGCCGTCTGGGCGCCCGCAGCCAACGAGGCATTCGCCGGTGGCGACAACGGCACAATCCTGCGCTGGACGGGAGGCGCCTGGCGCACGATGGCATTTCCATCGCTGGCCAACGTCACGTCGATCTGGGGCACCAGCAACAGCAACGTGTATGCGGTGACCGATGCCGGCGAGATCGTGCGCTACGCCGGTACCAGCTGGAGCGTGGTGGCGACCGCGCCGCGCGCGCTCACAGCGATCTTCGGCGTCAATGCCAGCGAGGTGTACGCCGGCGGTGAAGGCGGGACGATGCTGCGCTTCAACGGCACGACGTGGTCGCAGCTGCCCACGCCCGCGAACGGCACGATTGTCGGTCTCTGGATGAGCGGCATCACCGACGTTACCGCGGTCGGCGCGGACGCCACGGGTGACCTGGGTCTCGCCTATCGTTTCGATGGCAACGCATGGCAACAGCTCAGCCTCGGTACGAGACGTGTGCTCACCAGCATCTGGGGACCGAGCCTCAACGACATCTACGTCACGGGCGACATCGGCACGCTGCTGCGCTACGACGGCGCACTCTGGCAGCCTGTCTCGCTTCCGACGACGGATCTGCTCTGGAGTGTGTCGGGTGCTCCCGATGCATCGGGTGGTGCGTTCGCCGTGGGCTACAACAGCCTGATCGTGACCGGAGCCAAGGGACCCGCGCCGCTCTTCGCGTCGCTCTCTGCTGGCAACCGGGGCTCGCTCGAGCCGTCGGCTGCCGCTCGCCGTTCCAAGTCGGCGTTGATGCGTCGCACCATTCCCAGCGGAGCCGCGCGCGCGAAGCGCAAGCATCGCTGATCGTCGCGCTCATCGCGACTGCAGGATGAGAAGGGCCGGCGCTCACCACGAGCGCCGGCCCTTTCTGCTTACAGCATGAACGCTGCGGAATCGTCCGCTGCGGGATCGTCTCGACGCTCGTCCACGCGATTGTATCAGAAGCCGTGCCAGCATGTCACGGACCGTCACACCACCGGCACAAGGACCGACAGCGACACGAAAAGTGCCAGCGGCGTGACGGGTGAGTTGGGACGGGGCGTCGTCTAGCTGCCGAGACCTGCAGGTGAGCGCAGTCCGATCGCTCTCGCCCCAGCCAATCGAGCCTGGAATCGAGCCCAGGCCGACACACCCGTTGCGACGACACTCGGTCGTCCATTCCGAATTGTCCGGAGATTCTATGCGTACCCTGCTTTCGACGAAGTCGCTCCGCGCCCTCGCCGCCAGTGCTGTAACCGTCGTCGCGTTGACGGCCTGCTCCTCGTCCGACAGCGTCGTTGCTCCTCAGGGGCCTGGCGCGGCTGCCAAGCTCGAACTGAGCAGCAACGGCATCGCGCTCGCCAGCATCGGCGCGGCCGAGACGGTGAAGGCCACGCTGCGCGACGCGGCGGGCAATGCCACCTCTGGTGCGGTCGCGTGGTCGAGCGCCAATCCGGCGGTCGCCGACGTCAACGGCGAAGGCGCCATCACGGCGCGTTCGGCCGGCACCACCACGATCAAGGCCTCCTCGGGCGCGTTCTCGGCGGAAGTCGAAGTGCGCGTGCTCGGCGTGCGCAGCGTGTCGTTCGCGCAGAGTGCCGTCGCCCTTCGCGTCGGCGATGATCAGTCGGTTGGCGCCATCATCGAGTCCGATCCCAGCGCCGATCAGGGCGTGAAGTACAGCATTGCCAATGCGTCGATCGCCAAGATCAGCGCGGAAGGCGTCATCACGGCGATCGCTGCCGGCAGCACGACGGTGACGGTCACGTCGAACGCGGATCCGCGTTTGTCGGCGTCGGCCACTGTGACGGTGAACCCGGCGCGCGCGGTGTCGTTTGCACCGGGCGGCTCGGCGATCACGCTGTGGAACGGCGATGCACGGACGTTGGCGGCTGAAGCCGATGTCGATGCCAATGAGTCGAAGGACATCATCTGGAGCAGCGGCAACACGTCGGTCGCGACGATCGACCCGAGCGGTGTGATCACGGCGACGGGCGAAGGCACGGCCATCATTCGCGCCACCTCGGCGGCCGATTCGCGCGCCTTTGCGGAGATCGTCGTGACCGTGTTGCCGGCACGCAGCGTGTCGGTGGCACCGGACAGCGTGCTGCTCGTGCAGGGTGGCACGCGTCAGCTGACGGCCACGGTGACTATCGAGCCCGGCCTGAACACGGACGTGACGTGGAGCAGCAGTGACACGAACGTCGTGACTGTCTCGGCGACGGGCGAAGTCACGGCGGTTGCGTCGGGCTACGCGACGGTGACGGCGACGTCGGTGACGGATCCGATGCGCTCGGGCTCCGCGTTCGTCACGGTGGCGGACCTCACGACGTCGGGTGTGCGCTCTCGCCCTGTCAGCAAGCGCAAGAACGGCCGGTAAGCAGGACCGCGTGATGTCCCTCCCGGACGGGGACATCACGCGGGCAGGGTAGTTGGCTGGGTAGAGACGCACTGCAGCAAAATCGAACGGGCGATCGAACGGGTCGGCTTCCACGCGGAAGTCGGCCCGTCGTCGCATCTGGATGAATGCAATCTGTCGTTAACCGCAGTGCAGGAATGCCGGCCCTGATCGGCCAATTGCTGCGACGCAATGGTGCATGACGCACCAACCGATCCGGCACTGGGATCAATCGCGTCACGTCATCGGCAGTCGCACCGGCGTCGAGACATCGTTGGCTCGCTGTGAAACAGGCGTGCATCACACTCGCACGTCCTCTCCGCGAAGGGCGGCCCATGTCGAGGCCCGCTCGCTCGCGCGAGGGAAGGATGCCCTCCGCGTCGTCCAGTTTCGCGCAATACGGCTGATGGGTGCACGGCGCCCGTCGCACAGAGGCTCAATGATTCGCTCGTCCCGGTTGGTGCAGCTTCTGCGTGTATCGGTGCCCTCACCCATGCATGCATTCGTCACGCGTGTTCCAGCAACGCTGGTTCGCACGGTCAACGGCGCCGCACTCCTGCTTCTCGCTGCCTGCTCTGCGGCAGGCGATGGCATCACCGCACCTGGCCCGACGACACCGTCCGGCCCCGGCGCCGCAGCGCTGATCGACGTCTCCGTCCCCGCCGTGGCGCTCAGCGGCGTTGGTTCGACGGAAACGATCTCCGCCACCATTCGCGATGCCTCGGGCCGCACGCTCGCGTCGCCGAACGTGACGTGGACGAGTGAGAATCCGACGGTGGCCGAAGTCGCCGGCAGCGGCACGTCGGCGGCGATCGTGGCGCGTGCCCCTGGTTCCACGCGCGTGCGCGCGTCGTCGGGCAACGCAGCCGCATTCGTGGACGTGCGCGTGCTGGGCGTGAAGGCGATCGTGCTTGCACCGGCGTCCCTTGGTGTGCGCGTGGGCGATGTTCAGCCGCTGCGTGCGACAGTCGATGGTGATGCGGGCGCCTCCCAGGCAGTGCGTTGGGCGGTGCTCAATCCGTCGATCGCCACGGTGGACGCGTCAGGCTTCGTGACCGGCGTCAGCGTGGGCACCACCACGGTGCGCGCGAGTGCCAGCGCCGACCCGAACATCGTCGCCACGGCCACAGTCGTCGTCGCGCCGGCACGCACCGTGTCCCTCGCGCCGGGACTCAGCGCGTTGACACTGTGGGTGGGCGATGCGAAGACGATTCAGGCCGAACTGGATGTGGACTCCACGCAAACGCGTGCGCTCGTCTGGACGAGCGAAAATCCTTCCGTGGCCACCGTGGACGCCAACGGCACCATCACCGCGGTGAGCGTAGGTTCGAGCCTCATTCGCGTGGCCGCCATCGCTGATCCGCGCGCCAAGGACGAATTGCTGTTGACCGTGCTGCCCGCCCGCCGAGTAACCGTGTCTCCCACCGCGCTCTCCGTGGGAGTGCAGCAATCGGCGAGCATCACAGCGACGGTCGTGATTGATGGTGGACTCAGCGCGGCAGTCGTGTGGGGCACGAGCGATGCATCGATCGTGTCCGTGTCCCCCTCGGGAACGGTCACGGGCCACCGCGTTGGTGTCGCGACCATCACCGCCACGTCGGCGGGCGATCCAACGCGCAGCGCCATCGCCGTCGTGACCGTGACACCGTCCGTGCTTGGCGTGACCGTGCGCCCCAGCGCAATCACCGAGTTCGTGGGCGATCAGGATCAACTCTTCGCTGACGTTGTCACCGATGGGCCGGTGCCGACCACGGTTACCTGGCACAGCAGCAATCCCACCGTCGTGAGCGTCTCGTCGTCGGGCCTCATCAGCTCGAACTCCGTGGGCACGGCGACGATCAGCGCCATCTCTACCGTGGACACCACCAAGCGCGGCACGGCGCAGGTGACGGTGCAGCCCGCGCCGTCCGTCGGCGTCTCTCCGTCGCAGGCCACCATCTCCATCGGTGAGCAGCGGCCACTGACCGGTCGCATCACGGTCGCGCAAGGCGTCAGCGCCGCGCTCATCTGGCGCACCAGCGATGCCAGCATCGCCACGGTCAACGCCAATGGCGTCGTCACCGGTGTCGGCATGGGAACCGCGACCATCACCATGCTCGCCGCCGCCGACACCACCAAGCGCGCCACCTCGAGCATCACAGTGCTCGGCATGGTCCGCTCGGTGGTGGTGACGCCCGCCAATCTGAGTGGCTTCGTCGGTGACGTCTCACCGCTGACGGCGACGGTGACGGCCGACGGCTCGCTCTCCACTGCGGTCAGCTGGCGGACCAGCAACACCGCCGTCGCCATCGTGTCGCCCTTGGGCAACGTGACGATGAATGGACTGGGCCAGGCGATCATCACCGCCGTCTCGCTCGCCGACACTACCAAGCGCGCGTCGGCGCTCGTGACGGTCAACGCGCCGAGTGTCACCGGCGTCTCGCTCACGCCGACGACCGCGACGCTCTTCACCGGACAGACGCAGCAGCTTACGGCGGTGGTAACCGTCGCCGGTGCATTGTCCAACGGCTACACGCTGCGTTCGAGCAACACGAACGTGGCCACGGTAGGCGCCACAGGACTCGTGACGGCCGGTGCGGTTGGCAGCTCGACGATCACCGCCATCGCGAACGCCGACACCACCAAGCGTGCGACGGCGACGATCACCGTGGCCGCACCCGGCGTGGGCAGCATCGCTGTCTCACCGACGAGCGCGTCGCTGCTGGTTGGCCAGACGCAACAGCTCAACACCGTGGTCATCGCGAGTGGTGGTCTGTCGACCGCCTACACGCTGCGCACCAGCAATAGTGCCGTGGCAACTGTCAACGCCACGGGACTCGTGACGGCAACCGGCGCTGGCACCTCCACCATCACCGCCATCGCGAACGCCGACACCACCAAGCGCGCGACGGCGACGATCACCGTGGCCGCTCCCACCGTGGGTAGCGTCACCGTAACGCCGACGAGCGCGTCACTGCTCATCGGACAGACGCAGCAGCTCAACACGGTGGTGACGGCAAACGGCGGACTGCCCACCACCTACACGCTGCGTACGAGCAATAGCGCCGTCGCAACGGTCAATGCCACGGGGCTGGTGACGGCGGTCGGTGCCGGTAGCTCCACGATCACGGCCATCGCCACCGCCGATACCACCAAGCGCGCCACCGCGACCATCACGGTGACCGCGCGACCGATCGTCGTCTCGCTTTCGCCGCGTCCCGTCTCGCTGAGCGTCGGTCAAACGCAGCAGCTGAACGCTGCCGTCAGCGCCGATCCTGGTGTGAGCACGGCTGTCACATGGACGTCGTCGGCAGGTGCCGTGGCGACGGTCAGCGCGAGCGGCTTGGTCAACGCGGTCACCTCGGGCTCCACGCTGATCACCGCGACCTCAGTGGCGGATGCCAGCAAGAAGGACACGGTCACCGTCACCGTCGCCTCGTCGCAGCTCGCCACCAGCTGGGCAGCGTCTCGACTGGGTGGTGCGCTCTACGAGGATGTCATCTCCACGATCGGCTTCGGCGCGAACAGCGCGTTCGCCGTGAACGTGGTGGGTGATGTCTTCCGCTGGGATGGCAGCAGCTGGTCGGTGGCCGCGCGCGGTTCGACGTACGGCGGTCAGTTCCTCGCCGTGCACGGCTCTTCCGCCAGTGATGTGATCGCCGTCGGCACGAACGGCATCATTGCACGCTTCAACGGCGGCAGCTGGTCCGGCATGTCGTCGGGCACGACGCAAGCACTCATGGATGTGTGGTCGGATGGTGTGGGGTCCGCGATCGCTGTCGGCGCCAACGGGACCGCGCTTCGGCTCTCAGGCGGCGGCTGGTCTGCCACGGCGACGGGAACCACACAGCAGTTGAACGCAATCTGGACCAGCGGCGGCGTCAGCTTCGCCGTGGGTGTCGCCGGCACAGTGCTGCGCTACAACGGCAGCAGCTGGTCGCCGCTCTCCACGCCAACGGCCGAAACGCTGTATGGCGTCTCGGGCACGTCGACCACGAACGTGGTGGCCGTCGGCACGGTGGGTACGGTGCTTCGCTTCGACGGTACCAACTGGACGCTCGTCAACAACAGTCTGACTTCGTCCGACCTGTATTCCGTCGATGGCACCAGCGCGAGCGGTGGACGGATGTACATCGCCAGCGATGCCGGATTGCTGCAGCTCGACGCCAGCACGCTCTCGTTGCCGAGTACGCCGTATCGTCCGCGGGTGTACGCCGTGTCCGCCGATGCTGCCGGCAACTTGTACGCGACCGGTCAGCGCGGCATCGTCATGCGCTTGGCGGGTGGCGCATGGAGCACGATCAATCTCGCCCCCGACCTGCTCGATGTGTGGAGCACGTCGTCGTCGAACGCGTTTGCGGTGGGTGAGTTGGGCTCGGTGTATCGCTTCAGCAGCGGCACATGGACTCGGCAGAGCACGCCCACCACGGTCACGCTCAACACCGTCTGGGCGCCCAGTGCCACCGACGCGTTCGCAGGCGGCGAGAACGGCACGCTGCTGCGCTTCAACGGCAGCAGCTGGTCCGCCATGAGCTTCCCCTCCACCGCAACGGTGACGGCGCTCTGGGGCACGAGCAGCAACGATGTGTACGCGGCAACCTCGGGCGGCCAGGTTATTCGCTACAACGGCACCAGCTGGTTCGTCTCCGCGACGTTCGCGGCGCCGCTCTGGGGCATCTACGGCATTCCGTCCGGCGAGGTCTACGCGACGGGTGAGAGCGGCACGTTGATGCGCTTCAATGGCTCGGGGTGGACCACCGCCTCACCGATCAACTCCGGCACGTTCATCGGCATCTGGGGAACCACGAGCAGCAATCTGCTCACGGTCGGGGCGGACGCGGCCGGTGCGGCGGGCGTCGCCTATCGCTTCAACGGCAGTTCCTGGACCTCGCAGTCGGTTGGCACCACCCGCGTGCTCACCTCCGCGTGGGGACCGAGCGTCAGCGATCTGTATGTGACCGGCGATCAGGGCACGATGCTCCGCTACAACGGCACGAGCTGGCAGACCATGTCCACCGGCACCACCGATCTGCTCTGGTCGATGACCGGTTCGCCGAACGGCGCGGGCGGCGCCTTCGCGGTGGGCTACAACAGCACGCTGGTGACGGGCAATGGCTCAGGTCCGTATGTCGCCGGCGCATCGCGCTCCATGGTGCGCACGGGGCTCGATCCGCAGCCGGCTGCGCGTGCGGTCTCGCGTGCCACGGCGCCTCTGCCGGATGGTGCGGCGCGCCGTCAGCGTCACATGGGCAGCTCGGCCGCTCGCGCCACATCGAATGCACGCACGGCGATTCCGTCGGTCAAGTTCCGCGTGGGTCGTTCGCGCTGAGCGCGGACTACTCGCGCGTGAACGCGGCGAGCGTGGGGCCCATGGCATCGATCGTTTCGCGCGCGTGCCAGCGATCGTTGCCGTTGTACAAAAATGCGAAGGCGAGAATCTCTCCGTTCTCGGCGGTCACGTAGCCGGAGAGCCCGATCACTTCGTTGGTGGTGCCCGTCTTCGCGTGCAGGTTGCCCTGCGCTGGCGTCGTGCGCATCCGGCGACGCAGCAGCTCTGACTCACCGGCGACGGGCAGCGACGCATGAAACGCGCTCCCCCACGGCGCGTCGTGCGCGTGCGAGAGCAGCTGCACCAGCGCACGAGGCGTCACGCGATCCAACACTGACAGACCGCTGCCGTCTGTCGCGGTGACGGCATCGGGCGACGCCCCCACTTCCTTCACCAGAAACGCCTGCATCGTCGCGTTCGCGTTCTCGGCGGACCCGATCGCCGACCGGTCGGCGCCACGCGCCGCATCGCGCCACAGCAGCTCGGCGTAGAGGTTGATGCTCTCGCGGTTCATCGCCGAGATGAGACGAGCCAATGGAGGGGATGGGAGCGTGGCGACCATCGCCGCAGTCGGCGGCGTGGGCGCGGAGCGAATCGCGCCGTCCACAATCACTCCCTGCGCCGCCAACGCGGCGCGAAAGGCACCCGCAGTGAACGTGGGCGGGTCGCCCACCACCAGTTGATAGCGCACCCCCATCGACCGTGAGCCGATCGTCCCCGTGACCAGCACTTCGTTGTCGCCCACGCGGCGCGCGCTGATGCGGGCGCTACGCCCCGCCACCACGCGCACCGTGCTGGTGACCTTCATGCCGCTCGTCGCAGGCTCGAGCGCGACGATGGCATCGCCACTCTTTCCCAGCGCCACGCCGACGATGACGATGTTCTCGTTGAGCGATAGCGCCGAAAAGGGCGCGGCGTACCCGGCGCCGGCATAGCGATTGAGCCACCCCTCGGGGATACGGCGCGACTCGAACGCGGACGCGTCAGCGATCAGATCGCCGGTGACATGCTTGACCCCCGCGCCAGCGGTGATCTTGGCCAACAGTGCCATCGAGGCCTCGGGGCCGCCGCGCACGAAGCGCGGCGCCAGCGACGGATCGCCGTCTCCGCGCAAAATCAGATTGCCAGTGAGCGTGCCGGTGGCATCGATCGGGCCGTCGCGCAGGACGTCCGTGTTGAAGATGTGATCGGGTCCCAGGCGATCGAGCGCGATCGCGGACGTGAACAGCTTCATCGTCGACGCCGGGACCATGCGCGTGTCCGCGCCGTGCGAAAAGAGCGTGTCGCCGCGCGTCAGCGAGATCACCATCGCCCCCCACGTGCCCGTCTTCGTTCGGCTGTCGAGCAGCGTTGTCATATCGCTCTTGAGTGCCGATGCGCCCATGGGCGTCGTGAAGCGCAGCACCGGCACGATCGGCGCACGACTCGCTCGGACCGGCCGCCGCGCTGCCTTCCGCGTGGTGGGCTTCTTGGTCGAACGCTTGCTGCTTCTGGACTGCGCCTGCAGCGACGAGGACAAGGTGAGCGTCGGCGTCATCGCCGACAGCATCAGGGCGGCCAGCGCCGCCATACACAGTCGCGCGCCCAGGCGCGCGTGCTGCACCGCAATCCACCGTCGAGACATGCGCAAAGTCATCAAGCACCAGGCTGAAGGCGTACGCGCGTGAGCGAAACGTGAATCGCAATGCGAAACACGTGCGGTGGCACTCAGACCTTGAGCACCACGCCCTTCTTCAACGCGCCCCACAGAATAATGAACCACAGCGTCACGAAACTGATGGCGTACAACAAAGACGCATCACGCGGCGGAAGCAATGGCGCGTACACCGTCTTGAACACCAGTGACTGCAGTGAGATGCGCGTTCCGTCCCCAGCGCCTGCATCGAGCATGATGATGCTCGAGATCATGCGCGCCATCAGCCCCGAGCCAAGGAACGCCAGCATCGGATTCATCCCGTACACCACGAACGGGAAGGTCCAGCGCTTCCACTGCTGCACGTCGATGATCCACATGCACGTCGCCAGCGCGACCGCTCCCATGCCGGCAGTGAAGAGCACGTAGCTGCTCGACCAGATGCTCTTGTTGATCGGGAATCCCCAGTTCCAGATGAGCCCGAGCATCATCGTGAGCGCGCCGACCGAGAACAGCGCCGCCAGACGTTCCGAGAGCGGACGCGCCTGCTCGCTGATCCAGCGCCCCGAAAACGTGCCCAGCATCATCGTACCGATCGCCGGCATCGTGCTGAGCAGCCCTTCCGGATCCCACGTCTTGCTCCCCGACCACAGGTGATCGACACCCAACACGGTCCGATCGAGCCACGCGCTCAGGAGCGCTTCGGGCTTGTCGAGCACAAACCGTCCCGCCACGCCGGTGTCGGGCACCGGGACCAGCGTCTGCAGCGCCCAGTAGCCGAAGAGCAGCACCGCGAGAATGCCGAGCTGCTGCTTCCACGACGTGCGCAGCGTCAGCAGCGCCCCGCACAGATACGCCAACCCGATGCGTTGCAGCACGCCCAGAATGCGCAGATGCTCAACGCGGTACACCACCCGGTCGAGAAACGACGGGTCAGGCATGTCCGGGATGGCGGTCCACGTGAAGAACGGAAACGCCGACAGCGCGAGACCAAAGAGAAAGATCAGCGCCCCACGCCGCAAAATCTGCTTGAGGATTGCTGACTCATCGTGCCCGCGCGCACGTCGCACGCGCAGCGACAGCTCGGTCGTGATGCCGACGATGAACAGGAAGAACGGGAAGATGAGGTCCGTCGGCGTCCATCCGTTCCACGCGGCATGCTCGAGCGGCTCGTAGATCGCACTCCACGTCCCGGGATTGTTCACCAGCAACATCCCCGCGACGGTCATGCCGCGGAACACGTCGAGCGAAAGCAGTCGCTCCGGGCGGGACATCAGCGCGTGGCCGACGAGTCGAGCGTGGCGCTCACCAGCTTCCACCGCGACGAATCACACTGCACCACATAGCGACCCATCGCCGCACGCTTGCCTTCGTGCTCCCCACCCACGTACTGGCCGCCCAGCTGGACGGTGATCGAATCACCCGTCGAGCTTGCGGTCTTGCCCTTGAACAGCACGAGCAGCGACGCGTACGGTCCCACTGCGGCCAGCTTGTCGCGAATCTGCCGCTGCGCGGCCGTGTCGGAGCTGTAGAAGAACGACGGCCCCTTGTCCTGCAACGCCTTGAAGGCGTCTTCGGGCACCGCCGAGTCCGTTCCCGCCGCACTCAGAAAACGCTGCGGCGTGGGACGCACGGTGGAGATGTACTCCTTCACCGCCACGTACAGCGCCGTCGTGTCCGCCGCGGCACAGGCGGCCGCGCTGGTGCTCTGCGCGATCTTGTCGGCTGTGCTCCCCTTCTCTGGCCCGCCGCCGCAGGCGGCACCGACCAGCGCAACCGAGGCAAGCACAACAGGAGACATCAGGAGGCAGCGCGAACGTCGGGCCATGGGCTGGTCGGATAGGCGATCGAAGGGGGAACGCTTCGGCGGACGAGGCGTAGACTGAGACAGGGGCGCGGCTTTGTCGAGGGTCCCTCTGGCGGACGCCGCTACGCGAGCGAATATACAGTTGTTGAGAGATTCGGATTCCGCAGTCCCCACCTCCCGATCCGCAGTGACGCCGACGCCGAACAACGGCGGCGACACACTCTCCATCGCCTTCCTAACCGTTTCGACAGGAGCAAGGCATCAGATGTCCACGACCAATCGAGTTGCTCGTGAAGGGATCTCCGCTGGCCTCATCGGCGCCAGCGCGATCGCAGTCTGGTTCGCCATCCTCGACGCCGTGCAAGGACAGCTCCTTGCCACGCCGGTCATGCTCGGCAAGTCATTCGGATCGCTCTTCCTGCAGAACGTCGAACCCAGCTTCGCTGCCTCCTTCCTCGGCTACACCGTCCTTCACTTCGCGCTGTTCACGATGATCGGCCTGGTGTTCTCCTGGGTCGTCAACGCGGGCGAAAAGACACCGTCGGTGCTCGTTGGATTCCTGGGACTCGTCGCTGTCTTCGAAGTGGGCTGGGTCGGCTGGACGTCGGTGCTCTCGCAGGGCTTCGGTGAACTCACCTGGCTGCAGGTGTTCATCGCGAACCTGATCGGTGCGGCCGCGATGGGGCTCTACATGTGGCGCCAGCATCCCGCACTTCCGGGCCG
Source organism: Gemmatimonas sp. (assembly GCA_965279375.1). GTDB lineage: Bacteria > Gemmatimonadota > Gemmatimonadetes > Gemmatimonadales > Gemmatimonadaceae > Gemmatimonas. The sequence continues at coordinate 2,364,475 of OZ257156.1, read as the reverse complement.
CGTCAACGCGGTCCTCGCCGGCGCACTGGAGTAGCAGACCGGTCTACTCGTCGAGCTTCATCGCCAGCCGATCGAGCGATTGCTTCCACGTCGTTTTCGCTCGATCGGCTGCGTCCGCGCTCAGCATCTGTGACTGCTCCACCGACACAATGCATCGCGAGTTGCCTTTGCGCTCGATGCCGACCAGCACGAGGCTCTTGTCCGGCATCTCGAGTTTGAGCATGCGCGGCGCCACCGCCGCACGCACGCTGAACATCCGCTCGTGACACCAGTCCCGACGCATCGGATCGTTGAACGCGCGGAAGACGTCGGAGACTGACGCGTCGAGCGTGCGCGCCGCCGTCGCGCTGAACACGCTCGCCTTGGCGAACGCGGCTTCTTCCATCGCTTCAGGTGGCACGTACGCCGCACGCCTGGGGGCTTCGGACTTCTGCCACGCCACCGGCTTCTTGCCGCCCAACTGGGCCGCAACACGCGCGGCCTTGCCGAACTTGTTCTCGGTGGCCTGGACGGTCTTCTTCACGGCGCGTTTGCCACTGGACGGCTTTCTGGCGGGCATGCTGCACTCCGGCTGGGGATCGAACCTCGAGACGAAAGCTACCCGGAGACGGTATCCCCGCCCACCCATCCCACCTGTGCGCTTGCCTCGGTGTCTTCGCCGCGTCCCGACCACTTGAAGAAGACGACCGTCATCACGCTGTAGAAAAACAGCCCGCCCGGGATCCACATGATCAATCCGCCGTACTGCTGATCCATCATCGGCGTGATGCCCAGCACGCGCGGTGCGACGGCGTAGCCCGGATAGAGCAGCGAGTCGGCCATCGCGATGTAGATCGCGATGACGGACATCGGAATCGTCATGATGAAGCAGTAAAGCATCTGCATCGGATACGACGCCCGCGGCAACTCCGGCAGCGGCGATGTCAGCGGCCACCACATGAACACCGACGCCGCGATGAACATGAGATGCTGCGCGATGTGAATCGGGTGCTGCGCCAACGCGAGGTTGTACATCGGCGGCAGATGCCAGAACGCCAGCACCACGTTGAAGATCGCAAAGCTGCCGCCGAATCCCGTGATCGCCTTCGCGAAGCGATAGACGCGCGCATTGCGCAGCAGCGGACGCAGCATCCAGCCGGGCGTGCCGAGCACCATCAGCGGCGGCACCATCAGCGTGAGCACGAGATGCTGCACCATGTGCGCGCTGAACAGGTAGTAGTCGCTCAGGTCGTGCAGCGGCCCGTTCAGCGTGAAGAACAGCAGCACGAGTGCCGCGAAGAAGCTCGCACGTTGGCCGACGGTCGGGCCCGGCGCTGCGGCCGCCGCATCGATTTGCGCCGGTGTTGCGTCAGCGATGTTCGCGACGGTGACGGGAAACCGGTCGGCAGCAGACGGCCCCCGGCGCGCGCGCATGAGATACGCCGCACCGAGGGCCGCTATCCCGATCGCGGTGCTCGGATGAACCGTGAAGTTCGTCCAGGAAAGCTGCGCGGCGGGATGGAGAAGCATCATGTACCCAAGATAGCCGCCCCGAAGGGCGGCCGGGCTACGCCAAGAGGCCGAGCTTGATGGCCAGCTTGGAGAAGAGGAACAGCAAGCCGATGAGCGTCAGCGTCGCGATCATCAGCGGTCCGGTGAACAGCGCGCGGAAGATCTTGTGGTCGTACTTGAGGTGCATGTAGAACGCGACGACCACCGCGAACTTGATCCCCGACATGATGAGCATGCTGGGGACGTAGATCCACGACGTTTCCCACGCGGGGATGTAGTACGCGGAGACCTCGATCGCCGTGATGACGGTGAGGAACAACGCGACCTTCCAGTACGTGGACCACGTCGGATGGTATTCGTCGTGCGCGTGGCCGCCGGCCTGTGCGTGATCTGCCATGGCGAGCTCCTTACTTGATCAGGTAGACGAGCGTGAAGATCGCGATCCAGACCACGTCGACGAAGTGCCAGTACAGCGCGCAGATGTCGACGGTCGTGGCGTCCTTGGGGCCGAGTCCACGCTTGTAGTCGATCGCCAGCAGCGTGAACAGCCACAGCACACCCGCCGTGACGTGCGCGCCGTGGAAGCCGGTCAGCGTGAAGAAGCTCGAACCGAACAGGTTAGTGCGCATCGACAGCCCTTCGTGAATGAAGGACGTGAATTCGTACGCCTGACAGCCGAGGAAGCCGATGCCCAAGAGACACGTCGTCCACAGCCACAACTTGGACGAGCCCAGGATCTTCTCCCACGTGCCGTGCTTGGGCATGTCGCGGTTCTGCACTGCGGCGAGCGCGAGCACCATCGCCAGCGACGACATCAGCAGCACGAACGTGGACGCCGACGTCACCGGGATGTTCAGGATCGGCTTGAAGACTTCGCCCGTGCCCGGGTTGGTCCACGCCTCGTGCGGATATGGGCCTTCCGGGCTCTTGCCCTTGTAGATCAGATACGTCGAGATGAGCGACGCGAAGAGCATGCACTCGGACCCGATGAAGGTCCAAATGGCCACTTTACGATTGTCGAGCCCCAGCGTGGTGTAGTGCCCACCGCCGCCGTGCGCGTGGCCGTCACCGTGTGGTGCGGCCGTTGGAGTCGTGGTCGCAGTCATCTTAGTGATGGTCCTCGAGCGGCGTCATGAGCCACTTGTAAAGTGATCCCACCATCCACGCGGAACCGGCGAGCATGATGCCGATGCCGACGAACGGCGTGCGCTCCAGGAACAACAGACCAGAGAACATCACGATCAGTCCCGCGGCGCAGATCAGCGGCCAGATCGACGGGTTTGGCATCACGATGCCAAGCTGCTTGGCGGTCGGAATGACGCGGTTCTTCTCTTCTTCCCACGTGGTCTCGTGCACGAGCGTGTCGCCGCCCTTCACGTTCCACAGCGGGTAGCGCGACTTCACCTGCGGAATCTCGGCGAAGTTGTAGTCGGGCGGCGGAGACGGCAGCGTCCATTCGAGCGTCGGAGCGCCCCACGGATTGCTCGACGCGCGCGCGCCGTTGCGCCAGCTGACCCACATGTTGATCACGCCGAACAGCACGCCGAGCGCCTGAATGACGTAGCCCACCGACGAGATCATGTTGAACAGTTCGATCCCCTGCCCCGCATCGTACTGATAAATGCGGCGCGGCATGCCGAGCAGACCGCTGAAGTGCATGGGGAAGAACGTCAGGTTCATGCCGAGCAGGAACACCCAGAAGTTCCAGTTGCCGAGCTTCTCGCTCATCATGCGACCGGTGAACTTCGGGAAGTAGTAGTACACGCCGGAGAACAGGCCGAACATCGAGCCGCCGACCAGCACGTAGTGGAAGTGCGCCACCACGAAATACGTGTCGGTCTGCTGCAGGTCGGCCGGCGGCGAGGAGTGCATCACGCCGGAGATACCGCCGATCGTGAACATGCCCACCAGCGCCACGGCGAACTTCATCGCCACGGTGAAGCGCAGCTGGCCGCCCCACATCGTCGCGATCCAGTTGAAGATCTTCACGCCCGTCGGCACGGCGATGAGCATCGTCGTCAGCGAGAAGACCGCGTCGGCGATCGCGCCCATGCCCACGGAGAACATGTGGTGCGCCCACACGCCGAAGCCCAAGAAGCCGATCAGCGTGCCCGAGTACACCATGACCGGGTAGCCGAACAACGGCTTGCGCGAGAACGTCGGCAGCACTTCGGAGACGAGACCGAAGGCCGGCAGGATGAGGATGTACACCTCGGGGTGGCCGAACACCCAGAACAGATGCTGCCACAGCAGCGGGTCGGCGCCCTTGGCGATCGTGTAGAAGTTCGTGCCGAAGAAGCGGTCGAACTGCAGGAAGATCAGCGCCACGGTGATGACCGGGAACGCCAGCGCCACGAGGAACTGCACCACGAACGACATCCACGTGAAGATCGGCATGCGCATGAGCGTCATGCCCGGTGCACGCATGTTGATGATCGTCGTGATGAAGTTGAACGCGGCCGCGAGCGACGAGATGCCAAGTATCTGGAGGCCAATCACCCAGAAATCCATGTTCATCTCAGGCGAGTACGCCTTCGTGCTCAGCGGGGCATAACCAAACCAGCCACCGTTCGGCGCCATCTGAAAGAAGATGGGGAACGTGATGAACAGCGCGCCGAGCACGTACACCCAGTAGCTGAACGCATTCAGCCGCGGAAAGGCGACGTCGCGCGCGCCGATCTGCAGAGGAATCAGCAGGTTGAAGAAGGCGGCGGAGAGCGGCATGACGGCAAGGAACACCATCGTCGTGCCGTGCATCGTGAACATCTGGTTGTACAGCTCCGCCGACAACACCTTGCCGTTCGGAGTGGCCAGCTGGGCACGCAGCAGTCCGGCTTCGAGGCCGCCGAACACGAAGAAAAACAACGCAGAAACGAGATAGAGCGTCCCGATTCGCTTGTGGTCCACCGTGGTGAGCCAGCTCATGATCCCGGTGGTGCCGGGCTCCGTCTGGCTCTCGGTGTACGGGGGCGCTGCGACGAGGGTAGCCATCGCTGTATGTGTGTGGTGAGCGGTTACTTGAGAGCCAGCAGGTACGCCACGATGTCGGCGATTTCCGCGTCGGTCAGTGCGCCAACGTTCATCACCATCTTCGTCTTCGGATCCGTCTCGCCCTTGCCGAGCGTCGGCATGATGCTGCCGGGCTTCATGATCGGGGCGTTCTTGATCCAGTACGCCAGATGCTTGCTGTCATTCGGATACAGCCCGCCGGCGATGGTGTGGCGCGTGCCGACGTGCGTCAGGCTCGGGCCGATGTTGCCCATGCTCATCGGGTTGCCCGTGACCACATGGCAACCGATGCACGACGACCGGCTGTAGATCTCGTGTCCGCGCTTCGCATCGCCCTTCGCCAGCAGCGACTCGTCGAACTTGATCGTTGTCGGAAGCGGCGTCTTCGGGATCACGTACGCGAAGTCCTTCTCGATCTTCTCCATCGGGAACGTCCACGCCGCAGGCGTCACCGGCGTCGGAGCCGCGGCCCCCGCAGGCGCTGCCGTCGGCGTCGCCGCAGCCGTCTGCAGCATCGGCGCACTGCCCGCACCGGTCGGTACCGGCGACACACCCGTTGCCGCGCTGTCCGCGACAGCCACCGGGAACACCGCCGGCCGCACCTGATGCTCACGCCACTGCGTGAACTCCTCCGGCGTCACCGTGTACACGCGGAACTTCATGTTCGCATGCGACGGTCCGCAGAACTCGGCGCAGAACCCGTTCCATGCCGACGACGGCAGGTCCTTGTTCGGCGTGAACCACAGATAGTTGGTCTTGTTCGAGATCAGGTCGCGCTTGCCGCCCATCTGAGGGATCCAGAAGGAGTGCAGCACGTCCATCGTCTTGAGCTGGAAGTTCACCGTGCGCCCGTTCGGCAGATACAGCTCGTTGGCCGTTGCAATGCCGTACTGCGGGTACTTGAACTCCCACCACCACTGATGCCCGATCACTTCGACCTGCAGCGCATCCGGCGCCGCCTTGGCCTGCGTCTTGAAGATCGTGCGAACCGTCGGGATGGCGACGAAAATCAGAATGACGGCCGGGATCGCAGTCCATGCGATTTCGAGCGTCGTGTTACCGTGGACCTGCTTCGGCACGCCGCCACCCGGGCGACGACGATAACGGAAGATCGTGTAGACGAGAGCTGCCTCGACTGCGATGAAGACTGCCGTGCCGAGATACAGCAGGCGATCCCAAAGCGCGTCGATTGCGGCGTTGTACTCCGAATTCGGATTGAACGTCGAATTCGGATAACTCTCACCGCAGGCTGCAAGGCCGAGAGCCATTGCGCCCAGCAGCGCGACGAGCGCAACTCGTCGCGGGCGGGACATGCCAACCATGCCGGTTCCTTGAATGTGGGCGGCCTCAGGACAGGTACGCTTCCGCACTTTGTCATGAGGCGATCGTGTAGGAGAAGCAGAGCGAAGCTAAACAGGGGTTTCGGCTGCTGGCAAGGAAAGCCTAAAGGAAAAGGAACAATCGTTGCGACCGGGCGAGCTCGAGTAACTGCCAAACATATTTTTTACTGGTGACATGCTGTACCGTCGGTCCAGAATCGTCACGATTTGCCTTGCTCCACGCGGATCGTCTTCCCCGCGATGCTCCTCTCTTCGCAGCCACTGCCGCCACATGAAGCCGCGCACATGCGCGGGCGTTCGCGCGCGCGTGCGCGTACCCTGTGCGCCACCATTGCCACGGCCTTAACCGTCGCCTGCGGCGCCAAGGCGGCGCCGGTCTCGGACACGATTGCCATCGGCGTCGGGGCCATCCCCGGGCGCCCCGGCTACGAGGCGGTCCTCCAGGGGCTCGACCTCGCCGTGGCGCGACTCAACGAGGCCGGCACAGCCAAGTTCCGAGTTCGACTCCCCGACGCCCGCGCCGTCAGTGCGGTGCGCATCGCTGAGCAACTCCGCGACGATCCGTCGGTGCTGGGCGTGGTCGGTCACCCGGAGAGCGGCAACACCCTCGAGGCCGTCCCCGTCTACGCCGACATCGAGCACGCCGGCGCCAACGCGGTCGTCGCCGTCTCTCCTACGGCGTCCTCGCCCAAGCTGAGCGGAATCAGCCCGTGGTTCTTCCGCGTCGCCCCGAGCGACAACGACGCCGCCCGCTTTGTCGCGCAGTGGGTGCGCGACACGCTACGCGCCACGCGCGCCGCCATCGTCTACCGCAACGACGCCTACGGGCGCGAGTGGACCAGCACCTTCAGCGATGCCTTTGCGCGCGGCAACGCGACGGTCATCGACCGCGAGCCGTACCTCAACGGCATCATGGAGTGGGACGCCTACGCCCGACTGCTGGCGATTCAGCGCCCCGACGTGCTGCTCTTCCCCGGCGACGCCGTGGATGCCATCGCCCTGCTCCGCGCCCTCGAGGCCATCAACGTCCACATCCCGTTCGTTGGCGGCGATGGTACCGAGGGGATGCAAAGCGCCTCGGTAGCCCGTGGGGCGCGCTTCGTCGCCTTCTTCCGCCCTGAACGCGCCACGAGCGACGAGGGCAAGCTCTTTCTCTCGCGCTATCGCGAGAAGTATCACGCCGAGCCGGACATGTTCGCCGCGCTCTCGTATGACGCGGCGCTCGCGATCGGCCGCGCCGCACTCGCCGGCAGCCGCACGCGCCCCGGAGTCAAAGACGCGCTCGAGCGACTCGGCCACGGTGTCGCGCCTGTGCAGGGTGCCGCCGGACCAATCGCCTTCGAACCCAATCACGACATCTCCGGCCGCTCGGTCGTCGTCACCACGATCGGGGGCGGCAAGTGATGCTGCTCCGTACCATCCGCTCTCGCCTCATCGCCGGGTTCGGGACGTCCATCGGACTGTTGCTGCTTGCCGGGCTTCTGGGCTGGTATGGACTCGTCAGCAGCAATGCGGAGGCCGACAGCACTGTGCGTCGACTTTCGGACCGCTCCGAGTTCACCGAACGCTCCACCGCCACGATTCTGCGCGAGCTCATCGCCGGCATGCGCTATCTCAACAGCGGTGACGACACCGATCATGCGCAGTATCTCGCGCTCGTCGATCAGGCCGATCAGCTCCGCCGCGATGCAATTCGCCAGCAGATTCTTTCGGCAGACGAACGCCGTCGTCTCGAAACGCTGGGCGCGCTACAGGCCACGCTCGAAGTGCGCATCGCCATGACGCACGCGTGGAAGGTGGCAGGCCGTGAGGCGGACGCTCGACGCGTGCTGCAACAAACCACGAAAGACATGCAGGCCGTCGAAGGCGAACTGCAGGGCCTTCGCATCGTCGCACGCACAGGCGCCAACGACTCCATGGAGCACATGCGCGATGGCCTCCATCGCGCTGAAGCCAGTCTCGCGATCGTCATCGCGTTGGCGTTCGGGCTCGCGGCGTTCTTTGGTCTCTCCACCGCGCGCGCCGTCACCACGCCACTCTCGCAGTTGCGCGAAGAGATGGCAGCCATCGGCGCCGGCGATCTGCGCCTGCCGGCGATTCCGATGCGCACCCGTCAGGTGGCGCAGGAGTACGCCGATCTGATTGCCGCGATGCAGCAGGCGCGTGAGCGTCTGCGCATTCTGCTCTCGCGCGTGCAGGACGAGGCCGATCAGGTAACGCTCGCCGCCGGTGAACTGAGTGCCTCCGCTTCCGCAGCCGCCGCCTCCTCACAGCACGTCACCACGGCGGTGATGGAGATGTCGCACGGCGCCACGGTGCAGTTGGGCGCACTCAATCTCGCCAGCGATACAGTCAAGGATCTCGCCGAAGCGGGCGCCACCATCGGTGAAGCCGCGGTGGAAACGGAACGCGTGGGCCGCGAGATCCGTCGCACCACCAACAGCACGCGCGATCAGGTGCAGATCGCCATCGACACGCTGCTCAGCGCACGCGAAGTGGTGATCGACTCCAAGAACGAAATGGCGGCGCTGCGCGATGCGACGGCGGTCATCGACGATTTCGTCGGCGTCATCTCCGAGATCGCCACACAGACCAACCTGCTCGCACTCAATGCGGCGATCGAAGCAGCGCGCGCCGGCAGCGCAGGGCGCGGCTTCGCCGTGGTTGCCCAGGAAGTGCGCATGCTCGCCGAGCAGAGCGCCAGCGCGGCCAACGAAGTCACGGAAAACGTGAAGCGCATTCGATCGCGCATCGCGAGTGCGTCCAACTCGGTCGAATCGGGCACGACACGACTCAAGGACGTCGAATTCGTGGCGTCTGGTGTCTCCACCGCGCTCTCCCGCATCGACGAAGCGGTCTCTCAGGTGGAAGGAGCGGCCACGCGTGTCTCCAGTGCCGTCACCACCAACCGCGCCTCGCTTGGCGCCGTGCAGCGCGCCCTCACCAGCGCGCGCGACACGTCCGAAGGCCATGCTGCCGCCGCCGAAGAAGTGGCCGCCAGCACCGAGCAAACGTCGGCCTCGGCGCAGGAAGTCTCCGGCACCGCCGAGATGCTGCAGACCGCCAGCATGCGCGTGCGCGGCCTGATCGGCGAGTTCCGCACCTAGTCGGCCAGAATCTCCCGCACGATCACGCCCCGCTTGGCCAGCTCCGAGAAGTAACGCTCGGCGGGGATGCATTCGTCCGGCGTGTGCACGCCGGCAGAGATGGCGCCTGTCGCCTGCAGCTGCGACGTGATGGAGAGCGTGTAACCCGTCGTACGCATCATCGCCGTGATGCCGTGAATGGGATCGAAACGGTCCACCACTTCCCACGCACGCACGCCCTGCACACCATCCTTCGTGCCTGCCACGACGACGCGCAGCGCAACAAGATCAGGTTTGCGCTTGTGCAGCTTCTCGCCGGCCACGCGCACGAACACATCGCGCGGCGCCACCTGCTGTCCCTTCACCTCGACGGCGTCGGTTCCAAGCAGGCCAAGGTCGCGAATGGCCGCCATGATGCGCGCGTGCCCGGGATAGCGCAGCGTCTTGTACTCCATCACGGGAATCTTTCCCGCGTAGCGATACACCATCGTGGAGAGACCACCTGCGGTGTGAAACGCTTCGAGTTCTCCCAGCGGACGCTCGAACTTCACCGTCTCGATTTCCGATAGCGCATCGACTTCCGTCGGCTGACCATCACGCACGACGAGCGACTTGGTGGTGTAGTAGTCCACCATCCCTTCGATCGAGTACGCGATCTGGTAGCCAAGCGGTGGCTCGGGCACCTGCGGCAAGCCACCAACGAAGAGCTGCACGCGATCCACGGTGTCGAACTGATCGATGCCGTGCTGCGCAATGACGTTCACCATGCCGGGAGCCAGGCCAGTGTCCGGCACAACGCTCACGCCCTTGGCCTTCGCGGCTGCATCGAGTTGCTGCTGTTGCCGAACGATTTCGGTGTTGCCGCCGAGATCGGCAAAGTGCACGCCTGCCTCAACAGCAAGCTGCGCCAACGGAAGATTGAAGTAGTACGGGATCGCGCTGCACACCGCGTCGCATTGCGCAAAGAGTGCGCGCACGGCGTCCGCGTCACGCACATCGACCGCGACTTGTTGCAAGCGATTGCCTACGAAAGACTGCAAGAACGCGGGGACTGCGCCGATCTTGACGTCGGCGAGCAGCACGCGCTCGACCTGAGGGGTGTGCAACAGATCGAACGCGCACGCGGTACCTTGCAGTCCGGCGCCGAGTACGAGCATACGCATCTGGGAACTCCAGACTTGAGGATGGGGGAGTGACGGTGGAGAAGTTAATGGAGGGCGACAGCGCGTGGCGGGAGCGACTCGATAACTCGAAGTCGGCCATCACAGAGATTCTCACCGCGATGCGGCGTATTGCCGTCATCGGCATCAAGCGAGCGCACGAGGACGGGCCGTCATACTCGGTGCCTGCCGCGCTGCAGCAGCTCGGTTTCGATGTGGTACCTGTGCCGGTCTACTATCCGGAGATCACCGAGATACTTGGGCGTCCGGTGCATCGCACGCTCGCGACGATCGCGCCGCCGGCGGACCTCGTGCTCATGTTCCGTCGCCCAGCAGACGTTGCGAAGCACGTCGACGCGATTCTCGCCGCCGCACCCGGCGTGGTGTGGATGCAGTTGGGCATTCGTAACGACGCCGCCGCGGAGCAGTTCGCGCGGGCCGGCATTCAGGTGGTACAGGATCGGTGCATCGCCGTAGAGCTACGCCGCCGCGACCACTGACGTACGGCGGCTCACGAACGGCCGCTGACTCGCGGCCGCGCCGCGGCTACATGCGCACGCGATTGCGTCCGTCGGCCTTGGCGCGATAGAGCGCGGCGTCGGCGCGCGCGAAGAGATCTTCCACCGACTCGATGCGCGCAGCGGGAAACATCGCGACGCCGATGCTGGCCGTGAGGCGCAACGTCGGATGGTCCGCGTCCTCGCCGAACGGGTGTTCGTCGATCGCGAGTCGGATGCGCTCCGCAAACTGTTCCGCGCCCGCGTCGTCAGTCTCCGGCAACAGCATCAGGAACTCCTCGCCGCCGTAGCGCGCCACGATATCGCTTCCGCGAATCGTCTCGCTCAGGAGCGCCGCCACGTCGCGCAACACATCGTCGCCCACCAGGTGGCCGTACGTGTCGTTCACGCGTTTGAAGTGATCGAGGTCGATCATCAGCAACGCGAGGGTGGAGTCGTAGCGCAGCGCGCGCTCCATCTCCGCAGTGATGCGCTCGGTGAGTGCGCGACGATTGAGCAGCTGCGTCAGCGGATCGGTGTGCGCGAGCTGCTCGAGGCGCGCATTGTCCGCCATCGTGCTCTCCACCATCTGCGCACGCTGGATGACCGCGACGGCCGCGTTGATGACGGCCTGCGCGAAATCCAGATCCGCGACACCAAATCGATCCTGATCCCGCGTGCGGCGCACGAGAAACACACCGTACTGGCCACGCTCGATCGAGAACGGCAGGGCAATCACCGAGCGGATCGCGACCTCGATTCCCTCGATGCCCCACACCTGACGCACGTTCGCGTACAGCGGATGCGTGTCGAGATCTTCCACCAGCACCGGCTGCCCGCTGTCCAGCGCGGCCTTGAGTTCCGGATAGCGATCGAGCTGAATCGAAAGCTGATGCAAGCCGGGATTCTCATACGCCGCGACCACGACCGCTGTGTTCTCGCCGGGCTTGGCCAGCACGACCGAGCAGTGCGACACGCCAAGAGCACGCGCCGCCCGACGCACGAGCAGATGGAACAGCTCGGAGACGGACAGGTCGCCCGTGACCTCGTGCAGAATGTCCACCAGCTTGCGACGGCTGTCCGCGTCCTGCTGCGCGCGTACGAGCGCCTCCTCCGTCCGCGTGAGCGCCTGACGCGTTGCGCGCAGCACCGCGCCGGTGCGCAGCTGCGCCTGCACGCGCGCCAGCAACTCCTTGGGGCGATACGGCTTGCGAATGAAATCGGACGCGCCCAGCCCGAGCGAGCGCACCGATGACTCTTCCGGTGGCTGCGCCGACAGCATCAGCACCGGCAGGTCGCGCCATCGCTCGTCACCCTTGATGCGCTCGAGCAGCTGAAAGCCATCTGCATCCGGCATGAGGATGTCGAGCAACAGCAGATCGGGCGTGCGACGCTCCAACTGCTCCATGCAGGCGGCCCCACCACTCGCCGGCACCACATCGTATCCATTTTCCTTCAGCAGCCACGTCACGGACTCGAGCACAGCCACGTCGTCGTCTGCAACCAGAATGCGCGATGATGCCATGCGGAATCAGCTCGAGGTTGCGGGCATCGCCGCAGGATCCGAGATCAACGGGAGCAACCCCGCCCACTCGATGTTTCCGCCACTCAACACGACCGCCGTCGGTCCTGTCGGAGTTACCAATCCTTCCATCAACGCTGCAATCGTGATCGCGCCACTCGGCTCGGCCACAAGCTTCATGCGGTCCAGCAGGAAACGCATCGCACAGCGAATCGCTCCATCTTCCACCGCGACGACGTCGTCGCAGTACTGATCGAGATGCGCGTAGTTGCGCGTTCCAATGCGCACACCCAGCAGGCCATCAGGCAGACCCGATGAACTGGGCAGCGTGACCGGACCACCAGCCGCGCGCGCCGCCGACAACTTGCGTGCACCCGCGGGTTCGATGCCGATCACGCGCGCCTTGGGGCAACGCAGCTTGACCGCCGCCGCCACGCCCGATGACAAACCACCGCCGCCCACCGGCACGATCACAGTGCCCACGTCCGGCAGGTCCTCCGCGATCTCGAGCCCCAGCGTCCCCTGCCCGGCAATGATCCATGGATCGTCAAACGGCGGCACCACCGTCGCACCGCTCGACACCGCCAGCTCCGCCGCGCGATTGGCCCGATCAAGACTCGTCACCCCCGCGAGCTCCACCGCTGCGCCATATCTCTCGGCGCCCGCACGCTTGGCCGCGGTCACGGTAGTCGGCATCACCACGGTGCAGGGCACGCCATACATGCGCGCCACATACGCCACCGCCTGGCCATGATTCCCCGACGAAGGCGCGATCACACCGCGCGCCCGATCCGTCGGCATCATGTTGCGCATGAACGTGTACGCACCGCGGAACTTGAATGCGCCGGTACGCTGCAGCATCTCGGGCTTCACCCACACGCCGGCGGGGAATCGGTCGAGCAGCGCATCGACCGGCAACAACGGCGTGCGCACCGCCACACCGGCAAGTCCGGCGGCGGCCGCTTCGAGATCGCGCAGAGAAATCAGGGAGTCGGTCTGCATCTCGCTAAACGTACCTGCCGACAGAAAGGGGGGCCAGCGTCCACGCTGACCCCCCGTTCCTTTTAACCGCGCGACGACAGCGCCGAGCGTGACTAGCTGTTCAGGTCCAGTTCATCCGACGCAGGCTTCGGAGGCTCCGCAGCCGTATCCGTCTGCGTGCTCAGCGTCCCTTCCTTGTCGTCCGGGATCACGCGCGCTACCGCCGACACTACGTCCTTGTCGTCGAGATTCACGAGCTTCACCCCCTGCGTGGCGCGACTCGCGACACGGATTTCGCTCACCTTGATGCGAATCGCGACGCCCTGACGCGTCATCAGCATCAGCTCATCCTCGGGCACCACTTCCATCAAGGCCACCACGTCGCCCGTGCGGTCGGTGCGGTTGAGCGTCAGAATGCCCTTGCCGCCACGCTTCTGCACGCGGTACTCCTCGATATCCGAGCACTTGCCCAGCCCCTTCTCCGTGACGACGAGCAGGGTGGATTCGCGCTTGATCACGACCATGCCCACCACGGAATCGCCGGGACGCAGCTCGATGCCCTTCACGCCCGTCGTGTCGCGGCCCATCTCGCGCACGTCGCTCTCGTGGAAACGCACCGACAGCGCATGACGCGTCGCGAGCACCACATCGTTGGTTCCGCTGGTCACCTGCACGTCCATCAGCTCGTCGCCTTCCTCGATCTTGATCGCCTTGATGCCATTGGCGCGCGGGTTCGAGTACTGCGACAACGCCGTCTTCTTCACGGTGCCGTGCTTCGTGCAGAAGAGCAGGAATTCCGTGTCGGAGAAGACGCGCACCGGAACGACGGCGCGGATGCGCGTGTCCGGCGTGACGTTGATCAGGTTGACGATCGGCTTGCCACGCGTGTCGCGACCGGCCTGTGGCAACTCGTGCACCTTGAGCCAGAAGCAGCGTCCGTCATCGGTGAAGATGAGGATGTACGTGTGCGTGCTGACCACGTAGAACCGCTCCATGAAGTCGCCTTCCTTGAGGTCGGCGCCCTGCTTGCCGCGGCCGCCACGACCCTGCCGGTTGTACAGCGAAACGGCGGTGCGCTTCACGTAACCCTGATGCGAGATGGTCACCACCATCTCTTCTTCGGCGATGAGATCCTCGATCGAGAACTCGCCCTCGTCGCTCACGATTTCCGTACGACGATCATCTCCGTACGACTCGGAGAGCTTGATCATCTCGCCCTTCATGATCTCCATGCGGCGCTCGCGCGACTCGAGAATGCTGCGCAGCTCGATGATGGCCGCGCGCACTTCCTTGAGTTCCTCTTCCAGCTTCTCGCGCTCGAGACCAGTGAGCTTGGCGAGGCGCAGGTTGAGAATCGCTTCCGCCTGACGCTCGGACAGTCCAAAGCGCGTCTGCAGCTGCGTGCTCGCCGACGGCGTGTCCTCTGCCGCACGAATGAGCGCGATCACCTCGTCGATGTTGTCGACGGCGATCTTGAGCCCTTCGAGGATGTGTTCGCGCGCCAACGCCCCGTCGAGATCGAACTGCGTCCGACGGATGATCACTTCGTGGCGATGCCCGATGAAGTGCATCAGGCACTCCTTCAGAGTCAGCACCTTCGGCACCAGCTGCCGCGTGTTGATGTCCGGCACGAGCGCCAGCATGATCACGCCGAACGTGGACTGCATCGTGGTGTGCTTGTACAGCTGGTTGAGCACCACGCGCGGAATCGCATCGCGCTTGAGCTCCACCACCACGCGAATACCATCGCGGTCCGACTCGTCGCGCAGCGCACTGATGCCTGTAAGCTTCTCTTCCTTCACAAGGTCCGCGATGTCCGCGACGAGCTTGGCCTTGTTCACCTGGTACGGCACTTCCGTGATGACGATCTGCGAACGGCCGCTCGATTCCTTCTCTTCGATGACCGCACGCGCGCGCATCACGATGCGACCACGCCCTGTGTCCTGATAGTCGGCGATGCCCGCGCGCCCGTAGATGTATCCACCCGTCGGGAAGTCCGGCCCCTTGACCATCGTGCGCAGCGACGCCGCATCGAGATCGGGGTTGTCGATGAGCGCGATCACAGCCTCGGCGATCTCGCGCATGTTGTGCGGCGGGATGTTCGTCGCCATGCCCACCGCGATGCCGGTCGAACCATTGATCAGCAGATTCGGCACCGCCGACGGCAATACCCGCGGCTCTTCCAGGCGATCGTCGTAGTTGGGCGCGAAGTCGACGGTGTTCTTGTCGATATCCGCGAGCATCTCCATCGCCATGCGCATCAACCGCGATTCGGTGTAGCGATACGCGGCCGCCGAGTCGCCGTCCATCGAGCCGAAGTTGCCCTGCCCATCGATGAGCGGGTACCGCAGCGAGAACGTCTGCACCATACGCACGAGCGCGTCGTAGACGCTGCTGTCGCCATGCGGGTGATACTTGCCGAGCACGTCACCAACGACGGTCGCGCACTTCTTGTAGGCGCGCCCCGGCACCAACCCCAACTCGTTCATCGCGTACAGGACGCGACGATGTACGGGCTTGAGTCCGTCACGGACGTCGGGCAGGGCCCGCGACACGATGACGCTCATGGAGTAGTTGATGAACGACTCCTTGATTTCCTCGTTGATCAGACGAGGCAGGATACGTTCGCGGGCGTTCGGTGCGGTCATGGGACGTCGATGAAGGAGGTCCGGCGGCGGGCAGACAACGTCGGAAATGTAGGCGACCCGTCACGTAAAATCAACGCAACGGGCCGCTCATAACTTGCTGATTGACAACAACTTACAAACGAGTTTTTGGGCCGCTCAGGCCCCGCGGCCCGGCGCTGCCGCGATCGGCGCCACTTCCATCGCCGCGCGAGCACGCTCCTGCTTGGCGCGCTCCTGTGCGGCACGCTCCGCGGCCACCTTCTCCTCGGCCTGACGCTCCTCGTCCGCGTCGTTCGCGGCCTCCGACGCCTCTTCAGCCAGGTCTTCGGCTTCCTCGGCTGCGGCCTCAGCGTCGATCGCCAAACGCTCCGCCCGATAGCGCTGATACCACTCGCGCGTCACCTCGGCGGCCAGCTCGCGATTACCAAGACCAAACGACAGTGCCAGCGCCAGCGCGACCGCGCCAAAGAGTATTGCGAACGCCGTCGTCACGATGTCCGTCGCGATCCCCAACTCCTGCAGCGCCATGAACACCGCCAGCACGATCACGCCCACACGACCGGTGCGCGCCAGCCAAGGCCCACCGTGCAGCGCGCCCGCCGAAGCCATGATGAGGCCTCCGACAAATCCGCCTAGCACGATGCCCAGAATGATGATCACGATCGCCGCGATCACGCTCGGGATGTAGCTCACCAGCTCGGAGAAGACGTTCGCCAACGACTCGAGACCGATCGCATTGGCCGCGACGAGCAGCACCGCGAACATCACGAACCAGAAGAGCAGATTGGCGATGACCTTCGCCGGGTTCAAATGCGAACCAGAGCGCTCCACGGCGTGCATCACACCGCCGCGCTCGAGCAGCTGATTGAAGCGCACGCGACGCAGCAATTTTTGCGTCCCCTTCTCGATCACCTTGGCAACGAGATAGCCAGCAAAGAGGATGACGAGCGCGCCAAAGAGCGCCGGCACGAATTCGCCAAGCAGGGAAAAGCTCTGCTCGAGGCGTTGCGTGAACGTGGAGACGACGGCAGAACCGTCACCGCGGGTCGTGCTGGCTTGAACGAGCAGCAGAGTATGAAGCGGTTGAGTAAGCGGCAACGAATACATCGCAGGCAGTGGGCATGGCGGCACATTCGGGATGTGCCGCTCCGAAAAACTTAGTGACACGCCGGAATGCATGCATCAAGGCGGTACTTCTGAAGCGCCCGACGCCGGCTGCCCCCTACTACAGCCGAGTCCCGCGTTTCGTGTCAAAGATCGCGCTGCGTTTGCAGTTCGGGCACAACAGCCACTCGCGCTGCCGGTGATAGCCCAGTCCGAAGGAGCCCCCGCCGATCGGGCGTGCCGTCATCGGGACGACACACCGCGGACAGGTGGGCACCTCGCCGGCCGCGACGGCCGCGCGCAGCGCCTTCTCCTCGGCGGCCGAGTAGCGCGCCGCCTCCGGCTTGGGGGCAGACTCGCTCACAGTCGCACCACCACCTTGCCGTACTGGTCGCCCGAGGCCAGGCGCTCGAATGCCCCGCGCCCCTCCTGTAGCGACCACACCGAGTCAACGGGCGGCTGAATCGCTCCCGTCCGGAACAGTTCGGTCATCGCGGCGAATTCCGCGTCGCTGCCCATCGTCGAACCCATCAGCGTCCACTGGTTCCAGAACATTCGCCGCACGTCGATCGATAGCTGCGGCCCTGTCGTGCCCCCGCACGTGACCAGACGCCCGCGCTTGCCGAGCGCGACCAACGACTGCGCCCACGTGGCCTCACCGACCGAGTCGATCACCACGTCCACGCCGCGTTTGTTGGTGCGGGCGCGAATCTCGCGCCCCAGCTCTGGGTTGCGATGATTCAGCAGGATATCCGCTCCGAGCTCGGCGGCGCGCGCCAGCTTCTCCTCGCTGCCGGAGGTCACCCACACGGTCGCGCCCAAGTGCTTGCAGATCTGCAGCGCGGCCTGTGCCACGCCGCCGCCAATTCCCCAGATGAGCACCTGGTCCCCAGCCTTCACCCGGGCCCTCCCCACGATCATCCGCCACGCCGTGAGGCTGGCCAGCGGAAAGGCGGCCGCCGTCTCGAAAGGAATCGTGTCCGGGAAGCGGTGCACATTGGCCGACGGCACCACTACATAGTCGGCGAGCGTGCCCGGCCGGTGTTCTCCGAGAATCCCGTAGGTGAGGCAGAACGGCTGGTCCCCATCCTGGCAGTACTCGCAGCGGCAGGCGCGGTCTACGATCCCCGGATTGAGCAGTACCCGGTCACCCACGGCCACGCTGGTTACGCTTGGTCCCACCGCATCCACGATACCCGCGCCGTCGGATCCCATCACCCACCCCGGGTGGATCTTCACCCCGGGAATGCCGCCCAACACCCACAAGTCCAAGCGGTTAAGCGCGGCGGCCTGCACCCGCACACGCACGTCGTCAGCGCCGACCAGCTCGGGGATCGGGAGGTCTTCCCGGTAGCGGAGCTGGTCCATGCCACCATGGGCGTCGATCATCAGGGCGCGCATCACGGTCATAGGCACAGGCACGAGTTTGAGAGACAACGGGCGAACTTCGCTGGTCCGAGTCATATATTTGGTCGTTCACCACTCCCCTTGTCAGTCCACCGCATCGCTTTTTCCTCATGGCGTCCATAAAGGTCCCCCCCCTCGGGGAATCCATCGTCGAGGCGACCGTTTCCCGCTGGCTCAAGAAGGAAGGCGACGCTGTCGCCGCCGGGGACACGCTGGTCGAGCTCGAAACCGACAAGATCACCGTTGAGGTCGCAGCGCTCGAAAGCGGTGTCCTCGCCTCTCGTGCCAAGGCCGAGGGCGACGTTGTCGCCGTTGGCGAATCGCTCGGTGAGATCGGTGCCGGCAGCGGCGCGGTTGCTACACCCAGTGCGCCAGCGCCCAGCGCCACCGCGCCGAGCGTGCCCGCACCAGCCGCGGCCCCAGCGCCTGACGCCAAGGTCTCTCCGGCCGCGCAGCGTCTGGCCACCGAAGCGGGGGTCAACCTCGCCTCGGTCAGCGGCACCGGTCGCGGCGGCGTGATCAGCAAGCCGGACGTGGTCGCGGCGGTGTCAGCCCCGAAGCCGGCGACGGTTGCCGCCGCGGTTCCGAAGGCGGCAGCCCCAGCCCCAGTCGCAACGCGTGCCCCGGAAGGTCAGCGCGAAACGCGCGAGAAGCTCACGACGCGCCGCAAGCGCATTGCTGAGAACCTGCTGCAGTCGCAGCACATGACCGCGCACCTGACCACGTTCAACGAGATCGACATGACGGCGATCTCCGCGCTGCGTGATCGTCTCAAGGAGCGCGTGGAAAAGGAGCAGGGCGTCAAGCTGTCCTTCATGCCGTTCTTTGCGAAGGCCGCCTGCCACGCGCTACAGGCGTATCCGCTGGTGAACGCGCAGCTCGATGGCGACACCGTCGTGTACAAGCACTACGTGAACATGGGCATCGCCGTCGCCTCGGATGCGGGGCTGGTCGTGCCCAACGTGAAGGACGCGCACGCCAAGAGCGTCGTCGAGATCGGCAAGGACATCGGTGCGGTCGCCAAGCGCGCGCGCGACGGCAAGCTCTCCATCGATGACCTCACCGGCGGCACCTTCACAATCACCAACGGTGGTGTGTTCGGCTCGCTCGTCTCCACGCCGATCATCAACTACCCGCAGGTCGGTATCCTCGGTCTGCACAAGATCCAGGACCGCCCGGTGGCCATCGCCGGCAAGGTCGAGATCCGCCCGATGATGTACATCGCGCTCAGCTACGATCACCGCCTCATCGACGGGCAGCAGGCCGTGCTGTTCCTCGTGCGCGTGAAGGAACTCATGGAAGACCCCGCCGCGATGCTGGTGCTCTAGGAACAACACGCGCCGAAACGATTCGTGCGCGTGCTGTAACGACCGCGTACGTGTTGGGACAAAACACAGGCAGAAAGGACACGCGGTACCAGCCACTCGTGAGAGTGACTGGTACCGCGTGGTGTTTCCGCCGGTTCGCGTTTCAATGCGAGGATTGGAGTCGCGTCCGACGGTTGTCGTGCGATAGACGCCCGACGATATACGCCGTCACGCGCGAATTGGATTGGAGCTCGACTCCGATTCAACGCGCAGCGTCCGAACGGTCGATTGGACGAATGCCCCCTCGCCCTCGTTAAGTTTCCGGCATGACTCCCCAACTCCTCACTGCCGACGTCGTGGTGCTGGGCGGCGGCCCGGGCGGCTATGTCGCCAGTATTCGCGCGGCCCAGCTGGGCCTCTCTGTCACCTGCGTCGAGTCCGACAAGACACTCGGCGGCACCTGCGTCAACGTGGGGTGCATTCCATCCAAAGCACTGCTGCACTCGTCGGAGCACTACGAGTGGCTGCGATTGCATTCCGCGGAGCATGGCATCGCGGTGGACGGGATTCGCCTCGATCTACCGACGATGATGGCGCGCAAGAGCGATGTCGTCGCGCAGAACACGAAAGGCGTCGAGTTCCTCTTCAAGAAGAACAAGATCACGTGGGCCAAGGGCTTCGGTGCGCTCAAGCCGGGCAACATCGTGGAAGTCACCGACGCCGATGGCGTGGTGACCCAGTGGCAGGGCAAGTCGGTCATCATCGCGACCGGCTCCATTCCGGTGGAGCTGCCGTTCCTCCGCTTCGACGAGAAACGGGTGTTGTCGAACGTTGGCGCGTTGACGATTCCGGAAGTCCCGCGGCATCTGATCGTCGTTGGCGGCGGCGTGATCGGATTGGAGCTGGGGAGCGTGTGGCGTCGCCTGGGCGCGAAGGTCACCGTTATCGAATTCGCGCCGACGATTCTTCCCGGCAACGACGATGACGTGATCAAGGAAGCGGACAAGATCTTCCGCAAGCAGGGCCTCGAGATCCACACGGGCACGAAGGTCACCGGCGCCGATGTGCGTGATGATGGTGTGACCATTCACGTGGAAAAGGACGGCGCGCCGTCCAGCATCGATGCGGACTACGTGCTGGTGTCCGTCGGTCGCAAGCCGCTGTTGCGCGGCGTCGATGCAGCGGCACTTGGTCTGACGATGGGTACGCGCGGCGAAATCGTGGTGGACGATCAGCAGCATACCAATCTCCCCGGCGTCTATGCCATCGGTGACGTGTGCGGTGGCAAGCTGCTCGCGCACAAGGCCGAAGAAGAAGGTGTCGTGGCGGCCGAAGTCATCGCCGGCAAGCCGGTGCACATGCACCACCGCACCGTACCCGGCGTTGTGTACACGTGGCCCGAGATTGCAACCGTTGGTCAAACGGAGCAGGAAGTGAAGGCGAGCGGCCGAGCCTATCGCGTCGGCAAGTTCCCGTTCAGTGCCAACGGCCGCGCACGCACGATGGGCGAGACGCAGGGCTTCGTGAAGTTCGTTGTCGATGCTACCACAGACGAAATCCTCGGCGCGCACATGGTCGGCCCCAACGTGTCCGATCTCATGTCCGAAGTGGTGCTGGCCATGGAGTACCGCGGCAGCGCGGAAGACATCGGCATCACGGTGCACTCGCACCCCACGCTCAGCGAGACCGTGAAGGAAGCGGCTTTGAGCGCGATCGGTCGCGCGTTGCACATGTAGCCACAGGGTCCAATTCGCACGACGGCCCGACGATGCCTCTGCATCGTCGGGCCGTTTAGTTTTTCGCGTGCCGGGCTAGTGCTTGTGTTCGATCTTGTGTTCGTGCTTCTGCTCGGCTTTCTCTTCCTTTGCGTGCTTCGAGTGCGTGTCCGTGTCGGAGATCGTCCCAACCTCGTCCGGCGCGTGATGATGCTTGGCGACGTCTTTCTCCAAGCGATTGCGATTGCTTTCCTTGTCCGCATCGTCGTGCTGAATGCGTCCTTCGAACAAGCGATCCTTTCCAGCGTCGTCGTGCTGACGAATCTTCTCGGGGTCATGTCCCGCGTGCGCGTGCCCATGTGCTGCGGCTTCCACTTCTGCCGCTGACACCGCTGCCTTGTCGAGCTTCTTGTCGCTGGCGTCGTGCTTGTAACCGCTCTGTTTGTCGGACATCGGGTGCGCTCGCTGATGAGAGAAACCTGCACCTCGTCAGACCCCGCGTCATCGAAACGTTCCGCCGTTTGGTCGCGCGCGATGCGACTACAGTCCCAGGCGCCCACCGGAAGCGAACGCGGCCACACGATCGGCGACGCGCGCCGCCTGATCGAGTCGTTCGAGCACGCGCTTTGATTGCGATATCACAGGGCTCTCTACCGGCGGTGCGAGAATGAGTCGGGCCAGTACGCCAGCCTGATCGTTGAGCGCCATGCGTACGAGCGATTCACCGGGCGTCCCACGCGTCGCGTCGATCGCGACCGCCATCGCCCACGCGTGGTCGCGCGCCTTGGCGATGCTGAACTCGGTGACGTCATCGTCGAGGGTGCCACCCGCATGATCGAGTCGTTCGAGAATCGGTGCCCACTTGGTTGCCACCTCGGTCTTGAGCGCCAGCGTGGCGCGCTCGAGCACCACATTCACCGCCGTATGGTCGGCGTAGCGCTGCGCACGGTCGGTATCGATGCCGACCATCAACAGCGCGAGCGCCAGATCGTGATTGATGTGCGCGTTGACGCCGAGCATGAGGTGCTGAATCACCCAGCCGCGTCGATCGCGTGCGGCGTCGAAGGCCACGCGCCAGGCTTTGGGCACTCGTACGGGAGGGTTCGCGGCCGTCGCCGCACGCGCGAGTTGGTCCTGTCGCAGCGCGTCGCGGTACAGCGTGCCGAATGCGACCAGATAGCGACGAACCCACGCTGGGTCGTGGAATCCGCCGGCGTCGCACTGCGCCTCGACGGCTTTCGTGATGGTGAGGTATGCGGTCACGAACACGCCGCGTCGGTCTCGCGCTGCCAATAGCTGCTGCTCGAGTGCGGTGAGCCACGTACGAACGTCGCCGGTGGTGGTCAGCGCGCTTGCGATCGACAAGGAAGGCTGCGAAGTGGGCATTGGGCGACATTCCGCCTTCACGAACGGGCTGTCAAGCCGCGCCGGAGATCACCGGGAAGCGCGAGACGCCAGTCACGGCGCTCGGTGCGGCGGGAAACACGAAGCGCCCGGCGGAGAGTCTCTCCGGCCGGGCGCTTTCGTTTGCTGCCAGACTGCGCGTGTGACTACAGCACCAGCTTGCCGATCGCGAGTCCGATGGCGAACAGCCCCGCACCGATCGCGGCAGCCATGTTCACCGACAATCCACGCTCCGACTCCACCTGCGACACGGTCGCGGTAGTCGCGACCTTCGCGGCGGAGGTCTGGATCTGCTTTTCCGGCAATGCGGCCATGATGTTGGCGGCCACGTGGGCCGGCGTCACCATGCGCTTGCGGCGATCGGTCTCCGCCGCCACGAGCTTCCACATGTCCACCTGCTTGCTGTCCGCGCGACGCGCGTCGGCTTCGGTCACATCGCCATCCAGCCAGTGATTGATCGCGAGGGCGGCACCGTCGGTCGCTGCGGTCAATCCCTGAAGCGGCACTTCGCGATCAGCGAGCGGACGGTCGGCCTGCGGACGGTCGCCCGCGGCATCGCGGTGCTCCTTGTGCTGGCTCAGGTCGTTCGAGCCGTCGTGCGCTTCGTGTTGGTCTAGCATCAGGCGTATTTCTCCTCGAGCAGGGCCTGAAGAGCCTCGCGTGCCCGATGCACGCGCATCTTCAGTGCGCCTACGGTGGTCCCCAGAAGGTCCGCCATCTCTTCGTACGAACGTCCTTCAACGTGCTTCATGATGAAGGCTTCGCGGAGCGATGGGGCCAGCTGTGCGAGCGCATAGTCGAGGTCGTTCCGCAGTTCGGTGCGGTCGAGGTCCTCATCGGGGCTCGCATAGCCGGAGGGCTGATCGTCTTCGTCGTAGCTCAGGTGCGTGCGCCGAATGTTCTTCAGCCAATCCTTGCACCCGTTCGCAACGATCCGGAACAACCAGGCGTCGAAGCGGCCACGCACCTCGGTCAGGTGATGGTAGGCCTTGATGAACGACGTCTGGAGAATGTCCTCGGCGACGTCAGGACTGCCCGTCATGCCAAGAGCGTGACGGTACAGCGGATCGCTGTACCGACCGATTAGCACCGCGAATGCGTCGCGATCACCCGCGATTACGCGGGAGATGACATCCTGGTCTGAATCGACCTCGGGGAGCTGGATTTCGGGTTCCGACATAGTCACGGTGCCAGAATAGCGCCGCACGATCGGGACCGACACCCCTGCTGACCACGGAATCGTAGAGGACATCGTTGCTTCTCGTCTCGTTGAGTGGACGAACCGACAGATGGGAAGTCACAGGACCTGTTGAGGCAGTATCGGCACGTCATCGAAAGCTCTCCACTGTTTTTCTTGAATTTCTTTTTTGTGCGCACTTAGTGACGGTGGCGGGTAGCGAACGACACCGTTCACTGGGGACGAGATTCCTGTGACCGGCGACGCCTGCACATTCTGTAACGCTTCGCCGACGGAACGGACCACGCCACAGGGGACGCCGGCGGCATCGAGCGCGGCCAGCCAGACGGAGGCGTCCGCGCCCAGCACCCGGGCTGTGATAGCGTCGACGAGGCGCTGCCGGTGGGCGAGGCGGCCGGCGTTGGTCGCCAGCGCGGGGTCGGCTGCGAGCTCGGACAGGCCGAGCGCGTTGGCCGCCGCAATCCATTGCGTGTCTGACCCGACCGCGATCACGAACGGCCGGTCCGCCGCGTCGAACAACTGATAGGGGACGAGGTTGGGGTGCGCGTTGCCCCAGCGCTTGGCTTCCAGTCCGCTGACGAGCGTGTTCTGCCCAACGTTGATGAGCGCCGCGGTCGCGCTCCCGAGCAGCGAGATCTCGATCTCTCGCTCGATCGGGTGCCCAAGCTCCCGGCCCGCCAGCGCAGCGAGAATGGCGATCGCCGCGTCCTTGCCGGTAATGACATCGACCAAGGCAACCCCGGTTCGCATCGGCGGTCCGGCCTCGGGGCCGTTGATCGACATCCACCCGGATTCGGCTTGCACGACGAAATCGTAGCCGGGTCGCTGGCTATCTGCGCCAAATCCGGAGATCGAGCACCAGATCAGGCGCTCATTAGCTGCCAGTTCAGAAGCTCTATCAAGCCCATATCGAGCCAGTGAGCCGGGTAGGAAGTTGTCGATGACGACATCCGCGCCGCGGATGAGCGACAAAACGAGATCGCGATCTTCCGGATTCCGGAAGTCAGCAGCGATCGAGAGCTTGTTCCGATTGCTGCTCAGGAAATAGGCCGACTGCCCATCCGCCGCGAACGGCGGCCCCCAACCACGCGTGTCGTCGCCCGTGCCAGGCCGCTCGACCTTGATGACGTTCGCCCCCAGATCACCCAGCATCATCGTGCAGAGTGGCCCGGCGAGCACCCGCGACAGATCGAGCACTCGAACGTCTTTTAGCGGAAGTGTCTTCATACTGTTTCCAAAATGTCCTGATAGTGCTTCTAAATTCTCTATTCCGAATGGATCGCCGAGCGCTCTCGCACCAGTCGATCCCGGCCGCAGCTCGCATATACCATGTATGTCGAGGGCACTTTTTGCACCGCAGCGACTTGCGTAGATGTCTGAAAATCATATAGTTACCCGCATTCTGGACGACCCGGAAGGCACAATGCGCGCTTGCTAGAGCGCGCGGTACGCACTCCAGGTCTCCGTGCCCACCATGTTTGGCGGAAGGAGTGCGTTCGATCCATGGCCGATAAGCCGCAGGAAGACGACGAAGCGATGACGGAAGGCGAGGCCGCACCGGCCGCCAGCCCCCCCCCTCGTCGTGGCCCTGGACACCGCGCTGCGGATGCGCGCGACACCGCTGCCGAAATGGCCGCGCGGGCGCATGAAATCAGCCTGGAGGCCGGCAGCAAGATGGCCGGCGCCATGCGCGAAGTGATCGGTGCGGCGGCGGGATTCAGCGCCTTCGCCATCGAAAGCGCTCGCGACCTGGTGCATTACATGGTCCGCCGCGGCCAGATGGGCGCCGAGGAAGCCGAAGTGCTGATCCAGCAGGCCGAGGCGGCGTACATCGCCAAGCACGGCTCGCTCCCCAAGCCGGAACCCAAGGCGCCACCGCCAAAGCCGATCCCGCTCGGCCAGATGCCCAAGGCTGTCGCGGCTCCCGCCGCCGCCGCCGAGGCAGCGCTCGAAGCGCGCGCCGCCATGCGCATCGAACCGCCTCGCTCTCCGGATCGCCCGGCGCCGGTCGCCAAGCCCGTCGCGCCCAAGGTTGAGAAGGTTGCGGAGAAGGTCGTCGAGAAGGTCGCGGAAAAGCCGGCCGAGAAGGTCGCCGAGAAGCCCGCAGCCAAGGCACCCGCCAAGGCTGCTCCGGCGCCGGAACCGGTAAAGGCTGCTGCGCCTGCGAAGGCCGCAGCTCCGGCCAAGGCTGCGCCCGCCGCCAAGCCAGCGGCAAAGGCGCCGGCTAAGGCTGCGGCTCCCGCCAAGTCGGCCGCGCCAGCCAAGGCTGCTCCTGCTGCGAAGTCTGCATCTAAGGCGCCGGCCAAGGCCCCTGC
Organism: Gemmatimonas sp.; assembly: GCA_965279375.1. Lineage (GTDB taxonomy): Bacteria > Gemmatimonadota > Gemmatimonadetes > Gemmatimonadales > Gemmatimonadaceae > Gemmatimonas. Next base: position 2,338,312 of record OZ257156.1, on the reverse strand, counting down.
GAAGCCTGCGGCCAAGGCGCCGGCCAAGCCGGCCGCCAAGGCACCGGCCAAGAAGACCGCCAAGAAGTAAGTACCGGGCTCGCGTGAACGAGCCTCAATTGCGCCGCACGCTCAGCGCGTCGGCGCCGACGCGCCTCGACTTTGGCGGAGGGTGGACAGATGTCCCACCCTTCCCCGAAGAGCGAGGCGGCTTCGTTTGTAACCTCGCCATCGAGCGACGAGCGACGGTCGCATTCCGATTTGCCCCGACCGACGGCCCGCCATCGGACGACGGCCCGCTCGTGGCCGCCGCGCTTCGTGCGGCTGCTCGTCATGGTCCCGTCGGGTCACTGCATCGCTGCGCGCTCACGTCCGATTTTCCCGTTGCCGCAGGGCTAGGCGGGTCCTCGGCGGCAGGCGTCGCCCTCGCGATCGCGCTGGCCACGCTACAGAAGCGCCCGACCGACCCGCAGGCGCTCGCCGAGTGGAGCCGCGCGGTGGAAGTGAACGAACTTGGAGTGGCGGGCGGCTTTCAGGACCACTATGCCGCCGCGTTCGGCGGCGCGCTCGGCTTGACGTTCGGTCGCGAGACGACCGTGGAGCAGATCCCGCTGACGCAGACCGCCTGCGACGCGCTAGAGGCGCAGTGCCTGCTCATCTATACAGGCGAGTCGCGAATCTCCGGAACGACGATCTCGGCGGTGCTGAATGCGTACGCCGATCGGGAGCCGCGCGTGCTGCAGGCGCTGGATCGCATGAAGACGCTGGCGATGTCGATGCGCGACGCGATAGCCGCCGGCGATGTGTCGAGTCTTGCCGCGCTGGTGGATGAGCATTGGATCCATCAGCGATCGCTGCATCCCAAGATCAGCACCGAACGGATCGACCGCCTGGAAGAGGCGACGCGCCGTGCAGGGGCATCGGCGGTAAAGGCGCTGGGTGCGTCGGGCGGTGGGTGCGTGATCGTCATGGCACCGCCGGAGCGGATTCGTGCGGTGGAGGGGGCGGCAAGAGCGTGGGGCGAGCTGCTGCCGTGGCGAGTGGCACGGAATGGTGCGCGTGTTTCGTGGAGCGACGCGGACTGACCAATCGCGCCACCGCGCGGTATGCTCCGGGTGTCTCAGCCAACCCTGTGCATTCTCGATTCCCGCTCGATCCCATCGCGCTCACTGAAGCGCTCGTCGCGATCGATTCGCGCAATCCCAGCCTGGTGCCTGGCGCACCCGGTGAGATGGCGTGCGCGCAGTTCTTGGCGAAGGTACTGAGCGGCTGGGGCTTCGCCGTGTCGTTGGATGAAGTCGCTCCTGGGCGGCCGAATGTCGTAGCGCGCATCGGTCCGACCGGACGAACGCCGTTGGTGCTCAACGGCCACCTCGACGTCGTCGGCACCGACGGCATGGTGCATGACCCGTTCGTGCCACTGACTCGCAACGGTAGCCTGTACGCACGCGGCTCGAGTGACATGAAAGGCGGAATCGCCGCGATGTGCGTCGCCGCCGCGCGGGCCTCGGCGCGCGGCTCGCTCGTCAGCGAGATGGTGATCGCCGCCGTGTGCGACGAGGAGTACGAATCGATCGGCACACGTGCATTGCTGGAGAATGGACTGCGTGCTGCGGGCGCGATCGTCACGGAGCCAACGCGTCTCGCCGTCGTGCCGTCGCACAAGGGCTTTGCGTGGATCGAGGTCGTGCTACGCGGCATCGCCGCACACGGCAGTCGCTACGACGTGGGAGTGGATGCGGTACGGCATGCCGGACTACTCCTCGCAGCGCTCGATCGATTCGAGTACGACGTGCTGACGCAGCGTCAACATCCGCTGCTCGGTCGTCCATCGTTGCATGCCGCGACGATTCACGGCGGAACGGGTTGGTCTACATATGCCGATCAGTGCACGCTGCGCATCGAGCGCCGCACGATTCCGGGTGAACTCGCTGTGAGTGTCATGCAGGAAGTGCAGGCACTCTGCGACGAGATCCGCGCGTCACGTCCGGAATTCGAGGCGACGCTCTCCCTCGCGTGCGCGCAGCCACCCAGCGATCTTGCGCTGGATGCGCCGCTGACGCGTGCGGTGTTGTCTGCCGTGGGCGCTCAAGGGCTCAGCGAAACGGTCACGGGGCTCGCCTGCTGGACCGATGCGGCATTGTTCAACGCGGCCGGTATACCAGCGCTGTGCTTCGGGCCCGGTGATATTGCGCGTGCGCACTCCGCCGAGGAGTGGGTGGAGCATGAACAGCTGGAGCAGGCGACCGCTGTGCTGGAACAGGTGTGCGCGGCTTGGGGTCGCTGAGCGGGCGCAGATCAGACGTTAACTGGAAAGTCATGGACATGTCGGTGGGTGACTACGATCGGCTCGAACGGGCGATCGTGGATGGCAAGCGCATTTCGATCTGGCGTCGAGGCACCGAGTATCTCGTCATTCCCGATCAGCTGCGACTCGTAGGCGGACGCGAGGTGATTCTCGCGCGACATCCGTCCACTGGAGGGCGACTCGAGCTGTTTCTCGATGAACTCGACGCCATCGAGATCGTGCGATGAGCGCGCGCTACCCATTGGTGTCCGTGTACGCGGACGAGTCGTGCCTGGGCAACGGCAAGGCCGGAGACACGCCGGGCGGCTTCGGCGCGCTGATTGAATTCCGTCGCGCCGATGGAACGCTGCAGCGATTCGATCTGTGGGCGTCGGAGCCAAACACGACCAACAATCGCATGGCGCTTCGCTCCGTGACGGACACGGTGCGCGCACTCTCGCGCAAAGGCAACGCACTCTCGATTCACTTCACCACCGACTCGCGCTACATCGTCGATGGGATGACGTCGTGGGTACGCGGGTGGATTGCGCGAGGCTGGAAGCGAAAGGAAGGCGCGGTGGAGAACCTCGAGTTGTGGCAGGATGCCGTCGAGGCGATCGCCGCGCACGAGTGCATGTGGCAGTGGGTGAAAGGACACGCCGGGCACCCGCAGAACGAATACGCCAATCATCTCGCGACGCGCGCGGCAGCGCAGCAGGACGCGAGCGACAGCCTCGTCGCGTCAGGCTTCGAGGCATGGATGGCATCGCTTCCCGTGAAGGCCGGCAAGCCGCAGCCGGCGATTGCGCCGTTCCCCGATGCCGCGCGATTTGTCCCGGCCGCACGACTAGGATGAGGACAGAACGGCAGCGCACGTGAGGGCGTTGCCGTGGGTGTGACAGAGTGGGCGAAAGTGCCGTTACGCGGCTCTGCGACAGTGCGTCGTCAGGGGTAGATCACCGGGCCGTTTCACCGCCCCCACCCCCTGGATTCATGTTCAAGTTCCTCCTCATTCTGTGCATCGGCGTGGCCATCGGGTATGGCTACGGCTGGAAGGACGCGCACTTGCACGACCTGAACGTGGCGGAGCGCATGATCGGACAGATCGGCGGCGCGAGCCGCGCGATGGTCAGTGGAGACGTGGACGCCCAGATGGTGCAGGCCGAGAAGCGGTGACGACCACCGCTCGTTCGATGGACGATCTCGATCGGCTGGCCTTTCGTCTCGTTCGCACGATCCGTCAGCACTATCCGCAGCTTCGTGAGCATGGCTTTTCGCTCACGGACCTCGAGGAGCGGCTGCTGCCCTTTCGCGAATCCCGTCGGGAGATGGCCGACGGTGGCGCGGACGCGTGGGAACGCACGGTGCTTCGGCTGGTGGGCGGCGAGCGAGGCTATGTGCACGCCGAGGGAGAGTTGCAGCGAGCCTGTCACAATGCGCTGGCGCTGCCGTCCCCCACGCTCGCGCTGGTGCGCAGCTGGTCCGGTGCGTCGCTGGCGCTCGGCGAGGCCGCGATCAGCGTGGGAATGGAGCGGGTGAGCGGTGCCTTCGACGCGGCGCAGCTGTCGTCGGAGAGCATGCAGGGCCGCCGAGGAGAGGCGAGCGTGAGCGCGGCCGCCACGACGACCACGAACCGCGCGGGGCTGCGTGTCGAGGTGCTGAGCGACGGCGCGTCGGCAGCTCGCTCGCGCGGTAGCGATGGCAAGGGGTGTGGTTGCCGCTTTTGTGGCGGCCGACTTCCGCAGGATCGTCGCGTCACCTTCTGCCCGCACTGCGGACTGGACCAGACCAAGCGGCAGTGCCCCGCCTGCAGCACCGAGCTGGATGCGGCGTGGCGCTTCTGCGTGACCTGCGGTCGGAGCGCAGAGCTCCCCGACACGCCGGCGAGCGCGCCCTTGGCGAAGCGAGCAGCCAGCTAGCGGGTATAGAGCGCCATTCCGTGGCGGCGCGCGTGAACGCACGCGCTAGCTCCGACTGCGGTGACACGGCGATCTTGCACTCCATGTCTCTTCTGTTGAATTCGGCGCGACGGTCTACCGTTGCGCCCCGATCGTCTCGTGCGACGGCGGCCCTCGCGCTGAGCGGCTGCGTCCTCGTTGCCTGCACGCTGAGTGCGTGCGCGCAGCCCATTCCGGTGTCCAACCCTGAGCCGGCCCCTGCCCCGCAGCCAACGCGTGCGCCCACGCGCGCGCCGGTGCGCGCCAGAGCGCAGACCAGCGAGGCGGAGAACCCGGCGCTGCCCTATCGCGCCTCACGCTGGCCGATCAAGACGTCGGAGCACGTGGACCTGTGGCTGCACGCCTTTGCGATGGTCAGCAACGACACGACGAAGGTACCGCTGTTTCGGCGCGGCTATCGTGACTCGCTGACGGTTGAGAAGAATCGCGCCAACCTGCTCACGTCACTCGACGTGAATCGCGGGACGTTGGCCAAGCGACTGGCATCGTCGCCAAGCTATCTGCAGGCGCAGTTCGTGCCGTTTGGCTACGCGAATTGGGAAGAGATGCGCGTGGCTGCGGAACGCTTCCTGACACAGGGCGACGATCCGCGCCGTACGCCTGATCGTTCGGGTGGCGCGCTTTCCTTCGCGGCGCTCTTTCCTACGACGGCGGATCGGGAGTGGCTGCGCTTGTTTCTGAATGGCGTGACGGATGAGCAGGCACGGTTCTTCAACGCTGAGCACACGCGCGTCATTCGCACGCGGCACGCCGTGATTTCGGCCGTGGATTCATTGTGGCAGGGCACGTATCGCGCGCGGTTCGATCGCTTTCTGAACAACACCAGTCAGCGCAATGGCGATGTGGTGCTGTCCATTCCCGTCGGCGGCGAAGGACGCACCGGTGTGGGGCGCGACCGGCAGACGGTGGTGGCCGTGCCGTTGCCCGGGCGCGTGCAGGATGCGGCGGATGCGCTCTTCGTGTTGGCGCACGAGTTCACCGGTACGCTTGTGACGGGTGTGATTGGCGACAACACGACGCCGGCCGAACAGCGGTCTGGTGCAGCCGATCGCTACATCTCGCTTGGGCAGGTGCGGGCCGGGGCGTTGTTGCTCGAGCGTGTCGCGCCGGAGTTGCTGGACGGCTACATGCGATTCTATCTCACTCAGAGCGGCGTGCGGGCGGATGCGGCGACGCCCACCGGAACGCTCAAGGCGACGTTCGCGAGTACCTTTGACATACCCGCCGCGATCCGCGACGGCATTTCCCGACAGATCGATATCGTGCTGGGTGGCATCTAATGGCTGACGAACCCTCGATTCCGCGCGACGCGCTCGAACGCGTGCTCGCGCGTGCGACCGAGTTGCAGGGAACGACGGGCGACGCGACAGAGGCGCTCTCGGAGTCTCGCTTGCTCGAGGTCGCACGCGAGGTGGGTATCGACGCGTCGCATCTCAAGCAGGCGCTGGCGGAAGAGCGGGCGCGTGTGGCGTTTGACGCGCCTGGCGGCGGCCCGATTCTCGACGCACTGGGGTCGGCGATCGTAGGCGCACAGCGAGTGGTTCCGGGAAGTGCGAGTGACGTCCAGGCGCGAATCGACGCGTGGCTCCCGCGAATGGAAGGGCTGGCCGTCCGCAGACGGATGCCTCAGCGCACGAGCTGGGAGCCTCGTCACGATCCGATCGGAAATGCGCTGCGCGCGCTCGGCACAGGCGGTCGCCGATTTGATCTCGTGCGCGTCGACCAACTCATCGCGACGGTGACGCCGGTTGACGACGCAAAGTCCGTGGTGCGTTTCGATGTCGAGTTGAGCGGTGTGCGTCGCGCGCAGCGGAACGCTGCACTGGCCGTTGTCGTAGGCGTCAATGCGGTGACGTTCGGGGTGCTGTCGACGGTGCTCACGGTGATCGCCTCGAACTCGGCGAATCCGGGCGGATTCACTGCGGCGATTGGGGCACTCGCCGTCGTTCAGGTCGCCGGTGGCTACGGCTTGTGGCGCGCCATCAAGGGATCGTTCAAGCGCACGGTCGCGCGGGTGCAGCTGCGCGTGGATCAGCTGCTCGATGATCTCGAGCAAGGTGCGATGCAGCCGCCACCGTCGGTGATTGGCCAGGTGACCAACGCCCTGCTGAGCGCAGCGACCAAGCGTTAGGCGCACGACGCGCACTGCTCACCGCATTCCTACACAGAAGCGCCCCAGCAGGAACTGCGCGTCGGACCGACCAATGTGCGAGTAGCAGTTGTGGCCCGTGTGACGACATCTTTACGGCCAGAGGTCTGCTTAGAGATCCATCGCGCTCAGGCGATCGAACATGGCCTCGCGAAGCCCGCGGTCCGGCAGCCCGTCGATGATTGCGCGCGCGTGGCTCCTCGTCTCTGACGTGCGAGATGCCGTGAGCGCGTGCACGACGACCTCTGCGCGGACGCGGGCGCCAGGAATGCCATCGAGCACGCGGAAGAACGCCTCCAAGAATCGCGCATCCTCAATCCAATGGTCGGCGAGTGCCACCAGCCGTTCACCTCGCGTCCGTCCATTGGTGATGGCGCAGATGCTGTCGAGCGACGCGAGACGCGCGGCTACGAGCGCGGAATGCGTTGGTGATGACAAGCGCACACGTCGTCGTGCACTCGGGCGCTTTGCCACAGTTCGTTCTGCACCGCGCGCTGGCGACGGCGACGCTGCACGTGTGCGTGGCATCGCACGCCGCTCGGCGGACGTGGTCTGCGCGCGCATTGCGAGTTGGCTGGAGCTCTGCCGACGCGAGGGGGACAGCGCAGCCAGCGGCATGGCAAGCAGCACGCAGGCCGCTCCCATCAACCGACGCGTGGCGCGTGCGTCGATCCGGCGTGGGCGCGACGCATCGAGAATGTCCGAGAGGCGCGTGCCAAGTTCCGAACGACTGGCCATCGCGAGTACTGCCTCAGGTGGCCGCAGCGCCCGTGCACTGCGTACGGCGTGAAGCAGGTCTGCCGCATAGTCGGATGCGCGAGCACCGCGCAGCAGGACGATGTCGTCGCAGGCGGCCTCTCGCAGGGCCGCGAGTCGACGCGAGAGCAGCCAGACTCCGGGGTGGAACCAAAGGAACGCCGTCACAAAGCGAACAAGAACGCACTCGAACGCGTCAGCGCGCCGAACATGGCCCAGCTCATGAGTGATGACTCGCTCCAATCGGTCTCGATGCCAATGCGCGGCATCGATGGGAAGCACCAACGTCGACTGCCAAACGCCGAAGGTGTACGGGACCACCGCAGTCTCATGGAGTAAAACCCGAACCGGCCGAAAGACTCCAAGCTCATGCGCGAGCTGAGCCGTGAGATGAGCAACCGGACCTTCGCGTAACTGGTGTGCCGGGCGTACGGCGCGGCCGAGCGCGATACGGCCCAGCAGCATGCGCAGCAACAGAACGCCGAGCACGATCAGCCAGATGGCCACGATACCGGCGGCGATCGGAATCGCCTGCGCAGCGTTTGCGGCGTTGCCGTCGCCGATTTCACGAGACTGCGGATTGGCGGACAGCGCTTCCGGGCGCGTTCGCAGCGCCTCGGTTGGCATCACCTGCGCCAGAAGCTGCGGCGGTCGCTGCGGGAGCAGTGCCACGTGCCAGCTCGGCAGCACTACAGCGCCGATGCCAAGGGCGATCGTTCCCCAGAGCGTCGCCCGCCAAATGCCGTGTCGTAGCCATGCGCTACGGCGACGCAGGACGCGATCCGCCAGCAGCGCTGCGAGGACGAGTATCGTGACACGCGCCGCAACACCGTAGAGCAGCGGCCACGCTGCCAGAATCAGCGACGCCTTCATGACTATCTGCCGTCTCTGCGCGCCTTGGCGACGAGCGATGCGAGGCGGCGCAGCTCATCGTCGTCGAGGCGCGTGTCGCCGTCGGAGATGAGCGCGTTCACCAGCGCCTCGCGCGAGCCTTCGAAGAAGGTGGTGACGAGATGCTCGAGAGCGCGCACACGCTCGTCGTCGCGGCGTACGGTTGGCGTGAAAACGAAACGCGGCCCGTCTTCGTGGTGCGTGACGTGCCCCTTCTCCTCCAGGATCCGCAGCTGCGCGCGCACGGCGGAGTAGGAGGGCGGGTCGGGAAGCTCGGCGCGCACGTCGGTCACGGTGCCCTCGCCGCGGCGGAAGAGGATGTCCATGATCTGCTTCTCTCGACGTGAGAGCGAGTCAGCGAGCTGGCGCGGGGGCATGGCAAAGAGTGCTGGGCGGGTGGGCGCTTCACCAGTATTGCTAAAAAGATAGCACAATGCTAGAAATCCAGCAGTGCTGGAAATTTAGCATACCCCTACCCTGAGGTCATCACCATGAGCCGACGAGCCGTCCCGAACCCGCGGTTCCACTCGCGTCTCTGCCGAGCAGGCGTTGGCCTGCTGCTCGGCCTGGCCTCCTGCCGATCCGGGCCACCGCTCGTGCCAGCGCCGCTCGTTGCGGCGGCCCTACGCGAATCGCATCCGATCGAGGTGCTGCTCGTTGGCACGTTTCACTTCGCGCAGACGGACACGCTGACCTACGATGTGCTGACGTCACGGCGCGCTGCCGAGGTAGACGCGGTGGTCGCTTCGCTCGTGGGCTGGCAACCGGACAAGCTATTCGTGGAGTGGCAGCCCGAGTTCAACCAGCTGATGGCGGATTCACTGCTTGAGCAGCACCGAACCACGGGGCCGTTGCGGCGTCGGAATGAGGTGTATCAGCTCGGGATTCGCACAGCGGTTCAGCTGCGGCATCCGCGCGTGTACTTGATGGACCACCCCGGCCTGTATGGTGCGCTCTACGCTCCGATGGAGTCCTACGCGCGCAGCCATGGCCAAGTGGATGTGCTCGAGGGACGAGCTCCGTTTAGCTACCGGGCCGACTACGAAGCGCGTACATCGCCGCACGCCCCGCGCGACTCGATGACACTCGCAGCCTACCTCCAGCAGGTGAATGCGCCGGCCTCACTCGCCTCGGACCATAGCGTGTATCTGAGCCGGTTCGCCCGCATCGGAGAGATCCGCACCGATCTCGGCGACACCTCGGGCGTGAGCACAAGCGGCGCCAACCTCGTGGCCGATTGGTACCGGCGAAACGTTCAGATGTACAGCAAGGTCCTCAAGTGGATGACGTTCGGCGAGCGCCGGATCGTGATCATCGTCGGATCGTCGCATGTGCCGATTCTCCGTCACCTGTTCGAGACCCATGGCGGCTTCCGTGTCGTCGAGGTGGCGCAGGTACTCCCGCGCTCGTAGCGGCGGGGAGCACCACCGCTCAGGTGACCAACGCCCTGCTGAGCGCAGCGACGAAGCGTTAGGTCGCGTGTGCCGTCAGGCGATCGCCAGTTCGAAGGCGCGCAGTCGCACGCGTTCGACCAATCGGCGCACGGCCCAGTTGCTCATCACGAGCATCGAGCCGGTCATCAGCAGCGACTTCACTTCCTTGCGTGAAATCTTGACCGACCCACCGGGCTTGAGCATCGCCGTGCTCTGCACGAGATCGCGGAGCGTGGCGTACGCAAGCAGCAGCGGCAGAATACAGAAGAGTCGGATGGAGACAGCGCGGCGCGGAATGAGCAACAGATAGTTGCGTGCTTCCTCGAGATCGTGCCACGCGAGCTGGATGAGCTGCGTGAGCGCTTCGCGGTTCTTCGCGACCAACTCCGGCGCGAGAATGCGGCTCTGCGTGCTGCCGTGCATGCGCAAGAGCTCCTCGGGGACGTATACCGAGTTCTCCTTCTCCGCGTCGACGGCGACGTCTTTCAGGATGTTGACCGTCTGCAGCGCTTCGGCGAAGGCGCGGCACCGCTCGCGCAGCACCTCGTATCGGCGCGACCCGATGCTCGACGAATGCTCGTGCCACAGATCCGTGAGCATGTACCCCACGGTGCCCGCGACGTAGTAGCAGTACTCCTTGTACTCGTCGATGGTCTGGATGCGAATGCCGTCCGGGTAGAGCAGCACGAACTTGCGCATGCCGACGGCCATCTCGGTCACCCACTTGCGAACCACATCGCGCGTCTTGCTCGGCAGCGCGGCGAAGTGTTCGAGCACGAGGTCGGTGTTGCGCGTGAGCGTGATGTGCGCGAGATCGCCACGCAACGTCTCGACGCCCGACAGAAAGCGCGTCAGCGCGGCCTGGTCGTCGAACGCCGCCAGGAAGTCGTCGAACATGACGGCCTTCACCTGCGGATCCACCCCCGGTGCGTCCTCGACTGTATCGGCGATGCGGCAGAGCAGGTAGGCGTCGAGCACGGCCTGTCCCAGGTCTCCCGGCAGCACTTTGATGCCGAGCGCGAACGTACGGGACACGGCGGGGAGGATCGCTGTGCAGAAGCGATCCGCGTCGCGGCGTTCGAGGGCGCTGGTGATGGTCGGGTCGAGAGACATGGCACACAACATACGAGGCGGCGGCGCTCTCCGTCACGGCAGCGAAGCTGATGGAGCCTGTCAGTGTTTCACCGCTTGTCGCCAGTCGGCGTCCCGGCGAGACTCACCCATGGCCGAAATTCATGCAGCTGATCTGCCTCCGGACTTCCGCGGGATCTTCCGCACCGACCAGCTCGCGCGCGGGCTGTATGCAGAGGGCGCTGGCATTGCGCGCACGCTGCCAGCGGCCGTAGCCGTCCCTGCTGACCGCGATGACTTGAGCGTTCTGGCGCGGTGGGCCAAGCGGACGGGCGCGGCGCTGATGCCGCGTGGCTCGGGAAGCGGCATGGCCGCGGGCGCGGTGGGTCCGGGAATCGCGGTGGACCTGAGCCGCTTCAATGGCATGGGCGATGTGGAGTTTGGCGCGCAGCGCATCCGCGTGGGGTCGGGCGCATTGCGTGGGGCAATCGACGCCAAGGCGCGTGCAGCGGGACTTCGCTTTCCTGTGGATCCGTCCAGCGGCGCATTCTGCACGATCGGCGGCATGGTGGGCGCCAATGCGGCGGGCGCGCGGACGCTGCGCTTTGGCGCGACACGCCCGTGGGTGACCGGGCTCAATTGCGTCTTCGACGATGGGCAATCGGCGTGGATCCGACGCGACGAAGCACCGCCCGCCAACATCACCGCCGTCGCTCGCCTGATCGCGACGCTGGCCGATCTCAAGGCGCACGCGAATCTCGCGTCGCTGTCGCACGCGGGCGTTCGCAAGGAGTCATCCGGCTACGGCATTGCCGCAGCGCTGGCGCCCGACGGTCATCTGATCGACCTGTTGGTCGGGAGCGAAGGCACGCTGGCGATGTTCACGGACGTGGAATTGGCGCTGATCCCCGTCGCGGGGGCGACGGCGACCGTGCTGGCCACCTTCCCTTCGCTGGAGGCGGCCACGGCGTGCGCGATGGACGCGCGCGAAGCGGGAGCGTCCGCCTGTGAGCTGCTGGATCGGACCTTTCTGGACATCGCCGCCACGGGCGGCCCGACGGGCATTCGACCGGGCGCCGAAGCGGTGCTGCTGATCGAGGTGGAAGGAGGAGATCGCGCGGCGGCACTGGCTGCGCTGGAGCGCGTGGCGCGTGACTGTCGCAAACATGGCGCGACGGAGATCAACACCGCGAACGACCCAGCAGCGGAGCACGCGCTTTGGGAGCTACGACACGCGGCCAGCCCGATTCTCACACGCCTCGCGCCACGGTTGCGATCGATGCAGTTCATCGAGGACGGCTGCGTACCGCCCACGCACTATCCCGCCTATGTGCGCGGCGTGCGCGCGGCGCTCGATCGACGCGGGGTGACCGGTGTGATCTTCGGACACGCTGGCGATGCGCACGCGCATGTGAACCCGCTGGTGGACACCGCGCAGGCCGGGTGGCGAGAGGTCGTGGGCGGATTACTCGACGAGGTGTGCGAGTTGACCGCTGCACTTGGTGGCACGCTGGCCGGGGAGCACGGCGACGGTCGGTTGCGGGCGCCGCTGCTCTCGTCGGTGTGGAACCCCGAAGCGCTGGCCGCCTTCGCGAACGTCAAGGCTGCGGGCGATCCCTCGGGCGTTCTCAATCCGGGTTGCAAGGTGTCGCGCCCCGGAGACGAGGCCATCGGCGCGCTCCGGCACGATCCTGAGGCCACACCACTGGACCCTCGCGCACGTGCCGCGTTGGACCAGATCGAGCGCGAGCGAGCGTGGCATCGCTTCCGGCTCGATTTCGCGGCGGACTGACCGCGTCGCGTCGCTGCTCCGACTACTTTTCTGCACTCCTCGACAGCACCCTTTCTCCGACTGTACGCCATGCCTCTCGCCGACCACGCGATTCTGCTCGAGCCCACGATCACGGTGTTGTCCCGTCCACAGTTCGCCGAGCCTGCGCACATGCCCGTGCAGTGGATGGGCGAGTCCACCGACGGCGAGCGGCTCGCGGAGTTCGCCGGGCGCCTGTGCTACATGAGCCAGCGCAATCCGGCCGGACGCAGCACGCGCGAGTATCTGGAGAACATCAAGAAGCAGGGGCACGGCAGCGTGTTGGAGCATGCCAACTATTCGCTGCTCCTGGAGGGCGTCTCGCGCTCACTGACGCACGAATTGGTGCGCCACCGCGCTGGCTTTGCATACTCGCAGCTATCCCAGCGCTATGTGGACGAGAGTGACGCCTGCTTCGTGATGCCACCGGCGATGATCGGCGACGAGGCGCTGGAGACGGCGTGGCGTTCACAGGTGACGTCGGCGCTGGACAGCTACGTCGCGTTGGTCGATTCGCTGATGACGCGTTACTCGTGGGTGGACGACAAGGTCCATCGTCGCAAGATGGCGCGTGAGGCGGCCCGTGGCGTGCTCCCCAACAGCACGGAGACCAAGATCGTCGTGACCGGCAACGCGCGCGCCTGGCGCACGATGCTGGAGTTGCGATCGAGCGAGGCGGCAGAGCTCGAGATTCGTCGTGTCGCGGTGGCCACCTTGCGCGTCCTGCAGGCGGAGGCGCCTGCGTTCTTCAGCGACTTCGAGATTTATCAGGCGGCAGACCGCCGCGACGCGGCCCGGATCAGCTACCACAAGGTCTGATTGGCTGAATGGCACGCACCGCAAAACGGTGCGTGCCGCGAGGGTGACGATCGGTGACGAGCCGCACGCAGGCGGCGTCTGGTGGGTGAGACAGGACTCCCCATTTCCAGGCCAGCACCATGTCCGTCACAGTACCGCGCCCGATTCGACGAAGAACCGCGCTCGGTTTCTCGTTAATCGAACTCCTGATCGCCATAACGATTGTCGGCATCCTCGCTGCGTTAGTGATGCCCAAAGTGCGGGTCGACAATTCCCAGGTCGATGCCGCTGCTCGCACATTCGGTATGGCTTTGATGGTGGCTCAGCGCGACGCCGCTGCGCGACAGCACAACGTGCTGTTCGTGATCGACACCGCGGGCCACAACATCGAGACCGTCTGGGACGCGAACAACAACGGCCGCTTCGATAGCGGCGAACGTACGCGCCCCTTTCCGCTGCCCGAGCGCGTGAAGTTCGGTCGCCCCTCATCCGTCGGCGCCCTGGGTACGGCGACAGCCAGCATGCCGACGATGTTGACCAGCAACGGCAAGCCCATGCTGGTGCTGCAACGCAACGGCAGCGTGGACCGCACCGTGACGCTCTACCTGTCGACCGCGAAGGCGATGTCGGGCGGAAGCGACGCCGACACCCGTGCGGTCGTGATTGCGCGCGCCACGGCTCGGCCAGAGTGGTACGCGTGGGCCAACAGCGCCTGGAGGCATGGACGATGAGCACTTCTCGTACGGCCGTCGCGGGTTCCCGAGACGGATTCACGTTGATCGAGGTGATGATCGCGCTGGTGATTCTCGCCGGTGTGGTTCTCGCCATGGGCATGGGCACCACAACGATGTCGCGCTCGGTGAGCGATGCGGACATCCGCAACCGCGCGCAGTCGGTCGCCGAGATGCAGATCGGGCGAGCACGGGCCTGGCCTACGTATTCCACGATCGGTCAGCTGACCGAGGTGCGCTTCAACGGCACTTCGAACGGACTGATATCCCAGACCACCGTGACCCGCGACACGACCAGCGGCATGAACACCACCACGGTCACCGTGCGGGTGTCGGCCGTCGTGTCGACGAATCTGCCGACGCCGATCAGTCGAACCATCACCATCGCCGCACCATGACCCCTTCGACATCGATCCGCCGCGCACGACGCGGCTTCACGCTTGCGGAAGTCATGGTCGCCCTGGTCGTCTTTGGGCTGATCATGAGCGCCGCATTCGGATTCCTGCTGGCGCAAGGCAAGGGATTCCGCACGCTTGCCACCAAGTCCGCGTCGATTCAGAACGGCCGCTTCGGTCGCGACATCATGCGCCAAGAGCTACGCACGGCCGGCACGAACGTGATGGACAATCAGCCCATCGTGGTGTACGCGAACGACAGCGTCTTCGCCTTCAACAGCGACCTCACGAGCAACGACGCCGACTCGGCGCGCTTCACCGGCGCCGTGTACGTCGATCCGTATGCGACCGCGGCAGAGGTCAGCGCCATTTCGCTCTCGAACGCGATCACGATCCCCGGATCGTCGTTCACGTACCCGCTGGCCGACTATTCGACCATCGCGGGCACCAGCGGCGATGCAGAGCTGATCATCTTCCGATTCACGCGCGACACATCGTCCTCCGACGCGGCGGACTACATGCTGTTGCGTCAGGTGAACAACGGCACCGCGGAGATCATCGCAACCGGACTTCGCAAGTCGCCATCGACGCCGTTCTTCCGCTACTGGTACGACCCGACCCGCTACAACTCAACGCTCACCGATCTCGACACGGTACCGCGCAGCTGGCTGCCGCTGTCGAAGTCCGTCATGTATCGGGGCGTCACGCCGGACACGGGCACCGCCACGTCGACGCGCATCGATCAGCTGCGCGGCGTGGAGGTCACCTTCGAGGCGACCACGCCGAGCGCCGGCACGCGCAACGTGGTGCGCTACACCGTCCCCATGCCGAATACCGCGGTCGCGCGCCAGTCACGCGCCTGCGGACGTCCACCGATCGCGCCCGGTGCGGCGAGTGCCGCGTGGAACGTCGACAGCAACGCAGTGATGCTGTCGTGGAGCAAGGCCACTGACGATGGCGGCGGCGAGACCGATGCCGTGCGCTACGTACTCTGGCGCAGGTTGTCAGGCGCAGCGGTGTGGGGTGAGCCGCTGGCCACCATTGGTGTGGTCGGAGGAACGATGACCTACAACTACAAGGACGGCGGCGTCGAGCGTGGCTCGGCGAAGTCGTACCAGTACGGATTGGCCGTGCAGGACTGCACACCCAATCTCTCGACGCTCGCGGCCTCGATCGCGGTGGTGGTGCCATGAGGACCACACGCATGAGGCTTCCGGGACGAAAGCTCGTTCGCACCCGTCGCGGCTTTGCGCTCGTCGCGGTACTGCTGATCGCGATGGTGGCGACCGTCATCGCACTCGCGTCGGCCGTGATGGCGATGTCCGGCAAGCTGGTGCAGGCTGGATCCGACCGCGCGTCCAGCGTCGACGACGCCGCGATCTCCTCACTCGAGATCGAGCGCTCGCGCATGAACGCGCGCCTCGATACCGTGCCGATGGAAGGCTACCTCACCGTCGCGAACAACGTGAACATCGGCGGCGGTCTGCGCCGCTCGATCTGGGTCTCGCGTCTCGGCAACTCCGACTCGCTCCGCAACGCGGGTGAGTTCGGCGTGCAGGCCGAGGTGGTGGCGCAGGTGACGGACAGCTACGGCAACACGGCCATTCGACGCGCGCAGATGTTCCAGGAGTCGTTTGCGCGCTACGCGTCGTTCACCGATCAGGCGCGATCGACGGCGGGCTGGCTGCTGTATTGGGCGCTCGGCGCGCAAGCGCAGGGGCCCGTGCACAGCAACGACACGATTTACGTCTGGAACGGCGGCACACCGTCGCCGCAGGCCACCTTCCATGACGTGGTGACCACGTCCGCTGTCGTCACCAACAAGACGTTTGCGCTGTTCAAGAAGGGGCCGCCGACGGAGCGGATCGCCAGGATCCCGATGCCGACAACGGCCGATCTGAACGTGCTCAAGAACATCGCGAATCGGGCCGGCTACGTCTTCACGCCCAACGTCGTCACGGGCGACTCGGCGCTGGCCACGATGCGTATCGAGTTTCTCGCAATCGATGCCGACGGTGACGGCAACACGACGGGCCCGAATGACGGCTACTTCCGTGTCTATCAGACGAAGACCGGCTCACCGTTGGGCGCCGGCTGGGCGATGGCGCGCCCGCCGATTCCGCCAACGGCGGCCTCGGGCGCTCCGGTGCCGACCGGTTCAGCCGTACCGATCGACAGCGTGCTGTATTCGCCGAATTGCGGTCGCGTCACCAATGTCGGTGGACGCAGTGCAGTGCCCATCACCATGCGAGCGATTGCACATCGCGCCAGCGGCAACTACCAGACGCTGATGAAGGACAAGGCCGATGCCTTCGATGACAACACGACGCGCTGCTACTTGGGCGGAGATGAGCGCCTGACCGCGACGGGTATCTTTGCCGCGTCCGATTCCGGTGGCTACTGGATGCCGCGCACCTCAGGCAGCATTCCCGCCTCGCTGGCGGCGCGGGCCGATGCGGACTACCTGTGGCCGCTCAGCGCCGCGTACAATCCGAACTTTCGCGGTGTGATCTTCGCCGAAGGGAAGGTCGCGGTCAGCGGTGTCGTACGCGGTCGCGTGACCGTTGCATCGCGGAACATGCTCGTCATCGCGCACAACCTCACGCAGGCCACGAGCCCTGGCGTCACCACTGGTGCGTGTACCCCAGACGACGACGTTGTCGGCTTGTTCTCCGGCGAGTACGTGATGTACGCCGACAATACGCTCGCGACACCGCAGTGGCGTCGCACCAACAACGACGGCAGCGCCTGGACGTGGCCGCGCAAGGATTTCGATCCGTCGGCGAATCGACCGGACATGGCGATCCACGCATCGCTGCTGGCCCTCAAGTCCGTCGCTGCCGAGAATGCGTCGCCGCCCGCAGGCCTGGCCGCCAACCGCTACGTCACGCGCGGTACCACGCGACTGATCGGTGGCACGATCGAAGCACGCACCGGACAGACGGGCACGATGAGTGGCAGCAATCTGCATGGCTACTACGATGACTTGTCGTTCAACCGCTGCTTGCTGCAGTATCCGCCGCCGTATTTCCCGACGACGGGCCGCTGGACGCGGAGTCAGTACTACGAAGTGAATCCGCAGGGGTTCAATCCGTCGACCTGGTTCACGGGGCGTTAACGCGAGCTCGCGATACGCAACGTCGTCGAGTCATGCAATGCACGAAGGCGCTCACCGGTTCATCGGTGAGCGCCTTCGTCGTACACACTGCGTACACACGTTGCACGGAACGACACTGGCGCCACTCAGGCGTCCACCAGCTCCACCTCGCGCTGTCTGCTGGCGACGATGCGCTGCGTGGCTTCGGCTGGCACCTGCTCGTATCCGTTGAATCGACTGGAAAACTGGCCGCGCCCGTGCGTGAGCGAGTGCAGCTGCGTGGCATACAGATGCAACTCGGCGCGCGGCACCACGGCGCGCACGATGGTGCCCTTGGCGCCGCTTTCCGTGCCGAGGATGTGGCCACGGCGTGCCGAGAGATCGCCGAGCACATCGCCGAGGAAGGTGTCGGGAAGCGTGATGTCGAGCAGATCGAGTGGCTCGAGCAGCACCGGACGACACTTGGGCACGACGCTGCGGAACGCGAGCATCCCGGCCAGCTTGAACGCCATTTCGTTGGAGTCCACGGAGTGCGTCGAGCCGTCGTACAATTCGACGCGCACGTCCACCAACGGATAGCCGGCGAGCACACCGCGCGCGGCCGCCTCCTGCGCGCCACGATCCACGGCTGGGATGTACTTGGACGGGATCGCGCCACCGACGATGCGGTTGTCGAAGAGATAGCCTTCACCGCGCGGCATCGGACTCAGTCGCACCCAGCAGTCGCCGAACTGTCCGCGTCCACCGGTCTGCTTCTTGTGCCGGCCCTGCCCTTCGCCACGCACCGTGATCGTCTCGCGATAGGCGATCTTTGGCGCTGCGAGTTCCGCCTGCACTCCAGCCTTGCGACGCAGCAGGGACACGGCCACGTCGAGATGTCGCTCGCCCAATCCGCTGACGATCGTCTCGTGGGTATCGGGATCGTAGTGGACTTCGATCGTCGGATCCTCATCGTGCAGGCGATGCAGTCCGATCTGCAGCTTTTCTTCGTCGCTGCGCGCTGCTGCACGTACGGCGTAGTGCACGAGCGGCTCGGGAAAGCGAATAGGCTGCAGGCGAATCGGATGCTCACGAGACGACAGCGTGTCGTTGGTGTGCGTGTTGCGCAGGCGCGCGACGCAGCCGATATCACCGGCGTGCAGCGTGTCGACATCGATCCGTTCGCGGCCGCAGGGGATCGCGAGATGCGCCAGCTTCTCGCCCAGATCCCGCGTCGCGTTGAACACGTCTTGCCCTGTGCGCACACACCCTGACAGGATGCGGAAGTAGCTGACCTCACCCACGTGCGGCTCGGCGAGAGTCTTGAAGACGAGCGCGGCGAAGGGTCCGTCATCACGCGCGTGCAGCTGAATCGTCTCCGCGCCTTCGGCACCGACGAGCGCGTGGATTTCTTCCATATCGCGCGCATTCGGCATGAGCTGCACAAGTTCGGTGAGCAGCGCACGCACGCCGATCATGGTCTCCGACGACGCGCAGAAGAGCGGGAAGAGGTCCATGCGCTTCATGGCTTCCCGCATGCCCTCGATGGCTTCGTCGCGGTCGATGTCGCCACCTTCGAGATAGCGCTCGAGCAGCGTGTCGTCCGTCGCACTGATCGCTTCGATGAGTTCCTGGCGATACCGTGCGAAACGATCGGCGCATTCCGGCGGGACATCCCCTTCGACGAACTCGCCCTTGGCACCGGGCGCGTAGAGATACGCGCGCTGGGTGAAGAGATTGATCACGCCGCGGAAGTTCGCGCCGGCGCCGATCGGAATCTCGACGGGAATGACCTTCGGCGTGAGGCGCTCCTTGATCTGCGCGTAGACACGATCGAAGTCGGCGAACTCCTTGTCCATCATCGAGACGACGAAGAGGATCGGGTCCTGCCGGTCGAGCGCGGCGTCGAACATGCGCTCCGTGCCCACTTCCACGCCGGCGGCGGCACCAATCACGCAGAGCGCGCCGTCGGCGGCCGCGAGACCACCGATCGCATCGCCCTGAAAGTCGAGCGAACCCGGCGTGTCGATGAAGTTGATCTTGCTATCCATCCACTCGGCGTATGCACAGCCCAAAGCGATGGAGTATCCGCGCTCTATCTCCTCGGGGAGATAGTCGGTGAGCGCGTTACCTGCGTGGACCGTGCCGTGCCGTCGTCCGGAGCCCGCTGCAAAGCAGAGCGCATCCACGAGACTCGTCTTGCCACCTCCGCCGTGACCGACCACGGCGATGTTCCTGATGCCGGCGCTATCGTACTCCCGCATCGTTCCTCCGGGGCGCGGCGTCTGGCCGCGCAGTGCAGGGCCCAGAACCATCGGCAGGGGAAACTCGCCTGCTGACGCCTCGAGCATGGCGCCGGCCCACTGGAACGTCAATTCAGGGAAACCCTGAGCGTTGCGGTGGCGGTCCCGACAGTGCACGTGCTCGGCGACGCGACCGTGCCTGTTGCTTCGCGACCGATGGGCCGGAAATACGAGAGGCCGCGATCAGTGATCGCGGCCTCTGGGTCCTACTCGAACGAAGAAAGGGGCTTAGTCGCCCTCCACGTCAAATGAAAACGCATCAGCTGCCCGAAGTGAGTCCAGCCAATTTTCCACGCCCATCTCGTCCCGCAGCGTCTCCCCTGCCCCGCCGCCCTGCAACGCGCTCGGCGTGGATGCAAAGGTGAAGCTCAGTGCGCGATCGGTTCCTTCCGGCCAGTCGGCCATTCCCAGCCCAGCGGTAATACGACGCAACGTCGGACCACATTCTCCAAGCAACTCGACCGCTCGCGCTTCGAGTGCCACGAACGGAATGTCGAGATCACGCGTGACCAATCGTCCGGTCGAGCCATCCCGCCATGCCGAATCGCCAATCGCCCCACGGTCCGGCCACACGCCAATGTGTCGCACCACGCCCGACTGCGGGACTTCCTGTCGCTCACTCTCGACGGTGGCCGCGAGGGCCAAGGCGAGGGACTGGGCGTCGGCCGCACCGTACAGCGTGACTACTTCACGCCGAGAGCGCGTACCAAACGGAAGCACCGGGATCGAATTCACGTGCGCAAGCACCGGCGAATCACTCGGACGGGCCTCGAGTCGTACGAGGACGTCCATCTGCAAACCTCCTGTGGTCAAAGGGAAACACCGGTTGGATGGACTTGTCGCCCCGTGCGCCGTCCACGGCTAAGACGGTTCATCCAACGATCTGCAACGTAGAACAGTGCAAGAAACGCCGCGCGTGACCGGGGTCGCAAAAACCGTCGCGATTCCGTCACACACGCACCCGCAATACCCGCGAATGGCCGCCTTTGTCACACCGGCAAGTGACGGACGTCGCGTCAGTCGTGCACTTCAGCGGCGTCCACCCATACGGTGCCCAGCAGCGCCAGCAGCAGCGCTACACCAATGGCAACCACGCCGGGCACGTTTGACGTCACCGCGTAGCCGATGCGCAGCAGGGATGGGAGCACAAACAGGGCGAGCACGGCGTACACGACCACCGCGAGCACGCTGAACACCACTCGCCTGGACACCGTGCGCGGGGACAGCACGATGGCCCCCAGCGTGACGCCCCAGAGCGCCGAAATCAGCAGATGATGGAGGTAGCCGAGCGCGACGGACGTCAGCGGTGCACTCACGCCAACGACTCCCACATGCTCGAGCAGCCCGCGCCCCACGAGACGGAAGACCCGACTCGCCTCCGCTTCGCGCAGCCCGAGGCCGATCAATGCGCCACCGGTCGCGACTGTGGACAGGGCGCCCGCCGCGAGGGCGCGGTCCAGCAGCGAGCGGGAAGAGTCGGTCTGAGCCATGGCGTAAGCAACCGATCGCCACACCACGGCTCAAGGTCCGCGTGACACCAGCAACCCGATTGCGGGGTTAACATGCAGAGCCCCTCGGCGTCCAATGGCGTGACTTCAATCCGAGAATGCGTGCATGGCACCCTCCGTTCGACGTACCTTCGCCACGACAACGCGCACCGGCGCAGTGCTTCTTCTCGCCGCCTGTGCGGGCGCCAGCCCCCGCCGCACAGACCCGGGCCAGGACCGGCTCCCGTCTTCAAGCGAGGTCGCATCTCGTGAGCAGACCGCAGACCAACAGGTCCATCACGCCCTCAACCGACTGAGCTTTGGTGCCCGGCCCGGCGATGTCGCCGCGGTGCGCGCCATCGGCGTAGACGCGTGGATCGCCCGGCAGCTCGAAGTGGAACGCATTCCGGACGGTGCCACCGACGCCTTTTTGGCACAATTCAAGACGCTCAACCAGACCGGCGAGCAGCTGCTGGCTGCGTATCCGCCGCCGGGCGTGGCATTGGCTCGCCTGCGCGCGAACGGTGGCTCGGTCTCCGCCGCCGATTCTGCCAAGCTCGCCGCGCAGGGACGACAGTCGTACGCGTTCCTCGGTGAGATCGCATCCAGTCGAGTGGCGCGCGCCGTCATGACGGAGCGCCAGCTCAACGAAGTGATGGTGGATTTCTGGGAGAATCACTTCAACGTCTTCGCCGGCAAGGACCGCACGCGGTACTTCCTCCCCGAGTACGACGCCAACACGATCCGCCCCAACGCCATGGGCAAGTTCCGCACGCTACTCGGTGCGGTGGCCAAGAGCCCGGCGATGCTCTACTACCTCGACAACTGGCAAAGCGTCGCGGACAGCGGGCAGCCGACGCTCGCTCCCGCGCGGCGCTTGGCACAGCGCGCGGGCGGCGGCGCAGGAGCCGGCGCGGCAGGCGCCCGTCGCCCCAACGCAGCCGGACAGCGCGCGATGGCCAACGTCACCATCGGCGACCTGATCGATCGCGGCCAGCTGCCGCCGGCGCTGCAACAGCGTCTCGCCACGCTGCCCCCGGAGCGCGTAGCCGAGCTGCGCAAGCTGACACCCGCGGAAGCACAGCAACGACTGACACAACTCGCACAGGCGGTCGGCAATCGCCGACGCGGCCTCAACGAGAACTACGCCCGCGAGCTGATGGAGCTGCACACACTCGGCGTGGATGGCGGCTACACGCAACACGACGTCACCGAAGTGGCGCGCGCACTCACGGGATGGACGATCGCGCGCGGTGCGAACGGCGGCGACTTCACCTTCCGCGGCGAAGCGCACGATGCCGGCGCCAAGTCCATCCTCGGCACCGCATTCCCTGCGGGACGTGGTCAGGAGGAAGGCGAAGCTGTCCTCGACATGCTCGCACGCAGCCCGAAGACGGCGACGTTCATCGCGACGAAACTGGCGCGCCGCTTCGTGAGCGACACACCACCGCCCGCGTTGGTGGCACGTGCTGCGGCCACGTTCGAGCGTACCGACGGCGATATCCGCGAGACGCTGCGCACGATCGTGACGAGCCCCGAGTTCTTCGCGACGGCTTCGTACCGCGCCAAGGTGAAGTCGCCCTTCGAGCTGGTGGTCAGCACGCTGCGCGCGATGAACGCCAAGCCCGACGCGTCCCCTCGCACAGCGCAGTTCGTCAGTCGTCTTGGCCAGCCGATCTTTGGGCATCAGGCGCCCAACGGCTATCCGGAGACGGGCGACGCGTGGATGAACACGGGCGCAATTCTCAATCGCATCAACTTCGGACTGGCCGCGGCGTCGGGGCGGGTTCCGGGCGTCAAGCTCGTCGAGTGGCCCGCGACGCAGACCTATGCCACCCAGGCACGAGAGAAGCAGGTCGATGGCGTGATCCAGGAGCTGTTCGGCGGCGCTGTCTCGACCGACACGCGACAGGTCCTCCTCACCGGCACCAACCCGTTTCTGCAGGCGCGTGCCGCGAGCGACACCATGTCCCTCGACGACACAGCCGACGACCTGATGGGTGGCAGCATGGCTGGCAGCGCAGGTGCACCAACGCGCGATACCGCGCGCGCTGCGCAACGCAATCAGCAACGAGACGCCCGTCGTCCGATGGACCAGCAGCAGAAGGCCGCTGGACGCGAAGCGATCAAGCCCACGCGCGGCGCGACGTTGACGCAAGCGATCGGCACGCTCCCTCCGATGGCCGGTTTCGCACAGATCGTCGGGCTCGCGCTCGGCGCCCCTGAATTTCAGCGCCGCTAGGCGCCGCACACCGGAGCGAATCATGAACCGCCGAGTGTTTCTCAAGTCGGGTGCGCTGTCGCTGGTGACGATGGGCTTGTCGCCGAGCTTTCTGCGTCGTACCGCGTTCGCCGCGCAGCTGCCGACGCTTGCGCGCGGCAAGACGTTGATCGTGCTCTTCCAGCGCGGCGCGGCCGACGCGCTGAACGTCGTCGTCCCTTTTGGCGACAAGGCGTACTACGCCGCGCGTCCGCAGCTGGCGATCGCTGAGCCCACGCGAGCGGCAGCGACCGCCGGTGCCATCGATCTGGATGGATACTTCGGGCTCCATCCGTCGCTCTCGCCGTTCAAGGCGCTGTGGGACCGCAAGATGCTTGCGCCCATTCACGCCGTTGGCAGCCCCAGCTCCACGCGCTCGCACTTCGATGCGCAGGACTACATGGAAACGGGTACGCCCGACATGAAGGGCACGACGGACGGCTGGCTGAATCGCTATCTCGCAACACGCGGCACCTGCCAGCAATGCGTTCCCGGCGCCGAGGTACCGTTTCGCGCCGTGGCCATGTCGGCGCAGACTCCGCGAATCCTCGGCGGCGCCGCGCCAACGGTGGCGATGAACTCCATCGAGGAGTTCTCCATTCGCACCAATGGCGGAGGCTCGGAGCAGCGACTCGAGGCGCTGTATCGCACCGGCAATGCAGACCTCGTGCACGGCAGCGGAGCGGAGATGTTCGAAGCGCTCAAGGTGCTGCGCGCGGCCAACCCGCAGCAGTACAGGCCAGCGGCGGGCGTGAACTACCCGCGCTCACCATTCGGGCAGCATCTGCTGCAGATCGCGCAGCTCATCAAGTCCGATGTCGGGCTCGAAGTGGCTTTCGCCGATGTCGGCGGCTGGGACACGCATGTGAACCAGGGCGGCGCGCAGGGACAGCTTGCCACGCGACTCAGCGATTTCTCGCAGAGCATCGCGGCGCTGGTCGCCGACCTCGGCGATCGGATGAACGACACCGTCATTCTCACGATGTCGGAGTTCGGGCGCACCGTGCGGCAGAACGGCACCGGTGGCACCGACCACGGACACGCGGGCGCGATGTTCGTGATTGGTGGACAGCTGCGCGGTGCGCAGAAGGTGCACGGCCGCTGGCCCGGGCTCGCTCCGGAGCAACTCAACGAAGGGCGCGATCTGGCACTAACTACCGATTTCCGTGCCGTGTTCGGCGAAATTGCCACCAAGCATCTCGGCGCGACGCAGCTCGACCGAATCTTCCCGGGCTACGCGGGTCGCGAAAAGGAGTGGCTTGGCGTGCTCTAACGCTTGGCTGCAGGCACTACCAGCTTCTCCGCGGTGTGCGTCTCGGAGAAGCGCGCGACTTTGACGTACGTGAGCCCTGCAGCCTTTGCTGCGGCGAAGATATCGGTGTCCTTGACGCCCGAAGCGCCTTTGGGATGAACCACCCACAGGGCGCTTTTGGTGTCGAGGCTTTTCGCGGCGTCGGCGATTCGCGCGAGATCGGTCGCGTCATCAACGCCCAGAATCAGCAGCGCCGCGCCTTTCGTTGCACGTGTACGCACCGTGGCTCCAATGGCCTCGAGCTCGGCGCGCAACGTCGCATCGGAAAGGTTGAGCAGGGTGACAACGCTCGTGGCGCCGATGCCCATTTTCTCGAGACGTGACTTGGGCGCTTGCGCGAGTTTGGCGAGAAATTTGTCAGTCGCGTCGCCCAGCGTGAGTTGCAGCGTGCACCCATCGGCCGAGATGCGCACCGTACCCGCCTTGCTGGTCACATCGCGGATGGTCGCACGCGCGATCTTTGCCTTGACGCCACCGCGCAGAATCAGCTCGTCACTCTCGAGTAGAATTTTTGCGTCGCCCGTCTGCTTCTCGATACCCGTACGGCCCTTGGCTGGCGTGAGCACCGCGTGCCCCGTGAGTTCGAGTCCCATGCGCGTGTCTGTTGAATGGTGGACGAGCCGAACGTGTGAACTTCGTTGAGCGGCTGGACGTGCGAGATGGCCGCGTGATTGCGACTCAGCGCCCGCTGGACACGATGTCCGGTGCAGGCGTCTCACCCACGGCGCGCGCGAGTGATCGATGGTATGCCTCGAGCGTACCCGTCAATCCGAACACGAAGCGCGAGAGCAGTCGAAAGAGCGCCGGTTTGACGAAGCCGCGTTCGGTGATCGTCAGCAGCGTGCCGGTGCCATCCGGCGTGAGCGTGAATTCCCACGTCCCGCCGTACGGCAGCGTCTCGTCGGTGATGCGCGTGAGCAGTCGCGTGCGTTCTGTGCGCTCGGCGATGACGTAGCGAATGTCGCCATGCTTGCCGTGCTCCACCCACTCGGGGTGACTGGAGTCGGCGTTCAGCAGCTCGACGCCTTTCAGATCGGTCCGCCACGCGGCGTATGCCGCGGGTGCCGTGAGCTTGGACCAGATCACGTCGACCGACGCGGCGTAGCGCGAACGAACGGTGGCGACGTGATCGCGCGGCAGTCGCGCACCAATTCGCAGCGCAATCACCAGCAGCAGAACGAGGGAGACCGCCACCACGACCAATGACTTCACGCGATGAGTCCTCGGGTTATGCGGACTGACTGAGCGCCGAGCGACGCGTTCCACGCGTGGCGCTGGCCGCGTTGGCCAATAGGGCGAGCCCCGCGAGCGCCTGTTTGCGCTCTGAAGGCGTCAACGACGTCACCATCGCGCGGACGAGATCGGGGTCGAGCACCGAGTGCGCCTGGCAGATGCACGCGCCGGCCGCCGTGAGGCGCAGATGGACGCGACGCCGATCCACCTCGTCAGGCACACGCGAGATGAAGCCGCGCTGTACCAACCGATCGACGGCAACACTCATCGTGCCGGCGGTGACCCCGAGATGCTCGGCAAGCGCATTCAGCGTGATCGCTTGCACTTCGTCGAGATGATCGAGGATCTGGACGTGCTTCTGGCTGACCAACTCGCCGCTTTGCGGGTCGCGGGTGTGACGCCGGTGGCAGCCGAAGTAGATCCGGGGGTAGTCGCGCATGACGGCGGCGACGGCGTCGACAGGTGGCATGCGAGAAGCCTAGAGCAGTTAGTTTGGTTTGTCAAATCAAACTAATTGCGCAGACGGGCTCGATGTGCCCTGCGCGTGAGAGCGACCGTGGCCGGACCGCTCCCGTGTCGTGCCAATCAGTACGTGCCGCGGGCCCGGAACTGCTGATCCCGCTGCTGCTGCTCCCGCTTCAGTCGCTCCGCCTCGCGACGCGCAGCGCGCTCCTGCTCACGCGCAATGTTGCGCAGCTCCGCGATCAGACGGCGAGAAACGGCGTTGCCGTCGCCCGCCTTGGCCACGGCGCGCAACACGTCCTTCACCGTCGAGCCCAAGTCGCGCGTATCGACGTCGATGCCGCGAGAGCGCGAGGGGCGCGGCACCCTCGGCACGGGCGGCGCGGCAGGTACCTCAGGCATTCCCGCCAGTTCACCGATCATCTCGCCGATGTCGTTGAATGCAACGTGCTCCTCACCCGAGCAGGTGTTCCGCGGCGCGGTCCCGGTGCGGAACCAGGCGCGGCGCGACTCGCCGCACCACTCTCCGGCCAACTGCCCCGAAGCCAGATCGATTTGTCGACTCTCGACGCCAGCGGGTGCACGCCACGCGCTGTCGCGCTCGGGGCTGTGCCAGCCGTCGCTTATGAAACGCGCCCACGCCGGTGCAGCGAAACGTCCTCCGGTGGCGGCGCCACCCAACGGACGCGGCTCGTCGGCGCCAAACCAGATCGCGGCGACGATCGACGGCGTGTACCCCACGAACCAGATGTCGGCGCCGTCGTTGGTAGTGCCGGTCTTGCCCGCCACGGGCCCGCGAATGCCTGCAGAGCGCACTCCTCGACCGGTGCCGTTGTCCACGACGCCACGCAGCAGCGAGGTGACGAGGAATGCATCTGCCGGATCGAGCACGCGCGGGGTCGCGACAAGCGGATGCTGCCACAACACGCGACCGAACACATCCTCCACACGCTCAACGGCATACGGCGTGACGCGCACGCCACCGTTGGCGAACGGCGCGTAGGCGGTGGTCAGTTCGATGGGCGTGACCGCGCCGGCGCCGAGTGCGAGCGCAGGTACGAGCGGCAGCGTGCTGGTGATGCCCTGCGCGTGCGCGAGTTGCGCGACGCGCGCGATGCCGACATCGCGACTGATGCGCACTGTGGCCGCATTCGAAGAACGCGCGAGCGCGTCCTGGAGCGTGATCGATCCCGCGTAGTCGTCGTCGAAGTTGGCCGGAGTCCAGATGTCGTCACCAACCTCGATCTCGATGGGCTCGTCGTCGACCATCGTCGCCGAGGTGTAGCCGTTGAGCAGCGCCGTGGCGTAGACGAATGGCTTGAACGCGGAGCCCGGCTGGCGATGTGCACGCACCGCACGATTGTAGCCGCGCCGTTCCATGCGCCGACCGCCCACGAGCGCACGCAACGCGCCGGTGGCCGGATCGATGGCCACGAGCGCGCCCTGCGTGCGGGAGCCGTCGCCGTACCAGCCATCGCGCTCGGCGTCCACCTGCGCAGCACCACTCGCGACGGCACGCTCGGCGGCAACCTGCGCGCGGCGATCGAAGCTGCTCTGCACGCGCAGCTGTCCGTCGTTGAGCGTGGACGGAATGATTCCGGCCTTGCGCAGCGAGTCGAGCGTGCCGCGCACCATCTCCACGGCCCACGAGTCCACGACGCGAGGCACCCATTCGTTGCGTGCCACTGCCAGCGGCGCGTTTCGCGCGGCGGCGACCTGTGCCGGCGTCGCCACCTTTTCACGTTCGATCACATCGAGCACGACATTGCGACGCGCGCGCGCACGACGCATGTCGTTGCGCGGGGAGTAGCCACTGGGCGCCTTGGGCAGACCGGCCAGTACCGCTGCTTCCGCCAGCGTCACCGACTTCACGCCTTTTCCGAACAGGTCGCGGCTGGCGCCTTCCACGCCGTACACACCGTTGCCGAGATAGATGGCGTTCAGGTAGCGCTCGAGAATTTCATCCTTGCTGAGCGCGGCTTCGAGCAGTGTCGCGTAGCGCACTTCCAGCAGCTTGCGACCGAAGCTGCGCTCCGCCGCACGATGACTCAGAAACACATTGCGCGCGAGCTGCATCGTGATGGTGCTCGCGCCCTCGCGCACGCCACCGGCCCGCACATTCATGACCGCCGCGCGGGCGACGCCGTACCAGTCGATGCCGTGATGCGTGCGAAAGCGTCGGTCTTCGACGGCGATGAACGCGGCCTGCACAGTGGCCGGCACCCGAGCGATGCGCACGTTGACGCGCTTGACCGGTGCGAGCGGCGCGATGATGTCGCCCGCACGATCGAGCAGCATGCCACCTTCGGTCGGCTGCCATGCGCGCAGCTGGTCCACGGTGGGACATCCGTCGTAGCCGCAGCTGTACCACCACGAGCCCACGAAGCCGGTCGCAATGGCGCACACCGCGAACGTCCCGATCAGCACGCGTGGGCGTCGCAGCACGCCAAGTACGGCGCGAAGTGAAAGCGTGCGGGGCGATGGCGCGCCCGAGAATGTCGCAGTCTCGGCGGGCGAGGAAGCGAACGCGCCGTTTCCAACCGACGTGCCATCGGCGGGAATACGGCCGGATCGAATGCGTGCGAGCAGCATGCGCCAGCGCGACGGAGACGGTGCCGATGGTACGGCTGACTCAGCCGCAATCTCGGGATTCGGATCGTTAGCTTTCTCGTCCTTCATCGTTTCTCCAGGATCCGGTCCCACTGATTCCGACAGCCCGCGTGACTCGTCTTTCCGCCTCTCGCACTACCTCGTCATACAGCGCGGCCCAGCGCACGAACAATCGTCGTCTTGCCGCTGGCCGTGCCTTCATGCGTCTTCCATTTGCGCCGCACCCCGCAGACTCGCGGCGCCCCGCCGCGGGTTGGACAGTCGGAGTACGTCTTTCGGTTGCATTGGCGCTCGCCCTGACGGCGATCGTCGCCTCTCCGGCCCACGCTCTCCTACGTCAGGCGCCGCCCAGAGGTGCCAACCGCCCGACAACGGCCTCCACGCCCAACTCCAGCTCGGCAGCGCGTGAGCCCAACGAGATGGGGCGCATTCCCATCGTGGAGTGGCACCAGGTCGTGGATGCGGACGGCACGTACAAGGTCTCGCGCGACCGTTTCCGCGCCGAACTGCAGGAGCTCCACGCGCGGGGCTATGTCCCAATCACGCTGGCGGAGCTGCTCGACAGGAAGATCGACATCCCTGCCGGCAAGTCGCCCGTGCTCTTCACCTTCGACGATGCCTCGCCGAGCCAGTTTCGGTATCTCGAGCGCGACGGCAAGCTCGTCATCGATCCGACGAGTGCGGTGGGGATCCTGCTCGACTTCATCAAGGCGCACCCGGATTGGAAACCGAAGGGGCTCTTCTGTGCGCTACCGGCGGCGCAGGTCGGCCACGCGTTCTTTGGCGACAAGGGCATCGATGGGCAGAAGACGGCGTGGCGTTTTCCCAAGCTGCAGTTCCTGGTCGCCCATGGATTCGAACTGTGCAATCACACCCTGTGGCACGCACAGCTCAACAAGTACAACGAGACCGTCGTGCAGGAGCAGTTCGCGCGCGGCGCATTGGCCATCGACTCGGCCGTACCCGGCTACGTGATTCGCGGCATGGCGCTGCCGTATGGCGTGTGGCCCAAGAATCGCGCGCTGGCCTACAGCGGCTCCTGGCACGACCCCAAGGGAAAGCGCGACATCCGCTACAAGCACGAGGCGGTGTTCGAGGTGGCCGGCGGTCCGGCGCGCAGCCCGTACGATCCGCAATTCAATGCCAGGAAGTTGCCGCGCGTTCCGTTGCAGGGCGGCACCAAGCTCACGCCAACGCTCGATCTCATGGACAAAAGCGGACCAATGGCGCGCTACGTCTCCGACGGCAACCCGGCAGTGATCGCCAAGCCCGCGCACTGAACATCGTGCACGGGCCAAGCGTGGGTCCCCGCTGTCTGGGAGATCAGAACTTGTAGTTGCGCAGTGTGGTCAGCGCGCTCTCGAGTGCGGCGCGCTGCTGCTCGGTTGGTGACGAAGCCCACAACGATTCGTAGGCGTCGATCGCCATCTGGAGCGCTTCCTTGTCGTGTTCCGCGGCGGCCAGGGATGCCGCGTTGTCCGCGAGCGCGGCCTTGGCGAGCTGGTCGTCCGGATAGCGCTGCGTGACTTGCAGCCAGCGAATCGTGCGATCGCGCTGATTGCCTTCCGTCAGGGCCCACATGTGCCACGCGCCGCGATTGTCCGGGTCGGCGGCGATCGCACGGCTGGCGATATCCCCGACGACCTCGGGGCCGCGTCCGGAGAGCCAGTACGCATTGGCGAGAATCACCAGCGCGCGCGCGTTGCTGGGCTGTTCTTCGACGATACGCTCGTAGAGGGGCCCGGCCACCTCCGGCATGTGCAGAAACGGCTCCGCTGCCGTGACGAGCGCGTCCGGCGTGGCCATCGCCCGCAGCTCGTGTAGACGCTGCATGAGCGCGCCGATATTGCCGCTGGCTTCGTAGGCGTTCACCGCGTCGGCGAGCGCAGCGGGGAGGTTGATTGGGGGTGCGATCATGACGAAAGAAGGTAGCAACCTTGTCGCAGCCCCAGTGCTGCGGGTTGCGCAGATCGGTCTTGGTCGTAATACTCAGAGGCGCGGGGCATCGCCGGGAAGATTCGGATGTCCCCGTAACGCCCGACGGATGCTGGTGGTGCGTGCCCCGATCGGATTTCGATCGGACGGCATGGAAGATACACACCACGCATGACGGACCGGCGGGGGCGCCGGGCTCCAGGAGCCGGTTCGACCCCTCAGTGACCGGATGCGCGATCCTTTCGCGCTCCCCCCAAGCGGTACCGGACGGCAACGACCTGCTTTCCGGATGTGCGACGGCACGACAGACACCCGTCCAGACCAACCCGCATTTCACGCGCTGTGCGCGTTTCGCGCCCCGTCTTGGGGCTCGGCTTTTCCGGTTCTCGGCGATCTTCGCCGTGATGCCCTGCTCCAGCCGTTCCGGCTCGGGGCCCACGTTCCACACGCAGTTTCCGAATGAACGAACCAAAACGTCCGTATCGCCGTGGCCGCACCCGGTCCGAGGCAGCCCCCGAGAATTCTGGGGACGACAATCCGTATCTGGACGCACCGGCCGCTCCCGCGCCGGCAGCCCCCGCATCCGTTGCCCCGGCAGCGGTGCGTGAGACGCCCGAGGGTGGCGACCGCCCCGAGCGTCCGCCCCGACGCCCCCGACAGCCCCGTGCCGCACGACCGGCCGCTGTAACCGACGACGCGACGATCGCGCGCAGCGAAGCGCCTCGCGACGACGCCTCTCCGACGGCCGCGAGTCGAGAGTCCGCACCACGGCGCGACGTCCGAGCGGATCTCGCCCGCCAAGCCCCCGTCGCGCCGATCGGTGGCGACGAAGGCTTCACCGAGCGCCTCGAGCGCATCGAACGACTAGAACGCGCCGACCGTCAGGACCGCCCGGACACGCGCAATGGTCCGCGGCCCGACGCACGCAACGATGGTCGAAACGACAGTCGCAACGACGGTCGCGGCGAGCCTCGCAACGATCAGCGGAACGATTCGCGCAACGAGCCGCGTCCTGAGCAGCGCAATGACCAACGGAACGAGCCGCGTCAGGACAACCGGCCGGAGCAACGTCAGGACGGCCGTCCGGATCGCCCGGATCGAGGACGCCGCAACGACCGCAACCGCGGTGATCGCGGTCCTCGCAACGGCGGCGGAGGTGGCGGCGATCGTCCCGATCGCGGCCCGCGCCCGGATCAGGGCGATGGACAGTCCGGCGAGCGGAGCAGCTTCCGTCGCAATGGTCGCCGTGGACGCAATCGCTTCCGTCGCGGCGGAGGGGGCGGTGGCGGAGGAGAGGGCGGCGCCGAGCAGGGCTTCGAACGGCCGCCGGTCGCCTCGAACGTTGTCGTGGCGCCGGAAGGCACGGTCACGGGTTGGTTTGACGCAGCGCGCGACGGTGGGTTCCTCCGTCGCCCCATCAATAGTTATCTCCCAGACCCGGCCGATCCATTCATCTCGCCGGCGTTGGTGCGCCTGCACCAGCTGCGCCGCGGCGACAAGCTGGAAGTCTCGTTCGGACGCGACAATCGCGGACGACAGGTGGTCATCGAAGTGCTCTCGCTCAACGACGGATCGCCGGTCGTGCTCGAGAAGCGGCCCGACTTCAATACGCTCACGGCCAGCTATCCCGATCGGAAGCTGACGCTCGAAACGGGTCGCCCTGCCAAGACGGGCCCTGAGCTGACCCGACGCGCCATCGATCTGATCGCGCCGATCGGCTATGGCCAGCGTGCACTCATCGTGGCACCGGCACGCGCCGGCAAGACGACGCTATTGCAGGCGATCGTGGAAGGCGTGGCCATCAATCATCCGGAAGCCGCACTGCTCGTGCTGCTGGTGGATGAGCGCCCGGAAGAAGTGAGCGAAATGGTGACGTGGGGCTACGGCGAGGTCGTGGCGTCCAGCTTCGACATGCCGCCCAAGCGACACACCGAAGTCGCCGAAATGACGCTCGAACGTGCGCGTCGTTTGGTCGAGCAGGGTAAGGACGTGGTGATCGTGCTCGACTCGATCACGCGCCTCGCCCGAGCGCACAACACCACCGATCGCGGCACGGGCCGGACGATGTCGGGCGGGCTCGATGCCACGGCCATGCAAAAGCCCAAGGCCTTCTTTGGATCGGCGCGCATGATCGCGAAAGAGTTCGGCGGTGGATCGCTGACGATCATCGCCACGGCGCTGGTCGAAACCGGCTCGCGCATGGACGACATCATCTTTGAAGAGTTCAAAGGCACCGGTAACTGCGAGATCAAGCTCGATCGCTCGCTGGCCGACCGACGAATCTTCCCCGCCTTCGATATCGCCACCAGCGGTACGCGTCGCGAAGAGAAGCTCTTCCGCCCAGATCAGATGGAGAAGGTCCACCTGCTGCGTCGCGGACTTGCGCAGCTGCCGCCGCAGGCCGGAATGGAGTGGCTGATCAAGCGCATCGCTGGTACATCCAACAACGATTCGCTGCTCGACGGATTGTAAGTCGAATTACGACAGTCGGTTGACGCAACACGCCGTCCGGGGAGCTCCCGGGCGGCGTGTTGCGTTGCGTCCCATCCAGAAGTGCGTTCGTCCCCGGGAGGGCGAGATGAACAAGACGTCACAGTGCACGCTCGTACCGCGATTCTCATCAGCGTTCAAGAGTGTGACGACAGCGTCCGATACCCCAGAGCGTGATGGGTTTTGGCGGCGACGATGCCCCACCCTGGCGGTACTGCTCTCAAATCGCTCTGCCAATGTTTCGTACGCTGACCCTTCGGTCAAAAATCCTCGCGCTTCCCATCGTGGCCGCGCTCGGTTTCATCATCGCACTCGGCACAACGTTCGTGCTTGGCCAACGGTCGCAGACGGAGCTGGCCAGCATCGAGACAGGCTACACACCCGCGCTCGAGAAGAGCCGGCTGCTCGAACTCAAGCTCGACGCCTACCAGCGCGCACTTCGCGACGCCGTCGGCGCGAGTGACACGGGCGCGGTCACGGCGGCGGACACTTTGGTCAAGTCGTTTGCCATCGTTGCCGACAGCCTGACGAAGAACCCGATCACGGATGACTCGTCGACGACTGCAATCGAGAAGGACTTTGCAGCGTACGCGGCCGCCGCACGCACGATGAGCGTCGGGATGATCACCGGTTCGTCGGACGACCTGATGGGTGGCATGCAGACGGTGAAGGCCAAGCTGCTGCCGCTGACCAAGGCGCTGCAGGGTCAGACCAAACACATGGAGGCGGAGGTCGCCAAGGCCTACGCCGATGCGCGTACGATGCAGACGACCATGCGCTGGGTCGTCACGCTGGTCCTCGTCGTCTCGCTGCTTGTGCTCGGCGTTCTCGCCTTTGGCACACTGCGCGATATCACCGGTGCGATGCAGACGTTGTCGAATGCGGCCGGCGAGATCGCCAACGGTCGCATCGAGCAGACGATCGACATTACGGGCAACGATGAAATCGGCACGCTGGCGACGGCGTTCCGTGGCATGGTGGAGTACGTGGGCGGCATCGCACAGGCGGCCGATCGCTTGGCCTCGGGCGATCTGTCGGCCAAGGTCACGCCGCGTTCCGAGCACGACGTGCTCTCGCGCAACATGAACCGCGCGTCGGAGACGCTGCAGGACATCGTTGGCGAAGCGAAGACGTTGATCGAAGCGGCGCGCCATGGTGAACTGAACAAGCGTGGTAATCCGGATCGCTTCGAAGGCGCGTACAAGGAGCTGATTGCCGGCGTCAACAACATGCTTGACGCTGTCGTGCAGCCGATCACCGAAGCGCAGGACGTGCTGACGCGTGTCGCGAACCGTGATCTCACCGCACGCATGGAAGGTGCGTACCTCGGCGATCACGCCGCGATCAAGGAGTCACTCAACTCGGCGCTCAGCAACATCTCCGAAGTGTTCGCCTCGCTCACGACGGCCATCGCACAGGTGAATGCGGCCGCGAGCGAAATCGGCTCAGGCAGTCAGGATCTTGCGAGCGGTGCCGCCGATCAGGCAGGCTCGATCGATCAGGTGTCCAATCGCATCAAGGTGGTGGACGATCGTACGAAGGCCAGTGCGGCCGACGCGAACGAAGCGCGTGCCGCGATGGAGCGTGCCAACACGGACACGGAACAGGGTGTGGAGCGCATGAAGGCGCTCGCCGACGCCGTCGCCGAGATCAAGAAGTCGGCGGACAGCACGGCCAAGATCGTCAAGACGATCGACGAGATCGCCTTCCAGACGAATCTGCTGGCGCTCAACGCCGCCGTCGAAGCGGCGCGTGCTGGCGATGCGGGCAAGGGCTTCGCAGTCGTCGCCGACGAAGTGCGCAGCCTGGCGATCCGCGCCTCGGAAGCCTCACGCAACACCGCCGTCCTCATCGAGGAGTCGGTGCAGAAGGCTGAGACCGGCGTGCAGCTCAACGAGGGCGTGCGTCGCCGTCTCGAAGAGATTCGCACCGGTGTGCAGCGCGCCGCCACGATGATGACCAACATCGCCGAGGGTGCCCGCGAGCAGGAGCGCGAGCTCGCTGAAGTGAGCGACGCGATGACGCAGATCAGCCAGCTCACGCAGCGTACGGCAGCGAACGCCGAAGAGTCGGCGAGTGCGGCCGCCGAGCTGAGTGCGCAGGCCGGTGAGATGCACCAGATGGCGTCGCAGTTCAACGTCGGTCAGGGCCGTCAGGCGCCGGGCCGCATCGCGACCAAGTCCACGAAGTCGCCGGCTCGTCCGGCACGTGCGAGCAGCGCGGCGAGTTCTCGCAGCGCCAAGCCCGCGGCAGCAAAGGGGCGTGCGAATACCGCATCCGCTCCCCGCAGCACCCCATCCGACGACGTGTTTCCGATGAGTGCATCGGCAACCATCCCGTTCGATGACGATATCGAGAGCGACGATGTTCTCGGCCAGTTCTGACGTAGTCCGGGCGCACTCCCCGCGCCACAACCCAACACAGATGACTCGTAATTTGCTGAAGGGCGCCGTTGTTCTCGCGATGGCGCTCACCCCGCTGACCCTGTCCGCCCAGGACGACAAGCTCACCATCCACGGTGCGGCCAACATCGGCTACGGCAAGACGGATGGCGTGCCCTACTTCGGCATGACGAAGGACGGAACGTCGGACTACCGTGCGCTCACGTTGCAGTTCGGCTACAAGCTCGACGACAAGAGTCGTGTGGTGATGCAGCTGCTCCACCGCAACAACGGCAACAGCCCGCTCAAGACGGTACAGCCGGTGATCGAGCCGATCTGGGCGTTCTACGAGCACAAGTTCGACAACGGCTACACGGTCAAGGCTGGTCGCAATCCGCTTCCGCGCGGCTTGTTCAACGAAGTCCGCTTCATCGGCACGCTGCTGCCGTTCTACCGCGTCGGCAACAACGTGTATGGTGAGACGCTCGAGTACATCGACGGCGTCGTCGTCGGCAAGGCTTTCGATCTCGGCTCGGGCTGGAAGATCGACAGCTATCTGTTCGGTGGCGGTTACGATCTGCGCTATCAGGTGCCGACGGCAACGGGCACGGCAGTCGGCAAGATCCGCAACGAGCATTCCGTCGGAACGCAGCTGTGGCTCAAGACGCCGATCAAGGGCGTGAAGCTTGGTACGTTCGTGCAGAGCTACCAGCAGACGCCGTATGCGACGCTGCCGGAAGCGACCCGCCCGAACCGCACGCTCACGGCGATGTACTCAGCCGATGCCGTGTTCAGCAAGGCGTTCGCGCGCGGCGAGTTCGCCACGTTCTCGAACAAGGCGCCGAGCTACCTCAAGCTCAATGCGTACTACCTGCAGGCGGGCATCACGCCGGACGACCACT
The DNA here is from genome assembly GCA_965279375.1 of Gemmatimonas sp. GTDB lineage: Bacteria > Gemmatimonadota > Gemmatimonadetes > Gemmatimonadales > Gemmatimonadaceae > Gemmatimonas. The sequence continues at coordinate 2,301,603 of OZ257156.1, read as the reverse complement.
GGACGATTGCCGCCGAGTACGACAATGGCTACAACGACATCTCCTTCAAGCCGGCGCCGATTCCGAATCTGCACCTGCCGATGAACGAGGATCTGTTCGGTGGCGTCACGTACAAGGCCTCTGCTGGCGTCGCGTTCAAGTTCGAAGCGCACCAGGTGCAGGGCTACGCGTTTGACACGCCCGTTGCGTCCATCATCGCGCCCACGCGTCCGCCGCTGGTGGCGACGCTCGCGCCAAAGACGAAGGTCGTCTACGGTCTCCTCTCAGTTGCTTTCAGCTTCTAAGGAGGACTGACTCATGAACTCTCTTCGCACATCGATCGTGAGCGCGGTTGCCGCGCTCACCCTGTGGGCCGCTCCGGCGGCCGCGCAGGACTTCAAGGTCATCGTGAACAGCGCCAACAGCACGTCGGAACTGCCGGCGGCCGTGGCCAGCAAGATCTTCCTCAAGGAAGCCGCCAAGTTCCCCAACGGCACGGCGGCGACGCCGGTCGATCAGGGCAAGGCGAGCCCGGTACGTGCCGCGTTCAGCAAGACGGTGGTTGGCCGTCCGGTTGCCGCCGTGGAGACGTACTGGCAGCAACAGATTTTCTCGGGCAAGGAAGTGCCGCCCGCCAGCAAGTCGAGCGATGACGACGTGATCGCCTTCGTGAAGGCGAATCCCGGCGCCATCGGCTACGTGAGCGGCGGTGCGAGCACCGCCGGTGTGAAGGTCGTCGACGTCAAGTAAGACGTCGACGCAATGAACTGCTGTAGAATGCGCTAACGTGCCGCTGCCGCGTACTCGTCCAAGAGAGTCGCGGCAGCGCGCATGCCCAGCCGATAGTTCTCGGCGCTGATCCACTCGTTGGGCGCGTGTGCGTTCTCGCCCGGCAAGCCGAAGCCCATCAGCAACACCGGTGCGCCGAGGATACGCTCGAAGTCGCCGACGACGGGAATGGAACCGCCTTCGCCGGTGATGACCGGCTCGCGGCCAAACGCTGCCGCTAACGCACGCTTTCCGGCCTCGATGATCGGGCCCTTGAGATCGGCGCGCCACGGCTTGCCGCCGTGCAGTGCCGTCACCGTCGCCGTGACACCCGCCGGCGTGACGCGCGCGACATGCGCCTGCACGAGCCGCGCGATCTCCTCCGGATCCTGATCACGCACGAGACGGAAGCTGACCTTGGCCATCGAGATGGCGGGGAGCACCGTCTTGGCGCCTTCGCCCGTGTAGCCACTCAGCATGCCGTTCACTTCGCAGGTCGGACGTGTCCACAGTCGTTCGAGCGTGGTGTAGCCGGGCTCACCACCCAACGCCGTCACTCCCACTTCGTGCATCAGCGTGTCGTCGCTGAAGGGCAGCTCGCGCATCTGCGCACGAACGGCATCGGGGAACGGCAGCACGGCGTCGTAGAAGCCGGGGATGGCGACCTTGCCGTCGGCGTCGTGGAACGTGGCGAGAATGCGCGCCAAGGCCATCGCCGGATTCACGACGGCCCCGCCATACATGCCCGAGTGCAGATCACCGCTGGCTCCCTGCACATCGATTTGCAGATACGCCATGCCGCGCAAGCTGGAGAGAATACTGGGAATACCGGGTGCGAACATGGTGGAATCGGAAATGACGACCGCATCGCAGGCGAGGCGGGTCTTCTCGCGCTCGAGAAACGCCTCGAGGTTCTCGCTGCCGACTTCCTCCTCGCCTTCAGCCAACACAATCACGTTCACCGGCAGCGTTCCGCGCACCGCCAGATGCGCCTCGAGCGCCTTGATGTGCAGATAGAGCTGTCCCTTGTCGTCCACAGAACCGCGTGCATAGATGCGACCATCGCGCACGGTGGGCTCGAATGCTGGCGAGGTCCACAGCTCCAACGGCTCGGCGGGCTGCACGTCGTAGTGGCCGTAGATGAGCAACGTTGGCGCGCTGGCTCCCGCACCGCGCCACTCGCCAAGCACGATGGGATGCCCAGGCGTGGGCACGATTTCCGTTGTGAAGCCGATACGTGAGAGCGACTGCGACACGAACTCCGCCGCAGCGAGACAGTCCGCCTTATGCTCGGAGCGCGCGCTTACGGATGGAATACGCAGAAACGCGAAGAGTTCGTCCTGAGCGCGCGCGTCGTTGGCGTCGCACCACGTGGCGAGATCGGCAGGAATCACAGGCATGACCGGGAGGTGTCGAAGGATGACGAGAGTTGCCTAACCGCGAGACGCAGCGATGCGAGCACCAACGGCCATGCCCAGCACCGTGGCAATCACGCCGAGCGAGACACTAAGCACGACGTACAGCACGGCGCGCAGCGCACGGCCCTGCTGCACCATCGACACGAACTCGGCGCTGAACGTGGAAAAGGTCGTGAAGCCACCGCAAAATCCGATCGTGAGCGCAGCGCGTAGCACCGGGCTGTCCCCCGGCAGCGTGAGCGTGCGTGAAAGCATCCCGATAAGGAACGAGCCCACCACGTTGATGAGCAACGTGGACATCGGGAACTCGGCGTTTGCGCGCTGCATGCCCAGCGAGAGCAAGTAGCGCGAGACGGTGCCCGCCGCTCCACCCAGGGCGATCGCCCAGATCATGGCAGCTTGGAGAGGTTGCGAGGGTTGGGTGGCACATTGCGCGCCGTGCGATACAGCCACAGCTGTCGCTGCGTCACTTCGCCGTCGCCACGCTTGAGCGAGACAACGGAGCCGCGTCGCGATTCGGCGAACCAGCTGCCCACCACGGCGGCGAGGCTGTCGCCGTGGGTGCCGGTATCGAACGCGACCACGAGCCCGTCGCCGGGGCGCACTTCCTCGTACGCGGTCGGCCAGATGTCGTACTGATTCGGGCGGCCGCCAAGGTTGAGCGCGAACACCGTCGGTTGATCGACCAGATGAAACGCCAGTTCAGACGCATCCTGATAGCGGTCTGCGGCGACCCACCGATCCACCGATCCCTCGAGAAACGGATCCTTGCGAGCGCTATCGACTGCGGCGGCGAGTGTCTCCCACCCGTGCGCGCGTGCGATGGGATCCTTGCGCGGCTTGAGCGGCAGAATCGGACGCCATGCCTGCGCCGCCACCACCAGCAGGAGAAAGCACGCCAGAGCGAGTCCCGCACGCCACGCGCGTGCGCGCGCCCAGAGGCTCGTTGTGGTGGCCAGCAACAGCACCGCCCCCGGATAGATGAGCGCGGGCCAGTTTGCTTCTACCGAGCGTCGCCAGGCACTGATCGCAAAGAAGCCGAGCGGCACCACCGAAATCACCGCCAGCGCAAACCGGCGCACGGCGACATCGGTGGGCGCCGACGCGGCGCGCGCGCGCCAGCCATCGCGCAACGCGAGGTAGACGGCCACGGCGAGGAGGCCGAACAGAATCGGCGAGGCGAGCCCCACCTGTCCGCCGACGAGCTCCAATTCGCGTGAGAGCGGGTTGCCGCGCGGGCTGGCGCCGAAGCCGTGTCCAAGCTGAAAGCGAAACGAGACCCAGTCGGAGAGCGCGTTCCAGAGCACCACCGGGGTGAAGAGGAGGAGCGCGATCGCCGACGCGAGCCACGGACCGGGCTCGAGAAACCGCTTCCGCAGCGCCGGATGCAGCAGGCAGGCGATCACCAGCGCCATGGGCAGCAGGATGGCGGTGTACTTGGCCAACAGCGCGCTGCCGAGCCCGATGCCCGCGAGCAGCCACCAGCCGAGCGACGCCCACGAGCGCACGCGCGACGCCAACGCACGCTCGACGCCGAGCAGAGCCATCATAGAGGTCGCGAAAAGCGCCGCATCCGGCGTGGCAAGCACGAGTCCGAGTGTGGCGATCGGGAGCAGCGTCATCAGCGCAGCCGCGCGCACCGCCGCAGCGGCGCCGGTTCGGCCGCGCCCGGCTAGCAGCCACGCCGCCGCTACGGCAGCCGCATGTGTGACCAGCGCCGCGATGGCCGGCCCGGCGCGTACGCCGAACTTGGTGTTATCGAAGAGGCTGACGCCGAGCGTGATCAGCAGGACGATACCGGGCGGATGATCGAAATAGCCCGACTCGAGGCGGCGCGTCCATTCCCAGTAGTAGGTCTCGTCCGGGAGGAGCGGGACCGCGGCGGAAAGCGCGGTGCGCAGGGCGAACGCGCCGGCAATCCAGAGGGCCACGAAGAGCCACGATCGGCCGGACGGGCCGCCCGCGTCGGAGGTGGTAACGCCGAGTTCGGCGGGGGGCTGGGTCAGTCGGGAGTCGCTCACAGGATGCCGTAACTTGGCGGGATGAACCCTCCTCAGTCCACGGGGTACGGCTCGTCGGCCCGTTTGGGTTGCTCGGCTGCCACTGGCTAGTCAGCTTGTCTTGTGCCGTTCCCGTGGCGTGACGGTTACGGCTATACCGTACCATGCGTCTCTGGTTGTGCGTCCGTGGTGGCGCTACCCTCTTCTCATCTCCGACAGGACCGACCTGCATGCGGGTCTTTGCCCCAATCGCCTCGATCATCCAGCGCCGCACTCGCGTCGTTGCTGCGCTGCTCACCCTGACCGGGGCAGCGAGCTGTCTGGACCTGAATCCGAATATCACGGCCTGTACGGTCACGATCGCGCCGTCGACGGTGACGATTTCGATGAATCAGGCGATCAACATTTCGGCGACCGCCTTCGACTGTAAGGGCAACTCGATTGCCAAGAAGACCATCACTTTTGCCACGGCGAACCCTGCGGTGGCGACGGTGACGATCAGCGGACAGATCATCGCCGTCGGCGTTGGAAACACGACGGTGTCTGCGGTGGCGGACGGAAAGTCGGCCACGGTGCCGGTAACGGTCACGCCGGAGTTCGCCGCCTCGGTGTCCGTGAACCCGCCGACCGCCACGCTGCGTCGCGGCAACCTGCGGCAGTTCAGCGCCATTCCGCTCAACGCGCAGCAACAGCCGATCACGGGTCAGACCATTCGCTGGACGTCCAGCAACTCGTCGATTGCGTCGGTGACCTCGACGGGCCTCGTCACCGCGATCGCCGCGGGTCAGGTCTCCATCACGGCGGACGCCAACAACATCTTCGCCAGCGCGCAGTTGATCGTCACCGAGTTGCCGATCGGCAGCTGCTCATTGGCGCCGTCGACCTTCAGGGTCACCGCCGGTCAGAACGTGCAGCCGACGCTGACGCTGCGTGATACGGCCAACGCGGTGCTGACCAACCTCGGCCGCCCGGTCGTGTGGACTAGCGACAACGAAAACGTGGCGACGGTTTCGGGCACGGGCTTCGTGTCGACGCGTCGCGCTGGCACCGCAAAGATCACGCTGGCGTCGGTGGAGTATCCCGCCATCACCTGCTCGGCCACCGTCGAAGTGGTGGACCCGCGCATCGTGCAGGTCGTCATTCAGCAACGTACTGGCTCGCTACGCATCGGCATTCCGCGCGGCCTGTCGGTGGCCCTGCTGGACAGCACCAACACGCAGGTACCCGCCGGACGCATCGTCACCTGGTCGAGCAGCACGCCGACCATCGCCTCGGTGTCGCAGGCGGGCATCGTGACCGGCATTGCACTGGGCACTGCGCGGGTGGTGGCCACGTCCGAAGGCGTCTCGGACACCGTCAGCTTCCCGGTGACCAAGATTCCGGTCGGCTCGATCACGGTGACACCGCTTCAAGCGGCAATCATTGAAGGCAAGACCGTCCAGATCAACGCAACGGTCACGGACTCCGCCGGAACGATTGTCACCGACCGCACGATCGAATGGCTGACGAGCGATCCGTCGCGCGCCACGGTGTCGACCTCGGGATTGGTGACGGCGACGGCACCGGGTACGGTGCTGATCACGGCCACGACTGAGAATCGCGCGGCGCAGAGCTCCATCGTGATTCAGCAGATCCCGGTCGATCAGATCACGACGCCCTCCGCGGCGATCACCTTGAAGACTGGTACCATCAACCAGACGGCGTTCTCCTTCACCGTGCTCGACGCGAATGGCAACACGCTGCGCAATCGGACCGTAGCCATCACCAACAGCGCGCCCGGCGTGATTTCCGCAACGGGCCCGACGACCACCGGCAATCAGGTGAACGTGCTTGGGCTTGCGCTGGGTACGTCCACGCTGACGCTGCAGGCGCTCAACGCCAACAATCAGAATGAAGGGCGACCGGTTGTCGTGACCGTGACGGTCATCCCCTAACCGTTTCTCGCAGTACGTCGCACGCCCCGCCGTCTGGCAGGCGATGCGGATAGCTTTCCGAGCGGGGCGGTCTCAGACGAGATCGCCCCGTTCGCGTCTCTCACCTGCCGTTGGAGTCTGTTGTGAGTACTGAGAAGCCGTCCTTCCTTCGCGGACTCTTTGCCGGCGATATCGCTGACGAGTTGATGTTTCCGTATCCCGCGTCGCTCGAGGAGCGTAACCCGGCGGAAGCGGCCGAGGTGCGGCGCATCGCCAGCGCACTGAACGCGATGGTGAGTTCGGGGCTGATCGACTCGGTGCGCATCGACGAGCAGGAGGGCCTCGATGAAGCGGTGATCAAGGCGTTCGCCGAGAAGGGGCTGCTCGCGTTGACGATCCCCAAGGCGTACGGCGGACTCGGACTGAGCAACTCTGCATACGCGAGAGTCTTCGGTGCCGTGGCTGCCATCGATCCGTCGCTGGCCGTGCTGATCGGCGTGCACTGCGGCTTGGGGGGCAAGGCAGTCGTGCTGTTCGGCAACGATCAACAGAAGGCGCGCTATCTCCCGATGCTCGCGCGTGGTGACACGCTGGCAGCGTATGCGCTGACGGAGCCGGAAACGGGATCTGATGCACAGAACATCGTGTCGACGGCGCGCCGTGCCCCGGACGATCGCGGCTGGATCCTGAACGGGCGCAAGCACTGGATCGGCAACGGGCATCGCGCGGGGGTCGTGGTCACGTTCGCGCAGACGCCGGTGCAGCGAGATGGCAAGACGGTGCACCGCCCGACCGCCTTCATCGTGCGCCCGGACATGCCGGGGTTCGTCGTGGACGGCACCATTCGCAAGCTGGGCATCCGCGGCTCCACGCAGGCCGAGTTGGTGTTCGACGAGATGTACGTGCCGGACGACCATGTGCTTGGCGAGGTGGGCAAGGGATTTCGTGTGGCGGTGAATGCACTCAACGCGGGACGCTTGAGTCTTGCATCGGGTTGCGCCTCGGCCTGCAAGCGTCTGTTAGGCGAAATGACGCGATACACAGAAGCGCGCACGCAGTTTGGCGGACCGCTCGCGTCGTTCGAGATCACACAGCGCAAGCTCGCCACGACCGCGTCCGAGACGTATGCGCTCGATGCGATGGTGGGTTCTCTAGCGGCATCGCTCGACGGCGACGAGGTGGATGCATCGCTGGAAGCCGCCTGCTGCAAGATTTTTGCGAGTGAACTGGTGTGGCGTACGTCGGACGAGCTGGTGCAGTTGGCCGGCGGGCGCGGATTCGTGAAGCCATGGCCGTACGAGCGCTATCTGCGCGAGGCGCGCATCAATCGCATTTTCGAAGGAGCCAACGAAGTGCTGCGGCTCTTCGTGGGGCTCAACGGCATTCAGGGTCCCGCCGCCGAGCTGCAGGAGCTGGCCGAGGCGCTGCGCAATCCATCGCAGCTGGAGAACCTCGTGCTGGTGTCGAGCTACGCCGCGCAGCGCGTGCGCACGGCGCTGGGTGCTCGCGACAAGTTCGAAACCACATTGCACGCCAGCCTGCGTGACAACGCGTCGTACATCGAGCGGCATGTCGTGGAGCTGTCACAGGCGACGGCACGCGCAGTCACCAAGCATCGCAAGGAGATCGTGCACCGGCAGCTGGTGGTGGAACGTCTCGCGGACATGGCGATGGAACTGTACGCGCGCACGGCCACGGTGGCGCGTACGCAGCGGCTCATCGAAGAGCGCGGCGTCGATGCGTGCGCGCGAGAGATCGCGCTGACCGATTTGTTCTGTCTGCAATCCGGGCTGCGATTTCGGGCGGCGCGTGCCGAGCTCGATGGTGAGTCTGGCGACGCCATCGATGCGTTGCGCGTGCGTGTGGCGGGTACGGCGCGCGCCGACGCCGGTTACGCGAGCAGCGACGCGCTGTTGGATGTACCCATTCCGCCACTGCCGGCGTGGAGCCTCAACCGGGACGAGCAGGCGAAGGCGAGTACACGGCGCGGCGAGAGCTAAGCCGCCTCGCCGACCATTGCGTTCGTCAGCTCTCGTTCTTGAGCAGCCCCAGACGCAGCGCGAACTTCACGTAGTCGGTGCGATGTGAGAGCCCCAGCTTCTCACCGATGCGTTGCTTGTACGTATCCACCGTCTTGGGGCTGATGCTCAACTGTTCGCCGATCTCGGGCGCCGTATAGCCTTCGGCGACCATCTTGAGCACCACCTGCTCGCGATCGGTCAGCTTTTCGAAGCGCGTACGCTCCTCGGCGTTGCCATCGCGCCGGGCCAGCCCACGCGCCAGCGCACGCGCCGCGGTGGGCTGCACGTACACATCGCCCGCCGCCACGGTGCGCACTGCATCCACCAACTCGCGATCGGCCACCGACTTGAGCAGGTAGCCACCTGCTCCGGCCTCCAGCAGCGCGACCAGATGCTCGTCCTCGGTGTGCATGGTGAGCACGAGCACACGTCGCGTGGTCGGCTCATCGGGACGTGGCGGGCGCGTGGCGTTCAGCTTGTGCAACTCGCGCGTGGCGGAGAGTCCGTCCATCTCCGGCATCGACAGATCCATCACGATCACGTGCGGGTCGAGACGCTCCGCCAGTGCGAGTGCGTCCTTGCCGTTGCTCCCTTCGCCAACGACGGTGATGTCCTTCGCCGTAGAAAGCACGGCCTTGAGGCCTGCACGAACGATCTGGTGATCGTCAACGAGTACAACGCGGATCAGGTCTGGGCGCATCAGTCCAATCTGGTGCGCACCGAGGCGATGTGCCAACTGCACCGTTCGCATCGGAGGCGTTTCCTGCTACGGCGTTTCCTTGACCCCTTCGAAGGCGGTGCTTCCCGACTTGAAAATGCGAAAGAGGTAGAGGAAGCTGGGCAGGAGAATGGCCGTACCGATCGCGAGTGCGCCGAGTGTGAGCTTGAGCGTCACCCGCGGCGCCGCGAGCGCCGTGATGGTCTGGTCGGGGGGCAATAGCCACGGGAACTGGCTCCACGCCCATCCCCACAGGATGAAGCTGGCCTGTGCGATGGCGGCCAGGCGCGCCACCTGATAGCTCCGATGCCACAGCGCGTACACCGCCGTAACTGCAGTCACGGCCGTGACCGCGTGCATGCCCAGCGCAACGCTTCCGGCGGTGAGTCCGCGAAAGACCAACGGCGCATCGAGGCGCGCGAGGACGATCGTCACGAAGGCGGCGGCAAGCAGTGCCCCCTGCGTCTGCAGCGCGCGGCGACGGAAGATCTCGCGCAGTGCAGTCGTTGGCGCTTCCACGGTCAGGTAGGTCGCCGCCAGAAACGCGAACAGCGCCAGCGCAAAGACGCCCACCGACCAGGCAAACGGCGACGACAACCATGGTGCGACGAAGCGCTCGGCGAACGAGCGCGCCCCCTGTGCCGCTCCGTACGGCACGCGACCGCTGGCAACGGCGCCGAGGCAGAGCCCGAGTACGATCGGCGTCGCCACGCTGGCCACGGAGAAGATGCGCCCCCAGCGCCGTTGTACCGAGTCGTCCTTGCTGTCGTAGGTGCGAAAGGTGAACGCTGAACCGCGCAGCACGATGCCGACGAGCATCAGCGTGATGGGCAGGTGCAACTCGGTGGCGAGATGCGCGAACGCTTTGGGAAAACAGCTGAAGAGCAGTACGACGACGAGGATGAGCCAGACGTGATTCGCTTCCCAGATCGGGCCGATGGCTTCTTCGATCAGCGCACGCTGTTCGTCCTTGTCCTTGCCTCGAGCGAAGAGGTCCCACACACCGCCACCAAAATCCGCGCCGGCCAGCAGCACGTACGCGTTGAGCGAGAGCACCATCACGCCGGCGACGGCGTTGGGGAGCGTCCACGTGAGCGCGCTCGCGGTCTCCGCCGGTACGCTCTGCGCGAGCGACTGCAGCAGATCACTCACGAGCAGATCACTCACGAAACAGGCGGTACGAGCCAGTGGGCGTGAGCGGCGGCAGCTGCAGTTCGCTGGTCATGTTGATGGGCGCGGCCGGTCCGCTGATGCCGGTCTTGATGATCTGGCGCCACAGCAGGAACACGACCGTGATGGCGAGACCCACGTATAGCAGTGAGAAGAGCACGAACGACACCACGAGCCCGGGCATCGGCGTGACTGCTTCCGCGGTGCGCATGAAGCCCTGCACGATCCACGGTTGTCGGCCCACTTCCGTCACCGTCCATCCGGCCTCGAGCGCGATGAAGCCCATCGGCGAGGCCAGTACGACGGCACGCAGGAAACGGCGATCATCGGGGAGCGCGGCGCCAAGGCCGCGCTTGCGCCGACGCGCACGCCACACGGCCCACACACCGAGACCCGCCATCGCCATGCCGCAGGCGATCATGATCTGAAACGCCGTGTGCACCACACCGACAGGGGGACGATCGGCCGGCGGCACGTTGTCCAATCCGGGAACGCTCGCGTCGCGATCGCCGTGCAAGAGCAGCGAGAGTGCCCCCGGAATCTCGATCGCGCCGCGATGCTCGAGCGTGCGCGTATCGAGCACGCCACCGATCATCAACGACGCCGGCCCGGTGCGCAGATGCCCTTCCATCGCGGCCAGCTTGACCGGCTGCCGCTCAGCGACGCCTCGCGCCGACCAATCACCGGAAATGGGCTGCACCAAGGCGGCCGGCACTCCCATGATGAGCGCGATCTGGAGCGCCGCGCGATGAAAGGCACGATGCGGCGTACCGCGCAGCAACGCGAACGCATGCACACCCGCGACCGCGAAGCCGGTTGCGGCGAATGCGGCCAACGTCATGTGCACGATCTCGGGCGCAGCGGCCGCGTTGAACATCGCGGCGACCGGGTCGATGTCCGTGAATTCGCCGTTGACGATCTTGAAGCCGGCCGGCGCATTCATCCAGGCATTCGCGCACACCACGAACGCACCGCTCAACGCACCGCTGAACGCCACCACAACGCCGGCCGCCAGATGGGCCTTGGGTGAGATGCGCTTCCACGCGTAGAGGTAGATGCCGAGGAAGATCGCTTCGGTGAAGAACGCAAAACCTTCTAGCGAAAACGGCATGCCGATGATCGCCCCGGCGTGCTCCATGAAGCCGGGCCACAGCAACCCGAGCTCGAACGACAGCACGGTGCCCGACACCGCACCCACGGCGAACAGGATCGCGGTTCCCTTGGCCCAGCGCTTCGCCAGCTCGAGCAGGATCGGTTCGCGCGCCTTGAACCACCGCCACTCGGCGATCACCATCAGCATGGGCATGCCAATGCCCACCACCGCGAAGATGATGTGAAAGGCGAGAGAGACCGCCATCTGCGATCGGGCAAACAACAGGTCGTTCATGGCGGTCAGTTGCGGACAGCGTGCTCGATGATTCCTCGGCATTCGCCAAAGCCGATGCGGACGGCGCCTGCGCGCTCCGCGATCGCTGTCATGATGACTTCGTCGCCGTCCTCGAGGAAACGTCGCACTTCGCCATTGGGGAGCGTGACCGGCTCCGCGCCGCGCCACGTCAGCTCCAACAGACAGCCGCGACTGTCCTTCGCCGCGCCGGAAATGGTGCCGCTCCCCAGCAAATCGCCGGGACGCATGTTGCAGCCACTGCTGGCGTGATGCGCCAGCAACTGCGCCGCCGTCCAGTACAGATCGAGCGCACTCGACTGCGTCAGCCGATGCGCCGGCTCGCCTTCTGTTCGCATTTTCGCGGTGCGCAGCGACACCTCCAGCGTGACCGAAAGTCCACCCAGCGCACGATCGGTCGCGTCATCCAGATACGGCAGCGGCGCCGGATCGCCCTCCGCTCGCGCGGCCAGCGGCGCACGGAACGGCGCGAGCGCCTCCATCGTCACCACCCACGGACTTATGCTGCTGGCGAAGTTTTTGGCCAGAAACGGGCCCAACGGCTGATACTCCCAGCTCTGGATGTCGCGGGCCGACCAGTCGTTGAGCAGACAGAAGCCGAACAGGTGCGACGACGCATCCGCGATCGCAATGGTATCGCCGAGTGCATTGCCGCGCGCGACGAACGCGCCGAGCTCGAGTTCGTAGTCGAGCGAGCGAGACGGGCCGACCGATGGCACCGCGTCGTCGGGGCCTTTGCGCTGTCCCGATGGACGACGGATGGGGGTACCCGAGACCACGATCGACGACGCGCGTCCGTGATAGCCGATGGGCACCCATTTGTAGTTGGGGAGCAGCGGGCTGTCCGGGCGGAACATCGAGCCCACGTTCGTCGCGTGATGCATGGACGCGTAGAAGTCGGTGTAGTCGCCGATATTGGCCGGCAAAAACAGTTCCGCCTCGCTTTGCGCGACGAGCGCGTACGCGGCGATCTGCTGCTGATGCGTTGGCGCCGAATCGGCCAGCAGCGCGGAGATCGCCGCGCGCAGAGCAACGCGCGAGGTCACCTCGCACGCCATGAGCGTGTTGAGCGAGGCATGCGCACAAGCCGCGGCTGCCTGCTGCAACGCAGTGTTAGTACCGTCGATCAGATTGGCCGCGATGCAGGCCGGAAGGTCGAGGATGCTGCTGCCAATCGCGACGCCGACGCGAGGCTGTTCCTGGGTGCCGGCTCTTCGAAAGATGCCGTACGGCAGGTTCTGGATGGGAAACGGCGTCACGCCATCGTTGGCACTGTGCACCCAGCTGCGGCGCGCCGGGTCCACCGTGGCGTCGAACGCCACGGCTCCGTTTGCACTCGCTGCACTCATGCGAGCCCCAGTCGTCGCGATTCGTCCACCGGTTCGTTGAACGAGCAGGAGCCGAAGCTGGTCATGACGCGCTCCCGCACGCGCTGCAGCAGCTCGCGATCGAAATGGTGTGTTCCGTGCGCGCCGCGCCACGCGATGCTGTGATCATTGATCTCGAGGGTGAGCGCGTTCTGCTCGAGGAGCAGTCGCTGCGCTTCGTCGTGCAGACCGCCGGCCGCGAGATACGCCGCGGCCAGAAAGACATTCACGAAGCCGTACATCGGCCCAACGGGCGATGCCTCGTCGTACGTGAGTTTGTAGTCACCGCAGATCGGGTGATGGAGTCCTGCGGTCGCCTTGGTCGGCACGCCCGCGGCGATGCATGCAGCCATGGCGCGAATCACATCACTCGAGGACGGAAACGCTTCTGGCGTGAGTCCCCCGAGGCGCAGCTTCGCGCACCGATTCACGCGGGCGATCGCCGTCGCGTACGTCTTGGGATCGGGGGCGAGTGGAAACTCGAAGTAGGTGGTCAACTCGCGTGGCAGGCGCGCAGAGATGCTCGCGATCTCCTCCACCGACGTTACGCGCGTCTCGTACGAGTCGACCACGGCGCCCACTTCGTCGAAGCAGACGCGATGCCGCTCGTTGAATGCCGCGATGGCGGCGATATCCGCCGCCGCGTCGGCGCTGCCGATCGCCGACAAGCGCCATGGAATCGCACCGGCATCGCGTGGCAGCAGCACTTCGGCCTGCGCGGAGAACTCGTCGAGCGCGTTGGCGGGACAGACGAAGCGCCCCAGCATCCACGCCGCGCCTCCACCGCGATAGTTGGCGTAGTTGCGGACCGCCGTCTTCATCGAAACGGACGCCGGCGGAAACAGTCCAGCGTAGTCCACGATGCCTTCGAACAGCAGGCGTTGCGCGCGATCAGTAACGGGAGGAAGTCGGACAGGCATGACGTCAGATGTGCCTACAGGCCGTCGAAGTCGAGCGCGAGGTCGAGCGCCGGCGCCGAGTGGGTGAGTGCTCCGATCGAGATGCGATCGACGCCGCACTCGGCGATGTCGCGCACCGTGTCCAGCGAAACGCCACCAGACGCCTCAGTGACGGCGCGTCCCTTGGCGCGGGCCACCGCCTGTCGGAGGATGTCGAGCGGCATGTTGTCGAGCAGAATCCAGTCGGCACCGGCGGCGAGTGCGGCATCCACCTGATCGAGCGTGTCGCACTCGACCTGCACCGGCGTACCGGCCTCGGCGAGTGCGCGGGCACGCGTGACGGCCGCGGCGATGTCGCCGTTGATCGCGGCGAGATGGTTGTCCTTGATCAGCACGCCGGTACGCAGCGTTAACCGGTGATTCGTGCCGCCGCCTGCGCGCACGGCGTACTTCTCGAGTCGGCGCCATCCCGGCGTCGTCTTGCGCGTGTCGAGGATGCGCGCGTTGGTGCCGTTCACGAGCGCCACGAAACGCGCCGTGAGCGTGGCGATACCCGACAGATGCTGCAGGTAGTTGAGCGCGACGCGTTCGGCGGAGAGCATGCCGCGCGCGTGGCCGGTGAGGTGCAGCACCGGATGACCGGCCGGCACCGGCGTGCCGTCCTCGGCCTCGACGCGTGCGACGATTGAAGGATCGAGCTGCCGGAACGCCTCGACGGCGAGGGGAAGGCCGGCGATGTATCCGTCGCGTCGCGCGACGATCGTGGCGCGGACATGACGCGTCGAGACGACGGTGGCGAGGGTGGAGATGTCGTCGAAGGCTTCGTCTTCCAGCAACGCTGCCCGCACGAGCGCCGTCGTTTCGTCGGCGCTGAGCGGGAAGTAGAGCGAGGGATTCTCCGATCCGGCCCGCACGGCAGGCGAGTCCAGCGGCGTGATCGTGCGCCGCTTGATGGCCTCGAATGGGCTCGATGGCGTCGCGCGCAATGGCGGGTGGAACTCACTCATTCACCGGGATCCTCTGGGCCGAAGGGGGACGGTGCGGGGGAACCACCGATGGCAACCATGCGCTCGATCGCCGTTCGCGCGCGCGCCGCGATGTCTTCCGGCACGGTGATGCGGTGCTGCTCGTACACCAGCGCATCACGAACCTTGGGGAGCGTCGTGACCTTCATGTACGCGCACGAGGCACGATCGTTAGCGGCGATGAAGTGCTTGGTCGGATTCTCTCGACGCAGGCGGTGCAGAATGCCGATTTCGGTGGCGACGATGAACGTGTCCTGCTTGGACTGCGCGGGACGACGAATCATTCCTTCGGTCGAGAGAATGTGCGCACCGTTCGGATCCACGGCACCGGCGGAGATCGCTTCCACCACCGACGTGGCACAGCCGCATTCCGGATGAATGAGAAACTCCGCACCCGGATGCTGCGCACGCGTACGCGTTATGTGCTCGGGGTCGATGCCCGCGTGCACATGACACTCGCCCAGCCAGACGTGAATGTTGGTGCGTCCCGTCATGCGGCGGACATGCGCGCCGAGGAACATGTCCGGCAGAAACAGAATCTCGGTGTCGGCCGGAATCGCGTTGATCACTTCGACCGCGTTGCCCGACGTGCAGCAGTAGTCGCTTTCCGCCTTCACTTCGGCGGTGGTGTTCACGTACGCCACCACCACCGCACCCGGATGCTCGGCCTTCCACGCGCGGAGCTGATCGGCGTCGATCGTGCTGGCCAGCGAGCAGCCGGCGGCGAGATCGGGGAGCAGCACCTTCTTGGACGGCGACAGGATCGCCGCCGTCTCTGCCATGAAGTGCACGCCGCAGAACACGATTACGTCGGCGTTCGTCTTGGCGGCTTCGCGCGAGAGACCGAGTGAGTCTCCGACATAGTCGGCGACATCCTGGATTTCCGGGCGTTCGTAGTTGTGCGCGAGAATGACCGCGTTGCGGCGTGCGGCCAGCTCGCGGATTTCCGAGGCGAGCGCGGGATCGTAGTGCGCTTCGAGGATCGTCATGTCGGAGTCTTGGGAGTGCCTGGCGTTGTGCTCACCAGGTGATGTGCCGCCCTTGCCACTTGCGACGGGCCTTTGGAAAATCGCTCCGGAAGTGCCCTCCACGCGACTCCTTGCGCATGAGCGCCGCTTCCACAACTAGCGTCGCGGTGGTGTGCAGGTTCCGCTCTTCCGTGGCACCGGGGGGAAGTCGGTCCCCGATGTGCTGCAATTGCGCGAGACAGCGTCGCAGTCCGGGCGCGGTGCGCGCGATGGACGCGTAGTCCCACATGAGCTGACGAATCTCATCGGCGGCCACCTGCGCGGCGCCGCGGTCGTCCAGCGCCGGGACGTTCCACGGAACCTGTTCCGGCACAGGCAAGTCGAGCGGGGTCTCGATGAGATCGCGCGCCACCCGTTCGGCAAAGACCAACCCTTCGAGCAGCGAATTGGAAGCGAGCCGATTCGCCCCATGCACGCCGGTGCGCGCCACCTCGCCCACGGCGTACAGGCGGGGAAGGCTGGATCGGCCGGCAAGATCGGTCACGACGCCGCCCATCATGTAGTGGGCAGCCGGGGTGACGGGGATCGGCTCCTGCGACGGGTCGATGCCGCGCGCGCGGCAGATCGCGAAAATCCCCGGAAAGCGCACCGCGAACTGAGGCCCGAGCTTGGTCGCATCCAGAAACACCGTGCCGTGCGCTTGCTGCTCTCGGAAAATCTCACGGGCCACCACATCGCGCGGGGCCAGCTCGGCCAACCGGTGCCGCTTGGGCATGAAGCGCTGGCCACGTCCGTTGAGCAGGATCGCCCCTTCCCCGCGGACCGCCTCGGAGATGAGTGCCAGCGGGTTCTCGGAGGTATCCAGCGCGGTGGGGTGGAACTGGACGAACTCCATGTCGGCCAACCGGGCACCGGCACGATGGGCGATGGCGAACCCATCACCCGTGGCCACCTGCGGATTGGTCGTATAGCGGTAGATCTGGCCGCACCCGCCGGTGGCGAGCACCGTTGCGTCGGCGACGATCTCGACCGCACGGCCGGCGATGCTGGCCCGGACGCCGGCGCACTGTGGGATTCCGTCCCCGTCGTCGACCATCAGCAAGTCGAGTACGCGGGCGGTCTCCTCCACCCGAATGCTCCGGCTCTCCCGCACCTTGGCCACCAGTGTGCGCGCGACCTCGGCGCCAGTCTGGTCGCCCTGGGCGTGGACGATGCGGTGGCGGGAGTGGGCCGCCTCTTTCCCCAGCTTGAAGTCGCCGTCGGGGTCGAGGTCGAAGCGGGCGCCGGCGGCCTGGAGCTCGCGGACGCGGGCGGGCCCCTCGTCCACCAGTACCTGCACCGCCTCGGCGTCGCACAACGCCGCACCGGCGGCGAGCGTATCCCGTCGGTGCAGTTCGGGGGAGTCGCCGGCGCCGAGGGCGGCCGCGATGCCCCCTTGGGCGTAGGCCGTGGCAGAGTCGAACAGCGAGCGTTTGGTGAGCACCGTCACGTCGCCGTGAGCCGATGCGCGCCAGGCGGTGTGTAAACCAGCGACCCCGCTGCCGACGACCAGAAACCGGGTGCGAATGCGTTCGGTCATGTAGTTTTCAATCAATGGACCATACAGCGCCCGTGCCACCCACCTTCCGGGCTGGCGTCCATCTTTTTCCCTGCTTAGGAGTCGACGTCATGCGTCTGGCGTTCCTTGCTGGTGCGGTTGCACTGGCTGCCACCACGGTTGTCCCTGCGACGGTCGTTGCCCAGCCCGGCGGTGTTGCCCCGGTGTGCAACATCGATCCCAATAGTCCCAAAGAACTGGCGTTGATGTCGATCTCGTTCCAGAAGGCGCGCGGCGCGGCAACGCCGGACGACCGGAAGAAGGGACTGATGGCGATCATGAAGGAGCTCGACACCAAGCCCGAGCGCTTCGCCAAGAACCTCGCCGGCTACAACTACACGTTGTCCCAAGCGCTGGTGATGTGGGCCGTCGAGCCGGGTGTCGGCTTCATGCCGACGCGCGGCACGCTGGGCATGGTGACGAATCCGACGGAGCCGTACGACCTCGTCGCGCATCTCGACACGGCGTTCAACACGATCGTCGCCACGACGCCGTCGTGTGCCAACGAAGTCGTCGCGCTCCGCCAGAACGATGCGTGGCTCGCGCTCACGCGTCGCGCGCTCGATGCGTCCAACTCCGGTCAGCTCGACTCGGCGGACTACTACGCCAGTCGTTCGCTGCGCCTGAGCAAGGAAAGCCCGTATCCGCATTACGTCATGGCCAACGTCGCGAACGTGCGCAACAATCGCGAAGCGGCGATGGGTCACTGGAAGGACGTCATCAAGGCGGCCGGCACGGACACGAGCTACCGCGAGCTGAAGAACAGCAGCCTGTACTACCTCGCCATGAGCCAGCTGGAATCGGCGCAGGCGGCCAAGGGCGCTGAGCAGAAGACGATGGCGCGTGAAGCTGCAGAGAACCTCAAGGCGTTGCTCGCCGTTGCGCCGGATGGCGCCGATGCGCCGAACACGATGAACTCGTGGGCGGACGCGCTCAACCTCGCGGGCGACTCGGCCGCAGTGCCGACGGTGTACGCCGGCCTGTTGGCGGCACCGAGCAACTTCGGCGACTTCGCCCTGACGATGGGCGGCGTGATCGCGACGCGCGCCAACAAGAGCGATGACGCGCGCATCATGTTCGAAGCGGCCGTGGCCAAGAACCCGGCCTCGCGCGACGCGCTGCGCAACCTCGCCGCGACCTACTACGGCAAGGACGAGTTCAAGAAGATGTTCGACCCGACGGCCAAGCTGGTCGCCATCGATCCGAACAACTTCGACGCGTGGATGATGTACGCCTACGCCGCGCAGGGCATCGCGAACGGCACGAAGGTTCCGGCCGAGAAGAAGGCGTGGACCGACTCGCTGGTGAAGTACCGCACGCTCGCCGAAGCGCTGCCGGCCAAGGTCGAAGTCACGGGCTTCCAGCGCGCGAGCGCGTCGTCGTCGCTGACGCTGTCAGTCGAACAGCAGGCGGCCGCGCCGGGCACGTACAGCGTGACGGTCGAATTCCTCGACGCGAAGGGCGCCACCGTGGCGACGGACACGCAGTCGGTTGGCCCGATCAAGAAGGGTGAGCGCAAGGACGTCACGCTCAAGGGCACGGCACCGGGCATCATCGGCTACAAGTACAAGCCGCTCAAGTAAACGCTGCACCGCTTGGCACTGCAGCGGATGCGATTCGCGAAGCTGCCGTGTGCTGCGGCGGTCCTTGTTGTGAGCTTGGCTACATCCACGCGCGTCGGCGGGCAGTCTGCCCCCGACGCGCGTGCGTTTTCCGTCGGTGCCATGGCGATCGGCGTGGCAACTCGCGCCGATCCCGCCTACCTCGGCGCCTCGCGCACCGAGGGGTACTTCACGCAGCCCAACGCGATGGTTGACGCACGGCGCGGCCCGTTCGAGTTGCTCGGTACGTTCAATTTCGAGGGGTACACGCTGCGGCGCGGTGAACTCAACGCGGGCATGTACGGCGAAGGGTACGTGGACCGTCGGCACCCGCATACGTTCGTGCACGAGGCGATGCTGTCGATGTCGTCGCCGCGGGAGCGCGCAGTGAGCGCGTCACTGGCGGCGGGCAAGGGCTTCACGCCGTACGGCACCGACGATCCGATGATGCGCGCGTTGATCAGCTATCCGGTCAATCACCACCACGCGCAGATCATCGAGCGAGCGCAGGTCATTGGCGCGGTGCGATTGCGCAGCGGCGTGCGCGACATTGTGCTGGAGCATGCGCGCTTCAACGGCGATGAACCGTACGCACCATTCTCAGCGCCGCAGTGGTCGCGCGTGGGCGACTCACGCACCACGCGTCTGACGGTGCATCCGCTGCGCGGCCTCGAGCTGCAGGGAAGCGGCGCATTCGTGAAATCGCCGGGGCTGATTCAGGGCGGCGCGTTCGATCATGTGCAGCGGAGCGCGTCGGTGCGTGTGGACCGGCCGAACGCGCGCGGCGAATCCCGAAGGCTCCTCGTGGAGTTTGCGCGCACCGACGAGTCCTTGCGCGGACGGCGTGTGTTTCGATTCGAAAGCGTGCTGGCTGAAGGGATGGCGTCGCATCGTGGCTGGCAGATGGCGCTGCGCGTTGAACGGACCGAGCGGCCAGAGAACGAGCGACTGCTCGATCCCTTTCGTACGGCCAACGGCCACGTGGATTTTCAGATCATCGGCGTGACGCAATGGAAGATCGCGACCGTGCAGCTGGCGACACCGCCGGTGGCTCCCGTTCGTTTCGCGCATGCGAGCGCGTTCGTGGAACTCTCGCGTGCGCACGCGGCGGCTCGGCGATTCCCGGCCGTGTTCGATCCGGCGTCGTTCTACGGCAACGCTTCGCAGCTGTCGATCAGTGTGGGCGCGCGATTGCACCTGGGCACCATGCGCTCGCGGATGGGGCGCTATGGTGTCCTCGCTGAGCCGTTCCAGCCCACCGATTCACGACACATGGCGCACTGACCATTCGCGCCGCGAGATTGCACGACATGAATTCGATGATGCCTGCGATAGCGCTGATGCTCTCCGCGCGTGTACGCGGCGGCCTGCGTGCCTCCGTTCTGTTGAGCGCGTTTCTCGTGACCGGGTGCGGCGGCAGCGATGCCCCAACCACGCCCGCCAGAGAAACGCCGACCCCGGTCACGCCTCCCGTCACGCCGCCCACGCCCACGATACCGGTGCCTACAACACTCGGCGTGCTGGGTCTTGGCGCGGTGTCTGAGCGCTACACTTCTGAGGTGTGGGTGCGGGGCACGACGGCCTACACGACGAGTTGGGGTTCGCGCGCGGGTATTCGCGGCAATGCGATCAAGATCTGGGATGTCGAGGGGAACACACCGGTGCTCGTGGACTCTGTGATCGTGGCCAGCGCAGGAACGCTTGGCGACGTGCAGGTTTCCGACGACGGGACGCTGCTGGTGGTCGCCATTGAGTCCAATCCCAACGGCGGCCTGGCCACGTACGCACTGGACACTCCACGCAAGCCGCGTCTGCTCACGCGCACCACCGGCGGAGAGCTGCGCTACGGCGTCCACACTGCGGAAGTCGCGCGCGTCAACGGCGTGTTGTACGCCTTCTGCTCCATCGATCCGACCAATGGCGTGGTTTCGCGCCTGATCACGCTCGACCTGACGGATCCCGCCGCCCCAAAGACGGTCGCTTCCGTCCAATTGGGGTCGCCGTTCGTTCACGACGTGTTCGTGCGCGACGGCATGCTTTTCACCGCCGAGTGGAACGACGGAGTGGGGATCTGGGACATCGGCGCGCAGACCGGCACGGTAGCCTCGCCTCGCCGAGTGGGGACGGCCACGATACGCGGCGGACAGGCACACAACGTCTGGTGGTACCACGATCCCGTGACAGCGAACAAGAGTTTTCTCTTCGTGGGTGAAGAGGGACCCGGCGTAATCGGCTCGTCCTCCGTCGGAGACGTGCACGTGGTGGACATCAGCATGCCGAGTGCGGCGCGAGAAGTCGCCGTGTTCAGCGTGGCCGGAGCGGGCGTGCACAACTTCTCGGTGGACGAGGCGAACGGCTTGCTGTACGCGGCCTACTACAACGCCGGCGTACGCGTGCTGGACATTCGTGGCGATCTCGCAACCTGCACCGTCAAGCTGGCCGACGGTCGGTGCGACCTTGGCGCCTCCGGACGCGAGAAGGCGCGCTTCGCAGGCGGCGGCACCAGCGGGACCTATGTCTGGGGCGTGCACTGGTCGCCGTCCGGCTTCTATGCGTCGGACATGCTCAATGGCCTCTACAAGCTGAGTCCCGCGACTCGCTGATTTCCCCTTCCGAATGACGGTGCGGGCGGCGAACCTTCTGCGTCATGCGTCGGACCCTCATCCTCATAGGGGCGCTCCTCCTCGCCCACCTCGCGCTGCTCACGGTCACGCCTTCGGGCGCGACCGTCGCCGACGACTCAGAAGGCCTCGATATCGGGATCGTCTTCGACGTGGGCGGCCGCGGCGACAAGTCGTTCAACGACGGCGCGTACCTGGGTGGCATGCGAGCCGCCAAGGACCTCGGCGCGCGGGTGCGATACATCGAGCCTGGCGAAGGCTCTGACCGCGAAGCCGGGCTGCGACTGCTGGCCGCAGAGGGGCTCGACCTCGTGATCGGTGTCGGCTTCATCTTCACCGACGACATCACGCCCCTCGCCCGCGAATACCCCAACGTCGCCTTTGCCGACGTGGACTACGCGATCCCCACCGACGCGGCGGGCAATCCGCTGCCGATGCCACCGAACCTCGTCGCACTCAAGTTCCGCGAGGAGGAGGGCTCGTTTCTCGTTGGTGCGTTGGCGGCATTGGTCGGCAAGAGCAAGAAAGTGGGTTTCGTGGGCGGCATGGACATCGCGCTCATTCACAAGTTCGAAGCCGGCTACCGCGCGGGCGTGAGCTACGTCTGCAGCGACTGTGAAGTGATCGCGCAGTACGCAGGCGTCACCCCCGAAGCGTTTCGCAATCCGGGGCGTGGCAAGGAACTCGCACTCAGCCAGTACAATCAGGGCGTGAACGTGATCTTTCACGCAGCCGGTAGTACGGGGCTTGGCGTCTTCGAAGCGGCGCGTTCGGCCGGGAAGCTCGGCATCGGCGTCGATGCGGACCAGTACGCGGAAGCGCCGGGCTTCGTGCTGACGAGCATGGTGAAGGGCATCGACGAATCGGTGTACCAGGCCGCCAAGGCCGTGAAGGAAAAGCGATTCAAGGGCGGCGTGCAGCAGTTCGGGTTGGCCGAGAAGGGCGTGGGCTACATCTACGACGCGAACAATCGCGCGCTCATTCCGGACGCCGTGCGTGCGCGTCTCGATTCCCTCACGGCGGACATCGTCGCCGGTCGCATCAAGGTGCCGAGCACGCGCTGACATGACGCACTACTCCGATTTTTCCGAAGACGGGCCCGTGCCCGAGGCAGCGGCAGCCGGCGATCGCATGCCGCCGCGCGGCGCCGTCGCCGTGGCCACGGCACAGGATCCTCCGCCGAGCGGATGGGCCGTGCGTATGCATGACGTGGCCAAGTCGTTCGGCGCGGTGGTCGCCAATCGCGATGCGTCGTTAGACGTGGCCAAAGGCGAAATCCATGCGCTCGTGGGCGAGAACGGCGCGGGCAAGAGCACACTGATGCGCGTGCTGAGCGGGCTCTACGCCCCCGACTCGGGCACGGTTGAGGTGAATGGTCGCACCGTTACCGGGTGGAAGACGACCGACGCGATCGCCGCTGGCGTGGGGATGGTGCATCAGCACTTCATGCTGGTGAACACGCTGACCGTCGCCGAAAACGTGGTGTTGGGTCAGGAGCCAACGAGCGGCGTTCGCATCGATCTGGCGCGTGGTGTGTCGGACGTGCGCGCGCTGAGCGCCAAGTGCGGCCTGTTGGTGGATCCAACGGCGCGCGTGGCCGACTTGAGCGTGGGCGAGGCGCAGCGCGTGGAGATTCTCAAGGCGCTCTATCGCGGCGCGAAGATTCTCATCCTCGACGAGCCCACGGCGGTACTGTCGCCGCCGGAAGTACGTGAGTTATGGCAAGTCTTGCGCGCGCTGCGCGACGATGGCGGTACGGTCATTCTCATCACGCACAAGCTCGACGAAGTGATCGATGTGTCGGACACGATCACCGTGATGCGCGCTGGGCGCACCGTGACGCGCATGGCGACCAGAGACACGACACCGCGCGAGATTGCCAAGGCAATGGTGGGGCGCGAAGTCGCGCTCGCTCTCGATGCATCGCCGGGCATTCAGGTGACGGGCGAGAATCGCGCGATGCGCGCCGACGCATCCAGCAAGGCGCTACGCGATGCGCTGAGCGTGAGCGGGTTAGCCGTGCGTGGCGATCGTGGCACCGTTGTGATTCCCAATCTGTCGTTCAGCGTCGCGCCAGGCGAAGTGCTGGGCATTGCCGGTGTGGAGGGCAACGGTCAGACGGAGTTACTCGAAGCGATCGCCGGACTTCGCAAGACGGAGCGCGGTCGCATCATGCTGGGCGACACCGCGCTCGACGGCCTGGACGTGCGCGCACGCGCCGACGCCGGTTTGTCGCACGTGCCGGAAGACCGGCACCGTCGTGGTCTCGTGCTCGACTACAGCATCGCCGAGAATCTCATTCTGGGCCGGCAGCATCACTTCACGTCGAGCGGTGTGCTGCAACGCGCACGCATCGAGATGAACGCCGCCGAGCAGATCGCGCAGTTCGACATCCGTCCGCCGATCGCCACGCTCGCGGCCCGCGCGCTGTCGGGCGGCAATCAGCAGAAGATCGTGATCGCACGAGAGATGGGACGCGAGTTCAACGTGTTGCTCGCCGCGCAGCCGACGCGCGGTGTGGATGTCGGCGCCATCGAGTTCATTCACGCGCAGATCCGTGCGGCGCGTGACGCTGGCAAGGGCATTCTCCTGGTGAGTGCCGACTTGCCGGAAGTGCTTGCGCTGTCGGACCGCATTGCCGTCATGTACGGCGGTGCTTTCGTAACCGTGCTGCCCGCCGCCGAGTGTGACGCAGAGATTCTCGGACCGTACATGACCGGAGCGGCCGCATGACGCCGGCACCGGTTGCGATGCTGCGCGCACGAAAGACTCCGGGTGAGATGCGCATGAAGCTGGCATCGGCGTTTCTGGCGCCGCTGGTGGCACTCGCCATCGCCGCCGTCGTCGGCGACGTACTCATTTTGTCGTTCGGACAGGCGCCGGCCACCGTTTTCCGCTTGCTGGTGGACGGCACGTGGGGCAACCCGTACGGACTCGGGCAGGTGCTGTACAAGGCGACCACGCTCACCTGCACTGGTCTGGCGTTTGCGATCGCCGGGCGCGCGGGATTGTTCAACGTGGGCGCTGAAGGACAGCTGGCGATGGGAGGGTTTGCAGCGGCGGTGGCCGGCATGCTCATGCCGGCATCGATGCCTGCAGTGATTGCCACGCTGCTTTGCCTCGTCGCCGCGATGGGCGCGGGCGCCTCGGTCGCCGCGATTCCCGGTGCGCTGCGCGCCAAGTTTGGGGCGAGCGAAGTGATCGTGACGATCATGCTCAACTTTGTAGTGCTCGCGCTGCTCAATTGGTTGGTCGCGGCGAAGATCCACGTGCCGGAAACGTTGCACACGCCACCAATTCTCGCCGGCGGCGTACCGCGCATTTCAGACATGCTGTCCGCGTTCCACGGCAGCGCGGCCAACTGGACGATGCTGATCGCACTCGCGGCGGCGATCGCCTGCAGCTGGTATCTGTTTCGCACGCGCTCGGGCTACGAGTTGCGCGCCGTCGGTCTGCAGCCGGATGCGGCGGAGTACGGCGGCGTGCGCGTGCCGCGCGTACTCTTCATGACGATGTGCCTCTCCGGTGCGCTGGCCGGTCTCGGCGGCATGAACTTCGTGCTCGGCTACAAGGGCTACTACGAAGAAGGCTTTGCCGGCGGTGCCGGATTTCTTGGTATCGCGGTCGCACTGGTTGGACGCAATCACCCGATCGGCATTCTGCTGGCCGCACTGCTGTTTGCAACCTTGTCGCAGGGTGGACTGGCCGTGAACGCGTTGGTGCCCAAGCAGCTCACCGACATTCTCACCGCCGTCGTGATTCTTGCCGTCGCCACCGCGGTGCCGGAAGTGCAGCGTCAGTTGCGTGAAGCTGCGGCATCTGCCGTATCGATGGCTGCGCGCAGCAAGCGAGGCAACGCGTGAGCGCGCTGAATTTTCTGCTGCAGACGATACGCATCGCGATCCCGTATCTGCTCGCAGCGGCTGGTGGTGTGATGTCGGAGCGCGTCGGCATCATTGCGCTGGGACTCGAGGGCATGATGCTGTCCGGTGCGTTCGGTGCAGCGTTGGGCAGCTACTACGGCGGCAGCGCGTGGGTAGGGTTGCTGGGCGCTTTGGCTGCGGGGCTGGTGGTCACGAGTGTGCTGGCCGTGGCCACACTGCGCTTCAAGGCCAATCAGGTCGTGGTTGGCGTGGCGATCAATCTGCTGGTCGTGGGTGCGACGCGGTTCTTTCTGCGGCTCGTTTTCGACAGCGCCAGCAACTCGCCGCGCGTCGCGGGATTCGGTGGCGATGCCTCCACGAATGCGCTGATGGCATCGTTCGCGAATCCGGTGGTGTGGATCGGAATCTTTGCGCTGCCGGCGCTCGGCTGGCTGCTGTATCGCACCCCGTTCGGTCTGCGTGCACGCGCGGTTGGTGAGAAGCCCGAGGCGGCCGCGACACTTGGCGTGGCCGTGGTACCGCTGCGTCTCAAGGGCCTCATCATCGCGGGCTCGCTCGCGTCGCTGGGCGGTGCGTATCTCGCGCTCGACCAGCATCAGTTCAGCGACGGCATGACTGCCGGTCGTGGTTTCATCGCGCTGGCCGCCGTGATTTTCGGGCGGTGGGAGCCGCTGCGCGTCGCCGTCGCCTGCCTGCTCTTCGCGGGCGCGGAAACGCTGCAGATCCAGTTGCAGGGTGCTCAACTCATTCCGAGTCAGTTCGTGGAAATGATCCCGTATCTGCTCACCATCATCGCGCTGGCCGGCGTGGTGGGGCGTTCCGTCGCACCGGCTGCACTCGGGAAGTCGGAATGAGCGAGACGCCGCTTGGCGAGAGTGCAGTCGTTCCGGAGAAGAGTGCGTTTGGCAAGCTGGTGATTCTGATGGTGACGGCATTCATCGACATGCTCGGCCTGTTGATGATCCTGCCGCTGCTTCCGTTCTACGCCAAGGGACTCGGCGCCGGTGGCCTGATCATTGGTTTGCTGGTGAGCTCGTTCAGCGTTGCGCAGTTGATCAGTGCGCCGTACTGGGGCCGTTTCAGCGACAAGTACGGCCGGCGTCCCGCGCTCATGGTGGGACTCGCCGCGAGTGCGATCGCGTATGTCGTCTTCGCGTATGCCGACAGCCTGTGGCTGCTGTTCCTTTCGCGCATCGTGCAGGGCGCGGGTGGCGGCACAGTGAGCGTGATTCAGGCGTACGTGGCCGATGCCACCAAGCCGGAAGATCGCGCGAAGTCGCTCGGCTGGTTGAGCGCGGCGACGAATGCAGGTGTCGCACTTGGCCCGGTGATCGGCAGCTTCGTGCAGCAATGGGGCTCGCAGGTGCCTGGGTTGCTCGCGGCTGGCTTGTGTGCGGTGAACATCGGCTTCGCGAGCAAGTACCTGACCGAGATTCGCAAGCCGGGCGGCAAGCAGGCGCTCAATGCCGATGGATCGAAGGTTGTGCGCAAGAGCAGCCGCGAGGCGGTGATGCGCGTGATCAGCCATCCGGACGAACCTGCGTCGCGACTGATTCTGATTTATGCAATCGCCATCGGTGCCTTCCAGGGCACGACGTCGATTCTCGCTCTGTTCCTGTCGGACCGCTTTGGCGTCACCGCCGACACGATCGGCTGGTTCTTCGCGTACATCGGTGTGCTGAGCGTGTTCATCCGCGCCGTGATGCTTGGCAAGTTCGTCGATCGCGTCGGCGAGCCGGCGCTGAGCCGCTGGGGCATCATGTTCCTCGGCGCGGGTCTCATCGGCATCGCACTCTCGCAGAACTACGTCATGCTCGCGCTCACAGTTGGCATGCTGCCACTCGGTACCGCATTCACGTTTCCGTGCGTCACGGCGATGCTCTCGCGCGTGGTCAGCAGCGCTGAGCGCGGCTTGTACATGGGCGTGCAGCAGACATACGGCGGCATTACGCGCGTCGGCTTCCCGATTCTGTTCGGCGCCTTGTACGACAGCGTGGGCAAGCCCAGTCCCTTTCTGGTCAGCGCCACGCTAGTCACAGCAACGTTGCTCCTGGGACGCGACATGGAGCAGTACGCCCCAAGAGCGAAGAAAGACTGACCTGAGCTACAGACCGATTGCCTGCGTGTGGAGGGAGTGCTGATGCCGGCGAAACGACTTCCGCCCGATGCGGTCCACCCTAAGTCCAGCGCAGCATGGCGCGACTGGCTGTCGGCACATCATGAGCGCGACGGCGGCGTGTGGCTGGTGACGTACAAGAAGGCCGCTGGGATCGCTGACATGTCCTACGACGATGCAGTTTGCGAGGCGCTCTGCTTCGGCTGGGTGGACAGTAAACCCCGGGCGTTGGACGAAAAGCGAACCATGCTCTGGTTCGCGCCGCGCAAACCCGGCTCGCTCTGGTCGCAGCCCAACAAGCAGCGCGTCGCCAGGCTGCAGGCCGAAGGGCGTATGCATGCGGCCGGCACGCGCAAGGTGGACGCCGCGAAGGCCGACGGTTCGTGGACCGCACTCGATGCAGTCGACGCCCTCGAGATTCCCGCAGATCTTGCCGAGGCGTTCGCTCAGCACGACGGCGCGGCGCAACATTTCGAGGAATTCCCTCGTTCGGTCAAGCGCGGCATCCTCGAATGGATTCTGCAGGCAAAGACGGCGCCCACGCGTAACAGGCGCATCGAGGAAACGGCACGACTCGCCGCGCAGAACGTCCGTGCCAATCAGTGGCGAACGCCGTAGATTCGGCCATCCCCGCCCGCTCACCATCGCAGTCCGTATCGGAGCCACCATGTCAGCAACAGACTTTTCGGATCGCCGTGCCTTTCTGCAGCGTCTCACCATTGGCGCTGCAGGACTCGGCGTCGCGCCGTCATTGCTGCACGCGAGCCAACCGACCGCGCGCGACGTCGCGGCAGATCACACCAGCGCCTTCTCCGAGTTCGCGTCGGCCGAGGAGCAGCAGGCCGATCCTGTGTGGGATACGAGCTGGACGAAGAAGATCACCGGGAAGCATCGGGCCATGTTCGATGTGCCGCAGGTGAGCGGCGGCTCTGGCGTACTTCGCGCCGGGCTCTGGGCGCGGCAGTACACGGAAGTGTTCAAGGCGCAGCCGTCGGATTTCTCGCCGGTGATCGTGCTGCGTCACGAGGGGATCATCCTCGCGATGAATCAAGCATTCTGGGACGAATACAACGTCGGCAAGCAGAACAACGTCCGCGACGACAAGAACAAGAAGACGAACACGAACCCCGTGCTGGCCGCAGCGCCAACGGACGGCAAGCCCGCATCGCCGTTCTCGCAGCTCATGCTCGAGCAACAGATCAGCCGCGGCGTGATCGTGCTCGCGTGCAACATGGCGTTCGGTGGCGTGGTGCGCGACGTCGTGAAGAAGGACAAGCTCAAGATGCCCGAAGCGCGCGCGAAGGCGATCTCGATGATGGTGCCGGGGATCATTCTCCAGCCGTCCGGAATCTTCGCGAACGTACTGGCGCAGCAGAACGGGTGCAGCTTCGTCGCGGCGAGCTGAGGAACTCCGGCTAGAACGAGAACAACAACTGCAACTGCAACTGCAACTGCAACTGCAACTGCAACTGCAACTGCATTAGAACTGCCGATCACACGGATTCATGGGAAACGCGCGGATACCACAACAGCTTTTGTTGTATCCGTGTTATCCGCTAGATCCGTGTGATCGGCAGTTCCAATGCAGTTGCAGTTATCCGCGAAATCTGAAGCACGATCGAGAAACGCGGGCACACGTTGCGAGCATGCGCCCACACCAGCCGGCGCTACACCGCGTCCGACAATGAGCTGAACGTGAAGTCGCGCACCTTGATCGGCGGCATGTAGATCGCGCCACCCGCGCCAAGATTTTCCGACGCGTTCACACGGATGCTCTGCCCCATCTCCTGCAGGTTGTTGAGGAAGAAGATCGGCGACTCGTTGAAGCGGAAATTCTTGATCGGGCGCGTGACTTTCCCATTCTCGATCAGGAACGTGCCGTCGCGGGTGAGGCCGGTGTAGAGAATCGTTCGCGGGTCCACCGCACGGATGTACCAGAAGCGCGTGACCAGCACACCGCGCTCCGTGTTCTTCACCATCTCCGCCACGCTCGACGTGCCGCCGAGCATGCGCAACGAACGCGCGCCACGGCCACCGCCGCCCGCGCGCGTGGCCGGTACGCCCTGCTTCTGCGCCCAGTAGCGATCGTAGTTGAGGTTCTTCACGACACCGTTCTCGATCCACAGCACCTTCTCCACCGGCACTCCGTCGCCATCGAAGCCTCCCGTGGTGCTCGGCGCATCCTCCGGATCGGAGAGCAGCGTCACGCGCTCATCCACCACCTTGAGCCCGATCTTGTTGCCGCCGCCCTGCTTCGAGAAGAACGAGCGTCCTTCATCCGCAGCGCGCGCCTGCATCGCACCGGCGATGAGCTGCACGAGATTGCCGACCGCAGTAGGCTCGAGAATGGTCGTGTAACGACCCGGCTCGATCGCGACTGGGTTGCGTGAGTCCTTGGCCTTCTGCACCGCAGTGGCAGCAACGGCCGTTGGATCGAGATCGCTGAAGTTCACCCCATCGCTGCAGGCCCAACCTGATCCCGTGCCATCGGGCGAGCGCACCGTCGCGGTCATCGTCATCACGGCGCTCGAGTCGTAGGCAAACAGTCCCTTCGAGTTGGCCAGCGCGTTTGCACCGGCCCGACACTCGATGAAGCCCGTCGCGATGAGATCGTTCGCACGCGCCAACTCCGTCACCTGCTTCGCGGCCAGTGCGCGCTCTTCCGGCGACGGCATCGAGAAGCTGCGTTCCTTGGGCGCCGGATACTGCTGCGCACCAAGCTCCGGCATCCGCTCCGGATTGGGTGGCACCAGCTTCGCGATCTCATGTGCCTGCTTCGCTGCAGCGGCAAGCGATGCTTCGTCGAGGCGATTGGTGTTCACACTCGCCGAACGATTGCCCACGTACGCCGTGATCGTGACCGTCGTATCCTGATTCTCACCCGACGTCGTCACCTGATTCAGCGCGAAGCGCGTATCCGCGCGCGCACCGCTGTTGATGGAGACGCGCGTCTCTTCCGCGGGCGAGTTCTTGAGTGCGCGCGCGGCAATCTCCTGCGCTTCGGCGCGCGACAACACGTTCACCGGCGCAAAGAGCGAGCGCGGCGCGATGTCGCCCTGATGATTTCCCAGACGATGGCTCACGCCTTTCTCCCGGTGTTGATGATGTTCACCTGCTGGAAGAGCGACGGCACGCAGCCGTGGCTGACGGAATTCGACTGACCTGGCTGTCCCTTGGCGTCGCCGAACGCGCCGCCGAGGTGGTAGCTCTTCGGGCCGCCGATCGCCTTGAGCGACTTCCAGAAATCCGGCGTACGGAACTGATACGCCACGTCCTTCAGCATGCCGACCACCTTGCCGCCCTTGATCTCGTGGAAGACCTGGCCGGCGAACTGTCCGTTGTATCGCTGCTGGTCGATCGAGAACGAACCGTCGCCCTCGATCGCGATGCCGCGATCCATCTTGGCAATCAGGCTTTCGAAGGTGTCGTCGTTCTTGCCCGGCACCATGCTCACGTTGGGCATGCGCTGGAACTGCACGTCCGCCCAGCTCTGCGCGTAGCTGCAGCCGTACGAGCGCACCGGCTTGCCGGCCTTCGTGTAGTAATCCGTCATCATCGTGGCCTGCTCACGCGTGGTCTGATAGTCCACGAAGATGCCGTTCTTGATGATGTCGAACTTGGTCGGCTTCACTGCTTCGTCGTCCCAGCCGATGGCGCCGAGTGAACCCGCCTGCTCGCGATCGCCGACGATGTTCAAGAGGTCCGAGCCAATGCGCAGCTTGCCCAGCACCGCTTCCGGCGGCGCGATGAAGCTGGTGCCCGCGTAGTTGGCTTCGAAGCCTAACGCACGATCGAGTTCGCTCGGATGCGCGATGACTTCGTGCACTGTCAGCCACAGATTCGACGGATGCAGCAGCAGGTCATAACGCCCCGGCTCCACCGGCTTGGCGGACAGCTTCTGCACTGCCTGCTCGGCGTACTTGGGCGCGCGCTCGACGAGCTTGGAGTCGAGCACATGCTCGTAGCCCAAACCCATCGGCGCGATGTCATTGCTGTCCACCGACTGGAAATCGGAGAAGTCCGCCGACACCGCCGTCACGGAAATCGACGGCGACGTGCGGAAGATCGTCTGAATGAGATACGAGCCATCGCTCGTCATCAGCGACTTCTCTTCGCGCAAGAAGAACATCGCCGAGTTGACCGTGCGTACGCCCTTCACCTTGAGCGCCGCTTCGTTGGCGGCGAGCAGCAGCGCGACCTTGTCCGGAATCGCCACGGTGAACGGGTCCGTCTTGATCGGGCTCGACCACGTTCCCACCTGATTGCCGGGCGTCGGCGCGAGCTTGACCGGGCGGATCTGGCTGGCGCGATTGGCCTTGGCTTGTCCGAGCGCCTTGCGCGTGATGTCGGCGACGGAGTCGGTGCTCAGGCTGCTGGTCGCCGCGAATCCCCACGCGCCATCCACCAGCGTGCGCACGCCGAGTCCGAAGGTGTCGGTATCGCTCACCCCCTGCACGATGCGGTCGCGCGTGTTGACGTTCTGCTGGCGCCGTGCGGCGACGCGCACATCGGCGTACGAGGCTCCGCCGCGCTTCGCCGTGTCGATGGCCACCTGCATCAGCGCCTTGACGGCGGGATCGTCGAACGGCGTCGCCGCGTCGAGCAGGCCGCGCGGCGTGACGCGGGTGATGAGACCGGGCGCCGCAGCGAGCGAGGACGACGCGGCCATGGTACCAGCGGCGACGGCAGCGCTTGCCTTGAGGAAATCGCGACGGGAGCGTGTCATGAGCAGGTCATGTGGGAGTCACGAGGGAAGTTCGGAGGGACTGGGCTCAGGTGATGAGCGACGGTGAAGATACGCCCGAAACGACATCCTGTTGAGACGTCCGGGGCGCTTCAGTCGAGCGAGGCGGCACAGCGGCTGGGGTGCGGCGACTACTCACGTGTTGCTCCACTGCGCCGCAAGAACAAGTCATGGGCGCCCTCGCGACCAGCAACCGGTGTCGGGCCATGTTCTTTCTGGTGGAAGTGCTGTCGTACGCATCGGCGTTCTTCGCGGGCGGACTGCTGCTGGGCCGAGTCGTGGCCGTGCCACCGCTGCCCACTAGGTCGACGGCCAATCGCATTGCGAGTGTGGTGGCGGGACCAGTCGCGACGGTCGAGAGCACGGCGACGGTTCGCATCGTCGGTCGCACGATTGACCTCACGCTCTCGGCGCCGCGCACGCTCTTTGCCGCCGCGCGACTGCGCGAGGCCGCCCTGCTCCTCTCGGAGCGGTGCGCGGTGGGTGCGGACGGTCAGGGGCTGATCCCGATCCTCTTCGATGCGCCCAGCATCGAATCAGACGGCATGGTGTCGGCGCACCTCAGGTTCCGCACTGTCGAGGTCCCGCAGTCGCTGGTGGTGGATTGCCTGCTGCTGCCGGAGGTCGTGGGGCACCGCACGTTGCTCGACGTCTACGACAACGGGGTCCTGGTCAGTCGACGGATTCTCGACGAGCTGACACCGCAGGCGACTGTCTCGCTGTCCAATTCCAGTGGCATGCGCGCACCAGGGACGAGCCACCACGCGCCGGTGCTACCGCCAAGTTAGTTCAGCGGGTTGGGTCATCTGGCAACGAATACGCACGTCGGATTCGCCCATCGGCGGTCGGGGAGCGCATCTTTGCGGAGCATTGATCCGCTCCCGCCCCCCTCGACTGCCCTCATCATGTCTCCGTTCGAGTCATTGCTTGCGTCTGCTCTCACGTCCACGCGTTCCTTTGCCTCGCGTGCACGCAGGAATGCATTTGCCGCTGCGTTACTGACGCTCGCCATCGCTTTCGCTGTCCCGTCGGCGTCGGCACAGAGCAGCGCGCGGGGATCGCTGTACATCGTCGGTGGCGGCCCGCAGCCTGCCGCGCTCGTGCGCGAGTTCGTCGAGTTGGCGGGCGGCGCGGGCAAGGCGCGCATCGTCGTGTTCGCGATGGCCAGCGCCGATGGAAAGGCCAGCGGTGAGGCCAAGGCGAAGGATTTGCGCGCGCTTGGCGCCGAAGCCGTGAGTCTCTGGGTGCAACGTGACGGTGCCGATGCCGACTCGATCGTGCAGGCGGTGCGCAACGCCACCGGCGTTTGGTTTGGCGGCGGCGATCAATCTCGCCTCACTGCGGCACTCGGTGGCTCGCGCACCGCGGCCGCGATCGCCGATCGCTATCGCGCGGGCGCGGTGATCGGCGGGACATCAGCCGGCGCCGCCGTGATGTCGAGCATCATGCTCACGGGTGACGAAAAGCACCCCGGAGGCACGCGCCCGGACACCACATTGTCCATGGGCACCATCGACCGAAACAACATCGCCACCGCGGACGGCTTTGGTCTTATCGGCAACGCCATCATCGACCAGCATTTCCTGCGACGGAAGCGGCACAATCGCCTGATCAGCCTCGTGCTCGAGCGCGACACGCATCTGGGTGTTGGCGTTGACGAGTCCACCGCGCTGATCGTGCAGCCGGACGGCACGTGGCGCATCGCCGGAGCCAGCGTCGCGGTCATCTACGACGCACGCAAGAGCGCGATCACACCTCAGGGTGTGCTTGGTGCCACCGGCATGGTCATGCACGTGCTGCCGGCTGGCAGCACGTTCAATCCGGCCACGGGCGTCGCCACACTCCCCGGCGGCCGCTGACGCTGCTCGCGCGCCGGCTTTCGGCGCGCCGCTAGTCTGTCTTGGCGTCGGCGTGGGCGTGGGCGGTGAGGTTGGCTTTCGCCGCCTTCTCCGAGAGT
This sequence comes from Gemmatimonas sp., assembly GCA_965279375.1. GTDB lineage: Bacteria > Gemmatimonadota > Gemmatimonadetes > Gemmatimonadales > Gemmatimonadaceae > Gemmatimonas. Next base: position 2,267,432 of record OZ257156.1, on the reverse strand, counting down.
TCATGCCCCATATCGCCGTGGCGTCGGGCCGCTTCGGCGTGCTTCATGGCGGCCTCATGCTGGCCGTGCTCCTGGTGATGCGCGGCCTGCAGGTGGTGGTGCGCGGCCGCCTGATACTGCGACGCCGCCTGGAAGTGATCGGAAAACTGACCGCTGTGGTCGGTGCCTGTGTGGCGTGATCGGTCGCCCATGGTGCGTGCCTCGCGGCGAAAGAGAGAGCCGGCCACCGGCCGGCAGCCACATGGGCGGGCAACATTGGTGCCGCCCTTGATGCCACTCCTGGCGCCGCGGTGAAGGAATCCCGAATGATCGATTCGTCCCCTCGCCGGAGATCCTTCCGTCTGGTACCTTCGCGTTTAACCCTCACCAGCCGACCCATGCCCGTCCGTCGTCACACCGCTGCGGCCGTCGCCGTTACTGCCGCGTTTGTTGCGTCCACGCTCGTCGCGCCCGCGCTGCACGCGCAGCTTCCCGGCATGTCCGCGCCCGGTGCGCCGACCACGCTCACACCGCAGCAACAGGCGGCGCGTGCCGTGTACAAGGAGCTGGTCGAGATCAATACGGTTGACTCCGTTGGCGATGTGACGAAGGCCGCACGCGCGATGGCCAAGCGATTCCTCGATGCCGGATTCCCCGCGGCCGACGTGCAGGTGCTCGTGCCACCCGATCGCCCGACGAAGGGCAATCTCGTGGTGCGCTATCATGGCAAGGGACAGGGAAAGCCATTGCTGCTGCTCGCGCATCTCGATGTCGTGGCCGCACTGCGCAGCGACTGGCCGCGCGACCCGTTCACGCTCGTGGAAGAGAACGGTTACTTCCTCGGACGCGGTACGGCCGACGACAAGTCGATGGCGTCGATGTTCGTCGCCAACCTGCTGCGCTACAAACAGGAAGGCTACGTGCCGCAGCGCGATCTCATTCTCGCGCTCACGGCCGATGAAGAGGGCGGTGGATCGAACGGCGTCTCGTGGCTGATCAACAATCACAAGGCGCTCATCGACGCCGAGTACGCGATCAACGAAGGTGGCGGCGGCACACTGCAGGACGACAAGCCGCTCTTTCACTCGGTGCAGGCCGCCGAGAAGGTGCCGGTGAACTTCACGCTGACCGCGCTGAACACGGGCGGCCACTCCAGCGTGCCGCGCAAGGACAACGCGATCTATCAGCTCGCCAACGCGCTCGCACGGCTCGAGAAGTTCGTATTCCCCGTAGACCTGAATGACGTGTCGCGTCCGTTCTTCGCGCAAACTTCCAAGGTCGAGATCCCATCCATCGCGGCGGCGATGCGCGCGATCGTCGCCAATCCGGCGGACACCGCGGCGGCACGCATCATCTCCACCGATCCTCGCTACGCCTCGATGCTGCGCACAAGTTGTGTCGCGACGCGATTGGCCGCTGGCCACGCGGATAACGCCTTGCCTCAGACCGCCGTCGCCACGGTGAACTGCCGCATCGTGCCTACGTCCACAGCGGAAGACGTGAAGGCGACCATCGAGCGCGTCGTGGCCGACACGGGCGTGAAGGTGAAGATGCGCGAGGTGCGTGGCGACCGGTTCGGCAAGAAGACTGCGGCGATCGATCCGACGTTGCTCGCCGTCACCACGTCGCTCACGAAGAAGATGTTCAACGACGTGCCGGTGATCCCCACGATGTCCACCGGCGCCACGGACGGCGCGTACCTGCGCTCGGCCGGCATCCCCACCTACGGCGTGAGCGGCATCTTTTCCGCGCCGGGTGAAACGAACGCGCACGGACGCGACGAGAAGCTGCGCGTGAAGTCGTACTACGACGGCCTCGAGTTCCTCTATCAGCTCGTGAAGCAGGTGTCCGGGCCGCCCCCGGGAAAGCCGATCTCGTAGGGCGCGCGGCGAAGCAGCAGCAACTCGCAGCAGCAGCGGTGTCAGTGGCGTAGTTCAACGCCGAGGAGAACGATGGTGCAGACCAATGCTCGTCTCGGAGACGTGGTGCGGTGCTGTCGACTCGTGGTGTGCGCGCTGCTCGCGCCACTGCTCATCGGCAGCGGCTGCAATCAGGGCTTGGCCTTCCTCAACCTCCGTCAACCGCCATACCTGCTCATCCTGCCCGAGGTAGTGCAGGTACGGGCCACGGCACCCGGCACACCCCTGAGCTTTCGTCTCACGGTCGTTTCGGAAGACGCGACAGGGGCACCGCTCGATCCCGGTGTGCTGACGTGGTCGGCGTCGACCACCGCGCCCACCATCGTCGGCACTAAAAGCGATGCGATCGTCACGATGCCCGGAGGACTTTCACCAGGCCAAGTCATCAAGCTCACCGTCACCAACGGCACGCTGACGGGAACCGCGTTTGTTGCGGTGGTCGCGTCAGCCGTGGCGCCGACGGACCAAGTGAGTGCGACGTATGTGGCGGGCGACTTGCCGGCCGTCGCGATGTTGAGTGGCGAGTATGCAAGCGACTGCGACTACGACCGCATCACCAGCTTCGTGTCGAGTGCTCCACTGCGTGAGATCAACGGCAGCAGCGGGTGCTTACGCGCCGAGGCGAACGTGTTCACCGAGTCCACGCGCCCGTTGCTCAGGCACCCGATGTCCTGGAGCACCAATCAGGATATGGTGACTGCGGTGGATGCCGGACCTCCGATTCGGATTCCGCTGCAGGTGGTCCTCGGAGTGGACCTGATACATCAGGACTCGGCAAAAAAGTTCGTTGACGCAGGGTTGCTCGCCACGGAAAGCGACCTGCGAAACGCGCGTGCCGGTATCGTATTCCCGCCAACGATGCAAACGACGATTCGCCAACTGCTGCCATCGACGTTCGATCAATGCTCGCAGATCCCCAACCTACCCACGAACGTCGCCCCGGATCCGCAGAAACTGAACATCTACTACATCGAAAGAATCGACGGAATCAATCGCGGTTACTTCTGCGAACCCAACGTCATTCTCATCTCGCGCAACTGGGCAGTATCCACCACGATCCCCCACGAGTTCGGACACGCACTGGGACTGATCGCACCAGACACCGGTCACATCAACCGAGTGCATGGGTTTGCCAGCGACAACGTCATGTTCGTCAATCCCGGGTCGGCCGCGGGGCTCGATGGTCGAGAACGACTGACGCTCGGTCAGGTCTATCGCATGCACGTGGATGGACGGTCGTGGATCAAACGCAACGCCGACCTGAGTCAGGGCCCGAACATTTGTCCGTGCGATCCGTACGCCACCGCGACATGTCCAGCACTGTCCACCGACGTGCGGCCAGTGCTGAGTCCGAAGCCCACCCCTCCTCCGGTGCTGTGCCAATGAACGCAGAGTTCGTTGTCGCAATACGTCGCAGCCATCTGTTCATACTCCTCCTGTTGAGCACCGTCGCCGTTGCCTGCAGAACAGACACGAGCCGCAGTCGCGTCGAAAGCCCCGACTGGCAGCGCGTCGAGCGATGGCTCACCTGCGAGGAGTGTGTAGACGGGGAGCGCGACAGTGTCGTTGCACGCGGCATAGCCGTGGTGCCCTCGCTCACCCGTGCGCTCGACGGACCACCGGACTCGATCAGCCAGAACTTCGCCCGCTCGACCGGCAGGACTTTCCGAAGAATGCGCGAGCAGTTCGATCGACAGAGCCCGGCCGACCAGGCGCTCCGTCCGCTTGGCGACTCTGCGTTCATCGTCGGAAGCGCGGTGGCGAATTTCCAACGTGCCTATCGTACCCGTGCTGCCGTCGCGCTGCACGCGATCACGCCCGTGAACGCCAAGACGCTGTTCCGCCGGCTGCTGTCGGCCGATAGCGCCGGCACCATACCTCCGATCGACCCGACATTCAGACTCGTGCTCGACTCACTCTCCAAGACGCCTCCATGAGCGTGGACGAGCAATTCGATTCTCTGCAGCGAGCTCTCGGCGACGACTACGCGATCGAAGGCGAAATCGGTCGCGGTGGGATGGGAGTGGTCTATCGTGCGCGCGACCTTCGGCACGATCGCACGGTTGCCATTAAAGTCCTGCGCGAGGAGATCGCGACCAGTGTCGGCGCCGCGCGTTTCCAGCAGGAGATTCGTATCGAAGCGCGGTTGCAGCATCCGAACATCGTGCCGGTGCTCGAATGGGGGCAGCGCGGACCGCACGTCTTCTGCGCGATGCCGTTCATCGGTGGCGAACCATTGCGTGAACGGCTGCGCCGAGAGCGTCAGCTTCCGGTCGCCGATGCCGTACGCATCGCATCCGAGATCGCGAGCGCGCTCGCCTATGCGCACGAGCAAGGGGTCGTGCACCGCGACGTGAAGCCGGAGAACATCCTGCTCTCGTCGGGACACGCAATGCTGACGGACTTCGGCGTCGCTCGTGTGGTTGGCGATGCCGCCGAGCGCTTGACCGACAGCGGATTCGCGGTGGGGACGGTTGCCTACATGAGCCCCGAGCAGGCATCGGCCGATTCGGAAGTCGGCGCGCGCAGCGACATCTACAGCTTGGGCTGTGTGCTCTACGAAATGCTGGCGGGCGACCCTCCGTTCACGGCGGCTACGCCGCACGCCGTCATCGCGCGTCACATCAGCGATCGCCCAACGCCACTTACCATCGTGCGCCCCACGGTGCCGCCGCACGTGCTGGCCGCTCTCGACCGTGCGATGGAGAAGGTCCCCGCGGATCGCTTCACGTCGGCGAACGAACTCGCAGCCGCATTGGCGAATCCCACCACGCCGTCGTACGGCGTGGGCACGATCACGCCGTCCTCGTCCCACGCGACCGTGGCGGAACCCGCGCGTCCGTCACGCGCACGCCCGATGTTCATCGCAGCGCTATGCCTAGCGCTCGCCGCTGCCGTTGGCGTTTGGTGGTCCCAGCGAGCGCCCGTACTCGACCGCAATCGCGTCGTGGTGCTTCCGCTGCAGAGCAGCAGCGATTCGGCCGACGCGAGCGCACTCGGCTGGGACGTTGCCATCGCGATCAGCGCGTCGCTCGAGCACGCCGAGCCGCTGCGGGTCATCGACGGCTACAGCCGTCTCGCTCCGGCTATGCGTCAGGACCTCCGGCTGCTTACGGCTGACGTGGCGGGGCAGATCGCGCGCGAGCGCGGTGCGCTGCACTACGTGGACGGCGCCATCTCGCGACGTGGTGGACGCACGGAAGTCGTGTTGCGACTGCACGACGCGCAAGGGGATTCGCTCGTTGCGCAGGAGAGTGCGAGCGGTGACTCAACGGTCTCGGTGCCAACGCTTGGACTGCGCGCTGCCGCGCGATTGCTCCCGCGCCTGCTCGACCCCACGCGCCGCATCGATCTCGGCGATCTCACGCAGCGGTCGCCCAGTGCCGTGGCACTGTGGATTCAGGGAGAGCGGGAGTACCGGCAGTCGCACTTTGCGCTGGCGCTCGAGCTCTTTCGTCGTGCCGTACACGAGGACAGCGCGCTCGCGATTGCGGCCATTCGCGGCGCGCAGGCGGCCAGCTGGGAATCGCGTCTCGATGAAGCCGAGTCGCTGGCATCACTGGCAAGTGAGCGTGGCGCCGGACTGCCCGCGCGCCATCGGGCGTTTGCGAACGGGCTGCTGTTTTACCTGCAAGGCAAGGCGGACTCCGCGCGTCTCGTACTCGGAAAGCTGCTCGAGAGCGACCACGAAAATCCAGAAGCCGCGATGGCGCTCGCTGAGGTGCATCATCATCTGCTTGGCGGACCGGCGGCGCCACCTGACTCGGCGGCGGAGCACTGGCTGAACAAAGCGATCGCGCGCGATTCGGCATTCACGCCGCCGCTCTTTCATCTCGCGGAGATTGCGCTGCGACGCGGCGATGTGGCGCGCGGCGATGCGATCGTGGCGATGCTGAATTCGCTTGGTGCGGAGCCGTCGCTCGTGCGCGAATTGCCGTTGATGTCCGCGTGCGTGCGCGGGGATGCGCCGGTTTGGAAGGATGCCGTGCAGCTGGATGCCCCTGCCGTACTCGCCGCGTCACGCGAGCTGTTGGCGCACTTTGCGTATCCCACCTGCGCGGAAGATGGACTGCGCGCGCTGCTGCAGTCGACGACGACAGCCGCCGGGGTCCGATGGTCTGCGCTACTGCACTTGCAGGGTCTGCTCGTCGCAACCCATCGCGACACAGAGCTCCGCGCGCTGCTCGATTCCACCGTTGCCGCCGGTACGTCGCAGGCGCGCGCGCTCTACATCATCGACGCGATGGCCGGCGTGGACCGAACGCTGATGGCGCCCAAGGCCGACGAAGCTGCCGGCTTCGCGCAGAAGGCATACGGCGCGTCGTACGAACGCGCGAGTCCGCAAACACGTTGGGTGCTGGGACTGTGGCACGCATTCACCGGCGACACGGCGCGCCTTCGCGCGATGAGTGCGATCAGCGACAGTGTCGCGCGCACGGGCGGTCGACGTGAGCGGCTCTTTGCGCAGGCGATGCGTGCGCGACTGCTGCTGGCCGTGCGTGATACGACCGGCGCGATCGCGGCATATGGGCAGCTCGCACCGTCGGCACGGCGTGACTCGCTCACCTACGAACTGTTCGAGCCGTTGGGCGTCGAGCGCATGACGCTGGCCGAGTTGCAGTTCGCGCGAGGCGCCTTCGCCGATGCGTCGCAGACCGCCGCACATCTCGAGCACGTTCAGCCGCAGATCTACCTCGCGTTTCTCAGACGCAGTCTCGAGCTCCGCGCACGCGTCGCAGATTCGCTAGACAAGCCTAACGAGGCCGTGCAATTTAGGACGCGCGTGGGAGCTATCGAACGATTGCGCCCGACGAACCGTTGACTCCTCTCAACGCGGGAGCCTTGCAGATGAAACGAAGCACGCTGTTCGTACTAGCCGTAGCGGTGCTTGTGACAGGTTGCGGCAAGGATTCGCGCGTGGACGGACTGATCACGCGTGTGTCCACGCTCGAGACGTCGCTGGACTCGCTCAAGGTCGAACACACGAAGACGCGAGAGAAGCTGCAGGCGTTGTTGAAATGGGTGAACACTCAAAAGCCCAACAGCGTAGGCCTCGTGGACTGGATCGACGAAGTGCATCACAAGCTGTGGCCGACCGGCGGCCCAAGCGATCCGGTCAAGCCTGCAGAGCCGCCACCGCCGTTCTGAGGCACGCTGATCGCGTGAACCGGCGATCTTGGTCAACTGACAGCGCGGGGTACTCTTACACACGAACGCGGCACCCACACCGGGCGCCGCGTTCGTGCTTTGAGTCAGGCCATGTACTCCAGACGCTAGCTCTTCATACCAGGCTCGCTGTCGATGACGGCCCGCGCGATGTCCACCATCGGCACGGAGCGGTCCTGACTGCTGCGCTGCATGATACGATACGCTTCCTGCTCGCTGCTGCCGGTGCGACGCAGGAGAATGCCCTTCGCGCGTTCGATCAACTTGCGCGACTCGAGCTGCTGCTTGGCATCGGCGGCTTCGCGACGCGCCGTCAACAGTTCACGCGCCCGAATGACGGCCATCCGCAGCGTCGCGTCGAGCGTGGCCGGTGGTGTCGGCTTGGCCAGCAACGCGACGGCGGTGCTGCGCAATACGTCTGCGGCTGAGAGCGTCAGCGACAGATCGCCAGTGACGAGGACCACAGCGGTACCGGGGAGCGCGTGCGCAATTTCCTCTGCAGCTTGCACACCGCTGGCACCCGGCATGTGCACGTCCAGCAGCACCGCATCGGGCGTGAACTGCTGTGCCTTCGCGATGGCGTCGGCGCCGGTTTCCACTTCGGCAACGACCATATGGCCAAGCACGCCGAGCAGATCCACGAGAGTGGAGCGCTCCAGCGCATTGTCTTCAGCCACAAGAACTCGAATAGTCGACGGGAGATCCGTCATGAAATTGACTCGGTTTGCGCGGACGATATTCGGCCCGCAACGTGATCCAGCAACTCAGCAGCGCGTAATGGTTTACGCAGGATGAATTCCACACCGACGGCATCGTCGGCGCTGACCATTGGTTCCCACCCCGTAATCACGCCAATACGCATTCCCGGCACATGGTGCCGAGCGTACGACACCAGGTCCCACCCGCTCCCATCCGGTAGTCCCACATCAGTCAAAAGTAGATTGTACGGCACGTTTTCGCTGCTGGCGAGCTTTTCTCGCGCTTCGGCACAGAGCGCGACCGCATCGACGATGTGCCCGTGGGACTCGAGCATTCGGCGCACGAGTCGCCGTCCATCTTCGTGATCCTCGACCACGAGCACGCGTTGCGGCACGGTCGCTGCCTTAGGCGCAGTCGATGGGACCAAAGCAGCGTCGGAGAGCTCATCGCTCGCCAGCGGCAGACGCAACGTGACCGTGGTGCCTGCGCCAGGCACTGTTACAATAGCCGCGGAGCCACGATGCCGTCGCGCGATGCCGTACACCTCCGCCAGGCCGAGGCCGGTTCCTCCAGCACCCTTAGTGCTGAAGAATGGCTCGAACGCGCGTTCACGCACGTCTGCAGTCATCCCGACACCGCTATCCTGAACTGCCACACACGCCTCATCGCCCTCCGCGTACGCCCGCACGGTCAGCGTACCGCCCTTGGGCATTGCATCGATGGCGTTCTGGACGAGGCTCAGGAGCGCTTCGCGAATCTCGCCGGGAAGGCCCCGAGTCCAGACCGGGCCGTCCAGTAGGCGTACCACCCGCACCTCGTTCTCGCCGCGCGCCAACCGTTGGCGCATCGGCTCCGTCAGATCGAGTACTTCGTGCCCGAGCTTCGCCAGATCCAACTGCTCGCTCGCGGAGATGCTGGTCGGCTCCTGACGAATGAATCGTCCGACACGCGACGCGGTCGCCGCCGCCGTCTCTGCGGCCTTCGCAATACGGTCCGCATAGTCGCGCACCGCGTCCGGTGACTCGGCGAAATGCTTGAGCAGAAACGACGCCGCCATGATCGGATTGAGCGAGTTGTTCACGTCGTGCATGACGCCCGCGGCGAGTTGGCCCATCGCCGCCAATCGCCGATCGCGGGAACGCGTCTCCTCCAACTCGAGACGCTCACGGGCTCGCTCCTCCACCAACGCTTCGATACGATCGGCCTCGCGCGCCACCTGCTCTCGCAGCGACGCCACCTCTGCACGCTCGTCGCGCAGTGCCTGCTCGGCGCGCACCTGATCGGTGACATCACGGTCGAGCAGTAAGGCGCCGGTGATCTTGCCCGCGTGATCACGCAGCGGCGACGCCCACGCATCGATCACGCGGGGAGATTGCAGACCGCCGCGCTGCACGTGCAGGAGCTCGCCGCGCACGGTCTCACCCGCCATCGCGCGTACGCCCGGGCAATCCAAATAAGAAATTGCCTTGCCACTCAACAGATCGACCGGCGCATCGCGTGTCCACAGCTCGCGCAACGTTTCCGGACGCGGCATCGGGTGTTCGTGATTGGCCGTCTCGCTGATCTGCTCGATGCGACCGGACAGCTGGGCCACCCTAACCGACGCCGGCATCAGCGCGAACATCGCCGTCAGCCGTCGCTCGCCAACTTCGAGCGCTTCGCGGCGACGCTCACGAAGCGTCACATCGGCCGCGCCGACGTACACCATGTCGTCGATCAACGGAATCACGCGCATGTCGAACCAGCGATCGGTGCTCAGATGCAGGGTGGTGCTCTCCGAGGTGCCCGACTCGCGAACGCGCGCCATCGCGGGAAGCGCGTACGTCCGCAGCTCGCCGAGCACCTGCTCCGCCGTCTGCGAACTGGGCGCGGCGATCTCATCGATGACGTACACCGAGCGTGCGGGCGCGTTGAAGAAGCGCAGACGCCCGTCCGCAGCGAAGAGCACGGCCGCGTACGGCAACATGTCGATGATCTGCGGCAGGGCATCCCCAATCGGCAACTCACGATCGGAATGACGGTCGCTTCCCGAACTCACACTGGCGCTGGACGTAGGCTCACCTGCCATGCATCAACCGCAACGTGCTGCGCTCGCGTGTCGCGACGGCGTCGTCGCAGCCCTACGCTGCCCTGCACAGGTCGTCGTCTGAATTGGAAGCATAGCGCTGGCTGGCGGCTGAGGTCAAATGGTCGTCCGACGGAGGACACCAGTGGGAGGGCGAATATCCCCCAATCCGGGTAACGCGACCACGCGGTATTTTTACTGCCTATGCCCACCCCGTTTCGCACGACGCTCTGGCGCGTGCTCGTGATCCAGACCATCGCCCTCGCGTTGCTCTGGCTCCTGCAGACTCGCTACACGTACTGACGCCATGCATTGGATCAACTGGCTGGTCGTCGCGGCGTACCTGCTCTATCTGGTCGTCGATGGCCTGCGACGCTCGCGCGGCACCTCCAACCTCGAAGGCTACTTCCTCGCCGGCCGCAGCCTGCCGTGGTGGGCTGTCGGCCTCTCGGTCATGGCCACGCAGCTCTCCGCGGTCACGCTCATCGGCACCACAGGACAGGGTGCCACCGACGGTCTGCGCTTCGTGCAGTTCTACTTTGGACTGCCAATCGCGATGGTTATCCTGGGCGTCACCCTGGTGCCGTTCCTGCACGGTGCCAAGGTCTACACCGCCTACGAATACCTCGAACGCCGCTTCGACGCGAAGACGCGCTCGCTCACGAGCCTCCTCTTCCTGCTGTCGCGCGGTATGTCCTGCAGCACAATCCTTGCCGCGCCAGCGGTCGTCTTTTCCGCGATCTTTGGCTGGAACCTCGGCTGGTGCGTTGCACTGATCGGCATCCCGACCATCACCTACACCGTCTTCGGCGGAGTGCGCGCCGTCGCTTGGGCGGACGTCAAGCAGATGGTCATCGTCGTAGCAGCGCTCACGTCTGTCGTGATCGTGCTCATCATGCGCATGCCCATTCCCCTGGACGATGCGCTGCACGTCGCCGGTGCAGCCGGACGGCTGCAGGTCTTCGACTTCTCGTTCGACATCACCAAGACGTACACGTTCTGGTCGGGCATCATCGGCGGCACGTTCCTGATGCTCTCGTATTTCGGAACCGACCAGAGTCAGGTGCAGCGCTACCTCTCGGCCAAGTCGGTTGAAGAGGCACGCAGCTCGCTGCTGATGAGCGCCTACTGGAAGATCCCGCTGCAGGCGCTGGTGCTGCTGGTCGGCGTGCTCGTGTTTCTCTTCTTCCTGTTCGAGCCGGCGCCGATGCTCTACAACCCGGCGCACGCTGAGCAGGTGAAGTCCGCCGAACCGGCCGTGTATGCGCAGCTCGAGTCACGCTACGCCGCGTCGATCGCCGAGCGGACCAGTGCTGCGCGCGCCACCTCCGACGCGCGCCGCAGCGGCAACAACGAGCAAACGCGTGCGTCGCTCGAACAATTCCGCGCGGCAGACAAAGTGGTGACGGACGTACGCACCGAGGCGCTCGCCGAGGCTGCGCGGATCACCGGGCAGCCGTCGCGCGACGTGAACTACATCATCCCGCGCTTCGTGATCGGCTACCTGCCACTCGGACTGGCGGGTCTGTTCATCGCAGCCGTACTGGGCGCGGCGATGTCGGCGATCTCGGCGGAGCTGAGTTCGCTCTCGACTGCGACCGTGATCGACTTCTATCGCCGCTGGTATCGCCCCGAAGCGAGCGACGAGCATTTCCTCATGGTCTCACGCGTCGCAACCGCCGGATGGGGCATCTTCGCCTGTCTCGTGGCATCGTACGCCGCCACACTCGGCTCGCTCATCGAAGTCGTCAATCGCTTCGGCTCGTTCTTCTATGGATCGATCCTGGGAGTCTTCCTGCTCGCGATGATTCCCAGAGCACGCGCGCTGGGCGCGTTTGTCGGACTGCTGGCCGGAATGAGCACCGTCGCCGCCGTCTCATTCGGCATGCCGACCGTCTCGTTCCTCTGGCACAACGTCATTGGCGCGGTCACCGTGCTCGTCGTGGGCTCGTTGCTGAGCCTCGGCGGCGGTGCGCCAACGTCGGCTTCTTCTCGCTGAACGAACAGCAACTGCTTTAGGAGGGATGGCGCGGATCGACAGCGGAGATTTTCAGGGATACTGCCAAGCGCGAGCCGAATCGGCCGCAATATCCCCGCTGTTTCCGCGTCATCCTTTTCCAGTCTGTTGCAGTTGCCGTCGCGGTTTGCCGTTCGCTACATCTTGGGCGGTACGACTGTCGGCGCCGCATTCACGAGATTGAGCAGAATACGCGCCGCACCCGGCACACCGTTCGGCAACTGGCGGAAGAGCGCGAGCGTGACGTACACGTACTTGCCCTTCCCCACCGGCGCGACGAGCAGGCCGCCCGCGTTCTCCGGCTCGCCCGGATCGTTCATTCCCAGCACGGACGTATAGCGCTTGTCGATCGTGCTCGGCATGTACGTGGCGCGCTCCTGCACCCAGTCTTTCCAGTCATCGTCGCTGATCTTGTTGGGCGTCGTGAGCAGCGGCGACGTCGGCGCGAGCAGTTTAACCGGCGCTTGCTCCATCGTGACTCGCGCGGCCGGCCGCGTCCACTGCAGCGGATACGGCGTGACAGGGAAACGGCTCATGTCCTGCGCGCCGTACTGCACCACCAGCGTACCGCCACGATTGGCGTAGTCCAGCAGGCGTGGGTTCTGCTTGACCAGCGTTTCGCTCGACTCGTAGGCACGCGGCCCCACGACGATGGACGTGAAGCGCGACAGGTCCATCCCCGGCAACGCTGCCGGCTCGATCTTCTCTACGCTCACGTCGAGCTGCTGCAACGCTTCGTAGCCGCGATCGCCAACGCCGACGATGTAGCCCACCTTCGCCCGCGGCGGCAGCTTCACACTCACCGCTGACAGATACATCCCCGACGTGCCGTACAGCCGCTGCGGTGCGATGTGGTCGTAGTTGATCGTGTAGTAGCCCGAGGTCGATGTGGCGCCGTCATGCGACGCGAACGCGCCCACGAGATTGCGCCCCGGCTGCACGATACCGCGCAAGCGGAACGTGACGACGGTGCTGCCACCCGCCGCGACATCACGCACGCGCTCGAGGGAGTCAGCCACGAGCCCCTTGGGAATTTCCAACTTCACCGTCACACGTGACACGGCGTCGTATGCAGACGTGATCAGCACGCGAACATCGCGCTCCACGGGGACGCCGGCGCGGATGTACTCGAACACGTTCTCGAGACCAACCGTGATGCCAGGAACGGCCGCAACAGGCACCTGCTGATCGCCCTTGATCGGATCGGCGTAGCGATTGACGACCACGGCGGGAATCGTCACCGACACTCCGGCAATCTCGACCGAGGCGCGTACCACCGTTGCCGTGCGATCCTGCTGCTGCGATTCATCGTTCGCGTCGATCGGCGTCTGGAACCAGTCCTGCTGACGACGCCCATTCACGCGCCACCACGGCGTGGCCGGCTCGAACGCCACCGCCCATCGACTCACCGTCAGCGCGCTGTCGGGCGCAATGGCGATGTTCCGCTCCTGGGGAACACCCGTCGGCGGCGGATAGTCTCGCAGCCCCGCGTACTGCATCGTCACCGGAACGCGGCCGCGATTGAAGATCGTGATCGTCACCGGCAGCGAGTCGCCGACGTTCGTCTTCGCCGATTCACGCACCGGGAAGAGTGCCTTGGGCGCCGTCGCCTCCACAGCCACGCCCGCCGCGAGCGTCAGCGCACGCTCGGCACGCGCCTCCGTCAAGCGCAGCGCGCTCCACGCATCCAGATCCGCCGACTTTGCATTGCGCACACCGATCCTCGCGGGCGCGCCCGAGACCGCCGACAACAACACTGCGGGTGGCGCGCCGCTCGCATCGCGCACCGCACGGACAAGACGCAACGCATTCGCCAGCGGCGCAATCGTCGGCGTGGGATCTTCCGCGCGATACAGCTGCCGCGCCGTGCCGAACAACATCAGCGCCGAATCGAGCTGTGCCTGCGCCATCGAGGGCAACACGCGACGCACACGCGCCCACGTGGTATCGACACCATCAAACAGCGAGCGCTCCGACGTGGAATCGGCCGGCCCCACGCGCGCCGCCTCGCGAACCACCGCATCGGGGATCGCACCCTTCCGCTGCAGCACGCCAAAGCCCTGCGACTTGTGCTGCGACCGGCTTTCGGCGGCGATCTCGTAGTAACTCCGCCCCAACAGCGCGTCGTACTCACCCACGTTCATCCGCAGCGATCCACCGGCCATGTTCTGTCGAGCACTGCGATAGAACTTGGACACGGTCCACGGCAGTCCATAGCCAGCAACAGGAAAGCGCACGGTGTCCGCCGAGAGTTCGTACGCCTCGCGCGCCAACAGCCCCGACACCTGATGATGCCCGTGCCCGTCGCGCGGCGTACCACTGAAAAACCCGACCATTACGTGCGGCCGGAACGAGCGCACCACACGAATCACGTCGCCCAGAATCGAATCCTTGGGCCAGTGCGTGTAGGTCTCTTCGGCGTTCTTGCTGAAGCCAAAGTCGAAGGCGCGCGTGAAGAACTGGCGACCACCGTCGATACGTCGAGCCGCCAGCAGCTCCTGCGTACGAATGGCGCCGAGTGCTTCTCCCAGCTCGTTGCCGAGCAGGTTCTGTCCGCCGTCTCCACGCGTGAGCGATAGATAGGCCGTCTCCACATGACGTCCACGCGTCAACCACGTGATGAACTGCGTATCCTCGTCATCGGGATGTGCGGCGACGGTCAGCACGCGACCTCTGGTACCCAGCCCTGCCAGCTCGGAGCCGAGCGCCGCGGCACCGCGGTCGATGGTGGCTGCGCCCTGCGCGGAGAGCGAACGCGCTGACATCGACAGCGCCCCAACGACGAGCGCCGCAGCAATGGCTGCGGCGCTCGTGATCGATTGAGGCGTTCGGCATGATGCGCGACGCATCATTGCATCACCCGCAGCGTCTGCCGTTCCATCGCGACATCGCCTGTATCGAGTGCCAACGCCACGATGCGCGCCTGCTCCGCATCATGTACGTCCTTGTAGCCCTCGGCCGGGCTCGCGCGCTCCGGACGACCAACGTAGCGCACGCCAACCGCGGCACCTGCCGACGCGCGCAGGCGCGGCTGCACGTACGTCCACGCGCCCTGATTCTTGGGCTCTTCCTGCACCCACACCACCTGCTCCACCGCCGGATACAGATCCATCACGCGCGCGATTTCCTCATGCGGCCACGGATAGAGCTGTTCCACGCGCACCAACGCCACGCTCGAGCTACGCTCGGCGGACGCTGCCATGTCGTAGTACACCTTGCCGGTGCAAAACACGATGCGACGCACGTCGTCGCGATGCTGCGACGCAATCGGATCGTCGATGACCGGCAGGAAGCTGCCGTTCGCGAGATCCTGCAGATGCGACGCCGCCTGCGGGAGACGCAGCAGCGACTTGGGCTGCATGCACACCAACGGCCGACGATTGGCCGTGAGCGCCTGACGACGCAGCAGATGGAAGTACTGCGCCGGCGTGCTGCAGTAGGCGACCGTCATGTTCCCTTCGGCGCACAGCTGCAGGAACCGCTCGAGACGTGCGCTCGAATGCTCAGGGCCTTGGCCTTCGTAGCCATGGGGGAGCAGCATCACCAGGCCGGAGTCGATGCCCCACTTGGCGCGATCGGATACGATGAACTGATCGATGATCGGCTGCGCGACGTTCACGAAATCGCCGAACTGCGCTTCCCACAGCACCAGCGTCTCGGTGGCCACCGTGCTGAAGCCATACTCGAACCCGAGCACGGCCGTTTCGGACAGCGCCGAGTTGTAGATCTCGAACGTGCCCTTCACGCCGTCCAGATGTGCGAGCGGCGCGTACTTGCCGCCGGTCTCCACATCGTTGAGCACCGCATGACGATGCGAGAACGTTCCACGCTCCGCGTCCTGACCGGTCATGCGCACCGACATCCCTTCGACCAGCAGCGAACCAAACGCCAACGATTCCGCGTGGCCCCAATCGATGCCACCCGCATCTCCCATCGCGTCGCGACGGCGCTCGAGCTGCTTGGCCAGACGCGGGTGCGGCGTGAACGTGGCGGGCCACGTCAGCAACGCTTCGTTCAAGTGCTGCAGGCGATCGGCCGCGACCGACGTGGTCACCAGCTGGGCCGGTTCCTCCGCTTCTGCCGGCCAGGGCGCGTGTGACTCGCTGGCCAACAGCGATGACTTGAAGCGTGCGTGAATGTCCGCGTAACGCGCCGAGACCTGCTGCTCCATGGCGACGGCGTCGTCGGCGCTGATGACGCCTTCGGCGACGATACGCTTGGCCCACGCCTGCGGCACCGTCGGATGCGCCTTGATCAGCGCGTAGCGATTCGGCTGCGTGTACGTGGGCTCATCGCCTTCGTTGTGTCCATGACGACGGTAACCGACGAGATCGATCAGCACGTCCTTGCCGAACGTGGCGCGATACGCGCACGCCAATCGCACGGCGGTGATGCACGCCTGCGCGTCATCGCCGTTGACGTGGAAGATCGGGATCTCGAAGCCCTTCGCGAGATCGGAGGCGTAGTACGTGGAGCGCGCGTCGGATGGATCGGTGGTGAAGCCGACCTGATTGTTCACGATGATGTGAATCGTGCCACCGGTGCGATACGCGTTGAGCCGGGAGATGTTGAGCGTCTCCGCGACAATGCCCTCGCCCGGGAATGCCGCGTCGCCGTGAATCGCCACGGGCAACACCAGCGATTCGTCGCGCACGGCAAGATTGCTCGGCGTGCGCTGCAGTGCGCGCGCGACGCCTTCGAGTACCGGATTGACTACTTCGAGATGCGACGGATTTGGCACGAGACGCATCCGCACTTCGCGGCCGTCCACGTTGCGAACGCCGGCGTAACCCAGGTGATACTTCACATCGCCCGTGGCATTCTCGTCGGCGTGGTCATGACGCCCTTCGAATTCGGCGAACAGCGTCTCATACGGTTTGCCCATCACGTTCGTGAGCACGTTCAAGCGGCCGCGATGCGCCATGCCGATCACCACTTCCTGCGTGCCGGCGCGGCCGGCCGAGTTGATCACTTCGTCGAGCATCGGAATGAGCGTGTCCGTGCCCTCCACGGAGAACCGCTTGTAGCCGACGTACGCGCGCCCGAGGAACCGCTCGAGGCCATCCACTTCGTTGAGGCGATGCAGGATCGCCTTCTTCTCGTCGGGCGTCAGGTCACGCGTGAGCACGCCGTCGCGAAACGCCACGCGGAACCACTCACGCTCGGCGTCGGCATGCAGGTGCCACACTTCGTAGCCGATGCGCGTGGAGTACACCGCGCGCTTGCGCCGAATCGAGTCCGCGGCCGTCGCAAAACGCAGATCGCCGAGCGCCGAACCGGGGACCGTAGCGAGATCGTCTTCGGTGATGTCGTGGTATTCCGCCGTCAGTTCATCGGCGCCAGGAGGCGGCGAGCCGAGGGGATCGAGCTGTACCGCGAGGTGGCCGTAGTTGCGGATCGCCTGCTGCAGCTCTGCGGCCGCGGCGGCTTTGCGCAGCATGTCGAGGCTATAGCCACCTCCCTCGCCCGCCGGAGCGACGGGCGTCGCGCTCGTGCCGGCCGAGCCGGCAAAGAGCGACTGCGCGATCGCGAAATACTGGCGCCAGGTCTCGTCCACACTCGCGGGATCGTGACGAAAACGCTCGAACTGTTCGGCGATGACGCCGTCGTTGAAAACGCTGGTGATTGCGGTCTCGGTCATAGTGAAACCCAATCTAACGGAGCACTGAGTGCGGGATAGGCCAGTAACCGGCATGGCGCACTTAGAAATTCGCTAGTGCGCGATCGGCAGTACGAGCGTGAATACGCTCCCCTCTCCCGGACGTGAGACCACCTCCACGCGGCCGCCCAATGTCGTCGCCAATCGACGGCAGATGTAGAGCCCGAGCCCCGTCCCGCGCTTTTGTCGCGGCCCGTCCTCCAACTGCGAGAAGGGACGAAAGAGACGCTGCAGATCGGTGGTGCCGATACCGACGCCCGTGTCACGTATGGCAAAACGCACGGTGCCCGAGCCGTCAGGCAATGGGGATCCCCGCGCGACACGAATGTGGACCTCCCCCTGCTCGGTGAACTTGACGGCGTTCTGACAGAGGTTGAGCAGGATCTGGCGGACGTGGCCTTCGTCAGTGCGAATCGACGGCAGCCCTTCCTCGAGATCGGCGCGAAAGGCGATCCCCTTCTCGCGCGCCAGCGGCTCCACAAACACGAGTAGCCAGTCCATCAGCTCTTCGAGCACCACCGTGCCCGTACGCGTCATCAGCCGATCGGCCTCGAGTGAGGCGTAGGTCAGGATGTCTTCGATGATCGCGCCCAAGTGACGCCCGACCGTGCGCAGACGGACCACGACATCGCGTTGCGCCGGAGCGAGGGGCCCGAGAATCTCGTCCTCCAGCAGCTCGCCGTAGCCTTCGAGCGCGGTGATCGGCGTACGGAGTTCGTGGGAAAGGGTCGCGAGCAGACTGGTCTTGGCCGCGTCGGCCGACTGGGCATTCTCCAGCAGGCGCGCCTTCCAGAGCGCCAGCGAGGCGAGGTCGGCCACGGTACCGAGCCGCTCCGCGTCCAGATCGTCGAACCCAGGCTGACCTTCGTTCCGAAAGACCGAAAGGACTCCCAGCAGCTCGTCCTGCGCGAGAAGTGGCAGCACCAGAATGGGGCCAATGCCAAGCTGCGGAAGGAGTTCCGCAAAGAACGGCGAGCTCTCGCTCGGCGCGTGTACCGCGATGGTCCGCTTTTCCTGCGCCACACGGCCGGTGATCGTGCCCTGTAGCGGAAAGGAAATGCCGAGAAGCTCCACCCGATCGCCATAGTTGGCTACGAACGTGCCAGTATCAGAACTTATTTCGGCCACTGAGGCGCCAGTAGCACGCCCACGGGCCGTCGCGGCCTCGCACAGCGTCTTCAGGACCTCGCTGGAGTTGGTGCCGGCGGCCAGGGCGCGAGCGACTGCGCGCAAGGTGCCGAGCGCGGCGGTACGGTCGAGATCCGGAACGGATTGCGGTTCAGGAGCGGTCATCCGGGAACACTCGCACCCGATCACACGCTTGGCGACCCATGAGCCCTGACAAGCGGCAACGTCCTCCCCGTGCCGGCGCCACCAACGGCCACCCGGACAAGACCTGCGCCCGCTGCGGTCGCCCTTTCTCCTGGCGCAAGAAGTGGGAGCGCGACTGGGAGCAGGTGCGCTACTGCAGCGACAAGTGCCGCATGGGGAAGAGCGCGTAGGCGAGCGGCGTGTTGCCCGCCTACGCGTTGGCCTAGCCGCCCGCCTTGGCCAGCAACGCGATCCGCTCGCGCGTGGACACCACCACACCGCCCGCCGGCTCCACGGTGATGGCGAAGAGCACCGCCTCGCCCACGGGCACGCGCGCGTTGATCGGCACGAAGACTTCGCCGCCGCCGGCCGGGATGTCGAAGACGCCCCCGTCCACCGGATAGCGCTGGTCTCGACGCTTGTCGAAGATCCAGAGCTGATACTGCCAGCGCTTGCGGTCGTTGGGGCGGAGACCGGCGATGCGCATCACCCCCGACTGCGCGCGTGCGCTCCAGACCACGTCGCCGCCGGCTCCAAGGGCTGACGAGTCCTTGGTCGCAGTCCACGCGAGCTGCGCGACATCGGCCTCAGACGCGAGCAGCGTCTGTCGCAGCCGCATCCCTGCCGAAGTGCTGTTGGCGGATGGCCGCACCGCCGATGACGATGCCGTCGCGGGCGTGCCCGTCGAAGGGCGGCCGGCAGACGAGGTGCCCCTCGAACCAACAACCCACACCGCGACCGCAGCGGCCGCCAACCACCCCGACCACTGCCACACCACGCGCAGCGGCGTCACCGACGTCTCGCGCTGACGCGCCGGCAAGGGCGCGACTGGCACTGTACGCGCCGCAGACTGCTCACGCACGATCAGCTCTCCGGCCCCCACGATCCGTTCCGTCAGCGCAGCTGGCATCGACTCGCCCTGCTGCTCGCCGTGCATCGCCGCCGTGAGCTCCGCGACGACGCGCTCCCACTCCTCATTATCCATCGCTGGCAGCTGCTCGTGCGACGCGCCAGACGCGGCCTCTCGGCTCGCGTCGTGCACACCGTCGCGCAGCTTGTCGTGTACGTCATCGCTCATCGCGAGCCCTCCGTATGTCCTGTGTCAACGCTTGCCGTCAGCAGCGCGCGCGCGCGGAGCAATCCGCGGCGAATATGCGATTTCACTGTGCCAAGCGGCAGCGAGGTCTCGCGCGCAATCTCGTCGTGGGTCTTTCCGTCCAGCAGCGACAGCTCCAGCAGCTGACGCTGTGCCGGTGGCAGAGAACGGAGCACGGCGCGTGCACGCTCCGCGCGCGACTCGCGATCGATTTCTTCCTCGGGCGATTCCGCTGCCTCATCAGCAACGTCGAAACCTGAGGGGAACGCTTCCAGCTCTGGCGTACGCTGACGCCGCCGTGCGCGATCGATCAAGCGTCGCCGCGCGATCATCGCCACCCAGCCGGCTTCGCTGGCGCGGGTAGCGTCGAAACGTACCGCGGTGCGCCAGAGATCAATGAAGACCTCCTGCACCGCATCTTCCGCATCGAGCGTGTCCGCCGACCAACGACGCGCCAGCGACCAGACGAGCGCGCCATACCGTTGGACGCACTCGCGTACCGCTCGTTCATCGCCAGTCGCGATGCGAGGCAACAGCGGCGGCAACGCGACAGCGTCGATGCCAACCACGTTTACGAGTGAGAGATGCTGCCGTGCAGCGCTGCCCATGCCTGCTCCATCAAGACTCCGATCGGGTTCCACAACAACTCCTGGCAGCAGGGCATTCGCACCCAAGCGCAACTTGGATGCACTCATAATTGATGTCGACCATGGCGCATCCGGCACAGCGATCCGGGCGAACAGCAGGACATCCTCGCTCGTTTCGATCACCCAATCGCTCGGAAGGTTTGCATGCGTCCCATTTTTGCTCTCGCGCTGGTCGCCACCTCGATGTTCGCACTCCCTGCTCAGGCCTCCGCGCAACATGGCGGTCGCACCACGCCGACCATTCCACAGGTCGCCAAGACTGCTGGATCCTTCACTACGCTGCTCGCCGCAGTCGACGCGGCCGGTCTGACGGAAACGCTCCTCGGTCGCGGTCCGTTCACGCTCTTCGCGCCGACTGACGAAGCGTTCAAGCGCTTGCCCGGCGGTACGGTGGAAGAGCTGCTCAAGCCGCAGAATCGCGAGAAGCTGCGCACCATCCTGACGTATCACGTGGTGGCAGGACGTGTCACGGCGGCGCAGGCGCGTGAAGCCCGCTCGGCCGCGACGGTGGCCGGCCCCGTTGTGCGAATCGCACAGGACGGTGATTTCCTGCGCATCAATGACGCAACGGTGCGCATCGCCGACATTCCGGCAAGCAACGGTATCATTCACGTCATCGATCGCGTGCTCATTCCGACGGAGAACCGCGCCAATGGTGGGTCAAACAACGGCAACGGCGGCAGCGCAGCTGATCTGATCGATCTCGCCATCGACCGTGGCGCGCCGCTCTACAACGACGGGCAGGCCGCTTCCACCGTGGCGATCTACGAAGTCGCAGCAACCGCACTGCTGGCCGGCGGCGCGGTGAACGACGACGCACAGCGCACGTTGCGCAACGCACTGCGGGATGCCACGCGCAACGGCTCATCGCGCGAGAAGGCGTTGGCGTTGCGCGCCGCGCTCGACGAAGCGCGGCGCAATCTCACGGGGCGGATGGAAGTGTCGCGTCGCTGAGCTGCGCGATTGCAGGCGACAGCTACATCACGACCCTAGAACGAGACGGACGACGTCACGTTGACACTCCGGGCGGGGAGCACGAAATAGCGCACCCGTCCGGAGCTCGACACGGAACCACTGCCGTAGCCCTGACGATCACCGACATTGCCGCCACGCACTATCAGCGAGTACCGACCCTCGCTTACACGCACGGCCGCGTCCAGTACGAAGAACTCCGGCAAGACGCGGTCAGGGCTGCTGGTGTTGTCGAGAAAAGCACGCGACTGATATCGCCCTTCTGCATAGAGCGTGACGCGCTTCGATGCGCTGACTTCGATGCGCTGCGCCGAGAGCAGGCGAGGCGTCAGCAACGGCTCCACGTTGCGACGCACTACCGGCGTGGCGCGCGACGAATCGGTGAACTGCTTGATGCGATTGCTGCTCACGGTGACGTTCGCGCCGAGCGTGACGCGTGAGGTCGCGCGCCACGTGCCGTCCACTTCGACGCCACGCCGATAGCTGGAGCCCACATTGCGCCGCAGCACCGAGCCCGATGCGGTGGGAGCTCCGATGCGCGCGATGTCGTTGGTGAAATCCATGCTGTAGACGTTCGCCGACAGCTCGCCTGCGCCGCGCGTGAGCGTCAGACCGAGCTCGGCGTCACGCACCGACTCCGGCTTCACGCGCGTGAAGTCGCCGTAGTCGGCCACATTGCCAGCGTTGAGATCGTCGTCGCCGGCGAAGAGATCGCTGCGTGCAGGCTCGCGCGTTGTCTTGCCGTACGACGCGAACATCGAGAGTCCGTCCGCCATTTGCACGGTGACGCCAGCCTTCGGGTTGAGGAACGTCCAGTCGATAGAGCGTCCGCTGATGCCGGCGCGCGCGTCGGGTTCGTAGCGAAAGGTCGCGTGCCGCGCCTGCACATCGGCGAACCAGCGCACCATACCGACCTCGTACGATCCCTTCACGAAGCCGCTTGCATCACCCTTGTGGCCGGTGTTGTCGTACAGCGTGGTCGCGAGGTCCGGGCGTAACCACGCGCGATGTGCACGCTCGTAGCGATTCGCGTTGACACCGGCGTTGAGCTGCAACGCGCCGCGGTCCACGTTCACTGCGCTGGTGACGCCATACCAGCTGTGCGCGAGTCCGAACTGGTAGCGATCCCCACCATCGAAGTAGTCGTACTTGCCGCTGGCCGAGTTGCGATAGACGGTGGTGTTGAGCGACGTCGCGCCATTCACGACTCGTGAGTACGACAGCGCAACCATCTGCTGGCCAAATCGGTCGAGTTCATCGGGCGCCAACGGATTGTACCGACGGTTGCGGGCCAGCTCAGCCGCCGTTGCCCCCGTGTACGACAGCGTATCCGCGAGCAGGCCGACAAGCGTCGTCAGTTTGACGATGTCGCGCGAACCGAACCAGCCCGCACCGAGAAATGCGGACCGCCCCTCCACGCCACTGTGGTCGCGATAGCCGTCGGTCTGCTGTGCACTCACGCGCCCGTACGCGGCGAAGCGAGTCCCCAGCATCCCCGAATGAAACGACGCACTCAAGCGACGCGCGTCGAAGGAGCCAAGCTGCAGCTGTACGTCGCCGCCGGCCTCGCGACGTGCAACGGGCGTCGTCTCAAAGTTGATCGAGCCCGCGAATGACGCGGTACCGGCGGTACTGGTGCCCACACCGCGCTGCACCTGCACAGACTGCACGTTCGCCATCAGATCGGCGAAGTTGGCGAAGTAGAGGACCTGGTCCTCCATGTCGTTGAGCGGTACGCCGTCGATGGTAATGTTGATGCGGGTTTGATCGAGCCCGCGTAGCCGGAGATAGCTGTACCCCGAGGTGGTACCAGTCTCGGTGTGTGCCGTGATGGACGGCGATGCCCCCTGCAGCAACAGCGGCACGTCCTGCCCGAAATTGCGCTGCGTGATGACACCGCGTTCAATGGTCTTCTGCGAGATGGGTGCCTTGTCCGACGCACGAATGGCCCGCACGAGCACGCGCTCGATGCGACGCGCGCTATCGCTGGCGGCGGCGCGCGACGTGGTGTCGGGCGTTTGAGCGGGGAGGGTCCGGAAGGACACGGACTGCAGAGCGACACACAACGATGCGCTCACGCGCAGATGCACCGACAGACGGACGGGCCCACGCACCGCAGTGCGCGCCCGAGATAGGCTGGACATCGTTGGACTCCCTACGCCGGTACGAACCGGATCAGGTTCTACGGGACTCTCTCAGCCGACGCTCACTAGCGGCGCCGGCACCCCGGTCATGTGTCCAAAGCATAATCAGCGGTACGCGCGATGTGTAGCGTGCTGTGTAGCTTTCCGCGCATGACTGCTCTGGTCGCTGGGATCTCTGCATGGCTCGTCGCACACGGAAGCTCGGGCACCGAGCTGCTCGGTTTCATCACGGGCGTGCTCAACGTGTACTTGGTCACGCGCGAGAACATCTGGAGCTGGCCACTCGGCGTCGCCAACGCCGTCTTCTACATGGTGGTCTTTTCGCGCGCCGGTCTGTACTCGGACACCGGGTTGCAGCTGTTCTACTTCGTGCTCTCACTGTACGGCTGGTGGCACTGGCTCCGCGGCGCACCACAGGAGTCGACACTCCTGGTCACGCGGACGAGTGCACGTCTCGCCACTATACTCGCCGCTGTTGCGCTGCTGCTCTGGCTCGCCGTCTTCTCGATCACCTCGCGCATTCCCGGCTCGAAGCTTCCGCTGCTCGACGCGGCACTCGCCGTGGGCAGTCTGATCGCGCAATGGATGATGACGCGCAAGCTGCTCGAGAATTGGACGCTGTGGATTGTGCTCGATGTTGCGTACGTTGGCGTCTTTCTCGTGCGTGGCCTGCGCCTGACGGCGCTGCTCTACGCGGTCTTTCTGCTGCTCGCCATCTTCGGCCACTTCGAATGGAAGCGATCGTTCAACCGCACCTCGTCCGCATCGTCCTGACGGGTTCGGAATCCGTTGGAAAGACCACACTCGCCGCGCAACTCGGCGCGCACTACGCCGCGCCGGTGGTGCCGGAGTTCGTGCGCACCTACGCCGCCAACAAGGGCGCCCCGCTCGACTTTCGCGATCATGGCCCGATCGCCTTTGGGCAGATGGCCAGCGAAGACGAGTTCATTGCGCGCACTGACCGTCTGCTGATTCAGGACACCGATCTGGTCAGCACGGTGGTCTACTGCCATCACTACTTCGGACGCTGTCCGGCGTTCATCGAAGAGGCAGCGATCGCACGACAGCCCACGCACTATCTGCTCCTCGACATCGACGTGCCGTGGGTGCCAGACGACGTGCGTGACCGCGGCGACCGGCGCGAGGAAGTGCAGCAACTCTTCCGCGATACGCTCGCGCGGTTCAACGCACCAGTGACACTGATTCGTGGCACGTGGGCCGAACGGCAGTCACGCGCGACCAACGTGATCGATGCGCTGCTCGCCGAGCGCTCGATCAGAACACGAACGGAATGACCTGCAACTGCCTCGTGACGATGACGGACCCCTTGCGACCGGGCACGTAGCCCACCTTGAGTTCACCCCACCCCGCAAATACTCCCGTCCGCGTGCGCCCGTCCCACGGCCACGCTAACGCTGCGCTGCGATCGCTCGCGACCAGAGCACCAAGCGACCAGTACGCGGGCTTGAGCAGCCCGGCTTTGCCGGTCTTGCCCCAGTTATCACCAAACAAATAGCCGCGCACACCGAACTCGGTGGCCGACACGGCCGCCGCCTTCTTGTCGGCGACGGTGGCGTACGTGGGCACATACGACGCAATCAGTTCGAGTGGTGACGGCCCGCGTGTCACCGAGGGTGCAAAGCCTGGCACCCACCGCTGCGCACTGTAGTTGAGCACCACTTCGACAGCGTTCAGCTTGGGCGACTGGGGCCCCAGCTTGCGCTCGTATCGGTCGAGTCTCATCAACGCACGATCGCGCGCCTCGCGCACGAACAGTCCCTGCGCCGTTTCCGTGATTCGCACGAAGGCCTGCGCCGCCGAGTCGCCGAGCGCATCGCGCACGATGGGACGCAGATCGCCGCCGCGCAGACGGCTGCGCACGATCTGCATCGACGTATCCAGCGGCGCCGCCGAAAGCTGCCGATACGCATCCTGTCGCTGACGCGCGACCGCCACGAACGACGCGGGCCCCGACGCCGAGAGCGAACGCAGCGACATCGCGCGCACGCGCGGATCGCAGATGCGTTCCACGTGCACTTCGACCAGGGAGCGTTCGTCGGCGATCGCACGGAGCACGGCGTCCTTGCTCATGACGCTGCGCAGTGCGGTGCAGTAGTCGCCGACGGTGATGGAATCGGCGCGCGCCAACAGCAGCGCGTCGGCGCTCTGTTGCGCGGGGAGTGCGGAGCATGCAAAGGCAAGACCGCAGGCCAGAAGGCCAACACGATGCGCGTTCATGCGAGCAGCTCCGACAACAGCGCGGCTTCACGCGTCATATAGGCACTCCATGAATGCGGGTCCTGTACGGTGGCGCCAACGGCCGCGCCCGCACCGCCGCCCGACTGCAACGCAGCCTTGAGAGCCTGCGCGCTGTTGCCGCCCACGAGCGACTGCGGAACGATCGTCGTTTCCTGGCCCGCGATGTCCATGAACGCCCATCCGTTCTTCTTGCCGAGCAAGTGGCCACCAACCGGATCCTGATTGCCTGTGACGGACAGAAACCGTCGCGTGGCCGGCACGTTCTTGCGCCCCACCGGCTGCGCCGGCAGCGAGAGTCCGGCTGGATCGAGCGTGGCCAACTGCTCCGGCGCAGGCACGAACGCGCGAATCGCACCGGCGACAGTTCGAATGAGCTGCACCGGCGATGCCATCAACGTCACGCTCTCGAGCTGCGTGAGGTCCGTACCCGGCTGCAATCGATACTCCGGCTCACGTACGGCCGCATGCAACGCTTCATACGTGTGGTAGCAGCCCAGGCTGTGCGCCACGATGCTCACGCGATAGTCGAGCGGGTCGTGTCCTCGCGCCAACGCCGCCTCGCCGCAGTCGAGCACGATCTGCTGCAGCTGTGCCATGTACGCATCGCGAATCGCCAGCCGCGTGTCCTGATGCAGCACGGGCCACAGGATGTCACCCACATATTCCGCCAGCGTATCGGCCAACTCGGGATTGTCGAACTCCCGGGACACCACCTTGCCGGCCGCTGCGATGCCGGCGGCGACTTGCTGCTTCCGCACGACCCAGTCGTTGATGAAGTCGTAGCTGAGCGTGTACACCGCGACCTTGGCGGCATCCGCTCCCAGCGCTTCGCCCAGCTCCCCCGACGGGAAGGCAACGGCACCGGCGCTCGCATTACCGATCCCGTGGACCAGCAACACGGCACGGTCGGCGGGCCAATCGACAGACTGCGGCTTGAACGAAGACACGCGATTCACTCCGATAGATGGCGACGCTCGATTCTACTGCGCACCAACCCATCTCAACAGCGTCACTCTGGCCGAGACGCGAAGAGTTCGCGAGACTTACCGCGTCCGCCGCTCTTCGTCAGCCCGTCCGCACCGCGCGTGACCAAGCTGAGCGGTTCCCCGCGGCATTTCCTTTACGGATTCTTCCATGCGTGCATTCCTGCTCCCGACTGCTGTGCTCGTCGCCATCGCGTCCTCGGCGTGCACGTCTGACAACGATGCTGCGCCCGCCGATTCGACCACGTCCAGCTCGTTCGGCGTATCCGCCAGTGTGACGACCGACTCGGCCGGTGCTGCCGACAGCGCGTCGCGTGGACCTATCGACCAACCCGATCCTGCCGACCTCTCCCGCGGCGCCGTCTCCATCACGACCATCGGCGGTGGCATGGTCATGGGTATTCGCAACGATTCGGTGCTCGTGGCGTTTTCCGACTCGGTACGGCGCGAGGTGCGCGAGGATCTCGCCAAGTCCACCAAGAACTCCGACGGAGACAGCAGCGATGCCCTCGGTCGAATGATCGAGGGCATCGTCAAGAAGTCAGTCAGCGCAGGACTCAGCGTCGTGTTCGACAACGCGCGCGGATTCCCGATCGCGGATCTCAAGGACGCTCGTTACGAGAAGAACACCATCGTCTTCGAGTACCGGAAGAAGCCCGTCCTCTCCTTCGTGGACATGAAGGAGAACAACGTCCCGTTTCTCGCGCACTTCGCGCCCGCCGACGCCGAGCGCTTCGTCAGCGCCGTGCGCGCCCGCCTGCACAGCAATCAGTAGATGGGTCGTCGACGGCGCTCAGCGGTTGCCATACGGCTTGGGCGGAACCGTCTTGAGGAACCGGTAAACCGATTCGATCTCCTCGTCGCTCATCAACTTGGTGGCCTTGATGGGCATCAACGTGTCCACCACGCTCCCGTCGGGACGGCGGCCCTCGCGCATGATCCTGGCGAAGTCTGCC
Organism: Gemmatimonas sp.; assembly: GCA_965279375.1. GTDB lineage: Bacteria > Gemmatimonadota > Gemmatimonadetes > Gemmatimonadales > Gemmatimonadaceae > Gemmatimonas. The sequence goes on along the minus strand of OZ257156.1, from coordinate 2,239,560 downwards.
AGTGAGTAGTGCGCGATGCCCGTCGGCGTGATGTTGGCCGCCGGCTTCCAATCCGGCGGTGTGCCGGGAATCGGGCCCCCAGAAAAGCCGGTACCATGACAGCCGGTACACCCGTTACTGGCGATGTAGCGACCGTGCTCCACGGAGTTGCCCCTCGGCGCGACGGCCCGGTGCGGCGCATCGTGACGAATCTCCTCGGCGGGTGCGGGCACCAGCTTGCCAGTCACCCACAGCGCACGAAGCACTGGACCAATGCGCGCTGGCTGATGTTCGCGGTCCACACCCGGCAGCGAGCGCAGATAGGCGATCAATGCAGCGATGTCGTCGTCGGCGAGGTTGTTGTACTCGGCGGACGGCATGATAAGGAGGTTGCGCCCATCGCTGGCGATGCCGTGGCGAATCGCGCGCTCCAGCGCCGCGTCGTCGTAGCCCGACAGCACGCCGCCCTTTCCGATCGTCAGATTGGTTGCCTCCACACGACCGATCGGCTTCGCGTCGACGACCATGCCCCCGCCAAAGTCGGGTTGATGACAGTCGGTACATTTGGCCAGCGCCTTGGCGACATGCTCGCCGCGCGCGAGCTGCTCCGCGCTCGCCATGACACGCACCGGTGATTCCGGTTTTACGGTGTACCGCGCGGACATCCGACGCTCCGACATTCCATACACTGTCGCCGCGCCCGCCAGCGCGAGCACGAGCACTCCCACGAACAACATTCCCACGCGACGTAGCCACGTCATAGCGCATCTCCAGATTCCTGCGATGCGGCGTTGATTCGCGCCCGATTGCGCGCCACCATTCTGCATCGCCTGTTGCGATTCCTGTTGACAGAACCGGCGTACGACTCAGGCAACCTTACGGAGGCCGCGTCGCAGGCGATTGGGTCACTCGACCCATCCAGCCTCACGCCGACTCGCGGCCACGAAGTCGCACTTCGCCACCTCCTCCATCGACGTCGCACGTGCCTGCCATCGAGTCGCTCCTGCAAGAGGCGCTGCAGCATCATCAGGCTGGTCGATTGACCGAGGCCCAAGCGGGCTATCGCCGAGTGCTGCAGCAGGAGGCCGGACAGGCAGACGCGCTCTATCTGCTCGGTCTCATCGCGCACCAAAGCGGCAAGCACGACGAAGCGATTCGCCTCGTCACGCGCGCGATGGCCAGACGGCCCGACTCGGGCGCCTTCCACAACACGCTCGGCGACGCCTATCGCATGACCGGGCAGCTCGACTTCGCGGAACGTTCCCTCCTGCGCGCGCGCGCGTTGCTGCCAACCTCGACGGATGTTGCGACCAACCTGGCGCTCGTCCGGCACGCACGCGGCAACGTCGCTGACGCACTTCCGCTGCTCTTCGAGGTGCTCGCGGCACAGCCGCACCGTTCGGAGTTGCACGGTCTCGTCGTATCGGCGTTGCAGGGTGTCGCGCTCACCACGGCCAGCGACAGCGTGCGCGCGGTGCTGGTTCGCTTGTGCCACGACGAATCGCTGGACACCCAGCTACTCGCAGACGCGGTTCTCGGCCTGACGATGAGCACGAGCGCGTTTGCGCAGCTCGAGACGTGCGCGCGCGCAGCGAGCGATCCATTCGAGACCGCTACGATCGCCACGACCGCGCTGATCGACGATCCACTCTTGCGCGCAATTCTGCCTCGCGTCGTGGTGTCCAATGCGCGCATGGAACGTGTCCTCACCAACGTGCGTCGCGCGATGCTGTTGCGGCGTGCAGCCAACTACACGGGGTCAGTCCCGCCAGCAGATCTCGCTGCGTTCTGTTGCACGCTCGCTCGGCAATGCTTCAACACCGAGTACGCGTGGCACGTGTCGGAGGCGGAGGAGCGTGCCTTGGAGATCGTGCTCGAGCGCCTACACTCGTCGGCGTACGCGAATGACGCATCGCGTAGATTCGACTTGGTCCTCGCGGCCTGCTACGCCCCGTTGCACACAGTGCCGGGATGGGCGTACGCACAGAACGCATTGACGCGCGCCGACAGCACGAGCGAGAGCGAGGGACGCCCACCGGAGTTCGCCGCGCTGGTACGTGAACAGGTGGAGGATCGCGAGCGCGAGGCACTGCTCGCGCAGAGCATGCCATCTCTCTCGGCTGTCGCGAACGACGTGTCGATGACCGTGCAGGCGATGTACGAGGAGAATCCGTATCCGCGATGGCGCAGCATTGAACGCCCCGGCGTTGTCGCGACGCGGACGTTCATGCGCGAGCTGCGCGGCGCCGACGGATCGGGTGATGCCCTCGGAGAGCCGGCGACGATGCTCGTCGCGGGCGGCGGCACAGGCCGACAGTCCATTCAGGTCGCGCTGCAGTTCGCCGACGCAGAGGTGCTGGCAATCGACCTCAGTCGAGCGAGCTTGGCCTACGCCGCGCGCAAGGCGGCGGAACTTGGCGTGCGCAATTTGTCGTTTGCGCAGGCCGACCTACTGCTGCTGCCTCAGTTGGGCCGTCAATTCGATGTCATTTCCTGCTCGGGCGTGCTGCACCATCTCGCGGACCCGCTGGAGGGGTGGCGCAAGCTCCTTGATCAACTCGCGCCGGACGGCGTGATGAAGATCGGACTGTATGCAACGCGGGCGCGGCACACAGTCGATGCGGCGCGCGAATTCGTTCGCGCGCATCAGTTCACGCCAACGGAAGCAGGCATTCGCGCCTGCCGGCAAGCCATTCTCGACTTGCCATCCGAGCACGCAGCGCACGGGGTCACACAGTTTCTCGACTTCTACTCGACCAGTGGCTGTCGCGATCTGGTGATGCACCCGCAAGAGCGGACCTACACCGTACCGGAGCTGGCGCACGCACTCGAGTCGCTGTCGTTGCGCTTCCTCGGCTTTCAGCTCGACCAGCGCACCCGGCAACGCTTCAGCGCCCAGTACGCTTCCGCAGATGCCCTCACGAACCTTGCCTGCTGGGAGCTGTTCGAATCGGAGAACCCCGACACCTTCGCCGGCATGTACCAGTTCTGGTGCTGCCGGCGCTAGCAGCGAATGCGTGTCGAGTCAGCCGCGCGCCGTTAGCGAGTCGCCGCGATGCGCGAGAGTGCAAACGCCACCGCCAGATCCGTCGTGCTCCAGAGCTGCACGTCCGCCCCGCTGCCGTATCGGATCGGACCGGGCGTCCCGTTGGAGAAGCCATAGCTCCACAACTCACTGTGAAATCCTGACGCGTCAACGGCGCGCTTGACCGCAGTGATCGCGTCGCGCAGCGCGGCCGCGTATGCCTTCGCCTCCGGTGTCTGCGCGCGCTCGCCCAGCCGCACGCGCTCAGCGGCCGCGAGCAGAAACAGATTCACCTCGCGCCCCCACACCACACGCGGCCCGTGATACGCGTCCTTCACGAACGCGTCCCACACCGCGGGCGTGGCATAGGCATCGTTGGCCACGGCAGGACCGACGCCGTCCACCAGCAGCCCCGCGGGATACGGCCGAGCAAAGAGCTGCGCGTCTCGCAGTCCGGTCGCGATGTCCTCAGGACGCAGCGATGCCGGTTGTCCTTCATGCTCACCCAGAAAAAGCCGCGTGGCCGGATCGCTGTTGGCCACGCCGATCGGTTCGCCCGCTGCATCGAGCGAGAGCGCAAGGAATGTCAGCGAGTCCTTGTCGCTGCCAGTGTCCGCAACGCGTGCACGCCAGTACGTCTGTTCATCAGCCGGCATCGCGGCGAGGCGTGCCTGGATTCCGTCGCGTAGCTGTGAGGGCGAGAGACGCACGAGAAAGTGTTGGTCTGCGCCACGCCAGACGCGCGCTGCCGCATCGACGAGCGACGGCTGACGCAGCCACGACACGAACGTCGCGTTGCGCGAGAGTGTGCTGTCGGCCGCAACGAGTGCGTCGATCGGCTCGCCGAGCGCGCGCATGGCCGGCAGAATGCGTGCGATCGCCTCGAGCGCCTGCGGAGCCCAGATGGCGTTGACGTCCATCGCGTAGCGGCCGCTCGCGTAGCCCACGCCGCTGTCTCGCCAACTCTGCGAGGCCCACCCGATGACGTCGCGCGGCGCAAACGAAATCAGCGACGATGGAGACGGCTTGGCCACGTACGGCGCAGTCATTCGCGCGACGAGCGCAAGTTCTCGCAACAGCAGCACCGTGCGCGATGCACCGCCGCCATTCGCGCGGAGGAAGGCGCGCTTGGACGCTGCCGATATCGAGCTTTCGGTGATCCAGCGCGCAACGAAAACCGGGAGCTGGAATTCGTCGTCGATCATGTGATAGTTCTCGCGCGTCCGCCGTGCCTGCTGCAACACGGATCGCGCGACGTTGCGCAGCGAGTCGGACAGAGCTGTCGCGCCACGTGCGCGCGCGGCGTTGCTCGCCTCGATGAGCGTCGCGTACTCCGACGCGGACTCGCGCACGGCTTGCCCGCCCAGCGCCTCTTCGTGGCTGACCTCTCCGGCGGGAGAGAGTTTTCGCAACGCTGCGGAAATGACCGCTTCGGACATGGCCGGCTGCCAGATCGCGCGCATCATGAGCGCGCTCATGAGCATGTCGCGGCCGAAGTACGTCGCGTAGGTCGGCAGTCCCGCCATGAGCTTCTCGCGCGACGAGAGCAGCTCGACGCCGCGAACCTGGCGTTCGAGCCGTCGGGCGCGGAGTCCGGCCTCGCTCGTGGTGTCGGGCGCAGCGGCGCGCGTTCTGGCCAGGAACGCGAGGAAGGCGGGGGAGAAGATGTCCCGTCGGGCCAAGGGCGTGAGCGGCGCTCCCGTGGTGCTGACGCTGACCGTGAACGGAACTTGAGCTCCGCTCCGCGCGCGCAGCACGATCGAATCGCCCTGCTGAGCTGCGTCCACGAATGCGCGGCGAACCCGGATCTCGAGCGAGATGGTGTCGCGCCCATCGAGCGACGGCTGGGTGATCCTGGTGGTCCACCACGTGGCGTCCTGCTGCTGGCGAATACTCGGGTGGCGCCGGGACTCGAGCGTCGCCAGATCCGGCGCCTGGAGCGCCGCGAGATGCAAGCGCCTGGTCCCTGTGTCGAGCGAGCCCAGTGCCACCCCGAGGCGATCGAATTCGGGGAGACGAAACGCTGGCGCGCTGAAGGGCGCGCGTTGGCGCTGCTCGTACTGGAAGTCCCGTTCGATCCGCATCGAGCCGAGGAGGAACCAGCCCAGATGGATCGCGCGTCCGTCGGCGATCAGCCGGTATTCGAGGGCCCGGCGCCGGGAGGTCGCGCTACCGGCGAGGGTGGCGCCGTCACCATCCCAGCGAAGGGGGGCCGTGCTGCCGTCGGGCTGTCGGGCGGTGAAGCCGATGGATTCATTCTCGGCGTCCGCCCAAAGATGAACGACGCGAGCCGCGCGCTCATCTATATAGATCTGGAGCGTGTTTCGGGCCGCGTCGCGGTAAAAGCGGGTCTGATAGCCCTGGTAGGTGGCAGGGTCGTCGAGGCCGGCTTCGGGAAAGGCGAGCGTCGGCCGGATCTCGGTCGCAGGGCGACCCGCGGCGGCGAGCTGGAGCAGGAGGGCGAGACTGGCGGTCATCGGCATGCGCCAATCCTATGGATGGACCGCCATGCCGTCGATGGCGAATGCGCTGTCGAGCTCGTTACAACTGTCAGTCAAAAGTTGACAATACCTTCGCGTGACTTAGGATTGGGCCAGACTGTTAACAGCGTAACACCATCCGATTACCGGTCCCTCATCCTAGAGGGGCTTCCCGCCTCACCCTGTCGGTCTGTCACTCGTGCAACACGCTTCGGATGTCGCCCCCTATGCGACGGTGCCGAAGTGCCCGTTCGGAGCCGAGCCTTCGGTCCTCCCGGGCGACAGTCCGATTCCTGCCTTACGAGTTCGCTCCGCCGAAGACGACCCCTGCTGCCCTCGCGTTCGATGCTTTGCATCACGCGGATGGAGCGCCGGTGCGTGCGCGGATCACTCTCCCTGCTGTTTCACCGAAGTACCCCTCGGAAGCTCGGTCACGACTCGCGCGGCCTGCTTCCAAACTCCTCGTCCGACGAGGCGCATTTGCGTCTCATCGGATTGGAGCGAAGCGCAACATCGCACCCCTAAACAGGCCGACGTATGAAATTCGTTCGTGTCCTCGGCGCCCTCGCGGTCGCCATGCTGTGGACAGTTCCAGCCCAGGCTCAGGGCTCAGGAACCATCTCCGGCAAAGTCGTCGACTCCACCTCGCAGGCACCGATCGGCAGTGCCGCCGTCGTCATCGTCGGCACCACGCGAGGCACGCTGACGCGTGCTGACGGTGGCTACACCCTGACTGGCGTTCCTGCGGGCACGCCGATGGTTCGGATCACGCGTATCGGATACGCCGCGGTGCAGCAGCAGGTTCCGGTCGCCGCTGGTGGTACGGCCACACTCAACGTCTCGTTGAAGCCGGTAGCCGCGTTCCTATCCGAGATGGTCACGGTTGGTTACGGCACGCAGCGTCGTGAAGCGGTCACGGGCTCCGTCGCCACGGTCAAGGGCGCGGACGCGAACGTCGGCGTGATGCCGAACGTGAACGGCATGCTCGCCGGCCGCGTGGCTGGCGTGAACGTGACGCTAGATGGTGGTGAGCCGGGTGCCGGTGCGCAGGTGCGCATCCGCGGCGGTACCTCCATCAGCGCAAGCAGCGAGCCGCTCTATGTCATCGACGGTGTGCCGATCAACAACGAGTCCACCGAAGCCGGCGGTATCGGCCTTGGCGGCACGCCGTCGTTGCCGCGCAGCCCGCTGACGCTGATCAACCCGAGCGACATCGCCAACATCACCGTCCTCAAGGACGCGTCGGCGACGGCCATCTACGGATCGCGCGGCGCGAACGGCGTCATCCTCATCGAGACCAAGCAGGGTCGCGGCACGGGTGGCGGACAGCTCGAGTACGAAGGCTACTCCGCGATGGCCTCGGTGGCGCGTCCACTCGACGTGCTGAACGGCGATGAATATCGCGCGTTCGTGCAGGCGCAGGTTGCCGCGGGCAAGCTGCCGCAGAGCCGTCTGACGTCGCAGGGCACGGCCAACACCAACTGGCAGGATGCCGTCTCGCGCACGTCGATGACGCAGAACCACAACCTGTCGTTCTCCGGCGGCACGCAGGACACGCGCTACCGCGCGTCGCTCAACTACATGAATCAGGAAGGCGTCATCATCGCCAACGGATTCGAGCGCTTGCAGGGCCGTCTGAACGCCAACACGACGGCGGCGGATGGCAAGCTGACGCTCGGCCTGAACATGACCGCGTCGCAGGTGACGAATAAGTATCTCCCGTTCGAAACGATCGGTGGCTTCGAAGGCGGCGTGTTCAACAACATGGTGACCTTCAACCCGACGCGTCCGATCCTCAACACGACGCCCGGCGGCAACCCGTACTACGAACTCGGTGGTGGCCGTCAGTCGCAGCGTAACCCGGTGGCCTTGGCCAACCAGGTGCGTGACAACGCGGTGACCAACCGCGCGCTCGGCAACATCACGGCGACGTACTCGATCTTCAGCTCGCTCAGCGCCTCGGCCAACATCGGCGTGGACAAGTCGGGCTCGGTGCGTAACCACTACTTCCCGGCCATCAGCCCGGCCGGCGCCGAGTACAACGGCCTCGCGGCGATCGACAACCGCAGTGTGTCGTCGGCCACGGTGCAGACGCTCCTGACGTACAAGCCGAACCTCGGCGAGCAGACCGAGTTCGACATCGTCGGTGGCTACGAGCATGCCGACTACAACACGAGCGGCTTCGGCGCGCAGGGTCGCAACTTCCTGACCGACGCCTTCACGTTCAACAACCTCGGCGCCGGCGCGACGCTCAACCCGCCGTATTCGTACGCCGTGACGAACCGCCTCGCGTCGTTCTTCACCCGCGCGAACCTCAGCTACAAGAATCGATACTTCCTGACCGCCGTCGTTCGTAAGGACGGCTCGTCGAAGTTCGGCGAGGGCAATAAGTGGGCGACGTTCCCGGCCGTCTCCGCGTCGTGGAAGCTCAGCGACGAAGGCTTCATGAAGAACCAGAACCTCTTCTCGGATCTTCGTCTGCGCGCCGGCTACGGCTTGCAGGGTAACCAGGCCGTGAACCCGTACGCCTCGCTCACGCTGCTGGGCACGGACGGCAACGCGCGCTATGTGTTCGGCAACACGGTCTACACGGGTGTCATCCCGACGCAGAACCCGAATCCGAACCTGAAGTGGGAGCAGACGGCGCAGACCAGCGTCGCGATGGATTACGGCCTGCACAACAACAAGTTCACCGGTACGGTCGAGTTCTACAGCAAGAAGACCACCGACCTCCTCCTCACGGTGGACGTGCCGCAGCCGGCCGTCGTTGGAACGCAGCTCCAGAACATCGGCTCCGTCACCAACAAGGGCCTCGAAGCGTCCATCGACGCCTCGATCATCAACTCGTCCAAGAAGACCTGGAACGTTGGCCTCGTGCTCTCGGTTGACCGCAACAACGTCGAGAGCCTCGGCAAGCAGAAGTTCATCTCCACCGGCAGCGTCAGCGGCCAGGGTCAGTCGGGCCGCAACTCGCAGCGCATCATCCCCGGCCAGCCGATCGGCACGTTCTGGGGCCCGGAGTTCGCGGGAATAAACGCGCAGGGTCAGCAGCTCTTCAACAAGTACAAGGTCACGCGTGACGCCTCCGGCAACGAGACGGGTCGCACGCTGGACGGCACCACCACCTCGCCGAGCGGCGATGACGAAATGATCCTCGGCAACGCCAATCCGAAGTTCAGCTCGGGCATCCGCACCACCGGCACGTGGGGCAAGTTCGACTTCAACGCGCTCGTCCGTTCGGACGTCGGCCAGAAGGTCTTCAACAACACGGCCCTGGTCTATGCGACCAAGTCCAACGTGCTGCAGGACAAGAACTTCCTGAAGTCGGCGATCAACGATGGCATCGCCATCTCGGATCCGGCGATCTTCTCCTCGCGTTACATCGAGAGCGGCTCGTTCCTCCGTCTCGCGAACGTCACGGTGGGCTACTCGTTCAAGGTACCGGGCATGTCGGCCAAGTCTGGCCCGACGCGCATCTACGTCTCTGGCGACAACCTGCTGCTGTTCACGAACTACACGGGCTACGATCCGGAAGTGAACGCTGCCGCCGGCCTCGCGGCCCGCGGTATCGACTACCTCGCGTACCCGCGCGCTCGCACCATCACCACCGGGATGCGCGTCGGTTTCTGACCCGCACCTTCACCCATACAGGCACAGAGCTATGAGGATTTCACCGGTGAAGATCACCACGCGAAAGGCCGGCGCAACAGCGCTCCTGATGCTGTCGGCCGCGGCCGTCGGCGTGCAGGGTTGCACGGACCTGACGGAAACCCCGACCAGCGCCATCACTCCGGACAACTACTACCGGACGCAGGCTGAGGTCATCGGCGGCTTGGCGGGCGTGTACTCCACGCTCCGCACAACGCTCGACGAGTATTACAACATCAGCCAAGTCAGCACGGACGAACTCATCGTTCCGACGCGCGGCTCGGACTGGTACGACAACGGCAAGTGGCTCGAGCTGCATCGCCAGACGTGGTCGCCGACCAGCGCCGCTGGTTCCGACAACATCAACTCGGCCTGGTCCAACCTCTGGTCCGGCGTCGCGAAGGCGAACGCGGTCATCAACGCGCTCAAGCCCAACCAGGTCCCGAACCAGGCGGCCATTGAAGGCGAGCTGCGCGCGCTGCGTGCGTTCTACTACATCGCGCTCATGGACGCGTTCGGCCCTGTGCCGATCGTGACCACGACCGAGATCAAGGAGCGTCCGCAGAACACGCGCAAGGAAGTCTTCGACTTCGTCGAGAAGGAACTGATCGCCGCGCGTGCCGGCTTGCCGGCCAAGTGGGATGCAGCCAACTGGGGCCGTGTCACGCAGGGTGCCGTGGATGCCATGCTCGTCAGCATCTACCTGAACGCGCAGGTCTATCAGGGCACTGTCTCGACGACCGGCATCGCGCCGGGCGCCGCGCGCTGGCAGGATGCGATCACGGTCGCTGACCGCATCATCAACTCCGGCAACTACACGCTGGCGTCGAACTGGAAGTCCAACTTCCTGCCGACCAACCAGAACTCGGCGGAAAACATCTTCGTCGTGCGTTTCAGCACGGTTGATGGTCTCGGCTTGAACCTCAACATGCGCTCGTTCCACTACAACTCCGCCAACTTCGGCGGCTGGAACGGCTTCTCGACGCTGGCGGACACGTACAACACGTTCGACAACGCCGACCTGCGCAAGTCGATCTTCCTCGTCGGCCCGCAGGTGAACCAGAATACCGGCGCGCCGGTGAACGATCGCGCGGGCAACCGTCTGGTCTTCACGCCGGAAATCAAGGATCCGACCGCCGCCGCTGAAGGCGAAGGCGCGCGTATCTACAAGTTCCCGCTCGACAACTCGGTGACGAACCAGAACCAGCCCAACGACTTCCCGCACTACCGCCTCGCCGAGGTCTACCTCTCGAAGGCGGAAGCGCAGAACGAACTGGGTCAGACCGCTGCCGCCATTGCGACGGTCAATCAGGTCCGCTCCCGCGTCTTCACGCCGGCCAAGCCGCTCGCCACGAGCCTCACGCAGGCGCAGGCCCGCACGGCGATCTACAACGAGCGTCTGTTCGAGCTCACCGGCGAAGGCAAGCGTCGTCAGGACATGATCCGCGCTGGCACGTACACCAAGCCGTTCCAGTTCAAGACGGTGACGGACGCGTACCGCGTGCTCTTCCCGATCCCGCAGTCGCAGTTGGCCACCAACTCGCTCCTCAAGCAGAACCCGGGCTACTGATTCGGGATTGCGGCGAATGACCTGACGGTCGTTCGACAAAAGGTGCACACGATAGCCTGTCTCCGAGCGGAGGCAGGCTATTTTGTATCTATGAAGGATTCCATGCGCATGAACCCAGCGATTCGTCCGCTGCTGCTCACGACCTCCCTCCTGCTCGGCGCCTGCAGCAGCCCCGAAACTCGTGATGCACAGGCACCCGCTGCCGATGGACGATTGTTCTCACTGCTGCCCGCGAGCTACACCGGTGTCAGCTTCCAGAACACGATCACCGACACGAAAGACGTCAACGTCTTCACGTATCGCAATCACTACAACGGTGGTGGCGTTGCGATCGGCGATCTGAATGGCGACAGCCTGCCGGAGCTCGTGCTGTCGGCGAATGAAGGCGGCGCGAAGCTGTATCTCAACGAGGGACAGTTCCGCTTTCGCGACATCACCAAGCCCGCGAATCTCGAGAACAACGAGAGCTGGACCACCGGCGTCACGCTCGCCGATGTGAATGGCGACGGCAAACTCGATCTGTACGTGTGCCACGCCGGCAAGGAGCCGGGCAAGCAACGCGCGAATCAGCTGTTCATCAATCAAGGCAGCGGCAGCGACAGCATCCCGACGTTCAAGGAAATGGCGCGCGAGTATGGCATCGCGGATGGTGGCTACTCCACACAGTCGGTCTTCTTCGACTATGACCGCGACGGCGATCTCGATCTCTTTCTGATCAACAACTCGCCACGCCCGGTCAGCAGCTTCGGCATGCGCAACACGCGCATGGTCCGCGACTCACTCGGCGGCGCGAAGCTCTATCGCAACGACGCCGGAAAGTTCGTGGATGTCAGCGCGAAGGCGGGCATCTTTGGCAGTGAAGTCGGATTCGGATTGGGCGTGGCGGTCGCCGACGTGAATCGCGATGGCCTGCCGGACATCTATGTGTCCAACGACTTCTTCGAACGCGACTACCTGTACATCAACAAGGGCGATGGCACGTTCGCCGAATCGCTCGACAAGCAGATGCCGTACAGCAGCTACTTCTCGATGGGGCTCGACGTGGCCGACATCGACAACGACGGCTGGCCGGACATCTACACGACGGACATGTTCCCGGAAGACGAGTACCGGCTTCGCACGACCACGTCGTTCGAAGGGTGGGACGTGTATCAGCAGAAGGTGCAGAACGGCTATCACCGGCAGTTCATGCGCAACATGCTGCAGCGCAACAACGGAGACGGCACGTTCAGCGACATCGGACAGATCGCCGGTGTGTCGCGCACCGACTGGAGCTGGAGCGCGCTGATCGCGGACTTCGACCTCGACGGTCGCAAGGATGTGTACGTGACCAACGGCTTGGCCAAGGACGTCACGTCGCAGGACTACATCTCGTCGCAGGCCAACCAGACGGCGGCTGAAGCGGTGTTCAATGGCAAGCAGGTGGACTTCCTGCAGCTGGTCGATGCGATGACGTCCACGCGCATCCCCAACTACATGTTCCGCAACGACGGCGATCTGCGCTTCACCAACGAGGCCAAGTCGTGGGGGCTGGACACACCGAGCTTCAGCAACGGCGCCGCGTACGGTGACCTCGATGGCGACGGCGCGCTCGACCTCGTCGTGAACAACGTGAACATGGACGCGTTCGTCTATCGCAACAACGCGCGTGCGCTCAAGAAGGAGAATCACTTCCTGCAGGTGACGTTGCAGGGAGAAGGTGCGAATCGCTTTGCCGTCGGTGCGCGCGTGACCGCGCGCGTGGGGAGCGAGCAGTTCATGCAGGAAGAGGCGCCGGTGCGCGGCTTTCAATCCAGCATGCAGCCGCTGCTGACATTTGGCGTAGGCGCGCATGCGCAGCTCGACTCCGTCACAGTGGAGTGGCCCGACGGTCGTGTCAGCGTCGCGCGCAATGTCGCCACGAACGCCCGCATCACCCTGCTGCAGAAGGACGCGGCGGCGGCAGCCACATCGGTGGCGGCGCCTGCTCGTGCGCTGCTCGCGGACGTCACATCGCAAATCGGATTCGGCTTCACGCACCATGAGAACGATTTCGTGGACTTCGATCGTGAGCGGTTGATCCCGAAGATGATCTCCACCGAAGGCCCGGCCCTTGCCGTATCCGACGTGAACGGCGACGGACTCGATGACGTGTACATCGGCGGTGCGAAGGAACAGGTCGGGCAGTTGATGCTGCAGCAGCAAGACGGTCGCTTCACGCGCAGCAATCCCGGGCTTTTCGAGCCCGATGCCATTTCGGAAGACGTGGGCGCGCTCTTCTTTGACGCGAACGGCGACAAGCGTCCCGATCTCTATGTGGTGAGCGGCGGCGCCGAGTATTCAGATCTCGCCCCTGCACTGCAGGACCGGTTGTATTTGAATGATGGCAACGGGCGCTTTCACAAGACCGAGGGATATCTCCCGGCCGAGTCGAATAGCGGATCGCACGTTGCCGCGGCGGACATCGACGGCAACGGCACGTTGGATCTGTTCGTTGGTGGTCGCGTGGTACCGGGGCGCTACGGGCGTGATCCCGAGAGCGTACTGTTGCGCAACGACGGTACAGGCCACTTCACTGACGTCACCGCAACGCTTGCTCCCGAGCTGGCGCACGTGGGACTCGTGACGGATGCGCTGTGGCGCGACGTCACCGGCGATGGCCGTCCCGACCTGGTGCTGGTCGGCGACTGGATGCCGCTCACGATTTTCCGCAACATGGGCGGCGGCAAGTTGCAGCCGATGCCCTGCCCGGGACTCGAACAAAGCAACGGTTGGTGGAACCGCGTGATTGCGGGCGACTTTGCAGGTAACGGACGCGTGGATTTTCTGCTGGGCAACGCCGGGTTAAACCAGCGGCTCACTGCCAGTGCCACCGAGCCCACGACGATGTACGTCAAGGACTTCGACGGCAATGGCTTCGACGAGCAGCTCGTCACGACCGTGTCGCAGGGGAAGCGATATCCGATGGTACTGCGCGACGACATCATCAAGGCGATTCCACCGCTCAAGGCGCGCTACCGGAACTACAAGGACTACGCTACCCAAACCATCACCGACATCTTCCCTGCGGCTGACCTGTCCACTGCCATCACTCGGCAGGCGTACAGTTTCGAGTCTGCACTGGCGCGAAACAACGGCGACGGCACGTTCACCCTCGTTCCGCTTGTGCGACAAGCGCAGCTGTCGCCGACCTTCGGCATGCTGGCGCAGGACCTCGATGGCGACGGCAAGCTGGACTTGCTCACGGCGGGCAACTTCGACGGTGTGAAGCCGGAGTTGGGCGGCATGGACGGCAGCTACGGACTGCTGCTCACGGGTGATGGCAAGGGAGGCTTCACGCCAGTGCATTCGAAGCTGAGCGGCTTTCATGTGCCCGGCCAGGCGCGCGACATCCAACGCATTCGCACACGCCAGGGCGATCTGATCATGGTGGCGCGCAACAACGACACGCCGCTGTTCTTCCGCGCGAATCCGACGTCTCCGACCAAATCTCTGCGACCGATCAAATGAAGCTGAAATCGATCCTGCTCTCAGCCGTTGTCGTCCTTGCGGTGCCGGTGGTCTACCTTCGATGCAGCGACGCCGGAAAGTCTGCGGGCACGTCTTCAGGCAAGTCGTCTGGCACCTCCTCCACGACGGGCAGCACCGCCAACTCTCCGGCGAACGTGGAAGCATTGCACACCGCCGTGCATGACCTGACCAGTGTGATCGTGTACGACATCTTCAGCCCGCCACAAGCGAGTCGCGTGTACGCGTACAGCAGCGTGGCCGCGTACGAGGTGTTGCGACAGGGCGATACGAGCTATCGATCGCTGGCTGGTCAGTTGCGTGGACTGACGCCGGTGCCTGCGCGGGAAGCGGGCGCGGAGTACTCGCTGGAGCTCGCCGGCGTCCACGCGCTCATGACCGTCGGAACGCAGCTCACCTTCTCGCGTGCGCGCATGGACACGTTGCGCCGAACGCTGGACGAGCAGTTCAAGCAGAGCGGGCTGTCCGACGAGGTGTTCGCACGGTCCGTCGCGTATGGCGACACGGTGGCCAAGCACATTCTCGCGTGGGCGTCGAAGGACAACTACAAGGAGATGCGCGGGATGCCCAAGTACACCGTCACCAAGGAACCGGGACGGTGGATTCCCACGCCGCCGGCGTACATGGACGCGATCGAGCCCAACTGGGGGAAGTTGCGCCCATTCATTCTCGATTCCGCGAGTCAGTTCCGAGCGGATCCGCCGTACAAATTCGACCCGAAGAAGGGGTCGCCGTTCTGGACGGAAATGCTGGAAGTGCACGCCGTCGGCAAGAGCCTGACGCAGGAGCAGCGCAACATCGCCGCGTTCTGGGACTGCAATCCATACGTGATGCACGTGCAAGGACACACCATGTTCGCCACCAAGAAGGTGACGCCGGGTGGTCACTGGATGGGCATCGTCAGCATTGTCGCACGTGACAAGAAGTCGAGCATGCTCGATGCCGCCGATGCATATGCACGCACGGCGCTGGCGCTCGCCGATGGCTTTCTCAGCGTGTGGGAGACCAAGTACGCCACGAACGTGATTCGCCCGGAGACGACGATCAACACGTATCTCGACGAAGCGTGGGAACCGCTGCTGCAAACGCCACCATTCCCGGAGTACACAAGCGGCCACAGCGTCATTTCCACCGCCGCCGCCGCCGTCCTGACCGAGAAGTACGGCGATGCCGTGGCCTTTGCCGATTCGACGGAAGCCGAGTACGGGTTGCCGGTGCGCTCATTCACGTCGTTCAAGCAGGCGGCAGAGGAAGCGGCCATCAGTCGGCTGTACGGCGGCATTCACTACCGTCGCGCGATCGAGCAGGGACAGCGTCAGGGCGGGCGCGTGGGTGCGCTCATCGTCGAGCGCTTGATGACACACCCGACGACTCGCGTCTCGACTCGGTGAACCATCGGTGATCACGCTGCGCGCACGTACCGTCGCTCGATCCGCCGCGCAGCTTGGGGCGGCGCTGCTGCTCGCGGGCTGTGCGCGCGAAGCACCGTCGGCGACATCAGCGGGAACGTCGTCCGGCGACGCAACGAACGTCGGCAGTGAGGCAGCGGCGTCGGGTCCTCCGCTTTTCGAGCTCGTGGCGCCGACCAGCAGCGGTGTGCGTTTCGCGAACACGCTGCCCGAAGCGCCCGAGTTCAACATTCTCAACTATCTCTACTACTACAACGGCGGAGGCGTCGCCGTCGGTGACATCAACGCGGACGGCCTTCCCGATCTCTATTTCTCCTCCAACCTCGGCAAGAACGCGCTCTATCTGAACAAGGGCGACTACAAGTTCGAGGACATCACGGAGAAGGCGGGCGTTGGTGGACCGGAGGGATGGAAGACCGGCGTAACGATGGCCGATGTCAACGGCGACGGTCGCGTGGACATCTACGTGTCGGCGGTGAGCTACCTGACGATGCACGGGCGCAATGCGCTCTACATCAACAACGGTGACGGCACGTTCAGCGATCGCAGCGCGCAGATGGGCGTGGACCACGTGGGCTACTCCACGCAGGCCGCCTTCTTCGACTACGACAACGACGGCGACCTCGACCTCTTCCTGCTCAGCCACTCGACGCACACGGAACGCGCGATCGGCACCGCGCTCAAGCGCGATGTACGGAGCAAGCTTGGCGGGGGCCGACTGTATCGCAACGATCGCGGGCGCTTCGTGGATGTCAGCGCCAAGGCCGGCATCTACGGCGGCATCGAAGGCTTTGGCTTGGGCGTCGTCGCGAGCGACTTGGACAGCGACGGCTGTGTCGACCTGTACGTAGCCAACGACTTTCAGGAGAACGATTTCCTCTATCACAACAACTGTGATGGGACCTTCGCCGAGCGCATCACGACCTCGATGCGGCACACGAGTCGCTTCTCCATGGGCGTCGATGCGGCCGACATGAACAACGATGGCCGTCCCGACGTCATTGTGGCCGACATGATGCCCGAGCGCGAGGATGTGCTCAAGAGTTCGGCCAATGCAGAGTCGTGGACGCTGTTCAACCTGCGCCTCGAAGCGGGCTATCACCCACAGTACGCACGTAACACGCTGCAGCTCAATCGCGGCGACGGCCGTTTCAGCGAGATCGGCTATCTGTCAGGCGTCTACGCCACCGACTGGAGCTGGTCCACGCTCTTCGCCGACCTGGATAACGATGGACAGAAGGATCTGTTCATCACCAGCGGTATCCTGCGTCGCCCCAACGATCTCGACTACATCAACTTCGTGGGCAACGCGACCGTGCAGGCGTCGCTCGCGCAGGGGATCACGCAGGAAAACCTCTCCCTGCTCAAGCAGATGCCGCAGGTGCCGGTGGCCAATCATGTGTATCGCAACAATGGCGACCTGCGCTTTACTGACATGGCGACCGCTTGGGGCGTTGGACAGAAAGGCTTCTCCAACGGCGCAGCGTACGTTGACCTGAACGACAGCGGCGCGCTCGATCTGGTGACGAACAACATCAACGCGCCCGCGTCGATCTATCGCAACCGAGCACGTGAGCGTAACGGCAACTCGTATCTCACCGTCACGCTTGCTGGCGACGGCGCCAACACGGCCGGCATCGGCGCGCGTGTGATCGCCCGGCAGCGCGGCACGATGCAGCTGCTCGAACAGAGTCCAACTCGCGGCTTCCAAAGCGCCGTCGATCCGCGCCTGCACTTCGGGTTCGGCAAGGACACGTCAGCATCTCCCACGCTCGACTCGCTGATCGTGATCTGGCCGGATCGCCGCACGCAGCTGCTCACCAACGTCCCGCTCAACACGTCGCTCACGGTGTCGCAGAAGCAGGCGATACCAGGCAACATCGCACGAGGCGCCGCCGCGCTCATGGCCGCGGCCCTGCGTGCGCCAAACCTCTCTGCGGCCACCGGTGCCACGACCACCACACCGCGATTCGACGACGTCACGAGCACCTTCGGTCTCACATACAAGCACGAAGAGAACTCGTTCAACGACTTCGATCGCGAGCCGTTGATGCCTCACATTCTGTCGGCCGAGGGACCCGCGCTGGCGGTCGCTGACGTGAATGGTGATGGGCTGGATGATATGTACCTCGGTGGCGCCAAGTGGCAGCCCGGCACGCTGATGCTGCAGCAGAAGGACGGCCGATTCCGCGCGGCACTCGAGCCGGCGCTCGCGGCCGACAGCCTATCCGAAGACACCGACGCACTGTTCTTTGACGCGAACGGCGACGGCAAGCCTGATCTCTACGTGGTGAGCGGCGGCAACGAGTTCACAGGCAACGCCGAGGCTCTGCGTGATCGCTTGTATCTCAACGATGGCGCAGGGCACTTCAGCAGAGATCGCACGGCGATCCCCGAGTTCTTCGAGAACGGATCGGTGGTGTCGGCGGGCGACTTCAACGGCGATGGCCATCTCGATCTGTTCGTTGGCGCACGCGTGGTCACCGGCAAGTACGGCGTGGTTCCCAAGAGCCACCTGCTGCAGAATGACGGGCACGGCAAGTTCACCGACGTGACCAGCACGGTTGCCAACGCCCTGAGTACGGCGGGCATGGTGACCTCGGCCGCGTGGTTCGACTACGACCGCGATGGCAAGCTCGATCTCGTGGTGGTGGGTGAGTGGATGCCGGTACGCGTCTTCCACCAGGAAGGCGGCAAGCTGGTCGAGCGTACCTCCGACGTGGGCCTCGCCAACACCGAAGGGTGGTGGAATACCGTGAGCGCGTCCGATCTCGACGGCGACGGACATGTCGATCTGGTGCTGGGCAATCTCGGGCTCAATTCGTACATCACGGCGTCGGCGAAAGAGCCCGCGCAGCTATACGTCAACGACTTCCTCAAGAACGGCACGCTCGAGCAGATCCTGACCTTCTACAAGCACGGCGTCAGCTATCCGCTCGCTGGTCGCGACGAACTGGTGAAGTTGCTGCCCGTGCTGCGCCCCAAGTACCTCACGTACGCGTCGTTCGGTGCCAGCCGTGTTGACGACATCTTTCCGGCAGAAGATCTCACGAAGGCCAGCGTGTTCAAGGCGAGCACCTTTGCCAGCGTGGTGGCGCGCAACAGCGGGCGCGGCACGTTCACCATCGAGTCACTCCCCGTCGAAGCACAGTTCGCCCCGACCCACGCCATCGTCGCACGCGACTTTGACGGCGACGGCACCATCGACCTGCTGCTCGGCGGGAATTTCAGTCGCGTGCCACCCGTTCAGGGGCGCTACGATGCCAGCTACGGATTGCTGCTGCGCGGCATTGGCGGCGGTCGCTTCTCGGCCGTCGATCAATCAACCAGTGGACTGCATCTGGATGGCGACGTGAAGCAGATGCGCGTGCTCGCCAACGGATCGCGCGGCACGCTGGTGCTCGTCGCACGGAACAACCTCCCGCTGCAAGTGTTGCGCGCTCTGCACTGAGCCGGCGCGATGGTCGATACTCGGCTTTCCCTTCAGCACCCTATCGATGATGTCACGCCTGTCGTCTCGTCTTCGTCGCGTCGCGCTGCTGCTTGCGTCTCTGCTCGTCGCGCCGCTGCTGATCTCCGCCTGCGGACGGACGGAGCAGGCGCCTGCAGCATCCGTGGTTGATCGCGGCATGCATCCGGAATGGTCCAAGGACGCAGTCATCTACGAGGTGAACATCCGGCAGTACACACCGGAGGGGACGTTCGCCGCGTTCACCAAGGAGCTCCCACGACTCAAAGCGCTGGGCGTTGACGTCCTGTGGCTGATGCCGGTGCAGCCGATCGGCAAGCTCAATCGCAAGGGCGGACTCGGGAGCTACTACTCCGTCGCCAACTACACGGCGTTCAACCCGGAGTTCGGAACCGAGGCAGACTTCGTCGCGCTGGTCGACTCCGCACACAAGCTCGGGCTCAAGGTGATCCTCGATTGGGTCGCCAATCACACCGCGTTCGATCACGCCTGGACCAAGGAACACAAGGACTGGTACACGCTGCGCGCGGACGGCACGATCTCGCGCGCGATCGACGACAAGGGCAAGGAAACGGACTGGTCCGACGTCGCGGATCTCAACTACGACAGCCAACCGATGCGCGCGGCGATGTTGGGCGAGATGCGTTGGTGGCTTGAACACACGGCGATCGACGGCTTCCGCTGCGACATGGCGGGCCTCGTGCCGCGCGACTTCTGGAAGCAGGTGTCCGACACTCTGCGCGCGGCGCGTCCCGATCTGTTCATGCTGGCCGAGTGGGAGGATCCCGCGCTGCACGAGTCGTTCGATGCGACGTACGGTTGGGAGTTGCACCATCTGCTCAACGACGTGGCGCAGGGGAAGGTCGGCGCCACGCAACTGCGCGCCTACTTCACTCGACAGGATTCGTTGTTCCCCTCCAGTGCATACCGGCTGTACTTCACCAGCAATCACGACGAGAACAGCTGGCAAGGCTCCGAGTTCGAGCGCATGCGCGAGAACCACGTGCCCGCGTACGTGCTGAGCGCGACGGCACAGAACTCGTTGCCGTTGCTCTACACCGGACAGGAGGCGAGCCTCTCCAAGCGCCTGCGATTCTTCGAGAAGGATACGGTGGACTGGAGCGGACCGTCGCTGGCGGACTTCTACGGATCGCTGTTTGCGCTGCGGCACACACAGCCCGCGCTGTGGAACGGTCCGTGGGGCGGCAAGCAAACGCTTCTCACCACCGATGGCGGCGAGCGCATCTTTGCGTTCACGCGCAAGCGCGACGGCAACAGCGTGGTGGCGTTCGTGAACTTCGGCAACATCGATGCAACGGTGCAGTACGTAGGCCTGCCGACGCCCGGCGAGTACACCGACTGGTTCGGCAAGCAATCGCTGACGCTTGCGACCACGCAGCAGATTACGATCCCCCGGCACGGCTACCGCGTGCTCGTCCGCGGCGGTAGTGCAGCGGCCGCACCGTGATCGCTCGCTGGCGCGGCGCCGCGAGGCTTAGCATCCGTTTGGCGCTGATCGCCGTGAGTGTTTGCCTCGTGACGTCCTGCAGCGGTGGCAGTGATGCCTCGCCGACGTCACCGACGCCCCCAGTGTTGCCGCCGGTTACACCACCGACGGAATTGACGCAGGACTACAGGTCCAGCGGTCGTGCAGCGGCCGGCGATGTGTTCGTGCATCTGTTGGAGTGGCGTTGGCCGGACATCGCGCGCGAGTGCGAAGTCTGGTTAGGCCCCAAGGGCTACAAGGCAGTGCAGATCTCACCGCCGTCCGAACATGCCGTCATCACCAGCGGGGGCGCGTTCTATCCGTGGTGGCAGCGCTACCAGACGGTCAGCTACAAGCTGGATCGTTCGCGCTCAGGCACAGCCGCAGAGCTGGCGGACATGGTGGCACGCTGCCGTGCCGTGGGCGTCGAGATCTATGCCGATGTCGTGATCAATCACATGACGGCTGGCAGCGGCACCGGCAGTGCGGGAAGCGTCTACACGAAGTACAGCTATCCCGCGGCGCCCTTTGGTATCGCCGACTTTCACTCGCCCTGCAGCATCGAGAGCTACGGCAACGCGTTTCAGGTGCAGAACTGCGAGCTGGTTGGGCTCGCGGATCTCCGCACCGAGGACGCAACGGTGCGCGAGACAATTGCCAACTATCTCATCGCGCTCAACGCCTTGGGCGTAGCCGGATTCCGCATCGATGCCGCCAAGCACGTCGCTCCACGCGACCTCGACGCGATACTCAGTCGAGTGAACGCGGCCGCCGCTTCGGTGGGACGTAGCCGTCCGTATGTATTTCTCGAGATCATCAACAACGCCGGTGAAGCGGTCACGCCACCGCCGTACTATGGCGTGGGCTATGCATCGGGCGGCGTGGCGGACGTGAGCGACTTCCAGTACGGCTACCGGCTGACGGATGCGTTCAGCGGGCGCAACGGCGGCACGATCAACGGGCTGACGTTGCAGTCCCCCGGCTCGCTGCCGTCCGACAAGAGCGTCGTTTTCGTGGACAACCACGACAACCAGCGCGGCGACAATCTGTACTACGCCAGTACCAGCTACGAACTGGCGGTCATCTTCATGCTCGCGCACCCACAGGGTTATCCCAGCGTGATGTCGAGCTACGGATTCGATCGCACGACGTTGAGTGGACGCGACGCGGGCCCGCCTTCTGCCGGCATCGGCGTCACGGCGTCCACGTTCGAAACGAGCGGTGCGTCGCGCTGTTCGGTGACGCTTGGTGTGGTCCAGTCAGGAATATGGATCTGCGAGCATCGCCGACCGGCGATCGCCAACATGGTGGCGTTTCGTAAGGCCGCCGTCGGCGCGCCACTCTCGAGTTGCGGTCGTAGCGCAGCGAGTATCGACGGCGATCCGAATCGGATCGCGCTCTGCCGAGATGGTGCGGGCTTCGTCGCGTTCAATCGCACGGCGGGTGCAGTCACGGCGACGTTGCCGACGCTGCTCGCTTCGGGGCGCTACTGCGATGTGGTGCGCGACAGCTTCGTTGCTGCGAGCGGTGCGAGTGCGGCAACCTGTAGCGGCAACGCGGTGGTAGTGAGCGCGACGGGCGAAGCGACGATTTCGGTACCAGCCAACGGTGCGATCGCACTGCACCGCAACGCACGAGTGAACTGAGTCGGGTAACCGGTCACGCTGTTTGCGGTTCGGTAACCGGTCACGCAGTTCGCTCCACTCAAGACTGGCCACCCACCACTCGCGACCCGGAACAGAGCTGTGTCGGGTTTGCGGTTCCGGGCGATGTCAGTTCGCGAGAGAAAAACAGGCTACCGGTTACCCGAAACCGCCCTCGGTTTCGGGTGACCTCCGTGCCGTCCGGAAACACCGCAACCGTCCGCGTGCATCATCTCGCGTGGCTAGTACGACTCACCTCTGTTCCGGGTCGCGAGTCATGAGTGGTGAGTCGTGAGTGGAGCGAACTGCGTAACCGGTGACGGGAGTGGTGTAGCGTGCTCCGCGTCGCGTCAGCCCCGCACGATACTGAACGTCGCATCGATCAGGACGTCCGCCACCACCGCCTGCTGCGCGATGATCTCATGCTCGATCGCCAGCACCTGCGCCACAATCGGCTCGTCAATATCCCGGTTCCGCGCCCGCCGACGCTCCTCCGTCTCCTCGTGTGTCGCTTCGAGAAAAATCCGCGTATCCAGATCGGGCAGTTGCAGCACGTACGTCCCTTCCACGATCAGCAGTTCGATGTCGGCGAAATCGTACGTCTGCGTCACGAACCGATTGCCGGGATAATCCACCAACGGCGCGACTACGGCGTTTCGCCGCATGCGGAACGCCTGCACGTGCTCCGCGATCAGTGACATCTGCACTTCGTGCGGTCCCACGTTCGCGAGATCTTCGCAGCGATGCTCATGATTGGTGCGCGGCGGCAGCACGAAGTAGTTGTCCTGATTGATCACCATCGTGCGCACGCCTGCCGCGTTGCTCAGCCGCGCCAGGGTGTCCGCGGTGACCGACTTGCCGCTGCCGGACTCGCCGGCGATGCCGATCACGCGACGTCGCATCGCGTGCGACTCCCAGAGCACCGGCAGCAGCGCCAACAGCTGTCGCGCCAACGACTCCGCGCTCGTCGGCACGCTATCCGTGCCGGGGTCGATCATTTCATCGCTCGAGCGATCCTGAGTCATGCGCGCGTCCTCACGCGGAAAAGAACTGTAGAGTGTCGGGCAGTGCCGCGCGCCGCATGAAGACCATGCCGGTCGCGGAGTACGCCATGCGCTGCGTGCCGGCCGGCTCGCCGGTCTGGCCGTGCAGGTACTCCTCGAATGCATACGGCGCACCGTCGCGCAAAGCTTCATCGGCCACGGTGCACAACCGCTCCAGCTCGGAAGCACGCCCCGTATGCGAGAGCGCGAGCGACAGCCACCCCAGCCAGATCGGCCAGATGCCGCCGTTGTGGTACTCGTGCGGCGCGTTTCGGAAGTCGTGCAGGTGGTAGCGACGGAGCGCCGGCCAGAGGGGACTCTGCTCGTCGATGACTGGGTGAAAGGCGGGCGGCAACTTGGCGTGCGACAGAAAGGTCTCGTCGATCCAGTCGAGCGCCGCCGACGCGAGCTTGGGTGCCACCCCGGACAGGGCCAGCAGGCTGCAGGCCGCCAGGTCGAACATGTCCTGCGACCCGATCGGTGACAGCGAGGCGGCAGGATGCCCACGCTCACGTGCCGGGTCGAGCCAGTAGCGTGACTCGATCGCCGCGCCGATCTGCTCGGCCTTGGTGCGCCAGGTCGGCTCGTTGTACGTGGTGGCCAACAACCGTAGCGCCCAGGCGCGCAGCACCTGATCGTACAGGATATAGCCGTCGTAGATGTACTCGTCGGCCCAGTTCCCGCCCGTGGGGATGTAGAGCAGGTGCCGACCGTTATACTCGATGCCGTCCAGCAGGTGCACGACCGCGCGGGCCGACCCCCGAAAGGCCTCCGCGTCGAGCACACCCTCCTGAGCACCGAACGCAATGCCCAGCAGGTACCACGTCGCCGAATCGATGCGCGGCGCGAGGGTGCCAAAGCTGACGTGAGGCGCGCGGTCCGGATGGATTTCGAAGTTGGACGCGATCTGCCCCGCCGGCCCCTGCAAGTCGCGTAACCGTTCGAGCGTTCGCACGAGCCCCTGCGTGACGATCGGATCGCCCAGCAGCAGCCCCGCCGTTCCCGCCATCACCGCGTCCCGCGCAAACACCGCCCGATAATTCGCTGTCGCAGACAACGATGCATGAATGCCGTCGGGGCCGCTCAACGCGCGCAGGAGCGCTACGGCCTCGTCGTCTCGCCCACTCTGGACATCCACTGCTGCCTCACGCGAAAATTGCCCATGAACAAACCCGCCGCCGTGACGCCGACGAGACCGCTGCTCTCGTTCTCCCAGATCGTCAACATGAACATCGGATTCTTCGGAATCCAGTACAGCTTTGGGCTCCAGCAGGGGAACATGAGCCCAATCTACCGCTATCTGGGAGCGGACGAAGCGAGTCTGCCGTTCCTCTATCTCGCCGGTCCGATCACGGGGCTCATCGTACAGCCCATCGTTGGCGCGATGAGCGATCGCACGCTGAGCCCGCGCGGGCGACGCACACCGTACTTCCTCATCGGCGCGATTCTCTGTTCGCTCTCGCTCTTCGCGATGCCGTTCAGCCGATCGCTCTGGATGGCCGCCGGCATTCTCTGGATTCTCGACGCGGCCAACAACATCACGATGGAACCGTACCGCGCCTACGTCTCCGATCGCCTCGACGGCACGCAGACATCGCTCGGTTTCCTCACGCAGAGCGCCTTCACGGGGTTGGGGCAAACACTCTCATACATCACGCCGTCGCTGCTCGTGTTCATGGGCATGAACCGCGACGCCGTGAACGATCGCGGCATCCCGACCATCACGATGCTCGCCTTCCTGATGGGCGCCGCGTTCTCGATTCTCTCCATTCTTTGGTCCGTCAAGACGACCCCTGAACTGCCGCTCACCGCCGACGAGCGCGCCCGCATTCAGGCGATGCCCAGAGGAATCGGCAACACACTCAAGGAGATCGCCGAAGCGTTCCGCGACATGCCGTCAACGATGCGGCAGATGGCCGTGCTCATGTTCTTCCAGTGGTACGCCATGTTCTGCTACTGGATCTACATCTCGCCGGCGCTCGCGCTCACGCTCTTCGGCACCAAGGATCCCCTCTCGCCGGGCTTTCGCGAAGCGGGGCTCGTCACGGGACAGGTCGGCGCATTCTACAACTTCATCGCGTTCATCTCGGCGTTCGCGATGGTGCCCATCACGCGCCGCATCGGTGCCAAGTGGATGCACGTCATCGCGCTGGTGGCCGCATCGGCGGCGATGCTCGCGATTCCGTCCATTCAGAGCCGTGCCCTGCTCTTTGTGCCCATGCTCGGCATCGGCCTCGCGTGGGGCAGCATGATGGGCAATCCGTATGTGATGCTCTCGGACTCCATCCCCAAGGATCGCGTCGGCGTGTACATGGGCGTCTTCAACATGTTCATCGTCATTCCAATGCTCATCCAGAACGTCTCGCTCCCGTTCTTCTACGAGCCGCTGCTGGGTAGCAATCCCGCGAATGTCATCCGATTGGCGGGCGCGCTGCTCGGCTGCGCCGCCGTGGCCTGTGCCTTCGTGACGGTGGCCAAGAGTAACGACGGGAGCGCCAGCGCACCGGCGGCGCGAGCGGGACACTGATGCGCCGCGCGTCCACTCGCCTCGCGGGCACTGTCAGCGCCGTTCTCCTCGGCGTGTGCCTGTCGTCGTCGGCGCAGGCGCAGCGCGCACAGTCATTCCGCGCCGCGTACGATCCTGCGCGCGATCTCGGCACGCTCTTCCACGACATTCAGCTCGCGCAACTCTTTCCCGACAGCAAGACGTTCGTCGATGCGCGACCGCTCTCCGATCCGGCGGCCATCGTCGAGCGCTATCGCGCGGAACGGTCCACGCCCGGCTTTGCCCTGCGCGACTTCGTGGCGCGCAACTTCGAAGCGCCCAAGGCAGTCGGTGGCGACGTCGTCACCAAGGGCGGCGAGAGCATGGAGCAGCACATCACATCGCTCTGGCCCGTGCTCACGCGCGCGAAGGACAGCGTCGATGCACGGTCGTCGCTGTTGCCGCTTCCCAATCCGTACGTCGTGCCGGGTGGCCGCTTTCGCGAGGTGTACTACTGGGATTCGTACTTCACGATGCTTGGGCTGGTGGAGAGCAAGCGCACCGACCTCGTGAAGCACATGCTCGACAACTTCGCGCATCTCATCACGACGGTCGGCCACATTCCCAACGGCAATCGCAGCTACTACCTCAGTCGCAGCCAGCCGCCGTTCTTTGCCGCGATGGTTGGCCTCTACGCCGATGCCACCGACAGCGCGAAGGCACTGCCGTATCTCGACGCGATGCTGCGCGAGCATGACTTCTGGATGGACGGCGCACCGCGCGTGAAACCCGGGAACGCATACCGCCGAGTGGTACGCCTGCGCGATGGTACGCTGCTCAATCGCTACTACGACGACCTGCCCACACCGCGACCGGAATCGTATCGCGAGGATTTTCGACTCGCTGAATCGCTGACGCCAACTGCACAGCGCGCGCTCTACACCAACATTCGCGCGGCGGCCGAAAGTGGCTGGGATTTCTCGAGCCGCTGGATGCGCGACGCGAAGGACTTGCGCACACTCGAAACGATCGAGCTCGCGCCGGTCGATCTCAACAGTTTGCTGTATCATGCGGAGCGCACCATCGCCGCCTTGCTGCGCAAGCGGAACGGCACGGGCGACGCGGCAAGAAGCGCATCGTTCGAAGCGGCCGCCCTGAAGCGTCGCGATGCGCTGCGCCGATATGCCTTCAGCAACGGCTTCTTCTACGACGTGCGGTGGCGTACAGGAACTCCCGAACGCACGCGCCCAACGATGGCCGCAGCCGCACCGCTCTACTTCCGCGTGGCGACAGCTGAGCAGGGGCGCGCGGTCGCGGCGCGATTGGAGAAGGACTTTCTCAAGTCCGGCGGATTCGTCACTACGCTCGTGGCGTCCGGTCAGCAGTGGGACGCGCCCAACGGCTGGCCGCCGCTGCAGTGGCTCGGCATGGAAGGTGTACGTCGCTACGGCCGTGGAGATCTCGCTGACGGAGCGCGTGAGCGATGGCTTGCGCTCAATCGGCGCGTGTATGCGACGAGCGGCAAGATGACCGAGAAGTACGACGTCACCGATCCCAACCGCGCCGCCGGCGGCGGCGAGTACCCCACGCAGGACGGCTTTGGCTGGAGCAATGGCGTTGCGCTGGCGCTCGCCGCGCAGACGAAAGGCATCTTGAAGTAGCAATCCGTCTTCACCCTACCGTATTCGATCCATGTCATCACTTGCCTCGCGTCGTTCGATTTTCTGGATTGGCATTGTCGGTTTGCTCGCGCTCGAGATCGCGAACGTCTACTTCATCATGCCGATGCCTGGCAGTCAGCGCATGCGCAGTATCGACTACGCCTACCTGATCTACGGCTGGCGCTGGCCGTTGCGCGGTCTGTTCGGCGGCATGATCCTGTTCTGGTTTCTGCCCGCGTTTGGTGCGACCGGATTCAAGCGTTGGCTGGCACCGATGGCGCTGCTGCTGGTTGCTGGCGTGACGTACGCGTTCAACTTCCAGATGTCGGCCGACCACATGTTCCTGCAGCCGACCGTCGTTGCCATGGTGCCCAGCGCGCAGAACAAGGTCGCGCTCGACCGGCTCGTGGTGGGCATCGAGCGAAATGGCGAGGCGCGCGCCTATCCGCTGCAGTACATCGGCTACCACCATCAGGTGCGCGACAGCATTGGCGGTGAGCCTATCCTCGTCAGCTACTGCACCGTCTGTCGCACCGGCCGCATCTTCACGCCGGCGGTCAACGGCGTGCCGGAGACGTTTCGCCTGGTAGGCATGGACCAGTTCAACGCCATGTTCGAGGACGCGACAACCGGCAGTTGGTGGCGACAGGCCAACGGCGAAGCGATCACGGGGCCGCGCAAGGGAACGACGCTGCCGGAGTTGCCCACGCGACAGGTGACGCTGCGTCAGTGGCTCGCGCTGTATCCGAACAGCCTGATCATGCAGGCCGACTCCACGTTCGCCGACGAATACAGCAAGGACTACGCATACGAGCGTGGCACGAGCCGCAAGGATCTCACCGGCACCGACACCGCGTCGTGGCACGACAAGTCGTGGGTGGTTGGACTCGCGGTCGGCAACGCCAGCAAGGCCTACGATTGGAACCGGCTTCGTCGCGAACGTCTGGTGCAGGACGACGTTGGCGGTACGCCCATTGTTTTGGTGCTGAGCCCCGACAGCACGAGCTTCTTCGCGTTTGTTCGCCCGGACACCGCCGCGCGATTCGAACTGCGCGGCGACTCGCTTGTCACGCCGACGGCGAGCTACTCGCTGACGGGCAAAGGGGCATCTGGCACACTGGTGTCACTCAATGCCAGTCAGGAATTCTGGCACAGCTGGCGCACGTTTCATCCTGCCACTGACAAGTACTGAGCTCGTCACAGCGCAACCGTTCCATTGACATCGCCTGTCGCCCCTCCTACGGTTCGTAAGCGGGGTTCGCCGATTGAGCCCCGTCCCGCTCGTATCCATAGCCGCATCACGATGACGCCCTGAGCAGTGTTCCGCTCCCCGTGCGCATCGCCGGTGTCGCCCCCGCCTCCCAGCAGCACCGGACGCGGGGGTTTTTTGTGCGATGGAACGGCGGAGCTCGTCTCGGTGGTCGTGGTTGGTCTGAACACGAGCGCCACACGTCAGGAGGACGTATGCGTAAGCACTATCTGTTGGTGAGTGACTTCGATCAGACGCTCAGCTTCAACGACTCGGGACACGTCCTGAGCGACATGCTGGGCATTGGTGGGTTCGGGGCCAAGGTGGCGTCGCTCTCCGGGCTCAACCTGGTGCAGGAAGGCGCCGAGCTCTCGTATCTGCTTCGACACGACCCGGAGTATCGTCGGGTTCGCCGCGAGCACCTGATCGCGGTGGGCAAGCAGATCCGGCTCAAGCGCAACATCGCCCTGCTGACGCGCGCCTTGGCCGACGGGATCGACGAGGCCACCTTCGACTTCTTCGTGGTGTCGGCCGCGCCCGAGGACGTGGTGCACTCGGCCCTCGAAGGACTGGTGCCAAGAGAGAACATCATCGGCACACAATTCGGCTATAATCACGGCAGTGGTGAGATTGAATCGATCGCGCGCGTCCCGGCTGGGTTTGGGAAGGTCGCCGAGGTCGATCAGCTGCGCGCTCGGCTCGGTGTCCCGGCGGAGCGGGTCATTTACGTTGGCGATGGGTCCAGTGACCTGCATGTGATGCTGCACGTGAACCGCGGCGAGGGGCTGACCATCGCCGCCTCCGAGGCGCGCCGCATCGCCCAGATCGCCCGCCGCACGATCATCAGCGACGACGCGATCAGCGTGCTCGTGCCCGTGCTCGAGGAACTGCTGGAATACGGCCCGGTGCAGATCCGACGCCTGTTCGAGCGCTACGGCGTCATCATCCAGGAATGGGACCGCGCCCGCACCGATTGGCTCACCATCGGCCCGGGGATCCGCGCCACGCAGCCAGCGCCCGTCGAGGAAGTCGGCTCGGCGGCCTAGCTGGAACCGGCCCGCGCCGCACTGGCGCGAGTAGGCACACTGCAGGCGCATGCGTAGCTTGTACGCATGCGCCTCATGTTTGCCGAAGATGATCGCCAGCTGCGCACCTCCATCGTGCGCGGGCTCCGCGAAGCCGCCTACACGGTCGAGCAAGCGGCGACCGGACCGCAGGCCCAGCAGCTCGCGGAGACCAAGGTGTTCGACGCGATCATTCTCGATGTCCTGCTGCCGGATGTGAGCGGGATCGAGATCTGCCGCTCGATTCGAGAGCGAGGCGATCGCGTGCCCATCCTGATGCTGACCGCACTCGACAGCGTGGAGCAGCGGATCGCGGGACTCGACGCCGGCGCTGACGACTACCTCACCAAGCCGTTCGATTTTGGGGAGTTGCTGGCGCGTTTGCGCGCACTCACCCGTCGCCACTCGGACACCCTGCAACCGCTGATCACGGTGGGCGATCTCGTGATCGACACCAAACGTCACGCGGTGCGCCGCGGCGAGCGAGAGATCACGCTGACCGCCAAGGAGTTTGCGTTTCTCCTCTACCTTGCGCGCAATGCCGGTCGCGTCGTGAGTCGCGCCGAGCTGATGACGCACGTCTGGGAAGACAGCAAGGGGACCTTCTCCAACATCATCGACGTCTACGCGAGTCGCGTACGGCGCAAGATCGACGAGGGGGAGGAGCTCCCGCTCTTCACCACGTTGCGTGGCAGCGGGTTCGTGCTGGAGGCCCCTGACAGCGCGGCATCGCGCACGGCCCCTCGACGCAAGAGCTGACCGAATGACGGTACCCGCATGACGTCGTGGCCGTCTTCGCTGCGGTCGCGGCTGACGCTGTGGTACACGATGCTGCTGGCGCTGCCGCTGGTCGCGTTCGCCGTCGTCTGCTACGTCGTCGTGGAGCGCTCACTGCAGGTCCGCACAGACTTGTTCATCGGCGATGCACTGACCGCGTTCTCCCGCGAACTCGTCGCCGAACGACGCGCCGCGTGGACTCCGCTCGACGCAATGCGCAGCACGGTGTCCGAGGTGCGCTTTCGCGAACTGCACATCGCCATTCTCGATTCCACCGGCGCCGTGGTGGCGATGAATGCCATTGGCGACGACTACGCGGCGGCCGAGCGACGCCCGACAGCCGTTGACGAGGATCGACTGCTTCGCGCGCTGCGCACGCACGACGTCGCTACGCCGCAAACACTGACGATAACGTTGGCCGACGGCGACTTCCGCGTCGTCTCTCGCCCGCTCGTCATCGACGCACAGCACTTCACGCTCGCGGGCACGTATACGCTTCGCGATATCGAGGAGGTACTCGCGCGGATTCGACAGATCTTTCTCATCGCGATTCCGCTGCTGCTCGCATCGGCGGCGACCGGTGGCTACTTCCTCGCCAAGCGCAGTCTCGCCCCGGTCTCCACGATGACGGCACGCGCGGCCGAGATCAGCGCCAGCAACATGTACGAGCGACTGCCCGTGGGCGGCGGCGCCGAACTGATGGGGCTCGCCAGCGTCTTCAACGGACTGCTCGATCGACTGGAGCAGTCGTTCGATCGTCAGCGTCGATTCATCACCGATGCCTCGCACGAACTGCGCACCCCAACCGCAGTCGTGCGCACCGAAGCAGACGTCACCTTGTCGCGAGAACATCGCACGGAGTCCGAGTATCGCGCCTCCGTGACGATCATCCAGGACGCGGCGAGCCGGCTCACCCGCATCGTCGATGACCTCTTCCTGCTCTCGCGCGCGGACTCGGGGCATCTCGTCGCGCGGCACGCGACACTCTATCTTGAGGAGTTGGTGCACGACACCACGCGTGCGGTGCGTTCGGTCGCCTCCACCCGCGGTGTGGAACTCGTGCTTGGCGAGATCGTCGAAGCACCATTCCATGGCGACGCGGACCTGCTCGGCCGGCTCGTGCTCAACCTGATCGACAACGCGATCAAGTACTCGCCGAGTGGGACCACGGTGACCGTGTCGATGGCGCGCACCGCCGATAGTTACACGATCGACGTGGCAGACGAAGGGCCGGGCATACCAGCGGACGCACACGAGCGCGTCTTCGAGCGGTTCTTCCGCGTGGACTCCGCCCGATCGCGGACCGAGCACAGCGCTACAAGCGGCGCCGGGTTAGGGCTGGCCATCGCCAGACGCATTGCCGAGTTGCATGCGGGGCGCCTGGAGTTGGCGGAATCGCGCCCCGGCCGCACGGTGTTTCGAGCATCGTTCCCAACGGATCGGCAGGCGAGCTGACCCACCGCGCGAGGCGACGACCGCGCCGCGACTACTTCGAGTCGACAGCCTTCGGCGGCAGCGAACGCAGGTACAGATAGACGCCCCGCAACTCTTCGTCGCTCAACTTGCCAAGAATCTGCCACGGCATCAGTGGATCGAGCTTCGTGCCATCGGGCCGTGTGCCATCGCGGAACGTGCGAATGAATTCCGCCTGCGTCCACTTTCCGACGTTGCCACTCGGCGTCAGGTTGCTCGACGGCTTTGAGCCCGAGGGAGCGCCCGGTACCGCGCCGCCGCCGAAATCCTTGGCATGGCACCCAACACATCCGGCCGCGATGTAGCGACCATGTTCGACCGTGCCCCCCGTCGGCGCAACCGGTAGCAGGGCGCGCGCGTGATCGATTTCGTCGTACCCGAACTTGATCACCCCCGTGGCGATCAGCGCACGAGCGACCGGACGCACTTCGAGCGGCGGGACCGTGTTATTCACCGGTGGACTCGCGCGAATGTCGGCGATGATGGCCGCGACGTCGGCGTCGGCCAGTCCCGCGAACTCCGCCGACGGCATGATGAAGAGCTTGTGGCCGTCCGCGCCCACGCCATCACGTATGGCCGCGTCGAGCGCACGATCGTCGTAGCGAGGCAGCACCCCGCCCTCGCCGCTGGTGAGGTTGGGTGCAACGAGTCGCGCGAAGGCCGGATCGTCGGCCATCACCTTGCCGCCGAGATTTTCCCCGTGGCATTCGCGGCAGCCGTTGACCGTCGTGAGTTTGTGCCCTCGCTCGAGCGTCGCAGAATCGGTGAGGATCGTCGGTGCGGGGCGACTCGGCGGCGTGCCTTTGCGCGAGAGATCCCGACTGGACTTCGCGTAGACGCCACCCGCGGTTAGGGCGACAAGCCCGACCAGTCCAATTGCACCGCGGCCGATCCATCGTACAACACCCATTCGTCATGCTCCGTTGAGAGGGGAAGACGCGCTGCGCAATTGTATCGCCTCGAGCCCGCAACCGCACGTCGACAACTAGATGGCCGGCTTTGGGAGTGCGCCGTGCACAAGAAACTGCGCTCGCGGGAAGTGATGCGTGTCTGGCTTTCGTGTGAGATCACCGCGTGTCAGCTCCAAGTGATCTCGCGTGGCCGTGCAGTGCCAGCGCTCGAAATGCTGAGGCTGCGCCTGATGAAAGACCGCCGGTGTGAAGGCACCCACGTTCGTGCCACCGTCAGCGTCACGCGCGGAGGAGAAGCGAAAGAGCTCGACGCCGGCGGCACGCATCTCCGCGCCAAGCTGCTGCGTGGCGACGTACGAGACAGGTGACGCGAGCACTGCGCGATGCGCAGCGAACGGCGGTGCATCGAGATCGATCCCGCGGGCGGAGCGCATGCGTACAGTGAATGCGGTGAGCTCGGTCGCGAGTACATCCAACTCGGCGTGCGTGCCGTCGAGAAACAGCAGTCGGTAGTAGGCGACCTCGGCGAAGGCCGTGCGCTGTTGCTCTGCACCGTACCAGATGCCGCGTTCGTGGCGCGCGCCAAAGCGTGAGCCGTAGCGGAGCGGTGGATAGCGAAAGGGCGTGAACAGCAGATAGTGCAGCTTGCCACCCACAGACACCGGCGGCTTCACACCATCTACCAACTCCTCCAACAGCGACTGCTCGGCGGCGTTGTCCACGAGTTTGCGCGTGGAGACTTCGTGCTGCGACTCAACGACGCGCCAAGGCGCCAGCCGAAGCGAGCGGAGGTTAGAGGCGCCCTCGCATTGCATCCAGATACTGGACGACATCGACGAGCCCCTCCACGGTGCGAATGCGTTCGGCAGGAATGCCGCCCAGATGGTCATTCATGGCGTGCATCCAGGCCCGCGCCTGCACATCGTCGCCACCGACCAGGGCATCGAGCGAGCGATAGAGCCGCACGAGCATGAGGGCGAGCTCCCCCTCCTTGCTGGCCGGGTCTACTCCGCGACTGCGCTGCATCCGCGAAACGGACGCCTCGCTCAGCCCGATGACGGAGGCGAGATGGCGATTGCTGAGTCCGAGCCGTTCCGCTGCGGAGAGGGTCGCCTTGGCGACCACCGCGGCCGGATCGGGCTGCGTGCGTGCACTGGTAAGCGCTGGCATGTTTTGCAAGAATAGCGATTAATACTTGCAGCTGCAACTCCCGGGCTGCCGTGGCGAGCGCTCGCCAGCGAGCCGCTGCGCGTGCAGGCGCTCTTTCGAGGGTCGGCTGCGATCGTAGCTTCCGACCATGAGCCGACCCCTTCGCCTGATCTGTAGCGCGCTGGCCATCGCCGTCGCATCGCCACTGCTGCCTCGGGACCTCGTCGCGCAGCCGGCGCAACGACTGCCCGCCGGCACCGCGCGCGTGCGTGAGTACGAACAGTCGTTCCCGACGTACCCGTTCAGCGATCCGAACCCCATTCCCGTCGTCGGGCGCATCTATCCGTACTTCCGGTTCGACGGCTTCAGCGCGACCTCCACGCCGAAGCAGTGGAAGGTGGTGGAGCTCGAGAACGAGTACGTGCGTGTGCTGATTCTGCCCGAGATCGGCGGGAAGATCTGGGCTGCGATCGAGAAGCGAAGCGGTCGGCCGTTCATCTACTACAACCACGCCGTCAAGTTTCGCGACATCGCGATGCGTGGGCCGTGGACCAGCGGTGGCATCGAAGCCAACTACGGCATCATCGGGCACACGCCGAATGTCTCCACGCCGGTGGACTACACAGTGCGTCGCAACGCCGATGGCTCGGTCAGTTGCATCACCGGCGCGCTGGACCTGCTCACCAACACCACGTGGCGGTTGGAGACGAAGCTCGTACCCGGCGACGCTTCATTCACCACCACGTCGACGTGGTACAACGGCTCTTCGCTCGAGCAGCCGTACTACACGTGGATGACGGCAGGCATCCCGACCAAAGACAATCTGCAGTACGTGTTTCCGGGGAACGCCTTCATCGGGCATGACGGCGAGAAGGGCGACTGGCCGATCAACAAGACGCTCGCGCGCGATGTGTCGTGGTATGAGAAGAACGACTTTGGTGGCTACAAGTCGTATCACGTGTTGGGCGGAGCGGGCGACTTCTTCGGCGCGTACTGGCACGAGCAGGACTTCGGCATGGCGCGCGTGTCGCCGCGCGACGAGAAGCCGGGGCAGAAGATCTGGATCTGGGGACTCTCCCGCCAAGGGATGATCTGGGAAGATCTGCTCACCGACACTGACGGGCAGTACTCCGAGCTGCAATCAGGGCGACTGTTCAATCAGTCCGCAGAAGGGAGCACCTTCACGCCGTTCAAGCATCGCGGCTTTGCGCCGCAGACGGTTGATCGCTGGACCGAGCGATGGATGCCTGTCGTCGGCACGAAGGGGTTCGTGACGGCGAGTGACGTGGGCGCGCTCAACGTGACGCAGTCGGGCGATCGCCTGATCGTCGCGATTTCGCCTGTGAACGCGATCGACGACACGCTGCGTGTGATGAACGGCTCGCGTGTGCTGCGCGCGCGCCGTGTGCGGCGATCGCCGCTGCAGTCATTTGCCGACACCATCAACGTTGCTGGCGCGTCGCTCGCGTCCCTGGCCGTGACGCTCGGCGCGAACCGATTGAGTTGGCGCGGCGACACGTCGACCGTCGCGCTTGATCGCCCGCTCGAGACGCCCAAGACCTTCGACTGGAGTTCTGCCTACGGGTTCCATCTCAAGGGCAAGGAGCTGATGCGGCAGCGCGAGTATGATCGCGCACTCCCGCTGCTGGACAGCGCACTGGTACGTGATCCGCACTACGTACCGGCGCTCGCCGACCGGGCCGCAATCGCGCTGCGTTCGCTGCGCTACGACTCGGCGCGCGCCTACGCACGCATCGCGCTGTCGGTGGATACCTACGACGGCGCGTCGAACTTCTACTACGGACTGGCCAACCGTCGGCTTGGGCGCTTCGCCGATGCACGCGACGGCTTCGAAATTGCTTCGCAGTCGTTGGAGTATCGCGCGGCCGCGTGGACAGAGCTGGCGACGCTGTGGCTCGCCGAAGGCGATTTGGGCAAGGCGGAGTCTTATGCGCGCAAGGCGATCGCGCTCGACCCGGGTACGCTCGATGCCCTCGGGGCACGCGTCGCCGTTGCACGCCGACGTGGTGATGCGCTGGCGTTGCGCGCCGCGATCGGTGCGCTCGAACGTGCGGACCCGCTGAGTCATCTCGCACGATTCGAGCGATTGATGATGGCTGGCGCCCGGAACGCAGGGGCGCAGTTGCGTGCGGGTGTGCGCAGTGAGTTGCCGGAGCAGCAGCTGTTTCAGATTGCGTCGTGGTATCAGGGCATCGGCGAACGGACGCTGGCACTGCGCGTGCTGGAGGTGGTGGGAGAGCAGCCCGAAGCCTTGTACTGGCGCGCGGCGTTGCTCGGCACGATGTCGCGCGAGATGAGCACGCCCGCGGCGCGCGGCCCGACGCAGAACGCCGAATCGGCTGCGCTGATCGCCCGCGCGAATGCGCTCTCATCGGCACTCGTGTTCCCGTTTCGTGCGGAGGTGATCGAGGCGCTCGAAGGTGCTGCGTTGGAGAGCAGCGACTGGCAACCGCGATACTACCTCGCGCTCGGCTATTGGGGCGTCGGCCGTGCACCGGAAGCGGCGCGATTGCTGGACGCATTGGGCAATACGCCCATGTATGCGCCGATGTATGCCGCGCGTGCGACGCTACCCGGGCGCGAGGTCCGCGCGCAGCTCGCGGACCTGGAGCGCGCGGCAGCGCTGGACCCGTCGTCGTGGCGTTACGGCAAGCTGCTGACCGAGCGACGACTGGCGGCGGGTGATGCGGCTGGCGCGGTGAGCACGGCACGTGCGTACTACACCAAGATTCCGTCCAGCTACATCCTCGGACTCACGATGGTGCGTGCGCAGATTGCAGCCGAGCGTTATTCGGAGGCGGATGCGCTGCTGTCTACGCTTGCGGTACTACCGTACGAGGGCGCCGCTGAGGGGCATGCGCTGTACCGCGAGGCCAAGCTGATGCTGGCGGTGGATGCCATGGCGGCGCAACGCTGGGATGAGGCAGCGCGATTGATTGCAGCAGCGCGCGAGTGGCCGGAGCGACTGGGCGCCGGCAAGCCGTACGATGCGAACCGCGACGAGCGGCTGGAGGACTGGCTGTCGCGCGTTGCCAGCGCACGGGGCGGCGCGCAGGACGAGCCGAGTGCGGCCGCACGCGCGTGGATGATCGATATGCGCGCGCGGGCGGCGGCTACGAGCGTGGAGTCGCGCGTGTTGGCGCGACTGGCTAGGGGAGAGAGACGGCCTTGATGTTGGAGAAGAAGATGTCTCGTCGCGTCATCTGACCCGTCGCCCCCATCACGAAGACTTCCGCCAAACCGGAAATCCTCGACTTGGCAACCTGCCTGAACACCGGTTTGCCATTGATCGCGATGGCGATCGTGTCGTTGAGCACGTCGATCACCAACGCATTCTTGTTCATGGCAATCGCCTCGGTGATCGTCTGCCCCCGCGGTCCGACGGTAGACCACTGGCCCTTGTTGTCCAGCTCATCCACCCGCAGTGCACGATTTCGCGAATCCATCGAAACGGCGATGAAGCCCACCGTATCGCTGTCGATACCGAGTCGGATGCCGCCGACCATGTCGCGCTCTTCCTGCTCCAGCACGACGGAGAGCCGCACGCGCTCCGGGAGCTCGGTACCGAGTGGTACGCTGCAGCCGTCTTCGATTCTTGCGGTGAGATGATAGCCCGGGGAGCGATGCTCGAGCGCGCAGCCATCCTTGTCGAAGGCTGACATCGCCCACGTGCCTTCGAAGCCGTCGTTGATCCACTCAAACGCTTCCGTCGAGGCGGCGGTGGTGGATGGAGGCGCCGCAGCATCGGTAGCCGGAGCAGCGCCCTGATCAGCAGCGGCCGGATCGGAGTCCGACATCAACGCAGCGCCGACGATCAGCGTCGCCACAACGCCCACGCCGATCGCGATGCGCTTGGCCCAGCTGCCGAGCGCCGACGTGTTGACGTTGGCTTCGATATTGAGGCGTGTTGGGCCGTCATTCGCCTTTGCTGGTGCGACGGGCTTCGCCGGAGTCGCCGTTCGCACTGCGACTTCCTCACGCACACGCTTCTCGAACTCCTTGGTGTCGAGCGCGGGCTTGGGCTTGGGCGCCTCGGGAGCGGGCGCGCCTGGCGTCGACGCAACCGCCGCAAAGTTGGCCGCTTGCGTTGACGGTGGCGCGCTCGACGATCCCAGAGCGACCGGAAGCGAAACTGCGGGTACCTCAACTGACGGCGTGGTCTGCTGATGTGCGATCGCACTCGCACTCACGTCGAACAGCCGTCCCGTCGGCGCACGCATGTGCAGCACCGGCGTGGCCCACTCGATGGAGTCGCGCTTGTGCACACTGACCGCCTTGCGCGCTTCCGACATCGCCGCATCTACCGGCAGGCCTGTGGCGATGGCCTTGTAGAGCACTTCGGAAAAGCGCTTGGCGGCGTCGTCGCTGATTTCGTACTGCATGGCGATGACGGCCGGGATACCGCGATCGACCAGCGTGGCGGCGGTGCTGGAGAAGAGATTGGTACGATCGCCGAGTGCGCCGAGACATGAGTTGAGCACCACCAGCCGGAGCGAGCGTTCGTCGGCGAGCAGGCGCGCCACTTCGGCAGCGCCCATCTGTGCGGAGCGGCCGCGTTCATCGGTGAAGACGAGGACGCCTTCGCCGCGCTTCCTGTCGAAGCCGCCGTGACCGATGTAGTGGAAGATGTGCGGATCTTCGCTCATCAACTTGTCCTGCAGGTCGCCCCAAGTGGAGCCGGTCATCCACTGAATATCGAGCAGGCCACGTTGCCGCAGATCGGCCGTCGCACTCATGATGCGCGCCTTCTCGGCCTCGACGTCGAGCGTGGGCTCGTCTGACGGGGACGAGATCATCGCGAGCACGCGAACCGCGCCGGTGACGGCACTCGTGCGCGTGGCATCGTCGGTGCGGATGTAGCGGACGACCGGTGACCACTGGGAGAGCGCCATGAACTCGCGCTCGTTGGGATCCTTGAGAAATTCCCACGGCAGCGCGGCCAACTCGGGCGACTCGATGCGGAGCCGGATGCGGAGCCCCTGCCCACGCTCGCGCGCGACGTCCTTGCTGCGCGCGATGGCTCCCTTGATGTCGGCGGATTGCGTCAGCGCGTTGTACAGCGCATGTCCGAAATCCTTGGGGGAGACGGCGTCTTCATCGACACCACCGCTGCGCCGCGTGGAGCCAGAGCTTTGGACGGCCAGCTTGAGGCCGAGGAGTGTGTAGTTGAGCGCCTGCTCATCGTACGGCAGCGTAAGCGTGCCCTTCGCGTCCTCGCCGGCTGGCGCGCGCGTGACCTCGACGGGATAACCGGTCGCTGCACTGCCCGAAATCCGCAGCTCGAAATCGATGTACTCCACACCTGCTCCTGTTGAGGGGCCCGACACCGGGAACCCGCCACATCGCGAGCAACTTGTCCCGGCGCGCAGAATATGCGCGCTGTCGGTCGAGAGCGCACGATCTGATTGACCCATGGGCCGACTGACCTACGGCTGCGAGCGACCGGTGCGAGCGACGAGTGACGGCTATGGCCGCTTGTTATACGGCAGTGTGCCGGTGCCTCGAGGGGGCACGTCTGTGGCGCGTGTGGAAGTTGTCGGTCGGCGCTGATAGACACGCACGTAGTCCACCAGCATCTCGGCGGGGAAAACCGTCGTCGAGTCGGGATTGCCGAGGAAGCGTCCGCCGACCGCGAGATTCATGACCAGGTAGAAAGGCTGGTCGAAGGGCGCGGGCCACGCGTTGAGTTCGCTGCTGTCGCGCGGGGAGCGGCCAAGGGGCGCTCGGCTGCCAGCGTCCAGCTTGGACTCGCGAGTGCTCGCGCTCCACCAGAAATCCTGCGTCTGGTAGACCACGTCGTCGATGAGCCAGCGTATGCGCCCCGGCTCCCACTCCACAGCGTACACGTGCCAGTCACCGATGCCCTTCCCTCGCGAGAAGTCGTAGTGCCCCTCGGTGAAGGCGTTGGCGGGCGACGGCGCGCCGTAGTGGAGGGTGCCTAGCACGCGTCCAGGTTCCTGACCACGCGCTTCCATGATGTCGATTTCGCCGGAGGCCGCCCAGGTGTCGTACGTATCGCGCAGCGGGAGCATCCAGAGTGCGGACCACAGGCCTTGGCCGAGCGGCAGCTTGGCGCGGAACTCGAAGCGTCCGTAGCGCTGCGCGAAGAGCGCGTGGCCATCAGGGTGGCGCGTCTTGAGTCGCGCCGAGGTGTACGCGCAGCCGGGCCGGGCGCTGGCGATCGCGCGGAGATGCAGCAGGCCGCCTTGGACGAACGCGTTCGCGCTGTCGCGCGTGTAGCACTCTAACTCGTCGTTTCCCCAGCCGGAAACGAAGCGTGATTCACTCGGGAGATAGAACCCGTTGCCTGTGTCGTGGGCCCAGCGCGTGGTGTCGAGGCGGCGCGCGGAAAACTCATCGCGCCAGGTGAGACGCCAGGACTTGTTACGGGGGGCGGGTGGCGTGTTGCGGGTATCGGTGCCGGCCGGAGCGCTCGGGCGCTGCGCAGAGAGCGTCGACGACGCGACTGTCGAGGCGACGAGCGAGGCGGCTACGCAGAGCGCGGCAACACTGCGTGACACCGCACCGCGTGGTCGCGCCACGCGAGTCACGCTGGTGAGTGGCCGCGGGGGCCGCGGTACTCACAGCCAGAGGTGCACGTCTCGCGCACGACTACACGCGAGAGGCCCGGGAGTGCGTCGATCAGCCGATCCCAGATCCAGCGTGCAAGGTTCTCACTGGTTGGGTTCTCGAGGCCGGGGACGTCGTTGAGGTAGTGGTGATCGAGCTGGGCGTCGATGGGCGCGAAGGCAGCCTTGAGGTCGGCGAAGTCGAGCACCCAGCCCGAGTCTGCGCCGACGGCGCCACCCAC
This sequence comes from Gemmatimonas sp., assembly GCA_965279375.1. GTDB lineage: Bacteria > Gemmatimonadota > Gemmatimonadetes > Gemmatimonadales > Gemmatimonadaceae > Gemmatimonas. The sequence goes on along the minus strand of OZ257156.1, from coordinate 2,198,700 downwards.
GTAGACCGCAACGCGAAACGAGTGGCCGTGCAGACGGGCACACTTGTGTCCGGGCGGCACGTTAGGGAGGCGGTGGGCGGCCTCGAGGGTAAATTCCTTGAAGATCTCCATGCTGGAAGGTAGCGACTCCAGTGTCTCGTCCACGAGGGAGGCCTCGGCGGCGCCCATTTCAGGGGCGCTCGCACAGGGTTGCCGATGACTGTCGGCGTACCTTCATTGCACCCATGCATACGATCCGACTGATCTATTCGAGCACTGCGGTGGACGGGCTGGGCTACCGCGACTTTCTCACGATCATGGAGAAGGCGGCGGAGCAGAACCGCGCGCGTGGCATCACGGGGATGCTTTGCTACGGCGGCGGGCAGTTCCTGCAGGCACTCGAGGGTGAGCGGGGGGCGGTGAACGCGCTCTACCACCACATCGCGCGCGACGCGCGCCACACGGCGTGCACGTTGTTGTGCGTGGATGAGATCAGCACGCGTGACTTCGCCGAGTGGTCGATGAAGATCATCGACTGGACGGATGCGGCGAGTGCGAGCAAGGCGCGTGAGGTGATGCTGCTCAAGCACTCGGGGTCGACGGTGTTCGATCCCGGGCAGATGACGGGGACGCAGGCGACGGCGTTTCTGCAGGAGCTGGCGGCGGCGGAGCGGGCGTTGTTGGAGTAGAGACCTCGTACGGCGGTGTCCTTCTTGCGCCCACCGCCAGCACGAGTCAATTACCCCGCGCGAACTACGGACCCTCCGTGACGCAAGTCATGCGCGCGCATGACATCGATATCACGTTTCGCCAAGCGACAGGACTTGCCCATGTCCAACTTCGAAACGATCCAGGCTGCGTACGCGGCCTTCGCGAAGAATGATCCCTCCGTACTGTTCGGCGCGATGGCGCCCGACATTCACTGGCATGAGGCGGAGGGTAATCCGCTGGCCGATCGCAACCCGTACGTCGGCGCCGAGGCAATCGGCGGCGGTGTCTTTGGTCGGCTGCTCGCGGCAATCGACGGATTCTCGGCCGTGCCAAACCGCTTCGTGGATGGCGGCGATGATGTCATCGTGTACGGACGCTACGGCGGCACGATGAAGCACAGTGGTGCCAAGCTCGACGCGCAGTTCGCACACGCGTATCGCTTCGAGGGCGGACACATCGTGTCGTTCCAGCAGTACACCGACACGGAGCAGTGGGCGCGGTTGATGCCGTGAGCGCGACCCCCGCTGCAGAGCGCGGTTAGACAGTGCGGAACTAGCAAAAGCGCCCTGACGCGAGCTGCGTCAGGGCGCTTTGTCGATCGCACGACAGCTCCTACCGCTTGCTGCTGGGCGGCACCTTCCCCTGCATACGCATGTACGTGACGATGTTGCCGTAGTGCTCACCGTCGTGCACGGCGTTGAGCGCCAACGCGCCAACCTTCGTGCTCTTGTCGCCGAACATGTCCACCATCGCCGTGCCCTGCGCCGCCGTGATGGCGTAGGCTTTGTTGCAGTAGGCCGTAGATGCCTTGAGCGCCGCCACCAGCGCGGCCTTGGTCTTGGCCGACTTCTCGATGGCGTCTTCGGCGGGCTGCTTGTCGCCCAATACCGCCGCGCAGATCATGTTTTGCGTGCCGGCGACATGCCCCACCAACTCGCCGAACGAACGCACACCGGCGATCGGGCGATACGCATACTCCGCGTCGGTGAGTTCCTCGGCGGCCTTGGTGATGTTGTCGATGGCCCCCTGCCACTGGGTGCGAATGGCGCTGATGGCGGGATCGGGGGCGCCCTGCGACAGGACGACACGCGGCATGAACAGCAGCGCCGCAGCTGCCGCGAGTGCGGAGGCAGCAACGAAGGAGCGGACTTTTTGGTCAGGCATGAGCGGCGAGAGTGGTGGGAGCGGATCGCTGGGGATGGGAGAATCTAGCTCTTCAGGAAATCGAGCATCAACGCGTTAAGCTGATCAGCGTGCGTGGCAGCAAAACCGTGCGGCGCACCGGCGAGCACTTCAAACCGGCTGCCTTCCACCATGGCTGCCGACTTCCTGCCGGAGATATCGATGGGCACGATGCGATCGGCGTCACCGTGCACCACCAGCAGCGGCACGTCCATCTGCGCGAGGTCGTCACGGAAATCGGTGGTTCCAAAGGCTGTGATGCAGTCCGCGGTCCCCATGGGCGAGGCGATCCACGCGATGGACTTGCTGTACGGGATGAGGTCCGCACTCACGCCCGGATAGTTGGCGTCACTGTTGTAGAAGTTGGCGAAAAACGCATCGAGGAAGCCCAAGCGATCGCGCTTGACCCCCGCGATCATGCCGTCAAACACGGCCTGCGGCGCACCCTGTGGATTGTCCTCCGTTTGCAGCAGGAACGGCGGCACCGCACCCAACAGGATCGCCTTGGCTACACGCTCGGTGCCATAGGTGCCGATGTAGCGCGCCACTTCACCACCACCCATCGAGAAGCCCACCAGCACCGCCTCGGACAGATCGAGCGCGAGCATCAGGTCATTGAGATCGGACGCGAAGGTGTCGTAGTCGTAGCCACCGGCGGGCTTGCCGCTGTCTCCGAAGCCGCGACGATCGTACGCGATGCAGCGATAGCCCGCGTCCACCAGCGCATCGATCTGGCGCTCCCACATGCGGTGACTCAGCGGCCACCCGTGAATGAGCACCACCGGCTGTCCTTCGCCGATGTCCACGTAGAACAACTCCGTCGCCGGTTCGGCATCAACATTCACGTAGGACATGTGCGAAGTCTCCGTTGGTTAGGTATGCGAATACGTGAGCTACGATCCAGCGGCACAGCTGCTATTTGCCAACGCCGAGTTTGTGCATCAACCACCTGTCCATCACGCGAACCTGCTCGGCCGAACGCAGGTGCCCCATCTCCACCGTGATCACCTTTTCCTTTTGGGCCGTGATCAGGTTGTACACGGCATACGAGGTGGTAGGCGGGACGGTCGTATCGTTGTAACCCCAGGCATAGATCCCGGGCACTTTCAGCAGACGTGCGAAGTTGTCGGTGTCGTAGTATCCGAGCGCGACGAGCTTCTCCTTCATCGCCTGCATCTTGCTGGTGTCGGCGAAGAGATGCGGCCATCCGCCGGCTCGGCCACGCAGGTAGCCCAACTGATCGGACATGGCGGGATAGCTGGCCGCGATCGCCTTCACCCGAGGATCGAGTACACCGGCCATGATGGTGAGCGCGCCGCCCTGACTGCCGCCAGTGACCGCATAGTTGCTGCCATCAAACTGCGGAAGCGAAAAGAGAAAATCGCCAGCGCGCACCACGCCCACGAACACGCGCTTGTAGTAGTACCTGTCGCGATCTTCGATACCCGCCGCGAAATACGACTCGAGCGCCGTCGCACGGAGTTCGTTGTAGAGCAGCGAATCACGGTCCACGGGAATGCCGTGAATACCAATCGACAGATAGATGACACCCTTACGCGCCGTTTCCACGCTCGGGTAGTAGGGTCGCACGCCAGCGCCCGGCACCTGCAGAATCGCGGGGTACTTCCCGGGCTTGGTGGGCACACTCAGCATGCCGTAGATGCGACTCGTCGGCTTCTGGTTCTGAAAGGAGATGTGGTACACATCCACCTCCGGCGTACTCCAATCCGCGCGACGCGTCATGATGGGCGCGAGTGGCGTCCGCCGGGCGTCGGCGATGGCCTGCTGCCAGAACGCCATGAAGTCGTCGGGCATCGCGATGCTGGCATCGATCGCCTCCACGTTGAAGCCTGCGGTCGCCATGCCGGTGTACGTCGCGCCATCCACCCTGGCCGTCGCCGTCGCACGCAGAAAACCAGGCACACCGAGCGCGCCGCGCAGCATGACGCCCTCGTTCGTACCACGCACCGTGTCCACACGCATCGGCTTCATGCGCTCCTGCGCCATCGACACGACCACCTGCGCGTTGGGGATGTCACGCCCGTTGCGCTGCAGCGTCACGCGAAACGTGGCGCTGTCGCCGATGCGATAGACCCAATCGGCGCGATCGAGCGTGACGGCAAGCTTCACGGCACTGTCGGCGACTTGTGCAGCCACCGAACAAATGGGCAGCGCACCGCAGACGGCGGCCGCTACCGCAACACGACGCGTCACACCCAGCACGGCCAACGACGATCGGTGCATCAAGGAGACTATTTCCCGGCAGCGATACGCTTGGCGACGTCGCGCCAATCGTAGATGTGGAAGGTCTTGTCGGTGGACATCATGACGAGAATGCCTTCGGGAAACTTGGGGCCGAGTGCGTGCGACGTCACGTCGAGCCCATCGGTTTCCTCCGCCGAAACGGGGATCGTTGCGATGACCGTGTGCGCGTGCTTGTTGCCGGCGTCACCTTCACGCCGAAATACCTGCAAGCGGCGTCCCTGCTGATCCGAACCCAGCAGGAATCCCGTGGAGTCGCTGGTGGGATAGATGGCGAGCCCCTCGTGATCCTGCACGTAGCCAGTCGTCGCGAAGAGCGCGAGTTCCTTGCTGGCGTCGGCGTGATCAGGATCGGCCCAGTACTTCCGGATGCCCATCGTTTCGTCGGAGTAGTACACGTAGCCCAACTGCTGATCAACGGCGATGGACTCGATCTCCTTCTTGCCGCTGTAGGCACCGAAGGCACGCGCTTTCTCGCCACGCAGTGTACCGTTGCCAGCATCCACCAAGCGGTACTGCCACAGGTAGCCGTCGGCGGGGCCGCTCTTGCCGCCAACGATCGCGAACACCGTGCCGTCAGTCGCCCGTTTGTACAGCGCGATGCCCATCGGTGCCCGCGTTGAGTCACCGTCAAATACGCGAATGCCGCCGCCGTCGATGGGCGTCATGTCGGGCAACCGGAAGATCCGCAGCGCCTGCGCGCCACGTTCCGTCGTGACGGCGATGTCGATCAGGCCGCCGCCCAGCTTCACGCCGCTGATGATGTCGACGTTGTTGGTACGCTTCATCGGCCGACGGGTGCGCGCCGAGTCGATGCGACCATCGAGAGTGAAGACGTAGAGGCCGCCGGTGGTGTCGCCCTTGTCGGTGCCGACGATGAGTGACCGGCTGGCGTCGACGGTGTCGATCCAGATGGCGGGATCGTCAGAATCGTTCGCCGTCGTTTGCGTCACGACGGTCGGCTTGAGCGCATCGGCGGCGAGGGCGCCGGGTGCCGCGGTGTCAGCGCCTGACGACGTAGCGTCGGGCGCGGGCTGCTTGTCGCAAGCGACGAGGGCGACCAGCCCTAAGGATCCGATCGCGCGGCGCGCGAGTTCATTGGTGGTAAGCATGCCGAATGATGTGCACGACATGCGCCCCCGTACACCTCCCCGTTTCGCGTCGGTCTGTACCAAACGTGTCGAAGGTGCCGAATCCGGTACGAGACGCATATTTCCCCGCCGTCAGCGTCGCGCTCCGCCCTGCTCTCACCATCTCCGAGCATCTCCGAACATGCCCGTCCCGTGTCTTCGACCGCACCGTTCGCCCGTCGGTATTGCGCTTCTGGCGGTGGCGTCCTGCGCCGCACTGGCCCACGCGCAGCGGGGTGGCAAGCCAGTCGCTGCACCATCGCCCAAGGCCGCCGTGCAGTCAGCGGACTGGCCCGTGTATCACGGCAACGATGACCATACCCACTACAGCACGCTGAGCCAGATCACGCCGGCCAATGTGCGTCGTCTGAAAGTGGCGTGGACGTACGAGACACACGACGAGTTCCCGGGATCGGAGATGCAGGCGAATCCGATCGTGATCGACGGCGTTCTGTATGCCACCACGCCCAAGATGCAGGTGTTCGCGCTCAATGCGGCCACGGGCAAGCAGCTCTGGCGCTTCGATCCACAGAACGGGGGCCCCACTCTCGCGCGCTTCCGTCATCGCGGCGTGGTGGTGACGGGCGACCGCGTGATCTTCAACTATCGCAACCGTCTCTACGCGCTCAATCGCACCACAGGACGACCGATCCTAACCTTCGGGGACAGCGGCTGGGTGGACCTGCGCGTGGGGCTCGATCGCCCGATCGAAGGACTGTCGGTGAGTGCGAGCACGCCGGGCGTGGTCTTCGAAGACATGCTGATCATCGGCAGCACGGTGCCCGAGGCGTTGCCCAGTGCGCCGGGCGACATTCGCGCGTACGACATCAGCACGGGCAAGCTGCGCTGGAGTTTTCACACGATCCCGCGTCCGGGCGAATTTGGCTACGACACGTGGCCGAGCGAGGCGTACAAGATTTCTGGCGGCGCGAACGCATGGAGTGGCGTTACGATCGACCCCAAGCGCGCGATGGTCTTTGCCGCCACGGGCTCGGCGTCGTACGACTTCTACGGCGCCAATCGCGTGGGCGACAATCTGTTTGCCAACACAGTGCTCGCACTCGATGCGCGCACGGGCAAGCGCATCTGGCATTTCCAGGGGCTGCATCACGATCTGTGGGACCGTGATTTTCCCGCGGCGCCGACGCTGGTGACGGTGCAGCGCGACGGCAAGCCGGTGGACGCCGTCGCGCAGATCACGAAGACTGGGCACGTCTATCTCTTTGAGCGCGAGAAGGGGACGCCACTCTTTCCGATCGAAGAGCGCGCGGTGCCGACGAACGGTCTTCCCGGTGAAGTGCCGAGCAAGACGCAGCCGTTTCCGGTGTCACCGCCACCGTTCGCGCGACAGAAGTTGACGCGAGCTGAGCTCACCAATCGCACGCCGGCCGCGCACGCCGCCGCGCTCAAGACGTTCAGCGAGTACAAGACGGACGACCCGTTTCAGCCGCCCAATCTCAAGGGGACGATTCTCTTTCCCGGCGTGGACGGCGGCGGCGAGTGGGGCGGCCCTGCGTACGACCCCAAGACGGGGTTGCTGTACGTGAACTCGATCGAGATGGCGTGGCTGCTCAAGCTGGTGCCGCGCAGCGACGAGTCGTTGTACGCGGCCAATTGCGCCGGCTGTCACGGCGACAATCGCAAGGGCACGGCGATCGGCCCCACGCTCGAGAACATCATCGCGCGTCGCTCTCGCGAGGATCTGCTCAAGATCATTCGTGAAGGCAGCGCACGCATGCCGGGCTTTGCGAGCGCGGTGGACGGCGGTGCGATCAATGACATCGTGAACTACCTGATCACGGGCAAGGACTCCTCGGTGAAGACGGTGGGTACGAGCCCGTTCACGCTGCCGTATCGCACGGCGTACTTCGACATCTTCCTCGACCACGAAGGCTATCCGGGGATCAAGCCGCCCTGGGGCACTCTCAACGCAATCGACTTGAACGCGGGGAAGATTCGCTGGTCGATTCCCTTCGGCGAGTATCCGAAACTGGCGGCCAAAGGTGTGCGCAACACCGGCACAGACAACTACGGCGGCGCCATCGTCACCGAGAACGGTCTGCTGCTGATTGGCGCGACGACCTACGACAACAAGTTCCGCGCATTCGACAAGGCGACAGGGCGGCTATTGTGGCAGACGACGTTGCCTGCTGCAGGAAACGCGACGCCATCCACGTACATCGTGGACGGCAAGCAGTACATCGTGATTGCGTGCGGCGGCGGCAAGAACGGCGCGCCGAGCGGCGGGACGTACGTGGCGTTTGCGTTGCCGTAGGCGTACGCGAACGACAACTGCGACTGCAACAGGCTTAGCTCTCGCTCATCTCCAGCACGATCTTCCACTCGGCCTCGGTCACCGGCACAACAGACAGTCGGCCAACCTTGATCAGCGCCATTTCAGCCAGCACGGTGCTGGCCTTGATCTCTGGCAGAGTGACTGGGCGCTTGAGCGCTGAGACGGCCTTCACGTCCACCATGAACCAGGTGGGCGTCGCGGGATCTGATGCCGCGTCGTAGTAGTCGTGCGACGGATCGAACGCGGTCGCGTCGGGATAGCCTTCGCGCACCACTTCGCAGACGCCCACGATCGCTGACGGCTCCGCGTTGGAGTGGTAGTAGAACGCGAGATCGCCGAGCTTCATGCCGTCGCGCAGGAAGTTGCGAGCGCCGGTGTTGCGTACGCTGTCCCAGCAGGTGGTCTGCTGGGGGGCGGCACGCAGATCGTCGAACGAAAAGACGTCGGGCTCGGACTTGATGAGCCAGTAGCGGCGCTCGCCGGCCGTGCGCGCGAAAACATGCGCCCACTTCCCCTGATCATATGGCATCGACTGCGGCGGCTTCTTCGCTGCGGGCGCCTTGGCCGTTGGCGTCTTGGCCTTGGGGGCCGAGGCAGCGGTTTTCGCCGATGCCTTGCCGGCCGCCGACTTCTTTGCGACCGACTTGGGTTTCGCGCTGACTTTCTTTGCTGGCATGCGTGGAGACGTAGGCTGTCTTCTGGGTACGGCGGTCACGCGTTCAGAATGATGCACGATGACCCGCTCAAGATGACGAACGGCCAGACGCCGAGCGAGTGCCCTTGGTCAGCGCGTCGAGTCTGCGACCGGCACCGGCTCGGCGAGCGCACGCCGGATCGCCGGTTCCAGCGACAGCGGTCCGATCGGCCCCATCACCCGATGTCGTACGCGGCCATCGCGGCCGATCAACACCGAGGTCGGATAACCAAGCACGCCGCCCAGCGCGCCGACCACGGCGTCGTCCACCACCGCGATCGGATAGCTGATTCCCCGCTCTTCCACGAAGGCGCGCACACCGTCTTCACCGGTCTTGTCCACCGAGGCGCCGAGTACCAGGAGCCCCGCCTCACGATGCCGCTGCCAGGTCGCCTCCAGCATCGGCATCTCGGCGCGACAAGGCAGACACCATGTCGCCCAGACGTTCACCAGCACCACGCGCCCGCGCCACTGCGCGGTGGACAGCGTGTCTCCCGTGAGCGTGCGCACGCTGAACTGTGGTTCGATTGTCTGGGCCGCACGCACGCCGAACAGCGCGCCCACGTGCGGCAGCAGTCGAGGGGTCGCCCAGAGGCCTACGCCGATCGCGAGCAGGGTGGTCCAGTGCGGCCACCGACGCTTGGCGGGGGACTCAAGTGGTTCCACTGCGGAATCGGATTCGTGCATCGTCTCTATTCGGCCATCGATCAGGCATCGCTCGGCCAGCATCAGCAGTCGCGACGACGGCGTCGACTGGCGTTACTTGGCGCGGGCTCGCTTTGCGTACCAGCCGCCAACGGCGCCGGCCGCCGCCGCGAAGGCGACCGCCATCGCGGCGCCCAGTACAGCGCCCCAGAGCTGCACGCCGGCCAAGACCTGCGGCGTCGGTTGGACACCGTTCGGGAGTGACACGCGTCCGGCCTCGGGAGGCGCCGCAATGAAGAACGCGATGGCATGCCCGATGAGTGCATCCAGCAATCCGGCGAACAGACCGGCACGCCAGCCGTCGGCGCCCAGTCGCGCGGCCAACGCACCACCGGTCGCATAGAACAGCACGGTCAGCGCCAGATGCGCTGGTACGACAATCGACTCGGCCGACGGCGAGACGCGTATGACGATCGCCGCGGCTATGGATGTGACTGCGGCAGCAATGCCCGCGTAGGTGGCGGGTCGCAGCGGCGTCGCGCGCGACAAATTGGGCGGCGCGGACCGGGTCGCCGCACCGGCAGACTTTCCCGCACTGCTTCCGGCACTGTTTCCCCTCGAGTTCGGGGCGGCCGTTCGATTCACATCTGGTCTGGTCATGGGATCGGAATTCTATCACGTGTTGACCAATCGGGTCACGGGATGGCGGTCGCGCTCGACGATGGTGCCGTGACGAGTGCAGCTTCCAGTATGCAAAGACTCTCGTCCGCTCCGCGCCCTGCGCGTGCCCTCCCGTTCGGCGCCGCTGCGCGCACCCGACGCCTGCTTGCGCACACCCTTGCGACGCTCACCCTGATAAGCGCATTCGCCAGCTGTCGGCCGGCACCAGCCTCCTCCACCGATGCGGCCAACGAGGCCAAACGGCTGCCGACCGGCGCGCGCCTCGATCCGGTCGGCACCCGCACCGACGTTGGCAATTTCCCGCTGGCGGCCGTGCTCTCGCCCGATTCGGCGCAGCTGCTGCTCGTGTTGAATGGATGGCGGCAGCAGGGCGTGCAAGTGGTGGATCGTCGCACGGGACGCGTGCTGCAAACGGTGGAACAACCGGCGGCGTTCATTGGCATCGCCTTCTCGCCAGACGGCCGCAGCGTGTATGCGTCCGGCGGCAACACCGACGTCGTCTACGCGTACGACTGGCGATCGGCGCGACTCTCGCTGCGCGACTCGATCGTGCTGCGTACCAAACAAAAGCCACGTGATGCGGGCACGAGCTACCCGGCCGGTTTGGCGATGAGCCGTGATGGGCGATTCCTATTCGTCGCCGAAAACCTGAGTGACTCGCTCGCGGTCGTCGAAATTGCGACGCGGAAGGTGGTACAGCGACTGATGGCGGGACGCTACCCGTACGCAATCGCGGTGGCTCCGGACAGCACGGTTTACGTCTCCAGCTGGGGCGCGCGACAGGTCCATCGCTACGAGCCGGATGGCGCTGGGAGGATTCGTCAGACCGCTCCCATCGATGTGGGTCGGCATCCATCCACGCTGCTGCTCAACGCTGATGGTTCGCGCCTCTTTGCCGCATCCGCCTCCACCGACGCGATCAGCGTGATCGACACGCGCGCACAGAAAGTTGTCAGCACCCTGCACGATCCCACGCCCGCCAACCTGGGCCAGGGCAGCACGCCACTCGCCCTGCAGCTCTCGCGCGACGGCACGCGACTCTTCGTGAGCGAAGGGGACAACAACGCGGTCGCCCTCTTTCAACTCAGCGCCGCGACGGCCGGGACGGGCGCGGCCACACGCGACTCACTGCTGGGGCGGATTCCTGTCGGCTGGTATCCGTCGGCGCTGGCCCTGGTCAACGACACCCTGATGGTGGTGGACGCCAAGGGACGCGGTACCCGCGCTAACGCCGGATTGCCGCAGCCCAACGCGACGGGGAACACCACACCGGCGCGGAACCTCAACTACAGTCTGGCCCAGAACGACGGCACGCTGTCGCGCGTGCCGCTGGCCATGTTCGACAGCGCGTCGCTGAGTGCGCTCTCGGCGCGCGTCGCCCGCGCCAACAACTGGGACGCGCCGAGCATCCGCAGCGGCATGCCGCCCATCGAGCATGTGATCTACGTGATCAAGGAGAATCGCACGTACGACCAGGTTTTCGCCGACATGCCGCAGGGCGATGGCGACACGACGTTGCTCTTCTTTCCGCGCAGTAATTCGCCCAATCATCACGCGCTCGCCGATCGCTTCGGGCTCTACGACCGCTTCTTCGTGAACGCCGAGGTGAGCGCCGACGGCCACAACTGGAGCATGGCCGCGTACACTACCGACTATCTGCAGCGCACCGTCAGCAGCAACTACGGCGGGCGCGGTCGCACGTATGACTACGAAGGGACCAATCGTGGTCGCGTACCGATGGACGATGGCGATGAGGATGCCTCCGAGCCAGCAAACGGCTATCTGTGGGACCTCGCGCAGCGCAAAGGGATCACCTTCCGCAACTACGGTGAGTTCGTGAAGCCCGAAGGTGCGAAGGGTGAGGCGCCCGCTGGCTACAGCGGCCTCAAGCCGTTCCTGCGCAAGAACACGAGCCGAGAGTTCCCGGGCTTCGACATGGACATCAGCGATCAGCGCCGTGCCGATGTCTGGATCTCCGAGCTGCAGCAGTTCGACGCCAAGGGCGCGATGCCGCAGCTGCAGATCGTGCGGCTGCCCAACGATCACACCTCGGGCGCAGCGGCCGGCAAGCCAACGCCGCAAGCCTACATGGCCGACAACGATCTGGCGTTAGGGCGCATGATCGAGGCGCTGTCCAGGACGCGCTTCTGGGAGAAGACGGCAGTGTTCGTGCTGGAAGACGATGCGCAGGCAGGGCCCGATCACGTGGACTCGCACCGCTCGGTGCTGATGGTGATCTCGCCGTGGACGCGCGCCGGCGTGCAGCATCGCTTCGTGAACACCACGGACGTCATCGCCACGATGGAGGCGCTGCTTGGTCTGGATGCACTGTCGCCGTTCGATCACTACGGCCGCGTACTGCGCGAGATCTGGCGAGAGACGCCGGACACACGCCCGTATCTGGCGCTGCGTCCGACCGTCCCGCTCACCGACCGCAATCCGCAGCGCGGCACCGGCGCGCTGGACTCTCGCAAGCTCGACCTGCGCTACGAAGACGTGGCGGACGAGGCACTCTTCAACAAGATCCTCTGGGCGACGATCAAGGGGCCCAAGGTGCCGTACCCGGGCCCCACGCGCATGTCAGCGGCGGAGTTCCTGCGCAGCTGGTAGACGAGACGCCGCCAGCATCTCACTGATCGCGAGAAGTACCGCGTCGGCACCTTCTTCCTGGAGCATGGTGCCGGCGTGTCGGACGGTGTCCGCGCGAAACTGCGTGAGTCCACGCTGCAGCACGCGAATCTGTTCATCGGTGGGCGAGTTGGCGGACTTCTTGTCACCCACCAGCAACCGCACCGGCGCACGCACACTCGGCAGGCGCGACGCGATCGGTGCGGGCTCCACGCTTTCACTCATCGCGCGCAAGGCGCGCAGCGAGCCACGCAGATTCTGTTCATACGGGCGGAGATACTCCTTCACGACCTCGGGCGTGCACCAGACATCGCTGGCGCTCTGATCGCGCACGGCGCCCACGAATTTGCGTCGACCGAGTGAGCGCCCGATGGCGTTGTCGAGCAACGGCGCGAGGGTGAGCGCCAGCTTGACGCCTTTGGTGCCCTGCTGATCGACCGGTCCACCGGCCAGCGAAATAACCCCCACGACTCGCGCCGATTTGTCCGCGGCGAGATGCAGCGCTACCGTCGCGCTCGTTCCCTGCCCTACCAGCAACACGCGCCCGACATGCAGCGTGTCGAGTACCGCCGCGATGCGTAGCGCCTGTCGCGTAAGCGTGTAGTCGGCCTTTTCGGGACGCAGCGACGAGCCCATCCCCAGCGGATCGATGACGACTGACGGTACGCCCTGCGCGGCCAGCGCCGCCGTGATGTGGCGCATGGAAAACGCCGAGCCAACGGGCCCTGGAATCAGAACGACAGTGGTGCGTTCGGCGCGTGACGCATCTGGCGCGAGACCGCGCGGGAAGACGGCCAGCGAGTCAGCCGTCTCCGATGCGCGTGCACGCGCTATCTCCGTTCGGCGCGCGGTGAGTGGCTCATGCGTTGGACGGACGAAGCTGAGTACGGCGACCAGGGCGAAGACTCTCATGCTCAAAGCTAGCCACTCCCACTCGCACGCACAGCGCAGCCAGCACGAGCGCGAGAAAGACGAAGTCGATCGCGCCGAATGACACCGCGGCGGCCACTCCCTTCGCGCTCGAGGTGATGCCACGCGCGGTGGCGGTATTCACTGCAGCGGATCCCGCATGGTACAGCGAACTCCCAACGAACGCGCCTTGCACCGCGGCGATTGCGCACGCCGACGCCAATCGAACGCCTGATGCGCGGGACATCTTGATCGCATCGACGGCCGGAAGCGAGCGCCAATGCCAGAGCAATCGTTTGCGCGCGATGGTCCGCCACATCACGACCGATCCGATCGCCAGCAGCACCGTCAACCAGCACTGAAGCGCGTCGTGCAACGGGACCGCGCCACCGATGTGCGGCACGAGCGTTCGCAGCACGGGAAAGTGCGGCACCAGCCACCCGGAGTGATTGCCATGCGTGATGGCGTCGAGCAGCACGTGCGACATGCCACCAATCCACGCCGAGGCGGCGGCGCCCAGCCAGCCACGCACGCCTGTGGGCGGCGACAGCGCGGCGAGATCGTGCAAACGAAGCCAGCGCACCTCGCGCAGATACGGCAACAGCGTGGGCACGAGCAGCGCCGCGATGATCCAAACCAGCAGCAGGGTCACGGGAACGGTGAACCAGAGCTGCGCGACGAGCGTGTGGCTGTACAGCCAATCGTCGGTCATGCGCCCGATGAACTCGAGATCGGGGGCCATGCTGCCAATGCAGAGCGCAAGCCCGGAGAAGACACGCGGCCAGCGCATTTTGAGCGGAAGCACCAACGCCTGATGCGACAACAGGGTCGCGGGCACGAAACCTCGTGGTTGCGGGAGTCCGACATTGCCCGCTCTGAAGGGTCGGCGAACTCAAGCACAGTCTCCCCACGCTTCGGTTCCAGATGCACTGTTATTGCGCAACGATCTCGTGACGAACCCTTTCGCCGCCTCGCCATGCCCCTGCCAAAGTCCTCTTCGCCCCGCTGGCTCGCCCCCGGCGTCGCTCGCGCGTTGTCAGTGCTGGCTTCGTCGCTGATTGCCGCGCCCCTCAGCACGACGCTCACCGCGCAGTCAGCCCCGCCCGCGCCACTGGCCAAGGCCGCCCTCAACACCACGCCCATGCTGGCCGCGCTGGACAACGGCGCTGCGCACTACGCCGACGTGGCGAAGCGGATCTGGGGCTTCGCGGAGGTGGGCTACATGGAGGTGAAGTCGTCGGCGTTGCTGCAAAGCGAACTCAAAACGGCCGGCTTCACGGTGACTGCGGGGATCGCCGGTGAACCCACCGCGTTCATCGCCGAGTACGGCAGCGGAAAGCCCGTGATCGCCTTGCTCGGCGAATTCGATGCATTGCCGGGGCTTTCACAGGACGCGTCGCCCACTCGCAAGACACTCATCGCGGGCGGACCAGGACACGGCTGCGGCCATCATTTGTTTGGCACGGCCAGCACCGCCGCCGCGATCGCGCTCAAGGAATGGATGATCGCCAACAAGGTGAAGGGCACCTTGCGCATGATCGGCACCCCCGCCGAAGAAGGTGGTTCGGGCAAGGTGTACATGGTGCGTGACGGGATCTTCAACGACGTGGACGCGGTGATCGCGTGGCATCCGGGCGACGACAACAGCGTCACCGGCGAACGCACGATGGCCAACATCACCGGCAAGTTCCGTTTTCACGGCATCAGCTCACACGCAGCCGCGGCACCGGAGCGTGGCCGCTCCGCACTCGATGGCGTGGAAGTGATGGACGTGATGACCAACTACCTGCGCGAACACATCCCCGACGGAACGCGCATCCACTACGTGATCACGGATGGCGGCAAGGCGCCGAACGTCGTGCCCGATGAAGCGGAGGTGTACTACTACGTGCGCCACGTGGACATGAACGTCGTCAACGATGTCTGGTCACGCGTGGTCAACGCCGCCAAGGGCGCTGCGATCGGCACCGGCACCACGTACGACCTGCAGCTCATCGGCTCGGTGTACGCGCTGCTCCCCAACGAAACCCTCGCGCGCGTGCAGCAGCGCGCGCTCGAGCGAGTGGGCGGCTTCACCTACACTGCGGAGGAGCGCGCCTTTGCCGAACAGTTGCAGAAGACCCCCAACTTCGTGGCGCGTCCGCTGGCCAGCACGTCACTGATCAAGCCGCTGGTGCTCGATCAGGCGGGCGCAGGCTCCACGGACGTGGGCGACATCAGCTGGAACGTCCCCACGGTGCAGCTCTCGGCGGCCACCTGGGTGCCCGGCACCGCGGCGCATTCCTGGCAAGCCGTTGCTGCCGGCGGCATGAGCATCGGCGCCAAGGGGATGATGGTGGCCGCCAAGACGATGGCGCTCACGGGTGCGGATCTCTTCGCGACACCTGCCACGATCGAAGCGGCCAAGGCCGAACTGCAGAAGCGTCGCGGTGCGAACTTCGTGTACAGCACCGTACTGGGCACGCAGAAGCCGCAGCTCGACTACCGCAAGGGCAGTGTGCCCTGACCCCTATTTCAACAAAGCGTTAGGAACTCGCGACTCGCTTCGACCTAATCCGCGCTCGCGCCTGGTGCACGCTCAGGTCTGATCCGCGCGCTTCTTCCGCGCGTTTCCGTTGGTATCCGTGGCAAGGCAGTTCATCCGCTATGATCCAAACCAATCCACGGGATTTGCACGGCGGATAGGAACGGACGAACTGCTCGGCCACGGATAGGAGCTGAAACGCGCGGAAACGGCTCGCGGATACTGCGGGAAACGCTTAGCGGTTCGTTGTGAACGGCGTGGAAACGGGATACTACGGCCAGGTGAAAATGTCGCTCGCCACCGCGCCGAGTCGGGCGCGGGCGAGCTGCCACGGCTCGCGCGGCGACTGACCACGATCTATTTTCCTTCTACTCTGTCTGAGTATCTGTTCGCCTGGACGTTACAAATGAGCGGCGAGTAGCCGGAAATCCGGGACAGCCAATCGTCGCGCACTGGAAGGACTGCCGTTATCCGTCCGCAGAGCGAGGAAAATGTGCGAGTAATCTCTGTGTCATTTCAGAAGCGTCGTGGGGCGCATCTGCTCCCACAGCTCCGCCCCGGGCGACTCGACGACGCCCGCGTCGTTCACGCAGCTTCGCAAGTCGTTCTTGCTTTCGCGCTTGTGTCCGCGGGTGCCGCTTCCGAGGCGGAGGCACAGACGTCAGCTGCGTCGCGACCCAAGACCCAGCTGGAGTGGCTTCTGGAGAGTCACCTCCTGGATGCGGGTGAGAACCTCCGAACCGACGCTTTGCGGACGCAGACCGGGAGCGGCGTCGGACTTCGTGTCAATCGTCAACTCGTTGCTCGATGGCGTTTCGGATTCGACGCTGGGCTCGTTCTCAGCACGCTGGGAGGAGTCTCAGATCGGCTGCTTGGCGACCCCATTGATCGTGTGTCCCGTCGACAACCCGATCTTTCGGTCGGAGACGCGTCTGCGCGTGGCTGGCTGAGCTTCCCGACGTACCGTGACTTGTCGGCGGAAGTGGCCTTGGGTGCGACGAGACGGGCAGTCGAGCGTCGTGAGTCAGGAGGGCTCGTTGATCGCGTCGCAGTACACCCAGCGGTCGGACTTGCTCTGCGCCTGCCCGCGAAAGGGATATGGCCGTCAGTCGCCGTGGGGGCCGAGCACTTGTTCGATGCCAGCTACAATGTGCTGGACTCCCTGGGAGCAGCCGGACCTGCCCGCGCG
Source organism: Gemmatimonas sp. (assembly GCA_965279375.1). Lineage (GTDB taxonomy): Bacteria > Gemmatimonadota > Gemmatimonadetes > Gemmatimonadales > Gemmatimonadaceae > Gemmatimonas. The sequence goes on along the minus strand of OZ257156.1, from coordinate 2,181,870 downwards.
CTCCGAGGAAGCGGCGCGAAGTACTTCGCACGAATCTCGATTCCGCTCGATCGACGATTTGATGCGAAGGCCGAGGATGTCAGAAGTTCGGGAGATCTACGAAGTGCATCGGCTCGATCGGTGGAGTTGACGCTCGAGAACGACCTAATCTGGACTGATCGCGCCTACACGAACGGCGTTCGACTGCAGCTTCACGAGTCTGTGGGGCTGTATGGCATCGTCAGCGCACTCGGCGCAAAGCTGCCGGAGTGCGCGAAGTACACCGTTGCCGATTCGACGTCAGTGGTCACGTGCATTCGCACCAGCGCCGCAGTCCAGCAGACCATGTACACTCCCACGGATCAGTATGCCGACACGGTACAGCGTTTCGACCGACCGTTCGCGGGACTGCTCTACGGCTCTGCCCGCTGGGAGGTCATGCGACGCGAATTCTTCGACAAGGGGCAGAAGGCGAGTTGGGGGGACGGAGACTTCATTGTCGGACTTGAAGCGCAGTTGGGGGTGATTGGGCCGACCGCTCAAGCGCGTGAGACGCAGCGGATGGCGCATTGGGCGATTGCGACGACGGCGGAGAGGCCCAGCGGCTGGCGCTTTCAGACTCCAGGTCGACCTTATGTCCAGGCACTCGCCGATCTGTGGTATCGACCGAGTGCCACGACTGGCGCCGTGTTGAGGGATTCGTGCGGATCAGGGAAGTTCTGTGACCTGCTTGTCCCTCTGGACGGGGCCGACGTGGCCCTTCACGCGGGTATGGCCGTCGGATCGGTCTTCCACCGCGCGTCGTTGGGAGTCTCTGGTAGGTGGGCCCACAACAGGCATCGCCTTCCGGGCTCGCCCCTGTTTCGGGCCATCGGTCCTGTGATCCAAGTCAGGCTGGCGGAGGCTGACACTTTGAACAGTCCTCTGGTTCGCGGAGGGCCTCGCGACACGTTCGAGCCGGGCCAACCCACGGCTCAGCGCCCGCCCGTTGACGCAAAGGAAGCCCGTCCTCGGGTACGGTACGCGCTTATCGCCACCGCGATGCTCCGAGCAACGGCGCGAAACGAGACAATCACCGGTGGTCATAGCGCTCCCGTACTGCCGGCGGCAGGCGTACCTGTCAGCGACAGTGACCTTCGGTTGCGATCAGGATACGCGGAGGCCGCCTTCGGCGGCGAGATCGAGGTTGCTCGAGCCCGCCTCGGCTTTCAGAGCATCTGGCGCGGCAGCGAGTTTAGTCGGCGCTCTGGCGGCTTTGCCGCACCGGGCAACAGATACTTCACGCTATCGGTTGCGTATCTGCCTCGGTGAGTGCCGCACCTACCGCAGCTTCACGTATCGACCGACACGGAGATAGTGCGCATGCCTGTTCCGGCTACCGGCTTCTGCCTCTTGGTTCAGCGCGTTCGACAAGAACTTCGTTCCGACAAGGCGTTTCCTCGGACCGTCAGCAACTACTCTTGCCATTGGAACGGAGCGCCTATCGCAGGCCTGCATGGCCAGACTGTTGAACGTGGCGGACCGGGAGATAACTCGACTGCCATTGGAGACCTGAGGGATCGCCGCATCGCGGCCGGAACGTACCCTCTGGCCGTCCATGCTGGCCCAAAGTACCGGACCGCCGGCTACTCTTCGAGCGCGAGCCATACTGCGCTCCCGCGACCGGGTCTGCTCTTGAAGCAGACGGGCCAGCGCACAGCCATCCTGCTTCATCCAGGAATGGGCTATGCCTGGAGTGTCGGCTGCCTCAATCATGCGTCCGATCTTGTCGACGCAGGGTCGGCGATCTCCTTCGCTGACAGTCGCATCCGGACCATCGCAATCATCGACGAGATACGGAATCGGTTGGGCGGCAGCTTCCCAACCACTGTTGGTGCGACGATTCCAGGCGCTGTGATCTGCATCGAGGGCGAACCGTGAGCCCTCCGGACGTCGGCGCGCACTCCGCTATCAGCGGCTAGTTTGCTGTAGCCGTTGAAGCAAAATGCGCCATTGACCCCACGACTGAACCACCGGGCCATCCGTGGCGTCGTTGTGCTATGCTGCACGCCATCGCGCGCTCCGAGACTTCTGCGATCATCATGAACAGCATCTCTGATAGCATCTACCCTTCCGACGACCTTGAGCCCTCGGTCCTCCGTGAGGACACGATCGAATACGGCTTCATCGGCACGCTCCAGGGGCTGAAGTACACGTATCGCCCGGAAATCCGCGACCGCGCCGCGCTGGAGAAGAACTTCCGCGAGAAGTTTGAGGCCCTCAATCGCGTTCACCTCACCGACAGCGAGTTCGCGCGCCTGCTCGACGAGATCGTCACCGCCGATGTCTTCACCGCCGCGAAGACCCTGCGGGAGATCAATGCGTTCACCCGCGAAGACGGAACACCGCTGAACTTCACACTGGTGAACCTGAAGGACTGGTGCAAGAACACCTTCGAGGTCGTCAATCAGCTCCGCATCAACACGGACAATAGCCACCACCGCTACGACGTCATTCTGCTCATCAACGGCGTGCCCTGCGTGCAGGTCGAGCTCAAGACGCTCGAAATCAGCCCGCGCCGAGCGATGGAGCAGATCGTCGACTACAAGAACGATCCCGGCAACGGTTACACCAGGACGCTGCTCTGCTTCCTCCAGCTCTTCATCGTCAGCAACCGCAACCGCACCTACTACTTCGCCAATAACAACGCCCGCCACTTCGCCTTCAACGCCGAAGAACGGTTCCTGCCCATCTACGAGTTTGCCGACGAGGCCAATAAGAAGATCACGCACATCGACGACTTCGCTGCCCGCTTCCTGCAAAAGTGCGCACTCGGCAAGACAATCAGCCGCTACATGGTGCTGATCCAGAGCGAGCAGAAGCTCATGATCATGCGCCCGTATCAGGTCTATGCCGTGCAGCAGATCATGCAGTGCATCGAAGACGACGCGGGCAACGGCTACATCTGGCACACCACCGGCAGCGGTAAGACGCTGACCTCGTTCAAGGCGTCGACGCTGCTCAAGCAGAACGAGCACATTCACAAGTGCCTGTTTGTTGTGGACCGCAAAGATCTCGACCGGCAGACGCGCGAGGAGTTCAATCGATTTCAGGAAGGCAGTGTCGAGGAAAACACCAACACGGCCGCCCTCGTTCGCCGTTTGCGCTCAGAGGACTACGCCGACAAGGTCATCGTCACCACCATCCAAAAGCTCGGTCTCGCGCTGGACGAAGACAGCAAGCGCAACAAGCAGCGGAAGCGAAACGACCAACCCACGTTCAAGGAGCTGCTGGAGCCGCTCAAGGACAAGCGCATCGTCTTCATCTTTGACGAATGTCATCGCTCGCAGTTCGGCGACAACCACAAGGCGATCACGGAGTTCTTCCCGAAAGCCCAGCTGTTCGGCTTCACGGGCACGCCAATCTTTGAGGAGAACTCTCGTCAGCAGAAGATCGAAGACGGCATGGCCTCCATGCGCACGACGGAGGATCTGTTCCAGAAGCAGCTACATGCCTACACCATCACGAACGCCATCGAAGACCGGAACGTGCTGCGCTTCCACGTGGACTACTTTGGACCCAAGGAAGACGCAGGAAAGAAGACACCCAAGCCGGGCGAGGGAACGCCCAAGCGCTCTGTCGTTGAAGCCATTCTGGACAAGCACGATGTCGCCACCGCGGGACGCCGCTTCAATGCCATCCTCGCCACCGCGTCTATCAACGATGCCATCGAGTACTACGGCCTGTTCAAGACGCTGCAGGCGGAGAAGCAAGTCGCGGATCCTGAGTTCGAACCGCTGAACATCGCGTGCGTGTTTTCGCCGCCCGCCGAGGGCAACCGGGACGTGCAGCAGATCCAAGAAGACCTGCCGCAGGAAAGGGCTGACAACGAGCAGGACCCGGAAGGCAAGAAGGCAGCGCTGAACAGCATTCTTGCGGACTACAATGCGCGCTACGGCGCCAACCACAAGCTCAGCGAGTTCGATCTCTACTACCAGGACGTGCAGAAGCGCATCAAGGACCAGCAATGGCCCAATGCCGACTTCCCGCACGCGAACAAGATCGACATCGCCATCGTGGTGGACATGCTGCTGACGGGATTCGATTCCAAGTATCTCAACACGCTCTACGTCGACAAGAATCTGCGGCACCACGGGCTCATTCAGGCGTTCTCTCGCACCAACCGCGTGCTCAATGGCACCAAGCCGTATGGCAACATCCTCGACTTCCGCCAGCAGCGGGACGAGGTGGATGCCGCGATCGCCATGTTCTCCGGCAAGAAGACCCGTGAGGAAGCGCGGGAGATCTGGCTCGTGGACAAGGCGCCGGTCGTCATTCAGAAGCTGCAGGCCGCCGTGCAGCAGCTCGAAAGCTTTATGAAGTCACAGGGGCTCGATACCGCGCCGGAGGCCGTGCCGAACCTCAAGGGCGACGCCGCTCGCGCCGGCTTCATTGAGTGCTTTAAGGAAGTGCAGCGGCTCAAGACCCAGCTCGATCAGTACACCGACCTGACTAACGACGATAAGGCCGCCATCGAGCAGGTGTTGCCGAACGAACAGCATCGTGGCTTTAAGGGCGCGTACCTGGAGACAGCCCAGCGCCTGCGCGAGCAGCAGGGCAAAGGCGGAGGCAACGACAAGCCCGACGCTGACGCCGGCGACCAGCTCGATTTCGAGTTCGTGCTCTTCGCTTCGGCCGTCATCGACTACGACTACATCATGGGGCTCATTGCCAGATTCTCGGAGAAAGGGCCCGGCAAGTCGAAGATGACCCGAGAGCAGCTGATAGGACTGATCAGCTCGGACGCCAAGTTCATGGACGAGCGCGAGGGCATCGCCGCCTACATCGAAACGCTCAAGGCGGGGGAGGGTTTGAGCGAAGCCGCCATCCGGGAGGGTTACACGCGCTTCAAAAGCGAGAAGAGCGCGGCGGAACTCGCTGCCGTCGCGCAGAAGCACGGCCTCACCACTGTCGCCCTGCAAGGATTCGTGGACGCCATTCTCGATCGCATGATCTTTGACGCCGAACAGCTCGGTGATCTTTTCGTCTCGCTCGACCTTGGCTGGAAGGCGCGCAAGGACGCCGAACTCGCCCTCATGGCGGAACTGTACCCGCTGCTCACCAAGCGTGCGCAGGGACGCGAGATCTCAGGATTGAGTGCCTATGAGCAGTAAGGCGAAAACCCAAAGCGCGAAGGCTGTCGGTAAGGTCGCGTCGGTGCCGAAGCTACGGTTTCCGGAGTTTCGCGGTGCTGGGGAGTGGACCACAGAAACACTTGGGTCGGTCGCCAGAATCAGCACAGAGAAAGTTGGCGATCGGACCGCGATCCCGATGAGCATCACATCAGGAGTCGGACTGGTAAGTCAGATGAATAAGTTCGGGCGGATCATCGCCGGAAACTCCTATTCCAACTACCTGCTGCTGAAGAAGCACGACTTCGCCTACAACAAAAGCGCCACCAAGGAGAATCCCGAAGGGTTCATCGCGATGTATTCCGGAGACGAGCTGGCGGCAGTCCCGAACAGCATTTTCACATGTTTCCGCATCGCGGGCGATTCACCAGTTCCGCAGTATCTCAACTACTTGTTCCTCGGCAATCTGCATGGCCGGTGGCTGCAAAAGTTTATTGAGGTCGGTGCTCGTGCGCACGGCTCGCTAAGCATCAACGAAGACGATCTTCTTGCTCTTCCTGTGCCGGTTCCAAGCGGAAGGACATCCCTCGCAGAGCAACAAAAAATCGCCGAGTGCCTGGGTTCTGTGGACGACGTGATCGCGGCGCAAGCGCGGAAAGTGGACGCGCTGAAGACCCACAAGAAATGGCTGATGCAGCAGCTGTTCCCTCGCGAAGGGGAAACCCAACCGCGACTCCGCTTCTCCGAATTCGGAAGCGTCGCAGCGTGGGCAGAGAAACGCCTGTCCAGCGAAGTTCATTTGATCTCGGGATTGCATTTGTCGCCCAACCAATACAGCACAACGGGAGAAGTACCCTACTTCACGGGTCCTTCCGACTTTACCAATGACGTGGAGAACGTTTGTAAGTGGACGAAACGGTCAGCGAACGTGGCAGCGCCTAACGACACGTTGATCACGGTAAAGGGAAGCGGCGTTGGAGAAGTGTGGTTTTCGACTCTGCCGGCGGTAGCGTTGGGACGCCAACTCATGGCCATTCGCGCCAAACGAGGATCGAGCCAGTTCATTTTTCAATTCCTGCTCACGAAGAGGAGACGCTTCGCAGACTTGGGTTCGGGAAACCTGATACCCGGGTTGTCCCGGACCGACATACTTGACATGGAGGTGTCTTTCCCCTCGCCTGCCGAGCAACAACGCATAGGCACCTGCCTCGGCGTAGTCGACGCCCTAATCACCGCCGAAGCGCGAGGACTCGGAGCCCTGAAGCGCCACAAGCGCGGGCTGATGCAGCGGCTTTTCCCAACATCGGCAGAGGTTGAGGCATGAGAGCAAAGCCAAGGATTCATCGCTTGTCGAATCTCCGAATGTTGGCGACCAGGCTGCGGGATGATCTAAACAATCCGACGAGTCCCCTAGAGCTTGTGCTCATTTTCGCGTACAACCGCACCGGTAAGACGCGACTGTCCATGGAGTTCAAAAACGCCGCAAAACGCAAGAGCAAGAAGAATCCGCAGGGTATCGCTGACTGTCTCTACTTCAATGCCTTCACCGAGGATCTCTTCACTTGGGACAACGACCTTGAGAACGACACCGCTCGCGGTCTCAATATCAACCAAGGGTCGCGTTTCTTTGATGCATTCAAGAATGAGCCTCTGGAGCCCGTCATAGATGAATACCTGAAGCGCTACGCGGACTTCAGCTTTGATTTCACGTACGAGGTAGTGCAGCGGGGAAGTGAGTCGTTCTCCAGGCCCGTTTTCGTCAGTTTCGGTAAAGGTGATCAGTCGCAGATAAAGATTTCGCGTGGTGAGCAGAACATCTTCATCTGGTGCGTGTTCATGGCCATTGCTGAACAGGTTCTGAAATTTCCCGGCGCGTTTCCGGCCGTGAAATACCTCTATATAGACGACCCGATCTCGTCCTTGGACGACAACAACGCCATCGCCGTCGCCTGTGACCTTGCCAACCTTGTGCGCCGGGCCGCGAGCCGGACGGGCGCGGATGGCAACGACGCTCCCATCAAGGTGGTGTTTTCATCCCACCATGCGCTGTTCTTCAACGTGATGTGCAATGAGATCGGCAGGTCCAAGGAGGGCGCGCCGGCAGTGAGGCACAAGCGCTATTTCCTGCACCGTCCGAACTCGGATGGGACGTACACACTCCGCGCCACAGAGGACACGCCGTTTTTCCATCACGTTGCAACGATGGCAGAGCTGCAGCTGGCCGCAGATCCCGCCACTGGCAAGCTCTACACGTTTCATTTCAACGCCCTGCGAAGCATCCTGGAGAAGACCGCGTCGTTCTTCGGGCACGCTGACATTGGGTTCTGCCTCAAGGCACTGGACAACGAGGAAGACCTCGCGCTTTACAACCGCGCTCTGAATCTTCTGAGTCACGGCAAGTACGCCATTCACGAGCCGACCGAGATGGGCGAGGACAACCAGGAGTTGTTCCGCCGCATCCTTCGGGACTTCACCACCAAGTTTCAGTTCTCGCTGCCGGACATCGCTCCAGCGGTTCGCGGAGCCGTTTCAGCAACGCCGGTCACGCCCCCGTGAACGACTTGATCCTCTACACCACCGACGATGGTCGCAGCCAGATCAAGCTGCGGGCCAAAGACGAAACTGTCTGGCTGACGCAGAAAGACATGGCGGAGTTGTTCAATGTCAGCTCCGACAATGTCGGGCTGCATCTGAAGAACATCTTCGAGGAAGGGGAGTTGGACCGGACGGCAACTACCGAGGAATCCTCGGTAGTTCAAACCGAGGGCAACCGCGAGGTGCAGCGCCCGGTCACCCTCTACAGCCTCGACGCCATTCTTGCCGTGGGCTACCGCGTGCGCTCGCCGCGTGGGGTGCAGTTCCGGCGCTGGGCCTCCACCGTCCTCAAGGAATACCTCATCAAGGGCTTCGTCATGGACGACGAACGCTTGAAGAACCCGGACGGCCGACCGGATTACTTCGATGAGATGCTGGAGCGCATCCGGGACATCCGCGCCTCGGAAAAGCGATTCTATCAGAAAGTGCGCGATCTCTTCGCGCTGTCCAGCGACTACGACAAGACCGACTCAGCAACACAGCAGTTCTTTGCGACCGTGCAGAACGTTCTGATATTTGCAGTAACACGCAAGACCGCCGCTGAACTCATTACCGCTCGCGCCAATCCCGACGATCCGCATTTCGGGCTGCTCGCCTGGAAGGGCGACAAAGTGCGAAAGACCGACATCGTCGTCGCGAAGAACTACCTGACCGAAGACGAGATCGATACGCTGAACCGGCTGGTGGTCATCTTTCTGGAAACCGCCGAGCTCCGCGCCAAGTCCAAACAGGACACGCGCATGGAATTCTGGAAGCATAACGTGGATCAGATCATCAGCTCGAACGGATTCCCGTTGCTCACGCACGCTGGCTCCATCAGTCACGAACACATGGAAGCTCGTACCGGCGAGCTCTATCTCGCGTTCGACCTGCAGCGCAGAACACGCGAAGCACAGCAGGCCGACCAGCAAGACGCCGCTGACCTCGATGCGCTGGAGTCCACTATCAAGCGACGCACCAAGCCATGAGCGAGACCACTCAGAAGCAACTCGGCAATACGCTCTGGAGCATCGCCGATCAACTGCGCGGGGCGATGGATGCGGACGATTTCCGCGACTACATGCTCTCGTTTCTCTTCCTGCGCTACCTCTCCGACAACTACGAGACGGCGGCGAAGAAGGAACTGGGCAAGGATTACCCCGACACCGGCGGCGAAGCCCGTAAGGTGCCGCTGGCGCTGTGGTACGCGAACAACGTGGATGACATCCCGGAGTTCGAGAAGCAGATGCGGCGCAAGGTGCACTATGTCATCAAACCGGAACACCTATGGAACAGTATCGCCAATCTGGCCCGCACGCAGAACGGCGAGCTGCTGGGCACGTTGCAGGACGGTTTCAAGTACATCGAGACGGAATCGTTCGAGAGCACCTTTCAGGGTTTGTTCTCGGAGATCGACCTGCATTCGCCCAAGCTGGGCAAGACTCAGGCCGAAAAGAATGCAAAGCTCTGCACCGTCATCCAGAAGATCGCCGAAGGGCTCAACGAGTTCTCGACGGACATCGACGCGCTCGGCGACGCCTACGAATACCTGATCGGCCAGTTTGCCGCGGGGTCCGGCAAGAAGGCGGGCGAGTTCTACACGCCGCAGCAGATCTCCGACATCCTCTCCGCCATCGTGACGCTGGACAGTCAGGAGCCCAATACCGGTACGAAGAAGCGGCTGGAACGGGTAATGGACTTCGCCTGCGGTTCCGGCTCGCTGCTGCTCAACGTGCGGAAGCGCGTGACCAAAGACGGCGGCACGATCGGCAAGATCTTCGGCCAGGAGAAGAACATCACCACCTACAACCTGGCACGCATGAACATGCTGCTGCACGGGGTGAAGGACACGGAGTTCGAGATCTTCCACGGCGATACACTGCTCAACGAGTGGGACATGTTGCGCGAGCCGAACCCGGCCAGGAAGCCGCTCTTCGACGCCATCGTCGCCAATCCGCCGTTCAGCTACCGCTGGGACGCCGGCGAGAGCATGGGCGACGACGTGCGCTTCAAGAGCCACGGCCTCGCACCCAAGTCAGCCGCCGATTTCGCCTTCCTGCTGCACGGCTTCCACTTCCTCAAGGACGAAGGCGTCATGGCCATCATCCTGCCCCATGGCGTGCTGTTCAGGGGCGGCGCCGAGGAACGCATTCGTACGAAGCTGCTTAAGGACGGTCACATCGATACCGTGATCGGCCTGCCCGCCAATCTATTCTACTCGACGGGCATTCCGGTCTGCATCCTCGTGCTCAAGAAGTGCAAGAAGCCAGACGATGTGCTGTTCATCAACGCCGCCGAACATTTCGAGAAGGGCAAGCGCCAGAACCAGCTCAGCGCCGCGCACATTGCGAAGATCGTCGACACGTATCAACAGCGACCTGAGAAGCCCATCGAGCGATACGCCCGCCGGGTAGAGATGGCGGAGATCGAGAAAAACGATTTCAACCTCAACATCTCCCGCTACATCAGCACAGCGGTTGGTGAGGAGGAGATTGATCTGACGGCCACGAACCAGGCACTCATGGCGATCGAGAAGGAGATTAGGAAGGCGCGGGACACACACAATGGATTCCTGCGAGAGCTGGGATTGCCTCTGCTTCCGACAGGGGATGTCGATCCATCACAGGCATAGGTCGTGAGAGCACGCGCAGTCGTGCTCGTGTGTGCTATATGCGCTTGGTGGCGAGGGCATCTCCCAGACTCTACCCACTCACGCCCAGCACTGCCTTGGGCGGTGCGCGCTCAGACCACCATGCGTCGGTTTACGGCCACGTGAAGATGTCGCTGGCCACGGCGCCGAGTCGGGCGCGGGCGAGTTGCCAGGGCTCGCGCCAGAAGGAGCGGCCGGCAACGGTGTAGGTGAAGCGCACGGAGAAATCCTTCGCGTTGTCGTCGGGCACGAAGGGAAACGCAAAATCCACGCGCGCCAGTGAGCGCGACTCGCGCGGCACGGCGGCCAGCAGACTGAGGCCGACGCTGCCGCGCGTTCCGTTGCGACCATACGGAACGGTCCCCTTCCACATCTGCGCTGCATCGGCAAAGCCGGCCACGCCCCAGCCGAGGTATCGCGAAATCCCCGGCATCACGACACGGCGCTCGGCGCGCAACAACAGACGACGTGCGCCAACCACACGCGACCCCGCGTAGCCGCGGATGCCGCTTTGCGGATCGTCCATCGTCAGCTGGTACGGGACGTCGTGGCGACCGGCGCCGACGTACTCGAGGCTCCAGAGGCGAGTCTGCTTCGCGCTGGGGCGTGAGTACCACGCCAATCGGCCGCTCCCCACGATGTTGGCCCACCTCCCCGCGTCACGTCGCGTCTCCACCTGGGTGCGCAGGCCGAGAAACGAGCGTTCGGCACCCACGCCAGTGTAGAAGTCGGCCGAGACGAACGGACCGCGCACCGAGCCGCTGATGCTGGAGCCGATCGTCGCGGCGAACTGCATGCCGCGTCCGATGTCCTGCACGCCCTCGAGCGCGTCGAAGCCCTTCACCTTCACGAACGTCACGGCGCGGACGCCGGCAACCACGCCAAGTCGTGTGGCATCCGTGGTGCGATAACGTCCGCGTAGCGTGCTGTCGTTGGTGGCGACGAGCCCCGAGTCGGCGAAGATGACCGGCGCGCTGGGCTGCCGACGGCGCTCGACGCTCCCGAGCACGCCCAGGAGATATCTCGCCGATCCGCCGGAGCCGAGCCGCCAGGCGATCCCGGCGTCGGCGCGCTCGCGAATGGTGTTGAGCGACAGCGCGTCCCCTGAGGGCCGCACGAAGCGCTGATAGCCGTCGTCCCGCAGGTATCCGGCGTAGCTGGCCGTGCGCTGCAGGTCCGTGAAGAACGGTTCAGACAGTGATGCGAGTGCGAAGGAGCCCAGCGGAAAGCGGGCGTACGCGACGTTGGCGCGCACCGGTCGGCCCAGCACGTGGTAGTCGGTATAGCGACCGCCGATACCGTCGCGAAAGGCGCGGCCGTCGCGCCAACCCACCGCGGCCAGATGACCTGAACCGGAGATGTTGCTGTTGCCCAGCTCGAGGTAGCTGAGCGACGACTCGCGCAGTCCCACGCCGATGATCGGCCGCTGGTCGTCGATCGTTTCGACCTCGACGCGCACCGATCCGTCGGTCTCGTCCACCACGCGTACTGTGGCGTCGGCCAGGTACGGCTGCAGACGCAGGAGCCGCTCCGACTCCGCTCGACGAATCTCCGAGCATGACTTTCCGACGGCGAGCTGCAGAAACGGACGGATCGCACTTTCGCGTGTGGGCACGCCTACCAAAAGCGGCTGCAGAATCGGGCGGCTCCACCCCGGCGCACGCATCTTGTCCACGATCGTCCGCGTTGACCGCACAATCTCGACCCGGCTGACGGTCTTGCCGTCGCACGGAGTCTGCGCGGCCAGCGGTGCAGCGCCGAGCAGCAGCGAGACGTGGAGCGGAAGCGTGCGTGCGGTGGGCATGCTGCATTCTGAACGGTAGTGTTGCGCCCGGCAATCGTGCGGGTGGTAGTTTTACCTCACTGCCGGACGCTTCCGTATCGCACACCCTCCGCCGACCGCGTGCCTCCGACGAATATCTGCCCCCGCTGCGGCGACGCCTACGAAGACGGCGTCGCGTTCTGTGCGAAGGACGGGACTCGGCTCGTCAGCGCCGGCCAGACCGCCGACCTGATCGGTACGGTTGTCGCCGACCGCTATCGCATCACCTCGCGGATCGGCGAAGGTGGCATGGGACAGGTGTACCTCGGCGAACACGTGCGCATGAAGCGCAAGAGCGCGATTAAGATCATGCGACCTGCGCTCGTTGGTGACGTGGAAGCGCTGCAACGCTTCACACGCGAGGCAGAAAACGCGAGCCAGCTGTCGCACCCCAACATCGCGGCGATTTTCGATTTCGGCGAAACCGCCGACGGCATTGTGTATCTGGCGATGGAGTATGTGGACGGCGAATCGCTGGCGGCCAAGCTGGATCGTGAGTCGGCGCTGCATCCGGATATCGCCGCAGACATCCTCGGCCAGGCCGCCGACGCGCTGCAGGCCGCGCACGACCTGAACATGCTGCACCGCGACATCAAGCCGGACAACATCATGCTTGGTCTTCGCAGCGATGGCACGTTCATGGTGAAGCTCGTGGACTTCGGCATCGCGCGCACGATGGACACGAGCAATACGCGCGTGACCCGTACCGGCTTCGCAATCGGCACGCCGCAGTACATGTCGCCCGAGCAGCTGGCGGGAGACACGCTCGACCCGCGCAGCGATCAGTACGCCCTCGCGCTGGTGGCGTTCTACGCGCTCACCGGCAAGCAGGCATTTCCGGCGGAGTCGTCCAAGGAATCGCTCATCTTGCGGCTCACCAGTCGTCCGCAAACGCTGCAGAAGGCGCGTGAGGACGTGGAGTGGCCGCAGTCGCTGCAGGAGATCTTCGATCGCGCGTTGGCGCCGGATGCTGCGGAACGCTTCGAGACGGTCTCCGACTTTGCGCATGCGCTCTCCGGCGCGATCAGCAGCATGACGCCGACGCAAACCGCGGAGCTGTATCGCCGTGCGCTCGACACGCGCGTGGCGAATGTGGCCGCGCGCACGCCGCACTCGGTCAGCGAAGGGTTGCGCAACAGTGCCGCTGTCAGCGCGATTCGCACCAACACCGTCGGCAGCGGCGTGGAATCCGCGTCGAGCGCGGGTGCCCCGGCCGCGATCACCAGCGGGGTGACGCAGGAGCAGGTGCGCCTGACCTCATCCGGCTCCTCTCGCGCGGGCATGCTGGCAGGCGGCGCAGTGCTCGTGGCCGGCGCGCTGTGGCTCGCGTTCGGTCGAGGTTCCGCAGGCAGTGCCCCAGGCAGTGGCGAGGCCGCATTCCGCACATCGGCCGACAGCGCGCTTGCCGATAGCGCCGCTCGTGTCGCCGTCGTGCCGTCGCCCGCAGCGCCTAACGCACCGTCGTCGCCGAACGGCGCGACCTCAACAGGTGCTACACAGACCTCTCCGCCGGCCACACCAACGCCGCCCGGGGCACCTGCGCCGTCCGGGGCATCTGCGACGCCCGCAGCCGTCGCCGCGAAAGGTTCTGCTGCCGCCAAGGCCGACAGCATCAAGCGCGCACAGCGGGATTCGGCGAGGTTGGCAGAGCAGCGCAGCAAGAAGGAACGCGCCGACAGCATCGCGCGCGTGGCCAGTGTCCGTGCGCGATATCCGGAAGCAGCCGCGCGTGCGATGATTGCTCGTGGCGTCGACGGCAAGGCGCGTATCGTGCGCAATGGCGACGTGCGGGCCGTGATCATGCCCACGCCGGTGTTTGTGTGGCGCGCCGAACAGGGTGACGCGTGGCGCAACGGCAAGACGAGTGCGTCGGGGGAACCGTATCCGATGGTGGATCCCATCGAGGGGTGGGGCGCGTGGAAATCAGTGGTGTCGTCGCGTCGCGCGATGTACGTGCTGGAAGTCACGCCCGAAAAGGCGCCGTGGCCTTCGTATGTGCCGGACAAGGTGTTGGATATTCGTCGCGGTGATGTGGAGTCGGTGGAGCTGCTGCGCGATGGCGTGGCGGTGGCGCTCGAGCAATCGTCGCGCATTCCGGCGTTGGCCAACGTGCCGGCGCATCTCGCCGCCGGAAAGCCGGTGCCCAACGAGATCGTCGCGCTGGTGTCGCCCGCAGCGTTCATGCCGCGAGAGGATGGTTCACTCCCCAAGATCGAAGTGGTGGTGCGGGATGCCGCACGCGGCAGCGCCATCACGCGGATTGCCCTGAGCGACGGCCTCGTGCGCCGTCTGTACGATGACTTCGCCCCTTGGCGCGACGCGATCGCGAGGCCGCAATAATGGTCCGTTCCACAGGTCAACGAATCCACAGGCGGTTACACACGAACGCGGCGGCACCCTGGGTGCTGGCCGCGTTTGCTGCATGCGCCCTGGGCACCGCGTCTCTCGAGATCGGCGCGCAGCAGGCGCCGCGCGCCGATCTCGTGCTCCTGCACGGGCACGTGATCACCGTCGATGCAAAGGATCGCATTGCGCAAGCGATTGCCGTTCGCGGCAATAAGATCGTGGCCGTGGGCACCGACGCGCAGATTCTGCGACTCGCGGGTCCATCAACGCAGCGCATCGATCTCAAGGGGCGGAGCGTCACGCCAGGGCTGCTCGACGCGCACAATCACTTCTCGGGCGGCGGAGGCGATCGACTGTTCGTGGTGGATGTGGGTTACCCCGCGGCCAAGAGCATCGCTGACATGGCGACCGCCGTTGCCGCGCAGGCCAGAAAGGTCGGCGCGGGTGCTTGGGTGGAAGGGCGTGGCTGGGATGAAGGCAAGTTCGCCGAACGTCGCCTGCCCACGGCGAAAGACCTCGATGCGAGTTCGCCGGACAATCCCGTGTGGCTGCAGCAGACCACGGGCCACTACGGCGTGGCCAACAGTGTCGCACTGGCCAAGGCGGGCATCACCAAGGACACGCGCGATCCACCCAACGGAACGATCGACCGCAATCCGGATGGCACGCCCACCGGCATTCTCAAGGAGTCCGCGCAGGGACTCGTGCGTCGTCTCATTCCCGGGCGCAGCATCCAGCAGACCGAGGCCGGCCTGCGCGATCTTGCGCAGGCGTTCGTGGCCGAAGGGATGACGGGACTCAAGGACCCTGGCATGAATGGCGCGACGTTCGACGCATACAAGCGCGTGGCCGCCGAAGGCAAACTCCCCGTGCGCGTGTTTGCGCTGTGGCGCGGGGGCAGCACGACGGCATCAGCGCGTACGCTCATCGCCGAACGCGCCGCCACCACTCGGCCGTACGAAAGCACCGGTGACGATCATGTGATCGCCGGCGGCGCGAAGCTGTATATGGACGGCAGCGGCGGTGCGCGTACCGCGTGGCTCTACGACGACTGGAACAAGAACGGCACCGAGATCGACGTGGGCAACAAGGGCTATCCCGCGTCCAATCCGGACACCATTCGCGCAATGATTCGCCTCTTTCACGATGCGGGCATGCACGTGAGCGTGCACTCCATCGGCGATCAGGCGATCGACTACACGGTGGACAGCTACGCGCAGGCGATCGCGGCCAACCCGAAGAAGGGACTGCGTCACGGGATCATTCACGCCAACATCCCGAGCGATCACGCGATCGACGTGATGGCGCGCCTGCAGCATGACTTTGACGCGGGGTATCCGGAGCCGTCGGCGACCTTTGCCTGGTGGTTGGGCGATACCTATGCCGCGAACTTTGGGCCGGCGCGGTCGCTGCGTCTCAATCCCTTTGCGACGTTTCTCAAGCGCGGCATGACGTGGGCCAACGGCTCGGACTTTGGCGTCACGCCCTTTGCGGCGCGCTACGGCATCTGGTCGGCGGTGGCACGGCAGACGCTCTTGTCAAACGGCACCACCGATCCCTTCGGGCGCACGGAATCGGTGGATGTGCACGTCGCGCTGCGCGCGGTCACCATCTGGGCCGCACGCCAGATGTTCATGGAGAAGAAGATCGGCTCCATCGAGGTAGGCAAATACGCCGACCTCGCCGTGTGGGACCGCGATCCCTACGCCGTGAAGACCGAAGCGCTCAAGGACATGACCTGTGAGTTGACGGTGTTTGATGGGAAGGTGGTGTACACGAAGCCGTAGCGGCACGACGTCGATCGACCCCGATCACGATGCTGCTCCCGAAGAGTCGCCCTCTCCAACCGACTCTGACAGTCGTGGCGTGCGCATGGGCGAAAGGGTCTTGGCTATTCCCCCGCACACACGAATGCCGCGCCCAATCGTGCAGCGCGGCCCGTGTGAATCACGAGAGGGGAACGATTAGGCCCGACGACGCAGACGAATGGCGCAACAAACCAAGCCAACACCGACCAGAAGTACTGAGCTTGGCTCGGGGACGGTGGTCTGCACCTGCCACGTTCCTGGTGCATCGTAGTTGGATCCGGACACCTGATAGAACGGGTCTCCGAAATAAGCGCAAATAGAAGCGGTGGATGTCGGGCCGCAGACGGTCTCGACGCCACGGTCCGAGCTGTACGTGCCACTAAACGTGGTAAACTCCCTGGCATATCCTCCGCCTGCCGCTCCATTGAAGAGTGTTGCTCTAGCCACCCATTCCGTGATGTTCCCCAACGCGTCCGTACTGAACGAGAAAAACGAACTGGTGACGTTTGCGTCGGTAAACGTGTTGAGACCGTCCGTGAAGCGAAACGATACAGGGGTGACGGTGCTCCCACGCGTATTGACCACGAGGTTGCTTCCAAGCAGCGCGGACAACTGAAGGAAACCCGACACGCTGTTGTTGGTGCTAAATACGTTCGGTGGGCTCGTCGGGCCGATGACATTGGTCTGCGTGAAGTTTTTCCCCGTGTAGCTGTAGATGAACTGGGCCTGCGCTCGCGGAGCCAGCGTCATCGACGCGGTGAGGAACAGGATGGCACACTGTGTCACGAGCTTCGCGAATGGCCAGCGGTTGTGTGCTGTCATGGTGCGCATGGATCCGATTGATGGAGGAAGAGGAGAGGCCGCCCCGAGTTGAGGCGACGTGCTACGGGTGACGGGCAGGTGTCGGTCTCGTGCCGGCGAATACCACCCTCACGACCGGCTGAACGCGGACCGGATCGCCGAATGTCTGGCGCTCAGGCCGCAGCGCGAGCCGCGCGAACATGCGTGCGCCGCTTTCGCTCGAGTACGAGCAGGAGCGCGCCAACCGCCACCAACACCGTCGTCGAAGGTTCCGGCACCGTGGTCACGGTACCGGCGGCATTCACGTAGTCGAAGCCATCGACACCGAACGCCGTGTAGTTCGACAGCGCGGTGCCATCCAGACGTCGCGCCGCCGTGATTCCGCCCCATCGCAGGGTGCGCGTGTAGTCCGACCATGCCTGCGCGGTGGCCGGCGTACCGTTGGCCGCGAGTTGCAGGTTGTAGCCGGCCGAAACCTCCACAAACATGTTCAGGTACAGCAGCTGCCCGTTAAACACGTGCACGTCGAACGACTGCGGGCCTGTGCTGACCGATCCCTGGTCGAAGATCTGACCGTTGGACCTCAGCTCGGAGGAGAAGCCCTGTCCCCACCAGCCGAGCAGGGGCGAGATCCCCTGACCGGCAGGGCCATACACGCTCGTCCCCATCTGGACCCCAATGCCGCCGACAGCGTAGCTGGCGCCGTTGCTCGGGGGGGCGCTCAGCAGGTATCCACCGGACACCAGCGACTGCGCCGTGAAGACCACGGGATCCCCGATGGGCACCGATGCGTCGAAGAAGTTGAACCCAACCGAGGAGGTGGCCAGCGAGAAGGCGGACCCTTCGGCTTGTCCGCTCTCGGTGCCGCCGAAGGAAAGGTCGACGTATGCGCCGGCGCGCAGGACCCCTTGACCGGCTGCCTGAGCGCTGGCACGCGCCGCCCCTGAAATGGTGCCGTCCACCATCGACGCCTGCGCATTCGACGAGGTCCCTGTCGAATTGGTGTTGCCGTTGGCGTCGAAGATCGAATTCGGTGGCAGCAACGCCGAATTCCATGCGCGGGCGGACGCCCACGCGTCCGCCTTGTACGTCTGCGCGCTTGCCGCTGACGGCGTCTGCCCGGCCGCCACGGTGAATGCCAAGAGCCAGACCTTCGCGGTCGGAAACGGTCGAGTGACGCGATGCATTCGGGGAACTCCTTGAGTATTGGTGGGCGCTGATTGGCGCTCGTTGACCAGACACGCCGACTCACGCGCGGATCTTCGGCCGACCGCATCACGCCGTCCTCAAGTGGTCCTCAAACGGGGCCTCTCTCTCAGAAATCGGCCCGGAAACGCTCCCCTTGAGCCCCGCGCGCGCGCATCAGCGCCGCGTTTCAGTCCCCAGCCGTGCAGACCACGCCTTCGTCCGCTCCATCGCGAGCCAACCTTCGAAGCCGAAGGAGTCGCGGGCGCCCAAAATGGCGGGCGCCAAGGTCCGGGCCGTCGCCGAATCGCCGGACTGCAGACTCGCCCACGCGACGGTTTCCAGGCTGATGGCGGTGCTGTCGCCCCGCATGGCGCCCTGCAGCGTCGGCAACACAGAGGTCGCCCGCCCGAGCGCTGTGGCGATCTCAGCCTTGAGCAAGGCCTGGTCGGCCGCATGCACCCGCGAGGTCGCGACCATCGAGCGCTCCAGCGCCTTGAGCACCGACTGCGCGTCGTTCACTCGGCCGAGCCGGGACAGATGCAGCCCGATCCAGTACTGGATCGGGGGCTCGTGCAACCAGGTGGCTTCCTTGGCGAGGGTGTCCGCGTGCGCGCGAGCCCGGTCGCTCTCCCCGGCGGCAGCCAGCGTGTTCGCCAGCCACAGCCGTGCGCGAACCCAGGTGAGGGTGTCGTGCATCGCCTGTCCCGCCGAGATGGCGCGCTCAAACGGGACGATCGCCGCACGAGGCTGATTCCGCAGCAGCTCCATCTGTCCGTAGGCCCGCATCGCGCGCCCGTACACGCGCTGGTCTTCTGGCCCGAATGACTCAAGGAACCGCGCCGCACTGTCGTACATCTGCGCGCGGGCCAGCAGTCCGCCGAACAGCTGCGGAAGCATCGGGTTCCGTCGATGCGTCGGGTCCAGGCGCAAACCGCGCGCGTAGGTTTCGGCCGCCCGGCGACGCGTCGGCAGATCGTCGGCCCGGTACGCCAGTGCCAGATTGTACAGCACGTTCTCGTTGGTTGAATCCCGACGAACGAGCGCCTCACCCAGCGCCACTGCTTCGACATTGCGCGACGCCGAAATCAGATCGTAGAGCTGCACGCGCAACTGCTCCACGTCGTCGGGGTGCGCGGCGATCCACGCTGCACGGACGGCGATGGCACTGTCGGCGAATCCGCGCGCGCGAAACGCAGCGGCGCGCACGATCATGCGCTCGCGCTCAGTCAGATGGGCCGAGTGCCGCAGAGCCGCCGCAAACGCACTGTCGGCGGCCATGGGACGATTGGCGAACGACAGCACGCGACCAAGCGCGGTCCAGGCGAGCGCGAAGGTGGAGTCCGTCGCGACCGACTGGCGGTAATACTCGAGTGCACTGACCGGATCATTCCGGTCGAACGCCTGTGCCCCTTGGGCGTAGAGGCGCAACGCCGCCAAGGATGCCGTGGTGTAGTCGGGAAGTGCGCGCGGTGCCGCCGTGCGACCACGATCGGGCAGTTGTCGTCGCGTACGCTGCACCACGTCATCGATCGCGCTCAGCAGGCCAGCCGGCGCAACGATCGCGGACTGCGCGCTGGAGACCGTCGCACCATCGCTCGTCCGCACCACGCGCAGCGCCACACGATACTGGTCGCCAAGCGTGACGATCACAGGGATGGCGACCGCGCCAGCGCCGGCGCGAACAGCGACCGTGCGGGCGATCGGCTCCGTCAGCGGTCCGCGCAGTGCCGCCGTATCCGTGGGCGATGTGGTGAGTCGCCGCAGTTCGCGCACCCGGCTTGCCGACAGCGGCTGTACGGCATCTGCTTCCCGAAGCGCCGTGGTCACGGCCAACGTCACCATGTAGCCCAACAGCGAGTCCGGGCTCGCGTTCTCGGCGTCGGCGACGACCATCGACGCGACCTGGTCCGAGTCAGCGATCGCGGAGCGACCTGAGCCAAACAATCCGAAGCGCCACGCGACCACTGGGGCCACGACGAGCAGCATCAGGATGGCCAACGCGATCCGGCTTCGACGCGGGACAGCAACGGGCGACTGGGCGCGGTCGTCAGCTGTCGTGCGACTCGAGGCGGGCGCCCCGACGACAGGTGCGTCGGCCGTGCTGAGTTCCGACACCGTGGGCGGCTCCACCAGGGCGCGCGGTTTGACTGGCTCCGGCACTGCGGCGGACCGAGACGCGAGTACCTGCTCGGCGTCGTCGAACAGCTGCACCAGACGCCGATCGGGGGGCGTGTCGTACTCCGCCTCGAGCGATGCGGCGTAGGCCGTGAAGCGTTCGCGCGCCGTGCGCACTGCCTCGCTGCTGCCCGGCGCGAGCAATGCGCGAAACCATGCCTCTGCGGCTTCGGTGGACAACGGCGCCACATCGAGCCATCGCCGAGCGATAGGTGCGGCCTCTGCGTGCGCGCCCTCGCCGGCGAGGCGACCGCACTCGGCTGCGCATGATGCAACGAACGCGTCGCGCAGCGACTGACGCTGCCGGTCCACCCACTCATCAAAGCGGGGGGCGCGCTCGACGTAGATCCCGTCGAGGAAATCGCCGGTGTAGAGGGACACCGCGGTCGCGTGGTCTGCGGCGGCGTGTGCTGCGAGAAATTGCGCGACGTCCGACTCGAGCGGGACGTCTGGATCGAGCGACAGGTGCGCCGCTCGCGATGCAACCGCGTCTTCCCCCAGCACGCGCCGCAGCATGCGCAACGACTCGGTCACCGAATGCCGAGCGCGGGCCGGTTCGCTGTCGCGCCAGAAGTGGTCAGCCAGCTGGTCGCGGGTGAGCGGACGCGGCGACAGGGCGAGGAGCGTCAGCACAGCGAGCACCCGTCGCCGATTCTCGAGCAGCTCGGCGCGTGTCAGCTCATCGTCTGTGGGGGCGAGTGGCGCGAGCAGCTGCATGCCACCGAACACACGAAGACGAAATGGACCGGGCATCGTTGGCGCAGGCGCGATGGTTCATGGAGTACGTGCGCCGGTACAACTGCCTCAGCAATGCTCACGCGGCGACAGGTGGTACGGTGTCGCCATGCATCGGACTTGTCAAACGACGCGAGGTGCTCAGCACCTACGCGTGAGGGATTGCCGAAAATGCAACGGACAGGATCCAGATTAACCAGAAATTACTGTGGTATCGAGCGTTCTATCTGCGCTTGTTCGATAGCCATCGGTGACGATGCGACATCGCTCGTCGATGGCCACTTTGAGACGGACTGTTTGTGCGGTCATGTACTCTTGGATCGAGAATTTCTCAATATCTGAACAGCCGATTGAACTTCACCACCAATGCGCGATTCTTGAGGCCGCGCACGGTGGTCGGCGTCGCATAGCGATCGTCGCGGATGTCGCGCTCGTCGGTGTACACGAGAAAGACTTCGCTGCCCGGCGCATACTCCCAGCGAAAACGCAGGTTCGTGCTGAACGCACGGTCGGCCGAGTTCCATTGCACGAGCCCACTCGCAAACATCAGCGGTGTGAACCCGTAGTCCACACGTGCCCGGGCAAGCCGAGTGGTAAACGACGAGTTGGGTCGCTCAACACGCGTGATCGAAAACGTGGGCTCGACGGCGAGCCGCTTCATGATGGCGATACGGGCTGACGAACCGGTGGTGCTCGGCCCGATGGTGATGCTGCGGATCGTGCCGTCGTAGAACTGGCCGGCTTGCACGCGGACGGTGCCCGACGCTCGCCGCTGCGCGCCGAAGGAATACGAAAGGGCTACATCCGAGAAGCCATAGCCGCCCGGCGCGATGGGCACCGATGCACCCGAGGGCGTGAACGGCTGGCGCAGGAACTCGTAGTTTCGCGTCACGTCAAAGCCCACCACGTCACTGCTCGCGAACTCGGTGTCGAAGTGCCCGCGCCAGATGCGCGTTTCCACGATGCCCAGACCGTTCTCGACGTACTCGCCCGACGCGGTGCCCGTGAACTTCCGCACGATCGTCTGATTCGCTGGGCGGGGCGAGAAGCGCAGCTCGCCGAACGACCGACCGATGTCGAAGCGGCGACGGAAGCCGACCTGCGGATCGAAGTTGCGGCCCACCGAGAGATACTCCGCCTTCGCGCCGTACTTGTCGACGCTGTAGTCGAGCCGCCCCTGATAGCTCTGATTCTCTCCAGCGACGCGCGTGGTTTGACTCTGCGCCCAGTACACGCCGGCGGTCAACGCCTGTGTGAGCAGGAACGCCCCGTCGAGGCCGTACACGGCGTTGGAACCGGTGCCCGATGCGCCGACCGATCGGTTGGTATACATCGCGCCGACCGAGCTGCGCTGCAGCACATCACGCTTCACACGCAGCACGGTGAAGTTGGTCGGCTCGGCCTTGAATGCCGGGTCGCCCGACGTGCCGATGTTCATCAGACCGAGCGCGTACTTGCCCAGCTTGCCGGTGAGTCGGCCGCCCACGTTGATCGGCACGACGCCACCGTTGTCGAGCCCGATGCGTCGCGTATAGAACAGCTGCGGCGTGTCGGCGCCGCCGTTTCCGCCAAACGCGCCATTGCCGCCGCGCGCAAAATCAAAGATGCCGCGCCCCTCGAGAAAGAATTCGCGCTTCTCGGGAAAGAACAGATTGAATCGCGTCAGGTTGACCTGTTGCTCATCGGCCTCCACCTGCGCGAAATCCGTATTGACCGTGAGGTCTGCCGTGAGATTGGGCGTGACGGCGTACTTGATATCGCCGCCGATCTCGCTGCCGACATCGTTGCTGATCTTGGGCGTGCGCACACGGTCCGTCGTTGTTCGCGCCACGACGTATGGCTTGATCTCGATGTTCTTGCCTGTCTCGGGGAGATCGAGTCCAACCAGCGTGCCACCTGCCGACACGCGGTTGAGCGCCTGCGGACCCGCCAGGATGCGCGGCACCGGCGTGAGATAGTCCCACTCATTCTTGTGTCGCACCGAGCGACGGATCTGCATCCCCCACACTTGATCCGTGCCTGCGCGATAGCGCAGCGACTTGAAGGGAATGGCCATCTCGACGGTCCAGCCGCCATCGAAGCGACCGGTCTTGGACGTCCACACCGGATTCCAATCGGTGTTGGACTGGCCTTCATCGACAATGGAGTAATCGGCGCGCGCGCCAAGCGGATTGGTGTAGAAGGCAAAGCCACTGCGGCGATCGTAGAACGTGTCGAACAGGACGCCGATGTGTTCGTTGTTGCGCAGGCCACCGGTGTCGCGGCGCAGTTCATTCACGATCCATTCGGCGGACGGCGACGCGTCGTAGCAGCGACAGGACAGGTAAATGTTGCGATCATCATACGTGATCCAGATGTCGCTGCGCTCGGTCGCCGGTGCACCGGCATTGGGTGCCACCTGAATCAGTCCGCCGAACGGCACTTCCTTGGTGTACACCACCTCGTCGAGCACGCCGTCGAGCGTGAGCGGCGCGGAAAGCTTGATGGCGCGAACCGTGGCGTGCTGCGCGGAATCGCGGGTGATCACCGCCGGGGCCACCGGAGCCGCCGGACCGGCGATCACGGTGTTGGATTGCGCGCGCAGGGAGGCGAGGGGGAGAGCGAGGGCCAGTGCGGCAGCGAACGTGAAGGAGAGGCGTGCAGTCATGCGCAGAAAGTGGTGCGCTTGTGTCGAGCGCGATACCCCGGGGTCCCCAGTGCGCTTGCGGCCCGCGCCGATACGTCCGTAATTGGGGCGACCCACCTCCCACCCAGGCTGAGACTGCATGCGCCGCACGCTCGCCCCACTCCTCCTGCTCGTTCCGCTCTGCGTCGCCGCACTGGCGGTGCCGCAGGCGGCCACCGCACAACGCTCACTCGCGCCACTCAGTCCGGCTGGCCAATCGGTCACACCGGTCTACGAAGGCTGGTATCGCAATCACGATGGCACGTACAGCCTGTCGTTCGGCTATCTCAATCGCAACACGACCGAAGTCGTGGACGTGCCGGTCGGCGCGGAAAACTTCGTAGCGCCCGGCAAACCGAATCAGGGGCAACCGACGCACTTTAACCCACGACGGCATTGGGGCGTATTCGCCGTCGTTGTGCCAGCGGATTTCGGCAAGCAGAAAGTCACGTGGTCGATCAAGGTCGGCGGTCAGGTCTATGCCGTCCCCGGCAGTCTGCACCCTGACTGGCAGATCGATGCCATCGAAGGTGAAGCGTCGGCCGACAACACGCCGCCCGAGGTACGCTTCACCGCCGACGGCGCAGCCGGACAAGGTCCGCTCGGCGTCACCGCAGGGCCAATGCGTGTGGCCGTCGGCGCACCACTCAGCGTGTCGGTGTTCGTGAAAGACGACGGAAAAGCCGAGCCAGTTGCGCGCGCCGCGACGCCGGTGGATCTCACGTGGTTTCAGCACCAGGGCCCCGGAGTCGTGACGTTCACACCACCAACGACACGGCTCACCGCAACCGGCGGCACGGGGAATGTGACGGCAACCTTCAGCAAGCCGGGCGAGTATCTGCTGCGTGTACGTGCCAACGACTCACCAGTCGTGAGTGCGGGACATTCGCAGTGCTGCTGGACCAATGGATTTCTGCGCGTGACGGTGACCCCATGACCTTCCGCATGCCGAGGCATCTGATGAACAATCGCCTGAGCAATCGCCCGAGCAATCGCCGTTCGATCTCCGCGTCACGTGCACGCATGCACACGCTGCTTGGCGCGGTGGTATCCATGTCGGTGAGTAGTGCGCTGCTGGCACAGACGCCGTCGCAGACGCCAGTGCACACGCGCATGTATGCACGCACAGCGGCACCCACGTCGCCTGCGAAAGCGGGCACAGTCGCGTCGCCAAACGCACCGGGCAAGGTCGCGCCACGCGCCGTCACGTACACAAAGGACATCGCGCCGATCCTGCAGCAGAACTGTCAGCAGTGCCACCAGCCCGGATCGATCGCGCCGATGTCGCTGCTCACGTACGAGCAGGCGAAGGAATACGCCGACGAGATTCGCGCGAAGGTCTCGCAGCGCCTCATGCCGCCGTGGCACATCGACAAGACGGTGGGCATTCAGCTGTTCAAGAACGATCGCAGCCTGAGCGAGGCGCAGATCGCGACGATCGTGAATTGGGTGGACGGTGGCACGCCGCTCGGCGACCCCAAGGACATGCCACCCGCGATGAAGTTCCCCGACCCGAACCGTTGGCAGATCGCCGAGAAGATCGGGCAGCAGCCGGACCTCATCATCAAGTCCAAGCCGTATACGCTCGCCGCGCACACGCAGGACAAGTGGTTCCGTCCCGTGGTGGAAACGGGGCTCACCGAGCCGCGCTGGGTGCGTGCGATCGAAGTCAAGCCGGCGAGAGACGGCGATCGGAAGATCGTGCACCATGTGCTCGCCTACCTGCTGCAGGACGAAAAGGGGGTGACGGGATTGGCCAGCTCGGCGCACGATCATCAGTCCAACGCCGGCCTGTTCATGGAATGGGCGGTGGGCAAGACAGGACAGATCTTCAACGACGACGCAGGCAAGTTGATGCTCCCCGGCTCGCGCATTCGCTGGGAAGTGCACATGCACGCGAACGGCGAGGAGTACAAGGACAGTCAGGTGGAGATGGCCGTCTACTTGTATCCGAAGGGCTATGTGCCCAAGCATCGGACCGTACTGACGATGTTCAACGTGGCGCGTGGCTCCGATCTGGACATCCCGCCCAACGAGAAGACGATCACACAAAACATCTACGTGCTGCAGGCGCCGGGACGGCTCGAGAATTTCCAGCCGCATATGCACATGCGCGGCAAGGCGATGTCGCTCGAGGCGATCTATCCAGACGGCAAAAAGGAAATCATCAGCCAGGTCAGCAACTTCCAGTGGAACTGGCACATCAACTATGTCTATGCGGACAGCGTCGCCCCACTGATGCCCAAGGGAACGACGCTGGTGTTCACCGCGTGGCACGACAACACCACCGCCAATCCTCTCAATCCTGATGCGTCGCAGTGGGTGGGCTGGGGCGATCGCACGGTGGATGAGATGGCACACAATTGGATCGACGTCACTTACCTCGAACAGGACGAATTCGAAAAGATGGTCGCAGAACGCAAGGCGAAAGCCGCTCGCAAGGTGGTCCCGCAGTGATGATTGCAGTGACGTCACACCAATCGGTGCGCGTATCCAACGCGCGCCGTCATGGTCGCCAAGCGCTACATCTGCTGCTCGCGTGCGGTGCCGCGGTGGCCCCATCGTCCACACTGTCGGCGCAACGCGCGAAAGCTGCGCCACCCTCCGCGCCAGTTCGCCCCTTCACCACGGCGGCCGGCGAGTGGCCGAGTCACACCGGGGACACACGCGGCACGCGCTACGCGCCATTCGAACAGATATCGGCACAGAACTTCAGCACGCTCGAAGTCGCGTGGCGCTTCAAGACCGATGCACTCGGCCCACGTCCTGAGTTCAAGCTCGAAGGAACGCCGCTCATGGTGGGAGGTGATCTGTATGCCACCGCGGGTACGCGTCGTGCCGTCGTTGCGCTCGACGCGGCCACGGGTGAGTTGCTCTGGGTCCACAGCGAGAACGAAGGGGAGCGTGGCGCCGCTGCTCCTCGACCGTTGTCCGGTCGCGGTCTGGCGTACTGGACCGACGGCAAGCAGGGGCGAATCATCTATACGACGCCTGGCTATCGGCTCGTGGCGCTCGATGCAAAGAGTGGCGCGCGCATATTGAGTTTTGGTGACAGTGGCGCCGTCGATCTCAAGGCGAACATGGACACGCCGGTGCTGCCGGATCTGGTGACGGGCGAGATCGGCTATCAGGGCGCGCCGATCGTCGCGCGCAATGTGGTCATCGTGGGCGCGGCCTTCCGCGAGGGTGGTGCGCCCAAGTCGTATCGCAACAACAAGGGCGACATCCGCGGATTCGATGTGCGCACGGGCAAGAAGCTGTGGACCTTCCACACGATCCCGCGCAAGGGTGAGCCGGGATACGAAACGTGGCTCAACAACTCGGCCGACGCTGCAGGCAACACCGGCGTCTGGACGCAGATCACCGCCGATGAGGAGTTGGGCCTCGTCTACCTGCCGATCGAGTCGCCGACTGGCGACTACTACGGCGGCCGTCGGCCGGGCGACAACCTCTACGGCGAAAGCATCGTCTGTGTCGATCTGCAAACCGGTGTGAAGAAGTGGCACTTCCAACTGGTGCATCATCCCATCTGGGATTTCGATCTCGCGTCGGCGCCGATCCTCGCGGACATCGACGTTGACGGCAAGCCGATCAAGGCCGTCGCGGTGCCCACCAAGCAGGGCATCCTGTACGTATTCGATCGCGTCACCGGCAAGCCCGTGTGGCCGATCGAAGAGAAGCCTGTGGAGATCGGCGATGTGCCCGGCGAGTGGTACTCCAAGACGCAGCCCATGCCGAGCAAGCCGAAA
The DNA here is from genome assembly GCA_965279375.1 of Gemmatimonas sp. Lineage (GTDB taxonomy): Bacteria > Gemmatimonadota > Gemmatimonadetes > Gemmatimonadales > Gemmatimonadaceae > Gemmatimonas. The sequence goes on along the minus strand of OZ257156.1, from coordinate 2,154,267 downwards.
GCATTCTCGCGCAACGGCATCTCGCTCGATGACATCATCGATTTCACCCCCGCGCTCAAGGAAGCGGGCCTCGCTACTGCCGCGCGCTTCAAACTGGGCCCCATCTTCACGCCGCCGATCGTGAGCAAGCCGGGTGGTCCACTCGCGACGTTGTCGCAGGGTCCCACCAACGGTGGCGCAAACTGGGCGGGCGGGTCGTACGATCCAGAGTCGCACCTGCTCTACGTGTCGGCGTCCAACTACTCCCCGTCGCTGCTGGGGCTCATCGCGCCGGCGGCAGGTGCGTCGGACATGGAGTTCGTGCGCGGTACGGCGCCGACTCCTCCGGGGACGCCGCGCTTGACCGGACTGGGCGTGCAGGGACTTCCGCTGCTCAAGCCGCCCTACGGCACCATCTCCGCGATCAACCTCAACACCGGTGAGTTCGCGTGGCAGGTGCCGCACGGCGAGACGCCCGACGCTGTGCGTAATCACGAGGCACTCAAGGGGATGACGATTCCGCGTACCGGACAGTCCGGCTACGTGGGCACGCTCGTCACCAAGACGCTCGTCATTGCGGGCGATCCTGAAGTGACGACCGTCGCACCGCGCCCGCGTGGCGCGATGCTGCGTGCGTACGACAAGGCGACGGGCAAGGAAGTCGGCACCGTGCCAATGCCCGCGCCGCAAAGCGGTTCCCCGATGACGTACACGCTCGCCGGACGCCAGTACATCGTCGTGGCGGTGAGCGGCGGCCCGTACTCGGGGGAATACATCGCGTATCGTCTTCCTGCCCCCGCCGCCAGGTGAGCGTCGGATTGCGTCGCTGGATCGCGCTCAGTGCGGTCGTGCTCGTGCCGATGTACGCGTCGGCGAACACGATCGCACACCAGCCTGCGAAGTCGAGTGTCAGGAAGACGAAACTGCACTCGCGCACGACGTGGGACAGTGTGTTCACCGCGGCACAGGTGACGCGCGGGCTCGAGGCGTATGGTCGCACCTGTTCGCGATGCCATCAGGCGTCGCTGGGTGGCGCGGATGAATCGCCGGCGCTCACCGGCGGCGCGTTCATGAGCAACTGGAACGGACAGACGCTTGGGGAGATGCACGAGCGGGTGCGCACCTCCATGCCGACGGACACGCCCGGCACGTACAGTCGCAAGGACGTTGCCGACGTGATTGCCTACATCCTGAGCGTCAACGGATTCCCGGCTGGCACTCTGGAACTCCCAACGGACGACGACGCCCTCCGCGACATCGTCTTCTCCGCCAGAAAGCCGTAGTACCGGATCGCCTCGCGCTGTCGCGAGGCGATCCGTCGCGACACCATCAGCGCTGCGGCGCGCGCGCTCCTCGGCCCGGAAACACGCCGTCGATGATCGCCCCGTCGCGCACTACGGGCACGCCGTTGACGATGACGTGTCGAAAGCCGATCGACGGCAGCGCGGGTTGCTGATAGGTCGAACGATCGCTCACGGTCGCAGGATCGAACACGGAAATGTCCGCGTCGGCGCCAATGCGCAGGCGACCCTTGTTGCGAAATACTGGCGCGAGGCGCTCGAGTCGCTGCGCCGGCATCAACGTCATCTTGCGCACGGCGTCGACCAGCGAGAGCTGGTGCGACTCACGCACGTAATGACCGAGCACGCGCGCAAAGGTGCCGGCGGCGCGCGGATGACCGATGCCGTTTCGCAGTCCACCGTCGCTGGCGATGGCGGTGAGCGGACTGGTGATCGCCATGGCTTCCATTTCGGGCGTGTTGACGAACAGGATCACGCGCTCGCCGGGCTTACGATTGGCCAGAAAGGTGGCGCGCGTCAGCCGTTCACCGGTGCGGGCCAGCATGAGTGTGCTGAACAGACTGTCCGGCCCTGCGACATAGCGCTCAAGCAGCGGCGACGATATCTCCGTCATGCCGGCGATGTACGGATACGCTTCGGCTGTCACGTCGAGTCCGCGCGACTGCGCCTCTGCGATCATGGCCAGCGTGCGTGGGGTGGCGACCAGGCTGGTGGAGTTGAGGTGCACGATGTGCACGGGCGCGCTACTGATCGCGCTGGCGGAGATCACCTCCATGTACGACTCCACCGAACTGCCGGGATCCGTCTCGCCCCAGGAGCGTGTGTGGACGAACACGGGCGCGTGCCGGCGCGCCGCGCTGCGGAACGCCTCGAGCACTTCGTACTTCGTGGCGGCGGGTGTGTACTGCAGTCCCATGCCGACGCCGAGTCCGCCGGCATCGAGCCCGGCGTCGATGAAGCGGCGCATCGCGGCGATCTGATCGGCGTTGGCCACGTTGTAGCCGGCCGAATCGAGCGGCAGAAGCGTGCCGGCCGCAACACCGCCATCGCGCATCACCACCATGCGCGCCTTGAGGTGACTGGCAGCAGCGCCGAAGTTGATCAGCGCTTTGCCACTGCGTGCGGCGTAGAACGCCGGTACGTCCGAGGCGCCGACCTCGAGCTCCAACGCGGTCGTGACGCCGTCGAGCGCAAAGACGCGATAGTTCTCGTCGTCCTGTCCGTGCGCATGCAGGTCGATGAATCCGGGAGAGACGACCAGTCCACGCGCATCGATCACACGTCGACCTTGTAGCGAGCCGGCGCTGATCGCGGCCACCTTGCCGCCACGGATTCCCACATTGCGCACCGCATCGAGGTGCGACTCGGGATCGATCGCGCGGCCACCACGGATCACCAGGTCGTACGTCGCTTGTGCCGACAACGGACACGCGAGCAAAGCGAGGAGAGCGAAGCCACCGACGAACGAACGATGCATGACGACTCCCGAGGCGAGGACGGCGAAGGACAAGCTGCGTCCAAGGATCGGGCGAATTTCGACCCTCGCGAGCGACACGTCAACGCGTGAATCGTGCTCGATTGCCCGTCGACGGTGCGTTCCGCGCTAGCTTCCAGTCGTTGGTCATGGTGGCCCACTTCCAGCGACAGGCTATGGTGCAGCAGTGACGCGTGGAGGGGTCGGCCCCATCGCAGCGCAGCGTGCGCGCAACGCGGCGCTGCAGTCTCACGCCGAGGCGCTCGCTGCGCCGCATCAGCCAACGACGGGCGAGTTGCCTGTCATCGCATTGCCGGTGATCGTGCTTCCCGCCAACACGCGCGAGGCGACCGCGCTACCCGCCGAGACGCGAAAACGATTCCTGAGACATCTGCGATTGCAGATCAAACGCGCCTTCGCGGTTCCGCTGCGCGACAACACGCTGCCCATGACGCCAGAGGAAGAGGCCGTGCGCGTCGATGCGGGCGAACACGAGGGTCCCACCGCCGACTCCGCTGAACTGTCCGTGGGCGCGACGCTCGGTGTTGGGTGCGGCGTCTGTCGCGGCGAGTGCTGCACGGCCGGCGGGACGCACGCGTTTCTCAAGGCGGCGAGCCTCGTGCGCGTGCGCGCGCATCTTGCAACAACGGAGGCATCGTCGCCATCGCCGGAGGAGATCGAGGCGCGGTATGTGGCCGCACTGCCGGCGCGTCATTACCGCGGCTCCTGCATCTTTCATGCGACCGGCGGCTGCACGCTCCCGCGCAGTCTGCGCTCGAACCTGTGCAACCGCTATCTGTGCGGCGGTCTCACGCAGCTGTCGCGGGCGATGGCCGCACATGGCGTGACGTCGGCGTTCGTCGCCGCAGCAGACTCGGTGCACCTGCGGCGAGTTGCGCTGATTTCGCCGGTAGGTGCGCGGGCGATCGGACGACCGCCCGCGTGAACAAACGCGCGTAACGCCTCAGGGCACCTTGGGCAGATCGATTGCCGGATTGCGATTGAAGAAGCCCACCGGACGGATCTCGAAGCTGTGCCACGCCACCGGCATGATCGGCCAGTCTTCCGGGCGTGGCACGTGATGGAAACCCATCGTTAGCCACGCCACGACGTCCGTGTTGGCCACGCTGCGATTGGGTGCAGTCCACGTCGGGAGTCCTGCGCCCGCCGTGCTCACCGACGGATAGTCGCCTGCCGCAAACAGCTCGTTCTGTGCGAACGGCGTCACCCACAGCGTATGATTGGTGAAGCCCGCGCGGCGCTGCATGTAGTCGTCGGGCGTGAGCATCGTCATCGCACCCATCGCTTCGATTTCGTAGCCAACCGGGCTGCCGTACGCGCCCTTCACGCCGGGGTTGACGATGCGCCAGATCTCCGGCGAAGACATCATCGACATGCGCTGCGCGTCGGACTCCTTCTTGGCTTCGGTCGTGGTCACCGACCAGATGCTGCGACGCGGATTGCTCGCGGGCAGCTTCTCGGTGGCCAGCTTGTCCACGAGCAGCGAGTTGGCCGAACCATCGACATCCATGTCGAGACGGAACGAGAAGAAGTGGCTGTGATTCACGCCAACCAGCTTGGGCGCAATCAATCGGCCGTACTGCTCATCATTCGCCCCGCCCGTCGCACCCTTCACCTGATCCATGCCGGTGGCGCCGAGATTCACCTTGATGGTGCCATCCTGCTGAAACACCCAGTCGAACAGGTAGTCGTAGTTGCCCGCGTGCATGAACATGCGCAGCACGAGATCGCGCTTGGCGCGCGCCTCGAGGTTTAACTCTCCGTCGCGCGCATGACGCCACGCCACGTCACCCGCCGAGCGCTCGAACAAGCACGCGGTGCGCGCACGTTCACGCGGACGCCCGAGATCGGTCACCACCACCGAATTGAACAGCACGCCGTTCGTCGGGCACTCGATCCCCGGTTCGAGCGTACTGGCGATGCCGCCAAACGCTGACGGATACGTACCGAGGTCGAAGTAGCCCTGATAGTTCCACGGATCCTGCGGGTCCATGTACGGCACGAACAGCTCCGATAGCGAGCCCTGATACATGATCGAGCGGTCCTTGCCGCCGTCCGCATAGCGCACCTGCGAGAGCACCACGCCACGACGCGGGTCGATGCGGAAGTGGAACTTCCAGTTCTGCCAGCTCACCTGCTGTCCGTCGAGCGTGAATGACGGACCGCCGGGCTGAATCATCGTCACCGGATTCTTCGTCACACGCGTCGGACCGATTGCGTCCGCGTCATGATCGCCGCTCGGTGCGTTGTCGCCCTGCACGCCCGTGTCGATGATGCGCAGAATTTTGTCGTCGGTGAGATCGGCGACGATCACCAGTCCATCGAAGTTGCCGCCGTAGCCCGTGTTGCGGCCTCGATCGTCACCGCACGTGACATGCACCACGCGATGATTGCGCTCTTCAGGCAGATCGAAGTAGCCGTGATTGGCAGGACCGCAGCCGACGTGCGTGAAGTCCTTCACACCGCGCTTGGCGATCGCGGCGCGCACGCGAGGATCCTTGAGCACGAGCCCTTCGGCCTTCTCGCCTTCCTCGCGACTGGTCATGTACTGACGCCCCGGCACTTCCACCCACGAGAGCAGCTTCTTGCCCGCGATGTCGACGATCGCCTCGTAGCCGCGCTTCCCTTGCGTCAGATGGACCAACGCCTCGCGCCGGAACGATTGCCCGGCGCGCCATGCCTGCACCTCGGCCTTGGGTGGCTCGTGCAACCCCGTGTACAGATAGCGCGTCGTGCTGTCGGTCTTCCCCGAGGCGACGAGCACGTCGTAGATGGCCCAGTGCTCGCGCAACGAGAGACCGTCGAGCGGATGCGCCGTCGGCAATGCGTTGGATCCCTGCGCGCTGACCGCCGCAGGGAATGAAGCAGCGACGATGAGCGCAGCGAGCAGGCGACGCGAAAAGCGCATGTAGGCACCGGTGAAGGAATTCCCGCGGAGAGCTTCCCGCGAATCTGCGTCCCGTCCCGGAATTGGCAACGACCGGTCGCTGCTACGCGGGTTTCGCCCCAGCCTGCAACGGCTGATACCCGTTGGGCGGCATCGTGTAGCCGCGTTTGGTGATGCGGGCGCCCAGCGCATCGAAGAACTCAGGCGCCTCGGGGAGCGCGGTGCCCAGTCCGTCCACGTAGCGGTTGTAGAGGCTGAAGAGCGCGGCGATCAGCACCGTGTCATGGAGCTCCAGATCGGTCGCGCCGTGGGATTTTGCCAGCGCGACATCTTCCGCTCGCACAGCCCGGCCGCTCACCTGCACCTGCCCCGCGATGCGCAGCAGGGCGCGCAGCTTCTCACTCACCGGCGCGGTGTCGAGGTTCTCGCGCACGGCGGCCACCAGCGCCGCATCACCGCCGGGCAGATGACACGTGGCCGACGCATGCGCCGTTGCGCAGAACACGCATTCGTTGCGCTGCGACACGTACGTGGCAATGAGTTCACGCTCGGCTTCGCTCAACGTGGATGGACCGCGCAGCAGAACCTGCGTCAGGTCGCAGAGCGGCGCCGCCGTCTCCGGACGAAAGGCGAGAAGGCTGGTGATGCCGAAGAGTTCCGGGCGCAGATCGATGTGCGGCATCTGAGGGTCCTTTCGGAAATGAGATGTCAGTTGTCAAACGGACAGCGGAGCCGGTGTTCCCCACTGGCCCGCGCGCTCGATAGCAAGTTTGCTACTCATCCACAACGACCGGCAATGCGAGCGCACAGCCCTCGGGACCAAAATGGATCCGTTGCGGCCCCGCCTGAGGCACACGTTCAAAGCTCGGACTGTCAGCGCCGGCGACCGACAGACGGAGGGACCAGCCCACAGGCAGTTCAAAGGCGACAGGTCGGATGCGTACCGACACCGATCCTGCTTGCACGCGCTGGACGCCTTCACTCAATAGTCGCACGCGCCCCTTCGGGTCGACTGACTCCACGTAGACATGCAGCGCCGCTTCTGGCGCATCGAGCTTTATGCTGCACCGGAATTGCGCCGCGCCGAACACCGAGAGCGGCGTGGACAACGCGCTGGAGTTCCACGACACGAGCCCGCGGGCTTTTGCGCGATTCGGGGCGTCGACCGGTCGCGCGAGTCCAGTCGTCCAGCGCGTCTTTGTGCCGGTGGACGACGCGAAGTCCACCGAAAGGCTGCGCGGGGCACTGCTGCTCGGACGATCGTCGAGCCGTGTGTCAACGAGATACCACGTGCGCGGCTTCGTGCTCGGCCACGTCTCGCCGGAGCGCCACCGTTCACTTCCCGCGACGTACCACGAGTTGCGCGGAGCCCGCGCACCGTCCAGCGCGCTGAGATGGCGACGAAAGAACCCGACCACGGCATCGAGATCGACAGTAGGCCGTTCGCTATCGTCGCGCCGCAACGGGCTGGCATTGTGATCGCCTTCGTGCGACCACGGACCGATGACCGCTTCACGAATCGGCATCTGTTCCTGGGCGCGCAACACCGCGTCTGCGGTCGCGCCATCCCACCAGCTTCCCCAAATCCCGACGACGGCGGTGGTCGACGCAAGGCGCGAGACGTGGCCGGCTGGCCCAAGCGAATCCGACGCGGGTCCTTCGGCACCGAAGCGATCGTTGCCGCCGCGCACCGCTTGCACTCGACCGGCCACATCCGTCGTCGGACGCGCGCGCTGCCTCGCGCGAAGGATGTCCGCGCGTGGATCGTCGTCCGTCGGATGCACGCCCTTGATGCCGAGCCGCGCGAGCCGCGGGAAGAGCTCCGGCAGTTTACCGTGATCGAGCGCGTTGACCGATCGACTCCACGCATCCACGAAACCCACGTTGCGGACTGCACCTGGTGCGATGATTTCGTCGACGAGATTCCATTCCACCTCGCGGGCCAGAATGGCTCGCAGCGCCGGTCGCCCCGCGGTCGCGGACAAGAGGGCCGTGGTGCCCTCGTACGACACGCCGGTCGCCCCTACAACGCCATTGGACCATGGCTGCGCCGCGATCCAATCAATGATCGGCCCCATATCGTGGACCTCGCCGACCGACCACGGCCAAGGCCAGAGGCCATCTGATGCCCCGGTGCCTCGGACATCGGTGACGACGACTCCGAATCCTGCTTGCACCAGCCGCTCCACGATTGCCTCGCGCGGACCAAGGGGCACCGCACCCTCCTTGCCGCCGCCTCGCAGCGCAAAGCTGCGCCAGTACCGGGTCTGGATGAGAACCACGGGGACGCCGCCTTCCGGCACCGCGACGGGGACTATGACGTCGGCAGCGAGGGAGACACTGTCCGTTGCGGCGATACGAGGACGTGTGACGGACGCGGGCACGGAGTGGCACGCGCCGAGCGGCAGTAGCGCGACCACGAGACGACCGACCGAGCGAGCGACTCTTCTGACGACGTTTTTCATAGGACTGTGATGATATAAGACTTTACATATATACCCGTTGTCCTATATTTGGCCGTGAAGCGTTGGCAACGCAACCCTGTCCGGTGGACCGATGTCGCTTCGGTACGCAATTCTTGGTTTTCTCACGATTCGTCCGCTGAGCGGCTACGACATCAAGCGGTTCTTCAACGCGTCGGTGCGGCACTTCTGGAGCGCCGATCAAGCCGCGATCTACCGCACCCTGTCCGAGCTGGAAGCCGACGCGATGGTTGGCCACGAGCGCGTCGCGCAGCAGACCCGTCCCGACCGCAAGGAGTACCACATCACGCCGTTGGGCGTCGACGCGTTCGACCGATGGGTGGCCCAGCCCGCGCCGAGTGTTGCGCGCCGCGAGCCATTGCTGCTCAAGCTCTTTTTCGCCAGTCGAATGAACGCGCACGACCTCGCGTCCGTGCTATCCGCAGAGCTGAGCGCCGTCGACGCCGAGCTCGCGGCATTCGGGGAAATCGTCGCATCGATCGAGAAGGATCGCGCGGAGTTCGAGCGCCAGACGGACAGCGACGATGCTATCGCTGCGCACGCGAAGTTGTTGGTTGGTCCGCTCATCACGCTCACGAACGGCGTACGCTTCGGCGTGGCGAATCGCGAGTGGCTGCGGGGGCTGCTGCTCGCGCATGAGCAGGGCGCACTGACGGCCGATGCTCTGCTCGCGGATCTGCACCGGTACATGGACACCCCGATCCACGGTAGCTGACCGCTCCGTCTTCCGGGACTGGACAAGAGGACGCGCTGCCTGCCACTTGAGGCATGCTCAACAACGACCCGTCTCGTCGGCAGTTTCTCGCGTTCCTCGCCGGTAGCCCCCTGCTGGCGGCCGCTGGAATCGACGCCAGCACGTTCTCGCGACTCACCGGCGAATCCGGCGACGGCGCGCACGCGCTCTCGTTGGCCCAGCAGATGGCCGAGCACAGTGTCGCCACGCGCGCACCGCAATCGCTGCTGATTAAGTCGGCGAAAGACGCACTCGACGTCTTCGACTTCGAGCCGATCGCCAAACAGCGCATTCCGGTCGCGCACTGGGGCTATCTGGCCACCGGCAGCGACGACGACGGCACCATTCGCGCCAATCGCGACGGATTCGAGAAGTGGTCGCTGCGCCCGCGTCGATTGATCGATGTGGGCAACGTGGACGCGAGCGTGTCACTGTATGGCACCAAGTATCCCACGCCGATCATCATCAATCCCGTCGGGAGTCAGAAGGCGTTTCACCCCGAGGGGGAGATCGCGGTCGCGCGTGCGGCGAAAGCGCGCAATCACCTGCAGGTGCTCTCCACCGTTGCGACCACGTCGATCGAAGACGCCATTGCCGCGCGCGGTGGACCTGTGTGGTTTCAGCTCTACCACCAGTCCGACTGGGCGATCACCAAGCAGATGGTGGAGCGCGCCGAACGCGCTGGCGCACCGGCGATCGTCTTCACGGTCGATCTGCTCGGCGGCAGCAACCGCGAAACGATGATCCGCGAAGCACGCAAGGACACGCGCACCTGCGTGAAGTGCCATCTGGGTGGCGCACCGCTGCCGGGGGTGAGCGGCCGCGTGGATGATCGCGACAATCGTCGCAAGCCGAACCTTGTGGGCTACGAAAAGCGCACGCCGATTCTCGAGAAGGGCACGCCGACGTGGGAGTTCGTCGATCGTCTCAAGAACGCCACGAAGATGAAGGTGCTCATCAAGGGCATCGTGACCAAGGAAGACGCCGAGCTAGCCGTGCAGCATGGCGTTGATGGCATCTTCGTCTCCAACCACGGCGGACGCGCAGAGAATTCACAGCGCGCGACCGTGACGTCGCTTCCAGAGGTCGTGGAAGGCGCCGCGGGACGCATCCCTGTCATCTGCGACGGCGGTTTCCGTCGCGGCACCGACGTCTTCAAGGCGATGGCACTCGGCGCCACCGCGATCGGCATCGGCCGGCCGTACATCTGGGGACTCGGCGCGTTTGGTCAGGAAGGCGTGGAGACGGTGCTCGCGCTGCTGCGCAAGGAATTCGAAGTGGTGATGAAGCAGAGTGGCACGACGTCGCTGGCCGCGATTTCGCGCAGCCACATCGTACCGCGCGTCTGAGCGAGCACAGAGAAAATCATGGCTGAGACGGAGTGGTGGCAGCGCGGCCCGATCGATGGCGTTCCTGACGTACTGCAACCGGTCGCGCACATCCTGCTGCAGGTGCGGGAGAGTGCGCACGAACTCACCGAGTCGTTGGATGCGGCGCAGTGGAACGCCACGCCCGCCGGCGTGGCATCGGTGGCCTTTCACATCCAGCACATCACCGGTGTGGTGGACCGTCTCTTTGCCTATGCGCGCGGTGAGGCGCTCTCCGAAGCACAGTTCGCCGCATTGCGTGCCGAGCGAGAACCGGTCGATGCCGCGGGCATCACGCGAGCGCTGAACGCGCTGGACAAACGCGTCGACGAAGCGCTCGACGAACTGCGACGTATAGACGTGCGCATCCTTGGAGAGTTTCGCGGCGTCGGGCGCAAACAACTCCCATCCACTGTGATCGGTTGCCTCGTACACGGCGCCGAGCACGGCATGCGACACATCGGGCAGCTGTCAGTGACGGCGCGCGTGGTACGCGCCGGGCTTTCCTGAACGCCGCTAAGTCACGCGGTCAGTAGCCTTCGTGCTGCAGGACGGCGCGCCCTTCGGCGACGAGTCCGTCGACCAGCTTTTGCATGTGTGACGCGTTGGTACGCGCGTTCATCACCGTGATACGCAACACGCGATGCTTGCCGAGTGTGGTGCTCGTGATGAAGCCACGTCCCGAGCGGTTGTAGCGTTCGCGCAGTGCGTCGGTGAGGTCGTCTCGCTTGGACTCGGGGACGTCCTTGGGCGTCCACGCGAAACACAGGATGTTGGACTCCGGCTCGTGCAGCGGCATGAAGTCCGAATGCGCCGCCAGCAGGTCGTGCAGGACCTTCGCCATTGCGCACAGGCGATCGTACAGCGCAGCGAGTGCGTCCGCCCCGTAGCGCTCGATGGCCACGTAGAGCTTGAGCACATCGGCTCGACGCGAACACTGCATGCTGCGCTTGCCGGTGTCCCAGGCGCGCGCTTCGTCGGTCTGCGTGAAGAGATAGGGCGCCTGTTGCGAGAAGGCCGCTTCGAGTTCCTTCTCGTCACGCATGAGCAGCAGTCCCGCGGCCAGTGGCAGCAGCAGCGTCTTGTGCGGATCCCACGCGATGGATCGGGCGCGTGCGAGTCCCTTCACGCGATGCTTGTGCACCTCGGACATCATCGCCGCGCCACCGTGCGCCGCATCGACGTGCAGCCAGATGTCGCCGTGCGCGTCCTTGAACTCGTGACACGCGTCAGCGATCGCGTCGAGATCGTCGAAGCTGCCGGTGGCCGTGCATCCTGCGGTAGCGACCACCGCCATCACGCCGATGTGCGACGAATGGAGCTGCTTGAGCTTCTCGCGCAGATGCGCGATATCCATCCGGTGTTCGTGCGACCGAATGGTGATGACGCGCTGCAGCCCCAACCCCATCTCGCCGGCCGCGCGAGTCACGGCGTAGTGCGAATGTTCGCCGCAGATGAGCACCGGTGCGTGCGGGGGAATGCCGTGCAGCCAGACGTTAGGAATCGCGCGACTGCGCGCCGCGAGGAGCGCGGTCAGCGTCGCTTCGGTGCCGCCGGAGGTCATGGTGCCGCCGGCGTGGTCGTCCCAACCCACCAGATCGGTGAACCACGCCACCACCTGATGCTCGAGCGGCGTGAACGACGGTGACATTTCGCGCACGGCCAGCGACTGATTGAACGCGCTGATCAGCGCATCGGTCCAAACGGCGGCGGGGAGCGGCGCGGACACCTGATGTCCGATGTACATCGGATGCGCCAACCGGTTCAAGTCGTCGAGCAGAAACGTCGCGAGCCGTTTAGCGACGTCTGCGAGCGGTCGTCCCTGTCGCGGGATCTCCGCCTCCAGGCGATCGACGATGCTCTGCGCGCTGTGCCAGGTGGAGACAGGACCGTCTCCGCTTCGCGTCTCGGTGAGGTACTTCGCAGCGAGCGCGAGAATCGGCTCAGCCGCAGCGAGCGTGGTGTCGGACTCGAGTTCCGCATCCAACTGCGCAAGCAGGGCCGCAGTGTCGGGAGGGGTCATGACCTAGTATGGCGGGGTTTGACGCACGGCGCGAGCACGGTGTCGGCATCGGTCACCGGGGTCGCCCTTTGTGTCTGACGCACCACTGCCGGAATGGTGACGAGGTGTACCGGCATCGGACCGATATCCGGTGGGGCTCCCGGGATTGCCGCCTCGCCGCCCGGAGCGGAACTTGGCGCGACCCGCACAACGCCCTCATCGGAGCAGCCATGCATCGCCGCCTCACCGCCGTCGCCGTCGCTCTCCCGATCGCCCTCAGCGTCGCCTGCATACTCGCGACACCTGTCTTGGCCCAAGGCAGCGTGCAGTATCGGAGCCCCCAGGGGGTGCAGTACCGCGCGCAAGCCGACACGGGACCCATCGCGCGTGCGCAGGCCGCACTCGACGCCGACCCGCGCAACGTCCAGCGCATCATCGCGCTGGGTGTCGCGCAATCCGGCGCACGGCAGTTCCGCGAAGCCATCGCCACATTCACGCGCGGCCTCGAAATCGCTCCCAACGATGCGATGCTCTATCGGTGGCGTGGCCATCGCTATCTGAGCGTACGCGAGTTCGCCAAGGCCGAGTCCGATCTCACGCGCGGCTACCAGCTCGACAGCACCAACTACGGCATCCTGTTTCACCTTGGCGTACTGCGACATCTGCAGGGGAAGTTTGACGCGGCCGCTGCGATGTTCGCCAAGGCGCAACCGCTAGCCCCCGATGGCGGTGAACGCGCCGGCAGTACCGACTGGCTATGGATGTCGCTCTCGCGGGCAGGGCGAGCAGCCGAAGCGAAGGCGATGCTCGCACGCCGCCCGGACACATTGCCAGCACCGCCGGGCTACGCGTACGTGTCGCGCCTCAGACTCTACCGCGGCGAGGTCACGCCAGCGACCCTCTTCACAGCGGGCGACACAGCCGACGTGCAGATCGCCACCCTCAGCTATGGGCTGGGCAACTGGTATCTCATGCGGGGTGACAGCGTTCAGGCGAAGGCGGCGTTCGAGCGCGCCGTAAAGTCGGGCGGATGGCCCGGCTTCGGCTTCATGGTGTCGGAGCAGGAGCTGCGACGCATGAAGTAGCGAGAGAGCGGCCGGGCTCGCTACTCGGTTGACGTACGACCCGGGCACGCAATATTCGACGCACCGTTAGTGCGGCCATGCAATGCAGAGCGTAGTCCCCTCTGACCGATGGGCCCGACAATGATCCACGTCGCAATGTGGCGCGGGATGGTGGCGGGGACGCTCTTTGCGCTGTCGTGGAGCAGCATGGCTACGACAGCGCAGGGCCAGAAGCCCGTGCAGAAGAAGCCAGCGATTGGCGCGTCGGACTCAGTCGCGCGCGCGAAGATCCGGGCCGCGGCGGTGTTCGCGGACTCCGCGCTGCTGGCGCAGCAGCGCTCTATCGGGGCGAAGCGTTTGCTCATGCCCTCGCTGATCGACAGCACCGAAGCGAGCGCGCGGCGAATTCTCAGCTTGCTGAACTCTCCACTCGTCGTTTCCACACAGGACACCCAGGCGCCGCAACGGGACGCGCGCGTCTTCCGGCAGTCGCCGCAGCCTGGGCAACCGTTGCCGCCGCGCACGGACACCGTACGACTCTGGGTGTACCGGTATGTGCCGCAAACCACGGTGCGCGTGCCTCTACTCATCGGTCGCACGTTGAGCGACGCGCTGCGCCTGCTCGATTCAGTGAAGCTCACACCGCGCACGCCACGGCTCACCCGTGGCGATGTGGCGCGTGCCGTCGTAACCGATCAGTCGCCCGCTCCGCTCAGCACCGTTGACGCTGGCACCTCGGTGACCCTGTCGGTGCAGGTGCCCACGGTCGTGCCGCGCGTGATCGGACTGGAGATGACGCGCGCAACCCTGATCCTCACTAACCAGGGATTGCAGGGCCGAGAGGTGGCGAGCGAGTACGACGACTCCATACCCGCCGGCCGCATCGCGCGACAGCATCCGGATCCGCGCACGCCGACCGTCTCTGGCGCGATCGTCGAACTCTGGCTGTCACAGGGACCGCATCCCGTCATACCCACACAAACCATGCCTCTGCTCGTCGGTCGAACGTTGACCGAGGCGCTTGACACGATTCAGGGGAGAAAGCTGACTCGGCCGCACGTGGACACGATCGAGGATGCGGCGCGTGCGGGACGCGTGGTTTCGCAAACGCCAGGCGCTGGCGCCGCGGTACACGAGACAGACGCGATCAGCATACAGATCGCTCGCGCTCCCGCACTCCGACGTGTTCCCTTCGTTGTAGGAATGTCGCGAGCGTCGGCCGCTCGGGCGCTGCAAGATGCTGGCTTCCGGTCACTGGAATCGATCATGGCGGGAGATCCCGGCACACGCGATCAGGTGATTGCACAGAAGCCCGATTCCGGTACGACGCTCCTGCTCGGACGCCCTGTTGCCATCGTCATCTCCGATGCGCCCGACAGTGCGCCGCCAACGCCCCGAGTCATGATCGATGTCGTGGGTGAAAGACTCGCCACGGCCAGAGCGATGCTCGGCGAACTCTCGCCCATCATCAACGTCGTGGAGCGCGCGACAGCGGACAGTACGATCGCGGGAGTGGTGATCGCGCAGTCGCCCGACGAAGGCGAGTTGGTGCAGCCCGGCGTTGACGTCGTGCTCACCGTCACCCGGTTCGAACGAGTACAGCCGCCCGACACCGTCTCGCAGCGGGATCCTCCACCAGTGCAGCGTCGCGTGCCATCACTGACGGGACAGTCGATCGCCGATGCGCGTCGTCTGCTCGCAACCGTCGGGCTCGCGCTCGGCGAGGTTGTCAGCGTCACGGTCGTCAAGGATTCGGTCGTCGCCACGCAGACGCCGACAGCCGGCACACTGGTGGCGGCCGCCACGCTCGTCGCTGTCACGCTGCGCACGCAGGGTCTCGACCCACGTGACCCAGACCGTCCGATGTGGTGGATCTGGGTGATCGCCGGCGGTGCAGTCGTCGCGTTTGCGGCCTATCGGCTCCTCACTCCAAAGCCGCCAGATAACGGGCCGTCGAACGGAGATCCGCCCGCGACGATCGATGTCACGCTGCGCGAACCACCGCCTGAGTTGCCGCGCGTCGATCTCCCCGACAACCGGTCGCTGCTCGAGTACGAGATCACACTCGTGCCGACAGCGCCCGAGGTCTCGATCCAGCACGACGGTCCGATCGTGCGTCCAATGGAGGACTGATGGAGCATCATGACCACTCGCTGGCATGGATGTTTGGCGTCCGCGCCAAGAAGCCCGGTGAGCATCGACTCGATGACGATGCCGTCAACGCAATTGCACAACAGGTCACGCTCCTCCTGGGTGTGCTGGCTGGCCCGACGTCGCCAACGGTGATTGCGTCCGTGGTGGAGTGCGTGGCGACCGCGCTCAAAACGAGCATCCGCGAGATCGCGCTCAGTGCGTGGAACAAGCGCGCCGAGGTGAGAAAGTACGCTGATCTGACGAAGTATCCCGCGGGACAGAAGCACGAGGTCGTGCTGTACGAGCATCCGATCAAGTGGACCTACAGGCCCTACGTCGAAATTCGGACCAGCGCGACACCGGCGCCCCTGCCCGCGCCCTCGCTCGAGATTCTGATCGACGTGACGCTCAACTTCGCGCAGGCAGTGCTCATCATCGACGGCGGCAAGATCATGGCGTTCAAGCCGGGAAAGGTCACGGCGCAGGGGTCGGCGAAGATCGGCGGCGCGAAGCTCTGTGAGCCGATCAAGAAGGAACTGGGTGAGCTGCCAGGAACCTGGCCTTTGGGCGATGGCATTCCGATCGGCAAGGATCCCCTGCAGCCAGTCGCGCCGGGCGCGAGCGGCCTGCATCTTCCTGCCTGATCCCTCACCCGATTCATGAAGCGCATACTCATCGTCGAAGACAATCAGGACCTTGCCAACGGGCTCCGTCGCAATCTCGAGCACGAGGGCCATCGCGCCTCGATCGCCGCGACGGCGCAGGCCGCAATCGAGGCCGCGTTGCGTGAAGCGCCGGACCTGATCGTGCTGGACCTGGGCCTCCCGGACAACGACGGCTACACCGTGCTCGAGTCGATCCGTCAGCGCGGCTGTCAGGCGCCCGTGCTCATCCTCAGTGCCCGTGGAATGGAGTCGGACAAGGTGAGAGGCTTCCGGCTGGGTGCCGACGACTACGTCACCAAACCGTTCGGCGTCGTGGAACTGATGGCACGCATCGGCGCACACTTGCGCCGCGCGTCGCTCGACCTGAGTGCCAACACGAACGGCTCGCTACGCGACGACGAACTCACCGCACGCTATAGCCTCACCGAGCGGCAGATCGAAGTGGCCCGACTGCTCGCACTCGGGCTCTCGAATGCGGAGATCGCGGAGAAGCTGGGCGTCAGCGTGTTCACGGCACGCAATCACACGGAACAGGTCCTTCTCAAGATGGGTGCATCCACGCGCTCTCGGGTCGGCGCGATCTTGCGCGGACAGGTCTAGCGGGTGTCTCGCGTGTTTCGCGCGCTGACGTCCACGTGGCGTTCGGCGAGCCCCAGCGCGGTTCTCTTTTCCATCGTGCTGGTGATGATGACTGCGCTCTCGGTCACGAGCGCGCTGCAGCTGCGCCGCAGCTACGAAGAGCGACGCCGGGCGAGCGATCTGGCGATTCGTCAGTTCGCCGCACTTGGCGCGAGACTGTTCGGCGATCGCGCGTACTACGCCTTCGAGAACATTCGTCTGCAAGTGCTCGCGTCGGTCATCGGCACGCGCTGGACGCCGGGCACGGCGATGCCTTCGCTCACCGACGTCGCCCGGCAGGCCCGTCGGGAAATCACGCGTCTGGGCATCGCGCCCGACGATCCCAACCTTGGCTTCTTCGTCGTCAACCTCGCGACGCAGACATACGCCGGGCTGGACGCGGCCAACGACCGCGGGATGCAGGACAGCATTCTGCACGCGATGCGCGAACGTCCAATGCCGCCGGGCGGCGGACGTGACGTGCTCCCATGGGCGCTCGTGGACCGCGCCGAGCCCGTGTCCGTTGCATTCGCGCCATTGCGCGATCTCGAGGGACGCGAGGTGGCGCTCTATGGCTTCACGTACTCGCGACGACTCGGTTGGCGCGAGGTGGGCCGCACCGTTCTGCGCGACCTTCCGCTGCTGCCCGCCGCATGGATGGACACCAAGCGCAAGAGCGGCGTCGATTCCATGCGCACCGACTCGCTCATCGCCATCCGACTGTTCGATACTCGAGGGAAGACGCTGTACGAGTCACAACCCGCGCAGCCCGGCAGTGCGGAAGGCGAGTTCATCTCGCGCGGCGCTGGGGAGTTTCGCGTCGTGGCGAGCCTGTCTCCCGCGTTGGTGGCGCAGATGCAGCAGCACGTGGGCGAGAGCGGCACTGTGGTCTCACTGCCGTTCACGGGCAACGAGAAGGGCGCCGAGCGACGCCTGGACGTCCCGCTCAATCTCTGGCTTTCGGTGCTGTCCATTCTGCTTGCGCTCGCCGCGGCCGTGAATCTCTGGCGCGAGCTGTCGCTCTTTAAGGCACGTCGGGATTTCGTGGCGAGCGTTTCGCACGAATTGCGCACACCTTTGGCGCAAATCCGCATGTTCACCGAGACGCTGCAGCTCCGCCGCGAGCGCGACGACGAGGAGCGCGTCCATTGGCTCGGCATTATCGGTCGCGAGACTCGCCGGCTTGGCGATCTCGTGGAGAACATCCTGCTTTTCTCGCATCTGGATGCGGATCGCGCTCGTCTCGAGAAGGAGCGCACCGATCTGGGCGAGCTGGTCGAGGAAGTGGTGGAGGGATACGTCCCGATCGCCGAGCAATACAGCATGCGCATCGTCGCCGATGCACCGTCGCGCATTTTCGCGATGATCGACCCTCGGGCCGTGCGACAAGTGGTCGTCAACCTGCTCGACAATGCCATCAAGTACGGACCGCGCGGACAGACGATCCACATCGAACTCGAGAAGACGGGAGCCTCAGCGTGCCTGCGGGTGGCCGATCAGGGGCCGGGCATCCCGGCCGCGGAGCGTCGATCGGTGTGGAAACCCTTTGTCCGTCTCGGGGGGACGAAAGGACGTACCGGCGGCAGCGGCATTGGTCTCGCGGTGGTGCGAGACCTCGTGCAATTGCACGGCGGCTCGGTATCGATCGACGATGCGCCGGGAGGTGGTGCGGTCTTCACGTTGATTTTCCCGATCAGCGACGGCACTGAGGCGGGCACGATGCGTACCTCTGCTGAGTTCCGCGCGCTGCTGGCAGCACACACAGCGGCGTATCGCATTGCGCAGGGGGGAGCGGCCCCGGACGACAGCACGGCGAAGAATCCGCAGGGAAATTCCGCCCCGGAGTAGCGCGCAGCCCCTTGTGGTGACGCGAAGCATTGCACCACTTCTAGGGGACTGCTTTCCCAATCGCTGCGAAGGTCGATGATGCCTTGGCGCGAGACGGCTGCAGAATGACTTGCGCGAGGATCGCGGTTTGGCAATTGCGACACAACTGCTGTTGGTGAGCGGTTTCGATGCACTGCGCTCGTTCGATCGAATCAACCTCGGCTCCACGCTGTTGCAATGCGCCGTTGTCCTCGGCTTTGCAGCGGCGCAGGAAGGCGTGTCGCGGCATTTCGGGCGCGCTGCCATGCGAGCGATGGCGATCTTCTGGCGCTTGTTCGCGCTGTCGGCCGTGCTCAACATCTTTTCGTCGTGGAGCGGCGCGGTCTGGAACAACCGCGAACTCAGTCGCGCGTTCACGACGTGCCTGGTCGCGCTGCTCGCGGCGGCCATCCCGTATGCGCGCAACGCCTTTGCCGCGTTGGCCGACCCCGAACGGCCCGAGCAGCCTGCCGCAGCGGCCGCGCTACGCTGGGCATTCGGCGCGCTACTCGTTCACGCCGTGGGAGTATTCGGCTCCGCCGCGCTCTTTCCCGACACGCGCGTCATCCCGGTTACGATAAGTCGCGCGCTGCAGCTGCTTGTGCTTGCGGTGCCCGCCGTGTTGGCGTGGCGAGCGTGGCGCGCCAGCCCGCGTCACCCGGCCGCGCTCCATCTGCTGACCATCGGCTTTGCGGCGCTTGCGTTACGACAGGCGCTGGCGGTTGTGCTCGGACTACGAGTCGGCATGCCCGACTTACCCTTCGCTGCCGTGCTGCTCTTCGTCACGATCGACGTGCTCGCCATTCTCGCGACCGGCGTCTGTACACTGCTGGCGTCCACGGCAGAGGAATTGGCGCTGGTGAACGCGCAGTCGCTGGAGCTGACCCGAGCGCGCGAGCGGGTGCTGGTCGCAGAACGCATGGAAAGCCTGGGGCGCATGGCCGCGGGCGTCGCGCACGACATGAACAACGTGCTTCAGGTGCTCAGCTTGTCGTGGGATGGGCTGCGCAGTTCGGCATCTCGCAAAGACGATCCGCAGCTCACGGAGGAAGTGGACAGCGCGATGTCGCACGGCCGTTCGTTGGTCTCGCAACTGCTCACCTTCGCGCGCGCCCGGCCGACACAGGCGGTGCATTTCGATCCATCGGAGCGCTTGCGCGCGCTTGCCGCGATGCTGCGCGTGATGGCGGGCCCTGCGATCGAACTCACCGTCAGCGGCAGCAGCGGCAGCGCGTCACTGTGCATGGACCCGGCGCAGTTTGAACAGATCGTGATCAACCTCGTGGCCAACGCGCGCGATGCGGTGCAGGCGGGTGGTCGCATCGCGCTGTCACTCGATCTGGTCTCGATCACTTTGGGCACTTCACCCGCGACCAACCTCAAGCCGGGTGAGTATGTGCGCCTGCTCGTGCAGGACACGGGCACCGGCATCCCGGACGACATTCGCGAGCGCATCTTCGAGCCGTTCTTCACCACCAAGCCATCTGGGCGCGGCACGGGACTCGGCTTGGCCACGGTGCATGGCATCGCGCGGCAGGCAGCGGGTGACGTGCGGCTGCAGTCCACACCGGACAGCGGCACGTCGTTCGAGGTGTTTCTCCCCGCCGCCTAGCGCGTGACACGTTCTACTTCACGCGCTTCCCTGCCTTGATCACCAGCTCCACCCGACGCAGCACCGTGATGTCGCTGAGCGGATCACCGCGCACCGCGATGATGTCGGCGGCTTTTCCCGCGTCTACGGTGCCGACCTTGTCGAGCACACTGAGCGAGTAGGCGGGCCAATAGGTCGCCGAGCGAATCGTCTCCATGGGGTCCATGCCGTAGGTGTTCACCCAGGTGATCATCTCCTCAGGCGTGGCATAGCCGTGGAAGTTGGCCGGCACGCCGGCGTCGGTTCCGATGAGCAGGCGGACGCCGCTTTCGCGGAGCTGGCGGAACTTGGTGGGCAACGTGGCGCGGCGATTGGCGACGAAGCGGTAGTAGGTTAGGGTGTCGAGGCGCACGATCGACTGTTTGACGTCGGCCGCAATGTCGGCGGCGAGCCCCTCGTACCATTCCGGGTCGTCGATGTATTCCGGATGGTCGCGACGCGTCCCGTAGTTGGTGAGCACGTCGATCGTGGGCGTCCAGTAGAGCGGCGGACGATTGCCTTGTGCCGTGCGCGCGCGGAGCGCCTCGATGATGTCGGCAGGATACTCCGGTGCCGTCGCCAGGCCGGTGTGCTCGAAGTCGTCGACACCCGCAGCGAGTCCACGACGGATCTCTTCCGGGCGATGCGCGTGCGCGACGACGGGCAGTTTCCGCTTGTGCGCTTCGTCTACCACTGCGCGCACCTCGTCCATCGTCATTTCGTCCTGGTCGATCAACTTGATGACGCTCACGCCGGCATCGGCGAGTGTGTTGACCTTGGCGCGCGCGTCGGCCACGCCGTTGATCCCCCAGCGAAACGCCTCCGTGCCGGGATATGGGGCGTGCTGCAGGAACGGTCCCGACGTGTAGATCGTCGCGCCTGTCAGCTCACCCCGATCGATCTTGCGCTTGACGTCCATGATCGGTGCGAGTGGACCACCAAGATCACGCAGGCTGGTCACGCCGTGCAGCAGCGACTGCCGTGCGGCGACTGGTATCACGTCCTTCTGCAGACGCGCCGGATAGACGCTGTCCCAGTGTGCATAGTTGCCGTGCCCCACCAGCATGAGATGCGCGTGCATCTCGAAGAGCCCCGGCAGCACCGTCATGCCATTGGTGTTGATGACCGTGTAGCCATCCGGCACGGTCAGCGAACCAACGCGACCGACCGCCGTGATCTTGCCGTTGTCGACCAGCACCACGCTGTTGGTGATGGGCGGCGCCCCGTTACCGTCGATCAGCGTGCCTCCAACGAGCGCCAGTTTGCCCGCCGCCTGCGGCTGCCGGGCCGCGGCCGTGCGCTGCGCGACGATGGTGGCGCCAATCGTGACAAGTGCGAGTGTGACGAGCAGTCGGAGCGATCGAGTCATGACGGTTGGAGCAGAAGGGGTCGGCCGATTGGCTGGACGCAGTGACCAAGCGCGGTAGAGAATGCGCCGCGCCACGGACTGCCGCCAGCGGCACTCTCACCGGCCGGACGCGGCGAGTCTATCTTCTTCCGCGGTTCTCCACGGCCTCCGACTCGCATCTGACCTGCATCCGATCCACTCATGCTCCGTCGCTTCGTTCGACTTCGCGTTGCATTCACGGCCGGGGCTTTCGCCTTCGCGACCGCCGGCAGCCCGCCCGTCGCCCAGCTCGGCGCGCAAGCCAAGCCCCTCGTGACGGCCAAGGACCTTGGCCAGTTCGAGTCGCTCGGCGCGTCGCGACTGTCACCCAACGGCGCGTGGCTTTCGTACGGCATCGCGCGCGGCAACGAGGAGAACGAGCTGCGTGTGCGCGGTGGTGCGCGCGACACGACGATCGTGATCCCCTATGGCACGGCTGCCGCCTTCTCTCCTGACTCACGCTGGATGGCCGCGCTGGTTGGTGTGCCGCCCAAGGAGCGCGACAAGCTGCTCAAGGATCGCAAGCCGGTGCGAACGTCCTTCACGCTGCGCGATCTGACCTCTGGCACGACCATCAACATCGCCGACGCGAACGCCTTCAGCTTCAGTCCTGCGGGCGGCTTTGTGTCGGTGACCAAGTATCCGGCCGAGGGCAAGCGCAGCAGCGAAGTGCTGGTGCTGGACCTGACGAGCGGCGCACGACTCGTGTTCAGCAATGTGTCCGAGCAGCTCTGGAACGATCGCAAACCGTGGCTTGCGCTCGCCATCGCAACCGACGGCGCGACTGGCAACGGTGTGGAGGTGTTCGATGGACTGAGCGGTGCTGTGCGCTTGCTCGACAACAGCGCGAACATGTACCGCGCGCTCTCGTGGCGCCCCAAGTCGGATGAGCTGGTGGTGCTGCGCAGCACCGTGGACAAGGCGTTCACCGACACGTCGCACGTGCTGCTCCAATGGTCGTCGATTGGCGCTAACGCTGCACCGATGCGTGTGCTCGACCCTGCGACGTCTCCCGGATTTCCCGCGAAGATGCGCGTCGCCGAGTCGCGCAAGCCGTCGTGGTCCAAGGACGGGAAGTTGCTCTACGTGGGGGTGCGTCCTCGCGACGCGGCGGCCGACGCGCCCAAGAAGAGCGACGAGAAGATCTCCGACGTGGAGATCTGGCACACGAACGACGTGCACGTCATTCCGGAGCAGCGGAGCGGTGAGCAGCGCGACCTGCGCGCCAGCATGCTGACGGCGTGGCGTCTGGACGACAGTCGCGTGGTGCCACTGGGCAGCGATGCCGCGGAGACCGCGAGCGTGCTCGAGGGCGATGCGTTCGCGATGGAGACGGACAAGAAGCCGTACGCGTTTGGTCAGAAGTTCGGTCGTCGCGATCAGGACATCTGGACGATCAACGTGAACACCGGCGCGCGCACGAAATTGCTGACCAAGGTGCGCTCATTCTTTTCACCCGATCCGACGGGCGCGCGTATCCCTTGGTTCGATGGACGCGACTATTGGGCGGTGGAGGTCGCGACCGGCAAGCGCACGAATCTCACCGCTGCGCTGCGTGCGCGTGGCGCGGACTTCGTGGACCGCGAAGACGATCACCCGAGCGACGTGTCGCCTTCCATCGGCAATCCGTTGTGGACCAAAGACGGCACGAAGTTGCTGGTGTACAGCGCGTACGATGTGTGGGCACTGACCATGGACGGCTCGGGCGGCACACGACTGACTGACGGTGCCCGCGACGGTCTCGAGTACCGTGTGGTGTCGTTCGCGGGGTTTGGCGCGACGCCCGTCGAGCGTGCCGTTGACCTCGGCGCGCCGATGTACCTCTCGATGTACGGCAAGCGCGACAAGCGGAGCGGCTATGCTCGTCTGATGCCCGCAGGCACGGTGCAACGGTTGGTTCTCGCCGATGCATCGATTGGGTCGTTGAGCAAGGCCGACAGCACCGATCGCTACGCCTACGTGCGGCAGCGCTTCGACGAATCACCGAATGTGTTTGCCGCATCGGCGGACTTGGCCAACCCCACGCGCCTGACGGAAACGAATCCGTTCCAGAAGAACTACGCGTGGGGTAAAGCCGAGTTAATGAACTACAGCAGCACGATCGGCGTGCCGCTGCAGGCCATCTTGTACTATCCGGCCAACTACGATCCGAAGAAGAAGTACCCGATGATCGTGTACACGTACGAGCTGCTCTCGCAGGGCTATCACCGCTACATCGTGCCGCGCGAGAACGACTACTACAACGCCAACGTGTTCACGCAGAATGGTTACTTCGTGCTGATGCCGGACATCGTGTTTCGTCCGCGTGAGCCGGGTCTCGCAGTGCTGCAGTCGGTGGAGCCGGCCGTGCGCAACGTGATCGCGCGTGGGCTCGTGGATGCCGCGAACGTGGGGCACGCGGGGCACTCACAGGGTGGCTACGAGGCGTACTATCTCGCAACGCACAGCTCGCTGTTCAAGACGGCGGTGGCGGGCGCGGGTATCAGCGACATGTGGAGCTTCGCTGGGCAGATGCACTGGTCGTCCGTCCCCGAGTTCGATCACTGGGAGACAGGACAGTTCCGCATGCAGGTGGCGCCGTGGGAAGACGTGCAGGCGATGAACCGCAACTCACCGATCAATCGCGTGCATGTGATGCCGGCCAAGAGCGTACTCATCGAAATCGGAGGCGAGGATCCCACCGTCGACATGCGACAGGGCGTAGAGTTCTACAACTACGCGCGTCGCGCCGGCAAGGACGCGGTGATGCTGCTCTATCCCGGCGAAGGGCACGGACTCGGCAAGCGCGAAAACGCCATCGACTACGAGCGGCGCATTCTCCAGTGGTTCGCCTACTACCTCAAGGGCGAAGCACCGGCCAAGTGGATCACCGACGGGCAGAGCTGGCTGGCACGCAAGGCGCTGCTCGATGCGAACAAGTAACGCCCACCGATAGTGCACGACTTCGTGGAGACGGATCGATGAAAGGCGGCAAGGGCGGTCAGGGGCGCAAGCGCTCGACGACCAAGATCGTGGAGAAGCCCAAACAGCACGGCGGAGTGAAGCGTGGCGCACCCAAGAAGGACTGGGGCGCCATTGTGAACGACGATGAGGATCGTCCGGTCGCTCCGCCGCCCAAGCTGCCGCCCAAGCAGCGGTAGCGCGGCTAGCGCACCAGTCGCACGATGCGCGAGATGCTGCTGCCCGAGATCATGTACAACTCGCCGGCACCATCGCGACCGAATGAATTCGTGAACGGGAGCGTCAGGCCGTTCCAGCTGCGTGGCTCCGTCGCACGTCCGTTGCTGAGCTGAAAGCTGCGCACCCAACCGCGACAGAAGTCCGCGTACAGGTAGTGCCCGACAAGTTCGGGAATCGCCGCGCCGCGATAGACGTAGCCGCCAATGACGGAGCAGCCGTCGGCGTGCGCGTAGTCGAGCACCGGCAGCGTGAGGTTGCGCCCCGCCGTGCAGTTCACCGCGGGGCTATAGCAGGCGGTTCCTTCGGTGTACGGCCAGCCGTAGTTGATGCCGCTCGTCTGCGCCGGTCCAGCGTTGACCTCTTCGCGCGCATCCTGCCCCACGTCTCCGATGTAGAGCGTGCCGGTAGGTGTGTCGAATGAGGAGCGCCACGGATTGCGCAGGCCATACGCCCAGATTTCCGGCTGCGCACCAGCCTGCAATACGAACGGATTGTCATTCGGCACGCGATACGGCAGCGTGCGCACATCGATGCGCAGCACCTTGCCCAGAAGCGATCCGAGATTCTGCGCGTTGTTCTTCGGGTCACCACAGCACGCACCGTCGCCGGGTGCGAGATACAGCATGCCGTCCGGACCAAACTCGATCAGGCCACCATGGTGCTCGCTTCCACCATGCGGAATGCTGATGACGACGGTACCCGTGTTGCTCGCCACGTTTGCGCCCGGCGTGGATCCTACGCGCTCCACGACCACATTGCCGTTGAGCGCCACGTAGAACACATACAACCAGCCGTTTGCGGCATACGCCGGATCCCACGTCATACCCAGCAGACCGCGTTCGCCCTGATTGTTCACTCGGCTGCTGATATCGAGAAACGGCGTCGACTGGATCGCGCCGTTGATCACCAGCTTGATGCGCCCGCCACGTTCCACGATGAACTGTCGCGTGTCGCCCGGCGGCGCCGAGAGGAATACGGGTTGCGTGAGTCCACTGGCGAAGGGCTGCAGCGCGAGTTGCAACGGCGCGCTGTCGTACACGACGGCGGCCGTGGTCGTATCGCTGCCCGTGAGCACGACGGTGCGCCGCGCGGGCGTGGGCGTGTGGGTCGTCAGCACGCTGCCCACGACGTTCGCAGCGATGGTGTACGTGCCCGCTTCGAGCCGTCCGAAGACCGCCGACGCCGAAACTCGGCGCGCAAAGCCATTCGGGCCTGTCACGTCGATCGCCGCCGGCACATCGAACGGCAGGCCTGTCACATTCACGCGCATCGTCGCGAGTCCGGCGCCATACTCCACGTTCGCCGCTACGGACTGCAGTGACGAAGACAGCCCGATCACCTGCGTGGCGGCGACCGCGCGATACGTACTCGCGCCAACCGCGACGTCGGCGGCGGCGATGGTGTAGGTGCCCGGTTCGAGCAGATCGATCTGCGTGGTGCCGTTGATCGTTCGCGTGTAGCCGCGCGGACCAGTGATCGTCACGCTCGCGTTCGAGCCCGCGGGCAAGCCGCTCACGGTGACGGTCAGTCGTGCGCTGGATACGCCATACAGAATCTGGCTGGCCGTCGTCACGCCATCTCGCGCGACGGTGACCGTCTGCGTGGCAGGTGTGCCGCCGTAGCGCACCGTCCCGGCCGTCACATCGCTCGCAACGACGGTGAAGTCACCAGCAGGCAAGGCTGTCAGCGTGGTTGCACTGTCCAGCGTCGCGCGAAACGACGACGGGCCGCTCACGGTAACCAACGGTTTCACACCCGCAGGCAGCCCGGCCATGGACACCGACAACTGCCCTGTGGACGGCGCCGTGCTGGACGACTCTCGACAGGCGCTCACGGCGACGAGAGCGAGCAGGGCGAGAACGCGCGGGCGGAGCGACATGATGGGCGACGGCGAAACGGTGGGTTAGCTGCGTTCGCCGTTCACACTCGCAACAGCGTCCGCTAGAAGCGTCTGCTGAAGAGTAGTCCCGTGCGTCCGTTTCGGTCGATGAGCGGCGTCACAGCGAAACCAGGTGACGGTGGCGTTGCGGCGGGCGCAGCTGCAGGAGCATTGGCACCGCGCTTGGCCACAACCGATGCGTAGCGCTGCGAACGGTTCGCGTGCACCACCGCTTCAATCAGTGCGATGAGCGTCACACCACCCGCCGCCGCGAGTCCCGGCACGAGATACGGACGCTCAGTCGATGAGCGCGTGTACGGCGCCGGCTGGCCATTGGGATCGACGTACGGCACCGTGGTTTCCGTGGTGCGCTGCATGAAGCTCGCACCCGCCGAGCCGGCTGCAGCGAGCAGCACGACGAACCCACCGATCGGCCGCCCGGTCGCGAATTGTCCGAAGCCCGGCAGCAGCCCCGCCGCGAAGGCCACACCCGGGTTGTACACAGGACGCCGCAACGTTTCGATCGCGCGACCAACGGCAACGCGATCGTCCACGGTGGGCGCGGCGGCGCGAAAGAGCTCGAGGTCCTTGACGGCGTCCGCGCGGTTGCCCGACGCTGCACGAGCGAGCCCGCGATTGTAGACCGCTTCGGCGGCGGTCGGCGCAGAACGCACCACGTCGTCGAAGGCGCGTGCAGAGGCGGAGTAGTTGCCGTCGTCGAAGAGACCGAGGCCGAGTCGGAAGGCCACCTGGACATCCTGCGCACGCTTTACTTCTGGCGCGGGCACGAGGCGCAACAGACGGGCGCGCACGTCGGCCGCTTCGCGTCCCGCTGGCGAGAGCGTGAGATAGCGACAGAACTCGGTCACGGCCTTGGCCGACTCCGAGAGCTCTTCGTGCGCGCGCGCCAGGTCGTAGGCGACGCGTTCGTCGGTGGGATTGAGTGCGGCGGCTTTGGCAAACGCATCGCGCGCTGCCGTCTGATCGCCGATGAGTGCGGCCTCCTGCCCAACCGCCGCCAAACGGCGCGCTTCGACGTTGTCTCGACGAGCAACCGTGGTCTGCGCCGACGTACTGACCTCGCAACCGGGTGCGGGGCCGGTGGTGAGCACGCGCTTGGGCGCGAGCAGCTGTGCGTCGGCGCGCACACTCAGCGCCGCGACCGCGCACACCGCAGCGAGTAGTCGCATCGGGATGCGCACCTTATCGAACTGTGACGAGCACCGAGGCACTGACTCCCTCCACTAAGGCCGTAATGCGGACCGTGCCCGCCTTGAATCCGACCACGAGGCCGGTGCTGGACACGAACGCGATGCTTTCGTCAGCCGATGACCACGCCACGGAGCGTCCCGTGAGTGCAGTTCCGGCGCTGTTGAGCGGGGTTGCGGTGAGCTGCAGATTGCCGTTGACGGCCACCGTTGGCGTCGCCGGCGTCAATGACACCGAGGCGACCGTTGGCAGTGCGACCGTGATGGTCGACGTAGCCGTGATGCCTTCCACTGTCGCCAGGATGATCGCGACGCCGGGCGAGACACCGGTGACCAGTCCCGTATTGGACACGCTTGCCACGCCCGGGGCGCCCGTCGTCCACGCGACCGTGCGTCCCGCCAACGTCGTGCCGTCGGCCGCACGCGACACAACCGAGAGCTGGCGTGTGGCCGCGGTGAGCACTGTCGCGGCGGTGACATTCATCGTGACCGTCGCGACCGGCACCGGAATCACCGTGATGGTGGCGACCGCGCTCTTGCCCTGACTCGTCGCCGTGATGCGCGCCGTGCCAGCGGCGACAGCCGTCACGAGCCCCGCAGTGTCCACGCGCGCGATGGTCGCGGCGCTGCTCGTGTAGGTCACCTGTCGACCCGGCACCAGATTGCCAATCGCGTCAGTGACTTGCGTGGTTAACCGTTGCGTCGTGCCGACGACCAGCGTCGCCGTCTCCGGCGTCAGCGTAACTGCATCGGCGGGACGCGCAAGAATGATCACGTTGGCCGTGCCGACGCGTCCCTCGCTGGTCGCCGCGATCGTCGCCGTCCCCGGTGAACGTCCCGTGACGGTACCAGTGGACGTCACGGTGGCCACCGCCACGTTGCTCGAGCTCCACGCCACCGCGCGTCCGGTGAGCGTTGCTCCGCTCGCGTCGCGCAGCAACACGGTATGCGGACGATCGATGCCAACGGCGACGGTGTCGGCCGCGGGCGACACGGTGACTGTCTGCACCGGCGGCACGGTGACCGTCACCGCCGATTGCCCCACCCGCCCTTCGCTGGTTGCCGTCACCGTCGCCGCACCTGGCGCGATGCCGGTCACGACACCCTGCGCATTCACGGTGGCGATGGCGATGTTGCTGCTGGCCCACGTGATCGCCCGTCCGGTGAGCGCGCCTGCCTCATCGTCGAGCGTGATGGCTTGCAGCGGTACGGTTGCACCCACGCGCGTCGTCACCGTGGCCGGCGACACCTGCACGGTCGCGACCGTCCTCGGCGTCACGGTGATCGAGGCGGTCGCACTCTTGCCGAGCGTGCTGACGGCGATCTGGACATCGCCGGGCGCAATCGCGGTGACGATGCCGTTGCCGGACACCGTGGCCACGAGACGATTGCTGGTGGACCAGGTGAAGCCCGCGTCGACCGGATTGCTGTTCGCGTCGAATGAGCGCGCCACGAGTGCCGTCGTGGCGCCAACGCGCAGGGCCGCCGACGTGGGCGTCAGTACCACCGTCGTCACCGGCACCGTTTCCACCGTGGCTTCGGTGCAGGAGCCCAGCAGCAGCACGGCAGCGATTACCGACGCGAAACGCGTTGTCCGCGCGACGCACCGCTGCATCGTGCCAGCACTCTGCAAACGCGTGGTCATGGAATCACCGTGACGCCGACGGATCCGGACTTGCCTTCGCAGGTGGCAGTGATGGAGACCGAACCCACAGCAATGCCATCAACGGCACCACTATTGGTCACCACCGCAATGGCCGGATTCGAACTGCTCCAGGTGCAGACGCGCCCTGTCAGCACGCGATTCTGGGCGTCGCGCAATTCCGCGGCGGCCGACGTTCCTTGGCCGACGACGATCGTGGCGGCGCCGATCGTGACGATCACCGTTTCCACCGGCGGCCGCGTCACGCTGAACGTGGCACGACCGGTCTTGCCTTCACTGGTGGCGATGATGTCCGTCGTGCCGATACTGATTGCCGTCACGGTGCCCGATGGACCCACGCTGGCCACGGTCGGATTCGAACTCGAGAAGGTGACTACGCGGCCGACGAGCACGTTACCCGCAGCGTCGAGCGTCACGGCCGTCGCGGTCGTTGTGAGTCCCTCGTCAAGCGATCCTGCGCCCAACCCCACGTTGACCGTGGCCACCGGTGGCGGAATCACGCTCACCGACGCGGTGCCAGACTGGCCTTCACTGGTCGCGGTGATGGTCGCGCTGCCGATGCTGACTGCCGTGAGCGCGCCCGTGCTGCTCACGGTCACTACGCTCACGTCGGAGCTGGCGTAGGTGATGACACGACCGGTGAGTACGCCGCCCGACGCATCGAGCGGAGTGGCGGTGACGGATCCACCACCGCCGAGCACGATGCTCTGCGTGGACGGCGTCACGGAGACCGACGCGACCGGCACCTGCAGTACGGTGATGCTCGCGGAACCGCTCTGTCCGCCGCTCGATCCCGTGATGCTCGCGGTGCCGGGCCCCACGGCCACCACGCCACCCGAATTGCTGACGGTGGCGACGGAAGGATTGGAGCTGACCCATGTGACCACGCGTCCCGTGAGCACGTTGTTATTGGCGTCGCGCAGATCGGCGACGGCTTGTGTGCTGGCGCCCACGAACAGCGTACCGTTGCCGAGGGCAACGCTCACCGACGCGACCGGCACCAGCGCCACTGTGATGCCCGCAGAGCCTGATGCGGTGCCGCTGGTGGCAGTGATGGTGGCCACGCCCGGCCCCACGGCGGTCACGACACCACCGGCGTCCACCGTTGCGACGGAGTTGTTTGAGCTCGTGAAGGTGATCGGGCGACCGGTCAGCACGTTGCCATTGGCGTCACGCAACACGACCGTGCTCGACGTGGTCGAGCCGACGAACAGCGACCCGACGCCAAGCGTGACGGAGACCGACGCCACCGGAATGGGTAGCACTGTCAACGTGGCCGATCCCGTCTTCCCTTCGCTGAACGCCGTGATGGTCGTGGAACCGGGCGACACCGCGACAATGTCCCCCGAGGCGTTGCCGATGCTCGCGACGGCAGGATTGGAGCTGCTCCACAACACCGCGCGACCGAGCAGGATGTTGCCCGCAGCATCGCGCAGCGTGACCGACGCGGTGGTGCCCTGCCCCACAATCAGCGACGAAGCCATGGTCACCAGCACCGTGGCCACGGGAATGTTCAACACGGTGACGTTGCTCGATCCGGTCACACCATCGATCACGGCATCGATGCGCGCCGTACCCGGCGCGACGCTGCGCACGCGTCCGCCGCTCGAGACGACCGCAGCGGCAGGATTGCTGGAGCTCCAGGTAATCGGGCGGGTGCTGAGCAACTGCCCCGCGCCGTCACGGGCGGTCGCCGTCAGATCGACGGCATCGCCAATGATCAGTGTCGCGGTCGCCGGCGAGATGCTGACGCTGCGTGCGGTGAGCGCGGTTACAGTGATCGTCGCCGTGGCGATGCGTCCTTCTGAGGTCGCGAAAATGATTGCGGTGCCGGCCGCGAGTGCCGTGACTGTTCCGTCCGTGCCGACGCGCGCGATGTTGGGCGCGCCGGAGCGCCAGGTGACCACCCGCTGCCCGAGCACATTGCCGCTCGCATCGAGTGCGTCCACGAGCAACCTCGTGGAGGCGCCCACCAACAGCGCGGCCGTGGTCGGAGTCAAACGCAGCGTCGCAATCGGCGAAGGCGATACAGTGATGGCAACGACGGTCGTCTTCCCTTCACTGGCGACGGTGATGTTCGTTCTGCCCACGTCGAGCGCGCTGACGGTGCCGTCTGCCGCGACCGTCGCGACATCGACGTTGCTGCTGGCGAAGGTGATCGGGCGTCCTGTGAGCAGATTGCCGGCCGCGTCGGTGATCTGCACGCCGAGTCGAACGGTTTGCCCGACGATGAGCGACGCCTGCGCGGGCGACACGATGACCGCACCCACCGGACGCGAGAGCACCACGATGCTCGCCGTGGCAGAACGGCCGCCGCTTGCTGCGGTAATCGTCGCGGTGCCCTGCGCCACGCCAGCGACAAAGCCGGACGATGACACGGTCGCGACCGTCGGCTGGCTCGACGTCCAGGTCACCAGGTCGGTGAGCGGTGTGCCCGCCGAATCGAGCGGCGTGGCTGTGAGTTGCGAGGTCTGTCCGACGATCAGCGTATCGCGCACCGGCTGTACGCGCACCGACGCCACCGGGACCGCCAAGACGGTCACACCGACGGTCGCGCTGCGCGCTTCACTGGTGGCCGTCACCGTCGCTCCACCCGGCGCGATACCGGTCAACAGCCCACTCGGATCGACCACCACCACGCGTGGATCGCTGCTATTCCAGAACACCGGGCGATCGGTGAGCACGGTGCCACTTCCATCAACCGTGCGCGCACTCAGTCGCAGAAATCCGCCAACCAGCACCGAGGGCGTCGTGGGCGTGATCGTCACGCTGGCCACGGTGCGCGCCAGCACGGTCAAGCGCGCGACGGCGCTCTGCCCTTCCACAGTCACCGCAATCTGCGCGGTACCGGGACGCACGGCGGAGACAAGTCCGGCCGCCGACACGATCGCCACGGAGGTGTCGCTGCTCGACCAGACGATCTTGCGATCGCTGATCGTCTGCCGCTTGTCGTCGCGCGCAGTCACCTGCAACGCGGCAGTGCCGCCTTCGGTCAGCGACAGCACATCGATGGACAGCTCCACCGACGCGACCGCCGTCCCGATCGGTGTCGGTCCCGTGAGATCGCTGATGCCACGACAGGCGGTCGCTGCGCCCGCGCCGAGCAGCAGCGCCGCCAGTCGGGCTGCGCCCAGCACTCGGCGCACGCGCGTTCGCATCGGCGTAGTCATGCGTTGCTCACTTGGGCGTCATCGTGACGCGCATCGGGCGCGGACTATGATTGCGCGTGCCATCACCCAACTGACCTTCCACGTTGAACCCCCAGCAGTACGTCTCCCCATCGGTGGCCGCGCCGCAGGTGTGCGCGCCGGTCGCGTTGAGCGAGGCGAAACCTGCCGACGCGGCGACGCGCGCCGGAGTGTCCCGATTGTTCACGCTGCCATCGCCGAGCTGGCCGTAGACGTTGCGTCCCCAGCACCACCCCTGCCCGCCGCGCGTGCGCGCACAGGTGTGCACGCCACCCGCCGTCACTGACACGAACCGCGTCTGCGTGCTCACGCGTGTGGGCGATGGCTGATCGGTGGAACCGCCCGTTCCCAACTGCCCGAAGGAGTTGCGCCCCCAGCAGAACGCTTCCCCTTCTTCCGAGACCGCGCAGGTGTGTGTACCGCCGGCCGCGATACTCGTGAACTTGAGCCCGCCCGCCACCGCCACCGGTGCGCGCGCATCGGCCCTCGTCCCGTTGCCCAACTGGCCGCCAGCATTCGCGCCCCAGCACCACGCCGATCCGTCGCTCGCCAGCGCGCAGCTGTGATTCCAGCCGGCCGTGACCGAGATGAACCGCATGCCGCCGCCCACCAGCACCGGCGACGAGCGCGTGCTGCCGCCGCCATCGCCTAACTGTCCGTTGCTGTTGGCGCCCCAGCAGGCAACGTCGCCACTCGTCGTCAGGCCGCACGTATGCGCGATGCCCGCACGCAGTTGCCGGAACGAATAGCTCCCCGACACGCGCACCGGTGCGCTCCGCGAGGTGGTGGTCGCATCGCCGAGCTGACCACGTTCGTCCGATCCCCAGCAATAGGCTTCACCGCGCGAGATACCGCAGGTGTGCTCCAGGCCAGTCGTGATCTGCGAGAAGGCCAGATCGCCAACGATCGGCTCCGGCGTCTCGCGCGACTCGACATCGCCGTCGCCCAACTGCCCGCGCTCGTTTGCTCCCCAGCAGTAGACCTTGCTGCTCACCAGCGTGCAGCTATGCCGACCGCCGGCGGCCACGACAGCGGCGTCGTCGGTCGCGCGCACCGATTCGCCGCGACTGGGCTCGACGGCAGGGCCCGGGGCCGGTGTCGCAGCCGCGACAGGCGCCGTGGGTGGCCGCGTCGGTGCAGCAACCGGTGCAGCAACGGTCGCTGCGCCGGGCGCGCCGGAAGCGCCCGCTGCCATCGCGGCCGCAGCACGATTTGCCGCTGCCTGAGCAGCGGCCGCGCGACGTGCAGCCTTCGCCAGTGAATCGGCGAGCACGCTGTCGGGTCGAATCGCCTCCGCCATCCGCATCGAGTCGGCGGGCGAGCGCGTGGTCGAGTCGATGGGCGCGCCGAGTGAGTCTGTCGTGGGGCCCGCGACGATCGGCATTTCGACCGAGCGCGAGTCGGTGAGCGTGGCCGCGGGCGCGACATTGTCGTTGGCCGCACGCTGACTCACGTACGTCGCCACGCCACCGCCGCCCACCAACAACAGCAGGCCGCCCGCCAGCGCCCAGCGTCGCACGTTGGAGCGCGGCTCGGCGGTCGCCCACGACGGGGCTTCATCCTCGGCGCTGTTGGCAGTCACCGCCGCAGCGGTAGGCGCGTTGGTGGAGGACGGGATGGCCGTGCTGGGCGCGACCGACGGCACCACGCCCTCCGTCGGACGAACGAAACGCACCGTGGCGGCCGACGTCGGATCGACCGGGGCAGGCTTCGGACGCGGCTTGTTCTTCTCCGCCTCTCGGCGACGCCGATGCGATTCCTCCCACTGACGCCAATCGCTCGGCACGACCCAGTTGTTGAGCGCCGAGAGCAGGCCGTCCGCACCGGCCCATCGCGCGGACGGGCGCTTCTGCATCATGCGTTCGATGATGTACTGCAGCCGCGGCGGAACTTCGCCGGGGCGAATCGAGTCAATCGCAGGGAGATCTTCGTTCTTCTGCTTGAAGATGACGTTGTACAGGGCTTCGCCTTCCCACGGGCGCTCGTTCGTGAGCATCTCCCACGCGACCAGGCCGAGGCTGTAGACATCGGAGCGTGCGTTGGCCGGTGCACCGTCGATCTGCTCTGGCGACATGTAGGCCGGCGTACCGATCGTGGCGCCGTCCATCGTCAAGCGGGACTCGAACTCGTTGGAATGCGCGATGCCGAAATCGCTGAGGAGTGCGCGTCCCGTGTTGCTGTCGAGAAAGATGTTTTCCGGCTTGACGTCGCGATGCACGACGCCGTTGGCATGGGCGAAAGCGAGTGCGTCGGCGATGTCCTTGACCACTTTCTCCGCACGCTCGGGTGCGAAGGCCCCATCCTCGGCGAGCGCCTGCTTGAGCGTGCGCCCCGGAATGAGCTGCATGACGAGCGCCAGCCCACCGTCGCGAATGCGCCCGACGGCGTGGACGGTGACGATGTTCGGGTGCTGCAGGCGAGCGACCGTGCGCGCTTCGCGGGCGAGGCGCTCCATTGCCTCCTCGCCGGAGACGGCCAGCCGCGGACGCACGACCTTGATGGCCACTTCACGATGCAGCGCGCGGTCGCGGGCGCGATAGACAATCGCGCTGCCGCCGCGTCCGAGTTCGCCCAGCAGTGTGTAGGACTCTTCGAGGTCCTTGACCTCGTTCTCTTCCCGCTCTTCGTTCATCGCGCCGTGAATACTCCGCGCCACGAATGGCCGGGTGGGATAGAGCTACCGATTCTTGAACGCAAAAAGTACCTCGCCCATCTCGATTCGGGCACCATCTTCCAGCGGCAGCTCCTCGCCGGTGGCGAGGGGACGGCCATCGTGCACGACGGGGTTGGTCTGCGAGAGATTCTGCAGCATCCAGCGTCCCTCAGCGAAGCGCATCTTCGCGTGCGCGCGGCTCACCGTCTGGTCGCGAAGCTGAATGTGCCGATAGAGCTCCCCTTCGCTCCGGCCGAAGGTGAACTCGCCACCATTCGGCCCCGGCAGCCGCACGAAGCGGATTTCGCGACCGGAGTCCCGTCCTGACGCCACCTCGAGGCGGCCGGGGAGAAACTGCAACGTCCCGTCATTGGGGATATTGAAGTTGATCGTGGACTCGGTGTCTCCAGTCCGTGCCGGCGGAATCGCAGACGGGGACGGCGCGGGCGACGGATTCGCCACGGGCGGTGCCTGTCGCAGCGGCGTAGCCGTGTTGAAGGTGCGGACCGACGGCGGCGCTTGGGGACGCGTCGATGCGGGAGGTGGCGGCGTCCGCGGCGCTCCATTCGGTGCGGCTGAGGCCGCCGCGCGAAGCCGAGCAAGCTCATCCGGACTGATCGAGGCCGCTGATGTGCCTGCCGATGTGCCGCTTCCGGGCGTCGCGGCCGCGCTGGCAGCCGGGCCCGTTGCCGCGGCTGCAGCCGCTGCCGCCGCTGTCGCAGCGGCCCGTTGCGCTGCCGCTCGCTGGGCGGCCTCCCGCGCGGCGGCCTCACGAACGGACGCCGCAAACTCGAGCGCCTCGCGCTGCGCCGCGTCCCGCTGATCGGATTCCCGTTGCGTGGCCTCGCGTTGCGCCGATTCGTGTCGGGCCACGTCACGCTGCAGGGCAGCGCGTTCGGCGGCCTCGTCCTCGTCGAACTCCTCGTAGCCCTCGGGGGCCTCCCCTTCGTTCATGACGCCGTGGCTGGTGAACAACGGCAGCACCCCCGACTCGTCGCGCGTTGCGACGGGCTCCCGATTCATGCGAATCACGAGCACGACGATCACCACCACGGCGATGGTGAGGACGGCGATCAGTGCGATGACGGCGGGCGACATGCGCGTAATCTGTGCACTCGACAGTTCGGTGCCAATGCAATCGCGAGCGTGATTCACCACACGGCCCCCGTCACAGGGCCGGCAGCGCACGCGTCTCGCGTGCGCCGTCGCACGAACGCGGACGGTAGCGTTCGCTTGCCCGGTGCTTAGCATTGGCGATGCCTCAAAGCTTTCTGCATCTGGCCCTCCGTCTCCGCTCGCGCTCCGAACGGCGACTCCACTCCGCTTCGCGCCGCTGGCCAGCGCTGGCAGTGGCCGCGCTGTCGTTGCTCGCCTCGCTCGTGACTCCAGTGGCGGCACAGGGGCCGAGCAACCCCGCGCCGGCGCCGACGGTGGTCAACCCCGAGGCCGTGCCGCGTCCGACAATGCGCGCTGTCCGCACGACGTCGCCGATCAAGGTGGACGGCGTGCTCGATGAAGCCGCGTGGGCAAGTGCGATGGTACTGACTGACTTCGTGCAGCAATTGCCCAACACCGGCGAACGCGCGCGATTCCGGACCGACGTGCGGGTGCTCTACGACGAAGACCATTTGTACGTGTCGGGCGTGAACTACGATCCCGAGCCCGGTCGCGCGATCACGGTTGGACTGGAACGCGATTTCGTCTCCTCTAACAGCGACATCTTCGGACTCGTGCTCGACACGTTCCACGACAAGCGCAACTCGTTCCTGTTTCTCGTCAATCCCAAGGGCGCCGTGCGCGACGAGCAAACGTTCAACGACTCGCGCAACATCGTCGAGGCATGGGACGGCATCTACACGGTCAAGACGTCGCAGCAGGATTCGAGTTGGACGGTGGAGATGACGATTCCGCTCAAGACGCTGCGCTTCGATGCGCGGCGCGATCCCCAATCGTGGGGGATCAACTTCATCCGGCGCGTACGCCGCGTGAACGAGACGTCCTACTGGGCGCCGCTCGAGCGACAGTATCGCCTGCACCGCATGTCCAAGGCGGGCACCATCGAAGGACTTTCCGCGCTCAAGCAGGGACGCAATCTGCAGGTGAAGCCGTACGCGCTCACCTCCAACTCCAGTGGCGCTCAAGTCCCCAGCAGCTCACTCGGCAGCAAAGGCGACGTGGGCGGAGACATCAAGTACGGCCTCACGCCATCACTCACGCTCGACGCCACCTACAACACCGACTTTTCGCAGGTGGAAGTGGATCAGCAGGTGGTGAACCTGACGCGCTTCGGTGTCCTGTTTCCCGAGCGGCGTGAGTTCTTCATTGAGAACTCGGGGTCGTTCACCTTTGGCGATGTCGTCGAGCGCAACTATCGCATGGGATCGTCACTCAACGACTTCACGCTCTTCAACTCGCGACAGATCGGCCTCACCGCCGACGGCCTGCCCATTCCCATCGTTGGCGGCGGACGCATCACCGGACGTGTGGGCGGATGGGAAGTCGGTTTGCTCGACATGCAGACGCAGCGTGCGCGCACCACGCCGGCCGAGAACTTTTCGGTGGCGCGCGTGCGCCGCAATCTCTCCGGCAACTCCGATGTCGGACTGCTCTTCTCCAATCGGCAGGCCACCGACAGCGATAGTGGCAGCGGCAGCTTCAATCGCTCCATCGGCATCGACGCGAACATACGCCCGTTCGGCAACCTGATCATCAATTCGTATCTCGCCACGACCGACGCCGACGGGTCTACCTCGGACGGTGGCGCCGGACGCGTCTCGGTGGCGTATCGCGGCAAGCTCTGGAACACGTCGGCCATGTACAAGCGTGTGTCCGCCAACTTCGATCCGGGGTTGGGGTTCGTGCGGCGGCGTGGCTTCCAGCAGCGATACGCGACCGCTGGTGTGCACGCCCGTCCCAAACTGCGTGGCATTCAGGAGCTCAATCCGTACATCGAAGCGGACTACTACGCCGACTACGACGGTAGCGCGCAGTCGCATCAGGTGACCGCCGGTCTCGATGTGTTCTTTCAGCCCGACGGAGAGCTGAAGCTGGAAGTGAACGACTGGTTCGATCGCCTCGACCGTCCGTTCTCGCCGTTCGCGGGCCGCTCGATCCCGGCCGGTGCCTACGCGTACCGAAACGCGCAATTGACCTACACCACAACGCAGCGGTATCCCGTGTACGGGAACGTCGGACTCAACGTCGGCGACTACTACGACGGTTCGCGCCTCGCGTACAACGGCGGGTTGACCTGGCGGCCGCGCTACGATGTCAGCTTCGAAGGCACGTATCAGCGCAACGACGTGTCGCTCAAGAGCGGCGATTTCGTGGCAGACCTGGCCGGCCTGCGTGTGAAGTACGCGTGGTCCACGACACTCTTCGGCAGCACCTTCGTCCAGTACAACACGCAGAGCAAGAGCTTCGTGACCAATGCGCGGCTCGCGTGGCGCTACTCGCCGCTCAGTGACGTGTTCCTGGTGTATACCGAGCGGCAGAATACCGAAACGAACGTGCGCAACGAGCGCAGCATCGCGCTCAAGGTCACGCGGATGATGGCGTTCTAGCGGGGCTCGCGACGTCGCGCAGTCGCGCGAACGGTCATGGACGCGTCGCGGCTCTCGCCAGTCGAGGAAGAGCCGGCAGTATGAGCGTCACGCGAGTACCCACGTGCTGCACGGAATCGACGTCCATATACCCGTTCAACTGCCGCACGAGCGCGTAGCTCATGGCGAGACCGAGGCCGGCGCCAGCGCCGGTGTGTTTGGTGGAGAAGAACGGTTCGAACATGCGCTCGCGCGTTCGCTCGTCCAGCCCGGTGCCGGTATCGCCCACCGTGATCTCCACGTACTCGCCTCGCGGAATGACGTTGCCGCGTACGTCGGTTGCGCTGCAGCGGAATGTTCGCGTGGCGGACAAAACCAGCGAACCACCGCTCGGCATCGCGTCCCGCGCATTGGTGGCGAGGTTCAACAGAATCTCCTCCAGGACGCCGCTGTCCGCTGTCACAAGCAATGGTGTACGATCGACGACGGATTCAAGCGACACATTGTCCGGAAGGAGCGCGCGGATCTGTTCCGGCATGCCGACCATGACGTCGTCGATTCCTATCGTCGACAGCTGGACCGACTGGTGACGAGCAAAGAGCATCAGGCGACGAACCATCTGCGCGCCGCGCTGCGCGGCGTGACCAACCGCCTTCAGTTCGCAGGGTACGTCCGACTCGTTGGGATAGGTCTCTGCGAGGATGGACGCGTTGGACGCGATGATCGTGAGCAGCGTGTTGAAGTCGTGCGCGATCCCCAGCGAGAACTGCCCTACAGCCTCGAGCAGGTGAGGCTCGGTCGCGCGTGCTCTCGCGCTTTCTACGCCGGCCTGAGAATTCATGCTCATGAGTGGCCCCCCGGCTGGGCAACTGCTTGCGCACGAATGAGCGACACCGCGGCGTCGAACTCGGTGGATTTGTCGAAGAAGTGGTTCGCGCCGGCTGCGAGACAGCGAGCGCGACACGTCGAATCGGCATGATTGGTCAGCACGATGATCGTGACATCGGGCCGCGCCGCTCGAACCGTCACGAGCACCTCCACACCACTCTGCCGGCCGAGGCGGAGATCGAGCGTCAGCAGGTCGGGCGCAGTCTGCGCGATGCCTTCAATCGCCTCCGCGACAGTCGCCGCGGATCCGATGACCTGCACATTGGGCAATTGCGACAGCTGCGTCAGGAGTACGCGCCTGAACGGCGTCGAATCTTCTACGACAAATAATCTCATTCCGGAACGCTAGGCGCGCCCCGCTGAGCGCGCGCGTCGGCGTTCGTGTCGTCTCGTGTAGGACTGCGCCGACATGGCCGCCAGCGCGGGACGACACTACTCCGCGGCGAGTCCGTGCCGCACGGCGTAGCGAACGATGTCTGCGTTCGACGTCACTCCCAGCTTTTCGAGTATG
This sequence comes from Gemmatimonas sp., assembly GCA_965279375.1. Taxonomy (GTDB): domain Bacteria; phylum Gemmatimonadota; class Gemmatimonadetes; order Gemmatimonadales; family Gemmatimonadaceae; genus Gemmatimonas. The sequence goes on along the minus strand of OZ257156.1, from coordinate 2,113,945 downwards.
CGAACCCGGTAGGTGCTGGCGGTCTTTGGACTGATCCCAAGGGCGCCGGCTACCTCCTTCAAGCTGCGACCCGCGCCAATGGCACGAAAGACTGCCATCTCACGACTGGAAAGCAACTCATGCGGCGGTCGGTCGACGTCGGTCGTCAATCCGGCGACCAGCAGCTCAGCCAATGTCGGTGTGACGAACACGCCACCCGCCGCGACTTTTCGCACGGCCGTCACCAGCATCTCGGGCGACTGGTCCTTGGTCAGGTAGCCAAGCGCGCCATCGCGCAGCGCGCGCGGGGCGAACTGCTCCTCGGGATACATGCTCAGTATGATCGTACGCACGCCACGGTGCTCGTCGCGGAGCGTCTTGAGCACAGCCGCCAGTCCCGGTCCGGGCATGGAGACGTCGAGCACCAGCACATGGACGCTGGTATTCGCGAGGAGGGTGAACAATTCGTCCGCGCTGCCGACCTCGCCGACCACGCGGATGTCGGACTGTGCATCCAGCAGCGAGGCCAGCCCGCGGCGGAGCATCGGATGGTCATCCGCCAGCAGGACGCGAATCATGCGACTGTCTCCCTGGGAATCCGTATCGACACGACGGTGCCGCACTCTGCTCCGGGCACGATCTCCAAGCGCGCACCGACGGAAGTGGCCCGCTCTCGCATGCCGAGCAGTCCAAGCGTGTCGCCGAAGTGCAGCGTCGTTGGTGAAATGCCCACACCATCGTCTTCCACGTCCAACTGGACGTGCGCATTCACGTACGCCAATCGAATCGTGACGGCAGTCGCCTCAGCATGCCGAGCGACGTTGGTCAGCGCCTCTTGCGTGATGGCATAAAACGCGCGGGAGATTTCGGGACGCAGATCGACATCGTTCGTCTCCGCGGTGCACGCGAGTCCCGTGCGCGCAGCGAACCGCTGCGCCGCCCACTCGAGTGCAGCCGCCAGTCCGAAGTCGTCGAGCAGCGGTGGCCGCAGGTCGGCGGAGATCTGTCGCGTCGTCTGCACCAGCGCGTCAACGTCGCTACTCAGCTGACGCAGATCGGTCGCTGCCCCGATATCGCCCGAGATGACACTGTCGGTGACGCGCGCCAGTCCCAGTTTGAGCATGGTGAGGGCCTGACCGAGTCGGTCATGCAGGTCGCGGGAAAGCAGCGCCTGCTCCTCCTCGCGAACGATCTGCAGTCGCTGCGTCAGGCGTCGCAGTTGGTCCGCCGACTCCGTCAGCACCTGCTCGGCGTCTCGCTGCTCGGTGATGTCGTGCCAACTGCCCACGAACGCCCCAAACGAGGGATCGTCAAAGCGATTGACCCCGAACCCCTCGATGACGCGGAGGCTTCCGTCACGGTGGAGGACGCGGAACTCGTCCGAGGTGGTGAGTCCAGGGTCCCGCATCGCGGCCGTCACGAGATCGATCGAACGTGGCCGGTCGTCAGGATGGACCAGAGAGATCGCGGGTCGCCCGAGCAGTTCCGCCGGATCGTAGCCGATGACCTTCGTCACCGACGGACTACACCAGATGATGTCGCCAGCGCGGTCGAGCATGAAGATCACGTCAGCGCCTTGTTCTACGAGAACGCGAAAACGTGCCTCACTGAGATTCAGCGCGGCCTCGGCCTGCTTCCGCTCGGTGACATCCGACGAAAAAATCGAGATGCCCGTTGCCGACGGATAGATTCGGGCCTCGTACCACCGTTGCAATGGTCGGAAGTACACTTCGATCGATTTCGGCACTTGCTCGTGCTGCACCTGCTGACACGCCAGCCGAAGCGTGTCACTGAAACTGTCCGAAAAGTCCGGGAACAGGTGCAGGCCGAGCATTTCATCCGGTCGTCGACCCGCGCGGCTCGCGGCCTTCTCATTGATCCACGTGACGCGACCGTCGAAATCCAGCGAGATGAAGGCATCCGTCACACGTTCCATCAGCGCGGCCCGCTCGTCCTCGAGTCGAATTCGCTCCGCCACGTTGCGAACGATGCTCTGGCGTCGCCCGTCCGCGAGCTTGCTGGTGATAACTTCACCCCAGAAGAGCGAGCCATCCTTGCGACGCAGTCTCCTCGTCGCGATCACGCGCTTGCCTGCTTCGATGTCGGCGATGGCACCGAGCAGAATCGGCATATCGTCCGGAAGGATCAGATCACTCGTACGCAGCTGCAGGATCTCGTCGCGCGTGTATCCGAAGAGCCCCGTGGCGCTGGCGTTCGTTTCCACGATTCGCATGCTCCGGGCATCGACCACAAACAGCGCGTCCCCGCTCTGCTCGATCAACATGCGGTACGCCGCGGCCGTCTCCTGAAGCGCACGACGCTCCTGCGCGAGGACATCCGTGGTGTCCGGCCTGGTCAAGCGCTCGTCAAGCCGTGCGATCTCCTCGGCGACGCGATTGCGAATCACGCGAAGCTGCGCGAACGCTCGCGCGTCCGGACTGAATGGATGACGGCCAAGCAGATAAATGGTGCCGACCGCATCGCCAGTCGCGGCGCGAATCGGGGCCTGGAGATAGAAGCGGACGCCGGGCACACCGGTGACAATCGGATCGACCGCGGTGCGGGGGTCGTCGAGCGTGTCCGCCACCACGAGAATTTCGTCGCTCGATGAGTCGAGCGCTGCGGAGAGGCGAAGCACGGCAGGCGCGGTGTGCGCATCTTCAATTCCAACTCCCGCCTCAATGCGATCCACCCCACTCTCGCGCAGCGCGACCATGGCCATGGGCACATCGAACGCGAGTGCAGCGAGTCTGGCGAGATCGTGGAACGACTGCGCGGAAGAGGAGCCCGTCCAGACGGCATGTTCCGCCGTCCAGGTGAGCCGCTCATCATCTTCCGTCATCGTGTTCGCATCGGCGGCATTGCCCCTTCGTCGGGAATTCACCTGCCTATCGTCCGCCGTTGCGGCGGCATCGTACGATCGGCTGAACCTTACGACTTCGGTCGTCGCAGATCAACGACGTGGTGCTGTGCTCACCAAACCCACACGCGTCGTGGGTTTGGTGAGTGTAACATCGCGTTACGGTACAAACCCGCGCGGCGGTAACGTGATCACATGCGGCGTCCCCGCCAGCAGCTGATTGATCTTGCCCACGCGATCGCGGATGATGCCATCGAGACGCGTCTGCGCCCCGTCCGACTCCACACGCAATTCACCCGAGCGCAGCGACTCACCTTCGGTGGGCGGACCGAAGGGGCGTGCGATCATCTGCTGCACCGACTGCACTTCCTCGCGCAGACGTGGATACTGGCGATAGCCCAGCCCTGGCAGTGGACGTGCGAGTACGGAGTCCCGGAACTGCTTGAGCTCCTTGAGCGTGACATCGATTTCGCCGAGTACAACGCGCGTGGCCGCACCGCTGCTGTCGCCCGGCGCGCGCGGCGCGCGGCGAAGCTGATCCTGCAACGCCGTCAGTTGGCGCGTGATGTCGTCGCCAGCAGCGATCGTGCGATTGACACCCGCCCCCACGGCCTGAATGCGCTGCGTCGCTTCAGCCTGCGCCACGAGTTGCGCTTGCGTCATCTCGGAGCGCGGATCCGCGCGCACTTCGACGGTCTTGCTGTATCGCTTTCCGTCCGCGACGAGCGTGACCGTGTACGTACCCGGCAACACGTTTGGCACTGCAGCGCCACCGAACCCTTCGCCATCTCCAGCGACGGCGCCGCCGTCGAGCGCGGCGAGGCGACGACGCGCGCGGAGCCCGGCAAGCGTCGTGTCCTGCGGAGCCGCCGCAGCCGCCCCACCACCGCGTCCGCCGCCGCCACCCGCCGGCGTCTCTCCGCGCAGATCCCACGCCGTGCGATTCACGCCCGATTCGTCGGGGACGCGCGCGAGGCGGCGTACCTGCTTGCCATCCTTGTCGGTGATCAGCACATCGACCTGACCGACCGGCTGCGACTTGAGGAAGTACGAGATGATCGCGCCCTGCGGCGGATTCTCACCGGCCCACTTCTTCTGACCAAAGTTGCCGTCCTTGGTCCACGTCACCCACTCGGTGGCAGGCCGCACGTCGAAGAGCGCCGCATCGGCGGTGGTGGTGGTGCCCAGCTGCTGAAGTGCAGTGATGTCATCGAGAATGAAGACGCCGCGGCCGTGCGTGGCGAGAATGAGATCGTTCTCGCGCGGGTGAATCTTGATGTCGCGCACCTGCACGACGGGCAAGTGGTTGAGGATCGAGACCCAGTGCTTGCCCTTGTCCCACGATGCCCACGCGCCCATCTCGGTGCCGATGTAGAGCAGGTTGCGATTCTTGGGATCTTCACGAATCACATGCGCCCAGCCGGCGTTGTCCGGCAGATCACCGCGAACGCTCGTCCACGTCTTGCCGAAGTCGGTGGTGACGAAGGCATACGGCGCGTAGTCGTCGTCCTGGTGATGATCGGCCACCACGTACGCCGTGCCTGCATCGAAGCGCGACGCTTCGATCGTCGGCAACCACGCGGCCGGCTTGAGCCCCGGCGGATTGGTGAAGACGTTGCTCCACGTCTTTCCACCGTCGCGCGTCACTTGCACGTTGCCGTCGTCGGTGCTCACCCAGATGATGTTGGGGTCGAGTGGCGACGGCGCGATGCTGAGAATCGTGCAGTGGAATTCTGCGGCGGTGTTGTCCACCACGATGGGGCCACCACTCGAGACTTGCTTGGCAGGGTTGTTGGTCGTGAGATCGGGAGAGATGGCCGTCCACGACTGCCCGCGATTGGTGCTCTTGAACAGCACGTTGCCGCCGAAGTACACGGTGCCCGGATCCTGCGGCGATAGTTCGATCGGCGAGTTCCAGTTGAAGCGATACTTGTGCCCCGCCATCGCATCACCCACCGAGCCAATGCGATTGGGATACGGATAGATCATCTTCTGCGATCCGCTGCGCCGATCGGTCACGTAAATCATGCCGCCCTGCGCGTCGGAGTAGATGATCCACGGCCGCTCGAGATCGGGAACGCCGAAGAATCCGTCGCCACCAGAGACCGTGTACCAGTCACGACGCAGGATCCCCTGCGGATTGAGCGAGTTGGATGGACCGCACCACGTGCCGTTGTCCTGCAAGCCGCCGCACACCCAGTACGGGCTCTGCAAGTCGTAGTGAATGTGGTAGAACTGCGTGAACGGAAACGTGTTCACGATCTCGAAGTTCTTGCCGCCATCGTTGCTGATCTGCCATCCGCCATCAGAGCCAGACAGAATGCGGCGCGGATCGACGGGATCGATCCACATCGCCTGATGATCACCGTGGATGTCGCGCGCAATGGTCGTGAAGTTCCTTCCGCCATCCTCCGAGAAGTACAGCGAACCGGACAACGTGAAGACGCGATTGGAGTTCTTCGGATCGACGCGAATGTCGGCGTAGTAGAACGGGCGGAAGTTGATGTTCGGATCGCGATTGATCATGCGCCACCGCTTGCCGCCATCATCGCTACGCCACAACTCGCCTTCGTCTTTCGTTTCCGTCAACACATAGACGATGTTGGGCTCACTCGGGCTCACGGCGATGCCGATTCGATCCATCTCGGTCTTGGGCAGACCGAGCTCGCGATCCTTCCCGGACAATCGCTCCCACGTCTCACCGCCATTGACCGACTTCCACACCGCCGTGTTGCCGCCGCCGCTCTCCAGATGCCACGCCCAGCGCCGGTACGTATACATGCCCGCGTAGATGACGTTGGAGTTGTTCGGGTCCGCCGAAATATCCGAACACGCCGTCTGCGGATCGACGTAGAGCACCTTCTTCCACGACTTGCCGCCGTCGACGGTCTTGAACACGCCGCGCTCTTCGCTCGGCCCCCACTCGCGACCAATTCCGCACGCATACACGATGTCGGGATTCTTTCCGTCCACGATCAGCCGTGCAATCTTGTCGGACTTGGTCAGACCGATGTGCGTCCAGTGATCGCCGCCATCCACCGACTTGTACATGCCGTCGCCAACCGACGCGTTGTTGCGCGGATTGCCCTCGCCCGTGCCGACATACACGACGTTCGGATCGCTCGGCGCCACGGCAATCGCGCCAATCGAAATGGACGTCTGCTCGTCGAAGACCGGCTCGAAGGTGACGCCACCGTTCTTCGTTCGGATGATGCCGCCATTCGCACCGGCCACGAAGTACGTGAGCGGATCGCCCGCCACGCCCGCCACGACGGAGATGCGTCCCGCCTGATTGATCGGGCCGATGGAGCGCCAGCGGAGCGAGCGTAAGGCCTGCGCCTCGGGCGAATTGTCCTGCTGGCCGGGAGCCGCGGCAAAGCGAACGGGCGTGGCCGTCTGCGCAGCGCGCGACTGCGCCTCCACCGGCGTTGCGCCGAGCACCAGCCCGAGGACCATCGCAGGAGCGACGCGCAGGGCGCGAGTACGAGGAGAGGAGGACATGGACACGACGAAGTCTCCGGCTGGAGGGCTGAGGGGGACACCCGTATGGAGCGGCGAGAACCCGCAGAGTTTGGCGCGCATAGGCAGCGGTGTCAAAGCGCGGAGCGTGCGGATAGCGCCGTGGACCGCCGATGCTAAGTTCGTGGGCGCACTCTCCCACCCTCAGGAGGCCTCGTGAACAAGTCCGAACTCATCGGGCACATCGCCAAGCAGTCGAACATCTCCAAGGCGGCAGCTGGCCGCGCCCTCAACGCCGTCATCGGTGGCGTGACGGCAACGCTCAAGAAGAACAAGACGGTGACGATCACCGGCTTCGGCACCTTCAGCGTCAGCAAGCGCAAGGCGCGCATGGGCCGCAATCCGCAGACGGGCGCTGCGCTCCGCATCGCGGCCCGCAAAGTGCCCAAGTTCAAACCGGGCAAAGGGCTGCGGGACGCGCTCTAGGTTCGGACACCTGACATCGGCGATTCGTCGGCGATGTTGGCGCGCCCGCGTAGCGTCTAACGCCCTGCTGCAGCGGCCGACACGGTACCGAGCACGGAGACGTCCGCATCGAAGACGACCGTGCTCGGTGCCTGCGTCAATGCAAGCGGCACTGTGATCGTCGCACTCCGTGTGGCGGGAACGGCGATCCGCACTCGCTCGACCTTCCCGTTTGCCGTGGTCACATCCGCGGTGAGCGCCAAACGATACGGCGCAAAGCGGGCGCCCTGGTCCACGACCACCTGTAAGCGCTGCGTCGCCGCGTTCCATTGCCAGCGCACCGTGAGCTCCGCAAAGCCCGGCCGCCGCAGCCACTGATCAAAGAACCAGTCGAGTGATTGCCCGGCCTCCGCTTCGATGGCACGCTGCAGGTCCGCCGTCATCGCGTTACCATGCCGGTGTGCCGCATAGTAGCGCTGGATGCCACGGAAGAACGCCGAGTCGCCAACCTCGCGCCGCAGCATGTGCAGCACGAAGCCGCCCTTCTCGTAGACGTTGATGCCCAGGACGCGCCTGAGGTCATCGAGCCCCTCGTCGATCACGGGCTTCTCCACCGCGATCGGCGCCTTGAGCACTTTCGCCCGCATGGCGGTCAAGTCGGCGCGAAAGGCGGTGTCGCCATGCGCATGTTCCGTCCAGAGCGCCGCGAAATACGTGGCAAAGCTCTCCGACAGCCAGACATGCGGCCACTCGTGCTCAGTGACTGCATCGCCAAACCACTGATGCGCAGTCTCGTGGGCGATCAACTTCTCGTCGGGTGCACCGCGGTCGAAGATCTGGTCGGCGTAGAAGATCGCGCCAGCGTTCTCCATGCCACCATAGCGCGTGGACGAAGAGACGTGTGCCAGCTTCTCATAGGGAAACGGGCCCGCCAGCCGCGAGAAGAGCGATACGATCTCTCCCGCGCGCGCAAAGCCGCCGGGTAGCTCGCCGCCCCTCGTCAGCGCACGCTGCGACGGGCGCATCCACACCGACTGCGGCACGCAACCGGGCAGTTCGCCCAGACCGCACGCCGTCGCGCCGATCTCCTGCACGGCGAACGGCGCGACGCCAATCACCATCACTGCGGTGTAGATCGGTCGAACGGTGCGCCAGTGCGTGCGTACCATGCGCGACGCGGCAGGGCCGGGCTCCGGCGTCTCCTCCACCAGCAGGCCATTGGCGATCACGCGATGCGTGGCGGGCGCGCGCACGATCCAATCCACGAGTGCCTTGTCCGACGGATGATCGACAGTGGCCAACCACTGCCGCGCGCGATCGGGGAAGTTGTCGCCGAACGCCATCCAGCCGAGCGTAGAGTCGCGCTGGACGATCAGACCGTCGGATGGAAGGCCGCGGTAGAAGACGCGAACCCGCACCGTATCCGACTGGCCTTCAGGTAGCGCCACGCGCACGCTGTCACCTGCGCGCGCGAACGCTGCGGACTTCTCGTTCACCTGCGCCGAGTCCACGCGAAGCGACGCCGCGAGATCGAGCGAGAGCGATGCGACCGCCGTCGTGCGTCGCGCGGTGGTGGTCGCGACGAACGCGATCGTTTCCGGAAACGGTGCGGCTGGAAAGTCCACACGGAATTCGTAGTGCATCACGTCGATGCCTGCGCGTGCGCTTCCCGTGCGCGACGGCTGCTGCGCGTGCAGCGCCCGTGCCCCAACCGTGAGCGCCGTCGCACCGAGCGCGAGCAGCAGCCCCAAAACGACTCGGCGCGACGCCATCTCAGACGCCATCTCAGACGTCATCTCAGACGTCATCTCAGACGCCATCTCAGGCGTAGAGCTTGTCGATCATCGGCTGCGTGATGAGCACGATGCCCTTGTCGGTGCGACGGAAACGGCGGGCGTCGAGCGCGGCATCCTCACCGACGACGAGCCCTGCCGGAATGCGCACACCACGATCGATCACCACGTTGCGCAAGCGCGCCGATCGACCGATGTCCACGTATGGCTGCACGACCGCGCCGTCGAGGTAGGCAAAGGAGTGGATCTGCACGCCTGTGAACAGCAGCGACTTGTGAATGCGCGCGCCGGACACGATGCATCCGCCGGAGACGAGTGAGTTGAGCGCCAATCCGCGACGCCCGTCCTCGTTATGCACAAACTTGGCTGGCGCCGTGATCTCGCTGTACGTCCAGATCGGCCAGTTGTGGTCGTAGAGGTCGAGCGACGGCACGACGCTCGTGAGGTCCACGTTCGCTTCCCAGTAGGCATCTACGGTACCGGCGTCCCGCCAGTAGGCTTCCACCTCGGTGTCCGACTTGACGCACGACGTACTGAATCGGTGGGCGACCGCTTTACCGTTGGCGACGACGTACGGGATGATGTCCTTGCCGAAGTCTCGACTCGAGGTTGGATCCGCGGCGTCTCGCTTCAGCATCTCGAAGAGGAACGCCGTCTTGAAGACGTAGATGCCCATGCTGGCCAGCGCCATCTCCGGATTGCCCGGAATGCCGGGAGGATCGGCTGGCTTCTCGAGGAACGAGACAATGCGGTCTTCGACATCCACCTGCATGACACCGAACCCGGTTGCGTCACGCCGCGCGACTTCGAGGCACCCGATCGTCACGTCGGCGTCTTGCGCGACGTGCTGCTCGAGCATCAACTCGTAGTCCATCTTGTAGATGTGATCGCCGGCGAGGATCACCATGAACTCCGGGTGATAGGCCTCGATGATATCGATGTTCTGATAGACCGCGTCAGCTGTGCCCTCGTACCACTGCGTTTCCGATACGCGTTGGCTGGCGGGCAGAATGTCGAAGGATTCGTTCCGCTCCGGACGGAAGAAATTCCAGCCGCGCTGCAAGTGGCGAATGAGGCTATGCGCCTTGTACTGTGTCGCCACGCCGATGCGTCGAATGCCCGAGTTCATCGCATTCGACAGCGCGAAGTCGATGATGCGCGTCTTGCCGCCGAAGTACACCGCGGGCTTTGCGCGACGATCGGTGAGTTCGTAGAGGCGGGATCCGCGACCACCGGCGAGTACATATGCCATGGCGGTACGCGCGAGGGTTCCGGCGCGATGAGGGGAGTTCATGTCGGCTGATCAGTAGCGCGTTCAGGAGCGCGTAACGAGGCGGGAGAGGCGGCGCTGCAAATTCTAAGGCCACGGGCGATCGATCCTTCACTGCTCCGTGGATTCTGCGCCACGGCCCTACTTCCCGTTAGGGGGCCGCGAAACAAAAGCGTGCGAGGGTGCGGCTGAACGGTAGATTTTGGGCAGTTGCGTTCGCCCGCCCCCCATCCCCGGTCGCCCTTCCGTGAAGATTCTGTTCGTTGCGGCCGAAGTCGCGCCGCTCATGAAGACTGGTGGCCTCGCCGATGTGGCCGGGGCCCTGCCGGCAGCGCTGCGTGCCGCGGGACACGACGTTCATGTTGTGATGCCGCGCTATCGCGAGCTGCGTGAGCGCGCGGTTCCGGTGACGGGACCTATCGCCGCGTCGTTCCTGCCTGCTGGCGAGCGACAGGAGGAGCTGCGCATCTGGCGCGCGTCGGAGACGTCGGTGCCCACGTACCTGCTCGACATTCCGGCCGCCTTCGAGCGTGCCACCATTTATGGCGATCGCGACGACGATCGACGGTTCATTCTGTTTGCGCGTGGCGTGCTCGCGCTGATGCAACATCTGCGCGAAGTGGACGGCTGGCTTCCTGATGTGGTGCACTGCAACGACTGGCACACCGCGCTCGTGCCCAACTACATCAAGACGTACCTGTCGTACACGTTCGGCAATATCGCCACGGTCTTCACCATCCATAACCTCGCCTATCAGGGGCAGTTCAGTCCCTTCACGCTGCCATTGGCTGGACTGAACGAAGGCGGGTTCGTCGAAAACGGCATGGGGCCTGGCATCGCCGGCTCGTTCAACTTCATGGCGCGCGGCATTCTGTACAGCGACATCGTGAGCACCGTGTCGCCCACCTATGCGCGCGAGATCATGACGGGCGAGTACGGCGAACGGCTGGACGGACTGCTGCGCTCGCGCGGCGACCGCGTGGCCGGCATTCTCAACGGCATCGACGCGGACAGTTACGATCCCGCCACCGATACGAACATCGCCGTTGGCTTCGACGCGGACAACATCGACGGCAAGGCACGCTGCAAGGCGGCACTGCAGGCTGAGTTGGGATTGCGCATCGCTCCCGACGTGCCGTTGCTGGGCATCGTCTCGAGACTCGCCGAGCAGAAGGGGCTCGACATGGTGAGCGCGATCGTGCCGTGGCTGATGGCGCGTACCGATGCGCAGCTCGTGGTGCTGGGCTCGGGCAGTGCGGCGCTGCAGGATGCGTTTCGCGGGCACGCCGCCGCGCATCCGCAGCGGGTGTCGGCGCGTATCGGCTTTGACGTTGCGCTGGCGCAGCGGATCTACGCGGGCAGCGATGCGTTTCTCATGCCCTCGCGCTTCGAGCCGTGTGGACTCGGACAGATGATCGCGTTGCGCTATGGCAGCGTTCCCATCGTGCGCGCGACGGGTGGCCTCAACGACACCGTGCAGGAAGGGTACGAAGGCAATGGCTTCCGCTTCCATCCGTTCGAGGCCAGCCACTTCACCGACGCGATCTCCCGGGCGCTCACGGCGTATCGCGCGCCTGCGAGTTGGGCGGTGCTGCGCGAGCGCGGCATGCGCGAGGACAACTCGTGGGCGCATGCCGCGTCGCAGTATGTGGGGCTGTATCAGTGGGCGCTGCGCACCATTGGGCGGCTGTAGTGCGTCACGTCGTACGCAGGCTCTGAAATCGTCAACTCACTTGGCGGCGCTCGTCGGCTTGTACCCGATGCGCGAGAGGGCCGCGTCAGACGCCTTCACGAACCACCCCTTCCCGTATTCGAGAATGTACATGCGCCCGTCGGGACCGAGCTCCATGTCTATCGGCGACGCGAACTTGGCATTCGGCAGCACGCGCTCCATCGCTTCGTAGTCGCCATTTGGACGAAGCGTCACCGCCATCACCCAATCGCGCATCCAGTCGTAGATGAAGAACTTTCCGTCGTAGTAGTCGGGAAGCGCGCTCGGGCTACGATCGGTGAAGCGGCGCGGATGATAGATCGGACCTGCCAGCGCGGTGCGTCCCCCCGTGCCCAACGTCGCGAAGTCGGTCGATTCGCCGTACGGATACCAGATCAACGGCGGCTGCGCGGGCGGCAACGCCTTCACGCCCGTCGAGTTGCGCGAGTTGTTGATCGGCGCCTTCGCATCGAAGAGCGGTCCCGACGTTCCCGTCGCGTAGTCCCACTGGTGATATGCGTAGTTGTTGCCGACGAACATCGGCCAACCGTAGTTGCCTGCCTTCCGCGCCTGATTGATCTCGTCGTAGCCGCGCGGGCCCCGCGTCTCGAGGCTGTCGGCGTTCGAATCCGGACCGACTTCGCCCCAGTACAGAAATCCCGATTCCTGATCGACGCTGATCCGGTACGGATTTCGATTCCCCATCACGTAGATCTCGGGCCGCGTATCGGGCGTACCGGGTGCGAACAGATTGCCCGCGGGGATCTCATAGCTGCCGTCGGCTTTCACCCGAATGCGCAGAATCTTGCCGCGCAGATCGTTCGTGTTGCCGGCCGTGCGCCGCGAATCGAACTGCATGTGCCCGGGACGATCATCCGTCGGATTGAAGCCGTGCGTGGCGTGCGGCTCCTTCGCTTCGTCGAACGGCGTGGAGTTGTCGCCCGTGGAGAGATAGAGCTCGCCGCTGGGGCCAAACGCCAGCGATCCGCCCGTATGACAGCAGATCTCGCGCTGCGAGTAGAACTGCAAGACGATCTTCTCGCTGCCCAACTTGATCGAATCGCCATCGAACACGAATCGAGACAACCGATTCACGCTCGTATCGACCGGGCTGTAAAAGAGATACACGTACTTGTTGCGGGCGAAGTCCGGATCCACGGTCAGCCCCAGCAACCCTTCCTCCGCGTTGGCCGCAGGCGTGTGACTCTTGTCATACACCTTGAGCGTCAGCGCTGGCCTGAGGCTCTTGTCCGCGTCTCGATAGAGCTGCACGATGCCGCCACGCTGCGCGATGAGCACATCACCACCGGGCAGCACCGCCATCTCCGTGGGTTCAGTGAGCGTGCCCTGCGTCAGCACGGTCTTGGTCAGAATCGAATCCGGAGGCACACGCATCGCGGTGGCCTGCTGGTAGTCGAGCGCGCGCTGCTTGCCGATCGCGTAGCGGAGGCCGCCCAGCACATGTTTGAGGAAGCTCGAGTCGGCGTACGACTCCTCCGTATGACCAAGCGCCGTGTACCACGCGCGACCGCCATCCACCTCGTGATACCACGACATCGCATGATCGAAGCCGTTGGTACCCCCGGTGTAGCTGCTCTCGTCGATGGACAAGAGCACATGCAGCCCAGTGGTGCGCTGCTTGAAGTTGTACCACTCGTCGGTGCGCACCCAATCGGCGCCCAGATGCTTCGTGGCAGGGTCGTCGCGCTCCACAACCCTCAGTGTGGCCTTCTGTATCGCAGGATGACTCTCGAAGTATCCGCCAACCAGTCGGCCGTACCACCGCCAGTCGTACTCGGCGTCCGCCGCCGCATGAATGCCCACAAAGCCGCCGCCCGCCTGGATGTACCGCTGCAGATCCACCTCGGCGGCGCGATCGAGCAGGTTGCCCGTCGTCTGCAGAAACACGACGGCCGCGTACTGCTTGAGTGAATCTTCCGTGATGCGCGACGCATCTTCGGTGGTATCCACGATCATGCCGTTCGCGGTGCCCAAGGCGATCAACGCCTTCTTGCCCACCTCGATGGAGCTGTGCCGGTAGCCCGCCGTGCGAGAGAAGACGAGTACACGCGGCGGCGGTGGCGGCTCACAAGCGAGAAGCCCAACGCCAAGGACGGCGAGCACTGCGGAGACCATCGGGCGGAAGCGACGCATACGCGGCGAGGGGTAGTGGGGGCACGCGAGTTATTGGTGCGATACCAAACGCTGCGCCGCGAACGCGACAACTGCAACCATGAGCCATCAGCCGCAGCGATCCGTCGATCTCGGCAGCCGATGCATGGAAGGCCATTGCCTTCCGCTCGTCCGTGCGGCTCGTTTCCCATGGGCGTGCGCGTGCACGTTTCCCATGCGTCGCCGCGACCATCGCCTCCACCGATCATACATCATGCGCCCCACCGTATCCGCACGGCTCCGCACCATCCCGTGGGTCGTTCTGTCTGTGGCATTGCTCGGGGCCTGCGCCTCGGGAAAAGGAGCTGCGGTTAACGAACCCACGCAGTCGGTGCAGGTGCTGCCTCCGGATGCAGCGCCGGCGCCTCCGGCCGACGGGATGCCGATGGGATTCAGCGCCGCGTTCGCTGCGGCCGATGCGCGCGCGCGGGCGGCGCTGTTCTTCCAGCAGTGCGCGGCAACGGTGCTGCGGCTACGCGCAGCAGGAACCTTCGGAAAGGCTGCATCAGCGCCCAAGCTCGTCTACTGCGAGCGCACTGCGGACGGCCTGCCCGTCGGCGGCGTGTACGACATCGACTCCGCCTTCACGCAAGTCCGTCGCCTGACTCTCGTTCGCCTGGACGGCGCTCGTCCGAAGTTCGTCGACCCTATCGACACGGTGCGTGTGGCCCGCGAGGGGAAGCTGATGCGTGACATTGGTCGCGACATCGTTCCGGTGCTCCGTCGCCAGGGTCGCCTCGTGAATGCGGTTCCGGTCACGGTGGCCGACGCGCCGACCGAGGGACTCCTGCTGCCGGCCGCCGGCACTGCGCGCACCGTAATTCTTGGTGGCGACCTCGTCATCACGCGCGCCGCCGACGGCTCTCTCGTTCGCGCTACCGACCGTTCCGCCGCGCGTCGTGTGGTCACGTTCCCCGCAGCGGGCGTGATTCAACTCGCCAGCGCCTCGCGCGATGTTCCGACGACGGCAGATCTCGTAGCGGCACGCAGTCTCGCTGAGCGCGGTCGCGATGTTGTGGTCAGCACCAACGCCTCGCGCAGCACTCTGACGCGTGGCTTTGACCCGGCCACTGGATCACGCTTCAGCTGGCAGCACACGCGCGTGACGCCGTAGCAACGCATTCGTAGTCGTCCACCTTCGCAGAGCGATCTCGCTCTCCATCACGCCCCAGCGCGCTGGCCAGACGACAACAAAACCACCGATTCAGAATCGGCCGAAGCAAGTTCCAAGCAGTATCCGCGAGCGGTTTCCGTTCTTATCAGCTCATATCCGTGGCCGGGCAGTTCATCCGCTAGTATCCGCCAAAAATCTTCTCCCTCGGCCGCACTGTGCCCCCGTTCCACGATACGGCCGACACGCGCTGTCGTCTGGGGGATTGGTTTGGATAGCAACGGACGAACTGCTCGGCCTCGGATAAGAACGGAACACGCGGAAACTGCACACGGATCAGGTTGGAGCACTCTCGAATACTGACGCGCTAGCGCAGCAAACGATCGTTAGCCCTGTAGCCGCGCGATCTGCGCGTCGTGGCGCGCGAGGTGTGCATCTAGCATCGCGATGGCCTCGGCGACGGGCAACGCGCCAGCAACGGGATGCCGGAAGATGGCGCGAGTCGCGCTCTGTGCATCGAGCGATGCGATGTATCGCTCCAGCAGCAGATACTGCTCATCCCACTGCCGACGGAGCTCGGCGAACGTCTGTCCACCTTTGGGTAGCATCGCGCGCGACGGTGCACGCACCGGAATGCCTGCGCGCAATACGAACATCACGATGCGATAGCGAATCCGGTTCTTGAGGCTGCGTTCGAGCGCTGGTGCGGCGGCGAGTTGGTGTACATCGCCGAGCACGTGCCGTTCGGCGACCACGAGATGTTCGATGATCTCGATGATGGACCAGGCGTTCGGCGACGGCTTGCGGTGCAGTACGGCGTCGTCGAGCGCGGCGACACGATCGAGCAGCGCCATGCGCCGCGCATCGATGCTTCGCAGCCGGTCGATCAGAAGACGCATCCGCTTCGCGATGGGAGCGTGATCGTGATCTTGTTGCCGGTCCGACCAGAAATTGCGCACGTACCGACAACTGGTGCGTTCAGCGCCGCCGCGTGCGCGGCCGAGAGTGTGATCGTCACCGTGGCGGGGTCGGTCGCGTTGTTGAGCGCTACGACCGTCTTGCCACGACGATAGGCGAACTGCTGTTCGGTTTCGAAGAGGTGCTCGGTCGTTGCCGCGCGAAGTTCGGCGCGTGAGGCACGCAGCTTGAGCAACGCTTGTGCGTGCAACCACACGCGCTGCTCGTCAGGCGAACGTCCACTCGCCTCGAAGGCGTTGTGCGCGTCAGTGCGCCAACCGCCCGGGAAGTCGCGCCGGTTGTCGGGGTCGGGGGCGCCGGGCAGCGCGATTTCGTCGCCGTAGTAGATCATCGGCGTGCCACGCACCGTGAAGAGCAGTGTGTACGCCAACAGCAGGCCGTCCACCGTGGCGCCCGGCTCGTTCATGAAGCGCAGTACGTCGTGCGAGCCAAACAGCGTCAGCAGCGAGCGATGCGGATTCTGGTACACATGATCGCGCGACAGCATCTGCGAGACTTCGCGGATGGCCTTCCCCTGCCCGAACGCATTGCGCATCGCGAAGTGCAGCGGATAGTCGAACAGCATGTCGACCTTGTCGTCCACGCCATCGAACTGCTTGCGGCCGCCTTCGAAGAAGCTCACCTGCGACGCATCGCCATCCAGCACTTCGCCAACTACACGCACCTTGGGGTACTGCCTGCGAATGGCGGTCATCCAGTCGCGCCAGAAGGCGCGCGGCACGTAGGGCCACGTATCCTGTCGGATGCCATCCATGCCACTCACGCCAACCCACCAGAGCGTATTCTGGATGATGTAGCGCGCGACTTCGGGGTCATCCTGATTGAGGTCCGGCAGGATGTCGATGAACCATCCATCGAGAGTGTTGCGTCGCACATCGGCCGACGCGTACTGGTCGGCGATGGTCCAGGTCTGCCACGTGTTGTTCGGATGCTGCTCCGGCGTGCCGTGAAACCACGTGGGCGTGGGCGGATTGGTAGCCCACGGGTGGTACGGGCCCGTGTGATTGGCAACCATGTCCAGCACGATCTTGATGCCGTGCTTGTGTGCCTCGTCTACAAGCTGCTTGAACAACGCGACAGTGCCCATGTGCTCATCGACGTTGTAGAAGTCGACCGCGCCGTAGCCGTGGTAGTCCGTGATCGGCAGCCCGTCGTACTTCTCCTTCTCGTTCAGGCGATTGGCGTTGTCGTAGATCGGGTTGAGCCAGATCGCCGTGATGCCGAGCGACTTGAGATACGGCAGCTTCTGCTGCACGCCGGCCAGATCGCCGCCATGGTAGTAGCGCCCCTTGGCGCGATCGAGCATGCCCGGCGTGGCGCCCTGATCGTTGGTGGTGTCGCCGTTGGCGAAGCGATCGGGCATGATGAGGTAGACCGCATCCTCGGTGCCGAAGCCCTGAAAGCGACCCGCACTCGCGAGCGTGGGTGCTACGCTGAACGGCACCGACGCGCTGCCATTCGCGGTGCGCAGTGTCAGCGGATAGCTGCCCGGCTTGGCACCGGCGGGAATGGTGACATCCACGAAGGCGTACGTGCCATTGGCATTCACCTTGGCCGCCCCGCACGACACGCGCGCGCAGACGAAGCGCGCGCCCTCGAGATGCTGTCCACGCACGAGCAATCGCACGGGATTGATCGAGTGATTTCCCCACCAACTGGGCGGCTCGACCTTTTCGATGACCGGAGCCTGCGCCGCGACGATCGAGACCGCGGCGAGATTGCACAACACCATCGACGCCCTGATCCAGCGTACCATCGTCTGCCTCAGCTTTTTGCGAACGTATCAGGCCGTGGCCAACCGTGCCGCCGCCCGATCGGATGCTTCGTTCACGTCCTTGACGCGTAGCGTCAGCGCGGCCGCCAGCGCGAGAAACGCACCGCCCGCAATGACCGCCGCGAGACGGTTGTTGTCGAGCACGTGGTTCATCACCCAGCCAAAGCCGAGCGACGCGACGATCTCGGGAATGACGATGAAGAAGTTGAAGATGCCCATGTACACGCCGATCTTGTTCGACGGCAGCGAGCCGGCGAGGATACTGTACGGCATGGAGAGAATGCTGCACCATGCGATGCCCACACCGGCCATCGACAGCAGCAACAGCTGCGGGTTGGTGATCACGGTGATGCTCAGCAGTCCGGCCGCACCGCACAGCAAGCAGATGGCATGCGCGGCCTTGCGTCCGACAGCGGCCGCGAGCTTGGGCAGGAAGAACGAAAAGACGAACGTCACGGCACTGTACGCGCCGAAGCAAACGCCGGCCCACTCTACGCCCTGCTGATAGAGCGGCGAGTTGGCATCGGGTGCGTTGAAGACGTTACGCGCGACCGCGACTGGGAAATACAGCCACATGCAGAACAGCCCGAGCCACGTGCACATCTGCACTGCGGCGAGCTGCTTCATCGTCTGCGGCATGTTCTTGGCCGCCTCGAAGATCTCGCTCGCGCCGGCAAACGGTCCCTTGCTCGCGGCCTTGGCGCGCTTGAACGCTTCCATGTCCGGCGGCGGCGTTTCGCGCGGCGGCATCACTACGGTGTAGAGCACCGCACCGAAGAACGCCGCGGCACCCACGAAGAACGACAGCTTCACGGTCATCGGAATCGTACCGGGCGCACTCGCCCCCACGCCGAACCAGTTGGTCATCATCCACGGCAGCGCCGATGCGATGACGGCACCAAGCCCAATGAAGAAGCTCTGCATCGCGAAGCCCTTCGTCCGCTCGCTGGGCGGCAGAATATCCGCCACAAACGCGCGGAAGGGCTCCATCGAAATGTTGATGCTCGTATCGAGAATCCAGAGCAGACCAGCCGCCATCCACAACGCGGTCACATTGGGCATCGCAATCAGCGCGATCGTGCTCAGCACTGCGCCCACCAGGAAGAACGGACGACGACGACCGAGCGACGGCACCCACGTGTTGTCGCTCATGTGTCCGATGATCGGCTGCACGATCAACCCCGTGAGCGGTGCCGCGAGCCACAGCATCGGGATCTGATCGGCGCTCGCGCCCATGTACTCGTAGATGGCGCTCATGTTGGCCATCTGCAGTGCCCAGCCGAACTGAATGCCGAGGAAGCCGAAATTCATGTTCCACAGCGTGCCGAATGACACAGGCTTCGCTGCCGTTTGCGTCTGCGCGCTCATGTGCGCTCCGTCATGTGCTTCCGGTCGTAAGTGTCAACCAACATGGCCAGGCGTTTGGTGATGTCAGGAGTGACCTGGTCCCACGTGAAGCGAAATCCCCAATTGCCCGCCTGACGTCCCGGCAAATTCATGCGCGCTTCGCCGCCGAGTCCGAGAATGTCCTGCATCGGCACGAGCACAGTGTTGGCCACCGACGCGAGTGCCGTACGAATCAGCACCCAGTGAATGTCCGTGCCATCGGTGTTGAGATAGCGCATCGCGTACTCACGCTCCGCAGCAACGTCTTCATCGCTGCGCGTCGAGTCACCCGCACCCTGCGTCCACCAACCCACCGTCGTGTCGTTGTCGTGCGTACCCGTGTACACAACCTTGTGCCGCTGATAGTTGTGCGGCGTGAAGTCGTTGGCGCTCGAGTCGGTGCCAAAGGCGAATTGCAGGATCGCCATCCCCGGATAGCCCATGCCATCGCGCAGTGCGGCGACTTCCGGCGTGATGAGTCCCAAGTCTTCCGCCACGATCGGCAACTTGCCGAGCGCCGCTTCTATTGCCTGAAACAGCTCGGCGTCAGGGCCCTTCACCCAGCGGCCGTTGATGGCCGTGGTGTCCGCGCCGGGTACTTCCCAGTACGACTCGAAGCCACGGAAGTGATCGATGCGCACGATGTCGAACAGATCGAACGACGCTTTCATGCGCTTGATCCACCACGCATAGCCGTCGGCGCGCATCGCCTCCCAATCGTAAATGGGATTGCCCCACAGCTGACCGGTTGCGCTGAAGTAGTCGGGCGGCACGCCGGCCTGCACCGTGGGGAAGCCTTTCTCGTCGAGCTTGAACAGCGACGGATTGGCCCACACGTCGGCGCTGTCGTGCGCCACGTAGATGGGCAAATCGCCCATCAGCTGAATGCCCTTGGCCGTGGCCGCGCGCTTGAGATTGTAGAACTGCGCGAAAAAGAAGTACTGCTCGATCTGCACGCGCTCGATCTGCGCCGCCAAGTTCGTGCGCCAGCGCTCCATCGCCACAGGTTCGCGCGCGGCGATGTCGGCATCCCACGACGTCCACTGCACGCCGCCAAACGCCTGCTTCACTGCCGCAAACAGCGCGTAGTCCGGCAGCCACTCGGCGTTGGCGCGCACGAACGCGCGATAGCGATCGTCGGGCACGAAGCGCGCGCACGCAACATCGAGCAGCGCGCGCTTGTGCGCGATGACACGCTCCCACTCCACCGTGTGCGCATCGAAGACACCCGGCGCACCGGGCAACTCGATGAGCATGGGGTTGCCCGCAAACGCAGAGAAGCACTGATAGGGCGAGTCGCCATAGCCGGTCGGGCCCAGCGGCAGCATCTGCCAGATCTTCAGGCCAGTCGTGACCATGAAGTCGAGAAACCGATGTGCTTCCGTGCCGAGGTCTCCGATGCCATGCGCACTTGGCAGAGAGGTCGGATGCAACAGCACACCGGCATTACGCGGAAAAGACATGACTACCTGGTATTGGGACTTTCGCGAGAACCGTTCCGTGCGAGCAACAGGAAGATCAACCCCGTGACCAGGAGCACGATGCCCCACCACAGGTTGATGTTCAGCCCACCCGACTTCTCGTACATCGCCGTGTTGGAGGCGGTCACTCCGCCGAACGCCGCCAGCAGTACGCCAAGCGCCGCAAAGAGGCCACCGATCGGATACCGCAGGTCGAGACTCGCACCGCCACCGCTCATCGTGCGCTCCTCACAGAGGTCACCACAGAGGTCATCACAGGAAAATCAGGTTGAGCAGCGTCGTCGCGCCAAGCACGGCAACGCCAAAGACGACAGGACGCTGATGCCATGCCAGATCACCATCACTCGGCTTGGGCGTCAGTGAGTACACCAGGCCAGTGAGCTCGGAGTCGGGGCGCGGCTTCGTGGCAAGGCTGACGATCACCGATGCAACGACACACGTGCTGAACGCGAAGATCGCCGTCCAGAACGTCTGCGCCATCTCGCTCGGATACGTATGCACGAGCCCGAAGAACCCGCCCTTTACGCCGGGTGTCGCGCCGACGGCCAGCGTCAGGCCGTGGTGCAGCATCGCGCAGCACATGCCAGTGACGAGACCCCAGAACGCGCCATGCCCCGTGCTGCGCTTCCAGAACATCCCCAACGCGAAGGTGGCGAAGAGCGGCGCGTTCACGAAGGCGAAAACCAGTTGCAGCACTTCCATGATGTTGTTGAACGCGCCAGCCACGTAGGCGGCCGCGATCGACAGCGCGACTCCGCCCACCGTCGCCGCGCGTCCCATCCACAGGTAGTGCGCGTCGCTCGCGTTCTTCTTGATGTGGCTCTGATAAATGTCGTAGGTCCACACCGTGTTGAACGCCGTCACGTTGCCCGCCATCCCCGACATGAACGACGCGAGGAGCGCGGTCAGTCCGAGTCCGAGCATGCCTTCGGGGAAGAGCTTGATGAGCAGCATCGGCGTCGCGAGGTCGAAGTCAAGCACCGTACGACCGTTCGTGTCGACCAACGCCTTGCCCATCGCATCGAGCTTGGCCGGAATGATCCCTTCACCGCCTGAATTGCCACCCATGCTCGTGAGTGCCAGCGCGATCATCCCCGGCAGAATCACGAGGAACGGGAAGAGCATCTTGGGCACGGCCGCGATGAGCGGAGTGCGCCGCGCGGCGAGCATGCTGTCGGCCGCCATCGCGCGCTGCACCACGAGGAAGTCGGTGCACCAGTAGCCGAACGACAGCACGAAGCCCAACCCCATCACGAGGCCAAACGCTTCGACACCGATTGGATTGGTGGCCGCACTGGACATACCCTGCCAGGCGTGCGTGTAGGCGCCGGCCGCCAGCCCCTTCGTGACCGCCGCTTCGCTCAACTTGGCCGTGAGCCCGCTCCAGCCACCCACGGAGCGCAGTCCCAGAAACACCAGCGGCGCGAAGCCGAACGCGATCATGAAGAACTGCAGCACTTCGTTATATATCGCGCTCGTGAGTCCACCAGCGAACACGTACGCCAGCACGATCACCGCCGACACCAGCACGCTGAAGTCGAAGCTCCAGCCGAGCAGCAGGTTGAACAGCTTCCCCATCGCGTACATCGAGATGCCGGAGGAGAAGACGGTCATCACGGCAAAGCTCAGCGCGTTGAGCGTGCGAGTCTTCTCATCGAAGCGGAGCTTGAGATACTCCGGCACCGAGCGCGCGCGCGAGCCATAGTAGAACGGCATCATGAACAGCGCGACGAAGACCATCGCCGGGATCGCGCCAATCCAGTAGAAATGCGCGGTAGCTATACCGTACTTGGCACCGGATGCGCCCATGCCGATCACTTCCTGCGCGCCGAGGTTGGCGGAGAGGAAGGCGAGCCCGGTTACCCACGGGGGCAGCGACCGGCCGGACTGAAAGAAGTCGGAGCTGGTCTTGGTGGAGCTACGTAGAACGAACCCAATGCCAAGCACCACGGCGAAGTACAGCGCCATGACGGCATAGTCGATCCACGTCAGTGTCGTAATCGGGGTGAGCTCCAACGGGGCTCCTCAAAGGCCGCGAGCGCGGCGGGCAGGATGGGGTGGGGACCGGCAACGCTACCGCGCGTACTCGGACGATTCAACCCCAGTTGGACCCGCGTGACGCTCGTTTCGCCCCGCGACGCCCTACAGGGCCGCCATCGATTTGCCAACGAGTAGCGCCGCCGCGAGCAGCGCCAGGGCCGCCAGCACGAGCCCCACACGGACCCGGCGGCCCCCCTTCATCGCCTGCCACGACGGCTCGTCGAGATAGAAGCGACCGGGCGATACCTCACGGACCACAGCTCGCCGCACCATGCTGTGCCAGACGGCCCGGTCATCGACACCGAGTTCGTCGAGCGACTTGGCGGTCGCGGCCGACGTGGCGCGCGCGCGCCGAAAATGCTCGACGAGATCTTCCTGCTTGCGAAGGATGATGACCGCTACGACAGCTCCGCCCATCGCTTCGCTCCAGAAAAGGACAACAGCCGGTCAGACGAGCCCGTAAGATGCTACAGATCGGACGCACACAGGACAATCCCGCGACTGCGGTGCGCTCCCCCACATTTCCACGCGCCCCAACCGCATGACCAGCCGCACCTTACGCGCCTCCACTGCCGACGCCGCGCTCGATCTGGCGTCCGCCAAGCTGCTTCCGTTCCTGTTGCTCCTGTTCGTCGGCAGCGGCGTGTGCGCGCTCATCTACGAGGTCGTGTGGTTTCAACTCCTCGAGCTGGTGATCGGTTCGTCAGCGATCTCGCTCGGCGTGCTGCTCGCCGTCTATATGGGCGGGATGTGCATCGGCAGTCTCGCGCTACCACGACTCGCGTCACGCTCCCGGCACCCGCTGCAGCTGTACGCCATGCTGGAGCTGTCGATCGGCGTCATCGGCGTGTTGGAACTGTTCGCGATTCCGCTGGTCGGGAAGCTGTACTCGCCCGCAGTCGGCCACGGCGCGGCGGCGCTCGCGCTGCGCGGCGTGGTGGCGGCGCTGTGCCTGCTGCCGCCCACCGTGCTGATGGGTGCGACGCTTCCCGCCATCGCACGCTGGGTGGAATCGAGCGAACGCGGCATCTCGTGGCTCGGCTTCTTCTACGGCGGCAACATTGCGGGCGCGGTCATCGGCAGTGTGCTGGCCGGCTTCTATCTGCTGCGCATCCACGACCAGGGCTACGCGACGTACGTGGCTGCCGCACTCAACGTGCTCGTGGCTGCGATCGCTTGGGTGATTTCTCTCCGCACACCGGCGCGTGCGTCCGGCGACAACGCTGCTGCGGTCACGGCCAATGACGCGTCGGCGCAAGGCGCGACGTCGGCTGCACCGATCGCTGGCGCTCGCGAGGTCTATCTCGCCATCGGGCTCTCCGGCGCGTGCGCGCTCGGCGCCGAAGTCGTGTGGACGCGATTGCTGTCACTCACCTTCGGCGCGTCTGTCTACACCTTCTCGATGATCCTCGCGGTGTTCCTCGCGGGGTTGGGCATCGGCAGTGCGGTGGCGTCGTGGCTCGCGCGCATCGTGGAGAGTCCGCGTCGTGCGCTCGCGTGGTGTCAGCTGTTGCTCGTGCTGGCCATCGCGTGGGCCGCGTGGGTGATCTATCGCGCGCTTCCCAACTGGCCCATCAACCCGTCGCTGGCGCCGAGTGCGTGGTTCGCACTGCAGCTCGATCTTGCGCGGTGTGCATTGGCGGTATTTCCGGCGGCGCTGCTGTGGGGCGCGAGCTTTCCGTTCGCACTCGCCGCGCTGGCGCGTCCGGGACAGGATGCCGCGCGTCTCGTTGGCGGTGTGTACGCAGCCAACACCATCGGCTCGATTGCGGGTGCGGTCCTCTGCAGTCTGGTGTTGATCCCGATGTTGGGCACACAGGATGCGCAGCGCGTGCTCATCGCTGGCGCGGCAGCGGCCGCGCTGTTGGTGCTGATCTCGGAGAGACCGCGCACGAGCATCGCGTTGGTGCTCGCGCCCGTCCTCGCATTGCTTGGCATCGTCACGCTCCCCACGCTTCCAGGCGCGCTCGTCGCGCACGGCCGCTACGCGGTCACGTGGCTGGGCAAGACGGAGATGCTTTACATCGGCGAAGGAATGAACAGCTCCGTCGCCGTCACCAAGGTCCTCGCCAGCGGCGCCACGCAATTCCACGTGAGCGGCAAGGTCGAAGCCTCCAGCCTGCCGCAGGACATGCGCCTGCAGAAGATGCTCGCGCATCTGCCGGCGCTCGTGCACCCCAATCCGCAGTCGGTGCTGGTGGTGGGCTTTGGTGCGGGTGTCACGGCCGGTTCGTTCCTGCCGTATCCGTCGGTCAAGCGACTGGTCATCTGCGAGATCGAACCGCTCATTCCGCAGGTGGTGTCGACGTGGTTCACCAAGGAGAACAACAACGTCGTCTCCGACCCGCGCACGCAGATCTACTTCGACGATGCGCGCAGCTTCGTGCTCACCAGCGACGAACAGTTCGACGTGATCACGTCGGACCCGATCAATCCGTGGGTAAAGGGCGCGGCCTCACTCTACACGCGCGAGTACTTCAACGCGGTCAAGGCGCATCTCAAGCCGGGCGGTGTGGTCACACAGTGGGTACCGCTCTACGAAAGCACGCTCGATGCGGTGCGCAGCGAACTCGCCACGTTCTTTGAGGTCTTCCCCGAGGGCACCGTCTGGGCCAACAACATCGACGGGCGCGGCTACGACATCGTGTTGCTGGGGCAGGATGGTCCGTCGCGCATCGACATCAACGCGATGGAGCGTCGCTTTCAGGACGCCGGCTACATGAAGGTTGGCGGCTCGCTCGTCGAGTCGGGCTTCTCGTCACCGCTCGATCTCTTCTCCACCTACGCGGGCAGCGGACGCGACTTGCAGGAATGGCTCAAAGGCTCGGCGATCAACACCGACCGTAACCTGCGGTTGCAGTATCTCGCCGGTGTCGGCCTCAATGCATACACCGAAGGCGAAATCTTCAACGAGATCGCGCGCTACAAGAAGTTTCCTGAACAGCTGTTCGTGGCACCGCCCGAATGGGCCGCTTCACTTCGCCAGGCCATCGGAGCGCCCTGAGGCGCTCCGTGACCTAACGCTCGGCTACCTCTCAGCTACCACTCGACGTAGCCGACGATCTTGTCCTTGATCATGATCGCGCGATCGGGGACAATGGTGCCCGGCGCGAGATGTGAGCCATCCACATACGCCTTCACGCCGATCGTGCTTCCCTTCCCCACCTTTGAGCGGAAGAGCACGGCCCAATCGCGTACCGTCACGTCGTCTTCCGTACGCGTGACTGCATGTGGCTCGCTCGCGTCGTCCGGGCCGCCGTGCACCACCACGTGATAGCCAAACGTGTTGTTGTTGCCGATGTCGATGTCGCAGTGCTCGAGTGCATGGAACGTGACGCGATCCTGCAGCAGCCCGACGAGTCCGAAGTGGAAGTGCTCACCCTCGTCGGCGCGAATCGCGATGTTGTGCCCCATCTTCTTGATCAGATTCGCGTAGGAATCGGCCATCTCCACGCCGCCGATGATGCGGTTGTCGAACTCCGGATGCGATTCGGCCTTGCCCGCGAACGTCGGCATGTCGGCGTCTTGATTGAAGTCACTGTGCCCCGGATCGCGCCCCGCACCGCTGACCTGCGCCGGCGCCGAGTGAAAGAGGTCCGTGTAGCCGGCCGCGAACGCAACGTTGACGTGCAGCACGCCGGCCATGAACTCGCGGTCGGCTTCATTCAGCTTCACGACCTTGCCGAGTGACGGATCGTCTGCTTCGGCCTGCGTCTGAATCCACTTGCCCGGCTGCACCTTCATGCCACTGTGGATCGTGATGCCCGGCGAGACGCGCACGAGGTGCGTGACCATCGCATCCGGCTCGATCGTCGCGCCGTCGATGTAGGAGTTGAAGCCGACGAACGCCGGCTTGCCGTTGGGCGCGCCGATGGAGACCGGCCCCACGATCGTCGCGCCATGCGCCACGATGACGTTGTCCCCCAGCACGACCATGCGCCCGGAAATGAGCACGTTGTCCTGAATGTCCGAGCCATCGCCGATCGCGATCGGCCCCAGCGATCCGTCGAGCGACGCAAAAGGGCCCACGAACGAGCGGCACCCGATCATGACGCGCTGTCCGCCTTCGATGCGAACGGACGAATCGATGTAGGAGGCGAATCCTGGACCGGCAGTCTCCGGAAAGACGAAGTGCGACGTGCCCACCGTCGACAGGGTCGTGCACGACGAGCCGGTGTCGTGTGATGCAGCGTGGCTTGCCGTGGCAACCGGCTTGGCCTCGTGCTTTTCGACAGGATGCTGGGCAAACAGCGGCAGCGGCAGCAGCAGTGCGCTGCACACGTGGAGCAGAACGCGAGGCGACATGGGAGGTGGGCGCGGGAGAAATGCAGTGGGGCGGCATCGCCCGTCCTTGCGGGTATCGGCCTGTCCCGGGCGCCGACTTGAGCCTTTGGCGAGTGGCGTAACAAAGCTGCTCGTGCCGTGACGTTTCCTCACCGCGCGGGGCGGGATGGGGTGACATCGCGCCCGTTTGCAACCGCTGGCCCCGGCCGTAACTTGGCGTGGCCTCGCGTTCCCCTCCCGCATCCCGCCGTTTGAGGAGTTCCCCTCGTGTCCTTGCGTCGCTCCAAGACCGACACGCAGTACGACGTCATCGTGGTTGGCTCTGGTGCCGGTGGCGGCATGGCCGCCTATCAACTCAGCGTGCAGGGACTCAAGGTCTGCGTGCTGGAAGCAGGGCGTAACTACGACCCCATCACCGAGACGCCGATGTTCCAGACCCCCAAGGACGCGCCGTTGCGCGGCTCGGGGAACGCGGACAAGCCGTTCGGCTTCTACGACGCCACCGTGGATGGCGGGTGGCGTGTACCGGGTGAGCCGTACACGAATGCGCCGGGCACCGATTTCCAATGGTGGCGCTCACGCATGGTCGGCGGACGCACGAACCACTGGGGACGCATTTCGCTCCGCATGGGTCCGTACGACTTCAAGCCCAAGAGCCGCGACGGTTTGGGCGCGGACTGGCCGCTGACGTACGAAGAGCTCGCCCCGTACTACGACAAGACGGAACTGCTCATCGGTGTGTACGGCGGTGACGACGATCTCGAGAACACGCCGCGTTCGTCGCCGGGCGTGCTGCAGCCCGCCCCCGCACCGCGCACGTACGAGCTGCTCACCAAGCAGGCGTGCGATCCGCTCAACATTCCGGTCATTCCCGCGCACCGCGCTGTACTGACGGCCAAGCAGGACGCCGCGCGGTTGCCGGCCAAGCTGCATCCGGGCAACGCCCTCGCGCAGCGCGTGCTGCGCCAGAGCATGCTCGAGCGTCAGGCGTGCTTCTACGCCACTGATTGCGGCCGCGGTTGCTCCATCAAGGCGAACTTCCAGAGCAGCACGGTGTTAATGCCGCCCGCGATGGCCACGGGCAACGTCACGCTGATCACCGACGCGATGGTGCGCGAAGTGACGGTGGACGCCAAGGGCAAGGCGAGTGGCGTGCACTACATCGACAAGCTCACGCGCATCGAGCACCACGTGACCGCCAAGGTGGTCGTGCTCGCGGCGAGTGCCGCCGAAACGTCGCGCATCATGCTCAACTCCAAGAGCACGCAGTTTCCCAACGGCATCGCCAACGGCAGTGGCGTCGTCGGCAAGTATCTCATGGACACGGTCGGCGCTGGCCTCTCGGCGCAGATCCCGCGCCTCGAAGGGCTTCCGCCGATCAACGAAGACGGCACGGCCGGCATTCACATGTACATGCCGTGGTGGCTCTACAAGGATCAGGCGGCCAACAAGATGTCGTTCGCACGCGGCTACCACATCGAGTTCGGTGGCGGACGTGGCATGCCGGGCGCTGGATTCATGGGCGGCCTCGAGAGCTACACCAAGGGCGCGTACGGCAAGAAGTTCAAGGAAGAGGCGCGTCGCTACTACGGCTCGTTCATGTACTTCGACGGGCGCGGCGAGATGATTCCCAACGAAGACTCGTACTGCGAGCTCGATCCGGATGTGGTGGATCAGTGGGGCATCCCCGTGCTCAAGTTCCACTGGAAGTGGTCGTCGCACGAGATCGATCAGGCGGCACACATGGTGAAGACGTTCGCCGAGATCGTGGACAAGATGGGCGGCAAGGTGCAGGGCACCGTGCAGACCGACGGCAACAAGGTGATCGCCAAGGGTGGCCAGATCATCCATGAAGTCGGCACGGTACGCATGGGTGCAGATCCCAAGACGTCGGTGCTCAACGCGCACGGACAGACGTGGGAAGTGCCCAACCTCTTCGTCACCGACGGCGCAGCCTTCACCAGCAACGCCGACAAGAACCCGACGCTCTCCATTCTCGCACTCGCGTGGCGCAGCTGCGATCACCTCGTCGCCGAAATGAAGCGGGGGAACCTCTGATGTCGCAGCATTCAAACGACAACACGAACGGCATCGGCAACACGTCGCGCCGCGATGCCCTCAAGGCGATGGCCGCTGCGGCCGTCGTACCGATGCTCCCGAACAGCGCGGCCGCAGAATCAGCTCCGGTGATTTCGCCTGCGCGTGCACCGCTGCCCGTGCTCGATCCGGTGCCACTCAAGGGTCCGCGTGGGACGCCGAGCGATCCGATCCTCATCGGCGCGAAAGTGACGTGGCCCAAGCGACTGATGGCGCGCGAGCTGGTCACGCTCGCTGCGTTGTGCGACATGATCATTCCGGCCGACGCCAAGAGCCCGGCCGCTTCGACCGTCGGCGCGCCCGACTACATCAACGAATGGGCCAGCCGTCCGGGTGGCGATGCGTCGCTGGCGCGCGTGCGTGGCGGACTGGTCTGGATCGATCGCGAATCGCAGACACGATTCGGCAAGCGCTTTCATCTGGCCACCGACGCACAGCGCGCCGCGATCTGCGACGACATCTGCTACCTGCCCAACGCCAAGCCCGGCTACACGTTCGCGGCGCAGTTCTTCGACACCATTCGCGACCAGACCGCCACGGCGTTCTACACCACGCCACAAGGCTGGAAGGACATCGGCTACATCGGCAACGTACCGTTGCAGAAGTTCGAGGGCCCATCGGCGGCGATTCGCAAACAGATCGGGCTCGAGTAGACGATAGTGAACGTACGAACAGCGGTTGGATTGCTGGCCATCGGCGGCGCGCTTCTCGGTGCGCCGCCGATGTCGCTCGCGGCGCAGGCAGGATTCGGTCCGGGGCAGCGCGTCCTGCTCGACGCGCACAACGCCTATCCCGAGCGCGGCCAGTGGACCGACCGCATCGATCGCGCGCTGGCGACTGGCACGCCCGTCGCTATTGAACAGGATCTCTTCTGGTATCGCAACGCAATTAACGGCGCATACCAGATTGTGGTGGCGCACGACAAGAAAGCACTCGACGGCGCACCGACGCTCGAGTCGTACTTCTTCGACAAGATTCGCCCGGTCATGGAGCGCGCGCTCGCGGAGAACAAGCGCTCCACGTGGCCGGTCATCACGCTCAATCTGGATTTCAAAACCAACGAACCGGCGCTGCTCGACGCAGTGTTCACGCTGCTTGGCAAGTACGAGTCGTGGCTGACGACCGCGCCGCGCACCGCCACGCCCGAGCGCGTGTCGCCGCTGCGTGTGGGCCCCCTACTGGTGCTCACGGGCTCGAACTTGGCACAACGGGCGCGCTTTCACGACGCCGTGCCCGTGGGAGCGACACTGCGTGCGTTCGGCGCTGTCATACCGGTTGATGCACCCGGCGCGAACGACGACGAGCGCGAAGCTGCGCTCTCGCTGATGAGCGCCGACCAGCTGATTCCCGCGCCTGCCTCCAACTACGCGCGATGGGTCAACTTCCCGTGGCTGGTCGTCGAAGCCGGTGGACCGACTAAAGCCGGCGCATGGACCGCCGCTGATTCCACTCGATTGTCGACGTTGGTAGCGCGCGCGCACGCCCAGCAGCTCTGGATCCGGTTCTACACGCTCGATGGGTTCGTGAACGACGACGGTGTCGGTCTGACGCGCTCGTACAATTTTGGTGGCGCCGCTGCCGTCGAGTCCCGCTGGAATGCGGCAACGAAAGCGGGTGTCGACTTCATCGCCACGGATCACTACGAACGGTTCCGGCGCCGCTAGCGATACGGCTCCGCTTGCTGGACATCTGGCCGTGGCGCACCTTTCCCGCCGAAACCCACCCGAGGATGTCCGTGATGCGCACACGCACGCGCTCCGTTGTCGCCAGCTTCTCGCTGCTCGAGTCCGTTCTCATCGTCGCCGCGCCGTGTGCGCTGCACGCACAACGCTCGACGCCGAGCGCAGACTCCGTGGTGCTCACGGAATGGAACGTGCCCTGGGGCGCCGCGACCCGACCACGAGACCCGGCGCTTGGTGGCGATGGCCGCATCTGGTTTGTCGGGCAGGAAGGGAACTACGTCGCACGCTTCGATCCCACCAACGCCAAGTTCACGCGGATCGAGATCGATCCCGGAACGAACCCGCACACCGTCAACGTGGACCGCGACGGCAACGCGTGGTACACCGGCAATCGCAACGGCATGATCGGGCGCATCGATGCCAAGACCGGCGCGATCACACGCTATCCAATGCCCGATCCTGAGGCGAAAGACCCGCACACGATCGCCTTCGACAAAAGCGGCAACCTCTGGTTCACACTCCAGAACAGCAACATGCTCGGCCACCTGTCGCGCTCCACGGGTAA
Organism: Gemmatimonas sp.; assembly: GCA_965279375.1. GTDB lineage: Bacteria > Gemmatimonadota > Gemmatimonadetes > Gemmatimonadales > Gemmatimonadaceae > Gemmatimonas. The sequence goes on along the minus strand of OZ257156.1, from coordinate 2,082,838 downwards.
GGTCGAGCTGGTGCGCATGGCCAAGCGCGGCTCTCGGCCGTACGGCATCGTCATCGATGCCAAGGGCCGTCCGTGGTTCAACCTGTTCGGCATCAACGCCATCGGGACGATCGATCCGGTGTCGATGAAGGTGACGGAGTATCCGCTGCCTGACGCGCGGGCGCGCGGGCGCCGTATCGCACTCACGAGTGATGGCGCCGTCTGGTACGTGGACTACGTGCGCGGTTTCCTCGGCAAGCTCGATCCCGTCAGCGGCCTTGTGCGCGAATGGGCGATGCCTGGCGGTGGCGTCTCGCTGCCGTATGCCATGACCGTCGACGACTACGACCGCCTCTGGTTCGTGGAGACCGGCTCGCAGCCCAACAAGCTCGTGGGATTCGATCCGCGGACCGACAAGTTCTTCGCACAAACCGATCTCGGTCCGGCGGCACCCAACACGGTGCGCCACATGGTCTTCGACCGGCAGACGCGGAGCATCTGGTTCGGATCGGATCGCGGTACCATCGGCCGTGCAGTCGTGCCAAAGGGCGTGGGCACGCCGATCTCCTGACTCGCCGACAGCGTGCAGCGCCTGCGACCGCGCAGGCGCACTCGGTTAGCGCACCACCCGCCGAAAGACGCGTGCGCCGGTCGTGGCGAACCGTCCGTCGTAGCTGCCGACCAGCGAGTCTCCGGCAAGGCGCGCGGAGAAGACCGCCACCGTGTCCGCGCTCGAACCGGCCGCCAGCGTCACGAGACGCAAACTTTCTCCGCGGAGCGTCCCCAGCAGGAAGCGCCGAGCGAGCGTGGATTCTCGGCCGCTCACCGAACTCACCGTCGGTCCCGCCACATCGACCCAGAGATCCATCTCCGCGGTCGAACCTGAAGACGTGACGCCGCGCCAACGCGCGTCGAGCGGCACACGCGCCCGATCGGTCACCGAGACTTCACGCCGCAGCATGTTGATGACGCTGCCGAACAGCCCGATGCCGCCCTTCACACTGCTGATCAGCCCCGTGCCACCAAAAGGGTCATTCCCCGAGCGGTTGTAGTCGTAGAAGTTGGCATCCACCGCCACCACCGCGGCCGTTTGCACAAACCCCGGAAACCATACCGAGGGCAGTCCGCCGGCGAGGAAGTTGCGCTGACCACCGGAGAGCGTGAACACCGTGGAGTCAGCGAAGAGTGCCCACGGTCCGTACGGCGTTCCCACCCACAGGGCGTACGTGCGCGCAGACGGCACCGCGCTCCAGCGCAGTGTCAGCGTATCGCGACTCCGGTCGAGTGTGAGCGGTGTGACCTGTGCGCCAGAACCAACCGCCCAACCTGGTGGTGCACCGGGGACCAGCGTCTCGCCGGTCACCTCACGATTGTCTGTCGTGCGCACGCGCAGGCGATACCGACGACCCGGTTGGACCACGAGCGCGGACCTCGACACGACGTAACGCCCGGTGCCGCGCGATCGCACGATCGTTTCGACGGCGCGCACCCCCACCGTGTCGCCTTCCGGCAGCAACCGCACATCGGCGCCTGAGAGAGGCGAACCCGCCGCAGTGCGAATCGGATCGAGCGGATCGAACTTGAGCCCGTAGTTGATGTCGACGCGCCCCGTGAGCGAGGCCTCCACCAGTATCACCTGCTCAGTTTCATCGGGATTGAGCACGGCGTGGATCACGATGGACGCCGCCGGCGAGACCACCTCCACCGGCGCCGCCTCGCACGCCCAGAGTCCGCTGAGCGCGAGCGTGCCCACGAGGAGTGACGTGCGGCGCGCACCGCGCATCGCACCGCGCATCGCACCGCGTATCGCGCCAGGCATCGCTGCACGCGTTCTGTGGCGCGCTACCATGAGACCGTGACCCCGAGTGTCGGAATGAAGGGGAACTGCGAGATCGCCGTGCGCGTGGGCGGGTTGTCGCCGTAGTCGAAGAAGTAGGTGAAGACGTTGCGCGCGTTGTACGCGTTCACGATGGACACGTACGGCGCCCACGTTCGCCGACCCGGTCTGGTGCGCGTGGCGCTCAAGTCCACTCGTTGAAACAGCGGAAAGCGCGCGCCGTTTCGCACACCGCCAATGGGCTCGCGAGACACATCCAGATTGTCGGTGCTGAAGCTGTTGGTGAGTGGGTCGTATCGCCGACGCACCAGCTGACCCACGACATCGGTGAACGGAGTGCCAGTGCCGAGGCCAAGACGTGCGCCGTAGCTCCACTTGCCGCCCGGCCGATATGACGTGACCACGTTCAGGTTGTGTCGCCGATCCTGCACCGGCGCAAAGCGCGCCGTCGCACCGTTCCGCCAGCTCCGCGCGTACGAGTATGCAATCCACCCCGACACTCTTTCGCTCTCCAACTGCCGGACCAGCAAATCGACGCCGTGTGACTGCCCAGAGGTCACGATGAACTCGTCGCCCTGCACCTCCGGGTCGTTGAACAGGTTGGACGATGGCAGGTTGCTGTAGCGCTTCACCCAGCCCTCCAGCCGCACGAAGCGCGAACGACCGAACCACTGCTCACCGCCCACGCTGCTCTGCCACGCGCGTGCCACCGGCGTATTCCGGTCTGCAGTCAGCCAGAAATCGAAGATGCGGATTGGTGCCTGCTCGTTTCGCAACGCCGGCGTCCACTGCGTGGTGCTCCCACCCGCCACCGTGATCGCGAGGCTGGGTGTGGCGAACCACTTGAGCGACAGTCGCGGCGAGAGCCCGGACCACCCCGTGCCCGTCACCGTTTCGCCGCGCAGTCCGGCTCGCACCAACAGGCGCTGACCGCGCACTGTGTGATCGAGGTAGACCGCCGCCGCGGTCGGTTGTTGCCCCACGGCGAGAATCGGGTCAGCGGACGCCTGCGCCTGCACGTCGTACCTAGTACGCAGCGCGGAAAACTCATAACCCAACAGCGTCTCGTGCGCGCCGCGCCAGCGCGACAGCTCGCCCCATGCGCGCGAGTCGCGCAAACGATTCACGAAGCGCAGCGCACCAGAGCCGAGATCGAGCTTCGTGCCAAAGCCGGTGAATGAGAGGCGCTGCATGACGCGCGTGGAGTCGCCGCCCCATCGTGCGCCGAGCGGTTGTGTGTACGCCACGCCGAGCAGGGAGTTGCCCCAGTCGAATCGCAGGTTTCCGCCGCCGGCCTGCGTGGAGTCGCCGAACGACGCCAGCGATGCATCGAGCACATCCTGGCCGCCGTAGGCCGTCACCGACAGCACGCCGCCGTTGCGCAGCCGATGACGCAGATGCGCTTGCATATCGGTGAAGTAGTAAGGCAGTTGCTGTTCGCTCAGCAGCGCGACAAATCGATCGGCATACGTGCGGCGCGCAGCCACGTTCCAGCTCGTCGCGCCACGCACCGTGCCGCCCAGGGACAGCGTGCTCGCCAACAGGGACACCGAGGCCGCGCCGTGCACTCCGCTGCGCGCTTCTTCCTTGGGTACGACACTGAGCACGCTCGACAATCGCGAGCCGTACCGTGCGGGAAACCCGCCGGGGATCAGCTCGAATTCGCCCACCGTTTCATCGATGAACGTCCCGAAGAGGCCGCCCAGATGGAATGGATTGTAGATCGGGAATCCGTCGAGCAATACGAGATTCTGGTCGCTCTCACCACCGCGCACATTGTAGCCCGCCGTGAAGTCGTTGGTCGCCACGACGCCGGGGAGCAATTGCACCACGCGCAGTACATCGGGCTCGCCGATGACCGGCACGCGCTTGAGCGTTTCGCCGCGCACACTGACGACGCCGGGTCCGGCCGACAGGCGAAACTGCTCGCGTTCCGTCGCAGCCGCCGCGACTTGCACCGTCTGCAGCTGCGCAGTGGACGGCTGCAGCGTCGCCGTGAGCGTGGTCGTGTCTCCACGCCGCACGGTGACGAGCAGCGTATCAGTGCGATATCCGATGCGCCCCACGATGATCGCCGCGGAGCCCGCGGGTACGCGAGCGAGCACAAAGCGACCATCGTCTCGACTCGCGGTACCGGTCCGCGTCCCTCGCAATACGACCGACGCCGAGGCCACAGGAAGTCCCGTCGTAGCCTCGACGACGCGACCCTGCACGATTCCGGTGGAGTCGACGCTCACGGGCGGCAGCTGCGCCGTGGAGAGTCCCGCCGCCAGAGTGATCAGAGGAGAAAGGAGCACGACACCTGAGAATGAGTACGGACCACATTCGGTGATCGTGCAAAATAGGCAGGAACGGCAAGAAGGTGGTGGCCGTGGCGCTGATGATACGAATCCGCGTCGAAAATCAGCGCACCGGGATCGCCGACAGCGCCGATACCACCTCGCGGTCCGTGAGCCGCTTGGGGATGTCGGTGTTGGTGATCCACCCCGCCGCCGGATAGTCCGTCGACACGATCGCTCCCTTGGCATCGATCGCGACGATCGCCTCGGCGACGCCATGCGAGCCGTTTGGCCCCTGCTCTGCAGCAAACACAAGCACCGACGGCGTGCCCACCGGCCACTGCCGCGTCACGGTGTAGTGACCGGGTCTCCGGCGCACGAGTGTCATCGGCTTGAAGTTGCGACGTCCGTCCACGGTGATGAGCATTCGCCCGGTCACAGTGAGCGCGTCCACTCCATCATGATGCGCACCATCGATTTGAAGCACAGCACCCGAGGCGGCCAGCGCTGCGTCGGTCACCGGCGCGACATGCACGCGCGGTGGCCCCATGCGGCTGGTGAATCCCATCGTGGCAGCGAGTGCCATTGGTATCGTGGCGCGCTGCAGCAGTCGGTTAGCGAGTTGAAGCATGGTCGGCTCCGGCAAAGGGGTGAACACGAACGTTCAGTACCTACGCCGGTTTGATGACACGATGCGGCTTGCCGTTTACTCCGACTCGCCTTCGAGTCTACTTCGCTCTGTAACCCACGCTGATCGCCCCCTTGAACGAACGCGCTACGACACGTCCGTTGCGCGCGTCCCCTCCGCGCTTGTCCCACTGCAGCACGCCGCTGCGTGTGGTCAATTCGAGTAGGGGAAGACGAGCGGCATCGAGACGCAGCGCGATGGCGCCCGAATGCGTCTGCAACTCCCAGGTGACGCCGTCGGGTACGGCATCGATCTCGATGTCGCCGCCGATCGTTTCCACACGACAGTCGGGCGCACGCGTGCCGGCGATGCTCACACGTCCGCTGATCGTGGCCACCGATGCAGTGCCACGCACGTTGCGCAACACCACGGCGGCCTTTCCGCCACGCACGCGCACGTCTCCGCTCACGTCGTCCAGCGTGACCGCTGCGTCGATCGACTCGACCGACACGACACCGCTTGCACGACGCACCGTGATGCGCCCACCGATCGCGTACAGCTCGGTTTCACCGGACGTCCCATCGGTCTCGATCTCGCCGTTGGTCAACTTCACCCATAGATGCGCCTTGCGAGGGATCGTCACCACCCAGTCCGCTTCTGCGAGCTTGCTGTCACCCGTACGCAGCGGCTCCACGCCAAACTTCACGTATGCCCGCGTGCCGCCGCCGAACATCGACGACGCCTTGCCGATCGTGCCAGAGATCGCGATCGAGTCGCGATCCCACACGCCAACGCGCACCCGACCCGTCGGCACGAAAATCCGCATGCGCACGTCCGGTGCAGCGGCGAAGCCTCGCAGCGGTGTTGCCTGCTGCGCCTGCAGCGCGCGCGGCCCCAACAGCGCTCCGATGCATGCGAGTAAGACCTGCCAGCGCCGCGTCGTCACAGGCTTGCGTCCTTCACGCGCTGGGCCAGCTCAGCGCGACGATCGATCACCGCTGAGAGAAAGGCGCGAAGCTCCGGATCATTGGGCGCGCCTTCGAGCGCCGAACGCAGCTCCGCGGCCGCTGCATCCAGCGCAGCAAACTCCGTCCTCGCCTCCGAGTCTGCCGCGGAAATGTCAGGCGTCAGCTGCATCGCACTATCACGGCCGTCCGGCAGTGCGACGGCAAGCGTGGTGTCCGCTACCGGCACCGGCCCCCGACGGGACGAGAAGACGGCAATCACCAGCACCGCCGCTGCGGCGAGACCGGTGAGTGCACCAATCCAACGCCGACGCTCACGCGAAGACGATGCAGCCTGCGCGCGCCGCTCCCGCACCGCGCGCAGCGTCTCGTCGCGCAACTCGGGAGGCGCCGGTGGTGCAAACGACCTCGCGGTGACAGTTGTGGCCGCATCGAGGCGGCGCTCACATGCCTCGCACGCACTCGCGTGCGCTTCAAGCGCCCGCGCGTCGTGTTCGGAAAGCTCGCCCGCGACGTACGCGGCGATCTGCTGGTCAAGCTGCTGACAGGTCATGGGCCAAGCATCTCCCGGAGGTGTCGACGTGCGCGAAAGAGATGTGCCTTGGAGGTGCCCTCGGCGATGCCAAGCTGTTGGGCGATTTCGCCGTGCTGGAACCCTTCGATGTCGTGCAACACAAAAACGGTGCGTGCGCCCGCTGGGAGGCGGCTGATCGCCGTCTCCATGTCCATCGACAACCCCGGGTCCGCGCCCGCGGCCGCGGAGATCGGGACGCTGCCCATCGCCAACCGCGTGTCGTCGCGGAGATCGGCCATGGCCTGCACGCGCAGCGATCGACGGCGCCCTCGCCGCTCCGACTCCAGCACCACGTTCACAGCCAGGCGATGCAGCCACGTGCCGAAGGCGCTGTCGCCGCGGAAGGTGCCAAGTCGTTCCCAGACGCGAACGAAGACGTCCTGTACCAGCTCACCGGCGAGCACGCGATCGCCGGCCAGCCCCAGGCACAGGGCAAACACGCGCGCCGAATGCGCGTCATAGAGCAACGCAAAGGCCGCCTCCTCTCCGCGCTGCGCGGCCAGCACCGTCGGGTCGATCCGGGCCTCACGAGGGGGAGAGTGGTTCACGGCGAGCGGAATTGGTAGCGACACGTTGATACGATGCCGCTCGCCGCGCGAGGGTTTATCGTCCCCGCCACTTCGCGGAACCGTATGGCGCCAACGCCCGGGGAGCCGTACGCTTTAGGCTCCCTCCGCCCCTCCCCGGGAGCCTGCCATGAAAAGCGTTGCAGATCTGCTCAAGAAGCACGACGGTACCCTGTGGGCCGTTCGTCCCGATCAAACCGTTTTCGACGCACTGAGCACGCTGGCCCGACTGGATGTGGGCGCGCTGCTCGTACTCGACGGTGACCGCCTCGTCGGCGTCTTCTCCGAGCGCGACTACACGCGCAAGATCACGCTCCAAGGACGCAACTCGAAGGAAACGCTGGTGTCGGAAATCATGAGCTCAGAAGTCTTCACGGTGACGGCGCAAACGCGCACACGTGACTGCATGGCAATCATGAGCGCCAAGAAGTTCCGGCATCTCCCCGTGCTGGACGGTGACACGGTACTCGGCATGATCTCCATTCGCGACTTGATGGACGACATCATCGCCGATCACGAGTCGACCATCGAGCAGCTGCAGAGCTACATCCACTCCTGAAGTACCCCACTCATCTGCTGAATCACCTTATGCACCTCACGCGCCGTCGCGCTCTCGCGCTGCTGGTCACGTTGGCCAGCGCCAGCCCACTCTCCTCGATCGTTGCGCAACGCGCACCGGGCGTGGTGCCGGGCATCGAAGTCCTGATTTCCGACTCGCTCCACCTGATCAAGGGAAAGCGCGTGGGCCTGCTCACCAACCACTCCGGGCGTGACCGAAAGGGCACCAGCTCCATCGACCTGCTCTTCAAGGCTCCGGGCGTCAAGCTCACCGCGTTGTATGGTCCGGAGCACGGTATTCGTGGAGTAGCCAAGGCCGGCGAGAAGGTCAGCTCGGGCGTGGACTCCGCAACTGGCGTGAAGGTGTACTCGCTCTACGGCGACGTCGAGTCACCCACGGCCGACATGCTCAAGGATGTCGACGTCGTGCTGTACGATATTCAGGATGTCGGCGCGCGCGTGTACACCTTCCAATGGACGCTGGCGTTGCTCGCCGCCAAGGCGAACAAGCCGATCATCGTCCTCGATCGTCCCGATCCCATTCGCGCGGACCGCTTCGAGGGAAACATCCTCGAGATGAAGTTCGCGTCGCTGGTGGGACAGCACGCCGTCTCGCTGCGCTACGGGCTCACTCCCGGTGAGCTGATGCGTTTCCTCGCCGGCACCAAGGCGATCAATGCGAACATCAGCGTGGTCCCGATGAAGAACTACAAGCGCTCGATGTGGTTCGACGAGACGGGAATCCCGCGCGTGAATCCGTCGCCCAACCTGCGCAACCTCGATGCGGAGCTGCTCTACCCCGGCACCGTGTTCTTCGAAGGCACCAATGCCACCGAAGGACGAGGCACCGACGATCCGTTCACGCTCATCGGCGCGGACTACCTCAAGGACAACGTGGCGGTCGCCGCCGAGCTGAATGCACTCAAGCTGCCCGGCGTGAAGTTCGACACCGCCACGCGCACCATCGAGACCGGCTACAAGTTCGCGGGCAAGACCATTCCGATGATCAAGGTCCGCGTCACGGATCGCAACGCCGTGCGCCCCGTCGAACTTGGCATTCGCATGTTGCGCACCTTCTACGCGCGTCATCCGAACGAGTTCAAGTGGCGCGAACCGTCGGTGAATGCGGCGGGCCGCACTCGCTCCATCGACCGACTGGCCGGCACGGATCAACTCACGAAGGCCGTCGAAAACAACACGGTGGACGCGCTCATCAAGCAGTGGGATGCCGACGCCGCGAAGTTCGCCGCGCAGGTGAAGCCCTACTTGCTGTACAAGTAACCGACCCGATAAGACCATGCGCATGCTCAGGCAGCCCGGACTTCTCTCCGCCGCTGCCTGCGCAGCGCTGCTCAGTACACCCGTCGGCGTTTCACGCGCACAATCGGCGCAGCCACCGCTCGTACTCGGCGATGCATCGCTTCGCCTGACATTCTCCGCGACCGACGGCCATCTCGTCGCATTGCACGATGGACGCGGCCGGCAACGTGCCGGCACCGAGTCCGACTCGATCGGCCTCTGGTCCATTGACCTGCTCCCAAACGGTACCGCATCGGGCGGCACCGCTTCCGGAGGCACCGCCTCCGCGATCAACGCGGCGCAGGCTGGACGCTTTGTGTCCGCGCGCCGCGGCAATGCGCTGGTGCTGACCTGGGATCGCTTCGCCGCCACCGCACCGCCCAGACTTCGCGTGGTCGCCACCGTGCGCGTCGATGCGGACTCCACCGCGTCGTGGCGCCTTCGCGTTGAGGGAATACGCGCGACCGCAGCAGCCGATGCGCGCGTGGAACGTGTGCACTTTCCTCGCGTGACGGGAATCGCGATTGGCGCGAACGACGAACTGGCGGTTCCGTCGTGGATGGGGCAGAAGGCGCGCAATCCGCGAGCAATGCTCGCCGGCCCCGAGGGCAAGGGACGCCGATTGGAGTTCGCCTATCCCGGCGCAACCTCGATGCAAATGCTCTCGTTGGCGAATGCAGCGGATGGCGGGCTGTACTTCGCCGCCGACGATTCGCTCGCGTATCGCAAGAGCTTTGCACTGTGGGGAACGCGCGACGGAACCGCGGGCTATGACGTCGTGCACGTGCTCTCCGATCCCGGGCGCAGCGACAGCTACGCACCAACGTATGCCGCGAGGGTCGGCGTCGTCGCGGGAGACTGGCTGAGTGCAATCGAGCGTTATCGCCGCTGGGGCACACGGCAGTACTGGGCGCGCGACAGCCGGCTGCGCACCAACACCACGCCGGCGTGGATGCGCAACACGGGGCTCTGGGTGTGGAATCGCGGCAAGTCGGAGATGGTGCTCGAGCCGGCGGCCGCGCTCCAGGCCGATGCCAAGCTGCCGGTGAACGTGTTCTGGCATTGGTGGCACAACGGGCCCTACGACACCAGCTTCCCCGACTACCTGCCCCCGCGCGAAGGTGCGGCGCCGTTCACAACCGCGGTTGCCAAGGCGCACGCCGCCGGACTCCACGCCATCGTGTACATGAACCAGCGGCTGTGGTGCACCAACACACCCAGCTGGACGCGCGAACGCGCCGAGCGTTTTGCGGTGCGCGAACGCGACGGAAGCATTCGGGAGGAGGTGTACAACGTCTTCGATCCGCTGCCGTGCGCGACGATGGACATCGCCACGCCGTTCTGGCGCAACAAGTACGCAGGAATCGCCGACACGGTGCTCAAGCAGTACGGCATCGATGGCATCTACATGGATCAGGCGGTGCTGAGCCTGATCGACTGGAGCGCAGACCACGGCCATCCCGTCGGCGGTGGCAACTACTGGATGCAGGGCTTTCGCTCTCTCGCGCGCGATTTGCGCGCACGCAATGTACGGCGCCCCGCAGGATTCGCCGGCGAAGGGGGCGGTGAGAGCTGGATGCCCGACCTCGACGCATTCCTCACGCTACAGGTGAGCCAGGAACGCTACGCCGATCCCGCGTCCGGGTGGGAAGTGATTCCGATGTTTCAGGCAGCCTATCATGCCTACGCACTGACCTACGGCACGTACGGGTCGCTCACACTCCCGCCGTATGACGAGCTGTGGCCCGCGTCCAAGCGGCCGGCAACGGCGATGACGCTGCTCGATGAGAAGTACGTGCGCCAATTCCATCTCGAGCAAGCGCGCATGTTCGTCTGGGGGATGCAGCCCACCATCGCCAATTTCCTCCCCGACCAGCTCACCGCACGGCGACGCGAAATCGACTATCTCGAGCGGCTTGCAACGCTGCGCTATGGGCTGCGCGAGTTCTTCCAGTACGGCACGTTCCTGCGTGCGCCCGCCGTCAGCTCCCCGTCAGCGGACCTGCTGCTTTCGCGCATCTCCATCTACGCCGCACGACTGGGCGGACCCACCGAGGCGCACCTGCAGTCACCCGAAGTGCTCACGGGCGCTTGGCGCGCCGCTGACGGGCGCGTCGCGATCGCACTGGCCGGCATCAATCAGCAGCCGATCACCGCCACGGTGCAGCTGGACGCGAATGCCTACGGCCTTCCGTCCGCGACGCGAGTCGTTCGGCACGACCAGACAGGTTCACGCACACTCGGCACACTGCGCACGCTCGCGGGCGCGCTGCCCATTGCGATGGACGCCTTGCAGGGCGTCGTACTCGAACTGGTGCCGCCGAAACGCTAACTGTCGAGATGTGTGCGGTCGCCGAAACGCTCGCTACTGACGACAGGCCGGCGCGGCCCCTACGACGGCATCCGCTCGCAAAGGCACCACGGTGAACTGCTGCACGCGCGCCGGCTCGGTGGGTGCGAGTGTAATGCCCACACTCAGCGCGCCCGTATCGCATTGCATCTTCCACAGCCCACGTAACGCATTCTCTGCGACGATCGACCCAACGGCCTTGCAGTTACCACCGGCGGCGGCAGTCAGTTTTCCGATCGCCGCCGCACGTCGCGGCCCGGATTCATCGAGGAAGAGATTCATCGCCGCCACACTGTCGGCGAGCGGCTGCTTCCACTCCTGCACGAGCCGAGTGACCTTCTCCTGCATGGCGAGCAGCACGGGCGCAGGCTGCGGAACACGCGGCTTCAGTCCGCCCGACTTCGCGAGTACCTCGAACGCCTGATCGAGGACTCCCGTCCATCCGGTGTACGTGAGATTGCCCAGCGCCACGATGCCCACGCCGTACTCCGGCAGCCAGCGCATCTGCGAGCCGAAGCCCGGCAGGCCGCCCGAATGCGCGACCACATGTCCGAAGAGACAGTTCTGCGAGACCCGCAGGCCGTAGGCGTAACCACCGGCGTTCATCGTCAACACGCCCGCTGCGTTGCGTGCGGACGTCGCACCGGCGAAGCGCGCGATCTGCTGCATCTCGCGCAACGAAGATCGCTTGAGCACCGGCGATTCCGCACCATCGCGCGGCGGCCACGCATCCAGCATCAACGCCACCCAGCGACTCAGATCGGCGGACGAGGTCAGCATGCCGCCCATCGCACCGAAAGCGCCATCCGGAAGCGCCGGCTCTTCCAGCCACGCATCATCCTGCAAGCGATAGCCGTGCGCCAACCGACTGGCAGGCACGTCGCGTGCCTGCATGGTGGTGGAGGTCATGCCGAGCGGCTTCAGTACGCGCTGCTGGATGTATCGCGCATACGGCATGCCGCTGACGTTCTGCACGATACGGCCGAGAATCGCAAAGCCGAAGTTGGAGTACTCGTACGCCGTGCCGGGCGCCGTCGAGAATGGAATGCCCGATTTGATCATCGCCGCCAACTGCGCGTCGGTGGCGGCGAGCTGCTGATCGCCCCACGGATTGTCTTCGGGGAAACCCGCCGAGTGCGAAAGCAAGTGCCGCACCGTGATGCGCGGCGCATCACTGGTGGGATAGCGCAACGCCTTGAGCTCCGGCACATAGCGCTCCGCCGGCGCGTCGAGCGACACCAGCCCCGCATCGCGCAATTGCAGGATCGAAAGCGCGGTGAAGCTCTTGGTCATCGAGGCAATGCGAAACACCGAGCTCGTATCAACGATCGCCTTACTCGGCACCTCGCGCAGCCCCAGCGCGGCTACATGCAACAGTTTGCCGTCAACGATCACACCATACGCGATGCCGGGCACACGATTCTGCATGGCGAACGCGCGCATGGCGCTGTCCACCTGCGGGAGCGCGGCGCGCAGCTTGGCGACGCGGTCCGGATCAGTGAAACGCGCAGGTGGTGCAATACTCGACTGCGCCGCGGCCAGCGACGCGGACACCAACGACGCACTCAGCGCAATGCTGAGCGGCGAGCACCGGTATCCTGCGCCACTGACGCGCGACGAAGTCGTCATCATCGGTCGCTTAGAACTCGACCTTCATGCCAACCTGACCCTGACGCGCGCCGTACGAGCTGAGCGGAACGCCGAAGGTGGCAACCGTTGCGCCGGTCGTCGTGAACTGCGTGCCGCCGTACGACAGGTTGTTCTTGAAGTTGAACGCGTTGAACACTTCCGCGGTGAAGCTGAGCTTCTTGCCGTTGAAGTCGAACAACGGACGCGCGAGACGCACGTCGACGGTGCGATACCAGTTCACCCACGCATTCGCCGGCATCGCCGTGCGGATGCCGCTCGTGGAGACCGTGCCGCCCGGGTAGTCGTCACCCACGATGTTGTCGAGGTTGATGTCGCGACCGTCGATCTGACCAAACGGACGCGGGCTCGCAAACGTCGATACCGCCGACAGCAGGAACTTGAACGGCAGCGGCGTGATGTTGGACACCACGAGACGATGACGCTCGTCACCCGTGGTACGCTGGCGGTTGAAGAGGAACGGATAGGCGAAGTTCGGCAGGCCGGCGGTGTCAAAGTCACCCTGATAGTAGCCAAGCGTGTACGCGATGTTCACGCGCTGCTTCTTGCGCTGCCACGTGGCCTGCACCATCACCGACGAGTAGTCGGACTGACCGATGTCATCCCACAACAGGATATCGCCAAACGACGCCGTCAGCTTGCGACGCGCCGGTGTCACCGTGCGATCGAGGTAGTTCGGGTTGCGCTGCACATAGAGGTTGTCCATGTGCTGCATGACGTAGTCGACGTTGACGCCGAACTCCGGCGTCAACTGATGGCCCACACCCACCGACATCTGACGGCTGTGCGGCGTCTTCATCTCGAGGTTCATGAGAATCGGTGCCGGCGAGCCGGACTGGCCGCTGATCACACGCTGACGCAACACAGCCGGATCCTTCGTCGGCAGGTTGTTCGTGTTGTTGAACGTGAAGTTGTACGTACGCCACGTCGAGTTGCGACGCTCCTGGAAGCCCATGAAGCTCGTGACGCGGTCGTAGATGATACCGAAGCCGCCACGCACGAACGTCTTGTTGTTCTTGAACGGGTCCCACGAGAACGACACACGCGGCGAGATGTTGCCGAGCTGGTTTTTGCGGTTACCGGCGTTCAGATAGTTCTTGAGCTCCGGAATCGCCGTCAGCACAGGATCCTTCGACCACGGCGTGACGTAGTCGTTGTTCATCGTGTTCAACTCGGCGTCATGACGCAGGCCGAGCGACAACGTGAAGTTGGGCTTGATGCGCCATTCGTCGTTGATGTAGATGCCGGTCGTGTAACCCGTGGCGCTGGCCACGGCGTCCGACACGCCCGTCGGGTCCGTGAAGCCGACCGCGATCGACGCCAGGTTCGGCAGCGACGACGTGTCCGTGAGGAAGTTGAACGAGCCGTTGGTGTTGTTCGGCTGGTCCTGCGTGGCCGCGATGCGGCTCAGCTCCACGCCGAACTTGATCACGTGCGAGCCCGAGCCGTTGTCGATGTTGAGCGTGGCGCGATCGACAAGGCGAAGATGCGTTTCCTTGAGAATGAGCGGGAAGCCCGCCGTGCCCGTGATGATGCCCGGGTACGTGAACTGCGGGCCCGGCACCAGCGGCGCTTCGTTGTGATTCCAGTTCACCGCCTGCAGGCTCGCTTCGTTGACGAAGTTGCCGCCGCCCGAGATGTACCGCTGACGGAGCTGTCCGGTGTAGATCTCGTACTTCTGTGAAATGCCGCCGTCCGGCGACACGCGACCACCGAAGTTGCCTTCGCCGCGCAGGAAGCGCGCGGAGCCCATGAAGTCGTACGTCAGACGCGGGCTCTGCACGTACGTCAGGCGCGCATACGACGAATGGTTCTTGTTGGGCGCGAGGAACGAGCCCTTGTACTTCGCCCACTGCGCGCCGCCGCTGACGGGATTCACGTCGAGATAGAAATCCGTGGACGTCAGCTCATAGCTGGTGGCGAGGAACAGCTTGTCCTTCACCAGCGGACCGCGAAGGTTGAAGCCTGCCTGCGTCTTGCCGAAGTTGGGCGTCGGAGAAGCCGTCGGGAGAAACGCGTTGCGCGCGGTCATGCTCTTGTTCTGCAGGAAGCCGAACGCGGAGCCCTGCCACTTGTTGGTACCGCGACGGCTTTCCGCGCTGATGACGTACGAGCCCGCGCGCGTGTACTCCGCGTCGTACGGGTTCACGTACACCCGGAACGTTTCGAGCCCTTCCTGCGGCAGCGGCGAACCCGTCTGCCCGAGGCCGACGATGTTGCCGTTGAAGAGACTCTTCATTTCGACGCCGTCCATGTAGACGTTGAAGAAGCGAAGGTCCGGCGCCGCGCCGCCCGAGGGCAACGTACGCCCAGACTGCGGCGAATACGTCTTGATGCCCGGGGCGATGCCCGCGAGGTTCATGATGCCGCGCGAGCTGAGCGGAAGATTCTCGATTTCTTCCTTCATGACCGGCGCCGACACTGACATGCGCTGCACTTCCACCTGCTTGACGCGTTCGGCGGTGACCGTCTGCGCTTCAAGTTCGGCGGCGCCCTTCTCCAGCGAGAACTCGAGACGCGCACGCTGGCCGATCGCGAGATTGACGGTGTCGGTGCGCTGACGGAAGCCGATGGCCTTCACGTTCACGGTGTACTGGCCGCTGAACAGACCAAGGACGCGGAACTCACCGTTGGTGCGCGTCAGCGCGCGCGCCGACTCACGCGTAGCCACGTTGACCACGGTGATCTGAGCGCCAGCGATTGGCGCGCCGTCGCCCTTGACGGCCCCTTCGAGAGTTATGGTGTTCTGGGCGAACGCTGGTACACTGAGCATCGCAGCGAGCGACGCGGCAGCGAACAGCCGCCTCACGGGATGGTGCATGTAGACCGCCTCTCTTCTGAGGGGATTGGGGAGGGAGTGTTGTGCGAGAGTATACCGGCCATCAGTTGAACAGTCTACCGTTACAATCGACCTTTTTCCGCGCAGTTGGTGGCGTGGTCGCGCTCCTGGCGTGCTTGGTCCCCGTCGCGCTTGCGGCACAGAGCGCATCCGATGGCCGTGCACGAGGCGACACCACGCGCACGCTGGCGCCCGGCGTGAGCTATCGCCGAGTCAGCGATCCCGTCGGGCCGTGGCGTCTGCACATCGTGCGTGTCGATCTGCGACATCGCGACCTCGCGTTGCAGCAGGTGCACGGCAAGGATGCGCTGCGCGGACGTGAGCGAACGTCAACGATCGCTCGACGACACACCGAGGCCGGCACAGCGGTGCTCGCGGCCATCAATGCCGACTTCTTCGATCTGAAATCTGGAGAGAACGAGAACAACCAGGTGATCGGTGGCGAGTGGTGGAAGGGGCTCAAGGTCACCGACTCGCCATTCGACACATACGACAATGTGCATGTGCAGTTTGCGATCGATGCGGACGGACACCCGCAGATCGATCGTTTCATTCTCGATGGCATGGCGCTGGTGCGCGGGGCCGCGCTGCCCATCCTGAGCGTGAATGCAAAGACGACGGGCACGTACGAAGGCACCGCGCTCTTCACGTCACGCTTTGGTGCGCAGACGCCCGGCGCAGGATCGCCGTTGGGCACGCCGCGCAGCATCGACCCGGACGCGGCGCGCGATACCTCGGTCACCACGGTCGAATTGCCACTCGTGACGGCCGGTCATCGCGGCGACACGCTGCTGTTCGTGCGTCGCGGTCCCATCTCGACGTCTGCAGGAACCGCGATTCCCACGGATGGTGCGGTGCTCACCGCCTTTGGACCTCGCATCACCACGCTTCGTCAACTCGCCGACGGTGACACGGTGCGCGTGCTGCTCACCACCGTGCCGCGACTCGCGCACGGCGCGCCGCAACTGCTGATCGGCGGGTGGCCGCAGCTGCTGCACCATGGACAGAACGTTGCCGCGAGCTCGGCGACGATCGAAGGGACGATCTCACGCAATGCGGAAGCGCGGCACCCCCGCACCGCGATCGGCTACTCGCGCGACCGCAAGACGCTCTGGCTCGTGGTCGTGGATGGCCGCTCCACGAGCAGCGTGGGGATGACCGTCGCGGAGCTCGCGGACGCCCTCAAGCGATTGGGAGCGTGGGATGCGATGAACTTCGATGGCGGAGGCTCAACCACCATGGTGATCGATGGAGCGGTGGTCAATTCCCCGACCGACCCCACCGGCGAGCGTGAGGTCGGCAACGTGCTGCTGCTGCTGAAGAAGCGCTGAGCGATCGAGCCGTAACGCCGTGACGGCTACGGCTTTCGCGGGCCGGGAATGTTCTGGCCGTTCTGATGCAGCACGAGACCGGCAATCGTGCGATCGGCGTTGCGCGTAAACGAAATCTGCGCATCGAGCACCTTCACGAAAAACTCGTCCTCCCGCTCGGCGAAGATCTCGAACTTCGGTTGCGCCGTCGCCTGTGCGAAGAGATGTGCGCCTTCGCGCAGAATGGTGATCGAGAAGGTGGGCGCCAACTCATAGACTCCGACGTACGCATCGAGCGTCGCCTGCGGCAGCGTCACCTCGACACGAGCCTTGGGCGGCTTGGGAAGCGGGATCGTCTGATCGAGCAGATACATCCCGATCTCGTCCACGCTGTTCGAGGTGTTGGTCAGCACCACAACGCCCTCGCCGGTCGCTTCGTCATAGCCAGTGAATGAGCGGTAACCGCCAGTACCACCGTTGTGCCACACGATCGTCTTGCCCGAGCGCGAGCGCGTGCGATGCCAGGCGAGACCGATCGTCGTGGTGGCCGACGGGCCAGCGTGTCGCTCCGTGTGTGTGAGCGCGAGCGTCTTCGAGAGCGGCGTGGCGGCGGAGTCCGCGTTGGCGCGGATGTAGCTGAGCATGTCGTCCACCGTGCTGCGAATCGCGCCGGCTCCGGCGAATGTCGGCAGATCCCAATTGCCGATGGGCTTGCCCGTATCCGTGTGGCCCGGAGCGAGACGCGCCTGCATGCTCGGCGAGAGCGCGATGCGCGTGTCCGTCATGCCAAGTGGCGTCGCGATGCGCTCAACCATCAGCGCTTCGTAGCTCTTTCCTGCGCGCAGCGCGAGTGCGTGACCGAGCAGGCCGAAGCCCAGATTGGAATAGTCGTACTTCGCGCCGGGATCGTTGGCGAGCGAATGACCGGCCAGAAACGCGTACATCTGTGCGACGGTGTAGTCCGCGTACGGGTTGTTCTCGTCCTTGGGCTTCATGTTGTCGGGCATGCGCGGCAAACCGGAGCTTTGTGTCGCCAGATCGAGCAGCGTGATCTGCTTGCCGCTGCGCGCCGGAATGACGGTGCCCTTGGGAAGCAGTGAGGCCACTTGATCATTCAACGCCACCTGCTTGCGCGCGACCATGTCGGCGAGCATCGCGGCGGTGAACGTCTTGCTGATCGATCCGATCTCGAAGACCGTTTTCCCATTGAATGGGGTCACGCCGGCCTGCGGACCATAGGCGATCACGCGCCGCTGATTGTCGCGCGTGACCACACCGACGGCGATGCCGGCAAAGCGCCCCGCATCGACGCGCTCCTTGAGGATCGCGCGAATCGCAGAGTCGGACGGAGCGGATTGTGCGTTGGCTACGGAGAGCGACGCCGCAGTCAGGACGAGGGGCATGGCGAGGCGAGGTATCAGGCGCATGGGTGAGGGACGGGGTGAAGGTGCGATCCACGACGGATTCTGAGTTCACCCGGTTTCACCCGAGCAAAGTAACGGCCAGATACAGCCTCTAGGTGGTGCTGAGCGCCTGCGGACACCGGACTGATTTCGGTGCCGTAGTGACCCCATCCGACGAGGCCTTCTCTCCCCAACACAGAGCCAGCCCATGCGAATGTCCCTGCTGTCGACGCTGAGTGCTGCACTGCTGGGGACCGCCTGCGGCGCATCGCAACCGTCCGGTGTGGCGTCGACGTTGCCAACCACGGAAGCGCTCAAACCTCTCGCTGGAATCGAGACTCGCTATCTCGCGTTTCAGGTCTTCGAAGGCGGACCGGATCCCGCCATCCCGTTTGATCGGGCCATGGTGTACACGCCTCGCGATCGGATCGCCGCCGTGGTGCACGACATCGTCACGACCATTGGCGTGAAGGGCGGCGCACGCACGAAGCTGGCCTTGATGCTGGGTCCTATTTCCTTCGATCACACCGACGACGAAGTGCGACGGATCATCGATGACGGATTCGCCATCGCCGCGGCGGAGAACATCGCGGTCGGCTTCCACATCGACGACTCGATGTTCTGGAGCAAGCGTACGGACCTGATCAACGATCCGGACAACGTCGAGTGGACGGATTTCTCTGGAAGCCGCAGCAACGGACTGCTTTTGACGTGGGCCAATCCGCCAGCAAAGATGTGCTTCAACGCGCCGAGGATCCGCGCCGAGGTCACGCGTCGCGCACGCGACGTGATCGGCGCCGCGATTGCTTCGCACGTGACCGCGCTCAAGGCACAGGGCAAGGAATCGCAGTTTGCTGGCGTGATCGCTGGCTGGGAAACACACATGGGGCAGGACGTGGTCACGAAGAACCGCGTCGGCTTTCACGCGCTCAGCAATCGTGGCTTCGGACCCAATCGACCACCGACCGATGTGAGTGCGGAGATCGCATCGATCGTTGGCGAATTCATCGGGCTGTGGACCAGCGGACTCGCGCAGGCGGGGATTGATCGCACGCGCATTTACACGCATGTCGCGTTCGTCAGTCGCGCGTATTTCGCAACGCTCTCCGTGCCGTCGGGCGTCACGTACGAGACGGCGCTCGATCTCGCACCAAGTTCCCAGCGACCGTCCGTCGCGTTTGATGCCAACGCTCGCCCCGGGTTCAGCACGTATCCCGTGGTCGGCGTATTCGAGCAGATCGAAGAGGAGCGCGCACGGCGCGGCGCACCCGCGTGGGCGTCATCGGAGGGCACGAACGTCATTCCCGGGAGCGCTGCGGGCAGTTCGAAGATGTCGATGGAGACGTATCTCGCGCGCCACTTCAATCACGGCGCGGCGCTCGTGACGATTTTCAGCTGGGGCATCGGCGGACCGGCCGTCAAAAGCACCGATCCGTTTCGCGTGGTCACCGAAGGTCCCGAGGCGTTGGCGGCCTATCGCAAGCTGCTCGCGCAATAGTGCGCAAATAGTGGGCGAATCGTCCGCACAGCCGACGCTACTTCTTGATGCGCGCCTGGTTGTCGATCTTCTTCGGGTGCAGTGCAGACAGCGCCTGCATCATCGCGGACACATCGGCCTTGGCAATCTCGCCCGTCACCGTGATGACGCCGCTGGCCACCGACGCGGAGAGCGTCGGGAAGTTGGCGAGCACACCGGCGACCTCGTTGAGCATCGCATCATCCGGCGAGAGAACGACGGGCGCCGGCGCCGGCGCCGGCGGTGGAGGCGGCGTCACCGTGGTCGTGACGACCACCGACTTCACGCCTCGCAGTGCCTTGACCTTCGCTTCGGTCGCGGACGCCGTCGCACTGTCAGCGTAGGCGCCGGCGAGTGTTACCACACCATCGGTCACGCTCGCCGTGATGCCGGGCGCGTCGACGAGCGCCGCATTCACGCCCAGCTGCACATCGGAATCCTTGGGGCCGCAGGCGGCCACGAGAAGAGCGGCCGCGAGCACGACGGCGCGCGAGCGTGTTGGCGACGATCGAGGGCGCAGCATGGGCAGGGTCCAGTTGAGGAGGAAGCAGAACGTACCGTCATGCGCCGCGCCGCGTGCCGTACGGCGTGTCGCTGCACTGCTGGCGGTGGTCAGACCATGAAGCCTAGCGCCCGGGCGACGTCGCGTTGTCGCAGGTCGAGCGTGAGGAAGGTGAGTTCGGCGGGATCGGGCGCGAGATACAGCGCCGTCGCCAGATGCCAGCAGTCGGCGCCACGCACGTAGCCAACGTCGAGGACGCGGGCGATTTCCGGGCCGAGCGATCGCCGCGGCAATACCACGTCCAGACTGTCGATCAACCGTTGGTCAACAGCGATTCCGTCACGCTTGCAGGCGCTCCTGAGTTCCGCCACAAGCAGATCCGATGCTCGAACACGGTCGAACACAGCAAGCCGACCACCAACTTCCACCGCGGTCACCTCAGCCAGTGCCAATGACAGGAGCGCCGACGTATCGACGAATGCGCTCCTCAATCGCGCTCGTCCAGAAAGCGCTGCAACGCACCGGGTATGTGCGTCGATCCGATGGGGAAGCTCGGCCGCTCACCAGGCTTGAGCTTGGACGGCGTGATCTCGCCGCGGGCGGTCAGCTCCGCGACACGCTCCTCGAGCGTCTGTTTGCGCTCGGGCTTTTCGATCGGACGCAGTTCGGCTACCGGCTCGCCGTGGACGGTGATCACGAAGGTCTGCCCTTCGCGCACCTGCCGCACGAGCGCGGAGAGCTTGGCTTTGGCGTCGTAGATGGAGTATTCGTCTGGCATGACCGGAAACTACTAATTCTGGTCAGACTAGTCAAAATTCAAGAGGTCGGACCGGATCCCGGCGCGAATGGCATTGGGGCGCACCGCGGAGACACCGCAGAGATAGTCGGCTCGCCCCGCCTCAGAACGCTGCCACCGCGCTGTACCGCCCCGATTCCACCACGCGCACCTCGCCCAGAATGGCGAGCGTTTCCAGATGCCGCTCCACAAGCTCGCGTCTGGCGCCGCTGAACTGCTGCATGGCATCGTCGACGCTCAGGGTGTGTGTGGTGACGAGACGCTTGAGCGCCGAGATCTGTTCGATGGCCTGCGCCGGCCAAGGCGTGGGCTCGGCGACAGCAGCAGCGGCGCTCACGTTGGTTGTCAGCGCCAGTTCAGCGACGGGAGCAGCCATAGCCGACTGCGGCGCCTGAAACTCCGGACGCAGCCAGCGCACGATCCCCTGCGCCTCCTCGGCCACGCGCACGTCGTGCAGCGCGACGAGCTTGTCGAGAATCTCCTCCGTGGAGAGCGGCCACGACCATCCGTACGCCTCGGCGACGAGCGCGTCGAGTTGATCGTGCATGTCGCGCAGAATGCCGCAGGCCGCGAGTTCGTGGACGGTGCGTTCTTTGGGTGTGAGCTGGTCGCCGGAGCGGAGCTTCTCGACGACGTTGTACATGCCGGTCATGGTGACGCGTTCGTCACGCGCGATGGCGGCGGCGCGGTGTGCGTCGAGGGACTCGGCGAGGGTGGCGATTTGTGCGCGGAGAGCGGCGGGAGGGTCGGGGAAGGGGAAGGGGTCGAAGCAGCGTGGATTGTTGTAGGTCGGTCGATCCTCGAGAAGTGAGCCTGCAGCCAGCGCCCACCCACCATGAATCGCGGAAGAGAGCACACCGAGAATCCATGCTTGGTCTGAGCCAACCACTACTACTTTGTCGTCCGGTGCGGTTCGAGCATCCAAGAACATGAAGGGGCGATGCTTTGCCACATAGGGCGTCGCGATGTACCGAGTCAAGTCGGCCACCAACCTCCGAAGTTTCGGATTGGGTTCGCCGAACCTCCACCAGTACTTCCGCCGTGAATCGCGGCGCATTCCGTCGCGTTCAGGCTTCACTCGTGACCGCACCAAGTCAAAGGGCACAGCGAAGTGACGTGCCTCGTTTTCCGACTTCATTGCAAAATCGATGACGTATACGTCTCTTCCTCGCGCCATGAGGTCACGTCCATTTCTATAGGCACGGATCACCTCTGAGTTGCTTGGATCAGACCTTACGAGCGACGACGCTTCATCTGCGGTCAATTAGGAAGCCGGCACCAACAAGCGTCACTCCACGACAAGAGCATCCACCATTCGACCGCAGCGGAACACTTGCCGCGGTTGGCACGTCGGCGTCCGCGGACAGGTCTGAGTTCAACCGCGAGACTTGACGCGAGAGAACGACAGCTCCGCGCTCGTCCACGTCGACCCTTGTAGCGAATGTGATTCCACGCGCGAGTACAGTCATCGCGACTCGAACCGCAGCAGCATCTGATCCATCTGCCCAAGGATGATCCGGAGCGGCCCAGACGATCTGAGCACCTATGCTCGCGGCTTCGGCAAGAAGCGGCTGATGAAAGGTCTGCGTGATAGAATTGGTCGTGATCAGTCCCGCACGAATCGTCCGACGAACGGCGACCTCGCGCGCTGCACGAACCCACCAGTACATCACGAAGTCGATGCTATCCGGAACGTCCGAGTACGCGCCACGCAGCGCATCGACATACCCGTCGCCAAACGCCTCGCGCATTCGCTTATTACCCAAATACGGCGGATTCCCCACAATGAAATCCGCCTGCGGCCACTCAGCCGCTCTGGCCCCCACGTACTCCATGTACTTGAGCTTCGCGTTCGGATCCGGCACCAACTGCCCCGTTACCGGATGCACAATGCGCGGCGTCGGGTCCGGCCGGTCCTTCTCCGGCACATGCCGAATGCTGTCCCACGCCAGCACGGCGTCGCGATGCTCCAGCGTGCCCGTGTCGCGCAGCAACGGTTCGTCAGGCTGTACATCACCATGCTGCTGCCGCCAGAACTGATGGAAGCCAATCCACAACGTCAGCTCGGCGATTTCGCGCGCCCACGCCTTCACCTCGATACCGTGAAACTGCCCCGGATCGATCTCCGCCATGCGCACGCTCGTCTGCCCGCCCTGCACGTCGGCCAGCAAGCGGAACACTTCCACTTCCACGCGCTTGAGCGCATGCATCGTCACGTACAGAAAGTTGCCGCTCCCGCACGCCGGATCGAGAATCTGCAGTCCACGTAGCCACGCGTGAAACTCCAGCAGTCGCGTTTCAGCCGCGCGAATATCCGTGGGTCGTGCGCGCTCGCGCAGCTGCAGCACCTCCGCCTGCACCGCCGTCCACCGCTCGCGCACAGGCTCTTCCACCGTCGGCCGCACCAGCCGCTCGATGAAATCACGCGGCGTGTACTCCGCGCCCAGCCGGTGCCGTTCTTCGGCCGAGAGTGCACGAACGAGCAGCGTACCAAAGATCGACGGCTCGACCGCGCTCCAGTCAGCGTCTGCCGCACGGCGCAACAGCTCTAGTTCGGCACGCTCGAGCGGCAACGCCTCGGCGTTGGCAAAGAAATGGCCGTTGAAGCGCAGCAGGCGGTGATAACCAAAGCGTCCGCCCACATCCATTGCTCTCCATAGATCCTGGGCGGCCTCCACAAACGCATCGGGGCCACCGTCGGCAACGGCGTGCAGCAGATTCTTGAACGACGCGTCGGGCAACAGCTTCACGTCTTCGGCAAACATCGAGAACACGCAACGAATCAGAAACCGCGCCACGCGTTCCGGATCGTGTCCGCGCTGTTCGAGTGTGGCCGCGAGTTCGGCCAGCAGCCCCGCAATCTCCACCGTGATTTTTTGTGCGTGCCGCCGAGGGTCGCGCACCGCCGGTTCGGTCCAGATGTCGCGCAGCAACGCAACGTTAGAGGCACTGGAGTCCAGCGCACGCAGGTCGATGCGCGTGCCCAGGTGGTAGCCGCCGTACGACCCCGACCAGCGATCCCACACAATCATCGTCTTACCGACATCCAGCACGATGATGTACGGCGGACGCTCCGGCAGATCCTTGGCGTAGTTGGACACCTGCCCAAAGGCCTTGGTCAGCAATCTTGTGGTCGTGGTCCCGTCGTCGGAGTCCTTCGCCTCCAGCGCAAAGCACCCCGCCTTGTACAGATCGATGTAGTTCGTGGCGATCGCCCCGTCGCGCGTGGTGGTTTTGATCGCGAACTCGAACTGGTACGCGGAGCTGTCGGCGACCCGGTCGCCGGTCGCGGCCGGCTTCGGGCGGGGGACGCCGATCGCGTCGCACAGCTCGATGAGGTAGAGCTGGTAGTTGGCGCGCTCGGCCGCGCCGACGTCGGCCCAACGGGCGGCCAGCTCACGCAGGCGGCGGACGGTGTCGGGGGCGAGTTCGGCGGTGGCCGGAGCGGGTGTCGCGGGCGATCCCAAGGGCAGACTGGTCATTGCGCCGAATCTTGGCGCGGGGCGTCGAAATGGACAGGCCAGCGGCGATTCGGTGAGGGACGGGGAACGGAAGTCGACATGTTGGACCGCGTGTCACGGAGCCACGTGCACCGGGGCTGCCCGCTCCGCTTCCGCGATCGACAAACTTGACCACCGATGCGAGATGCGTGATGTTTGATGTCATGCGTACCACTCTCACACTCGACAATGACGTCCTCGACGCCGCTCGTCGCCTATCGGAGGCCCGCGGCGTCTCCATCGGCGAGGTCGTGTCCGACCTGGCTCGGCGCGGACTGGCCGCGGCGACGTCCAGCGGGGAGACCGCGCGCACACGCAACGGGATCCGGCTCTTCCCCGTCGGCGCAGACAGCGGTCCGGTGACACCCGAGCACATCGCCCGACTGCTGGCCGACAGCGAGTGAGCGCGAGCGCATGACACGCTTCCTGCTGGACGTGAATGTCGTGCTGGCCCTCCTCGACCCGCGACACGTGTTCCACGACGCCGCGCATCGCTGGGCCGAATCGAGCGGTGACACGCACTGGCTCACCTGCCCCATCGTACAAAACGGCGTGCTGCGTATCGCGGGGCTCCCGTCGTATCCGAATTCGCTTGGCACCGTCAGCGCGGTCCGCGAACTGCTGCGCGAGTTCACGCAGCACACACGCCATGTGTTCGTGGCCGACGACATCACGCTGCTCGACGACAGCGTGATCAGGCCGGAGCGACTCACGCCATCGACACTCACGGACATCTACCTGCTGCGACTCGCGCAACAGCACCACGCGAAACTCGCCACGTTCGACAGGCGCATTCCGACGGACGCGATTGCCAACGGCACCGATGCGTTCGAACTCATCTCGGCGATCTAGAGAACGGGTCCGCGCACAGCCGTAACCGGAGCCGAACCATTCTCAGGGTCACCGATTACTTCCAGCACGTTCGGCGACGGCCCGATCGTGATCGCATTATCGACGAGTGGATTCTCCTCGCCGTGACGCAACCTCTGGCGGAGGCCGTGCAAGGGGATGGTCGAATCCGACGCTGGGCATACATTCCAGCAGAGCGCCGCTACCTCCGCGTTGTCCTGTTGCCCGACGGCGAGACCATACACAACGCATTTTTCGACCGCAGGTTCACGCCATGAACGTCAAATACTTCAAAGACACGGACACGGCACTGCTGCAATTCTCCGACGAAATCGTCGAGGAGACGCGCGAGATTACAGAGAACGTGTACGTCGACCTGGACAAACACGGCAATCTCGTCAGCATGACGATCGAGCACGCTGCCACCACGGCGCGATTTCCACATGTCCGCATCGAAGAGATCGACGCGAGCGCAGCGTAACGGCCGTTCGACGCGCTCCTACTTCGCCCTGAACTTGCCGATCGCGTTTCACGCGAACTCGCCTTAGCTCCGCGGCCAATCCGTCGCCGATACCGAGACGTGGTGAAAGTGATACGCCACGCGCCTGTCTGTCGCAGTGTCGAACCGGCACCTTCTGCGATCACGTCCACGGCGCATGGTGCGCTCGGCGATCCGCAGGTGACAGCGCGCTCATGAGTGACACTGCTACGCAATACACGGCACCCGGCGGCCCGATACGTCGACCGTTTCGGCTCGCTCATGACCGGATCTTGCGAGGCGTGGTCGCAGTAGCCGGCGCGATGCTGACGGCGTGTGGCGACCAGACAGCGCCCCCGGTCGTTCCGGCGTCGTGCGCCACGCCGCGCACGCTCACCCGCGGACAGGTGCAGATGGTGGAAGGGGGCGCCGCACTTGGCTGCGTCGTCGTCGCCGGCTCGTCTGACGCGTCCGAGTACGTGCTGATCGCGGCGAACGCCGCGTCGACGCAGGATGAGCTGCAGACATATCGCGTGACAGGCGAGCAGGGAGCGGGCGCGCTGACGTCGCGCTTGCAGCGCACGCAGAATGACCTCGATGCGAGCAACACTGCGGTGTCCACGGACGCGCTTGGCCTCGCCGCGCGTGAAGAAGCGCGCCGCCACGAAGCCACGCGGCGACTGTTGGCCGGACACGATGTCGGCGCGCTCGCAGCCGCGGGCAGACGCAATGTGTCCGCGGCCGCAGTCGCCGCCGTCGCGGTCGGCGATACGCTGTCCTATCGCGTCGGCGACGCCTCGTCTTCGAACATGTGCAACAACTTCAGCACCGTACGGGCCGTCGTGCGTGCCATCAGCACGCGCGCCCTGATCGTGCAGGATGTTGCAGCGCCGCCGAATGGATTCACCGCAGCGGATTTCTCCGCGATCGCGAGCGAGTATGACGCCGTGGTGCACCCGACGGATGTGCAGTGGTTTGGCGAACCCACCGACATCAACGGTGATGGTCGCGTGGTGCTGCTCTTCACGCCGGCGATCAATCGCCTGACGCCGGCCGGGTCTCTGGGCTACGTGGGCGGGTACTTCTGGTCACCCGACCTGCTGCCTCGCGCCGTCTCCACGCAGGGCTTCGCCTGCCCGGCGAGCAATGAGCAGGAAATCATGTACCTGCTCACCCCAGATCCCAACGGCCTGGTGAACGGCAACCGATTCACGGTTTCCACGGTGTTCCGCGCCATGCGTGCGACGGTCGCGCATGAGCTCCAGCACCTGATCAATCAAGGCGTGCGGCAACGACTTGGCGTGGCGCTCGAGACGGACTGGATGAACGAGGGGCTGTCGCATCTTGCAGAAGAACTCGTGGGCCGGAATGTGCGCGGGTTCGCCGTCACGAGGCGGTTGACGTTCAACGACGTCCTCATCGATCTCGACGATTACGAATCGTTCTTCAAGCAGAACCTGATTCGGCTCCGCGCATGGATGAATCGCCCCGATCTGGCTTCACCCATCAGCCGCAAGGCGATCTCCGACCTCGCACCGCGCGGCGCGGCGTGGGCACTGCTGCGCTACTCGATCGATCAGTACGCAGGTACCACACCGAGCACGTTCACGCGAGCGCTCGTCTCGGGTCCTCAGGTGGATGTGGCAAACCTCGAGGCCAGAGCACGCGTGAGCTTTTCCGAGATCCTCCCCGGATTTCTGATCTCGGCGGTCGGCGATACCACGAGCCCGGGGCTCGCCTCGCGTTATCAGTTCACGTCGTGGGCGATGCGCGACGCGATGTCCGGTCTGAACGGCGGCGTGTTCCCGCTGCGCATGACCACCTTGCCGACGGAAGTCACCACACAGTCCGCCTCAGGTTCGGGCAACTACTTCCTGTTGTCGCGACCGGCCGGCTCGAGCGCCTTTACGTTCCGCATGCGCAGCGAGAGCGGCGGACCGGTCGCGTTTGCCGGCGCGCGCGCGTATCTCGCCCGACTTCGCTAACCATCGCCTGCAGACTCAGAACTCGAGCGTCAGGTCCTGCATGCGGGTGAAGTTGCCCGCACGGTCAAAGGCATAGAGCACGACGCCCAAGTAGTCGTTCCAATTGCCAAAGCCGATGTTGACGAGGAATTCAGGCACGGTGTTGCCTAGCACACCCGCCGGCTGAAAGACGACGCGGTCTGGCACGCCGTCGGACGCACTCAGCACACCGTCGCGCACGAGATAGACGGTGAAGAGGCCCACGAAGTCGTTGTCCGGATCGCGCACGGTCAGATCGACGAAGATGCTTTTGGTGCCGTTCAGCCGCCCGTTGAAGGCGCTCACGACGGGTCGACGCGCGACATCGCTGCGCCTGAGCGGAATCTCGACGAAGGCAGAGGTGTTGCCACGGCTGTCGGCCACCCACGCGCCGAGGCAGCGATTGGTGAAGAGTGAGTCGGAGACGTTGAGATCGTACGCCCCCATGATCACCGCCGTGTCGCGACCGGTCACGTTCGGCCAGCCACCGAATGCGCCACGTCGTCGTCCGCCGCCGGGGAGCACCGAGCGTTGATTGCAATCGGTGACGTCCACGAAGGTGCGTTCCACGTCACGGTCCGGATCTGCCGCTCGAATCACATACCCGATCGACCCGTCCGCGTACGTGCCGGCGAGCAGCGTGATGCGCGGACGCTTGGCTACCTCTGAGCAGATCACGCGGAAGGGCACAAAGGCCCCACCGGACGGACGGATCGTGACCGGCACTACGAGTCCGCCATCGCTGATGACGACGCAGTTATCGGCCACGTGGCGCAGCGTCACATCGTAGCGACCCGCTGCGATTCCTTCGAGTCGAATCGTGTCATTGGCCGGCAGAATGGCACCAATCTCCTTGCCAGCGCTGTCCTGTACGGTCACCACGAACTCGGAATCGATCCCGAAGCCGTCGACGGCGGCGGCCACCACGAGCGACGCAGAACACGTCAGCGAGAAGCGAATGAGTGATGTGTTCGTGTTGGGCGGCACCACGATCGCTTGTGCGTTGCCGTCACGCACGCCGCAGGTGGCCGGCACGTCGGAAATGTCGACGCGGTACGTGGCCGCCGTGACGGGAATGATCACCGTGTCGCGGACGGACGCGCGGAAGGTCGTGTCGAACTTGATCGTGCCAGAGAGCTCACGAACGCGAAACGTGTACGGACCGCCGGTGGCCAGCTCCTTCGGCGCATCGACGTTGATGAGAATCGCGAGGTACGGCGGCTGACGCGTCGGACCGGTGGCAGCGTCGGTAACGCAGCTGGCGACGGTGACAACGGTGAGCGCGGGGAGCGCGAGTCGCGCCAACAGGCGGCGGAGCGACGAGGACATGAGGGATCTGGAGACCAGTCGTCGGGAGACGCGAAACGGGGAAGCGCCAGATGGCGCCCCCCCGCAACACGCGTCGATCTACATAGTCTACGGAGACGACGACTCGCCGTCTCCGTAGACTGTGTATGAATCAGGTCACGGAGTGGAAGCGGTGGCCCAGCCGCGGGTCCAGCCAGCGTACCACGGGATGTTGTTCTTCGTCGCTTCTGCAGGCTTCACGGCGCCGATGTACGTGGCGGTGACGTCGTAGAAGCCAGCCGGAGCGCCAACCGGGCTCGCCGGCGGGGCGACACCGCCCGTAGCCGAGCCGAACGCCGGACGGAAGTCCGGCACCAGCACGTTGAGCGGGCTGATGAGCGGGCTCGAACCCGTCGTCGTGTTGTTGTAGGCCGGGTTGCTGATGAACGCCGCTTCGTCAGCGCCGCACGTGGCCGGATCGCCGGTGTCGGACGCGTCCAGACGCGTGTTCTGCACGAAGATCGAGTTCGTCAGCTGCAGGCCCGTGGCCGTGCCGCAGTTGTCGCCGGTGGCCGCGTCGTCCAGGTCGAGCGCAAACGGGAAGTTCTGGACGATGAAGTTGAACATCTTCGGCAGGGCGCCAACGCGCGCGTGCAGACCGCCCACGGAGTTGTTGCCGGCGGCGCCCGACGTGCTGGTCACGAACTGCTTACCAACGACCGTGAAGTTGTACAGCTTCGGCGCCGAGCGCGGCGTCGTGCTGTGCAGTGCAACGCTCACGTTGTTGTTGTCCATCTCGAGACCCTTGTCCGAATCGAGCGAGTCCTGCTGGACGACGACGAACTGCACGTTGCCCGTGAACGACTCGGTGAAGTCGAACGAGTCGTCCGAGTTGGCCGTGAGATAGAGGAACTTGGCGTTCACCGTGCCACCGAAGAACTCGATGCCGTCGTCCAGGCCGGCGTGCACCTGAATGTGGTCGAGCGTCGTGCCGCGGCCCACGCCGTACAGCGCCAGGCCGTTCAGCTCATTCGTGGCCGTGAAGCGGAAGCCGGCGTACTCGATGCGCGCATAGCGCAGGGTGCCGCTGTCATCGTCGTCGTTGCAGCCACCGTAGAGCTTCGCGGTGCGGCCTTCCGACGCCGTCTCGAGGCAGCCACCCGTCGGCGCGCGGCCCGCGATGACCGGGCTCGTCGCAGTGCCGGAGCGGTTGTTCGAGGCGTTGCCGAGGATGGAGATGCCGCCCCAGCAGCCCTTCGACTTGGCACCCTTGCAGGTGAAGACGATCGGCTCGAACGGGGTGCCCACCGCGTTGATCTTGCCGTCACGCGCGATGTACAGCGCCGAGCCGTCCTGAGAGACACCACCAACGACCTGGCCCTGACGGCCTTCGATGAGCGTGCCGGCCTCGATGGTCAGCGTCGCGCCACCGGTCACCACGACTTCGTTGATCAGCTCGTAGATGTTGTTCTTCGTCCACGTGGTGTTCGTCGTGATGTTGGTCGTTCCGACCGCCGGGTCACCGACGAGCACGCGGTTGGTCGCCGGCGCAGCCGGACGGCCCGGGATGATTTCGCCGACCACGGACTGGTTGTTACCCACGAACTCGTTGATGATCGCGAGCGCGTCATCGAGTGCGATCTGACGCGTGCCATCGGGCTCGAGGCCCGGGGGAGTCGCGTCGCCAACTTCGCCGAGACCCGGCAGGTTGAACGGCTGCACGTTGGCGGCCACCACGCCGTCACGATCGCCGCTCGGGCCCGAGCCGTCGGTGCCGACGATGATTTCGGCGTTGCCGACGAGCACGTTGATCACGTACAGCGCGTCGACGAGGTCGAGCGCGCCGCTGAAATCGGTATCGCCGAACACGAGTCCGTTGCGGACTTCGCCCGGATCGCGCGAGACGTCACCACCCAGCGCCTGCTTCCAATCCTGCAGCGACATCGTCGACGGCGTGCCCGAGTGGGCCAGCGCACCGTTGACCTGCACACCGTCTTCCACCGACATCTTGACGCGCGCAACCGGGGAGCTGTTGAGCGTCGCGTCGATCACGTCGAAGTCGAGACCGGCGGAATAGCCGTTGTTGACCACGGCGAAGAGCACGGGCTGGCTGTGATCGATGCCCTTGCCGTCGGCGACGACGAGCTGCAGTTCGCCGCGGGCGGCGTCCTTGGCGTTGATCATCATGATCTGCTCGCTCGAGCCATCGCGAAGCTGGCCGAGGTAGCGCAGCTGCGACGGGTCGAAGCGGAGCGTGCCCTGCACGCCACCGACTTCGAGGCCGGTGCCGTTCGCAAGCGCGACGGCGACCGTGTCACCAGTACGGGCGGTGAGGCTCGAGACTTCGAGCGCCAGGTTGGAGCGGGCGGCCAGCGGCGCCGCAGGCGCGCTGGGCATCTCGCTCCGGTCGCAGGCAGCCAAAAGTCCGAGCGACGCCAGACCGATCGTGGCGCCCCGGAAAGTAAAGCCCTTCATGAGGTGTGTCTCCGAAATATGAGGGGGACCGTAGCCTGGGCTGGCGCATGTCGCGCCAGCCCAGGCGTCGGATCTAGAGTCGTTACGGGACGATCAGGGCCGGGACGCTGACCGTGAAGCTCGACGTCACGTTGCTCGCGCCACCGACACCGGCCAGAGCCTGGTTGACGGTGATGGTCGGCGTGATCGACGTGCCGCTCGCGACGCCAGCCGGGATGGTGAAGTTCAGCGAGACGAGCGTGAACGCGCCCGCCTGCGTGCCGCCGCTGCCGGACGTGACGGCAATCGTCGTCGTCGCGTTGGCCGTGCCACCACCGACCGTGCCGGCGATGCCGAGGTCGAACGGCGGATCGAGCAGGCCGCTGCGGTTGGCGAACGTGAGCTGCGTGCCGTTGTAGTTCGCGCCGATCGTGATGCCGGCGAGTTCGTCAGCGGCGGTGCCGTTGATCGTCGGGTTACCCGGGGCCGAGCCCATGTTGACGGCGAACGTCAGGCGAGCCGTGCGGGTGCCTGGCAGCGAGCCGGTCGTGGTCCACGTGCCCGTCAGCGCGTAGGTCACCGGGGCCGGCGGGCAGCTCACGACGATGTCGCGAACCAGGCCACCCGTGGTGAGGCCGGTGTACGTGTACGGGCCAGCGTTGACGCAACCAGCGGGCAGGTTCGACAGCGTGATCGTGCCGTTGTTCGGGATCGTCGGCACGGCCGAGCGGTTGTAGCCACCATTGGCGGCCGTCGTCACAGCGGCGAGCGCGGCGCCAGCGTTCGGCGTCACAACGACGCTGACACCGACCAGCGCGGAACCGTCCTGCTGCTTCGTGATCGTGCCCGTGATGCCGCCCGTCGGGACAGCGCACGTGAGGACGAAGTTCTGCGTGAGCGTACCAGCCGCCGGAACGGTCAGGTTGTTGAACGAGGCCTGGTTCGCCGTGCAACCAGCCGGGAGGTTCGAGATCGAGACCGTCTTGTTCGGGCCCGACGTGACGCTGCCGATGGAGTACGTGCCCGTCGCGCTGGACGTGCCCGTGAAGCCACCCGTCACCGAGATCGTGGCGCCGGAGACCGGGCCGATGTTGGACGTCACCGTGCCGTCAACCGTGCCCGGGGCCGCAGCAACGGCCGGGGCAAGATCGGCCGCAACGATGATCTTCGCGCGGAAGTCACCAACGGTCGGATCGATCAGGAAGCCGACGCGCTGCGCGGCGGACGTGCCCGACGGTCCAACAGCGGCGAACGGCTCGTAGCGGAAGCAATCGTTCGACGTGGCCGTGCAACCAACATCGTTGAAGAAGTTGTGGTTGTTGCCATCGCCGAGGGGCAGGTTGCCCCAATCGCTGCTGGGCTCCACCACACCACCACGCGGGGTGGTCACGACGACTTCATTGCCGCTCGAGCCGACGCTGCCGGCAGAGCTGGTGACGCTGATTTCAAACGGGAACGCCTGCACACCCGTGACGCCAGACGGCGGAGTCGGGAACGTCGGCGTGTCGAGGCGCAGACCCGCGAGCTTGTTGAGGATCTGCATGTCGAACGTGATCAGGATCTTGTTCGGCGCCACGGCACCAAGTGCACCAGCCTGGAAGTTGCTGGTGACCAGTTCGATGGCGTCACCGCCGAGCAGCGAGTAGTTCGCGTCGCCGGAGAGCACGTTCGGATTCAGGCGCGAGTTGATGCTCGAGGACGGCGCGGTGATGCGCACCGTCTTGCGCGTCGAGCTCACGTCCATGATGAACGCGGCGCCGCGATACTGCGTCGGAATCGCCGAGACGCCCGGAAGCACAGGCGCGACAGGAGCTGGAGCATTCTGCTCGGCGCACGCGCCGAGTGCGAGGAGGGCGGTCAACGCCGAAACGCGGCGACCAATGTTCGCAAAACTTTGCATGTGGAGAAAACCTCTTACGCGATTGGTGTTAGCAAGAGGTCCGTTCCAGCTCGTTCGTTCGGTGACCCGACCAGCATGGCGCAAAGCGGTGTTGCCCTGAGGGCGATGATTGCGACCACAATGCGCAACGCATTGCTGTCGAGAATCAAGAAGTGTTTGCGCGGTAGCTTCGTGGTTTTGCGTCGCTGACTTTCGTCAGCTTTGCCGTTGTCGTGCGCTCGTGCGGAAAGACCAGGGGGGGACCAACGGCCCTATCATCGGAGACCCCTGTCACAAACCAAACCTTTCTTCTGTATCAAAGATCGGCCCTCTGCAGATGTTACAGGTTCGCACGCGCACGGTCGAACACGATGTTGCATGCGCATGCGATCGCGATGTCGATGCAACGGTCGATACAATGCTCGATACAATTCGCGATGCAGTCGTCGATACAATTGCCGATGCATCGTTCACTTTGAATGTCGACGCTGAGACCGATGCAGAGCGCGACACAGCTGTCGATACATCAAACGCGAATCGTGGCGCACTGCGATACTCGCAACGCGCCACGATCGGTTCTGTGTCACGACACCACGTGCGACGCAACATCGCGCCGCGTCGTCATTCATCAGGGTGGAATCGTCAATGTCGGAATGGGCTGCACCACCACGCTCGAGGTCACGTTCTTCTGCGGTGCAGCAAAAGTGTCCGCGAGCATTTGTCTGACCGTGAGCGTGGGAGTAACGGTGCCAGCACCCACGGTGCGGATGTTCATCAGGACCCTGACAAGCTGGAACGAACCAGTCTTCACCACGCCCGCCGAACTCGCGACTGCAACGGTGGTGATCTTTTGTCCAGCATTGGCGGGGATAGTGTCGGCGACAGTGCCGGCGATGCCCAGATCGAACTCGTTCGGCGACAACAGCGTGCGGGATTGATAGGCCAACTTCGTCGAGTCGTACGCGACCGCGAGCGTGATGGCGGCCATCGGATCGGCTGCATTGCCAGCGACATCCGGTCGACCGGGTGCGCTACCCATGTCGACAGCGATCGTAAGCGTCACCTGACGACCTGTCGGGCCGCCTGTCGTGACCGCTCCCCACGTGGCCGTCACCGGATAGGTGTGCGGTCCGGCCACGCAGTTCAGCACGAGGTCTCTCGTGAGTGATCCGCCCGCCGTGAGTCCGCTGTACGTCAGGCTCGCGGGAGGCGTGCATCCAGTCGGCAACGACGCGAGCGCAAGCGCACCGCCACCCGCAGGCACATTCGTAACCGTGTAGGTGCCCGTGCTGTTCGTGGTCACCGCAGGCAGCGCCGACACGCCCGTCGGTGTGACCGTGACACTCACGCCCGCTGCGTCACCGCCGGTGCTGCGCGTGATGCGTCCCGTGAGCGTGCCCGTCGTGGCGACGGCGCACGTGACTGCAACGCTGACTGTCACCGTGCCATTCGCGGTGAGTCCGCTGTACGGCTGCGCTGCCGGAATGGTGCAACCGTTCGGCAGATTGTCCACGGTGATGCTACCCGACCCTGCATTGGATCCGCTGCCGATGGGCACACCTGACGCGGCATAGTTGCCGTCGACGGCCGTGTTCACCGGCGTGAGCGCGCTGCCACCCGCTGGCGTGATGGTGATGCGCGCGAATCCGATGCCGCTGCCATCGCTGACGCGTGTGACGCGACCATTCAACGTACCGGTCGTCGCGCCGCCACCCGTTGTCGTACAAGTGACCGTGAAGTTCGCCGTCGAACTTGCGCCCGCCGCGACGGTAACCGTTTGCGCTGCGGGCGCCGTGCAGTTGCTCGGCACACCACTGACGCTCACGGTGCGTGAGCCGAGTGCAACATTCGCGACGCTGTAACTGCCGTTTGCCGCCGTTGTTGCAGTCAACCCACCCGTGACTGTGATCGTGACGCCGCCAAGTCCTCCACCGAGCGATGACGTCACAGTGCCTGCGACGCTTCCGGTGGTCGGTGCCGATGCGGTGATGACGACCTGCTGATCCTTCGTTCCCGTTGCACCCTGCGCGTCCGTCACGGTGAGGCGAACGGTGTACGTGCCGGCGGTGCTGTAGCTCTTCGTCACCGTCGCGCCGGTACCGGATTGACCATCGCCGAAGTTCCACGCATACGACGCGATGCTGCCATCCGGATCGCTCGACTGACTGCCGGAGAAGGACAGCGACGCGCCCACGGCGCCAGCAGTAGGCCCGGTGATGACGGCGGTCGGCGCCTGATTCGGACTCGTCGTCGTGTTGCTGACCGTGAGCGTTCCCTCTGCCGCGCGTGTTTGACTCGTCAACTTGGTTTGTGTCGACGAGATGACGTCGGTGATCGTCGTGTTGGTGGTGACCGTCGCGCCGACGGCGCCAATCACGGTGTACCAGCTGCGCAGAATGTCGATGTTGCCTGGCAGGGCAGGATCATCCGTCTGCGCGGCGGCGAAGGCGAGAATGCCGGGCTGCGCGAGATTGTTGGCCGTCACCTGGAACGCACGCGTCGTGCGCGCGCTGTCGAATCGCACGACCGTATTGTCGAAGCGGATCGTGCCGGTCACGCCGGCCGCGAGCAGCGCCGGGCGCGCACGGAGGTCGAGCGATGTCAGCAGCGAGACCTTGTCACCCGGACGCGCGGACGCAGCCGACCAGACCTGTCGAAGCACGAGCGGCCGACCTGCGGTATCGACCGGCGCCACGGGCTTGAGACAGGTGAGCGCGAACGCCACCGTGTCCACCGCGAGCGCCTTGGGCTGGAGCGTGCGCAGGCGTTCGCCGTCGAGCACGCACGGCGCTTCCACGTCACTGATCGTGATCTCGTAGTCGCCCAGACGCAGATCGTCAAAGCGCGCAGCGGGAGTGGCACCTTGCAGCGTGCGCGACTGGAAGTACACGCGTTCGTTGGCCGGCGTGCCCGCTTCCCGAATGATGCCCGACACCGTGATCACGACACCGTCGGCATCCACGGTGTCCCCCGTGGCGCGCACCGTGGTGACGATGCTGGCCTTCTTTGGATCTCGGCAGCTGACGTTGAACTCGGCGTTGCCGATCGTGTTCAGCCCTTCGTCCGAAACCTGCACGACTTTGACCGTGTCACCCAGCGTTCTCGGACTGCAGTTGATCGCCAGTCCGCGCAGCACGACGGTGTAGGTCCCTTTGGGAAGCGGCGCGATCAGCCGCTCGCCATTGATGGCGACAGCGAACGAGCTGGTGTCGCGCGGACCGCGCACAGACACCAGGAATCCGTCCGCGTCAGCGGACGCCGGTGACGCAAACGACGTCGAGGTGCGAATGCGCACGCCGGGCACGGGCGCCGTGCGCGCGCCGGCCACGGTTGATACATCGGAGCGAACTCCCAACGCCGCGACCGCGCGCACGCGATAGCCGTAGTAGTGCTCCGGCTCGACGGATGTGTCGAGGTAGCTGACGAGCGCTGCGCCGTCGCCGCGGATCGCGTCCTTGATGACCTCGAATGGGCCGACGAAATCGGTCCGGCGCTCGAGTGTGTAGCTGGTGACACCCGCAGCCGGCTTCCAGGTCACCGCGATTGCGTTCACGCCGAGCGCGGTGGCCTGCAGTTCCGTTGGCGGAGACAGATCGCCGGGTTCACTGGAACTCTTGCAGCTCTGTCCGAGCGTGAGGCCCAGCAGCACCGCCATCCATGTACGGCGGCGGACGATACGCTTATCGGACAAGGGACACCCCAAGCGTGAGGCTGACGCCGGGCACGGAGCGGCCGGTCAAACCATTGTCCGGCTTCACGGCTTGCTGGAAGACCACGCGGGCGTTGGTGAGGTTTCGCGCGGCCAGCGAGATCGTGGTCCCGTGTCCCACCGCGAACTGCGCCTTCGCGTCGAGCATGCCACGCCCCGCCTCGACGATATTGGGGCCCTGCCCGAGACTGGCGGAGGCGTACCCGTAGCGCACAATGCGATCCGCGAATCGGTTGTACAACACACTCGCGTTCACGCCGCCTTTTTCGGAAATCCACGAAAGGCTGGTATTGAAGAGAAACGGCGACTGGCCTTCGAGGTCGAGTCCGGGCGTGTACTGACCGAACCGTGGCGCGATGGACACGCTCGACTTCACGACGGTCACGTTCGCGCCTACCGACAGGCGCTCGAGCGAACCAGGAAGGAACGTGAGGTCTTTCCGGAAATCGAATTCCGCGCCGAAGTTGTCGGCGTGCTCGCCGTTGATGTAGCCGTACGTGCAGCCGTTGCGGCCGCTCACCACGCGCAGCAGTGGATCCTGGAAGTACTTGTAGAAACCGCTGACGGACACGATTTCCCCGGGACGCGGATACCACTCGAGACGCGAGTCGGCATTGTAGATCAGCCCGCGCTGCAACTCGGGATTGCCAATCGTTCCGCAGGAACCGGAGACCTCGGTATACTCGTCGCGCGACAGCTCGCGCGTGTCGGGGCGCGACACGCTCTGGAAGGCCGCGAGTCGCAGATTGATCCGCTCCGACAGCGCAACGGTCAGGTTGGCGGACGGAAGAATGTCTTTCACGCGGCGCCGGGTCGGCACGAGCGATGAGTCCAGCCCGGCCCGTACTTTTCCGCCGTCGAAGACATCGGTGGACCAGTTTTCCGAACGCGCGCCAGCAACCAAGCGGAAACGCGAGGCGATGTTCATGTCCACCAGCGCATACGCGGCCGTGACGTCGTCATTCGCGTCGTACGGCTGGGCGCTGGCGCCGGGAAACCCGACCTTGACCCAGGTCCCGACGTTCTCGGGCGCGAACAACAGTTCCGGCGGCAGATACTTGAGGTCTTCCGGTGGACGCGAGCTCTGGTCGATGTTGAACGAGCCAAGATACGCATCGAAGGAGCGACGCTTCTGTCGTACAGCGCCGCCTACCTTGAAAGTCATCGGCGTCCACAGCAGACGCGTCGGCAACTGCCAGTCCGCCTGGAAGCTCCGCTGCTTGTCCTGGAGCGTGCGATACCAGAAGTCGGTGTTGAAGTTGAGCCCGTACTGGCCAGTCTGTGGCACCTGCACGTACTCCGCCTGGCGATTGTCCGGCTCGTTGCGCGACGACTCACTCAGCGTGGCCTTCCACTCCACACGCGAGTTCAACAACCAGCGCAGCAGGTGTTCGCCAGCAAGCTGGCTCTGCGCCAGCTGCCGCTCGACATAGGACATCTGGTAGTTCCGCACGTCGCCGTTGCGATCGATGTTGATCCCTTCGTTCGTGCTGAAGAGTTCTTCGGCATTGCGGGTGTAGAGATTCTTCAGGCTGATCTTGTTGTTGGAGCCAAGTCGCAACGACACGTTGGCGACGGCGCCCCAGTCCACCGTGTTCCGATAGTCCTGATAGACGTAGGCGCGCTGCGGCTCCTCCTCGCCCAGATAGTACCGAAACAATCGGTCTTGCGAGTATTCGCGCGCGCCCGAGTAGGTCAACGACACGACGTAGCCGATTGCGAACCCTTTCGATGGCCGTTGATTGCCCAGCGTGAAGCCGAGGCCAAGGTTGGGGAGCGCGCGAGCGATCGACGGCTTCCAGGCACTGCGAACGCCTTCGGCAAATCGCTCTCGCTCGAAGGCGCTGCCGTTTCCGAGCGTGCTGCGCGTGGGCGGTTCGCGGAATCCGTTGTCGAAGCCGAAGAAGTCCAGCGCGCGCCGTTCCGGGAAAGGCAGCGAGCGACCGGTCGTCTGCGAGTTGTAGCCCTGCGACAACGAGAACGACCGAATCGGATTGTCTGGGAACTCCTTCGTCTTGATCTCGACCGCGCCTCCCGAGAAATCTCCGGGCTTGTCCGGCGTCGCGGACTTTGTCACAACGATCGACTCGAGCAGGCTCGCAGGAAACACATCGAGCGGTACGAGCTTCTTTGTCGGCTCCGGACTCGGCACTTCAGCGCCGTTCAACAGCGTCGTGCTGTAGCGCTCGGACAACCCGCGGGCCACCAGAAACTTGCCGTCCACAATGGATACGCCGCTCACCCGAGTCGCGGCTTCGCCGGCGTTCGAGTCGGGCGTCTTCTTGATCTGTTCCGCGCTCACGCCGTCGGATGCAGCGGCTGCCTTTTGCTGTGCAGCAAGCAGACTCGCTTGACTCGCGGTGCGATCACCAGCGGCGGCACGTACCACCACCGACTGCAACTCAACCGACGCAGCACCGATCGTGAAGTTGACGATCGTCGCCTCGGTCGCTGACACCGCCACGCGCTCGAACTGCTTGGGCTGGTAGCCGAGCCGCCGTGCCTGGATGGAGATGGCACCCACGGGGACGTTGAGAATCGTGTAGCGACCGTCGAGATCGGTGCGGCCACCCAACGTGGTGCCGACGATCATCACCTGCACATCGGCGACGCCTTGCCCGCTGGCAACATCCACCACTCGGCCGGTCACACGACCGCGAGTGTTGCTCGGCTGCGTCGCGACGTTCGGCGCAGGCGCGGTCCGCGGAAGCGTCGGCGTTGTCGGTGCGGGGCGCACCGGTGGAGTCTGCGCTGACGTGAAGTCGGGAAGCACGACGACAAGGACGATTCCCATCACCACCGCACGCACCGGTCGTGTTGCCCACCGGAGACTCATGGCGTCACCACGCGGGTCATGAGGCCATCGCCCGCTGCATTGACGCCGATGGCGATGTAGCTCCCAGTGCCCAATCCACCGAAATCCCAACTCCAGATGCGACGTAGTCCGTTGTCGACACCGGCCGGAACGGCGATCTCTCCAACCACGCGCCATGCCTCCGGGCTCACGGCGAGTGCTGTGCTGTCGAGACGCGCGATCACGACGCGTGTGAACGGCGGCGCCACTTGGCCAGACGGGCCGATCGCATCGAAACGCAATCCGCTGATGCCGGCGCGCCGCCACGTCTGCAGCTCCCGAATCGTTCCGATGTTACCGGCGAACACCGGTGATGTTGTCGCCGACTGCACGGCGCCAGGAACGATCGTGATGTTCGCGGGGAGCGATGAGGGTGCACCACCGAACGCGAAGTCGGTGACCCACGCATTCGCTGCGTTCGGCTTCAACGTGACGCCTGAAGCGGTGGGCGGCCGATCGAGGGTGTCCACGACTTCCATCGAGCGGATGAACTTCGGAATCGTGAACGCGGGATGGTTTCCCGTGATCGGCGACGTGAGCAGCGTATCGAACGCGACTCCGAGAGTCGTGCCGCCGCCCGTGGGCAACCCGTAGGCCAGCATCTGACTCGTGAGAGGCAGATTCGGATAGCGAATGAGCAGGCCGCCGCTGCGAAGTTCGACGTTGTCCGACGCGAGCGCGAGGAATGCAGCGGGCTGATTGCCCGTGAGCACCCCGCTCAGCCCAAGTCCGGTCATCGACGGCGCGGAAGCGCCGGTGCCCGCGTCAATCAGCGCACGCTTGGTGCGCGGCGCGCTGACGTTGCCTGCCTGATCCTGCGCGGTCGCGCTGAACAGGTAGTAGCCTTCGACACCGGTGCTGTCATCGACCAGCACCGACACCTGTCGATAGTCATCCGGCAGTACCGCGCTGTAGTTGCGCAGCACCGGCGCGCAGTTCGCGCCCGTGCCGATGACGCAGGTGTACGTGCCGTTGAAGGTGTTCGCAGGGCTGGGTTGACCGAAACGCCGCAGCGTCACGGCCACGCGACCCGCCGGCAGCCCCGAGAGATCATCGATCGCATCGACGGCGAAGACACGATGGCCAGTACCCGCTGTGTTCGATGCGAAGATGGAGTCGGCGTTGGTGGTGATCAACGTCCGACCACTGACCGAATCTCTGGCGTAGCGAAGCGTCGGCGGCAACAGATCCACACCGAAACGCGTACCGGGATGCACGCCGGCGACAGCCGACAGCGAAATGAAGCGCGTGTTCCCCAGGCGGTCCGCGTACCGTGCGATCAACTCGTACGTGAGATTGGAACTGGACGCCGGCAGGTTTGCTCCCGTGGTCACTTCTGTGGTGTCGGTCAGATCGCCACCAAGCGCCAGGAACGTCACTTCGGCCGACTGCGGCGTGAGATTCGCCGATGGACCGCGCAACCCGACGCCCAGGTCCTGCACGAAGTTCTGCAGCCCCTGCGCGAAGACGTAGCTGCCGTTGACCCAGTTGTTGGAGTTGTTGGCCGTGCTGGTGAGCACCAGCGTCGCCGCCGGCGGTGGCGCGTTGTCCACGCGAAGTCCTTCGAGTCGCAAACCGGTCGTGAACGACGGCTGCACGTTCATGATGCCGCCGCCTGAGCCGTTGACCAGCGCGGGCACCAACGGGATCGCGTTGCCCTGGACATCCGACGCCTGCACACTGGGCAGTTCGCCGTTGACGTAGCCGTCGCCGCTATTGGGACTCGTGTAGCTGGCCGGGAGCAGCAGGGTGTCGGCCGACACGGTCGTTCCGTTTACCGTGATCGACGCGACGGGCGAGTTGCCGGGAAACGAAATAGTGCGAGCGCCGAGCAACCGGTTGGAGAAGATCACCGGCGTTGTCGTCACGGCGAGTCCGCGGCCTGCCTGCAACCAACGCCGACCGGCGGGGTCGGTCGCCGTTGCAATACCGGTAGTGGGAAGCGCCTGAACCTGCACGAGGAACCCATCGCGATTGTTCAGGGTCGCGCCGAGCGCGCTCGATGCGGATTGTTGCGCGGTGCCCGAGGGTGCAAGATCGACGGCGATCGCCTTGATGGTGATTGCGCCGTTCTTGAAGTACGTCGTGCCGACGCGCGGATCGAAGGCGTCGGTGCGGAAGCTCTGCACCACAACACCAGCGCTCACCGCGCCGTTGGTACCCGTTGCGAAGACGCGCGCGGACTGCGCGGCCGTGAAGCTCTGCGACGCGACGATCGTATCGCGCCCCGCATTGGTGACGACGAGATCCAGTCGCGAGAGTTGCGCTTCACCGGGCTCGAGATTGACGAGTACATCCACCTGGCCGTGCACGTCCAGCAGGTCGACCGGCAGATTCGTGCCTCGGCTGGTGACAGACTGAATGCTCACGCGCGCGCCGGTAGGGGCGCGCACCGTAATCGGGACACTGGTTTGTGCGCTGGTATCGACTACGCTGCGAACAGTCACGCGCGCGGATCCGACAGCGACAGCAGTCACCACACCACTCGTGGAGATCGTCGCGACCGCCGGATTGTCGATGCTGTAGCGAACGGCGCGGTTGACGCCGGGATCCGCCGTGACCGTTGCGGAAATCGGTTGCGTCTGACCGGGAATCAGCGTCACGACCAACGGAGATGCCGTGATCGCACTGATGCCCGTGTACTGAGGCGTCACCGTAACAGGAATGGCACTGGAAAAATTCGGATCCGCGTCGCTCTGCACGAGCAA
Source organism: Gemmatimonas sp. (assembly GCA_965279375.1). Classification (GTDB taxonomy): domain Bacteria; phylum Gemmatimonadota; class Gemmatimonadetes; order Gemmatimonadales; family Gemmatimonadaceae; genus Gemmatimonas. The sequence continues at coordinate 2,040,069 of OZ257156.1, read as the reverse complement.
CACCGCCGGACCAACGGACACGCCGCGAATGATTCCGGTCGGCGAAACGCTGACGCGTCGAGGGTCGGATGATTGCCACGATAGCGACACGTCTGCGCCAGAATCGGCGAGAACCTTGGCGACCATGACGAGATCTTCGTTCACGCGCACTGTGGCGGGATTCGGAAAGATCTCCAGCGAACGAATGAGTGGCTTCACCGGAGCGACGACCTTGTCGTCGCACGCCTGCAGCATGACCATGCTACCGACGCACAGGGCCACGCAGATTCCGTGGCGAAGAAAACTGGACACGACGAAGTACTCCAAAGCGAGCGTGTGAGACCTGCCGACCCGGGCAGTCACCACACGCAGTGTTCACGGTGGTTGGTTTGGCGGCGGGAAGGCAATGGTGGACGCGCGATGAGCAGTCTGCCATGCGATCCATCCGTTTCTCGCCGATTGTTGCGGCTTCGAGACCCGCCGTTGACGTTGCGTGTTGGCTGCACGCGTTTTCGTCATCGCATCTGTATCACGTTCGATGCTGTCGATGCCGATGCCTCTCGCACGTATCAAACGCTGCGTGTCGCGATCAGAACGGGCCGCGCACTCGCACCTGCACCGGAACGCTCGACGACGTCGTCGTACCGTTGCCCAACTGACCAGCGCCACCTGCGCCCCAGCAGAACAACGCGTCGGTGGTTGTAATCGCGCAAACCGTTGTCGCGTCGGCGGTACCGAGACTGACGGCGACGCGTCGCGCACTGAGCAATGGAGTGGTGCCGACCGGTGTCGTCTGCGTCACGCTGTTGGTGCCGTTGCCGAGTGCGCCGGACGCGCCGGCTCCCCAACAGAGCACGCGTTGCGCCGTCGTGACACCGCACGTCGTGAATCCACCGGCCGCGATCTGCGTGAACTTCTCGGTGGTGCTCACTGGCACCGGCGCAATTGCAATTCCTGACGTGCTCCCGTCACCAAGCTGGCCGAACTCGCGTGATCCCCAGCAGTACGCCGTTCCGTCCGCGGTCAACGCGCAAGTGTGCAACGTGCCTGCATCGATCGACGTGAACGTCAATGACGTCGACATGAGAACAGGCACGAGACTCTTCAGATCCGGGCCGGCGGTGTCTCGACCGGCTTCACCACGACCATTGCCGCCCCAGCACCAGACAGCGCCCACCGATGTGAGACCGCACGAGTGCGACTCGCCGAGCGCGAGCGATGTAAAGCGCGTCGCACCGACCGACACTGCCGTTGGTGTCGCGATACTGAACGCGGTGGAGTTCGCGCCCACCTGCCCTTCCGCGTTCCACCCCCAGCACCACGCCTCGCCGCTGGGCGTGAGACCGCAGGCGTGGTAGCCACCGGCAGCGGCACGCGAAAAGGTCGGCGTGGATGCGTTTCCGACGGAGACGGGTGACGCGGCGAAGAAGCCTGTCGTGCCGAGTCCCAACACCCCGAACACGTTCGCCCCCCAACAGAAGGTGGTGCTGACGCGCGTCGCGCAGGTGTGCGTCAAACCGGCGCCGAGTGTGAGGGCGTCATACGGAAGCCCACCGGCAGCCGACACCGGCAGCAGGCGTGGCGTCACCGACGTCCCGTCTCCGACCATGCCGTAGTCGTTCTGCCCCCAGCACTGCAACCGCTGATCGCTGGCCATGAGACAGCCGTGCAACGCACCCAACGCAACATCGGCAACGATCGTGCATCCGGCGGTGAAGTTTGCGGTGACCACGCTACCGGATACGGCGTTGACCGTCTGCGACGCTGCGCTGCAGCCGATAGGCAGATCAGTCAGCGACAGCTGGTGCTGGCCCGCAGGCAGTACGATGGCGAAGGCACCGTTCGCGTCCGTGGTGTCGCGAACACCGAAGAGCGACGCCACCACCACATTGGCGATGGGCCCCTGACCTGCCGACGACACAACGCCGGACACGGTGCCTGGCGGAGGCGGCGTCGGCGCGGCGGTGGACCAGCCCGAGTACCACGGGATGTTGTTGCGGGCGGCCGCCGCGGGATCCACCGCGCCGGCGAATGCAGCGGACGGATCGAAGAACCCGTCGTTCGGCGGCGTGGAGAGCGGCACGGTCGACGGGGCAGAGCCATTGGCCGGACGGAAGTCGGGAACGATCAGGTTCGTCGGGTTGCGCAACAACGTCGACAGCGCGACGGGATCGGTGACGACCACAGCTGCGGTTGCCGGGTCGCTCATCAACTGCGTTTCGAGGTTAGGCGATGTGTACGGATCGCACAGCACGGGATCAACATCGGGGCTGCCAAGGAGCACGTTGGCCGCAAGCACCAGGTTGCCGATCGAGACTCGGTTGCGATTGTCGAACGCATCGCAGGTCGAATTGTCGTCGATGTCCAGCACGAGCGCGGAACTGTGCACGAGCAGGTTGCGGATGATGCCACCCGTTCCTTGCCGCAGATGGAGCGCCGGGCGCTCACCGCTGAGTGACCCTGCGGCCGGCGCGATGACGCTCACATTGAAGAGAGTGGGCGCGGAACGAGGCGTGTTGCTGAAGCCGCCGCCAGTAGCGGACGCATTGCTGCCGCTGATTCCACCCGCGAGCGCCGTCGCGTCCTGTTGCACGACGACATACTGACCGCGCCCTTGCCACCCCGAACGCCACGCCAGGCCGTAGCCAGCGTTCGCGGTGAGCAGAACGCGTCGAATGTCGACAGCGCCTCCGACGATCGAGAGGCCGTCGCCGAGGCTGCGATTGACTTGAATGTGTTCGACACGCGTTGCGGCGCCGACGCCAAGCAACCGAAGTCCCGACGCCGCGTACTCGATGCGCACGAATCGCAGCACGCCACTCGAGTCGGCATTCGCGCAACCACCGAACGCGGTTGCGTTCTCGACTGCCTGCAAACAGCCACTGCCACCGCCTTGCGGGTCGGCAGGACTGTCCGGCGTACCGTAGTTGATGCGAGCGTAGCCACGCAGACGCAACCCGTTCCAGCATCCCGCATATCGAGGCACGCTTCCGCACGTCAGCACGATCGGTTCGAGTAGCGTGCCGTTGGCGATGATCGCACCGTCGCGCTGCACATCGATTGACGCGCCGGGGCGCGCTTCAATGCGGGTGCCGGCTTCGATCACCAGCGATCCACCCGCCTCCACCTCCACGGGGCCAACCAATTCGTGGATGATCCGTCGATCCAGCACGACGCGCTCGCGCAAGTGCGTGACGACTCCGCGCGTGCCGAGCGTGTGACGTCTCACCGGCGTGGAAGTAGCTGCGGTGCTCGACGCGGTGCTTCGCGAACCTGCACGCGAGGTGCTGGCGGCGAGCAGCGGAACGGTGAGGCACGCGAGCAGCACGCGGACCGAGCGGAGGCGGTGCGGAAGACGCAGAGGCATGGATGGGTGCCGACGGACGGTTCGCGGAAGTGCCCAGAGCCAAGCATGGCATCGGTTGGTCGGCGCGGCATCGAATCACGCGCATCGATGCGGTCAAGATGTGGTCACGGCCCGCGACAACACGTTCGGCGACGCGCACATTGTTCTCCCGTATCACCGTCCTCATTCTTTCCGCACGCCATGTTTTCGCATCGCTTCGCTGCCATACTGTTCGTCACTACGCTTCTGAGCGCCTGCAATCACGATGCGGCGAAACCGAGTGAGCAACCGAGCAGCGAGCGTCTGGCCTTCGACAGCAGCTTGAAGCGCATGCGCATGGCCGTTCGTCCTGCGCTTCCGCCGTTGACACCGTCCGCTGCGGTGCTCGTGCCGGACACCATTGCGTTGCGCACTCCGGCGCCGGACTCGTTCGACATCGTGTTCGAAACCAGCCAGGGCGACATGACGGTTGCCGTCGTGCGCGCGTGGGCACCGCGCGGCGTGGACCGGTTGTACTACCTCGCGAAGCACGGCTTCTTCGACGCGATGCGCTTCTACAAGGTGCAGCGGGACTTCATCGCGCAATTCGGCTTCAACGGCGATCCGCGCGTGAGCGCGGTGTGGGATACGATGTCCATCAAGGATGATCCGTCGACGCGTCCGCACACCGCCGGGTCGCTCGCGTTCGCGTCGAGCGGGCCAAACACCCGGACCACCCACCTGTTCTTCAGCGTGCGCGACAACGAGGGGCTCGAGCAGAGCGGACTCACGGTGGTTGGCCGGGTCGTCAAGGGCGTCGAGGTACTGCCACGCCTCTATGACGTATACGGTCAGGGGCTCGGCGAGGAGCGAATCCTGAAGGAAGGGAATGTGTATCTCGAACGGTTCACGGAGATGGATTACATCGTTCGCGCAACCGTGAAGCCGTAGTCGTCCGAGAGCCAACGCCTACAGTTCGCTGCCCTCATGCGCAACACGCTTTCCGATTCGGCTGTCGCAGCGCGCCGTCGCTGGTCGAGCGCGCGCGCAATCGCGGTCGTCGGTCGGCTGCTGGTGGCTGCGTGCGTCCTAGAGGCCTGCGCGGCGGAGAAGCCGACGTCGATCGCCCCCGAACTGCCGGCGACTCCGGCACTTCCCGCGGCGTATCGCAACGCATCGTTCACACTGTCCGTCAATGCGACGCGCCAGCAAGTGACAGTGTCTGCGCCAAGCGCGAGTCTGTCATCGCGTGTTGCGGATATGACCACCGTGTCGCCGCTGAGTGTACAGCCATCGTTGCTCGGCGCCGACGCGATCGACCTCGTCGTCACGAACTTTCGCAGCGGAGTGCTCGGCGCCGTCGCGCCGGGAAAGATTCAGGTGCTGTTCGACATCCAGGTCATCAATCGGCTGGCGAGCTTCCGCCTCTCGACACCCACCTTCCCGACGCCGCCTTCGGGCGTGGTCGGTGTACTGGCATTTCCCATCGAGATCGGCGTGCTCACGAGTCCCGGCGGTGTCGGCTCGAGTGGCAACCAGTTGCAGGTGTCGTCGCCGCGTTTCGGTTCGGTCGTGCACGACAACGAATGGGATGGCGCACTGCACAATTTCTTCAATGACACGGGTTGCCCGGCGACCGCGACGGACTGTTTCCGATATGAGCCGTTCGGCACGATCGATCCGCTTGCCAGCTCTGCGCCCCAGCAGGTCGGCTTTCTGATCGATCCCACGGTCGGCAACTTCATCGTGAAAGTGATCGTCGGCGCCGACCTGGTGGCTGCAGCGCCTCCTTTGCCCGGAGTCGTGCGCGGCACGGTCACATCGAACATCGGGCCTCTTGCCGGTGCGGTGGTGACTGTGACTGGTGGCGGCACCGCCACCACGTCAGCCACCGGCGCGTACAGCCTCGCGAACGTTCCGAGTGGCAGCGCCCGCACCGTCTCGCTGCAGGCACTGCCATCCGGCTGCGTGTCGCTGCAACCGACGGTTAGTGTGAACGTACCAGCCGGCGCGACGGTCGTTCAGGATTTCGTGGCCAGTTGCACCGTTCCCACGGCGTCGATCCAGGGCACGGTGAGGACCACGCTTGGCGCGCCGCTCGCCGGTGTACAGGTGGTCGTCACTCCCACAGGCGGCACGCCGATCCCCGCCGTCACGACCGATGCGACCGGTGCGTGGCAAGTGTCACAGGTGCCGTTCCGCCCGGCAGACAGCGGCATCATCGCGTTGGCGAATCTGCCCGCGGGCTGCAGCGCGTCGAACGTGTCGTACAGCGCGCTCGATGCGAGTGGACTGACGCGCAGCCTCGTCGTCACCTGCGCTGCGCCGACGATCACGTATCCACTCACGGCCACATGGGGCAGCATGACGCCGACCGGCCCCACGGGCCGACAGGTGACGTTGACACTGTCAATCGACATGGGCGCTGCACCCGGAAACAGTGATATCGACGGCTCGGCGGCAGACGCGCTCACTGGTCTATCGTTGGTGATGGCCTACGATGGCACGTTGCTCGACTGGACGTCGCGACAGTTGTTGACCCCCGGCACCTTCGATATCGGCGACGTGGTTGAGAGCAACGCTGGCGGCAGCGGTGCAACGTCGCGCGTGATCGTCGCCAGCACCGCGGGCGCATCCAGCACTGGCGTCGTCGCGCTGATTCGACTGACCTTCAACGTGACCGCCGGCGCGAGTGGCACCGTCACTCCGCAGGTGACGCTCACCCGTGTGGGAGCGGGCACGCAGGACATCGATGTGACTTCGCGTGTCACGCTGAACCTCTCGAGCCTTGTCGTGCCGTAGAGAATGCCCTTGCTCGAGCGCACGTAACAATGTTGCCCTCGACGACGGGAAGGACGTGACGTAAGCAGACGTGTGTCGTTGGTGGTGAGCAGGTGCGCAGCGCGCGCACCGACGTTTCTCATCGCAGCGAGACAGTCGTTCATGTTCCCGTCGTTGATTCGCGTCTGTTGTCTATTCGTATTGGTGATCGCGTGTGCGTGCAGTTCCGAGGCCACGACTGCGCCGGTTTCATCGCTGGCACAGGGCACCTCGACACCGTCGCCCTATCGCGAGTCGGCATTCATCGTCGACGTGTCCACGCTCCGTCGAAGGGTTGCCGTCTCTGCGCCGACGGTCCTGCTCGCCGGACTGCCTGCGTCGAGCAGTGCAGTCACGTTTGGCGCGCGCGTCCAACCGTCGCTCCTCGGCGGTGACGCAGTGGAGATGCGCGCCAGCAACTACGCAGCGGGCGTGCTCGGCGCGACGGTACCGGGCAAGGTGCTCGTTACTTTCGATCTGACCATCATCAACCGACTTGCTGGGCTACGTCTGATCACGCCCACCTTTCCGGCTCCACCGAGCAATGTCGTCGGCGTCCAGGCTTTTCCGATCGAAGTCGCGGTGCTCTCGACCGCCGGCGGCGTTTCGGTCACAGGCGGTGTGATCACGGTGAGTTCTCCGCGCTCAGGACTCGCCGTGCCGAGTGGTGATTGGGATGGTGCGCCGCACAACTTCTTCAACGACGTCGGATGCGGCGATCGCGCGACTGATTGCTTTCGCTACGAGCCCTTTGGCACGCTCGAGCCGCTCGCGGCGTCACCCCCGCGACGCGTTGGCTTTCTCGTCGATCCTTCTGTTGGTGATCTACGAGTTCGCATCATCGTCGCGGCCGACCTGCAGGCTGCATCGCGCTGATTCGTTCACGAGATCATGCGGGTATTTGTTACGCGGACTCGTCTTGTCGGGCTGTTCGATACGCCTACATCCTTCCGGTTGGTCACGGCGGCCCCTTCCTCGTGACGTCGTCGGACCCGAGCCCCGCAGGCCTCATGTCATGTTCCAGGTTGCCACGGTGCCTCTCCGTCGGCGCGGTGCAGTTGCTCCTCGCAGCGTCAGTCACGCACGCGCAGGTTCCAACTCGCGATCACTACACGCCCTCGGTTGGCCTCGTCGGGGGCGCAACGCTGCTGACGTTGAGTTCCAATGGCGCCGAGCGCTATAAGCAGGAACCCGGGTGGTCGGCCGGCGCGTGGTTCAATCTGCCCCTCGGTTTCGGACTTTCGCTCGAACCGCAGCTGCAATATTTGTCGACGCCGTCGCGCGCACAGAGCGCAACCGGACGCGCACGCACACGTGTGCTCCTCGACAGCGCGACGCTGGGGTTCATTTCCGCTCCGCTGCTACTCAAGGTGCATGTCGGCCGGTTCGCGGCGGTGTCGCTGGGAGGTCAGTTCGACTACGCGTTGCGCGTCGGTGATACGCCCAACTACTGGACCACGGACTCCGTCTCCTCATTGAATCTCTCGGCGACCGGCGGCGTTGAGATCATGCCGCATTCGCGGGTCAGCGTATACGGCAGATACAATCTCGGTTTCACAGATCAGAACCGTACCAACACCGCTGCATCCGCTTCACGCATTCGATTGCAGGGTGTGCAGGCGGGCGTGAAAGTGAAATTGTTCGGTCGGCGCGTATACGCAGATACCGACGGTGACGGACTGCTGGACCAAGTCGACAAGTGCCCGACACAAGTTGGACTCTCGGCGCAGCAAGGGTGTCCGATTGCCGATGCAGATCGTGACGGGATTCTCGACGGCGACGACGCGTGTCCCAACACGGCGGGTGTCGCAGCGCACCGCGGGTGCACGCCACCGCCGGTTCTGGATCGTGATCAGGACGGCGTACCCGATGCCACGGACGGCTGCCCGGCGACGGCGGGCACGCGTGCCCTCGATGGCTGTCCCGATACGGACAACGACGGCATTGAAGACGCGCTCGACAAATGCCCGACGGTCGCTGGTGGCGCGCTTCCACGCGGCTGCCCGCGGCTCGAGACCTATCGCGCAAGTGCGGTGACTTTCGAAGGCGTCAGCACTCGACTCACGGCGGCAGGTCGTTCCGAGCTGAATCTGGTTGTCGACTATCTGCGAACGTACAGCCGAGTGACGGCCGAGCTTGTCGGCCATACCGATGATCGCGGCGACCTCAATGCCAACATCGGACTCTCGGTACGGCGGGCCGAGGCCGCGCGCGACTACATCGTCGCGCGCGGCATTTCAATCGAGCGGTTGTCCGTGCGTGGTGAGGGTGGGCGCCGGCCCACCACGAGCAGCAGCACTGTGGAAGGGCGCCTGCGCAACCGTCGCATTGAGCTCATTCTGCGCTGACGATCTCGCCGGAACGCGCCGAGCTATTTGGCCTTGAAGCTCGAAATCGCGTTCCGCGTGAACTCGCTCAACACCATCGTTCCGCTCATCCCCGCACGCTCGGCCAGCAACACGTCCCAGCCCTCCGTCCCAGCCCAGAACACCCGCTTGAGCTCTGCCATCGCCTCGGGATTGGACGCCGCCAGCGTCTTGGCCAGCGCGTCCAGACTCGCGTCCATCGCGCCTGCATCGTCAAACAGGCGGGCATACAGCCCGTGCCGCTCGCACCAGTTCGCATCGCGCCAGTCGGCGTCCACCGCCATCTGGCTATAGGCCGCGAGCCCGATCTTCTGCTCGATGACGGGGCCCACCACGAAGGGCCCGATGCCGATCGCCAGCTCGCTCAACTTGGCGGACGCGCTCTGCACAGCGAAGCTGAAATCGCTCGCAGCAATGAGTCCGACGGCCCCACCGGCCGCTTTCCCGTGCACGCGCACCAGCACGAACTTGGGAGCGCGGATCATCGCGAGGATGACCCCCGAGAATCCGCTGAAGAACTCCTTCCCCTGCGCCACGTCTCTGATCGAGACCAGTTCGTCGAACGAGGCGCCCGCGCAGAACGGACCCTTACCACCACTGCGCAGCACGATCACGCGCACGGACGGGTCCAGACCGAGCGCCGTTACGTGCTGGGCCAATGAGCGCAACAGCGCGCCGGGGAGCGAGTTCCCCTTCGGATGGAAGAACTCGAGCGTGCCGATCCCGTCGGCAATGTGGACACGGATGTCGCCTTCGAGGGCGGACACACTCTGGGCACCGGCAACGTTATTCGTCATAGGTGCATAAAGTAGCAGCACCTCTCGATTGTCGAAGCCCGCGAGCCTCCGGTAGATTCCTTCCCATGCAACAGACGCCGTCCTCCCCCCCCGACGAATCGTCGCTCCTCGCCGCCTTTGAAGCTCGCATCGCCGCCGGCGAAAGCATCGAGCCCAAAGACTGGATGCCCGAGCGCTATCGTAAGCAGCTCACCCGGATGATGTCGCAGCACGCGCACTCCGAAATCGTGGGCATGCTCCCCGAAGGCAACTGGATCACGCGCGCGCCCAGTCTGCGCCGCAAGATGTCGCTCATCGCCAAGGTGCAGGACGAGGCCGGCCACGGGCTTTACATCTACTGCGGCACCGAAACACTCGGCGTCGATCGCCACGAACTCGTCGAACAGCTGCTCGATGGGCGCGCCAAGTACTCCAGCATCTTCAACTACCCGACGCTCAGCTGGGCCGACATGGGTGTGATCGGCTGGCTGGTGGACGGCGCGGCGATCGTGAACCAGACGGTGCTCGCCAAAGCCTCGTACGGTCCGTACGCCCGCGCGATGATTCGCATCTGCAAGGAAGAGAACTTCCACAAACGCCAGGGCTACGAAATCTGCGCCACGCTCGCCAATGGCACGCCGGCGCAGAAGGCGATGGTGCAGGACGCGGTGAATCGCTTCTGGTGGCCCGCGCTCATGATGTTCGGCCCCAGCGATGCCGATTCGCCCAACTCCGCCGAGCTGATGAAGTGGCGCGTGAAGCGGAAGACCAATGACGAGCTGCGTCAGCGCTTCGTGAACCTCACCGTGCCGCAGGCGATCGCGATCGGACTCACCATCCCCGATCCGGATCTCTCGTACGACGACACCACCAAGGACTGGACGTTCGGCGAGATCGATTGGTCGGAGTTCTTCGAAGTCATCAAGGGCAACGGCCCGTGCAATCGCGAACGACTCGAGGCGCGGAACAAGGCACACGCGGACGGCGAATGGGTGCGCGCCGCGGCCACTGCTCACGCCGAGAAGCAGCGCGCCAAGTCATCCACCGCAGCGGCCTGAGGCGAGTCCAGACATGTCCGACAGTCAGTGGCCCCTCTGGGAAGTGTTCACGCAGCCCAATCACGGCGAAGCGTTTGAACATGCCGGCAGCGTGCATGCCGCCGACGCCGAACAGGCGTTGCAGAACGCGCGCGATGTCTACGCGCGCCGCGGCGAAGCGGTGAATCTCTGGGTGGTTCCATCCACGGCGATCGTTGCGTCGTCGCCGAGTGATGCGGGCCCGTTCTTCGATCCGGGGAACGACAAGCCGTATCGTCATCCGCAGTTCTACCTCGCGCCTCGTGGCGTGCGGATCTTTTGAGCACGCACGACGTGAACGCAGACCAGGTGACGCCGGAGTCGAAGGTGCCCAACGTCGCAGCACCGCGCACGACGCCGGTCGAGAATCCGCTGTTCGAGTACCTGCTGCGCCTGGGCGATGACCGGTTGGTCCTTGGGCATCGCATGTCGGAGTGGTGCGGACACGGCCCCATTCTCGAAGAGGACATCGCGCTCTCCAACATCGCGCTGGATCTCGTGGGACATGCCGCGAGTGTGCTCAAGCTCGCCGGCGAGATCGAGGGCAAAGGGCGCGACGAAGATGCATTGGCGTACTTCCGCGACGCGGTCGCTTATCGCAACGCGCTCATCGTCGAGCTGCCCAAGGGCGATTTCGGCTTCACCATCGTGCGGCAGTTCTTGTACGATGCCTTCAGCGTGCTGCAGTGGGACGCGCTCTCGCGTTGCGGGCACCCGACGCTCGCAGCAATCGCGGCCAAGTCGCTCAAGGAAGACAAGTATCATCTGCGCCACAGCAGCGAGTGGTTGGTTCGTCTTGGCGACGGCACAGAGGAAAGCCATACCCGCGTGCAGGCGTCGCTGAACGAACTGTGGCGGTTCACCGACGAGTTGTTCGATCGCGATGCGGTGGACGACGCGGTGGCGGCACTTGGCGTGGACGTGGATCAGGCCGCGATCAAGTCGCGTTGGCAGACGATGGTGGCCGATGTGGTGTCTCGCGCGACGCTCACGCTGCCCTCCGACACCGGCATGCGTCGTGGCGGCCGTCGCGGATTTCACACCGAGCACCTGGGGCACCTGCTGAGCACCATGCAGATTGTCGCGCGCTCGCACCCGGGCGCCACGTGGTGAACACGCAATCAGGCCAGCAGGTGATGCGTGCCTGAGCACACGACGACGCCCGCATTGCAGTCGCGGGACGATGTCATGGCGGTGCTGACAACGGTGATGGACCCCGAGGTACCGGTCATCAGCGTCGTGGACCTGGGCATCATTCGCGACGCTTCGGTCACACACGACGCTGGGCAGACGACGGTTCGCGTGACGGTCACGCCCACCTACTCCGGCTGCCCGGCCATGCGCGAAATCGAGACGGACATTCGCGCCGCGCTCGTCGCGGCGGGCGCGTCCACTGTGGTGGTGGACACGGTCTACGCGCCCGCGTGGACCACCGACTGGATCGGCCCCGAAGCGCGCGAGAAGCTGCGCGCCTACGGCATCGCCCCGCCACGGCGCGCCGAGCCCGAGGGATTGATCACGCTCACGCGCCGTCGTGATCCGGTGCCGTGTCCGTTCTGTGGCTCGAGCGACACGCGACTGCAGAGCGAGTTCGGAAGCACGGCATGCAAGGCGATCCACGTCTGCAATAGCTGCCGCCAGCCGTTCGACGAGTTCAAGCCGTTCTAGCTGACGCGGGTCGCGCATCGGAACGTTGAGGCGAATGGACGATATGATCATGCTGTAATGCATATATAACTGCATGTGCGAATGGTCACAGAGTAATTCATATTCCGGGAGCAGCGTTCAGCATCGCCCTTTGCGCACGCGACACCCACCTTCGCTCCCACCTGCGTATGCCCACCCGCCTGCCCACGCACAACTCGTCGAACACGGCAAAGACTCGAGCCGCGAGTACACCCGCGCGATTGGCGGCGCTGACCGTCGTCCTCCTCGCCAGCCTCGTCACCTCCTGCCGCGATCTGCCCACGGCGGCTCCGATCGAGCCCGCGACCGCACGCTCCACACCCGCGCCGCTGGCCGTCGGCGCCGTTGTCAACGTTGCCGGCCGCGCCCTCGCCGCCAACTGCTTCCAGTGCCACGGCACGGATGGCGTCGCCGGTGAACTCAAGATCGCCGGAGAAAGCGCGTCCGAAATCATCTCCGAACTCAACGAGATGCGCGGCAAAAACCCGAGGAGCAACATCATGAACGTGCACGCGGCAGCATATACGCCCGCGGAGATCTCGCTCATCGCCACCTACTTCGCACAAGCGGGGCGCTGACCATGGAGCGCAGAACATTCCTCAAGGGACTCGGCGCGTCAGGGCTTTCGCTGGCCGCGTTGCGTTCCGCGCTGGCACTTCCCGCCACGCTCCCCGCTGGTGCGACCGGGCGAGTGGTCGTGGTTGGTGGCGGCATGGGTGGCACAACCGTCGCCAAGTTTCTGCGCCTCTGGGGCGGCGCGGGCATCGACGTGACGTTGGTTGAACCCAATCCCACCTACTACTCGAACATCTTCAGCAACATGGTGCTCACCGGCGAGCGTACGCTCAGCCAACTCGCGTTCAACTATTCCACGCTCACCAGCAAGTACGGCGTCAAAGTGGTCACCGCTGCGGTCACCGCGATTGACCCGATCGGACGAAGTGTCAGACTGTCCAATGGCTCCCAGCTGCCGTACGACCGACTGGTACTCTCACCGGGCATCGACTTCGAGCCACTGCCGCTGACGGGATCCGCGGCGAACCAGAGCAAGATCGTGCACGCCTGGAAGGCCGGCGCGCAGACCACCGCGCTCAAGGCGCAGATCCAGTCGATGACCAAGGCGGACACGTTCATTCTGACGATTCCGCCGAAACCGTACCGCTGCCCGCCAGGCCCGTACGAGCGCGCCGGCGTTGTGGCAGACTATCTCAAGCGCGTGAAGGGCGGTGGACGCGTGATCATCCTCGACGCGAACCCGTCCATCCAGGCGGAGCCACTGAATTTCACTCGCGCGTTCACGGTGACGCACAAGAACGTCATCACCTACGTGCCGAATGCATCGATCAGCAGTATCGACGCCGACTCCATGACCGTGACGACCAACGCTGCCGGCGCGTTCAAGGGGAAGGTTATCAACGCCATCCCGACGCATCGAGCTGGCGCGCTCGTTTCGGCGTCAGGGATCGGTCTTGCCAATGCACCCGGGGCCAACGGCATCGCAAACAAGTTTGCCGGCGTCGATGTCCTGACGTACGAGTCCACCGCGGTACCGCTCGTTCACGTGCTTGGCGACGCTTCGGGCACCACACAACCCAAGGCCGGGCACATCGCCAACGCGGAAGCCAAGGTGTGCGCAGCTGCCATCATCGAGTTGCTGAGTGGCGGCACCGTGAATCCCACGCCGATCACCAACTCGTCCTGCTTCACGCCCATCACCAAGACCACCGCGTCGTGGCTCTCCGTGGTCTATCGCTACGACCCCGGGTCACGCACGATGACCCCCACCGGCAATGGCGTGACCGAGTCGCTCGATGCGACCAGCGAGAACTACGAAGACATGCTCAAGTGGTTCACCAACCTGATGTCCGATACGTTCAAGTAGCGACGGGAGCCGGCGTAGCGACTGACCGCTACGCCGGACCCAACGCCGCGTCGAAGTAGGCCGCCACGTCGATCGAGAGCGGCTCTGCGGCACCCTCTGGCCACCAGTCCAGCTCCGTCTTCGCCACGACGTCCTCCGACTGCGGTCTCACCACGCGAATGCTGCGCGTCTCGCGATCCACGATCCAGTATTCCGCCACTCCGATGCGCAGGTAGAACGAGCGCTTCTGTTCGTTGTCTCGTCGGCGCGTCGTCCGCGAAGCGATCTCGACGACCAACGAGGGCGTCGGCATCTCTGCCCAGGTCTGCGGACGGGATGGCGTGGCCGGGCGTACCATCAGATCCGGCTCCACTTGGGAGCCTTGTGTCTGCACGACGGACCGCGGCATGCGCACGCGACCGAGTCGTTGCGCCAGCACGTACGGGACGAGAATTGCCATCAGCTCGGTCGCGAGCTCCTCGTGCCCCGTGGACGGTGCCGGCGTCACGAGCAGCTCCCCGTCCACCAGCTCGTACGTGTTGCCGTCGTCCGGGAGTCGGTCGAGGTCGGCCAGCGTCCAGCCCGCGGTTGTCTGTGCCATGAGCATGCTCGGTATGTCCTTGGCGAGAGGGGTCTGCGTCGCATGGGGCAGGTATGCGCGCAGTCGCCAAAGCGGCCGTCACCAAAACATTTCGCCCGGGATCACCACACTGCGTCGTCCCGCGCAGCGCCAGATTCGTGCACCCTGATCGTGCGCGGCGAGCCTACGGTTGGAGCCTACGCTTGGAGCCTACGCTTGGAGCCTACGCTTGGAGCCTACGCTCGGCGAGCGCGCCGAGTCAAGCGCGGAGGATGTAGATTCGCGGGAGGAGCCACAGGTCCCTGCGCAGTATCGCTTCCGCATCGCTGTCGAGTCCCACGCCGAGCTCTTCGCCATGATCGCATCTCGCCATGCTCTCGCTCGTTTCGCTGCTGTTGTATCGCTGTCGGTGACAGCAAGTGCTGTTGCCACCGCGCAAGCGCCCGCATCGCCGATATACACGCCGGGCAAGCTCACGCCGATGCAGCAGAAGGCGCACGACATCTACAAGGAGCTGGTGGAGATCAACACCAGCGTGACCACGGGCAACATCACCAACGGCGCGATCGCGATGGCCAAGCGCTTTCGTGAAGCGGGCATCCCCGACTCGGACATCTTTGTCGGCGGTCCGCAGCCAGAAAAGCACAACGTCGTCGCGCGCATTCGCGGCAAGAATCCGGCGGGGCGCAAGCCAGTGCTGCTGCTCGCGCACATCGACGTAGTGGAGGCGCTCAAGGCGGATTGGTCGCCCGAGTTCGATCCGTTCAAGTTCACGGAGAAGGACGGCTACTACTACGCGCGCGGCACCGCAGACGACAAGGCGATGGCGTCGATCTTTGTGGCGAATCTCTTTCGCATGAAGGCCGAAGGGTATGTACCCGATCGCGACATCATCATCGCACTCACGGCAGATGAGGAGAGCGGACCGTTCAACGGCGCCGGATGGCTGGTGGACAAGCATCGCGATCTCGTGGACGCCGGTATCGTCATCAACGAGGGCGGCGGCGGTGTGCTGCGCGATGGCAAGCCGCTCTTCAACACGATTCAGCTCGCGCAAAAGATCACGACCAACTACACACTGCACGTCACCAATCGCGGCGGACATTCGTCGGTGCCGCGCGCGGACAATGCGATCACCTCGCTGGCTGATGCGCTCGCCAAGGTCGGCCGCTACGAGTTTCCGGTGAAGCTCAGCGAAGTCACGCGATCGTTCTTCACGCAGACGGCACCGCTTGAAACTCCCGCGATGGGTCGAGCGATGAAGGCGCTGGTGACGAATCCTGCCGACAAGGCCGCCGTCGCCGTCGTCGCCGCCGACGAGAAGTACAGCTCGATGCTGCGCACCACCTGCGTCGCCACCATGCTCTCGGGCGGACATGCCACCAATGCGTTGCCGCAGCTCGCCGAAGCGAACGTCAATTGCCGCATCTATCCAACCGAGACGGCCGAGGAGGTGCGCGTTGCGCTCGAAAAGGCGATCCGCGACACCACGGTGAAGGTGCTGATCAAGTCGCAGCGTCCGTCGTCGCCGCCCGCGACGATGTCGCCCGAGATCATGGGCCCCGTCGCGCAGATCACGAAGGATCTCTTCGGCAAGATTCCGGTGATCCCCACGATGTCCACCGGCGCCAACGACTCGCGCTTCTTCCTCGCGATCGGCGTGCCGTCATACGGCGTCTCCGGCCTCTTCATGGACCCCAGCGTGGACGCCCGCGCCCACGGTCGCGACGAGCGGATGCGCATCCAGTCATACTACGAGGGGCAGGAGTTCCTGTACCGGCTGACCAAGCTGCTGGCAACGAATCCGACGCCGGTGCCGTAACTGAAGCACGCCCGTAGCGCCGGTCGCCTCTCGTTCCCATGTCGTCTTCCGTGATCCGATAGCTGATGTCCGGTCGATCCCGTTCCAAGGCCAGCACGAACAACCTGGTCGCACTCGGCTCTGCCGCGGTGCTGGCCGTGTATTCGGCTGGTTTTGCGCGAACGCGCGCGGCGGCGCAGCGATTCTCCGACGAGAGCGCCGTGCGCCGCCCCTCCGGTCAACTGCGCGGACCCGCATCGCTCGAAGCAGAAGGGCCGGGTTCCGTTCCGCAGTCGGCCGAGCGCGCCGTCGGAGTGTCGGACAAGACGAACGCGTCCGCCGCAGCGGCGGTGACCGCCGCGGCGGTGATCGCACCAACGGCGACCGCCTCCGACACGGCTCTTCGGAAGAGTGGCAACGATCGGAACAGATCCGCGACGCCTGAGACCACTCCCGTGTCGGCCGCCGAGCCAGCGCCAACCATCGCCGCCGCGCCCGTCGTCAGCCCCCCCGCTCCCGCCGATCCGACGCCCGTCGTTGCGGCCACGCCTGCGCCGATCGCTGCCCCCGCGCCCGCACCCGTCACGCCGCCGCCTGCGGCGCCAGTTGCTGCTCCTGTGGAAGCGGCCGCGCCGCCCAAGAAGGTCGGCTACAGCGACGGCGTGTACTTCGGCTGGGGCACATCGCGCCACGGCGACATACAAGCCGAAGTGGAGATACAGGGCGGACGCATCGTGTCGGCGCGCATCGCGCAGTGCCTCACGCGCTATTCGTGTTCGTGGATCTCCGCGCTGCCCGCTCAGGTCATCGCACGACAGAGCGCCGACGTGGACTACGTCTCCGGCGCCACGCAAAGCACGAACGCGTACTACTACGCCGTCGTGGACGCACTGCTCAAGGCGAAGTGAACGACACGAGCTACATCGAGACTGCCGCGTTGATGGGGACGGTGGTGACGATGCAGATCGTGGGGCATGGTACAACGCTCGAGGAACAGCAGGAGCGTCGTCGTGCCGTCGCGCGCGCGTACAACTGGTTTCATCAGGTCGAGGCTACCTGCTCGCGCTTCGAGATCACGAGTGAGCTCCGAGCGCTCTCCTTGCACGTGGGCGAGGAGATCGTGGTCAGCCCGCTGCTCTTTCATGCGTTGCACTTCGCGTGCAGCGTTGCGGACGCCAGCGATGGCGCATTCGATCCTACCGTCGGCGTGCCCATGGAGCAGTTGGGCTTCAACCGCGAGTATCGCCGCGACGTCGTCGTATCGTCGAACATCGCGCGGCAGTCGGTGAGCTGGCGTGATATCAGACTCGACGCAGAGCGATCGACGGTGACCATCGACAAGCCGCTGCTGCTCGACCTGGGTGCAGTGGCGAAAGGCCTGGCGATCGACCTCGCGAAGGCGGAGCTGGCCCCCTTTGGCGACTTTGCGATCGATGCGGGCGGCGATCTCTATCTGAGTGGCCACAACGCCAACGGTGAGGCGTGGCAAGTCGGCATCCGACATCCGCGCGATACCACGCAGACTCTCGATGCACTGTCCGTTCTCAACTGTGCGGTGTGCACATCGGGCGACTATGAAGGACGCTCGGCGTCCGGCGCGCATCATCTGCTCGACGCGCGTCGTGGTGCACCTGCCGAAGCGCTGGCGAGCGTGACGGTGATCGCCGAGTCAGCGATGGTTGCCGATGCGCTGGCGACGGCCGCATTCGCACTGGGGCCAGTTGCAGGTGCCGCGCTGCTCGATGCGCAGGGCGTCGATGCGCTGCTCGTTTCTCCGACGCTGGAACGAATCACTGTCGGATCACCGCTCGTCCTTCCGGTCGGGCGCGCGCGCGTCTCCGAGCGTTCATGAGCCCGTCTCACGATGTCTGAGCATCACCCGCACGAGCCGATCAAGCGCACGTGGACCGATTCGGCGCGCCGCTTCTTCCGCACTCCAAAGGGCGTGTTGACGATCGTGCTCGTCGTGCTGGTGCTCGCGGCGGCAACGGGCGAGGGCTTTGCACTGGTGGCACCGGGCGTGCTCTCTGCGGCCGTCGTCGCGATGCTCGTGGATGCGCCCATTCTGCGCTGGCGGGAAGGGCACTGGGAGCTGCCGAGCGGCGCGCTACTGACAGGGCTGCTGGTGGCCATGGTGCTCAGCCCGCATGAGCCGTGGCATGTGGTCGCCATCACCGCAGCCGTTGGGGTGTTGAGCAAATACGTCGCGCGCACCCGTTCGGCGAACGTCTTCAATCCTGCAGCACTGGCCCTCGTCGCGACGTTCTACATGTTCGACACGGGGCAGAGCTGGTGGGGCGCGCTGCCGGAGTTGCCGCCGCTCACATTGGCATTGCTGCTGGCCACCGGCGTGTTCATCACCGATCGCGTGAACAAGATGCCATTGGTATTGGCGTTCCTCGGCACGTATTACCTGTTGGCGACGGTGGCAGCATTCGGCGGCAACCCAGGGACCGTGGCCGAACTGTATCGCGCACCTGATCTGCACGCGGCACTGTTCTTTGCGTTCTTCATGGTGACCGATCCGCCGACGTCGCCCCCCAAGCATCGCGATCAGCTGGTGTACGGCGTCATCGTCGCCGTGGTGAGTTTCGCGGTATTCGAACTGGTTGGCGCTGTCTATTTTCTGCTGGCAGGTTTGTTGGTCGCCAACGTGTGGGAAGCCTGGCGTCGCACGCGTGCACATGCGCGCAAGGCACCACGCTCGGCGGCGCTGCGTCCATCGACCACGTAGTCGTCCCGTACGAACTTCCAGACGAATTGCAGACGAGCTTCCATGCCGCTTCACGACGCGCAGGGTGACACGCCGTACGACACCATCGTCATTGGGCTCGGTGCCGCTGGTGCGGCGACAACCTATCAACTGGCGAAGAAGGGTTCGCGCGTGCTTGGTATCGATCGCTTCGATCCGCCGCACGCGATGGGTTCCACGCATGGCGACACACGCATTACACGACTCGCGATAGGCGAGGGTTCGCAGTACTCGCCACTGGCGATCCGTTCGCACGAGATCTGGCGCGAGATCGAGGCGGAGACTGGCGCGTCGTTGCTGACGCAGTGTGGCGCGCTGTACATCGCGCCGGCCGACGACAATCTCGCGATTCACGGCAAGCCGGGCTTCCTCAAGCGCACGCAGGAATCCGCCGACGCATTTGGAATCCCGCTCGAGTCGCTCGACGCGGCCACGGTGCGTCGTCGGTTTCCGGTCTTCAACATGCGCGACAGCGAGCGTGCGCTGTTCGAGCCGAGTGGCGGCTTCGTTCGGCCCGAAGAATGCGTGCGACGGCAGCTCGCGCTGGCCGCCGCACATGGCGCGGAGATTCATCGACACGAGCAGTTTCTGCGCTACGACATCGACGCAAACGGACTCGTGCACGTGCAGACGAGTGGCGGCAGCTACATCACGCGCAAGCTCGTTCTCTCCATGGGCGCGTGGATCGCGCCTGCGCTACCAGAGACGGTGCGTCAGCACTTCATCGTCGTACGGCAGGTGTTGTGCTGGTTCGCAGTGAACGGCGCCGTCACCGATTTCGAACCCGCCAATTGCCCCGTGCACATCTGGGTGCGCGAAGACAATCACGACGTGTACGGCTTCCCCGCGGTGGACGGTGCGGAGGGCGGCGTGAAGGTGGCAGCCGAGTTCTACGAAGAGCACATCACCGCGGATACCATTCGCCGCGAGGTGACCGCCGAGGAGACATCGCGGCTGTTCACGCAGTACGTCTCGCCCTGTTTTCCGTCGCTGGCGCCGGAGGTGCTGCGCACCGCGACGTGTCTGTACACCATCGCGCCCGATTTCGACTTCATCATCGACACAGTACCTGAGCAGTCACAGGTACTGGTGGTCTCACCATGCTCTGGACACGGCTTCAAGCACTCGGCGGCCATCGGCGAGTCTGTCGCGTCGCTGATGCGCGATGAAGTGCCGCGCGTGTCACTCGACGCGTTTCGCGCGCCGTGGAGTAGAGCCTAGCGGCGCGCTGGCAGCGCGGTCAGTTCACCGCTGCGACCAGACGCTTGATGGT
Organism: Gemmatimonas sp.; assembly: GCA_965279375.1. Classification (GTDB taxonomy): domain Bacteria; phylum Gemmatimonadota; class Gemmatimonadetes; order Gemmatimonadales; family Gemmatimonadaceae; genus Gemmatimonas. The sequence continues at coordinate 2,019,774 of OZ257156.1, read as the reverse complement.
GGCGACGTCGGGTGTGGCCGTGGGGAGCGAAATCCACTCGCGCAGTCGACCATCGGCGCCGTACACCGCGGCGATGACGGCGGCCTTTTCGCCGCGGATCGGGCGGCCGATCGCGCCGTCCCAGTCGAGCACGACTGAGGCGCTGGAATCCTTGGGGAACATGCTGCGGATGAACCCGCGCAGCATGCGCGGTGCGCCCTGCAGGTCGGCAATGGCTACCACCAGCGCGTCAGACGACGGCAGCGTTTCGCGGAGGCTCTTGGTCCAGCGTTCGGCAGCCGCCGCGCCGCTGCGCCCCGCCACGATCAGGATTGAGGCCTGCCGGCGCAGGGATTCATCGGTCATCAGTCGGTTGAACTGGTCCGTCAGCCGATAGCTGGGCAGGCGGTCGGGCACGGGCTTGGCTCCGCCCCGAGCGTCCTGCGCCTGGAGCGCTGCAGGAAAGAGCACGAGCGCCACACCCAGACTCCGCCACCATTGACCAGACATGAGCACCTCGGACTACCGTGATTGGAACCGCCGATACGAGCAGGACGACCGACCCGCCGCCATGGTCATACCGTCTGCCCTGTAGTACGGTCCCTCGCTGCTCTTGGATGCGAATCGGCGTGTATTTTTCCGGGCATGACTACCATCACCCAGGCCGACTTCATCCAGTCCGTCGCGGACGCGCTGCAGCACATTTCGTACTATCACCCGCTCGACTACATCCACGCGCTGGCCGACGCGTATGAGAAAGAGCAGGGACCAGCGGCGAAGGACGCGATCGCGCAGATCCTCACCAACTCCCGCATGTGCGCCGAAGGGCACCGACCGATCTGCCAGGACACCGGCATCGTGGTGGTGTTCGTGAAGGTCGGCATGAACGTGCGCTGGGATGCCACGCTGTCGTTGCAAGAGATGGTGAACGAAGGCGTACGTCGCGCCTATCTGCAGCCGGATAATGTGCTGCGCGCCTCCATCGTGGCCGATCCTGCGTTCTCGCGTAAGAACACGCGCGACAACACTCCCGCCGTTGTGCATGTCGAGATCGTGCAAGGCGACACGGTCGAGGTGAAGCTGGCCGCCAAGGGCGGTGGCTCGGAGAACAAGAGCAAGTTCGCGATGCTCAATCCGAGTGACTCCATCGTCGATTGGGTGATGAAGACGGTGCCAACAATGGGCGCCGGCTGGTGCCCGCCCGGCATGCTTGGCATCGGCATCGGCGGTACGGCGGACAAGGCGATGCTCATGGCGAAAGAATCGCTCATGGAGCACATCGACATGGCGCAGCTCAAGGCGCGCGGTCCGCAGAACAAGATCGAAGAGCTGCGCATCGAACTCTTCGACAAGGTCAACGCGCTTGGCATCGGCGCGCAGGGGCTCGGTGGGCTCTCCACCGTGCTCGACGTGAAGATCTTCGACTTCCCGACACACGCTGCATCCAAGCCCATCGCGATGATCCCCAACTGCGCGGCCACGCGGCACGCGCACTTCACGCTGGATGGCAGTGGCGTCGCACAGCTGCCGATTCCCAGTCTCTCGGACTGGCCCGACGTCACGTGGCGTCCCGATGTGAACGCCAAGCACGTGGACCTCGACACGCTCACGCCGGAAATCGTGGCCACCTGGAAGGCCGGCGATCGCCTGCTGCTCAATGGCAAGCTGCTCACAGGTCGCGACGCGGCGCACAAGCGCATCGCCGATCTGTTCGCGAGTGGTGAAGGGCTTCCTTCGGGCGTGGACTTCACGAACCGCGTGATTTACTACGTTGGGCCCGTCGATCCCGTACGCGACGAAGCGGTCGGGCCCGCGGGTCCGACAACGGCGACGCGCATGGACAAGTTCACGGAGATGATGCTCGAGAAGACGGGACTTATCTCGATGATCGGCAAGGCCGAACGCGGACCGACGGGACTCGAGGCGATTCGCAAGCACAAGGCCGCGTACCTGATGGCCGTGGGCGGTGCGGCGTATCTCGTGTCCAAGGCGATTCGTTCGTCGCGCGTCGTGGCCTTCGAAGATTTGGGCATGGAAGCGATTTACGAGTTCGATGTGCACGACATGCCGGTGACCGTCGCGGTGGATGCCGCCGGGAGCAACGTGCATGAAACAGGTCCACGTGAGTGGCAGGAGAAGATCCGCATGTTGCCGGTGCTTGCCTCGTGAAGCGCGTTGCGAAGGTTGCCATGAAGGTCGCTACGAAGAGTGTTGCCCTCGCCGCGCTTTGCGCTGCGGCGTCTGCCGCACCACTCGCCGCACAGCAGTATCCCACGAGTTGGGACCCGGCTCTCATGCAGCGCGCCGACGTGAAGGCGGCAATGGCGCGCCTCGAGCAGCAGTTCCCGCAGCAGCAGGCCGAGTGGATTCGCATTGCGGAGATGCCCGGCAAGTCGCGGTTGGAGCAGGCGCGCGGCGCGTACGTGAAGTCGGTGTTCACCAAGGAAGGGCTCAAGGTCACGACGGATTCGATCGGCAACGTGACCGGCGTGCGTAAGGGCACCGGCGGCGGCCCCACGATCGTGATTGCCGCGCACACCGACATCGTCTTCCCGCCGGAAACGAACACCAAGGTGCGACGCTCCGGCGACACGCTGTTTGCACCGGGCATTGGCGACAACACCGCGTCGGTGGCGAACATGCTGGCCACGCTACGCGCGATGAACGCCACCAAGTTCACCAGCAAGGGCGACATCATCTTCATCGCCACCGTGCAGGAAGAGCTCGGCCTCAAGGGGATGGAGTACTGGCTGCAGCACAATCCCAAGCCAGACCTGCTCATCGTGCCCGATGGCGCGTACGGCAGCGTGGCGTATGGCGCCCTTGGTATCTACTGGACCCGGTACGTCTTCACGCACCCGGGCGCACACACGCTCGCGTCGCGCGGCATCGCCACGCCGGTCAAGGCGGTGGCGGAAGCGATCAATCGTCTGTATGAACTGCAGTTCCCCGCCCTGCCGGACGGCGCGGTGATGAACATCGGGCAGATCCATGGCGGCAACATCTTCAACGCCGTGCCGCAGGAGCTCTACTTCACCGTCGACCTGCGCAGCTCCGACCCGGCGCTGCTTGATTCGCTCGATCGCACGATCACGCGCATCACCAAGGAAGTCGCCGACAAACAGAAGGTCGGCCTGCGTGTGGAGATCGAACAGAAGAGCGGCGCTGGCGGCACCGAGAAGATGCTCGAAGGCGCGCGCGCGCATCCCATCGTGCAGACGGCGATCGACATCAACCGGGCGTTGGGCATGAGCTCAGGCATGCCCGGTGCGCGTGAAGCGGTGGCCACTGGGGCGACGGACGCAAATCCCGGCGTAGTGCGCAAGATCCCGAGCATCGCGATCGGTGGGTCCAAGGCAAACGGCGCGCATCAGCTGACCGAGTATGCGCTCGCCTCGTCGGCACTGCCGTCCACCAAGCTGCTCTATCTGCTCGCCGCCACGTTCGCTGACGGCATCAAGACGATGCCGCCCGCCAAGGTCGTGCCGTAGCTCGTCTCGTAGGTCGTACCGAAGCTTATGTGCGAACGCCGCCGTCGGGAGCAACTCCGACGGCGGCGTTCGCCATTCTTACTAGGGCACGAGTACGAAGCGAATGCCCTGCACGCGTCCGCCATCGAGCGTGAACCCCGGTGCCGTTCCGCGCACGGGCGCATCGAAGTGCAGGACGAGGTTAGGGCCTGCCTGATACTCGCGGACGTTCGTGTTCGCGACCAGGATGATGGGCTGGCTCCGCGGACGGCGGAGCACCATTGGCCCGCTCTCCGCCGTCACCGCCACTTCGAACACGGCGTCGTTGAGCTCCGCACTCGTGTAGCGCCCCGCGATCATCATGCGTTCAGCCGGGCGCGCGACCGTCGCCGTCGCGGTCGGTGCAGCCGCCTGCACAGCGCGCGGCGCCGCGGCGACGACGGGCCCCAGCACATCGCGCAGCACTACATCCGCCATGCGCAGCGCCACGGCGCCCGTGTTCACCGTGCTGACGTTGCAGAGCATCGCGAAACTCGTGTGCTGATCGGGGAAGCGATACAGCGCCGCACGATAGCCACCTGTCGATCCGGTGTGCTGCACCAAACGCAGACCGCGATACGTATCGACCTCATTGCCGAAGGCGTACGAATTGGGTGCGCCGCTGTTGAACGGCTCCGTGCTCAGCAGCAGGTCGATGAACGGCTGTCCGCCAACGGTGCCGGTGTAGAAGTTCTCATCCCACCGCTGCAGATCCGCGAGTGACGTGACCACACCGCCCTGACCCACCAGATCGTTGTTCCAGACGTTGATACGCCAGCCGCCACTCCGCGGTTCGTAGGCCATCGCGCGGCCGCTGACGATCTCGTTGTGGTCGTCGAGAAACAGACTGCCTCGCATGCCCAGCGGAGCGAAAATCGCCGAGTCGGCAAAGCGGCGCAGCGATTGCCCAGTCACACGTTGCACCACCACGCCCAGCGCGAGGTACCCCGTGTTGCTGTACCGATACTCGGCGCCTGGCGTGAAGTTGAGCCGCTGCTGGCGCGCCGCGAAGGCGAACATGTCATTGACCGTGTAGCCGTCGTCGAGACGCATGCCGGCGATCTCCGCCAACTCCCAGAAGTCGCGCATGCCGCTCGTGTGGTGCACAAGATGACGAATGCGCACCGGTGTGTCGTAGGCGCGAAGCTCTGGCACGTATTTGCGTACATCGTCGTCGAGCGAAAGCTTTCCCGCGCGCACCAAGAGCGCGATGCTGGCCGCCGTGAACTGCTTGGAGACGGAACCGACGGTGAATCTGGTATCCGGCGTGATCGGCACGTTGTGCGTGAGATTCGCAAAGCCGTAGCCACGCGCGAACGTCACGGCGCCGTTCTGATAGACGCCAACCGCACAGCCGGGCGAACCGGAGTGCGAATACGCAGTGAACAGCGTATCGATCGCGGCGGCGGCGCTCGCCGCCAACGGTTGCGAAGCGGAACGCGTCTGCGCGAAAAGGGCGGTGGCGGGCAGTGCCGCGATGCAGGCCATGGCCGCCGAGATCTGGAGTGGTCGCATGCGCCAAGCTACGGACTCGCTGGCCGAGTGGTCAATCGAGCCGGCGACGCAGCCTGGGTGCCTCTGGCGGCGCCAGCCGTCGGACGCGAACGTTTGCGCGTCTTTCGCCCCCGTCGCCGACTGTCTCGACTCTCTCAGCTCCAGCTCCGTCCATGCTACGCAACGCTTTCCGCCCGCTCGTCGCCTCGGCGCTCGTCAGTGTGTCGCTCTCCTCGAGCGCTCTGTACGCACAGACCACTACGGCGTCGACGGCAACCAATCCAACGGCCGCGTTGCTGGTTGAGCTGATTCGTGTGAACACGAGCAATCCACCGGGCAACGAGGAACAGATCGCCAACCTGCTCGCCCCGCGCTTCAAGGCACTCGGGTTCGAGATCGACATCATCCCAACACCGCAGGCCGGCAAGGCGCACTTCATCGCACGACTGCGTGGTGACGGATCGAAGAAGCCGCTGCTGATCGCGGCGCACGCCGACGTCGTAGGCGTGGAGCGGGAGAAGTGGACGGTCGATCCGTTCGCCGGCGTGATCAAGGACGGCGCGGTGTACGGCCGTGGCGCGATCGACTTCAAGGGCGGACTGGCAGTGTTTGCGCGCGCCGCGATGATGCTGGCCGAACAAAAGATCCCGTTGTCGCGCGACGTGATCTTCATGGCCGAGGCGGATGAAGAAGGCGCGCCCTTCAACACCAGTTGGCTGGCAAAGGATCACTTCGCGAAGATCGACGCCGAGTTCGCATTGAACGAGGGCGGCTGGATCATCAACGATGCCAGCGGCAAGACGCAGTATGTGAGCATCTCCACTGCCGACAAGTCATCGATCGGCATCGTGCTCACGGCGCGTGGCACGTCCACGCACAGCTCGATGCCGCGTCCGGACCAGGCGATCTTCTCGCTCTCCAAGGCGATGGCAAAGTTGGCGGACTACGAGACCGAAGTTCAGTTGACGGCGAGCACGCGTCAGTTCTTCTCCACGCTGGCCGCGACCAGTGCAGCACCCATGTCGCAGTACTTCCGCGATCTGGTCAGTGGCAGTCCAGCCAAAGTGCGCATCGCCGATCGCATCATCAGCAAGGACCCGCTGCTGCACGCGATCATGCGCAACACCTACGCGCCGGTGTTGATGAACGCCGGCTTTCGCAGCAACGTCATTCCCGGATCGGCCGAAGCGACGATCAACGTGCGCACGATTCCCGGCACGCCGGTATCGGCGATCATCGCCGAGCTGAAGCGCGTGATCAACGATCCGCGTGTTGAAGTGGGAACGGCACGCGCACCCGGCGGTGCGAGCGCCAGTGCGACCTCGGCCCTCGCCTCAACGGCGCCCGTGGTCATGGAGTCGCCTACCAACACCGAGCTCTACGCCGCGCTCGAGCGCGAAGCGAAGGTGCAGTACCCCACGGCGCGTGTCACGCCGTATCTCTTTCAGGCTGGCACCGATGCGGCCGCGTGGCGCAGCCGCGGCATTCCGGTGTACGGCATCTACCCGTACGCCATCTCGACGGACGAGCTCACGCGCATGCACGGCAATGACGAGCGCGTCGGCGTTGAGGCCTTGAAGCACGGAACCGAGATGATCTTCCGGACGCTGGTGAGCGTGGCCGGCAAGCACTGAGTGTCCCAGGGCCTCTCCCATCGACAGCCGATGGGAGTTGACAAACACCGGCCGGCCTGACAATACTCTCCCATCGTCTATCGATGGGAGAACGACTGCATGCCACCGCGCGAATCGCCGGCGCTTCTGCCGGGCACGCTCGATCTGCTGGTCCTCAAGTCCCTCGTTGCCGGTCGTCGGCACGGGTACGGCATTGCCGAGTACCTCGGGCAGCGCTCGGGGAATGTGCTGCACGTGGGGGAGAGCTCCCTTTATCCCGCGCTGCAGCGTCTGCTGCTCGATGGCTTCGTCAAGGCGGAGTGGGGCACGTCTGAGAACAACCGTCGCGCACGCTACTACACGTTGACCGCGTCGGGACGAAAGCATCTGGCGGCGGAGCGCGAAGGTTTCGAGCGCATGGTGTTCGCGATCCAGCTGGTGCTGGCCAGTGATTGACGACCCGGCGCGCCTGTGGCGACGGCTGCGTGTGCTGTGGAACTGGCGTCGACACAACGCGGAGCTCGCCGAGGAGATGGCTTATCATCTCGAGAGCCGTCGCCACGACTTCGAGGCGCGCGGCTTGTCGCCGGATGACGCGCGTGCCGCAGCGCATCGTGCCCTTGGCAATGCCACAGCTGTGCGTGAGACCACCCGCGGCGTGTGGCTCGGACCGTGGATCGAGTCCGTCGGTCAGGATATTGCTTATGCGATGCGATCGATCCGTCGCCAACCCATGTTCGCGCTCGTCGCGATTCTTGCACTCGGCGGCGGACTTGGATTCGCGGCCGCCGCATTCACTGGCGTGAACGCGTTCATGCTGCGCGGATGGAATGTGCAGCAACCGGAGCGGCTGACTGCACTGTTCGCGACGTCCATCGGCGAGCCGGGCAACCGGCGCCAATCCGGATTCTCACTGGATCAGGTAAAGCTGTTCAGTGAACAGGCGCGAACACTGGAGGGAGTCTTTACGCACGAGCGCACGCGCGCTGACGGTACCGGCAGCATTACCGCTGCGCCGGTGAGCGCGAACTACTTCGCCGTACTCGGCGTACCCATAGTGCGTGGGCGGGCGTTCGCTCCGGCCGAAGACCGCATCGGCGCGCGACAGCAAGTCATCGTGCTCAGTCATCGCTACTGGAGCACGACACTCTCCAAGTCGCCCAATGTCATCGGGACAACAGTGCGCGTTCAAGGCGTGCCGTTCACGGTCATTGGCGTGGCAGCGGAAGGATTCTCAGGGACCGACCTTGTCGGCGTCGACGCCTGGATCCCCATGGCATCGATGCCCATCGTGCGCCCGCGAGACAATCAGTCGACGGGCGCGTTGGCGCACAGCGATCAGTGCTGCGTGCACGTCGCCGCACGCATGGCAGCAGGAGTAACACGCGCTCAAGTAGACGCAGAGCTCACTACGCTGCTCGCGCGCACGATGCGCCCGGGCATCGACACGCTCAATCGGCGGGTCACGGCACAGACCTTCACGATGGTCGGGTCGGCTGGACCAAACGTGACGCGCGAAGTGACGCCGATATTCCTGCTCATCGGCGGAGGTACCGCGGTCGTGCTGCTGCTGGCCTGCGCTAACGTCGCCAACCTGCTGCTTGCTCGCGCATCCGCCCGGCAGCGCGAGATTCTCATTCGGATGTCACTTGGTGCATCGCGAGCGCGGATTGTACGCCAGCTGATGACCGAGAGTCTTCTGCTCGCGCTGCTCGCGGGAGTTCCGGCGCTACTGCTCGCGCGGTATGTACCGGAGTGGGTGATGACCACGATCACCGATCAAGCCCTGTCGCTGCGACTCACGCCAGACTGGCGCGTGCTCCTGTTCACGCTCGCGCTGGCCGTCGGGAGCTGTTTGCTCTTCGGTCTCGCGCCCGCCCTGCACGCAACGCGACCACTGATGGCACAACGCCGTCGCGTTCCGTTGCGCTCGGTGTTTCTGTCAGCACAAGTGACGTTCAGCCTCGTGCTCCTGGTCTCTGCCGGCCTCTTCGTGCGCAGTGCGCGGGTGGAGCGCACACTCGATCTCGGCTTCGCCACCGAAGACGTCACCGAGCTGACGGTAGGTATCCCAGCCAATGAGGAAGGGAACGTCAGGGGGCCGCGACTGCAGTCGGAGATCGCCGATCTCGTGGCTGCGAGCGCGTTGCCGCGCGTCGCTTACGCCAGGTTCGCGCCATTCAACCCGGAAGGAGTTCGATACTCCATCGCTGGCGCGATTTCCAACGATCCAGCGCCGGTAATGTTCGCCAGCGCTTCGTACTTCGACGTGCTTGGGTTGCGCCTTGCTGCTGGTCGCATCTACCGCGACTCACCCGACACCAGCGTCAAGGAGGTCGTCATCAACGCACCGATGGCGAAGCAGTTTGGCGGCACGAGCAAGGCAGTGGGTTCGTCGATGCTCATCGACAGCGTTCCGTTCACCGTCGTCGGCGTGATTGCGGGGGCAAGGGATGTTGGATTTCGCGATATCCCGCCCGCGGTCTACCTCCCGTTTCGGTGGAACGCCTCGCCCAGGGTCATCGTACGTGGTGACGCCGCCGGCGCGCAGCGACTCGCGCAAGCGATCAGGGAGCGTGATCCGGCACTGACCGTATCGATCAAGCCGTACAGGCAGTACGTCGCCGAGCGCTTCGCGGACCGAAACTTCGCGGCCTCCGTGTCTGGCGCGCTCGGAGTTCTGGCACTGCTGCTCGCCTCCGTCGGTATGCTGGGCGTATTCACCTACTGGGTGGAGCAGCGTCAGCACGACATTGGCGTACGCTTCGCTCTGGGTGCCACGCCGCGTCACATCGCGATGCTCGTACTGGGCGCGAGTGCCCGTGCCGTCCTCTGGGGACTCGTCGTCGGTCTGATCGCCGCCGCGGGCGTGGCGCAATTGCTGCGCAGCTCGCTGTACGGACTCCAGCCGCTGGACTTTCCATCGTTCGCTGCAGCGACTGGCATCCTGATTTGCTCCGCCCTGGTGGCGACGATCGTGCCCACGCGTCGCGCAATCGGCATCACGCCGATGTCATCGCTGCGCGCCGACTAGCTCGACGCTACTCTCCCACTGATCGATCCGATGGACATCGCCCGCGCGCCCCGGTCCTCACGCACACGCAACATCACCGTTGCGCTCGGCAGCGTTGCGCTTGTCGCTACTGCATACGCACTGAGTCAGCTGCGCCCCGCTGCGCCCGTGGTCGACCGTTTGACCGTGGTCATGGATACCGTGCGACGCGGCGATATCGTGCGCGAAGTACGTGGCAGTGGATCACTGACGCCTGAGCATGTTCGCTGGATCACGGCGCAGGCATCCGCTCGCGTAGAGCGTCTTGCATCGGAATCAGGTCGTCAGATTGGCGCGGATGATCTATTGCTCGAGCTCTCCAACCCGGACCTGCAGATCCAGACCATGCAAGCCGAGCAGCAGGTGCGGCAGGCGCAGATCGATCTGCTGAATCTTCGCACGTCGTTGCGCAGCGCGCTGCTGTCTCAGGAGGGCGTAGTCGCCACGATGAAGACATCGTGGATCAGCAGCGCACAGGAGTCCCGTGCGGCGGATTCGCTGAGCAAACTCGGCTTGGTACCGCAGTTTGATGCGGCCAATCGCCGCGCATCGGCTGAAGAGTACACCATCCGCTATCGCGTCGAGCGGGAGCGCCTGACGTTGATGGCGCAGTCGATCGATTCGCAGATCGCGGTGCAGGCGTCCCGCGTCGAGCAGCTCCACGCGATCGCCGAGAGCCAGCAGAGTCGACTGCGCTCGTTGCATGTACGCGCACCAGAGGCCGGGGTGCTACAGGATCTGACGTTGCAGCTCGGCCAGTGGGTACCTGAAGGAACAACGCTCGCGAAGGTCGTTCAGCCCGGGCAACTCAAGGCGGTGCTCCGCATCCCGGAGTCGCAAGCGAAGGATGTGCAGATCGGTCAATCCGCGTCCATCGATACGCACAATGGAATCGTGAAGGGACGCGTGACGCGCAAGGATCCCGGATCAACGGGTGGCAACGTGACGGTTGACGTGAAGCTCGAAGGTCCGCTTCCGGCCGGCGCCGTGCCGGACATCAACGTTGACGGCACGATTCAGATCGAGCGTATGACCAACGTGCTGTATACAGGCCGCCCGGCGATGGTGAACACGTCGGGAGTGACGACACTGTTCCGGGTGCTCGATGGTGGTGATGCGGCTGTACGGGTGCAGGTGGACTTTGGTCGCAGCTCGGTCAACACCATCGAAATATCCCGAGGCCTTTCGGTCGGGGACCGTGTCGTGCTCTCGGACATGTCGTCGTTTGCTGCCACCGACCGTGTCCGCATCAAGTAGCGATGGAACAATTACCTCTTGCCGGAGCGTGAGCATGCACGCGAGCGATGCACTGATCTCGATGAAGGGCATTCGAAAGCTGTTTCTCACCGAGGAGATGGAGACGCACGCACTCTCCGACGTGGATTTCGAGATGACCAAGGGCGAGTACGTGTCTATTTCTGGCCCCTCGGGGTGCGGCAAGAGTACGCTGCTCTCGATTCTCGGGCTGCTGGATACCCCGACGGCGGGGACCTACATCATCAACGGAACCCCGGTGACAGAGCTCGCTCCGTTGGAGCAGGCGCGCGTCCGCAATCGCGAGATCGGATTCATTTTTCAGGCATTCAACCTGATCAGCGATCTGACCGTCTTCGAGAACGTGGAGCTACCTCTGACCTATCGCAGCATGAACGCGGAGGAACGGCGCGAGCGGGTCCACTCGGCGCTCGAGCGTGTGGGAATGTCGCATCGCGCCAAGCACTATCCGCCGCAGCTGTCAGGCGGACAGCAACAGCGCGTGGCCGTTGCCCGTGCGGTCGCCGGCGATCCGACCATCCTGCTGGCTGATGAGCCGACCGGAAACCTCGACTCGAAGAACGGGGAGGCGGTGATGGAGCTGTTGCGAGGGCTCAACGCGAACGGCGCCACGATCTGCATGGTGACGCACGACTCCCGGTACGCGCGTCACGCACACCGGGAGGTGCAGCTGTTCGATGGTCGCGTGGTGTCGGAACACGCGACCATCGGATGATCAGAACGCCAGCGACTTGAGATACGTGTAGTTCGCGCGCGCCGCCGCCAGCTCGTCGGTCGGGCTTTCGTGCTCCACGTAGCACGGCTTCTTCTGGATATCCGGAACTGCAGCCAGCAGCGCCTTGAGATTCACCACGCCTTTCCCAAGCTCGGTGTCGCGCGTGCGATCGGCGAGGACGTCCTTCACGTGGAAGCTCCAGTAGCGATCACGATGCTTGGTGAGGTACGCCATCGGATCGCCACCGCCCATCGCCATGTTGCCCACGTCAAGCTGCAGTCGCGTGACCTTGGGATCGAGGCGCGAGATGAAGAGATCGTACGGCACCTGCCCCTCGATCGGCTTCATGTGATCAGGCTCGTTGTGAAACGCCAGCCAGATGCCAGCTTTGCGCGCGTCCTCACCCGCGCGGTTGAAGCGATCCGCCCAGATACGCCAGACATCGATCGACTTGCGTGACTCGGCCGGCAATCCGGCCGCGATCAGATACTGATGCCCCAACTGCTTGGCGGTGTTGAGGCTCGACTCCCAATCGTTCAGCAGGATGTTGGGATCGATGTGCGCAGACGGCGCCTTGAGCCCTTCCTTGGCCAGCGAGTCACGCACCTGCTGCGTGGTACGATCGAAGTTCTTGAACGACCAAAGCAGCTCGACATCGTCGTAGCCCGCAGCGCGCACGGCCGCGAGCGTACGCTCCGGGTCGGCCCTCATCGCCTTGCGCACGGCGTACAGCTCGAGCCCGACGCGGTTGAGCGTGGTACGTGCCGCATCACTCGGCGAACGCGTTGCCGCATCGAGCAAACGCGGTCGCGCCAAGAGCGAACCTGCCGTGACCACACCAACGCTCTGCAAAAACATGCGGCGTTTCATCAGGACCTCGGGTTCAGAGATGCACAGCACTGACGGCGCTAGTGACGCAGGGAATCCCGTAGCGCCGCCGCTTCGCGGGATCTGGGATGCGCTTCGCCAAGTCCGAATCTGAGCGGCGCGAGCGCGCTGTCCAGTCGTACACGCGCGGCCACCGTATCGCCCAACCCGACGGCCGCACGGCTCCGCCCCAGCATCGCTTCGCCAAAACGCCAATTGTGCAGCCGATCCGCCACCGTGGTCCCATACGCGGATGCGACGATCGTCAGCGAGGTATCGGCAAGCGCCCAACGACGTGCCGCGAGCGCAACATCGGCATGCTGCATCACGACCGAGGGACCATTGAGCATCCGGACCTTCTTCGGGTAGCCCTTCGCACGGAGGAGCGAGTCGAGTGCTCCCAGTCCGGCCTCGGGCCGCCCCTCCGCCGCTGACAGCTGAGCGTCCGCCACGATGACGCGGGAGCGCATGTTGGCCATCCTGATCCGGGGAACGATGGCGCGCATCTCCGCGATGCGCCGGCGCGCCAGGTCGGTGCGCCCCTGCTGTGTGAGATTCTTCACGAGGAAGTTTCGCGCATCGAGTGCAGCGATATCGTCGCCGATCGAGTCGGCAACGCGCATGTACCGCTCCAGATAGACGTTCGCCGAGTCGTACTGCGCGCCGTTGGACAAGGCGTAGCCACGCGCGCGGAACGTGAATTTTGGAGACGCACCTGCCGCTCGCGCTGCGCTGACGAGCGACGCAGCCCGAAGCGTCGCCTGCAACTCGGCGACATTGTTGCCGAGGATGTCTTGCAACACCGCCTCTTGCTCGAGCGAAACGCGCAGCATGGTACTGCGGACTCGGCCCTGTCGCGTCAGTGATGCGGTGACTTCGTTGCGGGTGGCCAGCGCACCGGCGTCGTTTCCGAGGAACGATTCCGATTGCGCCAACGCCTCGAGCGCGAGCAGGTAGAGCTGAGTGTCCTTCATGCCGCCCTCTCGCAGTAGCGCGGCAGCATTGCGGGCGAGCGTATCAGCCTTGGTGCTGTTGTGTTCGCCCGCGAGCGCGAACACTGCGCGAGCGATGAGACACTGTCCAGCGGCGCGTGGCGACGGCGCCGTGATACGCGCAAGCTGTTCGTCTGCATCGCGTAGTCGACTCGTCGCTGTCGCGGAATCCGCAACGTTGAGCGCGCCAAGCGCGATCCGGCACGACACAATTGCCCGCAGCTCGGGATCGGCGATGCGCTGTGCGATGGAATCGGCACCAAACATCAATGCGGCTGCCACGTCGTATACGCCCGCTCTTCCGTACTGGTCTGCCACTTCCGCCATCAGACGTCCGCGCAGGCGCGGATCCATTTGTGTCTGAGACAGGACCGCCTCTCGAGCGCGATCGAGCAAGCCAAGCAGGGAGACCGGAGCGGCATCCGGCCCGTAGTCCGTGAGTACCGCGGTCAGGAACTCGTTGCTCGCCTGCGCGTAACGTGCTTCAAACGCTGCCGCATCACGCTGCCGCTGCGCTTCGAACATCTGCCGTGTGGTCACCACGGATGCGCCGAGCAGCGTGATGAAGACCGTCGCGCCCACTGTGACGGCGACTCGGTTGCGTCGCACAAACTTTCGCGCACGATACATCCACGACTCGGCCTGCGCAGATACTGGGCGATCGGTGAGGTACGCTGTGAGATCGTCCGCAAACGCCTGCACCGACTGATAGCGCTCGTGCGGATCCTTTCGGAGCGCCTTGGCCAGGATGTTGTCGAGATCACCACTGTACTGCGCCTGCAGCCACGCCGGCGAGCCACTGCGTTCGGCGGCGATGCGCTTCGCGTCGTCCGGGGCTTCCGTCGTCAACACGCTGATGCGTCGGGACAGGCGCAGAGGCTCACGAGTCAACGCCGCATTCCGACGCTCGGCGTCCGTCGTGCAACCATCACTGGTGGGATGCCGACCGCCCAGCATGACGTAGAGCACAATGCCCAGCGCATAGACGTCCGTCGCTATCGACACCGGTTCGCCGCGCAGCTGTTCAGGCGCCGCGAACTCCGGCGTAAAGGCCTGCCCGAAGTCCACCGTCAACGTGGATTCGCTGGCCAGCTCACGTCCATCGTCCATGAGCTTGGCGATGCCAAAGTCCAGCAACTTCGCGGTGCCATCCTCGCTGACGAGAATGTTCGACGGCTTGATGTCCCGATGCAGGACGAGCTGCGCGTGTGCGCTGGACACGGCGGAGCACAGATGCAGAAACAGCTTGATGCGCTCCGCCGGTGGCATCTGTCGGGCGTTGACGAATCGATCGATGCGCTCGCCCTTGATGTACTCGAGCACGAGGTACGGCTGCCCCGTGGACGTGACACCCGCGTCGAGCATACGTGCGATGTTCGCATGCGACAGTCGCGCGAGAAGCTGGCCTTCCTGCGCGAATCGCGTCTCACCCGACCGACCCACCAGTGACAGGTGCAGCAACTTGATGGCGACGTCCCCATCGAAACGTCCATCGCTGCGTCGACCCCGCCACACGGAACCCATACCGCCGTCGCCGATCGGCTCGACGAGCGTGTACGGACCAACGATCTGACCGACGAGCGCAGGGACGATTGCATCAGCGGCAAGCGGCGACGCGTCGAGCAGATCGCCGCCGCGACTCGACTCGCCGCGCAACAGTGCCTCGATGTCGCTTGCGTACGCTGGCTCACGCTCGCGCAGCGACTCCAGCCACGCCACGCGTTCTTCGCCTTCCAACTCGAGCGCCACGTCCAGCAGCGGTTCAATCGCCTTCCAGCGCTCCTTCCCCATCGCAGACATGTCCGATCCCGGCAGAGTGACGTATAGCTCCCTACGACCTACATCGGATTCGCGTCTGGTGAAGCGACATCGTGCGACGACAGCTCCGGTACACCCGCCATCTGTCGCAGCAGCAATCGGGCTTTCTTCCAGTCCCGTTGCACCGTGCGCTCCGAAACGCCGCGCCCGGCGGCGATCTCCACGAAGGTGAAGCCGCAGAAGAAATGCAAATCGACGAGCTGCGCCAGCGATGCATCGAGCTGCGACAGGCTATCCAGCGCGATGCTGAGTCGCTCCAACGACTCGGGCTCGTCGACCACCGACATCGACGACGGTGCATCGTGATCACCAATGCGCGTGATCTCGAAGCCCCCGCCGCGCTTGGTGGCTCGGCGTGCACGCACATAGTCGATGATCAACCCACGCATCGCACGCGACGCGTAGGCCAGGAAGCGCTCGCGGTCGGGGAAACGCGCCTGATCACGCACGGACAGGCTCAAGTACGCCTCATGCAGCAGCGTACTTGGCCCGATCGTCAGCTCATCGCTACTGCGCCGAAGATGCCGTTCCGCCAGCGCATGCAGCTCCTGATAGAGTACGGCGAAGAGCTCCGAGGCTCGACCATCACCATCACGCGGCGCCTCAGCGCCCGTTTCCAGCGGCTCACCGCTCATCCATCTCCTCGTCAGAACGTTCCGCCCAGCAACACCGCGTTGGCGAAGATCGGCAACAGTCCGCGGAACATGTCGCGATACACCGGATCCTGCGTGAACGCGATCACGCGACCGCGTCCCACGCGCTCCGTCCACAGGTACGGCGTGAGCGCGAGCTTGGCCTCGGCCTCGGGCCAATAGTATCCGGCCATTCGCACACGCTTGTCGGGCGCAAATCGAATCACCGCTTCGCCAGCGGACAGATCCTTGGGAATGGTGAAGATGCGATCCGCATTCACGAACACCGGGATCTCACGCTCATTCACGCCAGTCAGGAGCGGCGAGAGCGTATCGATCGTCGCGCGCGCGAGTACACCCGGCAGTCCGCCCGGAAGCGGGGCACCGCCCGAGGAATCCGCACGCACCGAGTCACGCTTCACGCGCATGCGCAGCAGAAACCTGTCCTGCGCCACCCACGCCGTTGCCGCTTCGGTGGTGATGAGCACACCGCCGTTGCGGACCCAATCAGCCAGTCGTGCCTTGCCACCATCGCCAAGCAGACGGTCCAGCGCTGCGCCGGGCGTCGAGGGAACGATGAGCACGGTGAAGCGGCTCATGTCACCACTCGCCACGAAGTTGGCGTCCACCAACGTGCTCGGGTAGCCGATGCGCTGGTCGAGTGCGAACCAGATGAAGCCGAAGGGCGTGCCACTGACTGGCGTGCTCCCCAACAGCGCGATGCGCGGCGCCAGAATCGGCACGACGGAGTTGCTGCCGAGGTCCGTGCCTTCGGCCACGCCAGCGGATGGGATGGCAACGATGCGCGCTCCGGCCTCCGCGGCGCGTGTGTTCACGACGTTGTGCACATCCGCGCGATTGGGAGCCACGCGTACGACGAACGCACCGTGCGGAAACTTCACGCCGTTGGAGGTGAAGCTGTTCGGCGCATGCCAGACGCGCACCGAGTCCTTGAGCAACGAGGCCAGCAGGCGGATGGAGGCTTCGCTGCCCGGCGCGAACGCGTAGCCGTATTGCGCCGTGGGCACGGCGACTGATACGACGCGCGGCACGTCCGTGACTGCCGTGATGCCCGCAGGCAAAGAACGCACAGTCCAGGCCTGCAGCCGATACGCCAGCGGCATCGACCATGCGGTCACGTCGTAGAAGCGATTGCGCTGCCCAGTGCGCCGCAGTTCGAGTTCGAACTTGAGGAACGCGGAATCGAGCGCGGCATCGGGCTCGAGCAAGGCCTTCGCCAGATGCCCCTGCGGCTGTGCGTAGTCCACGACATACGCACCCGCCTTGATCTTGGTGGACAACGCCATCGCACTGCTGCCGTACGCCGTCGCGTCCTTGAGGTCGGCGTCGGCATTCAGGCGCCACACTTCGATGCCGTTCTCACGCAGCTTGGCTGCCAGCGAATCCGCACGCCCCTGATCGTCGCGCGCAAAGACCATCGCGCGCATCGGATTCTTGGCGTGGCTGGTGATCGCGTCGGCACGGGCCTGCGCGTAGTCCTTGAGCAGTTCCGTCCGACGACGGGCCGACGTGCGCACCGTGGCCCACTCCGCCGAATAGTGCTCCCATGCGGCCTGCTTGAGCGTGCGCAGCAAGCCATCGTTGCGGCGCACCGACCCACCGGCCGACGACGCCGACTCGAAGAGCATGCCGATGGCACCTGTGAGCATCGGCCATCCTTCGCCGTAGCCCGGATAGAACGAGTCGTAACCCTCGCGACGGAAGTACGACCAGCCGTGCACGTCGAACGCCGCCCCATGCGCCGCCGCGAAGATGTCGAACCACTTCGCGAGATGCTTGGGGTTGTTGGCGTTGTCCGGCTCGCGCGGCGGCGCGAAGTAGAACGACGCGCTCGATCCCTGCTCGTGCAGATCCACCGCCACATGCGGCATCCACGCAAGGAACGACTTCACGCGCCCCTTGCTCTCCGGATGCGACTGCGTGAACCAATCGCGGTTGAGATCGAAGTAGTAGTGCGACGTGCGCGGCCCGGGCCAGGAGCCGGCGTTGTTGATCGCCTGCGGCTCGCTGGAAACGCCCTGCGAACTCGCTGCGCGTTCGAGGTCGTGCGTGAAGCGCTCGCGCCCGTCAGGATTCTGATTGGGATCGATGAGTACGACCGTGCTGTCGAGCGCCATCTGCGTTTCGGCGTCAGTACCGGCTGCGAGCTGGTAGAGCAGGGCCAGCCCCGCTTCCACGCCTGATGCTTCACCGCCGTGAACCGAGTGCGCCAGCCACACAATGGAGGGCAACCGCTTCTGCGCGGCGTCCACTTCGCCAGCCGCTGCACCGCGAGGATCGGCAACACGCTTGGCGTCGCGCTGAATGTCGGCGAGCCGTGCGTGATTGGCTTCGCTCGTCACCGTCAGCAGCAGCATCTCGCGCCCTTCGAACGACCGCGTGACCGTGTCCACCTTCACGCGCCTGGACGTGGCAGCGATGCGTTCGATGTAGCGCATCATCGCCCGATGCGACGTGAAGCGATCGCCGATCTCGTAGCCCAACAGCGCACGCGGCGTGGGCACGCGCGGATCGTAAGTACGCGCGGGCGCGTTCGCCTGCTCCGTGTAGCTGTGCTGCGCGCGCAGCGGCGCGGCAAACAACGTCACGCCCATCGCGAGCAGCACGGCCGTGCGCAGACGGGACGAGGAGGTGCAGGCAGAGAGAAGTCTTGGCAGCATCAGGCAGGTGTCGACGTGGAGTCTTCGTGTTGGATCGGTCGGGTTGCGACTCCGAACATACGGCCAGCGCGCCCAACTGGCAGCGTGCGGCCGCGCCACATGGCCGCGCTGCTGGCCGACTGCGGGCTCGTCGTGGTAACGTCTGCGCGGAGCGTCCATCGGGACGCCGACCACCACGCCAGCATCGCTGGCCCTCCCGGAGAGACGGATGCCCCGCGCTACCCCCGCCGCCGCCCGTTCGGTGCCACGGCCGCTCTCGGCCCTGCTGTTGTCGGCGCCACTGCTGATCGCGGCCACCCCCTGCGCCGTGTTCGCGCAACGCGCGGGCGGCGCACCTGCCGCCGACTCCGGCGGCGCCCGCTGGGACGTCAGCCTCGCCCGAGGCAAAACGCGCGACATCGACTTCTCCACCAGCGAAGGCACGTGGATGTCCGCCGACATCTCGGCCGATGGCGCGTGGATCTACTTCGATCTGCTGGGGCACGTTTACCGCGTTCCATCCGCCGGCGGCACGGCAACCGCGCTCACACAGAACAGCGGCGTCGCACTCAACTACCAGCCGCGCATCTCGCCCGACGGCAAGACGATCGCCTTCATCTCCGATCGCCGCGGCCAGAACAACCTCTGGGTCATGAACGCCGATGGTACCAACCCACGGCCGGTCTACACCGATCTAGCCGTCACCGCCGCGGAGCCGGCGTGGACACCTGACGGACAGTTCATCGTGGTGCGACGCGGCGGCCGTGGTGGCGGCGAAGGTGGCGGAGCGGGACTCGCGATGTATCACCGCGATGGTGGCAGCGGCCTCACGCTGGTTCCGGGTGGCAGCGCGCCGAGCATCAGCGCAGATGGCCGGTATCTGTACTACCACGTGTCGATGCCGTCGGTGACAGATCGCGAACCGCTGGCCGGTGCGATGCAGTTGCGTCGCTTTGCCTTCAAGGGCGGCGAGATTCTCGACATCACCAACGGCGAGAGTGTTGGCGCGGCGGCCGGTCGCTTTTCGAGTGGCGGCGCGGCGATGCCTGAAGTCTCGCCCGACGGACGTTGGATTGCGTTTGCGCGACAGATCCCCGACGGCCTGATCGAGTTCAAAGGGCACAAGTACGGCCCACGCACCGCGCTCTGGCTGCGCGACCTGAGCACCGGCGCGGAACGCATGCTCATGGATCCCATCGATCCGATGGTCGCGAGCGGCGGCGGCAAGACGTTGGGCGTGCTGCCGCGCTACAAATGGGCAGCCGACGGCAAGAGTCTCGTGCTGGCGCAGGGCGGCAAGCTGCGTCGTGTGGACGTCGCCACGGGCACCGTAAGCACGATCGCCTTCACGGCCACGGTGCATCGCACCATCTCGGAGATGGCGCGTCGTGAGTTTCGCATCACCGACGATGCCGTGAAAGCGCAGTTCGTGCGCTGGCCGAGCAGCAATGCAGACGGTTCGCTGATCGCGTTTCAGGCATTGGGACATGTGTACGTGCAACGTGGCGCGACGGGAACGCCGCAGCGACTCACACCCGCGTCGTTCAAGCCACTCGAATACGCGCCCACGTGGAGCCCCGACGGCAAGTCGATCGCGTTCGTCACCTTCGACGACGGCAATCGTGGGCATTTGTGGACGGCGCCGGCGAGCGGTGGTGCGCCAACGAGGCTGAGTCGCGTGGAAGGCGACTTCATCGATCCGGTGTGGAGCCCTGACGGACGCAGCGTGGTGGTCGCGCGTGGCGAAGGTGCCACGGCGCGCGGTCGCACGCTCACACACAACGCGTGGTTCGATCTCGTACGCTACGCCGCAACGGGCAACGACACGGGAGTCGTCATCACGACGATCGTCAAGCCAACGAACGTGTCTGTCGGCAATGAAGCACGGCGTCAATTGCTGCGCCCGAGCTTTGGCCCCAATGGTCGCTTGTTCTTTCCTGACGAACGCGCGGGAACGCCGGGCGTTGGCGGCGCTCCCGGTGGTCGCGGTGGCACGGCACTGGTGAGCGTGAAGGCGGACGGCAGCGACAAGCAGACGCACCTGACCTTCCCCGCGGCCGACGAGATGGTGCCAAGCCCGGACGGCGAGTACGTCGCCTTTCAGGAAGGTGACAACGTCTACCTCACCACGCTCGCGTGGAACGGCACCGGCGCCAACGCATTGGGCATCGAGAAGCGACGCGGCGCATTTCCGGTCACGCAGCTCTCACGCGACGGCGGCATCTTCCCGCGCTGGCGCGATGCACGCACGCTCGAGTGGGGCAGCGGCAATCGCTTCTACGTCTACCACGTGGACAGCAAGCGCGCCGACACCGTCACGCTCAACGTGAGCGCACCGCGCGCGGTCCCGACGGGTACGGTGGCGATCACCGGCGCACGACTGATCACGCTTAATAGCAAGCAGGTCATCAACGGCGGCACGATCGTCGTCAAAGGCAGTCGCATCACCTGCGTGGGCAAGTGCTCCACATCCGGTGTCGACCGCGTCATCAACGCCAGCGGCAAGACGATCATTCCCGGCTGGGTGGACATGCACTCGCATCACTATCGCGAGTGGCGTGGCATGCGTCCGCCGCACGACTTCGAACAGGCGCTCTATCTCGCGTACGGCGTCACCACCACGATGGACGTCAGCACGTGGAGTCAGAACGTCTTCCCCACCGCCGAGTTGATCGAAGCGGGCGAGATGATCGGTCCGCGCACTTTCAGCACGGGTGACAACGCCAGCGCTGGCGATGGCGCACGCACCAACGAGATCACCAACCTTGCCGGCGCTCAGGCACTCGTGCGACGCATGAACGACTGGGGCGCCACGCAAATCAAGCAGTACGCGCAGCCACGTCGCGATCAGCGGCAGTGGATCGCGGAAGCCAGCCGTCAGGTCGGCATCAACGTCACCTCCGAAGGCAGCGACTTTTTCGAAGACCTCGCGATGATCATGGACGGACAGACGGGGTGGGAGCATCCGTTCAGCGAAGTCCCCATGTACTCCGATGGCGCAAAGTTCCTCGGCCAGGCCAAGGCGACATACTCACCCACACTCGTCGTTGCCGGCCCACAGGCGTGGAACATCGAGTACTGGTTCCAGGAGTCGGACGTGTGGAAGGACGCCAAGCAGCGTCGCTGGTTCCCGTGGCGCGCACTCACGCCGCAGCTTCGCGTGCGCACACTCCGTCCCATGACCGACTACAGCTTCCCGCTCATCGCGCAGGCGATGGCCGACATCATCAAGGAAGGCGGCTACGGCGCGTTAGGCTCACACGGCGAGCACCACGGTCTCGCCCCGCACTGGGAGGTGTGGATGGGCGCGAGTGCACTCGGCAACATGGGCGCGTTGGAAGTTGCGTCGCTGCACGGTGCGACGTTCCTCGGCGCCGAGAAGGATCTCGGCTCGCTTGAAGTGGGCAAGCTGGCCGACTTGATGATCCTCAACACCAATCCGCTCGACAACATCCGCAACACCACCGACCTCAAGTGGGTGATGAAGGGCGGCACGTTGTACGACGCGATGTCGCTGGATCAGGTATGGCCCAAGGCCGTGCCCTTTGGCCCGAATTACTGGGTCAACAACGACGCGCTGCAGATGAACACCAAGTCGAGCACGACGCACGACGCACCCAAGAAGCCGTAGTCGCCGCTAGACCTTGGCGCGCCGGCGCCACAACGCGTATGCCGGCGCGCCAAGCAGCACCACCCCAATGCCGATCGCGGCCTGCCCGGGTTGCGACATGACCGTATTGAGCACGATCACCGCCGCGGCGAGCACGAACACGACCGGCGTCACGGGATAGCCCGGCACGCGAAACGGGCGCACAGCGTCGGGCCGCTTGATGCGCAGCGCGATGACGGCTGCCGCTCCCAACGCATAGAAAATCCATCCGATGAACACCACGTAGGTGAGCAGCTGCTCGAACGTGCCGCTCAGCGCGAGTATCGCCGCCCATGCACAGCTCGTGATGATCGCGAACGCCGGCGTGCCGAACTTGGGGTGAATGCGCGTCATCTGCGGAAAGAAGACGCCGTCCTTGGCCATCGCGAAGTAGACGCGCGGAACGGTGATCACTGTCGCATGCGCCGCGCTGTACATCGACACGATGATCGCCGAAGCCACGAGATAGCCCGCGAGTGGTCCCATCACCTGCGCGACCGCCTCGCCAGCGACGCGATTGGAGGCCGCCATACGCGACACGCCGAGCGCCGCGAGATAGCCGAAGTTGGCGACAATGTAGATCGCAATTAGCGCGACCGTGCCCCAGATGATAGCGCGGGGAATGGAACGTTGCGGGTCCTTCGCTTCACCGGCCACAAAGGTGACGTACTGCCAGCCTTCGTAAGCCCACAGCACCGAGATGATCGACAGGCCAACCCCGGAGACCGAGAGCGGCGTGACAGTGTGGGGCACCGGCGCGAGCGTACTCCCGTGTCCCAGTGCGAACATCACCGCACTCATGATGAGAATCGCGAGCACCTTGATGCCGGTCGCCACATTCTGCACCGACGTACCTTCCCGCGTGCCACGCACGTTGAGGACGGCCATCAGCACGATCAGCGCGACCGCGCACGCGCTCTTGGCCATCGGGCTGAGCGGCGTGAACTGCGTGAGATAGTCGGCCGCGGCCACGCACAGCGTGGCAATGGTGCCGGCCCCGATCACGAAGAAGAGTGTCCAGCCGTAGAGGAACGCCGGGAAGGGACCGAACGCATCGCGGATGTACGCATAGAGTCCGCCCGCGCTCGGGTCCATGCTGCCCAGCTCCGCGTACGACAACGCGCCGAGCAGAGAGAGAAGCCCGCCTACGAGCCACACGGAGATCGCGACTGGCACCGATTCCCCGCTCTGCGCCAGCACGGCGGCAGGCACCAGAAAGATTCCTGACCCAATGACATTGCCGATCACCAGCAGCGTCAGGTCGCGCACCCCAAGGGTTCGTTCGAGCGTGTCGGACATGCGAGGCGGTAGAGGTGGGCCGCAAATCAGTGCGCCAATCATTCCGCACGGACACAAGTCGCGCCATACTGGTGAACAATTCTCTTGTCTGCCTCCCAACGCCACGCGCCATGTTTTCTCGCTTTCGCCACGCCATCGTACGCCCGCCGGCCCGCAACTTTGCCGACGGACTGACCACGATGGACCTGGGCACCCCCGACGTGGATCTCGCACTCAAGCAGCATGCGGCGTACTGCGCGGCACTCGTGCGCCATGGCTGCGCGCTGACCACACTACCGGCCGACCCGCGCTACCCCGACTCCACGTTTGTCGAGGATACCGCGCTCATTCTGCCGGACGACGGGGCTATTCTCACCCGTCCCGGAGCAGAGAGCCGCGCGGGCGAAGTGGACGCGATCCGCGACGCCGTCGCAAAGGTCTTCGCTGAACTGCCGCAGATCGAGGCACCGGGCACGCTCGACGCCGGGGACGTGTGCGAAGTGGGTCCGCATGTGTTCATCGGACTTTCTCACCGCACCAACGCCAATGGTGCGCAGCAGCTCGTGGACTGGCTCGCGATGAACGGCTGCACGGCGTCTGTCGTGGACATTCGCAATACGCCCGGCATTCTGCATCTCAAGAGCGGCGTCTGCGCACTCGAAGAGGAGCTGCTCATTTCGATCGATGCACTCGCCGACAATCCGGCATTCGATGACTACGACGTGCTGCGAGTTCCCGCTGGTGAGGAGTACGCGGCCAACTGCGTGCGAGTGAACGATGTGATCTTTGTCGCCGCCGGCTATCCGCGCACGCATGCGATGCTGCGTGAAGCGGGCTACACGCTCGAAGTGCTGGACATGAGCGAGTTCGCCAAGATGGACGGTGGGCTGAGCTGCCTCTCGCTGCGATTCTGACTGCTACCAGCCGCCGGTCCCGGGGCCGCCCTTCCACGGCCCTACAATCTCATTCGTCACCCATCCGCCATAAAAACCGCCGTCCTGCGGTCGGACGCGCTCGCCATCCACTGTGCACTCGGCATGCGTAGGATAGAGCGCCACGTGATCACGCAGCACCTCGTACGGCGACGCCGGCGCATCGTATGACCACGCCGCTCGCTCCAAACGCATGTCGCCCGCCACGATGGTCCAGTAGCGCGCACGCCCTTTCCATTCGCAATGCGATGCGCCCGCGGCGGGCACGAGCGCACCGGCCATGACGTCCGCCATCGGCAGATAGAACGAGGGCGGACTCGCCGTCTCGAGCAGCCGCAGCGCACGTGCTGTGCGAATGATCTCCACGCCACCAACTCGCACGATCACCTCGCGCGTGTCGGGCACCACGCGCGGCGGCCGGGGATAGTCCCACACCGACTCCTGTGCGTCAGTCGGTGCGACGGCAAAGTGCGGACGTGCCTGTCCCACCCAGTCCCACAGCGCCAGCGCGGCTTTCTGTCGAGCGTCCATGTGGTGAACGTGTGTGAGGGAGGGCGACGACAAGACCATGCGGCGTCGCCCTCGAACAATCGCACGCTACCGCGCCAACCACCAACTCGCTTTCACGAGAAAGATGTTGTCCGGCTTTGCTCGCAGCAGCGCATTCCGATCGCGTCCGAACTGAAAGTCGCCCACTGGCGCCTGATCGCTTCGCTGCTGCGTCCACACGAAGAACAGTGTTGATCCCGGATGATACTCCCACCGATACACCACACTCCCGCGCAGCGAGCGAAAGTTGAAGTCCGGATTGCCCACACTGAACGACGGCGCAGCACCCGCGCCATCCGGATCCAGCACGTACTGCTGCACGATCCCATCGGCACCAACGACCGGCTGCACTGTCCCGCGATCCTTTCCGTACACCTGCACCGCCTCGCGCCGTGGCGCCGCGAACTCCTTGAACGCGTCGTAGTGTCCGCTCGCAAAGAACGGTTGCGCATAAAGCTCGAGCGTCATCTTGGGAGAGAAGGTGACGTTGACGCGAGAGTCCAGACCGAGCTGCCGCTGGTGTACGTCGGCCAGGAGGTAGCGCTGGCCGGCGAATGTGGACGCCAGTGGATCACGACGCGCCGTGACGTACTGCAACGTGTTGTACGAATCCGCGAACGACGGCCCGAACGAGATGAAGGCGCGCGTCGAGGCTTGCAGTCGGACCGTCAGATCGACGGAGCGTTCGTAGCCGCCTGCCGTGGTCGTGGAAATCGACGGACCAGTGCTGAGCCGCCACTGCTTGCGCGAATCCGTTCCCAGGTTCATCCCGAAAAGCGTGCTGCCCGGCATCCGTACCGACGGCCCTCCACGCAACAGCCGATCGTCCAGCAAGCCTTGTGGCCTGCGGATCATGATGACGTTCCAGTTCCAGAACTGCGGCGTCGTGCCGCCGGCATACGCATGTTGCTGCGTGTTGCTGGTGATGTCGCCGCTGAAGTTTCGCTGCACCTGCGTACCGGCAATCAACGTCAGATCGCGATAGTACTTCCTTGGCTTCTGCCACGTACGCAGCAGATTCGCGCTGTTCCAGATGTAGTCAGCGCTCGTCAGGAAGGAGTAGTCATTCGTCTCGAAACCGGGGCTGCGCACATTCATCGCCAGCTCCCACAGCCATGCGCCCGCGTCCTTCGCCAGACGCGTGTAGCCGCCGTATCCGCGCATCACCGTGGCCGTCGAGTCGAGACGCGACGCGAAGAACCCACTCGCACCCTGCTGTCGATCGGGGCGTTGATAGAAGCGCGCACTCGAGAGCTGCCGCGCCGAAATCACCCGCGGGTCGCCCGACACACCCGTCAACGCCGCGCTTCCCATCCACGAGTACGTGCGCGACTTCCACTGATACTTCCAGTCTCCGCCCAGCAACTCAGCGTGCGAGCTCAAGCGCGACGCGAAAGCATCGCCGAGCTGCCGCGACGTACTCGTACCGATCATGCCGAGTACGAGATCACCGCGCCGCAGGTCTTTCTTGATGCGACCAACGAGATAGTTCGCCTGCGGCTCCACCTCCTGTCGTACGCGTGCTCCGTCCAGCGTGCGCACGTCCGCAACAGCACGCCCGGTCACCGCGTCGAGCAAGCCAACCGTGACGCCGGACGACGTGCGCCCCGTGATCTTGGCCGCGCCGAGAATCGTGGCGGCTGGTGGAATGTCCGCGTACGCGCCGCGTGCATAGGCAAGATCGCCGCCCGTTGGTGCACGCCCCACACGTCGTGAATAGAACGCCTGCAGATTCGAGACATTGGAGCAGAAGAAGCAGTTGAAGTCACCGAAGTCGAACACGCCCGAACTGGAGACGAAGAACGGCCGGCGCTCCTGAAAGAACGGCTCGAACGCGGAGAGGTTCACCACGGCGGGATCAACCTCCACCTGCCCGAAGTCCGGGTTTACGGTGGCATCGAGCGTGAGGTTGGGCGTCACCATGTACTTGAGATCCATCCCGCCACGCACCGACGGCTTCGTGCCCGCCTTGAACGGATCTCCCGGCGCACCCTGCAGACTCGCCGTGCGCTGCATCGCATACGGCAACAGCTCCACGGTCCTGCGCCGCGCCGCGAGATGCATCCCCTCGAGATGGCCAAATCGCGCGGGGCCGCCGGCCTCCTGACGGCCCCAGATCGACCATTGATCGGTTTCATCGCGCCGTTTGAGAAAGCGACGGATCTGCAGCCCCCACGTCTGCACCGAATCGCGCGAGAAGCGCAGCTGACTCAGTGGGATGCGCATCTCCACCGTCCATCCGGTGCTGTCCACGCTCGTGCGAGCTTCCCACACCGGATCCCATCCATCGTCGCAGCAGGAGTTGCCGGTTCCCAGGATGTCGCTGCGCGAACCAGAAGGATTCACCTGAAAGAATGCTCGGCTCAGATGATCGTGAAAGCCATCGATCACGATCTCGAAGAAGTCCGAGTTGAAGAACGCATCGCGGCGAACAACGGTCTTCATCACACCACGCGCGCCCTGCGAATCACCGAGACGGGCGCCTACATAGAGCGCCGTCTCATCGTAGAGAAATCGCACTTCCATCGACTCGGACGCAGGCTTGCCGTGGTCGGGATTGAACTGCGTGAACTCGGTTACCGGCGGCGCGGCCTGCCACGTCGCTTCGTCGAGGTGCCCATCCAGCGTGATCGCCCCACGCCGTGCGGCCGCGGTCGCCGTGGGGACGGCGATCGCGTGCGCGCCAGCTTGCGCTCGCGCCGCCGTCGGACGCAGCAGGAGCAACAGCAGTTGCGGCAGCACCACCCCGGCCCACATCACAACGCGTGTTGACCGACGCGTAGTCTCTGTCTTGTTCACGTCTCGCCTCTGTTCGCAGTGAGTTCAGACACGATTACGGGAACGGTCGTGGACGGGGCCACGGCCAGGGCCACGGATCGACACCCGATCGACCAGCTAACGCGCGCACTGCAGACTCACGGGTTTGCGGGTCACTCGACGTGAGCAGGTTGGTCAGCACGGACTCCGCCTTCGCACCTGATCGTACCAGCGCGCGCAGCAATGCTCGGCGCGCATCACGCGAGGTTTCCTTGGCGAGTGCAGCCTGGACAGCCGGCGCGGCCGACGCATCACCGATCTCCGACAGCGCCCACGCGGCCCTCAGTCGCACATCGGCGCTGTTGTCGTTGAGCGCACGACTGAGCGCGGCGGGGGCCACACGCAACTCTATCTGCCCAAGCGCCCACGCAGACGCCGACCGCACGGCAACGCTGGAGTCGCTCGCCAACGCGTCCGCCAGCGTACCGCCGGAAGACGACGACTCCATCTCGCCCAGCGCCCACGCCGACGTCTCGCGCACTGCCGTCGACGCATCATTCTGCAACGCCGACTGCAGGGCCTGGATTCCCTCGGTGGCTTCCATGTCGCCCAACGCCCACGCCGACATTTCGCGAACACGCGCATCGCTGTCGCGCTGCAGTGCACGGGCGAGCGCCGGCGCAGACTGACGCGCGCCGATCTCACCCAACGCCCACGCGGCCACACGACGGACCGACGCCACGTCGTCCTCCGTGAGCACGCGCTCCAAGGCCTGCACCGATCGTGTGGAGTCGATCTGCCCGAGGGCGACGACGGCGGCCCTACGTACCATCGACTCCTTGTCGCGCAGCGCGTTCTCCAATCCGCCAAGCGCCTTGCCATCCTCGATGCGGCCGAGTGCCCACGCGGAGTTGGCGCGCACGGAGGCAGCGGCGTCGCGCAACGTGGCGGTCAGTGCGGCAGCAGCGCCATCCCGTGCAATCAACCCAGCGCCGAACGCGGCCACGGCGCGCACCACCGAGTCGCGTGCGGTCAGCCGATCAGCCAGCGCACGCACGATCGTCTCACGACGGTCGGTGGCGAGCAGGCGCACCGACAGTTCGCGCACACAGAGATCGTCGTTGGACAGTTCGGTCAGGAGTCGATCGACGTCGGCCGAAACGAGCGTTCGTGACGAGCGGTCATCGTCCTCCGTGCTGGCCTCTGACGAACTGAGGTCGGCGGCGCTGCTCGAGAGTGGCGTGACGGGTGCGTCGCTACCGGCGCGATACCATCCGCTGCTCGTGACCGATTCCGCAGCGAGGCGGCAAACTGTCGGCGCGACGCCCCGCGCCGCCGACAACACCGCCGAGACATCGAGCGCACGCCGTCCATCCGTCGCCGCACTCACCGCTTCCACATCGATGACTGCGGGGATGCTCATGCTGCTGCGCTCACCCGCGTACCCTTCGCTCGAGCACGCCATCCCGAGCGACATCGCTACCACCGTTGTCCATCGCGTCATCACGCACCTCCGGCCCGCATCGGGCCTCTGTGTTGAAATTTCAGCATACGAAGCCAAACGAAGGGACGCGAGATGCGTCCGATCGTGTACTGTGTGTTTCCTGCGTGTTTCCTGCGTGTTTCCTGCGTGTTTCCTGCGAAAGCGACTACTTGTTGTCCGGGAACGGGCGCGGCTCGGGACGTGGCATCGGCCAGCCGCCGGCCATCTGGGTGCCGGCGAGTGCGCGAATGGCCTGAGCGCGAACTGCCGCGTCCTTGTCATCGATCAGCTTTGTCAGTGCGGGGACGGCCGGCTCGCCCATCGACGCCAGCGCCCTAACCATCGCCTGCTGTACGTCGCGACTCGACTCCACGCGGATGGCTTCGGCCAGCGCCGGTACGGCCTGCGCGTCTTCCGTCTCGTGCAGTGCCCACGCCGTCGTCTTGCGCACGCTCGACTCGGGATCGCGCAATAGTGCGATCAGCGCCGAAGGTGCACGCGCCGGCGCAACGTTCCCAAACGCCCACGCGGTTATCTCACGGAGCGATGCGTTGCCGGCGCCTCGCGCCTCCAGCACGGCGACGAGCGCGTCCACCACACCCTGATCGTTGGACGCAGACTGCTCGCCGAGTGCGCGGACGACGCTGCGAAGCACGAGCGGCGACTGTTCGCTGCGCGCGCTGGCAATCAGCGCGGTCCGCACGATCGCGTTGGGGTCGGCCGAGGACAGTGCCCACGCCGCCATCTCACGCACCGACGGGTCGGAGTCTCGGCGAAGCGCCTGCACAAGCGCCTCAACCGCGGCGGGCTCGGTGATGAAGCTCTCGAGGCCCCACGCCGACACACGGCGCAGTTCTGCGTTGGCATCGGCGCGGAGGACAGTGCACAGCGTCGCTACACGGGCGCTGCTGTCGCGCTTGGTGCCGGGAACAGCCGCCGGCGCGCGATCGAGCATCGCGCTCACACCCGACAGCAGCGCCGAGACCATCGCCTTGCCGGCCCGTTCGGCTTCACGATCAGCCTGCCGAACTTCTGCGCGATCAAAGGCACGCTCTTCCTTGCCCCGTCCATCAGACATCAGCGTGCTGATGCCGCGCGGCGCCACTGGGTTGGCCGCCGGTTCCGGTGGTTGCACGGGCATCGATGCAGGCGCCGCTGACGCTGCTGACACTGGCGCGTTCACGACCGAGTCCGCACCGCTGGCCGGGCGCGGCGAGCGTGCAACGCGAGCCGACGACGTGCTGTCCTGACTCAAGGAATCACGCAGGCGTGCGGCCTGCTTCGGTTCAGCGGCGCGCGACGCGGCGGGCGTGGCCAGTCCCACCACGACGGTCAGCATCAACAGCGATGCCACGAGCGTTGCGGACTGCATGCGCGACGGACCACGACGGCGGCGCTCCGGATCCAGAATGGCCAGCATGCGTCCCTCGAACTCCGAGCGCGTCGCCATCGCCATCGCCAGCGACGGCGTACGCCGGTGCTTTACGCGCGTGACGATTTCCAGAAGATGTTCGGCGTAGTCACTCGCCCGCGCGCCCGAGAGTAGCGCGAGATCGTCGCAGGCTTGTTCACTTTCGGCGCGGAGACGCCGCGCGGCCGTCCAAACGAGCGGATGGAACCAGTAAAGCGCGCAGGTGATGCGGCTCAGCGTATGCGCGACGATGTCGCGGCGCTTGATGTGCGCAAGTTCGTGCAACAACACGGCGGTGCGCTCATCGGCCGTCCAAGCCGCCGACTCGGCCGGTAGCACGATCATCGGTCGACGGAAGCCGCACGCGAACGGCATCGTGATCTCCTCGCTGCGCAGCACGGTCGGCGCGTGTTCGAGTCCCATGCGATCTGCCATTTCATACAGGGCGCCGGTCCACTCCGCGTCATCCACGGATGACGCGCGTCGCACGATCCGACGCACCATCAGCAGCCCGGCGCACAACCAGAGTGTGAGCGCCGCGGCGACCACCAGCCAGATCACCAGCATCGTCGTCACGGCGCGCGACCACGTCCATGTCGGCGCGGCGGTGCCCGGCGTCGTCGACGAGCGCTGTTCGTCCGTGCCACGCAGCTCCTGCGTCAACAGCTGACCGGACGCATCGCGTGTTTCGCGGAGCACGCCCGCATCACCCGACGCGTCGAGCGCGCGTGTGGAGACTGCCACGTCGCTCTTCACGCCGCGGAGTGCGCTATTCGCCGACACAGCAGAGGGCGCGTTCTGCTTCTGCCACTGCTCCGGCAATTGTCCGAGCAGCTGCGCCGGTAGAATGGGAAGGCGCAGCGGCGTCAGGGCGTACATGGCCGGAATGAGCAGCAGTGCCGACATCGACACGAGCCAGACGGTATGCCGCGTGACGGCCGACACGCGTGACATCACGCGCGTCGCCGCGAAGGCCACCACCAAGAGCACTGTCGCCTTGGCCAACAGCAGCGCGGCCGGAGAAGCAGAGAATGCGAGCATGGCGACTATCTCCCGGTCTGGCGGGCGGCGTTGATCCGGTCTCGCAGTCGCGCGAGCTCCGGCTCGCTGAGCGCGGCGTCGGACATGCGCAGCAGCGCGGTCACCGCGTGCTCCGTCGAACCGGCGAAATAGGTGCGGACAACATGCTCCAGCACGTCGGCCTGGGCGCGCTCAGTCGGCGCGGCCGGATAGTACACGTAGCGGGGACCGTCCTCGCGGAACTCGATCCGCTCCTTTTCGGCCAGGATGCGCAGAATCGACCGAACCGCCGAATAGGTCGGCGGGTCCGGGAGATCAGCCATGATCTCGGCGACCGTGGACTCGCCACGCCGGTGCAGGATGTCCATCACCTGCCGTTCGCGGCGGGACAGGTCTTCGTGGGGGCTCGGCTGGGCCATCGGTGCGTCCGGCGTGTTGGGGTCGTGAGGCGCGGGCGCCTCACCTGCTGAAATTTCAACTGTGTTGATTTTTCAACAGTTCACCCGAAATGTCAAGCGCCGCGCACGACCTTCATGAAACCGTCCAGCTTGGCTGGGTCCAGGCGGCCGCCGGTCCGCACCCCGCTGCAGAGGTCCAGCCCGAAGGGCGCCACGGTCGCGATCGCATCCGCCACGTTCCGGGCGTGCAGCCCGCCCGCCAGGAAGATCGGCACCCCAGCCGTGTCGCGGATGCGTCGGCTCAACGTCCAGTCGTGCGTGCGGCCCGTGCCTCCCAGCTCCTTCACGGCCAGCTTCTGATTCCCCGAGTCTAGCAGAATCGCGTCCACATACGGCGCCACGGCGCCTGCCTCCGCGACCGAGTCCTCGTCGGTCACGTGGATGACCTGCACCAGCTTCACGCCGGGCAGTAGTCGTCGCAGCGCACGCAGTTCGTCTTCGGCCACGTGATCCACCAGCTGAATCGTGCTCGATCGGATCGACGCGTGCTGCTCCGCGATGTCGGCGGCGTTCTGCCGCGACGTGAGCAGGAAGGTCGCGATCGGCAGCGGTACGGTCGCCACAATCTCGGCGATCAGCGCATCATCAATGACACCGGGTCCGCTGGGCATCGCCGAGACGAGGCCGAGTGCGGAGGCTCCCGCGTCGATGGCCAGCGCGGCTTCGGCTACGCTGGAGATGCAGCAGATTTTGACGTGGGGCGCGCGAACCATGTGTAGCTCCGCTGCGTGTGGCGGTTAGGGTGCGACCGCTTCTTCCGGAGGAAAACAGGCCCGCAGTTCCGGCGTGATGCGCGTGATCTTGCCGGTGAGGCGACTGGTCAAAATCCATAGGGTACGGGCACGCGCCAGCACAACGCCGTCGCTCGTGCGCACGATGGCCGTCAACCGTTCGAAGCGACGCGAATCCACCGTGCCGATCCACGTGCGCGCAGTGATCGCATCACCCAGTCGCGCTGCCTGCTTGTAATCGATCTCGTGACGCGCGGCGACCCAGCCAAACTCCGCGCGCAATGCATCCGTCGCGCGTGCCATCCAGTGCGCGATCGCCACATCCTGTATCCAGCTCAGGTAGACCACGTTGTTCACGTGGTCCATGTCATCGATGTCTTCCGGGCGGACAACGATCGGGATTTCGAACGCGGTCACCGCACCGCCGTGGCAACGCGTTCAGCGCGCGCACG
The DNA here is from genome assembly GCA_965279375.1 of Gemmatimonas sp. Lineage (GTDB taxonomy): Bacteria > Gemmatimonadota > Gemmatimonadetes > Gemmatimonadales > Gemmatimonadaceae > Gemmatimonas. The sequence goes on along the minus strand of OZ257156.1, from coordinate 1,986,448 downwards.
CCCGCGCACCTCGGGCGCTGAGGCCAGCGCCTCGCTGATCAACTGCTCCGACAGCTCCCACAACCGCTCGCCACGCGCCTGATTGTTGGCCTTGGCCGAAAGCGGCTGCGCGAAGGCGGGACGTCCAGGCTGCTGCCGATTGCCCCAGCTCCAATGCACTCCACTCTGTGCGAACTCGGCGTCGGCCACCACCATCGCCACCCGTTCGCCCGACAGTTCCTGCGTCACGTAGCCCTTGGTGATGTTCTTCTGGAACCACGGGAAGATGCGCTGAAAGAGCTTGGGCGTATCGCGAAAGAGAGCTGTCTCCGCCACGCATCCTGGATAGAGCGTGTTGAAGATGATTCCCGTTGTCGCGTGATAGCGCCGATGCAGCTCACGGCTCACGATCATGTTGCACAACTTGCTGTCCTTGTACGCCTTGCCCGGCTTGAACGGCTTGCCGTCGATCATCGCGATCGGCGCCTTGAATCCGGCTTCGAGACCGGCGAGCTCGCCGAGGTCGGCCGGCGCGGGGATCGGCACCTTGCCACCGAATTCCTCGGAGTTGGCGGTGACCGTCCCCAGCGTGATCAGACGCGGCGCCGCTGCCTTTTGCAATACGGGCAACAGCAGCGTGCTGAGAAGAAAGTGACCGAAGTGATTGGTGGCCACACTGATCTCGAACCCTTCGGGGGAACGCTGCGGCTCGGTCAGGCGCGGCAGGTACACCGCAGCATTGCACACGAGCGCGTCGAGCGAACGTCCGCTCGCAAGAAAAGCGTCCACGAAGTTGCGCACGCTCGTGAGCGAGCCGAGGTCGATATGCAGCGCGGAGACCTGCGACATGTCGACGCCAACGCGACGCGCTTCGCGATCGGCTTTCGCGAGATCACGCACGGCCATGACGACGTGCCAGCCGCGCGCGGCAAGCGACTTGGTGGCATACAGACCCACGCCCGACGAGGCGCCGGTGATGATGACGGTGCGAGATGGAGCCAGTGACATGTTGCAGAAACGAGAGAGTACGAAGCCGGGCGCGTGCAGGCTCCAGCCGTGGGCCACGGGACGGGCCAAAAGATAGCACGGGCGTCGGACGAGTTGCCGAAACGCTCCGGAGGGCGCAACGTCGCCCGGTGACCACACCACGGAGGAAACTCGGGTTCTGGCTCGCCACGTCGTTGGTGGTGGGAAACATCATCGGCGCTGGCTTCTTCATGATGCCCGCCGGCTTGGTGCCGTACGGCTGGAACGCGCTGTCGGCGTGGCTGGTGACGCTGGCCGGTGTGCTCTGCCTCGCGTGGGTGTTCGCGGAGCTCGCTCGTCATCTCCCAGAGGTCGGCGGCAGCTATGGCGTCATGCGTCTTGCCGTGGGCGAACGCGTCGCGTTCCTTGGCGCGTGGGGCTACATCGTTTCCATCTGGGCAGCCAACGCAGCCATCACGGTGACCGGCGTGAGCTACCTCTCGCGGCTCGTTCCGGTGCTCTCCACCAACGCAGCTTTGCCGCCGCTCGTGGCTCTCAGTGGCATCTGGTTGCTGACGTGGGTGAACCTGCGCGGCCTGCGTTCGGCTGGGCGCGTCCAACTCGTCACCACCCTCGTCAAGCTGCTGCCCTTCGCCTCGGTCATCGTGCTGGCGCTGTGGCGTCTGGCGACGGCGGGCACGGCGACGTTGCCGCCGGTGAGCGGCGAATCGTTTTCGCTCGCCGGCACGACCGGTGCGGGCGCGCTGACGCTCTACGCGATGCTCGGTCTCGAGAGCGCGGCCATTCCGGCGGACGCCGTCGAGGATCCCGCGCGCGTGGTGCCGCGCGCCACGATGGTCGGCACGGGATTCACCGCCGTCGTGAGCTTGATTGCGACGTGCGCCGTCGTGCTGATGCTCCCCGCGGCAACAGTGCTGGGCTCGAATGCACCGATTGCCGACTTCATCGCCGTGTCGTGGGGGAGCGCGGCCGGCATTGCGGTGGCGGCGTGCGCGGTGGTGAGTTGCTTCGGGTGCCTGAATGGCTGGCTGCTCGTGGGCGGTGAGTTGCCCGCCGCGATGGCCGACGCCGACACGTTGCCACGATGGTTCGGTGCGCGAAACGGTGCCGGCGCGCCAGCGCAGTCCATTCTCGTGTGCAGCGTGATGACATCGCTGCTCACACTCATGGCGCTCACGCGCGTTGGCGCGGGTGCCTATCAGTTCGCCGCGCTGCTCTCGGCGGCGACGGGACTCGGCGTCTACGTGCTCAGTGCACTCGCGATCTTTGCCTGTATGCGGCGTGGTCTCATTCCACGCGGCGCAGCGCTGGCCGCCTGTGGCAGCGGCGCGCTGCTCTTCTCACTCTGGGCGCTCTACGGCACTGGATGGGAGTCGCTGGCGTGGGGTGCCGTGCTGATTGCGGCAGGCTGGCCGCTGCATCTCATGTCTCGCGCAGCGCCGCGCGTACCGCCGTGATGATTGTCGAGGGCGTGTATGGCTTGCTCACAAACGGCGTGCTCTCGTCGAGCCGACTCGCTCCGAGGATTGCGTCATCCATGTACCCCGACGTGAGCAGCACCTTCGTCGCGGGGTGTGTCCGTTGAACCTGAGCTGCCAGATCGCGACCGTTCATCCCCGCCATCATCACATCGCTCAGCAGCAAGTCCACCGTCTCGCCCTCTGCGGCAAGTAGTCGCAGCGCCTCCTCGCCGCTGGGCGCAACGAGCAATCGATAGCCCGCGTCGCGCAGACAACGCGCCAGCAAGTCGCGAACGGCGTCATTGTCCTCGACGACGAGAATCCGTGCCGCTGGCGCAGCGCGCTCCGCCGCCGCGACGGATACCACGCGCGCCGCCTCTTGCCTCGTGAACCTTTCGTTGGGCGATGCGACGGACTCGCCGTCGTCTTCGGAGACAATCGGCAGAAGCACCTCGAACCGCGTGCCGACGCCGAGCGTACTCTCCACCGAGAGCACGCCGCCGCTCTGACGCACGATGCCGTACGCGGTGGACAAGCCAAGCCCGGTACCTTCTCCAAGAGCCTTCGTGGTGAAGAACGGCTCGAACACCATGCGCATCGTTGCTTCATCCATGCCGATGCCGGTGTCACTGATGCGCAGCTGCGCGAACTCGCCGGCCGGCACGACCACGCCGTCGCCAAGATCGGTGGTGTCCCGGCGCACCCGACACGTCATCACTCGTAGCGTTCCACCCTCGGGCATCGCATCACGCGCATTGACCACGAGGTTCATGACGACCTGCTCGAGCTGCCCGCGATCGGCGAGCACGCGACCGATCGACTCACCCATCTCCATCTCGAGTCGGATGTTTTCGCTGATGACACGGCGCAGCATGCTTTCCATGCTGAGCAGCACGCTGTTGAGTGACAGCCTTTCGGGCGAGAGCAGCTGCTTGCGACTGAACGCGAGCAGCTGACGCGTCAGCAAAGCCGCGCGCTCTCCGGCGCTCAGGATGTCCTGCAGGTCCACCAGCAGCGACTGAGGTACGTCATCGCGCTGCAGTGCCAGCTCTGCGGCCGTATTGATGACGGTGAGAATATTGTTGAAGTCGTGCGCGATCCCGCCGGCCAGTCGCCCGACGCTCTCCATCTTCTGTGCGTGCTGCAACTGTTGCAGCAGGTCCGTGCGCTCGGTGATGTCCACAGCCGTACCAACCAGGCGCACCGCTCGCCCGCTCGCGTCAAACACCTTGACCCCGCGCCCGAGCATGTGTCGATAGCGGCCATCCTTGTGCAACAGCCGAAATACGTTCGCCGACTCCTGCTGTTCACTGGCGACGTACGCGCGCACCTCGCCGACCACGCGCTCACGATCCTCCGGATGTAGTCGGGATGTCCACTCATCGAGGGAGTCCGTGAGCTCCTGCGGCTCGCAGCCGACGTTGCGCGCCCACTGCGCGGAGTAGCTGATCCTGTGCGTCGAGAGATCCGATTCCCACAGTCCGATCTGTCCCGCCTTCACCGCCTGCTCCAGGCGACGCTGCGACTCGGCCAGCGCCTGCTCCACCTGATGTCGCGCGGTGATGTTCACGAAGGTGCAGATCACATCGGCGACCTCGCCGTGTTCGTGAAACCGAGGTACCGCATCGACGAGCAGCCACACCATGTCGCCGCGTCGTGGACGAAGCACGCCCATCACCACGCCAAGCACGGGCGTCTTCGTGGCGATCGCCTGCGGCACCGGATGATCGGCCGGCTCGAACGGCGTACCGTCTTCACGAACCACATGCCAACTGCCATCCAGCGAGGAGCGCTGCAGCAGTTCGTCCTCGGTGAGCCCCAGCATTTCGAGCGCTGCCGGATTGCAGATGCGCATCTCGGTCTCGGCGCCCTGCACCAGCACACCGACACCGATCGTGTTCAGCAGGATGTGCAGCTGTTCGTCGCGTGCCTGCTTTGCCTGGGCCGCACGCAGCGCCGCGTCAGCCTCGTGCAGTCGATCGAGCAGCCGCTTGACCTCACTCACGTCACGCACGTAGGCGACGAATCCGCGCACGACGCCGTCTTCCACGTCGGGAGTGTACGTGACCAACAGCTCACGGATCTTGCCCGACGGGAGTCGGAACTGTCGCGCGTACTGTTGCGGTTCGCCGAGCAAGGCGGCGGCGATGTATGGAGCGCTCAGGGCGTAGTGCGGACCCAACAGCTCGCGCATCGACTTGCCGTCCATCTCCTCCGGGCGCAACTCAAACCACGTGCCGTGCGCGTCGTTGGAGTAACGACAGCGCTGCTCCGTGTCCCAATACGCCACCAGATCGGGCATCTCCTGGATCACGCGTCGCGTGACATGCTCTTCCCGAGTCATGCCCAATGACGGAGCGCGCTCTCGCATTGCCATGCGCAATCCCGCGCGTCAGCGCGCTGCTGGTCGGAGGTAGAAGCAGGGCGGTACTAGGCACCCACCCAATGGCCGCACCGGCATCGGCGCAGCCCACTGTTCAATCGAGGAATCGGTCCAATCGTACGCTTCACACCGCAATCCCGCCAGCAGCGCACTTCAGCATGCGGATGTCGTGTGGCGGATGCCATTTGCCGACGTACACAACTGCGCGCCGTCGGACGCTGGCCAGTCTCCCCTGCCCCCGAGCTCCAAGCGGAGCCCGGGGAACCTCCCGATACGACGCGAGCGCGCCGTTACCTAACCTGCCACCGCATTCCGACCAGGAAGCGATTCGTCGAGAAGAAATCGATTCCCTGGTGCTCCACGAACAGCGCAGGCCGTCGCGGGTCGCTGACATTGGCTGTGCCCCTGTAGGTCACGCCATATGCCACGTTCACTCCGAGCTGGGACTCGCGGTCACCACTGGCCGCGATGAATCCCAGTCCAACGCGCACGTGAGGACGCACGGCAGACTTCTCGTCGATCCGCAAGACGGAGAAGTCGTACTGTGCTCCGGCAGCGAGGGACACCGACGGATCGGAGCCCAGACCGATCGCGAAGTCCGGCACGAAGCGCAACGCTTGCATGCCCATGATCGGGCCGGCGTCGAGCTGGACGCCGAGCACAAGCTGGTCGAAGCCAGCGACGTAGGGAGAAACCTGCACGATCTGCGTCGCTGAGTTTGAGCGCGGCGCGTTCGTGCGTGACGTGCCACGGCGCACGACCGTATCGATCTGAACGATGAGCTGACGCTCGACCATCGGCTCGACCGACGGCGTCGCGGGTGCTGCTGCAGTGGGAGGTACGCGACGCGCTTCTGCCTCACGCAGACGCACTTCGAGCTGCTCGATGCGAAGCTGCAGCGCCCGCACCACCGAGTCCGTCGCCGTCGCCGCACGCACCGTGGTATCGCGAGGCGCCATCATCCCCGGCATCATCCCCGGCATGTTCCCGGGCATGTTCATTGGCGAATGCATCGGCATGGGCATCATCGCACGCGACGTGCTGTCGCCGTAGCGCACGTACAATTCACCGACCAGCGGCACGGGGAGTGTGATGGTTCGCACGGCCGTAGCCGCCCGCTCACGTTCTGCGCGAGCCGCAGAATCATTGGCGGCGCGGGATGGCGACGCGCGCATACCATCGCGACGCGCTGCACCCGCGGTGTAGGAGGAATCGCGATCTCGCATGCGAGCCCCATCGCGTGCATCGTCGCGATCGGCGTTGCGATCGGCGTAGCGATCCGCGTCTCGATCCGGCTTCGGACGCGCGGCCGCGCGGCGCGACCGATTGATGCTGTATCCGATCCCCACACTGTACATCCAGTTGTTGCTCAACTGCTTGAGCCCGGAGATGCTGTCGAGCTGCTGCGGACCACGCACATAGTCGCGCGCCGCTGCATTCAGTCGAAACGAGTCCGACAGCCGGATGCCGATGCCGCCGCCAAGGATCAGCGCCGTTTCGTCGGCGCGTGTGCGCCCCTGGCTGTCGCGATAATCCTTCTCGAAGTCCAGCCGCCCAGCACCCACAATCAGAAATGGAGCCGGTCCACGCGATGCATTGAGATTGAACTGCGCTTCGCCGCCGTAGCCGTTGAGCTGCTGCTTGTTGCGCAGATCCCCGGTGCGTCCCTGCCAGTAGAAGCCGCGAAGGCCGACGTAGTTGCCAACGTCGATACCGGTGCGCACACCGGCAAACGCCTGCCGCGGCAGCGTTGCATCATCAAACTCGATGCGACCCGCGAACGCTTCCACGGGAATCGACGCGACCGACCAGCGATCTGCTTCGGGATCGACGCCGTCGAGCGAGCCGCCAACGGCGATGCCCAGTCCAGCGCTCACCACCCAGTTGCTGCGCGTCGTCTGCTTGTCGCTGCCGGCTCCACCAACGGTCGTGGAAGGCACGCGAAACAGTGCGTTCGGAGCGAGGCGAAACCGCGAATCCTCCACCATGGCCATCGCGCGAATGTTCGGCGTCATGTCATAGTGGAATCCGCCGCCGTAGCGGTAGTTGATCTGTTCGATGCGTTTGGCGCTGTCGGGATCGAATCGAATGACGCCGGCGCCCGCGGAGATGAACGGTGCGAAGCGCGCTGCACTGAGTCGAAGCGCGAGATTGATGCCATACGTCGCAACATCGGTCTTGTTCGAGCGTGACGGCAGCACGCCGCCGACCGGGCCGATGCTGTCGCGCTGCACGCCGAGCCCGCCGCGCGTGTGAAAGTACCCACTGACCGAGAGCAGCGAGCCGAAGTCTGCGCCCACGCGACCGCCAAGGAGCTCACCATCCTTGAGGCCCAGTGACTTGTCCCACCACGTATACTCGGCGGCGGGAGAAAGCGTGAAACGTACGCCCTGCGCCGCTGCCACAGCGGGAGTGGCGAGAGATGCCGCGAGCAGTGCTACGAACGCTGCGCCTGAGACACCGATGTATCCGGCGCGTCGAGTCTGCTGCGGTACGAACTGCTTCCGTTTAATGTCACTGTACTTCAGAACGATGCGCATATGTAGCCAGCCTGTGCGGGAGATGTGCGCGCAACCACTGCGCGATTCACCTCGCGTACAGTCTGCCAGCCGGTTGCTTCAGCGCCCTCGCGTTACTGGGCACGTTCCATGCCAACCGCCGCGAGAGCGCCTCAATGCAACGCCCTGTTACGGCTTTATCGCAGCGATCGCCGCAGCAGATACCTCTTCGTCCTGCGCACTCGTTGCACCGCTCACACCAACGGCTCCAATGACGCGACCACCAACGAGAATCGGCAATCCGCCTTGCAGCGTGTAGACGCCGTCGACAGACAGAAAGTTGAGTGTGTCGTTGGCGATCCGATCCGCGTAGACCTTGGTGGAGCGACCGAAGCGTGCAGCGGTGCGAGCCTTCCCCTGCGACACCTGAACGGTCCCTACACTCGCGCCGTCGAGCTTGAGAAAGCCGAGCAGATCTCCGTTCGGATCCACGATGCTGATCGACACGGGCCACTTGTTCTGCTTCGCCTTGGACTCGGCTGCGGCGAGCATCGACTTCACTGCGTCAGCCGTGAGCGCCTTGGTATCGGCGAGTTGCGCACTGGCACTCCGTACCGCCGCGAGCAGCATGATGGTTGATGCAATTGCGATGCTGCGCAACGATCGCTGCGTGGATGTTCGAGGCACTGGAATCGATGGTGAGCAGTTCATGGTGTGAGGGTCGCGTTAAAGAGGGGTGAGGGACGATGCGTGGATCTTTTTTCACACTGTGACGCATGCGGGACATGCGGACCAGGTGGCACACGCCGAGGCCCGGTACTTGCACCCCAAGGTACCGTGTGCTCGGAAAGTGTGACGGGCACGCACACCTTTCACATCGGAGTTACCATGTCCAAGATGCATGAGAAGGGCACGAAGAACCGGATCGAGGGCGCCGTGACCGAGGCCGAAGGCCGCGCTCGCAGCGCGATTGGCGAAGTGACCGGCGACACCTCGCAGCAGCTCAAGGGGAAGGGCGAGCAGCTCAAGGGGAAGGCTCAGCAGGTCCTTGGGAAGGTGGAGCAGAAGCTGGCCAACACGCCAAAGCGCGCCGACTGATCGTGATGCGGCCGCCGCGTGAGCGATGCGGCCGCCCCTGACGTCGGCTCATTGCAGTGCATCGTCGAGATCGTACAGCGGAACGTCGCCTGGCGATCGTCGGCGATGTGGACGACGCCCGGCTCGACGAGTCGAGCGTGTTTCCCTGCACGGCGCGAGAAGTGCGCGCGAATCTCGTGGCCGTGCAGTCTGCTTGGCACGCGGCGGGCTGGATCGTGTTTGATTTGTCACCATGCCGATCCTCCGCCGCCCGCCGCAGGCGCCCCCCGCCTCCCCGCTTGCCCAGCGCAACCCGCCGCGCTCCTCAGTGCAACGCATCGCCTGCGCACTCGGACTGCTCTGTCTTGGCATAGTGAGCGTGTCCTCTCCGCTGCTCGCACAGCGCGTCTCTACGGGAACACTCGAAGCGCAGGCCGTTCCGCGCGCCGACACGACCGTTGTGTGGCGCTCCGGTACGAAGGACCTCGCCGCCGAGCTGCGTGTCCCTGCCGGCAACGGGCCGCATCCAGTAGCCATCGTCATTCATGGCGGCTGCTGGATCACCAAGTACGCGGACGCGCGGTATATGCGCCCGATGGCCGAGGCGCTGCGTCAAGCGGGCATCGCGTCGTGGACGATCTCGTACCGACGAGCCGACGAGGACGGCGGCGGATGGCCCGGGACATTTCTCGACGTCGCTGCGGAAACCCGCCTGCTGCGCGACTTGGCACCCAAGTACCATCTCGACCTCACCCGCGTGATTGCCTCGGGGCATTCCGCCGGTGCGCATCTCGCCTTGTGGCTCGCGGCACAGCCCAAGCTGCCGGCCACCAGCGCCATCCACGCGACCACGCCCCCGCTCCCCATTCAGGCCGTCGTTGCGCTCGACGGACCGGGTGATCTCGTCGCGTCGAACGAAGGCATCAGCAAGATCTGCGGCGGGAACGTCCTCGAGCAGCTCCTGGGCAGCCTGCCGAGTGCGCAGCCTGCGCGCTGGCGCGACGCGTCCCCCTCGGAGTTTCTCCCTCTCGGCGTTCCACAGGCGATGGTACGCGGCTCACTCGATGCGCGGCTCTACACCTTCGGCTCGGCCGCCGGCGCCATGACGCCGTACGCCGAGCGCGCGCGTCGAGCCGGCGACAGCAGCTGGGTCGTCATCGCCGACACCACGAGTCACTTCACCATGCTCGAACCGACGCACCCTGCGTTCGCGGTCGTGCTGCAGGCGATGCGCGACGCGCTCGCAGCGATCCGTCCCTCGCGCCCGGGACGCCGCTAACCAACCAACGCGCGGCGCCTTCGTAGCAGCACAGCTGCGCCTAGAACGTCGCGCGGTCCATGCGCAGCACGGCGGCTGCGAGCACATTCGCGCCGTTGGTGATGTCCTGCGGACGCGAGAACTCCTTTGGTGCGTGACTGATGCCGTCGACGCTGGGGATGAAGATCATTCCCATGGGGCAGATGCGCGCGAGGTTCTGCGCATCATGGCCCGCTCCGCTCGGCAAGCTCTTGCTGGTGAAGCCGAGCGACTTGGCGGAATCGCCGACGATGGTGCGCACGCGCTCGTCGCACAGCGCGGACTCGTGTGTGACGAACTCGTGGTAGTTGAACGTCGTGCCGTTCATCGCGCCAATCTTCTTCGATTCCGCCACGATGGTCTCGTAGAGTCGCTGGATCTTGCGGTCGTCGAGGTCGCGCAGCTCGAGTGTGCACGCAACGCGTCCCGGTACCACGTTGGGCGCGCCGGGAAACGCCTGAATGCGTCCGACGGTCCCCACCTGTCGCCCGCTCTCGCCGGTGACCACACGATTCACCAGCTCAGTGAATCGCGCGGCGGCCAGCATCGCATCATGGCGCTCGGCCATCGGCGTTGTGCCGGCGTGATTCGCGACGCCGTCGATGGTGACGTCCCACTCGCGCAGCCCCACAATCCCTTCGACGATGCCGATCTGCAGCTTCTCGCGATCGAGAATGCCGCCTTGTTCGATGTGCAGCTCGAGATACCCGTGCACCTGCCCCTTCTGCAGCCGCGCCGTCGGGAGTGCCGCTACGTTACCGCCCAGCATGGTCACACCATCGCGAATCGAGACGCCACTGCGCGCCACGGTCGCCAGCTCGGCGTCAGTGACGGCCGCGGTCACCAGATGACTGCCCCAGGTGCCGCCTTCCTCGTTCTGCCAGATGACGATGTCCAGCGGATGTGCTGTCGTAATACCGCGTTCGTTGAACGTCCGCGCGACTTCGATGGCGCCGAGCACGCCGACATTGCCGTCGTAGTTGCCGCCTTCCGGCACCGAATCGACGTGCGAGCCGAAGATGATCGGCGCCGCATTCGCGCGCGTTCCCGCGCGTCGTCCGTAGATGTTGCCCGCCGCATCGACACGCACCGTCAGGCCGGCATCACGCAGGAGCTGCGTGACGTAGGCACGCGCCGCGAGATCGGGTGGCGAGTAGGCGAGGCGCGTTACTCCGCCCTGCGGATTCTTGCCGAACTCGCCAATTGCTGACAGCCATCCGTTGAGTCGGGCGCCATTCACTGGCGGCGCAGACTGCTGCAGTCGGGCGACGAAGCTGCCCGCCGCGCCATGCAGCGAACGCGGAAGCGCGACCGCAGCGAATACGCCAGCCATCGATTGCGTGGTCAGCTTCGAGAAGGTCCGTCGATTCATGCGGCGAGTACGGTCAGACGGTGGTCTTGAGCAATTCACTGATCCGCGCGAGCAGTGAAGCGCTCGAGAAGGGCTTCGTTATCAAGTCGCGATCGGCACGCTGCGTGCCCAGATCGCCGATCGCCTCTTCGGCGTAGCCCGACATGAACAGCACGGGCACCTCAGGCTGCTGCACATGAATGCGTCGCGCGACTTCCGGACCCGTCAGCCCGGGCATCATCACATCGGTGAGGACGAGATCGGGGCGCAACCCATGATCTTCCACGAGATGCACCGCCTCCACGCCGTCACCCGCGAGATGCACATCATACCCAACGCGTCGCAACATGCGCTCCACGATACTCCGAGCGGCCGGGTCATCTTCGGCCAGCAGGATTGAGAACGGCCCCGGCCGATATGTTTGATCCAACGGCGCGCCGACAGCTTCGTCGGGGGCTTCGTCTACCTCCGGTAGCTCCAGCGTCACCCTCGTACCCACACCAAGCGCCGATTGGATACGCGCCGTACCGCCGAAGCGAAGCGCCGATCCGTGGACCGACGCGAGGCCGAGACCGGTGCCCTGCCCGCGCGCCTTGGTGGTGAAGAATGGTTCGAAGGCTTGCGCGGCGACTTCCGCAGCCATGCCGGCGCCGTCGTCAGTGACGTGCAACCGCACCCATGCCGCGCGCGCCGCGTCTGTAGAGCGCTCGACGGAGATCGTGCACGTGCCACCGGACGGCATCGCGTCGCGGGCATTGGAGACGAGGTTCACGACTGCCTGCTCCAGCTGCGCGACATCGATTCGCACACGACAGCCGACAGCGAGCCGCATCTCCAATCGATGCTGCTCTCCAACCACGCGTTGCAGCAGCCGCTCCATGCCGCGCACGATCTCGGCGATATCCACCACACGCATCTGAATCGCTTCACGGCGCGCGAACGCCAGAAGTTGGCGGGTCAGCGTCGCACCCCGATCGCGTGCCGCGAGAATCTCGTCCACGAGCTCAACCTGCTCCTGCGGATTCGTCTCGTCGCGCAACAGCTCCGCCGAGCCACCCATCGCCGTGAGAATGTTGTTGAAGTCGTGGGAGATGCTGCCCGCGAGTTGGCCGACGGCTTCGAGGCGCTGCGCGTGCGCGAGATGCTTCTCCATCGCGCGTCGCTGTGCTTCGGCACGCATGCGTTCCGAGACATCGCGCAGCAGCAGTTGACGACGATCGCCTTCCATGCGTCGCCAGGTGGCCTCGACGTGAACGGTGGACCCGTTCTTCGACGTCAGCTCGATCGCGACCGGATGGGCGCCGGTGTCCTGCGGCAAGAGCGACGCTGCATCCACCACGTTGGCTGCGCGCGTCGCTTCGAGCAGCAGCGCGTCCACCGTACGTCCGACGATGCGCTCCACCGAGATATCGAGGATCGACTCGGCGGCAGGATTGGCGATCAGCACCCGACGCTCACCGTCGAGCAGCAGAATGCCGTCCGGCGAGAAGCGAATGAGGTCCGCGAGATCACGCTCCTTCGCGGTCATCTCGTCGAACACTCGCGCGAATCCCTTCAGACTCAGGCCGACCATTGCCCAGGCCATCAGCATCGCGATGACGTACAACACGTGCCACGTGATCACCTCGGGCGTAGTGCCGGACGCGCGCACCGATGGCGAGATGCTGTTGGCGAGCGTCGTCGTAGCAATGGTGACGACGGTCGTGATGCCCGCAGCGCGCGCGCCGAGTAGCAAGCCGATGGTGAAGATCAGCCCCGGCATCACCACCATGCCTGCGGGCGGGAAGCCACCCTCCAGCATGAACGCGATGTGGAGCTCGAGCCACGTGCCCGTCAGCGCGATGATGCCTCCAAGGACTTCGCGGCCCTTGGCGGCCAATACCAACGAGAGCGCCTGAACGCAGGTGAAGAGGACCAGCCGCGGAATCATCGGCGACGCCGGGCCGTACATGACCAGGTTGAGCACCAACGAGATCACGTAACCCGACAACCCGACCGAGATGCCGGTGAGCGCCCAGCGGCGGAATTCAGCAGGCGCGAATTGCTGGGTGAGCGTCAACGAGGTCGGCAACGGTAGCTTCACGCCCCGAATGTGCCGATCCGAGCCGTAAGACGCCATGGTTCAGCAGACGAACAAATGCATGTTCGACCGCTGTCACTGGCCTCGCGTCGCGCGGTGCAGCGTCACCCTGACGCGATGGTCTCCAATTCTTCCCAACGATTGGTTAGCTGCGCGATCTCCGCATCGACTGCGGTCAGTCGGGCATTCGCCTGCAGCACCGCCGTGCCGTCACGCAGAAAAACCGGATCGGACATCGAGGCATAGAGCACCGCCCGCTCCTGTTCCAGTGCATCGATGCGATCGGGGAGGGCCGTCAACTCCTGCGTCTCCTTGTACGACAGCTTGCGCTTCTTTTCGCTGCGCGTCGACGCATTGGTCGACGGGGCCGCTGGAGCTGCGGCGCGTTTGGGCGCTGCGGCACTCACAGGCTTTCGCTGCCGCACCCAGTCGCTGTAGCCACCGGCGTACTCACCCACACGTCCGCCACCTTCGAGCACCAGTGTGCTGGTCACGACGTTGTCGAGAAACGCGCGATCGTGGCTCACCAACAGCAGCGTGCCGCTGTATTCCAACAGCAGCGCTTCCAACAGATCCAGCGTCTCGATGTCGAGATCGTTGGTGGGCTCATCGAGCACGAGCAAGTTGAACGAACGCGTGAACAAGCGCGCCAGCAGCAGACGGTTGCGTTCCCCACCCGAGAGCGCGCGCACCGGCGTGCGCGCCCGATCGGTGGAGAAGAGAAACTCCTGCAGATATCCGTGTACGTGCTTGGTGGCGCCGCCCACGTTCACGAAGTCCGCGCCATCGGCGATGCTGTCGAAGACGCTGCGGTCGGGATCCAACTGTTCGCGTAGCTGATCGAAGTACGCCAGCTCGATATTGGTGCCCGCGCGCACCGTGCCCGTGTCGGGTTCGAGATCGCCCAGCAACAGTCGCAACAGCGTCGTCTTGCCGGAGCCATTTGGACCGATGAGCCCCACGCGATCGCCGCGCATGATCGTCGTCGTCAGATCACGCACGATCGCCCGCTCACCGCGCTTGAATCCGACGCCCTTCGCTTCGAAGACAAGCTTTCCCGAGCGTTCAGCCTCGCTTGCCTGCAGCTTGACGGTGCCGATGCGATCGCGACGTGCGGCGCGCTCGACGCGCAGCGCCTCGAGTCCGCGCACACGACCCTCATTGCGCGTACGACGCGCCTGAATGCCCGTGCGAATCCACACCTCTTCCTTCGCCAGCTTCTTGTCGAACTCGGCCCACTCGCGCGCCTCGGCGGCGAGCGACGCCTCCTTGCGCTGCAAGTAGGTGTCGTAGTCGGTGCCCCAATCCACCAACTTGCCGCGATCAAGCTCGATGATGCGCGTGGCCACGCGGCGCAGAAACGCCCTGTCGTGCGTGACGAACAACAGCGTCGTGCCACGATCGATCAGGAACTGCTCCATCCATTCGACCGCATCGATGTCGAGGTGGTTGGTCGGTTCGTCGAGCAGCAACACGTCAGGCTGCCGTACCAGCGCGCGCGCCAACAGCGTCTGCCGCTTGCGCCCACCAGATGCCGCCGCAAAGGTCGCGTCGGCGTCGAGCCCGAGATGCTCCAGCACCGTCTCAACACGCGTCTGGATCTGCCACGCGTCAGCGGCGTCGAGCGCATGATGCAAACGGTCGAGATCTCGCAGTGCCGCATCGGAGGAGTCGGTCGCCACACGCTGACTGGCCTGGTGGTAGCGCGCCAGCAGCTCACCCGTAGGCCCAAGGCCGGCGGCGACGACGTCGTAGATCGAGCCCTCCACGCCCACCGGAATGTCCTGCTCGAGACGCGCCACCGTCACGCCGCCCTGGCGTACGACCTCACCGCTGTCCGGCTCCGCTGTCCCGTCGAGCAGCTTCATGAGCGTGCTCTTGCCCGCACCGTTGCGCCCCAGCAGGCAAACGCGCTCGCCGCGCTCTATGGCGAACGAGGCCGCATCGAGCACCGGCGGCCCGCCAAAGGCGACACGCACATCCTGCAGGCCCAGCAATGCCATGACGTTCCGCGGGTGAGATGATGGTCGATCGGGCGCCCAGTCGAACCCCGAATCGAGCCTCAAGACTAGGTCATGCGCAGGGCGCGCTCTACTGCCCCGCGAGATCGAGGCCGCGATTATTTCACCCGGATAGTATTGACTTTGTAAATTACCCGGACATTATTCGCGCTCTGGCCGTCCCGACAATCATTTTCCGATGCCATGACTGACCTCGCCTTTCCGCAGTACATCGCCTTCGACGGATCCCGGCACATCGCCTCAGGGTCACCGCGGGCGGTGGCAGAGCTCGCCAAGCGCTCCGTGGACCATGGGCTCGCGGGGCCGCTGTTGGTCTTCGACATCGAGACGAGCCAGCCGCTCGAACTCGACCTTCGAGGCTCTTTGGACGAGGTGCTGGCGCGTCTCCCCGACGAGACGGAGATCGCCGCGGATGCGCCAGACCCGGAGACGCCTCCCGCCCCCGACCGGCTCGGTCCGGGCCGACCGAGGCTGGGAGTCGTGGCTCGCGAAATCACGCTGCTGCCGCGCCACTGGCAGTGGCTGAGCGAGCAGCCCGGTGGAGCCTCGGTGACCATTCGGAAGCTCGTGGAGGAGGCGCGGACGGCGGGCGCCCAGCGCGATCGCGTGCGCCGTGCACAGGAGTCGGCGTATCGTTTTCTTTCGGCGATGCTGGGTAACGCCCCGGGGTTCGAGGAAGCGACGCGGGCGCTCTTCGCCGGAAACGCCGAACGGTTCGCCGAGTGCGCCGAACCGTGGCCCGCAGACCTGCGCGCGCACGCAATGCGGTTGGCCGACCAGGTCTTCCGTGCGTGACCAGATGGCGAGGAGTGCGTTGATGTTGAGCGATTCAGAGGCGCAGTGTCTCACCACCCGAGGCCGATCGTGCAGGACCTGACGCAGGGCTCCATTCCGAAGCACCTCATAAAGCTCGCCGTCCCCATGGCGGCGGGCATGCTGTTCCAGACGGCGTACTACTTCATCGATCTGTACTTCGTTGCGCGGTTAGGTGACGCGGCCATCGCCGGCGTGAGTTCGGCCGGCAACGTGCAGTTCATCGTCATGGCGCTCACGCAGATTCTCGGTGTGGGCACGATGGTGTTGATCTCGCATGCGGCCGGACGCAAGGATCGCGAGGATGCGAACCTCGTTTTCAACCAGAGCGTCTCGCTGGCGGTGCTGTGTGCCCTCGCGACGCTGCTCGGTGGATTCGCCTTGGCTGGTGTGTATCTGCGCACGGTCGCGGCCGATGCAGCCACCGTCGCGGCGGGTACGTCCTATCTGTACGCCTATCTTCCTGGACTCGCGTTGCAGTTCGCCCTCGTGACGATGGGCTCCGCACTGCGCGGCACGGGCATCTCCAAGCCCACGATGATGGTGCAGATGCTGACGGTGGTGATCAACGCCGCACTAGCGCCGGTCCTCATTGCCGGCTGGTTCACGGGCAAGCCGCTCGGCGTGTTCGGTGCGGGACTCTCCAGCACGATCGCGATCGCCGTGGGCGTGCTGATGATGTTCTTCTACTTCCTGCGCCTCGAGACGTTCGTCGGCTTTCACGCGGAACTGCTACGGGCTCGCGTGGCAGTGTGGGGACGGATTCTGCGCATCGGCCTGCCTGCGGGCGGCGAGTTCGCGCTGATGTTCGTGAACACCGCGGTGATCTACTGGATCATTCGCGACTTCGGGTCGGACGCGCAGGCCGGCTACGGCGTCGGCTCGCGTGTGATGCAGGCGATCTTCCTGCCGGCGATGGCGCTGTCCTTTGCCGCGGCACCTATCGCGGGACAGAACGTGGGTGCTGGTCGCACCGATCGCGCGGCCGAAACGTTTCGCTCAGCGGCAATGATGGGGAGCGTGCTGATGCTCGTGCTCACCTTGCTGTGCCAATGGCGCGCGGATGTGCTCATCCGACTCTTCGCGCATGGTGACGCGGCCATCGATGTCGGCAGCCAGTTCCTGCACGTCATCTCGTGGAACTTCGTCGCCACCGGAATCATCTTCACCTGCTCGGGGATGTTTCAGGCGCTGGGCAACACGATTCCTTCACTGATCAGCAGTGCATCGCGCGTGCTGACGTTTGCCGTGCCTGCCATGTGGATGGCCAGCCGCAGCGGCTTCGCGTTGCGGCAGCTGTGGTTTCTCTCCGTCGCCACGGTCGTTGTGCAGATGTCGGTGAGCCTGTGGTTTCTGCGCCGTGAGCTGGAGCGGAAGCGGCTGATGGTGGCGGGGAGTGCTGCGCCGGTGGCCGTGGGCGCGTAGACTGCACTGCGCCGAGTTCACCGGCGGTTCCTCAGCAACGCATTGGCGATTCGTCTGCTCTATCGGGTCGCCGACATACCCGTTCTTCATCACAGTCCTCTCGCAATGTCTCCCATGCGCACTTTTCGGCTTCGTGCTCGACTGCTCGCGGGCGGCATGCTCGCATTCGGCGCGCGCGCTCTCTTTGCGCAGACAGCGACGACGACGCCCCCGACGGCGGCGCCGCAGGACTCCATCGTCGCATCGCTCGCACCGCGCGTTTCATTGCCGTCGGAGGCCAGTTCCGCGGCGATTACGAAGTTCTCGTTCATCGCGTACGGCGACACGCGCGGCCGACATGATGGGGTGGCGCTGCAGTCGGAGCACACCCTCGTCATCGAGTCCATGCTGCAATCCATCAAGGCGGCGGCCGGCACGGCTGATCCGATCCGGTTCGTGCTGCAGAGCGGCGACGCGGTGAACAATGGCAGCATCGCACGACAGCTCAACGTCAGCTACATCCCGCTGATCAATCGACTGACGCAGGACGGCGGGGTGCCGTACTTCCTCTCCGTGGGCAACCACGACGTCGGAAGCGCCACCGACCTCAACGACGCGCGGCGCGTGTCGGGGCTACGCAACTATTTCGCGGCGAACGCGCGACTCATTCCCGCCGAGGGTTCGCCGCGTCGTTTGAGCAACTACCCCACCTACGCCTTCGGCTTCGGCAACACCTTCTTCATCGCATTCGACTCGGCGATCCCTAACGACGAAACGCAGTTCGCATGGGTGAAAGCGCAGCTGGAAGGGCTGGACCGCAAACGCTACGTGAACATCGCGCTCTTCTTCCACCATCCGCCGTTTTCCTCCGGGCCACACGGCGGCGCGAATCTCGAGTCACAAGCGGCCGGCATTCGCTCCAAGTGGATGCCGCTGTTTCGACAGCATCACGTACGCTTGCTACTGACCGGGCACGAGCACCTCTACGAGCACTGGGTCGAACGTTACACCGATACGTCGGGCACACATCGCATTGACCAGATCGTAAGCGGTGGAGGCGGTGCGCCTCTGTACGCCTACACTGGCGAGCCCGACCTGCGCGACTACCTGAGACAGAGTGCCAGCGAGAAGCTGGCGCTCGAACATCTCGCTCGCCCGTCCATCGATCCAGGCGGGAATCCGTTTCACTATGTCATCGTGCATGTGGACGGAGCCAAGATCAGCCTCGAGGTGGTGGGCGTCGACTGGGGGCGCGGGTTCGCGCCGTACCGCTCCAACAGCATCGGCATGACCGATACGCGCGGCCGGTAAATCGCCGCGACGATCTCGCCGCAGGTTGCGGCGTTCGCCATTCACACGCTGACCCCGCATGCATCTCCTCGCTTTGCTCTCCGCTGCGACACTGCTCAACGCACCAGTCGCCGTCGCCGCCCCGTCAACAACACCATCGGCGCGCGTCACCGATTCACTGTCGGCTGCCGAGCGTGCGATCGCGCGCTCGATCGACAAGCGCAACGCCGAGGCGATCGCGCTGCTCGAGCAATTGGTGAACATCAACAGCGGCACAATGAACTTCGCCGGCGTCCGCCAAGTCGGTGACATCCTGCGTCGTCGATTCGACGCGTTGGGCTTCACGACGCGCTGGGTCGACGGTGCCAAGTTCAATCGCGCGGGGCATCTCGTCGCGGAGCACAAGGGCCCCGGTCCCAAGCTCTTGCTGGTGGGGCATCTCGACACGGTGTTCGAGCCGAGCAGTCCGTTTCAGAAGATGGAGCGACTCGCCGATTCGACCGCACGCGGGCCCGGCATCATCGACATGAAGGGCGGCGACGTGATCATGCTCCTCGCGCTGGAAGCGCTCAAGGATGCGGGGATGCTCGATCGCCTGAACGTGACGGTGGTGATGAACGGCGATGAAGAGCATGCCGGCGAGCCGCAGGCAGAAGCGCGTCGGACACTGATCGAGGCGGCGCAGGGTGCCAAGGCCGCGATCGGCTTCGAAGATGGCGCGGGTGATCTGCGCACGGGCATCGTGGCGCGCCGCGGTGCCGCGTCGTGGCAGCTCGAGGTGAAGGGCGAGGCGGCGCATTCGTCGCAGATCTTCAAGGACAGCATCGGTTACGGCGCGATCTTCGAGACGGCGCGCATCCTCGATGCATTCCGCACGCGCTTGTCCAAGGAGGCGTACCTCACCTTCAACCCGGGCGTGGCATTGGGCGGTGCGCGCGTGGCGTTGGATGCCGTGGCCAACAAAGGCAACGCCGAAGGCAAGAACAACATCGTCGCTGAACGGATGACCGTGCAGGGCGATCTGCGTACGCTGTCGCCGGAGCAGTTGGCGCGCACCAAGGCCACCATGCGCGAGATCGTCGCGGCCAATCTGGGTCACACCAGCGCGAGCATCACGTTTGACGATGGCTATCCGCCGATGGCGCCCACGGATGGAAACCGTGCGTTGCTGGCGCTGCACGATCAGGCGAGCCGCGACCTGGGGTTAGGCCCGGTGCAGCCGGTGGATCCATCCAAGGCCGGCGCGGCGGATGTGTCGTTCGTGGCGGGGATCGTGCCGATGATCATCGATGGCGTGGGGCTCGCGGGTCACGACGATCACTCGCCGCAGGAGACGGCGGACTTGCGGTCGCTCTCGGTGCGGGCCAAGCGTGCCGCGTTGACGATCTTGCGCTTTTCGCAGCCCAAGCCGCCGCAGCCGTAAACAGATCCAGAGCCGCGTTGCGGCTGGTGCGCGTTGGCTAGCTGCAGTGTTCCGAGAACGCGACGACGGGCAGCATCCCCGCACGCATCTCCGTTACGCGGACGCCGTCAGTCTCGAAGATGATGCGATACAGGCTGTCGCGCGGCGCGGGTGATGACACGACGAGATTGTGTCCCTGCTCGACGTACTTGTGCGGCTCCACCGATACCCGTCCGGCGTACAGCGACTGGATCGTCGCTTCACGGTCGCCCACGCGCGCACCACGTTCTGACCTGACCGTACTGTCGGTGGTGTAAATCGCGCCCAGGTAGCCGTCTGCGACCATCAGTCGCACGACGCCGGGCGCGCCGGGCAGCAGTATCACCTGACAGTCGCTGGTGGTGTCGGCGGTGAGCGCGTTGTCAGACCTTCCGCGCAGTGCCTGCGACGCCTGCGCGACCGTCATGCCGATGCTGACCGGGCCCATGCCATCGATGCGCAACGTCCACGCGCTATCGGCGGTCGCGGTACTCGTCGTCGCGCTCCGCGCAGAGTCGATCATTCTCGAATCGCCCGTCCCGTTGGCCTTCGACTCGATTCGGCAGGCTGACGTCGCGAATAAAAGCAGCAGCGTCAGCAGCGGACTGCGCAGTGAACGCAGAGTCGCGGGCCGGAACGGTGTTGTCGTGGCAGAGACATGTCGCATGCCCCTACGTACCCGCGACAGCGCTCATCGGCTTGAGGGTCCGTCGCGCAACAATGAACACGATGGTCGCCGCGACGATCGTGATGACGAGCACCGACCATTCGCCCGCCGTAATGCTCGTCAGCAGCCAGCCGATGAGTGCGATCGTGACCACGGGGATGACCGGACCCAGCGGCACCGAGAAGGGAACGGCGCCTTCCTGTCGAACGCCGCGCTGCCGCAGCACCAGCGTGGCCGCTGCACAGCTCGCATACAGCAACAGCGCCGCGAGATTGGCGATCACGGCCAACTGTTCAAACGAGTTGAAGATGGCCAGCACACCAACGAGCGCCGTCTGCAGAATGATCGCCACATGCGGCGTGCGGTACACCGGATGCACCGTGCCGATGATCGGCGGCAGCAGTCCGTCCTGCGCGAACTTCCAGAGCGCGCGCGGCACTGCGAGGGTCATACCGCTCACGTAGCCGAACATCGAAATGCTCGCACCGATCAACAACAGCAAACGGCCTGGCGCGCCGAGAAATCGTTCAGCGGCAAAGGCGAGCGGTGCGGTCTTCATCGTGGCGAGCTCGGCGCCCAGTACGCCCTGCGCAACGAGATGTACGGACAGGTAGAGCAACGTGACACCCGTCATCGCGATGGCCAGCGCGCGCGGAACGATGCGCACCGGGTCCTTCACCTCGCCGCTGGTGACGAGCGCGCTCTCCACGCCAAAGAACGCGAAGGTGAGAATGATCGCGGCACGCGCCATCGTGGACGGCGCCGGCATCTGCTCCACATGCAGGTTGGACGGCGTGATGAAGAACGCCCCCACAAACACGAACGTCAGCAGCGGCAGCAGCTTGGCCACGCTCGAGATCACCACCACGCGTGTCCCCTG
Source organism: Gemmatimonas sp. (assembly GCA_965279375.1). GTDB lineage: Bacteria > Gemmatimonadota > Gemmatimonadetes > Gemmatimonadales > Gemmatimonadaceae > Gemmatimonas. The sequence goes on along the minus strand of OZ257156.1, from coordinate 1,964,820 downwards.
CTCCACACCGCGCACATTCACGGCGGCGAGCAGCACGAACGTGGCCACCAGTGTGGGCACGCGCACGGCGGGCATCCCCACCAGCGCACTGACGCCATCGGCAAATGCAGACGAGACGCCGGCAACGGCCGCTGTCCCGAGCAGCCACAGGAGCACGCCCGTCAGAAACCCGACGTACGGCCCGAACACCGCTTCCACGTACGCATACGGTCCGCCCGTCAACGGCACTCGGCTCCCCGCTTCGGCAAAGCAGAGCACGACGCAGGCCATCATGGCGCCGCAAATCAGGTAGACGTATGGCGCAGCGGGACCGGCCGCTGCCGCTGCGCCCGCCGGCAGACGGAAGATTCCGCCACCGACGGTGCAGTTGAAAATGCTGGCGGCGAGGCCAACGACCCCGACGGCGCGAATCAGCCCCGGGGTCGTGCGCTCACTGGCAGAAACGGCTGAGGACGGTGTGTTCACCCCCAAATAATGGGGGCTGGTACCGCTCAGTAGAAGAACTGCTCCTGCACGATCTTGCCGTCGCGGACGGTGTGCAGCGCCTTCTCGTTCATCACGTTGCGGACGCCGGTGGGCTTGAAGGTGATGTCATAGGTATGCTCGACGATGAAATGGTCGCCGTTCACCCACGGGCCGCGCGTCTCGTGAGAGTGCACCTCGTGATTCTCGACCCACCACGCGGCCTTGCCACGTACCGCCTCGATACCGTGCACCTCGCGCATCGGCTCGTTCACCTCGATGCTCACGATGTCGTCGGAATACAGCGTATTGATGGCCTGCGTGTTCTCGCCGGCGTTGCGCAGCTCGACGAGCTTCGTTGCGATGTCCTTGGTGTCCATTGAATGCTCCAGCAGGGAGGAAGGGGAAGAAAGCGACACCCTCTACGTCACCCCCTCCCGGCGAGTTCCGCAAGCGCGATATTGGACCCAACTCAGGTTGTTACCACGTCTCGACCTTCCATCCGAACTCGCATGACGCCTGTCCGCTCCCCGATCCCCTCACGCCGAGCGCGCTTCCTGGCCCTCGTCGCGCTTGCGTGGCTTCTGCCCGTCGGGGCGGGCGCTCAGGGTGCGCCGCCGATCGGTGCCGCCGAAGTTGCCGCGCGCCAATCGGCGATGGCGGCCAAGGTGGAGAATGGTGTGGTGGTGGCATTTGGCGGTCGGGCATTGGTGCACGACTTCGGGACATTCTTTCAACTGCCGGCGTTTCTGTATCTCACCAACTACGACGAGCCGGACGCTGCGTTCGTGATGGTGGTGCGCGACAAGAAGGCGACGAGCTCCCTGTTCATCACGCCGCTCGATGCGCGCACCGCGTTCTACTATGGCACTCGCGCCGACACGGCGACGGCGTTGCAGAAGTACGGCATGACGGGACGGCCCTACAGCGCACTCGCCGCCACGCTCGATTCGCTCGCGCAAACGGGGCTGCCGTTCTATCACCTCCCTGACGTGGAGACGATGGACTTCGCGCGCAACGATACCCTCACGCGCGGACAGGAAGCGATCAAGACCCTGGGCCGCAAGTATCCGTCGTTGGCCATCAAGAATGGCATGCAGATGGTGCTGCAGCTCCGCGCGAAGAAGAGCGACGCCGAACTGGCACTCATTCGCGAAGCGGCGCAGATCAGCTCCGAAGGGCATCGCGCTGCGATGCTGACCCCCAACCCGTCGCGCGAGTACGAACTGCGCGCCGCGCTCGAGTACACGTTCACGCGCATGGGTGCGGAACGTGTCGCCTACGGCTCGATCGTGGGCGCGGGCATCAACGGCACGCAGCTGCACTACATGAAGGACACTGACCCCGTGAAGCCGGGCGACATGGTGGTGATGGACGCGGCCGGTGAATTCCATGGCTACGCCGCCGACGTGACGCGCACCATCCCGGTCAGCGGCACCTTCACCACCGAGCAGCGCCAGCTCTATCAGCTGGTGCGTGACGCGCAGGATGTCGCCGAACGCAACTCGAAAGCGGGAATGCGTGCATCCGTGGCTGCGGATTCGTCAGTCATCGTGCGCGCCAAGGGACTCGCCGCACTCGGCCTCATTGAAAGCGTCGATGCCTCCTTCGATCCGCCATGGCCAGTGGATTGCGCCAAGCAGGTGGCGCAGTGTCGCCAGTCCAACTTGTGGATGATTCACGGCATCTCGCACGGCATCGGTCTCGCCGTGCACGATCCCGTGCAGGCGTCTTTCGGCGACGGGACGTACAAAGTTGGCGACGCCTTCACCATCGAGCCCGGCATCTACATCGGCACGCGCGCGCTCGACGTGCTCCCCGACACGCCCAGGAACCGCCAGTTCATCGCCAAGGTGCGAGCCACGGTGCTCAAGTATCAGAACATCGGCGTGCGCATCGAGGATGACTACATCATCACCGAGAAGGGACTCGAACGTATCAGCACGGCACCGCGCGAAATCGCCGAGATCGAGGCGCTGATGAAGCGTCGGCGCGCCGTCCAGCCGTAGTTCCGCGCCAGACGCCTAACGCAGCATCGGCTGCGTGAGCGCGCGACCCATGCGCACGAACGGAATGCGCACGCCGTTGGGGGCAGTTTCCACCACCTCCACCAACGGCGCAAAGCCGAACGCACTGTAGAGCGGGACGCCCGGCAACGTCGCCATCAGCTCGAGCCGGCGATAGCCCGCGTCGAACGCCGCCGTGGCGCACGCCTGCATCAAAAGCGCACCGATGCCCTGCCGCGCGCACTCCGGCGCCACGAAGAATGCCCGGATACGTGCGGCATCCACCGCAGGGTCGAGCAGCGGATCGACAGCGTCCTTGTGCTGATTGCCGCCGTAGAGCGTGCGACGCTTGCTCCAGCCACCACACCCGCGAATCTCCTCGCCGCCAGCCGCGACGAAATACGTGCCGTCGGCGATCAGCATCGAGTCCACGCCAAACACGTACGTGATCGCCGCCTCCGCTTCCGTCTCCGAATAGAAACCCGCGCTCAGCGCGCGGGCAGATCGCGGAATCAACACGCGCAGAAGCGGCTCGTCGGCTGGCGTAGCAAGGCGAACGCTGGTCGGTACGGTCATCACGAGAGCGAGTGGTGGAAACGGAGCAGCACGAATGCATCCAGGGATCGTCAATCTGTCCCTGAGTCGTCGAGCCGTACGAGGTCTGCCGCAGGACGCTTGCCGCACAAAGCAACGGATCGCAATATCGTGCATGCTACGCGTCGTCGCCGCCCGGCTTGTCGGCATCCGGCTGATCGCCGTGATCTGCAGTGCCGCGGCGTGCGCCATTCCGCTCGCGGCGCAGTCGACCAGCAACGCCGATTCCACCCGGGCCACGCTGCGCCTGACCGTCGTCGCCGAGCAGGGAGCTCCCGTCCCCAACGCAGACGTACAGCTGCGACGCGAGCGCGCAACGATCCGTGCTCGCACCGACTCAGTTGGCCTCGCACGCGTCGAACTTCCGTCCGAAGGGATCTGGCGCGCGACCGTGCGCCGCGTCGGTTTCGGTCCGGCAGACGTGGACCTCCGCGTGGGGGTCGGTGAGAACGCGCATGTCGTGCATCTCGACCGCGCGTCCGCCTCGCTCGACGCGGTGCGCGTCGTCGCCAATCGCACGCTCTCCGCGCGTCTGGACGATTTCGAGATGCGGCGCTTGCGCGGCGACCCGTCCTCCACGATCACGATGGACGCGATCGCCAAGCGCAACCCGATCGCCCTCTCGCAGATGCTGCGCGGCGTGAGTGGCATCCGCATCGCCGACTCGTCGGGGAGCATCGTCGCCGTCTCCATGCGCGGCGCAAAGGCCGAGCGCAACCGCGGCGGCATCGGGTTCGGTCTCGTGCCCTGCGTCATGCGCATCACCATCGACGGCGTGGTCATGCCCGCGCTCAGCAACATCGACCAGATGGTGCCGTCCAACGTGTACGGCGTGGAGATCTACAACGGCCCCGCACGGCTGCCGCCGCAGTTCGGTGGCCTGCGCACCGACAACTGGTGCGGGCTGATCGCGATCTGGACGCGAGACCAGTAACCGCACACTCTACTGCGCAACCCGAGGTCGCCCGTGCCTGACGTCGTGTACAAACTGCTGCGATTCGATGGCGCGCTCGAGCGCGACCCGGCGGTGAACGCCTGGTTCGAGGCACGCCCCGCCGAGTTTGTGGCGATAGTGCGCTCATGGTTTGACCAGATGCGTGCGCTGGGAGCGGACGTGCGGGAGTGCATTCACGACGGATGCCCCGTCGCCTGCGTGGAAGACGCACCGTTTGCTTACGTGAACATCTTCAGTGCGCACGCGGCCGTCGGCTTTTTTCACGGCGCATCGCTCGCCGACCCCGCCGACATACTCCAAGGTGCCGGTCGGTATATGCGGCACGTGAAGCTTCGCGTGGGTCACCCGATCGATCGCACTGCACTCGAAGCGCTGCTCGGTGCCGCGTATCACGACATTCATGCGCGCCTGGAGCACGAACGCGCGCATGGCTAAGGTGTTCGCCGGCAAACCCTCCGCACTCGAGACGCAACTCGCCAGCGAGACGGCCGCATGCCTCGGTCGTATCGGACGGGACCTCGAGTACGCACTGGCGCAGCTTCGCGGCGAGCAGGCGACCTCTCAACGGAGTGACCCTCGCACGGTGCACGCGTGTGCACAGCTGGTGTGGGAATACTTCGTTCAGCGTGAGGCCTGCGGACTCGCTGACCAGACGCGAGTGATCGAGTTGCTCGGCATTCCCGACGAGGTGCTCAAGCAGGTCGGCGCCCCGCCACAGAGCGGACTGGACCGCTAGTCGGCGGGGCATGAGCAACGCGGGGCGCCACGGGTCCCAGGGCTTCAATCCCTGCCCGCGGCTGACGTCCGCCGTCCGTATGGGTTTCGCGAACGCCTCGGCGTTCGTAGGTTAGGGCCATGCGTGTGCTTACAATGTTCGGACTGTCGCTGGCGTGTCTCCTCCCCTGCGCTGTGGCTCGTGGGCAAAGCGCGCCTGCCAGCGGCAAGATCGCCGGTGTTGCGTACGACAGCGTGCGCGCGCGACCCATGGCGAAGGCGGCGATTCAACTCGCGTTCGAGTCAGACCCGTCGATCAGTCGACAGACGCAAACGGACGATCGCGGCCGATTCCGGGTCGACAGTCTGCTGCCGGGCTTCTGGTTGATTGGCGCGACAGACCAGCACCTGGACTCGCTGGCCATCGAGCGCCTGACCCTTCGCATCAACGTGCAGGCGAAAGGGACCACACGCACCGTCCTCGCCACTCCGTCGCTCAGCAGCACCATGCGGTACATGTGCGGTGTCAACGTCGCGAACGACTCCGCCGGATTGCTCTTCGGCATGCTGCGCGATGTGCGAAGCCCAGCGCTCGGCGCCAGCGGAACGGTTCGCGTCGACTGGCTCGATCTCGAGCTGTCGCGCGGGCAGCTGACGCGCACGCTCCGCACGGTCGAGGCAAAGACCAGGGCGGAGGGGATGTACTTCGCCTGCGGAGTGCCCCCCGGCGGCGTTTTGCGTGTACGCGCTTCGAACGCGACTGACTCATCCGGCGTTCTCGAGACCATGGTCCCCGTGTTTGGGATCGGGCGTCTCGACTTGCTGGTGGGGGCGGCGCGCGCGGTGTCCTCCACGGTGCGAAGCGTCGATGCAGACAGCGTCGCCGACACGACGACCGTTACACTGATGCGCGGTGCGGGTCGCGTTCAAGGCGTCGTGCGCGGCAAGGGCGGACTACCGCTGGCGAATGCGCGCGTGTCGGTGTGGGGCACCGGCCTGGACGCAACCACGAGCGCAGACGGGAGCTTCACTCTGCGTGAGCTGCCTACCGGCTCTCACACCCTCGAAACACGCGCCATTGGGTATCAGGCCGAGCGACGCATCATTGATCTGCTGGATGCGGAACCAACGCTCGTGTCATCGCAGCTCGAATCGCTGGCATCGCTGGACACGGTGAGGGTGCGCGCGATTCGAAAGGTCTACGGACGTGACATGGCAGGGTTCGAAGAGCGTCGCAGGCAAGGTCTCGGTCGCTTCATTGACGAAGAGACCATCGCCAAGCGTCAGGCTTTTCGCACCACAGATCTGCTGCGTACGATGGCCGGCGTACGGGTCGTGCCGAGTGGTAGCGGCACACGGGTGTTGATGCGCGGCGGTACGAGCGGTGCCTGCGCACCAACTGTCTTCATCGATCGAATGCGGATGCAGGACAGCGATCTCGACACGTTCATTGATCCGTCGATCATACGCGGCATCGAGGTCTACACGGCGATGACGACGCCCCCCGAGTTCTTCTCCCTGTCTGGCTGCGGCAGCGTTGTCATCTGGACGGGGAGTCGCCAGCGGTAGCAGCGCTGAGGCTGCTCCTGCGCATCGCCACCGGTGGTGACGATGCGCACTGTGACGTGCGTCAACGGTACGGGGCGCTGAGAACGGGACTTGCACAGTGGGAGGATGTCATGTGTACGACAACTCCAATCCCATTCCCGGAGCTCAACAATGAAGTCACTCAGGATTCTTTCGACCGTCGCGCTCGTCGCGTTCGCAGGCGCGTGCGGCAACACGGCAGACGGTGTCAAGAAGGATGCGGACAATGCAGCCGACAAGTCCGCTGAGGTTGCGTCCGACGCCGGCACGGCGATGGGCGGCGCGGCCAAGACTGGCGAGGTCAAGACCGCTCTCATGGCGGACACGCGGGTCGATGCGGGTGAGATCAACGTCGATACGGACGAGGCGGCCAAGACGGTCACACTGAACGGCACCGTGAAGACGGAGGCCCAGAAGACTCTCGCGGGCGAGGTCGCCACGTCCAAGGCGGCAGGCTACACGATCGTCAACAACCTGAGCATCAAGCCGTAACCGTAGCCGCATCGGTAGTATCGAGGTGCGAATACACGAACGCCGCCAACTCGAGTACGAGTGGGCGGCGTTTGTCTTGGCACGGTCGGGTTGCTAGCGCAGCACGAACCCGGGATCGATTGCCGGCCGTGTCGCGGTGTTCCCCGCCATCCAGCCGGTCATGTACATCCACTGCGTGATACGAGTGAGCTTCGGATAGTCGATCGTCTTGGGCTCGTCGCGCGGCGTGTGATAGTCGGGGTGCAGGTTGCTCGAGAAGAACAATGACGGCACGCTGCGTTCGGCGTACGGCACGTGATCGCTGCGGAAATACCAGCCTTCCGGATGCGTCGGGCGGTCCCACGACGAGTCGACGACGAACTTGCTGACCATGCGGTTGGCATCCAGCGCCATCTGCACGAGCGCCGTGGAATTGCGATGTGGCGGCTGCGATCCCATCAGCGCGGCCGTATCGGGGTGATTGCGGCCAAGCATGTCGCCGTTGAGTACCGCCACCATCTGCTTGAGCGGCACCACCGGATGCGCGACGTGATAGCGCGATCCGAGCAGACCTCGTTCCTCTGCACCGTGAAAGATGAACAGCGCCGAACGCTTGCTCGGATGCTTCACCCATGAGCGCGCGATCGCGAGCAGCGCGACGCTCGTCGTGGCATTGTCGTCGGCGCCGTTCCAGATCGAATCGCCCGCAACGTCAAAGCGCACGCCGTCGTGGTCCTGGTGCGAGCTGAAGACCACGTACTCGTCGCGCAGCTTGGGATCGGTTCCCTGCACGACGCCGATGATGTTCACCGACGGGGTTTCGAAACTCTCCGAGCGCAGCTTGATGTCGACCGTCTGGCCGTTTGTACGCAGCTCGTTCAGCGCGGAGCGCTTGACGAACAGCACCGGCACCGGCGTCGGCGCAGCGCCGCCCCCCGCGCCTGCCCCGCGTCCACCGCCCGGATTCTGGGAGAAGCGCGGTACGCCACCCACCACGTCGTATGTGCCGCGCGACTGCAGCTTCCACATCCCTTCGTACGCGATGTCGCCGATGGAATCGGCCACGAGAATCACACCCGCCGCGCCGCGACGTGAGAGCTGCGCCCCCTGCGTGGTGACGGCCTGCCGCGTGTAGCGATACTCGTAGGTGTTGGTCGTCGAGCGTAGCGCGGTCGTAGGCGGCAGCAACGTGGCAACGGCGATTTTGCCACGCACGTCGATCGTGGTGTCGCGGCCATCGCCCACGAACACGGTCTGCGCGGACACGTCCACCGCGGCGTTCGACGTGGGCGTGATCTCCGTCCACAACGACATCGTGCGCGAGCCCAGCTTCACGCTGCTCGAAATCGACGAGATGCGAGTTCGCCGCATGTTCCACCACTGGAACCAGCTCCCGTCTTCCCCCTTGGGCTTCACACCACTCTTCCGCATCTCTTCGGCCACCCACATCGACGCGCGCATTTCATCGATGGTGCCCGCCTCGCGCCCGCGCATGTCGTCGCCAGCCATCGCGTAGAGATCGCGCTTGATCTCCGCCTCGCGAATGAGCGAGAGCCCGACCGGCTTGCCGCCACCGGTCTTGCTGCCACTGGCCTGCGCGGACAGCGTCGTCACCAGCGGTGAGCCAACGAGCAATAGGAGCAGAGGAGCCGAGCGGCGCATGGCAGGATCGGGTTGGAGGGCGGGGCGGAGCGGATGCGTCGCGTCCTGCTGGGACGTGACGAGGATAACTTACGGCCGATCCCACTGCTCATCACCCCACCGAGACGCATGATGGCCACCGAAAGCGGACAGAATTTCAGCAACCATGCCCAGATGGTCCCGGGTTACCACTACATCACGACGCCGCTCGGACTCGCCTACGTGATCTGGTCGATCGTTCGGTTGGTGCGCACTCCGGGTGCAGATACGGCCTACGCGCTGGTCGGTGCGCTCGCGATCTTCGGCGCAATCGCGTACGTGCGCATCTCACCGCTCAAGGCGCAGGATCGGATCATCCGACTGGAGGAGCGGCTGCGCTTGACGCGGATTCTCCCCACCGACCTGCAGTCCCGCGTGGACGAGCTTCGTCCGTCGCAGCTCATCGCGCTGCGCTTTGCCTCGGACGCCGAAGTCCCCGAGCTCGTGCGCAAGATCCTCGCGAATCCGGCGATCAAGCCCAAGGAGATCAAGCAGTCGGTCAAGCAGTGGCGGGCGGACTACTTCCGCGTCTGACGCTTCCGGGGCGCTGGCCGGAATCTTCCGCCGCGCTCTAGCGTAGGTGACAGGCGCCGCTGTCCCGTCTCCCTTCCGACTTGCCGGCTGCATGCGCCTGACGGCGCGTCTGGTCTCCCACCCGCCGGAGGATGTTTGAAGCGGTCCGTGCTGTCGTCCGTCGGCATCGCTGCGCGCGTCGGACTGAGCGCCCTGAGCGAGAATGTGCTTCGTACCATCCTCTCGACGCTCGGCGTGATCGTGGGCGTGGGCGCGCTGGTGTCGGTGTTGTCGCTGGGCGATGCGATGGAGGCGTACGTCCGCCGCGAACTCGCGCGCACCACCGACGTGCAGTCGGTCACGGTGCAGGCGCGATCGCGAATCCTTGTGGACGGCGAATGGGTGGCGGTTCGCGATGCCCCGGAGTTCTCGCCCACACATCTCGACGCGTTGCAGCGCGCGCTGCCGATGGTGCGCGGTGCGGCGATCGTGCGTTCGGGGTCCGCCCGCATCGCGTGGCTCAGGTCGGGGAAGCAACGCCAGGTCAGCATCACGGCGACCACCGCCGGCATCGATGCGTTTGGACAAACCGATCTTGCCGTGGGCCGACCGTTCACCGCCGCTGAGGCAGTGCACAACGCCCCGGTCATCCTCCTGTCGCATCGTCTCGCGGCGGAGCTGGCGGCGGGTCGCCCCGCGGAGTCGATGCTGGACGAGTGGGTGCGCGTGCGAGGTCTGCCACGACAGGTGATCGGCATCTTTGCGTCGTACACCGGCGAATACGGATACAACGCGCGCGTGCCGTACGCTGCGGCGAGCGCTGTCTTCGGGCCGGGATACGGACAAGTCGCACCGCAAATGCTGCTGCAGGCGCGCACCGTCGAGTCGCTGCACGACATGCAGGCCGGCATTGAAGACTGGATGGCCGCGCGCTATCGCGACTGGTCGTCGAAGGTTGAAATCATCGCCAGCGAGAAGCAGCTCGAGCAGGTCTCGCAGGGCTTCGGCGTGATGAAGCTGTTTCTTGGTACGCTCGCGGGGATCTCGTTGCTCGTGGGCGGCATCGGCATCATGAACATCATGCTCGCCAACGTGACGGAGCGAACGCGGGAAATCGGCATCCGCAAAGCGCTGGGTGCGCGCAACGACGACATTCGCGTGCAGTTCCTGACCGAGGCCGTGATGGTCGCGTGCGTCGGCAGTGTCCTCGGAGTCGCGCTGGGCTCCACCATCACCGCAGGCGCGGTGGCCGGCATTCGCGTCTGGTCGGGTGCGGAGACGCTCACGTTTGCCATCGCACCCAGCACCATACTGGTGGCTGTGGGATCTGCGGCGTCGATCGGCCTGATCTTCGGGACCTACCCCGCGCGTCGTGCGTCGCGCCTCAGTCCGATCGACGCGATCCGGCACGAGTAGTCGCCGAGCGAGTAGACGCCGCTCGCGTCATCTCCACACTCACCGCGAGCCCACCGTTCGCGGTGCGCAGCACGGTGTCGTACGGCACCTTGAGCTGCGCGACCAACTGCTTGTCGGGGATCAGCATCGCCACCTGCCACCCCTTCCCGCCCGCGCGCAAGACATCGCCCAATCGCGCGTAGAGCGAACGGATATCGCTCTTGTCGGTCACGCGCAGTCCGTACGGCGGGTTGGTGAGCACCAAACCCTCCGGGCCAACAGCCGCCAAATCGGCATCCGACAGCGCCTGCTGCGCGATGATCACGTCGCCCAGCACGCCGGCACGCTCCGCATTCGCCACCGCCGCATCACACGCGCCGGCATCGCGATCGGCCAGCAGAATCTGCACACCGCTCGACGGCTTCGCCTGCGCACGTGCGGCCTCGCGCGCCGCACGCACCATCGCCGCATCGGTTCCGGGCCACGCTTCCAGCGCAAAGGCGCGCTCGAGCCCTGGCGCGATGTTCCGCACGCGCAGCGCCGCTTCGATACCAATCGTTCCCGATCCACAGAACGGATCGACTAACGGTCGGTTGCCGTCCCATTCGCTCGCGACAAGCATCGCGGCCGCCAGTGTCTCGCGCAGCGGCGCCTTGGCCACCGCCTGGCGCCATCCGCGACGATGCAGCAACTCGCCCGAACTGTCCGCGCTGATGGTGCAGCGATCGTGATCGAAGCGCACCACGATGAGTTGCGCCGGCGGCAGATCGTCGCCCTCTTCGTCCTCACGCCCGCGCAGATCGATCTCCACCCCAGCCACCGAGCGCTCGATACCGCGCGCAACGCGCTCGGCGACGGCATCCGAGTGATACAGCTTGGATTTGCGACAGGTCACGCGCAGCCGCGCCGTCATGCCGCGTTGCAGCACACGCGCCCACGGCACCTTCTGCGCCTGCTTCTCGAGCGTCGCGAAGTCGCGCGCCTCGAACGACGCCAGCCGCATCAGCACACGACTCGCCATGCGCGACCACAGGTTCACCTGCAGCACGTCGGCCAAGGTGCCATCGAACGCGACACCGGCATCGGTCACGTCGCGCGGCGTGATGCCGATCGCGGTGCACTCGGCGGCCACCAACGGCGCGAGCCCTGGCGCCGTCACGATGAAGCAATCGAGGAGTTGCGGTACTTCCTTATGCGGCTTGTGCACCATGTTCGCGACGCCGACGCTTGGCTTCGTACGATCGGGCGCCACGGGTCACGAGGATCTTCCAGAAATCCTCGGCGTCGAGCGGCGGCGCGAACAGGTAGCCTTGGCCAAGCTCGCAACCGAGCTCGATCAGATGGCCACGCTGCGCCTCGGTTTCGATGCCTTCCGCCACGGTGTTCATCCGCAACGTTTCCCCCAATGCCACGATCGCGCTGGCCAGTACCGGTCCTTCGCCTCCCTTGTCGATGACATCCACGAACGACTTGTCGATCTTGAGAATGTCGATCGGATAGCGCTGGAGGTAGCTCAGGGAGGAATATCCGGTGCCGAAATCGTCGATTGCCAGCGAAACGCCCAGCGCCTTGAGCGCGGTGAGGCGCGCCAGCGCCATCTCGGTGTTGTGCATCAACATGCTCTCGGTGATCTCGAGGACGAGATGCCTGGCGTCCAATCCGGAATCGGCCAGTGCCTGCCGCACCTCCTCCACGATCCCCGGCTCCTGCAGCTGCCGCCCTGAGAGATTCACAGTGATGCGCATCGGGTGGCCGCGTTCCTTCTCCCACTGCTTGGCGGTGCGGCACGCGCGTCGCAGCACCCAGCGCCCGATCGCCGAAATCAGTCCGGTCTCCTCGGCGATGGGAATGAACACGCCCGGCGGTACCGTGCCGCGTTCGCGGCAGCACCAGCGCACCAGCGCCTCGGCGCCGATGATCTCGCCCGTGCCAAGCAACACGATCGGCTGATACTGCAGGAAGAACTCTTCATGCTCGATGGCGCGTCGCAGATCGGCTTCGACCACCAGCCGTTCCAACGCCGCCGTGTGCATCTGCGGCTCGAAGAAGACGCACTGTCCCTTGCCGCGCGTCTTGGCCACGTACATCGCCACGTCAGCGTTGCGCACCAGTTCGTCCGCCGTCTCTCCCGGCTCCGTACGCGCGATACCCACGCTCGCGCTCACGAACACTTCCTTGCCGCCCAGCATGAACGGCTTGCCCAGTGCGGCGGCAACGCGTTCGGCGATGACCAGCACATCGCGCACGTTGTCGGCGTCCTCCACCAGCACGGCGAACTCGTCGCCGCCCAGGCGGGCGATCAGGTCGCTGTCGCGCACGCACTGCGCCAGGCGGCGCGCCGCATCCACCAGCAGGCGATCGCCGGCCGCATGGCCCAGCGAATCGTTGACCGTCTTGAAGTTGTCGAGATCGAGGAAGAGCACCGTGACCGGCTGCCCCATGCGCGACGCCCGCGCGAGTGCATGCCCCACCTGATACAGGAACAGCGAGCGATTCGCGAGATCGGTGAGCGGATCGTGGAACGCCTGGTGCATGTACTGCGCCTTGATGACGCTCTGCTCGGTCACGTCGCGCGTATTGAGCACCAGGCCATTGATGACCGGCTCGGCGAGCAGATTGGTGCCCACGTTGTCCATGGTCATCCAATCACCGTTGGCGTGTGCCAAACGCCACTCGCGCTTGAGCGTGCCCGTGCCGAATCCTGCGCGCGGACCCGTGCGCGCACGCGTGCTGCGCGCGAGCTCCGCCAGAAACTGCAGAGCGCCCGGCGCATCTTCAGGGTGCAGCAGCGCCACGATGGACGTATTCGCCAGTCGCGCCGGATCGTGTCCGAGCACGGCAGCCATCGACGGACTCGCGTAGCGAATCGTGCCGTCGGGATCGAGAATCGTGATGACATCGCTCGAGTGCTGCACCAGCGCGCTGAAGCGCGCTTCGCTGATGCGTGCCGTCGATTCGGTCATCACGCGAATCGTCTCGCGCGTGGAGGCCGCCTGTCGCGCAAACGCAAGCGCCGCCAACACCACCGAGCCGATTGCCAATCCGAGCAGCGGTTGCGCGCCATGCTCGGTCGCCGCCTTGAGCAGCAGGCAGAAGCCGGGGAGCACCGCGGCATACGGAATCAGACTGGTGCTTTCCGTACGCTCTGCGGCCAGCGCGCTCGGACGAACCTGACGTTGCGACATGGTCCACAGCTTGATCATCGCCGCGGCGACGAGCAGACCCGTGCTGATCGGCGTGCCGAGCGCGCTCCAGTCGTGCAGCTGATGTCCGCGCGTCAATTCCACAACGGTCGCGACATGCGACAGGAAGTGCACCAGCAGCGCCACGGCGATGATCACGACGACATTCGCGCGATGCTGCAGCGCGGTGCGACGCCATACCTGCGACGCCACGAGAATCAAGACGAGTTCGGCCAGCGCCTCCACATGCGCCATGACGAACGGCAGCGCCAATCCACTCGCCGAGGGCGCGAGGACGGCGAAGTAGTCAAACCAGAGAACGAGCAGCCCGCCAACCGCGACCGTGGCGCAATCAAGCGCGAGCTTCACCCGGTCGAGTGAGGTGCGCGGGGCACTTGGCAGCTGCAACACTCCGTAGAGCAGCACACCGTGCACGAGCAGCGGCGCCGCGGCCGCCACCGGCCCACGTCCTGCGAGCGCCACGTGATCTGCCAGCGAGAAGACCAGCGCGAACGCTTGCGACACACCGATCGCCGTCCAGAACCGACGGGCCCCGTGGTCGAGCGCGCGTTCCTGCGAAATGCGCAGCGCCAGCACTACCGCTGCGATCGTGATCGCCTGAACGGCCAGCAGTCGAAAGCTGGCTGCGGTTGCCCCGATCTGAGCACCTGTGGCGAGCCACGCTGCCATCAGGGCCGCATATCCGACCAAGCCGATGAGCAGCGCCTGCTCGCGAGGTCGCAGGAGGCGATGGATCGGAACGACCGGTCCCCCAACCGCGGAGAGTCCGGCACCCAAGGTCGGATTGTGGCCCGAACGACGAACGCTCACGTCGACGGGTTGGGGCATGGGACCGGGGAAAGGGGACGATCGGCCCTACGCAGGGCGGGCGGTGGCCCGCGTTCCCGTGCTGCCCCGTTTCCAGAGGAGGCGAAAAGCGAAGAGCACGACGAATACCGATGCATACATGATCGGCTCCTCGACGTCTTTCTTGACTCCCCAGATGTAATGCACGCATCCCGCCACGGCCGAGACATAGACCAAGCGGTGCAACGCATTCCACTTCTTGCCGCCCAACCGCTTGATCCACCCCTTGGTGGAGGTGATGGCCAGCGGCACCATCAGCAGGAACGACAGCATCCCGACGGTGATGTACAGGTGCTTGAGGACATCCTCGACGATGTCACTCACGTCGAAGAACATGTCCAGCCCGATGTAGATGCTCAGATGCAGCGCGGCCCAGTAGAACGTCGCCAGCCCGAGAAACCTGCGTTCTGGAATGAGGAAGCCCCAGCGCGTCAGCTTGATCAACGGCGTGACGGCGAGCGAGCAGGCCAACAGACGCAGCGCCCACTCGCCCGAGAAGTGCTCCAGCTCCCGGATCGGGTTCGCGCCCAGCATGCCCAGCGGGTACATCGCGATCATCGCCACCACCGGCACCGTCACCAGCGCCCACATCGCCGGGTGAATCCACCGGCGGACGAGCGGCTCAGCTGGCTTGAGCTTCGGCTGGAGCCACCCGTCGACAGCCGCCCACGTCAATAGAACTTCCTCAGGTCCATGCCCGTGTAGAGGGACGCCACCTGTTCGGCATAGCCGTTGAACATCAGCGTCGGCTGCTTGAGGAACGCGCCGATGGGGCGCTCCTTGGCCTGGCTCCAGCGCGGGTGGTCTACGGTCGGATTGACGTTGGCGTAGAAGCCGTACTCGCTCGCGCGGACGTCATTCCACGTGGTGTTGGGCTGCTTGTCGGTGAAGCGGATCTTGACGATCGACTTGACGCCCTTGAAGCCGTACTTCCACGGAACCACGAGGCGAAGCGGCGCGCCATTCTGCGGCGGCAGCGACTTGCCATACATGCCCGTCGCCAGCATCGCGAGCGGGTTCATCGCCTCGTCCAGCCGGATCGCTTCCTTGTACGGCCACGGCAGCACTCCGCGCGTCTGCCCCGGCATCCGGCTCGGGTCCAGCAGCGTCGTCATCTCGATGAACTTGGCGCTGGGCAGCGGCTCGCACTTGGCGATGATGTCCTTGAGCTGAACACCCTGCCACGGAATGACCATCGACCACGCTTCCACGCAGCGGTGGCGATAGATCTTGTCCTGCAGAGGCAGCCCCTTGAGCAGATCGTCGAGCGCGAACGTCTTGGGCGCCTTCACCAGCCCTTCGATCGCCACCGTCCACGGCTTGGTCCGGAAGTTGGCCGCCTGCTCCTTCGGCTCCTCCTTACCAGTGCCGAACTCGTAGTAGTTGTTGTAGCTGGTGGCGTCTTCTTCGTCTGTCACCTTGAGCTGCTGCCCCATGCCGGTCGCCGAGAGCGCCTGCAAGGCGCTCGGCGTCAGCGCAGCACCGAGGGCGAGCGTGCCGGCGGCACCCATGAAGGAGCGCCGGTTCAGGTACACGGACTCCGGCGTGATCTGCGAGGACGGAATGTCGTCGGGACGGCGAATGAGCATGGTCTGGCGGGTGAGGGTCGGGCCAAGGCACGGCATTGAGTATACGTCCGAGAACGCCGGATGGTTCGGTGCTGGGATGCATCCGGTGACGCCGTTCGCTCCATCCGGTTCAGCCGGTTACCGAACAGCGAACGGCGTAACCGGTCACCAAAGACGACCTCGCCGAACTTCACGAATGCGCCTTACGGCGAATACGCATTCCCGTCGAGGAGCCCCCGCTTCACGTCGCGTGACCAGAACCCGGTGAGCGACCGCGCCTCGAACGACCAGTGGTCACCGGGAGCGAAGCGACTCACGCGAAAGCCGATCGCGTCCAACGGCTGTCCGGGCTTCGCCACCGCGCTCGTCGCCGAGCGAACGACATAGGCCGGCCCGCCAAAAACCGTCGCGTCGCCAGCACGATCGATGACCACGGCCGCCCCCTCTTCCACACCCAGCCCCCACACGGTGGCCAGCGAGCGCTCGGCGGCGATCCGAGAGACGAAGGACATCAGCCGACCCATGCGATCGCGTGCGACGAAGTGCGAATCGGTGATGACGCCGGCGAGCGGCGCCCAGGCAAAGAGACCGCCAGTCAGTCCGATCGAGGCGGAGAACGGATCGCGCAGTGCGGTCGCCGACGTCGGGCTGCCGTTGCACCCGTCATGGACAAACTCTCCCTGAATGGCCAGGCCGGCGCTGCCGCCGCCGACGGCGCCGCCACGGGCAACCACGTTTCGCACGCCAACGATCAATGCGCTGCCCGCCCAGGCCATGTAGCGGCATTGGTCGCCGCCGGCGAAGTACACCAGCTCAGCCGCATCGATGGCTAACCGTACCAGCGGATCATCCGCGCCGGTGCGATCGCTGATCGTGATGGTCTCGCACGAGTTCACCAGCGCTACATCCATGATGGCATCGCACTCCGGCGTCGTACTCCCGCTGGTGGGAAGCGACGCCGCAAGCACCACCACGTCGATGCGGGCTCCGCCCAGCTGTCTCGCCGCCGCCGTGAATGCAGCTGGCACCGGCGGGCCACTGCCATGCAGCAGATACACCGGGCCGGTACGCGTTGCCTGCACATCGGGACCGCCGAGACGCACACGGATCGGCGCCGGTACCGCCGTAACGAACACCGACACCGAGGCGTCGAGCCCTGCGTCGGACGCCGCCGACACGCGCACGGAACCGGGTCGCCGGCCCGTGACCAATCCCGAAGCGGACACCACCGCAATGGACGTGTCGCTGCTACGGTAGGTTAGCGGCGATGAGGAGACACGCGCACCGGCCTTGTCGACCGCGTACGCATTGAGCTGCACCGCGCCGCCGGTGGGAATGGTGGACGACAGGGGGCTCAGGCTGATCGCGACGGCGGTTTCCGGCGCGGTAACCGCCCGCTCCGTCTGGCAACCCATCGCCAGCAGCAAGAGCCACAATGAAGAGATACAGATGAGCAGCGGCCAACCGACCGCTGCCCGCGCACCCTGCGGGCGCTTCGTCGATGACCGCATACGGCTGAACATACGCGGTCGGCGCGCTGCCGTGCGAGACGCGCTCTGCATAGCGCCTTGCATCGCGCCTTGCATAGCGCCTTGCATAGCGCCTTGCATCGCGCGACCGGCTATCACATCGGCTGCGGATCGCGACTTGCACAGCTGCAGGTATCCGCTGTGCAGCACGTGGACTCCCGCCATTCGGCGGACTCCGCCGGTGGAGTCATCTCATCCGTCCGGAGTGTCCGTCAATGTTGTTCGAGCCGTTCGACCTGCATGGAATCACGTTGCGCAATCGTGTCGTCATGGCCCCCATGACCCGCAATCGCGCAAACGCCGACCATACCCCCAACGCGCTGATGGCCGAGTATTACGCCCAGCGCGCCTCCATGGGGCTGATCATCACCGAAGGCACCTCGCCCTCCGCCGATGGCTTGGGCTACGCGCGCATCCCCGGCCTCTACAGCGCCGACCAGATCGCGGCATGGCGCCTGACGACCGATGCGGTACACGCCAAGGGTGGCGCGATCTTCGTGCAGTTCATGCACTGCGGCCGTGCTTCACATGTAGACAACCTGCCCGCCGGTGCGCGCGTGGTCGGCCCCACGGCCACGCCGCTGCCGGATCCGATCTACACGGACACCGCCGGACTCCAGCCCGCGACCGTTCCGCATGCCCTTTCGGAAGACGAGATCGCTGTGGTTGTCGCCGAGTTCGTTCACGCCGCCAAGTCCGCCAGGGAGGCGGGGTTTGATGGCATCGAGCTGCATGCCGCGAACGGTTATTTGATCGAGCAGTTTCTCAACGCGAATGTGAACACACGGAGCGACGGGTACGGCGGTTCGATCGAGCACCGCAATCGCTTTGCGCTCGAAGTGGCGCGCGCGACGGTGGCGGCCATCGGCGGGGACCGTGTCGGCATTCGTCTATCTCCATTTGGCGTCTTCAACGCGACCGGCGCCTTCACCGACATGGAAGCGCAATACATGGCACTCGCCGCGTCACTCGGCGCGATGGGGCTGTCGTACTTGCATCTCGTGGATCACTCCTCGATGGGAGCGCCGACGGTTCCCGTTCCCTTCACGCACGCGTTGCGCGCCGCGTTCGGCGGTGTGTTCATCGCGTCGGGAGGCCTCAATCACGGATCAGCCGAAGCGCTATTGGCAAACCGAGAGGCCGACCTGGTCGCGTTCGGCCGGCCCGTCATCGCCAACCCGGATTTCGTCGCGCGCATGGAGAGCGATGCACCGATGAATACGCCGGACATGACCACGTTCTACACACCGGGTGCGAAGGGCTATACGGACTACCCCGAGCTCAGCGCGGAGCTGGTCGCACCCTGAATTCTCAATCCAACGTCTTGCTGAACCGTCGCACGCTGAAGGCCAGCAGCAGCACCGCGAAGAGCATCAGTGCACCAAGCTCCGCCCAGAGGTCACCGATACCGACGCCCTTGAGCAGCACACCGCGCAGGATTTCGAGAAACCACGTGAGCGGCAACAACGCGCCCATGTACTGCGCCGGCACCGGCATCGCCGCACGCGGAAAGATGTAGCCCGACAGCAGAATGTTGGGCAGCATGAAGAAGAAGCTCAGCTGCATCGCCTGCACCTGACTGCGCGCGACGGTGGAGATCAGCAGCCCCACCCCGAGACTGGCGATGATGAACACCATCGCCAGTGAATACAACAGAACGAGGCTGCCTTCGATCGGGATCTGAAAGAAGATGCGGCCGAGCGCCAGCACGACAGACATCTGCACATAGCCCACCAGAATGAACGGCACGAGCTTGCCGAGCATGAGTGAGGTCTTGCCGATCGGCGTGACGATCAGCTGTTCGAGTGTGCCGCGCTCGCGTTCACGCACGATCGCGGTGCTCGTGATCAGTGTCATCGTGATGGTCAGCAGAATTCCGACGATTCCCGGCACGATGAACGTCGCGCTCTTCTGCGACGCGTTGTACCACGGGCGCACGCGAATGGTCACCGGCACGGCCAGCGCGGTGCGTGTGGCAAGCAGCTGCGCACCACGCGCCTGAGCGGCGAGCTGGGCGCCAGCAATCGCCGCACCAGAAGACTGCGGGTCGGCCGCATCGATCAGCAGCTGCGCCTCTCCGGTACGCCCTCGCTTGATATCGCGCTGATAGTCGGGTGGGATGACCAGGGCCACGCGCGCGGCCCCGCGTTCGATCCACCGTTTCGCGCTTGCACGATCGTTCACCGATGCGATGATGCGAAAGTTGTCGGTGTTCTGGACCACCTGTATCAGCGCACGACTCTCGGCCGTGCGCGACTCGTCGAGCACGACCGTTGGCAGTCGTCGTACATCAGTCTGGATCGCGTAACCAAACAGCAGCAGCTGGATCGCTGGCAATCCGGTCATCAGCGCAAACGTCAGTCGATCGCGTCTGAGCGTGATGAACTCTTTCCAGAGCATCGGCCAGACGGTCCACAAGCGCAGCCGCTGCATCAGCCCCGTTGCAGAGCGATCGTTCGGCGCGTCAACGCGCGACGCGTTCATGCGCGCGCCGCCGCCTCATCGCGCTGTTGCAGCTGGATGAAGACGTCCTCCACACTCGTCGCGCCAAACTGCTGCACGATCTCGACGGGTGTTCCGAGCGCGATGAGATGGCCGCGTGAAAGAAACGCGAGCCGCTGACATCGTTCCGCCTCGTCCATGTAGTGCGTCGTCACCAGAATCGTGGTGCCGCGTTTGGCCAACGCGTAAATCGTTTCCCAGAACGTGCGCCGCGCAGCGGGATCGACGCCCGCCGTCGGCTCATCGAGAAACACCAGATCTGGGCGATGCGCCGTGGCGCACGCCAACGCGAGCCGCTGCTTCCAGCCACCGCTCAGCGTTCCGGCTACCTGCCCGAGACGCTCGCCCAAGCCGAGGTCCGCAACGTGCTCCTTGAGACGCGCATCGCGCTCCGCGCCCACCAGCCCGTACACCGACGCATAAAACCGCAGGTTCTCGGCGACAGTCAGCTCGTCGTACAAGCCGTATCGCTGCGACATGTAGCCGATGCGTCGTCGCACCTGCTCCGTTTGCGTATGCACGTCGAATCCGGCCACCGTCGCCATGCCACTCGTTGGCTCGACCAGCCCGCACAGCATGCGAATGCAGGTCGTCTTGCCCGAGCCGTTGGGGCCGAGCAATCCAAAGACTTCGCCGCGCTCGATGTCGAGGTCGAGACCGTCTACTGCCACCAACGCGCCGAACTCTTTGCGCAGCGCAACGGTGTGCACCACCGGCGGCGACATCACTCTTGCCATCACTTGCGTGGCAGCATCACCGTGATCGGCAGCCCCGCCTTCAATCGGCTGTCAGCACCAACGAACTCGAGCTTCACCCCAAAGAGCAGATCCTCGCGCTCCTGATCGGTGAGCGCGACACGCGGTGTGAACTCGGCCTTGCTCGCCACGGCCACCACGCGACCGCGAAAGACGGTGGAGTCGCGATCGAGCGTGGCCGACAGTGTGTCGCCGACCTTGATGCCCTGCAGCGCGAACTGCGAGACGTAGATACGGGCCCACGGACGGTCCGGCTGCGCGAGCGTGATCGCGCTCTGCCCGGCCGCCAGAACTTCACCCGGTTCGGCGTTGCGACTGACCACCACACCGGCCGTTGGTGCCAGCAGCACGAGATCGTTGGCCGTGGCCCGAAGCGCCGCACTCGCTGCCTGCGCGCCGCGCACGTCGGCGGCCGCCACTTGCCGGCGCTCGACTCTCGCGCCTTCGCGGACCAGCGCCGCGTTGGCCCGTGCTGCATCGCGCCGAGCCGCAGTGGAGCGCGCCGTTGCGACTGCGGCGTCCAGCGTCGCCTTACTCACGTCACCGTTTGCGGCCAACGGCTCGATGCGAGACAGGTCCACAGCGGCGCGCGTGGCGTCTGACTCCGCGGCGCGCAGCTCCGCTTCCGCCCGCGCCAGCTCCGGCGCTCGTGCACCGCTCGACAGTTCGCGCGCGGACTGCTGTGCTGCCACGACACGCGCGTCGGCCTGCTGCTCCGTCGCGGCGAGATTGGGCACCACGAACACCGCCAGCGTGTCCCCCGCCTGCACCGCGTCGCCTTCGCGCACCAGCACACGAAGCGCACGGGCGGGCTGCAACGGTCCGATGTCTAGTTCGACCATCTCGAGCGTACCCACCGCTCGGTCGGGCACCTCGCGCGCACCACAGGCAGAACAGAGCAGCCAAGCCGACGTTGGCAGCACAGAGAGCAGCACCCGTTCGGTAGTACGTCGCATCGGAGCGTCAGGAAGTGGGGAAGCCGAAAGCTCCCGAAAGGACCCCGACGCGTCAATCAGTGCGCTTGACCCACCGCCGCGCGCCGCGTTCTCTTCGCCCATGCCTGATCCTTCCGCCCCGGACACAGAACTGCCCCCGACGCTGGCGCGCACCCTGCGCCAATTCCGGATGCTGGGCCGCGAGGACAAGATGCAGGCGCTGCTGGCCTGGTCAAAAAAGCTCGAGCCCCTCCCCGAGCGCTTCGCCGCGCTCGATCGTGCCGCTTTCACCGTCCCGGAGTGCCAGACCCGGGTGGATCTGTTCCCGGATCGGAATCCCGACGGGACGCTCCACTTCTACGCCGACGTGAATGCCCGGCAGTCCCCGACGGTCGCGGCCGTGCTGGCCATTACCTTTGCTGCGGTCAACGACCAACCGCCCGCAGTGACGCTGGCCCTCCCGTCGGACTTCGTGCGCACGCTCATGCAGGACATCGGGCTGGGCGCACGGGAGGCCGGGTTGGCCGCCATGGTCGCACGGCTCCGCCAATTCGCCAGTCATATCGAGAGCTGACGCGACCGCGTCGGTCTCTCCCCCTTTCTACAAGAATTCCTGCATGCCCATTACGATCACAGTCCGCAAGAACGGTTCGCTCGGGATTTCCGCCGAAGACGCCGCGCAGATTCAGCTTCTCGACCACACCGGTGCCGTCATCCCGCCGCGCGCCGAAGGGCGTCCGATGTCGCTCTGCCGCTGCGGCCATTCGGCCGTCAAGCCGTTCTGCGATGGTTCGCACAAGGCCGCGGGCTTCATCGATCCCGTGGAGCCGGCTGCCCCCGCGGACGCGCCGGTCGTCTGATGTTCCGCTGGCTGCTGAACGCGTGGGCGTGGACGGAGACGGTGCTGGTGGTCATCATCGGCACGCCCATCGTCGCGGCCATCTATGCCTTCACCGCCCCCTTCGATCCGGGACGCTACGCCGCAGGGCGCGCGTTTCGCATCGTCGGGGTGACGGCGATGCGCCTCAACGGCCTGTGGCGGTTCCGCACGCGGGGCACCCTCGCCGATCCGCGCCGCCCGTACGTCGTGGTCGCCAACCACGAGTCGTACGCCGACATCTTCCTCATCAGCTGCTTCCCGTGGGAGATGAAGTGGCTGAGCAAGGACACGATGTTCAAGATCCCGTGCATGGGCTGGATGATGCACATGGCCGGCGACATCAAGCTCATTCGCGGCAAGCGTGAATCGGCGATCGACGCGATCAAGCAGTGTCGCGATCGGCTATCCAAGAAGGTCTCGATCATGATCTTCCCGGAAGGCACGCGTTCGCGCGACTGGGAAATGCTGCCGTTCAAGGACGGCGCGTTCCGTCTGGCCATCGAAGCCGGCGCCCCGATTCTCCCCATCGCCGTTGCCGGCACGCGCAGCGCGATGGCCAAGGGCACGTTCCAGTTCCAGCCGGCGCGCGCGCTCGCCCAGGCGCTCGAGCCGATCGAAACGAAAGACCTCACGCTCGCCGACCTGCAGGCACTCAAGCAGCGTGTGCGTGATCGCATCGAGGAAGGACGACGCGCACTCGCTGCCGAGTTGGGCATTCTCCCCGATGGCGTCGTCAGCAGCGCCAGCTGACGAATCCGCGCTCGACGATCGCCTCTCCGCTCCGGACGAGGCGACCGTCGCTGCGCTCGCCGCACTCGACGGCGACGTGATCGTCTTGGGCGCCGGTGGGAAGATGGGCCCCACAGTCGCACGCATGGCGCGCCGCGCGCTCGCGCACACGTCGCGTCGCGTCATCGCCGTCTCTCGCTTCAGCAATGAGGCCGTTGCGCAGCAGCTCTCGGCCGAGGGCATCACCATCGTGCGAGCCGATCTGTCCGATCCCGCGCAGGTCGCTTCGTTGCCATTCGCGCCCAACGTGCTGTGGATGGCCGGACAGAAGTTCGGCACGACGGGTGATCCCGTCGGCACGTGGACGCAGAACGTCGTGACATCGGTGCATGCCGCGGAGCGGTATCAGGGCGCCCGCATCGTCTGCTTCTCCACAGGCAACGTGTATGCGCGCACGCCGCTCGTCGCGGGCGGTTCTCGCGAGACGGATACGTTGGCACCCGACGGTGATTACGCGGCATCGTGCGTGGGGCGCGAGCGCGTCTTCAGCTCCGTCGCCCGTCGCACAAACTCACCGCTGTTGCTCTATCGCCTGTTCTACGCCTGCGATCTGCGCTACGGCGTGGTCACCGACATCGCGCTCAAGGTGCTGCATGGTATCCCGATCGCGCGCGCGATGAGTCACGTGAACGTGATCTGGCAGGGCGACGCCAATCGACTCGCCTTGCGTGCACTGGGTGCCGCCTCGTCGCCGGCGGTTGCACTCAACGTGACTGGACCGATCGTGCCGGTGGTGGAAATCGCCGAGCGGGTGGGCAAGCTCGCTGGTGTGTCGCCGACGTTTGTGGGGGAGGATGCGCCCGATGCGCTGCTGGCCAACACTGACGCGCTGAGCGCCACGCTGCCGTACGACGCGTTGCCATTGGAGCGGCTGTGTGCGTGGGCCGTGGAGTGGATCCAGAGCAACGGACGACTGCTCAACAAGCCCACCAGCTTCGAGGTACGCGATGGCAAGTTCTGACCTCGCGCTGTTTAACGTTCGACAACATCTCGCGCACGGGCACGTCATCCCCGCGCATCCGCTCGCGCTCACGCCCAGCCGCACGGTCGACGAACGCCATCAGCGCGCCCTCACGCGCTACTACCTGGCTGCTGGCGCCGGCGGCATGGCCGTTGGTGTGCACACGACCGGCTTCCCCATTCACGACGCGAAGATCGGGCTCTATCGCCCGGTGTTGGAGCTCGCCGCCGAAACGGCGAGTGAATCGCTCGCCGTCGCACCGCGCGATTTCGTGCGCGTGGCCGGCCTCGTTGGTGATACCGCCAACGCCATCAAGGAAGCCGGCATCGCACGTGCGCTTGGTTACCACTGCGGTCTGCTGTCGCTGGGCGCGTGGCGCGATGCGGACGACGCGGCGATTCTCGCACACTGCAAACACGTGGCCGATGTCATTCCGCTCTTCGGCTTCTACTTGCAGCCGGCGGTCGGCGGGCGCCGCTTGTCGTACAGCTTTTGGCGCGAGTTCGCCGAGATCGCGAATGTCGTGGCGATCAAGGTGGCGCCGTTCGATCGCTATGCGACGCTCGATGTGGTGCGCGCCATTGCCGACGCCGGCCGAGACGACATCGCGCTGTACACCGGCAACGACGACGCGATCATCCCCGATCTCGTCACGCGCATTCCCGTGCAAACGGGCGGCCGTACCGGCACGCGCCACTTCGTGGGCGGACTGCTGGGGCAGTGGGCGGTGTGGACGCACAGCGCAGTGCAGTGGCTCAACGATATTCGCGCATGGCACGCACGCGGGGATGCCAACGTGCCCTGCGAATGGCTCACGCGCGGTGCAGCCCTCACGATGGCCAACGCGCTGATCTTCGACGCGGCCAACGGCTACACCGGTTGCCTCCCCGGCATTCTCGACGTGTTGCGTCGGCAGGGGCTGGTGAAAGGCTCGTGGACCTTCGACACGCACGAGCTGCTGTCACCGGGGCAGAGCGATGCGCTCACGCGCGTCATCGACCGTTTCCCCGACCTGCACGATAACGCGTTCGTGCAGGCGCATCTCGACGACTGGCTGCGATAGCGCGATTGCACCGCGTGATCGCGTATCGCGTATCGCGTATCGCGTGATCGCTACTTGATCAGCTTCCCGTGCCACGAGTCGGCAGCACGCCGCTCGAAGCGCGCGCGCCAGTCGCCCACGGTACTCACCGTTGTATCGAACACCGACGTCTCCGGCGTCAGCTGACCCGACTGCGCTGCCGCCACGAATGCACTGCGCGGCGCTGCCTGTACTGCTCCATCGGCCGCACGCCAGAACACCGTGCCACCACCAACGAGCGTGGTGTTGATCTCCCGCTCGATCGAGGTCAGCACGCGAAACATGCCGTCGATCGAGCAGCCCGTCGCACCCGTCGCGGCTTCGTCCACTGCAACCGCGAGAAAACGATCGTCGCGCAACGTACGTGCGCACACCAGCGGCGCACCGTGCGCGCGCCACTGGCTCAGGTGAGCATCCACCGCCTGCAACAACACTTCGCGGGCCGCGCCTTCCACCGGCGCGGCCGCGCCGAACACCCACACGCGCGCCGCGTCGGGCAGCGCGTCGAACTCCACCATCGGCACCCTATTGCTCCGGCTTGCCGGCACCCGGCAGCTGCAGCATCGGCATCGCACCGCCGGTCACCTGCGGCATCTGTCCATTCCAACGCTTGGCCATCTCGTACTGCACGAGCGAGCCCGTGATGCTGCGCGAGAGCAACTCGTTGGCCTTGGCCTGCGCCTCGGCTTCGGTCAGAATCGCCTTCGCGCGACCGGCCGCCTTGATGCTGTCACCCTGCGCCTGGAAGGTGTTCTTCTGCAATTCGTTCTGCGCCGTCAGTGCCTGCTGCTGCATGACGTTCTTGAGGGAGATGGCGTCCATCACCGCCTTGGGTGCGCGGAACTCGTTGAGCGTGAACTGCTTCACTTCGATGCCGTAGGGATCCAACCGCTTCTGCAGCAAGGTCTGCGTGCGCGTCACGACCTCTGCCTTCTTTGGACCAAGGATCTGCGCAATCTCCTCGTTACCCACCACTTCCTGCAGCGACTGGCGGATCGCCTGCTTGATGAAGCCGTGTTGGATCGTCTTCACATCCGTGCGGAATGTCTGATACAGCGCTGGCACCTTGTCCGGACGCAGCTCGAACGACATGGAGATATCGAGCGATAGCGGCTGGCCTTCCACCGAGTTGACGTTGATCTCGTCGTTGTTGGGCGAGCCTTCGGTGCTCGCCTGCGTCAGCACAAGCGTCTGCATGAACGTCGGGTACTCGTTGATCTGCGTCATCAACGGATTGCGCACGTGGAAGCCGGGTCCCAGAGGTTGCGGGTCCACACCTCCACCGCCGCGATGAATCACGATGCCGACGTGTCCGGGTTCGATGTAGGCCACCGTGCTTTTGGCGAGGCTCACGCCCACCAGCAGCACCGCAGCAGCCGCTGCAAGCTTGAGCAGCGTGCCGCCGCGGCCACCACCACCCGCACCACCACCAGAACTTGTCATGTTGTTTCGCATGGAGTTACGAAGACCTTCGAGCGTAGCATCAATCGACGTGGCCATCTATGGCTTCCCGATAACAGTGTGGACACAAGGGTTCACCCGTGGTCAAGCGCACCAGATCCTGCTCGCGCTGGAGACCATGAATCGGACAGGTGAGATCGGCGACCTTGTCGAGACGACGGCGGTTTGCGGTCTGCTTGATCCGCGTGCCGAACGGCGTGAAGCCAAGGGCCGTCAGTACAAAAGCGCCCACCACCGCCAAGAGGGCGATGAAGAGGACGCTTTCGATCAGGATGGCGTTCATATGTTTGCAGAAGCGTACGGGCCTCGCCCGGTTTTGGTGTCAGTCGTCCCAAATACGGACGATTCAGTCCCCCAACTCGAATCGCAGCATGTCGGCGAGATTGGGAAGCCGGAACGGGAAACCTGCACGCTGCAGCACGGTCGGCGCGACCCGCTGGCTCGCCAGCACCGTTTCGTCCGCCATCTCCCCCCCCAGCAGCCCGCGTAGCACAAAGGCCGGCGCCGAGGCCAGCAGCGGACGGTGCATCACGTCGGCGAGCACCCGCGAGTAGTCGGCGTTGGTCATGGCAGTCGGGGCCACGAAGTTGACCGCTCCCCGGATGTCCGGCCGCATCAGGCAGAAGTGCAGCGCGCCGATCTCGTCGTCCAGCGCGATCGGGCTGATCCACTGCTTCCCGTCGCCAAGCCGAGCGCCGAGTCCGAGCGAGAAGAGTGGCGCTTGCTTCCCCAGCGCCCCGCCGGCCGCGCCCTGCACGATGCCAGTCCGCACGTGCACCACCCGGATGCCCGCCTTCTCGGCCGGCGCGGTCGCGCCCTCCCACGCTCGGCCGACCTCCGCCAGGTAGCCGCTTCCCAGCGCGCTCGACTCGTCCAGCAGCTCGTCGCCACGGCTGCCATAGATGCCGATCGCCGATCCGCTCAGCAGCACGGCCGGCTTCCGCGAGAGCTGCGCCAGCGTGTGCGCCAACAGCGACGTCCCTTCCGCGCGGCTCGTCTTGATCGCCGCGCGGTGCGCCGTGGTCCAACGATCCGCGATGGGCGCGCCGGCCAGATGCACCACGGCGTCCACGCCTTCCAGCGCGCGCGGGTCAAGCGTGCCACGATCGGGATCCCAACTGATGTCCACCACACCGGGCCGCACGGCACCGCGGCCGATGCGCACCACCTCGTGGCCGCCGGTGGAGAGAAACGCCGCCAGCTGCGTGCCGATCAGTCCACTCGCGCCCGTGATCGCCACGCGCATCCGAGGCCGGTCGGCAAACTGCGCATGCCGCTCGAGATCGCCGGCCAACAGCGCGTGCCGATAGGCGAAGACGCGCTCGAGCGTCCGCGACGCGTAACCGCCGCCGACCATGTCGCCAATAGCACCCATGGGCAGCGCGTACGCGATCTCGTCGGTGAGCACGCTGGCCTGCGCCCCCTCCGCCGCAAAGCGGTGCGTATGCACCCACTCGGAGAACGGGCCGCTTTCCAGGACATCACGGAACTGCTGGTTGGCGATGTAATCCTGATGTCGCAGCCGCCACGTCGTCGCGATCGGCCCGGCATGCACCTCCAGTACGACCTTGGCGCCGTCGCGAATGCCGCCGGTCTGCTCGATGATGCGCGGACGATCCCACGGCGGAGACAGCCGTTGAAACGCGCCCGCGCGCTCGTGCCAGGCAAAGAGCGTTTCGACCGGCACGGGAACGCGCAACGACTTGGTGAAGACAGTTTGGCTCATACCAGCTGAACGGGAGAATGGCGCTACTGGTTCACGAGCGAGCGCTGCAGGCGAGCGCTACCAGCGAGCGCTACCAGCCGCCGGCGTCTTCCAGGTCCAGCACCCGCCAGCAATACCAGCTCGCCACCGATGCCCACGGTCGCCACTTCTTCGCCACTTTCTCCAGCCGATCGATCTCGGGGAGTTTTCGCATGCGATAGATCTGCTGCGCGCCTTTCCGCACACCGAGGTCGAGTACGGGGAGCACGTCGGGGCGTCCGAGGCGGAACATGAGAAACATCTGCGCCGTCCAGCGCCCCACGCCGCGCACTGGCACCAGCGCCTCGATGACCGCTTCGTCGTCCATCGTGTGCACCCGATCGAGCGGGAGCCGCCCGTCCTCCACGTGACGGGCGAGATCGCGAATGGCAGCGGTCTTCGCGGTCGATAGACCACAGCCGCGCAGCACCGTGTCGTCGTGTGCGAGGATCTGGGCTGGTGTAGGCGCCGCGCCATCGCCGCACTGCGCCACGAAGCGCCCATAGATCGTGCTTGCCGCCGAGCCGGAAAGCTGCTGGAAGACGATAGCGCGTGCGAGATGATCGAAGTGCGTGCCGTCGGTGCGCGGACGGAGCGTGCACGGCCCCACGCGCTCGATGGCCAGCGCCATCTTCGGGTCATTCGCCGAGAGCTCGGCGACCGCGCGCCGAGCCCGTGCGTCAGTCAACTCCGTCACCTGAGGACTCCTACATGCTCGTGCTGAACATGATGTGCGCCTTGGGTGTGCCCGGCAGCATCAGCCATGGTCCCTTGTCGGTCGGCGTGGTCGTCAGTCCGGTGGAGAGTGCCGTCGCGAAGGGGATGTAGACCACGAACAGCGAGCGCGGCTCGGACACGGTACCGGTGGCCGGGTTGAAATCCTTCTTGGGGCCGAAGATCTGATACAGCGACGCGGGCGCGGTCGGCATCTTGATCTTTCCCGACTTCACTTCGGCAAAGCGTGCGGTGTCCACCTGTGCGCCAGTGACGCCAGAGGCGCGCAATGCGCGACCACGCGCCATGAACGGTTCCATCGAGTCGTGATAGCACGAGACATGGAATTGCTTCTCCGCGGGATCATCGGCGAGGCAGAGCATGCCGTTCTTGGATGGACGCACCAACTCGAGCTTGCCGGCGGTGCGATAGCCCATGACGCCAGCGCCATCGCGCATTTCCTTGGGGAGCGCGATGACCGCTGAGGCGATCTGGATGTCCACGGGCGGAATCGTCTGCGCGCCGGCGAGCGCGAGTGGAGCAATGGTAAGGGCAGCAAGCAGCGAGAGGCGGACGGGCACGAACGACATGGCGACCTCGATTGGCGGGAGACGGGCAGATGCTGTATACCATCGCATAGAATGATGGTTGTCAATCGACGCAATGTCTCCTTTCTTCAATGGCACCTATGGACCCCGCCACGACCACCGATCTGTTCGCGCGCAAAATCGCGCATGACCTGAACAACTTCGCGACGGTCATTCGCACCTACAGCGAGTTGCTGCTCGGAGATCTTCCGGCCGACAGCCCGGCGCACGCGGACGTGATGGAAATCCATCGCGCTGCCGACGCGATGGTGAGCTATGTGCAGCGCACGGCGCGTTTCGCGCGGGCAGGGACCATGCGACTTCGCCCGACCGATCCGGACCTCATTCTGCGCGATGTCGTCGCCACGCAGCCCGCGAGCAGTGAGCGCGCGACGGTGCACTTCGACGCGACGAGCGGCGAGGGTGTGGCATCGATAGAGACGGATGCATCGTGGATGGCCGACGCCATCCGTGAGTTGCTCATCAATGCGCGCGACGCGGCACCGGCCTCGAGCATCATCACGCTGTCCCGTGCGGAATGCATCCTGACAGAGCCTCTCCCGCATGCCGACGGTGAGCGGGCAGCGAGGCGCTGGCTCGTGGTGTCAGTCGCGGACGATGGGCCAGGCTTTGCCGAATCGGTGCAGGCGAACGCGGAAGAGCCGTTCGTGACGACCAAGGACGGGGTGCGCGGCGCAGGATTTGGACTGAGCATCGCACGGGCTTTCGCGCGCGCGAGTGGTGGCACACTCACCCGCGAGCGTGCGGATGGGCGCACCATCGTGTCACTCTGGCTGCCCGCGTCCTAGCGCAGGCAGCGCTTACGCGTGAGCGTGCGCGGGACGCAGGGCGTTGAGCAGCGCGTCGGCGACTTTATCCAGCGGTAGAATGTCCGTGGCTGCACCCAGCTTCACCGCTTCACGCGGCATACCGTAAACGACGCAGGTCTCTTCGTTCTGCGCGACGGTGTACGCGCCGGCTTCCTTCATCGCGAGCATTCCCTTCGCGCCATCGGCGCCCATACCGGTGAGCAACGCGCCCACGGCGTTGCGACCGGCGCTGCGCGCGACGCTCTGAAAAAGCACATCCACGGCCGGGCGCTGATGATGGACCTTGGGACCGTCCTTCACGCGCGCGACCCAACGCGCTCCGCTCGCCTGCAGAATGAGATGCTTGCCGCCGGGCGCAACGAGCGCGAGTCCCGGGGTGACGAAGTCGCCGTCGCGCGCTTCCTGCACGCGCATCGCGCACACGCTGTCGAGGCGCTTGGCGAACGACAACGTAAAGTGCTCCGGCATGTGCTGCACGATCACGGTGCCCGGCGCGTCCACTGGGAAGCGACGCAGCACCTGTTCGAGTGCTTGCGTGCCACCCGTCGACGCACCCAATGCGATGATCTTGTGCGTGGCATCGAGTGTGGCGATCGCGGGCCGAGTTGCGATGACGTCACTACCGGTCGGCTCGGCGCGCTTGACGACGCGCGCGTGCGAGGCGGCGCGAACCGCGCGCACGAGATCCTCGGCGACGTCTCCTGCGGCGAGCGAAGAGCCGGGCTTGGCCAGAACTTCGACGGCGCCCAGCGCGAGGGCACGTAACGCC
The DNA here is from genome assembly GCA_965279375.1 of Gemmatimonas sp. Taxonomy (GTDB): domain Bacteria; phylum Gemmatimonadota; class Gemmatimonadetes; order Gemmatimonadales; family Gemmatimonadaceae; genus Gemmatimonas. The sequence goes on along the minus strand of OZ257156.1, from coordinate 1,933,289 downwards.
GTGTCGCTGTTCTGCGGCGTCAACGAGCTGACGACCACCACCGGCAACGGGAAGTGGCGCATGAGCTTCGTCAGGAACGACAGCCCGTCCATGCGCGGCATTTCGATATCGAGCGTGATGACGTCCGGCCGTAGCTGCACGATGCGCTCGCGCGCGACGTACGGGTCAGTGGCGGTGCCAACGACTTCGATATCGGGGTGCCTGGAGAGCGCATCGGACAAGATGCGGCGCACGAGCGCCGAATCGTCGACGATGAGCACGCGCACGACGCCCGGCTTGCGCACGATCGGCGCAGCCGCAGGCGCGACCGGACGGGCGGGGATGGTCACGCGGCCGTCGCGGTGGCGAGGTGGCCGCCGAACACGTACAGCGTGGACGACACGCGACCCTCTTCCACGCCGAACTCGGCGTTCGCACAGGGCTCATCGCCTTCGCGCGACGGCGCTTCGTCCGCATCATGCACACGCGGCGCGCTGAGATTGAACACCGCCTCTGCGCCGGCAATCATCGGCAGCACGTTACCACAGATCACGTTGGCCAGTTCGCCAAGTGCATCACGCTGCAACCGCGGCTGACGCGTGCCCGCATCGCCCAGCATGTTGGACGCGATGGCGGGCAACACGCTCGCACTCGCGCTCAGGACCAGGCGGCCGGTGAACGGGCCGCGAAAGTCCACGGAGACCGTCACATCGAGCGGCGCTTCGGCCTGCTCCGGTGACGGTTCGTGCTCGGGGAAAAGGAGCGCGAGATCTTCAAAAGTCGCCGCTGTCGTCCGCGACAGCGACTGGACCATAGTACTCGACATCAGAGACTCCAGTCATGCGAATGATGGTGTCGCGCAGGGTCTCCGGCGCGAAGGGCTTGCGGACGATCGACGCACCCAGCTCATGCAGCGCTGCGAGGCGCGTTTCACTTCCTTCCGTCGATACGACGATGACGGGCAGTGCTTCCGTTTCCGGCGACGCACGCAGTCGGCGCAACATCTCCTCGCCGTTCATCACCGGCATGTTGATGTCGAGCAGCAACAGGTCCACCCACTGCTCCTGAAGTACCGAGAGTCCCTCTTCGCCGTTGGCGGCCTCGAGGACCGTGCCCAGCGGAAGGCCGCTCATCTTGAGAGTGCGGACGACCATCTGTCGCATGACAGCGCTGTCATCCACCACGAGAACGTTGAAGGCCATGTTAGTGTCCGTGTGCAGCGGTTAGAGCTTGCTTTCCGCGCCGTTGATCTTGAGCGTGACATCGCCGGTTGCGACGTCCACCCACATCGTGCGGGAGGTCTGAATCCCGCCTGTATCGTGTGCGTGCACCAGCACGCCGTTCTTCCAGAGCAGCTTGCGCAGCGCAATCATGTTGCGCTTGCCGATCTGGAATCGATCTGCCTCTTCGGACGCGCCCGCGTGTGCACCACCCGCGACCTTCACGATCATGCGCTCCTTCTTCGCACCCAGCTTGTAGCACTCCTTGAAGAGAATCGGGATGCCGCTATCCACGAACATCGCCGGCTTCTCCGCCATCTTGGCCGCATCGATGGTGCCCGTCGGCAGCATGACGTGCAGCATGCCCGCGACGCTCACGACCGGATCGTAGACCACGATGCCCAGGCAGCTGCCCAACGCATACGTGATGATGCGCTCGCCGGCGACCGCCGAGACCTTCAGATCAGCGACGCCGACGACGCGTTCCGTCGGACGGCTGAGGACGGTGGTACCCATGCTACTTCACGTAGACGGCTGGCTGCACGTACCGAAAACGGTGCGTGAGCCCGGTGAGACTTTCACTGTGGCCAACAAACAGGTGACCGCCGGGGCGGAGCAACGCCCAATACCGCTCCACCAACTGCTGCTGCGTGCCCTTTTCGAAATAGATCATCACATTGCGACAGAGGATGGCGTCGAAGGGCCCCTGCATCGGCCACTTCTCCATCAGATTCAGCTTGGCGAATTGCACCAGCGATCGGAGCGCCGGTCCGGCTTCGGAGACGGGACGCCCTGCGTCGTCCTGCTTCTTGGTCCAGTACTTCTGCATCCACGCGCTCGGCACATCCGACATCGTGTCCGCCGGATACTGTCCGGCCTTGGCTTGCGCCAGCACGCGATGACTGATGTCGGTCGCGAGAATCTTGACGCGACGCGACGTTTCCGCACCAAACGATTCGTTGGCGAGCATCGCCAGCGTGTACGGCTCTTCGCCCGAGGAACAGCCGGCGCTCCAGATGCGGACCGGCCCCTTGAGTTCGGGAAACACATGATCGCGCAGGTAGTCGAAGTGCGACACCTCGCGCAGAAAGCTCGTCTTGTTCGTCGTGAGCGCGTCGATCATCTCCGCGAATTCCGTACGGCTCTTCTCGTTCATCACGAACGTCAGATACGCATCGAAATCGGGCAGACCCAGCTTCCGCAGCCGCTTGGCCAGGCGCGCACGCACCAACCCTTCCTTGCCCTCGCGCATGCGGATGCCCGCATGATCGTAGAGCAACTCAGTGATGCGCGTGAACTGCGCTGACGTCAGCTCGCACTCGGCGAACGCTCCACCCGCTATGGGGCTCGGGGGCATTCGGTAACCGTTGATCAGGCGGCGTTCGACTGGGCGGCTTCAAGCGCTTCCAACTCGCTCGTGACCAGCACCTTGTCGATATCGAGCAGCAGCTTCACGCGACCGTTCTGCTTGCCGATGCCGAGCAGGAATTCGGTGTGAATGCCGGCGCCGAAGCTCGGCGCATCTTCGATATCCCCTTCCGCGATGGCGACGACTTCGCTCACGCGATCGACGACGATGCCGGTCTGGATCCCCTTCATCTGCACCACGATGATGCAGCTGTCTTCGTTGGCATCCTGCTCCATGCCGAACTTCTTGCGAAGGTCGGTGATGGGGATGACCTTGCCGCGCAGGTTGATCACGCCGCGCACGAACTCCGGCATGCGGGGCACGCGCGTGATCGGCTGCATGCCGATGATCTCGCTGACCTTCAGGATTTCAAGCCCGTACTCTTCGCCTGCAAGGAAGAACGTGAGATACTTGCCCGCCCGGGAAGACGTGGCGGTGGCGGAGCTACTGTCGGAATGCGTGCTCATGGCTCGCTCGGCAAAAATGTGTTTGGAACGAGGGACCTCGCGGTCCCATCGACGTGTTGCTGGGTAGCTCCGTCATCGGAGCGTTGGCGGCGACGGCGCTACGCGGCGACGTCCTGTCCGCGATCCCGATCGCGTTGCAGCGGTATGACTTCGTCGCTCTGCGACAGCGCGACGGTTTCGTTGACATCGAGAATGAGCCCGACACGGCCATCGCCGAGGATCGCGCCGCCGCTGACACCCGGCACCTTGCCGAGCGCTGCGCCAAGCGTCTTGGCCACGACCTGCTGCTGCCCGAGGAGTTCATCCACGAGGAGTGCGGTGCGGCGGTTACCGTCGCCCACGATCATGAGCAGCCCTTCGAGCGGACTCTGGACGGCGTTCGGCACATCGAACAGGCGATGCAGACGCACGATCGGCATCAGCTCGCCGCGCAGCAGCACCACTTCGCCATGTCCCACGACCGTGGAGAGCATCGACGGCTCGGGGCGGAAGCTCATATGAATGTGCGTGAGCGGCACGATGAAGCGCTCCTGGCCAACTCGCACGAGCATGCCGTCGGTGACGGCGAGCGTGAGCGGGAGACGGATCGCAAACGTGGTACCCTTGGCCGGGACTGACGTGATGTCGATGCGACCGCGAATCGACTCGAGGTTGCGTCGCACAACGTCCATGCCCACGCCACGCCCGGAGATGTCCGTCACCTTCTCGGCCGTGGAGAAGCCCGGCGCGAAGATCAGTGAGAAGACATCGCTGTCGCTCATCCCCTTGTCGGATTCGATGAGTCCCTTCTCGATGGCCTTGGCGACCAGCTTCTCGCGATAGAGTCCGCGACCGTCGTCGATCAGCTCGACAACCACGTTGCCCGACGCATGGTAGGCGCACAGGCGCACCGTGCCCGTCGTGGCCTTGCCAGCGGCGACGCGACCTTCCGGCGGCTCGACACCATGGTCCACCGCGTTGCGCACCATGTGCACCAGCGGATCGCCCAGGATGTCCACCAGCGTACGATCGATTTCGACGTCTTCGCCCTCGGTCACGAACTGCACCTGCTTGCCAGCCTTGACCGCAGTATCGCGAACGACGCGCGCCAGCTTCTGGAAGGTGCCGCGCAGCGGCACCATGCGCATCGACATGCTCAGGTCCTGCAGCTCGCGAACGATCTTGCCGGAGTGCGTGACCTTGCGCAGCAGCTCATGCGCCTTGCCCGTGCCGAACGATTCGTCGCCAGCGATCATCGACTGCGCGATCACCAACTCGCCAACCATGTCGATGAGTCGATCGAGGCGATCGGTGCGCACGCGAATCGTCGCGTCGGTATTGGGCTCACCACGCGCCTGCCGTGCTGCAGATGCCGCGGTCGCAGCGGTTGCCGCAGCCGACGATGCGGCAGCGGAACCCGATGCGGCGTAGTTCGCCGGAGCGATATCCGGACGCGGAGCCGCCGCGGCTTCGTCGCTGGACACCGTGGCAAGCACGACACCGTTCGCATGCAATGCCGGATCGTACGAGGCGAGCGCGTCGAGGAGCTCGTGGTAGCCCGGCGGCAGCGGAATACGTCCGTCGCCTGCCAGCGCCGTCACCACGGCCGCGAGCAGCGCGCTGAGCATGTCCACCGAGCGCAGCGAGAGGTCCGCGCATCCCTGCGTATACGAGATTTCCTTGTCGCGCACACGACTCAGCAGCGACTCCGCTTCATGCGCGAAGGCCGCGATGCGCGAGAGGCCGAGGAACGCAGAGGTTCCCTTGACCGTGTGGAATGCGCGGAAGACCGTGTTGACCGCTTCTTCGTCGGTCGGATTCTCTTCGAGGCTCAGTAGTGCGGCCTCGGAGTTGGAGACGCACTCGTGGCTTTCGGTGATGAAGTCCGGGATGAGGTCCCGATCGGCATCGTCCGGCAAGCGATCGCTGCCCGCATCATGCTGCTGAGAGCGCACAGGCGCCGCGGCGACGGACGCGGCCACCGACGCGACCACGGGCGCAGTCACGGGCGGTGCGACGGGCTTGGCCATCGGCGTCTCGCGCACAGGTGGCAGTGCGGGCGCTTCGTCCTCGTCGTCGGGGAAATCGATCGGTTCGTCCGGGCGCGCGTCGTTCACCTCGGCGGCCATCTGCGCACCGCTTGGCGCGGCGTCATCGATCCGCATCGCTTCCTCGATCGCTTCACTGACCTCGGTGAAGGCGACGGCCGTGTCGGCGGCGGTGCCGGCGATGATCGTGCCGAGGACGCGGGCGGCGCGGGCGACGAAGGGCTGCGCGCGCAGGGGCACCCGATTCTCGAAGGCGAGATCGGTCAGCGCTTCACGCAGCTTGCTGAGATCCGCAGTGTCGGAGGCTTCCAGCTGCAGCAGCAGCGTGGCAGCATCGTCAAGCGTCAGTGGGGACACGGTGAGGCGCGGGGCGGATGGAGAAATTCTGAGGGCGCACCCGTCGTCGGAGCGCTGCGTATGGCAGAGTATCGGTCGCAGATGACGCGAGGTTTACTACGGAGTTGCAGAAACGGCGAACGGCTCGCGCCGTATGGCACGAGCCGTTCGTTACCGCGTTCGCCCGGGGGGGAGCTTACGCGGCAGGCGCTTTGATCGGCGTGAAAATCTCGTCGGCCAGTGCCTGACGCCCTTCGGCGTTCTGCACCGTCGCGTTCGGATCGTACGTCAGCCGGTCCGGAGCCACTCCATGTGAGCGGCCGTCGATGGTTCCCGCATCGATGTTCGAATCGAACAGCGCGGCGACATCGGCGAGTCGCTGCTCCATTTCGACCAGCACCGCGGAGGCGTGATTCAGCTGCTGCGTCGTGATGTCCTGGAACTGCAACGCGCCCATCATCAGGAAGATTTCGTCGCGCAGCGTGCCACGAATCTCGCCCGCCTTCGCCTTGTCCGGCTCGGATGCGGCATCGATCGCGTCGAGTTCATCCACCATCTGCGACGCGCGATCGCACGCGTCCATGATGTTGATCGCGGCGTCCTCGGTAGCCGAGGTCACTTCCTTGATCTTGTCGTGCGTCGCCTGGATCTTGTCGATCGCGGACGACTGCAGGGCAAGACGCGTCTCACGAAGACGCGTGAGGACGTTCAGGATCTGCGAATTGGCGCGCTCGAGGATGCCCGGCAGATCGGCCAAGCCAGGCTGGCGAATCGGCGTATGCTGATGCCGCAGCTCGCTCAACTCGTGATCCACGAGCCGCAGCGTGGCCTCGGATTCATACAGCACTTCGTGTGCTCGGGGACTGGTCATTTTCTGCGTCCTCACGCCGCTGCGGCCGGGAGAAGTGCATCGATCTTCTCCTTGAGCACGGCCGGGGTGAACGGCTTCACGATGTAGTTGTTCACGCCCGCCTCCATGGCGGTGAGGATGTCTTCCTTGACCGAGCGGGCCGTCACCATCAGCACCGGCACGTGTCGACCGTCTTCGCGTGAGCGCAGCACCTTCGTGAATTCGGTGCCGCTCATATTCGGCATGTTCCAGTCGGTAATGACGAACTTGATCGAGCTGTCAAACTTGGCCAGCGCTTCCTGACCGTCGCCGGCCTCGACAGTGTCGCTGAAGCCGATCCGCTGAAGCGAATTGATCACGATACGCCGCATGGTCGCGGAATCGTCCACCACGAGAAACTTCATGACACCTGTCTCCTGATTCTGCCGGTCGATCGGTAGTGCGCTACGTGCTCTGAGTGATCAGAGATCGCCGCGCGAGATGATGCGGCGCGCGACCTGATCCACGACGTCGAGCGTGTTGTACGCTCCCGTCAGGACCTTCGTCCGCAGTTCCGCGACCCGCTCGGGGTCGAATGTGCTCTTTGCGTCCTGCTCGATCCGACCTGCCATCGACCGACCCGCATCCGAGATCTGGACGGAATCGGATCGTGTCGGCTGAGAGCCGCTGTTCTGTACTGCCGGGTCCGTGGGGCGCGTGACGGCGGGGTTGGCCGCCGGGGTCACGCTCTTGGGACGCAGTGGATCGAAAATGCTGCCGTTGATGCGCATGAGACTCCTCCTCTTGATGGAACTATCGGCACCCAGAGCCTTCGACTTGAGCAATCTCTGGAAAACGAACGCGCCTGCCGATTATGACAGGATGTTCAGGTGCCGTTGTCCCGGTTCCACCGACGTTTCCGCCGGGGTCCAATAGGCCCGATGCCCTTGTCGGGGCAGCGGTCCTCCCTCGATCGCCATCACCGACCGCTGCGCATCGAGCCGAAGCCGATCCACCGCGGTCTCCTGCACCAGCTCCAACGCCATCCCATCGGCGGCGTCCAGCTCGGCGAGCTTCTCGCTGAGCAACGCTCCGAAGGTGTCGGACGGTCGCAGGGTCATCGTGACGTCCCTAGCGAAAGCGATCGATCTGGTGGGGCGTCTGGTGCAGGCCATAGCCTACGCCGGCGCTCCCCGCACGCTGCACCGCGGCCAACTCGTCGCGGAGCATCTGCGTCCGTTCCGCTACCCGCGCCGCCAACGCCATCGTCGTGCGATGGGAGCTGGTGAGCGCGTCGCATACTTCGGTGATCAGTGCATCGGCGTCGTCCACCACCTTCTCGGTGGCAGCAAAGAGCGGGCTGTCAGCCGTCGGACGCTCCAGTCGGAGCGCCACCACATGCTCGGCGAGATCCGCCAACATCTGCTCACGCTGCTCCAGGAGGCTGAACAACCGATCGTCATCCACCCCAACCGACTCCGTGGCCTCGCGCGCAGCGGCATCCGCCGACGCACACAACGCCAACGCTTCACGCGCCGCCTGTGCACGCGCAGGAGAGGCGTTACGACCGAAACCCGGCAGACGGAACGACGAGAGTACGTTCATGACTCAGGCTGACTTCTGCAGTTGCAGCGACTGCTCGGCTGCACCGGCGAAGCCGTCGCGCAGATGCGTCGCGATGGAGACGAGCTTCCGAATCACGCGCAAGTCGCCGCGCTGACCCACATCGACCAACTCCACCAGCATGAACTGGTACAGGTCGGCCAGCTGGTTCGCGAGCGCACCGCCCGCCTCGAAATCGAGCGTGGCCAGCAGCTCGCCCACCAGACCGCGCGCGCGGCGCAGCGCCGTGACGCGCATGGCGATGTCGTTGCGCTCCATGGCAATGCGCGCACGCTCGAGATTGATGACCAGCTGTTCGAACACGAAGACGACGAGCCGCTCGCGCGACGAGGAGAGGATTTCCATCTCCCGGTAGCTCGAGGTCTGACTTGGGTAGGACATCGGGGCGTTGGCTGGGGTCTTGTCGGAAGGAGTTGCGTTGCTGACTGAGAGTATCGGCACGATCACGCCGATCCGTTAAGAGCCTTGACCGAACTGGTGAGCGTCGAACCCTGCTGCTGCAATCGCGCCAGCGCCGTTTCCATCGCCGTGTAGCGCAGCACCAACTGCTCGCGGCGATAGTCGATGCGCTTCTGCGCATCGAGCTCACGCCGCTTGAGCCGCGTCGTCGCCTCGTCGATGGACTGCGTCTGCGCGCTGATCGCGCCGACGCCGAACCGCGTGACATCGTCCGTCGCGGCGACGAACGCGCCGCCGACGCCGGTGAAGCCGAAGAGCGACTCGACTTCCGACGGCTTGCTGCTCAACGCGGTCTTGAACGTGGTCTGATCGAGCTGCAGGTAGCCATTGCGATCGAGCGCCAGGCCCGTCACCGCCAGCGACGAGTATGTCGTGTTGGTGGCGACGTTGGTCCGAAGCGCGGTGTTGAAATTCATCGTGACGCTGCGCAACGCGGTGTTCGCATACAGCGGTGCGCTGACCACACGCTGTTCGTCAAAGAACGTGCGAATGGCGTTGTACGCGTCCTTGAACTTCGACACCGCATCGACCGACGCCTGCGCATCGCGATCGACCGTGAGATCAATCGTGGTGCCCGCCTCCGCTGCACTCAACGTCAGGTTCACGCCGGTGATGGCATCGCTGATGTTGTTGGTGCTGCGCGTGTACTGATTGCCGTCCACGCGGACGATCGCATCGCGTCCCTGCTGCAACTCACGCGAACGCCCGACCGTCGTGACCGACGAGGCGCCGAGCGAACCCGTGGTGCCGTCGGAGCGCGTCGTGCTCATCGAGAGCGACAGCCGCGATGCGCCACCCGCGCCGTCCACCATGCGAATCACGCCGTCCGCACCCAGCGACGCCGACGCGGTACGTGCGCCAGAGCCGAAGCCGCTGGTCGCATCGTTGATCCTGTCCACGAGAGTCTGCATCGTATCGCCGGCGCCGATCACCAGGCCGATGGTGACCGCCGTGCCGTCGCCACGCATGCCGCGGATGTTGATGGCATCGCCCGCCGCCAGATTGGCGGACGCACCATCCAGCTTGATCCCGGCGAGCAGCGTGCTCGACGTGGCCACCGCGTCGGCGCTATCGGTGAACGCACCCGAGGCGATGGTCTGTCGCACGTCACCGCTGCTGCCGGCGGCGAAGCCGAGCGCGGTGATGACGGCCTGACTGTTCGGATCGCCGACGACCGCAGATACGTTGCCGTCTGTCACCAGGCGGTAGCGCGTCTGATTGCCGTACGTTTCCGGCTCGACGGACGCCGAGCCGCCGGCAGCGTTGATCTTTGCTGCGATCGCGGAGATGGATTCGACGGAGAGGTCTGCGCTGATCACCTGCGATCCCACGCGGATCGTCGCAGGTTGCGGCGTGACCGAAAGTCCCATCGCCATCGCCGCGGCTTGCACGGCGGACGAGATGGGCTTGGAGCGCGAGTCCTGGAAACCCAGTTCGCGCGCCATGCCGCCGGTGCCATCCACGATGTTGATGCCGGACGAACCGCTCGAGTCCTTCGTGAGGACGAGTCGGCCGCCGGTGGTCCCTTCGGTCAAGATGGTTGCGGTCACACCGGTCGGCGTGCTGCCGGTGTTGGCGCTGTTGATCTTGGTCCGTACGTCGTTGAGCGTGTCGGTCGCCGCCACGGAAATGGACGCACCATTGATCGTCAGATCACCGGTGAGTCCGAGTGCGGTGTTCGTATTGGACACGGACTTGCCGCCAATCTTGGCGGTGTCCGCGAGCTGCAGCACTTCGACGCGATAGCGTCCCGGCGAGGCTGCCAACGTGGTCTGCGCCGTGAACAAAGTGCGCGACGTCGTCGGGCTCGGAGGGACAGTGGCAGTGTAGCCGCCCAAGCCGGCGCGACGAACAACGCGCGCCGTGTCGCTCAGCGTTTCCACGAGCGTCGTGAGCTTCTTCCACGCGTCCTTTTGCGCGGCCCGCTTGGTGATTTCGTCGGTCAGCGGCTTCACATAACGCGAAGACTCGGCCTCCATCGTTGCGTCGATGAGGTCGTTCCATTGAATGCCGCTGCTGATGCCACCGATGTTGCTGGTGCTGGTGCCGGTACTGCTGGTGGTCGCCATGACCCGTTCCTCCGTTACTGCCTAGGACACGGCCCCGGAGCCGGCGAAATGCCGACCCCGGGGCTACGCGTACTCGTAGCCGCTTACGATTAGCGCAGGAGCTGCAACACGCTCTGGCTACCCTGATTCGCCTGCGACAGCATTGCTTCGGCCGCCTGCTTCAGGATGTTGTTCTTCGTGAAGTTGGCCATTTCGTCCGCCATGTCGACGTCACGGATCGTGGACTCAGCCGCGCGGACGTTGACGACCGACGACTTCAAGTTCTGCACCGTGTAGTCGAGCACGTTCTGACCGGCACCGATCGTCGCCAGCACGGAGTTGACCGTGTCGAGCGCGGTGTCAGCGTTGGCCAGCGTGGACGTCGCCGTCAGCGTCGTGAGCGTCAGCGACGAGTTGACCGTCACCGTGCCGTTCGTCGAGGAGTCGGAGATCTGGAACGTGAGCGAGGCGAACACCGAGGCGCCCTGGAAGTCCGCGTCGGCGAGGATACGAGCCGATTCGGTCTGGAGCGTCGCGACTTCCGTACCGAGCGTCTGGGTCACCGTGCTGTTGTTACCCGTCGACTCGCGCTGCGTGATCAGTTCCTTCTGACGTTCGATGATGCGCTGGATCGTGGAGGCCGCGCCTTCAGCGATCTGCAACATCGCGTTGCCCTGCTCGGCGTTCGAGGCCGCCTGCGTCAGCGAGCGGCTCTGCGTGCGGAGCTTGTTCGAGATGGACAAGCCGGCCGCGTCGTCAGCCGCGCGGCTGATCTTGAGACCCGAGCTCAACTTCCGCATGCTGTTCTCTGTCGCCATGTTGTTGACGAAGATGCTGCGGGTAGCGGTGAGCGCGCCGACGTTCGTGTTAATACGCATGTGGGACAATCCTCCATGATGTTGAGATGAGGCATCCGTGCCTCGCCCGCCCCCGGGGTCCGGGTCGCGGTCAGACAACAGTCTCGTCTCAGCCAAACAGAACTTGAGCGTTTTTTCTTGAACTTTTTTCGCGCTCTCACACCGCTGGCACCGGCCGTTACCAGCGCTGTCGTTCCCTCGCAAAACGCACGATTTTTCCCCGCATCGGCGTGCTGACTGACGCCGTCGTTGCCGACCTGGTCGCCGGTCAGGACGCCATCGAACGCGGTGATTTCGCCGCAGCGATCGCCTGCTTCCGCCGTGCTCACGCCGCCGCGCCCGAGCAGTCGGGCGTCACCCGGCTGCTCGCCAATGCGCATCGACTCGCTGGCGACATGGCCGCGGCGCGCCGTACGCTGCTCGTCGCATTCGCCACCCTCCCGGACGACGTCACCGAACTCCACGCGCTCGGCGCCGAGCTGCTGGACGCCGGTGCCCCGACCGAAGCCGTGGTCTGCTTCGAGCGCGTGCTCCGCGTGTTGCCCCGCGATCCGGCGGCACTGGGTGCGCTGGCCGGTGCCAAACGCACCACGGGCGCGCCCGGCGAGGCGTGGCCGCTCATCCAGCGCGCGCTTACCCTCGCGCCCACACACCCGGCCTTTCTTCTCACCGCCGCGCAAATCCGCCACGACCTGGGCGATCTGCGTGGGGCACTGCGCTGGCTCGATCAGGCGGACCGCGCGCGGCCAAATCACGGACCCACCCGCGTGCAGCGCGCGTACACCACGCTGCTTGGCGCATCCAGCGCCGAAGGCTGGCGTCAGTTCGAGGCGCGCCCCTTGCCAACGCCCCACACCGCGGCCGTGCGATGGGACGGCACGGCATCTATAAAGGGTGCGTCCGTGCTCGTCACCGCGGAGCAAGGCGTTGGCGACCAGTTCCAGTTTTTGCGATTCCTCGCCGACCTCGCCCTGAGACTACCCGCTCGCGTCGTCGTTGAATGCCACGCGGACGCCGTCTCACTCCTCGCGCAGAACGGCATCGAGGTGGTCGCTCGTGGTCAGGCTCCGGAGACAGACTGGCATGTGCCGCTGCTGTCGTTGCCGCACGTATTGGGACTCGACACCAATGTGCGTGGCGAGCGCGTGCCGTACCTGCGTGCACCGGCGCCCAGCGGAAGGGTCGCACTTCCACCGGCACGACCGGGCACGCTGCGCCTTGGGCTCGTGTGGGCGGGTAACCCGGCGTTTCCGGGGCGTGTCACCCGCGATCTCGATCCTGCGCTGCTGCCAGAGCTGCTCGCCATTCCCGATGTCACCTGGATCGCCCTGCAGCAGGGTGAGGCCGGCGCGCCATCACTGCCGGCGCTCCACCAGCTCCCCGCTCTGGGCAGTTGGGCGGAGACAGCGGCGATTCTCACGCAGCTCGATGGACTCGTCACCACCGACACCGGCATCGCGCATCTCGCCGGTGCGCTTGGCGTGCGTACCTGGGTCATGCTGCAGCATGTCCCTGACTGGCGTTGGGGGCTCCGCGAGAACACCACGCCGTGGTACCCATCCCTGCGGCTGCTCAGACCTGCCCGACCGCGCGACTGGCCCGATGTTGTCCGTCAGCTCCGTGACGCGATCGCCGCTTCCATCGCCAGCACCACGCACTCCACCGCACCAACCACGCCGTAGGCATCGCGGGCCTCCGCGCTGTTTAACTGTGCGCCGCAGGCACCGCTTACGCGGCCGCTCCCGTGCGCGCGTTCGACTGGCTGGCGCATCGCTGCAGGAATTCCACGAGTTGCGGCGCCTTGACGTTCCACGACAGATGCGACTCCGCCCACATGCGGATCTGACGACGGCGCACCTCGTTGGTCCAGCCGTGCGCGAGGGCACGCAGCATGCGCGGCGACACGGGTGAATCGTCGGCCGGAATCTGACGCAGCCACGGCAATGTGCTGGGGAAATCGGCATCGCCACCAGCGAGGACGATGGGAATGCCACGCAGCGCGTATTCCCGATGCTTGAGCGCCGCGAGTTCACGAAGGCCAACACGGTGCGGCGCCAGCGAGCCAATGGCCACATGCGCCTTGGGATACCACTTCCCTAGCTCCTTCACAGGGACGTGTCCGTGAAAGTGCACGCGCGACTGCAGCCCGGCGTCCTGCACCATCGCCCGGAGATCCGCGATGGTCGGGCCCTCACCCACGAGATGCAGATGCACGTCCTGCACATCAGGCTCGGCCGCCATGCCCAGCAGCAAACGATCGATGCCGTGCCACGGGTAGTACGACGCGACGCACAACAGATCCACGCGATCGCTGGCCAACGCCGGCGTGGTGAAGGGAATGGTTGCAGGATCAGCACCGTTCGGCATCACGTGCCCCGGAATAGCCCACTTGGCGCGATCGGTCTCGTACTCGAGTATCTCGTTCGTTACCGCCACCAGCCCCGACGTATGCGGCAGTACCCGTGCAGCCCAACTCTCCTCGAATGCGGCCACCTGCGGAGGCGCCTCGTTCTTGAAGATGGTCTGCAGTTCGAACACGACCGGCGGTGCTTCCTGCACGAAACGCAGCACGTGCCCATCGTAGATGGGATAGCGCATGTACACCACGTCAGGACGCAGCTGGTCCACCGCCTCCCAGCACGCATGAAACGCCACCGAGCGACTGGCCAGACCAAAGCCGCCACCCTGTATGTCGACGAGGCGATAGGGTGCGTTGGAGGGCGCCGGCGCAATGCGCGTGTCGGCAAACACCAGCGACTCCACCTCTTGGCCGCACGCGCGCAACGCCGTCACCTGTTCGGCGAGCTTCCGGTGCACGCCGCTTTGGTCGGTCGCGGCAAAAGCGATCTGCAGAATCTTCACGAGTGGTCCTGTGTGGTCCTATTCGGTGCGTCGGCAAAAGAGCGTGGCCAGTGTGACACGATGCGGACCAACGGCGCGCGCTAGCTGCGGGCGCCAACTGGCCTGTCCTTCGGGCGGAATGGCGGCCAAGAGTGTTTCGTCGCAAATGCGGTCGTCGAATTTCCCAAGGCGACGGACACCATGCCGTGCGAGCGCGGCATCGTCGGTGAGCGCGTCGCGCTCGAGCCATCGACCATTGCGCGGCCCAGTCAGTCGCACGCTGGCACCGAGGCCCACATGGCCACCGGTGCGCGTGAGTTGCGCCAGCGCCGAGAGCACCGCGCCATAGTCGGCCGGCGGTGCGTAGCGCGCGGCATTCGGGCAGAGCACCAGATCGAATGGCGTGGCCCTGAGCGATTGCGCCTCAGACCAGCGCCCAGTCATGAGCGTTGCATCGCCAAGCGTGCGCGTCGCACTGCCCGCAATGACCTCCATCGTCTGCATCTCATGATCGAGTACCGCGACCTCGGCGGCCACATGCGTCAATGGCGCGATCACGCGCTCGCTCGCGTGGCCCAACACCAACACACGCATGCCAGCGCGCAGGGCACCCGTCGCACGTGCGACGTGCAGTAGTTGTCCGTCGCGCCACGCGATCTCGGACCGCGCGTAGTAGTCGGCGCCGGCGCCGTCGCGGAAGTGCCGCTGATAGCTCTCCATCCATCGGGCATCATCCCACGCGGATGGATCGCAGAGTGTGCTGAACGCGCGACCACCGCTACGCGCGCGCTCGATAGTCTCTGTGTCGTCGACTTCGGCCCGGCGCTCTGCCAGGATGCGCGCAATGCGCTCGAGCGCGAGCTGCGCGCGGCGCTGCGTCTCCCCGCTCTCCCGCGTCGCAGCATCCGACAGCATCCGCCTCACCGCAGGTGTCGCCAGCACTGCGGCGCGATCATCGGCAATGTCTCCGCGTAGCAGCGCGGAAGCATCGGCAATCACACCTTGCATCTCCGTGCGCAGCAAGGGCTGTGTGCGGCCGAGTCGCGTGGCGAGTGCTTCGCGCAACGGCGCCGTCACTTCGGGTGTCGGGCGCTTTGGCACTCCGTACGCATCGATCGCGCCCAGCGCGCGCCACTTGTCGATCAGGTACGCCTGATTGGCGCACGAGCCAGCGATACGCTCGGGCTTGAGCGCGACGCCCGAGCCGTGCTCGTGGTGCGTGATCGCTGCATTACGCACGCGTTGCACTTCCCAGCCGGCGTGGAGTGCGCGAATGCAGTAGTCGTCGTCTTCGTGCCAGAAGCGTCCGAGCGCCTCATCGAAGCCTCCGAGCGCGCGCGCGGCGGCCCCTCGCACCCAGAAGCAGCACCCTTGCACGGTGTCCACCGGGCCGGGAGCGCCGGCGTGTTCCGAGAGGATATCGCGCCACGTCTCGTGGACGTGCATCGAGAACGCCCATCGGCCGGCCACACCCAGTCGCGGCATCGCGGCAAAGGCGTCAACGAACGGCTCTGCCCACCCCGCTCCGACCTCGATGTCGTTGTCGAGAAAAACGAGCAGCTCATCGTCGCGCATGTGCGGCAACAGCCGGCCGAATAGCCAGTTGCGTCCACCACCGACGCCGAGGTTCTCGGCGTGCAGCTCCACCTCGATGCGCGGATCGTTCAGCGACGCGAGCCAAGCGCGGGTGTCGTCGCTTGAGGCGTTATCGAGAATAACCGCCTGCCACGGCACGCTCGTGTGCGCCTGGAGCGAAGCGATGCACCGTTTCGTGTGGTGCAACGCGTTGTGCGTCAGGATGCCGATGCGAATCACCGACGCCACACCTGCGGTCATGCGATGGCGTAGAGCGAGCGGATCAGCGCGTCAGCGGAGCCTTCCCAGCTGAAGGTATGCGCGGTGGCGATGCCGGCCGTATTCAACGGCAGTGCGACGGCCTGCTTGGCCGCATGCACGTCACGCAGGTGTGCCACGAGCTGCTCATGCTGCGCATTGCCCCACGCCGCCCACTGTCCAGGGTGCCGACCCGGATGCGCGTACTCGCGCGCATCGATGTCGATCAAGCGCGCATTCTCACTGTTCAAGAACTCCGTATGCGCGGAGTAATCGGTGGCGATGACCTGCTTGCCCATCGACAACATCTCCAGCGCTTCGAGATTCCACCCCTCAGCGCGGGCGGCGAAGACGCCGCAATCTGCCGCAGCCATCAGCTCGGCAACGCTGCGCAAGTTCGGCAACTCGTTGGTGAGCAGCGAGATCTTTGACGCCAACGGCGATTTCCGGAACGGCCGGAGCAGTGTGTCGAGATCGGCCTGCGAGATGAACGGATTGCCGCAGGAGAGCACGAGCCGCACGGAGTCCTTGGGCGTGAACGCGGCCTCGAAGGCGCGCAGGAGATCGAGCTGGCCTTTGCGCGGCTCGAGCTTGCCCACCTGCATGAACACCGTCTCGGACCAGCTACGCTTGGGCTGTACGTTCTCATGGAAGATCGCGCGGTCCACACCAAGCGGCACGATGTGGATCGGCGTCTCGTCAAGCCCATTCTGCAAGCATGCTTCGCGTGCCCAGTCGGAGCAGACGAAGATGGCGTCCTGACTGCGCAAGTGATGCATCTCGCGCGGCGTGAAGGTGTCGAGCTCGAAGATGGTGAACGCCACTCGCGCACCGCGTCCGACGTGCATGGCCAGGTCGAACTGCTGGGCCAGGCGCACACTCGGCACGTCCGGCCGATAGGCATCCTGCAGATTGAGCGCCTGCTGCAACTGTGGGTTATCCGTCAGCGACGAATCCACCGGGCCGATCGGAAAGAGCGTGACTGGAGCACCGCGCTGCTGCAGGGCGCGCAGCAGGTGCGCCCCCGTCACCCCGTAGCCGGTACGCGTGTGCGACGTGATGAGCGACAGGCCATCGCGCATGGCGTTCCAGCGCGGCAACTCTTCGACGTACGTGGCGCGCGGTACAGATGACGACACCGACGCGACGTCGGCGTCTTCCAAGGTTGCGGCGGGCGTCACCTGCGACGGGAAGGACGCGGGAAAGACCTCGTCCGAATGGTCTCCATCGAACACCTCGGTCAGCTCCATGGGGAGTGCACTGAGCGCGTCGAATTCAGGTGCCATCATCGCGTCACCCGCCAGCGCGGACGGCAGTGCGATCACCGGCGCAGTGGGCGCGCCCGAAATGCGCATCATCACCACATCGCCTTCCTGTTCGACCAGCGCGCAGGGCGTCATGCCCGCGAGAATCATCGCGTCGGCCGCTTCATTCCAGGCGTCGCTGGCATGCGCATTGGTCACGCAGATTGCCAGCACTCGCTCCTGCGCGAGCAACGGACGCAGACGCGAGCACAGTTCTGCGACGTCCTCGGCCGCGACATGCACGAAGACTCGCCCCTGCAGATCCAGACGCGTGTCCAGCAATTCGGCGAGATCCGAGCCATCCGTCAGCGAAACCGACTCCAGCCACCCACCGACGTCTACCGCCGCGTCCTGCAGCACCTGCAGGCGATCCTCATTGATCCCGCCCACGAACACCGTCGGCAGGCCACCGGGTGCGGTGGTCGCGCTGAGTGCCACAAAGCCGAAGCCGGGGGCGAGGTCCAGCAGCACGTCGCCCGTCTCCATCTGTGCGTCGAGGAATGCGCGGATCTCCGCCGATACGCCCCCCGCCGCCTCGATGCCTGCTGCCAACTCCCACTCCGGATCATCCGGGAACGCCGGGATCTGAAAGCGCGGCGCACCGCCGGAGCTGACCTGCGCGCTGGGAATCGTTGCCGGAAGCGAGGGGTTCATTGCGTAGCTGCTGGTCATGGTGGCGGGTCGCGCAGGGAATGGATGGGACAGTCTTCACCGCACCCGTGCTGTACACGATTCGTGCCACGCCGCAACTCGCTGTTGGGCATACAGTTACGCGATGAGGAATGAGTCCGCCTCGCCAAAATCCGGCAGATAGCGCGCGGACAAACGGCAAGAACTGCCGGGCATTTTGGGACCGCGCCGGACGGCGACAATTGCCGATGGCGTGACGGACCGATTCTGCCGGTTCAACGCAACGCCATTAATTGCAATCACTTAGAGAATCTCTCAGCGCGGCATGCCTGTTGCCTTTAGCCAGCTTGCTGACGACCCATCCCACGGAGCATGAGCGACATTTCCAACTGCGTCTGGATCGGCCCCATCTATGAACCGACAGGCTACGCCGATGAAGGGCGGGGCCTGCTGTTCGCGTTGGAGCAAGCTGGGGTTCCGATCGCGCTGCGCGCCAAGGCGGCGCTGGATGCCGACTTCGCTCATGGCCTCCCCACCCCTATGCGCGAAGTGCTGGAGCGGCAGCAGTCGCGCGCGTTGGCCAATCCGTTCGTGCTGGTGCAGCACTACGTCGCCGACGGCTTCGTGGAAGCGCCGACGGCGGCCTACAATGTGGGCCGCACGATGTTCGAGACTGATTCGCTGCCACCGAACTGGGTAGCCAAGTGCAATCGGATGGACGAACTGTGGGTGCCGAGTTCGTTCAATGTCGAGACCTTTCGCCGCGCCGGTGTCCGGGTGCCGATGCACGTGGTGCCCGGGGGCATCGACACGGATCTCTTCTCGCCCGACGTCGCGCCGCGTGAAATCCCGGGGCTCCGTGGCACGGTCTATCTCAGCGTCTTCGAGTGGCGCGCACGCAAAGCGTGGGACGTCCTTCTGCGCGCGTGGGCCAATGCCTTCTCGGCCAGCGATGATGTCACGCTCGTGTTGCGCACGCACGCCAAACGCATTCACGCCAATCTCGATCTCCCGGCCGACGCGCCAGCGCTGCAGATCGAGCGGCGCATCGACGCGTTTTTGCGGCAGGAGTGCGGCCGATCGCTCGCCAACGTTGCGCCGATCGTCGTGCTCACCGAAGATCTGCCAGCCGATGCAATGCCATCGCTCTATCGAAGCGCGCACGCGTTCGTGTCCCCGACGCGCGGCGAAGGGTGGGGACGCCCCTTCATGGAGGCAATGTCGACGGGCGTGCCGGTGATCGCCACCCGTTGGAGTGCGCATCTCGACTACATGAACGACGAGAACAGTCTGCTGATCGAGACTGACGCGTTGGTGGACGTGGACGATCCGGACATGCGCCTCTACGATGGGCATCGCTGGGCCGCACCACAGCTCGACGCGCTCGTCTCGCATCTGCGCGCGATTCACGATCAACCCGACAAGGCGCGCGCACTCGGCGCACGCGCGCGCGCCGACATGGTGGCGCACTGGCCATGGTCACGCGCGGCGACGATCATCGCAGGTCGCTTGCATGAGATCGCACCAGGAAGACATGCCCATGTCGGCGTGCGGGCAAACGCGGCGGACGGCGCGGCGTACACGACGGACGCCGGAACGCTCGACATTCGCGCCAACGTTTTCGCTGCATCGTCGGCCATCCACACCGAGCCTCTCCTGACCGCGCTGGTCGAGACACTCAGCGTGGCACCGCGGCTCATGCTCACGACCGACTCCGCGCAGCGCCCGCCGCGTACGCTGCCTGCGCAGAAGCTGTGGGAATGTCTGGTCGCAACGCCTGCAGACGCGGACGCGACTGCCGATACGACGCTGTCTGCGCTCGATATCGCGCACCCGCTGCCGCAGTACGTGCCCGCGCATGGCCGCTGGATTGTCTACACAGGTACTGCAGTCCGCGCGCATCTGTCGACCGAACTCGCCGCGATCGTGCGTGCGCACGCTGACGAGGTGTGGGTGCCGCATCATGCGGCGTATGCGGCGTGCCTGTCCGCCGGTATTGAGGCGGATCGGCTCTGGATGGCGCCCTCCGGTTGCATCGCGGATCGGGTGACGCCGGACGCAACCCAGTTTCCGCGCCCGCGCGATGTGCGCACGATGATCCTGCTGCCTGTGCTCGACGCCGCCGACATTGCCGGCGCAGAGCTGGTGCTGCGTGTGTGGCAACGCGTGGTCACACCGTCTACGCCGGCGCGGCTACAGCTGCTGGTGGCCAACGATGCCTCGGACGCGCTCGTCGCGTGGGGAGCGGAGCTCACGTCGCGCATGCTGACCGGCCGATTGGCGCCCGGGCTTACGGCGGAGGTGCTGGTCGCCGAGGTTAACGATGCAACGCTGCCGTCGTATGTGCGCGCCGCCGATGTCGTGATCGTCCCGGGCGACATCGACCTCTCCGTGTGGCACACGACGCTTGCGTGTGGCCGTGCGCTCGTCGTTCCGGATACGGCGGACGCCGAGCCGTTGCGCGATGCAGAGGCCGCTTGGGTCGTGCGTCAGGGAGCGCACGGCATGATGGCGGGCGCCGATCTCATGGCGTGCCTACGCGAGCTCCTGAATGCGCTGGAGGTTGCGCGACGCGGTGGGCAGGCGCGACGATATGCGGAAGGTCTTCCCTCATTTGGCGCCGTCGCGCGCGAAATGACGGAGCGAATCGCCGCGATGCCCACGTTGCACGATGGACAGACCATGGCGGGA
Organism: Gemmatimonas sp.; assembly: GCA_965279375.1. Taxonomy (GTDB): domain Bacteria; phylum Gemmatimonadota; class Gemmatimonadetes; order Gemmatimonadales; family Gemmatimonadaceae; genus Gemmatimonas. The sequence continues at coordinate 1,912,737 of OZ257156.1, read as the reverse complement.
GGAGGTGCTCGATGAGCGTCATCTCACACCGAGAATCGCGGCCGGCGGGGAAGCGCGTGGAGGCATCGACGCATCCGTGTCGGTTACGTCTGATCGCGCCATCGACTGAGCCGGAGACCTATGACTCGCCACCCAAGCTGTGGTTCGCGATCCTGACGTTCAACGCGTTGGCATATTCCAAGCGCTGTCTCGCCAGTCTTGACCGCTACACGACAGAGCCCTGGCGCGCTGTCATTCTGGACAACTTGTCGACCGACGGCACGCGTGATTGGCTCGCATCGCTGGATGATCCACGCGTGTCCACCGAACTGGGTGACGCGAACCTCGGCGTCGCCGGCGGGCGGAATCGACTGCTCGAGTTGATGCTGGATCGAATCCCCGACGACGGATGGATCATCTTCATCGACAATGATCTCGAGTTCTATCCGGGCTGGGCCACGCCGTTTCTCGAACTGTTCGCGCGGCAGCCGAACGCGGGTATCGCCTCCTGTTCCGGACATGAGATCGTAGTGCACGGCGATCGGCGCGAACTGCTCTCACTACCCGGGCACGCTGCGATCCAGGTCGATGTGGCATCCGGCGGCTTCGCGTGCTTCGTGCGCCCCGCGGTGTTTCGCGACATCGGTCGCTACGATGAAGCGCTCAATCCGTTCTGGCACGAGGATGACGACATCTCCGTTCGCGCGTTGGTCGCCGGCTGGGATGTGTATGCACTGCCGACAGCGCCCGTGATTCACCACGGGCACAAGTCCGGCGTGGCGTTGCCGGCACTGGTGCAAGGTGGCTCGCTCGACAAGCAGCGCTATCTCGTCGAGAAGTGGCGCGCACAAGGGCTTGTACAGCCCGACGGACGTCTCGCCTACGGGCGCGAGCGCGGCGACGTCGCGCTCGCCGTCGCCCTGCAACATCGACTGCAGCGTCGCGGGCCGCTGCGACAGAGTGAAGTCGATCGCGCGCGTGCGGATATCGCGCTGTTGCTGCATGCCGCTGGCGAGCATGGCGATATCGCGGTCGCTGCGCGGTACGCCAGTGCACCGGCGAAGACGATGCTCGACCAACGCGTGGAGTCTGGACACGCCTCCTCTCTCGAACTTCGGTTGCTGCAGTCCATTCAGACATTGTTGGACGCGCGTCGGCGTACGTCGCGCCTGCCGGTTCGCATCGGCGAGCGCTCAACGACGCTGAGTCGGCTCGCTGACGCGCAGGACTGGGACGACCCCGTGTGGTTCGCAACGGCGGTGGAGTTTGCAGGCGATGGCCGTGGCGAACAGCAGTGGTACGATCGTACGCTGGCCACTTGGCGTACGACGCAAGCGGCGTTCACACTGCGAGCCTGCGGCGCGCTGCGTTCCGACGCGCGCCTGCTGATTGTCTCCGACCTGCGCGCTCCGCTGGTCTGGGGGCTGGCGAGACATGTCGCACAGGTGGTTGTCGCCGATGTGCTCGATCGCTATTCGGGACATGACGGGTCCGACTGGCTTGCTGCGCCCGAGCGCTTCGCGACACAGGCTGCGCCCGCGGGCCGAGTACGTGCGGTGGCAATCGAGGCGCTTACACGCGACGTCACGCCGGAACCGTTCGACGCGGCTGTCGTCCTGCCATTCGACAACAGCCTCGCCGCGACGGAGATCGGGGCGATGCTTTCGCTCGCCGCGTCGTGCGTGAAGCCCGGCGGTCTCCTCCTCTCCTGTGCGCCGATCCGCCTCGCTGGTCCGCCGCAACCGCACGCACTCGATGGTCTCAATGGCGTGCCGCGATGGCTCGCCGCGCGCGGACTGACGCCGTACGGTGACATCGACGGCTCCATGAGCGACCTCGGCCTGCTGGCCGCGACCGATCGTGCGCACCGTGATCGTCGAACGCCGGACCTGTTGATCGCCGACGGACCGCAGCTCACCGGACATCTATTCATCGTGAGCACAACCGACACGGCTGGAGCGCCGGCGACATGAACCGCGCCGCTTCTGCATCCACGCTCGACGCTATCGCTTCCGCGATCACACCGTCGCTGTTGCAGCCGTACGCGGCGCCACTTCGACCGTTCTTGCTGGGCGCGCTGCCGAACTACTGCATCCGTCCGGGATACGTTGCGCGCGCCGAGGCAGCGGTTCCGAGCGCGTCGCTCACCGCCGATGGCGGTACGATGGCGTTGGCGACGGCCATAGCGAACGCCCTTGGCAGCAGCATACTGGCGGACATCGACTGGATGCGGCCGGACACTGCATTGACCGAGCACCGACTCTCGCCGAATCTCGTCGTGGTCTGCGACGACGTCCTGCAGCGACTCGCCGATCCTGTGCCGCTGTTGGCGCGACTTCGCTTGCTCACCCGCGAATCGGCGATCGTGGTACTCGGCACGTCTGTTCGACAGCTGACTGTCGCGGGCGACGACCCCGGCCCGCCTGCCGAGGCGGGATATGTGCGCGAGTGGACGTTTCCCGAACTCCATGCGTTCCTCGACGCATCCGGACTCGACCCGGTGTTTGGCGGACTCCTTCCCCCGGACGCTTCGACGAACACGTCCGCGCGTGCGGCGTTCGTGCTGATTGGGGAACGCTAGCGGCGCCAGACCGGAGGTCCCTGCGGTCGGCAGAAGTTGCCGGTGTCACGGCAATGGTCGCCCGCCAAGCGGGGATTCTCAGGAGCGCTTTCGACCTAAAGTGTTGCGATCAAACGCTTTACGATTCGGCATGGATCGTGCTTGAGTGTGACAGTATAGGCCGCGTCCGGTTCGCGGCGCTCAGACTATCTCCTCCCAGCACGACACTCCCATGCGTGACCTTCGCGGCAAGACGATCTGTGTCATCGGCGGCGCCGGCTTCATCGGCTCTCATGTCGTAGACGAGTTGCTGACGCGCGACGTGAAGCAGGTCATCGTCTACGACAATTTCTGTCGTGGCACCGTCGACAATCTCTCCGAGGCACTGCGCGATCCGCGCGTCCGGATTTTCGAGACGGGCGGCGACATCCTGCAGTCGGACATTCTGTCGTCGGCGGTGAAGGAGAGTCAGTGCGTCGTGCATCTGGCTGCGCTATGGCTGCTCCAGTGCCATGAATTCCCGCAGGCCGCGTTCGACGTGAACGTGCGCGGCACCTTCAACGTGATCGACGCGTGCCGCCAGCACGGCATCGAGCGCCTCGTCTATTCCTCCTCCGCCTCCGTGTACGGCGATGCGGTGGAGCTGCCGATGACCGAGTCGCACCCGTTCAACAACAAGACGTTCTACGGCGCCACCAAGATCGCCGGCGAAGCGATGGTGAAGTCGTATGCCGATCGCTACAACCTGTCCGTCGCGATGCTGCGCTACATGAACGTGTACGGTGCGCGCCAGGACTATAAGGGCACGTACATCGCGGTGATCATGAAGATCCTCGATCGCCTCGATCGCGGCCTGCCTCCCATCCTCCACGGCGACGGCTCGGCGGCGTACGACTTCATCTACGTGAGCGACTGCGCGCGGGCCAACGTACTCGCGCTCGAGAGCGACGTGACCGAGGAAGCGTACAACGTCGGCAGTGGCACGCGCACCTCGCTGCGCGAGCTGACCGAAATGATTCTCGAGATCCGCGGCTCCTCGCAGCAGATCAAGTACGAGCCGGAGAGCCGAGTGTTCGTGACGAATCGCGTGGGCTGCCCGGAGAAGGCGGCGCGCGATCTTGGCTTCCGCACAACGATCGAACTGCGTGATGGACTGACGCGCCTGATCGCGTGGCGCGATGCACATCTCGGACGCGTGGCCGCGCAGGCCGCTGGCCGTCCGCTGCAGCTCGTCAACGCCGCGTAGTCACACGATGCGATTTGGAGTGACGCGCTGATGTGCGGCATCGCCGGCATCTTCAACGTGAACGGCGCACCGGTTCCGATCGGTGTGCTGCGCGCGATGACGGATATCGTCAAGCACCGCGGACCCGACGGCGAAGGCTTCTGGACCGGCGGTTTCGTCGGGTTCGGCCATCGTCGTTTGGCCATCGTAGACCTGTCGGAGCAGGGGCATCAGCCGATGCGCTCGGCCGACGGGTCGCTGGTATTGACGTACAACGGCGAGATCTACAACTGGCGCGAGCTCCGCAAGCAGCTCGAGCGGAAGGGACATGTCTTCCGTTCGCAAAGCGACTCCGAAGTGATTCTCGCGGCGTACCGCGAATGGGGCCCCAAGTGCCTCGAAAAGTTCAATGGCATGTTTGCGTTTGCAATTTGGGACGCCCGTGAGTCCAAGCTGTTCCTTGCGCGGGACCGCTATGGCATCAAGCCGTTGTACTATCGTTGGGATGGGCAGACGCTGCTCTTCGGCTCGGAGATCAAGTCGCTGCTCGCGCATCCGTCGGTGCAGGTGCGCGTCGACACCTCGGCGTTGAACGAGTACTTCACCTTTCAGAACGTCTTCAGCGATCGCACGCTGTTCGACGGCATCAAGCTGATGCCGCGCGCGACGATGCTCACGCTGACCTTGGGCGATCCGGAATCGCTGCTGACCAAGCGGTGGTGGGACTACACCTTCAAGGACGAGAAGGGCGTGTCCGAAGGTGAGTATCTCGAAGAGCTGGACCGCCTGTTTCAGCAGGCGGTCGCGCGCCAGGTGGAAGCCGACGTGGAGGTTGGCACATATCTGAGTGGTGGCATCGACTCGGGAGCCGTGACCTGCCTGACCGCGCGCAAGTTCCGCAACGTGAAGAGCTTCACGGCGGGCTTCGATTTGTCATCGGCATCTGGGCTGGAGCTCGCATTCGACGAACGAGCACGCGCGGAACAGCTGAGCAACGCATACAAGACCGAGCACTATCAGGTGGTGCTCAAGGCCGGCGACATGGAGCGCGTGCTCCCCAAGCTCGTCTGGCATCTCGAAGATCTGCGCGTTGGACAGAGCTATCCCAACTACTACGTCTCCCGCCTCGCCTCGCGCTTCGTGAAAGTCGTGCTCGCGGGTACGGGCGGCGACGAGATCTTCGCCGGCTATCCGTGGCGCTACTATCGCGCCGTGAAGAACGACGACGCCGCGCAGTACATCGACAAGTACTACGCGTACTGGCAGCGTCTGGTCCCCGACACGCATCGCGCAGGCTTCTTCCGTCCATCGATGGCCGGCCAAATGCCGGCGAATGGGCCACAGGAAGCGTTCCGCAACGTCCTCCGTCGCCGGTCGTTTCTGGCGATGCGTCCGGACGACTACATCAACACCTCGCTGTACTTCGAGCTCTCCACGTTCCTCAATGGATTGCTGCTCGTCGAGGATAAGCTCTCCATGGCGCATGGCCTGGAGACGCGCGTGCCGTTCCTCGACAACGATCTCGTAGACTTCGCCCTGCGGGTGCCCATCAAGTACAAGCTGAAGCACGTGGACAAGCTGGTGCGCATGGACGAGAACACGCCTGGCTCGAAGAAGCAGCAGTATTTCAACGAGACCGGCGACGGCAAGCTGCTTCTGCGCAAGGCACTCTCGCGCTACGTGCCGCAAGGCTATGCGCAGGCGCGCAAGCAGGGCTTCTCCGCTCCCGACGGCAGCTGGTTCAAGGGCGAGAGCATCGACTACATCCGCCGCCTGCTCTCCAGCCGCGATGCGCGGCTGTACGAATTCATTGAGCCTGCCACCGTCCACACCCTCCTCGACGAGCACGTGGAGGGGCGCGTGAACCATCGCCTGCTGATCTGGTCGCTGCTCAACTTCGAGTGGTGGCTGCGTCAGTTCCGCGACGCAGGCGTCGCGCATCAAGCCGCGGCGTAAGGAGCAACCATGACGGAGCTCGCCTCGCGATACCACTTCAACGACTTCACGCGCGACAACTATCGCGCGCTGCTGCGCCTCGCGCAGCAGCGCTACGCGTTCGCGGACTTCTCCGAAGACGAGCTCCCTGACGGCAGTGTACTGTGGCGCCACGATGTGGACTACTCCGTGCACGCAGCGCGGGCGCTTGCGCGCATCGAGGCCGAAGAGGGAGTCCGCTCGACGTACTTCTTTCGCCTGCACAGTGAGCTGTACAACCTGCTCGAGCAGCCTGTTGCCGAAGTCGCGCGAGAGATCGTGCAGCTCGGACACGCGGTGGGCCTGCATCTGGACACCGACTTTCACGGGGTGAGCACAGAAGACGTGCTGGACGAACTGGTGACGTGGGAAGCGTCCATTCTCGAACGTGTGCTGCGGACGCCGGTCACGGCCTTCTCCTTCCACCAGCCTACGCCGTTTCTCCTCTCCTGCGAGCGCGCAACCTATGGCCGTCGAGTGAACACGTACGCGACACGCTTTCAGCAGCGCGTCGGATATGTCTCCGACTCGAATGGCTACTGGCGCCATCGCCGCCTCGAGGATGTCCTGCGCACGGGCACGCACTCCACGCTGCAGGTACTCACGCATCCTGAGTGGTGGACCGAGTCGCCGATGTCACCTGCGGCGCGTATCGAGCGCTGCATCAGCGGACGTGCTGACTCGATGCGCACGTACTATCGCGAAGACATGGAACGTGGAGGGCGGATCAATGTCGGTGCCTGAAGTGCTGCAGTCGACCGTCGGTCGCCTGACGGTCCCGTTGCTCGCCCACGCGATACATGACGTCGGCTCGATCGGTATTGCTGAAATCCGTGGTGATGCGATGCGCGCCGTGGATGCCGCGCTTCCCATCGACCGCGCCGCCTCCACCGACGTCACCTTCTGCACACGCGACGCCGAACGAGGCGCGGCGCTGATCGACGCCAGCCACGCCGGCGTGGTGCTCTGCCTGTCGAGCGCCGCCGATCTCGTTACGCGCTCTGACGTCACGCTGCTCATCACCGCAACGCCGCGGCTCTCCTTCTCGCGACTCCTCACGCAGTTCTTCGCGCCTGCGCCACGACGCGGCCGCCATCCCACCGCCTGGGTGCATCCCAATGCGCGTGTCGCCGACGACGTCTACCTCGGCGCGTACGTTGTGGTGGATGACGACTGTGAGATTGGCTCGGGATCCGTGCTGCACGCGCACGTCTGTCTCTATCCCGGTTCCCGCATCGGCGCGCGCGTCACGCTGCACGCAGGAGTGATCATCGGTGCCGACGGCTTCGGCCACGAGCGCAATGCCGATGGTCGCCTCGAGAAATTCCCGCAGCTCGGCGGCGTTCAGATCGGCGACGATGTGGAGATCGGCGCGAACAGCTGCATCTCATGCGGAACGCTCACCGATACGATCGTCGAATCCGGCGTGCGCATGGATAACCTCGTCCACATCGCGCACAACGTGATCGTGGGCGCGGACGCCGTCCTGACCGCGAATGCGATGGTCGCAGGGAGCGCACGCATCGGTGCCCGCGCGTGGATCGCGCCGAGCGCCTCGATCATGGATGGCGGCGTGTCGATCGGAACAGATGCAATTGTCGGCATGGGCGCGGTGGTACTCCGCAGCGTCGCAGACAACGCCGTCGTCGTTGGCAATCCCGCACGGGCACTCGATCGCAAGACTCAGGGGGCAGCATGACACCAGCAACGGCGCACGCCAGCGAGACCAATACCGCGCGTAGCTTCGATGACAAGTGGAGCAACAACCCGCGGCTCGCCTTTGAAGAGACGCTGCGTGAGGGATCCGAGATTCAGCAATGGATTCTGTCGCGCAACGGGTTCGCATCGCTCGACGAGCTGCGCGCATACCTGGCCACCCGCACGCGCATTCTCGACGCCGGCTGCGGCAACGGACGCGTAACCGCGCTGTTGCATGACTTCTCGCCCATCTGGTGCGAGATCATGGGCGTTGACCTGGTTGCTGCGGAGATCGCTGCGGAGAATCTGCGCGCGTACCCGCGCATTCAGGTCAAACCGGCCAACCTGCTGCAGGACCTCAAGCCGCTTGGCGCGTTCGATTTCATCTACTGCCAGGAAGTGCTCCACCACACGGGCAATCCGCGCGCGGCCTTCCTCAATCTCGCCGCGCTGCTGGCCGAGGAAGGAGAGATCGCGATTTACGTGTATTGCCGGAAGGCGCCGATCCGCGAGTTCACCGATGATTTCGTTCGCGAGCGCATCGCGGCGATGCCGTACGATGAGGCGAGTGCTGTCGCCGAGCAGATCACCGCACTGGGGCGTGCCTTGTCTGAAACGCGTGTGAATGGCGAGCCGGTGGAGCTCACGGTTCCTGCCGTTCCGGTGCTGGGCATTCCAGCGGGCACCTACGACCTGCAGCGCTTCCTCTATCACTTCTTCGCGAAGTGCTATTGGAATCCTATGCTGAGCGACAGCGACAACGTTGCCGTCAACTACGACTGGTATCACCCGCAGGACGCGACGCGCCACGAACTGCCGGAGGTGCTGTTGTGGTTCTCCGAAGCGGGGCTCGACGTCGTGCACACCCATCTCGATCCCTACGGCATCACCGTACGCGGCCGCCGCGCGGAGTAACAAGGACGCTCCATGCACTCCATCCCGATCACCAAGGCGATCTTCGACGAAGACGATCTTGCACTCATCCTGGAGCCGCTTCGCAGCGGCTGGGTTGTGCAGGGACGCTACGTCAAGGAGTTCGAGGATCGATTCTCCGCGTTCACTGGCAGCGCGCACTCCGCTGCAACATCCTCGTGCACGACGGCGCTGCATATCGGTGCGTCAGCCCTTGGCCTCAAGCCTGGTGACGAAGTCATCGTGCCGGCGTTCACGTGGATCTCTACGGCCAACATCGTCGAACACCTTGGTGCCAAGCCGGTGTTCGTCGACGTAGACTTGCGCACCTTCAACATCGACGTCGCCGCCGCTGCTGCCGCCATCACAGAGCGTACGGTCGGCATCATCCCTGTGCACCTGTTTGGCCTGTCCGCCGAGATGGACCCGCTGATGGCGCTCGCCAAGCAGCGTGGCCTCTGGGTGATGGAGGATGCGGCCTGCGGTTTCGATACGTGGTACAAGGGGCGCCACGTCGGCACCTTCGGCGAGATCGGCGCCTTCTCGTTCCACCCGCGCAAGGCCATCACCACGGGTGAGGGCGGCATGATCACCACTGGTGACGCAGCGCTCGCCTCGTTGTCGCGCACGCTGCGCGACCATGGCGCCAGTCGCTCCGACCTCGAGCGCCACGAACAGCAGTACTCCTTCCTGCTCGCCGAATACCGTCACCTCGGCTTCAACTATCGGATGACCGATTTGCAGGGCGCCCTGGGCGTCGCGCAGATGCGGAAGGCAGATCGTATTCAAGCCGGCCGAAAGGCCTGTGCCGGCTGGTACGACGAACTGCTCGCCGACATCGAGTGGCTCGAGACGCCCTTTCGCCATGCCGACTACGGACATGGGCAGCAGTCGTACGTCTGCCTGTTTCAGCCCGAGGTCCCCACGCTCGCAAACATCGACGCGCTCTTCGACCGCCGGAATCGCATCATGCACGCGCTCGAGCAGCAGGGGATCGTGACGCGACAGGGTACGCACGCCCCGCCACACCTGCACTACTATCGCGAGAAGTACGGCTATCGGCGGGAAGACTTCCCCAACGCCTACATCGCCGAGCACGCGTCGATCACCCTGCCGATGTATGCCGGGATGACGGCGGACGAGTGCGCGGTCGTGGTGAACGCGCTGCAGGAGGCGATTGCAGCGCCGTCACTGATGTCGCCAACGCCTGTCGTCGCGCACGTCTGACGATGCCTGAGGCAGTGAGCGGGGCGATCATCCCGTCAGTCGCGGACTCTGGCGAGTATCGCGTGCGCCTTCTGTCGCCCGACCTCGAGGCCGCGTATGCTGCGTTCGTGATGCAGCACCAATCAGGCATGCTGTACGCGTCGCTCGAGTACCGTGATCTGCTGGCGGGCTATCTGCGCTGTACGCCGCGATATCTGGTCGCACTCGATGCCGACGACCAGATCGCCGGCGTCCTTCCGGCCATGCAGAGTGCCGGCGACGCGCCCGTGCTCAACTCCCTGCCCTACTACGGAAGCAACGGCGGCATTCTCGCGCACACTGGCGTCGCGCGCGCGCGAGCAGCGCTGCTCGACGCGTTTCACGACCTCGCGCGACAGCAAGGTTGCGTGACAGCGACGATCATCTCCTCGCCGTACGAAGACGACCTTGAGCTGTACGAGCAAGACGATCGCTTCTCGCTCCGTGACGAGCGTATCGCATTGTTGACGCCATTGCCCGCGCCTGACTCCGATATCGAAGCGGCCCTTCTGGCCTCGTTCGACGAGCCGAGGCCGCGCAACATCCGGCGAGCGATCAAGGCCGGTGTGCAGGTGAGTGTCAGCCAGGAGCTCGCAGACTACCGATATCTGTACGAGACGCACGAGCAGAACATCCGTGCGATTGGCGGGCGCGCGAAAGACTGGGAATTCTTTCTGCACGCAGTGCGTGACGTCCCCGATTCGATGCGTCGCCTGTACGTGGCTCGCATCGACGATGTCGCGGTAGCGGCCCTGTTGCTCTTCTACGGCAACGACACGGTGGAGTACTTCACCCCCGCCACCAGTGAAGCGCATCGCACGGAGCAGCCGCTCAGTCTTCTGATCTTCCGCGCGATGGCGGATGCTGCGGCCGATGGGTACCGGATGTGGAACTGGGGTGGCACCTGGCTCACGCAGGGCGGCGTGTACGACTTCAAACGTCGCTGGGGCACGCAAGAGCGTCGATACTTCTACTACACGAGTGTGTTGGACACGCGCGTGCTGGATGCGACTCCAGAGGCGCTACTGCAGACGTATCCGCACTTCTTCGTGGTGCCGTTTGGCGCGCTGTCTGCGCACCGGGATAGCGTCGCCGCGGTCGCCTGAGGCGTTGAGCAGCCAGCACAGGCTCGCTCACGCCAGGACCTCGGCAGCGAGCAAACGCCGCTAGACGAGTCTCGCCACGCCGAAGCCCGCACGGCCATTCCCGTTGCCGTTGTAAAGCATGTACGTATCGCCGCCGAGCGAAAACAGACTCGGATAGCAGATCATCTCGCTGGCATGACCATCGTCGAGGTCGATCCCCGCGAGTGCGTCCTTGCGCACCCACGCGCTGCCATCCACCGACTCCGCATAGCCGATGCGGTAGCGCTGCGTTGTTGCGGGAACCCTGCCGTACCACATGCGATAGTCGCCATCGGCCACCTTGAGCACGGCCGACCGCGCGACGTTCGTTTCGTCGGCTGCGATGTCGATCGCGATGCTGCCATCGCGCTCCCATTCCAGACCGTCGTGCGACGCCGCGTTCTTGATGTGATAGGTGGACTGCAGCCGGCCACTCGGCGTACGCCACCACGCCGTGCCTGAGACATAAGTCATGCGCCAACGATCTCCGTCGCGGTAGACGTGTGGCGACGTGACGAGACACGGATCGTGCTTGCTCCGAGACATGATCGGCGCCGGCGAGACGCGCTCGAACTGAAGTCCGTCCGTGCTGACCGCCAGTCCGATCGACGCGTAGAACATCGGCGCTTCCGCACCCTGGTTCCAGCCCACGTAGTACATGAAGCACTGACCGTTGTGCTCAATCACTGACGCCGGAAAGACCCCATGCTCATCGAAGCAGCCGAGCGGTCCGGGGCTCAGGACCGGGACATCCGCGATACGACCAATACTGAACTGATCGGGATCGCTGGAGAACTCGAGCTCCGTGAAGCCGATATGGGAGCGCTGTTCAGCCGTGCGCGACGCATAGAACACTCGCACGCTACGCGGCCCGATGACCATCGGCGTGGGAAGTTGCGCATGACTGTGCATCCACGCGGGGCCATTCGTCGGCAGTTCGACGAAGCCGAGCTTGCGCCAGGTCACGAGGCGTCCTTGGTGACGAGCATCGTCCACTCGTACAGTGGATAGTCGTGCAGCAGGGTCACTCGGCGCGCGTAGTTGCGCTTGCAATGGTCGAACCAGTAGCCAGGATCTGCATAGTAGAGATTGGGCGCGTGCCAATCCACATACGTCGACAGCAGGTTGAACGCGAAGCCCTTGCGTGAGCACGCGGCCAGTCGATCGAGCGTACTTCTGATGAAGCCGGCCCACGCCTCTTCATCGGACGCAAAGCGCACATTGAACGTGCCCGACACGAACGAGTAGTCGGCGACGGTGTCCAGCTCCGATGAGCAACGCAGATTGAGCGCGCCGGCAAAGTTGGAGTGCTCCGCCCGCGCCGCGTCCAGCATCGACTCGCTCAGGTCGTAGCCGTTGTACTCGCCCACCTGCACTCCGGCGTCGCGCAGAAGATAGGTGAGATGCGCTCCGTAGCCGCATCCGTAGTCGTTGACGCTCACGGGCTGCGACCGATCGGTGATGATGCCGGTCAGCTTCTCGAAGCGCAGCTGCTGCGACTCGACCGTCGGCCATCCCACGGCAGCGGCAACAGCTCCCTTTTCGCGCAGGTTCGTCGAATAGAGATCCTTGACCTTGTCCAGCTCCTGTGAAACGCTCATCGGTCACTCGTCCGGAGACTCACGTCAGAACCCGATCTCGTCGGAGTTCTTGGGGAACGGCTTGGTGGACGCTGGCACAAACACTTCCTTGGGTTTCGTGCTCTTGGAGATGATCGCGCCCGCGCCAATCAGGCAGTCGTCGGCGATGGTCAACCCGTCATGGAAGGTGGCGTTCACACCGATGAAGAGATTGTTGCCTAGCGTGCACGAACCGGAGATGACCACGTGCGAAGAGATGAAGCAGTGATCTCCCACCGTGCTGTGGTGACCGATGTGATTGCCGCTCCAGAGAATCGTATTGTTGCCAATGTGCGTGAATGGCTGGATGGTATTGTCTTCGAAGATGAACACATTGTCGCCAAGCTTCGTTGATTCCCAGATCCTGACGTTCGGATGCACGAACGACGTGCAGTGATAGCCGCGTTCACGCATCTCCTCGTACACGGCTTGACGCATCCGATTCATTTTGCCGTAGCCGATCGCGACGAACACATCCACGTCAGACGCTGCGTACGAATCCCCGAGGGTCTCGAGGGCCAATAGCGGACGACCGTAGACAGTCTCTGCCTGCCGAAATCGGTCGTGGCACGAGAAGGCCGCGACGCGGTAGTCGGTGAAGGCTTCGAAGTACGCGGTGGCGACTTCGGCGAAGAGTCCGGTACCGATGATTACGAGAGGCTTTGCCATCATTTCCTCAGGCTGCGCTGGAGCGCGGCACGCGAGCGGGGGCTTCAAGCCGAAGCCCATCCGGCGTGTCGACCAAGCGACTGGATGACAGCGGATGGCTGATCGGTTTCGACCGCACGTAGTCGGACTTGAGTGGATGAAACAGATTCATGAGATCCACGGCGCTTCCGTGGAGGATGCGCGAGTGAATGGCGCCGAACAGGAAGCGTGTCGTCGCGTAGGAGTGATACTTCTCCGCATAGCGACGGCCAGCGCGGCCGAGTGTTTCCCTGAGTGCAGGGTTCACGACGAGCTTTCGCAGGACATCCACCAGCGTCTCAGGTGCGGCGGCCACGACGGGACACTCGTCGAGATAGCTGAAGCGACGCAGCACCTGGAGATAGTCGTCCATCGTCAGATTGGAGACCACCGGCAGTCCCATCGCCAGCCCTTCGATGCCGCTGAGGCCGTAGAACTGCAGAATGAACTGCTCCGCGAGAATATCGACGGTGCGCATGCGCGCGAGCACCTCGCGATTCTGCACACGCTCCAGCAATACCAACTCTACCTGCAGCCCCTCGTTGCGAAGCTGCTCCACGGCCGCGACAAGGAACTCGGTCCCCTTCACCCCGCGATGATTGGGGCTGTGCAGCACACGCACGGCGCCATTGCGTCCGTCGCGATCGCTGTAGTGCTCGATCGGCTGACATGCTGTCAGATCGATCTGCGCGCAATTGCCGAGGAGAATGTCCCAGCGACCGTGGCCGTCGAGCGAGTGCACGTTGCCGATGATGCAATCTGCGTCGCGCGTCCAGCGCGCCACCTTCGCTTCCACCTGCGGTTCCTTGCGCGCCGCGTCAGGATACGAAAGCTGAAACGCGTGGCGCACCGACAGGTCGCGAATGCGTGAGTACATCGCACCGTCGCCGCCGTAGGTGATCACCACCGACTTCACTCCCGCGGCTTGCAGCAACGCCGGCTCGATAGCGGCACATGCCGTATCCTGAAGCGCGCCACCGTCAAAGGACGTATGCAGCACCTGCCCGGCGAGTGCAGCGAACAGAAACGCGTGATACGGTGCCAGCAACCGCGCGTATCGCGGCTCCGTCCAGGTCGGCACGAAGTCGATCAGGTAGTGATCGAAGTCCTCACGTCGATTGATCGCACCGTAGTACTCGAGCATGAAAGTGCGCGCATCAACGCCACCTTCGCGCAGCGCCTCGGCCCAGTACCTGTTGTGCAGAATGGGCGTGCTGCCGAAGAGGTGCACACTCGGATCGCGCGGCAGCCGCTTCACCGCTGCCTGCAATGCCTCACCGGTGCCGTCGCTCTTGCCCTGCAAGACACGCGCGACCGCGTGGTAGTACGCCAGGATCGGATCGCTGTCGGCACCCGTCAGCAGTGTGCCAAGCATTTCCTCTGCGTCAGCAAGCTGCCCACAGCCGAGCAACAGCAATCCGGCCGCACGCCGCGCTGCGAGGCTCGACATCGCCTGCGGCAACACGGTTTGCAGTGCGAGCGCAGGCACTCCCAGGCGCAGGTACTCAACGAGCGCTGCGTCTACCGGCGCCTTGCCCGGCAGTTCTCCGGTCAGCGCTGTCAACGCGTGCAAACGTGCGACGTGGCGATCCGCCGTGGGCGCGTCGATGGTCTGTTCTGTGGCCGAATTGGACGGACGTCGAAACGCCTTCCAGCGCGCGGACATCGCGCTCGGCTCCGTACCATCTGAGGTCAGGCCGTGGTCCCCACGCCAGAGACGCACACGTTCGCTGCCGGCGAGCAGCACCGGGTCGATCAGTCCGCGACGCGCCAGCGCAATCACGTCGACGCCTTTGGCAAGACCGTGCTCGGCAATCACCTCACTCGCGAGCTGACGCTGATGGCGCGGTAGCTCGACGCGATCAGGGAGCACATACCGTTCGGCGAAGAACGTCGGGTAGTAGTCGTAGCGAAGGGTGCCGTCGATGGCTGCGGCCAGCGCGTCGAGCAGGCGCTTGCATACCGTTGGCCGATCATGGATGGCTTCGACGTGCGGCCGTCCCTGTTCGGCCAGCGAGCGACGCAGCGCACGATCAGTGAGAAGCGTCTCGAGCTGCGCGTCGATCCCCTCCGCGTCGATGTGCCACAGCGGCCGCATGTGCGCGGCAGGCTCGATGTCGGGATAGGTCACGCACGCCGTGGCGCAGCCAGAGGCCATTGCCTCCGCGGCGAACTTCCCGTACGAAACGAACAGCTGATCGATGGCCACATCGGCATCGCGCAGCGTCTCGCGCACGACGGCATTGGGCACCTTCTCGAGTAGCTTGAGCTCGAAACGAACTCCCTTCGCAGAGAGTCGGTCAAGCGACGCGAGAATCTCGCGCGTTCCCTTGCACGCCCGATCCGACGGCGCATGCACCACCACCGGTACCTCGCGATCGGGGATGTGCGCCGTATACAACGACTGATCCAGCACGTACGCGAAGTGCATGTACGGACGGAGCGCCAGCCCGGACTGATTCGGCACGGACACCATCAGCGACGCGTATCGCTCCATGAGCCGTAGCGTCTGCATCGACCTCGGCAGCGGATCCTTCACGTAGAACTCGCCGTGCACTTCAGGCGGAATGCCGAACTCCTGGTGGTACGCCGACGAATGTCGAATGTCATCGCCATTGCAGATCGCAATGATCGACTTGCCCGCAGCACGAATCACCGGAAGATCGACCGAACCGGGCACCAGCGTTTCGCCATACTGAAAGACGAAC
Organism: Gemmatimonas sp.; assembly: GCA_965279375.1. GTDB lineage: Bacteria > Gemmatimonadota > Gemmatimonadetes > Gemmatimonadales > Gemmatimonadaceae > Gemmatimonas. The sequence goes on along the minus strand of OZ257156.1, from coordinate 1,897,006 downwards.
ACGTCATGCTCTTCGATGAGCTTTGCGATGAGCCCGGGATCGCGGTTCTTCGAGAGATCGACGTCGTACGGCAGATCCGGGAACAGCGGGTTGGGGTCCCGGATGACCGTTGTGACGTCGTGACCGAGCGCGCGGAAGCCCGACGCATAGTCGGGGATCTGACCACCGATCTCCTTGGGACCGATGAGAATGCGCAACGGCTTCTGCCGTGGGAGCGGGCGATGACCGGCGAGTCGCATCGAACTCACGGAAGGATGGTATGGAGATGCTCAGCGAAGCGACACTCGGCATCGCCGAGCAGTGCCCGCATACGCGCATCGTCGGCCACGTAGTCAGGGCCGGTGTTGTCGTTGGTGACGAAGCGTGCGGGTACGTCCATTGCTGAAGCCAGCATCTCGCCGATCGTGCGCAGCGAAAGCACCTCGGGGCCGCGCACGTTGATCGTGGCGGGTTCGCGCAACTGCAGCGATCGCACAATGCAGCGCGCCGCATCGGACGCATGCGTCGGCGAGATGTGCATGCCATCGAGTCCGGCCAGTTGCACGGCATCGCCGCGCTTGAGCGTGTCGGCCAGACGCGGAATGAGCATGTGGCGCCGCTGTCCGGCGCCATAGATGAAGAACGGACGCAGCACGACGGGAACCAGCCGCGTGCGATACCCATGCACCAACGCCTCAGCGGCCAGCTTGGACGCCTGATACCATCCTGCCTGCGCAGGCGACGCGACCGCACCGTCCTCATGGTATGCAGCGCTGGAGGGCGCATACACGCCACCCGAGCTCGCGTACACAAAGTGCGACGCTCCCGCCGCCGCCGCGTACGCGAGCAGCCGCTCGGTGGACGCGACATTCACGGCCAGTACGTCGGCCGCACCTTCCGGGAACTCGCGAAAACGACGCGACTGCGCGAGATGCACGACCGCATCCACCTTCGCGGGCAAGCCATCGGCAAAGCCGTCAGTCGCGAGATCACGTACCACGTTCTGCACGTGGGATCGCGCGTCGCCCTCTGCACGCGCGACTGCGACGACATCCCAGTGCTCGGCGAGCATCGGCACGAGGTGTCGGCCCACGAGGCCGCCTGCACCGGTTACCACCACAACTGGACGTCGCACGGTTGCCGTCATTTACGATGCCGCAGCGAGTACTGGGTGCGTTGCCACGCTGCTCGTGCCGGTTCCCAGGTAGAGCTCCTGCCAGAGCACGAAGACGAACACGCGCCATGCGAGCGAAATCGCCACGCTGTCGGCGCTGCTCCACGAACGAGACGGCGTTCGCGCTTGCACGATCGCCGCGAGTTCGGCGGCACGTGCCGTCTTGGGCGCACGCTGCCATGCCTCGGTGCGTGACGCCGCGAGCAGCGCGGGTCCTAACGATCCGTTGGCCCACGCGATGAGCGGGGACTCGAAGCCGAGTTTCGACGTACGCGTGCGAATCGCGTCGGGCATGATGCCGGCGAGCGCGTCGCGCAGGATGCGCTTGCTGAAGCTGCCGTCGTACTTGGTGGAAGCCGGCAGCGCGAATGCGTAGGTCACCAATTGCCAGTCGAGGAACGGCGACCGGATTTCCACGCCATTGGCCATCGAGCAACCATCGAAGTTGCGCAGGATCGCGGGAAGATGCGTGCGATGAAAGTCCGCGTACAACGCATCGTTCAGCGCGTTGGGCGGTAAGTCGCGGTACCAGCCATAGCCGGCGAGGAGTTCGTCGCCGCCATGCCCGTCGAGCGTGACAACGACGCCATGCTCACGCATCGTGCGATAGATGTTGAACACGGGCACCGCCGGTGCGCCGCTCAGGTCATCCATCGCCCACACGCTCGCGGGAATGTCGGCGAGCGTCGTGTCGGGATTGAAGCTCCAGTACGTCGGCGATGCGTGCGTGTGCGCGACAACGATGTCCGCGTACTCGCGTTCGTCCACCGCATGCCCGGGGAATGTCGCGATGAAGGTGCGCTGCCAATCGGTCGCGCAACGTGCGAGGTCGGCGTGCGCATCATTACGCGCCACGTGGGCCACCGCAGAGGCGACGGCGCTCGAATCGAGCCCACCCGACAGTGAGGTGCCGATACGCACATCGCTGCGCATGCGCAGCCGCACGGCATCCAGAAAGAGCGCGCGGAACTGCTCCACCTGCTCGTCGTAGCGCGACGGAATCGACGGCAGATGATCGCGCGTTTCCCACCAGCGGCGAAAGCCTTTGCTCCCCGCGCTCGTGACGGTGAGCGAGTGTCCGGGCGGCACGCGATGCACACCTTCCAGCGCCGTACTGAGCGTGACGCCGTCGTACGAGGTGGGATTGGCGAAGAACAGCTGCGCGGCCTCTTCGCTGAGTCGCGGCTTGAAGTCTGGCAGTGCAAGAAACGCCTTGATCTCAGACGCAAACGCGACACGTGTGCCTTGCACCGACACGTAGAGCGGCTTGACGCCGAAGCGATCTCGCGAGAGGAACAGCGACTGCGTGGCCGGCGCCCAGATCGCGAACGCCCACATGCCGTTGAAGCGGCGCTGACAGTCTTCGCCCCAGCGATGAAAGGCCGCGGCCACGACTTCCGTGTCGGTCTCGCTGCGGAAGCAGTAGCCATCCCGGCGCAGCGTCTCGCGCAGCTCGAGGAAGTTGTAGATCTCGCCGTTCAGCGTGATGTAGAGCGTGGTCCCATCAGGACACTCCACGGCCATCGGGCAGCGGCCCGCGTCGGACGGATCCAGAATGGAAAGACGCCGGTGCCCCAGCGCCACGGGTCCCTCCACGTACACGCCGCGCCCATCAGGTCCCCGATGCGCCAACGCGTCGGTGAACTCATCGATGAGTGCACCGAGCCCACCACGCGAGTAATCAAGGAGACCAGCGATACCGCACATCAGCGGAGATCCTGCAGAAGTCAGCGTCACGAAGACCGGGGACCCTGCATGGGATAGCACGATCAGTGCCACCACGTAACGCGTTCAACAGCAACGTATTACGCATTCTGAACGCGGCCAGCACCAATACACACCCGGCACAGAGCGCGCCGGAACCGGCAGAAGCTGCCGCCCCTACACTCGTGCGGAAGTCGTCGCGAGCCGGGCGAGGCGCGCCCCGAGCTCGGCCACCGCGCCGCTCCAGTCGGACGGCGCCGCCTGACGTACCACCACGAGCGAGCGATACCACCCGCTGCCATCCGCCTCGCCGCCAGCCGGCGCGTTCGCCCAGCGCCAGTCGAGCCCCACGCGCGGCGCCAGCATCAAGCACGGGCGCCCCAGCGCGCCAGCCAGATGCGCGACCGCGCTATCGACCGAGATCACCATGTCGAGCGCGGCGATGGCGGCGGCGGTATCCGCAAAGTCGTGCAGCTGCGGCGCGAGATCGTGCACCACGATGCCTTTCGGCAGCGCCTTGAGATCGGACGCGCGCGGCCCCGCCTGCAAGCTGAACCACGACACGCCGGCGATATCCCACAGCGGTCGCAACGCATCGAGCCCGCACGACCGATGCATGTCGTTCACATGCGTGCCGCTGCCCGCCCACACGAGTCCCACGCGCAGCTCCGTTGCCGACGTGCGCTCGGGTAGCGACGTGGCGCGCGACGGGACGGTCGACAGATACGGGCCATCTTGTCGGTAGACCGCGGCGTCGGAGTCACAGCACAAACGAAGTGGCAACCCAGTGAGCGGGAGCTGCACATCATGCGGGGGTAGCTCGTCGCCAAAGGCAATCACTTCGTCAGCCAGCACGGCATGCTCGAGCAGCGCGACGAGCGGCGCCGGACACTGGAGCACCACGCGCGTACCCAGCGCACGGAGCGCCGGCAGATACCGCACGAACTGCAGCGTATCGCCGTATCCCTGCTCGGCGTGCACCAGCACGGTGCGTCCCGCGACCGCGCCACCATCCCAGCGAGGTCGCGCCCAGCTGCGACGCTGTCCATCCAACAGCGCCGTCCGCTCGCGCCACTCGTACTCGGCCCATCCCTCAGCCCAGCGATGCTGCGCCAGCAGCGCGACGCTGAGATTCAGGTGTGCCCCCGCGTGCGATGGCATCAGGCGTATCGCTTCGCGCGCTTCGCGTTCAGCCTCGACGTATTCGTCAAGAAAATTGTGCGCGGCGGCAATGCTCGCGCGCGATTCCACATGAGCCGGCGCGTGCTGCAGCACGACACGATAGGCGTGCACTGCGTCTGCCGCACGTCCTGCGGTCTGCAGTGCGCGCGCATAGCCGTACCAGGCGAGCGCCGAGTTGGGATCGAGGGCAGTAGCGCGCTTGAGCGGCGCAATAGCCTCATTGGCGCGACCCGCGGCCACGAGCGCATTGCCAAGATTGAGCTGCACACCGGCCGCATCGGGAACATCACGCGCGAGTGGCTTGAGCAGCGAGATCGCGCCGGCAACGTCTCCCGATTCGAGACGCAACACACCAAGCGCGTTACGCACACCACGATGGCGTGCGTCAAGCATGAGTGTGCGATCGAGCAGCTTCATGGCGCGCGGCGCATCACCCGCCTGCGCGATGGCGAGCGCAGCGCGAAACTGTTCGTCCGCCTGCGCAGCCTTGGTGCGAGCGCTCATCGCGACAGCGGCGCGCTGCGCTACTGCATCCGCAGGCCGATCGCCTGCGGCTTGTACGCCGAAAGATCGGTCGGACGACGCACGAGGTGTCCGTCGTCGCGGCTCACCACTTGGAGCCCCAGCTGCTTGGTGAGGTTGAACACGATCGGCGCACGGAAATTCGCGGTGGCCGCATCACCGGCCGCGGTGGGCAGCGTGATCATGACCAGACCAAACGCGTCCGCCGTGTTCTCGATCCCGAGCATGTCGCGCTCCACGTCGCCCAGATCGAAACCGTAGCCTGCGTCGACCACGAACGGATCGGCGAGAAGAAACGTCAGGTCGGGATCGGTGAGAGCTTGCAACCACCAGAGCCCTTCACGTGCAGCGGGGATGAGCACGAACTCGCTGTGCGTCGGAAATCCACCGAGCGGCAGCGGAAAGCGCATCACCCACGTGGCCGCGACTTCGATGTCGCCGAGCGCGCCGGAAGAGAGCTGCAGTCGCTCGGTGTTGGTCACCGAGTCGTCGGTGTGTTCTGGCATCGGAAGCGCAGTGCGTGCGGGCATTAAATGGAGGAGGCGAGGTCGATCGAGCGTGCGATGTGATGAATGCCTTACAGGTAGTTCGCCAAGCTGAGACCGAGGATCCGAGTGGTTGCGCCCATCGCTGCTTGATACAGCGTTTGCTTGCCCACCAGTTCCGCCAACGCCTTGTCCACTTCGGTGTCGCGAAGGTCGGCGCGAAACGTGGTCAACGTGATTTCCAGCGAATCGAGATTCGTGCGCGCGGCGTCGAGCTCGTTCGATCTTGCACCTTGCGTGCCAATCAGCGTTTGCACGTTGCTGGTCGCGGTGTTGATGCGATCGAGCGCCGCGGTAATGCCCGGCACGTTGTTGCTGCCCAGCGCGGTCGAGAGCGCGCGCAGCGAATCGAGCGCGTCCGTCGTCAGAAAGACGTCGGTGCCGTTGTGATTGGGCGTGACGAACTTGCCATCGCCGACTTCAATCGGGGTCGACCCGCTCGGGTCCACCGGATTGTTCGACGCGTCGACGAGACGCGAGAACGGACCGGTCGGCGTGCTGGGTACCGCGAATGGACGTTCGCCGGCGCGCGTGCCACCGAAGATGTAGTCGTCGCCGATGCGCGTATTGCCGAGATCGACCGCGTAGCTGATGAGCTGATCGATTTCTGCCTTCACGATCGTGCGCGACTGCGGGTTGGCCGTACTCGACGCCTGCGCCACCGCGAGCTCTGCGCCGCGAGCGAGCACATTCGTCAGGTTGTCCAGCACGGTCTCTTCAGCGGTCGCGCGCGTCGTGGCCTGTTGGCTGTTCTGCCGGAAGCGCGTAATCGCGCGCAACGAACTGCCGACGCGCACCACTTCGCTCGACGACGTCGGATCGTCCGACATCTTGCGCACGCGGATGCCTGACGAGACGTCTTCGCGGAGTTTGTCGATGCCCTGCAGGCTCATCTGCAGCCGCACTTGGCTCGACCGCAGGATCATCTGATTTGAAATGCGCATCGCGGCTCTGGTTACGGTCCACTGTCACACGGCGCGCACCACCGACACGTGGCTGGCACCCCTGAGGGGAGTATCGGGTGCGGCACAGTCCGGCTTTAGCGGCTATTTTTGCCGGGTGGGATGTTTTGCCCCATACTTCATGGACGCACACTTGCAGCGCCTGTCACTCGGCACCTCCAACCAACCCGATGGCCACCATCCTGTACGTAGACGACGAACCCAGCGTCGGCCTCATCCTGGAAGACACGCTCGAAGGTGCCGGGCACGTCCCCGTGGGAGCGCGCAGCGTACCGGAGGCTTTGCAGATTCTGGAACGCGGTGGCATCGACCTGATCATCTCCGACTATCGCATGCCGGGGCTGACCGGGCTCGAGTTCATCCAGCTGCTGACCCGTGAGGGATACGACATCCCGCTCATCATGCTCACGGGGTATGCGAGCATCGAGCACGCGGTCGCGTCCATCAAGGCGGGCGCCATCGACTACATCACCAAGCCCGTCCGTCCCCAGCAGCTCGAGCTGGCCGTCGAACAGGCGCTCGAGTTCGTCCGCCTGCGCCGCGAGAACGAGTCCCTCCGCAAGGAGGTCATGCAGTTCCGCAACGAGCGGCAGATCATCGGCGATTCGGCCGCGATTCGACGCATTCTGCAGACGGTGGCGATGGCCGCGCCCACTCGAGCGACGGTCCTGCTGCAGGGCGAGTCGGGAACGGGTAAGGAGCTGTTCGCCCGTGCCATCCACGACCAGTCGGAGCGCCGCGACAAGCCGTTCATCAAGCTCAACTGCGCGGCGCTTCCGGAAGGGCTGGTGGAGAGCGCGCTCTTTGGGCACGAGAAGGGGGCTTTCACCGGCGCGATCAAGCGGGTGGAGGGGGCGTTCGAGCGAGCCAACCGCGGCACCCTGCTGCTGGACGAAATCTCCGAGATGCGGCTCGACCTGCAGGCCAAGCTGCTGCGCGTGCTACAGGAGCAGGAGTTCGAGCGGGTGGGCGGCACCAGTCCGATCAAGGTGGACGTGCGCATCGTCGCTACCACCAACCGCGATCTGGCCGCCGAAGCCGACCAGGGGACCTTCCGTCAGGACCTCTACTATAGACTCTCCACGATTCCGGTCCTGATCCCGCCGCTGCGCGAGCGCGCCGAGGATATCCCGGTGCTGGCGCTTCGGTTCGCGATGCGGACCGCCGCCGAGATCGGCAAGAAGATCGAGGGGATCTCGCCCGACGCCATCGATGCGCTGCAGCAGTATCCGTGGCCGGGCAATATCCGTGAGCTGCAGCATGTGATCGAGCGGGCGGTGATCCTCACGCCCGACCCGATGATCCAGCCGCACTGTCTCGAGGGGACGCGGTTCGGGCTGGCGCACTCGCTCGGCACCCCGTCCATGCGTCCGCGGTCGGTGGGGTCGTCGGGGAGCTTTGCGTCGATCAAGGCGCCGACGCCACGCGGTGTTGGGGCCGCAGTTGCCGGCGGGTCTGGCGACGGGATCAGCCTGAATTCACTGAACGTCGCAGACGCCGAGCGCGTGCTCATTCAGCATGCGCTGACAGCTGCCGATAACAATCGAACCAAGGCGGCAGAGCTGTTGGGGATCAGCGTGCGAACGCTGCGGAACAAGCTCAACGGGCCGGGTCGCGAGGCGGAGGCGGAGGAAGAGTAGCCGCGCATCTGGCGGTGGAGGCGGCAAGTCGCGCCCCTTCAGGGTCGGCAGAAAGTTCCGCTTGGGACGCCGAACGCCCTCCGCCGAGTGCCGCGTCCACGCCGAAAACCGCGTCGAAACCGGGCGAATTTATTCCGCCTAATGCGTTGCGATTGAACGACTTGAGTCCATAGAACGCCGACCAGCCCGACACGGGAAGTCGGCGTTCTGCGCGTCTGGCCCGCGCATTGCTTTTTCCGGTGGTGGAAACGCTCGTCCACTCACCCGGAATTCGCCGATGCTCTTCGGACTCATCGAACGCACAACATCAGCTGGATCCCTCAACGCGGGGCTCGATCGCAGCATCGAGCGCCAGCGCGGAATCGCCGACCGTGTGTCGAAGGCGTCGCTGCAGAACGGCGACGGCTTTGCACTGGAGGCCAAGACCGGCCAGGCCCAGCCCGTCGCCAACGCGAATCCGGTCAACATCGAGGACGAGATGGTCGCCCTCTCGGATGAGCAGTTGCGCTTCATGGCCACCGCCAAGCTGCTGGAGAAGACCTACGCCAGCCTTCGCGGCGCCATCAAGGGTCAGGGCTGATGCCAAACGGAATCGATCCGACTCGTCGCGCCTCGCTCATACCGTATCAGTCCGAGCCCGTCGTCCGCCCGATGTTCCGCTCGCTCGGCATCGCCGCCAGCGGCTTGTCGGCGCAGCGGCAGCGCATGGAGACGATTGCGCAGAACCTCGCCAACGCCGACGTCACGCGTGGTCCCGACGGCAACCCGTACAAGCGTCGCGATGTCGTCATGGAATCGGCGACCGCGGCGAACACGCTCTATCCGGGCCCGAATCCGCTGACCACCGGCGGTGGAAGCTCGCCGGTGACCGGCCGAGGGAGCGCTGGCTCGTCGAGCTCGGACAGCGCGCAGTGGGTGGAAGTCCCGGTGATGCAGAGCAGCGGCGTCGGACCGGGCCTCAATGGCGAGTACGGCGTGCGCATCGCTGGCATCATGGAAGATCAGGGTGAAGGCCAGCTCGTGTACGAGCCCGGCCATCCGGACGCCAACGCGAACGGCTACGTGCGCAAGCCCAACGTCGACAAGACGCAGGAACTCGTGAACCTCATGGATGCCAAGCGCATCTACGAAGCCAACGCCTCGGTCTTCCAGACCGCCAAGGCGATGCTTCGCGCCTCATTGGATATCTGATCATGGCCATCAACGGCATTTCGAATCCGCTGCTCACGGGACTCGGCGGCGTCGGTCGGCCAGACACCGCTCGCACGAATCCGGATCGCACGGCACCCGCAGGCAACAATCGCCCTGCCGCGGCGCCACTCACGCGCGCTCCACTCAAGACGCAGACGCCGATCGCCGGACAGGCGGCCGCGCAGCAGGCCGTTCCGGTTGAAGCACCGCCGGGCACGGACCCGTCGCTCTGGAGTGTGCTCACCAGTGACGAGCGGAACTTCTTCGCCAAGTCGGCCGCCAGCGGCCCGCTCACGTACAGCCGCATCAAGGACGTGACGAATCCACCCGCCGCGCCGATCGCGCGCGGTGTCCGCCTCGACGTTCGGGCCTGAGCTCACCATGGCAAGCATCACCAATCGTCTCGATCTCCTCACGCGCTCCATGCCGCAGTTCGGCGGCCAGGACACCGGCGCCGTGCAGGTGCCGGTCATCGCGGAAGGCGAAGGCAGCTTCGGCAACACGCTCAAGCGCGTCATCAACGAAGTCTCCGACGCGAGCGATCGCTCTGGCGAGTTGAAGGAGCGCTTCCTCAGCGGCGACAAGAACGTCGAAATGCATCAGGTCATGGCGGCCTCCGAAGAAGCCGGCATCGCCATGGATCTCCTGATCGAACTGCGCAACAAGACCGTCGAGGCGTATCGGTCCGTGATCAACATGCAGTCCTGAGCGCATGCCTGACTTTTTGCAAAATCTGCTCGACCGCGTTGGTGGCCTGCGACAGGCGCTCATCATCGGCGTTGGTGTGCTCGTTACCGCAGCGGTGTACGGCGTCTCGCAGTACGCGGCGCGTCCGGTCATGGTCCCGCTGGTCACCAACGTGCCCGCATCGTCGGTCAGCAAGATGACCGCCAAGCTCCTCGAGCTGGGCATCAAGTACGACCTCACCGATGGCGGAAACACCATCAAAGTGGACTCGGCCGACGTCGCGAAAGCGCGCGTCGAGCTCTCGGGCGCAGGACTCGTGGAGACGGGCCGTCCTGGCCTCGAACTGTTCGACAAGCCGGCGTGGGGCATGACCGACTTCACGCAGAAGGTGAATTTCCGTCGCGCGATGGAAGGTGAGCTCGAGCGCAACATCGGCGCGATGACCGACGTGAAGTCGGTGCAGGTGCATCTCGCGCTCGAAGACGATCAGATCTTCAAGCAGAACGAGCGCCCGTCGAAGGCCTCCGTTACGCTGTCGATGGCCACCGGCGATGCTCCACCTGAGAAGACGGTGCGCGGCATTCAGCGCCTCGTGGCCGGCAGCGTCGGCGGTCTCGCGCCCGACAACGTCACCATCGTGGACGAACGCGGCCAGGCACTGACGCTCGATGAGCCGAACAGCATCACGGGACTGACGAGCCGTCAGCTCGAGCAGCAGCGCGAAGTGGAGAAGGAACTCAAGTCGAAGATCGAGCCGCTGCTCATCGCCACGTATGGCGCGGGCAATGCGCGAGTGCAGCTCTCGGCCGATCTCAACTTCGATCGCATCGAGCGCAACACACAGTCGATCGACCCTGACAAGCAGGCGCTCACCAGCGAAGCCAAGCAGGAAGTCACGCCCAGCGCACCCACGCAGGGCGCCGCGTTCAACAACACGACGTCACAGTACGACTACACGCGTGCGACGGAGAATTACGTCGCGTCCGTTGGTGGCATCAAGAAGCTGACCGTTGCAGTGCTCATTGCCGACAAGGTGACGATGCCGCCGGTCGATACGTCTGCCGCCGCCAAGGCTGCACCGCCGGCCGAGCCGACGATCACGCCGCGTACGCCCGCCGAGTTGCTGCGCGTGGATTCGCTCGTACGTCGCGCCATCGGCGCTGACAGTGCGCGTGGCGATCAGGTGAGTGTGGTCAGCGCGCCGTTCTTCGTTCCGGCGCCGCCGGTGGCCAAGGATACGCTGCCGACGCCGACGATGGTTAACCGAGTACTGCAGAATCCGAAGCCAGTGGTGGCGATCGCCGCGCTCGTCGTGGTGCTCGTGGTCGCCGTCCTCGTGCTCGGCGCACTGAAGCAGAAAAAGCCCAAGCTGGATGCGGCCACACAGGCAGCGCTCAACGCCGCCCCTGGCTACGCCGAACTTCCAGCCTCCAGCCAGATGAACGACGCCATGCAGCAGGCGCTGCAGAGTGGGCAGCAACCGAATGCGATGAACGGCATGCGCACGATCGACGGGATGGACATGGACGCCGATGGCACAGGGCAGCTGGACCAGCGCCGACAGGTCGTGCTGCCCCCACAGGTCGTCACCGAAGAGCGTGAGCAGGCCATTGCGATGGTCGAGCAGCGACCGGCCGCCGCGATCCGCACGGCGAAGTCCCTTATTAGCTCTGACCGCTGATCATCGCTATCCATGGTTGCCCTCGCTCGTATTTCGCCCGCTGACAAGTACGCTCCAGATCGCCTCACCGGTCGGCAGAAGGTTGCCATCGTGTGCATGGCGATCGGGCCGGAACATGCCGCTACCATCACCGCGGGTCTCAATGCTGAAGAGGCGGAGATCGTCGCGCTCGAGATGGCGCAGCTCGATCGCGTGCCCGAGGAATCGGTCAGCTTCGTACTGAACGAATGGCTGGAGCTCACGCTCGGCGTCGATTCGATCAGCACCGGTGGCGTGGACTTCGCCCGCGACGTTTTGGAGCGCGCCTTCGGCGACGTCCGCGCCACAGCCATCCTCAAGCGCATTCAGGGTCAGCTCGCCGACAGCGATCGCTTTGGTCGCCTGCGTCGCGCCGACCCACAGCAGCTCGGCAGCACGCTGCGCGGTGAACATCCGCAGACGATCGCCCTAATTCTCGCACACCTCGATCCCGCGCACGTCGCGGCGATCCTGCGCGAGATCGATCCAGCGCTCGGCGGCGACGTGATGTATCGCATCGCGCGCATGGAGAAGGTTTCGCCCGACATGATCTCGCTCGTGGAGCGCGCCATCGGCAACGAGGCGGATCTCGCATTCTCGCAGGGCATGAGCTCGGTGGGTGGACCGGCGGCCGTGGCCGCGGTGCTCAACCTCGTCAGCTCGTCGCTCGAGAAGGAAGTGCTCGACTTCGTCACCGAGAAGGACCCGCACATCAGCGATCAGATCAAGAACCTCATGTTCGTCTTCGAGGATCTCATGTCGCTGGACGACAAGTCGCTGCAGCGCCTCCTCCGCGAAGTCGATGTGAAGCAGCTCGCGCTCGCGCTCAAGGCGGCCAGTGCGGAACTCCGAACCAAGATCATGGGCACGATGTCGCAGCGCGCAGTCGCAGGCCTGAAGGAAGAGATCGAGTTCCTCGGACCGGTCAAGATGCGCGACGTCGAAGCCGCGCAGACGGACATCGTGTCGAAGGTGCGCGCCCTCGAAGAGTCCGGCGAGATCGTGATGAGCGGTGGTACCGACGATGTCATCGTCTAAGCCGATGCGACCGATGCTGGCCACTGCCTGGGCGCTCGAAGAGCTCGGCGCGTCCGATCCGTTCGCGATGCCGTTGGATGTGTTTTCCTCGGCGGACGAGCCGACGGCGGAAGAGAGTGCGGAGATGGCGCTCGACGTCGCCACACGCGATCGCGAACAGGCGGAAGCCGCCGCGTACGCACGCGGTCGCGCCGACGGGGAGCGTGCGGTTCGGCAACACGCCGAAGCGACGCTGGCCTCTGCGCTGCAAGCGCTGCATGCCGCGACCGAATCGGTGCGCCTGCATGAGGCGCGCTGGACGTCCAACGCCGAAGAGAACATCGCCGCGTTGGCCGTGGTGGTGGCGCGCCACATCGTGCAACGCGAAGTCGAGGCCGACCCCGAGATCGTTCGCGAGATGGTGCAGCGCGCGGTCACGCAATTTCCGATCGACCAGGTGATTCACGTGCGACTGCATCCGGATGACATCGGCGCCTGTGGCGATCTGATCACGCCCGATGGCGCCGGCCGAGTGCGCGACGTGCGCTGGGCAGCGGATTCGCACATCCTGCGCGGTGGATGTCTCGTGGAAGGACGCGAGCGCATCATCGACGGGCGCGTGGACACGTCGCTCGAGCGCGCCTATCGCACGATTGGGCAGGTGCAGGCCTGATGACCGGGACGATGCACATCCACACCGGGTTCGACAACGACACCGCGCCGGTTTCCGAGTCGATGCTCAACCGATTGGACAAGGAAGATCGCTTCGCGACGTACGGTCGTGTCACGCGCATGGTGGGTCTCGTCCTCGAAGCCACAGGCCTCGAAGTGGGACTCGGTGCATTGTGCCGCATCACGTCGCATTCGCGCGATCGCTCGGTGTTGGCGGAAGTCGTGGGCTTTCACGAACGCGGCGTGTTGCTCATGCCGCTTGGTGAGCTTGACGGACTGCATCCGGGCTGCAGCGTGCAGCCGCTCGGCCGCACGTTCGGCGTGGACGTGGGCCCCGGATTGCTTGGTCGCGTGCTCAACGGTCTCGGTCATCCCATCGACGGCAAGGGCAAGGTTGACGTCGTCGACCGCGTGCCGCTGTCTGCGGAACCGCCCAACCCGCTCGAGCGCGAAACGATCGATCGTCCGCTCGAAACTGGCGTGCGCACCATCGACGGCCTGCTCACGATCGGTCGCGGCCAGCGCGTTGGCATCTTCGCCGGTTCCGGCGTGGGCAAGAGCACGATGCTCGGCATGATTGCGCGTCACGCACAGGCCGATGTCAACGTCATCGCGCTGTTGGGCGAACGCGGTCGCGAAGTGCGCGACTTCATCGAGAACTCGTTGGGCGAGGAAGGACTCGCTCGCTCCGTCGTCATCGTCGCAACCGGCGACCAGGCCGCACTCATTCGTGCGCGCGGTGCGCTGGTTGCCACGGCCATTGCCGAGTACTTCCGCGATCAGGGCAAGCAGGTGCTGCTCATGGTGGACTCGGTCACGCGCGTCGCGATGGCGTGGCGTGAGATCGGCCTCGCCACCGGCGAGCCGCCCACCACCAAGGGATATCCACCATCGGTGTTTGCCTCGCTGCCGCGCTTGCTCGAGCGCGCAGGCAACGCAGCAGTTGGTGGCATCACCGGTATCTACACGGTGCTCGTGGATGGCGACGACTTCAACGAGCCTGTCGCGGACGCGGCCCGATCGATCCTCGACGGACACATCGTGCTGACGCGCCGGCTGGCTGCACAGAACCACTTTCCCGCCATCGATGTGCTCGAATCGAAGAGTCGTGTGCGGGACCACATCGTCGACGATACGCAGAAGCGTGCCGGCAGCGCCTTGCTGCGACTGGAAGCGGCGTATCGCGAGAAAGAAGACCTGATCATGGTCGGCGCGTATCAGCGTGGCAGCGATGCGTACGTCGATGCTGCGATCACCTACCGCGAGCGCGCGCTGGAGTTTCTGCAGCAGCGGCCGGACGAGATCTCGGAGTACTCGGATACCTACGCCGCCCTCGCCGCCATCGGGCAGTCGATTGAGTCGGCTGTGCAGAGGCGCAGCTGATGTTCCGCTTTCGTCTGCAGCGCGTTCTCGAGCTGCGCGAGGAGGCCGAACAGGCCGCGTCGCGCACGCTGGCGGCCGCTCGTGATGCCGCGGAGAGCGCGCGTCGCACACAGGCGGAGCTCGAAGCGCTGCATGAAAGCTCGCGCACCGAAATTCGCGTGGCGCAGCAGGAAGCGCCGCGCATCGGACATCTGCAGCAGCTGGGTGTCGTGCTGCAGTCGCTGGAGGAGCGGATCGACTCCGCCGTCGACGTCGTGAAGTCCGCCGATGAAGTCGTGGTGTCGGCTCAGAGCGCGCTGGAAGTCGCCGCCCGCGATCGTCGCGTGCTCGATCGGTTGAAGGAGCGGCATGCACTCGCCTGGCGCGCCGAAGAGGCGCACAAGGATCGGCTGCAGATGGATGAAATCGCACTTGCACGTTTTGGTCGCACGCTGGAAGCCCGACAGCAGGAACAGGTGGCGCAGTCGTCGGGCGCCGGACATGGCAACTCCACACGTCACAACGGTCCGAATCGATGAAAGCATTGATCATTCCCGCAGTGATTGGCATCCTCGCCGGACTCGGCGGCGGATCCGGCTACTCGTACATGCGTGCGGCCAAGAAGTACGTCGCGGATTCCACGCATCTCGCCGACAGCCTCAAGGCGCATCCCGCGGATTCGACGAAGCACGAGGGCGAAGCGACGGACAGCACGGCCTCGCACGAGGACACGCTGACCGCGCCACTCGAGCCGATGACGCCCGCCGACAGCATCCGCGCGCTCGATGCGGCGCGCACCTCGCTGCACGAAGAGACCAAGGGACTCGCCGACGCGAAGCCGGTGGCCAAGCCGCCGGTCAAGGGCGAGCACGCCCCCGAAGCCACGCCGGAGTCCAAGGCTTCCGCGAAGCCGATGCCCAAGAAGGCTGCGTCGCACGAGCCGCCGGCGAAGGCCGCGCCACGCGAGGTGCAGCCGATCCCCGTCGCCGCCTCGCACGAGACCAAACCCGCTGCGACCGACTCGCACGCGCCCGCGCCGAAGCTCGTCGCACCGACTGGCCCGAGCACGGCGACCCGCAGCGCGGCCGACGCGGTGAACAACGCCCGTCGCGACGCCCTCGAGACGGCACTCCCCGAGGCGCGGCTCGCCAAGATCTTCGGCGCGATGCAGGCCAAGGAAGCGGCCAAGGTGCTCGACCAGATGAACGACAGCGATGTCCGCACGATCCTGGGGATGATGACCGACAAGCAGGCCGCGGCGATTCTCACCGCGCTGCCGCCCGCTCGCGCTGCCGCCGTGACGAAAGGTCGCGCCGGAGGCTCACAGCCATGATCGCCACCAGCGCAGCTCCGATCTTCAGGGCATCACGCCCGGAGCCGTTCTCGCGTCCCGAGCCCGTCTCGCGATCCGACGCCGCGACGGACGACACGCGTGACGACAACGCCGACGACAAGCGCGTCGCGCGGGCACGTCCCGACTTTTCACTGCTGCTGGCGCTACTCGCCGGTGCGTCGCCGGCGGCGCGCGCCGAGGCGCTTCGTCAGCTCTCGCCGGGCAATGCATCGCTGGTGGACCGTCTGCTGAATGGTGCGCCGGAAACCCCGACGGACGAGAGCTCGGAGACACTGTTCTCGACGACGGCCAACGGCGCGCAGAGCGATGCCACCGATGCACTGCGCTACGGACTGATGCAGAGTGGCTCGCGCAGCTCGACGCGCGAGATGTCCGCGCTGCTCAACGACGTGCTGAACGAGTCTGGCGACACCGACACGCTGCTCGGCTTGAGCGCAGGCGGTCTGTCGCGTACCGGAAACGCCTCCGCGCTCGACGCAAGCCTGCGCGCATCGTTGCTGCAGGCCAGCAAGCGCGGTGCTCGCCGTGAACAGCTGTTGGCACTCGGCGATTCCAAGGGCGCCAGTGTGCTCGCCGCGATGGATGCACTGCTCGCGCAGGCCGGCACGCTCGAAGCGCTCGCGATTGCCAATACCGGTTCCGGCGTTGGCGCCAACTTCGGGACAGATCCGGCGAGCCTCGCGGCCATGCACGCCGCAGCGCACGCCGCAGCGCTCGCCGCCGCCAACGCGACGTCTGCCGCGGACGTGACCACGCCGGTGCGCGATCCGAGCGCACTCGCGCCGGAGCTGCGCGCCCGACTGGATCGTGTCATTGCGCGCATGCGCGACGAGTACGGCAGCGACGTCAGCATCGTCGAGACCGCGCGTTCGCAGGAGCGCCAGGATTTCCTGTACGCCCAAGGCCGGACGCGCCAAGGTCCCATTGTCACGTGGACGCACGACTCGGCACACACCCGCGGCGAAGCAGTGGACGTGCTCGTCGATGGATCGTGGAACAACGCCGACGGCTTTGCGCGACTGCAGCGCATCGCACGCGAAGAAGGGCTGCGCACACTCGGCCTCAAGGATCCGGGACACCTCGAGCTCGCACGCAACGGCGCACAGACGGATGCCGCGGCCAACGTGGCGAGCCTGATCGAGCGGCGCGCAGCCAACGTGACGGTGAGCGCGACGGCATCGCAATCCGCGTCGCAGGCATCGGTCGCGCAGGTGGCTGGCGTCGCCGGTGTCGCATCCGTTGCGCGTGTGGGTGAGCGCACGGCCGGCGCGGACACCAGCAACGGCATGCCCAGCGCGATGTCGTCCTACGCCACGATGGCCAGCGCGAACGGTTCGGCGAGCTCGCGCAGCGGTGGACAGGATGCGCGCAACGCATCGAGCGGTGAGCAGAACGCCAACACGTCGTCCAACGGCAAGGGACGCGTTCGTCAGTCTGGTGCCGACAACGCGACGTCAGGCTACGGTACGCTCAACAGCGCGCAGAGCACCACACAGAACGGCACGCACACGGCCGCACCGACGGCGGCGGCGGCGCCGGCAGGCATCGCCTCTGCAGAACGGGTCGCGGAAGTGCAGCAGCTGCGGGCCGATGCGCCAGCCGGCGCGCTTTCGAGCATGACCCTCGACGTGGAAGGCCCCAACGGCATGCAGCGGATCACCGTCGATCTGCGCGGCAATACCGTAGGCGCACAGATCACGACGGACGCAGCGAGCGCGGATCGATTGCGCGCGCACACGGCGGAGTTGCAGGACGCGCTCGGCCGGCATGGGTTGACCGCTGACAGTGTGCAGATCACCGGCAGCACGCGCGGTGAGTCGAGTGTCGCGCGCGTTGGCCAGCAGGAAGCGATTGGGATGACGCAGGGCGCGACCGCCAACGGCGGTGCGGACAATCAGGCAATGGGACAAGGACCGCGTGATCGCGGCATGGCACGTGAATGGGAGAAGACCGACGACGCGCGCAGGGCGCGTGACGAGCAGCGCCAAGGTGCTGGCCAGCGCGGCCAGCGCAGCACCTACAACCAGGATCCGCGATGATCACCGCGACCAAGAACGCCACGGGCTTTGCCGCGCAGTACGCTGCGACGACAACCACACCCACGACGACCACGCCGCCAGCGACGACGCCGCCCGTCGGCCCCGCCGAACCGACAGCGCCCAAGTCGAATCCCATCACCAAGTCCTCGCTCGGCAAGGACGACTTTCTCAAGCTGCTCGTATCGCAGCTGAAGAATCAGGATCCACTCAATCCGATGGACGGCAAGGACATGGCCGCGCAGCTCGCGACGTTCTCGTCGGTCGAGCAGCTCCAGAATCTCAACAGCAAGTACGATGATCAGGCGAAGGTGCAGCAGGCGCTCTCCGACGCGATCACCGCACTCGGTGAAGATCAGAAGACGCAAGCAGAAAATCTGCAGGCCCTAATCGAAGGGCAGACCGCGATGGCCACCGTCGGCAAGTCGGCTGTGGCACCGGGAAACGACCTCTTTATCGAGAAGGGCGGAGCGGGAACCGCCGTGATCGATACCGGCAGCGTCAGCGGCGTTGGCACAATCACGGTCACCAGCGCAGGCGGCGTCGTGAGCACGGCGACGCTGAATCCGGTGACGGCTGGGCTGCAGTCGTTTGCCATTGAAGACCTCAGCTTCACGCCGCCGATCACGCCGGGCAAGAACAGCTACACCGTCGCCGTGAAGCCGCTCAACGGCGCCGCACAGGCGGTGAAGACCTACACCACCGGACGTATCACCGGCATGCGCTACGTCCAGGGCGTTCCGACGCTCATCATCGGCGATTCACTCTCGATCCCGATGTCGCAACTGATCCAGATCCGCGCCTGACCGCGCCCACCCTCTCAGAGAACACACGACATGCTTCGCTCTCTCTATGCCGGCGTTTCGGGCTTGCGCAACAATCAGGTGCGCATGGACGTCATCGGTAACAACATCTCCAATGTGAACACCGTCGCCTTCAAGGCTGGACGTGTCACCTTCAAGGAAGGCTTTGCCCAGTTGCTGCAGGGTGCGAGCCGTCCGCCTGGAGACCAGGGTGGTATCAACCCGATTCAGATCGGCCTCGGCATGCAGATCGGTTCCATCGACCAGATCTTCAACCAGGGTAACCTCGAAACGACGGGCTCCAACACCGACGTCGCGATCCAGGGCGACTCCTTCTTCGTCGTGCGAAAGGGCAACCAGTCCTTCTACACGCGCTCGGGCAACTTCCAGGTAGACGCACTCGGCAACATGGTGTCGCCGACGAACGGCTTCGTGGTGCAGGGACGCACGTACGACAACGGCATTCTGCAGGACGGCATCCGCGACATTCAGTTGCCGTTCGGTCAGAAGGTGTCGGCCAAGCCGACGACGGAAACGACGTGGGCCGGCAACCTGAACGCGTCCGCCCCGATCTTCCAAGGTACCTTCACCAACCCGCTCGATCGCGCGCTGCCCATCAACCAGAACGCGTGGTCGGAATCGCAGATCGCGATCTTCGACTCGCAGGGCTCCAAGCACGACATCAAGGTACAGATGTGGAAGACGGGCCCTAACACGTGGGATTGGCGGATCGACCCGATCGCGTCCGCGCTCGTGCAAGACTTCCAGACCGACGCGGCGAGCCCGCCGTCGTCGATCGTGCTGCCGACGCCTCCGACTGGCTATCAGATTCTGCCCGCCGACGTCGTCGTCACCAGCACCAGCGGCACTGCCTATTCGTCGCCTGCCGATTGGTCGTTCAACGCGGCCACGAATTCGGTGGTGTTCACGAACAACATGCCGTCCAACTCGGCCATCAAGATCGGCTACTTCATGAGCCCGACGGCGCCAGCGGCCAGCACCAACGGCGGCACACTGACGTTCGACCAGGCCGGCATCATGAACACGAACATCACGGCCGCGATCGACTTCGCGGTGCCGGGTGCCAATCTGGTGCAGATCAACCTCAAGCTGAACGGCGGTGTCAACGGCCTGACGCAGTTCGCCTCCACGTCGTCCACCGCCGTACTCCGCGACCAGAACGGCTACACCTCCGGCTCGCTCCAGAACTTCTCGATCGACCGCTTCGGCCTGATCACCGGCTTCTTCACGAACGGCACGACGTCGCCGCTCGCCAAGATCGTGCTGGCGGACTTCAACAACCCGAGCGGCCTGCTCCGCATCGGCGACAACATGTACCAGGAGTCCGCCAACTCCGGCGGCGGCGTGCTCGGATTCGCGCTCGAAGGCTCGCAGTCGCAGCTGACCTCCGGCGCCCTCGAAATGTCCAACGTCGACCTGGCGCAGGAATTCACCAACATGATCGTCGCCCAGCGCGCCTTCCAGGCGAACGGCAAGGTCGTCTCGACCTCGGACGAAATGCTGCAGGAGCTGATGACGATCAAGCGCTAAGCCTGATCGGGTAGGTAAGCAGCGCTGCCGCACACGTCGATCCCGGCGTGTGCGGCAGTTCCGCGTCCAGCTGCGGAACGGCAAAAAGTGCCGACGCGGTGCGATCTGCCGGATGGGAGGGCGCTCTGCCATTCCAGCGTTCCGAAAAGCGGAAACCAATAGTTGAAACATAAAATCAATTAAATCAATGACTTAAGATGTTTCCGTCTGATGGAATGGCGGACGCATGACGGTCTTGGCGTTTGGCCCGATCTCTGCTTTTACGAGTAGCGCTGACCCAACTCTCGCCCGCTCTCCATCATGTCTGCCAAACAAGAAAAAGCGCCGGACGCCGCTGCTGCGGATGCACCAGCCCCAACGGGCATGAAGGCCAAGATGCCCCTCATCGCCGTCCTGCTCGTCGGACTCGCGGTTGGAGGTGGCTCGGGCGCCGTGTTCGTCGGCCCCATGGTCGCCAAGAAAATGGGCAAGGTGGTGAAAGCCCCCGCCGCCCACGCCGAGGGCGAAGCGGCCCCCGCTGAGGGCGAGCACGCCCCCGCCGAAGGCGAAGCCGCTCCCAAGGAAGGCGAAGCGCCCAAGGAAGGCGAGGCCGGCGCCGCGGAAGCGATGCACGTCCTCGAAAATCTCGTGCTCAATCCGGCCGGGAGCGGCGGCAGTCGCTTCCTCCTGCTCACGGTCGCCATCGAAGGTGGCAACGCCAAGGCCGGCGAAGAGTTCAAGACACGCGACGCCGAACTGCGCGACATCATCCTCACCTCGCTCGGCAGCAAGACGGTCGAGGAGCTGGTGGACATGGCCGCGCGCGAAAAGATCAAGACGGAAGTGCAGGCCGCAATCATCAAGCGCTTCGGGAAGGGTGCGGTGAAGAGCCTGTACTTCCCCCAGTTCGTGGTCCAGTAAGCGTCCATGAGCTCTGAAACGCTCAGCCAGAACGACATCGACCGGTTGCTCGGCGGTGGGGCGCGTCCGACGACGACGCGCGGCCCGGCCGCTGGTGTCGAACTGCAAGTCTACGATTGGCGTCGCCCGCATCGCGTATCCAAGGAACGCCTGCGGACGCTCGAGGCCATGTACGAGCGTCTCGTCAAGAATCTCGAAGCCTGGCTCATCTCCCGCGTTCGCGGTCAGATCGAGATTCGGCTGCAGTCCGTCGAACAGTTCTCCTTCGGCGAATTCACCCTCTCGCTGCCCACGCCGTGCTCCAGCTTTGTCTTCGACATCGCCGGCACCGGACAGAAGGGCGTGCTCGATGTGGGGCCTGAGTTCTCCTACTACGTCATCGATCGCCTGTTTGGCGGCGAAGGTTCCGGCAGCGTGCTCTATCGCGCGCTCACGCCGATCGAACGCATGGCGGTGCGCTCCATCGCCGACCGCGTCGCCTCGCTGCTGCAGGACATCTGGCAGGACTATGTGCCGATGGAGATCAACATCACGGCATTCGAGTCGTCGCCGGAAATTCTGCAGGTGGTCAACCGCGAAGATCCCGTACTCGTCGCCAACGTCGAAGTCACGGCCGGTAACGCAACGAGCCTGCTGCTCATCTGCCTGCCTTTCTCCGTGCTGGACAAGTTCTTCACGTCCAACGGACAGCAGCGCACCGGACAGCTGCACACCAACGAGGCCGAACGCGAAGTCACCCGTCAGCGCAGCGAAGCCGCATTGCGCGCGACCAAGGTGCCGCTCACCGCGCGTCTCCCGGAGTTCCAGCTCTCGATGCGCGACATCGCTCGCATGGATGTCGGCTCGGTGATACCCACCGGCATCCCGAAGGACTCGCGCATCATCGTGCGCGTCAGTGATCAGGAACGCTTCATCGGTCACCCCGGCCGAGTGAACGGCAATCTCGCAGTGCGCATTCTCGACTCGGTGCAGGCCGCACCGTCAGCTCCCGAAGCCCGGATGAAGAAATCATGAACCCAGACGAAATTGCCGCGCTGGTGGCCAGTGCGAACGCTGCGAAAGCGGCGGGGCTGCCCATCTCCTCGCTGGCCGACGAAGAACCCAATCCGGCGGACTACGAGCCGCAGGCGCCGCAGCTGACGGATTTTGAGCAGACGATGATGGGCACCACCGAAGTACCGATCGGTGTGCTGCTCGACCTCACGCTGCCAGTCTCCATCGAACTCGGTCGCACCAGCATGACCGTGCAGGAGTTGCTTCGCCTCGGTCGTGGTTCGGTGATTCAACTCGAGCGGCTGGCCGGCGAACCGATCGACATCTACGTCGGCGACCGTCGTTTCGCCGAAGGCGAAGTCGTGGTGCTCGGCGAACACTTTGGCGTGCGCATCACGCGCATTCTCGCGCGCTCCGGCGGCGCGGCTGCCGCCCACGCCGCCTGATGATGCTGCAAGCCGCCCTCAGCGTCGTTGCCGCACTCTCGTTTGTGCTGGCACTTGGCGCCCTCTGCGTGTGGGCGCTCAAGCGCTGGGGGAACGGCATGCTGGTCCCCAAGTCGCGTGTGCCCGTGGAGGTCGTACAACGCATCGCGCTGAGCCCCAAGGTCGGCATCGCGGTCGTTCGCGTGGGCGACAAGGTGATGGCGGTATCGGTCGGAGATGGTGGCGTGCGTACGCTCTTCGAGCTGAGTGAAGCGGATCGTCAGCTGGTTCTCGCCTCGAGCAACGTTCCGACGCCCATGCAGTCGAGCGCCGACGCGTCTGCGGCGTTCGGCAAGCTGCTGCCACCGTCGTTGGCGTCCCGCCTGGGACTGACCCCAGCGGCGGCCGCGCCGGTTGCTGTCGCACCAGTGCTTTCCGCACCAGCAGGCTTTGCACCAGCGGAGCAGGCCACGCCGTCGTTCGCGTATTCGCGGGCGTCGGCGCCAGCGCCGTCTCCCGATCGGGATTTCCGCGCGATGCTCAACGTCTCGTTGAGCGGCGCCACGCGTCTCGCGTTGTTCATCGGTGCGATGGCGTTAGCCGGCTCTGCAACCGCACCCCTTGCACAGTCTCTGGGCGCGCAGGCCGCACCGGTGACAACGGGTGCGCCGCCAACCGTGCAGCCGCGCGTCCAAACGCCGCCGCCAGCGCCCACCCAGACGCCGGCCGGTGCAGCCACGGCGGCACCTAACGCCGCAACGCTTTCGCCCGTCACGCAGCCCAACGTCCCGCAGCTACAGCTCCCGCCCGAGGCGGCGGGTCGCGTCACGCCGGCACGTGCGGCAACCGCCGCATCGACCACGGGCGCAACGCCAGCCACGACCAACGCCGCGACGGCAGCACAGACTCCAGCACGTAGAGGCAACGGCGCGTCGGTCGAGCCTGGCGGCACGAAGGCGTCGCGCCCAATGACCGACATGAAGGTCGACAGCGCGCGCGCGGACTCGTCGCGCAAACGCGCCGAGCCGGCGTCGATGGCGCCTGTCGCGGCCAACGATGCGATCATGAAGTTGATGCCGCAGATGGACATGCGCATCGGCGATGCGAAGGACGGCGGTCTCCGGTTAAACGGCACGGTCGGCATCGTGGTGATGATGGGGCTGCTCACGCTCCTGCCGACGCTGTTGCTCATGATGACCGGCTTCACGCGCATTCTCATCGTGCTGCATTTCCTGAAGCAGGCAATGGGAACGCAAGGCGCGCCGCCGGCGCAGCTTCTCGCGGGACTCGCGTTGCTGCTCACCGGCTTCGTGATGGCGCCCACGCTCTCCGAAGTGAATCGCACGGCGATCACTCCGTGGATGGATGGCCAGATCGATCAGGTGCAGATGATGAAGATCGGCGTGAAGCCGATGCGCGCGTTCATGCTGCGCCAGATGAAGCAGGAAGATCTCAAGACGTTCGTCGAGTTGAGCCGCGTGCCGCGCCCCAACACTGTCGACGACGTTCCGTTGCATGTGCTGATGTCTGCGTTCGTGGCCAGCGAGCTGCGCACGTCGTTCGAGATCGGCTTCATGATCTATCTGCCGTTCATCATCATCGACGCGGTCGTCGCCTCGGTGCTCATGAGCATGGGCATGATGATGCTACCACCGGCGATGATCTCCCTGCCCTTCAAGCTGCTGCTCTTCGTGCTGGTGAACGGCTGGACGCTCACGATCGAATCGCTGATCAAGAGCTTCGCCTAGTGGCGGCCTGCTAGTCAGGCACCTGCGGCCCGGTCGGCCGCATCGATCCGCGCTTGTGCTTCGCGCCAATCCACCTGCGGCGCCACCCCAATGTCATCGAGCTGCAAACTGGCCAGCGCCCGTTCGATCACGGGCGCGCCTAGCTCTGGCGGAAGCGATTCGCCAAAGGCCAACTCCGCGCGACGGCAGACTCGCTCCTCGCGCGCCGCATCGCGCTCCGGTGACCAACTCCCGGTCAGTCGTGCCAGTCGCTCCCGCAACGCATGCACCCGCGCATGCACGCCTTCGTGCAGAATCGACGACGCGACCGGTGCCGCGGTGATGTCCCGTCGCGCGAGGAACGTGAGTTCCGTCATGACCACTCGCTCCGACGGAATGAAGGCTCCGCGGCAGGCATAGCGCTCGACCCGGATGAACCGGATGTCACGCCGCAGATGACGCATCCGCCACGGTTGATGCACCTCGATCAACCCCAGCGCCTCGTCCAGGCGCTCGAGCACCTCGACCGTTTTGATGTCGGGGCGGCCGTTGAGCACCGCCACCGGGATGCCACGAATGGTGAACTGCTCGGCCTCGAGGCCGGACGACGAAGCGGACATGGCGGCGGGGGCGGCAGGATCGGGGCGCCGCAGGCCGAGTCGCGCGAGGAGTGCGGAGAGCATGCCGAATGCTACCCGCGGAGCCGGAAGTCGGCCCCGGCAAAAGCTCCCGCGACCCACTCGGCAGTTTGTGCCGATCGACACGGCGGAGGTCAGGAATTCCGACTGGACACACAATACTAACTCATTGCCATGAAACACTTTAGCTGATAGGTCCGACCCTGGGCGTCGTGGTACGGACCCTGCTTTGTAGGAGGCCGTGCAGGTGGCGGGATTCCCCGACTACCTCGATTCGACTTCCTCGACAGCCACGGACCAGATGAACGACCAGTTGGTGATCGACCTGACCCGGAACGCCATCATGACCGCGCTGACCATCGCCGCGCCCATGCTGGTGATCGCGCTCGGCATCGGTCTGTTGGTCAGCGTCATCCAGTCGGTCACGCAGATCCAGGAACAGACGCTGGCGTTCGTGCCCAAGCTGGTGCTGGTCGGCGGCGCGTTCATCGTTGGACTTCCGTGGATCATCCACGTGCTGACGCAGTACACGCGCGAGCTGTTCCTGAGCATTCCGTCGGTGGTGGCGTGAACGGTCTCGTCGCGACCGGCTTCCCCGACCTCTTCGCACCGGGTGCGGCCGCAGCATTCGTGTTGTGCGCGCTGCGCGTGGGCGGACTGCTGATGGTGGCGCCGGTGTGGTCCGCCAAGTCGGTGCCGATGAAGCTGCGCACGGCGCTGCTGGTGATCTTCGCGGTGTTGTTGTTCCCCGCCGCCAGTGCGAGCGCGAACCTCGCAACCCTTCAGATCACGCCGGCTGCGTTCCTCACGGAATCGGCTATCGGCGTGGTGTTTGGTCTCGCCGCCGCGACGATCATTGCCGGCGCCGAGTTCGCGGGTGAGCTGATCACGACATCGAGCGGGTTGTCCGGCGCGGCAATTCTCGACCCTGCCAACAACACGCAGAGTCCACTGCTCTCGTCGTTCATGCAGTTGCTGTCGCTGGTGCTGCTGGTGATCAGCGGCGGACACCTGGTGATGATTCGCGCTTTGGGCAGCAGCTTTCAGGCGATGCCGATCGGCGCGCCAATCAGTCTGGGCGCGGGGCTCGGCGCTTTCGTGCCGACAGCCCAAGTGATCTTTGCCACCGGACTGCAGTTCTCGGCACCGGTGATCGCGGCGGTCTTCGTGACCAACATGGCGCTCGCGATTCTCGGGCGCGCCGCACCGCAGCTGCAGATCATGAGCCTCGCTTTTCCGATTCAGATCGGTGTGGGGCTGCTGACGTTCGCGGGCTCGGTCGCGCTCGTGTCGCATGTCATCATCGACTGGACCCCTGGCTACGCTTCCACGCTCGACACCTTCTCGCGTGCCACGCGCGTCGGTGCACCTGCCATGACGGTGCGCTGACATGGCCGACAATGATGGTGGCGAAAAGACAGAAGAACCTACTGGTAAACGGCTCCAGGAAGCGCGCGACAAGGGTCAGATCGCGAAGAGTCCGGAGCTGATGACGGCCGCGTTTCTCCTCGGAGCGGGCCTCACGATCAACATGGCCGGCCCGACGTTGTGGCGCTTTCTGCTCGACGCGATGGGGCAGAATCTGTCGCATCTCGGCGACGCACAGATGCGTGGCGTTGGGTTGCTGCAGTGGGTGCAGGTGATGGGCTTTCGCACGATGGTCGCAATGGTCGGCTTGATGGCGACGATGGCGATGATCGCCGTCATGGTGCAGGTCGCGCAGACGGGTGGCTTGCTGAGCTCCAAGGCACTCGAGCCCAAGTGGCAGCGGCTCAATCCGCTCACCAACGCGCAGCAGATGCTCGGCAAGCGCTCGTTCGTGGAGCTGGCCAAGTCGCTGGTGAAAATGAGCATCGTGAGCTGGGCAGTCTACGCGACGCTCAGCGATGCATGGCCCGATATCCAGGGGCTCGCGCTGCTGTCTCCCGTGGCACTCATGGATGTCGTGCGCAAGTACGGACTCAATCTCATGCGCAACGCCGGCATGATGTTCCTCGCGCTCGCTGGTGCCGACTACGCGTGGCAGAAGTGGAGCACGAATGAGTCGCTCAAGATGACGAAGCAGGAAGTGAAGGACGAAGGCAAGTCGCAGGAAGGTGATCCGGAAATCAAGGGACGCCGTCGCCAGATCGCGCGTGATCGCATCCGTCGCGCGATGTTCGCGAACGTTCGCAAGGCCGATGTCGTGATCGTGAACCCGGTGCACATCGCCGTCGCGATCAAGTACGACCCTGATGTTGCGCCAGCGCCGTACGTCGTCGCACTCGGCCAGCGCAAGATCGCGCTCCGCATCAAGGAGCTCGCCTTTCAGCATGGTGTTCCCGTGATCGAGAACAAGCCGCTCGCGCGCGCACTGATCGCGTCGGCCAAGGTTGGCACCGTCATTCCCGTCGAACTCTATCTCGCCGTGGCCGAAGTGCTCGCCTTCGTGATGAAGCAGCGTGAGCGCTATGGATCGAAGTGGCGCGGCACGGCGGCCGCATGAGGAACTCGCTATGACCGCCGCCTCCATGCCGATGGCGTTCGACGCAGAACCAGGGAAGAAGCGCGCCGAAGTCGGCCTCGCGCTCGCCGTCGTTCTGATCATCGCGCTCATCGTGGTGCCGCTCCCGCCCGCGCTGCTCGATCTGTGCCTCGCGGCCAGCATCGGCGTGTCGCTGGTGGTGCTGCTCGTGTCGCTGTACACCACGAATCCGCTCGACTTCAGCAGCTTTCCCACGCTGCTGCTGTTGCTCACGCTGTTCCGCATTGGTCTCAACGTTTCGTCCACGCGTCTGATTCTCACGCAGGCGCACGCCGGCAAGGTGATCGCGGCGTTCGGACAATTCGTCATCGGCGGCAACTATGCCGTCGGCGTCGTCATCTTCCTGTTGCTGATCGGCATCAACTTCATCGTCATCACGAAGGGTGCCGGTCGAATCGCGGAAGTCGCTGCGCGCTTCAATCTCGACGCCATGCCCGGCAAGCAGATGGCGATCGACGCCGATCTCTCGGCGGGTCTCATCGACGAGAAGGACGCCCGCAAGCGTCGCGAAGACATCGCGCGCACCGCCGACTTCTATGGCGCGATGGACGGCGCCTCCAAGTATGTGAAGGGCGACGCGATCCTCGGCATCATGGTCGTCGTCGTGAATGTGTTGGGCGGCATCTTCATCGGTGTCGTGCAGAAGGGAATGGACATCCAGAAGGCGGCCAGCACCTACACGATTCTGACTGTTGGTGACGGCATCGTGTCGCAGGTGCCCGCGCTGATCATCAGCACGGCGGCCGGCTTGATGGCGTCGAGCGCGACGGGCTCCGACCGCATGGGCGTCGTGCTCTCGCGCCAGCTCGGTGCGCATCCGCGCGCAATGTGGATGGTAGCCGGTGTGCTCGGCGCGTTCTCGCTCGTGCCGGGCCTGCCGATGCTGCCGTTCGTCGCGATGGCGGGCCTCACGGTGTTCCTCGCGCGGTCGTCGACGGCCAGTGAAACACGCCGCAACGAGCTGGCGAATGTCGCCGAGTTGCCGCCGGTGGAAGCGCCGGCACCCGACGATCCGATGCGCGACCTGCTGCAGATCGATCCCATCGAACTGGAAGTCGGCTACGCGCTCATCCCGCTCGTGGACGAAGGCCAGGGTGGCGACCTGCTCGAGAGCATCTCGCTGCTGCGCAAGCAAGCGGCGATGGAGCTGGGCATTCTCGTGCCGCCCATTCGCATTCGCGACGACATCCGTCTGCCCGCCAACGAGTACGTGATCAAGCTGCGCGGCTCCGAAGTCGCGCGCTCCGAAGTGCTGCCTCGCTTCATGATGGCGCTCAACACGGGCGGCGTCGTGGCAGAGATCGATGGCATGGAGACGACGGATCCGTCGTTCGGCATGCCTGCGCGCTGGATTGCCGGTGCCCGCAGCACCGAAGCCGAAGCGCTGGGCTATGTGGTCGTCAAGCCGACGACCGTGATGGCCACGCATCTGTTGGAGACGCTCAAGACGAGCGCCGCGGATCTGCTCGGACGTCAGGAAGTGCAGGAAATGGTGGAGACGCTCAAGAAGTCGCACCCGGCGCTGGTGGAAGAAATCATTCCGGCCAAGGTGTCGCTCAGCGTGCTGCACCGTGTGCTGCAGCGCCTGCTGCGCGAGCGTGTGCCGATTCGCGACCTCGTCACGATTCTCGAGGCGGTGGGCGATGGCGCCGAAACGACGAAGGATCCGGAAGCGCTGACGGAAGTCGTGCGCAAGTCGCTGACGAACGTGATCGCGCGCCTGTTCGCCGATCAGAGTGGTGTGGTTCGCGGCATCACGATCGGCGCGCGCCTCGAGTCCGCGCTGATGGGGCTCTTCTCGCCGCGAAGCTCCGCTGTCAACGCGCCGCTGCTCACCCCCGATTCGCTCGCCGCCATGCTGCGCGATCTGAACCACCTCGCCACCACCTACGCCGTGGATGGTCGTCCGTTGCCCCTGATCACACCGCCGTCGCTGCGCATTGGCGTGCGCCGTCTGATCGAGCCTGTGCTGCCTAGCCTGCCGGTGGTGTCGCTCGCCGAACTGCCGCCTGCGATCACCCTGAGCAGCGTTGCCACGTGGGAGATGAAGCATGTCCCGTGAGTCCCTGGTGCTTGAGCGTTTCCGCGGTGCGGACATGACGCATGTGTCGGATCGTGCCCGTCGCGCGCTTGGCGACGAAGTGATGATCCTGCATTCGCGCACGGTGCGTGATGGCGGCGTGCCGATGGTGGAAGTGCTCGCCGCTTCCTCCGACGCGATCGACCGCGTGCGCTCCCGTCTCGAAGCGCGTCCCTTCCCTCCCGGCATGCGCTCGGCCGATGGCAAGCCGTATCGCATTGCGCTGGTTGGCCCGACAGGTGCCGGAAAGACGACGACCGCGGCAAAGCTGGCCGTGCGCCGTGGCATGTTCGGCACAGCGCGCGTTGGCCTGCTCACGCTCGACACGTATCGCGTGGGTGGCATGGAGCAGTTGGCAGCCTACGCCGAGCTGGCGGAAGTGCCGTTCGAAGTGATTTACGATGCGCGGGAAGTGGAGGCGGCGATGCGTCGCCTGTCGTCCTGCGACGTCGTCGTGATCGACACACCGGGTCGTAGCCCGGCATCGTCGGAGTTGACCGAGCGTTGGCGCAACCTGCTCGATGCGCTGCAGCCCGACGAAGTGCACCTGGTGCTTCCGGCCACGCTGCGCGCCGATCTCGCGATCGATGTCGGGCGTGCCTACGCGCCCACGCGTCAGCATCGCGGTGCCACGCATCTGTTGGTGAGCAAGATCGACGAGGTGCCGCGTGAGAGCGGCGTGGCCGATCTCGCCCTGTCGCTGGGAATGCCCACGCGCTGGATCACGGACGGCCAGGATGTGCCGGCCGACCTCAAGCCCGGCGTGAATCGTATCCTGCGCTCGTACGGCCTCGGCGCCGACGCAGAGCCGGATTGGATGCCGGCGTGAGCAGCATGACGCTCAATGGAGGCGCGTCCGGCGCGAACGCTTCGCAGATCGATGCGTTGCTGCGTGGTCGTGCGCGTCAGGCGACTCCGTCGAGCGGCGCACCTGCGCGCGGCGTTCCGACGCTCTTGTGCGCGAGCGGCCGTGGTGGCACGGGCACGTCGATGATTGCCGCGCTGCTGGCAGTCGCCGCGGCGGGCGATGGCTATCGCGTGTTGTTGATCGACGCGGACGATCTCGTTGGACCGCTCGCTCCGATGCTTGGCGTCGTACCGATGGCGACGTGGCAGGATCTGCGCGGCGGGCGCGTCTCGCCGCACGATGTGGCCACTCCGGTGAGCACGACATTGACGCTGGTCGCGGGCGGCATCGCGCGCACTGGCGATCAGGGCGCGATTGCGAACGCCGAGCGGCGCGCCTGCATGCGCCGGCTCAGTGCGCTCTCGGAGCAGATGGACATGGTGGTCATCGATTGCGGTTCACGCTTCGATGCGATTGCTGCGGCAGCGATGTCGCATGCTGATGAACGACTGCTGGCGGTCACCGCCGGCGGCGATGCTGTCTCACTGGCCGCGACCTATGCGCTGTGCAAAGCCGTGCACACACGGGTCGGTGCCCTTCCGCAGGACCTGCTCGTCAATCGACTCGATGGGCGCGACGCCGCGCGCTGCTTCGATGCGATCGATGCCGGTACCCGCCAGTTCCTCGGAACCTCGCTGCGTTTTGCCGGCGCGGTTCCTTCCGACCCGACGCTCGATGCCGCACTCCGCGCTGGGATGTCGTTCCCCGACGCGGCGGCAGGCTCACCCGCAGCGATAGCCGCTCACGATGTAGTGATGCGAACGCTGGCCGGTGCTACACACTCCCGACCAGGTGTCTGACCGTGGCGATTGCAACTCCCCAAGGATCCGTAGCCATGAACGCGAAGCTCTGGCAGTCCTACCACGCCGGAAGCGAGAGCGCGCGCGACCGCTTGCTTCAGGAGCATCTGGGTCTCGTGCATCACGTTGCGCGTCAGGTCTCGCGAACGCTGGCCGTACGCGCCGACTTCGATGAGCTGGTGAGCGCCGGCACCATTGGTCTCATGACGGCACTCGAAGGCTTTGACGCCACGCGCGGTCTCGCCTTCAGCACCTTCGCGGCACCGCGCATTCGCGGCGCGATCCTCGATGAACTGCGCAAGCAGGACCACGTACCGCGCTCGATTCGTCGCAAGACGCGCGAGATGTCCGCGGCGCGCGAGGCCTACATGCGCGTGAATGGCCGCGGACCGGATGATCGCGAGCTCGCCGAACAGATGGGCGTGGACATGGATACGCTCTGGCGCTGGCAGGCCGACGTCGAAGGGGCGCATCACATTCCGCTCGACCGCGCACCGGGCGAACGCGAGAACAACGCGCCCACGCCAGCCGAGATGCTGACCGGCGGCATGGATTCGGACGTGGAGGACAGCCTCACGCACGAGCAGGAAGTTTCGCATCTCAAGGACGCGATTCTTCGCCTCAAGGATCAGGAGCGCGTCGTGTTGTCGCTCTACTACTTCGAGGAGCTCAAGCTGCACGAGATCGCCAAGGTGCTCGAGTTGACCGAGTCGCGCGTGTCGCAGATTCGCTCGAAGGCGCTGAGCAAGCTGCGGGTCGAACTCAAGCCGCTGCGTGGACGGGTCGCGTGAACTCCGCACAGCTTCGCCAGATCGCGCTCATGGTCGGATTGGGCATCGGCGTGACCGTGGGTGGTGTGGCCGCAGGCGCACTCATTCTGGCGCCCGCCGTCGCGACGGCCACGCAGCCGGACAGTGAGTCCGCCATCGGTACGTCGCTGACCCACGCCATCGACGCCGGCTTCCTCGCGATTGAATCCGTGCGGGACCAAACCAACAAGGTCACGGCGCGCGCGCTGCGCGATATGCCCGCCCCTGTGCGTCGTCTTGCGCTCCCCGTGCTCTTCGGGACGCTCGCCCTCGCCGGATTTGCTGCGACCGGCGTG
This sequence comes from Gemmatimonas sp., assembly GCA_965279375.1. Taxonomy (GTDB): domain Bacteria; phylum Gemmatimonadota; class Gemmatimonadetes; order Gemmatimonadales; family Gemmatimonadaceae; genus Gemmatimonas. Next base: position 1,864,827 of record OZ257156.1, on the reverse strand, counting down.
AGCCTCTTCCGCCGTCGCCCGCAGATCAACCTGCCGAGCGCTGCCGGAATCGGGACGGTGAACTCGATGCTTGGACGCACCCGTCCGGTCGGCAGCCCGCGCCCGGCGCGTGCCGCGAGCCGTACCCCCAAGGCCGTGCAGGCGCTGGCCGACTCCGGGACCGAACCCTCCGAGATCGCTTGGCGGACCGGACTGTCACTGGACGCGGTCGCCATGCTCATCTCGATCGGCGGCCCCTCGCGGCAACTCCGACCGCCAACGGCATGAATTTCCGAGGGTGTGACAAACCGGTCTCCCGGTTCCGGACGTCTCGCAGCGAGTTAAACATCAGCAGGACAACAGCTTAGATACTTTCCGCGCGGTCGGGCCATCATGGCCCGACCGTTGCGTTTTAGGCATACCGAGAATCTCCCCTTTCCCGAGTATGCCATGCCCGATCCGGTACGGATGAACGGTTTCAGCAGCGCCGCCGCCGCGCTCCAGATGATGGAGCGGCGCCAGCAGGTGCTCGCCAACAACCTGGCCAACGCCTCCACGCGCGGCTTCAAGGCCGAAACGCCGTTCGCCCGCTTGATGGGCAACGCCCTCGCCGCCACCGACACCGCGCTCAACACCACCGCCGGCAATCTGAGCGAGACGAAGAATCCGCTCGACGTCGCCGTGAAGGGTGACGGCTACTTCGTGACGCAGACGGCGGCCGGCGAGCGGCTGACGCGCAACGGCACCTTTTCGATGGACGCCCAGCGACAGCTCGTGGACAGCCGCGGCAATGCGGTGCTCGGCGATGACGGTCCGATCACGCTGCCGGCCGGCAAGATCGAGATCGAGGAAGATGGCACCGTGAAGGCGAATGGGCGCATGGTCGCGCGCCTGCGTCTCGAGCGCGTCGCCGATGGCACCCGCCTCCAGCACGAAGGCGGCACCCAGTTCGTACCCGATGCCACGCGCCAGTCGGTTCCCGTCGCGGAACGACGCGTCGCGCAGGGCTTCATCGAGGAATCGAACGTGAACACGATGTCGGCGATGACCGACATGATCGACACGCTGCACGCCTACGGTGCCGCACAGAAGACTCTCTCCACGCTGGATTCGGTGCGCGGGATCGCGACCACCGAACTCGGCAAGCCTATCTAAGGGACATCGCATGGATCCGGCCCTCCGCGCCGCCGCTACCGGCATGATGGCGCAACAGACGCGCACCGAAATCATCTCCAACAACCTGGCCAACGTGAACACGCCGGGCTTCAAGCGGAGCCGTGCGCACTTCGAAGACCTGCTCTACCAGTCGATTCAGGGGCAGCAGGTGATCGGCGATCCCAATGCCGAAACGGCGCCCGCGATTCAGGTCGGCCGCGGAACGCATCTCGCCGGCGTGCTGCGCATGCACGAGCAGGGCACGGTCGAAACGACGGGTCGCAACCTCGATGTCATGATCGAAGGCAACGGCTTCTTCCAGCTCGACAACGGCAAGGGCGACATCACCTACACGCGCGACGGCAGCTTCCAGATCTCCGACAAGGGCCTGCTCGTCACGTCCGACGGTTGGGCGCTGCAGCCGCCGATTCAGATCCCGACCGACGCCTCGAACATTTCGATCTCCGTCAACGGCATCGTTGCGGTCACGCGCGGCAAGGACATTCAGCCCACCGAGATCGGCAAGATCGATCTGGTCGCCTTCGCGAACCCGTCCGGGCTCATGTCGCTCGGCAAGAACATGTATGCGCCCACGGCGTCGTCCGGCGAACCCGTCACCGGCTCGCCCGGCGATGCGGGCATGGGCACGTTGCAACAGGGCAGCCTGGAAGGCAGCAACGTCGAAATCGTGCAGGAAATGGTGGAGATGATCACCGCCATGCGCGCGTATGAGATCAACTCGAAGGCGATCAAGAACGCCGACGAGATGGGTCAGATGGCCAACAACCTGACGCGCTGATTTTCATGTCGCTCCGCGCCGAGTCGTCGCCGATGGCTTCACCGCCGTTCTCGCTGCTCCTCCTCACCGTCATCGGTGTGGTGCTGGCGCTGTGCGCCAGCTCGAGCATCGCGTTCGCACAGGCGACACCGGCAACCGTGGCAACGAGCGTCGTGGCAACGTCAGACTCCACCGCACTGCCGCGTGGCTATCGCCGCGTGACGTGGCCGGTGGCGACGCGCGCGTTCGTAACCGGCGACACCGTGCGTGCCACCGACTTCGCCCTCCGCGACAGCGTGATCGCGTGGCCGTGGGCGAGCAAGCCGGACAGCATTCGCAACGTGGCCGGCTGGATCGCGCGTCGGCCGATCGCACTCGGTGAAGTGCTGCGCGTGCCGGCGGTCATGGCACCGCCCGTGGTCACCGCGGGCAGCACGGTCAACGCGATCTGGCAGGACGGCTCGCTGCGACTCGTGCTCAGTGGCGTCGCGACCAATACCGCATCAATCGGCGCCGCCGTGGGCGTGCGCATCGATCGTACTCGTCGGCTCGACGGCATCGCCGTCGCGCCAAACACCGTTCGTCTCCGCTGAGGAAGACCCGCATGGGTTCCGTTTCCAATTCGTCCGATCGCACCATGCAGTCTCGCCAGGACCGGCGCGCTGTGTCGTCGTTCGTGATGCTGCTTGGCCTGCTGCTCTCCGCGATCGTGATGCCGCTCGATGCACAGGCGCCCGGTGCCGCGCCCGGTGCAGCTCCCGCTGCGACGCCGGCCGCAGGTCGCGGCGCAGGTGCCGCTGGCGCTGGCGCTGCAGCACCTGCCGGTGCCGCCCCCGCGACCACGGTCGCTGCGCGACCGGTGCGTGAATCGTGGGTGGCCGACCGCCGCACGTTCGTCGTGGGCGACATCATCACCGTCCTGATCGACGACTACACGATCACGACTGCCATCAAGGAGAACACGGCCTCCGACTCGCGGACGCGTGGCCTCTCCGTCACGGCCAACTTGCCGGGCGGCTCCAAGGGCGGCGGGCTCGACTCACGCAACAACGCCGAGCAGCAGCAGCGGGGCGCGTCGAAGCGCGAGAATCGCTTTCAGAACGAGATGAGCGTGCGCGTCGTCGCCATCGGCCCTAACGGCCTGTTGCAGATCAAGGGGTCCAAGAAGATCGACGTGGACAAGAACGCGCAGGACATCGTCTTCACGGGATGGGTGCGCGCCCAGGACATCTCGTCGCAGAACATCGTCGAATCGAATCGCGTGGCCGACCAGCAGTTGGGGTATGCCTCGCCCGGCGCGCTCGGCAAGCCCAAGCAGGGCATTGTCAGCAAGCTGCTCGGCGCCTTCTGGCCGTAAGCGGACCCCGACATGACGCCGATCAATTTGAGAAAGCCGCCCATGCTGGCGCGCACACAGCTTCCGACCGCCTTTGCGGTGATTGCGCTCGTGGTGCTGCAGCTGCTCACGCCCGCGACGGTTCGCGCGCAGGGCGATGTGAAGATTCGAGACATCACCTCGCCGGAAGGTGCCTTGCCCGTGCGACTGGTGGGCTATGGACTGGCCGTGGGTCTCGATGGCACCGGCGATCGTGGCAATGGCACACAGTCGGCCGGCGCAACGGTGGCCAGCGTGGTCAACATGCTGCGCCGCTTCAACGTGGAAGTGCCGCCGGAGATGATCCGCATGCGGAACGTGGCGGCGGTGTTGGTGACGGCTGAAGTCTCGCCGTTTCTGCGCGCCGGTGGCCGCTTTGAAGTGAGTGTGTCGTCGATGGGCGATGCGCGATCACTGCGCGGCGGCGTGCTGTACATGACACCACTCGTGGCCGATCCCAATGGCCCGCCTCTGGCGACGGCGCAGGGTTCGATGCTGGTGAGTGATGGCGGATCCACCACGCGCTACGCCGTCACGCACGAAACGAACGCACGCATTCCGACTGGCGGACTGCTCGAGGCCGATCTCGCCAGGCCGGTGGTGGCGGCCGCGTCCCGGTTGCTGCTGCGCGAGCCCGATCTCGGTACGGCCACGCGCATCGCCGACGCGATCAACAAGGCGATGGGCGACAAGACGGCTGTCGTTGAGGATGAGGGTTCCGTGATGGTCACGCTCGCCGACACGGTGTCGCGTCCGACCGCGTACACGAAGATCCGCGAGCTCTCGATCACGCCCGAACGTGCTCCGCGGCTGGTCATCGATGGCAAGGATGGAACAGTGGTTGCCGGTGGCGAAATGCTCGTTGGCCCGGCGGTCGTTAGTCATGGAGCGATCACACTCGCGATCGGCAAGGAGACGGCGTCGGACACGACGGCAGTCCCGGGCAGTGTGCGTCTTCCGGCTGGCATTTCGGTGCAGCGCGTCGCCGCCTCGTTGCAGGCAGTGCGGACTCCACCGAGTGAAATCGCGGCGATCTTCGCCGCACTGCGCGAAGTAGGCGCGATCACAGCAGAGGTGATCATCCGATGATTGAGGCCATGGGGGCGCGCACGACCGCGGTCGCGACGACGTCCAGCGCTGCGAGCAGCCGCGACGAAGACCTGAAGAAGGTCTCAAAGCAGCTCGAAGGCGTGTTTGTGCAGCAGCTCTTCAAGGCGATGCGCGACACCGTTCCACAGGGGGAAGGGTTCGTTTCAGGCGGAGCCGGTGAGGACATTTTCACGTCACTGATGGATGAGCACCTTGCTGCCGAAACTCCCAGTCAGTGGGAGGGTGGGTTGGGGGAAGCGCTGTACCGCCAGCTCCGCTCGCAGATAGTCCCGACCGCCGCTCCGAACTCCACTGACTCCACCGCCCTCTGATGTCGCCGACCGTGCTGAACTACGAAGCTGCGCAGAATTACGGGCCGCCGACGACGGCGTTGCTGAATGCGTTGCATGATGCGTTGGTGAGTGAGCGTCGATTGCTCGACGACCTCATCGCGCAGATGCGTCGCCAGCGCGCGGCAGTCAGCGGCGACGATATCCAGGGTGTCGACGACAGCACCTTTGCGACGCACCGCATTCTGGCCACGCTCGGCCAGGCGCGGCAGCGTCGGCGCCAGCTCAATCTGCTGCTCGGTGGGTCGGAAGACCTGACGCTGCGCGACCTCGAGCAGACGCTGGGCGACCAGATCGACTCGCGGTTGCGCGAGGCCCGTCAGCGCCTGCAACTGGCCGCGGATCTGCTGACGCGCGAAGTGGGCATGAACCGCAAGCTGCTGCGCGAGGCGCTCGCCTCAGGTGACCAGTACGTGCGCACACTCGTCGGAGCTCCTGCGGGCATTCCGACCTATGACGCGGAAGGTCCAGCGGCGGCGGCGACCACGAACGCGCCGCGCGGTCTTCTCGTGAACCGCAGGGCCTGACATGTCGAACTCCGGACTTTTCAGCATCGCGCGCAGCGCGCTTCTGACGCATCAGCAAACCCTTGCGGTCATCTCGCAGAACATCGCGAATGCGGAAACGCCCGGGTATTCGCGTCAGGAAGCCGTGCTGCAGGCGACCACGCCGGTCCGGTTTTCCTACGGTAACGTCGGCACCGGCGTCAACATTTCCACTGTCGTGCGCAAGCGCGACATGCTGCTCGACGAGGGCTATCGCGACGCCAACGGCCGCGCGTCCACGTCGGAAATGAAGCGCGATCTGCTCGGCCAGCTCGAAGGCGTCTTCGGCGAGCCGAGCGAAGCCGGCATGTCCAACGCCCTGGACCAGTTCTGGAGCTCGTGGAGCGATCTGGCCACTTCGCCCAGCAGCGGAGCCGCCAAGGCGGTCGTGCAGCAGCGCGGTCGTCAGGTGACCGGGCTCTTTCAGCAGTTCGACACGCAGCTCTCGCAGCAGCGCACCTCCTCGATCGACCGTCTGAACAACACGTTGTCGGAGATCAATCAGACGGCGAGTCAGATCGCGGCGCTGAACGAACAGATCGTCACCTCCGAATCCAACGGCAACACCGCCAACGACCTGCGTGACCAGCGCGATCTCAAGATCGATGCGCTCGGCAAGCTGGCCGGCGCCCGCGCCTTCGAGCAGCCGAACGGCAGCATCTCCGTAGTTCTCGGCAACTCCACGCTGGTGGACGGAACGACCGCACGTCCGTTGAACGTGCGACTGGTGCCGCCCAACCCGCTGCCTGCCGTCGCACCGTCCGACGTTCCGGTCAAGATTCTGCTCGGCACCTCGCAAGACGCGCTCAATCCGCTCGGTGGAGATCTGCGCTCGCTCGTGGACTACATCAACACCGACATCCCCGGAGCACGCGGCCGTCTCGATGCGCTTGCGTCGTCGCTGGTCTCCGGCGTGAACGCACAGCACACGCAGGGTTTCAACTTCAACGGCACGACCATTCCCGGCACGGCCGCGGGCAATTTCTTCACGGCGGGCACCCTCGCCAGCCCGGTGCGCGCCGGCACGATCTCGCTGGACGCGGCGATCGTCGCGAACCCGTCGCTGATCGCGGCGAGTCGCGATGTGAACGCTCCGACGGACAATGCCAACGCCACGGCACTGTCCACGCTGCGTACCACGACGGGTACGGTCTCATATCTGGCAACGCCGTCGAGCCCACCAGAAACCGGTTCGTACGTCAGCTTCTTCCGCAACATGGTGACCGGTATCGGCATCAGTGCGAAGAGCGCCACCGACGACGCCACCGTGTTCCGCGCGCTCAGCGACCAGACGGACACGCGCCGTCAGTCCGTGAGTGGTGTCAGCACCGATGAAGAGTTGACCAACATGATGCGCGTGCAGCAGTCGTACACAGCGGCGTCGAAGTTGATCAAGACCGCGGATGAGATGCTGCAGACATTGCTGCAGATGATCTAAGCGAGATGCTCATCCTTGGACGTCGCGTTGGCGACTCGATCCTGATTGAAGGTGGAATACGCATCGTCGTCGTCTCGTGCGACCGCGGCGGCGTGCGCATCGGCATCGAAGCGCCGCCTGAGCTGAAGATCCTGCGCGGCGAAATCGCGCAGCAGGTCGCCAGCGAAAACCAGCGTGCCACCACCACCGCGTCCGCGAGCGCCTGGCTCGCGTCGCTCGGCGCCACTGCGCCTACGGATGCGGCAGTGGAAACACCGAGCGAGACGTCGCCCGAGGGCAACGCGTCGTGAGCCGCTTGGCGCGCCGTCGTGCGATGCCCGTCTCGCTATCGCTTGCGTGCACGCCGCGCGGCGCCGAGCGTCGGGACGTGAATGTGGATGCCCGACGCATGCTCGACGACGCGGTCGCGGTCATCGCCGAGCAGCCACATGGCCGCCGCCGCATCGCGCGAACGTCCGTCGGCCACACTCTCCGCGTCGAGTCCATCGGCGAGCGCGTCGGCGCGAACGTCGAAGCGCACGGAGTCGTCCGTGCTGGAAATGGCGATCTGCGTGGCACCGTGTGCACCGGCCAGACGCTTCGCGCGGGTCAGCGCGGCAGCGAGCGCGAGGGACAGCGCGGCCGGGTCGGCGTAGGCCGGCAGCGGATCGCCCTCCAGCACGATCTGGCAGGACTGATCTCGCCCCTCGGGGTGATGAAGGTGCAGATCGATCGCGACTTGGGCGACATCGGTGGGCAGCAGCGGCTCCGCAGAGACTTCCGCACGACGCGGCAGCTGTCGCAGCGTGCGCAACAGGGCGTCCAGACGTTCCGATTCGGTGCGCAACGTATCGAGCGCCTGCGCCTTTGGTCCCGCATCGATTTCGATCAGCGATACCGCGGCAAGAATTGTCCCGATTCGATTGCTGAGGGCATGTGTCATGCCGCGCAGCAAATCGTCATGTATGGTCAGCCAGCACGCCGCGCCGTCGCGGCTGTTCATCGCTGAAATCTCCACTCGCTCTCCAGGTACTGCTGCGTGTTTCTCATTATCGGCTTGGTCATCGTAGTCGGAGCGGTGCTCGGAGGCTATGTCATGGCCCACGGACATCTCGCCGTGCTCATCCAGCCCAACGAGTTTCTCGTGCTCGGCGGGGCCGGTCTGGGCAGCATGATCATGGCAAACCCGCCCGCTGTGCTGAAGGCAACGCTGGCGCAGGTGATCGGATTGCTCAAGCCGAATCCGTTTGGCGCGAAGGCGTACGCCGAACTCTTGCAGGTACTCTACGAGATCTTTCAGAAGGCGCGCAAGGACGGCCTCGTCGGACTCGAATCGCACATCGAGAATCCGGAAAGCAGCGACATCTTCTCCAAGTATCCGTCGTTCGCCAAGAATCACCATGCGATGTCGCTGCTCTGCGACACGCTCAAGGTCCTGCTCACGGGCACGGTCGAAGACCACAACCTGGCCGACATTCTCGACGTCGATCTGGAAAAGCATCATCACGAAGCGTTGCTCGCGCCGCATGCCATCACGTCGGTGGGCGACGCCATGCCGGGCTTCGGCATCGTGGCCGCCGTACTCGGCGTCATCATCACGATGGGCGCCATTGGTGGCGCCGCATCTGAGATCGGTGAGCACGTGGCCGCTGCACTCGTCGGAACGTTCCTCGGCATTCTGCTCGCTTACGGCGTGTTCGGTCCGATTGCCGCTGCAATGACGAGCCGCATTCATGCAGAGCACGACTACATGCTGTGCATTCGCACGGCACTGCTGTCGTTCGCTCGCGGCGATGCCCCGATGACGGCTGTCGAGTTCTCGCGCCGCAACATCGAGCCGCACGAGCGTCCGAGCTTCGCCGAGCTGGAAGAGCTGACGCGCAAGAAGGCGGCGTAAGATGGCCGCCCGCGGCGGAAAGAAGATCGTCATCGTCAAGAAGGTCATCTCCGGTGGAGGCGGCCATCACGGCGGCTCGTGGAAGGTGGCCTACGCCGACTTCGTGACCGCCATGATGGCGTTCTTCATGGTGATGTGGATTCTGGGCATGGACGACAAGACCAAGCAGGCGATCGAGGGCTACTTCGCCAATCCGGTCGGCTACAAGAAGGGCTTTGGTTCCGGCTCGAGTCCGCTGTCCATTGGCACCACGCCGGCGAATATTCAGAAGACCACGCTGCGCATGGTGGTGCGGTCGTCCGAGCAGCGTTCGTTCGAAGCACTCAAGGCCGCGATCCTCGACAAGCTGGCGCAGAGCGATTCGCTCAAGCGACTCAACGGCCTCGTGGACGTGCAGGTCACCAACGACGGCCTGCGCATCGAGCTCGTGGAAACGGGTCGCGGTGACGTCTACTTCCCGCTTGGCTCCAAGCAGATGAAGCCGGCCACGCTGCTCACGCTGCAGCTCATCGGCGCTGAACTCGCAGAGCTCAAGCACTCGGTGGTGCTGGAAGGGCACACCGACGGCGCGCAGTTCAGCACGGAAGGCGGCAATTACGGCAACTGGGAGCTTTCCTCGGACCGCGCAAACGCAGCGCGGCGCGTGCTCGAGGCCGCGGGCGTGAGCGACGGACGCATTGTGGAGGTGCGCGGCTATGCCGACACCAAGCCCAAGGTGCCGGAGGATCCCCTCGCGCCGTCCAACCGTCGCATCTCGATCCTGCTGCCGTTCAGCAGTCCGCCGGGCGGCGACGGAAGTGCGGAGTCGATGGCGACCGAGAAGCGGGACTCGCTGGTGTACAACATTGGCCGTCCGCGCGATTTGCCTGGCGCGCCGCGCCCGTAGTCGAAGCTCCGTCGCGCGCCGAAGAGCGCCGCGCGACATGCACCAGAAACGAAGAACGCGCGCCGATGCAGCATCGGCGCGCGTTTGTATTTGTATCGTCGCTGCGTTCAGCTCACGCTGCGCAGCCGCTCGCTGGCCCAGGCCACGGCATCGCCGTAAATCTCGCCAAGGGGTGACGACACCGCGTCGCTCCCCACCACATCGACAACCGTCCAGTCGCCCGCCTCATACGCCACCGCCAACGACAGCGTCGGCGCGTGTGGGCCGCGATTGTGCAGCAGCGCGTCGCGCACATCACTGCTGACAGGCAGACGCTCCAGAACCTGCGGCATCGGCAGGCCAAGCAGCACGTCCATGCGCGAGAGCAAGCCCACGAGGAAGCGGGTGGACGGCTCGCCGTTGCCGACCTGCGCGGTGAGCACCTCGCAGAAACGGCCGCGCACGAGCGCCTGCACGACCGCTTCGCTGGCCACCGGGCTGCTGCGCCCCACCGACGACACCAGCATCACCAGCAACCAGCGCGACAGCGCTTCGCGCCCGATCAGCCGGATGGCGTGATGGATGGAATCCACCGCGCGTGCGCCGAACGACGCGGAGTTGACGATGCGCAGCACCGCCAGTGACAGCGCGGGGTGTGTGCGGAACGCGTCCTCGAGGGCGTCATCCGTAACGTCGGGATCACGGAGCAGGTTGATGATGTTGAACATCGTCACCTGCTGCATCGAGATCGACCGACCGTTCAGCGTCTCCGGGCGACTGAAGACGTAGCCCTGAAACAGCGAGCAACCCATCGCCTGGCAGCGATCGCGAACGGCCACCGTCTCCACACGCTCGGCCAAGACCGTGATCCCGCGCGCCACCAGCGATTGCACCTGAACGGCGAGTTTGTCGTAGTCGCGGTCCAGCACGTCCAGCTTGACGATCTTCACCAGCGGGAGCAGCACGTCCAGCGATGGGCGTCCATCGTAGTCGTCGAGGGCGAGCGTATAGCCGTCGGCCACGGCGCGTTCGCACGCATCCACCACGGCCGGTTCACCATCGATCGACTCGAGCAATTCAAGGACGACGGCTGCCGGATCGAAGATCTTGTGCAGTTCGCCGAGCAAGTGCTCACGCGTGATGTTGACGAACGCCGTGGTACCACCCGTCAGCCGATCGAGGCCGATGGAGACGACGGAGTGCAAGGCGGTATCGCTGCACATGGCGTCGCTCGAGATCGACCCGGCTCCCGTCGCGTGCTGACTGCCGCGATAGAGCAGCTCATACGCGACGCGGGCGTTGGCACGATTGAAGATCGGCTGACGTGCGACGTAGACCGGTTGTGCGAGCGATGGCGCGTGAGTTTCCGGTATCGTCGGCATGAAGTTCGGCAAGCGGAGCTAGTCGTCTGGGACAGGGGAACGACGCCGTCCCCGGCGGCGTAGTCACAACGAGCAGGCGCGCGGCACACATGGCGCCACACAGCCCCAATGGAGTATCGTCCGGATGATGAAGTTTATGAATCGGATGCACCGGCAATTACCGCTGGCCTTGGGGCTCGCGCTCGCTGCATGCGATCGCGAGCCGAACCGCGCGTCGATCGCCGATTCCGTGCTGTCTCGGGACCTCACGTTGGCCGCCGCGCCGACGCCGACTCCCGCGGCACCATCGATAGGTGATACCGCCACAAACGCGCCAGAGCCCGTCGCACCGCGCCAGTCGGCCGCGCCTAGTCCTGCCAGCGCCCCTCCGACCGTCGCACGCCGCACCCCGAGCGCCCCAGCCGCACCTGCGGCCGCGCCGACGCCCGCCCCGGAGCCGGCGGCGACGGTCTCGCCCGAAGCCCTGCGCATGATGCAGCAGCCAGGTGGCATGGAACGCGTGCCGAGCGCGGGAAGCGGGGAGCTGGCCAACCCCGAACTGCCGTTCGGAACGGTGATCGTCGGGCAAAGCACCGCGGCCATCTGCGCCAAAGCCAACCGCCCCGGCGACCGACTCGTGATCACCACGACAGCCGCCGCGTACGGCCCCAGCGGTGCCCTGGTCCCCGCGGGATCCAAAATCGTCGTGGAGATGACCGCCCCCGAGGCGGGCGCGGAGTTCTCCTTCCGGACCATCTCGGTCGAGGTGGATTCCGCGATGCACCCGCTGTACGGCACCGTGCGCACGCAGGCGGCCGCCCCGCCGCTCGAGGAGCGCACGACCACCAACGAGACCAAGAGCGGCGTTCTGGGCAACGCCATGCGCGGGGCGCTGCTTGGCCGCATTCTGGGCGGCGGCTCCAAGGGCGCTCTCATTGGCGCGGCGACCGGGGTAGCGGCGGGCACCATCGCCGCGCGACGCAACGCGATCAAGGAGCACTGCCTGCCTGCCGGGGTCTCGCTCTCGGTCATCCTGAGCGCACCGCTCGCGTTGGGCAAAGGCGCGCCGTGATCGAAGTCGATCGGTACACCAAACTGTACGGCGATACGGTCGCTGTGCAGTCGCTCTCCTTCACGGTGCGCCCGGGCGATGTACTGGGACTCGTCGGCCCCAATGGTGCCGGCAAGACCACAACGCTGCGCGCGCTCGCCGGCATTCTGCATCCGACCTCCGGCACGATCCGCATCGGCGGCATCGACCTTGGCCAGGAGCCCGTCGCCGCCAAGGCCCGACTGGCGTTCATACCCGACGAACCGGCGCTCTTCGACTATCTCACGGTCGAAGAGCATCTGCAGTTCGTCGCGCGCTTGTATGGCGTGCGTGACGCCGGCCCTCGCATTCCGGTGCTGCTCGAGGAGCTGGAGCTGACCGCCAAGGCGAAGTCATTGCCGACGGAATTGTCGCGCGGCATGAAGCAGAAGCTCGCCATCGCCTGCGGCCTGCTGCATCAACCGTCGGCGTTGCTGCTCGACGAGCCGCTGACGGGACTCGATCCGGTGGGCATTCGCCGCATGAAGGAGACGATCGCGGCGCGCGCGCGCGAAGGCACGGCGGTGATTCTGAGTTCGCACTTGCTGCATCTCGTGGAAGAGCTGTGCACGCGGCTGCTCGTTATTCGACAGGGGCAGGCGGTCGCCCTGGGCACCATCGCCGAGATCGTGGAAGCGCGACCGGAGCTCGCAGGCCGATCGCTCGAGGAGATGTTCATCGCGCTGACCGGCACGGACGTAGGGCAGCCCGCGTCGGCGTGAGCACGCTTCTGAATCCAACGCAGGTCACGGAGTCACCGGCGGCGGTCGATCGCGCGGCGGGGCGTACGCCGTCACCTGCGGCGGCACTGTTGTTCGTGTACGTGCGCAGCTTCGTGAATCGCCTGCGGTCGCAGGCGGTGCGCGTGAAAAGCCCGCGCTATGTGGCCGCCGTGATTCTCGGTGTGCTCTACATCTGGTGGGCGCTCTTCCGGAACACGCGCTTTGGCGGCGGTCCAATGGCGTCGCTGGTGAGCAGCACGCTGCTCCTGCCCGTCATGTCGGCCGTCCTCCTGCTTTCGGCCGCACGCTGGTGGCTCTTCGGCGCCGATCGTGGTACGCTCGCGTTCGCGCCCGCCGAAGTGCAGTTCCTGTTTCCCGCGCCGGTCTCGCGCCGTGCACTCGTGCAGGCCAAGCTGGTGCGCACGCAGCTCGCGATTCTGCTGAACACGCTGATCTGGAGCGTGCTGATGCGCGGTGGTGCCGGCACGATGGACGGCTGGCAGCGCGGCATCTCGCTCTGGATCGTCTTTTCCACGCTGGCGCTGCATCGTCTCGGCGCGTCGATCGTGCGGGCCAACGCCATCGAGCACGAGAACGCGGGGCGTCGTCGGAGTCTGGCGCCGCTATTGGTGTTCGGTTCGCTCGTAGGCGCCGTGGTATCCGGCGTGCTGTCACGCTGGGCCGTGCTCAAGGCAGCCGCCGATGTGAGCATGAAGGCGGTGGGGATCGGCGTCGTGGACGCGCTGAACGCGCCGGTGCCGGGTTTCGCGCTCTGGCCCGTACGCTCGCTGCTGGCGCCCGTCTTTTCGCAGAGCAGCAGCGCATGGTTAGCCGCCGTACCGATCGCGCTGCTCGTGCTGCTGCTGCACTATCTGTGGGTGGTGCGGCTGGATGCTTCGTTCGAAGAGGCCGCGCTGGAGGCCACGCAGCACCGCGCCGAGCGACTGCAGCGATTCCGCACCTCGCAGATGGGGAAGACCCGTTCGCGTACAGGGAAGCTGACGCGCGTGCCGAAGCTGTCGCTGACGGGCCGTCCTGAAGTCGCCATCGCCTGGAAGAACATTGCTGCCGCCATGCGCGGTGGCGCTTGGCGCACGCAGCTGATCGCGTTCACGCTGGGACTCGGCACGCTGGCGATCGTGACGCGGAGCTCATCGGCGCGCGCGGGCGACGTGTTCATGGGCGTGACGATCGGCTGGGGCGCGATGCTGCTCTTTCTGGGGCCGCTCTGGATGCGGTTCGATTTGCGGCTCGACCTGCAGCGACTGGCCATTCTCAAAACGTGGCCGTTGTCGGGTCAGCGCATCGTCGCGGCGGAGATTGCCGGCGTCAGTCTGCTCCATTCGCTGACCGTGTGGTCGCTCATGATCGTGCCGATCGTGATGATCGTCCAGGAGCCAGCACTGCTGACGGAAAGCGGCGCGACGGTGCCCATGATCGTGTCCGTCGCCATCGCCGTGCCGATTTTCAATGCGCTCATGTTCGCCATACAGAACGGCACAGCGTTGCTCTTCCCGGCGTGGGTCCGGCTTGGCGCTGAAGCGCGCGGCTTCGAGACGATGGGACAGAATCTGCTCACCACCGGCGCGACGACGCTGGCGGCGGCGGTCGCGTTGGTTTTCCCGGTGGGGATCGGGGCTGTCACGATTTGGCTCAGTTCGGTCTTTGATCTCCCGTTCGGTTCCTGGTCGATTGTGCTCGGAACCGTGCTTGGCTGTATCGTACTGTCCCTCGAACTCTGGCCTCTGCTCGTGTGGCTGGGTAGCGTGTTTGAACGGACGGACGTGAACGACATCGCGTCTGGGAGTTGAGCGCCCGTCCGGCTCATCGATCATCACATCGATCATATCATCGATCCTGCCATGCCCGCTGACGATTTTGAGTTGCCCTTCGACGACTCGCACGACGACTCGCCTGAGGAAGAGCACGACCCCGAGGCGCGGCCGGCGGTGTTCGTGACCACGCGCGAGCCGGTGTCGCTGCTCGTCACCCACCTCGAAGACCCGCGTGCGCCAGAGTCATCGGCGCTGGCGGCGTACATCGATGGTCGTCTCGTCGCGCGCAGTGCCATGCCTGCCGAAGCGATTGCGCGTCTGCTCGACTTGCATCTCTTCGACACGCCCGTGTCACTCGGCCTCTTCGCCTACGAAGAAGCGCCGGGACTGCAGTGCCGGCTGTTCGCGCTGGTCCCGCGCAATTCGCTCGAAGCGAACGCGCACGCATCCGAGCCGTGGAAGGAGAGCGTGCCGAGCTTCGAGGCATCGCTGGAGCAGCAGGACGACGATGATGATGACGACGATGACGATGAGGACGACGACGAGACGGCGCCGTTCGAGACGATTCTCCTCGGACACATCGTGCGTTTTGCGAAAGACCGGCGGCACCCGGAAGATCTGGCCGCGGAAGCGGTGGACGTGTTGCAGCGCATCATCCATGGTGCTGAATCGCTGGAAGACGCAGACCGCAAAGCGATCGACGACTTGCTGGGGTCGTTGTAGTCGGAGCGACGGGCGGCACGTAGAGGACAGCGCGGTTGGAATGTTGCGTCAGCCATTTACTCCCATGTCATGCTGCCAAGTCCGCGACCGTCGCTTCGAAATGTGCTTTTGATTGATGCCACCGGCGTGGCGGTCGTGGTGCTGTACGCGCTCGCGCACCGCTCGCTGTCGACGCCCGTCCAGATCTTTCTCACATTTGGACCGCTCGTTGCGATCGGCATGTGGATCCGACAGTTTGCGCGGCAAACACGGGTGGCCTTGCCGTTCGATTTCGGCTACTTGTTTCTGATCTTCTGGCCACTGCTCATTCCCATGTTCGCCAAGCTCTTGTCGCCACAACGACCGTGGCGATTGGCGATCGCGCTCTATGCGCTGGGCATCGCGCCGACGGTGGCGGGCGCCGTGGCGGACACGGCAGTCTTGTTCACCGGACGCTGAAGATCTGATCTGATCCGCAGGTGACCGATGGCGACTGGCGCGAGTTACCTGAGTGTGCAGCAACGGCGTGTCGTCGGGAGGAACACCGAATGCGAACTCACGAGGGGCCTATGCGGATGCTGACCGGCTCGCCGGACTGGCGTAACGTCACATCACCCGGATTCGCCGCGGCGGTGCTGATCGCCATCGGCGTGCTGTCGTATCGGCTGATCTTCGCGCCGTTCCACGGCGTACATAGCGCAGCGGAGTGTGCGCAGGCCTACGCCGAGGCACGAACGCGTCAGGACAGCGTATCGGTCGACTTCCTCTCTCTCCCAGATCCAGCGGGTCGGCCAGTCGACCAGCGGTGTGGCTACCTTCGCGCGACAACGGCAGACCGCAGCCGCTAGCGCATCGCTCGATATCAGCGTTTCCGAAAGCACTCGACGGCCCGACTCGATAGCCGTCGTGCATCGCGCGCGTGCTATTCTCCGTCGTGATCATTTTCTCCCCCGCACCGAGCCCCGCTGAGCGGCCCGCGCGTTTTCCATCCCCGTTCGATCGCGGGGCCGTGCACGCACTCGCGCAGCGTGCCGCGATGGAGCTGACGTCCGCGTTGCAGTCTCAGTACGCGAGTGCGTGGCGGCTGCACGAGCCCGGGAACGGCAAGATGTTCGGGGTACTGGTCGCGGAAGCGTCAAACGGCACCATCGGCTACCTGCGCGGTTTCTCCGGGATGATCGACGGACAGTGGGACATCGTCGGTTGGGCCCCACCGACGTTTGACAGTGTCGCTCGTGATCGCGTCTGGATTCCAGGCGAGGCCGAGATGCTCGACTTTGCAGCACAGCGTGCGAATCTGCTCGCCTCCATGCCGTCGGATACGCAAGGCACAGACACGCGTCGCATCGCTGCGGCCGTGCGCATGCTCGATGAGACACGCACGGCGCGATCCCGCATTCTCATGGCGCAGATCCAGGACAGCTATCAGTTCGCCAACGCGCGTGGAGAGGTGCGAGCGCTGCGTACGCTCTTCACGCCGGCCGAGCCGCCCGCCGGTGCGGGCGACTGTGCAGCGCCCAAACTGCTGGCGCACGCGTATCGCCTGGGTCTGACGCCACTCGCACTCGCGGAGTTCTGGTGGGGTGCGCCTTCGGCGACGGGTGATCGGCGCGAGGGGGTGTTCTACGCCGCCTGTCGCGGCAAGTGTCTGCCGATTCTCACGCACATGCTCGAAGGCTTGCCGGCCGATCCACCGCCTCTTTTCGGTTCGGCCGCCATCGACGCCGCCGAGCCAATTGCCGTATACGAAGACGAGCACTTGCTGGTGGTGAACAAGCCGAGCGGACTGCTGACCGTGCCCGGGCGCAGCGCATCGTTGCAGGATTGCGTGGTGTCGCGACTACGGAGCCGCTACCCCGACGCGACCGGTCCGCTGGTGGTGCATCGACTCGACCTCGATACCTCCGGGCTACTGCTCGTGGCGAAGGAGCTCTCGGTTGCCACGGCGTTGCAGCGGCTCTTCTCACGTCGCGAAATCGACAAGCATTACGTCGCGTGGCTCGACGGCGAGGTTGTGGGCGACCACGGACACATCCACTTGCCACTGCGCGTGGATATCGACGATCGGCCGCGCAATATCTTCGATCCGGTGCACGGGAAACCCGCGCACACCGAGTGGCGCGTGCTCGCACGCGACATTGGGCGCACGCGCGTGCAGCTAACGCCGCACACCGGCAGGTCGCATCAGTTGCGCGTGCATGCGTCGCATCCACAGGGCCTCGACGCGCCGATCGTGGGCGATCGGTTGTACGGGCGTACACCACCCAACGACGACGAGCGCTTGATGCTGCACGCAGAGCGGCTGGCCTTCGTGCACCCGGTGACGGGAGCGCCGGTAGTGGTGGAGCAGCCGGCACCTTTCTGATGCTGTGCGTTCTCAGCCGTTCAGTTGGCGTGCCGTCGCCGACGAGATCAGAATAGAATTCGACATGCGCGATGCTCGTGGGGCTATCTCACTGACTGATGCTGCCCCTGCGTTGACCACAACGCAGTGGCAGGTCCGCGCGCAGGCGCACCTCGAACGCGTACAGCGGTTTACGCAGCCGCGTCGCGATCGGCGCGCGCGTGGTGAATCGCATCCGGTTCACGACTTTCTCTTCCAGTACTACAGCTACTCGCCGGGCAAGCTCGAAACGTGGCACCCCGCGCCGCACGAGGCGCTGACTGACAGCGCGGAATCACGCGAGCGTTTCAGCGCTCCCGTGTACGGTGCGGTGGACGGCGTGATTCGTCGGCAGACGAGTGCGCTTACCGACGCCAGACGCGAGCGCCTCGCCAACGCGCTGCACATTCTTCGCACAACGCGCGATCGCCCCGCACATTTTGGTTGCTACGGGATGCACGAGTGGGCGATGGTGTATCGTGGCCACGACCTTCGCCACGCAGAGATCGCGCCGCTTCGTTTGCCGCAGGCGCAGGTGGATGCGCTGGTGGAGACGCGCCCTGTGGCGTGCAGCCACTTCGACGCGTTTCGGTTCTTCGCGCCGGACGCCAAGCCGATGAATCGGATCGCGCTGGAGTGGGCGAACCGCTACGACGCGGAGCAGCCGGGGTGCGTGCATGCCAACATGGACCTCTATCGCTGGTCGTACACGTGCATGCCGTGGATTGGCAGTGACGTGCTTGCGGACTGCTTCGAGCTGGCCATGGATCTACGCGACCTCGACATGCAAGCGGGCCCGTACGACCTGCGTGCCTTCGGTGTGGAACCGGTGTGCGTCGAGACGGCGGAAGGGCGCGACGAATATCAGCGGCGACAGCGCGCGTTGAGTGCACGCGCAAGCGCGCTCCGCGACACACTCATCGAACTGCTGGACGCGACGCTCACGCCAACACTCACTCCAACGCGCACTCCAACGCTCACTCGCTGACGTCGCGTACCGCCGTCTCGATGATCGGTGGCGGCTCCAACGCACCGCCGCCCACTCCCAGCTCGCCGAGTCGTCGCGCGCTCACAAGCACGCGACTTTCCAGGCTCCCCACCGCACGATTGTAGCCCGTCACGGCGCGCTGTAGCCCCTTCCCCACTTCACCCAGCTGCTCGTCGAACACGACGAGTCGCTCCTGCAGCTCGCGCCCCAACGCGACAATGCGCGCCGCATCTTCTGCCACTCGCTCCTGACGCCAGCCGTAGGCGGTGGCCTTGAGCAACGCGATGAGCGTGGTGGGCGTGGCCAGCAGCACGCGCTCACTCAGCGCTGCTTCCAGCAGCGACGGGTCGGACTCCAACGCTGCCGCAAAGAACGCTTCACCCGGCAGGAAGAGCACCACGAACTCCGGCGCTTCGGTGAACTGCGTCCAGTACTTCTTTGCCGACAGCCGCTGGACGTGGCCGCGCAACGCGGCGGCATGCTCCGCCAGGCGTGCGGTGCGTGCGCGATCGTCGGGCGCACCCATCGCTTCCAGATACGCGGAAAGCGGCGCCTTGGCATCTACAACAAGTTGCCGCCCACCGGGCATGCGCACCACGAGATCGGGGCGCTGCATGCCGTCCTCGTTGCGCACCGTCACTTGCGGTTCGAAATCGCAGTACGCGAGCATACCGGCCAGTTCGCACACGCGTCGCAGCTGCAACTCACCCCACTGCCCGCGCACGGTCGGTGCGCGCAACGCCTGCGAGAGCTGCTGCGTCTCACGTCGCAGTGACTCCCCCGCCAGCGAGACCGCATCGAGGCGTTCGCCGATGGCACCGGCGACCTGCGCCTGCGCCTTTCCCATCCGGTCGAGCACCTCATCGTAGCGCGAGAGCGTGTCGCGAATGGGCGAGAGCAACTCCGCCACATTGCCGTGCCGCTGCGTGAGCGTTGCTTCCGTTTCGTGGCGCGCCAACTGCTCGCGCAACGCGGCCGCTTCACGCTGCGCGCGTGCCGACTCCACCGCCGACACGCGCGCGATCTCCGACGCCAGCAGTCGGCGATGCAACACCCACGTGAGCAGGGCGCCCAGCAGTATGCCCACGGCCAGTGCGCCACCGACCATCAGCGACTCGTCGGTCATGTATTCATGCGCAGTATGTCAGCCGACGCTCGCGTTCCGGAGGCAGCAGCGGTGCTTCGTAGCCTAACGCTGCATCTCCTCGCATCAAACGGGGAAGAGCCCGTCGATGGAGAGATAGCGCTCGCCGGTGTCATAGCAGAAGGTCAGCACCGTCGCTCCGTCGGCCATGTCGGGAATCTTCTGTGCCACTGCCGCCAGTGAACCGCCGCTCGAGATGCCGATGAAGATGCCTTCCTCACGTGCCGCACGCTGCGTGTACGAGAAGGCATCCTCTTCGGTCACCTGAATCGCGCCATCGAGGGTGTCGCGGTGAAGGTTCGTGGGAATGAAGCCTGGCCCCACGCCCTGAATGCGGTGCGGGCTCGGGCTGCCGCCGCTGATGACCGGCGACTTGGCCGGCTCCACGGCAAAGGTCTGCATGGAAGGAAAGTGCTTCTTGAGCACTTCGCTCACCCCCGTGATGTGTCCACCCGTGCCGACGCCCGTGATCAGATAGTCGATGCCGTTCGGAAAATCCGCGAGGATCTCCTGCGCCGTGGTTTCAGCGTGCACGCGCACGTTGGCAGGATTGTCGAACTGCTGCGGCATCCATGCGTTGGGCGTCGAGGCAACGAGTTCGCTCGCCCGCTCGATCGCGCCCTTCATCCCCTTCTCGCGCGGTGTCAAATCGAAGGTGGCCCCGTACGCGGCCATGATACGACGTCGCTCGATAGACATCGACTCGGGCATCACGAGCACGAGGCGATATCCCTTGACCGCGGCCACCATCGCCAGCCCGATGCCGGTGTTCCCCGACGTCGGCTCGATGATCACGCTGTCCTTGGTGAGCACACCGCGTTGCTCCGCATCCTCGATCATCGCCAACGCAATGCGATCCTTGATGCTGCCGCCCGGATTGGCCCGCTCGAGCTTCATCCACACATGCACGCGCGGATCAAAGAGACGCTGCAGCTGCACATGCGGCGTGTGACCGATCGTCTGCAGGATATTCTTGGCGCGCATGATTCGGCTCCCTGAGGCTATGAACACAAGTGACTGCGACTCGCGCGCATCGCCATCGACGGCGACGCGCACGCGTCAGATATGGAACTCCAATCCGTCATCGACAGGCGCGCGCTGCTCCACACGACTGCTGAATTGCACGACCGACTGCGGTGGCACCGACGACGTCAGCCACACGTTGCCGCCGATGATCGACCCGTCGCCGATGAGCGTGTTTCCGCCAAGGATCGTGGCGTTCGCGTAGATGACGACGTCGTTGCCGATGGTTGGATGCCGCTTGCGATTGGCCATCCGCTTGCTGACAGCCAACGCACCCAACGTCACGCCCTGATACACACGCACGCGGTCGCCGATGGTGCTCGTCTCGCCAATCACCACACCCGTTCCGTGATCGATTGCAAATCCGTAGCCAATCTGCGCGCCGGGGTGAATGTCGATGCCCGTCTGTCGATGCGACCACTCCGAGAGCACGCGCGGAAAGAGCGGCAACCCGAGTCGGTAGAGCTCGTGCGACAACCGATGTACCGCAATCGCAAGAAAGCCCGGATACGCCAACACCACTTCTTCAAACGTCGTGGCCGCGGGGTCACCCGCGAGGATCGCGTCGGCGTCTGCGAGCAGCGCTTCACGCACCGACGGGAGCGCCTCGAGAAAACGCTGCACCAGCACTGGCGCGTCGCTCACGAGACCGGTCGCCACCTCCAGCAACAGCTGCTCCGCATGCTCGGCGTCGGTCTCAACCGTGGTCCATGTGCGTCCACTGCGTGCGAACGCGGGAAACAGCAACGAGAGAATGCAGAGCGCGAACTCTTCGGACATCGCCCGCAACGGACGCGGCTGCTGCGCACGTCCACGCTCGGCGGCGAGGGTAGCGACGAACGCGGACCAGGTGGTGTCGGGCGCTTTGCTGGGCTCAGTCATGAACGAGGATCATGGCAGGGAAACGAGCGAGGCGCTACCACCCGGGCTACCACCCACGTTCCATGCGCGCGACGAGCGGCCGTCGCGCCTCGGGCACGTAGCACTGCATGCCGATCGAGTGCAGCCCGGCCTTCGCCAACACACCGCGATACCACGAGGCCGGCTTGAGGGGCGGCCAATCCGTGTCGCCTTCGAACGCATCGCCCTTGGCGAAGATCTCCAGGTATGCCACGCCGCCGGTCCGCCGTGCCACCTGCGCCATGCCGCGCGTGAACTGTGCCGCCGACAAGTAGTTGAGCATGCCGCAACAGACCACGAGATCGTAACTGGGACGCAACGCGAGCGTGTCGAGATCTTCGACGCCGCCCTGCTGCAACCCGCGCCGCTTGCCGTAGCGCGCAACGGCGTACGCACTCGGGTCCACGCCATGATACGACAGCGACGGACGGAGCTTGGTGAGGACCGGCTGCCAGTTCCCCTCGCCGCATCCCACGTCAAGCACGGTGCGCACTGGCCGTCCCAGCATCCATTCGGCGGTGTGCAACACGAACTCCAACTGACGGCGCAGTTCCGTCGCCGTCTTCACGCGATGCGTTGGGTGACGATACCACTTGTCGAAGTACGCCTGATCGTAGCGACGACCATCACCCGAAGGCGCCTCGTCACGCTTCACTATGGGCGCGCTCAGAGAATCCCCCAGAAGCTGCGATCGATGTCGATCGAGAAGCGCCACTGCCCGTGTCGCAGTCCGCGCGCCACATCCGCGCGCAACAGATCGTAGAAGAAAAGAACGCCGACGCCCGCCGACGGGTACACACCGGCGACCGGGGTCGAGACCGACGGAATGCCCGGCGCCACAGCGAGCGCCTGCACGAAGGGCGCAAGTGTGATGTGACCGGGCGCGCGCAGCCCCTTGGGGAGCGGGATCGACGGCGCAGGAATCGGCTGCCTGAACTCCACACGCTGCGAGGCGTACGCACGCGTCGCGAACGACGCAAAGTCATAACCCGGCGCCGACCATGGGCCACCAGCGAACGACATCCACTGTGGCGGCAACGTACGTCCTCCGGAGAAGCTGGCCACGGATCGCAGGGCGAGCGTACGATCGCCGCCGAGTGCGCGCTCCATCGCCAGACTGCCGGTGAGACGCACGACCAGCGGATGCTCCTGCACCGGCGTAAGCCTTCCGCCTCCGGGCGCGGGCCCGAGGACTTTGACCGTGTACGGCCCGTACGATCCCGCCGATGCATCGAGCGTCCAGTTGCCGCGCCACGAAGTGGGACTGCTCGCCACCCATCCACCCTTACCACGCAATTCCGCGCGCACACCTTTCATTTTCCACGCGTCGAGCACGGGCTCGAAGTCGCCGCTGATCGGCTTGGCGGCCAGCCGCACCGATCGGTCCCATTCATACGCCAGACGCAATGTGAACGGATCGCTCTGGCTCCGACGCAGCATCAACCCAACCGCGCGCGTGTCCACCTGCATGGTGTAGTCGCTGCCAAACAGCTGCGCCGCAAGCGAGTTGGTCACGCCACCACGTTCGGCGGGCGCGAGATCGCGGTAGTCGCGCTCCACGAACAGCTGTTTGAGCGGCGTGCGTCCGAAGGCGGGCTCGCGTCCGAAGGCGACGAGTCCCTTCACCTCGTGATCGCTGAAACCGTAGCGCGCGCGACCACTCAACACGAGTCCATCGCCCCAGCGCTGTGCGAGCCCGCCGCCCAGCGCGAACCCTTCCGCGCGCGTGAACCGCGCGAGGTCACTGATACCGCGACCAGAGACCGTCGCGCGCGCAGGCCGCGTGAGCATCGACGCGCGCACCGCTTCCGCGGCCAGCTCGCGCGCATGCACCACATCCTCACTGCTCGCCACCTGAATGTCGGGCGGCAGTATATCAACCACGCGTCCTTCGAACTTGTGCGCCTTGAGTGCTTCTCGCGGCGCCGAGCTCCAGCGCGGCAGCAGCTTGGTGGAGTCGGGAATGCGCTCGTTGACGTCGTAGTTGGCCACTTCCCACTTGCCGCGAACGATGCCACGCGCCGGGATGTCCAACCACGTTGCGCCGCGCGACACCTCCACCTCCTGTCTCCGCGGCAACCAATAGCGCTCACGCACCAAGCCATTTTCGAGCGTCACCACCAGCGTCTCGATGCGCTTGTCGATGATCGCGGCGCGGGTGAACGTCATCGAGAGACGCACGACCGCCGCTGAGTTGTGATCGAGAAAGACGGACCCGATAGCGGCGGGCTTTGACCCGTCGCGCGGGCGAAAGCGCACTTCGTCCACTACGATCTCGCGCCCGGGAATCCGAATCGTGAGCTGACCACCGCGCTGAAACTCGTAGAGCGACCTAGCGCTCGCCGCCAACGGATGCGGTACATCGCGCACATCCTGTCCGTCGCCCAATCGAATGCGGTCAGGCAGATTGTCGAGAATCACGCCGTAGCGATCGCGATAGTAGCCGACCTCCGACGGCAACAGCGTCGTGTCCCGTCGACCGACAAGCCTCTGCGCGCTCTGCCCCGGCTGCCACCACGAAATCGTCAGCGCCAGCTCTTCGCTCTGCACAACGCGCGGCGGAATCAGCACCCCTTCGCCCAACTGCGCGAGAAATGCGAGAAAGCCATGCGCGTCGGCGCGATAGCTCAGCAGCGTCGAATCGGCGAGCTGCAGCCCGCGACGCGCCGTTGCCCGATCGATCAGCGAATCGGCGACAGGATCCGCCACCCAGCGCGCGCCAGATACCTGTTTAGCCTGCGCCTGCACCGAAGCGCTCCACAGCATGAGGCCAAGGCCGGCAATCCATCCCGCGCGGGCGCGCACCCATCGAAGGCGCGCCGACTCGGCGGAGCGCGTCTGACCTGCGGAAGTCCGGTGCATATGGCGCGGGAATGTAATCATCAGCGGAATCATCGCGGTGCATACCCGGCCGACGCCGCTCACGTTCATCCCAGTGCAACGTCGATGCGTTCCCGCGCCCACTCGAGACGTGACACTGCCTACCGCGCTATCGCGTGCGCAGTTTCGCCGTGCTGGGCCGGCGAACGGGGGTTCGCGAAGGAGTTCGCACCGGAACGGAATCGGGGAGCGTCAGCAGGAGCCATCCGCGAAACCCCTGCGATGGTCGGCGGGCGCGCGTGACCAACACGTATGCCCAACCATATCGCCACGCGGCCGCGTCGTCGTACCGGGCTTTTGGCAGTCGTGGCGCACGAAAGGCGCGACGCGTCACGATTCGCGCCTCCTGCGCGGTGATGGCGCCACTCGACGCACTCAGACGCACTGTGGCGAGATCGCGCAGCGGGACCAATCCCGCCTGGGTGCCAAAGTGCAGCGCGAGGAGGGTGTCGCCCGTTGCCGACTCGCGCACCGACTCCACGCGCGGATAGATCGTGGTCGCTGGCTTGGCGCTGGAATCGGTGCCGCGCGGCCGCATTGCGGTGCTGTCGTCCAGCAGCTGCGCGCCACGAAATCGTGTGACAATCCAGCCGTCGAGCGTCGTTCGCGCCAACTCGGCGCTTCGTTCCTGCGCCGCCGCTGCCTTCGAGCTACCGCGCGCGCTGCTTTGCGACGAAAGCCGCCCACCAAACGGTGCTGAAGCGCCGAGCAAGGCGAGCGCAAAGATGGCGGCGCGCCGCTCGGCGCCGATTCTACGGAGTGCCGGCACGCGCCAGGTCGAGTCGTCCACGGGCAATCGTTGCGCTGGGAAGTACCGACGGCAACACGTGTGCGATGTCCGCCCCGGGCGCGAGCACGTCCATTCCTGCGCGCAACGCTGCATCCGTCCGCACACTGTAGCGCGTGAGCTCCTCGCTGCCGCGCTGCAACTCCAGCACGCGCGCCGTGGCCACGCGCGTGGCCACGCTGACCCAGTCGCTGCGCACACGACCCGCGAGAGCCCGCGGTGCGCTGAGCGTTGCCGCACGCATGCGCAGCCGCGCCTCGAGCATCGAAACGGGACTCGTCTCCCACTTGTCGCGTATCGCGAACAACGACAACGAATCGGCCAGCCGCGATACCGCCTGCAACGCCGGCGCTGACCAGCCAGTGGGCAACGCGAACGGATCGATGCGCGCCGCGTCGTCGAGCAGCACGTCGGGCAACAGTCCGCCGTGTGCTTTCTCGCCCGTCCCCTGACGCCGCTCGAGTGCATGGCCCAGCGGCGTGAGCCACCGCGCGGTCGTCAGGCGCAACGAGATGTCCGGCGTGAGCCTGACCACGCGTTGCACGACGCCCTTGCCGTAGGTCGGCGTGCCAACCAACAGCGCGCGGTCGTGTTCGCGCAACGCGGCGGCGATCACTTCGGCGGCGCTCGCTGTACCACCATCCACCAACAGTGTCAGCGGCAACGTGGGCCAACGCGACGACGGAGAGCGATGCACTTCGGCCCGCTTCCCCACGCGTCCGGCCAGCGATGCGACCACGGCGTTGCGGGGCAAGAACAGGCCGGCGATGCGCACCCCTTCATCGAAGAGACCGCCGCCGTTGCCGCGCAGGTCAAGAAGCAAGGAGCGCGCCCCACGACGCTGCAGCGCCTCGACCGCCGTCTCCAACTCCTCCCCCGAACGCGACGTGATGGAGTTGAGCCGCACATACCCCACCGAGTCGGCCAGAATCGCCGCGTCGCTGACTGCGGGCACATGCCAAGCGCCACGCTTCAGTCGTACCGAGACGGTGTCGCCCGTGGAGACGCGCCACAGCGTCACGCGCGCGGTGTCCGCTGGTGTCGAGCTCGTGTCACCCTTGGCGCGTCCCCAGCCTTCGGAAATGAGTACGCCGTTGACGGACAGCACCCGATCGCCCGCGCGCACGTCGGCCGACGCGGCGGGCGAGCCAGTGGCCACGCGCGCTACACTCACAGCCCCGGCCTGTCGACGCAGCACCATGCCCAGTCCGTTGCCTTCACCATGCAGCGACCCGCGATAGCGCTGATAGCCCTCGGTACGCAGCATCGCGGCGTACGGGTCGTGCAGCTCGCGCAGCATGCCCGTCACGGCGCGGCGCACCAGCTCTTCGCTGGGCAGCGAGTCGAGGGCGTTGGCCCGAACCGAATCGATCGCCGTGGAGAGCAGTCGCCCATCGGTCCATTCGTCGCGCTCGCGTACGCGCGCGGCGCCATACCATGAGCCGAGTGCGAAGGTCGCACCCAGAACCCCGACGGCCCCTGCGGCGATGCCGATGCGTCGTGCGTTACCTCGAACGTTCACTGCACTCCTCCGCATCCCGCGGCGAGAGATCCGTGTTCGTGCCTCTACGGGGTGCGCCGCGTCGCGCCGAGCCCGCTGCTTCATGGTGCACGGTGCCACCGCCGACCACCAGTGCGACAGACGTCGGGTACTGCGGAAATCGTGCCGCGTCCGTGATGGAACGCAGATCCGACCGGACTCGCTGTCATTCGACCGTCCGAGCGAGGCGCACGTCACACGCCAAGACCCTCGCGTCACCCGGCGCGCGACCGCAGTCCCCCTCCGATTCACAGCATTGCTTTTCGCGTGGGCGGATCGTAGCGTTGACTGTATTGTTCGCCCACAGAACAAATGTCGCGGGCCGATGCCCCGCGCCCCGTTACCACCTCGTAGTCGTCGCGCCCTCCCCGCCGATGCGCCTCTCCGCCGCTCCACTGACTCGCTCCTATCGTAGGCGCGCCCAGGACGTTGTCGAGCCGTCCTATGCTCCGCGGCGCCGACAGGACCGCGCGCACTGGTTGAGCGGCGTCGGGAAAGCCTGTTTCCAGGGCACGGGGGCTGAACGAAGCCGTCGCTGGACCGGCATTCTCGCCGGGGTGCTCGGCGCTGCGCTCGGCGTCGTGCTCGCAGGCTGCAGCGCCGACCCTGCGTCACCCGCGGCGCCGGTTGCCCCCGAGCCGCCGGTACCGCTCATCCCGGCGTACCCGGGCACCCTGCTCGCTCCGGATAGGATCACGCTGCTGCCGACCGCGCAGCAAGGCGCGTGGACGGCGTACGTGCTACGGTCGCGCCAGCGGATGGGAGCTGACCAAGCCCTCGTGCAGGCCGAGCTCCAGAAGATTGGACAGACCGCCGTCATCCGACCGCCCAACACCGCGGACGACTTCGCCGTGCAGTCCACGTGGACACCGGCGTGGGTGGCGAGCGCGCCCGGCCAATCGCTGCTACGTGCGGTGCTGTCCTACCAGACGCCCGCCGGAGGTTGGGGAAAGCACATCGACTACGCCAAGGGGCCGCGCACCGCGGGCAGCGGCTTCAATTCGGAAAGCGACGAGTGGGCGTATGTGGGCACCATCGACAACGGCGCGACGGTGAATGAGCTGCGGCTCGTCGGCATCGCCGCCGCCGCCGATACCATCGCGCGTGCGGCCTTCACCCGCGGTGTGAACTATCTGCTGGAAGCGCAGTTCCCGTCCGGCTGCTGGCCGCAGGTGTATCCGCTCATGGGCGCCTACCACGACGCCGCCACCAACAACGACAACGCCATCGTCAACGTGATGCGTCTGCTACGTGACGTCGCCAAGGGCAGCTACACGTTTGCGAGCACGGATCTGCGCAGTCGCGCAACAGCATCAGTGGCACTCGCCACCTCCTGTCTGCTCGCCAGCCAGGTGATCGCGCGCGGCAGTCGCACCACGTGGGGGCAGCAGCACGATCCGATCACACTCGTGCCAACTACCGGACGCTCCTACGAACTGCCGTCGCTCGCCGGCCAGGAAGGCGGACGCGTGATGGAGGTTCTGATGGAAGATCCCGCGCCGAGCGCCGCTCTGGTGGAGGCAGTGCACGCCGCCGCGACGTTCTACCGGGCAACGGCGATTCCCAACGTGCGATACGTCAGTGGCGTGGGGCTGGTGGCCTCTGCCGGTGCCGGACCAGTGTGGGCACGCATGCTCGAGATCGACACGTTCCGCCCGATCTTCTCCAATCGTGATGGCATCAAGCTCTACGACTTCGATCTGCTCACCGACCGACGCACGGGATACTCGTGGTACGGCACCGAAGTCGGAACGAGCCTTCGCTTGTACGACACGTGGGCGCGCACGCATCCGCGCGTCACGCCGTGACCCGTTCTGACCTTTGCCATCCGCTGATGCCCCGCTTCGCCGTGCCTAACTGTCGGTCTCACTATCTGTCTGCCCGTCTGGCTCGTTGCGTGTCACGCCTGACAACCCACGCGGATACGTCAGTACGATTCGCGACGGCGCTGGTGTCGAGCGTGCTGCTCTGCCTGCCCCGCACACTCGCCGCACAGGATACGCGCACGGTCCAGGAACCCGTCGTCCCGCGCGCCTGCGCCACGCTGCGCGCGACGGTCGTGCCGGTCGGTGACACCACTGTGCAGCCGGCTGACGAAGTCACGCGCGATGCACCACGCATTCAAGCAGCTATCGATGCCTGCGCGGCGGGCTCCGCGGTACATCTCGCGCCCTCAGGCACGCAGCGCGCCTTCGTGAGTGGGCCACTACTGCTGCGCGAAGGCGTGACTCTGGTCATCGACAGCGGTGCGATTCTCTTTGCCACGCGTGATCCGCGGCAATATGACGTAACCCCCGGAGCCTGTGGCATCCTGAGCGCTGGCGCACGTGGCTGCCGCCCACTCATCTCCGCCGACAGAGCCCACCACAGCGGCATCATGGGTCCCGGGGTCATCGACGGTCGCGGTTGGGCAGCGATTGGCAGCACGAACACATCGTGGTGGGAGCTCGCCGAACAGGCGCGCAACACCACGCTCAGTCAGCAGAGCCCGCGCCTCGTGCAGACGATGCGCACGAACGACTTCACGCTCTACAAGCTCACGCTGCGCAACGGCCCCAACTTTCACGTCGTCTACGATCGCGGCGATGGCTTCACCGCGTGGGGCGTGACGATCAATACACCCAAGGGTGCGCGCAACACCGACGGCATCGATCCGGTGAGCGCGACGAATGTCTCGATTGTGCATTCGTTCATCAACACGGGCGACGACAACATCGCCATCAAGGCAGGCAACAGCGGTCCCACGCGCAACATCACGGTCGCGCACAACCACTTCTATTCGGGACACGGCGTCTCCGTTGGCAGCGAGACCAATGGTGGCGCCAGCGCCATCCGCGTTACCGATGTCACGTTCGACGGCACCGACAACGCGCTCCGCATCAAGTCCAACGGCAGTCGCGGAGGTCTCGTGCAGGACGTGCAATACGACAACGTCTGCATCCGCGCCGTCAAAGCGCCGATCTACATGGACTCGCACTACTCGGCGTCACTCGAACGCGATGGCACGCTGATCCCCGAGTTCCGCAACATCCTCGCGCGCCATGTGCGCCTGCTCAGCGGCGGCACGATCACGCTCGACGGCTACGATGCCACGCGTCGCCTCGACATCAGCTTCGACGGTGTCATCGCCGACAGCGCCTCCAAGGTGAAGGTGAAAGGCAGCAACGCGACGCTGCATCTCATCGGCGCGGGAAGCAACGTGACGATTCCCAACACGGTGACCGTCGACGGAACCGCACGCACCCCATCCGCAAGCGGTGAGCTGGGACGCTGCGAGGCGCGTCTCGTGCCGTTCCCCGGCGGCGCGGCAAGGCCGGTCGTCGTACCATCCGCCGCTGCGCGCACCGAGGAGTTCATCAATCCCGTACTCCCCGCCGACTACTCAGATCCCGACGTCATTCGCGATGGCGAGGACTTCTGGATGACCGCGTCGAGCTTTGGACATGTGCCCGGGCTCCCCATTCTGCACTCGCGCGATCTCGTGCATTGGACCATCGCCAACTACGCGATCCCGAGATTCGCCGACACCGCCTTCGACACGCCGCAGCACGGCAACGGCGTCTGGGCACCGTCCATCAGAAAGCACGATGGCTGGTTCTGGATCTTCTACGGCGATCCCGATCGCGGCATCTATATGACACGTGCCCGCACGCCGCGCGACGCGTGGAGTGCGCCCGTGCTCGTGCAGGCGGGTAAGGGGCTCATCGATCCCACGCCGCTGTGGGATGACGACGGCAAAGCGTATCTCGTACACGCGTACGCCCGCAGTCGCTCGGGGATCAAGCATCGGCTCGTGGTGCATCGCATGACACCGGACGGACGCGCGCTGCTCGACACCGGCACGCTCGTCTTTCAGGACTCGGTGCATCACCCCACCGCCGAAGGACCCAAGTTCTACAAGAAGGATGGTTGGTACTGGATCTTCGCACCCGCAGGTGGCGTGGCTACGGGCTGGCAGTTGGCGCTGCGCGCGAAGTCACCGCTCGGCCCGTATGACGTCCGCACCGTGATGAGCCAGGGGACCTCTGCCGTGAACGGCCCGCATCAAGGTGCGTGGGTATCGCTGGCCAACGGCGACGACTGGTTTCTGCACTTTCAGGACAAGGGCGCGTACGGTCGCATTGTGCACCTGCAGCCGATGCGTTGGCGCGCTGACGGTTGGCCAGTCATCGGCAATGCCAGCGAGAACGACACAACGGGCACACCTGTCTCGCGCGGCACGACACCGCGCATCGGCGACAGCGCCGCGGCCTCTCCGCTCGCAATGCAGGCCGGCGATGAGTTCTCCACGTCCACGATCGGACTGCAGTGGCAATGGCAGGCCAATCCGCGCGCCGAGTGGTTTGCGATGGACTCGGCACGCGGTGTGCTGCGCTTGAACGCACAGCCGCTGGCGGCGCCGGCGCGCAACCTGTGGGACGCACCTAACCTGCTGCTGCAGAAGTTCCTCGCCGACTCGTTCGATGTGTCCGCGCGCTTGTCCGTGAACAAGGCGAACGCCGGGGAGTCGTTTGGGCTGATCGTCTTCGGGCTGGACTATGCCTGGATTGGCCTGCGACCTGCGCCCGACACACCATCCACGTGGCAGCTCGTATCGGCACGTGTGCGCGATGCAGACAAGGGCACCCCTGAGACCGTGGAGGTGCTGCAGACGCTCGCATCGGCCGATGTCGTCGCGCGCGTGCAGGTACGTGCCGGCGGCGTCTGCCGCTTTGCCTACAGCATAGGTGGCGCGCCCTTCGTTGAGGTATCCACGCCGTTCACCGCCCGTGAAGGCAAGTGGGTGGGCGCCAAGTTCGGCCTCTTTGCGTCGGGACAAAGCACAACGCGCCCGCCGAAATCGGCGAGCGCGTTGCAGGTGAACTACGTGCGGTTAACCACTCCCGTTCGCCGCTAGCGACGGACTACCAGCCCGTGTTCTGCGTGAGCTTGGGGTTGAGATCACGCGCGCGCTGCGGGATCGGCATCAGCTTGAACTTGTCCGCTACCGCCGTCTGGAACTTGGGATAGCGGCTGGAACGGAAGCGGAGTGCGTTGCCGACGGCCATGTTCGCTTCGATGCGTGCCTTGGACCACGTCCAGTTGCGCTGCGAGTCGAAGTAGCCGTTGGGGCCTTCCATCGCCAGCTCGAGACGACGCTGCGCGAACACCGAGTCACGGAAGGCGGCCTGCGAGAGTCCCGCCACGAGATCACCGATACCAGCGCGATTGCGCACTTGATTGATCGGCGTGTACGCCGCCGCCGTGGGGCCCGTGAGTTCGTTGTTGATCTCCGACTCCATCAGAAGGTTGTCGGCGTAGCGCAGGATGATGTAGTTCGGCTCGTCGTTGCCGGCCGTCACCGACTGTTTGTCGAGGAACTTGCCCATGTTCGGACAGACCGTCGAGTCGGTACGTGCGGTGCCCACGTAGAACGCACCACGCGGATCGGCCGTGGTGAACGTCCAGAGTGCCGTCGTGTTGGACTTGGTCGGGTAGTTGAGCTGCCACGTTGGTGCCCGACGCTTGTCCGCGGTCACGAACGCATCCAGAAACGGCTGCTCGGCGCTGAACGAGCCATTCTGCGACGCGCCGTAGTTGGAGAGGCGCGGCGCAACCTGATTGGACAGACGGCAGCCGATGCCGTTGGACCGTGAGCACTGAATGTCGAAGATGACTTCGTTGTTGTTCTCGTTCACGCCGTCGAAGAGCGTCGAGAAGTCCGACACCAGCGAGTAGCCATCGTTGGCCTTCACTTCGCCCAACAGGCGCAACGCGTTCTGATAGTCGCTCGTCTTCGTGGCTGCGCCGGCGGCCGCGATGCTCGCGCGATGCAGGTACGCCTTGGCCAGCATCGTCTTGGCTGCCCCGCGCGTCGCGCGACCGATGTCAGTGCCAGTGTAGCGCGACGGCAGCACGCCTGACGCCTCGGTCAGGTCCTTGATGATCTGCGTCCACACGTCGGCGTCCGTCGCCCGCGGATTCTGCAGATTGTCGATGGACTGCGTCTCAACGAGCGGCATCGGCACGCCGCCAAAGAGTCGGACGAGGTTGAAGTAGTGCAGCGCGCGCAGGAACTTCGCCTCCGCGACGATCCGATCGCGCAGCGGCTGGTCCATGTTGATGTCTGGCACGCGCCCGATGACCGAGTTGGCGCGATTGATCCCCTGATACGCGCCCTGCCACGTGCTGTAGATGTAGGCATGCGACGCGGTGAACGTGTAGTTGTCGACGAGCGAGCGTTCGTTGGTCGCGCTGAGGTAGACCGTCTGCATTTCCGTCATGAACTCGCTGAGCATGACGAAGTTGCGACCGTAGTAGTTGTCGCCCGTCGTGTGGAGCGACGTGGCGTACACGCCGGCGATGGCCGCGAGGGCGTCACCGGAGGTCTTGTAGAAATTCTCGGGCCCCACGAAGTCGTACGGCACTTCGGTGAGGAATTTCTGGTCGTTGCAGCCGGTGGTGCCGGCGAGCGTCAGTGCGGTGCCGACGCCGAACAGGAAGCGCTTGAGCATGGCCATGTCCGCCGGTCAGTAGTTGATGTTCAGGCCGACCGTCCAGGTGCGCGCAAGCGGATACGCACCGACGTCGACGCCACGATTGAGATTGCCGACGCTGATCGAGCTCACGTCGGGATTGAAGCCGGTGTACTTGGTCCACGTCACCACGTTCTGGCCGGTGACATACGCACGCGCCGTCACGTTCGACTGACGCAGCCACTTGGGCGGAATCTGACGCGCCAGCGAGATGGTGCGCAGGCGGAAGAACGACCCGTCCTCCAGCAGCTCCGACGTGATGTCGGCGTTCAGGAAGCCGGCACCCGCGCCCACGCGCTGATACTTGCCGTCCGGGTTGGTCGGGCTCCACGCGTCGTAGAAGCGCTCCGCCGTCACGTTGAGCGCTGGCGACGCGCCGTTGAGGCGCAGGTTGTTCAGGTTGAGGATCTTGTTGCCCTGCACACCATCGATGAGGGCGCTGAGGTCGAAACCCTTCCACGAGATGTTGTTGCTCCAGCCGACGACGTACTTGGGCGTCGGGTCGCCGATGATCGTGCGATCGTTGGCGTCGATGATGCTGTCACCATTGATGTCGATGTACATGCGGTTGCCGAGTCCCGGCGCCGTGCCACTGGCAAAGCGGGTCTTGGCGCGCCACGCGTTGAGCGTCGTGGAGTCGCGGAACAGGTCGCCCGTCTTGAATCCGAAGAAGGCGCCGATTGGCTGACCCACCTGCACCACGCTTGACGTGGCGTTGATATCCGACGCGGTCTGCTGCGTGGGGAAGATGCGGCTCACGCCACCGAGATCGAGCACACGGTTACGGTTGCGCGTGTAGTTGAACGTGGTGGACCAGCGGAAGCCGGTCTTCGCTTCGGCGTCGAACAGCTTGACGGTCACGCCCGCTTCGAAACCCTTGTTCTCGATCGAGCCGGCGTTGACGAACGCGCTCGGATAGCCGACTTCCGACGGCAGGTCGATCTGCAGCAGCAGGTTATCTGTCTTCTTGCGGTACTGGTCCACGGTGATGTCGATGCGACCGCTGAAGGCGCTCAGGTCGAGACCGAGGTCCGTCTGCTTGGTGGACTCCCAGCTCAGCGTCGGGTTACCGATCGCTGCGGGATAGTAGCCCGGGGCCAGCGCGCCGTTGAACGTGTACTGCTGGGCGGTCAATCGCGTGAGCGACTGATAAGGAGAGATCGACGGGTTGCCGACTTCACCGTACGTCGCGCGCAGCTTGAGGTTGTTGATCCAGCTGAAGCGACGCATGAACGGCTCTTCCGACAGACGCCAGCCGAGCGCGCCTGCGGGAAAGACACCCCATCGGTTGTCCGCACCAAACCGCGACGATCCATCGCGGCGACCGCTGACCGAGAACAGGTAGCGGTCGAGCAGCGTGTAGTTCACTCGGCCCAGATACGAGGCCAAGGTCCATTGCGTACGTCCCGACGACACGTTGGCGCCGCCCGCCTGCGCACCAGCACCGATGTTCTCGAAGCCGGTGATATCACTGACGAAGTTGCTGTTGCGCATGTCGGTGCGCGTGGAGTTGAGCTTCTGACGCGAGTAGCCGGCCACCGCCGAGATCACATGCGCCGAACCGAAGCTCTTGTTCCAGTTGAGCGTGTTTTCGTTGAGGAAGCTGGTGTTGTTGGTCGTGCCGCGAATGGCGCGACCGTTCTGACCAAAGCCCTGCAGCGTGGTGCGCGGATAGTACGTATCGCGACCGCGGAACGAGAGATCGCTGCCGACCGTCGAACGCCAGCTGAATCCGAAGGGCAGCTTGTAGTCGCCAGCGACGTTGGCCAGCACGCGCGTGTCGAACAGCTTGTCATTCACTTCGAGCGCGGACGCCATCGGGTTGGGGACGTTGCCCGCCGAGATGCCGAGGTCGAGCAGTGCCTTGGGGAAGTCCGTGCCGAGCAGCGTGTAGGTGCCGTCGGCGCGATACGGGTTCATGATCGACGGATACTGCAGCGCGGCACCCACGGCGCCGGCGTTCGCGTTGAGCGCGCCGTCCGTCGGGATCTGCGAGCTGTTCACGCGCGACACGAGCACGTTGGAGCCGAGCTTGAGCTTCTCACCCACCATCTGGTCGAGCGTCGCACGCATCGAGAGGCGCTTGAAGTCGGAGTTGTCGACCACGCCCTGCTGCTGGAAAACGCCCCCCGAGAGCGAATAGCGCGTCGCGTTCTTGGACGACGAGCCGCCGGAGATGCTGAGCTGCGCGTTCTGGATGGATGCCTGACGGAAGATGCGATCCTGCCAGTCCGTGCCCGCACCAAAGACCGTCGGGTCGGCAAACGGCTGCGTCAGGTTCTGCGTCGCGGCCCACGCGTTGGCAAACTGCGCGAATTCGGTGCCGTTGAGCAGTTCATAGCGATGCGCCACCACCTGCTGGCCCTGGTAGACATCGATCGCGAGCTTGGGCTTCGATCCATCGCCACGCTTGGTGGTGATGAGTACGACGCCGTTGGCGCCGCGCGATCCATAGATGGCCGTCGCCGATGCGTCCTTGAGAATTTCGATGGACGCGATGTCGTTCGGGTTGAGCGCGGCGAGCGGATTCGACGGCGTCGTGCCAGCGCGACCACCGTCCAGCGAGCTCGACGTGGAGAAATCGTTCTCCACCGGGAAGCCGTCGATGACGTAGAGCGGTTCGTTGTTGCCGTTGACCGACGAGCCGCCGCGGATGCGAATCGACATGCCGCCGCCCGGCGCCGACGACGCCTGCGTCACCTGCACGCCGGGTGCGGTACCCTGCAGCGTCTGTTCGACAGAGGTGATCGGGGTGCGATCGACGTTGGGCTGCACCGAGGTGACTGAACCCGTCAGGTCGGAGCGCTTCTGCGTGCCGTAGCCGACCACGACCACCTGATCGAGCGTGACGTTCACCGGCTTGAGCTTGAAGTCCGCGGTGACCGTCTGCCCGATGCCGACGGTGACCGTGTCGATCCGCGCCGCGTAGCCGATGAGCTGCGCGCGCAGGATGTAGCGTCCGGGGGCCAGGTTCACGATGGTGTAGCGGCCATCCGTGCCGGTGCGTGCACCAAGCGACGTGCCGACCACCCCGACACCGACGCTGGTCA
The DNA here is from genome assembly GCA_965279375.1 of Gemmatimonas sp. Lineage (GTDB taxonomy): Bacteria > Gemmatimonadota > Gemmatimonadetes > Gemmatimonadales > Gemmatimonadaceae > Gemmatimonas. Next base: position 1,828,517 of record OZ257156.1, on the reverse strand, counting down.
GTGGCGTTCCGGCGCCTTCACTGACGATGATGCCGGTGATGCGCCCGGTCGCCTGCTGCGCCGCGGCAGGCTGAGCGGCGAGCGCAAACGCGGCGATGAAAGCCGAGCCGAGCCTCCAGTTCCAACGCATGACGGTCAATCCTCGAGGGAAAAGTCGAATGCGCTCGTCTGCTGCGGGGAGACCGGGAAACCCGGAGGCAGCGGCCGGAGGCGCGCGATCGGCAGCCGGGGAGGAGGGCAACCGATCATTGTTTGTTCCGTGAGCGAACAATTGCGACGTTTGGCTCGCGGCCTTTGCGACTACTCACAAACGTGGCTTTTGTCTTTCTACGGAACAAACATGGGCGCGACCAGAGGTTTTGTCCATACCTCACAGTCACGCCCCAGGGCGAGCGCTAGCGCCCGCCCTTCGTCTTGATCACCACCACGCCGTTCGCCGCGCGCGACCCGTACATCGCCAGCGCCGCCGGATCCTTGAGCACCTCGATCCGCGCCACGTCCGACGGGTTGAGCCCGATCAGTCCGTCCGGCCCGACTTCGATCGGCAGCCCGTCGATCACGTAGAGCGGGTATGTGTTGCCGCTAAACGTTCGGATGCCCCGGATCTGCACCACGATGCCGCCGTCGATACTGCGAACCTGCACCCCGGGGAATCGGCCTTCGAACAGATCCTCCACCCGCCCGGCCGGCGGACGCTGATCGAGCGCCTTCTGGTCGGCCACCCATCCTTGCATCCCGCTCGGGCTCGGCGGGCGCTTCTCGTCGCGCTCCTTCGCCACCCGCCGCGTCGGGTCCGGATTCCAGTCGCCGAAGACGGCGGCCAGCGTGTACCGCTCCGCCTCCTTCTTCTTCAACAGGCGGCGCGTCGGGCTCCGAACGGCGCCGGCGCCACGTGTGCCGTACTCGAAGAACCGCGCCGATTCGGGCTCATACCAGATGCGCGTGCCGGTGGAGTCCACGCTCGACATGCGATCCCACCCCTTCGCACCGATGTGGTCGTCCATCTCGCACTCGATGAACACGCTGCTCCCCTGCACCTTGGGATCCGCGAAGGGATGCCACGGCCGCCCCAGCGTCACCGACGCCGCAGCCATCGACGCGCGCTCCTTCTTCAAATGACTGCGCAGAAAGAGGAAGCCGTACTCCTGCGTGCTGTCGGTACTCGGCGCCGTCACGTAGCCGTTGTTCGTCGCACTGCCGCGATCGCGCGAGATGATGTCGCACTGCTCGAACACCGCGCGACCGGCGCCAAAGATGAAGTCCACGCTGCCGGCGATCTCGCAGCCATGAAACCACGCGCGCCCGCTGTTGGCAAAGAGCGTGTCCTGATGCCCGAGGATTCTGACATCCTCGAAGACCGCCCGATCGCTTCCCAGGTCGGTCATGAGCGCCACGGCCTGCGCGTTCTTTGCCTTGGTGGGGTCGTCCGCTGCCTTGGCGGCATTCGTCGGATAGTCGAACGAGTTCTCGATCGTCAGATGTTCGGCGCGGAAATCCGGTGCCACGATGCGCAACGTGTAGCTGCCACGCGTGCCGTAGGTGCTGCCACCGGGCGCCGGCGTATCGGCCGTCGCGTCGAAGGTCAGCACAACACCGTCGCGGCTTTCTCCGCGCAGCGTCACGCGCGGCCGATCGATCGTGAGCTTCTCGCGATAGCGTCCGTTCTTGATGAATACGACAGTGCGTGTGCCGCCATTCACCGAGAGCTGCGTGAGCGCATCCCCCACGCTCCGGAACATCGGAATGCCCGCCGGCGATGGCGCACCCGACGCGCCCGCGTACGCGGCATCGACGATACCAGCCCACGGCAGCGTATCGGCGCGCGCTGTCTGGACGACGGGATTGTTCGCGCCGAGTACCGCAACGGCAGCAACGATCGCGATGATCATCGGGCCATCCATCCACCATCGACGGTGAGTACGTGACCGTTCACGTAGTCACTGGCCGATGACGCGAGAAAGAGGATCGAACCGGAGATGTCGTCAGGCTCTCCCCAACGACCGGCGGGAATGCGCGCGCTGATATCATGCGAGCGCTGCGGGTTGTCCTGCAACGCCTGCGTGTTGTCCGTGCGAAAGTAGCCGGGCGCGATGGCGTTCACCTGCACGCCATGCGCGGCCCACTCGTTGGCCAGCGCCTTGGTCAGACCGGCCACGGCATGCTTGCTTGCGGTGTACGCGGGCACGGTCACACCTCCGCTGAACGAAAGCAGCGACGCGATGTTGATGATCTTGCCGCTACGACGTGTCACCATGCCACGCCCGATCTCCTGACACAACGCCCACGTGGAATCGAGATTCGTGCGCAGCACATACTGCCAGTCCTCCATGGGATAGGAGACGGCGGGATGTCGTCGAATCGTCCCGGCGTTGTTGACCAGCACGTCGATCGGCGCGCCCAGCGCGTCCGCGTCATGCGCCAACGTGCGCGCCGCGGCCGGATCGCTCAAGTCCGCGCCCAACGTCCACGCCTGCACACCAAGCGCGCGCACCGCAAGCGCAGTTTCATCAGCTCGGCTCGCTTCGGAGGCGGCACAGATCACATCGGCACCGGCCTCAGCGAGCGCGATTGCAGCGGCGCGACCAAGTCCACGACTGGCGCCGGTTACCAACGCGCGCTTGCCGACGAGCGAAAAACGAGACGTCACTTACCAAGCTCCAGCGCTGCCATGATGAACGGACCGAGTCCCTTGTAGTCATCCGCGACGACTGGCTCACTGATGTAGTAGGCGAAGGAGCCATCGCGTCGAGTGGCGCCGCCAAGCCCCGCGACGGAGCAAACGCCGGTGAGCGAAGGACGTCCGGCGCTGTCGGTCTTCACCAACTCGCGCACCAATCCGTCAAAGCCGCGCGCTGCGAGTGCACGATAGCGCGTGTCCAACCAGCCGTTGCGCGCCCCTTTGGCAAAGGCGTACACGAACATGCTCGACGCCGATGCCTCGCGATAGTTACCGCGTCGCGCCGGCTGATCGAGTACCTGATACCAGAGTCCGCTGACGGGATCCTGCACGCGTGCAACCGAAGCAGCGAGTTCGCGCACGACCTCGAGCAGTGCACCGCGATCCGGATGCGACGCGGGCACTTCGTCGAGCACATCCATGGCGGCCATGAGATACCAGCCCACCGCGCGTCCCCAAAAGTTGGGCGAATTGCCTGTCAGCGAGTCTGCCCAGGGCTGCGTGTGCGCCGCGTCCCATGCGTGATACATGAGACCAGTCTTGGGATCACGTGCGCGCGCAGCGAGCAGCAGGAACTGGTGCAGCGCGTCGGAGAACGCGGCGGTATCGCCGTACGTCTTGGCGTAGGTGACGTAAAACGGCTCCGCCATGTAGAGCCCATCCAGCCACATCTGCTGCGGATAGATCTGCTTGTGCCAGAAGCCGCCGTCGCTCGTGCGCGGCTGCGCGCGAAGCTGCGCGCGCAACGTTTCGATCGCGGTGCGGTAGCGCGCATCACGCGTACGGGACAACAGCGGAAAGAGCAGCCGCCCCTGATTGATCTGGTCAAGGTTGAAGTCGCCCTGCTTGTAGCCAACGATGGTCCCCTGCGCGTCCACGAACTGATCCATGTTGCGCTGTACATAAGCCGCGTACTTCGGATCGCCCGTTGCCAGACCCACGCGATGCACGGCCAACAGCACGAGCCCCGCCGTATAGTCCCAGCGCGTGCTCGTTTGCGGACTGCGCGACATCACCGCATCGGTCATGCGCACTGTCCACGAGGTGGCGGCGGGCTTGGCGCGTTGCGCGACGGCGGTGCTGCCAAGCGCCGACATCGCGAGACAGAGCAGTGCGGCGGGGATTCGCTTCATGACTTCACCTGCTGTCCGTTGACCATCACGTTGGTGCGCCTCAGGCCGTTCACATGTTCCAGTACATCAGGCTTGGCCACGCCAACCCACTTGCAGTCGATGAGGCGCACGTTGCTGATCGGCGCCTGCGGGAAACCACGTAGGTAGAGGCCGTACTTGCTCTTCGTGCTCGTGACGTTCTGCATCTCGATGTCCCGCACGACGGGCATGAACGATCCGGCGGCGCCTTCCTCGTAGGTGAAGTCGATCGAGAGAATGGCATCAGCCACCTGCCCCACGGTGACGTCGCGCATGTAGATGTGCTCGAGGGTGCCGCCGCGCATCGCGTTGGTCTTGAGCCGCAACGCGCGATCGAGCGATGGACTGTCCATCTCACACCGCTCCACGTACACGTGGCGCACGCTCCCCGAGATTTCACTGCCGATCGTCACGCCACCATGTCCGTCCTTCATGCGGCAATTGCGGATGATCACGTTCTCCGTCGGCACATTCACTCGGCGACCATCGGCGTTGCGTCCACTCTTGATCGCGATGCAGTCGTCACCTGTGTCGAAGGTGCACCCCTCGATGAGCACATCGCGGCACGACTCCGGGTCGCAGCCATCGTTGTTGGGGCCGTGCGTGGAGATCGTCACGTTGCGCACGATGACGTTCTGCGACAGTACCGGATGAATCTCCCACATCGGTGAGCGCACGATGGTCACACCACTGATCAGGACATTGCGGCATCGATACATCTGCACGAACGACGAGCGCAGGTAGTCGCCCTCACCAAACTGGCGTTGCGCGACAGGTACCTGCCGCTCGCTCATCGCCAGCAATCGATCGCGCGCCGCAAGCTGATTCTTGTCGCCGCGTCCCCACTCCTTGCCACCCTTCCACGGCCACCAGTGGTCGGCATCGGCCTGCCCGTCGAGCGTTCCTTCACCCGTCACCGCTACATCCACGGCATCGAGCGCGTAGATCAGCGGCGAGTAGTTGTACAGCTCCACGCCTTCAAAGCGCGTGAGCACCGCCGGCAGATAGCGCGCTGGGTCGGTGTGAAAGAGCAGTGTTGCGTTGCGAGCGACGTGCAGCTCCATGCGGCTCGACAGATGAATCGGTCCGGTGAGATAGCGTCCCGCCGGTACGAGCACGCGACCGCCACCTGCCTGCTGACAGGCTGCAATCGCTGCACGAATCGCCGCGCTGCAGTCGGCTTGCCCGTCACCCACCGCGCCATAGGTCGTCACGTCGAAGGTGCGCGACGGAATCACTGGTGCCTTGATGCGAGCCAGAATTCCAGGCACCACCGACCAACCCGCCGCCGACCCAGTCGCGGTCCCAGCACTCGCCACGCCGCCGGACGCTGCTCGTGCTGACGCGGTAGATGTGGCACACGCCGAAAGCCAGGCGCTCCCGGACGCCGTCGTGATGGCACCAACGGCCATGCGCGAGAGAAACTCCCGACGCGATTGCAGCGACTTGTCGGACATCAGCGTTGCTTCGAAGTGGAAGGTGCCTTGCCGCGGGCGGCAAGCCATTGCCTGTAGCGCTTGATCGCGGCCGCCGGCAGATCGGAGTACCAACCGTACCCTTCGCGACGATCGGTCAGTGCGTTGAATCCGTAGAGCTTGATGCCATCGCGATTGGAGAAGATCGGGCGATTGGTGCCGATCTCGTACATGCGCGCCCAGAGCTGCCCTGCCGATGCATCAGGAACGAGTCCGTTCTTCCCCGCGCTACGCATGCCGGCGATAGCGGTGCCATCGAGCCACGCCACAGCCCCCGCCAGTGCGGTGGGAATGCGTGCGTCGAGCGTGTCGTGCGCCATGAGGAAGTCCATCACGCCCGCGCTCTCCTTGCTCGTGAGCGAGGTGAGTTCGTAGCTGCGCGCACTCGTGGGCGCGAGCGTCAGCGGATCGTGCTGCTGCCCCCACACGGTCAATGTGCCATCCACGCGGACCTGCGCCTCGAGAATACAACGCGCACCTGCGGCCACCGCGGCTCCCGCGCGCTGGCGCAACGAGTCGGGCACGAACGCCGCCTCACCGCGCGCGATCTCGTCGAGGATACCCAACACTTCCGCGATGGCGTCGTCGTTGAAGGTGGCGTTGTCGTGATAGCCGCCCTGCAGCGGCCACACCTGCGGCCAGCAGCCATTCGGGAACTGCGCGTTCAGCAGATACTGCACACCACGCACGACCGACGCCTGCATGCGTTCGGACTGGGCGGCATTGCCGCGCGCCGCGATCGCGCGCATGAGAAACCGCAGCTCCGACGTGGTCGCGTCGTTGTCGATCGTAGCGATGTACTGCCACTGCTCGTTCTCCGAGAAGAAGCTCTGCCCCGGAGCGCGCGGCCCTTGCATGAAGTCGATGTGCTTGGACCAGCCGCCCGACGGCGTCTGATAGGTCAGCATCGCCGTGATCATCGCTCGTGCGGAATCGCTGTCGAGCCACGTGGCCTTGCTCCGCGCATCGAACGAGAACGACGCCGCGCGGAAGGCTGCGCGCGTCATGCGCGTGGCGCCGATGGACTGGAGCTCGCCGTGCAGCAGCGCCTGATCCGCAGCCTGCGCGGCCTTCGAGCGCTCCACGTACGCCAGCCACGCGTCGCGTTTCGGTGCGGGGAGCGCGCGCAGTCGCGCCGAAGCCAGCAACGACTTGGTGTCCGTCTCCTTACTGGCGCCGGGCAGCGCGGCCGTGGAGCCTGTTTGTGCTGCCGCAACACTCACCGGCATCGCCAGCGCGGATGAAAGCGCCGCGAGGAGTGCGACGACTCCCGCACCGAGCGCGCCCCGCGTCCGCGGCGATACCGACATGACTACCGCTCCGTCAGTTTCGCCGGCTCGAGGCGCGGCACGAGCAGATGGATGACGAGCAGCGCGCTCACGTACGCCAGGCCACAGATGACGAAGATCGGGCGATAATCGTTGCCATTGCTCTGCAGCATGACGCCCGTCAGACGCTGAAAGCCCACGCCGGCGAGTGCGCCGAAGAAGCCACCCACACCGACCACCGACGCGACCGCGTGTCGCGGAAACATGTCGCTGGTGAGCGTGAACAGATTGGCCGACCACCACTGATGCGCCGCGGCGGCCACGCTCACGACGGCCACGGCCGACCAGAGATTGCCCATCGTGGGCGCAATCATCGTGGGCACGATCAACAGCGCCGCGATCAGCATCGTGATCTTGCGCGCCTTGTTGAGCGACCACCCCAGCTTGAGAAACGCGCCCGAAAGCCAGCCACCGCCCACCGAGCCGACATCGGCCACGAGATAGATCGCGATCAGCGGCAACGCGACCTTGCCAAGCTGAATGCCAAATCGCGCGTCGAGAAACTTGGGCAGCCAGTAGAGATAGAACCACCAGATGCCGTCGGTCATCACCTTACCCGTCACGAACGCCCATGTCTGCCGGTGCTTGAGCAACTCACTCCACGGCACCGAGCGGCTGACCGGTGTTTGCCCTTCGTTGATGTACGCGAGCTCCGCGGCGCCGAGCTTGGGATGCTGATGCGGATTGCGATAAATCGCGAGCCAGAACGCCAGCCAAATGAACCCCAGCGCGCCCGTCACGACGAACGCCTCGCGCCAACCCCAGTGCAGTGCAATCCACGGGACGAGAATTGGCGCGGCAATCGCCCCGATGTTCGATCCCGCGTTAAACACACCGGCCGCGAACGCACGCTCCTTTGCCGGGAACCACTCGGCCACGGTCTTGATGGCGCCCGGAAAGTTGCCCGACTCGCCAAGCCCGAGCGCAAAGCGCGCCGCGCTGAAGCTGGACACGCCGCGCGCCAGCGCATGCGCCATCGCCGCGAGGCTCCACGTCACGATCGCGATCGCAAAGCCGGCGCGTACTCCCAGCTTGTCCATCATGCGGCCGACGCCGAGAAACCCTAACGCGTATGCCGCCGTGAACCACGAGATGATGTTGCCGTAGTCCACCTCAGTCCATCCGATCTCTTTCTGCAACGTCGGCGCGAGAATCCCCAGCACCTGCCGATCGATGTAGTTGATCGTGGTCGCGAAGAAGAGCAGCGCGCAGATGGTCCAGCGGTAGTTTCCAATCTTGGGAGCTGCCGTCGCGGAGGCCGACGGAATCGCTGCGCTCATGACGAGACCAAGGCGGGAGAGAGGAGGGAGGAGGGACCGTCATGATGCAACCGGTGCAGCGACTCGGAAAGCGCTGCAGCGAGTCTGTCGTAGTGGTGCAGATCGGCGTCCCAGAGGCGCTCGTCCCTCAGCGCTCGCTCCACGAAGCCATCGATCGCATCGACGCCAGCCGCTTCCCAATGGGCCGTCACCAGATCGCCGTTGTCGTCGCGAAAGCCGGCAACGCCCGCTGCCGCTCGTCGCGCGCGCTCGGTCGGATGCGACAGATACAACTGCGCCGCCAGTGCCGCGATCAGCGTCGAGGGAGGACTGCCACTGTGTGCCTCGAGATGACGCAACAGCATCGGCAGCAGACGCACCTTCCACTTGAGCGTGCTCTGTGTCGCGATGTCGGTCAGCCGATGCTGCACCTGCGGATTCGCAAAGCGGTCCAGCACTTCGTCGGCAAAGGGCGCCGCATCGGGAACGTCGAGCCACGGCACGAGGTCCTGTCGCACCAGCTGCGTCAGCAATGACGCGACTGCCGGCGACTGCATCGCCGCGTGCACGGTCGGGATGTCATGCAGCACACCGATCGCGGCCATCGCGGTGTGTGTGCCGTTGAGCAGACGCACTTTCCGCTCGCGATATGGTCGCACGTCCGGAACCACGCGAATCACACCCGCGGCGTCCACGAACCCGAGCCGTGCGGCCAGCGCCGCATCCCCTTCGATCACAAACAGCGCGTACGGCTCGGCAGTCGTCAACAGCGCATCGCTGTAGCCCAGCGATTGCTCAAGCCGTTCGCGCTCCGTCGCTAACGGCGCGCCCGGCACGATCCGGTCCACAAGCGTGTTGCAGAACGGCACCGCTTCCGTCAGCCACCCACTGAATCGATCACCCAGCACCCACTGCGCAGCTTGCTCGCGCACGAGCTGCTGCAGCAAGTCTCCATTGGCTTCGATCAGCTCGCACGGCACCACCACTACGCCCGCGCTGTTCGCATAGTTGAACGCGACCGCGCGCTCATAGAGAAAGCGCGTGAGTTTGGCGGGAAACGAGAACGGTGCGCTACTACCACTGAACGCCAACGCTTCCGGTGCATCGTCGCGGAGATCACGCGCGATACCGGCTTCGGTGGTATTGGAGAAGATCACGCGAATCTCCGGGGCACGTGCACACGCGAGCACATCTGCCCACTGCGTACTCGCCGACACGGCGCGACTGACCGCACTGATCACGCGCTGCGACTCCACGGCACGCCCGCCAGCCACACCGGCCACGGCCAACGTATACAGCCCGTCCTGCTCGGCGAGCGCGCGATCACGACCGCTACCCGTGGAACCGACCGCGACGATGCGCCCCAGGAACTGGCCGCGGCGATTCGCCTCATCGATGAAGGCATCGACAAATCCACGCAGGAACGCACCGGTGCCGAACTGCACGGCCCTTTCTGGAAGGTTGAACAGTGCCTCGTTCACGCGCAGGTCGCCGGACAGTGCTGACGTGAGCGCACGCGACAACGTCGGACGCGCGGTGGTCACAGCGTCACTCCATGCTTCCAGATCGCGATCTCGCGATAGCCGTGCACTTCGTTGCGTGCCTGTTTGCGGCCACTCGCCACATCGAGCACGAGCGCGAACAGTTCGTCGGTGAGCGCGTCCATCGTGCGCGCACCGGTCAGCAAGCGACCCGCGTCGAAGTCGATCCAGTGCGGCTTGCGCTGCGCGATACCCGAGTTGCTCGACACCTTGAGCGTCGGTACGGGAAAGCCGAGCGGCGTGCCGCGACCCGTGGTAAAGAGCAGCATCGTCGCGCCGCTCGCGGTCATGGCCGTGGATGAGACGCCGTCGTTACCGGGCGCTTCCAGCAATTGCAGCCCGCCGGCACGCACCGCTTCTCCGTAGCGCAGCACGCCCGTCACTGGTGCGCGACCACCCTTTTGAATCGCACCGAGCGACTTCTCCTCGAGCGTGGTCAATCCGCCCGCCTTGTTGCCCGGCGAGGGATTCTCGTACACCGGCTGACCGTGTCGCACGAAGTACGCCTTGAACTCATCCACCATGCGCGTCACGTCGTCAAACACCGCGTCACTCACCACACGATCGAGCAGCACCTGCTCGGCGCCGAACATCTCCGGCACTTCCGTCAACACGACGGTGCCGCCAAGCGATGTGACGCGGTCGGCCAGTCGCCCGAGCAACGGATTCGCCGAGAGGCCACTGAAGCCATCGGAGCCACCGCACTTGTGCCCCAGCACGAGCGATGACGCGGGCACCGTCTCTCGACGGTCTGCGGCAAGGCGTTCGATCAACTCGCCGATCGCCTGCACTCCCGCTTCGATTTCGTCGTCCACTTCCTGCGTGTTGAACGAACGCAGCCGCGACATGTCGCTCGGCGCCGATGCTTGCAGGAAAGACGGTAGCTGATTGTTTTCGCAGCCGAGTCCGAGCACCAGCGCGCCGCCCGCATTGGGATTGCGGAGCAGACCGCCCAGTACTGCCTGCGTGTGCGTCAGGTCATCGCCGAGCTGACTGCAACCGTACGGATGCGCGAAGGCGTGAATGCCATCGACTTTTCCGGCAAATCGTTCGCTTGCGGCGCGCGCGATGCGTTCGGCTGCGGTGTTCACGCAGCCGACCGTGTTGATCACCCAGATCTCGTTGCGCGTGGCCACGCGGCCGTCGGCTCGACGATAGCCTTCCCACGTGGGCATGGCAGCGTTGTACGACGGCGCCACCGATCCGTAGCTCGCGCGACGCACGTACCCCGCACCATCGTTCAATCGCGTAGCGAGGTTGTGCGTATGCACCCAAGCGCCTGCGGCGATCGCTTCCGTCGCGCTACCGATCGGCACGCCGTACTTGTGCACGATCGCATCGACGGCCATGTCGTGGAGCGCGATCTTGTGCCCCGCGTCGATCGCTTCGGTGGTCACGACTGTCGTGCCATCAACGGTGACCGACGTGCCTGCATCGAGCGCGCGCAGCGCTACTGCCACATCGTCCGCCGCATCCACGCGCACCGCCAGCAGCGCGCCTGAGACGTCAGACGGCGATTTAGATGCCGCGGACCGCGCGAGCGTGGTCAGCGGCTGTGCCGTCTCGCTCACGCCACGCCGCCGGTGAGCGGTTCGGACGCCGCAGCGCGCGCCGCGCCGCGATCGAGTCGATACGTCTCGCGCACGAGGCCGTACGCGGCGGCATGCGCCATCACACGCGCTTCATCCATGGAGATGATGTGCTTCGAAACGAGTCCGGCCAACCAGTTCGCGTCCACACGACGGTTGAGATCATGCCGCGCCGGAATCGAGCAGAAGGCGCGCGTGTCATCGTTGAAGCCAGCGGTGTTCCAGAGACCGGCTGTTTCCGTCACCTGCTCGCGGAAACGCACCATCCCTTGAATGGAGTCGTGGAACCACCACGGTGGCCCAAGACGCAGCGCGGGGTAGTGCCCGGCCAGCGGCGCCAACTCGCGTGCGTACGTAGACTCGTCCAGCGTGAAGAGGACCAGCGTCAGGCGCGAATCGTTGCCGTGGCGTTCGAGGAGGCCGCGCAGATTGCGCGTGTATTCCGTGGCGACGGGAATATCCGCGCCCTTGTCCGGTCCGTAGCGCGCATGAATGCGCGCGTTGTGGTCACGTAGCGATCCGGGATGGAGCTGCATGACCAGCCCGTCTTCCACGGACTGCCGCGCCATCTCGATGAGCAAATGCGCTTCGAACGCGCGCTGGTCAGCCGCCGTGGCCACACCGCTACGCGCCTTCTGATACAGCGCGTCGATCGCCTCGGGAGACAGCCACTCGGTGTAGGGCTCGACCACTGCATGGTCCGTCGCCGTCGCCCCCAGCTGCTTGAAAAACGCACGCCGGTCCGCCAAGGCCGCGCGGAAATCGTCGTACGAGCCGAGGCTGCGTCCGACCGCTCGCTCCAGCGCTGCCAGTTCTCCGCTCCAGCCGGAGAGGCTGATGCGGAACAGGGCGTCCGGGCGGAACGTGGGAATCACCGTTCCCCGCCAGCCGGCGTCGCGCATCGACTGGTGGTGGCTCAGCGTGTCCGTGGCCGCGTCCGTCGTAGCCAGCACCTCGATCCGAAAACGCTCGAACAGCGCCCGCGGCAGGTATTCGGGGGACTGAAGCCGTTCGGCGATCTCGTCGTAGACCCGCTGCGCCGTCTCGCCGGTCAGCGGCGTCTCGATGCCAAACACCTCGACGAGCTCATGCGAGAGCCAGGCGCCCGTGGGGGTGCCGAGGAAGAGGTAGTAGTGATCGGCGAAGAGCTGCCAGATTCGACGCGGATCCGTCTCGACCGGGGTGCCGTCGCGCGACGGGATCCCCAGCGACTCCATCGGCACTCCCCGCGAGTACAGCATGCGGAAGATGTAGTGGTCCGGGGTGATCAGGAGCGCCGTCGGCTCGGGGAACGGCCGATTGTCCGAGAGGAGCGCCGGGTCCACGTGCCCATGGGGGCAGATCAGTGGAAGGGCTGCGGTCTCTTCGTAGAGGGCGCGCGCGACCCGGCGTTGCGAGGGGTCGGCGTCGAAGAAGCGGTCGGGAGGGAGGCGGGGAGTCATATTTTGTTCTTGCTAGAAACAAATCCTTCGGGAGTGTACCTTCCATCCCTCCGGGCCGCAATATCCGCTTTCCCTCCTCCCTCCCACTTTGCGGAAGATCGACACCCGACGGTTCGTCCGAGCCACGCGCTCGACGCCCCGTGAAATCAATCGCCAGATCCTGCTCAACCTCGTGCGGGACCATCAGCCCATCTCCCGGGCCGACCTCGCGCGCCAGATGCACATCGGCCGCGGCATGGTCACCTCGCTGGTGGACGAGCTGCTGGCCGAAGAGGCCATCTATGAAGGCGAAACGGTCGACGCACCACGCGGCCGGAAGCCCAAGATGCTCTTTGTCCGCACGCGCGATCGGCTGGTCGTCGCCATCGACGTGCGCTTCAGCCGCACGTACATGATGCTCGGCGATTTCGCCGGCAACGCGGTCGCCACCGACGCCTTCGATACCGTCGTCGACCCGTCCCAGTTCATCGACACGATCGTCGCACGCACCCAGCAGCTGCTCGACGCACACAAGGTCAGCGGGCGCTGCGAAGGCATCGGCCTCGTGGTACCGGGCATGGTGGATCAACGCACGGGACGCATCCTCAACTCACCGCAGCTGGGCTGGCGCGACGTGGACGTGCGGGATGCGATCGCGAAAGCCACCGGGCTCGCCGTGCACATCGAGAACGCACCCATCGCCTGCGCCCTCGCGCACACGTGGCTCGGCCAGCGCAGCAAGGAAGGCGGCAGCGACTTCGCTTATGTCACTGTCTCCGACGGCGTGGGTGTCGGCATCGTCGTCAATGGACAGGTGATTCGCGGGCATTCGCACACGGCGGGCGAGTTCGGCCACATCCCGCTCGACCTCGGTGGCCCTCTCTGCCTCTGCGGCAACCGCGGCTGCCTCGAAGCGCACACCTCTAACCTCGCAACGCTGTCGCGCTATCTCGGACGCGAACTCGCCAGCGAGGAAACGCGGCAGTACCTGCGCGACAGCGGCCTTTCCGTGGCAGACGTGATCGCTCGCGCACGTTCGGGCGATGAACGCGCGGCGTTTGCGCTCGACGAAACGGCGCGATTCCTCGGACTCGGAATCGCAATGATCATCAGCGCGCTGAATCCGGAGCACGTCATTGTCGGCGGTGAAATCACCGACGCCTGGGATCGCATCGAGCCGATCATCCGTCGTGTCATTCAAGAGCGAGCGCTCACCTCGAGCGCAGCGGCCACACCGATTCTCGTGGAGCCGCCGGGGGTATCGCCGAGGTTACGCGGCGCCACGGCGCTCGTCGCGGCCCCATCGTACGCAGCACCGCAGGTGGCGTGATGACGCGTCGCGCCGCGCGGCGATTGGCGGCGCTCACGTTCGCTCACGCGGCGATCGCTGGTCCGATCGCCGCGCAGGCCGCGCCCGTCGCCGATTCATCGCGCGGATTCGTTGCCAGACATCCGGCGCTGGTGATTGGCGCGTCAGGCGGCACCGCGGCGCTGATACTGTGGCCGTTCGATCGTACGTTGCTGCACGAAATGCGCTCGCCTGCCCCGCAGGAGTCTGCATTCCTGCAAAGCTCGGCGGACCTCTTCAACCTCTTAGGCGGCGTCGGGTTCGTAGGCGCCAGCGTTACGATGCTCGGCGCCGGCTACGCGACGCGGTCGCCGAGTCTCACACAGGTTGGCGTGCGCACGAGTGAGGCGATTGTGGCCAACGCGTTGATCAACGGCTTTTTCAAGGGCGCGTTCGGGCGCCGTCGCCCATTCGTGAACGAGCAGACGCCCAACGTGTTCGGTGTGGGGAAAGGCTTCAACACCCCCGGCCGCACCTCGTTTCCCTCGGGGCACACCTCCAGCAGCTTTGCCTTCGCGACAGCCGCCACGGTGGTGCTTCGTCAGCGCTCGCCACGAGTTGCGCGTGTCGCTGGCCCCGCGCTCTTCACCGCGGCCACGTTGGTCGCGGGTGCCCGCGTGTACGGTGCTCGTCATTGGCCCAGCGATGTGGTGGCCGGTGCGACCGTGGGCACGCTCAGCGGATGGCTGGTGACGCGGCACGATGTGGAAGTGAGCGCGACGTCGGTGCGCTGGCGGTTTTAGCAGGCGGTCAGCGTCGCTTTCTCGCAGGACCTCGCGGGGCCGCACGAAATGCCCTGCGCCCGCTCACGCTGACGGCCTTCCGGTTGGCGTTTCCATTCCGGATACGCCGGTGTGTCACCGCAGTTGGACACCACGCTCTCGCGGTGTGCGCCGAGCGAGCAGCCCGATATCCGCTATCTGTCGACGGGACATGGCGTTGGCTCGGGCGGCGTGGGCGACAGGGGGCGGCGACCGCAGCGGCACCACTGATGCCACACTCGTCACCGAACCCCGTGCTGCTAGCGGGCCCCGCCGACGTTTGGATCAGGAGGTCTCATGTCGCTGTTTCGTTGGAGCGCTGCCGTCGTATCCGCGTCCACCGCGTTGCTGAGTGTGTCCCAGCCAGCGCTCGCTGCACCGCAGGCTGCGCCACAGGGCGCCGCCATCGAGCGCATCGGCGCAACGCCAAGCGTGTCGCCATCAGTCGATGTCCCACTCGAGCGTGCCGACGCCAAGAACCGTGTTGATGGCCGTGTGGAGGATCGGTACGTGCGGTATGACGTGCGGGCAGGTGATATCCGCGGCGACCGGCGCGGGGCCTCGCGACTGTTCTCGTGGTCGGGTACGGTGGACAGCGATGTATTCATCGTGGTGCGTGGTCGCGATGTGACGACGCAGGGGCGCGATCGCGACCTGCCGAATCGCGTGCGAGTAAACAGCAGCATGCCGCGATCATATGGTGTGCTCGTGCTCGACGTGAATGAGGGACGCGGCAACATCGGCGTCATCGAGCAACCGTCACCGCGCAACGGCTATCAGGCGGTCATTCGCATCCAGGATCCACGTGGCGGCGCCGACCGCTACCAGCTGACGGCGTACTGGCAGGATGAGGACCGTCGCGATGACGACCGTCGGAACGGCGACTGGAACCGCGACCGTGACGACCGCAATCGCAACGATCGCGATCGTGATGGTCGCAACGACCGTGGCGGGAATGGTGGATACGGTGGTGGCTACGGCAACGCGGACCGCGGCGCACTCCAGTGGAGCGGCCGAGTGGACGCCGTCGCCGAAATCCGCATCCGCGGCTCGCGTGTGGACTACATCACCCGAAGCGGTGCGCGCATCGAAGACGTGCGCAGCGACCTGCGCGGTGCCGCGCTGCCGCGCCGTGCAGTCGACGTGATCATCGACCGGCGCGAGGGGCGCGGTGACATCGACGTGGTGCAGCAGCCGAACGCGCGGAACGACTACACCGCCGTGATCCGGATCAACGACACCCGCGGCGGCGCGGGCTTCTACGATTTCGCGGCGCGGTGGTAGCGGCTGGCTTCGAGAGACGCATACTCGCCCTGGCGGCCGCCGCCAGGGCCCCGCAGGAACGCAAAGAGCCCCACCGTCGCCGGTGGGGCTCTCGTGCTTTGTCTCGCTCGCGCCCAAGTCACTCGAGCTCGGCGGTTCCAACTTTTGCGGTGGGGGAGCGAATACGAGAGGCGCCGGTCGGAATCGAACCGACGGTGGGAGATTTGCAGTCTCCTGCCTTACCACTTGGCGACGGCGCCGGAAGTCAACTTCAGGAGCCGCAATGTATCCGAGCGCTGCTCGCCGCGGTAGCGAAGGCGAAGATCGCCCATGGACAACACTTGTTGCAACGACTATCGTTGTCGCATGGCTAGCGAGGACGTGGCAGCGCTCGATCTGCAGGACGCGGCGGAGGTCTCACAGGCGGTGCGAGGTATTCGCACCGCTGCGGCCCACGTCGAGTTGCTGTTGGCGCGCGCCCTGGAACCGCATCAGCTCACGCCAACCCAGTACTTCGTGCTTCAGGCGATGCATGAGGTGGGCGACGACGGCCTCCGCTGCAGCGAACTCGGTCAAAAGCTGGCCGGCCCGGCGCCTGATGTCACGCGGTTGCTAGACAGGCTTGAAAGTGTCGGCTTTGTGTCGCGTGAACGGGACCAGAAGGACCGCCGCGCTGTCCACGGCCGCCTTACGCAACTCGGCGTGGACGCGCTCGAGCGCGCCCGCCCGGACGTGCAAACGGCTGAAGCCGAAGCGCTCGCGGACCTCGGCACCGAATCGCGCCAACAGCTCGTCGCCCTCCTCGGCGACGTCAAACGGCGCTGTCCAAACAGTTGAAAGCTGGCGTTTTTTTGAAGTAATACCTGTTATAACGTAAATCGTGACAACGAAAGGAGATGCAACATGCGTACGTCTGACAACAACTCGCTCTTCGTGACCGCCACCAATCGCGGCACTCTCGCCATCACCGCCGAGCATGCCGCGCTCGATCGTCGCTCGGTTCGCGTTTACTCCGACGAGAACGTCACCACCGACCAGATCGAAGAGCTGCTCGAGCTCACCTCCCGGGCGCCGTCAGCCTTCAACGTCCAGCCGTGGCGCTTCGTCGTCGTACGCAACCCGGCGCTCAAGCAGCAGCTCTCCGATGCCGCCTACGGACAGCAGCAGGTGGTCAGTGCACCGGTGGTCATCGCGCTCTACTCCGACATGGAGAACGTGCTCGAGAACATCGAAGAGGTCGTCAACCCGGCCATGCCGGCGGACAAGTTCGAAAGCACGGTTGCCATGCTCAAGCGTACTTTCGGTGGCATGACGCCGGAGGTGCGCGCCACGTGGGGGAACGCGCAGACGAACATCGCGCTTGGGTATCTGTTGCTGTTGTCGAAAACGCTGCAGCTGGACACGTCGCCGATGCTCGGCTTCGACGCCGCCAAGGTAAAGGACATCCTCGGCCTTCCGAGCTCGGCCACGATCACCGCATTGGTTGCGCTCGGCTACGGCGCCGAGGAAGGTTTCGTCTCTCATCGCCACGCGCTGTCGCGGATCACGACGTTCCGCTGACCTCCGAGGCGCTTACCGGTTGCGGTCTCGATGACCTCCGCGCGCCTCCCGCTCTTCCCACTCGGATTGGTTCTGTTTCCGGGTGTACCCGTGCCGCTGCACCTCTTCGAGCCGCGCTATCGGCAGCTGCTCGAGGATGTGCGGGGCACGGACAAGCGGTTCGGCATCATCTGCGCGATGGCCGGCGTGCCAGAGACGCAGCTTCCCGCCGGGCGCGTGGGCTGCGTCGCCGAGATCACCGACATCGAGATGATGCCGGATGGTCGCTCCAACATCGTCGTGGTGGGGCGTGAACGATTTGCGCTCGAGCGTATCGTCGACGACGACGCGCCGTATCTCATGTCGGAGGTCTCGCTGCTGCCCGACACCTCCGATACGTCGCCGGTGATGGTGGCCGTTCTCGCCGACGATGTCACCACGCACTTCCGTCGCGTGGTGCGCGCCGTGCAGACGCTCAATGACGACGCCGGCGCGGCGCTCCCCACGCTGCCCGACGATCCCGCGCAGTTGGCGTGGACCATCGCATCGATGATCGACGTGGACCTCGAGGCGCGCCAGCGGCTGCTCGCGGAACGCGCGCCATCCAAACGACTCGAACAGATCAACGCCGTCCTGCGCAACGCATTGCCCGACCTCGAGCTGCGCGCCGCCATGCACGGTCGCGACGCGCGCGCATAACGTCGGGCTTCAGCGAGACTCGATTCAGCGCGACACGATTCAGCGCGAGTCGGCTTCTCGACGCATCAGGTTCCGATGCGCGAGAGTCGCGGCCGACGCAGTGAGCGCGCGCCGAAGATGATCGCGGCCAGCAGCAGCAGCGCAGCGCTGATCACGGACGCTGCGAGCGACGGTCCGTGCTGCAGCACCGCCTCAGTGGACGTGGTGTAGTTGCTCGCGACGGCCAGCATCCACTGGCGCACGCTGAGATAGTGAATCGCCGGGAAGGTGCTGCTGAGAATCCCCTCCCAGAACAGCACGTAGACCAGCCCACCGACGAGTGCCCGTCGCGTTACCAACGACAGCAGCGTGAACAGCGCCGCGTACGTGGCACCGCCGAACGCTGCCGCCGTGAGAAATCCGCGCGTAATCCCTTCTGGATCGTGCAATCCGGTGGCAATCACACCGGTGCCGAAGACGGCGAACGCGGAGAGCAGCGCAGTACCCAGCGCCGCGAAGAGAATGCGCACGCACACGATCCACCATCGCGGCGTCGTCGTGGTCACGAGATAGAGCAGCGTACCGTCTTCGGCCTCCGCGCCGAACGCGCTCGTTCCCAGCAACAGCGCAATGATTGGCGTAGCCAGCGCACACACCAACTGATCGTAGCGCTGCACGAGGAACGGGACGACATCTCCCGACAACGCGCCGCGCGAGGCAAACACCAGCGAGAACAGCATTGGCAGCAGAACCAGGCCTGCCATCGAGAGCAACAGCACCGGCGTGATCGTGCGCACCCATGACAGCCGCATCAGCACGAGTGCCGAACGCCACCACGACACGCGACCAAGTCGTACGGCGTCACTCGCGGAGCCGGTTGTCGCAATCAGCGGTGTGCCGGTCATCGGGCCACCAGGTATGCAAAGACATGCTCGAGCGATTCGTCGGTGGCTTCCACTTCAAACAGCGTCATGCCGCCGCGCTGCGCGGCCGGCGCAACCACGCGCGCGAACGCCGCATAGTCGGTGGCGCGCACGAGCAGTCCGCTGCTTGTGAGCTCAATGCCGATCACGCTCGGGGCGGCCATCAGCAGCGCGGCCAGCGCGCGGTCGTCGCTCGAACGCACGCGCACAGTATGTGGCTGATCGGTCATGAGGCGACGGAGCGTGCGATAGTCGCCACTCGCTGCGAGCCGCCCAGCGAGCATCACGAGAATGCGCGACGCCACGCCCTCGATCTCCTCGAGGATGTGAGAGCTGAGCAGCACGGCGGTGCCGGCATCGGCGCGCGCTTCGAGCAGGCGCATCATGTGCACGCGCTGGCGCGGATCGAGTCCGTTGAACGGTTCATCGAGGAGCACCAGCGTAGGCTCGTGCACCAGCGCCGCCGCCAACTTCGCGCGTTGGCGCATGCCTTTGCTGAATCCGCCCACACGGCGATCGGCAACGGTGTCCAGCTCCACGAGCGTCAACGCACGATCGACGGCGCTCTTGATGTCGCGCACGCCGAGCAGCGTGGCGCGCGCTTCCACGAACGCACGCGCAGTCATCATGCCCGGCAACGCCTCGCGTTCGGGCACCAACGCCACTCGCCGATAGACCTCCGGACCGCGCGTCGGCGACTGCCCATACACATTCACGCTGCCATTGGATGGCACCAGCAACCCCGCAGCCAACTGCAAGAGCGTGCTTTTCCCTGCTCCGTTGGGGCCGAGCAATCCGGTGATCCCCGCGCCCACGGGGCACGAGATGTCGTTGACCGCCACGACGTCCCCGTACCAGTGCGACACGTGATCGAACTCGAGCGCGACCGCTTCGCTCTCTCTGTCGAGGCTCATGGCACCAGCCTCTTCAATCGCCACTGCAACAGCGCTGCGCCGGCGGCTCCCAAGGCGAGCAACGTTGACGCATACACCCACCACGGCGACGGTGGATCGAGCTCCATGCCGCGCGTCTTTTCGTCGAGCAGCAGGAAGGCCATGGTGCGGAGACCGCGCACGGGGTCGAGCAGTTCCGCCACCCGCGGCGACACGCCGGCAAGATCATCGAGACCTGTCGCAATACCGGCTGCCACGAGGAACGAGCCGATGATGGCCGCGGTGGCGTACGCGCGACGCGATGTCCACGACGCCAACCCCGCACCGATGCCGCTCAGCACGACCGAGGTGACACCCGCCTGCAGCAGCAACGTGAAGATGCGCGTACCCATGCGCCCGAACGCCTCACCGGGATCTTTCGCGACACCGATCTCGCCGATGTAGAGCAACAGCAACGGCGCCATCGCCACAGCAAACAATGCCGTCGCCATCGCGGCCAGTCGCGCCGTCGCGTAGGAGGTGCGCGTGACCTCCCGCGTGAGAATCAGCGGTAGCACGCGATGCTGTTGATCGCGACTGACGAGTTCCGGCGCCTGCGCGGCGATGAACAGCACGAAGAGAATGAGTTGTGCCTGAATCAGGATGCCGTAGCGCACGGGGATCTGTCCCGACGACGCCGACGATGCAACGAGGGAGCCGAGCGCGGGAAGCATCGTTGCGGCGAGCACGAACACGGGAAGGATCTTCGCCTTGGCCGTACGTCCGAGCCCGAACATCGCGCGCAGCCCCTGCACGTACAGCGCGCGCCACGCACCTGCCGCGCCAATACGCGTGCCGTCGTAGCGCCGGTAGCCGAGGTCGTGGAGCTGCGTGACTTCGCCCGGGACGCTCACTTGAACAAATCCTCGAGATGCCCGCGCCGACGTTCGAGTCGCAGGAGACCGGCCGACTCTGCCACCGCCGCATCACGGACGGCGTCGTACACGGCATGCATCGCCGAGTCGGAATCAGCACCAGCTTCGACGGCGACGAGTTGCACCAGCACACGCTGGCGCTCGGGCCTCGCGACCAACCCGCGCTCACGCAGGCGCGCGGCAAAGGTGTCTGCATCGCCGTCGATCTCGACGACGAGCGTTCCTGTCTCGCCGGTGATCGCGCCGAGTCGATCGGCGCGCACGAGTCGTCCGTTATCCACCAGCACGACGCCATCGCAAATGCGTTCGAGTTCGCCGAGCAGGTGCGAGGAGACGAGTACGGACATGCCGAATTCAGTGCCGGTGCGCTGAATGAGCGCGAGCATTTCGTCGCGACCGGCGGGATCGAGGCCGTTGGTCGGTTCGTCGAGAATGAGCAGCCGCGGGTCGTGCACGAGCGCTTGCGCGAGCTTGACGCGTTGCGCCATGCCGGTGGAGTAGCCGCCCATCGGGCGATAGCGCTCTTCAAACAGCCCCACATGTCGCAGCACTTCCGCGGCGCGTTCCCGCGAGGCTCCCTGCGGCAATCCCGAACAGCGCGCGAGCCACGTGACGAACTCGGTTGCGCTCATGTCCGGCGGCAGGCAGTCGTGCTCGGGCATGTAGCCCACCAGCGCGCGAATGACGCTGCGGTCGCGCACCACGTCATGCGTGAGCAGCGTGGCCGAGCCACTGGTCGGCTCGACCAAGCCGAGGAGGATCTTGACCAGCGTGCTCTTGCCTGCGCCGTTGGCTCCCACGAGGCCGGTGATCCCCGGCTCGATCGAGACCGTCATCGCATCGAGCGCGACGACGGAGCCGTAGCGGCGGGTGAGCGATGCGGTCTCGATGATGGCGATGACTACTCCGGGGTGACGGATGCGGTGGCGGGGGCGGACTCCAGCACTGGCAGAGTCACTCCAGCTTTCGCAGCGCGACGCTCGAGAGTTTCACGATCGGCCAGACTGCGCACGAGTGCGTCGGCTTCGCGGTTCTGCAGATACTTCCCCTTCTCCCACCCTTCCACGATCCCCTTGGGGGTGCCGTAGCAAAGCTCCGCGAACTGCGCGACTGTCAGCCCCAACGACTCGCGCAGCTGGCGGATGGCGCGTGGCGCGAGCAGGTCGTGTTGGGCGCGAATCTGGTCGATGGCCGCCTTTTCGGAGACGTCCCGCTGATCGATGGTCCGGTTGTCATGTCCGCACTTCTCGCAGCGGAAGAACTCGCGCGAGACTTCGGCGGCCATGCCGCTGATGCGCAGGGTGACCGTTTCGTTCTGCAGGGCGTAGCGGCCACCGCAGCCGCGATGGAGCGTACCATCGAGCGTGGCGAGACTCATGTCGGGGCGTGAGGGGAGAAAATCGATGCGTGCCCGGAATGGGCGCTCAGTCGTCGAACACTCGCCACCAAGGCCGCGTCTGCGCCACCCCCAATCGCTCAGCGATCATCGTTTCGTCGCCTTCATCCTGGCCATGTCCGACTACTGCGTCGTTCGTCAACCGCTGTTTGGTACCTCCGGCACCCTGCTTGGCTACGATATCCGCTTCCGCGATGCGGAGGACGGCCAGGATGCGTTCGCCGAGAGCTACCTGAGCGGCACGTTCGATGTGGTGCGCGGCAAGTTCCCGGCGTTCGTCAGCTGCACGCGCCAGCAGCTGATCGATGACGCCTTTCAGGTCGCCGATCCGACCTCGACGATCCTGCTGCTGCCGCGGGACCTCACGATCGACGCCGACGTCGTGGCGGCGGTGCTCCGTTTCCGCGAAAAGAAGGGCGCGATCGCGTTGGGTGGCATCACCGCGGAGCCGTCGCCCACCGAAGCGCTGGTGCCATTGGCCACTTGGGTGCGCTTCGACATGCGCGGCGCCGAACTGGACACGATGGAAGTCGCGCGTGCGCGCATCGAAGCGGCGACGGCCGGGGGTGCGATGCCCAAACTCATGGCCGACCACATCGCCGACAAGGCGCTGTACGATCTCGCGCTCGACTTGGCGGTGGAGGCGTTTCAGGGTGAGTTCTTCAGCCGCCCGGAGCCGCTGCCCACCACCGAATTTCCGCAGTCCACCGTCTCGGCGATGCGTCTCATGGGACTCGCCCGGGATGCGAACGTGAACGATCGCCAGCTCGAGGACGTCATCTCCGCCGATCCGGTGCTCATGTTCCAGCTGCTGCGCCTGGTCAATTCGGCGTCGGTGGGATTGCGCGGGGTGAGCTCGATCGGACAGGCGCTGCGGGTGATTGGCCGCAACGCGTTCATGCGCTGGCTGGCCGTCGCGGTGGCTGCGTCGCGCAAGTCCAAGAGCGGCGTAGACGCGGAGCTGGTGCGGCAAGCGGTGGAGCGTGGTCGCCTGATGGAGCGGCTCTCGGGCGGTGGTCGCGAATCCGGGACGTTGTTCCTGATCGGCCTGTTCTCGCTGCTTGACGCCGTGTTCCGCATGCCGCTCCCCGACATCGTCGCGCGGGTGGCGCTCAGCGACGACGCCACCGAAGCGCTGCTCGACCGTTCGGGGGCGTACGCCGACGCGCTGACGTTCGCCGAGTCGTATGAGATGGGGATGTTCGAGTATGCGGCGGAGCTGGCGCGGGACATGGGCGTGGACCCGACCCGGCTGGGCGAGTTCTATACCGACGCGATCACCTGGACCGGCGAGACGCTGGGTGCGGTGGCCGAGGCGACGCCGGCTCCGGCTTCCCGTCCGGCGTTGGCGGGACGTCGGTAGGCCGACCATCGCGGATTCCCGGGCAGTGACGTAGAGTCTCGTGGTGACCGCCTCCATGTCTCCATTCGCTCTGCGTCGCGCCGCTCGAACCGCCGGCCTCATCCCGACGCTGCTCTGTTCGGCGCTGGCCGCCTGCGGCGACAAGCCGGCCCCGCCGCCCGCCACCCCACCGCCGGCAGTGGTCAGGCGCGCTCCGGCGCCGGGTGATTCGCTCTGCCCGCGGGATGGGCTCTGGAAGGAGTGCGCCCTCGTCGACCGCATCGTGCACGCCGGGCTCTTCTTCAAGCCGGCCAAGGACACGGTGACGGTGAAGTACCTGACGCCCAAGGGCGTGCGCTATCAGGTGGGGCGGTACGCGTCGTTGTTGGCTTTCTACTATTACGACACGCTCGCGCTCGCGACGCAGTGGAAGTCGCTGGACACGATCCGACTGGCGCCGCCCGGCGACACGGTCACGCCATGGCCAACGCCCCCAGAGGTGTTTCGGTCGGCGAATCTCGTAATCGCGCTGTTCAGCACGGACGAGCTGCAGCGTGAACGGGTCCGTCGCGCGATCACGGCTGGCGCGCCTCAGCCGCCGAGCGACCCGGCGAGCAATCCCGCGATTTTCACCAGTCCGCAGCCGATGCCGGTGCAGAAGATTCGCTGAGAAGGCCGTTGCTGACTGTCCGTCCCAATTGTGTTTGGTGTTTGATCGGTAGTTTGGCATCCAGCGACCGCCCATGTGACAGAGCGTGCCCGAACTGCACGTTTCGCTGAACAGTTCGCACGGATCGCTTGGAATTTGGGTAAAAAGTGGCCATTTTTCTGCGACTTGCGCACGCCGCATACAACACCAGCGCAACCCAATCGTCCGCACGACGTATCGCCCTGCCTATTCGTTCGACGTATACAACTTTCGGAGACCTCCCGGCTCATGGCCACACCGATCAATCCGCGCTCTGTCGCTTTGCGCGAAGTCACCAAGCGCCCCGTGCGCACCACGCATCGCCCGGAAGAGAATGGCGTGCAGCAGCCCACGAGCGCCTGGTACGGCTGCAACACGCTGAGCCTGCGCCAGATGCGCGCGAAGCTGCCGAAGTCGGTGTACCAAAAGCTCGCCGCCACCATTCGTCTCGGCAAAAAGCTCGACTCCGACATCGCGCCGACCGTCGCGCAGGTGATCAAGGAGTGGGCGATGTCGCGTGGCGTGTCGCACTTCACGCACTGGTTCCAGCCCCAGACCGGACTGACGGCCGAGAAGCATGATGCCTTCCTGAATTTCGACGAGGGCAAGCAGGCGATCGAGTCGTTCACGGGCGAGCAGCTCATCCAGTCCGAGCCGGACGCCTCCAGCTTTCCGTCGGGCGGCCTGCGCGCGACGTGGGAAGCGCGCGGCTACACGGCGTGGAACCCGGCGTCTCCCGTGTTCATCAGCGAGACGGGCGGCACCAAGTATCTCTGCATTCCGTCGGTGTTCATCGGCTACAACGGTGAAGCGCTCGACGAAGTGACGCCGTTGCTGCGCAGCTCCGACGTGCTGTCGCATCGCGCGCAGGAGCTCCTCGAGCTGATCGGCGACAAGGGCGTACTGCGCGTGACGACGACACTCGGCGCCGAGCAGGAGTTCTTCCTGATCGACCGCGCGCACTTTGCGCTGCGCCCCGACCTGGTGATGGCCAATCGCGCGCTCGTTGGCGCGCCGCCTCCACGCGGCCAGCAGCTCGAAGACCACTACTTCGGTGGCATTCCCGAGCGCGTACAGGCGTGCATCACGGAAGTCGAGCTCGAGCTCTACAAGCTCGGCGTGCCGATCGTCACGCGCCATAACGAAGTGGCGCCCTGCCAGTTCGAAATGGCGCCGATCTTTGAAGACACCGATATCGCCACCGATCACAACCAGCTGGTGATGGCCATCCTGCGGAAGATCGCGATGCGTCACGGCCTGCAGGCGATCGTGCATGAGAAGCCGTTTGCCGGCGTGAATGGATCGGGCAAGCATTGCAACTGGTCGATGGCCATCACGGCGGACAACGAGCTGGATGGCACGAACCTGCTCAAGCCGGGCAAGACGCCACACCAGAACCTTCGCTTCCTCATTTTCCTGGCGGCGGTGCTCAAGGGTGTGCACAAGCACGCCGGTCTCCTGCGCGCCGGTATCGCCACGAGCGGCAACGAACACCGCTTGGGCGCCAACGAAGCACCGCCGGCGATCATCTCGGCGTTCGTGGGCAGCATGCTGACGCAGGTGGTGGAAGACATCGCGGCGGGCAAGACGTCGCCGACCAATGCGGAGCAGGCGATGCTCAAGCTGGGCGTGGCCAAGCTGCCGGAAGTCGAGCAGGACAACACCGACCGTAACCGCACGTCGCCGTTCGCGTTCACGGGTGCCAAGTTCGAGTTCCGCGCTGTGGGCGGTTCGCAGAGCATCGCGTTCCCCGTCATGCTGCTGCAGGCTGCGGTCGCCGAAGCGATTTCCGAGCTCACCGACAGCCTCCGTAAGGAGCTCAAGGGCACCAAGAGCACGGACGATGCGGTGCTCAAGGTCGTGCGTGCGTCGTTCAAGGAGACGGCGGCCGTGCGCTTCGAAGGCAACAACTACTCGGACGAATGGGTGGTCGAGGCCAAGAAGCGTGGTCTGCTCAACCTGCGTCGGACGCCGGAAGCGCTGGCACAGCTCAAGACCGACAGCGCGAAGGCGTTGTTCAAGTCCACCGGGATCCTGACGGCGACGGAGCTCGAGAGCCGCTACCATGTGCGCCTGGAGCGCTACATCAAGGACATCCTGATCGAACTGCACACGCTGCAGGAGATCGTGGACACGCAGGTGCTGCCGGCCGCGTACGCGTACGTCGGCCAGATCGCGTCGGCCGCGGGTCAGGGCTCGGTCGCGGGCATCAACGTGCAGCCGCTGGTCGATGCAGCGAACGGCACGAGCAAGATGCTGGCGTCGTTGCAGAAGAAGCGTGCAGAGCTGGCGAAGGTGATCGCCAAGGCCGAGCACATGCACGACGACGCGGACGCGCAGGCCACGTACCTGACGAGCGTCGGCTGCGATACGATGGGCGAAGTGCGCGCAGAGTGCGACGCGCTTGAAGTCACCATCGGAGATGAGTTCTGGCCGCTGCCGCGTTACCGCGAGATGCTGTTCCCGGTGTGATGCGGTGGTAGTACTCGAGTAGCAAACGGGCCGGTGCTCTTAGAGCGCCGGCCCGTTTTTCATGCCCGCGGTGGCGTGTGCGATTGCGCCTACATTCGCGCCGAATCGCGGGAGGAGTCAGACCTTCTTGCGACGTCGCGCCGCGACGCCAACTGCGGCGAGACCGGACAACAGCAACGCCCACGTTGCAGGTTCCGGTGTCACCGTCGTGTTGGCCACGTAGTTGTCGGTGTCCGCAATGAACTGGTACAGGGACTGCGCCCCCAGGACGTTGTCGAAGTTGACCGTCAGCTCTTCAAACAGGTCGCCAACTGCGGCATTGCCTCCGACGCTGACGCGGTTGGCATACACACCGGAAATCGCTCCGGGATACGTACCACCCGTCGTGAACAGCGACCGACCCGCGTTGGAGCCAGGTGTGTCCTCCGTGCAGCCGGCGGAGCCGACGCCAAGCGCGCAGTCGAACAGCGTGAGCCCGGGCGCACCATTGAAGCGCACCGATGACACGCGGTTGTTCGTGGCATTGGTCAGTCTCCATACAGAGCTGAACGTGTTGCCGCCCGCTGCCACCGCCACGCTGAACCCTCCCGACGAGACGCCCCAGTTGCCCCCACCGAGATCGGCCCAGGTAGCCGATACCGACCCGACGCCCACGAACGTCCAGGTGACCAGCATGCCGCCCATTGTGCTGCCGGTGGCCGGGGCGGACAGGAGTGACGCGACGTCTAATTGCGTCCCGGTCGAAAAGGAATTGGTCTGCGCAGAGGCACTCGTCGAGACCGCAGCGACGAGCGCGAACGCGGAAAGGCGCCTGCTGAACGCAGTACGACGAGTAGCCGAAAGCATGGAAGAGTTGGAAAATGTGGGTGGGAGCGCAGGGGCCGTGCAGCACCGTTCATCAATCGTGCCAGTACTCGAACAACTGCATGACCATATCGTCAACTCGTGTCGCACCAACGATTTCTCGACTTCGCTGCGTTGCTCCGTCATGCTTCGTTACAAGCTCGGCCATTTCGTTCGGTCGCTCTTCTGCGGAGCTGTCACAACATCACGATGCGTCGGCGCAACGGATTGACCGACGGCGGGAGCATCGGATGTCACGTCTCGATAGTCCGTCGCCTGATGACGGGCGTCAGGGCCCGATCAGCCCCATCGTCGTGCCCGATGGATCGCTGAAATAACCGAACGTACCCATCCCCGGCATGTGCATTGCATCGCCCTGCCGCTTGCCGCCGGCGGCGTCGATCTGGGAAAGCGTTGCGGCAACCTCGGTCGCGTAGATGTACGCAACCGCTGGCAGAGCCGGCGTGTGCGACTGGAACACGCCGCCGATTCCTGCACCCACATCGAACGCGACGAACGCGGGCGTGGTTGGCATGGTCCCGAACCCGAATTGCTGCGCGAAAAACAGCGGACTCGCCTCATCCTTGGCGTACATCTCGAGGCTGCAGAGCGTGTTCGCCGGCGGCTTGGGATTATCCCCGAATGGCATTGGAACGCGCGCCGGCGCGACAGGCGCCATCGCGCTGGTGAGTCCGTAGATCGTGCCGCTGACATCCGCGAAGCGTGCCAATGTGCCCATCATCGGGATGGTCCACGGGGCACGCTCGATCGTCGCGCCCGCGCTAACGACGCGTTGCAGCGTCCCCTTCACATCGGACACTGAAAGGAACGGGACGACGCCTTGAAAGCCGGCGGGCACTCCACCGCGTAGCGCGATCGCGGGACCTCCCGGAGCCACCGCAGCAGACATTTCTGCCGACATCGGCATCACCTGCCAGCCGAAGACGCTCGAGTAAAAGCGACTCGACGCCGCAAGGTCGTTCGCGGAGATGACGACGAGGGTAACGGGATGCTTTCCGCTGCCCGACGGGGCCTGTGGGAGATCCATCGGCGTCTACCGCTGCATCCGCGCGCGCGCGAGGTGAGGAACGATGCCGAGCAACCGCTCGACGACCATCAACTGCGCCCGGTGATGCATCTCGTGTTCCTTGACGCCGAGCAGCATCTCGAAGCGCGTCTTGGTGGCGTTGGGGAGCGTGACGCGCTCGTCGAGCTGCTCATCCGTCAGCGTCTCGAGCTGCATGGCGAACGACTCGCCGTGCGCAATGAGTGCGTCCACGATGCTCGCCTTCGTGGTGAGCGTGGCAGCCATGCCCGCGGCGGCGCCGAGATAGCGGCCAAAATCCGCGCCCTCGATGGTGTGCTTCTTCTCCACGAAGTGCGCCTGCTCGGCCCAATGCGGGTACGTCGCGAGATGGGCGAGAATCTGGCCCACGCTCATCGTATCTGGGGTGACCTTGTAGCCGTACTGATCCGCGGGAATGTCTTCCGCGATCTGAATCGTGTTCTTGCGCACCGTGCGCCAGCTGTTGGCCATGTCGGTGGCATCGTAGTTCTGCATGATGTCTCGAAAGTGAAGTGGCGTTCCGTGAGCGGTTGCTAGACGGCGACTATGCGCGAGGAATCTGCGCGCGGCGAACGCCCTGTCCAGCGGCGAAAGGCGCGATGGAACGCGCTCGGCTCCGAAAAGCCAACGAGCCACGCCACCTTTGCGACAGTTGCGTCAGGTGCGGAGAGATGCCGCACGGCGAGTTCACGGCGTGCGTCGTCGAGCAGTGTCTGGAAGGTGGTGCCTTCATGCGCGAGACCGCGCTGCAAGTGACGCGGGCTCATCGCGAGCGCCTTGGCGACATGACCGATCGTTGGGACTTCCCCCTTCAATTGCGCGACAATCTCGCGCAGCACGCGTTCGGAGAGGGCGTCGTGTCGATCGAGCGCTGAGAGTGCCGCCTCCGCGTGCGACTCGAACGCCGCCAGCAGCTGCGGATTCGCTGAACGCAACGGCACGTCGAGATCGGCGTTGGCCAGCACGAGTGCATCATTGTCCGCAGCGAATCGCGGAGCAAAGCCGAAGAGCCGCACGTGTTCGCTGTCGCCGGTTGCTGGACGTGGATGTCGAAAGCGCACGTCGTGCGGCACCACGGCGCGTTCGGTCAGCAAACGAATCTGGTAGAGCGCACCGCTCAACAGCGTTTCCACCACCTGCCGTGCGTCGACGAAGAGTGCTCCACCGTCAGCGTGGAGCATGCGAATGCGCAGCGTCGTCGTTGTCGCACTCCGCTCCACATCGAGCGCCAGCCCATCGTTGAGCAGCTGCATCAATCGTGCGCCCCGGCGTACTGCTTCCGCTGCGGTGTGCGAGCTGAGCATCACGTAGCCCACGATGTCGAGTGCGCCCGGCTGAAAGCTCATGCCGCTGTGCAGGCCGATGTCTTGGTCGCCCGTCGCGACAATCGCTTCGGTCCAGAGCGCGTACATCAGCGCGCTGTCAACGCGACCAGACGGATCGGTCTGCTCGGAGAGACCGGCACGCGCAGCGACCGCGCGCGCGTCCACTCCCTGCAAGCGCAGATAGCCGAGAAAGTCGGCCAGCAGCGACGCGGCGACGGTGACTTTACGCACGCGTCTCGCCCGTGGCGCGGCTGAAGAACGCTTGTCGCGATCGGCCACACACTTGGCGCGTGCGGTCACCGTGTGGCGCGCTTGGCCCGGGCATCATCCGTCTGTCGCCCGGAGCGACCCCTGAGCTTCACAGGCACGCCCACACCAACTCCACATCGCCATGCGTCGCATGCTCGCCCTTGCCCTGGTTTCCCTCGTCCCGGCACTCACACAGGCCCAGTCCGTCACCGGGTCGCCGTCCGTCTCGCCTACAGTAGCCCGCAACGACTGGCGTGTCACGCTCACGATCTTCCGATCGCCGGGCACGGGCGTCCAGATCTCCAAGGGTCACCTGGCCGCGTTCGCCGGCTACTACCCCACGGTGATCAAGCGTGATGGGGAACAGCGCAACACCAACTTTCTGCGCGTCGGCATCGCGGCGTACGCCAAGCCGAACGATCGCACCTCGCCGTACACCTCGCTGTCGTTCGCACCGAGCCTGACGAAGGGCTGGTCGAACAGCGTGCTGGCGGATGTGGGCGTTCGTCAGCGTTTCGGATCGCGGTACAGCGGCCAGCTCGGCGCCGCCGTGCTCTACGCGCCGCACACGAAGCAGACGCGCCTCAACCCAACCGTCGGCTTGGGAGTGCAGTTCTAATGTCGAACTTCATGCGTATTCCGTCGACCAGCGTGACCGCTCCTGCCGCGCGACTCGCCGGCGGCATGTACATCGGCGCAAGCGTTGGCTTCATGCTCGTCTTCTCGTGGTTGGCAGCCCACTTCGGTTATCCCGAGGTGCTCGACGGATCGGCCTCGGATGTTCTGCCGGCGCTCCGTGCGTTGGGCAACGACGGTCGCGCGGTGTGGGCCATCTACGCCATTCTTCCACTTACGCTGCTTCCCGCAGCGGCCGGCGCGGCGGATGCCCTGCGCACCGACGATCTGCGCAACGAAGCCGTCGTTCGGTTGGGGCTGCTGCTACAGGGGGTCGCCGCTCTGTGCATGACGCTGGGACTCGCTCGCTGGAGCACGGCGCAGTGGGCGCTGGCCGGCGCGTGGCCCGAGGCGAACGAGGCGCAGCGTGCCGCCATCTCCATCACCTTCGACGCGCTCAACGCCTATCTCGGCAACGGCATCGGCGAGTTCGTTGGTGAGCTTGCGCTGTATGGTTCGTTCGCCGCGTACAGCGTCGCGCTCTATCGACTCGAGGTTCGATCGCTCGCGGCGTTCGCCGCAATCACGGTGCTCGCCGGCTGGATCGGCATGTTTCGCAACGTGACCTCCTTGGTGCAGCCCGCAGCCGACGTCACGAACCTGCTGCTGCCGCTCTTCCTTATCGTGTTCGGTGTCGCCCTCATCCGGGGGCGCACCGTATCACCGGCTCGGCAACGAACAACACAGTTCGTACCGGCGACCACACCGTGGCGTTAACGCGTCGGCGTGATGTCCGTCAGATGGGGTGACTGGCGTGATCGAGATGCGATCGCGCCTCACTCCATGAGGACGCCGACCAATGTC
Organism: Gemmatimonas sp.; assembly: GCA_965279375.1. Classification (GTDB taxonomy): domain Bacteria; phylum Gemmatimonadota; class Gemmatimonadetes; order Gemmatimonadales; family Gemmatimonadaceae; genus Gemmatimonas. Next base: position 1,796,897 of record OZ257156.1, on the reverse strand, counting down.
AGCAACACCAATCGAATCGCCCGCATCGTCGACTGCGCGCTGGTGCGCGCGCTGGGGCTCACGCGGCGTGCAGCGCGTGCTGCAGATCGCGCTCACATCAAGCGTCATCGCCTGCCGCGGTGAAACTCCAACCACACCATCGCCGATTCCTGAGCCGACCCCATCGACCACGAACGCCACACGCATCGCGGCGGCGAAGACGACCGCGGAGAAGGCGACGGGCCCCTGTGCCGACATTCAGCCGTTCTATTGGGAAATCGGCGACAAGACGGGACTACTTGGCAGTGGATCCGTGCTCAAGCCTGGAAGCGCCACCTCGTACACCGCACAAACGACAATGTCGATCGCGTCCGCATCGAAGTGGCTCTATGGTGCCTACGTCGCCGAGCGTCGCGCCGGTGAGCTCACGGCGGAAGACATTCAGTTTCTGACCTTTCGCAGCGGCTATACCAATTTCACCATCGCCGGCTGCGACAACTTCGACACCGTGGCGGAGTGCGTCGCGCGTTCGACGAATGGTCAGTTCACCGCGGCCAACGTCGGGCGCTTTGCCTACGACGGCGGGCACATGCAGAAGCACGCGAGCCTTGCCGCGCCAGGCATGAATCTGGGCGCCATGGCCAATCAGGCGCTTGCCGCCGAGATGCGACGCGTGCTCGGAACCGAGATCAACCTGACGTATACGCAGCCACAGTTGGCAGGCGGAGCGCGCAGCACCGCTGCAGACTACGCGACGTTCCTGCGCAAGATCCTCAACAACCAGCTCAAGATTGCGGCGCTGTTGGGCACCAACGCGACCTGCACCAACTCGGCGACCTGCCCAACCGCGATCAACTCCCCAATTGGCGGCAACGTCAGCTGGGGCTACTCCATCGGGCATTGGGTGGAGAGCGATCCCGTCAGCGGCGACGGTTCGTTCAGCAGCGCGGGCGCCTTCGGCTTCTATCCCTGGATCAACAAGGACAAGACACTCTACGGCATCATCGCGCGAGTGAGTGGACTCAACGCAGGCGAAGAATCCGCGATCTGTGGCAATCTCATTCGACGCGCGTGGGTGAGTGGCGTGGCGCAATAGCGTAGCACAGTGGCGTCGCGCACTGGCGCGAGACCGTGCAAAGGACGTCGTCACAAGACCGTTGCTTGCGGGAGCGACCGATCCGGGCGTAAGGTGCTCGTTACACTCTCACCGGACTGCCCGTGCTCTCGATCGCTCTCGCCCTGCTTCAGGCCGCTGCACCCGCACCGCAACGCGTCGTCAACGACCCCGGCGTTTTTGCCGTCGGACAGCGCGTGACTCCGGCCGGCGTGCAGAGCGTGTTCAACGGTCGCGTAGCTGGTGTTCGCTTCGGGGCGCAGTCGGGCGACCTTTGGGCGGTCGTTCCGGGCAGCGCGTGGCGCATGGCGTGGCGCGACAACCGCGTGCTGGCGCGCGCCGAGTTCGTGGGGCGACCGGGCGTGCATGGCCTGGTCATCGATCCGGTCACCAAGCGTCCAGTGGTGGCCTCGGTCAGCAAGCTCCCCGCCGATGTCGCGAAAAGCCGCACACCCGGCGGACCACCGCTCGCCCGCGCGAAGTCCGTCGCGCAGCTGATCTCGTACAGCGCGGATTCTTCCGCGAGCATCGTGAGCGAGTCCGGCACGTTGGGTGACTTCATGGCCGGCGCTCCTGCGGTGGCCGCACGCGCCGGTGCCGATGGACATCGAGTCGCGGTGCTGCCGCTTCCGGCCGACGACAAGCTTGTCGTACTCGACGCCGACAACGGCAAGACGCTGCGTACCGTACCGCTTGGCGTGCTGCCGATTGCTGCCGCGCTCTCCGACGATGGCGCAGTTGCGTGGGTGACGGTGTTTGGTGGACCCAAGCCGAGGACAGGGCAGCGTCGCGCCTCGCAGTGCTGTGACCCGGCCGCGGAGCCGGTTCGCATCAACGCACGTGGCATCGCTCTACCAGGCACGGTTGAACGCATCGATGTGGCCACGGGCGCGGTGACGCATCGCATCACCGTTGGCGCGCATCCCACGGGCGTTGTGTGGAATCGCGCGCGCCAACTGCTCTATGTGGCCAACGGCAACAGCGACGCCGTAAGCATCATCGATACCAAGAGCAATACGCTCGCCGGCACCATCGCCGTCGCGCCCTTTCGTGAACGCAAGATCGGCCTCACGCCTACCGCGCTCGCCCTCACCGCCGACGGCAATACGCTCCTCGTCACGCTCGGCGGCATCAACGCCGTGGCGCTCTACGATGTGCGCGCAGCGTCGCCTGCGACAGCAACGCTTCGCGGACTCGTGCCAACCGGCTGGTACCCGAGCAGTGTAGACGTCAGCGCAGATGGGACGACGATCGCCGTGGGGACGCTCTTTGGCGTGGGCGCCGGTACGGGACGCACCGCTGGCAAGGATGGACGCTACGTATTCGCCGAGCGTGGCTCGGTGAATGTGTTTCCGATGCCGAGCGAGTCGGAACTCGCCGCCTTCACGACGAGCGTGGCCGAGAACAATCGGCTGCATCTCGCGAGTGGACCGGCCGCGCCATCGATCGCACCGCGCGCTGCGGTGGCCGCGCGCGCCGTGCCCGAGCGCCCCGGCGAAGCCAGTCTCATTCAGCACGTGGTCTACATCATCAAGGAGAATCGCACCTACGATCAGGTGTTGGGTGACATTGGCAAAGGAGCGAGCGACCCGAGCCTCACGATGTACGGGCGCAGCGTCACCCCCAACACGCATGCCTTGAGCGAGCAGTTCGTGCTGCTCGACCACTTCTTTGCGTCGGGCGGCAACTCCGCTGACGGACACAACTGGCTCACGCAGGCCAACGAAACAGCGTATCCGATGTGGCCACTGTATTACGGCCGCAGCTATCCCAGCGAGGGGAATGACCCGCTCACATATTCGTCGGGTGGATTCTTGTGGGAGGCCGCCGCGCTCAAGGGAAAGCGTGCGGTGAGCTTTGGTGAATACGCGCCGGCGCCGAGCGACTCGATGCCGAGCGCACGCGCCAAGCTCATGGCCATGTACCGCGACTCGGCCACGTACACCTCGGCGCTGGCGCGAAAGACTCTCAAGGGCATGTACAACACGCGCAGCGAGATCCCGAGTCTCGACAAGATTCTTGTGCGTGAGTATCCGGGGTGGACCCAGGAAGTGCCCGATGTCATCAAGGCGGACATCATCGTCGAGCACCTCAAGGAGTGGGAGACGGCCAAGCAGATGCCGCATCTCACACTGATCATTCTCCCCAACGATCACACGCAGGGGACGTCGTCCGGCTGGTGCACGCCCGCGGCGTGCGTGGCCGACAACGATCTGGCGTTAGGGCGACTGGTGGACAAGCTCAGTCACTCGTCGTTCTGGAAGTCGATGGCCATTCTCGTGGTGGAAGACGACGCGCAGAACGGCGTCGACCACATCGACGGACATCGCACGGTGGCGATGGTGGCCAGCCCGTATGCGCGGCGCGGCGTCATCGACAGCACCTTCTACAGTCAGCCCAGCATGGTGAAGACGATCGAGCTCATGCTCGGTTTGCCTGCACTCAGCATGTTCGATCTCGTGGCCACGGACATGCGCAAGAGCTTCATCGGTCCGAACGAGAAGCCCGACTTCACGCCCTACACCGCGCTGATGCCTGCGCAGTCGTTGTACGAGACCAACGTGAAGGTGGGCGCCATCAACGGCCCCGATGCTGCGGCACGGAAGGCCGCGGCGCTGGCCAGCGCGCGCATGAACTTCCACGATCCCGATGCCGCGCCGACCGAGCGCCTCAATCGCATTCTGTGGGGCGAGGCCAAGGGCTGGCGCGTGAAGTACCCCGAGGTCAAGCGCTCGCTCTTCTTCCCGCTGGCGGTTGATGTGGACGACGACGACCGCGAGGAGAAGGAAGAACGCAAGGAAGCGAGTCGCGAGAAGGCTGAGCGAAAGAAGCCGGAGTTGCGTCGCGACCGGTGATTGGATGGCTCAAGCGGCGCGTGGTTTGACAGCGGCGACGCCGGGGTGATGTTTGGAGGGTATGGTGCAGTTCCACACCACTCCTACGCCCCCGCCGATGTCGCCGCTTCCGTTTGTCCCTCGCGCGTCGTTCGCACACCGCGCGTCCGTGCTGTCCCTCGCACTCCTCGGCGCGCCCGCGCTGCTGGAGGCGCAGGACCGGCTCAAGTCGATGCCCGGCTATGAGCAGTTCCAGAAGATTGCGCCGCAGATCGCCAGCTCCATGAAGCTGGGCGCGCTCAACGTCACCTGGGCGCCAGACGGAAAGAGCTTCGAGTACGTCCTCGATGGCACACGCCAGCGCTTTGACGTCACCACGCGCAAGGTCTCGCCATCCACGAGCGCTGCACCAGCGGCCGGCGGTCGCGGTGGACGCGGCGGAGTGGAGCGTGGTCGTCAGGTCGCGTTTGCGCTTTCGCCCGACAGCACGCGCAAGGCGTTCTATCGCGATCGCAACCTGTTCGTGAGCGATACGTCGGGACGCAACGAATTCGCCATCACCTCCGACGGCAGCGAAGCCAAGCGCATCAAGTACGGCACGGCTTCGTGGGTCTACGGCGAAGAGCTGCGCCAGACGACGGCGATGTGGTGGAATCCCGCGGGCACCAAGATCGCCTTCTACCGCTTCGACGAGAATCCGGTCAAGGACTACTACCTCGGCATGGATCAGACGAAGGTGCAGGCGGCGGTCGACGTGGAGGCGTATCCCAAGGCCGGCGCGCCCAACCCGATCGTCGATCTGTTCGTGTACGACGTGGCGACGAAGGCGGTCACCAAGGTGGACGTGCGCAACGGCAAGACGTTCGACAACGACGTCGTCGGTCACTACGTGTACAACGTGAAGTGGTCGCCGGATGGATCGGCACTCACGTTCAATCGCACCAACCGCCGGCAGAACGTGATGGAGTTCACCGCGTGCGATCCCGCCAACGGCTCGTGCCGCGTGGTGGTGCGCGAGGAGTGGCTCCCGAGCTGGACGGATAACCATCCGATGCAGCAGTACCTCGCCGACAATCAGCGCTTCATCTGGTCGTCCGAGCGCTCGGGTTTCCGAAATTTCTACCTCTACGATCTGAGCGGAAAGCTGATCTCCACGATCACCAAGCACGCGTTCGAAGTGGCGAACATCGTGAAGGTGGACGAGAAGACGAACACGATGTGGTACATGGCGCGCGACGGCGACAACCACATGAAGATGCAGCTGCATCGCGTCTCGCTCGATGGCAAGAACGACAAGCGCCTCACCGATCCGGCGTTCAACCACACCATCTCGCTCTCGCCCGACGGCAAGTTCTTCGTGGACGTCGCGCAGACGCACGACAAGGCACCGGTCACGCGCCTGCACGATGCCACGGGCAAGCAGGTCGCCGAGCTGGCGACGAGCGACATCAGCAAGTTCACCGCACTGGGGCTCAAGCCAGCGGAGCTCTACACGTACAAGGCGGCCGATGGCGTGACCGAGCTGCACGGTCTGCTCTCCAAGCCGAGCAACTTCGATCCGAGCAAGAAGTACCCGGTGCTCGTCACGGTGTACGCAGGCCCCGCCACCAACGGCGCGCGGGAGACGTTCGCGCCGCCAAGCGCGCTGGCGGAGTACGGCTTCATCGTGCTGTCGCTCGACTCACGCAGTGCAGCGGGACGCGGCAAGAAGTTCCTGGACGCGATCTACCAGAAGCTCGGCACGGTGGAGATCGACGATCAGGCGGCGGGCGTGAGCGCGCTCAAGGACCGGCCGTACGTGGACCTGCAGCGCGTGGGCATCTTCGGCACGTCGTACGGCGGCTATGCCTCGGCGATGGCGCTGCTGCGCCACCCGGACGTGTTTCAGGCGGCCAGCGCGTCGTCCAGCGTGACCGACTGGCGCAACTACGACTCGATCTACACCGAGCGCTACATGTGGATTCCGCAGGAGAATCCGGGCTACGAGATCGGCAGCGCGGCCAAGTACGCGGGTGATCTCAAGGGGCGGCTGATGCTGTACTACGGCACCGCCGACAACAACGTGCATCCGTCCAACACCATGCAGCTCGTCTCCGCGCTACAGAAGGCGGGCAAGTCGTTCGAGCTGCAGGTCGGGCCCGATGCCGGTCATACCGGCCTGCAGCAGGGTCGCATGATGGAGTTCTTCATCGAGAACCTGGTCCTCAAGCCAACCGCCGCCCGCGCGGCGATGCAGTAAGGCAGGCCCCCGTCGCTGACGCCTTGAAGGCGTCAGCGCTTCTCGCGTCAGCGCTTCTCGCGTCAGCGCTTCTCGCGTCAGCGCTTCTCGCGTCAGCGCTTCTCGCGTCAGCGACGGTCGAAGGACACCTGTTCCGGCTGGGCCACCTTGATCGGCTCGGCCGGTGCCGCTCCCTCGCTCAGCGCCATCGGCTCGGCGCGCTTGGCCATGAGCTGCGTCACGAAGCGCTGCCCTTCGGAGATGCGCTCGATCTCGATGGCGACCGCGTCCACCGCCTGCTCCATCCGCTCCAGCCGCGCGGCGTTCTCCATGAGCTGGGGTGCCGGCTTGGGGTGCGCCCAGCGCTTGAGCATCACGCGGGCACCGGCAAAGGCCAGCGGCGCCCAGATCAGCACGATCGACACGATCGAGATCGCCGTGAGTTGCCCGGAGCTGAACGGTCCATACCGTTCCGTCGGAGCGGTCTCGCTGCTGGATACCAACGCGCCGGGTGCCGCGGCAAGCTGTCTTCCGTTCGACGCGATGTCCGTTTCGATCTGGACAATGCGTTGGTCGAGCACCTGGAGACGTTGCTCGATTCCCGCACGCGCCGGACCGTCTTCGCTCTTGGACAGCGCCTTGGCCGCCTCATCCCGCCGGTTCTGCGCGGAGTTGAGCTGGTTGGAGAGCTCGTTGCGTCGCGCCCGCAGTGCATCGACGTCCGCCTTGGTCAGCGGGCGCTGCTGCAGCTGCGTGGTGGTGATCGCCGCGCCGCCCTGAACGGATGGCGGGGCAGGCACAGGGGGCGGGGTGGGCGGGGTCTGGGCAAGAGGCATGGCGGAACTTACGCGATTCTACGCGAATCGGTTGCATCCGGCCCGCTGCAGAACCGCATCCCTTGGGAACCCGTGCGCAGAAGGTTCGACGAGCGCTAGGTTACGTCCGAGAGGTCGCGGGCTCACGCACGCCCCGCGCTCCAGACTCATCCTGATGACGAGCACATGACGACGATCACCCCTACCCTCGATCTTCCGTCACTGCTGGCCGAGGCCGATGCGATCGCACCGCAGGTGATCGCGTGGCGTCGCCACCTGCACATGCACCCGGAACAGGCGTTTCAGGAGCACGAAACCGCGCGTTTCATTCGCGAAACGCTTGCCTCCATCGACGGGCTCGAGATCACTCGCCCCACCGAGACGAGCGTGATGGCGCGCCTGGTGGGTGCACAGCCCGGCCCGACGATCGCGGTGCGCGCGGACATCGACGCGCTGCCCATCCTTGAAGAGCACGAGAGCGAGTACCGCTCGCGCAACGAAGGCTCGATGCACGCCTGCGGGCACGATGGACACACCTCCATCGTCCTCGGCCTCGTCACACTACTGGCACGCCATCGCGATGCGCTGCGTGGCGAAGTGCGGTTCTTCTTTCAGCACGCCGAGGAGCTTTCCCCCGGCGGCGCGGAAGAGATGGTGCAGCAGGGCGTGATGGACGGCGTCCAGCACGTGATCGGGCTTCATCTCTGGAGCACCCTGCCCTACGGCTTGATCGGCCTGATTTCCGGGCCGGCGATGGCCGCACCGGACACCTTCCAGTGCCACGTCATCGGCAAGGGCGGACACGCTGCGGCACCGCATGAGACTGTAGACCCCATCGCCGTTGCGTCGCAGGTGGTCACCGCGCTGCAGCACATCGTGTCGCGCAACGTCGATCCGCTCGACAACGTGGTTGTCTCCGTGACGCAGTTCGTCGCGGGTACCACGTTCAACGTCATTCCCAACGCGGCGTATCTCGCGGGTACGTATCGCACCTTCGACGCGAATGTGCGCACGCGCGTACCGCAGTTGATGGAGCGCGTCATCAAGGGGATCACCGAAGCGCACGGCGCCACCTACGACCTCACTTTCGAGCGCGGGTACCGACCGGTCGTCAATGACGCCGCGTTGACCGCGCGATTGGCCTCGGTGGTGGAGCGCACCTTTGGCGCCGACATCCTCGCGCCGATGCGCCCCAGTATGGGCGGCGAGGATTTCTCGGCCTATCAGCAGAAGGCGCCGGGCGTCTTCGCCTTCGTGGGCGCCGGCAACGTGGATGCAGGCATCGCGTATCCGCATCATCACCCGCGCTTCCAGATCGACGAACGCTCGCTGGGCGTGGGACTCAAGTATCTCGTCGCGGCCACGCTCGATCTTCTTGGCTGACCTGTGACCGCCGAGCGCGGCGCCTTCCGGCCGCATCACGTGATCGCGTTGATTCCGGTCGTGTGGGTGCTGGGCGCGCCTTGGTTCGCCAATCGCATCGAGCCATTCGTCCTCGGCATGCCGTTCCTTTTGGCGTGGATCGTTATCGGAACGCTGCTGTCGTCGGCGAGCATGGCGCTCATCGGCGTGATCGACCGACATCAGCAGTGAGTATCTCGCTCGCGATTCTGGCTGCGACCCTGCTGTTGGCGCTGGGACTGAGCGTGCGCGCCGCACACAGCGACATGACACTCGAGCAGTGGAGCATGGGAGGCCGTGGCTTTGGCACGTGGCTGGTCTTCCTGCTCCTGGCGGGTGAGCTGTACACCACGTTCACCTTTCTCGGCGGGAGCGGTTGGGCGTACGGGCGTGGCGCGCCGGCGTTCTACATCGTGGCCTACGGTGCCGTCGCCTACGTGATGTCGTACTGGCTGCTGCCGGCGATCTGGCGCCGCGGCACACAATGGAAAGTGCTGTCGCAAGCGGAGTACTTCGCCACGGCGTATGACAGTGCGTGGTTAGGGCGACTGGTCGCGCTGGTGAGTGTCGCGTCGCTCATTCCGTATCTGGTGCTGCAGCTCAAGGGGTTGGGCCTCATCGTGGCCGAAACGAGCTACGGTGCGATCGGCAGCACCACGGCGATCTGGATTGGCACCATCGCCACCGTGGTGTACGTGACGCTCTCCGGCATTCGCGGATCGGCGATGACGGCGGCGCTCAAGGACGCGATGGTGCTGGCGGCGGTGCTCGGACTCGCGATCGCACTCCCCAACACACTGCACGGCGGCATCGCGGCGATGTTCGTTCGCGTGAACGCGGAGCATCCCGGCTTCCTGATGCTTCCGGACGTGGGGATGTCGCCCAGCTGGTTTGCCAGCACCGTGCTGATGACGGTCTGCGGTTTCTACATGTGGCCGCATACGTTCGGCAGTTTGTTCTCCGCGAAGAGCGCCGATGTGTTTCGGCGCAACGCCGCGCTGATGCCGTTGTATCAGCTCATTCTGCTGTTCGTGCTGTTCGTGGGGTTCGCAGCGCTGTTGTCCGTTCCAGGACTCAAGGGCGCGGATGTGGATCTCGCATTGCTGCGCGTGACGAAGCTGGCGTACGGACCGTGGATCGTTGGGTTCGTTGGCGCGGCGGGGCTGCTCACGGCATTGGTGCCGGGCTCACTCATTCTCATGACGATCGCGACCACGCTGTCGCGGTTGTTCAGGCCCGCGGTCGCGCAGCAGGGAGCGGGCTCGGTTCGCCTGGCGCGCGCATTGGTGCCGGCAATCGCTGCGGTGGCGCTGGTCTTCACGTTCCGCGGCGGCGACACGCTGGTCGCGCTGCTGCTGATGGCCTACAGCATGGTGACGCAGCTCTTTCCGAGCTTGCTCGCCAGTTTGATGCCGTCGCGCATGGTCACGAGCGCGGGTGCCATCGCGGGGATCGTGGTGGGCGAGCTCGCCGTGGCCGTGGTGACGCTTGGCGACTTCACGCTGCCAACGATGTTCCCGTCACTTCCGCCCGCGCTCACCGATGTCAACATCGGGATCGTCGCGCTGATGCTCAATGTGCTGACCATGGTGCTGTGCAGCGTGTTGCTGCCGCGCTCTGGTGCGCAGCGGGAACTCGCTGATCGAAAGCGTTGAGCGCGTTGCGCTGAACGTTCCAACGCAACGCTGACAACACACCGCCGTGTGCTGTCAGCGCGCGCCGACGGCTAGGCGCCCTGACGTCCTCGGCCGCGATCGCCGTTGTTGGAGGAACGCTCGCCCCGCGGCTGCGCGGAGCGAGTTTGCGACTGACGCGGCGCTGACTCGCGCGCACGCTCCTGCCTGGGTGCCGACGGCTGCTCCGCGCGCGGTGCCGGTGCAGCGCGCTCCACACGTTCGGGACGTGCGCCACGTGCATCACCGCCGCCGTATCCGCCGTTGTTTCCACCGTACGACGGATTGCCATTGTCTCGCGCCGGACGCCCGACGTCCGGAGCAACACTCATGTCGTTGCTGCGGACCACCGGCTCGCGCCGGCGATTTTCCGGCGCGTTCGCCATGCCGCCCTGATCACGTGTGGTGCCACGGTCGGTGGAGCCCACGCGGTAGCCATCGGGCGTCGCTGCAGGGCGATCCGCGCGCGGTTCTGCGCGTCGACCGAGATCGCTGCCGTACGGGAATCCACCGCGGTTGTCGCCACCGCGGTTGTCGCCGTTGCGGTTGTCACCATTGCGACTGTCGCCGCCACGCGTGCTTCCGTTGCGGTTGTCTCCGCCGCGGTTGTCGCCGCCGCGATCGTTGCCGTTGCGAGTGTCACCGCCACGCGCGTTGCCATCGCGATAGCCGTCACGCGCGTTGACTCGCCCACCGTTCCGGTATCCGTCACGGTCGAAGTACGTGTCGCGATGCACGCCGGCGTAGCGATCGACGTTGCGGTAGTTCACGGTGCGATGCACGACGTTGCGATTCACATACACGTCGCGATAGCGCGGATTCACGTAGATGTTGGTGATCTGCACGAACGGACGAGACCGTGCACGCCAGCCGCCGCCATACGCGAAGTAGGCGTCACTCCAACCGTTGTAGTAGACCGAGCGCCGTCCCCAATCGAGATCGTATGACAGCCAGCCGCCGATCGGGAAGCCGACGCCAAACGACCAGAAGCGACTCGAGAATCCGAGGTTGAAGATCGGCCGCGTGTAGATGATGACCGGATCGTAAACCGGCACATAAATGACGCGCGGCTGGGCGGGCACGATGACGTAGTTGTCGGCCTCGCGCACCACCTGTTGCTGCTGATTGGAGACGAGATTGCCCTGCGAATCAGCCATGCGGCGCATGCGCTGCACGGCGGCCATGACATCGCTCGACTGATTGGCGTAGGCCCGACCGAGGGTGGCGGTCCAGTCGCTCTTATCGGCCATCATGTTGAGCGCGGAGGCGTAGTGCGCCACCGACTTCACGCTGACGTCCCACGGCTGGTCGTCGATGCCGGAGGTCCCGTTGGCGCGCACGTAGCTGGCCGCGTCGTCGATCTGGTCGGGGAAGGTGGCGGCGACCAGCACCTGTGCGAGCAGCGCGTCCGGATACAGCGCGATCGGCCCGACGAGGTTGTCGAGTTGGTTGGCCGAGTACCGCGACTGGTCGTAGCTGTCGGCGAGCGGGGCGCTGGCGATCTGGGCGTGGGCCCGGATCGGCGACATCAGCGCCGCAGCGGAGAGCGCGATGATCGAGAGCGCGACGGGCGTCAGTGTAACGGGCGTGGGCGCGACGCGCGCGCGTGTGGCAGCCTGCGGGTCGGACCTGGCGACGGACAATGCACGTTTCATGGTGCCACTCCGGGAAGGAAAAGACGGCGGGGAGCTTTCAACCGTGTTGCAGCATTATCCGTACCTCAACCGTCGGCCCGATGGGCGGCGCTCAAACCGTTCGACAGCAACGCTTTAGCTTCTGCGCGCGGTGGGCGGCTTCCGGAAATGAGGACAGCGAGTGTACACGAATGGGACACACGAATGGGACACACGAATGGGACGCACGACGCGGACGTGCGAGCGGATCGACCGTTGGCGCATGTTCGAGCAAGGCATCCTACGGCCCGGATTCCGTCGGCACTCACCGGCGCGGTCGAAGTCCGGCCCGCCTACCCCGCGCCGACCATGATGAAGTAGTCGGTGAGTCGAACGGGGGGCTGACACCCGGGTAGACTTCGCGCGTAGGTTTGTGGTCAGATTTCAGTCCCCCCTTTCGCCCCTCGTGCCATGACCAGAACCAAGATCGCCGCCATTGCGACCGCGGCCATGCTGTCGCTCTCCGCTGTCACCGCTGCCGCGCAGCACCTCTTTGCCGACGTGACCGGCAAGTGGGCGTTCAGCGTCGCCGCCCCCGACCAGACGCGCACCTCGGAAGTGGTGCTCAAGCAGGAAGGTGGGAAGGTGAGTGGCACGTGGGATATCCCTGAAATGGGCGGTGTCCGCCCGCTTACCGGAACCGTCACGGGCGACACCGTGATGTTCACGTTCACGATCGACATGGGTGGCCAGCAGGCGGAGCTTCGTGGCACAGGCGTGGTGAAGGACAACAACGCCATGGTCGGCCAGCTCGAACTCGCCGGCATGGGCGCCTTCCCGTTCGACGCCAAGAAGCTGCCGTGACCATTGGGCGCCCCGACTAGGGCGCCTTCTCGAGATAGCGAAAGACGGCGTCGTTCAGGGCACGTTGTGCCTGGGCGGCGCCGTTCAGTATGACGTCGCTGCTGGTGTTGTAGACGGCGATGACCACGCGCTTGCTGCGCGGATTGAAATACAGAAATGCGCGAAAGCCCGCTTGAGAGCCGGTGTGACCGATGATGCGTTCGGCGCCGCGCTCGTAGAGGAAAAATGACAACCCCATCGCGCCCTCAGCGGGCTTGGTGTTGTCGAGCGGTACGACGGCGCGCCACATCTCGTCGAGCGACTTCCGGGAAAGCACGGTGTCGAACGTCTTCTGGGCGCGCGCTTCGCCGCCCGTGGCGTTGGTGAGAAACGCTGCCCAGCCAAGAATATCGCCGACAGGCGCATTCCAACCGCCATTGGGGATGGTGATGCCCGGGTCGAAGTCACGCCCGTTGGCGATCAGACGAAACGACGGCGACGCAGCGTTACCCGACAGCGAGTCGCGGACGACTGTGTAGTTGTTGCTGCGATCCGCGGCGAGATGATAGGGCGTGCCGTTGACGTAGCTGTGCGTGAGCCCGAGCGGCGTCCAGATGTTTTTCTGGATGTAGTGCACCCACGGATCGCCGGTGATCGCTTCGATGATGCGCGCGAGATAGACGAACGCGGGATTGCTGTAGCCGTAACGGGTGCCGGGCGCGAAGAGCAGTTGCTGATAGGGCATCATCGCGACGAGCTGCTCCCACGACGTGGGCTCGAAGGGCTGCCACGCGCTGCCGTCGCCGTAGGGCCACGTGCCGTTGCGCGTACCGGCGCTGTGCGAGAGCAGCATGCGGATGGTGATGTCATCCATAGACCCGTACGGGTTGTGGATGCGCCGGAGCTCCGGCAGCCAGCGCGTGACGCGGTCGTCGAGGGAGAGCTTGCCGCGATCGCGAAGCTGCATGATGGCGACGGCGGTGAGCGTCTTGGTGATCGAGCCCCAGTGGTAGATGGTGGCGTCGTTGGCGCCCTGATTGAGCGCGCGGTCGGCGAGTCCGACGTTGTCGCGCTGGAGCTGAACGCCGTTGCGAGCGACGAGCAGTGAGGCGCCCACGATGCTGTCCGAGGCGACGTAGCGCCGGAACGTGGCCTGCAGCGCGGCCCAACTGGTGTCGGCGGCTCCAGCGCCACCCTGCGCACCGAGCGGTTGTGCCGCGGGAGTCAGCGTGGCGATCGCGAAGAGCGCGACCGCAGAGCGGGCGAGGAATTGGAGTCGCATGGGGCGAAGGTACCGCCACCAGCCCTCGGCTGGCGACCGCACCACGGGCTACTTGACACGATATATCGCGAGAACTATCGTACGATACATCTTGCGATATATCGTTCGATATTGCGCGAGACATATCTCAACAAGGAGTACACCATGTGGCATCACCACAAGGAATGGCGGTTCGACGCGCGTGGCGCGGATTGCCGCAGCCGTCGGCCGTGGACGGGGTTCGACGCCGATTTCAGTGCGTTCTTTGGCGGCGGCGGACCGAAGCGGCGCGGTGGACCGTTCGGTGGCGGCCGAATGTTCGATCAGGGGGATCTCAAGCTGGTGATCCTGCGCCTGCTCGATGAAAAGCCGCGTCATGGCTACGAGATCATCAAGGAGCTGGAGGAGCGCTCGCACGGGCGATACACGCCGAGTGCTGGCGCGATCTACCCGACGCTGACGATGCTCGAGGATCTGGGCTATGCGGTGGCCACACCGGAAGAGGGCGGCAAGAAGGTGTACGCCATCACCGATGCGGGTCGCGCGCACCTCGCAGAGAATCGTCCGGTGGTAGACGAGCTGTTCGACCGCGTGAGTCAGTTCGGCGATGCCGTCTTTGGTGACGGCGTGCGTCCGGCACGCGAGGCGATGATCGGGCTGGCCAAGGAGTTTGGTGCGGCGATGATGAACGGTCGTCGGAGCCCGGAGCAGATTGCGGCGATCACCGCGATTCTCGAGAAGGCCGCCGCTGAACTACGCGGCGTGACGACGAGATAGCGCTACCGGCGAATCGCGACAGTGCGTTCGCGGAGGCCAGGTGGAGAACGCCTCCGTGAGGACACGCCAGCAAGGCGACTCCTCGCGGAGGCGTAGTCGTACGCCGTAGCTTTTCGTCGTCTGGTCACGACTCACTCCCGCCCCGCCCTGCCATGGAACAGAAGACCGCACACGATTTCGATCAGGACCTTCTCATTCTGTTCGACGCCTACGTTCACGGCGGGATCGATCGCCGCGGCTTCCTGGAGAAGGCGTCCAAGTACGCGGTGGGTGGCGTGACGGCGCTGATGCTGCTGGAGCAGCTGAGCCCAAAGTTCCTCGAGGCGCAGGTCATTGCGCACGACGACGCGCGCATCGAGCAGCAGTACATCGAGTATCCGTCTCCCAACGGCTACGGCACGATGCGCGGCTATCTCGCCAAGCCATCAAGCGGTGGCAAGGCGCCCGGCGTGCTGGTGATTCACGAGAACCGCGGTCTCAACCCGCACATCGAAGACATCGCGCGTCGATTGGCGACGGACGGATTCGTGGCGTTCGCGCCGGACGCACTCTTTCCGCTGGGCGGCTATCCAGGCGACGAAGAGAAGGCACGCGAAGTGTTTCCCAAGCTCGAGCAGCCGAAGACGCGACAGGACTTCATCGCCGCGGCCGGATTTCTGAAGGCACGCCCCGAGTGCACAGGAAAGATCGGCGCCGTGGGTTTCTGCTACGGCGGCGGCATGGTGAACTTCCTGGCCACGCAGCTTGGAGGCGACCTCTCGGCCGGCGTTGCGTTCTATGGCTCGTCGCCGGATCTGGCCGAAGTACCCAAGATCAAGGCGCCACTCATCATTCAGAGTGCAGAAACGGACCAGCGCATCAACGACAGCTGGCCCGCTTACGAGACGGCGCTGAAGGCTGCGGAAGTGCGCTACGAGCGGTTCGTGTACCCGGGCACGCAGCACGGCTTCAACAACAACACGACCCCGCGGTTCGATGCGACGGCGGCAAAGCTGGCGTGGGATCGGACGGTCGCGTTCTTCCGGGCGAATGTGAAGTAGGGAGCGCGAGCGCGCCGTGCGATGATGTCCGGTTGACGGCGCGCCGTAGCGTGGGGGGATGACAAACTCTCGGGCGATTCGAAGGAGGGCCGCGATGTCTCCGGTACCAGTGCTGATGACGGCGGAGGAGTTGCTGGAGAACCCGGTGCCGCACATGCGCACCGAGTTGGTGAACGGTCGGCTGATCGTGCGCGAGCCAGCGGAGTGGCTTCACGGCGACGTCGCCGCGCGGGTACTGGTGGCGATCAGTACTCATCTCACCGCGGAGCGCACGGCGCTGGGACTTTCGGCCCCTCGTGGACGCGTACTCGCCGCCGAAACGGGATTCACGCTGCGACGCGGCCCGGACACCGTGCGCGCACCTGACGTCGCGTACGTCAGCGCGGCACGAATTCCAACGGACGTACCGCGTGGCTTCGCGGAGTTCGCGCCCGATCTTGCGGTCGAAGTGTTGTCTCCGGGTGACCGAGCGGGGGAAGTGCTCGCCAAAGTTGGCGATTGGCTCAACGCGGGCAGTCGGCTGGTGTGGGTGATAGATCCAGCGCGACGACAGGCCCGAGTCTATCGAGCGGATGGCAGCGAAACGATCATCGCAGCAGACGAACCGGAGGGCGGTCTTCTGGACGGCGAGGAGCCGCTCCCCGGGCTTTCGATCTCGCTATGCGACATGTTGGACTGACGTGAGACAGTGTCGCCGCTACGGCGACACCCGCACCAATACACCGCGCTGCACACTACTCACGCGGAATGCTGACACCGGCATTCCGCGTTCGCCGTTGGGACCGGCGCCCCCGGACGTGCGCAGCGGCGTGTTCTTCCACGCGATGAGCTCCTGCACCAGCGTATCGCCACGCACGCTCGTGCGGTTCTCGATGTATTGATCGGCCACCGAGAAGACGCTCACCAGCATGCCGCCCACGAACGACTCGTCGATCAGGATGCCGTTGTTCTCGTCGGTGAGATACTTGCCAGCGGCTGCATCGACGACCTTGAGGGTGTAGTCCTTCACGTTCTTGGTGGAGTCGTTGGCATAGACATGGCGCCAACGAAAGGCGGCCGGATCCGACGTACGCGCAATCGTGAGCGTGACAGGCACGGTGAGCTTGACGCTGTCGCCCGCGCCGAGGTTCTGGAGCGTGCCGCGCCACGTACCCACCCACCGTTCGGGGGGCGAGCTGCTACGCTGTGCCGCAGCGGTGCCCGCGCTCGCGGCGATGAACGTGCATAGAAGTGCGGCGTCGCGAAGCAGCGCGAACGCACGCGAAGGTGACGACCAGCTCAGCATGGGGACTCTCCGGAGACAGACGGCGCGTCAGCAAATGCGCGGCAGCTGCTCTCCAAGTTGCATCGCGATCACTCGGCTCGCACCAATGGCCGTCTGCGCCACCAGCAGCCCCGGGTGACGCTCGGTCACTTCACCGATGATGGCCGCCTCAGCGCCGAGCGGATGCGCGCGCATCGCGGCGAGTGCCGCCTCCGCCTGATCGCGGGGCACGATGGCGACGAGCTTGCCCTCGTTGGCCACGTACACCGGGTCCATCCCCAGAATTTCGCAGGCTGCCGCCACCTGCGGCCGCACGGGGATGTCCTTCTCGAGCAGTAGCATGCCGACGCCCGCCTGCCCCGCGATTTCATTGAGCGACGACGCGAGACCACCGCGCGTTGGATCGCGCAGCACATGCACATCCGGCGCCGCATCGAGCAGCACGCGCACCAGATCGTGCAGCGGCGCGCAGTCGCTGACGATGGTGGTATCGAACTCGAGCCCTTCACGCACGCTCATGATGGCCATGCCGTGATCGCCCAGTGTGCCGCTCACGAGAATGGCATCGCCAGCGGTGGCGCGCTTGGGATTGATGACCCGATCTCCGGTCACGACGCCGATGCCAGCGGTGTTGATGTAGCAGCCATCGCCGTGGCCGCGCTCCACCACTTTGGTGTCGCCGGTGATGATGCGCACGTTGGCTCGACGCGCCGCCTCCGCCATGTCGGCCACGATACGGCCGAGCGACTCCATCGCGAAGCCTTCCTCGAGGATGAAGCCGGCGGTTAGGTAGAGCGGCGTGGCGCCGCTCATTGCCAGATCGTTCACGGTGCCGTTCACCGCCAGCGTACCGATGCTGCCGCCCGGAAAGAACAACGGGCGAACCACGAACGAGTCAGTGGAAACGGCGATGCGCGTACCGGGCAGCGTGACGACGGCCGAGTCGGTCATGCCGTCGAGCGTTTCGTTGGAGAATGCCGGCTTGAAGAGATGCTCGACGAGTTCGTTGCCGAGCGCGCCGCCGCCGCCGTGTCCGATGACGATGTTGGGATAGTCGCGCAGCGGAAGCGGGCAGCTCCAGTTGCTGATGTCGTACGTCGGCGCGGAGGTCATGACAGAAGCTTAGTCAGCGATATCGCGATGGTGCGTACGCGCGTCAGTGGGCGACCGGCTCGAGGGTGAGCATGCGGCCGTAGTTGAAGTATGCGGCGCATGCGCCCTCGCTGGAGACCATGGTGGCGCCAAGCGGTGTGCGCGGCGTGCACTGTTTGCCGAACGCTGGGCACTGACTGGGCTTGAGCGCGCCCTGGAGCACTTCGCCGCTGCGGCACAGCGGAGATTCCACGGTACGAATGTCGCCGACGTCGAAGCGCGCCTCGGCGTCGTAGTCGCGATACCGCTCACTCAGCATCCAGCCGCTTTGCGGAATGACGCCGATGCCGCGCCACGCGCGATCGGTCACGGTGAAGACGTCTTCGAGCACGGCCTGCGCTGCGCGATTGCCGTCGAATGTCACGACACGTTCGTAACCGTTCTCAACGCGCGCTTCGCCACGTTCGAGCTGCACGATCACGCGTCGGATCCCGTCGAGCACATCGAGCGGCTCGAAGCCAGTGATGACGATCGGCACGTGGTGTTGCGCGGCGATGGGCGGATACTGCCAGAAGCCCATCACGCTGTTGACGTGCCCCGCGGCGAGAAAGCCCTGCACGCGATTGGTGGGCGACGACATGATGGCGTGCATCGCCGGCGGCACGAGCACATGCGACACCAGCACGCTGAAATTCGTGAGCTGCTCTCGCTTGGCCTGCACAACGGCCATGGCGTTGGCCGGCGCGGTGGTCTCGAAGCCGATGCCGAAGAACACGACCTGCTTGGTGGGGTTTTCGCGCGCGAGCTGCACGGCATCGAGCGGCGAATACACGATGCGCACATCGCCACCTTCGCTTTTGACACGAAAGAGATCCTTCTCGCTGCCGGGCACGCGCAGCATGTCGCCGAAGGAGGTGAAGATGACGTCAGGGCGTGCGGCAATGGCGAGCGCCTTGTCGATCACCTGCAGTGGCGTGACACACACGGGGCAGCCGGGGCCGTGAATCAGCTCGATCTCCTTGGGGAGCAGCTGATCGATGCCGTTGCGCAGGATGCTGTGCGTCTGTCCGCCGCACACTTCCATGATGGCCCACGGCTTGGTGGTGACGGCGCGGATTTCAGCGGCAATCTTGCGCGCAACGTCGCCATCGCGGAACTCGGTCAGGTACTTCACAGCGGGATCACCGGGCAGCTTTCGTCGCGCGGCGTGGCATAGCTCTCGATGGGCGCTTCGCCGAGTTCTTCTTCGAGAATGCCCAGCTCGCGAAACTGACGCAGCGTCTCCATCGCGGACGCTTCGTCGATGCGACTGATGGCGAAGCCAACATGGACGATCGCGTAGTCGCCGACGACGGCGTCAGGGAGATACGCGAGACACACGTCCTTCTTGATGCCGCCGAAGTCGAGGCGGGCCATGCGTGTGCCATTGGCGTGGAAGATCTCCGCAATGCGACCGGGGACGGCGAGGCACATGAGTCGAATCCTAGAGAGGGGAGAGCGCCGCGTCCCACAGCATGACGCGGTTGTTTCCGGAGTCTGCAATGGCGAAACGATCGCCGCAGGTGGCGATGCCGTATGGCCAGCAGAGCGTGTCGTCCTGCACGGACTTCCAGCGATTCTCGCCCGAGGCATCGAAGTCGTGCTGGCCGACGACTTCGTCCGCCGGAACGCCCGCGCCAACAGTCGGTACGTCGTTCCAAAAAAGCACGCGATTGTTGGCGGTGTCGGCGACGTACAACGTGCGGTCCTGCAGCGCGAGCGCGTACGGGAACCGCATGCGTTGCGCGCCCTGCTTGCGATGCGGCTGTTCGGTGTTCGTCGAGAAATCCTGCTGGCCGAGGACGAGTGTTGCTGGCGCGTCTTCGGTGGGGATGCTGGACCAGCCGAGCACGCGATGATTGCCCGCATCGGCGATGTAGAGCGAGTTGGCGTCGCCGGCGATGGCATGTGGCCACCGAAACGAGCACGAGGTGGGTGCACCACCACGATTCTCGTCGCCGCGCTCGAAGCCATCCTGGCCGAGTACGACTGCTGCATGCTCCCCGTGCGTGGGAATGCCGGGCCAGCCCAGCACTCGTCGATTGCCGGTGTCGGCAATCCAGAGCCAGCCGTTGACGATCTGGATGCCGTACGGCCAATAGAGCGCATTGCCGGTGATGGCGCCGCCAGCGTTGGGAAGCGTGGATTCGAGATCGGGCTGGCCGATGGCGAAGGACGGCGGCGTGTTGCTGCGCGTGGGGAGTTCGTTCCAGACGAGCACGCGATGATGCCACGCATCGGCGACGAGGAGCATGCCGTCGTGGACCAAGACTCCCGTTGGGAGATGGAGTCCGTTGGCCGCACCTGCACCCGCGGCGCGCGGACCTTCCGCAGTGAAGGAGGCCTGGCCGAGCACCACGTCGGCGTCGCATCCGTCCTGCTCCGGCATGGTGTGCCAGATCAGGATGCGGTGGTTCCCCGAGTCTGCGATGATCAGCCGACGGTCGTCCATCCAGACGCCGCGCGGCGCGTAGAGCTGCGATGCCGTGGGTTGTGCCGACGGCAGGGCCAGACCGAAGGGCGATGCAGCACCGATGCGTACGCGCGGCTTCATATGCGATGCACTGATCTACGCAGGACGAACGAAGATGACATCACCCGTGATGCGCAGCGGCACGCCTTCGAGCTGCGCCTGCGGCGCGGTGAGGCATTCACCGTTGGTGCAATCGAAGCGGAAGCCATGCCACGGGCAGGTGATCGTCTTGTCCTCGATGCTGACGGTGCCACCATCGATGGGGAGGCCCAGATGCGCACAGGCATTGTGAAAGGCCTGTACGTCGTCGCCGATGCGAATGAGCACGAGGCTCTTGCCGTTGGCGAGCTCCATCACGGCGGGCTTGCCTTCGACGAGGGTGCTGAATGCTGGTCCCGCAATCCAGCCAGCATCGCGACCGGCGCGACCGAGTGTGACGAGCGCGGGCGCCGGATCCTCCGGTGCTTCTGTGGGGACCACTTCAAGCTTGCTGATCTCCGGGCACTGTTCGCGAAGCGCTTCTTCCACTCCGTTGCGGAGCGTAACGGCGGACATGGAGCAGCCGCTGCACGAGCCCTGCATGCGCACGTACACGGTGCCGTCGCGCACATCCACCAGTTCGACGTCGCCGCCGTGCGACTGCGTGTACGGGCGCAGATTCTCGATGATGCGCGCTACGCGCGTGGAGAGATCGGCCCGGACGATGCCGTGCATCGCGAAGAGTGCATAGACCGACGGATCGTCAACAAGCTCGAGCAGAATCTCCTTGCCGCGCGGGTCAGCCTTGAGCGCGCGCACGATGGTGGTGAGTCCACTCTTATGAAAGGCCTCCACCGCTTCTTTGAGCGCCATGGCGCGCGAGCGATGATCGATGGGCATGCCCCGCACTTGCGTGAGCGCGTCGTCAACCGCGGTGGCGAGCGTGGCCAGTTCGGCGGCGGCGCCGGATGGTGCGGGCGGCGCCGAAACTGGCGTGGCGGCGGGAGCCGATCCCGTGGCAGAGGCAATCATTCGGTCACCTGAAAGACGAGCCGTTGTTCGAGCATCTCGGCGGACTTTGCCTCGAGCACCGCCGCGAACGCAGCGCGCGCGAGCGTCTGCAGCGCCTGATCGATGGTCTGGCCCTCGGTGGAAACGACCGGTACCGGACGCCGCGCGAGCGCCTGTAGCACGAAGCAGGCGCCTCCGGTGTTGTCGATCATGAAGTCACGAAAGAGCACGATCACGAAGTCGCTGAGCCACATCCCCTCGCCGTTCGGATCGGAGCGCAACTGAGCCAGCGCCGGCACGGGCCCTCCGCAGCGCTGCTCGACGCGGTCGATGAAGCGCTCGATCGCGGTGTTGAGGAAGAAGTCAAACTGTTGGCGTGCGTACTGTTCCATAGCGAGATGCCGAAGCGAGTCAGGAGTTCGAGGCGTCGGGTGCGGTGCCCATCTGCGCGTTGATGCGTTCGACCTGCTCGAGAATGGAGTGTGCAAGCTCTGCTTCGCCGTGCCAGTGCAGCAGCTTGTACGCTTCGTTGAATTTCTCGAGCGCCGCGGAGAAGATGCCCAGATGCGCCAACGCGTTGGCCTGATTGGCGAGCAAGCGTCCATAGCCGACGGGATCGTAGGCCTTGTTGCGCACCGCGAGCAGTTCCTCGTACGTATCCACCGCGAGCATGAGATTCTCCTCGCGATGTGAAGAGTCGAGATACTGCAGCGCGTTGGCCATGTTGAGCATGGTGCTGGTCCATTGCTCGGGGAAGGCTTCGCGCGTGTAGACCTTGAGCGCTTCACGAAACGACGAGACGGCCACGGCGTGCCGGATCTTGTCGCCGGCGTCGGTCATGGGCATGGAGACATACGCCAAGCCGATGTTGCTCTGCACGAGCGCGTACGTATCGGGTGTGCCTTCGAGCGTGATACCGGCGTGCAGCGCCGCCTGATAGAGTTGCACCACTTCGGTCAGTGCGCCGCGCCGTCCTTCGGCGGTCGCATGCAACGCGAGAGCGAGGCCGAGCAGCAGCTCCGATTTGAGTTGCGCAAGCGGCGAGTCGCCAGCGAGTCGCACCGCTTCGCGCCAGAGCGAGATCGCCAAGGTGTGATCGGACGACTCCGCCAACTGCGCCGCCTGCGCCAGCAGCTGCGCCGAGAGTACCGGAGACGTCTCTCGCGCTGCGTCGGCGCCGTCGCGCAGCAGTACAAGCGCTGGCGGAGCGTCTTCGTGCTCCAGATGCTGTGCGGCGCGCGCCATGCGGGCCACCGCGAGCAGTTCGTGATCGAGTCCTGCGTCGTCCGGCGCATCATCGCGCGCACCCTGTACGAACGCCGCGAGTTCCGCGAGACGTACCACGGCGTCGCGATCGTCTTCTCGCGCACGTTCGAGTGAAGCGTAGTCGCCGGTGAGCACGAAGCGGTTGTACGCCGCGATGGTGGAGGGATCGTCCTGCAGCAGGGCCGCGGCGCTGTCGCGATCGCCGTCGACCGCGCGCGCGTAGAACTCCCACTCCGCGGGGAGCGTCGTCGTGACATCCCCGCGCAGCAACGACGCAAGCACCGTGACGGCGCTCGGATCGTGCGAGGTCGGCAGCAGGAGCAAGCCCGCCGGGAACGGAAAGATGCCGAGCGGTTGCGGGCGCAGCAGTGCGTGCGCAGCAGCGACGTGAACAGGCTCCATCAGAATCCCCAGCGGTGATGCGAAAATTGACGATCCGCTGCCCCAACGATCCAGCGCGCAGCAACCTCGGCGGCCTGACGTGTGGGGTAGTCGGCAATACGGTGTGTGGTGACGTAGTCGTCACGATCCGGGATGCTGAGCACAGTCAACGAGACCACCCAGCGACCGCGATCTTCCGCGATGCTAGCCGTGGCGCGCAGCGCGCGACCTGGCGAGGGGGCGTCGTCCATGCGTTCACCCGAAGATCGAGGGTGGCAACGTGATCGGCAGCGCGACGCGCAGCGCACCGTTGCTTGCGTCCCAGAACGCCGGCATGCGACCAAGCAGCGGCGCGTCGTTGATCGCTTCGCGGATCAGCACGCAGCGATCCCCAGAGAGATTGCGCTGCTTGAGAATCAGTCCACCCGCAGCGGCGCCGCGCGTCGGCAAGAGCCAGAGCTCGCGCCCCTTGGGCATGGCCAGCAGCACATCGAAGGGAAAGCACTGCTGCGCTACGTCGTGGGTGAGCACGAGATAGCCGTGCGCGGTGAATTCCACCTCGAACGTGGCGGCAACTGTCGCCGTCACCGTGCCCGTCGCCGTCGCCTGCTCAGGCATCGGGTATCGCCTCCACGAGCGACTCGGCGGCGATCTCCGCTTCGATGATGTCGATCAGCTTACGCATGGCGGCATCGACGGCGGGCGAGAGTGGTTCGCCGGGAGCGAACTGCGCAGCCTCGATCAGAAAGACCGTGACGCGTTGCGGGTACTCGTCCTTGAGCAGCCAGCGGGCGAAGGCGAGCGCGTGATCCCAGCGAAAGGCGTGCAGGTTGATGCCTTTGAGCGGCGGAAGGTGCTCCACCTCGAGTCCCGGCAGTCGGAACATGGCGCCAGGCTCTGAGCCGCTGGTGCACGCATCGACCAAAATGACGTGCGGCACGCCGCGCATCTGGAAGGCGACATCCATGCCGCCAGTGCCGCCGTCGGCACAGCGCACACCGTCCGGCAGCCCACGGTCCCACATGTGCCGAATGAAGATCGGGCCTAACGCATCGTCTCCGCGCAAGATGTTTCCGCAGCCGACGATCAGCGTGCGAACGGGCCCGGTGATGTTCGCCGGGCCCGCTCCTGCGTGATTCATCGCATCGGCGATCGGTTCACGCGTCCGTTCCGTCATCATCCCATCTCGCCGATTCGGAAGCGGGAGAGTTCTTTCCCAGTCTTCTCGTCATACGCGTGCACCGTGCACACGAGGCACGAGTCGAACGAGCGGGCGACGTGGCCCATCTCCACCGGATCGGATGGATCCTTGATCTCGGCGCCGATGAACGCCTGCTCCATCGGTCCTAACACCCCGTTGCCATCGCGAGGACCGATATTCCACGCGGTCGGCGTGATGACCTGATAGTTCTCGATGCGGCCGTTGCTGATGACGATCCAATCGGCGAGCGAGCCGCGCGCCGCTTCGGTGGCGCCGAAGCCGCGACCTTCGGTGTACTCGGTCGGCTTGGTGTAGAACTTGTCGTGCAGATCGAGATCGTCGAGCCAGCCGCGCGCGAGCTTCCAGTACTTGCACACCTCGTGCATGCGCGCCATCGCGCGCACGAAGACGCTGGGGCCGACGGTGGTGATGGCGTCGAGGAAGAGCGGATCGTGATCCTGATGCCCAGCGGTCGCGGCCTGGCCAGCGATGACCTGGCGCGAGAGCGGACCGGCTTCGAGCGGCATGCTGCCCTTGCCGGGCACGTTGTAGCGCGGCGACTTGGCCCACGAATACTTGTCCTGCTTGTGGCCATCGAGCGGATCGATCGGCTCGGTTTCACCCTGCCACGGATGCAGGAAGCTCTGGCCGCGGTAGAACGAGCGCGAGACATCTTCGCGCACGTTCAGATGATCGAACTCATGGAAGCCAGAACCGTCGTAGATGCCGGCGCGATTGATGAGCGCCGCGTTGCGCCCTTCGACCGTGGGGTTCTCGTAGAGCTCGGGCTGGAAGTAGGTACCCGTGGTGAGATAGGCCCCGCATCCCTTGCCGAACTTGTCGAGGCCGGCGCGCTGTGCGAACCGAATGAACAGACCGCAATCGGAGTTGCGCTGGCTGTCGTTTTCGTCGGCCCACTCGATCATCTGCTTGTACGTCTTGATCTCCATCCACCGCTCGATGGAGCAGCCGAGCCACTGCTTCTCCAGCCATTCGCGCTTCCAGTGTTCGAGGATGGCGATGGCGCGCGTGACGTCGGAAAGCGTGGGGGCGCACATCACGCCACCGGGGATCATGAAGCTCGAGTGCGGCCACTGTCCGCCAAAGAGCGCGTACACTTCCACCGGCTTGCCGGAGAGAGTGACGCCCGACTCGTAGCTGGTGCCGACGAACGGCGCGAAACGCCGCACCACTTCGTCGTACTCGGGGAGATGCGCGTAGTTCTTGTTCGTGAGATCAATCGCGAACAGCGCGTAGAACCAGCGCGGAATGGACTGAATGGTTTCGCAGGCCTGTGCGATGTTGCGCACGAGCGTGGCGTTGCGCGGCACGTGCGTCTTCCACGCCGTGTCGAGCGCGTAGCACGCCTTGTACAGATGCGAACCTCCGCAGATGCCGCAGATGCGCGGCGTGACGATCAGACCGGCCTGCGGATCCTTGCCACGCAGGATGATCTCGAAGCCACGGAACATGCTGGCTTCGGTCCAGGCGTCGGTGACGACGCCATCGCGGATTTTGACCTTGAGATCGAGATCGCCTTCAACACGTCCGAGCGGAGAGATCCGCAGGTCGGACGGCATGGGCTGAGTTGCCGTAGCCACGTTACGCTGCTCCAGTCGGGTGAGTGATCAGACGACGAACATGTCTTCTTTGGACCACTTCGGCGCGGCGACACGTGCGGCGGCCGCGTGGGCCATGTACGACACGTGATCCGAACCGGTGGGCACTTCCTTCGGAATGGTCCCGCTGATCTTCTGCGTCTTGAAGACAGAGCCGGGCTTGAGATCGTGGAACGGGAACTCGGGCTCGGTGCAACCGGTGCAGGGCATGCCGGCGCGCGTCTTCGACGACTGGCGGTTCCAGAGAATGCGATTGCATGGGGAGCGCGTCATCGGGCCGCGGCAGCCCTGCTCGTAGAACAGGCAACCCTGACGCGTGCCCTGACCGAACTCCGGCACCGACTGCTTGTACTCGAAGTACTGATTGCGCGTGCAACCGGTCTGCGTGAACGTCTTGAAGAACGTCTGCGGCCGCTGCAACTCGTCCAGCGCGATGTCGCCGGCACGACCGGCGGCGATGGCGACGAGAATCTGCGTGACCCAGTCCGGATGCGCCGGGCAGCCGGGGATATTCACGACAGGCAGCCCCCACTTGCTCTTGAAGTTCGCGCCGAGGAATCCACCGTGCGCGCGCTTGAGGTACTGCAGCCCGATGTTGTCGACCGGGTTGGGCTCGGTGGCCGGGATGCCGCCCCAGCAGGCGCAATCGCCGAGCGCGACGACCGCCCCGGCCTGCGCGGAGAGCTCGCGCACCCAGTCCTTCATAGGGCGATCGGCGAACATGTTGAAGCGACCGGTGCCGTTGGGCCCCTGAATCACCGTGCCTTCAAAGACGAAGATGTCGAGCTGCCGCTTGCCCGACGCCAGGTCGCTGAAGATCTGCTTGGCCTGATCGCCCATCTCCACGCCAAGCGACGGGTGCCACAGAATGTCGATGCCAAAGTCGGTGACGAGGTCACACGCACTCGGCTCCTCAGCGTTGAGGAACGACATGGTATTACCGGAACATGCGCCGCCTTGCAGCCACAACACGGTCGCCATCGATGCGATCTCCTCGTGCACGGGAAAGTGCTTTGCTCGTTGCCCGCATACAGTCGGGTCGAGGCGACGGGCTCACAATGGCATGTTCATGTTAGCTGGCGGAATTTTTTCAACGGCCGCGAATGCAGCAGCGGCTAGGCGCCGCGCCCGGGAACCACGATCAGCCCTCGCTGAACCGCCGCCCGGACGAGTTCGACCTGATTGTGCACGTCCAGCTTGTGCATCAGGTTGGCCCGGTGACGTGTGGCGGTGTGTGGCGAGATAGAGAGAATCTCGGCGACGTGCTGCGTGGTGTGGCCGTCGGCGATGAGCTGCAGGACTTCACGCTCGCGCTGGGTGAGCTCCACCGAGTGAACGGCCACTTCGGCGATGCGTGATTGATCGATGGATCGGGCGAGATAGCGCTGTCCGCGCAGCACAGCGTCCAGCGCGGTGAAGAGCTCATCGTCCATCGCATCCTTCAGCAGGTAGCCATCGGCGCCGTCGGAGAGCGCCTGTGCGATGAACTGCAGGTCGTCGTACATCGACAGCACGAGCACGCGCAGACGCATCGGCATGCGACGAATGCGGCGAATCGTCTCCAGACCGTCCATGCGCGGCATGGAGAGATCGAGCAGCACGATATCCGGGCGGAGCTGCGTGACCAGCGTGAGTGCCTCTTCGCCGTTCCCCGCTTCCCCGACGACGGTAAAGCGCCCCTCCGACTGAAGCAGCGCCATCAGGCCACGGCGTACCAGAGCGTGATCGTCCACCACCAGTACGCGATGCCCGCGCATCAGTGCGATGCCTCGCCGACGGCAATGGGAACGCGGGCGACCAGCGTGGTGCCGGCGCCGGAGCTGGAGATGACCTGCACGTCGCCGTCGAGCATGGCGATCCGCTCGCGAATGCCGATGATACCGAGACCGCCGCGGCCATCGCGTGCATCGAAGCCGGCGCCGTTGTCCACGATGCGGAGCGTCACATGCGCCATGTCGAACGTGAGCGAGATCGCGACCTCGCGCGCTGCCGCATGCTTGGCCGCGTTGGTGAGCGCTTCCTGCGTCACGCGAAAGAGCGCCGTCTCGATCTCCGGCGCGAGGCGCTTGGGATGCCAGTCCATCTCCAGTCGCACGACGCACCCCATGCGCTCCTGTGTCTCTTCGGCCAGCTGCGCGAGCGCCATGTCGAGCCCCAGGCGGTCGAGCGTGGGCGGGCGCAGGTTGCGGGCCATCGTCTTGAGCTGGGTCGCGGCATCGTTGAGCTGCCCGCGCAGATGGTCCAACTGTTCGCGCAGCGCGGGCTGGTCTGGGGGAACGAGCCGTGTCGCCGCCTGCAGCGACAGCTTCACGGCCACCAACGCCTGCCCCGCCTCATCGTGCAGTTCACGCGCGATGTGCTGGCGTTCGTCTTCCAGACGTCGGAGATGATGCGCGGCGAGCTGACGTACCTCCTCGCTCTTGGTGGAGAGCTCCACGGCGAGGCGTTCGTTGTCGATGGCCACGGCGATGGTGCTAGCCAGCGCTTCCAGCAGCGCGGCGTCGCGCCAGGTGAACGGGGGGCGCCCTTCACCACGGTGCAACTCGAAGAAGCCGAGCACGACATCGTGCGCATTCTTGATCGGCACACCGATCGCGCGATGCACCGTACCGATCAGCGCCGGCTCGGCGAGGCGATCATCGGCGTAGCTGGCGATCAGGATCGGGAATTCGGTTTCGAGCATGGTACCGGGAATGCCCTCATCGGCGCGCCAGGTCCGCTCTTCCTCGATCCATCCGTTGTTGTGCCACCGTGCGACACTGCGCAACTGCGTAACGGGCGGCTTGCAGGGCACGGTTTCGCAGACCCCGCCGCGCCCACCATCGGCGCTGAGAAACCGTGCCGCATGCTCCACCATGTCGCGCACCAGCGTGGCCGGATCGCGGCGGCGATTGACGGCCGAGCTGAAGGTGAGCAGCGCCTCCATGCCATTCGTCCACTCTTGCAGCTGGCCGAGGAGTGTGGCGCGATCGAATGCGACGGCGGCGGGGGCCGCGACGGTCTCGACGAGGCGAACATCGGCCGCACTGAAGCCGCCCGCGTCACGACGGCTCACCAGCAGCAGGACGGCGAGTGGATGTCCCTGATGATGCAGCACGGGAACGGCCACGACTTGTCGCCACCCGAGCTCCGACAGCAGGCGGCCGTCGCCGGCGATCACCTGCTCGTCGTTGTTGGCGAGGAAAAGTTGTCGGCGTAGCACCACCCACGCGGCGAGAGCCTGCATGGCGTCGCGCTGATCGTCGGTGGGGAGCTCGTCGCCCGACATGGCAAAGGTGCAGGCGACGATCTGTTCATCGGTGACGGAGGCGACGAGCACATTCTGCACGCGCAGGGTGCGTCTCAGCTGATGCGCGAGCGCGCGCGCCAGCTCGACCGCATCGGGTTCCTGTGCGACGGCACGTGCGCAGGCGTGAATGGCCTCGATCGCGCCAAGGGCGCGATCACGTGCGGCCAGCGGCGGGAGCGCGGCGAGCCGATCGAGTGAGGCGCGCGAGCCGTTCACGCCGGGCTGCTCACGAGTGACAACGCAGATCGTGGGTCACGCCACAAATCTACAGCGCGCCGACGGCGGCCTCGGCGCGAGCAGCCAGCCATGCACTTCGGGCATCGGTGAGCGCCTGCAGCAACGTGTCCATCCCATCACCGCGTTTCGACGAGACGGTGAGCACCGTCATGCCGGGGCGCACTTCGCGGATGTTGGCCACGGCGAGCGGTTCGTCGAACTCGCAGGCGACGGCGAGGTCCATCTTGGTGATGACTGCAACGTCGGCCGAGTTGAACATGCCCGGATATTTGAGCGGCTTGTCTTCCCCTTCGGTGACCGACAGCATGACGAGACGCATCGCTTCGCCCAGATCGTAGGACGACGGGCAGACGAGATTGCCGACGTTCTCGACGAAGAGGATCTCGATGTCATCGAGGTGCCAGCCCTCGAGGTGCGTGCTGATCATCTCCGCTTCGAGGTGGCAGCGGCCGTGCGTGTTGATCTGTCGAACCGGTGCGCCACTGCGGGCGAGGCGGCGTGCGTCGTTGTCCGTCTCCAGATCGCCGACGAGTGCCGCGACGCGCACGCCGTTGGCATGCAGGCGGGTCAACATCGCTTCGAGCAGTGCGGTTTTTCCGGTGCCCGGGCTGGAGACGAGATTGACGACGAAGGTACCGGCGCCGGTATAGCGCTCACGCAGCGCGCGTGCGAGTTCGTCGTTCTTCTTCAGGACGCCAGCGCGTACTTCGACGATGCGGGGACTGCTCATGACGAATGTGTCCGGATGATGGATCGAACGACGTCGCGCACTACGACACGGGCTGGCAGGATTCAACATCGAGCGAGTCGACGCGCGAGGCTTCGATCTCGATCGATTGCACGTCGCACTCGCGTCCTTGTCTGATATCTCCCGATGGCGTGTCGCAGGTGGGACAGCGAAAGCGCTGCACGCCCGGCAACTCACGCAGTGCGCCGCAGGGCACGCACCACACCACCACCGGCAATTCCTCGATCACGAGCCGCGACCCTTCGAGTGGCGTGCCTGCCGCCGCAATGTCATACGAAAAGAGCAGCGCGCCCGCCTCGACGCCAGAGAGGCGACCGACGCGCAGGTGCACCGCCGTCACGCGCGCGGCCTGCGCGCGTTCGGCGGCCTCGCTCGCCAGCTCGACGATGCCATGGGCCAGCGAGAGTTCGTGCACGCGCTAGTGCTCCTTGAGCGACTTGCCGAACGCCTTGGCGATGCGGAGGCCGAACTCCAGCGAACGCGAGACGTCCGGATCGCGCAGCGCCTTGGCGAGTCCGAGGATGCCGAGGTTCTGCGGCTTGTGTCCCTTTGCATCGTCGTAGGCGCGGGCGAAGACATGGCCGGCCTCGCCGAGCAGCATGACGACTTCGGGGTCGAGCATGCCGGACTTGACCAGCGTCGATCCCGCTTCGACGAGCGTGGGGAGGTCCACCAGCACCTGCCGCAGCTTTTTCGGATCGATGTCGGGGGCTATGCCGCGCGCGTCGTTGACGGCGTCGGCGAGGTTATCGGCCAGCATGTCGCCGCGGCGCAGGAAGCCATCCATCGCTTCGAGCGAGAAGACCGCGAGCTCCAGTTTGTCGATGAGCCCCTTGATGGAGGCGATCGTCTCCGGATCGCCGAGCTTTTCGAGCAGTCCGGAGTTGAGCAGGCGCTGCACCGGCGGGGACTGCGCGACGTCCGCGACCTGCGCGCCCGTTGCGGCGAGCTGTGGCAGCTTAGACATGAGCGCGGCGGTACCGGAGACGCCAACCATCTTGCGCAGATCACCCACGGATTCCGACACCGAATCCGAGATGATGTCGGCGCGATGCAGAAAGCCGTCGAGCGCCTCGGTGGCGAATACGATGATTTCGAGGCGATCGAGGAGCTTGTTCAACGCGGCGGCTGTCTGCGGTTCCGCCAGTCTGGCGAGCAGCTGCTCCTGTCGTGACGCGTCGCCGTCAACGAGTGTGATGCCCATGCGATGACTCCGGGGTCGTGAACCTTCGGGTGGGAGGCGATACGGTACGACTTTGCACCAGAGCACGTTATGGCATGAACATGCTATTTCCGTGCACGAGGTGCGCGACGCAGACTCTTCCTCCATGAACGCACTGGCAACATCGACCGCGGCGGCGAAGGTGCGTGAGCAAGTGCGTGATCGCGCGCGCGTGCGTGGCGGTGTGCAGGGCGTCGGATTTCGCCCCTTCGTGCATGCGTTGGCACAGCAGTGCGAGCTGACGGGGCATGTCGGCAACGATGCGGACGGCGTGTTTCTGGAAGTCGAGGGAGATGCGGACGCGGTAGAACGCTTCTTCGACGCGCTGCAGCGCCACGCCCCGCCACAGGCGCGGATCGAGACGGTGGAGCGCGCATCGATTCCACCGCGAGGCACGACGGGCTTTGGCATCGTGGCGAGTACCGTGTCCGCCGCCGGCGGTCAACGTCGAGCCGTCGTCAGCCAGGATATCGGGACGTGCGACGCGTGTCTGGCCGAGCTGCGGGACCCGACGGACCGTCGCTATCGCTATCCGTTCATCAACTGCAGTCACTGCGGGCCACGGTACACCATCGTGCGCGACCTGCCGTACGATCGGGCGAAGACGACGATGGCGGCGTTCACCATGTGCGTCTCGTGCCAGCGGGAGTACGACACACCGACCCATCGTCGATTCCACGCGCAGCCCAACGCCTGCCCCGACTGTGGACCGCAGCTCTCATGGGAGCGCTCACCGAGCGCGTCCGCGGAGATGCTCGCCGGCTGCGACGGGAGCGGAGATCCCCTTGGCGCGGCGCTCCGCTGCATTCGGGCCGGTGGCACCGTCGCAGTGAAGGGCGTCGGTGGATTTCATCTGGTGTGTGACGCGACCAATCCGCTCGCCGTGCAGCGATTGCGCGACCGGAAGCAGCGCGCGGCCAAACCGCTCGCGGTGATGGTGGCAACGATCGACGTGGCGCTCGGCGTTGGCGTGGTGTCCGACGCGGAGGCCGCGCTCCTGTGCAGCGCGGAAGCGCCGATCGTCCTGCTGCGTGCCCGCGTCGACAATCTGCTGGCTCCCAACATCGCGCCGGGACACGATCTGCTGGGCGTGATGCTGCCGTATGCACCACTGCATCATCTGTTGGCCGCGGACGGTCCACTCGTGATGACGTCAGGGAACGTGAGCGACGAGCCGATCGCCTACACCAACGACGAGGCGCGCGCGCGACTTGCACCGTTGTGCGACGGGTTGCTGCTGCATGACCGCGAGATCGCGATGCCATGCGATGATTCCGTCATGCGCGTGGTGAGGGGCGACCTGCTGCCAATCCGACGGTCGCGCGGGTACGCGCCGTATCCCGTCGCGCTTCCCGCCGTGCCGGGTTCGATCGGTGCGGTCACGAGCGCGCCTTATCCGTCTGTGCTGGCCGTCGGCGGCGAACTCAAGGCCACGTTGTGCATCACGCGCGACCAGCACGCGTTCCTCAGTCCGCACATCGGCGACGTAGCCGGCATCGAGACACGCGCGCTGCTCACGTCCACGATGTCGCATCTGAGCACACTGCTCGAGACCACACCGATGGCCGTCGCCTGCGACGCCCATCCGGACTACGCGTCGGCGGCGGTGGCGCGTGCCTGGGCCGCAGAACGCGGACTGCCGGTGATGACAGTGCAGCATCACCACGCGCATGTGGCGTCGCTGATGGCGGAGCATGGCCTGACGCATGAGCGCGTGATCGGGGTGGCGTTCGACGGCACCGGCTACGGCACCGACGGCACGATCTGGGGTGGTGAGGTGCTGGTAGCCGACTATCACGGCTTCGAACGTGTCGCGCACCTCGCCCCCACACAGCTGCCCGGCGGCGACTCGGCGGTGCGCCATCCCGCGCGCGTGGCGCTGGCGCAGTTGCATGCGGCCGGGGTCGCGTGGGAGGATGCGCCGGACGGCGTCCAGCGCGCCATCAACGCGGAATCGCGGCGTGTCCTCACGCAGCAGCTCGATCGTGGCTTTGGCTGTGTGACGACGAGTTCGATGGGCCGACTTCTCGACGCGGCGTCGGCCCTGTGCGGCGGACCGGCCACCGTGAGCTATGAGGGACAGGCCGCCGTGGAGTTCGAGGCGATGGCGTGGAGCGCGATGCGTCACGATCCCAGCCGCGATCGGACGGGCGGCTACGTGTTCGCGATTGCAGCAGCCGAGGGGCGCCCGATGACGTTCGACGCGGCCCCGGTGTTGCGCCGCATAATCGGAGACCTGCGACGCGGCGTCGATCGCGGGCTGATCGCCATGCGGATGCATTCGGCCATTGCCGATGCGATCGTGCGCGTGGCCGTGCGCGTTCGCGATCGCCACCAGCTCGACCTGGTCGGACTCACTGGCGGCGTCTTCCAGAACGTGTTGCTGCTGACCCTCGCCCGCGAGCGCTTGCACGCCGCGGGCTTTCGCGTCCTGACGCATCGGCGTGTGCCACCCAACGATGGGGGCATCGCGCTCGGGCAAGCGATGATCGCGGCCACGATGATCGCGGCCACGAAGATCTCGACCACGATGCTCTCGACCAGGCACGACGCCGTCGCGACGTCAGGCCGCAACGACTTCCACGCTCTTCGGTTCCGGCCGCAATGACGCACGCCATCTTCGCCCTGATCGGGATCGGGTTTCTTGTGGGATTCCGTCACGCCTTCGAACCGGATCATCTGGCCGCGGTCTCCACGTTGGCGTCGCGACATGGATGGCGCACGGCATCGGGGCTGGGTGTGGCGTGGGGTATCGGTCACACGGCGTCATTGGGCGTCGTCGCGCTGTGCATCAGCGTGTTGGGCATTCGCGTCCCCGCCACGTTCTTCCGCACGGCGGAGCTGGGAGTAGCCGCGCTGCTGATCGTGCTGGGCGTGAGCACGCTCGCAGTGGAGGCGCGTCGGCACCGGCGTCGGCAGGGGCCGGCCCACGAAGTTGCGCACGCGCACGCCCATCCCCATTCACACCAGAACCTGCGTTCGGCGCGTGGCGCGTTCGGGTTCGGCATCGCGCACGGACTGGCCGGCAGCGGTGCCGTGATGGTCCTGATCGTTGCCGCGGCAAGCTCAGCCAGTGAGCAGTTGGTCTACCTGGTGGTCTTCGGCGTTGGTACGATCCTTGGGATGAGTCTCGTATCGATCATGACGGGTGCGGTGGCCGGGTTGGCGAGCAGCCTGAGCCAGCAGATCGGCCTGGCCATCCGCGTGGGTGCGGCCTGTGCCAGCACCGTTGTGGGAGTGTGGCTAGGCGCTGGAGTCGTACGCGGGGTGTGACACGGACTGCGTTGCGGCGAGGCGCCGTTCGTGCGGCAGGAATGTTTTCCCCGCTCGCGCCGACCGCATCGCAGGGATCCTCGGGCTTGCGCATTCGATGCGCGACGTGAGCTTCTCCTCCGAGATACTTTCCCGACCCCGTCCGGCGACCGTGATGCACTCGGCTCGCAGCGGAGGCTGTGCGTGCGTCCCGCATTGTTCGTTGTTGCTCGTGCCTTGCCTGCCGCGCTCTGTTGCGCGCTGCTTGGCGCGTTGCCGGCATCTGCACAGAAACCGGCCTCCCGGCCTGCGACCTTCTCCGGCCGTGTGCTGAGCGACTCGGCCGAACGACCGATCGCCGGAGCGACGCTGAGCATGCCGTCGCTCAACCTGCGCGTCGTCACCGACTCCACGGGCAAGTTCGTTTTCACCGGCATCACGCCCGGACGACAGCTGCTGCAGGTGAATCAGGTGGGCTTCGCGCCGCTGCAGACGTACATGGCGTTCGCGATGTCAGACACCGTGGACGCGGACATTCTGCTCACACCGCTACCGGCCGGTGTGCAGTCGGTCGCCAAGGTCAGCGTCACCGCGAATGCGATTCCGCTCGGCCTCGAGGATTTCGAGCGTCGGCGGCGCACGGTGTCGGGAGACTTCTTCGACGAGGCGATGATCCGGAACGCGTCGCACGGGCAGTTTTCCGATGTGGCACGTCGCATTCCCGGTATCATGCTGACACGATCGGTCGGCGGCTTTGGCGTCTACGCGTCCGCAGGGCGTGGCGCGACGCGGGGCCGACCGTGCTATGCGTCGGTGATGATCGATCGGACGTGGGTCTACGAAGGGAAGCGAGGCGACATCCCCTTCGACCTCAACAGCATCAACCCCGACATCGTGATTGGTATCGAGTACTACCGCGGCCTGTCGAGCATTCCAGCGGAGTTCGGCAAGCAGCTCACGACCTGTGGCACGCTGATTATTTGGACCAAGCGGGGCTGATCACTCAGCGCCGACATCCCGATTGCGGCGAATGACGCGACACAAAACGCCCGGCATCCAAAGTGGATGACCGGGCGTTGTGTTTACGAGACGCGCCGATGGTGCACTCGAGCGCGGTTCAGTAGCGAACCGGCCTGTGCAGCACCGTTCGACCGTTACGAGATCAGGCCGGCGGCAGGATAACCGCGTCGAGCACGTGAATGACGCCGTTGGTGCATTCGATGTCCGTGGTGACGACATTCGCAGCGCCGTTCAACTTCACGCCGCCCGTGGTCGACACGTGAATCGTTGCGCCATTCACTGTGGCGACGTCCTTGCCGTCCAGCTTCACGACATCAGCAGCCAACACCTTGCCGGCGACGACATGATACGTGAGGATGGCGGTCAGCTTCGGGATGTCAGCCAACAGTGCCTCGACCGTACCAGCGGGAAGCTTGGCAAACGCTTCGTCGGTCGGCGCGAACACGGTAAACGGACCTTCGCCCTTGAGCGTCGGAACGAGACCAGCGGCGGTGACGGCCGCGGCGAGCGTCTTGAACGTGCCTGCGGCTACTGCGGTATCGATGATGTCATGCATGGTCGAGATCCTGTGTGAGATGTGCAGCGATGAAACGATGACGCGTCAGGAACCCGACTGCTGAGCACTTTACGCCTTCGCATTGCCCTACATAGCTCCGAAGCATCGAACACACTGCATTGTTCCCGGCATGTTTCCATGACGACATGCCGGTTGGTCACGCGGTTGTCACTACTACATCAGCGCGCGGTTCATCGCCGAGCCTCGTGTGCCTGATGACTTTCAGTTCGCGCGATCCTGTTGCGCGAAACGCACCGTGAAGCCACCGACGACCTTGCCATGCTCCTTGCCGCGCTCGATGTCGCTACGGTAGTGAATCCCGCCGTACAAGCGCGAGATTCCCGCTTCATCAGCCTGCTTCACGAACTCGTCGGCGCCCGAGGGAAACAGATACGACAACACGGAGGCCGCCGCCGCCGAGAAGGTGGAATGTCCCGACGGATACGCCGGGAAATTCGGGAGGCCGATACTCGTGCCGATGCTCGGATCGAGCTGCACCGGGCGCGGATTGAAGTAGGTGTACTTGGCATTCCAGCACGCCACCGATGCGTCGTGCATCGCCATGTTCAGCAGCGCGAACGTGCGCGCTGCACGCACTTCGCTCATGCGGGCATCACGCACGTACTCGGCGGCGATGTCGTTCCAGTGTCCCGGCGGCGTGTACGTTCCCGCGCCGTCGTTCCACTTCTCTGCGATCGCGCGCTGCGCGGAGGTGAGGTTCCTAACCGTGGATTTCACTTCGGCGACTTCCGTCGCCATCTGCGCCGACTTTGTGGAAGGCGGCGCGGGTGGGCGTGTGGCCGCTATATCGGCGGCGCTCATGGACCACGCTTGCACGAATCCGAAATTCGGGAGCATCGGCGGGCGCGCCGGCGACTCCTGACTCACCCACGGCGTCTCGCCGCGTGCGGTGGCGCTGTCAGCCAGCGCCTTCCAGAGCGCGGCGTTACCCACCGCGTTGCCGGTGCCGTCGGCGCGTGCGCGCGTGATGACGACCGCCGAGACGGCGTTGCCGAGCGCGAGGCCGGCAGCGATGTCACTGGCTGTCGCCTTGCCGGAGAGGAGTGCGGCTTCGCGCTGATCGGCGGCACGACGCGTGATCTCTTCGATGGCGGCCGGAAAGAGCAGCTTGAGCATTTCCGCCGTGACGCCGGACAGCACGGCGTCTTCCGACGGGTACGACGGCAAATCGGTGACCGGCGCGAGCGCTTGTACCGCCGCATCGGTGCGCGACGGCGACGGCCGGTTGAACTGATACTTGTAGTACCACGCGCTCTTGAGCGCTTCGAACTGCGCCACGCTCACGTAGCTGTAGGCGCGCGCCGCATACGGCGGGTTCGCGAATGGAAAGTTGGGATCGGCGAACGGGTTGTTGGCGTCGGGGATGGGATAGGATCCATCAGCGCGCGGCGCGGGCGGCAGGTTGTAGCGTGCGACGAGTCCGCGCAGGATCTGATTCCAGCGCAACACGCCACCGCCGGCCCAGTATTCGATGTTTGCGCGCTGGGCCGCCGTCAGCGACGCCTGCGATGCCTTGATCGCGGTGAGTTCCGCCTTGTACGCATCACTCGTGACCGCGGAGGGCGCGGCGACGGCGATCTGCGTGGGCGCGCTCAGCACAATCATACGCCAGCTGCCCGCGGATGCGTCCGCACTGGCCGGCGTCAACGGCTGTAGCTGTTCGGTGGCGGTGATGTCCTTGTTGCACGCCACCGGCGTGGCCGCAACGAGCGCCACACCGGCCGCCGCGAGCCAACCGCGCGAAGAGAGTCGGAGAGTGCGCATGGTTACGGGCGCCCCGCGAGCACGAGTCCGGCCATGTAGCCGGTTGACTGTCCGACGTTTCGTCCGTCGAGCACGCGTGATGCGCCGAGCCACACGCTGGCCACCTTGAGTTTGGGGAGCGTGTACTGCGCGCGGGCTTCGAGCTTGGAGAAGTTCATGCGATTGGAAACGAACGGCATATCCTGTCGGCGGATGTCTCCGCCGCCCAGGGTGCGCTGCGTCGTGTACGGGAGCGTGATCAGGAAGCCGGCGCGCTGATAGCCGGCGGCGATGACGTAGTCGGCCACATTGGGCATGCGCACTTCGTCGCTGAGCGTCAGTCGCCCCTCGGTGAAGTACGCGGGCCGATTGAGCGTGACGTTGGAGCGCCACGTGTAGCCGGTGGAGCTGTTGAGGTACCAGCCACGCTTGCTCTGGAACGACACGGTCGCGCGTCCGAACACGCGCTTGCTGGCCATCCCGATGGAGAGCGGGAGAAAGTCCGGCGAATAGTCGGACACCGGCGTTCCGTAGCCGCCCACGGCGATGACTTTCATCGTCCCCGCCGAAGTGAATGGCGTGGAAAGCAGTCGCACTTTGGCCGACACGGTGAGATCCTGAACGCCTTTCTGTCCCTGCAGCGGACCCTGGCTGGCCGCGGTGCGCACGTACGGCAGCGAGGCCATCAGCGTGATGCGATCGGTCAGGCCGTACGCGCCCATGTAGGCGAGATCGCGGGTCGTCACGGTGCCCACATTGCCGTTGCTGCGCTTGAGTCGCCCTTCCCAGTACTCCTTCCAGCTGTCGTGCGTAAAGAAGAGACCGGCACAGATGACGCCACGGTCCATGAAGACGGCGTCGTCGAGCGTCTGAGCGCGAAGGGGGGCGGCGCAAGCGGCGAGCAGCAGGCTCGCGACAAGAGGTCGGCGCATTGGTGGTACGAGGAGGCAGGACGTCGCGAGAGGAAATGCGGCAGACGCCGCAGCAAGGTGAACCATTAATGAACGGTTGCCGCGCGCACCATCCCTTTCACGCGCGATCCCGGGACGAGCCGTATCACGGAATCGGGCGTAGTTTCTTGCGCATGACTTCCCGGGTGCGCATGGGCCCCACGGGCCCCGAGTTTTCCCGCCTCGTATACGGTACGTGGCGACTATTGGACGACGCGGACGGATCCGCACCCGCACCGCTGCTCGAGCGATTGCAGCAGTGCGTCGATGTCGGTGTGACCACCATCGACACCGCCGAGATCTATGGCTTGTATCGCGTGGAGCAGGCGATCGGTGAAGCGCTCTCGCTCGACAAGGGGCTCAGGCATCGCCTCGAGATCGTCACGAAAGCTGGCATCGACATCCCCAGCGCCTCGCACCCCGAACGCAAAGTCGCCTCCTACAACATGTCGGGCGCACGGCTCATCAAGAGCGCCGAAACGTCACTGCGCCTGATGGGGCTCGACTACATCGACCTGTTGCTCGTGCATCGCCCCGACTGGCTCACCAGCGCGGACGACACCGCCGAAGGACTCAACCGGCTGCTGCGCGACGGCAAGATCCGCAGCGCCGGCGTGTCCAACTACAACGTCCAGCAGTTCGAGCTGCTCAACGCGCGCATGGATCAGCCGCTGGTCACCAACCAACTGCAATTCAGCTTGCTGCACATGGACCCGATCTACGACGGCACGTTCGATCAGGCGCAGCGACTGCGTCTGCCGCCGATGGCTTGGTCGCCGTTGGCGCAGGGGCGCCTGATGCGCACCGACGACGAGGCCGCCGTTCGCGTGCAGCAGCGGTGCGCCGAGCTTTCGCCGAAGTACGGCAATGCCACCGTCGATCAGCTGGCGTACGCGTGGATTCTCGCGCACCCCTCGCAGCCGATGCCGATCGTGGGCAGCAACAAGTTCGCGCGCGTGCAGCAGGCCGTCGCCGCTACACACCTCGTCCTCGACCGCGAAGACTGGTACGCGCTCTGGACGGCCGCGAAGGGCCACCGTATCCCCTAACGCTCGCTGCCATGCAAACGCTCGACGTCGCACTCGGCCTGGTGTTCGTGTACCTGATGTTGAGCCTCGTGTGCACGGCGGCCAACGAACTGCTGTCGCAATGGTTCAACTCGCGCGCGACGACGCTCAAGGCAGGAATCGATGCGTTGCTGCGAAACGTCACCGACAAGGTCGACGCCAAGGCGATCACGGCACTCGCACAGGCCGAGGCGGCCGCGCATTCCGCGTACACGCAACTCGAATCGCGAGCGAGGGAGTCCGCCGACGCCGCAGTGACCGCGTGGCTGGCGGCGGTGCACGAGGCCGAAGACGCAACGCTGTCCCACGAGGAGCTGTGCGCGCAGACGCGATCAGAGACCGCAACGACGGCGGCGCGCACGCGTCGTGACACGGCGCTGCTGTCGCGCGCGAGCGCGGAGGCTGCGCTGAACAGCGTGTGGCCCGGACTCGCTGCGCAGCTAAACGATGCGCGGCAGCGCGTGGCGCATACGCGCGCCGATCTCACGCTCGCGTCGTTCTACGAGCATCCGCTCATCGCCGGCCTGAGCCAGCTGCCGTGGCGCCTGCTGCCGTGGGACGACAAGGTGCGTATTCCGTCGTATATCCCCACGCAGACGTTCGTCCTTGCGCTCGTCGACACCGTCGCGCCGAGCAGCTCGGGGTCGGCGACGCCGCTACTGGAGGTGCGACGCGCCATCGCGCAGTTCCCCGAGCATGTCCGTCGGCCGTTGCTGCTCGCACTCAACGAAGCGCAGGGTGACGTGAACGCGTTCCGCACGCACATCGCGACGTGGTTCGACAGCACCATGGAGCGCGTCTCGGGGCTATACAAGCGCAAGACGAAGCTCACCGTGCTTATGTTCGCGGTGCTGGTCACGCTCTTCACCAATGCCGACACGATTCGCATCGTGCGCGCGCTGTCGTCTAACCGTGTGTTGCGCGAAGCGCTGGTCGCGCAAGCCGAAGCCACGGTGCGCGCGCCCGATCCGTTGCGGCAGCAGCTCACCGCGGACACCAGCGCGGCGGCAGCCGCCGAACGCGCGGACTTCGCCCAGTCGATCGCCAACGTGCAGCGACTCGGCATCCCGATCGGCTACGATGTGCCGCCCAACGTGCGCACGATCATCGAGGCGGCGGACTGGTTCACGTCGCGAACGGCCGGTACGGGCGAGCGACGCGTGGAGATTCCGCCCAAGCTGCAGCTGTACGCGGAGCTCTATGTCCCGCAGGTGCTCAAGGGCGCGGTGGGGCTGTTGCTGACGGCGCTGGCACTGTCGCTGGGCGCGCCGTTCTGGTTCGACATCCTGAACAAGATCGTGAACGTGCGAGCGGTGGGGCGCACGCCGGCGGAGAACGCCAAGGTCGCGGCGAGCCAGGCGGCGGGGCGCTGACCTACCGAGCGGGGACGAAACGGAGCGGAGTGGGAATCGTCTTCCTGCTGGACGAGTGCCCGCTTCTCATGGACATTCGGTTGAGTCCGCTCGCCTCTTCTGCTTTCGACCCTTCTGGATGGCCTCCTCGCGTTCCGCCTGGGCAGACGCGCTCGCCCCACAGCTCTATCAGGAGCTCAAAGTGCTCGCTCACGCGCAGCTTCGGCGTGAGGCAGATGGCCACACCCTCGGCACCACCGCACTGGTGCATGAGGCTTGGCTGCGCATCTCCGCCAGCGAAGCGCTGCCACCGGACGAGTCCACGCAGTTCTTCGCCATCGCGTCCACGACGATGCGCCGCGTCCTGGTCGATCATGCACGTCGAATCCGCGCCGACAAGCGGGGGAGCGGCGTGGTGGCTGAATCGTTGGAGGCTGTGGAGGCGTTTCTGAGCACCGAGGAAGCCGATGAGATGCTCGCACTGGACGACGCACTCGAGCGGCTGACGGTCGCCAACCCGCGCGCGGCACAGGTGGTGGAGATGCGTTTCTTCGGCGGACTCACGGAAACCGAGACGGCAGACGCGCTCGCCGTGTCGCCCAAGACGGTGCAGCGGGACTGGACGGCCGCCCGCGCGTGGCTGCGCAAGGAAGTGTCGCGCGATCTCGGGTTGCCCGACCGCGCGTGACCGAATCGGCGCCGATCTGACGCCATGCATGGCAAGGACCACATCCGCGTGGTCGATCGGCCCTGAACCACGCACGCCGCCTTCATGACTGCTCGCTCCACGATCAGCCCGACACTCTGGGAAAAAGTCTCCAGCTGCTTCGACGAGGCGCTGGACCTGCCGGAGGACGAGCGCGCGCCCTTTGTGCTCGGGCGCCTGCCGGGCGACACCGCCGCGCAGCGCGAGGTGTTGGAGATGTTGGCGTCCGCCTCGGGCGACCGTGCGCTGTCGATCGAACGTCGCGTGCTCTCCACCGCTGACAGCGACGCGCCGGTCGAGACGCTGGCCAACGGGCTCCGCATCGGCGCCTACCGCATCCTGGACCTGGTAGGGCGCGGCGGCATGGGCGAGGTCTATCGCGCCGAACGTGTGGACGGCGCGTACGAGCAACACGTCGCCGTCAAGGTGCTGCGCGCCGGACTCGACTCGCGCGAACTCGTGCGCCGGTTCGAGCGGGAGCGCCGCATCCTGGCGCGTCTCGCGCACCCCAACATCGTGGCGATTCTCGACGGCGGCACCACGACGGACGGGCGTCCGTATCTGGTAATGCCGTACGTGGACGGGCTGACGATCTTCGCGCACTGCGACGCGGAGCAGCTCTCGCTCGACGATCGATTGCGACTGTTCCAGCAGGTCGCGGCGGCGGTGCAGTACGCGCACAGTCAGCTCATCGTCCATCGCGACATCAAGCCGTCCAACATTCTCGTCACGCGCACCGGCGCGGTGCGTCTGCTCGATTTCGGCATCGCCAAGCTGCTCGACGATGGCCTGAGTGCCGACACCGACGGCATGCCCAGTCGTCCGACTGCCGACGAGACGCGCTCACAGCTCCGGCTGCTCACTCCCGAACACGCCGCCCCCGAGCAGGTGCGCGGCGAGCCTGTCACCGCCGCCACCGACGTCTACGCTCTCGGCGTGCTGCTCTATCAGCTGCTGACGGGGACGCGACCGCACATCGCGGCCGGGCGTTCGCTGCGCGATCTCGAGCGTGAGATCACGGACGTCGAAGCGCAAGCGCCGAGCCTGGCGGGATGGAATCAGCCGTGGAAGCGTCAGCTCAAGGGCGATCTGGATCGCATCGTGCTGATGGCGCTGCGCAAGGAGCCCGCGCGTCGCTACGCGTCGGCGGGACAGTTCGCCGACGATGTGGAGCGCTATCTCAAGCGTCTGCCTGTGCAGGCGGAAGCGGACAGTCTTGGATATCGGACCAGCAAGTTCCTGCGGCGCAATCGCGTGGCCGTGGCCGCTGGCGCAACGGTCGCCGCGCTGCTGCTCGCCTTCGCGGTCACGTCGGCGCGTCAGGCGCAGCTTGTGGCCCGCGAACGCGACGTCGCCCGACGGGAGAAGGCCTCGACCGAGAACGTCGTCGCGCTGTTGACGTCGTTCTTTGCGCAGGCCAACCCCACGGTGGTGCCGGGCGGCGATACGCTGCGGGTGAACCAACTGCTCACGTATGCGGAAGCGCGCGTGGACTCGTTGCGCAATGAACCGCAGGTGCAGGCACGCATGTGGCGCGTGCTGGGCACGATGTACGCGGCGCGCGGGCGACCGGATCGCGCCCTTTCGTTGCTGCAGCGCGCGTACGATCAGCTCATGCGCACGAGCGGGTCGGACTCGATGGACGTCGCGCTCACGTATCACGAGCTGGCGCGTGCCGTGGATGGCTATGAAGGTCGGCCGAGGTCGATGCCGATGTTCGAGGCGTCTGTCGCGCGGTTTGCGCGGTTGCTCTCCGACACCGCGCGCGATCGCCAGATCGCCGAGCGTGATCTGGCGATTCGCCGGACGGACGAGTCGAAGCAGCGGGCGCTTGTGGAACGACTCGCCAGCGCGAACAGTCTGGCCACCGTCACGGATACGATACAGCGCGCCGAACGGGTGCACGCGCTGGCGGAGCAGCGACTGGCGGCAGGCGCGGTGACGGAAGCGATTGCGCTGTTCACCGAAGCGTTGCGCCTGGTGGATCTCAAGTTGCCCGCCAATCACCCCGATCGGATTCTCGTGGCAGGCAACGTGGCGGCAGCGCGGCGCACCGGTGGTGAGTTCGACGTGGCTGAAATCCTCACGCGTCAACGGCTCGCGAGCCAACGCGCGCAACAGCCGGTCAATCCGCTGGCGCTCGCGGCCGCGCTGGAGATGCTGGCCGTGATTCAAGCCGAGCGAGGCTATCTGGAAGAGGCGGAGTCGCTGCAGCGCGAAGCGATGCGCGGCTGGCGCGCCTCGCTGGCACCGTCGCACCAAAGCATTCGCATCGCGCTCACCAACCTGGCGTACATCGCGAGTGCGCGCGGCCGCGATGCCGAAGCGGTCGCCTACGCCGACACGGGCGTAATGCTCACGCGAGCCGCGAAGGCTGAGGAGCGCGATCTCGTGGCGTATCTCGACACGTATGGCGATATCCTGCTGCGGGCGGGACGGTCGCGCGACGCCGCGGCTACCTTCGGCGCGATCACCGCGCGCATCGAGGCGCTGTGGCCGGCCGGACATCAGCAGCGCAATACGCACGCGCTGCATCTGGGAACTCTGGCGCTGGCACTGGGGGATCCACGCACCGCGTTGGTACAGTTCGCCTCCGCGCGCG
Organism: Gemmatimonas sp.; assembly: GCA_965279375.1. Classification (GTDB taxonomy): domain Bacteria; phylum Gemmatimonadota; class Gemmatimonadetes; order Gemmatimonadales; family Gemmatimonadaceae; genus Gemmatimonas. The sequence goes on along the minus strand of OZ257156.1, from coordinate 1,752,239 downwards.
ACCTCATGGCCCCCTTGGTGCCGGTGACGTATCCGCTGTTGGTGAATGCGGAGTGCGGACGTGGCGTCGCGCTGGCCCGACTGGGACGAATGGACGAGGCCCGGCCGCTCCTGACGGCCTCCTGCGCGCGGTATCGGCAGTACGGAATTCACTTCGCCCCGTTGGTGCAGTGGGCGTCGGAGGCGTTGGCCAAGCGCCAATGACCAGATTGCGCACCGCGTTGCGCCACGAGTGATGCAGGGGAGACCGGAGGCAGTCCTGCCCCGGAACTCGGCGTCCATCCGAACACTCGTGGAGGTCTCGTGCGCGTCGTTGCGAAGCAAACCTTGTTGACCTTGGCCACCGGCGCGCTACTGGCGATGCTGCCGACGGTCGCCGAAGCACAGCAGATGACCCAGCCGGGAACACAGGCTGTCGGCATCTCGAACTGGGGGTACTTCCCCTGCGCCACCATCGCCTGCCAGCCGACGGGCGGTGTGATGAGCATTACCGAAGTGGGCGGCGTCGGCCAGAACAGTGCCAGTACCACGTTCACAGGGGCTGCGCCGGGGTCGAACGAACCGGCTTTCCTCAACTACCTCGCGAGTGCACAGCTGCAAGGCGTCCTCGCAACGGCGCAGCTGAAGACGCTGGCGCAGAGCATCGTCATGACCGGCTCGCCGCCGGGCTACTCCGGAATCTGCTGCTACTACTACGACGTCAACGCCGTCGCGAATGCGCTGCAGTGGTACACGTTCACCGGAACGCAGCCGGAGACCTTCACGATCTCCTATACGATCGACGCGATCATGCAGGGGTTCGTCGATCCCGTGACCGGGTTTGACTCGGGCATATTCGCGAGCACGTCGGGCGGCATCAGCATTTTCGACGGGATCGTCGATCCGAACCTCGCGTTGGAACTACCACTCGGCAGCAATCTGGACCTCTCGCAGGTGTTTCTGGATGGCTCGATGGCCGGCCCGGGGGGTGTGGTCACCGGCAGTGGCTCGGTGACCTTCACGCTGAACCCGGGGAGCGGCTTCTTCATGTCGACCTTCCTGAGTTCGTCGGTCCCGCAGCAGGTGCCGGGGTTTGTGCTGGCCGATGCATCGCACACCATGAACACGATGTTCACGGCGGGGAACACCAGCCTGCTGCAGGCGCAGTTGGCGGGCATCCCGCAGAACGTGGTGCCCGAGCCCTCCACCTACGCCCTGATGTCGGCTGGTCTCGCGGCGATGGCGCTGGTGGCGCGCCGTCGCCGTCGGACGAGCCGAGCGTAAGCGAAGCCGGTGGGACAGTCCGCGGGCGCCGGCGTGGCGTCCGCGGACTTCCGCACAACGCCTCGGGCGGATTGCTTTCAAGCGTTAGGGCTTCCTGCCCGCGCCGCACGGGATCTCACGCTGCTGTCGATCTCGTGCCGCGTCCCGACGCATCGATACGCCGAGGTCCGATCATGCGCTCTTCGCTTGTCTCCGTTGCTGCCGCGCTGCTGCTGGCGTCGCCTCTGCTGCACGCGCAAACCGTCGCCGCGCGCGCCTCCGCGTCTGCAGCAGGCCGTAGCGCACCGTCGAACGTCATAGTTGGCTTCGTCTTCGACAGCATCGCGCGACAGGGCCTGCCCGGCGCGACCGTGCAGCTCGTCGCCGCTGATACGAACGTGCAATTCGGCGAGACGGTCGTGGCCGACGCGGCGGGACACTTTCGCTTCGAGCGCGTCCCCGATGGGAAGTACACCATCGGATTCTTCCATCCGATGCTCGATTCGCTGGGGCTCGAGCCGATGTTGCGCGCCGTGTCCGTGAGTGGAGCGCGCGATGTACGAGCCGACCTCGCGATTCCGTCTTCCGCCCGCGTGCGATCCGCGATCTGCGGAGCGGCCGCTGCAGGCAGCGGTGGCGGTGTGACCGTTGGCTTTGTGCGCGACGCGCGCACGCGTGAGCCGATCGCCGATGCGACCGTGATCGCCGAGTGGGTGGAGCTCTCCATCGGAGCAGGCGGCATGAAGCGCCGCACGCCGCGCCGCATCGTGAAGACGCGGGAGAGTGGCTGGTATGCAGCGTGCGATGTGCCCGCGCAGGGCATCGTGCAGCTGATGGCGAGTCGTGGCGCCGACAGCACCGACCTCGTGGAAGCACAGGTGCCGCTCGAAGGACTCCTGCGTCGCGATCTGTACGTGGGACCGGCGCAAACCGTCGTAGCCAGGATGAGCAGCGACAGCACGGCATTGCCGGCGTCGATGCACGTGGGCAGCACGCGAATGAGCGGACGCGTGCGCGCGAACGGCAACGGTAAGCCGCTGGCTGGCGCTTCGGTGCGCATCGTCAACGGCCCGCAGGCGCGCACCAATGATGCAGGTGAGTGGACGATCACCGATGCACCTTCGGGGACACGACAGCTCGAGGTTCGCGCCGTCGGCTACTACCCGGAGCGTACGGTCGTCGATGTGGTCGAAGGCGCGCGCCCAGCCGAAGTGTACCTCGCGACCTTCCAGTCGGTGTTGGACACGATGAAGGTGCGCGCCAAGTTCGATCGGTTCGTCGAGATGGCGGGCTTCCGTGATCGCGCGAAGTCGGGGCTCGGACGCTTCCTTACCGCTGACGACATCCTGCGTCGGCAGCCGAACGTGACGTCGGATCTGTTTCTCTCCATCGGAGGATTGTTTGTCGATCGACCGGGCGACCTCGACACCAAGGTCCTCATGCGAGGTCTGTTCACGGATCGCTGTACGCCTGCGATCTATCTCCACGGCCAGGTCATGAACGACATCAATGCATCGGATCTGGATGCGTTCATACGCCCCTCGGACATCGCGGGCATCGAGGTCTATGCGGCGGGTCAGGCACCGCCGCAGTTCGTGCCCGGCTTGAGCGGCTGCGGCAGTATCGTCATTTGGAGCAAGTAGACGCGCGACCGCAGCGCGCATCGACATCCGTGTCGTCTGATCGACAGCGATGAGTGATGACCTCATCGGGCGCCGAGAGTTTCTCAGTCGCACTGCGCTCGCGGCACCGCTGATACTCGCGGCGACGGGCTGCCGCACGCGCGCCGTCACCCGTGCGCCGGCGACATCGCGTACCGACGGAAGCGACGAAGAAATCCGCGCGGACTTCGCCATCATCGGCGGTGGCCTCGGCGGGTGCGCCGCTGCGCTGGGCGCCTTACGCCGCGGACTCCGTGTCGTCATGTCCGAGGAGACCGATTGGATCGGCGGCCAGCTCACGCAGCAGGGAGTACCGCCAGACGAGAACCAGTGGATCGAGACAGTGGGCGGCACGCGAAGCTATCAGGCACTGCGCGCCGCGATTCGCGACTACTATCGGCGCAACACGCCGCTTACCGACCGGGCACGCGCCAACGCACGCCTGAATCCCGGCAACTGCTGGGTATCACGCATTGGCGCGGAGCCGCGCGTAGCGCTCGCCGTGTTGCAGGAAATGCTCGCGCCGTTCGTCGCGAATGGCCAACTGCGCATCCTGCTCACACATCGGACGGTACGGGCAACAGTCGCCGGTGACCGTGTGCGCGCCGTTCACCTCCGCGACGAAACAGAAGGGCGCGAGCGGACGCTGATCGCCGACTACTTCGCCGATGCGACTGAATTGGGCGATCTGCTGCCGATGACGGGCACTGAGTATCGCGTTGGCGCTGAGTCGATCGCGCAGACGGGCGAGCCGCATGCAAAGGCGGAATATCAGCCCGACAACGTGCAGGGGTTCACGATGGTGTACGCCATGGACTACCTGCACGGAGAAGATCACACGATCGATCGTCCACGCGAGTATGCGCGCTGGCGCGAACTCCTGATCACCGCCGACGACGGCAATCCCTATCCGCTGCTCAGCTTTGACGATCCGGCAAACAAGCGGATCGGTTTCGACCCGGAGAAGCGCACGGGCTATTGGTCGTACCGTCGCATCATCGATCGCGATCTCTTCACGCCGGGGACCCATCGCAGCGACATCACGCTCGTAAACTGGGGGCTCAACGACTACTCGTTCGGCTCACTGCTCGATGTGTCACCTCGAGAGTGGTCTGCGCAGACGTCGCATCTCGCGGCGAGCAAGCAGCTGGGACTCTCCTTGCTGTACTGGCTCCAGACCGAGGCACCGCGCGCTGATGGCGGCGTCGGCTGGAAGGGGCTGCGTTTGCGCCCCGATGTACTGGGCACGAACGATGGCTTCGCCAAGTATCCATACGTCCGCGAAAGCCGTCGCATCAAGGCCGAGTTCACGGTACTGGAGCAGCATGTGTCGGCCGAGTCTCGTGCGCGCGAACTGAATCGTCCCATCAGTGAAATTACCGCTGCTCCATTCGCGGACAGCGTGGGCATTGGCCACTACAACATGGACCTGCACCTCACCACGCGCGGTGACCGCGGCCGATACGGTGCCACGCTGCCCTTTCAGATTCCGCTCGGCGCACTGATCCCGCAGCGGATGAAGAACGTGTTGCCGGCCTGCAAGAACATCGGCGTAACGCATCTGACCAACGGGTGCTATCGGCTGCATCCGATCGAATGGAACATCGGTGAAAGTGTCGGCGCACTGGTCGCGTTCTGCCTGCAGCGCAAGGAGTCGCCGCGCGGTGTGCGGAACAACGCCAGGCACCTCGCCGATTTCCAGTCGCAGCTGCGTGAGGACGGTATTCGACTGGAGTGGCCCTCCAACCGGTGACATCGCGCAGTGCGGCGCGAATGCCGAACGGCAGGCGCCAGCGACCGTGCGCACCCACCAAAAACACAACAGGCCCGCGGCGTTCGCCGCGGGCCTGTTGTGTATCACGTGCGGTGCAATGAATCAGCGATTCGCCGTGTTGTCCAGCTGCGGGCGAGTGGCTGCCGTGGTGGATGTGACGGTGATGTCGCCGCGTGCGCCGACGGTGTAGTCACGCAAGCCAGCGAACGTGACGCCAGTACGGCTGATCGCGTTGGTCGTCACGCCGTTGAAGCGCGTGCTGATATCGTACACGCCAATCGGAATCTTCACGAACGCAGTTCCCGACTTGTACGCCGTTGCTCCACCGATCGCCTGCTCGACGCCTGTGGCGGTGTTCTTGACGTACAGCGTCATCGGCGCGGCGTTGGAGATGGCGTTCACGAAGCGCACCGACGTGGTTCTGAAATCGAGCGTATCGGCAAATGCATCCTCGATCACGAAGCCTTCGACGTTCTTCGCTGTCGCGTCGTAGATGCCGCTGATGTAGAACGAGTACGCCTTTCCATCAGCGAGCGTGGTCGTGGCACGAGAGATCACCACGTCCTTGTCCACTGCTGCCGCGATCTTGCCGGTAAGGGTGTACTGCCCCGGTTCGACGGCCGAGTAGAGGCCGCCCAAGCCAACGCCGCCAGAGGCCACACCGTTTGTGGACTCGACGCCTGTGGCGGAGAGGATCGCGGTGATTTTGGCGTCGTTCGCGTAGAAATTCACCGCCGGCGCGTTCACGCCGAAGTTGAAGAACTTGATGCGCGCCCCAGGCAGAGCACCTGTGATGTCCTGGACTGCAGTCTTGTCACATGCGGCGAGCGCGACGGCGCTCAGCAGCATGGCGATTGTTCGGAATGTCTTCATCGCTGGGTTACGGTTGAGTGATCCAGAGCGGCTTCGTGTGGTAGTCGAGCGCGAGTCCGCCGATGGCGGTCAGCGCCGGCACGTTCCACACATACTCCGAGTTGAATCGCGGGCGGATGCGCTGCACGATCTTTCCGCTGTTGTCGGGATACAGGTTGACCGGCGCCGTGAAGCCCGGATACACCTGAGTGCCGCTGGCCGGATCGACATCGGTGTAGTGGTAGCGCCGCATGTCCATCCAGATCTCGTTGTGCCCCCAGCCCCACAAGGCCAGGTACTTCTGCGTCATGATGTGCGTGAGCGTCAGATTCGCCGCGCCCGGTGCAACGAACGCATTGCCGAGATAGGCCGCCTTTTCCGCCGCGGTGATCTGCGTCGGTGACTGGCCGTTGTCACTGTTGCGCGCGTTGACGAAGTCGAAGTGTGCGCTGACGCCGGCGAGATACGCGGCATAGGCCGTTGCCTTGTCGCCCAGCTTGTACGCCGCTTCCGCCTTGATGAACTGCAGCTCGGCGTACGTCATCACCGGCAGCTTCGCCTTGTCGTCGAAGATGTAGCGGCCGGGGACGCCCAATCCGCCAGTGCCGGCGAAGCCGTAGAAGTTGTTCGGCTGCTGGGTCGTGGAGAGCGCACCGAAGCCGACGACGTTCACGTCGAGGCCACGATACACGCCGTCAGGCGCAGGCGAGAGCATGCGGCTCATTCGCGGATCGACCAGACCGCCCGTGAAGGTGCCGTTCATCAGGTTGGTGACGAACTGCGTCTGGCGATACGCGTTGTAGTTGCCACGCGTGCGGCCGTAGAAGTTGATCTCGTCATTCTGCGTGGCCGGGTAGGTGAGCAGCGGATCGTCCGCATTGCTCGCCAACGACTGGTTCACCGCAGCGATCACTTCCGCCGGCTTGTACGACGACTTGTTGGAGAAGTGGTTCAGGTTGAGCGCCAGCATGCCGTACGCCAGCTTGAGCCACTTCGCGCGGTCGCCGTTGTAGATCTTGTCGGTGCGGCCAAGGTAGGTCGCATCGACGGCGCCGTCGGTCCGCTTGAGATTCGTGATCGCCTCGTTCAGCAGGCGCTGAATCTCCTGGTACGCGTACTCCTGCGAGTCATAGTTGAAGCCGAACTTGGTCTGATCGATCGCTTCCTTCACGATGATCTCGCCGTGCAGGTCGGTCGTCACCTGCCAGCCCCACGCCTTGAGCAGATAGGCCACGCCGAGCAGGTCCCAGCGCTCTTCCGCCTTGGCCTTATCCGTCATGTCCACGAGGTTCTGCCCGAACGTCCAGTACACGTCGCGCCACTGCTGCGCGCCGTTGTCGCTGGAGGGATCGTAGCCCATGCGATCCCACGTGCTGAGGATCGTACCGGTCAGCACCCACTGTTGCGTGTAGCGACCGACGAAGCGGCCATCGAACTGCGGTGACGTCACCATCCAGTGCAGCATCGGCGCGAGATACAGATTCGCCGAGACCGACTGCGGTCCGTTCGGATTGGTGTTGACGTCGAGGAAATCCTTGCAGCTGGTCGCCGGCAGCGCGAGCGCGCCAACGAGGAGAGCGGTGCACAGTTTCTTCATGGTTTAGTACCCCATCTTGAGGCCGAAGGCGAAGCCACGCGGCATCGGGAAATTTCCGTAGTCGATGCCAACGCCGCCCGAACCGCCCACTGCCGCGCTGTTGCCGTTCACGATCGGGTCGAGACCGGAGTAGTTGGTGAAGAGGAACAGATCGGTGCCGGTCACATAGAAGCTCGCGTCGCGGGCCTTGAAGTACTTGCCCGGCAGCGTCGTGCGCAGCGTGACGTCACGCAGACGCACCCAGTTGATGTTCTTCTCGATGAACAGTTCTTCGCTGATGTTGGTGTAGTACGCCGGCTGCAGGGCCGGAATCACGACGATCGTGTTCTTGGTCGGCGTCGCACTGTTCTCCTTGCCGTCACGCAGCACGCCATCGATCACGCGCGGCTTCTCGCGATCGAGCGTGCGCGTGGTCAAGCCGCGCGAGGTCAGGAAGTGCTCCGTCGCGTTGAACACGTCGCCGCCCTTCCGGAAGTCGAGCAGGAAGCTGAGCGAGACACGCTTGTACTTGATGGTGTTCGTGACGCCGACGGTGTAGTCGGGCTGACGATCGTAACCGCCGTCGATGAACGCCGTCGAACGCAGCGGGAGGCCCGTGGTCGGGTCGATCAGCAGCTGCTTCTTGCTGTTGCGCAGGTAAAAGAGACCAGTCAGCGAGCGCGTGGAGAGGCCAGGCTGCACGCCGTTGCGGACGTTGCCATACAGCCACGTGTCGGACACGTACGACTCAGGCAGTGCATTCGGCAGCGCGAGCACCTTGCCGCGAGCGCGTTCGAAATTGGCGATCACGTCCCACGTGAAGCCCTGCTTGAGCACCGGCGTGCCGCGCAGCGTGATTTCCACACCGCGGTTGCGCGTCGAGGCGCCGTTCAGGTTGAACAGAATGAAGCCCGTGGCATACGAACCACGAATGTCATTCACGATCTGATCGGTCGTTTCCTTCTGGTACGTCGTGACGTCGAGGCCAAGACGGTTGTCGAAGAAGCCGAGCTCCGTGCCGTACTCGTACGACGTGGCGAACTCGGGACGCAGGTTGAGGTTCGGGCCGGTGAAGCCGTAGCCATAGCCGCCGTACGAGGTCGTCTTGTTTTCCAGCGACGGGCGGAAGGCGTACGGACGCGCGTCCTTGCCCACTTCGGCATAGCTGGCGCGCAGCTTGCCAGTCACGTACTTCGCCACCGCGGGGAACGCTTCAGAGAAGATGAAGCTGCTCTGGATGGAGGGGTAGAAGAACGAGTTGCGCTCGATCGGAATCGTCGAGGTCCAGTCGTTACGACCCGTCGCCGTCACGTACAGGTAGTCGTGGTAGTTCACCGTGGCGCTACCGAACGCGCTCACGAGGCGACGCTGCGTGGTGATGGTGCGGTTGACGCGGATGCTCGTGTTGTTGATCGACACGAAGTTCGGGTCGAGGAAGTTCTGGCCGCCGAGCGCGCTCACTTCAGAGCGGAAGTCGGAGACCTGATTTCCCACGAGGCCGTTGATGGACAGGTTCTTCGTCAGCTTGATGCTGTTGACGTTGAACAGTGTCTGCGCATTGAGGTTGCGCACCACGTCCGTCGCATCGTCGAGAATGCCCTGGCTGTTGTTGGCCACGCCGGCGCTTTCCGGGTGACGCAGGATGACGTTCTCGTTGGTGTAGCCGTCAGAGCCGATGTTGGTCTTGAGGTAGCCCCACTTGAACGGCGTGAGCGTCAGGCCAAGGTTCGCGATCAGGCGACCGTTGCGCGACGTCACGCGGTTCTTGTTGACGCTGAAGTACGGGTTGTCCGTCTCCGAGTTCGTTGCCAGTGACGTGATGCGACGACGCGTTCCGGCCGGCGTCAGATAGTCCTTGGCGTCGTCCGTCTGCGGCCAGAGCAGCAAGCCGATCAGCGGGCCGTTGTCGCCCTTGAGCGCCTGGTTGTTATCCGACTGCGCGTACTGCATCGACAGGTCGGCCTTGAGCCAGCTGGTCACCGTCGCACCACCGGCACCAGTCAGGTTGATTCGCGTGTAGTCCGAGTTGGGGACCACACTTCCCTGCTGATTCGCCGCGACACCGATGCGGTAGTTCACCCGATTGTCTGCCGACGCCCCGCTGAACGTGACGTTGTGTTGCTGCGACATCGCGCGCTGGAAGAAGCCATCGACGTTGTCGTAGAACTTGGTGCCGGTCGCGTACGGCAGGCCGAAGTACGAGAACTGGCCGAGCAGGTTGCCAGCGATCGCGGTGGGGCCGTAGGTCTGCTGCAGCTCCGGCTTCGTCCGCGTGGCATCGATACGGAAGCGATTGGAGTACTCAAAGCCGCCGGTGCCCGGGCGACCACGCTTGGTGGTGATGACGATCGCGCCGTTGGCCGCGTCGATACCGTAAAGTGCGGCTGCTTCCGGACCCTTGAGCACGACCATGCTCTCGATGTCTTCCGGGTTCACGTCCGCAGCGCGGTTGGTGAAGTCGAGACCGCGGTTGCTGAACGCCGTCGTCGAGCCCGGACCGTCGGACGCCAGAGAGCCCGTATTGAGCGTCTTGTTGTCCATCGGCAGGCCGTCGATGATCATGAGCGGCTGGTTGCTGCCGCTGATCGAGCTGACGCCGCGAATCGTGATGGACGACGACGCACCGGGCACGCCCGAGGTGCTCGTCACTTCCACGCCGGCCACGCGACCCTGCAGGCCGTTGATGAAGTTCTCGCGACCGGTCTGCGCGACATCCGCGCCGATAACGGTTTGCTGCGACGTACCGAGACTGCGCTGTGTCGTGGTTTGGCCGAGTGCCGTCACAACGATGGCATCGAGGTTGCTTGCCGCCTTCTCGAGCTGCACGCTGATCACGTTCTCGACGCCCACCGTGCGTTCGCGAGGCAAGTAGCCGATCAGACGAAACTGCAGCACCTGTCCGGCATCGACGCGAATCGAGTAGTTGCCGCTGTTATCGGATTGGGTGCTTGTGGTCGTTCCCTTCACGACGACGGAGACGCCGGACAGGGGCACGCCGACATCGCGCGTCACCGTTCCTTTCACCGTCTTCGTCTGTGCGGCCAGCGGCATCGCACAGAGGAACGTGCCCATCAACACCGTGAGTATTCGTTGCTTCATCATGCCTGTACCGGGTGGTGGTAATCAGCGAGCTGTCGTGCGGACGTTCGGTGGAACGTCATGGCGCTGATGTCACTTGGTGGGAACCGGATCCCTTCGACGCAAAAAGTCGATGCGTTCGTGACGGACGCGTGACTCGGTGACCTAGGTTACGTGCGCTCCAACAGGCTGTCAAACCGTCCTAGGGACCATCCGCGCATAAATGCATATAGTCTCTCTGCCATGAGAGAACGACAGTGACGGCAGCGTCGCCTGCGCTGTTGACACAGGGTATCACATCTTCGCTTCCTTTCGGGAACGCGTGAATGGGGCCAGCTTCGTGTGGTTCGTGTGGGACAACCGCACCAACACGACGACTTCCGCCCAGCCCCCTGCCTCATGCGTGCTCGCTCGATCCTGCTCACCTCCTGCACGCTCCTTGGCGCGTGCGGCCCCGCCTCTGCCCCTGCCGACACCTCGACCGGGGGCACTTCGTCGTCGCTCGCGCGACCGGCCGTCGTCGCGACGGCCAACTCGGCGATGGTGGTCTCCGCATCGCCGCTGGCTACCGAAGCAGGACTGGCGGTGCTCAAGAAGGGTGGCAATGCCATAGACGCTGCGGTCGCCGTCGCGATGACGCTGGCTGTCACGTACCCGGCCGCTGGCAACGTCGGCGGCGGCGGATTCATGGTCGCGCGCATCAACGGGCAAAGCGTCGCGCTCGATTTCCGCGAGACGGCGCCCAAAGCCGCGACGCGCGACATGTACCTGGACGCGCAGGGCAACCTCACCGACAAGAGCGTCACCGGCGCGCTCGCGGCCGGCGTGCCCGGCTCCGTGGCCGGACTCTTCGAAGCGCATCGCAAGTTCGGCTCGAAGCCGTGGGCCGAGCTCGTGAAGCCCGCGATGGCGCTCGCCGTCACTGGCTTCCCCATCGACACCGCGTTCCGTGACGACGACGAGAATGGTGCGCATCGACTTGCGAAAGACTCGGCCAGTGCCGCGCTCTTTCTGCAAGACGGCAAGTTCCTTCCCATCGGCAAGAACTGGCGCGCGCCGCAACTCTCATCCGTATTGCAGCGCATCGCCGATGCCGGGCGCGATGGCTTCTACAAGGGCGAGACGGCCGATCTGATCGTTGCGGCAATGAAGCAGGGCGGCGGCATCATCACACACGAAGACCTCGCGGGCTATCAGCCGATTTGGCGCACGCCCATCGAGTTCGACTACCGCGGCCATCACATCGTCTCGATGCCGCCAGTCTCTTCCGGTGGTCTCACACTCGGCCTCATCCTCGGCATCCTCGAGCGCAAGGACGTCGCAGCACTGGGTTGGCGCACGCCTGCGTCCATTCACACGCTGGCAGAGGCCGAGCGTCGCGCCTTTGCGCGTCGCAATTCCCTACTCGGGGATCCGGCATTCGTGACTATCCCGGTGGCGTCGTTCCTGTCGAAGGACACGGCGGCCGCGCTGGCAGCAGAGATCGGTGAGATGTCGTCGGGAAGCCCCGCAGCAGAGGCACCCAAGGACAAGCGCCACACAACGCACTTCTCCATTGTGGATGAGAAGGGGAACGCCGTGTCCATCACGACGACGCTCAACGAAAGCTACGGCGCCGCGTTCACCGTGCCGGGCGGACAGTTTCTGCTCAACGACGAGATGGATGACTTCACCGCGAAAGTGGGCGCGGTGAACGCAATGGGACTCGTGCAGGGATCGACGAATGCGATCGCACCGGGGAAGCGCATGCTCTCCAGCATGACGCCTACCATCGTGCTCGACTCGGCGGGCTCGCCGGTGCTGGTCACGGGTGCAGCTGGCGGCGCGTACATCATCACGGCCGTCGCGCATCTGATCATCAGCGTGTTCGACTACAACAAGTCGATCGGCGACGCGATGGCCGCTCCGCAGTTCCACCACCAGGATGTGCCGGATTCGCTCGTGGTGGAGGCCATTCCATGGGCAGATAGCGCCGCCAACTTCATGCGCCCGCTCGGCCACGCCGTGAAGCGTTCACCGTGGGGCGGCTTGGCAACCGTGCAAAGCATTCACCGCGACGGCACCGTGTGGCGCGGCGTGAGTGAGCCGCGCGGATTTGGATTGGCCAAGGGGTACTGAAGCGTTTCGGCAGGGGCACCGGATAGAACGAGGGCGCGTACCGCATGGCACGCGCCCTCGTTGGTGTCTGCCAGCGACGACTACAGGCTGAAGCCTAACCGCGCGTAGACATAGCGTCCGTTGAAGCCGAACGGCGACAAGCCGGAGAAGCGGAAGACGCCGAACGTGCCCTGACCACCGTAGCCCGTGGCCACGTCACCCAGGTCCTTGTTCTGGTCCGGATAGACGTCGAACACGTTGTCCGAACCCAGGGTGACCGTTGCGCGATTGAAGAAGCGGTAGGCCGCGCTGATATCGGTGATGAACTTGGCCGAGTACGTCTGGTCGGGCACCTGACGCGCGGTGCCCGTGGCCAACGCCGCCATCGACGTCACTTCGCCGAAGCGCTGCGTGCGCATCGTCAGCGAGAAGCGCTTCCGATCGTACATGCCCGTCAGCAACAGGTTGTTGCGCGGCTGACCCACTTCGATGCGGCCACGTTCGGCGCGACCGAAGAGCTGCTCGTTGAACGCGGCGAGCTGCGGTGGCGTCTTGATGACAACGCGCGACACCCGCGTCTTGTTCTGATTGTAGCCGGCGGTGAAGCGCAGCTGACCGGCCGTGCCCAGATTCACGCCGTAGTTGCCCACCACATCGAGCCCCCACGTGCGCGTGTCGATCGCGTTCGTGAAGTAGCGACCGCCGCTCACCTGCGGAAAACCGTTCGTCGCAAAGAAGTTGGCAACTGCGGCGCCCTGGAAATTCTCCGAGAGCACGACGCGATCCTTGATCGCGATGTTGTAGTAGTCCGTCGTGATCGTGAACGCACTGGTCGGCTGCAGCGTGATGCCGGCGCTCAGATTGATCGACGTTTCCGGTGTCAGATCACGTGCACCGAGCAGCCGTGCTTCGCGACTGGCCACAGGAAGCGTGCGCAGGTCGACCGGCAGACCGTTGGAGAACGTCGTGGCCGTGGAGGTGAAGAAGCTCTGCTGCAACGACGGCGCCCGGAAGCCCGTCGCCGCACCGCCGCGCAGCGCGAACTTCTCCGACGGTGCGAAGCGCGCCGTGAACTTGCCCGTTGCCTGCGATCCGAAGTCGCTGAAGTTCTCGATGCGCGCTGCCGCGCCGAGCAACAGCTGCTTGCTCACGTCGCTCTCGAGATCCACGTAGGCCGCAACCGCCGTGCGCGACTGATTGGTCGCATCCTTGGGCGAGAAGCCGGGAAACACCTGCGAGCCCGGCAGCGCGAGCGCGGTTGTGAGATTGCCGTTGATGTCTCGCGCACGCTCACCTCCGGAAATCCACGACGCGCTGTCACCTTCCGCGATCGAGTAGCCTTCCCACCGCACTTCGGCGCCGGTCGCGACGCGCAAGGGCTTGCCCGCCGCTTCAAAGCCGCGGAAGAAGTCGAGGTTGGTGACGGCCTGTTTGAATCCGAGCGTACCTGCATCGAACGAGGTGGGACTGCGATCGCCCATCGACGCGTTGACGGAATTGCTGATCAGGAAGTTGAAGGAGTTGCCACCCATCACCTGACTCACGTCGTAGCGCCACTTCTTCGCCTCGCCCTTGATGCCGACGGAGCCGGCATAGTCGAGAATTTCGCTGCCGATGTTGGGAAGGAATCCATTGGGAAACTTGGAGCGCACCACCTGCGTGGTCTGTGTCGGGCGACGGAAGAAGCCCGTGGAACGGCCATCGCGACGTCCGAACGATCCGAACGAGTACACCTGCGCGCCGCCATTGAGATTGATGCCGGCGTTGTACATGCCGACGACATCGGCCGTTGCCGCATCGCCTGACCAGTGCGTGAAACGATTCGCGGTTGCCTCGCGAGGGTCCGTCGCGGAGAACTGCACGCGCGGGTCGGCGAAGCTGCGATTGGTCATCGCACGGTTGCGGTACTCGAGTCCGCCGTGAATGAACCCGTTGTTGCCGATGCGCGCGCTGTTGTCGATACCGACGGCCGTGTTGCCTCCGTCGTTGCGTTTGCCGAGGCTTGGCACATCGGTGTTGAACTGGCCAGTCTGAACGGAGCCACCGCCACCGCCTGCGCCCTTGAGAATGATGTTGATCACGCCGGCGATCGCGTCGGAGCCGTACTGCGCGGCGGCGCCATCACGCAGGATCTCGATGCGCTCGATCATCGACGCGGGAATTGCATTGAGGTCCACCGCCGACGTACCGCGACCGACCGTGCCGTTGTTGTTGACCAGCGCGCTGGTGTAGCGGCGTTTGCCGTTCACCAGCACGAGCGTCTGGTCCGGGCCGAGTCCGCGCAGGGTGGCAGGTCGCACGTGGTCGGTTCCGTCCGCAACGGCGGGACGCGGAAAGTTGAACGACGGTGCGACGGCCTGAATCATCTGCGCCGTTTCCACGCGACCCGTCTGCGTCAGCTCCGTGGCATTGAGCACGTCCACGGGCACAGGACTCGTCACCACCGTGCGCGCTCCCGCGCGCGATCCCGTGACCGCCACCTGATCGAGCTGGGTGGCCGACTTGGACAACGCGTAGTTGCGCGTGACAGCGGCACCCGCCGCAACGACAACGGTGTCTCGCCTGCTCGAGTATCCGAGTAGCCGCACGCGGAGTTCGTAGGTGCCGGGCTTGAGGACCACGCGGTAGGCACCGTCGGCACGAGTGACCGCGCCAACCGTGGTACCGGAAAAACTCACCGAAGCGCCGGGTAGACCATCGTCAGAGCCGGCAGTCGTGACTTTCCCCTGCACCGTACCGGTGGTCTGCGCGGCCAACGGCGCAGAAGCGCACAGGCCGGCCAGCAGCGCGGCGGTGCGGCATTTGAGGGAACGCGAACGTCCAATGTGCATTTCGGACACTCCTGGAAGGTGGGAGCGGCTCTCGTTGGAGAGCGGCAGGATCGCGATTCTATCCCCACTTGGGACCAATCCGCAAATCCAGCACGCCGCAACCCGACATTTCACGATTCACCCCGATCGTGAAATGCGCCTCATTTCATCGTCCGTTCAGCGACGCTCCGACCGCAGGAAGTCGATGCCGCCCGCCTGCTGTCCGACATCGACACTCGCGACCTTCTTGAGCGAGGTGAGATCGATCACGTCCACTGTGCCCGGCTCCGAGCCCATCCCTTCGACCGAGATGAACGCGTAGCGGTTGTCGTCGGACACGGCGATCCCGTGCACGACTTTGCGAGTAGTCGGAATGCGCGCCAGCTCCTTGCCACTCTTTGCGTCGAACACCGACACCGACGCATCGCGCTTGTTGGTGGCAATCAGTTTCGCGCCGTCTGTCGTGATGCCCAGGTTGTACACGCCGGGCCCGGCTGGCAGTCGACGCGTCAGTGTCCACGTGGCGGCATCGATCTCCACGATCTCGCTCGACTTGTTGCACGCCACCCAGACCTTCGTGCCGTCCGCCGAGGGCTGTGCCCAGGTGGGCGAGCAGGAGACATCACCGGGCTTGGGTGGCTCCATGCCATGGCCGCCCATGTCGTGTCCGGCGTGCGCGGCCGCGCCACGCACGGGTGGCGCACCGGTCATGCCCATCTCCTTCCCCTTGGTGAGGAAGAAGTGGCGACTCACGCCGAGCGTGCGCGTGTCGATCTCCACCAACTCCTCATCCATCATGCACGCCGAGTAGTGCTTGGTGCCCTCGCGATTGATGCGCGAGCCGTGCGGCATGGTGCAGGTGTTGATGCGCGCGATCTCCACCATTTCATCCGCCGCAACTACGGAGACATCACTCGTCTCCATCTCGCCGTGCAGGTTGAAGTTCGCGACGTAGACATAGAAGCCGTCTGGCGAGACCTGCGTGGTCGCCGGAAAATTTCCGAGCATCACGCTGCCTTCGGCCGCGTTCGTTTCAGCGTTGTACTTGGTGAGACGCCCAAACGGCGTGCCGTGTGCGGTGGTGACGAAGTAGTGCTTGGCATCAGGGGAGACCGCGACGCCGTGCGGACCGACGACCTCGGTTGGCACGTAGCCGACGTATCGCTCGCGCTCGACTTTGGCGCCGTTGGCCCCGAAGCGAATGAGCGCGACACGATCCACCGACTCGCTCGCGACGAGCACGAGATAGTCGCGCGTGGGCGCGGCCGGTGTCGCGGACGACGCCGGCATTTGCGCCAGCAGCGGCGCACCGACGCCAAGTGACGACAGCGCACTCGCCGCAATCAGTGCAGACAGGCGACGCATCGCTACGGCACCACCTTGGCCGGTGGCTTCGGTTCGATCTTCACGATCACGAGTCCCGTATTCACATCGTTCACGTAGGCGAGGCCGTTCTTCACTACCACACCCCACGTCATCGTGTTGTTGGGAATGAAGCCCTTGGGGTCTGACGGATAGAAGTCAGCAATCTCGCGTTGCTGTGCGCGCAGATCACCACGCAGCTCACCCGAAATATCGAACGCGCGGAAGCCGGCATTGTACGCACCCATGTAGAGCGTATCGCCCGCTACCCAAATGTTGTGCACGCCGCCGTTCTCCGGCTCGTAGAACGCCACTGACTTGGGATGCGCGATGTCGCTCACGTCGAGCACCTGCAGGCGTCCGTACGCACGGCTCGTCTGCTTCTCTTCCAGCGACTGAATGTCCTTCATCGTGAAGACTTCGTCGGCGATGAACACATACTTGCCGCTGCGCCACGCCGTATGCGTACCGCGAATGAAGCCCGGGCCACCGACGGTCTCCACGTTCTTGTAGAGTGCGTTGAGATCGTACTTGTACTGCGAGATGACCTGTGGATTGGACGGCGATCCGCCCTTGCTCCCTTCGCCGATATCGAGCATGACGAGGCCATCGTTCCAATAGCTCGCATACACCACACCACCGCGCACATCGATGTCGTGCAGTGTTCGTCCAGCATCGTTGCTCGGCGTCTTCCACACCGAGGCCTGCTTGGGGTGTGCCGGATCGTTGATGTCGATGATGTGCAACGCACCAGTGCCGTCGTTGGTGAGATACACGTGCATACCGAACTTTGGCTGCGTGTAGATGTACGCCGAGTGCACGCCGGCCGTCACACCATCGGTGAACTCGCCGACCACCTTGGGGTGCAGCGGATCTTCCAGTGTTGCGAGCACGATGCCGTTCTTGCGATTGTCGGCGCCTTCCCGCGTGATCACCATGACCTTGCCGTCTTCGGAGGTCATGATGTCGTTGATCGTGCGCGCGTTCACCATCACCGAGTCGACGATCGTCGGCTTGCTGGGATCGGCCACGTTGATCACGTAAACGCGATCACCGCCGAGGATCGTGCCGAGGTACGCGACCTTGCCGTTGGGATGCACCCACACTTCGGAAGTGCCGAAGGCGCTGCGCACCACGGAGCCAACCATCGTGGCCGGACGGCGTACGTCGCGCGCGGTGAGCGTGATCATGGTTTGCGCCACCTGCGTGCCGAGCAGCGCCGAGACCGTGTACGTACCGGGCTCGTAGCCAACGAACGCGCCATCGGTTCCGATTTCACCCTTGCCGGGAGAGAAGGCCCACGTGGGTGTCAGCCCGGCAATCGGCTTGCCGGTCGCATCCTTGGCCACCGCCGTAAAGCGAATCACGTCACCCGTGCGTGCGGTGGGCCGCGACGGCGTGAGTGCGACCGTACGAACGGGCGTGGCGATGACGTCGACGTTGATGGTCTGCTTGATCGCGCCAACGGACGCCGTGATGGACGCTGTGCCAGCACTGACGGCAGTGATGGAGCCGTCGCTGCCCACCGTGGCAACCGCGGGCCTGCTGCTCGTCCACGTCACGGCGTCGTCGCGCTCGTCGCCGGTTTTCGAGTGGACCTTCGCTGTCACGCTCACGCTCTGCTGACGCACCAGCTTGAGCGATGCGGGCAGACCGCCGATGGTCGCGGCGGGACCTGGCACCACCGAAATCTGCAGCTGCGCGATGACTGGCTTGGCACCGGGCTGAATGGCCGACACGACAACCGGAATGGTGCTCACCGCGCCAGCACGCACCAGCCCAACGCTGTCCACCGATCCTTCAAACGGTGCAGCGGCCTGACGAAAGCGAATGCGCACGCCGGGTACGACGTTGCCGCTCGCGTCCACCGCCGTCGCCTTGAGCTGCAGCGAGTCACCAGCCACCACACGCGCTGGCGTGGGCGTGACGATCACCTTGGCCACGGCAGGCGTCTGCGCATACATCGCCGCGGGAAGCGCAAGCAACGGAAGTGCGACGACAGCCGATGCGACGACGCGCGTGCGGACCTTCGTTGTGCTCTTCGTCAGAGACGTCATCACGGCACCACCTTTACGGTTGGCTTGGGTTCGATGCGCACGATCCACAGCCCGTTGTTGTCGTCGTTCACATACGCGAGTCCGTCCTTGGGATTCACCACCACGCCCCAGGTCATGGCTGCGTTCTTCACCTTGCCATCCATATCGGCCGTGTTGAGGTGACCGATCTCGCGCCCCTGCGCACGCAGATCGCCGCGCAGCTCGCCCGAGATATCAAACACGCGAAAGCCCGCGTTGTACGCGCCCATGTAGAGCGTGTCGCCGGCCACCCACACGTTGTGCACGCCGCCGTATTCGGGCTCGTACCACGCGATCGATTTGGGATGCGCGATGTCGCTCACATCAAGCACCTGCAGGCGGCCGTACGCGCGACCAGCGGCCGCATCCTTCGTCCCCTTGGGGCCCTCTGCGGGAAACACTTCGTCGGCGATGAACACGTAGTTCTTGTGGCGCCACGCCGTATGCGTACCGCGAATGAAGCCCGGGCCGCCGTCTACTTCCACCTGCTTGTAGAGCGCGTTCAGATCGTACTTGTACTGCGACACCAGCTGCGGATTGGACGGCGAGCCACCCTTGATACCATTACCCACGTCCAGCACGATCAGCCCGTCGTTCCAGTAGCTCGCGTACAGCAGTCCATCGCGCAAATCGATGTCGTGCAGCGAACGCCCGGCATCAGGGCGCCCTTCGGTTTTCCAGCGCGACACTTCCTTCGGGTGATACGGGTCGTTCACATCGAGTATGTGCAGCGCTCCGGTGCCATCGTTGGTGAGATAAATGAACGTGCCGTACTTGTCCTGCTTGTACACGAACGCAGAATGCACACCGCCCGTCACGCCATCCGTAAACTCGGCGATGGGCTTGGGGTGCGCCGGATCTTCCAGCGATGCAATCACGATACCGTTCTTGCGATCGCTCGCGCCTTCGCGCGTGAAGACGAGAAACTTGCCGTCGGGGAACGTCATCACGTCGTTGACGCGACGCGTGTTGGAGATGATCGAGTCGGTCACCACCGGATTGGCTGGATTGCTGATGTCGAGTGCATACAGCACATCGCCGCCACCGCCCGATCCCAGATACGCGTGCTTGCCGTCCTGATGGATCCAGACTTCTTCCGTCGTGAAACGCGAGCGCGGCAGACGCCCCACCAACGACAGCGGACGACGCACATCGCGTTCGGCGAGCGTGATCGTGGACTGCACACTGCGCGTGCCGAACGATGCCGTCACGGTGTACTCGCCGGCCTCGTAGCCGACAAAAGCTCCGTCGTCATCGATCTGACCGTGCCCCGGCGAGAAGCTCCACGTGGGCGTCAGGCCGGTAACGTTCTTGCCCGTCGCATCCTTCGCCCTAACCGCGAATCGCAGCACATCGCCCGTGCGCGCTTCCACGTTGTCCGGCGTCAACGACAACGACGCCAGCGCGCCACCCAGCACGGTCACCGGCAACGTGGTCTTGGCACTGCCTACCGTCCCCGTGATCGTCGCACTGCCAGCGCCGGTGGCCACGATCAGCCCCACGTCGTTTACCGTCGCGACCTTTGCGTTGGAGCTACTCCACATCACGCGATCGGCGCGCTTGTCGCCGGCCGCGGAGAAGGCGCGCCCTGTCGCGCGCAGCCGCTGCCCCACCACCAGCTTGGCCGATGTCGGCGAGAGTTCCACGCGCGACGCGACTCCCGGCAGGGCGCGAATCTCGATCACCTCGAACTTTGGTCTGCCGCCCGGCATCGTCGCCGTCACGGTAACCGGCAGAATGGCCGTCGCGCCCGACGTCACGAGCCCCAGCGAATCGACGCGTCCTTCGAAGCGGGCCGATCCGCCGAGCCGATAACGGAAGGTCACGCCGGGAATCACGTTCCCCTGAGCGTCGCGCGCTTCAGCGCGCAACCGCAGCGTATCACCAGCAGTCATGGTCCGACTCGCCGGCGACACGACGATGCGCGCGATCTCAGGCGTTTGCGGGGATGGCTGCTGCAGGGCCAGCAGGGCAACGAAGAGCTTCATTGGGACGGCCTGTGGAGAAAGGGAAGTCATAAACTCGGTCCCAGTCGCGGCCTTCGGCAAGACGCGAACAGGCGTTAGGCTCAGCCATGGCTCCGCACACACTCGACCATCTCGTCTACGCGACGCCCAATCTCGCCGAGTCGGTCGAGGCGCTGTCCAATCTGCTCGGCGTGCGCCCGTCACCGGGCGGGGCGCACCCTGGCCGTGGCACGCGCAATGCCTTGCTGGCCCTCAGCCCCACGTCGTACCTCGAAATCATTGGCCCTGATCCCGAGCAGCCGGAGCACGCCGCCCCGCGTTGGTTCGCCATCGACACACTCTCGGCGCCTCGCCTCGTGACCTGGGCAGCCAAGGCGACTGGACTGACCGCGCTGCGCGCACGTGCCGCCGAGCGCGGCGTCACACTCGGCGCGGTCGCAGCCGGCCGGAGGCAACGACCCGATGGTGTGCTGCTGTCGTGGGAGCTGACCGATCCCACGCCACTCGTGGCTGACGGACTCGTCCCGTTCTTCATCGACTGGGGCGAGTCGCCACACCCAGCGGCAAACGCTGCGGCAGGCGTCACACTGGCTGATCTGCGCGCAGAACATCCCGCCGCCGATTCGGTCGCGGCGCAGCTGGCAGCATTGAACTCAGCGATGAACGCACCGCTCGGGGCAGCAGTCGATCAGCGCGCTGACTCGGCAGCGCTCGGATTGTCGGTCGCGTCGGGTGCGCTTCCCGCGCTGATCGCCACGCTCGATACACGGCGCGGTCGCGTCGAGCTGCGTTAGCCGAGCTTCGGTAGCCGAGAAGCGGTAGCGTGGGCGCGCGACGGCTGCGTTGGCTGCGTCGGACGCGAGTCGCGATTACACGCGCGGCCGTCGTGCTTCGATCACCCATGCAGCGAGTACAATCGCTCCGCCGAGCAGCCCAGCGCCGACCATCGGCCCCGCCATGCGTGAACCGAAGGTGCCACGCGCCGCGAAGAAGAAACCAAGCAATGAGCAGAAGCCGAGCGCCCAGCCGCTGCGCTCGAGCGTACTCCAACGCGCACTCAACAACGGCGTGTCAGGGGTCAGCAGCACCGCACGCCAGCGCGGCCAGTCCCACGCCAGCAACCACAGGTTAGCCAGCAGCATCCCCACGGTGATGACCGGCGTGCCGGCAAAGTCCATCGAGAGCGTGATGCCCACGACATTCACCAGAATCGGCAGAAAGAGCACCGCTCCCCAGAACGCCGTGCGCGGCCACAGCAACAGCACGCCTGCCAGAATCTGCGAGAAGCCGAGAAAGCGCCAATACGGGCCGGTGCGAAACATCGCTTCGAAGAAGAAGCCGACCGACATATCGACGCCGAGACGCGTGAATCGCTCACCGAGCAGCTTGACGGTGCCCGTGGGAATGAAGGCGACCGCGAGGAGGATGCGGCAGAGCAACGTGAGCCGAGTCGCGGCGGCGTGGCGCATGATGCGCTGATTCAGTCGATCGAGCGCGCCAATGGCAGAGGACGAGAGCATGCCGGAAGCTACGCGGTGGGCGGCACCGAGGATTCAACACTCGGCGCGGCCCCGCGTGGTGTCGTGCCTTATTGCGCGGCGCTATCGCCCGAAACGCACCGCAACGCCCGCGTACAGCGCGAAGGATCCGTTTTTGGCCGACTCGCGCACGGTGGAGGTCTGGAACTCGACCACCTTGGAGATACCAAAGTCGTAGCGCACGCCCGCGGTCAGCACGAGTCCACCGACCGCGAGATCGAGGCCGCCGCCGGCGATGCCGCCCACGTCGACCGACTTGGTGCTGATGCTCGGCACGTCGTCGCACTTCGAGTTCGTGCCCTGCACCGTGCAGTCCACTTGCAGGCCGAGGTACGGGCCAGCGTACACGTGCGGGCTCACCAGCGAACCACCTGGCAGTCCAACGCGGATGAGCACCGGCACTTCGGCGTAGTTGAGCTTCACGCCCTTCGTGCCTGACGTCCCGCCCGTGGTGGCGCCCTTGGTGGCGAGCAACAGCTCAGGCTGCAGCGCGATCGACCCGCCGAGGGGGAGCACGAGCGAGATGCCACCCATCGTGCCATCGCGCTGGTCGAGGCTGTTCACGCCCTTGAGCGTCGAGTAGTTCGCACCCGCAATGACGCCGATGGAGCCCTGCGCCTGGACCAGGCGTGACGAAAGGGCAATCAGCACGGTCGCGGCGAGCGTCGCTGCGCTACGGGCAGACGCGAGACGACGAACACTGAGCAGGGACATCAGGACTCCTTCGAAATGAGGGCACGGATGCGCGTCGGAGGGATGCGGGACGCATGATGAGTCGTCCCGGCAGCACCAACGTACACGGCAATATTGAGTCCGTGCCCTCTCGCTGGGATCCGCATCACTGCCGCACCACGGCCGCATCACGAGCGCTGCAGCAGCGTTGCGCGGCCGGCGTTACCGGCCGAACCAGTAGCTCGACTTAATGAGGAAGACGTTCTGCGGGCGTTCGGCCAGCAGATCGTTCCAACCCGGCTGCACACCGAAGTCGGTCGGACCGTTGGTGAAGGTGTCGCGTCCCTGCGTCCACACGAAGAACAGGACGGAGCCCGGGCGATACTCCCAGCGCACGACGTTGTTGGTGCGCAGCTGACCGAAGCGGAATCCGTCGGCGGTGCCGCGCAGCGTGTACGGCTGGAAGCGCTTGTCCGTGTCGGGCGAACGCGCATCGTCGAGCGCACGCCAGTTGGTGTACTCGCCCACGCTCACGAACGGCTGCACGTAGCTCTCGAGGCTGAGCGTCGGCGTCAGCGTGTAGTTGAGGCGCATCGTCACCGAACTCGTGGACTGGTACAGTTTTGCAAACGTGTACGACGTGGCGCCTGCGTCGGTGAAGTTGCCCACCCACTGCTGGTCGTTGATGTTGCGGCCGTAGCCGAAGTTCACGCTGCCGTTCAGCTGGCCGCCCATACGGAAGCGCCCGCCCACGCTCGCATCCCAGCTGCTGCCCAGCCCATCAGTGCGGCGCCCGCCGCTCACGTTGAAACTGGGCGAAATCGCCTTGCGCGAGTCCCCGTCCACACCAGCCCACATCTGCAGACGACGCGGCATGTACACCGCCGGCCCGCCGCGTGCATCGCGATCGGAGTACGTCGCGACGACGTTGTTGATGCCCGAGCCGAGGTACGCGTTCCAGAAGTTCGTGAACTGCCCGTTGCCGTTGATGTTGCCGCCATTGCCGATCGGCAGGCCGCTCGTGTTCGTCGTGGCCCATGCATTGAAGTTGAGCTGACCACGGCGGAAGAAGCCGAAGGGCTTGGTCGGCCGAAGCGCAAACCACGCGGAGCCGCCCGCTTCATCGGAGCGCGTGCGGAAGCCAAGGTCGTTGATCTCGAAGCCCGGCGAGACATACCACGCGTTCGTGCTGAAGCGCGTGATACCGCCGCCCTGCTTGTCCAGCGAGAACTGCGCAATCGTTCCCGCCAGTGACGTGCGCGTACTGTCAAAGCGCAGATGCGTCGCATCGCTGCGCTGATACAGATGCACGTTGCTGCGCTGCGTGCGTGCAATGGCTTCGGCAGTGCCGGTCACACGACTGCCGGCCAACTGCGCCGAGAACTGGAATCGATTGCCGCCAAAGCGGTGGCGCGCATCGAGGCCGCCCGTCCAGGCGCCGCTGCGCAACACGTCACGCGTCCACGCGTCGGTGCTGCGTGTGGTGTTGGTAAGCATGATGCCCACGCCTGAATTGCCGCCGCGCAAGTCCTGCTGCAAGCGCATCACGCCGTAGTTGGTCATCGGCTCGATGGTGCGCAGCTCCGTACCTTGGGCCCGATTGGTGACGGCGTCGAGCAAGCCGATGGAGAGACCGTTCTTGAGGCGTCCCGTGACTTTCGCTGCGCCGGAAATGGTCGACTGCAGCGGCGACGCGGCGTCACCGAAGCGATCACGCAACTGCGGTGTGCGACCGATGCGACGCGAGTAGAACAGCCCCGTGCACTCGCCGTCGTTGCAATCGAGGTCGTAGCGGAAGATGCCGCTGCCTTCCAGAAAGAACGGACGCCGCTCGGCGTAGAACTGTTCGAAGGCACTGAGGTTCAACACGCCCGGATCGGCTTCGACCTGACCGAAGTCCGGATTGATCGCGCCATCGAGCGTGATGTTCGACGTGAGACCCACCTTGAGATCGGCGCCGAACTGCGATTGCGCTGCGTTGCGCGCCGAGCCGTCACCACGCGGCTTGTAGCCGTAGCGCTCGACGGCGTAGGGCATCAGCTCCACGCGCCGCGGCGCGGAGAGCTGCTGAAAGCCCGGCACTTCGCCCCACTGACTCACGTTGCCCGTCTTGGAGCGGCGCATCAGCGGCCACGACACCCGTTCACCGTTGCGTGCGGTGCGGCGCATGATCAGCACACCGAAGGAGTTGTCGCCGCGCGGAACGTAGCGCAGCTGACTGAGCGGAATGCGATACTCCGCCACCCAACCCAGCGAATCGACGTGCGCAGCGCCCTGCCACACGGCGTTCCAGCCCCAGTCTTCCTCGCCATCGTTGAAGACGTAGCCGTCGGCCATCGCACCGCCCGCCGTGAGGCGGAACATGTAGCCCGTGCGCTTGTCGTTGTACGAGTCGATCCCGATGATCATGTCATCAGAGAGCGCGAAGCCATCGCGTCGTTGCAGCACGGAAAGAATGCTGTCCGGCTTCGGATCGAAGCTGCGCACCACCACATAGAGATTGCGCGAGTCGTAGGCGATGCGTGCTTCGGTGCGCAGTGTCGGCGCGCCGTCCTCCGTTGGCTCGAACTGGCGGAACTCGGAGATGATCGGGACCGACTTCCAGACGTCGTCATCATCGCGTCCATCGATTTCGGGCGCACGCGAGACGCGCATCGGCAGACGTCGCGGTGCCTCAGCGACAATCGGCGCGGGCGTCTTGGTCGCGGGCGCGCGCGTCGGGCCGACGTTGGCGGACGCGACGACTTGCAGGAGCAATGAGGGGAGCAGCATCGGCGGGGAGCGATGAAGGGAAGGAACACCGACTTGCGGCACGTTCCTTGGACGCCACCCAACGCACGATGGTTGGATCGAGTTACAAACTATTTTTGTATCGCAACGACACAGAGTGATCGTTGATGGCGTCAGCGTGAAACTCAGGCACGCGGTGAGACGTCACATGAAGCAACTGGTCCCCGCGATACGCGGCTGGGCACGATTCGACCATCCGTTTCAGGTGCAGCGCGACCTCTCCGTACGAGCAACCGCCACTCACCACTCCCACCCAAAACTCACGCGCAGTTGCCTCGGCTCCACCGGATGGAAGTGGACATCCCCCACACCTTCCGCCGACTCGCCGGCAAGCCGCGATCTATAGAAGTACTGAATGTCGCTGGCGCGACCATTGAGCAGGTTGAGCATCGTCATCTGCACGCGAACCCCTGAGGAGAATCGATAGCCCACGTCTCCATTGAGCAGCGTGGTAGGCGTCGCGCGCTTGCTGTTGTCTTCGATCAACGAGTACGCGCCGAAGTGCCGGAGTCGTGTGGCCGCAAAGACACCATGGGTCTGCGGCTGCCAACTTGCCCCTGCGGCCACGACATTCTCGAGTGCCCCCGGAATGCGCTGCTGATCGCGCGCGACGTTTGCGAAGCGCGCGTGTGCAAACGACACATCGACGTCGAGCGACAGCTCAGGGCGCGGGCGATAGAAGTTGGCCCAGGTCACGCCACGACGACGGCTGGCGGCGGTGGCTTCAGTGGCACCACCGTCGCCCACGAAGAGCAGCTCGCTGTCCAGCCCAAGCGCCCACGCAACCACGGTCGATCGCATCCCCTCCACCGGCGCGAAGCGCAGGCCGATCTCGCCGCCCGTCGATCGCACCAGCGGATCCACGCGTGAGGCTGACTCACCGGATACGGGATCGACGGTGAGCGTACTGCCACGGGCATCGTTGCTGTGGAATCCGAGCCCGCCGCTGAGATACAGCTCCGTCTTCGCGCTCGGCGCAAAGATCAGCGACCCCTTGGGACTGGCGATGCCCGCAGTGCGTGTGCCGGAGTTGCGCGCGTTGTCGCTGCGCACGCGAAACGCATACTGATCGAGCCGCGCGCCAAGCACCGTGCGAATCCGTGATGTCCAGCGCGACTCCACTTCACCAAAGAGTCCACCGCTGAACTGTCGCACCTGATCTTCGCGCACGGTGCCCACCCGTTCGCGGTCACGTGTGCGGTACAGACCGAGTCCATTCACAATGTCGGCGCGGCTCTGCACCCCGAGCGTCATCATCTGCTCGGCGCCCAGCATCGTCGTGGAGAGTCGACGCTTGGCGTTCACGCCAATGATCGTGCGTCGCTCATGCTGATTGAACTGGTCGCCCTGCTCGGCGTCGTCCAGCTGATACGTGAAGTTGGAGAGCAGATTGAATTGCGACGCGATGCCGTAGACCTGCACCTCATCCAGCGCGCGTCCGTGTGCGCGGGTCCACTCACCGGAGAGACTGTAGCGCTGCTGTGCCCCGCCGAGTGTGCTGTCGATCTGCCCGAATCGGCTGAGCTGTCCAGAGAGGACCGCGCGCTGCGGGATTTGATCGGACGAGCGCCAAGTGTTCCCGTATGCCATGCCAAGCAGCGAGAAGCGCGAGCGTCCCTGCTGCCAGGAGTAGCGCGTGACCCCGCTGTACTTGCGCAGTCCCTCACCGATCTGCCACGGACCGTCGTAGCGCTTGGCTTCGGCGGCTACGAGGAGATCGCCCGTGCCGACGCGCTGCGATGCACCGCCGACCAACCGCGCGAAACCGAATGCGCCAACACTCGACGAGAGCAACGGACGCTCAAGACGACGCACGAGCTGAAAGTCGGCACCGCCGGCGCTACCGAAATCGCCAAACTCCGCGTGCGACACGCCGAGCCGATAGTCGATCGAGCGCACGAGCTCGGGGATCAGGAGGTTGATATCGGAATAGCCCTGTCCGTGCGCATGCGACGGAAGGTTGACCGGCATTCCCTCCACGCGCGTGGCGAAATCGGTGCCATGATCGAGGTTGAAGCCGCGCACGAACATCTGGTTGGCTTTGCCGTCGCCGCTATGCTGCGTGAGAATCACGCCGGGCACCGCCTCCAGCAGCTCTCCTTCGCGTGCGAGCGGGCGTGCCAGCAAATCGACTCGGCCGATGCGTCCCTGCGATGCGCTCGACGCGATGCCGGTGAGCGACTCATAGCGGCCGATGACGCGCAGCGAGTCGAGTCCTTGCGCGCGCGTGCTGTCGCGCGGCGCAGCGGGCTGCTGTGCGGGCAGGCGTGATGCAGCGCTCGACAGCATCAACAAAAGTGCAGAGATTGTGCGGTTCGGCATGGTTGGACGCTGCAGTCGGTTTCCGGTGTCGATTGGGCCGCCGTCCCACGCTGCGCTGACCGCGCGGACGGACTCTCGCTAATAGTACGTCGCTCCCGGTCGGATGGATTGGACCGTTCGCTGCGCGATTTTCGACGCTATTTTCTGCCTCGACCTCCCTCCTTCACATGTGGCGACGGCGTAGCGACTTACAGGCTCGGTCCGCCTCCAGTCGCTCGCTCCCGTCCGCCTGCGACAGTACCTGCGCCGTTCACACGCATCAGGAGCGATGACATGCACGCTGATACCGTGGCGTACAACGAGTCTCAGGACGCGCCATGGGGGCCGTGTGCGACCGTCTGGCACACGAGATCGATCGTCATCTCGAGGCTGCAGAGAACAAGGTCTGGCACGCGCATCCGGTGTGGTTCCTGGATGGCAATCCGATTGTCGGCTACAGCAAGCAGAAGGCTGGCATTCGCCTGATGTTCTGGAGCGGCGCAGACTTCGGGGAAGCGGCGCTGAACGTCGTGGGCAAGAAGTTCAAGGACGCCTCTATCTTCTACGCCGACGTCGCCGACATCAGCGCCGTGGATCTGCAGCGATGGCTGCGGAAGGCGCGGGACATTCAGTGGGACTACAAGAACATTGTGCGGCGGAAGGGAAAGCTGGAGCGACTTGTGTAAGACGTCGTCCGCGCGCGATCACTACGGCGTGGCGGCGCGCCACACCAGCAATCGGCCATGCTGAACGCCCGCACTTCCCGCACGCGCCGAGTTGTACACCACGACCGAGGTACCATCGACTGGGATGCAGAAGAAGCTGTGACTGTCCTGCCCTCGCGTGCATTGCGCGCCGAGGATCGCCACGTTCGGCGGCGTGCCACCATCGGTGTCTGGACGAATGGCGAAGTAGTGGAGTTCGAGAGCACGCTTGAGGTGCCATCGTCTCGCTTCGCCGGGCGCGAGGCGTATGGCCACCGAGCGGTGTTGTCCGGGTGCGATGTCTTCGATTGAATGCGCGGGTTCGAAGACATGCACGCTCGCGTCGCGGGGGTCGTCGCCGATCTGAATGCTGAGCGAAGTCACGCCTGCCTTGCGCGGGACCAGACGCTGATCCGTGATCGACGCGATCGAACTATCGCGGAGCGAAAATTTTCCGGTGAGCATCCGCTCGGGCTCGCCGTACGGGTTGAGCGCTTCGAACGGGATGTCGGTTGGCGCATCACCTATCACCAGTTCCATCATCCAAGGGGCGCGCACACCAGCAACCGGCCGACAGTGTACGCGCACGTCCGTGCTGATCACATGCAGCGAGGCACGCACGGTTACGTCGCCGCGCTCGTGGCAGGTGAGAATGCCGTCGGCCGAGAGAGACACCGGTGCACCCGCCAGCCACGCGTACGACACACCACTCGAGTCGAGCGAGCGCCCTCTGGCGTCCAACACGCGCATCGGGAGTTGAATCGGGCGCTGACTGTTGACGACAACGGTGTTGGCCTCTCCAGCAACGAGTCGCGTCGGCGGTCCGTTGCGCAGCGCGATGACCAGGGCTGCGAGGAACAACAGGGCGACTACGCCGGCACCCAAAGCTGCCACGCGCAGACGCTGCTCTCGACCGCCATATCGCACCGCGTTGCGCAACATGTGGGGCGTGGACCGTACGGCTTCCCACACGTACCACGCGCGCGCCTGAAACACTCCGCCCTGACTCGTTCGACGCGCGTACTCTTCCGCGAGATCGCCCAACACGGATTCGACAAAGTCCGCACGAGCGCCCAACGCCAACCAGAGCCCTTCCGCACCTGCGCGCGCGGGTGCACGCGTGAGGCGTTCGTGGGGCGGCGACTCCAGTCTATCGGATGGCGTTGGCATCAGGCGAACCCCGGACGATGTGGCGTGCCGAAGCCGCTCCAGAGCGCCGCCGAGCTGCGCTCTGCTTCCCGCAGCGCCTTCGCTCCCGCGCCGGTCACGGTGAAGTGCCGACGCGAACGACCACCGCGGATCGGCAATGGGTCGCTCGCGCTCGACGTCAGCAGTCCCTTGTCTTCGAGTCGTTGGAGCGTCGTGTACACGGCACCGACGGAGTGACCGCGCCCCGTCCGCGCTCCCAGGTCGGCGCGCACGGCGAGCCCGTACGCATCATCGCCG
Organism: Gemmatimonas sp.; assembly: GCA_965279375.1. GTDB lineage: Bacteria > Gemmatimonadota > Gemmatimonadetes > Gemmatimonadales > Gemmatimonadaceae > Gemmatimonas. The sequence goes on along the minus strand of OZ257156.1, from coordinate 1,722,295 downwards.
AGTCGAGCGACTGCGAGCAGCGTGGCGAGTTCGAGGGAGCCGATCCTGGGCGACGTCATTATTACTATTTTGTAGAACAAATACCCGAGGCGCAAGACGAGCGCGAGCGGCGGCGCTCGCTGTGGACGCTAGCTGTGCTCGCGTTCGTAGAGCGCGCCGAGCTCGTTGATCTGCCGCTGCTCGATGAGGGGCGTGGTGGCCCCGCTGCGAATCACCTGCAGCATGGCGCGCCCGACCGTGGTAGTCGTCGTGACGAACTGCGGCACGAGCGCGCGCAGCAGCGGATACAATGGGCCGACCACTGCGTAGATGGCACGATAGAGCGGCGTCCGGGAGGTGATGCCATCCAGTGGCTGGATGAATCCCGGACGAAACATGTAGGCGGCCTTGAAAGGCAACGCCAACAACGCATTCTCTGTGCGCCCTTTCACCCGCGCCCACATCGTGCGTCCGCGTTCCGAGCTGTCGGTACCGGCACCCGAGACGTAGATGAACGTCATCGCCGGATTTCGCTGCACCAACGTTTGGGCGACGGAAAGTGTCAAATCGAACGTCACCTCGCGGTACGCGTCCTCCGTCATTCCCGCCGCCGACACACCGAGACAGAAGCAGCACCCCTTGCCCTACCATGCCTGAGACGCCGAAGATGACCATGTACATGGACGAAGCTTGCTGTCGTGTATGTTCCTGTCGAGCATGACATCCTTGATGAACTTCAATAGCTATTGCGCAAAGTGAAGCCACGGCGATCTGGGTCGGCACTGCGACGCACGCTGCGCTGGCTTATTGGAGGGGTCTCGACGGCAATTGCGGTGGCGTCCAGTGTGCTCATCGTGGACGGATGGGCGGATTTCGGACGCGCGGCCACGGGAGCTCGACTGCAGCGGATGTCGGTCTCGCCGGAGTGGCGTGGCAAGCGCTTCGTGAATCCGCAGCCCTTGGCGAACGATTTCTGGGTGAGCCTGCGCGGCCTGCTGCACGTGAGCCCGGTGGTCTCACCGCGCGAACCATTGCCGACAGCGCTCATCTCCGCCGCGTCATACGCGTCGCCGCCAGTGAGTGGACTTCGCGCCACCTGGTTCGGGCATTCCAGCGCGCTGGTCGAGATCGACGGCGTTCGCATCCTGACCGATCCCATCTGGAGCGAACGGTCGTCGCCCACGCGCTTGGTGGGGCCACGGCGCTGGAACCAGCCACTGATCGCGCTCAACGACCTGCCCGCGATCGACGCGGTGATCATCTCGCACGACCACTACGATCATCTCGACTACGGCACCATCCGCGCCATGCGGGAGTGGAAGAACGTCTTCATCGTGCCGCTCGGCATCGGCGCGCATCTGGAATCATGGGGCATTCCGGCCTCGCGGATCGTGGAACTGGACTGGTGGCAGCGCACCACGGTGCGTTCAGGCGCTGCATCGATCGAGGTGGTAGCGACTCCGGCGCGTCACGCCTCCGGGCGCATCCTGTTCGACAACGATGCCAAGCTCTGGGCCGGATTCGCCCTCATCTCGGCGAATCACCGCGTCTGGTACTCCGGAGATACGGGGCTCTTTCCGGCGTTGCGCGACATCGGCGAACGGCTCGGGCCCTTCGACCTCACAATGATCGAGGTGGGACAATACGGGCAGGGCTGGCCCGACTGGCATCTGGGCCCCGAGCAGGCGGTACGGGCACATGCCATGGTCCGCGGGAAGGTGCTGCTGCCAGTGCACTGGGGACTCTTTGCGCTGGCCTACCACGGCTGGACGGAGCCGATCGAGCGCGCCCTCGTTGCGAGCTCGGCCGCCGGTGTGACGGTGCTGACGCCGCGCCCGGGCGAGCGGGTGGAGCCCTCCCTGCCGTCCGCGATCAATCGGTGGTGGCCGACTTTGGCGTGGACACGCGGCGAGGACGATCCGATCGTCGCGACGAAGATGCGGTAAGCGAGCGAGGGGAGGGGCGAGGACGTTATTCTCCACGGCTGGCGGTGCGCCTGCTTCAGGACGCCCCATCGCCGACCGGTCCTCTCCCTTCACCGCGACTTGCCATGGCTCTCGTTTCGCTGCCCCGTGCCGGCGCCTTTGCGCCGTTCGCTTTCGCCCTGCTCGCGGCGTCTTCGCTGAACGCGCAGGCTCCCGCGGCACCACGCGACACGGCACCTGATCCAATCGCGGATATGGTCGGGCGCCTCGACCTGGAGAAGTACAAGGCGACGATCAAGGGGCTCGCCGCCTTTGGCGACCGCCGGCAGGGCACCAAGCGCAACCGCGATGCCGTCGACTGGATCGAGGCGCAGCTCAAGAGCTATGGCTGCACCAACACGGAACGCATCACCTACGATTGGCAGCCCCGCCCGCCGGCTCCGCGTCCGGCCGGTGCTCCGGCCGGCGCGCCAGCGGGTGGTCGCGGCGCGGCGCCGCTCGTCGCGCAGGGTGGTGGTCGCCCGCGTGGCGTGCGCGCACGCACCGGCGTCAACAACGACTCACTGCTCCAGCCCGACGCGCGTTTGCGCGCGCTCAACGCCGAGCCGACGTCACCAGGACAGCGGCAGGAAGTGTTCTGCACGAAGGTTGGTACGACGCACCCCGAAGAGATGTACATCGTCGGTGGGCACATGGACGGCATCGGCTGGGGCGAAGCGGTCAATGACGACGCATCGGGCACGGCGATCGTGATGGAGCTCGCGCGCATCTTCAGCAGCCCCGACGTACAGACCGAACGCAGCATTCGCTTCGCCCTCTGGAACAACGAAGAGAGCGGCCTCGATGGCGCGCGCGCCTACGTCGCACAGCGTGAAGCGCTGCAGGGGAAGGAGTCGCCCGTTGGCTCCAAGAAGTATCCCGAGCCCAAGTGGTTGGGGATGGTGCAGCACGACATGATGATGTTCGATCATGGTGCGCCCAACGTCGACGGCACGATGCGCAAGGAACAGCGTCCTGAAGCCGACGTGAACATCGAATTCCAGACCACGGCCAAGCAGGCGGCCGGCGCGCAGACGCTCGCGTGGGCGTTTCATGCCGCCAATCAGAAGTACGCCACTGATTATCCGGCCGTCGTCAGTCCGTTCATGACGAACACGGACTCCGGTCCGTTCATGGACATCATCCCGGCGATCAGCCTGCGCGAGAACGAGCGCGGCACGCAGATCGGCAACGGTTGGGATCCGCAGTGGCATCAGCCCACCGACGTTTTCTCGACCTACAGCGACAAGGATTTCAAGCTCGGCCTCAACGCCGCGCAGACTACTCTTGGCGCCATCGGTCGCCTCACCGGCGCGACGCTCCGCAAGTAGTCGCATCGCCCGCATCATTCTTCGTCTTCCAGCACGTCATCACCGTCATGTCGATTTCTGACCGCCTGCGCGACGCCGCAGAACTGCTCGAGTCCATCATCAACGATCGAGCGCTGCTCGCGGGTGTTCCGGAAGCAGAGCGCAACCGGCTGCTGCAAGCAGCCGGCGAAGTCTCGCGCCCGGACGCGATCAAGCGTCGCCAGCTGGTCAAGGAAACCAAGCGGCACCGCAAGGCCAACAAGGTCAAGCGCGAAGAGTCCGTGCTCTCGGAAACGGGCATTCGGAAACTGCGTCTACAGACGATCTTCACGACGCCCAACATCTTCCCGCCGCAGGACTTCGAACAGCACGACGTCGACAGCGATCCGGAATTCCGCGAAGCGCTCGAGCCGCAGAACTGCTACGTCTGCAAGCAGAACTACGCGCAGATCCATCACTTCTACGATCAGCTCTGCCCGACGTGCGCCGAGTTTAACTACCGAAAGCGGTCGGAGCTGGCGGATCTGGCTGGTCGTGTGGCGCTGCTCACCGGCGGCCGCGTCAAGATCGGCTATCAGGCGGGCATCAAGCTGCTCCGCTGCGGTGCCTCGCTCATCGTCACCACGCGCTTCCCGCGCGACTCGGCGGCGCGCTATGCGGCGGAGCCGGACTTTGCTGAATGGGGCCACCGGCTCGAGATCTTCGGGCTCGACCTGCGCCATACGCCAAGCGTGGAAGCGTTCTGCACGCATCTGCTGAACACGCGCGAACGGCTCGACTTCATTGTGAACAACGCGTGTCAGACGGTGCGTCGTCCGCCTGATTTCTACGCGCACATGATGGAAGGCGAGACGATGCCGTTGCACGCGATGCCCGAGGATACGCGCAAGTTGATCGGCGCGTACGAAGGGCTGCGCGGCTACAGCATGCTGCCGGAAGGATCGAACGTGGACGCGAGTGATCGCGCGGCGCTCGCCGTGTCGCCGCCGAAGCTGGCCGAAGTGGCTGGCCTCACGCACGCCGCCGAACTGTCGCAGGTGCGGCTGTTGCCTGAGGAGATTGCCGCACAGAAGGCACTCTTCCCCGAGGGCCGTCTCGATCAGGACCTGCAGCAGATCGACCTGCGCGATCGCAACTCATGGCGCATGCTGATGGCCGAAGTGCCGTCGGTGGAGCTGCTGGAAGTGCATCTCGTGAATGCGATCGCGCCGTTCCTCATCAACGCGCGTCTCAAGCCATTGATGATGCGCACGGCGAACAAGGACAAGCACATCGTCAACGTGTCGGCGGTGGAAGGTCAGTTCTATCGCAAGTTCAAGACGACACGCCATCCGCACACCAACATGGCCAAGGCCGCGCTCAACATGATGACGCGCACGGCCGCCGCCGACTACATCAACGACGGCATTCACATGAATGCGGTCGACACGGGCTGGGTGACGGACGAGGATCCGGCGGAGATTGCCGCGCGCAAGGTGGCAGAGCATCGCTTCCATCCACCGCTCGATATCGTGGACGGCGCGGCGCGCATCGTCGATCCGATCATCGCCGGCGTGAACTCGGGCGAGCACATGTGGGGCAACTTCCTCAAGGACTACGTTCCGGCGGATTGGTAGCCGTGCAATCGCTCAAGCACTTGCAGCAGCGCGTACCGCACAGCACGCGTGCAGGCCTTGCTGCCGCGCTGTTGGTGTTGCCGATGCTCAGCGCATGTGGCGTGTTGCCGTTTCGTTCGTCGCGCGCGTCGTCGGTGCCGCGCTTGGCACGCACGATCGCCGAAACGGTCACGAGCGAAGCACTCGCGCCGGGTGTGACGCTGCATCGCCTGGTGCACAACGCGGAGCCATGGCGCGCGGCCGTACTGGAAGTGGACCGCACGGCGTGCGTATCGCTGCAGGCAGTGAAGGGCGGGCCCGTCGCTGTGGGGCGCAGCACCACGAGCACATTGCTCGCGGGTATGAGTCCCGCGCTCAAGCCAATCGCGGCAGTGAACGCGGACTTCTTTCTCTTCGCGCCACCTGGCGTACCGGTCGGGGCGCACATCGAGAACGGCGCGCTGATCTCCGGGCCAATCGACCGTCCGGTGTTTGCCGTGACAGATGACGGCAGACCATGGATTGGCGCGCTCAGCGTGAAGGCGCAGATGCGCACACCGCGCGGCACCACCGCGGACATTGTAAACGTCGACACGTGGAACCGTCCCACCGCCAATCGCGTCGGCGTGGTCGATGCGGCGTGGGGCGTTCCGATCGATTCATCACTCATTCGCCGCACGCTGGTGCTGGAGCCCGTTGCGGCCCCCGCCACGCGTACGCAACGCTTTGTGCTCAAGCCGCTTCGCGGGCCCACTGCCATCGCCCGTGGGGACACACTCCTCGTCGTGAATCTGCCGAAGAACAGTGCCATCGTACTCGGCGACACGATCAGTCTTTCACGCGAGTTGATGCCGATCACACCGGTGCAGTCAGTCGGCGCACAGCCGGTGTTGCTGCGTGACAGCGCGATCGTAGGCGCCGTCGATTCGGTGAACAATGCTGCGTTTCGCGGTCTCAACCCGCGCACAGCCGTCGGCTACGGCGATGGCGGCCGTCGCATCTTCATTGCCGTCATCGACGGGCGGCAGCCCAAGTACAGCATGGGCATGTCACTCCGGCAAACCGCCGAGCTCTTTCGCGCGATCGGCGCCACAAACGCCGTGAATCTCGACGGTGGTGGCTCCTCGGCGATGGTGGTAACGGATGCGAAGGCGCCGCGCGGGGTGCGCACGGTGACGCACCCGTCGGATGGCGCGGGCGAGCGTCCGGTGGCGAATGCCTTGGCAGTGCTGCGGAGCTGCAGGAAGTAGCGAGTTCGCGGTGACCGGTCACGGCGTTTGCAGTTCGCCAACCGACAACGCAGTTCGCTCCACTCACAACTCACCACCCGCAACTCGACACCGGGCTGCCATGATACCGCGGTTCCGGGTGATGAGAGTGCCCGCGACCGATTGCTCGGCATGCGAAGGGCTCACCGTGAACCTCCCGGGCGGCGCCCTCTCGATGGAGAAGATCCCAACCACCCGGTGCCGAGTACCGAGTGGTGGGTGGTCGGAGATCAGTGGAGCGAACTTCGTTGCCGGTCACGGAACCGCGAACGGCGTCAGCGGAAACCGGTGGCGCTGCCCTACCGCGCCGCCGGCGGGAACGCGCGGCTATCCGCCAGCTGCTCCGCAATACAGATCCGATGCCCGTCCGGATCCTGTAGCTCGAACTCCACCCACCCGCTGGGCATCACCTCGGGCCCGCGCACCAGCGGCGTCAAGCGACGAGCGTGATCCAACAGCTCGGTCAGCGCGTTGCCCGTGAGCCGCAGGTACACATCCCAGTCATCCGGGCCAGTGAATCGCGCAGGATCGATGCGCCCCTTCCGCAGCACCAACTCCGCGTCGTCGCGTAAGAGCGTCGCGGCACCGAACGGCGGATCGACTGGCGTGGTGGTCGCACTGAAACCCAGTGCATCGCGGTACCAGGCAACGCTGCGTGCTACATCGGCCACACGCAGGACAGGAACTGTTGAAGTAAAGCGAATCATGGCTCTTCAACGCACCGGACGGCGCGCCGGTGCCCGGGACCGAATGGGTAGAAACAGGGTCACCCGGGTCATTCGACCCGGCGCGCCTGCCGCCCGGGCGCGCAAATTCCTGATAGCCCATCGGCAGACGACCACCCGTCCCCCGGCCCAGACCATCCCCGGCTTTCATGCAGCAACCCTCTTCGCCAGCTTCTGCGGACCAGGCCTCCTCGAGCGCCGATCCTGATACGATGACGACGGCGCAGCTCCGCGAGGCGCTGCGCGATGCCCGCCGCGAGTTCGCTGAGCGAGAGCGTCATCTCGAACTCATCGAGCAGCTGGCCGGGATCGGCAGTTGGGAGATCGATCTCGCGCACGACCGCATCCGATGGTCCCGCGAGCTCACGCGAATGCACGGCTTTCCGGATGGCGGCGCTCCCAGGTCGCACACCGCGTTCATGACGGACGTGATGCACCCGGACGATGTGGCGATCGTCAACGAGGGTATGGCCGCCCTCCGTGCCGACGAACCGGTCACGGTGGAATTTCGTGCGAGGCGAACCGACGGCACGGTACGACTCTTTCAGGCGCGTGGCATGCTGGTGCCGGACGGCGACGGTGGGCTCACCAAGGTGATCGGCACATCACTCGACATCACCGAGCGCCGCCACACCGTCGAGGCGTTGCGGGCGAGCGAGGCGAGCTACCGCACCATCTTCGAGCACGCCTCCGACGCCATGTGGGTGCACGATCTCGAGACCGGCGATTTCCTCGCGGTGAATCAGGCCGCGGTGGACATGTACGGTTACACCGCCGAGGAGCAGATCGCACTCGGCGTGGCCGGTATCAGCGCGGGCGTCGCGCCCTATCGCGTGGAAGACGCCCTGCCCTTCATCGCCGGCGCGGCCGCTGGCATTCCCCAGCGCTTCGAATGGCTCGGCAAGCACAAGAGCGGCGGCGTGATCTGGGGTGAAGTGCGGCTGCGTCGCGTGACGCTCAATGGCGTCGATCGCATTCTGGCCACGGCGCGCGACATCAACGATCGCGTGCGAGCCGAACAGGCACTGCGTCAGGCCAACGAGGAACTCGAACGACGCGTGACGGAGCGTACCGCACAGCTTGAGCAGGCGGTCGCCGAACAGGCCGCGGCCCGCGCTGCGTTGGCCGAGAGCGACGAGCATTTCCGACGCCTCATCGAGAACTCGCAGGACTACATCATGATCGTGGACACCACGGCGGCGGTGACATCGGTCAGTTCGTCGGTGCAACGCATGCTTGGTTGGAGCCCCGAGGAGATCGTAGGCACTCGCCCGCCGGATCTGATACATCCGGACGATGTGCCCCACGTGCTGGACGTGTTTGCGTCGCTCGTCGAGGCGCCCGGTACGACGGTGAAGCTGCGCTATCGCATGCGACACAAAAATGGCGGGTGGCGTCTGCTGGAAAGCGTGGGGCGCACCATCGCACCGAACAGCGTCGCGGATGGCGTGGTGGCCAACTGTCGCGACATCACTGACTTCGTCGAAGCCGAGCAGGCGCTGCGCGAGCGCGACGAGCGATTCCGTCAGATCATCGAAAGCGCGGCGGATCTCGTCTTCATCTGCGATCCGACGGGCGCGATCACGTACGCGGCGCCGTCCTCGATGCGAATGCTCGGCTACACGCCAGAAGAGATGCTCGGCACTCGACCCGTGGACTTGTTGCATCCAGACGATGTCGAACACACCATGGCCGATCTAGGCTGGCTCGCCGAGCATCCTGGCGAACCCATCACGTCTGCATTCCGTATTCGTCGGAAAGACGGCAGCTATCTGGTCATGGAGAACGTCGGGCGCACGCTCTCGCCCAGCACCATCGCCGAAGGCGTCATCGCGTTCGGTCGCGACATTACCGGACGCCGCGCCGCGGAAGAAGCGCTGGCGCGCGCCAAGGAAGAAGCGGAGCGTGCGAATCGCGCCAAGAGCGAGTTCCTGAGTCGCATGAGTCATGAGCTGCGCACGCCGATGAACAGCATTCTGGGATTTGCCCAACTTCTCGCGCGCGGCGAAGTGACGACGCAGCAGGGCAAGTCAGTGCAGCACATCCTCAAGGCCGGTCGCCACCTGCTGCATCTCATCAACGAAGTCCTAGAGATTTCGCGAATCGAAGCTGGACGCGAGCAGTTCTCGCTCGAACCAGTGGCGCTCGCATCGGTGCTCGAGGAGGCGCTGGGGCTCGTGCGGCCACTCGCGCAGCAGCACGGCGTAACTCTGCACGGTGGCCCGTGGCCGGGTGATGGCTACGTGCACGCCGATCGGCATCGTTTGGTGCAGGTGCTGCTCAACCTTTTGAGCAACGCGATCAAGTACAATCAGCCGGGTGGCAGCGTGCGTTTGCAGGCCAGCCGTACCGGCTCGCGCGAATGCGTCATCCGCGTCGTCGATACGGGCCGCGGTGTGCCCAGCAATCGTCTGGATGAACTCTTCACGCCGTTCGCGCGCCTGGGCGCCGAGCAGAGCGACGTCGAAGGAACGGGTCTCGGACTCGCGCTCTCACGACGCCTGTGCGAGGCCATGGGCGGTGCCCTTGCGCTCGAAGCCTCGTCGACCGACGGCAGTGTCTTCCGCATCGATCTCGAAGCAGTGGAGAGTCCGCTCAGCGTGTTCGAAAGTGGTGCACACATTCCCGCGATCACGGCGCCGTACCGCGAGGCCACGTTGCTCTACATCGAAGACAACCTCGCCAATCTCAGTCTCGTCGAAACGATTCTTCTGGCACGTCCGGGTTGGCGCGTGTTGCCGGCCCTGCAGGGGCAGCTCGGCGTCGAACTCGCACGCGAGCATCGTCCCGATGTCATCCTGCTCGACCTGCACTTGCCCGACATTCCGGGCGTCGAAGTGCTTCGCCGACTACGCGCGGATGCTCGTTTGGCCGAGGTGCCGATCATCATCGTCAGTGCAGACGCCACCTCCACCTCGGTGGAGCGCCTGCGTGTGCTTGGCGCCAACGCATATCTCACCAAGCCGCTCGACGTGGACGAGTTCCTTCGCGTGGTCGATCGCTTTGTCCCGCCGGTACGCCGATAGACATGAAGACTTCTACTTCCCCAACGCGCGCCAACCGGGCCAGAGTGCGCGACTGTACTGTGCTGCTGGTGGACGACGAGCCGGGCAATCTCGATCTGCTCGAGGGGCTGCTCGAGTCCGACGGGTACACGCACATGGTCCGCACCACCGACCCGCGTGATGTGCTGTCGCTGCTCAGCGAACACGAGCCGGATCTCATCTTGCTCGATCTGCACATGCCGCACCGGAATGGGCTCGATGTGCTGCGCGATCTCGCCACGCACACCAACAGTGGTGAGTATCGCCCGGTGCTCGTGCTCACCGCCGATGCCACGCTCGATGCGCGTGATCAAGCGCTCTCGCTCGGGGCGCGGGACTTCGTCACGAAGCCGTTCGACGTCACCGAGGTACTGCTCCGTGTCGAGAATCTGCTCGATACTCGCCTGCTGCACCTTGATGAACGCGCCGCACGACTCAGTGCAGAGCTGGCGGAGTCGCGCGCGCTCGAACTGCTGGCTGAAGCGCAACTGGCCACCAGCGAGCGCGAGCGACTACTGGCCGTCGTCGCGCACGACCTGCGCAACCCGCTCGGCGCGATCGCCATGTACGCCGAGGTGCTCTCCAGTCTGCAGCCGGACGATGCACCAACCGGAACGGAGTCTGAGGAGCGCATACGTGCGTACGCTCGCACCGCGCTTGGCACCATTCACGCCAGCGCGGCCACGATGCAGCGGCTCGTGCAGGATCTGCTCGATGCATCCACACTGAAAGGTGGCGCGCTCAGCATGGTACGCGCGCCAGTCTCTGCGCGACACCCGGTGGACGACGCGATTCGCATCCTTACCCCGCGCGCGGAAGCGGCAGGTGTGCAGATCGTCGTCGATGCGTGCGATGATGTTGTTCCGATCGACGGGCCGCGTCTCACCCAACTGCTCAGCAATCTCGTGTCCAACGCGCTGGCCGTCACACCGAGCGGAGGCACCGTCCGCGTGACCCTCGGTCGCTCCTCCGATGGTACCGCGCTTGAGGGATCGGTCACCGATACGGGGCCCGGCATCCCCGCTCCGCTCATGCCACATCTGTTCACGGCGTTCTGGCGCGGCGACCGGCGCGATCGCCGTGGGGTTGGACTCGGACTCTGGATTGCCCGCGCGATCGCCGAGGGACACGGTGGCGATCTCACCGCCGTCTCCTTGCCGGGAAAGGGCGCGACGTTTTCGTTCATGCTGCCGCTCGTCGATCGCGAGCGGCGGCCCGAAGACTGATTCTTCCCGGCATGCATATGACGTCACCTGCGCGCATCCTGGTCGTGGAAGATACGTCTGCCTACGCAGAGGCACTGCAGCAGACGCTGGAGCTCGAAGGGCACACGGTGTTGCTTGCTGGCCGCACCGCGGAAGCGCTCGCGCGACTGCGCGCCACGACGCCTGACCTGGTGCTGCTCGATCTCGGGCTGCCAGACAAGGACGGCTTTCACGTGCTGCGGGAGCTTCGCGCGCGCGGTCTCGACTGCCCGGTGCTCATTCTCTCTGCGCGATCGCTCGAGGCTGACAAGCTCGAAGGATTTCGACTTGGCGCAGACGACTACGTCACCAAGCCATTCGGTGCGATGGAGCTGCTCGCACGCATCTCGGCGTTGCTGCGTCGCGCACGTCGCGTCGCGCCCGCTGCCCCCGCCGTGGTGCCGGCTGGCGTCGTGCGTGTGCTGGAGGACCACGAGCTGAAGGAGCGCTACGGACTCACCGACCGTCAGATCGCGGTGGCGCGTCTCATGGCAGAGGGCTGCACGAATGCCGAACTCGCCGCGCGCCTTGGCCTCAGCTTCTACACGGCACGAAACCACGCCGAACAGGTGATGCTCAAGCTCGATGTGTCCACGCGGTCAGCGGTGGGGCCAATGCTGCTGGAAGCCTCTCCCGGTGAGAGTCGCGCGCGAAGCTCGTAGGGTCGGCTAACGCTGCACTGCAGGCGGGTCGATTGACCCGGAGCCCCTGACCCATGTGCGGAAAGTTCGAAATGGCGATGCTCTGTCCACGTCATGCACACGTCGTCGCGCACACAGTGCGATGCACGCGTCATCCACTCCGACAACGAGCACTCCCATGCGACCCTTTGTCTTCCGCACGATCCCCGCGCTGCTGGCCCTGATCACCTTCGCCACCGCCAGCGCCTGTAACGAAGATTCGATTGCGACGCCAGCAGGCCCTACCGACGTCATCACGCTCCCCGACGGAACGTCGCGTCAATACGGTGCTTCGGTGCCGCTCGGCAACGGTGTGGCGCGTACGTACATCCTGTTCGACGCGAAGCAGCAGGGTCGCGCCACCGAACTGGGCGTGGCGCTTTCACCTGCCGCACTCGAAGGACTGCCCGCACCAATGAACATGCCGGCGGGCAACGGTGATGGTCACGCGCACGTGGATTCGCACGAGTATCTGCTGCCGATGCCGACGCAGAACTCGACGCCCTTCAAGCTCATGGAGCTCGACTGGAATCCGCAGGGGCACGAGATCCCCGGTATCTACACCGTGCCGCACTTCGACTTCCACTTCTACACGACCACGCAGGCGGAACGCGATCAGATTCTGCCGACGGATCCGCAGTTCCAGCAGAAGGCGGACAAGCTGCCGCCGTCGTCGCAGGTTCCGCAGTTCTACTCCACGCTCACACCGCCGGACGCACCGACGCCAGCCGTGCCCAAGATGGGCGTGCACTGGATCGATGTGCGCTCACCGGAGATCCAGGCGCTGATGGGTCATCCGGAACTCGCGAAGCCGTTCACCACGACGTTCATCTACGGCTCGTGGAACGGACAGTTCACCTTCGCCGAGCCGATGGTCACACGCGCATTCATCATTGGCCGTCGTAACGCGGCAACGGCCGCACAGCGCGACAGCGTCATCTCGCTGCCGATGGGTGCGCAGGCTTCGCCGGCTGGTTTGTACCCGGCCGCCTATCGCATCTCGTGGGACGCCGCGTCGAACGAGTACCGCATCGCGCTGACGCAGCTCACGCAGCGCAATTGACCATCACACGACCACTGAGGATTCCGTCCATGCTGAACCTTCCGCGTGTCGTGGCCTGTGCGGCGATACTGTTGCTGTTGATGGCATGCGGCGGTGGCTCTGATAGCACCACCGCGCCAACGCCAACGCCGTCCGCGCCTGTCGCATCGCTGACCATCACGCCGACCGCGCCAACCGTGTTCGTCGGCCGTACCACATCACTCGCTGTCGTCACGCGCGACGCCGCTGGCAACGTACTGACGGGTCGCACCACCACCTGGAGCAGCTCCGCTGCCGATATCGCGGCAGTAAGCGCGAATGGAGTGGTCACCGGCGTGGCTCCTGGCCGCGCAATCGTCACCGCCACCGCCGAAGGCAAGAGCGCGCAAGCAACAGTAGACGTGCAGGCGGTGCCCGTTGCCGACATCGTCATCACGCCGGACTCCGCCAGCCTGTCGCTCGGCGCGACGGTCACGCTCACGGCGCAGGCGAAGGACGATCAGGGCGGCGTACTGACCGGCCGCGTGATCCGCTGGAGCTCGAATGCGCCCGCGGTCGTGAGCATCGATTCCGTCAGTGGCGTCATGAAGGGACTCGCCGGCGGTAACGCCACGATCACGGCGAGCAGCGAAGGCAAGTCGCGCAATGCCAAGGTCGTCGTCCGCGTACCAGTGGCGACGGTCACGGTGAACACGGCGCTCGACACGCTCGAGGCGTACGATGTGCTGACGCTCACCGCAGTGTTGCGCGATGCGAATCAGCAGCAGCTCATCGATCGCGCTGTGCGCTGGACAAGCTCCAATCCGGCGGTCGCGACGGTCGACAGCATCACCGGAATGCTCACCGGTCTCGATCGCGGCACGGTCACCGTGACGGCCACGAGCGAGGGCAAGTTCGGTGCGGCGTCCCGGGTGGTCGTCATCAAGTACCGCTCGCTCGTCGCCGGCACACAGCACTCCTGCGACATCGCCAGCGGCGGGATTGTGTGGTGCTGGGGACAGAACGGCAGCGAAGGGCGCATCGGTTTACCGACGCTCAGCGCGGAAGTGATCTCGTCGGTGCCGGTGCGTGTGCCCAACACTGGACCGAATGCCGTGCGCGCACGAAAGCTCGCGAGCTTCGGCCGCCACACGTGCGCCCTCGACGTGGTGGGCAAGGCGTGGTGCTGGGGTGGCAATGGCTGGGGCGCGCTTGGCGTGAGCACGATCGGGCAAAGCGCGACGCCGGTGGCAGTGGCCGGCGGGCTGACGTTCAAGGACATCGCCGTAGGCTCGGAGCACAGCTGTGCTATTACGGCCGTCGGCGCGATGTACTGCTGGGGACACAATGACTGGCGGCAGTTCGCCATGAACGCACCATCCATGAGTGAAGCGCCGATCGCTGTCGCGCCGGGACTCAGCTTCGCCTCTCTCACGGTTGGTTCGACGTTCACCTGTGGCGTCACCACTACCAACCAGGGCTACTGCTGGGGCTACAACGGCTGGGGCAATCTCGGCGACGGTGCCGCCATCTCGTACGCCAATACGTTCACCGTCACACCGACGCTCGTGACGGGAGGCCGTGCGTGGACGCAGATCGGCGCCGGACAGATTCACGGCTGCGGACTCACGACCGCCGGTCAGAGCTATTGCTGGGGCAACAACGGCGGCAAGCTGGGCAACGGTGGCACCGCAGAGACATCCACGCCGAGCGCATTGGCCGGCGCACCGTCGTTCACCGCGATGAGTGTTGGCGCGAACCACAACTGCGCACTGGCCGCGACTACGCTCGAAGTGTGGTGCTGGGGCGTGAACGACACTGGTGCGGCCGGTCAGCCCGCGTCGCAGATGGTCATGCGTCCGACACGTGTTGCCGGTCTGATCGCCGCTGAAGTCGCGGCCTCGGGCATCGGCACCGGTAGTGGCTCACACAGCTGCGCGGTGAGCGCGGATCGACTAACGGTTCGTTGCTGGGGCCGCAACGACACCGGACAGCTCGGCACTGGCACCACAAGCACTGGCAACGTGGCCAACAGCACGCCCGCAATTGTGGTTGGGCAGAAGCCGCTCTGACGACCTAACGCAGGACCAGCTGTGTCACGGCGAGCGGGCCGTGATCTGATTGCGCTGGAATTGACGATTGTCCGAATGAGACGGAAAACGGCAGGCACGTGCGATGTATCGCAGTGCCTGCCGTTATGTGTGAACCACACGATGCAGATCGCTACATCGCACTCAGCGCGACCCAGCGCCCTCGCTCGGCAGCGCGTTTGCCAGAAACGCCTGTACGTTGCCGCCCATCACCCGCCGGATGTCGTCGGGGGCCATTCCCGCGCGCAGCAAGCCCGCCGTCACCTGCGACAGATCGTGCGTGTCGAACGGCGTCTTGGTGGCGCCGTCGAAATCCGAGCCGAGTGCGACGTGCTCCGCGCCCATGATCCGGACGGCGTGCGTGATCGCCTTGACGATCGACTCCACGCCGAGCGTGCACACGGCGCCGTCCCAATAGCCGATGCCAATCAGTCCGCCCTTGGCGGCGATGGCTCGCAACTGCTCGTCCGTGAGATTGCGCGGCCCTGGGCAGGTTGCCGCCACACCCGTGTGCGAGACGACCATCGGACGCGTTGCAATGGCGAGCACCTCGTCGATCGTCTTGGGTGAGGAGTGCGCCAGATCGACGATGATTCCGAGCGAGTCCATGCGTGCAATGACACTCCGACCGAACGGCGTGAGGCCCTCATGCAGCACGCCGTGCGCACTCGACGCCACTTCGTTGTCGAAGAAGTGTGTCAGGCCGAACATGCGATAGCCCGCGGCGAAGAGCGTATCCACACTCTCCATCTTGCCATTGAGCGCATGCAACCCTTCGATGGCGAGCAACCCGGCCACCTTGGTGGGTGCCTGTCTCCGCGCGTCGAGGAATCGCGAAAGCGCCTCGCGCGACGTGACGACGGTCAGCGCGCCATTCGACCGGGCCGCGGCATCGTGCAGGCGGCTGGCCTGATACACCGCGCGCTCCCGCAGACTGCTCCACGTGCGCGACGGCCACCGCTGGGCGATCGCCAGCAGGAGGATGTTATCCGTCGCACCGGTGTTCTTGTCGTAGTTCATGTCGCGCGGCGTCTTGGTGACCGCGGCGAACACCTGCAACGCCACGTTACCCGCCTGCAAACGGGGCAGGTCGACATGCCCGCGATCGGTTTGCGCCAGCGGATCGCGTCCCCAGAGCAGTTCGTCCGCGTGCATGTCCGCCACGAACAACGACTGATGCAGCGTCTTCGCGTCGGCGCTGACCTCGGGCAACGTCATCGGCACGACACCGTTCATGCGACGGTCCACGATGCCCGGCGCCAGCGCGAAGAAGCCCACCACGATCACCGCAAGCGTCGCGGCCGTACCCAGCAGCCAACGAGATCCGCCCGACGACCTGCGCGTCATCGCAGCCCGCGCGGCATCGGCTGTCCGGACATCTCACGTGCGTTGGGCAACTGCTGTGTGGTTACGGCGCGCAGATCGGCGCAGCGCTTGAGCGACGCACTCGAGCGCGGATCGATCGTATCCGGCAGCGCTGTGTTGTCTGCACGCAGCGTGTCTTCAAGCGTACGCGCCTGCGCCCATAGCGGCTCGCAGCCGGCACGTACCGCGTCGATGCGCGCCAGTCGCGCGAGTCCGGCATCGGCCGCACGTGTCAGAAAGATCCACGTGCCGATGCCCAGCGCCATCGCCAGCACCAAGCCGGTCAGCGCCCGTGCTCGGATCGTCGCTTGGTCGGCGCTGAGTTCGTCCCGCACCTCTGGTCCTGCATCCGGTCCTGCATCTTCGCTCACGGTCAGGCTCGTGCTGTTGGCATGGTAGGAAGAAACTGTGGTGCGCGGCGCGCGCGCGTCGCCTGCTCGAATGCGTACGCCATGCCGATGAGCTTCCCTTCGGTCCACGCGCCACCGATGAACGAGAGACCCACCGGCGCTTCGACAACAAAGCCCATCGGCACGGTGATGGATGGATAGCCAGCGACCGCCGCGACGCTGGTATTGCCGCCGGTGAAGTGATCGCCGTTCAGGTGATCCGTTGGCCATGCCGGTGCATTCGATGGCGCCACGATCGCATCGAGCCTGTGCTTGGCCAGCACGGCGTCGATGCCCTGCGCGCGCGACAGCGTGCGGCACGTGGACAGCGCATCACGATACTTGGTATCCGTCAGCAGCCCCTTGGCCTGCGCACGCTCGAACTGCTCCTGCCCGAACCACGGCATCTCCTTCGCCGCATTCTCCTTGTTGAACGCGATCAAGTCGTCCAGCGTCTTCACCTTGGCCGTGCTGCCACGCGAGCGCAGATAGCTGTTGATGCCGTCCTTGAACTCGTAGAGCAGCACCTCCGTCTCGGCCTCGTCGTACTTGCCCACAGTGGGCACGTCGGCTGGATCCACGATGACCGCGCCCGACTTGGCCAACGCACCGATCGCCGCGTCGAACGCCGCATCCACCAGCGGATGAAAGCCCGCCATGTTGCGCGCCACACCAATGCGCGCTCCACGCAGCGACTTCACATCCAGAAAGCTCGTGTAGTCCGGCGAGCGCTTGCCTTCGGCGGCCTTCGTTGACTCGTCTCGCTCATCCAGACCGGCCAGCACCGTCAACAACGCGGCCGCATCAGCAACCGTGCGCGTCATGGGGCCCGCGGTGTCCTGCGTCGCCGAAATAGGAATGATGCCGCTCCGACTCACCAATCCCACTGTCGGCTTGATGCCGACCAGTCCGCAGATCGACGACGGGCAGATGATCGAGCCATCGGTCTCCGTGCCCACACCAATCGCCGCGAGATTCGCCGAGATGGCCGAACCAGTGCCCGAGCTCGAGCCGCACGGATTGCGATCGAGCACGTACGGATTGCGCGTCTGACCTCCGCGCCCACTCCAACCGCTGCTCGAACGCGTCGATCGGAAATTCGCCCACTCGCTCAGGTTCGTCTTGCCGATGATCACCGCGCCGGATGAACGCAACAGCTCCACGATGTGCGCATCACGCGGCGCCGACGATCCCGCCAACGCGAGCGACCCCGCCGTGGTGGCCATCTTGTCCGCAGTGTCGATGTTGTCCTTGATCAACACCGGAATGCCATGCAACGGACCGCGGATCTCGCCGCGCTTGCGCTCGGCGTCCAATCGATCGGCAATCATCAACGCATCGGGGTTCTTCTCGATCACCGAGCGCAGTGTCGGCCCCGCGGCATCTATCGCAGCGATGCGCGCCAGATACGCCGCCGTCAGCGCGCGCGACGTGAGCGTCCCCTTGCTCATGCGCTCCTGCAGCTGCGCGACGGTCAGTTCCGCGTACGGAAACGCCTGCGGTGTACCGCGCGGCGGCTGTTGCGCCGCACTCTCGTCCGTCGCATCGCGTAGTCCCGCATCGCGTAGTCCCGCATCCTGCGACTCTGCATGACGTGATTCTGCGACACCAAGCTGCGGCGAAAGCATCGCCGCGGCACTCGCCACCGCCGAACGTTGCATGAACCGGCGTCGATTCATCCCCTGAGACATCGCGTGCTCCTCAGACGGCGCCAAGCGCCGTCTCGAAATCGTTCAACAAGTCGCGGACATCTTCCAGGCCAACACTCAGTCGCACAAACCCTTCCGGCACCACGTCGCCGCCCCATCGTGCGCGACGTTCCGCGCTGGTGTGAATGCCACCAAAGCTGGTCGCCTCGTGCACCAACGTGGCCGCGGCGAAAAAGCGCTCCACGGCCGCGCGATCTGCCAGAGTGAAACTGATGACAGGCCCGAAATGCTCCATCTGCCGCGAGGCCACGGCGTACGATGGGTCTCCGGGCAGGCCGGGGTATCGCGTCGCCAGCACCTTTGCGTGCGACGTGAGATATTCGGCCAACCGCAACGCGCTCTGACACTGCCGCGAGAGCCGCACGTCGAGCGTGCCGAGCGAACGGTGCGCCAGCCACACTTCCATGGGGCCGGGAATGGTGCCCATGCGCGTGCGCCAGGTGCGGAGCGCGTCAGCCCACATGGGGTCTTTGCAGGCCACATGTCCCAGTACGACATCCGCATGCCCGGTCATCGCCTTGGTGTCGGAGACCACGGCGAAATCGGCGCCGAGTGCGAGCGGCCGCTGGCCGAGTACCGTGGCCGTGGTGTTGTCCACCGCGACGAGCGCGCCAGCGTCGTGCGCCGCGCGACTCAGCGCGGCGATGTCACACACGTCGAGCCCCGGATTGGTGGGCGATTCGAGCCAGAGCAGCGACGCGCCGTCGACGAACGCGGCCTGCGCTTCGTTGGCCGTGGGTGCCATCACGACGTTGATCCCCTGCGCCGCGAAGTACTGCGAGGTGATCAATCGCGTGGTGTAGTAGCTGTCCGTCGGCATGACGATCGTCTGCCCCGGCTTGAGCACCGTGGCCAACAGCGATGAACTCGCCGCCATCCCCGACGGAAAGAGCACGCACGGCCCGCCTTCGAGCTCTTCGAGCGCCGCCTCGTAGCGCGTCCACGTGGGATTGTGGTAGCGCCCATAGGTGAACGGAGAGTCGGCCGGATCGCCCGCCGCGTGATACGGCGCAGCGAAGGTGGGACCAGGAAGAAACGGCGCGCCCGGTTCGGCGTGCGGCAGTCCGGCGCGAACGACGCGCGTAGCATCATGCATGGGCATGGCGATGGGGTGTGGCCTACGGATTGGGAGGCTGATACGACACGGCAACGTACGGTGCGGCCAACGTTTCGTCTGTCGAGGCATCCCCGGTGCGCGCCTCGAGCCACGAGAGCGTAGCGAGCAACACAGCCTCGCGCACACGCTCGGGCGCGAGGAGCATGTCGTGGATGCCGTTAACGAACGAATGCAGCGACACATCGGTACCCAGTCGAGGTCCGCGCGTACGCATGTGATCCACGTTGAGCACGATGTCGCTCGACCGATACGCGTCCTGCCAGCCACCCCGTGCAATCATGGATTGCGCAGCGTGCAGCAGAAGCACTGGCGCCGCGATGTGCAGCCCGCGCGCCACCTCCGCCTGCACCGCACGAATCGCGCGCACCCAGCCGAAGTAGATCGGGAACCCCAGCAGCGGCTTCCAGCGCAGGTCGTAGTGCCACTCGCCACGATGCTCCGCCAGCAGACTCTCGCCGTACCAGCGCGAGATGCCGTTGGGGTCGGCCAGCGTGGGCTTGAATGCGCCGATCGCGCTGGCAATCGGCAACGTCATGCTGCGCGGCCAGGGCACGTTGAACGCCAGAAACGGGCTGTTGAGCACGAGCGCCTGCACCTCGGATCGGCGCGCGCCGCGATGCATGTACCACGACGTGATCAGGCCGCCGGTCGAATGACCAAGCAGCGCCACCGTGTCGTGCGCGTCCTCGTGGCGCACGATGTCGAGCGCCGCCGAAAGCTCCTCGTCGTACTGCGCGAGATCGGTGCAGTAGTTGGGCAGGTTGCCCGGTCGCATCGAGCGGCCGTAGCGACGCAGATCGAGCGCGTAGAAATCCCAGCCGGCTGCCGCAAAGGCATCGGCCACATGCGCCTGAAAGAAGTAGTCGATGAATCCGTGCACGTAGAGCACAGCGCGACGAGTCGCCGTGGCTGTGTCACGACGGCGTCGCACAAGCGTGGCCACCAACGGTCCATCCTGCTCTGCGGCGAGCGGCAGCGTGCTGCACTCGAACGCTGGCCCAAGCGCCTCGTCGGGCGTCCACAGGCGCGACGCGCTCACCTGCAGCTCACTTGCAGTTCACCGGCTCATCGGTGCGCGCGCGCCGGCCACCAGTCAGCCGCGCGGCGGGAATTCCGCCGGATCGAGCGGACGCGCTTCGTCGATGAGCATGACGGGAATGCCATCCTGCACGGCGTACACCAACGCGCTCTCGCGGCACACGAGCGCTTCCGGCGGACCGGGCCAGTATTCCAGTGGCGCCTTGCTCTTGGGGCAGACGAGGATCTTCAGCAGTTCAGGGGACAGCGACACGGTCACGCTCCACGCGGGCGAAAAGGGGCGGGCGCGTCGGCACTCGTTTCGAGGCGCGGCCCGCCAATCAACTCGATGCAATATGGGATCGCCGCGAAGACGGCGCCCAAACACTCCTCGATCGCCGCCGGCTTTCCGGGCAGGTTGATGATGAGCGACCCGCCGCGCGTGCCCGCGAGCTGCCGAGACAGGATCGCCGTCGGCACCGTGCGGACGGAAACGGCGCGCATCTGCTCGCCAAACCCGGGGAGCAGCCGGTCACACACCGCTACGGTCGCCTCGGGCGTCACGTCGCGCGGCGCGGGTCCAGTCCCACCCGTGGTCACGATCAACGGGCAGTGGGCGTCGTCGGCCAACTCGCGCAGCGCCGCCTCGATCAGCGGCTGCTCGTCCGGCACCAATCGATACTCGATGCGAAAGGGCGTTGCGATCCAGCGCCCCAACACCGCCTCGATGGCACGTCCCGACTTGTCCTCGTAGATGCCGGCGCTTGCCCGGTCGGACACCGTCACCACGCCAAGCGCGGTGCGCGTCGCGTTTTCCAATGGGATCTGCATCCCCGAAGCTACCATGTCCGAACCAGCATGTCGCGGGATCACTGGCACACTGGGCCGCGCGGCCTCAGCATTCCCGCAACGAGCTTTCCGGTCGGGAGCCCGCACACGCCAACGGCGCGAGGACAGGACATGGGGAAGGGACGGCTGGAAGCCTTCAGCGACGGTGTCATTGCCATCATCATCACGATCATGGTGCTCGAGCTGAAGGTGCCGCACGGCGACACGCTGCACGATCTCTCCCCATTGCTCCCCGTCCTGCTGAGCTATGTGCTCAGCTTTGCGAACGTCGGCATCTATTGGAACAATCATCATCACCTGCTGCACACGGTCACCCGCGTGAGTGCCAAGGTGCTCTGGGCCAACCTGTTCCTGCTCTTCTGGCTCTCGCTCATCCCCGCAGCCACGGCCTGGATGGGGGAGAACCACTTCGCGCCCACGCCCATCGCCGTGTACGGCGCCGTGCTCCTCATGTGCGGCGCGTCGTACTACCTCCTGCAGCTCGCCATCGTCGCGGAGCAGGGACCCAATTCCGTGCTGAAGGCGGCCATCGGCCGAGATTGGAAGGGGAAGCTCTCGGTCGTCGTCTACGCAGTCGCGATCCCGATGGCGTTCGTGGCCCACTGGGTGAGCCTGACCCTCTACGTCGTTGTGGCGCTCACTTGGTTCATCCCCGACCGCCGCATCGAGCGCACGATCGCGTGATCCGTCGCGTACGCGCACTCATCGTCGCGGCGACGCTGCCGCTGGTCACCGTCGCCAGCTCCGTCGTCGCCCAGACAGCGCCGACGGTGTCCGGCCCGCCCGCGATGGCGCCGCAGAATCCATCGCCGATGGTCGAAACCACGCGCGCCCACCAGCGACTCACCCAACGCGCACTCGGCGGCACGACGCGCTCGTTCACGGGGCCGGCCGGCAAGCCGGTGTCCGTCTGGATTCCCGATCGTTCGCCCGCCGACTTCGCACTCGTCGTGCACTTCCACGGCGCCGACTGGGTGGCGCAGCAGGCGGTCGCGTCACTCAAGCAGCGCACCGTCGCTGCGGTCGTGAATGTCGGCAGCGGCTCGGGGAGCTACGACCGGGCCTTCAGCGATTCGGCGGTGTTTGACTCGCTCCGCACGTCCATCACGCGCGAGGTGACGGCGGTGACCGGCAAACCGGCGCGCGTTGCACAGCTCACACTCTCCGGCTTCTCCGCCGGCCACGGCGCCATTCGCGCCATCCTGCGCACGCCCCGCCACGCCGATGCGGTGCGCGCAATCCTGCTGCTCGACGGCATGCACACGTCGTACGTGCCCGAGGGGCGGCCGATGGCACTCGACGGGACGCTCGACACCACCAACCTCATCGCATTTCGCGACTTCGCGCGCGCCGCGATGCGAGGCGAAAAGCGCTTCGTCGTCACGCACTCGGAGATCTTTCCCGGCACCTTCGCCAGCACCACAGAGACCGCCGATTGGCTGCTGCAGTCGCTCGCGCTGCCACGCACGCCCGTGCTCAAGTGGGGACCGCGCGGGCTACAGCAATTGAGCGAAGTACACTCGGGTCGTTTTTTGGTGTTCGGCTTCGCCGGCAACTCGGCACCCGATCACATCGATCAGTTCCACGCCATGCCCGAACTGCTCACACGCCTGTTGCGCTGAGCGACTCGCGCTGAGCGACTCGCGCTGAGCGACTCGCGCTGAGCGACTCGCGCTGAGCGACTCGCGCTCATCGTCCAGCGCCGCACACAGGTACGAGCTTATCGGGGCGTCATTCCCGGGCAGCTGTTCGCCGCTGGGGGATCAGCGGCACCATACTGCGCGGTCACCAACTGCGCCGGCTTGCCGTCACGCGGCAGCTGCAACACGTACAGCGTCGCGTAGCTCGCGTCGCAGATGTCCGGCAGCGCGGGTCCACCGAGCGCCTTCACGATACTGGGCACCGTATTGCTGTGCCCCACCACCAGCACCACGCCGCGCTGCGCACGTGCGGCATCGGCGACGGCCTTGATGTGATTGGCGGCCGTGGTGCCGTCGAGCGACACCACCTGCGGCGTGACGTGAAACGTCTTGGCGATCGGTTCCGCGGTCTCCGCCGTCCGCTTGCGCGACGTGACGAGAATCGCGGTCGGCGGCGAGTGACGCAGCGCGGCCACCAACGCATCGGCGCGCGCACGACCCTCTGCACTCAGCGACGGATCGGGGTCCGTGGCCGAGGCTTTTTCGGCGTGTCGCACCAGCACCACCAGCGACGGGCCTTCCTGCGCCGCCACCGTACGCACGCTGGCCAGCAGCCACAGCGGTGCAGTCGCGAGCAGCGCCGCATGCCGGCGCAAACTGCGTGTGATCCCCATCATCGTCATGTCTCCAACTGGTGCGCTGGTCTCGTGATGCGCCCGCTCGCCTTCCCGCCAAACGTCGCGCTGTGAAACTACGCACGACGAAACGCTATCGGCGAGACTTTGATGCGCCGACCGCAATCAACGCCACACCTGCCGCCACGGCGATGCCACCCACCCACGGCGGAACCGTCTGCTTCTCCGACACGCTGGCCTGCAGCGGCCCCAGATCAACCACCGTCTTGTCTTTCGTGAACGAGAAGCCACGCGTCAGCACAAAACCACCGGCCAGCAGCAACAGCACACCCACGACCACAGATCCACGCATAGCGCCTCGTTGATGCGAACGTCTCGAGTCGAATTCTGGTGCGGCACGCTCGACACTGACGCGTGCCTCACACTCTCGAGCACGTTGGAGAGCACGGGTCGTGCCACGTCGTGCAGTTGGCTGCTCGATGTCGCATGTTAGACCCACCTCAGGACAATTCCACAACCCGACGGAATCGGCTTCCAATGTCTCAACCGACTCTCTTCGAATCGCTGGGCGGGATGGATGGCGTGCTTCGCCTGGCCCATGCGTGGCACGAGCGTTGTCTCGCGGACGAGATCGTGTCGCATGCGTTCAGTCATGGCTATCACCCACAGCACACGGAACGGCTTGCCGCGTATTGGGCCGAAGCGTGGGGTGGTCCGGCGACCTTTTCCGCGGCGTACGGTACCGAATCCTCGGTCGTGCGCAGGCACAGCGGCAATGGCGAACATGACGACATGGATACGCGCGCGATCGCCTGCTTTGCGATGGCCCTGGACGACATCAGCATTGTCGATCCTGAACTGAAGCGGACGCTTCTCGACTACTTCACCTGGACGACCAGGACGACGATGAATGCCTATCCGCGGTCGCGGCAGGATGTGCCCGCTGGTCTCCGTCTGCCTCGATGGTCGTGGACGGGTCTCCAGGAGTAGTTCGCGGGAAGCGCGTGATTCGATCGTCCGCGCACTACTGCGCCGCCAGCAGTCGCTCCTCGAGCAGCCGCTTCACACTCGGCCAGTCGATATCGGTGATGCCGTAGTACACCGAGTCGCGCACGAATCCATCGCGCACCACCATGTGCCGTCGCATCACCCCTTCGCGCACGGCACCGATCTTTTCCATCGCACGCTGCGACTGCGTGTTGCGCAGATCGGTCTTGAGCTGCACGCGATACGCACCCAGCACCTCGAAGATGTGCCGCAGCTGCAGATACTTCGCTTCGGCATTCGCCGCCGATCGCTGATGCGCTGGCGTGATCCATGTCCCGCCAATTTCCAGACGACGGTGCTGGCGCGAGATGTCCATCCACCGTGTCGAACCGATCAGCGCGCCGCTCTCGCGGTGCACGATCGCAAACACCACCTCGCTCCCATCCGCTACGTTGCGCGCCGCGGTCGCGAGATAGCGCTCCACCGCGTCCGCGCAGTCGAGCGGCGGTTGCACGGTCACGCTCCACAGCGATTCGAAGTGCCCCGCCGCCAGTAAGCCGTCGGCGTGCTGTGCACCGATCGGCTCGAGTCGCACATGCCGCCCCTCCAGCGTCACCGGCACCGGATCGAACGGCCGATCCATCACTGCCTGCCCGACGCCCACGCCATCCGCCAACGTCACCCCATCCACCCCGCGCTCGCCACATCCCAGTTGATGCGCGCCAGCACCGCGTCGAGATAGTCCGCGCGACGATTCTGGTACTTGAGGTAGTAGGCGTGCTCCCACACATCGATGCCAACGATCGGCAGCTCCCCTTCAATCAGCGGCGAATCCTGATTGGGCAGTGCGCGTACCGCCACCTTGTTGGTCGCTGTCTTGACGAGCCAGCTCCACCCCGAGCCGAATTGACCAAGCCCCGCCGTCTTGAGCGCGGCCACGCAGTCGGCCAACGAGCCGAAGTCGCGCGTGATCGCAGCCGCCAATCGACCCGTCGGCGTACTTGCGGTCGCCGCACCCGGCGCCAGCAGCGTCCAGAACAGCGCGTGATTGGCATGGCCGCCACCGTTGTTGCGCACAGCGGCCTGCACGGTCGTCGGCAGTCGATGCAAACCCATCAACAGCTGCCCCAACGTCTGATCGTGCAGCGCCGTCTGCGTCTCGAGCGCCTTGTTGAGATTCGTCACGTACGTCGCGTGATGCTTGTCGTGATGAATGCCCATCGTGAGCGCATCCACCGCCGGCTCGACGGCGTTGTTCGCATAGCCCAATGGCGTCAGCGCAAACGGATACTTCTGCGACCACGCATCCACGCCGGCACGACCTACGGCCACCTCACGCTCGGCGTCGGACAGATCACGCGTCAGCGGAACCGCCGCACGCGCCGTCGTTCCCACCAGCCCGACACCAACTGCCGCACCAGCGGACGTACGAAGAAAGGACCGACGATCCATGACGTATCTCAGAGGAAGTTGAGTCTTCAGTAGCGCGCCAGATAGCGCTCCAGCTCCCACGCACTCACTTGGCTGTTGTACTCGCGCCACTCACTACGCTTGGCGGCCAGAAACTGCTGGGTGATGTGCTCACCCAACGCCGCGGAAATCACCTCGTTCTTCTCCAGCTCGTCGCACGCCTCGTTCAGGTCGTGCGGCAAGTCGTCCACGCGCAATCGACGCCGCTCGCGGAACGACATCTCCCAGATGTTCGTGTTCACCGGCTCACGCCAGTCGGCCTCGGTCGCGATGCCATCCAACCCGGCCGCCAGCATCACCGTCAGCGCGAGATACGGATTCGCGCTCGGATCCGGCGTGCGCAGCTCCAATCGAGTACCCGCGCCGCGCCGTTCCGGCACGCGGATCATCGGCGAGCGATTGCGCATGCTCCACGCCACGTTCACCGGCGCTTCGAAACCCGGCACGAGCCGCTTGTACGAGTTCACCAGCGGATTCGTCACCGCCGTGATCGCGCGCGCATGCTTGAGCAACCCGCCGATGTAGTGCAGCGCCGTCTTGCTCAGTCCCCACTCCCGCTGCGGATCCCAAAACGCGTTCTGCCCATTCGCGAACAGCGACTGGTGCGTATGCATGCCGCTGCCATTCTGCCCGAACACCGGCTTGGGCATGAACGACGCAATCAACCCGAACTGACGCGCCACCTGCTTCACCACAAAGCGGAACGTTGCGATGTTGTCCGCCGTGCGCAGCGCGTCGGCATAGCGGAAGTCGATCTCATGCTGACCGTGCGCCACCTCGTGGTGCGCCGCTTCCACCTCGAAGCCCATCTGCTCCAGCGCGTCCACAATGGAGCGTCTCGCATCCTCGCCCAGGTCCATCGGCGCCAGATCGAAGTAGCCGCCCACATCGTGCGTGTCCGTCGCCGGCCGGCCGTCGGCTGCGGCCTTGAACAGGAAGAACTCCGCTTCCATGCCGGCGTTCATCACGAACCCCTGAGATTCCGCCAACGCCACCTGCCGCTTGAGTGTCCCACGCGGATCACCCGCGAACGGCGTCCCGTCGGGCATGCTCACGTCACAGATGACGCGCCCCACCCGCGCCGACGGATCGCCCCACGGAAAGATCTGGAACGTCGACAGATCCGGCACCAGCAGCATGTCCGACTCTTCCACGCGCACGAACCCTTCGATACTCGACCCGTCGAACATGATGTCGCCATGCAGCGCCTTCCTGAACTGCGACGACGGGATCTCGACATTCTTGATAACGCCCAGAATATCCGTGAACTGCAAGCGCAGAAATCGCACCTGCTGCGCGTCGGCAAGGTCGAGAATCTCGGCGGCGGTGACGCCCGAGAGGTCGGCGGGAACGATGGATCGGCTGGGACGAGGCACGGCGTGGGGAAGAAGTGGACAGCGAATGCGTGAATTCTACCGTGGACGCTGCCGGTCTCGCTCCGGTACCTTACGACTGTCATGACCTCTTCGTCCAACCCCGAGCCGATCACTGCCCCCACAGGCGGCGGCTTTTGCGAGTCCTGTGGCGCAGCGCTTAACGCCAGCGCCCGTTTCTGCCACCGCTGCGGCACCCCCGTCGGCGAGGTCGCGCCGCCTCCGCGCGCCGCCGCAGTCGCCGCCGCACCCGCTGGCAACAGCACTGCGTCGATCCTCCCGTGGGGCATCACCTTTGTCGCCCTGCTGGCGCTTGTCGCCAACTTCGCGGGCAAGAGCTTTGGCGGCGGCAAGAGCTCCGCGCCGAGCGACTTGGCTGCGGCCCCCGCAGCGACCGACGCCGGTGCGCCCCCATTCGCCTCCGCAGGACCGGCGGATGGCCCCTCGGGCGGCGCCCCAACTGGCAGCGGCGCGCCCAACATCGCCAACATGTCCCCCAGCGAGCGCGCCGTTCGGCTCTACAACCGCATCATGGAGTATTCGGAGGCCGGCAAAACCGACTCCGTGAATTTTTTCGCCCCGATGGCGCTGGCCTCGCACGGCATGCTCACCGCCCCGTCGCAGGACGAGCGGTACCATTTCGGGCGCATCGCCGAGATCACGGGTCAGCCCCAGATCGCCAAGGCGCAAGCGGACACGATGCTGGCCAACGAGCAGGGCAATCTGCTCGGCCTGGTGCTCGCGGCCCGCACCGCGCGTATCATGAAGGACGTCGGTGCAGAAAAGACGTACAATATGCTCCTGCTCAAGGTGGTCGATCGCGAGATCGCCACGAAAAATGCCGATTACGATCTCCATCGTGCGGAAATCGATCGCGCGGTAGCCGAGGCGAAAGCAGCCAAGTGATGGCTGACACGACTCGGGAATCAATTCGCCTCGGTCTGCGATGTGGCACCGAGGCGGGACTTCTTCCACGACCAGTCGAGGTCGAAGGCGCGGAGTGATCCGCGAGGGCGGTGCAGGTCGTGACCACGACATCTGACGCACCCCACACCGATTCCGGATCGGACGGCGCGCGCGCTCTCGGTGCGCCTGCCGTGCTGACGCAGTTCGTCCGCGATTTGGCGAACAGCGCGCTGACGGTGCGCGCCCTGCTCGAACGGCTCACCGATACCGCCGCCGACCTCGTGCACGCCGAAGGGAGCTGCGTCCTCGAGCTCAAGGCCGACGTGCTCGTCGTCGTCGCGCCGAGTGGTGTGACCAAGCCGTTCGATGGACTCGAGTTCCGCATTCGCGAGCACCCTGCCCTCTTTCGCGATGCGCTCATGGCCCGCCAGGCGTTCTGGGCCGCCGGCAGCGAACTGCCGATCGACGTGGACAGCTCCGTGCGCCGTGCGCTCGACGCCCGCGAAATGGCGGTTGTCCCGATCATCGTCGAAGGCGCCGTCTCCGGCCTGCTCGTCTGCGTCAACTCGGCGCGTGGTACCTTCTCGCGCAACGACATCGAAATGCTCGGGCACCTGGCGGACCACAGCGCCCTCGTGCTGCGCAGCCAGCGTCTCGTCCAGCGCGCCGAACTCGCCGCCATCGACGCGCGTCACCGCGCCGAAGACGCCGCGCAAGCCGCCCGACGCAACGCGATCCTCGCCCGCACCGCGCGCATCCTCGCCGACGCCGTCACACGCGAGGCGGTGTACGAGGGCGTCGGCCGCGTGCTCCGCGAAGAGCTGCGTGCCGACGGATTTGCCGTCTACGAGGCCAACCCGCAGCTCCGCACCGCTCGCCTCGAATACCAGCAGGGCACGGGCCGCGTGGATGCCGACGCCGTCGCAGCGACCTTCTGGCGCTCGCGTCTCGGGCAGTCGCTCGACACCGGTCGCCCCGACTTCATCGACGATCTCGCTGACGTCGTCCCCGCGAACGACCCCAACACCTCCTCCGCGCCGCTGCTGGCCATGGGACTGAGCGCCATCGCGCTCCTTCCGCTGATGCTCGAGGATCGTGCACAGGGATTGCTCTCCGTCCGCTTTCGCACCGGCCACGAGTTCACCGACGACGAACGCGAGCTGCTCCGCGACATCGCCACGCAGGTGGTCCTCGCCTTCCGCAACGCGGTCAATCTCGCCGAGCTCGAACGGCGCGCCCAACGCCTCACCGCGCTCGCGCGCGCGCAGCAGCAGCTCACGCACGTCGTCACCGAAGACACGCTGCCGCAAACGATCGCCGACGCCGTGCGTGGCGTCATTCCGAGCGCCGTCTGCGAAGTCTACGCCGCCGGCTACGAAGGACTCACGCGCGTTCTCGCCACGCGCGATGGCGTGGCCGTCAAGCTGGGCCTCGTCAGCGACATCGAACTCGCGCTCCCCAAGGAAGCCTTCGCCTCGGGCGTCGCACGGCTCATCGTGCACACCGACGAAACGCGCTACTGGACACGCGGCTCCGCCGAGCTTTGTGCCGTCGTGCGCTTCGGTCCACGCAGCACCGGCGTCTTGCGCCTGCTCTCCCCCGACCCCGACGCCTTCGACCTGCAGGACGTCGATCTGTTGACGATCCTCGCCCGACAAGCGGGCACGGTCGTTGAAACGACTCGCCTCTTCACGCAATCAGCGTTCGAACGCCAGCGCGCCGAAGGCGCCGCCGAACTCGCGCGCGTCACGCTGCAGGCGGTCTCCCTCAGCGACGGAGCCAACGAACTGCTCGGCGTGCTCGATCGGTTCGTGCCATCGATCGGCAAGGCCATCGGCGTGGCCCGTGGACGTGATGGCCTCATTGAGTACGTCGCGGCCAGTGGCACGCTTGATGTCCTGCGCGGACATCGGCCGGGGGGCAGCAAGGGCGTGTCCTCCATCGCCCCCGACGGCAAACCGCGCGAGCTCAGCACCCTCCGCGACGTCGCACCCGCTGCCTTGGCCTCCACGGTCCCTGATGAATGGGGCTTCGTCGTGCCGCTCGCGGCGCGCGACCGCACACTCGGCGTGCTCGTGGTGTCGTCGCCACGCAAAGCGCCGCTCTTCAAGCGCGACCGCGTCACGCTCGAAGTGCTCTCCACCTCATTGGCGCTCGCACTCGACGCGTTGCTCCTCGATGAGGAAGAGCGTCTGTCGCGCGAACGCGAACATCTGCTGGCGACCGCGCTCACCACCATCGACCACCCGATCTTCATTCTCGATCGCGTGGGCGTGCGCTACGCCAACCCGGCCGCCGCGCGCGAGTACGGCTGGACGCAGGTGGAGTTGATGGAGATGCAGTTCGAGCAGCTGGTCATCCGCGTGGAGCCGGGTCCCACGACGCGCCCCGACGCGCCGCTCCTCGACGAAGGCGTCAGCATCACCGAGCATCAGCATCGTCGCAAGGACGACAGCGAATTCCCCGCCGCCGTGACCATCTCGCCGCTCACGGCGCAGGATGGCGAGGTGCTGGGCCACGTGGTCAGCGTACGCAACGTCAGCGCCGATCGGCGCATCGCCGAACAACTTCGCCACACGGAAAAAATGGTTGCGCTGGGCGAACTGGTGGCTGGCGTTGCGCACGAGATCAACAATCCGCTCACCGGCATCTCCGCGTTCGCGCAGATTCTGCTCGAGGAGCATCTCGAAGGGGACCAGCGCGAATCGGTGCAGCTCATCAAGCAGGAGAGCGACCGCGCCAAGACCGTCATCCGCGACTTGCTGCTGTTTGCGCGCAAGACGGAGCCGGTCACGGCCCCGTTCGACATGAACGATCTCATCGAACAGACGCTGCGCCTGCGCGCGTATCCGTTGCGAAGCGCCGGTGTGCGTGTGGAACTGCTGCTCGATCCCGATCTGCCGCGCGTGCCCGGAGACCCGCAGAAGTTGCAGCAGGTGCTTCTCAACCTGATTGCCAACGCCGAATTCGCGATGCAACAGTGGGACACGCGTGTGCTCACCGTCGCCACGCGTACTGAAGGCAGCCACGCGATCGTGACCGCAGCGGACACCGGGCGCGGCATGCCGCCCGAAGTACGTCGCCGCATCTTCGAGCCGTTCTTCACCACGAAGGCCGAGGGGATGGGCACCGGATTGGGACTCAGCGTGAGCTACGGCATCATCCAGGCGCACGGGGGAACCATCGACGTGCAGTCGGAGGTTGGCGTCGGTACGTCCGTGACGCTGTCGCTCCCCTTCATTGCGCCTCCCGAGGCGGTGCCGATTGCCGATGCCCCCGTGCAAGTCTTCGCCGATCAGCGTAACATAAATTGACCGTCCCATGAATTCGCCGACCATGTCCGATCCGTTCACGGCCATCGACGCTGCGGCTGCCGCCATCGCGGACGACGCACTGCGCCGCATCCTCGTGGTCGACGACGAGTCCACCATTCGGCTCGCGCTGAGCCGCTTCCTGCGGAGCCGCGGCTTCGAAGTCGAAGTCGCCGACTCCGGCACGGCGGCGCTCGAACAGCTCTCGGCCAGCAAGTTCGCCCTCATGCTGTGCGACTTGCGCATGCCGGGATTGAGCGGGCTCGATACGGTGCCGCGCGCGCTCCAGCTCGACGGCGATCTGGGCGTGATCATGCTCACAGCCGTCAACGATGCGGCCAGCGCCACCGAGGCGCTCTCCTCCGGCGCGTTCGACTATCTCCTCAAGCCGGTCGAACTCCCCGACCTGCAGTCGGCGGTGGAGCGCGCGATGCGTCGTCGCAGCCACGCCATCGAGAAACGCGCTAACGATCGCCTCATTCGTGAGGAAGTGAACATTCGGACCGCCGAGCTGGAACGCGAGAAGGCGGCCCTGCGCGCACTCACGGTCAGCATCGCGGAAACGCTCATCAACGCGATGGAAGCCAAGGATGTGTACCTCCGTGGCCACTCGCATCGCGTTGCCGAGTTGGGCGCGGCCATCGCCTGCGAACTGGGGCTCGATGCGGCGATGGTCGAACGCGTCCGGCTCGCCGGCCGCCTGCACGACGTGGGCAAGATCGGCATTCGCGAGGCGGTGCTCAACAAGGCCGGTCCGCTCACCGAGGAAGAGTTCGCGCACGTCAAGGACCACGTCCGGTTCGGCGTCGAGATCCTGCGCCCCCTCCAGCACCTCGGCGAAGCGCTCGACTACGTGCAGGATCACCACGAGCACTGGGACGGCAGCGGCTATCCGCGTGCCCTGAGCGGCACCCAGATCGCACTCGGCGGACGCATTCTGACCGCGGCCGACGCCTTCGACGCGCTGACGTCGCAGCGTGCGTATCGCGACCCGTTGCCGCCGGCCACCACGCTCGACTATCTGCGCACACAGGCCGGTCGCCTGCTCGAGCCGCGCATCTATGACGCGCTGCGCGACGTGGTCACGCGTGGGCAGGTGCAGGACATTCCGCGTATCTGACCGCGCGAGGCGCTTGACGTAGCGCCGCCGTCTTTGTACTAGGGTGTGTGTAGAACGCACGGTATGCTGGCGCCGATCCTGTGCGTCCCACTTGCGGGCATACGCGCGCGGCGAGTCGGGCTTCGCATCGACTCCCGCTAACCCTGATATTCGACAATTACGAAGGAGGAGGCAGTCATGCCGCGTGGTGACGAGAAGTCTGAAGAGCTCCAGTTCATGGATCGCGACGAACTGTATGATCTGGGGGGATACGGCGGCTCGTCTTACGACGAAGACGACGAGGAGGACGGATACGGCCTCCCCTCTGACGACGGCGACAGCCTGTGGGACAGCGCGGACGACACCGACGACGATGACGATGACGATGAGGACGACGGCTTCGAGGAAGAGGCCATCGACGACGAAGACGACGAGGACGATCTCTTCGGCCGTCCGATCGTGCGTCGCGGCCCCGGCCGTCCTCCCAAAAACCCTGGTGCGCAGAAGCCGGCGCCCAAGCTGAAGGCCGTGATGCCGCCCAAGGTCGAAGAGGCGCCCGCGCCGCCGGCCGCGCCTGCGGAGCCCGAGCCCAAGCCCGTCGCGGCACCCAAGCCGCCCAAGGCCCCCAAGGCACCTAAGGCTGCACCTGTGGTTGCCGAAGCACCGGCTGCTGCTGCGCCCAAGCCTGCCGCCAAGAAGGCCGCGCCCGCCAAGAAGGAGGCGCCCGCCAAGGCTGCTGCTCCAGCTAAGGCTGCTCCCGTGAAGGCCGCGCCGGTCAAGGCTGCACCGCCGGCCAAGAAGGCGGCGCCAGCGAAAAAGGCGGCTCCCGCCAAGAAGGCTGCACCGGGGGCAAAGAAGGCCGCACCTTCAAAGAAGGCGGCTCCGGCCAAGAAGGCCGCGCCGGCAAAGAAGGCGGCTCCGGCCAAGAAGGCTGCTCCCGCCAAGAAGGCGGCGCCGGCCAAGAAGGCCGCGCCCAAGAAAGCGGCACCGGTGAAGAAGGCGGCGGTGAAAAAGGCAGCACCCAAGAAGGCCGCCCCGAAGAAGGCCGCTCCCAAGAAGGCGGCCAAGAAGAAGGGCCGCTGAATCATCGGCGGTACCAACGCAGCATGACGAACAGGGGCGCGGATCTTCGCGCCCCTGTTCGCGTTGATAGCGGTAACTTGCTCCGGTGACCGCCATGGAACCCAGTACCAGCAGTAGCACACGCACCAACCTCGAGTCAGCGCCCTTCGCTCGGCGCGTCCTCGACGCACTGCCGCTCACCGTCTGGTCGGTCGACCTCGCCGGCACGATCACGTCGGCCAACGGCTCGTGGTCGCGCTTCGCCATCGAGAACGGCGCACCACTGCTCGCGATGGAAGCCTCCGTCTGCGGGCGCTCCGTCTTTGACGGCGTGGCCGACGAGGCATCGCGCGATCAGATCGAGCGCGCCATGAGCCTGCTGCGCAATCGAGTGGTGCCGGTGGTGCGCTGGGAGTTTCCGTGCAGCTCCCCCACCGAGGAGCGCGTGTTCCTCATGCAGGTCACCGCACTCGACGACGGCACCGATATCACCGGCTTCGTCTTCTCGACGGTGGATATCACCCCAAGCCATCGCTCGCGCGAAGCACTGCTGAACACCGGCATGGCACTCGCCGAAGCGATCGCGCTCGATCAGGTCTACGCCGAAGTCGCGCATCAGCTCCGTCGCGCGGTGCCGTCCACCGGATTTCTCATCGCGCTCGCCGACGATGACACGGCGGAGTTCCGCATCACGCATCGGCAGGGCTACGAAGACGAGCAGAAGCCGGCGCAGCTCGAACAGCGGCTGCTGCGCACGTGGCTCGATGCGCTGGCCAAGGGACACGTCATTCGTGAGCACACCGACGCTGGCCTCGAAATCACCGCGCCACTCGTCAGCGCGGAAGGGGTACTCGGCGCCATCACGCTCTGCGCCGAACCGATCGAATCGGAACAGGCGCTCGAGGAAGCCGAACGCGTGCTCGCCGTGGTCGCGGCGCAAACGGCCGTCGCGATCGAACGCGCGTGGCTGGTGGAGCGCGTGGAGCAAAAGCGCCGACTCGAAGCCATCGGCGAAGTTGCGGCCGGCGTGGCGCATGAACTGCGCAATCCGCTCTTCGGCATCTCCTCCGCTGCGCAGCTGCTGCAGTTCCGCAGTCGCGAAGATCCTGTCGTGGAGAAGAACGTCGGTCGCATTCTGCGCGAGGTGGAGCGACTCAATCGCATGGTCACCTCGCTGCTGGAGTTCGGACGTCCCAACGCCGCGCATCTCGTGGCCAATGATCCCGAACTGGTCTGGGATGACATTCTCGAAGGCGAACGCGGACGCATCGAGGGGAAGCATCTCACGCTGCGACGCGTGCGCATGGAGACGCCTGTTCGTGCCCTGATCGATCTCGAGCAGTTCGGGCAGGTCTGTCGCAACGTGCTCGTGAACGCCTGCGACGCCGCGCCCGAGGGGAGCGAGCTGCAGCTCATCGCGCAGCTCTCTCCGGCTGGCGGATTTCGCTGCCGCCTTGTGAACGGCGGACCCGCCATCCCGCCCGATGTACTGCCACACGTCTTCGAGTTTTTCTACTCCACCAAGACCGGCGGCTCGGGGATCGGGCTCGCACTCTGCCAGCGCATCATGGACGAGCACAGTGGCAGCATTCACATCGACAGCAGCGCCGAAGCCGGCACCGTCGTCACGCTGACGCTTCCCGCACTGGTACCGGCGTGACGCTGTCGGTCCTCGTCGTCGATGACGAAGAGTCGATTCGCAGCACGCTGATCGACTTTTTCGAGACCGTCGGCTACGTCGCGCGTGGTGCGGCCTCCGCTGGCGAGGCGCGACGTCTCGCCGCCGAAGATGCGCCGGATGTCGTGCTGCTCGACCTGCGCCTCCCCGATGCCGACGGCGTCGTCACGCTCGACGCACTGCGCGCAGACGATCCCGAGGTGGCGGTCATTCTGCTCACGGGATTCGCCGATGTCCGCACGGCGGTGCGCGCGATGCAGCACGGCGCGTCTGATGTACTGGAAAAGCCGGTCGATCTCGAAGCGCTGCTCACCGCGGTGCAGCGCGCGGCGGAACGCGGACGTCTGCGGCAGGAACTCGCGCTGCTCCGCGCGAAGGACCGCGCCGACGAGGGAGACGCCACGATTGCGGTCGCCCCCACGCTCACCCAGCTCATCGAGCTCGCGGCGCGCAACGCCGATGCGCCCATTCTGCTGCAGGGAGAAACGGGCACAGGCAAAGGCTTCGTGGCACGCCAGATCCACGAACGCTCCACGCGACAGCGCGCGCCGTTTGTCGAGATCAACTGTGCCTCGCTCTCCACCACGTTCTTTGAGAGCGAACTCTTTGGCCACGAGCGCGGCGCCTTCACCGACGCGCGCACGGCCAAACGCGGCCTGCTCGAAGTCGCCGGCACCGGCACCGTCTTTTTGGATGAAGTCGCGGAGATGTCGCTCGAGGTGCAGCCCAAGCTGCTCAAGGTCATCGAAGAGCGCAGCTTTCGACGGCTGGGCGGCACGGCCATGCTGCGCACCGAGGCGCGCGTCATCGTGGCGACGCATGAACCGCTCGCCGAGGCCGTGGCCGAACGTCGCTTCCGGGCCGATCTGTTCTATCGACTGCAGGTGCTCACCCTGACGCTGCCGCCGCTCCGGGCGCGCCCGGAGGACATCCTCCCGCTGGCCGATTCCGCGCTCCCACGCGGCGCCTCACTCAGCGACGACGCCCGCGCCGCGCTGCTTGCCTACCGCTGGCCCGGCAACATCCGCGAGCTCAAGAACACGCTCTGGCGCGCCGCGATCCTCGCCGACGGCCACCCCATCCAGCGGGTGCATCTCGGACTCACCGACGCCGCGACCGACGCGAGGGTCGACGCGTCGCCGTCCACCGCACTCAGTCGGTCCGCCGCGCCGTCGCTCGCCGTAACGGCCACGCGATCGATGGAGGAGGCCGAACGCGCGGCGATCCGCGACGCCCTGGCCAGCACGAATGGCAACCGCACGCACACCGCTCGACTGTTGGGGATCGCGCGCTCGACGTTGCTCGAGAAGCTCAAGCGCTACGACTTGCAGAACGGGCAGTAGACGACCGACAATCGGTCACTGTTTTTCGGACACCTAGCGTGATCTGACCGATTATCGGTCAGTTTCCGTCGTCGCGATAGCAGGCGCGCGTACAATGTAAATCACTGTCTGGCAACGCATTACGCGAGTAGCGCGTCAATCGACGCCAATGGCGCGATTCTCGCCCTAAGAACAGACATGCCCTCGACTCAGCAGCCCAAGCATGTCCTCGTCGTCGAAGACGAACAGTCCATCCGCGACGTCCTCGTCGAGCTCTTCGACGTCGAAGGAAATGCCGTCTCCTCCGCAGAACTGCTCCCGGACGCGCTCGAAAAGCTCCGACTGCAGCGTTTCGATCTCATCGTCACCGACCTTCGCCTTGGCGGGAAGCGCGATGGCGGTCTCCAGGTGATGGCCCTCGCCGGCATGCTCTCGCCGGACGCCACGGTTCTCGTGCTGACCGCCTACCCGGACGACTCCAACCGGCAGGCCTCGCTCCGACTCGGGGCGCTGCACTTTCTGGAAAAGCCCGTAGACCTCGCGACGATTGCTCAGCACGCCGCCGCCGCCGATGTGAAAACAGCCTTCGCGATGAGCGCCGGCGCGTAAGTAGGGCGCGAAATGGACAATGAAGCGAGTGCAGGAACAGTTCTGAGATTGCCGCAGCGATAGCGCGTCAGGTCGTCCGGTTGGGTGGTGGGTGATGCTGGGGAGTGTCACTCGTTCGGCCTGGCGCATCGCAGCGATCAATCTCGTGTACTCGTACTCTGCACACTCGCGCTGAGCACCCGCCCGCTGGGCACCGGTGCCGGAACGGACATTGGATCGTCTGGAGCAGGTGTCACCCCGCAGACGCCAACTGTCACAGTCTCGCACCTTCGTGTCCATTCATGCCCATGAACGCGCTGCCCAATCCGATCGGCGGTGAACGACGCCACTACACCTGGCGCGGTCATGACATCGCCTATGTCCAGCGCGGTGAAGGCCCGCCGATGCTGCTCGTTCACTCCATCCATGCGTGCGCTTGGTCCATGGAATGGCGCGACGTCGTGCCGGTGCTCGCACAGCACTACACCACCTACAGCATCGACTTGCTCGGCTTCGGCGCGTCGGCGCACCCGGAGCTGCACTACACCGCCACGCTCTACATCGAGCTGCTGACCGATTTCCTGCGAGACGTCATCGGACAGCCCGCCGTGCTGGTCGGCTCCTCGCTCGGGGGCACATACCTCATCGCCATCGCGGCTGCGCATCCGGAGCTCGTCAGCGCTGTCTCGGCGATCGGTCCGGCCGGTGTCTCGCGGCTCTACAACTATGGTGGCGCCGCCGGCTCTGTGGTGCAGGGGCTCTTCCGCAGCAACGTCCCCGGCACCGCGCTCTTCTCGGCGCTCGTCTCCAAGCCGAGCATCCGCTTCTTCCTGAAGGACATCTACCACGACCGCTCCATGATGTCCGACCGCGTGGTAAATCTTTATTGGGAGAGCGCGAGACAGCACAACGCCCGTTTCGCACCGGCCGCCTTTGTCGGCATGCGGCTCAATCACGACATTCGGCACGATTTGGTCGCCATGCCGCGACCGTTCATGCTGGCCTGGGGCCAGTTCGCCGCCCAGACGCCCTTCAAGGAAGCAGCTCAGGTGCACGGGCTTCGTCCCGAGGCTCCGTTCGAAGTCTTCCCGGCCGGCGACCTCCCGCACGAGGAATGCCCGGACTTGTTCGCGGCCGCGCTCCTCAAGTTCCTCGGGGTCAAGCTCTGACCGGCTGTCCACCGGACGCGTGATCGGGAGATTCGGCCGCCCTGCTCGCGGTGCTTCGGATTGCCCGTATATTCCGCGTCCCATGGCCGAGTCCCCTGTTCCGCTCCTGCGCGCCCACGCGCGCCACGCTCCATTCAATGCTCGTGGACTCGCCGCACACGCGGCCTCCCTCGTGGATGCCGCTGGCATGAAGCCGACCAATGCGTCGGCCCGTGCGATGCCAAGTGCGCGCGCTGTCCGCTTCTACGTAGCCAACGGGCTGCTCGATCGCCCCGAAGGCGCGGGTACCGCGGCCACGTACGGCTATCGCCATCTGCTCCAGCTCCTCGCGATCAAGATTCGTCAGCGGGAAGGACAAACGCTGGACGCGATCAAGTCGGAGATGCGGGAAGTCACCGGCGATTCGCTCGAACGGCGCGTAGCTGCCTCGCTGGCACCAGCGCTGACGCTGCAGCTCGACCCGATCGTGGCCAAGGAGAACGGCAGCACCGCCTCTTGGCGACGCGTCTCCATCGCCGATGGCGTTGAGCTCCACGTCCGCGACGATTCACCGGCCGCTCGGGACGATCTCATCGTCGCCATGCGCGAGAACCTGCGCGGCGCCCTCGGACGCAACGATTTCGGGAGATAGGCACTCCGCTCGCGCGGCACGCTGCCGCCGAGCGTCGTAGCCGAGTATCCATTGATGGTGCGCGTGTCCGACGTTCGGCGCGACGAGCATCATCATCTCCCAGACTGTCCGCATGACGTATCGTGTCCTCGTAACTGACGAAGTCGATCCGGAAGGCGTCGCGCTGCTGCTCGCCGAACCCGAGCTGGTCGTCGATGAAGTGCCCACGCTCCCCAAGGACGAGCTGCTGCGGCGCATCCCCGACTACGACGCGATCGTCGGACGGAGCGCGACGCGCATCTCCGCCGAGCTGCTGCAACACGCGACCAAACTGCGTGTCGTGGGCCGAGCCGGCGTGGGCGTGGACAACATCGCGCTCGATGTCGCCACGTCGTTGGGCGTCGCGATCATCAATGCGCCGGCCGGTAACACGATCGCCGTCGCCGAACTGTTCTTCGGTACCGTCATCGGGCTGCTGCGACAGTTGCCCACGGCGGCGCAGAGCATGGCGGAAGGGCGCTGGGATCGTTCGCTGTTTCTCGGTCGTGAGCTCAAGGGCAAGACGCTCGGCATTGTCGGGTTAGGGCGCATCGGCGGCGAAGTGGCCACGCGCGCCCACGCATTCGGCATGCAGGTCGTCGCGTACGATCCGTATGTCGCCGATGAGCGCTTCACCGCGCTGCGCGTGCGTCGCGCCGTGACGCTCGACGCGTTGCTCGCGGAAACGAACATCCTCACGATCCACACGCCGCTCACCGACGAAACGCGCGGCATGATCGGCAAGCGTGAGTTGAGCCGTCTTCCGTCGCGCTCCGTTGTGGCCAACCTCGCTCGCGGTGGCATCGTCGATGAAGCCGCACTGCTGGCGGCGCTCGAAACCGATCAGCTGCGCGGCGCCGTGCTCGACGCCTATTCAGTGGAGCCGCTGGCCGTCGACAGTCCACTGCGGAAAGCGCACAACCTGCTGCTTACGCCGCACCTGGGTGCCAGCACGGTCGAAGCGCAGCGCAACGTGGCGCGCGATGTATGCATCGCCGTGCGCGACGCACTGCTGCACAAGGATCTGTCGCGCTCGATCAACGTCGCCGCAGGAAGCGAAGGGTGGGCCGATCTCCACGCCGCCATGCTCGTGGCGCGTCGCGCCGCCGCCGTGGCGCGCGCGGTGCTCGCCGATCAGGGAATGCGCGCGGTGCGTCGGGTGTCGTTGCGCGTCAGCCCTGAACTCGCGCACGGCTCGCAGGCGTTGCTCGCCGCGGCCGCGACTGGCGTGCTCGAAGGCGTCATCGAGTCCGATCGCCTGAACCTCATCAACGCGCGCAGTCTCGCGGAAGCGCGCGGCATCGAACTCAGCGTCGGCGAATCCAGCGAACTCGGCAACCCGCGCGCGGTGGAAGTCGCGCTCTCCGGCGGCATGCAACAGCTCGCTGTTACCGGATGCGCACCGGAGGGCAGCTCGCCACGGCTCACGCGCATCGGCTCGTTCCATGTGGACGTGAACCCCAAGGAAACGCTGCTCATTCTCACCAACAAGGACGTGCCCGGCGTGATCGGTCGCGTGGGAACGCTGTTGGGTGAGCGTCACGTGAACATCGCCGAGTATCACCAGGCGCGTCTGGCGCAGGGCGGCGATGCGTTGGCTGCGGTATCGGTGGACGGTGAGGTGGACGAAGCGACACGTCGGGCGCTGCTCGAACTGCCGGATATCGTGTCGGCCAGCATCGTACATTTCCGTACGGACTGAACACGTCAGGCCACGCGCACCAACTCGCTGAACCGCATGACGGCTACCGCATGACTGCTACCGCACCGCACCTGCCAACGAGTTCGGACACCCCCGCCATCGAGCGTGATCTCGATGTGCGTCGCGCGTACGCGCGTGATGCGTCCGGCCTCGAGCTCGTGCCGGAGGGCGTCGTGCGTCCGGCATCGATCGAGGAGGTGGCAGCGCTGCTGCGCGAGGCGAATGCCTCGCGCACTCACGTCACGCCGGCCGGCATGCAGTCGAGCACCACCGGCGCGTCCATCGTGGACAGCGGGTTGCTGCTCTCCATGCGCGGCCTGTCGCACATGCACGAGGTGGACACCGACGCCCGCTCCATTCGCGTCGGTGCCGGTGCCGTCGTGGCCGATGTACGCCGCGCGGCAGAAGCGGTTGGATTGCTCTTCACGCCCGACCCCACCAGCGAAGAAGAGTCCACCGTAGGTGGTGCCATCGCCTGCAATGCATCCGGCGCACGCTCGTTGCGCTACGGCGCCACGGGTCCGCATGTACGCGCGCTGACGGTACTCACCGCCGACGGCGAACGCCTCGAACTGCGCCGACCTGCTCTCGAGAAGAACACCGTCGGTTATCCCATCGCGCACGACCCCGTCGAATGGTTCATCGGCAGCGAAGGCACGCTCGGCGTTGTGGTGGAAGCGGAACTCGGACTGCTGCCACTGCCCGCGCAGGTGCTGGGACTCGCGGTGCCGTTCGCGCGCGAAGCTGACGCGCTGGCCTTTGTGGTGGCCGCACGTCGTTCACCCAACGTCTATCCGCGCTGCCTCGAATTCTTCGACGAACGCGCCATGACGATCGCGCGCGCTGCAGAAGGCAGCACCGGCTGGGCCGCCGACGCGCAGGCGATGGTCTACGTGGAAGAAACCGGCGCCAACGAAGCCACCGCCGACGACGAGCTGCCGCTCGACGCGTGGCTCGAACTCGCGGAAGCGCATCACGCGATGGCGTCCGACATCAAGGTGTACGACGCGCCGGCGCCGTTGCGCGACGCACGTCGCATGCGACATGCGGTGCCCGCCACCATGAACGAACGCGGTGCTGTCTGCCGCCCCGCCGGTGGACGGAAAGTCTCCACGGATTGGGCCGTCCCGTATCCCAAGCTCGCCGACGCCCTGCGCATCGCGCGCGCCATCGCCGACCAACACGGCGTGCCACAAGCCGTCGCGTACGGACACGCGGGCAACGGTCATCCGCACCAGAATTTCATCGCGCACGACGCCACCGAATTGGTCCGCATCGAAGCGGTCGTGGCGGCAACGCTGCGCGAGGTCGTGGCCATGGGCGGCACCGTCGCCGCGGAGCACGGCATCGGCAAGATCAAACGCAAGTGGCTCCCGCTGCAGGCCAGCGATGCGCAGCAGCGGGTCATTCGCGCGCTCAAGCACGAGTTCGACCCACACGGCATCCTCGCACCCGGAAACGTTCTGTGACGATCACGCAGTCCAAGGCGCGCTTTGCGTCCGTGGTGCTCGACGTCGATTCCACGCTCACGTCGCTCGAAGGCATCGACTGGCTCGCCGCTCTGCGCGGGGAGGAGGTCGCGCGCGAGATCACCGCGCTGACCGATCGTGCGATGGCCGGCGAAATCCCGCTCGAGTCGGTCTACGCCGAACGCCTCGCGATCATTCGCCCCACGCGCATCGAAGTCGCCGCACTCGGCCACGCCTACGTAAAAGCCGTGCAGCCCGGCGCGCGC
Organism: Gemmatimonas sp.; assembly: GCA_965279375.1. Taxonomy (GTDB): domain Bacteria; phylum Gemmatimonadota; class Gemmatimonadetes; order Gemmatimonadales; family Gemmatimonadaceae; genus Gemmatimonas. The sequence continues at coordinate 1,679,603 of OZ257156.1, read as the reverse complement.
GCACTCTGCGCGGTACTGGCTCAGTCGGGCAGCGAAGTCACGCTGCTCAGCGGCGGTCTGCGCGAAGCGATCCTGCCACTGGCGGAGTATCTCGAGGTGCCACCCTCTCGCGTCCACGCCGTCTCGCTGCGCTTCGACGATGACGATCGCTACATCGGTCTCGATGGCGAGCAACCGCTCGCCACGCAGCGCGGCAAGCCGGCCACGCTCTTTAACCTCAAGTTGCCGAAGCCGATGGTGATGGTGGGCGACGGCTCCACCGACGCGGCCGTGCGCGGCCTCTCCAACAGCTTCATCGCCTACACGGGTGTGGCGCGTCGCCCCAACGTGGTCGCCGTCGCCGACGCCGAGGCTCGTGACTTCTCCGCGCTGCACGACCTGCTGCTCAAGGAAACGGCATGACCGCGCCGGCATTCGGGACGTTCTTTCTTCCGGGACCCACAGAAGTTCGCCGCGAAGTTCTCGAAGCGATGCTTGCACCGATGCTCCCGCATCGCGGTGCGGCGTTCGAGTCGATGTTTGCGCGTGTAGTCGCTTCGCTGCAGCCGATCTTTCGCACCACCCGCCCGGTTTACGTGAGCACGTCGTCGGCCACGGGCTTCATGGAGATGGCGGTGCGATGCTCGCCGCCGGGCCCCATCCTGTCGCTGGTCAACGGCGCCTTCTCCGAACGCTTCGCCGACATCGCGCGCGCCTGCGACCGCGAGGTCACCGAACTCGTCGCGCCGTGGGGCGACGTCGTCGCGCTTGACCAGATCGAAACGGCACTCAAGGCCAAGCGCTACTCGGCGCTCACCGTTGTGCACTCCGAAACGAGCACCGGCGCACTCACCGATCTCGCGCCCATCGCCAAGCTGGCGCGCGCACACGACGTGCTCGTGCTCGTGGACAGCGTGACCGGCATCGCCGGCGCACCCGTCGAGACGGACGCATGGGACCTGGACGTCGTGCTCACGGGCTCCCAAAAGGCGCTCGCGTTGCCGCCGGGGCTCGCGTTCGCGGTCGTATCCGAACGCTTTCTCGAGCGCGCGAAGCACTCCACCGCACGCGGTCGCTACTTCGACGTGCTCGAGTTCGAGCACTACGCGCACAAGAACCAGACACCCAACACACCCGCCATCTCGCTGCTCTACGCCACGCTGCTGCAGGGCGAAGCGATTGCCCGCGAAGGGATCGAAGCCCGCTGGGCTCGGCATGCGGCCATGCAGCAGCTGACGCAGGCGTGGCTTGTGCGCACCCGCGAAGCCATCGACGTCCCGATGTGCATCGGCGCGCTCGACGGACTACGCTCACCAACAGTCACGGCCATCGCGCTTCCTGCGGGCATCGGTGGTGAGGCGTTGGTGAAGGCCGTCGCCGAACGCGGCTTCGTGATTGGCGGTGGCTATGGCAAGGTGAAGGCGACGTCGTTCCGCATCGGACACATGGGCGATCACACGGTGGAGGGGCTCACCCACTGCCTCGACGCCGTCGCCGACGCGCTGCGCGCACTCAAGCCGTAGCCAGCCTCGCGGGACCACGCTCCACCGGAGACGGCGCGCATGGAGTCCACAAATGAATTCGCGAACAAGCTCGTCGTCATCACTGGCGTCGGTCGCGCCGGACAGGTTGGAGAAGCGCTCGCCTTGGGCTTCGCAAAGCGCGGCGCCACGCTCGCCCTGCTCGATCTGACGCTCGCCGAAGTCGAGGCGCGCGCGGCAACGCTGCGTGCGCTGGGCTACACCGTGTCGGCGCATGCCGCCAACCTCGCCGATGGTGAGGCCGCGCAGACGGTCGCCAACGAGGTCATCGCCGCAACGAGTGATCGCTTTGGCGGCGCTGTGCACGCGGTCGTCTGTGCCGCCGGCGGCTTCGGGCTCACCGGCCCGCTCGACAGCACCGACAACGCCGCGTGGCAGAAGCAATTCGTCATCAACCTCGACACAGCGCACAACGCGACACGCGCCTTTCTGCCAGCCGTGCGCACCGGCCGCGGCGCGTTTGTCTACTTCGCGTCGGCTGCAGCACTCCCCGGCGCAAAACCAGAAGGCTTGGGCGCGTACGCTGCTGCCAAGAGCGCCGTGCTCGCCATGATGCGCGCCGTCGCCGCCGATGAGCGCGCGCATGGCGTGCGCGCCAACGCCGTCGCGCCCACCGCCGTCCGCACCGCCGCTAATCTCAGCAACATGGCCGACTCCACCGAGTACGTCGAGCGTGAGTCGGTCGCCGATGTCGTCGCATTTCTCGCCAGCGATGCCGCACGCAACGTCAGTGGGCAGGTATTGCTGCTCGCGTAGCCGTACCACACCCGAGAACCGACTGGAACGAAATCGCGCAAACCGCTGGCGCTACGAGGGATGGACGCACAGCTTCCATCGCTGATGACACTCGCTGCTCGCAAGCGACCCGCCGTGCGTGGGGTCATCCTCGATCGCTCGCTCGAGGAGCTGCCCCTCTTCCGCCTCAGTGATTCGGCGGACGACGCCCCCGTTTCGTTCCTCACGGACAACGGCGGGCGCTGGCGCGTCATCCCCATGGCCGGCGACCGCTTGCCCGGCACGTTCGATCAGGACGTCTACGTCGAACTGCTGCACCGCTACAACGAGATGGGTGCTCCCGCCGATGGCGCGGTCACCTTCACGTTGCATGCGTTTCTCCGGTCGATGGGCCGTCGCGCCGACGGCCGCACCTACGAACAGCTGCGCGCGGCCCTCACCCGTCTCGAACGCACCACCCTCGAGTCGGTCGGCGCCTACTGGTCCGCAACCTCGGGCCACGGCGACATCAGCTTCACGATCCTCACCTCGGTCGCCGTTCAGCGCCGTCGGGTGGCGGACCGCGAACAGCTCCACCTCTTCGGCAATCTCGCCACTGGCGAACCGGGCGACGCCCGCGTGATCATCTCCCCCACGGTGCGCGCCAACCTCGCCGCTCGGCACACGATCACCCTGTCGAGCACCCGATACCACGCGCTGTCGTCCCCGGTAGCGCGCCGTTTGTACCGGATGCTCGAGGTCGCCCGCGCTGACGGACGCCTCTCCTGGCGCATCCCGCTCGAACGACTGGCCGAACAACTTCCCCTCACGCAACGTTATCCATCACACCTCCAGCGCGTCCTACAACCAGCGCATGAGATGTTGCTGAGCGCGGGACTCGTGCGGGATATCGGGATCCGTCAGTACGAACGGGTCTGGCAGGTGGACTACGTGCTTGGCTCTCGCCCTCGCGAGGAGCCCTGACGACAAGCAGTTTTGGCGTCCCCTCGTGTCCCGGCAGGGAACCGAGCTCCGCGCCTCGCGTACGACAGAGCAGGTTTGCTGGTACACCCCCATTTCGAGCCGCCGCATGACACGCACCCGCAAGGCCGCCCTGGCCAGTCTCGTCCTCCTCCCAGTGCTCGCCGGAGGGTTCGCCCTTCAGACGCGCGCCTCGCGGGGCGGCGCGCAGCTCCTCGATCAGGTCCTCACCTTCGTTGCCTTGCGCTACGTCGATACGCTCGACGCGCAGGCGCTCTACGAAAAGGCCGCCCGTGGCCTCGTGAAGGAACTCAACGACCCCTACACTGAACTCTTCTCTCCCAAGCAGATGGAGGAGTTCGCCCGCAACACCAACGGTCGCTACGCCGGCATCGGCATGGAGATCTCCAAGATCGGCGAGTGGGTGACCATCAATAAGGTCTTCCACAACTCTCCGGCCGAATCGCGCGGCGTACAGGAAGGCGATCGCATCTTCCAGGTGGACACCTTCTCCGCCCGCGGCTGGGACACCCAGAAGGCTCAGAGCAAGCTACTCGGGCCCGTCGGCAGCGCCGTCACCGTGCAGTTCATGCGCCCCGGCGTGCCCCAGCCGATCAAGCTCGATTTCAAGCGCGCCGAAATCCACGTGCCGGCCGTTCGCTACTCGATGATGATCGATCCGCAGGTGGGATACGTCCCGCTCGAGCGCTTCAGCGAGCAGACAACGTCGGACATCGTCGAAGCGGTGACCTCGCTGCGCAAGCAGGGCGCGAAGGGCATCGTCATCGACATGCGCGGCAACCCGGGCGGCATCCTCGAAGAAGCCTTCGCGATGTCCAACCTGTTCCTCCCCAAGGGCAAGGAACTGCTCAGCGTCCGCGGTCGCGGTGACTTCCAGAAGTTCGTCGCCAACAACGATCCGCTCGCACCGGATGTCCCGCTCGTCGTGCTCGTCGACGGTTACTCGGCGTCCGCCGCTGAAATCGTTGCCGGCGCGCTGCAGGACTACGATCGCGCCCTCGTCCTCGGCACCACGTCGTTCGGCAAGGGCCTCGTGCAGAGCGTCTACAACCTCGATGGCGGCTACGCGCTCAAGATCACCACGGGCAAGTGGTACACGCCGTCGGGTCGCTCCATTCAGAAGGAGCGCAAGTTCAACGACAACGGACAGTTCGTCGAAGTCGCGCCTGACTCCATCGAGTCCGATTCGGCACGCAAGGCCAAGCCGACGTACAAGTCCGCCAGCGGCCGCACGCTGTACGGCGGTGGTGCCATCACGCCCGACGTTTACGTCGCCGCCGATACGCTGACGACCGCCGAGCAGAAGCTGCGCCGCGCGCTCGCACCTGCCTCCCAGAAGTATCTACAGCAGCTGCAGGCCATCGCCGAAGAACAGAAGGGGAAGGTTAAGCCCGACTTCGCCATCAACCCGGCGTGGCGCGAAGACCTCTATCGTCGCCTCACCGCCGACTCGGTCAAGATCGACAAGGCCATGTTCGACGCCGGCGCCGCTGATGTCGATCGCGCCATCGAAGAGCGCGTTGCCAAGCTCGCCTTCGGCGACACCGCCGTGAAGCGTCATCAGCTCAACGATGACAACCAGCTGCGCAAGGCAATCGAATTGCTCCGCAAGAGCACGACACAGAAGGACGTCTTCGCCGCCGCAGCACTCTTGCCGCAAGGCAAGCCCGCGCTCGCGAAGAGCGGGTCCAAGTAGGCGACGCGCAGCAGCGTAACAATGGTTAACGCCGCCCGGATCGAGCACTCGATCCGGGCGGTTTTCTTTGCCCTGAGCGTTGCTTCACGTGACAGAGCAAACGATGCCGTGCTAAAGATTTCTGCTGGATTGCCGATGAATTAGTCACGGGCGACGCAGCTCGATGCTGGCTTCACACGGCCAATCCCATCCATGCGCCCCCCTCGCAACTCTTCGCTGCCACTCTTGGCAGCCATCGCCGCGTCCGCCATCATCGCTTCCGTTGCCATCGCGACCGGCGCGCAGGCGCAGAGCACCCAGTCATCGCTCTCCACCCACGCCGCGATCAATGCCGTCGCGAGCGTTCCCGGCACCATCTCCGTGGTCGGCGGCCGATAACGGCGCACCTTATCGAGTGGGCTATGTGAGTACCGCCGGCTCGCTGGCCGGTGTCAAAGTCATTGAATTGAAGTGATCCAATGCCGGACGGGTGCGGGGCGTCACGCTCCGCACCCGTCTGGATTGTGCCTTCGTAATGGTGCGGATTGCCGGAACAGCTGTGGCCGTCTACGGTTAGCCGCATGCGTACATCCAATTCCGCTCTGATTTTGGCCGCCGTCGTCGTCGCCGCGGCCGCCTGCAGCCGCGTGCCGAGTGCCGCGCCGTCCGCCGTGACAGGCGCCGCCCGCACCGCCGTGCCGGCCGAAGCCGGCGAATCTCATCTGACCAACATTCGCCAGCTCACCAACGGCGGCGAGAACGCTGAAGCCTATTTCAGCGCCGACGGGCAGTGGATCACCTTCCAATCCACGCGCGACGGCCGCACCTGCGATCAGCAGTACGTCATGCGCCCGGACGGCACGGGGCTGACCAAGGTCTCCGTCGGCGGCAAAACCACCTGCGGCTGGTTCCTTCCCGGCAGCAAGCGCCTCTTTTTCGGTTCGACGCACGCCGCTGACACCGCTTGCCCGGCCAAGCCGGATCCGTCCAAGGGCTACGTCTGGGGCATCGATCCGTTCGACATCTACACTGTCGGACGCGATGGAAAGGATCTCAAGCGCCTCACCAACTACGGCGTCTACACGGCGGAAGGTGTGCTCTCCCCCGACGGCAAGCGTATCGTCTTCACGTCGCTCAAGGGCGGGGACCTCGACATCTACACGATGAATGTCGACGGCACCGACGTGAAGCAGCTGACCACCACGCCGGGCTACGATGGCGGACCGTGGTGGTCGCCCGATGGCACCAAGATCGTCTATCGCGCCTGGCATCCGACCAATCCGGATTCGATCGCGTCGTATCGCGACCTGCTCAGCAAGCGCATGATCCGCCCGAATCGCATGGAACTGTTCGTCATGAACGCGGACGGGTCCAACAACAAGCAGATCACCAACCTCGGCGGCGCCAACTTCGGTCCCTCGTGGACGCCGGACGGACAGCACATCATCTTCTCGTCCAACCACAAGAACCCGCGCAGTCGTAACTTTGACCTGTTCATCGTGAAGATGGACGGCACCGGAATCGAGCAGGTGAGCACGAATCCGGAGTTCGACGGGTTCCCGATGTTCAGCCCCAATGGTAAGCAACTGATCTGGGCCTCCAATCGCTTCGATGCGAAGGCCGGCGAAACGAATCTCTTCATCGCCGACTGGAGACCGTAGCCACCAAACATCCGTACTCCGCCATGCCCTTCCTGATCGTCGCTGTCGTTCTTGTGCTCGTGTTGCTGGTGAGCTCAGTCAAGATCATCGGGCAGGCGGAAGTGATGGTGGTGGAGCGGCTCGGACGATTCGATCGCATAGCGCGCTCCGGGCTCAACCTGCTCATCCCGTTCATCGAACGGCCGCGCACGATCGACGTGCGCTATCTCGAATCCGATGTCGCCGGCGTGCGAAAGATCGTCGCCGGCTCCACGTCGCGAATCGATCTGCGTGAACAGGTGCTCAACTTTCCGAGCCAGCCTGTCATCACCAAGGACAACGTCACGATCGACATCGATGCGGTGCTCTACTACCGCATCGCCGATCCGCAGAAGGCGACGTACTCCGTCACCAACCTGCCATACGCGCTCGAAACGCTGACGCGGACCACGCTGCGAAACATCGTCGGCGATATGGAACTCGACGCCACGCTGACCAGCCGCGACGTGATCAACAAGCGCATGCGCGACGTGATCGAAGAGGCTTCCATCGGCTGGGGCGTCGATGTGACGCGCGTCGAACTGCAGAGCATCGAACCCCCGCGCGACATCCAGCAGTCCATGGAACTGCAGATGCGCGCCGAACGCGAACGCCGAGCGTCGGTGACGAACGCCGAAGCTGGCAAGCGCGCCGCCATTCTCGAGTCGGAAGGCCAGCGCGAGTCGCAGGTACGCAAAGCCGAAGGTGAGCGCGACGCCAACGTCCTGCGTGCGCAGGGCATGGCCGAGGCGCGACTCGCCATCGCGCACGCGGAGGCGGAAGCGATCGGACTCATTTCAGCGTCGTTGCCGGAAGGACAGGCCGCCATGTACCTGCTCGGCCTCAAGTACCTCGAAGCGCTGCCTCAGCTCACGCAGGGAAAGGGCACCACGATCTTCCTCCCCGCCGAAGCGTCGGGCGTCATGGGTGCGCTGGGCGGTCTTCGCGAGTTGCTCAGCGCCACGGGGCATTCACGCGACGCCGATGACGCCGCACGCGCCCCCGGCACGCGCTCGGCCTCGTCGTCAGGGCTCGGTTATCCGGGTGTCCCCAAGGCGCTCCCAGGCAGTGAGTCCGGCACGCCCAACAGCGGCAGCTGAGCCGTGAACCATCCCTCGCCCATCACGCAGGAACGCGCGGAGCGGATCGCTCGAGCGCATGCGTGCATCGGCTGCAAGGAGTACACGTATCGCAAGCTCACGGTGCGTGAAGCACTTCCCGCGTTGCAGGATCAGCTCGGCGAGCGTTGGCACGCGGTGTTGATCTGTGGCGTGTGTGGGGTGCAGCAGGAACTCGGAATCGACAACGACGGGGACATCCTGTACGTGTCCTGAGCAGCCGCGTCGATTGGTGCGCAGCGGTCGGTCGCTCTGCAACGCTGGCACGAAAAACGGGGACGCTCGCAGCCACAGCTGAGAGCGTCCCCGTTCCTGTCCTCACCGTGAGCGGACTACGCGGCGACTGGCTCCGCTTCCACCGCAACGGCCGCCTGCACGTCGATCGCGAGACGCACTTCGTCGCTCACCAGCACGCCGCCGGTCTCGAGCGCCGCGTTCCACGTCAGCCCCCACTCCTTCCGCGAGATGCGCGCCTCGAGCGTGGCCGACACCTTCTGGTTGCCCCACGGATCCGTGGCAGGTCCAGCGATCTCGCCCTTGAGCGACACCGGGTGCGTCACGCCGCGAATGGTCAGTTCGCCGGTGGCCGTCACGTCATCGCCCTTCTTGTCGAACTTCGTCAGACGGAAGCTGGCGTGCGGAAACGTGGGGCTGTCGAAGAAGTCGGGACTGCGGAGATGCTCGTCGCGCTGACCCTGATTGGTGTTCACCGACTTGGTGTCGATATCGACGCTGACCGCGGTCACGACGCCGTTCGATTCCTCGATGCTGCCGGAGAACGCGTCAAAGGTGCCGCGCACGGTGGAGATGCCGAGGTGCTTGACGCTGAACTGGATCTGGCTGTGCGCCGAGTCGATTGCCCACTTCATAAGCAGCTCCTTCGCCTGGTAGGCGGTGGTGGTTGTGCGGAGAATGCTTATCTCAAATTTGCGATACTCTACAGTGAGTATCTCTGAACTGAGATATAAGTGGGAATGGTGTCTCCGTCAAGCACCCTCTGTCGCAGAAGTCGGGCCGTGATCGCGGAGCGAATACGACCCTAATACCTCAGCCCCGCACCGACTCCAGCGCGCTCAAGCGCGGCTCGCTCGCCGCGTGCAGTCCGAGCGTACGAATCAAGTCCGCGGCACGCTCCTGCTCCTCCGGCGTCAGCCCGGACATCACGCGCGACAAGACGGCCGCGTGAACCGGAAACGTCTCCGCCACCAGCGACTCGCCCTGCGGCGTCAGCGCGGCGTAACGCGCCCGACGGTCGGATGGACACGACCGCCGCTCCACCAACCCCTTCGCCGTCAACCGGTCCACGAGAAAGGTGATACCTCCGCTCGAGACCAGAATGCGACGCTGCACCTCACCCAGCAGCATCGGCCCTCGATGGTACAGCGCCTCGAGAATACCGAACTCGGCCAGCGTCAGCCCGTTTCGGGACGCATCCTCGGTCGCGTGCGCGGAGATCGCCGCGTGCGCGCGCGCCAGCACGACCCACAAGCGCAGCGCAGACGCCTCCGCCGGCGCCAACTCCTCGTGCGGAGAATCGATCACACCAGCGCTCGCCGGGGTGGCGCGACCATCCTCCAGCACATCACCATTCGCTGCGGGAACCCCACGCGGCGCCAAATGAACGGAACGACGGCTTGCAGACATGCTCAAGCCTCTCCATCCAGTCCATTCGGCGCAAGGGCCTTCCTTCCGAATCCGCCCCGCAGTTCCAGCACGCGCCACCGCCGTAACCCCTCCATGGCACCCTTCGACCTCCGCAGCGCCACACTCGGCGATCGCGTCCAGCACGAGTTTTTGGTACGCGAGCGAACCGAACGCACCACGCGCGCGGGACTCCCCTTCGTCGTCCTCGCACTCGGCAATGCGACCGGGACCATAGAAACCGCCCCCATCTGGTCAGAACGCCTCGACTGGGCCGCCGGCGCAGAGAAAGGACGCGTCGTGCAGGTCATTGGAGAGGTCGCCACATTCGGCGACGATGGCTCGCGCAAGCGTCAACTCCAGCTCACTGCCCCGCTGCGGGTGCTCCCCGCCGATCAGTTCGACCCCTCCGAGTTCCTGGTCCGCATCGACGTAGAGACCGAAAAAGTCTGGGACGCGCTCGACAAACTCCGCGCCGGCATCGCCTCCAGCACAATCCGGCAAGCCGTGGACCTGTTCTTCGCCGACGACAACTTCCGCGTCGCCTTCGAACGCGCCCCCGGCTCCGTCAACGGACACCACGCGCAACTGGGCGGTCTGCTCCTCCACGTCTACGAGGTCACCTCCATCGCTCGGCATGTCGCCCGGACAGTTCGCCAAGCCAACGCGGATCTGGTGGTCGCCGGAGCCCTCCTCCACGACATCGGCAAAGTCGACGCCTACGCCATCTCCCCCGAAGGCTTTGCCCACACCTCCACGGGCATGCTCCTCGGCCATGTCACCCTCGGCGCCCTCATGTTCGACCGCAGGCTGGCAGCCGCGGAGTTCACGCTGTCCGAGGCGCAGCGAAACGAACTCCTGCACCTCATCCTGTCCCACCATGGATCGCTCGAGTTCGGTAGCCCCGTGCAGCCCATGACCGTCGAGGCCGAAATCGTGCACTGGGCCGACGAAGCCTCGGCCAAGGCCACCGACATGCTCGACGAGTTCGCCGACCCCGAGCTGTACCCGCCCGGCGGCACACAGGAGATCTCGGCGAAGCGGTCATGGAAGCTCGGCCGGAAGCTCTGGAGACGCCCCACCAGCTGGGAGTGAGCGGATCGAACGTTCCCAAGCAGACCCTACAGGTAACTGGCGAAAATTCGGGACGGCGGTTAAGGTCGATCCCGACTCTTTCGCTCTGCCAGTGCCGGTCGGACCCCGGTTTAGCTACCTTTCGCCTCCCGGCCGCAGTCTGCGGTCGGCGCAACATTCGCGAGGAGGCGGAATGCGTAAGCCACGACCGAACACGTTCAATCCGGCACAGGCGCTGCACCTCATTGCAGCAGACCGTACCGGCCTGCCCCTGAGCTGCCCGTCTTGCTCAGGCAGCATTGATCGCGACCCGGTGTCGACGCCGGCACCACCCAACTCGCACGTGACGTTGAAATGCACCAGCTGCGGGCGCCTCGCCCGCTATATCGCTGGCGTAAACTAGCAGGCTCCAACCGGCGCATTGCTGCGCCGTAGCGAAACATCCGCGTCCCGCGAACGCTGAAGCGCCTCCTCCGATACCCGGACGAGGCGCTTCGTCATTCTCGACAACGAACCAGCGCCGATCACGCTAGTGCGTGATCGTTCCCTGCTTGCTGGTATCGACGTCGTCGGTGGACCCGGTCTTGAACAGATAGCCTTCCATGTTGCGCGTCAGAAACGTGCGCGCCTGCGGGTCCATCACGTTCAGCCCGTAGTGATTGATCAACATCGTCTGCTGCTTCAGCCACTGCCCCCAGCAATCCTTGCAGATCTCGCCGATGATGCGCGCGCCGATCGTGCCTGGGAACGGAGGTCGCTCGAAGCCTTCACGCGTCTGACCGCAACGCGAACATGAAACGTCTGCCATGAGAAACCCTAGGACTCGGTGACGCGAACATGGGCACCGAGCCGAGCGTACTTCACCTCGGCCAAGCCCAGGAATGAGAGCAGGCGGATGTACATCCAGCCAATGTCGAACTCGAACCAGCGATGCGCGAACTTCGCGGAGTGCGGATCAGCGTGGTGATTGTTGTGCAACTCTTCGCCGGCAATGATGATGCCGAACGGCGAGATGTTTCGGCTCGCGTCCTTCACATCGTGGTTCCGATAGCCCAGCGCATGACCGACGCCGTTGATCACACCCGCTGCCCACAGCGGAATCCAGATCATCTGCACCGCCCACACCAGCGGACCCACGAAGAAGCCGAAGAGCCAGATGTCGATACCAAGCATGAGCACGATCCCCAATGAGCTCCGCTTGTCCAGCAGATGGCGCTCCAGCCAATCCTCGGGCGTCCCCTTGCCGTACTTCTCGAGCACGCCGGGCTGGCGCACGGTCTTGCGATAGTAGAACGCACCCTTGAGCAGGATGTTGCGCAGTCCCTCGACGACAGGACTATGCGGATCGCCCTCGCGATCGGCGAACGCATGATGCTTGCGATGGCACGCCACCCATTCCTTGGTGCGCGTTGCGGTGGTCAACCACAACCACACACGCATCGGCAACTCCGCCAGGTAGTGAAACCGAACACCACGATGCGTTTGCGCACGATGCAGAAACAGCGTCACACACACGTTGGTGATGTGACCAGCCACCAGCACGAACAGCACTGGCTTCCACCAGTCCGTTCCCCAGCTTCCAAACTCGGGCATCTACAGCACTCCAGATGATGACGAACACGTCCGCGCCAAGCCGACGGCGCAGCCAAGGAAAGTTATCCGCGTGACCAGCGTGCGCCACCCTTGGTCGGTTCCCGCACCATCAGGGATGAATTCGTTCAACGATTGCAGCCGTCGAACGAGTGGCGCGGATAAGAACGGATGAACTGCTCGGCCACGGATACCAACCGATGCACACGGAAACTGCGCACGGATACCACAAAAAGAGAAATCTCTCTGCTTGGGCAGTATCCGTGCGCAGTTTCCGTTTCTATCAGCTCATATCCGTGGCCGAGCAGTTCATCCGTTCATATCCGCCACATCAATCCCAGATCCAGTCCAGATGAGCCGACGCATGGTCGCCTTGGCGCCGAAGTTGAGAATGAGACCTACTCGCAGGCCCGATGACCGGAGATAATTGAGCAATTGGCTCTCGTGCGCCGGCACTATTCGCTCGGCGGCCTTGAGTTCGACAATGACGCGCCGCTCCACGATCAGGTCCGCACGGAATTCGCCAACCAGCACGTCCCCATAGCGAACGGCCAGCAGTCGTTCCCGTTCGAACTGCACTCCTCGTTTCGACAGCGCGATGGCCATCGCGCTCCCGTACACGGATTCGACAAATCCGAAGCCAAGTACGTTGTACACGTCATAGAACGCGCCGATGACCTTGCGCGTGACTTCGCCATGCGCGAGCCGAAGATCGTCGAGCTGCACAGTCAACTCCCTGCTGACACACAAACGAGCCGCGCTGCGATGGCAGGCGGCTCGTTGCAGACTACTCGTCACCTCGCTCGCTCACGCCATCGGAATGACGCGGCGCGTGCGAAACGCACGCACTACAACCCCTTCACCTCGCTGACCAGCTTGGAGAGCGACGCCTTGGCGTCACCGAAGAGCATGCTCGTCTTCTCGTCGAAGAAGAGATCGTTCTCGATGCCGGCGAAGCCTGTGTTCATTGAACGCTTGAGCACGATCACCGCCTTCGCCTCGTTCACGCGCAGAATCGGCATGCCGTAGATCGGGCTGCCCGGATCCGTCTTGGCCGCCGGGTTCACGACGTCGTTGGCGCCGATGACGACCGCGACATCGCACTCCTGGAACTGGTCGTTGATCTCGTCCATGTCGTACATGCGATCGTACGGCACGTTGGCCTCGGCGAGCAGCACGTTCATATGGCCAGGCATGCGACCGGCCACTGGATGAATGGCGTACTTCACTTCGCCGCCCTTCTTCTCGATCAGCTCGGCCAACTCGCGCACCTGATGCTGCGCCTGCGCGACGGCCATGCCGTAACCCGGCACCACGATGACCTTGCCCGCATAGGCCAGCAATACGGCCGCATCTTCCGCCGAGATGCTCTTGGCCGTGAGTCCCTCCGACGTGCGCGTGCTGGCGGCACCGCCGCCAGAGCCGAACGCACCGAAGAGCACGTTGCCGAAGGAGCGATTCATCGCCTTCGACATGATGATCGACAGAATGAAGCCGGAGGCACCGTCGAGCGCACCGGCGATGATGAGCACATTGTTGCCGATCGCGAAGCCCGTGGCCGATGCGGCGAGACCGGCAAAGGAATTGAGCAGCGATACGACAACCGGCATGTCTGCGCCACCGATCGGCAGCACGAACAGGAAGCCGATGATGAACGACACCGCGACCATCGTATAGAACGCGTACACGTTCGACGGCTGCACGATCAGCATGAAGAACGCGCCGAGTGCGATCATGAAGACGAGCGCCGTGACGATGTTCTGTCCCTTGTACGTCACCGGACGACCGGTGATGAACTCCTGCAGCTTTCCGAACGCCATGAAGCTGCCCGACACCGTCAGCGCGCCGAACAGCACTTCGAAACCAAGTGCCGCCATCTTGAAGCGCACGTCGGCATCAGCCGGAGCGGGCGTGCCCGCCTGGTACATGTGATAGAACTCGCCGATACCGACGAGCGTAGCCGCCAGCGCGCCGAACATGTGCGAGAAGGCGATACGCTGCGGCATCGCGGTCATCGGCACGAACTTGCCGAGCGGGTAGCCAATCACCGAGCCGATGACCAGGCCCGTCAGGATCCACGTGTAGGTGAGGATCTCCTGATGGAGCATCGTGCCGATGATCGCGAGCAGCATGCCGACGGCGGCCAGCTGCATGCCGCGGCGCGCTTCGTCGGGCTTGGTCAGGCTGCGAAGCCCAAGGATGAACATCACCGACGCGGCGAGATAGGTGACCTGAATGATCAGCTCTCGCGTTTCGCTGGTGCCGCCAGCGCTTTCGCTGGCCGCGCTCAACAGCGGCAGCACTCCGGGAAGCATCGACAGCATGCTCACGCCGCCCCTTCCTTCTTCTCGGCTGGCTTTTCCGTGCGCTTGAACATGTTGAGCATGCGATCGGTGATGATGAATCCACCCACCACGTTGGTCATCGCGCAGGCCACCGCGACGACGCCAAGAATCGTTGCGACGGTGCCGTACTGTCCGCCGGCGAGCACGATGCTGCCGACAAGCGAGATGCCGCTGATCGCGTTGGTCGCGGCCATGAGCGGCGTGTGCAGCAGCGGCGGCACTTTGGAGATGAGCAGGAAGCCGACAAAGCCGGCCAGAATGAACACGTACAGTTGAATGATGCCGGTGCCGGACATGGCGCGTTCTCCGTCGGGTGTGAAGCGAGCTGTCAGCGTGGGCGCGACGCTCGCAGGCGGTGGGACGTAGGCGCCGCGGTTAGCGACGCGCCTGACCGTCGTGCGTGAGCGTCATGGCGCCGGTGATCTCGTCGGCGAGATCGATGTTGAGAGCGCCGTCCTTTACCAAATGCTGCAGCAGCGTGAGCACGTTGCGGCTGTACATCTGACTGGCGTGCGTGGGCATCGTCGCCGGCAGATTCGACGCGCCGATGATGTGCACGCCGTTCTCCACCACCGTCTCGCCCAACTTGGTGAGTTCACAGTTGCCACCGGTTTCGGCGGCGAGGTCCACGATTACCGACCCCGGGCGCATGCTGCGCACCATCTCCGCCGTGATCAGCCTCGGCGCAGCGCGACCAGGAATGGCCGCCGTGGTGATGACGAGATCCTGATCCTTGATGTGCTTGCCGATCGTCGCGAGCGTGCGCGCCGCTTCGTCTTCGCTCTGTGCCTTGGCGTAGCCGCCCTTGTCTTCGGCGGCCGCACTCACCACTTCCGACTGCACGAACGTCGCGCCGAGCGACTTCACCTGCTCCGCCGCCGCGGCGCGCACGTCGAACCCGCTGGTGATCGCGCCCAACCGGCGCGCCGTAGCCAACGCCTGCAATCCAGCGACACCAGCGCCAATCACGAACGCCTTCGCCGGCGTGATGGAACCGGCCGCGGTGGTCAGCATCGGCAGAAAGCGCGGCAACTCAGCGGCGCCAATCAGGACCGCCTTGTAGCCAGCGACGGTCGCCTGCGATGACAACACGTCCATGCTCTGCGCGCGCGTGATACGTGGAACCAGCTCGAGCGCGAGCGACGTGACCTTGCGAGCGCCAAGCGCGGCGACGATCGCCGCAGCGGAGGCGGGCGCCATCATGGAGACGAGCGTCGCGCCTTCAGGAATGAGCGCAACTTCGGCCTCGGTCGGGCGCTGCACGCGTACGACCACCTGCGCTCCGACGTGCGCCGACGCTGCATCGGGCGCGATCGTCGCGCCAACGGCGACATAGCTGGCGTCGTCGTGGTAGGCGGCCGCACCGGCGCCGGACTGCACGACGACCTCATGCCCCGCCTTGACGAGCTTCGCCACACTGTCGGGGACCAGCGCGACGCGGTGTTCGCGTGGAGCCGTTTCAGCGGCAACGCAGATTCGCATGGCGTTCCAAATTGAGTAGATGAATAGAAGACCGGCTCAGAAACTCCGGTCCGCGACGAACCACAAGATAGGGATCAGGCGTTCCCGATCCCACCCCGGGCGTGCTGCTCGAGCCACGCGATAACCTGCCTCGCCACCTCGTCTCGGCAATAGTCCGCCGTTATGATGTGCCCGCACCCGGTCAGCCACCGCTGCTCCCGAACCGCCGCGCCAAGCATCGCGAAATGTCGCTCGGCGTCGGCGCTCGTGACCCGATTGTCCTCCCGCGACTGCAAGTAGAGCACGGGCTGCCGCACCGCCGAGAGAACGGACTCTGCAGCCAGTGCGATCGTCCGCAGCCCCGTCAGCGTCTGCGCAGTGTTCACCCCGGGCCCCAACGCCCGCGACCGCGCCTCGGGATCGTGGATCGATCGCTCACCGCCCGAACCCCTGAGATACGGCGTGAACAGCATCGCTCCCCACGCCAGCAATAACTTCGCCTGCCACATCCACGACATCCCCAGATACGGCGCCAACAAGACCAGCGCCGGCACCTCCGGATGCTCGGCCGCGAGCAACGTACACAACGCGCCGCCCATCGACAGCCCGCACAACGCCACCGTGCCGTGCGTCGCGCGAAGCGCCGCATACTCCGCCCGCGCACACTCCAGCCACGCCTCCGCCCGCGACTCCGCCGCCATGACCGGCAAGCTCCGGCCATGCCCCGGCAACAGCGGCGCCACGACAGTCCAACCCGCCGCATGCAGCACCCGCGCTAACGGGGCCACCGACTGCGGCGTGTCGTTGAAACCGTGCATGAGCAGCACGGCATGGGTCGCGCTCCCATCGAGCCGATACGGCGCCGCACCAACAATCACACCATCAGGACCAATTCTCAGTCGTTTGGCATGATCCTGCTCGAATTGTGCCGCTATTCTGTCTCGTCGAGCGCTCACGATCTCCGTCGTCGCACGTCGCGCTCCTTGTCGCCCGGGACGGTCTAGTAGCGCGGAATCGAGGGGTCGGCGCTCTCGCTGTAGGCGTCAATTCCGCCCACGAGATTGCGCACCTTCGCAAAGCCGTGTTGCCGCAGCCAGTTCGCCGCCATGTCGCTGCGCATGCCATGATGACACAGCGTCACGTACTCCGCTGCCGGGTCCAGCTTGGCCGCACCCTGCGGCAGCCCGCCCAACGGGATCAGGACGCTCCCTTCGATGTGCGCCGTGTCGTACTCCCACGGCTCGCGGACGTCGATCAGGGTGAGCGCATCGCCACGGGCGAGTCGGACGGAGAGTTCGGCGGGTTCGATGTCGGGATCGTAGGTCATCGCTCGTGTGGCAGGACGTGAATCGGTACGTGAAGAGGAGGCGCCCAGTCCGATTCGGCCGCAGGAGCAATCCACGCGGCGCGACACGGCGATACAGCGACTGTCGTTTTCGAGCAGGTCGAGCAGCATCAGTTTCCCGACCAATGGGGTGCCGACGCCGGTGATCCACTTGATCGCCTCCGTCGCCTGATGCAGCCCAACGACTCCGGGCACCACTCCCAGCACGCCCTCTTCCGCGCAGGTGGGGACAGAGCCCAGCGGCGGAGCCTCGGGGAAGAGACAACGGTAGCACGGCCCTTCGGGTGCCGCGAAGATGCTCACCTGCCCCTGAAAGCGCGCGACGCTGCCATACACGAACACGCGACCGGACTCGAGGCAGGCGTCGTTGATGGCGTAGCGCGTGGGAAAGTTGTCCGTCGCATCGATGACAAGGTCATGCGCCTGCACGAGCGAGAGTGCATTGGCCGCATTCAATCGGCCGCGCTCCATCCCCAAGCGCACGTGCGGATTGAGCGACTGCAGCCGATCCAGCGCCGCTTCGAGCTTGTCGCGCCCCACGTCCATCGTGCTGTAGAGCAGTTGCCGATGCAGGTTGGATTCATCGACAGTGTCGCTGTCGACGAGCGTGATCGTGCCCACGCCCGCGGCCGCGAGATACATCGCAGCCGGCGAGCCAAGTCCGCCCGCGCCCACGATGAGCACGCGGGCGGCGGCCAGCTTTTCCTGCGCGGCGAGTCCGAAGCCGCGCAGCGTGACCTGACGGGCGTAACGCGGTTCGAGGGCGTGTGCCGTGTCTTGCGAAGTCACGAGGAGAAAGTGTTCGGGCGTCTCACCGCTTGATGGGCGCCGCTGTCGGCGGCGTGACCAGCGCCTTTCGCGCCGCATCGACCGCATCGGCGGCCGCACCAAAACGCTTGGCGAGGTCGGCGATCTCGGCGAGCGCCGTCGGCTGATCTCCGGCGCGAACGGCTTCGTTCACCCCCGGGAAATTCATCGTCGAATAACCGTTGTCCACGTCCGATGCGTAGATCAATGAGCGATACCACGGGCGCGTCTTGAGCCCCGACGGCCGCGCGAACGCGCGCTCCACCTTCATGAGCGAAGCATTCGCGGCCTGTCGCGTGGCCATCGGCAACGCATTGCGCAGCACGCTATCGCGCGTGACAGCGAACGCGGCAGCCGACGTCTCCAGTCGCGCAATTCCGCTCGAGATCTGGTCCAGTGCCTGGGCGTTCCATCCCTTCGCGGCAAAGCTGCGCTGCATCGGCGGGAGATAGCGACGCATGGTGCGCGCGAACTCCACGTAGTCGTACGGCAGGATGTCGGCGTCGGCTACGCGTACGGCCATCGCAGCGGCGATGCTTGCGGCGGTTGCGTGGTACAGAAATCCGGGATCGCCGAAGCGCTCCATCCACGCAAACGTGTCGTACGCGGAGTGATACGTACCGGCCGGTCCACCAAAACCCCATTCGGAGATGGGGATGCCCAGATGGTTGTAGAAACCGGCGAAGTCACTGCCGCCACCCGGATCGCCCATGGGCGGCTCGAGCGTGTCGGCCGTGGTGCCCGTCGCCGCACGCCACGTGTCATAGACGGTGCCCCGCCCCTTGGGATCCAGCACGCCGCGCGTGACGTCGCGCAACGTGGCGCGCAGCGAGGGTGAGCCACCACCACCAAACTGTGAGCCCTGCGCCGCGACATCTTGATTGAAGTAGGCGACGGCGCCCTTCTGCAGTTTGAGCGAATCGTCCTCGACGTATTCCGTCGAGCCCACCAAGCCCCACTCTTCCGCGTCCCATGTCGCAAACACGATCGAGCGCTTGGGACGCCAGCCCGCTTTCACCATCGCGCCGAGCGAGCGCGCCGCTTCGATGATGCTGACGGTGCCGCTGACGTTGTCTGCTGCGCCGGGTCCCCACGCATCGCGATGTCCGCCAATGTACACGTACTCGTTGGGGAACTCGCTGCCGCGAATGGTGCCCAGCGTATTGAAGATCTGCTTGGTGCCGTTGGTCGCAGCGTCGGTGGTGACTTCCACGCGCACCTTGGCGGGGCCTGGCCCGACGTGATAGCGGATGCCCATGCCGCCCTGCCAGTTGGACGGAATCGCGGTACCACGCACCGGCGCGAGCAGCAGTTCCGCGTTCGCGGCGCTGATCGGCACGACTGGAATCTTCGGGAGCGGTGTGTCCTCCGGCTTGAGCCGCGGTGCTCCCGGCGTGCTGCCGTATCCGGGCGTCAGCGGATCACCGGTGCCGTTCCACACGCTGCCGCGCTGCAATCCGCGCAACGGTCGCATCGGGCCTTCGGGATACACATCGCCACGGACGAAGCCATCGTCGAGCGGATCGGTGTAGATGAGCAGCGCGACAGCGCCACGCTTCTCCGCTTCGCGCGACTTGATGCCGCGGAAGCTCCGACCGTAGCGCGCCAACACGACCTTGCCCTTGACCGACACGCCGAGCGAGTCGAGGGTGGCGTAGTCTTCGATGAGTCCGTAGTTGACGAAGACCAATTCGCCTTCGCCCACGCCGGCGCCGCTCGATCCATTCACGGTGGGATACTGCGCCATCGCGGTGACGGGATCGCTGGCGATCGCGGGTTCGGCGAGATCGAGCACCACGGTGTCGCGCAGCATGCGCGTGACCTTCACCGACGTGGCGTGCGGCAACCACACGTCGTACGTGCGCACTTCCGTCTCCAG
The DNA here is from genome assembly GCA_965279375.1 of Gemmatimonas sp. Classification (GTDB taxonomy): domain Bacteria; phylum Gemmatimonadota; class Gemmatimonadetes; order Gemmatimonadales; family Gemmatimonadaceae; genus Gemmatimonas. The sequence goes on along the minus strand of OZ257156.1, from coordinate 1,659,753 downwards.
GCCGAACGACTTCATCTGCGCGATCACGTAGTCGCGCGTGCGGGCCTGCGCCGGCGTGCCGGCGACGTGCGGCTCTTTGGAGAGCGCCTGTGAATGCGCCTTCGCGCTGAGTGGCGCGGTGCCGCGGATGGCGTCGAGCTCCGCCTTGCGCTGCGCGTCCGCGTTGACCGTCGAGTAGCCAGTGATGGGACGAACACTGCTCTGCGCAGCGAGCGCCGATACGGCAAGCGGTGACGCGGCCAACGAGACCGCCAGCGCTGATGCAACACGCGCCTGGAACGAACGGGAGGAGACGAACACCAAGGCAGCCTCGGAGAAACAGAGAGCGGGGAGCAGCGGCACGGATCATCGGACAGTGCCGTTTCGGTACGCGCACGGCAAGGGTGCGCTGCCGCGTGCCCTGCGACTAGCTCGCTTCGAATTCCTCGAGCGCGCGCAATGCGGCTTGCTGCAAGGTCGCTTCGCGATCGGTGGTGGCCGGTAGTCCAGCACTCAGCTGTGCGAATTGCCGGCACATTTCGTCTTCCACCATCGCCCGCGTGGGGGAATGAATGCCGAGCGAGGCAAGCGTGGTGGCGGCGAGCTCGCGCATGATGAGCAACGTCTCGCCGTCGAGGGCGTCGAGGGCGGCCGGCGCGACGGGCGGCATCGGCTTGATCGGCTCACGCCGGCGCTTGGGCGCCTCGAAGAGGGCGCGCACGGCCGCGAACGTCACCACGAACGAACCGGGCGTGTGCTCCGCGTACGTGGCCAGCACGTTTCGACGGCGCAACGACGGCAGCAGCTTCACGATCGCTTCGCGCACCGGCGAGTAGCCGTCCACACTGCGATTGCCGCGTCCGGTAATGACCAGCGCTTCGTTGGCGCCTTCCATCTGCTTGCCGCGCAGCCACTGCTCGGCGAGCGTCGCCGCCTGTGAGGCGGTGGGTTGCAGCGCGCGCAGGTTGAGCGTGCGCGCGCTGCTGAAACGCATTTCGTCGAAGGCGCGATGCAGTCCGTGTGTTGCCGAATCGTCGCCCTCGTCAGTCATGCGCTGCGACCCTCAATGGTTTACGGCTTGCGGGACTGCGGCTTGCGCATCGCCTCGACCAGCACTCGGCCATCCACCGTCTCCGTGGGCTCGATTCCGATCGCGGCGGCGAGCGTGGGGGCGATGTCCACTGAACGCACCGGCTTGGGATAGGTGCCCGGAACGAACATCGGGCCCATAAAGAGCATGGGGATGTGCGCGTCGTAGTCGTGCGGCGTGCCGTGTGTGGCGTAGCGCGTCGTGTACCAATAGAAGTACGGCTTGAGCGTCACTGTCAGCACGGCCTTGAGGTCAGGCGGGACGGAGTGCAACCAGCGGCGCGAATACTTGTCGCCCTTGGCCGCGCCGGCGGCCAGCTGCGAGACCCGATCGACGCGCATGACACCCTTGTCGCGCAGCAGCGCGGTACGCACGGCTTCCACCACCGAGTCGGCCTTGATGCCGCGGGCGGCGAGGCGAGCGCGATCGAGCGAGATGATCCCCGACTGCAGCAGCAGCGCGTCCCCTTCCACGCCACGTGCGGCGAGACGGCTGCGCGCCGAATCGATGACGGGGCGCGGATCGACGCGCCCGCGATCCGGATCGGTGCCGGAAAAATGCGACTCCGGAAAGGGCGCGACGCCGTGGTCCGCACCCAGCGCGAAGACGATGCGCGTGGAGTCCCGCAGCTTGTAGAGCGAATCGATGAGGCGGCCGAGTGCGCGATCGACGCGCAGCACCTGATCGTGCAGCTCCTTGGACTCCGGGCCGTAGCGATGTCCGACGGCGTCCGTGGTGGAGAGCGAGACGGCCAGCACGTCGACCGACGGACCCTTGCCTAGGTCGAGCGCGTTCACGCCGGCGAGCGCGAAGTCCACGGTGATGTCATCCATCCACGGAAACTCCGTGAAGTCGCTGGTACCGGTGCGCACATCGGACGCGAGCTTGTGCGGGAAGACGAAGTCCTTCCCCTGACTCTCGTACGGCACCGAGTCCTTCTCGGGATACTCGGAGGCGGCGAGAAGTGGTGTCCATTCGGTGCCCAGGTAGCGTGCGACGGGATTGGTCGCGTTGTACTTCTGCACCCAAGTGGGGATGGTATCGCCGTAGTACTTGCTCGTGGTGAAGCGTCCGTCGAGCGAGTACCAGTAGACGTTTTGCTTGGCGCGGCCGAGCGGGAGAATGGCGCCGCGATCCTTGCGCGAGACGGAGAGTGCGCGGCTGAACTGATCGGCGGTGCGAACCCAGTCGAAGAGCGCGGAGCCGCGGAAGCGATACGGCGATGCGCCCCCGCCGCGACCGAACAGGAGCGGCGACTGCGGATCGGCGACGCCGATCTCGTTGAGCACGACGCCGGTGTGCGCGGGATAGCGACCAGACCAGAGCGTGGCATGACCCGGCGCCGTCTCGGTCGTGGCGTGATCGTGGAAGCCGTTGGTGAAGCGCGCGCCCTGACGCATGAGCCGTCCGAGTCCGCCGGAGAGCTGCGGTGCGAAGCGATCGAAGTAGTCTGGGCGCAGCTGATCGACGGTGATCTGTACGACGAGCGTTGGCGGCAGTGCGGCGGGCTTGGTATTCGCCTGCGCCTTCGCTTGTGCGGCGAGCGTGGCGGGCAAGGCGAGCGAGAGCAGCGTCAGCAGATATGCGGACGCCGCACGAGGAGCGGAGTAGGTCGGCATGCGGTGGAAACTAGCGCGCTGGGACGGCACTGGTTGCTCTCTGCGTGCAACCGCATTGCAACGAGATGGCGGGGGCAGCTCAACCGGCGGCACCTGTCCGGCCTCGTACGCGCCGCCGGATCGACGCGTCAGGACAGGTGCTACACCGCCGGTGAGCGAGCTACGCGGAGCGTGTTGCTCTCGCGGCCGCCGACACGCAAACGTCGCGTGGCAAAACCGCACCGTTCACGGAGGCACGTGAAGGCAACGCAAATATTGCGCAATTCTCCGACGCGCACTAGTGAGCGCGGAAAATTTTTCTCGCGCGCACCTGTTCGCCAACCGCGTGCGCGTGCGGGTCGTCCGACGCGGCGAGTCCGTCGATCACGCCATCGACGTCGGCAGCGGGACGGTTCTGACTCATCTTCCACTTGCCTTCGAGTCGCGTGATTTCGATCTCGACGCCAATGGTTGCGCGCGCGAGTTGCTCGAGAAAATCGCTCGGCGCGTCGTGCATCGCCCACGGATGCGGCTGTGTGGATTCATGCGAGTCGGTGAGCGCGTCGAGGTGCTGCATGAGAAACGCGTGGTCGTCGACGAAGCGCAGAGTGCCGTAGACGTGAATTGCGACGTAGTTCCAGGTGGGCACCACCTTGGCGTGCTCGCGCTTGCTGGCGTACCACGTCGGCGTGATGTAGGCGTCAGGACCGGTGAAGATCACCAGCGCCTCGGCGGCCGTGTCCGGCAGATCGTGATGCGGGTTGGCACGCGCGATGTGTCCCTGCAGCACGCCGTGCGTGCCGCGCTCGCGCTGGAGCAGGAAGGGCAGATGCGTGGCAAAGATCCCGCTCGTCGGCGACGCGGTGACCAGCGCGCCGAATGGATGGTCCGCGATGAAGTCGCACATCACCGCGGGATCGGATTCGCGAAAGGAGCCGGGGATGTACATGACGGCCAGGGGATGGGGGCGGATACGAACGGATGAACGGCCCTGCCACGGATACCAACGGATTCACACGGAAAAAAGCTCGCGGATACTGCAAACAACAATTGTTGTTTTCGTAGTATCCGTGAGCTTCTTCCGTTTCTATCGGCTCCTATCCGTGGCAGGGCAGTTCATCTGCTGCTATCCCCACCTCGGATATCGAGCATCACGGCAGAGCGTTGCTACCCGACAAGCGCCTCTTCGAGAATCCGCAGTCCTTCCGCTAGCTCGGCCTTGGTGATGACCAGCGGCGGCAGGAAGCGCAGCGTGTGATCGCCGGCGCTGACGAGCAGCAGCCCCTTCGCGAACGCGCGCTGGATGATCGCGCCAGCGGGCTCGCTCACATCCACGCCCCACATCAGTCCCTTGCCGCGGATGGCGCGAATGCGTCCCGTGCGATCGGAGAGGGCCTGCAGTTGCTCACCAAACCAGGCGCCCGTTTCCTGCACGTGCTTGAGGAGCGCGGGCTCGGAGAGACGCTGCACCACATGATGCGCCACGTTGGCGAGCAGCGGACCACCGCCGAACGTGGTGCCGTGATCGCCCGGCTGCATCGCGGCCGCTACGGTGTCGTTCACCAGAATCGCGCCCATCGGCAGGCCGCCAGCGAGCGGCTTGGCCATCGTCAGCATGTCCGGCTCGAAGCCCAACTGCTCGTAGGCGAAGAACGAACCGGTGCGTCCAAGACCGCACTGAATCTCGTCCAGAATGAGCAGCACGTTGCGTTCGCGCGTGAGCTGCCGGAGACCGCGCAGGAACTCGGGGTCCACCACACGCACGCCACCTTCACCCTGAATCGGCTCCACGATCACCGCCGCAGCCGTCTCGGAATCGAGCACGATGCGCAGCTCCTCGAGATCGCGCTCCACAATGCGCACGCCGCCCATCAGCGGTCGAAACGGCAGTCGATACGCCGGCCGATCGGTCGCGGCCAGCGTGCCGGGCATGCGTCCATGGAACGCACCGCGCAGCGCGATGATTTCGTGCTTGGCGGGATGCCCCGTCGTGCCTGCCCAACGACGGGCGAACTTGAACGCGCCTTCGTTGGCTTCCGCACCCGAGTTGCAGAAGAACACGCTCGACGCGAACGAGTGCGCCACGAGCCAGCTGGCGAGCGCTTCGCCCGGCTCGGTGCGATACAGGTTGGACGTGTGGATGAGCCCCGTAGCGAGCGTCTCCTCAATCGCCTTCTTCACACCAGCGTCGGCGTGGCCGAGTGAGGTGACGGCAATGCCGGCGACCAGATCGAGATAGCGCTTGCCGTCCGCGTCGTACATGTAGACGCCCTCTCCTCGGACGAACAGCGGCGCCTGTCGCTTGTACGTGCCGAGAATCGGAGTCGGCGCGGCAGCGGGGGCCGGCGGCACGAAAGCAGCCGGCGATGCAACGGGCGTGGCGGTCGAAGGAGCGGTCATGATTGGCTACTCGGAAAGAGACGACTGCGGGACAACGACAGAACTGCGGTAAAACACCAGCGAGAACTCGAGCGGGTCGGTGGTGCTATCGAACGATCGATGTGCCGGCATCCGGCACGGTGAGGGCGGCGAGATCGCCGATGCGTACACGTCCCACACCACCAGCGAGCGCCTGCGCGCAGGCATCGAGCTTGGCGGCCATGCCACCGCCGGCGACACCGGACGCAACGAGCGCGCGTGTTTCCTCGAGCGTGAGCGTGGGCACGCGCTGCTTGTCGCCGTCGAGCACGCCAGGCACGTCGGCGAGCAGAAACAGCTCAGACGCATCGAGTGCGGCGGCGATCGCCGCAGCGGCGTCATCACCGTTCACGTTGAGCGCGCCGCCCACCGCGCTATCGGCGTGCGTGGCCACCGGCGAGATCACCGGCAAGTAGCCAGCGGCGAGCAGCGTCTGCACCAAACGCGGCTCGACACCGGTGGGCGTCCCCGACTGACCGAAGGTCGCCACGTCGATCGGCTCTGCGCGCAGCGTGGCGCCATCTTCGCCGGAGATACCGACCGCAGGCGCACCGGCCGCGGTGAGTGCGGAGACGAGTTGCTTGTTGGCGAGACCGGAGAGGACCATGCGCACGAGTTCGAGCGCACCGTCGGTCGTCACGCGACGACCACCGACGAACACCGGCTCTTCTCCGTGCAGTCGCTGCAGCGCGCTGATCTGATCACCACCGCCGTGCACGATCACCAGCTTGCCTTCCGTGGCGGTCCAGAGCGCAGCCAGCGCGGCCGGCAGCGCCGAATCGGATTGCGTCCGGCCGCCCAGCTTCACCACCAACGGACCGACAGCCGCCTGGCGCGCGGCGGCGAGCGACGCGTTGATGGCGGTGTTAGCCGCGATGGTGGCGGCGAGAGCGGCGATGTTCATGGGCGATGGAGACGCGATGGAAGCGCGATGGAAGCGCGATGGAAACGCGAAGAAGTTGCGAGGGAGAAGCTTTGGAGATGCGTGGAGCGGCGACGGAGCGTGCGAACGGTCAGCGCGCGAGTCCCGACGTTTCGTCGAGACCCAACATGAGATTGGCGTTCTGCATCGCCTGACCGGCGGCGCCTTTCACGAGATTGTCGAGCGCGCTGAAGATCAGCATCGTCGGCGTGCGCACGCCCTGAGGAATTCGCGCGTTCAGCCGGACGACGTTGCGATGCGCCACATCCGTCAGCGCCGGCAAGTCGCTGGTGAGCTCGACGAACGGCTCGTTGGCATACGCGTCACGGAACGGTGCCATCGCGTCGTCGACGGGACGCGCGAGCGGGACCGAGATCGTGGAGAGAATGCCACGATCGACGGGAAGCAGGTGCGGCGTGAACAACAAGTCACAGTCGGCGCCCAACTGCTGCAAGGACGCACGCATCTCGAACAGATGGCGGTGCGCATTCCCCACGCTGTACGCGCGAAAGTTCTCCGTCACCTCGGCGTAGAGCAGCTCGAGCTTGGGGCTGGCACCGGCGCCACTGACACCGCTGGCCGATGAGATGTTGATCGTCGCGCCCGGCGCGATCAGTCCAGCTTGGGCCAGCGGCGCGAGCGCCATGAGGATGCTGGTGGCGTAGCAGCCGGGATTGGCCACCACCGACGCGCCGCGAATGGAGTCGCGGTGCCACTCGGTGAGACCATACGGGGCATCATACGGCACGCCTTCCGGCAAACCATGCAGCACCCCACCGTGCCCGGGGCGCAGGTCGCTCGAGAGATCGACCACACGCACACCGGCCGCGATGACCTTGGCCACCCACTCCGCCGACGCGCCATGCGGCAGCGCCGCAAAGACGAGCTTCGCGCTGGTGAGATCGATCTCGTCGGTACCGACGAGGGATATCGGATGCACGCGCCCACCGGCACGCACGCGTAGCGTGGTGCCTTTCTGCGCGTTCGCCGTGGCGAACGCCAACGAGAGCTGAGGGTGGCCGGCGATGAGGGCGCAGAGTTCGCGTCCTGAATACCCGCTAGCGCCGAGGACCCCGACAGGAATACTATTCACTCAGAATGCATAATTTCCCATCCGGGCTCTGTCAACGGATTCGCTCGGACGCGATCTCCTGCTGGCTCTGCGCGGACGGCCCATGCAGTACGGTGCAGAACGACCGGATTGCAGCTCTCGACTGAACGACTGGAAGGAACTCACGTGGCCGACAAAACCGATCGACACAACGCAATCCGGGAGATCGTGACCGCCAAGATGGTCGCGAGCCAGGAAGAGCTCCGACGACAGCTGACACGACGTGGTTGGGACGTAACGCAATCGACGCTCTCGCGCGATCTGCGCGAGCTGCGCCTGGCGCGCATCCCTGACGAGCAAGGGCGTGTGCGGTACGCCTTTCCCGAGAATGGCGCGAGCGACGCCGAGGCGCGTCGGTTCGAGGCGATGCTGCCGCAGTTTCTGCTGAGCGTGGAAGCGGTGCAGGTGATGGTCGTGGCGCGCACCGTGGCGTCGGGCGCACAGCCGGTGGCGGAAGCGCTGGACCACGCCGGCTGGCCCGATATCGCCGGCACCATCGCTGGCGACAACACCGTGCTGATCATCTGTCGTTCCGTGCCCGGCCGCGAGCGTGTCGTGCGCCGCCTCAAGGAGTATCTGCGCGGCCATCAGTAGCCACCGCACGCGCTTGCTTTTCCCATTCGGCTCGGCGTGATTTCGCCTGCCTCGACACTCTGCGTCGCGCGCCATTATGCAATCGCGCTGCATAGTTATCTGTCACAGTGCGGGCACTCTCCGGCACGCGTCTCCCTCGCTCTCGACATGCTTCAGATCTCTGCGCTCCGCCTGATCTTCGCGACGGATATCGTCGCCTCCGCTGCCGTTGTGGTGCTGTCATGAGCGCGGAATCCGCCGGCACGCACAAGCTCTGGGGCGGTCGCTTCGCGGGCGGCCCGTCGCCACTGCTCGATGCGCTGAATCGCTCCATCGGCACCGACTTCCGCCTCTGGCCCTTCGACGTGCGGCTCTCGCGCGCGTGGGCGCTCGCGCTGGGCGAAGGTGGCGTGCTCACCACCGAAGAAGCGACGGCGCTCCGCGATGGGCTCGATCGGGTTGGCGCGCGCATCGCCGCCGGCGCGCAGCCCGTGGCCACAGACGAAGACATTCACACCATGATCGACCGGCTGCTCCACGAAGAGGCCGGCACGGTCGCGTCCAAGCTGCATACAGGCCGCTCCCGCAACGATCAGGTAGCCACCGCATCCCGCCTGTGGACGATGGATGCGCATGCGCGCCTCGATGCGGCCGTGCGTGACCTGCAGGGCGCCCTGCTGGCGCAGGCCGAGACGCTCACCGACGCGATGCTCCCCGCGTACACGCACATGCAGCGCGCGCAGCCCGTGAGCGGAACGCACTGGCTGCTGTCGCACTTCTGGCCGCTCCATCGCGATCGCACCCGTCTCGCCGCGGCCCATCGCGGCACGGCCACCATGCCGTTGGGTTCAGGTGCCATCGCCGGCTCGGCGTTCCCTGTCTCGCGCCAGCTGCTGCAGCGCGAGCTTGGCTTTGCAGAGATCTCGCAGAACAGCATCGATGCCACGGGCGATCGTGATTTCGTAGCGGAGACGCTGTTCGTCTGCGCGATGATCGCCGCGCACTGCTCGCGCATCGCCGAAGACATGATCGTGTACGGCACCAGTGAGTTCGGCTTCGTGAAGTTCGGCGACGGCTTCTCCACCGGCTCGAGCATGATGCCGCAGAAGCGCAATCCGGACGTCTTCGAACTCGCGCGCGGCGGTGGTGCCCGCGTGCTGGGCGATCTCGTCTCGCTCATGGGCACGATCAAGGGGCTGCCCAGCGGCTACAGCAAGGACCTGCAGGACGACAAGCGCGCGATGTTCAATGCCGTAGACACGCTGCTACTCGTGCTGCCTGCAGTCGCAGGTGCCATCGCCGAGCTGCGTTTCAACACGGAGCGCATGCGCGGGGCCGTATCCAGCGCGATGATGGCCACCGACCTCGCCGACTATCTGGTGCGTCGCGGCGCGACGTTCCGCGAAGCGCACGGCGCCGTGGGTTCACTGGTGCGTCAGGCGGAGGAAGAAGGCATTGAGCTGGACCAGTCGCCGCTGGAGCGCATCAAAGCGGCGCATCCGCTCTTTGGCGACGACGCAATCACTGCGCTGGGCGCGCGCGCCTCACTCGAAGCGCGCAACATCGATGGTGGCACGGGTCCGAACGCCGTCGCACGACAGCTCGAACAGGCACACGCCAGCCTCGCGGCACCGACGTTCGGCAGCGAGGCTGCGCTCTGAGCGGCATGAGTCCGATCACGGCGCCGCTCTTGCCGGCACTTGACGGCGTGATCTTCGATTGCGACGGCGTGCTGGTGGACAGCGAGCGCATCTCCAACGGCGTGTGGGCGCGCCTGCTCACCGAGATCGGGTTGCCGATGACCACCGAGCAATCGCTCGGCATCTTCATGGGCAACTCGATGGCGACGTGCATGGCCATCACGACCGAGATGCTGGGTCACGCACCGCCGGACAACTTGCTGGAGCGCTTTCACGCGGAGTCGTTGCTCGAACTCGAGCGCGATCTCGTGGCGGTTACCGGTATCACCACGCTGCTCGACGCGTTGGACTCCGCCGGTGTGCGCTACGCCGTGGCATCCAACGGTGAGCACGAGAAGATGCGTGCAACGCTCGGCAAGACCGGGCTACTCGCACGGTTCGAAGGAAAGCGTTTCTCGGCGATGGATGTCGCACGGCCCAAGCCGGCGCCGGATCTGTTTCTCCACGCCGCCGAACAGATGGGGTTTGCGCCGGCACGCACCATCGTGGTGGAAGACAGCCCGCTGGGTGTGAAGGGCGCCACCGATGCAGGCATGACGGTGATCGGCTTTGCCGAGATGGTGTCGGCGGAGCGGCTGCGGAACGCGGGCGCCGTGACGACCGTAACCCGTATGATGGACGTGGGCGCGCTCGTTGGCGTCCTCACTCCCACGACGTAGTCAGTCACGCACGACCACCCGCACTCGCGAACTCCCGGCTTGCGAGCATGACGCAGCATTGCCCTGTCCTTGCAATTGGAGACCACACGATGACGCACTCACTCCGAACGCTGATCTCTGCATGCGCGCTGGCACTGATCGCGCCAACGCTCGTTGGTGCGCAGTCTACCGCGCCGAATTTCGCGAAAGGCACGCGCGTGCTCTCGTTTGGCGTGATGGCCGGCGGCGCCTTTGATGGACTGGGCGGTGGTGCGACCGTCGAGTGGGGCGTGGCATCGCTCGGCGCGCACCTACACTTGGGTGTTGGTGCGTTCGTGGGTGCGGAGCGTGACTCGAAGACCGAACGCAGCGTGAAGACAACGCAGCTGATCATTCCACTGCTGGCGACGGGCAATCTGCATCTCACGACCGCCGGACACCCGAAGCTCGATTCGTACATTGGCGCGAGCGCCGGGCTGTTGCGCACGAGTGCGGACATCACCAGCGCGGCGACCGGCGCAATCAGTGATCTCGGCTTTGGTGTAGGGATGCAGGTCGGTGCGCGTTACTGGCTTTCGTCACGCGTGAGCGCAGCCGGGCAGATTGGACTTGGTGACGTCCCGCTCGTGTTCGCCGGATTGGGCTTCAAGTTCTAACGCAAGTTCCAACGCAGGTTCCAGCGCAAGCACAAACAAGCGAATGTCGCGTCAGAAGGCGCGACCGATGGTGAGCCGTCCGGTGGGCCAGGTGCGCCACTCGCTGCGGAAGTCGTCTCGCGACGCGAAGTAACGCTTGGCACCAAAGCCGACGGCGACGGCGGTGGCGCGCTTTTGACCGAGCAGCCACTGGTACGTGGCTTCCATCGAGAACGTGGGTACGGTGACACTGCTCTTGCCGAGACTGCAAGCAGGCTCGATGCCGGTGCCAGCGCAGGTGTAGTAGGTGAGATCGCGTCGCAGCTGACCTACACCAACCGCCGCCGCGACACCGAGCCCCTCCAGCGCGCCCTCGGCGGGATAGAAGCGCAGCTTGGCGTCGAGATTGTTGTATCGGAGGTCGGAGCCGAAGCGCATCGATGAGCCGGAGACCGCGAACGCGGACCGAACGTTGATGCGCTGCTCGAACTCCGCCTGCACGTTGCCCCAGAGAAGCAGGAACGGATTGATCGACAAGGCACGTGTCGGCATCAGCACCGTGTCCGGTGTGACCGTTCGCTGCGACGCACCGTTCTGCGCGAGGGCCGCCGTCGGCGTGAGTACGGCGACTGTAGCTGCGACGAGCGCAAGCATTCCGAGCGCGGCCATCACGCGTGCCCCTCCCCCGAGCCGTGCAGTGCAGCGATGCACTAGAACGCGTAGCCGATCGCGAGCTTGAAGGTCGGACGAACGCGATCGCCATTCAGGTCATCGCGATCCACGAAGTAACGCTTGACGCCGAAGCCGGTGCTCACGGCGGTGGCGCGCTTGCTGCCGAGGAGCCACTGGTACTGCCCTTCGACGGCGAAGGTGGGCGCGCCGATGTTGCGCTTCGCGACGGTCGTGCAATCGGGGGTCAGAAAGCTGCAGTCCTGGTACGATGCGCGCCGAATGTTGGCGACACCGACCGATGCAGCAAGTCCCAGTCCCTGCAGCGCACGCTCCTGCGGATAGAGTCGCAGCTTCGCGTCGAGGTTGGTGTAGCGGTCGTTATCCCATTCCACATGCGATCCGGCGATCGCGAACGCGACGTTGGCGTTGAGACGAGTCTCGAACTCGCCCTGGAAGTACCCAAAGAGCGGGAGGAACGGATTGACGGCAATGACGTGCTTCGGCGAGTCGGTGCGTACCGCGCGCGTCTGCTCGCGTAGAGATTGCGCGGCGAGTGCGGCCGGGAGGAGTAACGCCAGTGCGACGGAGGAGAGAGTCTTTCGCATGACAGCGTGTGTTCGTGAGGTGGTCAGCGCGGCTGGATGATAGCGCGCGCGGCCATCTGTCCGCCGCGCGCCGCCCCTTCGAGTGAGCTGCTGTGAAGCACTTCGCTTGCACGCCAGAGGCCCGGAAGGCCGCAGGCGATGGTGGGACGCTGATCGCGCCATCCCGGAGGCTGGGCGAACTGAGCGTATGGTACACGCCAGATCGCCAGACGTGTCAACGTGGTCGCCGCGCGATCGCCGCTGGCTGCGGCCATCGCGGCGATCTCGCGTCTCGCCGCCGTATCCAGCTGATCGTCGGAGAGGTTGGCCGCATCGCCCAGCGCGGTGGCCACCAGCAGCTGTTGCCCCATCGCATACTCGGGGGCGACATCGGTGAGGGTGACGGCGTGACTGATCACCGCGTTGGGCTCCGCATTGAGCCACAGCGCCTTGCCCGGCAGCGGCGAGCGTTGGGTCGTGTAGTAGAGCGTCGTGCATCCACGTGCGTCGCCAGTGGGCACGACGAGCGAGATGCCGGCCGTGGCCGCGAGACGTGCGGCGGCCGGCGGTTCGGCGGCAAGTACGATGTCCGCCGCTTCGAAGCGACTGTCGTCCTCCAGCAGTACGCCGTAAATGCGGCCATCCTTCGCTTCGATCGCACGCACGCCCACACCTACCCGCACTGAACCGCGCGGCAACTTCGACGCGAGCTGTGCGGTGATCTCGCCCATTCCACGCGCCGGCACGACGGTGTCGCCGGCGGCGAGCATCTTGAAGGTGAAGAGCAGGATGGACGCATTGGTGGCGAGCGTCCGATCGAGCAGAATGCCGCCATAGAACGGCGCGAAGAAGCCGTCGATGACGCCTTTGCCGAATCCGCGCGACTCGAGAAATGCGCGCGTCGTCACATTCGCAAAGCGTGCACTGAAGCATTCATCGATGGAGAGCTGCTGTGCGAAGCGTCGGAGCGCGAGCAGCCGCAGCTTGTCACCCACGGACACCGCGCGTGCCAGCACGGTATCGAGCAGCAGCGCGGGATCCCGCAGCGCGTCTCCGATGAGCGAGACCTGACCATCGCGCACGATGCGCGCTGCCGGCAGGAACTTGCGCGGCGACAGGGCATCGAGATCGAGATACTCGCCGAGCGTCGGGTAGGCCGTGAAGAGGACCTGAAAGCCGTGGTCCACGACGACATCGTTCATCAGCGACGAACGCACGCGTCCGCCGACATCGTTGGCGGCTTCGAGGAGAACGACCGGACGTCCGGCGCGCTGCAATTCAATCGCGCAGACGAGGCCAGCGACACCAGCGCCGACGATGATGACGGGTTGAGCGGAGTCGTGCATGGGCGAATAGTGCAAGCACGTCGGGGCCAACCGCTACTGCAATGCGGCTGGCCCCGAGATGTGGCGCGAATTCGGGTCAGTCCGAACTCGCGATGTGGTGCAGGCGGGCGCTGGTTAGGCGCCGCCTTCGTCGCGACTAGAAGCGAATGCCGAAGGTGATCGGAATCCAGTTCGTGTTGCTGCCATCGGTGAACGCGTTGACGAACTTCGCTTCGGCAAACGTCGAGAAGCCAGACAGCTTGAACTCGATGCCGCCGCCGACCTGCAGGCCGGGGTTCGTCGACGTGCTGGACTCACTCGAGGTGGTATACGCCTTCGAGTTGAAGAAACCGCCGCCGCCGAGCAGGTACGGAACGACCGATGAGTTGGACACCGCCGGATGGATGATCGCGTTGGCCGTGACGCCCAGATTGCGGTAGTTGGCACTGAAGCGCTTGTACTTCCAGTTGTCGTAGCTCACGTCACCACGAAACATGACCGACTTGATCGAGCGCGGCTGCAGCCAGATGTGGCCGGCGATGTTGTAGCCGCCATCGACTGCATCACCGAGATTGCCCGTGGGAACCGACAGTCCACCGCTCACGCCAAAGGACACCGGCGTGGTCTGCTGAGCGGACACGAGCGCGGGAAGCACGAGAAGTGGGGCGATCAGTGCAGCGAGCCCTGCTTTGCGAATCAGTCTATGCATGAGGTCCTCTATTCAGGAATGGCACGTACCCCGGACACGAAATATTCCGTATCCCCGAGACAGGAGGTGGGGAGTCCGACGTGCTGCTCATACCGTACTGCAACTCGCTTGCCACTGAGGCTGTCGACCAGGTGCGCAATGGAGTCGCTGCGCACGGTGAAGTTGAAGCTGTCCGAGCGAAAGCCCTTGGCGATGTCGGTGTAGAGCGTGCCTTCCCACGTTTTGCAGACCCATCCCTTGCGGGACATCTTCTGCACGTAGCCGGCCCGCTCGCCATCGGAGTAGGTGTAGGTCATGGCAACGGCGGTCCAGATGGCCAGCGTCGCCGCGGGAAGCCCGAACAGGGTCGCCAGCGTGAGTTTGCCCCAGTTGCGTCGGGCGAAGGACTTCTTGGGCACGAGTACGGGAGTCGCCGCCTCGGACATGCCGCTCTCGACGGCGGCGTCGGAGCGCTCGTCGGCGCCCGAACGATCGGAACCAGAAGAATCAGCCATGGGCGGAACTTGGGGAGGAGGGGCGAGGCGCGCTACCTTATCAGCGGCAACGATCCGGGCACAGCTCCGGTCGCGCGTCGCTCCGTACGGCTCTTCACCGCTCAGGGTTCCTTGTGACTTCTCCGCTTCGTCGTCAAACCGCCAGCGTCCGCGTGCGCGGCGTCACGGTCGGCTCCGCCGCTCCGATCGTCGTCCAGTCGATGACGAACACCGATACCGCCGATCCGGCGTCCACGGCCAAGCAGGTCGCCGAGCTGTTCGAGGCGGGCTCGCAGAAGGTGCGCATCACCGTCAACAACGACGAGGCGGCACAGGCGGTCCCCGAAATCCGGCAGCGGCTCGATGACATGGGACTCGACGTCCCGCTCATCGGCGACTTCCACTACAACGGACATCTGCTGCTGGTGAAGTACCCGGAGTGCGCGGCGACGCTGGACAAGTACCGCATCAATCCGGGGAACGTTGGCTCGAAGCATCGCGATGCCAACTTCACCACCATCGTGCAAGCTGCGATCGATCACGACAAGCCGGTGCGCATCGGCGTGAACTGGGGTTCGCTCGACCAGGACCTGCTCACGCAGATGATGGACGACAACGCCAACTCGGCGACCCCGCGCGACGCGAAGGATGTGTACATGGACGCCATGCTCGAGAGCGCATTGCGTTCGGCGACGCTGGCGGAAGAGGTGGGACTCGCGCACGACAAGATCATAGTGTCGGCGAAGATCTCCGTCGTGCCTGATCTCGTGGAGTGCTACCGTCGGTTAGCCAAGCGGTGTGACTATCCGTTGCACCTTGGACTCACCGAGGCGGGCATGGGCACCAAGGGCGTGGTGGCGTCGGCGGCGGCGCTGGGAATTCTCTTGAGCGAAGGAATCGGCGACACGATTCGTGTGTCACTCACGCCCAAGCCCAACGGCGATCGTCGCGAAGAGGTGTTCGTCGCGCAGCAGATTCTGCAGTCGCTGGGGCTGCGTTCGTTCGCACCGCAGGTGACCGCGTGCCCGGGTTGTGGCCGCACCACCAGCACGTTCTTCCAGCACATGGCGGAAGACATTCAGGGCTATCTGCGCGAGCAGATGCCGGTGTGGCGTGAATCCAAGCCGGGCGTGGTGGAGATGAAGGTCGCCGTGATGGGGTGCGTGGTGAACGGACCAGGCGAATCGAAGCATGCGAACATCGGCATCTCATTGCCTGGCACGTTCGAAGAGCCAAAGGCGCCGGTGTACGTGGACGGCAAGCTCTTCACCACACTCAAGGGCGACAACATCGTGCCCGAGTTCCTCGTCATCCTCGAGAACTACGTGGAGCGGACGTATGGCGGCGGAGTGTTGCAGCCGGCGTAGTCCCGCTGGATTGGTTCGGATACCAGGGATGAACTGCCCTGCCACGGATACGAACTGATAGAAACAGACAAAAGCTCGCGGATACTGCGAACAACAATTGTTGTTTTCGTAGTATCCGCGAGCTTTTTCCGCGCGTTTCTGCTCTTATCCGTGGCAAGGCAGTTCATCACTTCCTATCCACGACCTCGCACCCGAGCCAATCCTGACGATCAGCTACGCCCGTCCCGCGGTATCGAGATCACGCGCCGCCATCTCGAGCTCGTCGACGATCGACGCGGTGAATCCTACTTCGCGCAGACGTTCGGCCACGCGCTGATACCCTCGCACCGTGCCGTCGCGATCGACGGAGAAGCGCCCCCAGACGGTTTCGGGGAACGACGTGCGACGTAGATCGGAGAGGATGGAGTTGGCGTTGTGCACCTTGTCGGCGGCACACACCCAGAGCGCGTCTTCGCTCGCGATCGCGAGCCGCGACAGATAGTCGTCCTTGCGATCATCGTAGGACAACTCGACGCCATCGTCGTCCACGCGACGTTCGGTCACTGTCAGCACCGTCTCGAGCACGCTCGCGCCGAACTTTCGTCCGATGCGCTCCTCGAGCATTTCGCGCGTCCAGCCGTCACGCACGCAATCCTCGACGACATCGTGGAGAATGCCCGCCACGATCATGTCATCACCGCAGCCATAGCGCGCAAGAATGATGGCGACGTTGGCCGGATGCGTGAGATACGGCAGCTTCGTGCCTTTGCGCACCTGTTGATCGTGGTGCTTGGCGGCGAAGGCGAACGCGTGGTTGATCCGATCGGAGTAGCCGGTCATGCGCAAGGTCGGGATCGGGGAAGGCTCAGGCTGGGAGCGGAACATACGTCGTCCGCGCGAACCAAGCCACCATCGACTCGAGGCCCGCACGGTCGTCGTCTCCAAATGCGTTCGGCACGCCCGAATCGATGTCGAGCACTGCAATCAGTGCGCCATGCGCGTCGAACACGGGCACGACGATCTCGCTGCGAGAACGCGGATCGCAGGTGATATGCCCCGGGAACGCGTGCACGTCCGGCACGACCACCGTCCGTCGTTCGGCGGCGGCCGTGCCACAAACTCCTCGCCCAAAGGCAATATCGAGGCAACCCAACGAGCCCTGATACGGGCCCACCCGCAGCAATGCGTCCGGCGTCACCACGCGGTAGAAACCCGTCCAGAGGTGACCGAACGCGTGATGCAACAACGCGCTCATCGTCGCCATCGCGGAGATCGGATCGTCCGCGCCGTCCAGCAACAGCGATTGCATCTCGAGCAACCGGGCGTATGCGTCAGCGCGCGGAAGGTCGCGCAGGTCCGGGATGGCGGGTTCCATAGTTGAGCCGTGTGGTGATTGGTGCCATTCAGCGCTCCAAGCGCTACTGCATGGGACCGATGACGAGAATGAGACGCAAGTCGAGCAGGAAAAGCGCGAGTCCCTGCACGATGATGCCAAGTCCGGCGCCGATGCCGCCGGCGCGAGCGCCCCAGCGCCACGCGGTGATGGCCAGCGTGACACCGATCGCCACGTACCCTGCGTCGAGCCCGGTATTGAGCCAGAGAATATTCAGCAGCTGCTGGGCGCCGGCGTAGTTACGGAGCGCGAGACCGCGCCACCCCCACGCGCAGATCGCGAGGTCCACAGCGCCCCACGCGGCCGTCTGGATGGCGAAGTGACGAAGGAGCGCCGCATCGATGCGCCGCATCGTCAGCACCGCCAACAGCAGCGTTCCGGCCAGCACGCTGCCGCCGCCCCAGAGCGCCAATCGGAGCAAGTGCCCGCGCTCGAGAACGAGCAGTGTGTCAGCCCACATGATCCGGAGACTAGTTGCGGGACGCGAGAGGAGAAAGTGCGCGCGGCGTCTCGCTGGTCCAGAGCAAGACGGCGCGAACGCGCTGCCCCGACGCGCGCGTCTGGCGCGACACCGCGGTCAACCACGCCAGTGAGGTCACGCCAGGTCGCACGCACAGCAACACATCCGGCGCAATCAACCCCGACGCGGTGGCGCGGCCAATCGACGCGGCATCACCCGGCATCAACGTGAGGTCGTAACGATCCGCCGTCGCCAGCCGTTCCACCTGGGGCGTGGCCGCCGTCAGCACGCCGATCGACGTATCTCGCGAGAGCGTGACCGTGCGCGCGAGCGCGGGCGACGGCTGCGCGTCCGGTGGCGTTGGACCGCGTGCAGCATCCATCGACACGCGCTCCATCGGGAGTCGCTCCATCGGGAGTCGCGCCATCGGATCCTCAACGAGCAACGTCACGCGCGAGTCCCGCGCCGCAGTCGCCGCGAGATTCAATGCCACCACCGTCGCCAACGTTGGATCGTCCGCGATCACGTGCACGCGACGCGCCACTTCCCCGATCCCGGTGAGCGTGAGGTGCAGCAGTTCATACGCCGTGCGATCCTCGTCCAGCAGCTGCGTGAGCGATTCAACGGCCTTGCGACGCGTCGCACTCTTCTGCGGGCGTCGCGCGATCACACGCGCCTGTGTGAGACGCTCGACCTCACGATCGTCGCCAACGGTCGGCCGCCGCAATTCGCCCGAGAAAACCAGTGCGAAGCCAATCGTGACGCCAACCA
Organism: Gemmatimonas sp.; assembly: GCA_965279375.1. GTDB lineage: Bacteria > Gemmatimonadota > Gemmatimonadetes > Gemmatimonadales > Gemmatimonadaceae > Gemmatimonas. The sequence goes on along the minus strand of OZ257156.1, from coordinate 1,641,356 downwards.
CAAGCGCCGCCAGCGCGAGCGCAAGCGGCGGCGCGGCGACGCTCAACCGCGATTGAATCGCTCGGCGGCGCAAGACCAGATCGTCGTTCTCCCGCCGCGCCGCGTCGAGTTCGATCGTCCACTGCAAGAGCGTGTCGGTGCGCGCGCGTTCAGCGGCCAGAAATTCGTCATGCGCGACATCGCGATTGGAAGGCGCCGTGGAATCGACGAGCGCCAGCGAATCGCTCGGTGACGGCGCGGGCGTCGCAACAGGCGTATCACTCGCTGCTGTGTTGGTCGCACTCGCGCCCGTCGCCGACGACACCGTCGCCGAGGATGCGGGTACCGGAGGTGCCGACGGAGCCGGAGTCGCACGCGTCGCGACGCGCGACTCGGCGAGACGTGTTTCTGCCACACGCACGAGCCGCACTCCGAGCGTCGAAAGTCGCGCAGTCAGTGCGGCATAGCGCGCATCCGCTCCACCGAGCGCGGCAAACGCATCGCGCTCCTGACTCACTGCTTCGATCGAATCGAGCAGCACGCGGACGCGCGGCTCATCGCGCAGCAGCGGAGATGCGGCGAGGTCGCGATAGCTCTCGGTGAGCGGCACTGTGCGGGCGCGACGCAATCGACGAGCGAGATCGGCATTGGCGGCAGCATCGGCAGCGGTGACGACGCGCACGGGCGCCGCCGCTATTGGCGTGGCGTTCGGTGTGACGCCGGCCGTTGCCTGGTTACCACGCGCGCTATCGCTCGCCGACGACAGCGGTGACACCGCACGCAATGAATCGGAGAGGATCGTGTCGCCGAGTACTGCCCGCACGCGTGCTTCTTCGGCGCGCTCGGCGTTGGCGCGGCGTTCGGCGAGCGCAGCGAGTTGCGCCTGTAACGTGAGCGTGTCGCGAGTGGGCGGCAGTTGGTCGAGCTGCGCGCGCCATCGGCGATCGACCGTGCGCGGCACGAGAACGAGCGCGAGCGCGGTGGCGCTCGTGGCGAGCACCGAGATGATCGCTATGCGCCAGTAGCGCCGCGATGCGTTGCGCGCTCGAGCGGCGATCCACGCCGCGCGCGGCGACGAACTACGCCATCGCGAATGAGACGTCGTCAACGAGGAGCCGGAAGAGTCGCGTGGTGCGGTGGAGAAGCGACGGATTCGCCATGAATGAAGTCTTGCGACGTATTGCAATGAAACGAGCGCGGGGGCCGGCGCTAAGCGCCAGCCCCCGCGACCTGCAGCACAGCGGTCCGATTACTGGACCGTGACCTTGCCCTTCATGCCCATCGCGAGGTGCGGCGTGCAATGGAAGTCATACGAACCGGCCGGGACGTTGCCGAACGAGACCGTGTAGCTCTCACCAGCGTTGAGGAGCATCTTGCCCGACAGCTCGCCCGCCTGCTCCGGCATGTTGGCCGTGAGGGCCGTCTTCGCTTCCGGGGACAGCGACGCGGCGTCGAACGCCACGTTGTGCGGGCCACCCGAGACGAACACGAACTTGATGCCGTCGCCCGCCTTGATGGTCAGTTCAGCCGGCTCGAACTTATAGCCCGTGCCGTCGCCGATCATCTTCACTTCATGCGTCGTGCCCGTGATCGGGGCCATCGCGCCCGTCGCCGGAGCGGCCGCAGGGGCCTCAGCCGGAGCCGCCATCGCCGGAGCCGCCGTATCCGCAGCCGGAGCCGCCTTTTCGCCGCCGCACGCGCTGAGCACGAGCGCCGCACCCGCCAGAACCGCCTTACCGAAGAACTTCATGTCGAGAGGCCTCCATAGCCTGTTCGAATTTGTGTCATCAACAGGAACTTGCCCTGCTGCTCGCAGGGCCCTGCAAGCATTGTGAAGTTATTCACAAGCGCACGGGGAAGCAAACTGCTCCCCATTGCCGAGCTTGACGATACCGGCCACGACGGCTACGCTCCTACGACAATGATCACCAACGCTCTCCGCCACCATCATGCGCATCACGGTCACGGCCCGACGGGTCGAGGCGCTGTGCGCGTGTGTGGGTGACCAGCGTCGATCGCTGACCCGACCGTTCTAAGCCTGCTTCGGCCCGTCCCCTCCGGACGGGCCTTTTTTGTCTTGGCACCGTCCGTCTCCCGATACCCCGCGACATCCCGGACACCCCATGCTGCGCATTGCCCTCCCCAATAAGGGGCGCCTCAGTGAAGACACCCGTGAGCTGTTCAATGACGCCGGTCTGGAGGTGCGCTCCTCGAGCGAGCGCTCCCTGACCGCGTCACTGGGCGGCGAGTTCGAAGCCATCTTCGTGCGGGCCCAGGACATCCCCGAGTTCGTCGCCGATGGCGCCGCCGACGTGGGGGTGACCGGCTGGGACCTGGTCTGCGAGTCGGAACGCCCCCTCGTGTCCCACCTCGACCTGGGCTTCGGTCGCTGCCGCCTGGTGGTCGCGGCCAAGGACGATGCGGGAATTACGTCGGTCGAGCAGATCGGGAGTGACGCCAAGCCCGCCCGGGTGGCGACGGTTTTCCCGCGCATTGCCCGCGCGTTCTTTGCCCAACGCGGGCGCCCGGTCGAGATCGTGCCGGTGTCCGGCGCCGCCGAGATCGCGCCACACCTGGGGATCGCCGACGTCGTGATCGATCTGACGTCCACCGGGTCCACGCTTCGGGTGAACGGGCTCCGCGAAGTGGAAACAGTGCTGCTCTCCAGCGCACACCTCGTCACCGCCACCGACGGCCCCCGCAACGGTGCCCCGGCCAGCCGCCAGCATCTCGACGATCTGGTCACGGCGCTCGCGTCGGTCATTCGCGCGCGCGGGCAGCGGTACCTCATGGCCAACGTCCCGCGAGATGCGATGGAAGCTGTGCGCGCCGTTCTCCCGGGACTCAACGGCCCCACCGTCATCGACATCGCCGACGGCGGTCGCTTCGTCGCCGTGCACGCCGTCGTGGCTGCAGACACGATCTACCGCACGATTTCCCAGCTCCGCGCACTCGGCGGCGAGGGCATTCTCGTCACCCGCATCGAGCGACTGGTGCCATGAGCGTGTCCGAGACGACCACCCCGGTCGAACTGCGCGCGAGCGGTCCGCTGGCGTCGCTCGATACGGACACACGGCGCACGATCACGGACCGCACGTTGAGTGGCGACCCGACGGTGCGGGCGCGTACGACCGCCATCATCGAGCGCGTGCGACGCGACGGCGACCTGGCGTTGCGTGAGATGGCCAGCGAGTTCGACGGGGTTGTATTGACGGCGCTGGAGGTCCCGCGCGAACGGTGGACCGAGGCGCTCGATCAGCTCGATCCCGCGCTGCGCGACGCGCTGGAACGGGCAGCGCGCAACATCGCTGCGGTGCATCGGGCGTTTCTCCCCGAGGCGGTGGAGGTCTCGCCGGAGCCGGGGATCGTGGTTGGACGTCGCCCCGATCCACTGGGCCGCGTGGGTGTGTACGCCCCCGGCGGACGAGCGGCATACCCCAGCTCTCTGCTGATGGGCGCCATTCCGGCGCGTGTGGCGGGCGTGGGCAAGATCATCGTCTGCTCCCCTCCGGGTCCAAACGGCATGCCCTCCGACGTGGTGCTCGCCGCCGCGGCGCTGGCGAATGTGGACCGTGTGTTTGCGATCGGTGGCGCTGGCGCCATCGCAGCGCTGGCGATGGGAACGCCGACGATTCCTCAGGTGGACCGCGTCATGGGACCGGGCAACGCCTACGTGGCGGAGGCGAAGCTGCAGCTGGTGGCGCACGTGGCCATCGACGCGCCAGCCGGTCCGAGCGAGTTGCTGGTGCTGGCCGACGAATCGGCGTCGCCCAGCGCGATCGCGCGCGAGCTGGTGGCGCAGGCGGAGCACGATCCCGACGCCGCGGTGGTGGCGGTGTTGGTGGGCGCGCACAGCGCAGAACGCGTGGCCGCACTGGAAGCGGAACTGACGGCCGCCGTCAATGCTGCGCCGAGGCAATCGATCGTGCGCACGGCGTTGGCCGCGCGCGGCGCGATCGTGACGACGCCATCGCTGCGTGAAGGGGTGGCCTTCGCGAACGAATGGGCGGCGGAACACCTGTTGCTGATCGTTGGCGACGAGGTACGTGACGCGACACTCAGCGCGTTGCGCAGCGCTGGAACGGTATTCGTTGGCGAGAGCAGCGCGGTGGCGTTTGGCGACTACATGACTGGCGCTAACCACGTGTTGCCGACGGCGGGCGCGGCGCGTTGCTACTCGGGATTGTCCACCCTCGACTTCGTGCGCTGGACCACATGGCAACGTGTGTCGCCCGATGCTGCCGCGCGACTGGCGGATGATGTCGGTCGCTTTGCCGATTCCGAAGGGCTGCCTGGACATGCGGCCGCCGCACGCGCGTGGAGGACCACATGACCACAACAACTACGGACCGCCTCGCGATCGCCCGCGCGGCGTACGATGCCGTGCCGCTCTACGATCCCAAGCGCGCGCCGATCGATCTCGACCTCACCGACAACACGAACCTGTGGGGCATTCCGCCCGCCGCCGAGCGCACGATGCGCGAGGTGGTGTCGTCGGCGGTGACGCGCTACCCGACGTTGTACGCGGCGGAGCTCAAGGCAGCGCTGGCGGAGTATCTGGGCGTGTCGCCGGAGATGATCGTGACCGGCTGTGGCTCGGACGATATTCTCGATTCGGCGATGCGTGCCTTTGGCGAGCCGGGCGATGTGGTGACGGGCTCCGAGCCGTCGTTTGCGATGATTCCGATCTTCGCGCGCATGAATGCGCTCGAGTACGTGGGAGTAACCGAGCTGGCCGATCAGCAGCCGGATGTAGACGGGTTGCTCGCCGCCAACGCGAAGATCGTCTACCTGTGCACGCCCAATAACCCTACGGGTGCAGTGATCGCGCGCGAGACGATGGAACGCGTGATCGCCGAGTCGACTGGCGTGGTGTTCATCGACGAAGCGTACGCGGAGTTTGCGGGCGTGTCTGCGGTGGATCTCGTCGCCAAGTCGGACCGCGTGTTGGTGATTCGCACGATGTCCAAGGCGTTCGGATTGGCGGGGCTGCGCGTTGGGTATGCGATCGGGCAGCCGAAGCTGGTGATGGAAGTGGAGAAGTCGCGCGGGCCGTACAAGCTGAATGCTCTCGCTGAACGAATGGCGTTGGCGGCGGTTCGCGATGACCTGACGTGGGTGCAGGAACACGTCGCGCTGGCGGTGACATTGCGCGAGCGACTGGCCGATGCGTTGCGCGCGATGGGGCTCTCGCCGATGCCGTCGCACGCGAACTTCGTGTGCGTGCCGGTGGCGAATTGCGTGGCCGTTGGCGCGGCATTGCGTGCGCGCGGCGTGGCGGTGCGTCCGTTCCCTGCGTTGCCGCATGTGGGCGATGCGCTGCGCATCTCGGTGGGACCGTGGCCGTTCATGCAGCGACTGCTCGATGCACTGGGACCGGCGATGGCCGAGGTGAACGGATGATTGACGACGTCGTGGAAGGGGTACTGCGCGTGACCGTGTTCGACTACGGCGCGGGCAACCTGCACTCGCTGGTTAAAGCGCTGGAGCTGAGTGGCGCAAAGGTGCGCGTCGAAACGGACCCCGTGGCGGCGGTGCGCGATACCGACGCGCTGGTGCTGCCGGGGGTTGGTGCGTTTACGCCCGCGGCAGAACGATTGGCGCCGGGTCGAGACGCAATGCGCGAGGCGTTGATGGGCGGCTTGCCGTGTCTGGGCATCTGTCTGGGGATGCAGCTGCTCTTCGACGCAAGCGACGAGGGCCCGGGTGATGGGCTTGGCATCGTGCCCGGTCGAGTGACGAAGCTGCAGGCGGAGCGGGTGCCGCAGATCGGGTGGAATCGGCTGGAGGATGCGTCGGACGGCTTGCTGCGTGAGTCCGCGCTGGATGTGGCGTACTATGCCAACAGCTATGTCTGTCGTCCGGCGACGGGCGCGGAAGGGGCGGTCGTTGCGTGGAGCACGCACGAAGGGGATCGTTTTGCCGCGGCGGTGCGCGTGGGTGCCGTGGTGGGTGCGCAGTTCCATCCGGAAAAGTCGAGTGCACCGGGTGTCCGATTTGTAGGCGCGTTTCTCGACGAGGCGACGCGAGTGCGTGATCGTCGCGCGGCGGAGCGTCGAGCGCGTATCTCACCGTCCTCAGCGGCACCTTCAACAATCGTGGAGCAGGGATGATTGCGATTCCGGCGGTGGATCTGCGCGGCGGACACTGCGTGCAGTTGGTTGGCGGCGACTACGCGGACGAGCGCGTGCGTCTGGAAGATCCGGTGGCAGTCGCCCGTGACTGGGCGCGCCAGGGATTCGAGCGCGTGCATGTGGTGGATCTCGACGCGGCCACTGGGCGTGGTGGCAATCGCGAGATCATTCGCGAGATTCTGCGCGACAGTGCCGTGCCCGTGCAGGTGGGCGGCGGCGTGCGAGAGGAATCGCAGATCGAGCGGTTGCTGGACGACGGCGCGACGTGGGTGGTGGTGGGCACGCGCGCGATCGAAGACGACGATTGGCGCAGCGAGATGGCGCATCGCTTTCCGGGGCGACTGATCGTGGCGGCCGACGTGCGCGAGCGGCTGGTGGTCACGCGCGGTTGGGCGGAAACGTCTCGGCTCAACGTGATCGACTTTGTGGAAGAGCTGTCATCGTTGCCGTTGGCTGGTGTGCTGGTGACCGCCGTGCATCTCGAAGGGAAGATGCAGGGGACCGACCTGCCGCTGATGGAAGACGTAGCGGAAGCCAGCGCATGGCCCGTGTATGCATCGGGAGGCGTGTCGTCGCTGGAGGATATGCGGGCGCTGGAACATCGTGGACTCGCGGGTGCGGTCCTGGGGATGGCGTTGTACACAGGCGCGCTCGATGCGCGTCGCCTCGCGGAGGAGTTTGGCGCATGACCGTTGTCATTCGGGAATCGAAGGAAACGCAGATTCGCATCGCCATCACGGCGGGCACCGGTACCGCGCGCGTGGAAACGGGCGATGCGTTTCTGGATCACATGCTCGTGGCGTTCGCGCGCTATGCCGGCGTGGATCTGGATGTGCAGGCCACGGGCGACCTGCGTCATCATCTGATTGAAGACGTGGCGATCGTGCTGGGGCAGGCGGTGGCGGCGTTCGCGCCGGCGGGCTGTGCGCGCTACGGCGAGCGCACCGTGCCGATGGATGACGCGCTCGTGCAAGTGGTGATCGATATCGGTGGGCGTCCGTACTATCGCGGACCGCTGCCGTCGCCGTTGTACGATCATTTCCTGCGGTCGTTCGCCGACAACGCGAAGGCGACGCTGCATGTGCGTGTGCTGCGCGGCAAGGACAAGCACCACATCGTCGAAGCGGCAATCAAAGGATTGGGTTTCGCGCTGCGCGAAGCGTTGGCAGAAACGGGCGCAGTCTTCAGCACCAAGGGCTCAGTACATCTCGAAATCCGGGAGTCGTGACGTGCTCACACGCCGGTTGATCGTGTGCCTCGACGTAAAGGGCTCACGTGTGGTGAAGGGCGTGCAGTTCGAAGGGCTGCGTGATGTTGGCGATCCGGTTGCGCTCTCCGAGTTCTACGAACAGCAAGGCGCCGACGAGATCACCTTTCTCGACATTTCGGCGAGCGCCGACGAGCGTGCGACGCTGTTGGAGGTCGCGCGTCGCACCGCGGAGCGGCTGTTCGTGCCGCTGACCATCGGTGGTGGCGTGCGCACGTCGGACGATGTGGCGCGCGCGTTGCGCGCTGGCGCCGACAAGGTTTCGCTCAACTCTGCAGCGGTGTCGCGTCCCGAGGTGCTGACCGAGGCGGCCGATCGCTTTGGTGCGCAGTGTGTGGTGGCCAGCATCGATGCGAAGCTGAATGCCGACGGTGTGTGGAAGGTGTGGGTGAAGGGCGGCCGCGAAGAGACGCCGCTGGAAGCAGTCGCGTGGGCGCAGGAGTGCGTGGCGCGTGGTGCGGGCGAGATTCTGCTCACGTCCATCGATCGTGATGGCGCGCGCACGGGCTACGATCTCACGCTGACGCGCGCGGTGTCCGATGCGGTGCATGTACCAGTGATTGCGTCGGGAGGTGCGGGCGAGGCGTCACATCTGGTGGATGCGGTGCGCGATGGTGGGGCCGATGCGGTGCTGGTGGCGGGGATTCTGCACGACGGCATCACCACCGTGCGTGCGCTCAAGGACACGATGCAGCGCGCGGGGCTGCCCGTCCGCTCGATTCTCGAGGTGGCGGCATGAGCAGTGTGCGTAGCGGGTCTCGTGCTGGATCTCGTGTTGGCGCATCGCCCAGTGTGCTGCTCGAAGCGACGGCGGAAGTCGCCGAGCTGGCGGCGGCGGTGGCGATGCGGTGGTATCGCGGTGCGGTGAATGTGGAGACCAAGGGCGATGGCTCGCCGGTGACGATTGCCGATCGCGAAGCCGAGTTGGCGGCGCGTGCGTGGATCGCGGCACGCTTTCCCGAAGACGGCATTCAGGGCGAAGAGTTTGCGGCCGTGAGACCACACGCGCGTCGACAGTGGATTCTCGATCCCATCGATGGCACCAAGGCATTCGTTCGTGGTGTGCCGTTGTGGGGCACACTGATCGCGTGCTGCGAGGGCGATACCGTGTTGTCCGGTGGTGCCTGCTTTCCTGCGGTGAACGAGCTGGTGGTGGCGGCGCCGGGCGAAGGGTGTTGGTGGAATGGCTCGCGGGCGCAGGTATCGAGCGTGAGCGATTTGGCGCAGGCGACGGCGCTCATCACCGACGAGCGTTTTCTCGAGCGTCCGTGGCGTGGCGAGCAGTGGCGGTCGCTGACGGCGCGTGTTGGTGTCGCGCGCACGTGGGGCGATTGCTACGGCTATCTGCTGCTCGCGACGGGTCGCGCGGAGATCATGGTGGACGACATCGTCAATCCGTGGGACGCCGCGGCGATTGCACCGATCATCACCGAGGCGGGCGGCGTGTTCACGTCGTGGACGGGGGCGCACACCGCGTTCGGCGGCAGCGTGATCGCAACGAATGCTGCGCTCGATGTGGCGGTACGCAGCGTGTTGCGCGACGATGCGCCGATGCTGGCGTCGCCCACGGGAGCAGCGGAATGACTGCGGACGTGATGCTCAACCTCGACGAACTCGACTTTGCCAAGGGTGGCGGGCTCGTCACTGTGGTCGCGCAGGATGCGATGACCGGCGCCGTGTTGATGGTGGCGCACGCCAACCGCGACGCGCTCGATCGCACGATGGCGACCGGTGAAATGCACTACACGTCGCGCACGCGAGGGCTGTGGCACAAGGGCGCGACCAGCGGCAACGTGCAGCATGTGGTGTCGCTGACTGCCGACTGCGATGCCGACGCGGTGTTGGCGCGGGTGCGCCCGGCGGGTCCAGCGTGCCACAACGGGACCACGTCGTGCTTCCGCGACGACGCCTTGTCCGCGGACCAGCTTGGGCTTTTGGATGCGACGATTGCAGCGCGCTCCGCCGAGCTGATCCTTGAAGCAAACGACAGCTCACTTCAGAGCTCGAGACCGAGCTATACACGCAAGCTGTTGGGCGACCGTAACCTGCGACTCAAGAAGTTGGGTGAGGAAGCGGTCGAGCTTGCTGTGGCGTGCACCGACGGAGACCTGCCGCGCGCGAGCGAGGAGGTTGCCGACCTCATCTATCACGCGCTCGTCGCATTGCGCGCCGTCGGTGGATCGTTGGACGATGTTCGTCGAGTACTTGCATCACGCGCACGATGAATGCGCAAACTGTTTCAGTCGCGCAACAGTTTGTATGCATGGACGCACGGGTATGGACACAGCGGGCTCTTCCATAAGCGTGTGTATGCGTCGTGAGTGCAGACAAAAACTCGCCTTTTGTGTGATCGAAGACGGCAAGAATTTCTCAACAGTTACGGGTCGTCCCGAAATGACTTCGTGGCATTGTGCTTGCAACGCGCATTCGCAGAAGGAACTGTTTTTCGAGCGAAGCGCGCAGTTGCAGTGAAATAGCACAGCTTCTCCTTACCGGGAGACGGATCCCCGGTGTTAGCTCGCAAGAGCTGGCACCGGGGTCGCTTTTTTCCGATGATCGTCGCGACGCTGCGTCAAATAGTTGATCGCACGGCGTGCACACGGCGCAGAATCACCCATTCGGGTGACGCGCGCGCCGCCTCGGTTCCCTACCATGGATGCTCCAACCGCCGGACTCACACCGGCACGCACTCCATCCGCTCGGAGACACTCGCAATGATCGATGGTACCTGGGTCCCCACCACGGCTCTCATGGCCGGTCAACCGTTTCCGCCACCAGTGCTCCAGGCAATGCAACTCACCGTCACCGGCGGCGAGTACGTCGTCACGGTCGGGCCAACGATCGACAAGGGCACGGTGTCGATCGACGCGAGCACGTCGCCCATGTCCATGTCGGTGACCGGCGTTGAAGGGCCGAACGCAGGCAAGACTTTCCCCGCCATTTTTGCGCTCGACGGCGACACGCTGCGCATCTGCTACGATCTGTCCGGACAGGCGACACCGACGGAATTCTCCTCGCCCGCCGGTGTCATGCACTTTCTGGTGGACTACAAGCGCGCCTGACCTCGACGCACACGTCAGCGCAGGCGCGCCAGCTCCACTTCGGCGGCGATGAACCCGAACGCGCCCCACTGCCCGCCGGCAATGATGCGGCGCAGCAACGGCTCGGCCTGCGCGCGACGTCCGTTGTACAGATGCCAGTTGGCGAGGCCGTACGCGGCCGTGGCATCGGTCACGGACATCTCGCCGTTGGGGCCGACGCTCAACACGGAATCGGGGGAGAGCTGTCCCTTGTAGAGCAGCACGAGGCGATGATAGACGCCGTTCTCGATCACGTTCATGTCGCGCCGGATGGGGGCGAGCGCCTGCGCCGCTTCCTCCGGCCGATTGAGCAGGCGCAGACTCATGTACAGCCAATGCGTCGTGGACACGCGTCGGTCATCGTTGTTGGCCGTCGCGATGTCGCGCCGATACACGGGCAACGCCTTCGCGTACTCGCCCTTGAGGTAGTACGCGAGCGCGAGATGGTAGTCGATGTTGGAGTGCAGCGTGCCGATCGGCGTGTTGGCCGCGTTGGGCTGTCCATCAGGCTCCACGATGTCCGGCTTCCCCTGCACCAGCTTCGCCGCGCGCTCGAGATCAGCGATCGCACGATCGAAGTCGCGCACGGAGATGTAGCGGTGCCCGCGATGCCGATAGAACCACGGGTTGTCGGGATAGAGCGCGATGCCGCGCCCGTACACCTCGATCGACTCGCGCAGCCGCCCGAGATACCCGAGTCGCCGAGCATACCAGATGATGGAGTCGGCGTTGGTGGGGGTGTGCTCGTAGGCTCGCTGCGCCTCCGCCAGCTGTCGTTCGTATCGCGTGCGCACCTCGGCGGAGAGTGGGAACGTCCGCAGCGTGTCCCCCAATCGTGAGATGGCCTGCACGGCCACAGCCTGCGGCGCCGCGGTGCGTGACGAGGCCGTCGCGGAGGGCGACGAGCCGGCGGCGGCGCAGCCGGTGAGCATCAGAGGCGCCGCGAGGCGCAGACCGATCGCGCGGAACGTCTTGATTGGCATTGAGGGCATCCTGGCGGGGGGCTCGGGGTAGCAGTCACGCGCGGGCATGAGGGAGAACATCCGTCACCCGCTTCCCTGTGGATCGATGCGCGCGAAGTTACGAGTGCACGTGCCGTCGAGCGAGTCGATCCGTCCCTCCCCGTCGTCACCCGCAGCCGCGATGTGACGTTCCCGCACCACCCCGAGTTAGTGGGCATGACCTCGTCGGATGTCCCGCCGGAGTCGGAGCCAGCGATGGCCCCGCACCGGCTCACACCTTCGGAATCGCTGCCGGAATCGCAGCCGGATTCCCCGCCGTCACCGCCGGACGCCGCGATCGTTCGCCGCGTGCTGGCGGGCGACGCCGAGGCGTTCTCGTTGCTGGTGGATCGACATCACGCCCGCTGTCTGCGCGTGGCCACGCACCTGATGGGCGACAGCGACGACGCCGAGGATGTGGTGCAGGACTCGTTCGTTCGCGCGTATCGTCACCTCGGCAGCTACCGCGAGCGCGACAAGTTTGGCGCGTGGGTGTTGCGCATCGTGGTGAATCAGGCGCGCACGCACGCCACACGGCGCATGAAGTGGGAGGGCCCGGACCCGACGACACTCGCCGAGTCCGACAGCCCGCATGACAGCACGAGCGAGACGTTGGCACGCGCCGAACGCAGTGCAGAACTGGCGCATGCGCTCGCGCAGCTGGGTCCGGCGCAACGGGAAGCGATCGTGCTGCGCTTCTCTGATGAATTGAGTTACGACGAAATGGCGACCATCACCGGCGTCGGCGTGTCCGCCCTCAAAATGCGTGTGCAACGGGCATGTGCCCAGTTGCGTGCGTTGCTTTCGGAGCATCTCCATGCGTGAACCACGCGAACATCTCACGCCGTGGGTGCGCGACGCGCTGCGGCACCCGGCATCGAGCTCCGCATCGCAGCGCTCGGCGATCATGGACCGCGTGCGTCGCGAGCCGGCGCCACGTCTGATGGAGGCGCCCATGCGTGCGTCGCGTTGGATGCGCCGTGGATTGCTCACTCCGATGGGCGGCATGGCGATGGTGGCCGCAATGGTGGCGATGATCACGCTGCGCGGCGTGGAGCGCCACAGCGCGGTGGGGGGACTCGTGGGATCGGCGTTGATACTCGGCGATTCCGTAGTCCCGCATGCGCACACGTCGGGTGCAGCGCGTGCGGACACGCTGGGCGAGCGATTGCTGGACACGCTGCGCATTGTGGAGTTCGTTCTCCGCGGGCCCGAGGTGCGTTCGGCGAGCGTCGTTGGTGAGTTCAACGCCTGGCAGCGTGGCGCCACCGCACTGGCACATGAGGGCGATGGGTCGTGGCGTGCGCGCGTGTTGGTACCACGTGATGCGCTACAGTTTGCCTACGTGGTGAACGATGCACAGGTGGTCCCGGCGCGCGCAGTACGCGAGACGCCATCCACGCGCGCGTCATCGGCGGATTCGATCTGACGAGCACAGGCGCGGAGCGATGACCGCGCCACTCTGACAAGCGCAATCCGCAGTAGCTCAACGAACGTCCCGGGTGCATCGTAGGCGGAGTGTCTGGTTCGCTGCAGGTTACACGCCGCAGCGGCGCTGCATTCTCCGAAACTGCCCGGGAGTTGGTATGGTCTCGCTCATTGCAGGTCTCTCGCGGTCGCGCGCGCGCGGCTCCGAATTTGGCGCGCACGGTGCCCACAGCGTGGCACACCGGTTCGCCATTCGAATGATGACGCTGGCGCTACCGCTGAGCGTTCCGCTCGCGGTCTGTTCGACACCACTCGCTGCGCAGACCGACGAACCGGTGGATGGCGTCGCCGTCTCGAAGATCCGCGACGAAGCGTTCAATCGCTCGCAGGTGATGTCGCTGATGTCGTACCTCACCGACGTGCATGGCCCGCGACTGACGGGATCACCGGTAACGCGACGCGCGGCGGACTACACGATCGCGCAACTCAAGTCGTGGGGTGTTTCCAACGCGCGACTGGAGACGTGGGGTCCGTTCGGGCGCGGCTGGACGAACGACAAGTTCTACGCACAGGTCACATCGCCCGTGGCCTTTGCTGCGATCGGCTATCCGCAGGCGTGGACTCCGGGCACCAACGGGTTGGTGAAGAGCGACGTGGTCTACGTGAAAATCGACAGTGAAGCGGACTACGCGAAGTACCGCGGCAAGCTGACCGGCAAGATCGTCATGCTGTCGCCGATGCGCGATGTGACCCCGAATTTCGCGCCGCTGGCATCACGTCGCACGGATGAGGAGTTGGCGCGCATGGAGGCGGCACCGGCGCCCGCGCCGCAGGGACAGGTTGGTCCGCGAGCGACGGCGTCTGCGCCGGTGACGGCGCAGGACAGCGCGCGCCTGCGACAGCTGGAAGCACAACGCGCCTCACAGGCGACGGCAGCGCGGCGTCAGGCGTTCATCGCCGATGAGCATGTTGCGGCGGTGCTGGAGCCGGGACGTGGTGATGGCGGAACGGTGTTCACCAACAATGGACAATCGCGCGATCCAAAAACTCCGTACGGAACGCCGCTGATCGTGCTGGCGATCGAGCACTATGGCCGCATTCTGCGCAACCTCGAAAAGGGATCGCCGGTGCAGATGGAGCTCGAGGTCAAGAACACGTTCTACGACAACGACCTGAACTCGTTCAACATCATCGCCGAGATTCCGGGAACGGATCCGAAGCTCAAGGACGAAGTGGTGATGCTGGGTGCGCACTTCGATTCGTGGCATGCGGGTACGGGTGCGACGGACAACGCCGCGGGATCGGCGGCGATGCTGGAAGCCGTGCGCATTCTCAAGGCGACCGGACTCAAGCCCAAGCGCACGATTCGCATCGCGCTCTGGACGGGTGAGGAGCAGGGGTTGCTCGGTTCACGCGCGTACGTACGCGATCACTTTGGCACGCGCGACTCGGCCAAGGCTGAAGCCGGCAAGCTGTCGGCGTACTACAACCTTGACAACGGCACGGGCGCGATTCGCGGCGTGTTCGAGCAGGGGAACGCTGCGGCCGCGCCGATCTTTCGTGCGTGGATGAAGCCGTTCGAAGACAAGGGCGTGAAGGCGGTCACGCTGGCCAACACGGGTGGCACCGATCATTTGTCGTTCGATGGCGTGGGCATTCCGGGCTTCCAGTTCATTCAGGACGACGTGGAGTACGGCACGCGTACGCATCACTCCAACATGGATACCTACGAGCGCGTGCAGGAAGCGGACATGAAGCTCAACGCGGCGGTCATCGCATCGTTCGTGTACCACACGGCGAATCGCGCGGGGCTGTTTCCGAGGAAGGCGCCGGTCAAGTCGGCTATGTAGGGGATGGGTGGGGATATGAACGGACGAACTGCTCGGCCACGGATAAGAGCTGAAGCGCGCGGAAACAGCGCACGGATACAACAAGAGCAATAACTGCTGTTTGCAGTATTCGTGCGCCGTTTCTGTTTCTATCGGTTTCTATCCGTGGCCGAGCAGTTCATCATCTCGTATCCCATTCGAATCCCCGTCAGCTCCCACCAATGTCGGTCATGATCTGCGTGCCTTCCCATCGCGCACCGGGCGCCAGCGTGATGGGATGCTGCACGGCTGCCGCCTCGACGCAGAGCATGCGCAGCTCGTCACCCGGCTCGAAGTCGGCACGGCCGCGTGTGCCGTCCGGGCCAGGATTCCACACCACTGCATCTGGGAACCCGACCTTCTCGATGCGTAATGCACGATCGGGTTCACGAATCTCGATCGCGTTCGCCACATCGAAGTAGACACGATCGATTTCACCGGAGATCGCGAGCGATGCGGACTCCTCGACATGCACCGAGCGCTCGCGCAGCGCGTCACGGTACTGACGGCCCTCGAGGCCGACGACGTGTGTGGCATATGCGTTCGCGACGGCGAAGTATGGATGTAGCGCCGCAGTGAAGGTCGCTGGCTCGCTCGCGGAGTTCGCAATCTCCAGCGAGACGGAAAGCCGCGGTCCCTTCACGCGCACCGTCACCTGTGCATGGAATGGGTGGGGCCAGATCGCGCGCGTCACTTCGTCGTCAATGAGCGCAAAGCGCGCAACTGCTTCCGCCCCACCGCTCTGCTGCGCCACAAGCACCCAGCGACGATTGCGCGCAAAGCCGTGCCGTTGCAGCGGACCATCGGCACCGAACTGCGGAAAGATCAGCGGGATGCCGCCTCGAATTGATACGCCCTCGCCAAACCCAGAGCGCGCGCTGACGAATAGTCGATCGCTCTCACTGCCTGCTGGAATCCATGAGACGACGTGGGCGCCATCGAGGGCAATGACCGCGCGTGCACCATCGACGGAGGACACGACGACATGATCGACTGGCGGAGTGAGCATGGAGGATCGGAGAGCGAGGTGACGAAGGTGCGCGAGGTCTGATTCCTCGACGGGACCAGTTTCACAGGATAACATAGGCACAATGCCCACTGATTCCACGTTGCCAGATCTCCAGTCGCGACTCGCCGATCGTTACCGCATCGAGCGACTGCTCGGCCGTGGTGGGATGGGCGCCGTGTATCTCGCCCGCGACCTGACGCTGGACCGGCTGGTGGCGGTGAAGGAGCTGCCGTCGGAATTCGCGAGCGACCCGTTGTTGCGCGAGCGCTTTCTGCGTGAAGTGCGCATGGCGGCGAGCTTCTCGCATCCGAACATCGTGCCGGTGTATTCGGTGGAAGCCGAGGGCGACTCGCTGGCGTTCGTGATGGGTTTCGTGGAGGGCGAGAGCCTCACGGAGCGTGTGAAGCGCGCCGGGCCGCTGTCGGCGCGTGAAACGATTCGTCTGCTGCTCGACGTCGCGTACGCGCTGGCGTACGCGCACGGCCGCGGCGTGGTGCATCGGGATCTCAAGCCGGACAACATCATGCTGGAGCGCGTGACGGGCCGCGCGCTATTGATGGACTTTGGTGTGGCACGCGCGATTGGCGCAGCGCCCGCTGCGCGGAATGGAATGACGCGTGTTGGCGAAGTGGTGGGCACGCCCGAGTACATGAGTCCGGAGCAGGCGACCGGTGAAGAGATCGACGGACGCAGCGATCTCTACTCGCTGGGGTTAGTCGGACACTTTGCCGCGACAGGGAACGTGGCATTTGCGGGCGAGAGCGCGGCGCGCATTCTCGTGCGGCAGCTAACGGAGCTGTTGCCACCATTGGGTACGATTCGGCCGGATCTCCCGCCCACGCTGGGACCGTCCGTAGACAAGTGTCTGGCGAAGGAACGCGACGATCGCTTTGCGGATGCTTCCGCGTTGATCGAAGCGCTGGACGCAGCGCAGGCGGCAGCGCCCGAAATTCCACTCTCCATTCGACTGCTCGCGAACGAGATGTCGATGGTGCAGATCCTTGCGGCGTTTCTGATGTTCATGCTGCTGTTCTCGTTCAGCCTGATGCTGACGCCGGGTACGCTGGCTGGCGTGCTTCCCTCGCTGGTGATGATTGCCGTGCTCTTCGGTCGCTTCCTGCAATCGCGTTCCGAAGTGAGACGCATTCGCGCGGCGGGATTCAGCGGCGATGACATTCATCGCGGTCTGCTGGCGGTGATGGCTGAGCGGGAAGAACGTCGCCAGCAGCTGCGCGCGGATGCCACCGTAGTGGCGCAGCGGAAGCGCACCCGTCGGACAGCTCTGGTGCTTCTCTTCGGTGCTGCAGCTTCGTTCGCAGGACGCTTCGCGCTGCGAGAGGAGAGAAACGGCCAGCACTATGACCCGGGACTTGGCATCACGCTGCTATTCGTCGCGATGATCTGGTTCGGGATCAGTGTCGTGCTGCTACTGCGCAATCCGCTCAAGATGCCGGCGGACGAACGTCTGTTTCGCGTCCTGTGGCTGAGTGCAGTCGGTCGGCGGCTCGGTGGCTACGCGTCGGCGCAAACGACAGAGGCCGCATCGGTATCGACGCGGCCTGCTATCATTGCGAGCTCCGTCGTCACGACGGCCCCCGCGCCTTCCGGTTCGATCGACGCGCGCCTCGCAACACTCGAAGCACGCGTCGACAAACTGGAACGCCGCTAACTTGCGGTTGCTGCTGACTACAGCTCCCAGCCCTTGCGATAGACGCGCGTCAGATACTGGTTGGCTTCGGGGATGTTGGTGACCTTCATGTTCGGTCCGTCGTACAGCAGCTTCTTTCCCTGACCGGTGCGCAGCGCCACGATGCCCAACAGCATCGTTTCCGTCAGCTTGGCGGCGTAGTCGAACGGGCAGCTCGCCTTCGCTTCGCCCTTGCACGCCTGGATCCAGTTCACTTCGTGTGGCACGGTGACGCGCGGGAATGTCTTGGGCACTGCTTCGGCCTTCTTGGCGGTCGCTTCCGGGTAGATCTTGGGATTCGCGCCGTACGTCTCGTGCGTGAGGATGCCCTTCTCGCCGATGAACAGTCCGCCACCACCGTCGCCCTGCGAGAGCGCAGCATCGGTGGGGAGCATATCCGGACGCGGCGGAATCAGGCCGCCGTCGTACCAATGCATCTTCACCGGCGGTTCCTTGCCGCGTGCAGCGAACTCGTACTGCACCATCGTCGCCATCGGGTACGTGGCCGGCGTCTGTGCACCACCGCCCCACGGCGATGACGACGCCGAGATGCTGGTGGGATAGTCGAGACCGAGCGCCCAGAACGACTGATCGATGAGGTGCGCGCCCATGTCGCCGATCGCGCCAACGCCGAAATCGATCCAGCCGCGCCATGCGAACGGGTGATACGCCGGGTGATACGGCACATCCGGTGACGCACCGAGGAAGAGATCCCAATCGAGTCCCGGCGGTGGCGACGACGGCGCAATGGCCATCGCATCACGCACGGCACGATCGACGGTGCCCTGATTCCACTGACGCGGAATGTTGGGGTTCTCGGCGGCCTGGAACGGGCGCACGGTGCCCGGTGCGATCGGACGCGGAATGCCTTGCGCCCAATAGCGCACAGGACGGTCAGTCCACACGTGCACTTCGTGGATCTTTCCCAGCACCCCAGACGCGATGATCTCGTTGATGCGACGCGTGCCTTCCGCCGAGTGGCCCTGATTGCCCATCTGCGTAACGACCTTCGTTTCTGCGGCCGTCCTGGCGAGCAGGCGCGCTTCGTACACCGAGTAGGTGAGCGGCTTCTGCACGTACACATGCTTGCCCATCTTCATCGCCATGTTGGCGATGGTGGCGTGCATGTGGTCAGGCGTGGCGATCACCACCGCGTCGATATCCTTCTGCTTCTCGAGCATCACGCGGAAGTCGGTGTAGCGCGTCGCCTTGGCGAACGCTTCGCCGAGCTTGACGTTCTGCGCGGTGACTTCGCCACGCGCTGGCTTGAGGCGGCTATTGAGCGAACGCTCAACGTACGCGAAATCCACGTCGCACACCGCGACGATGTTCTCGTCGAGCATCATCGACATGTTGCTCATGCCCATGCCACCCACGCCGACACAGGCGATGTTGAGCTTGGCGCTTGGTGCGCGATAGCCAGGTCCGCCGAGCACGAAGCGGGGGACGATCATGGCACCGAAGGCGAGCTTCGTGGAATCGCTGACGAAATCGCGACGCGAGTAGTCGTTCGACATGACGGGAGGGGGAAGGTGTGCGGGGTAAGTGTCAGAGCTTGACGGCTGCGCGCCAGCGTTCGGCGATCAGCGCGTGTCCTGCTGGTGTGGGATGCACACCGTCGGCAGCCCAGTGCGCAGGGCCCGTTGATTTTGCGGCGCGATCGAACGGTTCCTGCAGTGGTACGTACTTGGCGCCGACGGTCTTGGCGATGCGGGCGACGATGGCTTGGCGCTCGGGGAATGCGGGATACCAGCTGTCGTCCACGGCGCCGACCTTGAGCACGAACGGCTCCATGATGACCAGTCGCACCGACGGCAGCGCCTTCTTCGTGCGATCGATCAGCGCGATGAAGCCCAACTCGAATTCGGCAGTGGTGCCCTTGTAGCCCAGCGTCTTGGTGTGCCAGTAGTCGTTGATGCCGATCAGGATGCTCAGGATGTCTGGCTTGATGGCCAGACAGTCGGCGTCCCAGCGCGCATCGAGATCGGGGATCTTGTTGCCGCTGACGCCGCGATTGAAGAACTGCCACGGCGATTCCGAATCCGTTCGGAGCACCTGACTGGAGACCATGAGCGGATAGCCGTTCCCCAAGGCGCTCGCGTCGTTGGCCATGGGCCGAGTGCGACTGCGTCCGTTGTCCGTGACCGAGTCGCCCTGAAAGAGCACGATGCCACCCGCACCGTGTGGCGCGCTGGCGTCGTCAGCGCCTGAGAGGGCCTGCGCGAGTGAAGGCGTCAGCGAGGCCGTGGCCGCGGCGGCAGCGGCCATCGAGACGAAACGGCGGCGATTCAGGGGCTGGGACGAGTCGGACATCACGGCGAGAAGATCACGGTCGAATCGGCGGGGACGGAGCAGGAATCATGATGTAACCCTCGCGCCACGTCCCGTCGAGACGTTCGGGGGAAAGTCCCTCCAGTCGTACCTGATCGGCGTCGCCGGCCTCCCAGGCCAGCCCGGCCAGCCCGCCGATCACGGCCTGCACCTCATCGTGCGTGGCGATGCCGTCCAGCTCGACGCCAAGCGTGTCGTGGAGCGTCGCGAGCGCCGCCCTCAGGATGGATGGGTCCTTGGCCGCTCGTGCCTTGCCGGGCAGCGGCGGCAAGCCGAATGCACGCCACGCTGCCGTCGGAAACGTCTCCGTGATGAGGCGTTGGGGCGCCAAACGGTCGTGCGCGCTGCGGTGCGTACCATCGGGAAGCACCCAACCCTGCTGAGTGAGCCGCTCGAACAGCGCGATGGAGAACGCAATGAATGGCAGATAAAGCTGTGGCTTGCAGGTGCCGGGCGCACCGGTCTTGCCCGGTGCATTGAGCCGCCGCTCGCTCACGCGCGAATGCACTGCGCCGTGCGCCGCCGCACGCTCGGGGTCGCGCCAGCCCAGCGGTCCGTCGATGCAGAGGCAGCGCACATCGTGCTCGTCGGCGGTGCACGTGATCCAGTCGGCGAGGCGTGCGACATCCGGTGGATCGGGAAGGTCGATGCGCAGCGCACGCGCGCGTGTGCGGTTGTGCGCATCCCGATGCAACAGCGCCACTCCGATATCGGAGTGGCGCGTGTAGGCGAGATCGATGGAAAGCGTGCTCAACGCCGAATCAGAAGCACATTAAAAGCGCATCAAGCGCGCGGGCGTGACCTTGCTCGGATCGCCTACATATGCCCAGCGGACTTTGGTCATGTACGTGCGTGCCGCGTTGTGAATGTCTTCCGGCGTCACCGCGCGCAGCTCATCCACGAACTTCGACGACTTCTCGAAACCGCCCTGATACAACTCCGCTCGCGCGAGCAGGTTGGCCTGGTCGGCGTTCGTCTCGTTGTCCAGGAAATAGGTGACGATGAAGCCTTGCACCAACCGCTCGAGTCCCTCAGGGGTGATGTATCCCTCCTGCAACTCGGTGATCTGTTGACGCATGATGGTCAGCACTTCATCGGGCGCGGTGGTGGTGACGTACAGCCCCCCCGACGCGAACGCGCGCTCCACGAACGGCGCACCAACGTCGTACGTGAGATTGCGCTTCTGTCGCACTTCGGAGAAGAGCCGCCCCGACAACACGGCGCAGGCGAGACGCAATGCGGCGTAATCCTTGGAGGTGGCGGACGGTCCCTGGAAGTAGCCCTGCAGATAGTTCGTGGGCAGCGTGCGCTTGACCAGTACGTACGCCGTCGGCAACGCGGCCGGCGGCTGCGGCACCTTCCAGCTATACGTACCGCGCGGCAGTCGTCCGATGGATTCGCGCACGAGACGTTCCACGCGGGCACGCGATACGTTGCCCACGACTACCAGCATCATCCGCGACGTGACCATCTGCTGCGCGTGATACGCGCGCAGGTCAGCGATGGTGAGCTTGCTCAGCGATGCTTCGCTGCCGAGTGGTTCGAGCGCGTAGGGATGCCCAACGTAGGTGATGCTGTCGGCGAGATGATCAAGCAGCGCGTCCGGACTATCGGTGCGCTGCTTGAGTCCCGTGACGAACTGCTCCCGCACGAGTTCCACATCGGCCGATTCGAGTCGCGGCGCGATGATGCGATCGGCAAGAATGGCCCACGTGGAATCGAAGCCCGCCACCGTCGATCGGAGCGCAACCGTCGTCCAGTCGAGGCCGGGGCTCACACCAATCGCACTGCCCAAACGCGCCATCTTGGTGCGCAGCAGGTCGCGCGGATACTTCTGCGTACCGCGCTCGCTCGCTTCGAGGAGCAGACTCTCGATGCCTTCGTTGGCCGTCGTGAGCTGACGCACACCACCCAGCAGGTAGAGATTCGCAGCGACGACTGCATTTGCGGAGACGCGACGCAGAATGACCGGAATACCCGAAACTTCGAAGCGCACGGTGAGCGTGTCGCCACCGATCTCTTCGGCTTCGGCCGCCGCGGTCTTGGCAGGCGCCTTGGCCGGTGCTTTGGCAGGCGCCTTCGCCGGCGCTGCGGGGCGCTTGGTTGTCGCCTGTGCATGCAGCGCCGTAGTGTGAGCGGCAGCGAGCGAGAGAAACGTCAGCGCACTGAACGCAGTGCGCACGATGAAGGATTTCGGAGTCGTGTTCATGGACGTACCACCGGACGCTTGAACGGCGTGAGCAATTCGGTCTGCGTCAACCCGATCGCGCGCTTGGCTTCGGGGGGCAGCAGGACGCTCGTCACTCGCGGCTTGCCGGCGATGTACGTGCTCGTGTAGCGCATGAGATCCGTGATGCGTTGTTGGGCCATCTGATCGGTGTAGCCCATGAAGTAGTCGAGATTGGCGACGCTCCACCAGAATCCGATCGTGTGTGCAATCTCCGACGCCTTCTCGATGCCGAACGCGCTCGACACGGTGCGCTGCGACTTTACCGCTTCGAGTTCAGCGGGGGTGATGTACGTGGGATCGGTGAAACGCGCGATCTCGCGCTCCAGTGCAGCCATCGCCGCGCGAAACTTGTCGGGCGTGGTCTGTCCGCTGATGGAAATCGGACCCACCTGATTGAGCGTGTAGTAGTTCACACCAACGCCCTGCCAGAGTCCCGTGTCGACAAGGTTCTTCTGGAACGTGGAGCCCGGCGTATTCAGCACATCGCTGAACACATCGGCTGCATACGTCGCGCCGGGATCCTTCCCAACGCTCGGCCCCTGCCACTGAATCAGCACCGCGACGGCGTTGATCGGCTCTTCGGAGATGAGCGCCTTGTTGCCATCGAGCGCAGGAATGGGCGGAATGGGATCGGCCACGAACGGATCCGCACCACGCGCCCAATCGCCGAAGATCTGCTCGGCGTAGGCGAACACTACATCGGGCTTCACATCGCCGGTCACGATCAGCGAGCAGTTGTTGGGGACGTAGTAGCGCTTCTGAATCACGCGCATCTGCTCGGGCGTGACGTTCTTGAGCACTGTGCGATCGCCGATCGTGTTCTTGCGGCTGAACTGCCCCGGATACAACAGCTCGGTCGCCTTCTGCTGAAAGTCAAAACCGGGCTGCGCTTCGTTGCGATCGTACTCGCCCAGCACGACTTCCTTCTCGCGCTTGAGCTCTTCTTCCAGGAACAGCGGACCGCGCAGTGCGCTCGCGAGAAACTGCAGGCCACCCTTCAGCGAATCTGCGGGCAACGTGAGGAAGTAGTTGACGCGCTCCTCCTGTGTGCTTCCGTTGTACTTGGCGCCCAGCTCCGCCGACCGATCGTTGAATGCATCGGCACTCGGCAGGTCCTTGTTGGCCTTGAAGAACATGTGCTCGTACATGTGCGCGAGCCCTGCATACTCGGGCGTCTGCGTGAACGCACCGTTGCGCACATCGATCTCGAGGGTCGCGATGGGCACACCGTGGTTCTCCACGACGATCACTTCGAGACCGTTGGCGAGCACCTTGCGCTGCAGCACCTTGTTGAGTTCTGCGCGGGACTGGGCGAGCACCGTGCTGGGCGTACTCAGCGGCGATACAACACCAAGCGCGAGGCCAAGCATGAAGGTGGACATTCGGCGACGCGAACCGCGCGCGTGAGCCGCTCTGGAAACAGGCATGCAGAATCGGGTGAAGGACGTTGTGGCAGTGACGCTGCAGCCCGGTACCCCGCCGACCGTGGGCGGGGTCCGAGACGTGATACTGATGCTAGTTGTTGGCGGCCTTCTTGCCCGCGTTCATCGAGAGATAGTCCATCGCCATCCCGGCCATGGCCCGCACGCCGATCTCCAGCGCGCCTTCATCAGCGAAGAACAGCGGCGAGTGGTTGACGGCCACGGTGTTGAGATCGCGATCCTTGGGCGTGACACCGAGGAAGAAGAAGACGCCCGGAATCTTGCGCGTGAACTCGGGGAAGTCTTCCGATCCCATGACCGGATTGATGAACTGCACACCGTTCGCCCCGGCCGCGCGACGCAGCGTAGGAAGCATGCGATCGGTGAGCGTGGTGTCGTTCGACGTCACGAGTCCAGCCTGATCGATCGTCACGATGGCCGACGCACCCGCAGAGTGTGCGATGTCTTCGGCGGTGCGCTTGATGCGCGCAGCGATGTCGGCACGCATGTTGTCGTCGAAGGTGCGCAACGTGCCCACCAGCACGACGCTATCCGGAATGATGTTGCTGCGATTGCCGCCCGTGATCTGCCCCACGGTCAACACACTCGGCAGATACGCAACGTTAACCTGCCGACTGGCGATCGTTTGCAGGCCAAGGATGACCTGTGCGGAGACGACGATGGGATCGACACCGGACCACGGCTGCGAGCCGTGCGTCTGTCGTCCCTTCACGATGATCTTGAAGTTGCCCGCCGCGGCCATGATCGGACCCTGACGAATCGCGATGGAGCCCACGCGGTTGGGCCACACGTGCAATCCGAACACCGCGCTTGGTGCCGGGTTCGCGAAGGCGTTGTCGGCCAGCATCGCCTTGGCGCCGCCGAGCCCTTCTTCGGCCGGCTGGAAGATGAACTTCACTGTGCCGGGTACGCTCGCCTTCATGCCAGCGAGCACTTCGGCCGCGCCCATCAGAATCGCGACGTGATTGTCGTGACCGCAGGCGTGCATCACGCCGACCTCCTGTCCTTGCCACTGCGTCTTGACCGTGCTCTTGAACGGCAGGTCCACCAGCTCCGTGACGGGGAGCGCGTCCATATCGGCGCGCAGCGCAATCACCGGTCCCGGCTTGCCGCCGCGCAGGATGCCGACGACGCCCGTCTTGCCGATGCCGGTCTGGACTTCGATGCCGAGCGATTGGAGGTGCTTGGCGACGATCGCGGAGGTGCGCACTTCCTCGAAGCTGAGCTCCGGATGCTGATGCAGGTCGCGGCGCCACGCGACGACCTTGGGCATCACGGCGGGGAGCTTGGACTCGATCAGTTTGATGAGTTCCGGCGAACCGGCACTCTGCATGCTGACGGCCTGCGCGTCGGCGCGTTCGGTAGCGACGGTGACGGCGGCGGTAGCTGACAGGAGCGTCGCGGCGACGAGCGGAAGGCGAGAGCGCAGGAGCATGGCGGTTCGGTCGTGGGAGGGCACTGCGTTGTGGCAAACGGTGGCGCTGACGTGGTTCGTTCCGTCGGACAGCGTTGTGCGAACGTATTTCCCGTAGTGGGGCTCGGGAAGGTTGCACCGTCGGCGCACGCATGGCGAGGGCCCGCAGGGGAACGCTACATTCGCGCCATGCGTCCTCTTCTGATTGGTGTGTGCACGCTCGCCGTGGTAGGCGTCTCTGCCCTGAGTGTCGAGCAAACGTCGCAAGGTCGTCGAGCGCCTGCGCGACTGATCGCCTCGTTCGATGGGTTGGGCGTCGGGTTTGTTGGACCGCAGGGGACTACTTCGCTGCGCAATCCATCGGACAACAGCGTCGCCGTGGGTCGCGATCACATCGTGCAGACGGTGAACAGCCGCATGGCGATCTTCACCAAGCGTGGCAAGCTCTTCGACACGACTGGGCGCGTGCTGTATGGCCCCGTGCCCACCAACAACGTCTTTCGCGGCTTTGGTGGGGCGTGCGAGCTGCGCAACAGCGGCGATGCCGTCGTGCGGTACGATCAGCTGGCGGATCGGTGGCTGATCGTGCTGCCGATCTTCACGCGCGGGCCGCGTCGTGCGAATGAGCCGCGCACTCCGCGCGGTGGAGAGCCGGCGTCGTTGAGCATGATTGGCAACCCAGGACAGCCCGGCGCCGCGGTGCGACTGTACGAGCCGCCTGTCATGGCTCCACCGCCAGCTGGAACCGCGCAGACCGTTCCCGCGCCAGCTGCTCCTGCGCCTGCGGCACGTCCGACGACACCGCCGGACAGCGGCTCGTATGCTATGTGCTACGCAATCAGCACCGGCCCCGATCCGTTTGGCCCGTACTATCGCTACGAATTCGTGCGGCCGCTCTTCCCCGACTATCCGCGCCCGGCCGTGTGGCCCGATGGCTACTACGTGCCCACCAGCACCGGCGACGATGTGATCGAGAAGCACGCCTGTGTCGTCGATCGCGCGCGTATGCTCAAGGGCGAGAGCGCCACGGAGCAGTGCGTGGTGATCGATGGGGTGAATTTTCTCAACAACGTCGATCTCGATGGACGGCAGCTGCCACCGACTGGTGCGCCCAACATCATGCTCGCTGCCGGTGGCTCGCAGCTCAAGAAGGTCATGGACGACGACGGCATCTACGCGTGGTCGTATCACGTGGATTGGGCCGACCCCAGCAAGACGGCGCTCACCGGACCGGTGAAGATTCCCGTCGCGCCGTACCACTATCTCTGCGACGGACAGTTAACCAGCTGCGTACCACAGCCGGGTGTGGAGCGCAAACTGGATGCACAGGGCGACAAGCTGATGGCGCGTGTGGTCTATCGACGCATCGGCAACCGCGAGTCCATCGTGGCGGTGCATTCGGTCAACACGGCAGCCCGCGGCGGTGGCG
The DNA here is from genome assembly GCA_965279375.1 of Gemmatimonas sp. Taxonomy (GTDB): domain Bacteria; phylum Gemmatimonadota; class Gemmatimonadetes; order Gemmatimonadales; family Gemmatimonadaceae; genus Gemmatimonas. Next base: position 1,615,057 of record OZ257156.1, on the reverse strand, counting down.
TGCGCTGGTATGAGCTGCGCCTCGACGCACGTGATGCGTCTCGCACGCTGCGCTTGCATCAACAGGGTACGTATGCGCCCGACGGCTTCTATCGCTGGATGGCGAGTCCCGCGATGGACGCACGTGGCAACATCGGCATCGGCTATTCGTTTGGCGGAACACCCAATTTCGCCGGGCAGCGCTTTGCCGGACGACTCGCGACAGATCCGCTTGGCCAACTGACACTGCGCGAGCAAGTGCTGGTGAACGGTGAAGCGTCGCAGCAGTCCACGCTTCGCTGGGAAGACTACACGCAGACGGCGGTCGACCCGGTGGACGACTGTACGATCTGGTACGTGGGCGACTACCTCAAGAAGGATGCGACGGCGTACTCGTCGCGGATTGGGGCGTTCAGGATGCCCGGCTGTCGGTAGGTCGGCATCGAGCCGACGATCAGATTCCCCCACGCTTCGAGCCATGACGACCAGACGCTCCTTCCTCTCCACTGCCGCGCTCGCGGTCGCCGCCCCGGCGTTCAATCGCCAGCGCTTCTCGCTCTTCGCCCATAGCACCACCGAGTACTCGGCGCGCGCCATCGAGCTCGTACGGCGCAGCACCGTCATCGACATGCTCAGCCCGCTGAGCCTCAACTTTCCGCTCATGGAGAAGTGGCTGACGGTACCGAGCGCATTCACGGCCGCGGACTTCGAAGTGTTCAAGTCATCGGGGATCAATGCCCTGCATATCGCCGTGGGGCTCGGCGGTCCGGACGCGTATCAGCAGGCGTACCGCTACCTCTCGATGCACAACTCGTTCGTCACGATGCACGATCAATGGTTCGGGCGCGTGACGACCGCGGCAGATTTCGACCGCATCAAGGCGTCGGGACGTGTCGGGATTCTGCTCGGCCTGCAGAACTCCGAGCACTTCCGGACGCCCAATGATGTAGACGAGTTCTTCAAGCTCGGCCAGCGTGTATCGCAGCTGACGTACAACGCGCGCAACATGATCGGCAATGGCAGCACCGAACGTCGCGACGAAGGACTCTCCGACTACGGCGTGGCGATCGTCGAACGCATGAACAAGGTCGGCATGGCGGTGGACGTGTCACACTGCGGTGATAGGACCTCGCTCGATGCGTTCGAGGTATCCAAGGCGCCGGTACTCATCACGCACTCCAATGCCCGCGCGCTCGCGAGCGGGCATCCGCGCACGAAGCCTGATGAGGTCTTTAAGGCAGCCGGGAAATCGGGCAGCGTAGTCGGGATTACCGGCGTGCGGATGTTTGTCAAAGGCAGCGAACCAACCACGATCGAAGATCTGCTCAATCACTTCGACCACGTGGGCAAGCTCATTGGCCCGGAGCATCTCGGCGTTGGCAGCGATATCGATCTCTACGGATACGACAAGATGCCGCCGGATCAGTACAAGGCGCTCAAGGCGAGCTACAAGGGTGTGTACGGCTTCCGCGAGAAGATCGATATCGAGGGCGTCGATCACCCGAAGCGCATGTTCGATCTCACCGAAGGGCTGATTCGTCGCAAGTACACCGACACGCAGATCGAGGGCATCCTCGGCGGAAATTTCAAGCGCGTGTTTGGACAGATCTGGGGCGGCTGACCGAGGGCGATTGGACTATGACGCACGAACGCCGGGCCCCTGTACCACGGAGCCCGGCGTTCGTGTAACCGTTCGTGCAACTATTCATGCAACCAACCGTTAGCCCAGCCGCTTACGAAATCGGCGCGGGCACGCAGGTCGTCTTGGACAACGCAGCGATCGCCTTGGCCACCAGCTCCACGCGACCCTTGTCCGCTGCACTTGCGAGCTCGGCCTGGATCTGCGGCACCAATGCCGCCAGCGCCGTGTTGCGATTGCCGCAGCCGCCCTTCTCCGCCGCCGTCAAGCCACGACGAATCTCGTCGATGCGATTGGCGTTGAGGCCGCTGTTGCGCTCCAGCTGATCGAGATACGCGCGCGCCAACGGGAAGCTCGGCGGCCACACCGTATGCGGCTGTTCCTGCGCATTGAACTGCTCGTAGCGCACCGTCTTGGCGGCATCGATCTCGTTCTGCGACAGATAGCCACTCGGCGTCAGCTCATGCACATCGAGGCCGCGCTGTTCGTCGGACGACACGATCGCACCGTTGTACCAGTACGTGCTCCAGTAGCCGCCGCCAGGACCGCGATCGTAGAAACCGATTTCGATCGGGTGCGCCGGATCGGTGAAGTCGAAGATCGTCGCGCCGCCCATGTAGAACGCCTGCACCATGATATCGCGCCCCGGCACCGGAATCAGCGAGCCGTTGTGCGCGGTGCAGATCTCTTCGGTGGTTTGTGGCGCGGGCATCTTGTAGTAGCTCTGGAACTTGAGCTCGCCGTTCTCGACGGTGAAGATCGCGTTGCCGCCCCACTCGAGCTTGTCGGTCGCGCGGCAGCGCGCCGCGCCACCACCGCCCCACTCGTCGGAGAAGAGCAGTTTGCTGCCGTCGTTGGTGAACGTCGCCGAGTGCCAGAACGACATGTTGGAGTCGGCGACGGACTTGAGACGCTTGGGGTTCTTGGGATCGCGCACGTCGAAGAGCAATCCGTAGCCTGCGCAGGCACCGCCGGCGTAGCCCGAGCCCGGATACGCGGTGATGTCATGGCAACCGCTCTGGCCGACGCCGCCGCCGCGCGCAGCTCCACCACCCGGTGCACCAGCCGGCGGACCACCGGCCCGACCTGCGACAGCCGGCGCGCCCGGTGCGCCCGGAGGACCACCAGCGCGGCCCGCGCGTCCACCACGCGCGCCCGTGTCACTCGGCGGCGGCGCATGCACCGTACGGCCCGCGAGGTCGGCCAGGAGATGCGGCGAGTTCACGACGGCGGCGCGCTCGGGGTTCTTGAGCGGCACCTTGATGACTTCGATGCGGAAGCGCGCGCTGGCCGAGTCGCCGGCAGGCGCGTCCTGACATCCCGCCAGTTCTCTGGGTGAGCGAATGGAGGAGTAGCCGCTCACGTAGATGTAGATGTTGTTCTTGTCGCTCGGGTCCTGCAGGAGCGAGTTGGTGTGCGACCCGCGGCACGTCTGCACGTTGGTGATCAGGCGCGGCTTGGCCTTGTCGGCGATGTCGTAGATGCGCACACCGCGAAAGCGCTCGAGGCTGACCGTATCGGTGATGGGTGTGGAGCCGCAGTCGTTGCGGGCGCCCAAGCCTTCACCGGAGACGAACAGCAGGTTGCCGTACACCGTCGGGTCGCCCTGGCTCGTGGGGCAGAGATACGACGAGACGAGCTTCGGCGCGCGCGGGTTGGTGCCATCCCAGATGATGATGCCGCGGTAGTTGCCCTGAATGATGTAGTTGCCGCTGAAGGCGAGGTCCGATCCCGTCGCACCACGTCCCGTGAAGCCGGCCGGTGCTGGCGAGTTCGAGAGCAGCTTCATGTTGAACGACGCTTCGCCCGCTTCTGATGCCGCCTCACCCGGCTTGAGGCCGATGCGCGGATCCGGATTGGGCGGCTTGGCGCTGTCCGGATACTTCATAGGCGGCGACTTGGCGAGCGACACATCGCCTGTAATGGTCGTCCCCTCCGCGGGTGACGGCGGTCCACCGGCCGCAGGCTGTGTCGCGCGTGAACAGGCCACGGCAACTACGGCCAGCGAAGCCACTACGACAGCAGTACGGCGCATCGTCCGATCCAGAGTTAGGGGGAGGGAACCGTTTCCAGCATGCGGCGCATCACGACGATCTCGGCCGATTGATCCGAGACCACGTCGTTGGCAAAACGAAATACGGACTCGTCGTGTCCGGCGTTGCCATTGCTCAGCAACGTCTCGACCATCGCAATGGCGCCCTGGTGATGGCGGATCATGCCGTTCAAGAAGAGTCGGTCGAACTCCGACCCGCGCGCCTTGTCGAGCTGCGCCATCTCCTCGTCCGAGAGCATGCCGGGCATCATCATCTCGTGCGACATGCCAGCCATCTTCATCACGTGGCGTGTGGCGTTGGAATCGGGCACATCCTGCTTTCGCTCACGCAGCCAGCGTCGCATCATGCCGATCTCGTCGCTCTGGGCGGCCACGATGCGCAGGCACAACCGCTGCACGTCCGAGCGCGCGCCGTGCGTCGCCGCCCATTGTCCCATGATCACGGCCTGCGCGTGATGCGGGATCATCCCCTGCATGAAGTCGACATCAGCCGGGGCGAAGGCGCGCGCGGCGCTGTCGGCCGTAGCGAGCGCTACGGCCAGTGCGGGCGAGCCCGCGACGACCACGCCGGCGCCGGCGGCCAGTACCGGCGCTCGAGTCGGAGCCGATGCGCAGGCACCGAGCCCGCCGAGGGATGCGAGCGCCAGCAGGCGCGCGGAGCGTGAACTCATCATCAGCCTATCGTAACCTTGGATGTGGGGAGCGCTATACGTACACGCGCGCCACTATCGATTCGTTGGCGGTCCCGACGGGTGTTTCTCGCACGCCGGCGGCTGCTCGGCGCTCCACGCCAGCGACGCGATGCGCCACGCGCCGTTGTGCTTGACCAAAGTGAAGACGTCGACGCCGCAGTGGGACCATACGCCCTTGTTGTAGAAGTCGTACGGCATCCACACCATCGCCACGCCGCCGTTCACCATCGCCTGCGCCTTGAATCCGCGCTCGACGTAGCCGTTCATCGGATCCTTACGCTGCGCTTCGCGCGTGCGCACGCCGTAGCCGGTGACGCCGTTGCGTGTGGACGTGGGGAACATCACCGCCTCGGGCACCATCAGATCGGTGAAGGCGACCACGTCGCCGCGGGTGATGGCAGCCAGCGCCGAATCGGCGACGGCGATGACGGCGGCGCGTGCGTCGGGCGCAGTGGGCGACTGCGCGTGCGCGCGGCCGGAGACGAGGCCGATCAGCGCGGCAGAAAGGGCGACGCGAGCGCGCCAGGGGAAGTTGGTCAATTGGGGCATGGGGATCGCGGTCTCGGTGACGAGGCGTGTTGTGGTGATGGTAGAGAAGGTACGTCGTCCTTTGGCCCTCGGCGAAAAAGGTCGGCACGACGCCGCGCGCTCGCTTGCCCGCGCCCGCCTCGGTCGGTAGGCTCCCCGTGCCATGACCGACCTCCGCATCCAACTTCAGACCACCCTCGGCGACAGCTACACCCTTGAGCGCGAGCTGGGCGGCGGCGGCATGTCACGCGTGTTCGTCGCCCACGAAAACGCGCTCGGACGCGCGGTGGTGGTGAAGGTCATCGCCCCTGAGCTGGCCGAAGGCGTGAGCGCCGAACGCTTCGCGCGTGAGGTGAAGCTGGCCGCGCGGTTGCAGCAGGCGAACATCGTGCCCGTGCTAAGCACCGGCAGTTCGGGATCGCTGCCGTACTACACGATGCCGTTCGTGACGGGCGAGTCGCTGCGCGCCCGGTTGTCGAGCGGCTCGCCGCTCACGGTCTCGCAGTCACTGAGCATCCTGCGAGACGTGGCGCGCGCGTTGGCGTATGCGCATGCGCAGGGTGTGGTGCATCGCGACATCAAGCCGGAGAACATTCTGCTCTCCGGTGGCACGGCGGTGGTGACCGACTTCGGCATCGCCAAAGCGCTCAGCGCGTCGCGCACGATCGGCGACGGAGGCCCTGCAGCGACGAGTGCGTCGCTCACGCAGGCGGGTGGGTCCATCGGCACGCCGGCGTACATGGCCCCGGAGCAGGCAATCGGCGCCGAGGTGGATCAGCGCGCGGATATCTACGCGTGGGGCGTGCTGGCGTACGAGCTGCTGATGGGCGCGCATCCATTTGCGGGCAAGGCGAATGCGGCGCAGATGATTGCGGCGCATCTGTCCGAAGTGCCATTGCCACTCACGCAGCGCAACGCCGCGCTGCCGGCAGCATTGAGCGATCTGGTGCTGCGATGTCTCGAGAAGGACGCGGCGCGGCGTCCGGCGAATGCGGAAGAAGTCCTGCAGATCCTCGATGGAGTGGCGACGCCGAGTGGAGCGACGGGTGCGCGCACGGGTAGCACGGCCGCACCCGCAGGTGGTCGGCGTAATTCGGTGCTGATCGCGGGCGGTGTGCTGGCGGTTGCGGTCGTAGTGGCAGTAGTGGTGAAGTCCCGCAGCGCTGACCTGCCGACGTCGACCGTCGTCGCGAGCGCGGCACCGGCTGCACCGAACCGTTCCATCGCCGTGCTGCCGCTCGCGAATCTCAGTGGCGACAAGGCCGACGACTTCTTCGGCGTCGGACTGGCCGAGGAGATGACGCGGGCGCTGTCGAAGACGGGCGTGCGGGTGATCGGGCGCTCGAGCGCCGGCGCGTTGCAGGCGCGCGGCATGGACGAAAGCGCGATCGCGCGCGAGCTCGGCGTGGGCTCGCTGCTCACCGGCAGTGTGCAGCGCGCGGCGGGACAGGTGCGCGTGAATGTCTCGCTCGTGTCGGCCAGCGATGGCTCGGTGACGTGGACGGAGAAGTACGACCGGCCACTCACCAATGTCTTCGCGTTGCAGGATGAGATCGCGCGCGCGGTGGCGACCAAGTTGCTCGGCGCGCTGGGAGGTACCGGTGCGGCGCAGGCCACTCGCGTAGAGACGGCCGACCCTGAGGCGTACGCGTTGTATCTGCAAGGGCAGGTGATGTTCGGGCGCCGAACCGCGCAGACGGTGCGTCAGTCGATCGCGCTATTCGAGCGAGCGGTCGCACGGGACCCGAAGTTTGCGCGCGCTCACGCCGCGCTGGGGTTGGCGCTGGCATCGATCCCGTTCTACGAACAGGGCACGGCTCGTACGACCTCGCCGCTGGCGATTGAGGCCGCACGAAAGGCCATCGCCCTGGACTCCACTGTCGCTGAGGCATGGGGTGCGATCGCGTCCGCGCAGATGGGCGTATTCGAGAATCGTCTCGCGGATGCCAGTTACCGACGCGCGCAGGCACTCGACTCCAGCATCGCCATCCTGTGGGGCTGGCACGCGCTGAATCTGGTGCACATGGGGCGATTCGCCGAAGCTCGAGATCGCGCCGTTCGTGCGCAGGCAGCGGAGCCCGCATCGCTGATCGCGCGGACGTGGGGGGCGCAGCTGATGATGACAGAGCGACGCTATCGCGAAGCTGACTCCGCGACGCGATCGATCCTCTCGATGGACTCGACGTACGCGCTGGCGTGGGACGCACGCGGCGAGGCGCTCAGCTTTCTTGGCCGCCACGACGACGCGATCGCCGCGCTGCAGCGCAATCTCGACCAGCTCCCGAAGGACCGACCGAACCAGACCGAAGGAATTCTCGCGTACGTCTTCGCGCGCGCGGGTCGCGCAGCAGATGCGCGTCGCGCCATGGAACACCTGCGCACGGTCAATGGCGGCGAGACACCACCGATGGGCGTGCTGGCGGCAACGCTCGAACAGCTGGGCGATCACACCGCCGCGCTGGCGATGCTTGAGCGCGCCGTGAAACAACCCGATAGCTGGCTGCAGATGTACAACCGCGCCGAACGCTACGACGCGCTGCGCAAGGATCCGCGCGCCGACGCGATCATGAAGTCGATTGAACAGTGAGCGAACTCCGCGCTCAGCTCCAAACCACCCTCGGCGACGCCTACACCCTCGAGCGCGAACTCGGCGGCGGCGGCATGTCGCGCGTGTTCGTAGCGCGCGACAACGCGCTGGGACGCGAGGTGGTGGTGAAGGTGCTCGCGCCGGAACTCTCGGCGAGTGTCAGCGCCGAGCGCTTCACGCGCGAGATTGCGACAGCGGCGCGATTGCAGCAGGCGAACATCGTCCCGGTGTTGTCCGCGGGGACGTCGGGCGGCGTGTCGTACTACACGATGCCGTTCGTCAAAGGCGAGTCGCTGCGGGCGCAGCTTGCGAGCGGCGTTGCGCTGCCGTTGACCGATCGCCTCCATGTGCTGCGGGACGTCGCGCGCGCGCTGGCGTATGCGCACGGCGAAGGGGTGATCCATCGCGACATCAAGCCCGACAACATCCTGCTCTCAGCGGGTACAGCGGTCGTCACCGACTTCGGCATCGCCAAGGCGATCAGTGCGTCGCGCACGCTCGACGGCGCCGCGCCTGCGTCACCTGACGGTACGCTGACGCAGGTCGGCAGCAGCATCGGCACGCCCGCGTACATGGCGCCGGAGCAGGCGGTCGGTGAATCGGTCGATGCGCGCGCGGATCTCTATGCGTGGGGCGTCGTGGCGTACGAGGTGCTCAGCGGCGCGCATCCGTTTGCGGGCAAGACGGGCACATCGCAGCTGATTGCGGCGCACATCGCCGAAACGCCGAAAAACCTGAACGACATCGCGCCACCCGTTCCGAACGCGGTGAGTACGATCGTCATGCAGTGCCTCGCCAAGGCCGCAGCCGATCGTCCCGCATCGGCGGGTGCGATCCTCGCCGCGCTTGATTCGGCGAACACGTCGGCACCGGCTGCAGTGCCACGGCCCGCGTCGGTCACCACTGCGTCGTCGCCCGCCGCTGCGGCCAAGCCGCGCTTCAGCACCGCCGTTCGTGCCACAGCGCTCGTCACCCTCGCGATCGCACTGGTCGTCGCGCTTCGCTACATGGTGCGCCCCACCATCGATCCAACCAAGCGCACCGTCGTCGTCATGCCGTTCGAGAACCTCGGCAATCCGTCGGACGCGTACTTCGCCGACGGCGTGAGTGAGGAGATCGCCAATCAGCTCGCGCAGTTGCCGGGCGTTCGCGTGATCGGCCGCGATGGCGTGCGCGGCGCGACCGTGGCCGGCATGCGACCGCGCGAACTGGCCGCGTCGCTGGATGCGCAGTATGTGCTCACGGGCACCGTGCAGTGGGCGCGGGCTGCTGGCGACTCCATCGACGGCAATGCGCGCGTGCAGGTGGTGCCACTGCTCACCGAGGTGTCAGCAGGTGATCGCGTGTGGAGCCAACCATTTGAGGAACGCCTGCGCGACGTGTTCAAGGTGCAGGCGAGTGTGGCGGTGCGAGTGGCCGACGCGCTGGCGGTCACGTTGAGTCCCGCGCAGCGCGCGGCCGTCGAGCGCGATGACAAGGTTCCGCCCGCTGCCCGCGACGCGCAGCTGCGCGCGCGTGCCCTGCTGCGCCAACGTGGTCTGGCGAATCTGAATCAGGCGCAATCGCTGTTTGCCCAAGCCGTTGCGCTCGACTCGACGTATGCGCGGGCGTGGGCAGGTCGCGCCGAGTCGGTGTATCTGCGGTCGGCGTACAGCGATACCGTCCACACGTCGATGGAGAATCTCGCCGAGGCGATGTCTGCGGTGCAGCGCGCAATGGCTCTGGATAGTTCGGCGGTCGACGTGCGATTGGCCTTTGCGCGCGTGCTGTTCGGTCAGTTTCGAATGGCGGATGCGTTGCGTGCGCTCGACGGCGTGATCGCCTCCGACTCGACGTCCGCGTTTGTGTGGATTCTCAAGGGCGAGACGCTGGAGGGACTGGGTCGACAGACGGAGGCGGGTGAGGCGTTCCGACAGGCGGTGCAGCTCGACCGGCTCGCGCCTGTCGTGCACGCAGCACGCGCGGGATTCTTTGTCAATGCCGGCATGAGCGACAGTGCCATCACCAGCGCCGAACGCGCAGTTGCACTCGCGCCGAACGAAGCGCGTTGGAAGGCCAACCTGACGAGCGCATATCTCGCCAGCGGTCGCATGAGTGATGCAATTCGCGTGTGCACACAGCTCCTGACCGCGGACGACTGCAGCACGCTGATCGGTGGGTTGAGTGGCGAGGCGGCAGGGCGGCCGGCAGCGCTTGCTCTGGTGAGACGGTTGCCTGCTGGCGTGCTGACGTTGTCCGATCGGGCTGTGTTTCTGGCGCGGCTTGGAGATCGTGAGGGCGCGATGCAGGCGTTGCAGAAGTCCGTCGCCGAGCGCGAATCCAACGTCATTCACAACATTCCAAACCCAGGCATCGCATCGCTGCACGACGACCCGAGATGGGCGGCGATCGTGCGAGCCGTTCGAGGTGAGCCGACGCCCGTCACCAAGTAGCGGCGGCGCGGGACATGGTCTCGTGTAGACTCGGCGCGCCCCGACAATAGCTTTCGGTTGCAGGGCGATGACGGCGCGGTGACGCGAGGGCGTACCGTGTGTTCATGACGCGAACCCGATCGAGACTACGGAGGCCTGCAATGGTTGCCGCTGCCTTGGGGATGACCGCGGAGCAACTGCTGGGCTACGAGCTGCCCGGCAAGCGCGTGGAGCTGGTGCGTGGCAAGCTGCTGGTGCACGAGCCCGCCGGTTTTCCGCACGGCTCGTTGACGTTGCGAATTGGCATCGCGCTCGGCAATCATCTCGCGCGTGAACGTGAGGAGTTCGGCTGGTCACAGTCGCGAGGCCGCCTTGCCACCGCCGATCCCGGCTTCACTCTCGCGCGTAACCCGGACACCGTGCGTGCGCCGGACGTCGCCTACGTGTCGCGAGAGCGTTTCGCCGGACCCATGCCCGACGGCTTTCCGGAGTTCGCGCCCGATCTCGCCGTTGAGGTGCGCTCGCCCAATGACCGAGCGGGAGCCGTCGCCGCGAAGGTCAGCGATTGGCTCGAAGCCGGAACAGTACTGGTGTGGAGTGTCGATCCCGCGCGCGAACAGGTGGTGGTCTACCGCGCGGATGGCAGCGTGTCGGTGCTCGGCGCGACCGATGCGCTCACGGGCGAGACGCTGCTTCCCGGCTTTACGCTACCCCTGCAGGAGCTGTTCGCGCCGGATTGACCACCGCCACCAACGCGGACTCCAGCGCCCGCGCACTCTCGAAGCGATCCTCGGGCCGCTTGGCCAGACACCGCTGTAACAATGCGTCGAGTTCGGCGGGAACCTCCGGCCGAATCGCTCGCGACGACGGCGGTGCTTCGCCAAGATGCGCCAGCATCATCTGCAGAGGCGCACGCCCGTCGAACGGCGATCGTCCCGTCAGCAGGAAGAACCCGAGCGCGCCGAGGCTGTATAGATCGCTCGCCGGCCCGGGCTGTGCATCGCCGGCGCACTGTTCGGGGGACATGTACGCCGGCGTACCGAGGATCATCCCCGACTGCGTGATGCTGCCGGTGGTGCCGCCGGTGACGTCGCCGGCCACGCGACCGCTGGCGTCGTGCGCCGTGACGAGTCCGAAGTCGAGCAGCTTGGCAACGTCGGGGACTCCACCGCGCTCCCCCAGCATCACGTTGCCAGGCTTGATGTCGCGATGCGTCAGGCCTGCACGATGGGCTTCGTGCAGCGCACCGGCGACCTGCCGCAGCACATGCACGGCGCGTTCGACTGACATCGGTCCGTGTTGCTGCACCACCTGCTCGAGCGTTGCACCCGGCAGGTATTCCATCACGTAGTAGAACGTACCGTCATCGGCGATGCCGTAGTCGTAGATCGCAACGGTGTTGGGATGCGTCAGCGTCGCGGTGGCTTGCACTTCGCGCTCAAAGCGTCGCAAGACGTCCGGATTCCCCGCATGCTCCGGCCGGATCAATTTTATCGCGCACGGACGTCGCAACAGTCGATGTTCGGCGCGGTACACTTCGCCCATTCCGCCTGCGCCGAGCTGCTCGACCAGCACGTACTGCCCGAGGCGAATCGCATCGCGTGCCACGGTGGTGGCCGCTTCGATCCGGTACGCGCCGAACAGCGCGATCGCGGTGAAGCCGAGCAGCAGTGTCCACTGCGAGCTGAGGTACGTGGCCGCAACGGGCGGGGCGATGTTGTACTGGCTCAGTCTCCACGCGTCGACCACCACCACCAACCCGAGCATGAACGCGATCATCCCGGCGGCGCGCTGCCAACGATTGGGGATGAGCAACCCGTACGCGACGATCAGGAACGACATCCACGCGGCCTGACTCAGGCCGAGATCCAGCGGCGCCCTGTCGATGACGGGCGCGATCGACGGGAAGTCGCTCGCCATCAACAGGGCGAAGAAGATGCTGAAGCCGAAGAAGAACGCGACTTCCAGCCATCGGAGCTGACCGAGCGCTCGCGGTTGGCTCTTGCGCAGCCACCAGGCCAGCAGCGCGACCGGAAGTATCGTCACGCCGTTGGCGATCCGGCCCGACTCCATGGACGCACGTGCGTCGCCGCTCAGTGCCAGCAAGCGCACGCTGTAGGTCACGAATACGGCGAGCAGTGTGGCAACGCCCACCACGGCGATCACGCGCAGGCGCGCTTGCAGCGTGACGGAAATGTCGTCACTGCCGCGGGCGCTGTCGCCGCTCGCGAAGCGAAAGCGCGTGGGGAGTGCGTCGACGATGGGGCGGATCATGACAGCCAGAGTATGCGCTGCATGACCAAGTCCCGCAAACCACCGCCGTCGTTCGTCAACGATGCGACTGCGCAGGCGATCGCGTATGCAGGCGCCGGCCGGAATGCGGACGGACCTCGCCGAGTGATTGTCGTGGCCGCATCTTTCGTGCTGTGATCTCTTCCCTGCACCGCCTCTCGAGGGCGCCCACCACGACCGAGCCGCAGCCGTGTCGCACGACGTAGCCCCGATCGACTTCGGCAACGGCCAGCCCTCGCTGTCGCTGTTGCCGATGGAGGCGCTGCGAACGGCCGCAAATGACTGTCTCGCGCGCGGCGACGCGACCGTGTTGCAGTACGGCGCTGATGAAGGCGACGCCGGCTTCCGCGAATCGCTCGCAGGGTTTCTCGCGCGACGCTACGCCATGCCCGTCGCCGTCGACGATCTCATCGCGTCAGCCGGTGCGTCACAAGCGCTTGATCTGATATGCACGCGTTGCACGCGCCCGGGCGACACGATCTTCGTCGAAGAACCCACGTATTTTCTCGCGCTCGACGTCTTTCGCGACCACCAGCTCAACGTGGTCGGCATTCCCATCGACGCCGAGGGAATCCGCATCGACGCGCTACAGCAAGCGCTGACGCAGCATCGTCCGTCGCTGCTGTATACGATCCCATCGTTCCAGAACCCGACCGGTGTCACGATGTCCGCGGTGCGTCGCGAAGAACTGATGGCGGTCAGTCGCGCACACGACTTGCTCATCGTTGCCGACGAGGTCTATCACCTGCTCGACTTCGGCGTCGTACCGCCGCCGCCGCTCGCCTCACACGTCCACTCGGCGCGGGTGCTTTCGCTCGGCTCCTTCTCCAAGATCTGCGCGCCCGGATTGCGGCTGGGGTGGATTCAGGGAGCGCCCGCGCTGCTCTACCATCTCACGCAGTCAGGGGTGGTACAGAGCGGCGGCGGGCTCAATCCCTATGTGTCGGGCGTGATGCACAGCATGATCGACCTCGGACTGGCCGACAGCGGCCTCGATGCGCTGCGCCGTGTGTACGCCGAACGGTCGGCTGCGTTGTGCCACGCGCTACGCGAGCTGCTGCCGACGGTGTCGTTCGATGAGCCGAGTGGCGGCTACTTCGTGTGGGTGCAACTGCCGCCGGAGCTGAGTGCGGCTGCGCTGCTTCCGCTCGCCCGAGCGGAGGGCGTCACGTTTCACCCGGGCTCGCGGTTCATCAGCCGCGATGGGTTCGCACACACGCTGCGACTGAGCTTTGCGCATTACGACACACCGGTGTTGATCGAGGGGGTGCGGCGCTTGGCGCGGGCTATGGCGATCGCGGTTGCCGAAACGCACAGTTAGGGCGTGACAGCACGACGCGGGGCGAGTTACACGACGCGACCCGCGGCCTCGGCCTTCTTGCGAAACACCGCATACGCCTGAATGCCGATGCCCAACAGCAGGATCATCACGACCGACACACCAAGTCCGCCCAGCAGTCCGATCGAGTCCTTGAGCTCCACGTAGGTGCAGATGAGCACCAGCGCGACCGTTGGCACTTCATTCGCCATGCGATAGCCTTTTGCGGTGCCAGCCACTTCGCCCCGTGCAAGCTTCTTGCGCGTCGCGGAGCACCAGCCGTGATAGCCCGCCAGCCCGATCACGAGCGTGAGCTTCACGTGCATCCACGGTTGGCGCAGCAGATCTGGATTGAGCGTCAGCATGCCGACGCCACCGATGAACGTCATGATCATCGCCGGCGTCATGATGATGTTGAGCAGCCGCCCCATCATCAGCGCGAGCTGCTGCTGCACCGGTCCACGTGACGACTCGGCCAGTTCGCGCGCTTCAGCGTGGTACACGAACAGGCGCGGCAGGTAGAACAGGCCGGCCATCCACGACACCATGCCGACCAGATGGAAGATCTTGAAGTAGAGATACCAGGGCATGACGGCGCGGTGCGAGGGCAGAATGGAGCGGTGACGTCGGAAACTACTCTCGAAGTGAGTGATTGGGCACAGCAGGTACGCGCGCCGAGCAACTACCCGTCGCGCAGCGCTGGCGAGATCGGCGATCGCGCCGTATGCTCGACAGATACTCTCCCTCCGATTGAACTACCCATCCCGATGCGACATCTCGCGAACGTTCGCGCACTTGACCCGGCGCGTCGGCAAGTGGCGTGCAGTTCCCCGCTTTATGCTGAGTAGGGTGACGCGGTGAGCGGGCGTCACCACATGCGGCTTCGGCTGCTCGCAATCGTCACGACGGCTGTCTTGAGCATGCACGCTGACATGGCGTCCGCGCAGCCGTTCGATCGCGATGTCTCCGGTACGATGCCCGCACCTGTCGCCGTATCCGTTGGTGCCGACCGCCTGCTCCGCGAGTTCGGGCATCTCATCAAGGGCAAGCGACTCGCGCTCGTGACCAATCACAGCGGTCGGCTCGCCAATGGAGAACATCTCGCCGACGTATTGTTCGCGCTCCCGGGAGCTCCACTGCGCGTGCTCTTCGGCATGGATCACGACATTCGCTCCAACGACTACTCGGCCAAGCGCGACGACGAGCGCGCAATCGATGCCACAACGGGGCTCGCGAAGTACAACCTCTACGGCGACGTACATCGCCCGACGCGCGAAATGTTTGCCGATGCGCAGGTGGTGGTGTTCGATATTCAGGAAGTCGGTGCACGCTTCTACGAGCACATCAACATCCTTGGCTTCGTGATGGACGCGGCGGCCGAGTACGGATTGGACGTGGTGGTACTCGATCGCCCCAATCCGATCAGCGGGTTGCGCGCCGACGGCTTCGTGACCGACGCGGCACATCGCTTTCGCTTTGGTGCGTACGCCACCGTGCCAGTCATTCATGGGCTCACCATGGGCGAGCTGGCGAAGTTCTACAATGGCGAACGTCTGCTGCAGGGCGGCCGCACCGTGCCACTGAACATTGTGCCCATGGTCGGGTGGCGTCGCAGCATGTGGTACGATGAAACGGGACTTGAATGGCGGAAGCCATCGCCCAACCTCCTCACGCTGCAGTCACTCCTGGCGTACACCGGCACGTGCCTGTTCGAAGCGGTGAACGTGAGCGAAGGGCGAGGGAGCGCGACGCCATTTGAAGTGATTGGCGCACCGTGGCTCGACAACCAGCGTGCCATCGTGATGCTCAACGCGCTCGGGCTACCAGGCGTGCGCTTCGACACGATCACCTTCACTCCGGTGCAGCAGCCTTTTCACGGCAAGCCGCCGGAGTTGGCGGGCGAGCGACTCGCCGGCATCGCCATTCACGTGCTCGACCGCAACCTGTTCCGACCGTATCGCGCGGGCGTGGCGTTGCTGTGGGCGGTCAACGCGCTCCACGCCGACAAACTGGTGTGGAACGACGCGGTGCTTGAGCGACTGACGGCGACACCGCGACTCAAACAGATGATTCAGGCGGGACGCACGCCGCAGGAAATCTTCGCTTCGTGGCGGGACGAGGTGGCCCAGTTCGAGGAGCGCAGCAGGAGGTATCTGCTGTACAAGTGACAAGCAGAGATGACGCGCTCGCCTTTCGCTGAGCCACCTGACTGCGGCGTCATGCCGGACGGACTTTCTGGCGCCAGCCGATGACGAGCACGAGCAAATCGCCCGACAGCAATAGCAGCGTCGACGGCTCGGGCACGACCGACTGTGACTCGAAGGTCATCCCATTGTCGAACGTCACCGCGTATTGACCCGTGACGTCGGCGCCCAGGTCATCCCAGAGCGAATAGGAAACCGGCGTCACGGTGTTGTCGAAGGCGGAGTCCATGGACCCCTGAAAGAGCTCATCGACGAAGAACTCGTTGAACATCGAAACGTTCGCTTGGGTGCTGAGGAGGACCCGGAAGGGATCGCTGCTCAGCCCATTTACGCCGATGCGCAGCGTTTGGAACTGCGGAATGGGCGGCCGGTTTGAGGGCCGTGCTCCAATCACCGTCGTCTGGTTCGCGAAGAAGCTACTGGCCTGCGTGCCTCCGGCGAAGTTCACCTGACCTGTGCTGGTGCCAACCCACGCCGTGCCGAAACCGGGAAGAAGGTAGTTGAGCCCTTCGACGCCCGTGATCTGTCCGTCCACTCGAAACAGAATGTCAATGAATTTGAGAGCTGGCAAACCACCGCCCGGTCCGATGGGATTGAATTGCGCCCGATCGTCCCAGCGAGCGGTGGATTCGCCCACGGCACCCGTTTCCGGAAAGGTAAACGCCGGTGAGGCGTCGTACTTCTTCGCAAACCACGAGACGGATGATCTGGACTTGAGCGAGCCGTTCACCGCCGACGCAAACGCGTCGGTCTGAAAGAGGCTCTCGAAGCGGCCGATCAACGATGTGCCGAGACCGCTGAACTGCGGACCTCCTTTGCAGCTTGCCGTGGATGTGGGCCCCGGCACCGGATCGATGCCGACAACGCCGCATCGAAAACCACCGGACGCCACGGTACCGGCCCTCCACGAGCCCGCCCCAAGCGTGTAGACGCTTCCTTGCGCCCGCAGCGGCGCGGCAGACAGAATCAGCACGACGTGTCCCGCAGCAACGACGAGTTGGCGGAGCGTGAGACGATTTCTCTGGTGAATCATGACGCGACCCATGGTGAATGTTCTCCGTGAAGACGTTTGGAGAATCCTGAGTTCGCATCGTTATCCAGGAGTGCATCCCACCGTTACCAAACGAGGTAACGCTGGACCTTTCTGCGCTGGCCGTGGGCTTTCGTGACGAGTATTACGCTTTTTACGCTTGGACGAGCTGAACTGCGCGAGGGCGTATCGCCAATCGCGCCACTGCTCACCATGCAGCCGAAACGTCTGGCGCTGCTCGCCTACCTCGCACTCTCGTCTTCGCGCTCTGCGCAGTCGCGCGACCGCCTCATCGCGTACTTCTGGCCGGAAGCGGGACAGGACGAGGCCCGTTCAGCGTTGCGACAGGCTTTGCATCATTTGCGGCAGCGCCTCGGCGAAGCCGCCATCATTTCTGGCGCCGACGGACGGCTGAGCCTGTCTCCCTCGATGCTGCTCTGCGACGCCGTCGATCTCGAGAGCGCGGCAGCGTCGGGTGATGATGCGCGTGTGCTGGCACTGTACCAGGGCGAGTTCCTCGATGGACTCTACCCTCGCGACACGTCTCCGGAATTTGAAGAGTGGATGGATCGCACTCGGCGGCATCTCCGAACTCTCGCCGCGAAATCCGCCGAACGCTTGGCCAATAGTTCACGACAGGCAGGTCGCATCGATGACGCGATCAGCGCGGCCGCGCGTTGGAATGAAATCGCACCCGATGATGAAGACGCGCTCCGCCTGTTGCTGGTACTGAGCGAGGAGCGCGGACGCGCGGGGGAGGCGCTCAGCATCGCAGATCGGGCGATGCGGGACTTCGAGTCGCGATTGGGGGTGCCTCCGTCGGCCGAGACCATTGCGCTGGTCGCGGCCATACGAGCGCGTCGACAGGCGGAGGCGGCAAGCGGCATTGCGTTCGAATCGGAGGCCGTGCCCGGCCCCGCTGTGCCGAGTGTTGCAGAAAGTCTCCGTGCCAACACGGCCGCACGTGAGTCAGGGACGGCGGGTGAGGCGGGCGGTGCGCTCTCCGCAAATGCGACGACATCCGCGCCGTTGCCGGGTCGCGATCGCCACCTGTCAGCATCGTGGCTGGCCGTGGCGGCAGTGGCAGTAGTCGCGGTGTTCGTCGTCGTTCGTTCGCGAAACGCATCGGCTCCTGCGTCCGGGTTGCCACCGGCGCCCTCTGCCGCGGTGGCGGCTGCGTCTGCGGATCGCCTGATCGTGACGGATTTCAGCGACG
Organism: Gemmatimonas sp.; assembly: GCA_965279375.1. Classification (GTDB taxonomy): domain Bacteria; phylum Gemmatimonadota; class Gemmatimonadetes; order Gemmatimonadales; family Gemmatimonadaceae; genus Gemmatimonas. The sequence goes on along the minus strand of OZ257156.1, from coordinate 1,597,109 downwards.
CCGGTGACGGACTTGGTGCGGTCGTATCCGCCGCGCTGCGCGTCGATCTCGCACAGGACTCACGCGTTCGTGTACTCACGGGCGCACAGGTGCGTAACGCGGTGCGCCGATCGCTGCACCCGGACGACGCGTTGATCGATGACTCGCTGGTGCGCGCCATCGCCGTACGGGAAGGACTGAAGGCGATCGTGGCAGGTGACGTCAGCCGGGTCGCCGGAACGTGGCTACTTACCGCGCGACTGGTCGATGTGCGCGATGGAAACGCATTGGCGTCGGTGCGCGAGACGGCTGAAGACGAGGCCGGACTGCTGCCGGCAATTGAACGCTTGTCCCGGGCACTCACCTCACGCGCCTACAGCACGCTTGCCGCGCAGCCGGCGCCGTCGCCACTCGCCCGCGTGACCACGGCGTCACTGGCGGCACTTCGGGAGTACGGGGAAGGCGTGCGGCTGTTGGATGATGGTGAGCGCGCACGTGGCCTCGAACGTCTGCAGCGCGCGGTCGTGCTCGACAGCGGATTCGCCACGGCGTGGCGCATGCTGGGCTCCACCTGGGTCGGCATGGACGAGCCGGCCCGGGCGCAGGTGGCGCTGCGTCACGCATTCGAGCATCGCGATCGGCTGGGCTTCCGTGAGCGATATCTGCTCGAAGGCAGCTACTACCGCAATGCGACCGCTGACTACAAAGCGGCCGTGGCTTCATATCGCACGCTGCTGCAGGTGTATCCGCAAGACATTGCCGCAATGAACAACCTCGCGCTCACGTACGTCTCGATGCGGGCGCATGTGCAAGCGGAGTCGCTGTTCAAGCGTGTGATCGCGGCCGACTCGACGCTCGTGCACGCGTACCTCACGCTGGCTGAGCAGCTCGCGATGCAGCGTCGTCATGCCGAGGCATCGCAGGTCATGCAGGAGGCGACACGGCGATTCCCCGGGCATCCAGTCGTACGACTGACGCCGATCTATCTGGCGGTGTCTGCACAGGAATGGGCGCGAGCCGAGTCGCTGGCGATCGTACGTCTCGCGAGCGATGTCAGCGGACTGCAGCGTGTGGATGCGCTACAGACGCTCGCGCGCATCGAACTGTTGCGCGGCCGCGTGCTTCGTGCACAGTCGCATTTGGCCGAATCGATGACACTGGCGCTGTCGGTGAACTCGTCTCACCGGTTTCTGTCGGGGGCCGTCACGTCGGCGTGGCTCGCGCTGCGCTATCGCGGCGATGGCTCGGCCGCACGCACGACGCTGCAACGAGCACTCGAGCGGATGCCGATCGAACGTGTACCCGACGCCGATCGCGCGGTTGGGCCACTGGTCGCTGTGTTGCTCGCTTCGAACCTGAACGATCTTGCCGCCGGAGTCGCTCGCCGTGCGCTCACATCGGGGGCGACGTTGTCGGATAGCGCGTACGTGCAGGGGCTAATGCTCGCCGCGGCTGGCAACGCTGAACAAGGCGCGGCACTGTTGACGCGAGCGGCTGCTGCTGCGCGTGACTGCGCGCTCTGTGTGCTGCCGGCGCTCGCCAGCGCTCGTGCGGCGGCCGGAGACCTGTCCGGCGCAATACGCGCCGCTGAGGACTATCTGTCGTCCGCGGACATCCATCGGTTTGAACCGGATGCGGCCGAGTTGCCGGAGTTGTTGACCCGACTCGCCGGGTGGTACGAGCAGCGCGGCCAGGTGCCGCTCGCGAATGCGACGTGGCAACGCCTGTTGCAGTTGTGGCAGGATGCCGATACGACGCAGGTGAGTCGCAAGGCGGATGTGCGCCGGCATGTGGCAACTGTCGAGAGGCGGTGAGGCGGCGCGCCGCATACGCACGAACGCCACATGGTCAATCGGTTGCGCGCTACGGGCTGTGGAAGGCGCAGCAGTCGGCGATCGTGCGCGATGCCATCGGTCCCATCGTGGCGCGAACGCCTGGACTCGATTCGGTGGCCCAGAATCCGGAGTTCAGGAAGTCGCTGGAGCAGCTCGGGCTGCGGTGACAGTACGCCACATCGCAGCTCAGCTCATGGCCGCGCATTCGCGGGCCCGCGACTGATCCGACCCTCCATCAGCAGCGTGACGTTAGGGTCCAGTACCAAAGACAGTGGCTCCTGCGCCGATGCAAAGCTGAAGCGGCCCGATCGACCAGTGAGTTCGACGCGTTCGACGCGCTGCGGACCGCCTGCAACCGTCACGCCAAGTTCGATCGGCAGGCGGAAAGGCTCCCCTGCTTGCGTCTGCGTCACCGCGACCGTGACTTGCTTGGACGCTGCATCCCACTGCCACTGCACATCGAGGCGAGGCACACCGCCGCGGTAGAGCCACTGCTGCAGAAATGGCGCGAGGTCCTGCCCTGACGCGCGCTCCATCGCTACGCGAAAGTCGGTGGTGGTGGCGCTGCCATTCATTTGGCGCGCGTAGTAGTCGCGAATGCCGGCCCAGAAGCGATCATCGCCCATACGTTGGCGAAGCATGTGCAGCACCCAGCTCCCCTTCTGATACGTCATCGCCGAGGTGACCTGCGACATGTCCGCCAGATTCTCGTGCACGATGCGATACGCGGGCGACTTGGCGTCGAAGTCGAGTACCGTCTTGCGTGACGCACGAAGTCCGTCTGCAAACTCGTCGCGCCCGTACGCATGCTCGATGAACAGCAGCGTGAAGTAGGTGGCAAATCCCTCGCTGAGCCAGACATCGTTCCAGTCGTGCTCCGTCACCGCGTTGCCGAACCACTGATGCGCGATCTCGTGAATCACGACATTGCGCCAGCGCACGGTGCGCGTGCCCGTGACACTCGCCGCGTTGTACATGATGGCCGATGCCGCCTCCATGCCACCGCTCGTCGCGCTCGACTGAATATTGGCCAACTTCTCGTACGCGAACGGACCAATGCGATCGCTGTAGAAGGCGAGCGCGTCGTGGGTTGGGATGGCAAAGTCGTAGAAGCCCGCATCGCGATCCTGCGCGAGCACCCACGTTTCGATCGGCGTGCCTGCATAGCTGCCCACGTGTTGCACCGCAAAGCGCGCGACGCCCAACACGAAGAGCCACGGCGCGATCGGCGCAGACTCGCGCCAGACGGTGCGACGTGTGCCATTCGCAAGCTCCGTCGTCTCGCTGCGCTTCCCGTTCGAGACCACCTGATAGTGATTCGGCGCGACGATATCCATCTCCATCGTCGCCTTGTCCGAGATATGATCGATCGTGGGCAGCCACTGACGCGCCTTATCGGGCCAGTTGTCGGAGAAGAACGCGCGATGGCCGAACTTGTCCGGCGCGATCTGCAATCCCGCAGCGGGAATGCCCGCATAGCGCACCACCAGCTCGATCCACTCCCCGGCCGTAGAGGGATGATCGAGCGTGACGACGAGATGGTCGGCGCCATGCGTCATCGGCAGCGCATTGCCCTGACGCAGCACGGATGTCACGCGCATCCCTCGTCCCTTTCGCTCGGGCGTGGCGTCCGCCAGATCAAGCGTCACGGTGCGCACGCCCGCCGTCAGCATGCGCAGCTGAATCGTCGCGACACTCTCGATTCTGTCGGTCGAATCGGCCAGCGTCAACGCGAAGCGGTAGTGCTCCACGTCAACGGGCTGACGAGGATACGTGTCGATGGCCGAGTTGACGACGAACGACCCGATGATCGATCCGAGCAGGACAGCCGACAAGACGGAGAACATGGGAAGCGTGGGTGAGTGGGGCCCATGGCTGAAACGCATCCTGTAGTACGCATACGTTACGGCGGCGGGGCGATACTCCACCATACGTTGCCCGCGCCTCTGGACGCGCGGGATGGAGTCCGTACCTTCTGCCCCATCCGTTCCCCTTCGACAGCGACCTTTGCGCGGAGCCACGCCATGGCAGTCAGCATCTTCAATGACGTCATCGGCCCCGTGATGCGCGGTGCGTCGAGTTCGCATTGCGCGGCGGCCCTTCGCATCGGTCGACTCGCGCGCGACCTGATGGGTGCGGACATCACCCACATCCTCATCGAGTTCGACAACCTCGGCTCGCTGCCCAACACGCATCAGGGGCAGGGTTCCGATATGGGGCTGTTTGGTGGGCTGCTCGGATGGGACGCGGCCGACGAGCGATTGCCGCTGTCTGCGGTGCATCTCCGCAATGCCGGCATCGTCGCCGAGTTCCGCTACGCTGATCTGCATGACCCGCACCCCAACACGTATCGCCTCACGCTCTCCAACGCGCGCGAGCGACACACGATGATCGCGATCTCGACTGGCGGCGGCATGATCGAGGTGCTCGAGATCGACGGTACGCGTGTGTCGCTGGATGGCGGCTCGAGTGTGGAGTGGCCTGTGGGCGACGGCCATCGCGTGCTGCAGCAGGTGTTGCCCGTACAGTCGTTGCCTGATGCCATACTGCCCTTCCGCAGCTGCACCGAGTTGACCGCGCTTGATGCCGGTCGCGAGCGTCCGCTGTGGCAATGGGCGGTGGAGTACGAGATGGCGCGCGGTGGACTCGACGCGGACAGCGTGTTGTCGATGATGCGTGACATCGTGCGCATTCTGCGCCGGTCGATCGCGCAGGGCGTTGCGGGAACGAGCTACGAGGATCGTCTGCTGGGTCCGCAGGCCGGGTTGTTCGCCAAGGCGATGCAAGACGGTCGCCTGCTCGACGCGGGCGCACTCAACCGCACGGTGCTTTACACCACCGCGCTGATGGAAGTGAAGAGCGCGATGGGCGTGATCGTCGCTGCACCCACGGCAGGCGCCTGCGCGGCACTCCCTGCGTCCGTCGTCGCGATGGGTGAAGCGATGGGGCGTTCCGAGGACGACATGGCGCGCGCGATGCTGGCGGCTGGGCTCATTGGCGTGTTTATCGCCGAGCCGTGGACGTTTGCGGCAGAGGTGGGTGGCTGCCAGGCCGAGGGCGGTTCGGCGGCAGCGATGTCGGCGGCGGCGTTGGTGACATTGGCCGACGGCACGCTCACGCAAGCCACGGGCGCGGCATCGATGGCGCTGCAAAGCATGCTCGGGCTCATCTGCGATCCTGTGGCTGCGCGCGTCGAGATTCCGTGTCTGGGCAAGAACGTCATCGCGGCCAGCAACGCCGTCTCGTGCGCCAACATGGCGCTGGCCGGCTTCGATGCGATGATCCCCTTCGACGAAGTGGTGGACGCCGCGAAGCGTGTGGCCGAGCGCATGCCGCGAGAGCATCGGTGTACCTCGCTGGGTGGGTTGGCCACCTCGCCGACAGCGCTCCGACTGAGTGCTGCGCTCGAAAAGCGGAATCTCGAACGAGTGCAGTAGCAGTTCCGTCGGGTTGCTTGGCGGACACGCCCGCGATCTCGGCGCTTATCTCGTCGAAGACTCTGGCGCAGTGGTGTGGACACATGCTTTCGTAGGTCGTATCGACTTTCGCACCACCACACTCCCGGAGCCCGCTGTGCGCCTGATCCGCGCTGCCCGCACGCCCGTCGCACTGATTGCTTTCGCGCTGGTCGCCTGCGCGCGCCCCAATGCCGCTCCCGCGCCCTCCCCACAGCCAGCCACACCGACCGCGGCACGTCCCGCCGCGCCCGCACCGGCCGCCGGCACCGCCGCGCGCGCAGCGGCTGTCGTGCCCAGCCCCAACGCGCCCAAGGTGCTCGTCATCGCCACAGGCGGCACGATCGCCGGCGTGCAGGATGCCCCCGGCACGCTCGGCGGGTATCGGGCGGGGACGCTCACGGCGGAGCAGATCACGGCGTCCGTGCCGGAGCTCTCGCGCTACGCACGCGTGGAGACGGAGCAGTTCTCGAACGTGGCCAGCACGCTGGTGACGCCGGAGATGTGGGTGCAGCTGGCCAAGCGGATTAACGTGGTGTTGCAGCGCAGCGATCTGGCGGGCGTGGTGGTCACGCACGGCACCGATCGTTTGGAAGAGACCGCGTTCTTTCTCTACCTCACCGTGCGCTCCAGCAAACCGGTGGTCGTGGTCGGCGCGCAGCGTCCAGCCACGGGCATCAGCCCCGATGGCCCCATCAATCTGCTCGCAGCTGTGCGCACGGCCGCGTCGCCCAAGGCCGTGCAGAAGGGCGTGATGGTGGTGATGGACGACCGGATTCTGTCGGCGCGTGAATCACGCAAGCTGTATCAGCGCACCGGTGGCTTCAGCACCGGCGACATGGGAATGCTCGGCGTCGTTGCATCGCAGGGGCCGGAGTTTTTCTTTGCGCCGGTACGTCGCTTCGGCGAACGCAGCGAGTTCGATCTCGCCGGCGTCGACACGCTGCCGAAAGTCGAGCTGACGATGTCGTATCCCGGAGGCACGGGGCAGACATTCACGACCAATCCAAAGGGCGTGGTCGTCGCGACGACGGGCATGACGAACGCTGAGAATGCGACGTACCGCGCGTTGCGTCAGACCGGTGTGGTGGTGGTGACGTCATTCACCTCTGGCGAGAACGTGAACGGCGGTGGAGGCGGTGATGGTCCGCCGCCTCCTGCGCGCGTGGACACCACAACGCGTCGTGATTCTGCCGGCACATCCACCGCACGTCCCGCCGTAGCGCCGGTACCGCCGGGCGTGACCGCACTCCACCTGACAGCCACCAAGGCGCGCATTCTGCTCATGGTCGCGCTGACCAAGACGAAGGATCCGCGCGAGATCCAGCGCATCTTCAACGAGTACTGAGCGCGATCGAGGAGTCGAGCAATGCTCAGACGGATGGGCGCCTACCTGGTCGCCGCAGCGCTCGTGCTGATTGGCGGCAATGCCTTTCGGCAGGTGCCGAATGAATTCCGAGATACCGAGCCAGGCTCGCTATTGTTTGGTGTGCTGCAGTTGGTGATCGGCTCATCCGCGCTGATCGGGGCCGTCGGCGTGCTGCGGCGCGCCCGCTGGGCGTCGTTGGCCATTGGGATCGCCGGGATCGCAGCGGTGGCCTTGCTCGTCTCGCTACCGCTCTTCGATCCCATGGATCCCGACGCGCGTCAGGCCATCTGGTTCGGCGCCGCGCTGGTTGGCATGGTTGCAGCGGGGTTCAGCTGGTGCGCCCACTGGCTGTCGAATCCGTCCTCCGCAGCAACCAGCACGCACCGTTCCGAGGAGCTTGAACAGCCGACGGCCACGCTGCACCGTGACGCGAAGTTTCGTAATGCGCAGCTTGCGGATGACAACGTGCTCACGCAAACGCCGCCTGCAACCGCAACTCACGTCGCACCAACGGCTCGGCGGGATGCTGCCAACTCGGCGTGCGGTCGTTCTCAGACAGAGTAGGGCGCGCAGCGGAGGTGCTGCGCGCCGGTGATGCAGGGAACGTCCCGCCTACATCGCGTTGGGTTTCTTGGCCGGCGGCGCCAGCGCCGGTAGTCCAAGCGCCTGCAACAGCGGGTTAATGCGCTTGACCGTGGCGTCGACCTGCCGCTCCACCATCTCGATCACCGTCTGCGCGTCTCGGCGCGCGTCGCCAGCGTACTCGAGTTGGCCGGGGATCGTGGGATTGAGGCCACTGTCGATCGAGCCCATCAGATTCATCGCGCGCTCGAGAGGCCGCGGCCCCTCGGAGTAGAAGGGCACCTTGTCGAGGCGAGGCCGCGTGACCTGCAGTCGCACCGAGTCGAGCTTGCCGATCTCTTCGCCAGCCGCGGTCACCAGCGACTTGGCCGCGACGATGCCGCGCATCTCAACACCCGACGTGCTGCGTTCCTCGATCTGGCCGCGGAAGGCGACGAGAGCGCGCTCCGTTTCGATGAGGTTGGTGATGACTTCGTTGAGCCGCTGTGCCTGCGTGAATTGCGTCTGCAGCGTGGCCATCGTGATGCCACTCGACGGATCGATGCGAATGGTGAGCGGCTGCTCCTGTGACTGACCGTTCACCGTCAGCCGCACAGCGTAGCTGCCGGGCAGCGCCTGCGCGCCCACGGGACGCGAGCGCCAATCACCCGCTTCCGACGAATCGGCCGGCATGTCGCTCAACACCTTGGGGGCATCGTAGCGCAAATCCCACGTCACGCGATTGAACCCTTGCGCGGCCGACGGTTTCTTGAGCGTGCGGATGACGGCGCCCTCCTTGAGAATCTCGATCTTGACGAGCGAGTCCGACGCCGGCTTGTCCTTCATCCAGTACGAGATCGTTGCCCCGTACTCCGCATTCTTTCCCTTGAAGGCCAGACTGCCCCAGTTCCACTCGCCGCCGCCGGTGTTCACGCGCGTGGCGGCGCGCAGCGGAAACAGATGCGCCGCTTTGGCCGCGATCTGCGCGGTCATCTGTTGAATGGGCGCGGCATCGTCGAGAATCCAGATCGCACGCCCGTGCGTGGCCACGATCAGATCGTTCTCGCGCGGATGAACGCGCACTTCGTGCACGGCCACGTTGGGAAGATTGCCGAGGTGCAGCTTGGTCCAGTCGCCGCGCCCGCCGTTCCAGTTGGCGTAGAGACCAAGCTCAGTACCGACGTAGACGAGGTTCGTATTCTTCGGGTCTTCGCGCACCACTTGCACGTACGCGCCAACGGGCATGTTGCCGGTGATGTTCGTCCACGTCTTGCCGAAGTCCGTTGTCTTGAACACATACGGCTTGAAGTCGTCCATCATGCGCCGCTCGATGCCCACGTACGCCGTGCCTGCATCGGTGTGCGACGGTTCAACAGCAGAGACGACGGCGTTGATGCCGACGCCCGGAATGTTCGGCGCGACGTTCGTCCACGTCTTTCCGTCATCCTGCGTCACCTGCACGTTGCCGTCATCCGTGCCCACCCAGATCACGCCCTTCTTCACCGGCGATTCCTCGAGCGAGAACACGGTCCCGTAGTACTCGGCGACAGTATTCTCCTTGAGAATCGGACCACCGGCGTCTCCCTGCTTTGATTTGTCGTTCTTCGACAGATCGGGCGAGATCGCGGTCCACGTAGTCCCCCAATCGCTGGAGCGGAAGACGATGTTGCCCGCGAAGTAGACGATCTTGCCATCGTGCGGCGACTTCACGATCGGCGCGTTCCAGTTGAAGCGCACCTTGTTGGAGTCGGCCGGATAGCCGTCCATGCGCTTCACCTGCGGACTGGCTTCGCGTTGCTCGAACGTGCGCAGATTCGTCGCGACGATGCCACCGGCCTGCAGATCGGAGAGAAAGCGATCGGGATCGTCCGGATGCGACACGGCGTAGTAGCCATCGCCACCCTGAATGAAGCGCCACGACTCCGACAAAATGGACCCGCCGCGCGAACGACTCGGTCCCACCCATGTGCCGTTGTCCTGCAGGCCGCCCGACACCGAGTAGTACGGCTCGCGCATGTCGTAGCTGATCTGATAGAACTGGCCGACCGGCAAGTTGGGGAACCACTGCCACGCGCCACCCTGATCGTAGCTGACGTTCAAGCCGCCATCGTCACCCATGAACATGCGACGCGTGTTCTTCGGATCGATCCACATCGTCTGATGATCGCCGTGGAAGTTGCCCGTCATCGGCTTGAAGGTCAGCCCGCCATCCACCGATACACTGAACGACATGCCCAGCGTGTAGACGCGATTCTCATTGGTGGGATCGACGCGCAGATCGGCGTAGTAGAAGCCACGACCAAGCGTGTGCGCATTGTCGCTGGTCTTGGTCCACGTCTCGCCGTAGTCGGTGGACTTGAAGACGTACCCTTCGCGCGTTTCAGCGACGGAGTACACGATGTTGGGCGATGATGGCGCCACCTTGATACCGATGCGTCCCATCAGCTTGGGCAGCCCCTTGGTGGCCTTCGTCCATGTCTTGCCGCCGTCGGCAGAGCGATAGATGCCACCCTTTTCGTCGCCGGAGGTGAAGGTCCACTGCTTGCGATCGAAGAGCCACATGCCGGCGTACAGCAGGTTCGGGTTCTTCGGATCGATGTCGATGTCGGACGCGCCATGCACGTTGTCGATGTACAGCACCTTCTTCCACGTCTCGCCGGCATCCTCGCTCATGAAGACACCGCGTTCCTCATTGGGGCCAAAGGCGTGGCCGATCGCTGCCACGTACACTTTGCGCGGATCGATGGGGTTGATGACGATACGCGAGATGTGACGCGAGTCCGTGAGCCCCAACAGCTTCCACGTGCGACCGCCATCGGTGGACTTGTAGACACCCTGCCCGAACGAGACAGAGTTGCGCACGTTCGCCTCGCCGGTGCCCACGTAGATCACGTCGGGGTTGGTCGGATCGACGGCCATGTCACCGATCGACTGCACCGGTTGCTTGTCAAAGAGCGGCTTCCACGTCACGCCACCGTTCGTCGTCTTCCAGACGCCACCGGATGCGGCGGAGATGTACAGGGTGCTTGGATCGCCGGGGATGCCTTCGACGTCGCTCATGCGCCCCGACATGTTGGCCGGCCCGATGTTGCGATAGGACAAACCAGCAAACGTCGAGTCGGACATCGACGCTGTCGATGCATCAGGACTCGGCGCGCGCGTCGAGCCTCCCGTCCGTGGGCTGCCCTGCGAGGAAAGGCTGGCGATCGGCAGCGCCGCCAGCAGAAGGAACCGAGGTGCCAGGCGTGACATGAACAGACTCCAATCGTGAACAGGACCGTGGGTGTTGCCAGTGCAATTGCCCGGAAAATGTACGGGCGATTGGGGGTGGCCGCCGTGGGCGTCATGGCGGGTCGTTCGTGCCCGGGCATCGTTACGCCAAGCACGGCGGACTGGACCTTTCTGCGGTAGAATGTCGAAGATCGAACCGTCTTGGCCTTCTCCTCGCCGCTGCCCATGCCCTCGCCGATTTCCGTCATCGCCACCGGCCGCACCACACAGGTCGCTCTGATCGCTGTATGCCTGCTGCTTCCGCAGCGCGGCGTGGCGCAGCAACCCATATCGCGCCCAGTGCAGGATGCCCGACGTGAAGTGACGGCCACGAAGACCACCGGCGCCATCAAGGTCGATGGCGTGCTCGATGAACTGGTGTGGAAGTCCTCCAAGCCGGCGGCGGACTTCGTGCAGAGCGAGCCACTCACCGGACAGCCCGCCACCGAAGCAACGGAAGTGTGGGTGGCGTTCGACGATGACAACCTGTACGTCGCGGCCAACATGCACGACTCGCACCCCAAGTCGCTGCTGGTGACGGATATCAAAAAGGACTTCAAGGAAGAAGACCAGGACGACTTCGAACTGCTGCTCGACACGTTCGGCGACCGTCGCAACGGCTACGTGTTCAGCACGAACGTGGAAGGCGCGCGGCACGACCGACAGGTCGCGCTCGAAGGACGCGAAGTGAACCAGAGCTGGGACGCGGTCTGGGAAGTGCACACGCACCGCTACGAGGGCGGCTGGACCGCCGAGCTGCGTATTCCCTTTCGCGCGCTGCGCTTCGACAAGTCCGGTGCGACACAGTGGGGGATCAACTTCTCGCGCCATGTGCGCCGCAAGAACGAGATCGACTTCTGGTCGCCGGTGCCGCGCGCGTTCAACCTCAATCGCATTTCGCTGGCGGGCAATCTTGCCGGCCTGCAGACGGGTAAGTCGGGGCGCGACCTGCGCATCAAGCCGTTCATCGTCGGCAACACCGTGCGCGATCTCGGCACCAAGGCTCGCCCCAATCCGACCTTTGCCAACAACGCAGCGATCGGGGCGGACCTCAAGGCAGCGCTCACTCCGGGTTTAACGCTCGACCTCACGATCAATCCGGACTTTGGCCAGGCCGAAGCGGACGAGCAGCAGGTCAACCTGACGCAGTTCTCACAGTTCTTCCCGGAGAAGCGCGACTTCTTCCTCGAGAATTCGGGCGTGTTCTACGTGGGTGATGCCGCGCGCAACAATCGCGTGAACCCGACGCCAACGCCCGACGAAGACAACCTGCTCTTCTTCTCACGCCGCATCGGCTTGAGCTCGTCGGGGCTGCAGATCCCGATCGATGGCGGGGTGCGACTCACCGGTAAGCTCACCGAGGGCACGCGTGTGGGGTTGCTCTCCATCTCCGAGCGAGGCGACGAGCTGAATCCACGCGCCAACTCGAGTGTGCTGCGCTTCCGACAGAACCTCGGTCGCTCGGGGAGCGACGTCGGGGTGTTCGCGATGCAACGTGCGAATCTGGGCGGCGCCGACACCGGCATCCGCAACCGCCGCGGCGACTACATCAATCGCGTGTACGGCATCGACAACAACGTCCGACTCTTCAAGACGCTCGACTGGAATTCGTACGTCGTGAAGACCGAAACGCCCGGCATCACCAAGGGTGACTATGCATGGCGTACGACGCTCAATCGTGAGGGCAATTTCCTGCACGTGAAAGGCGGCGTGATGCAGCTGGGCGCCGGCTTCCAGAACGATCTCGGATTCTATCGCCGCACAGACATGCGCAAGTATCTGCTCGACACGGGCATTCGCCCGCGTTCTGCATGGTTGCGTACGCACGGCATTCGCGAGCTGCACCCGCACGTGACGTGGGACTACCAGGAGGATCTGCAGGGGCGCGTCGTCAGCAAGAAGCTGCACTCTGGGCAGTCGTGGTTCTTCAACAACGGCGCGGTCTTCGAGGTCGCCGTCAATCCCACCTTCAATCGCCTCGACGCGCCATTCCGCCCCAACCGCAACATGCGCGCGCCGCTGGCCGCAGGCGGCTATGCGTGGAATGAATGGTCGCTGTATGGAATAACCGACCAGAGCCGAGCCATCTCCGCCAATGTTCGTTACCTCTTTGGCGGGCTGTACAACGGCACACAGCGCACCATCAACGGCTCGATGACGCTGCGCGCGAACTACAAGCTGCGTGCGACGCTGGGTGTGCAGCGCACCGCTGCGACGCTGACCCAGCCCAACCTCGCCTTCGTCAACAACGTCGTGACGGCGCGCGTGAACTATTCGTTCACCACGAACATGTTCGTGGACGCGCTCTCGCAGTACGACGAGACGAGCAAGCAGTTCAACGCGAACGTGCGCTTCAATATCATCCATCATCCGCTCAGCGACCTGTTCATCGTCTACAACGACCAGCGCATCCTCACGCCGGATAGCCCGGTGACGGGACGAGCGCTGATCGTGAAGTTCACGCAGATGCTGGCGTTCTAGTCCAGCGGTGAGCAGTCATCTCGATCACCGCACGTATCCACGGCGGAGCACATGAATCGCCTTACCCTGACGCTGTCGTTGAGCGGCACCCTGCTCGCGTCGTCGCTCGTCGCGCAATCAGCGCCGCCGACGACGGTCGACCTGCCCGCAGCCGCGCGCTCCATCGTGACCTCCGCAACCTACGCGACCTTCATCACCGTCGACGGCAGCGGTCAGCCGCAGTCACGCACGGTCCAGCCCGTGGAGCCCGACTCCAACTGGGTGGTGTGGTTTGCCACCAATCCGCGCACGCGCAAAGTGCAACAGCTGCGCGCGAACTCACGAGCGGCGCTGCACTACTTCGATCGCGAACGGCTGAGCTACGTGGCCATCACCGGCCGGGCGTATCTCGTGAGGGATCGTGCAACCAAGCGTGCGCACTGGAATCCAGCGTGGACACCGTTCTACGCGGACCAGGACACCAGCGTCGTACTCGTGCGCGTCGTGCCGGACCGCGTGGAAGTCGTCAGCACCAAGCTTGGCGTCGACAGCGACCAAAAGAGCTGGCTACCCTCGTCCTTCGTACCGCAGCGACGCAAACTTCTCGAAGGCGCCGCGAGCTCCAATCCGAAGCGCTGATTCAACGCACCTTCATTTCCTCCGCGAGGCTTGCCATGCGCCCGTTCCGCTTGCGTCGATTCTCTCTGGCCGGACTGTTCGTGGCAGTAGCACTGCTGGCTGCGCCGCACGAGGCGCAGGCACAGTCGAAGCAGCGCGGCGACCGGGCGCGCCTCACCAAGGATGATCTCGCAGAAGCGCCGGCCAGTGTGAACACGGTCTACGATGCCATCCGGACTATGCGCCCGATGTGGCTCAGCCCGTCGCGCGGCCGCACGGTGGCGAGCGGAATGGATGGCGCGACAGGCGGGGCCACGGACGTTGTGGTCTACATTGATGACACTCGGCAGCCTTCCGTTGAAGACCTGAAGACGGTCAAGGCAGCGGCCGTCGTGGAAATGCGCTTCCTCGACCAGAACCGTGCCATCCAGATGCGAGGCCCCGGCCACGAGATGGGTGTCATCGAAGTCACAACGATCAACAAACGGAAGTAGATGCCTCGTATCGCCATGCTGCCGCGACGCACTCTCTGCGCTGCCATCTTCTGCACCGCGACCGGTCTGCTGAGTGCAGAGTTGAGCGCACAGCGTGGTACAACCGCTGAGATCGCGCGCGCAGCCGCGTCGATCACCGCGCCAGCCATACTCCGTGATATCTCGACGCTTGCCTCCGACCCGTTCGAAGGGCGAGCGCCGGGTACTCGTGGCGAAGACTCCAGCGTGGCCTTCCTGCAGCGAGAGTTTCGACGCATCGGTCTCAAGCCCGGCAACCCGGGCGGCGGCTACATCCAGATGGTGCCGCTCGTCGGAACCACATCTGCCGTCACCACCCGCATCTCCAGCAAGGGTTCGACGACATCACTTGCTCCGCTCGACGACATCGTCGCGTGGTCGCTGCGCCCGGACACGCTGGTCTCCGTGAAGCCGAGCGACATCGTGTTCGTCGGCTATGGCGTCGTAGCCCCCGAGTACCAGTGGGATGATTTCAAGGGCGTTGACGTACGTGGCAAGACGATCGTGATGCTGGTTGGCGATCCACCGGTCCTCAACCCTCGCGACACCACACAGCTCGACAGCACGATGTTTCGCGGCCGAGCGATGACGTACTACGGTCGCTGGACCTACAAGTTCGAGATCGCCGCAGCCAAAGGCGCGGCCGCAGTACTGCTGGTGCATCAGACAGGACCGGCGGGCTATCCATGGACCACCGTGCAAAGCAATGCGCGCGAGAAGCTGGAGATCGCCAACGGTCCCGCGCACGCGAGCGTCGAAGGGTGGATTCAGCTCGACGTAGCCAAGCGGCTGATGGCAGCGGCTGGTCAGGATTTCGACGCGCTGGAGCGTAAGGCGCGTACTCGCGCCTTTTCGCCGGTCACACTGGGATCGACTGCGTCGTTCAACGTGCGCAACACGGTGCGTCGTATGCAGTCGCGCAATGTCGTTGCGCGTCTCGACGGATCAGACGCGACCCTCAAGCGCGAGTTCGTCGTCATGTCCGCGCACTGGGATGGCTTCGGTATCGGCCGCGCCATCAACGGTGACTCCATCTACAACGGCGCGCTCGACGATGCGACGGGTGTGGCGTGGCTCCTCGCGCAAGCGCGCGCATTCGCTGCCCTCAGCACACCTCCCAAACGTTCGATCATCTTTCTCGCGGTGACTGCTGAGGAAGCTGGATTGCTCGGCTCTCGCTGGTACGGTGCGCATCCGTTGTATCCACTCGAACGGACGCTCGCCAATATCAACATGGACGCGATGAACGCCTACGGGCGCACCAAGTCCATCGTCAGCCTCGGCGTGGGCCAGTCGTCGCTCGAGGACATTCTCGTGCGTGAAGCGGCGAAGGACAATCGTCTCGTCAAGCCCGATCCCGAATCGGAGAAAGGCTACTTCTATCGCGCGGATCATTTCGAGTTCGCCAGACAGGGCGTACCGGCGATGTCGTTTCTGTTCCCCGGCACCGACTATCTCGACAAGCCTGCCGGCTACGAGGCCAAGGTGCGGGGCGACTACATCGCCCGCGACTACCACAAGCCCAGCGATGATGTGAAGGCGGATTGGGACCTCACCGGCATCGTCGAGGACACGCGGCTCACCTTCCGCGTCGCCTGTGATGTCGCCAACGGTACGACGTGGCCGACCTGGACTGCGGGCTCGGAGTTTCGTGCGCGCCGCGAACAGGCGCTCAAGCGAGCCTCGCTCAAGCGCGGCACACGCTAGCGCGACTACTTTTCGGCATGACCCCCGAACAGCTCGCCGACGCACTCTCCGGCACGCTCGACCGCGCACGACTACAGCTGCGCGCACCGCTCGCCCAGTACACCACCTTTCGCATCGGCGGCCCGGCCGATGTGCTCTTCGAGGCCACCAGCGCCGATGATCTCGCCGCAGCCGTCACCGCCGCGCGGACACTTGGCGTGCCGTGGTTCGTGCTCGGACTCGGCGCGAACATCCTCGTTGGCGACAAGGGGTTCCGCGGACTCGTGATTCGCAATCGCGCAACGGCGCACACGCTGAGCGCGGACGGCGTGTTGTGGAGTGAAAGCGGTGCGGTGGTGCAGGATCTCGTGCTGGAGACCGTGCGTCAGGGATGGTCGGGGCTGGAGCACTTCGTTGGCATTCCCAGCACGGTTGGTGGTGCGCTGTGGCAGAATCTGCACTTCCTGTCGCCAGCCCCCGAGCGTGAACGCACGATGTTCATCGCCGATGTCTTCGATGCCTGCGAGATTCTGGCGGAGGACGGTACGCGCAAGACAGTACGCGCCGACTATATCGGATTCGGTTACGACCAATCGGTCTTTCACCACACCCGCGACATCGTGCTCTCGGCGTCGTTTCGCCTGACGCCAGCAGATCCCGCAGATCTGCATCGCATTCTGCAGGAGAATCTGTCGTGGCGCGGCTCGCGTCATCCGTGGCTGGCGATTCATCCAAGCGCCGGTTCGATCTTCAAGAAGATCGAAGGAATTGGCGCAGGCCGACTGATCGATCAGTGCGGCCTCAAGGGATTCCGTGTGGGTGATGCGCAGATTTCGCACATCCATGCGAACATTCTGGTAAACCTCGGCGCCGCGACGGCGGCTAATGTTCGGGCGCTGATCTCACACGCACAGTCCGCCGTCCGCGAGAAGTTCGGGCATCATTTGGAAACGGAAATCGGCTTCATCGGCGAGTTCTAACCGGTAGCCGGATACGTCGTTCGCTCCATCCGGCTGTCTCCGGTTACCGAACTGCAGACACCGTGACTGGCAACCGGAGCCAGCGCTGCAGCTGCCTCAGAATCCGAGTGAACCGTTCCCGGGCGGGCTGTGTCGAAACGAGAGCCCTACCCTGCGCGTATCCCCGGCAGCACCCTGTCCCGGGTGCGCCACGTGCCCTCTCTGACCGACTGCCGCTCCATGCGACGCTTGCTGCTCCTGCTTTCCCTGATGCTCGCGGCGCTTGCCGCCCCATCTCGAACACTCGCTGCGCAGAACGTCGACGTGATTCGAGGCCGAGTGATCGGCAACGACAGCCTGCCGCTGGAAGGGGTGGCCGTGGTCGTCACCTCGATCTCGGGGAACGTGAACCGCACGGCGCGCACCGATCGAGCCGGTCGCTTCACCGTCACCTTCCCGGGTGGCGATGGCGACTACATGATCTCGATGAACATCCTGGGATACGCGTCCAAGCGCTTCGAGATCAAGCGGGCCGCAGACGAAGAAATTCTCGTGGCGGATGCCAAGCTCACCAAGGTCGGCGCCGTGCTCGATCAGGTGAAGGTGACGGCGGCGCGCGATAAGGTCTCGCGCAACGACCCATCGCCACCGGACATCGCGGGAACCGAGCGTATTGTGCAGAACACCGCGCTCCCGCCGGATCAGATCGGCGATCTTGCCGCGATGGCTGCGACGCTGCCCGGCGTGCAGTTGGTGCCCGGGCAGGACGGCGGCGCCAACGGCTTCTCCGTGCTCGGGCTTGGCGCAGACCAGAACAACACGACGCTCAACGGCCTGAACTTCGGTGGCGCAGGGCTCCCACGCGATGCGTCGGTGCTCTCAGCGCTCAACACCTCGCCGTACGATGTGTCTCGCGGTGGCTTCAGCGGCGGGCAATTCTCGTTGCGCACGCGTCCGGGTTCCAACTTCATCGGGCGTGGGCTAAGCACCGTGGTGGATGCGCCGGCGCTGCAGTGGACCGATCGCGCGGCGCGCGCACTCGGACAGGAGTTCAGCAACCTGTCGTTAGGCGGTTCGGTCTCCGGCCCGCTGGTGATCGACAAGGCGTTCTACAACGTGTCGTATCAGCTCGGGCGCCGCAGCAGCGATCTCCTCACGCTGCTCAACACCAATCCTACCGGCCTGCAGACCTCGGGCATCGCATCGGACTCCGTCCAGCGCCTCGTGTCGTTGCTGCAGAACGGTCGTGTGCCGACCAGCTTCGGCGGATTGCCCGGCAGCCGGCTGAGCGATCAGGGATCGCTCTTCGGTGCGATCGACTTCACGCCGCCCACGTCCAATAGCGGGCAGGCGCTCAACCTGACGTTCAACGGAAGCTGGAACAAGCAGGATCCGGCGACATCGCTGACCACCTCACTTCCGACGGCTGCAGGCGATCGCACCAGCCTGAACGGCGGCGTGCAGGGGCGACACAGCGGCTACTTCACGCTGCGCGGCATCGGCGTGCTGACAGAGACGTCCGTCGGCCTGAGCGGCAGCAAGAACGACGGCACGCCATACGTGAATCTCCCCGGCGGCCGCGTGCGCGTGAACTCGACGTTCGCGGATGGCACGAGCGGTGTGCAGTCGCTGTCGTTTGGCGGCAATCAGTTCCTGGGTACCTCGCAGAGCAGCACCAGCCTCAACGCGCTCAACACGCTCTCATGGTTCAGCGCCAACAACAAGCACCGTCTCAAGTTCAGCGCCGAGGCGCGCCTCGACGGCAACTCGCAGGATCAGACGATCAATCGCCTCGGCACGTTCAACTACAACTCGCTTGCCGATCTGCAGGCAGGGCTGCCGTCGTCGTTCACGCGCACGCTCATTCCGCGCAGTCGTCAGTCGAACATCGCCATCGGCGCGTTCTCACTCGGTGACTCGTGGCGCAAGTCGAGCAATCTGCAGCTCCAGTACGGCGTGCGTCTCGATGCCAATCGCTTCCTCGACACGCCGTCTCGCAACGCGGAGATCGAGCGCGTCTTCGGCGTACGCAACGATCGCGTGCCCAATGGCGTCTACATCAGCCCGCGACTCGGATTTGCGTACACGTACGGCACTGGGGCGCAGATCGGTGCGTTCGAAGGTGCGTTCCGCGGTCCGCGCGCCGTCGTACGCGGCGGTATTGGCGTCTTCCAGAACACGCCGCAGGCTGCACTTGTCGGCAGCGCCATCGACAACACGGGACTCCCCGGCGCGATTCAGCAGCTGATCTGCGTCGGTCCCGCTACACCGACCGCCGACTGGGCGTCGTACGTCGATCCGTCGCGTATTCCCTCCACCTGCGCCAACGGCAGCGGTGGAACGGTGTTCAACAACAGCGCCCCCAACGTCACGCTCTTCGCGAAGGATTGGGCCGCGCCGAGTAGCGTGCGATCCAACCTGCAGTGGAACGGCCCGATTCTGCGCAATCGATTCACCGCGACGATCGACGGGACGTTCTCGTACAACACGCGACAGGGCAGCATCGTCGATCGCAACTTTGCGGCCGTGCAGCGCTTCGCATTGGGCAACGAGGGGCAGCGGCCGGTGTTCGTGCTGCCGACGAGCATCGTGCCGTTGACGGGTGCCATCGCAGCGGGCGACGCGCGAGTGGCGCAGGCGTTTGGTCGCGTCACCGAGCAGCGCTCCGATCTCAACTCGATGAGCCGACAGCTCAGCCTGCGTCTGTCGCCGATGAACTTCAGCACCAACTTCAGCTGGAGCCTCAACTACACGTACAGCAACGTGCGTGAACAATTCCGCGGCTTCAGCAGCACCGCCGGCAATCCGACCGGCGTGGAGTGGGGCCGCTCCAGTTTCGACTCGCGTCATCAGCTCATCTACAATCTGTCGTACAACGCGTTCGACCTCATTCGCATCGGCTGGTTCGGCCAATTCCGCTCGGGCACGCCTTTCACACCGACGGTTGCCGGCGACATCAACGGCGATGGCTTCACGAACGATCGGGCGTTCATCTATACGCCCACAACCGCGTCCGACCCGGCGGTCGCCGCCGGCATGCAGGCGCTGTTGGCGAGCGGCTCGCGTGCCGCACGTGACTGTCTCTCGCGTCAGGCCGGTACGATCGCCGCGCGCAACAGCTGCCAAGGCCCGTGGACGTCCACGGCGAATCTGTCCATCTCCTTCAATCCGCTGAAGGTTCGACTGCCGCAGCGCGCCACGCTCTCCTTCAACATCTCCAATCCGCTCGGCGCGGCCGATTTGCTGCTGCACGGCGAGAACAAGTTGCGTGGCTGGGGGCAAACGCCGTTCCCTGACCAATCGTTGCTGTACGTGCGCGGCTTCGATGCCAGCACGCAGCGTTACAAGTACGAAGTCAATCAGCGCTTCGGTGCGACCAACCCGGCATTCAACACGTTCCGTACGCCGGTGACGGTGCAGGCGATGTTGCGCTACGACATTGGCCCCACGCGCGAGCGGCAGGCCCTGACGCAGAACCTCGATCGCGGCCGCACCACACGCGGCTCCAAGCCCACCGAGCAGCTCCTCAAGGCGCAGTTCGGCAACGGTGGCGTGCCCAATCCGATGGCCACGATTCTGCGCGATCAGGACACGCTCAAGCTGTCGTCGGATCAGGCGGACAGTCTCGCGTCGATGAACCGCCGCTACACGGTGCGCCTCGACAGCATCTGGTCGCCGATCATGAAGCAGTTCTCGCTGCTGCCCGACCGCTACGATCATGATCGAGTCTACGATCAGTATCGTCGCTCGCGCGAAGCATCGATCGACATGCTCATGCAGATCGCACCGACCATTCAGGCACTGCTCACGCCGGAGCAGCGTCGTCGCCTGCCACCCTTCGTCGCCAGCTCGCTCGACAAGCGCTACCTCGCATCGGTGCGCTCCGGCACGGCCGGTGGCGGCGGAGGCATCATGCTCCCGGGCGGCATGGGCGGAGCGATGCAGTTCGGCGCCGGCGGTGGCGGAGCGCAGACCATCATGATCATGCGATAACGCCAGCAACAACGACTCTTTCTACGCTGCATTCTTCATACAGACAACCATGACCACTCACAGACTCGTTGGTATGCCTGCGCTGCTGTTCGGCGCGGTCGCTCTTCCCGCTGTACTGCCTGCGCAGACTCGCCCGGATATCGTGCCCGTCAGTGCGGCACTCGCTTCCACGACCGACTCACTCGGCAGCATCACCAACGTGCGCGGACTGCCTGGCGGTCGTCTGCTGGTGAACGACGCCACCAATCGTCGCGTGCTGCTCCTCGACTCCACACTCAAGACGGTGGCGGTGGTTGCGGACTCCACCAGCAGCACGGCCAATGCGTACGGCCCGCGCTCCGGAACACTGATTCCGTTCCGCGGCGACTCGACACTGTTCGTCGATGCGGCATCACTCTCGATGCTCGTGATCGATCCGAACGGAAAGATCGGGCGCGTGATGTCGGTGCCGCGCGCGCAGGACGCGATGATGTTGACCGGCAGTGTGTTTGGCGGCGCTGCCTACGACGGCGTTGGCCATCTGGTCTATCGCGGTAGTCCCAATGTACAGATGCGCATGGGGCCCGGTGCGCCCGGCGCGTCCGGTGCCATCGCGGCACCCGCAGTGCCTGATACGATGGCAATCGTGCGCGTCGATATCGCCACGCGCAAAGTGGACACGGTCGCGTTCGTGAAGATTCCCAAGACGAGCACACAGGTGTCCCGAGGCGACGATGGCAGCATGTCCATCAACATCGAGGTGAACCCTCTCCCCGTCGTCGATGAATGGGCCATGCGTTCTGATGGCACGATCGCAGTCGTGCGTGGCCGAGACTATCACGTTGAGTGGATGACGCCCGACGGCGTACGCAGCACGTCTCCCAAGATCGCCTTCGACTGGAAGCGTTTGAGCGATGAGCAGAAGGCGGCGTTGATCGATTCGGTGAAGGCCCAGCGCGATCGCATGATCGCAGCGGCACCGCCGGGCCAGGGCGGCATGGCCGCCATCAGCGCAGCGATGGGTGGCGCAGTGCCCGCGGGTGGCGCGGCACCCGCTGGCGGCGCGCCCACGATGCGCTTCGAAGTGCGCGGTGGCCCGCCGGGTTCCGGTCCGCCGGGTGCAAGTGCGCCTGCGGGCGCGATGACCGCCCCCAAGATCAACGTTTCGTATGTGTCACCGAACGAGCTGCCCGACTACCAGCCTCCCTTCTTCTCCAACGGCGTGCGCGCGGACATGGACGGACGGCTTTGGGTGCAGACGACCTCGACCAAGCCCGCTCCCGGCGGTCTGGTGTACGACCTGATCGACGGCAAAGGCGTCGTGACGCAGCGCGTGCAGTTGCCTCCCGATCGCACCCTCGTCGGATTCGGAGCCGGCGGCGTAGTATTCTTGGGCGCGCGCGAAGGAACCATCACGCGCATCGAGCGAGTGACATTCAAGTGAGGTAGTAGATGCTGAAAAGCCTGTGGGTGCCGGAACGACTCTTCGCCATCGCGATGTGGCTAGTTTCCGTGGCATTCGCAGGCTTTCTCAGCGGACTGGGTGGACGGATCATCGCCGATCTGCCGGGCGTCTCGCAGTCGCTCACGCGCGAGCAGTTCATGGCGCCAGCGGAAGTGCAGAACGCGCGTGCACGCCGCGATTCGCTGAACA
This sequence comes from Gemmatimonas sp., assembly GCA_965279375.1. Taxonomy (GTDB): domain Bacteria; phylum Gemmatimonadota; class Gemmatimonadetes; order Gemmatimonadales; family Gemmatimonadaceae; genus Gemmatimonas. Next base: position 1,574,779 of record OZ257156.1, on the reverse strand, counting down.
ATCTGCAGCGCGAGATCACCGCGCAGGAAGAGCGCTCCCGACTGCTCGCGCAGTCCACCGAGCAAGCTTACAGCGCGGCGCGCACCGAGTTCGAGGCGTGGGTCGCTGCACGCACCGCGACGACCGATCCCAAGCAGGATCCCGAAGTCATCCAGCGTACGCGCTCCCTCGACACGCTGGGCGCGAGCGCACGCGGTGCGCAGCGCGACATCGAGCAGCTCGACGCGCGCCTCCTGGACGTCAACCAGGCACTGTCAGCGCAGGATCTCGCAGACAAGAAGCGCACCGATGCGGTGGAATCGCGCTTCCAGCAGGCGCTCTTTCGGCAGGAGATGGGAGTCTTCGGTATCCGACTCGCGCTTACGCTGCCACTGCTCGCGTTGTCGGCGTGGCTGATTCGCCGCAAGCGCAAGAGCGAGTACTGGCCGCTCGCACGCGGCGTCGTGATCTTCTCGGCCTTCACGTTCTTCGTCGAGCTGGTGCCGTATCTGCCGAGCTACGGCGGCTATGTGCGCTACGGGGTGGGGATCATTCTCACAGCGCTCGTAGCGCGTGAAGCCGTGCGCGCGATGAAGCGCTTTCTCGAGAAGCGCCGCCTGATCGAGCAGCAGACCGAAAGCGAACGCCGTCGCCATCTTGGCTTCGAGCTGGCGTTGCAGCGCATGAACAACAAGGTCTGCCCGGGGTGCGAGCGCCCGATCGCCGGTGCGCCTGCTGCGCCCTCATCGTTCTGTGTGTACTGCGGCCTGCACTTGTACGATGATTGCCAGAGCTGCGGCACGCACAAGAACGCCTTCTTCCAGTACTGCCCAACGTGCGGCGTGACCACCGAAGCCCAGCGCGAGAACAGTGAGCCCGCGGCTACTCGCTCACCGTAAAGCGATACTCCGTGCGAGAATGATAGCGATCGCCTGGCGACAGCATCGTTGACGGGAAGTCGGCGCGATTGGGCGAATCAGGGAAGTGCTGAGTTTCCAGTGCGATGCCGGCATACCGCTCAAGTCCGTTACCGCCTCGTCGTGGCTGCGTGCCATCAAAGCTGTTGCCCGTGCAGACCTGAATGCCGGGCTCCGTGGTGTGGATCTCGAGCGTTCGCCCGCTCGCGCGCTCATGCAGGCGCGCGGCCCGCGCGAGCCTGTTGCCGTCTCGCGCCACCACGTAGCAATGATCATAGCCACGAGCCCACATCAGCTGATCGTCGCGCGTGTCATCCAGTCCAATGCGTTCGCCGACGCGCGTCGCCGAAGTGAAGTCGAACGGCGTACCCGAAACCGGACGAAGCTCACCGATCGGAATCAACGTCTGATCGATTGGAAGAAATCTCGTGGCGTAGACCTGCAGCGAGTGGTCGAGCACGGTCGCCGCACTCGTCGCCGCCAGATTGAAGTACGCATGATGCGTCAGGTTGACGGGCGTCGCTGCAGTGGTGGTGGCGTCGTACTCGATGGCGAAGATGTTGTCGTCCGACAAGGTGTACGTGGCAACCACTGACAGCGCGCCGGGATACCCCTGATCGCCGTCCGGGCTTTCGTACATCAGCCGCGCACCAACGACTGTTGTGGTCTTGAACGTTTCGACGTGCCAGTGCTTGGAGTGAAAGCCGTGCACACCGCCGTGCAAATGATGCGGCGGCTCGTTCGCTTCGAGACGCACGACGCCGTTGTTCGATGGATAGGTGGCGAGTGCGATCCGGTTCGCGTACCGACCGACCAACGCGCCGACATAGCGCGTGTCGCACAGATATCCGTTCACATCGTCGAAGCCGAGTACGACCTCATCGAGACTGCCATGTCGATCCGGCATGCGAATCGATTGAACGATCCCGCCGAGCGACAGGAACGACACTTCGGCACCCGACGCGTTCCGTAGCGTGGTGAGTTCGACCGCGCGACCGGACAGATCCGCGCCGAACTCGCGCTGCGTGAAGCCTCGACTATTCGACTGCGGTACTCTCTCAGGCGTTGCGGCGATGAGGCTATCGGTCACGGAGTCGCGGAATAGGCGTACAAGCCGAACATCACACCGACGAAGCCTGTGGCAACTTTCGTGCTCAGCACGGTGCCATCCACATCACCCATGAGCAGCCGCCAATCGTTGGGTGCGGTGGCGTAGTAGAAGTCGTAACGCGCGCCGCGCGCGACGATGCGGAGGTACACCGTACCGGAACCCGTCGACGTCAGCGGCGCAGACGCAAGTACGCGCGCCTTCCCGTTGTTGAGCGCCTGCGCTGACTGCCCTGTGCGCGCAGTCAGTTGCACCATGACCTGTCCGTTCACCACCGTCTTGGCGAGCAGATAATAGAAATTGTCGTTCTGGAATGCCGTGAGTCCGGCACGATCATCATCAACGCTCGGCGCGTAGCGCATGGCGACCGTCGCCGTGGCATTCGTATGCTGCTGGCGGCGTCCAACGAACGATGGCTGACGGAACGCTCCCAGATCGACGTGACGCGCGCGCAGAGTCAGTGCACCGCGCGCCGTGGTGAAGTCGTACCACCGTTCCTTGGGCGTGCGAATGAGATTCCAGTATGGCGCGAGCGCCGGTCCGTCGAACTCGTCACGCAAGGTGAAGTTGCCGTGCGTTGGAAACTTGGGCGTCGGCGTGGGCGCGAGATCCGGCTTGCGATGCACATACGGAACAGCCTGCGTGTCCGCAGTGATGATCGGCCAGCCATCCTTCCACGTGACTGGAAGCAGGAAGGTTTCGCGCCCCGCGTTGTAGTAGTCGCCCGTGTACGGTCGCGTCGCGAGGAAGATCGCCCACCAATCGCCCTTGGGCGTGGTCACGAGATTGGCGTGCCCTGCCGACGTCACTGGGAAGCGACGATCGCGCGGCAACTGTCGCTGCGTAAGGATGGGATTGCCTGCGTACGGTTCGAATGGGCCGCGCACGTTGCGACTGCGCAGCACCACCTGCGAATGCCCTTCGGCCGTGCCGCCCTCTGCCGCGGTCAGGTAGTAGTAGCCGTCCTTGCGCAGGAGATGTGGCCCTTCGATCCAGATCGGCTTCTTGGAGAGATCGACGCCACCGTTCACGATCAACGTGCGTGGCCCGGTCGTCGTCATCCGCGCGAGGTCGAACTCCTGAATCCAGATCGCGCGATGCCCGTCGTACAACGGTGTGCCGATCGGTGGGCCGTTGTTCATGACATACGTCTTTCCGTCATCGTCGAAGAAGATCGACGGATCGATCCCATCCACTTCGCGCAGCCACACCGGATCCGACCACGGCCCTGCGGGATTCTTTGCGGTGACGATGAAATTGCCACCGCAATCGACGCAGGTGTTGAGGACGTAGAAGGTGCCGTTGTGATGCTCGATGGTCGGCGCGAAGATACCGCGCGAGATTCCGAGCGTGTCGAACTCGAGCTGCGTCGGTCGATCGATCACGTTGCCGATCTGCGTCCAGTTGACGAGATCGCGCGAGTGAAAGACCGGTATCCCGGGAAAGTAGACGAAGGTGGAATTGACGATATAGAAATCATCGCCAACGCGCGTGATCGCTGGATCCGGATAGAAGCCGGCCAGAATGGGATTCTGATATTCGTTCGCACGCGCCGGAAACGCGTCGTATACGGAATCACGTCCCGTGTACTCGAACCAGTCGAACTGCGCTACGCGACCGGCGACTTGCGCCGACGGCGACGCTGGAGCGGGTGCCCCGGTCGAGGTGCAGGCGCCGATTGCCGCAACCGCCGTCGCAACGATCGCGGCGATTGTGCCACGCACCTTCATGCTCGCATTCATCGCTTCTCTCCCCCGCCGACTCCGGCGCGATGGAAACTCTCTGGTGGTCCGAGATAGCTCTGTGGCAATTCACCAAACGACAGCACGAGCTTCTGCAGCACGACTGCAGGATCGACAAACCAGTACTTGATGGTGTGCACGCCGGCCGTCGCCACCCGATGTTTCGTGACATGCACGCGCGCGTTGTTCGCCACCGCTCGTTCCCACGCGCCATTCGACGAATCCGCCGTGATGTTCACAAGTTGTGGTGCTTCGTCGTCGATGGAAATCCCGTACCGTAGTCCCGAGGCGGCGCCCGTGACGTTCAACGTCGGCGACAGATAGGTCTGGATCGAAACCGTCCCCGAGTCGAACACCGTCACGTCGTACTCGAGGCGAGCACTCGCGGCCGACGGCAGACGGCTCGGCGCAGTCGCGGCCATCACGTGCATGCCTGAGAGCGTGCGTCCGAGGCCAGGGATCACTTCCCACGTGACATCGCTGGTGTTCACGGTGCGCGTACGATGCTCTGCCTCCATGGATACGATGCCGGCACTCGCTACAAAGCCACGCACGTCCGCAGGACGCGGCGTGGCAGGATTGTTCACAACCGCTTGCACCACGGTTGTTGCGCCAGACGGGCCGGTGATCATGATGGAGGCGCGCTGTGTGCCCGTTGGAACCTTGCTCCAATCAACCTGCACTGTGACTCGCTGCTCCGTGCGCACCGTCGCGCTCGACGGTGAGATGACCAGCCACGACGCATCGCTGCGTGCCGACATCTCGAACGGAGTCTGTCCGCGATTGTACACGTCGAACGCGTGCCGCTGTTGCTGATACGGATCGAACGGAGGCATCGCCAATGCGCGTGCGCTAACGCCTCCCGGCGGACCTCCACCGTTCCGCGACGGTAGCGGCGGCCGATTCTCCTCCACGACGGCCACGCCCATACCTGCGGCCAGTGGCAGCTGGATCACATCCACGCGAGGCATCGTGTTGCGCGGCGGCTCCTGCCAGTACGTGTAGCCGATGTGGGTCTGATCCATCATGTGATTCCATTTCCCGCCGGACAGCTCGGTGTTGTACTTCCGCGAGATCTCCGCGTCGCGTTCAAACAACATGCGCGCCCGATCGGCGAGCATGTTCGTCGCCGCACGCCCCTGCTGCGCATACAGGCGATTGCGCGCCACGGTGGCGTACAGCTCTGTGATGTTGGCCGCGGCCTGCAGCGGATGCTGCACCAGCTGATAGAAGGCATCACGATGCGTTGAGGGAAGCTTGCGCATCACGCTATCCGCGCGCGCCTCGAGCGAGGCATACTCGGCCAGCACACGATCAGACTCCCCGAAGTTCAACAGACTGTACGTATCCACATCGAGCAATTCGGGCTTGCGGCGCGCGATGAGCTGCAGCGTCTCACGGATGATGGCGCCGACCTCCGCTGACTGCTCTTCGCCGAACTGTTGCGCGGCCCACTGCGTGCCGTACTCGGGGAGGCGCGACGCGGGGACTGCAGAAGGGTTCCACGCATAGTCGAGGAAGAACTGGATCGGGTACTCCATCAGCTTGATATCGCCAACATTCACGATCCACACCCGGTCAGCGCCCGACGTATACGCGAGATTCAGCTGTTCCCAAACGCGCGCAATGGGATTGGTATTCAGCCACTTGTAGTTGCGCGGGCCACCAACGTAGTCGAAGTGGTAGTACACGCCAAAGCCACCGCTTCGGCCGCGATCCTTCGCGGTGGGCAAACGACGAATGTTGCCCCAGTTGTCATCCGAGAAGAGGAGCGTGACGTCCTCCGGGACGCGCATGCCCTTGTCGTAGTAGTCCTGCACTTCCTTATAGAGCGCCCAGATCTGCGGCGTCGCCGACGCGGGCTTTCGCGTGACATCAGCGATGATGGCGCGCTGATCGGACACAATGCGCTGCAGCAGCGCGATGTTGCTCCCTTCGGTCATCGGCATATCGCCATCACCGCGCATGCCAACGGTCACGATGTTCTCGCGCGTGCCCATCCGCTCGATTCCACCGCGCCAGAACGCGCGCAGCGTGGAGTCGTTGTGCTCGTAGTTCCATTCTCCTTTGGCATAGCGTGGCCATTCCGCCTGCGCGCGCGTCAACGGCTCGTGATGCGACGTGCCCATCACGACGCCGTATTCGTCGGCGAGCCGAGCAGAGAGCGAGTCGTCATCGGCAAAGGCGCTGCCCCACATGGCGGGCCACAGGTAGTTGCCCTTGAGCCGCAGCAGCAGCTCGAAGACACGCTCGTACGCCTTGTGATTGATGCCGCCGAACTGCTCGCGGGCCCACCCGGAGAACGCCGGCGCTTCATCGTTGATGAAGATTCCCCGATACTTCACCGCCGGCGTGCCCTGCGTGTGGACGCCGGCCGCGACATGCAGCTGTGTGCGACGCACGACAGGGACATCCGCCCACCAGTACCACGGTGACATACCGATCTGCGCCGACAGATCGTAGATGCCGTAGATCGTGCCGCGCTTGTCGCTGCCCGCAATCACCAGCGCGCGCGCAACTCCGGGAAGTGGTCGCTCGATCGTCTGCGTGAGAAATGTCTCCCACTTCCCGGTGATAGAGCGGACATCGAGTTTGCGTTCGCGCACGAGTCGATCAATCAGCGTACTGTGTCCAATGGTGCCGACGATCACCATCGCGCCGCCGACGATCGAGTCGGGCGCCGCACCAGCAGCGACGCGCAGCAGCGGCTCGGCGCCGGTGACTCGTCCGAGATCCACCCGCAGATCGCCAAGCGCGCGCTGTACGCCGATATGGTCGTTCGCGCTCACCGTCAGGGGCGCGGAGATTCCTGACACGCTGAGCGGAAACGACTTCGGCGATGCGCTTGCGGACACGTAGGACGCGCGCGTGGGGACGACTGCTGATGATTCCGCAGTCCCAACGGCCGCAGCATCGCTCAGCGTCGAAGCAGTGCTTGGCTCCGCGATCGACTCCATGGCGGACGGCCCGTGCACCTGCGCCGGTGCCGGTGCGTGTGCGAGTGCCTGTGAGGTGGAATCGCCCGGACTGCCCGGCGGTGGTGGACTCGAGAACAGCGAAATGAGAATCACGCCCGCAGAATGGCCCATCCCGTAGCGCGCCGTGGCCGCCACGCCGTCGTAGTGACGGATGTACTTCGCATCGCGGATAGGAACTCGACGCAACGTCTCCGCATTGCCAAGCCTGATCGCATCCTGATACACCACCACTTCGCTCGGATTGCTGAAACTGTCAGCGCCGCGCACGACCAGCCAGCTCGATCGCAATGACGCGATGGCGTCGTACACGTTGATGAAGTTGCCCTTGAGCAAGTCCGCCGACGAGAGCAACTGCCGATCGGGACGCGCACTCCCCGGACGACGCGCCGATGGCGCGCACGCCAGCAGAGCGACGGCGGCGATGACAGCGTGCGGGAACTTCACTCGTCGAAGCATGGGTCAGTACCGCAAAGGATGAGCGCAAGCGAACGGGCAACGCCGGCGCTATTTGCCTGCCAGCAGATCGTTCACGGCGGTATACGCCGGTTTGCGCGCGAAAGCGTTGTCGAACAGCAGCGCCTCACCAAAGCCGGCAAAGGTGCCCGGAATCCATGACGCGCGGTCGCTGACGCCCCACGTGACCACCATGTTGCACGCGGACTGTTGCAGACAGACGTTGAGGATGTCGCGATAGTTCTGCGCCTGTGTGGCCAGCGTTGTCGGCGTGGAGGGCGTCTGAAGTCGAATGTCCATTTCCGTGATCTGGATCTTGAGCCCCAGCGCGGCGAAGCGAGCAAAGTTCTCCGCCACTGACGCAATCGACGGCAGCGATCCAGCAATGAGATGCATCTGCATGCCAACGCCGTGCACCGGCACACCACGACGCTTCAGATCGGACAGCATTGCATAGACACTGTCGGACTTCGCGTTGACCGGCTCGATGTTGTAGTCGTTGTAGTACAGAGGCGTCGTGGAGTCCGCCGCGTACGCCGTGCGAAACGCCTGCTCCACGTATCCGCGCCCCAACCGGTCAGACCAGAAGCCCGGGCGCAGTGTCGGCGCGCCATCGGTCCACGCCTCGTTCACCACATCCCATGCGGCCAACTGTCCCTTGTAGTGAGACACGACAGCGCCGATGTGTGCATCGAGCAACTGCTTTGCCTCAGTCGCAGTCCACGTGCCGCTGGTGATCCACGACGGCAGCTGACTGTGCCAGGCGAGCGTGTGCCCGCGCACTTGCATGTTGTTCGCCTTTGCAAACGCCACCATCGAGTCCGGGCGCGTATACCGAAACACCCCGCGACTCGGCTGCAACGCGCCAAACTTCATTTCGTTCTCTGGCGTGAGCGCGTTGAACTCGTCCGCCAACGTCTTCATGAACTGCTGCCCCGTTGCGTCCGTAGTGTTGAAGAGCGATCCGGCCGCGGCGCCGATTCGAATACGCAAGCCACGCGTTTCGGCGAGCGTACGCAGTGGGGTCACCACCGCCGGCGCGGGAGGCGTTACGGGTATCACCGGCGTGGGCGGCAACGTTGGACCATCAGCGCCGCCACCGCACGCAGCGGCCAACAGAGTCGCGCTCAGGGCTACGCAGAAGGCGCCGCGCATTGCGTGCGGTCGTGTCCGCATCATGGAACGCGACGCATCGTCGAGATCACCGCATCGAAGGCGCGCTTGGCCTCGTGCGAGCGATCGAACAGCAACGGATACGCGGTGCGGCCTCGCACGGGCCAGTTGTTCAGCCAGGAGTCACCATCAGCAACGCCCCAGAATGTCACGCGATCGATGACGTCCTGATGCTTGAGGAACACTTCGAACATCTCGCGATAGCGTCGCGCGAGCGCTTCCTGCTTGTCGGCAGGCAGTCCGCGCACGTACGGATTCATCGCCGCACTGTTGCGGCCGCGCGTGGCAACGTCGGCACCATTTGATCGAACGGCCTGCGGAAGCACATCGATGTCGAGCTCCGTCATGTTCACCTTCACACCCAGCGCAGCGAACATGGCGATCGTGGAATCTTCGAGCCCCACCGACGGCCAATCCATCTTGAAATGCGCCTGCATGCCGATCGCCTTGACGGGAATCCCCTTCGCCTGCAATCGCTTGATCAGCGCTACCGCTCCAGCGCGCTTTGCCGGATTCTCCAGCGAATAGTCGTTGTAGTACAGCTCAACGTTCGGATCGGCCTCACGCGCGAACCCGAAGGCCACTTCCACAAAGTCGTCGCCGATGATTCGCAGCCAAGACGACTTGCGCATGGTGCCGTCTTCCTCGAGCACTTCATTCGCCACATCCCACCCGTTGATGCGCCCCTTGTATCGACCGACAACGGTGTGGATGTGATCACGCATCCGCTCGATGAGCGCGTCGCGAGTCAGCGCGGCACCACTCGAGTCCTGAAACACCCAGCTCGGCGTCTGGCTGTGCCAGACGAGCGTATGCCCGACGATGAACATCCTCTTTGCTTCGCCATACGCCACGAACTTGTCGGCCAACGTGAAGTCGTATTGCCCCGGCTTGGGGTGCACGACTTCCCACTTGAGGATGTTCTCCGGCGAGATGGTGTTGTACTGCGCTTCGACCAGCGCGTTACCGGCCGGATCGCGCTCCATGATCTGTGTCGCGTTGATCGCCGCACCGATCTTGAACTGATCCTTGAAGACATCAGCCAACCGGGGAACGTTGGCCGCCGCGCGCGCGGGGATGGGTGTCGGAGCCGCCGCCGGCACAACAGCGCTCGAGCCAGCGCACGCACCAAGAGCCGCGAGGCAGGTCAATGCAATGCCACTCGCCGTCACGCGCGAGTTGCTGCGTGAGTTGATACGCGAGTTGATGCGCGAGCTCGCGGCATTCGAGGTGCAGGTGCTCATGCGCCCGCCGCGACGAGCGTATCGCCAAAGCCCTTGCGGCGTTCGGTCAGCTCTTCGGTGATTTGCACTTCCATCGATCGATCGATGCGATAGAAGTAGAGACACACCACGCACAACAGGAAGCCGATTGCGGGGAAGAGACTCGCGCTCAGCCGAATACCATCCAGCGCCGATGCGCTCTGCGCAACGTTGGGCACGTAGCCGTACGCCGAGAGCACGTAGCCGCCAATCGCGCCGCCGACGCCCAGTCCCGCCTTGAGTCCGAACACGATCGCCGAGAACACCACGCCCGTCGCGCGGCGGCGTGTCTTCCACTCGGAGAAGTCAGCCACGTCCGCCATCATCGCCCACAGAAGCGGAATGGTGAAGCCATAGGCGAACTGACGCAGCATCTCGGTCGCCACAATCAGTGAGATGGACGCGGGCGGCAGCAACGCGAACGCCGCCGTGAATACCACCGTCGCCAGCAATCCGGCGATGAACAGATTCCGCTTGCCGAAGCGCAGCGACATCGGCTTGGAGAGCAACACGCCAACGATGGTCGCGCCGGTGCCCAGCACGTTGAAGAGGCTGAACAGATCTTCGCGAACGAGATAGTACTTGAAGTAGTAGAGCATCACACCACCACGCAGCGCCAGCGTCACGAACAGCACAACCGTGAGCGCAAACATCGCGATCCACGGGCCATTCTTGAGCAAGTCGCCAAAGTCCTGCGCGATCGAGGACTTCTGATCGGGCGGAGGAAGAATGCGCTCCTTTGTCGTGAAGAACGTGATCACGAAGAAGATCACCGCCAGCACCGAGAACACGCCGATGGTGGCCTGATACCCCTTGGCGTCGTTACCCTGTCCGAAGTAGTGCACCATCGGCAACGCAGCGCCCTGGATGACCAACTGCGCCAACATTGCGCAGACAAAGCGATACGACGACAGGCTCGTGCGCTCGCCGATGTTGCCCGTCATCACGCCGCTCAACGCAGAGTACGGCAGGTTGTTCGCCGAGTACACCATCATGAGCACGATGTACGTGATGTAGGCGTACATCAGCTTGCCGCTGGCGCTCAGGTCCGGCGTGCTGAAGGTGAGCCACCCCATGACGCCAAACGGCACCGCAGTCCAGAGAATCCATGGACGGAACTTTCCCCATCGCGTGTTCGTGCGATCAGCAACGATGCCCATCAACGGATCGAAGACCGCATCGAACACCCGAACGACGAGGAACAGCGTTCCAGCCGCCGCCGCCGTGATACCGAACGTGTCGGTATAGAAGGCGAGCTGGAAGATGATCATCGTCTGAAAGATGAAGTTGGCTGCAGCATCACCGATGCCGTAGCCAATCTTCTCCTTCACCGACAGCTTCTCTGAGTCCTGTGACATGTCGAACGGGATGCGGGAACGGTCAGGAGCTGACGCGGAGCGTCAGAGTCGTCAGATCGGTGTCGCGCGAAGAGGTCCCAACCATGATGGCGAACTCCCCCGGCTCGACGACGTACTGCATCTGGTAGTCGTAGAAGGCGAGCGACTCGGGCGTGATGTCGAGCACCACCGTAGTCGTTGCGCCAGCCTCGAGCGCCACCTTCGCAAAGGCCTTGAGCTCCTTCACCGGGCGCGTCACCGTGCTCACGAGATCGCGCACGTACAGCTGCACCACCTCGGTGCCCGCGCGCGATCCCGTATTGGTGACATCCACGTGCACACGCGTGCGGCCGTCACGCGCTATTGTGTCGTGCTCGAGCCGCACATTCGAAAGCGCGAAGGTGGTATAGCTCAACCCATACCCGAACGCGTACAGCGGCGACACGTCATCGAACAGGTAGCCGCGACGCGCCGATGGCTTGTGATTGTAGAACGCCGGAATGTGCCCCACTGAGCGCGGCACCGAGATCGGCAGCTTCCCGCCAGGATTCACGTCGCCAAAGAGCACGTCGGCGACGGCATGTCCCGCTTCCTGCCCGAGATACCAGCACTCGAGTACCGCGGGCACCTGCTCCGCAACATACGTGGCCGAGATTGGCCGACCGTTGAACAGCAACGCGACCACAGGCTTCCCAGTTGCGACCATCGCGGCCACCAGCTCGTTCTGCTGCCCGATAAGGTCCAGCGCCGTACGATCGCCCATGTGCACCAACGACCATGCCTCGCGCGACGTCTGCGCATTGTCACCGATCGCCAGAACGATCACATCCGCATCACGCACCGCCTCGACAGCCTCGGCGATCATGCGGCGATCCTCTGCCGGATCGCTCGGCACCACCGCGTCCTCCTGCCACGACCCGCCGATGGTGATGCGGCACCCTTCGGCGTGAACCACCTTTGCTGCGCCAGCAACACGCGCCGTGATCCCCTCGAGCACCGTGACTGGATGCTCCGGCACACCGCTGTAGCCGCCAAGGAGTGGCACATTGGCGTTGGGCCCCACCACCGCGATCGTTCGTAGTGTATCGAGCGATAGCGGCAGCAGAGCACCCTCGTTCTTCAGCAGCGTGATCGCTTCCTGCGCTGCCTTGCGCGCCAGCGACGCGTTCGCCGCTGATCCAACCACCCGTTCCGCGACGGCGGGATCGACATACGGATCGTCGAAGAGCCCCATCGCGAACTTCCAGCGCAGCATCGGCGCCACCAGCTCATCCAGCTGCGATTCCGCGAGCGTGCCGTCGGCGACGAGTGCCGTGAGATGCGTGTAGCAGTCGGGCTCGGGGAGCTCGATGTTCACGCCGGCCTGCACGGCCAGAGCGCATGCCTCGCGCTTGTCGTGCGCGACAAAGTGCCCGTGCGTATCCGGGCGATAGTGCAACTCCCAGATCGCGTAGTAGTCGCTGACCACGAAGCCGGTGAAGCCCCACGCATTCCGCAGCATATCGCGCAGCAGCCAACGGTTCGCATGCGATGGCACACCATCCACTTCGTTGTATGACGCCATGACGCTGATCGCACCGGCTTCCTGCACCGCCGCCTTGAACGGCGGCAGGAACACTTCGTACAGCTCGCGCTGCGACACGTTCGTGGGCGCGCAGTTCTGTCCGCCCTCCGGCTGCCCATGCGCAACGAAGTGCTTGAGCGTCGCCATCACGCGCGTCTTGTCGCGGAACGTCGCATCGCCCTGAAAGCCGCGCACGGCAGCAATGCCCATGCGCGTGACGAGATGTGGATCCTCGCCGAACGTCTCTTCCACGCGTCCCCAGCGCGGGTCACGCGCGATGTCCACCACGGGCGTGAGCGCGAGATGCGTCCCTCGCGAACGCGCCTCCTCCGCGGTCATCGCGTACAACGACTCGACCAGCGCCGGGTTAAACGTCGCCGCCAGCCCGATCGGCTGCGGGAAACTCGTCGCGCCCACCGCCGCCTGACCGTGCAGACATTCCTCGTGAAAGACGACCGGAATGCCAAGCCGACTTTCCTCGATGAAGAACCGCTGAATCGCGTTGGTCAGCTCGGCTTGCCCACGCGCCGTCTTGCCGTCGGCAGGCGTGGTGGGCGTACTGCCTGCATCGCTTGGACGTCCCACCTGCCCAAGACCATGCCCCGACGCGAACGCCCGCCGCGCGACGTTCACGTCGAAGTTTCCATCCGCACCCAGCAGCGTCGTGCGCTTGTCCTGCCAGACACACATCATCTGCGCCGCCTTCTCCTCCACTGTCATCCGAGACAGCAGGTCCGCCGCGCGGGCCGCGGCGGAAAGCGCAGCATTCTTGTACGGCAACATCCAGGCTCCTTCGAAGCTGTTGCGATGCAGTTGCGAATCAGTAGCCGGGATTCTGCGGATACTTGGGACCCACCACAACGCCGTCGATCTGCGACTGCGGAATCGGACGCAGGGCATGCTTGAGCTGCACGTTCACGCCGCCGTGCGGGTTGTACTTCTTCACGCGATCAACGAAGAACTGCGCGCCCGGGCGCACCAGATCGTACCAGCGCGTGAACTCACCGGCCAGTTCGCGCTCGCGCTCATCCATGATGAAGTCGAGGTTGATCTGTCCCGCCGTCACGAGCTGCCGAGGATCGTTCTTGTACGCCGGTGTCGCGGCCCGCACACGCAGCACATTGATGTTGGCCGCCGCTTCGGCCGTGTTGCCCAAGCCAAGCGCCGCTTCGGCTGCAATCAGGTAGATCTCGCCAAGACGCAGCAGCACCTGCACTTTGCCGCCTTCCTGCGCCGTCAGGTTCGCTCGCAGGTTGTCCTGGAACTTCTTGAGCGACGGATAGCGGTCCCAGCTGATGTAGCCATCGCTCGCGCCCGAGCGATCGCCGCAGTACACGCTCGGGTCGGCGTAGCCGGCGGGGCAGATGGTGCGAATCATGTACTTCTTGCTCTGACGGAACGCCGTCGTCACGGGATGCGGCAGATACACACCGGTCGTGTCGCCGATGTTGACCACCTCGCCGCTCGAGCAGAACGGGCAGTTCGTCGTCGGGTTGCGCTGGCCACCAGCTGTCGCGATCCACACGGTCTGGTACGAACCATCGAAGCGCGTATCCATGATGTCGCTCGCGCCTGGTGTGCCGGCCCAGCGATTGTCGAACACCTTGAGACCGTACTGCGTCGGCATCAGACGACGGAACGGGCGCCCGTTGTTGAGGTCACGCGCCACACCTACGCCAAACGCATTGTTGTCGTACTGGCTCAGGTACACGAGGTGCAGATAGTTGTACTGATCCCCACCGTCGTAGTGCGTCTGGTCGTACGAGAACTGCACGGTGAAGATGAATTCGCTCTGTGCCTGGTTGTAGCCGGTGTTCTCGCAGTAGCCCTGACGACCCGGATCGGCCGCGCGCGCCACGCACCACAGGTCGGCGTAGTTGGGGGTGAGCGAGTATGTGCCCGACGCAATCACGGCCTTCGCGTCATCGAGCGCAGCCTGAAAGTCGGCCTGCCTGCTGGGTGAGTACGCACGATACGCGCGCGTGAGGTACACCTTGGATCGCAGCGCGCGCGCTGCACCACGCGTGGCACGACCGCGCTCGGCCTGCGTCACAGGCAGCAGCGTGATCGCGCTGTCGAGATCGGCGAGAATGGCGGTGTACACTGCGGATGCCGTATCACGCACCGCCGTCTCCACCAACCCCTTGTTCTCCTTCATCGACAACGTCACGCTGCCGAACGTCTGCACCAGCATGAAGTACTCGAAGGCGCGGAGGAAGTGCGCCTCGCCCAGCAGTGAGTTCTTCGTCGCCGTGGTGATGCCAGTGGTGTTCGGCCCGCGCTCCAACGCCGCATTCAGCGTGTTGATCATCTGGTACGCGGGGTTCCACGTGTTCGCCAGCGGCGCGACGGTGCTGTTCAAACCACCGGTGTAGCCACCGAACTCGCGATTGTTCGACGCCGACTGGTCGGCATCTGACCACGTATCCGTACCGGCCTGCGCCAGCGAGATCAGCTGCTCACGGCCGTAGTAGTTGCGCAGCTGACTGTAGCTGGCAATCACGGCGGCGTTCAGGCCATCAGGCGTGGAGTAGTACTCGCTGCTCACGCCCGTAATGAGTTTCTCGTCGAGGTCCGTGCAACCGGCGACTGCGGCGAGCGCCAACGTCACGGTGCAAAGAAGTCCGCGCTTCATATGAATTCTCGTCATCGGATTTGGTCTCGCTACCAGGTGATGTTGCTGCCGAACAGAATCGTGCGCAGGGTCGGTGCGGCACCTGCCACTTCCGGATCCGCGCCGAGGTAGCTCGTGTGGATATACGGGTCCTGCGCCGTGCCGTAGAAGCGGATGCTCTGCGCGCCGATACGGTTCACCAGACGCTGGCTCATCGTGTAGCCCAGCGTGAGGTTGCGAATGCGCCAGTGTGATCCGTCGGTGTACAGGCGCGTCGTTGCGTACAACCGCTCCACCTGGCCGATGTTCGGCAACGGGTTCTTGTTCGTCGGGTTCGTCGGCGTCCAGTAGTCCATGTCCGCGATCACGCCCTGACGTCCGGTGTAGCTGCGCGGCGTGCCGTCGATGAACGTGTAGCCCTGCTTCCACGACACGAGCCCGGAGATGTCGAAGCCCTTCCACGCGATGCGGTTGTACAAGCTGCCGGTCCACTTCGGATAGCTCGTGCCCACGATCGTGCGGTCATCGGCGTTGATCCTGCCGTCGCCGTTGATGTCAGCCACGCGCGGATCACCGGCCTTGAACGTCGAGCCGTTCGCGTTGAACGCCTTCATCGCCAGCGAGTCGGCGTACTGCCACACACCCTGCCACTTCCAGTCATAGAAGACGCGGCGCTGCCCATCCCCTGCCCCTGTGGTCTGGTTGAACAGGTTGATCGGCTGGCCGACGAACCAGACGTTGTTCACGTCCGACTGCGACCCGGTCTGCAGCGCCGTGATCTTGTTCTTGTTGCGCGACCAGTTCATGTCGCTCGTCCACGTGATGCCGTGCCAGTTCTGCACGTTGATCGTGGAGAAGCTGATATCGATGCCACTGTTGTTCGTGGAGCCGACGTTCTGCAGCGTGGACGTGAAGCCTGACGTCACCGGCAGCAGGCGCGTCAGCAGCAGGTCAGTCGTGTTCTGCGAGTACGCATCGATGGAGCCGCTGATGCGATTGCTCAGCACACCGAAGTCGAGGCCGTAGTTGGTGGACGCCGTCTTCTCCCAAGTCAGGTCGGGATTGGGAATGCTTCCCGGACGATAGCCGCGCACGCGTGTGCTGCCGAACGTGTACAGCTTGGACGACAGCGTGCCCTGCGTCTGATACGGCGCGATCGATGTGTTGCCCGTCGTGCCATAGCTCGCGCGCAACTTGAGCTGATCGAACCAGCCGCGGTTCTTGATGAACGACTCGTCGCCCAGCTGCCACGCTGCCGAGAACGACGGGAAGAACGCCCACTTGTTGCCCGGTGCGAGTCGGCTCGATCCGTCTGAGCGACCCGTCGCCGACAGCGTATAGCGATCGAGCAGCGTGTAGTTGATGCGTCCCATGTACGACTGCAGCGCCCACTCGGAGATGGAGCTCAGGCTGTTGCCGGCCACGCCGGAGCCCAGGTCGTACCAGAGCTGCGTGTTGTACGGGAGCTGCGACGAATACAGCGAGTCACGCGTGAAACGATCCTTCTGAATACTGTAGAGCGCCGTGCCCTCGATGTGGTGCACACCGAAGTCCTTGTTGAGCTGCAGCAGGTTGTCGACGGTGTACGCAAAATCCGTCGAGTTGCGCAGCATCGCCTGCGGCGGCTGCCCCTGATTGGAGCTGAAGTTGCCCGGGCTCGCGCAGGAACCGTGCGTCCATGGGTCGTTGTAGCAACCGAGCGAGCTGTTCGAGTAGTCCGGACCAAAGTTCGCGCGATAGCTCAACCACGGCCGCAGCTGCAACTCGGCATACACTGACGAGAAGGCACGCGTGGTGGTCTGCTCGCGCGTCATCGACAGCGCTTCGAGAAGCGGATTGATGTTCAGCGGATCGTCATCGGGACGCGGATCGTAGAGACCGGCCGAGTCCTTGGTGGTGTAGTTGAACGGCGAGCCGAACGGTGCCATCGCGGTCGCGTAACCAAACGCACCCTGGCCGATGCCCAGCTCCTGCAGTGAACGGGAAAGCGAGAACGTTGCACCGGCGCGGAAGAACTTGCCCTGATGATCGACCGTCGCGAAGGCGTTGCCGCGTGTGCTTCCCTGACCGGGAATCACGCCCTGCTGATTGAAGTAGTTGCCGGAAAGCGTGAAGCGCGTGCCCGCCGCCGACCCGGTGATGCTGCCCTGGAAGTTCTTCTGCAGTCCGTCGCGCAGCACGGCGCGCTGCCAGTCGGTCTCGATGCCGTTCTGATATGCGTACAGTCGCTTGGAGGTCGTGGAGCCGGGCACGAACGTCTGGCCGGCGAGCACTTTCGCGAGTGAGCTATCCTGCCCGTTGTAGAACGCCGCGTCCTGCAGGTACTTGGTGAAGTCGCGCATGTTCATCATCGGCACGATCTGCACTGGCGTCTGCGCACCGTAGTAGCTGTCGACGCTGTACGACGTCTGAATGCGACCATCCGACGCGCCCTTCTTGGTCGTCACGAGAATGACGCCGTTCGCGCCGCGGCTTCCGTAGATCGCCGTCGCCGAAGCGTCCTTGAGTACGGTGATGTTCTCGATGATCGCCGGATTGAAGTCGCCGATGCCGCCGTTGATCGGAATGCCGTCCACAACGTAGAGGGGCTCGTTGCGATCGCTCGCCATCGAACGCACGCCGCGAATGCGCACCTGCATCGAGGCACCGGGTTCGTTGCTATTCGTGACGATTTCCACGCCGGAGACACGTCCCTGCAGCGCCTTCATCGGATCGCTGGTGGGAATGTCTTTCATCTTGTCGGCGGTGATCGTGGTCAGCGCGCCGGTGACGTTGCGCTTCTCCTGCGAGCCGTAGCCGACAACGACGATGCCTTCGAGGTTGAGCGGCGCCGTGATCAGCGAAAAGTTGAGCGTGGCCGTCTGGCCATTCGCGACCGACACCACGCTCGTGATGGGCGTGTAGCCAAGCAGCTTGGCGCGCACCGACTGCGAACCGGTGGGAACGTTGGCGATGACGTACTTGCCGTCCGCACCCGTGGTCGCGCCGAGCGCAGTACCGACGACGTTGACCGTCGCGTTCGGTAGTGGGCGTCCCCCCTCGATGGTGACCGTTCCGACGATCCGCCCGACACTCTGGGCGAAGAGCTGGAGCGGGGTCAGCAACATGAGAGTGAGAGCGAGTTTCCAGCGTCGCATCAATGGACCCTCCGGCAGGCTTGGCATGGGTACCGCGTGGTAGGTGTTGGGATGCGCCACGCGGACCCAGGGAGTCGGTCGCGGGAGCAGGCGTGACGAGCGTCGGAACCGGGAAGAGCGGGGGACCATCGCGACGGTGGGATGTGCCCCGGGGAGGGCGCGAGTCACGACGGGCACTGCGGGCGGGAACAGCGGGGCAGCGGGTAGGGCGAGCGGGCGGAGCGGTGCTGCGGTCGAGCCGTGATGCGGGTCAGCGAACGGGCGTCGAAACGTGCCAGATGCGCTTTCGGCCGGATTGCACTACACTACCTCCGGCTATTGGAACGTTCCATCGGCGGACATATTGTGATGCCGCCGGGAACGTGTCAACTGTCACCTGCCAGATCCCACCTTTGCCGCCCTCCCGCCAAGCAGCACGTTTCGCGGCAGCGTATATAGACGGATACTCCCGATTCTCCGCGTCTAGTCCCAGCCCGCCTTCGGCCTCGCCGTGTCCCATCGCAACACCAGCCGACCCACGATCATCGACGTCGCCGCCTCTGCCGGCGTCTCGAAATCCCTCGTTTCTCTCGTCATGCGTGGCGCCAGCAGCGTCAGCGACGAGAAGCGGCAGCTCGTGCTCGAAGCGGCAGCGCAGCTGGGCTATCGACCCAACGGCGCCGCGCGAAGCCTGGTGCAACGACGGTCGAATCTGTTCGGCATCGTTCTCTCTGACCTGCACAATCCCTTCTTCGCCGAAGTCATCGACGGCGTGCAGGAGGAGGCCGGCGCCCGTGGCTACAACACCATCATGAGCGTCGTCGATCACCGCACCCTCGACGAGCGCCGCGCCCTCGACACGCTGCTCGAGCTCCGCGTCGATGGCCTGATCCTCGCCTCGCCGATGCTCGATGTGCATGCGATCAGCGCCGCCTCCGCCGAGGTGCCCGTGGTCCTCGTCGCACGCCGCTCGCGTATGAGCCGCATCGACAGCGTTGCCAACGACGACCCCACCGGCGCACGGCTCGTCGTCGAGCATCTGGCCGAACTGGGGCACGAACGCATTGCGCACATCGACGGCGGTGGTGGCGCCGGCGCCGCAGAACGCTCCAAGGGCTACGAACGCGCCATGCAGAAGCGCGGACTGGAGGCGTTCACGCGCATCGCCCCGGGTGCCTACAGCGATGAAGGTGGCCGCCATGGCGTGGCCCAGCTCTTCGACGAAGGACTCGCACCCACCGCGCTTTTCGTCGCCAACGACCTCGCCGCCTTGGGCGCCATGAGCGCGCTCGCCGAACGTGGTCTCCGCGTGCCGGAGGACGTGTCGGTCGTCGGCTACGACAATACCGCGCTCGCCGCCGTCCAGCAGATCAACCTGACCACGGTGGATCAGCCTCGCCCGGATATGGGGCGGACTGCGGTCCGCTTGTTGCTCGAACGCTTCGCCGGACGGCGCGACACCGCCCGCCACGTGCTGATGCCCCCGCGACTCGTCGTTCGCGGCACTACCTCTCGCAATCGGCACGCCGACCCCGGTGCCCAGGGCTCCGCCGCATGAAGAACGGCACAGCAATCACTGACGAGCTAGGCTCTCGCTTGCGACGCTCCCTCCTGCAGCGCTTCCGACTCGCTCCGCTCGGCTTCCTGCTGCTCCTCGGCGCGGCGCCGACTGCAGCCCCCGCGCCGGAAGACGGCCACGACCTCTGGCTGCGCTATCCAGCGGTCGCCGACGCCGCACTCGTCCGCACCTACCGCGCGCGCCTCAGTGAAGTCGCCGTCGGCGGCGACTCGCCGACGGCCCGCCTGGTCCAACAGGAGATCGCGCGCGCCCTGACCGGAATGCTCGGCGCGGCGCCGCCCAGCGTGGCGACGGTGTCCAAAGCCGGCGCGCTCCTGATCGGCACGCCAGCCACCTCCCCGCAGATCGCCGCCCTCGGACTGGGCGCATCGCTCGCACCCCTCGGGGACGAGGGATACCTGATCCGCTCCGCGTCCGTTGGCGGCCGGCCGACCCTCGTGATCGCCGCCAACCGCGAGGTCGGACTGCTTTATGGAACGTTCCGATTTTTGCGGGAACTACAGGCCCACCGGCCGATCGACGCCTTTGCCGTCAGCAGCGCCCCCAAGATCCGGCTGCGCCTCCTCGATCACTGGGACAACCTCGACCGAAGCGTCGAGCGCGGGTACGCCGGCCGGTCGCTCTGGGACTGGAAGGCGCTCCCCAATGCCCTCCCCGACTCGATGCGGCAGCGCTACGTGGACTACGCCCGCGCCAACGCATCGCTCGGCATCAACGGGACGGTGCTCACCAACGTGAACGCCGACGCGACGGTGCTGTCGCCAGCGTATCTCGCCAAGGTCGCGGCGCTCGCCGACATCTTCCGACCATACGGCATTCGCGTCTATCTCACCGCACGCTTCAGCGCTCCCATCGAGCTGGGCAAGTTGGCCACCGCCGATCCGCTCGATCCTGCGGTACGCGCATGGTGGGCCGCCAAGTGCGACGAGATCTATCGCGCGATTCCCGACTTCGGCGGCTTTGTCGTGAAGGCCAATTCCGAAGGACAGCCCGGCCCGCAGGACTACAAGCGGTCGCACGCCGACGGCGCGAACATGCTCGCCGACGCGCTCGCCCCGCACAGCGGCATCGTGATGTGGCGCGCGTTCGTGTACAGCAACACGGTGCCGGTGGATCGCATTCGGCAAGCGTACGATGAGTTCAAGCCACTCGATGGCGCGTTCAAGTCGAACGTCATCGTGCAGGTGAAGAACGGGCCGCTCGATTTTCAGCCGCGCGAGCCCTTTCATCCGCTCTTTGGCGCGATGCCCAGGACGCCGTTGATGCTGGAGTTCCAGATCACCAAGGAGTATCTGGGCCAAGACACGCATCTGGCGTATCTCGGGCCGCTCTTTGAAGAAGTGCTGCGCGCCGACACGTACGCGAAGGGCAAAGGCTCCACGATCGCCAAGGTCATCGATGGATCGCTGCACGGGTATGCGCGCAGCGGCATCGCCGGCGTGGCCAACATCGGCATGGACCGCAACTGGACGGGTTCGCAGTTCAATCAAGCGAACTGGTATGCCTACGGTCGTCTCGCGTGGGATCCCATGCTTTCGTCGTCAGCGATTGCCGACGAGTGGATCCGCGCAACGCTCAGCACCGAGCCCAGAGTCGTCAACACGATTCGCCGCATGATGCTCACGTCGCGCGAAGCGGTCGTGAACTACATGACGCCGCTGGGGCTCGCGCACATCATGGCCACGAATCACCACTATGGCCCCGGACCATGGGTGAACACCGGTCGCCCCGACTGGACGCCGGTCTACTATCATCGCGCCGATTCGCTCGGCATCGGCTTCGACCGTACTGCAACGGGCAGCAACGCGGTCGATCAGTATTTCCCCGCCGTGCGCGCGCGACTCGCGAATCGACGCACCGTGCCCGATTCGCTACTGCTCTTCTTTCATCATGTGCGCTGGGATGATCGGATGGCGTCGGGGCGCTCGCTCTGGAACGAACTCGTGTATCGCTACTACGCGGGCGTCGATTCCGTCTCCGCGATGCGGCGCGCATGGGCGACAGTTGAAGGGCACGTCGACGCGGCGCGCTTCGAAGAAATCCGCAGCATGCTCGAGATTCAGGAGCACGAAGCGCGGTGGTGGCGCGACGCCGCCGTGCAGTACTTCCAGACGTTCTCGCGTAAACCAATCCCGGCCGGTTACGCCGCGCCGCTGCATCCGCTCGCCTTCTACATCGGCCTGCGCTGTCCAATCGATCGCGACAAGCCTCGCTGTCCCGCCATTCAGTAACGCTGCTACGCCGACGCACCTCGCCCACTCCCCTGAGTTCTCTCGAGCTCTTTCAAGTTCTTTCGAGTTCTACGCCCGGCCCATCACGGTTCGAGTTTTCACCCTTCGTACAAGGCGTTTCTCATGACCGCAGCCGCATCTCGCGACGCGTACACTCCAGTTCCCAGCGACCACTTCACCTTTGGCCTCTGGACGGTCGGCAACGTCGGCCGCGATCCGTTCGGTGATGCCGTGCGCGCGCCACTCAGCGCGCCACGCATCGTGCAGAAGCTGGCTGAACTGGGCGCATACGGTGTCAACTTGCACGACGAAGATCTCGTGCCGCGCGATGCGACCGCCGTCGAGCGCGATCGCATCGTCAAGGAGTTCAAGGCAGCGTTGGCCGACACGGGCATGAAGGTGCCGATGGCGACGACGAATCTCTTCAGTGATCCTGCGTTCCGCGATGGCGCGTTCACCAGCAACGATCCACGCGTTCGTGCCTACGCCATGCAGAAGACGATGCGCTCGATGGATCTCGGCGCCGAGTTGGGTGCGGAGACGTATGTGTTCTGGGGCGGACGTGAAGGCGTGGAGACCAATGCAGCTAAAGACGCGCGCACGGCACTCGGCTGGTTTCGCGAAGCACTCGACTTTCTGTGCGCGTACAACATCTCGCAGGGCTACAACTTCAAGTTCGCACTCGAGCCCAAGCCCAACGAACCGCGCGGCGACATCTTTCTCCCAACCATCGGGCACGCGCTCGCGTTCATTCACTCGCTCGCCTATCCCGACATGGTTGGGGTGAATCCGGAAGTCGCGCACGACACCATCGCCGGGCTGGACTTCACGCACGGTGTCGCGCAGGCGATCGACGCGGGCAAGCTCTTTCACATCGATCTCAACGCGCAGAAGCCGGGACGCTACGACCAGGATCATCGCTTTGGCAGCGAGGACCTCAAGGGCTCGTTCTTCCTGGTCAAGCTGCTCGAAGACGCGAAGTATTCCGGCATGAAGCACTTCGACAGTCACGCCTATCGTACGGAAGACGATGCAGGCGTGTGGGACTTCGCGGCCGGCAGCATGCGTTCGTATCTCATCCTTCGCGAGAAGGCGGCGCAGTTCAATGCAGATGCGGAGATTCAGGCGTGCCTGGCCGAGCTTCGCGCTCGCGGCGGTGGTGCCGAAGAGCCGCTGCGCTTCAGCGATGCCAACGCTGCCGCGATGAAGGCGCGCGTGTTCGACTTGCCGGCGATTCGCGGCGAAGGATTTGGTTACGAGCGGCTGGACCAGCTTACGATCGAACTGCTGCTCGGAGTGCGCTGACGTGAGCACCGCCCGATTTCTTGGCATCGACGTAGGCACGAGCGGCGTGAAGGCCATTCTCGTCAGCGAGGATGGCACGGTGGACGCATCGGCGACGACGCCACTCACGCTCTCCACGCCGCAGCCGGGTTGGGCGGAGCAGGATCCGGAGGCGTGGTGGAGTGCCACCACGCTGTCGGTGCGCTCGTTGCTCGCGCAGCGCCCTGATGCACAGGTCGTCTCGATCGGTATCTCCGGGCAGATGCATTCGTCGGTGTTCCTCGACGCAAGCGCGTCGGTGATTCGGCCGGCGTTGCTCTGGTGCGACGGGCGCACCACGGCTGAATGCGTGGAGATCACGCACGCGGCGGGCGGTGAGCAGGCGCTGCGCGACATGGTGCGTAACCCTGCGCTCGAGGGCTTCACGCTTCCCAAGATCCTGTGGCTACGCAACCACGAACCCAAAGCGTACGCTCGACTGGCGACGGTGCTGTTGGCCAAGGACTTCATTCGCTTCCGTCTCACGGGTGTGATGGCATCGGAGCCCTCGGATGCATCGGGCACGCTGATGTTCGATCCATCCGCGATGCGGTGGAGTGACTCACTACTGAACGCCGTGCAGGTGCCGCGCACGATGTTGCCGGACGTTGGTGGATCCGCGGAGGTGCTGGGTCGCGTGTCAGTATCGGCGGCCGCCGCGACAGGGCTACCGATTGGCACGCCCGTCGTCGGTGGCGGTGCGGACAACGCGTGCGGCGCGGCAGGCGTTGGTGTGCTTACGCCAGGCGACGCGGTTGCAAGCTGGGGCACATCAGGAACGGTGCTCGCGCCCACATCGTCACCCGTGGTAGATCCGATGCTGCGCGCACACACCTTCTGTCACGTGGCGCCAAATGTGTGGTATGTGATGGGCGTGGTGTTGTCCGCGGGAGGAGCGTTCGCGTGGTTTCGCGAGCAGCTGGCCGCAGAGCTGCGCGGCTTTTCCAACGTAGACGCTCAGCTCGATGCAGAGGCAGCGGCCATCGCACCGGGTGCAGATGGCGTGACTTTTCTCCCGTACCTGCAGGGCGAGCGCACGCCACATCGCGATGCGAGCGCGCGCGGCGCGTTCCTTGGCTTGAGTCTCGCGCATTCGCGTGCGCACATGACACGCGCGGCGATCGAGGGTGTCTGCTTCGCGATGCGTGATTCTTTGACCATCCTGCAGGATCTCGGACTGTCGCCAGCGTCGCTGCTGCTCACCGGTGGCGGTGCGCGCAGTCCGTTGCTGCGGCGCCTGCAGGCCGAAGTGTACGGCATGCCCGTGACCACGGTGAATCGCGAGGAAGGTCCGGCGTACGGCGCGGCGCTGCTTGCTGCAGTCGGTGCCGGAGCGTTCCCCGATGTCGCAACCGCGGCGCGCGCGACGGTCGCACGCGCTCCGTTCGAAGCACCCGCCGATGGCGCGCATCAGCGCTACGACGCAGCATACGCGCGCTTTCGTGCCGCCTACGGTGCGCTGCGTCCTCTCATGCAGATGGCCTGACCTTCTTCCCTGAGCGCGACATGTCCACTCGAGCTCGATGCGCGCTGCTGGCGCTGATGCTTTCCGCGGTCGCTACGCGGCCAGTATCAGCGCAATGGCCCGCCGATCGCGCCACACCGCGCACCGATCGCAACTCCATGCTCGCGCACGAGCAACTGCTCGAGAAGCGCACCAAGGGAAAGATCGATCTGTACTTCCTCGGCAACTCCATCACGCGCCGTTGGGGCGCGACGGACTATCCGGAGTTTCTGGCCAACTGGAAGTCGAACTTCTTTGGGTGGAATGCGGCCGACTTTGGCTGGGGCGCGGACAGAATCGAGCACATTTTGTGGCGCATAGAGAACGGTGAGCTCGATGGCGTGAACCCCAAGGTGATCGTGTTGCTCGCTGGCACCAACAACGTGGGCACCACGGTGGGCGACGACGCGAAGGTCGCTGACATCACGCGCGGGCTCAAGGCGCTGATCGATCTCTGCCGAGCAAAGGCACCGAAGGCGACGATCATTCTCACCGGCATCTTCCCACGCAACGACAACATTGCGGTGGTGCCGGAGATCAATCGCATCAATGCCAATCTCGCGCGGTTCGCCAATGGCAGCTCCATTCGCTACATCAACATCAACGAAAAGCTGGCCAACGCGGATGGCGTGCTGTTCGACGGCATGATGGTGGACAAGTTGCACCCAACCGTCAAAGGATATCAGCTCTGGGCAGACGCCCTGAAGCCGCTGCTCACTGAACTACTCGGTCCGCCGGCCGCAACGGATCAGGCGCCTCCGCCGACCGGCGATCCCAGTGCGAAGCCACCCACCTCCGCTACTGCGCAAGCGTCCGCACTCCGCGTTCCGCCGCTCTTCGCGAACGGCATGGTGCTGCAGCGCAACAAGCCGATCGTAGTGTGGGGTTGGGCCAAACCCAATGCAGCGATCACCGTCGCGCTCGATGCGCAACAAACCTCGACGACCGCTGCACCCGGCGGCGAGTGGAGTGTCTCGCTGCCCGCTCGTGCGGCGGGAACATCGCATACGCTGTCCATCGCCAGCGGCACGGAGCGATTGACATTCACCAACGTGGCCATCGGCGACGTGTGGGTGGCGTCCGGGCAGTCCAACATGGAGTTCATGCTCCAGCAGTCACTCGACGCGAAGAGTGCGATCGCCAGCGCGAACGATCCCCTGCTTCGCCACTTCAAGATTCCCACGTCGTGGTCGAACGAACCGGCTGCAGAGTTGGCCGGCGGGGCATGGTCGGCCGCTGATCCAGCGCACGCAGGCGCGTTCTCCGCGGTCGGCTACTACTTCGCCAAGGCGCTGCGTGAGCGCGAGAAGATTCCCATCGGGATCATCAACACCACGTGGGGCGGCAGCAATATCGAGACGTGGATCAGTCGGCCGGCGCAGGGGATCTCCGACAGCGCGTGGAGTGCCGAGCTTCAGGCGAACGCGCGTCGCGCTGAGCAGACGCGCGCGACGTTGCGTGAACGCGTGGGCACGCTTCCGACGGCACCGCGCGCCGCCCTGATGTCCAGCTGGTCGTCCGCATCGTTCGACGACTCGGCATGGCGCACGATGCCGGTGCCCGCCTATTGGGAACCCAACGGCTACGATGGCATGGACGGTGTGGCGTGGTATCGCACCAGCTTCGAACTCTCGGCCGCCGATGCCGCAGCGGGCGTAACACTCCAGATCTCTGCCATCGACGACGATGATGTCGCGTGGGTGAACGACACAGAGATCGGTCGCACGGTTGGCTACAACGTCGAGCGCAGCTATCGCATCGCACCCGCTGCGCTGCGCTCGGGCCGCAACGTGCTGGCGATTCGCGTGAGTGATGGCGGAGGCGGCGGTGGCATCAACGGCAACATCGCACTGCGCCTCGCCAACGGATCGAGCACATCACTCGCCGGCAGCTGGAAGTTCTCGGTCGAGCAGCTCTCCTTCGCCGAAGACGGTCAGGTGATCAACAAGGTGCCGAGCGTGTTGTACAACCGCATGGTGCACCCGATCCTGCGTTTTCCGGTGAAGGGTTTCATCTGGTATCAGGGCGAATCGAACGCGAACAACGTGGCGCAGGCAGCGGCATATCGTGACCAGTTCGGGCTGTTGATCAATAGCTGGCGCCAACAGTGGAGCCCGTCCGCGGACACGCTGCCATTCCTGTGGGTGCAGCTCCCCAACTACGGCAAACCATGGAGCACGCCACAGCCGAGCAGCGGCTGGGCGACCCAGCGTGAATCGATGGAGGCGGCGTTGACGCTGCCCAAGACCGGTCGTGCGATCGCCATCGACGTTGGTGAGGCGGGCGACATTCACCCACGCAACAAGCGCGACGTTGGTCAGCGTCTCGCGCTGGTCGCGGAGCGTGTCGCGTACGGTCGCGTTGTGCACGATGCGGGGCCAACGCTGCGACGCTCCACGGTGCGCGGCGATACGGTCGATCTCGAGTTCGTCGTGACGGGCGGCCCGCTCGTGAAGCGCGCAGACGCTGACAGCACGTCGAGTATCGCCATCGCCGGCGCTGACCGGCAGTTCGTCTGGGCGAAGTCGCGCGTACGTGGGTCGCATCTACTGGTGTGGAGCGACAAGGTGCGCTCCCCCATCGCGGTGCGCTACGCCTGGTCGGACAGCCCGAATCGTGCATCGCTCTTCGACAGAACCGGACTGCCCGCCGCACCGTTCCGCACGGACCGCTGGTAGTGCCTCCCCAACAAGCTGCTTTCACCCTTCGCGCGATCCGGTACCTCTCCACATGGCAATGAAGCTGGGACTCGGCCTCTATCGCAGTCTGCTCACGCCGGACAATCTCGCGTTCGCCAAGCAAGCGGGCGCGACGCATCTCGTCGTGCATCTCGTGGACTACTTCGCCGGCGCGTCACCCGTTCTCGATTCGGGCCCGCCATCGCTTGGATGGGGCGTGACGCGCAATCAGGACAAGCCGTGGACGTACGATGAGATGATCTCGATTAAGCGACAGATCGAGGACGCTGGCCTCGTGTGGGAAGCGATCGAGAATTTCGATCCGTCGCACTGGTATGACGTGTTGCTGGATGGACCGAACAAGGCGACGCAGATGGAAGCACTCAAGCGCACCATTCAGGCGGTCGGCAAGGCGGGCATTCCGATCATGGGCTACAACTTCAGCATCGCCGGCGTGTGGGGCTGGACCAAAGGCCCACTTGGACGTGGCGGTGCGCGTGCACTCGTGTACGATGAATCGCAGATCGATCCGCAGCTGCCGATGCGCAACGGCATGGTGTGGAACATGGTCTACGATCCCGATGCACCGCCGGGCTTCGTCGCGCCGATCTCCGAGTCGGAGTTGTGGGAGCGCTACGCGTGGTTCCTGTCGCAGATCCTTCCAGTCGCCGAGGAATGCGGCGTGCGCATGGCACTGCACCCCGACGATCCGCCAACGACCGCGCTGCGTGGCGCCGCGCGACTGGTGAATCATCCGGACAAATATCAGCGCATGATCGATCTCGTGCCGAGCAGTGCGAGCGCGCTGGAGTGCTGTCTGGGCTCGCTGCAGGAGATGCCCGAGGGTGATGTGTATGCGGCCGTGGATCGCTACGCACGCGCGGGACGCATCGGCTACGTGCACTTTCGCAACGTACGAGGCAAAGTGCCGCACTATCAGGAAGTGTTCGTCGACGAAGGCGATCTCGACATGCTGCGCATCGTGCGGATCCTGAAGAGTGCGCACTACGACGGCGTTCTCATTCCAGATCACACGCCGGAGATGACCTGCGCCGCACCGTGGCACGCAGGGATGGCGTTTGCACTGGGGTACATGCGTGCCTGTCTTCAATCCGTGGGGGAGTGATGCAATACCTCGAGCGTGGTGCGGCGCGAGTCGTCGTCGCTGTCGGTCTGCTGAGCGGTGCGTTGCTCATCCCCCGCGCCTCCGCGAACGCGCAGGCAACGGCGCGCGAGCCGTGGCGTGATGAGTCGCTGTCATTCGAAGCACGGGCGCGCGATATCGTGGGTCGACTGACGCTCGAGGAGAAGGTGCTGCAGATGAAGGATGTCGCACCGGCCATCGAGCGCCTTGGCATCCCCGCCTACAACTGGTGGAACGAAGCGTTGCACGGTGTCGCGCGCTCGGGGCTGGCCACGGTGTTTCCGCAGGCGATCGGCATGGCCGCCACGTGGGACGAGGCACTGATGTTTCGCGTCGCGACGGTGATCTCCGACGAAGGACGCGCCAAGTATCACGAGTACATTCGCAACAACTCCCACGCGCGCTATCAGGGACTGACGTTCTGGTCACCCAACATCAACATCTTCCGCGATCCACGCTGGGGGCGCGGGCAGGAGACGTACGGTGAAGATCCGTATCTCACCGGTCGACTCGGCGTGCAGTTCATCCGCGGCTTGCAGGGCAACGATCCGAAGTACTTCAAGACGATCGCGACCGTCAAACACTTTGCAGTTCACAGCGGCCCTGAGCCCGAACGTCATGCGTTCGATGCGCGTGTGAGCGAGCGTGACATGCGCGAGACCTATCTGCCGCACTTCGAGATGGGCATTCGTGAGGCGCGCGCGTACTCGCTCATGTGCGCCTACAATCGCATCGACGGCAAGGCGGCCTGCGCCAGCGATCCGATGCTCCGCGACATCCTTCGCAGCGAGTGGAAGTTCAACGGCTACATCGTATCGGACTGCGGCGCGATCGATGACATTTATCTGCGCCACAAGACCGAACCGACCGCGGCGGCGGCCGCGGCGAGCGCGGTCAAGAGCGGCACTGATCTCGACTGCGGTCGCGTGTATCCGAATCTCGTGCAGTCGGTGGCGCAGGGGCTCATCAGCGAAGCGACCATCGACACATCGCTCACGCGGCTGTTCCTCGCGCGCATGAAGCTGGGCATGTTCGATGCACCGTCGCGCGTGAAGTGGAGCAGCACCCCATTCAGCATCCTCGACTCGAAGCCGCATCAGGAGCTCGCGCTGCAGGCAGCGCGCGAATCGATCGTGCTGCTCAAGAACAGCGGCAACGTGCTTCCGCTGCGAAAGACGCTGGGCACCATTGCCGTCATCGGCCCCAACGCGGACGAGCCACGGATGCTACTTGGTAACTACAACGGCGAGCCCTCGCATCCGGTCACGCCACTGCAGGGCATTCGCGCCGCCGTGGGCAGCACCACGCGCGTGCTGCACGCGCGCGGCTCCGATCTGGCGCAGGGATTCCCGCCGTTCGATTCCACCGCGCAGCTCGCGAGAAGGAATGGCACGCCGGTGGCGCCGACCGCATCGGCCGATTCACTCGAAGCCGAAGCGGTGCGCGTGGCGCAGGCCGCGGATGCAGTCGTGCTGTTCCTCGGCTTGACGCCGCGTCTCGAAGGCGAAGAGATGCCGGTGCAGATCGATGGATTTCGCGGCGGTGATCGCACCACGATCGACCTCCCGCCCGCGCAGCAGCATCTGCTCGAGAAGGTGGCGGCGTTGGGCAAGCCGACGGTGCTCGTGCTGCTCAACGGCAGTGCGCTGGCGGTCAACTGGGCGCAGGATCACGTGCCGGCGATCGTCGATGCGTGGTATCCGGGGCAGGCTGGCGGCACCGCCATCGCGGACGTGCTCTTCGGCACGTACAATCCGGCAGGTCGCCTACCGGTGACGTTCTACAAGAGCGTCAATGACATTCCCGCGTTCGACAATTACGACATGGAAGGACGCACGTATCGATTCTTTCGCGGTACGCCGCTCTATCCGTTCGGCCATGGACTCAGCTACACATCGTTCTCATACGCCTCGCCGACGGTCAATCGCACGTCGCTGCGCCGCAGCGATAGTGTGACCGTCAGCGTCACCGTGAAGAACACGGGCACGCGGCGCGGTGATGAAGTGGTGCAGCTCTACGCACGTCATGTGGGGTCCAAGGTCACGCGCTCGATCAAGGATCTGCGCGGCTTCCGTCGCATCACACTCGAGCCGGGTCAGCAGCGTGTCGTGCGCTTCGTGGTGCCTGCGTCGTTGCTGCGGTACTGGAACAGCGAGACACACGCCTGGTCGCTGGAGGCGGACACGGTGGAGTTCGAGTTCGGCGCGTCATCTGCCGATATCCGCTCTCGCACGCGCGTCCGCGTTTACCAGGGCTGACCGAACGTCACCTGCGCCTTCCACTTGGCCGGATGATCCACGGGGCGCGTCGCTCCAACAAAGAGCGCGCTGCCAAAGAAGCGCATGCCAGCAGACACACTCGCGCGTCCACCGTCCGTGGCGCGCGAGACGGGGCGCAACACGCCGGCTGAATCACGCTGCACGCCGAGCCGAAGCGCGGCCGCCCGCGCCGCTGCGTTTGGCAGCTCCGTCCAACCGCCCTGCAGACCAACGCTCAGACTCGGTGCAACTGCCGGCAGGAAGAAGCGCCCGAGTCGAATTGGCTGCTGCAGATACTTGGTGTTGTACATCAACTGACCACGCAACACCGCGGCACGCGTGCCGGCAAACTCCTTGTCTTCGTAGCCGGGCAGATTCTGTTGGTTGCCGAGTTCGAAGAGTTGCTGCGCCGGAATGCGATCACCGAGCACCGTGCCTACGTCACCTCGCGCGACCGCGACAAACGGCCCGATCGGACGACGACCGACGATGCGCGCTTCGATGCGCTGAAACGCCAGCGTTCCATCGCCACGCTCGTAGTACAGACGCGCACCCAATCCAGGCCGCACGAACTCAGCGCTGATGTCCGGATGCCACTCGACGGTGGCGGCGGTACGCACATAACTGCCAGCATCGATACCGCGATTGGGGCGATACGCCGCGCCACCAAATGGACCTCGCACATACTGCGACGCACGATAGCGATCGTCGGCTAGGCCAGCCTCGGCGCGTACCAGCATCTTGCGTGCGCCGATGCGGCGCACCGCGGCCAGCGTTGCGCTCGAGCGGTCCACGTAGTCGTACGGATCCTGCGAACCGAAGAGCGCACCGAACGTACTACCAGAGTCGAACGGGACACGGAAATCGTTCGTATTGTCCAGCGAGCGGCCGCCCCGAGCTTCGATCGTCCATGGACCACGCGTACGCTCCACCGACAGGCGACCACGTGCTGTGCCTTCGGCCCACGCCCAACCCGCGTTCGCGCGTACCACTACGCCGGGCGCGAGATCGCGCAACGACGCTTTCACTCCAAAGCCTGTGTACACGCCTTCCACGCGATTGAAGTGGAAGCCATCCGAGGCGCGCGGCAGAGTGTAGTCGAGCCGCGGTGCACCCGTGGTGCGCCAACGATCCGGTCCGACGTCGTTGAAATCGTCGGCGTGCATGCCCTGCGTCAGATCGCCGATGCCACCGCGCCAGTCGCCAAAGCGATTGAGCGAATCGTCTGCGGCGAAGCTGAGCTTGCGTCGTCCGACATAGCGTGTCGAGTCAGCTGTGGCCAATGTCGCCGCACTCAGCGTCGTGTCATTCACGTCCATCTGTGCAAAGCGCGACACGATGCGAATCACCGCGCGCTGATCACCAAGTACGGGTGAAGAGACCTGCAGCTCGATGCGTTGCTTGGCGGGGAGCCAGTATTCACCGAGTCGCTCGGCGTTCTCGTATTCGATGAACGCGACGGCTTCCACGAGATTGCCCCCCAACGGACCGCGAGGACCATTCAACCGCACGAAGTTGCCGCGCATGCGCACCAACGCGCCGCGCGATGCATCGAGATCGAGCTCACCATCGAACAACAGCACGCGGTTGCGTACATCCTCTCGCGGCTGCACGCGCACGTGCACGATCGGAATGCGTCGGTCGCCGACCTGCATGGTGACCACCGTATCGCCGCCAGTGTAGCGGTAGTACGTGGCGCGATCAGTTGCCAGCGGATGCACGGCGGGCAACGTGTCCGCGCCGTCGGCGCGAGTCGACACGGCCTGCGGACTGCTCTGCGAACCACCGCTCGACGCCGAACGCATCGCATCGCGCGCGGATTCGCGGGCCGTTCTCGCGGGTGATGTTCGCCGCGTCACGCGCAGTCGATTGCCATAGAGCGCCGGCTGCAGCCAACCCGTCTGAAAGACCGACAGCATCGAGAACGTGCCGCCCGTCTGTTGTGCACGATAGCCCACCACATGCTGATCGTAGTAGCCGCTCCGCGTCCATCGGAGTGCGCTGGCCACCTGCTCCACCAACGTCACCGCCTCAGTGCCCTCTTCGCGGCGCAGCAGCACGGCAATCTCCGTCTGCACCTGCGACTTGTACGAAATCAGCGAGCTCGGAAGCACGTTGCGCCGACTCGCATCGTCGAGGAGCTCTTGCAACGCACGATGAGGCACAGTGCGCGCGCTGTCGGCCGTTGCGACCGGGATCGTTTGCGCCTGCAGCGGAGCGGCGACGGCCGCGGTCAACAGTGCGCACAGCAGCGCGGAGTTCGTGCGAGCGGAAGAATGCATTGCGGGCGGGCAAAGTAGTCGAAGCGGACACACACATCGTCGGGCGGGCGATGCGCATTGTGCCGCCGTACGCGACATCCTACGCGGGACAACAGGGACGAGTTGCAGCGGAACGGTGGCCGTTCCGCAGTCGTTACCGTGCGCTACTCAAGGCTTGCACGCGCTCGGCGGCCGCGCTCCAGTCGTGGACCGCCTCATCGAGTTCGTCCTTGGCATCGTCGAGCTCGCGCCCGAGCGTATACGCACGCTGCGTTCCGGCCGGCGTGTCATACAGCGTCGTGTCCTCGAGGGTCCGCGTGAGTTCAGCGATACGTCCTTCCAGCACACTCACGCGCAGCTCCGCGTCATGCAGCTCCTTCTCGGCCTGCCGTGCTGCCTTGCGCGCCTCGCCGGCGGGCATCTTGGCGGAGGAGGTATGCGATGCTGCATGACCCTTCCCCCCCGACGGCGACTTCGCGTCGGCCTTGCTGGCGCGCGACGCCGCGTTTGCCTGCGCGTTCGCGGCGGCACGTACCTTCGCATTGCGCTCACTTTCCCGCGCCGACACTTCGCGCGCGTCTCGCTCGGCCTTGGCCTTCGCTTCCGCACGCACTGCTTCCCACTCCACAAAGCTGCCCGGGAAGACGAGCAGCTTGCGATCGCGCAGCTCCCACACCTGCGTGGCAACACCGCGGAGCACCGCACGATCGTGGCTGACCACCACCATGCTCCCCTCGTAGCCCTCGATGGCATCTTCCATCGCTTCGATCGATTCGACGTCGAGATGATTCGTCGGCTCGTCGAGGATGAGCAGGTTGGACGACTCGAGTGTCAGCAGCGCGAGCGCGACACGCGCACGTTCGCCGCCCGAGAGCGTGCCCACGGTGCGCTGCACTTCGTCGCCACTGAAGCCAAATCGTCCGAGATGTCCCTGCACCTGACGTCGTTCCCAGAGCGGACGCAGATCAGCGATGACGTCGTAGATCGGCACATCGAGTGGCAGGTGCGCGAGATCCTGTCGGTAGTACGCGACGGTGGTGGACGGCCCCCGCTTCACACGGCCCGCAAACACCGGATGCTCTTCGAGCAGCGTCTTGATCAGCGTGCTCTTGCCCGCGCCATTTGGGCCGAGCAACGCGATCACTTCGCCGCGTTCGAGTACGACATTCACGTCGCGAATGAGCTCGCGCCGTCCTTCGGCGCCTTCCACACCCACCACCACATGCTCGGCCTCGATGACGCGATCGCCGCTGCGCGCGCCCGAATCAAGACGCAACGCCATGACTGAATCAGCACCGATCGGCGCAGAGAGGCGTGGCATGCGTGCGAGCAGCTTGCGACGACCCTTCGCCTGACGCGTGTTCTGTCCGGCGAGATTGCGCGCGATGTATTGCTCTTCCGACGCGATCTTCTTCGACTGCTGCTCGAACTGGCGGAGCTGCGTGAGCCGACGCTCTTCGCGCTGCGCAATGAACGACGCATAGCCACCCGTGTACGCGAACGCGGTGCCGCCTTCGAAGTGCAACACGTGGTCCGCCATCTCCGCCAGAAACGCACGATCGTGGCTGATGCACAGCACCGTGCGATCGGTTTCGCGCAGATA
Organism: Gemmatimonas sp.; assembly: GCA_965279375.1. GTDB lineage: Bacteria > Gemmatimonadota > Gemmatimonadetes > Gemmatimonadales > Gemmatimonadaceae > Gemmatimonas. The sequence goes on along the minus strand of OZ257156.1, from coordinate 1,539,955 downwards.
GTTCTCGAGCCACGCCGTCGTTTCGAGATCGAGGTGATTCGTTGGTTCGTCGAGCAGCAGGATGTCGGCGGGCGTCGCGAGCTGACGCGCGAGTGCGACACGTCCGCGCTCCCCACCGCTCAACGTCCCGATGCGCGTTACCTTGGCTGCCTCGGGATCGAAGCCGACGCCCATCAGCACTGAGTCCACCTTGGCCGCCATCTGATAGCCACCCTCGCGCTCGAAGCGCTCGAGATCGCGGCCGTACTTGGCCATCGCCGCTTCGCCGTGATCGTGCTCTAGATTGGCCGACTGCTCCGCGAGCGAGTGCTCGAGGTCGCGCAGTTCGCCAAAGGCGCCCGCGACGATCTCCCAGAGCGACATGTCTTCGGGGAACTTGCGATGCTGATCCATCAGCGCGATGCGCAGGCCGGGCTGCCGTGTGATGGTGCCCTTGGACGGCGTGAGCTGTCCGGTGATCAGCTTGATCAGCGTGGTCTTGCCGGTGCCGTTGCGTCCCACGACGGCCCAGCGATCGCGTTCACCAATAGTGAACGTGATGTCGCGGAAAATTTCCGTCGCGCCAAACTCCACGCCGGCGTTGCCAACGGCGAGCAACGTCATGTCAAAGCCTTCACAGCAACACTCGAGAGATGGGAATGCCACGCCGCGCGAAGGGCGCGTGCGGTGGTACGAACGGCGGCGCGCTCCTGTTCCGGCCAGCGCCTCACGCGCCCACGCAGGCGCATCGCCCGCACCGCGTCGCGCCACCAGACGGCCACATCGCCGAGGCGCGGGAGAAGCATGACGGCTGGCACTCCCCACCAGACCGCATGCGCCGTGGCACCGAGCCCAACCATGAAGAGTGCGCCCAGCAGCACGTACCAGCCAAAGATAAGGTAGAGCCCCGGGATCATGGCGCGGGCCGCGATTTCGGTTGGGTCCTTCGTCGCGCTCGCACGACGCCAGATGAACGAAAAAATCGGTCCGTGCGTGATCCACCCGAGCACTGCAAATGGCGTGGCGGCGACCACCGCCAACCACGAGGGCCACTCGGCGGCCGCACTCGCGCGTACGCCATCAGCCTCGCCCTCCTCCGCGGTGGCAATCACGCGGGCGCAGTCGCGCGGTGAGACAGGCATCCCGCCGGCCCGATCAACGGTCGCCGAGAGATCAGCTGCCAGCGCGCCGATATTGGTGGGCGCGGCTTCGGCGATGGCGGAGCAGCGTTGCTGGATTTCGCAGGCGGTCAGCCGCAGGTCGCCAGGGCCGGTGATGGAGGCGGCGATGGCAGCCACGATGCGGTCGCGTTCGAGCGCCACTTCCCAGCTGGGCGCGTTGCGGGTGACCGCCAACAGCGCGTCGCGCATGCGTTCGCGAAGGACCGCCGGCGAGTCCGTATCCACGACGAATGGCTCACCAACCAGCACGGACAGGTCGCTTCGCGGCGTCCTGGGGGCATCGTACTGCACGCCGAACGCAATGACTGTCAGTCTATTTATCGCGCCACTTACGATACCATCAAGCGCCATCTTAGCGACACCTGAACGAAAAACACCCAGCGAAGGTCCATCGTGAACACCGCCCTCCGGGAAGATGCCGACGATGTCGCCCGCAGCGAGCGCGTCGCCGACACGCTGAAACGCCTCCAGGTTCAGCGCCGATCCGTCGATCTGCTGCTGGCGCAACTTCCGGGCATCCCGGGCGCGCGCCACGGGGATCACCCCCAGCCCGCTGTACGCCGCCTTGGCCGGCGCCGACGTCGCCGCCGAGATCGTCCCCACGTACCGCAGTCGCCTCGGCGTCATCATGAAGCCGCACAGGACGTCGGGGATGTCGTTCCGGTGGTTGCCGATGAACAGGACGGGACCGGACGCGGGGATGCGCTCCCCCCCGATAAAGCGGCGCTCTCTATAGAACCACCGCAGCGCGCGCTGGCCAATCCAGCGGATGATCGTGTGCACCATGTCGCCCGAAAGAAACCGCCAAGCCGGGCTCGGCGCGACAGCAGCTACTCCATCGACACCGATTTGGCCATCACCGCAGCACTCGCCGGGCACAGTCCGGCGAACTGCGCCGTCTGTCGGATGGACTCGGGTACCACGGCACGATCCGCCCGCTGATAGCCCAGCGTCGCAAAGAACGGCTCAGCGGTCGTGGTGATCAGATAGACGTCGCGCACACCATGCGCCTGCGCGTGCGACTCGGCGGCCGCCACCAACGCCTTGCCGCATCCTGTGCCACGCGCCGAGTCCGCCACGACCAGCGATCGCAAGAGCGCCGTCTCGCCGTAGAGCTCGAGACCGACGACACCCAAAGGATGCTCCGGCGAGCCGCCGCCAAGGAAATGCTCGAAGTGCGCGGGCGTCAGGTCATCGGTGGGCAAGTGCGCCGCGGTCAGCAGGGCTTTCGTTGTCGCTTCCGATGGCCGTGCAAAGATCTGCATTGATACGCTCCGTCAGCGGTTGTATTCCGAGATCCAGTGGAACTGGCGTTCGGCGAGTTGGAAGTGGCGCTCGCTACGTGTGAGCTCCACGTATACGGAATCACCGCGCAGCGCGGTCCACAAGCGCGCCTTGCCGCCGTCGACGATCTCGTAGCGGGCAGTAAAGACGGGGATGCTGTCCTGACGAAACGACGTACGCCAAACGGCAATCTGACGACGCGCCGTGTCGGCCTTGTACCGGAAGTAGCCGCGCCGATAGCGCTGCCAGAACAGCGTGTCGGTGGAGCCGACGCTGCCTTGCGATGCGTTGTCGATGATGAAGTCGCGCCACCGCACCGTGTCCGATACGATGGCTGGGAGCGTGTCGCCGCGCACCACAAAGCGCGTCACATCGTACACTCCGGCGGCGAGCGGCGATGCGACGGCCGGCTTGACGTTCGCACGTTGCCACGAGCTGATCGTGGGCATCACCAGGAACATCACGACCATTGCGCCCTTCACAACACGTCGCGCCCACGTGAAGCGCACGCCAGCCGGCGGTGGATCGTAGAGCGTCGTCGGCCCCGCGCTCTGATTGAGCACCAGCATCGCCGTCAGACGCTTGGCATCCTGCAGCAGCAGGAAGACGCACGCCAGCAATAGATGCGTAGCGTACAGCTTCACCGGCACGTCGTACGCGTAGTTGATCATCGCGACGTTCACGAACGCGGCGGTGGCGACAATGAGGCCGAGCGTCATCGTACGACGCCACAGCATCAGCATGCCGGCGATCATCTCCATGATGCCGGAATAGACCTGATACGGCGTGGAGTATCCGATGAAGAGCCACGAAAGCCGCATCGGCAGCAGGTCACCCAGCGACGTGGCGAGGTTGCTGTACGTCGGGAAGACCATCTGCAGAGCGAACACCTTGATGATGCCGTAGCTCAGCGCTGCGCTCGCGACGTAGTAGCGTGCCACCGTGCGCAGCCAATAGGCCGCTCGTGGATACGCCGCGCGTCGACGATCGACCACGCTCCATATGGTGGTCGCGAGTGCGGCCAGCGCGAGATACAGCCAGAGCTGCGCCCACGCCCACGACGCATCGCCACTGCCGTTGGGCTGCACCAGCGTATCGCGCACATGAAAGACTCGCGCATTCGCGATACCGACCGCCCAATCCACCAACTGATCGTACGGCGCGAGGACGACGCCAAGTCCGGGAATATTCCCGAACCACGTCCACGGCGCGATCTGCAGCATCAGGTACACGAACGCGAAGCGAAATGCGACGCGCGTCGGGAGCGACCACGACGTATGGTTGAGCGGTGCAGGCGCAGTCACGATTCGGATGTGCGAGAGATGTGCAAGAGATGCGCGAAAGTTGGACGAACTCGTGCTCGGCATCGCGGCCGAGTAGCGCACTGCGTGCTCCGGCGCTTTCGTATCGAGCGCGACCAGCAACACACGAACCTATCCTCGATGTCGGACGGTGTGAAATGACGAAGCGTAGCCCGCTGTTCGCATCCTGCCTGCTCATGGTCGCCGCTGCGTGTGGAGGGGGCGGTGGAGACGGGGGCAGCACGGCCCCGCCAACGCCCGTGGCGACGGTCACCCGACTCGACGTGTCGCTCTCCGCGACGAGCATCGCAATCGCCGCGACATCGCAAGCGTCGGTGCGCGTGTTCGATCAGAGCAACCGCGAGATGTTCAGTCAGTCGGTCACCTGGTCCGCCTCGCCGACAACCGTGGCCTCGGTGTCCGGCGCGGGACTGGTCACCGCCATCGCCTCCGGCACGACCACCATCGTGGCGACAGCCGCGAATGGCATCTCGGGATCGGCGACACTCACCGTGCAGGCGCCTCCAGTCGCCAGTGTCTCGCTTGGGCGCGACACCGCAACGGTTAACCTCGGCGCCACGCTCCAGCTCACACCCGTCTTGCGAGATGCGGCCGGCAACCCGCTGCCCGATCGAACCATCGCGTGGTCCTCCACCAACGCGAGCATCGCGACGGTGAGCAGCAGTGGGCTGGTGACCGGCGTCTCCATTGGCGATGCAGATGTGCTCGCAACGGTGGAGGGGCGCTTTGCCTCCGTGCGCGTGGCGGTCCGACCGCGCGTAACGGCGCTGTCGCCCACGATCACGTCGATCTCCGCACCAGTGCTCACTCCCGGCGCCTCGGTCATCTTCACCGGGACCAATTTTTCGCCAACGGCGTCCGGCAACCTCGTGCGCATCGATGGTGTGAATGCGACGGTGACCGCGTCCACCGCAACGTCGCTCTCGGTCACGATCCCGGCCACGGGCTTTGCCTGCGAAGCCACGCACGGCGGACAGATCATCGTGCAGGTGGGACTCGAGGCGGGCATTCGCTCGTATCCACTGCAAACGGCGACGCCACGCGCGCTGACTGTCGGACAATCGATCGTACTCACCGACGCTGCCGAGTCGCGTTGCAACGAATTGACGCAAACGGGCGGTCGCTACGTGGTCAGCGTCTTCAATACGACGATCAACTCCGGCGCCAACAGCGACTATCAGTTGCGTGGCGCGGCCTCGACTGCACTGACGACCACGCCGATACCTGCCGCCGCACCGCTCGCGACGGGTGCGTTCCCCGCAGCTCGCGCGTCCGGTGCGAACACCGCAGCGGGCCGTGGCGCGAACGCGCTCGGGATGATGCAGCGAATGCAGCAGCAACAACACGCGCGCGTGGTCGAGCGCAACATTGCGTTGCTGCAATCGGGCGCGACGGCGTTCCGCACGCCGCGCCCGCGCGCGACGCGAGCCGGCGCACTCGCCGATGTCGGCACGTTGGGCAGCATCAATCGCTTTCGCATTCCCGATCTCGACGCCACCACCGGCGCGGCGTTCTGCCGCAACAACTTTCCGATTCAGGCGCGCACGGTCTACAGCGGTACTCGCGCCATTATCGTGGAAGACACCGCATCACTGTTCAATGGCACGCGCATCAACACGGGCCAGATGGATACCCTGTACCAGCGTCTGGGCCAGGAATTCGACAGTGTGTCGTTCCCGATCCTCACGACGAATTTCGGTAACCCGCTCAAGATGGATGATCTGCTCGACAACAACGGGAAGATCATCATGCTCTTCTCGCCGCGCGTGAACCAGTTTCAGACGAGCGTGTTCGGCTTCATCGCGGCCTGCGATTTCTTCGCCGCCGTGCAGTATCCATCAAGCAATGAAGCGGAGATGTTTTACGCGTACGTTCCCACGTCGACCGCCAGCGGCGGCGGCGAGGGAACGCGCGAACTCTGGTATCGCTTCATGCGCAGCACAGTCATTCACGAAGCGAAGCACATCACGTCGTTCGCCGAGCGCATTCGCGGCGACGGACTGCCAGAGCAGTACGCATTCGAGGAAGGCACCGCGCTTCACGCCGAGGAACTCTTCGCACGCGAAGTCTCCTATCAACGACTCGCGTCACGGACGAATGCGCGTTATGCCAACACGCTCTTCTGCGAAGTGCGTCCCTCATCGACGCTCAACCCGCAGTGCGGCGGTACGCCCTTCGTCACGTACTATCACTTCGATGCACTGTATGGATATCTGGTACATCCAGAGCAGCTGAGTGTGCTGGGGCGTCCGTTCAATGCACCGGACGACGGCAGCTTCTACGGCAGCAACTGGGCGCTGGTGCGCTGGGCAATGGACCACTTCACTACATCCGACGCGTCATTTCTCTCGGCGATGACGCAGGCGCCGCGACTGATCGGCGTCTCGCAGTTCTCGGAGCGGACAGGACGGGCGTGGGAGGAGTCGTTCGGCGAGTTCACACTGGCAATGCTCCTCGACGATCTGCCGGGATTCACCCCACGCAACCCGCGGCTGTCATTCCTGAGCTGGAACCTGCGCGACATCTTCGCGGGAATGAACAGCGACTTCCCGCAGTTCTACAACAAGCCGTATCCGGTGGTGGCCGCGCCGCTCAGCTTTGGCGCGTTCGACGTTACGGTCTCTCTGCCCGGCGGCGCGTTCTCGCTCTACGAACTGGGCGGCACGCAGTCGGGTGCACAACTGCTGGACCTGCGCACCAACGGACCCGGGATTCGCGTCGCGCTCGTACGCATCCAGTAGCGTCGTGTGAGCGTGCACTCCGCCTGACACGCACTGTGCGTGTCAGGCGGCCGGCATCTGCAGGAGCTGCGTGGTGAAGGTGGCCATGTCGATGTTGGCGCCACATACAACCAGGCCGACCCGCTTACCCTCGAGTCGCGCGCGCAGCGGGTACATCAGCGCGGCCAGTGCGGCAGCGCCTGCGGGCTCAACCGCCAGCTTGGCCGCACGGAATGTCAGTCGCATCGCGTCGCGAATCTGATCGTCGGAGACGAGCACGACTTCGTCAGCAAAGCGACGATTGAGCGCATATGAGTACGGCTCGCAGCGTGGCGCGCCCAATGAATCGGCGATAGTGCGCACCGCATCGATGGCCTGCGGTGCGCCGGCCAGGAAGCTGCGCCGCATGGTGTCGGCACCTTCCGGTTCCACCACGTACACCGCCGTCTCCGGACGCATCTGCTTGATCGCGCAAGCGACCCCGCCCGTGAGTCCACCGCCGCCCGCCGCCACGATCACCGCATCGAGTGCGCGGCCATACTGCTGCATCTGATCCATGAACTCCATCCCCACGGACGCGGTCCCCATCGCCGTCTTGGGCCCCTCGTACGGATGCACGAATGTGCGTCCTTCAGCCGCCTCGATCTCGTGCACGCGCGCAAACGCTGCATGCACATTCTCCACCAGCTCCACGGTCGCCCCAAGCTCTCGGCACACCTGCACGCGAAACGCATTGGCGGTCTTGGGCATCACCACTTTCGCCGTGGTGCCAAGCACCCGCGCCGAGTAGGCGAGCGAGATGGCGTGGTTGCCTGCGGAGACGCCAGTGACGCCGCGTGCGAGCGCATCGGCGTCGAGATCGAGCATCACGGAGAGCGCGCCGCGCGGTTTGAAGCTGCCGGTGCGCTGAAAGAGTTCTTCCTTGAGCCAGACTTCGGTGGTGGCGCCGACGGCGCGTGCGACGGCGTCGTCCACCAACTGCCGCACGGGCGTCGTGACAACGAGGTCACCCAAACGCGCGCGGTTGGCGCGAATGGCCTCGATGCTCGGGAAGTCGCTCATCGCCGTGCTCCGTGTGCGGCCATTCCGCGCGCCGTGGTGCTGCCGGCGATCACGCGCCCACGATCATCCAGCTGCGCGACGAAGTCGGAGATGCGTCGCACATAGTTGAGCGTTTCCGCATGACGCCAGCGCGGGACCTTCGGTGCAACCGTTTCGATATTTGACCACATACGGGGATCGAGAGAGGCCGTGCGTGCAACGCGCTGCGCATTCAGCAGCGTCGTGCGACCGGCGTTGTAGCTGGCAAACATGAAACGTTCGCGATCGGACATCACCGAATCGCTTTCCCACCGCAACCAGAGTCGACGATCGTACGCGATGCCGGCGGCGATGTTCATCTCCGGATCGTCGATGCGCTCGAGCTCCGGATTTTTCGACGCAATCTCGCGAAACGTGTCGGGCATCAGCTGCATGACGCCGCGCGCACCCACCCAGCTTTTCGCCGCCGAGTCGAGATTGCTCTCAGCCATGCCCTGCGCCTTGAAGATGCGCCAGTCGAAGGCGGGGCCGAAGGTGCGCTTGGAGTATTTGCGAAAGTCGTCGTCGTAGCGATCGGCCGGCGCGCGCCCCTGCGCGAGCAACGGGCGTGAGGTGGCAATTCCGACGCATAGCAACGCCGTCAGCAGCACCAGCAGGTTCCGCATACTGCGAGTGGCAAACGACATGTCGCTGCGCGTCGGGTCAGTCACGCGTCAGTTGAGCGCGCCACCAATCACGATGGCCACCGCGATGAAGATGGCGGCAATGAACAGGCCGACGGCGATGTTGCCCTTCTTGAGCTCCTCCGCGAAATCGACCTGCGGCGTCAGCAGGTCGATCACGCGATACGCGACGAACATGAGTACCACGCCCAGCACGGCATACAGCATGTTGAGGCCGACAATGGACCATTGCATGGGAGTTCGTCGCGAGAAGAGAAGTTGCGGTCGTTACCGCACGGTACGATTGGCCTTGCTGGCGTTGCTGATCTGTAGATCGTAACCGTCAGGCGTGGTGGTGTGGTAGCTCTTGTACTTGGCCGCCGGGTCGTGGATGTCACCTTTGCCGCCCGTATCCTCTCGGCTCGTCAGCGAACGCGACACGAGCCCAGCCTTCGTCTGGTCGGCGTCGAACCGCGTGATACCAAAGGACACATGACCCATTGCCGCACGACGTGGCGCTGGCGGAGCTGACGGAGCCGCGTTGGGGTTTCCGCCGCGAATCAGGATGTTGCCGACATCTCCGATCTCCACTTCGTTCTGACTGCCTTCGTCACCCGTGGCCTTCCATCCCAGCAGCGTCGTGTAGAACGCCGTGCTCTCCTTGTAGTTGGATACTTCAAAGGAGATGTGATCGAGCCATACCGTCTTCCAGTCGGTCGCGGCAAAGGGAGCGGTCACAGGCAATCCGGCCGTCTGCGCGCGCGCCTTCCGTGCCTTCACATGCGCGTCGTTGCTGATCTGGACGTCGAAGCCATCGGGATCCTTCACATGGAAGCTCTCGAAGCCTTTGCCATCGTTGTCCGCGACAGGCTTGAGACCGCGCTTGATCAACTCGGCTTCCACCTTCTTCGCATCCCACGGCGCGATCACCCAGCAGAACGAATCCCACACCACTTTGCGCGGCGCGCGCGCACCTCCACCACCGCGACCACCGCGACCGGCTGCGGCCGCACTATCCGCCGCGGATGGAGGCGGAGGCGGCGGCGGCGCCTGAAAGCCGCCTCGAATGACCATGCTGCCGACATCCCCAATGTCGAGCACCGCCTGCGTACCATCGTCGCTGCGCAGCGTCCAGTTCATCAGCGTGGCGTAGTAGGCGGCTTCGCGCTTGTAGTCCGTCGCCTGCATCGAGAAGTGATCGAGCGCGACAGTCTTCCATCCCGTTGGCGCAAAGGGCGCCTTGGCCGGTGTCGTGTCGCACGCGGGCGTGCCGGCGCGCTCGCCACCGCAGCGACCCTGCGCGGACGCAGTGGCCATGGGCGCGACGATCAGCGCGGCCGCCAGCGCGAAGCGAGGTGTCATGAAGAGGGTGCGCGCACGCTGGGATATGGAATCGGACAGGCGCGCCTGCTGGTAACGCATACATCGCTCCGTGCGTGAACAACGTGAGGGGATGCGGGGCGGGTTGTTTCGTTCCCTACGCTGCGCCCTGCAGCAGAGCGGCGCAAGCCACCGCGACTTGCACGACCGGCCCCGCGTCGGGATACTCCCATGTCACGAGCTGGATCGACACTTCATCCCCTGTCACGTCGCCACGATGCAGATCTTCAAGAACGTCAAGGACATTCCGGATCACCACGACGCCGAACTGGTGCTCAAGCTGTACGAACTGCGCCGCGAGCCGGTCATGCGCGAATCGCGCGGTCTGCTCAACGCCACCTTTCTTCCCACCAGCTTCGACGATGTGGTCGCGATCACCAAGGGCGATCATCCGCTGAACGCGGCGTTTCGTCAGTGCGCGACCTTCTGGGAGATGACGTACGGCATGGCACGCCACGGCACGATCCACGCCGAGTTCATGATGGAGAGCAACGGCGAAGGGCTGCTGCTGTATTCGCGAATCGAGCCCTGGCTGGCTGAGTACCGCGAGAAGATCAGTCCGATCGGCTTCCGGAACGCCGAGTGGGCGGCAACGCAGACGGAGAACGGGCGTGCGACGGCGGATCGCTTCCGCAAGCGCATGCAGGCGATGCTCGACGCCAAGAAGTAGCAATCAGCGGCGGACGCGCGCACTCGTCTTCCGCAGCCAGCGGTGAGTTCGTAGCTTCTGCCCGACTCACCTCCGGAGCACATGATGTTGCGCGTCCCGCCTTGCCCCGCCTTCCTCACGCGCGCCCGCGCGACGACCTCTCTCCTCGCCGCGCTCGCGATCGCCGCCGTTGCTCCCGCACGCACGGCGCCACTCGCTGCGCAATCAGCGCCACCGGCCGCCGCGCAGCCGCCCGCCGCGACCGCCGGTGCCGCGGGGATGACACGCGAGGAGCTCACGGCCTTCGCCAAGCTCGAGATCGCAATCTCGGTGGCACGCGACTCCACGCAATTCCAGCTCTCTCTGGCTCGGAACAAGACGCCGGCCATTCAGCAACAGCTGCGCGACAAGCTCTCGGCACAGATCGCCGATCTCATTCAGCGAGCGGGCACCACGGAGGCGGAGTATCAGCGCAAGACGTATCTCGTGGCCACCAATGCCGGCGCACGCAGCATCTTCGATGCAGTGATCGCCAAGGAGACCGGCGTTCCAACGCCCGGACAAGTGATCGCAGCTCCCGCACCGGCAACGGTCGCAGCGATCAAGGTGCCCGATGGCCCAGTCGGCACGCATGTTGGTCACGTGGTCAACAGCTTCTTCGACACGCCGATGAACATGGGACTGCTCCCTGCGGCGTTGAAGGAAGCGGCGACCGCCGCACAGCACGCGGCACTGTCCATGCGCACGCCGACGAATCTCGACGCGATGAAGATGCACGCCGGTCACGTCATCAACGCGATTGACCCCACGATCGTCGCGGCTGGCCCCGGACTTGGCTATGGTCTCAAGAAGGCGGCGAACGGCGTGGCCGCGCACATCGAGCTCGCCGCCAAGTCGCAGGGCGCATCACCCAACGTGACGATGCATGCCGCGCATGTGGCGACGGCTGCGCGCGCCGCAGCGGCGCGCGCCGATCAGGCGATCGCACTGGCCAAGCAGATCCAGGCGGCTACCAGCGCGAGCGATGCGGCCGCGCTCACCAGCCAACTGGCGTCACTCACGGCGCAGCTGACTGCGGGCGTCGATGCCAACGGCGACGGAAAGATCGGCTGGCAGGAAGCCGAGGGCGGGCTACAGCAGGCGCAGGAGCATGTGAATCTCCTGCTCGCGGGCGAAGCGAAGAAGCCCTGACGTCGCCTCGCGCGACGCTACACGCCGAACTGCCGCAGATGGTGATCGATATGCTTGTGCACCAGCGTGCCCATCTGCGACGGCGTGAGTGGACCAAAAATCGGATGCGGCGCGAACCGCAGCGAGCCGCTGGTATCCCCGAAAAGTTCGAGCAGTGCTTTGCACTGCGCACGCTCAGCGTCGAACGAATCGGGGACGCGCGACAGTAGCTCCGGCGCCGTGGGCGCGCCTTTCGGGAACGGAAGCACGTAGAGCACGAGCTGCTTCATCGGAAACGAGCGCAGCAATGGCATGTGTCGCTCGCGTACGGGCAGCTCGCCGAAGGTCATGCGTAACGCATCGCTCAGATGCGTGAGCATCTGCGACACGTTCATCTTGCCCCACGCGGGAGTGGACTGCGCGGTGAGTCGATCGATGCGCGCGGAGATCGCTGAGCGAGCAGCAGCGTCTTGAATGGCTGGCATGGCAGGTGGACCGAAGTGAGATGCTCCCCGCGCAAATGTCGCTGCGCCGTCAGTACTCCACCATGGCCTTGGGATCCGGCTGCATCGCGCCGGCGACGTTGCCCTCAGGATCGCGGAACCAGATGAGATGCCCGACGGTCGGAATCGTCGCGCGGGGCATCAGGATCGTGCCGCCGTGTGCGAGGATAGCCGCCTCCGCCTCGGCGATGTCCGGGACGGCGATCGTGCACTCGAAGCCATTGATGCGCTCGCCGGGAACGATGTCACGACGCTGCTGCAGCGATCCCATCACGGCCGGAGTGTCCGCGGCGCCCGTCTCGATCATGAAGAAACCCGGCGGGCCCCAGGCGTTGAAGCGCCAGCCGAAGACGCCCTCATAGAACTGGCGTGCTCGCGGCAGATCATCCGCGTTGATGGCGAAGTGGCGCACGGGGGACTGCGGTTGCCGCGAGCGTGTCATGGGATCCTCGACGGTGGCATTGGAAGGTCGGCTGCACGGCCAGAACATACAGTTCGCCGTACTGTCTGGCTTTCTGTATTTTGACGCTCTATGTCGAATATCCGCCAACCAGTCGACATGACGTCCGGTCGAGGTGAACCACACCTGCGCTCCGTGGCCGTCGGGTTCAGTCCTGGCTACGAGTGGCGAAGCTCCGGCGTGTCGTGGGGTCAGCTCCTGAGCACGTCACGCGGGACGCTGTCGGTGGAGACCGAGGAGGGGCGTTGGGTGGTGCCAAGTGCGCAGGCGCTCTGGCTTCCGCCACATCGCACGAGCGCGGTCTCGTTGTCTGGAAAGGGGACGCTGCGTCGCGTCTATCTTCGCGGCGCGCCATGTCAGCGCATGCCCCGTGACACCGTGGTGGTGCAACAGACGCCACTGCTTCGAGCGCTGCTCACGCGCATCTTCCACTCCGGCACGCTCGATCAGCGACGCGTGCGTGAGCGCCGGCTACTCGATGTTTTTGTCGATGAACTCACCGCCGCGCCAGCCGACTCCGTGGCGTTGCCGTCACCACGCGACGCGCGCGCCCTGCGGGCCGCGGAACTGGTGCGGCGTGACGTACTCGCGTCGCATGACGCGCTGCGTCTCGCGCGTGAGGCAGGGGCCAGTGTGCGCACGCTGGAGCGGCTCTTTCGCGACGAAACCGGTCTCCCCTTCGGTGCCTGGCGCCAGCGAGCGCGGATTCAGCATGCGCTCGAGTTGCTTGCGGACGGCGCGAGCGTGACGCAAACGGCTCTGGCTGTCGGCTACTCCAACACCAGCGCCTTCGTGACGGCGTTCAAATCAGTTCTGGGCTCCACACCCGGTCGGCACCGATCGAGCTAGCGGCTCACGCTCGCTTCGGCTTGGCTTTCTTTGGTTTGGCCTGCTTTGTCGTGCGCGGCACGGGCGTCAGCAGTGTGCGCTGCAACATGACGGTCATGTGTTCGACGTAGCGCGCCGTGGACCAGCCGAGGTCCTGCGTAAGCTCTTCCCAGACGGCGTAGGAGCCGACGGCCGCGATCCAATCGCCCGCCGATGCGACGGTGAACGATTCATGCAGCCGCTTGGCGTTCTTGATCCGCTGCGCAAGCATGCGTGAGCCACCCTGGCGCGCCGCCAGCCGGTCGAGCCACGCGTCGTTGAGCGCCGGGATCGCGCGCAGATGCAGCAGCATGCGGGCGACCGGAGCGATGCGCGGATTGAAGTCGGCCCAGAACCGCGCGTAGAACGCGAGCATCTGGTCCACCGATGTGGCGTTGATGACCGGCGCGAGCGCCTGCGTGAGATTCTCGCGCTCATCGAGCCACCGCGCCGCCTCGACCGCGAGCGTGCCGCGACTGGGGAAGTGCAGATAGACCGCCTGCCTCGATACGCCCGCGCGCTTGGCGATGGCTCCGACGTTGAGCACCTCCGGGTCCCCCGCGGTCATCGAAGCCAACACCGCCTCGAGAATCCGCACCTGCGTCCCGGACCGCTCTCCCTGCTCGCTTGACACCCTGTAACCTCCGACGATGATCGTGCGTAGGAACTTTACAGCCTGTAAAGTGAGACCGTCAGCGTGCCTCCGGGATCGGAGCGCGGCGATCTCGCCAATTCATTGGAAAGTCCGAGGAGACTCGTATGCCTGAATTTCGCTATCCGCACACCATCGACAACGGCCACGGCGAGCGTTTGACCTTTCTCCGCCGCACCGGTGATCGCCTGGACGTCGAGAACGTCGTCGCACCGGGCTCCGGACCGCCGATGCATGTGCATCATCGGCAACGGGAAGTGCTGACGGTGGAGGAAGGGCGCATCGGCTATCAGCGGCTGGACGGCGTCTCGCACTTTGCCGGACCGGGAGAGACCGTGGCGTTCGAGGCGGGTGATGCACACCGTTTCTGGAATGCGGGTGACACACCGCTGCGCTGCACGGGCATCATCGAGCCCATCGAGAACATCGAATACTTCCTGGGCGAGATCTTTGCGGCGCAGCAGCGCGCCGGTGCGCCACGAGTTGGGCTCTTCGACGCGGCGTTTCTCCTCACGCGCTATCGCTCGGAGTTCACGATCCTGGAGATTCCTGGGCCGGTGCAGCGCCTGCTCTTCCCGATCATCGTGGCGCTCGGGCATCTGCTCGGACGGTATCGTCGCTATGCGAACGCGCCCGCACCGATAGCAGAACGCCGCCACGACATGCGCGGCGGCGTTTCACATCCATCAACTCAACAGCGACTCAGCAGCTGACGCAGTGATGCTGGTTGACCGCGCCCAGCTTTTCGAGCAGCGCGATCGTTTCAGGGAACGGGCGCACGCGCTGCACCGGGCCGTTGGCCATGTCGACGACCGTGCGTCCGTTGCGCGAGACCGCCTTCACATTCGCCCCGTGCTTGACCAGGTAGAGGATCATGTCGTTGTCACCGCGCGAGGCAGCGTGGTGCAACGGCGTCATCCCCTGCTGGTCACGCGCGTTCACGTCCATCTTGAGCTCTTCCACCAGGTAGCGCATCGCGGGCATCCAGCCGTCGGGCGCGTGGCGGTGCGAGTTGCCCGCGAAGCCGTTGCCGTAGCCGACACCCGCCGCTGCGATGATGGGGAATACGCCCGGGCCAACGGGCGCGATCTTCGCCAGCGAATCGATTTCGGGAAGATTGCGCATCGCCGGCGGTGCGAAGCCATCCGCGCCACCGCGTCCGGCGCGTCCGCGTCCCGCAGCCGCGAGTGAAGCCGGCGTACGCTGTGACGGCAGGTTTACGTCCGCACCGTACTTAGCGAGCAGCTTCATCGCATCGACGTCCACCGAGTACGCCGCGCGCCAGAACGGCGTCGTGCCCTCGAGATTCTCGAGACCGCAGTTGGCGTTGCCGCAGTTGTTGAACGCGAAGTACCACGGATGCGTCGTGAGACGCACGTTGGGCTTGGCGCCGGCCTTGAGCAGCGCTTCCATCACCTGCAGGTACGGCGCCTTCTGCGCCTGCAACGCCTGCGGCTGCGGGTAGCGCGACTTGGGCGCCCACTGCGTGTTGAGCACCGCATACAGCGGCGTCATGTTGGCGGTGCTCGCCAGATTCGGATCGGCCTTGCGTTCAATCAGCGCGAGCGCGACGTCGAACTGACCGTTGATCGCGGCCATCAGGAGCGGCGTAGTCCGATCGACGCTGGTCGTGTCGTTGATCTTGGCGCCGCCGTCGAGCAGCGCGATCACGGCCGTGGTGTTGCCCTGTCTCACCGCGTGATGCAGTGCGGACAGTCCGCCGACCGCACCAACGGAGCCGAGGTAGCCTGCCACACCGCCGTTGATGGAGTCGACGACTTCGGCAACGGGTCCCTTGGGGCGCTCCATGCGCATCATGGCGGCGCGCCCGGAATCGATCGCCGCCTGCATCTGCGCCGGCGTGAACGGTCCGATTGGCACACGCTTGCCCGCGGCCGCTGCAGCGGTCGGACCCTTCTCGGCGAGAATCTTCTTGAGCTCTGCCGAATCGGGCATCGCCTTCGGTGGATCGAAGGAGATCAGCACTTCGTTGCGACGCTTGGTCGCAGCCTGTTCGCGCGCGGCATCATCGGTCACGCTCTGCGTGCGCGTCACGATCGAGGCATCGGCGCCGCGCTTGAGCAGTGTGCGAATCGCATCCACTCGATCATACTCGGCGGCAAAGATCAGCGGGGTCTGGCCCCACACACCTTCGCGCGAGTTGACGTCGGCGCCGGCATCGAGGAGTGTGCCGATCGCGATCGGATTGCCTGCCTTTGCTGCGAAGTGCAGCGCCGTCGCGCCACTCGACGTGGCGGCCTTCACATCGCTGCCAGCAGCAACGAGTGCAGCAATCACATCGGCGTTGCCGGACTTGGCCGCAATGTGCAGCGGCGTGTACGACCCGATGCGCGTGACCGCCTTCACGTTCGGCTTGGCCGCCAACAATGCCTTCGCCAGTTTGGTATCACCACGCTCGGCAGCCCAGTGCAACGCCGTCATGCCGTCGCCCTGCGCCGCGTTCACGTCCGCGCCTTCGCGCAACAGCTTGAGTGCCATCTCCGTGTCGCCGCGCATCGCGGCATCCACGAACGATCGGCTCACCGCGCCTTTGACCACTGTGGCCGGAACGCGTGCATCCTTGGCGACAACGGCACCGCGCGGTGCCTGCGCGTGCAATGCGGACGCCATCGCACCAGACGCCAGCATCAACAGCGCCGTCGTCGCAGCGATACGTCGATCGATGTTGCGGCGCAGCGTGTGGTCGGACATCAGAGCCTTGAAGCGAGACATGATCGGTGCGGTTACGCGTGAACCGAGAGTGCGAATTCGCCCGTGCTGTCGCCGAAGGACCGCACGTCGTCGCGCCCCATCTGATGCAGCAGCGAAAGCATGACGTTCGCCATCGGCGTGCCGTCCGGTGCCTTGAGATGCACGTTGCCCGCGAGCTGTCCGTTGCCCTTGCCCAAGAGAATGAGCGGGCAGCGGCGATGGTTGTGCAGATTCGCATCGCCCATCGGCGACCCGTACAGGATCGTCGTCTTCTCGAGCAGGTTCGTGTCGCCTTCCATCGTGTTCTTCAACTTGTCGAGGAAGTACGGCAACATCGCCATGTGGTACTGATTGATCTTGTTGAAATCCAGGATGGCCGCTTCGCGTCCACCATGGTGCGACGCCGGGTGGAAGCCCTTGTCGGTGCCGCTTTCCGGGTACGCACGACTCGAGGCATCGCGACCGGTCTTGAACGAGAAGACGCGCGTCATGTCCGACTGGAACGCGAGCACCTGGAAGTCGAACATCAGCTTCATGTGCTCCGCGAACGAGTCCGGCACGCCCACGGGCGCTTCGGGCAGCTCGCGCGGATCGCCGCTGGAGTTCTTCGCTTCCACGGCCTGAATGCGACGCTCGAGTTCGCGGATATCCTCGAGATACTTGTCGAGACGCTGCTTGTCGGCAGCGCCGAGTTCCTTCTTGAGCGACGCCGTCTCACCCATGATCCAATCGAGGATGCTGCGATTGGCCGCACGACGCGACACGCGATCGGCGTTGTTGTTGCCGGCGCCAAAGAGCAGGTCGAACGCGATGCGCGGATTGCGGATCATCGGCAGCGGCTCGCTCGGGCTGGCCCAGCTGATCGTGTCCGTGTACGCGCAGGCGTAGTTGTAGTAGCAACCTCCGGCCTGGTCGAGATTCTCGATGCAGAGCTGCATCGAAGGAATCGCCGTATCGGCACCCAGCTTCTTGGCGATGAGCTGGTCCATCGACGTGCCGACGTACAGGTCGGATCCCTGCGTCTGCTTGGGGTGCGCCTGCGTGAGGAACACCGCACTGGAGCGGAAGTGATCGCCGCCGATTTCCGGCGCATCGAACGCTTCGGCCATCCGCACGTCGGTGTTGCTGACGATCGTGAGATAGTTGCGCCATGGCTCGAGCGGCGACAGCGCGCTCTCAGGCGTGAGCGTGAAGTCGCGACCGACACCGGCCGGCGCCCAGAGATTCTTGGACGCGCCCCACACGTTGGAGCCTGCGGCGCCATGCACCGACTCGATCGCGACGAACCGCGTCTTATCGCGCACCGCCGCGTCCACGCCGCGTCTCGCCACCGAACGCATTGATGGTTCCATCGCGTCGAGATACGGCAGGGCGACGACAGCGCCCATGCCCTTGAGGAAGGTGCGGCGCGGCAGCGGCTGTCCTGGACGGAAATGCATGAGCGGTCTCCTCGACTCGCGGTGAGTGCGCGACGGTAAGTGCGTTACTTCGTGTCTGTGGCAGCGACAGCATCCGCCCGCTTGCTGCGGAAGGCGCTGCTGTGAACGATCGACGTAATGAACGACGACATCTTGAAGCCCTTCGCTTGTGCATCACGCACGATCGTCCGGATGGCCGGCTGATCGTAGTCTTCCACACGACGGCCCAACGCGTAGGCCATCAGGTTCTCGGTGAAGTTCCGCACCAACGGAATCGGGCGCTTGAGCAGCGCGCGCACCAACTCCGACTCGCTGCCGACGGGCGTGCCGTCGTACAGGTTGCCGCGTGTATCCAGCAACATCGCGTTCTCGCGGAAGCGGTACTTGCCGGTCACGTCGAAGTTGTCGAGCGACAGGCCGATCGGATCCATGTACTGGTGGCAGCTCGAGCACACCGGATTCTTGCGGTGCATCTCGACGCGCTCGCGCGTGGTGAGCTGACGACCGTCCTTGCCATCCGCGGTTTCGTCGAGCGTAGGAACGTTCGGCGGCGGCGGTGGAGGCGGCATGCCGATGAGCACTTCCATCACCCACTTGCCGCGCAACACCGGCGACGTGCGATTGGCGAGCGACGTCTGCACCAGCACGCTGCCATGACCCAACAGGCCACGTCGCGTGGTGTCGGGATACGCCACGCGACGGAATTCCTTGCCCGCCACGCCAGTCATGCCGTAGTGCTGTGCCAGTCGCTCGTTGACGAACGTGTAGTCCGCCGAGAAGAGCTCGAGGACGCTGCGATCTTCCTTGACGATGTGGTCGAAGAACAGCTTCGTCTCGGTCTGCATCGCGTCCGAGAGCTGCTGGTCGTAGTCGGGGAACCAGAAGGCATCCGGGCGCACCTTGTCCACGTCCTGCAGGCGGAGCCACTGCGCTGCAAAGCGCGACGAGAGCGCTTCGGCGCGCGGATCGGCGAGCATCCGCTTCACCTGCGCATCGAGCACCTTGGCATTCGACAGCTGCTTGGTCTGCGCGAGCGTGAGCAGCTGATTGTCGGGAATGCTACCCCAGAGGAAGAACGACAGCCGCGACGCGAGATCGATGTCGCTGATCTGATAGTCTTCACCGGCCGCGATGTTGGCCGGCGCGCCCTCGATGCGGAACACGAAGTGCGGGCTGGCGAGGATGGCCTGCAGCGCATTCTGCACGCCGGCCTCGAAGCCGCCCTTGGCTGCGCTGGCAGTGTAGAACGACATCAGCCCGTTCACATCGCGCGCGGTCAACGGACGGCGATATGCGCGCGTGCCGATGCGCGTCACGATCTGCTGCGCGCACGCACGTTCGGCGATCGCCGACTTGCTCGCCGGGCGGCAAGTGAAGATCGCCTTGCGCGACGGTGTTTCCGACACGCCCATCGTCTTGATCGGGCCGACGATGGTGATGTCCATCAGATGCGGCGGCGTGGTGCTGCCAGCGCTGGCGGTGCCGTGCGACGCGAGCGACCAGCCGTGCGGCTTGACCAGGTCTTCGTACGGGCCGTCGCCGCGATTCACGAACGCCGCCGTCAGCTTCTGCTGACCCGCCTTCACCATGAACGGCTCGGAGCGGATGATGTCGACGCCGAGCGGTGTGTCGGCAGACGCGTTAGTGCTTTCGACACCACGCTCGTACTTGAGCAGTGCCTTGCGCTCACCATCGATAGAGATGTCGATGTCCTGCATCTCGAAGCCGACGCCGCCTTCCACGTTCATGCGCAGCTGGTACATGCCATCTGCAGGGAACGTGTGCGTCGCAACGATGCCGCCGCGCGTGCCGTACGGCGTGCCCTCCACATGATCCCACGGATGCTGCGACCCGAACGGCGAGACGACGTAGGTGTTCTGTGACAGCGCCGCGGTCTTGTCGCCGATCGCCATGCGGCTCACCGAGGCCGCCGCATTCAGATACGCCTCGAGCAGCGTGGGAGAGAGCCCCTGCACGTCGGCGATGTTGTCGAAGTTCGCGCTCTTGGTATCGAGCGGCAGATAATCGGCCGCGTTCACATCGAGGCCGAGCAGGTCCTTGATGGTGCGCTCGTACTCGGGGCGATTGAGACGCTGGAACGGACGAGACCCGGGGTTAGGCTTGCCCGCCGCCTTGTCGATCGTCGCTTCCATTGTTTCCACGAGCGCCAGCAACGTGTCGCCCTTGGGGCGAGGTTGACCCGGCGGCGGCATCATCTCCGCGCGCAGCTTGCGGATCATCTTCTCCGCCTGCGCGACGTTCTGATCCGACTTGGAGAGATCGAATGCGTCGAACGACTGATTGCCCGTCTTCTCGACGTCGTTGTGACACTCGGTGCAATACTTCGCGACCACGTCGTTCATCGCGTCGATCGAGATGCCGCGCGCGCCCACCACCGCACTCGGCGCGCCAAGCACGCGACGCAACGGTTTGAGGGCGACGGGCGCTGCAGCGGGCACGGAAGGCGCGCGGTTGCGCCACGCGGGCGCTTCTGCGCCAACGGCCGCTCCGACTTTGAACGAGACGGCGGCCGTAACAGCCGCGACCGTCGCAAATGCGAGCTTCTTCAAACGGGTTGACCTCCGCGACGTGTCTTCGACGCCGCGATCGCTCATGCAGATAGGGCGGGAACTACATCGATGGCTGGACTGCAGACCCAGCCGACGAGTCGGTCATCTGACAAGCAGGACGAGCGTGTGTTCTATAAGTAGCGTCGCATGCGGCGTGCCGTCCATAGAACCGAGCGGGAATAAAGTCGCATCAGTTCCCGTCGCCCGTTAGCTCGTCGCCGATTTCGTGATGTTCATCATTCGAACGACCATCCGGTATACTGGAAATACATCCCTTATAGCAGAATGCGGCGGCCGGTCAGCGCCCGCCCGACGTCCGCTTGAGCCCGTCCTGCGCCTCGGTCACGATCGCCCGGACGGCTTCGTTGCCTCCACCCCAGCGGGCCGCGACCCGGCGGTACCAGACGCTCGCGGTCGCCTTGTCCCCGAGGCGTTCCGCGACCTGCGCCCGCAGGCGCATCGCGCCCGGACCGATCATCTGCGGAGAGGCCAGCGGCAGCCAGCGATCGAGCACGCGCGCCGCCTCGGCGTCGCGGCCTGCGCGCGCCAGGAGCTGCGAGAGCATGTAGCCGCCGCACGGCGCGCCGTCGCACTTGGTGATCGGCAGCGCCAGCAGTCCGCGCAGCGCCGCCGCACTGTCACCACGCGCGAGCGCGCCCATGGCGCGCGCATAGTCGCGCAGATGCGTCGAACGGCCAGCGGCGCCGGGCCCTCCCGCGCGATCCAGACTGTCGAACACCGCCGCCAGTCGCGCGATCGCCGTCGTGTCGTGTGCCGCCGCGAGCAGAGGCAGCATGGACGACATCGAGGCCGGCTCGCGCTTGAGCAGGTCCAGCGCTTCGGCCAGCACGGGCGCGCTCGGCAGCACGCCAACCACCGCCAGTTGTGAGCGATCGCCCGGACGGAGCCCCGCGACGGTCGCGGCATCGAGCATACCGCCCCAGGCGCGCATAAATCGCAGGGCGGTGGCGAGCGCCGCCGAGTCTTTCAGTCCAGGATTCGCTGCGAGCCGCTCGGACTGGGTCTGCGCCAATGCCATCGTGAACGGCGCGGCCTCCGGCACACGCATGAGTTCGGACAGCACCGAGCCGCCGTACGCAACGGGAAGCGAATCCATCAACTCGCGCGCGACACTGTTGATCGCCGGCAACGAATCGAGCAGCAGCGCCTGCAGGCGATAGTAGTCACGTGCGGCAGCTGGCATCAATCGCATCAGGCCGCGCGAGTAGGCGGCGGCGTCACGGTACTTGTTCGCCCGCATCGACAGCGTCTGCGCGTGCACGTACGACACGAGCAGACTGGAATCCAGCGCGATCGCGCGCGTGAAGTCCGACAGAGCAATCGAGTCGTGCACGCCAGCGAGCGCGCCAAAATGAAAACCCGCATCGCCGAGTTCAAACCACAGCTCCGCATCGCCCGGATAACGCTTCGTTGCTTCGCGCAGCGTGGTGAAGAGCGCGTTCAGTTCAGGAATGTCCGCCGTGGCATCGTTGGCCACCTGCGTGCGCAACGCCGCCGACATACGCAGCGAATCGCCATGCAGCAGCAGGCTGTCGCGCGGAGCGAGTCCCGACTTGTACCGGATGGCGCGGTCAAGTGCGATCTTCGCCTCCGGCTCGGCTTCGCGCCCGGTGCGCACGTAGATGGAGGCGACACCGCGCCACCCGAGTGCAAACATGGAGTCGGCAGCGACTGCGCTCTGGAATGCGAGCAGCGACGAATCGGTGACACCACGGCGGTAGTACTGTGTGCCTTGCAGATACGCCTTGAGCGCAGCGAGCGACGAGGTGCCGATCGACGCGCCACGGGCATTGCCGCCGAGTGCACCACCAGCACCTAACGCACGAATGACACGAATCGAGAGCGAGTCCGCGAGCGCGTCCATGCGTGAGACTTCGCCACTGACGTCCACATCGTGTCGCACCTTTCCCGTCGCGACATCGACCACCGCCGCACGCACTCGCACCGAGTCCGAGCCGACCGCGTTCAAGTCGCCGAACAGCACCAGTCCAGCGCCGAGCGCCTGGCCGCGCGCGGTCGCCGTCGCAGCGTCCGCACGTGCGGGCGCGTCAGCGATACTGGCCGATGGAGCGACGGTGTGAATGTCGCCCGCGCCGTCGAGGCTGCGCGAGAGAATGTCGACCAACCCTTCGCGCCACACTTGCAGCGAGGCATCGCGCACGGTGAACGGCATGACCGCGAGCGAGTTCGCATCAGGGCCGCTCGCGGTCTTCCCGCGTCCGAAGGCATACCATCCACCGGCGGCCGCCGCGATCAGCACCACCGCACCGACCAGCAGGCCTGCCTTCGAGCGCGACGCGTTAGGGCCTGCGTTGGCAGGCGTGGCACGGTTGCTCCCCGTCGTGGGACGTGCGCCGAACTGTCCCGTGGTGCCGGTGCGCAGCGCGCTGCTGGCGTCGGCCAAACTCTCCAGCAGCTCACCGGCATTCTGCGGGCGATGCGCTGGATCCTTCTCGAGACAACGCATCACGAGCTGCGCGAGCGGCTCCGGCGTGTCGGTGCGCAGCGACGCCACAGGCTTGGGCGCTTCGGAGAGATGCGCGATGAGCTGCGCATGTGGTGGCCGATCGCCGAACGGTGGCGCGCCGGTGAGCAGTTCAAACGCCATCGCGCCATATGCATAGATGTCGGCGCGATGATCGGTATCCGGGTCGCCGGCACCCTGCTCGGGCGCCATGTACGACGGCGTGCCGATGGAAGTGCCCATGCGCGTGAGCGTGTTCTCGGGCTTGGTCTCGCGCGCGGAGCTCATCGCCTTGGCGATGCCGAAGTCGGTGACGAGGGCGGCGCCGCCCGAGAGCATCACGTTGTCCGGCTTGATGTCGCGATGGACGACGCCACGCCCGTGCGCATACGCCAGCGCGCGCGCCACGTCATTGAGCACGAGCAGCACGTCGGCCATCGGCAGCGTCTTGCCACCACCAACCAGATCGCGCAACGACGCGCCTTCCACGAACGGCATCAGGTAGTACGGGATGCCGTCGGCCGAAATGCCCGCCGAGAGTACCGGAACGATGTTGGCGTGCTGCAACGCGGCCGCCAAGCCGATCTCTCGGCCAAAGCGCTCGACGGAGAGCTCCTGCGCCAACTCCGGCGACAACACCTTCACGACGACCTCGCGCCCCAACTGCACATCCCGCGCGAGAAAGACTCGACTCATGCCACCGCCGCCCAGCTCTCGCCCCAGAACGAACTGCGTACCCAACGCCTGCTGAATTCCGTCGCGAAAACTGTCGGTCATTTGGTGGTGTTGGGTTTCTTGCGCGGGCGCTTGCTCGCGGCCTTGGACAGCTGTGCTTGGACTCGTTGCCGCACGATGCGGCCAATCAGGTCGTACGGCATGGGCTCATCGTAGGGAAATCGCAGGTTCCCCTTTTCACCAGCGTAGCGCGCCGTTTCGCGCTGGAGCGCCGGGTCGCTGACCGGCGGATACAGGCCGATATGCGATTTGAACGCTCCAATGTAGACCAGGATCCCACCCTGCTTGAAGGCAGGCATGCGATAGCTGATGACTTCTTCAGCATCCGGCGCCGCTTTGCGAATCGTCGCACGAATGCGCGTCAGGATCTGCTGCACCTCGGCGGGGAATCCGGCGATGTACTCGTCGATGGTGGTCATGATTGAGAGCGAGAGGCGGTCCGGTGTGCGAGTCGAGGCAGCGTGCCGTGCGGCCTGCCGTGTCGTGGTCGAGCTTCCGGTCGATGTTGGGGTCGCCGCAGGGGTTCGGCAATGACGGATTCAGGCGGTAACCTTCCTCCCGAGCTCCCCCGAGGCCCTCTGTCGAACGCGGATTGACGTTTCGTCCAGCATATTGGATATTGTGTCCACCATGACAGACTCCCCGGCGACTCTGCCAACCGACCTCAACAGACGCATCGCCGAGCGCGTGCGCGAACTTCGCGCGGCGCAGGGGCTGTCGCTCGATGCGCTGGCGGGGAGCAGCGGGGTCAGTCGATCGATGATCTCGCTCATCGAGCGCGGGGAGAGCAGTCCAACCGCTGTGGTGCTGGAGAAGCTGGCCACCGCGCTCGGTGTGGCGTTGGCATCACTCTTTGATGCGCCGTCATCGGCGATGGAAGCGGAGAGCGGGCCGATCGCACGGCGCGAGTCGCAGTCGGAGTGGACCGATCCGGCGTCGGGCTATCGCCGCCGCAACGTGTCGCCGACCGGCACCTCGCAGCCGATGCAGATCGTGGAGGTGCACTTCCCGCCGGGCGCGCGGGTGGCGTTCGAAACGGGGGCGCGCGACGTGCGCGTCTATCAGCAGGTGTGGATGTTGTCGGGCTCGATGGACATCACCATCGGCAACGAACGCCATCAACTGCGCGAAGGCGACTGCTTGGCGATGCAACTCGATCAGCCCACGATGTTTCACAATCCGACCCGGTCGGCTGCGCGCTACGCCGTCGTGCTGGCGTCGGCGTCCATGTCGCGCTGAGGGATTCATGCACGCACTCGGTAATGACTCCAGCAGTGCTTCAGATGAAAGCGCCACCGGCGAGCCCGTGTCGAGCGCGACGTACAGTGTCCGACGCGTGACGGAGCTGGATGAGGCGACGTTGTCGGATCTCGCTGACGTACTCATCGACTGCGTGGAGGGGGGCGCGTCGGTGAGTTTCATGCATCCGCTGTCGCGCGAGCGCGCAGTCGCGTTCTGGACGGAGGTGGCGCGCGGTACCGCGGCTGGCGACCGTGCGTTGCTCATCGCTACGGACGCGACGGGTGTATGCGGCACGGTCCAGCTCATTCTCGGCCAGCCGGAGAACCAACCGCATCGCGCTGATCTCTCCAAGATGCTCGTGCATCGCCGCATGCGTCGCCTTGGTGTAGGCGAAGCGTTGCTGCGTGCGGCCGAGGAGACGGCGCGCGACTGCGGGAAATCACTGCTCGTGCTCGATACCGCGAGTGACGACGCGGAGCGGTTGTACGCGCGGCTGGGGTGGATTCGCGCCGGAGTGATTCCAGACTATGCGCTGCTGCCGCACGGTGGCTACTGCGATACGACGCTGTTCTTTCGGCGAGTTGCGATGACGTAGCGAAACCGCGAGAATCTTGGGCAGTCGTGGGCCCAACCTCTCGTGCCTGGAGTCCTTGTGAAGGATCGCCTGTTGCTGCTCGCTGCGACGCTCTTCGTCGCGGGCTCGCCGTCCGTCGTGCGCGCGCAGGCGTGGCCTGTGTCCTCGGCGTCGTCACTCGGCCTGAACGTCGCCGTGCTCGACTCGATCGATCGCGAGATCAAGGCAGGCACCTACGGCAACGTGGACCGGTTTCTCGTGATTCGGCACGGCAAGATCGCGTTCGATGCGAAGTACCCGCACGACTACGACGCGGCCTACGGCGACTCCGCGAAGGTGACGAACGCGCTGAACGCGCACGATCTGACCGGGCCGTTCAACTACTTCAACCCGTGGTGGCATCCGTTCTATCGGCGTGGCACGCTGCACACGCTGCAATCGGTCACCAAAACCGTCGCCTCCGTGATCATCGGCGCGGCGGTCACACGCGGCGAGTTTCCGAGTCTCGACACGCCGATCCTGCGCTACTTCGACACCACCAAAGTCGCCAACATCGACGATCGCAAGCGGCGCATCACCATTCGGCATCTGCTGACGATGACCGGTGGCTTCGACTGGAACGAGAGCTTGCCGTACATCGATCCGAACAACACTGCGAGCGGACTCGAACAGAGCGCCGACTGGGTGAAGTTCACGATCGACCGCCCGATGATGCGGGAGCCCGGCACCAAGTTCAACTACAGCAGTGGCGAGAGCGCACTCATCGCGCACGTCTTTCGTCAGGCGACCGGCTACGATCTCGAGGAGTACGGTGCCAAGTATCTGTTCGCGCCGATCGGCATCACCCAGTGGTTCTGGAAGCGCACGCCCTCCGGCTCACTCGACACCGAAGGCGGACTCTATCTCGACGCGCAGGACCTCGCGCGCGTCTGGTATCTCTTCGGGCAGGGCGGCCTCTGGCAGGGCAAGCGCGTGATTTCAGCTGACTGGATCAAGGCATCCATCACACCGTCCATCGCAACCGGGAGCTCACCCAACTCCGCGCAGTATGGCTTCAAGTGGTGGCTCTATCCCGACCCGACCGACGCCAAGAAATTCATCTGGACCGGCTCAGGCTTTGGCGGACAGTTCCCGATGACTTTCCCCGATCGGGATCTCGTGGTGGTGTTCAACGCGTGGAACATCCTGCCGGGCAAACCGTCGCTCCCGTTCCGCAAAGCAATGGAGCGTTTGGCCAAGGCGGTCGTCGCGAAGTAATCCGCTCTCTCTTCGCTACCGCACGTCGATCGGCAACTCGACCGAGAGACAGACTCGTTTGCCCTGAGGACAGGCGCTCGCGCGCAGCGTGCCGCGCAGTGGACGGCGACCGGTCATCGGCGCGGTTGGCGGCACCACGAAGTACACACTGTCGGCCGTTCGACCGGGCGCATCGAATTCGACGAGCGCGCCGCGGTCCGTTTGAATCGTTGGCTTGAACTGCGCGCTGATCTTCACGCCGGGTTCTGGCACGAGTCGTAACTGCTCGACGCCATTCGCGTGCTCCAACACCATCGACACCAAGTCGTCGCGCGCAACCACGCCGTCGCGCGTTGCCGCGCAACCCGTCGTCAGCAGCAAGAGCAACGCAAGTCGAGTCGTCCTCACTCGGCCAGAAGCGCTTCGATTCGCTGTTCCCACTGCCGATGCCATTGATCTCCGATGTGAAACTCGCCGTAGCCTTCGTGCCGAATGCGCCCCTGCTTGTCGATCAACACGAAGCTCGGCCAATACGCGATGTGGTACAAATTCCACGTCGCGCGATCGTTGTCCTGTGCGATCGGGTAGCGAATATCATACTTGGCGAGGGCTTTCGCGACGTTGGCTTTGTCGTGTTCTCCAGCATAGGGCGGGAACTCGGGCGTATGAATGCCGATGATGCTCAATCCGCGCGCACGAAACTGCTCATCGAAGCGAACGAGCGATGGTACGGTGTTCGTGCAGTTGTAACAGGTGAATACCCAGAAGTTGAGCAAGACCACGCGTCCCTTGAGGGACGCGAGGCTGATCGGCGCCGCGGCGTTGAGCCATGACGCGTTCTTCCAGGCAGGCGCTGCAGAGGGTTCGGCAGCAGGTTCAGCAGCCGACGAGGCTCGCCTCCCATTGAGAGTCGGAATCGGCCGCAGCGGCGCGCGCGATTCGGCAACGACCGCCATGGAGAGCGTGGCCAACACACTCGTGATCAGCATCCAGCGCATCGCTTCGCTCCGTCGAGGGACAGGAATGAGTTCCTGTGCAGCTAGCCATCACGCCGCCGAACGGTTCCCTCATCAACCCGCATGGTGTCAGCGCACCCAGTACACCTGCGTCCACGATGGGGACTTGGGATCGCCGATGATCAGTTCGTAGCGACCGCGTGCGGAGGGCAGAAAGTCGAAGTCGTACGTTTGTCCGGCCCACCCGGTGATCTCGGCGGGGAGTTCACGCTGCTTCGACGGCGCGAGTTCAAAGCCGTCGCGCGCCAGCGTTCGCCAGCGCACCACGCCCGAAGCCGATCGCAGCGCGAACGATTCCCCGCCAACAGCCCCGATAAAGACGAAGCGCAGCCGATGATGCACTCCGAAGGCCAGCTCCTTCGGAGCGGGCAGCGAATCGCCGTTCACCAGCAGGTGCGGCGGGTCAGCGGGTCCGTCCCATCCGACCACAAACAGATGATCTCGCGAGGCATCGAAGCGCGTACCCGGCTCGAGTACCACGATACCACCGTACAGTCCCGACGTGAGTTGCTCCACATCGTTCAGGTGCGTGTGATAGATGAACGTTCCCGCGCGCGGTAGCGTGAGCCGCGCGACGAACGAGTCTCGCGGCGCAATCATTGGCGCCAGCCGATTCATCGCACCACTCCAGCCGGCCACGCCGTCGGAGTAGCTCTCGAGTTCGATGCCGTGCCAGTGGATCGCGGTCGGTTCGTTCAGCGCGTTGACCACACTGATGTCCGTCGGCTCACCTCGCGTGAGGAACAGCGTCGTCCCGGGCAGGCGCACAGAGTCCGCGGTTGGCCGAGCAGCGTCCTGCAGCACCGCGCTCATGAGCCGCGGCGCGCGATGGCGCGGAGTCCCTTCCTCCACGCGCAAACGCAGCTGCCGCGCGGTGCGCCGTGCGGGGTGCAAGACTCCAGGCCGCGGCTTGACGTTGAGGCCCAGCACCAGCCCTGCCATATGTCGCATCGCGTCGCCGGAAACATGATCAGCGTGCGCGACGCCGTCGGTGAATCGCGCGTCTGCACTCACATGAAACGAGAGATGGCAGTGGAAGAGCCAATTGCCTTCTCGCGCCGCGACATACGACATCTGCATGGTGCTGTAGGGCTCCATCAACTGCGTGACCACATCTTCCTGTCGCTGCCGATTGAGCAGCGTGTCGCGCGCGCCGTCGCCGCGCGCGGAGATGCGGTAGAAGAATCCATGCAGATGCATGGGATGTATCCGGTCCGTGCCGTTCACCACGCGCCATCGAAGCGTATCGCCCTCCGTGGCAGTGATCCGTTCGGTGAACGGCCACGCCTTGCCGTTGATCGTCAGGGCGTTGCGGTATGTGACCGAATCGAGTGGCTCTCCCCAGATGTTCATGACGAAGATCCGATCATCGGTGCGCGCCCCTCTCGCATCGATCACGAACGCGGCGGTCAGCTGCTCGCGCTCTCGTGCACGGTGATCGACATCTCCCGCGCGCACGGCGTACAGATAGCTGCCGGGTTGTCCAGCGACAAAGCGAATCGTCGCCGTCGCGCCCGGCGGGACTCGCACGGTATCCGTACCCGGCTTGCTGGCGAGGCCGATCCAGGTGACTGTCGAATCGACGAGTGCATTGTGCAGCGTCGCCGCGATGACCGTACCCTCGCGCACACGAATCAGCGGCCCTGGCACCTGCGGCGAGCGCCCAACTTCGGCGAGCATCGGCGCGTCGACGAACGGCCCGTCCTCCGCCTCGGGGTACCAACGCGCGACGCGAACCTCGAGCGCAACCGACAGCGTGTCGCCACGCATCCTGCCCGCGGGGCGCCGATTGTCGTTGGCGGCCGCAATCGGCAGCACGGTTCTACCATCGGCGCGGTGGGCGCCGGAGGGCTCCCGGTCGTGCGGTCCCACGGTCCGTCCACCGAACGAGAGTGCGCCGGTTAGCAGAACGGCAGACAGCGATAGGGGTCGGACGATATTCATGGAGCAGCGCGACCGCGTCGGCGTTGGGGAGATGGGCGATCGAGAGCGCGATACCGCCGTGGCAAATCAGGGCCAAGTCGTTGCCCGGCAGACATACGCCGTATCTCCGACGATCCGCCAGTCCTTATCCCGTCCGGTCCACGTTCACTGCTGGTATCGCGCGCATGCAGCCGGGCCGCTTCGGGCGTATTGTTTGCGCGTGCTCTCTTCGCCCAGCCCTCTGCGTCGCCTCTCCGTCGCGGCATCCATCCGCTAGTGTTTCGCGAAAGCCTCTTCCGCTCCGGCTTGCCGATTCTGGTGGCAAGCGTGTGCATCAGCGTGTTGCTGTATCTCGCGGTGCTCCGTCGCGAGCGACTGGCGCGCTATTGGGCCATCGCGTGGACGCTGCTGCTCGCGCGGTACTCGGTCAGCACGATCTTTCTCCGCGCGCCGGGCGTGGAGCCACCGGAATGGAGCATGCTGCTCGTTGGCGCCCTTCGCGTCGCCTTCGCAGGAACGGTGCTCGCCGGCGCGTATGCGATTCGCGGACGACGGCTGGCGCCTACGTTCATACTCACGCTGGCGGTTTCGGTGACCGTTGCGGCGCATCTGCTCGCGGCGTGGATCGAATCGCGGGTGCTCTCCGCACAGATCGAAGTGAGCACGATGGCCGTCCTGCTCGCGCTCGCAGTCTGGGAGCTGTGCCGCACCGAAACCCTTCCGCGCCTGGAGCGCATTCCCACCGCGGGCGCGTTGGGGATGTACGCGATCTTCTCCACCTCCTCGCCGCTGATGCCAAGCGGCTCGGCGCTGTTCACGGTAACGTTCATGGGATCGCTGGCGATGCAGCTGTTCGTGTGCTTCGGCCTCTTCGCCTCGTTCTTTCGTTTGTCACACAACAACGAACTGACCGCACGGGCAGCTGTGGAGCAACGCCTCACCTTGGCACTCGGCGAGTTCGTCAGCGTCTGTATGCACTGCAAAGCCGTTCGAGACGATAGCAACTCATGGCAACCGCTCGAACGCTTCGCTTCGCAGCGCTCGCCGTCGAAACTCTCACACGGCGTCTGCCCGACGTGCGCAGAAACGCACTACGCGGAGCTGTTGTCGAACGAGTGACGCGCGTGATCGCCCGGTCGCGAATCCGGAGTTCTCGCGCCAGAGTCTCCTCACAGTTAGCGCACGCGTAGCTGCGCCGTCACACTGTCTCGCTCCACGAGCTGCCACTTCTTGATGCCACGCCCGTCAACCGTGGTATCTCGCGCCGCCATGCAACGCTTGAATCGGCCGTCGGGGTAGAGCTGCAATGCGGTTTTGCCGCCGCCGCGCAGTTCACGCAGGAACGTACCGCGCATGCACGGCACGCCGCTCTCCACGGTGTCGGCAGCGAGATAGCATCCAGACAGCGCGCCGCTGGGGTAGAAGCGCACACTCCACGCCTTGTAGCCTTCACCGCGACAGCGATGCCCGTCGAGCGAAGTGTGACGATCGAGCCATGCGCCCCACAGCACGCCGGCCGCGTTGTAGTCGAGCCACGTCCCTGCGGTGAAGCGATGTCGCCCCGCATCGAAGTCGCGAGAGAGCGCACAGCTGGCGATACGTTCGTTGCGATGAAACTCGGCCGGCGCGCGGTCGGAGCGCGCACAGGGAATGCCGTTGTACACGCTGTCGACGGGAAGCTTTCGTCGAATGATCTCGTCGAGCGGCGCAGGTTGCGCATCGACATGTGCAGCACAGAGCAGGGAGACGCTGACAATGGCGACGCTCGTCGCCCACCGGAAATAGTCGCGGTCTTTACGGTCCTTCGGCATGAGAAATACTCCGCTGTTGGCGCAGCACTTCGTACACCGCAATCGCAACGCTGGTCGACAGGTTCAGCGATCGCACGCGCGGTGAATGAATCGGCATCGCAACAAAGCGCTCAGCGTACGTCGCATGCAATCCCTCGGGGAGGCCACCGGTCTCGCGTCCAAATATCAGCACGACGTCCGATGTTGCGCCGAGTGGCGCATCCCAGAACAGCTGCGTCGCCTTCGTAGAGAAGAAGAAGGGCTCGCCGAGTGTGGGAAGTGCGCGCTCGAACGTATCCCAGTCCGGCCACACGCGCACATCCACATGCTCCCAGTAGTCGAGCCCCGCGCGCTTCACTTCTCGCTCGCCCAGCGAAAACCCGAGTGGTTCGATCAGGTGCAACGTGGCACCGGTTGCCAGACAAGTGCGTCCGGCATTGCCGGTATTCCAGTGAATTTCCGGATGCACGAGAACGACGTGTGTAGCCAATGCTCAGGTGGTCTGTGACGTGAAAGCGGGCGCCGCGCTTTGCCCGCGCTTTCGGCTGAGCAAGCCGGCAGTGACGAGCGTGAACAGCAGGCCAACCGGCAGCGGCTCGAGGAAGGTGTACGCGATGTTCACCAGCGGGTTCTTGTAGGACTCCGCGAACTCGGCCATCGCCTTCGCCTGCGCAGCGACCTGGGCCTCGGTGGCGCCGGACGCCTTTGCCTTGGCGATCGCGGCCGCGGCCATCTTGTCACCGAAATCCGGCGCCAGATTGAAGTAGATGAACTCCCAGGTGGTGACGTAGCAAACCGTCGCCACCAGCGTGATCATCAGCCCCACGGTGAACGCACGGCCAAAGGTGATGCGCCCTTCGCCGACCGTATCCCGATAGGAACGAACGCCGAAGTATACCATCAGAAAGGCGACCACCATCGTCGTGTAGCCGAGGATGGCGCCGCGGTCGAACCCTAGCTGATCCTGAAACGGGAGGGCCAGCAACAGCATCGCCGACATGATGCCGCCGGCAATGAGACCGAATGTGAGGCTGATCTTCTTCATGACTGCTCCAAGGGGTTGAGGAGCGCCGATTCTAGGCCGCCCAGCCATCCGATTGCGTCACCCAAAGGGATGATTTTCCGCGTTGGGGCCTGAAATCACCAGAAAGAGGTAGACGCTTAGCCGCAAAGCGGTCACTTCGACCGCTTCGACAGGCTACATGGCTACTGAATCAGGCGGCGCTCGCGAGCAAACTGGACCGCCTGTGTCCGCCGCTTGGCGCCCAGCTTGTCGAAGACACGGCTGGAGTGCGTCTTCACCGTATTCTCGCTGACGAAAACACGCTCGGCGATCTCCTTGTTGCTCAGCCCTGAGGCGATGAGCTCGAGAATTTCGAGCTCGCGCGGCGTCACCCCCAGGGACTCCAGCGCACCTTGATCGCGGACGAACTCGCGCGGAGCCTCGACAAGCACTTCGCGCACGATGGCCTCGGGCGCGGGGCGGGTGAGCTTGAGTCCCAGCCAGAGTCCGATCGCGGCGAAGATGACCGCGACCAGACCGCCGTAGATCTCGATCGAGTGTTCGACCACGAGCCACCGGTACTCGATGGCTTTCAGGCCGGCGATGCAGACGCCGGCGAGCAGACCATACAGGAGTATGTGTTTGCGCATGCCGTATTCTACGACCGCCCGGGCCGGAGAGGCATCCGGTCGATTGGCGTGCGGTCGGCCAGCGACTGGCGGGTTAGCGCTGGCGCCGCCTGAGGGTCGCGAGCGCGGACTTGGGGATCCGTGCCGACACGCCGACGGTCGGCGGGACCAGGTCCGGGATGTCGTAGATCAGCGCGAAGCCCATGATGAGGGCCACATCGGTTGCGGTGACGTCGTAGTCGGCCTCGATCCATCGCGCCATGTCCGTCGTGGCGCGCCGCATCGCCTCGTCCAGCGAACCAGCGGTGCCGATCGACATGATGTGCTCTGCGGTCTCCGCGCGTGGCATCGCCGCAAAGCCCCACCGTTTGATCTCCACGGAGAACGTCACGTCGAGCGCCGTCTCCATCGCATCGCCGGTGAGCTCACCGTCGCCTTGTGCTGCGTGCCCATCGCCGAGGTAGAGGTATGCGCCCGTGGTGGAGACGGGCAGGTAGAGCGTCGTGCCTTCACGCAGCTGCGCGTACTCCATGTTGCCACCGTAGGGCCCGGAGTCGCGCGAGGTTGGCATGAACGAACCGCCCGGTGCGACGGCGACCACGCCAAGAAATGGACGCAGCGGCACGCGGAAGTCTGCGAGACCCGGCGTCGGCTTGGTGAGGCGCGCCGTTTGCGCGAGTGTGTCCAGCGTCCACTTGTTGTCGACGTCCACCGACTTGCGTTCAACCGCATAGCGCGCATCGATGGCATTGTCGATGAGCTGCGTCCCGCTGAACGCCCAGTCACGACTGAGCCGCACGCGATGCAGACGCACCACGAGCACATCGCCGGGTACCGCCCCTTCTACGAAGAAAGGGCCGGTTAGGGGGTTCCCTCCCACCGATCGCTTGTTGGTCCGGTCGCCGAAGGCTCCGCGTCCCCAGCCGCCCGCATCGAGCGTGGTCGTGCGTACGGTGTCACCCGAATAGATCCGCAGCGCTGGTGTCACCGTTGCGCTGAGGCCGCGATGGAAGGTGCTCGGTTCGAGATTGAACGCGCGCCCTGTCGCCCGTGGACGGAACCGCTGCCCGCTCCACGCCGATGAATCCGCTCCGACGCCCAGCCATCCGGTGAGGCTATCGCCTCGAAGCGTGGCACGCCACCGGAAATCGCCCACGCGGAACTCTACGCGCGATCCGCGCAACGCTCCCACGAGTGCCTGCCCGTACACCTGGCCGCGGAGACTGTCTCGTTCGACCGAGAGCACGACGCGCTGCGGCTGATCGTCGCCGTCCATTTGAAACACCCACTCGCCGGCAATGCGGTCGGACGTCGAGGTCTGTGCCGCGAGCTGCGCGGGGGCGATGCCAAGCACCGCGACCACACCTAGAACGCACCGACGCATCAGGGAGCGACACACAGCAACGTGCGCACGGAGAGGAGCAAGACTCATATGGAGAGATCAATGGGTTCCGAACGATGCGCGAGAGCAAGGTTGGCGCGCGAGGAGTGCGCGACCGCACGATCGGTATTCGTCAGCGTGTCCGCTTCGGATGCAGACGGCCTACTGTCCCGCGGGACGATCGCTGGAGATCCTGTTCAGCAACCGTGATGGCGGGCGATCTCTGCCGGAGAGAGGCAGAGGACGCACGCCGCACCGTAGCGCGCCTTCATCGTCAGCGATCCATCACCGGCAGATACGCGCGCCACGGCCCAACCGCTTCGCGGTACTGTTTGGCCATGACGCGCGTGACCTGCGCGAGATGTCCAAGATCGTGCGCCACCCACGTCGAGAGGAGCTGACGCAAGGTGACGGCACCAAACGCTGGGTGCTCACCTTCCCAGTCGAGTTGCTCCTCGGTCAGCGACCAACGCGCAAGCGTATCGAGATTGCGATGGCGGTGTGCCGCGAAGTCTGCGAGCAACTCCTCGAGTGTGCGCCCCTGACTCTCGCGAAACTGGGCGAAGCGATCATACGGCGCGAAACGCCGGTCGTCTCCGCGCGCGAGAATGATCTGCGCGCGAGCAATCCAGTCGGTCTTCTCGCCGTGCAGCATGTGTCCCACAATGTCGTACGGCGACCAGGTCTCCGGCCCTTCGGTTCCCGTCACCCACGCGTCGCCAAGGCCGCTCAAGAGCGAGTGCAGGGTTGCCGGCGTGCGCTGCAGCACTTGACGTGCATGCTCGAGTTCAAAGTGCATCGAATATCCCTCCTGGTACGCGGGCATGCCGCACAGCCGTGCTCTAACGCCGAACTGCCGCGGTGAAAAGCGACTTGGGAATCATCACGTGCACACCCATCGTCCCATCCACCAGCTGCGTGATGCGCACATCGCACGCCGTGCTCACCAACTGGTATGCATCTTCACGCGAGAGCTTCTTCACGTCACCCAGCAGTGTGATGGCCTCGCGTACAGCAATCTTCGCCGCGATGGTCAGATTACTGTCCGCGCCCATCGCGATCCAGTGCGTACGCGTCTCGCCACGCGGCCACGTGAGCTTCATGTCCTTGCGCACGATGAGCTGCAGCACACCGCGCAGCGACGTCTCGAGTGCCGTGATGTCCACCTCGCCGTCGCCCTGCGCCGCATGGCCGTCGCCGATGTGCACCAGCGCACCAGGCACGTTGACGGGGATGTAGAGAATCGTGCCCGCGGTGAGCTCCTTGTTGTCGAGATTGCCCGCATGCATCCCTGGTGGCGCGCTGTTGATGCGCCCCTTCTCCACTGGAGGCGCGACACCAAGACTGCCGAAGAACGGCCGTAGCGGAATCTCGATTCCGAGCGAATCGTCGAACCGTCCAACCATGCGCTGCTTGTCCAGCGGGACGATGCGTGACCTGGTCGTGTTGGGGAAATCTTCCGGGATGAAGCCGTTGCGCGAGCTGAAACTGTTGCATGCGTATGGTGCGTCGAGCGCGATCGACTGCAATCGCACCTCGAGCACATCGCCCGGTTGCGCGCCCTCCACGTACACGGGCCCCGTCAGCACATGGCCGCCCGGGCCTCGCTTGAGCGTTCCCGCCGTGACCGCCGCCTGAATGGCACGAATCGCCGGCTCGATTTGCCCCGAGTCCTTGCCCGGCTGCAGCAAGCGCGTGCCGCACGTTGAAACGGTGCCCACATCCAACAGATCGCCGGACGCCATGCGCACCACCGGTGCTGCCGCCGGATCGTAGCCGCCATTCACCACGGTCGTCGGCGATGGCATCAATGTGTGCGTCTTCCCGGCACTCGGCGCGCCCCAGAACGGCCGCTCAGTCGACGGCGACGAGGACGCCGTTCGCGTCGCGGAGGCGCAGGCCACCATCACGGCCGATGCAGTGACAATCGGGAGCAGAGCGCGAACACGCGGACATGCACGCATGAGCAGATGGGTGCGGGAGAAGTAGTGCATCAGAAAACCGCTTGGTCTCCGCGGTCCAACGTAACCTCACCGCGGATGAGCTGCGCATGATAGTCGCGCAACGTATCGCGTCCCGTCGAGGGCGTGGCGTCCGCGTCGTAGCGCCCGCTCTTGGTGTCCCACACCAGCATCGATTCGGTTGCGTAGTATCTGCCGATGCGCGCCAACTCCGCCTTGGCCGCAAGCGGCGGTATGACACGACCCAGCGCGCCGAGTACACCGACAATGACGTCCAGCAGGGCGACGGGCACCTGCTTGAACTTGGGAGGCTGTCCCAGCAGCGCGAACAACTGCTCTCCTTGCTCGCGCGGGGTCTGTGCCTTGCCCAGCCCACCGATCGGCAGAATGCGATTGTGACGCGTCGTATCCGCAATGCAAGTCGCGATGAACTCGGCCAGATCACCGTCGCTGATCGGCTTGCATGCTGTCAGCGTACCGTCACTAAACATCAGGTACGGCTTCCCCTGCTGCACGCGCGCCACCTGCCCCGACAGCGACTTGAAGAACGCCGTTGGACGCACGATGGAGTAGACGAGCCCCGATTCAATCAATGCCTGCTCGAACGCCAACTTGGCGTGCTGAAACGCGAGCAACGGCTTCTGCACGCAGATCGCCGACAGTAGCACCATTTGCGTGACGCCGTGCTGCCTGGCCACCTCCAGCACGTTCACGTGCGCCGCGTGATCGATCGCCCACGCATCGCGCGCGACGCCCGTGCGCGACGCCATGCACGACACCACAACGTCAAAGCGTTCGCCTTGCATACCGTCGCGCGCGATGGACGCGCGATCGCCGACATCGCCGACGCGCACCGTCACACCATCCGCCGCGAAGTTGTTCGCCGCGCGCGATGCATGGCGCACGAAGCAGACGACCTCGTATCCATGTCGCACCAGCGCGCGCACAGTCGCGCGGCCAATGGTGCCCGTCGCACCCAGCATGAAGACGCGACGACGCGTCTGCAGATTCCGCGTTTCAGCGATCACGACTCCTCCACGCCATGCGACATGCGTCAGTATCCCGCCGACAGGTCGACCAAGTTCTCGAGCGCATCGTGGCGGAGGTAGCGTCGCAGGTTCGCACTGTAGAGCGCCGTGACCGCGTCCCAGTGCGAACGGCGAAAGCCAGAGCTGTGCGGCGTGATGAGCACATTGGGCGTGCTCCACAGCGGATGCGACGGGTCCAGCGGCTCACGCTCGAACACATCGAGCACCGCGCCGCCAAGCTGCCCGCTCGCGAGCGCGTCGAGCATCGCACGTTCATCCACCACGGCCGCACGCGCCACGTTCACCAGCAGCGCACCGCGATTGAGCAGCGCCAGCTGCGGCGCACCGATCATCCGGTTCGTAGACGCAACACCCGGCGCGGACAGCACGACCACATCACAGCCAGACAGTGCGGCGTCCAACTGCGCCGGACCAACGACGCGCTCCACGAACGCAGGCTTCTCCTGATCGAGCCGACGACGCACGCCGGTCACCTGCATGCCAAAGGCGTGCGCACGTCTTGCAATCTCC
Organism: Gemmatimonas sp.; assembly: GCA_965279375.1. Lineage (GTDB taxonomy): Bacteria > Gemmatimonadota > Gemmatimonadetes > Gemmatimonadales > Gemmatimonadaceae > Gemmatimonas. The sequence goes on along the minus strand of OZ257156.1, from coordinate 1,501,851 downwards.
ACACCGATGGTGCCCAATCCAACGATGGTCATGCGCTGCCCGTGCAGCATCCACGGCCATTCTTCCGTGAGCTCGTTCTGAATCCACCGTCGCTCACGCTGCGCCACCAGCATGCGATCGAGCCGGCGCGACAACATCAGCATACCACCCATCACATGCTCGGCGATGGGAATTGCCTGAATGCCTCGCGAGTTGGTGACGATCACCCCCGCTGCGGCCAGCTCGGTCAACGGTAGCAATCCTTCCACGGCCGCCGCCGGCGAATGCACCCAGCGGAGCTTCGATGCCGACGCGACCATCTCGCGGTTGAGAAATGGTGTGAAGCACGCATCGACATCGCCGATCAGCGCGGCGGCTTCGTCCACGGAACGCGCGCGAACGAACTCCACGTCGGGAAACGACTCGGCGATCGCTGCCGCATGCGCATCGGGAATGGACCATGCCTTCACAGGCCATTGAATGAAGACGAGAACTCTCACAAGCTCGTCTTCCGCGCACGTGGTCTGGCCACATACAGCGTGTGCATCGGCCCCGACGTGTCGTGCGCACGCACACGCAGCGTCTCCACGGCGAGTCCCGCATGCTGCAACTGGCCAGCGAACTTGGGATCGTCGCCGACACTCCAATACGCGATGGTGCCGCCCGGACGGAGCGCGTTCATCGTCAGCGCGATCCCACGCTGCGCGTACAGTCGCGCATTCTCCGACATGAGCATGCCATCGGGACCGTTGTCGGTGTCCAGCATGATTGCGTTGAACCCAACCGCGTCCGCACGCAGAACATTCACCACATCGTCGTGCACGATGCGCACGCGCAGATCCTGCATCGCCTCGTGCGACAGCGCATACTCCGGGTTGCTGTTCCACGCAACGACATCGGCCACCAACTCGGCGACAACGACTTCCGCGTCGGCGGGGAGTGCGCGCAGGGCCGCGCGCAGCGTGAATCCGAGTCCCAACCCACCAATCAGCACGCGTGCGCGCGGCGTGTCGCGATAGGGCGCGCAGGCGACTTCGGCCAGGCGATCTTCGGACAGATGGCGGCGTGTGGACATGAGTTCCACGCCGTCCGCCTTGATCAGGTACGCGCCATCGTGGCGGTACAACGTGAGCACCGTGCCGTTAGGCGTGCGGGCTTCACCCAGCCGCTCGAGCGGCTTCATGCCAGCGTGATTGAGAGAGGGGGCATCATCGCCGAACGATAGTCGAGGCTGGCCGACCGTGCATGAGCTGTGCGCCCGATGTGCAGCATGGGACCGGCAGTGAGTAGATTTCCAGCATGGCAACGGAAAAGCTCTATCTCCTCATCGGCGCCGACGGCGCGCGATACACCAGCCCCACCCCGGGCACCTTCGGTGGCTACCGCAAGGAACGGCGCTATGGCCGGCTGGATTGCAAACTTGCGCGTCGCGCGCTGGACACCGGCACGGGCTACGCGCAGCAGCGTGTGTTCTTCGCCGACGAAGCGACGGCGATCGCGGCAGGCTATCACCCGTGCGCCAAGTGCATGCCCGTCGAGCACAAGGCGTGGAAGGCCAAGCAGAAGTAGTCTTCGCTACTGCGTAATGCCCATCAGGTACTTGGCGTACCAGCCGAGATAGCGATCGTAGCGATCCTTCACAAAGCTCGGACGCGAGATGCCGTGGTACTGCCCCGGATAGACGATCATCTGGCTCGGCACACCGAGTGACTTGAGCGCCTGATACATCTGCTCACCACCGGCGATGGGAACGTTGAAGTCCTTCTCGCCGCCAAGGAACATCGTTGGCGTGGTAATGCGATCGGCGTGCCAGAACGGATACGACAGCTTCTCCCAGAGCTTCGGATTCTTCCACGGCGCGCCGAGTTCGTTTTCGTACTGATAGATGTACTGGTCGGTGCCGTACATCGTGGTTTGCAGCGCGCTGCCTGCGCCACTGGTGGCCGCCTTGAAGCGCGTGGTCGTCGCGATGGTGTAGTCGGTGAGGATGCCGCCATAGCTCCACCCGCCGATGCCCATGCGCGTGGTGTCCACGATGCCCATGCCGATGACGTGATCGACACCGGCGAGCAGGTCCTGCACTTCCTTGTTGCCCCAGTCGGCGAAGATCGCCTTCTTCCACGCCTGGCCGCGTCCCGAGCTGCCGCGATAGTTCACCGCGAGCACGAGATAGCCATTCGCCGCGAACAGCTCCCGCTCGAGTGAAAAGGCGTGCTGGTCCTGTCCGTTCGGGCCACCGTGAATACGCAGCATCAGCGGATACTTCTTGCTCGCGTCGAAGGTTGCGGGCTTCACCAGCAGCGCGCCGACGGTTAGACCATCCTTGTTCTTGAACTGCACGTCTTCCGTCTTGCCGACGGCGATCGCAGTGAAGATGGAATCGTTCACGTGCGTGAGCACACGCAGCGCACCGCTCTCGAGTGCGAACACTTCGCCCGAACGCATAGCGGTCGCGGTGTTCACCACCATGCGACCGGAGTTCGACTTGTCGTACGACGACACGACGCGACGCCCGTCGAGTATACGCGTGACGGTACCGCCGGCTGCCGGCACCGTGGCGAGATGTACAGCACGGTCGTCACCGAGCAGGAATAGCAGCGACGTGCCGTCGGCACTCCACGACAGACTGTTCACATCACGATCGAGCGACGTCGCGAGCAAGCGCGGTGCGCCACCGGCGCTTGGCACTACGGCGATCGTATTCTGCGTGTATGCGGAGAGTTGCGGCTCGCTCCCCTGCAGATACGCGATGGACTGGCCATCGGGGCTCCAGACCGGGCCCGCGTCGGGACCGTTCCACGTGGTGAGTTTAACCGGCGTCGCACCGGCCACCGCGTCGACCACGTAGATGTCCGAGTTGTTGGTACGATCCGGATCGGTACCGCTGCGCTCACTCACAAACGCGAGGCGCTTACCGTCAGGCGACCAGCGCACCGACTGATCGTCGAAGTCGCCCGTCGTGATCTGCACGGCCTTCTTGGTCGCGACGTCGACGATGTACACATGATCGCGCAGACGATCGAGGTATCCCGTGTTGTCGCGCTTGAACGCATACCGATCCATCACGATCGGCTTGGGGCTCTTGGTCTTGAGCGAATCGGGCTTGAGCTCTTCGGGATCAGGATCGTGTGAGACGATCGCGAGGCGCGTGCCATCGGGCGACCACTCATACTCGCCAACGCCGCCCTTGAGATCGGTGAGACGCACGGCATCGCCGCCCGCGCGATCGAGCAGCCAGACCTGCCCACCTTTCGATTCGTAGCGTCCCGACACGAAGGACAGATACCGGTTGTCCGGACTCCAGCGCGGATTCCCTTCGCCTTCGGGCGAGCTCGTCATGCGTAACGTGCGCGCACCATCGAAGCTCGTCATCCAGACGTCGCTGTCGCTCTTGTCCTTCGTCGAATCGGTCGTGGTGATCGTGTACGCGATCCACGCGCCGTCGGGCGAGATGCGCCCCGCACCGACATCACGCAGGCGGTAGAGATCGCCGGAGCGAATCGGCCGGGGGGCGGCTTGCTGCGCCTCGACGACCGTGGCGGACGCCACCGATGTGAGAGCGATGACCAGCAACGAAGAGCGCATGCGGAGATACCAGGTGAGTGGCTGTCACTTCAGGCGGGCACGTCATTCCGCACAGAAAGTATCGATGGACAGCCACGGCGGCATCTCCGCGCGCGTCTTTTACGGCAGCGCCGCCGCGATTGCCGTGGCCAGCGCCGTGGTCGGACGACCGATCAGCGCTGAGAGCTGTTTGCCGTCTTCGTAGAGCGCGCCGTTGGACGCGTCCACATCCCACGAGGCAATCGACTCCGCGTACACCTCTGGAAGACCGAAGCCGAGCAGGATTTTCGCGTATGCTGCCTGCGGCAGGTCGCGATACGGGATCTCCTTGCCGACCTGACGGGAGAGCTCTGCGGCAAGCTCCGGCAGCGTGAAGGCCGTATCACCAGCGAGCTCGTACGTCTTGCCGACGTGTCCGTCGGTCAGCAGCACCACTGCGGCTGCTTCAGCGAAGTCGAGGCGCGTGGCACCTGAAATCCGTCCGTCGCGCGCGCTGCCCAGGAATGCCCCACCGGCCAGCGCACCACCGATCGAACTGGTGTAGTTCTCCGTGTACCAGCCGTTGCGGAGAATGGTGAACGGAATGCCGGACGCCTGAATGGCGGCCTCGGTGGCGCGGTGTTCGCCCGCCAGGTTGATCGGCGAGGAGCTGGCGCGGAGCAAGCTCGTGTAGACGATGCGCTTCACACCCGCGCGCTTGGCGGCCTCGATCACGTTCAAGTGCTGCGAGATGCGCTTGCCGAATTCGTTCGCCGAGATGAGCAGCAGCGTGTCCACTCCGGCGAGCGCCGGTCCGAGCGCTTCCGGCGCGTCGTAGTCGGCCTGGCGCGCGGGAACGCCGAGGTCGGCGGCCTTATCCAGCGAGCGAACGAGGGCGACGATCTCCTCCTTCGGCTGGCGCGCGAGGAGTTGCTGAACGACGAGGCGGCCGAGCTGGCCGGTGGCTCCGGTGATCGCGATGGTCATGATTGGTGTCTCTGTCTGTGTCGTGAGGAGTGGCGCGTCGATACGGAATGCAAGGAGCGTACGGGTGTCTGTATGCGTTTCTGTTACAGTTCAGTGCGCAAGGAAGTCGTTGAGGTCGTGCAGAATTCAGCTCGCGGCCGCTCGTGAGCGCTGCGAAGACACCGGCAGGCAGATGTCGCCGGTGAGATCCGCGATCGTGGTGCGCGCCAGCTCGTCGGTCATGGCGCGTTCGGCCGCTTCGACACGCGCTTCCAGCACATCCCCGATCCGCCGCCCAACCGGACAGGCCGGATTCGGGGTGGGATGGATCGGGAACAGCTCAGCTTCGTCGTCCATGGCGCGGTACACGTCGAGCAGGGTGATGGAGGATGCCGAGCGATTGAGCATCGCCCCGCCGCCCGTGCCCATCTGCGAGCGCGTCAGGCCGGCGCGTGCCAGCTGCGACAGCAGGCGGCGAATGAGCGACGGGTTGGTGTTGACGCTCCCCGCGATGTACTCGGACGTGGCCGGCTCATCCGGCTGCGAATGCAGCAGGGTGAGGATATGGACGGCGACGGCGAAACGAGTGTTCATCGAGAGGGAGCGCGTGTCAGGCTGGTCGAGCGACATCCTTTGTGTGTAACCAACTTGCACACACATCAACATCCCGTCAAGGGCCGCAGACCGATCTGCTCGCCTACATTCCCCGCATGATCCGCTACGACGCGCTGCGCGCGCGATACCTCGAGGACACTGGCTTTGGCAGCAGCGGTGCCGCACCGGCACTCGCACGCGCGCTCGAGCACATCGGGTGGCGTTCCGTGCGCGAGCACACGCCGGATGAGCTGGCGAGCTATCTGGTGGAGCTGCTCGATGCGTGCGTACACGTGGACCGCGACGTGCTCGCGCTGACGCATGGCATCGCGTCGGTGCTGCGCGACACGGGCCCGCTTCTCGACGGTGGACTGCCCCCCATCGAGGCGTATCTGCCCGCCGCCGAGGATGTGCTGCGACTATACGTGGAGAACCGCCTCCCCAATGCGCCGCCGTCGATGATGCTGTAGCGCTCAGCTGCCCTTGTAGCGTTCCTTGGTGATCGCGTACGCGCGCGCCACGAGCTGCTCCAGCACGGCGGGGTCAACGTCGGACATGCGCTTGATGTACATGCACGCCTTGCCCGTCTTGTGCTTGCCGAGTTTGGCGAGCAGCGCCTTCGCTTCGGCATCCTCGTAGCCGCCCATCAGATAGACGCTGATGTCGCCTTTGCGAGAGGAGTAGCCGACGACGCAGGAATCGCCCTCGTGTCCGCTGGCGTACTTGTAGTGATAGCTGTCGAATCCGACGATCGCCGTGCCCCACATGACCGGTGCGCATCCGGTCACACGCTTCATGATCGCGGAGATCGCCTTGCAATCCTTCCGTCGCTCATCGTCTTCAATGGCGGCGTGGTAGCTGGCAACACTGACTTTGGTCGGCTTGGTCTTGGCTTCGTACATCGTGCCTCCGGAGGATGACTACGAATGCGATGACTACGACTTCGCGCTGTTCTTGATGTGCGCGGTGCGGCGGAAGCGGAGCGCCGACCAGTCCTCGTCAATGGCGACCATGCGCACGGTGTCGAAGCCGGCGTCCTTGAGGACGGTCCATCCCGAGTCGCGATTGAACTCGCTGGTGTAGCGCTTGGACGTGCCTTTGGCGTACGCAATCCAGATGATCACATCGCCCGCATCGGACGCGGCAATGAGATCGCGTGAGATTCGATCCAGCTCCGCCTGCGTCAACGCGAAGCCCATGGCGAACGAGACGCGCGTCTTGGACGTGGCCTTGCGCAGGACCTTGACCCCATCGAGCGCGTCGAGCTGCGGCGTGAACGACGCCGGGGCGTTGAGCACCAGAATCTCCGTCTGCGACTTGAGATTCAGTTTGTCGAAGATGCTGGGCATGCGGCGAGGGTCAGGGCTGGGGAATTGCTCGCCCTGATTCTGCACTGACCTTGCCGTCGACGCGAGAGGGTACTGACGCGCTACGGCGCGCGAAGCTGCAGCCGCACCGTATCCACGCGCCGGAACGATCCCACCGCCGCGAAACGCAGCAGGTGGAGCGTACTGTCAACTGCCGCGAGCGGCGGCGTCTGGCCGACTGGAATTGGAGGCCTGAGGTCAAACGTACGCGCCACAATCCACACTGAAAGCGTGTCTGCGGCCCCCGTGAGCGCACGAAACATCAGCGTGGCGTCGAGCACCGCCGGACCGAAGGCCACACCGCCAGCGGCCGTTCCCTCCCACCCGCTGTTCGCGCGCGCCGGCACCATGCGCACGTCCGTGCGGTAGCTCAACGGGAGCGGTGTCGTGGGAGCGCTGACGATCGCCACCACTCTGGTGCACCCGAAGTTTCCAAACTCGTACGTCTGCGGACAGAGCCGCGGGTCTTCCACGACCTCAGTGGTGCTCCGACATCCGATGAATGCCAAACACAGCATCGCAGTCCACCTTCGCCCGCTCGCGCTTCGCATCTGCACCGTCATTCCCATTGGTTGGACGTCGAACCGCTTTTGCCCGAGATTACCGCACGCCACCACTCGTCCCTTACGCCGGAACCTCGCATGGCCCGCCCTCTGTCGCTCTCAGGACGCCGAACCGCGATCCTGTCAGTTGCCATACTCCCGCTGTACACGCTCGCGTCACCGCTGGCCGCGCAGGCGCCCGACGCGATTCCCGCCAAGTACACTGCGGTCGCCAATCGGATCATCGCCGCCGCACAGGCCGACTCGGCTGGTGCCTGGAATCGCATCGCCGAACTGACAGATCGTTTCGGCCATCGCCTGTCGGGTTCGGCGGCACTCGAGCAGGCGATCGCCTGGACCGCCGCAACGATGCAGAAGGATGGGCTCGAGCGCGTGCAACGTGAGAAGGTGATGGTACCGCATTGGGTGCGCGGCGCGGAGTCGCTCGAACTGGTCTCACCGCGCAAGCAGCTGTTGCCAATGCTCGGACTCGGCGGCAGTATCGCCACCCCCAAGGGCGGCATCACCGCCGAGGTGATGGTGGTGGCCAGCTTCGATGAACTCACGCAGCGCGCGAGCGAAGCCAAGGGGAAGATCGTGTTGTACGACGCGGAGTGGCGCGACTACGGCTACAACGGCGCGTTTCGTCGGCAGGGAGCCATCGCCGCAGCAAAGGTCGGAGCAGTGGCATCGCTCGCGCGCGCCGCGGGGCCGTACGGCATGCGTACGCCGCACACGGGCAGCATGAGCTACGACTCCACCGTGACCAGGATTCCGCACGCGAGCGTCACCGCCGAAGACGCGATGATGATGCGCCGCATGATCAATCGCGGCGAGAAGGTGCGTGTGACGCTCACGATGAATGCGCAGACGCTGCCCGATGCAGAGAGTGCCAACGTGATGGGCGAACTACGTGGCCGCGAGAAGCCGGACGAGATCGTGGTGATGGGCGGCCACATCGATTCGTGGGATGTAGGGCAGGGCGCGATGGACGATGCGGGTGGGGTGGTTGTCGCGTGGGAGGCGATTCGGTTGCTCAAGAAGCTTGGACTCACGCCGCGTCGCACGATTCGCGTCGTAGGATGGACCAACGAAGAAAACGGCGGTCGCGGTGGCGCGGCGTACAAGGATGCGCATCAGAAGGAAACGCATCAGCTGGCGATCGAATCGGACGGCGGCGTCTTCTCGCCGTTGGGCTTTGGCTTCACGGGCACACCGGCAGCGCGCGCCGTGATCGAAGCGATCGGCAGTCTGCTCGCACCGATTGGCGCCAGCAAGATCGAAGCGTCTGGCGGTGGCGCCGACATCGGCCCGATCATGTCCACGGGCGTACCGGGCATGGGGCTCAACGTGGACGGCTCACGCTATTTCTGGTTCCATCACACCGACGCAGATACGCCTGACAAGCTGGATCCCGCCGAAGTACAGCGTTGCGTCGCAGTGATGGCCGTGATGGCCTACATCGCTGCCGACATCGAGCAGTCGTTCTCCACGCAGCCCACGATCAAGTAGCTCGCTATCCGATAGCCCGTTATCCGATAGCTCGTTATCCGATCACCTGCGCCAGCACGCGTTGCATGTTGCCGCCGGCCACCTTGGCCACATCACTGGCTGACAGTCCTTTCGACTTCAGCGCTGTCAGCCAGTCGGGCAACTGCTTGTAGTCGCCGAGCACGGGCTTGAGGTTGCCGTCCATGTCGGTGCCCAGGCCAACATGGTCCACGCCGACGGTCTCGATCAGCCGTACCGTGTTGCTGACGAACTCGTCGAAGCTCGCGTTGAAGCCGCTTGGCCACGCGCCAATCACACCACCGGTCTTGGCCACCAGCTTCGCATGCTCGACCGTGATGGCGCGCGCCGCGAGCAGTCGCGAGTCATCCATCTTGAGAATGCTGTGGGAAAGAATGATCGGTGCGGATGTTTGCGAGGCCACATCGCGCACGGTTTCGAACGACGCATGCGCGACGTCGATGACCATGCCCTTCGCGGTCAGCCGCTTGACGACCGCCTTGCCCGCTGCCGACAGTCCGCCGTGCTGACGCGGCTGCGTCTGCAGATCGCCAAGCACGTTGGGCACATAGTGCACCAGCTGCAGTGAGCGCACGCCGTCGGCGTACAGCTGATCCACACGTCCCGCATCGCCTTCGAGAAACTCGCCGCCTTCGCACGCGAGATAGGCCGCCACCGTACGATCACGCTGCGCGCGCGGCAGGTCGGCGGCCCGTGTCGCAATGAATGCGCTGGTCGTGCCAAGCAGCGCCTTGAGATCCGCGAGTTGCCGCTGGTACTCGCGCGCGGCCTGGCCCTTCGCGTACGCGTCGTGAGTAATGACACCGGTGGGCGTGAGCTCGATCAGCGGCCCATCCGCCACCAGGCTGAAGAACGCGCCGGTCAGTCCGCCCGACTGCATGCTGGCGACGGTCTTTCGGTGCGCCTCATCACCCTGGTACTCCGGTCTCCCCTTCTGAAAGGTGGCGCCGGGATGCGAGTGGAGATCAAATACGAGCGGCGCGGGTTGTATCTCGTGCCCCGCGTACTGGGTGGCGTGCTCGACTGATCGCTGCGCGTGTGCAGCACGAGACAGCGCGGACACGCCGGCGGTCGCCAGCAGAGTGTCCCGAACGAAGCGGCGTCGGTTCATCATGCTCCAACATCCAGCCACCGAAGCGGTCGAGCAAGGCTCGCGCTCAGGACTCGACCTGCCGATGACATCTACGCTGCTCTTCTCCGATGTGGACGGCACCCTGCTCGACCGTCACGGTCGATACGCCATGGACGCCGCCGAGCTGTCGCCATACCTCGACCGCCTCTCGCTCGTACTGACCTCCAGTCGCACGCTGCGCGAGTTGCGCCGGAACCAGCGCGACCTCGGTGTTCACGGGCCGCTCATCGCCGAGAACGGTGCAGTCGTGGCGCTGCACTGGGACGACAGCTGCCACATGACAGGCGCATACGAGCTCGTCGATGGTGTCGCGTGGTCGATACTCACGCTCGGCGACGATGCAACGACGCTGCGCGCGATCGTTCGGGATGAAGCGAATCGGCTAGGCATATGCTATGTCGATCAAGCGACGCTGATGCCCGACGTGGAGCGGCGTGCATCGGTCGCGATTCGGCCTGCACCGTCGGCGACGTTTTCATCCCTCGATCCGCTCGCGTCAGCGCTTCGCGCTTGCGGCTTGGCGGTTTCTTCGGGTGGTGATTGGCTCGCTGTGACGAGCGGCCCCGACAAGGGACACGGTGCGCGAGCATTCCTCACGTGGCTGCGCGCGATTGGCATCACGCCGTCGGTCGTGGCGGCCGCAGGCGATGGTGACAACGACGTCTCGCTGCTGCAGGCGGTTCCGCATCGCTTCGTCATTTCGCGTGACGATGGCACATGGCATGCAGATCTTCAGGCGATTTCCGGTGTACACCGCGTGACGATTCCGGGCATCGCCGGTTGGCGTGATGTGATCCGGCGAGTTGCTGCTCTTGAGGAGGTTCAATGATTCGCGACGCATCACGCGCACGCTGGACGCTGAGTGTGCTCACCATCCCTCGCCGCGAAGAGTGGCTCGCGCAGCTACTTGGCTCGCTCCGTGAAACGCGTCTCCCCGCCGGCACCGTGGTGGATGTCGTGTACAACTGGGATACACGCGAACGGCCACGCGACGTGGAGACTCGCCTGCGCAAGGCGGGTCGCGGATTGACGTTGCATATCCATTTCAACACGCAGCGTCCGACGATTGGCGGTGGTCGCCTGCAGCAGCTCAATCACTGCAAGACGCCGCTCCTCGCCTTTCTCGACGACGACCTCACGGTGCATGGCGATTTCCTCGAAGTCCTCGAGGACACGCTGCGCAGCCAACCGTTAGGTATCGTTGGACTGCAGTCGCTGGTGGAGGATACCGATCGACGATTCAAGCCACGCCGTACCACGCCAAGTGTCGCGCTGGACGGTTTGCGCTACATGCCCGTGCAGGGGATGCTCGCCGCCGGATATCGTCGCCTCTTTCTCGACATCGGCGGCTTCAATCCGCGCCGCGAGTTCTGGGGCGAGTGGACGGAACTCAACCTGCGCATGTGGCGGTCAGGCTTCGCAACGGCGTACGCAATGCAGGGAGCGTATCTGCGTCATTGGGAGAAGGCCCCTGAGTCGCCAACGCGCAACATGGTCGGACGGGAAGACCATGTACTCTGGGGGCTGCTGTGTACCGCGCTCGAATACGAAGCGATCGATGCGCACGCCGACACGGAGGCGTTCTGGGAGCTCGTCGAATCGCGCTACATCCGCTACGCGTTCGGTGACGACGCGAAGGCGCGAGATCTGCTGCGCTCCGCGTTACGCCTCGCGCCGCGGTTGAGTTCAGAGTTTCCGCACATCGATCGCTTTCGAAGACTCGTGCGCGAGCATCCGTTTCAGTTCAAGCCGTTCCACCGCTTCACGGAACTCGACGTGCGCCGCGTGCAGGAGTTCGCCGAGTCGCGGATCGCCGAGTATCGCAATGAGGTATGGGACAGCCACGGCGATCGCGCGGCGCGCTGGTTGCGCGGCGCGTTCTTCCGATCGAGGGCTCGGGGCGTGACCGAACAGCTAGCGTGAGCGTGTTCCGCGCTCGACGGCGGCGACGATCGCGGAGGCGAGTCCATTTCCCTGCGACAGCGTGCTCAGGTCGGCGCTGCCGCCATTGGCGATCACGATCACGCTGACGTCGCGTGCCGGCATGCGCACGGTCAGCGCGCGAAAGTTGCCGATCCACCCCTGACGTTCGATCACGCGCACGCTCGCACGCTTGGTTGCCGCCACCGATGAATCCGCAGAAGCGTTCGAAGCGGCCGTCCAATCATACTGCCAGCTGCCCAACGCGCCGCCCCACTGATTGGGGCGGAACATGCGCTCGGTTCCGGCGGCGGAAAGCAGTTGATGATGAAAGAGCGCCTTGTGCCAGCGCATCAGATCCTGAGGCGTCGAGTACATCGCACCGCTCGCCATGAATCGCTCCACTGGCGCTGGCGCACGCAGCAAACGTCCGGCGGCGTCGGCGTCGTAACCATCGGCAAGCCGTGGCACGACCGCGGACTCCTTCACGATGCCGGAGTTTCGCATCCCCAGCGGCGTCAGAATGCGCGATTGCACGAGCGACGCGAACGACTGTCCGGTCAACTGTTCGAGAATCGCGCCGAGGATGATGTAGTCGCCGTTGTTGTAGCGGAATCGCGTTCCTGGTGTCCATGCTGGCGGCACCATGAGATAGCGACGGACGACTGCGGCATGAGAGTTGAGCGTGGAGTCATCGGTGGCGTAGTAGCCGGGAATCTCTTCCAGGTCGCGCGTACCTGACATGTGCGTCATCAGCTGCTCGATGGTGATCTGCCGACCGACATCTGCCGGATACCATGGCAGATAGTCCGCGATCGTTCCGTCGAGTCGTACTCGCCCCGAGTCCACGAGTTGCATCACCAGCAACGCGGTGAACTGCTTGGTCACTGACGCAATGCGAAAGCGGGTATCAGGTCCGTTGGGCTGCCTGAATTCCGCGTTGGCCATGCCGACCGATCGCGCGTAGCGAACACCGGCATCGCTTGCGACGAGCACCGTACCCATGAAGTGCGATTCGCGTGTTGCCCGGTCGATCGCGCGATCGAGGTCTCTCGCCATCGCGGAGCGTGGGGACTGCGCGGACAACGTTGCCGCGCAGCACATCAACCCCAGAAGGGAGGTCAGGAGAGATCGGATCATGCTACAGACTTCGTCAAACGGTCGACAACGGATGCACTTGTGATGCGGAGGCACCCGTCATAGAGCCGCAGCGCCCGCGGTGAATACCGGTGCCGGCACATCGGCTGTAGACCACGCGCGCCGAAACCGTGCTTCAGCCGCCGCGCTTTCCGTCCGTCGCCCCTGAGCGCGTAGACTGGCAGCCAATCCGGCGAGCGACCAGCCATTCTCGGGATGACGCTCCAGATCCTGACGGAACGCCCGTTCCGCCTCGCGCGCGCGACCAACGCGCAGCAGCAGCGCGCCCCACTGTTGCCGCACCGGGAGATGCCAGGGCGGAGGCTCGTCGTACGTGAGCGCGTCCTCGCGCGCGACGGCCCGCTGCAGCAGATCGAGCGCCCCTGCAACATTGCCACTCGCCGCTGCAATCTCTGACTCGGCGACGAGGTCCGCGATCTCCAACAGCGATGACGCGGGATTGATGTCCCAGAGCGTGACCGACTTCACGCGTTCGTCGGCGCGCATTCTCCGCAGCTCGCGCAATTCCACCTTCGCGTTCTCCGGCTCGTTGCGCGCGGAAAAGGCCATAACCCGTGCGTAGTGCCTGAGTGCGCGCGGATACGGCAAATCCTCCGGCGGCGGCGGAACGGACAGCACGTCGTCCCATCTCGCGAAGCGCACCATCGCGAGCGTCGGCAGCATATAGTAGTGCTGGAGGGCACCCAATCCCGGCGCGCGCAGCATCGACGTGTCCACCTTGGCGCGCGTCTGCCTCGCGGCGTCCAGCGCTTCTGCTGACCGACCGATCATCGACGCGGCAAACGCGAGGAAGTGCGCATTGTGCGGATGCAGCGCCAGCCGATACACGCCATCCGCAGGCATGTCCGCGATGTGGTCTTCATCCGCATGCAGCGCATGAACGTTGCGCGCAATCGCGTCGGCGTACCGCCCAACGCGGATGTAGATGTGCCCCGGCATGTGCACCACGTGTCCTGCGCCCGGCATCAGCGTTGGCAGGCGTTCGGCGCACGCAACGGCGCGCGCAGGATATGCCGCCTCGACAGCGTGGATGTAGTAGTGACACGCTCCGGCATGACGTGGATCACGCGCGACGGCCTGCGTGAGCGCCGCGACGGCCCGTGCACCGTGCGGCTTCGCCTGCTTGCCTGGGAGCCAATAGTCCCACGGCCCGAGCAGCATTTCGGATTCCGCGTACAGCACTGCGGCATCGACATCCCGTGGATAACGCTGCGCCACTCTCGCCATCGCTCGCGCATACGCCGTATCGAGCGACTTGCGCGCCAGCATGGGCGTGGTCGTGTACCGTGCGGCCAACGCGCCGATGTACGCGCGCTCAACTGGCGTCACGGCATCGGAAAGCGCCTGCGCGCGCTGCGCCGCCGCATACGCCGCCACGCCCGACGCCGAATCCATCAGCATGTTGATGTTCGGCCCCAGCGCAAACGCCTCGCCCCAGTAGCACATCGCGCAGCGGTCATCGAGCTCCTGCGCTTTGCGGAAGCTGCGGACCGCATCGGGGTGATTGAACGCGAACGCCAGATTGAGACCCTGCTCGAAGTACCGCTGCGCGAGCGTTGAGCGCGTGGTGATCGGATGATGGTGATCACCAAGTCCAGTCCAGAGCGGCACGGAATCAGCCGTGGCGGCTCTCGCATCGGTCGCGCGCCGCGGCTCACCCGATGGCATCGCCGCAAGTACGGCGGCGCCCAGTACCAGTGCCATCGCAACCGCGACAGCGCGCGCGTACATACGGCGACCGTTCACAGCGTCTACTCGCATTGCTGGGTCCTCCGTTGTGAGACTTACAACGATCGAAAGGTGAGCGTCACCGCCACCACATCGCCGTCGCCCTTCATGCCACGCACTTCCTTGGGCACTGCCAACAGCGTGCGACCGTCTTTTCCGCGCCAAACGCTCGTCTCCCACGTGTGCCCATCTACAGTCGCTTCGACGGGTGTGCGCCCCCAGCCGTGCGTCACCGGCGGCGCGTAGCGCTCCGGCACAGGCGCAAAAGTCCAGCCGCCCTTGCCTGGATAGCGAAACAACGTTGCGCGGAACGATCCACCGAGTGCCATTCGTTCAGCCCTTCGCTAACACGGCGGCGAGTTTGGCAATCGAGGTGCGATTGCGCATGGTCGTCTCCAGACGCAGCTGCTTCTCGAGCTTCGCCCACGGCACCAACGTCTCCAACGACTTCCCGCGCACGAGCCAGTAGAACTCGCGACCATGCACGGCAAACAGATCGCGCTCCGTCTCGTGAGCACGCAGTACCGTCGCCAGCGACGGCGCGGGCGTGTCGCGAAGAAACGCGACGTGCACGGTGTGGCCTATGGCCTCCGAGTCGACGGCGGAAAACGGGCGATGCGCGTCCACAGCCATCAACTCTGCGGGCGTCCGCAGGAACGTCGGTACCGCGTAGCCCAGAGCCTGTTCAAGATGCGCTTCGATCACGCGTTCGAGCGCCGCCGGCTTCTGGCGCGTCGGCGAGGAGAAGATGACGTTGCCACTGGCGATGAACGTCGAGACGTCACGAAAGCCGAGCGCCTCCATGTGCGCCCGCAGATCGGACATCGCCACGCGATGCCCTCCGACATTGATTCCGCGCAACAGCGCCACGTATCGCGTTGACACCAGCCCTCACCGTATCGTGTTCCCGACGCGACCCGCCCTCGTCGGAAGCTCCGAACGGCTCCCGAATGTCCTGTCGGCCGCGCATATCATACACTCCTCCTGACACCGACGCACCTGCAGCGCAGTTCCATTCCATCTCTTCGCCCCGACGGCCGCATGACCGCCACGCCTCTCGACTCGCATTCCGCTGAGCGCATTACCGCACTCGACGCCGCCGACCCGCTTGGCAACTACCGCGACCGATTCGACATCCCGGATGGCGTGATCTACCTCGACGGCAATTCACTCGGCGCATTGCCCAAGGCGACGGCGGCGCGCGTTGCCAGTGTGCTGCAGCAGGAATGGGGACAGGGACTCATCCGCAGCTGGAACAGCGCTGACTGGATTCGCGCGCCGCAACGCGTCGGCGCAAAGATCTCGTCGCTCATCGGTGCACTCCCGCACGAAGTGATCGCTGCCGACTCGACGTCAGTGAATCTGTACAAGCTCATCATGTCGGCGCTCCGTGCGCAGCCAGCGCGACACGTAGTGCTGTCGGAGCCCGGCAACTTTCCGACCGACCTATACATGATCGAGTCCGCGATCGCCTCGCTCGGCGGACGGCATCGACTCGTGCTGGCGCCACGCGAGGAACTCGCGTCGCGCATCGACGACGACACAGCGCTCGTGCTGCTGACACACGTGCACTACAAGACCGCAGACATGTTCGACATGGCCGCCATGACGCGTGCAGCGCATGCGCGCGGCGCCTTGATGCTCTGGGACCTGAGCCACAGCGTCGGCGCGGTGCCGCTCGAGCTGAACGCATGCAACGCGGATCTGGCCGTCGGGTGTGGTTACAAGTTTCTCAACGGTGGTCCCGGAGCGCCGGCGTTCCTGTATGTGGCCGAGCGGCATCACGGCTCACTGCACTCGCCGTTGGGCGGGTGGCTGGGTCACGCGCGTCCGTTTGCGTTCGTGGACCAGTACGAAGCAGCGTCCGGCGCCGACCGATTCCTCTGCGGCACGCCGCCAATTCTCGCCTTTGCGGCACTCGAGAGCGGTGTCGATCTGCATCTCGAGGTGGACATGCAGCAGATCGCCGAGAAGTCACGCGCGCTTGCGACGCTACTGATCGATCTCGTGGCGACGCGATGCGCGCCGTATGGCCTGTCGCTGGTTGGGCCGCCGGCCGGAGCGCCACGCGGAAGTCATGTGTCCTTCCGTCACCCGGATGCGTACGCCGTCATGCAGGCGCTGATTGCGCGCGGCGTCATCGGTGATTTCCGTGCGCCCGATGTTATGCGATTCGGTCTGACGCCGCTGTATTTGCGCTTCGCTGACATCGCGCGCGCTGTGGACATTCTTGAAGAGGTGCTGCGAACCGAAGTCTGGCGAGAGCCGCAGTATCAGGTGCGTCAGGCGGTGACGTGAGTTGCGTCGTCGCCTGACTTACCGCCCGTTTACCCGACACAGCGCGCGATAGCCGAGCGGCGTCTCACCGGTCCAACGCTTGAATGCGCGAGAGAACGCCGCCGGCTCCGAGAATCCGGTTTCGTGCGCCACTTGCTGCACGGTGGATCCGCCCGTCGACAGCCGATGCATGGCCTTGTCACGACGCACTTCGTCGAGAACGCGCGCGAACGTCGTCCCTTCCTGCTGCAGCGCGCGATAGAGCGTAGCGCGGCTGACGGCAAGATGGCGAGCGACGCTGATCATGCTGGCGCCGTCGTGGCCGAGGCGCTCTCCAATCGCCGCCGCAACGCGCCCGCGCGTGGATTGTGTGTCTGACAGCGATCGCAACAGTCGATCGGCATGCTCGATCAGAATCGGACTCACATATGCTGGTGACACGCGAACGCGCAGATCGAACCACGCCGGATCCATCAGCATCGCATTGCGTGACATGCCGAAGTGCACCGGCGCACCAAAGAGCGCTTCGTAGTCCGCCCCCGGAATCGGTTCAACGTGGACGAAGTGCACGGCGCGCACGAAGCGCTGCGAAGTGAGCTGGCGCGTGCCCACCACTTTTCGAAGGAGTGTGCACGCCGTCATCTGATGGCATTGAGGTGGATACAGACGGTCGTCGATCAACCACGTCCCATCGGACGTCTGCTCGGTGATGAACGGATCGCCGCCGTGCTTGCTCGCCACATCCAGTGTCAGGCGACAGTAGCGATTCAGATGCGCCACCGCGTCGGCCATCGTCTCGCAGGTACTCCCGATGAGACAAACGACGCTCACCTCCATCGCGCCGACGCATAGCGCAAAATGCAGCGCCAGCGCGGGATCGGCACAGTGCACCTCGGCCGTGCGCATGAGCGTCATGTACTGCTCCAGCGAGATGCGACCGTCGCTCTTGCCGAGCGATTCCGTCGTGAGATTCGCGGCATCCAGCAATGACTGTGGCGATGCTCCGCGATCGACCGCGAAGCCAAAGAGCGCGTTCGCCATGCTGGCCGGCACAGTGGGGATGTTCACGAGGCAGGGCCGACTGTGGAGGGACGGTTCGAAACGAATCGCACGATCAAGAGAATGAAGCCGCGGATCATGCGAGCGTCCGTGCGACGGTGGTAGCCTCAGCGTGACTTCGCTACCAGGGACGACATGACCAATGTGAGTCCGAACGTCAGTACGATCGTGAATACCGATCGCCCCCTCCCTACGCTCCAGACCAGCGCGGGTTTCTCCGCGTCGGCGCCGGATCCGCTGCGTAGTGCGCGACGCGCCCTGCAGCTCGCGACTGTGCTGTGGGTCGCCGTGGCGGTACTCGGCCAGCTCATCTTCGCGGCGTACGTGCTGCGCTTCTACGGTGGATCCGCGGCGTCTGGCAACATGTCCGCCTGGAGCAGTGTGATGCCTCGCGGTTGGGTGGCCGGAGATCATGTAGGCAATGCGTCCGTCGTCGCGCATGTGCTCGTGGCGGTGCTGATCTGCATCGGCGGTGGCATTCAGCTCGTGCCGTGGGTTCGGCGACACGCCCCTGCCGTGCATCGCTGGACGGGACGCACCTTCATGCTGGCCGCAATCATCGGCACCATCAGCGGTCTGTATCTCGTGTGGGTGCGCGGCGGGAGCGGCGGCTCGCTCCGCAGTCTTGGCACGTCGGCAAACGGAATCGCAATCGTCTGGTGCGCGGTTGTCGCCTGGCGCTCCGCGCGTGCGCAGCGTGTCGCCGAGCACCGGCAGTGGGCGCTTCGATTGTACTTGCTGTCGAACGGGGTCTGGTTCTTCCGCATCGGTCTGATGCTGTCGCTCGTGATCTTCCGACGTCCGGTCGGATTCGACGCAAAGACGTTCGAGGGGCCATTCCTCACGGCGCTCGCGTGGCTTCAGTTTCTGCTGCCCTTCGCGGTGCTCGAGCTGTGGCTGCGTGCGACGAGGAGCCCGCGGCCGATCGTGCGCTATGCCATGGCAGGTGCGATGGTTGTGCTGTCCGTTGCGACAGCAGGTGGCATCTTTGGCGCAACGATGGGCATGTGGCTGCCCAGGATGTAGTGTCAGCACAACACGATGCAGCACACACCGACGGGAGTACGCGCGTGGCACATTTGGAACTCGTCACACTAATCGTCCGCGACTACGACATCGCGATCGACTTCTTCGTACGCGTGCTCCAGTTCGAGCTGGTCGACGACGTGCCTTCACGCACCAATGACGGTCGCCCGAAGCGATGGGTTGTCGTGCGGCCTGCTGGCGGTGTCACCGGCCTGCTGCTCTCCCGTGCTGATGGGGACGAGCAGGCAGCTGCAATCGGGCAGCAGGTCGCAGGACGCGTAGGCTTCTTCCTGCGCGTGGACGACTTCAGCGCGTCGTACGCGCGGCTTCTCGCGGCCGGTGTGGAGTTCGTATCGCCACCACGCACGGAGGCGTATGGCCAGGTCGCCGTGTTTCGCGACGTCGCGGGCAATCGCTGGGATCTACTGGGTGCTGCAGCGTCGTCCGTCGATGCTGTTTGAACGTGCGCCGGTGTCGTTATCGTGGTGAGCGACGCACACATCCGCGCACGGCGTGCGCACGAGCCGCGTACGTGATTCGTCCGTGCTCGTCCGTCGGAAACAGCGCACGCATCCGATCGCGCAGCGTCTCCAATACGTCAGACGCCGCTGCCCTGAGCCCGGGCGCGGCGCTCGGCCCCGCGCGCACGGTGCTCCAATAGTCGTCAAAGTTCTCGAACGTGCGCTCCACTTCAATCGCGCACGTTTCGATCTGCTCGAGCCCGGCGGCGGCCCACAACGACTCCAGCACATCGAGTCGTGACGCTTCGGGATGCGGCGGCATGGGTACCGGCAACCCGAGTTCGCGCATCTGTGCGTGGAACTGCGCGTACGGAAAGCCGCCACCTTCCATATCCCACGCGTACGCGCTGACATCTCCGCCCGGCGCGACGACACGCACCATCTCGGCGACGCCCTTGGCGGGGTCCGGCACGAAGAAGATGACCAGCGGCATCACCGCGACGTCGAACGTCGCGGCAGCGAAGGGCAGGGCCATCGCATCGCCCTGGCGTAGATCAGCGGCACGCAACGCCGGTCGCATGCGCGCATACACCAGCTGATCGTCGGACGGGTCGACGCCCGCGATGCTGGATGGTGCCTGACGTGCGACACATAACTCCGTGAATGCACCGTTGCCACAACCGACGTCGAGCCAACGGAGCGAAGCGGGCAACGACAACCAGTCGAGAAACTGCGCGCCGACCGCCTGACTCCATTGTCCCATGAAGCGTTCGTAGTTGCTGCCGTTGTCGAAGCGAATCGTTTCGTCGTTGGCGCTACTCATGTGTGGTTCGCCACAGTGTGGCTCTCTGGTCGATGTTCGCGATGAATTCGGATTTGCCATCGGTGTAGGCGGTGCCGTCGCCAGCACAGCGTAGTGCGAGCTCACGCTTGAGTGACGCGTAGGCCTGCGCATCGGCCGGATGCGCACGCAGATAGTCACGAAATCGCAAATGCCTTTCAACTTCGATGGACCCAACGGCGAACGCATGCAGATGGTGCGTTCGCACTCCGGTTGCGTCGTCCTTGCGAAAGTAGCGTCGCCCGGGAATGCCGAACTCGCCCTTGAACTCGTACCCCAACGCCACCAACGCCGCCGCGTGGCGGTCGAGCAGCGCGACATCAAGTACCACGGCCAGCATGTCGATGATCGGCTTGGCAACGATACCTGGAATCGCCGTACTGCCTATGTGATGGAGCTCCAGCAGCACCTCGCCGAGTGCGATGCGTACTTCGTCAGCCTCCTGCGCGAAATACGTGGCCCACTCGGCGCGATACGGTTCGAGTACGACCACTAGCGAACGCGCGCGAATCGAATGTCGCGCGATCGCCCGTTCCCTGCGTACAACGCGATCACCTGACCGCCGCGGTCGCGCTCGAACGCGAACGTGATCTCCGCCGCATCGCCAGTTCCGGCAAACGTCTCCTTGGAGCGCGGAACGAAGATGAGCGGGTCGAGCCGGCGATTGGTGACCGTGAGCTTCCCCGCCTTAATCGAGATCTCGTAGAACGTCTCCAGCTCCTCGCTGAAATAGCGTCCCGCGTACGAGGCCAGTTCCGCGGCACTGGGCGCCCATGCCTGCTCCGGCTCACCGGCCAGTCGCGTGGCCTTCTGATCGCCGTTCTGGTGCAGCGTCAGTCCGGTGACCTTGCCCTGCGCGTCGCGATGGAAGGTGATCGATGCCTGCACCACCTTGATTGCGAACGTCGAATCCGATGTGGGCGCGATTGCGAAGGGCGGCTGCCCCGTTGCCTGTGCGATCAGTGAATCAGCGGAGCGCTTGAACGTCAGGACGAACTGCGGCGCGAGATCCAGCGCATAGCGTCCGACGAACTGATCGAACTTCTTCACATCGTACGTCGCCGGATCGAACGCCACGGCGGCCGTGGCCTTGGGCCTGAGCTCGGGGAAGAACGCCTCCGCGATGCGGAACGCGATTCCCGATGCAAACGCACCGTCGTTGCTCTGTACGGTCACGCCGGCGTTGATCTCGGGATAGTACGCGAGCATCGAACGGTGCGAGACGTCTGCGCCGCCGTGCTGCACGCGCTTGAGAGGTCCCTGGGTATCGATAAAGAGACCGAAACCGTAGCCCGTGGATTTGCCGTTTGCGAGCGTGAAGGGCGTCATCATCTGTGCGATGCTCTTGGAGCTGCCAACGCGCGGTGCGGCGTAGTTCTCCACCCAGCGTTGCAGATCACCAAGAGTGGTGTAGATGCCGCCAGCGCCCATCGACGACGCAAGATCGCCGAGGTCGCGCCACTCACCGTTGTCGGCGCGCGAATAGCCCACCGTCGCTCCACGAACCGTGGCGTGTCTGTCCGCACGTACCATCGTGTGTGTCATGCCGAGCGGGCCGAAGACGCGCTTGGCCATGAACTCGGGGAAGGGCTGTTTCGACACGCGCTCCACGATCATGGAAGCGAGCGCGAATGACGTGTTGTTGTAGTTGAACTCGGTGCCCGGCACATTCTGCAACGCGGGCTGATGCTGCACGATGGAGATCATCTCATTTCGACTGACGAAGTCGCCCTCGTCGAAACGACGCGCGCCAAGCAGCAGCGCGTTGTAGATCTCACGATAGCCGGTGGTGTGCGTGAGCAAATTCCGCACGGTGACCGTCTTGCCGAGATCGGGAAGCTCGGGGATGTACTTTCGCACATCGTCGTCGAGCGACAGCTTGCCCTCGTCCACCAGCAGCATCACCGCGAATGCAGTGAACTGTTTGGATGTGGAGCCGATGTTGGTTGGCGTGGTGGCGGTGAACGGAATGTCGTAGGCCAGGTTGGCCATACCGTAGCCTTTGGCGAACAGCGTCTTGCCACCACGCCACACCGCAACCGCAGCACCGGGTGCATCACGCCGATCCCATGGTGCCAACAGTTGATCGGCGAGCTTGCGTGGATCTGTCGATAGCGCTTCACGCGCCATGAGCGTGATCGCGAACTCGCCCGTGGACGAATCCACCGGCACTACCTGCAATTGGTGCACGCCCTTCTGCGTGATCTCCAGCTGCAACTGTTCCATGCCGCGTGGCGACGCATTCACGGCGCGCAGCACGCTCCCTCTGGGACCGCGCACGAGCAGCTGTACATTCGCGGAGAGCTGATCGACGCTCACACGAAGGATGCTGGCCGAATCGGCGGTGACCTGGTAGCGCGCTGTATCTCCGCGCGCGAGCGTGCCGCGCACGCTGCGACCGACGGTGAGCGGCGTTTGCGCCGGCAGCGCGGAAGCGGCCGCCGAGAGTGCAAGAACTACGACGGAACAGCGCATTGCACGCGACATGTGCGAACCTTTCGGTGAGAGAATGATCAGAACGTCTTGCCGTCTACGTCACGCAGGAACTTGATCACGCCACCAAAGTAGATCGGCCCGTCATCGTACATGGCCAGGTGTCCGCTATTCGGGCACAACAAATAGCGACCGCGCTTGACCGACTTGGACATCATCTCCAGGTGTGCCGGGTCCATCGTGTCGTACGTGCCCGCAATCACCAGCGTGGGCACGGTGATCTTGGGCAAGTCGGCCACGCGATCCCAGTTCACCAGCTTTCCACTCGCGCCCAACTCGCTCGGCCCCTGCATGGGGATGTAGATGTCGTTGTTCACGTGCGCGAACGCGCGAATGACCGGGTCGGGCCACTCCGCCTGCGGCTTGCGCAGCACGTGCTGCTCGTAGTGGTTCGGCACCAGCAATTCCATGTACCGCGGATTCGCGTAGTCCTTCTTCGCTTCGAGGGCCTGTACTTCGGCGAGTACCTTGGGATCCATCGCCGGCATCAGCGTCTTGGTGGCGTACTCGTTGTACGCCGGGATGCTCGCCATCATGTTGGAGATGATGAGCCCCTTGAGGTTCTGCTGATACTTGAGTGCGTACTCGATGCCGAGAATACCGCCCCATGACGATCCCATGAGGAAGAAATTCGTGCTGTCGAGTCCAAGCGCGATGCGCACCTGCTCCACTTCTTCGACAAAGCGCGGGAGATTCCAGAGCGACGAGTCCTTCGGCTGATCGCTGTAGAAGGAACCCAGCTGGTCGTAGTAGTAGTACTCGACGCTCGCACCCGGGAAATACGAGTCCGCCACCTCGAAGTACTCGTGCGTTACGCCCGGACCGCCGTGCAGGAACAGCACCTTTATGGTGGGATTGTTGCCCACGCGCTTTGTCCAGACGGTGAAGTTGCCCTTGGGCGTAGTGATGGGGATGCGACGCACGCCGCCGGAGTTGATGTCCGTGCGACCGGTGGTGTCGAAGTAGGAAGCAGCAGCCGCGGGCGTTTTCGTCGCGACCTCCGGCGTCGAGCAGGCGACAAGTGCACTTCCAACGACGCTGGCAACAACGAGAACGCGACTGAAACGCATGAAGAATCCGGAGTGAGGGGATTCCGCAACGTTGCGTCCTGCTACACGGCGCGGCAAGTCACGTACGTCGATGCAATCACTCGTTCCACGCTCGCACCGGCTGTCCGCCGAACACGACATGCTGGCGCACTGGCGCGTCAAAGAGGCTGTAGATCATTCCTCGGTCCGAGGCACTCGCATCGTCGAGCGCGCGTTGCTGTGTTGGCGAAAGGACGACATTCAGAGCCGCGATGTTCTCGATCAACTGCGACACGCGACTGACTCCGATCAGCGTGGACGCTACTCCGCGGCGCTGCACCACCCATTGAAGCGCCACGCGCGCCATGCTCTGCTCGGCCTCTCCAGCAACCTCGCGCAGAACATCCACGATGCGCCAGTTTCGCTCGGTGAAGAGAGAATCTCCGAACGGATTTGCACCATCCAGCCGCTTGTCCGTTGACGGACGCTGCTCCGTCGTAAGGGCTGCATCACGCGGCAAACCCGACGCGCGTGGCGCTGCGGCTTCGACCACCGCGCGATCGTATTTTCCCGTCAGCAGGCCGTACGCGAGCGGACTCCACGGCATGATGCCCATGCCCGCATCCGCGGCCAACGGCACATGCTCGGCGTCGATGTCGCGATTGACGAGCGAGTAGAAGTACTGGAGCACGATCGGCCCCGGCATGCCACGTGTCCGGGCGAGTGTCGACAGCGTCGCGACGTACCACGCGGGCGCGTTCGACATTCCCCAGTATCTGACTTTTCCTGCACGCACCAACGTCGCCATCGTCTCGAGCAGTTCGCCGGCCGGCGTGACGCCGTCCCATACGTGAACGAGGAACAGATCGACGTACGTGGTACGAAGGCGCAGCAGCGAAGCATCCAGCGCCGCGTTGATGTGCTTCGCGCCATTCCCGCCAAGGTGGACACCGCGCCCTGCGGCAAAGCCGGCCTTGGTTGCCAGCACGATCCGGTCACGCAGCCCACGCTCGACGATGAACTTCCCCAGGAGCTCCTCGCTGCGACCACCTGAGTACACATCGGCGGTGTCGACGAAGTTGCCGCCCGCGTCGACGTAGGCGTCGAACACGGCGCGCGAGGTCTGGTCGTCCGATCCCCAGCGTGCCGTGCCGAAGGTCATGGTGCCGAGGGCGAGCGGGCTGACAACGAGGCCGGATTTGCCGAGGGTGCGATAGTTCGTGAGCGTCATGAGGGGGCGGAATTGTGTTTGTGTAGCGTTTACTACGAAATGCAATGTCTCGCCTTGCCTCCGAGAGTCAAGTGTTTCATAGTGGTCAATATGGAAACCACGGCTCCGGCACAGAAACGCAAGAAGGGACGCCCGCTGTCTTTTGACCGCGAGGCGGCGCTCCAGCAGGCAATGCTGCTCTTCTGGCGGCATGGCTATGAGTCCACGTCGGTGAGTGAACTCACGACCGCACTTGGGGTTACGCCTCCGAGTCTGTACGCGGCCTTTGGCGACAAACGGCGGCTGTTTCTCGCGGCGGTAGCGCGCTACGTGTCGGGGCCGGTGACCTCGACATCGATCATCGCCGACGCGCCTGACGCGCGGGCGGCCGCGGCCCGACTCCTGGAGGCCTCGGCCATCGGATTCACCGGGGAGCAAACGCCCCAGGGCTGTCTTCTGGCCAGTGCGGCCATCAGCTGCTCTGCCGAGGCTGCCGACGTGCAACGTGAGCTCGCGTCGATTCGGCGCGATATCGAGGGGCAGTTGGCCGCGAAGATCGAGCACTCAGTGCGGGCGGGGGAGCTTCCCGCAGCCTGCGACGGCGACGCCATGGCCGCTCACGTCATGGCGGTGATCCAGGGGATGTCCACGCTCGCTCGTGATGGAGCGCCGCGGGAAAAGCTGTTGCGCATCGCGTCAACGGCGATGTCGGCCTGGCCGCTGCATCCGAGCGACGACCGACGGCGAACGAATACGTGATCGCTGCACTCCCCTCGGATTCCTCCAGCCCATCGACCATGCGCCGTCGCTTCCTCATCGCTGCCTCCCTCGCCGCACTACTCGGCGCGCCGTTGCTCGCGCTGTCTCCCACGCGCGCTGCACGCCCGACTCGCGCGGCCTTGTACGCAGCCATGGCCGGCAGCTGGACCGGTGCGCTCGAGTACAAGGATTACAGCAATCCCAAGCGGCGAGTCACGCTCCCGACCAAGCTTGCTATCACTCTCGCGCCTGATTCGAGCGCGCTGCTGATGCATTACGTGTACGATGACGGCCCGGGGAAGATCGTCGAGGATGACGATCGATTTGTGGCCAATGCGACGGTGAGCACCATCGCGTGGGGTGGTCTCAAGTCGGCGGCGCAGCAGTACGTGGTTAGTGACGCCGTGGGCGCAGCGACGGCTGGCCGCATTGCCATTGTGCTGCAGGGCGAAGGCATGGACGACAACAAGCCCGCCACCATCCGCGAAACGATCACGCTTTCGGCCGACTCGCTGCGCATCCTCAAGGAGACGCGGTTTGCCGGAAGCGACTTCGCGTTCCGGCACGAGTACCGCATGCATCGCTGAGACAACTTTCGGGCTGTACATTCCGGCCAGCTGTCCATTCGACACCTGACCCGCCCGCGCCATGACTTCTCGCCGCACCTTCCTCAAGTCGACAGCGGCCACGACGGCCGCCGTCACGCTGCAGCCAGTGCTGCGACACGCCGACGCTGCACCGCCCGCAGCTGCGCGCGAGAAGCCCACGCGCCTGCGCGCCGTGCCCGTGCCGCTCGACCGCGTGCGACTGAACGGTGGTCCGCTCAAGCACGCACAGGAGATCACCGCGGCGTACCTGCTGACACTGGAGCCTGATCGCATGCTCGCGTTCTATCGCGAACGCGCCGGGCTATCCAAGAAGGCGGACGGCTACACCGGCTGGGACGGTGGCGGTCGCAATCTCACGGGACACATCGCCGGTCACTATCTGTCCGGCGTGTCGTACATGTATCAGGCCACGGGCGATGCGCGCTTCAAGGAGCGCGCAACGTACATCGTGCGCGAGCTCGAGGAAGTGCAGCGCAAGAATGGCGATGGCTACGCCGGCGCGCTGGAAGGTTTGCGCGAGGCGTTTGCCAAAGTCTCCAAAGGAGAGATCAAGTCGGGCGGCTTCGATCTGAACGGCCTGTGGTCACCGTGGTACACGCTGCACAAGACGTTCGCGGGACTGCGTGATGCGCATCGCTACACAGGCAACGCACTCGCGCTGCAGGTGGAAACGAAGTTCGCGGCATGGGCGGAACGTGTGGTCGCGCCGCTCACCGAAGCGCAGATGCAGTCGATGCTGCAAACGGAGCACGGCGGCATGAACGAGATCTTCGTCGACCTCGCGGCCGACACGGGTGACGAGCGCTGGCTCGCGCTCTCCCGACGCTTCGAACATCAGGCGTTCACGCTGCCGCTCAAGCGACACCAGGACAATCTCTCTGGGAAGCATGGCAACTGTCAGATTCCCAAGCTGATCGGCTCCGCGGCGCGCTACGAACTGACGGGCGATCCTGACGATCTCACGGCCGCCTCGTTCTTCTACGATCGCGTGGTGCGACACCACAGCTACGCGAGCGGCGGCCACGGACTGAACGAGTACTTCGGTGCGCCCGATGTGCTCAGCCCGCGCGTGGATGGTCGAGCTGCGGAGACGTGCAACGTCTACAACATGCTCAAACTGTCGCGTCGGCTCTTTGGCATTCGCCCGGACGCCGCCTACGCCGATTTCCATGAACGCGCGCTCTTCAATCACATCCTCGCGTCGATCGATCCGGCCGACGGTCGCACCTCGTACATGGTTCCCGTTGGGCGTAGCGAGCAGCAGGAGTACCAGGATATGCAGCGCGACTTCACCTGCTGCGTGGGGAGCGGCATGGAGAGTCATGCGTTGCACGGACTGGGCGTGTGGTACGAATCCACCGATGCCGCCGCGCCGACGGTCTGGGTGAACCTGTTCGTGCCGTCCACGGCAACGACGAGAATCGTCAACGCGCAGTTCACGATGGAGTCGAGTTTCCCCGATGGCGATGCGGCGACGATTCGAGTGTCGCTGCCACGCGCGAAGTCGTTCACGCTGTCGGTGCGTCGTCCGTTGTGGGCAGGTGACGGATTCGCGATTGCGGTCAACGGCACCGCGTTGCCGCAGCCGCCTATCGCCTCACTGAACGATCCCGTAGCAGGTGGCCGCGCCGGTGGCATCGGCAACGAATCGGAGTTGGCCAGCAGCAGCTACGTGAACATCACGCGCGAGTGGCAGACGGGCGACACGGTGACCATCACGCTCCCCAAGTCGTTGCGCCTCGAACCAACGCCCGACAACGCGTCCGTTACGGCGATCATGTGGGGGCCGCTCGCGCTCGCCGGCGAAGTCGGCTCGCGAATCGGTCGCACACCGGAGAATGCGCTGACCACGCCGCGCACCGAAGTGCCGGTGCTCGTCACCACATCGCGCAACCTGACCGACTTTGTGAAGCCTGCCGCACAGCCCGGCGACTTTCACATCACCGGCGTCACTCGGCGCATGAGCGACAAGGCCGCAGCAGGCGATGTGTCACTCACGCCGTTCTACCGCACGCATCGCAAGCGGTACTCGCTCTACTTCGATCTGCTCACGCCATCGCAGTTCGAAACGCACGTGGCCGCGGTCGCGATCGAGCGTGAAATGGCGAAGCTGTTGGCTGCCCGCACCGTCGGGCTCGTGCAGGTGGGAGATCCGGTATCGGAAAAGGAGCGCAATTACCAGAGCGAGCCGGCCGATCGTGCGGCCGGCCGAACCGAACGCCGAACCAATCGCGCCGGCACGGGCTGGTTCTCCTACGAGCTGGCCGCTGACGCCAGTGCGCCGATGTCACTCGTCGTCACGCACTTCGTGGAGCCGGGACTTCCCGCGCAGCTCGGGCAGTTCGAGTATCTCGTGGATGGCACGAGCGTTGGTCGCTACACGCCCAACGTGAACGGCTCGGGGTTCTACGATGCCACGTTCGACATCCCGCAAACGCTCACCACCGGCAAGGACAAGCTCACGGTGCGCGTGCAGGCAATCGGCGCGGGACGCATCGTGCCCACGTACGCATTGCGAACGGTTCGGCGCTGACTGCGGACTAGGAAAGCCCCGCCATCAGCCGAAGTAGCGCGGCCTGCGTGGCCTCAGCGCGACTGAGCTCACCACGCAGCTGCCCTTCGCGCAGCACGAGAATTCGCGTCGAGAGCGCCAGCAGCTCGGGCAGCTCGCTCGAGATGAGCAGAATGGCCGCACCCTCGGACGCGCGCTGATGAATCCACTGATGTAGCTCCGCCTTGGCGCCCACGTCCACGCCGCGCGTGGGCTCATCGAGAATGAGCAGATCGCTGGCCGCGGTGAGCCACTTGGAGAGCACGACCTTCTGCTGATTGCCGCCGGAGAGCGACGCAGTGATCGCTTCCGTGCCGGAGCGCAGCGATACACGTGAAAAGCTCGTGCTCACGGCTGTCGTCTCTGCGCGGCGACTGATCCACCCCGTCGAAGCAAAACGACGGAGCGTTGGCAACGTCGCGTTCTCGCGCGTGCGCATCCCCAGCACGAGCCCCTGATGCTTGCGATCTTCCGGCACGAAGCCAATGCCATAGCGCATCGCATCGCGCGGTGTGCGAATCTCCGCCGGTGCACCACGCACGAACAACTTGCCCGTCACCTGCGGATCCAATCCGAAGATCGCGCGCGCCACTTCAGACCGTCCGGCGCCCATCAGTCCCGCGAGCCCCACCACTTCGCCCGCGCGCACGGAGAAGGTGATGTCCCGGAAATTCCCTGGTGACGTGAAACGCTCCACGCGCAGTGCGTCGCTGCCAGTCGCTGTCGGTGCGGACGACGCGAGGTAGTCACCCAGTTCGCGTCCGATCATCTGCTGCACCAGCGATGTCTCGGTGAAGGTGCTCGTGGCCTGTGTGACCACGTGCTGCCCATCGCGAAGTACTGAGATGGTATCGCAAAGGTCGAAGATCTCACCCATGCGATGCGACACGTACAACTGCGTCACACCGCGCGCCCGCAATGAACGCATCAATGCAAACAGTCGCGCCGCTTCGGCGTCACCCAGGCTACTGGTCGGCTCATCGAAGATGATGACTTGCGCGCCCTGTCCAACAGCTGCAGCGATCTGCACGAGCTGCTGCTCCGCGACGGAGAGCGAACGCATCGGGCGATTCGGATCGATCTGCGTATCAACCGCCTGCAGCAACGATGTCGCGCGTGCACGCACCTCGGCGTTGTTGACCACACCAAAGCGCTGCGGCAAACCGCGCAGACACAGGTTCTCGCCCACGGTCAGGTTGTCGCAGAACGCCAGCTCCTGATGCACCATCGCCACGCCGCGATTGAGCGCGTCGCTCGGCGATGCAAAGCGCACCGCTTCACCATCCAGCTCGAGCACGCCTTCGTCAGGCTGATGCAATCCGGCCAGCACCTTGCCGAGCGTGCTCTTGCCGGCGCCGTTCTCACCGCAGATGGCGTGACACGATCCCGCGGCGATCTCGAAGGACACATCGCGCAACGCCACCATGCCGGGAAAGCGCTTGGTGACGTTGCGAAAGCGGATACGTGGTGTGCCCGGAGATGTGCTCACGAATACAGCGGCTTACTTGGGCAGCGCGAGGAACTTGGGATCGACGTCGGTGAAGCCCCACGCCTTCAGCTGACGCGCCCACTCACCAAGGTTCTCCTTCGACACCTTCACCAGCTCCATCTGCACCTTCGCGGCGGCCGGCTTCTTCAGGTAGACGTGATCGAAGATGGTGTTGACCGACACGTAGCCCCAGCTGTACGTGGGCTGTGCGAAGAGCACCGGTGCGAGACCGGCCGCGATGTACTCGAGTTCCGCGGGCAACGCATCGACCGAGACGATCTTGATTTTGTTGGGGTCGAGGTCGGTGAGCAGCGTGCGCGTGAATAGCGCCCACCCGCCGATCATCGCGAAGCCGTTCACATCAGGATAGGCGTTCTTGATGCGCAGCACTTCAGCAGCGGCGTCCTGTGGCGTTTCGGCGTGGTAGAATGCGTCGACCACCGTGATGCCCGGATACTTCTTGGCCGCTTCACGCACACCGCGCACGCGCGCTTGCAGGTTGAGCGCATTCTGGTTGCCAGCGATGATGGCGATGCGTCCCTTGCCGCCGAGCTGCGTGGAGAGCTCGTCCATCACCTGCGTCCCCATCTTCTCGTCGTCGCCACCGTAGAACGAGAAGCGCTTGGAGTCCGGCACGTCGCTGTCGAAGGTCATCACCGGCACGCCACGATCGACGGCCTCATTCACCGCGCCCTGCACCTTGCTCGCATCGCTCGCCGAGAGCAGGATCGCGTTCGCGCCCGAGTTGACCGCTTCGGAGATGCGCTGCGATTGAATGGCGCCATCCTCGTTAGGCGGCGTGAGCCAATCGATCTTGACGGTCATGTTGTTCGCCTTGGAGAGCTCGGCGGCTGCGGCTTCCGCGCCCTGTCGTCCCGACAGGAACACTGGATTGGTCGAGCTCTTGGCGATCATCGCGATCGTGAACGTCTTGCCGGCCGTCGAGTCGGCTCCGGCCGCGGTCTCCTTGGTGCCACCGCATGCGGACGCGAGCAGTACAACCGCCGCGAGCGCCAGCCGGCGCGGGCGCAAATTCTTCGTGATCATCTGTACTCCGATGTAGGTCAGGATTCCAAACCAGCGACTGTCAGGACTTGCGGGCGAACTGCTGCGAGAGACGAGCGAAACCGCGCTGATCGAGCACCACGGCGATGATCAGCGACGTGCCGATGATGATCCACTCGTAGTTCTGGTCCAGATGCAACGTGCGAATGCCCTGCCGCATCATCACAATGAGCAGCGCGCCGAGCATGGCACTGATCGCGCTCCCCTTGCCACCGGACAGCGACGCGCCGCCCACCACCGCCGAGGCGATGACGTAGAGCTCGTATCCGTTCGCGTCGGAGGAGGTCGCCGATCCGTAGAACGAGGCACCGAGGAACGCGGCGAGACCCGCGCACAGCCCAGACACGACGAACACGCCGAGCGTGATACGCGGCACGTTGAGCCCGGAGAAGCGGCTCGCTTCTGCGTTGCCGCCAACGGCCAGAATGTGTCGCCCCCAGATCGTGCGAGACAGGTAGAGCGCACCGACCGTGGTGACAACGAGCATGCTGAGCAGCGGCACTGGATAGAGCGCCGTTCCGAACCCGAGCGGCGCCTTGGCGACCGCGGTGAGCGCCTGCGGCACAAGAATGCTTTCGGCGCGGCTGCTCACGAACGCGATGCCGCGCAGAATCCACATCGTGCCGAGCGTGATGATGAACGGATGCACGCCGAGCCCGATGACCATGACTCCGTTGGCAAGCCCGCAGCCGACGCTGACCACCAAGCAGGTGCCGAGGCCGACGAGCACCGTAACGGCGGGATCCATGGGAGCAAGCGCGCGCAGCACCATCGCCATGACGACGCCGGCCAGCGCGTAGATCGCGCCGACGGAGAGGTCGATACCACCGGCGATGATGACGAGAGTGGCGCCGACGCCCATGATGGCGAAGGCGCTCGCGTCGGTGGCCATCTGAATCAGCGTGTAGCGATTCAGAAAATTGTTGACGACCTGATTGGATTGCGGATCGACGTGCGAACCGGCACCGAGCGAGAGTGCAGTGCCGAGGAGCAGCAGCACGACGACGAGTCCGAATTGCTGTGCATGCACGATCGAGCCGCCCAGCTGGCGAGCGCGCGACGCAGGTTGGGCAGCTTGATTCACGACGTAGCGCAGGAAGTGGCGAGAAGGGACATTCGGTGCGCCTAAACTATTGGGCGCACTTGGAGCGTCAACGTGTCTGGCGCGACCGACATACCCCCAGTAGGCTCTGGCGTGGCCGCACTGGCCGCCCACTCCCCCACACCGTTCGTCGCCATGTCGCTGCACAAACTCGAATCCAACGTCGGCGGCAAGGCCGACGCCGCTCGCGCCGCTCGCGTGACGCCTCAGCGCCCGGTGCCCATCCGCCGCGTTACACTCGGCGTCATCGTCAGCAACCGTGGCTTTTTCCCCGGGCACCTGGCTGCCAAGGGACGCGTGGACATCCTGCGCGCCCTCGAGGAGGAGGGGATCGACGCGGTCATCATCGATGCCGCGGCCACCAATCACGGCGCCATCGAAAGCCGCGACGAGGCCAAGGCGTGTGCCGCGCTCTTCCGTGAGCACCGCGACCGAATCGACGGCATTCTGGTGACGCTCCCCAACTTCGGCGACGAGCGCGCCATCGCGGATACCATCCGACTCGCAGGGCTCAATGTGCCGGTCCTGGTGCAGGCCACGTCAGATGATCCGGCGACGATGCTGATCGACAACCGCCGCGATGCCTTCTGCGGCAAGATGTCGGCCTGCAACGTGCTCTCGCAGTACGGCATTGCCTACTCGCTCACCTCGGTGCACACGCAGCGACCGGAGTCACCGGGGTTCCGCGCCGACCTGCGACAGTTCGCCGCGGTGTGTCGGGTGGCCAAGGGGCTGCGCGGCGCGCGCATCGGCGCGATCGGTGCACGGCCGGCCGCGTTCAAGACGGTGCGCTACAGCGAGAAACTGCTCGAGCGATCGGGAATCTCGGTTGAGCCGATCGACTTGTCCGAGATCATGGGCCGTATCGCGAAGCTCAGTGACAGCGATTCGCATGTGCAGACCAAGCTCGATGCGATGATGGCGTACGTGGACACGAGTGGTGTGCCCGATGAAGCGCTGCTCAAGATGGCCAAGCTTGGCCTGGTGATGGATCGCTGGATGCAGGAAGTGGACGTCACGATCAGCGCGGTGCAGTGCTGGACGTCGATGGAAGAGTACTTTGGCGTCGTGCCGTGCACCGTCATGAGCATGCTCAGCAACATCAACTTGCCGAGTGCGTGCGAAGTGGATGTGATGGGCACGATCAGCATGTATGCACTCACGCTAGCGTCGCAGTCGCCTGCCGCGCTGCTGGACTGGAACAACAACTACGGCGACGATCCCGACAAGGCCGTGTGCTTCCACTGCAGCAACCTGCCGCTCGACTTTTTTGAAGCGCCGCGCATGGACTATCAGGAGATCATCGCCGGCACGGTGGGGCGCGACAACACCTTCGGTACGATCGTGGGCAAGGTGAAGGCCGGCCCGATGAGTTTTGCGCGCTTCTCGAGTGACGATGCCACTGGCACCATTCGCGGCTACGTGGGCGAGGGGCACTTCACCAAGGATCCGCTCACGACGTTTGGTGGCGCGGGTGTGGTGCAGATCGATCGTCTGCAGCCGCTGTTGCAGCACATCTGCCGCAATGGATTCGAGCATCATGTAGCGGGATCCTTCTCGCACGTGGCCGACGCGGTGCACGAAGCGACGGTGCGTTATCTGGGTTGGGACGTGATGAGGCATCGCTGACCGTGAGCATTGTTGCGGGCGTGGACTTTGGGACACTGAGCGTGCGCGTGTCGATCGTGGACAGCGCACGTGGGGTGATCGGGCATGGGGTGGGCGAGTATCCGCTGCACCGTCGTCGTGACGATCCGGACTTTGGTACGCAGTCACACGCCGATCACATGCGTGGTCTCACCGAGGCGATGCGGCTCGCGTTGCAGGACGCGAATGTATCCGGCAGCGATGTGCGCGCGCTCGCCCTCGACACGACGGGCTCCAGCGTGGTCGTGGTTGGCGAGGGGCTCGTGCCGCTCGATGACTACTACCTGTGGTGCGATCATCGCTCCAAGCACGAAGCGGCGCGCATCACGGCGGTGGCGCACGAGATGAAGGTTCCCGCCATCGACTGGTGCGGCGGTGTGTATTCGTCGGAGTGGGGCTTTTCCAAACTGTTGCACTGGCTGCGCCACAATCCGGACAAGCGCTCGCAGTTCGTCACTGCGCTCGAGCACTGCGACATGGTGGCGGCCGTACTGTGCGGCATCAGCGATGCGCGTCGTGTGCCGCGCAGCATCTGCGCGATGGGGCACAAGTGGCTCTGGAACGCGTCGCTTGGCGGATTTCCTCCGGAAGAGTTCTTCGTGGCGGTGGATCCGCTGCTGGCGGGTGTGCGCGAGAAACTCGACGGACCGTATCACACTTCTGACGCGATCGCGGGCACGTTGTGCGAGGCGTGGGCAGCGCAACTTGGACTGACGGCGGGTATTCCGATTCCTGTCGGCGCGTTCGACGCACACTGGGATGCGGTTGGCGCAGGCGTCGCCGAAGGCGACATGGTGAACGTCATCGGCACGAGCACGTGCATCATCGGTGTGGCGCGTGACGTTGGCCTCGTTCCCGGCGTGTGCGGCGTGGTGCCGGGCTCGGTGCAGCCGGGCTACGTGGGCATCGAAGCAGGACTCTCCGCCGTTGGCGACATCTTTGAAGCGATCGCTGCGCGCAGCGGACGCAGCGTGCGGGACCTTTCCGAGGGTATCGCAGACTATCGCGCCGGTCAGACGGGGCTGCTGCGCCTGACATGGGACAACGGCGATCGCACGGTGCTCGTCAACCCGAACCTCGGCGGCGTCACGTTCGGCTGGAATCTCTCGAGCACCGCTGAAGACGAACTCTTTGCCGCGATCGAAGGGACGGCGTTTCACACGCGCGTGATCTTTGACCGCATGCGCGAGCACGGCGTGCCGATTCGTCGTGTGATTCACGGCGGCGGCATTCCGCAGAAGAACGACGTGCTCAATCAGGTCTACGCCAACGTGCTCGACATGCCGGTGCTAGTGCCGGAAACGCCGATCACGAGCTTGGGAAGCGCGATCTTCGCGTTTTTGGCGTGCGGTGAGTTCGAGAGCATCGAGGCGGCGCAGGCCGCGCTCTGTCCGTCGTATCGCGAGGTTCTGCCGCAGCCCGCCGGTGTAGCCACCTACGAGCGACTGTACGCACTGTATCGCAATGCGTACTTCGGAATGGGGCAGCCGAATGCGGCGCCGGTCGCGATCGGACAGCTACTCCCCACACTCCGCGAAGTGGCCGCGACCGTACGACAACAGCAATAGCATCTGCAGTTGCAGTATCCGCGCGCTGTTTCCGCGCGTTTCAGCTCTTATCCGTGGCCGAGCAGTTCATCCCTGTGATCCGACCCGGAAATCCCACGTTCGTGCGTGGCCATGACGCGTCGCTAACAGGATTGGAACAGCGGATAGGAGCTGACGAACTGCTCGGCCACGGATAGGAACGGATAGAAACGGAAACGGCGCACGGATACAGCAACAGCGGCAGGTTGGATGATTGTCTTGCCGAGTTCAGCGCTTCTGGCCGTAGTACGCGTTGCTGCCGTGCTTGCGCAGGAAGTGTTTGTCCAGAAGAGCCTGAGGGATCGGTGCCGTCTTGGCCTTCAGACAAAGCGTGTGATACGCCATCGTCGCGATCTCTTCGAGATACGATGCGTTCTCCACCGCCGCAGCGACACTCGTCCCCCAGCAGAAGCTGGCGTGACTTGCCACGAGCACCGCCGGCATCGACATCACATCCAACTCAGCGAAGCGGCGCACGATCGCCTCGCCGGTGTTGCGCTCGTAGTCGACGGCAATCTCCTTCTCCGAGAGCGGCGTGGTGACCGGCACGGCACCGTAGAAGTAGTCCGCGTGTGTCGTCCCCAGACACGGAATCTCGCGCTGCGCCTGCGCGAACACCGTCGCGTACATCGAGTGCGTGTGCACCACGCCACCAATCGTCGGATAGGCTCTCAGCAGCACCGCATGTGTTGGTAGATCGGATGACGGCCGCAGATCGCCCTGCACCACAACGCCATCCATATCCGTCACCACCAGCTTGGCCGGTGTCAGCCGATTGTACGGCACGCCACTTGGCTTGATCACAATCAATCCCTGGTCACGATCGACACCGCTTGCGTTGCCAAAGGTGAAGCGTGCGAGCCCTCGCCGAAACAGTTCGATGTTGGCCTCGCACACTTCGTCGCGTAGCGCGCGCGACGCGGAGCGCTTGGCACGCGACGGCTTCGCGCTCTTCTTCGACGACTTGCTCTCCTTGGCGCTCATGCGATCCCCGCGCGCTTCTTCGCTTCGGCGATGATGGCGGCCATCGTGTCGCGATGCTTGGTGAAGGTGTCGTCCACCACCTGCAACGTGGGAATGGCAGTGGGGCTCAGGCCGAGCGTTTCCGTGCGGAAGCGACCAAAGCCTGCTTCGTGCACACCGCTCGATCCGCGTCCCGGCGCAGGCGCACTGAGATGCTGGAAGAAGCGCGAGTACTTGCGCCACCGACCGCCACCGCCTGCGTGGTACATCGGGATGAACTCGTAGAGCGCGTCGTAGGGCATCTCGCCCACGCCGATGACGTTCGGATACTTGGCGCGCAGGTTGTTCACCAGCTTGCGCGTCCCTTTGTGCATGTCGCCGTTCGTGCTGTTGACGTGCCCGCCCACGATGTCGAGAAAGTACGCGTCCACCTGGAAGCGCTCGATCATCTCGGCGATGCGTCCTTCCATGTGCTGGCGCCACTTGTCGTCGCCGAGGTTCATGTAGGCCAGCCAGCCGTCCTGGTGACGATCGTTGTTCCAGTCCACCCAATTGAGGTTGTAGACATCGCCGTCGATCTTGGCGGTGACACCTGAGGCGACTTTGTTGAAGATCGGCTGCTTGCGATTGGCGGAGTTGGTGCCGTACATCGGCATCATCTTGAAGCCAAGTTTGCGCGCTTCGGTGATGAGCGTGCGGAAGCCGGCTTCACCGCCCATGCGCTTCGGGACATCGTAGTTGGGATAGTCCCAGTAGTAGCGGCCGTCCCACGACGCGAGAAAGACCAGCACGCGCTCCGGCGGAATCTGCGTGGCCATCCAGCGCAGAATCGCGAGCTGCTGCGCGTAGTCGTTGAACATGAAGCCGGTGTAGTGCATGCCATGCAGCGTGGTGACCATCGCAATGTCACGCATCCACGCGGGCACGTCGCGCCGCGTTTCCCAGTCGGGGAGATTGAACGCCTTCTCGATGTGCGTCATGTGCGGCACCATCGCGTCTTCGAAGGTGCTTGCACGTCCCAGCTGCCAACGCGGCACCACCACGCGCGTGTCGTTGCGCCACGCGTCGTGCTCGTAGATCGCTTCCACGCGGAACGCGCGCTCACCGGCCTGATAGTAGTAGCGCTTCGGGCGCACCTTGGTGTCTTGCGTGGTGAGATACAGAAAGTCCGTCTCGCCCGCCTGCAGAATGGTGACGGGGGTGCCCATGCTCTGCGGCGTCCCTGCGCCGTGCAGATCGCCTGCGCCAAAGGTGTAGCCACCCAGCACATCGCCCTCGCGCGTGTCCTGCACCGGATTTCCACCAAACGACACTTTGCCGCGCGGGATATCGCGAATGACCGTGGTGACGGTCTTGATGGGATGCGACGCTTCGGCGGTGATGTCCCACGTGACCACGCCGGCGTTACGCGCAAAGCGCACCGTCACCTTGCCCGGCGCCTTCTCCTGTCCGCCGGCCCAGGTGAGTCCGGTGCACGTGAGCTCGAGCGCATCCGCGCCGCCCGTTGCACGCATGAGCGACTGATCGAGGCTGTAGCAGTTCTCGTCGGTGAAGACCAACACGCTGAAACGATGATCGCCAAACACCACGCCGGGTTCGGGATTGTCGTAGCTGAACTTCATGAACGAGTTGCCGCGCGGCGGAATGAACACGTCGCTCGTGGAATACAGCTCCACCACATCACCCGGTGCGTACACATCGCGAATCGCAATCGGCGGTGGTGCGGGCGGCGCGATCAGCTCACTCGCACTTTCGGCCGCTGGCGCGGGCGTCTCCGCCGACAACAAGTCGAATGGGGCAAGGGCGCCAGCAGCGCCGACGGTCTTGATCCAGTCGCGCCGCGAAAAGGGCTTCGTCATCGTTGGTTAGGAGGGAGGAAAGTTCCACGCATCATTGCTCACCCGGCTTCTTGTCTCGGCGATAGCTCTTGCGGAGCGGCGACAACACCCACGATCCGTACTTGAGCAAGAATACGATCAGCTTGAAACGCTTGCCGGGAATGCACACCACGTCGCCGCGCGCGAAGGCCTGAGTCAGCGATTCGTCGACCACCCGCTCCGCAGGCAGCCACGCCCAGGTGGGAATGCCACCGCGACCACTCCCGAGCCGATCGTGGAACTCGGTGTACGTAAAGCCC
The DNA here is from genome assembly GCA_965279375.1 of Gemmatimonas sp. Classification (GTDB taxonomy): domain Bacteria; phylum Gemmatimonadota; class Gemmatimonadetes; order Gemmatimonadales; family Gemmatimonadaceae; genus Gemmatimonas. The sequence continues at coordinate 1,463,090 of OZ257156.1, read as the reverse complement.
GGGCACAGCGCCTGCACGTGCACGTTCGATCCGCGCAGTTCGGTGGCCAGCGCTTCGCAGTACATGCGCTGATACGCCTTGGTCGCGTTGTAATTCACATTGCCAGGCGTGGGCGCCCAGCTCGCGACCGATGCCACAGTGATGATGGTGCCCGCGTTGCGCGCGACCATGCCAGGGAGCGCCGCCGCAGTGAGTTCGTGCGTGGCCAGCACATGCAGGCGCAGCATGTCGGCCTGCCCCTTGGGATCGGCGGTGACGATCGTGCCCATGGTGCCGAAGCCGGCGTTGTTGACGAGCATCGCGAGCGCGGGCTCCTCGCGCAGCCGCTCAGCCAGTGCGGCGATTCCCGCATCAGTCGAGAGATCAGCCACCAGCACGTGCACCGCCACGCCATGCGCGCGTGCGAGTTCCTCCGACAGTGCCTGCAATCGTGCGCCGTCGCGTGCGACGAGCAACAGATCGTGACCACGCTGCGCCAGGCGTTGCGCGAACACCTTGCCGATGCCGGCACTGGCACCGGTGATGCAGGCGAGTGGGCGTTTGGCCTGAGAGGGGACGGAACTGTTCATGCCGGAAAACATACAGGGGCGAAAGCCATGTGGCCTTCACCCCTGCGTTGATCGTGCGCCCTGCTGACGCGCACGACGGTGTGCGTGCTGTACCCTTACGCGCGCGTGCGACGGCGAGCGACGAGGGCCATGGCGCCGAGTCCTGCCGCCATCAGCGCCCAGGTGGAGGGCTCGGGGACCGTGGTGGACGTCTGGTCGATGACGATGTTGTCGACGATGGGTCCGACATTGTCCCTGCTGTTGGTGCTCAAGACGTAGTACAACGAGCCCGCGCCCGCCGCGACGAAGGACATCGACCACGTGGAGAACGGATCACTCGGCGCGATCGTCTGACCGAATGCGATACTCCCCAGCGTGAAGCCCCCTGGGACCGAATTGGAGTAGGAGGAGAAGCCACCGGTTCCCGTATAGCTCGCGAGGCTTGCCCCCTGTCCAAACTCCAGCGCGAGAAACAGCTCGTCCGAACTACCACCGCGCTGGTTTCCGCTCACGTCAAACGAGAACGTCAACATGTCGCCCGAATTGAACGCATAGGAGCGCTTGCTCACGAGCGCGCCAGGACCGGAGCTGCCATCGAGATCGACGCAGGTGCCAAAGCAGGTGATGCCGAAATCGCCGGAGCGCACCAGATCGACCTGCCCCTGCACCGTCCAGTTCGCGAAACGATTGTAGTTGAGCGAGGAATTGCCGCCGTTCTCGCTGTTGAAGTTGTCGGTGAACAACTGCGCCTGGGCCGTCTGCGCACTCAAGGCCAAGCCCAGTGCGGCAATCAGAAATCGTTGCAAAACAAGTGCTCCCGGTCGAAGTGCTGCAATGAAAAGTGATCCGATGGATCAAGGCGCCGGATTCTGGCCAATGGTTCAGGCGCGCGCCAGAGGCCGCGTTCCGTCATGAACCATTTCTTAACCGGCCTCAGCCGCGCAGTGGCGTCACGCCCTCGCGCACCGAGACCTCCAGCTTCGACGTGACCGGGTCCACCCGCACCACCAGATCCGCCACCGACCGCACCACTACGGTCGCGTCCTGCAGCGCAGCCACGTCGTAGGTGGTCGTGACGCCGATGCTGCGCATGCCGGCCGCCTTGGCTGCAGCGAGTCCGGCCGGCGCGTCTTCAATCACCAGGCACTCCGACGGAGCAACGCCGAGTCGCTGAGCCCCCAGCAGATAGCACGACGGATCGGGCTTGCCACGTTCAACATCTTCCGCCGACACCAGCACCTTGGGCACAGGCACGCCGCCCACACCCAACCGAAACGTCGCCGCGGCCCGCATGCCCGACGTGACCACCGCCCACGCCTGCGGCGGCAACGCACTCACAAATGCCGCTGCGCCGTCGATCGGCTGAATGCCACGCGTGTCCGATGCTTCACGCGCGGTGAGCGCGGCCAACTCCGTCGCCACGTCCAGATGCGGCGCCACCGCCGCAACGGTGTCCGCAGCGCGACGACCATGCACCACCGCGACGACCGCGTCGGCGTCGAATCCATGCGCCGTCGCCCAGTCACGCCACACCAACTCGACCCCGGCAATCGAGTCCACCAGCACGCCATCAAGATCGAACAGGATCGCAGACACGTTCACGGAGAATTCCCGGACAGAGACGAAAGGTTAGCTCAGACGCACGACTTCGCGCACGCAGTCTACAAAGGCACGCGCCGATCGCGACCGCGCCGCCCCGCGACGCCACACCGCCACGATCTCACGCTGCAACGGCTGCTCGGCCAACGGCACGTACGCACACTGCGGCGTGTTGTGCCGCACCGCCGCCATCGCCGGCACGATCGACACACCGACACCGGCACCTACCAACTCCAGCACGGTCGCCAACTGCGCACTCCGGCACACGACCGCCGGCGACACCGCACGGCTCGAACAGAACTCCGCCACCTGTTCGCCAAGGCAATGCACCGGATCGAGCGTGATCGCCGGCGCATCGCGCAGCTGTGCGAGCGTGATGCGCCCCGCGCGCGCGGCCGGGTGCGTCACCGGCACCGCCACCACCAGCGCATCTGCGCCGAGCACTTCCGTCTCCAGATGGTCGAAGTGGTAGGGGAGCGCCGCGATCACGACATCGAGTGCACCATCGTGCAGCATCCGGGCCAACACCGCGCTGTAGTCTTCGCGCAACTCCACCGGGACCGCCGTGTGATGCGCGCGCAAGCGCTGCAGTGCGGCGGGCAGGATGTACGGCGCGACAGTCGGAATCGCCCCCACACTCAACCGCTCCGCGTGCTCGACGCCCTCGCGGCGGATCGCCTCCTGCGTATCCCGCACCTCATCCAGGATGCGACGCGCCCGTGGCGACAGGAGCTTGCCCGCCTCGGTCAGCGTGACCCCGCGCCCGTGCCGCTCGAAAAGCGGTGCGCCGAGTTGCTGTTCGAGCCGCTGGATCTGCGCGGTCAGCGACGGCTGGGAGAGGCCGAGCTGCTGCGCCGCGCGGCTCATGCTGCCGGCATCGGCCGTGGCGAGAAAGGCGCGTAGGAGCGTGGTGTCCAATTCAGCTATCCATGAGTCTGGGTATAGGATTTGACTATGGAAATTATAGGAATACCCCTATTGCTGGCTATAGATGAGACCCCTATCCTACGCGGACAGTAGAGCGACTACACGTACCCGGCCCCCGCGGGAGCTGGTTCATCACGCAGGCAAGAATTGGAGAGTGCTATGGGCGGACAGTCTGGAGAGAGCGGCGGCAAGTGCCCCGTCATGCATGGCGCGGCGCTCAAAACCACGACGGTCGGCGGTCGGTCGAACCGTGACTGGTGGCCCAACTCGCTCAACCTGAGCATGCTGCACCAGCACTCGCCGGCGTCCAACCCGCTTGGTGCGCAGTTCAAGTACTCGGAGGAGCTGAAGAAGCTCGACGTCGCCGCGCTCAAGGCCGATCTCGTCGAGCTGCAGACGCGCTCGCAGGACTGGTGGCCGGCTGACTTCGGCCATTACGGCCCGTTCTTCGTGCGTATGGCGTGGCACAGCGCCGGCACCTATCGCACGGCGGACGGTCGCGGTGGTGCGTCGTCGGGCACGCAGCGCTTCGCGCCGCTCAACAGCTGGCCGGACAACGGCAATCTCGACAAGGCGCGTCGCCTGTTGTGGCCGATCAAGCAGAAGTACGGCAACGCGCTCTCGTGGGCCGACCTGATGATCTTCGCCGCCGATGTAGGCATGGAGACGATGGGCTTCAAGCTCTTCGGCTTCGGCTTTGGTCGCGAAGATGTGTACGAGCCTGAGCAGGACATCTACTGGGGCTCGGAAGTCGAGTGGCTCGCCACGAGCGACAAGCCACTCAGCCGCTACTCCGGCGACCGTGAGCTCGAGAATCCGCTGGCCGCCGTGCAGATGGGGCTCATCTACGTGAACCCCGAAGGACCGGACGGCAATCCCGATCCGATGGCGAGCGCGCGCGATATCCGCGAGACGTTCGCCCGTATGGCGATGAACGACGAGGAGACAGTCGCGCTTGGCGCAGGCGGTCACACCTTCGGCAAGGCGCATGGCGCGGGCGATGTAGCGAATGTCGGCGCTGCACCTGAAGGCGCGCCGATCGAAGCGATGGGCTTTGGCTGGCACAACCAGTTCGGCACGGGCAAGGGCGCGGACACGATCACCAGCGGCATCGAAGGCGCGTGGACGCCGAATCCCATCAAGTGGGACGGCGGCTACTTCGACATGTTGCTCGGCTATGAATGGGAGCTGACCAAGAGCCCCGCCGGCGCGCATCAGTGGCGTCCGACCGATCCGGCCGCGTGGACGCTCGTGCCCGATGCGCATGACCCCACCAAGCGTCACGCGCCGATGATGACGACCGCCGACATCGCGTTCAAGACCGATCCGGCGTACCTCGAAATCTCCAAGCGCTTCCGCGACAACCCTGACCAGTTCGCGGATGCCTTCGCGCGCGCGTGGTTCAAGCTCACGCACCGCGACATGGGACCGCGTGTGCGCTACCTCGGCCCGCTCGTGCCACAGGAAGAGTTGATCTGGCAGGATCCGATTCCAGCCGTGAATCATCCGCTCGTCAACGCGAACGACATCGCCACGCTCAAGACGCAGATTCTCGACTCTGGACTGTCGATCGCGCAGCTCGTGTACACGGCGTGGTCGTCGGCGTCCACGTTCCGCGGCTCGGACAAGCGTGGTGGCGCCAACGGCGCGCGCATCGCACTCGCGCCGCAGAAGAACTGGGAAGTGAACCAGCCGGCGCGTCTCACGCGTGCGCTGGATGTGCTCACCACCATTCAGCACGCCTTCAACAACGCGCAGACGAACGGCAAGAAGGTCTCGCTCGCCGATCTGATCGTGCTGGCTGGTGGCGCCGCGATCGAGAAGGCGGCAAAGAATGCGGGCTTCACCATCGAGGTGCCGTTCACTCCCGGCCGCATGGACGCGACACAGGAACAGACGGACGTGCACTCGGCGTCGTTCCTCGAGCCGCAGGCCGATGGTTTCCGCAACTATCGCAAGGCGGAGTACAGCGTGTCGGCGGAAGAGCAGCTGGTGGACAAGGCGCAGCTGCTTGGACTCAGCGCACCAGAGATGACCGTGTTGGTTGGTGGCCTGCGCGTGCTGAACGCCAACTTCGGCCAGACGCAGCACGGCGTGTTCACGCATCGGCCGGAAACGCTCACGAATGATTTCTTCGTGAACGTGCTCGACATCGACACCACGTGGAAGCCGTCGAACGAGAACGCCAGCGTCTTTGAAGGACGCGAGCGCGCGACGGGCAACCTCAAGTGGACGGCGACACGCGTGGACCTGATCTTCGGATCCAACTCGCAGCTGCGCGCGTTGTCGGAAGTCTACGCGCAGAGCGATGCACAGGAACGCTTCGTGCACGCGTTCGTGGCGGCGTGGACCAAGGTCATGAACGCCGATCGCTTCGATCTGGCGTGAGCGTGCGCTGTTAAACGCTGACGGCGTTGCAAGCAAAGACCGGGTGAGTCCAGCAGCATGGGCTCACCCGGTTTGCGTTTCATCGGTACTTCAGTCTGCGAGTGCGCGCTGCAGAAACGCGTGAATAGTCTGCGGCAACTCGCGATGGAATTGCTCACGGTCGAAGCCCGGCGGATCGGTGGAGGGCGCAAAGCTTTCGCTGCGCATCGCCGCAGGAAATGGTGTGATGAAGGCGAAGTGGCCGGCACCGTTCACCACCTGCAACGTCACCTGCGCCGGGTCGGGGACGCGATCGCGCACCAGCTCCGCCTGCCAAAGCGGTGTGACGGGATCCTGATCGCCCGAGAGCACGAGCAGCGGAATGCGTACCGCCTGCAGCGCATCGGGTGGCTGATACGGTGCGGCCGCGGCGGCCATCAGCACTGCAGCCTTCACGCGCGCATCCGCCTGTACCGTCACAGGTTGTCTCGCCATCGACCATGGCTGTCCGCCGGCCATCGCGAGCGCGGTGTAGCCACCATACGAATGCCCGATCACCGCAATCGCCGATGCGTCCACATGCGGGCCAAGTTGCGCATCATCGATGACCGCACTGAGAGTCATCGCTGCGTGACGCGGCCGTCGCGCCATGTTCTCTTCGGTGCCCATCATCGACTTGTCGTTGCGATTGTCACTCGGGTGCTCCGGCGCCACGACGATGTAGCCGTGCTGCGCGAGATGCGTGGCGATGCTGCGGTACAGCAGATGCGAGCCGCCGCCACCGTGCGAGATCAGCACCAGCGGAAAGCGGCCGTCCGCGACAGGTGCGTCACGCTCAGCGTCGAAGTGATACGGTCCGATCTGCACACCCGAGGCGGCGGTGTGCGTCGGGTATTGCACGACGGCGGGAAAGGTCAGGCCGAGTGCGTCGTCAATGACGCGGAGATCGCGAAGTCCGGAGTACATGCGGGGTGAATGGAGCGTGGCAGGATCGTGTACGGTGCCATACGAGCTACCGAGCGACGTACACGGCGTAGGTCAGCGCGACGGACGAGCGCAGATGTTGGTGACGGCAGCGATCTCCCGCCACGTCACGAGGTGAATGTTCTGCTCGCGGAGCAGCTTCACAAACGCCGGATCGGAGAGTGCTTTCAGATCGCGCGTACGCCATGCGGCGTCCCATCCGATGTTTCCCTCGACATGCGCACGGAACTGCGCACGTTCGGCGTTGGTGTCTTCGTCGAGGTGGACGATGATCTCGGTGACACCCGGCTTGAGATCGCGCAGCACATTCTGGTAGAAGGCGTTCCAATCCGCATTCGAGACCGACGGCGATATGCCTCGCATGTCGTTGATGGGCAAGTGGCCGTCCTTGAGCCCTTCGGCGACATACGGAAACTGCGCAAAGGCTGCGGTCGGAATCGGCATGGGCAGGCAGGCGCGCTTCGCGACGCGTCGCCACGCCTCGAAGATCGGCGCGCCGTTCGTGAACAGCGCCCCCTGATGCGAGTCGAGATGCGTGGGCACAATGCCGACCGCGCGCACGGCAGCAATCTGCGCATCGAGCTCCTGCTCGATCTCGGCGACACTGGCGGAAGCGGGCGGACGTAGCGCCAGCGTGCCGGTTGAATCGAGGAGCGACCTCGCGCGATCCACGCCCGAAGCGGGACGCCAACGCATCAGCACGCTCTCGCTGGCGAGCGTGAGAAGAATGCCCAGATCATGGCGCTGTCCGGGTGAGAGCGAGCGCGCGAAATCGCCAAGAAACGCCGTCGGGGCGATGATCGACGCGGAGTTCACCACGCCGCGTTCAAGCGCCGAGAGCGTGGTGCGACTGACGCCGGTGGTCATGGCGATGTCGTCGGCGTGCAGGATGACCAGTCGCGCCGAATCGGGGTATCCCAAACGCGCGGCGATGGAAGCACCCGCTGCGCCTGCCGTCGAGGCAGCGTTGCGCGGCGCAACGCCGGATTGTGCGTGCACCATGCGGGTACCACCAAACGCGAGCAGCATGGGCAGCACTCGCTGCAACATCGATCGTGCGGTGTGGCCTGACGTCATTCGCATAGTCGCGTGCGTTGAAGTGGAGCCCGGAGTCAGTGTACGATTGAGGGTGCGTTCAGCTGCGACTACATACGCACCAATCGGCAGACCCGGCAAATGGGCGCGCTGGCAATAGGGTTTTCAGGGGTTCATGTGTCGCCAGTATGGTGCCCGGCGTCACGTGTCACGTGTCACGTATGGCGGTTAGCGTATGGCGTTCGGCGTATGGCCTTCAGCGAATCGCGTTCAGCGAATGGCGTGTCGCTGGCGTACGGGTCACAGGGCGAGCTCTCTCCGCTCAGTAGCTGTACGTCGAATCGGTCTACCTTCACGCGTTTGGAGTTGTTCGAATGACGAATCGCTGCAGTTCTCTCGCAGGCATCAGCGCGATTGCCGCGCTGATTGGCGCATTCGGCACCGCGCAGCCGTTGGTGGCGCAGCAGCCGACCGCAGGCCGTGGCCCGGGCGGATTCCCGGGAGGATTCCCGGGCGGCGGTCCACCGGGCATGGGCGCGGATCGCCAGCTCGTCGCCAAGTTCGACACCGACTCCAACAAGCATCTCGACAACGCGGAGCGGCGCGCAGCACGCGCGTGGCTGGCGTCGCCGGAGGGCATGCAGCAGGGGATGCCGCCGGGGATGCCGCCGGGCGGCCGCGGGTTTGGTGGGCCCCCGGGTCGGCGTGGCGGCGGTGCGAGCGATACCACGCCGGTCGCGCGCGGCGTGTCGATGAAGCCCAGCGATGTGGCATCGGCGGGCAAGGCACCGCTCTACGATGCGAAGACGTATCGCACGATCTTCCTCGAGTTCGAGAACGCCGATTGGGAGCAGGAGCTCGAAGCGTTCAACAACACCGATGTGGAAGTGCCGGCGCAGGTTACCATCGACGGGGTGCGCTATCGCGACGTAGGTGTGCACTTTCGCGGCAACTCGTCGTACTTCATGGTGCCGCGCGGCAGGAAGCGTTCGCTCAACCTGGCGTTCGATGATGTCGTCGAGAACCAGACGGTCGGCGGCTTCCGCACGCTCAATCTGCTCAACGCCGCGAACGATCCGACGTTCGTGCGCACGGTGCTCTACTCGCAGATCGCCAATCGCTACCTGCCGGCGCCCAAGGCGAATCTCGTGCGCGTGGTCATCAACGGCGAGAGCTGGGGCACGTACGCCAGTCAGCAGCAGTACAACCGCGACTTCCTGCAGCTCACCTACGGCACGACCAGCGGCGCACGCTGGCAGGTGCCGGGCAGCCCGGGCGCGCGCGGCGGCATGGAGTATCTGGGCGACAGCGTCGCGCTTTACCGTTCGCGCTACGAGCTCAAGACCAAGGATGATCCGGCGCGGTGGAACGCACTCATCGCGATGTTCAAGGTGCTCAACACCACGCCGGCCGATCAGTTGGTGAACGCACTGTCGCCGTTGCTCGACATCGACGAGGCACTGCGCTTTCTCGCGGTGGATGTCGCGCTCGTGAACAGCGACGGCTATTGGACGCGCGCGAGCGACTACAGCATCTATCAGGACACGACGGGACGCTTCCATGTCATTCCGCACGACATGAACGAGGCGTTCCCTGCTGAAGGGGGACAAGGACCGCCAGGCATGGGCCCCGGTGGGATGCCCTTTGGTCCGCCGCCGGGCATGAGCGGTGCCATGCCACCGGGAATGCCGCCCGGTATGCCGCCAGGAATGCCACCCGGTATGCCTCCCGGCGGCGGAATGCCCGGTGGGAGAGGTGGACGCGGCGGTGGCCCGATGATGGAAGGCGGACCGGATCTCGATCCACTGATCGGGCTCGACAACAGCACCACGCCGCTGCGCTCCAAGCTGCTCGCCGTGCCCGCGCTGCGCGCGAAGTATCTCGCATACGTTCGGCAGATCGCCGAGCGCGATCTAGACTGGAAGAACCTGGGGCCCGTGGTCGCGCAGTATCAGAAGCTCATCGCGAGCGACGTTCCGCGGGACATGCGCAAACTCTACTCGACCGAATCGTTCACGACGGGGACCGAGGCGCTCAAGGCATTCGTGGACAAGCGACGTACATTCCTGCTCAAGGCGATCCCGGAGAGCGCGCGGTAGCGCATCGCCTCGAGTGAGGGGAGCAGTTCCAGCGCCCCGAGCTTGTCTCTCATGGCTCGGGGCGCTTTTTGGTCTGCCATCATGCGACGCTTCGTTGGTGTGCTTCTGATCGCGGGCGTGGTCGTGCGGCCTGCAGTTGCGGGCGCATACTCACGCGCGCACGCGACGGTGGCGCAGTCGACGGCGGCGCAGCGGTTCCCGTATCGCCGAGCGCGCACCATCGATCTCACCGGCGCGAATCCGCGTGACTCGATCGTGCTGACCGCTGCAGGCAAACGTGCAGACAGTCTCGCCATCACGATGACGTTCTACGTGAACGGGCTCGTGGCGCACCAGCAACGCTGGACGAGCGAGGATGAGATGAACGACATCGATGCGATCCGCAATTCGCCGCCGAAACTTGCGGCCTTCATGACGAAGCGGCTCGACGACGCACTACTGGGTGTCAAGCGTCAGCCGATCAATCGCGAGCAGGTTGAACACATGGGCGACGCGGCAGCATTGAAGAAGATGTCACCGTCGCCGACGCACCAGATCATGCTCTCGTTCGGCTACGAGAACTCGATCTTCATGGTGTGGAACGCAGCACGCAAGCGCATGTTCGTGTTCATGGAATGCTGCTGAATGTTTTTCTGAGCGACGTCGCCATCGCACTCACAGAATCTTCCCGACGCCCCACGCCACCGGGATCATCACGAATCCCAGGATGACGAACACGAGCGGCCCGCTGCTCTTCTCGGCGATGAGAAACGCCCGTTCTGGATGCGCACGATCCACCCACGCGCGCACCTTCGCGTTGAGTGGGAACGATGCGAGCACGTCGGCCGCAGCGGATGCGGATGCATATGATCGCTCGATGACGGACGGGTACAGTCGCGTGCTCTCGTACGTCTCTCCGTCCACGACGTAGCGAAACCGCACGTCCGGCGAGTGACTCGTGGTGCTGTTGCTGAAGCCCACGCGCCCATCGGTGTCCGCCGTTTTGCTCACCGACACGGACGACGCGATGACGATGGCGTCGATCCGCTCCGCGTTCTCGAGATTGCGCCGCTGTTGCAGCAGCTGCGTAATGCCCACATAGAGAAACATCACGCTGAAGCCGCCGCAGATCAGATAGCCGATGATCGCTGCCATCACTCGGCTTCCGGCCTACCAGGCCCCACCAGCGTGCCATCGCGCCAACGTCGCTGCACCTCGGGCACGTCATCGAGAAACCAGCGCAGCGACGTCAGCAGGCGATCGTCCGACACTTCTTCCACGCGCACCGTGCCCACGTAGAAGAAGTAGACGTAGCCATCCTCCTTCTGCTGCGTCGATAGCTGTGCTGCGATGCCGGGTAGCGGCAGGTAGGCATTGTCCTGGTTGGTGAAGACCCACTCGCCATCCTGCATCTCGCGCCAACCAACCGAGCCGGCAAGGCGTGACGCAGCAGCAAGAGGGCGAGGCCGGTTCACCACCGATCCATTCGCCGGTCCACGCATGCGCCCCAGCGGCACGAGCAACTGATAGCGCGGCTCAGGGTCGGACATCCACTCGAGGTACACGCCGTTTCGCAGGATCGGCATTCCGGGCTCGAGCGTCGTGTATCCCTCGCGACGCAGCATCGCCAGTACGGTCGCGCGCTTGCTCGTGCGCGACTCCGCCTCCTGCCGTGGCGCATCACGCATCGAGGCGAACTTCGTCAACGGATCTTTGACGATCTTGAACGACGCCGCGATGCGCCCGATCTGCGTGACGCCGGTTTCGAGATCCACTTCCTGCTTCACGGCGTGCCACACGATCTGCAACCGTCGCGCGCGATCGCTGTAGACGAACTGCAACGCCGGCTCGGTCTCGCTGCCACGCGTGTAGATCCCCTCGTACACCGTGAGTGAGCCGGAACCGATGGCAGTGCTCCGAACCTTGCGTCGTTGCTCGTAGCTGATGCTCATGCGGCGTGGCGACTCCGCGTACTCCGAGGCGGTTGCGTCGGGAGCCATAACGGAGACGATCAGCCGCTCCTTGTACGCCGTCACGCTTCCCATCGATGCCCAGAAGTACGTGTTGGAGAAGCCGAAGGAGAGCTTGCCCATGTCTTCGTCCCACGGCGCGTTCTTCGTTTCCCCTTTCTGATCCGGCGTGAGCGAGCGCGGGACACTGATGACCGCGATGTCGCTGAGGGTGCGCTCAGTCAGTCGCGGCTGATTGGAGACGCCCGTGGGGCGCGCACTCATTGTGAGCACGAGCATCGCGAACGCGGTGAATGGACGCGGCGGTATCATGGGCTAGGGGGCTCGTCGAGGTCGCGAACAGTTTGCAGCACAGGGCCGCACTGTGCCAGACCTCACGCTATCGCGTAAGGTCCAGGAGCCCGAAGTCAGCGGCGCGCGTACGGCTTCACATACCATCCGTCGATCAGCACGAATACCATCACGCCGCACAAGTACGCTCCAAGGTCGCGTACATCGAAGCCACTGCCGAGGACGAGGTGACCCAACGTCGTGGCCCGCACCTGGTCGAGCAGCGGTGCGTGCGCCAACTGGCTGCACTCCACGGCGACGCAGATGCCAAGCGCGACACCACCGCGCGCGCCGCGCGTGAGTGTGGGCTCGATTGCGCTCACGCCGGCCGCGATCATGAATGCCCACAGCGCATCACCGGTCCAATCCTGCGTACGTTCGCCGAGCGCGCCGCCGTACCAGTGCACCGCCAGCCCTGCAACGATTGTTGCAGCCCAGAGCATCATGTAGCGCAGGCGAACACGCATCAAGCCGCAGGCAGATAGAAGAGCAGATCCAGCGACGGCGGTTTGACGCCAGCGTTGCGCAGCAGCACACAGATCTGCGCGGTATGTCGCATCTCGTGAATCATCGTGTGCCAGAGCAATCCATCCACGCTGTAGTGCTCATCAGGCGCATCATGCACCGTGACGATGCGCGCTTCCTCAGCGGGTGTGAGCGTGGCGACGAAGGCGTCCTTCCGTGCTTCCACGGCACCCCAGTAGTCGAGCAGGAGTTCGAGCGGAAACGCTGCGTACACCGGCCCTCCGTCCGTCGCGAGGAGCGTCGGATACTGCTCGAGCACCGGCGGTACACGCAGGATGTCTTCATGGAGCCAGCCGTCGGTAACGGCCGCGATGTGGAAGACGAGGTCCTTGATGCTGTGAAATCGCTCACCGCTCAGCAGCGGTCGTTCCAGCTCCTCCTCCGGAAGCTGACGCAATGCCTGCCAGAGGTCCCGCCGAGCGGCGCTGAGGTACGCTGCGATGTCGGTTGTGTGCATGATTGATTCGAGGGGATGGTGTTGGTGAGGCAATACTCAGCAGGTGGCCGATGCGCGACCCCTGACCGACGGTTGCAGCGGTACACGCGGTGTCGTCGCGAACGCCTGCCATTCCTGCGCGGCAACTGCGGCGAATGTCATTCCATCGGTCGATGCATCGAACACCGCGCGCAGACAACGCGTGGTAACTGGCGAGAAGTCCACACGATTGAAGGCGTGCAGAGTACTGGTGTACGGCGTCTTCGCATCGACAGCGCGCCACCCTGCGTCGGTCCAGTACTCCAGGTGCCATGCCTTGGGCGGCGCGACACCGATGCCGGATCCGGCAGGCTGATCGCCCCAGAAGTAGAGGCTCGATGCGGTCAGCGTCACGGGGGCGTCCCACTGATAGAGACTCCACTGCTGCGGCGGATTGCTGCGCGTCCACGTGGCCCACATGTCCGGCGGCAGCGGCACTGTGTGAACCTTGCCATCGTTGAGTGCGCGCAACCAGTACTGCACGGGCACGGGCATGTTCGATGCAGCGATGCGCGCGTGCGACGCGATGTTGGCGATGGGCGTGCGTGCGCGCGGCGCTCCACCTGTTGGCACGACCTTGCGCATGCGCGCCGGCACGACGGCATCGTCCCACTCGAGACGATCGACTGCGACCGAGCGGCGGAAGTGTCCACCATCGGTTGCGTCGGCGGTGTGATACGCGATGTACCAGCCGTCGCGATGCGCCACGATGCCCGGATGTGACGTTGTGGACGACACCGGGTCGAGCACGACACCGCGATACGTCCACGGCCCGAGCGGCGAGGGCGCTGTGCCATAGGCGATGCAGGCGTAGTAGACAGCTTCGGTGCACTCGGAGTCTGGGCCTGCGGTATTGCCGGCGTACGCCAGATAGTAGACGCCATTCCGCTTGAAGAGCCACGGCGCTTCGAAGAAGCCGTTGAGCGACGTCACATCGACTGGAGTGCCCTTGAGCGTGACCATGTCGCGTTCGAGTTCGACGCCCTTGAGTTTCCCGAACGTTCCCCAGTACAGATAGACGCGACCATCGTCGTCCACGAGCACTGTGGGGTCGATGTTCTGGATCGTGTTGGCGAGCGGATATGACTGCGACACGATCGGCCCCTGCGGATGCGCGTCGGTCCATGGCCCCAGCGGCGACTCGGAGACTGCCACGCCAATCGCGAAGGGATCTTTGGAGGTCGTCTTGGCCTGCACCACCGGCGCGTACAGATAGAACTTGCCGTTCGCACCGCGCACGATCTGCGCGGCATACGCGCGCCCCGGTGTGGCCCACGCAAAGACCGCCTCCGGTTTGAGCAGATGCGGATAGTGCGTCCATCGCCCCGCGGTTGGCTCGCGATCAGTCACGAGCATTTGCCACTCGGGCATCGTGAAGTCGTTCACGCTCGGCTTCGCGACATCGCGCCCGGTCAGCAGATAGAAACGGTCGCCCACCACCAATGGGGCGGGATCGGCGGTGTAGTCGGCACCGCTCGACAGGATGGGGTTGGATGACGCACGCACCGTGCGCGATTCGAGTCGTGCGTCGAGCGTTGCCGTGGTGGAGTTGGATGCGACACGGCGCGACGACATGGACGAGGAGCATGCCGTCAGCAACGCGGCGAATACTCCGAACGCACTAGCGCGCGACATCACGTGCCCGCTTCCCGCCTTGAGCTCGCAGCCAGGACGTCAGCGTCTCCTGCTCCGATTCCATCGCAACGTCGAGCGCGGTCTTGCCGTCGTGCCCGATCCAGTTCAGTTCTGCGCCATTCGTTGCCAACCACTGCACCACTTCCGTCTGACCGGCGCGACTGGCGTGCCACAGCGCGTTGCTCCGGTCACGCAGGGTGGGCTCCGGCGCCTGTTCGCACAGCATTCGCACACGTTCGAGCAAGCCGAGCGCTGCAGCCTGCCAGAGCGTGGTGAGCGCCCCACGCTCGTGGAGACGTTGCGCGGCGCGCCACTGTGCGAATACCACCGCGTCCGACATCGCGGTGCCGCCCGTGAAGACCGCGCCGGGCGTCTCGATGTTGGCACCGTGGTCCAGCAGTGCATCGAGCACCGCTACGTCGTTGCTGCTCGCCGCCCAGTGCAGCGCGGTTTCGGGCAAACCGTGCGACGTGGCATGCACCACCGCGGCGTCCACCGGTGCACCCGCCTTCACGAGCATGGACACCAGCTGCGCGCCATTGGGTACGTGGCCCGGCCAGTCGGCCACCACGTGCAGCAACGTGCGAGCGACCCCTTTGCCGTCGACGATACGCGCGGCAGCGAGCGGCGGCTCTGCATCGAGCAGCCGCTGCAGCGCGTGCACATCGCCATCACGAATGGCCGCGCCAAGCGCAATGGCGCGCGGGTCCGTGTGCGGCAGCTTCATCGCACGCGAACGGACACGAAATCCCAGACGCGCGACGCGCCGAAGTGCATGTCACGAATTTTGCCGCGCGCATCCCGCGTGAACCACACGGCTTCACCGTCGTTGTTGAACGCGTCGCGCGCCGTGGGAACCAGCACCGACTCCATGCCGGCGCGCGGACTGAGTACAAGCTTGCCGTCGCGAGCGACGACCGTGAACGTCACGCCGATCTCCTCGTTGCGATACTCGCCAGCGATCGCCGCGATCTCCGCCAACGTAGGTGTCCACGCGCCCTCGGCGCGCCACATATAGGTCACGGAATCGCCGTCGCTCGTCGCAGTGCGGATCGTGCGCGCCGTCGTGCCAGTGCCTCCAGCCAAACGCAACCGGGTAGCACCGGCCTGAAACACGCCATTCCCGATCGCGCGCAGCGGGGCGGACTCGAGTCGCATCACGCCGCCGCTGGTGTCGAGCCGCGAGATCGTGTGCCAGCGCTGGTCCTCGTAGAGGCCACGCCACGCCAACAGCGATTGCTGATCCGTCGCCACCGTATCCGTCGCTGCGACGCGCGGGAGCGTGGGATGCAGCGCATCGACCAGCGCATGAGTGTAGCTCGTCGCGCTCGCGCCGGCGGCGTTGCACATCACGGCGATCGAGAGCTCGCCCAGCTCAGGATAGCGCGCCAGATAGGTGCTGTAGCCAGCCGTGCTGCCGGAGTGTCCGATCTCCTTGGTACCACGATAGCGACCGACCGTTAGGCCAAGCGCATACGCGATCTGCAGACCGCTCGTGAGTCGCATCTGGCGCGTCATGGAATCGACGACGGCGCTGCCGAGTGTCTTGGTGGTCAGATGCTGGTTCCAGCGCAGCCAGTCGCCGACAGTGGTCCAGAGGCCGCCGGCCGCGATCACGTTGTCGAAGGGCATGTCGAGGCGCCACCCCGATGTCGTTCGCGAGTACGCCTGCGCCAGCCCCGGCACGATGCGCGTGAAGTCGCCTCGCCACGATGTGTGCGTCATCCCCAGCGGTGTGAAGATGCGCGCCGACGTGAACGCCTCGAAGTCCTGCCCGCTGACGCGCTCGACGAGCGTGCGCAGCAGCAGGAAGCCTGAGTTCGTGTAGGAGTAGTGATCACCCACGGGATAGTTGAGACGACGTTGCGACGTGATGAGCCGAAACACGTCGGGGTTGGTGTGCATCCGCGTGCCGCGGGGCCACCCCTGCCACGCCACGAGGTTGCTCCACTCGCGCAGGCCGCTCGTGTGTGTGAGCAGGTTCCGCACCGTGATCACGCGATCGTAGACGGGCAACTCGGGCAGATACTTTCGGGCATCGTCGTCGAGCGCCAGCTTGCCGTCGGCAACGAGGATCATCACCGCGGTCGCCGTGAACTGCTTGGCCACCGACCCCGACTCGAGAATCGTCTGCGGCGTGATCGGCCGCTCGCCGGCGAGGTCAGCCATGCCGTAGCCGCGCTCGAGCAGCGTCGTCGCGCCTCGAGCAATTCCCACGGCGCATCCAGGACCGTGCGTGTTGTTCCACGTCTCGAAGACGCGATCGGCTGCAGCGATCAGACTTCCGGGCGATGTGCCCGTCTGCTGTGCGGACACCGTCTGTCCCGCCATCCCGATGAGAAGCAGCGCGCAGGCGACTGGGCGCATCCCACGACGGACGACAGACGCTGAGAGGGAGAATGAGGTCATGGGTCGCGAATGTACGGCTTCGTCCGCAATGCGCTACCGCCGTACATTGAGCGTCGTCAGCATCCGTGTCGCGACTTCTCCCACTCCAGTGCACATGAACGCCGCCCCAGACACCGCCGTCTTCCACATCTGCAGCCGACAGGCGATCGACACGGCGCGCACTGCGGGCGTCTATCGCGCGGACAGCCTTGAGAGCGAGGGGTTCGTGCATCTCTCGCGTGCCCATCAGGTGCTGCCGACGGCTGGGACGTACTTCGTCGGCGTGCCGGATCTCGTACTGCTGGAGATCGATCCCACGTTGCTGCAATCACCGCTGGTGTACGAAGCGCCGGCGCCGCTGACGACACTCAGCGCGGAGACGTTGGCATCGCGCGCCGCTGAGTTGTTCCCGCACTGCTACGGTCCGATCGAGCTGGCGGCGATCATCGATGTCATCGATCTGGCGCGCTTTCGTGGAGCGCCGGTGCATGCAGACACCGTGGCGATGTTGCGGCATTTCCGCTTCGAGCGATTGCCGGTGGAAGGCACGCTCTACCAGAGCACGTGGCGATCGGCAGCGGAAGATGAACGTGGCGCGCCGGTCGGCACCGCGATGATCGGCATGTATGCCGAATCACCGGAGAGCGTGTCATGCTTTCATCGGCTGAGGCATGACGAAGTGTGGCATGCGTACGCTGGCGATCCGTTCACGCTGTTCCTGCTGCATCCCGATGGACACACGGAGACGGTGCTGATGGGAACCGATGTCACAGCCGGCCAGCGGGTGCAGACGCTGGTGCCGGCGGGCGTGTGGCAAGCGGGGAGCATCGTGCCGGGCGGACGATACGCACTCTTCGGCTGCACGATGGCGCCCGGCTTTACCGGCGGTTGCTTCGAGGCGGGATCTGCGCAGGAGTTGCTCGCACAGTATCCCAACTACCGGGAGCAGATCGAGCGGCTGGCGATCTCCGGCGGAAATGTTCGCATGCCCGATGGCTTCGCGAGCTAGTGCGAATGAGCGAGAAGTCCGTCAAGGTACGTTGAACTTTGCGCGATAGACCGTCGTGTCGCCGCCGGTCCTCGTGGGCGGCACGCGCACCGTTCGGTTGTCCTGCTCGGCCAGCTCGAACTCACCGTTGACGGTGAATTTCACTTCGGTCACGAGATAGCCTGTGTGGTACGTGACCGCAGCGACATACGGGCCGCCTGCGACTGGCTGCGTGAGCACAACATCGCTTTGCCACGAGAGCGGCTTGTCGCGCCCGCGCACCCCCACGGTCTTCACGTTCGGCACGTTCGACACATCGAGTTCGTACACGATCGTGCGATCGTAGGCGGGCTGCACGCATCCCGTCAGCATCACTGCGGCCGACACAGCGGCGCACCGCATCAGAGCCACCTTGCGCGATGCGTTCATTGACGCGTCCCCCATCGAGTGCTGATCCACTGATCCACACCAAAGCGCCCCGATCCCAGCACTGTCAGGTAGAGCCCAACCCACGCAAAGCCCATCGACGGGAGCATGTTCCACAACCCGGCCTGATACTGCTGCATGAACATCGCCACCAGCATCGTGCAGATCGTCAGGAACGCAAAGGGCCGCGTGAGTAGTCCGAGGATGAGCATCACGCCACCGAAACCTTCGGCGAAGGCCGCGCTCCATGCGAGCAGCGCGGGGAACATCGCAAAGACTCCGCCAAACGCCGCGACGTCATTGGGGAACCAGTACGCGACCTCGAACAAGCGGAGATTGTTGTCCGGTGGTGACCACGGCAGCCCGAACTTTGGTGCACCGAACTGTGTGGTCAGCAGGTAGCCACACACCACACGAGGAAGCAGAAGCAATAGATCGCCTGACCAGTGCGGTAGCGCGACCGGAGCGAACAAACGATGGACCCAACGGGACATGGGGCGCGGCAGATGTTGATGCGTTCATACGTTACTCGGCGCCTTCAAGCAACGACCGATCTCGATCGGGAGCGCAGTGTCTCAATGTATTCGCCGAGCACGCCTGATTGGATGCACAGGTGCGGCGACGCGGCGTACGTCAGCGCGGCCGATCGCTGGCGACCTTCAACGCTCTCGACTCCACAACAGCAACACTCCGCACGCAGAGCCAGTGCGGTTGTACTGCGCCGGAATGGTCGCCTCGCCTGCGTAGTACTCGATGCCGGCGTAGTCGGCCGACTTGAGGCGCTCGATGTCATTGTCGGCGGAGACGATGCCATCAACGCGGACCTCCACTTCGCAGGAGCCACCCAACACCGCGTAGCGCGAGAGACGACGCGTGGTAGTGCCGAAGCATTCGCCAAGGCGCGGACCAGCGCGCGGACATGAGACGCGCAGCCCAGGGAAGCGTCGCACCATCGAGGCAATCGTTCGGTGCTCGCTCTTGCGCAGCTCGGCATCTGCGATGAACGAGCCGAAACCCGATCTCCGACGCTCGTTGAAGTCACGCAATCCCGGCGAAATCCGCCGCGGCCCGCTATCGATCGTGGTGACCGTTGTGAGCGTCTGCGACGCCGACGTCAGCACGACGGTCATCGAGACCGTATCACGCGGCGAGATCTCAACGGCGAGCGTGGTCGGCGAGAAGCCCAGCTTCTGGATCTTGAGAATGCGCGCGCCGTCCGGAAGGAACGACAGGATGATTGTACCTGTCGTGCTCGTGACCGCGGTGGTACCACTCAACACATCGATCACTTGCGCACCAACGATCGGCGCGCCTGACTCGGCGGCGTACACACCGAGCAGTCGCTGTCGGTAGGGCGGCAGCGTGGATGCTGGTGCTGCCTGACCGTCCGCCGCCGTCGCCACCGCCGCCTGCAGAGCCAGCATGCACAACCAGAGCGCTCGCACGTCAGCGCTTCTTCTTGCTGCCATTGAGCGCGATCGCCGCCCGTATCAGGGCGGTGAGCGCCGATGCATCGATCGCTTCGCCTTCGCGGATATCGATGGCCCGACGTGCATTCCCCTCGAGGCTCGCGTTGAACAGCCCCGCAGGATCGGGAAGCGACGCGCCCTTGATGAACGTCAGCTTCACCACCTCCTTGTACGTCTCACCGGTGCACAGCTGGCCATTGTGCGACCACACCGGGACGCCACGCCATTTCCACTCTTCGATCACACCCGGGTCGGCGCGAGTGATGATCGAGCGGACAGTCGCCAATGTCTTGCCGCGCCAGTCGCCGAGTTCCGCGATGCGCGCGTCGATATTCTGCGAGGCAGTCGCGCCACTGTCGGCCGCATCGGGTTGCGGCTCGCTTTTCGCCATGTGAGCAGTGCTCCCTGTGCTTGTGCGAGTGAAACTCAACGAGCGATGGATATCGGGGGAAGTTGCGGTCCCACGAGCATGATCCGCCTTGGGTGAATATACTTTCTACCAAGTCGCTGGCACTGCCATTCCCACCGAATGACTGGAGACCGCTCCCGCATGTGGATCTCATTCCCACCCGTAGTGGCCGCGCTCATGCTCGGCGTCGCCGCATCCTCCCCTGCCGCGCAGTCCGGGAAGTGGTACGCCACCATCAACCAGTTGAGCAACGGTGGATCGGCCGACCTCACCGTCGAGTCGCGCAACGACAAGCAATCGCGGGCGCGCGTCTCCTTCCGCAACACCAAGCGCGACATGCGGATCGCTTGGGACATCGTCGCTGGCAGCTGCAACGATCAGGGCACACCCATCGCCGCGCAGGCCGCGTTCACGCAGGCGCAGACGCAGATGGACGGCGGAGGTTCGGTCACGGCGACGATTCCAAAGCTCGAATCCGGCAAGCGCTACTATGTTCGCGTGTTCGACCCGCAGGTCGCGCCGAACGACCAGAACGTGTGGGGCTGCGCCAACATCAGCGAGAAGCCATAGTTCGCTCGGCTGCGCGCTATGACCATACGAAACGGGGGCCGTGCGACGATCGCACGGCCCCCGTTTGCTTGTTACGCCGAACCCCCTTACGGAGCGGTGCCCGGTGAGCCCACGCCGCCGAAGGTGTAGTACGGCAGGCCAAGGGAGATCAGTTCG
This sequence comes from Gemmatimonas sp., assembly GCA_965279375.1. Classification (GTDB taxonomy): domain Bacteria; phylum Gemmatimonadota; class Gemmatimonadetes; order Gemmatimonadales; family Gemmatimonadaceae; genus Gemmatimonas. The sequence goes on along the minus strand of OZ257156.1, from coordinate 1,442,211 downwards.
CGTCCCGACACTGGGACGTGGAATGGAGTGCCAGGCTGCAGCTTGCCCCAGCCGCGCGCATCCCACCACGTGATGTCACCGCCCTCGGTGGGGTAGAGTTCGATGCGCTTCTCATACTGGATGGCGTCGAACAAGTCTCCGCAGGCGCCGTTGTCCTTGCGCGGCACGCAATCACGTCCGGCGGGCGGGCCATTCGCATCGACCGGGCGCAATCCTGCCGCAACACGCGTCGGGTTGATGAGCGCCGCCGCTTCCGTGAGGCGACCGAGTCGGAACAGTGCCTCGGCGCGGACGAACTTCATCTCGTCCATAGAGATGATCTGAATGAAGGCGCGATTGCCGGAATCTGCCGCCGTGTTCAAGTAGCGTGTGGAGCGATACCACGAGGTGAGGTAGGCGCCGTTGGAGGCGCTGCCCATGGTGGCCGTGACACGCGTGAAGCGCGTGCCGGCGGCCGCGTTGCTGGCCGCTCCATGAATGCGCCGGTCGGGCGTGGTGATGATGAACGCCGTGCGGTTGGCAACCGGCGCCGCGACCCACGCCTGATAGTTGCCCGACGTGTCGGCCGGACCCAGCAGGCGATTGTGGATACGGACTGTGTTCTGTGCAAACGAGTTGTTGATGTACGTCGACGCCGTGTTGGCCACCGCCGGATCGGCCTGCCATCCGAAGTCGCGTACGATACCCGAGTCGAGGCGCGCCAACACCGCCGCCCAGTTCACTGCGTTCCGCTGCGCCGGGGTACGCGGTGAGTAGACATCAGCTCGCACCAGGAACGAGTACATCACCCGCACCAGCTCGTCGCGCGTTATCGTCCGCCCGTTGATGAACAGCGCCGGCCACGTGAAGTTCGGTCCGGCCTGCGCTTCCCGGATGACCACGCGCATCTGCGCCTTCGCGTTGTCCAGCACCTGTTGCCACGGTACCAGCGTCACGTTGGTCTCGTTCAAGCCGGGTGTAATGGTGTCCGTGATGTAGGCTTGGTCGGTGGCGAGGGCCAGCTTGAGCTGCGAAATGGCAATGAGGAACTTCGCAAAGAGCTTACGGTTCGGAGTGTCCGCCCCGTCCGGGGTGGCGGCATTGATGGTGCCGAACTTGAGTTGGTTGTCACGAATGCCGATAAAGGCTTCGCGAGCACCAGCTGACGCCTCGTACGGGGTCCAGAAGGGCACGCGGGTGGCGCAGTTCACGTTGTCGCGGTTGTTGATGGGCAACCGCGGCTCAACAGCGAACTCGAGATACGTGACGCTGGTGGTGGTGATGTCATGCCCCCACAAGCTGTAAATCAGCGTGGGGCAGCTGCCGCGATTCACGGCCGTGTAGGCCTTGAAGGAGCCGATCAGCGCCGCTTCGGTATTGGCCGCGTTATTGAACACGGTGGCAATACTCAGGTTGTTTGGATCGGTGACTTTCAGATCGACGCAGGCCGCCAACGATGTGGCAGCAGCAACGGCACCAATGAGGACAGCGGCGCGGCGGCGGGAGGCGAACGGGCGGGCCACAGGGGTATGCATGATTGCGGCCTCGGTCAGAAGGTGAGCGTGACGACGCCCGTAAGCGTACGAGTCATCGGGTAGGTGGCATCGTCGAAGCGCACGGTAGGCGAACCGGCCATGACATTCAGGCCCGTGTAGTTCGTGAACGTGCGCATGTTGCGCCCGATCAGATCGATCTGCGCGGCCGACACGCCCAGCTTATTCAGGAACTTCCACTGCTTGGCTTCGGCCCTGTAGCCGAACATGACTTCGGCAATGGTCAGGTGCGTGCCGCTTTCCACGAACTGCGCGAGGTACAGGTTGTTGTTGTTCGACACGGCGTTGTAGTACGCCACCGGCTTCTTGAGCTCGTCAGGCTTACCGAACTGGTCGACATCGGGATGGTCACCCGAGGCGTAGTAGGTCTGGTTGCTGTTGGCGTACACATCGCCGCCCAGTTGCCCAGTGGTCTGCACGAATAGGCGGAAGTTGTTGTAGCGGAAATTGTTCTGGAAACCGAAGCGGAACAGCGGCTGACTGTCGCCGATGCGGTCGTACCAGAGCTGCCCCGTGGAATCACGGCGCTGAATCGGCAGCCCCCAGCCGTAGGCGGTGCCGTCGATGGTGACCGTGCTGCCCCACAGGCCCTTGGCAACACCATCGCGCCACGTGTTGCCCGCACCCACCGGCACCACCCAGCCCTCGTCGTTCACGTCAAAGAGCGCCTGCGAATTGCGGTGAATGGCGGCCAACTGCGACTTGTCTCGAATGTTCTGGTTGCCCCACATCTCGCTGAGCGGGATGCCGTCGCACTTGTACTGCAGGCCGTCGTCGAAGCAGGTGCGCCCAAAGCTGCGGGTGAACTGCTTCTGATTGTCGCCCGTCACCAGCACGTCCCAGCGCAAACCCTTGGCGTTGGTGAGCAGCGCGCCCTGCAGGGTGAGCTCGAGCACGTTGCCGCCGATATAGGCCGGGTTGGTACGCACCAGCTGATACCCGGACACGGCCGGCGCCGGCACGTTCACGAACACGTCCTTACTGTCGTTGCGCACATACGTGACCGTGGCCGACAAACGCGACTTGTACGCGAGGTCGAGACCAATTTCCTGTTCCTTGGTGAACGTCGGCGTGATGTTGACGTTGCCGAGGTTGCTCCGACGAATGGCGCCGGTCCCGTCGTTGGTCATCGCTTCGTACTGATCGCTGAAGCTTGGGCTCACGCCGGTCACGCCATAGCTGTAGCGCAGTTTGAACTGGTTGAAGGCCGGCATCGGGAACCAGCTCTCTTCACTCAGAATCCAGGCGGCCGAGGCGCGCCCGAAGGTGTTCCAGCGGTTGGCGGCGCCAAACAGCGAGTTGCCTTCACGACGCCAGAGGAAATCGCCGATGTAGCGTTCCTTGAAGCTGAGTCCAAGGTTGGTGATCGCGCCAAGCACGCGATAGTCGGTGATGCTGTTGGCCGTGGTGCGGACACGCGCCTGCGACATGGCCTTGAGCCCTTCGGTGCCGAAGTCGGTGCCGGTCGTCGTTAGGCTTGGCGAATACTCACGCCGTGTTTCACCGCGCTGCGACAGGCGCGCCGTGAGGTCACCGAGCGACTTCGTGGCGGAGACTGTGCCGGTCATGATATAGCCGTCGGTGACCTGATTGATCTCCTGCAGGCTGCCAATGCTGGGACTGAGGCCGCCGCTGGTGGTCACGAGCGGCGTCCCGCGCGCCGTGTAGACCGACTGAGCGAAATCGCCGCGATCGTAGTTGGCGTCACCCGCGACCGACAGCCAGCTGAAAGGACGGTAGCTGGCGTTTGCGTTGAGCAACGTGCGCGCGCGCCGGATGACATTGTCGGCGATGTACTGCGTATACAGCGGATTCGTATACAGCGTGACCGAATCGGGGACGATTACGTAAGGGAAGCCGATCTTGGGAAACGGATCAGGCTCCCGCAGGTTCACGTCGGTATCGATGCGATAGAAATTGTTGAAGCTCGGGCTTGACGCGTCATCCTGACCGCGCGTGTGGTTCACCGACACGCCGACGTTGAGCTTTTCGTTCAACCGCGAGTCGAGGTTCACGCGCAGCGTTTGCCGTCGGTAGCCCTCGTTGTTCTCCAGCACGCCGCCGAACCCGTTGCGGGTGTAGGCCAGGTTGTAGTTGGTGGAGGCCGCGTTGCCCTGAACCCCTAAGCTCTGAATGTTCGTGCTGCCCGGATTGAAAAAGAGCGCCGGGTGATCGTAGGTCTTGGACGTGAACGGCGCGTCCATGATGCCGAGCGGCTTGAGCGCGCGCTGCGACCGTGGGACGATTTGATCTTGTGCGTTCAACCAGTTGCCGTTGGCGTCCTGACGGAATGCATGGTGCTGATTCTTTTTCAGATTGGTTTGGAACTGGTCGGTGCCCGTTTCGCTGCGAGCCTGAAACTGCGTGCTGCCGAGTGCGAGGCCCTTACCGCGCCTGGTGGTAATGGCAATGACGCCAGCGGCTGCCCGCGATCCATAGAGCGATGCCGCCGCTGCGCCCTTGATCACCTCGATCGACTCGATGTCCATCGACTCGATATCCTGCGTGGTGACCGATTGCGCCTGATTCAAGAACACACCGTCGACCACGAACAGCGGTGACGGTGGTGCACCGCCTTCCGTAATGCCCGAAATGGGCGTACGGAGCACGATGTTGACGCCACTGCCCGGCTTCCCGCTCGGACGCGTGATCGCCACGCCAGCCACCTTGCCGGCGATGAGGCCGGCGGCCGAGCCCGTCGGCATGACCGGGATATTCTCGGTGGTGATCTTGTCGACCGTGATCGTGGACTTGGCCACCGACTGCGCATCCATGCTGCCCGAGACGGTCACTTCGTCGAGACGGGTGGACGTCACGCTCAGCGACACGTTCACCGTGATCAGGCTGTCAGCGATCAGGCGGACGTTATTGATGCGCTGCGGGCCGTAGCCAAGCCGCCGGGCATCGATGTTGTACAGTCCCGCCGGTGCGCTCGGGATGATGAAGCGACCATCGGGCCCGGTGCTCGACGTGATGGGGGTGCCCACAAGAAAAATGTTGACACCAGCCAGCGGTTGTTTGGTCGCGACGTCGATCACGGTACCGACGATGCGCGCACGCCCCTGGGTTTGCGAGGCAGCGGCGGACTGCGCGAGAGCTGCCTCAGGGCGAAGGGCGACAGCAGCGGCGGCGAGCACCGCAAGGTGCAGGAGTCGTTGGCGCATTGGCATAAGACGGGGATTCAGGCGGAGACTGGGGAGCTGCCGTCCGGACGTGCCATTGTACCGTTCCTGCCACCGACGCGCCAGACGCACGCCTCCGCGGAATGCGCGCTCTAACGATTCATCGTATTGATGACGATCGCGCCGCAGCGATCGCCGCGCTGCGGAAGACCGGGAATCACCACGTTCATCGGATATACCTCAACACTGCGGAAACTCGCCGGATCGAGTCGCCCGACCTGATCGCCTTCGATCGGCGTCGTGTTGAGGAAGAACTGCATGGGACACGGGTTGGAGAAGCCATCGTTCCCCACACCCTGCGTACCACTCGCCCCACCTCGATTGCGAGAGATGGTCGCGACGACGTTGCCTTCCGATCCGTTCCCCCGCTCGCGCTGCACGGAGACCCCCGGGATCCCCTGAATCAGCTCGGCGATCGAGTATGGTCGCGTCTCGAGGATGTATTCGCGCGTATACAAGCGACCCGCACCCACGCGCATCTGAATCAACCGCTCTCCCTGCATCATGGCGCTCGCGGAGACCGACTTGTAGCGCGCCGTGATCTCCACGGCCGACAACGTGCGCGGATACCTGCGCAGGAGCAGCGTCAGCGTGTCACTCGACGCGCGACCGATGATCAGTTCGCGCACATAGGGCACGTAGCCGATCTCGCGCGCCAACACCACGTGGGGTCCCGACGGTGGATTGGCGAACCGCCAAAAGCCGCGCTCGTCACTGCGGGTCGTGCGTTCTGTCCCCGCGATCAATACCTCGGCTTGCGACATCGGCTTGCCCGCCGCGTCCACCACCCAGCCGACGATCTCGTCGCCGCGACGCGGCTGCGCTGCGCGCTCCGGTCGCACGGGCTCCTGCGCCGCCAGCACACCAGCACTCACAGCCACCGCCATCAGCGCGAATCTCATCGAATATCTCATCACTTGGACTTTCCACCCATCAACCAGCCCGGAAGGCTGGCCGCTTCCACGATCCACGCTGTCATCTGCGCCTCATCCAACGCACCCTCGCGGACATTGATCCATCGCGCGTCTTCGCTGGTACCGCCGTCTGGCGGGTTCTGCATCAGCGTCGCGCGAAAGAAAGTCACCTTCACGTACTGCGTGAAGACATGCATGCCAACGAACCAACCCTGCCCGCGGACTCCATACAGAGGGGAGTTCCACTTCACCGCCTTCTGCACGTGCGGAACGTGCCGCTCGATGAGCCGGTCGAGCTGCTGCACGAGATCGCGCTTCCAGCCCGAGAGAGCCCCGATGTAGGCCTGCACGGGCGCGTCGCCGTCGCCCATGGGAATCTGCGGGTTGCCTCCCGAGAGCATCACGGGCGTAGCCTTCGCGGACACTGTTCGCTTGCGCGGTGTCGGGGCCATGCGCCTAGACCTCCTGCGCCGCGAATGACGCGGATGACGTGGACGCTGCGGCACCATCAGCCATGAAACGCACCGCGTTCGATGCGATCGCGCGAATCGGTGCGGCAAAGCTGGTGAGCTCGGGCAGCGTGGCGTTCGCGTGTGCGCGAATCCGCTCGGCAGACGCGTGCGCTTTCTCGTGTGTCGTGTGTGCATCGGCGGCGAGCGTCACGGCATAACCAAGCGATGCAGCGCGCCGAGTCGTCGTATCCACGCAGAACTCGCAGGCGTAGCCCACGATGACGAGCTCTCGAACCGACAGCGCGTCGAGTCGCGCCTGCAGGTCCGTGCCGTGAAACGAATCCGGCGTCGTCTTGCGCACGATGAGATCGGTGTCCGTCAGCTCGAGCGCGGTGGCCAATTGCCACCCATCGCTGCCATGTGCCAGCGACGTGTCGGCACGCTCGTGTTGCACGAAGACCACCGGTGCATCCGCAGCGCGCGCGCGCGCCGCCAACGCATTGATGCGCGAGAGCACCTCGTCTGCCTCCCAGGGCCGCGGCGTCGGTTCAAAGAGCGCGCGCTGCACGTCGATCACCAGCAACGCAGCAGAAGCCATCGCGGCGTGCTCCTTCCCGTCCGTCGCAGATCCCATGAGCAATTCCTGCTGAAGATTTCCGCTGAAGACTCCCGTCGATCGGCAGCCACATCGCGACCTGAGGTCCGATACCGACCTCAGGCTCGACCCATACGATACCACCAATCGACGCGGCTGCGCCAAGCACCATCTGCAGGCGGTCCGCCCGCTATCAGTCCGCCCAGTCGCGCTCCGACGCGACGAGTGGCACATCGTCGAGGTGCCGCTCGAAGAACAGCGCCTCGAGCAGGAGGCCGCTCTTGTACGGCGAAATGGAATGGAAGCCAAGTCGCTCGTACAGTGCACGCGCCGCCAAAAGCTCAGGCGCGGTATCGAGACGAACGGTCGCGTAGCCGAGTCGCTTGGCGTGCTGCATGAGCGCCGTCGTCATGCGCGCCCCCAACCCGGCGCCACGCGCAGCCGGACGAACATACAAGCGCTTGATCTCGACGACCTCGGCATCCATCGCGAGCAGGGCACCGCAAGCGAGCGCCTCCTCGTCACGCAGCGCCATCAGCAGCAGCCCGGTGGGCACGACAAAGGGCTCCGGCATCGCGGCGATGTCTGCCGCCGCACTGTCCCAGCGTCCGACCGTATGCGGCATGGCCGCGTACTCGCGCATGAGGCCGCGCAGCTGCTCGAGCCGGACCGGCTGCGCCAGTGCATCGACAACCACGAGGCGAATATCCACGGCGCACTCCGGTGGTCTGAGATGAGCGGCATGGCGCGCGCGGCGAGTGCGTTGCGATTGGCTTCGGCGCGCCGGCAGAAAGATGTGCGAACAGAGGCGTGCCGGACAGCAAGCGCGCCGGACGCCGATTCGGCCCGCGCGCACCAAAGCGAGCGGCATGGTTCGGTGGACGGTAGAATGGGGCTGGTCTGGCTGTCACCGTCCGCCCTCAGCCCTGTCGATCGATGCTGCGTCGCTGCGTACTCGCCTCCGCTCTCCTCCTCGCCACCGCGACGCTTCACGCGCAGTCGCGGATCACGACACCGCGTGAAGCGTTCGGCGCCAACTTCGGCGACGACTACTTTCTCGCGAACTACCGGCAGATCAGCGACTACTGGCGCACGCTCGAACAACAGTCTCCGCGCATCAAGGTGCAGGTCATGGGCAAGACCGCCGAAGGGCGAGACCAGCTCATGGCCATCGTCACCTCACCGGAAAATCACAAGAACCTCGAGAAGTACCGTCGCATCGCCGAGCGACTGGCCAAGGCAGAGGGACTCTCCGACGACGACGCGCGTGCACTCGCCAAGGAAGGCAAAGCGATCGTCTGGATCGATGGCGGTCTGCACGCGACGGAAACACTCGGTGCGCAGCAGTTGGGAGAGACGGTGTATCGGATGGTTAGCCAGACCGATCCCGAGACGATGCGATTTCTTGACGACGTGATCATCCTGTTCGTGCACGCCAATCCCGACGGCAACGATCTCGTGGCCGACTGGTACATGCGTGAGAAGGATCCGAAGGCGCGCACACTCACTGGCTTGCCGCGACTGTACCAGAAGTATATCGGCCACGACAACAACCGCGAGTTCTTCACCTCCACGCAAAAGGAGACGGAGAACATCAATCGCGCGTTGTATCACCAGTGGTTTCCACAGCTGCTCTACAATCATCACCAGAGTGGACCGGCAGGCACGGTCGTCTACTCGCCGCCGTTCCGCGATCCGTACAACTACAACCTCGACCCTGCGATGCTGCTCGGCATCCAGGCACTCGGCACGGCGATGCACACGCGTCTCGCCATCGAGAACAAGCCCGGTGCCACCATGCGCGCCGGCGGCCCCTACGACGGCTGGTGGAACGGCGGCATTCGCAACACCGCCACGTTTCACAACACCATCGCAGTGCTCACCGAAATGATCGGCAGCCCCACTCCGATGCGCATTCCGTTGATCGCCGATCGACAGATTCCGCGCGGCGACCTCGCCATGCCGATCGCGCCGCAGGAATGGCATCTGCGGCAGTCCATCGAGTACTCCGTCTCGCTCAATCGTGCGGTACTCGATCACGCGTCACGCCTGCGCGAGGACCTGCAGTACAACATCTATCGCATGGGGAAGAACTCCATCGAGCGCGGTAGTCGCGACACGTGGACGCCAAACCCACGCCGCGACGCCGAGGTCGCGAAGCGTGTGAAGGGGGCGGATTCGCTGATCTGGGCTTCACAGCATGCGCCTGACTACCGCGATCCGCGCGGCTTCATCATTCCCAGCGATCAGGCGGATTTTCTCACTGCGATCAAGTTCATCAATGGATTGCGCGAGACGGGCATCACCGTGCAGCGGGCCACACGCGCGTTCAGTGTGAACGGCAAGTCGTATCCGGCCGGGTCGTTCATCGTGCCAGCGGCGCAGGCCTTTCGCCCGCACGTGATCGACATGTTCGAACCGCAGGTGCACCCCGATGTCTTTCCGTATCCCGGTTCGGCACCAACGCCGCCCTACGACAACGCCGGTTGGACGTGGGCCTTTCAGATGGGCATTCGCTTCGATCGCGTGCTCGATGCGTTCAGTGGCCCCTTCGAGAACGTGATCGACTGGAACGTCGCGCCACCGGCCGGAGTCATCGCCAACGCATCGGGCGCCAAGGGCTACTGGCTGGATCCGCGCGTCAACGATGCGTTCACCGTCGTCAACCGCGCGTTGGCGGCCGGTGCCAAGGTCTCGCGCGCACCACAGGCAGTCACGGTGGGATCAACGACGCTTCCGGCCGGCGCCTTCTGGATTGCGAATGGCGGCGCGGCGCTCACCACGCTGCGCGCATCGGCGACGGAGCTTGGCGTGAGCGCCATCGGCAGTTCGAAGTCGTCCACCTCGAGCGCACCGCTGCGCGTGGCGCGCGTGGGCTTGTGGGACACGTACGGCGGATCGATGCCATCGGGATGGACACGCTTCATTCTCGAACAGTTCGCGTTTCCATTCTCACGCGTGTTCGCGCCGGAGATCGATGCAGGCAACCTGCGCGCGCGCTTCGACGTGCTGGTGTTTGTGGAGGGCGCCATTCCTGGCACGCAGGGCGGTGCTCGCAGCAACACGGGCGGCGGTGTGCTAGACGAACCGGCGAATCTCCCCGCCGAGTACAAGGGGCAATTCGGTCGCATGAGCGCGGAGAAGAGCCTGCCGTCGCTCAAGGCGTTCATCGAAGCGGGTGGAACCGTGGTGGCCGTGGGTAACTCAGCGGTGAATCTCGCGGCGTATCTGCAACTGCCCATCGGCAACCATCTCGCCAAGGACGGCACCGCGTATCCGCGCACGCAGTTCTATGTGCCGGGCAGCGTACTGGAGGTGCGCGTGGACACCACACGCAGCAGCGCATTCGGCATGCGCGGTGCCACGGATGTGTTCTTCGACGCGAGTCCGGTGTTTCGCCTGAGTGCCGATGCGGCGAGCAAAGGTGTGCGCCCGATCGCGTGGTTTGTCAGCGCAGCCTCGCTGCGCAGCGGCTGGGCATGGGGGCAGGAGCTGCTCAAGGATGGCGTCGCCGCGGTCGAAGCAACGGTTGGTAAGGGTCGCGTTGTGCTCTATGGCCCGCAGATCACACAGCGCGCGCAGCCACATGGCACGTTCAAGTTGCTCTTCAACGAGCTGTACGTCAGCGGGCCGCGTTGAGCGAGGCTGCCGCGCAAGTTCCGCGTATCGGCGTGGCCGTCATCATTCAGCGCGACAATCGCGTGCTGCTTGGCCTCCGTCGCAGCGCAACGCACGGTGATGGCGTGTGGCAGTTCCCCGGCGGACATCTCGAGTTCGGGGAAACAGTGGAAGCGTGCGCCGTTCGCGAGGCGCTGGAGGAAACCGGGCTTTCGGTGCAGGTGATCGCGCGAGGACCGTGGACCAACGACCTGTTCGTTGAGTCATCGCGGCACTACGTCACGCTGTTCGTGCTGGCCATCGCGCCCGAAGGCGAGCCGCGGGCGATGGAGCCGGACAAGAGCGCAGAGTGGCGGTGGTGCCGCTGGGACGCTTTACCTATACCGTTGTTCCTGCCCATCAGGCATCTGCTCGAGAGCGGGTGGCTGCCATCGGTGGCGACCGATCCAGCAACGCAGTCGCCGACGCAGTCGCGCACGCGCTAGGCCACCCGCCCGTCCACCACTTCCACGATTCGATCGCAGCGCGCCGCCAGCTCGTTGTTGTGCGTGACGATCAAGAACGTCGTGCCGTTTTCCCGGTTGGCCTTGCGCATCAACTCGAAAACCACGTCGGCCGATTGAGAGTCGAGATTTCCCGTCGGCTCGTCGGCAAGGATGATGGTCGGGTTCATGGCGAGCGCCCGCGCGATGGCCACGCGCTGTTGCTGACCACCCGACATGTTGTTCGCCAGGTTGTCCTCCCAGTCGCCGAGTCCCATCTCGGTCAGGAGGTCGTGCGCTCGCTGGTGCATATGCTCGTCGGGAAAGTGCTTTCCCACGAGCATCGGCATCATCACGTTCTCGATGGCGGTGAACGCGGAGAGCAGCAGACTCTGCTGAAACACGAAGCCGATGCTGCGACTGCGCAGCTCCGTGAGTTCCGCGTCGCTCAGTCGATCTGTTTCCTGTCCGTTGATGAACAGTGTGCCGGACGTTGGACGGTCGAGCAGGCCGACAATGTTCAGCAGCGTGCTCTTCCCCGAGCCTGACGGACCTATGAGCGCGACGAACTCCTGGCGCTCGAGCACGAGGTCAACGCTGTGCAGCACCTCCACTTCGGACGGCTGGCCGACGTTGTATGACTTGCACACCTTCGCGAGCCGCAGCACCTGCTCACGGTCAGCCACGGATCGCCACGACCGGATCGAGACGTGCTGCGTTGAGCGCCGGAAGTGCGGCGGCAAGCACACCAGTGACACCCGCGAGTGCGATCGCCGCGACAAAAATCGACGGGGGTAGCTCCAGCGGAAAGATCTCCTTGCCATCGGACGCACGCACCAGCGTGTGAAAGAGCGTGAGCCCGCCACCACCAAGCACCGAGCCAACGACCGCTCCCACCATGCCGAGTAGTCCGCCCTGGAGGAGAAACACCCGCAGCATCTGTTGTTGCGATGCGCCCATCGCGCGCAGGATGCCGATGTCCTTCGATCGCTGAATCACCGACACACTCAGTACGCTCGCGACGCCAAATGCGACGGACAGCCCGACGAACACCTCGATGGTCGTGAACGACATCGCCTGCGTGCTGAGTGCGCTGAAGAGCTGCGCGTTGGTCTTGATCCAGCTATCCGCCTGCATGCCGGTTGAGGCGGAGACCACCTGCGCGATCGTCTCCGCGGTGTACAGGTCTGCCACGGTGATGTCGATCGACGTCGCGCCGCCGGGCAGGTTGGCCAGCGACTGCGCCGTGCGCAGCGCGACGTACGTCGACCGCTCGTTCGCCCCCTTGTTGCCCAGATCGAAGATGCCGCTCACAGTCAACGCGCGGACGGTGAGGTTCGCGGCCGTCACGTTCAACTTGTCGCCTACCGTGACGCCAAGATCGCGCGCGAGCTCCGACCCAATGATGATCTGCTCGCTCGTCAGGCCGGACTGCCCAAGCACCATGTAGTCCGGAATGCGCACAATGTTGAAGTACGCGTCCGGCTCGATGCCCGTCATTGAAACCGAACGCGTCGCGTCGCCACGCACCGCAAGCGCGGCAGCAGTCACGGTTGGCGTGACATTGGTGATGTTGCCATGCGTACTAAGCTCGGCGACGATGCTCTGCCATTGATCGATCGAACGCAGTCGCTGGGTGGGCTGCTGCACTTGCGGCGCCTGTATCACCCCGGCCGCCGACAAGCGCAGCGGGCGCGAGATCTCGTCAGGCGGAAGAATCTGGATGTGCGGCTGCGACGCCAGCACGCGCGTGATGAAGTTCGACTGCAGCGACGTGAGAAGCGCCGACATGAAGACGATGACCGCAACACCCAACGCGATGCCGCTGACGATGAACAGCGTCTGCACCCGTCCTTCGCGCAGGAATCGCAGCGCGGCAATCCACTCGAATGGGACCCAAGGCTTCACGGTGAAGTCGGCGTCGGAGCCGGGCTTTCGCGTGCCCTGATGCGATGTCCATCGGTGACTGATTTCGCCGTGGCTGTCACCACAAGATCGCCCGCCGCCGCACCGCTCAGGATCTCCGCCTTCCCGCCGCTCACAATGCCGAGCGTCACCTCCTGTCTTCGCGCACGACTGCCCTTGGCGATCATCAGCCAAGGATGCGTTGTGTTGGCCTCGTGAACGTCGGACGCCGCAACCACCAACGTCTGCGGATGCCGTTTGGCCTCGATGTCCACCGACATCGTCATGTCTTGTCGCAGATACGGCGGCGGTACCGGGACGCGCAGCTTCACTTCCACCGACGCGCGCAGCATGTCCACGGCCGGGTTGATGAAGACGACCGTGGCTGGAAACGATTGCTTTGCATATGCGTCGGCAGACGCCAGCGCCGATTGTCCCGTCGCAATCAGTCCGAGATTGCGCTCATCGATCTGTACGACAATGTCCACGTCACCCTTCGGCGACAGCAGCATCAACTCCTTACCCGGCTGCACCACATCGCCGACTTCTACAGAGCGTGACAACAACACGCCAGCGCGCGGAGCCGTGACCACACGATACCCCGAGCGAGATCGCGCCGCATCGAGATTGGCGCTGGCCTGACTGAACTGCGTTTGCGCGACCTGATAGTCACTTCCACCCGCGGCGTTCGTCGTCACTTGCAGTTGCGCGCTCCGTACACGCGCGCGTGCAACGTCGAGATTTGCTTGCGCGGCATCGCGCGATGCGGGCGTGTCAAATCCGGCAACGGCCAGGTTGCGGTCGAAGGCCTGTTGCGTGCCGAGCAGCGTGGCCTTTGCCTCTGCCAGTGATTGCATCGCCGTCGGGAGTGCGACTTCACGCAGTTGTCGCAGACGCGCTGCTGCCTGTGCCAGTTGCCCACCGGCTTGTACATCCAGCGCACGCGCTTCCGTGGCATCGAGAAGGAGCAGCGTATCGCCTTGCTGTACAGCCTGACCTTCGCTCACCGGAATGCGCGACACCACGCCGGTGATCTGGCTGCCGATGGAGACGCGATATGGCGTTTCGATGTGCCCGCTGGCCACGAGCGTCTGCACGAGGTCGGCGCGCATGATCGGCGCGACCGCGACGACCGGGCCAAGAATGATCGGTCGTCCGACAAACCACGCGAGGACCACAGCGGCAATGCCAGCCGCGACGATCCATCGTCGGCGCGAACGTTTCTTTGCGGTCTTCCGCACGAGCGCGAGCGTAGCGCCTGTTGACGGAACGGGAAGCGAGGCAACGGTGCCAGTGGTCGCCGCGACGCCCTGCTGGGCTGCGAGCGGGGATGCCGCGAGTGGTGTCTTCACCGGTGGTTCGGCGACCGGTTGCGTGGACACGGGTGGCGCTGCTTCAAGCGCCGTCACTCCGGGCGCGGGCGTTACGTGCACCATGCGATGTGCCGCCTTCTACCGCGCGTCGGTGTGCAGCGCGAACCTGGCGACGACGGAACCGAAATTGTGCACGACAAGCTCCCAAAGGCGTGAAGCGATCCAAGAGACCGCGAATGCCATTATGAGAGGCAAGGACCATACCGACTTTTGAACTCCAACCCGCTCAGCGCATCACAGCCTCGCGGCAACCGCGTCACGCGATGGCGCCGATAGCAGGGGCTCGAGCTGCTCGCACAACGAATCGGGCCTCGTCACGCCAACAAAGAATCGCGATCCGTCGCGAAGCACTACTTCCACCGCGTCACCGAAGCCCACGTTGTAGAGCGTGCCCGTCGGCAAAAGGCGAATGCCGATGCCCGCCAGCGCCGACACCGGTGCTCTGCGAACCGAACTGATCGACGTCAGCGGGACATCGCGCACCGTCCACACGCCGCCCAGGCGGACAACAAGTCGGCCAGCCACCGTGCGAATGCGAAGCGACGAGAAGACGAGCGCACTCGCGCCGAGTATGGCACCGACTCCAATCGCAGGAAGCCAGTAGCCGCGTATCGCGATGGGTGTGATCGACAGAGCACCCACGATCATCAGCATTATCGCCAACCCGGCACCGGATTCGTGGACGTCGATTGCCCCAGTGCCGTTCGCAGTGTTGCTCATCGCTCCCCCAGTGTCGGTACGCTTCAGGCGCAGATGAATAGTGGCATCTGCGCCGAAGCGTGTCATCCATCGAAGGGGAGAGGGCGTGCGTTTGGCTTACTGCCGTGCCACTGCTACTTGAGCACCGGCGAGCGCACGTTCGTCGTGGAGGAGTCGAGCATCGCGCCGCTCGAGGAGTGCAGCTCGGCGTGCAGGCGGTAGGGCGTGTCGTAGGAAACGATCGACCCTTCGAAGTCGATGAACGAGGAGAAGCCGATGCTTGGATAGCTCAGCTCAACCTTTCCGTTGCTGAGATTGGTGATCTCGAGGCTGACCGTGCCACCCATTCCGCAATCTTGCGAGTCCGTCGCCGCCCAGATGGCCGGATAGATGCCCCAGTATCCGACGGTCGCGGTCTCGTGCACGAAGGGAGTGCACGGAATCGGATCGAGCGTGTTGATGATGGTGGACGCAGTGGCGGCCAAGGTGAACGCGGAGCCCGAATAGGCGCGCGCATCGATGCGATACGACGTGAGCTTGTAGGGGAGCGTCCAGATCGCGATAGTGCCGGCGAGATCCGGCACGGACTGCCAGACCACCTGTCCGGTGGCCAAATCGGTCGCGGTCATGTTCACGCGGTTCTTGGACTGACACGAGTTGAAGACGTACGTGGCAGAGAACGCATTGCCGGAGAGCGCCTCGGTGGCGGATCCGATCACGGAGAGCGAGGGCGTGCACGCTGCCTTCCCACCGCCGCCACCGCCGGCCGAACCGCCACCGGCCGAGCCGCCTCCACCCGAGTTACTCCCGCCGGAGAAGCGCGGAGCAGTGAGGCTATCGGGCGATGCGGCGTCGTGACTGCAGGCGCTGAGGAAACCGACGGCGATGACGCCACCGACGACAAGACGAATGGAACGGGACATGGAGGGCACCGGAGCGAGTGTGAACGCGGCGCAGATCGTCGGGAGACGTTGCGCCAGCTGCCGGCCTGGGGGTGCACATCGCATGCCCGCCCCAGGGCTCGGTCCGATGAGGTGCAGCGGTGGCTAACGCGCTATGCAACAACGGGTTAACCAAACCTCTCATTTAGATGAGTACGGCCACACGTATCACATCACGCGATGCGCTGTATCGTTTCGATGCAGGCGTGCGCGTTCGACATTCTCGTCGAGAATCTCGACGATGCGCGTCCAGCCGCCCAGATGTCCTTTCACCTGCGCCTCAGGCAAGAGCACCTGCGTCAGCACCACTTCCGTGCGCGTCTTCGAGCCAGGCACCGCGAGGAAGTGCACGGTTACCTCGGAATCCTCATGATTGGTGTTCTTGGACACCCACGTGAAGACGAGCTTCCGCGGACGGTCGATCTCGCGATACACACCCGTGTGCGCTACCACGCCGTCGTTGACATGCATGCCGATCGAGAACGCGCCGCCCACGCGGGGATCGACAGTCACGTCCGAGTTGCGATCGCTCCCCGGTCGCATGAACTCCGCCAGTGAATCGGCGTCGAGAAACGCGTCGAACAGTTCTTCCGCCGTTGCCGCAATCTCGCGGCGCACTGTCAACTGCGTGGCTGGCGGCCCTGCATGTGTCTGGGTCATGGCTTGGTCCCCTTTTTGTGAGTGTTGCGGCGTTTGCGTTGCACCATGCGGTCGAGCGCTTCGAGTCGGTCGGTCCAGAACTGTCGGTAGTACGTCATCCACTCGTCGGCCTCGGCCATCGCCTGCGCATTCAGCGAGAGCACGTGATCGCGCCCGAAGATGGTGCGTTCCACCAGCCCCGCACGCTCGAGCACGCGCACGTGCTTGGAGACCGAGTTGAGCGAAATCGGATAGGCCGCGGCGATGTCCGTCACACGCGCATCGCCCGTGGCAAGCTGCGCGAGGATCGCGCGCCGTGTCGCGTCTGCCACCGCCCCGAAGACGGCGTCGAGATGGGCCGAGTGCGCTGCAGAAGAATATTCATCCATATGGGTGAATATTGAAACTCAAGCTCCGATTGTCAAGCGGAGCCGGTTTGTCAGCCTCGGCGCGCGGCCTCGATCGCCGCGATGTCGACCTTGTCCATTGTCATCATTGCATCAAACACGCGCTTGGCCGCGGCACGGTCGGGACCGGTCATCGCCTCCGACAGCGCGAGCGGCGTGATCTGCCACGACAGTCCCCACTTGTCCTTGCACCATCCGCAGCGACTGGCCTTTCCGCCGTTGTCCACGATCGCGTTCCAGTAGCGATCCGTTTCTTCCTGATCGACCGTCGCGACTTGAAACGAGAACGCATCGCTGTGCTTGAGGGCAGGTCCGCCATTGAGCCCGAGACAGGGGATACCCATGACCGTGAATTCGACGGTCAGTACGTCGCCCTGCTTGCCACTCGGAAAATCGCCCGGCGCACGGTGCACCGCGTGGACCGCTGAGTCGGGAAAGGTTGCCGCGTAGAACAGCGCTGCTTCTTCCGCGTCACGGTTGAACCACAGGCAGATCGTGTTCTTGGCGCGCATCAGTGCCTCACTGACCTGCTGGTGGTTGCCACAGCTCGAGCTTGTTGCCGTCGGGATCGATCACCCATCCGAACTTGCCGTAGTCGGACTCCTCAACCTTCTCCTCGACCTTCACGCCTTCCTCGCGCAGCACTGCCAGCAGTGCGTGGAGATCATCGACGCGGTAGTTGATCATGAAGCTCGCGGTACTCGGCGCGAAGTATTGAGTCTCCGCCTTGAACGGACTCCAGATCGTCGAGCCAACGCCGTCAGGATTGTCCGGTCCCTTCCACTGAAAGGCAAAACCGCCCCAGTCGCCAACGTCGATTCCCAGGTGCGCCTTGTACCACGCGCCGAGGGCCTTGGGATCTTTCGATTTGAAGAAGATTCCGCCGATACCGGTGACACGTTTCATCGTCGCTCCAAAGTTGAAGACGGGAGGTGAAAGCCTATGACTTCAGCAGCCAATACACGTCGGTGCGTAGCTTCGCGGGATCGTCGTGCCAGTGACCGTAGATCTCCCACGAGGGTCCCGCGCGTTCGCGCCCGCTGTCGCGACACCAGGCGATGATGGCGGCATTCGCTTCACCCAGGCGACCGTAGTCACCCATGTGCGTCGTCATCGCTGCGATTCCGTGGGGCGTTTCCATCGGCAGAACAGATCCGGTCGCTTCGAACGGCGCCTTGATGCCGACGCAGAAGTCCACGGTCAACATATCGGCGGTCGCGGCGCGGTAGATGAAGATGTTCTGTCCATCGAGCGACACCACGCCCGCGCGCGCTGCTGCGTACACCTGATCGAGCGCTGCGCCAAAATGCCGCGCCACCTGCCCTCGCGGCACCTGCGCGCGTACGCCAGCAACGGCGCGCGCGGCAACCTGCGTTTCCCTGACGACATACGGCGACTCGGGCATGTGAACCCCCTACGAGCGTAGAATCTTCTCCATCCTTCGGCCCTTCGCCAACTCGTCCACCAATTTGTCCATATAGCGGATCTTCTGCATCAACGGATCCTCGATCTCCTCGATGCGCACGCCGCAGATCACGCCGGTGATCTTGCTCGCGTTGGGGTGCAACGCGGGGGCCTTCTCGAAGAACATCTCGAAGTCCGTACGCTCTGCGATGTGCTTCGCCAGCGCTTGCGCGCTGTAACCAGTCAACCAGCAAATCACTTCGTCCACTTCCTGCTGCGTGCGGCCCTTCTTGACCGCCTTCTGGACATAGTGGGGATACACGCTCGCAAAAGCCGTCGTGAAGATTCGATGTTTTTGCATGTGCTGGTACGCGCTGTTGAGTCCGGCGTGCGCGAATCGACGAGTGAATTCGCGTGGAGTGGTTGACTAGGCCTCGGCGTGCAATGAACCGAGGACGCTACGCGCCACATGCGCGGCGTGTCCGCGAAGTTCCGGCACCGCCGTGGCTTCCCAGAACCGCCCCTTGAGCAACGGCCCGACGAGCCACAAATGATCGTGCGCGCGACCGTCCGCATCAAGCAGACGCCGATCGTGCGACGTGTCGAGGCCGAGCCCCAGGACGTCTGTGCGCAGCACACTGCGCTGCAGCAGCGCGTCGATCAGCGGATCGCCGACACGGCGCACGTCGCTTTCCGGTCCGGTGCAGTTGATGACCATTCCCACCTGCAGCGAGTACACGTCATGGCTTCCGCGCGAGCGAACCGCGACGTCGACGCCTCCATCGCGCTGCGAGAACGACAGTACGCGGCCGGCACGGAGCGTGAGCGCGCCGCTTGCCTGCATCGCCTCGAACTGCGCGTAGAGTTCCGGTGCAACACGATGTCGATGTGTGTCCCAGTATGGTCGCGCATGCCGGAGAAATCGCTCGCGCTCCTTCGCCGAGAGCGTCTCCCACAGTCGCGGAGTGACTGGACGTAGCGATGCCACCACTTCGCGCCAGTCGATGCCAGCGCTCGCGAGGTCACGCGCGTGCCGGCGAATGGCGCGAAGGTACGATGCCGCCGATGCTTCGCACGCGATCAATTCCGGAGGCAGATGGCCGTACGACGGCGGTGCTCCATGCGGTCGATGCGGCAGCGGCACCAGCCCGCGCCGCGACAGCGCGTACATCGGCGCCGATCGCCCGCGCTCCTCGAGCTGAACGGCCAGATCGAGCATGGTGAGGCCGGTGCCGAGCAGCAGCACGGGTGCGTCGTCGCGCACTGCGTCGAGCGCGCCCGGCGCCCATGGATCGCGAATGTAGTGCCCACTCGCGTACAGCTCGCGCCCTTTCGCCACCCACGGATCCGACGGCGAGAAGTTGCCGGCGGCGAGCACGATGCGGTCGACCTCGGTGCGCGTACCGTCGGCAAAAAGCAACGCGGCGCGCGCGGCATCCGTCGGCATCTCGATGTCCGTTACCTGCGCGTGTATCCGCTCCAGACTGCTGCCGTGCTGGGCCGCCGTCGCCACCGCGTCATCGAGCGTCGCAGCCAGATAGCTCCCATACAACTGGCGCGACACGAACGAACCGCCGGTGACTCGCGCATCACGCGCCTGCGCGAACCGCAGAAAATGGTCTTCGTCGCCGACAAAGGCGCTCATGCGACCCGCCGGCACATTGAGCAAATGTGCGTCTGACGTCGTTCCGTACGCGACACCTCGCCCAACCTGCCCGGTACGATCGATCAACAGCACGCGCACCGGATGCGTTGCGGAACTGCGCAGCAGATGGGTCGCGACGATGGTACCACTGAACCCGGCACCGATCACGGCGACGGTCGGACGCCATGCAGTCATGGACGATCAGAGAAGAGGGCTCGACAGGGGAACAACGGTCAACCTAGGTCAGCGCGAGTTTCGGAGCGAACATTGCCGGCAGCTGGCCAATGTGCAAGCACGCGGATCGACCTAGGACTCGCTGGAAGTCCGGCGCGCAACAATCGCCGTCGCCGCCAGATTGCCCGTCGCGTTCAACACGGTCGCGAACGTATCGGGAATCGCATCGACCGCGATCAGAATGCCGACGCCTTCCGCCGGCAGGCCCACCGCCAAGAGCAGCGGCGCGAGCATGATAAACGCGCCGCGTGGAATGCCCGGTGACGCAAAGCCCAGAAACGCGGACGCGATCGCGAGCAAGACAACCTGCGGCGTGTGTAACGGCACGTTGTAGAACCAGCTGATGAACAACGCTCCGGCCATCCAGGAACTGGGGCCTGCCAGCTTGAACATCGCACCCGCAAGTGGGAGTGCGAAGCCGGTCACACGCTTGGGTAGTGCGAGATCGACTTCGGCCGCCGTAACGAGCGCCGGCAGCGCAGCAATCGACGAACTCGAGCTGAATGCGATCAGCTGCCCCGGGAGCGCGGCGCGCGCAAACTGTCGCATGGGAATACCCCCGAACACAGCCACCGTCGGATACGCCAGCGCGACCATGAGCATCGAGAGCGCCGAGTAGGCGAGGATGTACAGGCCGATGGCGCCTACCATCGATGCACCAGCATGCGCTGCGAGTGGCAGCATCGTCGCGAAGATGCCAATCGGTGCCAGCCAAATCACGCCGCGCACCATCGTCATCATCGCATCACCCAGCGCTCGAAAGAACCCGACGAGGGTGGTGCGCGTTTCGCTGCTGCTATTCGCAACGGCGATGGCAAACAGCAGCACGAAGAGCACATACGCCACCATCGCACCGTTGGCCGCCGCGCCAACCGGATTACTCGGCAGCAGCGACGTGACGAACGACGCGATCGTTTGTGACTGGGCGCCCGTCGTGAGCTCACGGGCGGCATCGGCCGCCCCCGGTGGCAACTCCGGCCGCGCACCATCGGGCAGCATCGTGAACATCAGCGGAGCCACGAATGCCATCACGGTCGCCGCACCGAGCAGCAGGCTCACGAAAACCAGCATCGTACGTACGCCAAGTCTGCCGATGTCCTTCACGCTCGCCGCGGATGCGACGCCGGTGACGATCAGCGCCGTAATGAGCGGAATGACCGTCATGCGAATCGCGGTGACCCACAGCGCACCGAGTGGCGCAACCGCATCTGCAACCCGCAACGCCTGCTCGCTACCCGACGCCGCGATGAGGGCGCCGATGACGATCGCGGCGCCCAGGGCGACGAACACACGTGTGCCTTCTTTCATCCAACATCTCGGGAATGGGAGCGTGAACGCAGGTAGACGCGAAGATGCACTCCGCTGCCTAGCCGGACGGCGATTCTACGCCCGACACACGCGAGATGGATAGGGCACGCGACATGGTTCGTGAACAGAAACCGCGACGTCGGCACACCAGACGCGCCTGCGACGCAACGTTAGACATGCCGTATCCATTCGCGAATGAGCTCCTGGAATGCCGGCCTCGCGGCATCGATCTCCTCGCGATTGCCGAAGCGCACACACGCCCGATCCGCGGCGAGCCAGTCCAGCAGCTTCGCCGGGTCCGCTATCGCCAATCCACCGGATGCAAGCTCCCTGACCTTGGCGCCCAAGTGGAGTATGACCCCGACGCCCTTCTTCTCGCGCAGATTGACCGTCGCGAAGTACTCGTGCGTACGAAAGCTCGGCGACTTCCACTTGATCCCTTCCGCGATCTCCGCCGACGCGCCGAGGATGACTTCTCGCAGCAGCTGAACCTCGGCTTTGTGCGGATGCGTGAGCTCGGCCATGAACTGCTCGACCGCCGTGGACGAATCGGCCGGTGTCGAGTGCGGCGTTCGTTGCTGTGCCATGGGATGGTCTGTTTCGCTCTCGGAAGGGCCGCTGCGGGCTCGGAATTCGCTGCACCCGGGGTGCGCGGCATGCGACGGCGGGACCGCAGCGCACGCGCGTCCACGGTAGGTGGAGAGCGGCGTTCCACGCAACAGCCCGCGTCCGTCGTCAGCCCTTCTCCGACTCCTCAGGGAAGCACGGGTTCCCACCGTTCGGTGCGTCCGAACGCGACCTTCGCCGTCAGCGCGGACTGCAACACGAACGAGCCTGCCATGAGCGGTACCAAGGATGACCGGCGCTCCACCCCTGTGGCGCTGCGCCGCGTCTGCATGGACCGCGCGAGAATGAAGCCCCCTGCCGCGGTGATTGCCGCCTGCAAGGCAGTGCGACCCGGACGCGCACGCCAGCCTGGCTCGGTGCCGCGACTGACGGCGAGATCGGCAATTGCGCCTCGCCGGACGGTGAGCTGCGAGGCGCCGCCGTAGCGAATCACCAGCGAATCCGCCTGCGCGCTGAGCACGGTGCCCTTGAGCGTCATGCGTCGCGCCGCCCAGTCCTCCGGACTCTGCAGATCCACCACGGTGAATCGCACTCGCGCACCCGGCGCCACCCCGCCGTCGTTGCCCGACTCCTGCGCCGCCGCCGGCAACGCCAGGAGCGTCACCAGTCCAAGGCCCCACGCCCCGTTCGATAGCCGCATCACACCCTCCGCCCACATTGGGATTCGCCCACAACGCGTCCCGTCCGAGTCCGCGCCCCCTCGCTGCCAACACTCGTCCCTAACATTCGCCCCCAGCATTCGTCCAAGGCACACGCGAGACTCGCGGGCCGTGGGTGCCTACTGCGGCGCGGGTTCCAATGTTCCACGGTGAGCTCGGGGTATCGCCGGACCTTCGGGCCGACGCGTGGTCAGCCGCCATTGAGGTGTACTGGTTGTGGTGATCCGACTGCTTGTCACCGCGATGCATCCCGACGCTTCTAGCCCACTCCGCCCATGAGCACGACCGACATCGAGCACGTACGCGCCTGTCTGGGCTCCAAGTACGCGATCGAGCGCGAGCTCGGTCGCGGCGGGATGGGCGCCGTGTACCTGGCGCGGGACCTGCGCCTCGATCGCGCCGTGGCGCTCAAGGTGCTGCCACCGGAGTTCTCGGCCCAACCCGCGCTCCGCGAGCGGTTCCTGCGTGAAACACGGACGTCGGCGTCGTTCTCGCATCCAAACATCGTGCCGGTGCACGCGATCGAGGAGACCGATGACATCCTCGCCTTCGCGATGGGCTACGTGGAGGGCGAGAGTCTAACCGAGCGTGTCCGACGCGCCGGTCCGTTCGGGATGCGCGAACTCGTTCGCCTGCTGCAGGATCTTGGCTACGCACTCGCGTACGCACATGGACGCGGCGTCGTGCATCGCGATCTCAAGCCTGACAACGTGATGATCGAACGAGCGACCGGCCGTGCGTTGCTCATGGACTTCGGCATCGCCCGTCCGATCGACACGGGTGTCACCTCGTCACGGGCTGGACTCACGCGCATTGGCGAAGTGGTCGGCACTCCAGAGTACATGAGTCCCGAGCAAGCCACCGCCGATAAGCTCGACGGACGCAGCGATGTCTACTCGCTCGGACTCATCGCCCTCTTCGCAGCGACCGGTCGAACGGCAATGGAGGCCGACACGCCACGCAGCGTCATCGTCCGCCAGCTCACGGAGCTGCCAACATCACTCGCGCTGTTGCGCCCGGATCTCCCCGCGTCGCTGACCTCTGCCGTCGATCGCTGCGTCCAGAAGGATCCCGCCGTGCGCTTTCAGAGCGCCGAGTCTCTGGTGGAAGCGATCGATGCGACGCAACTCGCGCCACGCGAGATCCCGTTGCAGATCCGCAGTCTGGTTCAGGAGCTCTCCACGCTACTGCTGCTGTTGACGCTGGTGCTTGGCATGGCCGTGTTCGTGGTGCGGGACATGCCGACCTTCATGCCTCTGTACGTTCGCCTGCTACCAGCGTCGCTGTTCCTGGCCGTTGGCGTGGCGCGTATCTGGCAAAGCTTGTCCGAAGTGCGACGCATGGCCGAGATGGGATACACGCTCGATGACCTGATGCGCGGCCTGCGAGGCGTCGTGGATGAACAGGCAACCGTGCGCGACGAAGCCCGTCAGGTCGCGCGCGTGGTGACCCGGCGACGTCGCGCCGTCCGCACCGCGCTGATCAGCCTTCCGCTTGGCCTGCTGGCGCTCTATCTCGCCGTGGTCGTAGTCGTGCCGCCTCGGCAGGATGCCGCCTCTCGTGCAAAGGGGACGCAATCGGCGCCGGCAACTGCCGACAGCGTCCGGCGAGTGCGGAACCCGGGCCCGCCGCCCAACGAGAAGCCGGCGGCCGCACTCATTCTCGTATCCTTCTCGTTGATCGGCTTCAGTCTGGTCAGCCTGTCGCGGTCGCCCTTCCGGATGCCCATCGCGGAATGGGTCTTTCGGCAGACGTTGCTGCGCGCACCGGGACGCGCCTTCCTCGCCATCGGCGTGCGCGCGGCGGACCACGCTGACGTACCGAACGGCGGTCGCATGGCCACACCTCCGCGTGCGGTCACGTCAACGTACGAACGAACGCTCACGTCGCCTCCCGCGCCGCGCACCAACACCGAGACCACTCCCGCGACGACCACCGTGTCTGCACTCGAGCGGCGTGTGGCCGCACTGGAGCAATGGCGCGATGCACAGAGCAACTCAAAGAGCGATGCACCGCATGATGCTGCGCGCGACGTGTAGCGAAAGTTGTAGCGCAAGTCGCAGCGCGAGTCGTAGCGCGACACGTCAGTAGCGCTACGGCACCCGAATCGCGCGCAGCATGCCCAGTTCGACATGCGGTCGCTTTGACGTCGCGTCGGCGACGAGGCAATAGGCGATGTACGTCCCTGCTGACAGCTCGACTGGCAGATAGGCGACCTGACCGGGACCCACGCGTGCCATGCCCGCCACCGTCGTGGCGACTGTGTCGGGGTTATCAGCATTGATCCACGACTGCAGCGTCGCGCCGTCTCGGAGTCGTGCCAATCGCAACTGGTGATCCTGCGCTCCGGTGTTCTCGATACGCAACAACTGCGCACCCGCGTTCCAATGCTCTTCACCGACGTACGCAAAGTCCACCATCCGTACCGGCGTCGCAGTGTGCAACGATGCGGTCAGCGAAGAATCGGCCGATGGCCTTGCAGTCACGCGCAGCATGCGCGACTCACCGGCGATCGCGTGACGATGGCCGTCTTCGCCACGTCGCACGCACGCGAGCACATACACGCCGGGTGTCAGGTTGACGATCACATCGCCACGCGAGCCAACCTCCGGTCCGCCGATGGCAACGCCGGGTTCGGGCGTGCCCGGCGCCGCATCGAGCGCCGAGACAAACGCAGCCTGCTCGGCGAACGTCGTCGTGGCGGGCAAACGAAAGACCACGACGATGTGCGTGTCTTCGAGTTCTTCGATATGCACGCGCGTCCAGCCGGAGGAAATCGAATCTGGTGCAGAGATCGCGCCACGACCGACCTTCGCGAAAAGCGTCGCTGATGCGACATCCGACATTCGATCGGTGGCACGATCACTCGCGCGATCACTCGTGCGTTCAGCGCGATCGCATGCCGCCAGCAACGCAAGCAGTCCAGCAATGACGACTCGACGTCGCGCGAAAGAGGCGAACATGTCAGCTCCAGAATGATGCGTCAGCGATGCTGGTTGGCGCGTGGTAGTTACAACGTGCGATACATCACCAGCGCATCGACATAGCCATGCACCGGATGCTGAAACGCGCCCGGAAGGCGGCCTACTGTCTCGAAGCCGAGCGACGTCCAGAGCCGCACGGCGCGCTCGTTCGTGCTGACCACGAAGTTGAACTGCATTGCGCGGTATCCGCGTTCAGCAGCATACGCGAGTGAGTGCGCACACATTGACCGAGCAACGCCGCGACCGCGCGCTGCCGCGCTGGTGATGTAGCCGCAGTTGCATACGTGCTGTCCGCCCCCTGCCTGATTGGTGCGCAGGAAGTAGGTGCCCACGAGCACGCCATCTGCTTCAGCCACAAAGGTGGTCCGGTCCGACGCCATCCAGTACGCCAGCGCCGCATCCTCGGTCATGTGCGTGTCGAGCGTGTACGTGGTGCCTTCGCGAATCACCGGGAGTATGAGCGCCGCAATCGCTGAGCGATCATGATCGCTCGCGAGTCTGATCTGCACGTCAGTCATCGATAGGCTCCTTCCCCGCGAGACCATCGCGCATGGCCTGAATCTCCGCAGCGGAGTGCCCCTGCCATCCCATCAGCTCCTCCACCACGCGAAGCGGATCGTGCGAACGGTACGACTTGGTCGGATTGCCGGGAAACTTCTTGTCGGTCAGGTTCGGATCGTCCATGAAGGAGCCAGTCGGCTCGACGATGTAGATGCGAGGCATGCCGTCTCCTCTCGCCAATTCCGCGCCCCACGTTGCCGCGTGGATGGTCTCGCTGAAGTAGACCCACGGTGATCGGCGGTCGGTGTAGTTGGACGCATAGCCCGGTTGAATGAAGTCATCGCGCTGAAGCGATGCCTTCGTTCCGTGATAGAAGCGTCGGGCACTCGCAGCGGGTGCCGTTGTAGTGGCTGCAGGATCGGTCATGCGAGTATCGTCACGTGAAGCGTTGGTGATCGTCGTGCGAGACGCGATCGTCTATCGAATCGCAATTGGCGCACTCAACGACGACACGCCCTGCTCATTGAAGCTTTCGATCGCGACCCAGTAGTTCACATCCAGCGAGAGTGCGCGCAGCTCGAGCGTCGTGCCGTCATCCACAAAGCGCTGATAGGTCTGATACAGTTTGGTCGGCGCGACACCCCACCGCACGTTGTAGCCAACGGCGTCGGGTACCGACTGCCATGAGATCGTCGCGTTGCGTGCATCGCGCTCCACTCGAGCGGTGAGACCCGCCGGCGTCGCGGGTGATGGACCTGCGCCGTTGCCGAACACGCGAATGTCGCTGATGGCGAGATTGGCAGCGCCCACCTGCACATGTTCGTAGCGCACGTAACGTGCGCGCGCTGGCGCAGACAGCTCGACGTACGCATTCGGGCGATCGCGGCGTTCACGCGAAAGATCGGCCGCGAGACGCCAGCGCTTGCCGTCCATCGATGTGTGTAGTCGAATCTGCGTGACACCAGTCGAGTCGGTGCCAAAGAGCCCCGACTTGTAGTCGGCATAGTTGACCTGAATCGCCTTGACGTCGTACGGCGCACCAAGATCGACCGTGAGCCACTCACCAGCGCGATTCTGCTTCGCTACCCAAAAGGTGCGTGGATTCTCGTCGGTGATGCTCGCTGCGGGAAAGCTGTCGCGCGCGGAGGACGCCGTCACTGGTTTGCGATACGACAGCAGCATCCAACCGGTGAACAGCTCATCGCTCGACTGCCACCGCTTGCTTGGCAGCCAATGCGGATAATCACCAAAGCGCGTGTCCACATACATCTGCCCATCCGCATCGAAACCGGTGGGATGCAGTCCAATGCGGCGCTCGAAGTTCCAGTTCACGCCAATCCACGGCGTGCCCGTGTTCCACCAATTCCCGTGCACATCCTGAAACGTGTTGCCATGACCCGCGCCCTGAACAAATCCACCGGGCTTGTACGCAACGGGATTGTAGGGTGCGTAGGTGAACGGTCCAAGCGGATCCTTCCCGAGATAGACGCCGGTGGCATAGCCGTTGTACTCCGTACCGGGCGCGCCGTACTGCAGATAGTACGTGCCGTTGTGCTTCGTCATCCACGCGCCTTCGATGAACGGCGTGATCGTGCTGTCACGGTGATCGCGCCCGAAGCGTTCCCACCCGTGCTTCGCAGGCTCGAGTCCGAAGAGCCACTTGGGCGTGCCCTTGTAGACGAGCCGCTTGCTCTTGTCCAACTCGATGCCGTGGAGCGGATACGCGTTCGACGAATTCCAGTACAGAAACCATCGCTCGGTATCCGCATCGTGAAAGAACTGCGCATCCCACGGGCCCGGTTGCACCGAGTCGGGCTTGGCGAGCGTGAGTCCTTCGCGATCACGCGCCATCGGTAGCCAAGGCATCAACCGATTGTAGAACTCCACGCGGCCGGTCGTCGGCTGCGTCAGCATCATGATCGGCAGCGGACTCGTCGTACTCGGCAACAAATAGATCGTATCACGCACCGACAGCGCAGACGGCGCGACGATGTCGTTGATCGGCCAGCGCGACGGCGTGATGTGTCGCCACGTGCCCAGATCGCTCGACTCCCAGTATCCGCCACCAAGCGTCTCAAAGAGATAGTACTTGCCTCCCTGCACCACGATGACCGGGTCGGCGCCCGAGCGATACGAGATCCCTTGGTTCAGTTGCTCGAAGTTGTAGCGATAGTCGATGTCGATCGGATTCGCGTACGTGCGCTGACGCGCTGGACGTGGTGTCGCTGTACGCGTGGTCGCCTGCGCACCCACCTGCTCGGCGTTCGTCAACGCGAGGAGGGTCAGCAGGAGAGAGGCGATGCGTCGCATGGTCCGAGGCCAGTACATGGCGTGAGACGGCGGGAGGCGGAGCGCGATGAACTCGACAGCGTACGATGTCGCGCGCGGCGCTCGTCTCGTCAATACCCACAGGCGACGCGCTAGTGAGACGCGCCCCATGCGGTGAGCACCGCGACGCCAAGGAGGCCGAGCCAGCCGAGGTGTCGTCCGCGGGTGGCGCCGCCCACCACGACCGCTCCCGAGAGCATGCCACCGGCCACTGTGTACAGGATGGACGCGCGCAGACTGCCGCCCGATGGTTCCGCGGCGAGCAGCCACAACACCGCGGCGATCGCCCAACCGAAGAGCGTGAGCAGGTGCCAGCTCGCCCAGAGAATGCGGAGCTGTCGCGACGGGATGACGCCGCCGCCGAGCGTTGGTACGACGCCGCCCTGTCGCAGCTTGGCGAAGATGACCAGCTCGCCCATGGCGGAGTGCACGGCGCCAACAAGCACGGCGAGTATCGCTGCCACGACGAGAGATGAGTTCATGCAGACATAGTTACTACTTCCTGATGGCTTTCAGGAGGTCACCGGTCTGAAGGCGCATCAGTTGCCCGACTTGATCGGGTGTGAGGACTGCCGCGACCGCTCGTCGATCCAGGGCGAGTCCAAGCATCACATCCACCTGACTGGCTGACTGCTGACAGAGGGTTTCGCGCACACTAGCCTCGTCCACCGGACCCGTCCATTGCACGATGGCCGACATCACCGTGCCAGTCGCATTCGCCCGCATCTTGTTAACGGTACGCCGCTGCCGCGCCTGCGCGGAGTCGCGCTGTGCCACCACGAGCGCTTGCACCGCAGTCACCTGCGCGCCGGTGAGCGCAAGGTCATCGCGATGCTGCAGCACGAACTCGGCGGGTCTGTTGATTTGACCCGCCACCTCCTGCATGGCGGCGCGTTGCATGGGATCCAGCTGCGGCACCTGTGCGTGCAGCGTGCCTCGTACGACGATGACTGCGGCGATGGCGACGAGGACTGAGGGAATTCGCATGGTCATTGTTGGTAAAGTGTGATTACTGCCTCGAGTTTCCAGCGGCCGATCTGATACGTGAAGTGTGCATCGACCTTAACCGTCGGTTGACACACCGCGTTCGCCGACGCGCTCACGCTCTGCGTCGGTCAGTTGGCGCATCGCTTTGGGACCCATGCCGTGAAGCGCTGCGAGGTCTCCCGATGACCAACCCGCAAGGTCATCCATCGATCGGATGCCCGCGCGTGCGAGCGCGCGCAACGCAGGTCCGCTGAGGCCGGCCGGAAATGCCTTCGCATTTGGATGAGTAATCTCGGGCTTCGTCGACACCGGTGACCTCACACGTGTTGAAGTGCTACTGCCGCGACACCGGACCAATCGGCATCAGCGCCCCAACATACCACAACGCCGCGCGGTGTTTAGTCGGAAACCGCTCCGGCCCACCCATGTCCCGCAGCCCCCAATCCACTCGGCCGCCCACCTGCACCATCGTGCGCCGTGCATGGAACGCGAGACCCGCGCCGCCGATTGCTGACAGGTCAACGCGCCGCAGCTCCCAGTCCTGCCCGAACACCGCGCCACGCACACATGGATCACTGGCGCTGTTGTAGAACACTCGACAGCGCACACGCACCGCCAACGCCGGCCCTGCTTCGAGATACGGCCGCAGCGACGCGCGTGGTCCTGCGATGCGCCCCACACGCAGCAACAACGGTACTTGCAGATAGTCCACGCGCGGCGTGGGCTGCGTGACCGCGTAGCCCTTGGGCGCCAGCCGGAGCTCGGTGACGACGCCGAGCGTGCACGTCGGGCGCCACTGCGCCGTGACGGCCGATGTCGTCGCGTGGCGCGATGCGGTGGGATACGCATCGGAGATACAGTTGCCACAATCCGCCGGTGGCGGTGGATACTGCCAATCAACGGTGGACACCGAACGCCCGACGGATACGCCAACATACTGCGCAGCCGTCAGACGAGGCAGGACGACACTCAGCACCAGCAGAAGCCGATATCGCATTGGACTCGGGCATTGAATGAGACGGCAACACACGACCTACGCCCAACGTTTAACGCGCGGCTGCGGCCCTGCGCGCGCGATCCGCTTCCCACTCTTCGAACGGGCCGTCGAAATCAACCAGCCGCGTCCCGTCGAACGCCCACACGCGCGTGGCGACTTCACGCAGGAACGCGCGATCGTGACTCACCAACAACACCGTGCCCTCATACTCGGCGAGCGCGTCCTCGAGCACCTCGATGTTTTCGACGTCGAGGTGATTGGTGGGCTCGTCGAGCACCAGCAGGTTCGCCTGCGCGAGCGTCATCAGTGCCAACGCCATGCGCGCGCGTTCACCGCCGCTCAGCGTATGAATCTCGCGCAGTACGTCGTCGCCGCTGAAGCCGAACGCGCCGAGGTGATTCTGCACGTTGCCGCGGCTCCAGAGCGGGCGCTGATTCTGGATCGCATCGAACATCGAAATGCGCAGCGGCAGATCCGACAGGTCCTGCCGGAACCAGGCCGGCGTGATCGATTTGCCCACGCGCGCTTCGCCATGCGCCGGCGCGCGATCGCCAAGAATCGTGGAGATGAATGAGGACTTGCCTGCGCCGTTGGGACCCACGAGTGCCACGAAGTCGTTGCGTCGCAGTGTCGCGGTGAAACCCTCCACGAGCACTCGTCCCGGCACCTCCACACGGAGATCCTGGATCGACGTCACCTGATCGCCGCCACGATCCGCGACGTCAAAGCGCAGGGACATCGCGGCCGGATCGCCCGGCGGTGGCGCGAGACGCGGCAGACGCTCGAGTCGCTTGCGCTTGCCCTTCGCCTGGAACGAGTTGACGCCCGCGAGGTTCCGACGGATGTACTCCTCTTCCTTTTTCACGTACGCACGCTGCTTCTCCAGCTCGCGCTCGCGCGTGAGTCGTCGTTCTGCACGCTGCGGCACGAACTGGCTGTAGTTGCCCTTGTACGACTCGCTGGTCTTCGCTTCGATGTGCAGGATGTTCGTGCAGACAGCATCCATGAACGCACGATCGTGCGATACGACAATCACCGTTTCGTCCGCCTCACTCAGCCACTCCTGAAGCCAGGTGGTCGTATCGAGATCCAGGTGATTGGTCGGTTCGTCGAGCAGCAACAGATCGGCAGGCGCGATGAGCTGCGCCGCGAGTCCGACGCGTCCGCGTTCGCCGCCCGACAGCGTGGACACGAGTCGCGTCTTCGATTCTTCGGCGTCAAAGCCCAGGCCTTGCAACACGGCGTCCACGCGCGCGTGGTACACGTATCCGCCGATGTCGGCGAAGCGCTCCTGATCGCGTCCGAATCGTTCGAGAAATTCATCGGTGACCTTCTCGCCAAGCTCACCAAGTTCAATGGCCTGCGCCGCGATGCGCTTCTCGAGGTCGATGACTTCGCGCCACGCCGCTGCGCCAGCCTCCCACACCGTCGTCGCACCCTCGAACGCCCGGTGCTGGTCGAGCAGCGCGTGCCGAAGTCCCGGCTTGCGTGCCACGCTGCCGACGGTGGGCTCGTGCTCGCCGATGATGATCTTGAAGATCGACGACTTGCCGGCGCCGTTGCGACCGATGATCCCCCACCGCTCACCTTCGGCGACGGTGAAGGTGATGTTCTTGAACAGCTCAGTCGCGCCAAAGGAGAGGCCGACGTTCGATACGGAGAGAAGGGTCACGCGAAGACGGAAAAAGACCGGGAGCGAGCCGAGCAGCGATGAGCGACGGGCGATCTCCGAAGAATATCACCTTCGCTGGTGTCAGGGCTGCGGCCGGCGCTCCGAAGCGGCCTCTATCAGTCGGCGAAGTCCCGCCAGTGGGGCCAGCAGCAAGTCGCCCGGTGGCTGGGGTGTAACGAAGGACTGCACGAAGTTCTTCGCCGCCGTCACGTAGCTGGCCTGCCGATCGAGTACGGGCTGAAGCCGCGCGCGCCACTGCGCACTGGGCAGCGTGCCTCGCTCGATCTGGTCCATGGCGTCGAGCGCTCCCCCGGCGAGGACGGCGAGATCCCGCGACGCCTCACGGGCATCAGCCAGCGCGGGATAGCGATCGATCAGCGTCTCCATCGCCGCCTGCTGGTCGCGCCACTGCACGAGCAACGCGCGTAGCTCGTCGCCCGCGCCGCGCGCGCTCGGACTCCATTCCCGCGCTAAGCGGTTGAATCGAACGGCGGTAGCACTTTCGGGCGACAGCGCATCGGCCAGCGCCGTGAACTGCTGTGGCGGACTTCCCTGCCCGCGTGCCTTGTGGTTGTGCGCGTAGAACTTGACCGGTTCGAGCGCCTGCGCGATTACCTCCAGAGGCTCGCCACCTTCGGGCGCCAAGCGACGACGCATCGCGACGGGTGAGCGACGATGTTGCAGGCCGATGCGCTCCAAACCAGCGGCGACCGCAGCAATCCGCTCGTCGAGCGGTGCCGTCACGGTGCCTCGCGGTGCCCACAACTGATCGGCGACCGCCGCCGTACGCGGCCAGATCGTGGCATCGAGCTTCTCCTCGGTCACCAGCTCCGTCCACATCGCGGCCTCGCCGCCCAGAATCTTCCGTTCATCGTCCGCCGTCAGCCGCGCCTGCAGATCGGTGACGAATCCCTCGGGAATCGCCGTCTCGAGACGCGTGCCGCGCAGCACGTCGCGATCGCTCGCCGCCAGCCCAAACGCGCGCATGTCGAACGGATCCATGCGGTGCAGACTGTCGGACGGCGTGAGCCAGTCGAGGTAGTTCCCCGCCGACACGATCACCTGATGCCCGTGCTGCGCCGCGCGCGCCGACTGCGTCGAACTGCGCCAACTCTGTACGACCACGCTGGACGGGAGATCGGGCGCCAGAATCTCGTCCCATCCGATCATCGTTTTGCCGAGTCGCTGCACGATGCCGTGCACACGTGTGGTGAAGCGCGCCTGCAATGCGTGTGCGTTGGGGAGGTTGTTGGCACGCATGTAGCGCTGAATCGCCGGATTCCTGTTCCACTGCGCCGCGTTCACTTCATCAGCGCCGACGTGGAGGTAGGGATCGGGGAAGAGCGTAGCAACTTCTGTGAGCAAGTCGCTCACGAACGCATACGTACTCTCGCGCGTGGGGTCGATCTCGGCGGTGCGTGCTCCTGTCGTATCGCTCGACAGAAACGGATACGCAGCCGTGATCGCGCGACTGTGCCCCGGCAGATCGATCTCCGGCACGACACGCACACCGCGATTCGCTGCGTAGGCGACAAGCTCACGGATCTGTGCCTGCGTGTAGTACTCGCCGTTGGAGGCGATCGTGTGCAACTTCGGAAAGCGTCGGCTCTCGAGTCGAAAGCCTTCGTTGTCGCTCAGATGCAGGTGCAGCACGTTGAGCTTGACGAGCTCCATCGCATCGATCTGGCGCTTGATCGCCGCGACGGACTGAAAGTGCCGTGCGACGTCGATCATGAGTCCGCGCCACGGAAAGCGCGGACGATCGGTGATCTCGCCCGTTGGCAGTGTGAAGCCGTCCACCGCCGGTTGCGCGAGCTGCGTGATCGTGGCGAAGGCGCGCAGCACGCCCACTTCGGTGTTGGCGCGAATCTCAGCGCCGCGCTTTGTCAGACGAATCGTCGAGCTTTCGTCGCCGTGCAGTGCGAGTCCCGAGCCACGTGCGCAGACACAAATCACCTGCACCTGCAACAGTGCCAGAGCGGATGCCACCGCAGACTGGGGCGCGGCCATAGCGTGCAGTCGCTGTACCAATCGCAGCGACGCACTACGCAGGATCGGTCCGGCATCCTGCGGCAGCGCCGTGCTGATCCGACCAAACACCGTTGGTGAATCCGCGTCGAAGCGTGCCGAGGCAGGAGTCGGCATCAGCAGAGACGCCGCTTGCCCCCTCGATGATGCGACTGTCTGCGCAGACGCCAGCGGCACCAGCGCTGCATGCGAGCACACCACCACTGCCGCACACAGCGCTCGCACGACAGACTTCACGCCAACCCCGCCTCGCGCATCACACGCTGAATGTCATAGCGCGACGACCGTGGCGCGCGCGCACGCAACTTGTTCGCCTCGGCGTCTCCGACAAATGTTT
Organism: Gemmatimonas sp.; assembly: GCA_965279375.1. Taxonomy (GTDB): domain Bacteria; phylum Gemmatimonadota; class Gemmatimonadetes; order Gemmatimonadales; family Gemmatimonadaceae; genus Gemmatimonas. The sequence goes on along the minus strand of OZ257156.1, from coordinate 1,407,761 downwards.
CGCGCGCGGCATCCCACGTCAGCTTGCGATCGAGCTTCATCGCAATCCACCCGGTGGCGCACGCCTGCAGGCTTTTCACAGCCTGCTCCACCGGCGCAATCGGATCCTTGCGCGACGCAATCGCCTCCAGCCAGTTGCGATAGTGATTCTCGCTCGGCATCCAGCGCACATCGCGCGCGCCATACGGCTCTGTCAGCAACGCATACCGGCTCGCGTCGAGTGAAGCCTTCCCGTCAGCAGACGCCTTTGCGCTGGGGTCGCTGCTCGTCACCTGCGCCGAACCGCGTGCGCAGAACACCCAGCCATCACTCCCTTCAAAGCGAATGCCGTTCGGGTACGACTGATCGAGAATGAGCTGCACGCCGTTCGGGTACTGCATCTCCACGTGATACGTGTGATGCACGGTCCACGCGTCGTTGCGCATGAATGTCGCGTGTCCTTCCACCGTCTTCGGTCCGCCGAGCTCCATGCCCATCGCCCACTGCGCGATGTCCATGTGATGCGCGCCCCAATTGGTGATCATGCCAAGCCCAAAGTCTTCGGTGGTGATCCACCCCGGCCGACCGTAACCGGACTGTGGATGCACGCGCTCCTCCATGTAGGCCTGTTCAGGCGCGGGGCCAAGCCACGTCTCGTAGTCGAATGTCGAGGGAATCGACTGCACCTGTGCCGGCCTACCCAGCGGCTGGTCCTGCCCGATGCCAATGCGAACAGTCTGCAGTTTGCCGATGCGTCCGTTGCGCACGGCTTCGCTGGCGATGCGGAACGTGTTCCAGGGCGTCGAGGAGCGCTGCTGACTGCCCACTTGCAGAATACGCCCCTTCGCACGCACCGCCGTGCGCAGCGCAATCGACTCGGCGATGTCGTACGTGATCGGCTTCTGCACGTGCACGTCTTTGCCGGCGAGCAGCGCTTCCACCGCGATGATGGCGTGCCAGTGATCGGGCGGCGTCACCAGCACCGCGTCGATATCCGGACGCGCAAGCAACTCGCGATAGTCGCGCGTGGCGATCACACTCACGTTGCGCTCGCCCTTGGCGGTGTAGAACTGCTCCATCTCAGTGCGTGCCGCCGCGAGTCGCTTCTCATCCAGATCACAGACCGCGACCATGCGACAGAGATCGTGCGCCATCGTACCGCGCAGGTCCTCCATGCCCATCCGTCCGCAGCCGATCTGCGCCACGTTGACGACGCGACTGGGTGGCAGCGCGTCGCCGAACAGGTACGTACGCGGAATGAAGGTCGGCGCCATGATCGCCGCCGAACCAGCGAGCGAGTGTTTGAAGAAGTCGCGTCGTGAGGACATCGAGTGGTCTCCGGCGTCGGTGCGTCAGGGGAGTTCGCGCAGCTTGATCGAACGGAACGAGACACTGTTGCCATGGTCCTGCAGCAGAATGTGTCCCGACTTCGCTTCGCCGAACTTCGGCCACACCGTGTACTTGCTCTTGTCCACCAGCGCGCGCCACATCTGTGTGCCGCGCTCGTACTCCACCGTCTTGAAGCCGTTGAGCCAATGCTCGACGTGCGCACCACGGACGACGATGCGCGCTCGATTCCACTCGCCGACGCCATTGAAGCGCACGTTCTGCGGCGGGATGAGGTCGTAGAGTCCGCCGTTGGTACGGTTGCCTTTCACGCCCAGCTTCGCGTCGGGATGCACGGCATCGTCGAGCACTTGAAACTCGCATCCGATCGACGAACCCTCGCCCTTGTTGAGCTCCGTATCCACGAAGTACTTGATGCCGCTGTTCGCGCCACGCGTGATGCGATACTCCGCAATCAGCTCGAAGTTGGTGTACTGCTTCGTCGTGACGATGTCACCGGCAGCCGCGGCCTCCTTTCCCTCCGTCTCCGCAACGCTCAACTCACCATTGGCCATGCCCCAGCCCGTTGTGGGGAACGTCGAGAGCTTTGCGCCGCGCCATCCCGCATTCGTCTTGCCATCCCATAAGAGCGCCCATCCCGTCTTGGCCTCGAGCGGCGAGACGGTGTTGGGGACGTAGTTGTACTGCGGTACTTCGGCGCGATCGGGCGTACGCACCGCAGCCAGCGCCGTGGTTCGAATGCGCAGGTTGCGAAAGCGGACCATCTGTCCCGCCTTCGACGCATCGTTCCCGATGCCGTGTACCTGCAGCGCGAGAATGCCGCTGGGACTCTCGTCGTCGAGCACGTTCGCGGCGGGAACGCCATTCACCCACGTGCGGATCGACGGACCGATCGCCTCCACGCGGAATCGATTCCACGCATTCACCTTGAACGCACGTTGCGATGCCGGCTTGCCATCGAGTGTGTGCAGCCACCCGCGTCGGGACTCATCGTACAAACCGCCACTCCACGCGCGCGGCGACGGATCCACTTCCACCTGATAGCCGTGCACGCGTCCGCCGCGAACCGCGGGATCCACCGCGCTGCGGATCTGCACGCCGCTGTTGAAGTCGGGACCAACCCACACCTCGTACTCGAGGATGAAGTCGCCGAACCGCTCCGTCGAACAAAGGAAGCTGTTGGGCGACTTGACCACCGTTCGACCGACGATCGCGCCGTCTTCGACGGTGTAGGGCGCCGAGCCGTTGCAGGGCGTCCATCCTGCCAGCGTCTTGCCGTCGAACAGTGAGCGCCAGGCCGACGACTGTGCGCGCAGTGGTGATGGGCCGGATGCTGTGAGCAGCAATGCGGCCGACGCGCTCAAGAACACTCTGCGAACAGCTCGCGCGCGTACGGCGAACCCGGGCGCGGAAGATGGGAAGGTAGGCATGCTCGAATGTCGGTGCGACGGCGGCACGGCGGAAGAGCACAAGCGTCGGCGATCTCTCCTCACGCCGAGCGGCGGCCTATCCGCGATCGCCGGTATCGTCCAGCAGATGCCGGAAATAGCGCTCGGGATCGTTCAGGAATCGGCGCGTGAGCTGGAAGTGCTCGGTTTCGTCGTAGCGCACCTCGGTGATCCGGTCCTCGTCGAAACTCAGCACGCGCGCACCCGGCAGACAGAGGAGCATCGGCGAATGCGTCGCGACGATGAACTGCGCCACTCTCCGATGGGCGAGCTCGTGCATGATGCTGAGGAATGCGAGCTGTCGCTGCGGCGACAGCGCGGCTTCAGGCTCATCGAGCAGGTAGAGTCCATCTTCGAAGCGATGCTCGAACAGGGCGAGGAACGCCTCACCATGTGATCGCTCATTCAATGAACGTCCGCCGTATCGCGCGAACGTGCTTCCGCTCTCCTCCAGTTGCGACGCGAACTGGTGAAACGTTTCGGCGCGTAGGAAGAACCCATCGGTCGAACGCTGTCGCCACGACAGCGCCAGCGCGCGACCCAGTGCATGTCCCTCTGCCGACTCCACGAACTGATGATCACGATTGCCACCCTGCGAGCCGAACCCGACACTCCACGCGAGCGCCTCGAGAATCGACGACTTGCCCGATCCATTCTCGCCAACGAGGAAGGTCACAGGCGTCGTGAACTCGAGCGACAGCCCGCCCGAGAGAATGGGCAGCGTGAACGGATGTACGTCAGATTGGACACGATCTGCGCGCAGGCCAACGCGCGTCAGGAATGGGCCACCGACGATGCTCGACGTCATGGACAAGCGGGATTGGCAGCGTAGTTCAGTCGAACTCGCGCTGTGGTGCAGGCTGCTCAATCCCTGTCTGTCCGACCGCGATGAGCGCCCGTTGGTAGCTCTCCCCGCGCACGGGGACATGCGCGAGCCGGCGGAGATAGGTCAGCTGCCCCGTATGCGTCAGTGCGTCGGCGATGGGACCCTGGAGCAGCTGCAACAACACCGCGAACTCGAGTGGCGCGGCGCGTTCGAGAAACTCATCGAGGCCACGAATACCAACGAACAGACGCGCCACATCCGCGTCCCAGTCTTGCGGCGGCTGGTCGCGCCACACAGTCCGCGCCTGAGCCATCGTGAGCGCCCACTCCATCAGGTCACCCATGTGCGCCAGGATCTCGCCCGGTGTCCGCGAGCTCGGCCCAACACGCAGCGTCGCAAAGTCCGCGGGGCAGCCGTGAACTGCTTTTGACGCGCGGTAGGCGAGCGTCGCCAGGCTATGTCGGATGACGTCGTCGGCTGCGTGCAATGCCGCAGACGTTGGCAAGGGATTCGCGGGGTCGATGGCACTCATGGCCGCGAGAGATACAGCTTCTCGTGCGCGTAGTCCAACTCGACGCGGAACCCTTTGAGAACGTTCCCCGCCAACGAGCCCACGACTGGTCCTCGCATGATGCCGCTCATGAAGCGTTCGAACGTGCCCTCACGCTGCGAGGTTATGCCGACCTCGCCCAGGGCGAACGGCCCCCACTGGCCCTGCGGGAGGATCATCGTTTCGAGCGTTTGTCCGCCCAGCGTCGCCGCCTCGCCGTACGCCCCCGGGTAACGCGGCCACTCAGGGTGGCGCTGCCCCAGTGCCTTGAGCACCACTTCCGACACCATCGTGAACGACGCGCCGCTGTCGAGCAGCATCGAGTACGTCGTGCCATCGACCTGCCATTCGGTGCGCGGGAAGCCCGACTTGTTACCGACCCGCATCGGCAGCGACGTGCCACGCGGCGTGAGAACTCCCGGTGCGGCGATTGTGAACGCGCGCGCGAGGTAGTCGAAGACGACGTGGTACTGCGAGAGCACATGTCCGGGGATCATCCCCTCGGCGTGCCCGGCAGCCGCGGTCGGCAAGACGTTGTCCCGGCCCACCTCGACCGAGATCCGTTCCGGGTTGAGCGTGAGCGACACGGTACCAATGCGTGCGATCACGGGTGAGGTGACCGACGCAAAGTCTTGCCCTTCTTCGCGCGTCGTCGGACCTCTCGTCAGGCCGAGGTCGCGCGCGAGGGGATCGGTGAGCAAGAACCCGCCGCCCCCGGTATCCAGCAGCATGCGCGCCGTTCGCGTGGCGCCATCGGGCCGTTGAATCGTGACGAGCACATACGGCCGATTCCCTTCCACCATGAGCGGGACCGTCACGCTGTCTGGGGCGCGTTGGGCGCGAAGCGAGGGCACGCTGGTCAGTCCGCTCAGGACGAGGAGCACGTGCGCGATGCGTCGGATCATGAGGCGGTCGACTCCGGTGCCAGAGAAGTTGCAATCAGAACATCAATCGGTCCGTCATCGCGCACGATCCAACGCGTGCACTGACAGCGGTCGCTCGGAATAGGAAGCCGTGCACGAGCGCTCGCCAGTGCGCGAGCTGAACGGGGAACTGCTGTTACGTCGACCGCATCAATTCGACTTCAGGTCGCGCGGTACCGACGCTTCGTCCGCCATGTCCACAGTGCCGCCATCGTCGCGAGACCAAGGAGCCACGGCACCAGCGCCGAGCGGAGGGCGCGCTTGATCGACAGGAAGTCGACCACGCCCGTTTGCCAGAGCGTCCACTCGGAACCGATCGCGCTGGCCAATGCCGGGTGCCCCGTGACCAGCACGATCACCGCATCGCCGTTGTCCGGGTTGATCCGCATCGACGTATTGATCGCAGGCGTATTCGCTCCATCGTGGCCATAGACGTACGCGCCGCTCGCCGTCGGCGCGTAGAGTGCAACGCCGAGTCCCCAGATCTCGAGGCCCAGTCGGCGGCCGTGTGGCTCCCGCATGCGCTCGAGGGTCGCGCGTCGCAGCGGCGCACCCGCACGCTGATCCACCTGCGCCTGCGCCTGCGCAAACGCGATCAGGTCACGCGCCGACGCCGAGAGCCCGGTGGCGCCGGCCGCCGCGTATCGATAGGTCGGAACGAGCGCCCCGCGCGCGTCGAATGACCGCGATACGTTGTCGAGCGAGCCGAGATACTCGTAGGTCGCGCGCGGCATGCCGATCGGACGAAAGACCGAGTCCTGCATCCACGTCGCGAAGGGCGTGCCGGTCACGTCCTCCAGCAACGCTTGGAGCATCAGATAGCCGCCGCCCGAGTACTGAAACTCGCCGCCCGGCGCGCGGCCCACCGCGATGGTGACGGCGGAGTCGGAAGACGCCCGCGGATGCCGTAGCGTTTCTCCAATCGAGGGCAGCGATTCGCTGGGCAGGTAGTCGCCAAACCCCAGCCCATCCGTCAAACCGGCAGTGTGCGACAATAGCCGACGGATCGTGACCTGCTTGGCGTCAAACGCGCCTGCGGGGAGCTGCCACTGCGTGAGATATGTCGACACCGGCGCATCCAGATCCACTCGACTGGACTGCGCGAGTTGCATCACGGCGTAGGCGGTGAACCACTTGCTCATCGACGCCAAGGGAAAACGGGTGTCCCGATTCACCGGATCGATCGAGGGCGTGTATTGCTCCGCGTACACCGCGCCTTGGCGCATCAGGACGAGGGCGAAATTGCCCTTGCTCTCGGCGTTGGCCATCGCCGTTGCAGCCTGCATGAACGCCTGCGCATCGCCCCGGGGCGCAATCGGACGGAGCCACCAGCCTTCGATCGCGCCGTAGCCGGCGACACCGGTCCACACGAGAATCGCTACCGCCGCCACTAACACTCGCTTCATCGTCTGCCCGGAGGGTTCGTCATGTGCCAGTACGTCTCGACCTCAGGCATACGTGCGCAGCGCGCTCGACGTTTCTGGGGCGCCCGGGCGGAGGGGTCACGACTTCAAGCGCTTCGCCTCCGCGTGGTCCAACACTCGGTCTGGCGCGCGCTGCGCACTCCAAAGCAGGCCGACGCTGAAGAGACTTCCGCCAGCGCCTGCCAGCCCGGTCGCCGCCGCGAGCACGCCCATCGGCAGCGCGAGTCCACTCGTCGCGAGCACCGCGAGGGCCGCGACGGGAATCACGCCCCCGGCTGCGGCGAACCCCCACAGCGCCACTCGGCGACGCGACAGCGCAGACAGGAGGCGGCCGCGCTCACGCGACGCCATGATCCAACCGAACAGCGCGCCCGAGATCGCTCCGGCCGCGAATCCGCGGAGGGCAATCGCACCGACTTCGCGAGGACCGAAGAACTCGGACGGCACCACGCCCAGCGCGAGTCCGACGACAACCGACGCCGTCGCCAGCGCTGAGAGCGCCAGCCCCCACGTGCCTGCGAGGCCCGCGATGCCGCGTACGCGATGACGCCAGTTCATGTCGCGCTCCTCTCGTGCGTTCAGTGATGGTCAGACTGCTTTTGCCATACGCGAGCCCATGCGAACGGTTCCACCGACCCTGTCCGCACGGCGTCGTGCACCGTCGGTCGCTCCGCGCGAAACCACAACGCCAGAGTTGACGACACGTCCAGGCGGAGATAGCGTGCTACTATCACCGTAGTAGCTCACACTGGCCTCGGACTGGTCATACATGGACGAGCTTTCACTCGGTAGTCGAGAATTGGACGTCATGGCCGTGCTCTGGGAGCATGGCAGCGGGACGGTGGCCGAGGTGCATGAATGGCTCGACGCCGACGTGGCGTACACCACGGTCCTCGCGATTCTTCGCAAGCTCGAAAGCAAGAAGCTGCTCAAGCGCGTGGTCGAAGGGCGAGGTCACCGATACTCACCCCGGATCGCTCAGCGCACCGCACAGCGCTCGGCCATGCGGCGCATCCTGAGCGGCTTCTTTGGCGGTTCGCCCGAAGCCTTGCTGCTACGGCTTGTCGACGACGAATGCATTGACGCGGATGACCTGCGAGCCATGGCAGCGCGTATATCGGCGAGCACTCCGCGCAAACGGGGCACGTCATGATTGCGCTCTGGATGTTGAGCGCCTGCGCCTTCGCGCTGACGGTGGGCGCGGCGGCATTCGCCGTCGATCGATTGTTGCGTCTGTTCCAGAAGCAGTCGCGCGGTATCTGGCTGGTGGCGCTTCTCGTCGCGAGTCTGTGGCCGATTGCCTCGCCGATTCTTCGCGCGGCACGCAGTGAGCCGGCAACGACATCGGCGACCAGCGTACAGGCTGCCTCGACCAACCCCGCACCAATCGCGATCGATGCACGGCGACAGTGGCGCGAACGCCTCGCGCAATTCGACTCGCTGCTCCTGATGGTCTGGGCGATCGCAACAACATGTCTTCTCGTTCGCGCCGCGCGTACGGCCGGCGTGCTTCATCGGATGCGCAGCAATGCCATCGTCAGGACCGCAGTCGGTCGTGCTGTACTTGGGTCGCCAAACATCGGGCCCGCGGTATTCGGCATTGTACGACCGCGGATCATTCTCCCAGCCTGGGCCTTCGACTTAGCAGAGACCGATTGCGACCTCGTGCTGCGCCACGAAGAAGCGCACATACGAGCTGCTGATCCGGCGCTGCTGTTGGTCGCCACTCTGCTGCGCGCGCTCATGCCGTGGAACGTGGGCGTCTGGTGGATCGTGCAGCGGCTGCGTCTCGCCATCGAAGTCGATTGTGATGCACGCGTGCTGCGCACCGGCGCGGATGCGACACGCTATGCACGCTTGCTGTTGCTCACGGCGCAGCAGCAGCGGCAAACCACCATAACCGCATTCATCGCTGGATTCCCGTCGATGCTAGAGGAGCGTATCAACGTGATGCACACCGAAGCGCCAACCAATCGTATGCGATTCACGATCACATTCGGCGCGATCTGCCTCGCCTGCACATCGTTCGCCGCGTCGCCCGTGCTGGCGCGTGAGTTGAGCGCGGTGCGCGTACCCAAGCTCGCGCTGCAGTACGCACCACAGAGCGCGCCGCCGCAAAGACCTCTGCGCGAATTCCAAGTGGACTCCCAAGCCACCTTGCTGGCGGGTTCCCCACTCCCGGCGTATCCGGATGACCTGCGCCAGCAAAAGGTCAGCGGCAGTGTGACAGCACAGATGGTCGTGGACACGATGGGTCGCGTCCAACCTCCGACGCTCAAGGTTCTGAGCAGCACAGATGCGCGGCTGGTTGACGCGATCCGAGTCGCGCTCGCGGATCTGGAGTTCAATCCCGCGCGGGTCAGTGCGCGGCGCGTGAAGCAGCTCGTGCAGATCAACTTTCTGTTCAAGATCGCTGGAACAAAGGGCGCATCGGTGACACCGTCCTCCGCCATTCGCACGATCGACGTGGTCATCTCACCGAAATGAGCTTGAACATCAAGGGTTTGTGGCGACGGCGCACAGCACTGCTTGCTGTCACCTTCGCCCTCGCTGCGCACGTCGCTGCCCCGCCCGCGTACGCGCAGTCCGTGACATCGACAACCGACTGGCGAGCAGCAGCACCACACCTCGGCTCGTCGGCGCGTGTACTGCTCATTGGTACGCGCCCCGAAGATGATGACAATGCACTGGTCGCATGGCTGTCCCTCGGCCGCCACGTCGAGACAGCGTTTCTGTCGATGACGCGCGGAGAAAGCGGCGTCAACGCGATCGGCGCCGAGAATGAGTTTCCGCTGGGGAGCGTCCGCACCGCCGAACTGCTCGGCTCGCGCGGTCGCGATCACGCGCATCAGTACTTTTCGCGCGCGTACGACTTTGGCTTTACCAATTCTGATTCAGTTGCTGCGGTGATGTGGCCCAAGGACTCGCTGCTGCGCGACGTGGTGTCGGTCATCCGTGCCTACAGGCCGCACGTCATCATTGTGTTGGCGTCGGAGATCGGCGAACGCGATGCGACTCGTCGAATGACCGCTCGTCTCGCTGCGGAAGCGTTCGCATTGGCGGCGGACTCGCTGCGCATGCCTCCGGCAAGCACGTCGCGATTGTCCGTCTGGTCGCCGTCGCGACTGTTCACGCGAGCGGATGCGCGAACGGACGCGGCGACGACGCCGGGCACAGTCAGTCTCAACGTCGGTGAGTATGACGTCTCGACGGGAAGAAGTTTCGCCGAGGTCGGCGCCGAGATTCGGAAGGTCCAGCGAACGCAAGGCGGGGTGGTGTCGCCTCCGATCGGCGTCATCACTCGTCGCTTGCGATTGGATAGCTCACGAGTGGGGACTGGTCCATCGCTCTTCGGAAGCCTCGATACCACGCTCGCCAGATTCCGCATGCCCTCGCAGCCGGAGCTCACCACGCAGCTGGACTCGCTGCGCAGTGAAATCGACGCGGTTGTCGCCGCATCGCAAGGTTCGTCTGCCGACCTTGCGGTCCGCTTTGCGCGCGTGGCGCGGCGCGCGAGCGTGGTCCGTCTCGCGTTTCCGTGCCGCGACGAGTCCGGCGTACCGGCGTGCGCAAACCTCCATGGTGATTTCGCCGTCGCGCTCAACTCGATTCGCGAACGCGCGACGCAGGCCATGCTGGGCGCGGCCGGCATCGTGATCGATGGCGTTGTCGATCGACAAGTCGTCGCTGCGGGAGACACAGTCCCTGTGTCGTTGACACTGTTCAACGGCGGTACCCGTACCGTTGGCCTTCGACGACTTGCCACGTTTGCTTCGGGACGGCTTTCGGTGATCGTCCGCGACACGAGTATCGCCGTGTTACAGGATAGCGCCGCGTCGTGGTCGACGAGTGTCCGGATGCCGGCACCGACGTACTTCTGGTGGCAGATCTACGGGCTGCTCGAGGGAACGCGCGTTCACGATTTTCGCACCAGCATGCGTAGTCCAGTCATTCCGCGACTGATCAGCGGCGAGGATCGCATTGCCACGAGTGGCGTGAAGGCAACGATTGCCCTGGACGATGTTGAGGTCCCGATCATCGTACGACCACTCAGCTATCGCACCCCAACCATGCTGCGTGGTGATGTCAGTCGACCGTTGATTGGTGTGCAGCGCACATCGGTGCTGCTCGATCGTAGCGCCGAATACGAATGGGCGGCGACACCGATCGATCGCGTGTTTCGCGTCTACGTCTCCTCCGCGCGCGATGCCGCCGACACGCTGTTGGTGAGACTCATTGTGCCGACCGGACTCCGAGTCGATTCGGTCGTTCGGCGGGTTGCGTTGCCACCGTTCGGCGCGCGCAATGTGTTCTTTCGGGTGCAAGGGTCGTTGCCAACCGGCGAACACGTATTGTCGGCAACGGCGCAGACGGTTGCCAATCTCAAGCCGTCGCCCAACCCACCGCCTGAAGTCGGCGCTGGCGTAGTGGTGCGAGACTATCCTCACATCCCCTCGCAGAACTTCATTCGCATTGCGGAAGATCGACTGGAGGCGGTGAATCTCCGCGTGCCGCCGACCTTGAGGGTGGCATACGTTCGCGGACTCGAGGATTTGCGCGAACCGTTATCACAGTTGAAGGTGAACGCCCAGATGTTTTCGCCGCTGCTGCTGGCAGTCGTGAACTTGCGTCAGTTCACCACGATCCTGGTGGGCGCTGGCGCGCTGAGCGGCGAGAATGGCGCGGTCGTGGTGCCCAGGCTGCAGAGCTTCGTTCGCGATGGCGGGACCGTGGTTGTACTGCCGGGTGGCGATGAGGTGGCGCGCAGTGGACTCTTTAACTACAACGTGAGCTTTGGAGACTCACCGCGACGCGTGAACGATCCTGCGGCGATCGTGCGCGTTTTGGAGCCTAAGTCACCACTGCTCAACTGGCCCAACGTGCTGACCGCGAAGGATTTCGAACGATGGTTCGGCTATCGCGCGCGCGGCGTACCTGCATCCTTCGACCCACGCTTCGCGGCGCCAATTGCAATCGACGACCCGGGACAGACGCCGCTCAGCGGCGGAATCCTCGTGACTCGGCTTGGCAAAGGCACGATCATCTACACATCGCTCTCGCTCGATCTGCAGCTTGACGCGGCTCATCCCGGTGCGGCACGCCTGCTGGTGAATATGCTGTCGGCGGGGCTCGCGCCGGCGCGTTGAGGAACTCGTCAAGATCCCAGGGTTCGGATCATCTGGGCGACATCTGACAGATCGTCGTTGAACTGATGATCTCGGCCCGGGAGTCGATGCACGCGGGCCGTGGGGATCGCCTTCGTGTACAGATCGAGATGCGTGAGTGGGACGGTGTCATCCGCGAGCCCCTGATACAGCACGACAGGAACGTCGGACGGCAGCGTCTTCGCAAATTCCGGCGCCGACGGCATCTCGTCGCTCGGCCACCCGCCCTCGCCCACAAACGGCGCCGCGAGCAGGATGATTGCCCCAAATGTTCGCATGGGTTTCAGCTCGGCGAGGGCATGCAGCAGCACCGTTCCGCCGATGGAGTGCCCCACGAGGATCGCCCCATCGCGGAGCTTGTGAAGCTCCTCGTACAGCGCCGCCTTCCACGCTGCGTAGTGGGGATCGGCTTCGTCCGGCATGCGCGGGTAGCGTATCTCGTAGTGCGGACCCAACGCCGTCTGCAGGCTCTGCACGAGCCTGTGGTCCCACGCGTCATGCGTGTCGGCGCCACCGCCCTGCACGAAGAGAAGTTGACTACGCATTAGTTTGCCTGCCGCAACGCAAAGTTAGGCATCACTCCTCACGCAGATACTGGTTCGGGACGTTTCGGTGTTCGGGGACGGGACGCCCGGCGGCCGTGAGCATCGCCGTCACGTTCGCGGCGAGATGGACCTCGTTGCGCTGAAACTGCGGCAGGGCGCCGAGCTGCGCGTACGCGATCGGTGTCACGTCGAAGCAGGTGGTCGCCCACGGAAAGCCGCGCCCCCAGGTGATCCCCGAGAGCAACACGTCCGTCCGCGCCCCATGCGCCAACAGCAGAGCCAGTACCGGCGCTGCGTGGTTGGCGTGCGCATTGACGGTGTGGAAGATCGGCGTCTGCCCGTTCAACCCGTCCCGATCGACCGCCGCCCGGGCATTCACGTCGGCACCGTGCGCGATAAGAACCTCCGCCACCTCGACATGGCCGTACTCCGCAGCCACGTGCAAGAGTGTGGCCCCGTCGAGCGGAGTGAACGCGCAGCGGAGCGACGTGCGATGGTCCACCAACCCAGGATCCGCCGCGAGCGCGACGCGGAGTCGGTCCGGGTCATTCCGGAGCACCGGCGCGAGTCGCGGATCGTCCAGGGTCCCGCCGGCGTCGAGCAGCAGAGCGAGGCACTCGGCGAAGGCATTCGATCGGTAGTACATCTCGACGAGCGTCGTGACCGGGCTCAGGCCAGCGATCGGGGCGTGCACGTCGAAGCCCGCGGCGAGCACGGCGCGCAGGCGCGCAACGGAATGGACTTCACACGCGGTTAAGAACTCCTGCGTCCGTGCGTCCAAGGCAACCCGCTCCAGGAATGCGTTCAAGAATGGGGTGAGGCCTGACGCTCGCGTTCCCCAGCAACGCAAGGTTAGCTGGCACCAGATCGCTGTGGGGTCGCCCTCCATTTAGCGTTCCTCACGTCACCTATGCATTCAACCTACGACGTCTTGTCGTCACGCGCGCGAACGCGCATCGGTATGGCCCGGTCGTGCCCTTCCTCGGGCAGCTCGAACGTGGCCAGAAGGCGCGCGAGCAGCGGGAGGCGAGGACGGCCGCCGCCGGCCCCCATTACGCGTGACGCACCGAGGCGATTCGCGAGCGCTCCTACGCGAATGGCAAGCACCGACGCGGTCAGCAGAGCGACGGTCGGCAATACCACGACTGCGAGCCGCGCGTTCTTCGTCCACCACCGCCACGACGGGGCGCCATCGACGACCAGATCCACGAGAACCGCCCCTGTGGATACCGTCAACAATGCGGTGATCGTGAGTGCGACGGCCATCATGCTCCCGCCGACGCGTCGGCGCAGCGTGTTCGCGCACGCGCGACAGACTGGCCGACCGAGCACCAGGAACTGCTCGTCGGCGACCGACATCGGAGCCGCGCACCGACCGCAGCCGCCGACGCTGGTCCGGCGTGCGGCCGCCCGGCGCCAGCGCAGGGCAAGCACGGCCGCGGTTGGCACGCCAATCCCCAGCACAGCGACGACGCCGAAGAACGGCAGAAACACCAGCGGGGTTACATCCATTGATTGCGCTCCGTCGCCATCAGGGTATCACGTACGAAGCAGCCGCTCTCATACGGGCGCGACGTGGTGGGCGAGCGCCGCGAGAATCGCCGGCACCGCGCCCTGATCCGCCGCCAGCCAATCCGCGCGCTGCGCCTCCGGCACCGACTCGTACTCGTCGTGCCGGAGCGTGATTGTCGTCCCCGTCCCGGTCGGCACCAGTTCGTACGTGGTGCACAGCGTTGCGGTCGGCAGCGTGGGATCCGGTCGCCAGCGGAGCGCCAAGCGACGCGCAGGCACGAGCGCGATGATCTCTGCGGGCTGCACATCCGTCTCGCTGTTGAAGAAGCGCACCGGTGCGCCCACCGCGAGCTCGGGGATCTCCCAGCGACAGCCAGGCGCATACCACTGGATGAGCTCCGCCGGATCCGTCACCGCACGCCACACGGGCTCTGGCGTGACCGCCACGACAATCGTCTCCACAACCTGCAGGGGCATCGTCGCTCCACCGAGAAGAATTGTTTGGCTGGAACTCGTCGATCAGGTAGCGAGCACCGTGTCAGTCCGTGCAAGCCTCATCTGCCGCAACGCAAGGTTAGGTCGCGTCGTCTGCACCGGTCCATTGGATGCCTCCCGATTGTCGACGAGCCCGCACATCACACGCTATCCGCTCCCCGGATCAGACGGAAGATGAGCAGGGCAAACGCGCCTTCGATCGCAGCGCCGACAAACGCCCCCACATGGAACGGCGCGTCCATCGCCACCAGCAGAAACCCGGCGACGGCGAGCATCGCGCCACCGGCCCAGTACACCCGCATCCCATACAGCGTCGAGAACGTGAGGTAGCGTCCGCCGATGACCAGCAACATGGCGGGAAAGAACCACGTCACGTGGGTCTGCGACACCACGAACGCGAGCGGGAAGCCGAGCAGCAGGATGACGGTGCTTTCGAGTGCCAACGCGCCGAGCGGATTGCCCCGCGTGTGCGCACCCGAGCGGCCGAGCGCCTTTGTGAGCGCCACGCCGAGCGGGTGAATGACCATGCCTCCGACGAACAGCGCCAGGATCGCGCGCGGCGGCGCGCTCGTGGTCGCGACGACGCCCGCGACCAGCCAGACCAGCGCGGACGCGAACATTCCCGGCGCCCCACCGTAGTACCCCGCGCGCATGTCGCGTTGTGCGTCAGCGACGCTCGTAGAACCAGCGTTCATTGCATGTGAGAAGAGTGTGTGATGCGACCTGACGTTCGCGCGACTGCATTTCAAATCAACAAGTTGCAGCCGGCCTACTCAGCGCCCTTTCGTCGAGTCCGCGCCGCTTGGCGGGAGTGGACGTGCATCGAGCCGCTGCCAACTGCGCTCACGGCGCGACACACTGGACTCGGGTAGCGATCCGTCGGGAAGGATCCGCAACACGTTATCGGTTGGCATCACTTCCGTCCGCCAGTCCGCCGTGCGGAAGAAAATGAAGTAGCGACTCGTCGCCCCGACCATGACCAACGGACGACGGGGAGTACCGCCATCGAGTGTTCCGTTCGTCAGTTCGATGATGACGTTGTGTCCCTCCCCCCGCATCACCTGTGCGGCGCGAATGCGTTGGTAGGCGTTCGCGCTCGTGAACACCCAGAACATCGCCATCCCGACTACGAGGAACGGCCCCAGTGGCTTCGTGCGCGCCAGCGTGGCGTCGCTGCTTTCCCACCAGGCGAGTGCTTTCCCTTCGGCGCGACGCCGCTCCCGCACGCGCGTGGAGTACCGTTCGACGAATCGCAGATACGCCCACGCGAGGACGGCGGGAAGAACCGTCACGACCATCACCATGGGGTCCCGAAACGGCGCGAGCAGGAAGTCGCTGGCCTCGGCATAGTCCAGAATGTTTATCCCGAAGTGGCGATATCCGAGGACACTGTGGAACATGCCGATCGCCACCAGAACGAGGTAGCTCAGCGTAAGCCCCGTACCGAGGTGGTCGACGAGCAGCCGATACCGTGTCGATTGAACCGGCTCACTCATGCGCGCGCGGGGCTGCAATTCGGACCGCACCTGCCGTCGTCCTTTCGTTCGCGAAGCATGCGTGACAAGAATGGTTCCCCGAGAATGGAGTGCGCGTATTCATCGAAGCTACAGAATACGTCACCGCACGAATACTCGCGAAGCCCGGACCTGTCTATTCTCCGCTCGCCGAACGACACGTCTCGGCTGCCACATTGCCGTTCGGCGTGCAACGCGTGAACAGCAGCAGGGCGGAGGCGGGTACGATACGAATTCGTTCGCTTGCAGGGCCCTTCAGTGGGATTCCGCAATGAGCGAAGCGAGCAATAGGCCTCCATCCGAACAGGCCTTGACCGCCACAACGCAAGGTTAGGCCGCGACCAACCAACACCGCAGACTCTCCGACAGAATCAACGGTGGAGGTCCGTCTCATCCAGCACCACCCCGCCAAGCTCCTCGCCGATCGCCGACAGTTCCTGCCACGCCTGCGCGCCACGCGCGCCACCTGCGCCGGCGGCAATGACGACGGAGTCCTTTGACATCGCGGACACGATCAACAGCCGGCGCAACCGGCGCCATTCGCCGGAGACGTGTACAACGGATCCGAGGCTGTCGGGAAGCACGCGCACATGGACGCGCACCATGCCCACCCCGGCGACGTAGTGATCGCTCGTGGACAACGCATGCGGGAGTCCGTCCCGCACGGAGTACCCTCGCTCCGTCAGCACGCGCACGATAGTGCGATAGGCCGAATCGGGCGTCGTTCGGACGCGGACACGCAGCGTCGTGGGCGGCTCGGACGGCTGCACGGTCCCCGTGAGGGTCGTGTGCCGCGTCGTCCACGCCTCGAGACTCTGAATATCGGCGAGCGAGAACCGGACTCGCGCATCCGTCACCGCCTTGCCCTCGCCATTGGTGTCTTGCGCCGACACTGGCGGCGTAAGCATCACCACCAACCCGAGCCCGCCCCACACGCGTGAGGTCCGCATCCGTCGCTCCGTCTGCATTGAGCTTCGCATATGGCGCGTCCCGTTCGGGTGCCGCGCTTTCATCGCCATGCACCGACAGACGCGTCGCAGGCCGATGGAGCCTACCGCCGGGTCATTTCGGTTGTTGCACTCACACGTCAGAGGCTGCCTGGCGACTGCGTTCCGCTGCAGCGGCCTTCAATCTGTTGCGGCCGGCGAGCGCAGTGCGCGCGGCGAACCGTCCGCAATTCGTCAAGCAGTAGGCAACAGCAACGCACTGTTAGGCACTTTTGCCCTCCCGATCGCGGACCCGCTGGCGTTCACCGGCGCCAGGCACCCGGCAGGAGAAGCACGCCCACATGCAGACGCGGGCTCGCAATCCCGCCGGACGTCGCGCCCCAGGTCGACATGCCGGTGACCGCGAGGCTCCGCGTGACATGGACGTTCGCGCCACCGCCAAACGCCGCCATCGTGCGCCACGCCATCCCGTTCTGCACGAGGCCCGTGGAGGCCTCGACGCGATCCCGACTGAGCGTGCGGCTGGAGAGCCCGCCTTGCAGAAACGGGGTGATCACGCGGAAGACCGTCGGCGCATGGTAGCGCGCGCCAAGGTCCACCGAGCCGACGCCCGTCCGGTTGGCCCGCGTCGTCTCGAAGCCGCCCCAGCCCGCGTTGATGTAGGCGGCCCAGTGCCGAGTGAAACCATAGCCGAGGGTAAGTCCCTGCCCGACCACGTGCTCGTTCGCGGTACTCGGGACGCCCGGCTGGCTCGTAACCACGTTCGCTTCGGTCCCATACCCGAGCAACAATCCGGTCGTATGGGTGCGGGCCGCGCGCTCTTGCGCCATCGCAGGGAGGGCAAGGCTGCTGAGCAGGGCGAGAGCGCGCACGGTGGACTGCCGGATGAGACGCATGGCATGGCTCCGGGGAACGGTCGGAAGGGGTCGGCGCCGGGTCACCTCGCGGCCCGAACGGAGTGAGCAGCAGGCAGGGGAGCGGCTCCGCGGTGACCTACACCACACACTGGGCAAAGGTGCCTGACCATTTCGCTTCGGCGGCCCAACGTGGAAGCCGTGAGCGCGTCACCGCGAGCAGCCGAGTTACACGCCGCGCCGCAGAGCGACCATCTACACCAACGGGAGGTTAGACGGTAGGCGGCACGCGCCACGGACCCAAGTACTCGCTCCGAAACGCCGCGTGTTGCACAGCGACCGCCGGCGGCCCGAGTTCGTAGGTCGTGCCGCTCGTACACCATGTGATGTGATCCGCGGCGTCGAGGAGCGTCGGCACCTCGTGGCCGCTAACGAGCACCGCCACGCCCTCGGCCGCGAGCCCTCGCAGGACGCCGGTAAGCACCTCGGCGTCGTGCGGCGCGAGCCCGCGATACGGCTCGTCGGCCAACAGACACGTGGGGTGTCGCACCAGCACCGCGGCCAACTCGGCGCGCCGCTTCTCCCCGCCCGACAACGTGTCGGGACGCTGATCCAGGCGGGCGCCAATGCCGACGCGCGCCGCTGCCTCGTCGATCGTGCCACCGCCGTACTGGCACTGAAACAACGTGAGCTGCTGCCGCACCGTGAACGCCGACGACAAGAGGTCCGCGTCCGGGAGATTGAACAAGCCGGCCGACGCCAACGTGTGGAGACGCGCGTGCAAGTACGCGCGCGCCCCGAAGTGCACGGTCCCGCCGTCGGGCGCGACGCATCCGGCCGCGATCTTGAGCAGCGTGGACTTCCCGATGCCGTTGCGACCAAAGAGCACGCGCAGTTCGCCTGGCACGGCGCGCAGCGAGGCCGACGACAACACGCGGCGCCCCTCATAGGACTTGGCCACGCTCTCGACGCGAAGGAGGGCGGTCATCCGCGGAGTGCGCCAAGCCCACGCACCACCAGTTCCCCGGCGAGCGGCGGTGCGATCAGCAGGACACTGAGGGCGAACGCATCGACGCCCAAGTTGCCGAGGAGTGCACGTTCGTGGCGCACGCGCACTTCGACTACGCTGACCGCGGCGCAGAGCACCACCACGGCGCACGCCGTCCAAGGCGTGATGTGCAGCGGATTGGTCCCGGCGAGCAGAAACACGCCACTCAGTCCGACTCGGAGCAGTGCCCACAGGCGTAGGTGACGCCCCACGTACGTGGAGACCAGGATGCGATTCGGTAGCATGCGATCGGGCCGTACCCCATGCGCAGGCGCGAGTGCCATCCAACAGCGCGTGCTGTCGCAGGGCCCTTCACTCGGTTGCGGCCAGCGAGCGCCAGCGAAGAGTTCGCGATCCTTCGCGGTGCCATTGATGGCAACGTAAGGTTAGGTAGAGCAGGCGCCAGGCGCCTTTACCGACGGTGAAGGGCGCGAAGAAACGGCAGCACGTCGGTGGTGAAGTATGGCTCTTCCGTGCCCCAGAACAGATAGGTGAGGTGGAGCCGCGTCGCAGCGAACGCATAGAGATCGGCGACTGTAATCCGCTGCCCCGTGCTGCGGTTCCGGTCGGCGAGATTGCCGTCTTGGACCGCCATGCCTGCAATCACGCCCGCTGCCCGTTGCTCGATCAGGGCGAGGCTGTGGCTGCGCTGAAGGGGACGATACGGCAAGACATCAGGCCCGCCCACGCCCACCCCGATCGCGGCCGCGTGCGCATGCACGCCCCGCAGGTACCCGTGGTCGTTACCGGGCAGCGACTCGCCCGGCATGAAGTTGGCGTAGAGGATGACGCACGACTGCCGAAACGCCCCGCGCGCTGCCGTGAGGATCTCTCGTATGCCGGCGTAGCTGTCGGCGGCAAGCCCCGATGGCCGTCGCGTCGGATCGTCGAAGCCGATCGCGGTCTCGGCCAGCACGATCCCCTCGATCTGCCCATCGCACTCCCGTCCGAGCGCAGCGAGCAACCGCGCAAAGCGGGCGCGCACCGCCGGGTCCCACCGACGCGCCACCCACCCGTCAAAGTGCGCGACGCCGTCGGCGCTGACTTCGTACTTCCGCGCGATCCCTCCGTGATACGCCGTGTCTGCCTGCAGATAGTCCGGCGTCACCACCGTCTCACTGAACGACACGTCTTGGAGTTGCAGGAAGAGCCGCTTGTCGCGCGCCGTCAGGAAGGCCAGCCGCTCACGAATCGCGCCGAAGGCGTAGTGATCGGGCGTTGGCTCCAGCTCCCGCCAGGTGAACGTGAGTTGGGCGCCGTCGATGCTGGGGTGATGGAGAAAGTTCGTGTCCGCGATGCGCTCGTGCTCGTGCCGGAAGAACACGTAATGGTGCGGCGTGGCGGCGCTGTACCGCGCGAAATGGACGGCGCACCGGAGCACCTGCTCGCTAAGCACACGGCGCGTGCCCTCCGGAACGGAGCGCGGCGCGAGAGGACCTCAGTCAACCAAGACGGCGACCCCGACTGTGCAGGCCACGATGACCCAATAGGTCGTGGTGACCGCCCGATACCACGGGAGGAGTCCCCGGCCCCGCGCATCGTAGTTCGCGGCGCTTACCCGTGCCTTCGCTGCCTCTCGGGTGAACGCGATCGCCTGGGTGGGGTCCGGATGGTCAATGCGATGGTGGACCATCGCGGACGAGAACACGATGCGCGCCATGCCGAAGAGAAACCACGTCGCGACGAAACCAAGGGTCAGTCGAGAGTCCATAGAGAGGTCCTAGGATGTCGTCCATGCGTGCCTGCACCGCGTTCCTCCACAATTAGGTGGGCGCGAAGGAGCGCGCGCAAGCACGGGAGGGAGTCCGCGCCGGCGCGGTGCAACGAACAAGGCGGCAATCATTGAAGGCCCTGCCAACAGCAGCGCATGGTTAGCCGGACCAGTCGGCGCTGCAACTACGCCGGATCCCGCCACGCCAGCGCGATGAGCGGGGCGACCACCAGAAACTGGACCACCGTGAACGCCGACTCCAGGAGGAGGAACTGCGACACGGACGTCATGCGATACTTGGCGGCAACCGGGAGCGTCGTGAAGGACCACGCCAATACGCCCACCACGAGTGCGAACCCGCCCGCGCTCTGGAGCCAGAGGTCGCGGCTGGTGCTGAAGACGCGGGGATAGAGCCACGCAAACAGCACCGCCTGGATCAACATGGAACTCAGTCCGAGCGGTATGAGGACCGGCTCTCGATACATTGCAAGCCGGTCGTATTGCGCCCGAAAGGTGGTGAGGTGCCAGAAGTACCCAAGCGGGAAGGTGGGCACGAGATACGCCGCAACGGCCAGCCAGAAGGGGCGACCCATAGACGACTCCAGGGTGAGGGTCCGACAATGGTCGCCCAAGCTACCATATTACTTGCACCGTGCAAGTATGTTTTTCCGGAGTCTTTCATGCCTCGTACATCGTCGTCGCAGCCGCGCTCCGGATGCCCGATCAGCCTCGCGCTCGAACTCTTTGGCGACCCGTGGTCGCTCCTGATCGTCCGCGATCTGATGTTCAAGGGTATCAAGACCTTCGGCGGCTTCCTCGAAGCGGGGGAGGGCATCGCCAGCAACATCTTGAGCGACCGCTTGGAACGTCTCGAGCTGGCAGGTCTTCTCACGAAGACTCGCGACCGCGCGGATGGCCGCCGCTTCGTCTATCGTCTGACGGCTAAGGGCATCGCCTTGGCGCCGATGATGACCGAACTGGTGCTCTGGTCGGCGGACCACGAACAGACGGAGGCGCCGGCCGCCACGATCGCGTTCATGCGGGGCCAGCGCGCAAAGTTCTTGCGCCAGGTCCGTGCACAGTGGGCCGCGGACGCGCCGTGAGTGTTCGACGCGCAGAGGACCAGCGGCGCGACGAATGATCCTCCGGACGAGCGTGTACGCGGTCGCGAGGCTTGAGTCGTAGGCACTGAATTCGACGCGGTATTTCGATGCCGCGTCGACGTCCAAGGGACGAAGCTTCTGCACTGGTGTTCTCCGTCGATGGCTTGACGGTGGTCGGCTTGGACTCTATCTATCATCTGCTTGATAGATACATTCTCACCCTAACCCCCAGAACAAGAGGTTTCCGTGACCGTAGCGGCCCAGTTGACCGGTATCATCATGACGTCTCCTGATCCAGATCGAGCGGCAGCGTTCTACCGAGAGGTTCTTGGAATCCCGTATGTGCTCAGCCAGCACGGTGAGTTACCGCAACACTATGAGTGCGACGTTGCGGGCATACATTTCGCCATTCTCAAAGGCATCGCGGGCAGAGCGCAGTGCATCACTCCGTCGTTTCAGGTTCACGACTTGGATGCATTTCTTGCGGACCTTGAGGGACGCGGCATTCGACCGCTGCACCGTCCAATCGAGCTGGGCGGTGGCCCGCGTATCAGCACCATCTCCGATCCTGATGGAAACGACGTACGACTGTACGCCACATCCTAGGATGGCCTAGTGGCCACCCGTGCAACGCGCCTACCGGCAGATGAGCGTCGACAGCAGGTACTCGACTGCGCCTTGCAGTTGCTCGCGGAGAAGGGATTCGAAGGACTGCGAATTCGGGACGTCGCAACCCGAGTCGGCATCAACAGCGCGACCCTTCACCACTACTTCGCTTCCAAGCAAGACCTCGTCGAGGGCGTTGCATCGCACCTCGCTCGCTTTTACGGCGCGCACCGAGCCCCGACGCTGCCTCGCGAACCGGACGTACCGGATTCGCTCCGCCTGTTGCGGCAGGAGTTCGCGGATGCGGCGTTTTATCGCGCGGAGTTCCCCGATATCTTGAGCGCTACGCTCGAACTCACGCTGCGCGCGCAACGGGACGAAGAAGTCGCCCGACTCATCGCTCCGCTGCACCAGCACTGGACAGGTTCCGTTGAACGCGTGCTGAGTGCGGGCATAGACGCTGGCGTCTTCCGAAGCGATGTAGAGCCTCGTGCCCTCAGCCTCGCCATCGTGGCCAGTCTGTGGGGCATGAGCGCGCTCTTGCACCTCCCGGACACTGACTTCTCGAGTGCGTGTCGCGCGATCGAGCGCAGCGTTCTGGTGACGCGATAGATCTCGGCGCCGTCGGCCACTATCAGGGCGCCACGAACACGCGTGGTGTGTGCGGCGAAAGCGGTGGACGACGGTTCGCGTCGAGTACCTCGCGACACGAGGTGCCCTCTGCGTCCGCAGCGCGTCAGCTTCTGTTCGCTTGTTCGGGACCGCCGCTTCGATGAACTCGCTCGAGCCTGCGCAGCGGCGTCCTGTGCCGTCTAACGGTGGCGTTCGCTCGCAGGGCCCTGAATAGGTGGCAGGCTGCGACCGGAGGGAGCCAGGGCGGCAGTCCGTGATGCCGCCGTCAGCAGCAACGCGAGGTTAGGCGATCGCCCTGCGGGCAGCGGGCCCGTCCCGGCTCTACCTCGTGCATCCGCGCGACGACGTGCCATCGGACGCCCTACGGCGCGCGCGGGGCCACCGTCACGATCCGGGACTCCACGATATCCGCGATGTCCGCCCGACGCTTGCCGTCCACGAGCGTGACGCCCTGCGCCGCGAGCACGGGTTGAAAGATCGCTTCCGCGCGCGCATACGCGCTGGAGTCCGCGTAGGTGGTCTCGAGTGCGACGTCCCATCTCGTACCCGTATCGGCCCTTACCAACATGCGAAAGTCCACGATCTCGCCGCGGGCGAGCACCGTGACTCGCGCCCGCGTCCAGTTCAACTGGTAGTACCGGATGAGGCGGCTCCGCTCACCGGGCCGCGCCTTCACGAAATCGACGCTGACCACGTGGGGTCGCGGCGCTTGCGCGAGGCGGGACACCGACGGCGACAGCGCGACGGCGGTGACTGCGGCGACGAGCGTCAACGGCGGGAAGCGCATGATCGGCGTTGGGTCCAGGGTGGGGTAGCCCGCGGGGAGATGAGGCAGCCACCAGCCGCGAGTGGGGCCATCGTGACGATCGCAGAGGATGCCGCGCCAGAGCGTGTCAAGCAAGCCCGGGACGCAGCCGCCTCGCCGCCTCCGGACTCGCGGACGGCGGGTCGCCGCCCGCGGGATCCGTTGTTGGACGCGCGATACTGTCGCCTGTCGCAACCCCTCCCTCACTCTCCTGAATGCTGCCACCTAACGGGCGCGTTCGCTCGCGAGCCCTCAAATGGATTGCAGGCAGCGACCGGAGAGAGCAAGCCTGCACTCCGCGATGACCATGCTTTCCGCAACGCAAGGTTAGGCCGCGAGCGCCGGCGAAACTGCCGCTAGACGCTCGCGTCGATCAGTGGATGGGGATCATCCGGTTTGGGAGGAAAGGTACGTCCACCTGACCGAGCAGGATGCTCGCTCAGCAAGACCGCCGCGCGGCGCGCAAGCTGCTCGAACTCCCACATGTGCCCGGGTTCGCCTCGCAACGTCCGCTGGTGATGCACGTACCCCGCGCATTTCTCCCAGAGTTTCACCGTGGGGGTGGCAAAGATCGCCTGCAAGAGCCGTCTCGGCACGTACTGCTGCTGATCCATGAAACCGTAGATGTCAAACGCGCGAATCACGCTCTCGACATGTTGCAACTCAAACTCAGTCCACTGCGTGTAGTCGTCGCCGAGCGCGTACACCACGTGGCGACTCGCTCTCACGCGATCCAGCTCGGCGATTTGTCTGCTAGTGGCCTCCCCCCGTGCCGCACGCCACCCGGACTTGAGCTGCACCTGGGCGACGAAGAACGCCCCGAAGGCGAAGAGCGCGGCCGCGACGGCCGCGGCAGCGGAGACGGCATTGGGATCCATACGCTGCTCCGAAGCGATTGGTCAGCCAGCGACGCACCTCCTCCCGCGCTTCCGCAGGCGTGGGCGGCGATCAGGAATCGGCGCCTCAAATTACGCTGCAGCTGGGCCGTGGGCGCAAACACTCCTGCGCGCCGGTGTGCGCGAGCAGCACCGGATCGCAAACGCACATGGACACTCCCGACGCAGGAGCGCCCGACGACGGGACGATTCCTCCACACCGCACGGGAGATCGCCCGCACGCGTCGCGAGCCAATTCGCTCGTCGGCTGTTGGGAAGTGCACGGCAGACTGCTGTGCAACTGCCCACCGATGAGGACGTGACGATGGCATGCAGATGCCATGGACTTGCTGGACAACGTTCGCGTTCGGCGGCAGGGCCCGGTCATAGGATGCGGCCATCGAGCGCAGCGAGCAATGGCGACAGTCCTTGGAATCCGTGACTACCGCAACGCAAGGTTAGTCAGCGCCTCTCGATGTAGTGGGCCGCGCTCCCGCCGTCACGCGGACGCGGCCTCGCGGCGGATGACCCACGTGAGGACGGTCAGGATCCTGTCGACGTATCGAGGGTTGACGAGACGGCAGGGTTCACACAGGCGCTTCGAATGGGAAGGGCGTTCTCCGCACTGAACAGCGGATCGTCGACCGGTCCACCCGTGCGGCGGATGTCATCTCCCGAGCGTTCGCCGAAGCTGTTCCCAATGGCCCACCTCGTGATCGGCGATGCGTCGAGCGAGAGTGAGCACCGTCGCCTCCCTTCCGGCGGTCGTGCCAGTGAACGTCGCGCCGCGGATCCAGTCGTGCGCGTCGATGGCACGCAGCGTCCCGAGGAGTACGGTTCGTTCCGCGGCGAACGCCCGTAACGAGTGCTGAAAGTCCTGCGCGAGGAAGTCCGTGCGCTTGATCCAACTCCGGGGCGAGACGTATCGCAGCGTAGGATGGTCCTCCGCGAGCATCCGGTCTATGCTGCGCCCCCAGACCACGGCGCACGCGCGCAGGTGCGCAAGAATGTCGCGTGCAGACCACGCGTCCGGTGCGGGCGTCCGGTGCAGCTGGTCGTCGTCGCATCCGTGCGCGAGGCGCGCGATCAGCTGTGGCGACTCCGACAAGATTGTTAGTAGCCGCTCGGCTTCTGCCTTGATCTCGGGTGTGCTCATCGACGAATGCGGAACAGGATTCGGCGGCCGCGCCCTCGCCAGCGCTCGCGTTCTATGGCAGGGCCCTGTCAAAGGATGCGGCCAGCGAACGCAGCGAGCAATAGGCCGCACTCCGGACAGGCCCTGTCTACCGCAACGCGAGGTTAGGCGTCATCCTTACACCCGCGCCCGCCCATTACGCGTCCGGCCGCGCCGCCCGCAGCGCAGCCACGCGGACCAGCAGGTACAGCAGCGCGCCCACCACCCCCGCGGGGATGTCGGCGACATCCGGATGATTGAGCGCGGATTGCCCGAGTTCGATCACCACGATGCTCGCGATTGACAGTCCGCTCGCGACCAGCGCCTGTCGGACGAACGCCGCACGCGTCAGCGACGCACGCCCGGCCCGGGACTGGCGCACGACCGCGGTGACTCCGTCGATGAGAAAGGCGTTCAGGTACCCATTCACGAAGTCGCCGGCTTGGTAGTAGTACAGCGCCGTCAGGCGTGGGGAGAGCGGCAGCACCCGATGCGCGGTGCGCCATTCCAGCCGCAGCGCTTCCTGCCAGAGCACTGCGAAGAGCACGATGATCTCGAGCCGCCACGGGCGGCGGAACCACGACCACTGACGAAAGGCATCCCGAGCGGTCATCACGAACGCGGTGGAAGACGACACGACGCTGGCAACGAGCAGACGATCGTCGATGCTGACGCGCCGCGGGTCGGGGATTCCCGGGCCTCCCGGCCCGGACGACCCCACCACGACCAGTGGTCCGTCTCGGCCGGCACGGTCGATCGCCCGCGCACCGACGGGCTCGATCCGGGGACGGGCGACCGCGGAGTTCCCGTCACGCCACGTCTTCGATGACGACGCCTGACGATTGGATCCTGCAGCTGGTCCCTGCAATAGGATGCGACCAATGAGTGCAGCGAACCGGGAGCAATCCGTGAAAGCCCTGCCAAGCGCAACGCAAGGTTAGGCGGGGACAGGCGGACCGTGCTACCTGGGAATGTCGATCCAGATTGGACTTGACCACGCCATCTCGGCGGTGGAGTGAGAATACAATCGACCCGGGTATTCCTCGACCTGCTTCACGCGCAGATAGTACATCACAGGTCCGACAACGCTCGTGTCCACGAAATCGAAGGCGAACGTCTCTCGATCCGGGCTTGCGCTGAAGATCGTTTCGTAGCGCCCTGCAGCGAGACGCACGACTTCCACCGACGCGAGTCGATTCGTACCGGCGATGCGTCCGGTGAGCCGCGGCGGCATTGTGGATTCATATTCGCTCCCCATCACGTGCCCGTCGCTCGCGAAATCCAGGTAGATCTGCGTGCCCGTGGTCGCGTACGTCATGCGCCCACTCATGCTCCGCCAGACTTGCTCACGGTCATTGCCGCGGGCCAACACGCCGGCGAGTCCACCCGAGTGGCGTACGTACACGGACGAATTGTTCGCACCCGGATGACCGAGGTGATTGTCGCTTGCAGCGATCACGCCGAGGCGGAGGCCACGCATCCATGCGTGCTGGTAGGACCACGATTCGCGGCCCCCAACTCAAAAAGCTGTGGATCATCGTCGGGTTGAACGAGATGTCGGCTGTTCCAAAGCGAATACATCTCGCCGACGCGACGGAATGCACGACCCGCCGTGTCCTGCCAGATGTTGTGATCGCTGAATGGCCATGACACGTGCGGAATCGCGAGCACGGGAACGCCCTGTGCCTCCAACGCACGCGCCAGCGACGGAAAGTCCCGGAGGCTGTCATTCCCGATCGGCTGCCCGGATCGGTTCTTGTACAGCACGACGTAGTGATTCAGGTCCGGCGTCCATTCAAAGCCATAGAACGTCGTGAATAGACCGGGCACATCGAACGCATCGGACGCATCCTGCGACCCGCTCCAGGCGGCTGGCGTGAGGATCGGCGCCGAGTGCTCCGCCGTGCTGGCGAAGTCGAGATGCATGAGATCGCGAGCGTAGGTGTATGCGTCCGCAGCGCGCGTGAAGTTCGCGCGATGGTCGCCGGCAAGATTGAGCGCCTTGAAGTTGCTCGTGCCAGTCGTGTTGACGTCAGTTCCTGTCGCGTTCGTGAAGAATCCGCGACTCTGTGCTCCCGTACCGGTGTGAAAGTGCGTGTCACCGAACAGGTGCAGCATCGCCGGTGCGCTCTCACCGACCATCGCGTACTTGAACGCGGTGGCGATCGTGTTGCGTGCGGTTGCCGTGACCTTCTGGAAGCCGTTGCTACGAAAGACTGCATCGGGAATGACGACTCGGCCGTGATCGGCTGCACGGAAGGTGACCGATCGCGGAATTGCAGCCGCCGTGTCCGTCGATTGCAGCTGTAGACTACCCGTGAAGTGCGTGGCGACGTTGCCGTACCGGTCCAGCGCGACGACCGTCAACGCGAACGGGGCGCCGCGCACGATGTCCGACGGATAGCTGACGGAGACTAGTTCGGCGCGCGCCGGGCGCACCGTCATGCGCGGAACGCGTGCCGGCGTCGCCCATGGTTGACGTGCAGTCGCGCGTGACTGATAGCGCGCATCGATCTCACCGGCGATCCCCTGCACCTGCCCCTGATAGCGGATCGACACCGTGGTGCCAGCGGGGATCGCGTCTTCGAAGTTCGCCTCGATGATCCCGCGTAGCAGTCCGGCGATCTGCACGCGAACGCGTGCGCTGTTCGACGCACTGGCGGTGACATAGCCCGGCGCCGTCGCTGTCATCGTCTGCGGTGCGCTCCAGAGCAACGACTCTGTCTCCGCGTACGCAACCGGGATCTCGATGCGGACGCCGCCGCCCGGCGCGAAGCCACCCGCACCCGCGGTGAACGTGTATTGGATGGCGTAGTAGCCGCCCGCATCCACCACGCTCGGCTTCGCGGTGAAGCGCGCAACCTGCGCGTGCGCCTCGGAGACGGCAACGGCCGCGAACAGAGTTGCAAGAATCAGCCTTGGGTACATGGCGTTAGCGCGGGGCTGTGGCTCGGGAGCGCGAGGGGTTGGGGATGCCGCTCGAAGTTAGCGCGTTCGAAGAGACCGAGCGTATCGCGCAGGGCCGCGCTCTCCCCACACTCGCCGAGCGCGTGGTTCTACGCTGAGACGACGCGCTGAACCGGGAAGCCGTCGAGGCAGCACTTCACCACCGCGTTGTCTCGACCTGACATCCCCCGTCGACGAACGACCACAGGGAGAGCGCGCCATTCGCGCGATACACTCCGTCAAGTTCCCTGAGTGATCGCGGATGCGGCGCGTGATGTACTGGAGACACCGACGCGTACGCTCGCACTGCGGCTCTCACAGTCGGCACTCCTCGAGGGCCGCCGCTGCCGAACGTTCGCGTTGTGCTCCAGGGCCCTTCAGCAAGTTGCGACCAGCGAGGGGAGCGAGTCATGGCGGCAGTCCGTGGAAGCCCTGCCAGAGGCAACGCAAGGTTAGGTCGCACCGCCCGAACGGGCGTGCTGGTCAACGCGCGCGTCCCAATCGGACCGCAGGATCGCGTACTCCTCCACATCCTCGTACGCCGCCTCCTTCCGATAGCGTCCCCGATGGAGCCCCTCGCGCTGCATGCCCGCCTTCTGCATCACGCGCCCTGACGCCGGATTGCGCGGCAGATGCGAGGCTTGGACGCGATGGAGCGCGAGCGTCTCGAACGCGAACGCGAGCACCGCGGTAACCGCCTCCGTCGCATAGCCTCGGCCCCAGAACGGCTGGCCGATCCAGTAGCCGAGTTCCCCGCGGTCGTGCTCGCGCGTGATGCGCAGCGCGATGGTGCCGCACAGCCCGTCCGTCGCGGTCGTGATCGCAAACGTCACCGCGGTCCCGGCTCGCCAGGCTTCGCCGAGTGTTGCGATCCACGCCTCCGCCATTCCGTCGGCGTAGGGATGCGGAATGTTCAGCGTCATCTCCGCGACCGCCGCGGCGCCCGCCAGCCGCTGCACGGCAGGAGCGTCTGCGCGCCCGAACGGGCGCAAGATCAAGCGAGACGTGTACAACGACGGCTGGTCCACGCGGGCTCCACGAGAGACGGAGGCGATTCAGTGCGTACGCGCTACGGCTGCGACGGCTGCGACGGCGACGACGCCAGATCGGTGGCCACGCGCGGCTGCAGGAACGCTAACGCGTCAGCAAAGAGGGGATGACAGCTCGACGGCGCTGGCTCAGCGATCGGATGCCACCAGAATGCGAAGCGATGGCCGCCGTCGTCGTCGGTGATGTGGTCCCAGGCATTGGGCAAAGACGACGTGGCCATTTCGCAGAAGTGCCACACCTGACCGGGCGGCCCCCGATGCCAGACGCCGAGGTCGCGCACGGCGACGGCGTCGACGATGCCCGACTCCTCCGCCAACTCGCGCGTGGCGGCGGTGGCGATCGTTTCCCCCGCTTCGACGGTGCCCTTCACGAGCTGCGTGCCCGCTTGTGGATGCTCGAACACGAGCACCTCCGTTCGGTCACCGTGACGGCGCAGCACCACAGGCACGACCTTCACGATAGACATCGACGAGGCTCTCTCGAGGGTTGTCGGTGCGACCTCACGTTCGCGTTCCGTAGCGCGGCCCTTCCACAGCATGCGGCCAGCGACGCAGCGAGCAATGGCGGCAGTCCTTGAGAACCCAATCTACCGCAACGCAAGGTTAGGGAAAGTGCGCGAGGACGCTGCGCGGGGCGAACCGGCGTCTCCTCACGGCCCTCGGCCACCCGTGCGTTGGGTCAGGGTCAACGCGGGCAGCGATGCGCGCCCCTCGAACAAGGGCGCGGGCGTGCGGCGCAGTGTGCGATCGAGAAATTCGCGCACGACGCGATGGACCACGGTGGTGCACGCCTCGGCACTTAGGGCGCCCAACGAAGCGGCAACGGGCGAGTCGGCCGGCCAGTACATCCAGTCTCCAAAGTTCAGATGGAGCGCCCCGTCAATCACGGCGCGCCAGTATTCCGCGCCTCGGTCATACGCGACGTCACTGACGCCAATGCGGCCCGCGCGCGACCCGTACACCATGAGCAACGGGGTCCGCGACGGACGATCGATCAGATCCCCGTACTGCGGCGAGCCGTCGAGGTTGATGGCCGCGCGGCACCGATCGTCTCGGGCGCAGAACGTTGCGCTCGCCACGCCTCCCATCGAGTGCCCCACCGCCGCCACCTGCGCGAGGTCGAGGCGCTGCGCGAACGGGGAGCCCGACCGGGGAGCATTGTGACGTCCCAGCGCATCGACGACCCGGCGGAAGTCGTCCGCCCAGCGCTCCATTGCGGCGGTCGCCGTCGGGATGCCGCGCAGATATGCGCGGAGCAATGCCTCCGCTGTCGCGGCGGTCGGCGCGGTCGTGATGGCCGTGGCGACGGAATCCTCGGCACGCCATTCCACCGACACCGCGGCAGGCACTGGTTGGAGCCCACCCGTTTCCTGAAAGATCGACGACACGCGACCGCCGGGCAGGGTGACCGCCATCGTCTCACCCGTATGCGCCACGCTGAACACAGCGTAGCCGTGACTGGCGAGTTCCTCCATCAACGCCGTGTAGCTGCTCGGCTGGTCCAGATAGCCGTGCGAGAAGACCACCACCGGCAGGGCATTGCGCGCCACGGGCGCGTCAACGTGGCTGTGCGTGACAACAGTGGCGTTGCGCAGGAGCATTGGGCCGGGATTCTGGCCCCATGCCGCCATCGTCCGCAGGGCGGCTTCCTCGCGTAGATACGGCGCAAGCGGGGTGGTCTTCGCGAGTCGGCGCGCCGGGTACCACGCGGTCACCACCAGCGGGCGCGGACGAGCGGCGTCGAGGACGAACCGGGTTGTGCCGATCGCGTCGCGTCCCGTCGGCGTTGGAAGCCGAAACGCGGGCGCTTGGGCCGACAGCGCGCCGGCGCCGGCGATCGTACCCACCACCCACGCACTCACGAGGCACGCCCAACGGCGCGGCGAACGCAGTTGACACATGGATAGGGCGCAGAAGAAGGTGATCCTAGGACATCGCATCGTGGTGCTGTCGCCTAACCATGGCGTACGTTTGCAGGGCCCTGCAATAGCCTGCGGCCAGTGAGCGCCAGCGAACAGGCTGCCATCCTTCGCAACCCGTCAAGAGCAACGCAAGGTTAGACCGCTGGATCGCCAGCGCCCGCGGACTGGCGGTCCCGCAACGTCGCGATGTGCGCCCCCGGGGTCTCTCTCGACGGCGCCGCGTTGTAGGCCGCCGACCCCCCGGGCGGAATGCTCAGGTACTCCCACGCCGGGCCGCGGTGAGCGTGCGCCAGGTACACGAGCTGGCCCACGTGGTAGCTCGCATGCGTGAGCGACCGATGCAGCGCGTCGTGGACGTGCAGCGGTTGCCCACGAATGGTGACCGTCCGTTGCAGATCGGCATCCGTCAGCGTGGTGAGCACGTCGTACAGGGTCGCCCACCCGGCGGTCCAGTGCGTGTGCAGTTCCTCGCGCGACACCACGCGCGCGGCAAACTCCTCCTCGCGATTGCGCCACGGCTTCTCGCCATCCTCGGTCAGGAACGACGTGAAGCGCGAGCGCAGGTTGCCGGTGAGATGCCACGCAATGACCGTCAGCGAGTTCCCGCCGCCGGGACCGGGCGCACTCAGGAGCGCGTCCGGTACTTGGGCCAGCGCGCGCTCCGCCAACGCCTGGTAGCGTTCGTACTCGGCGCGGATGGAGTCGACGATCGGCGACATACGGAGTCTCCAGCGCGAAGGCATTCTACCTGGTCACCACAGGACCCGGCCGCGGTCTAACGATTGCGTTCGGCTGCAGGGCCCTGTCATAAACTGCGGCTGGCGACCGCAGTGAGCAATTGGCCGCACTCTGTGAAGGCCATGCCAGCAGCAACGCGCTGTTAGACAACTTGGTCATCCCCCGGCCCCGCATCGTCCGCCAGCATGCGTCAGACACGCCGAGGCGTCGCACACGCGCCAGCGTCCGTGTCGTCGATGCACGGCCACGCGAGCGTCGCGACGTCGCACGTTTCCGGCCGCGACGTACCGAGTGCACCCGTCGCACCCGATGGCCGACGAAGGATGGAGGCAGGGCGCTAGGCGACGCGTCCGCGCGAGTCCCGCGTCCGCTCTGGTCGCGCCAGTGGGATCACATCGCGCTTCCCCTCCACCTCGGCCAACGCTCGCGCGAGTGCGAGCTCCGCGGCTTCTTCGCGCTCCTCAAGCGTCGGCTGCGGGGCGCGAGGCGGTCGACGAGTTAGGAGCCAATGGGCGAGCGCGAGGGTCGTGCCGGTGGCCGCGCTGAGTGCCGCGATCCCCACCGTGCTCACGCCTTGCACCTGCGTCGACAGCGCCCCAAGGACGAGCGGCGCGCTGAGGCCGGCCACCACGTGCGAGCGCGGGGAGCCCGTGATCACGCCGCGTCGACGCGGGAGCCAGTACTTGGTAATCGCGTACCCGGCCACAATCATGGCGACCTCAATCGCAGCGACCTTGGCGGACTTCATGGTGAGGCCGCGCGGTGAGGCCACCGTCATGGCCGCCATCAGGCCGCCAAACACGGAGACGCAGCTCGCGGCGAAGCGCGCGAGGAGCTGCGGGGTCGTCGGGAGAGTCTCATTCGACATCGGTCATTCCTCGGAGTGAGTTGCCTAACGATTGCGTTCTGCTGCAGGGACCGACCATAGGTTGCGGCCGGCGAGTGCAACGAGCAAGGCCGTAGTTCTTCGAGGCCCTGTCAAGCGCAACGCAAGGTTAGGTGGCAGCGGACGCCGATCGGATCGCCGCCACCTGATGCCGCACGAGCGCGTCGCGGACATCCCCACCTCACCGGCGCGGGCGCGGCGCGGGACCCCGGCCTCCGGCGTGGGGTAGCGTCCCAGACGACGTGTGCCCAGCGCCCTCTTGCAGTCGCTCCCATGCCGCATCCCTGTCGTACCCCGCTCGTCCTGACGCTCCTGGCGATGTGCGGCGCCGCCGCACCGCTGGCCGCCCAACCGCCTACGGCGGCGCCGACGGTCGTGTTCATCGCGGGACTCGGCGACGATGCGCGCGTGTGGCGGCCGACCATCCAGCAGCTGGGTGACAGTATCCGCGTGGTGGCATACGATCGCCCGGGCTACGGCGCGCGACCGGCCAGTAGCGCGCCGCGCGATCCCTGCACGGTGGCCAGCGAACTCCATGCGCAGTTGCACGCGACGGGGCACGCACCTCCGTTCGTCCTCGTCGGCCACTCGCTGGGTGGGCAGTACGCCTATGCGTACGCCCGTCGCTATCCGGACGACGTCGCCGGGCTCGTCCTCGTGGATGCAACCCCGCTCGGGCATTGGGCCGCCATGCAGCGCGAGATGCCCGCCGCGGCTCGGCTGCTGCGACTCGTCAAGAAGGTCACCTTCTCGGGCACGATGAAGCGCGAGTTTGATGCGCAGGAACAGTGCCTCGACGCACTCCCCGCAGACACCGTCGCGTATCCCGTGCGCGTGCTCATCCGAAGCGTCGGTGATCCCGCGGGAGGCGAACAACTCCTCCGGCTGGACACGAAGCTGGCCGCCAGCTGGCTGCGGCTGACCGGGGCGGCGCAGCTGGAACCCGTGCCCAAAGCGGGGCACTACATCCAGAAGGAGCAGCCCGAGGTGCTCGCCAACGTCATCCGGCAGGTGCGAGCACCGAGGTAGGGCACGGAGAGCTGCCACTCAACGAGCGAGTTCGCTCGCAAGGCCCTTCAATTGGTCGCTCCGACGGCCGGTGATGCGGGCATCGGCCCTCCGCGGCAGCGCCGTCTCACGCCGCCCCGCCGGCGGTGCGTGTGCAGCGCCCCCGCCTGACCTCACGGCGCCTGGGGGCGTCGCGCCCGCGCGGCTAGCGCGCACATCGCGGTCGCGTCCCGTGTGAAGGCCGCGCCAATGGGCGTTTCGGTGCTCAGGGCCGACGTGATCACGGGATACAAGAGGCGCGCGAGCAGCTCAACCCAGTCGTCCCCGTACCATTGCCGGCTCCACTGAAACCGACGCGGCGCAAATCGGCGCCGGAACTCCATATTGCCGAGGACAGTAGCGATGGGCTCTTCGAGCACCGCAAGCCGGCGCACGCCGGCGGGCACCGCGCATCCGTCCAGCAGCGTCGTGCTGAGCGTGCGTTGGCGCGCCGAATCCATGGTGGCGGCGAACACATGCACGACTTCATGCGCCACGACATCGGCGTTGTTCACGGTGTCCGCGGCGCTGGGACGGACTCGGAGAACGAGATGCACGCCATGGGGATTCGCCGATGTGCGGGACGAGTCGGGCCACCACACGTAGAGGGCCG
Source organism: Gemmatimonas sp. (assembly GCA_965279375.1). Lineage (GTDB taxonomy): Bacteria > Gemmatimonadota > Gemmatimonadetes > Gemmatimonadales > Gemmatimonadaceae > Gemmatimonas. The sequence continues at coordinate 1,373,077 of OZ257156.1, read as the reverse complement.
TGAAGGGTACACTATCGACGCCGAACCAGCGCCGGACCTGTGTCAGATACTGCGCGACCTCCGGCGCCTGGAGCGTGCTCGCGGTCGCGGCGCGCGACGCTGCGGTGCGTTCGCGCGTCTGGCGAAGCAGCGGTGCGATCCGAGAGCGAAAATGCGCATAGAAGGCCGTCAGGAAGGCCTGTTCGTTCGCGGTCAAGAGCCTGCCGAGGGACGCAATGGCCTCCGGGATGGATTCCGCCTCGTAGAAGGCGGCCGCGAGGGGATCCGCCTGCACGGCGAGGCGATCCGTGAAGAGCCCGCTGCCATCACGGCGAGGCTGACTGTTCCCTTGCCCGCGTTTGTCGTAGTACGTCTCGCGCAAGGCGGCGTACCGCGCGAACTGGATGGAGTCGCCGGGTTGGACGCCAATCGAGTCCGCCCAAAACTGCTGATACCGCGGCTCGTTGTACCCCGGCCACCAGTTACTCACGTGGTCGAGAATCTCGAACGCATCCGCCGCTTCGCGATAGACGACGCGGACTGGCTGCGCGCGCACGGCCGATGACGAGAGTCCGCTCGCGACGAGCAAGGTGGCAAGGAGAAGCGCGGAGCGTCGAATCATGCGTGGCCGCGGTGGTTGGCGTCGGAACGGGAGTGACCGCACGGTCCCGGTGCGGTCCACAGTAGACACCCACGGGCACGCGAGGGTTGCGGCACGTCCCGCCGAGCCGACCCTGAGGGGCTCGACCGATGCGTCCGCGGGCCGGGGACCCGCGCACTGCGCCTCGGTGATGGCCGCCCCGTCACGTCACCGCGGTCACCGTCCGCGGCCGACTGCACCAACGCGAGGTTAGGCAGATCAACGACGAGTCAGGCGGGCGCATACAGCATGCGCAATCACTTAGGTCCTCGCCGGCTGTGACGATCGTGAGGCAGATCCGCGAGACGACTCGGGAGACGGCGCGGCCGTAGCACGACGCCTTGGGGTATTCGAGGTAGTACCGCTCGCCGTTGGTCGTCGGTGGGCGAAGCGCGCTCGCCACGGCCATTCGTCACGCAGGATTCGACGCGCTTGTCGATGGTCCGGGTTCGCGCGGCGGATGCTGCCGCGCACCTGGTGCTTTACCGATTGGCCTCCAACACCTTCAGCACCGCGCCCAGCACGGCGTTCGCTTGTCGAAACTCGCCCTGATCCGTGATGGCGACCGCGATCGTCACCCCCGCGTCCGGGAACACCATCGCAGTCGTGCCCCAGAAGCCACTATGGCCACGCCCCGTCAGGCCGCCCACCGTTGAGCCGAAGAGGCCCATGCCATACCCGTTCATCTCCGGGCTCCGCGGACGCATCATGGTGTCCAGCGTCTCTCGCTTCTCGAACACCTGTCCGTTCAGCAGCGCGGTGAGGAAATGCGCGAGGTCAGCCATTGGCGCCACAATGCCGCCGCCGCCGAATAGGTCGAAGGAGGGGTCGATGCCGTACGCGTCGAGCCCACCGAGATACTGGTGCGCCCGGTCAGGTTCTCCGGCGGGTGCCGGCTCCAACGTTTCCCACCAGGTATGGCGCAGCCCCAGCTTGTCGAAACGCACGAGCGACCGCACCGCGGGGCCGAGGGGCTTCCCGCTCAGGCGCTCGACGATCAGCCCCAGCAACACGTAGCCATCGTCCGAATAGCGGAACTGCGCTCCAGGCGGCCCCACCGGCGCCAGACTATCCACCAGCCATTGCAGCTGCTCGCGAGGCGTCCAGTGATGCTGCGGATCGGTGCACAGCTTTGTTAGAAAGCTTCGCACGGCGGGGTGTTCATTGAATCCCGCCCGGTGATTCAGTACCTACTCGATGGTGATGCGATCCGTCGCGTAGCCATCTCCGCGGAGGAGAGAATCGATGGACGGCGGCAGATGCTTGGTCAGCGGATCGCTGAGCGCAAGCCGTCCCATTTCCACGAGCCGCAGCACCGCGGCAGCGGTGTACGTCTTCGTGTTGCTCGCCAGTCGCACCGGCTGGTCGGGGGTGAGCCTGATCTTCCGCGCCGTATCCGCGAGGCCCGCCGCCACGCTCCATCGCTGGCCCGTGGCCTGTTGCTCCACTGCAATGATGATCCCGGGCATGCGCGGCCTCGCGGCGACGACGCTGTCGGCGAGCCGCTGCAGGTGGGTCTGCACCGAGTCCGCCGCGGGACGGGCAGCCGACGGCGGAGCGGAGGCGAGCAGCGACGCCAATAGGAGGAGAGCGGACATCGGGAGCACGATCGATTGAACGTGGGTATCCGCGCGAAGGCGGGTGCATCGCGGCCGGTGCACGATGACGGTGTCGCAATCTGTACACGCAATGGCGCGGTCGCGACCCGCGCCGTCCACCGACCATCACACGGTCAGCCCCGTGCCGCGCCCGCCCTGCATACCAGTGGCTGGCTCTGGAACGCTGTTCGGCTCGGCGCGGCGCCTCGAGCAACAGCGAGAGTCGTTGCCACGAGCTATGGAAATCTGCCTAACGATTGCATTCGGCAGCAGGGCCCTGCAACGGGATGCGACCAGTGAGCGCAGCGAATAGGGCCGCAATTCTTGCTAGCCCTGTTGGCAGCAACGCAAGGTTAGGCGGCCGTTCTCGGCACCCCTACTTCACCAGCCTCCGCGCCAGCTCCAGCGCCGCGTCCGTGCCCTGCAGCAAGTCGGCGATCCGCGCGACCACCACGTGGTCGGGCCGCGTCCCACGGCCCGGCGTGTCGGGGTGCACCGCGTTCCAGTAGCCGTACATCATGACCTTGAGGCGGAGCTGCGAGTGGGGGAGCACGATCAGCGCGTTCAGCCCCGACGTGTTGCCGGCGGCGTCGCCCGCCGTCTCTTCCCCCACGAACGTCGCGCGTCCCCAGGCGCGGAGCTGCCCCGCGACGTCGGCGGTCGTGGAGAAGCTGCCCCCGTCGATGAGCACCACGACAGTGCCGCGGAATGGCACCGCAGCCGGGGACTGCATCGCGACGCCTTCATGGAGCGTTGGCGTGACGCGAAAGCCGCCCGTGGGGCCCGGCACGGTGCCGGTTCGGAGGTTTTCGAAGGTCGCGGGCTTCCATGTCGCAAAGGAGGGCGCAATCGTCGTGAGCTCGATCCGATCGAAGTATCGAAAGGGGCGGTCGATGAAATGCGACACCAGGGCTGCCCCATACAGATCCACACCGCCGCCGTTGCCCCGGAGATCGAGGAGGAGCGAGCGAGTCCCGTTGGCGTTGATGGCCGCGAAGGCGCTGTCGAGCGTCGCCACGAACGTGGCGCCGTCGAAGGCGCGCACGCGCAGGTGCGCGACGGATGCGTCGGGCGAAAACGCCACGCTGATATTGCCGCGCGGCCCGGCGAGGCGCGCCGCATGCTGCAGGAGAGTCGCGTTGACCGGATTCTGGACCGCGAGGCGATCCGCTTCGCGAATGCCAGCGAGCGTGGCCATCACCGTCCGGCCGCCTGCATCGCGGGCCGTGATCACGTACGTGCTCGCCTGTTCCACGAACAGCCAATAGAGCGTGGCGAACGTGCGGGCCAGCCGTGTCCTCTTACCGGTCAGGATCTCGCCATCGCCCGCGACCGTCGGCAGCAGGGCGCCCACGACCGCCGACACCGGATGCCCGTTGATCGAGCGAAGCTCCATCCCCGGACGCAGCGTCGTGTCGGCGGGCGAATCGTTGTATTGCAGCATCAGGCGCTCCCCTTCCAACTGGACCCGTAGGGGGAACACGCATGCGTCGGCCAGCGTCGCGATCGTCAACGAATCGAGTTCGAGCCGCGCGTGACCATCGCCGATGGTGGCAATGGTCTCCGACAGCAGGCGTGCGAACGCGAGCTGGGACACGGGCGTCGTGAGCTGCGCACGCGCCGCATCAAAGCGGCGATCCAACTCGGGCTTCGTGCGGTAGCGATACAGTCCGCCGTGTGCTTCCTCCAATGCCCGTCGCAGCACATCGAAATCGACTTGCGCGTCCGATGCCGAGAGCATCGGAACACGCGCGCCCGACGCGCTCGGCGGCGCTTGTGCGGCAAGTGGCCGCGCGACCCAGAGCACGGAGAGAGTGGCAAGCAGCAGGCAGCGCATCGCAGGTCCAGAGAGGTGAAGAAGGGTATCTCTCTTGGACGGCGCCAGCGCGTGCACGGTTTGGATCAGCGGTAGCGGGGATCCCCCGCCGAAGCAAACAGACATAACGCGAGGCGGCCTAACGATCGCGTTCGCTTGCAGGGCCCTTCAACAGGATCCGGCCAGCGAGCGATAGGCCGCACTCCGTGAAGGCCCTGTCAGCAGCAACGCAAGGTTACACTGCGCCGCCCGCGTACGCCGCCCCGTACCAGCGCCACGCGACACCGCGAAACGGATCGGACACGCGATCTCGCGCGACCGCTCCCAACCATTCCACGGCTCGCGCTGTCGTACGTCGCGCCATGACGCTCCGCATGCGCGCGGTACTTACCGCCGGGGACCCGATGCCGCTCCTCCACATACCGTGCGCTCGCCGAGGTCGGACGAGCGTCGCACGCGCGCTCGTGCTGCTGCTCGGAACCGCCGCTTGCGGGCGCCGCGCCTCCGTGGGCGTGGCCCCGGCCGCGGTCGGCGCAACGCTCGATGCACGCGTGCCCGCACTCCTGACGCGCTACGGCGTGGCCTCCGTCAGTCTGGCGGTGATCGAGGACGGTCGCGTCGTGCTGGAGCGCGCCTATGGCGAGCAATCCGCGGGGGTGCCCGCGACCCCCGCGACGCTCTACGGGCTCGCCTCGGTCACGAAGCCCATCTCGGCCGAGGTCCTCCTGCGCCTCGTGGCGGCCGGACGGCTCTCGCTCGACGCGCCCATGGCATCCGCGTGGGTGGACCCCGATGTCAGCGGCGACCCACGCGCGCAGCGACTGACGGTGCGCCACGCGCTCGCGCACCAGACGGGCCTCCCGAACTGGCGCGGCCGGAGTCCGGGAGGGAAGCTCGCGTTCGCGCCGGGGAGCGCCTACGCCTACGCCGGCGAGGGCTACGACTACGCCGCGAGGTTCGCCGAGCGCACGCTCGGCCGCACATTCGAGGACTTGGCCGAGGCGATGGTCTTCGGTCCGCTCGGCATGCGGAGCACGTCGTACTCGCGGCGCGCCTGGATGAACGGACGCCTCGCCGTCCCGTTGGACTCGGCGGGGCACTGGGGCGCGCCCCAAGTGGAGGACTCCGCGCACTGGAACGCGGGCAACAATCTGATCACCACCGCCGGGGACTATGCCCGCTTCCTCGCGCGCGTGTTGCGCGGCGACGGGCTCTCGCCGGCGTTGGCTGCGGAACGGCTGCAACCGGCGCGCGGTCCCCAGCTGACCTGGCAGTGTCACACGCCGCCGGCTGATTGCCCGCAGCGCGTCACGCAAGCACTCGGGTGGGTGCGCCTCGACTACGCCACCGGACCGGTGTTCATGCATACCGGGTTAAACAGCCGACCCGGCGGGGAGCGCACGCTCGCGTACTTCGACCCGGCACGGCGACGCGGGGTCGTGGTGTTCACGAGCGGCGAGCACGGCGTCGACGTCTATCGCGCGGTGGTGGGCCTGCTCGACCCGGCGTCGCCCATCGTGGCGTTCCTCGCCGTCGAGTAAGCGAGCGCGGACGTGCGTCAGACCTGCCGACGCTCGTATCGGCGGGTGCGTGTACGATGGCCGGGCGCAGTGTAACGAGCGCGTTCGCTTGCAGCGCCCAATCATAGATTGCGGCCAGTGAGCGCCAGCGAACAGGCCACCATTCCTGACGGCCGCGTCTACCGCAACGCCCGGTTAGGTGGCGCTCGATGCGACGGGGACGCTGCGCACCGCAGAGGATAGCCGCGGGGCCCTGCACCAGCCGGCGTAGTCACTTCGGTGGACTCCGGCGAATCTCGTAGCGCAGCTCCACGTGGCCGTTCCGATACGCGGTGACCTCGGCCAGATGCAGCGCGAGGTCGTGGTCGAGGGCACCGAAGAAGCGCAGGCCGTCCCCAATCGCGACGGGGACAATCGTGTAGCGCAGCTCGTCGGCGAGCCCTTGCTGTAGGCACGCCGTCGCGACCGCGCTCCCCCCGGCGACCCAGATGTGGCGGTAGGTCGACCGCAGGCGTCCCGTGACCAGCGCGGCGAGGTCGCCCGCGTAGAACTCCACCGTCGCGCGGGTGCGCGGGAGCGCCCCATGCGTGAGGACGATGGTCGGGGTGTCGCCATAGGCCCACCCGAACCCCTGCGCTTCAAACGCGAGCGCCGTTTCGTAGGTGCGGGCGCCCATGACGTAGCAGTCGATGGTCTGGAGGAACGCCGCGACGGCGCTCGGTTCCAAGGTCACGCCGTCCGCAAACTCATCCGGCGTCTCGAGCCAATCGACGCGCCCGTCCGCACGGGCCACGTACCCGTCGAGACTGGCCGCCATGTGGACGGTGACGCGCGACGTCGTCATGGGAGTATCGGAAGGGGTGAGTCCAACGCGACGCCGTCTGACGCCGCACCAAGTGCTGTGCCGCCACCTAACGATTGCGTTCGGTTGCAGGGCCCTTCAACAGGATGAGGCCAGCGAGCGTAGCGAGCAATAGGCCGCACTTCGTGCAGGCGCTGTCAGCAGCAACGCACAGTTAGATGGCGGCGCGCCGCGCCCCGTTATGCTGGACCACCGACCGTCGCAAGATTTCACTGATCCGCGCCGCCCGCGTCGCTAGGAGATGACGGGCAGCGCGGTCAAGGCGCGCAGCGGCAGCGACTTGCGCCAGCGGAGCGCCTCCGCCGGTTGGGCGAGCCGCAGCGCGGGTCGGCAGCGGAAGAGGGTCGTCAGCGCGATGCGCGCTTCCAGCCGTGCGAGGCTCGCGCCGAGACAGAAGTGGTGGCCGACGCCGAACGCGAGATGCGGGTTGGGCGCGCGCCCGAGGTCGAGGCGGTTGGGCTCGGCGAAATGCGATGCGTCGCGGTTCGCCGATCCCAGCACGCCCGAGACGAGCGAGCCCTTCGGAATCGTCACCGAGGCGAACGCGATGTCGTCCAGCGTGATGCGGGGCGCCGTCATTTCGACGGGACTCGTATACCGGAGCAGTTCCTCGATCGCGCGGTCGCCAAGGCCGCCCCCCTCCGCGAATCGCGCGCGCTCGCTAGGCGTCTGGAGCAACGCCAAGGCTCCGGATGCGATCAGGTGCACCGTGGTTTCGTACCCCGCGGCGGCGAGCAGCGTGGCTGTGCCGAGCAGCTCGTCAGCGCTGAGCCGGTCGCCAGCCTCCTCGGCCTGCACCAGGGCCGACAGCAGGTCGTCGCGCGGCCGCAGCCGGCGCTCAGCAAACAGGCCGCGGAAGTAGCGCGTGAGCTGCGAGAAGTACGGAAGCGCGCGCGCGATATCGAAGAGCGTCCCCGTTCCCGCTCCCAGCGCCAGGCTTCCCCGAATCAGGGTGTGGAAGCGCTGGCGGTCGCCGGGCGGGACCCCCAGGAGCTCAGCGATGACGGTCAGCGGAAGGGGCAGGGCGTAGTCCGCGACGAGGTCGAACGGTCGGCCGGAGGGCGCGGCCGACAGCAGGTCCTCGCAGACGCGTTCGACCTTTCCACGGAGCGCATCGATCCGCCGCGGGGTGAAGGCCATGCTCACGAGCCGGCGTAAGCGGCCGTGGTCGGGCGGCTCGCGGCCCAGCATGTTGTCGAAGACCGGCCGGGCAACGCGCGGAAACCACGGCAGCTTCGCCAACAGGTCGCGAGACACGCGGTCGTCTGTGAGCATGGCGACGATGTCGTCGTAGCGCGTGAGCAGCCAGAGCTGCCGTGGGAACGGCAGCGACACCCGGAACACGGGCGCGTCCGCACGCATGCGCGCGTAGAACGGATACGGGTCCGCCTTGAACTCCGGGCGGGCGAGGAACGACGCTTTGACAGCTTCCACCCGTGCCTCCCTCGCCGCGCGGCCGAGGCATCAGGCCAACGACGTGTCCGTGAGTACCCGCGCGCATCCTCGTCCTTCCGTCGGACCTACGCTCGCGTCCCTAGTGTTCGCAGAACGCTGCGCGATGTGCCGCACCGGACCGCTCGCCAATGGCGCGGCACCCAGCCAGACAGTGCGCGCGCTCCGTGCCACCGCGCCACCCGTCGACCCCACGCGATTGTACGCACGGAGTCCGACGCCTCGTGGATGCTTCTGCCACCATCTAACGATTGCGTTCGGCAGCAGGGCCCTTCAATCGGATGCGACCAGTGAGCGCAGCGAACCGGCCGCAATACTTGCAGCCGTTGTCAACAGCAACGCACTGTTAGGCCGCACGTCGGTACAGTACAGGGACATGGTTCACACGTGTCCGGGGACATGGGTGACACTTTCCGACATCCCATTCGGAGAGACGGCGATGCCCTGGCAGGAGACCGATCCCATGTTTGAGCGGCTGCACTTTGCGCAGGATCTCGCGAGTGGCCTGTGGACGATGACGGAGCTTTGCACGCGCTACGGGATCAGTCGAAATTCTGGCTACAAATGGCGCGAGCGCGTGCTCGCCCTCGGCGTCCGCGGGCTGGAGGAGCAGAGTCGCGCCCCGCACTCCTCGCCGCTCGCGACGGCGCCCGAGATTGTCGCGCTGATTCTCGCCGAGCACACGCGCTATGGCTGGGGCGCCCGCAAGATTCTGAAGCGACTCCAGACGCTCGATCCGACGCGCGACTGGCCCGCGCGCAGCACGATCTTCGATATCCTCGCGCGGAATGACCGCGTGCGCCGCCGCCGGTCCCGGACGCACTGGAAACACCCCGGCGCGGCCCCGTTGCAGACGACGGCGCCGAACCAAGTGTGGACCATCGACTTCAAAGGGCAGTTTCGGACGCGTGATGGCGTGTACTGCTATCCGTTGACCATCGTCGATCATTTCAGCCGCTACCTCCTCTGCTGCCAAAGCTTTCCCGATGTGAAGGCGCAGGGCGTGCAGCGCGAGCTCCAACGCCTTTTCCGCGCGTATGGTTTGCCGGACGCGATCCGCAGCGACAACGGCGCGCCGTTCGCGTCGAACGGCATTCACGGGTTGAATCGCCTCAATGCGTGGTGGCTGCAACTCGGCATCGTGCATCAACGCATCACGCCGGCGAGTCCACAGGAGAATGGCGCCCATGAACGCATGCATCGAGTGCTGAAAGCGCACGTCACCAAACCCGCGGCGGCGAACGCCAAACTACAGCAACGCGTGTTCAACACGTTTACGCACACCTACAACGAGGTGCGACCCCATGAAGCCCTGAACGATGAGACCCCCGCCTCGCGATGGACTCCCTCCAGCCGACCGTTGCCGAGCCGCATTGCGCCACCGACCTATCCGGGCCACTTCGAAGTCCGCCGCGTCAGCACGGCGGGCACGTTCCGCCTCCACAACGGCCAGCAGTTCTTAACCCAAGCACTCAACGGCGAGATGATCGGTCTCGAGGAGGTACAGGATGGCGTCTGGAACGTGCTCGACTACGACACGCTGCTCGGTCGCTTTGACGAGCATTCCCGCACGATCACCGGCGCGCCGTCTCTCAAGAAAGACTGTTAGCGATGTCCCCGGACAAAGTGTCACCTATCTTCCCGACTGTTCAGCGGCCCCACCGCCCCGCGTCCACGACGGCGCCGCGCCGACGCGTTTGGCGAGCGTCCGTGCTGACGGTGAGTCCGCGCATCGCCCCCAGCACTCCGTCGCTCGACGCATCGCGTGCACGGCGCACGCACGGTGCCATCAGCGGGGCGCCCGGCTGATCCGCGCGCGGCGCGCAGCGAGGCGCCCACTCACAACGGCGAGGGGGACTAGGTACGACAAGTACACAAGGTGGTACCACCCTGGATAGTCCGCCCACACCAGCACGAGATGGTCCCACAGCGAGACGGCAAAGACGACGCCTCCGAGCCAACTTGCGGCCGTGCCGGCATCCTGCGCGACGCGCGTCGCCACCCACGCCGCAACGGCCATGCACAGCGCCCCCACCGTGAGCCGCGCCAGGAGCATCGGGACGGAGTACGCTTTGGTGGGCTCCGCGAGGACGTACGCCGGCCAGAGGCGTCGAACCAGGATCGTCGCCGCGATGGCCACCGCGACGCCAACGCACCCGCCGACGACGATCCCCACGATCCGGCGCGTCGTCGATGTCAGGGTGCCTCCGGTGTCGGGCCGTGCGGCGACGACGGATCAGGTGGGAGTAGCGTGAGGACCACGCCGGCGCGCGAGGAGCTGACGTGTCGGCTCAAACCCCGTGCGCGCAAATCCGTTCGCAGCGTCTGACCTGCGCTGGTCCCGCCACACCACCGCAAGGCTCCCAGTCTGTGCTCTTAAAGGATCAATGCTCGCTCACGATTGCGTTTTGCGGCAGCCGCTCAAATAGGAAGCCGTGAACGAAGGCGCGCCAGCGCCGCAGTTACACGGCGCACCGTTGAGTGGCTGTCTGCAACAACGCGAGGTTAGATGGCCGCGTTACTCGATCTTTGCGCTTTTCTCCAGGTTGTGTCTAGCACAGAGGAGTTGGACGTTCTCGATCGTAATCGACGTACCGCCGCGCGAGAACGGAATGACATGGTCAAAATGCAGCTCGTCGGACGCTCCGCATTTCGTGCACTTCCCGCCGTCTCTCTGCCATACGGCCATTTTTACGTGTGAGGGGATGATACGACGTCGTTCCGGGCGCATCGGCACGGCCTGCGTCAGATCCTCCTCGCCTTCGACGGCTTCGAGCCGGAACTTGAAGACCTGGCGGTAGTCGTCAGCCTCGGTCCACGCGTCAACGAGATGAAACATCCCGTTGTACGACCAGATTCCGCTGCGGATCTTCTCGTATACGCGAACTCGCTCAGGCGCGCGAAGTCCTTGCTTGAATGCTGTCGCGGCCTCTGCGAATTGACCGTTCTGCGTTAGTCGCGCTCCTGGCGTTCGTTCGGGCTGATCAACTCGTTTCGGCTCTCGAACTCGGGTCGTGCGAGGTTCGTCATGACCCTCATAGATCAATACCGTTCCGTCCTCTTCAATGCGATCGGCATAGGGCGCGTTCGGCTGCACAGACACTAGGATGACCGAATGCGTGCCACCGAGGCCAAAGTTCATCCCGCGCTGTAGGCTGGCTCGTTCGCGGCGACACATCTCTATGTACGGTATGATCTCGTTGTTCATGCATGTTGGTGATAGTGGTGCGGCCATCTCACGATCGCGTTCGGTAGCGGGGCCCTTCAACAAGTTGTGGCCCGTGAGCGCCAGCGAACAGGCCACAGTCTTGGCAGGCCCCGTCTACCGCAACGCAAGGTTAGATGGCGAGCGAGCGGTGCGGCGTCGACGGACGCACCAGCACGATGGCGAGCGCGCAGAGGGCCAGTGCGACCAGATACGGCAGCCGCGCCGAGAGATCGGGCGCTGTCAACGCCTGCACGTCCGCAGCCGTGACCGGAATGCGCCAGACGCCCGCCACCGGTGCCGCGGCGGCCTGCCCGGTGGGCTGAAAGACGGCCACCTGCGCTTGCACCCAATTGCCGCCCCAATGCAAGCCGATCGGGAGCGCGAGGCCGCGGCTCCGAATCGCGGCCCACCCGAAGAGCACCCCGCCCAGCGCGGGGAGGGCGAAGCGAAACACGGCCCCCATCGCCCAATCGTGCGAGCCGACGAGATGGTAGGCGCCGAAACACAGCGCCGAGAGCAGCACCGCCGCCCGGTCTCCCGTGAGAGCGCGGAGCATCTGGAACGCGACGCCGCGAAACAGGAGTTCCTCGGCGAGCACCAGCGCCAAGACGAGTGGGGCGCCCGCGAGGGCGCGCGCCGCGCTCGCGGAGCCGAGCCAATGCCAGGGCGCGCCCACAATGAGGCTTTGCATCCCCGCGACGCCGACGAAGAGCGGCACACTGACCGCGAGGCCCACGCCGCACTCATGGAGTCGCGCGGATGTCGTGGGCAAGCCGAGGAGCGCCAGCGTGCGGTGTTGCCGACGGACGACGAACGCCGAGAGCAGTAGCAGCCACCCGCTGAAGAGGACGCTCACGAGTCCCGATGTCGCGACCCAACTCACGCCGCCGACGGACCCAGTCAGGATGCCCACGGCCGCGATGCTGACAACCAGACACACCGCGGCACCCGCCACGAATCCGACCAGCTGCGTCAGATCACGACCACGCCCGTGCCGCATCGCCACTTACGCTCCGTTTGGTGAAGTATCGATCGAGCCATCTAACGCCGGCTTCTGCTGCAAAGGCTCTCATGAATTAGCTGTGAACGGAGCAACGCGGAGCGTTGCGCAGTTACACAGCCTACCGCCTCGCCTTTGACTGAAGCAACGCTCGTTAGGTTGCGTTTTCGAAGACGCGTTCCTCACGCGCACGACCCGACGGATTGAGTAACTGCACACCACACCGTCGCTACTCGCGATTCTGCTACGAGCTCCGCGATGCGGACGGCACCACTATTCCTTGAGCGAAATGTAGGATCGATCTGTCCAGCCAAACTCGCCAATTCGCGCAACTGCCGCATCGCGCTCGTTGAGCAGCTGCGTCGCTTCAAGCGTGAAGTCTGTTCCGATTGTTGCCAAGAGTCGCGCGCCGTCAGGAACTTGCTTCAACGCTCGCCGAGCCGCCGCCGAGGTAATCACGCCGCCATGCGAACGGTTTTGTGCGAATAGCAGGACGAGATATTCACCGCCGAGGTGCGTCGCCATCCGCACCAACGTGCGGAAATCCGGCGGCACAATATTCGGGATGGCTTCCGCGGCGAATGTACCAAGAGTCGTAAACTGAGCCATGAGTCCGTATTGAACGTTGAGAAGCAACATAACGTTCGCGTTCTATTGCAGCGGCCTTCAACAGGTTGCGGCCAGCGACCGCAGGGAGCAAGGCCGCTTCCTTGAGGCCGCGGACAATAGCAACGCAATGTTAGACCTCACGGCGCGCGGCGCCTTGTGTCGGGAAATCATTGAGGAGTGACTTCGGAGCGAATTGCCCGCTTGACAGCGCTGAGAGATGAGCGTAATAATCTTTACAGTTAAAACTCACCGTTCTCTTCCGACTCGATGCTCGACTCTCAGCTCTCAAGACGCGAACGGCAGATCGTGGAAGCGCTCTATGCGCTGGGCTCGGCGGGAGCGCGAGAGGTGGCGCAGCACCTCGGTGAACCCGAGGCACTCGAGAGCGTTCGCGTGACGCTCATCGGGTTGGAGAAGAAGCGAATCGTTCGTCATCGACTCGACGGACGCCGTCACATTTACGCCGCCTCTCAGCCGCGCGACAAGGCAAGTGCCGCAGCACTCACGAGCGTCACCGCGACATTCTTCGGCGGCTCCGCGAAGAAAGCACTCGTGGCGCTGCTGGATCTCGGCCGCAACGAACTCAGCGAGCGCGATCTCGATGAGCTCGAGCAATGGGTCCGTGAACGTACGCGCGAGAGGAAGGGCGAGTGAGCGCCCTCGTGATCGCAGCGGTTCTCGTGATCGCAAAGTCGACAGCCGCTGCACTTGTCGCGCTCGCGGTGGATGCACAGCTGCGTCGCCGCGGACTTCATCGCAGTCGTGGCTTCGGCGTGCTGCCCGGACTTCTCATCCTGTTGCCAGTCGTGCCGGCACTTGGACCGACCCTCTCAACGCCGATCGTTCGACTGCCGCATGGGATCGTTGCGATGCCAGTTTCGCCGCTATTGCCGAACTTATCGTGGGCCACGGTATTGGTCGGCATCTGGTTTGCCGGCACGCTCTATTCCTTCGCCCGGCTGCTGCATGGGTCGCGTGTAACTCGACACATCGTGAGGTCAGCGACACTCGGTCGTAGTGCCGCGCTGCACGACACCGCGAAGCGTGCGGCGGTGGCCGTGGGTTTCAGGGGTCCGATTCCGCGTATCGTGTCTTCTGCGACGTTGCAATCGCCAGCGGTCGTTGGTTGGAGACGCCCCGTTGTCCTGCTTCCCGATGATGCCGCGTCATGGCCGCACGACGAGTTGTTCGGCGTGCTCTGCCACGAGCTGTCGCATGTCGCGCAGCGGGACTGGTTGTGTCACCTGCTCGAAGAAATCGCAGCGGCCCTCTATTGGCCGAATCCCTTCGTGCGAATGCTGTGGCGACGCATGTCTCTGCGGCGCGAGCTTGCCGCGGATCGTGCCGCGCTCGCGGCAGGGGTATCACCATCACAGTACGCAACGAGACTCATCGCTGTCGCGCGCGCGTGCACACGTGGACAACCCGCGATCAGTCTGGCGTTTGGCTCACCGCACCGCGCCAATCTGTCGATTCGTGTCAGGGAGCTCTTTGCGCCGCCACCACGACGAAATGCCGTCGCGGAGCTCGTTGGTCTAGCGCTTGTGATCGCGACAACGGCGTTGCTGGCTGCATCGCACCCCATCGACTGCGTTCCGGAATACTCACCCGCCGCGCCGCCTTCCCAAAGCTGACATCGACTCGGAGCCTGCACCATGCAGCGCGTCCTCTACGGCCTCGCCACCGTCGCCGCATCCTCGCTGCGTGCTACGCTCCGCTTCTCATCTAGATCGGCCTTCGCCAGGAGCTCACTGTGTTGCTGATATCAGTCATCGCGCTCGCATCTTGTATGGCTCCCGTGCAGCAGCCGATGGTCGACAGTCTCGATCGCGCGATCCAGCGTGAGATGCAGCGGCGCAACATTCCGGGTCTGTCGATCGCCATCATCGACAGCGGCAGGATTGTGCTGACGCGCGCATACGGCGTCACGAAGCGCGGGGGTAGCACACCCGTATCTAGAGCGACGCTCTTCCAGGCCGGATCGATCAGCAAGCCGGTCACGGCGGTCGGTGCGATGCGCTTGGTTGAACGCGGTACGCTGCAACTCGATCGCGACGTCAACGAACAGCTGGTGAGCTGGAAGGTGCCGGATACGACGGCGGCATCGCGCGAGCCGGTGACGGTACGCGGGCTGCTCAGTCATTCGGCAGGATTGAACGTGCATGGGTTCGACGGCTATGCAGCCAACGCACCGTATCCGACGCTCTTGCAGGTGCTCGATGGGGTAAAGCCTGCGAACTCGCCGGCGATCCGCGTCGTGCAGCGGCCTGGTGAGCGCCATCGGTACTCCGGCGGCGGCTACACGATTCTGCAGCAGTTGATGATCGACGTCACGCAGCAGCCGTTTGATGAGTACATGATGCGCGAAGTGCTGACACCAGCGGGGATGACCTCAAGTACGTTCGTGCAGCCCCTGCCACCGTCGTACGCGCCGAATGCCGCGACCGGTCATCTGACTGACGGGACTCCGGTGACGGGCGGCTGGCACGTGTATCCCGAGATGGCTGCTGCGGGCTTGTGGACGACCCCGACTGATCTCGCGAAGTTCGCGATCGCACTTCAGCGCGCCATCTCCCGCGATACGGCGACGTTCCTGAACCCGGATCGCGCGCAGCAAATGCTGTCGTACCAACGCAATGACTTCATGGGCCTCGGTGTGTACCTGCGCGGCAACAACTTTCGTCTCGAGTTCAGTCACTCCGGCCGCGATGAAGGCTTCGATGCGTACATGACGGCGACGATACGCGGGCAGGGCGTCGTGATCATGATCAATGCGAACGACAACTCCGACGCAATGGGTCGTATACAGCGGATCGTGTCGCGGATGTACAAGTGGCCGAACTATCGCGAGGAGCTGGTACCGCCGCGAGCCATGGCGCGCCCAGCGATGGCGATCGACGACCTCAACGGCCGGTATGAGATCAGGTACCACCAGATGGCCACGTTCGCCGCGCGTGACGGCCGGTTGTATTCGTATGCTGGCGGGCACGAAGACGAGGAGTTCGTGCCGGTCGGACCGGATCGGTTCACGCGGGCGGATGGCGGCGAGACGTTCCTCTTCCGCCGCGACGCGTCGCGACGCGTGATCGGCGCGTCGGTCACCGATCCGAATGGCACGCGCGAGGTACCGCGTCTCGGACCGCTTGCGATCGCCAAGGCATTCTCAGCAGCGCGTGATCCCGATCCTACCCGTACGCAACGCTTTGCTACCCTGCTGCGCGCAATGACCGAAGGGAAATCGGACGCACAGGCACTGACACCGGGCGCACTGCGCGACTTCGGGCCTGGGTCGATGGACGATTTCGCTGGGATCACCGGCGTATCGTTCGTCGGCGAAGAGGATGTTGCCGGACGCGGGATCTCCCGACACGGCGGTTCGGTGGCGAGGATGTTGTATCTGAAGGCCACGTTTGGTGGTGCACAGCGGTATGTACTGGTGTTTCTGACGAAAGACGGGCTGCTGACGGATGTCGACTGGGTGACGCTGTAGCTCCACCCAGTCGCGCTTCCTTCCCAAACCTGAGGACGTCCCGCAGCTGTCAGCGCCGGTGTATCATCTCAAGCTGTCTTCCTGGAGACGCACGGGTGAGGTATAACGATCGCGTTCGGCAGCAGGGCCCTTCAACAGGATGCGACCAGTGAGCGCAGCGAACAGGGAGCCATCCGTGCAGGCCCTGTCTGCCGCAACGCACGGTTAGCTAGCGTGGCGGCGACCACGCGTCACGCAAGTGTCGGGCGCGCGGGACGACGGCGCCACCACGCGGCCGTGAGCAGCAGGAGCGTCACCGGAATCCCGTACAGCCACAGCGTGGACAGCGTGCGCGCCAACCAGGACGGCGTCGTGGGGCCACGGGCGACGATGGACTGTCGCATAGAGGGCACCCGCACGACGCCGACCGGGCCCGCCGCGGACGAGCCGTGGCGCGCCGCCTCGGCCGCACGCTGCGACGCCACCGACAGCGAGTCGGCCCGCTCCGCGATGTCCCAGCGCTCATGGACGGCTTGGATCGCCGCGCGCCGCGGCGCCGCGTTCGAAACCGCCCACCACAGCGGCCCAAAGAGGAGCACGGCCTGCAAGCCGACTCCTCCGATCCACAGCGCGAGCATCCGTCGCGGCGACCAGCGGTCCAATGCAGCACGTGCCATTTGTACTCCGAGGCATGGGTCGGCGCACAACACCAAGCGGATACGCCCGACATTCGTCGGGCGACCATCGAAGTGACGTAAGCCCGGTGCACCGAACCCCGTCAAGCCTCGGGTCCAAGGAGCAGACCTCCCCGCGCCGCGTGCTCGGCGCACTCCGTGGCTCGCACGTCCGCAGTCGCCCGCGTGCGCCGCGAGCCACCAGGTCAACGCGCTCTGTTGCCGCCGAACTTATCCGGAAGCAGCGGACGCGCCCGCCTCGATCAAGCGCTAGCTAACGACCGCGTTCGCTTGCAGGGCCCTTCAATAGGTTGCGGCCAGTGAGCGTAGCGAATCGGCCGCAATCCTTGAAGCCGTTGTCAACAGCAACGCACTGTTAGGCGGCTTTTCACATCGACCGCCCGTGTTCCGCAGGCGTGTCAGCCAATCGCGGTTGCACCAACCGTCGCAGCGCGAGGACGCGTCGGTCAAACCCAACCTAGCACTGCACCGGCCGCTCGGACGTGGCACGTTCCGCCGCCACGCCTACGATCTCCGAGACGCGACGCTGGACGCGGCCCGGGGACGGACGACCTGACTCGGTGGTGCCCCGGTTGCTGATCGGCCCCGGCGCCCGTACAATGTCGCGACCTTGAGGTCGCGATGCGACGTTCGCCAACTACGGGACCCGTCCTCCATGCGGCAGCTCGACCGATTCCTTTCGTGTGCTTCGTCGGATGAGGAACCCACCAGTGGCTGAAGGCACGCTCCCCGCGGCGCTCCCGGCGTCCATCGCTCGGTCGGTTGAGCACGCCCCCCTCGTGATGCTGCCGCGACCCGCATGGCTGACGGTGCTCACGTGGCTGACGCCCGTCGGCCTGATTGCCGCGGAGGCGGTGTTCATCGCACTCTCGCCGCCGGAGCGGGACATGGGGCACCTCCAGAAGATTCTGTACGTGCACGTGCCCGCCGCTTGGACCTTTTCGTTGGCCTACCTCCTCGTCTTCGTCCAGAGCGTGCGGTATCTCTGGACGCGCGATGAGGCGGCCGACTTGATGGCGGCCGCCGGTGCCGAGGTCGGCGCGGTCTTCACGGGGCTGCTCTTGGTGATCGGGTCGATTTGGGGTCGGGCGACCTGGGGGGTCTGGTGGACGTGGGACGCGCGACTCACCTCGACGGCCGTCCTGTTCCTCGTCTATGTCGGGTACCTGGCACTCCGCGGACTCACCGACGATCCGGAGCGTCGGGCGACGCGGAGCGCGGCCGTCGGCATCTTGGGTGCGCTCAACGTGCCGATCGTATACATGTCCGTGAAATGGTGGCGGACCTTGCACCAACCGGCGTCCTCGCCGAGCACAATCGATCCTATTTACACATGGGGTCTGCGGGTGAACGCCGTCGCCTTCCTGCTCGCGATGATCGTGTTCATCGCGCATCGCTATCGGGGTATGGTCGCCGAGCGGGTGCTGGAACATCGGCTCAGCGAGATGGCCCTCGCGCGGAGGACGCGCGCATGAACGGCTTCGCCGCGGACTCGTGGCCGTATGTGATAGCCGCGTATGCCGTGACGTGGGGCGTCTTTGTCGGCTACACGATTCGTCTCGTGTCGTTGTC
Organism: Gemmatimonas sp.; assembly: GCA_965279375.1. Lineage (GTDB taxonomy): Bacteria > Gemmatimonadota > Gemmatimonadetes > Gemmatimonadales > Gemmatimonadaceae > Gemmatimonas. Next base: position 1,354,657 of record OZ257156.1, on the reverse strand, counting down.
GAGGCGATTCACCGCGCTGATGCAGGAGCTCGAGCGCCAGTAGAACTAGGCGCTCAGGGGACCTCGAAGATCGCCAATGGCCTAGGGTAAACGCACAAACGTCGCAAAGCCGCCTAACGATGGCGTTCTGTTGCAACGGCTTTCAACGAGTTGCGGCCAGTGAGCGAAGCGAACCGGCCGCAATCCGTGAAGCCGTTGCCAACAGCAACGCCCTGTTAGCGAGCCGTCTTGAACCGACTAACTCGCGCGCGACAACGGCTTGAGGCGCGCGATCTGGGCGGCCTCCTTCGAGCGCAGCGCATGCCACAGATCCCAGTCCTGCTGGAGCCCGAGCCAGAAGTCTGCGCTCATGCCGGTCACCTGCGCGAGCCGTAACGCCGTGTCCGGCGTGACACTGCGCTTCGCATGGATCACTTCGTTCAGGCGCGGAAACGACACGCCGAGCTGGAGGGCGAAGGCGGACTGGGACAGCCCGAGCGGCTTGAGGAATTCCTCGAGCAGCATCTCGCCGGGATGCGTCGGGGGCCGATGCGTGGGCAGGCGACGCTGCACCAACGGCGCCGGCTTAGTGGTAGTCCGTGACTTCGACGGCGTCGGCATGGCCTTCCTCCCACCGGAAGCAGATCCGGTACTGATCGTTGATGCGGATACTGTGCTGCCCGCGCCGTGATCCCTTGAGCGCTTCCAGCCGATTGCCGGGCGGGATCGCAAGTTCCCGCAGCTCGCGCACCCGATTCAGCTGCGTCAGCTTCCGCGCGACCACCGCCCAGAGCGTGTTCGGACACGCCTGGCGCGCCCGCCGGCTATCCACGCCATTGAACAGGTCTTCGGTGGCCGGATCGGCGAAGGTGCGTATCACACCTCCTATTATAACGGCCCACGGAATCCGGCGCCAACCCGTCACCCGCGGTGGCAGCCACGTCGGTGTGCCCCATGTGGTCCCTCATGACGGCACATGCCTAACACCGCCGATCTGCGCCACGCGCGCCGGCACTCGACCGCGTCGCGATGCCAGCGGCGCAGGCTCGCTAACGATCGCGTTCTGCTGCAGGGCCCTTCAATAGGTTGCGACCAGCGAGCGGAGCGAGCAAGGGAGCAATCTGTGAAGGCCCTGTCAGCAGCAACGCAAGGTTAGGCGGCGGTCGTGACGAGGAACTGGCGCAGATCGTGTTCTGCGTTCGTCACCGGTTGCAAAGCCCAGTTGATCGAGGCGGTCGACGAGCGCGCCGCATATTGCAGGCGACGGTACCGGAACACCGATCCGATGTCGGTATTTGCGGCAGCGACCCGATCACGCGTTGAAGCAGGCAGCACGACGTACGTCCTCGCGTCGAGCGACGACAACAGCGATAGCCAACGCTCGCGTACCGCGACCGTTCATGGGCTAGTGCTTAGCCAGAAACTCAAAAATCTGCTCGTACGCCAATTCCAGCTCGCTGGCCGAGGGACTGTGGCGCCCTTCCGGTACCAACAGCACCTCATTCTTTCGCTTGTTCTGCTGCAGCACGTCCACAAACTGGACAAACGTGACTGGCGGCACTTGGTCGTCCTGCCCTCCGTGCCAGATGAAAAATGGCGGGTCCTTCGGGTCGAGGTAGGTGAGGGGCTCGTAGCGCCGGGTCACTGCTGTGGGCGCATACCCCAGTGTCTCGGGGAAGAGGGCCAGCCCAATTTCCTTCATGATGGGCACCGGGTTGTTCATGAACACGGCTTCCACCACGTCGAGGCCCCCCACCGGACCTGAGAAGTTGACCACGGCGGCAATGGCAATACCTGGGGCCAACGGGTGCGCGTACGTGGGCTCGTTGGCGGTCACCGCCACTAGGCTGGCAATGTGGGCCCCCGCAGAAAAGCCCGAGAGCACGACCCGCTGCAGGTTCATGGAGTACGCACCCTGATGCCCCTGCAGGAAGTTGAGGGCGAGGGTCAAGTCTTCCGTAGCGACCGGAATTCCCCGCTTGAGCCGGTAGTTGAGGTTGACGACCGTCACACCTCTTTGCAGATACGGCTGGATGTAGCGCTCCTCCTTGGTCTTGTCGCTGATGTAGTAGCCCCCGCCGTGCATGAATACCAACGTGTAGTTGGGGCGACGTCCTCGGCTGGCCTCCCCGGGCACGTACACATCCATGGTTTGCTCCGCGTCAGTCCCGTAGGCCACGTCCCTCGTGACGGCGTACGTAGCCAGCGCCTGCGCCGGAGTCACGTTGGCCATCGGAGCCCTCTTCACCGAACAGCCGGCAAGGAGGGCCGTCAACGCGGCGACACGGAACCAATGCTGCGGAAGTTGCATGCGAGGGACAGGTTGAGACGAGCGATGGGGACAACGAGAATCGGAAAGCCGCCTAACGATCGCGTTCGGCTGCAGGGCCCTTCAACAGGATGCGACCAGTGAGCGCAGCGAACAGGGAGCAATCCGTGAAGGCCCTGTCTGCCGCAACGCAAGGTTAGGCACCCCGTGCGTCGAACACAGCTATGCCCTGAACCGGGGGAAGCTCAGCAATCTGGTCCGACAAAGCTGCATCTGCGGCCAAATCATTCGTGAGCAGACGATAGACATACTCCGGCGGCTCGCGTCGAAAACCTTGAGGCCCGTCTCCCCCATCGGCAGAACTTTCTTGCGGAAAGTACTTTTGTACGTGACGCCGCCAGCCGTCTTCGTCGCCGAAAGTTACTAGCGGACAACAGAAGAGGCAGTGCAGAGGGTTCGACTCGGCTAGCAGTTGTGCTGCGGAAATGCTGCTCGGTCCAGGCAGGATGAACCGGTCGTACAGTCTTGAGGCTGATGAAATGAACGCCCCACCCAGTGAAGCGTATGGTTCACGTGGACAGAGCAAACTGGCGCCGCAGTCTCCGGGAGCGTAGAAGAGGTAGAACGCCGGTAGTCCGTTTGCTTTCGCGGCCTCACGTAGCATCGTGATCTGCAGTCCGTGGCGATTCGTGTATGCCAGGCCTGAGTAGTTGTCGATTCCAATGCGAACGCGCTTCGCCTGAACGCGCGACCCGAAACATCCTCCGTCGAAGAGAATCCACCACTCCCAGTCGGCTCCAGTCTCGCGGGCCTCTCGGTGTCGCGTGAACTTCAGGTAGCGAAACGACGAGAGCTGTGATGACATCTCAAAAAGCAGCCAGTCTGTGAGTGACTCTTCACCAACCGCGACTTGCTTCCGCTGCCACTCCGCGAGACGATCAGAGATTGCCCGCAGTGCTGCACAATTGTTGGCGTCCATTTGAGTCTGGTTTCAAGGAGTACCTGTAGCGAACAACTTGGCAAGACCGCCGAAAAGACTCCCTATCGCGGAGACGACCCCCTTCTTCTCAGCGAGGTACGTGCTCACCCGATCGCTTAGCGGAAGTTTTGAATCTAGGAGCTTCTTCGCGGCCTTGGCGTCCTTCACGTCGGCCGCTAGCAAGACAGCCAGTTGTTCATCACCGAACGCAAGTGTGCGCTTCAGCAATTCAAGGAACGCCGGAATCTTTACCGCGACCACGTCGCGATTAAGCGTATAGTCTACTCGACCACCTTGGGTGCGGAGTGCATGTTCAAGCTCGCGCCGCAGCGATGGATCTTCAATAACGAGAACGATTTGATCGCCCTCAAAGCTCGCACCAATCTTCCCTTCTCGCACAATACCGGTTGCGAGGTCGCGGATGGCCTCCTTGTGGCTCAACTGGGCGTACCGCTGAGTCGCGTCGCCTCTTAGCGATTTTACTTTGCTCTCAAGAACCCGCAATACATTCGCACGGTCGTAGAATGACAGGCCGCCGAAGTACTGAGTACGCTCAAGGCAGTGGAAGACTAGTAGCTCGGTCTCCCGCTTGCTCATTGCTCCGAAGCCGGCGCCTAGAAAGGCACGAAGGAATCGGTCTGCGAACGCTTCGCGCTCCGCTGTCGAGAGCTTTCCTACCAGTTCGTCAACTGTCATATGAGCCAATCCTAGTTGGGTGCCTAACGATCGCGTTCGCTTGCAGGGCCCTTCCATAAACTGCGGCCAGTGAGCGCCAGCGAACAGGCCGCCATCCTCCGCGGCCCTGTCAAGCGCAACGCAGGGTTAGGCGGCGGTGCCGCGTGTTGCCGCACGCCCCCACGACGACGGCGCCACCGGGCGTTCACGGCGCGCCTCGACGCAGACCGTACAGCACGACCTGATTCACGCCGGCGCGACGCGCTTTCCCCACCACGTAGTCGGCGCCAATCTCATACGGCTGAAAGTCCGCCGGCATCTCCACGTCGCCCAGCCAGCGGCCGGCCGGATCAAACACCGACCACTGACTCGGCACCGCCGGCAGGTCCGTGAGCGAGCCGGCGCCGATCGCGTCCTGCCAATGCGCTCCACGCACCCACAGGCGGCCGACCCGATCCACCAGGAACGCGGTGAACGCCGGGAGGACCTCGGCATACGGAGCGCGGCGCACCGCGTCGACGGCGCTATCCCGCGCGACGCCCTGCTCCTTCACCCACAGCTTTGACCACTCGACAACCCACTGCTCCCACTCCTCGGGCGTCACCGGGGTAGGCGTCCACGCGCGTCGGATGATCGAGCGCAGCGTGCCGTCGTCCGTGTACACGTGGATCGCATAGCGATCCCCGAACCCGGCGTAGAGGTGGTCGTCTCCGCCCGCCACGACACCAATCGCGGAGAGCCACGGGGGCATGGGACCACTGCGGACCTGCTCCATTTCGAGGAATGGGACCGCGCCGACGGTGCGGTGGATCGCCCCCGCGTCGTTCAACAGATGCAGCGTGATCGAATCCACCCATCGGGTGCCGAGTGCGCGAGGTGCCTGTCGAGGTAGTGGGGTGACCACGCGACGTCCGGTCGCGAGCACCTCTAACAGGAGTTGGCGACTCGACGGCGGGGCGTTCTCCGCGATGGGGGGACTGCTGGCCCCGGCAAACGTGCCCTCGCTGGTGTAACGCGAGAGCGTCGCGAAGCTCGAGCTGATCGCGATCGTATCGCCCCGGAGACGCCGAACGATCCCCATGTTGAGGAGTTGGCCGGGCGCGTCGCCGCGACCGGCACTGGCGGAGAGGAAGCGTCCATCGGCGGTGAAGAAGCGCAACTGCAACGACCCGCCGTCGGCGACGGCGATGCGCCCGTCCCGGAGACGAAAGACGCCGCGCACCTGTCGAAAGCGATACGGCGCATTCACCGTGTCGCCGATGACGAGCTGCGGCGCGGCCTCCAGCCGGAGGCGGTCCCGGGACGTCCACGCCGATCGGGCGTTCTCTACGATGCGCACCCCCGCACTATCGCGGGTCGACTGGGCCGCCAGCGGCAGCGCCGCGCCCATGCCAACGATTGCGCTCGCGACTGCCCGTGCTACCAGTGCTCGCATCCGCATTGCCCTCACTGATCGAAGAATCGGAGCCCGGTCGCTCGCGTCGACCTACGCCCGCGCGCACCCTGCCCTGTATCGTGTCCGCCGCCTAACGCTCGCGTTCTGCTGCAGGGCCCTCCAATAGGATGCGGCCAGCGAGCGCAGCGAGCAACAGGCCGCATTCCTTCAAGGCCCTGACAGCAGCAACGCAAGGTTAGATCGCGCCAGCCGTGACGGCGGCGCTGCTTCCGTGCAGATCGGCATTAGTTGCACGCCGGAGGTCGGCTTGGTAGGCCCCTGACACTGAAGTGAACTAATCAACACGACAGTAGCGGGTAAAAGCCGGTATTCTAAGAATTCCCGGTTGACATTTACCCGAGCGGACCCAAAATTCTTCGCCAGAAGCTCATCCCCTTGGCGGAGGTGCAGGATGCACTGGCTCGTCGACCTACTCGGAATCCTGTCGTTGTCTCTGATCGTGGCTATCATCGCAAAGGCGCTGGCGCCGGCAACTCGACTGGATCCGCGCGATGACGAAGAGCGGGTTCACATTCCGCGTCGCGCCGGTTGGTCGGACGCGGGACGTCCTCACGGCGATGCGCATAGACTTAGCCGCAAGCTCCGTGATGCCCGGGTCAATGTTTGGCTGGCACTGGATTTTCTGTTGGACAAGATCTCTGCTCGCACCGCGACCGATGCGGATCGGAACGAGCTGCGGTATCTGCGCTGGCTCATCCTGCAGATCGACTTTTATGTGAAGCTCCTTTCCGTCGGCAAACCACCGCTCGAGCGACTGCGCGAGATCGAGCGGCTGATCGCCACGTTGTCGTGAGCACTACCCTGTCATAGGCGGTGGCTGGTCGGAAACGGTGTTCCGGCCCGCATCTGGTAAGATGCCCGAGTTTGAACATCAGAAGAGGACATGACGTGGCAGAATTTGCCGAATCGAAGCGGGCGATTGATCGGGAGCATCTTATCGGGCAGTTCGTGCGACAATTGAAACTCTCGAGCGCTGATCGTGAGTCGCTTGGGATCGCGCGACGTGCGTACGAGCGACTTGTCAACAGCGAAGGCGTGGACATTGGTTCGTCCGCACAAACGGCCTCTTTACTGATGGGCTCTGTTATCAAGGCCATAGCAGTGGTGACCAAGAGGCGCGCAATCACCGAGCAAGGGCTGAACCGTCTTCAGCTTGTAACTCAACTTTCTGTCGCATATCGCGATCGATTCAAGGCTCTCGCTCAAGAGCAGCACGCTCGAAAAGGCTTCACGGTGCAACTGAAATGGCCCGATGATGCCGATATTCAGCAGCTTGCGAACTTAGAGGTAAATGACGGCCCGGTCAGTGCGGACAGAGCGCGAGACGAAGCCGAAGCGAACGGCTCTCTGAGAGTCGGCGCAATGCCATGGGCACCGTTTGTCGAGCGTTCGGCTAGAGCGGGACACGCGCAGCTTTGGAAGCGCTTTGTTCACGACGTCATTCGTAGCGTCTACCCGAAGGCGGAGCGTCTGGAAGCTACGTACTACGGAAGTACTGCCGATGCGCTAGATCATCTTCGCAATGGTGAGACCTATCTGGTCTTCGGCATCTACATGACTGGTGTTCGTGCGCGCCGCGGCTTCGATTTATTGGCGGTGCCTGGGCTCGTCGCGCCGGTGGGTGTCGTCAGTGTGTCCCTAAGGAACACCGTAGCCAAGGAGGATCGGCTCGATTGGCATCAGGTGTTCGCCGGCTTCGAAACGCGAAGTTCGGCGCCGTTGAGAGCGATTGCACTCCAAGACGAGGTTGGTCACTCCTTGCTCGCGGATTGCGGGTATCGACGTGTCTCGGCTGTACAAACCAATCATGATGAACGTTCCCCCCAGTTCGTCGTTGTCGCTTCACGCGAGTTCGCGAAAGTTTCTACTAGCGAGCGTGAGCAGATCGAAAAACTCGAACATCAGTGTGACGAATGTCTCGCACTACTCGAGTCCGATCCTTCTCAGTTCGTCTGTGCGGGATGGCAGGTCTGCTTGGCACTTCAATCTAGACTGACCAAGCTGCGTGCTTCCGGAAGCACTAGTGCATTCTGGCTTGAAGCGGACCTTGTCGGCATGGACTACGACGATGTGCTGACGCCAAGATTTCAACTCGGGCTAGCGGTCGCGAACGAGTCGCACGGATTCCGACAAGTTATCGAACAGGGAATCCATCTTGATATGTACGGAGCGGCGCTTCCCCGCTCCTGCCGCTGGTACTGTGATGTGCTTTCGGAGTATCACCGGCTTGAGTTTGAAACGGATTCGGACGCCGTCGACCGCGCCATCGCTAACGCAACCACTGGACTTCTCGCCACGATCTGGCGTATCGCGCAGGATCCTACGAAGCGTGTTCATGATGGCGCGACGCTTCGCGAGGCGATTGAAGCCGCGGCCCCACTGCTGGCCAATCTGCAGGGTGTGTCGACCGAGATCGAAGTCTTTGCCGTACTTCACGAGAGTCTGCATCGAAGCACGGCCCGCGAGACAGCGCAGAACTGCGCTGAGACTCTACTGAGTATTGTTACGCCGCTTCGGACGGGCGGGCGGGTCACAGCACTCGGTGAGTACATGAACACTTCCTATGAGTTCCGGAGTTCGACTCGCCGAGTGCTGTTCGACAGCCTCGCAGCATTTCCTCGCTATTTTCGTCTCGAGGACGTGGCGGAGAAGACCCTCCGACAGAGAATGTGGCGTGTTCTGACCGAGCTCGCTTTGGACGGCGCCACAAGTTCAGGCGTCGCCAGTGGACGTCACGCGGAAGGCGACGGTACTCGATTCCGTGCTTGGACACTTCTTCGCACTCTTCGCGATATCTCGGTACCGCCCTGGTAGAATTCGCTTTGGCCTTGGCGAGTCTTCGGGCCCACGGGAAGCCAGCACGCGCAGCAGCAAGCGGCGCGAACAACTTTCGTTCACGCAAGCGATCTAACGAGCGCGTTCGCTTGCAGGGCCCTTCAAAAGGATGCGGCCAGCGAGCGCAGCGAGCAATAGGCCGCAGTCCTTGAAGGCCCTGTCAAGCGCAACGCAAGGTTATACCGCAACCCCCGCGCCTCTGTCTCGCCAACGCCCGCGGACAACTACATGATGCCGCGTCAGAGATCCTTCCTTCGAAGGTGGCGATCCACTCTCGCCCTCGCTCATCGACCGTCGGTTGACCACCTACCGGGGCGTGCTTCCGTAAGAGGCCAGCGATGCTCGTGAACGCCGCAGGCTCCGTCCGCGGATAGCCCAACCGCACGCGGCGTTGTCAATGCGTACGAAGTAGCGCGCTACGGCTTTCGTTTGCCGACGAGTGTTTCGCCCCGCTGGTACACTGTGACCCCGGTGGCGCGGCCGTTCTCGACCGTGAAGACCACGCGAATGTTGGCGTCCACGTCCAGCACGAAGGCGTGTTCGCCCGCGAGACGCAGGGCGACGACACGCCCACCGGCGATCTGCGCCTTCAACTGGCCGTTGTCGCCGAACACCCGCATCTCGCGTGGATTCCCACCAGCGACATAGGCGTAGGTGGCCTCGTACCGCGCAATGTCCTGCGCGGTGAGCGCGGCGCTGCGATCGGTGTCCGGCCGTGGTGGAGCGGCTGGCGCGGGTGAGGCGTGCCAATGGATGAGCTTCCACTGCCCGCCCGTATGCTGGAAGATCAGGGAGCGCCGCGCCGGCGATTGCGCGCCAAGGTGAAACGTCACGACCGCCACCTCGCCGGCCATCTGCACCTTGAGATCCCGTGGATCGAGGTGCAGGAACGGCGGGTTGGGCGATCCGGCGCGGACCCTCGCAGCGCGACCGTCATCGAAGAATGGGCGGAATCTCGCGGCGAAGGCGGTTCGCCCATCGGCCCGCGACGGGGAATCGACGAAGGGAAAGAACATCGTGACGTCGTCGGCGACGTACGACAGGAAGGGGTCCCACTGGAGCGAATCGAACGCGGCGAGGAAGCCGATCGCCGCACGATGCGCGGCCACAGAATCCGCCTGGTGCGCACGCATGGGACGCGCACTCGAAACCGTTCGGCAGGCCGCGAGCGCAGCGCCGCTGAGGGCGAGCACGACGCCCAGTGCGGGGTGTCGCCCTGATGCCAGGGTGCGGCGGGACAGTGTTCGCATGGTTCGCTCAGGAAAGGGTTAGGCGTGTCCGCCCCATGCATTCACGCGGCGTACCTGTTGCGGTATAACGATGGCGTTGTGCTGCAGCCGCTCAAATAGGAAGCCGTGAACGGAGGCGCGCCAGCGCCGCAGTTACACGGCGTACCGCTGAGCGGCTGTCTGCACCAACGCAAGGTTAGGCCGAACCCGCGCTGATCTCGCTATGGTGCAGTGGGAAGGCTCGATGGAAGTGTCTTCAGCTTGCCTTCGGCGGCCAATGCAAGAATATGCGCCCAACGACGAAAGAACATCTCTGAATCTTCGTCATCTACCGGAGTCGGATGGTATGCCGTTTGCACGACGTCCATCGCTTGCCCGTGGGCCCGATCGGCATTCTCGGCATCCAATGCGACTGGCTCAAACTCAAATGCCTTTCCGGAGAGATAGTTCGCCGTATACCCGACTTCATACCAGCGAAAGTCCGCGCTCCGGCTTTTCTGCCTAGTGTACCAGAGCGACGCACCGCGCTTATGCACCGGCTGAACCTGCCGTACCTCAATCGCGCCTCCGCAGATCACATCCCAGTTCGAGCGTGCGAATCTGCCTTCAGCGATGAGTGGATCGGCCTCTGCGTTCATTTCAAGCGTCGCATGTGCTACCTGTACAATCCACGACGTCCCGATTCTCTGGAGGCGTGCGTTCGGAACCGCGACAGAGATTCGCCGCGATAGTTCCTCGAAGCAGTTGTTCAATATTCCCCGCGCTTCTACAGCGAGGTCACTGCGCTGTGTCCACAGGGTTTCGAGTCGATTTCGTTCCGACTCGGCTTCAAGCTGCCTTCGTTCGTACTCGGCGCCGGCGCTCGCCAGCCGACCAAACGCCGGATCAGAGACCGCTTTGAAAGATCCAAGAGCCTGCGTCAAGAGTGTTTGCACTCGACTTAGACTCGGGCGCGCCGCGGGCGTCTTTCGCAGCATCATGGACACAAGCGCCTTTAGCTGCCCACTTTCACTCGGAATCTCGGGCGGAACAGCGCTCAAGTGCATTTCTTGAAGAGCAACTGCTGATCCGTCGAAAGGCGGCCGTCCGGTAAGCATCACGTGTAGCACACCGCCCAGAGCGTACACATCTGTTGCGCCGGTAGAGCGCTCGTATCGCCATTGCTCGGGAGCAGCAAACTGCGGGCTTAGGCAATCCTTCAGAGTTCTCGCAGAGGTGCTGTCTTCGACGAATCGCGCGATGCCGAAGTCGGCTACGTTCCAGCGACCCTCGCGAAGTAGAACGTTTGCAGGCTTGAGATCCCTATGCACGATATGCGACACGGACTCCAGACCTCTAACGATCTGAAGCAGAATGCTGATCGCCTCGGATTCCTCGAGTTTGCCGTGAATCGCGACAAACTCGGCGAGGTTGCACTCGGCGAGTGGCATAACAATGAAGTATGCATCCGACTCTGCATCTTGGCCTGAGTCTAGGACTGGCACGACGTTCTCAAGAGCTCGATTGGCGAGGTCGCGCGCGATGCTCAATTCGCGATGCGCAGCCTCGTTTGCGCTAAGGTGCAGGCGCTTGACGGCGACCGTTTCGCCGGACTCTGATAGTCCTCTAAAGACTGCGCCAAATCCACCAGCCTTTCCTAAGGGTGCCTCCGGGTCATAGCGCCACGATGCGCCCGACAGCTTGATCTCAATCAGATTGTCCTCCTTGGCAATGTCTGAGTTCGGCCTAACGATTGCGTTGTGCTGCGGCCGCTCAAATAGGAAGCCGTGAACGGAGGCGCGCCAGCGCCGCAGTTACACGGCGCACCGCTGAGCGGCCGACTGCACCAACGCGAGGTTAGATGGCGGCATGCGGCGCGCGGTCTCGCGGCCACACGGGCCGGTTGTGCGACGCGAGGCCGCGGGAACGCGAACTGGATACCGTCACACGGATCCCATCGCGGTACGGGCGAGTATTCGCGGAAGGCCGACGGTGCGTCCCGACGGACTACGAGCCGCGCGTCGCTACGCGTGCCACGAGGTACAGCATCCCGAAGATGGCGAGCCCCATCCACGTGACGGGCTGTCGCGTCGGCCACCGCCGCGCGAACCGTGGATCCGCGCCCACGACGAGCGCCACCATCCAGAGCGGACGCGCCCACGCGGTCCAGGGCACCGCCTGTCCCGCGCGCAGCTCTGACCACACGATCACCAGATCAATCCCCGCGATCAGGGCCCCGACGACGCGGAGGACCCGACCTTCCGACGACGCCGCCCAATGCGGCGAACCCGGCATCTCAGACATTGCACACCTCCCAATGGACCGCACGATGTTGGGAACGCGTTCGCGAAACACTCTAGCGCGATTTGTCGAGCACGACCCGTGCGAAATCTCGCGACGACTCCAACACCAATCTCGCTCGACGTGCTCGCGATCACACCACGCTCTGAGCCGCCATCTAACGATTGCGTTCGCTTGCAGTGCCCTTCCACAAATTGCGGCCAGTGAGCGCCAGCGAACAGGCCGCCATCCCTAGCGGCCCTGTCAAGCGCAACGCACGGTTAGCGAGCCGTTCTGCGCACGATCCCAACGCACGGGCGCGTCCCGCGTCGCCTCGTAGTCGAGCGCGTCCGAATGCACAGCGTCTAGAGACCTACGTCGTGCTGATGAAGGCGCACCCCGCGTTCTGCGCCTTCGCCAGCCCGAACATGCCAGACGGCATGGGGATCGCCCCGGGGATGAGTCCGGCCAGCAGCTCCTCGTGCACCGCGTCGGCGGTGACGCCGCGTTTGGTGGCGAGTCGGGTCGCCAGATGGCCCATTGCGAAGTCGCACACGAGCACGATGGCACCGCGCCCCAGCAGGTACGGCAACGACCCGGCATCCGTCCGCGCGAGGAACGGGTTACGCGTGGCGTTCTCGTTTGTGCGCGAATCCTTGACCTCGTACTCGGCGCCCAGCGCGAACCGCGCCCAGAGCGCATCCGACATCGCAATCGGAATCGCCCGCGTGCGAATGTTGAGCACGACCCGCGCGTCGTGCTTCTCACGGCCGTACACCGCATCGCACCCGTCGAGGTAGCGCTGGGCAATGTCGAGCGCCCAGCCGTCGACGCCGGGCGCGTCGATGAGGGCCTTGTCCTTCGCCCGGCCCACGGACTTGACCCACGACAGGTCCCACGTGCGGTCCGCGGCGGAGAGCGTCCCAGCCGCGGGGCCGTGCTCGTCGGGCGCGTCGGGCCGCAGCGCCCGCGACGTCATGCCGGGATCGGACGTTAGCGATTCCGCGGCACTCGCCTGTCCCGCCGGAAACATCGCCAGGGCACCGGCGACGCCGCCCTGTCGGAGGAAGTCACGGCGATTTGTGGAGCCACCAATGGAGTCGAACATCAGCACCCCGAAGAGAAGGACCGAGCCGCGATGTCCGCGGCACTGAGCAATGGTACGCCAGCCGACGCGGGCTAGCCAACGCGGCCCTGCAAAGAGAACGCGGATGTGCGATCAAGCGATCATCCATCCGACCAGAAACGTGCGAGGCTCGCTAACGATTGCGTTCTGTTGCAACGGCCTTCAATAGGTTGTGGCCAGCGAGCGACGCGAGCACGGCCACAATCCTTGAAGCAGTTGTCAACAGCAACGCTATGTTAGACAGCCGCAATACCGTTGTTGTCTCGCGCGCGGACGACCGTACTCACGCGCGCGTCAGCTCGCGCGGGCCCGCGTGGGACGCCACGTCAGTGCCGGCCGACGGCCCGACGCCGCGCAATCCCGCAGATACAGATTGATGAGACTCTGATACGGGAGCTCGGTCTCCTCGGCCAGCGCCTTGAAGTAAGCGACCGTGGACACATCGAGGCGGATCGTGACCGACTGCTTGAGCCGTTTCGCGTACGGGTTCTTCGTGGCGGCGGTGAAGTCATAGCGGGCTTTCATCAGGCGCGTCTCCGGGCATAGGTCCGACGTTCGCTGGGATCGGCTTTCCGAGCCGAGATGATCCGGATCTGGTCCGCGACGGGCTCGCAGTGCACCACCACGAGCACGCGCAGCGCCGCACTCAGGCCAAGCAGGACGAAGCGCTCTTCCCCGGTCGAATGCGCCGGGTCCGGGATGAGCAACGCCTCATCATCCTCGAAGACCGTGCGCGCCTCCTCAAAGGCGACCCCATGCTTGCGCTGGTTCGCGGCATCCTTCTTCGGGTCCCACGTAAAGTCCGGCGCGGTCATATTCGGAATGTACATACACCGTACATCCCGGCAAGCGCGAGGCCTCACGAATCTCGACGGATACGCTTTGGGCCGCTGCACACCGGACGCGCGGCTCGCGTCGGACAAACACCAAAGATCCGACCGGACGCTGCCTTGACATCAACATACGATGCGGCTGTCTAACGATGGCGTTGTGCTGCAGCCGCTCAAATAGGAAGCCGTGAACGGAGGCGCGCCAGCGCCGCAGTTACACGGCGCACCGCTGAGCGGCTGTCTGCACCAACGCAAGGTTAGGCTGCTATGCGCGAGTCTGAGTGCTCATGGCAACCAACCAAAGCTTCGCAGTTCGATCGGCTGTCTTTGCTGTAGACCGCTACTACTGAACGGTGACGTCTGCGGCAAAGTACGCGGTCATTTCTCCTGCGCTAAGTTGCCTTAGGCCGACTGCGCCCCCGAAGGCGGTTGGCGCTGGATCGAGTACGTAGCCTGCTCGAGGGATGATGTTGCCGTTCACATCTGAGTAGATCATGCCGACGAGCACCATTGCGTGATTCTTCGTGCCAATAAGAAGCGGGCGCCCTGCAGCTATTGCGTCACGAACTCCGCGATTGTTTAGCGGTTGCGCGCCGATGTTAGCCATAAAGGCCGGGTTCGCCGAGAGCCAGGAGAAGGAGTCCCATAGCAAAGGAGTGCGAACAGCAAACGGAACGCCCTGCTTATCGACGTACTGCCGATTAAGCATTGACACCATCATCTGCGCGTTTGCTGCGGTGACAATCGGTTGGCCGAGCACCTGCGATACGATCGTCGCTTGGTCTACATCGTGACCATAGTATTGAAAAATCGCTTGGGCGGATGCGACCCAGCACCAGACCATGGTAAGTTGTGGTTTGATCTGGGGTAGCTGCGTGGCGGGAATGAATGCACAGCTAAATCCCGCCGGACAGGTCGCGGTTTGTGTTGCGGACGTCAGTTGCTTGTCTGGCACGGCTGTCCCCGTGCTGCCTTGACCATCTTGGCATGGAGACCCGACTGGGATCGGCTGTGCTTGGGGGTACGTCTGCGTCTGCCCCGCGCGCGGTCCAGTACTGAACTGACACGTCCGGGTCAGCTGGCCTGAACCACCGCCGGGGATCGGGGTTGGACCTTGCTCCGCGATGGCGAGTCCCGTGCTGCCCTGACCATCCTGACACGGCGATCCGACCGGGATCGGCTGCGCTTCTGGGTACGACTGCGTTTGCCCCGCGCGTGGTCCAGCGTTGAACTGACACGTCCGGGTCAGCTGGCCCGAACCGCCGCCGGGGATCGGGGTTGGACCTTGCTCCGCGATGGCGAGTCCCGTGCTGCCCTGACCATCCTGACACGGCGATCCGACCGGGATCGGCTGCGCTTCTGGGTACGACTGCGTTTGCCCCGCGCGTGGTCCAGCGTTGAACTGACACGTCCGGGTCAGCTGGCCCGAACCGCCGCCGGGGATGGGGGGCGGACCTTGCTCCGCAACGGTGAGTCCCGTGCTGCCCTGACCATCTTGGCACGGCGAGCCGACCGGGATCGGCTGCGCTTGTGGGTACGACTGTCGCTGTCCCGCGCGTGGTCCAGCATTGAACTGACATGTCCGGGTCAGCTGGCCTGAACCGCCGCCGGGGACGGGGGGCGGACCTTGCTCCGCAACGGTGAGTCCCGTGCTGCCCTGACCATCTTGGCACGGCGAGCCGACCGGGATCGGCTGCGCTTGTGGGTACGACTGTCGCTGTCCCGTGCGTGGTCCAGCATTGAACTGACATGTCCGGGTCAGCTGGCCTGAACCGCCGCCAGGGATCGGGTTTGGACCTTGCTCCGCGATGGCGAGTCCCGTGCTGCCCTGACCATCCTGGCACGGCGAGCCGACCGGGATCGGCTGCGCTTGGGGGTACGACTGTCTCTGTCCCGCGCGTGGTCCAGCGTTGAACTGACACGTACGACTAGGTGGTTGCTGCGCACCGGACGGCGACGATAAGACAATGAGTGAAGTCAGCAAGAGCGCACTGAGAATCTTCATAACGCCTCACGAATGGGAGTTCACTTCGGAACCTTGCTAAAGTTGAACCACCTAGCAGCCTAACGATTGCATTCTGCAGCAGGGCCCTGCAATAAGACGCCGCCGGTGAGCGCAGCGAACAAGGCGGCAGTCCTTGAAGGCCCTGACTGCAGCAATGCGATGTTAGGCGGTCGGGCCTGCGCCGACTCCCGGTCACGCGCGCAGCCGGTGGACGAAGCTCCCAGACGAACCGGTCACCCGCCGTCCGACCGCGACACGATCGGCGACACGCCCCACGCGGGCACGATGCCGCGGAAGTCCGCGGAGCGCTAGCGCGCCGGCCCGTCGGCCGGGCGCAGCACGGATGTCAGCTCCGCGCGCACGACGCGCTGCGTGCCAACCCGCGCCACGCCGTAGGTGCGACACAGGCCCCGGCGAAACGCGCGCAGTTCGACGTGGAGCGCGAGGACGTCCCCCGGCCGCGCCTCCCCGCGAAAGTGCGCCGCGTTGATCCCGAGGAAGTAGCCGATCGCCCCCGCGCTCGCCGGCAGCAGGCCGGCCAGGACCGCCCCCGAGAGCTGCGCCAACGCTTCGACGATGAGGAGATGCGGCATCGCCCGCAGCCCCCCGGTCGCGCACGTGTGCCCGATCAGCCATTCCGAGCCGGTCACCAGTTTCGTGCCCTGCGCGGACTTCCCGGGATCCACGTCGACAATCCGATCCACCAAGAGGAACGGAAAGCGATGCGGCAGCAGCGTCGTGGGATCGAGGATCGATGGGGTCATGATCAGTGATTTGCCGCCCGCCGCCTAACGCTCGCGTTCTCTTGCAGGGCCGTTCAACAAAATGCGACCAGTGAGCGCAGCGAACAGGGAGCAATCAATAGCGGCCCTGTCAAGAGCAACGCACTGTTAGGCGGCATGTCGTTCGCGCGGCTCTTGATTCGAAGCGACAAGCCAACTGGCGGCACATCGTGGCAGCTACGCAGAATTCCCGCCTCGTCCGCGCTCTACTCGCGCTGGCAACACAAACAGATACTCTGCAAGCGCGATAGCGAATGCTAAACACCGATGCGCGTCGTCTGACGTACTCGTCACTGCCTCAGTATCAGCATGGCGCTCATCGTTGGCGTCGAGTCGAATGTCATGAGCCCAAGCCGCCATCTCTCTTGTAATAAGGTGCTGGGTGGCGGCCTCATCAATGCGTGTGTAAAGACTGCCTTTCACAAGACCTTTCGTCTTGAGCATTGAGTCTATTGCACTCGCCGAGACCATGACCGATGCCGCCGGCGAATGGATCGTGTCCATGGCTTGCTGAAGATAGGTCCGAGGACGTTCTGGAATTTGATCATCGATCTCTCTTGGCTGCGGAATAAGAGTGTCAACCGTCCCTCCTGTACCATGAGTGCCGCCAGCCATCGTTGGCTGACCGCAAGATCGACACATGTAGAGCGTCCAGTCCTTCGTCTCAGTCGCGACCATACCCTTGAAGTAGAACGTGTGAATTCGCTGCATCAGGGGAGACGCGACTCTGCAGTGTGGACACTTGGAGAGGTCGAGCAACTCTTGCTGTCGAAGATTCTTCATTGTCAGGATTTGAGATGAGTCCATCGGTGGAGATGCCGCCTAACGATTGCGTTCGGCAGCAGGGCCCTTCAATAGGATGCGACCAGTGAGCGCAGCGAACAGGGAGCCATCCCTGAAGGCCCTGACTGCCGCAACGCCGGGTTAGAGAGCCGCCCTGCGAGGAACTTGCACCTCGTCGAACACTCGGAGCGTGCCCGCCAGATCCGCGTAGTCCGCGATGATGTGCGATGCCCCCGCTCCGCGCAAGCGAGCGACCGATGGCCCCACGCCCACCCCAGCGAACGGTAGGGCGAGCGCCTCTGCCGCCCGCACGTCCCAGACCCCATCGCCGATCGCGATCACGCGGGCAAACTCGGGGACGCCCCACTGAGCCTGCGCGCGTGCGATGGCGCTGGTGACGATCGCCACGCGGGCCGGACCATCTTCCGACGTCGCCAGCGGCACGTCGGCGATCGGCAGTCCCGCCGCCGCGAGCTTGTACTCCGCTGCGCGACGCCACGCCCCGGTCGCCAACGCGACCGCCCACCGGCGCGCCGGGAGCGCGGTGAGCAACTCGTGCGCACCGCGCAAGGCAACCAGCGGCGCGGACGACACATGAGCCGCGCGCAGGAGCGCCACGAAGTGATCAATCGTCGCGGTACGCAGCACGGCGGTCGGGGGGCATCCATACGCCCGCGCGTAGGCCTCGGTCGCGATGCCATCGTCGGACACGTGCTCGTAACTGGCCCAGTCGGTGTCGAGGTCTTCCAGCGCCAACTGCTCGCGTAGCGCCTGCGCGTAGCACGCGTCTTCCCCGGCCAGATTGTTGAGCAGCGTGCCGTCGATATCGAAGACCGCGAGGTTCACGAGCCGATGTTTGGATGTGGGGGCGGTGGGCTCTCTAACGATTGCGTTTTGCAGCAGCTGCTCAAATAGGAAGCCGTGAACGGAGGCGCGCCAGCGCCGCAGTTACACGGCGCACCGCTGAGCGGCTGGCTGCAACAACGCGAGGTTAGATGGCGGCAAGTCGTGCGTGATGTCGCGCGTGCGCGGGCCCGTCGCGCGGTGCGAACTCGCGGGAACGCGAACCGGACACCGTCACACGGCCCCGGCATCGGCGGGGAGGTCCGGTCGGTCAGTGCGACCTTGCGTTGTCGGACCGGCCCGAGCGGGAGAGCGCGTCACGGCGCACAATGGTTTGCGGATTCGCCGAAGTGCGCGCGACTGCGCGACTAGTCGCGCGTGGCGAGGCGCAAGACGACGAGACACACCCCGACCACTCCCAGCACGACTACGCCGACGCGCTGTCGTTGCGGCCAGCGCTGCGCGACGCTCGGTTCCGCGAGCACCAGCAGGGCCACCAGCCAGAGCGGCTTCGCCCACGCGCTCCACGGCACGGCGTGCCCAGCGCGCTTGTCAGACCACGCGAGCACGAGGTCAATCCCCGCAATCAGTGCCCCGACGAGACGCAGGACGCGGCCTTCCGGGGACGTCGCTGCACGCGGCACGTCCTGCGTTTCGGCCATTACACACCTCCCATTGGAAGTCACGAAGCTTGTAGGGCGCCACCAGCGACAGACGACCGACACCACAATGCCGGATTCCCGCAACACCACTCACACAATCTCGCACTACTCGCTCGCGATCACACCAGTCTCTGAGCCGCCATCTAACGCTCGCGTTCTGCTGCAGGGCCCTTCTATAAGTTGCGGCCAGCGAGCGCAGCGAGCAACAGGCCGCAATCTTTGAAGGCCCTGTCAGCAGCAACGCAAGGTTAGATTGCCGACTCGTTCGAGGACGCTAGCGGATAGGTGACCTCCATCGAAGCCAGACTGCAGCCACCGAAATCATACTCGTCAAAGACCGTCTCGGCGACCGCGAACGGCGGCCGTTGTACGAACTCGGATCCGGCGCACTCCGGGGGATCACCACGATGACGCGCGTGCCGATATTAGTGCAGCGCCATCGGCGCGCACCGGTGAAGAATTCCAAACCAAGAGCGAATCCGCATGCCGCGCCTGCGACCGGATGTTCGAGCGGGCTAGGCGGTTGCTATTTGCGAAGCTCACGCCTAGCGGGGACGCGTCGGCCCCGTTCAATTCTGGGCCGGCGGTGCTGACACGGCGAACGCGTCCACACGGCTGCGTGGCGCGCAGGGCGCCGCCGACTGAATCACTGTGCGGTCAATGAGCCACCGTGTCGAGCATGGGGGGGAGGACAATGAGTGCCGGAAAAGGTCGAGACGATGAGGTCTACGAGGCGGGCGTTCGCGCGGGCCAAGAAGCGGACGTTGGTGAGCAGGTCATGCACTCGCTCACCAAGGGGTACACCACGAACCCTCGCGAGAACGACATCTACAACAAAGGCTTCGACTATGGCGTGGCGCACCGCCCGTCCTCCACCAGCTCGTCGGAAGGCGCGGGGAGGAATTCTTCGGGGGGTGGCGAGTCCTCCGATAGCGGGAACGCCGCCGGCGGGCTCTTGGCCGTGTTTGTGGTGCTCGTTTTCCTCGGCGCCGCGCTTGACGCGCTGCGGGATACCATTGCCGCTGCGGTGCTCGTGGCGGCCTACATCATCGCCATCGCGAGCGGCGTCGCCATCGTGGCGATGGTGGTGCGTGGCAGCAACCGGCATCGAGATATTTGGATTCCGGTGTGCTCTTTCTCGCTGCTTCTCGCGAGCACGTTTATTTACAACCAGCAGCAGAGCGCCGCGATGGCGGCGGAACAGCAGCGGGTGACCGATGACCAGCGGCAGCGCGCTGAGGAGGCGGTCAGGGCAGAGCAGGCCGAGCAGAATCGCCTCGCCGCGCAGCAACGCGTGATCGAAGGGCGCCGGATTGCGCGCGCCGTGGTGGGGACGTGGGCTGGGCGCTTTGAGACCAAGGACGCGTACATGCTTGTGACGAAAGACGGGGGAGCCTACCATGCGATTCTGAGCGTCGGGTACGCGCAAATCGTCTATCACGGGGAACTCGTACCGGTCAAAGGAGGTGGCGGCTCGACGGCAGTGCTGCTAACGCCAATCCAGCGCACGGGCGATGCGTGGGATGACAGCAAGAACTTCGATGCCCCATTCTATGTCGCGCCCCTTCAGGATGATTCGACGCTGGTGGGGCGCGGCATCGATCAGGTCACGGGTATACGGAAGATCGACATGCGCCGCGTGGCCGCCACCGACTCGGTGATTCTGCTCCAAGCCGATTTCACGGAGCGTCAGGTCAGCGAACGAGAGTTTTTCCCAACGGAAGAGGTGCGCCTATACAAGGCCCCCGGTGACTTCATTTGGGAATCCTTGTACCCACGCGACATCCGCGAGCAGAGGTTGCGGGTTTTCGAAACTGGATTGATCGACCACAGCCACGGCCTAGAGCACCGGCACATCGTCGTGCGCGCGCCGGACGGCTCAGAGCGTCGAGCGTGGACGCGGTGGGAAACCCGATAACGCCGAACGAGTGCGTCGCGCCGAGGGGCGGCCAGCCGAGCGTGACGTCGCCCCCGTCGTCCGCGCTGTGTAGGTGATCGACTCTGGCCTACGCCTCCGCCATTCGGTGCGCGGTCGCTCAAGGATCATCGACGGCGGTTTGCCAGTCGGGGGCACCCTTCGCCAGTGGAACGCGCACCACGCACAGTCGGCCGCACCGCGCAAGCCTGGGGTGGTCGCTGCCAGCAGATCCAGCACGATACCGATGGCGCCCTCACCTGATGCGACCGTGGGCGCGACCCGTACGCAATCCTCACGCGTCGCGCCCCGACATCACCGCCACCGCACCGTGCAGAGCCCGCGAACGGCGTCCACCTCCCCTGGAACGGGCGCGAGGCAATCTAACGATTGCATTCTGCAGCAGGGCCCTCCCATAGGTTGCACGCGGTGAGCACAGCGAGCAAGCGTGCAATCCGTGGAGGCCCTGTCTGCAGCAATGCGATGTTAGGCGGTCGGGCCCGCGCCGATTCCCGGTCACGCGCACCGGCGGTGGACGAAGCTCCCAGACGAGCCGGTTACCCGCCGTCTGACCGCGATACGATCTGCAATGCGCCCCACGCGGGCACGATGACATGGAAGTCCGCGAAGCGCTAGCGCGCCAGCCCGTCGGCAGGGCGCAGCACGGACGTCAGCTCCGCGCGCACGACGCGCTGCGTGCCAACCCGCGCCACGCCGTAGGTACGACAGAGGCCGCGGCGAAACGCGCGCAGTTCGACGTGGAGCGCGAGCACGTCGCCCGGCCGCGCCTCCCCGCGAAAGTGGGCGGCGTTGATTCCGAGGAAGTAGCCGATGGCCCCCGCACTCTCCGGCAGCAGGCCAGCCAGGACCGCCCCCGATAGCTGAGCTAATGCTTCGACGATGAGCAGATGGGGCATCGCCCGCAGCCCACCGGTCGCGCGCGTGTGCCCGATCAGCCATTCCGCCCCGGTTATCAGTTTCGTCCCATGCGCGGATTTCCCTGGATCAACGGCGTCAATCCGATCCACCAACAGGAACGGAAAGCGATGGGGGAGCAGCGTCGACGGATCGAGGATTGACGGGGTCATGATCAATGGTGTGCCGCCCGCCGCCTAACGATCGCGTTCGCTTGCAGGGCCCTTCAATAGGATGCGGCCAGCGAGCGCAGCGAGCAATAGGCCGCACTCCTTGAAGGCCCTGTCGAGCGCAACGCAAGGTTAGACCGCACGACCTATTGGAGCGGGACGGCCCTGCGAAGAAACCCGAGCGCGTCCTCATCCTCTGCACCTAGCGTGATTCGGTGATCAAACGCTTGTGCGACGGCGGAACGTTCAAGCTGTGTGAGTCCCAAAGACGTGCCATAGTTCGCTACGCGTTGGGGTATCTCACGAACCTTCAGCCGACCGAGATTGGTCGGATCGTAGCCAAAACCAAGAAAAACAACCTGTTCGCACATACTCATTGCGTTGCGCGCGTCCTGAAAGCCTGCACTTACATCCTCCGGCTCGTGAATGATGCGGACAGTTCTCGTCGCGAGCTCGAGCGCAGCGCTGTCCGCGATAGGTTGGTATGGCCTCGTGCGTTCCTTTGAGAAGGCCGGGTGCGCGCCAAGAGTACCGTGAACGTGGAGTATCGGTATCGCGGTCAAGAGGTGCGCAGCATCCTCGGCCGTCAACCCATACGAGTTCTGAATCGCGATAGTCAGGTACTCCTCCAAGGAGCGGTCATAGTTGAATGTCACGAACGCCACTTGGTTGCGATGAAAGTCTTCAGGCTTCGCGTTTAGTTTTGCCCATATATAGTCGTAGAGCGACTGCCGACCGTTTGTTCGCTGAAAGAGCTTGAGGCGATCCTCGGATGGAATTAGAGCGGCCGCGATCGCCGCCTTTCCAATCGCAAGGAACTCCGAGCGATGCTCTAGGAATGCATCAACAGATAGTCGGCCAGATAGGCGTAAGGCTTCGGCAAACGCCCGCACGTCAGGCTCAGCGTATCCAGATTGCAGGAGCGTCTGCAGCGGCCCGGTGCGCCCTCCCTGGAGATCCGGCGCGGCGAGCAGCTCGCACAGCTCCAATCCGCTTGGGTAGCCAAAGGCGCGTGAAGCGCCCGCACCGAGGACGAATACAGTGGACTTCTGAATCATGCAGTTAGGATTGAGTGCGGTCTAACGATTGCATTCTGCAGCAGGGCCCTGCAATAGGATGCGACCAGTGAGCGCAGCGAACAGGGCGCACTCCGTGCAGGCCCTGTCTGCAGCAATGCGATGTTAGACCGTGGCGAGAATCCGCTCGATCTGGCGGCGGAGCGTCGGGATCTTCTCTTGAATCACGTCCCACACGAGGTCGAGATCCACGCCGAAGTAGTCGTGAATCAAGCGATCTCGCATGCCCGCCATCGCGCGCCACGCCACGTCGGGGTGCGCCGCCCGCAGCTCCGCGGGCACCTTCTTGGTCGCCTCGCCGATGATCTCGAAGCTGCGCACGCACGCGCGCTGCAGCGTCGGATCCTCGAGGAACGCGTCCCGACTCACCCCACTCGTCGCCTGCTCGAGATAGGCCGCTTCGTCCGCGATATGCCGCAGATACTCACGCGGCGCGAAGGACATCCTGGGCTTCGGTGAGGATGTAGGGACGCAGGTACGGGGAGAGCGATTCGGCTGTGACGAGTTCCACCCGGTGGCCCAGCGCTCCTTCCAACAGCTCCCCCAACGCCAAGAGATGGTCGAAGGTCTTCTGGCCGGCGGCGAACTCGACCAACACGTCCACGTCGCTATCGCCGCGCGCTTCGTTCCGCTGCACGGAGCCGAAAAGCGCCAGACGCTGCACGCCCAACCGGAGAATCTCCGGGCGGGCGGCGGCCACGCGGGCTTCCACGTCGGCGCGGGTGAGGATCGAGGGCGTCATGGCCCAAATCTACCTGCGAACCGCGCGCCGGGCATGCCCCGCTCGGCTGCCGCTGCCGACCGATCCATCCGGTCGCGGGTGGGGACCGGCGAACCATTACTCCAGAGACCATGTCGTGCGAGCGCTGGCGGACACGCCACCGACTGTTGCCACGGTCTAACGATGGCGTTGTGCTGCAGCCGCTCAAATAGGAAGCCGTGAACGGAGGCGCGGCAGCGCCGCAGTTACACGGCGCACCGCTGAGCGGCTGTCTGCACCAACGCAAGGTTAGGCAGTCCCCGGCGGAATGGGTGGCATCGGACCACGCCAGCTTAAGTATTCTCTCCCTTTGTCAGTCACTTGGATTAGCCCGTCGCGAACAGAGATCAGATGATGGCGTTGCAGTGCATTCAGAATCGCGAATCTCTCATTGGCGAGCGAAATGTGCGCCTGAAGTTGAGAGTCGAAGAATGCTGTCGAGATACCATTCGGAAGCCCTGCGATCCAGTCTAGAACAAGTTGAGTTGATCTAACCAGAAACTGGTTTAGGTAGCGGTACTCCCAAAGTGCGGCGTTCGCTCTTTCCGACTGAATCAGGTGGACCACATCTTGACCTCCTGTCGACGTGGCTGAGATGCTATCAGGGAGCTTCACCTCCACGCCTGCCGATGGGACAGTTGGTACAGAGGTAGTCGCCTGTAGCTCCGCTCTTGACGCACGATCCTGCGATCCGAACGAAGCGCCTCCCCCTGGCCACTCCAGCTTCAATGGGCGCTCGAGCAGCGAGGCGATCTGAGGGCGGAATGTGCGTACGAAAATGGTCGAGATGACGAGCGTCACGATTGGCCATCCAAGCAGAAGCTTTGCGTACTCGAGAGTGAGTTGAGCGTTCATTGAGATTGAGTACTTGCTTGTGATAGAAACAGACTCTACGAGGTGCAGCTGTTCGCACACTTGAAGTGCGTTGCGACTCGTGGACTAGTCGGCAGCCGGACTACGGCTTTCGGAGTCCGATACCCGTGTGAGTTACATCCTTGATTCGAACGAAGCCGAACTCAGCCGGCAGGACACCGTCGAGTACCAAAGGGACCTGCGTCCAGGCGCCCGCGGGGAGATGTTCCGCGAAGGTTGCATCGCGAGACTTCGCCGCCTCATTCCTCGGAGACCCAGCCGAGTCCACGCTCCCCCACTCGATACTCGCCTTTGCGCCGTTGATTGTGGCAGAGGTAAGGTTGCCAATGCTTAAGACGATTCGGGTTCCATTTGCATACGGACGAACATCTTCAAGCGAGACCGCGAGCTTGCCCAAATCGCTTTGGATGAGAGAGTATCCTGACGATCCTGGCGTAAGGTAGGCGATCCCATCGACCTTGGAGAAGAAATCGGCATACTTCGCGTCGAATTCGATCTTCTTCACTACTAGTTGAAGGGAGTCCAACCTCGCTCTCAGTACAGCGAGTTCTCGCGCTTCGTCGGCGTCGCGGCTACATGCCGATATAGCTGGAGTTAGCACTGCTACAAGAAGTAGAATCTTCCGCACGTGCGTATCCTGTGTGGAGTGTAGTTACGTTGGGACTGCCTAACGATTGCGTTGTGCTGCGGCCGCTCAGAATAGGAAGCCGTGAACGCAGGCGCGCCAGCGCCGCAGTTACACGGCGCACCGCTGAGCGGCTGTCTGCACCAACGCAAGGTTAGGTGGTGCCCGCTACGACACCGGCCAGTACACCTTGACGAGAGGCACGAGCGTCCGGCCCTCGGCATCGAACGACTCGTAGTGTTCCACGATCAGATTCGCCAGATCGTCGAGCGTGACGAGAGTTAAGGGCACGGTCGCACGGTCTGCCTCGTAGCGCGCCTCGCGCGTATAGCCGCCGATACTGACGTACAGCCCGCAGTCACCACTGCGGAGCCCTCCTAGGAAGCTACGGATCTGCTCAGGCCCCATCCGTTCCCGCGGGCGGTGCTTCACCTCCGCGATGATGCGCGGCGATTGAAAACCGAGGCCGTCGGGTGACGCGATGACATCGCGGCCACCATCCGGACCCTTCTGAGTGACTCTGGCCTTGTATCCCATCGCGCGCAGTAGCGACGCGACCAACGACTCCATTTCCTCAGGAGACAGCCGCAGCAGTCGATCCTTCAGGAATTCCTGGGCCTTAGCGACCGCGTCCAGTCGGACCTCGTTTAGCTCGGCGCTCTCCTCCTCTTCGATCACGAGCGGCGCAACCGGTGCTGGCTTCCCGCTCAGCAGTGCTTCGAGCTCAGCTAAGGCTTCGTCGCTGGGCTGGAACAGCGTGACGATACTGCCGAGAGTGTTCTTGGCACTCGCGGACAGCCTATCGCGACTCACGCGTCCGCTCCATCGAACGGAGCGGGTGTGCGGATAGTCCGGGATGAGTCCAGGTCGGAAGGCGTAGTCACCGCTCACGGTGCCCAGCAGGTATTCACGTGCTGGTGGATCGTACGTGACGACGCGGTCGCCCTGCGCAAAGACGCTCCGGAACTTCATGAGCGTGCTTCCGGAGATGACAACGTTGCCGGGCTTCGACTCAGGATATGCGCGCGCAACAGCCGCGCGCATCGCATCGACCGAGGCAAATGGCGACAGATCGCCCACGGCAGACCAGCCGACCGCGACGAGATTCAGACGCTCGAAGTCCGCCACGATCCGACCGGCTTCGCCTGCACGAACCATCCAGAATGCTGGCACGAATGCCTCAGTGAGAGACGTAGAAGACACCAAGAATCAACCAATGCCTGCGCACCACCTAACGACCGCGTTCTGCTGCAGGGCCCTTCCATAGGATGCCGCCAGCGAGCGGAGCGAGCAATGGCGGCAGTCCGGAAGGCCCTGTCAGCAGCAACGCAAGGTTAGGTGGCGCGGCGGTGTATCGAACTTTCTCAGATTCCGCCTACGCGTCCTGTGTTCTGCTCGCTTCGGCATTCTGTCGTGATTCTCTCGCGGCGGAGTGTCTTCTCGGCTGGTCTTCCCTGCCACTCCTGTTTCTGTGCGAGCGGGTACTGTCACATCTCGGGCAAGGAGGGCGAGAGCGCGAATCATCGAAAGATCCGTAAAGCATTATGAGCAAATGCTTTAGCTTGACTCTACATCGGATCACTCCAAGTTTACTACTAGTTTGTCCAAACTTAGTACTTGGCATTGCGGCTGGCCTAAACAACTCCTAATATCGTACCAATTAGTAGCAACTGGTAGTTTGCCGTCCGCTTACCTCAGGGCCTGCCACAATGAAGTTGCCCGTTCCACCGCCGACGTTCGGAAAGCTGCTGAGCGACCTGCTCTCTGGCACGCATGGAACCGACCGATTCGACGATCTAATGCGAGAGGGGTTCGGAGCGGCGCCAGGCGGGAAATACCGCCACTGGGACACATTCAGGCACGCGCCCCCATCAAAGCAGTTCACTGCCGAGGAACAGTGGATCGCAGTAAAGCTGGCGAGGCGGGCACTGTATCGCCGACTCCCGCTGAAGGACGTGCAGGGTAGACCGTTCCAGTACGCGCTTCCGAATCCCGCACTAGAAATGCTGCATCAGATCGACCGCAATGCGGGAGGGAACATTCAGGGTAGTGAGCAGGTCACGAACCCTGCAACGCGAGATACGTACCTGTTCAAGTCGATTGTCGAGGAAGCGATTACCTCAAGTCAGCTCGAAGGTGCTTCAACGACCAGAAAGGTCGCCAAAGCAATGATTCAGGAGGGTCGCGCACCACGAAATCGAAGCGAACGAATGATCCTGAACAACTTTCAGGGCATGCTGTACGTGCGGCAGTTCATCGGAAGCCCTCTCACGCCTGAGATCGTCAAGGAACTTCAGAGGAAGCTAACCGACGGCGCATTGGATGACCCGGACGCGGCTGGAAGGTTTAGGCGCGCCGAGGAAGACATTGTAGTCGAGGACGAAACTGGAACACGCTTACATACGCCGCCTCCTGCGCATGAGCTCGAGGAGCGGATGCAGAAGATGTGCGAGTTCGCGAATGGAGCTGAGCCGACCGAGTTCGTGCCGCCGGCCGTACGAGCAATCCTTCTGCACTTTTGGCTTGCATACGATCATCCGTTCGTTGATGGGAACGGACGAACGGCCCGCGCGCTCTTCTACTGGTCAATGGCGCGGCAAGGATACTGGCTCTGCGAGTACGTGTCGATCTCACGCATTCTTCGAAAGGCACGTGCTCAGTACGCGAGGGCATACCTGTATACGGAGAGCGACGAAAATGATGCTACGTACTTCTTACTTTACCAGATGCGGGTACTCCTCCGGGCGATAGGAGATTTGCACGAGTACCTAGCGCGAAAGGCGGCGGAGATTCATGAAGCAGAGGAAATAGTACGGCGAGCATCGGCTGTGAACGCAGAGCTCAACCAGCGACAGCTTGCGCTGATCAATCATGCACTGAAGAAGCCTCTATCGCGATACTCGGTGGAATCACACAAGATCTCGCACGGGGTAAGCTACGAAACTGCGAGAAGTGACTTGATGAAGCTGGTCGCGCAGGGCCTGCTTAGTCAGCGCAAGATCGGGAAAGCTCACGCATTTGTGCCCGCATCAAACCTCCGAGAGCTTCTGAGCGGTAGCGACGACGGACAGCACATTGCGAGATGAGGAGTCGTCGCAGATTGAATTGACGATCTGAGTGCCACCTAACGCTCGCGTTCTGCTGCAGGGCCCTTCAACAAGTTGCGGCCAGCGAGCGCAGCGAGCAAGGCCGCTACTTTGAAGGCCCTGTCAGCAGCAACGCAAGGTTAGACCGCGGGCGGCGACGTGCTGGCTCCCCCCGAATGCGCATCTGGCCCGAGACTGAGATCTCCGAAGGGACGAACACCAGACGAGTAATCCTGTAGGGAATCCAAGCCACCCTGTGCGGTAGCGCTGTGTTTCGCTAAGGCGACCGGTCAATCTACTGGCCACTTCTGAGAGTTGGCTCCACTATTCGTTGTCCAATAGCACGCCTGAGCCACCTCATTGCGCAGCCAATCTATGCCAGTTCCTCCGGTTGTCACAAAGTCACGCTTGTGGAGCATCCTCGAGACCGATCCTGAGCTTGCGCAGGCCCTGACGGGCATTCGTACCGTTGCTGCGGCCATTAGCGCCAAAGTGCAAGAGTTGATACCGGACTTCACGGATCACTCGGTCACGCACATGGACGCGTTGTGGACCGTACTGGATCAAGTCCTTACTCCAGATGAGTCTTCGCAGCTGAATGCAGGAGAAGCGTTTGTATTGGGGGCAAGCTTCTATGTTCATGATCTTGGTATGGCGCTCGCGGCAACTGCCGATGGACGTGCAAAGCTCGAGGCAACGGAGACATTTCGTACAACCGCATCGCGACTCGAAAGTGTTGATGGCTGCTCTCCGGCGGAAGCGAAACGCACCGCTTTGCGAGTAAGTGCAAGGGAGTTGCACGCGTCGAACGCATTGGCCCTAGCAACTGAAGCACTTCCTGGACTTGACCGCTTTCTGATCGAGACAATGGCCGTCCGCGATAGATGGGCCTACATGATCGGCACGGTTGCCGCCAGCCATCACTGGTCACTGCGTCGACTAGACGACGAGATCGGCCGGCGCGGAGCAATTCCGTCGCCTCTCGGATCTACCATCGATTTGGGATATCTGGCCAGCCTCCTTCGAGTTGTCGATTTCGCTCACATCAACTGCGAGCGCGCGCCGAGCCTTGAGCGTGCTCTCCGAAGCAGCGTCGGCGAGGACAGTGTGAAGCACTGGCTCGCTCAGGAGCGGATTGTTGGTCCGCATCGTGAAGGATCACTGCTTGTATACGCCTCGCTTCAACCGATCGACGATGTTGACGCCTGGTGGATCTACTACGAGATGTGCAGCGGCTTGGATAAGGAGATCGCTGCAGTCGGAGACTATCTTCGTGGGCGGACGGCATCGATTGGTCGATTTTCACTAGAAGGAGTGAAGTCAATTCGCAGCCCGCAGGCTTTTGCGGCGCTCGTAGCTCCCAGTGGCTTCGCTCCCGTGGATGTTCGATTTCGCTCAGACTCTGTAGAGCGGCTCGTCGATCTTTTAGGCGGACGCACACTTTATCGAAATGATCAGTTCGCACCGATTCGTGAGCTCCTTCAAAACGCTCGTGACGCGATTTTCCTCCGCACCGCTCGCGAATCACTGGATGGCGCGACTCCAACCGTGGGAGAGATCACGGTATCCCTCGACGCGAGTGACGAACGGGCTACGCTTTCCGTCTCGGACAACGGTGTGGGAATGAGCGAGAAGGTGATCTCTAGCTATCTGCTTGGTATAGCTTCGAATTACTGGAAATCAGCGGACCTTTTCTCAGATTTTCCGCGCCTAGCTGAATCGACCTTCTCTCCAGTAGGTCGATTCGGAATCGGATTCTTGTCAGTCTTCATGCTTGGTGAAGATGTCGAAGTCCGGAGTCAGCGAGTCAGTGGGCCCGGATTGACGCTCGTGCTCCACGGTGTTGGACGCCGAGGAGCGTTATCGAAGGGTGCACCCGGCTTACGTACGGGAACATCTGTGTCAGTGATTCTCGCCAAGGATCGCGTTGGCGATTTCGAGTCATTGGCTCGCATTGTTCGGGCGAGAGCGCCTATGCTACCGATTCCGATCAAAGTATCTGAGCTAGGCGAAGATTCGGTGATTGAGCCGAATTGGTGGCAAACCGTTTCCCAAGCTGATTTGGCAACGTTTGTGGCTAGCCGTGCGACGGTAGCGACGACTTCCGCACGTCGCATTCGCGAATCGAAGGACGCGACAGTGCGATCGTCCGCCCGGATAGCGCGGACACGCGATGACGAGGGCCTTCCGGCAGATAGGTGGCCTGGTTCTCAACCCGAGCTTGTCACTCCAGACATGCGCGTCGTGGCTGTTCCTGAGCGTAGCGGCCTCGTCCTCTGCTCCAAAGGCTTCGCGATCAAGACGCTTCCGACTTCCGGTTTGTTCGGAGTGATCAATATCGGAGACGTAGATCTTGACGCCTCAAGATCCACTCCGCTTGAATGGGATTCGGAGGCGTTTAGAGGCCGGATCCTCCAGGACTTGAAGCCATTCATAGTTCGAGCAGTCGATCGTATCGGAGAGTCTGACTTCATTTCCAGTCGGTACGCATTCCTCAGTGAGGTTGCCGGGCACTATGGATGCGATGTACTAAAAGAGACCAGTTTAGAGTGGATTACAATTGTCACTCGTCCTGGGGCGAGCAGACTTGTTAGTGCCGCCGAGTTCAAGGCTGTTGTCGAATCTTCTAGTGAGCTCGTCCTGGCGTATGGCGAAAGAGCAGGGCCATGGACGATACCGGGCATTTCCCGAAGTCGGTATCCCGATTCGTCGCGAGAAGCATTGCTTGTCCCGATATCGAGTGCGGGTCAGCCTGACGTCGGCAGCTATCGAGACGACGACGAGACCTTTGAATGCGGTTTGAGGGAGCACTTCGGGGCGAACAGTCGAATTGTCGACTACGAGGAAGCGACACTTCTTCGAACTATTGTTGAACTGGCGGCAGAGGCGCGCGGCGAAAGCACCGAATTATGGGAAAGTGCTCCTTGGTTGCGGCGCAAGCGAACGATTTCGTATCGGTCCGTTCGCTCAAGCTGATCGAACACAACCTCATGTACCGCGGTCTAACGTTCGCGTTCTGTTGCAACGGCTTTCAATAGGTTGCGGCCAGCGAGCGCAGCGAGCAATGGGCCGCAATCCTTGAAGCCGTTGTCAACAGCAACGCACTGTTAGACGGCGAATCCCGCACCGACCATCCTGAGGTAGGCGCCGATGCGCCGCGCTAGATTCGCCGCCGCCCCACGATCAGCAGCAGCACCGCGGTCGTCATTCCGAGGAAGAGGAGGCGGCCGACGAGCGGATCCCACGCCATCACCGGGCTTGACGGGACCGCGACGGACGCCGACGTCAGCCGCGCCGCATGCACCGCTTCGTACTCCCGCACCGCCGTTCCATACGAGCGCTCAAGACGGGAGAGTGCCCCCGGATACGCCGCCTCGTTGCTTGGCGACGCCGACATGTTCTGGCGCGCGCGGAGAAAGTCGAGCTGTCCACGGAGAATGTAGAGACGCTCCAACGCGTCGTGCTCCCGCGCGAAGAGCGTTGCTTCGGCCGGACTCCGCGGCGCGGCTATGGGCGACAGCACCTGGGACATTGGCATTGGCTCCGGCGCGATCGCGCCTGGTCGAGTTCGTGCGCGCCACCCCTCGGCGGGCGCCGGCGCTGCTACCCATCACGCCGGGAAATGTGCGGCAATCCGGCGCGACGCGCGCGCTTGGACGCGGTTCGCCAGCCCCCGGGCACACCACCGACATCGCGCACCGACACGCGCCGTGACCGCGACCTAGCCCGTCGTCCGACCCACGGGCGCGCGACGCGACGCGGCGACCGGCCGCGGCTGCAAGCGGGCAATCAGGCGAACCAAGACGGGCCGGTCGCAGCGCCCCTCCGCGCGCACGCGGAGCGACGTATCGAAGGGGACGTAGCCCGCTTGGTCGATCTGCACGCGCCAGCGGCCGGGCGTGCAACAAAGCCACAGCCGATTCCCCGTGTCGGCCGCCGGGACGACCCGCTCGACTGCGGCCTGCAATTCGTTGCTGTAGCGCACCGTGGCGCCCGCCATCGCGACGGGCCGACCCGTCACGCGGTCCTGCACGAGGCCATCGATGGCCGGATACCCCATGGCGTTGCAGCCGCAGGCCGCGAGAAAGAGGGTCGCACTCACACCCACGAATCGGGCGCATCGCATTGGCTGCATCGGAAGACTCCGTCCATTGAACCCGCGCGGACAGCCGATAGGCCGGAGGCCCACCGCGCGCGATCGGGTGAAGGATAGCCGGCGCGCGGTACCGCGCGGTGCGGAATCGCACACCAGATCTGACGTTGGCACACCGTTCGTCATTCGCCGTCTAACGATAGCGTTCGGTAGCAGGGCCCTTCAATAGGATGCGACCAGTGAGCGCAGCGAACAGGGAGCAATCCTTGAAGGCCCTGTCTGCCGCAACGCCAGGTTAGAGAGCCGCCGTGCGCGGAACTTGCACTTGGTCGAACACTCGGAGCGTGCCCGCAAGATCCGCATAGTCCGCGATGATGTGCGATGCCCCGGCACCGCGCAAGCGATCGACCGATGGCCCGACGCCCACCCCAGCAAATGGCAGGTGAAGCGCCTGTGCCGCCCGCACGTCCCAGACCCCATCGCCGATCGCGACCACGCGGGCAAACTCGGGGACGCCCCACTGGGCCTGCGCGCGCGCGATGGCACTGCGAACGATCGCGACGCGGGCCGGACCATCTTCCGACGTCGCCAGCGGCACGTCGGCGACCGGCAGGCCCGCCGCCGCGAGCTTGTACTCCGCGGCGCGGCGCCACGCCCCGGTCGCCATCGCGACCGCCCACCCACGCGTCGGGAGCGCTGTGAGCACCTCATGCGCACCGCGCAGGGCCACCAGCGGCGTGGACGACACATGCGCCGCGCGCAGGAGCGCCACGAAGCGATCAATGGTCGCGGTCCGCAGCACGGCGGTCGGGGCGCATCCATACGCCCGCGCATAGGCCTCGGTCGCGATGCCATCGTCGGACACGTGCTCGTACCTGGCCCAGTCGGTGTCGAGGTCGGCGAGCACCAACTGCTCGCGTAACGCCTGCGCGTAGCACGCGTCTTCGCCGGCCAAATTGTTGAGCAGCGTGCCGTCGATATCGAAGACCGCGAGATTCACGAGCCGATGTTTGGATATGGGGGCGGCGGGCTCTCTAACGATTGCGTTCTGCAGCGGCGGCTTTCAATAGGTTGCGACCAGTGAGCGCAGCGAACAGGGAGCCATCCTTGAACCCGCCGACTGCAGCAACGCGCTGTTAGGCGCCTTACATCTCGATGCCCAGCACCGCTCAGGCGCGGACGACGGCGTCGAATAGGCGACGGGGCTAAGTGGTGGAGGCGAGTAGTTCTCGATGTGGCGACGTCGATGCCTGTGCAAGCAAGTCACCCATCAAGAACCGTCTGCACTACAGCCCGTAGTCCGGGAGGACAGTATCCATCGTCGGCCATATGAGAGAGAATCAAGTTGCGGAAAACCTCATATGAAACCGTCGTCTTTGAGCGCGCGACAAAGCGTTTGAGCACATCTCGGCCGCGGAATGAGCTCGTCCAAGAACCGTCTGCGATACTCGCTGTCAATCGGGCGCGAATCTCCTGCTCCCTGCGCGTCAATTCTGAGTCGGACAGTTGAGTGCTTTCAATTGCTGTGATGCGCCTCAGCGCGTTCTCGACCGACGACCTAATCGCCGATGCCTGCAGCTCCTGTTTAGGGTCCGACTTGACTTCGAGAGCATTGATAAGCAGCCCATTCGCAAAAAAGGAGAGTTCGTGTCGCACTAAGGAAGGAATGGTCAACGTTGCGCACTCGCGAAGCTCATCCCAGATCTGCTCGTCAGTCCAATTCCCTCCGAGGTGGAGCGCAGACAGGACGCGTGAGATGTACTTGGGCTCAAGGAAGTAGTTCTCGATATGGTAGACATCCCACGAAAGCGCATTCGCAGCATTCGGCGCAACTACGGCCGAGTCTGAGTCGCGGTCTGTAATTGAGAAACACTTGAACGGGACAATTCCAGCATGTTCGGCGCGCGTGAGAAGCTCCAGTAGACTCCGAACGCGAGTTTTGTTCGTACCCGAGAGCAAATTCACTTGCTCAGCCATCTCCGGCACCAGACGCGATACGGCCCGAAGATCAAAATCCGAATCTCCGCCCCCCTCGACAATTACCACCTTTCCGCCCGGTCGAAACGTCGCGAGATCTCCAACCAAATCGGCCAACGCCAAGTCCAGATCGGCGGTGACGGATAAAGCGCGAAGCTGACTGCCGCCGTCCCTGACCTGTGTTTGCGGAAGCATATGAAAAACATTGTAGGAGTCTCGGCCCACAACTTCTCGCAACAAGGCGTCCGAGTGAGTAACGAGCCAAATCTGGTTCTCTAGTGACTCCGCGAGATTCCGACGATAGAACTGCGGAAGGCCTCGAATGAGTTTTGGATTAAGGTGTAGCTCGGGCTCATCGACCAAGATGATTGAATACCGCGGAGCCGAATTCCGGATGCGGAGGTAGCCGTAGAGAATCTCCTTCTCACCGGAACTAAGATCATCTAGGTCGTGCTGCCCGCCGCTTGCTGTACGGACCGGAAAGGTCAGAGTGCCGTCCGTCGTAGGCACGGGACCAGAGAATGTCTTCTCCGGGAAGAATGTCTCGAAGAGTTCCTTCAGGGTATTCGTTAGAGTCGATTGAGATGCCTTGGGAAGGCCTGCCTGTTCGGCCAGAATCTCCTTCACGTACGAAGCCGCCATCTCGCTTTTCACATTGTTGTACTTGTTGGCGTAGTTGTACAAGGCGTGTTGGCTCTGATTCTGCTGGCTCGCATCGAGACTAAGATTGATTCCCTGCACGTTCTCGCGACCGTAGTGTCGCTGTGCTCCGTGGTAGTCAATCACGCCAAGCTGCTGCGGTCTGAACGTGCTGAATGCGACCGAGAGCGCAACCGATTTCCGCACCTCGGGGACATCGCCTGGTCGAATGACGATTTCACCTTGAATCGTCGGACGACTCAGCTCCTCAGCGAGGAGCGGCCGCTCGACGGAGACGCGCTCTCCGACTTCGGGCTCGCGTTCCCGGAACTGCGTCGCGAACATCGGAAGGCGTAGACCACCCCATGCGTAGGCCTCCGGCATGAGCGTACGCCAGATGTGTTCGCGTAAGAGCTCGTCCGCGTTCGCTGAGATATAGCGGCGTTCGTCTTCCGCCAATCTGAAGCCACAAGAGATGCGGAGCTCCTTCGTCCGGTCGTTGAAGATCGGGAAATAGTCCGTCGCGCGGCTCGCGAGGTTGACATGGAACTCTCCCATCCATTGCTGCCACTCATTGGCCTGATAGCCGCCGTAGATCGACTTCAGCAGGCGAACTGCATCGAAGATGCAAGACTTTCCGGACCCGTTTGGCCCGGCGATGATCACCATTGTGCCAAGCGACTCGAGGGTCACGTCTCCGATGCCTCGAAAGTTTGCGATGCGGAGCGAGTCAATCTTCATTTGCGCTAGTTCAAGAGTAAGTGGTGTGTGGATTCAATGCAGCGAGGCGCCTAACGCTCGCGTTCTGCTGCAGGGCCCTTCAATAGGTTGCGGCCAGTGAGCGCAGCGAACAAGGCCGCAATCCTTGAAGGCCCTGCCAGCAGCAACGCACTGTTAGGAAGCGTCCAGCGCGACTGCATGGTTCGTTACGTACTCTCGCCAACTCTCGTACGAAGTATCAGGAGAGAGATCGCA
Organism: Gemmatimonas sp.; assembly: GCA_965279375.1. Lineage (GTDB taxonomy): Bacteria > Gemmatimonadota > Gemmatimonadetes > Gemmatimonadales > Gemmatimonadaceae > Gemmatimonas. The sequence continues at coordinate 1,318,841 of OZ257156.1, read as the reverse complement.
CGCTTCACTTGCATCCTTTGAGGCACTCCCCAGATCCTCGTGCTGTGAGAGAAAGTTCCCCCTGTGATAGTACGCCTTAGAACGTTCGTAGAGCGCCTGCGCCTTGCGATTCCTCTCAACATGACCCGTCGCCTGAGACAGCGATTCAATAGCGCTGTCAAACAGCGTTGCTGCACCTTCGGGGTCCGCGAAACGGCGGCGCATCGCGAGCTCTCGCTGTGCGTGCCCTAGGCGAAGCCAGCCGATATGGTATGCGGGGCGAGCTTCGACGTACCGCTGGAAGTATCGAATTGCGGGCTCGAAGTCCTCGTTTCTCACGAACCGAAGCGCTTCGTCAAACGAAGATGGCTCATCCTGAGCCAGAGTGGCAGACGACGGCGCCTGCGCTTGGACCGTCTCTTCGATCTCCTTTGCTTCAGCCCTATCCGCCGCGTCCTGTGGGGTCGAGTACTCCGCTTGTGTTGGTGCCGGAAGGTCGGCGACTGCTTCGGCATTCTGAATAGCAATTACCGAACTTGCCTCCGCTCTGAATCTCGTAAACTCCCAGGTTCCGCTCGTTATCGACGTAAGACGTGTCATTACGTACGGTCGAAGCATCGAGTCAACATGTACGAATGGAGATGCGCTCCAACTCTCAGCTGGCGACGACTTCTTTGCGATCGGCGGATAGGAGAAGCCATAACCTGCCGGCCATTCACTTACAGTGCGAAAGTTCTCCCCACCACGCATCGCGCGATCCTTCCACAGGATTGATCCGCAGAGCGGACTTTCCAATGACTCGTCCTGCGTAAACGAGCTAAAAGGTGCGGGGGCGAAGCTGAACAGCTGCTCCGTCACGCGAGCATAGGCGTCCGAAACGTCCCTCAGGACGTCGTACGGAAATGGAACGTGCGCAAAGCGATTTCGGAACGTGTTGACGTGCCTCAAAGCCTCGCGAACGGCGAATTTTCCGGAAGCCTTCGTCTCATCAGGAACCTCACAGATTCGTTCCCACTCCTTCACCAGCGGAGAGAGGTCGATTTCTTTGGCGAGAAGAAAGCTCTGCAGACTCGTGAGGAAGCGTGAGGAGGAAACATCGCCATTGCTGATGTCCCACAGGACGTCGATTCTGCGCGTCGCGCTGCCGTCGAGCCCACTTTGCGAACGGTTGAAGCCTTGTGCTATCGGATCCCAGAATCTTCCGTGGTAGTACTCACGGGCGCGGCGATAGAGAGGTTCAAACTTCGGCTCTTCTCGCAAACGGGTCACTGCCGCCGCGGAAAGCGTGGCGGCTATCGCCTCCCATACGTGAACCAGGCGCCAAGTCAGTTCGTATCCATCGGCATTAGAGGCGCGGCGCCGCAAGTAAGTGTCCACAGCGTCGGATATCGGCGGCCAGAGAAGTCGATTCTCCTTGGCCTTCTCCATATTCTCAACACTCATATTGCTCCGCCTGGCTCAAGTGAAGGCATTCTACGCGCCCTGAGATTCTGCGATCAGCTGCTGCAAACGATCGTGGTCCGCTTGAAGCTCACGAACAACCCTTAGCCGTCTCCATCTCCGATATCGCTTGCCGAGCAAACTGGCGACGAAGCCATCCAACTCAAGCACAACCCGCATCGATTCCTGAAGGCTGTTGCGAACTTCGGCGACCGAGTAGCCTGCGGCAAGGTGGACCCACGGAATCTCAGGCTCATCGCTAAGATCAAGCCAGTGGCTGGACACGATGTTTACGGAGCGCGTGAGAGCCACCGAGCAATCGACTTGGGTTCGCCCTTCTGTGTAGAGGTCTCCAAGTCGGAGTGCTGCCCTTGCCCTGACCTCAACCTGTCGTAGCTCGTTCCACAGTGCTGCGGGGACTTTGACTCGCTCTGGCAAGTCTGCTGCGGATTCACCGGAAGATTGCGTAGCTGGCGCTGTCCTCTGCACGATCAGAACGTTGAGCGAGTGTGATCGCAGTCGTTCTAGGGCCTCCTCATACTGAGCGAGAACCTGAATGGTCGACTCATGCCAGGCAATGCGACGATCGAGGGCCCGCTCCATCCGACTTCGACGGAAGCCAGCGTACGCCCCTAGCCATGCAGCCCCGAAAGCGCCTGCAGCCCCGCTTAAGAATGTCGCCCAGTCTGTTGGCATGAGTGAATGTAGGTGCGCTTCCTAACGCTTACGTTGTGCAGCGGCCGCTCCAATAGGAAGCCGTGAACGGAGGCGCGCCAGCGCCGCAGTTACACGGCGCACCGCTGAGCGGCTGTCTGCACCAACGTGAGGTTAGGTAGCGCGTGACGCGATGCGTGATGCCGCGGCCGCACCAGGAGGACGCGACCTTAGCGCATGCGCGTCCAAATCACGAGCGTGCCACACGGTGAGCCTGTGCCGTTGAACTCGGCGGGCACTTGCGCGGTCGTGTAGTACTCCACCCCCACGAGCGTCGCCGGATCGAGCGTGTTGATGTCGAACAGGGGGTCGGGGGTGCCGTTGTAGCGCAGGATGCGGTCGACCATGACCTTCACGTAGCAGCGCTGACTGCGGAAGCTGATCACCCCCCGGGCACTGACCATCGCGCGTTGGTTGCCCCCCATCGACTCGCTGCGCAGCCCGGGAATGCGACTCGCCAGCACGTCGGCTAGTGCCCGCCCGTCCGCTTGCGCCAACACCTCCTGCGTCACGAACCGCCCGGTGCCGAACCGTCGGCGCGCATGGAACTCGGCCAAGCGAACATCCTCCACGGTCGCGTCCGCCCGCACGTCCACCTGCTCGAGCGTTGTCGTGGCGCGGGCGAGGAGGTAATCGCGTTCAATCCGCCCGGCCGTCCCAAATGCAATCGTCTCCTGCAGCGGGGCACGGCCGACGGCGCGCACCGTCACCCGGTATACGCCCGACGGAATGCCGCTGAGGCTGAAGTTGCCGGCCGAGTCGCTGCGCACCAGACGCTGCAGCGCAGGGATGGCGATCTCAGCGTTGACGATGGGCCGCTCCGTCGAGTCCTCCAAGACCGTCCCGAGCAACGCCGCCTGCTGCGCGAGCGCCCGCGTCGGCAAACTGACCGCCCACAGGCAGACACCGAGTACGATGACTAGGACACGACGCGCGTGAGCGAGCATCGGAAAAGTCTGCGTCTCAAGCCGTCGAAGCGCTACCTAACGCTCGCGTTCTGCTGCAGGGCCCTTCAACAGGATGCCACCAGCGAGCGCAGCGAGCAAGGTGGCACTCCTTGAAGGCCCTGTCAAGCGCAACGCAAGGTTAGATGGCGGCGCGCCGCTCCCTTAGCGCGTGGGCGCTGGACCGAGCGCGTTCGTACACGCACGCACTTGGGCGGACGGGACGCTGCGGCGTTCGACGAGACTGTCCGCACGCCACACCGGCATCTCCGCCGTCGCGCCTGGACTCCGCGAGGCGATGGGCATCGGACACTCGAGGTGCGTCGGCGCATCGCTCCCGGACACGGACGGCGTGTCGTGCGGGGCGAGGGCGCGACGGACGGCGAGGAGTCGCGCGGTGCGTTCCGCCGCCGCCAGGACGCGCAGACTGTCTGCGGTGATCCCCCGCGCGCCTACGCCGAGCCCGACTTGAAACCGCTCGAGGCGCAGCCGCATCGCCGGCGCGGCGAGTTCCCCAGCAAAGGGCGCCTTCATGTCTCGTCCCTGGGCTTGGGCGAGCAGTGGCGCAGCGAACACGCCGGCGAGGCCACTCAGCAGTCGAAGCGTCACACGAGGCATGCGGGCACTCCGTCAGCAAGGGGAATGTCTGACCATCGGCGGCATGGTGCTACGGTATACGCCGAACGCGGCCAGGCGCTAGCTGTGCGCGCTCGACTCACGCGCAGACCGGCACCAGGCCGGCGGTGGCGGGCGTATTACCGCTCGCGCCGGAGGCGGTTCGCGTGACGGAACGCGCGTACGACGACCACGAGCGTGCCACCGGTGAGGGCCGCGAACAGGACCAGCAGTTGCCGTGACACCGGCCAGGCCAGCGCCCACACCGCGACCGCGAGCACGACCACCACCGCGCCTAGGAGGCGCAGGTCGCGCCCACTCTGCGCGTTCACGGCGTACCACACGCCCTCGTCGGCAAGGGTCGCGGGAATGCGGACGCCGTACAGGCCGTTCGGCGGGACGCGGCGCCGGATGAGCGGCAGCGCCAGGACGATGAACAGCAGCCCGATCATCGCAAAGACCGCCGTCGGGTGCAACCGCATCGGAGTGCTCGGGTTGTGGTTCAACATCAGGGCGCCATCTAACGATTGCGTTCGGTTGCAGGGCCCTTCAATCAGTTGTGGCCAGTGAGCGACAGCGAACAGGCCACAATCTTTGAAGGCCCTGTCAACCGCAACGCGAGGTTAGACCGTGGTGCTCGAACCGACTCCCGGTCAGGCGCGCCGTTGCCAGTAGCCCGGGCGCCGACGGTGATGCGCCAGGGCCAGCACCTCGAGCTCCCCGGCCACGACGCGATAGACCACGTCGTAGGGAAAGCCCGCGACGAGTTGCCGGCGCAGACCGGCGCGGAGACTCCCGCTCTCGGGCTGCGCCAGTGCACGGTCGAGGCCGCTCTTCACCGCGTCGCGAAACTGGTGCCCGAGCCCCGGGCGGGCCGCCTCGTAGTAGAGCGCGGACTCGATCAGCTCCGCTTGCGCCTCGGGATGGAACCGCGCGATCACGCGCGCAGACGGCGGTCGAGCTCGGCGAACACGTCCGCGGCGGGGATGCTCTGCACCTGTCCCGCATCCAGCGCGGCCGCGCGCGACGCGAGTTCGACGTCCCACGCCGCGGCGACCTCCGCTTCCGGCGGCTCCAGACTCGCCAGCAACAACGCGGCAAGCCGCGCGCGATCGGCGGTCGGCCAAGTCAACAGCTGCTCAGCGAGAGATTCGGCGTTCCGATCAACCATAGGACAGCATCCGGAGGAGGGCGAACCGAAATCTATGCTCGGCCGCAGGTCCCTCGCGACTACCCCGGAGCGCTTGGGCCCGCCGCTCTTGGCGCACACGAACACACGCGCAGACCCTCCAAGACCCACCTTGGCCCAGCGGGCATGTCGCCGGATGCGACCACGTGGCCACCACGGTCTAACGTTCGCGTTCGGCTGCAGGGCCCTTCAACAGGAGGCGACCAGTGAGCGCAGCGAACAGGGAGCACTCCGTGAAGGCCCTGTCAGCCGCAACGCAAGGTTAGAGAGCGAACAAACGACGCCGGAGTGGCGTCAGTGCGTCGCGAGGAGCCCGGCGACCGAGAGATCTTCGTCCAGCTCCGGCCAATGCATGCCGACGCCGCCGCCGATCGGGCGCCAATTCGCGCGCTGCGCTGCGGTCGCGTCGCGCAGGCGCGGGAACCACTCTAAGGGGGCGACGATCTCGCGCCCATCCGCGAGTTCGACCCGGAGGGCGACGTCCGAGCAGGTGACCGCGACGACCAGCGGCTCGATCTTAACGGCTGAAGTGCCCATCCCACGCCTCCTGAAGCTGAATGCGATGTGCAAACACCAGCCGACGGAGCGCCGAGAGCTCCGCACTCCGAAGACCGCGGGATTCGGCCAGGGTGACATCGGCGAGCCAGAACTTGGCGTACCGCTCGGCCTGTTCTACATGAATGTGGGCGGGCTCGCCCCGCTCATTGCTGTAGAAGAAGAACCGATACCCCTCCACCCGCAGCACGGTCGGCATGGATGAATCCTAGCGCGCTGGATTGGGGACCGACAGCAGGGCTCGTTCGGGCGAATCGGGTCGACACGCGGGAAGTCGGCGGCCCCCCGGGCCGGCGCGCCAGTGACCGTTGGGGCGGTCGGCTGGCGCGGTGCTCCCAGACACGCACGAAGGCCGCGGATACGTCGCTTGCCGACGCAGCGATGCCGCACTCGCCCCTCAAACAATCACGGATTCGCGGTTCGCTCTCTAACGATAGCGTTCGCTTGCAGGGCCTTCCCATAAGTTGCGGCCCGTGAGCGTCAGCGAACAGGCCGCAATCTTTGGAGGCCCTGTCAAGCGCAACGCAAGGTTAGCTCGCACGGTGCTGCCGACGCGCATGCCAGGCCGCGCGCGCGGCGCTCGCTGTCGCACCCGGGTTCGCCCGAAAGTACGCGCGCATATGCGCATTGTACTCGTTCTGCGGAAGCATCGGCTGGGCGGGCGCGCCGGGCGCGACACTCGCGCGATAGCAGGCGACTGCGTCGCGTAGCGAGTGACCCACGGCCGTATGGATGAACGTGCGGACGGCCAAGTTGAAGCGAAAGCCCGCGCCGCACTCTCCGCGCAGGAACGCGCCCAGCGCCGGATTGCAGCGCCAGCCCGGACCGATTGTGGTGTCGAGCGAAAACGTCGTCGGCATCGGCCCCGTGCGCGGACGCGCGACCACCGGCGCAGGGGGAGACCCGGCTAAGTGCGCGAGAATTCGCGCGGCCACCTCGGGCTTCGAGCCCCCGGTGCGCAGACCGAGCTGGCGACAGAAGGGAAGGAGTTCATCCTTGCGCCAGTACCAGCGCGCAAACTCGTCCGCCGATAGGCGAGGCGACAGGGCAGGACGGGTAGTAGCGCTCACGTCACTCCGAATGCGGCGGCCGGCCAACTGCGATGAGGCAGATGTCGCGGCCACGCGCGTTCCACCACGGCGGCCGTGAGCCCTCTCCAAACCACCATCGCCCCGGTCCTCCGTCTGGGTTTACCGTGATTGCCACGACACCGCAGCAGTGCGAGCTAACGATGGCGTTGTGCTGCAGCCGATCAAATAGGAAGCCGTGAACGGAGGCGCGCTAGCGCCGCAGTTACACGGCGCACCGCGGAGCGGCTGTCTGCACCAACGCAAGGTTAGGCGGCACATCGCACGGAACCGGCTGTAGCGCTCCGCGGGAAAATCACGGCGTGGCCGCTGAGCAGAGGGCCGCCGGAGAAATAGGCGCCAGCCGGCCACGGCCCGCAGTCCGTGTTTCAGCACTCGGCCACCGACGGCCTCAAGGAGGTCCTCGCGGACGTGCGCGACGGCATCAGGATCGATGCCACGAATGTTCGCATCGTCGGCCGAGTGGTGAATTCGGCATCGTCAGATGCCGTTGGCGGCCACTGGTTCGCCGACCGGGTCATAATCGGGTCAGCTGTATGCCGCATCAAGCAACGCCGCGGGCGTGGGCTGCCTATCCTATACCGGCCTCGGACGTCGCCCGCACCACGCGCCGCCTGCTTACAGTACCCCCGTCCGCACGTTTGCCGCAAAGCGCGAGAGGCGTCACGTTGCTCGGGCAAGGTCATCTTCGGCCTGGCGTGACTGGCACGCGCGCATCAGCCGCAGTAGTCGAAAGCGATTGTAGCGCTGGACAAAGATGGGGTACACGTTGACGTAGAGGTTTATGGCGAGGATGACAAACCACTGTCCAATGGATATGTGCGGACGCCGAAGAACAAGAAGGCACCCGGTAAGAAGCAGGGCCAGCACGTGAATCGCTTCGTTCCGCCTCGTCTCCCACTCAAGGCGTCTCAGTTCTGCCTCGATACCTCCTCGACCGCTTGTCCTCGCCTTCTTGCGACGCAGGCGGAAGCGCAAGAACGCATCGGGCAGGAGAACGCGTTTGAAGAAGCGTACGCCCACCCGCTCGTAGATCGATCGTCCACGCCATTCCTCGAGCGTCCTGGGTGCGAAGTAGTTTGGCATGGCGGCCGAATGGGGAAGCTTTCGCTGGACACTGCAGATGCGCGCTCACGTCGGCGGAATATGAGCAGCGCTCATCCGTTGAGCGGTGTCGCTGGGGTGACGCCTAACGATCGCGTTCGCTTGCAGGGCCCTTCAACAGGATGCGACCAGTGAGCGCAGCGAACAGGGAGCAATCCATGAAGGCCCTGTCAAGCGCAACGCAAGGTTAGACCGCTTCTCGCGCCCGTTCAACGCCGAGTAGTCTCCGGAATTCGCCAACCACATCCTGATGAAGCGGCATGATATGCTTTTGGAACTGTACTGCCAGCTTCCTTCGCTCGACCTCTAGCGCTGGTGCCGTTTCTTCCTCCTGAGCGCAAGCCTGAGCTTCTCGAATTATGCGGAGGAACTTCGCGATCATTCGCATGCTGTGCAACGTAGTCTCCGCGAGTTTCTCATACGTCACAGAGTCTAGGTAGATCGCCTGTTCGTCGAGAACGTCCGATAGTCGCAGCCCTGCACTATGCGCACTTTCTGCCTGCTCGCAGGAGTGCTTCCAGATATCCCCGTCGTCGGGATCTGCTAGTGGCGAGCCCGACACGAGTGCAATTGCCGGCCTAGTCCAGGCGCGCATGGCTGCGTATACGAGTTCAACCGCCTGAGCACGCTGCGCATCGACCCGCGAGAGTGCAACCGTATGCTCGTGTGCATAGATCGACATCTCAGTCTTGAGAGCCTCCGTACGCTGCGTCAGCTCCGCCTTGTACCTCTCCATCCTTGCCGTCAGTGCTTGCTCTACCAGACGCTTTGACACGAAGGCTGCAATCGCAAGCCCGGCGCCTCCTCCGAGGAGAAGAGACAACGCGGTTGACCGAACAAGATCCCAGTTCACTAGTAGTCTCGCGGAATGGTCAATGGTGGAAAGCGGTCTAACGCTTACGTTGTGCAGCGGCCGCTCAGAATAGGAAGCCGTGAACGAGCGCACGCCAGTGCGCGCGTTACACGGCGCACCGCTGAGCGGCTGACTGCACCAACGTGAGGTTAGATGGCGGCACGTGCGGCGCAGTGTCGCGGCCACGCGAGCCGGTCGCGCGACGCAACGCCGCGGTCATGCGAACGGGGGACCGTCACTCGGGGCCCTTCGCGGCACCGGGGCTATGCGCGGACGGCGAACGCGGCGTCCCGACGGACTACGAGCCGTGGGTCGCCGTACGCACCACGAGGTACAGCATCCCAAAGACGGCGAGCCCCATCCACGTCACGGGCTGCCGCGTCGGCCAACGCCGCGCGAACCGTGGATCCGCACCGAGGACGAGCGCCGCCATCCAGAGCGGACGCGCCCACGCGGTCCAGGGCACCGCCTGTCCCGCGCGCAGATCGGACCACACGATCGCCAGATCAATCCCCGCGATCAGGGCCCCGACGACGCGGAGGACACGACCTTCCGACGACGCCGCCCAATGCGGCGAACCCGGCTTCTCAGACATTGCACACCTCCCAATGGACTGCACGATGTTGGGGACGCGTTCGCGAGAACTCGTGAAGTGATGCCACGAGCACGACCGTCGCGAAATCTCACGACGACTCCATCTCCAATATCGCGCGACGCACTCGCGATTACACCAATTCTTGAGCCGCCATCTAACGATAGCGTTGTGCAGCAGCCGCTCAGAATAGGAAGCCGTGAACGCAGGCGCGCCAGCGCCGGAGTTACACGGCGCACCGCTGAGCGGCTGACTGCACCAACGCAAGGTTAGACGGCCGACCAGCGCACCATCCGAGCGACGGCAGACCCCCGCCGCGCTCGGAGTACACCGACACGCTAGCGCACGGTGAAGGCGTCGCTCTCCGCGCGCATCGGGGCCGCGCCCTCCCGCTCTGGAGTCACGACGATCACCACCCGATAGGTCCCGGCGCCGAGGGTCTGCGGAAGGAAGACGAGGCCGTCCTGTCGGCCGCCGGCCGACAACACCGTCAACGAGAGAGTGCAGACCCGGTCGCTGAAACTCACGCGGGTCCACTGCCCCGCACGCTGCTGCTCGAAGTGGGTGCTTGCGCACCAGTTGTAGCCGACGGCGTCCGCGCTGCCATTGAGGAGCGTCAGGTTCAGCCCCGCGCCGGCGGTCACCACCGTGCCGGCGACGACACGGAGTTGGATCGGCGCCGGGGAGACACTCGTCAGTTCGGACGTGCGACAGGCCGCGAGCAGCACGGCTAGCGCGACCATCCGGCGGAAGAGACGCCCCCTCATATCCCAACTCCAGTCCAATGCGGTGCGCGGACCCGCGGTGGCGACGAAAGCGTGGGCGGCGCGTGACGCCGCGTCGGCCGTTCGGCAACTTGGCAGGGCGCCCCAGCGAAGGCAACGCCGGGCGCTGCGCGCGCTCGTCTGAAATTCGGGCGCGCCGTACTCAGCAATGCCAAATATCGTTGTGTCCGCGTCGCGACGGACACGCGTCGACGACGACGTTCGCGAGGCCGTCTAACGATTGCGTTCGCTTGCAGGGCCCTTCCATAAGTTGTGGCCAGTGAGCGCCAGCGAACAGGCCACAATCCTTGACGGCCCTGTCAAGCGCAACGCGAGGTTAGACCGCACGGGCGGCCGGCGGGATTGGGGTGATAGCACGGGCGCGGCGCCGTCGCGACCGTCACGGGCAGCGCGGCCCCGGCGGCGCCCGGCCGTGCCTCGTGCGCACTCGCGCCCGTCGGGACGAACGCCTCGTGTCCACCACGCGGCACCGTGCTTCCTGTGCGAGCGGACGCCGACCAGCGGCCACGCTCAGTTGAGCGGGATCACCGTCCCCACGCGGGCACTGTCGAGGAACGTGCGCCCGCCGAGCACCAACCGCGCCATGAGGGTCGTCGAGCCGCCCGTGCCGACTGAGCGGACCCACAAGCCGGGCTCGACCACGAAGCGCGTGGTATCGCGGCTGATCAATTCGGGGACGGGCACATCCCGCACGATGGTGCCATCGGCGGCCCGCGCGAAGACCACGACCTGCGTCCGACCGCGCAGCGGCATCTCGACAGCGCTCAACATCCCGGTCTCGATGACGATGCGCTGGACCGCGGGCAGGGTGGGCTCCGTCGATCCGGAGGACGAACAGCTCGCGCAGGCCAGCCACACCAGCATGTGCCACCTCGCGCGGCGTGGGACACCCCGTGATGTGGTGGTGCGGGGAGCATCTTCGCGGATGATGCCGCGCGAAATAGCGGCAGCTCGTACGGTGACTTCGGTTCTCATCGGTAAGGGCCTCGGACCGAATCTGGTCAATTGCTCACGTGCCAATAGTCGTTACGTCGACTCTAGTGCGGTCTAACGAGCGCGTTCGCTTGCAGGGCCCTTCCATAAATTGCGGCCAGTGAGCGCCAGCGAACAGGCCGCCCTCCTTATCGGCCCTGTCAAGCGCAACGCAAGGTTAGCTAGCACGCGCGAGCCACTGTCCCTGCGAGGTCTAGTACCGCTCGTGCCAAGCGAGACCGCCCGGCAGGTTCGCCCAACGGCGGGCGACATACTCCAAGTGGACCACTCTCCGATGTTGAGGGAGCAGCGCCTGAGATGATGCATGAAGCAAGAGCGAGTGGAAGGCGAGAATGCCGCCTCGCGGCACCGTGCAGACGACCTCGGGTCCCTCCTTCCTGATCTGATCCGTCTCGGCCGCCGTGAGCCTGCCTCGACGATGTGACCCTAGAATGACCCGGACCGGCCCGTTTTCGGTCGTGCAGTCGTCGAGATGAACGCGCACCGCGACCATCTCGCGGAGGAGGTCCACCGGCGGCTGTACATGGGGTATCCCTTGCTTCTCGGTCCACGGACCAAACCCGTCAACGTCGGCGCGTGCCTGGGTGGCGATCGTCAGGTCTTGATGCCAGATGACCTTCCAGTTTGCGCCTGGCGTCTTATCGAAGAGGATGCCGCGAACGGCGATCGCGCCGGGGCCGACGGCCGCTTCCGCGATGGCGCGGACCGTCAGATGGCGGGCAAGTTCTTGAACTGCGGGCGCGTCGCGTAGAAGGTGGCGGATACCACCGCGTGAACCCCCAAGCGCGGCGGCCATCGGCCCGATCGCCTCGATCAGCGAATCGATATCTCCCGGCGCGACTGCATCCGGTGTGATGATGTAGCCGTCCTGTTGAAACGTAGTCTCGATGGCTGAAGGCAACACTCGCAAAACCTGAAAGTTGATGTGCTAGCTAACGAGCGCGTTCGCTTGCAGGGCCCTTCCATAAATTGCGGCCAGTGAGCGCCAGCGAACAGGCCGCCATCCGACGCGGCCCTGTCATGCGCAACGCAAGGTTAGGCGCCACGACTAGGACACGCTCCCACCACGCGGGGGTGTTGATAGTCCGCGCGCGGCCGGCGCACGCGGGCGGTGTCGCGACCCTAGTACCAGCCCGCGCCGATGCGCCCCACCCACGCCAAGGCCCGCGCGAGCGCCGCGCCGACCGGCGTCGGCGTCAGCAACCACGCCCCCGCTTCTAGCGCGATACAGACCGCGAACCCGATCTGATACGCCGGGTGCACGCGCTGGTCGCGGCGATAATCGTGGGCGATGCCCCAGACCAGGAACAGGTTCGTCGCGAGGATCCCGACCGGCGCAGCCCAGAGGACTTGGCCGACCAGCGCGCCGACCAAGCGAAACATCGCGGCGCCCATGCCCGCGGCGCTGGCGACCAGCATGAAGCGTTTATGGTAGGCCCCGTTGCGCCGCAGCCGCAGCGCCGCCCCGTAGAACCCGGCGAACAGCAGGAGCGTGGCGAAGATCATCGGGCCAAAGAGCGCGAAGAACGTGGGCTCCGCCGCCGACGCCGCCGCCTGCATTTGCACCCCGATGACGAGGAGCCCCGTGGTGACCATCAGGGTCGCGAGCCCGACGCTCGCCCACCCGAGGGTGCGATGCAGCTGCACCCGCCGCGTGTGCATGAACGCGGCCTGGAGCGGCAGCAGCAGATACCAGCCGAAGAAGCTCCAGCCGTGGACATGCACGGCGACCGCGGTCGTCGGATACGTCCCCTCAAGGCGCGGGCCGAAGTACGTGAACCAGAAGCCGCCGAAGGTCGCGAGCGCGAGGGCGAGCGTGGTCCACAGATAGTGCGCGTCGCGCCCCGTCGGCCGCGTCGTGGTGGGCGGCGCCGGGATCGCGGCCTGAGAACCGGTTGGCGTAGCGGACATCGGATCTCTGGCTGGCGTGAAATCGCAGCGCGTACGACGACCGGAGCATCTACGTTCGAAGCAGGAGCCACGAAGGGTGGAGTGGCGCCTAACGATTGCATTCTGCAGCAGGGCCCTGCAATAGGATGCGACCAGTGAGCGCAGCGAACGGGGCGCACTCCGTGCAGGCCCTGTCTGCAGCAATGCTATGTTAGACCGCCCGCTTCCGCTTCGCGGTGGGAACCGGCGCGGCCACCTGTTCGACGTAGCTGCGCAGCACCGCGTTGATGCGCGACTGATACCGCGGTCCACTCGCCCGGAACCACGCAATCACATCGTGATCCAAGCGAATGGAGATCGCCTCCTTCGCGACGGGCGTGACGACCCGCGCGCCCTGCCAGAAATCGTCCGGCAGATCGCGCAACTCGTCCGGCGCGGTCCGCGCAATCTCGGCATCCGTCGTGCGACGCAGCCGCGCAAGATCCGCGCGCCCCTGCGTCGGCACGATGGGCACAGCCGAGCGCTTACGGGCGCTCGTCTTCCGGGGCGATGGCTTCGAGGCTTTCGGCATAACGGCGACGCTCCTTGCGGTTGCTGAGCCGCGCACTGATCACGCGGCGGACGACGGTCCCGGTTGGGGACAGGCGATCGGTGAAGACGACCGTGAGTGGAATCCCATCGGCCCGCCCGAGCGCGACGAGGCGCCGCTCGCCATAGTCACGACGGGCATCATCGAACTCCACGTACGGCTGCGCGAAGATCAGTGCAGCGAACGCAAAGTCGAAGCCACGCTCGGCGAGGTTCTGGTCGCTCTTCGCGGGATCCCAATCAAAGGTCACCCACGAAGACTACAAACGTATATACACCGGCGCAAGGGCGACCGGTCCGGCGCGCCCGTCATCGTCCACCGGCTCAGGGCACGGAGACGCCCCACGATCTAAAGGGGCGCGAGGCCTGCCAAGCGGTCTAACGATCGCGTTCGGCAGCAGGGCCCTTCAACAGGATGCGACCAGTGAGCGCAGCGAACAGGGAGCAATCCGTGAAGGCCCTGTCTGCCGCAACGCAAGGTTAGGCGGCGATCGATCTGCGACGGGAGACCTAGCCGGACGACAGAGGTGTTGGGGCGGTCAGAGCGCGCGCCATGTCAGCCCTTAGCGAGCCTCTGAGCCTTCGAAATGTCGAGCTCGTACCTTCCGTTCCACTCTCGTGCGACCTCGATTGCCTTGGCGATCTCACCGAAGTACACAACTTCAAACGCCCCGTCTTCGTATCGCAGCATCATCAGCTCGTCTGCCAGATGCACGGTCTTGCAGTTTAGCGAGACGAAGCCTGTACGCTGCGCCGTTGTTTTCACACTTATCCGCTTTCCGTTCTCGCCTACGACGTCGAATCCCTCCTGGTTCACACGGCGCGCAAGCTGCCCGCCCGTCCTACGTGCACAGTAGAACTCTCCAAGCCTGCCAATCAGGTGGCGAGTCTCCGTGGCCTTGCAGCCGAACTCTCCGATCTCAAGGGCTAGAATCTCCATGTACTCCTCGTACAGTCGATCTAGCTGCGCAGGACTGAGAGGAATCGCCTCTGCACGGTTTCGAGAGCGCTGAGCGGATTCCTTCGCTGCCGGAGTTGGCAGTGGAGCAGGCGTGCTTCCTCCTACAGGGTTCGATACCTCCTGTGCGTCCTCAGCGGAGGCGACCGAAGCGTCGGGGGCATCAAAGAGTCGCAGTATCCCGTTGACTCGCTCTCCGATTACTTGATCGGCGTCTGCGCCCTTGGGGCGCCAGAATACAAGCCCGGTGAAGGGATGCTCCGGTCCAACGTACCGATACTCCGCTGAGCCGATACGAACGAAAATAGGGGTGCGCCTCGACGCACCCAGATTCCAGCGATTGTAGCAATAGTCGGATGGGAAAATGCTCGTCGGATTCGCCCCGTACCTTTCCACGAGTGCTGCCTTAATCGCTGCGGTCGTCATCAACCGATCGCCGCTACCGCTAAATGCCTCAACTAGCTGTTCAAAGATTGTCATTCTTCGCGTGGGACAATGAGACCTTCCGCTAAAGGGCAGAAGCAGTTGCTGGCACGGTGTCGCTTACCATGAGCTCTTGGCATAAGGTAGGTACTTCGCGTGATCGCCGCAAAGCACGCATGGCGGTGCCATTCTGTGAGCGACCGGCTCCGAGACGCTAAGGCGTGGGTAGTCTGGCCGTCGCTTCGCTGAACGCTTGGCATTGCAGAGTGACAATTGCTATGCGTCGCTCAAGGTATGCGCGAGCCGCCTAACGCTCGCGTTCTATTGCAGCGGCCTCCAATAAGGTGCGCCGGCCGAGCGCAGCGAGGAATAGGCGCCACCTTATGGCCGCTGTCAATAGCAACGCAAGGTTAGGTCGCAAGCTACCACACGAATCTATTCATGCTGGATGTAGAATAGCTCTACCAGATCCATTAAAAATAGGGCAGGATCTGACCCCGCATCCTTCATGCGTAGCATTTCGCGAAGGTCCTCATCAGACACGAACAGGATAACCTTCTTCTCCTGTGTGTAAGCATGGTTGCGACGCAGCTTGGCTTGATGCGAGGGAGGATTTCTGCTGCAGATTACGGCGAACCGTCCAATGGGGTTTGTAAGATAGTTCCTAGTCTGGTCCACTTCGTCCTTTCCGACCTCATCTTCGAAGTTCTTGAACTCGAATAAAGGCATCCGTGCATCGAGCTCTATACGAAGCTGCCCCCAGACTGAGTCTGGAGTCATGTTTCGGTTTCCGAAGATCGCATCGCGCCGATCGATGCCCGAGAATGAGCGCGCTTGTTCAGTCGGACCAGACAGCGGCGGCACAAAGAGGAGCGTGAGGATGCTGGTGGCGACCTGTTCGTACTCCCGCCAACCCGCGGTGCCTGTCGGACACGCGTCGAGCTGACCAAGCAAATCGGCAATCGTGGGCATTTACTTTGCCCCCTTGCCGCCGAAAAAACTTTTGATGAGGCGAGGTTTTGCCATTACCAAGCGTCGAACGTCAGTGCCCTCGAGAAAGCTGATCCTCGGGGCGCCCGGCTTGGTCGCATAGTCTAGCCAGCTCTTCGCCGGCGATGTCAGCTGTGAAGAGGTAACGAACAGGCCTCGCTCGTTCCGCAAGCTCAGCGCCCCAAGGAACGCACGTAGCGTGCTAGTGTCAGTTTGGAGCCGAGATGACTTTACTTGGATAATCCACTCCACCACTTCAGGGCGGCCAAATGGATCATGCTGAACACTTTGCGCCGAAAAGTCGTACCCAAAGTCCATCGACGGACGCGCCGTCTCAACATTTCGAAATCCGTAGGAACGGAGCAGTTCTCCGACCAACTCCTCGAACCGCTGCGGACTTAGAGAGTCGAGTTGGACTTTCGGCGCGGCCTTGAGTAGTTGAGATAGGCGCTTGATCCCTCGATTGAGATCGCGCGTAGCATCAAGGACCGTCCATTGCTCCATGTAGGCGGGCACTTCACACGGCTTCACCTTTATCGGAACGACCGTGATAGATCTTTGCCGAAGATCGGTCGACAGGGCATACTCAAGCTCACGCCGCACCACCGCCGATTCCAACGCGTCGGGCGATAACAGCAGTACGAGGAAGTCGGAGGCAGCGATTTGCGATCGCATCGCCGACAAGAGCTGTTCCCCTTGTCCGAGATTGACTCGATCAATGAATACCGGGGTACTACTGCTCTGCAGCTCTTCAAATATCAGTTCGGCGTACAAGCGATCGCTGACTGAGTAGCTGAGGAAGACTCTTGCCTGTTCGCTCATTGGCCTTTCGATACGTTGGACGGTTGGTCAAAGACGCACAATTGCGGCGTGGACTAGTCAACAGGGTTAGTGCTGCGACCTAACGCCCATGTTTAGCTGCGGGGCACTCAATAAAAAGCGCGCGGAGCGCGCTCGATCAATAGCCGCGCTGTCTGCTGCAACGCACGTTATGCCGCAGGCGCGGACAGTTCAGATCCGCGATTCCCCAAGCTCGTCTATGCGAGAACTGTCCGAATAGGCGTACTTGTGTCATCGTAGCCGAAGCCTCGGGTACCCGTTAGTACTGCAAGGTGCAGAAGTACGGCCAAAGCGCGCGCGTCATTTTGCTCCAACCTTCGCGAGGCCCACCGAAATGGCAAACGATGAGCACGTAACTGAAATAAAGCGCGGGGTAGAGCAGTGGAACAAATGGCGCAGTCAGAATCCGTTGACACGACCTGATCTTTCGGGGGCCGATTTGAGATGTCTTGATCTGTACTTCAGGGCGAATCTCCGGTATGCCAATCTTCGAGAAACGGACTTCGCAAATGCAAACCTTGTACTTGCTGACCTCCGAGATGCCGACGCCCGCGGCGCCAACTTTTCTCACTGTAAACTCTCGAAAAGCAGCTGGCAACGTGCGGACGCGAGCGGAGCGAAGTTTGTCGGATGCGAGTTTCATCGCGCTTGGATGCACGGTGGCAACTTTAGCCAGGCAGATTTTAGCGGAGCATCGCTGGACGTGCGTAGCGCTCACGATGCGCAATTTACTGGTGCTCGGCTTGTAGGATTCACACACGCTATAGCCAGCTACAGCTGGGAAGAGACCGAAAATAGCCCGCTGGAGCTTGCATTTGCCGATGGTCTTCACGCCGTCGATGACGACAGTCAAAAGGCCGTGGCGGACTACATCGACTTCGCCTTCGCCTATTGGCATCGCGATGATCTTCTTGCAGAGGAGCGAGAGGCATTTGCCACCGCGATCCCGCGAATCAGAGCATTGCAACAAGTATTCGAGTCATCTGTCGAATCGTCGCCGGTATTGATATCCCTTAACCGAGGTCTGCTCTCCTATTTCGCAGCGCACCCCCATAAGCTCGGAAACATTCATTGGCGCGACTTCGAGCGGCTGGTTAGCGATCTTCTCTTTGCGAACGGATGGAATGTGGAGCTGACCCGTCAGACGAAGGACGGGGGCTACGACATATTTGCTGCCTATACGGATGCTCTAGGCATTCGCAGCACTTGGATTGTCGAGTGCAAACGGTGGCGAGCGGATCGGCCAGTGGGGATTGAGGTAGTACGCTCACTCTATGCTGTGAAGACAGATCTCCGAGTCGGCGGCGCTCTGCTCGCGACCACGTCCAATTTCACAGCCGGAGCCCACGCCTTCAAAGCAGCACGGTATGATCTAGAGTTGAAGGATCGTACCGCGATTCTAGAATGGATCACCGCATATGGCAAGCGAAAAGAAGGCTAGGCACGGCGGCATATAGAGAGAAGTTGCGACCTAACGAGCGCGTTCGCTTGCAGGGCCCTACTATAAATTGCGGCCAGTGAGCGCCAGCGAACAGGCCGCCATCCTTCGCGGCCCTGTCAGGCGCAACGCAAGGTTAGGTGGCGACCCCGAAGTCATCGGGGCCCCTCGCGCTGGGTGGCGACGCCGCGTCGCCCGTCGCCAGCATTTCCACCGCGTGGGTCGCCACGGCCGTCAGCTGGCGCTCACGGTCACGCGCCCACCGGGGCGCGCGCAGCACATTCGTCGCGACGGCCGTCACCGCGATGCCGCCGAACAGGCCGAGGACCGCGAGCGCCTTGTCGGGCTTGCCAGCGGCGGCGACCACGGCACTCATCAGCAGCGACATCCCGCCAAGCAAGATGCCGAGCGCGTTCAGCGCGACGGCGGCGTCGTTCTGCGCGCTGAGCCGGAGCTGCTCCCCCTGCGCGGTCGGCTCCACGGCGACATGCAGGTTGCCGTGCGACCAAGTGCGCAGCCCGCCGGACGCGGTCGCGACGCCCTGCACGCCAAACGTGGTCCGGCAGTACGTGATCCACTGCTCCCACTCCCGTTCCGTTGGTGCGCGTGGCAGCGCCACCACGCGCGACAGACCGATCGGCAACCCCAGGGCCCGTCGGACCGCTGACGGGTGCCCGCGTGCCTCGAGCGTCGCCGCGGCGTGCGCGACGAGCGCGGGCGCGATGCCGATCTCTTGGCCGATGCGCTGGAGCTCCTCAAGGCTCAGCCCGTCCGTGTCGCGGGGGAGCGACGGGTCACTCGGATCGCCGGTCGTCACGAGACGGAAAATCTCGCGCACCTCCTCGTCCCCGTATCGGCGTGGCGTCATAGCACGCAAATGTACGCGGGCCGTCACTGGCACGCTAACGCGCCGGCAGCGCGATCGGCGCCATCGCGCTGGCTGGGGCCATCGCGCCCGTCGTGGAGCCACCTAACGAGCGCGTTCGCTTGCAGGGCCCTTCCATAAATTGCGGCCAGTGAGCGCCAGCGAACAGGCCGCCATCCGTCGCGGCCCTGTCAAGCGCAACGCAAGGTTAGGTGGCTCTCCCCGCAGAATGATATCGCACAGTTCGCTCACGAGCTCTGCGATCACGGGCACTCCAGAGGCGCTACCAGTCCGAACGGTTCTTCTGGCGATCCGAGCGGTCTTGCTTCTCCTTCTCGAAGCGCTCGATGAGCGGCTCTCGTTTCGCGCGAGTGTGCTCGCCAGATGCCGGCAGATGTGCGGAGCAGTACGCTCCGCTGACTGCCAAATTCTTACAGCCGCTTTGAATGCATTTCATGAGACATACCTTCCGTGTTACAGGGCGACGGTCTACGGTGTGGGCGAGAGCGTTGCGGATGCCATCGCCAATATGGCAGCGGATAGGATGGCGAACAACAGGAGTCCTTGCGAGGACGAGATATAGTCGGCCTTCGCCGTGCTGGCGGCCTGGAGCTCCGAGGCAGCTTTACTCCATTCATCTATGATCATCTTCTGAAGCACGGGTCGATACTCACATCGCTCTTGCTCCGACTCCAATAGCGCGAAATCCTCAGCGAGCTTGCGGAGATACATTCCCGATGGAGGACGCGCCATTCCACGGACACGAAGCGCGAGAGCGGAGTACAAGATGCTTAAGGCAATGAGGATAACCGTAGCGATAGTGGTGAGCTTGACTGCCGGATGAACAAGTTTTGGAATGTCCTTGGAGAAGTTCAGTGCGAAGCCGGCGAAGACTCCTGCCACGGCGATCGTACCCTGGGCCTTCGATTCCAGCGCTCGCCACACCGACTCGACGCGATCGTACTCCGCTGCGATTCCAGTCGCCACGGTCTGTCGAATCTCATCACGCGTACCGAATGCGATATCCAAGCGTGCTCCTGATCGCTGAGGGGGAGTGAGGACAAGAGGCTGACCTTGCCGAGATTGGTGCCTCCTGCAGAGCTCAAGAGGCTTAGCCAGGCACTTTGCGGACGTCTTGGCGAGAACTCTGGCTGTGTTTCGTTGCTTGAGAGAGCCACCTAACGATCGCGTTCTGCTGCAGGGCCCTTCAACAAGTTGCGACCAGCGAGCGGAGCGAGCAAGGGAGCAATCTTTGAAGGCCCTGTCAGCAGCAACGCAAGGTTAGCTAGCACACGGGACCAGCTGTCCATCCAAGTGCTAGTGCTGCTCGTACCAAGCGAGGCCGCCCGGCAGATTCGCCCAACGGCGGGCGACATACTCCAAATGGATCACTCGCCGATGGTGAGGGACCAGCGCCTGGGAGGAGGCATGGAGCAAGAGTGAGTGGAAGGCGAGAATCCCACCGCGCGGAACCGTGCAGACGACCTCGGGTCCCTCGGTCCTGATCTGATCAGTTTCGGCCGCCGTGAGCCGACCGTGACGATGTGACCTTGGAATGACACGGACGGGCCCGTTCTCGATCGTGCAGTCGTCGAGATGAACGCGCACTGCGACCATCTCCCGGAGGAGGGCCGCAGGCGGCTGGACGTGGGGTATTCCTTCCTTCTCGCTCCACGGCCCGAACCCGTCAACGTCTCCGCGGGCCTGAGTGGCGATGGTCAGGTCCTGATGCCAGATGACCTTCCAGTTGGCGCTAGGCGTCTTATCGAAGAGGATGCCGCGAACGGCGATCGCGCCGGGTCCGACGGCCGCTTCCGCGATCGCGCGGACGGTCGCATGGCGGGCAAGTGCTTGAACGGCCGGCGCGTCGCGCAGCAGGTGGCGGACACCACCGCGTGCGCTTTCACGCGCAGCCGCCATCGGCCCGATCGCCTCGAGCAGCGCATCGACGTCACCCGGCGCGACCGCATCCGGTGTGATGACGTAGCCATCCTGCTGAAATGCAGTCTCGATCGCTGAGGGTAACACTGGCGAAGCCTGAAAGGTGATGTGATAGCTAACGAGCGCGTTCGCTTGCAGGGCCCTTCCATGAATTGCGGCCAGTGAGCGCAAGCGAACAGGCCGCCATCTCTAACGGCCCTGTCAAGCGCAACGCACGGTTAGATGGCGGCGCGCCGCTCCCTTAGCGCGTGGGAGCTGGGCCGAGTGCGTTCGTACACGCACGCACTTGGGCGGACGGCACGCTGCGGCGTTCGACGAGACTGTCCGCACGCCATACCGGCATCGCCGCCGTCTCGCCTCGACTCCGCGCGGCGATGGGCATCGGACACTCGATGAGTGTCGGCGCATCGCTCCCGGATACGGACGGCGTGTCGTACGGGGAGCGGGCGCGACGGAATGCGGGCAGGCGCGCGGTGCTGTCCGCCGTCGCAGGGACGCGCAGACTGTCTGCGGTGATCCCTCGCGCGCCCACGCCGAGCCCGACTTGGAACCGCTCGAGGCGCAGCCGTATCGCCGGCGCGAAGAGTTCCGCACCCAAGGACATCCCCATATCTCGTGCCTGGGCCTAGGCGAGCAGTGGCGCGGCGAACACGCCAGCGAGGCCACACACGAGTCGAAGCGTCACACGAGGCATGCGGGCACTCCGTCAGCAAGGGGACTGTCTGACCATCGGCGGCTCGGTGGTACGGTATACGCCGAACGCGGCCAAGCGTCAGATGTGCCGCGCTCGACGCACGCGCATATAGGCACTAGGCCGGCGGTGACGGTCGCACTACCGCTCGCGCGGAAGGCGGTTCGCATGACGGAAGGCGCGCCCGACGCCCACGAGCGTGCCACCGGTGAGGGCCGCGAGCAGGACCAGCAGCTGCCGCGACACCGGCCATCCCAGCGCCCACACCGCGAGCGCGAGTACGACCACCACCGCGCCCAGGAGGCGCAGGTCGCGCCCACTCTGCGCGTTCACCGCGTACCACACGCCCTCGTCGGCGAGGGTCGCGGGAATGCGGACGCCGTACAGGCCGTACGGCGGGACGCGGCGCCGGATGAGCGGCAGCGCCATGACGATGAACAGCAACCCGACCATCGCAAAGACCGCCGTCGGGTGCAACCGCATCGGAGTGCTCGGGTTGTGGTTCAACATCAGGGCGCCATCTAACGACCGCGTTCGCTTGCAGGGCCCTTCCATAGAATGCGACCAGTGAGCGCAGCGAACAGGGAGCCATCCCTGAAGGCCCTGACTGCCGCAACGCCGGGTTAGAGAGCCGCCCTGCGAGGAACTTGCACCTCGTCGAACACTCGGAGCGTGCCCGCCAGATCCGCGTAGTCCGCGATGATGTGCGATGCCCCCGCTCCGCGCAAGCGAGCGACCGATGGCCCCACGCCCACCCCAGCGAACGGTAGGGCGAGCGCCTCTGCCGCCCGCACGTCCCAGACCCCATCGCCGATCGCGATCACGCGGGCAAACTCGGGGACGCCCCACTGAGCCTGCGCGCGTGCGATGGCGCTGGTGACGATCGCCACGCGGGCCGGACCATCTTCCGACGTCGCCAGCGGCACGTCGGCGATCGGCAGTCCCGCCGCCGCGAGCTTGTACTCCGCTGCGCGACGCCACGCCCCGGTCGCCAACGCGACCGCCCACCGGCGCGCCGGGAGCGCGGTGAGCAACTCGTGCGCACCGCGCAAGGCAACCAGCGGCGCGGACGACACATGAGCCGCGCGCAGGAGCGCCACGAAGTGATCAATCGTCGCGGTACGCAGCACGGCGGTCGGGGGGCATCCATACGCCCGCGCGTAGGCCTCGGTCGCGATGCCATCGTCGGACACGTGCTCGTAACTGGCCCAGTCGGTGTCGAGGTCTTCCAGCGCCAACTGCTCGCGTAGCGCCTGCGCGTAGCACGCGTCTTCCCCGGCCAGATTGTTGAGCAGCGCGCCGTCGATATCGAAGACCGCGAGGTTCACGAGCCGATGTTTGGATGTGGGGGCGGTGGGCTCTCTAACGATTGCGTTCTGCAGCGGCGGCTTTCAATAGGTTGCGACCAGTGAGCGCAGCGAACAGGGAGCAATCCTTGAAGCCGCCGACTGCAGCAACGCACTGTTAGGCAACACGGTCGGTACCACGCCGACATGGGTCTCGCCCCATCGCACCGGTGGCGGACGATCCTGTATGGACACCCACCAAGGATTTACGCCTACCGGACGATGAGCGCCATGGAATCGGCGCTGAACGTGGGTGCGTCGGGCCGATCGAAGTACCGCGCCACGATCTGCGTTTGCCCAGCCTGACGGGCGGTCGTGCGCCCCGTCCGGCTATCGACCGTTGCCACGAGGGTATCGCGCGCCACCCAATCGCCGAGGAACGGCGTGTCCACCATGCCACCGCATTTGCGTGCGACGACGGTCGGAACGACGGTCTCTCCGACGCCGAGCGTTCGAGACGATGGCGTGACGCTGAGGCGTACCGGATCAGACGTGCAAACCGCGACCACCTTGTCGGCGCACGCCGAGACGAAGAGCGTGCCAAGGGCAAGGCCAGCGAGCGTCGCAAGTTGGCGACGAGGAACCTGCGCGGAGGGAACGGGCGAACGTGGCATTGGGGGGGAGATTTCACTGGTGAATTCGCGCTTCAGAGCGCGGCTTCGGGGAGGCTGAGACACGGTACGCATACCCATGTCGCCGCCCAGAGGGTTCACCATGTGGTGGAATGGCCACACCGGTCATTCGTACGGTAGAGATCTTGGCGTGTTGCCTAACGATTGCGTTTTGCAGCAGCTGCTCAAATAGGAAGCCGTGAACGGAGGCGCGCCAGCGCCGCAGTTACACGGCGCACCGCTGAGCGGCTGGCTGCAACAACGCGAGGTTAGATGGCGGCAAGTCGTGCGTGATGTCGCGCGTGCGCGGGCCCGTCGCGCGGTGCGAACTCGCGGGAACGCGAACCGGACACCGTCACACGGCCCCGGCATCGGCGGGGAGGTCCGGTCGGTCAGTGCGACCTTGCGTTGTCGGACCGGCCCGAGCGGGAGAGCGCGTCACGGCGCACAATGGTTTGCGGATTCGCCGAAGTGCGCGCGACTGCGCGACTAGTCGCGCGTGGCGAGGCGCAAGACGACGAGACACACCCCGACCACTCCCAGCACGACTACGCCGACGCGCTGTCGTTGCGGCCAGCGCTGCGCGACGCTCGGTTCCGCGAGCACCAGCAGGGCCACCAGCCAGAGCGGCTTCGCCCACGCGCTCCACGGCACGGCGTGCCCAGCGCGCTTGTCAGACCACGCGAGCACGAGGTCAATCCCCGCAATCAGTGCCCCGACGAGACGCAGGACGCGGCCTTCCGGGGACGTCGCTGCACGCGGCACGTCCTGCGTTTCGGCCATTACACACCTCCCATTGGAAGTCACGAAGCTTGTAGGGCGCCACCAGCGACAGACGACCGACACCACAATGCCGGATTCCCGCAACACCACTCACACAATCTCGCACTACTCGCTCGCGATCACACCAGTCTCTGAGCCGCCATCTAACGATTGCGTTCGGTTGCAGGGCCCTTCCATAAGTTGTGGCCAGTGAGCGACAGCGAACAGGCCACCATCCTTAATGGCCCTGTCAACCGCAACGCCGTGTTAGGCAGCAGTGCCCCACGCCGACCTCATCGCGCGCGGGCCACGTAGTTCCACGGACACTTCGCCGCATCCAACGCGAAGCGGACGCGCTCCGCGGCGCCTCCGCTCGTTTCGGTGGTCGGCACCGTGGCGATGAGGGTATCGGCCTGCCAGGCAAAGTGCGGCGGCCGCACTGCACGGACCGGCAACGGGAGGTCGAGACAGACCTGTCCGGTTCGTACATTTACGAGCGAGAGATAGTGTGCACTACGCGACGGCGGCGGCGCACCCTCGACATCCGCGTGAATCACCGCCACCAGCGAGTCGTCGAGAAAGCGTGTGAGCACCGGCTCGGACCGCGTTGCCCCCCATCGGCGCAAGCGCGGCAACTGGAGACTGTCTGGGGCGGACGCCCCTTGCTGCACCGTGACGAAGTCACTCGCGCGCTCCGCGGAAACCCGCGTGACACCGCGCTGCACAGCGGGCGTCATCACCGCGAGTGCCGGCGTGGTCGAGAGCGGCACGCGATCCAGAAGCGACAGCCCCACGGGGCCGTCCGGCTGCGCTTCAGAACGATCGCCGCCGCACGCGACCAGCCCGCCGAGAGCGATCCACGTGACCACGCGACGCGGCCAGACGCCGTTGCGAGCACTCATGCCGACTCCGCCATGACGCGCGTGAAGTATCAGAATGTGAAAGCGCAGTACTGCTGCCTAACGTTCGCGTTCGGCTGCAGGGCCCTTCAACAGGAGGCGACCAGTGAGCGCAGCGAACAGGGAGCACTCCGTGAAGGCCCTGTCAGCCGCAACGCAAGGTTAGAGAGCGAACAAACGACGCCGGAGTGGCGTCAGTGCGTCGCGAGGAGCCCGGCGACCGAGAGATCTTCGTCCAGCTCCGGCCAATGCATGCCGACGCCGCCGCCGATCGGGCGCCAATTCGCGCGCTGCGCTGCGGTCGCGTCGCGCAGGCGCGGGAACCACTCTAAGGGGGCGACGATCTCGCGCCCATCCGCGAGTTCGACCCGGAGGGCGACGTCCGAGCAGGTGACCGCGACGACCAGCGGCTCGATCTTAACGGCTGAAGTGCCCATCCCACGCCTCCTGAAGCTGAATGCGATGTGCAAACACCAGCCGACGGAGCGCCGAGAGCTCCGCACTCCGAAGACCGCGGGATTCGGCCAGGGTGACATCGGCGAGCCAGAACTTGGCGTACCGCTCGGCCTGTTCTACATGAATGTGGGCGGGCTCGCCCCGCTCATTGCTGTAGAAGAAGAACCGATACCCCTCCACCCGCAGCACGGTCGGCATGGATGAATCCTAGCGCGCTGGATTGGGGACCGACAGCAGGGCTCGTTCGGGCGAATCGGGTCGACACGCGGGAAGTCGGCGGCCCCCCGGGCCGGCGCGCCAGTGACCGTTGGGGCGGTCGGCTGGCGCGGTGCTCCCAGACACGCACGAAGGCCGCGGATACGTCGCTTGCCGACGCAGCGATGCCGCACTCGCCCCTCAAACAATCACGGATTCGCGGTTCGCTCTCTAACGCTCGCGTTCTGCAGCAAACGCCCACACGGACGCAAGCGGGGCGTTCGCACCGCCCTGTGAGGTTACAGCGAACGCCCCGCGGTCGCCACGCCGATGCCGGCAGCGTTTGCTGCAGCAACGCAAGGTTAGGCTTCGAGCTTGCGCCGCTGTTGCCGTCGCTCCGTCGCGATACGGTCGGCGAGATACACCTTGAGCAAGCTCTGATACGGCACGTCGCGCTCGTTCGCGAGGATCTTGAGCTCCGTCAGCAACGTGTCCGGCAACCGCACGGAGATCGCCGTTGTGGACGGCTTGAGCAGCGGAAACCTGACTGCACGCGCCGCGGTCCAGTCGACGTACTCGGTGGAGTCCGCAGTCGCCCAAAACTCGCGCTCCGCCTCCTCCGACTTAGCGCGCGGGATCGCCTTCTTCACGTGCTTGGGTTTGGACATAGACTCGGCGCTCCTTCCGGTTCATGGGACGCGCGCTGATCACTCGAATCAGCGATCCGCGCATCGTAAAGACGAGATACAGGTATCGATTCGCGAAGGTCCGGCCGAGCGCGTACCAGCGGGCTTCGCGCTGCGAGTGCGTCGCATCGGCGGCCACAATGAAGGGATCCACGAAGAACGCCTGCTCACACTCGCCGGGATCCACTTGGTGGCGCGCCTGCACCTTGGGGGCGTTCCCCGCATCCCAGTCGAACCCGGTGGCGCTGGCCAGCAGCGCGTCGATCGCGTCGGTCACCCGTGAAGTATATGCCAGGCATATACGATGGTCAACTTACGGGGTGGGGACGATCCCCTTGAGGGCCTGCCGGAGGGTGTCGGCATGCTCGACTAGCGCCAAACTGCCCCCATTGCCGGCCTGCGCGAGCGCTCGATCAATCGCCGTGTCGATGTGGCCGTCGCGCACGAGCTCCGCGACGCGCATCATGACGAACGCATCGACGACATCTTGGGGTACTCCGACGCCACCGGGGTGAGCGTCGGTCGCGTGCGCGACGTCGGTGGACTCGCGCACAGCGTAGCCCCAGCCAGACTCCTCCCATCCGTCCGCGCCGTCCGGCACCCAGAAGTGCACGCGCGCGTGGTCCTGCCAGATGTAGGTCGGAAAGCGCATGTAGGACATCGGGAGCACTCCGGGAAAGCGCATCGAGTATTGGGTTGCGCCGGATTAGCCGCGAGATGCCTAACGCTTACGTTGTGCAGCAGCCGCTCCAATAGGAAGCCGTGAACGGAGGCGCGCCAGCGCCGCAGTTACACGGCGCACCGCTGAGCGGCTGTCTGCACCAACGTGAGGTTAGGTAGCGCGTGACGCGATGCGTGATGCCGCGGCCGCACCAGGAGGACGCGACCTTAGCGCATGCGCGTCCAAATCACGAGCGTGCCACACGGTGAGCCTGTGCCGTTGAACTCGGCGGGCACTTGCGCGGTCGTGTAGTACTCCACCCCCACGAGCGTCGCCGGATCGAGCGTGTTGATGTCGAACAGGGGGTCGGGGGTGCCGTTGTAGCGCAGGATGCGGTCGACCATGACCTTCACGTAGCAGCGCTGACTGCGGAAGCTGATCACCCCCCGGGCACTGACCATCGCGCGTTGGTTGCCCCCCATCGACTCGCTGCGCAGCCCGGGAATGCGACTCGCCAGCACGTCGGCTAGTGCCCGCCCGTCCGCTTGCGCCAACACCTCCTGCGTCACGAACCGCCCGGTGCCGAACCGTCGGCGCGCATGGAACTCGGCCAAGCGAACATCCTCCACGGTCGCGTCCGCCCGCACGTCCACCTGCTCGAGCGTTGTCGTGGCGCGGGCGAGGAGGTAATCGCGTTCAATCCGCCCGGCCGTCCCAAATGCAATCGTCTCCTGCAGCGGGGCACGGCCGACGGCGCGCACCGTCACCCGGTATACGCCCGACGGAATGCCGCTGAGGCTGAAGTTGCCGGCCGAGTCGCTGCGCACCAGACGCTGCAGCGCAGGGATGGCGATCTCAGCGTTGACGATGGGCCGCTCCGTCGAGTCCTCCAAGACCGTCCCGAGCAACGCCGCCTGCTGCGCGAGCGCCCGCGTCGGCAAACTGACCGCCCACAGGCAGACACCGAGTACGATGACTAGGACACGACGCGCGTGAGCGAGCATCGGAAAAGTCTGCGTCTCAAGCCGTCGAAGCGCTACCTAACGCTCGCGTTCTGCTGCAGGGCCCTTCAACAGGATGCCACCAGCGAGCGCAGCGAGCAAGGTGGCACTCCTTGAAGGCCCTGTCTGCAGCAACGCAAGGTTAGATGTCGGCGGTTGACGGCGTGATCTCGCCGCCGCGCCGACTGGCCCCGGCACCGGAATGGCCCGCCCTTGGCAGACAGACGCAGCGCGCGCATCGCGGGCCCATGACGCCGACGCTTAGCGGAAATGCACCGCGCCCCAGCACGCGCCGGCCACGAGGCACCAGTAGGTGGTCGTGACGGCCCGATACCACGGCAGCAGGCGCCGTCCGCGCGCATCATAGTTCGCCGCGTTGACCCGCTGCTTGGCCGCCGCCCGCGTGAACGCGACCGCTTGGGTGGGATCCGGATGGTCGGTGCGGAGTTCGACCATTCGGGACGTGAACACGATGCGCGCCATCCCGAAGGTGAACCACGTGGCGGCGAAGCCGAGCGTCTGGGCAGTGTTCATGCGGAAATCCAAGAGTCCTGTCACAGCGCGCGCGACGCGCGCCTCTCCAATAGGCCACCGCGCCCGAACGCTCGCAAGGGCGTGTGCGACACCGCAGCCGGGCGCGATCGCGGGACGAGGCGCGCGCGGACCCGCGTCGTCGACGAGCGCGGTCTGCTTCGCGTGCGAGCGTGAGGCCACGTTCAATCACTAGCTCGTCAACGCGACACCATTGGCAGCTGGGTCGATGCAGTGATGCTGCGCGGGGAGTTCCTCGTGCGAGAATCGTCGTGCCGCCATCTAACGATTGCGTTCGGCAGCAGCGGCATTCAATAAGACGCGACCAGTGAGCGCAGCGAACAGGGAGCACTCCATGACGCCGCTGTCTGCCGCAACGCCCTGTTAGCGAGCCGTCATCGGCCGACTAACTCGCGCGCGACAAAGGCTTGAGGCGCGCGATCTGGGCGGCCTCCTTCGAGCGCAGCGCATGCCACAGATCCCAGTCCTGCTGGAGCCCGAGCCAGAAGTCCGCGCTCATGCCCGTGACCTGGGCGAGCCGCAACGCCGTATCCGGCGTGACGCTGCGCTTCGCATGGATCACCTCGTTCAGGCGCGGAAACGACACGCCGAGCTGCAGGGCGAACGCGGACTGCGACAGCCCGAGCGGCTTGAGGAATTCCTCGAGCAGCATCTCGCCGGGATGCGTCGGGGGCCGATGCGTGGGCAAGCGGCGCTGCACCAACGGCGTCGACTTAGTGGTAGTCCGTGACTTCGACCGCGTCGGCATGGCCTTCCTCCCACCGGAAGCAGATCCGGTACTGATCGTTGATGCGGATACTGTGCTGCCCGCGCCGTGATCCCTTGAGCGCTTCCAGCCGGTTGCCGGGTGGAATGGCCAGCTCTCGGAGTTCGCGCACGCGATTGAGCTGCGTCAGCTTCCGCGCGACCACCGCCCAGAGCGTGTTCGGACACGCCTGCCGCGCCCGCCGGCTATCGACGCCATTGAACAGGTCTTCGGTGGCCAGATCGGCAAAGGTGCGTATCACACCTACTATTATAACGGCTCACGGAATCCGGCGCCAACCCGTCACCCGCGGTGGCGGCCACATCGGCGGGGACCGCGTGGTCCCACGCAACGGAGCGTGCCAGACTCCGCCGATCTACGCCACGCGCACCAGCACTCGTCATCGTGGTGATGCCAGCAGCGCAGGCTCGCTAACGATGGCGTTGTGCAGCAGCCGCTCAAATAGGAAGCCGTGAACGGAGGCGCGCCAGCGCCGCAGTTACACGGCGCACCGCTGAGCGGCTGTCTGCACCAACGCAAGGTTAGACATCGCCTCCACGGAGATCTTCCTTCTCCGCCTCAAGAGCGCCTATCCCGACATCGGCGAACCAGGCGTCCGCCGCGTGCTCAATTCCGGCCCGCCTGAGGGGCGCTGCGTCCATGACGTCTAGCATTCGGGTCACGGCCCGGTGAAACGCTGACACCAGATCATCTAGATGGATTCCGATTGCCGCCGTGCCGGAGACGGCAATCCTATGTGCGAGGAAATCTGCATTTGCGCGCCCCCACGCGTACAGGATCGGCTTCGCCTTGCCTCTCCTCGCCAAGTCTGAGTCAGCCGAGTAAGCATGTAGAATTCCACAACGGGCCGCGTAGAGATCTATTGCTGAATACGGGAGCGTCTGACCTGCGATCAGAAACTCATCGGTCCATCGCACAAACGCGGACTGGACGCCTTCATTCGCCCTTCGCTCTAGCGACGCCAGGACGTCGATTGCAGTGTAAAGGAGGGCAAGCGTGGGGAGCACTCGATGCTTCGCGAGATTCTCGTCGATCGCTTCACTGAGTTCGGCGAGCCGAGGGAGGATACTTGCCATAGCTCCACAGGAGTTCAGGAGTAGAGAACGTCTCAGTGTGTTTCGAAGTCATTGAACGGCGTCCTCATCGCGATCGCAACGTAGATCTCGAGCAATGCTTGATGTGTTGGCTGGGCTTCGGCCACGTACCGCACACGCATGCGACGAATACGCGACTTCGCCTCAGCAAAGGCGTGGGCGAAGGTCGGATCCTTCATTAGCGCACTCCGAGACCCCTCGGGCCTGTAGGTGGCCTTGAGGTTGCCTGTCTCGACTCTGGCCAGTCGAAATGCGAACGCCGCCATCTTGTGCGTCGCACCTTCGCGACAATGATTGCCTAGCCGTTTCCGGAGCCGATTGCTGCGTCCGACATACAGCGGCTCGTCGTTCTCGAACAGAACGTAGACGCCAGCAATGGGCGCATCGGCAGGCAGCGCAAGCGGATCACAGAGCGGCATCGCCGTGAGTTGCTGGAGCTTCGGTTCGAACGACGCGATGATTGCTTCGAATGTGCTATTCATGGTTCAAGATGTCTAACGCTTACGTTGTGCAGCGGCCGCTCAGAATAGGAAGCCGTGAACGAGCGCACGCCAGTGCGCGCGTTACACGGCGCACCGCTGAGCGGCTGACTGCACCAACGTGAGGTTAGATGGCGGCACGTGCGGCGCAGTGTCGCGGCCACGCGAGCCGGTCGCGCGACGCAACGCCGCGGTCATGCGAACGGGGGACCGTCACTCGGGGCCCTTCGCGGCACCGGGGCTATGCGCGGACGGCGAACGCGGCGTCCCGACGGACTACGAGCCGTGGGTCGCCGTACGCACCACGAGGTACAGCATCCCAAAGACGGCGAGCCCCATCCACGTCACGGGCTGCCGCGTCGGCCAACGCCGCGCGAACCGTGGATCCGCACCGAGGACGAGCGCCGCCATCCAGAGCGGACGCGCCCACGCGGTCCAGGGCACCGCCTGTCCCGCGCGCAGATCGGACCACACGATCGCCAGATCAATCCCCGCGATCAGGGCCCCGACGACGCGGAGGACACGACCTTCCGACGACGCCGCCCAATGCGGCGAACCCGGCTTCTCAGACATTGCACACCTCCCAATGGACTGCACGATGTTGGGGACGCGTTCGCGAGAACTCGTGAAGTGATGCCACGAGCACGACCGTCGCGAAATCTCACGACGACTCCATCTCCAATATCGCGCGACGCACTCGCGATTACACCAATTCTTGAGCCGCCATCTAACGCTCGCGTTCGGCTGCAGGGCCTTTCAATAGGTTGCGGCCAGTGAGCGAAGCGAATCGGCCGCTACCTTGAAGGCCCTGTCTGCCGCAACGCAAGGTTAGACGGCCAGTCGGGCGATCTACGTGCGACGCCCGAGTTCCACCAACGGCTCGCCACTCGCGAGCAGTTCCGCCACCCGCGGCCAGGCCTCCAGGACGATCGCCCGCAACTCAGCGTTCTTGATGTTCCCACACGTGACCCACACGACTTGTGGCGGGGGACCGAGTCGCTCGACCAGCTCGACAAAATCGTCATCCTTCGTCACCACGATCGCGGCCCGGCCACTCCGGGCCGCGGCGAAGATCGCCGGATCATCCGCGTCGAGCTGCTCGACCTCCTCGACGTGCCACGCGGCCACCCCATGGGTCTGCCGAAGCCACCGGGCCAGTGCCGGCGGCAATTGCGCGTCGACCCAGACGATCCCGGACGTCGGCGCGTCCGCCATCACCGGCTACGCCGCGACGTTCGGATGGTTCAACCGCCGCGCCGCGTAGAGCAGGCACGCGGCGATATCGTCCGCCTCGAGATACGGATAGTCCTCAAGGATTTGTGCCTGCGAGTCGCCGGCGGCTAACAGCTCCAGGACGTCGATCACCCGGATCCGCATCCCCCGAATGCACGGACGGCCCCCGCATTGCTCGGGGCGGATCGTGATACGCTGGAGGAGGTCGGCTGGCGTCATGGGCATGGGTGGGGATCAACGAAAGATAGGCCCAGGATTCCCGCTGGGACAGCATGGGGCGGCATCGCAGGTCTGGCCCGCCGCGATCCGCGGCCTCCTGACTCCCGCGCCACCGGCACACGCCACAGCGCTCCACGGAGGGCGAGGCGGATCGGGCTGCCGATCGATCGGCCTGGCCGGCCCACCGGCTGGTCACTCGCGCGAGGGCGCACCGGCATGCACCGATCTCGCTGCTGGCCGTCTAACGATTGCGTTCGGCAGCAGGGCCCTTCAATAGGATGCGACCAGTGAGCGCAGCGAACAGGGAGCAGTCCTTGAAGGCCCTGTCTGCCGCAACGCGAGGTTAGAGAGCCGCCGTGCGCGGAACTTGCACTTGGTCGAACACTCGGAGCGTGCCCGCAAGATCCGCATAGTCCGCGATGATGTGCGATGCCCCGGCACCGCGCAAGCGATCGACCGATGGCCCGACGCCCACCCCAGCAAATGGCAGGTGAAGCGCCTGTGCCGCCCGCACGTCCCAGACCCCATCGCCGATCGCGACCACGCGGGCAAACTCGGGGACGCCCCACTGGGCCTGCGCGCGCGCGATGGCACTGCGAACGATCGCGACGCGGGCCGGACCATCTTCCGACGTCGCCAGCGGCACGTCGGCGACCGGCAGGCCCGCCGCCGCGAGCTTGTACTCCGCGGCGCGGCGCCACGCCCCGGTCGCCAACGCGACCGCCCATCCGCGCGCCGGGAGCGCGGCGAGCACCTCGTGCGCACCGCGCAGGGCTACCAGCGGCGCGGACGACACATGCGCCGCGCGCAGGAGCGCCACGAAGCGATCAATGGTCGCGGCCCGCAGCACGGCGGTCGGGGCGCATCCATACGCCCGCGCATAGGCCTCGGTCGCGATGCCATCGTCGGACACGTGCTCGTACCTGGCCCAGTCGGTGTCGAGGTCGGCGAGCACCAACTGCTCGCGTAACGCCTGCGCGTAGCACGCGTCTTCGCCGGCCAAATTGTTGAGCAGCGTGCCGTCGATATCGAAGACCGCGAGATTCACGAGCCGATGTTTGGATATGGGGGCGGCGGGCTCTCTAACGAGCGCGTTCGGCAGCAGGGCCCTTCAATAGGATGCGACCAGTGAGCGCAGCGAACAGGGAGCAATCCGTGAAGGCCCTGTCTGCCGCAACGCAAGGTTAGGTGGCCCTCCCCCGCTACGGAATCGCAGATGAAGCTGTTCCCGCGCGAACGGGAAATGCAGCGCCGTCAGGGATGTTACGAACACGGGCCCGATCAGCAATACCTGCGTGCAGAACTAGGTCTCGCCGGCGAGCCTATCACGATAGCTGATTCATCTCCGAGGTCGACCAGACAACACGTAGGGCACTCATCCGTTCTCGGTACCGGCTGCGTCCTTCGAGAAGCGACTCAACAGATCGAGAACGCGTACGATCTCGAAGCGCGCATCCAGCACATTGGATACGAACTTGATCCCCCACTGATTCGGGACTTCTAGAAGCTTCCGATTCCGTCCCTTGATACCGCTATTCCCGAGATCTTCAAAGGCGATTTGCAGCTGCCGAAACGGCGTGCCAACATGCGTTACCGGAATCCGAAAGCCGTAGCGAGAGACACCTGCTTCCCTCTCCTCTTTCCACAGGAGGTCCGGCCAACGCGGGGCATCTCGCGGTTCCCGCGATTGCCGGAAGGGGGCTCCGATTACTCGGAGAGGGGACGCGATTACTAGGTGGTCGGGGCGATAGAGCGGGTCTGTCACGCGGAGCAGTACCCAGTCATCAATCTGGAGCCGATTGGCCTTACTCGCAGACCCAGCGCCGTTCTCGGGCACGCCAACAAGACCATGCTCAACTGTCTCGGCCAGATGAACTAGTGAGTTGTATGTGTGCAGAAAGATGCGGCGTGGCTCAGGCCAGCTTTCCATCTCAAGGCTTCCGAGCAATGGGTTGGAGGGCCACCTAACGATAGCGTTGTGCTGCGGCCGCTCAGAATAGGAAGCCGTGAACGAGCGGGCGCCAGCCCGCGACGTTACACGGCGCACCGCTGAGCGGCCGTCAGCACCAACGCAAGGTTAGATAGTCCCAGGGCGTTTGTAAGCGGACGCGCCGTCCGCCGTCGCCCGCGCCTCGCCCGTGGGCCAGCGCGAGCGACGCGCACAACGGCCGCGCGGCATGGACACGAGGCGGCCCGGACCCACGCGGCGCCGGCGGGGCTCGCCTGGCGGCGCTGGCGTGGCGCACGGCGTTGCGCGCAGGCGACGGCGCTCCGTTCGCCGAACCCGCTG
Organism: Gemmatimonas sp.; assembly: GCA_965279375.1. GTDB lineage: Bacteria > Gemmatimonadota > Gemmatimonadetes > Gemmatimonadales > Gemmatimonadaceae > Gemmatimonas. The sequence continues at coordinate 1,284,116 of OZ257156.1, read as the reverse complement.
GTCCCCGGCCCACGCGCCATCACGCCCACGCGCCATCACGCCCACGCGCCATCACGCCCACGCGCACTCGCACTCGCGCACTCGCGCGATTACGCAATGCGCGCGCACGCACGCGATGCATGAAACGCACTCGAGCCCCGACGCGACGACGTGCACGCCGGAAGCCCTGCGCACCCGACGTGTACATCGGCCACCTCCGCCGGGGTGGTGCCCGCGAGGACGCGCCGCAGCGACATGCACGTTCCCTCGCGTTGACCGACGCCGACGCGACGTGCCACCACGATCCCGACATCGGCGACCACGCGACGACGCGGTCAGCGCGCACGCACGCAACCCCGCGCCACCATCAACCCACGGGGCCACGCACGATGGCCAACCGCTGCGGCGCGGTCTTGCCGGCGCGGGGCGATCGACGCGCACCGCGCGCCGTCGACGCATCGGGCGAACACAGACACCCCGAGCGGAGCCTGCGTGTGCGGTGTCGTGCGGTGGGACTATCTAACGATTGCGTTGTGCTGCGGCCGCTCAAATAGGCAGCCGTGAACGGAGGCGCGCCAGCGCCGCAGTTACACGGCGCACCGTTGCGCGGCCGACTGCACCAACGCGAGGTTAGGTAGCGCGCGTCGCGTCGCGTGATGCCGCGGCCGCGCCGACAGGACGCGACACTAGCGCAGGCGCGTCCAGATGACGAGCGTGCCGCACGGCGTGCCGGTGCCGTTGAACTCGGCCGGCACCTGCGCGGTGGTGTAGTACTCCACCCCCGCGATCGTCGCCGGATCGAGGGTGTTGATGTCAAAGAGCGGGTCGGGACTGCCATTGTATCGGAGCATGCGGTCGACCATGACCTTCACATAGCACCGCTGATTGCGGAAGCTGATGACGCCCCGCGTACTGACCATGACGCCTTGGGTGCCGCCCAGGGACACGCTCCGCAATCCGGGAATGCGACTCGCCAGCACATCGGCCATCTTCCGGCCGTCCGCCTGCGCCAAGAGGTCTTGCGTGAGGAAGCGCCCCGTGCCGAGGCGCCGCCGCGCGTGGAAGTCGGCGAAGCGTACATCGTCGACCGACGCATCGGCGGTCACGTCGACCGGCGCGAGCGTCGTCGTGGCGCGGGCGAGGAGGTAGTCGCGTTCAATCCGCCCGGCCGTCCCAAACGCGATCGTCTCCTGCAGCGGAGCTCGGCCGACGGCGCGCACCGTCACGCGGTAGACGCCGGGCGGAATGCTGCTGAGGCTGAAGTTGCCCACCGAGTCGCTGCGCACCAGACGCTGCAGCGCGGGGATGGCGATCTCGGCATTCACGATCGGCCGCTCGGTCGAGTCCTCCAAGACGGTCCCGAGCAAGGCCGCCTGCTGCGCGAGTGCCCGCGTCGGCAGACCGACCGCCCAAAGACAGACACCGAGTACGATCACCAGGATTCGACGCGTGTGAACGAGCATCGGAAAAGTCTGCGTCTCGAGTCGGCGAAGCGCTACCTAACGCTCGCGTTCTGCTGCAGGGCCCTTCAATAGGATGTGGCCAGCGAGCATCGCGAGCAAGGCCACTATCCTTGAAGGCCCTGTCAGCAGCAACGCACGGTTAGGTGTCAGGGGCCGCCACGCGGGCGCGCGCCCACGCCACCAGCAGCCTGAGGTGGACCGGCCGATGGCGGAGCCCCGCGCCGCGCACGAACCCGCGCAGGCCCGGCACGCGCATCGTATGATCGGCCCCGGCGAGGATCACGAGCGAGTCGCCCACTGCACCGCTCGTCCGACGGGCCTCCGCCACCGCCGCGTGGCTGGCGGCGACGGGAATCAGCGGATCGGCCTCGCCCCAGACCGCGAGCACGGGGCACCGGATCCGCGCCAGCGCCGGGAGCGGACTGTAGTCCAGCTTCGTGCGATACCACGCCCACCACCAATCGTCCAGGGTGGCGGGGGCGGCCAGCGCGGCATACGGACGACCCAGCGCCGCCTGCCGCGCGGTTGCGTAGGCGGCCCAGGCGGCCGCTCCGTCCCGCGCGACCGCATGCTTCGCGCGCTGGAGCTGCATCGCCGCCTCGCGCATCGTGGGGTCCGGGGTGAGCGCCGCGACTTCGCCCGCCGTCTGGTAGAGATTCTGCGCGGCAAACGAGCTGCCGGGCGCAGACTGCATGATCACGAACGCCAGCGACGGGACACGCGCCGCGACGGCGGGGGCGATCGCCCCGCCTTCACTCGCGCCCCAGACGCCGACGCGCGTCGAATCGACGTCGGGCGTCCGGCGGAGCACCTGCGTCGCCGCGGCGGCATCGTCGACCAGCGCGTCGAACGGCGCGCGCCGCCAATCGCCGGTCGACTGCCCGCTGCCCCGCTTGTCGTACAGCAACACGACGAAGCCGCCGCGCACGAACGCCTCGGCCACCTGCGCATAATACGGATTCGAGCGCCCATCCGGGCCCGAACCGTGGAGCAGCAACACCGCCGGATGGCGGCCCGCAGTCGCGGGACGGAGGATGGTCCCGGCGAGCGAGACCGTCCCGCTCGGAATGATCACGTTGGTGCGATGCATTGGGGCGGCGCACGCCGTCAGGAGCAGTGCCAAAAAGATTGGGCTGCGGCGCACCCTTAATCCCTCCTCGCCGGGCTGTTTTGGGCGTACTGACATCTAACGATTGCGTTCGGCAGCAGGGCCCTTCAATAGGATGCGACCAGTGAGCGCAGCGAACAGGGAGCAGTCCTTGACGGCTCTGTCTGCCGCAACGCCGGGTTAGAGAGCCGCCACGCGAGGAACTTGCACCTGGTCGAACACTCGGAGCGTGCCCGCAAGATCCGCGTAGTCCGCGATGATGTGCGATGCCCCGGCCCCGCGCAAGCGATCGACCGATAGCCCGACGCCTACCCCAACAAACGGCAGGTGGAGCGCCTGCGCCGCCCGCACGTCCCAGACCCCATCGCCGATCGCGATCACGCGGCCAAACCCGGGGACGCCCCACTGGGCCTGCGCGCGCGCGATGGCACTGCGAACGATCGCGACGCGGGCCGGACCATCTTCCGACGTCGCCAGCGGCACGTCGGCGACCGGCAGGCCCGCCGCCGCGAGCTTGTACTCCGCGGCGCGGCGCCACGCCCCGGTCGCCATCGCGACCGCCCACCCACGCGTCGGGAGCGCTGTGAGCACCTCATGCGCACCGCGCAGGGCCACCAGCGGCGTGGACGACACATGCGCCGCGCGCAGGAGCGCCACGAAGCGATCAATGGTCGCGGTCCGCAGCACGGCGGTCGGGGCGCATCCATACGCCCGCGCATAGGCCTCGGTCGCGATGCCATCGTCGGACACGTGCTCGTACCTGGCCCAGTCGGTGTCGAGGTCGGCGAGCACCAACTGCTCGCGTAACGCCTGCGCGTAGCACGCGTCTTCGCCGGCCAAATTGTTGAGCAGCGTGCCGTCGATATCGAAGACCGCGAGATTCACGAGCCGATGTTTGGATATGGGGGCGGCGGGCTCTCTAACGAGCGCGTTCGCTTGCAGGGCCCTGCCATAAATTGCGGCCAGTGAGCGCCAGCGAACAGGCCGCCCTCCTTGAAGGCCCTGTCAAGCGCAACGCAAGGTTAGGCGCCAACGCCCGGGGATTGGGCCGTCGGGCCCTGCGGGCCACCTACTCGGGCCCGGTCGTGTCGTACGCGTCGAGTCGCCCACCGAGGCGCGCGAGCACCGCGTCCACGAACTGGATCGTAGGCGTCGCCGGAAACCCCGCCTCCGCACACTGCCGCCCGAGGGTCGCGAGCGCGGGATGCGTGGCGTCGAGCGTGGCTAGCAGGTGTCGCATCGAGGGGAGCCAGGCCCGGTCGATGGCACACAGCGCCTCGCAGGCCTGTCGCATGCCCGCACTGGCGAGCAGCGCCGTCGCCCCCGACTGCTCCGGCATGGCTGCGAGATCGAGCACCACATCGGTGAGATGAAAGCGATACCGGAGCACGGCCGCTGCGGGGATCGGGCTCGGGCCGCGCGCCCAGAGCGTCCGCGCCTCCTGGCACAGCGCCTCCAAGGCGCCGGCGGACTGATCGACCAGGCGCTGGCCTGTCGCGAAGGCATGCACCACCGCCGGGCGCTCTTGCTCGAGGTGGGCGCGCCACTGCGCGATCGAGCCGAACGACACTTCGACTGGGACCGTGCCGACGGTGCGCCCCAGATTGCCGCGACGGTCCTGGCGCGTGATCGCATAGAGATCGAGATCCGAACCGACCTGCGCCTCGCCCCGAGCTGCGGAACCAAAGAACAGGACGCCGATCACATCCGTTCGGGCCTGCAAGTCCTCGAGACTCAGATCGAGCGCGCGTTGAAATGCTGCGGAGAGCGCCATAGGCACGGGGATGTCCTTCGAGACGGAGCGCGTTGGCGCCTAACGCTCGCGTTCTGCTGCAACGGCATATCACAGGATGCCGCCAGCGAGCGAAGCGAGCAAGGCGGCACTCCGTGATGCCGTTGTCAGCAGCAACGCAAGGTTAGGCGGACTTCGCGCTCAAATTGGCGGATACGATACCCTCGAACGCCCGCTGATCATCGTATCTCATTGCAAGACTGCCCAACGATTATCGCCGTCCAGCATGCGTCATTGAGACACGGAATGGAATACGTTGGTGCTGAGTGATGACTGGCAACTCGCTTGACATATCGCGACTTCGTCGACGCGATCTCACACCTGGAGAGCCAACTGGTGGCAGACTTTCTGCCTCACGCGTGCGTCAGGAATTCCCGTCACCACCGCGCCGTGATCGGTGCTTGTCTCAGCTCGAACGTCGTGGCGATTGGGCTTCCGGGAGCTGCCGACCGGAGATGCTCGGGATACGCTTGGAGTCGAGAGCGAGCGCCCGCTGCTTAAGAATTGATTGAAAGGCTGCCGCCTGATTTGATGCGAGCACGACGTGTCGCTGAAGCGATGCCACCCGCCACGTGCCAAGGTTGCCAGTTCTTTGTGTACCAGTGGCGATTCGGTCGACATAAAGATCGCCCAACGTATCTACTTGTTCCCTGAAGTACGGTTGACGTTGTAGAAATCGCGCGTGTCCGACGAACTGCGAGAAGTCAATTGAGACCGCTCCGCGACCACGAAGAACCTTGAAACTCGTTTCGGTGGTGTAGCGAACAGTTGGACTGCCAGCGAACCCCGGAGAGATTCCGTACACCGCTGACTGCGTAGCGTAATCTCCATAGTCAGGAGCACGACCTGACTCGCTCTCGTCTAGAACGTCTTCCTTCCACACGCTCCATTCAGAGCGCTCGAGTGAATGCTCGTATTCATCTGGACTAAGGTGAGTTACGGAGCTTGGAAACGAGCCAGCGAGATGCGACCAGGAGCGTACGAGTGCCACGAACGGAAGCGCTGAGCGCAGTTCCGCGTGAGACACGACCCGCGGAAGATCCCCGGCATCTGTGACGAGGTCGATCTTCGAGAGCGCATGCTTGGAGTCGTCGATCGCGTTTCGTGTCGAGGCTGCCGCGTCCTCTAGTCGAGAAAGACCCACCACTCGAATGCAGATGCCTGTTCCGTGCAACTGCGACCAAGTGAGTACCGCACGTCGAGTGTCTGGCCCGGAGCTTGTGCGTAAAACGGGAACGACATCGCGCGCGGCTACGCCAAGGCTTCGGGAAAGTAGCGAGATCATCTCGGCGATTTCGTGATCCTTGAGAATCAAGGCGAGATTCTCGAAATCCACCCACACTCTGGTCGCGGCAGCCGCAGCAACGAGGTTCTGCGCCAGAGAATTCATCACGCTTTCGGGAGTCCGAATCGTGGAACCTCGAATCGACACGAATGGCTCGCACACGGCCTCAACCAGCAACGAGAACGGAAGACGCCCCGATGTGCGGAAGGATCGCACCGTTTGCCACTCCGACCTCTTGTCGCGCATCGCCCAGACGTACATGACAGCTCCTTATTCGTCGTCAGCCGACCACTTCACCTCGGGGAAATGTCGACGTACCTGTCCAGCACCTACCATGCCTGAGAGAAGTCGGAAATTCCGCCGTTCGTGTCGTACTCGTCCAGCTACGATGGAATCCGACACACCAATCTCGCGTGCAAGCTGAGAAACCGTTGCCGGCGCGATGGCATATCGAACGGCACTTCGATTCCAGAATGCTTCAGGAACCAAGGCCTCACGTGCAGCATCATCAGCTTCTCTCTCGAATTCGGACATGTCTGCGCTCACTTCGAGATCGTCAATGAAAACTGTCTGCTGCGCGCTTGAAATCTTATCTCCCGACAAATGGAGCAGAACGTGCATCAACTCGTGAAAGAGCGTAAACCAAAAGTTGTCGACGCGGTCATGTCGTAGCGTTAGCGCTATAACTGGTGCACCATCGCCTCTCCTCATCGCAGCGCCATCCAATCGAGTGCGTTTTAGGTGCGGAGCGATCACAACCGCGATTCCACGATCACGAAGGAACTGCTCGGCCAACCGAGGCCCTACGTCATACTGGCTTAGACTACGAAGTTCGCGAAATTGATCTGGCCCCCACGCACCTGGATCGAAAGCTGTCTTGAGCTTGATCATTTGAGCCGATTTGCAGACGTGCCCAGCCCAAGCCGCCAGCGCAAACCGATCAGAAGCAGCTGAAGTGCGAACATGATCCGTTTTATGGAGAACGCCGAGAGCGGTAGTGAGACCGCCAATTGGACGGAAATAGCCCTCCATAGCCTGCTTGAAATCAGAAAAGACAAGTCGCTTTCTTTTTGGCGCGGCGAAGTCTTCCATCCATCCACGATTCAGCAACTCCCGAACCGGAAACCGATCCCAAGGAATCTCCTCAACAGGCTCGTCATCAGTAGAATCCGCGACTAGGGATTCAAGCGGAATCCGAAGCCCCTCGTGGAGTGCTCGAATCATTGCCAAGGAGAGTGGCCGTTTTCCCGCCAGTACTTCGCTGACGCGACTGCGCGCTCCCAAGAACGGAATTAGGTCCTTCGGCGAAAGCTCCATCTGATCCATCCGCAGGCGAATCGCTGCGAGTGGACTCGGCGGCGCGATCGGATACTCTCTGCTTTCGTAGTCCTTAAGCAGCACCGTGAGTATCTCCAGTTCCTTCCCCTCCGCCGAATCTGGAATTGGATCGAGATCGATGAGCGCGCTGACTCGCTCGAGAATCTCTCGATGATGCGCTGTTGTCTTGATGACGGAAATCATTTCTGAAATTCTCTAACGAAGGGTGCGTCGGTCATATTCGGCGTGAGTTTCTACCGCCTGGATGAGCACCTTCTGTGTGTTATACGCGATCTTCGCGCTTAGTCGATACTTGTTGCCCCGAACCTTGAAGACGATCGTCCGCCCATCCAAGATCTTGCACGATGGATATCGCGCGGACAGGGCGTGCGGTGTCGCGAACGTCGAGTCCTCGAGCTCCCTAATGAGTTCGGACAGCTCCTGCCGGCACTCAGGGTGCCGTTTTACGAAGTCGTGTACGTGATTCAGTCCTACGACGTCCATCTATGGGTACCAATCCGATTTCGACGGGCATTCGAACACCTTGTGCTTTACCGATTCGGTATTATACACAAGTGGTCTTGTTACCGCAATGGGAACATTCGTCTGATCTCTGACGTACCGATCGGCAGGTTCTTCTCGCTTCCCCTAGTTCTGCCGGCGCGAACTCGAAGGGCTTCGAGAGCCGCTAGTATCCGCAAAATGTACCCCTACGATTGGGGATACCGGCTCGGACGGTCTCGGCCGTTCGGGCCCCGAGGAACCAGCGCCCCGAGGTGGCTGAGGTGATCGCTGACCGATGCGCGTCGTTCCCACGGGGGAGGCACTGCATCCCGCAAAAACGCGCTTGTGCATGCGGAGCGAGGAGATGACACCCACGACATTCGGCTCTTTGGAAGCGGGAGCGCGCGGGGTTCGCGTGGCCAGTAGTCCGCCTAACGATTGCGTTCGCTTGCAGGGCCCTTCAACAAGTTGCGGCCAGCGAGCGCAGCGAGCAATTGGCCGCAATCTTTGAAGGCCCTGTCAAGCGCAACGCAAGGTTAGCCAGCGCCCCACGCAGATCGTCACCTATCGAAGTCTAGGCGACCCTTGAGATCCCGGATGCTATTCTGCTCCCTTTGCCCCTTCTCGCGTTCGATTGCCTGACGGCGAGCCTGTTCGGTGAGGTACTCACGGAACTTCACGTTGGCGTTTCGAACGTCCTCCTTCAGGTCTTCCAAGTGATGCCTTTCGAGTTCGTCCGGTACGCAATGGACGATGACAAAGGCACCTTCGATCCAAGCGCGACGCCACATCGAGTGGCGTGGAAACCGCCGCTCGGCGTCGAATATCTGCTGCCACTCTGACGCTGGTTGGCCTGACAGCTGGAGGTACATGTGATAGAGCGCCTTCTGCGGATTCGGTTTGAAGGATCTCTCTTCGTCTAGTCCAACGATACGAAGGTCCTCAAAGAGAGCCAGTCTCCGTTCCGCCTCTGACAGCTTCAACGGCGCTGCCGGAGAGGCTACTGGCTGCGGTACTGTTCGCTGCACCTCAGCTGATACTCCAACCGCACGGAGAATACTCTTGATGCCGCTCTCGGCCTTGTCCGGCGTGGTGAAATCCGCGTAGAGCTTGTCTGCTAGGAATGGCGGAATTGCTACTGGTTCTAGCAGGATAGGCAGCACAACCACACGCTTGCCCGAGAATTCCTTCTGGAGCGCGACCTGAAGCTCTCGCTGCACCCACTCAGAGGCGATCGAGTTGTGAGAAAGCACTGCTGCAACGAAGTCTGTCCGGAGAATGGCATCCCCAATCTTTTGCGTCAACGAATCGCCGATGTTCATCTCCGCCTCGTCCAGCCAGACGCGAACACCGGCTTGCTCAAGTCGGGTTGCAAGCTCGCGGACAAAGAACTTGTCTCGAGAGCTGTGACTCATGAAGATCGACGGCGTGGTCATTGGCGTAGTTCCGGATCGCGCTGAATGTGAGACTGACATTGTGAGTGGACCAGTCGCGCTGGCTAACGATCGCGTTCGCTTGCAGGGCCCTACCATAAATTGCGGCCAGTGAGCGCCAGCGAACAGGCCGCCATCCTTGACGGCCCTGTCAAGCGCAACGCAAGGTTAGGTGGCCGTGCCGCCAAACTCCTCGCCGCGTGCGCCGTCAGAGGACGAGCACACTACTCGGCGCCGACAGCCCACGGGCACGGACCGCCCACGTACCGCCATCGTCTGTCGACACGTAAACATTGCCGCCGTGATCGGCGATGGCGACGGTCGCGGCGTGCGTGTCCATGCAGCCGGTGTCGACGATGCCGGCCGTGGCGCGCGGGAACCCCGCGTGTACCGGAACCAGTGCCCCGAGCGAGGCGCTGGGACGGCGATAGACGCCACCGTCTGGCGCAAAGTGGTCGGCGGACGCCGACACGAGCACGTCCGCGCCCACGAACCGCACCGCGCTGCAGTAGGGCGCGGTGAGGCCCGCGGTCTCAATCGTCCACGTCTGCCCCCGGTCCCGACTCACGCCGAGGCCCCGCGCCGTCGCGGCAATGACGAGGTCGGGATCTGTAGGATGGGCGAGGACTTGATGCACGTCGCACTCGACCGCAATTGTGGCGTGCCACGTGGCGCCCCCATCGCCGGATCGCGGAATGCCGCCCACGTGCACGTTCGCCAAGAGCGCCGTCCCGTCGGCGGTGGCCGTGAGGGAGCGTACGCCAAGGGGCGGGCCCATCCACACGCCATCCACCCACGCGCCGCCGGCGAACCACGACGACCGCCCCGGCACATCGTCGAAGCTCGCGAGGGGCTCGAGCACGCCGGTGTCGCTCAGCTGGAGCACGCGCGCGTCATCGGTCCCGACGTAGACCCGCGCGCCGACGGCCAGCACACACGCCAGCGAAACGTCGCTCTGGGCGAGGACGGTCCATGCGCCGGGCGCGGTGCGGCAACACAGCGACTGGCCATCCACCAGGGCCAGCGCGCGACCGGCCGCGTCGCGGGCGAGGCCCCGCACGCCGCGCCCGGCGAGTTCGTGTCGACGGTCCGCCCCGTCGAAGACGTGCACCCCATCATCCCAGCAGGCGACGAGCAGCGTTGAAGGGATCGCCATGGGGGTCTCGCGCGGGATGTTGCTCGGGATGAACGACGCTGGATGTCAGGACGAGGAGTAACCCGCGCGCAACGTACCACGAAAGCCAGTGGGCCACCTAACGATTGCGTTCTGCAGCGGCGGCTTTCAATAGGTTGCGGCCGGCGAGCATCGCGAGCAAGGCCGCAATCCTTGAAGCCGCCGACTGCAGCAACGCACTGTTAGCGAGCAACGGATCCCGTCGCGACCACGACTGCCTGCATCGCATCAATTACTTCGCCATGTACCTGCATCAGACTGGCTCCGCGCAGCCGCTCGGGTACCATACCCGCATCCGGGGAGTTCGTGTGTTCGGCGAGGGCTAGTCCGAGCGCGTTGATTCGATCATTTAGCTTTCCTTCCAGTGGGTTCTTTCGATCCAAGAGCAACTGCACCCTGTGGACTAGGCGAATGGCAGTGGCGTAGTCGATCTCTTGGTTGATGACCGGGTCGGAGATCGTTACTAACTCGGCCACGATGTCGATCGCGCGATCGGTCCGACGTTCGAGCATGCGCAACCGGAATTCGCCGTTCAGTTGGTCACGCAGCCTTTCTCGCTCCGCTCGAAGCATCTGGCGGGTAACGAAGAACTGCACGACCGCGTTAAGAATGCTCCCGACAACCACACCGCCAACCGCAATTAGCGCCACTTGAATCTGTTCGGCCATGGAATCGCAACTTGGGGATGCAGGGGGAATCGGGCGCATTGTGCGTGCGACCATCAAATGGCGATCACACAAGGAGGCAGTTCGCGCAACAGATCGTTAGCTCCGCCTGGTTCACGACCTATCTCCATCTTAGTGACGTCTGGACTAGCTGCGGCACCTTGCAAGTGAGCGCGATCGCTGGCTCGTAGCGCCAACGCGAGAGGGAGGCGCGCACAGTCGCGACTGTGAGACTGTCCGGACGCCGAAGGACCCTCAGCGATTGAGACACTGGAACCCCCGCCGTGTCGACAATGAACTGAACCAAGGCGAGATCTTCGAAGAATAGATCGCGCCCCGCGAGCGAGGTGTCCGGATACGGGAGTGTTGAGTCAGACCCGCTCCATCGCGCCGGACGGTCGACCTGAAACTCGAACCACGCGGGTGCCCGGCCGGTGGCTGGCGTGGGCGGACACGAGTCGACCCGCGCTACCGACAGCTGGAACAGCGACAGGACAACGAGCGAAATTGGCATTCTGACGCAGCTCAGATGTAGTTGCTCGCTAACGTTCGCGTTCGCTTGCAGGGCCCTTCAACAGGATGCGGCCAGCGAGCGCAGCGAGCAATAGGCCGCAGTCCTTGAAGGCCCTGTCAAGCGCAACGCAAGGTTAGACCGTGCAGCCCTCCGATTCTGGGCCCCCCGAGCCTGTCCGGTGGCACGCGCTCACCGGAAACCGCACGCACCGACCGCGTGCCCTCGAGGCAGCAGTACCTTACGCGCTCGGAGCAGGACGCTTTCGGGCCGGGGCGGCCACGCACGGCGCCGAGTAGGACTCACTCTCCCACGAGACCTCCGGACTACCGACCGAGCCCGTCTGCCCCAGCACGCGCACATCGTAGCGGGTGCTGTTCGCCCGCCACGTCCCCGCACAGCGTTGCAGCCGCCCGAGATGAATCCCGCCGATGAGGGTATCGCCGACCACCCGCACCGGCGCAATCTCGAGCGTCATCCGGATCGAGTCCTGCGGGGTCGTATCGCGTGCGGCGAGTGCGACCCGCAGATGCGTCGCCAAGCGCGTCCAGCGCGCCGTCGCGGGCTGCGCCGGCACTGAGATGACCCAGGCCTGTCGTTGGCCCTGCGCGGCGCGGGCCAGATGGGATGCCACGATCTCGAAGGCTGCCACCGACGCGAATTCCACGGTCAGACTATCCGAGGGCGGATGCAGCTGGAGCTGACCGTACGCAGCACTTGGAAGCATCGTCGTCAAGCAGAGCGCTCGAAGAGACGACCATGGAGACATGAGAGACAGCCGATTGAGAGAATGTTGGTGCACGGTCTAACGCTCGCGTTCTGCTGCAAGGCCCTTCCAAACGTTGCGGCCAGCGAGCGCAGCGAGCAAGGCCGCTACTTTGAAGGCCTTGTCAGCAGCAACGCAAGGTTAGGTCGCGCCCCGAGCCTAAGCCTGCTTACGCTGCCCTGCGGTACGAGTCCGAGCTAGCGGCGTTCGAAATCGCATTTCGAAAGAGTTCGAGCATGCCAGTCATCTCAGCATACAGGGTTTCGAAGTCTGCGAGGTCGACGGTCGCATACTCTCCGTGCGCAATCGCATTGCGCTTGCCGAGTAGTGAATCAACAATGTGTCGCTTGAGCTCGAACAGTGAATAATCGAGACTGAGTGTGCAAACGATGTTCTCAAGGACCTCGGAAGACAGATTCGATTCCGTCGAGATCCCCTCCTTATACGGTACGACGGCTCTGTCGTTCTGGTGATTGCGGAAGAACTCAGTCACCTTCACGTGGGCTTGAATTCGCCGCGAGTCGTCACCTGCGCGGAATAGTTTCTTGGCGGCCAACGCCACAAAGCTTGGTGCAAGCTCGGCGTACTTCAATCGCTGGAACGCGACGTACTCCAAGTACGAGCAGGCAGCTGAGCGAACAAACCCTTCCCAGTTAGCGTATAGGATCGCCACAGCTGATCTCAGTAACGCTCGATGACGCTCGGGCGCAGTAGCGCTCCCTTGCACAAGCGCACGAAGCGCGGACAACTCCTTCTTGCGCCAAATAAGGTCGGCGGCAATTGCATCATCTAGCTGTTCGCCTGTCCGGATCATGATGGCGCGAACAGTTTACGCCCAAATGGAACGATCTTCGGAATTCGAGTTGAAGCACGAATTCCGGATCCGGAATTATAGATGAACTCCGAGTTACTCCAGATTGACTGAGTCTTGGTGACGATCTCAACTGGCTCTTCGCCAATGATCTTTGAGTTGTAGCCGATGCCAAGTGCCACTGCCTCATACGCGGATACCGAGAATCCGCCGAGGAAGCGACTTCTTGCCTTCTCGAAGCGGCGAAACGAATCAGAGCCGAGTTCTTTTGAGAGAATTGCAAACGTCTCTCGAAATGCCGCCTCTTCTCCGGCTCTATCGAACTCCTTGTCCTGAGCGAGAGACGCTGCACTCGCCGTGAGGAACTCCCCAAGGTCTCCAAGACTTGAGAGAGTTGATTGCGTAGCGGTTCGGAGCGCGATGAATCGAAGTACGAGCTCCATCTCGTATCGTTCCTCCATCGCGCGATCGGAAAGGCCGACGCACTCGAGGAAGTTCGCGTCTTTCGCGAGATTCTCCATCCATGCGTAGAAGTCGCGATTTAGCATCACGATAATGCTGTTGCGTAGCTCTTGATCTGAGAGCTGCGACCCGCCGGCGTTAAGCCGTTGGAAGAGTTCGTATTTTGCGGAGTCGTCGCTCTCATGGAGGATGATGCTCACATCGATCTTCGAGCGCTTCACGATGAGGCGCTGCGCCGCCGTAAATGCTTGCTCTGGATGTGCTTCATCCTCCCACCGCTTTCCAGCGAGAGCTGGTAGGTACTTAGTCGATTCTAAGACGAGTGGTGGAAGGACCGAGCCATCTTCGCTCCGCAGGATGCCGGCAAACTGAAAGATGGTCGAGAGGCGCTGCACGCCATCAACGACATCCCAGACTCCATCTGGTCGTTGCGCGACGAAAACCTGCGGAATTGGTATGCCCAGGAGGATGGACTCAATCAGACGAGACTTCTGCTTTACAGACCAGCGGAAGAATCGCTGAAACTCCGGATGGATATCGACTTCGCTCTTCTCATAGATGCTGATCCATTCGCCGATCGAAACGGGGTATCCGTCAGTTCGGACCTGAGCTCGAACCGTGTTGATCTGGTCTTGAAGAGACATTGATCCAGGTTGCTTTGTGGGTCTTGTTGGCCGATGGATGGCGCTGGCGGTCTACGACGAATTCGATGCGCGCTGGCATCAATGCTACAGATTCGAGCGCTCTTCGCCAAGCTGAGGGCGGTGCCACTCGGGTCGAAGCGGAGGATCACACTTGGTAGGTGGGGGAGTTCGCAGTCGTTGCCCGCGCAACACCTGCTCCGACGATGATCCGAAATGGCGCTAAGCGACCTAACGAGCGCGTTCGCTTGCAGGGCCCTTCCATAAATTGCGGCCAGTGAGCGCCAGCGAACAGGCCGCCATCCGACGCGGCCCTGTCATGCGCAACGCAAGGTTAGGCGCCACGACTAGGACACGCTCCCACCACGCGGGGGTGTTGATAGTCCGCGCGCGGCCGGCGCACGCGGGCGGTGTCGCGACCCTAGTACCAGCCCGCGCCGATGCGCCCCACCCACGCCAAGGCCCGCGCGAGCGCCGCGCCGACCGGCGTCGGCGTCAGCAACCACGCCCCCGCTTCTAGCGCGATACAGACCGCGAACCCGATCTGATACGCCGGGTGCACGCGCTGGTCGCGGCGATAATCGTGGGCGATGCCCCAGACCAGGAACAGGTTCGTCGCGAGGATCCCGACCGGCGCAGCCCAGAGGACTTGGCCGACCAGCGCGCCGACCAAGCGAAACATCGCGGCGCCCATGCCCGCGGCGCTGGCGACCAGCATGAAGCGTTTATGGTAGGCCCCGTTGCGCCGCAGCCGCAGCGCCGCCCCGTAGAACCCGGCGAACAGCAGGAGCGTGGCGAAGATCATCGGGCCAAAGAGCGCGAAGAACGTGGGCTCCGCCGCCGACGCCGCCGCCTGCATTTGCACCCCGATGACGAGGAGCCCCGTGGTGACCATCAGGGTCGCGAGCCCGACGCTCGCCCACCCGAGGGTGCGATGCAGCTGCACCCGCCGCGTGTGCATGAACGCGGCCTGGAGCGGCAGCAGCAGATACCAGCCGAAGAAGCTCCAGCCGTGGACATGCACGGCGACCGCGGTCGTCGGATACGTCCCCTCAAGGCGCGGGCCGAAGTACGTGAACCAGAAGCCGCCGAAGGTCGCGAGCGCGAGGGCGAGCGTGGTCCACAGATAGTGCGCGTCGCGCCCCGTCGGCCGCGTCGTGGTGGGCGGCGCCGGGATCGCGGCCTGAGAACCGGTTGGCGTAGCGGACATCGGATCTCTGGCTGGCGTGAAATCGCAGCGCGTACGACGACCGGAGCATCTACGTTCGAAGCAGGAGCCACGAAGGGTGGAGTGGCGCCTAACGATGGCGTTGTGCAGCAGCCGCTCAAATAGGAAGCCGTGAACGGAGGTGCGCCAGCGCCGAAGTTACACGGCGCACCGCTGAGCGGCTGACTGCACCAACGCAAGGTTAGGTCGCATTCACAGCGATACCGCTGTTGGATTGGGGCGCCGCTTTCGATTTGTGCGCGAGCGAGCGCAACGCATCCAGTCCAACGGGTGCCCTGAGAGGCACCAGTTTGTCGGCTCCTCAGTCGCGTCATCACAGGCCATTCTCTCGGTGGATCGTCAGTCGCAGAGGTGGCGTTACCGGCGCCAACTACAACGTGCAACTAGGCTCATTCAAGGAGCCTCCAACCGACCAAGAGGGCTGCGCAGATAAGGCCTTCGGCCCAGAGCGCGTGCTGTAACGTTAGGATGTAGCCGAGGTGAGGCCAGGGGTAGGCCGCATATATCGGCTGCTCGAACACGTCGAGATCTGCTAGAACCGGTTCGCCGGCTTGTTGCGTCCTAGTCAGAAAGTCGGGGTCAGGTTTGCTTGACGAGGGCCGGGCGGCCGATGCAGTGGCTACCTCAGCGTGCGCCCGCAGGACTAAGGAGGACGTCGACGAAAGGACCCATGCGCTGACTAGAAGCGCTGAGCCTAGGAAGACGTAGGCTGCGAGCGCGTAGAACAGACCGAACCCAGAGAGTTCGATCGGCTTTGGACTGTCCTTACCGAAGACGAAGAAGCTCAGCCCCGCGAGTGCTGCTGTCTGGATGCCCGCCATCCATTTCGACCAGTCATGGACGCTATCGATCGCGGCGACTGCGCCGGCCAGCGTCGTAGCGCGAACGGTCCTTTTCCGCAGAGTGACAGCCAGCGGAGTACTGATAAGGATCAGGCCCACCCATGCGAGCTGTACTGCGGCTTTCATTGGTCGATTCTCCCTACGAGTCGGTAGCTCGAATTCGCTCCATACAACGGTTCCTGTCCCAGAATTCTCTCTGGACATCGCCCGAGACTCGATGAGTCCAGACGTCATGTCTACTCGTACCGCGCACTAGGTGGGTACAGTCGTATTCGTCGAGACTATGCTGCGATGCGACCTAACGATCGCGTTCGGTAGCGGGGCCTTTCAATAGGATGCCGACAGTGAGCGCAGCGAACCGTCGGCAATCCTTGAAGGCCCCGTCTGCCGCAACGCAAGGTTAGGCGGCGTTCCTGTCGATGCGCCCACGCGCGCCGAGCCTTAGGGTACCACGGGCTCCCAGCGTTCTGTCCGTCCAAACGCGAGCTTCGCGGTGAGCGCGGTTTGGAGGGTGAGCGTGCCCGCCATCAGCGGCACGAGCGGCGAGCGCCGCGCCGAGGGGCTCGCGTCGGCGCGCGTTTGCAAGGCACGCACGAGGAGGGCGGTTTGCGCCAGCGTCAGGGCCACTTGGACCGCGGTGCGGCCGGGGCGCGCGCGCCAGCCGGGCTCCGTCCCCCGGCTCACGGCCAGGTCCGTGATCGCCGTGCGGCGTACACTCAGCTCGGACGCCCCGCCGTAGCGAATCACGAGCGAATCGGTCGGGGCCGACAGCACGGTCCCCTTGAGCGTCATGCGCCGGGCCGCCCACGCCTCGGGACTTTGGAGGTCGACGACCGAGAACCGGACCCGTGCCCCCGGGACCAGCGCACCTTCGCTGTTGGGGTCCTGCGCCGCCACCGGCGACGTGAGGATTCCGACCAACCCGAGCCCGCACCACACGCGTGAGATCCGCATCCGTCGCTCCGTCCGCATTGAGATTCGCCTACGGCGGGTCCCATTCGGGTGCCACGCCACCTGCCTAGCCATCGTCGCCGCGCGCCGACGCACGCACCACTGAGCCGACAGAGCCTACCGCCGCGCCGGTTCCATTGTTCCACAGTAGGCTAGAACGCCGCCTAACGATGGCGTTCGCTTGCAGGGCCCTCCCATAGGTTGCGGCCGGCGAGTGCAACGAGCAAGGCCGCAATCCTTGGAGGCCCTGTCAAGCGCAACGCAAGGTTAGATGGCGCGGGCCGACTAAAGGCCGTCCAAGCCGATAACATCCAGTTGCGCGCGGCTAAGCACCATTGTCTTTCGTCCCACCGCCTCATCGTCGAAGTCTATGCGTACTTTCGGCTCTGGGCCTCGAACATCCAGCTCCGCTACGGTTCCGTCGCCGAACTTGAGCGACCGAACTCGCGTACCAGACTCGTACAGCCGCGCAAGTTCAAGGTGACTCTTGCGTCTAAGTCGATGATCATGCTGCTCGAGGGCCTCTCCTATGCTCTGCGGTGTGGAGTTGATGCGATAATCGCCTCTCGGAGCGGCCGCTCGCCTAACTGACTCCTCGAGCATGGCGAACCTGCTCGAGAGCTCCGATATCGAATCGAGCAAGAGACTCGTTTCTGCTGAGACTTCGGTCGGCCGCGGAAGCGCAGCTGCGCGGAGTCCAAGGAGTTGAACGAAGGAGCCGACCTGGGCCTCACCGGACGACCTTTGGGCAGATAGCGTTTCCGTAAGCGAGCGCGCGATCTGCGATATCACTTGTTCTACGGTATCGATGCGTAAGCTCTCGTCGTACTCGATATCTCGAAGGCCTTGAATGTCAAAAACTCGCTCGGTACGACTGTCCTTGATGAGACATACGGGCTTCTCGAATGCCTGCCGGACGCCAAGTTCGTAGAAGACATTTGGGTTACGCGAGCTGAGGTCACAGATAGCCATATCGGCCTCCAATAGCTGGCGCAGAATCTCCAGCACGATATGACCGCTCTGCAATGAATCATCAACGCGGATTGGCTGCATTCCCGCAAGCACGCACGCCGGTCGAATCAGATGCTCATACACGCGCCGGAAGTGACCTTTCTGGTACGGCTCGACATCTGAGATCGGCATGATGACGAAGCAGACAGGTTGCCTTCCCGGCGCAGTCTGAAGGCTCTCACTCGCATCGTTCATTCAAGCGATCCCCATAGTGTGTTGGTGGTGAGAGGTCTTCTGATAGCGTCTCCGCACCCTCGAGCAGCTGAGCGAATGTAGCGCCATCTAACGATTGCGTTCTGTTGCAACGGCTTTCAATAAGTTGCGGCCAGTGAGCGCAGCGAACAGGCCGCAATCCGTGAAGCCGTTGCCAACAGCAACGCGCTGTTAGCTGGCTGTCACGACGACCCGGCGTCCTCGGCCCCCGCGCACACCACTACGCGTCACTCGGGGTGAGATAGCGATCGACGAACGTGCGCGCTTTCACCACCTCGATCCCCGCCCAACCCGACACGCGCAGCAGGTGCTTGTCACCGGACACAATGAGGCGCGCGTGCGCGGCGAGTGCGGCGGCGAGGAACATGTCGTCGTCGGGATCCTCACTCACGCGCGTGGCCAACGCGGGCGCGTCCACGAGCGTCGCGTGGACGGTGAGCATGGCGAGGAGGGCATCGAGCGCCTCAATGAGGGGCGCCCGTCCCTTCGCGAGCTCGAGACCCACCCGGCGATACTCGTCGAGGATCGGCGGCGACAGCACGAGGGTGACACGCCCTGCGTTCCACGCGGTGAGGATGCGCCCGGGTACGCCACCGAAGAGGAGCCCCGAAACCAGGACGTTCGTATCGAGGACGACGTTCACTTCGAGCGGCGTACCTTCGCGATCGCCCGGGGGACGTCGGCCGGCTTGAGACGACTCGCCTTTGCGACGCGACGCGCCTGCGCCGTCAGCGCCGCAAACTCGGACAGCGCCGGGGCCTCCAACACTTTGAGAATCACGACGTCGCGATCGGCCACGACGACGAACTGGGCACCCGTCTTCAGACCGAGGCGCTCGCGGATGGCTTCGGGAATGACGACTTGGCCCTTGGATGAGAGCGTGGTCGTGGCGGCATCGGGCATGACAGTCTCCGGAGAAGTCTTACCAGTAAGAATGGAGCCCTGACGCCCTCGCGGTCAAGCGGACCCTGGCAGCCAGCTAACGATTGCGTTCGGTTGCAGGGCCCTTCAACAGGATGCGGCCCGCGAGCGCAGCGAGCAATAGGCCGCACTCCGTGAAGGCCCTGTCAACCGCAACGCGAGGTTAGACGGCGGTTGCCTGCCCTGCGCCGGGCGGCACGCTCGGGCGCGCCCCCCACAGGAATACCACCGCGAGGACGAGATCGGGCGTCGCTTGCAGCGCGAGCGTGCGGGGCACGACGCCCGCCACGGCATACGCGAGCGTCAGGAGAAAGAACCCCGCCTTCCCGAGCGCGCCCACGACCAGCAGGGGCCGCGACACCACCGGCTGGCGGGCCAGCCACGCATACACCAGCCCGAACAGGCCGATGGTGTACGCGAGCTGCGCCGCGTAGTACGGCGGCGCCTCCATCGGCCAGCGGGGGGACGGCCTCCCGAGGGCGAGCGGCACCAAGATCGCCACGCCGAGCGCATTGAGGCCGACGCTACTCCACAAGGCGGCACGCAGCACGGACGCACGGGACATAACAGGCAGCGCGAAAGGATGAAAGCGCGAGGCGTTGGCAATGGGCACCGCACGAGGCGTCCCCCAAGCATACCACCAGCGCCCACGGAGCGCGGCCGCGCCGAACGCCGTCCGCCCGTGGGAGGGCGGGCTCGCACGTCCTGACACGCCTCAAACTCCGCTTCGGCTACCACAGACTCGGGCCGCAGCACGGACCATCTACACGCGGCCCTTCAGGGCAATTGCTTGCGGCGACGATGGGAGGCTAGCCACCGAGAGGAGTGGCGACCGCCGTCTAACGAGCGCGTTCGCTTGCAGGGCCCTTCCATAAATTGCGGCCAGTGAGCGCCAGCGAACAGGCCGCCAACCATCGCGGCCCTGTCAAGCGCAACGCAAGGTTAGACCGCTTTGGCACAGGTTACGAAACCTTCTGCGCGGCAGTGTCCCACAAACCCCGCTCGCGTATTGCCTCGACGACACCGCGCATCCCAGGATAGATGGACGACGCGCTCACCCACTCTGCCGAGAGTAGCCGGAGTAGCGCTCCGGCTTCCGAGATGGGAAGTTCGAGCTTTCTCAGCGGTGGACTTCTAATTTCTCGTCCCGCCTGTGCCGCTTCTTCAAGTCGGGCGCGCATGAGTCCATCGAGCGAGGGGACAGCCGCCGGAGAGTTCCAACCGATGGTGTTGTCTACCAAGAGTGTGAATCTTCCGTCTTGCGCGTGCAGATTGGGATTTGTGGAACGAGGTGCGCCAACGAGTTGAATTTCAGGCTGACGAGGCTTCTCTATGTCGACCATCACGACGGCACGGGCCTGCTCTGTTCTGAGTGCCCAAACGGCAAGATGCGTGTCTGAAGCCATTCCAGTCGCGAACGCGCGCGCGGCATCCACGGCCGCGAAATAGGCGGCTACTAGCGGCCTCGCAGTCCAGTCGAGAAGTCGGGTTGGAACGCCTGAATGCTGGGCCAAGGCAAACAGTGGAATGAGGTCAGTAGGCGGCCAATACGCAAACTTCCCGTGGTTGAGCAGATCATCGAACATCTTCATCATGTCATTCCACCGCCAAGACGCATCCGACGGCAACGCGATTCCGTTTCGATCTAGCTCCGAAAGGAATGTGCGAACGAGAGTCGCTTCGGCGGTAATCTGCTCATGGAAGAGCGCTCCTCGCTTGTAGAAGGAGTTCGGCCCGTAGCTAAACTCTGCATTTGTGCGTAGAGCGCTCGGAACCAATTCCCAGCGGGAATCAGACTGTCCTCGGAAGATCCACGAGGTAGGACTCGCTGCCCAGCGTGAGTCTCGCCGCGACAGCGCGTCGAGTAGATCGTCTGCGGCCACGAACTTCTCCACGAGGAAGCCAACTGGTTCAGTGCTCATAGACGCTGAATCAACGGGTCAAGAGTGAAGCGGTCTAACGATCGCGTTCGCTTGCAGGGCCCTTCCATAAATTGCGGCCAGTGAGCGCCAGCGAACAGGCCGCCATCCTTCGCGGCCCTGTCAAGCGCAACGCAAGGTTAGGGCGCAATCGGCAACCATGGCTGTTGAAATATGCTCTTCCAGTTGTACGCAATACTAGTTTCTGTCGACACGCTCTTCGTCGTAACTAGTACATGGTACTTCTTGAACAGGCCGTTCAGATTGTCGAGCGTCGCGTCCAGATTTTCGTAGGTGGGGAGTTCTGGCTCGGCTCCTCTATCATGGTGCGCCAGGCGCTTGTCGGCAAACGTCTCACACTTTAGCGCTATACGGCTGAGCGCTGCGAGATCGGCGTCGACCTGCGCGCGGCCGATGCACTCGGCATTCCCGGCATACTTGCTGAACACTGCATCGGCGTACTCTGGGAATGCCGCGGTGGCGTGTAGTGTCCTCCATCGCGCACGGCTCAGTAGCTCAGACTGATCACGGATTTCCTCAACTAGCCGGACCAAGGAGATGCTTTGAGTAGATGATTTGAGCTGACGGCGGATTCCCGATAGCGCGGATGCCTCGTACCACAGCTGCATCGCGCTAAGGAATGAGTTTCTTTGGGGCAACAACGGGTTCGACCGAATGACGAACAGTGTCTCGTTGTAGATCTGGCGAGACCAGAGTAGGGATCGCATCTGAGGGTTGATCTCCTCGAGCCAGCGATGCCACTTCGCGATCTTGGAGTTCATAAAGATCCGGCTTGCGCTCTAGTGTTCGCGTTCCGTGATATCGGCCTTACAATGGCTGCGTTCTGCGAGCGCATCGAGCACGCTTGCATTTCTGACAGGCCGCATTTACCGCGACTCAAGGTACGGGTGCGATTCGATACGACTTGAACGGAGAGAGCCAAAACTCAACTGATGGAGCTACGGTAGCCGGCGCGATCATCGTCCATCCATGGTTAATGGTGTCAATTCGCGCGTGGACGACGACAAAGCCTACCTCAGTCACAACCGTCGGTGGTGAGGCGTTTGGGCCGGTAGCGGACAGGTCGCGAAGGAAAAGCAGAACATCTTGCACCTGCCCCGAGGATATTGACGCCATATTCAGTACATACCGGAGATTCTCCGCAAGTCTCGAACCTGAGGGTGGCAATTGCCGGCCGAGTGCGTGGAGGCGGCCTGCGATGCCGCTACGCCGTATGAAGTCGTCCCACCCGGTAGCCCGGGTCGCGTGCCATTCCTCGATGTATGCCCGCATGACCGCGTGGCGGCATACCTGCTCCTTGCGCAGGTGCACCTCCGCACCCTCCGTCTCACTCGATCCGGTGCGCTTGGACTCAATCAGATAGGTGCACTCTGGAGTGATTATTATCGCGTCGAAATCCCCGAACACGCAGGGCGGGCCCCGCCGCCCACTTACAGCGCGGCGGCCGAAGGATGGCCTATAGAGAGTGAGCACTCGATTGCCTTCTGTCGCGTCGCCAAGCGCCATCAGAAGGCGGGGCGTGTGCGTCAGTAGCACCGCGATTGTGAGAGAGTCCTCTCCATAGCCTATCAGCATCGGACTCCAAGTAGATATGTGCTTGCGCCCTAACGGTAGCGTTCTGCTGGAGGGCACTTCCATAAATTGCGACCAGTGAGCGCAACGAACAGGGTGCTTCCTTACCGCCCTGACAGCAGCAAGGCGATGTTAGGGCGCATCGCGCGTCGAATCAGCCTGCGCCGCACCTTCGGATGGTGATTTCGTCTGCGCACGCGGCAATGGACGCGAGTCACCAATGTAAGCCCGAAAGCTATACATGGTGATACTTCCGATCATAACGCACGACACAAACACGAGAAGGCGCATGAAGTATGTTCCGCCACCACTGCCGATCTTCTCCTTCGAGAGTGCGTCCGTGATCGCTGGGTCAATCTTGCTCACCAAATAGCCAGAGACGAACGAGGTGGCGGCCGTTGCTAGCGCTGCGAAACGATCAACCTCGTTCCCTTCGTATGGGGAGACCAAAAGGCCCACCAGCCAACCAAGGACCACCCCGGTGATGCCAATGATGACCGTAAGAGAGTACTGTTGCGCGCGACTCCCAGAAGTGGAGTCTTTGGGATGGGCGTGGTACGCGCAGAACGCGAGTAGGACCAGAGTGCCGTAGCCGCCGATGAGACCCCAGATTGGCTTCACGTTTCGTGTCTCCTGATTCGTTGAGTTGCACTGACACCATGATCGTTTGCGCCCTAACGATCGCGTTCGGCAGCAGGGCCCTTCAACAGGATGCGACCAGTGAGCGAAGCGAACAGGGAGCAATCCATAAAGGCCCTGTCTGCCGCAACGCACGGTTAGCTAGCGTGGCGGCGACTACGCGTCACGCAAGTGTCGGGCGCGCGGGACGACGGCGCCACCACGCGGCCGTGAGCAGCAGGAGCGTCACCGGAATCCCGTACAGCCACAGCGTGGACAGCGTGCGCGCCAACCAGGACGGCGTCGTGGGGCCACGGGCGACGATGGACTGTCGCATAGAGGGCACCCGCACGACGCCGACCGGGCCCGCCGCGGACGAGCCGTGGCGCGCCGCCTCGGCCGCACGCTGCGACGCCACCGACAGCGAGTCGGCCCGCTCCGCGATGTCCCAGCGCTCGTGGACGGCTTGGATGGCCGCGCGCTGCGGCGCCGCGTTCGAAACCGCCCACCACAGCGGCCCAAAGAGGAGCACGGCCTGTAAGCCGACTCCTCCGATCCACAGCGCGAGCATTCGTCGCGGCGACCAGCGTTCCAATGCAGCAAGTGCCATTTGTACTCCGAGGCGTGGGTCGGCGCACAACACCAAGCGGATGCGCCCGACATTCGTCGTGCGACCAGACGAGTGACGTTCGCCCGGTGCACCGAACCCCGTCAAGCCTCGGGTCCCAGAAGCAGACCTTCCGGCGCCGCGTGCTTGGCGCACTCCTTGGCTCGCACGTCCACAGTCGCCCGCGTGCACCGCGTCCGCGGTTTTGTGCCACGAGCCATCAGCTCAACGCGCTCTGTTGCCGCCGAACGCATCCAAAGGCAACGGACGCGCCCGCCTTCATCGAACGCTAGCTAACGATTGCGTTCGGTTGCAGGGCCCTGCCATAGGATGCGCCCGGTGAGCGCAGCGAACAAGGGCGCAGTCCGGCAGGCCCTGTCAACCGCAACGCGAGGTTAGACGGCGGTGGCCGGCCCTGCGCTGGGCGGCACGCTCGAGCGCGCGCCCCACAGGAACACCCCCGCGAGGACGAGATCGGGCGTCGCTTGCAGGGCGAGCGTGCGGGGCACCGCACCCGCCACGGCATACGCGAGCGTCAAGAAGAAGAACCCCGCCTTCCCGAGCGCGCCCACGACCAGCAGGGGCCGCGACACGACCGGCTGGCGCGCCAGCCACGCATACACGAGGCCGAACAGGCCGATGGTGTACGCGAGCTGCCCGGCATAGTACGGGGGCGCCTCGATCGGCCAGCGCGCGGACGGCTGCCCGACGGCGAGGGGCGCCAAGATGGCCACCCCGAGTGCATTGAGGCCGACGCTACTCCACAAGGCGGCGCGAAGCACGGACGCACGAGACATGATGGGCAGCGCGAGAGAATGGGAGTGCGAGGCGAACGCAACGGGCATCGCACGCGGCGTCACCCAAGCATACCACGAGCGCGCTCGGAACGCGGCCGCGCCGAACGCGGTCCGCCCGTGGGAGGGCGACACGCGCGTCCTCAGACTCCTACTCGCATGCAACGGACTCGTACCTTAGGACGGACCAGCTACACGCGTCCCTTCCGGGCGATTGCTTGCGGCGACGGTTGGAGACTAGCCACCGCACGGAGTGGCGACCGCCGTCTAACGTTCGCGTTCGGCTGCAGGGCCCTTCAATAGGTTGCACGCCGCGACCGCAGGGAGCAAGCGTGCAATCCTTGAAGGCCCTGAGAGCCGCAACGCAAGGTTAGATGGCGGCGCGATGTGCGCGGTCCAGCGTACACGTCAGCTCGTCGGTGCCCCTGGGCCGGCCGGAACGCGAACCGAGAACGACGCGCACGTCACGTACGCGTGCCCAGAGACCAGAGGCGAGCGACGGCAAGCCCCGCGCCAAAGAGGATGGTCGCCACGAGTGCACGCCGATGCACGGTGGGCCATCGCGGCGACGTGTTTGGTCGGGTTAGGAAGAGCAGACCCACCAACCACACCGGTTGGGCCCAGCGCGTCCAGGGCACCGCGTGCCGGGCGTGAACATCTGACCACGCGAACGCGAGGTCGGCGAGCGCCACGACGGCCAGCACGAGCTCAAGCGCGCGTCGCTCGGGGGTGACCTTCGTGAGGTGGGGCGACTCTGTGGTTGCGGGCATTTCGGACTCCCATTCGTTGACTCTGCGCCGGCAAGGACGCGCTGATCACACTGCGTAGTATTCGCACAGGTGACAGACTGCGCAAAGGCAACGCGCCCGCGCCATCACCCGCCCGCAGCGCCGCACTTAAGCAAGCGTCACCCTTGCAGCGCGTTGCCCCCCGTCTGCACCAGCCCGAGTTCGAGAACCTCGCGGTCTCACCGCCGCTGGAGCCGCCATCTAACGAGCGCGTTCGGCAGCAGGGCCCTTCAATAGGATGCGACCAGTGAGCGCAGCGAACAGGGAGCAATCCGTGAAGGCCCTGTCTGCCGCAACGCAAGGTTAGGTGGCCCTCCCCCGCTACGGAATCGCAGATGAAGCTGTTCCCGCGCGAACGGGAAATGCAGCGCCGTCAGGGATGTTACGAACACGGGCCCGATCAGCAATACCTGCGTGCAGAACTAGGTCTCGCCGGCGAGCCTATCACGATAGCTGATTCATCTCCGAGGTCGACCAGACAACACGTAGGGCACTCATCCGTTCTCGGTACCGGCTGCGTCCTTCGAGAAGCGACTCAACAGATCGAGAACGCGTACGATCTCGAAGCGCGCATCCAGCACATTGGATACGAACTTGATCCCCCACTGATTCGGGACTTCTAGAAGCTTCCGATTCCGTCCCTTGATACCGCTATTCCCGAGATCTTCAAAGGCGATTTGCAGCTGCCGAAACGGCGTGCCAACATGCGTTACCGGAATCCGAAAGCCGTAGCGAGAGACACCTGCTTCCCTCTCCTCTTTCCACAGGAGGTCCGGCCAACGCGGGGCATCTCGCGGTTCCCGCGATTGCCGGAAGGGGGCTCCGATTACTCGGAGAGGGGACGCGATTACTAGGTGGTCGGGGCGATAGAGCGGGTCTGTCACGCGGAGCAGTACCCAGTCATCAATCTGGAGCCGATTGGCCTTACTCGCAGACCCAGCGCCGTTCTCGGGCACGCCAACAAGACCATGCTCAACTGTCTCGGCCAGATGAACTAGTGAGTTGTATGTGTGCAGAAAGATGCGGCGTGGCTCAGGCCAGCTTTCCATCTCAAGGCTTCCGAGCAATGGGTTGGAGGGCCACCTAACGATTGCGTTCTGTTGCGGCGGCTCATCAAAGGATGCGGCCAGCGACCGCAGGGAGCAATGGCCGCACTCCGTGATGCCGCCGACAACAGCAACGCTTTGTTAGATGGTCCCAGCAGTGTTGTAAGTAGCGACGACTGCCTCCTTCGCCCGCGCCTCGCCTCTGCAGCAACCGTCGCCAGACGCGCGCAGTGACCGGAAACACCTTGACGCCACTCGGTACGGCGAGGCACCGGCGGGGCTCGCCCGGCCAAGGCCGGCAACCGGCCCACGAGTCGCAGCCGCGTCGCACGCGATGAGCGATGCCGGCTCGCAGGCCACGTGTGGTCGCCGTGTGTGTTGGTTCTGCTCGACCACGTTGGCGGCGGTCGCACGGACATGACGCGTCCACGCGCGCGACGATCGGGCGAGAGCCGCGACATCAAGTGTCTCGAACTGGTAGACAGCATCGGCGGCCCCGCCGCGTGCCGCGACCTTGTCGCGATCAGGCCCGATCACCGGTAGGCGCCGGATTCCGACGAGCGAGATGCGCGCCGCGTTCGCATCACGCCACGACCAGCACCGCGACTTGGACGACCACGAGAGTGAGACACACCTGCGCACCCGCTCGAGCACCGTTTCCGATTCACTAGTGGGCACACTCTCGCCCGGCGAACGCATTCGCGCGGTGGTCAGACGGCCTGCGCGACTTCCAGCGCACCGCATGTCGCCGTGACGTCGGGCGAACCCCAATGATCCGAGCGGGCCTCGCTTCATCGCCGTCGCACGGTGGGACCATCTAACGAGCGCGTTCTGTTGCAGCGCCCTTCAACAGGATGCGGCCAGCGAGCGCAGCGAGCAATAGGCCGCACTCCTTGAAGGCGCTGTCAACAGCAACGCACTGTTAGGCAGCGGCGTTCGAGCCTGACGCGCGTTCGGTTGCGATGAGCTCGTTCTCGGCGGCGAAATACAGGCGAGCCGCACAACTGACTCTTGCAGCCTCCGCGTCGGTCAGAAGCCGTCGTTGCAGCAGCGAAATCATTGCCACAAGCGGCGCCCGAAGCGAAAGCAGCAACCGAACTCGGTCGGGGTGGGCGGACGAGAACGTAGGATCAGAGTTTAGCGCATGGCTCAATGCGTTATGACTCGGTGCGAAACGCTTCAGCGCATTGGGATTTGCATGCTTATACCAACAGAGAAACTTGTAAAATACTTCCTGCTTCGAGCCTGCCGCAGGATCTGTTGGAAAGGCGAACTTAGTTGCTTCACGAACCATGTCGGTACGCTTCCAAGGGAGCTTGGTCACATCTTCGTGCTCAAGCCAACTTTGTGCTCGCGACGCGTCTTCGCCCAGATAAGCGAAAATGAACGCGACTTCGTAAGCGGTTGCGCCGAGAGACGCTACTTGGTGTGCGTATCCAGATAGCGATAGCAACTGCATCGCTCGAAGGTCATCGGCAAGTCGACCAGCAAGAATGGACTGCACCCCCGCCAATTGCTGCGGCTCCTCGTCTCCGCGACGTTCTACAATGCCTCGTAGGGCGCCCTCAAGCTCAGAGGCGACCCGCAGTACATCGCGGAGCTCCGGACGGAGACGCTTGCGCACTAAGGCTTCCGCTTGGCTTCGATTCATATCAGGTGGGCTTGCAGGTTTCGCTCGCGCTTGGTCCTAGGGATAGATACTTCTACCGCTAGTTGAACACGAACACCAGCTCAGCGTGATGGCGCTTCGAAACCTAGTGCTAGAGAGGTTTGGGCTGGGTAGGAGCGCGTTTCACAAGGGCTGGCATCGCGCGGAGCAGGAGGATGGGTGCGATCCTGAAACCTCCGCCAGATGCGTTCTTCATCGGGACAGAGAGAAGCGCTGACTCCTAGCGGGTACTTCAGGCCGGGCGAGCTGCTGCCTAACGATTGCATTCTGCAGCAGGGCCCTTCCATAGGTTGCACGCGGTGAGCGAAGCGAGCAAGCGTGCAATCCTTGAAGGCCCTGTCTGCAGCAATGCGATGTTATACCGCCCTGCCGCAATCCTCCGGGTGCGATCTCGAGGAGAGCGCCACGGCTAGCCCAACGCTTTTGGAGAGTGCAAGTTCGGCGCGTGCACGCGTTTGACACCCACTCCTCCATCTCGCTGCCCCATGCGCCCGATCGTCCTCGCCCTGTTGATGCTGCTGTCCGCGCGTACCTCGTGGGCACAAATGGCGGCGCGCACCGCCGACACGCTCATCACCGCGGAGATTCGCCGCCAGCTCGACCTCCTGTCGGCGACGACAAGCATCTCGGCCCTCCATCTCGGCTCGGGACGCACGGTGGACGTACGCGCCGACCAGCCGATGAACACCATGAGCACGATCAAGATTCCGATCATGCTGCTGGCGTACCGGGATGCCGAAGCCGGGCGACTCAACTTGGATGAGCGGATCACGCTGCGCGAAGAGGACATGCGTGGCGGCACGGGGCTGCTCAAACGTCTCACGCCGGGCGCCACCGTGACGTACCGGGACCTGATCGACCAGATGATCATCACCAGCGACAACACGGCCACCGAAGCGCTGATCGTCAAGCTGGGGATGGACCGCATCAACGGCATGTTGCGCGAGCTTGGGTTCCGTGAGACGCGACTCGTGCAGACCATTTCGCAGTTCTTCCGCAATCTCGCGGCGGCGGCCTCGCCGGAGCGTGCGACGTGGAGCAATGTTCAGATATTCCGGGCGCCACCCGTCACTGGAATCTCCGCCGCTGATCTCGCCGCTAGGCGTTTCGCGTATGCCGTGGACTCCACGACGTGGCTGGGTCGCACCACCGCGCGCGAGATGACGACGCTGCTCGAAGGCATCTACACCGCGAAGTACGCGAATCGCGCCAGCAGCACGGCCATGATGAACCACCTGTTCGGGCAATTCTACACCACACGATTGCCAGCCACGCTGCGTTATCGTTCGGATGTGCGCATCGCCCACAAGACGGGCGACGCTTCACCGGCCTCCGGCAGCGATGTCGGTGTCATCGTCTATCCCGGCGGCGTGCTGGTCATCAGCGTGTACACCAATGCGAACCGCGGCGACTTTGCGCAGCTCGAGCTCACCATCGGGCGCATCGCGGAGATGCTCGTCAATCGGTGGTAGCACGGGAGCCAATGCACGGCGACGCGCCGCCCGTGTCTTCATCGCAACGTGGTGCTTGTTGGCGGTATAACGAGCGCGTTCTGCTGCAGGGCCCTTCAACAAGTTGCGACCAGCGAGCGGAGCGAGCAAGGGAGCAATCTTTGAAGGCCCTGTCAGCAGCAACGCAAGGTTAGGTGGCACGATAGCGGCGATCTGTTCGACTGGGGTGCTGTTGAGCGCGGGCAATTTCAGTCCTGCGATGGACCTCTCGGGCAGGATTCGTTCAGCAGCTTGGTGGCGGCATCGGCGCAGTCTGCAAAGGGCCTAGAAACGCCCATTAAAACTCCGATTGCGCAAAGGGGGTTGCGGAGCGATTGGGCTGGAGCTATGATCCCCGATAAGGAGGTGGCGACGTATGGATGATCAAAAGGGTGGGGCCGTAACGCTCCCTTATCGAACAACCCCCGAAGACTTGGTTCGGCTTCTGGAGGCTCGGGCTCGCGGTCGGGATCTCGCTCAGATTCAGACGCTCAATTTCCCGACCCAAGGCTTCCAGGGGACGCTTACCGCGGCTTCAGGGCTCGGCTTTCTCCAAGCGGACAGTGGCGAGCTAACGCCTAGCGGGCGCGAGTTTGCGCTCGCTCAGTCCTCGGAGCGTCCGGCTTTGGTGCGCACGGCGCTACTACGATATCAACCCTACGAGCTCTTGCTGGAGGCCATCTTTAGTCGCGGCCAATCACGCGAGACGCCCATACAATGGATTGAGACGTGGTGGAGCACACACGGCTTTGGGAATAGTCAGACAAACCGCGATGAGGGCGGGTTTGTATTTGGGAAGTTCGCGGCATTCGCCGGTCTTGGATCCTTCTTGATCGGCAGAAGAGGGAAGCCGACGAGAATCGAGTGGACCGCCGCGGCAAGAGACGCAGTTCTTCTTCGTCAAGACGATCCTGCAGCCAAGTCACTTCCTTCTGACGCCGTATCCGCGGAGCGCGTCTCCGAAGCACCCACGACTTCGAGCGTGCGCACTGAGGGAGACTTAGCGACACAGTCTCCCAGGCTCGACGAAGGCCGCAGAGTCGGGCGCAATGTGCTGTCGATGACTCTGGCACAGGGACGCTCCGTCAGTATCGACTTGCCAGAGCGTTTAACAGCTAGCGAGAAAAAACGGCTGATGGCGCTAGTCGAACTAATGGTCGAAACCGACGAATCAGACGCAACGGACACTCAACGCAGCTAGTTCGCACCTAGGCTACCGAATCGAAGCCGCTGGGAAGGACGTTGGCTTCCAACACCAACGTCGTGACGGCAATCGAAAGGGAAGAGCGGACGTCCAAACTCCGCCTGCCTCAGCGACCTTACGGAATGTGAGAACCCCCCTGCGTTTCTGCAAGCGCTTCGCGTGCCACCTAACGATGGCGTTCTGTTGCGGCGGCCTTCCATAGGTTGCGGCCGGCGACCGAAGGGAGCAAGGCCGCCATCCTTGGAACCGCCGACAACAGCAACGCATTGTTAGATGGTCCCAGGGCTGTTGTGAGCGTCCACGACCCTGTTCGTCGCCCGCGCCTCGCGCGTGGGCCAGGGCTGGGGTGACGCGCGCAGTGACCGGCAACCCCTTGACGCCACGCGACGCCGCGCGGGGCCGGCGGGGCTCGCCCGGCCAAGACCGGTCACCGGCAACCGGCACACGCGCTGCATCCGCGCCCCACGCGAGGATCGACGCCGTCGCGCGGGCCGCGCGTTGTCGTCGACTGCGGTGGTCTGGTGCGACCACGCCAGCGGCTGATGCAGCGGTGCGGCACGGACTCTCGCGATCGTGTCGCGAGGCACGGCAACGCGCAACGCGACAAAGCGACGGAGCGATGGACGCAGATCAGCCGCGGCATCGCGTGCCAGGACCGTGCGGCGGCCCTTCCCGACCACCGACATGTATTGACTTCGGACGATTGAACGGCGCGCCGCGTTCGCCTCACGCCACGACCGCGACCACGAGCACGACGGTGATGTCCACCTGCGCGCGTCCTGCAGGTCATCGTTCGATGTGCCGACGAGTACGCACACAATGGCTGAACGTGTCCTCGCAGACGTCACGCGGCGCGCACGAGGGGCCGCGCACCGGATGCCGCCCTGACGTCGGGCGAACCCCAATGATCCGAGCGGGCCTCGCTCCGTTGCCGTCGCGCGATGGGACCATCTAACGTTCGCGTTCTGCTGCAGGGCCCTTCAACAAGTTGCGGCCAGCGAGCGCAGCGAGCAATTGGCCGCAACCTTTGAAGGCCCTGTCAGCAGCAACGCACAGTTAGCCAGCGCAGGGCGACGGCGCCACAACACTCATTGCTTTTTGCCGAGATTATCGGTGGAACTTGATGGCGGCTCCAGTTGCAGCTTCCTGATGTGAGGCGCGAACCAAGCTTGAATACGGTCGCGCAATGCTAGCAGTGATCCTCCCAGAACCGCAAACCACAATTGCACTCCTAACGACATCAGCAATGTTGCAACAGCCCCGACTCGTCCGGCCCGAGGTACATGGTCGAAGACTCCTGGCAGGCTCAGTATCAAAGAGCCGAAGATGACGACAACTAGGAGGGAAAAGACTACGTTTGCGGCTGCCCGCGAATAGCGCGTATTCGCCGAGTCAATTCCCTTTGTTAAGAAATCCAACTTCATTTGGCGCTCCGCTATATCGGCATTCTTCGTAGCAAGCGTCTGATCGACTTCGGCTTGGTGAAGAGCGATCTTCCGGTCTGCATCCACGTGATACTGAGCCTTGACACGTTCAACCACGTCCCCGATCGACGACGCATCTGGCTCCGAATCTTCCGACATATCAGCCAGCATTGACGAGGCAAGTTCTGACGCGACAACCGCGACAGCCTCGTCAGTGCTGATCTCCTTCGACTCGTGGAGCTGCTGCAAGTGGCGTTGAAAAGCATCCCAGACTTGCCGCGATGGTTGCAGAGCGGCCTCGCAGAGTGCAGCGAGCTCGTGAAGTTGCAGCTTTCCGGCCGCGGCCGGCTTCTTCAGCCAAGCAATGTTCGTAAGTGCTGAGAGATGCATAACCGGACAGAGGCCCTGCCCGCCCTGCTCTCGGTACCACTGAGCAACCGAACGAACCACCAGTCCTGAGGTTGTCGCGAATATGGCGCTGGTACGTTCTAGGGCGGGCGACGTTCTTCCTGCGCGGAAGTGTAAGATCGCAGCAACGCAATCGATATCGTGTCGAATTCGCGAGTCTTCCTTTGAACCATCATTTCTCGATAGCCGCCGCTCTAAATCGGTCTCATCGAGCGTATAGTCGGCCGTCCTCTTTGGGAAATCGCGCACAACTACACCTGACCCTCTCACACTCAATGCAAGAGTTGCAGATAGCTGTCTGATATCACTCGGCGAGGCATCGACACTAAGGAAGTGATGTGTCAAAGGCGTCGAGTGGAGAGACAACTTTCCCGCTGGCGTACTCAGAAGTCTTTCGTAGACGAAGAGAATTCGCTTCATCTCGTCGATGGTTGCGTCAAATGCGGCTAGAGTTGCGCCCACCGCAACGATTAGACTCCCTGACTCCCGCGCAGCCAACCTAGCAGCTTCGCCTTTTGCACCAACCAGCCCCAGCAAGAAGCCCGTGTCGAGGAAGACAGTGAGGCCGTTTAGTCTCTGTTCAATTTCTGATGTACTGCGAAGCAGCAGAGCATCCTGCAGCACAATGCCACGCGTTAGTTGTTCAAGCACGCTCGCGAGCGCGGGATTGGGAATCACGTCCTCTAGTATGAATGCTGCGACGAGGCGAGAATGATGGCGCGAGAGCGCCTCGCTCTTGAGAGGAGTGAAACGCTCTAGTTGGTCGAGGAGGACTACGACGTCATTGTCAACTAGGAATGCAACGAGCAGGGCGAGTGCATCCTGTAGCGTGCCTATCGGCTCTTTGGCGTCACTGAGCCTCTTCCGTAGTGCCGACGCTAGGACGCCAAAGTCACGCTCGACGGCTTCACGCTGATCCCGAAGCTTGTTTGGCACTTCAGGAGACCGCGTAAGCCAGTAACGCCCTCCTTCTCTTCTGACAAATTCAGCGAGTCCGCGACGTGCTAGGATCGGCGATAGAGCGTCTTGTGGGATTGTCAGCCCATGCTCTTGCTCGACGGCGAGCTTGCAGTCTGCAAGCGTGAAGCCGTCTCTACCGAAGCGCGGAAGAATGTCCGACACGAATGGTGCAAAGAGACCGAGATGATCTTCACCGGCGTCAAAGCGAGCCTTAAGCAGAGCGAGTGAGGTGAGGCCACGCGGAGGAAGTAATACCGACATTGTGAATCAGGATTGGGGTGACGCAAAAGTGACGTTGGGCTGCGCTGGCTAACGATTGCGTTCGGTTGCAGGGCCCTTCCATAAGTTGTGGCCAGTGAGCGTCAGCGAACAGGCCACCATCCTTGCAGGCCCTGTCAACCGCAACGCCGTGTTAGACCGCAATGCGCGCGACGGACCAGAAGCGGCGCGCGATGCACCCGACCGCCACGGGGAACATCACCCCGTAGCCCACGATCCCGAGATTCCGCCACGCCATATCGTCAAGCAGCACCCCGCTCAAGCCGGCGAATGCGAGCCCGGCGCTCGCGACGAGCAGCCAGCGAATCCAGGTGTGCAGACGAGAGCCGCGGAAGACCATCGCGAGGGCCAGCGCGCCCAGCGGGAAGCAGACATCCCACGCCAGAATGTCGAGCGCGTAGGTGACCGACGGCCACGTGAACGACAGCAGCAACGGGAGCGCGGGCCACGCCGTCATCGTGGCCTGGTGACTGATCGTGAGAATGACGAAGTGGACGCTGCTGGTGAGCAGCGCCGTGAGACTCATGCCGACGACGCCGCACAGACTGTAGATCTGGCGGTCGGCCTCCGCCCACGCGTGGATGGCAACCGCCACAGCGACCAGCAACGGGCCAATCGCGAGGATCAGGAGCTCAAGCGCGACGAACACCGGGCCTTGAATCGGCGTGTCCGGCGAGGGGAGTCGCAGGAGTCCGATGCCGAGCACGACCGTGTACACCACATTGACCGCGACCAGTGCGAGTGCGGCGACGAGGCCGAAGCGCCGGGTGGAGTTCGGGAGCGATCGCACCATGCGTCATCCGCGTCGACGTGAGCGACTACCTGCCGTCGTATGCTACTCGCGGGACCACGGTGGTCGTGTGAGACGAACGCGACCGCGCCGCGGTGGCGAGGAGCACGCGGTTGGTCCATTGCGGTCTAACGATGGCGTTGTGCAGCAGCCGCTCAAAGAGGAAGCCGTGAACGGAGGCGCGCCAGCGCCGCAGTTACACGGCGCACCGCTGAGCGGCTGTCTGCACCAACGCAAGGTTAGACCACTGGCGCGTCCACCTTGCGAGCGGCTTGTTTGCGGAATATCTCAGTTACGTGATCATTGAAGTCATCTGGATTGCGCTCAAGGAGGGAGCGATACTCCTCCGGGCTCACGATCTCCAGCGTCATGTCTGCCCTCCGTGCAGCTTCTAGAATATCTCCATCGTTACTCACGACGAGCACGGGGCAGTTGCGAATTCGCGCGAGCCCTCCTGTAGCGCCGCATACGACTTGATCGAAGACGCCGTTTGCGCGACTGCGCTTGGTCATGTTAGGACCGCCACTGATGAGCTTCTCGACGATTAGACTGCGATACTCAATCATCGTTCGAAAGTTCACGAGCACGGAGTCTGTCAGGCGCCGTTCTTCGGTCTCACTGAGTTCGCGACCCGCAACCAGTGCCGCCTCGCGTACCATGCCGTTCGCGATGATGGCGGCCCCTTCTCCGGCGCGAACTCCGGCTAGCAGCTGATCCCGTAGATCGCTCCGCTTTGCCACGTCCGACCACTGCTCGGCATGTGGAGAGACAGTCTTTACAACTGTCTCCCAGAGCATCTCCACGTACGCGGCGCGCTTCGCGGCGGTCTCCGCCCGAATTTCCTGCACTAGCTCTATCGCGCTGTCACGGAACGCAGGATCATGGACCCATCGCCCGAGCACTGCGCCAAAGCCATCCGCGTCTTCCTCTTGCACTGGCGTGTGCCCAAAGAGGTATCGAGTGACTTGGCCCAGGGGTGAAGCAATGAATCGAACCACGTGGACCGCCCCGTCGTACTCAGTGCAATGCGCGACAAGGCGGGCTGCCCCAGCCGCGGAAGCTCGACCATCAGAAGAGTCGGGAGCTGCAAGATGTGAGAGGAGTTCGACGACGGTGCCGTAGTTTGCGAACCCGATCACGCCGCGAGAGCGCTCCAGTCGACGCATTTCAAGAAAGTCAGACTCGGCCGTGGCGCGATAGACATTTGTGTCAAATACAACTACAAGTCGAGGCATCGAAGTCTGTTAGTGGTCTAACGCTCGCGTTCTATTGCAACGGCCTTCAATAGGTTGCGGCCAGCGCCCGCAGGGCGCAAGGCCGCTACCTTGAAGCCGTTGTCAATAGCAACGCAAGGTTAGGTGGCGCGTCCTCGCCGGATTGGGCCCGGCCACGCGCCGCCCTACCAGAAGATTGGCGGTCCGTCGTACGCGCGTCGCACAATCTGGTCGTACGTGCGCACTGCGCACAGCCAGGAACCCTCCTGATTCAAGAACACGAGCCGTGCCTGATCTTCGCGGGACAGAAGACCCCAACGCCCAATGACTACGGTGTAAGTGATCTTTGCGTGATCAAATCCACTGAAGCCACGCCAAGCGGCTTCGAGATCATTGGCTGACTTCAGGGCGAAGCTACCGTTCTCCGCGCGAGCCGGATACACCGGACATGACATTGCTCGGCTCACCAAATCGCGTACAAACGATTTTCGATTCGGCACTATCCACTGGTGCCAGTCCTGTACCTGTCCAATCGCGCCCTGCAGTCGGCGAGCCGGAGTTCCTGCCTTGGTAAAGAGCGGATCTATCGCTCTTTCCAGTTCAACAAGCTCTATGTAGCAACCGCCCTGACCATACGTTAGCACTGCGAAGTCAGCACAGTACCTTGTGCCAACTGGAGGCTTCGTCAGCACAGCGAGATTTCCATTGCCGGCCGTGGGCAGCGCCCGAAGAAGCAGATGCGGATACAGCGATAAACACTGCTGTAGCGCCTCCTCTGGCGCGTCGGCGCCGAGATGCTTCGCTAGCTCGAGTACCTCGTCGAAGACGGGCTGCCGCTGTGTCTCGCCAAGGTCGCCCGGCTCCGACTCGCTCATACTCGGATCGAAAATTGAGCGGAGGACTGCCTCGGTTTCATCGTCAATCACGCATGGATCTCGGAAGGGGTCATTTTTTGGCGCAGCGCCACCTAACGAGCATTCGACACCAAGTCTCCCGCTCGCACCACTCCGCACCGACCCGGTTCTCGCTCGTCGTTCTCGCCGTGTAGTCCGAAACATGCTGCCCACGCCGAACCGCGGCAACTGCCCACCACACCCCAACTTCGCCACCGAATACGCCAGGAATCGATGGACGGTTAGGCTGTCGGGAACGGCGTGCAATCGCTGTGTAGTCGGCCGGAGGAGCGCTAGAAAGTCGGCACGACGTGGCTGGGTTATGCTGCGAGGGGAGTCGAGGTGACGTGCGAGGTTTGCTGTCTATCGCACGTCGACGTCGAGTGGGCTCCGGACGCCTAGGCCGCCTCGGTTCAACACGTGCGTGTACAACATCGTCGTCGACACGTCCCGGTGGCCCAGCAATTCCTGGATGGTCCGGATGTCGTACCCCGACGCCAACAGATGCGTCGCGAACGAATGCCGCAGCGTATGACAGCTCACGCGCTGCGTCAGACCCGCACGACGACCCGCGTCGCTCACCGCCCGCTGCACCACGGTCGGATGCACATGGTGCGAACGATGCTGACCACGCTCGGCATCCCAATGTTCTCGGCTCGCCGGAAACAACCACATCCAGATCCAACGCTGCGCCGCCGTTGGATCCTTCCGGTCGAACGCACCCGGCAACACGATGTAGCCGCCGCCCCGCGCCACCCGACGATCGTGCAACGCACGCACCACGCGTATCTGCGCCAGGATTTCGTCCCGCGTCTGCGCCGGCAACATGGTCACACGATCGCGGTTCCCCTTCCCGCGACGCACCATGATCTCGCCCCGCTCAAGATCGATATCCTTGATCCGCAACGAACAACATTCCATCACGCGCAGACCGGCACCATACATCAAGAGCGCCATCAGTCGCGGTGCCCCGTGCATCTGCCCCAACGTGCGCTGCACATCGCTCCGCGACAACACGTTGGGGAGATGATGCGGTCGCTTCGCCGGCGCGACACCATCCAGCGGCGCCAACGGCTCGCCCAACACGTCACGGTACAAGAAGTTGAGCGCAGCCAACGCCTGGTTCTGCGTCGAAGCAGCGACGCGCTTGACCGTTACCAGATGCGTCAGAAAATCGCGCACGGCCGGCCCGCCCAACTCTCGCGGATGCCGACGACCGTGGAACCGCACGTACGCGACCACCCACCGCTCGTACGCAGTAACGGTCCGCGGACTGTAGCGTCGCACCGACGCCCGATCGCGCAACGTCTGCAACAACGTGGGGCGAGAATCATTCGACGAGGACATCCCACCACACTCACACACCCGCCGGCGATCCCAACCACCATTCCATCGCCGCCAACATCAATTCGCGACGCCAACCAATTCGCCAACACAAGCACGTCGCTACCCCAACCACTCCTTCCACAACGTCTCCTGCAGGCCGATCGATACCTTGTGCTGCAACCGCACCAACGGCTGACGCAACAACAATGGCTCGTCCGCCAAAATTGAAAGCCACTTCTCCTCGCCATACAGCGCCGGCCGCAACCCCAGCTCGCTGAACCGCTTCGAATCACGGTCCAACACCGCCTCGATCCCGAACTTCTGCGAGAATCGACGCAACTCCCCCAACGACGCCGCACGCTCCGCCAGATCCACGAAATGCGTTTTTACGCGACGCTCGGCAAAGAAACGCAGCGCCTTCCGCGTGTCCGCGTTCTTCTTGGTGCCAAACACCTGCACCTGCACATCAGCCGGCGGCACCCTACACCCCCACCGCGTCCGGCGTCAGCTCCGCAATCGCACGCTTCTCATCGTCGAACGCGCCCTCGCTCCGCGACACCACCAACGTCGCCACCCCGTTGCCGATCAGGTTGGTGATCGCGCGCGCCTCCGACATGAACCGGTCCACGCCGAGCAATAGCGCGACACCCTCCACCGGCACGGTGTTCGTCGCCGCCAACGTGCTCGCCAACACGATGAAGCCAGAGCCGGTCACACCAGCAGCTCCCTTGGAGGTCAGCATCAGAATGCCCAACAACGTCAGCTGCTGCGTCATCGTCAGGTCCACGCGATAGACCTGCGCAATGAAAATCGCCGCCATCGACAAATAGATGCTCGTGCCATCGAGGTTGAACGAATAGCCGGTGGGAATCACCAACCCGACCACGGGCTTCGCACAACCATATCGCTCGAGCTTTTCGAGCATGCGCGGCAACGCCGCCTCCGACGACGACGTCCCCAGCACCAGCAAAATCTCCTCGCGGATGTACCGCAGGAATTTCAGCAGCCGGAATCCGTACAATCGGCAAATGGTGCCAAGCACGATGAAGATGAACACCGCCATCGTCAGATACACGTCGAGCATCAACCGCCCCAACGGCAACAGCGTCTTGAGCCCGAACGTCCCGATGGTATACGCCATCGCTCCAAACGCACCGATCGGCGCCACCTTCATCACGATCGCCACGATCTTGAAAAACACGGCCTGCAACCGCACCAGCAGATCGGCAATGTCACGACCCGATTCACCAACGGCAGTCAACGCGACACCAAACAACACCGAGAAAAACACAACCGGCAACAAGTCACCGGACGCAAACGCCCCCACCACATTGCTCGGCACGATATGCAGCAAGAACTCCAGCGTGCTCTGCTGCGCGCCAGGTGCGGTGTACTTCGAGATGTCGCCCGTTGGCAACGCCGACGCATCGAGCCCGGCACCCGGCTTGGTCAGATTCACCACAAACAAGCCGATCGCCAACGCGAACGTGGACACGATCTCGAAATAGAGCAGCGCCTTCCCGCCCACACGCCCCAGCCGACTCAGATCAGCCATCGACGCGATGCCGTGAACGATCGTGAGAAAAATGATGGGCGTGATCACCATCTTCACGAGATTCACGAACGTGTCGCCGATCGGCTTGAGCTGCTTCGCGAACGCCGGATTGAATACGCCAAGCAACACGCCACAGGTCACGGCAAACAACACCTGCACGGTCAGGTTTCGGGCGAGACGCTGCAGCATGGCGAGGGGTACGGGTCAGGAGAGAAAAGGCGCAACGTCAGGCGCATCGGCGCGCGCATAAGCTTCACCAGAGCTCATGCTATAGCCACGCGCCAATCTATGCCTGTATCCTCCTTCGCGATGCACACGAAATCCTATCGCCCCGCGTGGTGGCTCCCCGACCCGCACACCGCGACGCTCTGGGGGCGCGTCGGCCGGCGCGAACCAACCCCGCCAGTGCAGCTCCATCGCCTCGACACCCCCGACGGCGACTTCGTCCAGCTTGCACGGCTGACCCCCGCGATCCCCATACCCCCCGACGCCCCTCGACTCCTCCTCCTCCACGGACTCGAAGGCGGACTGCACTCGCACTACGTCCGCGCCACCTTCCGCGAAGCCCAACATCGAGGCTGGGGCGCCGACCTGCTCCTCTTCCGCACCTGCGGACCCACCCCCAACCGCCTCCCACGCTCCTACCACTCCGGCGAAACCACCGACGCGGCCCACGTCATCCGCCACCTGATCTCCCAGTTCCCCAACGCACCACTTGGGCTCATGGGCGTATCGCTCGGCGGGAACGTCCTCTGCAAACTGCTGGGAGAGAGCCAGGACACCCTGCCAGCGCAGGTGGCCGGCGCGGTCGCAATGTCCGTCCCCTTCGACCTCGCGCGCGCCTCCCGCAAAATCGGACAAGGCTTTGGCGCCATCTACGAATGGTCGTTCCTGCGCTCCCTCATCCCCAAAGCACTCAGCAAGATCGACCGCCACCCGGAGCTCGCGCCGCTCAGAGCGGTCTCCAACGCCCGCACCCTTTGGGAGTTCGACGACCAGTTCACCGCCCCACTCCACGGCTTCGCCGACGCCGCCGACTACTACGCCAGAGCAAGCGCCCTCTCGTTCCTGCACGGCATCCGGCTCCCGACCCTTCTATTGAGTGCGGTAGACGACCCGTTCCTCCCCCCAGCGGTCCTCGACGACGTCCGCCACATCGCCGCCGACAATCCCGCCCTCACACTCGAGTTCCCCGACCGCGGCGGACACGTCGGCTTCACCGCCGGCCGCTGGCCCTGGAACCCGTGGTACTACGGCGAATGGCGCGCGGCAGAGTTCCTCGCCCAGCACTTCGCCGCCCGGCAGCTCACCGCACGCTGAGACGCCGCCCGCGCTCGGATCGCCCGGTCCATGGCACCACGCCGGTTCGGACACTACGATCCAACAGCGCCGCAGTCGCCGACGCGCGATTCGAACCACCCCGACCCGTGGTCGAACCATTCAGGTCGCGCATCTGTTGATAGGGTCCGGCGACACGGTCCAGTCGTACATCGACCGCATCGCATCGTATTCCTTCTCCACTAACCACTCGGCCTGCCTCTCCCCGTGCTCCCCCTCTCGCTCGTCCTCCTCACGACCGGACTCGTACTCGGCGTGTTCGCCATGCTCTATGGCACCGAGCGTCAGGTCGCCACGGCGGTCGCCCCGCACGAACGTCGCAACGAGCACAACCCCGCCGCGGAACCGTCGCCGTTCTTTAACCTCGCGTCGCTCGCGGCCTTCAGCTTCGCCTTCGGACTCACCGCGTATCTCGTCACGCGCCACACCGAACTTCCGATCGCTGCACAGATCGTAATCGCGACGCTCGCCGGCGGTGGTGCCATGGCATTGCAGGTAGTGCTGATCGCACGCTGGGCCATTCCCAGTGCACGCGCCGAACACGTCGATGAGCGCTACCTGCTGCAAGGCACCATCGGACGCACGACGAGCGACATCCCGGCCAACGGCACGGGCACCATCCAGTATCTGCTCGACGGACAGACGTATCCGCTCCCCGCGCGCTCCCTCGACGATTCCGCCATCGGGGACGCTGCCGACGTCTGCATCGATCGCGTCGAAGCGGGCGTCGCGTACGTGGAACTGTGGTCGCGCGTCGAAGCGCGCCTGTAGCCCAGCGACACACACGCCGACGTACCCCATGACTCCAGACATCACCGCGATCGTCGGCAAGACCATCGCCGGAAGCTGGACATGGACCGACGCCCTGCTCTTCGCCGGCGTCTTCGTCGCGATCCGATTCGCCACTATATGGATGGCGACCAAGATGTTCATCGCCATGATCCCCGACGGCGATTGCTGCCCCATCTGCGACTCGGTCACGCTCCCGATCGCCCGCGATGGCTGGTGGAAAATCCTCGGACCGCGCTTCCGCCGCAGCTGGTGCCTCGGCTGCGGCTGGGAAGGCGTCCTCCGGCGCAGCGAACCCGCCCGCTTCTACCCCTCGCGGCCGCCGCTCATCGCCACCAAACGCAGCCACTCCGGCCAATTGCCGCTCAGCTCGAAAAAGTCGTCGAAGTAGACGAGCCCCGCCCCCTCGAGCAGGTCGATGAGCTCCGTCAACGCCGACTCCCCGACGAGCGGACCGATCACGACGAGTCCGCCATCCACCACGAACTCGTCGGGCGTCAGCCCCAACAGCTCGTCGAATGCCTGGCGCGACAGATTCGCCCGCTCGAACGCGGACTTCCGGATGAACAGCGTGGGCGCGGTGTGCGAAAGCGTCGTCGGCATGTTGGGCGTTGGTGAAAGGTCACCGGGAAGCATAGACGCCGCTCAGCGCGCGTGGTACCAACGCGCGGCCCTCGGTTAGCTTCGAGTCCATGAGCACGAGTACGATCACGGTATGAGTATGGTATGAGCGACCGCCTCTCGCACCCCGCCAGCGCCGCCGTCGAAGCCACCTTCGACGTCATCGTCATCGGCGGCGGACACGCCGGCACCGAAGCCGCCGTCGCCGCCGCCCGCTCCGGCGCACAGGTCGCCCTCGTCACCGGCGCCCTCGAGCAGATCGGCCAGCTCTCCTGCAATCCGGCCATCGGCGGCATCGCCAAGGGCACCGTCGTCCGCGAAGTCGACGCCCTGGGCGGCATCATCGCACGCGCCACCGATCTGGCCTCTGTTCAGTTCCGCATGCTCAATCGCGGCAAAGGCCCCGCCGTCTGGGCACCGCGCGCACAATGCGATCGCGGTCTGTATCGACGCGCGGTGCGCACGCTGCTCGAGGCGCAGCCCAACCTGACGACAATTCAGGGGATGGTCGCACGGCTGCTCCTATCGCCAGACGGCCAATCCGTGCACGGCGTCGAAACGCTCGAAGGGCGCCGATTCGGCGCACGCGCGGTCGTGCTCACCACCGGAACGTTCGGGCGCGGCAAACTGCACATCGGCACCGACACGGCGATCAGCGGCGGACGCGCGGGCGAGGCCGCGTCAGTGCACCTGGGCGAACAGCTCGACGCGGTGGGACTCACCACGGCGCGCTTCAAGACCGGTACGCCACCGCGCATCGATGGTCGCAGCGTCGCATTCGATACGCTCGAAGAGCAGCACAGCGAGATCGAAACGTTCAACTACGACTGGTCGCACTTCTGGACTAGTCCGCGACGCGTTGGCGATCGCACGCGACATCCCGCGCAGATGCTCTGCTGGATCACGCATCTCGAACAGGCCGGCAAACAGCTCATCAGCGATCACATCGCGGAGTCGGCAATGTACGGCGGTGCCATCGCGTCGCGCGGCCCGCGCTATTGCCCAAGCGTCGAAGACAAGGTGGTGAAGTTCCCCGACGCCGAACGCCATCAGTTGTATCTCGAGCCCGAAGGACACGACACGCACGAGTTGTACGTCAACGGACTCTCCACGTCGTTGCCTGCACCCGTGCAGCTCGACGTGATGCGCACGGTGAAGGGACTCGAAGACGTGCGCATGACGCGCGCCGGTTATGCGATCGAGTACGACTACTATCCGCCTACTCAGCTCGACATCACGCTGCAATCACGCGCGCTGCATGGACTCTGGTTCGCCGGGCAGGTGAATGGCACGACG
The DNA here is from genome assembly GCA_965279375.1 of Gemmatimonas sp. GTDB lineage: Bacteria > Gemmatimonadota > Gemmatimonadetes > Gemmatimonadales > Gemmatimonadaceae > Gemmatimonas. The sequence continues at coordinate 1,240,418 of OZ257156.1, read as the reverse complement.
GGCTATGAAGAAGCGGCAGGGCAGGGCGTGATTGCAGGACTCAACGCGGCACGTTGGACACAGGAGCGCGAGCCAATCGTACTGGGACGCGAGACGAGCTACATCGGCGTGCTCGTCGATGATCTCGTCATGCGCGGCGTCGATGAACCATATCGACTCTTCACGTCGCGCAGTGAGTTCCGTTTGACTGTTCGACAGGACAACGCGCTCGCGCGCCTGCATCAGATTGCCGACGACGCCGGACTTCATACGATGGAGGAGCGCGACATCGTCGACGCGCGACTCGCCGCCGTTCGCACCGCGCACGCACTCGCAGCGGAAACGAGTGTGACGCCCGCGCACGCCGCACCGATTCTCGACGCGCTGCAATCGCCGCCACTCGCACACGCAGTTCGCGCAGTCGAGTTGGCCAAGCGCACCGGTGTGTCGCTGCAATCGCTGTTCGATGCGACCGGTGTTGGCGCGGAGTTGTCGCCCGACGCAGTCGTTGGCGCAGAACTCGAGATCAAGTACGGCGACTATCTCAAGCGCGAACGCACGCGCGCCGATCGACTGCGCGCGAAGGGCGCCATGTCACTCGCGCCCGATCTCGACTACGCGGTCATGCTCTCGCTCTCCACGGAAGCTCGGCACAAGCTGAGCGCGGCCCGCCCGCTGACGCTGGCCCAGGCCTCACAGATACCCGGCGTCACGCCTGCCGATCTACAGAACCTGGTAATCGAGCTGGAGCGTCGGCGCCGCGGAGCCGCTGAACACGCGGACCGGCAGTAGCCGTCCGTAGCCGTCCGGTGATCGCCCGCGTTGGGCGCGCAGATACGAAATCCCGTCGGGCCAACGACGAGATCGCGACGATGGACGCTGTTCAGCCGGGTTCGCCGTTGACGTACAGAATGCACATCATGCTACACTAAGATCTTATGGTGTCGTCTTAGTGGCGCGATAGTGAGTTTAATTAACCGATCCCATACCCGCTCGGCGGAACCGTACCGCCTGGCTCAGCGGACAGCCTCGGCGAACTCGGCGGCTATCTCCGGACACGCTGCAGTGCGCAGACACGGCGCTTCGGCACAACACCTGCCCAATGGCGTAGTGAGGGAGCGACACACACAGCGATACCCGATGTGCAAGTTTGTCGACGTGCGACGTCTCCTGTACGAACTGCCTTCGCCGGAGTCGCCGCGGGCAGTGGCTCGCCGGCGCAAGTCACGTCGTACGCATTCCGCATCTATGTAGAAGCAGCAGAGTTGCGGATTCCACGAGTCACCACGAACAAATCGGAGGGGTTATGAACCGTTCATATACAAACCGTCAGATCATGCGTCTCGCCGTCGCGGGAGCATTCGCGCTCGCCAGCACCGTCACCATCGCCACCACCGCCCACGCCCAGATGACGCCAGTAGCTGCTCCACAGATCACCGTTTCCGCGCGTGGCGAAGAGCAGGTTGCGCCCGACCGTGCCCGCGTACAGCTAGGCGTTCAGACGCAGTCCAAGACGGCCGCACTCGCGGCGCAGGAAAACAACAAGAAGCAGACCGCCATTCTGAACGCCATCCGCGCGCTGGGCGTGGCCGCAACACAGATCACCACCCTCAACTACAGCGTCGCCCCCAACCAACGCTACGACGCCAAGCTCCAGCGCGTCGTGATCGACGGCTACACCGTCAGCAACGTCGTACAGGTCGAGAGCGACAAGCTCGAGCAGGCCGGACCCATCATCGACGCCGCTCTCGCCAACGGCGCCAACCAGGTGAACTCGCTCGACTTCATCGTCAAGGATCCGTCCAAGGCGCGCGACGCCGCGCTGACCAAGGCCGTCGAATCCGCACGTCGCCAAGCTGAAGTGGCCGCCAAGGCCGCGGGTGGCGCACTCGGCGATCTCCTCGAGCTCAACGTCAGCGAGTTCGAGCGCCCGGAGCCGCGCCCGATGATGGCGATGATGGCCAAGCGCGAAGTCGCCGATGCCGCGCCGACGCCGCTGTCCGAAGGACTGTCTACCGTGTCCGTCACCGTCTCGACGCGCTGGAAGTTCAACCGCTAGGACACAGGGAAACGAGGAGCAGCGGACAGGTTGGATTGGATCGATCGGTGCCGTAGGAGCGGGAGCGGCAGGGCAGCGCGAAGAGAAGCTCCTGGAGATGGTGTTTCATGTGCAACACCACCCGCGTGACACCGGAGCCTGCGGAAAGAAGCATAGACCCACACAAAACGCCGTCCTCGCAGCCGCGGGGACGGCGTTTTCGCCTCGCGGCGCCATTCTGAGCCACTCACGATTGTGCGTTTCCCACACTGTTCCACGTGAAACGTCCACATCGCCCGAAATGCATGCTTTTGGTGATGGTCGGAGTCAGTCGGCGCTCCTATACTACACCTCCCCGCACCACGGCCCGAACGGCGGTCCTTCGCGATCGCCTCGCTGCCGGCACTCTCCCTCATCGCCCCAGTGTCTCCGTGGGTCGCATTCTCGCAATCGCCAATCAGAAGGGTGGAGTCGGCAAGACGACCACCGCCGTGAACCTCGCGGCCTCTCTCGCCGTCGCTGAAAAGCGCGTCCTCCTCATCGACGCCGATCCGCAGGGTAATGCGACGAGCGGGTCGGGTCTCTCGCGCGACGGCTTCAAGGCGACGACCTACGATGTGCTTATCGGCGATGCGACGATCGACGACGCCATCGTACGGGGCGTGCACTTCCGCCACCTCGACATCCTGCCGGCGACGCCAGATTTGGCGGGCGCCGAAGTAGAGCTGGTGGACGACCCGGAGCGCGTCTTCCGCATGCAGCGTGTCCTCGCGCCTATTCGGGATCGCTACGACTACATCCTGATCGACTGTCCGCCCTCGCTGACGCTGATCACGCTCAACATGCTGGTGGCGGCCGACGCGCTGCTGATTCCGTTGCAGTGCGAGTACTTCGCGCTCGAGGGGATTTCACAGCTGCTGGCCACGGTGCAGCGGGTGCAGGAGTCGCTCAATCCGGAGCTGCACGTGGATAGCGTGTTACTGACGATGTACGACGCGCGCCTGAACCTGTCGCGCCAGGTGGCGACGGATGCGCGCGAGCACTTTGGCGACCGGGTGTTTCAGACTGTGGTGCCGAGGAACATCCGATTGGCAGAAGCGCCCAGCTTCGGGAAGCCGATCGTGGTATACGATGTGGCGTCGGTGGGTGCGCAGGCCTATATGGCTGTGGCGCGTGAGCTGCTCGAGAAGGACCGTCTGCGCGCTGAAGGCTTCGCGCTGCCGACGACGACGACGACCTCTACCTCAACGCCGGACGTCGCATGAATCCGCCGCCGCAGGATCCGCCGCGCCGATTGGGACGTGGCCTCGATGCCTTGCTAGCCCGCCGAGAGCCGGCACGAGCGGAGGGAAAGGCGGAAGAGGTTGTTGTCGTGGAGCGTGGCGCTACCGAACAAGATCCGAAGAGCGCGCTGCGCACTTTGAAGATTTCGGACATTCGCGCGAACCCGTATCAGCCGCGCCAGGAATTCCGGCCGGAGGAGCTGGCGGATCTCGAGGCGAGCCTGCGCGTGAACGGACTGCTGCAGCCGATCACCGTGCGGCCGGCGCCCAACGGCAGCGGCTTTGAGTTGATCGCTGGCGAGCGTCGCTTTCGAGCGGCGACGCGTTTGGGGTGGACGGAGATTCCTGCCGTCGTTCGGGAGACAGACGACAAGACGCTCCTGACGTTGGCGATGGTCGAGAACCTGCAGCGATCGGACCTCGATCCGATTGAAGAGGCGGACGGCTATCACCGGATGATGGAGGTGTTCGCGCTGTCGCAGCAGGAAGTGGCGGACGTGGTGGGGAAGGATCGGTCGACCGTGGCGAATGCGTTGCGGCTCAGGCAGCTGCCGGCATCGGTGCGGCGATTGCTGCAGGAGAAGCAGCTATCGGCCGGGCATGCGCGTGCGATGCTGCCGTTGGGGAACGAGCGTGCGATTACCGATCTGGCGCGTGAGGTGGCGGAGCAGGGGTTGTCTGTGCGGGAGGTGGAGCGGCGAGTGCAGGCAGGTCGCCCCAAGCCACCGGCATCTGGCCGCAAGCCAAACGCGGCGCCCGCGGCAACGGCGGCGCCGACTGCGTCGACGGCTGAGGTGCGGCGTATTGAGGAGCTGCTGCGGAAGAAGCTGCAGACTGGTGTGCAGATTCATTTGACGGCGCGGGATCGCGGAGAGGTGCGTATTGCGTTCTTCTCGAACGACGACCTCGAGCGTCTGCTGGACGTCATCGGTGTTTCGCTCGACTGACGAAGCGATCGTAACTGACAATCTTCGACTCATACACAAGCCACTTATGAGCCAGTATAGCACCACTATGCGTCATACTATCGTGAAGGGTGTCGCTATGGCCTCGTTGCTGGCGGCCGTGGCTTGCGGGAAGGGTGAGAGCGCGGCCACCGCGGACAGCGCCGGCGCGAAGAAATTTCGCGTCGCCCTGCTGACGCCCGGGCCGATCACCGACAAGTCGTGGAATGGCGGCGCCTACGATGGGCTGGTGGCGCTACGGGATTCGCTCGGCGCGGAGATCTCGCACATCCAGACCAAGACGCCGGCGGAGTTCGACGAGAACTTCCGACAGTACGGCACCCAGGGCTACGACATGGTCGTGGGACATGGCTTCGAATTCCAGGACGCCGCCACGCGCATTGCGCCGTCGTTTCCGAAGACCACGTACATCGTGACGTCAGGCCGAGTGACTGCGCCGAATGTCGCGGGGATCAGCTTCCTTTTTGAGGAGGCGTCGTATCAGGCCGGGATGATCGCTGGGGCGATGACCAAGTCGAACACGTTGGGGCTGATCGCTGGTACGGAGCTGCCACCAGTGAAGGCCAGCTTTGCGGCGTTCGAGCGCGGAGCGAAGTCGGTCAATCCCAAGGTGCAGGTGCTGACCTCGTTCATCGGCAACTGGGATGACGTCAGCGCGGGGAAGGAGCAGGCGCTCGCACAGATATCGCGCGGAGCCGACGTGCTTTTTCAGAACGCGGATGCGGCGGGACTGGGTGTCTTTCAGGCGGCGCGCGAAAAGAAGGTGCTGGCCTTTGGCACCAACGCCGATCAGAACAGCGTCGCACCAGATGTCATCGTGGGCTCCGTCGTGATCGATCTGCGCAAGGCGTTCATGATCGTCGGGCGTGAGGTGAAGGCGGGCGGATTTCAGGGGCGCGTGATCAGCCTTGGCGTGAAGGACGATGTGGTGCGGCTGGTGCTCAATCCGGATGCCGCGATGGTTGCGCGCGTTCCGGCCACGGCGATCGCGGCGAGCGATTCGGTTGGTGCACTCCTGCGCGCGGGGACGTTCCACGCGCTCGACGACATGCTGCAGGGTGCCGATGCGGCGAAGCCGCTCACGCCTCCGGCGGCCGCGAAGCCCTGAGTCACTTGCACACTCGCACTGACGCGATGGACACCATGTCCCCATCTGCCGCACTGCACGACATCGTCGCCGCACTTGACGTCGAGTTGCGCACGTCGCAGGTACCTGACTATCCGGGCGCAATGAACGGACTGCAGGTGGCGAACATTGGGCATGTGCGTCGCGTCGCCGTGGCGGTCGATGCGTCGCGTGCCGCGATCGCCGAAGCGGCGATTGGTGGCGCGGATCTGCTCATCGTGCATCATGGGCTGTTCTGGGGCGGCGCTCAGCCGCTCGTGGGCGTGGTCTACGAGAAGTACCGCTCGTTGATCACCAACGGCATCGCGGTGTATGCCTCGCACCTGCCGCTCGATTTGCATCCCGTGCACGGCAACAACGTGCGACTCGCGCAAACGCTCGGACTCGTGCCGACTGCTGGCTTCTCGCAGTTCAAGGGCGTGGACATCGGCGTGATGGGTGACGCGGATATCGCAACCGACGCACTCGCGCTGCACGTGCAGGCGTACGCGGCGCGTTATGGCGGCAGCGTGCGCACGAGCGTGCCCACGACCGGTCGCACGACCAAGCGCTGGGCGATCTGCAGCGGCGGCGGTGCGTCCACCGAATCGCTGCGCGAGGCGCGCGAGCGCGGCGTGGACACGCTGATCGTGGGCGAGGGGCCGCACCACACGACGGTCGACGCGATCGAGCACGATCTCTGCGTCATCTACGCCGGCCACTACGCGACCGAAACGCTCGGCGTGCAATCACTCGGCGCGTTCATCGAGCAGCGCTTTGGAGTGCCCTGGTCGTTCCTGCATCTCCCTACCGGCTCGTGACAGCAACGTCAGCGAAAGCCGATGTGCTTTCGCTCGAGGGGATCACACGACGGTTCGGGACGGTGCTCGCGCTGGACGACGCCTCGTTGCGCGTGCGCGCGGGGACGGTGCACGCCGTGCTTGGCGAGAATGGCGCGGGGAAGACGACGCTGATGCGCGTGGCGTTCGGCATGTTGGCGCCAGATGCCGGCACAATTCGCTATCGCGGTGAGATGCGCACGATCGCGTCACCGGCGGCCGCGTTGTCGTTGGGAATCGGCATGGTGCATCAGCATTTCACGCTCGTGCCGGCGATGACCGTGGCCGAGAACGTCGCACTGGGCGGGCGTGGTCGATTTGATCCGACGGCGGCAGCGGCGCGAGTGCGTGATGTGGCCGCACGCGCCGGGCTGTCGCTCGATCCCGATGCGTTGGTGGGTGATCTGCCTGTGGGTGCGCAGCAGCGGTGCGAGATCGTGAAGGCGCTGTCGCGCGACGTGCAGCTGCTCATTCTCGATGAACCGACGGCAGTGCTGGCGCCGACAGAAGCGGCGGAGCTGCTGCGCTGGATTCGCGCGCACGCCGATGCTGGGCATGCGGTGGTGTTGATCACGCACAAGCTGCGCGACGCGCTGGCGATCGCGGATGACGTGACCGTACTGCGCCGTGGGCGGACCGTGTTGACGTCGCGCACGGCGGAGACGAATGAGGCGGGGCTCGCGACCGCGATGCTTGGCGTGGAGCGAGCGGGTGTCGAGCCGCCGACGGCTCTGTCGGCGAGCCACAGCGGCGATACCGCGCCTGGTGCGACGGCTGCTGCGAGTGCGCGAGTGCACGCTGACCAACACGCTTACCAACACGGCGACGCGGGTACAGTGCGGCCATCGTTCGCAGACAATCGACCTGCGGTGTTTGCTGCGCGGGATGTGCGCGTGGTGGATGCGCGTGGTGTCGAGCAGGTACGCGGCGCCAATCTCACGGTGCGCGCGGGCGAGATCGTGGGGATTGCGGCGGTGGAAGGCGCCGGCCACCACGCGTTGTTGCGCGTGCTTGCCGGCCGAGCGGAACCGAGCAGTGGTGCGTTGACGCGCCCCGAGGTGGTGGGCTTTGTGCCGGAGGATCGGCACGGCGAAGCGTTGCTGCTGGAGGGGTCGCTCACGGAGAATGTCGCGTTGCGTGGCGCGGGTGCGCGCAGTGGGCGCATGCCGTGGGATGCGCTGCGTGAGACGGCCAAGGCGATCGTACAACGGTATGACGTGCGGCCTGGTGTGATCGATGCGGCGGCGCGCACGATGTCTGGGGGCAATCAGCAGAAGTTCGTGCTGGGGCGTGAGCTCGAGAGTGCGCCGAGTGCGCTGGTGGTGGAGAACCCATCGCGCGGACTCGATTTTCTGGCCACGGCGGCGGTGCATGCGGCGTTGCGCGGCGCACGCGATGGTGGCGCGGCGGTGGTGCTCTACTCGAGCGACCTGGATGAAGTGCTGCAGTTGTGCGATCGGGTGTACGCGATGCACGCCGGCACGTTGGTCGAGACGGCGCGCGATCGAGAGGCAGTCGGTCGGGCGATGTTGGGTTCGGCGAGCTCGTGATGCGTGGTCGTGCAGTGCGCGCATGTGATATTCGCGGAATTCTCGTGGGGCGCGCATGAAAAACGCGCTCGCGTTGACGATGCGCACCATCGCGATGGCGGCGATCGCATTGACGTTGCTGGTCGTGCTGCTGCTGCTCACGGGCCACGATGCGGGTCGTGCGCTGTCGGCGCTGGCGAATGGCGCGTTCGGGAGCTGGTACGCGATCACCTCGGCGACGTTGGTGCGCGCGGTGCCGTTGGCGCTGGCGGGATTGGCGGTGGCGATGGCGTTTCGTGCCGGCATTCTAAACATCGGCGCGGAAGGGCAGCTGTTGATGGGTGCGGCGGTGGCGACAGCGACGGCGGCGGCAGTGGGCGGATTGCCAGCGCCGCTGGTGATTGTGCTGATGCTGGTGACGGGCGCGATGGCCGGTGGTGCGTGGGCGGCGGTGGCGGCGGTGTTGCGCCAGCGCTTTGGCGTGCTGGAGGTGATCAGCACGATCATGCTCAACTTCTTGGCGCAGTACCTGGTGGGATGGTTGGTGCGTGGGCCATTGCAGGAGCCGACGCGGATCAATCCGCAGTCGGCGTCGTTGCCCGACGCGCTGCACCTGCCCGTGCTGCTGAGCGGGACGCGGTTGCATGTGGGTGTGCTGTTGGCGATCGCGTTGGCCGTCGCGCTCTGGTGGTGGCTGCGCGACGCAGCGGGTGGCTTTCGGCTGCGTGCGGTCGGCGCGAACCAGGCGGCGGCGGCGAGCAGCGGTCAGATCCGCGTGGCACGCACGTTGTTTGGCGCCTTCGTGTTGAGTGGGACGCTCGCCGGATTGGCTGGTGCGGTGGAGCTGTCGGGGGTGACGTACGCGCTCTACGACAACTTCTCGCCGGGCTACGGCTTCACCGCGATCGCCGTGGCGCTGCTGGCTCGGCTACATCCGTTGGGCGTGCTGGTGACGGCGTTGTTGTTTGGCGCGCTCGAGGCGGGCGCGAATGCGATGCAGCGCGATGCCGGCGTTCCCAACGTGGTAGTGTCGGTGGTGGAGGCGACGCTGATCCTGTTGGTGGTGGCGGCAGAGCGATGGCAGTCGCGAAGTGTGAGTCGCGCGGAGGCCGGCACATGAGTCAGGATGTTGGCGGACTCGAGAGCGCGGCCAGTTTTCTGGAGGCGAGCGTGCGCACGGCGACGCCGCTGGCATTGGCGGCGCTTGGCGAGTGCGTGAGTGAGCGGGCGGGTGTGATCAACATCGGGCTGGAAGGGGCGATCATCGCCGGCGCGTTGGGGGCCACGGTCGCGGCCGGCGCCGCGGGCGCGGGCGCCGGATTCGTTGCGGGCGCGGTGGCGGGAATCGTGGTGGCGGCGCTTTTCGCGGTCTTCACCGTCTGGATGCGCGCCGACCAGATCATCACCGGGACGGCGATCACTCTCCTGGCGTTCGGGATGACGGGGACGCTCTACCGCACCGTGTATGGCGCGAATGGTGTCGCGCTCTCGACGCCGACCGTCGGCAACGTGGCGATCCCCGGGCTGTCGTCGATTCCGCTGGTGGGGCATGCGCTCTTCGCGCAGCCGCTGGTGACCTATCTGCTGTACCTGCTGGTGCCGCTGTGCGCGTGGTGGCTGGTGCGCACGCAGGCCGGTCTGGCGCTGCGCGCGGTGGGAGAGCAGCCGAGTGCGGCGATTGCGGCCGGGGTGCGCCCGCGGTGGGTGCAGTGGTGGGCGGTGTTGTTTGCTGGTGCGATGGCGGGGCTGGCTGGCGCGACGCTGGTGCTGGCGCAGGCTGGCACGTTCGTGGAGCAGATGTCGGCGGGGCGCGGCTTCATTGCGATTGCGATCGTGGTGCTGGGGCGCTGGAAGCCGCTGGGTGTGGCGGCGGCGGCGCTGCTCTTTGGCGGGGCCAACTCGCTGCAGTCGCTCTTTCAGGCGATGGGGTGGCAGAACGTCCCCTATCAGCTGTTTCTGGCAGTGCCGTATCTGCTGACGCTGCTGGTACTCGCTGGAGCGAGCGGAAGATCGCGGGCGCCGGCGGCGCTGGCACAGCGGGAGCTGGGCGGGCACTGAGCCACGCACCGCGCTGACGCATTCAGCGGGATGGGTCAGCAGATCGTATCGCTAGCAGGTCGAGCCGTCTGCGTAACCGCCGCCTTCGGTTGCGCCGAGGCGTGTTCCGCACGATATGTGGATCGAATTGTGGCGCGACCGCGTGATCACTCCTCGTCTCTCAAGCCCGATACTCCCATGCGATTTGCTCCGCGTGTTCCGCAGCTGTTTCCGCCCCGTGTATTCACGTCCGCCGCAGTGCTCTCGGCGTTCGCCCTGACGGTGTTGGCGTCGCCGCTGCGCGCACAGTCTGCCGAAGACGATGCGCTGCTGGCCAAGGCGCGTGCCATTCACGCGAAGGTGCTGTCGATCGACACGCACGTGGACATCAGCCCCGCCAACTTCAACGCGTCGGGTCCCAACTACACGCAGAAGCTGCCGCGTACGCAGGTGGATCTGGTGAAGATGGAGGAGGGTGGCTTGGGCGGCGCGTTCCTCATCGTGTACGTGGGGCAGTCGACGAAACTCGATTCTGCTGGCTTCGCGAGTGCGAATGCGCAGGCACTCGAGAAGTTCGACGCGGTGCATCGTCTCACGGAACAGCTCGCGCCGACGCGTTCGGAGATTGCGTACACCGCCGCTGACGCGCGTCGCATTCACAAAGTCGGCAAGCGCGTGATCTTCATCGGCGTGGAGAACGGTTTCCCCATCGGCGCCGACATCACGAACGTCAAGAAATTCTACGATCGCGGTGGCCGCTACATGTCACTCGCGCACAATGGACACAGCCAGCTCTCCGACTCGAACACGGGTGAGCGCGATGGTGTGTGGCTGCATCATGGCCTGAGCCCGTTGGGCAAGCAGGTGATCGCCGAGATGAATCGATTGGGGATGATGGTCGACATCTCGCATCCGTCGAAGGAATCGATGATGCAGACGGTGGCGTTGAGCAAGGCGCCGATCATTGCGTCGCACTCGGCGGTGCGCGCGATCTGCAATCACAGTCGCAACTTGGACGACGAGCAGATGGCCGCGCTCAAGAAGAACGGTGGCGTGATGCAGGTGGTGGCGTTCAACAGCTACGTGAAGTGCGATCCCACGCGTGATGTGCCGCGTGAGCAGGCACGAGCGGCGGCGATGGAAGCGCTGCGCAAGGAATACGGCATCACGGCCACTGGGCGTCAGGAGATGCAGCAGGCGATTCAGGCGCTGCCGGACGCGAAGCGCAACGAGTACCTCGCCAAGCAGGAAGACATCACGGCACGGCGCTATCCGTCAGATCCACCGGCGAACGTGGCGGACTTCGTGAACCACATCGACTACGCCGTGAAGAAGATGGGCATCGATCATGTCGGCATCAGCTCCGACTTCGACGGCGGTGGCGGCGTGGATGGATTCCGTGATGCGACGCAGGCGTTGGCCGTCACGACCGAGTTGGTGAAGCGCGGCTACAGCGAGAGCGACATCGCCAAGATCTGGGGCGGCAACCTGCTGCGCGTGATGGAGGCTGTGGAGGCCGAGGCCAAGAAGGAGCAGAAAAGCAGCAAGTAGTTTGGGATTGGTGCGGGATAACAGCGGATGAACCGCTCGGCCACGGATAGAAACGGAAACGCACGGAAACAGCTCGCGGATTTGAATTGAGCATTCCACAGCAGTGCTGCGGATGCCCAGGACTCAAACAATTTTTGCTCTTGTTGTATCCGCGTGCTGTTGATCTGTTCTTGTCAGTTTGTATCCGTGGCCAGGCAGTTCATCCCCTGTGATCCGCCCAGATCCACAAAGTTCGTACTACACCGCTTCCGACAAACTCGTGAAGTTGAAGTCGCGCGCCTTGAGTGACGGCATGGCGACATCGCCACCCTGCTCCGTGCCTGCGAGACGTTCGGTGCGACCGAGTGCCTCGAGGTTGTTGAGCATGAACAGCGGCGACTCGTTGAAGCGGAAGTTGCGCAACGACTTGGTGATCTTGCCGTTCTCGATCAGGAACGTGCCGTCGCGCGTGAGGCCGGTGTAGAGAATCGTGCGCGGATCGACTTCGCGCAGATACCACAATCGCGTGACGAGAATGCCGCGTGTGGTGCCCGCGACGAGATCGTCGATGCTCTGCGTGCCGCCCGCCATCTTGAACGTGGTGGGCGCGCCGGTGGCCGTCTTGTTCTGCTTCTTGGCCCAGAAGCGCGAGTAGTAGAGTTGCTTGAGCACGCCGTTCTCGATCCACACCTGGCGATTGATCGGCATGCCCTCGCCATCGTAGGGCTGGCCGATGAGCTGCGGATCGGTGGGATCGGAGAAGAGCGTGACGCGTTCGTCGAGAATCTTCTCGCCGATCTTGTTGCCACCGCCCTGCTTCACGAACGGGCTGCGTCCTTCGTCGGTGGAACGCGCGTCGGCGTAGTTGCCGATGAGCTGTACCAAGTCGCCCACGGCCTGCGGCTCGAGGATGACTGTATAGCGGCCTGGCTCGATGGCGACCGGATTTCTTGAGAGACGCGCCTTATCCGTCGCTTGCTGCGCGACGCGACGCGCATCGACTTGCGTCCAGTCGGGATGATCGGCGGCAGCCCAACCAGAACCCGTACCGTCATCACTGCGCACAGTCAGCGTGTAGTTGGAGCTGGTGGCTGGGCGATACGCGAACATGCCCGCCTTGTTGCCAATCGCGCTGGCACCCATGCCCGTGACGAGATAGCCGGCCGACTTGAGATCGCCAGCGCTGCGCGTGAGCTGCAACGCGACCAGGGCCGCGCGAGCGCGATCTTCCGGCGTGAGGTTGGCCGTGGCATCGAAGAACGCTTTCACCGGCGTGTACGTCTGCGCGCCAAGCGGCGGCATCACTTCCGGATCGTCGGGGGCGAGGCGTGCCATGCGCTCGCTCTGCTCGACGCAGCGACGGATGGCTTCGTCGGAGAGATCGTTGGTGGTGACGACGGCGTGCTTGGGGCCGAAGCTGCTTTGAATCGCGAGCTGCGCGTCGGTGGTCGCACCCGACGTGCTCACCTGATTGGCGGCGAAGCGAACGTTGCCGTTGTAGTACGTGTTGAGCGAGACGTCGATGCCGTCAGCCTTGGAAAGCTTCACGGCTTTTTCGACGACTGCCTGTGCCTCTTCACGCGACAGCACCGCACTGCTGGCCGCTTCACGCAGCGGCACGCCACGACGGAACGACTCGACCGGATCGGACAGCAGCACACGACGCGACAGCGCGTCGCGCTTGCGTTCGAAGTTGGTTGACTTGGACATCAGGCCTTCCTCCCCGTGTTGATGATGTTCACGTTGCGGAAGCGCGCTGGTGGCGAGCCATGACTGACCGCGTTGACTTGCGGCGGCTGTCCCTTGCCGTCGAAGAAGCTGCCGCCGAGTGAGTAGCTGCTCTTGCCGCCGATCATGTCGAGCGAGTTCCAGAAGTCGGGGGTGCGGATCTGGTACGCGACATCTTTCAATACGCCGACGACCTTGCCGCCCTTGATCTCGTGGAAGGTCTGGCCGCCGAACTGCGCGTTGAATCGCTGCTGGTCGATGGAGAAGCTGCCATCGCCCTGAATGAGAATGCCGCGATCGGTGGCCGCGATGAGATCGTCGATCTTGAGATCCTTTTCGCCAGGCAGCAGTGACACGTTAGGCATGCGCTGGAACTGCACGTTGTCCCAGCCTTGTGCGTACGAGCAACCGTGCGAGCGCACGGGGCGATTGTTCTTCTCGTACCACCAGCGCAGCCATGGGGCCTGCTCGCGCGTGGTCTGGTAGTCGTTGAGCATGCCGTTCTTGATGATGAGGAACTCGTCGGGCTTCACGCCGTCGTCGTCCCAACCGATCGTGCTCAAGCCACCGGGCTGCGAGCGATCGCCTTGAATGTTGAGGAGCGACGGTCCGTACTTGAGCTGCCCAAGCATCTTCTCCGGCGGCGCGACGAAGCTGGTGCCGGCGTAGTTGGCTTCGTAGCCCATCGCGCGATCGAGCTCGGTGGGGTGCGCGATGCTTTCGTGAATCGTGAGCCAGAGGTTGGACGGATCGAGCACGAGATCGTAGCGACCCACATCCACCGGCTTGGCGGTGAGTTTCGCGGCGGCTTCTTCGCCCCACTTCTGTGCGTTGCCCACCAGGTCGGAGCTGAGCACGAACTCCCAGCCGCGTGCGGTGGGCGGGACCACGTTGCCGCGATTCTGGAAGTCGGAGAAATCGGCGGAGACGGCGGTGATCTGCATCAGCGGCCAGCTGCGAATGACGTCCTGCGTGATGAAGGAACCGTCGGAGTTGGCGTAGTTGCGTTCGTCCTTCACGAAGAAGAAACCGCTGAAGACGAACTTGACGCCCTTGGCCTTGAGTGCGGCGGCGTTGGCCTTGAGCAGCAGGTCCGCTTTCTCTTCGATAGGCACGTCCCACGGGTCTTTCGTGTAGGCGCTCTTCCAGGTCACGTCGGTGAAGGCGGGCGACGGCAGCCATTCCACGGCCTTGTCGCGCGCGATGCGCGAGGCCTTGGCGATCGCGACCGATTCCTTCGCGGCGGCAGCGGCGCCGTCAGTCGTGAGGACGCGCGTGGCGGCAAAGCCCCACGTGCCATCCACCAACGTGCGGATACCGAGTCCGATCGTGTCCGTATCGACGATGTTGGTGATCTGCTGTTCGCGCGTCTGCACGAAGTTCTGGCGCTGTCTGCTGACGCGCACATCGGCATACGACGCGCCGGCCATCTTCGCGGCATTGAGCGCGGCGTTCATGACCTCTTTGGTCGCGGCGGTGTCCGCAAACACCGTGAGCGCACGGTCGTTGGGGGCGGGGGCCGTGGTGAGGAGGCCCGGCATGGCATTCAGGGCACTGCCGGCGAGCGCCGAAGCGCCGAGTGCGGCGCTGCCCTGTTTGAGGAAATCGCGTCGTGAGGTCATAGGCAGGGGACCGCTCGAGGAAGGAAGGGGCGACGAGGCGCGAGTGGCGTCGTCGCGCAGTCTGTACGCTGGGACCGGTGCACAGGTTACGAAAGGCAACCGGGACGGAGCGGCACCTCTTGGGACCGATCGCGCCTCCAAAGGTTGCTCGGCGCGCGTGACGCGAACCGACGCCCCGGAGTCGATAAGCGAGCCCGACGTCACCCCCGATCTGATCCCATGACGGCCCTGCCAACCGCGCCCGATCCGCTCTTCCTGTCATTTCAGATGGCGCTGGCCGGTCGCTACTCGATCGACCGCGAGCTGGGACGTGGCGGCATGGGGGTCGTGTACCTCGCCCGCGAGGTCCATCTGGACCGGCTGGTGGCGATCAAACTGCTGCCGCCGGAGTTGGCGCTGCGTCCCGCGCTCCGCGATCGCTTCCTGCGGGAAGCACAGCTGGCGGCCAAGTTGTCGCACCCGCACATCATCCCGATCCACTCCGTGAATGAGACGGATGGGTTCGTGTATTTCGTGATGTCGTTCGTGGATGGCGAGACGTTGGCGCAGCGGGTGCAATCGCGTGGGCCGCTCTCGGCGAGTGAGGGAATACGCATTCTGCGCGAGGCCGCGTGGGCATTGGGTCACGCGCACAGCCAGGGGTTGGTGCACCGCGACGTGAAGCCGGACAACATCCTGATCGAGGCGGCGTCGGGGCGCGCGTTGGTGGCGGATTTCGGAATCGCGGCGGCGACGGGGGAATCCGCGACGGGCGAGCAGGTGACTGTTGATCACCCTGTCGGCGCTCCTGTCATCGGAACTCCCGAGTTCATGAGTCCCGAGCAGGCCCTCGGCCGCGAAGTGGACGCGCGGAGCGATCTGTACTCGCTCGGCGCGACGGCGTTCTGGGCGCTCAGCGGGCGACTGCCATTCGAGGGGCGGACGGCCGCGGAGCTGCTCGGCAAGCACGTCAGCGAACCGGCGCCGGCGCTCTCGAGCATCGGGCTGGCGGTACCGCGCAAGCTGGCGCAGCTGGTGGACCGCTGCCTGGCCAAAGATCCGGCGCAACGGCCGCGCAGTGCGCAGGAGTTGGCGGATCAGCTGGGCGTGGCGATCGAACAGCGACGCGAGCTGCCAGTGGCGCTGCGCGCATTTGTGAAGCGCAACGGGCGCTTGGATGGCGGGGGCTCGGTGCTTAGCCTGAGCGCGGCCACGGTCGTAGGCGTAATCACCAGCAAGATGGCTGGCGTGGCCGCCGGTGTTGCGGTCCTCTGCGGTGGCGTCGCGCTGGCGACTGCCACGTTTGGCATTCTGGCCGCACGACAGCTGCTGCGACAAGGCTTCGCGCAGGCGGACATCGTGCCCGCGTTTCGCGCGGAACAGGAAAGCAGTCGCGAAGAGCGCAGTGGCGCGCCGAGTCGCGTGCGGACGCTGCTCGAGCGCGCGATGCGATCTGTGGCGATGGTGTCCGGCTCGACGTCGGTGGCGCTGTTGGCGATGGCGATCATGGCCGGCATGCAGTACGAGGGTCTGTTGCTCGGCGGGTTGGCCGGGATCGGATTCGTCACCGCGCTCGCATCGGGATTGGCGTATCTGGCGCTGCTGCAGTCACACCGAGACGTGGACGTAGAATTCTGGAGCATACTCTGGAGCGGCCAGGCCGGCACGTGGGCGTTCGCGATCGCCAAGCGGTTGCGTGGCGCTGCACCAGTTGCGCGTGCCATGACCCACCGCGCCACGGAGCTGTCGCTTGGCTTGGCGGCGGAAGAACTGTTCGACAGTCTGCCGAAGGCCACACGCGAGTCGCTCGGCGATGTGCCGGCGCTCTTGCAGCGATTGCAGCGCGATGCGCAGTCGTTGCGCCAGTGCATGGACGCCGTCCAGCAAGCCACGTCGGACACGTTCATCGAACGGACGGCCGTGCAGGAGCGACTGCGTGCAACCGTGGGCGCGATGGAAACGATTCGCCTCAACCTGCTGCGACTGCACGCCGGTTCATTGTCGCTCGAAGCCTTCACGACGCACATCGATCAGGCAGAGCATATCTCGGCGGATGTCGCGCGCATGATCGACGCGCAGGCGGAGGTGGAAGCGTTGCTGATTACGCCGAGCGACGCCACGTCGGCGAACGCCGATACCATGCGCACGCCACCGAGCGATGTGCGTGGCCAACGGCGCCTGCCTGGACACGCGCTCGAACTCACGCCGCTGTAACGCACCCGGAGCGACCATGACGAATGATCCGCAGCGTACGAAGGCGCGCGCCGTGAACTCGCGCGAAGCACACGCCAATCCCTCGGGGTGGTTCGGGGCGCAGGGACTCGCACCCGTGGCCGCTGGTGGAGCTGCCGCGTCGGCAAGCGCGCAGGCGGCAGGCGACCTTCGCGTGGCGACCAACGCGCCGCGTCAACGCAACGCGTTCACTCAGTTCGTACTCGACTTCGTGCGCAGCGGTGTGATCGGAATAGCGCTCATCTCTGCCGTGCCGCTGGTGTATCTGGCCAGCCGAGATGGCCTGCGCTCTGACTACGGTAGCACCGTCGCAGACCGCATCGCCGATGCAGAACGATTGCGGCCGCTAATGGTGCCGCGTGATGCGACAATCTCCGCCGAAGCCGCCGGCCGCGCACTGAACGCACTGCGTTCGCCGCGCTCGCGTACATCGACGGCAGTGAATGCGATGCTGCAGGACGAGCACTTCCCGATGCATCCCGTTGCGACGGTGTACGAGCGGCCGTGGCAGACACAGCAGAAAACGATCGGCATGTTCCCTGCTCCGCGGACGCAGGGGCTCGATGCGATGGCGGCATCACAGGTGGTGATGCATGCGTCTGGTGGCTTCACACCGGAAGAGATGGCGTATCTCAAGAGTGTCGCCGAGGCGCCGATCTGGCGCGACGTGGAGCGCGTGGCGAGCGCGGCACAGGTGGATGTCATCGGCGGACAGTTCGTGCTGCCGTTCCGCGAGGACGCGTTCTCACCGGCAATGCCGATCACGCGCTTCGCAGACACGAAGGCGCTCGCGTACGCCGGGGTCTCCCGCGCGGCCTACTACCTCGCGCTTGGTGACGCGGCGCGTGCAGAAGCAGCGCTCAAGACCATCGTCTCGTTCGGCTTCATGTACATCGACAACGGATCGTACACGATCGACGCGCTCATTGGTCGCGTGATCATCGACATCGGCCGCGACGGCTTGCATCAACTGTACGAAGTCACGGGCAACGCGCGCGGTCTCGAACTAACGGCGCCGCTGCCCAAGCGCCCGACGCTGGTGGGAAAGAAGGCGTCGACGCAGGCCGAGTCCGATGCGATCATGGCGCGCCGCATGGTGGAGGCCAACGACACGAAGCTGCCGCGCACCGTGCGCTATGAGCGGCTGCAGGAGCTGGCGTTCTCGTCGTGTGGCAGTGTGCGTGAAGTGCTCACCGGTCCGCGCGACGAGGTGCGCGAGTCGTTTGCGAAGGCTTCGCAGAACCTGGCGCGCTTCCCGTCGGAGCGCGCGTATCTGGAGCTGATGCTGGACTCGCCGAATCGCGGCACACGGTTCGGCATCACACACGGAAGAGCGGAGGCGTTGATGACCGGTGCGGCGGCAGTCGCGGCGACCGTGCTGCACAATCAGCGGATCGCGACGTGCACGCAGCTAACACTCGCACTGGATTGATTCACCGTTGCGGCCAATCGCGGGTCACGTTGCCGACGACGATGTAGAATCGCGACGCTTCTTCCTGGTGATCAAAGCGAGGTACTGGTCGTAGGGTTCCGCGGTCCAGCCGTTGATGCCGTGATGCGGCAACCACCACCCGTGGATATACAACACGCCAACGCCCATCAGGCTCAGCAGACCGTACATCCACGAACGCCCCGCAAAGCGGTCGAGGAGGACGAACACCCCGACGACGAGCAGCTGCTTCAGGACACGGCGCCACCACGGCTTGTGTTGCTCGAACCGGCCAAAGACCACGCCACCAACGGCGAAGATCGCGCTGATCAGCGCCACCGTGAACCACGGCGTCTCAGTGTGCCACATCGCGAGGAACCGCGCGTCAGCGCTTGAGCCCCGCTCCGTACGGCGCCACACCCGGGATCGTGATCGGCAGCTGCCCCGTGATGGGAATGCGCCCCAACAACGCGCGCGCCGCCGCACGCTGCGACGGCGTCCACGGGCTCCACGCGATCAGATGCGCGTCGGTGAGCGGCAGCCCCTGCGCGAGATACGGATTGAGGAACGACACCAGCACGACCTTGGTGTTGGCGGCGCGCAGTCCGTTCAGCAGTTCGGGCACGCCCTGCGTGGGCACCATCGATGCGGTGTTGGTACTCGCACCGATGTAGCTGGACACGATCACGAGGTCGGCGCCCTTGGCGATTGAGAGCGCGTTCTGCACCGAGGCCGGCAGCAGCGCCGGTTCCGGATTGATCGCGTAGGTGCCCGTGCCACCCGATGCCGCGCCCGCCGTGTTGTCCGCCACGACCTCAGGGCTCAGCGTGAGCGACAGCAGCTTGGGATACATGCGCGTCAGCTCTGCATCGAAGATGCGTCCCGCACTCAGATCCACGCGCGGCGTGACGGTGATGCTGACCACGCGCGCCGTACGCTCCATCTTGAATGGCACCAGCGACAGTGAGTCGCGCACGAGCGTGATTGCCGATTCGGCGGCATTCTGCGCCGGCTTCTCGTTGGCCGCGACATTCACAACCGAGCGTACGGTTTCGAGATCGACAATGCGATTGCGATGCAACCCGAACTCGTGCTTGGCCATCAGCAGCTTGGTCACCGACGAATCGAGACGCGCCATCGTGAAGCGTCCGCTCTGCACGCCGGCGACGATCGCCTCGATGGCGACCTTCACGTCGGTGGGCATCAGGATGACATCGTTGCCGGCCTCGATCGCGCGCTGCGTCGCTTCGGCCATCGTCATCTTCCCCAACACGCCGTTCATGTCCATCGCGTCGGTGACGAGGATGCCCTTGAAGCCCATCTTGGTGCGCAGCAGATCGGTCATGACGACCTTACTCAGCGTTGCAGCCGTGCGCGTGGTATCGAGCGCGGGGAAATCGCCGTGGAACGTCATCACGCTGCGCACGCCAGCGTCGATCGCGGCCTGAAACGGATAGAGCTCCACGCTGTCGAGGCGCGCGCGCGAGACATCCACGCGCGCCAGTTCGAGATGCGAGTTCTGCTTGGTGTCGCCGTGACCGGGGAAGTGCTTGGCCGTCGCGAGCATGCCGTGTTCCTGCATGCCGCGAATGAACGCGGCGCCCATGCGCGCGACGAGCTTGGGGTCTTCACCGAACGAGCGCGCGCTGATGACCGGGTTGCCGGCGTTGTTGTTGACGTCCAGCACCGGCGCAAAGCCGAAGTGGATGCCCATCGCGCGGCCTTCCACTGCGGTCACGCGACCCATCTCGTAGGCCAACATCGTGTCGCGCGTGGCGCCGACGCCCATCGAGTACGGGAACGATGTCGCCCCGCCCAGTTCGATCGCGTTGGGAAGAAACCAGCCACCGCGCGCACGGAACGCGGCGCCCGTCTCGAGGTCAGCTCCGATGAGCAACGGCAACCGCCCCGCACGCTGCATCGCGTTCACCTTGGCGGCGATGTCGAGCGGTCCGCCCACCGATACGATCGCGCCGCCCAACTCCTGATCGTGAATGAGCGTTTCGAGTCGCTTCCACCCCGGCTGGTCCACCGCCGAGTAGTCGCCGAGCGACCACACCCACACGAGCTGCGCCGCTTTCTGCCGCGTGGAGAGGGTCGCCAGTACGGAGTCTGCCCAACGCCGGTCTGCCGCGACATCGCGCGGAGCCATCGCGGTCTGTGCGGCAGGCGCGTTAGCGGTTGACGCAGGCGTGGACGACGACGCGGGCATGGTACGACTCGCGCCGCAGGCGATCAGGCTGAGCGCACTCATCGGGGTGGCGACGAGTGCACAGAACGAGAGCGACCGGCGGCGCGTGGCGGAAACGAGGCGGGGCATAGGCGGGACCTGAGACGAAGAGGAACACGCGGTCTGACCCGCGACTGCCCTTAGTCTACTTGAATCGGATCCCGTTCGGAGCGACTGCACCCTTGGTGGGCACGAACGGCTTCGCGGCAGGCTTGAAGCCCCCCTTGAGCGGCGCACGAGTCGCCTGCTCCGGACGAGCACTCGCGCCCTCACCCGTGGGCTTGGGCTCCTTCTTCATGGTCAGGGCGATGCGACCGCGCGCCAGATCGACGCTCTGCACCGTCACCTGCACCTTCTGCCCGACCTTCACCACGTCGTTGGGGTCTTTCACGTAGCGATCAGCGATCTGGCTGACGTGCACGAGTCCGTCCTGGTGCACGCCGACATCCACGAAGGCGCCGAACGCGACGATGTTCGTTACGACGCCTTCCAGCACCATCCCCGGGAGGAGATCGGACGGCTTGTTGAGGTCTTCGCGGAACGCGGGCGGCTCGAATGCTGAACGCGGGTCACGACCCGGCTTCTTGAGCTCAGCCACGATGTCGCGCAGCGTCGGCATGCCGACGTCATCGCTGACGTACTGCGACAGCGAGATGGTGTCCACGAGCGTGTCGTTGCCCACCAGCGCGCTCACCTGCACACCCAGATCCTTGGCCATGCGCTCGACGAGGGCATAACGCTCAGGATGCACCGCGCTGCTATCGAGCGGATGCGCACCGCCGCGCACGCGCAAGAAACCGGCGGCCTGCTCGAACGCCTTGGCACCGAGACGTGGCACGTCTTTCAGATCTGCGCGCGACACTAAACGACCGCGCTGATCGCGCAGCGTCACGATGCTCTGCGCCAGGCCGGGGCCGATGCCCGCGACATACGCCAGCAACGCCGCTGATGCCGTGTTCACTTCCACGCCCACGCGGTTCACGCAGCTTTCGACGATATCGTCGAGACGCTGCTTGAGCTTCGTCTGATGTACGTCGTGCTGATACTGCCCCACACCAATCGACTTGGGATCGATCTTCACCAACTCAGCCAGCGGATCCTGCAACCGACGTGCGATCGACACCGCGCCACGGATGCTCACGTCGAGATCGGGAAACTCGGCGCGCGCGAGATCGGACGCAGAGTAGACCGACGCGCCTGCTTCGTTGACGACGACGACTTGCGTGCGCACACCATCGGCGGGTGGATCCAGTTCGCGCAGCGCCGCCTTCACCAGCGTTTCCGTCTCGCGGCTGGCGGTGCCGTTGCCGATCGCGATCAGCTCAGGAGTGAAGCGCGTGACCAGCGAGCGAATCGCGCCGGCAAAGCGATCTTCCTGATGCAGATACAGCGTGTCGGTGTGCAGCAGCGCGCCCGTCGCACTCACCAGCGCCACCTTCACACCGGTGCGGAAACCCGGATCGAGCCCCAGCACTTTCTTCTCACCAGCAGGTGACGACAGCAACAACTGCTCGAGGTTGCGTCCGAAGATCGTGATCGCTTCGTCGTCGGCGCGCGTCTTGAGCTCCACGCGCAGCTCCACTTCGATGGCTGGCGACAGCAGACGGCGATAGCAATCGGTCGCAACGAGCGTGAGCTGCTCCGTCGCCTTGCGCGTGCCGATCACTTCGCGCGCGAGACGTGCGTTGATCTCTTCCAGCGGCGCTTCCACACGCCACAGCAACTCGCCTTCCGTCTCGCCGCGGCGAATGGCCAGCATGCGGTGCGACGGAATCGTGCCCAGCGATTCGCTGAAGTCGAAATAGTCCTTGAACTTCGAATCGTCGCTGACCTTGTCGGCCAGCACGGTGCTCTTCACCGATCCCTTGGCACGCGTGACTTCGCGCACCCAGCCGCGAATGACGGCGTCTTCGGAGATCTGCTCGGAGAGAATGTCGCGCGCGCCGAGCAGTGCGGCGTCGACGGTGGGCACATGCAAGCCCGCTTCGCCGTTGCTGTGCACGAACGTGGCGGCCAATGCGACAATCTCCGCATCGCTCATCGCGCCTGCCCACAGCGACTCGGCCAACGCGCCCAGTCCACGTTCACGCGCAATCATCGCGCGCGTGCGACGCTTGGGCTTGAAGGGAAGATAGAGATCTTCGAGTGCCTGCTTGGTGTCGGCGGCGAGAATCTGTGCACGCAGCGCATCGTCGAGCTTTCCCTGCTCGTCCACGCTCTTGATGATCGCGGCGCGACGATCTTCGAGTTCCTTGAGATACTCAGCGCGCTCACGCACATCGCGGAGCTGCACTTCATCGAGTCCACCGGTGGCTTCCTTGCGGTAGCGTGCCACAAATGGAAGAGTCGCACCCTCGGCGAAGAGGGCGAGCGTGCTGCGCACCTGTTGCGGTGCGAGCGAGAGTTCCGTCGCGACGCGCGCGACGATGTCGGGAGCAAGCGTGTCAGTCATGGACCGCGCAACCTATGCGCGGCGCGTGGTGATTTCCACGGCTTGCGTTTCGCGAAAACCGTGAATGGATCATCAAACCATCAGCACGTCTTCGTACCTATTTCGTGCAACGCATTGATACGCCGATTGATCGCTGACGTGTCACTGACGCACGGGTGCGAGTATGGCACATGATCCCTTGCGCGTTCATCCGTTCGCCGAGCAATGTATGGCAATGCCTGCCGTGGAATCCCGTCGCTGGACTGCTGAGGCGGTGCGCGCGCTGCCGGACGAACCGGGGCGTCGTTTCGAGTGCGTGGACGGGGAGCTGCTGGTGAGCCCGGGACCGCGGCTTCCCCATCAGGCTGCCGCGTTTCTGCTGCAGCAATTGCTATGGAACTACGGGCGCGAGCAGCGGGTGGCGGCAGCGTTCTCCGCGCCCGGTGAGCTCGAGCTGGACACGTTCACGCTCGTGCAGCCTGATGTGTTCGTGCTACCGCTGGTGGATGGCAAGCTGCCGCAGTCGCAGCAGGACACGGGCATGCCGCTGCTCTTCGTGGAAGTGCTCTCACCCAGCACCGCGCGATACGATCGCATCACCAAGCGTCAGCGCTACCAGCGCTACGGCGTCGAGTACTGGATCGTGGACCTCGACGCGCGTCTCGTCGAACGATGGACGCCAGACGCCGACCGCCCGGAAATCGCCATCGAGTCCATCACCTGGCAACCAACAGGCGCTACCGCGCCGCTCGTCATTCAGCTCGACGCATTGTTCGGCGAAGTCCACGGCGAGCGTTGAGGGCTCGAGAGTGCTCGTCAGAGTTCGCGTCACCAGATGAACGGTGACGACTCGGCTTCACTCGCGCGACGATACAATCACCGGCGCTGACGGCTCCGTCGGCGCGAGCTGCTCTTCCAGCACGCGAATCTCCGTCCGCTGACTCTTGATCCCCAAGCGCAATCGGCCGTGGATGCTCATGTACTGGTTGGCCACCCACACCACCGCCAACCACGCCAGCGGAATACCGCGCCAGTCGGGCAGCAACAATCGATAGCCGGTCAGCAGCACCGCGCCCAACGACACGTAGTGGCTGAAGCAGTACTCGCAGGTGCCCAGATAGAAGAACTTTCGCACCCACCAGCGCGCATCCGTCGTGCTGCGCCGCTCGCAGTATTCACGCGGCTCCCGAAAGAGCTCCTCGTGCGTGACCGTCCACGCCACGCATGCCACCGGAATGGCCAGCGTGAACAGCCACACGAGCTGAACACCCAGCGTTCGCACCTCGCTCGACCCGACCTCGCTCACCTGCCGCTCCTCTCGTAGAGCGAACAGAACAGGGCAAAACCAGGGCCAACGCGCGACCTACCGCAGAAAACGGCGCGCCACCTGCTCCAACCGATCGTCCTTGGCGCGCTCGGCCTCCGCCAGCATCACTTCCACGTACGGACGCAACACCGGCTCGCCCCAGTAGTAGCCCGTCGCACGCTCCGCGAGCTGGGTTTCGCCAACGCGAGCGGCCTCGAGCAATGCGCGCGCCGCGACTCGGTCGTAGTCCGGATCGTCGCGCGGAGGCAAATCGTAGTTGCGACGCGGCATTTCGCCTTCCGCGTCGTCCCGCAGAAACGCACGTGACATCGATTGATCGTTAGAGAATGGCGCAGTCGTTCAGTTGCAGCTTGCGACCGCGCTCTCCCAGAGCACGTGCCAGCCGGCACCATCACGCGCGAGCACCGCCGCGCCCAGCGCGATCCCGTCGTCACGACCAAAAAGCAGTCGCACATCGGACGCGCCGTTGGCCCTGAACGCCATCAACGGCTCGGCGACCACCAGTTCCTCTTCCAGCCCCGAGGCGCGCTCATGCCACGCGACGTTCCACGACTTCGCGTCGCTGCCAGTGATATCCACAACCATCACCAGCCGCTCTTCCTTGGGATCCGCTTCCTGGTTCACGCGGCGTGCCAGTGTCGCCACCACGAACGCGCTGTCCAGTCCGCGCGTGCGATACGCACGCAGCACCACAAACGGCAGTCCGCGAAACGTCGCGCTCGTGTCGTCGCGCAGGGCAGACGCGAGACGACTCAGGTCCACCACCAGCCTCGACGAATCCCGCGATGACAACCCTTCGATGGAATCGAGCGGAATGGAGGTGATGCGGTTGGCCGCGAACGCTGCCGTCCATGGACTGACATTCACGCCGGCATCAGTGGACAGCCGCGCGACTGGCCACGCCGTGCACCCCGCATCCACCCTCGGCGCCGCATCCACTGAAAGCCGTGCGATCGCCACGCGCCCGCTGCGAGAGAACAGCTCCACCCGACCATCGCTGATCAGCTGCCCAACGCCGCCCGTATCCGACACCGTCAGCTCGGACGCGTCGGCGCGGAGCAGCGACCCCGCCGTCAGCCCGCCATCTACTGTAGGCAACACGAGAAACGGACCAGCCGAAGAGTCCCAGCCGGTGGCTTCCACCACAGGGCGCACGCTGTCCGCCGCCGCCGAGTCGCGCGCAGTGGCCGCAGAGTCAGTCGGGTTCGCTGCGGAGCGACGGTCGCACGCCGACAGCATACTGGCGGCTGCCGTGAACAGCGCCAGCGCGCCAATCCGACCCATCGCGCGTCGCACGGAAGGCGACGGGCGACGAGACATCGGGGAGCGCGGCATCAGTTCAAGCTCAACACGGTCACAGGCAGGCGATGACAGATCGAAAGACAGTTGAAGGCGGACGAAAACGAACTGAAACGACGCTGGAACGCGCGCGATGCAGACGGTTGCTGGACTTCTGCTGCAACAGCGCTGACAATAATCTGCCCGGTCCGGCCTCCCTTTACGAGACTCTGCATGACTTCTACACGCCCTGCGTCACGCTTCCTGAATGCGCTGGGGCTGCACCGTCGCGAGTTGCGAGCCTGGGCGATGTACGATTGGGCGGTGTCGGCGGCGCAAACCACGATCATGACCGCTGTCTTCCCCATCTTCTTTGTGAAGGTAGCGGCTGCAGGTCGAACCCCAACCGAAGCATCCCAATGGTATGGGTACGCCAGCACGATCAGTGCCGTGCTCATCGCCGTCCTGGCGCCGCTGCTCGGCGCGCTCGCTGACTTCAAGGCGGCGAAGAAGCGGTTTCTGGTGGGATTCATGCTGCTGGGTGTCGCGTCCACCGCGGCGATGTTCTTCATCCGCCACGGCGACGTGCTCTTCGCGTCGATCGTCTTTGTCCTCTCGCTGGGCGGCGCCGCGGCCAGCATGACGTTCTACGAGTCGCTGCTGCCGCACATCGCCTCGGTGGACGAGATGGACCGCGTGTCCACGGCCGGCTACGCCCTTGGCTACGTGGGTGGAGGACTCCTGCTCGCGCTCAACCTCGCGTGGATCTCGAGCCCGGCGACGTTCGGGCTGCCGTCGGGCGACGGGCTCACGCAATCGCAGGCCACGCTTCCGTCACGACTCGCGTTCGTGTCGGTGGCGGTGTGGTGGCTGGTGTTCTCCATTCCGCTCTTGCGGCGCGTCCCTGAGCCACCGCGCACCATCGAGGCCGATGAAGTCGCGCGACAGAGCGGATGGAGCGTGGCCTTCACGCGCTTGGGCGAAACGCTGCGCGAGCTGCGTCAGTACAAACAGGCCGCACTCGCGATGCTGGCGTTCACCATCTACAACGACGGCATCCAGACCATCATCAAGATGGCGAGCGTGTACGGCACCGAAATCGGCATCGAGCAGAAGGATCTCATCACGGCCATCCTGCTCGTGCAGTTCATCGGCATCCCGTGCGCGTTTCTGTTTGGAATGCTTGCCGGGAAAATCGGCGCGAAGACCTCGGTGTTCATCGGCCTCGTCGTCTACACGGGCATCTGCGTGCTTGGCTACAACATGCAGTCGGCGCGCGAGTTCTACATGGTCGCCATTCTCGTGGGGCTCGTGCAGGGTGGGACGCAGGCACTCAGCCGCTCGCTCTTCGCCAACATGATTCCCAAGCACAAGAGCGGCGAATTCTTCGGCTTCTACTCCGTCTTCGAGAAGTTCGGCGGTATTCTGGGGCCGCTCGCGTTCTCCATTGCCATCGGCCAGAGCGGCTCTAGCCGCGGCGCGATTCTCTCGGTGATCGGCTTCTTTGTGGTGGGCGGCGTGCTGCTCGCGATGGTGAACGTCCCGGAAGGCGAACGTGCCGCGCGCGAGGCCGACGCACGCGCAATCAACGGAACGCTGTAACGCATTCGAGAGCGCGTTCCGGAGCGCATTCTCTCGCGTCAGCGAACCTCGGCGCGCGCCCCCGCCATCACGATCAGTGTGTCGTCCGGCGGGGGCAACACCGGACCGCCCAGGTCCCAATGCCACGCCTCCACGCGAATCTCCGTGCGCGGATCGCGCAGCGGCTTGTGCTGCAATCGACGCGCCGGCATGCCGATCGCCGCACCGTAGCGAAGCAGGCGCTCCTTGTCGGTGCTGACCATGTGCACCATCGCGTGCCCCTTCCACACGTGACGGTGTAGCCACAGGCCGCCGTCCATCGCGTGGATCATCCCTTCGCGCCGTTTCGCGAACTCGCGCGCACCGGCTGCGCGATTGACCTCGATCAGGCGTGCCTGTCGTCGTGCGTCATCCCGATCATCGGCAATGGCCGGCAGCGCGCGGCCCCAGAATCCGTCCAAGAAACCTTCGTGCGTTCACGTTGATCACTGACACGTCACCACCCCTTCCACCGTCGCCGGTGCGACCGCGGCCGCTCCACCATAGAACACCGCACAGGTAACCGGGGTGGCCTGTGGATGCGTCGTCTGCGCGGACCATCCGATCGGAGTCGCCTCCGTGATCGTCAGGCTGACGCCTTTGGAGGGTTGAAAATTGATCGCAGCCAACGCCGCCGTGTACTGCGAGTTGTTGTAGTAGTAATCCTCTTCGGACGACGTCAGGTTCTTCAGATCGCTCTTCATGGCGGTCACCTGCGCCTTCCCCTTGGTCGTGGTGAATTTGGGGATGGCCACCGCGGCCAGAATGCCGATGATGACGACGACGATCAGCAGCTCGATGAGGGTGAAGCCTTGGGCGACACGGGTGCGACGCATACGCAATCCTCAGAGGTTCGGCCTTGGCGTCGCCGCGCGCACACTCAGTGCGCGGACCAATCCTGCCGGCAACGCCTTCGGATCCAATCCTAGGCAACCTCGATGCCGCGGCCGCTCGCCGCGTCCAACTGCCAGTCGCACAGTGACTTAGCAGTCGGCACCCGCGCGCCATCCCCGGAAAATCCGCTGCACTGCCGCAGATTTCTTGCAACTTGCATGGCCGAACCGACGGAAAATCGGGCGTCCCGACCGAACAGCTGCCCGCGCTAGGACTTCGCGGCCACCCAATCGTTGCCGCTGCCCATCTCCACCAGCAGCGGCACGTCGAGCGTTGCCGCCCCCTCCATCTCTCGTTTCACCAGCGCGCGGAGTGTCACTTCTTCCTCCGGCGGCAACTCGAAGATGAGTTCGTCGTGCACCTGCAGCAGCATGCGGGCACGGAAATGCTCGGCGGCCAGCGCGTCATGGATGCGGATCATCGCCACCTTGATGAGATCCGCCGCCGAGCCCTGGATGGGGGCGTTCGCGGCCACGCGCTCGCCGAACGCCTTGATGTTGCGGTTGCGATCCTTGAGCTCGGGGATGTAGCGGCGCCGCTTGAAGAGCGTTTCCACATACCCCTTCTCCTTCGCGTCCACCACACACTTCTCGAGAAACGCCTTCACGCCGGCAAAGCGCTCGAAGTACGTCTCGATGAACGCCTTCGCTTCCGCGTTGCTGATCTTGAGCTGACGCGAGAGCGCGAACGCACCCTGCCCGTAGATCGTCGCGAAGTTGATCGTCTTGGCGCGCGCGCGCATCTCGCTCGTCACGTCGGCGATGTCCACGCCAAAGATGATCGCCGCGGTCTGCTTGTGAATGTCACCGCCCGCCTTGAACGCCGACACGAACGCGGGATCGCCGGAGAGATGCGCGAGCAGACGCAACTCGATCTGCGAGTAGTCCGCCGACAGCAGCCTCCATCCCGCGCGCGGCACGAAGCCGCGACGGATCTCGCGGCCGAGTTCGCGACGCACGGGAATGTTCTGGAGATTCGGATCGGTGCTGGAAAGACGACCCGTTGCGGCGACAGTTTGTCCGTACGACGTGTGCAACCGATGATCGCGCGGATGCACGAGCTTGGGCAACGCATCGATGTACGTGCCTTCCAGCTTGAAGATCTCGCGATACTCCATCAGCAGCGTGGGCAGCGTGTGCCCTTCTTCTGCCAACTCCTGCAGCACACTCGCGTCGGTGCTTGGACCCGTCGCCGTCTTCTTCTTGATCGGCAGCCCCAGCTTCTCGAACAGAATCACGCGCAGCTTGGGATTGGAGTTGATGTTGAACTCCTCGCCCGCTTCGAGATAGATCGCCTGCTCCACCTTCTCGCGCTCCGCCTGAAAGCGCGTCTTGAGCGACATGAACCAGTCGAGATCGATCGCGATCCCTTCCCACTCCATATCCGCAAGCACATCCACCAGCGGCGTCTCGATCTTGGCCATCAGGTCGAGCATATCAAACTCGGCGAGCTTCGGCTCAAAGATCGCGCGGAGTCGCATGGTGACGTCCACGTCTTCACACGAGTAGTCGCGCGCTGCATCAACTGGCACGACGTCGAACGGCAGCTGCGAACGGCCCTTGCCGCACAGCTGATCGTACGCCGTCATCGTGTGACCGAGAAACTCGAGCGCCAACAGATCGAGCCCGTGCGAGCGACGCCCTGGATCGAGCACGTAGCTCGCCAGCATGGTGTCGAATACGAGACCCTTGAGACGCACGCCCGCCGTGCGCAGCACCAGAATGTCGTACTTGGCGTTCTGCGCGATCTTGGGCACCGATGCGTCTTCCAGCATCGCGCGCAGCGGCGCGATGTCATCTGACGCAAACGCGGGCAGATTCATCGGCGCGTCGAGCCCCGCACTGATCCGACGCCCGGCAATCCCCGCATCACCCGCCAGCAACGCAAGGTTACCGTCGCCGTTGTCCAAACGGTGCGTGAACGGCAGGTAGTACGCCTCGCCCGGCGCTACGGCGATCGACATCCCCACCAACAGCGCACGCATCGCGTCCACTCCCGGCGGTGCGCCCGGCTCGTTCACCGTTTCCGTATCGATCGCGATGTACGGCACTTCGCGCACGCGCGTGAGCAGCGCGTGCATCGCATCGAGCGTGTCTACGGTGGTGTACGTCGCATCGGCCAGCATCGCCACGCCGCTCGCGCCCACCACCACTGGCGGCGCATCGGGACGCGCGTAAGCGCCCGGCATCGCCGGTGCATCCGTCTCGCCAGCACTCGCGCTCGATGATGCCGCGGCAGCTGCATGTTCAGCAGACGCCGAACTCGCACCGACGCTCGCAGACGAAGGCGTCGCATCCGACGCGCTGCCACCCAAGTCCTTGAGCATCGAGTTGAACTCGAGCTCGAGGAACAGATGGCGCAATGCCTGCACGTCGGGATGACCCATCTGCAGCGCGTTCGTGTCGAACGCCACCGGCACGTCTTCGCGAATAGTGACGAGCTGCTTGGACAACCGCGCCATGTCGGCGTGTTCGAGCAACGCTTCGCGCGGCCGCTTCTTCGTCAATTCCGCAGCATGTGCGAGAATCTCTTCGAGCGGACCGAACTGGTTGATCAACTCGATCGCGGTCTTCTCACCAATGCCCTTAACGCCGGGCACGTTGTCCGACGAGTCGCCAACCATCGCGAGGTAGTCGATCACGCGTTCGGGAGGGACGCCCAATCGATCGTTGGCGTTCTCCATCCCCACCCACGACTCCTCCACGCTCGCCGGCCCGCCGCGCCCCGGATTGAGCAGCCACACGCCGGGGCGCACGAGCTGCTGGAAATCCTTGTCGCCGGAGACGATCACCACGTTGTAGCCCGCTTTCACACCCAGCTTGGCGAGCGTGCCGATGACGTCGTCCGCTTCAAAGCCCGGCACGGCGAGAATAGGCACATCGTACGCCTTGAGCAGCTGCTCGATACGGCGCAGCCCCTGATCGAAATCGGCTTGCAGCTCGTCGGTCAGCTTCTCGCGCGTCGCCTTGTATTCCGGATACAGATCATCGCGGAACGTCGCGCCAGAGTCATGCACCCACCCCATCAGCTCGGGTTTGTGCGTCGCCAGCAACCGCTTCAAAAAGTTCGCCACACCCCACGCCGCCGACGTGTTCTCGCCACGGCTCGTGTTGAGCGGGCGCGTCATCAGCGCAAAGAACGCGCGGTAGATCAGCGCGTAGCCATCGATCAGGAAGAGACGTGGCGCGACCGGGCGAGTGACGTCACTCACGGACGCGAAGCGAGTCGGCGACGGATCGCGTTCTGCAGGTCAGCCATGCTTTGCGCGCTCAAGCGCCAGCGGCCAAAGCCGCTCTGATCGATGAAGATGAGTTGCAGACGCCACTCGCGATATTCCCACACCTGTTGGCGCACGCGCGCGTTCGGATCGTTGGCGCCGGAATCGAAGATGTTGTCCGGATCGCCCAACCCCACATACGCGATGCCGCGATCGGAAAGCCACCCCACCTGCGCGTCATCACGAAAGCGCACGTTCGCGGCACGAATGCGCTGAAAATAGTCGCGCAGCCCTTCGTGCTCCGCCGTACCTGGCAGCGGATCGGTGCTCTTCAGGAAATTCGACCAGACCACGGCGCGCTGCGTCGGCGACGCGTCCTTGAGCGTCTTCAGTCGATCGGCCGTCGTGAAGTAGCGGAGATACGTAAGCATCTCGTCGAACGTCGCGATCGGCAGGTCGTCGCCCAGGCTGACGAAGATGCGCGTACGCGCCGTGTCGGCACGTCCGGCGGCACTCACCTCGAGCGTGGAAATCCCGATGCCCATGTTGGCGACCGGCACGCCCATGGTCAGGTCGCGCGCCACTCCGCGTGCCACGAGATCCACGTCCTTCTCCCACATCACCTGCTCGCCTTCACCAATCAAACGGGCATGCACGCGCGTCGGCGACTCGGCGCCGATCGCTTCGATGTACACCGGCAGGATCGAGTCCACGCCAAACGTCACCGTCGCACGCGGACGCGCGAGGAGACGCGGTAGCGAGTCCGCCGTGGCGCGCGGGATCGCTTCGTAAACCGGTACCAGCGAGCCGATGGCGCCGGAGGCGAGCGACGGCACGACGATGGAGACTTCTTCTGACGCGCTGCGGATGCTGGCCTGATCCTTGACCGCCACGCCCAGTGTGTAGCGACCGGGACGAAGGCGGAGGAACTGCTGCCAGATCACGCTTTCGTCGGTCCGCGAGGTTTCGCGGAAGGTCGGCACGCGCACCGTTTCGTTGGCTTCGATGTTCCGGACCACCGACATGCCCTGCCGGACTTCGACGCGCACCGTGTAGTTGGCGGCGTAACGATCGCCTTCCCGACCGAAACCAAGCGCGCGCGACG
Organism: Gemmatimonas sp.; assembly: GCA_965279375.1. Taxonomy (GTDB): domain Bacteria; phylum Gemmatimonadota; class Gemmatimonadetes; order Gemmatimonadales; family Gemmatimonadaceae; genus Gemmatimonas. The sequence goes on along the minus strand of OZ257156.1, from coordinate 1,208,021 downwards.
GCATGGAGAGCGCCACGAGCACGAGCGTGCTGTCGGCGACGGGAGAGCGGAGGAACGACACCGACGACACGAAGGGGATCGATCCCGCGCCAGCCAACAGTCCCATGCTGCGGTAGAGTCGCTGCATGTCGGCCGCGACCGCGTTGGCTCCAGCGATGGCCGCACCGGGTGCGCCCGTCCCACGGGGCCCCGCAGCGGGCGGCGCCGGTTGGTTGACCGATCGATTCCCCGCGCACGCAGCGAGCAGAACGGTGGAAACCAGGGCGGTGGCGAGCAGCTGCAGCGCACCTGAACGAGTGGTGCGCGGCATTGAATGCTGCTGAAGCATGCGGCGGGAGACTCCCGGCTGGGAAAGGGAACGCAAAGATCGTCGCTCGATTCTACCGCCGACATGCGTCGATGGTCCGACGGTTTCGCTCCACGACTGGATCAAGCTACTGAGCAACGACGTGTTCAAACGCAACGGTATTCCGAATTTACGCACGACTGTCTTGCACGTGAGCAGCGAACGGCGTTACGTTCGCCTCGTGCCCATCGAGACGATAGTCGGAACAACGCTGGCCGGCTACACGGTCCGCGGAAAGGTTGGCGAAGGGGGCACGTCGACAGTCTTCCGCGCAGACCACCCCCAGCATGGTACCGTCGCCCTGAAAGTGCTGCGCGAAAAGCTGCAGCACGATAAGACCGCCGTCGCGCGCTTTCTGCGCGAGGCGCAGTTTGGCGCACGAGTACAACACCCCAACATCATCCGCACCCTAGACTACGGGCAGTCGGATGGCGATCGCTACTACCTCGCGATCGAATGGGCGTCGGGTGAAATCCTCGACAAGCACGCCGAACGCTCGGGCCCGCTGCCCTCGCGCGAAGTCGCGGACATCATGTCGCAGATCTGTGGTGCGGTGCAGGCCGCCCACGATGCCGGCATCGTCCATCGCGACCTGAAGCCGGAAAACGTCATGTACGATCCGGCCACGCATCACGTGAAGCTGCTCGACTTCGGCATCGCCGCCGATACCGATGCCGCTCCGGATCAGCGCCTCACCCGCGCCGGCTTCTTCGTGGGCACGCTCATGTACGTCGCCCCCGAAGCGCTCTCCGGTGAACTCGTGGGACCGGCCGCCGATCAGTACTCGCTCGCCACGATCGCGTACTTCCTGCTCACGGGCACGCTCCCGTACACAGGCAAGTCGCCGCGCGAGCTCTTCTCGCAGCTGCTCACCCAGCCGCCTACGGCGCTCAACAAGGCCAAGCCCGGGCTCACCTTCGCACCGCAGATCGAGGCGGTGATCATGAGGGCGCTCTCCAAGCTGCCGTCCGACCGCTACGCCTCGGTCAGCGCCTTCTCCGAAGCGTTCTCCGCAGCCGCTCTGGCCGCGCCGGTCGCGCCTGCCGCCCCCGAGCCCGCCGCCGAGAGCAAGTCCGGCATCTTCGGCAAGATGAAGGGACTGTTTGGCCGCTGATTCCGCTCCTGCCACGGCTGCACCGCACGCCCGACTCGTCGCGCTCCTCTCCGAACGCTCGGCCAAGCGCGGCGACTTCGTGCTCGCGTCGGGACGCCGCTCCACGCTGTATGTGGACTGCCGCCTCACCACGATGAGCCCCGAAGGACAGCTCCTCATCGGTCGCGAAGGCCTCGCTGCCGTCCGTTCCAGCGGATGGCAAGTCGATGCAGTCGGAGGACTTACGCTCGGCGCTGACCCGATCAGCTATGCCATCGCACACGCCAGTGCGCTCGAGCAGGAACGTGGCACGGGCGCACTCGTTCGGGCCTTTACCGTTCGGAAGGAAGCCAAGCAGCACGGCACCGGGCGGCTGATCGAAGGCCCCTTCGTCAGCGGCGACCGCGTGATCGTCGTGGAAGACGTCATCACCACCGGCGGCTCCGCGCTCAAGGCGGTCGAGGCGATCAAGGCCGCGGGCGGCACGGTGCAGGGCGTCCTCGCCCTGGTGGACCGCGAAGAGGGCGGACGCGAAGCGATCGAGGCCACGGGCCTTTCGGTCATCAGTCTGGTCAAGGCCAGCGAGTTGCTGATCTAGCTGCTGAGTTAGCTGCTGGTGTAGTCGTCTCGGGGCGTTATGCGACGCCCCACTCGCGCGTCTCCATGGGAAGCCCTTCTCCCATCCCAGACGACGTGTCCCAGACGCACCGCACCCCGATCGACGCCATTCGCGCCCTCTTCGAGGAGGAGCGCGCCAAGGACATCGCGACATTCCGCGTCGCGGCGCAACGGCGTTTTTGGAGCACGATCTTCATTGCGGGCGTGCTCATCGCCGGCATGCAGCTGGGACTCGCCGAAGTCTCGCTCGCCGCAGTTGTCTCGCTCTTTTGCCTGGCGATCGCCGCCAACTGGGTGCTCTCCGCAGTCGGCGCGCGACCGAACTGGTATCGCTGGTGGCTACGCTACGTGTTTGCGGTCTTCGACACGCTGCTCATCAGCGGCGTGGTGTTCCTGTTCGGATCGCCGGTGCTGGTGCTCATGTACATCCTCGCGATCGTCCCCTACTCCTTCGATCGCGGCCCCACACTCGGCTACGTCACCACGCTCGCCTCCACGATCGGCTTTCTCGTCGCCAGCTGGGGCTTTGCCTACGCGCGCCCCGCCGACGCCTCACCGTGGGCGCAGGTGTTGCTCGCCGCGGTGCTCCTGCTCGTGGTCTCGCAGCAGGTCATCCAAATGCCGTCGCGCCTCATCACGCGCATTCGCCGAACCCGTGAGCGCATGGCCCAGGTGGAGCGCGGCGATCTGCACGCCCGCGCCGACGCGCGTCACGACGACGAACTGGGTTTCCTCGAGCGCAGCTACAACCGCATGCTCGATGATCTCACCATGGTCATCGAAACGATGCAGCAGGAATCCGATGAACTCGCTGCGGTTGCGGTGCAGGTCTACGGATCGGCGAGTGAACTGCAGCGTCGTGCCGGTGACGTCGCGTCGGGCGCACAAGCGCTGCGCGATGAGATCGCTCAGCAGCGCTCTCGCGCCGGCAATGGCGTGCAAGCGGGCTACCGCGCGCGCGATACGGCCGAGCTAACGCGCGAAAAGGCCGACGCCACCGCCACCGAAGCTCAGGTGATGGACCGGTCCGCTTCGGCCAGTCGCGAAGCGATCGAGCGCGCGGCGCAGGCGCTGCTACGTGTGGGTGCCGACGTGACTGCCTCCGCGGAACAAGTCCGTCTGCTCGCCCCCGCATCGGAACGCGTGGGCGATTTCATCGCGACGGTTTCCCGCATTGCGCGCCAGACGAATCTACTCGCGCTCAACGCGGCCATCGAAGCATCGCGCGCCGGCGAACACGGGCTTGGGTTCGCCGTCGTCGCCGACGAAATCCGCAAACTGGCTGGGGAAAGCGCGCTCGCCGCCAAGACGATTGCGTCCACGGTGCAGCGTGTGCGTGACGACGTCAGCAGCGCGGTCACCTCGATGGACGTTACGGCACGCGAGGTGGCTGGTGCCGGAACGATAGCGCGCGACGCGACGACGGCATTGGGAGCGATGGTGGATGGTATTTCGCGCATCGCCGAGCAGAGCGATGCGGTGGCGTCGTTGGCGCAGTCGCAGGCGCAATTCTCGAGCAATGTCACCAGTGCGTTCGAAGCGCTCGACTCCTCTGCCGATCGTGCGGCGCATGCGGCGGCGAGCGCTGCTGAAGCGGCGGCGGCTCAGCGTATGAGTATCGATGAGTTGTCGCGCAGCGCGTCGCAGCTCTCGCAAACAGCGGCACGCATGCGAGCGCTGGTGCTGCGTCACACCGCGGAGTATCCGGTGGCGGCGGCGATCCCTCACCAGCACGAGCCGCAAGTCGACGGCACAGCACGCGCGGCGCATGTCGCTGACGCAGTACCGTCGTCAGGACGCCGCGCTGCCGCCTAGTTGGACTTTCGCTACGCGGCGGGCCGCATTCCCGGTCGGCGTGGCGTCATCGTTGAGTGCGTTGTGGTGGCGATCGGTGCTGCGAGCGCGGACGATGCTCCATGATGGCGGCACGGTGAACGGTTCGAAGGCGTGCAGGGCGTCGCGATACGGAATGACGAGATCCTGGCGCATGCGATCGAGCATGCCCTCGCCGTCGAAGGTGCGGCGGAATTCGACGGCCGTGCATTGGAGCAATGCGTGTACGTGTCGCGAGAAGCTTTGCGGCGACGAGTAGTCGAGATGATACGCGACGTGTGAGATGCTGAGCCCAGGATTCTCGAAGAGGCGTGCGGCGCGGACGAGACGGGCCATGGCGAGGTAGCGCTTGGGTGCGGGGAGCTTCGCGCGAAAGAAGCGGCTCATGAAGGTGCTGGGGAGCACTCCCATCTCGCGTGCGAGCTGTCGCACCGTGGTGAGCGATGGTGGGCTCAGGAACAGCTGCTCCAAGAAGCGAAGGCAGTCTGCCGGAGCGCCATGCAAGTCGGCGCTGATGCGTGCGATGGCGAGTCGTTCGATGGATTCGCCGCGCTCGGCCGAGACGAGGTGACGCAGCTCGCGCCATCCGCGCGGATCTCGGACATCGACGAGCGCGCGGACGCCGTGCTGGCCCAGTGCGAGGAGGGATTGCGTGGTGCGCGGTTCGGCGCCGGTGAGGAGGGCGACGGCGGGTACGCGTGGGAATTCGCGAACGAGGCGTGCCATCTGCGGTGCGTCCTGTTGCTGGTAGCGTGCGACGGAGACGAGGACGGCAGAGACGTGTTGTGTGCGAAGATCGACGAGGAGTTCGTCGAGACTTTCGCGGTGGAGTGTCTGGTAGCAGCCTTCGCCGGCTGCATCGACCCGTTGGCGTTCGGCGGGCGTGAGGAAGGTGGCGACAGCGCCGTCGGCGGCGTGTGTGGTGGTGCGTGCGCTGAGTCGTGTGCGCGGCGGTACGGCATCTGGAGTCATGGATGCATCGCGACAGGGTGGAGCGTGCAGGTGTGCTCGAGAGATCCGGATCCCCGTGGTGAGAGTAGCGATGCGTGTCAGCACGATGTCATGGACGTGCGTGATGACGAGCACGACGGCGTCTTTTTGTGTTCGGCTTTCGTTGACAGGTTGATGCGGACGCGCTGGTGCAACGCGGGGTATATTGCAGCACGGGAGGTCGTCGGCCGGACGGTCGCGATGGGAGCAGCGCGAGCTGCAACCGCCGAGGAAAGTCCGGGCTCCACAGGGCAGGTTGCCAGGTAATGCCTGGGCACTGGTGGCGTGAGCTGCCGGTGACGGACAGTGCAACAGAAAACAAACCGCCGTTGTGCAAGCAACGGTAAGGGTGAAACGGTGGGGTAAGAGCTCACCGCGTTGGCGGCAACGTCAGCGGCAAGGCAAACCCCAGCCGGAGCAAGGCCAAATAAGCGGCGAGAGACGGCCCGTCTCGACCACGGTGTTTCACGACATCGAGCCGCGGGTAGGCTGCTGGAGCGTTCGGGTGACTGAACGCCGAGAGGAATGACCGTCCGGTGTACGAGCGCGCTCGCGTGTGAGTGCACCGACAGAACCCGGCTTATAGGCCGGCGATCGCCCCGTACTCTGTTTTCACTTCGTCGGTTTGTTCATCGATGGGTCAGCCGCTGCGCGCGTCTTTACAACTCCAGTCTTGCCGCGTTGCGCGGGTGATGTCCGCCGCGACATCGCGCGTGCTCGTCGGTGCATGCGTGGCTGTCGTGGCGTGTGGTGCGCCCCCTGCGCCCGCGCCGGTACCCATGCCGACGCCGCGTCCGGAAACGCCGCCACCGGTCGTGATCGCAGCGCCGCGTGTCGCCATCGCCGCCGCAGTCGCCACGCGACAGTACGACGTCCGCGTGAGTGCGCGCGTGCAGCGTGACAGCGCTGGTCGCAAGGACGAGCAGCGCGTGGAGAGTCGCGGCCTCGTCAGCATGTCGCTCCAGCGCACGGCGGACGGTGCTCTCCGCAGCAGTGGACGTGTGGACTCGTTCGCAGTACGTGTGGAGGTTGCGGGCGTGTCCGCGCCTGGAGCGTCGTCGGCAGCAGCGCCCGCGCCGTTAGGCCCTGTCTCCTTCGACGCGGTCCTCGATGGTCTGCGTCTGTTGGTGGCAACGCGTCCCCCGTTGGCGAACGAGTGCGACCGACCGGAGGCGGGTGCGACGGCGTTGGTGCGCGATCTCGTCGTGCGCATTCCGGCAACGCTGTCGGAGGGTGATCGCTGGCGCGACAGCACCGTGAGCATTGTCTGTCGCGTGGGCATTCCGATCACCGTGCGCACGCAAAGCGAGTACGAGGCGCGTCGCATCGAGCAGGGTGCGTCCGGCGCGACGGTGACCGTGCGTCGTCAGACGAGCACGCGCATGGAGGGCAAGTTGGCGTCGGCATGGCGCGCGCTCGAGCTCACGGGGAGTGGTACCGGGAGCGACGAGGTGCGGGTGGATGCCACCTCGGGCGCGTTGCTGCAGCTGGAGGGCGAGGGGACGCTGACCTTGCAGCTCACCGATCGCAGTCGTGGCACGCCGCGCATGCAGCGGGTGGTGCAACAGCTCACGGTCCGGGCGACCAATCTTCGCTGACTACGCGTGATCGATCGCCCGTGACGACGTGAGATCTCAGTCCATCAAGCGGAGCGGCATCACCAGGCAGAGATACTTGCTGGCATCGTCCCAGCCTTCGGGTTCGATGGTCGCAGCGCGTTCCGGAGCCTTGAAGGTGAGGCGGATCTGCTCGGTGGGCATGTAGCGCAGGATTTCGAGCAGGTAGGTGGCATTGAAGCCGATGTCCAGCTGATCGCCGGTGTACTGCACCGGGAGTTCGTCCTGTGCTTCGCCCAGGTCCGGCGTGGTGACGCTGAACTTCAGCATGCCGGAGTTGAACGACATCTTGATGCGGTGCGTCTGATCGGACGCGATGACCGACATGCGCTTGAGCGCGCTGGTGAGCGCGGCTTTGTCGGCGAGGCAGTAGCGATCGTTGTCCTTCGGGATGACCTGCTCGTAGTTGGGATACGGCCCTTCGACGAGGCGGGTGAACACCGAGGTGAACGGCGAGCGGAAGCCCAGGTGGTTGTCGCCACGAGCGATTTCCAGCTCTTCTTCGGCCGGGAACAGGCGTCGGATCTGTTCGAGGGCTTTTGGTGGCACAATGAGGTCGCTGGAGGGCGCTGTGCTGCCATCTACCGGCACCTCCATCTTCGCCAAGCGATGCCCGTTGGTCGCGACCATGCGCATCTTGTCGTCGCGCAATTCCCAGAGGACGCCGTTCAGGATCGGGCGTGACTCTTCGGTGCTGACGGCGAACGCGGTGTGGTGAATGAGCTTTTGCAGCTCACCCGACTTCACGCGCCACGCGTCCTGGAAGCGGACGCTGGGGAACGTGGGGAACTCGTCACGCGGCAGTCCGAGCAGCTTGAACTTGGAGCGTCCGCACTCGAGCGAGATGCGCTGTTCGCCGGTGGCGCTGAGTTTGACCGGTGATGGCGGCAGTTCGCGCACGATCTCGCTGAGCTTCTTGGCGGGGATCGTGATGGCGCCGGCGGTTTCGACATCGGCCACAACTTCCGTGCTGACGGCGATATCGAGGTCGGTGGCCGACAGGCGAATGCCCCGCTCCGTCGTTTCGACGAGCAGGTTCGACAGGACCGGGAGGGTGGTCTTGGCCGGGACGGCTGGCGTGACCGCCTGAAGTCCTTCGAGGAGTTTCTCGCGCGAGATCGTGAAGCGCATGCGGGTGTTTCTGCCCGTTCTGTGGAGTGACTGCTGTTAGAAGTACTCTTAGATAAAAAACAGGTAGTAGCAGTAGGGCGTGTGGACTTGTCTACAAGCGGTGCAACCTACGCTGGGCGAAGAACTTTCGCCACGTCTGATCATGTGCATTCGATGTTCACTGCGGGCGGGACTCACCACTGATCCACTTGAGCGAGGTGCTCGACTGTGGAGTGATGTGGGGGAGTGGGGACTCAGGTGCCCAGTTGTCCAGTTGTCCGCAGGGTTTCCAACATGCCTCGCACCTTGAGTACGCGGTCGGCAAAACCGGGTTCGCCGGCCATGTCTTCGGCGACGCGATCGAGCGAATGAATGACCGTGGAGTGGTCGCGTCCACCGAATGCGTTGCCGATTTCGACGAGCTGCAGGGCGAGGAGTTCGCGACAGAGGTACATCGCGACCTGGCGGGGCCCTGTGAGCTGTTTGGTGCGGGTTTTGGAGCGCAGGCCGTCGGGGGTGACGCCCCACTCGCGGGAGACCACCTGCTGGATGGTGGCGACCGTGATGGAGGTGGGGGGGATTTCCGGGAATTCGGAGCTGGCGCTGCCGCGGAGTTTGTCGCGGAGCGCTTCGCGGGCGAGGTCGACGGAAATGTCGCGGTGCTTGAGTGACGCGTAGGCCAGCAGCTTGATGATCGAGCCTTCGAGTTCGCGCACGGAGGACTTCACGTGTTGCGCGATGAACTCGATGACTTCGTCGGGGATGGTGAGCTCGAGGTGATCGAGGCTCGCCTTCTTCTTCAGGATGGCGATGCGGTGTTCGAGGTCTGGGGCGTCGATGTTGGCGACCATGCCCCATTCGAACCGCGAGACGAGGCGGGATTCGAGTCCCGGGATCTCTTTGGGCGGCCGATCGGAGGTGAGGACGATCTGCCGTCCAGCCTCATAGATGGCGTTGAAGGTGTGGAAGAATTCTTCCTGCGTGGATTCCTTCCCCTTCAGGAACTGGACGTCGTCGACCAGGAGCAGGTCGATTTCGCGGAAGCGGCGTCGGAAGTCCCCCATCTGGCCGGTCTGGATGGCCGAGACGAACTCATTGGTGAACTGCTCGGTGCCGACGTAGGCGAGTCGGAGGGTTGGGGTTCGGCGGAGCAGCTCATGGGCGATGCCTTGCATGAGGTGCGTTTTGCCGAGTCCGGTTTCGCCGTAGATGAAGAGCGGGTTGTAGACTTTGCCGGGTGCCTGGGCGGCGGCCTGTGCGGCGGCAGCGGCGACGTCGTTGGACTTACCGATGACGAACTGGTCGAACGTGTATCTCGGGTTAAGTGGCGTCGATATACGCGATTGCTGCTGCTTTGGTGTCGCGACAACTGGCGCTGGCGGAGGCGCGACGAACATGTCCATCTGGACGCGACCGACGCGTTCCTCGTGGACTTTGAAGCGGACTTTGAGGGGATGGCCCAGTGCGACCGGGCTGAAGCTGGCGAGCAGGTCGGCGTGCTTGGACTCGTTCCAGTCGGCGGAGAACTGGTCCGGAGAGCCCACCATCAGCGTGTCGCCCTCCACTGCCAGTGCTTCTGTCGGCTCGAGCCACGTGCGGTACGTCTGCTCCGGCAGCACCTGGCGCGCGCGCTGGCGCAGGCGATCCCAGAGTTCGGCGGGCGAGAGCGACATTCAGTGGGGCGGATGGCGGTGACCGGTCGGTATATCGCAACGTGCGAGGCCGACTCGGGGGGGCGAAGCTACCGCTCCGGATGTGGATAAGTCAATTGCGTGACTCGCTGTGGGTTCGTGAGTGGGGGCAAGAGACGTGATTGACCTTGACCGAAAGCCATAGCCGAGCGTAAGTTGCGAGGCTGCACCTTCCGCCGTTTCTACGTTCGTTTCAAGTCTGCCGATGATGGTGTGTCGCACCCCGGGTGCGACCAGTGTTCCGGCTGCAATCGCCAGTCACCGCACGAGATTCTTATGGGCAAGCCCACGTACAACCCCCGCAACATCAAGCGTCTCCGCAAGCATGGCTTCCGGCTGCGCATGGAAGACAAGTGGGGTCGCGCCGTTCTGAGCCGCCGCCGCAAGAAGGGGCGCAAGCGTCTCACCGTGCAGATCCCCTCGAAGTACGCGGGCGTCTGAGTCTCGTTCGTTCCCGCGTGCGCAACGGCTGACACGCGGGACCGAACTCGAGCGGGTTCGACATCAAGGGAAGCGGGTGCGCACGGCCTCGATGGATGTGCGCGCCGTCGCTTCCCTTCGTGTGTTTCCACGGGTCGGCTTCGTCATCCCGAAGTACAAACATTCGGGCGTCGACCGCAATCGACTCAAGCGTCGCCTGAGGGAACTCGTGCGCCTCGAACTGCTTCCCACGTTGCGTCCCATGGATGTCGTGCTGCGCGTCGCGCCGGTCGCATACACGCGCGACTTCGATGTGCTGCGCGAGGAAGTGCTGCAGGTGGCGCGCACGTTAGCGCACGCTTCCCTGCCCTCGATGTCGGACGACACCACACCGCGTCGCGCACCGTAGGGCTGCTCGTGTCATCTGCCCGGCTGTCTTCCCGCGACCTTACCCGTGCCTCCGTTGGCGCGCCATCTGGTGTGCGCTTCGTCGCCCGTTCGGTCGCACAGCTGCCGCGCACACTCCTGATCCTCGCCGTTCGCGGATATCAGGTGACACTCTCTCCCATCTTCGGGGGAGCGTGCCGTTATTATCCTTCCTGTTCCGCGTACGCGATCGAGGCGCTCGAGCGCCATGGTGCGATGCGCGGCGGATGGCTGGCCCTTCGTCGTATCGGGCGCTGCCATCCTTTCCGGCCCGGGGGCTTCGACCCGGTCCCTTGAGCGCGCGGTTGTCGCGCGATCGAGCAGCCCTCGGCGTACCTCTTTCGACTCATGGAACCACGCCGCATTGCCTTGGCCGTCGCTCTGATGGCCGCCGTCCTTGTCGTTACTCCGCTCCTGTTTCCCACGCCGAAGCCGGCGCCGGGGTCAGGCGTGGTCGTGACCGACTCGCTCTCGCGCACGGACAGCGCGTCAACCACCACGCCTGCCGTGGCGGCTGCCGCACAGACGCCGGCGACTGCGGGCGCCGCGCCGACTGCAACGGCCGCGATCGGCGCGACGCCCGACGCCGCTGCGGCCGCACAGCCTGTCGCGCAGAGCGTGGACACCACCTCTGTGAAGACCGCGCGTGCCGTGTATCGCACGTCCAACCTGGGCGCGTCGTTGATCGGTGCCGAGCTGACGCAGTATCCGACGCTCAAGGATCGCGGTCGCACCAAGGGCGGCGCTGTCGAGTTGGCCTCGGCCGCCGATCGGTTGCTGTCGTTCCGCCTCGTGCTGCCGGGCGACACCGTGCGCCTCGACAAGGAGCGGTTCACGACGACGCAGAGCACCGAAAACGGTCGCTCCATCGTGCGCTACGAGGCGACCGTGGCCTCGCGCCCCATCAGCATCACGTATTCGTTTGCGCCGGACAGCTACCGCGTGAACATCGCGGCGCAGGTGGGTGGGGAGTCGGCCAGCAGCTTCCTGCTCGTCGATCTGCCGCCCGGCTTTCGTTCGTCCGAAGCGGATACGCTGGAAGATGCGAATCATCTCGCGTACGCCTACAAGCCCGAAAAGCAGAGCGCGAAGGGTGTGACGTTCGGCTCGATGGATCCGGGAGAGCGCGAAATCGCCACCGGACCGCTGACGTGGGTGGTCGCGAAGAACAAGTACTTCCTCGTAGGTCTGCTGACGCCCGCTGGCCAGCCCGGCTTCGCCGAGGTGGATTTTGCGGGCGGTGTGCGGACCGGCAAAGTCGCCACGCGTGCACAGGCGACGGTGATCGCACCGCTCAAGGCCGGCTCCGCGAACTTCGAGCTGTACGCCGGTCCGCAGGAGTTCTCGCGACTGGTGGCGGTCGGACGTGAGTTCGAAACGTCCAACCCGTATGGCGGATGGCTGCAGGGTGTCGTTCAGCCCTTTGCGACGCTCGTCATCAAGTTGCTGTTGTTGATGAAGGCATCGCTGGGATTGTCGTACGGCTGGATTCTGGTGCTGTTCGGCATTGCCGTGCGCATTGTCCTTTGGCCGCTCAACCAGCGCGCGATGCGCAGCTCGATGGCGATGCAGCGCATTCAGCCCGAGTTGCAGGCGATCCAGACCAAATACAAGGGCGACCCGCAGAAGCTGCAGGCCGCGATGATGGAGGTGTACAAGCAGCACGGCATGAGCCCACTCAGCTCGCTGTCGGGATGCTTGCCGATGCTGGTGCCACTGCCGGTCTTCTTCGCCCTGTTCTTCGTCTTCCAGAACACCATCGAGTTCCGCGGCGTCTCGTTCATGTGGCTGTCCGACATCTCGATCAAGGATCCCTTCTACGTCCTGCCCATTCTGGTGGCGATCACGGCGATTGGCTTGTCGTGGATCGGCATGAAGGGCGTGAAGGCGAACGAGCAGCAGAAGATCATGATGTACATGATGCCGGCGATGATGCTCTTCATCTTCCTGAACATGGCCGCGGGCCTCAACCTGTACTATCTCGTGCAGAACCTTGCGTCGCTGCCGCAGCAGTGGCTGATCGCGCGTGAGCGCGGAAAGATCACGCCGTTGGTGCAGGGATAGCAGCGTGCAGGCGGGCGATGCCTGAGTTCGCGATGAATGACGCTGATGACGCGCTGCCGGCTTTGCCGCGCAGCGCGTCGTTGCTTGCAGATGGTGCCGATACGATCGCGGCGATCGCGACCACGATCGGTCGCGGTGCGCTGGCGACGATTCGCGTCAGCGGAGCGCGCGCGCGGCAGATTGCCGACGCGCTGGGAATTGGCGCGTTGTCGGCACGGTCTGCAACGCGCGTGACGCTGCGCCATCCCGTCGATGGCACACCGATCGACGATGCGATCGCGACGTGGTTTGGCGCGCCGCGCTCGTACACCGGTGAAGATCTGCTCGAGCTGAGCACGCACGGTGGGCGCGTGGTGCCGGCGACGGTATTGGCGGCATGCGTGGCAGCGGGCGCGCGTATGGCGCTGCCAGGCGAGTTCACACGTCGTGCTGTCGTGAACGGCCGAATGGACTTGGTGCAGGCGGAAGCAGTGGCGGATCTGATCGACGCGCGATCGGTGGCGATGCAGGCACAGGCGCTGTCGCAGCTGGATGGTGGATTGTCGCGTCGTTTTGCTGCGTTGCGCGACGAGATGCTGATGCTGGAGGCGCTGATCGCCTACGACATCGATTTCCCTGGCGAGGACGACGGACCGATCGCGCCGGAGCGCGTCACGCAGAGCGCGGAGGCACTGCTCGACTCGCTCGACGCATTGCTGGCGACGGCGCCGCGCGCTGCGCTGTTGCGTGATGGTGCGTTGGTGGTGATCGCAGGTCCGCCAAACGCCGGAAAGTCGTCGCTCTTCAACGCGCTACTTGGCGAGTCGCGCGCACTGGTCACACCGATCGCTGGTACCACGCGCGACGCCATCGAGGCGGTGTTGGATCGGCGCCCGACGCCGTTGCGATTTGTGGATACGGCGGGGCTTCGAGACACCACCGACGAGATCGAGCGACTAGGCATCGAGGTGAGCACGCGCTACCTGGCAAACGCACAGATCGTGCTGGCGTGCGGCGCATCGGCGCGTGACGTGCAGACAACCGTCGACGTGGTCGCGGCGCACACGAGTGCGCGGGTGATCGCGGTGCATACCAAGATCGACCTGCAGCCCGAACACGAGTCTTCACACGACTCGTCAGGCGCGTACAAGCACCTATCAGCGGTGAGTGCCGAAACCGGTGCCGGGCTTTCGGCGCTGCTCACGCGCATCGACGAAACGCTGGCTGCGCGGCTTCAGGACGAGGCTATACCCAACGACGGTGGTGTGGAGACGGTGATGCTGACGCGTGAACGTCAGCGCGCGGGTGTGGCCGAGGCGCGCGCCGAGATCGCGGCGTTTCTCGACGCGTGGCGCGGTGGTGCCTTGCCACCGACGGTGATTGCTGTGCATTTGCAGGGTGCGCGCGATGCACTGGGCAGCGTGATCGGTGCGGTGGGCACCGACGATGTGCTGGACGTGCTGTTTCGCGAGTTCTGCATCGGCAAGTAATTGCGTCGCACGCGCTGACGTGCGCGCGTTGGCCTGCGCTACTTCAGCACGATCGATTCCGACGCGAGCGCCGGCGTGTGTACCGGGCGGCGACGTGCGTTGACGCGTTGCTCGAAGCTGTAGCCGAGTGCGAGCAGGCGAGGCTCGCTCCAGGCGGCGCCTAGGAAGGAGAGGCCGACCGGCAGCCGACCATCGGTGAAGCCTGCGGGCACGATGAGATCGGGGAAGCCGGTGAGGTTGGCGATGTTGGTGGCATCGGGGCCGGCGGTGCTGCTGGTCGTCAGGCCATCGATGCGCTGAGGCTTGATCGACGCCGTGGGATAGACGATGGCGTCGAGTCTGTCGGCGGCGAGCATACCGTTGACGATGTCGCGCATCATCGGGAGTGCGTGATCGCGCACAGAAACGTACCGGTAGTCGCTGGTGGTGCCGCTGGCGAGTTCTCCGACGAATCGTGTCCAGCGCGACGTGTTGGGTCCGCTGCCGTTGGTGCCCAGTGACGGCAAGGTGCGCGTGCGCTCGATCATCTGCGCGAGCGTCTTGGGATACTGCGCCGGTGTGTTGCGCAGATAGTCGGCGATCTGCGCGGGGAACTCCGGATTGCGCATGGCGAGATACCAGCCGCCTTTCGCGTCGAGCATCCACTTGGGGAAGCGCACGTCGATGATGGTGGCGCCGGCTTTGCGCATCGCGTCGAGCGATGCTTCGACGATCCAGTCAACATCCGTATCGAAACCGGTGAAGTCGCGTGCGATGCCGATGCGCGCGCCGGCGAGCGCGTTGGGCTGCAGGTAGCGTGTGTAGTCATGCTCCACGTGACCGTTGCTCTTCTGCGTGGCGGCATCAGCGCTGTCGAGCCCCGTCATCACGCCCAACGCAATGGCGATGTCGGTGACGGAGCGTGCCATGGGTCCACCGGTATCGAACGAGAGCGCGAGTGGAATGATGCCGCTTCGGCTGAGCAGTCCGTGTGTGGGCTTGAGTGCAGCGATGCCGTTGGCTGTGGCAGGGCCGCGGATGCTGCCGCCGGTGTCGGTGCCGAGTCCGAATTGCGCGAAGGCCGAGGCGATGGCGGCGCCGGTGCCACCGGAAGAACCGGAGGGGCTGTAGTCGAGGTTGTGCGGGTTGAGCGTCTGTCCGCCGAGCGAGCTGTAGGTGCCTCCGGAGGCAAACTCGGACAAGTTCACCTTGGCGAGGATGATCGCGCCGGCATCGCGCAGCTTCTGGACGACCGTGGCATCGCGCGTGGGGCGATAGCCTTCGAGCAGAATGGAACCGCCCGTGGTGGGAAGGTCGCGCGTGTCGAAGTTGTCCTTGAGCACGATGGGGATGCCGTGCAGCGGCGAGCGTCGACCCTTGGTGCGACGTTCGATGTCGAGGGCGCGCGCGGTTTGCAGCGCGGAGGGGTTGAGTGTCATGACCGCGTGAATGCGCGGGCCCTGTGCATCGTACGCGGCGATGCGCGCGAGATAGCGCGTGACCAGCTGCTCTGCGGTGAGTGTGCCCGCATCGAACGCGGCGTTGATCTCGGCGATGGTGGCGGCGTCGAGATCGATGGTGCGTACGTTGGACGTGCGTGCGGGCGCCGGTTGTTGTGCGGAAACCGGACGAGCGACGACGAGCGTGGTGGCGCTGAGCAGAGTTGTGCCAAGCCGCGCGACGTCGCGCAGGGTGCAGCGGCGTTGGGTGCGCGTGATCCGGAGCAGACGCGGGAGTCGTGGCATAGGGCGTTTGTGTGGGAGATCAGGGGCGCGCGAACATGGCAGCATCACACGCACCGATTGTACGCCCCGGACATGCGATGCGCCGCGCGTTCGCGCCGGCGGCTCAGGTGACGATCTCGACGAGCGGCTCGAGCGTGGTGGACTCGAAATCGGGGACTGCTCCGTCAAGCGGCGCGAGTCGCATCCGATTGTGCCAGAAGACCGGCATGCCCACGCCGCGGGCGCCCGGTACATCGGCGGCGGAGCCGGCTACGAACAGGGTGCGCTCCGGTGCGGTGCCCAGTCGCACTAGCGCGGCGGAATACGTTTCGGGGCGGGGCTTGTAGAAGCCGGTTTCTTCGGCGGTGAGGACCACAGCGAATCGTCCACCGACTCGCGCCGTCGCCTCGCGTCCCAACGACACCGAGCAGTTGGTGACAATCGCCAGCGGGACGCGCGCGGCGAGCTGCTCGAGCACAGCAGATGCCTCAGGCCATGGGTCCAGGGTGTTCCACGCCGCAAGCAGTCGATCCGTCGCTCCGGCGGCGACTCCACTCAATCGCTCCGCATCGCGAACGACGTCGACGTACGGTCGATAGACACCCGCGCCATACGTGAGCAAGAGATACTGTCGACGCCACAAAAGGCCGCTCGACTCGGATCCTGCGGCGCGGTTCCACACCGTCCACGAATCGAGTAGCGCGGTGAGCAAGTCGAACACGACGGCGTCGTAGCGCCGCACAGCGGGCATCGTGGACACAGTGAACGTCGCGCTCGAGCGAGTGCTGCTGGAGGGAGCGCTAGAGATTGGGCCGGCGCAGCCCGTGCTTCGTCGCCTGCTCGAACGCGTGCGCGATCTGCAGCACGCCCCAATCGTCGCGCGGCTTGCCGACGATCTGCAGCCCCACCGGCAGCCCGCTCGCACTGAAGCCAGCCGGCACCGAAATCGCCGGGCACCCCATGAACGTCACGTACCAGCAGGAGCGCATCCAGTCGATGTAGGTCGGCATCGCGATGCCGTTGATCGACGTGGGATACTCGGTGGTGACGTCGAACGGCTCCACCTGCGTCACGGGCAGCACGAAGAAATCGTGCGTGGTGAAGAACTGTGCAACGTCACCGAACATCTTGTTCTGTCGCGCCACGGCACGCGCTACATCGGCGCCGCTGTTTCGCTCCGCTTCGGCGATCTCGAACTTGACCGTCTCCTTGAACATCGACGGATTGGCCTTGGCGAGTTTGGCGTAGCTCGAGTGATACGACAGGTGCCGCAGAATCGGGAACGCGTCGTCCACGCCGGTGAAATCGGGCTCGGCGTGTTCCACGACGCACCCGAGATCTCGAAACGCCTGCATGTTGCTGTTGACGACGCGCGTGATTTCGGGCTCGAACGGAATGCCGCCCAGGTCCGTGAACCACGCGATGCGCGTGCCCTTCACGTTGCGCGCGAGCGGCCGCCGGAAGCGTGCGGGATCTTCGTCGATGGCGAGCGGATCGGGCGCGTGTGGCCCGGCGATGGCGCTGAGGAACAGCGCGACATCGGACACCGTGCGCGCCATCGGGCCGCCTGTGGAGAGCGGCGACCAGCTGTGATCGTCGTCGGTGACGCGTCCCGGCGAGGGACGGAAGCCGACGATGTTGTTCCACGCGCCGGGATTGCGCAGCGAGCCGCCGGTGTCGCTGCCGTCGGCGATGGGGACGAGCTGGCAGTTGAGCGCGCACGCGGCGCCACCGCTGCTGCCACCGACGGTCTTGGCGAGGTTGAAGGCGTTGCGCGTCGCGCCGAAAACCGGATTGAAGGTGTTGGAGCCCGCGCCGAATTCCGGCGTGTTGGTCTTGCCCAACGTGATCGCACCGGCGGCGTGGATGCGGCGAACGATCAGTGCGTCGCTGGTGGGGATGTTGTCCTTATAGAAGGGCGACCCATACGTCGTGCGGATCCCGGCGGTGGGGACGAGATCCTTATGCGCGACGGGGAGTCCGTGCAACGGGCCGAGTGGGCCACCGCGCGCCTGCATTTCGTCCGCCTTCTTCGCGTTGGCCAGCGCCTCTTCGGCGACCAGCGTGACGATGGCGTTGACCTTGGGGTTGATGCGCTCGATGCGGGCGAGATGAGCCTGCATGACTTCGTGCGCGGAGAGCTGTTTGCGCCGGATGCGCGCCGCCATCTCGGTGGCGGTGAGGGCGCAGATATCGTCGGCGGGTTCCATGGGTGCGTTGGCCGTGGAGGCGCTGGCAGTGGAGGCGCCAGTCGCGCGCGCGAGGTCGGGGAGGGCGCCGCTGAGTGCAGCGGCGCCGAGGAGCTGGCTGAAGGCGCGACGGCTCAGCGCGTCATCCACGCTGCGTGTTATCCGACGATGGTGAGGCGCGGGGCTTCGAAGGGCACGGGGACGGCAGCCATGGCGAGCTCGATGGCGCTGGCACGGGTGGCCCAGGCGAGACCGCGACTATCGATGGCGGCTTGGACCATGCGCGCGCCGAGGAAGTAGCCGGCGCGTTCGGGCATGATGACGCGATCGAGGGTGCGGGCGTCGTCGCTCATGCCGCCGGAGAGGTAGCGCAGGCGCAGCCCGAGTCCGGCGCGGTCGAGGTCTGCGTTCGCGGCGCGCTGGAGGATGGGCTCGAGCTCACGAATGCGCGCGTACTGCTTGCGGGCGAACCCGAAGTATTCCCACGCGGCATGTCCCTGACTGATGCTGCGCGAGACCTGCACTGCGAGCCCTTCGTTGACGAGCAGTTCACGCAGCGAGGCGTGACGTCCCGTCTCCCAATAGGAGTAGTAGCCGTCCGCGTCGTCGATCAGCGCCCGCATGTCGCTGCGGCTGGTGGGCGACGTGTAGCGAATGACATGTGTGAGTTCGTGCGCGAGCCAGAGCGGAATGAGCTCGGGATCGAGGCCAAGTCCCTGCGTTTCCGGGTTGGCGACGCCGGTGAAGTGCTCGAGGCAGATGAACGCGACACCGCGTCCGCCGACCACCAGTTCACCGGCATTGGCGGCACCGACACCCACCATGAGCACGACGTCGTACGGGACATCGGCTTGCAGGAGCGTGTGCACTTTGCGTTCGGCCATGTTGGCCAGTGCGACGACGTCGGTACGCGCGAGGAGGGCGAGCAGGTCGTCGCGATTCGCGTTGACGGTGGCGCGAATGACTTCGTCGAAGTGCGGGCCCGAGGGCTCGAGGACGTAGTTGTCCCAGTACGCCGTGAGGAGCGCACGATGGCGCTCGAAGTACTCACGATAGGCCGCGTCGCGATCGGCGGCCTCGAGAACGGCGAGAAAATCTGGAAGGAGATTGATCAACATCAACGACCCTGACGCGGGAAGCCGGCGCGATCACACTCGCCGATCAAGTCGGGGGAAACTAGCCGCCGCCCGCGTGACGAACAAGACATTGCGTTCCAGTCGTGTGACGGCGCGTGGAAAAGTCATGTGTGGGCTGCCGCGGAGGGTTCAAGACCTCGTGTGCTGGTGACGACACTGATCAACGACCCCGCACCAACCGACTATGACGACACTGAATCTCATCGAGCTCACCTGCCCCGTCTGCGAGAACCACTTTCGTTCGCAGACCGTGGTGGCCACCAACGCCTTCGGCGGCAAGCGCACGGATTTTCACGAGCGCGCCGCTGGCATGCAGCCGTTGCCGTACTTCGTGCACATGTGCACGCACTGCGGCTACGCGGGCGTGGAGCGCGACTTCGCCGATGAGGTGGAGCTGAGCGACCGGATTCGCGAGCGGGTGTGGACGGAGCTGGCGACGGCGTTGCAGCGCGAGCTGCCCTCCGGATCGCTCAAGTACGATCACGCAGCCAAAGTTGCGGAGTGGCAGGGGAACGAGCCGCGCTATCTGGCCGACCTGTATCTGCGCGCGGCGTGGTGCTGCGTCGATGAGCGCGACACCGAAGCGGAGCGGTACTTCCGTCGCAAGGCGGCCCAGCGTTTCGCCGAATCGCTCGACGCGTACGATGGTGTCGCGATCGAGGAGCGCGCGGTGATCACTTATCTGATCGGCGAGCTGTGGCGTCGCATTGGTGACGACCGCCAGGCGACCGGATGGTACGATCGCGTACCCGACGAGGTGACCGAGCCCGTCGCGCAAGCGTGGGTGCTGGAAGTGGCGCAGCAGCAGCGCAAGGCACCGCGGGAGTGGTTCGTATAGCGGTGACGGATTGCGGTGACGGATTGCGGGAAGCGGGTCGCGAGTGACCGGTTCCTCGGGACGTCCGGCGAGCTATCGCGTGCCGAACAGCCGGTCGCCGGCGTCGCCCAAACCCGGCAGGATGTAGCCCTGCGCATTCAGTTCGCGGTCCAGGCATGCCGCGAGAATCGGCACATCCGGATGTTCGCGCGTGAGTCGCTCCACGCCTTCGGGCGCGGCCACCAGACACAGAAAGCGAATACGCGTCGCTCCTGCGCGCTTGAGTGAGTGCACCGCCGCGACGGCACTGCCGCCGGTGGCCAGCATGGGGTCTAGCAGCAGGAAGTCGCGCTCGCTCGCGTCGCCCGGGACCTTGAAGTAGTAGTCCACCGGCTCGAGCGTGTCGTGATCGCGGTAGAGGCCAATGTGGCCCACACGCGCCGACGGCATCAGGCGCAGAATGCCTTCGACCATACCCAGTCCCGCACGCAGAATCGGCACCAGCGTGAGCTTCTTGCCGCGCACCGTCCATCCCGTGGTGAGTTCGAGCGGCGTGTGGACCGGCGTGGGATCGAGCGCCAGATCGCGCGTGGCCTCGTAGGCCATCAACATCGCGATTTCGTCCACCAGCTCCTTGAACTGTTTGGTGGGCGTCGCCCGGTCGCGCAGCAGCGAGAGCTTGTGGCGCACCAGCGGATGGTCCACGACGGAAAGCATGGGGAAGTTGTGGTCGGTGGCCATCGTGCCGCTCAGCGCTGGGGTGGAGTCGTGACGTGCGTGCTCGCAGCAACGGTAGCGTGCAGCCGGTGGCGTACGCTACCTTCGCCAGATGAAGGAATATCAGGCGGTGATCATTCGGCTGACGCGCCACGTCCGTGATGACGAGGATGCGCTGACCGACCTGCTGAACGAGCGCAGTCGCATGGGATGGACTCCCGGTCGATTGGCGCAGGATGGAACGCGCATGACGATCATCTTCGAACGCGACCTGCCGGCGACGGAGTAGCCGCTTGGCGCTGGCGGGGCGCGCCGAGTCCGGGGCTGCCACCTCGCAGCCTCCCGGTCCACCGCCGCTCGCGTCGGCCGACCGCGCGCTTCGTCTGGTCGATGCCTTCGGGAAGACGGGGACGGCGTTCCAGGCATTGGGGCGCGCCATGCAGCACTGGTTCGACGTCGGTCCCGACGGTGACCGCGGACTGGTGGCGTATGTGGACACCGGCGGCGCGTGGGTCGCGGCGGGCGAGCCGATCGCGGCGCCCGAAGAACGACTCCAGGTTGCCGCGCGCTTTGTCGGTGCCGCGCGCGCCGCGGGACGCCGCGCCTCGTTCTTCGCCACCGAAGGCGTGCTGGCCACGGCGCCACAGGTGCGTCGCGTGCAGATCGGTGAGCAGCCGTTCTGGGATCCCGCGGAGTGGGACGCGAGCGTTCGAGCGCACAAGTCGATGCGCGAACAGCTGCGCCGTGCGCGCGCGAAAGGACTCAGCGTCCGCGAGGTGAAACACGCCGAACTTTCAGCAGACGCCGCCACCGCGGCCACGCTCGATCGGCTCATCGACCGCTGGCACGCCTCGCGACCGATGGCGGAGATGCGCTTTCTCGTGGACATGGCGCCCTTCTCCACGCCGTCGCCGCACGCCGAACGCCGCCGACTGTTCGTGGTGGAGCGTCGCCGATCGGGATCGCAGACGTACGGCGCAGACATCGTCGCGCTGCTGTCGATGGCGCCGATCCCGGCGCGCAATGGTTGGCTGTGCGAGCATCTCGTGCGAGATCCGCAGGCGCCCAACGGGACCGCCGAGCTGCTGGTGGACCACGCGATGCGCATCATGCACACCGAAGGCGTACGCGACGTCACCCTCGGTCTCGCACCGCTGTCGGGTGATGTGAATCGCTGGCTGCGCGCGGCGCGCACGCTGTCGCGACCGCTCTTCAACTTTGTCGGACTGTCGGCGTTCAAACGCAAGCTCAGACCGCAGCGATGGGAGCCGATGTATCTCGCGTATCCGGACACGTCGCACGCGGCAATCGCGATGCGGGATGGACTCCGCGCGTTCGCTGGCGGCTCGCTGCTGCGCTTTGGCGTGCGAACGTCGTTGCGCGGACCGGCGCCGGTGCTGCGGGCGCTCGCATGGTTGCTGGTGCCGTGGACGCTCGTGCTGGCCCTCTCACCATCGGCGCAGTGGTTTCCGTCGCCGTGGGTGCACGGCGCGTGGGTCCTGTTCGATGTCGGACTCATCGTCGCGCTGCGACGACTGCAGCAGACGCGATCCGTGCCGCTCGCGCGCGCACTCGCGCTCGCCGTGTCTGCTGACGCAATCCTGACGATCGCGCAGGCCGTGCTGTGGAACCTCCCGCGCGCTGCGCACGCCGGCACGTTGCTCGCCATTGTCATTGCATGCGCGGGTCCGCTTCTCACGGCACCGGTGCTGTGGGGCGCAGCGCGTCGGCTGCACATGCTCGCGCGACGCGAGTGAACGGCTGACCGCGCAGGCGCGCTCCGGTCGCGTTAGCTTGGATTCATGCAACGCATCTGTGTCTACTGCGCGTCGAACGATGGGATTCGTCCGGCCTATGTCGAGTCTGCTCGCGCCATGGGGCGGCTGCTCGCCGAACGCGGCATCACGGTGGTGTACGGCGGAGGACGCACCGGACTGATGGGTGCGCTTGCTGATAGCGCACTCGCAGCGGGCGGCGAAGTCATCGGCGTGATGCCACATGCGCTCGTCGAACGCGAAGTCGCGCATCATGGGCTCACCTCGCTGCAGATCGTGGACTCCATGCACGAGCGCAAGGCGATGCTCGCCGAGATGGCGGACGCGTTTATCGCATTGCCCGGTGGATTGGGCACGCTCGAAGAGCTGTTCGAGACATGGACGTGGGCACAGCTCGGCGTGCATCGCAAACCGGTCGCGCTGCTGGATGTGGAGAGCTACTGGCGTCCGCTGGTGCAGTTTATGGGACACGTGGAGGCCGAAGGATTTCTGCGTGGTCGGCCGTCGGATTGGCTGGTGGTGGAGCCCGAGCCGAACGCATTGCTGGACGCGCTGCACACATTCGAGCCGCCGCAGGTGCGGCGCTGGATGCGGCTCGGCGAGACGTGACCGCAGGATGCAGCTGCGCACCGACCGGCATGCCCACCTGATCGACGGAAGGAGCAGCACGTGAGCAGCGCCGTACTCCCAGAAAGGCTGGAAGCGCGCAACGGTATCGCGCACCGCGGTGGCCGCGTGGTACCCGTGCTCGCGCTGCTGGCCGTCGCGGCCTGTCTGCCGCAGCTCGTGCTGTGGGCGCGCCAGACACCATCCGGCTTGCGCTCGGGAGGTTTCGCGACCGCGACGCCGTTGAGCGTAGCGTTCGTCTTCTGCGCGGCGTTTGCCGTGGTGCAGCTGTGGCGGGGGGCATTCGTGCCGGCGCGCGCTGCGGCCATGCTGACGATCGTCGGCGGCGTCGTCGGTGCGTCGATCGGCCTGCGCGCGCACGAGCCGAGCATGAGTGCGCTGGGGTTGTCGGTCACACTTGGCGTGATGTTCGTTGGGTATGGTGCGGCGGTGTGGACCCTCGCCGTTCCACGCATTACGCCGCGCGTGTTGATCACGGCCGGCTCCACCGGCGCAGCAATTCTGGCGTTGTGTGCCGTGCTGGCGCTGACCGCGCTGGCCGACTTGCTCGAGACGTCGATGGCGCGTCGGCTGGCCGACGTCTCGCTCGATGTGCTGATCGGCATGACGCTACTGAGTGCGGCACTGCTGCGCGCGGTTGCAGCGCACGAGGCGGTGGGCGTCGCACCACCGCGTTGGATGCCGGTGGCCGTTGGCGCGGCGGGCACGTTGCTGATGCTGGTGTTCTGGCAAACGCTGCTGGCGCGCGAGGTGGCCGAAACCAACGCTCGGGCTGCAATCGCTGCAGACGCCGTCAAGCGCGCGATGCAGCGACAGCTGCTGGTGATCGACCGCGCGCTTGGTCGCGTGGCATTGTATGCGCAGTCGGCGTCCACCGGCTTTCCGTTGTGGCGCACTTCGATCATGCGCTTGACCGACGAAACCGTCGGCCTCGAGCGGATCGACTGGTTCGACTCCACGGGCGCGCTGCTGCGCACCACCAGCGATACCGCACTCGCGCCAGAAGTGTTGGCGCAGCTGCGTACCTGGGCGCGCACCGAGACGCGTCGGGTGCATACCTCGCGGGGGAAGGTGCTGCGCGATTCGCTGGTCGATGCGCGCGCGATCGGCGCCTTTGGTGTGGTGGCGCTCAAGGCGGTCGATGCCACGCCAAATGGTCCGGCTTTGCTCGTCGGCTTCGTGTCCGAGCACGCCCTGCTCAACGAGTTTCTTCCCGACAATAGCAGCGGCTTTGTGATTCGTGCGTTCGTCGGCGATTCGCAGTTGGCCGGACCGCCGCGTACCGCTGGCGTAGCGAACTATCAGCGCGACATGCCGCTCGGCGATCGCATCGTCACCCTCGCGCTGTCGTCCCAGCCGGCACCAGTGCGCTCGAGCTTTCCCGAACTGCTGCTTGTGCTCGGATTGGCCGTGTCGGCGCTCGCGTCGGTCACATTGTGGCTCGCCCGCAAGCGATGGGAGCAGGCGAGCACCGAAGGCATGGCGCGCATGCAGCGCGCGATCGAGCGATCGACCGATGGCGTCTGGGAGCTGGACCTGTTGCAGGACCAGGTGCATCGCAGCAATGCACTGGTTCGCTCGCTCGGCTACGATCCGGCGCAGTTGAACGGGCCCACCTCGGGGTGGACGAGAATCATGCACGTCGAGGACTTGCCGCGCGTGACCGAAGCGATGCGTGCGCATCTGGCCGGCAAGAGCGACGTATACGAATGCGAGTACCGTATTCAGGCCGGCGATGGCAGTTGGCACACCATCGTGGATCGCGGCCGATTGATCGAGCGTACGGTGGATGGCGCGCCGGCGCGCGTGCTCGGGATTTCCGCCGACATCACCGAGCGCGCGCGCAGTGAAGCGGAGCGCGAGCGCAGCGAGCGTCGGTTCCGCGTGATGTTCGAGAGCGCCTTTCAGCTCGAGTTGCTGCTCGACCTCGATGGCACCATTCTCGAAGCGAATCGCGCAGCGGCTGCCGTGGCTGGCCTGTCGGTGGATGCGATGCAAGGCGCGGACTTCGAGCGACTGCCGTGGTGGATCGACGACGAGGTGACCGCCGCCCGTGTACAGGAGCGCCTCGCACGCGCGCGCGGCGGAGACCCGACGCGCTTCGAGGTCACCATCACGACTGCCGACAAGCGGCCAGGCACCATCGACTTCTCACTGCGCCCGATTCGCGACGCCAACGAAGTCGTCACGCAACTGCTGGTGGAGGGACACGATCTCTCCGAACGCAAACGCGCCGAGGAGTCTTTGCGGCAGATCGGGGCGCTGACGACCATGGGGCAGCTTGCGGCTCGCGTGGCGCACGAGATCAACAATCCGCTGGCGGGTATTCAGAACGCGTTTCTCCTCGTACGCGGCGGTATCGCAGCGGATCATCCGCATTTCCGATTTGTCGGTGCCATCGAACGCGAGATCGCGCGCATCGCGGCGGTCACGCGTCAACTCTACGAGACGTATCGTCCCGACCAGTCAATGCACAGCAACTCGTCGGTCGTGCTGGCCATCAGCGATGCAGTCAGCTTTCTCGAGCAGGTCAATCGCGCGCGCAACATTCGCATCGTGACCAGCGTCGCCAAGGCGCCAAGTCTCGTGCCGGTGCCCGACGCGTTGTTGCGTCAGACGCTCTACAACCTTGTGCAGAACGCGCTCGATGCATCGCCGGAGCATGGCACCATCGAAGTGTCGGCGGTGCGCGAGGGCGACGAATGCGTCATTCGCGTTTGCGATGAAGGACCGGGCATTCCCGATGCCATACGTGAGCGCATCTTCGAGCCGTTCTTCAGCACGAAGGATCGCACCGTGAAGACGGGTGGTATGGGTATCGGACTCTCGCTGGTACGTCAGTCCGTGCTCGCAGTGGGCGGCGAAGTCGTGGTGCGTGATCGTCCGACGGGCGGCACCGAATTCGAGGTGCGCTTGCCCATGGTTCCTATCGACACAGGGGTACTCCGATGAGTCGCGGCCGCATTCTCATTGCCGATGATGAGCCGACTTTTCTGCACTCCACCGCGGAGTTGCTGCGCGGCGAGGGGTACACGGTGGAGACGGTGGAGGACGCGCCGCAGGCCGTCAGTGCCATCGCGAAGGCCTCATACGATCTGCTGATCACCGATCTCGAGATGCCGGGGAACGCCGATCTCGATCTCGTACAGCAGGTGTCGCACCTGAGTGGCGGCCTGCCGATCATCATCATCACCGGATTTCCGTCGGTGCGTTCTGCAGTCGCGTGCATCGAGCTGCCGGTCACGGCGTATCTCGTGAAACCGGTGGACTTCACGCTGTTGCTCGCGCGCGTGTCGGCGGCAGTGGCGCGCTTTCGATCGTATCAAACGATGCAGGACACCGAGGCGCGGCTGCGAGAGTATCGACGCAAACTCGACGTGCTGCCGGCGGCGGCGGACGAGGCCAGGAGCGGCGTTGACCTGTTTCTGGCGATGACGCTGCGCAACGTGATGGGATCCTTGTCGGATCTCGAACATCTGGGCCAGGCGCTTGCGGGCAAAGGCGACGCGCAGTCGCACCCCTGTCAGCTCATCAACTGTCCGCGTGGCGCGCAGCTGCAGCAAGCGATCGACGATACCATCGCCGTCCTTGAGGACACGCGGAGCACATTCAAGTCGAAGGCGCTTGGCGACCTGCGTCACCGGTTGGAGTTGCTCAGCAAGCACGTCTGAACGCGCGTTCGAACCCGCATCCCACGGCGCAGCGAAACGACGCAGCAATCGGCACGTGCGAGCAAGCAGGTCGAGATCAGTCGTGACGCAGATGGTGTGATCCACGACCCTCAGGTCGTCTGCTCTTCACTTGCTATTGCCGTGTGAGTCGGCATATTCACTAACAGCAGTACAACGAAACGCAAAGTAAAAAGGCCGCTTGATCGGCCAACCTTGACGACCGGAGAGAAAGTCTCCGGCAGTTGAAGGCGCGAGTGTTCGCTCCCTGTCGGGGGGTGGACCCGCGCCTTTTTTGTTTTTCAACGTATGACCAGGACTTCGGACATGAGCCACGCCGCTCTGTACCAACCAGCCAGCCAGACGCCCGCCGGCAACAACGCCGGCCACAGCAGCAGTGCGATGTCGCGCACTTCGCGTGTGAACGGACGACTCCGGCGGACACTTCCCAGTGAACGGGAGGTCTCGGTCACGCTGCGCCGCGTATTGGTCGTGACGGAAGATCAGGAGACGTTCTCCACGCTGAAGCAGGCGCTCGAAGCGTCGGGGCGCGAAGTGCTGCACGCAACGCGGATGCACGGTCTCATGGACCAGATCGTGCGCGCCGAGATCGACCTGCTCATCACCGATACCGCGCTCCCCGACGGCGACGGCCTCGAGTTGCTGAGCAGCATGCAGCGCGAACACCCGAATGTGCTCACCGCGTTGCTGTCGAGCCCCGAAGCGCCGAACACGCCGCGACAGGCATTCGGCATGGGCGCGTGCGACTACCTGCTCAAGCCGCTGCGCTCAGTTGACGTACTCGCGTTCATAAAGCGCGCCGACTCCATGCGCACGATCCGCCTGGAGGCCGCCGAAGCGCCGGCCGCGCCGCAGTCGGAGTTCCGCGGGATGTACGGCTCCACGCCCGCCATGCTGGAATGCTTCCGCATGATCGCGCGCGTTGGACGGACAGACGTGACAACGATCGTCACCGGCGAGAGCGGTACCGGCAAGGAGCTCGTCGCGCGCGCGCTGCACGACGAGAGCAGCCGCCGGCACAAGCCGTTCATCGCGCTCAACTGCTCGGCGCTGCCGTCCGAGCTTGTCGAGAGCGAGTTGTTTGGCCACACGCGCGGTTCATTCACCGGCGCGGTCAAAGATCACGCGGGGCTCTTCGAGTCGGCGAACGGCGGCACGCTGTTCCTCGACGAGATCGGCGACCTGGGGCCGTTGGCGCAAGCGAAGGTGTTGCGCGCGTTGGAAAGCGGTGAAGTGATGCGCGTGGGTGGGACCAAGTGCACGCACGTCGACGTGCGCGTGATCGCGGCGACCAACCGGCCGTTGGACGAGATGGTCGCCCAGGGACGCTTCCGCGAGGACCTGCTCTATCGCCTGAAGGTCATTCCGATTGCGCTGCCACCGCTGCGCGAGCGCAAAGCGGACATTCCCCTGCTGACCACCCATTTCCTCGCACTGTTCGCCGATCGCTACGGCATGCCGATGCGTCAGGTGGATGACGAAGCGCGTGCGGTTCTCATGCGGCATGACTGGCCAGGCAACGTGCGCGAGCTGCGCAACGTGATCGAAGGTGCGTTGATCATGGCGGACGGCCCGATGGTGACTGTGGCCGACCTGCCGGCAAGCATCTCGACGAGCTCGACCGTGCGAAACATCCCACTCTCACTCGTGGAAGAGTCGGCGGACCTCCCGTTCGTCGAAGCGCGGGAGCGTGCGCTGCGCGAATTCGATCGCCTGTTCCTTGGCGCGGCGTTGGCTCGTAACGGGGGCAACATCGCCCGCACAGCGCGTGCGCTTGGGCTGCATCGCCAGTCGCTGCAGAAACTGCTCGCGCGTCGCGACCTGCGTTCATCCGGCGAACAGCGTCGTTCAACGGATCGTTGAAGTTCTCAGTTGAAATTCTTAGCACTTGGCGTGAGGGAGGCTACTGCACACGAGTTCGTCGAGTCGCTACGTTGCCCTGTCCCTCTTTCGTGCGGGACCGCGACGGTTCCCAGTCGGACGTTTGCGCGATGACGACTGCGTGAGGGATGGCTGACTATGGGGCGGACGCCGCTCTCTGCCGATGTGCTTCGAATGATCGCGGAACGCTTCAAGGCGCTCTCGGAACCCGCACGGCTGCAACTGCTCACGGCGCTGCAGTCGCGCGAAATGTCGGTCAACGAGCTGGTCGAAGAGACGGGCCTAGGGCAGGCGAACGTCTCCAAGCACTTGCAGGTTTTGCATGCGCTCGGCTTTGTAAAGCGACGCAAGGAAGGGCTCTTTGTGTATTATGCCCTCGCCGATCGCACCGTCCTCAAGCTGTGCGACCTCATGTGCGGACGAATTGAGGCACAGCTCGAGGCGCAGCAGAAACTGTTGAGCGTCTGAGTCTCGCGCCTCCCACCAGATGGAGGCGGAGTGCAGATCGAGTTCAGCGGTGCCGCACAGGAAGTCACCGGATCGTGCCACATCCTGCGTGTTGGGACACGCACCGTACTTCTCGATTGCGGGATGTTTCAGGGACGACGCGCCGAAAGCCGCGACAAGAACGCGCGCCTGCCGCTCCCGATCGATGAAATCGATGCGGTGATTCTGTCCCATGCGCACATCGACCACGCTGGCCGCCTGCCCTTTTTGGTGAATCAGGGCTTCAAGCAAACCATCTGGTCGACCGCCGCCACGCGTGACCTCTGCGCCGTCATGCTCGCCGACTCGGCGCATATCCAGGAAAAGGACGCCGATTTTCTCGAGCGACACGGCCGGCCGCATGCCGCACCGCTCTACACGATGGCCGACGCGACTCGCACTCAGGAGTGCATCGTCGGCATGCCGTACCACAAATGGTTCAACGTCACCGACGGCGTGCGCGCGATGTACACCGACGCGGGGCACATCCTCGGTTCGGCCTGCGTGGTAATCGAAGCGCGGGAAGGGAACGAGATGAAGCGCATCGTTTTCTCCGGCGACATCGGACGATCGGGGCTGCCGATCATTCGCGATCCCGAGGCGCCCGGCGGTGGGGCCGACGTGATTCTGTGTGAGTCCACCTACGGCGATCGCGATCACGAATCGGTGGAAGGCGCGCGTGAGCATCTCGCCCGCGTGGTGCGCGAAACGGCGGCGCGCGGTGGGCGCATTCTCATTCCGGCGTTTGCGGTGGGACGCACGCAGGAACTCGTGTACGATCTGCACGCGCTGTTGCGCGAAGGAAAGATCCCCAGCATTCCGGTGATCGTCGATTCGCCGCTGGCCATCAATGCCACCGACGTATTCGCGATGCACCCCGAGGTGTACGATCGCAGCGAGGCGTTAGTGCGCGAGACGCCGGATCTGTTTGCGTTTCCGCTGGTGCGATTCACGCGCGACGTGCGCGAATCGAAAGCGCTCAACGCGGCGCACGGTCCGATGATCATCATCGCGGCCTCCGGGATGGCGGAGTCTGGGCGCATTCTGCATCACCTGCGCAATGGCGCCAGCGATCCGCGCAACACGATTCTGATCGTGGGCTTCCAGGCGGAGCATACGCTTGGCCGTCGCATCGTCGAACGACGCCCGCTGTTGCGCGTGCTGGGGGACGACGTGGAGTTGGCCGCGCAGGTGGAGGTACTGAACGGCTATAGCGCGCATGGTGATCGTACCGAGCTGCGCCATTGGCTGGACGAGGTCCGCGCAGGTGGAGTGAAGGACGGACGTGGACAGCCACGCGTGCATCTGGTGCACGGCGAGCGCGCGTCGCAGGAGGCATTTGCCGAGTCGCTGCGTGGCGGTGGGTACACGGTGGATGCGCCCGCGCCGGGGGATGTGCGCACCATCTGACCGTCCACTAACTTGCGCTCATCATGTCTCGACGAGCTTCGCGCGGTGGACTACGCAGCTTCGCCATGCGCGCGCTCGCCCTCCTGATCACGGGTTGGGTCGTTTGTCTCGCGGCGATCGTCGGTTGGTCGCTGCGTTCGTCGGATGGCAAGGCCGACGCGATCGTGGTGCTGGGAGCGGCGCAGTACAGCGGTCGTCCGTCGCGCGTGCTGAGCGCCCGGCTCGATCACGCACTCGATCTGTGGCAGCATGCGCGGGCTCCGCGCATCGTGCTGACCGGTGGTCAGCGGCAGGGCGATCTGCTGAGTGAAGCGGCCGCCGGTCGCCGCTATGTGATGCGGCGTGGTGTGCCCAACGGCGCAATTCTCCTCGAGAAGACCGGTCGCACGTCGCTCGCGTCCATCCACGGTGCCGCGGTGCTGTTGCGTGCGGAACATGACTCGTTGCGCGCGCGACGTGGAGCGGCAGGCGGCAACGACATCGGCGCGATGCGCGATCGGCCGCGTGTGTTATTGGTCAGCGATCCGTTCCACATGCTGCGGCTCGATCTGTTGGCGCGATTGCATGGACTCGATCCGCTCTCGTCGCCTACGCGCACGAGTCCGATCTCGGCCAACCGATCCGTCGCAATCGAGTACATCCTGCGCGAGTCGATCGCATTGCCGGCGGATCTTGCGCTGTTGCTCTGGCTGCACCTCAACGGACACAGCAGCGCCCCCAACGCCGACGGCTGATCACGAAACCGGATCGCGTCGAGGTTGGGGGCGCGTCGCCACGTCGCGCGTGGCTGCAGCCTGCGTGGCTGCGTCGTGCTGTGCGGAGAGGCGCCGTCTGGACGCTTCCGCGACAGCAACCGCTGGCTACGGTTTGCGAACCGCTGGTGCGTTGCGCGACGGGCGTTCGCGACCGGTGCCGTCCACTTCGTAGATGGGCAGGTTCAGCACGTCGTTGTCGAGCATCGTCTGCGGGAAGAAGCCATCGCGCAGTGATCCGGCAAAGCGGAACGTGTCCGCGTTGTTGAGCGCGACGATGTAGCCCAGGTCAGCGAGCGACGCGGCGGTGAGCCGGCTGAGCGGCATGCCGCCGGCCGACGCGAAGCCCTGCATGAGCTCTCGGCCGAAGAGCGAATTGCGCCAGTGGCTGTCACGCGTACCAGCGCCACCGGTGTTCTCGACCGGGACTGGCGTGCCGGAGTAGATGATGCCGCCGATGCCCGCGAACTCGGCGCGCGCACCGGCGCCGTTGAAGAACGGATCCGCCGTGCCGGCGCCCGTGAGCAGCGCACGTCCAAATCCGTTCCACAGCGTGCCAACGCCGAGCACGTGTCCCATCTCGTGCAGCACGACGTCGTCGATCGTGCCGTTGGCCAGCAGCGATGGCATGTCGTCGAGGTCGAACTCCATCAGTCCGTACAGCGAGAGCCGCGACGCGGTGCTGACGCTGCACGGTCCGGCCTGCGCGAGAATCTTGCCGGCGCCGTCGATGGAGGTGATCCGCGCGTAGATGATCACATCGCTGATGACTTCATCGATGGCCGGAATCCACGACGCACAGCGGCCGGCGGTGGCGTTGATGCGCACGTCATGCACATGGCCGACGATGATCTTGCGCCACTTGGCGGCAGCCTTGGTGAAGGCTTCGCGCTGACGTGGAGTGCCGCCGTCGCCGATGAAGCGCAGATCGATGTTGAAGAGCGAGATCGTGGCCGCGGCTGTGAAGGTCACCGTCTTGCCCGGGAGCAGGCTGCTCGCGGCGACGAGCGTCTGCGTCGGCGAATCGCCCAGCACCCACGCCCCCACAAAGGCAACGCCCGTGGCGGGATCCGTGGCAGCGACGCCGCCGGTCACGGTGCCGGAGTTCGCGCCCGGCGTGAAGGTGATGGGAATGTTGCCGATCGGATTGTTGAACTGATCGACGACACGGACACCGGGCGGCGTGGAGATCGCGGCGTTGTTGAGTCCCGCCTGATTGTCGCCACCGGCTTTGACGAGATCCGCCGGTGGTCCGGGAATCGCCGTCGCCGTGAAGGTGGCCTGTCCCACGTTGGTGACCGTGGCGCGCGCCGTTTGCGCGCCCGCGGCCGTGCCCAGCTTCCAGCCGCCGGCAGTGGCCACACCCTGTGCGTTGGTGGTCTGCGTCGCGCCGGTGATGGAGCCGCCCTCACCCGCGCTGAAGGAGACGGCGACCGACGCGACCGGATTGCCGAACTCGTCTTCCACGCGTGCGGCGGGAGCGACGCTGGTGTTGGTGTTGACGACGGCTTGCTGCGCGTCGCCGTTGGTGCGGACCACGCGTGCTGGCGGTCCGGCGGCAGCGTCGGCGACGAACGTCACCGGCGCACTGATGCCGTCGGCGGTGGCCTGCAGCGTCTGCGTGCCGGCCACAACGCCCAGCGTCCAGCCACCGGAGCTGGCTTCGCCGGCGGGCGATGTGCGGATGGAGTCGTTGACCACGCGCCCGCCGCCCGCGGTAACGCGCCAGCGCACCATGACGTTCTTGATCGCCTTGCCCTTGGCATCGAGGATCTTGACCGTTGGGATCGCGGCAACGCCGCTGGCGACGACTGCGGTGGACGTCAGCGACGTCGTGGGCGCCGCCGTGGTGGGCACCTGCCGGTCGTCACCGCACGCCGTACCGATGACGGCACACGCGAGGAGCAGAGTGGCATGACGCAGACGGACGGGGCGGCGTGCGATGGAGGCAGGCATGTGCAGAGCTTCGAAGGGAGTCGCGCGAAAAGGCGGACAGCGGAACGGCGCACGGTGGTCACGCGTCGCCTGGCGACATGAAGCGGTGCCAGATGTCGCAGGATTTTGCAACGGGCTTACGGCGTTCGTGACCCCACTACCAATATTGGGTCATGCGCATTCCTGTCGAGAGCTACCGCCTCCCGAACGGCCTGCATGTGGTGCTTTCCCAAGATCACACAGCGCCGATCGTCGCGGTCAACTTGTGGTATCACGTCGGTTCGGCGAACGAACGTCCAGAGCGAACCGGCTTTGCCCATCTGTTCGAACACATGCTGTTTCAGGGTTCGGCGAACGTCGAGGCGAACGAACATTTCGAACTGGTGCAGCGGGCCGGCGGTACGCTCAATGGTTCGACGTGGCTCGATCGGACAAACTACTACGAAACACTGCCCTCCAACCAACTCGCGATTGCGCTCTGGCTGGAAGCGGACCGCATGGGACGCATGCTCCCTGCGCTGACGCAAGTGAAGCTCGACACGCAACGCGACGTGGTCAAGAACGAGCGGCGCTGGTCGGTCGACAACCAGCCCTACGGCACGTGGTGGGAGCGCCTCCCCGCACTCTGCTTCCCCGAAGGCCATCCGTTCCATCACTCGCTGATCGGTTCGATGGAGCATCTCTCGGACGCGTCGCTCGAAGACGTGGCGGAGTTTTTCAGCACGTACTACACGCCAGACAACGCAGTGCTCACCATCGCTGGTGATTTCGAGCGCACCGAGGCCATGCGGCTGATCGAGGAGTACTTCGGTCCGATCGCCGCCGGCAGTGCGCGCCCGCCGCTGCGCGATATGTCAGTAACCCCCGTTTTTGGAACGACCCTACGCGAAGTGGTAGCCGATGCGGTGGCGCTACCTCGACTGCTCGTCGCCTGTCGCACACCGGTCTTTGGGACCGATGGCTACTACGCCGCAAGTCTGGCCGCGGCGGTCCTGGGACTGCGCACCGGCTGCCGACTCGAGCAATCACTCGTGCGCGGACAACGTGTTGCCTCGCAAGCCACGGCATTCACCTATGATCTCGCCAAGGGCAGCGATCTGTTGGTGGTGGACGTCACCGCGCACCCTGATGTGACACCGGACGCCCTCGAACGCGCCGTGCTCGCCGAACTCGATCTGCTCCACACCAACGGCGTGACCGAGGCGGAGGTCGCCCGTGCGCGCGCGCTCATCGAAACGAGCTTCGTGACCAGCCTGCAGTCCGCCGCGGAACGCGCCGATCAGCTTTCGCGCTTTGCGACCTATTTTGGAGACGCCTCTCTCGCCAACGAACAGGTCGCGCGCTATCAGCAAGTCACCGCCGCCGATGTGACCGCGCTCGTGCGCGAGCGACTCGGCCCGGACAATCGGGCACTGTTGCTGTTCGTGCCCGCCGAAGAAACGGCCGACGCGGAATCGTCGCACGAAGGCGTTGAGGTGGGCGCATGAGTGACACAACAAGTGACACGACCGCCGAGCGCGCGGTGATGAAGGCCGGTGCACCGCCACGCCCACACGCAGCGCCTCCGCGTCCGTATCACTTCCCGTCGTTCGAAACGCGCATCCTGGCCAATGGCCTGCGCATCATCGTGTCCCCGGTGGCGGCCTATCCGGTGGTGACGATGCTGGCGGTCGTGGAAGCCGGCGCGACCCGCGATCCCCGCGACGCCGAAGGACTTGCGCAGATGACCACGCGCGCGCTCGCGGAAGGCACGCGCGACATGAATGCGCTGCAGTTGGCCGAACGACTGGAAACGCTGGGCACCACACTCGACACTGGCGCCGACTGGGATTCGGCGATCGTGCAACTCACGTCGCTCGCGTCACGCGTGGAAGACGCGTTCGCGGTGCTGGCCGAAGTGCTGCGCTTCCCCGCATTCCCCGAGAGCGAACTCGATCGGTTGCGCGCCGAACGGCTCGCTGATCTCGCGCAGCTGCGCGCCGAACCGCGCGGACTCGCCGATGTCTTCTTCTCGCGGTTGCTCTACAATGGCGATTCGCGCTTCGCGCGACTTGCCGGCGGCGACGAAGCAAGCATCGAGCGCATCACGCATGACCGCACGGCGCAGTACCACTCGCAGTTCTATCGCCCCAACTCCACTGCGCTGATGGTGGTTGGTGACATCACCGTCGATGACGCGG
The DNA here is from genome assembly GCA_965279375.1 of Gemmatimonas sp. GTDB lineage: Bacteria > Gemmatimonadota > Gemmatimonadetes > Gemmatimonadales > Gemmatimonadaceae > Gemmatimonas. The sequence goes on along the minus strand of OZ257156.1, from coordinate 1,173,048 downwards.
TGCGCCATGCGTCGCGCTACTTCGGCGACTGGGCGGGCACGGCGCCAGAGGTCACCGAGCCACTCGACCTGCCGCGTTTCCGCGAACCGCGCGTGCATATCATCGACAAGTCCGATGCCCCGCAGTCAGAGCTGCGCGTCGGACATGTGGCCGTGCCGCGTCTGCACGATGACTACTTCCCGCTCATCGTCATGAACGCGATCCTCGGCGGACTCTTCTCGTCGCGGCTCAATCTCAACCTGCGCGAAGTGCACGCGTACACGTACGGCGCGCATTCCGCGTTCGATTGGCGACGTGCAGCGAGTCCCTTCGAGATCTCGACGGCAGTGGAGACCGCTGTCACCGCCGATGCGCTTCGTGAAATCCAGATAGAGTTCGCGCGCATTCGCGAGGCGCCGGTGACCGACGCCGAGCTGTCGTTGGCGACGGACTATCTGGTGGGCGTGTTCCCCATTCGGTTCGAAACGACGGCCGAAGTGGCTGGCGGTCTCGCCAACGTGGAAATCTTCCGCCTGCCGTCGAACTACTTCGACAACTATCGTGAGCGCGTGCGAGCGGTCACCGCGGCCGATGTCCTGCGTGTGGCGCAGACGCATCTCGATCCGGCGCGCCTGCAGGTCGTCGTCGTTGGTGACGCATCCGTTATCCGCGAACCGCTCGCTGCGCTTGGACTCGGCCCCGTGACGGTGTACGATCCGGCCGATGCCGAAACGGCGTCGTCCGCTGCGCCCGTTGTCGCCTGAGCTTTCGATTCATTCCACCTTCTGACCCGCCACGTGTCGCCAGCCAAGTCGCCCAAGCCGTCGAAGTCGCCGCTGTATGAAGTGCGCCGATCGAAAATTCAGGGACGCGGTGCGTTCTGCATCCGCCCCATCCGCAAGGGACAGCGGATTGACGAGTACACGGGCGAGCCGATCACGCACGAGGAGGCCGATCGCCGCTACGATGACGCGGACGGACGCCACCACACGTTCCTCTTCATTCTCGACGACGACACCGTGCTCGACGCGCGGAAGCAGGGGAGCGACGCTCGCTTCATCAATCACGCATGCGATCCCAACTGCGAAACGGTGATCGATGACGGCCACATCTGGATCAAGGCGATCAAGGCAATCCAGCCGGAGACGGAGCTAGTCTACGATTACCGCTTCGAGTGGCAGGACGAGTACGAGCCGGAAGATGTGCGCTACTACGCCTGCCGTTGCGGATCGCCCAAGTGCCGCGGGACAATTTTGCGCGTGCCGGTCTATCTGCGGCCGACGGTAAAGCAGTGGCTCGCCGGCAACGACGTCCCCAAGCCGCGGAAGCCGCGCAAGAAGACGGCGAAGAAGACGGCAAAGAAGGCCACCAAGAAGCTGACGCGCAAAGCGCCGACCAAGCGCACGAAGAAAGCGGTGAAGACCGGGACCAAGAAGGCCGCCAAGCGGGCGCGCGCGTGAGCGAGCGTCCGGGGCAAGTCTCCACTCGGCGGGCGTACGAAGGCCGAGTGATCTCGCTCGACGTGGATGAGGTGCGTTTCCCGGATGGCTCGATCGGGTCGCTGGAGATGATCCGGCACCCGGGCGCGAGCGCGATTGTGCCGCTGCTGGACACCACGGCAGAGGACCCCGAGGTGCTGCTGATCCGGCAGTATCGGTACGCGGCGGACGGCTATTTGTACGAAATCCCGGCTGGACGGCTGGATGCGGGGGAATCCCCGCTGGACTGTGCCCGACGTGAATTGCGAGAGGAAACCGGTTACAGCGCGGCGCGTGTCGAACCGCTGTTCACGATGTTCACCACCCCGGGCTTCACGGACGAGAAGATCCATCTCTTCCTGGCGACCGGATTGGTGGCGGGTGCCAGCGCGCGCGAGGCGGACGAGTTCATGGAGCTCGTACCCACGCGGCTCTCCCGTGCCCTTTCGATGATCGAGCAGGGGGAGATCCAGGACGCCAAGACGGCACTGGCCCTTCTCTTTGCGGCTGGCTTCCGGATGAGCTGACGGCAGCGCCGTGTCTCGCAGCGGATCTGTCCGCCAAGCGGACTCGGCGTTGTAGAACGAGCAGGACCGTCAACACGACAGGGGGAGTGTCCCCTTGGCGTGTCCTCTTTTCGAGAAGCTGACGTCGCTCGCGCTCGACCGGTGAGGAAGGGTGACGCGGGATGCATCCAGCTAACACGCTGTGGCGTATTCATTTGCGCGCGAATGTTCCGTCAGGTTCCCAACGGCACGCGGTGTGCACTACGACATCCTGCGCGACGTGATGGTATGCCGGATCGCCCGGCATCTCGACTGGACGCGCCACGAGCCCCTTGGTTCGTGTCACCGCAGGAGGAGGGCTTCACCCATGGCCGCACTGGCTCGTACGCACCTGACCAACCAGACCAAGACCGTCCCGGTCCGCGAACATCTGCGGACGCTGGAAGACGGCGAGGTCGTGTCGGCCTTCCTCGATGGCGAGGAGCGGGCGTTCGAAGAGCTGGTCGACCGGTATCAGGGGCGCCTGCTCAACTTCGTCTACCGCACGATCGGCGACCGTGACCGCGCAGAAGACCTGGTGCAGGAAGTCTTCATCCGCGTTTACCGCCACATCGGACGCTTCGACCGCTCCAAGAAGTTCTCGACGTGGATCTACACCATCGCGTCGAATCTGGCCAAGAACGAGCTGCGCAACCGCTCGCGTAACCCGCTGGTGCTCTTTCAGGCCATCAAGGCCAAGTTCGAGGACGAGGATCGCCCTCTGCAGTTCGAGGACGTGCACACGCGCCCGGACGACCTGTACCGGAAGCGGCACCTGAAGGAGATGGTGGAGCAGTCGGTGAGCAAGCTGCCGGGCCACCACCGTGAGGTGTTCGTGCTGCGTGAGCTCGAGGGGAAGTCGTACGAGGAAATCGCCGAAATCACCGGCGTGAACCTGGGCACCGTGAAGTCGCGGTTGAACCGGGCCCGGACCGCGTTCGCGGACATCATCGCGCCGCTGGTTCGCTAAGGAGTCCACACAGTTCGAGGCGCGCCGGCCCGGGTTTCCCCGGGTCGGCGGCCCATTTTCCGGCAGCGTCGGCCCAGCCGAACGCTGCCGGAACCGGTTGCGTACGGGCGGGTATGTTTGTCCAGCTTCGGATACATCGCTGTGACGGACGAGCCTCCCCGACCCTGTACCGATGGACTGCAGAGCGTTCCGCAAACATCACCTGGCCTACCTCGACGATACGCTGTCGGGTGACCTGACCCGCGCTGCCCAGCAGCACATCATGTCCTGTGATGGATGCGCGGCGCATGACACACTGGTTCGGCGCTCGCTGATGATTGCGCGGAGTATGCCGACCATCGCTCCCTCGGAAGAATTTCAGGCACGACTGCGACAGCGATTGGCAACCTGTCGCGAACAGGTCGCTGCAGAACGGCATGTGGCAGGAGCACGGGGCATATCGGCTGGCACCGATCGCGTTCACAGCGCCGCCCCGCTGCTCAAGTCTCCGCGAGCCCTCGCTGCGGTCGCAGCCGGCGCCGTGATCGGCACGATGCTCTGGCGCGGGTTCACCGCCACGGCTGCACCTGAACTCTCCATCCAGCCCGTGATTGCGTCGCAGCCGTCAGTCGTGACGCCCGTTTCGCCCGCGCCGTACTACTCGCCCGCGCTGATCGGTGCGATGTCCACCGGCAATCCTGTGTGGCCAGCGGCAATGATCATCGACGAGGTACCGTCGCAGTTTGGCAGCAGCGACCTGCATCTCGTCACGGATAGCCGCTAAGCCGTTGGCGGTCGAGCAGTAGTCCCGCGCTCGTCGCAGTGCGCTCGTCGCAGTGCACTCATAGCCGTTCGCGGGGAGCGGTTATCTTATCGCCATGCCTCCCCGTCCTGCCGCCGTGCCCCGAGAAGCGTCGCCACTGCGCGTGGTGCAGGCTGCCGTGCAATCGCGCTCGTTCGCGCCGGTGTACTACCTCTGCGGCGACGATGATTTCCTGAAGGATGGCGCGCTGCACGATCTGCTCGAAGCGGCGATCGATCCGTCCACGCGCGACTTCAACTGTGAAGTGCGCCGTGCGAGCGATCTCGATGCGGAAACGCTCGGCAGCCTGCTGGCCACACCACCAATGCTTGCCGAACGACGGGCGATGGTGCTGCGCGATGTGACAGCGCTCAAGAAGGGAGCGCGTCAGCAGCTCGACGCCTATCTCAAACGTCCGGCCAGCGACACGCTGCTGCTGCTGGTGAGTCCCGCGGGCACCAAGATCGACGCCGCGCTTTCGTCGCAATCCATCGTGCTCGATTTCGAGCCGTTGTCGCCCGAGCGCGTCCGCAAGTGGATCGCGCATCACGCGAGCACAGTGCTGTCGATTGGCGTGGCCGATGATGCCGCGGCGCTGTTGCAGCAATCGGTGGGAAACGATCTGCTGCTGCTCGCTGCGGAGTTGGACAAGTGCGCCAGCTACGTGCTGGGTGCGCACGACGCCGAGAGTGGTGCTGCGGCGGTGATCGATGCGGACGCCGTTGCTGCGGTGGTCGGTGTGCGTCGTGGCGAGACGGTGACTGACCTCCTCGACGCCGTTGCGGCGCAGGACGCGGCGCGCGCGGTCGCGCTCGTGGGCCACGTGCTCGGTCAACCCAAGGTGACGGGCGTGCAGGTGGTGATGATGCTCAGCACGCAGGCGTTTGCGCTGGCGTTCGGTCGCGCGCGTCGAGATGCGGGGATTCCCACGAGCCGCCTGCCGAGCGAGTTCTTTGCCTTCTTGAAGGAAACGGGTGGTTACCCGGGGCGGCCGTGGGGCGAAGCGGCGTCGGCGTGGACCAAGGTCACCGATCGATGGAGCGCGGCGGCGTGCGATCGCGCGCTCGAGCTGCTGCTGGAGGCGGATATCGCGCTCAAGGAAACGACCGTGTCGACTGCCGAACAGGTGGTGATGTCGCTGGTGCTGGCGTTGTGCGCGCTCGGCGGACGCGGGCGCAAGGCCGCGTGATGACGCCACCGATGCCTCTCGTGATGCGACGAATGCAACTGCACGTTAACCAGATTGGCATGACGCGCCGCGGACGCGCACTGGTCGCGGCTGTACTCGGGAGTGTGTTGGCTTTCCTGTCGCCGACAGGCGCACGGGCGCAGTCCGCATCAGGCACCGACAGTGCGCGCATCAACGGGCCGACGGCCAATGCGGAGGCACGAGCGGTGATTGCGCGCGCGCGTGCGCTGGTGGACGCCGGCAAAGGCGCTGCCTCTCGTGCGCTCCTCGACTCGTTGGTGATTGCCTCGGCCAATGAGCCGGGTGATCTCGCAGATGGGCTCTATTGGCGCGCGGTGCTTGGCGAGCGTGCGGCGGATGCAGAGCGCGATTGGAAGCGCATCATTGTGGACGTTCCGCTGTCACCGCGTGTGCCGACGGCACTGCTGCGTTTGGGTGAGTTGGAGATGGTGCGCGGGCATCCGGCCGGTGCACGCACGTACCTGGAGCGTCTGCTGCGTGACTATAGCGGCGTGAGCGAACGTCCCAAGGCTACGCTGTGGATTGTGCGCAGCTACTTCGACGAGCGCGACCTCACGCGTGCGTGCCGCGCGCTGTCGGGCATGCAGGCGGCCACACTGCCCGCCGGTGAGCTGCAGTTGCAGGCTGAGGAGCTGCAGGCGCGGTGCGCACGCGAGACTGCCGTGGGAGGGCGCGCCGCGGCCGCACCCAAGACAGCCGAAGTCGCGCCGTCGAAGCCACAGCCACCGACACCGATCGCGCCAGTCGAGCGAACGGGCTCGGAGCGTGCACCCGCGCCGGAGTCGACGTCGGCACGCTCTGCCGCGGGATCCGGCACTGGGCGCTTCAGTGTGCAGATTGCGGCATTCGATACGCAGGAACAGGCCGAGTCCACGGTGAAGCGGTTGCAGGCACGCGGACTCGATGCGCACAACGACAGTGACGCGGCGCCCTATCGGGTGCGCGTGGGCTACTACGAAACGCGCGCGGAAGCGACGGCAGCGTTGGCGCGATTGCAGAAACAGGGGCAAAAGGGGTTTGTGGTGGTACTGACGCCGTGAGTGGAACTGCGACACCGTTGATGCAGCAGTACCGGGAGATCAAGGCGCGTCATCAGGATGCGATCCTGTTTTTCCGCATGGGTGACTTCTACGAGATGTTCTACGACGATGCGGAAACCGCATCGCGTGTGCTCGGCTTGACGCTCACCTCGCGCAACAACGGCGGCGCGAGCGAGGTGCCGCTGGCAGGCATTCCCGTGAAGGCGGCGGCGGAGTATCTGCGCCGTCTCGTGGGACACGGTCATCGTGTGGCTGTGTGCGAGCAGGTGGAAGATCCCAAGCTGGCCAAGGGGATCGTGCGGCGCGAAGTGGTGGAGACGATCACGCCGGGCGCCGTGTTTGCGGACGACATGCTCGACGGCGCGCGTGCCAACTACGTGTGTGCCGTCGCGACTGGACGTGACACCGCGCGTGACGGCGATCGCACGCAGATCGGCATTGCGGCAGCGGATCTATCCACGGGTGAATTGCGTCTCGCGCTCGTGTCGGCGATGGATGCGCCGGCGCTGTTGGCGCGTTTGGCGCCGCGCGAGCTGCTGCTCGTGCGTGGCGCCGATGAAGCGACGATGGCGATGGTGACTCAAGCGGTAGACGGCGCGATGGTGACCGAGCGCGACGGCTGGGAGTTCGATGCACAGCTCGCGGCCGACGATCTCGCCCGTCAGTTCGATGTGCGCGGCCTGGATGGATTTGGACTCGGACAGAGCGACGGCGCCGCGACTGGAGCAGCAGGTGCACTGCTCCGCTATCTGCGCGAGTTGCAGCCCGGTGGCCTTCCGCATCTCGCGCGTCCAATCGTGGAACGCCCGGGCGGCGTGATGCCGCTCGATGAGATGACGCGTCGCAATCTCGAGTTGGTGGAATCGCTGCGCGGTGGCGAGATCGCGGGAACACTGTTGTCGGTGTTCGATCGCACCGTCACGCCGATGGGACAGCGACTGCTGCGTCAGTGGTTGTTGGCGCCGTTGCTCGAGCGGGAAGCCATCGAGCGTCGACTGAATGCGGTGACGGTGCTGGTGCGCGATGCCGTGGGGCGTTCGGCGCTGCGCGAAGCGCTGGATGGCGTGCGCGATGTGGAGCGCTTGGCCAGCAAGGCAGCCGCTTCGCGTGCGACGCCGCGTGAGTTGCGCGCGCTGGGTGATTCACTGGCGCGGCTACCGCGTGTGGCGCAGACGGCGCGTGCGGTGCTGGAGCATGCCGCGCAGGGCAACGCGATTGGCGGATTGCTTGGCGCGCTGCTGGACGATTGGGACGACGGCACCGATTGCGCCGAACGCCTCACGCGCATGCTGGTGGAGCGTCCGCCGCTGGCGATTGGCGAAGAAGACACCATCGCGCCCGGCGTGGATGCAGAGCTCGACGAGATGCGTGCGCTGCGTGATGGTGGCAAGGATGCGATTGCGCACATCCAGAACGAAGAGCGCGCGCGCACCGGTATCACGTCGCTCAAGGTCGGCTTCAATCGCGTGTTCGGGTACTATCTCGAAATCTCCAACGCGAACAAGCATCTCGTGCCCGACGACTATCAGCGTCGGCAAACGCTCACGGGTGCCGAGCGTTATGTGACGCCGGCGCTCAAGTCGTACGAGGAGAAGGTGCTGACGGCGGGGGAGCGCATCGAGATTCGCGAACGCGAGCTGTTTGAAGCGCTGCGGCGCGAAGCAGGCGTGGCGATTGCGCGGTGGCAGGCGGTGGCGCGGCGCGTGGCCACCATCGACGTGCTGGGCGCGTTTGCGGAAGTCGCGGAGCGCGAGCAGTACGCGCGTCCGGAGCTGCACGACGGCTTCGATATGGAGATCGTGGGCGGGCGGCATCCCGTGGTGGAGCGGATGATGGCGCGCGAGAAGTTCATCCCCAACGACTTGCTGCTGACGTCGGATGCGCAGCTCATCGTGCTGACCGGTCCCAACATGGCCGGCAAGAGCACCATTCTGCGGCAGATCGGGCTCATTCAGTTGATCGCGCAGGTGGGTTCGTACGTGCCGGCGCGTCGCGCCAAGCTGCCCATCGCCGATCGCTTGTTCACGCGTGTGGGCGCGAGCGACAATCTCGTGCGCGGCCAGTCGACGTTCATGGTGGAGATGAGCGAGACGAGTGCGATTCTGCACACGGCGACCAAGCGCTCGCTCGTGTTACTCGATGAAATCGGGCGCGGCACGAGCACATACGACGGTGTATCGATTGCGTGGAGCGTGAGCGAACATCTGCACGATGCGATTGGGTGCAAGACGGTGTTTGCGACGCACTATCATGAGCTCACGCAGCTGGCGAACGAGCTGCCCGGCGTGCGGAACTTCACCGTGGCGGTGCGTGAAGTGGGCGATCAGGTGCTGTTTCTGCACACGCTGATTCCGGGTGGTGCGGATCGGTCGTACGGCATCGAAGTTGGGCGCTTGGCCGGCTTGCCCGCGCCAGTGATTGCGCGTGCGAAAGAAGTGCTGGCGCTGTTGGAAGGCGAGGGCGCGCAGATGGCGGCGCGTTTAACCGCGGAAGGCTTTGTGGCGCCCAAGAGTGCGACGCGCAAAGGACCGCGCATGAAGCTCTCTCCCACGGGGCCGGTGGCGCAGTTGGGCTTCTTTGGCGAGGCGCCCGCAGCCGCACCGGTGGATCCGGCGCATGCGCAGCTGGCCGACGCGGTGTCCGCGCTCGAGCCGGACGAGATGACGCCGATGCAGGCGTTGACCGCGCTCGCGGCGCTCAAGAAGACGCTCTCCTCATGACGCCAACGGTGCCCGCGCGTCGCGACGGACCCTTCAAGCCCACCAAAGCCGAGCTGGCGGCGGCGGTCAACCTGACCGTGCCCGATCTCATCGCCGATGGGTTGGACGTGTTGTTCTGCGGCATCAACCCCGGGCTCTACACCGCCGCCATCGGTCATCATTTCGGCCGTCCTGGCAATCGCTTCTGGCCGGCGTTGCACGGAGCGGGCCTCACGCCTCGACTGTTCTCGCCGTGGGAAGAGCACGAGCTGCTCTCGATCGGCATCGGCATTACCAACATGGTGGAGCGCACGTCGGCGACGGCGGCAGAGGTCTCCGCCGAAGAGTTCGTGCGTGGCGGCGAGCGGCTCACGCGGGTGGTGACGCAGCATGCGCCGCGCGTGGTGGCGTTCCTCGGCATCGGGGCGTATCGCACGGCGTTCGCTCGACCGAAGGCGGCGTTGGGCTTGCAGCCCGAGCGCATCGCGTCGAGCGCGCTGTGGGTGCTGCCGAGTCCGAGTGGGCTCAATGCCAATCACCAACTGGGTGATTTGATCGCGCTGTTCGCCGAACTGCGTGCGTGGGTGCAGGGCGCGAAGGCGTAACGGATGCGCGGGTGACTGACCACATGGCGCCGATGCAGCGCGTGCTCGTCATCGGCTCCGGCGGTGCTGGCAAATCCACGACGGCCGCTCAGCTGGCCGAGCTGACAGGGCTGCCGCTGGTGCACCTCGACGCGTGCTACTGGAAGCCCGGTTGGGAGGAGACGCCCAAGGCAGAATGGGCGACGACCGTCGAGCAGCTCGTGGCGGAACCGCGCTGGGTGATGGATGGCAACTACGGCGGCACGATGTCCCAGCGGTTGGCGGCCTGCGATACGGTTGTGTTCCTCGACCTGTCGCGATGGGTGTGTCTCGCGCGCGTGCTGCGTCGCTACGCGCGGTTCCGCGGGCGCTCGCGACCGGACATGACACCGGGCTGTCCCGAGCGATTCAGTTTCGCGTTCCTCTGGTGGATCTGGCGCTATCCGATCGACCGCCGGCCGAGCGTGTTGGCGCTGCTGTCCAACCTCGAGCGAGGGCAGCGTGTGGTGCGACTGCGATCGTCCGCAGAGGTGGAGCGGTTTCTGGTGGACAGTGCCGCTGAGCTGGCGGCCGAGCCTGCGATCCGGTCCACGCTGCCCGCGCGCGCCGTTCCGGGGTAGCTTCCCGTATCCGCCCCGATTCTCCGCCCGAGCGCACCATGGCCTTCCTGTCGTCACTTCGTCGTTCTCGCGCCACCACGGTCGCGATTCTCCTCGGCTCCGTCGGCTTCGTTGCCACCGCGGGCGCGTTTGGCGCCTGCACCAAGGAAGCCCCCGCGGCTGACAGCGCCGCCGCCGGCGACGCGCCTGCGCGCACGCCCACCTACGTGGCCTACGTGCTGCAGTCGTGGCCGCACGACACCGACGCATACACGCAGGGACTGCTGTGGGATCACGGCCAGCTCTTCGAGAGCACCGGACTCGTGGGGAAGTCGAGCCTGCGCGAAGTCGACTACAAGACCGGTCGCGTGCTGCGCAAGCATGACGTCCCCGAGCCGTACTTCGGCGAAGGGATCGTCATCATGGGCAAGGACCTCTACGAGATCACCTGGACGTCGGGCGTGGCCTTCGTATACGACGCGGCGACGTTCACCAAGAAGGGCGAGTTCAAGTACGACGGCGAAGGGTGGGGGCTCACCACCGATGGCACGTCGATCATCATGAGCGATGGCACTGCCGCCATTCGCTACCGCGACCCGAAGACATTCGCCGTCACCAGGACCATCACGGTGAACGATCACGGCACGCCGGTCCCGCAGCTCAATGAGCTCGAGTGGGTGAAGGGCGAGATCTGGGCGAACGTGTATCAGTCGGACCAGATCGCCCGCATCGATCCCGCCACCGGCGATGTGACGGGATGGATCGACCTCTCAGGGCTTCTCCCCAAGCTGGACCGCACGGGTAACGAGGACGTTCTCAACGGCATCGCGTACGATCCCGCCGCCGATCGCTACTTCGTCACCGGCAAGCGGTGGCCCAAGCTGTACGAAATCCGCCTCAAGAAGCGCAGCTGACGGAAAGCAGATACCGTCTAACCGTCAGTTGCCGCGTCAGCGCAGCCGTACCACCGCATAGCGCAACGTCGCCGGCAACGCTCCGCCGCTCGATGACAGCGTGAGCAACGCGCTGCGGCCGCTCGCGATCCCGAAGCGCACGTAGCTGCTCGCACCTCCCGCCAGCGAAATCCGTTGCGGCGTGTTGTTCTGCAGCGAGCGGCTGCTGATCGGATACACGCCCAACGCGGTGCCACTGCCGATTCGCAGTCCAGGATAGATGCTGCGGAAATTCCAGGCTGACAGTACGTACCTGGGATCGAGTGCAGCCGTGGTGGCGGTGCTGAAGTCGTCGGCGATGAGCGACACGCTCCAGTCGCGCAGATACTCTGCGAACGCGCCACCCGGAATCGCATTGGTGAGATTGGCGACGCCGGTCGTGTTGGAGTTCACGACGGCGCGGTAGAACGCCGCCTCACCATTCGCGCCCTGCCGGCCCGCGGCGTAGCGCAGGAAATTCCAGATCGCACCGCGCGTGGACAGCGAATCGTTCGGCGCGTACGGCGAGTTGGTTTCCGGATTGACCAGGAAGCTGTAGAAGCGCGAGAAGTTCTGCGCCGCATAGTTGCTGAATGCGGTGGCGCGCGCCGGAGAGCCCGCCACATCCGACAGCGTCAGATTCTGTCGCGACGAAAAACCCGAGATGCGGAAGTACAGCAACTCCTCGGCGGTGTGCGCGAGACCTTCGTCCAGCCACGTCTGCTCATTCGCTGTCGCGCCGGTGTTCACATACAACCGCCGCGATGAGTTGATCAGATGCTGCAGCTCATGCGCGATGGTGCCCAGGTTCAGCACGTTCACGACATCCTTGGTGCGCTTGTTCCCGTTGATGGTGCCATTGGGATCGGGTGCGAGGAGATAGAACATCTCCTGCTCGTTGGACTCGGCGCATGCCTGTAGCCCGGCCCTGGCGACCTTCGGATACAGATCGCGTGCGAAGAAGAACCCGCCGATGGTGTAGTTGGCGTTGGCCGGCGTCAGCGCGTTCACGTTGCGCGTGTAGAACAGGATGATCTTGCCGTACGTGCTGATGTTGCTCGGCGCACCAAACGCCGTGGTGTCCATCGGGAAGATCAGCGTGTCGAATGTGGCGACGATGTCGCCGTACTCCGCGTCGGTGTAGCCGCCGCTCGGATTGGCCGTATCCGCCACGACGATCGCGCGGGTGCCTACTGCCGCAACACGACCAGTGCGATTGTCCGCGTTCGCGCAGGCCTGATTGGCGTTTGCGTTGAGCTTGATGATGTCGCCAACCTTGGCCTCGGCGAGCGCCGAACGGATGGATGACGCGGCGCGATCGGCGTACCAGCTCCGCGCGCTCGAGACCAACGGCGACAGTTCCGTGCGCTCCATCTCCCGGCGCGCAAACTCCGCCGCCTGCACCGGTGACATCGATCGCGCGTTCATCTGCGCTGGTGCTTCGAAGTCGATGCTTGGCGCCGACGGTGACAGCAACCCCGCGACGAGCGCGGACGTGGTGGGCCCCGTGTTGCCGATGGCGTAGACATCCACTGGGGTGATCGTGCCGAACGACGTGGCTGCCGAGATCACCGTGAGTGCGTACTCGCCATTCACGTTGGACGGCGCGCCGAGGCACGTGCTCGCGCTCGAGGTGCCAGCGGCGGGGGTGAAGACTTCGCCGACGGCGAGCTGACGGATCGCGGTCGTGCCGCACGCCGAGGCGCCCGCGGCAGAAACCGTCACCGGCACCGTGTCCGCCTTGCCCGATGCATCGGCGATGATGCGCGCCGAGCCGACGCTGACTGCGGTGACGAGTCCGGCGCTGCTGACCGTGGCAACGGCGGCGTCCGGGGTGCTGAACGAGACCGCCTGTCCCGCGAGATCGTTGCCGAACTGATCGCGCACGCTGGCGCGAACGCGCAGCGTGTCACCGACGCCGAGGAAGGCGAGTTCCGGTGTGGCAACGACACTCGCCGCCGGACCTACGATCGCTGTGGCGCTGAACGTGACAGGCGTGACGCCGCCGATCTGTGCGGTGACGCGGGCCGTACCGGCCACGGTACCAAGCGTCCACGTGGTGGACGCGACGCCCTTGCTGTCGGTGGCGGACGCGCTCGGATTGACGGTGCCGGAACCGGCTGCGGCATCCCAGTCCACGCGTGCCCCGGCGATCGTCTTGCCGCTGTTGTCGGTGACGACGACGCTGAGCGGAATCGCGAGCACACTCCCGACCGTTCCCGACTGCAGCGTGCCGGACTGCGCTCGCATCGCCGCGGGAGTCTGCGTGGCGTCCGTGGTGCCCTTGGAGCATGCGCCAAGCAGCGCCGAAGCGACGAGCGCGACCAGCGCGCAAATGGGAGCGGAGCGTCTTGAGTTCATGGCAGATGATAACGCCGAAGTGCCGGCTGGGGTGTAGATTTGGCGCGTGAACGACGTAACGGGACAGCTGATCAGGCGTCGTTCTCCTGCCGGTCGGCGCTCGCCGACCACTTCCTGTGGTGAGACCAGTATCATGGCGACGACACTCCCGACCGAACGGAACACCGATGCCGACCGTCTTCCCGTAGAACACCTTCGGCACCGCCGCCCCTACGACAGTGTGCTGGATACCATCGGCTGGACGCCGTTGATCCGCCTGAGCCGCGTCGCCAAGGGATTGAGAACACCGGTCTATGGCAAGGCCGACTATTTCAATCCGGGCGGCAGCGTGAAGGACCGGATCGGCATGCCGCTGATCGAGTCGCACGAAAAGTCGGGACGTCTCAAGCCGGGTGGTACCATCGTCGAGGCGACGAGCGGAAACACCGGCGTCGGTCTGGCGATCGCAGCCGCGCTCAAGGGCTACAAGTGCATCTTCACGATGCCCGACAAGATGTCGCAGGAGAAGGTGCGCCTGCTCAAGGCGTTCGGCGCCGAAGTGATCATCACGCCCACCGCAGTCGCGCACGATCATCCGCAGAACTACGTGATGATGGCCAAGCGCATCGCTGCTGAAACGCCGGGCGCGGTACTGGCCGGACAGTTCGACAACGAGGCCAACCCCGATGCACACGTTGCAACAACGGGGCCTGAGTTGTGGGAGCAGACGGAAGGGCGCATCACGCATTTCATCGCGGGCGCTGGCACCGGTGGCACGATCTCGGGTGTCGGGCGCTACCTCAAGTCGATGAACCCGAACATCAAGATCATCGCCGCTGATCCGCAGGGCTCCGTGCTGGCCGCGCTCTGGCGTTCGAACGGCGAAGGGCACCACACCGGCGCGCCGTACAAGGTGGAAGGCGTGGGCCAGGACTGCGTGCCGCACACGCTCGACATGAGCGTGATCGACGAGTTCATCACGGTCAACGACAAGGACGCCTTCGCGATGGCGCGCAAGCTCACGCGCGAGGAAGGCATCTTCGTTGGCGGCTCGGCCGGCATGATCGCACACGCCGCGCTGACGGTCGCGCGCCGCGTCGATGATCCGAACGCGTGCGTGGTCACCTTCCTCTGCGACACCGGCGAGCGCTACCTCAGCAAGGTCTTCAACGACGAGTGGATGCGCGAGAACCAGATGCTCGACGCCACCACCACGTCGATCGAGTCGGTACTCGGCCGCAAGGACACCTCGGCGCCGGCCATGATCAGCGTGTCGCCCGGTGCAACGGTGCGTCAGGCCATTCGCCTGATGGCGCTGCACGATGTGTCGCAGGTGCCGGTCATGGATGGCAGCGTTTGCGTGGGGAGCGTCGCCGAGTCCCAGCTGACGAGCAAAAGCCTGGCCGATGCGCGGGTGCTCGATCAGACCGTCAGTGACGTGATGGACCAGCCGTTCCCGACCGTGGACGCCGATTCGCCGGTGGAAGGCGTGGCCAAGCTGCTCAGCAAGAGCAACCGTGCCGTGCTGATGAAGAAGGACGGGGTCGTGCAGGGGATCGTGACGCGCTTTGACGTGCTCGAGTACCTGATGCACCGGTAAGACCCCGCGCTCGCCAAAGACGCACTCGCGGAGCTCGCGAGCGCGTCTTGGTAGCGAACGGTGCCGGGCGGGCGTTAACGTCGGGATCTGCGCAGGTCCTGTCCCCCGCACCGTTCGACATCCATGCCTCTCCGCCGTGTCTCCGTTGCCGTTACGGCGGCTACCGCCAGCGCACTCTTGCTGGTGGCGACCGCCGTCCGCGCGCAGTCGACCGCTATTCCTGTCGCGCAGGAATTCTCCAAGCTGCACTTCCGTTCCGTCGGACCGGCCACGATGTCGGGACGCGTGGCGGACCTCGCCGTGTATGAAGCCAATCCGGCGATTTACTACGTAGGCACCGCGCACGGCGGTGTCTGGAAGACGACGAGCGGCGGCACGATGTTCACCCCGCTCTTTCAGGACAATGGCCTCATGGCCATCGGCGACGTGGCCGTGTCGCAGAAGAATCCTGATCTCGTGTGGGTGGGCACCGGCGAGTCCAACAATCGCCAGAGTACCTCGTGGGGCAGCGGCGTCTACAAGTCGACTGATGGTGGCAAGACGTTCGCGCTGATGGGGCTTCCCACGTCGAAGCACATCAATCGCATTCTCATCAATCCGAACGACAACAACATCGTACTCGTCGCAGCGACGGGCCCGCTGTTTGGTCCGGGCGGTGAGCGCGGCATCTATCGCACGACCGACGGCGGCATGACGTGGTCGCGTGTACTCGCGGGCGACGACGACACCGGCGCCAACGATCTCGCGATGTCGGCGACCGATCCGAACATCATGTTCGCGTCGATGTATCAGCGGCGTCGCACGACCTGCTGCATGAACGGTGGCGGTCCCGGCAGCGCGCTCCACAAGAGCACTGACGGTGGCGCGACGTGGACCAAGGTGACTGGCACCGGCTTCCCCACCGGTCCGCTCGGTCGCATCGCTGTGGACGTGTATCGCGGCGACGCGAACATCGTGTACGCGAGCGTGGAAGGACCGGCGGGCGCGGGTCGCCCGGCTGCAGCGGAAGGCGCGGAAGGCGCTGCACCAGCAGCACCGGCGGGTGGCGCGTTCATCACGGGCGTCTATCGCTCCAACGATGGCGGCGCGACGTGGACCAAGCAGAGCGGCACCAACGCCCGTCCGATGTATTTCAGTCAGCTGCGCATCGATCCCACCAACGCCGATCGCATCTACATGGGCGGCGTTGGCCTGCACATGTCGGTGGACGGCGGCAAGACCTTCGAAGCGGACGCGGCGCTCGTCACGCATGATGACGTGCACGCGATCTGGATCGACCCGAAGAACGCCGACCATATCGTGATCGGCAACGACGGTGGTGTGGCCGCGTCGTACGACATGGCGCGCACGTGGCGCTTCATCGAGAACATTCCGGTCGGCCTGTTCTACCATGTGAGCTATGACATGTCGCTGCCGTACAAGATCTGCGGCGGCATGCAGGACAACTACGATTGGTGCGGACCGAGTGCGTCGCGCATGAGTCGCGGCATTTTCAACTACGACTGGTTCCAGATTCTCGGCGGCGACGGCTTCGTCGCCATTCCGGATCTGCGCGATGCGCGCATCGTGTACACCGAGTCGCAGGACGGCAACATGATTCGCCGCAACATCGTCACCGGCGAATCCAAGAGCATCCGTCCCACGGCGCAGAACGTCACCAACTTCACAGCTGGCGAGACGTATCGCTTCCATTGGGATACGCCGCTGATGTTGTCGCCGAGCAATCCGGGTGTGTTGTTGGCAGCCGCGAATCGTGTGTTTCGCTCGACCGATCGTGGTGATTCGTGGGTGGCCATCAGCCCCGATCTCACCAAGAACGAGAAGCGCGATAGCATTGTCACCATGGGCGTGATGGGTGCGAGCATCACGATCTCGCGCAACGACGGCATCTCCGCGTGGCCGACGATCGTCGCGCTGGGCGAATCGCCCAAGCAGCCGGGCATCTACTACGCCGGCACCGACGACGGCACCGTCAGCATGTCGACCGACAACGGCAAGACGTGGACGAACATCACCGGCCGCCTGCCGGGCTTCCCGTCGGGACACGCGTTCGTATCGCGTGTGGCGCCGTCGCGCTTTGATGCGAAGGTCGCGTACGTCGCCGTCACCAACTACCGCCAGAACGACTACGACCCGTATCTGTGGGTGACGACGGATGGTGGCGCGACGTTCCGTTCGCTTGCGTCGGGGCTCAAGGGCGAGGTCGTCCGCACGATCACCGAAGACACGCGCAATCCCGATGTGCTGTACGTCGGCACCGAAACGGGCATCATGTTGTCGCTCGATCGCGGTGCGACGTGGAAGCGGCTCAAGGCCAACTTCCCGGACGTGCGTGTGGACGAGCTGACGATTCACCCGCGCGACAACGCGCTGCTGGTGGCCACGCACGGCCGCGCGATCTGGGTGCTCGATCATCTCGAGCCGATTCAGGAATACGCGGCGGCCTCCAAGGCCGACGCCGCGTTGTTCACGCCCGGCCTCGCGCTGCAGTGGAAGAGCAAGGACGATCGCAACGACGAGTTCTGGGGACACAGCTTCTTCACCGGCGAAAACCCGCCGACCGAAGCGGTGCTGCAGCTGCACCTCGCCAAGCCGGCGGTGAAGCCGTTGCTCCGCATCAGCACGACGGCCGGAAAGCTGGTGCGTGAGCTGCCGATTCCCGACGCGCGCAACGTGGCGGGCATCCAGACGGTGTGCTGGGATCATCGGGTTGAGCCGGTGCCGGCGGTCGCGGCAGCGGGTCGCGGTGGTCCGGGTGCCGCAGCAGCGGGTGCTGGCGGCGGACGCGGCGCGGGTCCTGGCGGTCCCGGTGGTGCGGGTGGCCGCGCAATTCCGGGGATGCCGGTTCCGCTGCCGCCGATTGGCTATCTGGCGGAGAATCCGTGCGCCCCTGCGGGCGGCGCGGCCTTTGGCGGTGGCGGTGGCTTTGGTGGCGGCGGGCAGACGAACACCGGTCCGCAGGTGCTTCCCGGCACCTACACGGTCTCGCTCGTGACCGACGGCAAGGTGGTGGCCAGCAAGCCGCTCACGATCACGATGGACCCGGAGATTCCGCTGACCGGCGCGGCCCGCGTGGCCTACAACGCGGCCATCACCGACCTGCATGAGGCGCAGCGCGCGGGTACGGTCATCGCGTCGCAGCTGAGCGCGCTCTTCACCGAAGTGAATCGCATCGCGCCGCAGGTCGACTCGGCGAGCACTCCAGCGGCGGTGAAGACGGAGTTCGCCGATTTCCGGAAGGCGTTCGACTCGGTCCGTGTGAAGTTCGGCGTGCCGCCGGCAATCGGTGGTGGCTTTGGCGGCGGCGGTGGAGGCGGTGGTGCTGGAGCCGCAGCGGCTCAGGCGGCGGCGCAGGCCAACGCGCTCGGGCGCGTGGGCACGGCCAAGGCCGCGATGCAAGGCATCTGGGAAGTCCCCAGCGCCTCCGTCGTGAAGCAGGGTGTCGATGCCAAGGCCGCGCTGGCCAAGGCGACGATCGAAGCGCGCGCCGTTCTGGCCAAGGCCAAGCTGCTCTCGGCGAACATGGCCAAGGCGAAGCTGACTTTCACGGTGCCGACCAACTGACGTTCAATCGACTGCGCTCCGTCCGACGCGATCGCGTTTGACGGAGCGTGGTGGTCGCCAGCAGACAAAAAGCAGACAGCGGCGTGTCGTCGAGTTGACGGCACGCCGCTGATGCATGCAGGGCCAGCACGGTCTACGCGACGTTGCCGAGTCCCATCTCGCTGAACATGTCATCGCCGGACGCGTCGCCCAGCAGCGCGTCGGCATCCTGCGCCTCGTTGGCGCCGCTGTCTCGGCGCGTACCGCCACTCAACGTGCGACGATAGATCTCGTCACCAAGCGCACCGCGCATCGGGTTGGGCGAATCGCGCAGGTAGTGCGCCAGCCGACGCGCGATCGGTGGCTGGTGCACGGCCAACTGTTCGAGCAACGCACGCAGGATGCTGATCGAGCCGCGTTCCTTGATCTGCAGGACCGTGGCCTTGGCCAGCGCACGGCTGACTTCGTGCGACTTGTAGCGCCCCATGCGCTCGATGATCTGCACGAGCATCTCCTCGCCGGTCTCGCGCGCCAGCAGCGTGCGCATCACGGCGGCAGGGAGCGCATCCGCCTTGGCATCGAACGCCAGCAGGCAAGCCATCCGGATCTCGAGCACCTTGTCGAACAGGCCAACCTGCAGCGCGTTCCAGCACACGGGCGTCGCCAGCGTACTCATGGCCTTCACGGCGTTTAACCGTACACTGCTGTCGGCGTGGCGCATGAGTTCCGCGATGGCCAGGCTCGACTCCTGCGAGTTCTTCGCGCGCAGCAGCGCCAGTGCCGTCACCACGACGTGCGGGCGCTCGTGCGAGAGACACGCTTCGAGGAACGCCACGCTGCCGTCCAGGCGTACGAGTGCGCCGAAGAGATACTGGCGATCCGCTGGTGCCTGCGCCGACAGCAACTTGGCGAAGAGTTCCGCAGCGTAGGCATTGTCCTGCCGTTGCTGGCGCGCCTGCAGCTCGGGATCGACCGGCACGTCCCACAGCGCGTCATCGAGCGCGACCGCAGCCTTGGGCGCCGGTGCCTCGAGAGCGACGGTGGCGTCCGGAAAGACGTCCGTGCTCTCCGCTTCCGACTCGGGCTCCGGCTCGGGATCCGGCTCGGGAATCGCCATCGCCGGCACCATCGGGCTATCGCGCAACTCGATGGACACACCGGCCAGTCGGCGCGAGCGCAGCTCGTCGGAAATCGCATCGGCGTCCTTGCCCTGCAACGCGCCGAGCATCGCGGCGAGGTCCTGATCGCGCACCGCCGCTTCGATCCGCACGCGGCGAATACGAACGGCGGCAAGGCGATGCAGCAGTCGCACGGCGCTCGACGAACTGACCTCGTCGCCGTTGACCATCAACCCGTGCTTCTCCACCAGCAGCACCAAGTCGCGCGTTGCGAGCGCGGTACGCAGTGCCGCAACGGCGCCGTCCACCTGTTCAGGAGACAACGGCTCATCGCGCAGCACGGTCGTCTCGAGCGTGTGCGCAACCAACTCTCCAATTGAGCGTGGCTTCGCGTTGGTGGATGACATGGAGGAGGGCATTCGGGCGAAAAGGTGGGCGAGCATTCACGCGCCATAGTGGGACGCTTGGTTCGCCGCACCGTCACGCCGCTAACCCGAAATCGGACATCGTGGTCGTCCGCACTGTCACGCGGCTGGCACGAGGGTCACAGATCGGCGCCGGAGCGCGGCTGCCCGTCTCTGGTGAGAGCGGTGCACGATCCGTGATGAGTCGATGGGCCACGCCGTAAACGGTGTGCGAGCAGCGATCAAGGGACGACGACGAGCCCCGCGCTACCGCCGAAGTCATCGCTCACCACCGACAGCCCGCGTGGTGCCCGCCATGCACCGCCGTTCACCCGGACGGCCACCCGATGCGACCCGCTGGTCAGCGAAAGGCGCACGACGAATGCGGTGCCACTCCGCGTGAGCAGCTGCGGCGCCCAGTCATTGGCGCTGGTCGCGATCTCCACCACGGCGCCTTCCGGCGCCACGATACTCACCGTTGCATCCGCACCGCCTTCCCGCGGCGTCAGCTGCAACTCGGCGCCCGTCACCGTGCGCCTGACGATGTCCGCAGGCGATGCCACATCGCCGAGTGCGCGCGCGCGCAGCGCACGACCAGTGCCCAACGTCCAGCGCACCGCCAATCCCGTGTATCGAGCTTGCGGCACGCCGCGCAGCGCGTCGGCCAGCTGTCGGCCGCTCTGGGCGATCAGCTGTGTGTTGGCCGAGAGTTGCCACGCGGCGAGCAGCGCGAATCCGTGGCCTCGGCCGCTCGTTGCACCCGCGCCGGCACGCCAGCTCTGGCTCGCGCTCAGGGTCGCGCGCTCGGACCGCCACGACACATCGACGGTGGCGTCGTGCAGCTCGTACGAACGCGCCGCGCGTCGCAGCACGATGCCTGCGGCCTCCATCAACTGCCAATCGTTGCTGGTGGAGCGCTGCCACGTGAACGCTGCCACTGCGCCGCGATGCGCGGCCGTCGCGCCCACCTGCTGCACCGCCCCGTGGCTTTCGAGTGCATAGCGTGATGTGCGGCTGATGCCCGCGCCCGCAAACACGCTCACTGCGTCACGCGAGATCGATTGTCGCAGCAACGCGCTGCGATTGCCGTTCGATCCGGGGAGTGTGAGGCCAATGCTCGTCGCACTGACTTCCGCCGTGCTCAACGACCAACGTGTCGCGGCGAACTGCGCACGCAGCACGCCTTGCGTGGCCGCCACGCTGTCATCGGCCGTCGTACCGCCCGCATCCGCACCCAGCGAGATGCGACGTCCACTCAACCACATGCCACCACCGAGTGTGCCGGCGGCGCGCGAACGGCTTGCCGGCTGCTGTACCGCGGCACCGCCCGCATCAATCCAGAACGTCATGCGATCGCGCGCACTGGACTGGGCCGACGCGCGGGAGGATACGCCGACCAATGCCGCGAACACGATCACGCCGTACGCCGCGAAACGGAACGCGAACGTCGTGGCGGCGACTCCGAATGGAGAGACCGTCGCGCGGCCGCTACGGTCGCGGCCGGATTGGTGTCCCTGCGGGCGCGGTGATGGTTGGGGCCGACGGTGACGCGCTCTGATAAAGAAGAGAAAGCACACCCCTCGATCGTACTTCCATCGCCGCGTCCGGCGCGAGTCCTGCCGCGATATCGGCTCGCACATTCGTTCCAAGAGCTGCCAACTGGGACGAAGTGGCGCCCTTCACCAGCAGCTCCCGCACGCGGCGTGACGCGCTCGCATGCGACACCCCGCTCGAAACCATTTCAGCCAACACGCCGAGCGGTACCGTGAGCGATTTCTGCGGCCACAGGCGGCGCATGTCGGTGAGCGTGGAGGCGGGCACGCCCACCTGCAGCGCGTCGGCACCGGCGGAAGGTTCATCGGCTGCGCGAATCGGCGCGAGCGCGGTCGCGGCGGTGGCCAGTCGCTGTGCGAGTTGACTGGTCGCCGCGCGAATCCGTTCCCCGGGCGCCCGCTTGGCCACACCTTCCCGCACCTTGGTGACCAGCGGCGCGGTAGGCAGCCCATTCGCCGCCGCGTCAGTGATGATTGCGCGGAGTGCGTTGCGTGCCGCCGCATCGTCGACCAGTTCGAGCGTAGCGTTCGTCTGCGCACCGTACGCTTGCGGCACGTTCTGCGCAGCAAGGCGCTCCGGCGCGCCGATCGCTGCGGCGAGCAACGTTGCGGCGACTTTGATCGTGCGCGTCATGTCGAATGTCATGTCGAGCGTCATGGCGCTTGCACCAGCACCACGGAGGCAGGCCGACCGAAGTCGGCGTCCTTCGCTTCGGGTGCGCGCGGATCGGCGATCCAGCGTGTGCCATCGACGACGAACGCATACACATGGCGCCCCTGTGTCATGGGGAGCGTGACGCTCCAGACGTTCGCATCACGCGCCAGCGGTGTGGCGTCCACATCCCAGTCATTGAAATCGCCCACCACGCTCACGCGAACTGCGTCGCGCACCGTCTGCGCATCCAGCACGAACTGCACCGGCACGCGAAGTTCGGCGGGATCGACTGCGCCACCGACTGCCTGCAGCGGTGCGGCATTTGTGCCTCGCGGTGCGGGAGTCGTGCTGTTCGTCGATTGCGCCAGCGATGTCGCGGGCGCGGACACGGCGTTGTTGGACTGCAAGGCGCCGCGTGCGACAAAGCCGATCGCGAGCGCTGCGCTGGCCAGTGCGACACCGCGCGTGAGCGGCGAGGTGGACATGCGCAGCTGATCGAGCAATGCATCGAGATGCATGCGGAGTCGCTGTGTGCGCGTGGGTTTGCGCTGGGCGACTGCGGTGAGGATGTCCGCGATGGCGCGCCGACCGACCGTTGGCATCGGTGCGAGCGCGGCGCGGACCTGGCGCAGGAAGACATCATCGTCGCGCTGGTCGTCCATCGATCGCGTTGAGTTGTTCATGGCATCACTCATGGAAAGCTCCATCGCGCAGTCGCGTGCGCAGGGTGTCGATCGCGCGCTTCACGCGCATGCGCAGTGTGGAGCCCTTGGCGCCGGTCACGATGGTCATCTCTTCGTAGTCCATCTCGTTCACATGATGCAGCAGAAATGCCTCGCGCTGCTCGGCGGGGAGTTCGGCGAGCACGCGGTAGAGATGGCGCGTGAACGCCGGGTCGGGTGTGTCGGGGGAGTCGACGCTGGCGGCGTCGGCCGGCAGATCGCCGTAGTCGATCACGGCGTGGTGCCGACTGCGCTTGGTGGCCAGTGTGCGGCAGCGATTGCCGAGGATGCGAAAGAACCACGGATCGAAGGGCGCATCGAGGCGGAACTGCGCGAGGTTGTCGTGCACGCGCAGGAACGCGTCCTGGACCGCTTCTTCCGCATCTTCTCGTCGCGACAACATCTGCATCGCGAAGCGCAGCGCGCGCGAAAAGTACTGCTCCACCAGCTCAGCGAACGCCGTGCTGTCGCCCTGCTGCGCGCGGCGCAGCGTGCGAGGGTCGAGCGAGGGCGGTCGCTGAAGCATGGGTGCGAAGAAGCGCGACGTTAGGGCGTGACCAGCTTACAGCGTGACCTTGGTGCTTTGCACACCACCGGTCGCTTGCAGCGTGCCATCCGCGGCGCGGGTGTACGTCCACCACATCACGATCGCTTCAGTGGACGTGGACTTGTAGCCGCTGATGTTCGTGTAAGGCACGGTGATCGAGGCGCCCTGCACCAGCGTGGCGCACTGGGACACGCAGGGCGGGAAGACCGCGACCACCGCCATGTCCTTGTCCACGACGATGTAGCCCACCACCGACTCGGTGGTGTTGCGCAGCGTCAGATTCGGGCGTGCCGCTGACACGTTGAGCGTGCCGGCGACGATGCCCTGGTTCGGCGACGACGGGTCAGGGTCGGCGATGGCTTCGTCCTTGCCGCAGGCGATCAACGCGAGCAGGCTGGCGGAAAGCAGGACGGTGGGAGCGGTTTTACGGAACGTGTATCGCATGGGTCGTCGGGCAGATGGTGGAGCACAGTCCGAAGCAGCAGCTGACACCGTCGGGCTGGTCTTCGCTGAAACTGCTGCTGGAGCTTCTGCTGTGCGCTTCATAGGGCCATACCCCGGCTGTGGGGGGTGTGTCACAGCGGAGACCGAACGCGACGGGAATGTCACCATCGAAACGTCCGATTCCCGTTAGAATTGACCCCATGAAGATCACCGTCCTGCTGGGTGGCGTGTCCGCCGAACGCGAAGTCTCGCTCTCCTCCGGGCTCCGCATTGCGGTCGGCCTGCGCGCCAAGGGTCATGAGGTCGTCTGTCTCGATCCGGCAGAGGGGGTGCTCTCGCGGGAGAAGGAGGAGGCGTTGCTGGCGAGCGGCGTCGGGTCGGCTCCGCCCAGTCTCGAGGCGCTGGCCGGGCTCGCCTCGCGGTCGCTCTCGCCGGTATTGGGCACCATGCCGGAGATCACCGGCGCCGACTGCGTCTTCCTCGCGCTGCACGGCGGGCAGGGCGAAGACGGCACCGTGCAGGCCGTGCTGGACATGGCTGGCGTGACGTATACCGGCAGCGGTCATCTGGCCAGCGCCCTGGCGATGGACAAGCACCTCACCAAGGTCGTGCTGCGGGCGGCTGGGGTGGCCACCGCGAACTGGATGATGTCGCCGCCTGAGGGGCTCGATCCGGATGAGGTCGGCCGACATCTCGATTGGCCGGTGGTGGTCAAGCCGTCCAAGCAGGGAAGCACCGTCGGGCTCAGCATTGTGCGCGAGCCGAGCGAGCTGGCGGCTGCCATCCGCGAGGCGTTCCGGTTCGACGACGAGGTGATGGTGGAGCGCTTCGTGCCGGGACAGGAGCTGACCGTGGGCATCCTGGGCGACCAGGTACTGCCGACGATCGAGATCAAGCCGGTCAAGGAGCTCTACGACTACGAGTGCAAGTACACGCCGGGGATGGCTGAGGAGTTCGTGGCGGAGCTGTCCCCGGAGATTCAGTCCAAGCTGGCCGATCAGGCCAAGCGAGCGTTCGCCGCGCTCAAGCTCGGCGGCTACGCCCGCATCGACTTCCGGCTGGACCCTCATGGGCAGCCGTGGTGTCTGGAAGCGAACACGTTGCCGGGGATGACTCCCACCAGTCTTATCCCACTGGCCGCCAAGGCGGCCGGTGTCTTGTTTCCCGACCTGTGTGAGCGCATCGTGCAGCTGGCCATTGATGCGCGCAACGTTGCGCTGCGACGCTCCGTTGTGGAGTAGTGCAGTAAACGTGCAGTGATGCCGCAGCGATTCCAGATCTGATCGGCATACGCCGATTGGCCCTCGCCGAATTCCATGGCTTACGCAACCTACGACGAGTTCGAACAGCCTCGCAGTGTGACCGCCGTGTACTGGCTCATCGGCCTGTGCGTGGGCGTGTATTTCGTGCAGGCGACGCTGACGGGCGAGCCGGTCATGGCGAATGCGCTGGGCTACGCGCCCGGCGATCTGGCCTCGCGGTCGTTGTGGACCGTGGTGACGTACATGTTCGTGCACGGTGGGTTGATGCACCTCGTGCTCAACATGTGGACGCTGTGGCTGTTTGGGCCGCGCGTCGAGCGGGCGTGGGGAAGCAGCACGTTCACCTGGTTCTATCTGTGGTGCGGGCTCGGTGGCTGGGCGTTCCACTACATGTTCGAGCGCAGCGGTGCGGTGCTCATCGGCGCGTCGGCGGCGATCCTTGGCGTGGCGGTGGCGTATGCGTCGCGCTGGCCGGACGACGAAGTGCTGTTCTTCGGCGTGGTGCCCATGAAGGTGCGGTGGCTCGTGCTCTTCATGGCGGTGATGAACGTCGCGATGGCCGTCATCGATCATGGCAGCGTGGGCGGGACGGCATATGCCGCGCACATCGGCGGCATGGTCGCCGGGTGGATCTTCCTCAAGACGCCCAACGCCGGCAGCCTCGACCGGTTGCGTCGTCGCATTGCGCCGGCGCCTGACTACGGCGACGAAACGCCGCGCGCTATCCCGAAGAGTGGCACCGCGCGTCCGCGCGATCGCGACATCGATGAGATCGTCGCGCAGAGCAAGGCCGCTGTGGCGCGCGTGCGTCCTGCCAACAACCCACCGGTCGCCACCACCACGGCGACCGTGACTCCGGTGCCTGCCACCGCGCTCGATGCGGTGCTCGACAAGATCGCCGCCGAAGGGCTGACGGCGTTGACGACGGCAGAAAAGGCGCTCCTCGAGGCGTGGTCCAAGAAGCTGCGCGGCGACTGATCCAGCGGCTAGTTTTCCGGCATGCCGAAACCACAGCTGCTGGAAACGTTTCCGAATCCGTATGCGGATCGGGACTATGAGATCTACATGGAGACGACGGAGTTCACGTCGCTCTGTCCGTTGGGTGGCATTGAAAGCGATGCTGCCGAACTGACGTTGCTTGAAGGGGGCGCGCCGGACTTCGCGACCATTCGTATCACCTACAAGCCGGCCGAGAAGTGCCTCGAGGCCAAGAGCCTCAAGCTCTATTTCTGGAGCTTTCGCAACGACGGCATTTTCTACGAGCGCGCCGTCAATCGCATTCTCGATGATCTGGTGGCGTCGTGTGCGCCCAAGCACATGACGGTCGTGGGCGATTTCAACGTGCGTGGTGGGCTCAAGAGCATCATCACGGCGAGCTGGCCGCAGACGAAGTAGTCGGCACAGTTGCACTCGCGTCGCGCCGCGTATCTTCGCGAGCGACGCATTCGGAGACCGAGGCTATGCGATGGTGGCCGAGTGCGGGAGGGACGGGAATGTCGCGCGACTGCCTTGAGCGGCGCAGGCACGCAATGATCGCGCTGCACCGCGCGCTGTACGCCAGCGTACGCAACGCCAGCGTACGCAACGCCCGCGTGCTGAACGCCTGTGTGACCGCCTGCTTGCTCGGTGCCCTCGTACACGTGCCGCTCGCGGCGCAACGTGGGCCCTCGCAGGGCGCTCCGATGCGAGTACGGCCGAACGACAATCGCATCGCTGCCGGCGTGCGCACCGGCAATGCGTGGAAGCTCGCGCTCGAGGCTCGGCTGTCCGATTGGCGTCCCCACGGCGACGGTGGGGCTGGGGTGACCGTGCCGGCGTTCGCGGTGGTCGGGGGTGCGCCACGGATTCCGGGGCCGCTGCTGCGCGTCACGCAGGGCAGCACTGTCACGGTCTCCGTCCGCAACACGCTCCCGACCGACACGCTTCGCGTGTACGGACTGTACGACCGACCACTCGCCAGCGCCGCTGACTCCGTGCCGCTGGTGCTGGCGCGCGGCGATCAGCGCACCGTCACGTTTCGACTCGACGCCGCCGGCACCTACTACTACTGGGGCACCACCACCCGACGGGCGTTGGCCTTCAGAACCGGGTTGGATGCGCAGCTCACCGGGGCCGTGGTGGTCGACCCTCCGGGAAAGGCGATCGCGGACCGGATCTTCGTTATCGGCATGTGGACCGACACGGTGGCCAGATCCTTCTTGCCACGGCGTCGGGTGCTCGGCGTCGTGAACGGCCGCTCGTGGCCCAACACCGAGCCGCTCGCCGCAACAGTCGGCGACAGCGTGCGCTGGCGGGTGATCAACGCGTCGGGCGACTTGCATCCTATGCAGCTGCATGGGTTCTACTTCCGCCTGACCTCGCGCGGCGACGGCACAACGGACACGCTGTTTACCGCCGAACGTTCGCCGCTCGAGGTCACTGAAGCCGCGGCGATGGGCGCCACGTTCGCGATGACGTGGGTACCCGAACGGGCGGGCAACTGGCTCTTTCACTGCCACATTCCGGAGCATTTCGAGGCGCGGGGACCGCTCGGCTTGCCGCGGGACACGGCGGGCAGGGCGACGTCCGGGCACGGCTCACACGCGAACGACGGGATGAGCGGGATGGTGCTCGGTGTGGTGGTCGGGGCGCGAAAGGGCGCGAGGGCTGTCGTTTCGGCCAGTACCGACACCAAATCGCCGCGGGTTCTCCGACTACTCGTGCGGCCGACGGTGGGAAGCAGCGCTGCGAACCCGACATTCGCTTATGCCTTGAACGAGCGTGGCGTCGAGCCTCCGGCGGACAGCGGGCTGGTGGCCGCGCCGCCGCTCGTGCTGACACGGGGCGAGCCGGTGGAGATCACCGTCGTCAACCGGCTGGCGGAACCCACTGCCGTTCATTGGCACGGGATTGAGCTTGAGAGCTACTACGATGGCGTCCCTGGATTCAGTGGCAGTGGGCGGAAGCTCGCGCCGTTGGTGGCACCGGGCGATTCGTTCGTGGTTCGCTTCACCCCGCCGAGAGCGGGCACGTTCATCTATCACACCCATCACGACGAGAACCGGCAACAGGCGGCAGGACTGGCGGGGCCGATCATCGTGCTGGAGCCGGGACAGCAGTTCGATCCGGTCCGTGATCAGGCGGTGTTGCTGTCGTCGCCCGCAGACCAGAGGGAAGCTGCGGGCTTCGTGCTGCTCAACGCCCGGCGCGAGCCGACTCCGGTCAGTGTGCGGGTGGGCGACACCCTGCGCTTACGCATCGTGAACATGACGTTGAGACGTTCGGGGCTTCGGGTGCGGCTGATGCGCGGAGACAGCGCCGTGGCGTGGCGCGTGATTGCCAAGGACGGGACGCCCGTGCCGAGTTCACTGTCGCGCAGCGCGCCCGACAATCTGCTGGTGTCGATCGGCGAGACGATGGATGTCGAGGTGACGTCCCGGCAGCCCGGTGACCTGCGCATGCAGGTGCGTGTCGGACCGCTGGGCGACGCGCGTGTGCTGGGCAGCTATCCGATCCGTTTCACCCCATAGCCGTAACCGGAGCCGTCACCTCTATCAGGGCGAGCGATGGGGATCCGCGTGCGTCCTCTTTGAGGACAGGAGCCAGTAGTCTCGCTTCGCATTTCGCAGTGCCGCCGTGATGGCCGCGCTCACAATGCTCGTCGCTCCGATTTCCGCACAGGCGCAGGCGAAGCCCAAGCAGCCGCAGCATCTCACCGGCGCTAACGAAGGAAAGCGAACGCTCGGCCACGAGCAGCATCTTCCTGTTTCCGACGCCCGGTCGTGATCGCGAGGGATACGGCGTGTTCATCGGCGGACAGGGACTCCGCAGCGACGCGCAGCGCTACACGTACTTTCTGCTGCGCAACGACGCTCGCTTTTGGTGAAGCAGCGGGTGGGCGCCAAGTCGATCACGCTCAAGGACTGGACGTATCTGACGTCGATCAAGCTGGCGACGGCCAAGGATGCGATGCAAAACGACTTCACTATCGTGGCGGGGCCGCAGACCGTGGTGTTTTCGGTGAACGGCAAGGAAGCGGTGTCACTGCCGCGGTCCGTGGTGTCACCGGACGGGGTGTTCGGGCTCAGGCTCAATCACGCGGTGAACGCGCACGTGACATCGCTCAAGCGCGCGAACTGAACAGGTACCGCGGGAGCTCGCGCCGTTGCGGGGCCCTTTCTGTGGCGTGAGGGGTTGGCGACGCGGATTCCCGGGTTATGTTTGACAGCTCGGCTCGGGCGGGACGCTGCTCGGGTCGGAACGGCTAGGTAGCTCAGTTGGTAGAGCAGCGGACTGAAAATCCGCGTGTCGGGGGTTCAATTCCCTCCCTAGCCACTGCAATTGGTTCAACAAGCAGAAACGGCGCCCGCGAACATCGCGGGCGCCGTTTTTTGTTGTTCCTGCACCGCGCCCCGACTCAAGCCGCGACGGCCGTCGCGTGCATGGCCACTTCACTGGGACGACACAACATCCCCGATTGATTGTTCGGCACACGTACCACGGAGTCCGTGATGCCGAGCGTGCTCTCGGTGCCGCCGAGGAACATGCTGCCGCCGGGGGTGAGCAAACGCGCCATCCGGTCGATCACATCCTTCTTCGTGGGCACGTCGAAGTAGATGAGCACGTTGCGGCAGAAGATGATGTCGAACTGCCAGTACGATGGAAACGGATCCAGCAGGTTGATCTCCTGGTACGTCACACGCTGCCGAATCTCGGGCTTGATGGCGTAGCCTTCCGGCACCTGCGTGAAGTACTTCATCATCAACTGGATCGGCAAGCCGCGCTGCACTTCAAATTGATTGTAGACACCGGCCTTGGCGCGAGCCAACGCTGCTGCCGAATAATCCGTCGCGGTGATTTCGACCTTCGTTCCGCCGAGCAGATGCTCTGTCTGCGCGACGATCATCGCGATGGAATACGGTTCTTGCCCGGTGGAGCTTGCGGCGCACCAAATGCGGAGCGGTCGCCCGAGTGCACGCGCACGCTGCGCCGCGGCCGGCAGAATCTCCTTCTCCAACGCAACGAACGGCTTGTTGTCGCGAAAGAAGAGTGTCTCGTTGGTCGTCATCGCGTCGCACACGTGCTTCACCAACGGCGCCGGCGGCGTTGTGCGGCGCATCGCCGCGATCAACGCATTGACGTCGGCGTGCCCATAGGTGACGGCCACCGGCGGCAACCGGCTCTCGAGCAGGTACTCCTTGCCCGGACCGAGCGACAAGCCACTGTGCTTCTTGAGCAACGCTTCGATGAAAGCGTATTCGTCCGGGGTGATCATGCCGCGATCGCTCCGGCACTGTTCGAGCACCAGTTCAGGATGGTCTTGCCGATTTCGGTGACGGGCGCGACGACTGGATCGAGGCCGGCCTGCACCACTGCGCCTGGCATGCCCCACACCACGCTCGTGGCCTCATCCTGCACCACGAGACGTCCGCCGCGTTCCTTCACCTGCTGACAGCCGCGCATACCGTCCACACCCATTCCTGTCAGTACCACGCCGATGGCGGACGCACCGTAGATCGCGGCGATCGACCGGAACATCGGATCGGCGGACGGGCGGCAGTAATTCTCGGGTTCCGTTTCGCTGAGCCGGATGTACGGCACGCCTTCGTTGGTCTGCACGACCA
Organism: Gemmatimonas sp.; assembly: GCA_965279375.1. GTDB lineage: Bacteria > Gemmatimonadota > Gemmatimonadetes > Gemmatimonadales > Gemmatimonadaceae > Gemmatimonas. Next base: position 1,142,440 of record OZ257156.1, on the reverse strand, counting down.
TGTGAAATCCGCCTGGAGCGATATAAGTCACGTTGGCGCGAATGTCGTCGCCGTCGTTGGCTTCGATGCATGTCCGCCCGGTGTCGCGTTCGAGTCGTTGCGCCAGCAGTGTCGTAAACACCGCGGGCATGTGCTGGGTAATCAGGATCGGCAGTGGGAACGTCTTGGGCAGGGCGCTGAGCACCGTCGAAAGCGCGTTCGGTCCACCGGTACTCGATGCGATGGCAACGAGGCGGGGAACGGCAACGGGACCACGCGATGCGAGCAGTTCGGTGCGCACCGGCGCGGCGGACTTGCTGGCCGCCGGGCGCGTTTCCGTGCGCCCGCGCGCCGCGCGGCCGACCGCACGCACCTTGCTGGCGATCTCCGTACTGATGGCTACCAACGTCGCTGACCCGGCCTTCGCCGCCGGCTTGGCAATGAAGTCTGCCGCCCCGATCGACAACGCCTGCATGGTCACTTCCGCACCACGCTGTGTGAGACTGCTCGCCATGATCACACGCGTGGCCGGATACTCCGCCAAAATTCTTGGCAGCGCCGTCAGCCCATCCATCTCCGGCATTTCGATGTCGAGTAACACGACGTCGATCTTGCTGTGCTTGAGCGCATCGAGTGCAACCTTGCCGTTCGGCGCGGTGGTGACGACGAGCATATCCGGCTGCTCATCGACAATGCGGCCCAACGCGCCGCGGATCACCGCGCTGTCATCGACAATCATCACCCGGATTGCGTCCGGGGTCTTAGTCATGCAACCCCGCAGGCTTCGAGCTTGGAAGAAATGATGGTCGCGTCAAACGGCTTCATGATGTATTCCGTCGCGCCGAGCGTGATGGCGGTCTGGATCTTGTCGAACGACGTATGCGTGGTGCACATGATGATCGGCGGCGCGAGGACGCCTCGCTTGGAGACGGCCCCGAGAAACTCGAGACCGTCCATGTTCGGCATGTCGATGTCGCACAGCACCGCCTGAAACTGCGCACCGGACAACAGCACATCGAGCGCCTTCTGCCCGTCTTCCGCTTCCATCACCTCGTACGACAACCCTTCGAGAATGCGGCGGATCGCCTTGCGAATCGCGCCCGAGTCATCGATTACCAGTATGCGCTTCATAGTGGCGGTCAGACCTTGCGCAGCTGACCGAGGAACTCACGCACCGCGTTGTTGAGGCGCTCGGATTCCACCGAGAGACCGCCCGCGGCCGACTTGATGCTCTCCGCTGTGCGTCCGCCTTCCGACGCGACCTGCGTGACCATCGCGATGCTCGAGCTGACCTCGGCGGTGCCACGTGCCGCTTCGCCAACGTTGCGTGAAATCTCGCTCGTCGCGGCGTTCTGCTCTTCGACCGCACCGGCGATGGTCGTCGAGATCTCGTTGATCTTGTTGATGACGCCGGTGATGTCGCGAATGGCTTGCACGGCCAGCGAAGTCTCTGACTGCACACCGGCGATCTTGCTGCCGATCTCCTCGGTCGCGCGGGCCGTCTGACGGGCCAGTTCCTTCACTTCGTTCGCCACGACTGCAAAGCCCTTGCCCGCTTCGCCAGCGCGCGCGGCTTCGATCGTCGCGTTCAGTGCCAACAGGTTGGTCTGCTGCGCGATCGACGTGATCACCTTGACGACCTGACCGATCTCCTGGCTCGAGATCCCGAGCTTGGCCATCGTTTCCGACGTCTCATTGGCCTGGCGGACCGCGATCTGCGAGATCGACGACGCTTCCTGTACGCGGCTCGCAATCTCGCGAATGCTCGCGGTCAGCTGCTCCGCAGAACTGGCGACAGTCTGCACGTTGCGCGTCGCCTGCTCGGAGGCGGCCGCGACGGCCTGCGCCTGTCGCGTCGTCTCTTCGGTGGAGGCGGCCATGCCCTGCGCGCTCGCTTCGAGTTCGGTCGACGACGCGCTCACCACACCGGCGATCGCGGCAACCGTGGACTCAAAGCCATCGGCCAAGAGCACGGCGTCGGCCTGGAATTTCTGCATGCTGGCGCGCAGCGCAACCATCGCCGTTGCATCGGTCGCGTACTTCACGACCTTGACCAGCCTCCCATCACGATCGCGGATCGGGTTGTACGTCGCCTGGATGTAGCAAACCTTGCCGCCCTTGCCGATGCGCCGGTACTCGCCGGCGTGGAACTCGCCGCGATTCAACTTGGCCCAGAACTCCTGGTACTCCGTGCCGTTGCGCTCAGCGTCATCGACGAACATGCTGTGCTTGCGGCCCTGCACTTCGTCCAGCCGGTATCCCAGCAGCCCGAGGAAGTTGTCGTTGGCCTCGACGATGGTGCCGTCGAGATTGAACGAGATCACCGCGTTCGACGCACCGATGGCGGCGATCTGTCCGCTGTAGTCGGCCATGAGCTGCGACTGCTTGGTGATGTCGGTGGCGAACTTCACGACCTTCGTCGGACGGCCTTCGCGATCGCGGACCGGATTGTACGAGGCCTGGATCCACACCTCACGTCCGCCCTTGCCGATGCGCTTGTACTCGCCGGCATCGAACTCGCCGCGATTGAGCTTGGCCCAGAAGGCGCGGTAGGCGTCGCTGTTGCGCGCCGCTTCGTCCACGAACATCGAATGGTGCTGGCCCTGAATCTCCGGCAGCGTGTAGCCCAGAGCGCCGAGGAAGTTGTCATTCGCAGTGAGCACGGTGCCATCAAGATCGAACTCGATGACGGCCATCGATTGCCCGATGGCAGCAACAACCGCTTCAAGCTCCGCGACGTTCCGTCCGAGTTCATCGGCGGCGTCACGTCCTGCGGAGTCCCGACGGCGCGATGGCGTCGGCGCGGACGGCGTTGCCTTCTCGATACGAGGCTTGTCGCTTGAAGCAGGAGTGGGGCGGGACGACTTCGGAGTGGTTTTCGCGGTCGGCATGGCGGTAGTTATGAAATTGAGGCGTGTACGTTGAGTGGCGGAAAGTGTGTGCAACCGGGCAGCATCGCACCGGCCGTTGTGAGGTGCTTTTCAGGTCGTCACGTGACAGCCACGTGTTCGAGCCGGATCACTTCATTGACGCTGAGCACGAGCAGCAGGTCATGCTCGCGTCGTACGATGCCCACGCTGGCGGCCCGCCAACGCGCGTCGAGGCTGGCCGGTGTCGGCTGCACGGACTGGTTGGTGACCGACACGACATCACCGACCTCGTCGACCATGAACGCGAAGAGCTCGCCTTCGTGGCGCACGACGACATTCATTACCTCATCATCCGGCCCGCGCGCAGCGAGTCCGAGCGTGCTCCGCAGATCGAGCGCGGTGACGATCTGTCCGCGCAAGTTGAGGAAGCCGGCGATCGCCGTTGGCGCCATCGGCACGCGTGCCACGCGTTGCGAAGTCAGCACCTCCTGCACGCCCATGACCGGTATGCCAAGCCACTGGTCTGCCAGGCGGAACGTCACGTACTCCGCGTGCTCGACTGCATGCGCATCGGTCGTTGTCGATGCGACGGAGTCCTTCGTCTTTCCGGCGCTCATAGGCTCGTTACCTCTTCCGCCGCGATTTCGGGAAAGTCAGACGCGTCGCGCTCGCGGTCCATGCCATGCGCGAATCGAAGGAAGTGGTCGGTGTCGAGTATCTCTGTTGCCCGTTCGGCGATCACGCAGACGCCGAGAATGCCCGGCCGGGTGCCACGCCGCTGCAGCAACACGCGATCTTCGACGATGTCGCGGATTTCATCGACTGCGAGTCCCATGATGCGATTGCGGTCGCTGAAGACGATGACCGGGCGCGGATCCTTGGCGCGCATGTCGAGCGACGGATTCGCGGGCACGATCGGCATGAGCGCGCCGCGGTACTGCACGAGGAACTGTCCGTCGATCTCCTCGATCGCCGATTGGGCGAACTCCTCGAGGCGCGCCACCAGCGCGAGCGGGACGGCCTGCAGCGCCGGAAAGCCGGCGTCGAAGAGCAGAATGCTTTCCACGTCGCTCTCCGCGTTGGTGACGCGCAGTCGCTCCGCTGCTTCTGCGGCGATGGCCGCTTCGTCGCGCGATTCGCTGGTCGCGACGCCCGCGACCGTGGCGATGCCGGTCGTGTCGAGGATCATGATGACGCGGCCGTCGCCCGTGATGGTGCAGCCAGCGTATGCCTGCAGGTGCTTGATGAGACGGCCGACTGGCTTGACCACGATCTCCTGCGTGTCGAACACGTCTTCGACCACGAGGCCGAATCGCACATCGCCGACCTGACAGACCACGATGTTGCTCGTCAGTGTCTCGTCCGAGACACCGAGACCGATCAACTCGCGAAGCGAGACCATCGGCAACAGCGTGTCGCGCAGGCGGAAGAACTTCGCGCCGTGCACGGTCTCCACGAGTACGCGCTGTTCGTCGGTGACACAGACCAGTTCCACGATGCCGATCTGCGGCACCGCGAAGGTTTCACCGGCCGTGCCCACCAGCAGCGCCGAGATGATCGAGAGGGTGAGCGGGATCTTCACGCGAACGGTCGTGCCGCGTCCGAACTGCGACTGCAGTTCGACCGTGCCGCCGATCGCTTCAATGTTGCTGCGCACGACATCCATGCCGACACCGCGGCCGGAGACGTTCGTGATGGTCTCGGCGGTCGAGAAGCCGGGCTCGAAGATGAAGCGCAGCATCTGTGCATCGGGGATCGAATCCGCGAGGTCCGCGCGAATGAGTCCGCGCTCGACTGCCTTGCGACGCACCTTTCCTGCGTCGATTCCAGCACCATCATCGACGATCTCGATCACCACGTGGCCGCCTTCATGCCGGGCACTCAGGCGAACCGTACCGCCCTCGGGCTTGCCAGCGGCGACGCGCGCAGCGATCGACTCGATGCCGTGATCAGCAGAGTTGCGAACCATGTGCGTAAGTGGATCCTGAATCGCCTGAAGGATCTGGCGATCGAGTTCCGTCTCCGAACCATGCATGACGAGCGTGATCTGCTTGCCACTCGACTGCGAGAGGTCGCGCACCAGACGCGGCAACTTGGTCCACGCATTGCCGATCGGTTGCATCCGGGTGCGCATGACCGCATCGAGCAGATCGGTCGTCACGCGATCGAGATGCTGCACCGGCTTGGCGAAGGGCGACTCCTCATTCGCACTCGCCAGTTGCAGCAACTGGTTGCGACCGAGGGCCAACTCGCCAACGAGATTCATCAGCGTGTCGAGCAGGCCGACGCCCACGCGCAGCGAGCTGTCCGCCACCGCAGAACGCGTCTCGGTGTGCTCGGGATGGTCGTTGTGTTCGGCGGTCACGGCGGCGTTGGACTCGGTGCGAGTTGTCTTCTGATGAGCTGCGGCATTGGCGTGCGCAGGCACGGATGGCGTCGGCGCGACTGGGTCTCCGCCATTGGCGCTCGGCCCGGCGACGGCGGCGGGCGTGACGCTCGGCGGCGCGACTGATCCAGGGGGCGTGTCCTGCGCAGCGGTCAGCCAGCGATCGAGACGCGCCATCAGCGCGCGATCGTCTCCTTCAGGCTCGGACTCCGTCTGCTCGAGCTGATGCAACACGTACTTGATGCAGTCGATTGCGGCGAGGACGTCGCCGATCAGCTCGGGGTTGCTCGTCAGCTGACCTGCCCGCAGGCGGTCCAGCACATTCTCGGCGACGTGCGCGACGCCTTCCAGCCGAACCAGGCCGAGAAAGCCGCATGTGCCCTTTATGGTATGAATCGTTCGGAAGACGCTATTGAGGAGCGCAATGTCACCCGGGTGTCGCTCCAGCTCGACAATATCGTTGTCGAGCCGTCCCAGATTGTCCGCGCTCTCTGTCAAGAAATCCCGAAGGAGATCGTCCTTGCCCTTGGTCCCGATAAAGCGAAGAATTCGACTCAACGCCTATTCTCGACCACTTCGTCCCAGATCTTTAGCCAGTATTCCGGGCGAACGCGTTAAGGAGTATTCACTCCAGTTTCGCCGGAAGCGGCCGATACCACACAGCATGCCACTAATTCGTCTGGTCTATGCAAGTGCCGCACGGCCCGGCCTTCACATTTCGGATCTAATGAGTATTCGAAGGCAGGCGAAGATCGCGAACGCCGAGTGCGGCGTGAGCGGGATCCTCGCGCACGGAAACGGTTCGTTTCTGCAGCTGCTCGAAGGCCCGCGCGATGCCGTCAATGCGATCTACGCCAAGATCCTTCGCGATCAGCGGCACAATGGCGCGGAAATCCTGAGCTATGCGGTAATCCGCACGCGCAGCTTCGAGGAATGGTCGATGAAGATGATCAGTCTCGATGAACCGTTCGCGCCGAAGCGCCGCGAGGCGGTGGCGGTGCGGATGTCAGGACGCGCCTTCGAACCGCTGGCGATGTCGACCAAGCAGGCGATCGGACTGTTGACTGACCTCGCGGCCATCGAGCGGGCGCACGCGGCATCGCTCGAGGTCCGGGTGACGCCGGACGTGGTTGTTCCGGCCACGGTGACGAAAGGTCGGAAGGCGACGAGAAAGGCCGTCCGATAAGATCGACTGAGACAATTGCGGCGCCCGCGTCAATCGCGGGCGCCGCTTTGTTTTCTCTGCTGCGGCGGATCTAGTCGGCTGCCGGCGACGCGCCGATCTCACGACGGCCAAACTCGAGCCGCGCGCGCTCCACCGCCTCCGCGTTCGCGGCCACCCACAGCCAGACCCCGCACACCGCCTCGCCCAGCGAATGGCCAAGTGTGGTGAGCTGGTAGTCCACGTGCGGCGGGATCACGGGATGCACCCGCCGCACGACCAGCCCGTCGCGCTCGAGCTGGCGCAGCGTCTTGGTCAGCATCTTCTGGCTGATGCCGTGCACCGTCTCCTGTAACCGACTGAAGCGCCGTGGCTTGCCGTCCTCGAGCGCCTCGATGACGAGCAGCGTCCACTTGTCCGCCACGCGCGACAACAGCTCCCGCGCCATGTCCAACTGCCGCTCGGCCATGGAGCCCGGTCCGGAGAGCGCCTCGTCTTTCGAGGCCAAGTTCACAGTATCCATAAGGTGAGTATAGCACTTTCGGGCGCCTTGTTGCCACAGGATACTGTGAGTCCATATGGTTGCTCCATGACTTCTTCACACGCAGCGACCCAGCGCTCCCCCGATTCTTCGATCGCCGCCGCCCACGTCCCGCGCCAACTCGGTGCCACCGGCCCGACCGTCTTCCCCATCTCCCTCGGCTGCATGGGTATGTCCGGGATGTACGGCGTCAGCGACGACGCCGAGAGCATCCGCACGATTCACGAGGCCCTGGAACGGGGCGTGACGCTGCTCGATACCGGCGACTTCTATGGCATTGGCAGGAACGAGCTGCTGATTGGCCGGGCACTGCAGGGGCGGCGCGACGACGCATTGCTGTCGGTCAAGTTCGGCGCGCTGCGCGGACCAGACGGCAGCTGGATCGGCATCGACACACGCCCGGTGGCCATCAGGAACGCGCTCGCACACACGCTCACCCGACTGGGCGTGGAGTACATCGACATTTATCGCCCGGCCCGTCTCGACCCGGCGGTGCCCATTGAAGACACGATCGGTGCCATCGCTGATCTCGTGAAGGCGGGATACGTGCGCGCCATCGGGTTGTCCGAAGTGGGGGCTGATACGATCCGACGTGCGCACGCGGTGCATCCGATCGCGGATTTGCAGATCGAGTATTCGCTGATCAGTCGCTCGGTCGAAACGGAGATCCTGCCCGTACTGCGCGAGCTCGGGATCGGCGTGACTGCGTACGGCGTGCTGTCGCGGGGACTGTTGTCAGGATCGATCCCGAGCGACGCGAAAGACTTTCGTACGCACCTGCCGCGCTTTGCCGGCGAGAGTGGTGAACGCAATCGCGAGTTGGTGAACGCCCTGCGCGAGATCGCGACGGCCAAGGGCGTGTCGATGACGCAGGCGGCGATTGCGTGGGTGCTGAGCCGTGGCGACGACATCGTGCCGGTGATTGGTGCACGCACGCGCGCGCAGCTGGCGGAATCACTGGCGGCACTCACGGTCACACTGACTGCCGACGACTTCGCGCGTATGGAGGCGATCGCGGCGACCGTGAGCGGCACACGCTACGACGCGCACCAGATGCGCATGCTGGACAGCGAGCGTTAAACCACGCGCTGAATCAAGCGCTGAAGCAAGCGCCTACTTTCGCAGCACATAACTCACCCCGTCGAGCCAAATCACCGTCGGCTTGGCGGGGTCGGTGATGAAGATGCGCCGGTCGCTCGAGCCATCGTCGTAGCTGATCACGAGCTCGAGCCCATCGATGCGATAGGTGCCGCGACGATTCGCAGCGACCGCGCTGGTCACCACGGATGTGCCGCCCGCTTCCGCACGCGATCCCGCGCCACCGCCGCGTTGCACGCGACCATCGTTGGAGAAGCGGAACTCATTCCACGCGGTCACGCTTTGCGTGCCGCCCACCGCCACGTTGCCCACGCCGGACGTGCTACGAAAGAGTCCTTGCAGTCGAAATCCAGCGGGTACGCTCGAGTAGATGGTCGGAAACTCGAGCGTGTCCCATCGTCCGTCCTTCACGATCTCGAGTGATCGACCCGTACGGCGCCATCGGGTCCACAGCGTGGGTTCAGCGCGCTTGTGCGCATCGAGCCCCGCGCGAAACGAGAGTCCTTCCACATCGGTCAGCACCTCGCCGTTGTGAAAGAGCACGATGGGATAGATGTCGAGCGCGATGAAACCGCCCATGCCCATCTTGGGGCGCGTGTCGAACGCAAAGCCTTCGATGCGCGCAAGGAGCGCCGCGTGTGTTGACGATGACGCGTCCGCTGACGCCTGCAATGACGCGCTCGATGACGCGTTCGATGTCGATGACGTGTTGGTCGCACTCACGGCGGTATCGGGAGCGCCGACCGGTGTGCTGGAAGCTGCGACCATCGCTGGCGCCCGCAGCGCCCGCAGCAGTTGCGGCGACGTGCTGGCGAACTGGGCGTCGGGCTGCCTGGTCACCTGCACCATCGCACGGCAGCTCAGGAAATTCATCGTGCCGTAGCGCTGAACGATCGCGGCGCGCGCTTGTGCGATGAGCGGTTGCTGCGACGCATCGCCAGCCAGCTCCTGCAGCCGTGTCCGCACCAACTCCACGCCTTGCGTGCTGACCCACGTCGCAACAATCGTCGAGTCCTTGCCCGCAATCGGCTTGCCGCGCGCGCAACGCTCGGCGAAGTGATCGAATGTGAGCACTGTGCTCGCAGCGGCCGCCATGGCCGAGTCGCGCATGTCCGGGCGCTGTGCCGGCAGGACGCGCGCCGCGACGAGAGTAAGTAGTAGCCCAACCGATGCGGATACTCGCATAGACAGAAAGATGCGCAATGCGTCGCCACGCGGTCGTGCGCTTCATCACCGGCGAGTGCCCAGCAATAGATTTCACCTCCCATGTCCACGGCTCCCGCACGCATGCCCGGTTCACGCCCGCTCGTCGAGCGAGTACTCGGACCGTTTCAACGCTTCTTTGCCACCAGCGCCGCCGGCGGTCTGGTGCTGCTGGCATGCACGGCGGTCGCGCTCGGCTGGGCCAACTCGCCATGGGCCGCGTCGTATCATCACCTCTGGGAGACGCCGGTCAGCATCGGCGCGCCGTCGTTCGGCCTGACACTCCCGCTGCACGCCTGGGTCAACGACGGCCTCATGGCCGTGTTCTTTCTGCTCGTTGGGCTCGAGATCAAGCGCGAGATCCTCGTGGGCGAGCTGTCGTCGCGTCGGTCGGCCACGCTGCCCGTCGCAGCGGCGCTCGGTGGCATGATCGTGCCGGCGCTGCTGTACGCGAGCGTGAATGCGCGTGGACCCGGTGCGGCGGGATGGGGCGTCCCAATGGCCACGGACATCGCCTTTGCGCTGGGAATTCTGGCGCTACTCGGCAACCGTGTGCCGACCAGCCTGCGCGTGTTTCTCGCTGCGCTCGCCATCGCCGACGATCTGGGGGCGGTGCTGGTGATCGCGCTGTTCTATACCAGCGCGATCGACTGGGCGGCGCTGGGCGGAGCCGCGCTGGTGCTGTTGGCGCTGTTCGCGCTCAATCGCGCAGGAGCACGTCGTCCGGCCACCTACGCCTTGCTTGGCGTGGTGCTGTGGCTGTTCATGCTCAAGTCGGGCATTCACGCCACGATTGCCGGCGTGCTGCTCGCGCTCATGCTGCCCGCCCGCACGCGAATCTCCGAAGACCAGTTTCTCGCGTCGGCCGAAGCGAGCCTCGCCGATTTTCGCGCGGCCGATGAACCCGGTACGACGGTCCTGTCCAATCAGGGGCATCAGAGCGCACTGCAGGCGCTCGAGAGCGCGGCCGACGCGGCCCAGTCGCCGTTGCAGCAGGTGGAGCACGCGCTGCAAAGCGTCGTCGCCTTTGGCATCATGCCGATCTTCGCCTTGGCCAACGCGGGTGTTTCGCTGGGATCGGATCTGGCAGCGGCTGCCACCAATCCGATTGCCATTGGCGCCGCGATGGGGCTGCTGTTGGGCAAGCCGATCGGCATCACCCTGGCGAGCGTGATCGCGGTGCGCATCGGTGCCGCCGACCTGCCCACGGGCGCGTCGTGGAAGCAGCTGCATGGCGTTGCATGGTTAGGCGGGATCGGCTTCACGATGTCGCTGTTCGTGGCCGGACTGGCGTTCACGTCGGCGGAGCAGCTCGACATCGCCAAGCTTGCCGTACTCACTGCCAGCGGCTGCGCGGGCCTCGTCGGCTATCTGCTGCTACGCTCGCTCAACGCATCCTCCGGCACACCCTCGAGTCCATCCAGATGAGCAACGCCGGGAATTCGCCAACAACCGATTCCACTGTCAGCGGCGCAAACTGGGAAGGGCGCGACATCAGCGGCGAGACGCACACACGGGTGGCGTTCGTGGACATCGACATGACCGAGGCGGTGAACAACGGCGCGGTCTTCACCGATTGCACCTTCCGCGGCGTGCAGTTCAATATCTCCGCGCACACCGATGCCGCGTTTGTGAACTGCCGCTTCTCCAACTGCAACTTCTTCGACGCCCGCTTCACCGAGTGCAAGTTCGTCGGGAGCAAGTTCGATCGCTGCAGCTTCGATCTCATGAAGGTGAGCGGCGGCAACTGGTCGTTCGTGCAGTTGGCCGGAGCCGACCTGCGAAAGGCGCGCTTTGCAGATGCGCGATTGCGCGAAGTCGATCTGAGCGACGCACGCTGCGGAGGCATGAGTATGCGCAGCGTGGACTTGGCCTGCGCGTCGCTCAATGGTGCCGACTTCACCGATGCGGATCTGCGAGGCAGCGATCTCAGCGCCGTCGAGCCCGCACGCGTGACGCTCACCGGCGCGATCGTGGATTATCAGCAGGCCATCACGATCGCGATGGCGATGGGGCTCGACGTCAGGGGCGAATGATCGCGCCGGTCTTTACTTGTTCTTTGGCTTCAGTCCAACGAAGAGCTTGGCGTACTGGCCGTAGCCTTCCTTCTCGAGATCGCTGGCCGGAATGAATCGCAGCGACGCAGAGTTAATGCAGTAGCGCAAGCCGGTAGGGCGCGGGCCATCGTCGAACACGTGCCCGAGATGCGAATCACCCAGCCGCGATCGCACCTCGGTGCGCTCTTCAGACAGCTGACGATCGGTGACGGTGCGAACGTTTGTTGACGCAATCGGCTTGGTGAAGCTGGGCCAGCCGGTTCCCGATTCGTACTTGTCGGTGCTGCTGAACAACGGCTCGTCGGAAACGACATCGACGTAGATGCCCGCTTCGTGGTGATTCCAGAACTCGTTGCGGAACGGCGGCTCCGTGGACTCGTGCTGCGTGACCTGATACTGCATCGGTGTCAGCAGTCGCTTCAGCTCACCGTCGGACGGCTTGCGGAAGATGGTTGGCTTGGCCGCAGGAGCCGTTGTCATCGCCATTGGCGGCTTGGCGGACTGCGCGTGCACCACGTGCGGCGCAGACGCGAGCGCGCTCGCCAGCAGCATGGGAAGAACGGTGCGGCTCGATAGCAGTCTGCGCATAAGATCCTATCTCAGATTGGGGTTCTCGTACCCTGCACACGTCATAGACGGCGCGTCCGACAGAAGTTCCCAACGGCGCCCATCCAGGCGACAGGAGGCTGCACGCAGACACCCCTCACGCACAAACGGCCGGCGATGGTGAATCGGGTGAGCTCCCGAATCCATCGCCGGCCGTCTGCGCACTACCTGCGTAGCGCTACATCACCGCTACGTCACATGCGCTACTGCAAATTCGGATTCGCGCCCTGCTCTTCGAGCGAAATCGGAATGCACACGCTCCGGCCTTGCAGCGTCGTGTTGCGACCCTCGGCCAGCCAGCGGCGCAGGTCCCACAAGCGACGGCCTTCCAGCCACAACAGCGCGCCACGCTCACGCATCAGAATCGTGAATGCCGCATCGACCGTCGTTGCCGTCAACGCTGGTAACGTGAACGTCGCACGCTCCTGATTGATGAACGTCATCGCCGAGGCCACGTTGTTGCTGCGCAACGCTGCTTCCGCGCGGATGAGCAGCATCTCCGTTCCCTTGGCCAATGCAACGGGATCGCCCAGCGTGAGGTACTTCCGCTGACGGAAGAAGTTCGTCACGCCATCCTGACCGCGCGTGATCGCCGTTCCCGTCTTCACGGTGTCGTACGGCGTGCGCACATCGCGATCGGCCACCCACACGGTGTTCCACACGGTCACTTCACGACGCGTGATCGTCTGGTTGGCCAAGTCGAGATTCTCACGCGTGGTGTTCGTGGAGAAGATCGCGTTGTGACGGAACGCCACCGGCACGAGCGCCGCATCCGCATCGGCCGCGGCCCACTTGCCCTGCCACGCCAACACGGTGGCACGTCCAGCCAGTGCCGCATTGGTAAGCGCGGTGTTGTTCTGCGCCCGCGCGATGGTCAGCGCTCGCGTGAACAAACTCTCCGCGCGCACGAAGTGCTCACTGCTCGGCAACGACGAGCCACCGTCGATGACCGCGTTGCAGACGTTCTCGCCGAGAAAGCGATTGGCGAAGCCCGCGTACAGATACGCACGCGGCGTATTCGTGTTCGTTTCGAACGCCGAGCCAAGCACCGTCTTCATGCGCACGAGCCCTGCTTCGGCCACGTAGCGCGCGGTGTGCATGCGCGCCCAATCGCCGTTCACGTCTTCAGGCGCGATCTGCCCGGACGCGAACTTGCGTTCGGCGGCAAAGTTGCCCGAGTGCACCAACTCGAACGCAGCAAGTGATCCACGCGTGATGTAGTTGCCCATCGCGTTCGAGAGGTCACCACCCATGCCGTTGACCAAGGCGGGGACGGCGCTCGCCGTGTTGAGATCGGTGTCCTGCAGTGGACCAGGATTGGTGACTTCGAGCTTGCAGCCCGAAAGCGCGCCGACGATGCCGACCAGCGCGAGGCTCGTCGCGGCGCGACGAGCGGTGCGGGAGATATGTGCGGTGGTCATGGTCAGAAGCTCGTCCGCACGGACAACAGGAACGTGCGATAGGGCGGGAAGTTGTAGTAGTCGCGACGATAGAACGTGCTCGTGCGCTGGTCGGCGTTCTCCGGATCGGATCCGGTGTAGTTCGTGCGCGTCAACAGATTGCGACCGGTCAACTGCAACGTCATCGGGCGCGACAGATGCGAGATGCTCGTCGGCAGCTCGTACGACATCGAGACGCTGCGCAGCTTGAAGAAGTCCGAGCTCTCCACGAAGTAGCTGTAGTCACGCTCCGCTGCCGTGATGGAGCACTTGATGCGATCGCCCGCGTTGACCGTGGCCAGCGCCGCCGCATTGCCTGCCGCCGCCGCCTTGAGCGCGCGCTGCGCCGTGAAGCACGGCTGCCAGATCTGCAAACCGGAGTTCTGGAACGCCGTGCCGTTGAGCAGGTGGCCGCCCAGCTGCCACTCGCCGACGGCATCGAGCGACAGATTCTTGAACAGCGTCAGCGTCAGCGACGGGTTGATGATCTGCGTCGGGAACGTCGCGCCGAGGTACTGCAGCGTGTCGACGATTGGCGTCGCGACCTCACCGGCGTTACGCACCTTGAAGCCCATGTACGCGGGCACCGGCAGCCCTTCCTTCACGTAGCTGCGCGCCAAGGCATCCAGCGTCAGCACGCGACCGCCGAGGTCCACCGCCTTCGACTTCACGCTCGTGTACTGGATGCGGCCGCTCAACTCAGCCCAGCGCGTCGGATGCACGGTCGACGTCAGCTGCAGTTCGAGGCCGGTGCTTTCCAGTACGCCCACATTCTCGGGCTGGTTGGCCGAAAAGCCCTGCGACGGCGGATACGACACGTTGATCAGGGCATCGCTCGTGCGCGCCTTGAAGTACGTCATCACGACGCCGAGGCGTCCGTTGAACATGCTGGCATCAAAGCCGCCTTCGGTCTCGCGCGTGCGCTCGGGACCCAGGTTCGGATTGCCAAGCTGACCCGGCGTGAAGCCGGAGAGACCACCTTCAGCGGCGATCGGGTTCCAGGTGCGCGTGGCGTCGAACGCACCGGGCGCCTTGCCCGACTCACCGACGGCGGCGCGCAGCTTGAGCGTTTCCACGAACTTGGCCGGCCAGAAGCTTTCGTCAGAGAGCACGTACGACGCGCTCAGCTTGGGGTACGTCTGGAGACCAAAGCTCTTGCCGAACGCGCTGTTGCCGTCGACGCGCACGCCGGCCGTCACGAACAGCAGATCACGCCAGCCGAGCTGCTGCTGCCCGAAGAAGCCGGCGTTGATGACGCGCTGCGCGTTCACGTCGGTGATCTGACGCAACGAACCGGAGATCAGCGTCGGCGTGCCCGGACCCGCGAAGTTGTCGGCCTGAAGATCAGTGGAGTTGAGACGGCTGTCGAACAGCTGGCCACCAACGGACGTGGCGCTCGAGAATGACTTGCCGATCGACTGCTTCCACGTGCTCGCGTAGTCCACCGAGATGAGCGAGCGATTCCACAGCGTCTGGAAGTACTGGCCCGTCGGCGTGCGCAGGTAGCCGAACGGATTGACCGTCTTGATGTCGGAGTTGTTGTAGTCGAAGCCGACCGAGAGACGATTGGAGAGCTGCGTGATCGGCGTCCACGTCACCGTACCGCCAGTGATGAAGTGGTCGTTGCCGATCGTGTTCGCCTTCGAGAAGATCGTGTCGTTGAGCACGCAGGTGATCGTCGCGTTGCTGCAGCCGGTGCCCTTGAAGTTCGAGCCGGGGCCGCGCGACACGTTGAGCAGGAATGCGTCCGCGCTATTGCCGTCGGAGATCATCGCCGTCGCGCGCTTCTGATACGACGAGTTGAGCGCGATGACGAGATCCTTGCGCGGCGTGAAGCCGATGTTCGCACGCAGGCCACCCGTCTTGTTGTTGCCCACGCGCACCACACCGTACTCGTTCTCGAGGTTGCCCGAGATGGAGTAGTTGATGCCGCTGCCGGCGCCGCGCACACCCAACGAATAGCGGCTCACCGATCCCTTCTGGAACCACGAGCCGCTCTCCGGGCAGGTGGCGTCTTCAAACGCTACTCCATCGATGTTCACGAGCCCTGGGCCACGGCACTGCTTGAGGAACAAGCCCGTCGGATCCGACTTGGGGCCGAACTGGCCGATGCTGTTGAAGCCGCCCGACGCTTCCGCCGTCCAGCGCGCAGCGCCATCACGACCACGCTTGGTGAAGATCTGGATCACGCCGCCCGACGCTTCGGTGCCATAGAGCGTGGTGGCCGCCGGGCCCTTCACCACTTCGATGCGGTCGATATCCGACGCGGCGATGTCATTGAGCGGCGACACGGACTGACGCGACGACACGCCCGTCGGCGAGTTGCCGTTGAAGATTCGCACGCCGTCCACGTAGATGAGCGGACGATTGCCCTGCGTGATGCTGTTCACGCCGCGCAAACGAATCGAGCCGCCCGCGCCGGGCTGGCCCGAGTTGCCAAGCACCGTCACGCCCGTCGAGCGACCCTGGAGGATCTGCTGCGTGTTGGCGACGCCGCCCTTCGCGAACTGCGATGCGTCGACCGAGGTGACCGCGTTGCCGACTTCCTTCTTGCGCTCTTCGCCCGTGGCCGTGACAACGACACCGGTGAGCGACACGCTGCTCTTGGCGAGCGACAAGTCCACCGTCACCGTACCGCCGGCGGTGACCGAGACCGTGCGCGTCTGCTGCATGTAGCCGATGCGGCGCACGGTCACCGTGACGCTGCCGGACGAGACTCCGCTGATGCTGAAGCGTCCGTCGTCGCCCGTGGCGCGGCCGAGTTGCGTGCCGGCGATGGTGACCTGCGCGGCGACGATCGGCTGACCGTTGTCGGCGTCGAGAATGCGTCCAGCGATCGTGCCGGTGGACTGCGCCGCAATGCTAGCGGCGGGAACGACGGTAGCGGCCATCAGGGCCGGAAGTGCCAGTAGTCGGAAGGCGAGCCGGAATCTGGCACGTCGGAGAAGACGTGGGGGCACAGGATCCTCGAAAGGTGGGAGACAGCGTCGAGCGTGGGGGAAGCAATGCGGCTCGGCCCACTGTCGCAACTGGGCAATTTCGACGTAACGTCGCGGTGCAAACATTCGTGCCGTTTCGTGTCCGTTCAGTCGCTGTTCCTGCAGCAGCGATTGGGCGTTCATTCACGGCAACGCTTTTCCCACGCGCTCAGGGCAGACCACCATGACGACCCGTCGCACCTTCCTCGGCACTTCCGCGGCCACCCTCGCCGGCCTTTCGCTCGGCTCGACGCCCGCCGATGCGGCACCCCACGGCGGCGCGCAGACGGGACAGGAGCTGCCGCCAGCGATCAAGGCGCTCACGTCGATGAAGGGGAAAGTCACCCCGATCTCGGTGGATGAACGGCGTGCACGCATCGAGCGCGCGCGCGCTTTGATGAAGGCGAACGGCATCGACGCACTGATGCTCACCGGCGGCACGTCGATGGAGTACTTCACCGGCATCCGGTGGGGTCTCAGCGAACGGCTCCTCGCCGCCATCATCCCAACAACCGGCAGCGCCTTCCTCGTCACCCCCAAGTTCGAGGAGGAACGCGCCATGGAGCAGGCGCACCTCGGACCGCTCGGCAAGGACGCAACGGTCTACGCGTGGGAAGAGCACGAGAACCCGTACGCCCTCATCGCGCAGGGGCTCAAGTCGCGCGGTCTCTCCACGGCCACCATCGGCGCCGAAGAAACCGTGCGGTTCCAGTTCAGTGACGGTGCCGCGCACATTCCCAACGTGAAGGTCGTCAGCGGCACGCCAGTCACGGCGGGCTGCCGCACGGTGAAAGACGCGCACGAAATTGCCCTCATGCGATTTGCCAGCCAGGTGACGCTCAAGGCGTACGAGGCAGCGTACAAGTCGCTCAAGGAAGGGATGACGCAGGACGACTTCGCGCGGCTCGTGCAGCTCGCGCATCGTCAGTTGGGCTACGAAGGTTCGGCAGGCGTACAGGTTGGCAAGTTCTCGGCGCTGCCGCACGGTTCGGCCACACCGCAGGTCGTACGCGAGGGGAGCATCCTGCTGATTGACGGCGGCTGCAAGGTGGAGGGCTACAGCTCGGACATCTCGCGCACGTTCGTGCTGGGCAAGGCCACGCAGCGCATGAAGGATGTGTTCGAGATCGAGCATCGCGCACAGACCGCGGCACTCAAGACCGCTCGCCCGGGACTGCCGTGCGAGGCCGTCGATGCGGCGGCGCGCAAGGTGATCGTCGATGCCGGCTTCGGTCCCGACTACAAGTACTTCAGCCACCGCGTCGGGCACGGCATGGGAATGGACGGGCACGAGTGGCCGTATCTCGTGCGCGGGAACACACTCCCGCTCAAGCCGGGCATGGTATTCTCCGACGAGCCGGGCATCTACATCCCGGGCGAGTTCGGCATCCGCCTCGAAGACGATATGGTCATCACGGAGAATGGGGCCGAGCTCTTCACCCCACAGTCACCGAGTCTCGAGCGTCCGTTCGCGCTTTCGTGATGTCGGCCGCAGCAGACACCCTTCGGCATACCATTTGCAACTTCGTCCTGTGATGAAACCACTATCCGCCCTCGCGCTGCTCTCCGCGGCCACCCTCGCCGCCTGCGCCACCAATCCCGTCACCGGCCGGAGCGAGCTGTCGCTCATCTCGCAATCGCAAGAGATCGCGATGGGACGCGAAGCGTCTGCGGGCGATCTCAAGAGTGTCGGCGAGACCAACAAGCCTGAAGCGCAGGCGATGGTGCGCCGCATCGGCATGGCGATCGCTGCCAAGTCCGAGCGCCCCGGGCTGCCGTGGGAGTTCCATCTCCTCGACGATGCAGCGGTGAACGCGTTCGCCTATCCCGGCGGCTTCATCTTCGTGACGCGCGGTCTCATGACGCACCTGACCAACGAAGCCGAACTGGCGGAAGTGATCGGGCACGAAATCGGACACGTGACGGCCAAGCACACCGTCGCCGCGATGAGCAAGCAGCAGGTGGCGCAGATCGGGTTGGTGGGCGCGAGCGTGCTGTCGCAGCGCGTCGCGCAGTACGGCGAGCTGCTCAACGGCGGCGCGGGTCTGCTGTTTCTCAAGTTCGGGCGTGACGACGAAACGCAGGCCGATGCGCTGGGCTTCAAGTACTCGCTCGCGCAGGGTTACGACGTGCGCGAAACGCCCAAGGTGTTCAACACGCTTGCGCGACTCTCTGGCGAGGGAGGTGTGCGCATCCCCGAGTGGCAGAGCACGCACCCGGACCCGGGCAATCGTGTGAAGGTCGCAGAGCAGAAGGTTGCCGCGCTGCCGCCGAACTCGCTGACGAACAGCAAGGTCAATCGCGACGGCTATCTCAAGGTCATCGACGGCATGGTGTTCGGCGAGAATCCGCGCAACGGCTACTTCAAGGGTACGCGGTTCCTGCACCCGGATCTGCGCTTCGAGTTCACCTTCCCGAGCGGTTGGAAGACGATGAACATGGCCGCATCGGTGGCGGGGCAGAGCCAGGCCGCGGATGCGCAGCTCGAGCTGACGCCGGGGCAGGGGTCGCCCGCGCAGGCGCTGCAGACGTTCACGTCGCAGCAGGGGATCACGCTCAAGCAGAGCGGCAACACCACCATCAATGGACTCGCCGCGGCGGTAGCGACGTTCGACGCGACAACCAGCAGCGGTGCGCTGCGCGGTCAGGCGGCGGCGATTCAGTCGGGGAGCACGACGTACCTGCTCGTGGGGCTGATGACGAGCAAGGCACCGGCGCAGCGCGATGGCGAGATCGATGCGGCCGTTCGCTCCTTCAAGGTGCTCACCGACGCGGCGAGCCTGAACGTGCAGCCGGCGACCGTGCAGCTGGTCACGCTGACCGAGGCGATGAGCGGTCAGGCGTTCGTGCAGCGCTTCCCGAGCACCGCCAGCGCCAACACCATTTACATCATCAACGAAATCGACGCGAGCACCAACCTGCCGCGCGGCACCGTGATGAAGCGCGTGGTTGGGGGCGTACAGCCGTAGCCACCGGGGGCTGAAAACCCGATATGGCGCAAGACGAGGGCGGACGCGAAACTGTTGAGGTTCGCGGTTCGCCCTTCTCTTTTGCCCAACGCCAATGCCTTGGTTCACATCGCGTCAGGTGGATGCTCCCACCCGCCCCTCCGTGCTACCTCGCGCACTGACCGGTGCGCTCGCGATCGCCCTGACACTCGCCGTCTCGCCTTCACTCGGCGCGCAGACACGCCCCACCGTCACGGCGGTGGATTACTCCCGCGCCGAACAGCTCCTGCCGTGGAATGCCGGCAAGCTCGTCACCGGCGACGAAGTGGCGCCGCAGTTCTTCAAGGACGGCAACCGCTTCTGGTATCGCAACAAGACGCGCACCGGTGCGGATTTCGTGGTCATCAACCCCGTCACCAACACGCGCAGCCTGTTGTTCGACAACAGCAAGCTGGCCGCGGTGATGAGTGTGGCGGCCGACACCGCGTACGACGCCGATCATCTGCCGTTCCGTGCCTTCCGCTTCGGCAACGATGGCGATGACGAGAAGAGCATCGAGTTTCGCGCCGGCAAGCGCCAGTTCGCCTGCGACATCGTGCAGTACAAGTGCGTCGCCAAGGACACCACGTACAACGAGTCGCCGTTCGTACTCTCGCCGGACAAGAAGCTCGAGGCGTTCGTCATCAAGCATGACCTGTACGTGCGTGCGCGCGGTGGCAAGGACACGGTCCGTTTAACCACGGATGGCGAGGAGTATTTCAGCTACGGCGTGACCGCGATCCGCCCGCAGCAGGCACTCCGCCCCAGTCCGCTGGGGCGTCGCCCCAACGTGCGCTGGTCGCCCGACTCCAAGAAGCTGCTCGTCACGCGACAGGATGAACGCAAGGTCGGACTCATGCCGTACGTGTCCTACACGTCGCAGCGTCCGCGCATGTTCACGCAGCCGTACGCGCTGCCGGGCGACAGCATTGTGCCCGTGCCCAATTTCTATGTGGTCGACGTGGCCGCCAAGACGAGCAAGCCCATCGCGTTGCCGGTGAAGATGAACATCGCCAGCATCGGCGGCTCACTGCGCGACTCGACGTGGTCCAGCGGCTCGGACAAGGCCTACATCAGCGGGCTCGCGCGCGCGTCCAAGGCGGCCTATCTCATCGAAGCGGATGCAGCCACCGGCAAGGCAGTCGTCATCGCCAAGGACACGGGCAAGACGTATGTCGAAATCGCCAGTCCGCGCGATCAGGAAAGCTGGTACGTACTCAAGACCGGCGAAGTGGTGTGGTGGTCGGAACGCGATGGCTACGGACATCTGTGGTTGCTCAATCACGACGGCTCGGTGAAGAACCAGATCACCAGTGGCGCGTGGCAGGTGGGCATGGCGCTGCATGTCGACGAAGTGACGCGCACCGTATGGTTCTCCGGCCGCGGCCGCGAAGAAGGACAACTCGTCTACAACACGCACCTCTATCGCGTCGGACTCGATGGCAGCGCGCTCACCAAGCTCACCAACGACGACGGCAATCACGAGCTGACGATCAGCCCGAGCGGCAAGTATGTGGTTGACAAGGTCAGCACGATCACGTCGCCGCCGGTCACGGTGCTGCGTGAGACACTGACCGGGCGCGTGATCCGCACGCTCGAGAAGGCGGATATCTCACAGCTCGTGGCGCAGGGGTGGAAGGCCGCTGTGCCCTTCACGGTCAAGGCGCGTGACGGTGCCACCGACATTCACGGCGTGATGTATCTGCCGCAGAAGCTCGACAGCACCAAGTCGTATCCGATCATCTCGCACATCTATCCCGGCCCGCAGGTGGGCTCGGTTGGTGCGTGGACGTTCAAGGGGAACGGTGAACCGTTCGCGCTGGCGGAACTGGGCTTCATCGTCGTGCAGATCGATCACCTCGGTACGCCCGGCCGGTCGAAGGTCTTCCACGATGCCTACTACGGCAACTTCACCGACAACGGGCTCCCCGATCACATCGCGGCGATCAAGCAGCTCGGCGCTCGCCATCGCTTCATCGATCTCGAGCGCGTCGGCATCTTCGGCCACTCGGGCGGCGGCTTTGCCAGCACCGACGCCATGCTGCGCTTCCCGGAGTTCTTCAAGGTGGCCGTATCGGGCGCGGGCAATCACGACAACCGCTCGTACAACATCTACTGGGCGGAGAAGTATCAGGGACTGCTGCGCAAGGACAGCACGCGGCGCGGCGAAGACAACTTCACGGCGTCGGCCAACAAGAGCTACGCGGCCAACCTGCGTGGCCACCTGATGCTCATGCACGGCGACATGGACGACAACGTGCACCCCGCGATGACCATTCAGTTGGTCGATGAGCTGATCAAGGCCAACAAGAGCTTCGATCTCATCATGGCGCCCAACCGTCCACACTCGCTCAACGAACCGTACTTCATCCGCCGCCGCTGGGACTACTTCGTGCAGCATCTGTTGGGCGCGATGCCGCCTGACAACTACAAGATGACGCCGGCTGGTGGTGCAGGTGGCTTTGGCGGCGACGACGGCGCGTACGATGGCTCCTACGACGGCGCGTACGACGAGGCCGCGTACGACGACCTCTGGAACCGCAACGCCTTCGATTCACTCTGGCGCATCGTCACGCCGTTGGGTCGCTGACGGGCGCCTGCTCCGTGGTGTTGGGTCGCGTATGAATCAGCAACACACCGCCTAACGATACGACGGCACCGAGTGCGAATGGCCACTGCAGCGATGTCGCAGTGGCCACCGCGCTCGCGAGAAACGGACCGATCACACGCCCCAGCGACGCCGCGCTCTGATACGCCCCCAGCACGGTCCCGCGCTCGTGCGGCGCAGCCGTGGCAGCGACCAGTCCGCTCATGCTGGGATTGAACAGCGCAGAGCCAATGCCGAACAGCGCCAGGGCGATGAGCAGCAACGTCATCGAGTGCACCGGTGGCATGAGCGCGAGGCCGATGGCGATCAACAGCGCACCGGCACGCGTGAGCGATGCCGCACCAAAGCGCTTGGTCAGCATTCCAATGATGCCGGCTTGCACCGCCACCGAAATCACGCCGACGAATCCGTAGATCCACCCCAGCGTGCGCGGCCCCACCTTCAAGCGCTCAGCGGCAAACAGCGCGAGCGTGCTTTGAAAGAGCGCGACGGCCGCCACCACGATCACCGTCGAGAGCAGCAGGTCGCGCAGCACCGGGCGTTTGAACTGCGCCATCAGACTCGGACGCTTGCTCCCCTTCTGCGCGCGCTTTTCCGGCGGCAGCGACTCCGGCAGCTTGAAGAGCGTCAGAACGAACGCGACGATCGACAACGCGGCTGCGCCGTGCGCCACGCGTGCGAGCGCACCCACGTCATCCGGATTGGCCCCCGCCAGTAGCCCGCCCAGCGCCGGACCCAGAATGAATCCCAGCCCGAACGCGGAGCCAAGCAAGCCAAGTGCCTTGGGGCGCGTTGCGTCAGTGGTGATGTCGGTCGTGTAGGCGTACGCCGCGGAGATGTTGCCCGCCGCCAGACCCGCGACGATACGCGACGCCCCGAGAAACAGGCCGTTGTCCGAGTAGGCCAGCATCCACGAGGCGCCCGCATTGGCGAGCAGTGTCATCAGCAGCACCGGTCGCCGCCCGATGCGATCGGAAAGCGTGCCCCAGATCGGCGCACCCACCAATTGCCCCAGCGAGTAGAGGCCGAGGAAGAAGATGACCGACGCCGGGTCCACGCCGACCTCCTGCGCGTAGAACGGAAACACTGGAATGATCATGCCGAAGCCGATCAGATCCAGAAAAACGATGGTGAAAAGCGTCAGCACGTGCTCGGACCCTGGTGGCGGCAGGCGTTCGCGCGTGAGGACGATGCGACAGGTCAGAATCGAACGCTGACGTCCTCGCGCTGTGGCCGCGAAAGGTAGCCTCGCGGCGCACGGTCTTCGCTATCCGCAGCAGATCGCCCACCGGATGCATGGTCACAGGCGCTAAGTCGATCACCGCGCGTTCACCGTTGACCATGGAGCAGGCACACTCTGGCCCACGCGCGTCGCGACGCAACGCCTCTGCCTGCACCATGCGTCATGCCTACACGATTCAAGACCCGGCGCGCCATGCTTCTGCTGGCGCCACTGCTGGCGCCACTGCTGGCGCCGCTGCTCGGAGGCTGCTCGACCGGCGCGGTCTCGCCGCCGCCGACGATTACGGCCGCCCACCCCGTGCTCTTCATCGGGAACTCGCTGACGTACTCCAACAGCCTTCCCGCCATGATGCAGGAGCTCGCCGGTCTCGCCGGCGACACCACCATCGCCGTGGCAACGATTGCGTTGCCCGACTACGCCTTGAGCGATCACTACCAGCAGGGCACCACGCGGCTCTGGCTTCGGAATCGCCGATGGTCGCACGTTGTGTTGCAGCAAGGCTCGTCGGCGTTGCCGGAAAGCCAGCAGCACTTGCAGACGTGGACCATGCAGTTCGCACCGCTGATCAGAGAAACTGGTGCCGAACCGGTGCTGTTCATGGTGTGGCCGAGCGCCGGCCGGCTATTCGACTTTCCCAACGTCGCCACGTCGTATCGGAATGCGGCGCGCGCCGTGGAAGGGATCTTCGCACCCGCTGGCGATGCCTGGGTGATCTACGCCGAGCTCTTCTCACCGGAGCTCAGCGCGTACCGCGACCTGTACGCCGACGAACTGCATCCCACCATCATCGGCACGTACCTGAGCGCCATCGTGCTGCTGGAGCGCATCACCGGCATCCCGCCGGCGGCTCTCCCTCCGACGATCCCCGGTGCGCCGATCAGCGCTGCGACCGTGCGCGCACTGCAGGATGCCGCCACGCGCGCGCTCGCGCGGAATCCCAAGTATCTGCACCTCGCGCCATGAGGCAGATGGAGCGCTTTCGCGAATCACAGACGCCAGCGCGGGAGCTCGCTCCGCCCCGCGTGCGCAACGCGAGATCGTTCGCACTGTTGATCGGTCTTGCGGCACCATTGAGCGGCGTCGCAACCGTCCAGGCGCAAAATGCCGCACCATTCCGGCGCGCGACGCCACCGTCGAGCCGCGACGCCGCCGCCGATTCGGCGACGGTCGCACGCACCGCGTTCCGTGCGGCACAGCAAGCCACCTCGCAGTGGGTGAGGGATTCGCTGCTACGCGCGGCCACCGATGCATGGCCGACACAGCCGGCGTACTGGCTCGCGCGTGCGCGCGCCGCCGCGCTCGACAACCGGGCCTCGGAATTTGTCGCCGCGTCCCACGCGCTCGTCGCGATGCATCAAGCTGCTGCCGTCTGGCAGGACACGCTGCTGCATCGATGGGCGAACGACAATCTCGATCGCGCCGACGTAGACGCGTTGCAGGAGGCGTCGCTGCCGGTGGTGCGAGGACGTGCGCTTGCGTCGATCGACTCGTCGGTGCTGGTGGAGGGGCTCGCGGCCAGTGCGCGCAGCGGACAGCTGTTCGTCACGAGCATCCGCGGCCGGACCGTGCTCTCGCTGACCGCGAACGGAGATTGGCGAGACTTGGGAGTGTCACGCGACGCGCGCGTCGCCGCCGTTCTTTCCACGCGTGTGGCGTTGGACGACCGTTCTTTGTGGGTCACGAGCGCTCCACATCCGCTCGTGCCGCGGCCGCTTGGCGCTCCGAGCGCACCGGGAGCAGCATTGCTCCGCGTGCGAATCGCCGACGGTGCGGTCGTCGAATGGCATCCGCTCCCCAATCCATACGATTCGCACCTTCCCGGCGATATGCTGCCACTGCCCGGTGGCGACGTGTTGGTGAGCGATAGTGAGACAGGGCAGCTGTACTGGTGGCACCATAGGGCACAACGATGGAGTGCACTTCGGCATCCGGGCTTTCGATCGCTGCAGGGACTGACGCTCCTCCCTGGCGGAGAGAAAGTTCTCCTCGCCGACTATTCGCATGGGCTCTATGTCCTGACGCTCGCCACACGGCGGATCCAACGCGTCACAGACGCACCGGGCAGAAGCGTGCTCGGGCTCGACGGAATCGCGTGGCACGGCGGGCGCGTGTATGCCGTCCAGAACGGCGGCACGGTCCCACAGATACTGGCGATCACGCTGAACGCGACCTTCACAGCGGTGATCGATGTGGCCGTCGCCGATCGGCAGCCGTCGCTCGCGCCGGCGCCAACGAGCATTGCGGCCACGGCGTCCGGCGTCGTCTACGTGGGCAACAGTCGCTGGGAGTCGCCTGTACCATCTGCCGGCGGTCTGCCGTCAGCATCTGCAGAAAACAGCGTGCTGGTTTACGTGTCCACAGCGCCTGAGGTGGAGCGCGGCAGACGAAGCGTCGCGACCACGCCGGCTCCGCCTGTTGGCGCTGCATCGCTCGCCGTCAGTGCTGGCATCGGACCCTCTTGTAGTCGCAAGGAAGCGCGATCGCCGTAGAGTCGTTCCAACCGTGTTCGCAGATTGCTCAATCCCGTACCGGCGCCGCTGGCGGTGGACGGCGGCCAGAGCCCCGGCCCCGTATTGCCAACCTGCAGCGTGACCGACGTGTCATCGAACGTCACGTCGATCGTGACCGTTCCTCCCGCTGTGCTCCGCGCAATGCCATGCACGAGCGCGTTCTCGACTAACGGCTGCAGCGCAAACGCCGGCACCAGCACATGTGGAACGGACGGCACGCGCCAATGCACGGTTAAACGATCGGCAAAGCGCACTTGCTCGATGGCCAGATAGCGTCGAGTCAGCTCCAGTTCCTGAGACAACGTCACTTCCTGCGATTCCGCAGAGCGCAGCGTTGCGCGCAACAGATCGGAGAGCTGCACCACGACCTGCTCTGCACGCGCCGGATCGCGTCCGATGAGCGTGACCACGGAGTTCAAGGCGTTGAACAGAAAATGCGGATGCAACTGTGAGCGCAGCGCACGAAGCTGCGCACGCGCGAGATCCTCTCCGAGTTGCGCAGCGCTGACCTGCGCCGCCTGCAACGTGGCCAGCCAGCGAAACGCCAGTTGCGCAAGCACCACGGCCGCATACATCACCACGAAATAGTCCCCGTTCGTTCGCAGTCCGATGACGAGGGTACTCTCCACGCCGCGCGGCTCGATCCAACCGAATGCGCTCGCGATGGTCGCTTGCCAGAAGATCTGCGCCACCACGACAACGATACCGACCACGCCGAACGCGATGATCTGCACCGCCATGCCAGCGCCGCGCGATGCGAGCCGATCGCCGAGTCGCCAGAGCAAGATCGTCCACCCCACCCACGCTCCCCAGATCGCGATTTGGGCGAGAAACAGCGCTGCCAGTGACAGTCCAGGATTCAGACGCGACGGAACCAGAACGAATCCCAGGGTGCCGACCAATACCGGGACGATCCAGAAGCCGAGCAGCCAGCGCTGCAGTCGTTGAACGGGACCGGCGGTGTCCGTCACCATTCGCCAGCGATGCGCTTGGCGACCGCCGCCCGGAGATTGCGACTCACCTTCAGCCGTTGGCCATTGCGCAGGATCATCATCTGATCACCGCCGAACCACGGCTGAATCTCCTTCATCGCGCGCATGTCCACGATCGTCTGACGGTGGATGCGTACAAACCGCGCCGGGTCGAGGCGAGTCTCCAGACTCGTGAGTGAGTCGCGCACCTGATATGTCTCCCGTCCCGCGTGCAGCACGACATAGTTGCCGTCCGCCTCGAACCACTGCACGTCGCTCAGCATGACCACGACCGTGCGCTGCTCCTGCTTCACCACCAGCCGATCGATGTAGCGAGGCGCCGACGGTCGTGGTTCCGGCGCAGTCTCGGGAAAGGCCGACGCAAGATCTCCCAGACGGCGTGCCTGCGCGACAATCGCCTCGCGCGTTTGGCGCTCGAGTGCCCGCCTCCACGCCCGGTCGAAGCGCGCCTCGTCGAACGGCTTGAGGAGATAGTCCACCGCCGCCAGATCGAACGCGTTCACGGCGAATTCGTCATGGGCTGTGGTGAACACGGTGCACGGCATGTTGTGCGCGCCGACGCGCGCCACCACTTCGAGCCCGGTGCCGTCCGGCATCTCGATGTCGAGAAACACCAGCTGTGGTGCCCACGCTTCGATCATCGCGATTGCCGACTCGCCGCTCGCGGCCTCACGGATCTCCGCGTCGATGGCCCGCGCGCCGACAAGGACGCTCAGGCGCTCGCGGGCGAGGGGCTCGTCGTCGACAACGAGTATGCGAGTGAGCATGCCGAACGGTTGGACGAAGTGAAGACGCCGTCGCGCAAGAACGCTGCGGCAAGATGCAGACGAATGCTCGGCCGCGCAGCGGCGTTGAGACTACGCGCCGCCGCAGCGCACGCGACCCATCGGGATCTCCATCCCACGGGAACGTCCGTCGCGCACGGCGGAGATTGTGGCGATGATCGAGTCGGCGTGCACTCGACGATACGCGATGCGCTGAGGAAAGTCGTGCGTCGGATTCTCGAAGACGGCTACGCTGTCGTTCGTGACCACCTCGGCAAAGCGCGTCGGACTGCCGCCGTTCGGCTGGGCGATGTAGTCGGCCTTGTCGTTCTGACTGACGATGCGGAGCGCTTCCCACTCGCGCAGCACCCCGCCATCCACCGTCCGACCCATCCCAATCAGGGATCCTCCCATCGGCAGCATCCACTGCTCCTCGATGGTTCGTGTGCCCGACCGATGCATCCAGCATCCGGCCATCCACGTCAGTCGGGCGACGTCGGCGTGACGACGAGTCTCGGTGATCGGGGCCATCCGCGGTGATGGCCGAGAGCGAAGGGCGCCCATGGCCAGCAGCGCGAGCACGAGCGATGAATGAAAGGTCATGTTGGGGAAGTTCGGTGCGGCGCGGTCGCCGCGTCAGCTGCTTTGTGGCGAACGGGGTGTGGGATGGGACAGAAGGAGCGATCGGTGCCTTAAAGTCTCCGTTCCGCTCCACGCGGTGCCGAAAGTCGGCAGGCCGCTATGGCTGCCAGACGGTCGTGCGAGAAGATTGTGTGGCATGTCAGAATCGAATCCGGAAGTCCCCGCACCGTCGTCCAGCGCACCGCGAGACGCGCGCATCCTCGCGGATCTGCAGGACGCGGTCTCTCGCATGCACGTCGTGGCCACGCGTCCACGTGTCGTCGTTGCGAAAGGTGTCCGCTCGCAAGGCGCACGTCCGATGGCGTGGCAAGTCCTCTTCGAACGAAGCTTCGGGGGCGACGTGCCCACGCTCGTCTACCGCGGCGTGGCGGCGCGCATGATCTCGCATGTCCTCGCGCACGGCTTCGACAGCGAACCGACGCTCGACCCGGAGTGGTCGCACACTCGGCTCAGCGCCGCGATGTCGCAGGGGCCCGTGATTCAGGCGTTTCGCGCCGATCGACTGCCGGATGACGTGTCCCGCGCGCTCGTGGGCGTGCTTGTTTTCGAGGAGGACGGCCTGCACGTGGATGGCATTCGCGCCATCGCCGGAGAGCTGGGGCTGCGATAGCTTAGCCGCCCATGTCCCTCCTGAATCTCTTCGATCTTTCGCTCATCGGTCGGCGCGAGCGCCTCGCTCTCGAATATGAGGACGCCGCCGGACAGATCACCGAGCTGACCTTCGGTGATCTCGATGCACGCAGCGATCGAATGGCGCAGCTGCTCGCGGCACGTGGACTGACCGCCGGCGCGCGCCTGGGGATCTACCTGGTCAATCGCATCGAGTTCATCGATCTGTGGCTCGCGTGCGTGAAGCTCGGCGTCATCGCGATGCCCATCAACATCCTGTACCGCGAGCGCGAGATCCGGCACATCGTCACCGATGCCGATCCGACAGCGGTGGTGACGACGGCGGCGCAGGCGTCGGCGTTCCCTGATGGCGTGGTCTGTTGGGACATCGATGTCCTGACAGCGGAGTGCGCGGCGCATCCGGCGGAACGACCACAGCAGCTCTCCGACGCCTCGACGCCCGCCGCCCTCGTGTACACCTCCGGGACCACGGGCGCATCCAAGGGCGCGGTGCTCACCCACGGCAACTTTGCGGCAAACGCGCTGGCATTGGTCACCGGTTGGAGTTTCTCGGAGTCCGATCGCTACCTCGCGACGCTGCCGCTATTCCATGTGCACGGCCTGGCCAACGGCATTCACTGCTGGTTGGTGAGCGGTTGCCACATGAAGCTGGTCGAACGGTTCGAGCACGAACGAGCGGTCGACTGGTTCGAGCGGTATCAGCCCACGGTCTTCTTCGGTGTGCCGACGATGTACGTGCGACTGCTCGACGTGCCCGAGGCGGCGGCGAAGACGATCGGTGCCCGCGCGCGGCTGTTCGTGTCGGGATCGGCGCCGCTGCCGGCCCATGTGCTGGAAGCGTTCGACGCTCGATTCGGCCACGTGATCCTCGAGCGCTACGGGATGACCGAAACACTCATGAACGCGAGCAACCCGTACGTCGGCGAGCGAAAGGCGGGTACGGTGGGGCTATCGTTGCCCGCCACCAGCATTCGCATTCGCGACGAAGCGGGGATGGAGCTCCCCGACGGCACGAGCGGCGAACTGTGGGTGCGCGGCCCCAATGTCTGCGACGGCTACTGGCGCCGCCCCGATGCGACCGCGGCGTCGTTCGTGGACGGCTGGTTTCGCACGGGCGACGTCGGGGTGCGATCGGCGGACGGGTACATCACGCTCGAAGGGCGACGCAGCGACCTGATCATCTCGGGCGGCTTCAATATCTACCCACGCGAAATCGAGGAGCTGCTCACCGAGCTGCCCGGCGTGCGCGAGGCGGCGGTGGTTGGCATTGCCGACCCCAAGCGCGGCGAAGTCCCGCTGGCCTATCTGGTCACGGACGCTGAAATCGATGCAGCGGCGATCGACGCCCACCTGCGCACGCAGCTGGCGTCGTTCAAGCTGCCCCGCGGCTACGTGCGCGTGCCGGCGCTCTCGCGCACGGCGCTTGGCAAGGTCCAAAAGCACCTGCTGCCACCCTGGACTCCCGAGCCGACGCCGGCGACTACCGGCGCTGCGCCGACGGTCGGCCAATGAGCCCGGCCGTCCTGTCGCTGCTGGCGCTGCTGCTCGTGATCGGCGCCAGCCTGACGTCGCGCATCAATGTCGGCGTGCTGGCCGTGGCCCTGGCTTGGCCGATCGGGCTCTACGGCGCGGGCTGGAAGGTCGACGCGCTGATGGCGACGTTTCCGTCTTCGCTATTCCTCACGCTGCTGGGTGTCACGTTGCTGTTCGGCATCGCGCAGACAAATGGCACGATGGCGTCCGTAACGCATTCAGCGGTTCGATTGTGTCGCGGAAGTGCTGCGATGTTGCCGCTTCTTTTCTTCTGTCTCGCGTGCGTGATCTCTACCTGCGGGCCGGGCGCGATCGCCACGGTGGCGCTGCTGGCGCCGTTGGCGATGGGGATTGCCGCTCGGGCCAAGGTGCCGGTGCTGCTGACGGCCCTGATGGTCGGCAACGGTGCGAACGCGGGTAACCTATCGCCCATCTCAGCGGTGGGCGCGATCGTGCAGACGCTGATGGCGAAGGCAGGATTGGGGGGGCACGCGGGCTCGGTCCTGGCGGCCAACTTCGCGGCGCACGCGCTGGCGGCGCTGGCGGCGTGGTCGTTGTTCGGCGGTCCGGCGCTGCTCAAGGGTGGGCGGATCGAGACGACTGAAGTCACCGCGCCGTTCGAACGACGACATCTGCTCACGCTCGCCGTGGGTGCCGCGTGGATTGCGGCGGTCATCGTCTGGAAGGTGAATCCCGGATTGGCGGCGTTTGCCGCGGCCAGCGTTCTGGTGTTCACCGGACTTGGCGACGATTCGGCGATGGTGAAGTCGGTGCCGTGGGCGGTGATTCTGATGGTATGCGGCGTGAGTGTGCTGATCGGCGTGCTCGAGAAGACGGGCGGCATGGATCTCTTCACCACGATGCTCGCGCAAATCGCCACACCCAACACGGTGAACGGCACGATAGCGTTCGTCACCGGACTAATCTCGACCTACAGCTCGACCTCCGGCGTGGTCTATCCGGCGTTCCTGCCGGCGGTGCCTGGGCTGGTGCAGAAGCTTGGTGGCGGCAATCCCTTGCAGATCGCGCTCAGCATTAATATCGGGGCAGCAATCGTGGACGTCTCGCCGCTGTCCACGATCGGCGCGCTGTGCATTGCGGCCATCCCGGCGGGCGAGGACTCCAAGAAGCTCTTCCGGAGTCTGCTGTTGTGGGGCTTCAGCATGACCGTCGCTGGCGCGCTCTTCTGTCAGCTGTTCATCGGACTCTTCACGCCGTGAGCGATCGATGATTTCTCTGTTCCAACATGGAGAACGCGGTGCTCGTCGAATGAGGTCGTCTCGGTCGCGGCTTTGCGTTGCGGGCCTCTTCGCCTCGCTATTAGCGGCTTTACCGGCCTCGGCGCAGCAGTCCGTCGTCCCGGGAGCAGCGGCGGTCGCGCCCAAGCCGGCGTATGTCCCGGACGGGCAGAGCATCAAGTACGACAAGGAGATACAGGCTTTTCTCGACGTCGATCTGGCGACGCCTCCGCCGAAGAATGGGATCTTGTTCATCGGATCTAGCATTTTTCGGCAATGGGAAAATCTTGCAGAGCAGATGGCACCGCTTCCGGTCGAGGCGTTCTTCGATCGGGCACACGAGGCGCTACCCGGTGCTCAGCTATTCTACGTTGATATCCAGAAGGCCCCGGACAAGCGCGCTCGCTGGGCCGTTGTGGATTCCGCCAACGCTGCCGTCCGTCGGTATGTCGCTGCGCGCGCCGGCTATATGCGAGCGATCGACCTGAACCCGGTCCTCATTGATGCCGCGGGCAATCCGCGCGGGGAGCTCTATCGCCCGCACAGTTTGCATTTCCTGGCGCCGGCGTACGTGGAGTTCAGCAAGGTCATCAAGCCAGTGCTGCAGCAGGCCTGGGCCAAGCGCGCCTCAGGTGCTTCACGATAGCAGTGCCCGACAGGGCCACATTCCATCACACCAAATATCAGTTCGCCGATGAACGCTTTAGACACACTCCGCCGAGTGCGGGTCCTACCCGTGATTGTCCTGGAACGGGCGGGGGATGCCGTACCGCTGGCGGATGCGCTGGCGGCGGGTGGGATGCCGATCGCCGAAGTGACATTTCGGACGGATGCGGCCGTCGAGTCGATTCGGCGGATCGCGACGGAGCGGCCCGATGTGCTGGTGGGCGCCGGTACGGTCCTGTCGCCGGAGCAGGCACAGCAGGCGGTGGATGCGGGGGCGCAGTTCATCGTCTCCCCCGGGCTCAACCCGGCGGTGGTGACCTACTGTCAGAAGATCGGGGTGCCCATCTACCCGGGCGTCTGCACGCCGACCGAGATCGAACAGGCTCGATCGTTGGGGCTGCGTGTGGTGAAGTTCTTTCCCGCCGAGGTGGTGGGTGGGGCCAAGTTCATCGAAGCGATTGGCGGGGTTTATCGCGACGTGGAGTTCATTCCGACCGGCGGCATCCGGCGTGACATGGTCGCGCGATACATGGCGACCGGGCGCGTGATTGCCTGCGGCGGGTCGTGGATGGCGCCGGCGGCGTGGCTTCAGGCGGGTGAGTTCGACAAGGTGCGTGCAGAGGTCGAAGCCACCGTCGCCGAGCTCTCCACCGCGGGGACCGTTTGATGGGTACCGCAAACGAATCGAAGAGCCACTCCCAACGTGTGCCGCACGTGGTGGCGTACGGCGAGCTTTTGCTTCGGCTCAAGGCGCCAGGGAATGAGCGGCTGATGCAGTCGGCGACGCTGGAAGCGACGTTTGGCGGCGCCGAGGCGAACGTCGCCGTCGCCCTCGCGTCGGACGGGATTGCCACGTCGTTCGTGACCGTAGCACCGGAGAACGTGCTGGCCGAGGCAGGGCTGGGCGAGTTGCGGCGGTACGGCGTGGATGTCTCGCGCACCGTGCGGACGCCCGGTCGATTGGGCACCTACTATCTCGAGGCGGGCGCTGGGCATCGGGCGAGCCGCGTGTTGTACGACCGCGCCGATTCCACGCTGGCCGTGGCCGGCCCCGGCGCGATCGACTGGGAACGGGCACTCGACGGAGCCACGTGGTTTCATCTGAGCGGCATCACGCCGGCGATCAGTGCGTCTGCGGCCGCGCTGACGCTCGAGGGTGTGCAGGCGGCGCGGCGGTTGGGTGTGACGGTGAGCTGCGACTATAACCATCGCGCGTCATTGTGGGGCTACGGCAAGCGTCCGCCCGAAGTGATGCGCGAGATCGTGTCGTATGCGGACATCGGTATCGCGGGGCGCTCCGACTGTCAGGAGATGTTGGGCATTGTGCCGAAGAGCGCGCCACCGTCGGGCGCGATCGATCACGCGTGGTTTCGCGACGTGGCGCAGCAGGTGCTGGACGAGTTTCCGAACATGCGCATGCAGGTCATCACGCTGCGCGACGGCAACAGCGCGGCGCACTACGGATGGTCAGCGTGCGCGCTGGATCGTGAGGCGTACCATGTGAGCGCGCGCTACGAGATCGAGGATGTTGTCGATCGCGTAGGCACCGGCGACGCCTTTGCCGCTGGGCTGTTGTACGCGTTGGTCACGGGACGCTCGCATGCGGCGGCGCTGGAGTTCGCGACGGCGGCCTCGTGCCTCAAGCACACGATACCGGGCGATTTCAATCGCGTACCGGCGGCTGAGGTGGATGCGTTGCTGGCGGGTGAAGGGGGCGGGCGGATCAAGCGGTAGCGATGCGGTAGCGATGCGGTAGCGATGCGGTAGCGATGCGGTAGCGATGCGGGCCGCGGGTCAGCCCCGCTGGAATCGCACGGGGGCGCCAACCGAGACTTCGCCACCGTGCATCACCGCGGCGTTGAGCGCAAGTTTGCCTCCGAACCGTCGGCCGATGTCTTTGAGCACCTCGCTGTCTCGGGTGATAGAGTCTGGATCGACCGTGGTCATCGGGCAGCGCGCACGGAGCGAGT
Source organism: Gemmatimonas sp. (assembly GCA_965279375.1). Taxonomy (GTDB): domain Bacteria; phylum Gemmatimonadota; class Gemmatimonadetes; order Gemmatimonadales; family Gemmatimonadaceae; genus Gemmatimonas. Next base: position 1,108,338 of record OZ257156.1, on the reverse strand, counting down.
CAAGCTTGATGCGGGCCTCGCCGATGGTGAGGGTGGCGCCTTCCCATGTGGTCTCATCCATGCCGTCGACTCCGTTGATGAGAAGATTGGGCCGGAGCCGCCGAACGTCGCGACCGAACGCTGAAACCGCGCCATCCGTGGCGACCAGCAACGGCAGAATGTCGAACTGATGACCCGTCGGCGCGCGCTCCAACCATGCGTCGTCGCCGGCAGCTTCCCGAACGAGCGCGAGCGCGTCGGCTGAGTCCCATGGATGGCCGTTCACGAGCACCCCGCCTTCTGGCGACACCGTGCCGCGCAGTCCCAGGAGCTTGAACTGGCGGCGCGCCGTGCGCACTCCCTCGGGACCGCGAACCCAGACCAGGCGATCGCCGGGTACACCCAGCGGGGTGAGCGACGCGCGGTCGACTCGCTCGCCGGCCATGGATTTGACGGGGTAGCGCCAGAGTTGCCCGAGGGAGAGGCTCATGACGCTAGGCTGCCTGCTCGAGCGGAACCCGCGGGAAATCCACGTCGGTGCCGGCGAGGTTGTTCAAGTAGTTGGTGAAGATGTTGAGGGCGACGTGACCGAGCACCTCGACGATCTCGCCATCGCCCAGTCCCGCGAGGCGCGCTGCTGCCAGGGCGGCATCGGAGACCCGTCCCTTCGTGGCGACGATTTCCAGCGCGAGAGTGATCGCCGCCTGCGCCTTGGGGTCGTCGGAGCGACCAGCGCGAGCGGAGGTCAGGTTGGCGGCGCTGACCCCGTGCATACCACCGATCGCGGTGTGCGCGGAGAGGCAGTACTCGCAGCCGTTGGATTGTGCGATGGCGACGGCCACCTGTTCTCCGATCTTCCCGCCCAGCGCCGACTTGCCCATGGCAGCGAAGAAGCCGTTGAGCGCCGTGATTGTGGCGGGCGATTGCGCGGCCGTGGTGAACATGTTTGGCGCCGAACCGAACATCTTCTTGGTGGCGGCCAACTGGTCGGCGGCGACGCCAGTGATCGTCGTGGTGTCGACAGGCTGAATGCGTGGCATGGTGCTGATCTCCGTAAGCGGGTGACCCTCTAGTGTGTACCGAACGTTCGGTACAATAGAAAGTCTGTCGGATATTCGCAAGGGGGACCGCCGGCGAGCCTCAGGGCTCCAGCAGCTCGTTTGGGAGGGCGTCCAGCGTCCGCCCAAAAATGGCGGGTTCCTCGAGCGATCTGGCCAGAACCAGCGCGCCCTCGATGCGAACCAGCGCGTCCACGGCGCGGGCTCGCGCGAGCTCCGGCGAAACTCCACTGTCTTCGATAGCGCAGGCAATCGCGGCGATCCACGATCGGAAAAGCTGTTTGACCCGCGGGTGAAAGCGCCGCGACGAATCGCCAATGCCGAGGATGGCGAGCACGCACGCCTCTCGCCCGTTGTCGTAGAACGCTTCCAGCGAACGATTCATGGCGAGGATGCGATCGCTTGGCGTTCCTGTGGCCCGGAGCGGCGCGAAGACGGACGCTTCGAGCGACGCCTCGAGCGAGCCAATGACCGCCCCGACCATGTCATCCTTCCCGTCGGGGAAGTGATGGTACAGACTCGACTTACCGAGCCCAGTCGCCTTGGAAAGCTCGGAGATCGAGGCACCGTCGTACCCCTGACGACGGACGACCGCCATGACACGGGCAACGACTTCTTCGCGAGTGAGAACAGCGGGGGGCATAGACCTCTCCGATTCGTGGAACGATCGGTACAATGTAATGCACCCCCAGAGCAGATGCTGAACAGGCTGTCTTGCCGGCCGGCGAAGGGGAGAGTCAACTCGAACGGTACCGCACATGCCTTCGGTCGCGATTGAACCGAAGGGCCGCGGTCGTTCCGAATACCGCCGCGATTCACACTTCGCGCCCCCGTGTCCGACGCCGTCGGTGAGACCAAGGCTCAGCGACTCACGTTCGGCGTCGTCGAGGGCGCGTTTGTGCGATGCAACGCCGTCGCTACTTCACCGTGAGCGTGGTGGTTGCGGTGCCGAGCGTTGTGGTGCCGAGTTTCGCGGTGACGGTAAGCGGGAGTGTTGCCGCCGAGCCGAAGGTGATCACCATGCGACGCAGGTTGGTGCCGACGGAGGTGCCGACTCCCGTGAGCGTCCACGTGTAGACGACTGTTGTCGCGTTCGCGGCGGTCACGTTGGTGGGGACAGACGCATCGATGGTGCAGACGCGCGCGACGCACGATGTGGTGAGCGTGAATGTGCTCGCCGGTGCCGGCATGGTCGGCGTCGGAGTCGGAGCGGGTGCAGGTGTTGGAACGGGTGCAGGGGTTGTCGTTGGCGCAGTCAGGCCGGGCAAACGCTGCAACGTGAGCAGTCGATTGCTCGTGTTGGGGAGCAGGCCGCTGAGCTTTCCGACGGTGCTTTCGGCGATGATCCACGCGGCGGCGGCATCCGGTGTGGCTGTCTTGTTCACCGCGAGGTACGCGGCAGCGGCACCAGCCACGAACGGCGAGGCCATCGACGTGCCGGACGCCATGACGAGCGTCGCATCGCCGGCAGCGCCAGCGCCGGGAATGGCGTCGCCCGGCGCGCTGAGGTCCACGCAGGCGCCGCCGTTTGAGTATGCGGGACGCGTGTCCAGCGCACCACCGGCCGACGCACCCACGGTGATCGCTCCCGGCGCGCGGGCGGGTGAGACGTTGCACGCATCGCCGCCGTTGTTGCCCGCGGCGACGACCACCACAATGCCAGCAGCGCGCAGACGATCAACAAGTGCATCGATGACGGTGCTGCCGCCCGCGTAGCCGAGGCTCATGTTGGCGACCATCGGACCGGCGACGCGCTTCTTCTCGGCGATCACCCAGTCAACGCCGCGGGCGAGTTCGAGTGAGCTGCCGGAGCCAGCCGCATTCATGACGCGCACGTCGAGCAGCGTGGCGGCTGTCGCGATGCCGTAGGACGTGCCGGCGGCGAGCGACGCGACGAGCGTGCCGTGGCCGTGCGGATCACCGCTGGTCTTCGGGGCATTCGTGAATGCGTCGTACCCGCCCACCACGCGGCCCGCCACTTCGGAGTGCGTCCAGCGAATGCCGCTATCGAAGATGGCGATACGCACGCCCTGGCCATCGCCGCCGAAGCGCGTGGTCTTCCCGTCGAGAGGTAGTGCGGCCTGGTTGATGCGATCGAGTCCCCATGAGCGCGTCGTCAACAGACTGGCGGCGAAAAGCGTGACGGGGCGAATCGGCTCGACGGCTTCCACGCTCGGATCGGCTCGCAGACGATCGACCTGATCCGGTGTGACGGAGACGACGGCCGCGTGTAGTGACGCCAGCACTTCTACATCGTCTTCTGTGACGACGACGCGAGCGCCGCCGGTGTTTGGTGCGGTGCCGATGTTGTTGGACGTTGCGGCGGACATGGCTTTGGCTGTAACGCTCGCAGCGCTAGCAACGGTATCTCGTAGCAGCACGAGATAGGATGACGGCAGCGACGTCGGATTCGACGCCGGGGCCTTGGTAGGACTATCGGAACAGCCTGCGACAAAGCACAGGCCCAATGAGACTGACAACAATTTTGCGTGCTTCACGACAACGCTCCTGAGATGGGCGAATGTCGTCCGATCCATGCAACGAACCCCCCGGTGCCTGCGTGGCCCCGGGTAAAGACTCCGTGCTTCGGCGACCGCCCGGACTCACCTGAGCGTGAGTTGGCTGGCTCTGCGGACCGCCGTCACCGGCGGGGTGCTCTTTTCGGACAACAGAGGTGCGTTACGGGGTATCGGCAGCTCGCCGCAGGACTTTAGCGCGAGGGTTCCCGGGCATCCTGTCAGTCGCGTCAGTCGCGCCGCGATCCGGCGGTCGATGAATCGGCAGGAATCGGATCCGGCGGCACACAACCCGCTGGCGTGCCGGTGCAGGCGAGGGTCGTGAACACCTCCACCTGAATGCGCCAACGCCCTGCCGTGTCGCGCTGCCATTTGGCGGTATAACTGCCGGTCGCGACGGACGGGCCACCAAGACCGATGCGGCATCGCCAATTGCCCGACTCCTCGGCGAGTCCCCACGCGCGATTCACCTGCACACGCAGCGTTGTGCGCACACAGCCATACGCGCTGTCTCCGGCGAAGCTGCTGCGCCAACGCGCCATCGCGGAGTCCGCACCATGTGATTGCGCGCTGCGGCCGGTGACGAGGTGATAGCCGGGTGCGAGTACGCGGGCCATGGACTCGAGGTCGCGCTGCGTGATGGCGTCGTTGAACTGCGCACGTGCTCGACGAATCGCGGCGACGTCGACTGACGGCTCACGCGCCGCACGCTGTGCAGCGGCGATGTTCGGCAACATCAACAGCAGGGCGGCACTCAGCGCGCGCGTGTAACACATTGCAGGATCCATGGCATCGAGGAGACGACGTGCGCGCTGAGCATCGCTGTCACGCGATCAGCCAGCGAGCCCTTCCCACACTCCTTGCAGATACATCGCGCCGAGTGCGCGATCGTGCAGTCCGTAGCCGGGGCGTCCCTGTTCACCCCAGATCATACGACCGTGATCGGGGCGCATCGGTCCGGCGTAGCCGTGTTTGTGTAGTGCGGCGAGCACGGCGCGCATGTCCACATCGCCGAAGCGGCTCGGATGCGCCACTTCATCGAAGGCGCGTTCGCCGGTGCGCTTCACGTTGCGGCAGTGCATGAAGTGAATGCGGCGCATGGCAGCGAACTCGTTCACCATCGCGGGAAGATCGTTGTCGGCGGCAGAGCCCAGCGAACCAGTGCAGAAGGTGAGTCCGTTCGCTGGCTGATCGACGAGCGTCAGGAACCGCCGAAGTGCGGCAGCGCTGGTGATGATGCGCGGCAGTCCGAAGATCGACCATGGGGGATCGTCCGGATGGATCGCCATGTTCACGCCGGCGGATGTGGCCACGGGAACGACGCGTTCGAGAAAGTAGGCGAGGTTCTCCCACAGCTGTTCGGCGTCGACGGCGCGCCAGCGCGCCAGCAGCGATGCGAGCGCATCGGCATCGTAAGCCGTGCTCCATCCGGGCAGTTCGCCGGTGCCGCGCGACAGATCGATGCGCGAGAGGGCGGCGTCGCTGTAGGTGAGTGTGGTGGAGCCGTCCGGTAGGGGAAACGCGAGATTGGTGCGCGTCCAGTCGAAGATGGGCATGAAGTTGTAGCACACCACCGGGACGTTCGCTGCACCGACGTTGACGACGCTTTCGCAGTATGCATCGATGAGACGATCGCGGTCGGCATCGCCCAGCTTGATCGACTCGTGTACCGGGATGCTTTCGACGACGGCGAAGTCGAGTCCTGCCGCGTTGATCGTGTCGCGCAAGCGCGCGACGTGATCCGCGGTCCACGCGTCGCCAACGGGCACGTCGTAGACGGCGCTGACGATGCCGGTGACGCCCGGTATCTGTCGAATGTGCGCGAGGGGTACGGGATCGTGTGGTCCGTACCAACGAAAGGCCATCCGCATCAGACCCCCGAGAAGGCGCTGAAGCCGCCATCGACCGGAATCACCGCGCCGGTCACGAACGATGCCGCGTCGCTACAAAGGAAGCGAAGCACACCATTGAGCTCGGCGTGACTGCCGAAGCGACCCATCGGTGTCTTGGCGAGAACGGCCGTCGCACGCGGCGTCCACGAACCATCGGCGTTCACGAGCACGGCGCGATTCTGCGTGGCGAGAAAGAAGCCGGGCGAGATCGCGTTGACGCGAAGACCATCGCCGCACCGGCGTGCGAGATCGACGGCGAGCCACTTGGTGAAGTTCTCCACGGCCGCCTTCGCGGCGGAGTAGCCCATCACGCCGCTCAACGCTTGCGTGGACGCCATCGACGAAATGTTGATGATGCATCCGCGCCCTTGCTCGGCCATGGCCTCACCCAGGATCAACGAGGGAAGCACCGTGCCGTGCAGATTGAGGCGCAGCACTTCGTCGAACGCATCGAGTGGAATGCCGAATGGGAGCGCGTTGTCGCTGCGCGCACGCGCGACGTTGCCACCGGCGGCATTTACGAGAATGTCGATGCGTCCCCAGGAAGCGAGGATCTCCGTGCGTACGGCGCGCAGTGCGTCTTCGTCCACCACGTCCGCCAGCGCCGTCATGGCTTCACCGCCGGCGGCACGAATGGATTGGACGACGGCATCGGCGGCATCGGCGCGGCGGCCAAGAATGACGACGCGCGCACCAGCGGCGGCGAGCGCGTGCGCCATGCTGCTGCCAAGCACGCCATAGCCGCCCGTCACGATCGCGACGCGACCGGACAGATCGAAGAGGTCTGTGGAGGGAGTCATCATCGGATGGGGTGCGTGGTCGGATCCCACTGCTCGAGATCGGCGCGGACTTTTTCGAGATGCTGCTTCATCAGCGAGCGCGCGCCTTCGACGTTGTGCGTGCGCAGCGCCTCGAGAATCGCCGTGTGCTCGTCGAGATCGGTGGCGCGCGCATTCTGGATGTCGAGGATGGCGCGCTGTTCGTCGGTGAAGAGGTTGGTCAGCACTTCAAAAAGCTGCCGAAAGACGACGTTGCCGGAGGCGATGGCGATGGCGCGATGGAACGCCATGTTGGTGCGATTGAGGATCTCGTCGTCGTCGATGTGCCGCGCGGCCTGATCGAGCAGCTGCGCGAGGTCGTCGAGTTGCAGGTCGGTCGCCTTGCGCGCGGCGAGTCCGGCGCTGGTGACCTCGATGGCGATGCGGGCCTCGATGAGGTCGAGCAGCAGCTTCTTGGAGACCGTGCCGGTGAACACCGGATTAGTCATGAGAAGAGCGTCGTCATCCTGGCTGACGTACACGCCGGAGCCGTGGCGAATGCTGACTACCCCCGCCATCTCGAGCCGTTTGAGCGCTTCGCGCACCGTCGGGGCGCCCACCCCGAAGTCGCGGGCGAGAGCGGCGATGGACGGGAGCCGGTCGCCGGGTGTGTAGCGGTCGCGCTGGATCAGCAGCTTGATCCGGTCGGCGAGGTCATTGGGGAGCGTCGAACGCCTGAGTGGCGCGATCGACGGGGGGAGCCGCGACATGTTGGTCATAACGGTCGACTTGGAGCACGTGATCTGCTGATAAAGTCATACGATGACTTTGATCGGACGCTACGGCCCAATGCCCGGTGCTGTCAAGCGCCGCCGACCACGGCCAGCGGCGCTCTCAGGGTCAGTCTTCGTCGTCCCCCGACGAGAAGAACGCGCCGAGTACCATACTGACCAGGCTGACCACGATCGCGCCGAGGAGTGCTGGGACGAAACCGCGCACAGCGAAGGCGATGTCGAAGCGCGCCGCCAGCCAACCGGTGAGCATCAACATCAGCGCGTTCAGGACCAGCGTGAACAGGCCGAGGGTGAGCAGCTGCAGCGGAAAGGAAAAGAACGACAGCACTGGTCGGATGAATACGTTGACGATGCCGAAGACCAGTGACAGGCCCACGAGTCCCGGCCAGCTTCCCGTGTAGCTGATCCCATCGATGAAGCGCGCGGCACACCACAGGGCAACCGCATTGACGAGCAGGCGTATGAATAGGCTCATGCCGCAACATGGCTACTGAACCACTGCCACGCGAGTTGCGGCGCTATCGCGCGTGGGCGCTGGCACAAGCGATCCCAGCCGGCGTGCGGGACGATGCGTTCATGGAGTTGGTGCAGCGCATCGAGCGCGGTCAGTACCACGCCGCGCCGGCGCCCACGCTGCTGGTGGACGGCGCGGAGGCCTTCGATGCGGTGCTCGACGCACTGGCGGACGCGCGCGACGAGATTCTGCTCGAGACGTACATCCTGCGCGATGATCGCATCGGCACCCAAGTGCAGCAGGCGCTGATTTCGGCGGTGCAGCGTGGCGTACGCGTGTATGTGCTGGCCGATGCGATCGGGTCCTTCGCAACGAAGGATGCGTTCTGGCGCGCACTGGAAGCGGGTGGTGTTGTGCTGCGTCACTTTCATCGCTTCTGGCATCTGCCGTTCGAAGCGCTGCGTCGCGATCATCGCAAGATCATCGTCGTCGATCGAGCGGTGGCATTCACGGGTGGCATGAACATCGGCGAGGAGTATGGCTCCTCTCTTCGCACGCACGGTGGTGCGTGGCGCGACACGTTCATGCGGATCGAAGGCACCGTGGCGCAGGAACTCGCGGCGGTGTTCGCCGAAGGGTGGGATCGCGCCGCGGGTCCGGCGTTGCCGGGGTTGGAGTACGTGTCGTGGAGCGATGGGATCGAGGTACCGCCATTGGCAAGCATGCGGGCGTTCAGTGCGCAGGCCCTTCGCGCCCGCGTGGAGCGACGCATCGCGCTGCGCCGCGATCGCAAACGCGGGCGCCGCGTGGCGCGTGCCGCGTCGGCCGTGGAGGAGACGGATCGCGCGGTGCTCGTGCTCGATTCTCGGCCAGGTCGAGGGCAGCGCGAGATGATGGCGGTGATGGCCGCGATGGTAGGTGGTGCCCGCAAACGCTTGTGGGTGACCACACCGTACTTCGCACCGCCAACGCGCGCGCTGCGTTTGCTGATGCGTGCGGCGCGCCGCGGCGTGGATGTGCGACTGCTGCTGCCCGGTGAGAAAACCGATGTCGCGCTGGCACGTCGTGCCGCGCATGGCGCGTATGCGCCGTTGCTCGCGAGTGGCGTACGCATCTACGAATACCAAACGGCCACCTTGCATGCGAAGACGCTGGTCGTCGATGCACACGCGAGTGTCATCGGATCGAGCAACCTCGACTTTCGTTCCTTCTGGCTCAATGCGGAGTGCAACCTGCTGCTGCTCGACGACGGGTTTGCCGGAGCGCTGGAGCAGTCCTTTATAGACGACCTGCGCTGCAGCCAGGAGATACTCCCCGCCGCGTGGGCCAGGCGACCGCTGGTGCAGCGGTTGCTGGATGCCGTCGCTCGCTCGATGCGCTGGGCGCTGTAGCCGGCGCGAGGCGCGAGACGCGAGGCGCGGGACGCCGCCTGAGGGAAAGGCGGTTTCGGCGAGCGTGATTCCGCGCCGCAATGTCCGTCTTTCCCTGACGGAGCGCGCCGGTCTCCCCGATAGAGCGCGGCGTTGCAAAGTGCGACCCTCTTCCTGTGTCGCGTCGCAACGATTCCGATGACGCGCGCGCCTGCCACGGAGGGTCCCACCATGTCGGTCATGGAACACCACGCGCATTCCGATCTGACGCACGACGTACATCTGCATGGTGGCCCGATCGTCGTGGCCTGTGACGGTGCGGCGGCAGCGCAGGAAGCGCTCTTTGCGGCGGCGCAGTGCGCGGCCGGTGCGTTCGATGCGTCCATCCAGGTCGTCGGCGTCTGCGCACCGACACCTGGCGTCGCTGCGGGTATGGACGCGCTGCCAGTCCCGCTCGAGCTCGACGAAATGCGTCGCCTGTCGATGCTGGAGGACGTGCGCCGAGCCGTGTCGATCGCGGTGGCAGCGGCGCCATCCTGGCCGTCTGAGGTGCTGGTGGGGCCGCCGCCCCGTGTGCTGGCCACCGAAGCGGCTCGGCGTGGAGCGTCGCTGCTGGTGATGGGCATCGGTCGGCACAATCCGCTCGATCGACTGTTCGGCACGGAAACGACGCTGGCCACGCTGCGGGAGTCCTCGGTGCCGGTGCTGGCGGTTGGGGCGCGCTTCGCGGTGCCGCCGCAGCAGGCGGTGATCGGCCTCGATTTCAGCGACGCGAGCATTCACGCGGCACATCTGGCACTGCGTCTCGTTGGCCCGACGGGCAAGCTGACCTTGGTGCATGTGCGGCCCCGGTTCGAGCATCCCTCGGCGGACTGGCAGGCGTGGGACGCGGACTACGGTCGCACACTGCCGCCCCTGTTCGACAAGGTGCGGGCGCATCTCAACGCGCCGGCTGGCGTGACGGTGGAGACGGTGACCGTGCGCGGGGATCCGGCGCCGGCGCTGTTGGCGGTGGCCCAACAGGCGAATGCCGACCTGATCGCCGTCGGCACCCAGCGACACAGCTTCATCGAACGGCTGGTGGTGGGTTCCGTGGCCACGCGCGTTCTGCGGACCGCGCGCTGTGCCGTGCTGGCTGTGCCCGCCGGCGCCTAGGCTCGCAGGCGGGCGTCGAGGTCTGGAAGACCGGCGGGTACGCCAGACGGCTGTAACGGTCCGGCGGACGACATCGAAACGCTTGCTGAGACTGGTGCGGGACATGACGTTTGGGCTTCCCTCCGCCCCGAGCGTCCATGCCCTCGTTGTTGTCCTCGTTACCGCCCTCGTCGCTGCCCAGCGGTCCGCGCCTGTGCAGCCGTCGCACTGCCACGTCGGTGCTGTCGCGTCGCGCAGCACGTGTCGCGCTTCCGATCCTCCTCGCCCTCGTGCCGCAGACGGTGGCATTTCGCGTGGCGAAGGCGCAGGCGAGTTCGGCTGCTGAAGCACGCGCGTTTGGATTCGAGCCGGCGCGATTGGCGCTCATCGATTCCGCACTGCAGCGGATGGTTATCAACAAGAAGATTCCCGGCGCAGTCGCGCTGATCACTCGCGGTGGGAAAGTCGTCTACAGCAAGGCGTTCGGTACGCGTGACCTGGGCACCGGTGCGCCACAACGTACGGACGACATCTTCCGCATGGCGTCGCAGACGAAAGCGATCACTTCGCTCGCTGCGATGATTCTTTGGGAAGAGGGGAAGTTCCAGCTCGACGATCCGGTGTCGCTGTATCTGCCCGAATTCCGCACCATGAAGGTGCTGACGAAGTTCAACGCGGCGGATTCGAGCTACGAGGCGCGACCGGCAGCACGTCGCATCACCATTCGCCAACTCTTCACGCATACGTCGGGGCTCGACTATCCGTCGATCGGCAGCGAGGAGTTCCGCGCCGTCTACGCCAAGGCCGGCGTTCCCTCGGGAATCGGCACCGACGGCGCTGTGCTTGCGGACAAGATGCGCATTCTCGCCACGCTGCCGCTCAAGCATGAACCGGGCGAACGGTTCACCTATGGCCTGAGCATCGATGTGCTTGGCCGTCTGGTAGAAGTGCTCTCGGGGATGCCGCTCGATCAGTTCTTCCGCACGCGCATCTTCGTGCCGCTCAAGATGAACGACACCTGGTTTGCATTGCCGAAGGACAAGCAGGCACGATTGGTGGCGTTGCACGCGGAAACGGAGGGTAAGCTTTCCGCCTCACACACGCAGACGACCGACGTGCATCCCGACTATCCGAACCGCGGGATCGGCTACTTCTCCGGTGGCGCGGGACTCTCGGGCACGATCTCGGACTATGCGCGCTTTCTGCAGATGTTCCTGAACGGCGGCGAACTGGATGGTGTGCGCGTGCTGAGTCGCAAGACGGTGGACATGATGCTCACCAATCAGATCGGTACGCTGCAGCCGGCGTTTGGATTGGGCTTCGCCGTGGAAACGCCGCAGAACGATTTTGCCTCGCCGGCAAGCATCGGTGCGTTCAACTGGGGTGGCGCGTTTGCCACGACCTATTGGGCCGATCCCAAGGAGCAGCTCGTCGCGCTGGTCTACACCAACATCTACGGCTCGACGGCGCGTGTGGGCGAGATCTTCAAGACGCTCGTGTACTCGGCGATGAAATAGAGCGGGCTCAGAACACGCGCACGTTGATGTAGCGCCGCGGGTTCTTCTTCACGTCGGCAACCAGGGCACGCAGTTCGGACACCAGCGAGTCGCTGCTCTGATACAGATGCGGGTCGTTGACCATGCGGCCGAGCGTGCCCTGGCCGCTGTTGAGCTTGGAGAAGACGGAATCGGCGCGCGACACGGCGGAGGACAAGCGCGCCTGCGTGCCCGCGACGTCGTCAGAAAGTTTGCGCAGCGATGCAGTCGCCTGCATCAACTCGCGCGCGGCACTCTGCGAGTTGGCGACGATTTGCTGCAACTCGCCGCGGCTTGTCGCCGAGTCGACTCGGCTCGAGAACTGACTGAGGTTGGCCGCGGCGGCGTTGACCGATGTCAGTCCTTGCTGCACGTCCGTGCTGATGCGATCGAGATTTTTCGATTGCGCTTGCACGGTGCGCGCCAGTTCGGCGGAGAGTTGCGCGAAGTTGCGGATGGATTCGCGCAGCTCCTTGGCCGCCTTGTCGTCGAATGCCACCTGCACGCGATTGGACACCTGCGCGACATCACCAGCGATACGTCCCGCAACGGAGGTGAGCTGCGCAATATCCGGTAGCACGGCGCCGGCCAACGTATCACCGCTCGTGTGCGCTTCGGCCAGCGCGGCGCGCAACTCGCGATCGGGCGGCACACCGGTCGCATCGGCGACGTTCACCTGCCACTCGCCGAACAGACTCGCGGCTACCAGCAACACCACCGGATCAGTGGGCATCGTCACGCCACGATCGATGCCAAGCTTGAGCACGACCCAGCCGCGCTCGCCGAGCGCGATGCCTTCCACCTGACCAGATCGCACGCCACGGATCACGACCGGATTGCCCAGCGACACGCCGCCCACATCGCGCGTGCGCACGACTACGTGCCGCGTCTTGCCGCGCAGATCGGCCTGCTGCACCCAGAGCACGGCGACGATCAGCACCACCGTCACGATGATCACGGTGGCACCGACGAGAAAATCATTCGTGCGTCGTTCGGTGGTCATGTGTGAAGGCTAGCGAAGAGTACGGCCGGTGAGCCAGACCACGGCCCAGAAGGCGTCGAGTACGAGAATCATCACGGCGGAAATCACGACCGCGCGCGTGGCATTGCGTCCCACGCCCTGCGCACCGCCTTCGGTGGTGAGGCCGGCGCGGCAACCAATCAGCGCTACCGCTGCACCGAAGCTCGCCGCCTTCACCAGTCCATAGCGCACGTCGAAGTCCACGAAGAAGATGCGCACGCCCTTGAGAAACTGCGGCGTCGTCACATCGAGCAACCCGATCGCCGCGAGCCATCCCGACGTCACACCAACCAGCATCGCCACGCCCACGACCATCGGAAACATCAGTGCCGATGCCAACACACGCGGCACGACGAGGTAGCTCATCGGATCGAAGGTGAGCGTCTCCAACGCATCGATCTGCTCCGTCACCCGCATCGTGCCCAGCTCCGCGGCGATGTTGGCACCGACACGACCAGCGAGTGCGAGTCCGGTGAGCACCGGCGCGAGTTCGAGCGTGACCGTCTTTTGCACCAGCGTGCCGACGAAATACGGCGGCACGATGTCGCCCACGGAGTAGCTGGCCAGCAACGCCAGCACGATGCCGGTGAAGATCGCGATGAAGATGCCGATGGGGAGCGAGCCCACGCCGAGGGTGCGCGCATGCAACGTGAACTGCGGCATCCAGCTGGCTGTGTCGCGCGAGGCGCGCAGCACATCGAGGATGAAGCGCGATCCCGTGCCAATGCTGGTGATCGACTCGCGCACGGCGCGGCCGATCGCGGATACGATCGCGACGCTGCGTGATGATGGCGCACTGCTCGTGACTGGAACTGTCATGACCACACCAGCCAGAGACCGATGCCGCTCGCCAGTGCGAGCAGTCCGAGTCCCGCGGCGACGCGTGCGCGAAAGGCGCTGGCGCCGATCGAGAGCGCCAAGCCCGCCTTGAGTGCGGTGTTGGAGAGCACTCCGATCCCGATGGCGCGCGCAGCGAGATCGGTTTGCGCCGGATCCGCCGCAAGGCGTGTCATAGAGACGGTGAGCGCATCCATATCGGTGAGGCCGAGCAACGAGGCGGTCGCGAGTACGCCGGCATTTCCAATGCGTTCCTGCATGAAGGCAATCACGAACAGAACCAGCTGAAAGGCCAGTGCCATCTGCAGTGCCGATGCCAGCCCCAGTGGGTTGGTCTTTGCGCGCGGCGACGCGTCGGCCGGGCTGAGCGGGTCGGCGCTTTCCGCTTGCGAGTGATCTGTCGCCGTCTGTGCCGCGGCGTGTCGCGCTCGCCAGAGCGCCTGCGCGATGATTGCGACGCCCACGGCGAATGGCATCGCCAGTACCGGCAGGACAGCCGCTCCGAGGTCAGGGCGGAGGACCGTGCAAACCAGTGCGATCCGCGGCAGGAGCACGGTGCAGGCGGCGATGACGCCCAGCGCGAGCGGCGCGGATAGCTCGGCGTTGGTACGACTGCGGCGGCTGAAGTTGAGGGTGACCGCTGTGGAGGAGACGAGTCCGCCCAGCAACCCGGTAAACGCCAGCCCGCGCGTTTCGCCGATGATGCGTCTCGCCAGGTAGCCGCCGAAGTTGAGCGCGGAGAAGAGCAGCACCACGGTCCACAGCGCGCGCGGTCGGATGGCGTCGTAGGGGCCGTAGGCGCCGTCAGGGAGCAGCGGCAGGACAATCAGCGCGAGCACCGCGAACTGCACTGCGGCCTTGAGCTCCACCTCGTCGGCCCGCTTGAGCGCCCGTTGCAGCGCCGACTTTTCGGCGAGGAGCACGATGACAACGACCGCCACCGCGCTGGCCACGGTGCGCTGGCCGAAGCCGGCAGTGAAGCCAAGGGCCGCCACGATGAGCGCGGCCACCTCGGTGGTGCCATCGGTGGTGGTGCCGGGGCGCCGCATCGCGGAGGCGTACGCCGCGATGGGGAAGAGCATGGTGGCCGCGAGCATGCCGACCGCGATGCCCGTCGCCCCCTCGCGGTAGAACCAGCCGGCGAACCCGCCGAGCACGCCCAGCATGGCGAAGGTCCGGATGCCCGCGAATCGGGCGTCGGGTCCGTCGGTGTGCCCGGTCCATTCGCGTTCGATCCCCAGCGCCAGCCCAACGAGGGCGGCGACGATCAGATCGAGAGCGAAGGGGAGATTCAGCATGGTATCGCTACCATAGCTGCAATGACGAGGCCGTGCGTCGGGGCCTGTCCGACACGAAGGTGCGGAGTTAGGGCGCGACGTCGGTGGCGGCGGGTGGCCCTCGGGCCGCCCAAATCGCACCTCGTGCGGGAGTTGAACTCGTCCGAACAGTCGATTATCCATTAATCCGGATAAACGGATACTCTTCGGATCTGACGCTGACTTCTCCTCGACACGCCATCCACGACCGGCTCAACGAGCTGGCGGACACCACTCGCTGTCGGCTCCTGCTCGTCCTCGAGCGCCAGGAGCTGACAGTGGGCGAGCTGTGTGCGGCCTTGCAGTTGCCGCAGAGCACGATCAGTCGGCATCTGCGCATCCTGGCCGACGAGGGGTGGGTGACCTCGCGGGCCGAAGGGGCCAGCCGGTGGTATCGCTGCTCGCCGACGTTGGACGAGGAGGCGCGCGCGCTGTGGGCGCTGGTGCGTTCGCCGATGGCAGCGACGCCGGCGGCGGCGCAGGATGTCGCGCGGGTGGATGCGGTCCTCACGGCGCGCCGGTCGCGGAGCGAGGAGTTCTTTGCCACGGCGAGCGCCGAGTGGGATGCGCTGCGCACGACGATGTTCGGCGCGCGAGCGGACCTGACGGCAGCACTCGCGCTGCTCGACGACTCGTTGGTGATCGGCGATCTCGGGTGCGGCACCGGAACGCTGACGGCGGCGTTGGCTCCACATGTGGCGCATGTCCACGCCATCGATGGCTCGCCGGCGATGCTTTCGGCGGCGCGCTCGCGATTGCTGGGTGTCGAGAATGTCACGTTGTCGGAGGGCGTGCTGGAAGCGCTACCGCTTCCCGACGCCTCGCTTGACGTGGCGGTGCTGTTGCTCGTCCTCCATCACGTGGCCGAGCCGGCGCGTGCGCTGGCGGAAGTGCGTCGTGTGTTGCGGCCTAACGGTCGTCTGCTGATTGCGGACATGCGCGCGCATGCGCACGAGGAGTATCGCCAACAGATGGGACACGTCTGGCTCGGCTTCGACGCCGATGCCATCACGACGTGGCTGGACGCCGCCGGCTTTGCCGGTGTGCGCTACGTACCGCTGCCGGTGGACACAGAGGCCACCGGACCAGCGCTGTTTACCGCCACGGCGCGTGCTGTCGATGCGTCAGCGGCCGTTCGTTTGCACATCTCCCGATAGCCCCTTTTGAGGACAGCACACAATGGCAACAGCAGTGATGACAGAGAACGGCGTGTTCGCGCTCACCGCGCTGGATCGTCCGGCGTTCGCAGTAAAGGATCTTTCGCTGGCCGAGTGGGGCCGCAAGGAGATTCGTCTCGCTGAGTTCGAGATGCCGGGGCTGATGGCGCTGCGCGCGGAGTACGCGGGCAAGCATCCGCTCAAGGGCGCGCGCATCATGGGCTCATTGCACATGACGGTGCAGACGGCAGTGCTCATCGAGACGCTCGTGTCGCTCGGCGCCGATGTGCGCTGGGTGTCGTGCAACATCTTCAGCACGCAGGATCATGCGGCGGCCGCGGTGGCCGTTGGACCGACGGGAACGCCTGACGCGCCGAAGGGCACGCCGGTGTTTGCGTGGAAGGGCGAGACGCTCGAGGAATACTGGTGGTGCACGGAGCAGGCGCTGATGTGGTCGGACGGCGGCGGACCGAATCTGCTGCTGGATGACGGTGGCGACGCGACGTTGCTGGTGCATCGTGGCGCGGAGTACGAGAAGAGCGGCGCGATTCCGTCGTTCGACGCGGACAACGAGCCGGAAGAGTGGGGCGTGATTCTCGATCTGCTGCGCGCGGAGCAGGCGAAGAACCCAGGCCGCTGGACGAAGGTGCTCGCGGGCATTCGCGGTGTGTCGGAAGAGACGACGACGGGTGTGCATCGCCTCTATGAGATGGAGCGCGCGGGCACGTTGGCGTTCCCGGCGATCAACGTGAACGACGCCGTGACGAAGTCGAAGTTCGACAACTTGTACGGCTGCCGTCACAGCATCATCGATGGTCTCAACCGCGCGACGGACGTGATGCTCGCCGGCAAGATCGCGGTGGTGATGGGCTACGGCGACGTGGGCAAGGGTTGCGCGCAGGCGCTCAAGGGTCAGGGCGCGCGCGTGGTCATCACCGAAATCGATCCGATCTGCGCGCTACAGGCCGCACTCGAAGGCTATCAGGTGACGACGCTCGAAGACATCGTCGATACGGCGGACATCTTCATCTCGGCGACGGGCAACAAGAACGTCATCACCGTCGAGCACATGAGCCGCATGAAGGACAAGGCGATCGTGGCGAACATCGGCCACTTCGACAACGAGATCGACATGGCCGGTCTCAAGAAGGTCGAAGGCATGAAGCGCATCAACATCAAGCCGCAGTATGACGAGTTTGTGCTGCCGAACGGCCGCTCGATTCTCATTCTGGCCGAAGGCCGCCTGATGAACCTCGGCTGCGCGACGGGTCACCCGAGCTTCGTGATGAGCGCGAGCTTCACCAATCAGGTGTTGGCGCAGCTCGAGCTGCACGCGAACGCGGAGAAGTACGGCAAGAAGGTGTTCACGCTGCCCAAGCATCTCGACGAGAAGGTGGCGCGTTTGCACCTCGACAAGCTCGGCGTGAAGCTTACCGTGTTGAACACCGAGCAGGCGTCGTACCTCGGCGTGAATGCGATGGGACCGTTCAAGCCGGATCACTACCGGTACTAGTGCTCGGCGGCACTCAGCGGTGTTGTGCTGACATCGCTGAGTGCTTGGCGGGGATTGATGTGGTTGCGAGGGCGTTAACTGCAACTGCATTGGAACTGCCGATAACAGGGATTACCTGCAACAGAAAACGCGGATACTGCGAACAGCAATCATTTGCTGTTGTGGTATCCGCGTTTTCCGTCGTTCCTTATCCCTGTTATCGGCAGTTCCCCTGCAGTTTGCGATCTCACGCAGCTCTCCAAAGTCTGTCGAGTCGTGAGTGCCGTTGCCATACGTGTATGATCGGTCATCAAGACGTAGGGTGGTTTGGGACGGGCGGGTTCTTGGTATTGAAGACTGCCGCATCGTGAGGTGCGACATGTTCCTTACCGATTGATTCCCGAGGAGAGGTCCGCATGTCCAACCGCTCGCATCACGACGCACATCACGATGATGACCACGACGACTTCGGTGGTCTTCACCGCGATCTCATTTCGACCGGTCGCGTTGTAGACCGTCGCATGATGCTGCGCGCGGCGGCCGGTGTTGGCTTTGGATTTGGTGCGCTGCAGCTACTCGGATGCAGCAGCGGCTCCGACTCGATCACGGGCTCGACAGGCGATACGACCGACACAGGAACGAGTCCCGGCAGCGCGACGTGCAGCAAGATCCCCGAGGAGACGGCTGGACCGTATCCGGGCGATGGCTCGAACGGTGCGAACGTGCTCAATCAGACGGGCGTGGTGCGCAATGACATCCGCACCAGCTTTGCCGGCTTGAGCGGAACGGCGGCGGGCATTCCACTCACGATCGAGCTGACGCTGGTGAACTCATCGACGTGCGCGGTGCTCGCCAATCGTGCGGTGTACATCTGGCACTGCGATCGCGCGGGGCTGTACTCGCTCTACTCAGCGGGTGCGACGAATCAGAACTATCTGCGTGGCGTGGCAGCAACCGACGCGAACGGCAAGGTCTCGTTCACATCGATCTTCCCGGCGTGCTACTCGGGTCGTTGGCCGCACATCCACTTCGAAGTGTTCCAGAGCCTCGCGGCAGCAACGAATGTGGCCAACAAGGTGGCGACGTCGCAGATTGCGTTGCCGAAGGCCGCGTGCGATCTGGTGTATGCGACCACGGGCTACGAGAACAGTATTCGCAACCTCGCGGGTGTATCGCTCGCGACCGACAACGTGTTCAGCGACGGTTCTGCACTCGAGCTGGCAACGATGTCGGGATCGGTGACGGCCGGCTACACGGCGGCGCTGACGGTGGCGGTGGCTGCCTAACCATTCGTTGGAGCATGCATGGCGATAGTCGTTCGAGGTCGTTGGCGCACGCTGTCGGTGATGGCGTGCGTCAGCGCATTCGTGCAGCTGCCGATTCAATCACCCGCGCCCACCGAAACGGAAGCGACATCGAGTGCGTCGCTGTGGATCGCACGACCTGACGGCGTGGGGCCCGTGCGCATCGGTATGCGTGTAGGCGCCACCGCGCGCTTGCTCAAGGCGACCGCACGCACCGAGCGCATCGAGCCCGATGAATCGTGCGGGCAGAGCTACCTCTCCACGGCACCCGAGGGTGTGTCGTTCATGGTGGAGGGTGACACGATCGTGCGCGCCGACATCGACACGAAGGACGTGAAGACCGCCGAAGGAGTTGGCGTTGGCGCGAGCGAGACGGAGGTGCTCGGTCGCTACAAGGGGCGGGTGAAAGTGACCGCGCATCCGTATGACGGCCCCGCGGGGCACTATCTCATCGTGACTTCACCGACCAATCCGAAGATGCGCGTGCTATTCGAGACCGATGGCAAGCGCGTCACACGATTTCGTGTGGGAAGACGGGATGCGGTGGAGCTGGCCGAGGGGTGTGCGTAGCCCGATGGTCGCACGTGCGTTCGCACACCCCGACGAGCTGCTCAGGCGCTCCTACGGCGACGCGCGACCACCCCAGCAAACAGCAGCCCCGTCCCCACCAACAGCACCGTCGCAGGCTCCGGAACGACCGACACGTCGCGACCGTTGACGACGCGATCGTAGGCAGCGTCGGCGATCAGGCGATGCATCGTTTCCGTGGGATGGCGATCGTCCGCGAAGAGTGAATTGCTGCAGTCGAGCGGCTGGCCAGGCGGAAGGAGAAAGCAGGGTACTGTGGTGTTGACGATGCCATACCGCTGTCCACCCTGCGCCGCGTCGATCTGCACGTTCGTCAGCAGATTGTTGAGGCTCAAGCCGTATGCGTTGACGCCGGGCGTGGCGCCGAGTGACTGCACGCCGGCCGCGAGCAACGCGTTGAAGGTCGTGGTGAGACTTGTTGCGGCGAGTGCGTCGGCTGGCTTGCTGGCGAACAAAGGACCGACGCCTGCATTCGGCAGATACGGAATGAGGAAGTTACGCGCGCCGTAGAACTGGTAGAGTCCCTGCGCGATGGTGACGATGTTCTGCGCGGCGTCCTGTGCGACGCCCAACTGCGCGGATGGCGAGAGTCCGCCCTGGACCGCCTGAATGATGTCGTTACCACCGCCCCACAGCACGTACAGCGCGTTGTTCGGCGTGGGATTCGGTGTGTAGTCCTGTGCAAACTGCGCCGCTTGCGACTTCATGCCGGTCGGTGAGCCAAAGCCGCCGAGGAAGCCGGTCGTCGCAGCACCTACCGCATAGTTGTTGCCGAGCCCCAGCCACGCGGGACCTGCCGCAGCGGGCGCGCCAAGCTTCTTGGCAAAGAGCTGCGTCCAGACGGAGTCGTTGGAGAAACGTCCCGGTGCGTACGGTGGCGGCGTTGGCGACGGCAGACCGGCAAGCAGCGAGAGTCCGGTGGCGTTGCCATTGTCGCTGAAGCTGTCGCCAAAGAAGAAGAGATTGCTGAACTGCGCCGATGCAGTTGTTGGCGCGACTGCAACGAGTGCGATCGATGCGAAAGCGGCAACGATGGCGCGCGCACGTACAAGAGACGTGGGAGGCATTGGAGATCTCGGATTGCAAAAGGAAGAATGTGCTGCACAGGCCGATATCGGCGACCAGCATATCCTACCGCGCGATCTGCGACTTCGCACGAACAGAAACGGGGCCGGCACATTCGTACCGACCCCGTCCGTTTCCATATCCGTCGCTCGTCTGGTTCAGCTTGCGTTCAGCTCGAGCCGATCTTCGGACGCTTGTACACGGCGGGAACGGGATAGCCCATGTACCACTTGGAATTCTTCCGGTCCTTCTCGGTTACGGCGAAGATGTTCTTGAGGAAGGGCATCAGTTCGCGCTGCTGCGCCGTGACGATCGGACTCACGACGTCCACCTGCTCCCAGAAGATGACCCAGTAACGCTTGTCGACCGCATTCGCGCTGTCGAGCGCGGCCTTGCCCGGCACACCACCGGGTAGCGTAGCCAGATACTCGGCGAGCGGTCGATAGATCTCGCGAACGCGATTGCCGAAGACTGAATCTGCGGTGACCAGCTTGTCGATCTGGTCCCTTGTGAGGAAGAGCGAATCACTCTCCGCCAGTAGCACGCGGTGCACGCTCGACGACTTGTCCATGTAGAACGCGGTGAGCGAGTCGACCGTGCGTCGCTCCCAGCCGCGCGGCGTGCGCACGGGCTCGATGGCGCGACGCAACTGCTGCACATCGTACGGCGTGCTGAAGTTGATCGAGAAATCGACGGTGACGCGGAACGGCTCGCGCGACAACGTGCGGAACGCGCGCGTGTCACCGAAGCGAGGGTTGACGTCGTACCTGAAGCGCTGTGTGCTGGCGTCGAAGCCACGCGGCACGAGCAACGTGGGGTCGGGCGCAGCGCGTGTGCCCCAACCGCGCAGATTGGCGGCGCCATGCAGCATCTGATCGAGTCCGCCGAGTGGATTTTGAAACGCGACGTTGGCGACGATGTTGCGTCCCTGCACCTTGATCGGCACACGCGGCTGCCACTGCAGATTCATCGACTGCGTCCACGCGCCACGGCAGCTATTGCGGCCTGCCACGGCGCCAAGCTGCGACTCGAGACAGCTGCGCACATTGCCTGGCGACGCGGCCAGTAGCGCGCGCAACTGCGCCGCGAGTGCGGGATCGGTAGTGCCACCGAGTGAGGGCACGAAGGCGCGATCGTTGGCGCGGCCGTCGCCGTTGATGTCGCCCTGCACCAGCGGCGTGAATGGCATGCCGGACTGGATGCGCGAGAAGAGCGTGAAGAAGCCGACCTTCGGAATGCCGATACCACCTTGCAGCACAAACGCGTGACGCGCCTCGTTGCTGCCGACGGCCCACTCCTTGGCGCGCGGATCGTTGAAGGTGGCGCCGTCGAAGCCGCGGAACTGCTGCTGCAGCCGCTGCAGCGTGTACGAGGCCGATGTATAGACCTGCAGCTTCGAGCGGAACTTGAAGACGTCGGGCGCTATGGTGCCCGTGAGCTGCCCACCGTAGCCGCGCAGATCGCTGGTGCGCTGCGCGACGCGCCCGAACGCATTCGAGCGCCGCGACTCGCGTGCCGACACTGCACCCGATACCGCATCGATCGCGGCGGGCGATACGAACATCGCGCGATCGCCTTCGCTGCTGAGTGCAAAGCGCGACACACCGGCGAAGTTGGCGTCGAGCGTGCTGGGTTGCGACAGATCATAGGACGCGAGGCCGTCCACCTTCACGGTCCACTTGCCGACGCTGCTCGCCCAGCCGAGCGATGCGCGCCAACTGCGCGGCACGTCGAACGACGGATCGATCAGCGTGACTGAGGGTGCGCGTTCCGCGAGTGCACTGGTTCCGTCGACGCACGATGTAGGCAGCGCGCCCGGATTGGCGGCGAGTGAGTTCCAATCGGGCACCGGGACCGCAGCGCCCACGCACGACAGCCCCAGTGTGCTGCCGACGAGACCGGAGCCCGCTACTGCATCGGCCAGCGTGGAGGGTTTGTAGAGATCGCGGAACTCACCGATGCCGCCGCGCACGAAGCCCATCACGGCACGTTGAAACGAGCCGAGCTGGTTCATGCTCATGCCGTTGCCGTTGTCCTTCGCGCGGCTGTACGTGTACGAGAAGCCCATGCGCGGCGAGACGTGCACGCGTGTCGGTGCCACACCGCTGCGCACACCGAGTGCGGCATCGAGTGCGCTGTTCACCGGGGGCGTGCCACCGAAGGCATTGGCTTCCACGCGCGCGCCGTAGAGCATGCTGAACCAGCGCGACTTGTTCCACTGGTGCGCGATGGCCAGCGCGCCATTGTACGACTCTGCGCTGCGCGTCGGCTGACTGATTGTGCGCGAATACGAGGCTGGCCGGTTGGCCGCGAAGTCAGCGAGCGAGTTGTACGCGTACTGCCCGAGGCTGTTGGGGAGTCCGCTCTGCCTGAGTCCATCGGCGCGTCCCCACAGCAGCGACTTGAAGCGGTGCTTGGTGCCGCGCTTGTTCGTGATCAGCTCGTTCGAGCCTTCGACAATCCAGCGCGCATCATCGGTGGCGATCCACGGACTGCCGCCGAGGGTTAGGGACGCGACATCGTTGGCGGCGGCGTCGGAGGCCGAGCGCACCAGCACCGTGGCGCCGGGGAGTACGAGGTACGGTGTCGAGCGCTGCGTCACTCGGCTCGCCGACAGCTTGTTCTGCATCAGCACCCAGCGGCCCGGTCCCACGTAGACGGAGTGCGTGAACTGCCCGCCCATCGTCCGCTCTTCGTTCCTGCCGCCCGAGGCGGGCGTGGCGAGCGGGCCAAAGCCAAGCGCACCTTCGCTGCTGCGGCTGGCGTACGTGGTCAGCGTCAGGGTGCGCAGCGAGTCGCGCACATCGTCTAGACGGCCGAGCCAACTGATGGCGTCGCGTTGACGCGACGTGGGAATCGAGCCGCCTCCGGTGGGAATACGCGCCGCCGTGGCGAGCTGCAGCAGTCGGTTAACGGAGTCTGGCGCGACGCCGGCGCGCTGCCAGGCGTCGGACGAGCCGCCCAGCAGGGTGGCCGGATCGCTGCTGCTGCGCGAGAGATCGAGGGCGATGTTGTAGGTGAGCGTCTTCCGAATCAGTTCACCGTCCGCGCCGATGCTGCCACGGAAGCTCTGGTTGAGCAGGCCGAGTGAGCGGCCGACGGCATCGGTGGCCTGGAGCTGTGGGGCGTCGAGCGTGAAGTAGGCGTTGCGCTGCTGATAGTCGCGGTCGCCCGGGGAGAGGCGCGTGTCGATGTTGGCGCCGGAGAAACCACCACGTGTGGGATCGAAGGTGGCGCCGGTGACGCGGGTCTCGGTGCGGGCCGCGCGCGGCAGCGATCCGCCGGGCAGTGCCATGCCGTTGAGGGTGTTCAGATTGGAGGAGCTGGGTGCGCCCATGATGGAGGGTCCGCCGGCGGTCATCGTTACGCCGGGGACCGTGCCGGCGATGGCGTTGATGTCGCCTGCCTGTCCCGGCGCGACCTGTCCATTCACCCCGCCTGACCAGGCCTCGTTGGCGCCGGGCTCCGGGGTGTTGAACTTGCCCACCGAGTTTCTGGCGCGCACCGGCTTCTCGGCCGTCACCTTCACCGCGGCCAGCGTGGCCAGATCGCGAGAAAGGATGAAGTCGGCTATCAGCTCGCGTTCCGTCCCAACACGCTGCACGCGCCGCCGCGCCGCCTTGAGGCCGGGAGCGGAGACTGAGACGAGATAGTCACCAGTGCCGTTCTCGAACTGGCTGCGGTAGCGTCCGGCACTATCTGTGGTCGTCTGCTGGACCAGTCGATCGGGGCCTCGCGTGATGAACACGCTCGCTCCCGCCACCGCTCGACTCGAGTCATCGACAACGCGGCCGCGGATCAGGTCGGCGGCGGACTGTGCGGCCAGCGGGCGCGCCAAGGCGCAGGAAACCACGGCAATAGTGAAGATTCGCATCGAAAATCGCATGCCGGATAGGACGTCAGCATGCGAAAAAGAGTTGCACGCGATCGGTTAACTTTTGATGATGATCTACGTTCGCACTGACATGCACATCCGTCAGCCCGTCCCGAACCGTCCCCGCCTCGGTTGCATCGCGCTCTTGCTCGTGGCGCTGTGCAGCGGACTGCTGGGACCAACGCGAGTTGCCGCACAAACGACGATTCCAGGCTCGCCGAACGTAGAGCCGACGCGCATCCGCTACGGCACATTCGAATACGTGCTGTCCGTGCTGCGCGACGGTGAGGAGCAGGTGCTCGGCTCACTCGTCGACGAGATCCTGCCCATTCGCGGGGACGAGCCAGTCATTCGGCGCGTGCAGACGTCGCGTCGTGGCGGCGGATTGTATGTGGACAGCACTGTCAGCGACGCGCAGACGCTGGCGCCGCGCTGGCATCACGGCGTGCAGCCACAGCGCGCGATCCTGCTGGAGTTCGACGGCGCCCGTGTGGCGGGACGAGTCGATGCAACTTCCAAGGCCGCGCGCATGATCGACACGACGATGGGCGATGCGTTCTTCGACGCGTCGAACTGGGACCTGGCGGTGAAGTCGCTTCCGCTCGAGGAGGGCGATGCCGCAGTGATTCAGGTCTACGATGTGGATCAGCAGTTGCGACGCTACACCGTGCGTGTGGCCGATCGCGAGTTGCGTGGCAAGAATGCACTCGTGCACGTGGTCGTGCAGCTGGGGCGCAACAACGATGCCCACCTCTGGCTGGACGATATCACACGCACCGTGCTGCGCATAGAGACGATGCTCGAACCCGGCGTGCTGCTGCGGCAGCTGCTCAAGCCGTAGCGGCGCAAGTACGGGCCGGCTGCAGCGAGCAGTTAGACCCCGTGCAGCTGGAAGCGGCACCGCTCGGCGCCTTGGGCCATGCATTCCACTTCGGTCACGCTGGCGTGCTTGGCGACGACGGCCTGGATGAGTCGCTCGAAGGTACCGGCATAGAAGTCGCACATTGGCCGCTGCTCATGCATGCCGCGGCACATGGCACAGTCGTCAAAGACGAGCTCCGGCGCGCCCGACGTACGCACCACGCGAAAGTGTCCGCTGCCGGCGAACGTCCACGCATGTTTGGACATCGCACCAAGCAACAACGAAAGCCCGATGTGTCTCGGCGCGAGACGCATCGCCAGCTGCGCGATCTGCGGGATGCGGTTGGCGAGCAGATAGTCGCCTGTGCGATGGCCCGCCTCGCGCAGCACGCTCGTGCCCAGCCATGGTCCGACGCGCTCCACTACGGCCTTGGCCAGCGCCTGTGCTTCGCGCTCGTCCACCATCTCCGACGGCAGCGCTGTCATCCGATAGCCGGTCGCCTGTAGCAACAGCGGCTCGGCCAGCGTGGCGCCGAACCGGTCTCGGAGCGCCGTCGCGACTTGAATGATGGCGTTCGGGCCGATGCGGCTTGGCAACTGCGCGGTACTGATTGTGTGCAGCATGGGACGACGCGTCAGACTGCGCGTGAGAAGCGCCGCGAGCCGTCGCTCGCGCCGCGATAGGCGTCAAGCGCTGCGCAGAGATTGCGCAGGAAGAAGCGGCCCAATGGTGTCACGAGCAGGCGATCGGTTTCGAAGGTGACGAGTCCGTCGTTGGCGAAGGCTTCGTAGCGATCGCAGAGTGCGGCGGTATCTCCCACGAACAGGTCGTACGGCAGCTCGGCGTTGCACATCAGGTGTGCGATGGCAGCGCTGCGCTGCACGTCGTCATCCGAGAGGACGTGGCCGCGGGCCAGTGGGAGATGTCCCGCATCGATGTCGCGCTGCCAGCCGCCGAGTTCCGGCGCGTTCTGCGCAAACCAGCCGTTCACTTCGGAGATCGCGCTCGTTCCCAAGCCCAGCAGGTGCTCGCCGCTGCGCGTGGTGTAGCCCATGAAGTTGCGATGCAGGCGACCAGCGTCGGCGGCCAGCGCGAGTGGATCTTCCGGCTTGGCAAAGTGATCGATGCCGAGCCAGGCGTACCCCGCGTCGACGAAGCGCTCGACGGCGCTGCGGAAGAGCACGAAGCGTGCGCCGTTGGTTGGCAGCAGCGATTCGTCGATGCGCTTTTGGTGCGATCGCATCCACGGCAGGTGCGCATAGCCAAAGCAGGCGACGCGATCGGGGTTGAGGCCGATCGCCGCTTCGACGGTGTGCGCGAAGCTCTCGGACGTTTGTGCTGGCAGTCCGTAGATGAGATCGAGGTTGATGCCGCTGAAGCCCACGTCGCGCGCCTGTTGCACGACCTCGGTGACGAGCGCTTCCGGTTGCACGCGGCCAATCGCTTCCTGCACGACGGGATCAAGATCTTGCACGCCGAAGCTGATGCGCGAGAAGCCGAGCTGGCGCAGGCGCACGAGCTGGCTCTTGGTCACCAGGCGCGGGTCCGCCTCGATCGACATCTCGGTGCGTGCGTCGATGGCGAAGTTGCGACGCAACAGTGTGCAGAGCCGATCGATCTGTGCTTCGTTGAGGAAGTTGGGTGTGCCGCCACCCCAATGCATCTCGGCGATGCGCGGGCTCGTGCCGATCGATTCGGCGACCATGCCGATCTCGCGCTCGAGGCGATTGAGGTAGCGGTCGACGATTTCGGCGCGCGTGGTGACCGTAGCGTTGCAGCCGCAGTACAGGCAGCGCGACGCGCAGAAGGGGAGATGGACGTACAGCGCCAACGGGGCATTGGAGGTGCCCAGCGTCGCCAGATGGCCCTTCCAGATCTGCGCGTCAAACGCGCCCGTCCAGTCAGGAACGGTGGGGTAGCTCGTGTAGCGAGGGACCGAGACGTCGTAGCGATTGAGAAGCGTCTGCGAGACCTTGGGGACCTGCGTCGGTTTCGATCTATACGACACGAACTCACGCGGTGTGGCAACGCGCACGTTGGACATCTCGGACTCTCTCCTGCAGGGCGCGCTGCATCTCGCGCGTGGGGCCATTCACTCGGCGATTGCCGACGGCCTCACGGTGTCGTGAAGCAACTTTGTCGACAATCCGGCGAACGCTTGCCCTGCTGTGGGGGGAACCACCACACCCCGTGTGTCCGAAGTCAGACGCGAAGATGCGCTATTGGTCGTGTCTTTCACGGGAGACGCGGCGCTATGGTCGGACGGAGGCCGCCGCCTTCTTCACCCGCTCCTGTGCCGCAGCTACGGCGGCGTCCATCGCACCCGGCGTCACGGCGATCTCCGGCACCTTGGAGAGCGCGGTCACGTAGTAGTCGCGCCACGCATCGATGATCGGGCGCTCCTTGCTCGCGTCAGCGCCGCCCTTGATGGCGGCCGAGGAGAGCGCGCCCTGCGTGGCCAGCTCGCGCTCCGCGACAGCGACGATCTCGCTCAGCGCCGCCGTGGCGATGGCTGGCGAACCCTGCACGAGCAGCAATCCCGTGGCTAACGCACAGTTGCCGACGTTGCCGAGTGTGGAGGCACTCACCATCTCGATGCGATCGAGATCGGTGTGGTAGAACTGATCGGTGAAGTGCCACAACAACACAGCCGGAATCTTGTTGGTGAGGAACGGCGTGTGGTCGCTGCCGCCCTCGAACGGGTTGGCCTTCACGACCCAGCCGTTGGTTGCCGCGCGATCGAGGCAGCGCTGGCGCACGAAGTCGTTGAACCAGTACGGACGAATCTCGTCCACCGTGAGCGGACGTCCGCCCCATTCGGTGTGCTGGTCTTCGCCGCGCACCCACACCGCCGACGGATCAGGCATCTTCTCGATGAGAAACGTGCCGCCGGTCTTGGCGGTGTTCTCGCCCACCATGTCGAGCGACATGCCCCACTTCACACCGCTGCGTCGCACGCTGTCTTCCGCGAGGAAGCGGCCAGTGGAGCGAATCTCGTCGCCCCAGAGGAACGTGAGCGTACGGGCGGGGTTGGCGCGGCCACTCTTCACCAGCACCGCCGCCGTGCGCGCGATTTCGGCGAGCAACCCCACACCCGACGCGTTGTCGTTGGCGCCCGGCTCCTGCACGTGTGCCGAGTACACAAACCGTTCATTCGGCGCACTGCTGCCGCGAATCTCCGCGACGATCGTCTGCTCAGGACGAGTTTCGAAGCGTGCACGCACCATCGCGTTCACCTGCACCGGGCCCGCTGCCAGTGCAGCACGCAGCGAATCACGCGACGCCGAGGAGACGAAGATCAACCATCCCTGCGCGACAGTATCGCGTGAGATGCCGGTGAACTGAATGGAGGTGGGGTTCTTCGACTGCTGGTTGTAGGACGGTAGCTTCTGTGTGGCGAGCACGCCGACAGCGCCGCGCTGCATCGCCTTGGGGAACAGCTGTCGCGCGTTGCCGTCGACGAGCGCGATTTTGCCTTTCACGTCCGTCTTGGCGAAATCGGCATCGGTGCCAGCACCGACATCCACCAGCGCTGCCGTCACCCCCCCTGGCGCCGTGGAGAACGAGTTGATCGCCAGCATGTTGTGGTTGGTCTTCCACTGCTGCAACGGCGCGCTGCGTCCAACGATCGTGAGCGAAGCGTCGTCCGGGGTCCACGCAGGATCCTTCATGGGGCGCGACTCGATGCGATACACGAGACGATCGCTGGACTTGGCGTTCGACTCGAGCACGTAGCCGGCCGCATTGAGCAGCGCGGCAACGGTATCGATGGACGCGTCGAAACCGCGATTGCCCGGCAGACGAAAGAACTGCTCCACGAACGCCACCGTGCGCAGCGCGCGATCGCCTGAGAGTTCGCCGGCGATGCCGCGCGTGATGGGAGCGAACGCTGCGGGAACTGGCGCGCGCTTGGGTGCCGTCTGCGCACGCAACGTCGTGGCGAGCAGCAGGAGCGCGCCCGCGGCAACGGATGCGGACAGTACGAGGCGAGCGTCGCGCGGCAACGAGGGTCTCTTCACGAAAACTCCAGTACAGTGCTTTCGCACAGTGCTCTAAGAGGGACGCGTGCGCGGCGATGCCGACTCACGCGGTGGCGCTGACGATGACGAAACGAGTCCAGTTGGCCGGCACGTCTTCAACATGTCGCGCAATGATGTCCAATCCGTATCGTGTTGCGGCCGCTTCACCAGCGACGGCGCCTTCGGTGCGATCGCCGCGCGCGCCGACATCACGCGCAGCTCCCGCCGTGTCTGCGTGCGGAGTAGGCTCCAGCCAGCCGTGCCGCGCAAAAAAGATGCGACACTGCGCAAGGGCGACCGGATGACTGCGCACCACGCGAAGCTCAGCGAGCGACGCTCCGCGTGGTGCCATGAGACACAGATGAATGGGGACACGCACCTCGTGGCGCTGCACGATCTGATCGGCGGCGTCCGCCAGCGCCTTTCGTCCCGCGTGCACCATACCGGCGATGGCATTCTCCACCGGAATCACCGCGAACTCCGCCTCGCCCGCGACCACGCAAGCGATCGCGTCTGGGAAGGTCGCGCAGGGTACCGCGACCGCACCGTGTGGCCAGTACGTTCGAATGGCGAGCTCACTGAACGCGCCGAGTTCTCCCTGAAACGCAACGCTCGGCGCGTTGGACGCGCCGTCGCTGGCGGGGATTGCGGCGGATTCGTGCATGCGGGCAAAGATATTGACAGAATCGCGTTGGCGCCCTAGGCTGCGGTCGTGAACTCCGCGCTCTACTCCGCCAGCCGATTTTATTTTACGCCGTCCAGCATGGGCCACGGCGATCGGACTGCGCGCGACTAAGCGCTGAGAATCCTGACTACCGCGAGGCCTGTGCAAAAGCACGGGCCTCGCGTCGTTTGCGGCCCGGCCTGCACGAGTCCCGCGGATACCCAATCCCCAGAGGAGCTCGATGATCATCGTGACCGCCGCCAACATTTCCCAGGACGCCCTCGACCGCATTGTCGAGTACGTCGAGCAAGCGGGTCTCCGCGCCCACGTCAGCCGTGGTGACCAGCGCACCATCGTCGGCTGCATCGGCGAGGAGGCCAAGCTGCACGAGATGGCGCTGGCCGCGCTCCCCGGTGTCGAGCGGGTGATGCCGGTGACCAAGCCGTACAAGCTGGCCTCGCGCGAGTACTCGCTGAGCAACACGCACATTCGCTTCGGCGACCCCGCCAAGACCGTGATTGGCGGACGCGAGATCGTGGTGATTGCCGGACCGTGCTCGGTGGAAGGACGAGAGATGCTGCATGAGACCGCGCACGCGGTTCAGGCGGCCGGTGCCCGCATGCTCCGCGGCGGCGCCTTCAAGCCGCGCAGCTCGCCATACGCTTTCCAGGGCATGGGCGAGCCGGGTCTTCAACTGCTCGCCGATGTGCGCGCCGAAACGGGGATGCCGATCGTGACCGAGGTGATGGACCCGCGACAGGTGGAGCTGGTGGCCGCCTACGCCGACGTGCTGCAGATCGGGGCGCGCAACATGCAGAACTTCCCGCTGCTCACCGAAGTCGGAAAGGTGCAGCGTCCAGTCCTGCTCAAGCGCGGCCTCTCGGGCACCATCACCGAGTTGCTGATGGCCGCCGAGTACATCATGGCGCAGGGGAACGGTGATGTGATGCTCTGCGAGCGCGGCATTCGCACGTACGAAACGGCGACTCGCAATACGATGGACGTGGCGGCGATTCCGGTGCTCAAGCGCGAGACGCATCTGCCCGTGATCGTGGATCCGAGTCACGCAGGCGGACGCGCCGATCTCGTCGCACCGTTGGCGATGGCCGCCATTGCGGCCGGCGCGGACGGCTTGATCGTGGAAGTGCATCCGAATCCAGCGAAGGCGCGTTCCGACGGCGAACAGTCACAGGAGCCGGCTGCATTTGCGGCGATGATGCATCAGCTCAAGGCAGTCGCCAACGCGGTGGGGCGCGACGTGTGCGTGGATGCGGGTATCGCTGCGCGGAGCGCGGCATGAGCGCCGCGCTGCTACCCGAGCGAAAGCCGGCGCCTGCGCCGCGCGAGCGCACGCTGGCCGAGCTGCGCGCGGAGATCGAGCGCGTCGATGCGACGATCATCAACGCGATCGCCGAACGCATGGCCCTTTCACGCGCCGTTGGGCGCGTGAAGACGGCCATGGGGCAGCCGATCACCGATCCGGCACGCGAGGCGGCCGTCGTTGCGCGCGCCTCGGCACTGGCGCGCGAAGTCGGACTGCCCGACGACGAGATTCGGGCGTTGTATTGGCGACTGATCGCCTTTTCGCGACGCGCTCAACTGGAGGCTTAACCACCAGCCTCCGTCTTCACGCACATCACGTCACGAGGCAGGCAGCGTCACGCGAAAGCTCGCGCCTGACGGCGCGTCGGTGTCCAGCGCGATGTCACCATCGTGTGCATGCGCGATGGCCTGAGCGATCGCCAAGCCAAGGCCGGCACCACTCGCCGACGGCACCTCGGGCATCATGCTGCTCTCGGCGGACGCCGCTGGCACCGTGCCGTCAGCGCCGACGGTATGCTCCGCACGCACGAAGCGGTCGAAGATGCGCGGGCGCAGTTCGGCCGGAACACCAGGGCCGGTATCCGATACGACGAAGACGACTTGGGTCGGCGCAGCAGAGAGGGTGACCGCTACGCGTCCACCACGCGGCGTATGCTTGAGCGCGTTGTCCAACAGGTTGAGTAGCAGGCGACGCAGCAGCCCGCGATCGCCAATTACGGTCGGTACGTCCGAGGTCGTCGCGCTCGCGGTGGCGGTTGGGACGATCAGATCGAGCTGAACACCACGCGCGTCAGCAATCGTTCGTACACTGCGCAGCCCTGCGCCCAGCAGCTCCGCAACATCCACGCGTTCCCGACGATCGAGAGGACTTCCAGCGTCGGTGCGTGCGAGCAGGAACAGGTCATCGACGATGCGCGTGAGCCGCACCGATTCATCGCGGATGACGGCCAGCGCCTCCCGATATTCGGGCTCCTCACGCTCCGGCCGCTGGAGGGTCACATCGGCTTCGCCACGAACGATGGCGATCGGCGTGCGCAACTCGTGCGAGGCATCGGCGACGAACTGCTTCTGTTTGCGGAAGGCGACGTCGACGCGGCCGAGCAGATCGTTGATGACCGTGGCGAGCCGACCCAACTCATCGTGCGCATTGTTGACGGGAAGGCGTTCGCTGAGCGTCGCGGCAGAGATGCGCGCGGCGCGTGCCGCCATCTCGTCCATCGGTGCCAGACTGCGTCTCGCGATCGCGTAGCCCGTGAGCACCGATACGATGAGTGCGAACGGGATCGCGAAGAGCAGCGTTGTTCGCACGCGCACCAGCACGGCGTGGTCTTCGTCGCTCGAGCGCAGCACACCGACGACGAGCGCTCGGTCGCCGTCTCGCGTGGAGTCGCCAGACACGCGGGTTACTGCCGCGCGCCAGTTCACGTCGTCAAAGCGGATACTCTGAACCAACACTTCGCCCGTGCGCGCGCCCTCCTGCAGCAGCGCGCGCACCGGCGCGGGAATCGCGAGGGTGTCTGCCTCCACCGGCAGCCGTGGCGCCGCCGCCACCGCGCGCGGCTTC
Source organism: Gemmatimonas sp. (assembly GCA_965279375.1). Taxonomy (GTDB): domain Bacteria; phylum Gemmatimonadota; class Gemmatimonadetes; order Gemmatimonadales; family Gemmatimonadaceae; genus Gemmatimonas. Next base: position 1,075,762 of record OZ257156.1, on the reverse strand, counting down.
GATGCGCCAGAACGAGTACGCGCGGCACTGCGGCTGGTGGCCACCACCCGCGCGGCCTCGTCCGCGATGAAGATGTCGAGATCGTGCGTGCGCAGCTCGCGCAGCGCCGCGCGCGCAGCGTCACCACGCACGGGTACTGCTTCGCCGCGTGCCTGCGCTGCCAAACGTTCGGCGCGGACGGCCCCTGCAATCGCCTCGGCGGATTCGCGCACCGACGCGTCGCCACGTTCACGCAACACCGCGGCGAGCGTGAACCACCCAGCGGTGGCGAACGCAATGAGCACCATCGCCAGCACACTGGCGTTCCAGAGCGTCAACCGCAGGCGAATCGAGGTACGCATCGCGATCAGGCAGGCGGACGTTCAGCGAGCATGTAGCCAGCGCCGCGGCGAGTGTGGATGAGCGGAGACCACGGCTCCCGATCGATCTTGCCGCGCAGTCGATTGACGTAAACCTCGACGGCGTTGGTGAACGGGTCGTGATTGTCGTCCCACACGTGTGCGACGATGTCGGCTCGCGACACCACCTGCCCAACGCGCCGCGCGAGCAGGTCGAGCAGCGCATACTCTTTGGACGTGAGTGCGATCGGCACACCAGCGCGTACGACAGACTGCGCGAGTGCATCGATCTCCAGGTCGCCCACTCGTAGTCGCGACGGCTGCAGCACCTCCGGCCGACGCAGCAGCGCGCGCAGTCGTGCGAGCAGCTCACCGAAGTCGAATGGCTTGGTGAGATAGTCGTCCGCGCCCTGGTCGAGGCCCGCGATACGATCGGCGATCGCGTCGCGCGCGGTGAGCATGAGAATGCGCGCCGTGATGCCGCGCGCGCGCACCGTCTTGCACACGGTCAGTCCGTCAGCGCCCGGCAGCATCAGGTCGAGAATGATGGCGTCGTAGCTGTTGATCGCGGCCTGCGCGATCGCGTCGCGGCCATCCCCGGTGACGTCCACCGCATAGGCGGCCTCACGCAAGCCACGCGCGATCAGCCGAGCGAGCTTTGGATCATCCTCAACGACGAGCAGGCGCACGATGGCAGGGGAGCGAGGAGTTCAAATCGTTAATCGCCGGTTAAGGTCGGTGTCTCTACTCTACACCGCGTCACCGTGAGTGACTCGTGCTGCACTCACGCTGCGCGTCATACAGGGCCAAGACAAGTGAGCGAGCGCCTTTCGCAGTCACCAGTGCATAGTGCCACCACGCTTCACCGGAGCTACCCATGAATCGTATTCGCCTCGCCGTCGCCGCCGCCTCAGTCGTCCTTGCTGCGTCTGCCTCTGCGCAGCAGCCGCCGGCCAAGAAGGCTGCTGCTACTGCAGCGGCCCCTGCCAAGCCGACCGAGAAGGCGGCAATGGCCAAGCCGGACAGCGCCAAGTCCAAGTCGGACACGACGCACAAGAAGGGCAAGAAGCCGGCGTAACTGCCAAAGGGAAAGCACCGTTCCGCCAACCAGGGGCGGGACCCGAAGCGAGCGGACGGTGTGCAGGACACGAGGTGCCCGGAGTAATATCCGGGCACTTCGTGCATCTATCGGTGAGCTGATCGCACCACGCGGGCCCGCTCGTGCGGGCGCCGGCGAAACCAACTCGCCACGAGGTAGAACTCGTCGAGGTCGTGCGTGGGAATGTCGGCACCGGTGGGATCCGGTCCGTTGTAGATGCGTTCGAGCTGCGCGGCCAACGCTGCATGTTCCGCATCTGTCACAGGCGCTGGCAGTTCGGCGCGTACAGTCCCACGGCGCACGAGGTACACCCACTCGCGGTCGCCCGGACCCACGGCGTGGTAGCGAAAGGTAAGACGGTCGACGTTCGCGTGAAAATGCTGCACGCGCTCGTGCAGCCAGCGAACACGGGCAAGGCGATCGCGTAACACCCCGGCACGCTCGAACTCCATGCATTCAGAAGCGGACTGCATCTGCTGGGTGAGTGTTGCCACCGGTGCATCGCTGCGCCCTTCGAGAAACTCGCGGACATCACGCGCGGCGTCGCGATAGCGCGCGCTTTCCCCCGCGCCGATACACGGCCCGGGGCACGTTCCCACATCATGGCGCAGACAGCCGGGCGCACGGGTGCGCGTGCTCGCCTTACGCGTCGCGCTACGCGGCGTGTCGTCGTCCTGAAACCACAGCGAAGTCGTACCGCGCGCCGATCGCGCGTCTTCGAGCGTACAGTCGCGAAGGCCGGTCGCTTCAGCGAGGGCGCGCGTCGCTTCACGGAGCGCCGACACTTTGCGGAACGGCCCGAAGAGCGCGACCGCCAATGGATCATCCGATCGCGGAACGACACGCAACCCGGGCACGGGTCCACCGGTGAGCGCGAGGTAACCGCGCGGCCAATCGTCGGTCACCATCATCGCATTGAACGGCGGTCGGTATTGCTTGATGAGCCGCAGCTCGCGCAGCAGCGCACCGAACTCGGTGTGCGCGTACTCCCATTCGATCTGGAAGACGTGTCGCAGGATACGCGCGGCCTTGTTGCGACGTCCTTTCGCGCGAAAGTAAGAGAGCAGCCGCGTGCGCAGCTTTCGCGACTGTCCTACGTAGAGCACCATCCCCGTGGTGCCGAGCATGCGATACGTGCCCGGCAGATTCTCGCATGACGCGCGCACGACCTCGCGCAGCGCCTTGCGTTGCGCGGGCGTGGACTGCGGTGGCTTGACGTGCAGGCGCGTTGGGGGAGTCTCCACGCCTGAATGCTATGCGACGGTGCGTCGCTATGGAACGCTACAACGGAACGCGCGGCCCGAAGTCGCTGTCGTATGCCAACGACGCGCGAAACGCCTGCGCCTCTCGGCGAATCGTCACCAGCTCGGGATCAGGGATCTTCTCGACGTGGCGAATCATCATCGACATGCGCGGATGTGACGCGAAGCGGGCGCGATGTCGATCGAGGAAGTCCCAGTAGAGCAGGTTGACCGGGCATGCCTTGGCACCGGTGCGTTCCTTGACGTTGTACTGACAGCCGCCGCAGTAGTTGCTCATGCGATTGATGTACGCGCCCGATGCCACGTAGGGCTTGGACGCCAGTGCCCCGCCATCGCCCCACGTGCCCATGCCCACCACGTTCGGGAGCTGCACCCACTCGTAGGCGTCCGTGAACGCGCTCCAGTACCAGCGCGCGAGGGCGGCCGGTTCCACGCCAAGCAACGTGGCAAAGTTGCACTGCACCATCAGCCGCGCGATGTGATGCACGCGCCCATGATCGCGCACCGAGCGAATGCTGTCTGCGAGACAGCGCATGCCGCACGGCGACGAAGCCTCGTGCGAGTCGGTGTACGCTTCACCATCCGGGGCCCAGAACCACGCTGGCAGTGGCAGCGGCGCTTCGAGCGCATTGGCCGTGCGCAGCCCCGGCATGAGATGCCAGTACATGCCGCGGATGTACTCGCGCCAGCCGAGTATCTGGCGAATGAATCCTTCGGCGGAGGCGATTGGGACCAGACCCTCGCGATACGCACGTTCGGCGCGCGTAACGATCTCCAGCGGATGCAGGAGGCCCACGTTGAGCAGCGATGACAACGCTGAATGCAGCAGGTCTGCTTCACCGTAGACGAGCGCATCTTCGTACGGCCCGAACTCAGGCAGACGTTCGACGATGAAGCGTTCGAGCCACGCCTTCGCGCCAGCGCGTGTGGTCGGCAAGGCAAACGAGTCCACCGTTCCCCAACGCCCACGCCAAGCGGCCACGCGCTGCATCACGGAAGCGGTGAGCTCGTCGGGCGGGGTGGCGAGGCGTGCAGGCACGGCGCGATCACGCGGCCAGGGCTTCCGGTTCTCGACATCGAAGTTCCACGCACCGCCGGTCGGCGTGCCATCGGGCTCCATCAAAATGCCATGCTTGCGACGCATCTGCCGATAGAACCACTCCATGCGCAGCTCCTTCTTGCCCGCGGCCCATTCCACGAACTCGCCGCGCGACGCCAGAAACCCGCGATCCTCGCGCAGCACGAGTGGTACGCCGATCTCGCGCAGCCATACGTCCGCGCGCGAGAGTTCGTCCACCATGTCCTGCTCTCGTCCCTCCGTCGCCACGACACGGCTTGCCCCGAGCTCCTGCGCGACCGCCACGAGCCCATCGGCGTAGCTGGGCACGCGCCGGTAGAGCACGCGAAAGCCGGCCGTCTCCAGTGCCTTGGCGAAGTGCTGCATCGCCGACAGGACGAGGACGAGCTTCTGTCGGTGCCACGGCAAGGACGCGCCCTTGGCGACGGACTCGAGGAGAACGACCACGACATCGCTTCGAGGTTGGCGGGGTATGTTGGCTACCGCACGCGAGCATTCCCACGGTGCAACGAAGGCGAGTGTCAGGGTGGAGGACATGCCGAAGAAAGCATTGAGCCGCCGCTGCCGGTTCCCACAACGCACTCCGCAGCGCATTGTGTGCAGATGATCGTATCCCGCCCAACCCCCAACCACCGTGCATGCACCGCGGTGCGATGGCCGCTGCTGCGCCTGTTCGGCGCGGCTGTCGCGAGCCTGATCGTTGGAGGCAACGCTTCGGCGCAGGCAGTCAAAACGCCACCACGCACTGGCCCCGATCGCGTGCTGGTGGTCATCAACAAGCAAAGCGCTGCGAGTGGCACCGTCGGACGCTACTACGTGCAGCACCGCGGCATTGCCGCGTCGCATGTGGTTCGCGTGAGTGTTTCGCCACGTGACGAGATCACGCGGGCTGACTTTCGCACAAAGCTTCTGGAACCCATTCGCGAGGCAATCGACGCGCTACCAGAGCGCATCGACTTCATCGTCCTGACGACGGGGACGCCGTTGCGCATTCGCGGTGGCAGTGGCTATGCGGTGGATGCGCACCTAGCCGGCATGCGTCTGTCGATTCCTCCGATGGTTGGTTTCGACACCGCCTGGCTGGCGCGCCATCGCAGCCCGTACTTCAACTCGAAGGAGCCGTTCAACAGCGAGCGGTTCGGGATGTATCTCGTCACGCGACTCGACTGCGCGAAGGTCGCCGACTGTCTGGCGCTCGTTGATCGCTCGATTGCTGCGCGCCCGGTTCGGGGTCCATTTCTGTTCGACGCGAGACCGACGGGAAGGAAGATCGATGGATACGAGATGACGAATCGACAGCTGTATCAGGCTGCGACGTGGCTCAAGATCGGAGGATTCAACGTGCAGTTCGATTCGACGACTGCGTTCGTGGCTCCGACTTCGCCCGTGATGGGTTACACGAGTTGGGGGAGCAACGACGGCGCGTTCGATCCAAAGACCTATCACGCCATTCGCTTTCTTCCGGGGGCATTGGCCGAGACCTTCGTATCCACGAGTGCGCGAAGCTTTGGTCCGGTCATCGGCGGGCAGAGCCGCATCGTCGATCTGATTGCACAGGGTGTCACCGGTGCGAAGGGGTACGTGAGCGAACCCTACACCGCAGCGCTCGTGAATCCCGGGATCCTCTTCGATCGATACCTGCGCGGGTTCACGCTGGCGGAGGCGTTCTACGCCGCGTCGCTGATGGTGCTGTGGAAGGACCTGGTCATCGGCGATCCGCTGTGCGCGCCGTACGCCAAGCAGTAGTCAGCCGCTACTTTCGGAAGAAGTACACGTACTTGGCCACGAGGCCACCGCGCTGCGGTCGCGTCCACCGTACGTGTGACGCGACTTCGGTGTCCCAGTTGCTGTTCCACACGACGTACAGATCGCTCCCGGGCACGATGGTCCAGCGCATGCGCGCGTTGATCGATGCGCGGTCGGATTCGTTGTCCCACTGCGCAAACAGCGTCGTGTTGAGTCGTGGCCCGACGGCATAGTCGGCACGCAAGCGCGCGGTCTGCGCGGCGAAGGAGGCATCGCCCAGCGTGACCGCGGAGTGCACGAAATCCAGCTGCGCAAGCAAATGGGGCGACCGACGCAGACGCATGCCAATGCTCACTTCGCTCGAGCGTCCGTCGTAGAACTCGCCAGTACTGGCGTTGACCGAGTACTGAACAACGCGCGCTTCGCTGCCGCTGTACTGCGCCTCGACGCGGTTCCACCAGTAGCCACCGGCCGCGAGCGTGGATCCGGGAAAGATCTCGAACGCCTCGTCTGGTGCGTCGAACGCGCGCTGCAGATTGATCTCGACTCTGTCGCCCGACTGGAACTGCAGCCCGATCGGCTTCACTTCAAACGACGCGTTGCTCAGGCGCCAATCGAGGTCCCACACCACGTTGTACGAGAGCAGATCGAACTCGAGCCGGCGAATGGGCCCGGATTTCGGTCGTGGCGTCAGGCTCGTGCTGCCGCCGAGCCGGTTAACGCCGCGCTGCTGCACAAAACCGAGCGATGGGTTGTAGGCGCGATCGATGCGATCGAGCCGAATGACCATGTCCGCCTTGTCGTTCGGATAGTCGGCGATGAGTCGATAGTGGCCACCCACCGGTCCGCCGGCGCTATCCTGGCTCCATGCCGCGTTGCCGAGCAAGACGAGGTTCTGTCCGCCGCGCACGATGTACGGCAGGTTGAAGTCCACGCCGCCGGCCAGGTTGGTGGTGCCGTTCGCGCGATCGTTGAGTGTGGACATCGCGCCCACATAGCCGCGACCGAGCACGTCGTGCTTGACGCGCGCCACGAGATTGTTGGCGTTCTCGCCATCGCCCGTGCGTGCAGCCAAGAGCCCAATCTGGTTGCTCCCCGCGCGACCCTGCATGCGAATGCCGAACGGGATGTGCACAGGCGTGCCGTTCCGACTGAGGCCAATGCGACGCGAGTAGAACATTTGCGTCTGCTGGATGCGCCCGAAGTCGAAGATGCCGGCGCCTTCGGTGAAAAACAGGCGTTGCTCCGGAAAGAACAGTGGGAAGCGTGTCAGGTTGACCACCTGACGGTCTACTTCCGCCTGCGCGAAGTCCGGATTGAGCGTGATGTCGCTCGTGAGCGTGCGCGTGATGGGAATCTTCACGTCGAGACCGACGTGTCCGTACGAGCCTGCTGGACTGGTGACCGAGTCGCCGCCACTCGGCAACAGCACGCGATTGGCCAGCCGACTCTCGCTCAGCGCGTACGGTCGCAACTCGACGCGCGCGCGATTGGGCAAGCTGTCGAAGCCGGCAACGTCGCCTTCGCGCTCGAGGAATCGAAAGCCCTCGGTGCGCTTCCATGCACGCCAGAGTTGCTCTTCGTTCTTGCGCCGAATGAAGCGGCGGAAGTTCATGCCCCACACGAACAGGTCGCTGCGATAGCGCAGCGTTGCCCACGGGATCAGCATCTCCACGAAGTAGCCGTCAGCCGTCACGCGGGAGCGCGCATCCCACACGCCATCCCAGTTCTCGTTCCCCGACTCGAACGTCAGATGCTCACCGTCCCACAGCGCACCGTTGGCGTTGGTGCGGAAGTAGAAGCCGCTGCGCTTGTCGTAGAGTCCGTCGATGGCGACGGAGACGTAGTCGTCCGAGCTCAACGACGCATCACGCCGCAGCTGCGAGCGTACGATGAGTTCGGGCTGCTTGTCGTAGCACCACCAACCGATCGCCAAGCCGTTCGGCGTGGCGAGCAGACGCACCACGGTCCGCTCAGACGCAGGCTGCCCTTCCTGCGGATCGCGTTGTGTGAAGTCGGTGATGGAGTCGGCCATTGCCCACTCCGGCTCCGCGAAGACTCCGTCGAGCTTGATGGCCCGCGTGGTGCGGAAGGCGCGCGGACCACGAGGCAGAGAATCCCACACAAAGCCCGCAGACGGATCCCGCTGCGCGTACGCGATCGTTCCGAGCCCCAGGGTACACGCCAGGCCGAGTGCGCACAGGGCAACTCGGCGCGCCATCATCTGCATTCGCAACAGGTGATCAATCCACCTGGTCCGTATCCATCTGCCCGCTGAGCGAGCGCGACACATGCGACCACGACATCCCCACCGCCAGCAGCACGGCCGTGCACACTTCCACCACGTACGTGATGCCACGCGCAGATCGTGCGCTCACCATGCCCGTATCAACAAGCAGCCATACGAGGCCGCCGGCGATCGCCAGCACCAACACCGACCCGCCAATGCCGATCGATCGGCGAGTCGCATTCAGAAACACCACCCAACCGCTCAACAGACCGACACCCGTGAGAAATTTGAGCGGCGCGGAGCCCGTGGATGGCGCGTGTCCCAGGAGCGGCGCGATCGCCCAGTGATAGAACGACACGCCTTCCGGATTGTATGTCGCGAACACGAGCAGCAGCGCGAACACCGCGCGCACGGCGATACCGCCGATACCAGGAGATCCGTTGGACATGTTGGGCCGTTAGAGTCCGGTCGGAACCGGTCGATCGAGAAGCAAGCGCGCATTCAACGCCACATCGGGCGAAGGATGCTTCAGATAGCGCTCCACGAAAAGGCGCACATCGATGTAGCCGTTATGCGACATGATGTCCAGCGCGCACACCAGCGTCACCTGATCCTTCGCGTTCTCGGCGATCACCTTGAGCGTCTTGAACGCGCGATCGTAGCGCAGGCGCATGGCGAGCGCTTCGACGTCCTTCGGCAGCGGCGTCTTGAGCGCGTCTGCCCCGTGTCCACTCATGAACACAGGGTTACGCGCGGCGATGCAACCGTCCATCGCCGTCGTGGTCATCGTCGACAGACTTTCACCGCATGCGCCGAGCAGCACTGCGGCAAGCGCCGCCAAAGCGACACGCGTCATGCCACGAACGCCGTGCGGTTGCGCGCTCATGCCGTGATGACCTTGCGCGCCACCTGCGCCACCTGCGCCAGATGCTCCGCCGTGATGCCGTACTCACGATAGAGCGTCTGATACGGCGCGCTCGCGCCGAACGTCTCGATGCCAACGACTGCGCCCGTGGAGCCGACCCAGCGATACCACGACATCGGATGGGCGGCCTCGATCGCCACACGACGCACCGTTGGCGGCAACACGAGATCGCGATATTCCTGCGACTGCTGCGCAAACAGCTCGAGCGACGGGCAGCTTACCACCCGCGCGGACACGCCCTGTACCGCCAGCTCGGCGCGCGCAGCGAGCGCGATCTCCACTTCGGAACCTGTCGCCAGCAGCACCACATCCGGCGTGCCGGAGACACCATCGGCGAGCACATAGGCACCGCGCGGCACACCCGCGCGAATGCGCGCGTGCTCGTTGAGGTACGAGAGCTTCTGTCGCGTCAGCACGATGGCCACGGGGCCCGTCTTGTGGTGCAACGCGACGCGCCATGCTTCGGACACTTCGTCGGCGTCGGCGGGGCGCAGCACGACGAGATTGGGAATGCAGCGCAGCGCCGTGAGATGCTCCACCGGCTGGTGCGTGGGACCGTCTTCGCCGAGTCCGATGGAGTCGTGCGTGAAGACGTAGATCGCGTGCGTGCCCATCAACGCCGCAAGGCGAATAGCGGGACGCATGTAGTCGGAGAAGACGAGGAACGTGCCGCCGTAGGGAATGATGCCGCCGTGCAATCCCATACCATTCATGATCGCGCCCATGGCGTGCTCACGAATGCCGAAGTGGAAGTTGCGACCGGCCGGAATCGATGGCGCGAAGTACGACGCGCCCTTCACGTTCGTGAGATTGGAGCCGGTAAGGTCCGCCGAGCCACCAACCAATTCCGGAATGTGCGGTGCGATGGCGTTGATCACGGCGCCAGACGCTGCGCGTGACGCGATGTTGCCGCTCTTCGCGTCGAAGGTCGGGAACGACGTGCCCAGCTCTGCGCGCTGCGTGCCTTCCAACCGCCGCTTGAGCTCCGTTGCTTCCGCCGGAAACGCCTCCGCGTACGCGGCCCAGCGCGTGGCCCACTCCGCGTGCGACGCGGCGCGCACCGCGACCGACGCATGCCAATGCGCGAGCGCTTCCTCGGGCACGGTGAACGGGTCGGGATACTGCCATCCATACGCCGCCTTCGTGAGCGCGATCTCGTCCTTGCCGAGCGGTTCGCCGTGCGCCTTGGCGGTATCCTGCCGATTGGGCGAGCCGAAGCCGATGTGCGTGCGCGTGATGATGAGCGTCGGACGTGTGAGGTCGGACTTCGCCTGCGCGATTGCCGCGTCGATGGAGGCGATGTCGTTCACGTCGGCGATGTGCAGCACCTGCCAGCCGTACGCCGCGAAGCGCGCGGCGGCATCGTCGCTGCAGCTCAGGTCCGTGCTGCCGTCGATCGTGATGCGGTTGTCGTCGAAGAAGCCGATCAACTTGCCGAGCTTGTTGTGCCCAGCGTACGACGCCGCTTCGTGCGAGATGCCTTCCATGAGGCAGCCATCGCCCGCGATGAAGTACGTGTAATGGTCGACGATGTGGTGACCGGGGCGATTGAACTCGGCGGCGAGATGCGCCTCGGCGACGGCAAAGCCGACCGCGTTGGCCACGCCCTGGCCGAGTGGACCCGTGGTGGTTTCGACGCCCGGCGTGTGATGCACTTCCGGATGGCCCGGCGTGAGACTCTTCCACTGACGGAAGTGGCGCAGGTCATCGAGGGACAGCGCGTAGCCGGAGAGGTGCAGGGAGCTGTAGAGCAGCATCGACGCGTGACCCACCGACAGCACGAACCGATCGCGATCCGGCCACGACGGCGAAGCCGGGTCGTGCCGCATATGGCGCGTGTAGAGCGCGTAGGCCAACGGTGCCAGCGCCATCGGCGTGCCGGGGTGTCCCGACTCGGCGGCCTGCACCGCGTCCATGGAAAGAGTGCGGACGGTGTCGATCGCGAGACGCACCGTCTCAGGGGACGCGGTCAGGGCGACGGGGGATCCAACGTTTGGTGCAGCGGACACGAGAGCTCCGGAGGCGTCAGTCAGGGGCCGGCGCAACCCGAATCCCGGGGCGCCACGGCGTCGGAAAGTTAGCGCCGCTCTCGGGGCACGTCAGCCACGAATACGCGCTCTCGTGCTCAGGCGAGGTAGCGATCGCGCGTCAGATCGAGGTGATGGGCGAAGTGGCCAGCGACCATCCACACCAGCGCACGGACCGAGACCGTCGCACCGCTGGCGGTCCCGGTCGCCGATACGGCCTCAGCGTCGAGCGATCGGACCAGCGCGAGCGTGGCACTGCGGACTGCGTCGATCTCCGCGAGGACGCTGTCGAGCGATCGGTCGCCGGCGCGGCTATTCGGCACCCAAGTGTCCTGATCGAAGCCGGGGAGCGGCGTCTGGTCGCCCCGGGCGATGCGAAGGAGTCGGTAGCTGAAGACGCGCTCCGTGTCCGCGACATGCAGCAGCGACTCGGAGAGCGTCCACTTGCCCGGCGCGTACGCGAACGATCCCGTTACGGACGATTCCGAGAGCATCGTGCGCAGCTGCGTCACCTGCGTGTCGAGCAACGCGACCACGTCGTCGTGGCCGGCGGCAGCAAGCGCTCGCGCCGTCGCATCGACGTACGTGAGCGCAAAGGTCGAGTGCTCAGTGGATGCGGGGCGGGAGATGGACGTCGAGTCCGACATGTCGTTGTGCTCCAGGAGTTGGGTGGGCGTGCTCAGTCTTGGCGACTTCAGTCGAAGCTGAAGGAGGACGCGATCGACGCGAGTGCTGCCGCGTCCGGTACGCTCCCCCGCGCGAGTCGTGGTGAACCGCCGCCGCGTCCGCCAGCCGCCGCGAGCGCGGGCTTGAGAGCGGGGCCCGCGTCGATACCGCTGTCGGCGGAGGTGGCCAGCATAAGCGCCGAAGGCGATTCGACCGTCACCAGCACCATGCAGCCGCCGAGCGCGGTGATCGCCTGCGCCAAGGGCTCCACGTCGCGCACGGCGCCGGTGGGTAGTGCGATACGTATGCGACGGATTCCATCGCTGCTGGGCGTGGTGGCAGACCAGCGAGTCCGCGCGTCGTGCGCGGCGAGTTCGAGGGCGAGCCGCTTGTTCTCGCGCTCCAGCTCCTGCACGCGTTGCTGCTGCTTCTCGACGAGTGCGGGCACGTCGTCCGGCGCGGCGGTGAAGAGGCGCGCCGTTTGCGTGAGCAACCACGCGTCGAGTCGCGCACGCGTGACGCTGCGGGTGCCGCAGAGAAACTCCACGCGCGTGTTGCCCTTGGTGCGTTCAGCGCGACGCAGCAGCATGCTGCCGATCTCACCGGTGCGCTGCACATGCGTGCCACCACAGGCACTCCGATCGAGTCCCGCGATCGTCACGATGCGCAACGTCCCGTCGCGATCGCTCGGCTTGCGGAGTCCCGTGGCGGTGGCGGACTCCTCGAAGGACACCGTGACGTCGCGGTTGTCCACGATGAGTGCGTTGGCCCGCGACTCCACGTCGCGCAGCAGATCCATATCGAGGCCGGTGCCGGCGATGTCGACTGTCGAGTAGTCATCGCCGAAGTGCACGCTGACCGTCGGCCATCCGTATTGATCGGCGAAAAGCGCAGACAGCAGATGTTGTCCCGTGTGCTGCTGCATGTTGTCGAAGCGGCGCGTGCTGTCGATCACACAGTCCACCGTCGCGCCGACCGGCGCTTGAAGCGGCGCGGCCAGCAGGTGCGCCACACGATCCTCTTTGTCGACCACGTCCACCACGGGCACACCGCCGAGCATGCCCAGATCGTGCGGCTGTCCTCCGGAGGTGGGATAGAACGCGGAGCGATCGAGATACACTCGGCGGCCCTCGTCGGCGAGTTCGACGACGGTGGCGGTGAAGCGATGCGTGTAGGCGTCGGTATAGTAGAGGCGATCAGTCATCGAATGGTGTGGTATCTTTTGCAATATGGCGCCCAACTCAACAACGCGACGCGCACCGGTCGCCACGTCGCGCACGCTCCCAGTGCTTGCCCTGCTGCTTCCACTACTCGGCGCAGGGTGCAGCGGCTTCTTCAAGGTGACGCCGCAAGGGCAGGAGCCGACGCCGACGACCGCCAAGCCCGCCGCGACGCCAGCTGACAAGCCAGCGGCGAAGCCGGCGGACAAGCCCAAGACGCCGCCGCCAACCGAGCCGACAAAGGCCGAGCCGGTGAAGGAACCGGCGCCCAAGCCACCAGCTCGCACACCGCGCGGCAGGAATGCTGCGCCGCCACCGGCGCCCGCACCAGCACCACCGCCCGTCGAGCCGACTCCTGTCGAGCCTGAGCCGACTGCCTCCGACTCCGCGGGAATCCAGCGATTGCGTGCGCTGGCGACGCTTTGGCAGACGGTCGCGCAGTTCCATCCGTACGTCGCATCGCGCGGCGTGGCATGGGATTCGGCGCTGGTCCGCGCGATCCCCGGCATTCGCAGTGCGACCGACCCCGAGCGACTCGCCTCCGAAGTGACGCAACTCCTGCGCGTGCTGAACGATCCGCTCACGCGCGTCGAGCGCGAAGGTGCGTCGGTCACCATCGCACCGGAGCGCGTGCGTGCGGAGACCACCGCGGATGGCACGCTGGTGCTGCGACTGCCGATAGGCGCCGCCCTCGACTCGACGGACGACGCGGTAACCAGACAAGCGCTCGCGCGCGACCCACTGCGCGTGGTGATCGACATGCGCGGGCCTGCGGGTGCAAGCGCTGCGAATGACGACGTGGGCGCTGCGGCATTCGCGCGCTGGCAGGCGTTCGCGGTACGCACCGCGATGGCTCGCGCACTGACCTCCGTGGCAATCGTGCCGCCTGCGGAGCGTGTACGGCAGGTGGGCGGCGGTGCGGCGCTGCCAGGTCGCGACGGAAGCGGTCGCACGCTCGATGAGGGCGTCGATGGTTGGCTGCGTCGAGACGTTGCCATGGTGCCGGCCGGTGCGGGCGCAAATCAGGCGCGACGTGTCGTGGTGCTGGCCAATGGTGCATCGGTGCTGCCGAGCGCTGTGCTGGCGCTGATTTCGTCGGGAACGGCGACGCTGGTGGGAGAGAGTGCCTCACCGTCGGAACCGCTCGCGCTCGACGCGGCTGCTGGCGTATCGACCGTGCGTCTGCCGCTCGCTTCGGGCTACGTCGTGCGCGTTCGCACCGGTGAACTGCAGCACGCCGATGGCACGATTGGACTGATCGCCGATACGACCGTGGCGATGACCGCCGGCAATAGCGTGAGTGCGCCGGACAGCACGCCTGCACTGCGCGCTGCGCTGCAGCTGTTGCGCAACGGTCGCATGCCGCGCGCCAAGCGTACACCCATGTCAGACGTCGCTGCGGCCGCGTTGCCTGTGCGCATGGACAACCAGAACTATCCAACGATGGGCGCGCGTCTTCTCGCGGGCTTCCGTCTCTGGAGCGCGATGCGCACCCGCCATGTCAATCGCGATCTGTACGACGAAGATCTCGACGCGGTATTCGAGCGTGTGATTCCGCGACTGGAGGCGGCGCGTAACGAGCAGCAGTACGCCGTCGCCATTGGCGATCTGGCCACCGCGCTCGACGATGCCGAAGGCGTGCTGCGTGGACCCTCGGTGGAAACGTGGCTGGGCACCAGCGTCGCGCCGTTTCGTGTGCGCTTCATTGAAGGGCGCGCGATCATCACCGATGTCGTGCGTGACGCTGCGTCGAGCATGCTCGCGTTGACGAGTGGCACGGAGATCGTCGCCGCCGATGGCTTTCCGCTGGCCGCTTGGCAGGCAGAGCATCGTCGCATCGGCGCAACGTCCAATGAATGGACACGCACGCGCGAACAGATGCGCGTGATCACGCGCGGTCCCGAGGGTAGTGCGCTGTTCAAGTTGCGCGACGCGTCAAACAAGGAGCGCAGCGTGGAGTTGCCGCGCCGCGCCGCGTACGCGGCGTTGTTGCCAACGGTGCAACGTCCTGACGCCAACGCCGTACGCCGACTCGACGGCGGCATCGGCTACATCGACCTGGAACGTTTGAGCGCGGCGCAACTCGACAGCGCGCTGCAGTCGATGCGCGGCATGCGTGCCCTCGTGCTCGACGGCCGTGCCGACGCAGGTGGACGCAATAGCGAGATGGTCGAACGTCGCGCGGAGCTCGTACTGCGCCAGCTCGCCACGCAACCGACCTTCGTGCGTCAGCGCGAAGTGCAGCGGGTGCAGTCGTCGCCATGCCTGGTGGGCACGTTGCGTGATGCCGCGCTCAAGTGCGCCGACGAACGCGTACAGCAGGCGCGATGGATGACGGTGGACACTGTGGGACGCTATCGTGGCCGTGTGGTGATGTTGATCGACGAGCGCACACAGGGAGCGATGGAGCGACTTGCGATTGCACTGGAAAGCGCGGCGTCGGTGACGTTTGTCGGGAGCACGAGCGCGGGCGCAGCGTCGCCGGCCAGCACGCTCGAACTGCCGGGCGCGCTGAGCGTGGGAATTCCTGTGCTGGAGATCCGTCGCGCTGACGGTGGACAGGTGCAACGCATCGGCATCACGCCTGCTGTCGAAGTACATCCGACGGTGCGCGGCATTCGCAACGGACAGGACGAGGTGATCGATCGCGCACAGCAGTGGCTGCTGCAGCAGCTCGATCCTCCCGTGCGCCGCAAGCGGTAGTGGTACACCCAGTGGCACCTGCAGTCGCACTACCAATCGACGACGTACTGCCCGAGCTTCGGCTCGCGCTGGCTGAGCACACGAGCGCGGTGCTCGAAGCGCCACCGGGTGCCGGCAAGACGACGCGTGTTCCGCTCGCCCTGCTGGATGAGTCGTGGCTCGCCGGCCGTCGCATCATCATGCTCGAGCCGCGTCGGCTCGCCGCACGTTCCGCTGCGCACTTCATGGCGGCCTCGCTTGGCGAGTCGGTCGGGGCAACGGTTGGCTACCGCGTGCGCGGCGAATCGCGCGTCTCTGCGCGCACGCGCATCGAAGTGGTCACCGAGGGTGTGCTCACGCGCCTGCTGTCGTCGGACGGAGCGCTCGAACTGTATGGGCTCGTGCTGTTCGATGAGTTCCACGAACGCTCGCTGCAGGCGGACCTCGGACTTGCGCTCGTGCTCGAGACGCAGGCGTTGCTGCGCGAGGATCTACGCATTCTCGTGATGTCGGCGACGCTCGATGGCGTGGCCGTCGCGCAGTTGCTGGCTGGTGACAACGCGCGCGACAGCGTGCCCGTCGTGCGCAGCGCCGGCCGCGCTTATACTGTGGAGACGTTGCATCGGCCGGCTCGGCCGGGCGATCGCCTGGAGCAGCATGTTGCGCGAGTGATCCGCGAGGCTGTCGCCGAGAGCGAAGGCGATGTGCTGGTGTTTCTTCCCGGCGCGGCAGAGCAGCGTCGCTTTGGAGAGCGACTCGCTGGCGACGACGGACTGGATCGCGCAGGTGTTGTAGTGCATCAGCTGCATGGCTCCATGCCGTTGGCCGCCCAGAGCGCGGCCATTGCACCCGCGCCCACAGGCACGCGCAAGATCGTTCTGTCCACCAGCGTGGCGGAGACGAGTTTAACCATCGAAGGCGTGCGCGTGGTGGTCGATGCAGGGTTGTCGCGATTGCCGCGCTTCGATCCGCGCGCTGGTCTCACGCGCCTCGAAACGGTGAAGGTCAGCCGTGCCTCGGCCGATCAGCGCCGCGGTCGCGCTGGTCGTGTCGCGCCGGGGCGCTGCTATCGACTGTGGGATGCGCACGAGGAGCACGCGCTGATGCCGCGCACTCGGCCCGAGATTGTCGATGCCGATCTCGTGCCACTGGCGCTGGAGCTGGCCGATGCGGGGATCGCCGATCCCACCGCACTGCGATGGCTCGACGTACCGCGTGGCGGGCCCTTCGCGCAGGCGCGGGAGCTGCTCGCGCAGCTGGGTGCGCTCACGTCTGCGGACGCGAGCGGTCGCATCACGCCACATGGCAAGCGAATGGTCGCGCTGCCGGTGCAACCACGTCTGTCGCATCTGCTGCTGGGCGCACAGTCGCAGGGCGCGACGCGGTTGGGGGCGGAGGTGGCGGCGTTGCTCGAGGAGCGGGACGTGCTGCGCGGCGAGTTCGGGAGCGGGTTTGGCGGAGGGCATGTTGCGCGCGGCGATTTCGCTGCGCCTGCCGACATGCGGCTGCGAGTGGAGGCGCTGCGTCGTGGCGGCAGTGGAAGTGGTGGGCACGGAGGTGGTGCCGACGATGCGATGCTGTTGGCTGGTGCCCGTGTGGACCGGGACGGCGTGTTTCGTGTGCGCACGCTGGCCGAGGAACTGCGTCGTCGCATCGAGGGGCGTGGTGCACGCGATGCAGTACGCGATGGTGCACGCGCTTCCGACGCCGACGTCAACGACGCGTTAAATGTTGGACCGCTGCTCGCTCTCGCCTTCCCCGACCGTGTGGCGATGCGGCGCGCCGGAGCGGAGCCGCGCTACTTGCTGCGGAGCGGACTTGGTGCGGCGCTCCCCAAGCATGATGCCCTGCGCGACGAACCGTTTCTCGCCGTGGCGGAGCTGGATGGGGCGCCGCCCGAGTACCGCATCGCGCGTGCGGCGCCACTGTCGCTGGCCGAGGTGATGCAGACGTTCGGCGATCAGCTCGCGCGAGAGGATGTGGTGGAGTGGCACGAGGCCACGCGAACGGTGCGCGCGCGTCGCTGCGTGATGCTGGGCGCGATCGCATTGGAAGATATTCCGCTGCGCGACCCTGACTCGGCGCTGGTGCAGCAGGCGTTGTCGCGTGGCATCGCGCGCGAAGGAATCGCTGCATTGCCGTGGAGTGCGTCCGGCACTCGGGTACGTGAGCGACTCGCGTTTGTCCACGCGTTCATGCACACGAGCGACGCGTCCTGGCCGGACGTGTCGGACGACGCACTGCTGGCCACGCTCGACGACTGGCTCGCGCCGCATCTCGATGGCATGCGCAAGTTCGCGGAGCTCGAGCGTGTGGACTGGAGCGAGGCGTTGCTCGGCCTGCTGGGCTGGGAGCGTCGCGCGACGCTGGATCGCTTGGCGCCGACGCATTTGGAGGTGCCGAGTGGTTCGCGGGTGGCGTTGGACTACAGCGACCCGGCGGCGCCGGTGCTGGCGGTGAAGCTGCAGGAGGTGTTTGGCTGGACGAGCACGCCGATGCTGCTGGATGGGCGCGTGCCGCTGACGATGCATCTGTTGTCGCCGGCGCAGCGTCCGGTGCAGGTGACGCGGGATTTGGCGGGGTTCTGGAAGAATTCGTACTTCGAGGTGCGGAAGGAGCTGCGGGGGCGGTACCCGCGGCATCCGTGGCCGGACGATCCGTTGACGGCGGAAGCGACGCGGAGGGCGAAGCCGAGGGGGACGTAGGGGCGAGCGCAGCGCAGCCGACGGCGGTCGCGTTTCTGTTGCCGTACATTCTCGGTATACATCACCCACACTCCGAGCTTCCCGTGCCCCGCACCCGCCGCTCCGTCCTCTCCGCGCTGCTGTTCTCGGCCGCACTCCCTTTTGCGACCACGCCGCGCCTCGCCATCGCGCAGGCCACGTTTCCGGCCGCTGCAATGCACGGCCCCAAGTGGCGACACATCGGACCCTTCCGCGCCGGTCGCACCAAGAGCGCCGTCGGTGTACCCACGCAACCGAACGTCTTCTACATGGCCGCCACGAACGGCGGTGTCTGGAAGACCAACGACGCCGGGCGCACGTGGAATCCCATCTTCGATGCGCAGGCCACCGGCTCGGTTGGCGCCGTCGAAGTCGCACCGTCCGATCCGAACGTCATCTATGTCGGCAGCGGTGAAGGACTGCAGCGCCCCGATCTCTCCACCGGCGATGGCATGTATCGCTCCAACGATGCCGGCAAGACGTGGACGCATCTTGGACTGCGCGATGGCCAGCAGATCCCGCGCATCGCCATCGATCCCAAGAACCCCGATCGACTGTTCGTTGCAGTGCTCGGCCACCCGTACGGCCCCAACACCGAACGCGGCATCTACCGTTCGTTAAACGGCGGCAAGTCGTTCGAGAAGGTGCTGTACAAGGACGAGAACACAGGCGGCGCCGATGTCGTGCTCTCGCCCGACGATCCCAACACCGTGTACGCGGTGCTCTGGGAAGCGCGACAGGGACCGTGGGAGAACGCGGCATGGAGCGGTCCCAACTCGGGACTGTTCAAGAGCACCGACGGTGGTGCCACCTGGACACAGCTCGCCGGCGGCTTGCCCACCACCGCCGATGGACTCGGTCGCATCGGCATTGGCTTGAGCCCCAGCAATCCCAGGCGCATCTACATCACGGCGACGGCGGGCGCCAAGAGCGGCATCTACAAGAGCGACGACGCTGGCGCAACGTGGACGCGCACGACGTCCGACAATCGCATCTTCGGTCGCGGCGACGACTTTGCCGCGATCACTGTGCATCCGAACGATCCCAACACCGTCTACTCGATGAACGTCGTCGCGTGGAAGAGCACCGACGGTGGTGTCACGTGGAAGTCGCTGCGCGGCGCGCCCGGCGGTGACGACTACCAACGGCTCTGGATCAATCCGCTGCACCCCGAGATGATGCTGCTCGTCGCCGATCAGGGCGCGGTGATCACGGTCAACAACGGCGAGACGTGGAGCTCGTGGTACAATCAGGGCACGGCGCAGTTCTACCACGTCACGGCAGACAACGCGTGGCCCTATCGCGTGTGCGGCGGACAGCAGGAATCAGGCTCCGCCTGCGTGAACAGCCGCGGCAACGACGGCAGCATCACCTATCGCGACTGGCGCCCGGTCGGTGCGAGTGAATACAGCTACGTCGCGCCCGATCCACTCAATCCGGACATTCTCTACGGTGGCACCGTTTCGCGTTTCGATCGACGCACGGGACAGACGCAGAACGTGAGTCCAGTGGTCGGACGCGGTCGTGGCGGTGGTGCGGCAGCAGGCCCGGACTATTTCCGCGGCGTGCGCACGATGCCGATTCTCTTCTCGCCGATCAATCCGCGCAAACTCTACTACGGCACCAACGTGGTGTGGCAGACGGTGAACGGCGGCACCACGTGGAAGCGACTCAGCGATGATCTCTCGCGCGAAACGTGGGAAGTTCCGGCAAGCGTTGGCAAGTACGCCAACACGCCCGCCGCCAAGCCCACGCGTCGCGGCGTCGTGTACACCGTTGCGCCCAGCTACGTGGACTCCAACACGATCTGGGCCGGCACCGACGACGGCCTGATTCACGTCACGCGCAACGGCGGCAAGACGTGGAGCAACGTCACGCCTCCGCAGATCGGACCGTGGTGGAAGGTCTCCATCATGGACGCGTCGCACACCAGCGCCAACACCGCGTACGCGGCCATCAACACGCTGCGTCTCGACGACCTGCGTCCGCACATCTTCCGCACCAAGGACGGCGGCAAGACGTGGACGGAGATCGTGAACGGCATCGCCACCGATGCACCGATCAACGTCGTGCGCGAAGATCCCAAGCGCCCGGGATTGCTCTACGCCGGCAGTGAAAACCAGGTCTGGTTCTCCCTCGACGACGGCGACCACTGGCACTCGCTGCGCGCCAACATGCCGGCGATCTCCATTCGCGATCTGATCGTCAAGGACGATGACATCGCTGTCGGCACGCACGGCCGCGGCTTCTGGATTCTCGACAACATCACCGCGCTGCGGCAGTGGAAGGGGAGTACCGAGTCGGCCGCGGCCACGCTGTTTGCGCCTGCGGTTGCGACACGTGTGCGCTACTCGATGTACACCGACACACCGGTACCGCCGGATGAACCGCGCGCCGAGAATCCGCCCGATGGCGCGATGATCGACTACTATCTCGCGCGCGACGCGCAGTCGGTGAAGCTCGAGATTCTCAACGCCGCAGGTCGCGTCCTGCAGACCTTCGCCAACACCGATCCGACGCCCGCGCCCGCCGACGCAGGCAACTGGCCATGGTACTGGTTCCGCCCAGCCGCTGCACCGTCCGCCAAGGCCGGCCTGCAGCGGTTCACGTGGGACCTGCACTACGCGCGCCCCAACGACAGCTGCTCGCTCCCCATCTCGGCGACGCCCTACAACACCAAGTGCGAGCCCGAAGGACCGTGGGTGATGCCGGGGACCTACACGGCGCGACTCACGGTGGATGGTGCGGTGCAGACGCAGACCTTCACCGTACGCATGGACCCGCGCGTAAAAACGCCACTTGCCGCGCTCAAGCAGCAGCATGATCTCTCCGTCGCACTCTACGACGCGATGCTCGAAGCGCCGGCACTCGCCGCCAGCGCACGCGCCAAGGGGAAGACCGATCTCGCAGGTCCGCAGGGCTTTGGCGGCATCGCGTCCACATACCAAGCGGTGATCGACGCGCTGCAGGATGGTGATGCGCCAGCAACGGATGCCATGGTGCAAGCGGCGACCACGCGCATCGCCGCATTCAAGGCGCTCAAGCAACAACTCGCGCGATAAGCTTCTCCACCAAAGCAGCATCCGCGCGCGAGCATGCGCCGGACGCTGTACATTGGCTGAGTTCGTTGCGCGTCGCGGCGGACCGGATCATGTCGACGCCGGCATGGTGCAACGGTGCGAAAGCTCACTCTCGACCATGCCACTCAGTTCGTTTCTCGCCGATGGCCAGCCGGCGGATTCGATGCTTCTTCGCGCTGTCGTCGACACCGCCGGAAGTGTCATTCTCGGGCTACGCCCAGATCACACGATCTTCGCGTGGAACCGGGCCGCGGAAGTGCTCTACCAGACGCCGCGCGAGCAGGCGATCGGCCTCAACTACATCGCAACATTCATTGTTGAGGCCCATCGGGCCGCTGTCGCTGCCGACATCGAGCAGGTCCTCGCCGGCAAGCTGACACTCAACTTCGAAGACGATTCCATCCTCCCCGATGGGTCGGTGCGCACGTTGATCTGGAACGTCACGCGCATCCTCGACGCCGACGGCACGCCATCGGGTATTCTGGCGATCGGGCAGGACATCTCAGAGCGAAAGCAGGCGGAGCAACGGTTCCGACTGATCTTTGAGCACGCGCAAGACGGACTGCTCCTCGCCGACGATACCGGTGTGCTCGATTGCAATCCGGCGGCGTTGCGACTGCTCGGTCTCGCCGACAAGGCGGAGCTGATCGGACGGCGTCCCGCCGAGTTCTCACCGGTGTTGCAACCGGACGGCCAGCGCTCCGACGAAAAGTCCCGGGCGATCGGCGCCTTGACCAAGGCACACGGGCAGCTCTCGTTCGATTGGGAGCACCGAAGCACCAATGGTCAGATCGTTCCCGTCCGCGTCAGTGTGCAGCATGCCACGATGGACAACCGTCGCATCTCTGTGGTGGCCTGGCACGATCTCTCGCGCCAACGCGAGATGGAACGCGAGCGCGAGGAGTTGCAGCGTCGACTGCACCTCGCGCAGAAGATGGAGGCCGTCGGTCAGCTTGCCGGTGGACTCGCCCATGACTTCAACAATCTGCTCGCCACCATTCGCAACACGATCGATCTCGCCGTCGAGCAGTTGCCGGCAGACGCCGCATCTGTCGAGGACTTGCGCACTGCGCAGGAGACAACCGCACGAGCCGCGCGACTGACGCAGCAACTGCTTGCCTTCAGTCGACGACAGCCTCTCGTTCGCGAGCAGCTTGACCTCGCCGCGCTGGTCGCCGAAACGGAGCCATTGTTTCGCTCGACGCTCCCAATGGGCGTCACGCTTGTCCTCAGCCACGGCGCCAAACCGGCAGTGGTTGAGGCGGACCGCGGACAGCTCGAGCAGGTACTGCTCAACCTCGTGCTCAACGCACGAGATGCCATGCCGCACGGTGGTACGCTCGCGATCAGCGTCGCTGTTGACGACACGCAGCACACCGCCGAACTGGTCGTGCGCGACTCGGGCGTCGGCATGGACGGCGAAACGCTGGCCCGCGCGTTCGAACCCTTCTTTACCACCAAGCCGTTAGGCGAAGGGAACGGGCTGGGTCTCGCCGTCGCGTACGGAGTGGTGACGCAAGCCGGTGGCACGATCACCGCAGAGAGCTGTGTGGGGGCCGGAACGACATTGCGGGTCGTGTTGCCGCTCAGCCAGAAGTCGGCCAGCTCTCCGCCGCCGCCTCACGAGGATGCAACGGACGCCCCCCGCACGGTCCTCCTGGTGGACGACGATGCGCTGGTCCGCGGTACCACAGCCCGCATGCTCAAGAGCCAAGGGTGGAAGGTGCTGGTGGCGGACAATGGCGAAGAAGGCTGGCGGCAGTTCTGCGAGTCCACGGCGCCGATCGCCGTGGTCCTGACCGACATCCGAATGCCGGGACTCGATGGCATCGGTCTGATCGAGCGACTTCGCGCCCGTGCACCTCAGTGCCCAGTCGTTGTCTTCTCCGGATTCGATGCGAGCGTGGACGGTCGCGTGCAGACCATTCGCGAGGTAGAATTTCTGCAGAAGCCGTTCAGCAGGCGTGCGCTCATCGACGCGCTCCGCGCCGCGCAGGAACGAATGATCACACGATAACATCGCGCCTATGGAAGGCAGATTGGAACGTCCTCGACTGCCATCCATCGATGCGCTACGAGGTCTGGTCATGATCATCATGGCCATCGACCACACGCGTGACTTCTTCCACATCGGGGCGATGACCGGTTCACCGACCGATCTCGCCACCACCACGCCGCAGCTGTTCTTCACGCGCTGGATCACGCACATCTGCGCGCCGACGTTCATGCTGCTCGCCGGCACGGCCGCACGACTCTGGCTGTCCAAACCCGGTCGAACTACGGCTCAACTCTCGCGCTTCCTCTTTACGCGCGGGCTCTGGCTGATCGTCGCTGAAGTCATCCTCATGCGGCTGGCGTTCGACTTCACGTTCAGCTTTGCGTCACCGATTCTGCTGATCACGCTCTTCGCGCTCGGCGCGTCGATGATCGTGCTCGCCGCGCTCGTGCACATTCCCGTGCGCATCCTCGCCCCGATCGCAGCACTCGTGGTGCTCGGCCACAACGCATTCGACGGCGTGCGCGCGGAGCAACTCGGGTCGCTGTCGTGGCTGTGGACGGTGCTGCATCAACCGGGCATTCTTCGCCTCGGTGGGCCCATCATCGCCATCGATGGTTACCCGCTCATTCCGTGGTGCGCCGTCATGGCGCTCGGCTACTGCCTCGGCGAGTTCATCCTCAGCGCGCCCACCACGTGGCGACGCACTGTTGGACGCATCGGCGTTGGCTGCATCGCGGCCTTCGTGCTGCTGCGTGCGCTCAACCTGTACGGCGATCCTGTGCCGTGGAGCACACAACCGGCGGCCGTGACGACAGTGCTGTCGTTCTTCAATGCAAACAAGCAACCGCCATCGTTGCTGTTTCTGCTGATGACACTCGGACCGGCCCTCGTGCTTCTCGCGTGGCTTGCCGGCAAGGAGTTTGCCGCCTCCAATCCGCTGCTGGTATTCGGGCGCGTGCCGTTGTTCTACTTTCTCGGGCACTTCTTCCTGCTGCACGTGATGATGATCGTGGCGAGCATGGCGCGGTATGGCGCGAGCGCGATCGGATTTGCCATTCGCGCTGCGCCGTCGATGGGTGGGCCGGCCGAGGCCTTTCCCAAGGACTTCGGCTACGATCTGCCCGTGGTCTATCTCGCGTGGCTGGTGGTGTTGCTGCTCATGTATCCGCTCTGCCGTTGGTTTGGCGCCCTGCGTGCGCGCCGCACGGATTGGTGGCTATCGTATTTGTAGCTCGTGTGTGGGGCATGTTGCCAGGACACGGTGGTGTGTGTGATGGCGTGCCGTGTCGTAAACCCTGCTGATTCCGGAGTCGAAACCGTGCGCACTCGCTGGTCTCCAATCGCTGCCCTCGCAGCGCTTCCCTTCGCCGCCGCAGCGCTTGCTGCGCAAGGCGCGCCCACAGCGGCCGCGACGGCAGCGGCCAACACGCTGCCGCTCAAGACCGCACGTACCTCGGTCTTCACCACGACCAAGGGCACGTGGCTGTCGCTCGACATCTCGCCAGACGGACAGCAACTCGTCTTCGATCTGCTCGGTGATCTGTACACCCTGCCAATCGCCGGCGGCAAAGCCACACGCATCACGAGCGGCATGGCGTTCGACGCACAGCCACGCTATTCGCCCGACGGCAAGAAGCTTGTGTTCGTGTCCGATCGCTCCGGTGGTGAGAACGTCTGGACGCTCTCGCTCGACGGAAAGGACACCACGCAGATCACGAAGGGCAACAACAACATGTACGTGTCGCCCGAGTGGGCGCCGGACGGCAAGTACATTGTCGTGTCGCGCTCGGGCGGACTCGGAGGCACGGGCAAGCTGTGGACCTATCACGTGGACGGTGGTAACGGCTTACCGCTCACTACGACGCCGGCCGTACCGGCCACGCTCAAGATGGTTGGTGCCGCATACGGCAAGGACCCGCGCTATCTGTGGTTTGCCGCGCGCACTGGCGACTGGCAGTACAACAGCATCGGCGCGCAGTATCAGCTCTACGTGTGGGATCGCGACAACGGCCGCACGTCGCAGATGACTACGCGCTTTGGCTCGGGCTTCCGCCCGACGCTCTCGCCCGATGGGCAGTACCTCGTGTACGGCACGCGCTTCGAGACCAAGACGGGGCTCCGTCTGCGCAATCTCAACACGCAGGAAGAGAGCTGGCTCGCCTTCCCGGTGCAGCGTGACGACATGGAATCGCGTGCGCCGATGGACGCCTATCCGGGCTTCACCTTCACCCCCGACTCCAAGTCGGTGATCGTGTCATACGGCGGCGAGATCTGGCGTGTGCCCGTCGACAAGACGGCGCCGGTGAAGATTCCGTTCGAAGCAGAAGTGAAGCTCGAGATGGGACCCGAGGTGAAGTTCGCCTACACCATCGATACCGCAGCGACGTTCACCGCACGCCAGGTGCGCGACATTCAGCCGTCGCCCGATGGCAAGCAGCTCGCCTTCTCGTCGCTCGGCAAGATTCACGTGATGACGCTGCCCAACGGCACGCCAACGCGCATCACGACGGGAACGACCGGTGAATTCAACCCGATCTGGTCGCCCGACGGCAAGTCGATTGCCTACGTGACGTGGGCCGATGCGGCCGGTGGACAGATCATGCGCGCCACGCTCGATCCCAAGAAGGGATGGAGCACCAAAGCGATCACCACCAACCCGGGATTGTATACCGATCTCGCGTGGTCGCCCGCAGGCGATCGCATCGTCGCGGTACGCGCCGCTGCACGCGAAATGCAGGAAGCTGGTGCGGCATTCTTTGGACCGGCCGCCGCCGAGTTCATCTGGCTCAACGCCAACGGCGGCGCCGCGACGATGATCATGCCCACCGGTGGCATGGGCTCGCCGCACTTCACCGAGGACGCCACGCGCATCTATGCATCAGGGCGTGCGGGGCTACAGTCGTTCCGTTGGGATGGCACCGATCTGCAAACACATTTGCGCGTAACAGGTCCGCTCCCGCCCAACGCCGGTGGCGCCGACGGTGAAGATCCAGTCGCCGCAGGGCGCACGGGTGGCGGCACGACGCTCGATGCCGCGCTCGTGGAACGCGAAGCACGACACTACATCGGTGGTCGCGCCGCGCGTCCGTTGGGCTTCGCGATGCATCTCGATGACGCCGAACCCACACCGCCGCAGGCGCCGCCAGCGTCCGTCATTCTGATGGCGCCCAAGGGCGATCAGGCGCTCGCGATGGTCGGTATGGACGTGTACACGGTCACCGTCGCTCAAACCGGCGGTACGGCACCCACGGTGTCCGTCGCTGCGCCCGAAGCCGCGCCAGTACCCGTTCGCAAGCTCAACACGATCGGCGGCGAGTTCCCCACGTGGAGCGCCGACGGCAAGAACGTGCACTGGGCACTCGGCAACGCCGTGTGGACGTATAACCTGGATCGCGCCAAGGTGGTCGACGATTCGCTCAAGGCCGACGGTCGTCGCAAGGCGATCATTCGCGCCGATACCACCAAGAGCGTGAAGGACAGCGTCACGCGCGCTGACTCCATCGCCAAGGCAGATACCACCAAGAAGACGCCGCCGAGTTACAAGCCGGCGGAGATGAAGATTGCCCTCAAGGCCACGCGCGACACGCCGCGCGGTGTGATCGTGTTCCGCGGTGCGAAGACGATCACGATGAAGGGCAAGGAAATCATCGAGAACGCCGACATCGTCGTGCGCGACAACAAGATCGTCGCGGTGGGTGCACGTGGCAGCGTGACCATTCCCGATGGCGCGAAGATCATGGACGTCACCGGCAAAGTGATCATGCCGGGTATGGTGGATACGCACTATCACCCGCAGTGGCTCACGCCGCAGATCCACAACACGCAGACGTGGCAGTACCTCACCACGCTCGCGTACGGCACCACCACCACGCGCGACCCGCAGACGTCCAGCACCGACTTCCTCTCGTACTCCGATCGCGTTGAGGATGGCGAGATGATCGGCCCGCGCATCTACACCACGGGCCCCGGCGTCTTTGCGCAGGAACCGGTGCGCAGCCTCGAGCACGCCAAGGAAATCCTGACGCGTTACGCCAAGTACTACGACACCAAGACGCTCAAGATGTACATGAGCGGCAATCGGCAGCAGCGGCAGTGGATCATCATGGCGGCCAAGGAGCTTGGCATCATGCCCACCACCGAAGGCGGCCTCGATCAGAAGCTCAACCTGACGCACGGCATCGATGGCTATCCGGGCATCGAACACACGCTGCCGATCACGCCCAAGTACGACGACGTCTTCCAGTGGTACAAGGCCACGCAGGTCACCAACTCACCCACACTCATCGTGGAGTACGGCGGCCCGTTCGGCGAAGGCTGGTTCTATCAGACGGAAGATCTCGTGAACGACACCAAGCTGCGTCGCTTCACGCACCCAGTGGACCTTGATGGCAAGATCCGTCGTCGTGGATCGGGTAACGCCCCCGGTCCTGCGGGCTTTGCGGTGAAGGAAGAGTACGCGATGTGGCAGCACGCCGAGGACATCGCGAAGACTGTCGATGCCGGCGGACGCATCGGCATTGGCAGCCACGGCCAGCTGCAGGGACTCGGCATGCACTGGGAGCTGTGGCTCGTGCAGTCGGGCGGACTCTCCACGCATGATGCCCTGCGTTCGGCGACGATCGTTGGCGCCGAAGCGATTGGCTTGGGTGCGGAGATCGGCTC
This sequence comes from Gemmatimonas sp., assembly GCA_965279375.1. Taxonomy (GTDB): domain Bacteria; phylum Gemmatimonadota; class Gemmatimonadetes; order Gemmatimonadales; family Gemmatimonadaceae; genus Gemmatimonas. The sequence goes on along the minus strand of OZ257156.1, from coordinate 1,048,025 downwards.
ACTCGAGGCGGGCAAGTACGCCGACCTCATTGTGCTCGACAAGGATCCGCTCGTGAACATCCGCAACAGCAACTCGGTGGGGATGGTCATGGTGAACGGCCGCCTGTACGACGGCAATACGCTCGACGAGTTGTATCCGCGTCAGCGTCCGCTGCCGAAGCAGCCGTGGACCTACACCCAGCCCAGCACCAAGTAGCAGCACCGCTTCACAGAAAGCACGCAAGCAGACAACGGGGGCCTTCGCATCGATCGCGAAGGCCCCCGCGTCGTTATGTTGTGCTGACGCCGTCCCTCGCACTTGCCGTACTGCCGTTCCGCTCACGCGCTTCACGTTGCCCCATACGCACGACACCAGCGACCGCACCCCCGAAGCCATCCTCCGCGATGTGTTCGGGTTTGACGAATTCCGACCCGGTCAACGCGAAGTCATTGACGCGGTGCTGGCGGGGAAGGACTGCATCGCGCTCATGCCAACCGGCGCGGGAAAGTCGCTCACCTATCAACTGCCGGCGCGGCTGCTGAAGGGCACGGTGCTGGTGATTTCGCCGCTCATTTCGCTCATGAAAGACCAGGTGGATGCAGTGGCCGGCCTGGGTTTCTCGGTGGCGGCGATCAACTCCACGCTCTCGCTCGACGAACGGCGCGAACGCATGGACGCGTTTCGTGCGGGCAAGTATGAACTGGTCTTTCTTGCGCCCGAAGCGCTCGACGGCTACCTCGGCGATTTCGTGCGCGACTGTCCCATCTCGCTGCTGGTGGTCGACGAAGCGCACTGCATCAGTCAGTGGGGGCACGACTTTCGTCCGTCGTATCGCCGGCTGCAGGGACTCAAGGAGCAACTCGACGTGCCCGTGCTCGCGCTCACCGCGACGGCCACGCGTCGGGTTGCGCTCGACATTCTGCGGCAACTGGGCATGCGGAAGCCCGCTGGATTCAAGGGCTCGTTCTTTCGCCCCAACCTGCAGATCGCAGTGCGAAAGAAGGGGCAGGGCGGCAACACGCGCGCCGAAATCCTTGCGCTCATTCGCGCACACGCGGGCGAAAGCGGCATCGTGTACTGCCAGAGTCGCAAAGGCGTGGACCAGACGGCCGAGTTTCTGAATGCGCAGGGCATTCGCGCGTTGCCGTATCACGCCGGGCTCGAGGCCGATGAGCGCGCGCGGAATCAGGAAGCGTTTCAGCGCGACGACGTAGATGTCATTGTGGCCACCGTGGCGTTCGGCATGGGCATCGACAAGTCCAACGTGCGCTTTGTCATTCACCGCGACATGCCCAAGGACATCGAGTCGTGGTATCAGGAAATCGGTCGCGCGGGGCGTGACGGATTGCCGAGTGACTGCGTGATGTTCTATTCGTGGGCCGATGTGAAGATGCACGAGCGCTTCCTCGATGGACTGGAGGAAGACCTGCGGGCGCGTACGCGCGCGTCGACGATCGCGCTGTTCGACATGGTGGAGCGCACGCGCTGCCGACATCAGGCGCTGGTGGCGCACTTCGATGAGGAGATCGGCCCGTGTGAGGGCTCGTGCGATGTGTGCAGTGGTCAGCCCATCGATGTGCGCATCGCCGAGTTGGTGGAATCGCAGCGCAGCACCGTGCGCGGAGTTCGCGTTGGGCTCGGCGGCGGTTCGTCCAAGGCCGCACGCGGGCCCGATGCCTCGATGTTGGACGACGATGATCGCGAGCTGTTCGACAAGCTGCGCGTGGTGCGCCGTCAGTTGGCCGATGAGGCGGGGGTGCCGGCGTACATCGTGTTCGGCGACAAGGTGCTGCTGGAGATGGTGGCGCGCCGACCGACGAGCCGGCGCGAGCTGTTGCTGGTGCCGGGAGTGGGCGAGGCGAAGTTGGAGCGGTACGGGGCGGCGTTCCTCGAGCTGTTGCTGGACGGGTAAGGGCCGGAAGCTTCGCGGACGACCTGTCGCGTTACGTCGTCGCCCGATTCACATACTGCTCGATCCCATCCAACACTCGCGCGAGCCCGAACTCGAACGACTCGTCGAGTGAACGCGGCGCGCCCGTTGGCGGCGCGGTGATGAGAGCCGCGAACATCGGAAAGCGCGGATCACCAATCGCGCGTCCTAGATCGGCGCCTACCGCTGCCGCCCACTCGGCGTCCGATGTTCCGCGTGCGCGCGCTCGCGCGAGTGAGATGGCCGTGTCGCTCGCGCCACGCGTGTAGCCATCGAGAATGCTGAGCACCTCGCCTTTGTCGGCCGCGCTGAGTTGCGTGACGGAGAGCGAGTCGATCACCGCCTCCAACCAACTCAGCCAGTTGGGGCCATGTGGTGCCGCCACGAACGGCAGTTCGGCGAGCCAGGGGCGTGAACAGAGCATCGCACGTTTGGCGCGCGCCCAGTTCGCCAGCTCTGCACGCCAGTCGCCGCGCGGTACAGCGGGCACCGGCGGTTGGCCCAATCCGGCGTCGACGATGGCATCGAGCAGCGCTTCCTTGCTCGGGAAGTAGCGGTACACGGCCATCGTCGTGTAGCCGACGCGCGCCGACACCGCGCTCATCGTCACCGCCGCAATCCCGCTGTCGTCAGCGATCTCCATGGCGGCCTGCACGACGTCGTCTGGAGTGAGGGCAGCCTTGGGACCGCGCGCCGACTGCGCGCGCTCCTCCCAGAGCAGCTGACTCCGCCGGCGCAGCTCCGGATCGATCCGGATCGCGGACTGCATCAGCAGGTCGTGTGTGACGACCTCGGACTTCGCCTTCGACTTTTTTCGTCCCGGCATCGCGATTCTCGAATTCCCAGTTGACAGATCTGAAACTGTGTATATGGTACACACGTACAGTGTATCACGTACACTAATACAGGCGCAGCGGAAACGGTAGCTGCCGCACGACGCGCCACCCCTAGTCAACCTCCGAGGAGCCGCACATGTCCATCCTATCCGTCGCATCCTGCTTCGTCCGTGTCCGCCGCGCCGCCATCGTGTCGGCGGGGTTGCTGAGCATCGTCGGCACCCGCGCCATCTGTGCACAGACCGTCCCGACGACCGAGTCGCCGTGGGCGCTGCGCTTCACCAGCGGCGCGCTCGTGGGCACGGGCGCGCAGCGCGATGTCCTGAAGGACGCGCAGGTCAGTGCCGTGCAGCTCTCGTGGCTCGTCCATCCGGCCATCGCGGTCACGGGGAGCTTCGCGTGGGCTCGTAGCCGAGATCTGCTGACGGCGGGGCGCCCCAAGTTGGATGTGTTCACGAGCGACGCCGGCGTGGAAGTGCGACCGGTGCAGCTGTTTGCCGATCGCGCCGTCTCGCTCCGCCCGTTCGTCGGTGCCGGTGTTGGCGCGCGCAGCTACAACTATCGGCAACTCGACGTGGACGCGACGAACAACCTCGCCGGCTACGCAGCCGCCGGTGGCGAGCTGTCGATGGGGCGCGTGGGATTGCGCGTGGAAGCGCGTGACTACGCGACGGGCTTCAAGCCGCTCGTCGGCGCGGGCACGTCGTCCACGCGAAACGATGTCGTGATCACGGCAGGATTGTCGATCAAGCGTCGTCGCTCGAGCACGAACTGATACTCGCCGTCGACCCAGGCGAGGACACTGATGAATACGCGCCGAGTCGATTGGTATCTTCCCGCTGCGTTGGTGACCTTGAGCGTCGTGCCGGCACTCGCCGGCGCGGCGCGGCTCGTGCAAGTGCTCAACGGTGTCGCCAGCACGCCGGAGAACGCGCGCTTCATGGCGGCACCGGTCTCCACCGCGCTGCACGTCGTAGCCGTGTCGTTGTTCAGCATCGTCGGGGCGTTGCAGTTCTCCGACGGCCTCAGACGTCGGTGGCGCAGCTGGCATCGCATGGCCGGTCGCGTCGTGCTGCTGGCCGGACTGCTGACGGCGCTCACCGGCCTGTACATGGCGCAAACGTATCCATGGCCCGAGGGAGACGGCGTGCTGGTCTACCTGGAGCGCCTGGTGGTAGGCACGGCAATGCTGGCAAGTCTCGTGGCGTCGATCGTCGCCATTCGCTGTCGCGATTTCGTGGCGCACGGACACCGGATGATCCGCGCGTACGCGCTGGGCATGGGTGCAGGCACCCAGGTGCTCACGCACCTGCCATGGTTTCTCTTCATGCAGGGGAAACCACCCGAGCTACCGCGCGCCATCATGATGGGATCAGCGTGGGCGATCAATGCGCTGGTGGCGGAGTGGCTGATTCGACGGAGACCTTTGGTACAACGAACGGGGGCCGTCGCGATTCTTGCGAAGGCCCCCGTTGTCACCTCATGCGAACGATGACGAGTTAGCCCGCGCCAGCCATCGAGCTGGGAAGCGCTTTAACGAACGCCTGCATTTCGTCGGGCGTACCGATGCTCACGCGTGACCAGTCGTTGTACGGCGGGAACGCGCGGCCGATCATGAAACCCTTGGCCAGCATCGAGACGCGCAACGCTTCGCCCGACATCCCCGCCTGGAAGAAGACGAAGTTGGCCTGCGATGGCGCAACGCGCTTGCCCAGCTTGGTGAGCGTGTCCACCAGCAGTGCACGTCCTTCGCGATTCCGGGCCTTCACGAAATTCTGGTATTCCGTGTCCGCGATCGAGGCGATCACGGCCTGCGCGCCAAAGACGTTGGGCGTACCCGTGACACACTTCTGCAATCGCTCGATGATGTCCGCGCGCGCAATTGCGAAGCCGACGCGCAGCGCGGCCATGCCGTGAATCTTGGAGGCCGTGCGCGACACGATCACGTTCTCGCCCTTGAGCACCAGATCGATGCACGAGCGATACGACGGATCATCGACGAAGTCATGGTATGCTTCGTCCACCACCACCACTGCGCGGCGTGACGCACTGCTCACGAAGTCGTGCAACTGCTTCGTGTCGGAGAGCGTGCCCGTGGGGTTGTTGGGATTGCAGACGTAGGCAAGCGACACCGAGTTGGTGATGCGCGTGTCCATCGCTGCAAAGTCCTGCCCGAGTGATGCGGTCAGCGGCAACTTGTGCACCGTCGCGCCGATCGCTTCGGCGTAGCGCGGCAGCCCTTCGAACGTGGGCCACGCCGTGACGATCTCGCCGCCGTGCATGCTGTACGCGAGGGCGGCGATGTCGAGCACTTCGCCCGAACCCTGCGTCACCAGCACGTTTTCGGTCGGCACACCCACACTCTTGGCGAACGCGGCACGCAGCTCCGCGACGGCGGGGAGCTGATACTTGTTGTGCTGATCCCACGAGGTCATGATCGCGGCCTTCGCCTTGGGCGACATGCCGAACGGATTCTCGTTGAAGCACAACCGTATAGGGCCCGCGGCTCGCCGCGCTTCCGTCGCCGCGCGCGCGAGCGCGTCGTAGTCGACAGGGGCGTGTGGATCGAGCGACGGGGAGCCGCTCGCGCGCAGCATCTGCGGGAGCGTGAGCGTAGCGGTCGCGCTGAGGCCTGATGCGACCAACCACTGGCGGCGGGACATGGAACCGGACATGAGTCGCCTCGCTTTCACTGCGTTCAGTTGCCGTGACGCACCCTGCGCCGACGGTCGGTTCTACCTCGCTACTTTACTGCTCGTCCCTTCATTGCGCGAATCTTCACCGCTTTCATGAACCGAAATCGCTGGCTCGTCACCATTCTGTCGTTCGGGCTCATGTTTGGCGCGTCCATCTGGGTGGTCGCAACCAACTGGCCGGCAGGAGGCATGCCGTCGCTGGCGTGGGGCGCCCACGGCGCGGCGCTGATGGCCGCCTTTCTCGAAGTGATGACCCGGTCACTCAAGATCCAGGCATCGGCGCACGCTGTTCGGCTCCCCCTCCGCTTTGGCACGGCCGTTCGCGTCTGTCTGGGCGGAGACTTTGCCGCCGCGATCACGCCGGCCCGATCCGGCGCCGAGCCTGCACGGTTTCTGGTGCTGGCGGAGAGCGGGATGGCGGCCGCGGGGCGGGTGGTCGTCTTGTTTCTCGAGCTGTTTCTCGAGATGTGCTCGCTGGCGCTGGTCTGTCTGCTCCTCGCGTTCTTCTTTCGCGGGCGCGGCGCGTCGATCGCTGGGCTCCTCGGATTGGTCGGTGGCTACAGCACCGCCGTACTCGGCGCTGGCGCGATCGGTCTGCTGTTGGCGCGGAACAGCGCCAACGGGCCGCCGCCCGCGTGGGCCAAGCGAATCGGGTTGCACGCCGGACGGTGGCGCGGCGTGCAGCGCACACTTCGGCAGCTGCGGCAGTCGGTGCAGTCGCTCAAGACCGCCAAGCCGGGGCTGATGTTCATCGCCTTTCTTGGGTCGGTGGTGCACGTGCTCTTCAAGGTGGCCACGCTCCCCATTCTGGTATATCTGGGCGACCGCAGCTTTCCGCTGAGCATGGACACTCTGGCGCCGCTGGTGCTCTGGCCGCTCGCGCTCTTCTACGGCGGAGTGGTAGTGCCGGCGCCGGGCGGCGGCGGCTTCATCGAGGGTGCATTCGCGGCGACGCTCAAGAACGCGATCCCGGCCGGCATCTTTGCGGCGACGCTGATCTGGTGGCGCTTCTACACCTTCTATCTGTACATCGTCGCCGGCGGAATCGCGGCGGGAGATGCGGCCATGCGCGCCATTCGGGACCGCGCCCATGACTGACGCCCGTTCTCGCGGAACCTCTGCCGACGGGCCGACGGCAGCACCCCCCCACGACCACACCGCCACGCGGCTGCAGCTGCTGGTCGGATTCCTGGTGATCTATGTGGTATGGGGCTCGACATATCTGGCGATCCGAGTGGCACTGGAAACCTTGCCGCCGTTCGTGCTCGGATCGGCAAGATTTCTGGTAGCTGGCTCGATGTTGTACGCATGGAGCCGCTTTCGTGGCGCTGAAAAGCCGACAGTAGAAGAATGGCGCGCATCGGCGATCGTGGGCGCGCTGCTCCTGTTTGTCGGCAACGGCGCTGTCTCCTGGTCGGAGCAACGGGTCAGCTCCGGCATGACCTCGCTCCTTGTCGCCACCGTCCCCTTCTGGCTCGTCCTCTGCGAACGGTGGCAGGGCACGCGCGCCACGCCGGAGAAGCTGATCGGTGTGGCCATCGGGTTGGTGGGCGTGGGGCTGCTCGTGCTGCCGGCCAACGGCGACTGGAAAAGCGCCGCCGTCGATCCGCTGGGCGCCCTGCTCCTCTCCTGCAGTGCGCTTTCGTGGACAATCGGGTCCCTGTACTCTCGCAAAGCCAAACTCGCCAAACCGGCGTCGCTGGCCATCGCCATGCAGATGCTCGTGGGCGGCACATTGCTCGGGCTGCTCGCGCTGGCCACCGGCGAAGTGAGCCACCTCTGGGCGACTGCGCATGTGTCGGCGTCCTCGATGGGTGCGCTCGCGTATCTCATCGTGTTCGGATCGCTGGTGGGCTTCAGCACCTACATGTGGCTGCTGAGCGTGGCGAGCCCAACTGCGGTGGGGACGTACGCCTACGTGAACCCGGTCGTCGCGGTGCTTCTGGGTGTGGTCATCCTCGGCGAGGCGTTCCCGCCGCGGGCGTTCCTGGCGATGATCGTCATCGTCGGCGGTGTGGCGCTGGTCTCGCTCGCGCCGCACCTGCGCAAGCGACTCGCGTCGGCCTGAGGCGCTGGCCGGGAATCTTCGTCCCGGCAAGAAGACTCTCGGGTGACTCTCTGAATCCTCCGCGAAACCCGTCGCGTAGGGAGCGCTGTCGCCGCGGACGCACCGTCCGCCTGTTACGGTACCGATCTCAACGCTCGTCAACTATTTCGCGGGGAATCCCGGCATGCGCTCGCACATCAAGGTGGTCGCCATCGTCAACATCCTCTACAGCGCGCTGGGTCTGCTCGCCGCAGCGGGCGTGCTCGTGGGTGGCATCTTCGGCGGCCTGTTCTCGGGAGGCCTCTTCAGCTTCCTCGCGGTGACCGTCGCCAGCGTCATCGGTGCTGTCATCCTCGGCGCCTTCAGCCTCTTCGGCGTCATTGCCGGCTTCGGCTTGCTCAATCACCAGCAATGGGCGCGGTACGTCATCATTGCCGTCTCGGCCTTCCGTCTCTTCAAGTGGCCGTTCGGTACGCTCTTTGGCGGCTACTCGCTGTGGGTGCTGTTGAACGACGAAACGCAGCGGGAGTTCGCGTCGGCGCTGTAGCACATGTAGTGCGCGATCAGGTAGATGGAACGGGGACTACTGCGGAAGGCTCGCGGAGTCCCCGTTCGTGCGTCGCGCCATCATGGGCGATCGCATAGAGTTCGCGCATGAATCGCCGCCAGTTCGTCTTGCGAAGTCTTGCCACCGTGGGAGCCGTCGGCATTGGATGGACACTGCTGCCGCCACGCAGCCGACTGAGCACGCGCAGGCCACTGCCTGAGGGTGCGGGCGAACATGCCTTGAACGGCTGGGTGAAGATCGGCGCCGACAATCACGTCACGGTGATCATGGCGAAGTCGGAGATGGGGCAAGGTGTGCACACGGCACTCGCCATGCTGCTTGCCGACGAGCTCGACGCCGACTGGTCGCTGGTGCGCACCGAGATGTCGCCTATCGACCCGATCTACAACAAGATCACCAGCGTAGTGGACGGACTCCCGTTTCATCCGGACGATCACGGACTGATGAAGCGCACCGCGCAGTGGCTGACGGCAAAGGGGATGCGCGAAGCAGGGCTCATGCTCACCGGCGGCTCGTCGAGCATGAAGGATCTGTGGCTTCCGATGCGTCAGGCGGGTGCGTCGGCGCGGGCGATGCTGCTGGCGGCCGCCGCCGAGCAGTGGAAGGTACCTGTATCGGAGCTGACGACCGAGCAAAGCACCGTCATCCACGCGAGTGGCAAGCGCGCGACGTACGGCGCCCTCATCGAGGGTGCGGCCTCGCAGTCGCTGAATGCCAACGCGCCACTCAAGGCGCCGGGACAGTTTCGCATCATCGGTACGCCGATCCATCGACGTGATGGCGCCGAGAAGGCAGCGGGCAGCGCGACGTTCGGTCTGGATGTGATCGTGCCCAAGATGCGCTACGCGAGTGTGCGCATGTGTCCGACCATCGGTGGCACCGTGCGCGGATTCGATGCCAGTGCGGCGCGCGCGCTGCCTGGCGTGACGGATGTGTTTGTGGTGAATGGCTACAACGGCGGCACGGCGGGCATGGCCGTGATTGCTGCGTTGCCGCATCAGGCGCTCAACGCGCTCAAGGCGCTGGAGATCACGTGGGATCATGGCGCGATGGCCAACGTCTCGAGCGCCGACATCATGCAGCAGCTTGCGCGCACGCTCGATGATCATGACGGGCACTCGTTCTACTCGCACGGTGACGTGGACGCTGCGCTGGCCAGCGCCACGCAGCGTGTGCAGGCGGAGTATCGTGCGCCGTACCTTGCGCACGCCACGATGGAACCGATCTCCTGCACGGTGCAGGTGGACAACGGTCGCGCGACCGTCTGGGCGGCGACGCAAGCGCCGGATGTGGCGCGTCGTGCCGTGTCGAAGGCGATCGAGCTGCCGCAGGACGCCATCGACATGCGCGTGCAGTTGATCGGCGGAGGCTTTGGACGTCGTCTCGACGTGGACTTCATCGCGCAGGCTGCAGCGATTGCGAACCATGCGCAAGGTGTGCCGGTGCAGACCTTCTGGTCGCGCGAGGAAGACATTCAGCACGACTTCTACCGACCGGCGTGCGTGGCGCGCTTCTCGGCGGGGCTCGATGCGGCACACGCACTCGTGGCGTGGAAGAACACGTCGGCCGGACAAGCGATCGTCCCGCAGATATTCGATCGATACTTTGGTTTGCCGGCACGCACGTACGACAAGTCCACGAGCGAAGGTGCGTTCGACCAGCCGTACGAATATCCGACGGCGCGAATCGCGCACGAAGACGTCACGCTCCCGGTGCCCATCGGCTATTGGCGCAGCGTCGGTCACTCGCACCAGGCGTTCTTCAAGGAATGCTTCATGGATGAAGTGGCGCATGCCGCCGGTGCAGATCCCGTCGCGTTTCGGCTTGGACTGTTGACGTCGCATCCACGACACGCGCATGTGTTGCAGCGCGTCGCAGCGCTATCCCACTGGAACACGCCGCTCGCTCAACCAACGACAGTGGGAACGCGCATCGGGCGTGGTGTCGCGCTGCATCAGTCATTCGGCAGCATTGTGGCGCAGGTCGCGGAGGTTGCCGTGGATGCAGAGCAGCAGATCCGCGTGATGCGTGTGTATGCCGTCGTGGACTGTGGCTTCCCCGTGAACCCCAACATCATTCGCCAGCAGATGGAGGGCGGTATCGTGTTTGGCTTGTCAGCCGCGCTGCGTGGCGAGATCACGATCGTGAACGGTCAGGTGCAGCAGCACAACTTTCACGACTACGCGCCGCTGCGCATTGACGAGTGCCCTGTGATCGAAACGGAGATCGTGCAGTCGCTCGAACCACCCGAAGGAATGGGCGAAGTCGCCGTGCCGCCCATCGCGCCCGCGGTGGCCAATGCAGTCTTTGCCGCCACGGGTCAACGACTACGCGCGTTGCCCTTGCGACTTGCCGGCGAGAACGCGACGTGAACGCCTCATGAGCCAGTCTCCGTCGACACCAGTCGCGAACGATGAGCCGCCGATGTCGCTGCGCGTGAACGGTGCCGTGCTGTCCGTCTCTTCGCCGCCCGACACACCGCTCCTCTGGGTGCTACGCGGCGAGTTGCAGCAGACGGGGCCCAAGTTCGGCTGCGGCATCGCGGTTTGTGGTGCCTGCACCGTGTTGGTCGACGGCGCACCTGTTCGCGCCTGCGTCACGCCGCTGTCCGCAGTTGGTATGAAGGACGTCACGACGATCGAAGGACTAAGCGGGAAAGAGGCGACGGCGCTTTCGGCAGCGTGGGCGCAGGTGGACGTGGTGCAGTGCGGTTACTGTCAGCCGGGGCAGATAGTGTCGGCTTGTGCCCTGCTGCGCGCGACGCCAGCGGTCACCGATGCGGATATCGATCGGGCCATGGCCGGCAATCTCTGTCGCTGCGGCACGTATCCGCGCATCCGTGAGGCCATTCATTCGGCGTCGGCTGCGCTCACGGCGAATTCGGGTCCGCGCTGACGTTTGACGCTCACGCTCGTCGCTCACGAGGCTGTGACGTGCGCGACTCTGGCGGCAGAGGTTGGACACAAGTAGCCTACCCGTCGTGTCTCCCGCCGCCTTGCCGAATGGACCCTCACCGCACGCACATCCGACGGTCGAGCATCTGACCGCGGATCAGCGCGTGCGACTCGGAGCGTTGGCGCCGTGCGTGCTCGATGGCGCTGCCCCCGGCAACGAGACGATTGCGCAGTTCGTGATGCGATGCGATGCCCGACTCGCATCACTCGCGCCGCACAAGCAGCGCGAACTGGGCACCGCAATCACGGTGTTGAGCGGCCGCGCCGGTGTTCTGCTGGCTATCGGACGGCCCACGCCTTTCGCCGCACTCTCGCGCGACGAACAAGCGCGCTGCTTCACGTCATGGTCGATCTCGCGCATTCCGCAGATCAAGTCTGCGTTCCAGGCGGTTCGACGACTGGTCCTGGCCGTGCACTACTCGCGCGCGGAAGTTGCGGCCGCCATGCACTACGCGGGCCCGCTGCAATCGCGGGTGCCACAGGCACCGTGGGAGGGTCCGCTCGCCGGTCTGGATACCGACGCGGAGCCGGTGCGTCGCGGTCACGTCGCGCTACCCGCGGTGATTGCGCGTGAACCGTTGCCGACTGGAGTGCAGACGGCCGCGAGATTCTCCGCCGACCAGCATCGCACGGTCGACGCAGTGGTGATCGGCACGGGAGCAGGCGGCGCAGTCACTGCGGCCCGACTTGCCGCTGCGGGCTTTTCCGTCGTGATGCTCGAGGAGGGTGGCTACTTCACCAAAGCCGACTTCGATGAGCGTGAGGCCGACCTAACGGAGCGTCTCTACGCGGACGGCGCGCTGCGCGCTACGGAAGACATGTCGGTGGCGATGGTGCAGGGAAGCACCGTGGGTGGCTCGACCACGGTGAACTGGATGATCATGCTGCGGACGCCGGACTATGTGCTGGAGCAGTGGGCGCGCGAGTCCGGGGTGTACGGCATGAGCCCCGGCGAAATGGCGCCCATCTTCGATCGCGTCGAGCAGCGGGTGCACGCACGCCAGGTACCGAACGACGCACATTCGGCGAACAACCGGCTCATCCTCGACGGTGCGACGCAATTGGGGTGGCGCGCGAGGTCAGCGGCCATCAATGCTGCGGGCTGTATTCGCTGCGGCTTCTGCGGTGTGGGCTGTCGACACGATGCCAAGCAGTCCACGCTGCTCACGTATCTGCCGGATGCGCTCTCGCGCGGCGCGACGCTCTACGCCAACGCGCACGTCACGCGCATCGAACTTCGTGAACGCGATGGCGGCGCCGGTACGCCGCCGCTCAAGCGTGTCCATGCGCGCATGCACGATCGACAGCAGCCGGGCAGATCGCATGCGCTCACCGTCGACGCGCCGCTGGTGATCGTGGCTGGCGGAGGCATCGGGACGCCCGCGCTGCTGCAGCGCTCCGGGTTTGGCGGGGGTGGCGTGGGATCGTGGCTCAGGCTGCATCCGACGACGGCCATCTTCGGTCGCTACGAACACGACGTCATCACCAGCACCGGTATTCCGATGACGACGATGTGCGATGAGTTCATTCGCTGGAACGGCACCGACTACGGCTTCTGGATACAGTGCCCGCCGATGCACCCGTCATTCACCGCCGCGGCGATGCCGGGCTTTGGCGCGGCGCACGCGGCGCGCATGCGCGAGTTCAACCGACTGGGTGTGCTGATCGGGCTGACGCGCGACGGAGCCGATCGGCAGACGTCGAGCGGGACTGTGACAGTGGATAGGGCAGGTCGAACGCGCATTCACTATCGCCTCACGGACGCAGACCGAGAGCGGGTCCGGGCCTCGGTCGTGGCGTCGGCACGGTTGCATCTGGCCAATGGCGCCAGCGAGGTCGGGACATTCCACACCTCGCCGGTGCGGATACGGAACGAGGCCGATCTGGCGCAGCTCGATCACGCCTCGTTTGCCCCGAACGACATCGGGCTCTTCTCGGCGCACGTGAACGGCACCTGCCGCATGGGCACCGATCCTCGTACGAGCGGCGCAACCCCGGACGGCGAGCGCCATGGGGTGCGCGGCCTGTACATTTCCGACGGGTCACTCCTGCCAACCGCGCTTGGCGTGAACCCTCAGGAAACCATCATGGCGGTCGCGTCGGTGTTGGCCGATCGCATTGCCAGCCGGCACGCCGGCATCACGCGCGGGTGACCTATGGAGCGAAAGGCATGAGCGGAAAGGGCGAAAAGAAGCGGCGACGGGCACTCGATGCCTATTCACGTTTGCAGCGGGCAGCGGCGCTGTCGGCATCACGCGTTGATGCGGCGGTGCAGGCGTTCGGTCTGTCGGCATCGCAGTTCGGTGTGCTCGACACCCTGCAGTCGCGCGGCTCGGTGCATCAGCAGGAGCTCGCCGAGGCGCTGGGGCGAAGCAAGGCACAGATGACGGCGATCATCGATGCGCTGGAAGAGAAGGCGCTCGTGCGTCGTGAACGCCACGCGACCGATCGACGCTTCATGACGGTGCATCTCACACTCGATGGTATCGCGGTGCTCTCAAATGCCGCGCCAGTTCGCTCCGCCGCCATCGTCGATCTGATGAGCGAGCTCACGGGAGAGCAGCGCGCTCGATTGGCGCGCCTCTGCCGTCGCCTGCTCAACGTGCTGGACCCCTCAGACGACTCGGCCGATGCCAGCGACGATGACGATGAGCAGGACGCCGACGGAGAGGTAACCGTCGTGCTGCCGCATAGTCAGTCGGTCGACGATGCACCCGCTGAGGCATCCGCTGAGGCATCCGCTGATGCTGACGACATTACGACGGACACGGCGGCGGCGCACGAAGATGAAGACAACGCATCGCCAGACACGCAGTAGACGCGCACTCCTTCCTCTACTTCACACTCGAGAGCCATGCCGGGACGGCACTTTCTTCAGATTCCGGGTCCGACCCCGGTCCCCGATCGCCTGCTGCGCGCGATGCACCGCCAGCAGGAAGACCACCGCTCCTCGGCGTTTCCCGAGCTGACGCGTTCGATTCTGTCGCGGTTGCCGCAGATCGTGAACCAGACCAATGGCCAGGCGTTCGTCTTTCCGGCGTCGGGTACGGCGATGTGGGAAGCGGCGATGGTGAACACGCTCAATCCCGGCGCACGATTGCTCGCGGTACGCTTCGGTCAGTTCTCGCACCTCTTCATCGCCACCGCGCGCGCGCTCGGCTATCAGGTGGACGTGATCGAAGTGCCGTGGGGTGAGGGCGCGCCGGCGGACAAGATCGAGGAAGCGTTGCGCGGCGACAGCGCACACGAGTATCAGGCGTTGCTGCTGGTGCACAACGAAACGGCCACCGGTGTTACCAGCGACGTGGCCGCCGTGCGCGCAGCGATGGATCGCGCGCAGCATCCGGCGCTGCTGTATGTGGACGGCGTGAGCTCCATCGCGAGTCTCGAATTTCAGTTTGATGCGTGGGGTGTGGATCTCGCCATCACCGGCTCGCAGAAAGGATTCATGCTGCCCGGTGGTCTGGGCATTCTGTATGTGAGCGAAAAGGCGATGGGTCGGATCGATGCGGCAACTACGCCGCGTGCCTACTTCGATCTGCGCCCCATGCGCGCACAGAACGCCAACGGATACTTCCCCAGCACGCCGGCGCTGTCGCTGCTCTTCGGACTCGACGAGTCGCTGACGATGTTGCTCGAAGAAGGGATGACCAACGTTGCAGCGCGTCACCAGCGCCTGGCGACGGGTGTGCGCGCCGCAGTGCGCGCGTGGGGACTCGCACCGTGTGCGCGTCACACGTCGATCGAGTCCAACACGCTCACCGCAGTCGTGATGCCCGAGGGAATCGATTCCGCGAAGGTGGTGGACGTGGCGTTCAAGCGCTACGACATCTCGCTCGGCGCGGGACTTGGCGAGGTTGCCGGCAAGGTGTTCCGCATCGGACATCTCGGTGATACCAACGCGCTCACACTCGCTGCGGCGCTGAGCGGTGTTGAGATGGCACTCGCCGACGTGGGTGTGCCGCTCACGCTCGGCAGCGGTGTCGGCGCGGCGCTCTCGCACTGGCGCGTGCCGGCGTGAGCGATCGCCCGGTCGTCGCGATCACGCGCAAGCTGACGCCGGAGGTCGAGGCGGCCGTCGCCGAACGATACGATGTGCGGCTCAATCGCACGGATATCGCGCTCAGTACCGAAGGGCTGACGCAGCTCATGCGTCAGGTGGACATCGTGCTCTGCACTGTCACCGACAAGATTCGTGCGGAGCACGTGAGCGGCAGCGGTGTGCGCGTGAGGCTGCTCGCCAACTTTGGTGTTGGCGTCAATCACATCGATCGCGTGGCGATGGCGCAGGCGGGCATCGCGGTGACGAACACGCCGGACGTTCTCACCGAGGACACGGCCGATGTTGCGCTGGCGCTCATTCTCATGAGCATGCGTCGCCTCGGTGAGGGCGAGCGCCATGTGCGCAGTGGTGCGTGGTCCGGCTGGCGTCCCACGCACATGATCGGGCGCAGCCCGCGTGGCAAAACGCTTGGCATCATCGGCTACGGCCGCATCGGGCGCGCCGTCGCGCGTCGTGCGGCGGACGCACTTGGCATGCACATCATCTACTACGCGCCACGTACGCCAAAGATCGATGATCCGTCGACGGCAGGACCCGCCGGTGCGGTGCGGGTCGATTCGGTGGAGGAGCTTCTCGCACGCGCCGACGTGGTGTCGCTGCACTGCCCCGCGACGGCGGATACGCGCCATCTCATCAACGCCGAGCGTTTGGCGATGATGCCCGCGAGTTCGTATCTGATCAACACCGCTCGCGGTGACATCGTGGATGAGTACGCGCTCGCGGCCACGTTGCGCGAGCGGCGTATCGCGGGCGCCGGGCTCGATGTGTACGAGTTCGAGCCGTCGGTGGTGGCGGAACTGAAGGAGCTGGAGAACGTTGTGCTGCTCCCGCACCAGGGGAGCGGTACGATGGAGACACGTACGGCGATGGGAATGCGCGCATTGGCCAACATCGACGCGTTCGTTGCAGGACAGGTGCCGCCGGATCTCGTCGTGCCGTCGTAGGTCGTTGCCGGAGGATCGTCAGGGCTCTGCGTTGCGTGGTGCAGGAGATTACGTTCCGAACGCGATGACGATACACGCCGGAGTGCCCGACGACCTCGCCAGCCAACCGCTCGAAGCACGGCGCGTTGGTTCGCTGGAGCATTTTCCCGATGTGCGGTCGCGATTTGTCCCGCACGCACACGATCTCGTCGTCTGTCTGCCGCCGAACTACGAGCACGAGCCGGATCGCAGGTATCCCGTGCTGTATCTGCACGACGGACAGAACGTGTTCGACGATCTGCCGATGTCGCCGTTCGGCGTGCAGTGGGGCGTGGACACGACAGCACGCGCACTGATCAACGCGGGCATCGTCGAGTCAATCATTATCGTGGCCATCGGCAATGCGGGGCGAGATCGCATCGACGAGTACACGCCCACGCGCGATTCCAACCACGATGCCGGCGGTATGGCCGATCGCTACGGACAGATGCTCGTCTACGAGATCAAGCCGTTCATCGATCATCGCTATCGCACCAAGCGCGGCGCGCAGCACACCGGGCTCGCCGGCAGTTCCCTTGGCGGGCTCCTCACACTGCATCTTGGGTTGACGCATCCAGCGATATTCGGCAAGCTCGCGTTGCTCTCACCCTCGGTGTGGTGGGACGATCGATGGATCGTGCGATCGTTGGTGGCGAGCAGCGAGGTTCGCCCGGCGTTGTCGATCTGGCTGGACGTGGGCACCGGTGAGCCGCGCATGCTCAAGGGCACGCAGCTGTTGCACCGCATGCTGATTCGCAAAGGGTGGACGCCCGGCGTGAACTTGCAGTACCTCGAGGCGGAAGGTGCTCGTCACGATGAGCGAGCGTGGGGCGAGCGCACAGGGTTGTTCCTCAAGTTCCTGTTTCCTGCCGACAGCAAGGCCTGACGATGAGCGACAAGTTCGGCGGCTTCTCTCCCAAGGCGATGACGTTCCTGCGTGGACTCACGAAGAACAACCGCAAGGAATGGTTCGAGGAGCATCGCGGCGAGTACGAGCAGTTCCTCAAGCAGCCTCTCGCGCAGCTGATCGAGGAGGTGGACGTGCGGCTCGCCACGAGCACGCCGGAGATCATCGGCTCGCCCAAGAAGTCGTCGTTCCGCATTCATCGTGACGTGCGCTTCTCCAAGGACAAGTCGCCGTACAAGACGCACGTGGCCTGCTGGTTCTTTCATCGCGACGCGGGGCATGGCGTCGGTGGTGACGCGGCGCATGGCGGGGCAGGCTTCTACTTCCACATGGCGCCCACGGGCTCCTTCTGCGGCGGTGGCATCTGGATGCCGCCGCGCCCAGCGCTCAACAAGATTCGTCAGTCGCTGGCGGACGATCAGGAAGGCTTCGAGGAGATCGTGCTGTCCCCCGGCTTCAAGCGGCGCTTCGGTGCACTCGATCCCGAGGCGATGCTTACGCGCATGCCGCGTGGCTTCGATCCGGAGCATCCGGCAGGCACATGGCTCCGGCATCAGTCGTTCACCGCAGGACGCGAGCTCACGAACGACGAGATTCAGAGCGCGAAGCTGCCCGATACGCTCGGCAAGCACTTCGCAGCGATGGCACCGTTCATTCGCTGGTTGAACGGCGCGTTGGGACTCAAGCCGTCGTCGATGCGTTGAGCGCGGTACGTTGAGCGCGGTGGACGGAAACTACCGCCCGATCCACCGCGAGAACTTGATCAGGAACACGTGCTGTCCGGGATCCGCGAACGCGCGACCCAGTTGACGGCCCACGTCGAATTGCGCATCGTCGAGCGCCTGTTCCCGCTGCTGTGACCAGACCAGAAACAGCGACGAACCCGGGCTGTACTCCCAGCGCAGCACCGCGTTACCGCGCAGCGCGCGGACGGTGAAATCCTGCGTCGCGACGGCGAACGGCTGCGCGCGTCCCGCGCCGTCCGGATCCACCACAAAGCCGTTGGGCGTATTCGCGATCGTGCCCGCATCCACGCCATACTCCGCGAACGCAAACCGGCGCGGCGTGGTGAACTCCTTGAAGCGTGTGAACTCGCCGGCAGAGGCAAAGGGCTGCAGGAACACTTGCAGGGAAAGCCACGGCGAGAACGTCCAGTCGATGCGCGTGTCGAGGCGCACTTCGCGTTGGCGCACGTTGGCAAAAACGTAGCGCCGCCCATACGTCATCGTCGCCAGCGGATCGGCGATGGCATCGATGTACTGATCGGTGCTGTGCGCCGACTGCACCGACGGACCAAGCCGCAGGCGCGCCTGCGAGAGTGGACGCCATTCGACCGACAGACCGATGTTGCGCGAACGAAAACCGCTCGCGTCCGACCCAACCAACGCGTCCACGCTCACCGACAGTGGTTTTCGATAGTCGCTCTCGATGCTGAACTGCTGACGAAACGCCGTCGGGCGTTGCGCCAATGGGCCACCACGCAGCAGGCGATCGTTGATCACCTGTGGCGACAACGAGCCGAACGTGCCCAGCTCCCAGAAGTTGAGTAGCGTCACGTTGCCGAACCACGAGACCCGCTCCTCGATGCGATCGCCACCGAAGTTGTCGCTGATCGTGGAGTAGAGCGACGCCGACCATTCGCGCGCCCACGACGAGAGCGTCGGGTTGCGATACTGGACGGCCGTAGAAACTGAGCGTAGGTCGCCGCGCACCTGAAACCCCAGATCATTCGCCTCGAATCCCGGTGATGTCTGTTCATACGTGACCGAGGCGATGAGCCGATCGCCCGCCGTCTTGGCCAGCGAGAACGCGCCGTAGCTGCCGCCAATGGACGTGCGCGCGGAATCGAGCGAGAGATGGTCCGCGTCCGGGCGCTGGAAGCTGCGATACGGCGCGCGCTGCAACGCGTGATCACTCCACGCGCTCCGCGGACCGTACTCTGTGCGTAGACACCGCTCACCGTCCACGTGCGGCGCTGCCAGGCGTGCTCCCAATCCAATCCTGAAATCGTTGCCGATGATGCGAGGCGGGCCGACAGCAGGGAATCGCTGAGCGTTCGGCGAGTATCGGCGAGAAACACGCCGATGCCTGTGTTTCCGCCACGCAACAAGCGACGCACGCGCGTCACGTTGTAGTTGGTGCGCGGTTCCACCGGCTCGCGGCTGATGCGATCGCCGGCACGCTGTACATCGGCGTACTCGCGCGGCGTCAGCGCGTTGAGCAGTCCGATCTGCCACCCAGACGGCGTCGTCCCTGAGAGTTTGAGCGCTCCGGCGATCGGTGTGCGCGAGGCGATGCCAACCGCTTCGAGATCACTGCCTACAGGTGCGCGCTGCGGTGCACGACCGATACGCCGGCTGTAGAAGAACGTGGGTGGATCATTGTCGTTGCTGGTGCGCGTCCGACCGAACGAGAATGCATCGGCGTTCTCGAGAAAGAATGGACGGCGTTCCTGAAAGAAGATCTCGAACGCGGAGAGATTCACGACGGCGGGATCGGCCTCGACCTGACCGAAATCCGGATTGAGTGTGGCCGTCAGCGTCATCGACTGCGGAAGCTTCACGCGCAGATCAGCACCGGCCGCAACCGCGCCTTGGCGCGCAGGCACGAAGCGATTCTGAGCGCTCGACGGCTGCGCTTCGAGCTGCGTACGCACATAGGGCAACAGCTCCGCTCGCGACGGCGCACGCAATGAATCGAGACCGGTGAGCGTGCCGAAGCGGGAGATGATGCCCGGCGCGTTGGCCGGCGTCGGTGCCCACAGCGACTCCTCGCCGTGCCGCGCGATTTCGCGCGCGAAGTTGATCCCCCATGGACGAACGGCGCCCACGCTTCCCTTCACGTCATACCGTAACTGTGAGAGCGGAATGCGGAGCTCTGCCGTCCACCCAGCGCTGTCGATCTGCGCGACGACATTCCACACCGCGTCCCAGGAATCGTCTTCATCGCCGTCGTTGGAGATGTAAGAATCCCGCAAGACGCCGCGCGGCGACACACCGAAGATGAAGCCCGTTCGGCGATCGCCGTAGCTGTCGAAGCCGACGACAAACCAGTCGGAGAAGATGTCGAAGGGATCGCGTCGTCCAAGTTGACGCGCGATGGAGTCCGGGGCCGTATCCCAGTTGCGCACGCCAACGTAAATCGCGGCCTCGTCGTACACCACGCGCACTTCGCTGCGTTGCGAAGCTGCGGCGCCGCCCACTGGCACGCGCTGCACGAAGTCCGTTGCGACATCCGCCGTGCGCCATGCGGCGTCATCGAGCTTGCCATCAATGCGTGGTGCAGTCGTCACCCACGCGGCGCGCAGCGAAGGCGCGGCGCGCGAGGCGTCATCCGTCGCGCCTGCGCGCGGTGCCGACTGCGCGTATGCGCCAGCCGACACCGCGACCGCGAGGATCGTCGCCTTCAAAGCTGCGGCGACCATTACCACTACTGCGGAGTGCACGCGCGTCATTCGGAGCGCGCTCATGGCGCGCGAGTAGCGGGAAATCAGACGGACGGTTGGACGAGGTTGATGAGATTCCCGCACGTATCGTCGAAGATCGCAGTCGTGATCGGACCCATTTCGATCGGCGCACTGCGAAAATTCACACCCAACATCGTCAGCCGTGCGTACTCGGCCGCGATATCGGAGGTCAGAAACGCCGTGGCCGGAATGCCCGCGTCGTACAGCGCTTTCTGGTACTCGCGCGACGGCGGAAAGCCGAGTGGCTCGAGCACCAGTTCCACACCATCCACACCCTCTGGCGAGGTCACCGTGAGCCAGCGGTACTTGCCCATCGGAATGTCGTTGCACTTCTCGAAGCCCAGCACATCCGTGTAGAAGATGAGCGCCGCTTCCTGATCGGTGACCGTGATGCTGCTGAGGGAAATGCGCATGAGTGACGAGTGCTTGCGTAAATGAAAAGCGTTGGATTCGCGACGTGCTCAGGGACGGCGCGGCGGCGCCGGCAACGTGCCCTTGTTGGCAATCGCCTTCTTGATGGCTTCCACCGTGGTGCTGGCGCGGAACTCGACGATCTGCTTGGCCAGCTCGGTGTTCTTCTTCTTGTCGGCCAGGGAGACGCCGTTGATGCTCGCCTTGCCCGTCTTCACCCGTTCATCGTAGCGAATCGAGCGTGGATCGTCGATGAACATGTTGAGCGAGATGATTGGATCGTCGTGCAGATTCTCCGCAGCGCCATCGACAATGCCATGCTCCTTCATGTAGGCCGCTGCGCTGGCGTAGTCGTAGTACTCCTGGATGTGTGCGACGATCGGCGCTCCGCCCCACGACTTTGTGAGCGAATCGGCCACGGCGCGCTGTCCGCCCTGATTGCCGCCGCTGTCGCCGATGAGGATCATCGTTTCGAAGCCGTGCGCCTTGAGGCTCGCCAACAGATCCGTCAGCAGGGAGCGGAACGTCGCCTCGCGCAACGTGAGCGTGCCCGGCGAGGCCATGTGCCCAGTGGGCGGCTCGAATCCGCCTTCCGGCACGAACTTCACGATCGGCGCGCACAGCGCGTTGCCCATCTTGCGGGCAATCGCTTCGCAGTTCGTGTGCAACACGTAGTTGTGCTTGCCGAGCACGAGCCACGGTCCATTCGGCTCGATGCCGCCCGTGGGGATGATCACCGTCTTCTTGCCCGCCTTCATCGCATCGCGCACATCCATCCACGTCATCTCTTCCAGCCACACCGTGTTGGCTGTCGGCAGTGGATTGGTCGCATCGGCGCAGTTGTACGCGTTGTTGGCGCAGTTGCCGCCACCCATGTTGCGCCCTGCTGGTGCGGGCGCGTTCTGCGCCTGAAGCGGAGTAACGAGCGCGGCAGCGAGCAGCGCCTGTGCGAGCAACGTGCCCGCGACTGGCAGCGCACGAGCGAGGGATGGACGCAAGGATGGCGAGGCAGACATCGGCTGGACTCCGGCGGGAGGAGGTGCGGAGGAGGTGCTGGGGAGGGAAGCGAAGCTGCGATCAACAGCACTGTGGCTCAGAACGATGCGTCCCGATGACGTTTGGCGCGAGATCGACATCGCAGTTGGACTGCGCCGGTGGACGGCGCGGGCCGACTCATCCCACCCGGTGCGCCAGGTACCAGAGCGTCGGGAGCGCCGCCCCCCACGCCAGCAGGAACCGGTTGAGGCCGAAGACCACCGCGACGGCGGCATGGAAGCACAGCGCAAAGCCGATGAAGAGCACACTGGAACGCGGGCTCTGCAGCGCGAAGGGCGCCAGGCACTCAAACAGAACCACTCCCATCCCAGCGAGCTGCAGCACACGGCGCTGCCTCGGCACCCACATCGGTGTGCCATAGGCGGGCAGCGAAAGGAACGCCGCCATGGAGCGCCCATTCCACCACCCCAGCTCGCGCAGTTTCACCCATCCTGCGCGCAGGTACGACAGGGCGAGCTGCGCGCCGACATAGAGCATGCCCGCCTCACCCACCATGGAGCCTTCGGGCGCGAGCTGCGTGAGCGATAGTCCGACGAGCACCGTGAAGAGCATCCCATCGCTGCCGCCATTCACCGTGCCGCGAAAGCGCATCGCGCACAGCACGGTACTAATCCCACACAACACGGCACACACACCACCCGCACGCGTGCCGGCAAGCGCAAGAAGTCCAACCGCCGCGAGCAGCTGCCCCGCCAGCAGCAGACGAAACCTTTCGGCACGCAGCACCGCGCCAAATACTCCCCACGATGCCGACAGTGTTTCGTCACGCCAGACGCCGCGCACTCCGAACGCACTACGCAACGACAACATCTCAATTGCGTTAACGGCGACGGCGACGGCAGCGATCCGCGCGCTCCATTGCGTCGCGATCGCGAGCACTGCCGGGAGCGCCAACTCGACCATCAGCGCTGCACGGCGCCGAGGTACCACTCGGCATCGTCAGCACCGTCGCGCACGACGATGCGCCATTGCCACGTTGCCTTCGCGCTGCCGCTTGCGCGCGCGTCTTCTCGCCACGACGCCAGCAGAACCGATTCAGCGAGGTTCGCTACCAGCGCCTCCGTTTCGGCCATTCGCGACTCTGCAGCGGCGGCGTCAGCACCAACCGGGCGGCCCTCAGCGTCCCGCAATTCCGTGTAGAGCCGCTCCACGAGTGTCTGCGCAGCGAGCGTATACGTGCCGGCGGGATTGTAGAACAGATGCCACCAACGACGCGGCGATGCACGCACGACAGGCTCCCACGCGCCGGCCGCATCGGGTGCGACAATTCGACGCACCTCGAGTGACGGCGGTGCGCCTGACACATCGAAGAACGCCCATGTGGGGAAGAGCAACCGCAGCAGCGTGTCGAACAACAAACGCACGTGACCCCCGCCGCCTAACGGCTCGACCGATACACCTCAGACGCGATACGCCATCCCATATCCGTCAACCGCCACTCGGCGTCATACTCCCCCTGCATCAGCTGTTCGCGCAGCCCGGTGCGCCACCGACCCGTCCAGCGTCCGTGTTCGGTCGCACGCGTCGGCGGATCCTGCACCACGACTGACTGCGGGTCGCGCACGTAGCCCGCAAAGCTGCGATCAGCGAATTGTTCAGCGAATGCGTCTCGCGACGCCGAGTGGCCCTTGAGCACGGGGCCACCGGCGACTGCGACCGTGACGTCGGCCAACATGTACGTCACCACCAGATCCGCATCGCGTGCAGCGATGGCCTGATTGGACGCTGTGCGTGCTGCGCGAATTGCGAGTTCGATCGGGTTCACGCGCAGCTTCGTGCGAGAGACGGCATCAACGCACCAGCAGGATGCGCGAATTGACGGGGTAGAGCCACTCCACCCCGCGAGACGTGACGATGGCGTCGTCCTCGAGCGGGATGCGCACTTTGGCGCCGTTCCACTCGGGGGCTGGCGTCCAGGCGAACAGCTCGATGGAGAAGGGGTTGAACGCCTTGATCGGGAACGTGAGCTGGCGTGGATTGAACGCCGCGATCGATGGGCCGCTGCCGTGGCCGCGATCGCCCACCGAGTGACAGCCGATCATCACTTCGACTTTGCCGTCGTTCGTCACTTCGTTGAACGTGTCCTGCATACGGAAGCCGCCCTTCACGATCTCGCCACGCAGCTGCTCGAGCATCGCTGCGGCCGTGCCACCCGGCTTGATCGTGCGATGGATGATCTCGCGCACCTTGAGTGCGTTGTCGAACGCCGCCTGAATGCCCTTGGGAGCGGCCGTCTCACCGGGCTTGAGCACGTAGGCCATGCGCTTGACGTCGGTCCACGTGTTGAGATAGCCAACGCCCCAATCGATGATCAGCAAGTCGCCGCGTTGAATGATGCGCTCGTTGCTGGTGGCCTCGATGCCGCGCGGTCCCGTGATGTACACCGACGGCATGTCGAACGATGAGCCGAGTGCGCGCATCTGCAGCTGGTCCATCATCCACCACGCCACGTCTTCCAGTGCGGTGACGCCCGGCGTGATGACTTCATTGGACAGCGCACGTTCCGCGATGCTGCGCGAGAGTTCGCCCGCTTCGCCGAGCGCGACGATCTGCGAGGCAGGGAAGCCGCTCCGATAGTCGGAGACGAGCTTTTCGGAGGAGACGAGGCGACTCGCGAACTCGGGACCGATCTCCTTCACCAGCCGATCGTACGACGTCTTGCTCAAGCCATCCGCCGCGCCCACTTCCTCGGACATGTTGATGCCGATGCGCTTGGGATTGCGTTCGGCGATGAACGCGCGAAGCGGAGAGAAGCCACGCACGATGTCGTAGACCTTGCACGCTTCCAGCAGGTAGCCGGAGACGCCGATGGCCGCGCGCTCGATACGATCCCCGCCGCGGTCGGTGAAGATGTAGTAGCCCACGCTGCCCACGTAGCCGCGCCCCAGATCCTCGTACATCGGATCGAAGGTGTTCTCCTTCTGCATCACGATCCACATGTCGATGCCGTTGTCGCGCAGCGCCGATGGGAGGATGCGATCGAATTTGTCGCGGCGGATCTGGCACTGCCGATCCCAGCGCTGGCGCGCGGCGGATGGCGCGGCTTGCGCGCCGAGCGTGCTGCTCGCGAGGCACGAGGCGACTGCGAGCACGAGCATGCACGACGGCAGGCGGAAGTGTGGGCGACGACGCATCGGCATTGGCAGTTGGGCTGTGCGCATCGGGCGCGAGGCCGTTCGTGACGGGGGCGTGGGTGGGAGACTCGACATGCCCGAACATACGCATTCGGGCGCCCTCGGCCCACGATGGCGCAGGCCGGAAATCGCGGAGTAGTGCGCGCGTCGGCGGGCGCCGAAACCACTTGCTATAACAAGAACCTTCGAAAAACGGGCAAATATCGACGGAATATGCCGCAAAGCGAGTTGCTTCAGGGCCGAGAGGTCGTCTAACTATAGCAAGTGATAGCGAAGCTGCTGTCATGCTGCTATAACAACTAGCTGTACCTCTTTCGATAGGAGCCTCATCATGCGCAACGTCTCGCTCGTCTCCAGCCTCGCCGCCGCCGCCCTCGTGCTCTCAGCCGCCCCGCTGGCCGCGCAGCAGGCCTCGACGACTTCGGAGAAGCCCGTCCGCGTCGTCGCTACCTACGATTTCCGCAAGACACCGCCGACGCCCGCCTTCCCGCGTCTCGTCACGGTGACCGACTCCGCCGGCACGATCATCGCCCGCGCCGAACTGAACGACAATCGCAGCTCCATTCCGCTGACGGTCACCGTCATCGAGTCCGATCTCGTACTGCAGGGCGAAACGGGCGACGGCGTGCTCACGCTCGTCTTCGAAGACCAGAACGACGGTGGCTCCAATCCGATGATCAATGGCCGCTGGACGCTTGGCCGCACCGAAGGCGTGCTTCGCGGGATGCGTCCGCGTACGGATCGCGTCGTCGCGCGCCGCTGAGCGGAGCGCGCGCACATTCGTTCGCACCGCGAGTCGCACATCGAAGTTCGGGGGGAGGAGGCGCTAGTTTGTGAGCACTCCTTCCACCCGAACGGCTGACTCCGTGTTTCCCTCGCGTCCTCCTGCCAGCAAGCATCACGAAGTCTTTGCCGCACTGCTCCGTGAAATTCAGGACGGGCGGTGGAAGCAGGGCGATCGACTGCCGAGCGAAGCACAACTGGTCGAACGGTTCGGGCATTCCCGCATCACGGTCGGTCGCGCGCTGCGCGATCTGCAGTCGGCCGGTGTCATCAGCCGCCGTGCGGGATCGGGCAGCTTCGTCAGTCGCGCGAAGGAAACGACTGGGTTGTCGTTCGGGCTGCTCATCGCCGACCTGGGCGAGACGGACATTTTCGAGACGATCTGTCGTGGCATGATGACGTCCCCGTTGGCGCGTGAACACGCGTTGCTGTGGGGCAGTGCCACCTCTGGCGATAGCACACGTGTCGCCGGCAGTGCGTCATCGCGCCTGGCTGCGCGTAACGCACCCGTCGATCCCGCCGCGGAACTGGCGCGACGCAGCGAACGCGCGTGGCACCTCTGTCGGCAGTACATCGAGCGACGCGTGGACGGCGTCTTCTTCGCGCCGGTTGAGCTTTCGCCCGAGCCCGACGACGTCAATCAGCGCATCGTACAGGCGCTCGATGACGCGCAGATTCCGGTCGTGCTGCTCGACCGACCGATCGAGCCGTATCCGGATCCGGGGCACCACGACCGCGTCGGCATCGACAATCGCGGCGCCGGCTTCGTGATGACACACCATCTCCTCACGCTGGGCGCATCGCGCGTGGTCTTCGTGCGACAACCCAACAGCGCGCCGACGGTGGATGCGCGTGAAGCGGGCTATCGCGAAGCGATGTACGCGCGACACATCCCCTTCGAACAGGTGGAGAGCGCACATCTCGATCCCGCCGACGCAGTGGCCGTGCGTACGATGCTGCGGGAGCGTGCGCCGGATGCGATCGTCTGCGCGAATGACCGTACGGCGGGGCGCCTCATGCACACGCTGCTCAAGCTCGGTGTGAAAGTGCCCGAAGAGATTCGCATCGTCGGCATCGACGACGTGGAGTACGCGTCGTTGCTTCCCGTGCCGCTGACCACGTTCCGTCAGCCGACGATTCAGCTCGGTGAAGTGGCGCTTTCCGTCATGCTCTCGCGCATCGCGCAGCCAGATCTGCCACCGCGTCAGACGCGCCTGCGCTGCGAGCTGATCGTGCGACAATCGTGCGGCGCGGCGAAAGCCGAGTAGCCGCGGACGCGAGCGTCGCCGCGTCTATCTCGCGAAATGATTTTCGCGTTACAACGCGCGACCGCGCATTTCCACACGCTCGCACGGAACCGTACGAGACCGCGTGCCGCCCAGGTCGACGCCGATCGCGCGACCACGCGCATCGCGTCGTACCGTGAGCAGCCAGCCAAGTCCTTGGACATCGAACGCATCGCGATATCGCGCCACCAACGGTGATCGCAAGCGTTCCCGGCGTTGCAGCGCGAGACCACTGCCATCGCCGATGAGCTCGATTGTCGCGTCAGCCTCCGCGCAACGATAGCGTCCTGCGAGTGCGCGCAGAGCAGTCGCGGTCGGTGTCCACGCATCGACGCGCGTGTACAGCACGGCGTCGCTGGCCTGACGAATGCGATAGCTCGTCGCTCCTCCACGCACATCGGGCAGGAACTCGATGGCACGCGCACCGTCCAGACTGACGAAGGTGCTGTCCGATGTTCGGCGATACCCGGTCCAGCTGTTGACCGTGATGCCGTTCGCGTAGCTCCGCACGCGCACCGTCTGCCGAGTGCGCGTACTGCGATACATGCCCGCAAGACGCGCGAGCGATTTGCGGTCGAGCGTATCAGCGGCCGCACCAAGCTGCGGTTCGGCGTAGTAGTCAGGGACGGGCACCTCAGCAGCGATGGCCAGCAGCACGGCGCCAACTTCCTCGGTATTGAGTGAGCCGGCGTTGCACAGCAACGAGACCGCCACGTCGCGTGATGGCATCCGTCCCACGTACGCCTTGTAGCCCGCGGTCCAGCCGCCATGAGAGATGATGCGTTCGCCCGCCATCATATCGAGTTCGAGTCCCAGCGCGTAGCCAGACACTCGGCCAGTCGTCAGCGTGATCGGCGACTGCATCTCGCGCACAAAGCGTTCGCCGCCCACCGTCGTGTCGGCGCCCGCCGTGAAGCGTCGCTGCCAGCGCATCAGATCGGCGGCTGTCGTCAGCAACCCCGCATGTCCGACGGTGTTCTCGAGCGGCATGTCGAGCATCCAGCGGCCGCTGTCGTTTGGCGTGTACCCCTGTGCGCGATGCGGCACGATGCGCGTGAAGTCATCGCGCCATGACGTGTGCACCATTCCCAGAGGCGCGAAGATGGCACGACGCGTGTATTCACCGAACGTTATCCCCGACGCGCGAGCCACCACCACGGCGGCCAACGCATATCCGGAATTGGAGTACAGATACTCAGCGCGCGGTGCAAAATTCAGCGCGCGTTGCTGCGCCATCAGGCGCAGCACGTCGTTGTTGTCGTAGAGACGAGATCCGCGCGGCCAACCGGTGAGCTCCATCAGATCGCCGTAGTCACGCAGGCCGGCGACATGATGCAGCAGATCGCCGATCGTGAACGCTGGAAGTGACGCCGAAAGCTCGGGGAGCCACTTGCGCGCTGGATCATCGAGCGAGAGACGACGTTCGTGCGCGAGCAGGAGGACAGCTGCGGCGGTGATCTGCTTGGAGACGGAGCCCGCTTCGAAGACCGTCGCGCTGTCGATCGGAACGGGCTGCTCGAGATTCGCCAGGCCGTAGCTGCGAAAGAGCGTTGCACCGCTCCCACGCGACACGCCAACGGCGCAACCAGGCGTCGTGTCGGACTGGACGGACGCAAACAGCGAGTCCAGCCGGCGAACGAGTGGTGCGTCTTGCGCGAGCGCGAGAGTCGCAGACGCAGCGATGAGCGCAACGGCCACAAGTGTGGACCGAACTGTTGAGCGCTGCCGGGTAGGTCGAGTCGATCGCGTGGGAGAGAGGCGATGCTGCGCGGAGGGAGTCATGTCAGGAATTCGCGTTGCCGCGCGCCTTGGATGCAGCTCAGCCCTTCGTCTTTCGCGGATGCGCCGCGGAGTGCAGGTACAGCGACTCCACCTTGGCCCGCGCCCACGGCGTTTTACGCAGAAACTTGAGCGAGGAGTTCACGCTGGGATCGTGGGTGAAACAGCGGATCTCGATGCGTTCGCCGAGCCCTGGCCAGGTGTAGCGCTCCACGAGATGCTCGATCATCGCCTTGAGCGTAACGCCGTGGAGTGGATCGACCTTCGCATTGGTCGGACGCGCAGGCGGCGTGGCGGGTTCGCCGTCGACTGGCGCGCCGGCAGGCGTGTGTTGGTCGGTCATGTAATGGCTTTCGCGGCGCGCGCCATCGCGCGGGTGAGGATGCGGTCGAGGGCGTTGGCAAACGCTTGCTTGTCGCGCGCGCTGTAGGTGGCGTGGCCGCCGGTCTCGACGCCGCTGCTGCGCAATCCCTCCATGAAATTGCGCACCGAGAGTCGTTCGCCGATCTGCTCCGCCGTGTACTCTTCGCCACGCGGATCGATGACCGTGACGCCCTTGGGTACCAACAGCGCAGCGAGCGGGATGTCATGCGTGACGGTCACGTCCCCCGCTTCTGCATGCTCGACGATGTAGCCGTCGGCGACATCGGGGCCGCCGTCCACGCGCACGGCTGACAGATACGTGTAGCCTGCTGGCAGCTGCAGTCGAGAATTCGCCACCAGCACCGTCTCGAGCTTCAGACGATCGGAGGCTTTGTAGCAGATCTCCTTCACGTCGCGCGGTGCGGAGTCGGCATCGAGCCAGAGTTTCATCGAGACGGCCGGTTAGGCGCATGAACGATCATGGGGTCTCCGGAGATCATGGCGCGTCCACCTGAGTCACCGTCGTCTGACGCATCGCGCTGGAGACCCGCGTTCCCTGATCGCCGAGCAGGTCCAGTCGTGGCGGTACCCAAGTGGGAACGTAGCGAGGACACGCAGGGGATGGGGATCGCACCTCGACGCTCGCAAAGCCGCCGCCCGGTCCACCGAACCGCGCATCCGCGATGACGATGGTGCCGGCAGGATCGACGGTCCACTCGGGCACGCGCAGGAAGCGCAACGCAGCGGCAACCTCGCAATTGCGCGACGCGAGCACGCGCAGCGAATCGATGGGGGCGCTCCACAGTCCGTGTCCCACGAACGATGGCGTTGGTATTGCGACGAATGCCTGGCTCGTGCGAGGTGGTGCGTCGCGCAACTCTCGGCGATCCGCACGACATTGGCCGACGGTGCGAATTGCGGGGAATGCCGCCGCATCGGCGTCAATGACGCGATACGTGTCCTGGTCGAGCGTCACGACCAATGCGGTGAAACAGAACGGATTGGCCGGAGCCGGCGTGAGCGCGACGTCGCGATACGTCGATCCGATGGCGTCGCGCACATGCCCGCGCGCAGCGGCCGATGCCGCGAACGACGTGCCCTCGAAGCCGAGCCACGCGATCACCCCGAAGATGCCCAGGCGCGCGCTTGGCGCGCGGCGCAGCGTGACGAACCAGAGCACGGCGGTCAGCGTCAGTGCGAGGGCAATGGTGTGCGGCAACAGATTGGCGAACCACGCCAGTCCGAGAATGGCGAGCAGCAGCCCAGCCAGCATCACGCGTGCGAAGGTGCCGCGCGCGAGGAGCAAGAGCGGAGGCACGGCGATGACGAACAGCCACGGCTCGATGATGAACACCGCGTCGCCGTAGTACCAGCGATTGTCGAGTGGCCAGAAGGGATGCACGCCGTAGCTGTTGGAGAAGTCGAGCAACAGGTGCGACAGCGTGC
This sequence comes from Gemmatimonas sp., assembly GCA_965279375.1. Lineage (GTDB taxonomy): Bacteria > Gemmatimonadota > Gemmatimonadetes > Gemmatimonadales > Gemmatimonadaceae > Gemmatimonas. The sequence goes on along the minus strand of OZ257156.1, from coordinate 1,017,358 downwards.
CTGCGATCGCGAGACCGAGCATCGCCCATCGGGCAGGCGCGCCTCGCCATTCTCGCCGGACTACCAGCAATAGCCCCCACACCAGCAGAGCGCTCCCGAGCGCGAAGAGCACGGTGTGCGTGTGTCCGCGATGATGAAGCAGATAGCCGAGCTTCCCCATGCCAAGGAGGGGTCCGGCGTAGAGCAGGTCGGCGTCGGGGAGTTCGGCGGTGACGATGCCGATCGTCAGTGCGACCGTGCGGAGCGATGTAGGGGTGGGCGCGCTCGGCGCGGAACTGCGTCCGCCGATGAGCGCGACCGTGCTCGCCGCCAGCAGGGAGCCGGCGAGCGCGTGAGTGACATTGTCCATGCGGGGAAACTAGAGCGTGCGCAGGGTGAGCCGCGGGAGGCTGTCTTGACAGCGCGGACCGGCCGTGAGATTGTTCAGACCCATGCCCGAATAAACGCCGAATCAAGCTCGGCGGTTTGGAGTTTTCGCCCTCACGCCTGGAGTGTTCGCCAATGTCCAACGCGCTCGTTTCCGAACTCGAGTCGGCCCGCAAGTTCTTTCTGACCACGCTGTCGATCTTCGAGGAGGGCGATTCCGCCTTTGCGCCGCACCCTGACATGTACACAGTGGCCGGGCAGGTCGTGCACACCGCGCAGAGCGTCGACTGGTTCATGGCGGGTGGTTTTGGCGCCGGGTGGGATCACAACTACGACGTCCACGTCGCGCGGGCCAAGTCGGTCACGTCGTTGTCGGAAGCGCGAGAGATGCTGGGCCGTGCGTTCGACAACGCCGTGGCTACCGTGATGTGGGCGACGCCCGAGACGCTGCAGGAGCCCATCCCCAACGACACGATCATGGATGGTGCGCCGCGCGCGGCGGTGATCAACGGGATCACCGATCACACGGCGCATCACCGGGGCTCGCTGGCAGTGTACGCGCGGCTGTTGGGTCGCGTGCCGCCCATGCCGTACGCCTGAGCGATCGAGCGGAGCGGCGCGTAAGATTGAGCAATGGTGTCGCTCTGTTCTCTCTCTTCGCTGGGTCTCTCCGTGTATCGCTTTTCTTTCGCAACGCGCGTCGCGCTGGCTGCCATGGCCGGACTGCCGACGCTCCTCTCCGCGCAGCGTGGCGGCGGTGGCGCTGGTCGCGCATCGGCCGACACGTCGTTCGGTGTGTCGTGGCGCAACATCGGCCCCAATCAGGCGGGACGCATGGTCGCCGTCGCTGGTTCGACGGCGCGCCCCGACGAGTACTACATGGGTACCACGGGTGGCGGTGTCTGGAAGACCACCGATGGTGGCAAGACGACGTTACCCGTGACTGATGCGTACTTCGGCGGCACCATCGGTGCGGTCGCGGTGCAGCAGTCCAACCCGGATGTCGTGTGGGCGGGCGGTGGTGAAACGCCGATTCGAGGCAACGTCTCGCACGGCGATGGCGTGTGGAAGTCCACCGATGCCGGCAAGACGTGGCAGTACATGGGACTCAAGGAGACGCAGTACATCTCGCGCGTGCGCATCAATCCGGACAACCCGGATGTCGTGTACGTGGGCGCGCTGGGTCATGTGTTCGGGCCCAACAAGGAGCGCGGCGTCTATCGCACCACCGACGGCGGCAAGACGTGGAAGAACATCCTGTTCCGCAACGACTCCACGGGCGTCGCGGACATGATCATGGACCCGAGCAATCCCAAGATCATCTACGTCACCTTCTGGCAGGCGGGACGCACCCCGTGGATGCTGGTCAGTGGCGGCATGGGGAGCGGCATCTTCAAGACCACCGACGGTGGTGACACGTGGACCGAGATTTCGCGCAATCCTGGCCTGCCGCAGAGCGGACCGTTGGGCGCGATCGGCATCACCGTGTCGCCGGCCAAGCCGAGCCGGTTGTGGGCGCTGGTGGAGCACGAGCCCAATGGCGGCGTGTATCGCAGCGATGACGCAGGCGCGACGTGGACGTTCACCAGCGGCGATCGCAATCTGCGACAGCGCGCGTGGTACTACTCCAAGCTCTACGCCGATCCGAAGGACACGAGCATCGTCTACGCCCCCCAGGTTGGACCGATGGTCTCCAAGGATGGCGGCAAGACGTTCGGGCGCGGCTTTGGCGGCGGCGACAACCACGACATGTGGATCGACCCTACCAATCCCAAGCGCATTGCGGTGGCGCACGACAACGGCGTGATCATCACGACCGATGGTGGCACGACCTCAACGCGCGTGGCCACGCCGACAGGGCAGTACTACCACGTCCATCTCACCAACCATTTCCCGTACCACGTCTGTGGCGCCAAGCAGGACGCGGGCTCGAGCTGCGGACCGGTGCGTGAAGTCGCGCAGTTTGGGCGCGGTGGTGGCGGTGGATTCGGCGGGCCGGCGCCCGCTGCGCCGGCGTCGCCGTTCGCCAACTTCTACGGCGTGGCAGGCGGCGAATCCGGCTACATCAGCAGCAACCCGAACGATCCGGACATCATGTACGGCGCCAACTACGGTGGCAGCCTCGATGTGCTGAACCGTCGCACGGGCAAGTCGCTGTCGCTCGATCCGTGGCCGCTCAACCCGATGGGACACGACGCGAAGGATTCGTTCTATCGCTTCCAGTGGACGTATCCGATCGTGCACTCCCCGCACGATGCCAACACGATCTACGTCGGCTCCAACGTCGTCTTCCGCAGCACCAACGGTGGCACGACGTGGACGCCGATTTCCCGCGATCTCACGCGCAACGATCCGCGCACGCTTGGCGCATCAGGCGGACCGATCACCAAGGACCAGACGTCGGTCGAGTACTACGGCACGGTGTTCACGATCGCCGAGTCGAAGCTGACGAAGGGGTTGATCTGGACCGGCAGTGATGACGGGTTGCTGCACGTGTCGCGCGACAACGGTGTGACGTGGAAGAACGTGACGCCCAAGGGGCTGCCGGAGTGGATGCGCTGGAGCGTCATCGAAGCGTCGCCGCATGCGCCGGGCACGGCGTGGGTGGCCGGCAATCGCTATCAGATGGATGACTTCACGCCGTATCTCTATCGCACCACTGACTACGGTGCGACGTGGACCAAGATCACGAGCGGCATTCCTGCCGATCAGTTCACGCGTGCCATTCGTGAAGACCTGCACCGCCCGGGGATGGTGTACGCGGCCACGGAGCGTGGCGTATGGCTGTCGTATGACAACGGCGGCAGCTGGGAGAGCCTGCAGAAGAATCTCCCGCCGGTTCCGGTCAGCGACATGATGCTGCGCGACGATGACCTCGCGATTTCCACGCACGGCCGCGCGTTCTGGGTGATGGAGAATCTGACGCCGTTGCGTTGGGCGCCGGAGCAGGCCAAGGCCGCGTCGGCTGCGTATCTGTACAAGCCGGTGCCGGTGTTGCGACTCAACGGCCAGGCATCGCCGACGTTCGTGTATCGCCTGCCGGCGGACTCGATGCCGGTGACGTTCCAGTTCTATGACAAGGCGGGTGCCTTGCTGGCGACGGTTGCGTCGACGGATAGCACGCCGACGGCGGCGGCCGGTGGACCCGGAGGCGGTCGCTTTGGTCCGCCCCCTGCGGCCAAGCCGGGCAATCGCAAAGGAATCAATCGCTACACCTGGAACATGCGCCACGAGAATGCCAAGACGTTCCGCGGCATGATCACGTGGGCAGGAAACGGCGGCGGCCCGGCGATGGCGCCGGGTACGTATCGCGTGAAGATGACGGCGGGCGCGAATCCGCCGGTGATGTACGACTTCGTCGTCAAGCCCGACCCGCGGTCGCCGGCCACGGAGGCCGATCTCGTGGAGCAGACGCGCATGGCGCTCCAGGTGCGCGATCGCATCACGACGGCCAACCAAGGCGTCATCGAGATTCGCAATCTCAAGCGCGATCTCACTGATCGTGAAGGCAAGATGACGGCAGTCGCGTCGTTCGGGCCGCTCGCGAAGCGGTTTGCCGACAGCCTCAAGGTGGTCGAAGACTCGCTCTACCAGACGAAGAATCAGAGCGGACAGGATCCGCTCAACTTCCCGATTCGTCTGAACGATCAGCTGGGTGGTCTGCTCAGCTTCGTCGCCAGCGGTGAGCGCCGTCCGCCCAAGCAGGCGTACGATGTGTTCAACGTGCTCTCACCCAAGCTCACGGGCGAGATCACGAAGCTCGAGCGCATCATCGCGCGCGATCTCCCGAAGATCAACGCGGCACTCAAGGCGGCCGGTCAGCCTGAGATCTCGCGCTCCAAGATCGAGCCGGCTGGGCCGCCGGAGCGCCCGGCAGCGACCTTCGTGCCTGAGGAAAGCGGTTCGAAGTAACGCATCCGCAGGTACGACATCGCGCGCATAGCGCACACGTCCCGTACACGACTCGGCGCGCATCGGCTTCACGCGATGCGCGCCGTTGTCGTTGCAGGCGCTAGCTTGCTGCATCTCCTCACGCGACACGACTCGTGCATTCTTCGTCCCACCTGCGAGTATGGGCCGGCGCTGCGGCGCTGACGCTGTTGGTTGCGCGGCCCGGTCTCCCCAATCACGCGCGTCCGCAGCAATCGCTGCAACCCGCGGGATGGAGCGATGCGCTGGCCCTCGCGCCGTTCGTCGACGTGAACCCCGATCCGCATATCGTGGAAGGGACGCTCGATGCGCGCGTGGCCACGCAGATGGTTGGCGGTCATGCGGTGGCGATGTGGACGTACAACGGCACGATGCCGGGGCCACTCATTCGCGCGCAGGTTGGCGACCGCGTCATCGTGCACTTCTCCAACCATCTGCCACAGTCCACGACGGTGCACTGGCACGGTGTACGCGTGCCGATCGCGATGGACGGCGTGCCCGGCATCAGTCAGCCGCCGGTGGAGCCGGGCGGCGTCTTCACCTACGACTTCGTTGTGCCGGACGCGGGGCTCTTCTGGTATCACCCGCATGTGATGTCGGCAGCGCAGGTTGGATTCGGGCTCTCCGGTGCGCTGCTCGTGGAGGATCCGGCAGAAGCGCGTTCCGTGGGTGTCGCCGACGAACTGGTACTGGTGCTCAACGACATCGCGCTCGACAAGCGCGGCATGCTCGAAGATCCCAACAGCGGTGGCTCTGCAGGAATGGCCTTCGGTCGCGAAGGGACGAACGTGCTCGTGAACGGCCGAGAAGGAGCCACGCTGACCGTGCGCGCCGGTGCGCCGCAACGGTGGCGAATAGTCAACACGGCCAAGAGCCGCTACTTCCAGCTGGATCTGCCCAACGAGCAGTTCACGATCATCGGCGGTGACGGCGGCCTCCAGGAGTACGCCACCACGGTCCGCCGTCTCGTGCTGGCGCCCGGTGAACGTGCCGACGTACTGGTCACGCCGCACGCCAAGCCCGGCACCTCCATCACGCTGCGCTCGCTGCTCTACGACCGCGGCTACGGCAGCACGGAGTATCGGGACGACTCGAGCCTGCTCACGCTCACCATGGCCGCGCAGCCGGCGTACGCGGGCGCGGCTCGTCCCGCGGTGCGCAGACCCATGGAGCCGCTTTCGCGAAGTGGCGCGACGCCGGTGGAGGTCAAGCTCACCCTCGCCCAACGCAACGACGGCCTCTTCGAGTACGGGTTTGACGGAGTGCCCGGCCACAAGGCGGAACGGATTCGCGCCAAGCCCGGCGAGACGCAGCTGTGGACCGTAAGCAATGCGACACCGTGGTCACATCCGCTCCACCTGCATGGCTTCTTCTTTCAGGCGGCGGACGAGCAGGGCAATCCGATTCATCCGATTGCGTGGAAGGACACGTACGATATCCCGTACAAGCAGACGCGACGTCTTCTCGTGCGCTTCGACGATCGGGCGGGCGAATGGATGTACCACTGCCACATCCTCGATCACGCCGACGGCGGACTCATGAGCACAGTGCTGCTCGGGGACGTGAAGGGCCAATCCCACTAAGATGTGAGACATGCGAGCATTTGCTTCATACGTCAGCGCCACGCTGTGCGCGTTGACGCTGTTGTCCTCCTGTGCGCCATTCCGTCGTAACGCGCCTCCGGGTCCTTCGGCTGAACGTCCGCTCGCGCGACGCCTCGTGCTCGCGCTCGATGGCATCGACTATCGCGATATCGAAGCCGCCAAGCAGCGCGGCCTGTTCGCCGAATTCCGTGCGCCAAGCCGGTTGATCTCGACGTTCCCGTCAATCAGCGATGTGGCGTGGCATGAGATCATGGGTGTGCAGCCGCCACTCGGCTATCAGCGCGTGTACTACAGCACGCGATTGAACATGATGGTGGGCGATGCGCTCGACGCAATCAAGCCGATCGAGTATGAGCATCGCATGGATCTCGCCTTCGATACGAAGTTGCACCATCTCGGCGCGTATCTCATCTCCAACCGCGTGGCGCGCGGTGAGGTGGATACCGATGCACGCGAGTTCTTCCGACGTGGTGGGCGCCCGACCGTGTACGCGTACAACGTCGGCCCTGACGCCATGCAACATACGCGCGGCGACCTCGATCGGTATCTCGCGCATCTGGATCGTCGGCTCACCGAAATGCAGAACAGCTATCTCAATCGCACCGGTCAACCGCTCGAGATCGTGATTCTGTCAGATCACGGTCACAACCGGGCAGTGACGGCAGAGTTCCTGCCGGTGGCCGCCGCATTGGAGAAGGCGGGCTTTCGTACGAGTCGCTCCATCAGCTCGCCGACGGACATTGCGTTCAGCGTGGACGGAGTGACCACGGGCTTCGGCGTCTTCTGCGTGAGCGACTCCGTGGCGCGCGTGGCGTCGGTGCTTGCCGGTCTTGATGGCGTGGCGGTCGTGACGTATCGCGATGGCGCAGACCGCATTGTCGTCCGTGCGGACACGCTCAGCGCGGAGATCGAATGGAAGGGTGCAGGTGCAACCACGCGCTATCGATATCAGCCGCGCAGTGGCGATCCGTTGCGCTACGCGACCGTGCTCGCGCGCATGCGACAGGAGGGTCGTCTCGACAGCGACGGCTACGCCAGCGCGCGCGATTGGGTCGAGTACACCGCGATGGAGCACTTCCCAGCGGCGCCACCGCGTATCGTGCGCGGCCACACGACCGTCACGCTGAATCCGGCGCCGATTCTCGTGTCGCTCGACGACAAGGTTCGTGTGGGGCTCGGTGCCGTGTCGGTGGCCAACAAGATGCGTCCGCTGGGCGGTACGCATGGCGCGCTCAGTGCCACCAACTCACTCGGCGTGGTCATGAGCAATTTTGTGGATACGCACGACGATCTCACGGCCACGGTACGCGAGCAGTTTGGCGGATTCAACGACCTGCTGAATCCTTCAACGATGCGGTCCGAGGTTAAAGTGACGACGGCCGGCCTGCTGCGCGCCGATCGATGGAGCGGCTTTCATGGCAGCGCGTTGCCGAGTCAGTTGGAAGTTGCCCCCGACAGCGCGGCGGTGGTGGTGCTTGCCATGTCGGACGCTGACCAGCGCCGACGTGCGGGTCAGCCGCGCTTGCGGGTGGAACTGCGGCAGACGACAACACTCGCCATGCGCGTCACGCGCGGCGATTCCGCCATCGTGTCCAGCTTCCTGATCACCGACTGGGCAAGCTCCGCCGACGGGCGCACGCTGGCGCTGCCGATGGAGCTGCTAGGCGCGAAGTTGACGCGCTCCGCGATCTACTCGGTGCGGGTGCTGTTCGAGAACCGCGCAACGGCCGACGATGCAACATCCCGCATGTCCACTCGACTGATCGCGACAACCGTGATGCGCACCGATGCGCGAGGCGCGTTCGCACCGTATTGATGCGGTACACGCTGGCGACGCTAGGCGATGGCGCGCTCCCAGCGCCAGACCTCGCCCGCGTCGGCGTCGTGCGAAATTCCGGTCTGCTCGAACCCTTGTCGCGCGAGAATGGATGTGGACGCGTTGGACTCGGGGAGCGTGTGTGCGAATACCACGCGCACCGCACCACTCGCGATCGCGTGATCGACGAGGGCGCTGGCCATCGCGTTGCCGTACCCCTGCCCCTCGAAGGGCGGGAAGGTGAAGTAGGCGATTTCCACTTCACCGTCGGCGTTTGGTGCGGTGACGAATGCGCAGGTGCCGATCACCACGGATGGCCTCGCCGTCGTGACCGCGATGAATCCGCCCCACGCGTAGGTGCCGTTGGTGTTGGTGCGATGCGCGGCGCTGTGGGCGATGATGTCCTGCAGCAACTCCGCGCAGTCTCCCGCGGATGCGCCGGTGACAGCCAGCAGAGCGTCTGCGTCGTGTACGGCCGACTCGAGCTCTGGGGAAACCGGAAGGAGGCGAATCATGGCAGACGCGGGATGGATGGCGGGTACGACTTCATCGGTCAGGCGAGGATTCTCGCCACGGTGTCGGCGTTAGACAAGCTTCCAGTGCTCGCAGAAAGCGCGTCGCGCGTTCCAATCGATCACCGCGAGGCGCGATGAGTGCCACGACGTCGGCGGATGGCAACCGGTAGTCCTCGAGCAGGCGTACGAGGCGTCCGGCACGAAGGTCATCGGCGACGGACCACTCGGACCGAACGACGATTCCGTGTCCGGCGATCGCCCAGTCGCGTACGACATCGCCATCGTTGCTGGCGAATCGCGGTGTGATGCGGACGTTCGTCACGGCACCGAGAGCATCACTGAAGCGCCACAGCGTCACATCCTCATCATTCTCCCGCAGCGCGATGCACTGATGCTCGCTGAGTGCGTGTGGAGACGACGGTGTGCCGTGGGTGTCGACGTATGTGGGTGATGCGCAGACAAGGCGGGAGTTCGGCGCGAGTACCCGTGCGTTCTCCTCCTGCTCGCGCCGTCCGCCCAGATGAATCGCAACGTCCCATGCGTTGTCGGGGATGCTGCCGGGCCGGTCGGAGAGATGCATGTCCAGGGTAACGGCCGGGTGCTGGGCGGCGAACTGCGCCGCGATTGGCGCGACATAGCGCCGTCCGAAACCCAGCGGTGCAAGCACGCGCAGCGGCCCAACGACTTCCCCGCGCCGAGCGGCGAAGGTCTCCGTCAACGCGTTCACCTCGTCGAGGATCAGGCGTCCCCGTGCAAGCAGCAACTCGCCTTCATCGGTGAGTGCGAGACGCCCTCCGCTGCGGCTCAACAGGCGGACATCCATACGCCGCTCGAGTTCCTGCAGGCGCTGCGTCACGGCCGACGGAGTGACGTCCATCGTTCGTGCGGCAGCTGCCAGCGACCGGGACCGGGCGACGATGCCAAAGAACTCGAGATCAGCGAAGCTCAGCATTTAGTTAAAACTGAATGTTCGATTGACAACATTGTGCTGAAACTATGCGGTCCGCAATCCGTCGGGAGCCGAATCACGAAAGGCCACGACGAGGAGATCATGCTGGAGATCGCTGCTGTGACCATGCGCTACGCCAATGGCGTCGAAGCGCTGCGCGGGATCAATCTGCGGGTTGGCCGCGGGCTGTTTGGGTTGCTCGGGCCCAACGGCGCCGGCAAGTCGTCGCTGATGCGGATTCTCGCGACGTTGCAGACGCCGGATGCGGGACGATGCCTGTTCGACGGCCAATCGATCTTCGAGGACGCGTCGGCGCATCGCCGACGACTGGGCTACCTGCCTCAGGATTTCGGCGTCTATCCCGGACTCTCGGCGCTGGACCTGCTGGATCATCTGGCGCTGCTGAAGGGGCTCACGGATCGCGTGTCCCGTCGCGCGCAGGTCGAGGCCTTGCTGGTGCAGATGAATCTGTGGGACCATCGCAAGCGGGCCGTCAGCGGATTCTCGGGCGGCATGCGTCAGCGATTTGGCATCGCGCAGGCGCTGCTTGGCGATCCACGGCTGGTGATCGTGGATGAACCGACCGCCGGCCTCGATCCCGCGGAGCGCAGTCGCTTCTACAACCTGCTCAGCGAGATCGGCGAAGGGGTGGTTGTGATCCTCTCGACGCACATCGTGGAGGACGTGCGGCAGCTGTGCACGCGTATGGCGGTGGTGGCAGCGGGTCGCGTGGTGCTCGAAGGCGTGCCCGACGACCTCGTGCACGCACTCGATGGTCGCGTTTGGAGTGCGACTGTGGTAAAGCCGGACGTCGCGCAGTTCAGCGCATCGCATCGCGTTCTGTCGAGTCAGTTGCACGCCGGGGCAACCCGACTGCGCGTGCTTGGCGATGCGCCGCCGACCGACGCATGCTCGCCGGTGGCCGCCGAGCTGGACGATGTGTACTTCAATGCACTGCACGTCCAATGACGTGGCAGCTGCTGCAGTTCGAGTGGCGCTGGCAGATGCGGCGTGCGACGTATGTCGCGATCGCACTGATCGTTTGCGCGTTCAGTCTCGTCCTCGTTCGACAGGGCTACGGGCCGGAGGCCGCGTACATCAACTCGCCGTACAGCGTCATTCAGAGTAGCGGGCTGCTGACGCTCTGGTTCGTGATGGTGTTGACGATGCTGTGCGTGCATGGAGCGCTCCGCGACGACGAGCATCGCATGCGTGAGCTCGTCCACTCGCGGCCGATTGGGTTGGTGCGTCTGCATTCCACCCGACTGCTGGGACTGTGGAGCAGCGCGCTGTTCGTTGCAGCCATCGTGCTACTGCTGCAGCTCGTGGCACCATATCTGGTCGCCAAAGATCCATCGCGCGTGGGGCCGCTACGCATACTGCCCTACGTGTGGACGCTGGTCTGGATGTACGCGCCGAATCTGCTGCTGATCACCGCAGTGCTATACGCCGCGGCGACGTATACGCGGAGCACACTGGCCACGTACATCGGTGGCATTCTGCTGTTCTCGCTGTACATGGTCACGGCGCTGCTGATCGACTCGCCGCTCATGGCCGGCGCCGCGCCGGCCACGCCGGAGTCGATGGCGCGCGCTGCAGTGCTGGATCCGTTCGGTCTGTCGGCGTTCTTCGAGGCCACCCGATACTGGACGCCGGCGGAACGGAATTTCCGACTGCTGCCGGTGCAGGGCCACTTTCTGCAGAATCGCGTGCTGTGGTTCTGCGTGTCGATCGCGCTGCTGCTGACAAGCTATCGCCGCGCGCCCGAGCGGGCGGCGCGCGGTGCATTCATCACTCGGTGGAGGAGGACGCACACACGACCGCTCGACCCGGTCCCGCGTTCGGCGTACGTGCCTGTCGTCGCGTCGACATCCAACTTCTCGACTCAGTCGCATGCGTTTCTCACAACGCTACGCATCGAAACTCGATTGCTGCTCGGCGCGTGGACCGTGCAGGCCTTGCTGGTGCTGTGGATGTTCGTCGTGGGCATCGAGATCATGTCTGCGTTGCGCGGCGGGGAGTACGGTACGCATGTCCTGGCGACGAGCGCGCTGCTGACCAGTCGCCTGCGTGAGCCGTTGGCGCTGCTGGGCAACGTCAGCGTGGCATACTTCGCCGCAGAGTTGGTGTGGAGAGAGCGCACGTTGCGCTTCGACGCCTTGCTCGACGCCACGCCCACGCCCAATGCAGCCTTCTACGTCGGCAAGCTGTTCGCGCTCTGGAGTATTCCGTTGCTCCTCGTGCTCAGCGGATTGCTGGTCGCGCTCGGCGTGCAGCTGTGGACTGGAGATCAGCCGGTCATTCCTTCGGTTTTCTGGGGGCAGTCAGTCCTCCTGAGTATTCCGCTGCTGTGGCGCGCGGTGGTGCTCATTGGCATTCATCTGATCGCGGTCAATCGCTGGGTCGGGCTGATTGGAGGCGTGGCGTTCCTCGTGCAGTCGGTGAGTGGGCAGATGCCGTGGCTCGAGCACCCGATGCTGCGGTTTGCGTGGACGCCTCTCGTTTCGTACTCCGATCTCGATGGCTTCGGACCCGCGCTGCCCTCGTACATCGCGATGGCGTTGTACTGGGGCTGCTGGTCGGCGCTCATCGCCGTGGTGAGCCAGGGGCTCTGGCGACGTGGGCTGGATCGCGGACTCGTCGCGCGCTGCAAGTCGATTGGCGCGGCGTTGGGACGAGAAGGTCGACTCGCGGCCGTTGCGGCGACATTGCTGTGTGTCGGTGCGTCGTCGGCGCTCTGGTTGCATGATGACGGCCCAACCGGTTGGCGCAGCTCTACGGAGCAGTCGCAGTGGCGCGTGGACTATGAGCGGCGATATCGCAACACGGCACGCGCGCCGCAACCCAGCATCAGAGCGGTGGAACTCAACGTCGACCTGTTTCCCGAGCGACGCATTGCGCAGGTGCATGGCATCGCCACGCTCGAAAATCGAACGGAGCGCACCATTGATTCCGTTTGGATGGTGACGCGCCGCGATGCCGACTCCGTGCGCCTGACCCTGCAGGGCGCGCGCACGCTCACCTACGATTCGCGATTCGGCGTGTGGACGGCTGTGCTGGCAGCGCCACTCGCACCGGGCGAGTTGCGTCGCATGGAGTATCACTACATGCTCGATCGCGGCGGCGTACGGCTCGGTGAAAGCGATCTCGATGTCGCCCGGGATGGCAGCTACCTGCAAGCGAGCGTGTTGCTCCCGTCCATCGGCTATCGCGGCAGCTTCGAGGAATCGGATCCGCGCATTCGCGCGTCGGCCGCCCTTGGTACAGCAACCACTCGACTCGCCGACACGGCGGCGATTGACTCGCTCACTCGACTGGCGCGTCGCGTTGGACAGTCGCCACCATGGCTGACCATCCATGCGACCGTCTCCACTGCCGCGGATCAGGACGTGGTGGGACCAGGCACGCTGACGCGCTCCTGGACGACGAATGGACGGCGCTACTTCACGTACGACGTTCCGGAGCCAACTACTCCGACATTTGCGTTCGCCTCTGCGCGCTATGACGTACGCCGCGCCACACAGAACGGTGTGGACATCGAAGTCTGGCACCATCCCGGCCACGATCAGAATGTCGAGCGCATGCTGTTGGCAGCACAGCGGACGATCGCGCTCATGGGCGCTTCGATGGGGCCATATCCGCGATCGGTGCTCCGCATGGCGGAGATTCCCGCGGGCTGGGGATTCGGCGCGTTCGCCACTGCCGGGGTGCTGTTCTTCACGGAAGACCGAGGCATGCTCGCGGATGCTACGCGGATCTTGGATTCGAGAGACGTGGACCTCGTGACGCGTCGCGTGGCGCATGAGGTGGCGCATCAATGGTGGGGGCACAGCGTCGAGCCGTTGAACGTCACCGGCGCAACGGTCTTGGTGGAATCGCTGGCCAAGTATGCGGAGCAGCGCGTCATCGCCTCGCTGCAGGGTGAAGATGCCGTCGCATCCATCCTGTCATACGATCATGATCGCTATCTGCGCGGGCGCGCCGAAGATGCGGATGCCGAACCAGCACTCATCTCCACCGTCGACGAAGCGTATCTCTACTACGGCAAGGGCGCGCTCGCCTTCCACGCACTCCGGTCAACGTTGGGTGATTCGACCTTGACCCGAGTGCTTGCGGCGCTGGTGGCGAGCGAACGAGGCGCACATGGCGCGGCGACGGCGACACAGCTCCATCGCATGCTGCGAGATGCCGCGGTGACGTCGGAAGCGCGCGCGCTCGTCGATGAGTGGATGACGGGGCGTGTGATTCACGACATCCGCCTCGACAGCGCATGGGCCGTGCGTGGGACCGCAGGGTACGCGGTGGAGGCGAACATCCGCGTCGACCGCGTCTCGATGTCGGCGAGCGGGGAGCAGATCGTCCCGGCCGACGGAGCGCTGCTCGAATACGCCGTGATGGGCGGTGCCGATGCGAATCTCGTGCTGCGTCGCGGTGCTGCGCGGACGTCCGGAGGGCAACTGCATCTCGCGCTGACGCTACCAGAGCGTCCGGTGTCGCTCGTCCTGGACCCGTTGCTTCGGCGCATTGATCGCGACCGATCAAACAACGCGCGGCAGATCGTGATACAGCGATAGTCGAGAGTGGACGTGGAGCGCTGCTACTCCACAGGCATCGGGCCGGCGGGATCGACACCGCCGGTGAGAATATGCTGCACATCCTGCGTGATGCGATCCGCCAGATCGTCGAGGGGTAGATCGTTGCGGTCAGTCCCGAACGGCTCTTCGATCTCCGTGGCCAGCAACTCGAGCCCCATCGTGGCAAAGAAGGTGAACATGCTCGCGATCACCGTGCCATAGCCGAACTCCTTCACGAGCCCGAACGGCAACACCAACGCGTAGAGCAGCACGAACTGCTTCACGTACGAGCTGTACGAGAATGGAATCGGTGTATTGCGAATGCGTTCGCACGCCCCGCACACATCGTCGAAGATGATGAGCAGCGGCGTGAGCGACACCGTCGTTTCGCGCGGCAGTTGTCCGCTGCGCACATCACGATGGAATGCGCGCGTCAGCTCCTGCACGATCGCATTGGGCACGTGCGGCCCCGGCGTGCCGCGCGGACGTCGCAGATGCGCCGCCAGCGCCGTCGGAAAGCGCGTGAGCAGTGCGGCATACTCGGCGCGACGCGGATCAGCTGGATCGAGCAGCGCGTCCAACTGATGTGCGAGGGCACGCGATGCGTTGACCAGCTGTCCCCAGAGCCGACGTCCTTCCCACCAGCGGTCGTATGACGTGTTGGTACGAAAGACGAGGAGCAGGCCCAGAATGATCCCCAGAATGGAGAGGAAACTGGGGCCGAGCGGGACGGCGACGCGCATGACCGACGTCTCGAGCCACACGACGAACGCCGAGTATCCGCCCGCGGCCAGCACATCCAGCGCGAGCGTGCGGAAGACTCGACTGCGCGGAAAGTCGAGGAGGATGCGAAGCCAGTTCTTTGGATCGTAGATGATCACGGAGCGCCGGAGGTCGACGACGGAAGTGCCACCCACGTGCCGCGACGGGACGCACTCGCCACCACCGTCTCCACGAACTCTACGCCGTGCACTCCATCCACCACCGTCGGAAACTGTACCGCTGCATCAAGCGGTGACGCGCCCGGCCGACGTGCCCTGATCGCCTGCGCGATCTCGCTGTAGAGTGTGCCGAACGCTTCCAGATACCCTTCCGGATGTCCCGACGGAATGCGCGTCACGCGCGCCGCCGCCGCACCCGCCGAACCCGAGCCGCGCGAGATGATCTGCGTGGGCTGTCCGAATGGCGACCAGAACAGCTGGTTCGGATGCTCCTGCTTCCACTCCAGCCCACCCTTCGAACCGTACACTCGCAAACGAAGACCGTTTTCGTTGCCGGGCGCCACCTGGCTCGCCCACAACGTGCCGCGCGCACCGTTGGCGTAGCGCAGGAGCACCTGCGCGTTGTCATCCAGCCGTCGCCCCGGCACGAAGCAGTTCAACTCCGCCAGCAGCTCCGTCGCCTCGAGCCCGGTGACGAAGTGCGCCAACTGATACGCATGCGTGCCGATGTCGCCGATGCAGCCGCCGACACCTGCCTTGGATGGATCGGTGCGCCATCCGGCCTGCTTCTGGCCGTCGCTCTCGATCGGTTCCGTGAGCCAATCCTGCGCGTACTCCACCTGCACCACGCGAAGCTCGCCGAGCATGCCACTCTGCACCATCTCGCGCGCCTGCCTCACCATCGGATAGCCGGAGTAGTTGTACGTCACCGCGAACAGCAGATTGCGCTCCGCGGCCAGCGCCTGCAGCCGTCGCGCGTCAGCCGATGTCGTCGCGAGCGGCTTGTCGCAAATGACGTGGATACCGGCAGCGAGGAATCGCTCCGCAACCGGCGCATGCATATGGTTGGGCGTCACGATCGCAACGACTTCGATGCCATCCGGACGCTCCGATTCGACGCGCGCCATCTCGACGAAATCGGCGTAGCTCCGATCGTCCTCGAGTCCCAGTGCACGCCCGGAGCGCTGCGCCTTCTCGGCCGTGGACGCGAGCGCCCCGGCCACCAGTTCGAACTGGTCATCCATGCGCAGCGCGAATCGATGCACACCACCGATGAACGCGCCTTCGCCGCCGCCGACCATGCCCAATCGGATCCGACGCGCATCCGATGGTGCAGCTCCGCTCTTCGCTTCTATCGCCACGCGACTGTTCTCCCGATCGCCCGTGAGTATGTCTTGGTTGACCGGCTCAGAGGCCGAGCATCCGCTTGATCTGCTTCGCGTCCGTCTTCGCGCCGGCGAAGTCGTCGAACGCCTTCTCGGTCACACGAATGATGTGATCGCGGATGAATGGTGCGCCTTCCGCAGCGCCCTGTTCGGGATGCTTGAGGCAGCACTCCCACTCCAGCACGGCCCAATGGTCGTAGTTGTACTGCGCCAGCTTGGAGAAGATGGCCTTGAAGTCCACTTGCCCATCACCGAGTGAACGGAAGCGCCCCGCACGCTGCAGCCACGGCTGATAGCCGGAATAGACACCCTGTCGGCCATTCGGTCGGAACTCGGCATCCTTCACGTGGAAGGAGGTGATCCGCTCGTGATAGATGTCGATGAACTCGAGATAGTCGAGCTGCTGCAGCAGGAAATGCGACGGATCGTAGTTGATGTTGCATCGCGGATGGTTGTCCACGCGCTCGAGGAACATCTCGAAGCTCACGCCATCGAAGAGGTCTTCGCCCGGATGCAGTTCGAACGCGATATCGCAGCCGGCGTCGTCGTACGCATCGAGGATGGGACGCCAGCGCCGCGCGAGTTCATCGAACGCCGTCTCGATGAGGCCGGCCGGGCGCTGCGGCCACGGATAGAGATAGGGCCAGACGAGTGCACCGGGAAAGCTCACGCTCTTGGTCAGCCCCAGATTCTTCGACGCCTTGGCACCCCAGAGCATCTGCTGCACCGCCCACTTCTGCCGCGCCTTCGGGTTGCCCTTTGCCGTGTCGGGCGCGAACGCGTCGAACGATTCATCGTACGCCGGATGCACGGCGACCAACTGCCCCTGCAGGTGCGTGGCCAGTTCGGTGATCTCGACCCCGTTCGCCCGGGCTACGCCGGAAATTTCGTCGCAGTACGTCTTGGACGAGGCGGCCTTCTTGAGATCGAAGAGCCTGGCATCCCAGGTCGGGATCTGCACGCCCTTGAAGCCCAGCCCGCTGGCCCACTTCGTAATGGCGTCCCACGAGTTGAATGGCGCCGCATCGCCGGAGAACTGTGCGAGGAAGATGCCGGGGCCCTTGATCGTTGCTGGCATGACGCCGTCTCAGAGAGTAGGTAGAGATAGGTGATGAGCAGATTCGCGAACGCTTCCCGACGTCGCCTCACAGGATCGCGTTCCCCTTCGTTCCATTCCAGCCGGAATATCACGCTGCTTCACGATCCGACAAGACACCTGTTGCTGCTCGCTCTGTCGACCGCCGGTCTCCTGCGCGCGCAGGAGGCGCCGGCCTGTGGGGTGAGCTGGGCGCCGGCCGTTCCTCGTGCGGGCACGCTGTTTCGCGTGCTGCAGAGCACGTCGCTCGCGTCGGAGCTGAGTGATGCTCGAGTGGCTGGCGAGCCGCTGCACTTTCACACAGACGGTGCGCGTCAGAGTGCCATGGCCGCCGTTCCCATCGACTCGACGCAAGGCGTTGCCCTGATCGTGCGATGCAGCGCCACGCGTACGGATACAGTTCGCATTCCAACGGTGCAGGGGGACTATCGGCTCGAGCGGCTCCGCGTCGCACCGCGCTTCGTTGCGCCGCCTGACTCGGCAACCGCAGCGCGCATGGCGCGTGAGGCGGAGGCTGCCGCTCGCGTGTCCCGGGAGGCGCATGCCACGCCAAAGCTCTGGACAGCGCCTTTTGTCGTTCCGCGCGCATCGCGCATCACGAGTGGCTTCGGTGGCGGTCGAACGTTCAACGGTTCCGTCACCAGTCGGCATATGGGTACCGACTTCGCCGGGACGGTCGGCGCTCCCGTGTACGCCGCCAATCGCGGCATCGTGCGCCTGGTCAGCGCGCTCTACCTCGGCGGCAACGTGATCTATCTCGATCACGGCGACGGCGTGGTGACGGCGTATCTGCATCTGAGCAAGCAGCTCGTGCAGGAGGGCGATACCGTCGCGCGTGGTGCGCTCATCGGGCGAGTGGGTGCGACCGGGCGTGTCACGGGGCCGCATCTGCACTTCATCGCACGATTCGGCACCATCACGACCGATCCGGCCAGCCTGCTGCCGATCGATCGCGCTGCAGCATCAAGACGCCGGCGCTAGCGAAGGCTTATTGCGTGGCCCAGTAGTCCAGCACCTGCACCTTGTCCAAGTGGGGCTTGAGCACCTCGACAAACGCCAGATGTGCCGGGTGCGGCAGGTAGATGGCGCGATCCGCTTCGCTCTTGAAGGTGACGAGGAAGACGTGCGTGAATCCGTTGCCGAGTCCTTCGGGGCTGTTGTCGACGCCGTATTCGAAGCTGACCACCTGCGGGATCTTCGACGGCAACGCGCGAAAGGCGTCCACGACTTTGCCGATGTCGGCTTTGGAGCTGGACTCCTTGAACTTGAACATCACGACGTGTCGGAGCGCCTTCACCGGCTGACTCGGTCTCTGTGAGTGGCTGGTCGATACGCCGATCGATGTGAGCAGCGCGATTCCCATCGCGACCGAAACCCAGCTCCTTCTGCGTATCCAGCCGGTATTGGTCAGCCGTTCGCTATCGTTGCGCATGATGTGTGACTCCGAAGGGGTGCGATTCGTGGCCTGCAGGGGAGACTCGGCCGTCACGTCGCACAGGCCTCGTCGCGTTCCAGTATACCGCTGGCGTCCGATGCGGCCAGCACTGATCTTGGGCGCGTGCTTCTCCACACCCATTCCTATCGACCGACGAGCCGCTCCGGGCGCGTCGCCATGTTCACTCGCGGCTGTGTGCTGCTGCTGAGTGCGTGTGTATTGCCCGGCGCGATGGCCAACGTGCAGTCGGCACCCTACCGCGATACTGCGCAACCCGTCGAGGCACGCGTTCGCGATTTGCTGGGCCGCATGACACGTGTCGAGAAATTCCGGCAGCTCTTCATGGCGCCAGGATCTGCGGGCGAACTCGATTCGCTCGACCTGACCACAGGGCTTTTCGGACTGCAGCTGCGCGTGCCTGCAGGGGTGCCGAGTGCGCAGGCTGCGCGAGCGCACGCGCAGCAGTTGCAGGCAACGCGCGCGCGCATGACGGCGGCATCCAGACTCGGTATCCCACCACTGTTCTTTGAAGAGGCGTTGCATGGCGTGATGGACGCCGGCGCGACCGTCTTTCCGCAGGCCATTGGGCTCGCGGCCACGTTCGATACGGCGCTCGTGCATCGCGTACACGCAGCCGCCGCGCGCGAGGCGCGCAGTCGTGGGCTGCGGATGGCACTGTCGCCGGTGGTGAACCTGGCCAACGATGTGCGCTGGGGCCGCACGGAGGAGACGTTTGGCGAAGACCCGTGGCTGTCCGCGGCGATGGGGCGTGCACATGTGCGCGCCTTCGAGGGTGCGGGACTCGTCGCGACGCCAAAGCACTTCGTGGCCAACGTGGGAGAGGGTGGGCGAGACAGCTGGCCCATCGACATCAGCGCGCGTGCCCTCGAAGAGCGATTCTTTCCGCCCTTTCGCAGTGCGTTCGAGGACGCGGGCGCGCGCAGCGTGATGACGGCATACAACAGTGTGGACGGCGATCCGGCGACGCAGAGTCGCATGCTGCTGCAGACGACGTTGCGCGATCGTTGGCGCTTTGGTGGCTTCGTCATCTCCGATGCGTCGGCGACCTCGGGGTCGACCGTACTACATCGTACGGAGCGCAACACCGCCGAAGCGTTCGCGCACGCGCTGTCATCGGGGCTGGATGTGGTGTTTCAGGGTGGCCTGCGTGACATCCGCCCGTATGAACGTGCCGTGGTGGATGGACTCATTCCCGATTCGCTGCTGGATCGTGCCGCAACGCGCGTGCTGCGCGCCAAGTTCGAGCTGGGGCTGTTTGACGAGCCGGCGTTCTCGCCGGAGAGCGCGGCAAAGATCAACGGCAGCGCGGAGCATCTCGCGCTCGCACGCGAAGCGGCGCGTGCATCGCTCGTGCTGTTGCGCAATGCGCCCAAGCGCGCTGGCGCTGCGTCCACGCTCCCCCTCTCGTCGACGGTGAAGCGCATTGCGCTGATTGGTGTGGACGCCGATTCCGTGCGCCTCGGCGGTTACAGCGGCACTGGTTTGTCGCCCGTGTCGATTCGCAAAGCCATCTCGGCGCGTGCCGGCGTGTCGGTACGCTACGCGGCTGGCCCCGGTCGAGATGCCGACTCGATGCGAACCGTGCCAGCGGAAGCATTGTCGCACGCGACTACCGCTGCGAGCGCGAACGCGACGGCGGGGCTTTCTGCCGAATACTGGGACAATCCTGACTTCACCGGCGCGCCTGCCGTTCGCCGTATCGATCCAAACATCGCTTTCACGTGGACGCTGTCGTCGCCCGCGCGTGGGCTGCCGTACGATTGGTACGCAGCGCGCTGGACGGGCAACATCGAAATTCCGGCTGGCGGCGTTCGTGCGCTAGGAATCGACGGGCACGATGGCGTGCGCATCTGGGTCGACAACCGCCTGGTGCTCGATCGCTGGGAGACACGCAGTGCGGGACGATGGGTCGCACCCGTATCACTCGCGGAAGGGAGACACGCGCTACGGGTGGAGTTTCACGAGCGTCGCGGTAATACGCACTTCTCGTTGTTGTGGGATGCGGGCGTGAAGCGTGATGCGCAGTCGCGGATCGCAGAGGCGGTAGCCGCGGCGCGCGCCAGTGAGGTGGCGGTGGTGGTAGTGGGTGTTGAGGAAGGGGAGTTCCGCGATCGCTCGTTGTTGTCGTTGCCGGGGCGTCAGAACGATCTCGTGCGCGCGGTCGCCGCGACGGGTGTTCCGACCGTGGTGGTGATTGTGGGCGGCAGTGCGGTGACGATGCCGTGGCTCGATGACGTGGGTGCCGTGCTGATGGCGTGGTATCCAGGTGAGCAGGGGGGGCACGCGGTGGCCGATGTGCTCTTCGGTGATGCGAATCCGTCAGGGCGATTGCCCATCACCTTTGCGCAGCGCGAAGGACAGCTCCCGCTCTCGTACGACCACAAGCCCACAGGGCGCGGCGATGATTATCTCGATGGCAGTGGCGAGCCACTGTTTCCGTTTGGCTTCGGTCTGTCGTACACGACGTTCGCGTGGGACTCGCTAACGGTCACGCTCCCCGACGACCGTGCCGGTGCAGACGTGCGTGTGCAGATCACGGCACGTATCCGCAACACAGGGGCACGAGCCGGCAGCGAAGTCGTGCAGCTCTACCTTCGCGATGAAGTCACCAGCGTGGCGCAGCCGCTGATTGCATTGCGTGGCGTGGCGCGTGTGGCGCTCGAGCCCGGTGCGAGCACTCGTGTGAACTTCACACTCGGTGCCCGCGAGCTGGCGCTACTCGATCGCGACATGCAGTGGCGCGTGGAGCCGGGTCGATTTCGCGTCATGCTGGGTGCGTCGTCGCGCGATATCCGGCTGCGCGACGTCTTCACGCTGCGTTGATGCGGAGCGACTACTCCGGATAATGGACGTCTGCGTACTTCACGTTCGTCCGTGGCGACGCCATCATTGGCTCGACGGCGTCACGCCACCGTGCATAGTGGGCGGTGGCCTTGTGCGCTGCGGGTGCGTCGGCGTTGCGATACGCCTCGATCAGCGTGAAGCGCGTGGGATCGTCGTGTTGCTGCAGCACGTCAAAGCGCGCGACGCCCGGCTCCTGCACACTGTGCGTGGCGTTGTCGAGCGTGGCGGCCTTGAACGCCTCGACATGCTCGGCGTTGACGTGCACGAACACCTGAACGATGAGCATGGAGATTCGGTGTGAAGTCGTGAGCGTGCGTGCGTGTCTTACGGTCGCGCGGATTTGGGCGGGATGATCGGTACCTTGCCCGTACCAACTATCGTCCACACCGCGACCACCCCGCAGTTGCGATGCATCGTCATGTACTCGGCGGGGACCATGTTCACGCGCGGATAGACTTCGACCGCGGAGACGACGTCTGGCTGCGCGAAGTCGTCGAGCGTGAATCCGCCAGCGCCTGCGGCATCCATGGGTGCGCCGTCCACGAAGACGATGGCGCGACACATCTTGCCCTGTGAGTCGCGCAGGAAAATGTCCTGCCCCCACCCTCCACTCGATCGGATGGTGACGCCGGGAATGCTGCGCAACGCATCGGACGTGTAGAACGACGAGCGGTTGCGCACCGTGTTGCCATCGATGAAGCGACCTACGCCCATGCGCCACCGTCGTTCGATACCGCGCACCTCGGGCGGAATGTCGCGACCGGCCGCCACGCGCACTGTGTCCAGTTGCACGCGTCGGATTTCCAGCTGCATTGCGACGTCAGTCGGTACCGCTTCACTCAGTCGGACCGTGTGACGCGCTGGTTGGAAGCCGATCGCACGCGCTTCCACGGTTTGCGTGCCCGTGGCCGCATCGGTGATGAAGAACTCGCCGCGCTCCGAACTGCGCACCGGCGTGCCGCTGCCCACGACGCGTACGGCGGCATTCGCGAGCGGCGTACCGTTGGGCGTGCTGAGTCGCCCGCGCACCGTGCCACGACCGCGACGCGTGGGTGCGAGCATCGTGCTGTCGTCAGGCGTGTCGCGGCCCGCCGCCACGTACTCCAACGGCGACACGAAGAAATCCTGCAGTGCGTAGCCGCTGGTGGGAATGGCGATTTCAATCGAACCGCTCGAATCGGCAGCGCTCCACGCAACACTGCGAACGGTGCTGGCGGTTGGTGCGCCGCACAACACGAAACGTCCTGTGGAATCGGTGCGCGCCCGACGTCGCACGACATCGGTGGTGATGCGCTTCTTCCTGAGCGACCACTCCGGCCACTCCACTTCCACCGACGCGTTGGTGAGTGCGCGATTGTCGTTGGCGTGACGCACTTCACCCACGAGCACACCCAGGTCGTCGGCGATCGGTCCGCACGACGCCGCAACGAGCGTGCGTGCCGACGGGATGTGCAACGGAACGTTCACCGTCCCGGTGTCGCTGATATCGATCTGCACGAGCGCCGGTTCGATGCGCAGAGAATCGAGCAATGGGTGCAGAAACGACGCCAGCCAGCGCCCGGCTCCAACGCTGTCGTACGAAAAACGGCCGCGAGCATCGCTCACGGCCGTTCGACCTATCGATGGATCACTCGCGCGCACCAGTCGCACCACGGCGCCTTCCATCGCCTTCATGCCAACGCTGTCGAATGCGCTGCCAGTCACTCGCGCAACGATTGCCGTATCAACGGGAGTCGTCTGTGCCATCGCATCGCGGTGCAGCGATGCCAGCAGCACCAGCGCCACCAGTAGCGTGAAGAGCCGCGACACCACCAGCGATGCGCCAACCGATCGAAGACGCATCGCTGTCAATCCATCTTACGCGTCGTTGCCCGAACCGGACGGCAACTGCGGCACACCGTTGCTCTGCGCCGCGCGCAGCAGCCCCGTGTCCGTGTACAGCATCAGCTTTTCGCGCGTGTCGGCGATGTCGAGATTGCGCATCGTCAGCTGCCCAATGCGGTCGAGCGGCGTGAAGAACGCCTCGCCCTTCTCCATCGTCAGCCGTTCCGGCTTGTACGTGAGATTGGGGCTCGACGTATCCATGATCGTGTAGTCGTTGCCGCGACGCAGTTCGATCGTGACTTCGCCGGTGATCGCGCGCGCCACCCACCGCTGCGCCGAATCACGCAGCATCAGCGACTGCGAGTCGAGCCAGCGTCCTTGATACAACAAGCGGCCCAGCTTCCGACCGTTCGCGCGGTACGTCTCGATCGTGTCTTCGTTGTGGATGCCCGTCACCAGCCGTTCGTACGCGATGTAGAGCAGCGCGAGTCCCGGCGCTTCGTAAATGCCTCGGCTCTTCGCTTCGATGATGCGGTTCTCGATCTGGTCGCTCATCCCCAGGCCATGCCGCCCGCCGATGGCGTTGGCGTCCATGAACAGGTCGAGCGCGGTCGCATAGCTCTTGCCGTTGATCGCGACGGGCATGCCTTCGTGGAACTGGATGGACACGGTCTCGCGCGCGATCGCCACGTCGTCGCGCCAATGCGCCACGCCCATGATCGGCTGCACGATGTGCATCCCCTTGTTCAGGAACTCGAGGTCCTTCGCTTCGTGCGTCGCGCCGAGAATGTTCGAGTCGGTGGAGTAGGCCTTCTCCACGCTCATCTTGTACTCGAAGCCTGCCTTGATCAGATACTCGGCCATCTCCGTGCGGCCGCCCAGCTCGTCGATGAACTGCTGGTCGAGCCACGGCTTGTAGACGCGCAGGTCCGGGTTGGTGAGCAGCCCGTAGCGGTAGAACCGCTCGATGTCGTTGCCTTTGAACGTGCTGCCGTCGCCCCAGATGTTCACGTCGTCGGCACGCATCGCGGCCACGAGCATGGTGCCCGTGACGGCGCGGCCGAGCGGGGTGGTGTTGAAGTAGGTGGCACCGCCCGTGGTGATATGGAAGGCGCCACACTGGAGCGCGGCCATCCCTTCGGCCACCAGCTGGGCGCGGCACTCGATCAGGCGCGCCTTCTCCGCGCCGTAGGCCATCGCCTTGCGCGGGATCTCGTCATAGTCGGTCTCGTCCGGCTGGCCGAGGTTGGCGGTGTAGGCGTACGGCACCGCGCCCTTCGCCCGCATCCAATGCAGGGCGGCGCTGGTATCGAGGCCACCGGAGAACGCGATGCCGACTTTTTCGCCGACCGGGAGATGCTGAAGGATGTTGGGCATCCGTCAATTTATCCGGTTTTCAGCGGGGGGCAGTGGCTGTCCCGGCTGTCGCCACTCGGCTAATTTCGCGCCCATGACCACGCGAAACCGCCTTGCCGTCGCCCTCTCGCTCGTGAGCCTCGGTCTCCTCTGGCCCGGGCTGGTGGAGCCGGTGCTGACCATCCGGGCGACCATGGAGCTGTTCGGCCAGGCCCGCGAGCTGTCCAACGAGACCCGGAGCGTGATCGGCGCGATCAGGAGCCTGCACGGGTCAGGTAACGATTTCGTGGCCGGGCTGATTCTGGTGTTCAGCGTGTGCATTCCGCTGATCAAGGCCGTGCTGCTCGTCCCGATTTTCACGCTGAAGGACGCCGCGAGCCGCTATCGCCTGTTTCGGATCGTGCAGGCGTTGAGCAAGTGGTCGATGGCCGACGTGTTTGCGGTGGGGATGCTGATCGCGCTGCTGGCGGCCAAGGGGACGGCCAATCTGTCGGCGGTGGCGGGGGTGGGGTTCTACTGTTTTGCGGCGTACTGCCTGGTGTCGAATGCGGCGTTTCAGGTGCTGCGAGTGGAGCCGGCGAGCGCGAGTTCCGCGCACTGAGGTGATGCAGGATGCGCGCGAGAGCGGATGACGTGAGCCAGTTCGGCTGCGCAAAGTGCTGGTCCGCAGACGCGCAGACGGCGTGGAACCTGACGTGGGGGCTGCGGCGCGACATCGAGGTCTTGGACGGCGCCCATCTGCACCAGAACATCGTCGTCTGCGACGCCTGTTCGCAGAAATTCCTGAAGACGTTCTACGAAGAAATCGACTGGGAAGACGGTGATGATCCCCAGTACCTGACCGTATTCCCGATCACGACGGCGGAGGAGGATGCGCTCCTCTTTCGCGGGGACGGCTCGCTGGAATTCACGGACGTCGGCAAGGACCGCTGGGTCGTGCGAAAGGACTGCCCGAAGGGTGATCCGGACGGAGTGATCCGCTGGGGGTACGGCTACCGGCTCAAGCCTGATGATTCCTGAGGTCTTCAGCTTCACGCTCGACAACGCGGACGAACCGACGCGAGAGATTCTCGTGCGCGGCTGCGGCGCGGCTGGCATCGCGGTCGAGGCCGCACTCGAGGACGTTACCGAAGCGGAGCCACGTCGACGCTCGCTCGCATTCGTCGTCTGCGATCCCGATTCCCATCAGTCCGTGACGAGCGCGACCTGGCTGGCGAACACACTGCGGGACGAGGAGATCTTCACGGTTGGCGTGGCCCTTGGCCCGTGCGACGCGTACTTCAGCGACGCGGTCGATCTGCTTGTACGGATACCCGCTGACGACGCGGCGGCAGTCCTCCGACCTCTCGTCGGCGCGACAGCGGGCGAGTCACTCCTTCCGTTCGATGTGGTGGACGTGCGCTGGCTCTTCAGTGAAGGCGGCGACGCGATCGCCCACCGTCGGAACGGTATCACCGCGATGGCGGACCTTCATTCGGCAGTCGATGACGTGATCGACGCGTTGCGCGGACGTGGAGCGTTGACCGACGACAGCGACTGGCTCCTGCTGGTGCTCCGCTACGGACCCGAGTTCGCGATCGGCCAGTCCGCGGAGATCGCGACGGCCGGCACAATAGAAGAAAGGCCGCGGACCGCGCTCTTCGGTACGTTCCGCGATCCGCACTACGGCGATACAGCGGAGCTCATCGCCATCGCGCGCGTATCCGCCGCGAGGTGAGCAAGAGGAGAGTTCGAGTGCATCCCCCCAGTGACAACAGCAGGTTCCCGAGCGGCCTCACCATACTCGGCTTCGGTGCCGCAGCCAATGCCGTCGTGGACGCGCTCGACGACGTCATCGAGCCGCCGCTCCCCAACAACGCGATCGCGTTCGTGCTCTGCGATCCGGACAACCCACGCTCCATCGATGCGGCCTGCTACGCCGCACGAGCGCTGGAAGACACGGACACGCTGACCGTCGGCGTCGCGCTCGGCGCGTGCGGCGAGTGGTTTACCGAGACCGTCGATCTCATCATGCACGTGCGCGCGGAAGAAGCGGCCGACGTGTTGCGGCCACTCTTCGGCGGGCCAGGATCGCGAGCGCTGCATCCGCTCGACATCCCCGAGCTTCGCTGGCTGATCAAGCAAGGTGGAGAAGTAATCGCCGAACGGCACCCCGGCCCCTCAACCGGAGCCGGCTTGAGAATCGCCATCGACGAATCCCTCGCCACGGTCCGCAGTCGTGGCGCGCTCACCGATGACAGTGACTGGTACATCATCATCTTGCGCTACGGACCAGCCTACGATTTGCAAAGGCTCGACGGAACGCTCGGCGGCGGCGAAGGCGATGCCGCAGAGCGACCGACGGTCTTCGGCACCTTCCTCGATCCGCGATACGGCAGGAACGCCGAGCTGGTCATGTTCGCGCGTGTCTGTCACGGCTGGTCGCCGGACGCCTAACCGACGATCGTCGCAGTCGCGCGCGTCTCCTACCCGGCAAACGAAAAACCGCGCCGGCCTCGAGGAACGAGGCCAGCGCGGTTTCGTCGTCAGGAACGACAGTCAGCGTTTAACGCACCGCTGCCACCGCACCCGCGTTCACATGCGACGTCGCCGCCGCGAGCTCCGCGTCCGTCACCGTGCGACGCATGCCGTTCGAGCTCGAGATCGTCATCGCACCCGCTTCATCCACAGTCAACGTCTTCGATTCCTTGCGGCCGTCGGCGAATTCCGTCTCCGACGTCACCACCGACGCGCCCTTCGCCTGATGCAGCGTGGTGCGGCTCTTGAACTGGCCGTCCACCTTCTCCTCGAGCACCATCGTGCGGCCCGTGGCGAGCTGCGTCATCGTCTGCGTGATGGTCGTGTTGCCGCGCGTCAGCGTCTTCACCTTCGTCTCCGGTCCCGACGCCACGCTGCTCTTGCCCGTCCAGAACTCCTGCGAGTTCAGGATGACCACGTCGATCAGCCCGGCAACGCTGTACACCGGCACCAGCATCGCCGTCGCGACGAACACCAACTCGCGGACCCACTTATCCGACGAGACGCCCTTGTTCCAATTGTACATCTTCCGCGTCAGCGGAAAGCTGCCAAAGCAACCGGAGGTTGCCACGGTGGACAGCGTGATCACGGCGAGGACTGCACGACGGACGGGCACTTTGCGCATGTGTGTCATCTCCAAGGGAAGGTGATTCGCCGGACGCACTGTTCGACGGCGTCGGCAATAGTTGCGCGAATGTAACGTTGCGTCAATGCCGCACCCAGGCTGCAGCTGCGCTCGCTAGAAACACGTGACGGCCGCCTACGCCTGCCGCCGGCTACTTCCCCGGCGGCGCGCCCACCTTCGCCACAATCCTGAACTTCGCCACCGGCAGCTTGTCGAGGTTCACCAACCCCTCGATCGCGCCGTCCGCACCGAGCTTCCCGTCGTGCTCGAGCAGCTTCCCCTCGGGCGCGGTCACGCGGAACTGCACCCGTGCGCCGTCACGCACCACGTTGGAGATCGGGCCGGAGCCCTGACCGGGCACCATCGCCATCCCGCCCACCGTCCCTGCGGTCTGCGTGAAGTTGTACGTCACCGGCACCACGATCGAACTGTCCTTGAGGGGCACCGTCGCCGTGCCGGACCAGGTGCCCACCAGCGACGGCGCCGCAGCGCCCTTGTTAGCCCCCGCCTTCGCGGCCGGCTGTGCCGACAGCTGATTGGCCAGCGGCAGGGCCACCCAGAGTGCACAGGCGGCCGCAACGACAGTGAGGCAGCGCGAGATGGAACGTGAAGTCGTCACGGCGGCGCGGGGTGGGAAGTGAACACAGAGTCGTTGCGCAGCCCGTCGCACTGGACCGCACTCACATCAATCAAGCGCAAATACTACCGGCAGCGCAGCATGCGGTTCCAGTGCATCTTGCGGCGTGCTCCCTCCATTCTCCGTCCTGCCGCAGTATCTGCTGCCCAAGCAGGCGCTCACGACCCTCGCCGGTCGCTTCGCCTCCGCGCCTCGCGGCGCCCTCACCACCTCCATCATCCGATGGTTCGTCGGACAGTACGGCGTGAACATGGCCGAAGCCGCGAACCCGGACATCGCCAGCTACGCGACGTTCAACGACTTCTTCACCCGGCCGCTCAAGACCGGCGCACGTCCACTCGCTGCCGCCGATCTCGTCTGCCCGGTCGACGGCGCCATCAGTCAGCTCGGCCCGATCGACGGCGACAAGATCTTTCAGGCCAAGGGGCATCGCTACTCCACCACGGCGCTGGTGGGGGGCGATGGCGAGCTGGCCGCCCAGTTCGATCACGGTGATTTCGCCACGATCTACCTGAGCCCCAAGGACTATCACCGCATTCACATGCCCTGCGCCGGACGCCTTCGGCGCATGATCTACGTCCCGGGCGATCTCTTCTCGGTCAATCCCACCACCGCCCGCGGCGTCCCCGGTCTCTTCGCGCGCAACGAACGCGTCGTCTGCGTCTTCGATGGAGAGGTGGGCCCATTCGTCATGGTGCTCGTCGGCGCGACGATCGTCGGCAGCATGGCCACCACCTGGCACGGCATCGTCAATCCGCCGCGCACGAGTGCGATCCGCGAGTGGCACTACACCGATCCCGAACTGCAATTGCAACAGGGCGACGAGATGGGGCGCTTCCTGCTTGGCTCCACCGTCGTGTTGCTCTTCGGACGAAGCCGCATGCGATTCACCGAACAGTGGGAACCAAAGCGCGCCGTTCGCATGGGCGAGACGATGGGATCGTTCCTCCGCTTGGGGAAACCTCCGCAGGGGCAACCACATCCCGACCAACGATGAAACGCAGCGTTAACCATCACGCACGGGCAACCGCTCGGCGTGTGCGGCGAGCACTCGCAACGGCAAGCGTGCTTGTGGTACCTAACGTCGCGCTGCACGCACAGGCATCGCGCGAGATCGCGCAGCCCGCCACCTGCCCCGAAACAGTCGCCGCCCAAAGCCGCTGCCTCTCCGGTCGCGACAGCTCGGGCGCCTACTTCTGGTTCGCCATCCCGCCCCAGTGGAATGGCACACTCGTCGTGCACGCACACGGCGGCCCCGAACTCGGCGATCCCAAAGCCGATCGCGTCGCCGCCGATCTCGCGCGCTGGTCGATCTGGACACGCGCCGGCTACGCCTACGCTGGGTCCGGCTTTCATCAGGGCGGTGTCGCCGTGGGTAGCGCGGCCGATGACGTCGAACACGTGCGCCAGCTCTTCGTGCAGCAGATCGGCGCACCCACGCGCACCATCCTGCACGGACAGTCGTGGGGCGCCAGCGTCGCCGCGAAAACCGCCGAACGCTACGCCAAGCTCGCCAACGGAAAATCACCGTACGACGCCGTGCTGCTCACCAGCGGCGTACTGGGGGGCGGGTCGCTCTCCTACGATTTCCGCTT
This sequence comes from Gemmatimonas sp., assembly GCA_965279375.1. Taxonomy (GTDB): domain Bacteria; phylum Gemmatimonadota; class Gemmatimonadetes; order Gemmatimonadales; family Gemmatimonadaceae; genus Gemmatimonas. The sequence continues at coordinate 987,547 of OZ257156.1, read as the reverse complement.
CGATCTGCGCGTGGTCTATCAGGCCGTCTGCAACAATCACCCGCGCGCCGACGAGCCCGCGTATCCGCTCTGGCAGGGACTCCCGCTCGATGCGCTGCTCACGCGCGCGCAACTCGCCACGCGCGTCGACGAATGCACCGGCGTGCGACTCCCTGCGGCGCAACGCAGCGCACAACAGCAGCAGAACCTGGCGGACATTTTGGGCGCTGTCGCCATCCCCGAGAGCTCGCTCATCGCGCATCTCAATTGGGGCACCTGGCACTTTCAGGACATCGTCTTCAGGCGACTCGCCGGACGCAATCCGTTCAGCAACGCAGGCGTGCGCTACTCCGGCACACACGACGACTCCGCACTCAACGCACGCGCATTCCGCGCGACCGCCGATGCCGCAGCTCGCGCCGACTTCGCCGCCGATGCCGATCTCACGGGCCGAATCGCCGTTCCCGTCCTCACCATGCACGCCATCAACGATCCCACCGCGTTCGTGGAGCTCGAGTCGGCCTTTCGCGAAACGATGCAGCGTGGCGGCAGCGCCTCGCGCCTCGTGCAGCTCTTCACCGACGACAGTGAGCACAGCTACCTGAGCGACGCGCAGTACGTGACCGCGATGCAGGCGCTACTCGCGTGGGTGGAGCGCGGCACGAAGCCTTCACCGGCGTCAGCGGCGGCCCAGTGCAAGACCGTGAATCAGGCGTTCACGCCAGAAACGGGGTGCCGTTTTCTCCCCGCCTTCACGCCGCGCCCGCTCGCCGCTCGCGTGCCGGCGCGCTAAGCCGACACCACCATCCGCGCACCTGATCCAAGGGCAGCACGCGCGTGACGACGCACACGACGCGCGAGCGTCCGCTGTAACGGGATGATACAGCACCTCGCAAAACGTACAGGATCAGCGAGGAAAGCGAATCTCGGCATCGTCGCGCAACACAATGCGAATTAACGACTTGCGTTGTTTGGTCCGAACGCGCATCCGTGGCGTGTGACATGCGATAGGGAATGGCAAGGCGAGCGGCCTGCGACGATCGCAGCGCACACTCCGCCACCATCCTCTGTTCGGAGTGTCACTCATGTCAGTTCGCTCGCTCTTTGGCGCCGTCGCCGCTGCCGCGTTCCTCGCGGCGTGCGCAGACACCTCCTCGACCGCCCCCGATCTGGGCGGCGCCTCCTTTGCCAAGTCCGGCACGGCGCCGAGCGGTGGTGGCGGCTCCGCTGGCGGCGGATCCACGGGCGGCGGCAACAGCACTCCGTCCGCTCCGGCGGGCAGCCCGCCGGTCGCTCCGTCGTATACCGCCCGCATTGATTCCATCGGCAAGGTTCCGACGGGCGTCTACTACGGCACGCCGTCGCAGTGGACCGTCGGTGGCTACAACTTCGAAGGCAACTACTTCACGCACCTCAAGGCTTTGAACGGTCCGCTCGTCGCGGGCGCCTGCGTCTCAGTGACGTTCTACGAAAGCGGCAGCCAGTACATCGCCTCGGAGATCAAGTCGGTCGCTGCCTCAAAGTGCAGCTGATACGCGACGCCGCGTAGTTCTCACCGCGGGGCTCGGCACACGCCGAGCCCCGCGCTGTTTGCAGCCATCGTCACCAGCGAAGCCGCACGCCGACGGACACGACTCACTCCTCGTCGCCGCGCCGAGCGAAGCGAAGCAGCACCAACAGCAGCAACAACGCGTCGAGCACGACCAGCCAGAACAGGTGGAGTTGCACCACCCCGCCGGCGCTCCGGATGCCTTGCGCCTGAACGACCGTCCACGGCAGCGCGAGCGCAACCGCGACGATCGATCGCCGCGAGCGCCGTTGGTAGGACCACGGGCGCAGGATCACGCACACCAGCAGCGTCTCCACCGCCAAGGCGATCAGAGCATCCCGCAATTCGGTCGGCCCGTTCCGGCCGAGCGTGGCCGTCGCATCCGCGGTGACCGCAGTTGTCGTCGCAACGGACGCTGACGGGTCGCGAGTCGCGTCCCGCACCATCAGCAGTGCGATCAGCGTCGGCAGCAACAGCGTGTAGGCAATGCGCCAGTCTCGAGGTCGGATCGACATGGGGACGGAATATCACCGTCCACGCCGACCCGGAGCAATCGAGTGCGGTCGCGATCGATTGAAGGCGCGCGTGCCGACTACACCGCCGCGATGCGCCCCGCCAGCTCGCCAAACCACGGCGCGTCGGCCGTCACCCCCGTCAACACACCGACCAGCAACAGCGCCGCCAGCACCAGCGGATGCACGAGGTCTCGCGTGCCGGCGCGTCGATCGACGAGTAGCAGAGCAACCAGCACGGCGGCTGCGGTCCCCAGCGCGAGATACGACCCCTGCATCGGGTCCACCGAGAAAACGCGCATGTAGACACGGCCCAGCCCGGCCGGCAACGCCAACAGACCTGTTGCGGCGAGTGCGCGAGCATGGATCGCGGGGCGGCGCACAAATGCGATTGCCAACGCGAACAGTACAACAAAGAGCGCGAGAAGCATGATGTCCATCGCCAGTAGACGCAGCCCCATTGGCCGGAATCCCGCGTTTGCCGTTGCCGCACTCGCAAGCGACGCGAGCATCGGCAAGGACGTCGCCACCAGGCCGATCGCAAACAAAACGCCCACCACGGCCATCAGACGGTGCGCCTCACGCTGGCGCTGTTCGGCCAGCCACGCCTGCGCAACGAGGATGACGGACCACCCTAACGCCAGAATGCCGTGCGATGCATGCTGCCAGTCCATCGGATTCGTCGTGCGCGTGGCGGCGCGCTGAAAGCCGATGATGGTCAGGAGCACGATCGCGCCAAGCCACCACGGTGCGCCGAACGGCAGCGCTGGCGACGGCGCTCGCCCCCGCGCCGTGATGGAGAGCGCGCCGCTCGTCACGACGCCTGTTCCGGCATCATCGGCGGTCCGAGTGTCGTCAGTCCGTAGGTGGCGTCGAGCGACAGGAGCTGCTCCATCGTCGGCAGGCCGCCGACGGGTGTCATCGCCGAGATATCCTTGAAAAAGTCGCAGAAGGCCCCAGGTGTGGTCACGATCAGCAGCGTCGCGTCGCGATCGGTGAAGTTCTGGTAGCGATGCGGCACACCGCGCATCAGTCCCACCGATCCCCCAGCGCCCACCGTCTGCCGGACGCCGTCCGTCTCGAAGACCAGCTCCCCGTCGAGCACGTAGAAGAACTCGTCCTCGCGCGAGTGCACGTGCAGCGGCGGTCCGCTCATCGGCGGCGCGACGAGGTGAAAGGCGGCCATGCTGCCATTGCAGTCCTCGGGGCCGAACTTCACGAGGGTGGTCTCACCCACGACGTTGAGCGGCGCTGGCGTGCGCCCTTCAGCGGCGGCGAGTACGACGGGTTGGCTGGGCATCGGTGGAGGACTCGAGAGGAGGGAGGGTGATTCGGTGCGATGACCGGTGCGGCGCGCGGCTGCGCTACTGGTCGGCGGGCAATGCGACGGCGATCGGCGTGCCGGTGGACTCGATCAGCGCCTGCATCGTGGTGCAGGCCGCGGCGCTGGCGGCGTCGGGCGAGAGCTGCCCCCGGTCACGGAGCATCTTCCAGAAAGGCGCGCTGTAGATGGCAACGCAGGCGGCCACGAGCTGCTCGACCCGATCGGTGGTCATCGCGGCACAGCGCGAAGCCAGCGCTTCGCGGAAGGCCGCTCGGCCTTCCGCCGAACCAGGCACGGAAACGTCCGCCCTCGGCTGGGCCGCCACCATCGCGCGGGTGAGCGCGGAGTTGCGCTCGAACTGCGCGTAGAGCTCGCGCAGGAACGGGAGCACGTCAGCCTCCGTGCGCGGCCACTGTGTCCCGGTTGTGTCCCGTAGATGACGCCATACCGACGCTACAAGATCCTGTTGTGTCGGGAAATGCCGATACACCGTCCGAGCCGCCATCCCCGCGCTCGCGGCCACCGCCTCGTGCGAGAACGGCGCCTCCGGGTGATCGCGCAACAGCGCGAACGCGTGTTCCACGAGCCGCCGAGCCGTTTCGGCGCGGAGCCGCTCCCGTTCAGTGACCGGCCGAGTGTTTTGCATGGCAGTAAACTGACATCAAGACATAATACTGTCAACTGCGCGCCCGCCGCACCATGGGCTACTTTCACCCTCCGCTGAACCCCTAATCGCGCTCGCCTCACTCGGCACACGAGGAGTACCGCCATGTCTCCCAGCACGCGGCAGTCGGCGCGGCGACGTCGTTACCTCACCGCTGTGCTCCTTCTCGGCGTGTCGGCGTGCTCACGGACGCGCGCTGCGAGCGCGTCGGCGCCGGGCGCGGAGCTGGTGGGCGTTGTCGGCGCCTGGGCGACAGCCAACGACGCGGGGCCGGTCTTCACCGTGGACGGCACCGCGTGGAGCGGGCAGACCGACTCGACCACGGTCGCCGCGGCGAGTGCGCGCTTCTTTGGTGTGCCCGCGAGCCAATCGCTGCTCCGAAACTGGACAGCGGCCACCGCATTTCCGCTGGCGATCGCCCCCACACCTACAAGCGTCTCGGACGGCGTGATTCGCGTGCAGTTCAAGCTGGTGGGCGGCGCGAGTGATCAGAACGCCGGCATCGTCTTCGCACTCGCCCCCAGTGGCGAGTACCTCTACGCCCGCTACAACACGAAAGACGGCGATCTCGCGCTGTGGCGATATGCCAACGCAGAACGGACGGTCATTGCACACGGCGCCGGGACAGCCAAGTTGCCGCTTGGTCAGTGGCACGAGTTGGTGCTCACCGTGCAAGGCCGACGCATCGACGCCGCGATTTCCGGCGCGCCGTCCGTGACGCTCAGTCACACCCTCGACAGCAATCCGTCGGGGCGAGTCGGTGTGTGGGTGAAGCGCGACGCCGTCACGTCCTTCAAGAGCTTTCGTGTGACACGCTAGGCCTGTCGACAGAACGTCGCACGGGGCGTCTACTGGCACCCACTCGACGACACTGTCCACGTGCCGTTCGAGCCGAACGAGTTGTTCCACGTCCCGGTCATCGTGGTTCCGGCAATCTTCCCCACGCCGCTGCCCGACTGATTGGTGCCCGGCACCCACGAGAAGTTCACGTCCGTCGCAGTCGCTGTCCCGCGTACCGGCAGGCCGCTCGAGGCGCCCTGAAACACGCCAACCACCGTGCCGCCCTGTAGCGCGAGATCGAGGCCGCCCACACTCGTGCCGCTCGTTGTGCCGCACCAATACGTCGTCGGCACCGCCGGGTTCACTGGCAGTGCGGCCAATGTCCCGGTGCCGAGCTGTCCGCGCACCGTCACCACGCCCACCAGCACCGGCGCGTCCACTGCCGCCACCACCGTGTAGATGCCGCCGCTCATGTTGAACGTGGACGTGCTCGCATTGAAGGTCCCGGCGAGCGCAACCTCCGCCTCACCGGCCACCTTGAGCGTGCCCGTGGCCGCCGCCGTATTCACGAGCGTGATCACGCCACCCTTGAGCCCCGTGTCGAACACGCCAGTGTAGCTGACCGATGTCGCGCCACCGCCGCCGCCGCCACCGCCGCCGGTGCCGGGCGTCGTTCCGTTCGAGACACCCGTGGGAGAATCGCTGCCACCGCAGGCAACGAGAACGCACATCACCAGCGCCGGCGCAAAAGCGTGTGCGAACCGCCGCATCAGAACGCTCATCGTGTTCCTGGTCTGTTTGCGGAAGCGCGCACCACGCGCTCCACCGGCGTGCTCGACTCCGACGTATACAACGCCACCGACAACCGCCCGCTCTCGAACGCCACCCGATCTGCGTAGCTCAACGGCAACGTCCCGCTCGCGACGGTCATCCCCGGCCCCAACAATCGGGACACCACACGCACCGCGCTATCAGGTGCACTGATGCGCGCCGCCGGCGTGGCACCGATCGGCGTGCCCGTGAACGTCGCCGCACCGCGCCGCCGCAGCACGAGCGCGGTCACGTTCGCCGCGCCGCGATTCACCGTCGCACTCCAGCGGAGCTGACTCAGCACCGGATCGATGGTGACACTGGTCAACACGCCAACGCCCGCACTCTGCGTCGTGACTTGCACGGCAATCGCACGCGGCACAGCACCACGCACCAACGCCGGCGTCGTCGTCGGCACACGCCGCCGCACTCCCGCCTGCTCGAACGCGTACGCGATCGACACCAGCTTCACATCGCTGAATCGCTTGCCCATCAACTCGATACCGATCGGCAACCCGTCCACACCCAAACCCGCCTGCATGCTGATGGCCGGCAGCCCGGATTGCGCGGCCGCTGCACACGTACTCCCCGGTTGCACTTCACCCACCAGTACGGGCTTCTGTCGAATCGTCGGATACGCCAGCGCATCGATCGACAGGCTGTCGAACAACCGCTCCAATCGCGCACGCAACACCACCTGCTTGGCCATCGTCTTCTGATGATCCGGACCATCAGGCACCGACACGGTATCCGTGAACCGATAGCGGCTCTCTTGCTGCCGGTCGTACAACCCGCGATCGAGGATGTCGCGAATGGATGTCACCGGCGCATTCGGTACGGTCTTCATGTAGTCGATGAAGTCGAACTTGAATTCGTTCGCGCTCGAGCCCGCGATCAGCGAGTCGTAGTCGGCCAGCGGCACATCGATCACCGTCGCTCCCTGCGCCTTCATCGCCGCGATCGCGGCACGTACGGTATCAGCAATCTCGCTGTCCGTATCGCGGAAGAACGGAAGGAACACGCCGATGCGCGCGCCCTTGAGCGCATCCCGATTGAGCGACGTCTGAAAGCGCGGGCGCTCACGATCGCGCATCGACGCGGTGACCGCATCTTCACTGTCGAAGCCTACGGTCACATCGAGTGCGATCGCGAGATCGGTCACGCTGCGCGCCATGGGACCGCCAACGTCCTGCGTGTGCGACAACGGCACGATCCCACGCCGGCTCACCATCCCCTGCGTTGGTCGCAAACCAACCAGCGAGTTGAACGCGCTCGGAATACGAATGGAGCCGCACGTATCCGACCCCCACCCCACCGCCGCAAAGCTCGCCGCGATCGCCGCACCGGTACCACCGCTCGATCCACCCGGACAGCGCGTTGGATCGTACGGATTGCGCGTCTGTCCACCAAACGACGAGATGCTCGTGATCCCCGCCGCCAGTTCGTGCATGTTGGCCTTGGCCAGCACGATCGCCCCCGCATCCCGCAACTGCTTCACCACGAACGCATCGCGCGCTGGCTGACTGTTGGCCAACGCCAGCGAGCCGGCCGACGTGGGCATGTCGCCGGTGTCGTAGTTGTCCTTGAGCACGATAGGAATGCCGTGCAATGGACCGCGCACTTTCCCCGCCTTTCGCTCAGCGTCCAGCGCCGCCGCTTCCTTGAGCGCGCGCGCATTGATGCGAATGATGCTGTTGATCATCGGACCCGCGTGATCATACGCCGCAATGCGCGCCAGATACGCTTGCACGATCGACACCGCCGACGTTTGCCCGTTGGCCATCGCCGCCTGCAGCTCGGGAATCGTCGCTTCCATCACCTCGAAGCCCGCGGGCTTCTTTGCGGCCGGCTGCCCCTGCGCGGACACCGACGACGTCGCGCCCAGCAACAGCGCCGACAACGCCGGCGAACACCATCGAACGATGCGATACGTCATGCACTACCCTCCGCGGGTGAACCAGCGAAACTCGGATGCGTCCTCTCGATGACGTACACGGCGTTCTCCTGCCCCCGCACCATCTCCATCCCGCGCAATACGCCACCCACCCGCTCGATCGCGCGACGCGACCGCACATTCTGCGGCCCGATCACAAAACGCACCCGATCCACGAACTGAAACGCATGGCGCAGCATCAGCGACTTCATCTCGCCGTTGAACTGACCACCCCAGTGCGATCGCGCCAGAAACGACCACCCGATCTCCAGCTCGCGACTCGTCGCATCGTACTCGGCATAGCGCGACGACCCCACGATCTGCCCTGTTGCCCGGTCGATCGCGACCAGTGCGCCACCGGACGCGAGTGCACCGGCAAAGAAGCGACGGAAGACCTCCTCGGTGTACCGATCCGGCTCCGGATGCTGCGCCCAAATCTCCCGGTCCGATGCGACAGCAAACAGCGCGTCGAAATCCTCCGCGACTACCGGCCGCAGCTCCAGCAGCGATCCGCGCAGGGTGGGTTGCAAGTTTACCGACGTATCGTTCACGCTTGAGGCTCCTTGCTGTGAGTTGGAAACTCCTGAAGTCAAATGTCACTTCGCATCACGATCTTACAGTCCGAGACTCCGCGGAGCGAATCCGCCTTGTTCGTATGAGACTCTCCACGCTCTGTACCTTGTATCGGCCGCGGCCACGATGCTGCTGGCGCGCACAACTAACGCGCAGGACACGCGCACCGTCGTGCTGCGCTTCCGCAAAGCAGGGGACACGGTCGCGATTCGCAACGCGCAGATGACAATCGATCACAGGATCGATGCCGTCGGCGCCGCGTCATGCCGCCGTCGTTCGCGACGGGCTCCGCGACTATCCGTTCGAGAGTGCGACGCCACCAGATCTCGACAAGATCTTCACCGATGATCTCGGCGCGATAGAGCTCTACGCGGCGGCACCGGTTGAGTTCAAGGATGCAGGCCGCTGTGGCGCGCTGCTGCTCTGGAGTCGCTAAGGCGTTCTCGCATCATCGCTCGAACAGACGCGCAATTTCGAACGCCACCTTGTCCATGGGCGTCGCGTTCGTATTGGAGAGCAGGATGACGGTGAGTCCGTCGTCGAGGTAGCGCACCAGCTCGGTGTTTGCGCCCATCACCTGTCCCGGACGATGCGCAACGCGATCGGATGCACCGCGAACCGTGATGGGAGCGACCCAGAGACCGTGGGCGTATTCATCGAGCGAGGCGGTCAGGAGGCGCTGAAGACTGGTGGGTCGCAGCAGCGTCCCGTCGAACAGCGCGCTGCCGAAGCGCGTGAGGTCGGCGCCTGTGGAGTACATGCCACCAGCCGCACCCCAGTTCTCGAAGTACGCGGGAAGTTCGTGGATATATGGCGCGCCCGGCTCGACACGAAGGTAGGCTGTCGCCACCACCGGCGAGACCGCGCGCCAGTTCATCAGTCCGGTGCTTCTCAGCTCAGCAGGATCGAGTACGAGGCGCTTGAGTGCCACGTCGAACGGTTCGCCAGTCACGCGCTCGACAATCCTGCCGAGGATGAAGTAGTCGGCGTTGTTGTAGTCGAAGTGCGTGCCCGGCGTGTGGACGAGTGCTCCGCTGGCGTGGCGCTGGACGATTTGTGCCGACGTCGCCGGCAGCTGGTACACCGGCAATCCAGCGGCAATGGCCTGCTCAAAGCTTCCAACGGAATCGCTGTTGGCGAGCCCCGACGTGTGCGTGAGCAGCTGCTGAAGCGTGACCGACGGTCCGGCCGCTCCTACATACTCGGGGAGGTACCGATGAATGGTGGCGTCGTAGTCCAGTCTCCCTGATTCCACGAGGCGCGCGACGGCGACCGCAGTGAACAGCTTGGTGATCGAGCCGATGCGGAATCGAGTATCGAGCCGAATGTCCACGTCGAACTCCAGACTGGCCTTGCCGTATGCGCGCTGGAACAGTGACGCACCGTGCCTCGATACGAACGCGACCCCGCTGAACTCGTACGCACGGAGCACACTGTCTGCCTGTCGCGCTGCATCTCGCGGGCGTTGCGGCGAGAGAGACTCCACTGGAACTCGCGGCTGCGTTGCCCACATCAGGCAGCAGGCGGTGATATAGCGGAACATGTCCGAACCCTCTGGCGATGCACAACGTCCATTCGTCGTGTCATGCAAGCGGATACGACGCGTGCGCTCGAGGTTGCGTCTGTTCGCGGCCGGACCACCACAGTGCGACAAGCGTGACTACGGCAGCCGCTGGGGCATGCGAGTTGGGGAGCAGGAGCGCCAACGTACGTGCCGTCGCTGCGAGCGAGGCGATGGTGAACGACGTCGTCAGCACGGCGATGCCTGCGCCGGCGGCCAGAGCGCAGACACCGACGCCGACCGCGCCAAGCGCTCGTGAGACACGAGCAAGCTCCTGCCGTCGCGCATGATGTTGACGAACGACTCGCTCAGCAAATGCCGGCGGGAATGGCACGTTGTCGTCCACGTTGAACTCTGCGCGCAGCATCGTGCGCACACGTGCATCGAAGTCCGCATCACGAGCGGTTGGGGCGGAGGCGTCGAACGGTGGTAGTGCGTCGGACATGGCGTTCTATAGAAGCGGTGGCGAGGAGTCACCGCCGGCATCGTAGGCGCGTCGAAGGCGCTGACGGCCGCGCGAGAGGTGACTCTTGATCGTACCTTCGCGAAGCCCGGTCACGGCGGCGATCTCGGTCAGACTGAGTTCATCCAGGTAGAACAGGCTGATCACGGTCTGCTCCGTGGTGCTGAGCGTTCGCAGGGCGGTGTGAAGCTGCTGCTGCGTGTCTTCGACTTCCAGTCGGTGCTGCGCGTCGTCCTGCGCGAGCAGCGCATCCGAGAGAGGCCTGTCCTGGGACTGGTCTGCAGCGTCCCATGATACCTCACGTCGTGCGCGCTGCTGTTCTGCTCGACGCTGGCCGATGTTGAAGGCTATGCGCCCCACCCACGACGCCAGCGACCCCTCACCACGGAACTGCGGCATGCGATCGAGTGCACGAAGGAATGTGTCCTGACACAGGTCGAAGGCCTCATCATCCGACGAGACGAAGCGGCGAACGATGTGGAAGCAGAGCGTCCTGTACCGCTCGACGAACAGCGTACAGGCGGATTCTGAACCGCGCTGGATCGCCCGAGCCAGTTCGAGGTCCGTCGTCATCGTTGGCGCGTCGGGGTCACGGAAGAGAGATACCGGGAGCGCAAAAAAGGTTGCACGACGCTGCAACCTTTCTGCCCCGAGTCGTATCTCCTGAACGAGTGTCTCTTCCAGGTGGCCCATGCAGAGTGACCAGATCACGCAGGTTCTCATAGTCGCGCTCATCTTCGGCGCGGCCGCCTTTGTGCTCCGATCGATCGTCGACGCGTTCGTCCGCTACAAGGCGCTCCGGGAAGGAGTCGCCGGAGAGACGGCGACCGCTGTGCACGAAGCGGAGCGCGCCGTGGCCCGTACGCGCGCACTTCGCTGGGGCTTGCTGGGCGTGTGTGATGGCGCTGCCTTGTTGGTCATTCATCTGCTTCACCTGCCTCCCAACAGCGCGGCGGCGTTGGCTTGTCTGTTTCTCGGGGTCGGCGTGTCGCAGCTGGCGTTCGTGGCCATGACCCGTGCCCGTCGAGAGTAGTTGCCGAGTTCGACCCCACCGTACAACCAGAGAATGTTTCGATGATCACTTCATGTCGCTATGCGATCAGCCGGCGCACAGCGAGCGTGCTGCGTATCGCGCCTGGTGACATGTTGCTCGCCGCGACGCTCATCGCCGCACACGCCAGCACCGCGCACGCACAAGCAACGCGATTCCCGACCCGAGCAATCGATGCCGTCATCGACTCGGCGTACAAGCCTGACCAGCCCGGTGGTGTGGTGCTGGTCGCCCGTGGAGACCGCATTCTCCATCACCGAGCGTTCGGCATGGCGAATCTCGAGTGGAATGCACCGATGACGACGGACGCACTGTTCTCGATCGCGTCCATGACCAAGCAGTTCACCGCGGTTGCGGTACTGCAGCTGGTCGAGCAGGGACGGCTATCACTCGCCGATACGGTTGGACGGTTCCTTCCCGGCTATCCGACGCCGATCAAAGCGGTGACGATCGAGCAGCTTCTGACGCACACGTCCGGCATCGCGAACGCACGAAACGCTGGCAGTCTCTTGGCGGCGGGGCGAGGATGGCTGTCCGCCGAGCAGGTGATGGCCACCTTCAAGGATCAGCCGCTCGACTTCGCTCCGGGGTCGCGATGGTCGTACAGCAACGCTGGCTATCAGTTGCTCGGCTACATCGTCGAGAAGGTGGTCGGCGAACCGTTCCCCGAGTATCTCGAACGCACGCTGCTCGCACCGGCGGGGATGACGCGTTCACTTTGGGGAGACGACACTCGTGTGATCGCACACCGAGCCATTCCGTATCTGTTCGTTCGCAATCGTGTCGAGAACGCGAACAATGCGAATGTACAGATTGCATGGGCGGCGGGCGCGCTGCAGTCCACGGCCGCGGATCTGCTGCGCTGGCAGCGAGCGCTCGTGACGGGGCGTCTGCTGCGGGATTCCACCTTACGGCGCGCGTGGACACCGGCGCGAACCACGAGCGGAGATCTCACCGACTACGGCTATGGCTGGTTCATCGGCACACTGCAGGGACATGCGCTTGTAGAGCATGGCGGCAACATGGGTGGCTTCATGAGTCACGCCATGTACCTTCCCGACGACTCGCTGCTGGTTGTGGTGCTGCTGAATGGCCGTGGCAACCGCTTGCCGGAACTGACTGCCACCGCTATCGCAGCGATCGCACTTGGCAAGCCGCTCGTTCGCCGCGCGCTGGTGGTGTCCGCAGATTCGCTGCAGCAGTACGTCGGGCAGTATCTCAATGCGCAGCGGGCCGCGATACACATAGGCATCGAGCAAGGTCGGCTGTACTATCAGCGCGAAAACAATCCGCGCATCCGCATGACGTTGTATGAGCCGGATCGTGTGTTTTTCGACGACACGGCATTGATCGGCGAGTTTGTGCGCGATACCAGCGGGCGTATTGTGCGCCTGGAGATGCAGACGCAGCGCGGGCAGTCGAGATCGACGCTCGTGCGAGAGAGGGATCGGTGAGCATGCAAAAGGGCGCCTCCACCGGAGGCGCCCTTTGCGGTTGCGGGGTTAACCGCGTGTTACTTCACCTTACTTCACGGCGGCGAGGCGACGAATCTCGCTCGCCATCTTGCTGACGCGCGCGCTGTCCTTGGCGCCCTTGGCATCGGCGTCGACCTGCACGGCGAGTGCGTTGAGCGCGGTGGAACGTGCGATGCCCGTCTTCATCTCCGCCACGTCGAGCGCCTGCGCGATGGCCGTGGTGCGCTCGGCCGCGAGGCCGGTGTTGCGCACGAGCTGGTCGAGATACGAGCGCACGACGACAAATGCCGGCGGCCACACGTACTTGGGCTGGCTCTGCGGGTTGAACTGCTCGAAACGCACCAGCTTGGCCGCGGCGATCTCGTTGGCCGAGAGATTCGCGCTGGGCACAAGTTCGAGGATGTCCATGCCGCGATCGAGTTCGGAGGAGACGATGAGGCCGTTCCAATAGTACGCGCCCCACGACCCGCCGATGGTGTTGCCGCCGCCACGCACCGACGGGTCGGGCGCGGCCGCCGCCGCTCCTGGCACGTCGACCGGCTTGGGCGGGTTGATCGAGCCACGATCGAAGTAGGCGATCTCGAAAGCGTTGTCAGCGTCGGTGAAGTCCATGATGTTCACGCCGCCCTGGTACCACCCCTGCACGTACAGGTCGCGTCCCGGCACCGGAATGATGCCGCCGTTGTGCGCCACGCAATTCTCTTCCGCCGCCTGTGCCGACGGCAGCTTGAAGTATGCGCGCTGCTGCTGCCGCTTGTTCGCGTCCAGAGTGATGATGGTGTTGCCGCCCAACTGCTGCATGCTCGACGCCTGGCACATCGGGCCCGTACCGCCGCCCCACTCCTCGGTCTGGATCAGCTTCTTCGCGTCGTTGCTGAAGGCCGCCGTGTGACGCCCCTGGAAGTTGTTCGTGTCCATGACCGCGCTGATACGAAACGGCTTCTCGGGGTTCTTGATGTCCACGAGAATCGAGTGCGTCGAGCAGGACGCGAGCAGCATGTTCATCTCGGGGTACGCCGTCACGTCATGGCAGTTGCGCGGACCGGTCGGCATGTCGGGCGCGGGCTGCGGACGCGCCCCCGCGCGAGCACCGGGGCGTGCCGGCGCGCAGTACCGTGCGCACTCGCCGGCTCTTTCGAGGTCGGCAAAGATGCGGGCACCCGGAATGACGACCGACTTCTCTGGCGCGTTGAGGAACACCTTCACGATGTCGAGTTGGTAGAGCGAGTTCGTCGGATCCTTCGGATCGTTGCCGTTCTTGCACCCGGCGAGCTCGGTATCCGGACGCGCGCCCGACTGCCCCGATATGTACAGGTAGATGATGTTCTTGTCCGTCGGGCTCGGCACCAGCGTGTGTGTGTGCGAGCCTTTGCACGTCTCGACGTTCTTGACCAGCTTGGGCTCCTTCGGGTTGGACACGTCGAAGATGCGAATGCCGGCCATGTGATCCTTCGGATCCTGCACGCCCTGAGACCCGCAGTCCTTTCGGTTGCCACCACCTTCGGCCGAGAGGAAAAGGAGGTTGCCGTAGATCGTCGGGTCGCCCTGCGACGTGGTGCAGCGCACCGCCGCCGTCATGACCGGCTTGGCGGGATCGGTGACGTCCCAAATGGTGAAGCCGGCGAAGTTGGCCTGGTAGATATAGTGCGTGCCGAAGGCGACGTCGGAGTTGATGAACGTCAACCCGCGGACCGTGTCGAACTGCGCCGGCTTGGGTACGAACGACACCTGCTTCATGCCGTTGATGGCCACGCCCGCATCGAAGCGCCCGGGCTTGAGGACGCTGCGGGGATCCTTGGCCGACGGATAGGTTTGCGCCGAAAGCGTACCCGGCGCACTGAGCGCCGGCACGGCCACCGCCGCGGCAAGAAGGAGCAGACTGCGGACGACACGCATCGATTCACCCTCCAGAGGTGAGGTGCAGCAGGGTAGAAATCGCCGCGCACCGGGCCTGGCGCGCGGCGACGAGTGGGGCGTGGGCTACTTCTTCGGGAGCTGGGCGAGCAGGCGACGCATGACGCCGATCTCGGCGGTCTGCGCGGTGACGACGTCGTTGGCGAAGACGCTGGCATCGACTTCCTGGCCGGCCCCGGGCGACTTGAACAGATCGTCGACCATCTTGATGGCGCCGGCGTGGTGCTTGATCATGCCGGTGAGGAACAGCCGGTCGAAATCGGCGCCCTTGGCCGCATCCATCGCCTTGAGCTCCTCGTCGGTCAGCATGCCGTCCATGCGCATGTCGTGCCACGAGGACGTATCGGGGGCGAATTGCTTGTAGCGCCGCAGCCAGTCCTGCATGATGATGATCTCAGGCACCTGCGACTGATCGATCTTGCGCGAGAGCATGAGTAACGGCGTGTTGGTGCTGTTCTTCTCGGCCATCTTCGCCATGACGATCGCCTGGGCATGATGGGCGATCATCCCCTGCATGAATTCGACGTCGGCTTTGGTATAGATCGCGCCCTTGGGGATCACGATCTCTGGGCCCATGCGATGCGACCCGTGGTCCATGCCGGCCATGCCGCTTTGCGCGGAGGCGAGGGACGAAGCGCCGGCGAGCAGCCCGCAAACCGCGAGCGCGAAAACAGGACGTGTGAGCTTCATAGCGTGCGTACTCCGTCTATGTGTCTGCCCCGAGGACTGCGCGGGGCGGAAGCGGTACCGGTCGGTGAAGAAACCTGTACACATGACGATACGGCACGGGGAGCCGTGGCACTAGACTGCCGGCAGCGACGTCTGCCGTGCTGCGGGCGACGGGAGAGAGACACGTCGCAGGGGCCAGGGGCCTCTCGCAGGGCCACTCCGGCGGTGGCCCGGCGCTGCCGCGCACAGGAACTCCTGCGCACGGCAGCAACGGACGGTTAACTCATCGCAGCTCGGCTCAGAACGAACCGGAGACGACCGCGCCGCCAGCGGCAGTTGTGACGATCACGGATGCACCGGTGACCGACAGTGGGACGGCGTTGCCAAGCGTCGAGTTGAGGTTGATGCGCGCCTGGCGCAGGGCGTCGGCCGTGGCCGTGCCCACGTTCACACCACCAACCGTGAAGATCAGCGACGTCCCTGCCGGCACGTTCTCCACTTCGATCTGCAGCTCACGCTCGCCGGGCTTGGCGGCGAACTTGGCCTTGCCCTTGGCGCTGGCGAACAGGGCGCCGGCCGACGGCGAGAGGGTGATGGTCTGCTTGGTGGCCGTCGCGGCGCCGCCACCGCCGCTGCCGCGGGCCAACGACGCCGACGGATCCGTCACCGCGACAGGGGACGAATCGCTGCAGGCGGCGAGTGCGGCAACAGCGGCGATGGAGACAACGGCGCGGATGGAGAGCAGCGTGCGATGCATGGGACACCTCATGAGTGCGTGGGCGAGAGCCGCGCTCGATGGCCCGGAAGCGGGCCATGCATCACGCGGCGGCAGTGCTCCACTTCAAAGCAGGAGATGTACCGATCGGGCCGAGGTCCGACGCAGTTGCGAGAACACCGCATAAGTCCATGTGATGAAGTGACTTGCGGCTGGATGGTTCGATTCGGTGGGACCAGCCGCCACTCCTGGGTCTGTGCTGTTCTGTGCGACGGCGTCACGCCGCGATACAGCGGCCGCAGGGCGAACGTGCTCCGGCGCACAATGCGTTCAGTGCTGTGCGTCGGTGCGTGATGCGAGCGATGTGGTAACGCGCAGGGGGTCGTGGACGTCGATTGCGAGACGCCGACCGACGTGGGTACACGGCTGCACGACCCGATACATTGCTAGTCGCCGATTCGGGCCCCGCGGGGGTCAGTCGGACGCATCCCCTCGCGTACCCATGTCGAAGTCGCTGAAGCTGACGCTGGACATCCTGATCGGTGCCATCGCACCGGTTGTGATCCTCAAGTACGGCACTGCCCTGATTGGCACCCTTCCGGCGTATCTGGTCGCTGCGTTGGTGCCGGTTGCGTGGGTGTTGCTCGACCTGCTCGTGATCACGCGTCGCTTCAACTTCATCTCGAGTTACAGCGGCTTCTCCGCGATCATGCGCGGCGCGCTGGCGTTCTGGTATGTCTCGGGCGCGCTCTTCGCATTCAAGGACAGTGCGAGCTACATCGTGGCGGTGCTCGTGTTTGGCGGGTCGGCGTTCATGGCTCGGCCCGTGACGCGCTCCATCGCGTTTCAGGGATTGGGCCCCGACACACCGGAGCGCGAAGCGGCGCTCGATCGATTGCTGGACGAGCCGACGGTGACGAGCTCGCTCCGCCGTGCTGCGTTGATCATCGGCGCGACGAATCTCGCGGCTGGTTTGGTCAATTATTTCATCAACCTGCGCATCGTCGTCGCGCCCTTCAACACGCCGGCGTTCAACGATCAGGTCGCCAACGTGAACGCCATCACGCGCATCGTGCTGGTGCTCCCGGACATGCTGTCGCTGTTCTGGGCGTTCTCGATGATGTACAAGGCGATGTACGCGCTCCTGCCACCGGAGAACGGCCCAGAGCCGGACGGCGGCGAATTCTGGTCGCTGGTGGAGCGTCGCGAGGCGGCGCTGGCCGCCGAACGGCAGCCGAAGTCAGCGACCGACGCCGAGTTGGCGGCGCGGCAGTCGAGCGCGAACCGTCAGGCGCGCGAGGAGTTCGGGCTCTCCTGATCCGATCCGCCGCCGAGCTCCGCGTGCGGCAGGGTTGTGGGTCCGCTGGCGCCGACGGAGCTCGGCGCGCATCGTCCAGTCATGGCGACGCTCGTCTCTCCCCAGATTCCCGCTGCCGCTGCAGCCAAGCGCGCGTTCCCCGCCTCCACCGATCGTCCGTGGGGTCGGCCTCGCGGCGCACGTCACGCGCTCGGACACCGCGAGCTGACACCGCAATTCGTGATCGACACGCGCACCGAAGCGCCGGACATGTTCGTGGATTTCGGCGCGACGAATTGGTCAGCGATGTCGTGGGCCCAGGTAGGGCGACCGTACAAAACGGAGAAGTGGTCGCGGGCTCGGCGCGAATACGAGGCGGCGCACGACCAACCGCTGCCGATCATCGAAGGCTGGCGCCTCTTCAACACGGCGTTTCATCAGTTCTTTCTGACGGATGTGCCCGCGGCGCAGCAGCAGGCGCGCCACGCACTCACGCACGCGATGTCGCACGTCGATGCGCACGAAGCGCAACACGCACTGGAAGACATGGTGCGGCTGGCCGGGTGGAACAAGGTGATGCGCGCCGAGGATGCGGTGTGGGATCCGCGCGGCAAGCGCGCGTTGTTTGACGGCATGCAGCTCAAGAAGCCGCGCATTCTGTTTCTCGGCGCCGCCGACGGCTACGAAGCGATGCAGATCGCGGCGATGTATCCGGGCGGCGAGATCGTGCTGGTGGACTACGATGCGTTCTGCGAGACGGATCGTTTTGGCAAGTTCCCGTTGGAGTATCCGTTCGTCGGTGTGGACGAGACTACGGGCCATCCGCGCGTGTGGTATCGCGACGAGATGCCGATCCACTTTGAAGTCGCCGACATTCGCGACCTCAAGTACGGACGCGAGTTCGACGTGGTGGTGAGCATCGGGCTGCTCGAGCACTTTCCGGATTCGCACAAGGCCGAGTGCATCGAGATGCACCGACGCTTTCTCAAGCCGGGCGGTTACGTGGTGATGACCACGCCGCGCAATCAGTTCAAGACGCGCATCTACTACAACATCATGTCGGACTTCATGAATCATGGCTACCGAGAACTCATGGACATGAAGCAGATGGGGCTCTACTGCTACGAGAACGGGCTCGACATTCTGCGCGCGGGCGTGATCAAGGCGCACAACGGTCTGATCATGAAGTTGCGGTAGCGATCGCGTTCAGCGCGCGACGCGAAAGGTGAGGTTGAGACGCTGGCGGCCGAGTAGCGGGTGCTCACCGTCCTTGAGCGGCAGGACGCCGTGATACGCGAGACGCGACGGGCCACCCCACACGACGACGTCGCCATGAAGGAGCACCACGCGTTGCACCTTGTCGCTCCGCTCAAGTCCGCCGAACTGGAAATTCGCGGTTAAACCGAGCGACACGGAGACAATCGGTGCATCGAGGTCGCGCTCGTTCTTGTCCTGATGCAGCGACATGCGCGCGCCGGGCTCGTAGCGGTTGATGAGACAGGCGTCGGGCGAAAACGCTGGATAGCCACCCGCCGTCGCGGCGCGCACCGCGAGCGAACGAAAGACCTCAGGCATCGCCGGCCATGCATTGCCCGACAGCGGATCGACCGAGGAGTAGCGATAGCCGGCGTGATCGGTGATCCATCCGAACGCGCCGCAGTTGGTCATCGCGACGGACATGCGATGTCCGCCGGGAGTGACCATGTGTCGCATGGGTGCTGCCTGCATCACTTGCTCGAGCGACGCGAGCAGCGGTTGCTCCGCGGCCAACGCGAAGCCGGGAAGCAACTTCGCGCCCTCGGGGAGCGAAACGTTGCGTGCCCCGCTACCAATGAAATCAGACTCGGCGAAGAGTTCGCCGTTGAAGGCGTTCACCGTGCTCCCTCGCGACGGAGCAGCGCGTCCTTGCGTTCGACACCCCAGCGATAGCCCGACAGCTCGCCGTTGGATCGCACTACGCGGTGACACGGAATCGCGATGGCGATCTCGTTGGCTGCGCACGCACTCGCGACGGCGCGCACGGCAGACGGCTGCCCGATGGCTGCGGCAAGCTCGGTGTAGGTGACGGTGCGTCCCGGCGCGATCGCGGTGAGTGCTGTCCACACGCGCTCCTGAAAGGCCGTGCCACGAATGTCGAGCGGTAGCGCGAGCGCACCGTTGGGCGATTCCACGAACGCGACGACCTGTGCCACAGTCGTCGAGAACGCGTCGTCGTCGCCGATCAGCGTTGCGTGCGGAAAGCGATCTTCGAGCGCGCGAATGAGTGCGTTGGGGTCGTCGCCGAGCTGGATGGCACAGACGCCCTTGTCCGTTGCCGCCACGAGCATGGCACCGAGCGATGTCGCGCCGATGGCGAAGCGAATGGTTTCGTCGCGGCCGCCGCGCTTGAGTCGTGTGGGCGTCATGCCGAGGCGTTGCGTGGCGTGTTCGTAGAATCGGCTGGACGAGCTGTAGCCGGCGGCGTGAATGGCTTCTGACACGGTGCGCGCGTCTTCGAGAGTGGCACGCACGCGATTGGCGCGCGCGCCGGCAGCATAGGCGCGTGGTGTGATGCCGGTGGCCTTGCGAAACATCCGATGCAGATGGAACGGCGAGTAGCCGATCTTGCCGGCGAGCGCGTCGAGTGTCGGCGCTGGCCGATCGCGCGTGATGGCGTCGTCGATGAGCCGGCAGACGGCAGTGACGACCTCGCGAGCGAGTTCATCGGCGGGCTGATCGGGGCGGCAGCGTTTGCACGGGCGGAAGCCAGCGACGATAGCCGCATCGACCGACGTGAAGAACGAGACGTTCTCGCGCTTGGGTGTACGCGCGCCACACGACGGCCTGCAGACGACGCCAGTGGTGCGGACGGCGTAGAAGAACGAACCGTCCACTGAGGCATCGCGTGCAACGACGGCAGCGAACCTCACGTCGTCGATGTGATCTATCGGCACGCCGATCTGTGCGGCAGCGGGTTGGGGAACGCGGGGAACAGTGGCGTCTGGCATTTCGGTCTCCGGCAAGTGTCTGCGGCGTGATGGTTGCTCTCCGCGGAACCTCGCCATGATCAGCCGCTCGGACACTCCGGAGCTTGCGCGCGAATTCGCCACTCCACCGGCCCGTCCATCACTGGAACATTGAATCGCGTGTGCACTGAAGCAAGTTTGGAGAGCGTGGACGCCCCCACCTCTCCTTCGACCGGATCTCCATGTTCCGCTGGCTCTTCTTCGCGATCCTGTCGCTGGTGCTCTTCCTGCAGCTGCGCGGCTTCGATGAATCGTTGCGCGGCGAGCAGTCGCCGCGCGGCATCGTGGGTTACGAGCTGGCGTGGTCGCGTGAGGGAGCAGACATGTACCTCACCGCATGGCGTCAGACCGATGCGCTGGAAACTGCCAAGGTCAGCCTCGGCGTCGATTTCGCGTTCCTGATCGCGTATCCGCTGATGTTCACGTCGCTGATCGGACTGCTGTTGGGCAGTCAGCGATCGGAGGCCATGCTGCGCGCCGGTGCACTCCTCAAGCGCGCGGTCCTGTTGTGCATGCCGCTCGACGCGGCAGAGAACCTCGCGCTGTGGCGCATGATCGATCACGGCGCGAGCGACGGACTGGCGCACCTCGCGACGGTGTGTGCGAGCGTGAAGTTCCTGCTCGTGATCGCGGCCGCGCTCTGGTGTGTCGCCGCCATCGGCGCTCGCCTGACTGGCCGAGCGAAAAAGGCGTAGCAGCTAGTCGCGCGTGGAGCCCGGGGTGCGGCTACGGTCGACGGCGTGTTCGCGCACCGATTCCATGATGCGCGCCATGTCTGCCTGATAGCGCGAGCGCTCGTCGGGCGTCCACAGGTCGACATTGGACGCGGCGCGAATCGACGCGAGCATTTCGTCGACCAGCTCGCGGAGGCGTGGATTGCTGCGGCGTTCAGTACCGCCGTAGGGATCGTTCGATGAACTCTGTGACATACCGCAATGTCCCCTCGCCGAGGACTGCGGTCAAGGCAGACGTGGTGTCACGATTGGGGCGTCGTCGTGCAACATGCGCATGGCCGGTGTTTCCAGGTCGTCCATTTGCCCGCTGCGGGCCGACCAGACGAATGCGCCAACGGCCGCGCCCACGATCACGAGGGCCAGTGGCAGGACCAGAAAGATGACGCTCATGCGACGGACTCCCGGCGCGCGATGCGCGCGAATGTGTGACTGTACCACGAGCCCAGCACGACGGTGATCGAGCTCGTCGGCATGAGGATCGCGGCAATGAGAGGCGAGAGCAGCCCGACCGCAGCGAGCCCGGCACCGATGAGGTTGTAGCCGATCGAGAAGGCGATGTTGCGACGGATCGCGCGCATGGTGCGCCGTGCGCCGTCGGTCAGCTCGACCAGTGCGCCAAGCCCCGGCCGTGCGAGATAGATATCCGCTGTGGCGAGGCAGGCCTCGGCGCCGCCGTGCACGCCAATGCCGACACTCGCCGCAGCGATGGCGGCCGCATCGTTGACCCCGTCGCCCACCATGACGACCGCGCCATGGCGCTTGATCCGCTCCACGAAGGCCAGCTTGTCCTCGGGCGACGCCGCGCCCACGAGGTCCTCAGGGGCAAATCCCAGCGTGCGCCCCACCGATGCCACGACGTCGGGGGAATCGCCGCTGAGCATCACCGTGCGCCAGCCACGGGCACGCAGCGCGTTGAGCGACACGAGCGCGTCATCGCGAATGCGGTCACCCAAGCCTGCCGCGGCAACGAGCACGCCGTCCACCGCGATGTGTACCGGGGTGAGCGTGGCGTCGATGGCGGCGATCGCCGAGGCCAGCCCAGCATCGGTGGTGGTCGTCGCAGTGAGGCCGTCTCGTACGAATCGCGGTGAGCCGACGCGCAGCGCATGGCCATTCACGATGCCGGTCATGCCACCGCCGGCGATGTGGCGAGCGTATTCAACCGGAAGCAGCTCGAGATGCGTCCACGCGCGGCGGAAACCGTCGGCCAATGGATGCGACGAGCCTTCTTCCAGCGACAGCACCAGGGGCTGCACCCACTCCGGCCCCACCCACGAGACGAGCGCGGTGCGCCCTTCGGTGATGGTGCCCGTCTTGTCGAGCACCAAGGTGGCCGGCTGGGCCAGAAGCTCGAGCGCGTCGCCACCCTTGATGAGCATGCCGCCGCTGGCCGCGCGTCCGACCGCCACGGTGATGGCGAGCGGCGTGGCGAGCGCGAGCGCGCACGGGCAAGTAACGATGAGCAGCGCGATCGCGTTGTCGAGCGCATGCACGGCGCCCATCCGCGTGGAGACGACGTACACCAGCGCGGTTGCGACCAGCACGACCGCCACGAAGATCCCGGCCATGCGGTTGGCCAGCTGCACCACCGGCGCTCGTCGACTCGCGCTCTCTTCCACCTGACGCAGCAGCTTGGCGATGCGGCTCGTCTCGCCTGCTTCTTCCACGCGCACGAGCAACGGCGCTTCCACGTTCTGCGTACCGGCAAACACACGCGCACCAACACTCACCGACGTTGGCCGCGACTCGCCGGTGAGCAATGCGGCGTTCACCGCCGAACGCCCTTCGATGACGGTACCGTCGGCGGCAAAGCTCTCGCCGGCGCGCACATCGAGCACCATGCCGGGGAGGAGCGCTTCGGCCGGAACCTCACGCCGCACACCGCCTTCGATGATGTGCGCGGCCGACGGCGCAACCGCATGCAGCAACTCGGCCGCATCCGCCGCCATGCGCTGTCCGCGCTGCTGCAGGAACCGTCCGACCAAGAGCGCGAAGATGAGAATCGCGAGCCCGTCGAAGTAGACCGGGCCGCTGTCAGCGATGGTGTTGATGCCGCCGCGAATGAAGCCGGCCGCCAGCGCGATCGCGATGGGGAGATCCATGTGCAGCGAACGCGTACGCAGCGCGGCCCACGCACCGGTAAAGAAGACGCGCCCCGGCCAGATGAAGGTGGGCACCACCAGCGCGAAGCTGATCCACCGGAAGAAGCGTTCGTACTGCGCTTCCATGCCGTTCACGTCGCCGCTGTACAGTGCGAGCGCGGCGAGCATGACGTTGATCGCGATCGCGCCGGCCACGCCAATGCGCACGAGCATCGCGCGATCTTCCCGACGACGCATGGCGTCCCGCGCGACGCCGCGGAACGGGTGCGGCGGATAGCCCAGCGCATCGAGCGACTGTGCAATCTCCGACAGCGGCACCGCCGCCAGATCCCACTCCACCACGGCCAGCGAGCGTCTCACATCCAACTCGGCGCGCGCCACGCCCGGCACCAGCAACGGCATGCGCTCCACCAGCCACACGCATGACGAGCAGTGCACACCTTCGAGATAGAGCTCGGTACGCGACAGCCCTGACGGCGCCAGCGTGACGTACAGCGAATTGAACGACGGGTGATCGAACTCCTCGTACTTGCGCCCCGAGGCGCGCACCGGCGCTTCGCGACGTTCAGCGAAGCCGTAGTACTGATCGAGGCCGTGCGCGTGCAGAATGCCGTATGCCGTGTGGCATCCCGCGCAGCAGAACTGCGCCGTGGCATCCTGCTCGATGAAGCCGTCAGGAACCGGAAGCCCGCAGTGCGCGCAGGCGACATCGGTTGCCGATGCATCCACGCCATTCAGGCGCAGCGTCTCAGTGCTCATGCGGTCTCTCGGGCGACATCAACTGTTTCGGCGTCATGTCGTGTTGCATCGCGTTGTGCTGTATGGTGTCGTGCTGCATTCCCTGCATCGTTTGCATCGACAGGTGTCCGCTCATCGCCAGCACGCCCATCACCAACACCGCGACGGCGCTGAGCGACGGCAGTCGTTTGCGCAGCGGGCCAAACACGCGCTGCGCGCCAAGCCCCACGGCGAGCAATGCCGGTACCGTTCCCAGCCAGAAGATCCCCATGACGGTGAGTCCGCCCCGCACAGTGCCGGTGCTCCCTGCGGTGGCGACGAAGACGTACAGCCAGCCGCACGGGAGCATGGTGGTAAGCAATCCTGTGAGTCCAGCACGCACCGACATCGGTTGCTCGCGCACGGCATGCAGCGCCTTGCCCAACGCGCGCTGCCACGCTTCCGGCGCGTGCACCGCGCCGATCGACACGCCGCGTTGCGCGGCGATCGTGCTGATCGCCCAGCCGATCATCAGCGCGCCGGCGATCACGGTAGCCGCGTGTGCGACACCGGCCATGCGCCCCACCATCGATACGCCTGCGCCGAGTGCGCCGGCGATGGCACCGAGCAGCAGATACGAGGCAAGGCGTCCGACGTTGTACATCGCATGCGCACGCAGCGCGACCGGTCCATCGTTGCTGCCCGATGGACCCGCACCTGCGTAGAAACAGACAAAGCCGCCGCACATCGCCGCGCAGTGCACGCTGCCGATGAGGCTTGCGACAAGAATGCCCAGCGCGGCGGGAATCACGGGACGGTGCCGCGCCCAGTTGATGATCCCACCTCGACGCGTGACGTCGAGATCAGATGCGCCGCGCCACGCGTGGCGTCCACCCTAACCTCCCATTGCCCGGGGAAGCCGATGTCGAGGGATGCGGCGTAGCTGCTGTCGGACTGCGCGACCATTGTTGCCTGCTTGAGATCGTTGGCGCGCGCGTTGAACAGTGCGACCACACGCACCGTGGCGTCGGGGATCGGGGTGCCATCCACCGTAGCCAGGCGCACGCGCACGCGCGTCGGCTTGCCAGCCACGATCGGATCAATCGAGCTTACCGCGGTCCAACCCAGCGCGTTGCTGCGACGCTCGGCGGCCATCGTCGAATCGAAATCCACCGCCTTCTTGTAGTAGTCCGGTTCGATGGCCATCGAGGGGTCGTCACTCGCCAGACGCATCATGACGATGTTCGCAGCGACCGTGGCGCCAAGAATGGCGGTGATGCCGATCGGCCACATCATGCCGGCTTTCACTTGGATGCTCCGGTGGAGGGGCCAAGCAGGCGATACGGAATCTCCTGCGTGGAGCTGTGTCCATCGCTGATGGTCAGCACGATGTTCAGTTCGCCGTTGGTGAACGCCTTGCGCGGCAGCAGGATGAACATGCTGGTCTCACGCGTGGCGCCGCCGGCGATCGTCATCGGATTCTCGGGGGCGACAACGGTGACTTCGCTGTCCTGAAGCCCGGCACCTTCGAGGCCGTTGACGACGATGGCGTACTGCGCGTCGGTGTGCGCGCGGTTGGCGATCTTGATGCGGACCTGATTGGAAATGCGACCGTCCGACTCTTCACCGAATGGCGCACCGATACCGCGCAGCACCGTGATGTCGGCGGTGTCCTTCATCACGAGCGATGTGATCAAGCCGCCCAGCATGATGGTGAGCACCAGCGGATAGAGCACCGTGCGTAGCCGCAGCAGCTTCCGGGGCTTGCCGGCCATCGCATCCTGCGAGGAGTAGCGAATCAGTCCCTTCGGCTTGCCGATGCGGGTCATCACGTCATCGCACGCGTCGATGCACTGCGTGCAGTGCACGCACTCCATCTGCAGGCCATTGCGTATATCGATGCCCGTCGGGCAGGTCTGCACGCAGGCGCCGCAGGAGATGCAATCGCCTGCATTCGCGGGACGATCAGCCGTGCCAAGGGCGCGCGGTTCGCCGCGCTTTACATCATATGCGACAATGACCGACTGCCGATCGATCAACGCCGACTGCCAGCGGCCGTAGGGGCAGACGATGAGGCAGGTCTGCTCACGAAAGTATGTGAAATTGAACCACACGACGCCGGTGAAGAGCGTCACCAGCAGGAATGCAGTGGGATGCGCGGCCGGTGAGCCGAGCACCCAGTGGTAGAGATTCTCGGTACCGACGAAGAACGCGAGCAGCGTGTGCGACACGAACAGCGACATCGTCAGGAACGCGACGTACTTGCCGATGCGCATGGGCGTGAACCACTCGCCCTTCTTGTCGAGATTGCGCGCGCCGGTGTAACCGCCGTCGAACCAGCGGCCCACCGGGCGAAAGAGGAACTCGAGATAGACGGTCTGCGGGCAGGCCCAGCCGCACCACGCGCGTCCGAAGAACGCGGTGATGAGGAAGATCCCGATGATGATGCTGCCCAACGTGAACATCAACAGCAGCGTGTCGGTGGGCAGGAACGTGTAGCCCATCAACGTGAACTTCCGGGCGGGCAGGTCCATGAGGAACATGGGCTGCCCGCCGACGCGCAGATGCGGAATGGCAAAGAAGATCGCCATCAACTGGTAGGCCACGACACGCCGCCGTTCCCACCACGGTCCGTGCGACGGCTTCGGCCGAATCCAGCGCCGAGTGCCGTCTTCGTTCAACGTCGGAAGAACACGCCCGCTGCTTTTGGGTGGCGCAATCGTGCTCACGGTGTCGCCTGTACTCCTTGCGGAGCTTTCGGGTTCGCCGGGTTGCTCCCCTGCATGGTGGACACGTATCCGACGACGCGCGCGATCTGCTCGGGCTTGAGTGTCTTGCCCCAGGGCGGCATGCCTTTCTCGAGCACGCCGTTGGTGACCGTCTTGTACAGGTCCGGTAGAGTGGCGCCGTGAATCCAGTAGCTGTCCGTCAGGTTCGGTCCGATGAGACCGCCGCCGTCCGCGCGATGACACGAGGCGCAGTAGGTGGTGAACGTTTCCTTCCCTTCTTCCATCGCCTCGTGATCCTTCGCGATGACCAGCAGCTGCTCGCCGGAGAAATCGCTGCCGGTGGGAGCGGGATGCGCTGCCGCGAAGGCCTTCATGTCCGCCTCATAGTCGGCGATGCGTCCCTTGCCGTTGCCGATCGGGCCCACGTCGAAGACGTAGATGACGGAGAAGATGATCGTGCCGGCAAATGTCAGCAGCCACCACCTCGGCATCGGATTGTCGTACTCTTGAATACCGTCGTACTCGTGCTCGAGGATGCGATCGGTCTCGTTCTGCTTCTCGCTGGCCACGGGTCAGCTCTCCTGTGAAGTGTGCGCGACCGTGCGGCCGTCATCGAGCGGAAGCAGCGCGGCGTCATCGAGCACGCCGCGGCGGGAAGGCGCGTAGGTACGGATGGCTACGGCGATGAACACCCCGAAGAAGAGCACGAGGGCGACCTGCGCGTACATCGCGAGACCAGCGTGGGACATGATGTCGGAGAGTTTCACTTGATCGATCCCCCGGTGCTGTTGGCAGCGACCTTGGCGACCTTGATGTCGCGCCCGAGGCGCTGCATGTAGGCAACGATCGCGACGATCTCCTTGTCTTCGAGGCCAGCCGGTCCACCCTGTTCGACAATCGCGGCCGCGATGCTCTTGGCCTGCTCACGCGCCATCGCCGGCGCCTTGTTCACGGCATCGCCGTACGGCACACCCAGCATCATCATCACGTCCACGCGCTTCTGAATGCCGTCGAAGTCGAGCGTGTTGGTGAGGAGCTGCGAGTAGGCCGGCATGATCGACTTCGCGGTGACCGCGCGCGGATTCTCGAAGTGCCGCACATGCCACAGATCGGGATACTTGCCCCCTTCGCGTGCCAGATCAGGTCCGATGCGGCGCGATCCCCACAGGAACGGATGATCGTAGACCGACTCGCCCGGCTTGGAGTATTCGCCGAAGCGCTCCGTCTCGTAGCGGAACGGACGGATCATCTGCGAGTGACAGTTGAAGCACCCTTCGGCGATGTACACATCGCGTCCCGCCAACTCGAGCGGCGTGTATGGCTTGACCGACGCGATCGTCGGCACGTTCGACTTGATGAGGAACGTGGGCAGAATCTCGAAGAGCGAGGCAACGACGACGGCGAGCAACGTCAGCGCGGTGAAGAGCATCGGCGCGCGTTCCCACGCGCGATGCCACGCCACACCAGCGAACCGGCCGAAGACGCCAACCGACGGGCCGGCGGGCAACGCCGTTGCCGGCGGGTGCTCGTACTTCTTCGACAACGGCGCCGCTTCGATCACCGGCACATCGTACCGGGCCGGACGCTTGCGCCACGTCATGATCACGTTCCAGCCGAAGATCAGCGTGCCCACCAGGTACATCGAGCCGCCGACGACGCGCATCCAGTACATCGGCATCAGCTTGACGACCGTCTCGACGAAGTCGGGATAGGCCAGGCGACCGGTCTGGTCGAACGCGCGCCACATCAGCCCCTGCGTGGCACCGGCGCTGTAGATCGCGACCACGTACAGCACGATGCCGACAGACGCGATCCAGAAGTGAATCTCCATCGCCTTCTTGCTGTAGATCTCCGTCTGGAACAGCCGCGGCAGCAGCCAGTACACCATGCCGAACGTCATGAAGCCGTTCCAGCCGAGTGCGCCGGTGTGCACGTGCGCGATGATCCAGTCGGTGTAGTGCGCGAGCGCATTCACGCTCTTGATCGACAACATTGGGCCTTCGAACGTGCTCATGCCGTACGCGGTGATCGCGACGACGAAGAACTTGAGAATCGGATCCTGCGTCACCTTGTGCCACGCACCGCGCAACGTGAGCAACCCGTTGATCATGCCGCCCCAGCTCGGCGCCCACAGCATCACCGAGAAGAGCATGCCGAGGGTGGAGGCCCACTCCGGGAGTGCGGTGTAGTGCAGATGGTGTGGGCCAGCCCAGATGTACATGAACACCAGCGACCAGAAGTGCAGGATCGACAGCTTGTAGCTGAAGACCGGTCCTTCGGCGGCCTTGGGCATGAAGTAGTACATCAGCCCGAGGAACGGCGTCGTGAGGAAGAACGCGACGGCGTTGTGCCCGTACCACCACTGCATGAACGCGTCCTGCACACCGGCGTAGAGGCTGTAGCTCTTCAGGAAGTCGGCCGGGATCGACAGGTTGTTGAAGATGTGCAGAATGGCGACGGTCACGATGCTGGCGATGTAGAACCAGAGCGCGACATACAGATGCCGTTCACGCCGCTTGATCAGCGAGCCGAAGAAGTTGACGGCGAACGCCACCCACACCACCGCGATCGCGATATCGATCGGCCACTCCAGCTCGGCGTATTCCTTCGCCTGCGTGAAGCCGAACGGCAACGTCAGCGCGGCGCTGACGATGATGGCTTGCCACCCCCAAAAGTGAAAACGGCTCAAGCCGTCGGAGAACATCCGCGTCTTGAGCAGTCGCTGCGTGGAGTAGTAGCAGCCACAGAAGAAGGCATTCCCCGCGAAAGCGAAGATCACCGCGTTGGTGTGCAACGGTCGCAGGCGACCGAAGGACAACCACGGCGTGTTGAAGTTGAAGAAGGGGTTGGCGAGCTGGAGTGCGATGAGCACTCCAACCAGCATTCCCACGACACCCCAGATCAGGGTGGCGAAGAGGAATTTGCGGACGATGTCATCGTCGTAGGAAAAGCGGTCCAGCTGGGCCGCTGATGTGCGCGCTGTGGAAGATGCCGCGCCTGGCGCGAGGGTCATGCCGTGCCTCGGTAAGGTCGTGAATCGCTGAGGGTTGCTGGTGAGTATGGGCAGCGTGCGGCGATGGCCGAGTCAGGCAGCCGACGAATTCACGTCGGGGAATCCCCGATCTTTGTATGTGGTATTGATTTGCGATTGACATGCGGGCAAAAAGCGATCCCGCCCGGCGATGGAGCCGCCGGGCGGGATCGTGAAGGCGCCAGAGATAGCGCATATCGAGGTGCCGAACTAGAAGATCGCGAGCGTCTCCGAGTCTGCATCATCGCTTTCCTGCGCCTGAGACGGCGCGGCGCCCCGCGTAGACGGTCGCTGCGCGCCGCGTGATGCCGACGTCGACCGTCGCCGATCGCCGCCGCCTGACAGCACGAAACGCTCCGTCTGGACAAGCTGCGCCCGCGACTGCGAGCTCAGCTCCTGGGCCGCACTCGCAGACTCTTCCGCATTCGCCGCCGCGTTCTGGACGGCTCCGTTGAGCGAGTCGATCGCCGAACGGATCTGCACGATGCCATCCTGCTGCGATGTCGTCGCTTGGCCGATGCGCTCCATCACGTCGTTGACGACAGTGATGCGACCGGAGACGTCGCGCAGTTGCACGTCGACCTCGCGAGAGATCGACACGCCGCCCTCCACGCGCGAAACGGTATCCTCGATCAGCTTGGACGTGTTGCGTGCCGCGTCCGCGCAGCGCAGTGCCAGCGCGCGCACTTCATCGGCCACCACAGCAAACCCGCGTCCTGCATCGCCGGCACGCGCGGCTTCCACGGAGGCGTTGAGCGCCAGCAAGTTGGTCTGGAAGGCGATCTCGTCGATCGTCTTGACGATCTTGGCTGTCTCTCGCGCCGAATCCCGCGTCTCGTCCATCGACGTGATCAGATGCTGCACGCGGGTCACACCCAACGTGGCGGCTTCGGTCGCCGACGAGGTCGCGGTACGCGCACTGTTGACGTCCGCCGCGTTCGACTTGCCCAGCGAGGTCATCTCGTGCAGGCTGGCGGTGATTTCCTCGAGACCCGCGGCCTGCTCCGACGTGAGGCGAGCCAGGCTGTCGGCGCCGGTCGCAATCTCGCCTGACGCGCCCTCGATCTGTTCCGACGATGACCGCAGGTCGCTCAGCGCGTCGCGCAGCTGATCGAGCGCGCTGTTCATCGCCTTGGCCGTGGCGTCGTATTCCGTGCCAAAGCCCGTCGCGACCGTCGACGTCAAATCACCGTCGCGCATCGCCATGTTGGCGGGCACGAGGGCGGTCGAGAGGAATTTCTGCGTGTTGGCGTTGTCGCGCTCGTTCTGGATGCGCAGCTCTTCCACGCGGTCGGACGCTTCCTGCATACGCGCGGCGACTTCGCTGAACGAGCCGTGCAATGCATCCAGATCGGCGAAGCGCGCACGGCGCTGCTCACGGACCGAGTGCGACAGTTCGGTGGCGCAGCTATCCAGCACGCGAACGGCGCCGATGACCGTGCGCAACGCGCTGGCTACGCCATCGCCGCTCGGCTCGCGGTTGAGTGCGCCCATGCCCAGCGAGTCAAGCGAATCGAAGACATCCTGCGTCTGGTTCACCTCGCGCTCCAGCTGGCGCGACATGACGATCAGTACGCCGGTCTCGAACACCACGAACGCCGCATGCACACCTACCATATAGAAGCCGGCGATTCCAGGCATGGCGTGGTTCATCACGAACACACCGACGCCCTTCTGCTGCAGGATATGGAAGGCCACGTGGTGCACGGCGATGGCCGCCGCCGCCGCGGTGGGCACCTTCCAGTCGCGGTAGACGAGCAGCAGCGCGAGCGCCGAGAAGATGTGGAAGTGCATCTCGATCAGGCCGTGCGCCAGCTGAATGAACAGCGCCGAGAAGGCCATGTACGACAGGCCGAGCACGATGCGGGTCATGTTGGCGCCGGGAGCCATCCGGGACAGCGCAAAGGCGCCGAGTCCGAGCGGAAGTCCAAAGCCCAAGGCGGTGCCCCACCCGCCGTAGATGGTGGCGAGAATGATGGCCACCGGAAGATGCGCGAGCAGCACGGCACCGTTCAGACGATCGGCGGACGCGCGACTGCGGTCGAGCAAGCGCTCGGCGGAATGCGACGGACTATTGGACACGTAGCGTGAGGATGCGGGAGCGTGCGCTCATGAGGCATCGTCGCCCCATCCTGGCAATCGAAAGGGCCGCTGGCGTGACGACACAACGCGCGGCCCGTCGTGTAGGAGTGTCGGCTGAAGGTCGGTTCACTTGAGCGTCCGACGGCAGATTTCGTTAGCTTTTCCGGTCCGCGTCCGATGTTTCCGCGCGGGATCTTTTCGGACCCGGCGGGCGTGTATGCACGCCGGATCCCGACGCCCCGCCCGCCTTGCCATGTCGCCTTTTCCAGAGCATCCGTCGCGCACTCGTCGCGAATTCCTCCTCACCGTCGTTGCGGCGGCCGCCGGCGTCGGCGTCGCTCGTGTCGCGGGCGCTCAAGCGCGCACGGGCGGGATGAACGGTGCTCCCACGCCGATCAGCGTCTACAAGGATCCCAACTGCGGCTGCTGCGCGAACTGGGTGAAGCACATGCGCGCGGCGGGTTTCGCGGTCACTGTCCATGACACCGCCGACATGTCCACCGTCAAGGCGTCGATGGGCGTCCCCACCGCGCTGCAGTCGTGCCACACGGCCCGCGTCGGCACATACGTCATCGAGGGCCACGTGCCCGCCGACCTGATCCAGAAGCTGCTGAAAGAAAAGCCGGTGGCGCTCGGTCTCGCCGTCCCCGGCATGCCGGTGGGCTCGCCGGGCATGGAAGGCGGTACGCCAGACAAGTACGACGTCATGCTCTTCGACCGGGCTGGCAAGGCTCGCGTGTACGCGTCCCGCGGATGACCGCCACAGTTACAGGTGCCGCGACTCCGGCACCGATCACGGTCGTGCACGCCGAAGAGCAGGACATCGCCGCCATCGCTGAACTCAACAACCTCTTCGCCCCGGACGGACTCACGCTGCACCGGTCCCCCGCGTTCGTGACCAGTCACCTGCAGGACTATCAGGTGGTGCGCGACGTCGATGGGTCGGTCATTGGCTGCGTCGCGCTCGACGAGTACTCACCATCGTTGGTGGAGTTGGTGTCGCTTGCCGTGTCGCCATGCGCACAGGGGCAGGGGATCGGTCGCCACCTGATCGCCGCCGCCGAGGCGCTGGCCAGACAGCGCGGCTTTCCCGAGCTGTTCGCGATTTCCCTCGCCGACGGTCTCTTCCTCAGCATGGGCTTTCAGGAATCGAGCATCGCGCACTATCCGGAAAAGATTGCGCGCTACCAGAAGATTTCGCGGTCCGAGCTCAGCATCGGCCGAAAGTTCTGCTTCAGTAAGCAGCTCGTGCTGCGGACTGCCGCGTAGCGCTACTCAGCGCAGGACCCGGTCGCTCGACGTCGTAGCGGATGACATGGACGCCGCGATCGAGTACCGATGTATCGCGAACGACCACACGAAGGCTGTCACGGGTCAGCGCGGCGGGCGCGTCCTGCCAGCCGCGCTTGTTCGGCTGCCAACGATCGAGCAGCACCACCCGCGTCCAGCGCGACTGGAGTGAGTCGTGCTGCCAGCGAAAGTGGTGCGGGTCGCTGCACAGACACACGACCGGAATGTCTCGCCCTCGCAGCGCCACCCCGATCTGCCCCGCCTGAATCCAGCTGCGCGCCGCGAGGACGAGTGGTGGCGGTGCGTCGCCATCCGCAGCGCGGATCGGGTCCTCTTTCGCGTCGTCCACCGCGGCCTCCACTGCGGCATCCACCGCAGCGCGCCATGACACCGCGTCGCGCGTGGGATCAGCCAGCCGCGCCGACGGCGAAAGTCGACCGTCGAGCCAACCGGATTTCCCCTGGCCCAACAGAAGCACGACGAGCGCCGTGGTCAGCGCCGAGCTGCCAACGAGCCACGGTCGAGGCCATCGCGCGCCTCGCGTCAGTGCGTCGTCCGCCCATGCGCCGAGCAACGGAAACGCGAACAACCAACCCGGGGCCTGCCAATGCGGAAGTCCGCGCGCTCCGCCGAGGGTCACGCCGGTGAACAGCACGATCGGCCCGCAGGCGAGGCAGACGCAGAGCCACCGCGCACGATCCGCCGGTCCCCGTCCAACGGCACTCGCCAGCGACATCGCCAGCGGCACGCCGATCCACGGCAGGAGCCACGCCAATTGGCCTGCAACACTCTCGAGAAACGGCGCTGCCGACCAGCGCGACGGAATCGCGCGCGCTCCTTGAAAGGCGAAGGATGCCCAGTCGTGCTGCGCGTTCCACAGCACGATCGGCACGGCGCAGCTCATCATCACAACGGCCGCGATCCATGGCCATCGCGTCTGCAGCCAGGGCCTGGCACGGGCACTCGTCGCGAGGAACAGCAGAATGCCTGCCGCGGCAAGCACCGCGTGATACTTGGAGAGCAGGCCGAGTCCCAGGCAGGCGCCGGCTGTGATCCAACGCCACGCTGCATCAACCCGCCGCGTCTCGTCGTCATCCGATACGAGCAGGGGCGCCAGTAGCCACGCTGCAACACTCGTTGCGGCGATCAGCGGTCCGTCGGGAAGCACCCACGTGCCGGCCGTGACGCCCAGCACGCCACTCGAGGCGAGCGCTGCCACGGCGATGACTCCAGCGCGGAGCGAGAACAGTCGCGCGGTGAGTGCGCCGATCGCCGATAGCGTGATCGTGAAGCAGAGCACGAACGGCAGCCGCATCCAGAACGGCGATGTGTCGTCGGTCAGAAACGCCATCGCGCCCGCCATCCAGAAATGCAGCGGCGGATGATCGAAGTAGCTGAGCGACAGCGGACGCGCGACGGTGACGGCATACGCTTCATCGACGCCGAAGCCCGAGCCCGCAGCGATCGAGAGGCGCAGGACCACGCTCGCCGCAATCACCGGCGCCAACGTACGCGTGACACTCCCTTGGTTACGCATCACTCGCCAGAGACCGCTGCGAGCTTCGCCACCGCCGTGCGCGGAACCGGTCGCAAGCGACGAGCCCGTGCGCGCTCACGCGCGAGAAACAGCTGCGCGCCCAGCCAACCAAATGCCAGCATCCACGCGGATCGCCAGAGCGCAGTGCGCGGGCCATCCACGAACGCGATCGGCCTCGGAAGATCTCTCCCATCCCAGCGCAGCACGGGATTCAAGTACAGCAACGCGTCGTTACCTGTCGCAACTACGCGCAAATATCCGTCGGTCTCGTGCGCCACCACGGTGAGTCGGCCTTCACGGGCGGCCGCACCGGTCAGCTGCGCGCGCACCACTCCCTCTTGCCCAATCACGCGCAGCGTGTCGGGCGCTCCATCGATACGCACGTCCAGCGTGTCTGCGCGCATACGGAGCGAGCGCAGCGCCAGTCGCCCACGGCCGCGCGAGCCATGCACGCCGTACGAACGTCCCGCGCGCAATGCGCCGATGATCGACCCGCTGCCTGCGTCGTTGCTGTAGATCCGCGTGGCGTTGATGCCGACCTGCGTGGAGTCCGCGCTGTTGTGTGAATCGTCGCTGGCCAGCATCCACACGGGATGTCCGCTCGAGAGCGCCGCGTCCCACGCCGCATCTGCCGGCGCCGTGTATCGCGTGAGCACTTCCAGCAGGTCGTAGTCAGACAAGTAGCGCAGATCATTCGGCGAATGTGCCCCGCGCAACGACGGATGCGCGATGGCCACCATCGATGCGCTCTGCGAGAGTGCGGAAAGCACGAGTTGTTGCTGACTGCGTGTCTGGATCAACGGATAGTCGCGCCACACCACCCGCTCGGGGCCGAGGAGCAGATGATGCGCCTTCAGCAGATTCCAGCCGTGCTCGTACACGGGGAATGCGCCGGCCGGCCGGTGCTCTGGCGATGCCTGATAGTTGGACACGCCGACAACGTCGTACTTGAGCTTCCGATACGCCGCCACGACGCTGTCCGCCGGCTGCGCGCCGTTGGTCATGCCGCCCCACGCCGCCGAGTGCGCGTGAAAATTCGCGACACGCCACTGGGGGCCGCGTCCGTCGAGACCGTCATACGGATTGTACCAGACCTTGCCGACGAACGGTGTGGGCTCCGGGAAGCGCACGATCGGTGTGAACGCATAGCTCGCGGACACCCCGACCAGGAGGGCGATGCCGACGGCAATCAGTGAAGAGACGATCGTCTGTGCGGCTCTGCGCAGCAGACGTGTCCTCACGCCCGATACCCGATCTGTGCCCTCGGCACCGGCGTCTGCACGCCCCACGCGAGCGGGATCCGACGTGTCCGTGGCGCGGTGATACGCCCGCCGTCGACCACGGGCACGAACCGACGCATGACTTCGTCGAACGCACGTCGTGTGCACGCCTTCCGGTCACCCTGCGCCGCGACCGGTGCGCCGACATGGAGCGACAGAAACGCACTCCGCGCACCCGCGAGCCGCCATACGTTGGATGTCAGCGTCTCCTCGTCGCACCAACACACTGCCGGTGGGCGTTCGAGCGTGTCGCGCGCCTCCAACCCACCACCGATAGCGAGGGGAAACACCGGGGCATCCGCACGCACCGCCGCTTCCACCAGCGCTGATCGAAAGCGCAGCACGTGGGTGCCGTGCGTCGTGGTGCCTTCGGGAAAGAGCATCACGCATTCACCGGCGCGCAGCGCCTCCTCCAGCGCGGGAATCGAGCGCAGCAGAT
Organism: Gemmatimonas sp.; assembly: GCA_965279375.1. Classification (GTDB taxonomy): domain Bacteria; phylum Gemmatimonadota; class Gemmatimonadetes; order Gemmatimonadales; family Gemmatimonadaceae; genus Gemmatimonas. The sequence goes on along the minus strand of OZ257156.1, from coordinate 951,332 downwards.
CGCGTTTGCGCGTGCGGTCCACGAACACCACCCCCATCGCGCGCGCCAGCGTGCCGATGATCGGCCACGTCCCCACTTCGCGCTTGGCGACAAACGTGCATCGCCAGCTCGCCAGCGCCGCGACGATATCGAGCCACGAGAGATGATTGGCCAGAATCAGCGCGCCGGGCACCGCAGCACGACGCGGCCCCGCAAGGGAGATCGAAGCGTCACCGCGCGGCGTGGGCCCCCGCTGCACCACGGCCACGTCCAGCGCGCGCAGCACACCGCGCGACACCAGTGACACACCACGCTCCGCGAAGGCGCGACGTCGGCGCGCTCCAGGCAGGAATGACACCACCAACGTCAGCACCGTGCCGCCCAGCAGGACGGCGCTGACGAGCACGAATCGACCGAGCTGTCGCCCGTCGATCGGCAGCATCGAGGTCGTGCGGGGCTCAGCCAAACAGCGACTGGTAAGTGCGCTGGTCCAGCTCGAGCACGTCCAGCAGCACCAGAAAGTCCGTCGTGCCGAACTCACGGTCGGTGGCCGGCGCGCCGCACACCTTGGCTCCAAGGGCGAGGTAGCCATCGAACAGCGGCGGCAGGGGAGCCGTCAGCGCCGCGGCGTTGATCAGCGGCCGATGCCGGCCGTCGTCTGCAAGCGCACTCACCTGTGGCCGCGGCTTCACGAGAATCCGATCGTGCATGGCGCGACGCGCGTGCAGCGCGCGCCACGCGTCCGACGCGACGGCCGGCGCGGTGCCGGGCAGCGAACAGCAGCCAAAAAGGTACCGCTTCTCGTTCCACTGCAGGTATCGCGCAAGGCCGCGCCACAGCAGGCGCAGCACACGCCCCGATCGATGCTGCGGGTCCACACAGGCTCGGCCGATCTCCACGGCGCCGTTGAGCACCGCACCCGGCATCGCGCCCAGCTCGAAGAGCGTCGCGCTGTAGAAGCCGAATCGCGTCGCCGCCATCACGGCCGTCTGCAGTCGATACGTGCCCACCACCGCGCCACTCGTGCGGTGCACGATCATCAGATGATGAAACCACGGATCGCGCGCATCCTCGTCGCGCCCAGTCTGTCGCGAGTCGGCCAATCCTTCGCCTAGCTCCTCGTTGAAGACGCGAAAGCGAAGGGCCTGGACGGCGTGCAGGTCGCTCCGGGTCCAGGCGAAGCGCAGTTCGTACGCGCCCGCCTCGATCGTGCCCGGCGGGATCGCGTCGGCATGGTGCGGGAAGACCGGCGCGTCCAGCCGTGGATCGACCGTCGCGTCCAAGGACTGCTGGAGCAAAGGATCGTGCGTTGGTTCGAACGACGCGAACAAACCGGAATTGGCGCGAGCGAGCATGCGGCCTCCTGACGGTGGCGCCGGGAGCGCACCTCCCGGACGGCGAAGGGTCATGCCGCGACGTCGCTGCGCCACACGGATCAGGCCACAGTCCGGTCACCCTCGCGCAACGGTCTCCCCCGATCGTGACCGCGCTACACTGGCCAGCCCACGTCTGCGCGGCGACCTTACAGCCATGGCCCAATTCGTCGATCCCCGACTGCCGCGACGCATCGATCGCTGGCGTAGCCCCGCACTCGGCCTCGAGATGCCGATCGTGACGTATGGTTGGGGCGGTTATCCCATCCTGCTCTTCCCCACCGCCGCCGCAGATTTTCTCGAAAACGAGCGCTTCTGGCTGATCAAGGCGATCGAGCCCCTGCTCATTGCGGGACGCATTCGCGTCTTCTCGATCGACAGCATCAACAAGCTCGCCTGGATGGATCGCACGCTGCCCGTGCCCGAGCAGGGACGGCGTCAGGCGCTCTACTCGCGGTACATTGAAGACGAAGTCGTGCCGTTCATTCGGCAAGTCGATGGGCAGGGCTACGCGCGACCGATCACCACCGGTGCCAGCTTCGGCTGCTTCCACGCGGCCAACGCCTTCTTTCGCCGCCCCGACCTCTTTGGCGGCGTGATCGGCATGAGCGGCTTCTACGATCTCAATCGCAGCTACCTCAAGGGTTACTCGGACGACAACTGCTACTTCAACAATCCCGCCTGGTACGTGCCCAACATGGGCGGCGGCGCGTTGGAGCAGCTGCGTCACGACAGTCGCATCGCGTTGGTGGCCGGACAGGGCGCGTACGAGGCGCCAGATGCCACGCGCTCGTTCCATGACGTCCTCGATCGCCAGCACATCCCACACATCTTCGATCTGTGGGGACACGACGTGAATCACGACTGGCCGTGGTGGCGCAAGATGCTGCCACACTACATCGAACGGATCGGACTATGACGGGCATTGCACGTTCGGCGCTGCTGGCCAGCGCACTCACGCTCGGTGTAGCGTCGTCGCTGGGAGCACAGAACAAGGCCGCCGGCACGCAGCCGCTCCGCAACGCCGACTTCGCCACACGCCTCGCGCACGTGAAGTCGCTGCTCAAGACCACGCCGCTCGTCGATTCACACAACGACCTCCCGTGGGCGATGCGCGAGTTCGCCAACGCGCCGCTCGACGTGGACGCGTACGATCTCAACAAGCCCACGAAGGGCATGACCGACATCGCCCGTTTGCGCAAAGGCATGGTCGGCGGACAGTTCTGGTCGGTCTACATCCCCGGTGAAGTGCGCGACTCGGGCTACGCACGTATTCAGCTCGAGCAGATCGATATCGCGCGCCGTGTGATCTCGCGCTATCCGAAAGACCTGCAGTGGGCGCTGACGGCGGCTGATGTGCGCAAGGCACAGAAGACAGGAAAGATCGGCTCGCTGCTCGGCATGGAAGGCGGACACGCCATCGAGAACTCGCTCGGCGCGCTGCGCGCCTACTACGATCTCGGCGCGCGCTACATGACGCTCACGCACAACGTCACCCTCGACTGGGCCGACGCCGCCAACGACGTACCCAAGCACAACGGCCTCACGCCGTTCGGCAAGGAAGTCGTGCGCGAGATGAATCGGCTCGGCATGCTGGTGGACCTGTCGCACGTGTCACCCGCCGTGATGAGCAACGCCCTCGATGTCACCGAAGCGCCGGTCATCTTCTCGCATTCAGCAGCGCGCGGCCTTACCGATGTGCCGCGCAATGTGCCCGACAGCATTCTCGCGCGTTTGCCCAAGAACGGCGGCGTGGTGATGATGACCTTCGTGCCCGGCTTCACCAGCCAGAAGGTGGCCGACTTCGAGAAGCGAATGAACGCCGTGCGGGATTCCGTCACGAAGGCGTTCCCGAACGACAACGACGCGCAGTTCAAGGCCGCGGCAGCGTGGCGGCAGGCCAACCCGATCCCGCGGGCGACGATCGCCGACGTGGCTGATCACATGGATCACATCAAGAAACTCGCCGGCGCCGAACACATCGGCATGGGCGGTGACTACGACGGCATCACGGAAACCGTCGTGGGGCTGGAGGATGTCTCCAAGTATCCCGACCTGCTCGCCGAACTGGTGAAGCGCGGCTGGACTGACACCGAGCTCCGTGGTGTGGCTGGCGAGAACATCCTCCGTGCGCTTACGCGCGCGGAAGTCGTGTCGGCGCGTTTGCGCAAGGAACGGCCCGCCTCCACCAAGACCATTCAGCAACTCGATCGCAAGCGCATGCAGTAGGTGCCAGCCGTCGGCATCCTTCCTTCTTTGCCGGAGTCGTCTCATGTCGCTCGATCGCCGCTCCTTCCTCAAGTCCTCTGCGCTGCTTGGCGGTGCGCTCGGACTCGGCGCGCTTCCTTCGTTCGCGCAGGCCTCTGCCGCACCGACGTTCACCTCGGACGGCGTTGACGCGAGCGCGGAGATTGTCGCACCGCTGCGCATTCTGATTCTGGGCGGCACCGGCTTCATCGGGCCGTATCAGGTCAAGTACGCGCTGGACCGTGGCCACAAGATCACGCTCTTCAATCGCGGCAAGACCAATGCGGATCTCTTCCCCGACGTCCCGCGACTGATCGGCGATCGCAACCTGCCCGATGGACACAAGGCGCTCGAGAGCGGTGAGTGGGATGTCGTGATCGACAATCCCACGGCCAACCCCAAGTGGGTGCGTGATGCGGGCAAGGCGCTCAAGGGGCGCACCAAACACTACATCTTCGTCTCCACCATCTCGGTGTTCGGCGATACCTCCAAGCCGATGGACGAGAACGGTCCGCTCAATCCGCCCAGCGATATCGATGCGCCATTCGATGCGGCGAAGTACGGCAGCAACAAGGTGCGATGTGAACAGGAAGCGAAGACGCAGTTCGGCAGCAACCTCACCATCGTGCGTCCCGGGCTGATCGTTGGCCCCGGTGATCTGAGCGATCGCTTTTCGTACTGGCCCGTGCGTATCGACAAGGGCGGCGAGATTCTCGCCCCCGGTACGCCCGACGATCCCGCGCAGTATGTCGACGCGCAGGATCTCTGCTCGTGGATTGTGCGTCTCGCTGAGTCACGCACGATGGGCACGTTCAACGCGACCGGCCCCAAGACGCCCACGACGATCTCCGAGATGTTGTACGGCATCAAGGCCGTGACCACGAGCGATGCGCGATTCACGTGGGTGGCAGCGGATTTCCTGACTGAGCAGAAGGTGCGACCGTGGAGTGAGATGCCCGTGTGGATTCCGCCGATCGGACCGACGTATGCGTTCATGCGTGTGGACTGCACCAAGGCGTGGAACGCGGGGCTGACGTTCCGTCCCTTGGCGGATACCGCGAAGGACACGCTGACGTGGTATCACAGCCGACCGGCCGCCGAGCAGGAGAAGGCGCGTGCCGGCATCGCGCCGGAAAAGGAAGTCGCGGTGCTGGCGGCGTGGCATGCGAAGCAGGGGGCCAAGTGAGCGAGCCGACCAACGCTGCAATGCAGCAAGCGTCGCAGCAGCCCAAGCCGCTGCGCATTCTGATTCTTGGCGGCACCGGATTCATCGGACCGCATCAGGTGCAGTACGCGCTGTCGCGCGGTCACAAGGTCACGCTGTTCAATCGCGGCCAGACCAATCCGGGATTGTTTCCCGGTGTCGAGAAGCTGATCGGCGATCGCAACGCGCCCGATGGCTACGCGTCGCTCAAGGGACGCACGTGGGATGTGGTGCTCGATAATCCCACGCAGATCCCGCGCTGGGTGCGTGAAGCGGGTGCGGCGCTCAAGAACAGCACGGACAAGTACGTGTTCGTGAGCACGCTCTCCACGTACAAGTCCCGCGCCGCGATCGGCATCACGGAGAACACCGGCATCCTCAACGATCCGGCGCCGTACGATGCCGTGCCGGCAGGCTTCACGCCGGCCGATCCGGCGCGGCCGACGGCCACATACGGACAGCTCAAGGTGCGCTGCGAGCAGGAAGCGCGGGATGCGTTCGGCAGCAAGGCGCTGATCGTGCGGCCGGGGCTCATCGTGGGGCCTGGTGACCTGACCGATCGGTTTTCGTACTGGCCGGTGCGCATCGAGCAGGGCGGAGAAGTGCTCGCGCCCGGTACGCCGGATGATCCCGTCGCGTTCATCGATGCGCGCGATCTGACCGAGTGGATGGTGCGGTTGGTGGAGAACGGAGCGAACGGCACGTACAACGCGGTGGGGCCACGCTACGGCCTGACCGTCGCGCAGATGCTCTATGGGTGCAAAGCCGTCACGTCGAGTACGGCCACCTTCACCTGGGTGGACGCGGACTTCGTGTTGGAGCGGAAGCTGCGTCCGTACGCGGAGCTTCCCGTGTGGATGCCGCCGCGTGGTGACAGCGCTGGCTGGGCGCGCATGGACATCAGCAAGGCGGTGGCGGCCGGCCTGACCTTCCGACCACTGGCAGATACGGCACGCGAAACGCTGACGTACTACCACGCGCAAACGCCGGAACGACAGGCGACACTCAAGGCTGGATTGCCGCCCGAGAAGGAGAAGGAAACGCTGCTCGCGTGGCACGCCAAGATCGGGCGCTGATGTCAGCTGCGACGCAACGTGGCAGGACGGCCTCACTGCTCGGTCGGTTGGTGACGATCGAGCCGGAGGAGATGCGCGCCACGTTTCTGGCGTTTCTGTACTTCTTCTTCCTGCTCGCCGGCTACTTCATTCTGCGCTCGATACGCGATGCGTTGGGTGTGCAGGCCGGCGTGTCGAATCTGCCGTGGCTCTTCAGCGGCACGCTGATTTCCACGCTTGCGTTGCAGCCGTTGTTCTCCGGGCTCGTCACGCGTGTGCCGGTGCGGCGTTTCATTCCGATCGTCTATCGCTGCTTCGCGGCGTGTCTGATTGCGTTTGCGGCGGCGCTCACGTGGCTGCCGCCGAGCAGCGAAAAGATCATCACGTCCATTTTCTTCGTCTGGACGAGCGTCTTCAACCTGTTCGTGGTGTCGGTGTTCTGGGGCTTCATGTCCGACACCTTCCGCAGCGAGCAGTCCAAGCGGCTCTACGGATTCATCAGTGTGGGTGGCACCGTAGGGGCGATGGCCGGATCGGCGATCACCGCCTTTCTCGCCACGCGCGTTGGCACATCGGTACTGATGCTGCTGTCGGTCGGCATGATCGAGCTGGCCGTGCAGTGCACGCGCCGGTTCCCGTCGAGCTTTCGCGCGGATACACGCGAGCGTGAGGACGCCAAGCGTCCGATCGGCGGCACCAACCTCGCGTTCATCACGCATGTGCTCAAGTCGCCGTATCTGCTGGGTATCTGCCTGTTCATGATGCTCTTCACGATCGGCACGACGGTGCTGTACTTCCAGCAAGCCGAGATCGTGAAGGCGCGCTTTGCGGATCGTGGCGCGCGCACGGCGTTTCTCGCGCAGATCGACTTCACCGTGCAGACGCTGACCGTGGTCACGCAGCTGTTCTTCACGGGGCGCATCATCAAGTGGCTGGGCGTCGCGGTCACGCTGGCCATCTTGCCGGTGATGAGCGTCGTCGGCTTCACGGCGCTTGGCTTCATGCCCACCGTCGGGCTGTTCGTGGTATTCAACGTGCTGCGGCGCGCGGGGAACTACGCCTTCTCGAGCCCGGGGCGCGAAGTGCTCTTCACCGTGGTGTCGCCGGAAGACAAGTACAAGGCGAAGAACTTCATCGACACGTTCATGTATCGCAGCGGCGATCAGATCGGGGCGTGGAGCTACGCCTGGATGGCGGCGATGGGTCTTGGCCTCAACGTCATTTCGTTCATCGCCGCGCCGATGTCGGCGATCTGGTTGATCGTCGCGATCTGGCTGGGGCGGCGTCAGGCGGCGATGCAGCAGTCACAGGCGAAGCTCGAATCACCCATCGAGCTCACCGCGGGCACTCAGCCCGGCACGCCGACGCTGTTGACGCGAATGAATCCGTCGTAGCGCCAGACGCCACCAACGCGCAGCCAGCGCTCGCAAAACGCGTAGGCGCTTTTCTGCACACCAGCTTCGGTATAGGCCACGAAGTTGGTGGTGTACCAGACGTTCACTTCGTGCGGCAAGTCGCCGCGATCGATGCGGGTGACGGCCAGCCACACGGCGTTGTCTGTCGGCGGACACTGCGCGGCGGCGCACTTGGGAAACGCGACCATGCGCGCGTCGGTCCAGCCGGACACTGCAGAGAATGCCGACGGCGGCAGATCGATGGAGCGGCCGGCGAAGCGGCGCACGGCATCGATGGTTTCATCGCGCCCGACAAAGCGCTGTGCGTAGCTGTTCATGGGCACGCCGCCGGGCTTGTCCTGCGACACGATGCGCGCGAGCACGCGCTCGACGAGCACGGCGGGCTCCGGCAATGACCACGCGCCGCCACCAGCACCGCCACTCGCCGCGGCACGCGTCACGGGACGTGACTGCCCGGCGACTGGTGCGGGGAGCATCAGCAGTAGCGCGACCAGCATCGCGGAGGTTCGCAGCACCGGCACACCAAGCGACGGTGAAAGCGATCGCGTGTCTGATCGGGTGTACGATCGGCGAGAGGTTGCGTTCATCATGCTCCTGAATGCTAGTAGATATCCCGGGCGTCGCTCAATTCCTGCAGTGTGCCCGACTGAAGTATTCGTGGTTGTCGCTGCCGCAGCCGTGATGCTGCACACCCCTTCGTCCCGCTTCGCCATGTCGAGTGTGCTGCTTCGCACGTCCCTGCTCCTGGCTGCGTCCAACGTCTTCATGACGTTCGCGTGGTACGCTCACCTGCGGAACCTGAGCGGCAAACCCTGGTACGTCGCCGCTTTGGCGAGTTGGGCGATCGCGCTCTTCGAGTACGCCATCCAGGTGCCGGCCAATCGCATTGGGTACACCGCGTATAGTCTACCGCAGCTGAAAATCCTGCAGGAGGCGATCGCTCTGGCGGTGTTCGTGCCTTTCGCCGTTCTTTACATGAAGCAGCCGATCAAGCTGGACTATCTGTGGGCGTCGCTTTGCGTGGTCGGGGCGCTCTATTTCATGTTCCGCGCGCAGAGCTGACCGGGCCTCCCTCCCGCCCGAGTCGATTTCACTTGACAGCGTTAAACGACCGAACGATATTATGTCCGTGACCTCTACTGCCGTTCGATCCGCGTCGTTCGTTCGTCGCGAGCGCCTCAAAGCCGAGACGCGCCAGGCCATCCTGGACGCGGCGCGGGAGCTGTTCGTGACGGATGGGATCGAGGCGACGACGATGCGGGCGATCGCGGCCAAGATCGGGTACACGGCCACGGCCATCTATCATCACTTCCGGGACAAGGACGCGCTGATCGAGGAGCTGTGTATCGCCGACTTCACCGCGCTTGGCCAGGCGATGTATCGGATCGGCCGTATTGAAGATCCGGTCGCGCGACTGCAGCGGCTGGGAATGGCGTACGCAGATTTTGCACTGGCGAATCCAAGCCAGTATCGATTCATGTTCATGACAGCACAGCGCCATGGACCGGTGGATGAGTGCGGTCGCCCCACGCACAAGCCCGACGAGGACGCCTATGGCTTCCTTTTCCAAACCGTCTCGGAAGGGCTGGCCGCCGGCCGCTACCGCCCGGAGCTGAGCAATCCGCACGAGATCTCCCAAATGATGTGGGCCGGAATCCACGGCGTCATCTCGCTCTGGCTCACACACTGCGACGATCCGTACATCGAGTGGCACCCGCCGCTTGAAACCATCCGCACCCTGATCGACGTAACGATCCGAGGCGCGGTGAAGAGCTGACGACCGCCTCAAAACCTTGCAGCACCCGTGGGCGCTTCGGCGCCCTCTCTTTGGCCACTGGACTTAACAATGTTACACACTCTACTCATGTTCATTCCTCGACCGCCGTTAGTATGGCGCGCTCGTCACCTGCTGCTGGCCATGCCGATCGTGGCGGCGGTCGCGGTGCGCGCAGACGCCCAGTCGGTGCCAGCGACGCTAACGGCGACGCCAACGGCGCGAACGGTCGTGGACGGGTACGTGGCCGAAGCGATGCGCGCCAACCTCGCGCTCGCCCAGCAAACCACCGCCACGCAACGTGCCGACGCCGCCGTGCGAGAAGCACGTGGCCGATTCCTGCCCTCCGTCGGGGTGAACGCCCGCTACTCGGAGTTCAGCGGCGTCGTGAACATCGGCGACTTCATCAACCCCGCCTACAGCGCGCTCAACCAGCTCATCGGCGAGAAGCGCTTCCCGACCGACGTCAACGCGACGCTCCCGTTTCGGCAGGAAACGAAGCTCGAGCTGGTGCAGCCGATCTTCAACGACGCGCTCTTCGGCGCCGCGGCCGCAGCCCGTGCACAACGCGACCTGATCGGCGCCACGCGCAAAGGTGCCATGCGCCAACTCGCCGCCGACGTGCAGCAGGCGTGGCTTGGCGTGGCCAGCGCTGGCACCGTCGTCGCAACGCTCGAAGCGACACTTCCGGTACTCGACGAGAACCAGCGCGTCAGTGAGCGCCTCGTGCAGGCCGGTCAAGCGACGCCCGATGTCGTACTGCGCGCCCGCGCCGAACGCAGCGACCTGCAGCAGCAGATCGCCGACGCCAAGCGGCAGCGCGACGCGGCACGCCGAAGCTTCAACCTGCTGCGCAATCAGAATGCCGATGCGCCCATCACCATCATCGACGACAGCTCGCTGACCGCGACGGACACGCTCCCCCGCGATGGCGCACTCTCGTGGGCCATGTCCCACCGCGAAGAGCTGCAGCAGGCCGACGGCGGTATTCGCATCGCGCGTGCCCAGCAGCGCATCGCCGGCGCTGACTTCCTCCCCTCGGTCGCGATGTCTGCCACCTACGGAGTGCAGGGCGACAAGTACCGTTTCAATCGCAACAGCGATGTCGCGCAGGCCAACCTCGTCTTCTCCTGGAATCTCCTGAACGGCGGCCAGGACTTGGCGCGGCGCGAGCAAGCCAAGTACGCGCACGACGAAGCCACCTATCGCCGTCGTGAAGCCGAGCGTGGCGTGGAACTGCAAGTCGAGAACGCCCTCGATGCCGTCAACACCGCACGCAGCGCACTCGGCTCCGCCAACGATCGCCTCGAGTCCGCGCGCCGTGCCTTCACGCTGGTCGAACGTCGCTACGCGGAAGGCTTGGCCACACAGGTCGAATTCCTGAGCGCCCGCGCGTCGTTCACCGCGGCGGCGCTCAATCAGGTCCTTACCCGCTACACCCTCGCATCACGGCGCGTGGAGTTCGAACGCGCTGCGGCCCTCCGCGTACTCCCCAACTAACCCAGCAGAGACTTGAGGCTCACGACGATGACCAAGACGCAGATCGTACTCCGCTGGATTGCTCCTACACTCGTTGTTGTCGCAGCATGCGGGAAAGCCGACGTCGCGGAAGTGGCGACGCCGCCGCTCTCGGTCGCCGCTGCAGTTGTCACCACTGACACCGTCGCCGAACCGGTGATCGCTACCGGCAGCTTTGGCCCGCGCGACGAAATCCCGTTGGCATTCAAGATCGGCGGCGTGGTTGCACGCGTGCTGGTGGACGAAGGGCAGGCGGTGCGACGCGGCCAATTGCTGGCCACGCTCGACCTGCGTGAGATCGACGCGGCGTACGACAAGGCCAAGGTCGGCGTCGACAAGGCTGAGCGCGATCAGGCGCGCATTCGACGTCTTGCTGCCGATAGCGTGGCCACGCTGGCGCAGCTGCAGGACGCGACGTCGGCGCTCGATGCGGCCAAGGCCGATGCACAGTCCGCACGTGTCAATCGCGAATACGCATCCATCGTGGCACCGGAAGATGGCGTGATTCTTCTGCGCTCGGGCATGCCGGGGAGCACGATCGCTCCCGGAACGACGGTGCTGGTGTTGGGCGGCGGCGCGCGCGGCCGTGTACTTCGCGTGGGCTTGCCCGATCGTGATGCGCTGCGCGTGAACGTTGGAGATGCAGCGACGGTGCGCTTCTCGGCGGTGGGCGACAAGGTGTTCCGCGGTCGCGTGTCGCTGCTCGGTCAGTCGGCGGACTCGCGCACGGGGACGTACTCCGCCGAGATCGCGATCGGCGACGCAGGATCGCTGCCGGCCGGGTTGGTCGGCAAGGTGGAGATCGCGGTGCGTGGCACGACGCGTGCAGCGATGGTTCCCGTTGATGCGCTGCTCGAAGCCGACGCCGACTCGGCGACGGTCTACACGTTGTCGAACGATCGGGAGCCCGTGGCGACGGCGCATCGGGTGCGCATTGCGCAGTTGATCGGTGATCGCGCGGCGGTGAGTGGGCTCGACGAACGTGCGCGTGTGGTGACGCGTGGCGCGCCGTACGTCACGCCGGGTGCGCGCGTGCGTGTGATCGACGCGTCCGTCGCGATGGCGCTGGAGGGCAACAAGCCATGAACATGCTTGGAGGGCTCGCCGAGTTTGCCGTGAAGCGGTGGCAGTTCACGGTGCTGCTGTTTCTGATGTTCGCCGCGCTTGGTGTCTCCAACTGGATGTCGATCCCGCGCGCGGAAGATCCGGACTTTCCGGTGCCCATCTACACGGCGGTGGCGGTGTATCCCGGCGCGTCTCCCGAAGACATGGAGCAGCTGGTCACGGAGCCGATCGAGAAGAAGCTCAATGCGCTCGATGATGTGAAGGAGCTGACCTCCACCAGCTCGGATGGACTTGCCGTGATCAAGGTGGAGTTCAAGCCAGAGGTGGATGCCGAACGCAAGTACGATCAGGTGGTGCGCGAGATCAACGCGCTGCGCGCCGATCTGCCGTCCGCGCTGCAGCGACTGGAAGTATTGCGCAACGAGAACTCCGATCTCGCCGTGTTTCAGATTGCGCTGGTCTCGCCGGCGACGCCGTACTCGCAGCTCGACGACATCGCGCAGCGCTTTGAGGATGGATTGGCGCGCGTGAACGGCGTGAAGACCGCCAAGCGCTGGGCGGCGCCGCAGCGTGAGATGCAGGTGACGCTGGACCTGGGGCGCATGGCGGTGCTGGGTCTCACGCCGGCGCAGGTGCTGCAGGCGCTGGGCAGCGACAACACGCAGATCCCCGGTGGATCGGTGGATGTGGGCACGCGGCGCTACAACATCGCCACGCCCGGTCGCTATCGCACGGCAGAGGAAGTCACGCGTACGGTGATCACGAGTGCGAACGGTCGTGCGGTGCGCGTCGGCGATGTAGCGAGTGTGGCGTGGGGGGATGGCGACGCAGTGCACATGGGTCGCTACAATGGGCAGCGCGCGATGTTCGTGACCGTGGCCGTGCAGAAGGGGCGCAACGTGTCCACCGTCAAACAGGATGTGTGGGCCGAGCTCGATCGCTTGGAGAAGACGCTGCCGCGTGGCATTACGCTGGCGCGCGGGTTCGATCAGTCGAAGAACGTGGATGCCCGTCTGTCGCGGTTGGGCGAAGACTTTGCGATCGCGATCGCGCTGGTGTTGATCACGCTGCTGCCGCTCGGGACGCGCGCGTCGATCGTGGTGATGATTTCGATTCCGTTGTCGCTCGCACTCGCCGTGGTGATGCTCAATGCGACGGGATACAGCATCAATCAGCTCTCGATCGTGGGCTTCGTGATTGCGCTGGGGCTGCTGGTGGACGACAGCATTGTGGTGGTGGAGAACATCACGCGATTCATGCGTGGCGGTGTCTCGCGGCGCGATGCAGCGATTGCGGCGACCAAGCAGATCAGTGTGGCGGTGTTGGGCGCGACGGCCACGTTGATCTTTGCCTTCCTGCCGTTGCTCTTCTTGCCTGGGTTGGCGGGCAAGTACATCCGCTCACTGCCGATTGCGGTGGTGTACGCGGTACTCGCTTCATTGCTGGTGTCGTTGACGATCATTCCGTGGCTGGCGAGTCGTATTCTGCCGGAGACGGAGCACGCGGAAGGCAATCGCGTGCTGCGTGCGCTCGACAAGGGCATTCATGCCACGTACGCGCCGTTGCTGCATCGCGCGTTGGCGGCACCAAAGCGGACGCTGGCGATCGCGGCGTCGTTGGTGGTGGCCTCGTTTGCACTGGTGCCGGCCGTCGGTTTCTCACTCTTCCCCAAGGCGGGAACGCCGCAGTACCACGTGGACATCGAAACGCCCGAAGGGACATCGCTGGCTGAGACCGATCGCGCGACGCGCTTTGCGGAGAAGGTGATCGGTGCGCATCCGGGAACGCGTGCGGTGTTCGCCAACATCGGCAAGGACAATCCGGCGGTGTACTACAACGTTTTTCAGCGCGCCGAAGCACCTAACCGCGCGCAGTTGCTGGTGTTGCTCAAGGAGTATGACAACGACAAGACGCCGCTGACGCTCGACTCGCTGCGCCGCACGCTGGCGGGGTATCCGGGTGCGCGCATCGAGGTGAAGGAGTTCGAGAACGGCCCGCCGATCGACGCGCCGGTCGCGATGCGCATCGAAGGAACGAATCTGGATACGCTGGCGCAGCTGGCGGCACAGTACGAGAAGGTGTTTGCCGCGACGCCGGGCACACAGTACGTGAACAATCCCGTGCGTCTGCGTCGCTCGGACCTGCGTTTACGTGTGGACCGTCAGAAGGCGGGGCTGCTGGGTATTCCGTCGGCCGAGGTGGAGCGCACGCTGCGGTTGGGGATTGCCGGGTTGGAGGCGGGGAAGATCCGCGCTGACAATGGCGATGAGTATCCGCTGGTGGTGCGCATTGCACACGATGGGCGACCTGCACCGGAAGCGCTCGAGCGCATCAAGGTGAGTTCGGTGTCGGGAGCGATGGTGCCGCTGTCCCAGATTGCGACGACGACGTTCAGCGCGACGCCGACCATCATCGATCATGATGGTCGTCAGCGCTCGGTCACGGTGACGAGCTATGTGAAGAGCGGCTTCAACACCGATGCGGTCACCAAGGAAGTGCTGCAGGGACTCGATGCCGTGACGTTGCCGCCGGGATACGTGCTGCGCCCCGCGGGTGAGATCGAGAGTCGGCAGGAGAGCTTCGGTGGCATTGGCGCGGCGATCATCGTGGCGGTGTTCGCGATTCTGGCGATTCTCGTGCTCGAGTTCCGCGACTTCCGCACGACGATGGTGGTGGCGAGCGTGATTCCATTGGGTGTGGTGGGCGGCATTCTCGCGCTGCTGTTCAGCGGCTACACGCTCTCGTTCACCGCGACGATCGGCTTCGTGGCGCTGGTGGGTATCGAGATCAAGACGAGCATTCTGCTGGTGGACTTCACCGATCAGCTGCGGCGCGAAGGGATGAGTCTCGATGACGCGATTCAGAAGGCGGGCGAGATTCGCTTTCTGCCGATCGTGTTGACGACGCTGACGGCGATCGGTGGATTGCTGCCGCTCGCGTTCCAGGGCTCGGGGCTCTACTCGCCGTTGGCGTGGGTGATCATCGGTGGACTGATCTCGAGCACGTTGATCGCGCGTCTGGTGACGCCGGTGCTGTACAAGCTGCTGGCGCCGGAGCTGGAGCTCGACGAGGCGCCGGTTGCGGTTGTTGCGCCGACGTTGGTCCCGGCGTAACGTCGCGACTCCCGTCCGTCCTTCGCAGCGCGTCGCTTCATATGGCGCGCTGCGGTCCCGACTCGTGATCGCCGGCTCATGCTTCGCTTCACTGCGCACCGCTTCACATCCACGCGTGTCGTCATGTCGATGGCATGCGTGTTGGTGTATGCACCATCCGTGGAGGCGCAATCTGCCACCAAGCCGTCGGCGCTGAACGTAGCGCCGTTCGTGGTGCCGGCGTGGGCGTTCCCCACCTCGCCGTCGCCGTCGCCAGCGCCCGTCCCAGATAGCGTCGTGCAGCATCGCATTCCGGGCTCGGCGCGCACGTACACCAAGCGACAGGTGGGTAACGCGTTCGATATCCCGGACTGGTTTCCCGAGTCGCACCCGCCTGCGCCGGCGCCGGTGCTGTACGGCAAGCGTCCGGCGGCGCGTGCCTGCGGCTACTGCCATCTCCCCGATGGACAAGGGCGCCCCGAAAACGGCACGCTGTCTGGACTCCCCGCGGAGTACATCGTCAAGCAGGTGCGCGCATTCCGTGACAGCACGCGGCTCGCGGCCAATCCAGTGCTGGCGACCAACAGCATGCACGCCGTGGCCGCTGGGACGAGCGACGCGGACGTCGTCATCGCAGCGGAGTACTTCGCCAAGCTCCCGCTGACGCGCCCCAATCACGTGAAGGAAGTCGCGCAGGTACCAAGGACACGCGTCGAGATCATGCTCTTCGCGTACGACGGCGAAGGGACGGAGCCGATCGATGGTCGGCTGATCGAAGTGCCGGCGTCGTTCGAGCGGCACGAATTGCGCGACCCCACGGTGGAGTACACGACCTACGTGCCCGTCGGGAGCATCGCTCGCGGTCGGCAGTTGGCGACACGCGGTCCCGCCGGCAAGGCGACGGTGTGCGCCACCTGTCATGGCGCCAAGCTGCTGGGACTCAAGGCAGTGCCGCCGCTGGCGGGTCGCTCGCCGTCCAACATCCTGCGTCAGCTCATGAACTTTCGCACCGGCGCGCGCCACGACTCGCTGAGCGTGGTGATGACGCCGGTGGTACAGGCGCTCACGGTGGACGACATGGTCGCGCTGTCGGCGTATCTGGGATCGTTGCCGCCCAATGACGCCAAGCGCATGCGCGCACGACGCTAGGTGATCACGCCATCGCGCTCCGCCGATGCCAGGAGGCTGCAAGTGAGGCGCCGCGCATCAGCGCTGTCGCTCCCTCTCTTGGCACTCGTCTGCCTCGGCTGCCCCGACGACTCCCTGCGTGCGGAGCTGAGGAGCGGCTCCACCATGTCGTCGCTGGTGTTCGACCTCTGGAGCAAATCGGATCGATCGAGCACCGCGTCGTTGTATTCGATCTCGGTCGGCAAGTGCTACGACGAGTACGTAGAACACCCAGTCTTGTACTGGTGGACTGACGGTAGCTCGATACGACGGCGCGAACTCCGATACGGCGAGACGATTCCGGGGTGGACCGTCAAAGTGCCGCCGAGGCAGCCTGAAGCGGGGTGCGTTATTCTCGGGTTGAACGAATTTGACGTTCGCTTGGACGTAAAGCCGAACGGAACGGTGACGGTAGTCTCCACCCGATAGCGTCGCGCGCAACTACGCCATCGCGATCAACTTCTCCGCCAGCTCCGGGAATCCACGCGCCGTTGCCAGCTGCGCCGGTGTCGTTCCGTCCGTCATCGCCGCGTGTGCGAGTGCGCCGCGACTGATCAGCAGTTCACACAAAGCCTCGTTGCCGCGCGAGGCAGCGATGTGCAACGGTGTGATGCCCTGCTCGCCGGTGGCGGACACATTGGCACCCGCCATGACCAATCGCTTGACCAGCGCGGGGAGACAGGCACCAGCGAGCGCCGCATGCAGCGGCGTGTTGCGCGTCGCGTTGGTCGAGAGCACCTCCAATGACGCACCCGCATTGATCAGTGCGACGGCCGCCTCCTCTCTGCCGAAGAATCCGGCGAGATGCAGCGGCGTCCAGCCATCCGCCGTGTGCTGCGAGAGCGCGTCGGGCTCACGGTCCAGCGCCTGATCGATTGCCTCGAGATCGCCCAGCGTGACCGCTTCGGCCAGATCGAGTGCGCGCGCACCGCGAAGCACCGGGGCGAGTTCGGCCGCGCCCACATAGCATGCGTGCATCAAGAGCGATTCCCCGTTGGGGCCAGTGCTCGAGGCAGCGAGTGGGTCGTTGGCGAACTGTTGGCGGACCGCTGCCGCGTCGCGGTTTCTGATAGCGAGGAGTAACGCCTCCGAGGCGACAGCAGCAGACATGAGAATTCCCTTACTTGACGGTGGCCTTCATGGCGGTCCCTCCCCGGGCATAGCCTGCATCCCGCAGTCGGGCGATCGCCTCGCGCGCTTCTCTGAGTTGCGGTTGCAGCGGCGGTTCGGCGTCTTTCCAAAGCGTCAGGAAACGCTCGTACGACGCGATCGCTCGCTCCCGCTCTCCAAGCTGTGCCAGAAGATGACCGCGCGCGAGGTAGCTGCGCACATACATCGGCCAGGTGGTTTCGGGAAAGCCCGTCTGACCAAAGCGCTTGGGATCGATGGTCTCGTACAGCTCGATCGCCCGGCGCAGATCGCCCAGCTCCGCAAAGACCGAGGCGCGGGCAATGGTCCGCATACCGGTCATCCCCAGAGCGGCGCGGCGCAGCGAGTCGGCTGAGGGGAACGCCTGCGCGATGCGCATCGCGGTGGCGGTGTCGCCGCGCCGGATGGCGGCGAGCGCATCCAACTCCGGATAACCGGTCGCTGGCGCTGGACTCCAGCGGCGCGCGATCTCGGCGAACGCTGGATCACGCGTTTCGAGAAAGACCATGTACGGCGTGGACGCATCGCGGCGCGCATCCACCTGCACGCGTTCGATCGTGCGCACGCCGTCCAGCAGCACCGCTCGTGTCGCGCCATTCATCGGCAGTCCCATCCCCACCTTGATCCCCGATGACAACCACGACGTGACCAGCATCGTGCGAATGGGATCGGGGCCGGGCATCACCGGATCCGTCGCGTTGAGCAGTCGAGCCGCGGAATCCACGAGCGACGGCATCCCCGTCTGGCCACCGACGGTCATGGCGCCGAGCACGCCCTGCAAGCGATCGGCCGTCGGGAAGCGACGCACCGAGTCCGCCGGGAAACGCGCCATCACCGCGCGCAGTTCGGGGCCGGCCGACGGCATCCCTGCGCGCGCCTTGATAAGCGGAATACGCCATTCGAAGCTCGGCTCGGCGGTGGCGGGACGCGCGAGTGCGTCGCGTAACGCAGAGATGGCGCTATCCGGCTCGGCCATCTGCTCGAACATGCTGGCCAAAGTGCTGCGCGCATTGATAGCGTCAGGATCTGCAGCCACCCAACCGCCCGCGGCTTCCCGCGCCATTGACTGCGCCTGATCCCGTAGCACCTTCACCTGTTCGACCGATCCGATGCGACGCTCCGCCTCGCTGGTGCCAGCCGCCCTGATCGTGTCGCCGCTCAGCACCACCAGCGAGGCACTGTTCGCCGCCAACCCATACATCTCGACCAGGTGCTGATGTGCGAGATGGAAGGTGGAGTCGATGTGAATGGTTCGTCTGAAACCGCGCAGCGATTCCGTTAGATACTTGGCGAGACTGTCCGCAGAGTATCCGTACGTGGTGTTGAGTGCGAGATGAAAGTCGGCATCGGCGAGGGCATACCAGGCCTCTGCATCCGTGGAATCCACCGCGATCAGCCGCGCCAGTCGGTTGCGTGAGGCGAGAAAGCCGCCGCGCGTGCCCGCCGTATCGCCGCGCTGCATCGCGTCGAAGGCGCGCGTGAGATCGAGATGGCCACGCACGATCTCCTGTTGCCGCGTGGGTAGTCGCTCGGCGAACTGCACCGCCTTTTCCGCACCGGTCAGACGCGCGCTGTCGGTGCTGCTTTCCCAGCCGAGCGCGAGCGAGCGTTTGTAGTGCGCGAGGGCGAAGGTGGAGTCGGTGGCGATGGCGCGCGCAAAGGCGGTGTCGGCCTGACGCAAGCGCCAGCGATTGAGATGGCGCAGCCCCTCGAGGTAGAAACGATAGGCGGTGACCGAGCTGGTGGTCTGCTTGGCCAGGTCGAATGTGAGACGCGGTGCGCCAACGAGATCGAGCAGTTCGCCGGCGACGGATTCAAAGAGCGGACGCGGATCGCTTCCCTTGGCTGCGGCGATGCGCGCCTTGTCGGTGCTCTGTCCGGAGTTCACGTCATAGAGGCTGGCGGTCACGACGATCGAGTCGCCCATCGTGGCCACCTGTCCCATGACCAATCGTCCGGCACCGACCCGCTTGGCCAGCGTGCGCGCGTCGTCGAGTCCAACGCGCGGTTGTCCTTCGAGTTTTGCGTTGCGCAGCAAGTCGAGCGTGCGCTCGTACTCGATCACGTGGAGGTCGGTCCACTGCGCGAGCGAGAGCGTGAGCATGTTGAGAGACCCCTCGCGCAGCCAGTCGAGGGAGCGATCGGGGCCCTGCACCTCGAAGGGGGCGACGAACCACGCGCGGTCGTTCGCCGCCGGCTGATGCGTGCGCGTCCAGGCAAAGATCGCGACGAGCGCGACCAGCAGCGATGCAATTGCCGCGAGGGGGCGTGCGCGCCTGCGGCTGCCAGCAGCGCGACGAGGCCCGGACACGATGCGTCCGATCTGGTGCGTCGGCGTCGACGCATCGAAGTCTTCGCCGGTGAGCGCCGCCGCGAACTCGGCGCCTCGCTGGAATCGCTCGCCGGGGAGCTTGTGCAGCAGTCGGTCGACGGATGATGTCACGTCCGATGGCAGCTTGGGTGCCTTCTTGCCAAGCGGTTCGATCTTCTCGGAGATCTGTTTGACGAGGATCTGCGCGGCGGTCGGTGCGTCGATCGGCGGCGCGCCCGTGAGCGACTCGTAGGCGACCAGTCCGAGTGAATAGAGGTCGCTCCGCCCGTCGAGCGTGTCTTCGCCGGCGGCCTGTTCGGGGCTCATGTAGCGCGGCGAGCCGAGGACGAATCCACCGCCGGTGATGTTGGTGGGGTTCGAGAGGGCGCGTGAGACGCCGAAGTCGGTGAGCATCGCCCGTCCCGTTTCCCGATCGAGCAGGACGTTTTCCGGCTTCACGTCGCGATGGACGATGCCGGCCGCGTGTGCGTAGTCGAGCGCGAGGGCGAGGTCGCGCAGCAGGGGGACCGCTTCGTCGGCGCGCAGCGTGCGATCGCGCAGGAGGCGCTCGCGCAGGCTTTCGCCCGGCACGTACTCCATGACGAAGTAGAGGAGCCCGTCGACTTCGCCGGCGGCAAAGACAGCCACGATGTTGGGGTGCCGCAGACGCGCGACGGTGCGCGCCTCGAGAGCAAAGCGTTCGCGCAACTCGACGCTGGTGCCGACTTCCGCCGAAATGACTTTGATCGCGACCGGCCGATCGAGCGTGATGTCGCGTGCGAGAAAGACCATCCCCATGCCGCCCTGACCGAGCGGTTGGAGGATCTTGTATTGGCCTTCGAGCGCCTTCGACAGTCGGGCGTGGAGATCCTGCACGTGCGAGGCGGTCATTATCAGAGAGGAGACGCTGGGGACTGCATGCCTACACTACGGCTGGAACCGAAAAGTTCCGTCGCGACGCGGTAACAAGGGACGAGAGCGAGGGCCGGCGAGTAGTGGCGCCGCTAATTTCGTGCGACATGCCACCCATCATGACCCCACACACGATGCTTCACACGACTGCTCGTGTGACACCGACGCCACGCCCAAGCGTTGCGTCCCGCGGCGCCAAGTCTGCTTTTCCGATGACGCTGCTCGTCGCGCTGGTGTCTGCGATGACGGCCTGCGCCGGCAATGCGCCATCTGTCGCCTCCGGTCCCTCCGCAGCGGCGGAACCGGTGCCCATCGTGATCGCGCACCGAGGTGCGAGCGGACACCGCCCGGAGCACACACTGGCGGCGTACGCACTCGCGATCAGCATGGGCGCGGACTACATCGAGCCGGATCTCGTCAGCACCAAGGACGGCGTGCTGGTGGCACGGCACGAGAACGAGATCGGGACCACCACCGATGTTGCGGAGAAATTTCCCGCGCGGAAGACCGTGAAGGTGGTGGACGGCGACTCGATGCGTGGCTGGTTCACCGAGGACTTCACGCTCGCCGAGCTCAAGACGCTGCGCGCGAAGGAGCGACTGGCGTTTCGGTCGCATGCCAATGACGGCCTGTACGCGGTGCCGACGTTCGAGGAAGTGTTGGCCTTGGCGGACAGCGCCGGGCGCCGCCGTGGCCGTGCGGTGGGCGTGTATCCGGAAACGAAGCATCCCACCTACTTCCGCTCGATTGGCTTGCCGATCGAGCCCAAGCTCCTGGCGGCACTCAAGGCGCACGGGCTCGATCGCCGGGACGCGCCGGTCTTCATCCAGAGCTTCGAGTCGGGGAATCTCGAGCAGCTGGCCAAGGAGACGAAGGTCCGGCTGATCTATCTGGTGTCGTTTCCTGCGCAGGTGACGCCGACGGCGCTGCGGACGATGGCGCGCTATGCCTACGGCGTGGGCGCGAACACGCGGTTGGTGGTGGGCGCCGACAGCAGCGCGAAGCCGACGTCGCTGGTGGCCGACGCGCACGCCGCGGGCCTCAAGGTGCACGTGTGGACGCTGCGGTCGGAGGCGGTGTTTCTCCCCAAACGCTACGGCGGTGATCCGCTGGCCGAGGCGCGCGAGATGCAGCGTCTGGGCGTGGACGGGATCTTTGGGGACTTCCCGGACGTCGTGGTGAAGGGACTGGGCCGGTAGCCCTCTCCCAGCTACCTGCCGCGCATCAGGGCTTCACGATCACCGTGCGCTCGAGGGAATCGAGCGAACTGGATGCGCCGCGAGAGTCCACGTTGCCGACCAGGCGGATCGTGCCGGTGCCCGCGTTCGCGAAGCGCACGGAGAGCGGACGTGGATAGTTGCGCAGGTCTGCGGTGCACACGAGTTCGCCGGTCGGCACCTTGTCGTAGGGCTTGATGCGGATGATCGCGCCGCGCGTTTCGACGATCTCGCCGTCGGGTTCGTTGCACCGGCGCGAGCCGCTGCCCCAGCTGTGCACGGTTATCGAGAAGAACTCGCCTGCACGCACCGTGTCGGGCGCATCGATGCGCTGAAGCGACGGGCCACCTATCATCGCCACCTGACGACGGGTGGTCTCGGGGAGCAGGCCGCAACCGACCGCAACGAGCGAAGTGGCGAGCAGTAACGCGGCCGTGAGCTGGCGAGTGGTCATGCCGAATGCTACGTCGGCGCACCGCCGCGCACACCGTATCGCTGTATCAGGAAGCCGAGGGTCAGGCGCTGTCGTACGCTTTGCGAAGCCACGCCAGGACCTCGGCGTCCACCTCTCGTACCTCGGCGATCCGAACTCGATGCGACATCATCGCGTTCCACGACCCCGCCGCTTCAAGGCGTCCGATCGGCTCGACGCCTTTCAGCTTGAGCCCGAGGTCCAGCCGTGTCTTGGTCGACGGATGAAGCGTGGCGAACTGGGCTTTGCGGCGCAGGCTGAGGTAGCCCTTCTTCGGCGACTCCTCGATATCACCGCCGAACGCGTGGATGCCTTGCAGCAGCGCGTCGAAGATGGGACGCAGCGCCGCCTTCTCACCCGTGAACATCGCGCCGACGAGGTCTTCGCCTTCGTTCCGCATCGACGCCGAATCGGAGCGAAAGGTCTGGTGCGAGATCAGGTTGGCATAGCCATGTGTGATGCCGTGCTCGGCCTTGAGCCACGAGACGAGCTCGCCGTGCTTTGCCTTCCCGCTCGCGCGGGTCAGCTTCAGCCACTCGTCGATGTTCCGCCCGGTGGTGGACTTGAGCTGCGCCACCATCTTGGCCACCTGTTCGTCCGGCGATGAGCTCATGCGTGGTGCTCCTTTGGGTGTGCTGAAATGCTACGGGGGCTTACCCAGTTAGGCGAACGCAGGCCCGCCCATTGGCCGCGCCGCGTCAGTCCAGAACCCTGAACATTTGCGCACCTCGGGCGCTTGTCCATGGAGAGGGATCTGGCGCGCGCGCGCGAGGACGCGCCGCACCCGAGGCCTTCACCATATTGCGGTATGGCTGACACGTTCCCAGCAACTGTTCCAGACGCGGCGTCCCCCGGGTCGGCACCGTTCGGCGCAGTGCCCGACACCGATCGTCCACTCCGCGACGACATCCGGCTTCTGGGCCGCGTGCTCGGCGACACGCTGCGCGACCAGGAGGGAGACGACGCGTTCGCCCTGGTGGAGACGGTGCGAAAGACGGCGATCCGCTTTGCCCGCGAAGGGAAGCCGGAGTACCGCGAAGCGCTGCACGAGCTGCTCGACGACTTGCCGCGTCAGCGCATTCTGCCCGTGGTTCGCGCGTTTACGTACTTCCTGCAGCTGGCGAACATCGCCGAGGACGCGCACACGATTCGGCGTCGTCGGGCGCATGACCTGGCGGGCTCGCCTCCGCGCGAGGGCAGCTTGCCGTATGCGGTGGACGAGGTCTCGAAGGAAGGCGATGCTGCGCTGTCGGATCGCATTGCGGCCTTCTTTGCGCAGGCGCACATCTCGCCGGTGCTGACGGCGCACCCCACCGAAGTCTTGCGACAGAGTACACAGCGTGGGTTGCACGCCGTGGCAGGACTCTTGGATCGACGGGATCGTGTGGCGCTCACGCCGACGGAACGCACCGCCATCGACGATGAGCTCTCGCAACTCGTGCTCACGTTGTGGCACACGCGGTTGGTGCGCCCGACGCGACTGCGCGTGATCGACGAGGTGAAGAACGGCGTCAACTACTTTCACAGCACCTTCTTCGCTGAAGTGCCGCGGCTGTACAGCACGATGGAAGATCTGCTGCGCGCGCGCTTTCCCGAAGAACAGTGGGAGCTGCCGAACTTCTTCCGCATCGGCAGTTGGATTGGTGGCGATCGAGACGGCAATCCGTATGTGACCGCGGAGATTCTGCGCGAAACGGTGCGACTGCAGTCCACGGCCGCCCTGTCTTTCTATCTGGACGAGATTCATGCGCTGGGCGAAGACTTGCCATTGTCGCAGCTGCTGCTCGATGTGTCGCCAGCGCTGCTTGAACTGTCGGCGCGTTCTCCGGATACGTCGCCGCAGCGCGTGGACGAGCCCTATCGCCGCGCGTTGATCGGTATGTATGCGCGCATGGCCGCCACGATGCACGCGCTGGTGCAGGCGCAGCCAGCGCGCGCGGCGGTGGCCGACGGAGCGCCGTACGCCACGGCCGACGAGTTCGCGAGCGACTTGCGCGTGGTGCGCGAGTCGCTGCGTGCGAATGGCGTGGCCAGATTAGCTAACGGTCGGTTGCGTCGGTTGTTGCGCGCTGTGGACGTATTCGGATTTCATCTGGCACCGCTCGACCTGCGGCAGAACTCCGACGTGCATGCGCGCGTGGTGGGCGAGCTGCTGACGCGCGCCGGCGTCACCGATGGCTACGCGTCGCTCGACGAAGCCGCGCGCATTGCGTTGCTCACCAGCGAACTCGCCGGCACGCGTCCGCTGTACGCACCGTACCTCACCTACTCACCGGAGACGAGCGGCGAGCTGTCGATCTTCTTTGTCGCGGCTGAGTTGCGTGCGCGCTACGGCAATGCGGCGTTACCGCACTGCATCATCTCCAAGTGCGACGGCGTCTCCGACTTGCTCGAAGTTGCGCTGCTGCTCAAGGAAGCGGGGCTGCTGCGTGGTGGTGTCGTGCCCACGCTGTCGATGCAGATCATCCCGCTCTTCGAGACCATCGACGACCTGCGGCGCGCCGGCGCCACGATGCAATCGGCGTTCTCGCTCCCGATCTATCGCGCGATGGTCGCCTCTCACGGTGACACGCAGGAGGTCATGCTCGGCTACTCCGACAGCAACAAGGACGGAGGCTTTCTGACCTCGGGGTGGGAGCTGTATCAAGCTGAGGTGGAGCTGACGCGCGTGTTTGCATTGCACGGCGTGCAGATGCGGCTGTTTCATGGGCGCGGCGGGTCGGTGGGGCGCGGCGGTGGCCCCAGCTACTCAGCGATTCTCGCGCAGCCGGCGGGCGCCGTGCAGGGGCAGATCCGCATCACCGAGCAGGGCGAAGTGATCGCATCCAAGTATGCCAACCCCGATGTGGCGCGTCGCAATCTCGAGATCTTCGTCGCCGCGACTCTCGAGGCGTCGCTCACCGATCACGCGCAGGAGAGTGAGCGTGGCGCGCAGTATCGGCCAGTGATGGACCGGTTGTCGGCGCACGCGTATGCCGCGTATAGAGCACTCGTGTACGAAACGCCCGGATTCGCGCAGTATTTTCGTGAAAGCACGCCGCTGTCGGCGATCGCCACGCTCAACATCGGCAGTCGGCCGGCGTCGCGCAGCGGCTCCGATCGCATTGAAGATCTGCGCGCGATTCCGTGGGTGTTCGCGTGGGCGCAGAGTCGCGTGATGCTGCCGGGGTGGTACGGTTTCGGTAGCGCGGTCGACGCGTGGCTGCGCGAGGTGCCGGATGGGTTAACCACGCTGCAGCGCATGGCGCAGACGTGGCCGTTCTTTCGGAGTCTGTTGTCCAACATGGACATGGTGCTGGCCAAGTCCGACTTGCCGATCGCATCGCGCTACGCGGAGTTGGTGACGGATGTGTCGCTCCGCACGAACATCTTTGGGCGGATCGAAGCCGAGTGGCATCGCAGCAAGGAGGCGCTGTGGTCGATTACGGGACAGTCGCGGTTTCTGGTGGACAACCGACTGTTGGCGCGCTCGATCGCCAATCGCTTTCCGTACATGGATCCACTGAACCATCTGCAGATTGCCATGCTGCAACGGCTCCGCAACGCGGAAGCGCGTGGGGAGCCGTTGGATGAGCGACTGGAGCGTGGCATTCACCTGACCATCAACGGCATCAGCGCGGGGCTGCGGAACAGCGGGTGACGAACGGCGCTCGATTCGCGGCGATGGGAAAGAGAGGTTTAGCGACTCGCCACGAGAATTGGTCGCAAGGGTGCTCGCTGCGAAGTCAGTTTCTCGCACATCGACAGGAATGACGATGGCCGACACGTTGACGTTGCAGGTGGTGGTGCGTGCGCCACATCCCGAGGTCCAACTGCGCATGCAGCGCGGACGATTCGAGCTGGTGGAGCCCATGCACGTCGCAGACGATAGCGTCACGTTCGAGTTGCGTGTGGAAGCGGTAGTACGCGCGGACGGTGTGCTCGTGTTGAAGGGCCCCGAGGTGCAGGGGCCACCGGCGGGGCGGTTCGTGTACATCAACGCCGGCCAGTACGCTGGCGGACCGCCGTCACCGTGGTCGCGGCGTGCGAAGGTGCCGCTCGGCGGCGTTGCGAAGGAGCTCATACAAGCAGTGTTGCTGTCGCCGGGGGCAGTACTACGCGCGGAGATTCATGGGCGTGCGCGTGACGGAGGGCCGGCGGCGGCGACGGTTCCGTTGTTGGATGCGGGGTGGAGAGTTGTGCCTGGGGCAGGTGACTGAGAATTTGCGCCGTGAGCAGGATCCGACGACTGCGCGATAACGGGCGTGTGCGATGTGGGCCGACTGCCGCGCGATTACAGTCGTCATGCCGAGGGTTGGAGCGATATTGATTCGCTCTGTTGAGGGGTGCAGGTGAAAGCGGGTTAGACCGCAGCTCTTCAAACTTTTCCGTCGGCGCGCACGTCCGAGCGAGCATGCCTACCCTTCGCCGCGTCGAACCTCGCCTGCGCTGTGCGCGTGTCGTGCTGGGCTTCGTCCTGTGGTGCGGATTGTCATCCCAGCCACTGCACGCCCAAGTGCGTGATTCGCTCGTGCGGCGACGGGTGCCGGCGAGCGACACGGCCCACCAACGCGCGGCGCGCGCGGTCCGCCCGGCGCTCGATCGCGTCCTGCAGTCCTATCGCGCGGACTCGGTCCGCGATCTGAAGGGCGTGGTCGTGCAGCAGCATGGCCAACGCGTCGCCGAGCAGTACTTCAATGGCGACGCGGTCGCCACGTTGCACGATATCCGGTCGGCGACCAAGAGCATTACCGCGCTGCTGGTCGGCATCGCCCTCGGACCGCAGGCACTCCAGACGCTCGACGCTCCCCTGGGCGCGCTCCTGCCAGGGAGTCTGACCCCCGCGCAGCAGCGCATTCGTCTCCGCGATCTCCTTACCATGCGCGCCGGACTCGACGCCGACGACGAGGACTCGCTGGCGCGCGGAAATGAGACCCGTCTCGACGACAGTCCGGATTGGATGGCCTTCGTCCGCGCGGTCCCGATGGCGTCGCCCCCGGGCGAGCGCTACGTCTATTCCTCGCTCACGGCCTTCCTCGCGGGGCGGGTGGTCGAGCAACAGGCGCAGGCGCCGCTGGCGGACTTCGCCAACCGCGTCCTGTTTCGGCCGCTCGGCGTGCCCCGATTTGCGTGGCGTCGCGGGCCGCGGGGCGAAGGGGTGGGCCAAGGCAATCTGTCGATCCGCGTGCGGGATATGGTCGCGATTGGCGAGTTGGTGCTGCGCCACGGGCGTGCCGGTGGGCAACAACTCGTGGACAGCGCCTGGATTGCCCACGCCCTCGCCCCTTCCGTGTCCATCGGCGCGGTCGACCGCTACGCGGACAGCTATGGCTACCTGTGGTACACGAAGACTTATGCGCTCGGCGACCGCCACGTCACGGTGCACTTCGCGTCGGGCAACGGCGGCAACAAGATCTACGTCATCCCCGCGTACGACGCAGTGCTGGCGATCAGCTCCAGCGCCTACGGCCGCCCCTACGGCCAGCGCCGCTCCGAGGACATCTTACGGCGGGTCCTCGCCGCGCTCTCGCCCAACTAGCACCGTCAGCGTTGCTGCGGTCTAACCCGGCGTTGCGCTTGACAGGGCCTTCACGGACTGCCGACTGTTCGCTGTGCTCACTGTCGGCATCCTATGGAAGGGCCCTGCAAGCGAACGCAATCGTTAGGCGGCGCCATTCACCGTAACAGACATAGCGAAGCCCACGTTCGGGACGTCCTACGGTGCGCGAATACCGGCCCGTCGTCCTCTCGCACCCCCAGCAGCGCAAAACCACCTCTATTGTAACGCCAGGATAGTAGAACACCTTCACGTCGCGGGCGAGCGGGACTCGTACCGGATTCCCGCTCGCACGGGGTCTAGTCGCAGGGCACAGGCAGAGCCGAACAGCGACGGTTAGGCGTTTCGAAGTCTCGCGTTCCAAGCGAGCTGGCCAAAATCGCCGCCAAGAAAGTGAGCGCGGAATTGCTAAGGTAGGCTCGATGGGGCGAGGGTCGACAAACCACAACCGCGCCGCAGCGACCGGTGTAGCGCCCGCCACCAATGATTTGGGCCTCGTTCTCAGCAGACTTTCTGAAGGGTCTCGTGCACGGCGCTATGTCAAGCACTGGGTCGCCTGGAGTAATCTCGCAGCTGCGGTACGTCAAACAGGTATCCGCTGCCGCGATGTGTTTGTAGTAGATTCGGCAGCTCGTTCTTCAATGAAGACCTGAGTCGTTGGAGCGCGGCGTGAACGACGAATGGCTTTCCTGTTTCGGTCACCAATTCTCCGAGCAGTCGATTTAGTTCGTCGGGCGCCAGCGGTTTCCCCGCGTTGTCATAGAGCACACGCGCGAGTTGCCATGAACGACCGCTTAGACTGACGATGCGAGTCGTCGATCCCGAACCGGCGACCACCGCGCCTTCTTGGTCTGGATTACTTGTCGACGGGTCAAGCAAAACGAAATCGTCCACCCGGGAAGAAAGCTCGGCAGATGCCTCTTCCCGAATTAGCGGGGACGGAATCGAATACTCGCGCTGACCTTCGCGATGGCCGTCATGCCTGCGTACAAGCCCTGCATTTGTGAGCTCCTCGCCGATTCGCCTCTCGAGGAGCGCACGGTAGCCTACGCTATGCCCTGCCAGATCTGCCAGCGCCCTACGCTGGTCTGGGGCCAGCGCTAAGATGCGACGTCTAATAGACGGGAGGCCGTCGTCGGTGAGAAGGCGCGGGATCTCCTTGAGCACGGGCGCAAGCCTGGTCGGGGGGATCCATCCGCTCGACTGCGACATCGTTTTCCGAATCCGCCGCACGGCGGCACCGATGAGGGTCGGATGACCTCCGCTCAGTATGACTATGCCTTTCGCCACGACGTCAGTGCTGCACGCGTCCCCTCCGAGACTTGCTCCCAGAATATCCCGCACTTTTCGGTGCCACTCTTCTGCGGTTTTCCAAGGCTCAAGCGGCTGCTCCCGAGCATTTTGCAAGAAGTTGGAGAGCATCTGATTCCGCGTTCCGATGTCAACTGGATTGCGGGTGGTCGTGAAGAGAATGTGCACATTCTCAAGTCTGGTGAAAATCCGCTCCAGTGAGTCGGAAAGCGAGTCCCAGCGGTCCAAGCCATCTTTTTGCGAGTGCTCTAGCAGAAGATCTAGGTCGTCGATGAGGACAACTCCCTTCGATCCTTTCGATCGCGCGATGTCACGCAGCACGATGTCGATTTCTTCCGCCGACCGATCGAGCGGTGAGATGATTGGCCGATCCCTCAGGCTTCGGTTCATCAGAAGCATCGATTCGGCGATCACCGAGAACGCTCGCAGGATGTGAGTTTTTCCTGCCCCCCTAAATCCGCGGAGGTATCGGCCTTGTTCTTTCAGTGTCCGGCTCAACGGCGTTATCAGCTCGTCGAAGAAGAACGGGTTACCGTTGAACTCAGCTGGCGGAGAATTTGCAGGGGCTCCGCCACCCATCTGCGTCGGATCACGCATTGTGAAGATGCTCTCGAAGATGAAGCGCCAAAATTGGTGCCGCGAGCGACCACATCTGATCCTTGCCGGCGCTCTCAGCGTTTAGCTCTATGGTTCCAAGATCTTCGAGTTCTTTGAGTAGCTCGTCAGCGGAGGGAATTGAATCATCCGCCAGACGGCGGAGAGCAGTCTGGGTACGCATTCGAACCATCTTGTCCGTGGGAGGAGTCTCTTTCGCAAGCTCCTGCAGGAGCTTGCGGACAATTCCTTTGATCGTCGAATTTGGATGCCAAGACTGATCCTCATCATCCCAGCGGTCGTAGAACTTTATTTTGTCACGCGCCAGACGAGCTTGCGCGTTCTCAAAAACGGTCTTGTCGTACCGTTCATGGTTCAGCTCCCACATTTTGTCTGCGAGCGCGGCTGTCCAGAACGGATTCCCTCTTGTTGCTTTCATGACAGCTTCGGCAATGCCGGATTCGATCAGGATGGAGTATCGACCTCCCTTCTGTCGCGCTAAGAGCAGGTCCCGAACCTCAAGAAGCGTCAGCTTGTCGACGGAGACATCGGTCCCATCGCGAAGGATCGGCCTCAAGCGCGGTGGGATACGCTCGAATCCGACTTTGGGGCCAACGCAGATCAACATCACGCCGGCTCGAAGCAGCTGCGCTACCACCTCTGCGAGTCGGGATGCCTCTCCGCCCTCGTGCGAGGTTTTGAACAGCCACGGTGCTTCGTCGATCACGATAATCATTGGACCGCCGGTACGTTCGCGCACAGAATTGACGACCGTGTACATGTTCGTGTTGCGTGCGATGTCGGGTGGAAGGTCGAAAGAACGATTGTTGCGTGCGGCAACCTCGGCAGATTCTTTCAGGATCGTCTCTCGAAGATTCGCCTCCATCTCCTGCCACGTCATTGTTTGGGTCGCCCGCTCATAAATCGTCGTCACCCTATCGTGGTCCTTCGACATCCTGCGGAGGAACGCGAGCGCCAGCGATGTCTTCCCCACCTTAATCGGCCCCAGTATCGAGCAACGACGGCCGTGACCACGTGGGTTCGCCAACAGGCCTTCAAAGATGGTCCTTAGTTTCGTCAGAGAGCTTTGCTGACCGTAGAAATCCGCGTCCTGATAGAGTGCGTCACCGACGCGGTATGGCGAGTCAACGAAATCTGTCAGCGGGGTGGCCGAGCGCATTGACCGTGGAGGAAAGTGATTTCGCTCTTCACTGGTCGCTTGGCCGGCGTCCGGGTCGGTCACCTTCAGTCCATGGTTCGATCGCAATGTTTCGAGGACCTGCTTCAGTCGAGTAGCCGGCAGAGGCGCCAGCTGCACCCTGACGGCAGCTCGCTGCTGATTTATCGCTCGTGCGATGATCTCCTCGATGTCGATACCGTGTTTCGAAAATGTTTCGGCGACAGTCGCCGCAAACCCCACTCTATTCGGTCCTTCAATCCAGAGGAACTGATCTTCGAAGGGACCAATGGCGTCGACCGGCCTAGCGTCCTTGGCGCAGTCAGCACCGGCCCTGTGCAGCGTGAGTAGCGAGTATGTCCGTTCGACGAGGATTTGGTCGCTCGTCGTAGGATGGCAGGCCGAGCATCGTACCAGAGAGAAAGTACCAGCCGTCCGCGGATCGATACCGAGCTCCTCACAGAGCTGGCTGGCGGCGACCAAGTCTCGAACTTTCTCGAAGAGAAGACCTTGGAAATCCTTCGTGAGTTGAACTTCGAAGAGTGGGTCGAAGTCTTTTGAGTTGTAGACCAGCGCCCCGATCTGCTGCAACCACCAATCCGCGTCCAGCCATGCGCTGCGGGGCGCTCCCGACAAAGAGTTCACTGCCGCAAGAATGAATCGGCCGATCTCGTCCATGCTGGGAACCCGACGGATTCCTTCTCGTATGAGATGTCGTTCCAGCTCAGCGTATCCCTGCCGGCCGAGTTCGCTCTCGAACAAGCGTTTATACGCCTTTCGCACTCTTCGATGCGTTGGGTTCGGCGTCGACTCCCTTAACGAAGTCGTCGACTGCGGCAGAATCTCGGGGATCCAAGTCTTCCAAGTAGACGGAAGCGGCTGCAGCCGCTCGCTCTTTAGCACTTCAACGACGTCGCCGGGCGACAACTTGTAGTTTAGCTCGACCGTTCGACGGTTGACCCGGGCGCCGATCGCGTAGAATAGCAGAGCGTCGTGTACCTCGACCGCGAACGCAGCCACAGTAGCACCCGGCTGAAGATCGACCGGGTCGCCGTGGAGGGTGAACACGCGCATCGGACCGGCGGGATTCGTCGGGCGCAGATCATGCCACCGTCGAGCCGGCTGGCTTCGTTTCAAGTCATCACTTCGGGAAATCAAGCGGATGGAGATCTCTCGCGGACCGCGTCCCGCTCCTTGGCGACCCACGCGCGTGTGGAGCGCACGGTAGTCGTCGCCCTTCTTGTTGCCGATATAGTCCCGGAACGCCTCCCCCCTCCCCTCGAAGTGACGATGAATGCGGCCTAGAAGCCGGTAGCACTCGTCCTCGTCCACGCACACGACCGTGACGAAGCCGAGGGTTCCGATGCGTGCATCGAAAGCGCTGGCAAGTTGATCGTTCGACCGCGGAAGTTCTCGATCCAGCCGACCGAGGTGCCGCCACTCCCAAAGCACCGAAGCGTCGGCTCCATCGCCAAAGGAAGCCTCAATTTCCCCAACCAAGCGTCGACACGCCCCCGATGCTCGCCTCACCTCGATGGAGATGTCCTTAGCACGATCGGGGTCCCAAATCAGGGTTGCGCAGTCATCCAGAGCATTTCGCTCGCGCCAAAATCCACTGAGTGCGGCGACCGGAGCCACCACGCGGCGAAGAAATCGTGGATAGGACCCGAGTTCCACTAACGGGTCGAGATGCGCGGTCTCTCTCGGAAGCGCGTCCACGCCGATCTCGGGAAGACGGTGGAACTTTGCGCTCCATCGTCTAAAGGATTGATCGGGGTCGACGTGGTCCAGTTGGTCGAACGCCAGCAGCACGCCGGACCGCGGATCCCGTAGAAGCGGCAAGACGTTTCGAAGAGCACTTCCCGTCAGATCCTCGTCACGGAACTCAAGCGCGCGAAGCTTTTCGACATCCTCGAGAATCGCGACGACCTCTGGCCTTCCGCTCGCGCCGAGTCGTTCAACTGCGTGGGCACCTATGCCGTGCAGCAACCCCGCTTCGGTGAGCACGGGATCGTCGAACCGCTGGTGAAGGATCGCCGCAAGGCGTTGACAGTGATCCCACTCCACACGGCTTGCCGGAACGGCGAGGACCGCACCGGTCCCGGCGCCACGCATCAACGGGGTGTGAAATCTATCTCCGTTCGGCTCGGTATTCATCATGTTCTCTCCAACGATTATCGGCCCGTCTATGAATCCCCCGAAGGAATACTACGAGCTCCATAGATAATCCGTCAAACCCAACGACGCCTCCCCGCGGAACGCACTCAACTCGATACCTTAGGCTATTTTAATCGATATAAACTCTTGCAATGAAGATAAATATGATATATTATCGCGGTAAGTAGATTGACCGCCTGCGCAGATGCGGCTGGCCTGCCGTCCGTCCTTTGCTCGGGCTCACCCTTTTCGTGCGAGAGAAAGGCCATGTCGATGCACTACCGCGAAGTTCAGCAGGGGGATCTCACACTTCGAGGTCCCGCGCGATTCGATGGCGGCTACGTCCTTTTCGAAGCCTTCAACGGGTCTTCGGTCGCCCCCGACGCCCGGATCTACAGCTCGGTCGTCGTCTCGAAGACCGCGTTGGGGGGTAACCGCGTCGGTCTTGGTGGCACCCGGATCGTTCAGTGCCCTGATCACACCCATGCCTTGCGCACCGCTGGGGCGCTCGCGCGGGCCATGGACGCCAAGACGACGCTCATCTATGGAGCGGCGTGCCGCTTGGGACCCGACGTGCGGCACTACTCGTGGGCCGGAGGCAAGGGGACGATCTGGGTTCCTGCGGAGCACAAACTCGGCCCCGGTGGCACCGGCGTGGGAGAGGCTCGCCTTCGCGCGCATGCGGCGCTCCTGAACTTCATTGCTGGCGACTACCTTGGCTCGCTTGATCAGGGCCTGAGTCACGCGGACCTGGAACTGATGAACTCCCTCACCGATTACACGATCGGCCTCAAGTGCGGACGTGACACTGGTGAGGCGACAGCGGAAGGCGTGAAGGCGGGCCTGCTCGAGACGATCGAGGAGCTGCAGGGCCAGACATCCTTGGATGAGGTTCGGGTGCTCGTTCTTGGTCTCGGCAAGGTTGGTCTCCCTCTCGCGTACCTGCTCGATCGCGCTGGCGCCGACGTCGTTGTGTTCGATCCGCAACTCGATCCGTCCCTCGATTCCGCGGATCGTCTCTATCGTGCCACAAAGGCGCGCGGCGGCGAGGTCGATGAAGAGCGCCACCTGGCGCTGCTGCGCCGATTGGTCGAGCGTGGCAGCGTCTTCGACTCTGAGGTTGCCGCGCTCGAAGATCCGACGGTCGAGGTCGTCAGCCCGAACGGAGGAGGCACCGATTTCCTAGGCACGCGCCCCGTCGGCGATCTGCGCACCCGAGGTGAGATCCTGGCCGCGGCTCGCCGCGCGGGCGCACGCGTTCGCCTGATCCTCGGCGCCGGCAACGACCAACTCGGCTCGATCGAGCATCGCGGCGACGCGCTGCTTCAGGAGTTCACGGCCGTTGGCATTGTGTTCATCCCCGATCCCATTGTTTCCGGCGGCGGCGTTGTCGCGGTGTCGCACGAGCTCCTACCGACGTGGGACGCAGAGCGCGTCAACGACGATTCGCGAGCGATCGCCCGCGAGTGCGTTCGTGGTCTCTGTCGCGAAGCACGCCTCATGGGCGGCGTGGACGCGGCCACGATCCACGCGGCCTACCAGTGCCTCACACTCAACGACTCTCAGCTCGCCGCCTGATTCGGCGTACGGGAATCCTGCGCGCCACGACGCAAAAACGAGGACAACGCAATGGTCGATGCGAAGATTAGATCAGAATACCGGCCGGGAGAGGTCGAGACCCGTTGGCAGGCGCGCTGGGCCGCGGACGGCATCGATCGTGCGCGCGTCGACCATACGCGTCCCAAGCACTTTGCGCTCACGATGCTGCCGTATCCGTCGGGCGCCCTCCACATCGGTCACTGGTATGCCATGGTGCCGTCCGACATGCGGGCAAGGTTCATGCGCATGCAGGGGTTCAATGTGCTCTTCCCGATGGGCTTCGATGCGTTCGGGCTCCCGGCGGAAAACGCCGCGATCAAGAACGGCGTGCACCCGGCGCAGTGGACCTACGCCAGCATCGATCGCATGCGCAGCCAGCTTCAGCGCATGGGCGCGATGTTCGATTGGAGGCGCGAGATGGTATCGTCCGACACCGAGTATTATCGCTGGACACAGCAACTATTCGTCTGGCTCTTCAAGGCCGGGCTTGCGTACCGTAAGCGCGCCGCCGTGGACTGGTGTCCTGGGTGCAACACGACCCTAGCGCGCGAACAGGTTATCACCGACGACCGTATCTGTGAACGCTGCGAATCCCCCGTGACGCGGCGTGAACTGGAGCAGTGGTTCTTTCGAACGACGCGATACGCCGAAGAGCTGCTGGACTTCTCAGGCTTGGATTGGCCCGAGCGCGTGCAGCTTGCGCAGACCAACTGGATCGGTCGGTCCGAAGGAGCTCTCGTTCGATTCGCGACGGATGCCGGGGAATCGCTGGAAGTGTTCACGACGCGCCCGGACACACTATGGGGCGTCACCTTCCTCGCGATCGCCCCCGAGCACCCGCTTCTTCCGCGGCTTCTGAAGGTCGACCAGCGCGATCCCGTCATGTCGTATGTTTCCGCCGCGTTACGCCAGTCGGACGTTCAGCGTGAATCGACGGACGGCGTCAAGACAGGCGTCGATACAGGCGCCTTTGCTACCCACCCGTTGACCGGTGACCGGGTGCCGATCTGGGTTGCCGACTATGTCCTCGCGAGGTACGGCACTGGGGCGGTAATGGGTGTGCCGGCGCACGACCAGCGGGATTTCGACTTCGCGACACGCTACGAACTTAAGGTCCGGCAGGTGCTCCAGCCGACCGATGTCACGGACTCGTCCAAGGGTCCGAAGCTCCCCTGGACCGGCCGTGGTCGCATGGTGGACTCGGGATCGCTCACGGGAACCTCGGCTGCCGACGCAATCGGTCGCACCATCGAGTTTCTCGAGAACAAGGGCGTCGGCCACCGCACTGTACAATATCGGCTCCGTGACTGGCTGGTATCACGGCAGCGGTACTGGGGAGCGCCCATTCCCGTCGTGCACTGCCAGTCGTGCGGTCCGGTGCTGGTTCCGGACGGTGAGCTGCCTGTCACCCTTCCCGAAGACGTGGAGTGGCTCCCAACTGGAGAAAGCCCTCTCAAACTGCACCCGACTTGGCGGATGACGCAGTGTTCGCGCTGCGGCGGTGATGCGGAGCGGGATTCCGACACCATGGACACGTTCGTCTGTTCATCCTGGTACCACCTTCGCTACCTGAGCCCGCACGACGATGCGGGTCCGTTCTCCAAGGAGGAGTACGCCTACTGGATGCCGGTCGACACCTACACTGGCGGTGTCGAACACGCGACGATGCACCTGATTTACACGCGCTTCTTCCACAAGGCGCTTCGCGACATCGGACTCACGAGTGGTCCCGAGCCGATGCTCCAGCTTCGCAACCAAGGCCCGATCTTGGGCGCGGATGCGACGAAGATGTCGAAGTCGAAGGGGAACGTGGTCGCTCCGGACGATCTCGTCGACCGCTACGGTGCAGACGTTGTCCGCGTGTACTTGGCATGGTTCGCCCGCTGGGACCAGGGGGGACCATGGAACGAAAAAGCCATTGAAGGTTCCGCGCGCTGGGTGCGGCGCGTGTGGGCGTTGCTCGCGACGCGCAGGGAGCATCCTACGGAGCCGGTGGCCAGTGCGGCCGCTCGCACCGCCCTCAAGGCCAGCGCGCATCGTACGCTACTGTCAGTGACCAACGACCTTGACAGGTTCGCATTCAACACCGTCGTGCCGTCGCTCATGCAGTTCACCAGTGATCTCATCGAAGCTCAGCGCGACGGACTCGAGGGGACGCACGAATGGGTCGAGGCGTGTGACATGCTCGTTCTCATGCTAGCACCCCTCATGCCGCACATAGCCGAGGAACTGTGGTGCCGAATGGGAAAGCCATACTCGGTGCACCTCCAACGCTGGCCTACCGTGGACGAGAGCGCGGTGCGAGCGGAGACGCATCTCCTCGTGGTGCAGGTCAACGGAAGAGTGCGAGACCGTATTCGCGTCAACGCGAGTCTCGCGCCTGATGAGACCAAAGCGGCGGCGGCAGCCAGCGAGGTGGTGCAGCGGCACCTGAATGGAAGAGAACCGCGTCGCGTGGTCTACGTCTCGCCAGTACTTGTGAACATCGTGTCGTAACGAAAAGGACGACCATCATGACACTTGTCGGGAGCACTATCCAGCAGAGGGCGGTGGAGGGACTCGATCCGGCCCTCGTGCTGGAGGACTACCGAACCGCCTACCGGAGCCGCCAGCTGAGCCTCGTCGCCCGCGATGAGGTCATAACCGGACGTGCCATGTTCGGGATTTTCGGAGACGGAAAAGAAGTCGCCCAAGTAGCCTTGGCCCGCGCGCTGCGGCCTGGCGACATCCGGTCCGGCTACTACCGCGACCAGACGCTCATGCTCGCGCTCGGCGCGCTCGACGTCCGTCAGTTCTTTGCGCAACTATACGGACACGTCGACGTCGTTGCCGAACCCTCGTCCGCGGGTCGCAGCATGAACGCTCATTTCGCCACTCGCATGCTCGACGAGTCGGGCGAGTGGAAGGCACTTGTTGATG
Source organism: Gemmatimonas sp. (assembly GCA_965279375.1). GTDB lineage: Bacteria > Gemmatimonadota > Gemmatimonadetes > Gemmatimonadales > Gemmatimonadaceae > Gemmatimonas. Next base: position 914,089 of record OZ257156.1, on the reverse strand, counting down.
ACTTCCATTCTTCCGCGGATATCTCGCCGACGGCTGCACAGATGCCTCGACTTCTCGGGCTCGCACAGGCATCCAAGCTCTACCGGACGTTGCCAGAGCTGCGCTCCATGACGCGGTTCTCGCGCGACGGCGACGAGATCGCCGTCGGTACAATCGGAAATGCATCGTGCGCCGAAGGGATGTTCTGGGAGACGCTCAACGCCGCCGGCGTCATGCAGGTCCCCATGCTGCTCTCAGTCTGGGACGACGGCTATGGCATCTCGGTCCCGAACGAGCTTCAGCTAACAAAGGGGCACCTCGCAGAGCTGCTAGAGGGATTCCGTCGCACGCCAAACAGGAAAGGCGGTCTCGAGCTTATGACCGTACTCGGCTGGGACTATCCGGCCCTTGTCGACACGTTCGCCATCGCGGCCGCGGGGGTGCGACGGGACCACGTGCCGGCAGTCGTGCATGTGGTCGAGCTAACGCAACCTCTCGGTCACTCGACGACTGGGAGCCACGAGCGCTACAAGTCTACTGAACGCTTGACCTGGGAGAAGGAGCATGACTGCCTCGCGCGGATGCGCGCATGGCTCATCACCGACGGGTTCGCGTCGGTGGAAGACCTCGAGATGCTGGAGCGCGGGGAGCGTGAGTACGTGCGGCGGGAGCGTGACGAGGCATGGAATGACTACCAGGCTCCGATCCTGGCCGAGGCACGGTCGCTGACTGCCGCGTTGAAAGAGGTTGGTGCGGCATGTCCCGACGGCCACGCAGAGTTCGCCGCGGCAAGCGCCGCGGTGGCTGCCTGCACCGAGCCGCTGCGTCGCGATCTTGCGTCGACGGCCCACCGCGCCCTAGTCGCTGTCCGGGGATGCGACACTGCGGCTGTCGAACCGCTCCGGCGATGGGTCAGGGAACAGCGGGAGGCAAGCCGCGAGCAATACGACTCCCACCTTTATGCGGAAGGCGCGGACTCCGCATTGCGTGTGAAGTCGGTGGCACCGGTGTACGGAGATGGGAGCGGCGTTGATGCTCATCGTGTGCTGAACGCCTGTTTCGATGCCGCGCTCGCGCGCGACCCACGTATCATCGCGTTCGGCGAAGACGTGGGTCGTCTCGGGGACGTCAACAAAGGATTCGCGGGGCTGCAGGCTCGCTTCGGGGAGAGTCGCGTGGCGGACACCGGTATCCGAGAGTGCACCATCATTGGCCAGGCGATCGGCCTCGCGATGCGTGGACTTCGTCCAATTGCAGAGATCCAGTACGTCGACTACATGCCTTATGCGCTACAGATCCTGAGCGACGATCTCGCGTCGCTCCGCTACCGCACTAAGAGCGGACAGAAAGCACCAGTCATCGTGCGGACACGAGGTCATCGTCTCGTCGGAGTCTGGCACTCGGGCTCACCGATGGCGGCGATCGTGCACCTTTTGCGAGGAATGTACGTGCTCGTCCCACGCGACATGACCCGTGCGGCTGGGTTCTACAATTCCCTCCTCCAATCCGGGGACCCGGCCGTGGTTGTCGAGGTCCTGAACGGGTACTATCGGAAGGAGCGGATGCCGCTGAACATCGGTGAGCTGAAGACGCCGATCGGCCGCGTCGAGGTCATCCGGCAAGGGAAGGACGTGACCGTCGTGACGTACGGCGCGTGCTGTCAGGTCGCCCTGGAGGCGGCGGACTCTCTCGCTGCGACCACCGGTGTGAGCGTAGAGGTGATCGATGTCCAGTCGTTGCTGCCGTTCGATATCGACTGCGCGATTGTTGAGTCGTTGAAGAAAACAAACCGTGTCCTCTTCCTCGACGAGGACGTGCCCGGCGGCGCGACATCGTACATGATGCAAGAGGTGTTGGAAAGGCAAGGCGGCTTCCACTGGCTGGATGCGGCCCCGCGAACGCTCACGGCGGCAGCGCATCGACCTGCGTACGGCCGCGACGGCGACTACATGTCGAAGCCGAACACCGAGAGCGTATTTCAGGCGGTGTACGATCTGATGGCCTCCACCGACCCTCTTGCCTACCCACCCATACTGGATTGAACGGCTAGAGGCTGGCCAAAGAGCGGAATCGCACCCGGTCGACGAAGAAGCAGTAGGGTGGCTTAGAGGACGGAGGCCGCGAACTGTATACATATGGATGCGACTCAAGAGCCTAGTGCAAAACAGGGGATCGGGCGCGCCGAGGCCCTCGAACCACCGTCCAGTGACCACCGGAATGACGCTCCGATGAGTAAGTGGGCGAAACCCGCAATCCGGGGGTGGGCGGGTGCGCGCCAGCGCCGCTTAACCTTGCGTTGCTGTTGAGAGCGCTTTCAAGGAGTGCGGCCTATTGCTCGCTGCGCTCGCTGGCCGCATCCTGTTGAAGGGCGCTGCAACAGAACGCGAGCGTTAGGTGGGCCTAAGACGGTACCACCCACGCTAGAGTTTCTCGAATGGTATCAGACTTTCCAGAATGCCTTGGCCCCAATGATCGAACAACAGGAGATCGCGCACATACCTATCACAGAGGCGTTAGCTTCTCGCTGAAGGAGGGTCCACTCGGCGAGCCGTGGGTCATGATTGAGGAGGAATTGGAGTTCCCAGCGCTTAGTGGACACGTCGGCAGCGGGACTTGTGAGCGGCTTCAAATCGCTCGGGACTGAGCCCGTCTAAGTGACCGTGCCGCCGTATGCAATTGAAGAAGCGGTTGATATCGTCTGCGATCTCCACGGTCGCGAGCTCGCCGTTCCGATAGATGTGCTTCTTTACCCGTTCCTTCTTCAAACTGCCGAAGGACGATTCCGCGACGTTCGCTGTGTATGGGACCCGGTCTTCTGCGTCGCAGGGAGACGGCGCGTTCAACACCGAAGGCCGCCGAGGAAGGAACGTGCCAGCGCGAGACGCTCGGACCACTGCGATTGATGGTGATGCCACGGCGTCAGATCGGTATTGAACAGCCCGCCAGTCACCGACCGCGCGAATGGCGTTGCCTGATCAGGTCGCGAGAAATGCGCGAAGTGAATCCTTCAAGCAAGCCGTCGACTGGGCAGCTGCCGAATTGCGCGAACTCACAGATCGCAACACTGTTCTTGCGCGAATTGCCCCCGAAATGTTTGGTCTTTCCCACTGAGGTCCCTATATGCCCTCGCCTCGCCGACCCAAGCGCTCCGTTGCCTCTCGATCAACGACCAAGCGCGCCAGTACGAAGAGATCAGGTACTTCGGGCAGAGGTGCAATTACGAGCACCAGTGCGTGGTTTATCTCCGCAGCACCACTCGCGGAACGCGCACGGCGAGTGCGACGAGGCCAACGGGCCGACAGCGGGATCGACCCATTTGTCAAGACACTGCTTGCCACGAATGAAATCGAGATGGTAAGCTCGCACGAAGCGGTGCTTCCAGCACGGCGCAACGTGGAGGATCAACCGCTCACATTCGAATACGAGCCGACAGATCGCCAAACGCACGTCGTCATTGCACGTCATGCATCGGATGCCGTGAGTTTCGCGGTCGGTGACATCCTCGGCACAGGAATGCGCGGCGCACGAAAGCGCAGAGCTGCAAAGTCAACCGACAAAAAGCGTTCGTCGAGCCCACAGGGCGTACTTCGCTTTCGCATTACCACCCAGAGTTCGGCGACAGCAACCGGACGGCGCGGCCCCGTCAGCAAAGTCATCAAGTTTGTCGTGGTCAAGATCATGAAGAAAGCCGCCGACAAAGTTGCCGACTTCGCGATCGAAAAACTTGCGTCGCTTTGGGAAACACGTACTTGGAAGAAGAAGAAAATAGTGCGAGGTTTTCAGCAGGTGCAGGTGGGCGCAGATGGTACGCTGTCGCTCGTACAACTCAAGAATTCGCGCAAGCTCCCAGAAGGACGAAAGCTGCTGTTCATTCACGGCACCTTCTCCAATTTTCAGGGAGGGTTTGGTGCACTCGGAAAAACCCGCGGAGCGGATGGGCAGACGTTCTTTGACAAGGTTCGAGCAACGTATGGCGAACGCATTTACGCGTTCAATCACTTTACGGTGAGCGAAACTGCAGAGGCGAATGGTCGCGACCTAATGTTGGCGTTGTCAACAACGAATCAGGAATTCGATGTTATCACGCATTCTCGCGGCGCATTGGTGCTTCGCACGATTCTCGAAAGCGCTGAACTCGCCCCGCTCGCGAAACGCTTTAGCGTGGGCAATGTCGTACTCGTCGCCGGACCCAACGAAGGAACCCCGCTAGCATCACCAGATCGATGGCACCTCTTCACGGATTGGATCGGCAATGTCATCGATCTCTTTCCTGACAATCCATTTACCACGGGCGCGGATTTTCTCGTCGAGTCGGTCGCGTGGTTGGCCGGAAAAGTTGGCGATGTCATTCCCGGATTGGCAACTATGAATCCGCGCGGTCCACTGATCGACGAATTGCAATCATTGCCGCATCCCGCCGGAACATGGTCAGCACTCGCGTCGAATCACGAGCCGAGCGAAGGTGTGGTGGCACGCATGGTCGATGTGGGTGTTGATGGATTTTTTGGTATGGCGAATGATCTCGTCGTTCCAACCCGCGGCGGTTGGAGAGTAGGAACGCCAACCATGACCATCGTTGGAAACGATCGTGTCGGATGCTACGGTCCCGGTGGCAATCTGCGAACGAACGGACCTGTCGATGTGACGCACACCACCTTCTTCAATCAAACGGAAACAGTCGATTTCCTGGCGCGCGCCGTACTCGGCCAGCCACAAGGGCTTCCTACGATGCAGCTCGACGCGGAATTGCCAACGAAGCGCGACGGTCGACGTGGCAATGGAGCGATGACATCAGATGCGCGCGGTGCTGCAACACCGCCTATCAATCCACCATCCACCACTCTGCCACCCGAGACCGACGGTAATCACCCGCCAAGAGTCTCCACGGTGCGTCCCAGCCGGCAATCATTTCTTGACGAAGTGCTGCACCTCTTCATTGTGTCGCCGCTCAATGCGCTCGCGATGCCGAAAGAAAACGACTCCGACTACGGCCTCTCGCAGATGGTTGCAAACAGCACCAAAGGCGACACCGCGTTGCTCATTGCCAGCTTTCGCAATGCGCGTGTGATTGAACCATTCCGGCCGACGAGAGGCGAAGCGCGGGATCGCTATCAACTCATTGACAACACGCATAAACGAATCAAGGGATACATCGACGGAAATTCCAGGTACAAATCCCTTCCCTCGGAGGAAGAGCTTCGCAAGTACGGAGCGCTCCTGTTCGATTCGATTTTCCCTGGAGAGGTGCGGCGACTCTACGACACTGCGCGTGCAGAATTGAAAGAGCGGCGTCTCAATGTGTGCCTCACTTCAACCATCGGTTGGGTAGCGGACAAACCATGGGAATTTGCGTTCGATCCGTACGAAGAAACGTTTATTTGTACGGAAGAAGTGAACTTCATTCGCAATTCCATCACGGCCGTGCCGGCTGATGCATTGGGTGCGCGTTCTGGCAAGCTTCGCATTCTCGTCATTGCCGCACAGCCCGTGGGCGCAGGTGCGCTTTCGATCGATGAAGAGATTTCCATGGTGCGGAGCGCGTTTGAACCGCTCATTCGTGCGGGGCTTGCGGAAGTACAAGTCGAAGTCGACGTCACACCGCAAAAGCTGCATGAACTGTTGAGCCTCACCGACGTCATTGGTGATCGCTTTGATGTGCTCCACTTTATTGGTCACGGAGAGTTTGACGAGACAACCGGATTTGGATATTTGCTGTTCGAAGATCGGTCGGGGCGGTCTCACGAGTTACGCGCTGACATTTTCCGGCAGATCGCGGCCCATCGCGGCGTGCGCCTCGTCTTTCTGAATGCGTGCGAAACGGGCACCGGATTTGGTCGACGTCACCCCAATCGCGTGTTCGATTTTTCAAGCGGCGTCGCGCCAATGCTCGTGAGCGGTGGGGTTCCCGCCATTGTCGCAAATCAGTTTAGCGTGTTGGATGTCTCGGCCACCGCATTCGCGCAACATTTCTATTGGGCATTGAGTATTGGCCGCACGATCGGCGATGCTGCGCGTGAGGCTCGCGTGGCTGTCAACTATTCAATTGCGGGCGAGGCTATCGACTGGGCCGTTCCGGTGCTGTTCGCGCGCAACCCAGATGACGTGTTGGTTCCGCACGCTGATACGTCCGCGACAGCAATCGCTCGCATGACGGATCTCGCTCCAGCCACGACTGCACGGCGATCGCTCACGCGATCCACCAAGCCAACCATTGCGATATGGGATCTCAACTACGTCATTCCCGAACTCAATAGGGTAGTTCAACGGCTCAATGATGCACAAGAGGTGTTTGTGTTTGAACGCGCGAACCTCACCGCGCCATTGGGCACGTGGCGTCGATCACGGCAAAGGAATACGCAGCACGCGGTGCTCGACGCCGCAGAAGTCGAAACGAAGCTGAAACCAACGCTCGAGCGGCTCGGCGTGGCGCAACTGTGTTGCATTACCACAATGGCGCTTTGGAGCGACGGCAAAGAGAGTTTGTCAGCGAGCGTATCGGACGACGGACGCATCTCCATTGTTTCTACTGGCGGCCGACTCGAAAAAATGCATGCACCGTACACGATTGAGCGTTTCCTCGCGAATGCGCTCGCTTTTTCGTTAAGCGAGGTGTCGACGCATTCCATCGGCCCCAAGAACTGTCCCGGCTATTACAACAACGAGGAGGACATTCGATGGGACGCCGGGCCGCTGGAACTCTGCCGACAGTGCGCTGGAAAAATCAAAAAGCCGACACGACGCGCCGCCATCAAGGGGATCCTCCGCGCGTTTGATTGATAACACACTCGACTCACGCGCTACACACGTCAAACCCATACCACCATCGCGATGCCATACGAGAAAGGAGACGTCTGCTACGCTGGCTATCCCAAGGCCACGCTCAAGGTGCAGGAGGAAGACGGCAGAACAAGAACGCGTGAACTACTTTGGGGCGATTGGATGGAGGTTACCGGAAGAGCAGAAGGTGGCTGGTTACCTGTGCGCCCCCGAGGCCTGGAGGCGAACATGCCCTGCCGCGTGAAGGAAGCGGAAGTTCAGAATGATCGATTGCTGGAAGTGACCTTCGTTGACATCGGTCAGGGTGATGGCGCCCTTATTCGCACCCCGGATGACCAGCATATCATTCTGGACGCCGGCCAGGCGAACAACATGTACCGCTTCCTGAGGTGGAAGTACAACTTCAGAAAGCAGCCGGTGCCTTTCAAGTTCACGGGGATTATCAGCCACTCCGATCTGGACCACTACAAGGGCTTCGAGTGGCTTTTCGAGGATGCCAACGTGCGATTCAGCACCATCTACCACAATGGCATCATCGAAGACACAAGCGATGACGGTCTCGGCGCACATGTCGATATCGACGGGCGGCGTTATGTCGATGAGATCATCAAGGACAGCAAGGGGATGAAGGATTTCTTGAAGGATCGATCGCGCTGGGTGGGAACGACCGCAGCAGGCAGGGAGTCGCCCAAGGTGTACGGCACGCTGCTCAACAACCTCGTGGAATCCAAGCGAGTGGATGCATTCAAAGCGTTGAATGCCAAGCCAGGCAAGAAGTCGTACCTGCCCGGGTTCAAGCCAGGAGAGAACGACCTTCAAATACAAGTGCTCGGCCCAGTGCTGGAGAGAAATAGCGATGGGGTAGATCGGCTGCGCTGGTTCGGACCCTCGCCGCGGAGTAAGAGCTTTGACAAGGGCAAAACCAAGAACGGACATTCTGTGATCCTGCAGTTGCAGTATGGCGCTGTGAAACTGCTTTTGGGCGGAGACCTCAACACCTCTGCTGGGGAGTTTCTGTTGGAGCAATACGGCAACGATGGAGAGCCGCTACCAAAGTCTGGAGCAGCGCGGGAGGCAGCGGTAATGCTCGCTCGCGAGGTTTTCCAAAGCGATGTGGCCAAGAGCTGCCACCACGGTAGCCATGACATTCCAGATGACCTGATGCGCGCTTTCAACGCGGTCGCCACGGTCATATCCAGCGGTGACAACGAAAGCCATGCGCATCCCCGATGCGACACATTGGGCGCAATAGGGCTGTATGGGCGCGGCAAGCGTCCGCTGATCTTCAGCACGGAACTGGCGCGCTCGGCCAGAGAGAACGGTGTGACCAAGGAAGACTACGACAGGCTCAAAGACGCAGAGGAGAAGGTGGAGAAGGCCAGCACGGACACAGCGCGTGAAGAGGCCCAGGCAGCCTTTGAAAGAATCCAACGCACGGTGCTTGGTCGCGGCGTGGAGGTGTATGGTGCGATCAACCTGCGCACGGACGGGAAGAATGTGGCGATGGCTTACCGTAAGGAGAAGGTGAACGCCGGATGGGACATCTATTGCCTGGAACCGGACAGAACAGGGCAATTGATGTATGTGCCCGACCGGGCCTAGCGCAGAGTTGAGGGAGCTTGAACAGCGGCGGCCCGTTCGCACGATTCGCCAGCACCTACACGGGTTCGAACGATGATTGCTGCTGACGAGCGGACCAACCAACAGCGTGGCGCACGGCATCACGCGCTCCGCTCGCAGCAGAAGCCAGCGTTAGGTGGCGTGCACGACTTCTATGACGGAGGCGAGAGGCGCGATGGCGGACATTCAGGTAACACGACTCACGGTCGCCGACGTGGCGCGCGCGCGCCAGCTGTTCGCGACGATGGCCGACGTGTTCGAGACCGAGGCCGATCCACTCAGCGATGCCTATCTCCTGCAGTTGCTCCAGCGCCCCGATTTCTGGGCGCTCCACGCCAGTGTCGACGGCCAGCTGGCCGGTGGACTGACCGCCCACACGCTGCCGCTCACGCGTGCGGAAGTTTCCGAACTCTTCATCTACGATCTGGCGGTAGTGCCGGCCTGGCAACGCCACGGGGTCGGTCGAAGGCTCGTCACGACACTCTGCGCCGAGGCCGCAAAGGCGGGCATCTCGATCGCGTTCGTCCCCGCCGACAACGAAGACACGCACGCGCTCGACTTCTATCGGGCCATCGGCGGCGTGCCCACGCCCGTGACGTTCTTTACGTTTGGCGACGACGACACGTAACGGCCGCACCGGCACCCGCCGAGCTGCAGGAATACACTCTGATGGTCGGTCGGGCCGCACGGGCGGAATCTGTGTCTCGTGCCCACCCGTCAGCATGGCAGCCAGTGACCAAGGCGGCTCATGTCACTGGCGACTATCCTTGCGTTGCGGTAGACAGCGCCTGTCCGGATGGCGGCCCGTGAATCGCTCCGCGAATCGCTCCGATCGCCGGTCGCAATTTGTCGAAGTGCCCTGCAGCAGAACGCAACGGAAGCCTCTCAGCACACCCGGGGGGCGAGCGATGGCACTGGGAGACTCGTCTCTTCGGCGGCGCGTACGACGCCGCCCCCGCCACTGAGCGCCCGAAGGTCGGCGCGCTCAACTACGCTCGCCGCGCGACTGGAGCGGCCCCGCGCTTCGGCTCCGCGCATCTGCGGCTGCGGCCTGAGATCGCGCCGCGCTGCACTTTTTGCTTTCCCGATTCCTGCTTCGACCCGTCCGCGTTCGGTACGGCTTCGCGAACGAGTCTCATGGAACTCGCCGTCGCGGATCAGCGGGACCGCCTCGACGACTACATCGAAGCGCACGTGCATGGCCCTCTTCGCTTTGCGATCGACGTGGAGGCGCTCGTCCTCGATCCGTGCTTCCGCGATACCGAGGTCGAGGCACTCGCGCTTCAACTCCCATGCGAGCTTGAATGGCACTCGGGCTTTCGCCTCCACGTCGACGAGATGGCGCAGCATCCAAGTTATCGTGGGCCAGAGTACGTGGCGCTGGGACGGTCGATTGCGGTCGATGGATGGCTCACGCCAGACATCCTTGAAATGGCAGTGCGCACGGAACGTCATCACCCGCAGGACCTCAAGAAGGTCTGGCACTATCTGGCGCGGTACGGCGATTGCTCGCCTGTCGAGCCGTCCAACCAGCCTTGAGTTGCTGCCGCCAATCGCGGCAGCATTGGTGTCGCGCGCGAGATCCTGCCGCTGCAATGCGCGTTCAGCGTCGCCCATCGGGGTGGATCCTGCCCGGCGGCGATCGCGACGACGAACAGGTGATTGCCAGCGAGTGACGATCAGCGAGTGACGATCAGCGGGTGACGATCAGCGGGTGACGACAGACGCCACCCGCTGCACCGGCCCCACTCAGTCCATCGCGAATTCGCGCTGGAAAGTCACGGCAAACGAGAAGGTCTTTGCGCGACTGCGCGTCTCCATCATGTCGGCGACGCGCTCGAGGCGCGCGGGAATCGCGCAGATCTTTTCCTGCGCCTTGCGGCCCATCTCGTTCAAGCCGTCGAGCTTTTCGATCGCCCAGAACTTGATGAGATCTTCGACAATCTTGAGATAGTCACGAGGCCCGTAGATGCCGGCGCGACGGACCACGTCGGCCATCTCGCGGAAGTGCGGCATGTTGAGGCCGGGCATGTCGATCGACGGCATGATCAGCGCCGCGGAAGCGAGTGCGTTGTTGGGATCGCGCACGAGGCAGCGCTGGAAAATCTCGCGATAGAAGACGTAGTGCCGCGCTTCTTCCTTGGCCACGTTCGAGAGCACTTCGCCGATGAGCGGTTCGTACTCGCTGGCCAGCTTGCCGGTGTTGGCGTGGCTGACCTGCGTGGCGCGCTCCTGCAGCGAGGTGTAGACGAACACGCGATACGGGTCGCGATCCCACGCCGGCGCAAAACCCGCCTTGAGATATTCGAACTGCATCCGCTCGAGGATCGGATTGTCGAGGATGCGGCTGTCGTGCATGTAGTCGTGCAGGATCGCGCCGTGGCGGTCTTCCTCGGCGGTCCAGAGATTGGTCCAGCGCGACCAGAACGACTCGTTGCCCAAGTACACGGCGAGCAGGCGATGGAAGTGCGGGAGTCCTTCTTCCGTCAGGAGATTGAGCGCGAGCGAGACGCGACCCGGGAGACTGATCCCCTTGGCACGTTCGCGAAGAGCGCGAACATGCTCATCGGGGTCGGTGTCGGGGGCGGGGGCGAGCACTTCGCTCGGGAACCACAGGATGCGCTTGGCTTCGTGCGCTTCCATCAGTTCGTTGACATCGGGCTCGAGGTCGGCCAGCACTTCGACCTTGGCGAGCAAGTCTGCATCGGGGATGTGCATTCCCGTGGGGATTCGAGCGGAGGGGCGCGCGCCACTACTGCGGCGCGGAGAGAGCGGGGACCAGCCTTGGAAAGATACGCGCGTCCCAGACGGAACGCTCGGCGCAGGTCGCGCGTATTTTGCACGCGTTCGTGGTGAATGCGCGAGTTCGCGCGCGAATCTCTACCCAAGACAGCGGGCCACTACCGTGACAGACCCTCGGACCTCCTCTCCGGCACACAGCAGTCTGCTCCACCGCACCGTGACACGGCGCGATGCGCTGCAGCTCGGCATTGGCGCAGGACTCGGGCTCGCTCTGACACCGCTGCTTCCACTGTCTCGTCTGACCGCACAGTCTGGACCGCTCATTCTGCGCACCATCCCAAGCAGCGGCGAAAAGCTCCCCGCGATCGGGATCGGCACGGCACGGCGCTACGACGTGACCACAGAAGAGGCCAAGGCACCGCTGCTCGATGTGTTGCGAAAGCTGCCGGAGCTGGGCGGAAAGCTGATCGATACGGCGCCCAGTTATGGGGCCGCCGAGGGTGTGGTGGGCGAACTGGTGGCCAAGGCGGGGAACAGGGACAAGCTCTTCCTGGCGACCAAGGTGTCGGTGCGCGGAACGGACGCGGCCGAAGGGATCAAGCAGATGGAGGAGTCGTTCGCGCGGCTCAAGACCAATCGCGTGGATCTCATGCAGGTGTGGAACCTCGGCGGCACCGAGACGCTGTTGCCCGTGCTGCGCGACATGAAACAGGCGAAGAAGATTCGATACATCGGCGTGACGACGTCGAGCGAGCGGCAGTATGCCGCACTCGAGCAGCTGATGCAGAAGGAGACGCTGGACTTCATCCAGGTGGACTACGCCGTGGATAATCGAGAAGCGGCCGATCGCATCCTGCCGCTGGCCCGGGACAAGGGGATCGGCGTGCTGATCAACCTGCCCTTCGGGCGCAGTCGCGTCTTTCAGAACGTGCTGGGGAAGCCGGTGCCCGAGTGGACCAAGGAGTTCGAGGCCACGACGTGGGCACAGGTCTTCCTCAAGTACATCCTGTCCAACCCGGCGGTGACCTGTGTCATTCCCGGTACCGCCACGATGGCGTATCTGCAGGACAATCAGGGCGCGGCGCGCGGCGCGCTCCCCGACGAAGCGATGCGCAAGAGGATCGAAGCGCTGGTCGCGGCGTCGGCATAGCAGTGACATAGCGGTGGCGTAAACGTGTCGGGCGAGCTGGTCCGACACGCGACCACTCAAAGGTGGTAAGTTCCGACATGGTCCCTACGCCCCCAAAGAAGCCCAAGTACGACACGAAGCGCGCCTGGGCGGAAGCTCGCGCGCTCATCTGGACACACCGTCGCTCCGTCTCCATCGGATTGGCGCTCATGGTGCTGAGCCGTGCGGCCGGGTTGGTGCTGCCCGCCAGCTCCAAGTGGCTGATCGACAATGTGCTCACCAAGCAGGACTTCTCGCTGCTCATGCCAATCGTGATCGCGGTGGGTGTGGCGACGCTGATTCAGTCGATCACATCGTACTCGCTCTCGCAGGTGGTGAGCGTCGCGGCGCAGCAAGCGATCGCCAATCTGCGCAGTGAAGTACAAGCCCACCTGATCCGCCTGCCGGTGCGGTTTTTCGACAGCACCAAGAGCGGCGTGCTGGTGGCCCGCGTGATGAATGATCCGGAAGGCATTCGCAATCTGATCGGCACCGGTCTCATTCAGATGGTGGGTGGCCTGCTCACCGCAACTGTCGGACTGGGCGTGCTCTTCTGGCTCAACTGGCAGCTGACCGTCGCGACGATGGTCTTTCTCGTGATCTTCGGCGTCGGGATGGCGACGGCGTTCAAGAAGCTGCGCCCGATCTTCCGCGAGCGGAGTGTGATCACCGCCGACGTGACTGGGCGCCTCACGGAAACGATCGGCGGCATTCGTCTGATCAAGGTCTACACGGCCGAAGCGCGCGAGCAGAAAGTCTTCGCCGACGGCACCAATCGCCTCTTCAGGAACATCGCGGCCACCATCACGGGCACCTCGGCGACGACGGCGCTGTCCACGGCTGTCGTTGGCATGGTGGGTGTGCTGGTGATGGCGGTGGGTGGCAAGGCGGTGCTCAACAGAACGATGACGTTGGGCGACCTGATCATGTACGTGTTTTTCATCGGACTCGTCACGCTGCCGCTGATCCAGATCGCGAACATCGGCACGCAGCTGACGGAAGCGTTTGCGGGGCTCGATCGCATTCGCGAACTGCGCGACATGGCGACGGAAGATCAGGAAGACGCGTCACGTCAGACCGTCCCCGTGGTGAACGGCGACGTGCAGTTCGAGAACGTGGTCTTCGAGTACGAGAAGGATGTGCCCGTGCTCAAGGGCGTGAACTTCACCGCGCCGGCCGGCACGACGACGGCGCTGGTGGGTTCGAGCGGCTCGGGCAAGAGCACGATGATCTCGCTGATCATGGCCTTCGCGCAGCCGCAGCAGGGGCGCATTCTCATTGATGGGAAGCCGCTCTCCGACCTCAAGCTGCACGAGTATCGCCGTCACTTGGGCGTGGTCATGCAGGACAACTTCTTGTTCGATGGCACGGTCAAGGAGAACATCTCCTTCACCAAGCCTGGCGCCACGGACGACCAGATTCGTGAGGTCTCGCTCATCGCGAATGCGGACGAGTTCATTCAGGGCTTCCCGCAGCAGTACGACACGATCGTGGGCGAGCGCGGCGTGAAGCTTTCCGGCGGACAGCGGCAGCGCGTGGCGATCGCGCGCGCAATTCTTGCCGACCCGCGCATTCTCATTCTCGACGAAGCGACCTCCAGCCTCGACAGCGAGAGCGAGCAGCTCATTCAGGAAGGGCTCCGCCGCCTGCGCGCTGGACGCACCACGTTCGTGATCGCGCACCGGCTCTCCACGATCACCTCGGCCGACCAGATTCTGGTGCTGGAACATGGGCAGATCGTCGAGCGGGGCACTCACGCCGAGCTGATGGCGTTGAGTGGACGCTACCGCGACCTGTACGACCGCCAGTACCATCTCGAAAGCGATCGCTTCATCAACCCTGGTGAAGACTTCACGACTGTCACCCCTGTCCGGACCTGACCCTGACCGCACCCGTCTCATTCACCAGCCTGCAGCTGCATCCGAGCCTCCAAAGCGGCCTCAAGGAGCTCGGATTCCTTCGTCCGACGCCGATTCAGAGCGAGGCCATCCCGCCCGCCCTCGAAGGGCGCGACGTGCTGGCGTGCGCGATGACGGGCAGCGGCAAGACGTACGCGTTCCTGTTGCCGATCATGCATCAGCTCCTCGAGAAGCCGCGCGGTGTCACGCGCGCGCTCGTGCTGACGCCCACGCGTGAACTGGCCGCACAGATCCTCGAAAGCCTCAACGACGTCGCGGTGCACACGCCGCTGACGGGCGCTGCGATATTTGGTGGCGTAGGGATGGGGCCGCAGGAGCACGCGTTCCGCACGGGCGTCGACGTGATGGTCGCGACGCCGGGTCGTCTGCTCGATCATTTCCGCTCGCCGTACGCGAAGCTCGATCACCTCGAGTATCTCGTGCTCGACGAAGCGGATCGCATGCTCGACATGGGTTTCCTCCCCGAGATCAAGAAGATCCTGCGTCACCTGCCCGCGAGAAAGCGGCAGACGCTGTTCTTCAGCGCGACGATGCCGGCGCCGATTGCCGCGCTGACCAAGGAGATGCTGTCGCAGCCGGTCACGCTCAACCTGCAGCGCAAGGCGGCGCCGGCGGTGGGGATCACGCAGGCGATTTATCCCGTCTCGCAGGATCTCAAGAGCGCGCTGCTGATCGAACTGCTCAAGCGTGGCGACATGCCGCAGGCGCTGGTGTTCACGCGCACGAAGCATCGCGCCAACCGTCTCGCGTCGCAGCTGGTCACGCACGGCATCAAGGCGGAGCGCATTCACGGCAACCGTTCGCAGTCGCAGCGCACGCTGGCGTTGGCGGGCTTCAAGGACGGCACGTATCAGGTGCTCGTGGCGACGGACATCGCTGCCCGCGGCATCGACGTCGAAGCACTCGGTCACGTGGTCAACTTCGACGTGCCGGTGGCGTCGGAAGACTACATCCACCGCGTGGGTCGGACGGCGCGCGCTGAAAGCACGGGTGAGGCGTTCACCTTCGTCTCGCCGGAAGAAGAAGGCGAGTTGAAGCAGATCGAGAAGGCGATTGGTCGTCAGCTGCCGCGTGTGACGGTGCCGGGCTTCGACTACGCGGCGCGTCCGGCGGGCAAGCTGGAAGTGCCGCTCGCCGAGCGTATCGCGGAGATCAAGCGCAAGAAGGCGGAAGATCGTGCACGGTCCGCAGCCAAGGCCGCGCGTCGTGAGAGCGCAGGTGCTGCACCGCGGAGTGCTCCGCCGCGCGCGGGCGGCGGCGGTGGTGGCCGCTCTGCCGGCGGTGGACGACCAAGCGGTGCGAAGCCGTCAGGTGGTGGCCGGAGCGGCGGCGGTGCGAGCGGCGGTGCGAGCGGCGGCCGCAGTGGTGGTGGTCGTCCGAGCAGCGGTGGTGGTCGATAGAAGGCGAGGTCCGCGGCCGCTCTCGCCGCGGATGTTCGCCTTCAGACTGCTGCGTCACCTGGGCTACACGCTCGCGGTCATGTGCGGGTCGCTGGTGCTCGGCACCCTCGGCTTCATGGAGTTCTGCGATCAGCACGCCGTGGATGCGTTCCTGAACGCGTCCATGTTGCTCGGTGGCATGGGGCCGGTCGGTGATCTGACCAAGGTCAGTACCGACGGCAAGCTGTTCGCGTCGTTCTTCGCACTGTACTCGGGGCTCGTCTTTCTGATTGCGGGTGGGTTGTTGCTCACGCCGGTCTTTCATCACGTGCTGCGCGTCTTTCACTGGGAAGACGACGACCTGTGACGCCGTGAGCCCGCGATACGCGATTCCGGGTGCGCGTCATCGCGCAGAGATCGTGATCGACCGGAGCCGGTTTCTCTGCACGATCGCGCCAGCGAGTTCCGCCGACGAGGCGCACGCGTTCATCCATGCATTGAACGCGGAGTTCCCCGATGCGACGCATCACTGCTGGGCGTTCGTGATCGGCCCGCCGGGAAGCACCGATCGCATCGGCATGAGCGACGACGGCGAACCGCATGGCACTGCGGGGCGACCGATGCTCACCGTGCTGCTGCACAGCGGCGTTGGCGATGTGGTGGCCGTGGTGTCGCGCTGGTTTGGCGGTGTGAAGCTTGGGACTGGTGGACTGGTGAAGGCATACAGTCAATCGGTGCAACAGGCGCTACTGGAGATGCCACGCGGTGAGTACCGCGAATACGCCACGCTGCAGGTGACTGTGAGCTACTCGCACATCACGGCGTGTCAGTTGCTGTGGCCTGTACACGAGGTGGACGTACTGGATGAGACGTACGCCGCCGACGTGCAATTCGCGTTGCGTTGCCCACTGGAGCGCGTGGATGCGCTACGTCAAGCGTTGCTGGACTTGACGCGTGGGCAGGCGGGGATTGTGGTGGACGAACGCACATAGAGCTGCCTGCTCGGCCGCATCCGCGCGTTAGTCAGACCAAGGGATAACTACAACTCTTTGGTCACGGATAAGAACAGAAGCAAAATCAGATAACAGGGATACAGCGATAACTGCTTGGTATTCCGCAGTCTCCCCGTTCATCCGTTTTCAATTCTGTTCGTATCCGTGACACGCTGTAACCGTTGAGTTGATATCCGCAGTTCAATCCACCGTTGCGGTTGTAGCAGCCGCTACGACAACCCCTCGATCGTGCCATCGGGCCGCAGGCGCATCTTTTCCGCAGCCGGCTCCTTGCCCAAGCCGGGCATCGTCATGATGTCACCCGCCTTGGCCACCACGAAGCCAGCGCCCGCCGAGCCGTACACTTCGTTGATGGAGATGCGGAAGCCGCGCGGTGTGCCCAGCTTCGTTGCGTCGTCGCTGAGTGAGTACTGTGTCTTGGCCATGCACACCGGCGTGTTGCCCATGCCGATCGATTCCAGATAGTCGATTGCGCGCGCGGCACTTGGTGCGATGTCCACGCCGTCGGCGCCGTACACTTTGGTCGCGATGGTGTTGATCTTCTCGCGAATGGGAAGCGACGCGTCGTAGAGTGGACGGAACGATGCCGTTTTGCCGTCGAGCAGTGCGAGCACCTCGCGCGCGAGTGCTTCGCCGCCCTCTCCGCCGTCCGCCCACACGTTGCACAGCGCCACGGGCGTGTTGGTGCGCGCGGCCTGCGCGGCGACCATCTGCAGTTCGGCGTCCGTATCGCTCAGTCGACGATTGATCGCTACTACCACCGGCACACCAAACTGCCGCACGTTGGCGATGTGATGGTCGAGATGCGCGAGCCCGCGCTCGAGCGCGCCCAGGTCTTCCTTGTCGAGTGCCGACTTTGGCGCGCCGCCCTGCATCTTGAGCGAGCGCACCGT
Organism: Gemmatimonas sp.; assembly: GCA_965279375.1. Classification (GTDB taxonomy): domain Bacteria; phylum Gemmatimonadota; class Gemmatimonadetes; order Gemmatimonadales; family Gemmatimonadaceae; genus Gemmatimonas. Next base: position 896,599 of record OZ257156.1, on the reverse strand, counting down.
GGCGACCAACACCGCGGCTTCGGGATTGAGTCCGCCCGCGCGACACTTGATATCGAAGAATTTCTCCGCGCCCAAGTCGGAACCGAAGCCGGCTTCCGTCACGACGACATCACCCAAGGCCAGCGCCGTGCGCGTGGCCACCAGACTGTTGCAACCGTGCGCAATGTTGCCGAACGGGCCGCAATGAATGAGTGCGGGGCCGCCTTCCAGCGTCTGCACGAGGTTGGGGCGTAGCGCGTCTTTCAGCAGCAGCGACATCGCACCCGTCGCCTTGAGATCGCGCGCACGCACCGGCGTACGACCCGCGCCGGCCGTCGCACCAACGAGAATGTCGCCAAGACGGCGCTCGAGATCGGCCGCGTCGCTGGCCAACGAAAGAATCGCCATGACTTCACTGGCCGGGATGATCACCCAGCGCTCTTCACGCGTGGCACCGTTGCCTGTGCCCAATGCAATCACCGCGCTTCGCAACGCGCGATCGTTCATGTCGATCGTGCGTGGCCATGTGATGCGCTTCGTGTCGATACCGAGCGCGTTGCCGTGATGCAGATGATTGTCGAGCAGCGCGGAGAGCAGCGCGTGCGCACTCGAGATCGCGTGGAAGTCACCCGTGAAGTGCAGGTTGATGTCATCCATCGGCAGCACCTGCGAGTAGCCGCCGCCCGCCGCGCCGCCCTTCACGCCAAACACCGGCCCCAGACTCGGCTCGCGCATGCAGAGAATCGCGTTCGTGCCGATGCGTCGCAGCGCTTGCGCCAGGCCGACGCTCACCGTGCTCTTGCCTTCGCCGGCTGGCGTGGGATTGATCGCGGTGACGAGCACCAGACGGCCGCGCGCTGGCCGTGTGGCGAGTTCGAGTGGCAGCTTCGCCTTGAATCGGCCGTAGAGATCGATGTCGTCGGCACCGAGACCCAAGTCGGCGGCGACGTCCACGATGGGGCGCATCTGCGCCTGCTGGGCGATTTCGATGTCTGACGGCACGGCCTGACGTGACACGACGCGGAACTCCGGGCTGAGTCGATGGTGATGCTGGGAGCGCTGGACTGGGAAGTAACGCTCCCGGGAAGGTAGACGCTCCCGCCTTGGCTGGCTTGGGTGCATGTTGCGTGGGTGTCCTCCCTCCCATTCGTCCGATGACCCGTCGTCCTGCCGCCGGGGCGATGCTGATGTGCCTTGCCGCGTGCACCGCCGGTGGTGAGGCCGCGGAGCATTCGGCTGTCGCGGACGTTGGGCGTGCATCCAAGACCGAGGTAGCCGACGTAGCGCGTGCTGACAGTGCCGTGCTACGTGCGGCAGAAACCGCGCTGGCGGCGTGGCTCACGGCGTCGCGCGAGTCGAATGCGACCAGTGACGCGCTGCCGCCGGCCGCCGATGCGGCATGTGGGGAGTCCGGTGCGCCGTCGTTTCCGTCGATGCTGCTGGCCGATTTCACGCTGCACCCGTTCGAGCTGCGCGAGGGGACCATCGTGGGGCGGGCCGAAGTGGTGACGGTGGCAGAACAGGATGTGGATCGGCGTGCGACCGATCGGTTTGTGGCGCGGGAGCGAGTGGCCCGAGCCGTGCTCGAGTGGGATCTCGTTCCTGACGACGACGGTGGGTGGGCGGTGTGTAACGGCCTGCGCTTCGGCTATCGTGGGTCGGACAGCCTGACCACGTGGCGCCCGGAAGGGCGTTCGTATCAATCGGCGCGCAAGCTCGCCGACTCCATCGTTTCGGTGCGCACGACTGCGCGCTCGCTTTCGCAAACGCCATGATCATATCGGTTTTCGGTGCCTCCGGACGTGCCGGTCGCGCCTTCATCACGGCGGCCAGTGCTGCTGGACACGCGCTTCGTCTGCACTATCGATCGGCGCCCGAAGATGATGCGCCTCCGTTGGCGACGGTGGTGGTTGGCGCCCTTACCGACCCGACGGCGGTGCGCGAGGTGCTGCGTGGTGCGGAGGCCGTGGTCGTGCTCTTTGGTCCGCGCCCCAAGGCACGTCATGTGTTCACGTCCAAGTCGACCAAGGCGATCATCGAAGGGATGCAGGCGCAGGGGCAGCGCCGCTTGCTGGTGCTGACGGGCGCGATGATCGGCGAGTCGGCCGGCAACATCTCGATTCCGATGCGCACGCTGGAGTTCGCGATTCGACGCATCGGCGACGACGAACAAGCGGAAGACCGCGCTGCGCAGGAGCGCGTGGTGCGCGGCAGCAAGCTCGATTGGACGCTGGTCAAGCCGCCGCGCCTGACCGAGAGTTCCGAGGTGACGCCCGCCCGCGCCGCGACCGATCTGGCGGTGGGACTGCGCAGTCGCATGAGTCGTGCATCATTGGCGGCCTTCCTGCTGCAGGAGATTCAGGAACGACGCTACGTACAGCAAGCGGTCTACGTCGAAGGCACCTGACGCTTGGTCAGGTTTCGTCACTCCACGCTCACCACGACAGGCTCCGATGTCCGATCCGATAGCTGATCCGCGCAAGTTCACATGGGATGCCATGCCGATCGAAGAGATGAATCCACTCATCGGTCGTCGGTTGATCTGGAGCGAGCGCATGATGCTCGCCCATGTCTATCTCAAGAAGGGCGCGATCGTGCCGGCGCACGATCATCACAACGAGCAGTTCACCTACGTCATCTCCGGTGTGCTGCGCTTCTGGCTGGGTGCGCACGCTGACGCGCCGGGCGACGTCTACACCGATATCGGCGCAGGCGAAGTGCTGGTGATTCCGCCCAACCTGCGTCACCGCGCCGAAGCTCTCGAAGACACCCTCGACGTGGACGTCTTCAATCCGCCGCGCCAGGACTGGATCGACAAGGACGACGGCTATCTGCGCGGGGCCAAGTAGATGGACCTAGGTATACGCGGCAAAGTCGCGTTGGTGTGCGGTGCCAGCAAAGGCATCGCTTACGCCACCGCCGAAGAGTTTGCCAAGGAAGGTGCGCAGCTCGCGATCTGCTCGCGCGATGCCGCCTCGTTGGCCGATGCAGCCAAGCGCCTCGAAGCGCACGGCGTGCCGGTGCTGCAGATCGTTGCCGACTTGAGCACGATGGAAGGCATCACCGCCGTCATCGATGGCGTGAACGCGCACTACGGTCACGTGGACATTCTCATCACCAACACGGGTGGCCCACCAACCGGCGCGCCCATGGAACACGCGTGGGCCGCGTGGGAGCAGGCGACGCATCTGCTGCTCCGCAGCGTCGTTGAGCTGACGCGCGCCTTCGTGCCGGGAATGCGCGAACGCAAATGGGGACGCGTCGTCGCGATCACCTCCAAGGCGGTCAAGTATCCGGTCAATGCCCTCGTGCTGAGCAACAGCCTGCGTGCCGCAGTCACCGGCTATCTGCGTACGCTCGCCACAGATGTCGGTGTTGACGGCGTGACGGTCAACACGGTCATGCCCGGCATGACGGACACCGAACGCCTCGGCGCACTCGCTGCGGCCACGACGGCGCGTACCGGCGCGACGAAAGACGTCGTCTACGAAGGCTGGCGCGCCAACATTCCGGTCAAGCGACTCGGTCGCCCGGAAGAGCTGGCGGCAACGATTGCGTTTCTGTCCTCCGATCGCGCGGGCTTCATCACCGGGCAATCGATCTGCGTTGATGGTGGCGAAGTCGCCACGCTGCTCTAGTCTCTTCACACACACACAGGCATCCGATGGCTATCCCCGAAACGAACTGGATCTGGAAGAACGGCAACTTCGTGCCCTGGGCCGAGGCGAACGTGCACATCCTCAGTCACGCCGTGCAGTTCGGATCGGCAGCGTTCGAGGGGATTCGCTGCTACGACACGCCGAAGGGCAGCGCGATCTTCCGTCTGCGCGAACATCTGCAGCGCCTCTATCACTCGTGCCACATCTATCGCACGGAAATTCCGTACACGATGGACGAGCTGATCGACGCCTGTCGTGCCACCGTGGTGAAGAACGAAGTGAAGTTCTGCTACATCCGACCCATGGTAGTGCGCGGACTCGGCGCGATGGGCATGGCGCCGTTCGATAGTCCCATCGAGGTGTACGTGCCGGTGTGGCCGTGGGGCGCCTACCTCGGCCCCGATGCACTCGCGGCTGGCGTGGATGCGTGCGTGTCGAGCTGGCATCGCATGGCGCCGAATACTGTTCCGTCGCTGGCCAAGATTGCCGGCAACTATCTGAGCGGACAGCTGATCAAGACCGAAGCGATGGCCAATGGCTACGCTGAAGGCATTGCCCTTGGACCGGGCGGCATGGTGAGCGAAGGCGCCGGACAGAACGTGTTCCTGGTGCAGGACGGCACGCTCATCACCACGCCACTCGATGGCACGCTGCTGAGCGGCATCACGCGGTCCACGATCATTGCACTCGCGGCGCGCGAAGGCATTCCGTTCCGCGAGCAGATGATTCCGCGCGAGATGCTCTACACCGCCGACGAAGTGTTCTTCACGGGCACGGCCGTCGAACTCACGCCGGTGCGCAGCATCGATCGCATCAAGATCGGCGCGGGCAAGCCGGGACCGATCACGCTCAAGATGCAGAAGGCGTTCCTCGACATCGTCCATGGTCGCGCCGAGGACACGTTTGGCTGGATGACGTTCGTCAAGTAAGCATGGCGCTCACGTCCACGATGTATGTCTTCGAGATCCAGCTCGCGCATGTGGATCGCGGAGTGTACGAAACGCTGCAGCTGCGCGTGCCGATGCACCCGTCCGAGTCGGCGGAGTACTTCGTCACGCGGCTGCTGGCGTACTGCCTTGAATATCAGGAGGGCATCGCGTTCTCACGCGGTATCTCCGATCCGGACGAACCCCCGATCGCCGTGCGTGATCTCACCGGAGCGCTCAAGGTGTGGATCGAAATCGGCGCGCCCGATGCTGCACGGTTGCATAAAGCCAGCAAGGCGTCGCCGCGCGTCGCGATCTACACGCACAAGGATCCCGCGTCGCTGCAGCGGCAAGTGGCCGGCGAGCGCATCCACAAGGCAGAGTCGATCGGGCTCTTCGCGGTCGACCGTGACTTGATCGATTCCCTTGTCGCTCGGCTCGATCGTCGCATGTCACTGGAATTGTCCGTGACCGATGGTACAGTCTATCTCGTGCACGGCGGTGTCACGCTGAGTGGCACCATCGAGCAATGGCCGCTGCAACCGGCGTGATGCGCTCGCACAACGTGTTCGTCAGCCGGAACTTTCAAGGAGTCGCTGCGTCATGCGTCTGATCCCTCTCCTGCTCGCCTGCGTCACACTCGGTGCCTGCGCCTCCACGACGCCGGAGTTCATTGCGCCACCGGGACCGGCGCTGGGGCCGTTTTCTCCTGCGGTGCGCGTTGGCAAGATGCTCTATCTTTCCGGCCAGATCGGTACGGACAGCACGGGCAATCTGGTCAAGGGCGGCGTCGAGGCGGAAACCAGGCAGACGTTGCTCAACATCAAGAAGGTGGTCGAGGCCAACGGCTCCACGATGGATCGCGTGGTGAAGTGCACGGTCTTCATGGCGGACATGAAGGAGTGGCCGGCGATGAATGTGGTGTACGCGACCTTCTTCCCCACGCACAAGCCGGCGCGCAGCGCACTCGGCGCGAGCGGACTCGCACGCGACGCGCGCATGGAGATCGAATGCATCGCGGTGCAGGGCAAGTAGCACGTTCGTCGGAACGCAGTTCGGCAGCAGGAGGAGACCATGGCAGTCAGTGAGAGTTACAAGGCGTTCGTGCTCGAGCAGTTGGCGCGTGCGCTCCCGGAGGTGCGTTCCCGCAGCATGTTCGGCGGCGTCGGCGTCTATAGCGGTACGTTCTTCTTCGCGCTGATGGACAACGACACGTTGTTCTTCAAGGTCGACGACGAGACGCGCGGGGATTTCCAGGCGATCGGCATGGGGCCTTGGCGTCCGTTCGGTGACGGTGGCGAATCGATGCAGTACTACGAGGTGTCCGCCGAACTGATCGAAGATCAGGACGCGTTGCGCACGTGGGGGACACGTGCCGTGGCCGTCGCCCGTCGGGCCAAGGCGCGTCGGGCGAAGGCATCATCGACGCGCGCCAAGAAGCCGCGCTGAACCACATCCCGCGGCGTTCGCGCCCGATTCTTCGAGACAATGCGTCCCTGCGCTCTTTCAATTCTCGCACTCGCTGCGGCCACGAACCTCTCAGCCTGCGCAGTCAATCGGCGGCCACAGACGACGCTGCCACAGCTCGAAGCCGACGCGGTCAGCGCGCGCAGCGCGGAACGCGCCGCGCGGGACACCGTCATCGAGCGCCTGGTGCGACGGGCACAGGCGCGTGGTGATCGGACGCTGGATGTGCTCATGCTCTCGGGCGGCGGGCAGAACGGCGCGTTCGGCGTGGGCTTTCTGCGTGGCTGGCGCACGCGTGCCGATGCACCGATGCCGCGCTTCGACATGGTCACGGGGATCAGTACCGGCGCGCTGCAGGCGCCGTATGCGTTGCTGGGTACACAGGCCGCGATCGACAGCATTTCCGCCACGTACGCGCGTGCTGCCGAAGAGATCGCGCCGTCCATCGATTGGCTCTTTCTCTTCCGTCGCACCGGCGGGTTGGTCAACACCGCGCGCTACGACCGTACGTTGGAGAAGACCATCGACGGGCAGTTCGGTGCGCAGGTGCGGGCGGCGCTGAAGGAAGATCGGCAGCTGCTGTTCGGCACGGCCGACTTCGATCTGGGGATCGGTCGCACGTGGGCGATGACCGAGGCGCTCGACACCACGGAAGTGTCGCTGCAGCGCACGCGCATGCTGCTCAAGGCGGCGACGGCGATTCCCGGTATCTTCCCTCCGGTCGTCATCGACGGGCATGTGCACGCGGACGGCGGCGTGATCGCCAACATCCTGCCGGTGCTCACCTTCGACGACTATCGCCTGCTCGCAGATCGGCTGGCGGCGAAGGGGATGCGCGACGTCACCGTGCGCATCTGGGTGGTGATGAACCTCTGGTCGCATCCGGAATCAAGAGTGATTCCGGCGTCACGTCGCGGCGCGATGAGCTCGCGATCGACGGCGATGCTCTTCTATTCGCATCAGCCGCAGTCGTTGACCGCGCTGACTGACCTCTCACGCGCCGTGAGTGCGTTGGTGCCGGGGCTGCGCGTGGATGTGAAGGTGGCACTGCCGCCGGCGTGGCTGGCGCTCGAACCCGGCGGCGACAAGCTGTTCGATAGAGGCTTCATGCAGCGCCTCGACGAGTTTGGTTTTGCGAAGGCGCAGGGAGCGAATCCGTGGGATTCACTGCCGAGCGCCTTCGCGCGCCCCGCTCGGGAGCCGCAGTGAATGACGGCGGCACGACGCGCGCCGTGGAGCCCGCGCTCGAGGTCATTCGCCAGTTCCCGTTCAACGCCGAAACGCCCGATCCCGCACTCGTAGTCCCGGTCACGTCGTCGGCGAACGTCTACGTGCGCACCAACTTCGCCGTGCCGTCCCTCGATGACTCGCACATCATCGCCATCGGTGGCGCCATGCACGCGCCGTTCACGCTCGGCGTCGCCGAACTGCGCGCGCTCCCGCAGCACACGGTGACGGTGACCATGGAGTGCGCCGGCAACGATCGGCTAGGTATGCACCCGTTGCCCGAGGGTGAGCCGTGGAAGCGCGGCGCGGTCAGTACGGCGACCTGGACAGGTGTGCCATTGCGGCTGTTGCTGGAGCGTGCGCGCGTCGCCGACGATGCGGTCGAGCTGGTCGTGAGTGCCGCCGACCACGGACCGCGCGAGGATGCGGACGGACCCGTCACCTTCGCGCGCTCGATGCCGGTCCATGAGGCGCTGCATCCGGACACACTCCTCGCACTCGGCATGAACGGCGCACCGCTCTCGCCCATGCACGGTGCCCCGGTGCGACTCGTCGTCCCCGGCTGGTACGGGATGGCCAGCGTGAAGTGGGTGCGTGCGATCGAGGCGATCCGCGCTCCATTCGGTGGCTATTTCCAGCGACAGCGCTATGTGTACGATGTGGCCGGCGAGATCACGCCGGTGGACCGCATGCGTGTGAAGTCGATCATCACGACTCCCGCGGACGGTTCTGGCTGTGACCGCGAGGTGATCGTACGCGGATGGGCGTGGTCGGGGTACGGCGCCATCACGCGGGTCGAGGTCGGCGTGGATGGCGGCGACCGCTGGTGCGAGGGTGTGGTCGGTGCGCCGGTGTCGGCGCATGCGTGGACACCGTGGGAGTGCGCGGTCGTACTGCCTGGGGAGCGTCGCGTCACGCTGCGCTGCCGTGCGACCGACGCGTCCGGTGCCAGCCAACCCGACGCGATCGAGTGGAACCGGTTGGGCTACGGCAACAACGCGGTGCGTACTGTGATCGTGAACGTGCGCTGACGCTCGCGGTGGCAGCGGAAACAGAACGGGCGCCCCGATGAGAGGGCGCCCGTTTCGCGTTCAGCGGCTGCGTCGCGCAGCCGTGAGGAGCGGTTGGTTCAGCGATACGAAGTCGGCGCGCCGGGAGGCGGTGGCGTGGGACGACCGCGCTGCTCAGCCGGCGGCGTGTCACGCGTCGGCTTGGGGAGCGTGTTGGGCGGGTGCAGCGTGCCGCGGTGGCAGAGGACGCACGTGGCCTTGGGGTAGTCCTCGTCGAGATCCTTCTGCTTGGCGAGGTGCGCTTCGTTGATGACGCGCGTCATCTTTTCCATGTCGCGCGTGATCGTCTTGTTCTTCTTGTCGTCCTTGTCCCACTCGCCCGGGACATGGCAGTTGCTGCACACCGAGCCGACGCCGCGACCGTATTCCTCGTCCATCTTCTTGAGGAAGTCCTTGGCGGGCATGTCCTTATGCAGCAGGACGTTCTTGAAGACCTTGCCTGCGGGCTCGTTTTCGCGTCCGGCGATGGACTTCATCACTTCCGCGATGGTGGCCGTGCGGATGGAGTCCTGCAGGAACGGGCTGGGGCGCGGTCGCGCCACCTGCGCCGAGAGGGTGCTGCCGAACGCTGAACTGACCACGATCAGCGAAAACGCCGAGACCAACAGCCGCATAGGACCTCCAACAAGGTTGACCGACTCGGTGCTGCTTACCGCTTCTTCGCGAGAATAGTGCCGCGACAGGTGATGGCACCGCAACGGCACGGGTAGCGCTTCTTCGCGGCTGGCGTGTGCCGCTCCGCGAGGACGTAGGCGTAGTCGTACACCAGTTCCTCGCCGACCTCGATGTCGTGAATCGTTTCGAGCCAGATACGACCGTCCTCGATCACCGCATCGCAGTTGGGCGCACACGAATGGTTGAGAAACCGCGCCTCGTTGCCATTCACCGCGGCATCGACGACGACTTCATCATCGATGGCGAAGAGATACGTATGGTGCCGCTCGTTCGCTGAGTCGGGATAGCGGGCCTCGGCCGCGGCCGGCGTCAGGCGTTCACCGGTGTATTCGATGAGGCGCGTGCCCGCCGGTATCACGCTGGTGGCATAGGCGCCGGCACCCTGAATGGGCGAAGGCCGGATTTCGAATGGAAGCGGGCTCGTTTCGTCGGACATGAGCGAAAGATATGCCGTCGCGAGCGGACCGACGGGATACGTTCGGGCGCTTCGTGCCTCGGAACCGGCTATATTCAAGAAAAGGAGGAGTTCATGACCCGTACGTTGCCCACGGCCCGAGACGCGTTCATCACCGCGATGAACCGGGATACTGCAGGATCCGATCGGCCACGCTATACCGCTGTACTCGACGCCATGATCGAGTGGAGCCTGGCCCGACCGGAGTTGCTGCGATTCCGGGATGATGAATCAGCGAAGGGAGTGGTGAGCTTCCAGCGTATCGGTTCGAACATGGTGTTCTGGGCGGCGCGCCCCATGCGCGGCAGTGGCCCAAAGATCGAGTTGCTTCCGCGTGCGTCGTCGGTGTTGCCGGACGAAGCGCTGCAGACCGCTCGTGAAGCGATCAACGCGTGCTCGCGCGAAGTACTTGAAGAGAACGATCGCTTGGCGATCGGCTTCGGCGCGATGAAGAATCCCGTGTCCCGTGCGGCGGTCTTCACGTTGATGGACGAATTGCTCCAGGTGACGTGACCGGGGCCCCGCAGGAGACCGAGACGGGTTTCTCGGCACTCGGACTGGACCCGCGCGTCGTGGCGGCACTCGCCGCGCTTGGATATGAAGAGCCCACCCCAGTTCAGCGCGCAGCCATTCCGCCGCTGCTGGAAGGACGTGACGTGTTGGCGCAGGCAGCCACCGGCACGGGCAAGACGGCGGCGTTTTCGCTGCCACTGCTGAGCCGACTCAACCCGAACGCACTGCCGCGCGAACGCACGGCCGCGCTCATTCTCGTGCCCACGCGCGAGCTCGCCATGCAGGTGGCCGAAGCGGTGCATCGCTACGGCAAGCCGCTGGGCGTGCAGGCGCTGCCTGTATATGGTGGCGCATCCATGGACACGCAGATCCGCGCTCTCAAGCGCGGCGTCGACGTGGTGATTGCGACCCCGGGACGCGCGCTCGATCACATCAACCGCGGTACGCTCAATCTCAAGAGCGTGCGCACGGTCGTGCTCGACGAAGCGGACGAAATGCTGGACATGGGCTTCGCCGAGGATCTGGAAGCGATTCTCGCCGCGACGCCCAAGACTCGGCAGACGGCGCTGTTTTCAGCGACGCTGCCGTCTCGCATCGTGTCGATCGCACGTCGCCAGCTGCAGAACCCAGTCACCGTCACGATCGATCGTGAAGTGGTGCCGGCGGGTGAGTCGGCGCGTGTCCGTCAGGTGGCGTACATGGTGCCGCGCGCACACAAGATGGCCGCGCTCGCTCGCGTGCTCGATCTCGAGCATCCGACGTCGGCGATTGTCTTCTGCCGCACGCGCACTGAAGTGGACGAGCTGTCGGAAACGCTGGCTGCGCGCGGGATGCGCGCCGACGCGTTGCATGGCGGCCTGAGCCAGGATCAGCGCGATCGCGTGATGCAGAAGTTCCGTGCAAAAAAGACGGATCTCCTCATCGCGACGGACGTTGCTGCCCGTGGACTCGACGTGAAGCATGTGTCGCACGTGGTGAACTTCGACGTGCCGGCGGATGCAGAAGCGTATGTGCACCGCATCGGTCGCACGGGACGTGCGGGTCGCGAGGGCGTGGCGATCACGCTGGCCGAGCCGCGTGAGCATCGGTTGCTGCGCAACATCGAGCGGATGACGTCGCAGCGGATCGAGATTGCGACCGTACCAACGGTGGCTGATCTCAAGTCCAAGCGACTGGAGTTGGCGCGGGCGTCGCTGCGGGAAGCGATTCTCGACGGCGGGCTCGATCACTTCCGCGGCATTTGCGAGTCGTTGGCGGAAGAGTTCGACGTCATGGACATCGCTGCGGCGGCCGTGAAGTTGCTGGAAGCTCGGGAAGACACGGACGAGGATGAAATCCCGACCGTCGCTCCCAAGCCGGAACGCCCGCGCGGCGACGACCGGCCCGCTCGTGCCGAGCGTGCAGAGCGTCCGCGTCGTGAAGGCGCTCCGGAGCGTGGCGAGCGTGCCCCGCGCGGCAAGGCGCCCAAGGGCGCGTCGCCCGAGTGGGCCGTGGCCAAGCTGTGGGTTGGCGCTGGCCGGAAGGCGAAGCTGCGTCCGGGTGATCTCGTGGGTGCGATCGCCAACGAAGTCGGCATCGACGCCGGTGTGATCGGTGCGATCCAGATCGCCGATGGCTACTCGACCGTGGAAGTGCCGGAGGAGATCGCCGAGGACATCATCACGGCGTTGCGCAGCACGACCATCAAGGGTCGGCGCATTCTGGTACGGCGCGACCGGGCCTAGTTTGCCGGCAAGCGCGAGACAGTTGATCGTGACGTAGCACCAGCCTGGCCTCGGCGAGCATATCGCCGGGGCCAGTTTTGCGTTGCGCCACGCGTCGGGAGGAAGCAGCGTTCGCGAGGCACGCCATCGTCATCTCCACGTACAGGCGAGGATTCCGAACCGATGTCCGATCGCGACTATGACGCGCTGCTCGCGGCGCTGCTGGATTCGTGGGATCGCAACAACACGATTCTCGTGAACCTGCTCCACGCGCTTCCCGAGGACGCGCTGGATCTGCGGCCGACGCCCACGAGTCCGTCCATCGGCGGACTGTTCATGCACATGCACTACTGCCGGCTGATCTTTGTGCAGGAGGACGCACCCGAATCGGCGACGGCGATGCCGGACGGGGAGTGGCGGCAAGAGCGGGATCGCGCGCGCATGACGCAGTGGTTGAACGAGAGTGCAGCGACGGTGCGTTCGGCCGTGGTGCGTCGGTTGGCCGAGCGACGTGACATGGACCGGCACTACGATCATCCGATTCTGCTGCTTCAGCACTTCATCTGGCACGAGGGATACCATCACGGGCAGATCAAGCTGGCGCTCAAGCAGGTGGGGCGAGCGTTCGATGATGAGGAGATCGGCGGGGTGACGTGGGATGTGTGGATGGACAAGGCGAGCGCGTGAGGGCCCTTCGCGTACGACGCTCAGCGATCTGGGTTGCGCTGATTGCGTTGAGCGGGTCTGCCGCGAGCGCGCAAACCCCGCCGGATTTCATTCTGCGCGGCGGTACGGTCGTGGACGGCACGGGTGCGCCGGCGCGTCGTGCCGATGTGGCGGTGCGCGGTGGACGCATCAGCGCCGTGGCGCCGCGCATTGCCGCGGGTGCGAGCACGCGCATCGTCGATGCCACGGGACAGATCATCGCGCCGGGGTTCATCGACCCGCATGCGCACATCACCACGATAGCCGAGCATCCCGACGCCGAGAATTTTCTGCGCCAAGGGATCACGACGATCTTCAACAGCCTGCACAGTCTCGATCAGCCGTATCCGTTGGGCGCGTTTCTCGACACGCTGCGCGTTGCGCCCAACACGATGTGGACGGCAGGGCACACGTGGGTGCGCAGTCGGGTGATGGGGCGCGAGAACCGCGCGCCGACGGCGGAGGAGTTGGTGCGGATGCGAACGCTGGTAGCCGAGGCGATGGATGATGGCGCGTTCGGATTGGGCACGGGGCTGGAGTACATCCCGGCCGTCTATGCCGAACGCGCGGAGTTGGTGGCGCTGGCGCGCGCGGCCAAGCGTCCCGGTTCGCTCTACGTAACGCATCTACGCGATGAAGGGGCCGCGCTGGAGTATGCCATCGCCGAGGCGGTGGACGTGGGGCGCAGTTCGGGGCAGCCGGTGCATATCAGCCACATAAAAAGCACGGGGGCGAACAACTGGGGCAAGAGCACGGCGGTGCTGCGCGGCTTGGATTCGCTCAATGCGCGGGGTCAACGCATCTCGTTCGACGTGTATCCGTATCCCGCCTACAGCACCTACTCCGACGTGCTGTTCCCGGCGTGGGCGCTGGCCGATGGTGCCGACTCGGTGCGTGCGCGCCTGACGGATTCGACCACGTTGCGTCGGCTACGTGCGGAGATGCGCCCCATCTTCGCGGCGCAAACCGGTGGCACGGCGTCGAGCGTTCGCTTTCGCACGATTCCATCGATGCCTGCATTGCAGGGGCGTACGCTGGCAGACTACCTCGCAACGCGCGGCGTTCCGGAGTCGGTAGACGCGATCATCGACGCGCTGATCACGCTGCAACGCGACGGCGGATTCACCGGCATCGTCGAGGCGATGAGCGAGCGCGACATCGAAGCGTTTCTGCGTCATCCGGCGTCGATGGTGTCGACGGACGGCGATCTCGTCACACCGGGCGTCGGCTTTCCGCATCCGCGCAGCTACGGCGCGTTTCCGCGCGTCATCGCGCGGTACGTGGGCGAACGACAGCTGCTGTCGTTCGAGTCGGCGATTTCCAAGATGACGAGCGTTCCCGCGCGCACATTGGGGTTATCCGATCGTGGCATCGTGCGCCGCGGCATGGTGGCCGATCTGGTGGTCTTCGATCGCGCGCGATTCATCGATAGGGCCACCTTCACCGACCCGCATCACTATGCGGAAGGCGTGACCCAGCTCTTCGTGAACGGCGTGGCGGTCATTCGCGATGGCGCACTCACCGGCGCGCGGCCGGGACGCACGATTCGGCGCCCCGACCCCAGGCCTCGTTAGCGACGCGCTACGGCCTGCTGAGCTGCAGGCTCGTGAGGCCACCGTTGGGCCCCGTGCGTGCGTTCACCATTACCACGCCCTCGGCGTAGACGGCACGATACGTGAAGGTGCGGTCGTCGGCCACATTGCCGGTAGAGAGCAGATCGAGTCGCGTAAGCGCGCCGAGCGGCTGCAGCATACGCGCGTAGGCAGCGCCCATGCGTGGGACCGTCGTGGCGCGAACGAACTCGAAATCGCTTACCGCGAGTTCACCGCGCGCCGTCTTGAGCAGCACGGTGCGCACCATCGCGGTGGTGGCAGGGTTGCCATCGGCGATGGCGACGGATGGCGTGGGTGGCGGCGTCAGTGCGGTGTCGACCGCGGCCGCGATACGATTGGCGATCTCGTCCGGCCGCACCGCGCCGGAGTTGGAGAGCACCACCACGGCGAGATCGCTCCCCTCGAAGCGCGTGAATTGCGTGCGGAACCCCTGCCACGATCCGCCGTGCTGAACCACGCGCTGATTGTTGAGCGAGTCGAGGAACCAGCCGAATCCGTACGGGTGCGTACGACCGCTGTTCAGCTTGATCGGCGTGAGGAGCGACTCCCAACTCTCTTTCGACAGTACGCGCGTGTCACGCACGACGGCGTTCCACGCCACAAAGTCGCGCACGCTGATCAGCAGCGAGCCATCCGCCGTGGTGTTGAGCGAGGGTGAGACCCAGCTCTGGTGTACGAACCCTGACGCACTCGGCAGGTACCCCGACGCGCGCCGCGGTACGATGTCTGCTTCGGAGATGATGCGCACCGACGTCATGCCGGCGGGTGTGAAGATCCGCGATCGCAGATACTGCCAGTAGGGCGCGCCAGTGAGGCGGCTGATGATCGCGCCGAGCATCACGTAGCCCGTGTTGCTGTAATTCCAGCGCGTGCCCGGGGGGAACTCGAGCGGCATGGCGAACGCCATCGACGCGAGCTGCGCCTCCGTGTAGTCGCGCCGATAGTCCATCGCATCGCCGGTGTAGTCGGGGATGCCTGACGTGTGCGAGAGCAGGTGACGAATCGTGATGGGCTGCCAGGCCGCTGGTGCGTCTGGCAGGTAGCGCCGCACCGACGAGTCGAGCGCGATCTTCTGCTCCTCCACCAAGGCCATGATGCCGGCCGCAGTGAACATCTTTCCCACCGACCCTGACTCGAACATGGTTTCGGCGGTGACGGGCATCTGCTGCTCGACATTCGCCATGCCATAGCCCTTGGACATCAGCACGCGATCGCCCTTGATGACGGCGACGCCGATTCCGGGGCTTTGCTGACGACGCATTTCGGAGAGCACCACCTGATCGACGGCGGCTTCGTTGAAGGGGGTGCCTCCGACAGCGGGGGCATCGGCGCGCCACCACGGCGCGGGGAGCGCAGCCACCGTGGGCGAGACGCGATCGAGCGTTTCTCCGTCGTAGAGCACGCCGTTGGCCATCACGTAGCGAATGGCGGTGGTGTTGCGGATGTCCGCGAGTGGATCGCGGTCGAGCACGATGAGATCCGCGAGCTTGTCCGCTTCGATGCTGCCCAGATCGCGGTCGAGACCGATCGCCGCCGCACTATTGAGCGTGGCCACGCGCAGCACCTCGTGCGGTGTCAGGCCGCTTTGCGCGAGCAAGCGCATCTCCCAGTGCACCTGCAGCCCCTGCATTTCGCCGTGTCCACCCAACGAGACGCGTCCACCGGCGCGCAGGATGTCGCGTGCGCCTGCGGAGGTTTCGCGGTCGTTGTAGTCCTCGCTGGGGAAGGCGAGCAGACGCGTGGCGGTGCGTTGATAGAGTTCGCTGCGCGGGAAGAAGCGATTCAGTTTGGGATCATCGAAGGGGCGTTCCTGCGCGAGCAGCCGATAGATCGGCAGTGCTCCGCCGAACGACACCAGCAGCGTGGGTGTGTAGTGGATGCCACTGCGTGCCGCGAGCTGCACGATGTCTTCGTACAATGGTGCGTTAGGGAACGCATGCTCGTTGCCGAAGAAGCCATCGAGCGTGTGCGTGAGGTCCATCTTGGTGTCGGCGCCGCCTTCGGTGGTGGTGAGCAAGCCAAGCTCTCGGCTCGCCTGCGCCACCCACTGCCGCTGCTGCCGATTGCCCACCATGTAGCTCTTGATGAGATGCGTGCCGTAGTCGTCTCGGTAGCGCGTGAGCGTGCGGCGCGCGTCGTCGAGCGACTTGAAATCCGTTTCGGCAAACAGCCCGGGCCCTGTGGAGAAGATGCGCGGGCTCGGGAGCCCGGTCGCCTCCACGAGATCCGAGTAGGCGAAGATCTCGGCGAACGTTTGCGGATCGCGAATCGTCGTGACGCCGAATGCGAGATTGGCGTACAGCGACGGCGCTTCCGGTTCGAGCAGCTCGCGACGCACGGCCCAATGCGCATGTGCGTCGACGATTCCCGGCATGATCGTCTTGCCCGTCACGTCGATTACGCGTGCGCCCGCAGCGGTCGTTGCCGCACGTGCGCCGACGGACACGATGCGATTGTCCGTCACCACGACGTCGGCGTTGTCGATGACGGTGTCACCGCGCATGGTGATCACGCGGGCGCCGCGCAGCACCACGGTGCCACGCGGCGTAGCGCGCGGTCGAGTGACGGCCAGCGAACGATTGGTGGTGGTCGCGCTAGTCGCTGCGTTCGTTGTGGCGTTCGCCGTTGCAGGCGTTCCCGACAGAGACATCACGCGCGTATGCACTGTGGAGCCGGTGATCCACGAGAGCTGCGCTCCGTCGGGCGACCAGGCCATGCCGGTGGTTGCCGGGCCCGAGACGTCGGTGGCGGCACGGAAGTCGAGCACCGCCGGGGCGCTGTCCGAGAGCGTGGGGAGCGGCTGCACCCACACGCGATCGCTGGCATGCATGGCCACCCAACGTCCGTCAGGGCTGATACGCAGATCGGACGCGAGCGGCGAGCCGGCTGGTCCAGCACCAACGGGCGCTCGCGTGTGCAGTCGACGGTCGGTGCCATTCACGGCGACGGAGCCGAGTCCCTGTGGTGACGAGAACCAGAGGCGCGCGCTGTCGCGACTGAAATGCGGATGCCGCATGCCCTGCGCGGGCGCCAGCGATACGACGGCCCCGCCGTCCGCCGAGATGCGTACGAGCATGGCGTCGGTAGGGAGCGGCAGCGGCTGCGCGTGAGCGGTGCCGAGAGGCGCGTGCAACGCGTAGAGATGGCGCCCGTCCGCGCTCCACACCGGGTCCATCCAGAGCGCCGGTGCATCGGACAGGCGCACAGGTGCACCGCCCGACGCTCGCACTTTGAACAGATGTCCGCCCTCAGGACCCCAAATCACGTACGCGAGCCAGCGTCCGTCTGGCGACCACGCCGGCATGAACTCGCGCGGCTGCGCGGTGGTGGTGATGCGTCCGGGTGCGCCGGTGCGCGTCGGAGCGACGTACAGGCTGGCGAACATGGAGAAGGCGACGCGCCCGTCGGCGGAGACCGCAGCGTGCTGCGCGAAGCGTCCACGCACCGAGTCGGATGAAGCGCGCCACGAACTGCGCTGCGCATCGGGAATGGTGGTGGCATACGTCGCGGCGAAGGGCACGACGACGTCGGCGCCCGTTGCAATGTCGATGCGATGGATCTTGCCGCCGAACGCCACGAGCACCGCGCGATCATCCGGCGTGAGCGCGTAGCCGGGTAGTACGTCACGTGCGGCGCGCGACTCGAGCTCGTTGCGCTGCATTGGCCACGCGAGCCACCGTTCTGATGCAGTGCGGAGATCGCGGAGGCGAAGCCCGGTTTGTCCGCGGCTCTGCGCCGCGTACACCAGCCAGTGTCCGTCGTGCGACACGACCGGCGCCATCGCCATGGGCTCTTCCACTACGACCGGCTCGTCGCGCCCGCCGGCAATGTCGCGTCGCATGAGCATCGACGATGCGCCGAGTCGGCTGCCATAGGGGCGCGGCGTGACGCTCGAGTAGTAGAGAAAGCGTCCGTCTGCGGTGACGTGCGCGGAGTACGGTCCCGGGCCCGGCGAGGAGACGAGCGGTGCGGCGGGACCATTGGCGTTGGCGATGACCTTGGTGCCCGCGCCGGTCTTCACGTCGAATCGCCAGAGGTCGGCGGTGCGTCCTTCGAGGACCGTGGCGTAGATCGCCTGACCATCGGCGGCCCAGACTGGTGAGTTCACGATCGCGCGTCGGAACGTGGAGAGTGCGCGAGCGCCTGACCCATCGGCGGCGGCAATCCAGACGTTATCGCCGCCGCTGCCATCGCTCACGAACGTCAGCCGCGATCCGTCTGGCGAATATCGTGGCTGCGATTGGAACGCGGTGCCGGTCAGGATGGGCGTGGCAGAGCCTCCTTCCATCGGCAGAGTGTAGATGTCGCCGAGTAACTCGAACGCGAGCCCCCGCCCGTTGGGCGCGGCGTCGAGCGACATCCACGTGCCTTCGGTGGTGGTGAAGGAGACGGTGCGCTGGGCGTCGGCGCGCGCGACGGCGGCGAAGAGCCCCGCAACCAGCATCGCCTTGAGAGAGGTTCCGCATCTCGTAGTCATGCGGCTCAAGTTGTCGCGGCAATGCGCGCATGGCGAGACGAATCATCGCCCCCGCGTGCGACGAGGCTACGCCGTGCGACGGAGGGGCTGTACGTCGGACGTGTCTGGGCGGGTCTGCTGCGCGGCGGGGCGCGTACGTCGCGCCAGCAGCGCTTTCACGTGATCGCGCTGGAGCTGATACAACCATCCGCCAAAGCCGCAGGCGGCGATGGTCATCAGGAGCATGGCCAGACTCGCCCCATACTGCGGGTGAAATCCGCGTGTCGCCTCGAGCAGCAGCGACACCCCCGCCCCCCAGCCCAGCACACGCGGTGCGATCTCGCGATAACGCGTCTCGTAACGGCCGTAGAACTCGGCGGTCATGAATCCGACGAGGGTGAACGCAGCCACATGCTCCAGCATCTGGTAGATGAGCCGGTTGGTGAGCGCGGTGCCGGCGGGGAGCAGGCCAAGGGAGGCGCGCCATGTCGCTGTGGCTTCGTCGAGCGGCCAGAGCGAGGAGAGCGCGAGGTAGGCGGCAAAGAGCGGCATCATCAGGCGGAGCGTGGGCAGCTCGAACCTGCGGCTGCCGAAGCAGGTGCGATAGCGCGCCGTGGCGATGCTGCGGAGCCACGCGCTGCCCAGGGTGACCGCAGCGGCCGCCACCACCAGACCGCGGTCGCGGATGGTCGCCGGAAGCAGCGCGACCGAGAACCAGAGCAGCGCCGACGCGAGCAGCCAGCCGTACGTGACCTTCTTGCCCGGCGTGAGGTACGCGGCGTGTACCGTGCCCAGAATGCCGCCGGCAAAGAGCCCCACGGGAACGGCCAGCCATTGCCGAACGTCTTGGCCGCTGGTCAGTCCCATGAGCCACGCGAGCGGCACGAGGAGGTAGACGAGCGCCATGAGCGGGAGCTCGAGGGCGAGCGTGCGGACGGCGTTCTCCCCCTGCACCCGCTTGAGTGCGACGAGGTAGGCCGTCGATCCGACGGCGGCGCCGAGCGCATTGGTGGCGATGTCGAACAGCGAGGTGTAGCGCGTCGGCTCGAAGAGCTGCGCCGTTTCGACCACCGCACTGAGCGCCGCACCAAGGAGCAGGACCCGCCCAAACGGTGCGGGGGCGCCCGCCGGCCGGGTCATTTGGTAGACGAAGCCGAAGGGGAGGAACATCAGCACGTTCATCACCAGATCCGACCATGTCCACACCGCGCTCAATCCATGCTGTGGCGAGGCGGCAAAGTGGAACGGAGCCAACGTGATGATGCCCATCATCACCGCCAGATAGACCAGCGTGGCCCGCCCGAGTCGAGCGGCGGTGATATCCGTTGCCCGACGTCGGCGTCCGGTGCTGGGCGGAGTGGCCGGCGGCGACGGTTGGGCAAGGATTCGCATGCAGCGGAGTATCGGCAGGTGAGGCTATGTTCTGTGGGTCGCTCACACGCTGTCGCCGACGCGTTTCCAGCCACTGCGCATTGCACCGCGCCCCCTCACGTGCCCCCCATGCGTCTCACGTTCATGCACCGTTCGTCCCCACGCCGCGCCATCCTCGCTGGCGCGATGCTGCTGGCCCCCTCCGCTTCGCTCTGGTCCCAGGCTGCCAAGCCTGCGGCGAAGCCCGCGCCCGCCGTTGCGCCGAGTGCTTTTGCATTCGACTCGGCGACCTTCGGCACCATGGGGTGGCGCAACATCGGCCCATTCCGAGGCGGACGATCGGTGGCCGTGGCGGGGATCCCGTCGCAGCCGATGACCTATTTCGCCGGGTACACCGGCGGCGGCCTGTGGCGCACCGACGATGCGGGCAACAACTGGCGCAACATCTCCGACGGGTTCTTCAAGACGAGTTCAGTCGGCGCGATTGCCGTGGCCCCGTCCGACCCCAACGTGATCTACGTGGGCATGGGCGAGCACGCGATTCGCGGGCAGTCGAGCACCTACGGCGACGGCGTCTACAAGAGCACCGATCAGGGACGCACGTGGACGCACATTGGGTTGGCGGCCACGCGGCAGATCTCGGCGGTTCGCATCCATCCCACCAATCCCGAAGTGGTGTACGTGGCCGCGCAGGGCGATCGGTGGAAGGGGACGCCTGATCGCGGCATCTATCGCACGACGGACGGTGGCAAGACGTGGACGTCGGTGCTCAAGGGTGAGAACGCGAACAGCGGCGCGTCGGACCTGTCGATGGACGCGACCAACCCGCGCATTCTGTACGCCGCGTTCTGGGATCATCAGCGCCAGCCGTGGGTGGTGCGCAGCGGTGGACCCGGCAGCGGCATCTGGAAGTCGATCGACGGCGGCGATACGTGGACGCGCTTGACCGAAGGGCTGCCCAAGCTGGTGGGCAAGATTGGCGTGGCGGTGTCGCCGGCCAATCCGGATCGCGTGTTCGCGATTGTCGAAGCGGAGAATGGAGGTCTATTCCGCAGCGACGACGCCGGCAAGACGTGGCGTTTGATGTCGGGCGATCGCCTGATCCAGACGCGCTCGTGGTACTACATGAATGTCACCGCCGATCCGAAGAACGCGGATGTGGTGTGGGTGATGAATGCGCCGGTGACGCGCTCCATCGATGGTGGCCGCACGTTCCAGGTTATTCCCGCGCAGCATGGCGACAACCACGGCCTGTGGATCAACCCGACGGACAGCCGCTATCTCATCAATGCCAACGACGGCGGAGCGGCGATTTCGCTGGACGGTGGCAAGAGCTGGAGCACGCAGGACAATCAGCCGACGGCGCAGTTCTATCATGTGGCTGTTGACGACGCGTTTCCGTACAAGCTGTATGCCGGTCAGCAGGACAACTCGTCGGTGATCATCAAGAGCCGCACCGAAGGTGGCAGCATCGACGTGCGCGACTGGTATCCGGGCCCGGGCTGCGAAAGCGCCAACATGGGCGTGAGCGCGAAGAATCCGCGCCTCGTGTACGGTGGCTGCTATCAGGGCATCATCGAGGAGCTGGACGCGCAGACGGACATCACGCGTGCGATCATGCCGTGGCCCGAGATGAACCTGACCGAGCCGACGGACAAGACGAAGTACCGCTACAACTGGACCGCGCCGATCGTCGTTTCGAAGTTCAACGACAACGTGGTCTATCACGGCGGCAACGTGTTGTTCAAGACGACCGACCGCGGCATGAGCTGGACGCCGATCTCGCCCGATCTCACCAAGAACGACAAGTCGCGTCAGGGGTGGGGTGGTTATCCCATCACGAACGAAGGCGCGGGTGGTGAGGTGTACGCGGCGCTGGTGGTGATCAACGAGTCGATGCACGATGCCAATACGATCTATGTAGGCAGCGACGATGGTGTGATTCAGCTGACGCGCGATGCTGGCAAGACGTGGAGCAACATCACGCCGGCCGCATGGGGCGACGGGCTGGTGAATGAAATCGAAGTGTCGCCGTTCGATCCGGCGACGGTGTACGTGGCGTATCGCAAGGATCGCATGGGCGACCCGACGCCGCACGTCTTCCGCAGCACCGATTACGGCAAAACGTGGACGCGCCTGGTGAACGGACTGCGCGACGGTGAGCCGGTGCGTGTGGTGCGTGAGGATACCGAGCGAAAGGGACTGCTGTACGCCGGCACGGAAACGGGTGTGTACGTCTCGTACGACGCTGGTGCGAAGTGGATGCCGTACACCGGATTCCCCGTGACGCCGGTGACCGATCTCAAGGTGAAGCACGGCGACTTGATTGCCGCGACGGAAGGGCGCGCGTTCTGGATTCTCGATGACCTCTCGGTGATCCGTCAGCGTGCCGATTCGTTGGCGACGGCAGCGGTGCACCTATACGCGCCGCGCAGCGCGGTGCTGGCGGGTGGTTCTGGCGGCCCGGCGCGCAACGCCGGTCGCAATCCGGCCTACGGGGCGACGGTGTTCTTCCGCATGTCGTCGGCGCCGGACAGCGCGACGGCAGTGAAGGTGGACTTCCTCGACGCGAAGGGCACCGTGCTCCGCAGCTATGGATCGCGTGACACGCTCGACAAGATCACGGTGAAGGCGGGGCTCAACAGCGTGAACTGGAACCTGCGTCGTGCGGCGCCCACGCGGTTGCCCGGCATTCTGCTGTTCGGTGCGCCGGGCGATGGCGGTGCGCGCGTTCCGCCCGGCACGTATCAGGTGCGACTGACGGCAGGCGCGACGGTACTGACCAAGTCGTTCGAAGTGTTGCAGGACCCGCGGCTCGATGTGCCGCGTGCGGTGATCGCCGAGCGTGATTCGATCGCGACGTTGCTGTCGAACCGAATCTCGGAGATTCACGACGCCGTGGTGCGCGTGCGCGATCTCAAGGCGCAGGTGGGTGGCTTCACGACACGCGTGAAGGAAGCGACCAACGCCGACACGATCGCCAAGGCGGGCAAGGCGCTGAGCGACAAGCTGGCGAAGATCGATCCGCGCATGACGACCAAGGCAGGTAACGGGCAGGACATCATCAACTACGCCAACGGCATCAACGGCCAGTACGGCTTTTTGCTGGGGCAGGTGGAAGGCAATCCGGCGTTAACCAAGCCAGTCAAGGAGCGCTTGGCGGAGCTCGAGAAGTTGTGGAGCGCGCTGCGTGGTGAAGTGGAGCAGATCGAGCAGGTGGATGTGCCCGCGTTCAACAAGCTGCTACAGGCCGGCAAGGTTGAAGGCGTGATCACTGCGGCCAAGAAGAAGGGGCCGATCGCGTGAAGCGTGTCCTTGCAGCGATGACGTTTGTGTCGGCGTCGGCGCTACTCGCTTCGACACTCTCGGCGCAGGCCACGTGGACCGTGCCAGCCAACGCGTACTATCCTGACGCGGGTAACGCGGGTTGGCAGCGTCGGCGCGCGGTGCAGGTGGGGCTCGACTCGGCAAAGCTGGCGGACGCGATTGCGTTCGCGATCGCTGGTGAGAGCAAGAATCCGCGCGACCTGGAAGTGAATCACTACCAGACCTTCGGACGCGAGCCGTTCGGACAGGCGACGGGGCCGATTGCGCCGCGAGGTGCGATGACCGGCGTGATCGTGCGGAAGGGCTACGTGGTGGCGGAGTGGGGCGATCCCGACGCGGTGGAGATGACGCACAGCGTCACCAAGAGCATGCTGTCCACTGTGGTAGGCCTCGCATACGACAAAGGGCTGATCAAGAGCGTGCACGACACGGTGGCCAAGGCGATCGGCCCGATTCTCATGGCGGGGGAGCCGGCGCGCGGTGTCGCGGCGGATGCGCCGAGCGAAGGGCGATGGCTCAAGCCATTCGACACGCCGCACAATCGTCGGCTGACGTGGGATCACATGCTGCGTCAGGTGAGCGACTGGGAAGGGACGTTGTGGGGGAAGCCCGAGTGGGCCGATCGTCCGACCGGTGCGCCCAACACGTGGACGAATCGCCCGCGCGTGGAGCCGGGCAGTGTTTACGAGTACAACGATGTGCGGGTGAACGCGCTTGCACTGGCGGCGCTCAACGTGTGGCGCAGGCCGCTGCCGGAAGTGTTGCGCGAGCAGATCATGGACCCGATCGGCGCGACGAACACGTGGCGGTGGTACGGCTACGACAACTCGTGGATCGTGCTGGACGGTCGCGTGGTACAGTCGGTGAGCGGAGGCGGCCACTGGGGCGGCGGACTGTTCATCAACGCGCGGGACATGGCGCGCTTTGGACTGCTCACGCTGCGCCGCGGTCAGTGGAAGGACAAACGGTTGCTGTCTGACGCGTGGGTGACGATGGCCACCACGCCTACCAAGGCGCAGCCGACGTACGGCTTCATGAACTGGTTCCTCAACACCGATCGCAAGTATCTGGCGAGTGCGCCGGCGGCAGCGTTTGTGCATCTGGGGAACGGCACGAACATGATCTACGTGGACCCTGTGAACGACGTGGTGGCGGTGGTGCGATGGATCGAGACGAGTGCGATGGATGGTTTCGTGCAGCGGCTGCTGGCGTCGGTGAGTGCGGTGCCGGAGACGCCCGCCAAGCGATGACGGCAACGCTTGTTGGGCGGTTGGCCTGCGTTGCGCTGGGCGCGCTGTTGACGGCGTTGCCGGCGACCGCGCATGCGCAGGCGGTGGGCAAGATCCGCGGCGTGGTGTTCGACAGTCTGTGGAACCGGCCGTTGGCGGGTGCGACGGTGCTGGTATCCGGCTCGTCGCGCATCGGCGTGACGGATGAGCGTGGCATCTTCACGCTCGACAGCGTGCCGGTCGGTCGACGTTCGCTGAGTCTGTCGGCGCCGTCGCTCGATTCGCTGGGGCTCTTTTCGCTTTCGCGCGATGTGAATGTGATCGCTGGGCAGGAGGTTGCGGTGCCGATGGGCACGCCCAGTTTTGCCACTATGTGGCGTTCGTTGTGTCCGCGCACGATCGCCGTCCGCGGTGACAGCGGCATCGTGTACGGCAGCATCATCAACGCGGCAAACGATGTGCGGCTGCAGGGTGCGCGCGTGATCGTGCAGTGGTGGTCGTACGAGTCCAATGGGCGGCAGGTGGTGATGGATCGGCCGGTGTCGGTGGCACGGAGCGACAGCACGGGCAACTACTACGCGTGCGGACTCCCCACCGATGTCGCGCTGAGCATCGAGGTGGGCGCGGGGGAGATGTCGGCGGGTAACGCGGAGTTGCAGTTGGGGACGTCGCGCATCAGTCGCCGAGATTTTTTCGTGAGCAACGAAATGCGTGTGCCGGTACAGGACACGGTGCCTCGCTCCACGAGTCGCATGGGCGCGCCGGTGGTACCGCCGCGGGTGCGTGCACGCGGGACGGCGACGCTGCGCGGCATGGTGCGCGACGCGAAGGGGATGCCGGTGGTGAACGCGCTGATCACCCTGCCGAGCGCCGATACGAGCGGTCGCTCGGATGCTACCGGCGCGTTTGCGATCGGTGGATTGCCAGCGGGAACCCAGCTGGTGCGAGTGCTCAAGCTGGGGAACGGACCCTTGGTGATGCAGGTGGATCTGCGTCCCGGCCGCTCGACCGAGGTGTTGCTCGATCTGCCACCGGCAACGGTGTTGGCCCGCATGAACGTCGTGGCCGACAGGAAGGTGTCGGCGGAGCAGACCGCGTTCGAGGAGCGAAAGAAGACCGGTTTCGGCTACTACGTGAGCGAGAAGGACCTGGTGGGACGCAGCGATATGGCCAGCGCGCTACAGGGACTACCCGCAGTACAGGTGCAACGGCGCGGTGTGCTGGCGAACGTTCTGATCAACCGTGGCGCGTCCACCTGTGCTCCGGACCTGTACCTCGACGGCCGTCGGTCGTCGATCGACGAGCTGACCTTCTTCCGACCCGAGGACCTGTACGGGATCGAGGTCTACTCGCGTGCGCAAACGGTGCCGGCGCAATTCATCACGAGCAACAACTGCGGCGCGATCATCGTGTGGACAAAACGTGGAAGAACCTGACGCCGGTCGCGCCAGCGGCTGAGCGATTCGGGCAGGGCACGATAGTTGGTGGTAGCTTTCCTGAATGAGCCACGACCGCGTTGCCTCCACGCAGGAAGAATTGCTGAACGCCCTGACCCATGGCATCGGGTTCGTGCTCAGTCTGATCGGGCTACCGATTCTGGTACTGAGCGCGGCGGCGCGCGGTGAACGACTGACGATCATCGGCGCGAGCGTCTTTGGTGCCACCCTGATTGCACTGTATGCGGCATCGACGCTCTACCACGCGATTCCGCATCCGACGCTCAAGCAGAAGCTGCGCATCGTGGACCACGCGGCGATCTACCTGCTCATCGCCGGCACGTACACGCCCTTCACGCTGGGTGTGCTGCGTGGCACCTGGGGCTGGGCGATCTTCGGCATCATCTGGACGCTCGCGGCGCTCGGCGTGCTCTTCAAGCTCAAGTTCGGCGCGCGCTTCCAGAAGGCCTCGACCGCGATGTACATCGCGATGGGCTGGGTGATCATCATCGCGCTCAAGCCGATGATGCACGTGCTGCCTACCGCAGGCCTCATGCTCCTGGGTGCGGGCGGACTGTTTTACACTGGCGGCTGCGTGTTTTATCTGGCGCGCAAGAGCTGGTCGCATCCGGTGTGGCATCTGTTCGTAATGGGCGGGAGCGCGTGTCACTACTTCGCGGTGCTCTACTACGCGGCACCGTAGCTGAGTGGCGGCATCCAGCAGATCTGTGCGCGGGCTCGCACTGCTCTTTGCCGTGGCGGGCGTCGCGCACTTCCTCGTGCCGCGCGTCTTCGAGTCGATCGTGCCGGCGTGGGTGCCCAACGCGCGATTGGCTGTGCAGCTGAGCGGCGTCGCCGAGCTGCTGGGGGCGGCGGGATTGCTGGTGCCCGCGACGCGCGTGGCCGCCGGGTGGGGGCTGATCGCGCTGCTGGTTGCGGTGTTCCCCGCCAACGTCCAGATGCTGCTCAACGCGCGGGCGACGGGTGGATCGGCGCTCTACGTCACGATGCTCTGGGCGCGGCTGCCGTTGCAGCCGCTGCTGATCTGGTGGGTGTGGCGAGCCGCGATAGCGCCGAGTCGCTGATCGCGGTCAGTGTCGCGCGCGACCGATGATTTCGCGGGTGGAATGAGGTCAAAGCGGTGCAGTGCCGATTCTCGCACTCGCACTCTCCTCACCGACACCGCTGGATCATGTCAAACACGCCAGGATTGCTCAGCTCGCGCACCGCGCAATGGACGGGTCGCGTCCTCTTCGGCCTTGTTGTCGTCTTTCTGGCGTTCGACGCCAGCATGAAGCTCTCCTCTTCCAAGGAGGCGATCGATGGCACGATGCAACTTGGCTATCCAGCGGGCGTTCTTGCACCGATCGCGGTCATTGAAGCGGTCTGCCTGCTGCTGTTGCTGATCCCGCGTACCGCGCCGTTTGGTGCACTGCTGTGGACCGCGTACTTCGGCGGTGCGGTGGCGACCCACGTGCGGGTGCAGAACCCATTCTTCACACACATCCTGTCTCCCGTCTACTTCGCGACGGTGATGTGGCTGGCGCTCTATATCCGCGATGCGCGTGTGCGAGCACTCATCGGTAAGCCATGATGCGCGTTGTGTTACGCGAGCGCCTCGAGCAGGCGCTCGACGTCGGCCATGTCGTTGTAGACAGACGGCGACACGCGCAGCCAGTGCGGGGTTAACCGCAGGTTGATCTTCGCGGCGGCGAGGCGCTTGGCCACATCCGACTCGGCCAGTCCGCGCTTGGTGAAGGTGATGATGCCGCTGGTGGAGTTCGCTGGCGTGGCCGACTGAAAGCCGAGTCGCGGCATTTCCAGACGCAGCTTGTCGATGAGCGGCTGCCGATGGGCGGCGATGTTGTGCACGCCGAGTGCGAGCAAGTAGCTCAGTGAGCTGGCAAGGAGCGCAACGCCCGCTTCGGGGCGTCCTGTGAGTGATCCCATTTCGAAGAAACCACTCGCGCTGCGATTGAACGAGTACTGCACCGGGACGTATGCGCCCGACGGCAGATTGGGCGGATAGTTCGCGTCGATGTCGGCGGCCTGATAGTAGCCGACGACCGGGCGGGTGAGGCGATCCCACGTGCGTTCGCGCGCGTACAGAAAGCCAAGTCCGAAGTCTGCCATGAGCCATTTGAAGCTCGAGCAGGCGGCGAAGTCGATGTCGCACGTTTGCACATCGAGCGGCTCCGCGCCGGCAGCGTGCACGATGTCCGCGTACACGAGTGCGCCGTGCGCGTGAGCGAGATCGGCGACGGCCTTGAGATCGTGCTGGAAGCCGTTGTAGCTCGCGGTTGCGCTGATCTGTACGAGCCGCGTCTTGCGATCGATGCGCCGCTCGAGCTCCTTGAGGTCGATGCGGGCATCTGTCGTGGGCTGGACCACGCGCACGTCGAGTCCGCGTTGACGCAGTGCGTCGAGATGCATGAGCGCGCCTTCGAAATGGAGCCCATCCGTGACGACATTGCCGTCGAAGCGGTGATCGAGCTGTAACGCGCGCATCACCAGATTCTCTCCTGCGCTCGTGCTCGAAACGTGCGCAATCTCCGACGGCTTGGCGTTGATGAGCTTCGCGAACAGCTCCTTGGGGCTCGGTGCGGCGGGTACGTCCATGGTGGCGCGCATCGTGCCCCGCCATTCGGCGCCGCGGCGTGCGGCCTGGACGGCGACCTTCGGAACCGGGTGTGTATAGGCGGCGTTCAAGAACGTGACACCGGCGTCGATGGCGAAGTCGTCCTTGCGAGGAAACTCGGCACGCGCGCCCGGCATCACGGCGTCGGCGAAACGATCGGCCGTGTCGCGGTGTGTAAGTATCGAGCCGGTATGCAGTACGCCTTGCCCGGACAAGCCGAGTGCGCGTGACGCGGCGAGTCCACCCAGCGCGCCCAGCAGCTCGCGTCGATCAATCGGCATCCGTGTGCTCCGTACGCTTGGAAGTGGTGCGTGTCTCGTCTGACGTGATCCGCATGGCGTTGGCGAAACCCTTCCTATGTTGCAGCGTAGAACCTGTCGTTGATAGATCGGTGTGTCGTAGCTGCGTCCTTCAAACCCTCTTGTCGAGTCTCATGCCCCGTCCGGTTGCCGCTGTCGTCCGAACGCTGCTGCTGGCAGCTAGCCTTGCCGTGGTCCCGCTGCGCGGCGCGCTGGCGCAAGGGAGCAAGCTGTCCTCCCCCGTGGGTATGTGGCATACCATCAGCGACGTAGACGGAAAGCCACGCGGCATCGTGGAGATTCGCGAGGAGAAGGGAGTCTTCATCGGCACGGCGCGAGGGACGCTGCGCAAGGATGAGCCGGTCAATGCGACCTGCGACAAGTGTCCCGGCGCGCGAAAAGGCAAACCCATCGAGGGGATGGACATTCTTACAGGGCTGCGCGCCAATGGCGACGAATGGACTGGCGGTGAAGTGCTCGATCCGGATACAGGCAAGGTCTACAAGGCCAAGATCAAGCTGGCCGATGGCGGGAAGAAGCTGGTGTTGCGTGGATTCATCGGCTTCTCGCTGATCGGTCGGTCGCAGACGTGGGTGCGCGCGGAGTAGCACGCGACGGTTGCACGGTCACGCACCGGCGTCGTATATCCACTGCATGTCCAATCTCGCACTCCCCACGCCGCTCGTATCGACGAGCTGGCTTGCTGAACAGCTCGGCCGCCCGCGTCTGCGCGTCGTGGACGCGAGCATGTATCTCCCCAACGCCAACCGCAACTCGCGCGCCGAGTACGACGCGGCGCACATTCCCGGGGCGGTGTTCGCGGACTTCGCGTGGCTGAGCGATGAGTCGGCGCCCTTTCCGCACACACTGCTCGGCGCCGCGGCCTTCGCTGATCGCATTGGAGCGTTAGGAATCGGCAGCGGTGACGACGTGGTGGTTTATGACACGTCGGGGCAGAACTTCAGCGCGCCGCGCCTGTGGTGGATGCTGCGTACGTTCGGACACACGAACGTTGCGCTGCTGGATGGCGGTCTGCTCAAGTGGCGCGCCGAGGGCCGCGCAGTGACGGCGGAGATCGCGCCGGTGGTGCCCGCGACGTTCAGCGCCACGCTGCACGCGGACCGTGTGCGCGACATTGCGGCAATGAAGGCGAATCTCTCATCGCGCACGGCGCAGGTCGTGGATGCACGGTCGCCGGGTCGCTTTCAGGGCACCGAGGCGGAACCACGAGCCGGTGTGCGCGGTGGTCATATCCCGGGTAGCGTCAACGTGCACTACGCGTCGCTGGTGAACGCCGACGGCACGCTGCGTGATGCGGATGCGCTGCGAGGCATCATTGCGGATGCGGGACTCGATCTGACGCGTCCGATCGTGGCCAGTTGCGGCACGGGGGTGACGGCGTGTGCGGTGGTGCTCGCGCTCGATGTGCTTGGCGCGCACGACACGGCGGTGTTTGACGGCAGCTGGACCGAGTGGGGGAGTGCGACGGATACGCCGGTGGCGACCGGGCCGGCGTAGCGACATGCGGACTCCGACGCGAATTCAGATGCGGGGTGTGATCGCGCTGGCGCTTGGTGCGTTCGCATTGCACGCGCCGATGCGAGCTGTGCGCGCGCAGTCAGGTACGCCGTCGGGCACGAAGGCCGCAGCAGGAACGTCCGCACCGATGTCCGCGCTGCAGGTGATGGATCGCATCAAGGCAGAGCTCAAGGGCACGTGGTCTGATACGGGCATCGACAGCTTCAAGGATGGCGATCCAAACACGCCGGTGACGGGTGTGGCGGTGACGATGATGGCCACGATGGACGTGTTGCAACGCGCGGCGGCCAGTGGGCTCAATCTCATCATCACGCACGAACCGACGTTCTACTCGCACGAGGACAGGCTCACCGGCCTCGAGCTGTCGCGTGATCCGGTCACCGCGGCCAAGCGCGCGTTCATTCGCGAGCATCACCTGGTGGTGTTTCGCCTGCACGATCACTGGCACTTCCCGGCGCGAGCGGTGGATCCTGTCGTGGCGGGTGTCTTCCGCGAGCTAGGCTGGACGAACTACCAGCAGCAGCCAAGCCAGCCGGTCGTCACTGTACCGTCTACCACCGTAGGAGCGCTCGCTGCATCGGTCGGTAAGGCACTCCGCGCGCAGTCGGTGCGGGTCGTGGGGGATCGCGATCTGCGCGTGACGCGCGTGGCCTATCTGCCGGGTGCCTCCGGTTTCGACATGCATCGCTCGATGCTCGTGCGCGATGATGTCGAGGTCGTCATCATCGGCGAGGCGCGTGAATGGGAGACGGTTCCCTATGCGGCCGATCTGATCTCGCAGGGACGCAAGAAGGCCTTGATTGTGCTTGGGCATGTTCCGTCGGAGCAGGCCGGTTCGGATGAGCTGGTGCGTTGGCTGCAGCCGCTCCTTCCCGGCATCAAGACGCAAGCCGTACCCACCACCGATCCATTCTGGACGGCGAAGTAGCCAGTGAAGTAGCCAGAGTCGTTAGGCTGGTGCAGATTCGCGAGCGGCCTGCACCGACGGTGCGTGCCGCATCCACTCCCTCCGGAGCAGTCCGTGACGCCTGACGTTCACAGTCCCGTCGCGTCGTCGACCGACGCGCACGCCGCCCCCACGACGATCGCAGTCAGTCTCACCGTCAATGGCAAGAGTCGCACGTACGACGGCGACCCGATGATGCCGCTGCTTTGGTTTCTGCGCGACGATCTCGCGTTGACCGGCACCAAGTATGGCTGCGGCATCTCGCAGTGCGGCGCGTGCACGGTACACGTGAACGGCACACCGACGCGGGCCTGCCAGCGACGCATGCAGACGCTGAGCGGAGCGAACGTCACGACGATCGAAGGACTGCACCCCAGCGGTGAGCATCCGCTGCAGGTGGCTTGGCGCGACATCGACGTGCCGCAATGCGGCTTCTGTCAGAGCGGACAGATCATGCAGGCCGCAGGGCTGCTGGCGCGCAACGCGAAGCCGGGCGACAACGACATCGATGCGGCGATGAACGGGCACATCTGTCGCTGCGGTACGTACCCACGGATTCGTGCGGCGATCAAGGCCGCTGCGGAGAAGATGCCATGAGCGCGCCAACGCGACTGCCCTGGATCTCGACCGCGCAGGCAACCACAGATCTCGACTCGGCGATGGGGCAGCAGCAGGCGACGAGCGATCGCGCCGAATCTCCCGCTGGTTTAACGCATCGTCGCGACGTGCTCAAGCTGCTGGGCGCAGGCGGCCTCTTGATCGCCGCCAGCACGCTCGGCGTGCGTCGTCTCGCCGCGGAAGGCGCACCCGCTGATGCGTTCGCTGATCCGTGGGAGCCACACGTGTACGTTCGTGTCGGAGAGGACGGCATCGTCACGATCTTCTGTCATCGCTCGGAGATGGGGCAGGGCATTCGTACCACGATGCCGATGATCATCGCCGACGAGATGGAAGCCGACTGGACCAAGTGCCGTGTGGAGCAGGCACACGGCGACGAACCGAAGTACGGCAGCCAGAACACCGACGGTTCCACGAGTGTGCGCGACTTCCTGTCGAAGTATCGCGAGGCCGGTGCCACGGTACGCGCACTGCTGGAAGACGCGGCCGCCAAGGAGTGGGGCGTTGCTGCCGCGGACGTGAAGGCGCGCAACGGCGAAGTGGTGCACACGGCGAGCGGTCGCACGAAAGCGTTCGGCGCGTTGGTGGCAACAGCGCGCACGATGCCGATGCCGGCGAAGACGCGCGTGCGCATCAAGTCGCCGAGTGAGCGTCGGTGGGAAGGCAAGGCGATGCGCTCGATCGATCTGGTGCCGATGACGACCGGCACGGCGATGTACGGCGCCGACATGACCCTCCCCGGTATGAAGGTGGCGGTGATCGCTCGTCCGCCGGTGTGGGGAGGCAAGGTGGTGAGCGTGGATGATTCGCTCGCGCTCAAGGTGCCGGGTGTGGAGCGTGTGATTCGCATCCCCGAGTCGCCGCTGCCGGGCGCGTTTCTGCCGTTGGGTGGCGTGGCAGTTGTCGCGAAGAACACGTGGGCCGCGATCAAGGGGCGCGATGCGCTCAAGATCACGTGGAGTGGCGGACCCAATGCCACGTACGAGAGCAAGGCATACAAGGCGTCGCTCTACGCCGCGGTGCGGAAGCCGGGCAAGGCAGGGCGAGCGACTGGCAACGTGCCCAAGGCGATGGCAGCGGCGTCCAAGCGTGTGACCGCCGAGTACTACATGCCGCACCTGGCGCACGCGCAGATGGAGCCCGTGGCCGCGCTTGCGAACGTCGCGAACGGTAAAGTGGAAGTGTGGGCGCCGACGCAGTCGCCGATGGATGCGCGCAAGACCGTCGCGGAGTACCTCAAGCTGGACGTCGCCAACGTGAAGGTGAACGTGACGTTGCTGGGCGGAGGCTTTGGGAGAAAGTCCAAGCCTGACTTCATCTGCGAGGCCGCATTTCTCTCGCGCGAAGCGGGTGCGCCGGTTCGCGTGCAGTGGACGCGCGAAGACGATCTGCGGAACTCGTATCTGCACTCCGTCGCCGGGCATCGACTCGAGGCAGGACTCGATGCGAAAGGCAACGTCACGTCATGGCTGCATCGTTCGGCATATCCCGCCATTGGCGCGACCTTTGCGCCTAATGTGACCGGTGCTGAGCCGGACGAGCTCACGAACGGTGCGAGCGACATCCCGTTCGACATTCCGAACATGAGCATCGAGATCTGTCCGGCGGTCGCGCGCACGCGTATCGGCTGGTATCGGAGCGTGAACGCGATTCATCACGGCTTCGCGATCGGTTCATTCGTGGACGAGTTGGCGAACGCTGCGGGCAAGGACTCCGCCGACTTTCTGCTGTCGCTGATCGGGCGCGATCGCGTGGTGGATCTGTCCAAGGCAGGACTGGTTGCGCCGGCGAGCAACTACGGCGCAACCTGGACCGATCATCCGCTGGATACAGCGCGTGCGCGCCGAGTGGTGGAGTTGGCTATCGAGAAGAGCGGATGGCGCGGCGCAGCGTTGCCACGTGGCAAGGGACGCGGCATCGCGATTCACCGCAGCTTTCTGTCGTATGTGGCGATGGTCGTCGAGGTTGACGTTGCACCAGACGGTACTGTGCTGGTGCCGCGCACCACGGTGGCGGTGGATGCCGGCTTCATTGCCAATCCGGATCGCGCCAAGTCGCAGATGGAGGGCGCGCTGATCATGGCGATGAGCAACGTGCTCTCGAGCGAGATGAATTTCGCCGACGGCAAGGCGGTGCAGTCGAACTTCCGTGACTACACGGTGACACGTATGCGCGCCGCGCCGCATGTGGTGGATGTGCACCTCGTGCCCAGCGAAGGCTTACCGGGCGGCATTGGCGAACCGGGTGTGCCGCCGGCAGGTGGCGCGATCGCGAATGCGATATTCGCCGCGACCGGAGTTCGCGTGCGGGAGTTGCCCGTTGGACAGCAGCTGGCTGGCTGGAAGACGCGGAACGCCGGCGGGGTGCGCGGCAACGGCTGATCTTGCGAGCGGTTCTCGCGGCGTGCCAATTCTGCGTATGCGCACATACACGTCGTTCCTTGCCGCGCTGCTGGCCGTTGCCGCAGCGCCGTCGTTACTCACCGCGCAGTCGCCCGCAGAAGGGTGGTGGCGCCACGTGCAGGTGTTGGCCGACGATTCGCTCAAGGGCCGGGACACGGGCAGTCCTGGCCACGAGAGCGCGACGCGCTACATCGCCGACCAGTTCAAACAGGCCGGGCTCAAGCCCGCGGGAACTGACGGCTTCTTTCAGCGAGTGAGTTTCGTCAGCACGCGACTCGATACGGAGCGCGTGACGCTGGCACTGCGCGAAGGCGATGCATGGGCACCGCTCACGCTGGGCCGTGATCTGCGACTGACCGCGCGTCCATCCACCGGCGATGTCAGCGCGCCGATCGTATTCGTGGGTTACGGGCTCACGTTGCCGCAGGCGGGCATCGATGAGCTGGCGGGGCTCGACCTGCGTGGAAAGATCGTGCTGCACGTGAATGGCGTGCCCAAGGGGCTGAGTCCCACGCTGCAGGCGCATGGTTCTCGGTCCCGGTGGGAGAGCATGCGACGCGCCGGCGCGGTGGGGATCATCTCGGTGGCGGCGGGCAACGCGTGGGCGGACAACGTCACTGACCGCAGCGGCGCCACCGTCACGCTGGCCGACACGACGTTGGATGATACGCGTGGCCAGCGCATTGCTGGCACGATGAATCCGGCGCTCGCCGCTCGATTGTTCGCGGGGAGCAGCATCGTCTGGGATAGCGTGCTCGCCATCGCCAAGCGCGGCGATCCGCTACCGGCTGCACCGCTTACGGGCTCGTTGCGTGCTGTGATTCCCACCGTACGGCAGGCGCTCACGTCGCCGAATGTGGTGGGCATTCTGCCTGGCACCGATCCGGTGCTGCGCAATCAGGTAGTGGTCTTCTCTGCGCACTCCGATCACGTGGGCACGTTCAAGGGACCTGCGCTCACCGGCGACAGCATCTTCAACGGCGCGATGGACAACGCATCGGGCGCGGCGACGCTGATCGAAACGGCGCGACTCGCTGCGGCGCGCGGCGGCAACAAGCGCACGCTGGCGTTCGTGGCGGTGACCGCGGAAGAGAAGGGACTGCTGGGATCGCGCTACTTCGCCGCGCACCCGTCGATCAAGAATGGCGAGATCGTGGCCAACCTCAACACGGACATGTTCCTCCCGCTGATTCCGCTCAAGGGCGTGTTCGCCTACGGCTACGAGGAGTCGGACCTTGCTGACGATCTCGATGCGGTGATGATCGCGCGTGGTCTCAAGGTGATGCCGGACGCGGAGCCGCAGGAGAATCGCTTCGTGCGCAGCGATCAGTACAGCTTCATTCGTCAGGGCATTCCAGCTCTCGCGTTCAAGGTTGGCTACACGCTCGGCACGCCCGACGCGACGACGTGGACCAACTGGGTGCGCGATCACTACCACAAGCTGAGTGACGATACGTCGCAGCCGGTGAACTTCGAGACGGCGGCGGCGTTCAACGCGATGTACGCTGAGTTGGCACTGCGCGTTGCGAATCGCGCGACGCGACCGGCGTGGCGGACCAACAGCCTGTTCAACATCACGAAAGTCGTTCCGTAACGCCGGTGAAGCCCGCCTCATCGCCGCGCACCTTTCCCGCCCTGATGGGCGCGTTCGGCGTGGCGATGGGATTCGCTGCGTTCGTTCTGGTGCGTGAAGAAACACAGGCGAAGCACGCGTCACCCGTCACGTTTCTTCTCGGTCTGCTGGCTGCGTCCATCACCAGCTACATGATCGAAGCCGTGCGCGAGCGCGCGGAGGGACACGCGCACGGCGGGGCAATCGATCCCGGGCGCGTACTCGGCTTGCTCGTATTGTTGGCGGTGTTCGAGGTGTATGTGTCCGGCGCGGAACAGGTGGTGAAGCTGCTCGCGGGCGGCGAGGCGGAGAAGTTTGTCAGTGAACTCTTTGTTTCGGGTATTGCGGACGGCATCGATATAATCTGGCAGCTGCTGATTTTTGCCGGACTGTGGGCCGTGCTTGGTGCCGCTGCTGCGTGGGGAATGCTGTACGACACCGACGTTGATCTCGCGGTGTCGCTGGACCAGACGACTGCTCGCACGCCGTTGCTGCAGTCGATCGTCATGCCGCTCCGCCGAGTGTTGCGCGGACTCGTGCTGGTCGCAGCGATTGCGCTTGCGTACGTGATTCTCGCGCGCATCGCGCTGACCATTTGGGTGCTGCTCACACGTCCGCAGGACTATGCGCCGGCGTTCAACACGTTGATGCCGGAGCAGGGCGCAGGCACGGGAAATCCACTGGGGCCCGTGACCATCGTCATGGCGTCAGCGCTGGAGCAGTTGGCGCATCTAGGACGCTGGGGTGGTGTGGCGCTGCTGATCGTGGTGGCGGTGATGCTCACGATCCTCGTGCGCCGATTGCGGCGATCACAGAGTGGCATGGTGACGGTCACACTCTCCCTCGCGCTCGGTCTGATTGCGCTCGGCCCCTTCGCAACGAGCCCGACGCAGATGGGACGCCTGGTGCATATCGTCACCGCGACGACCCTGACCTGGCTGGCACCGCTGGTGGTGTTGTCGGTGGCGACGCCGGTCCTGCGCGCGCCATCGCGATTCCCTCGCGTGTGGGGGATCGTGTCGTTTGCCGTCGCGATGCTGCTGGTGTTCGTGACGTGGGGGAAGCTGTCGCAGCCGCCGGTGCCGCTCTTCGTGGCGTCGTTGGTGCTCGCGCTGCTGGTGACGGCGTGGCTTTTCTGGCGCGGCGCCGATGTGGTGAAGTTCTGGCCGCTGGTGGCGCTGACGTTGGCGGTGTCCGCGTTCGAAGGGAGCAGTCTGCTGCAGCGGCTTTCATTTCTCGCCACGTTCAAGGAGGCCGCGCTGCTGCAGTCCACGCCGCTCAAAGGCGGCGAGGAAGCGCGAGTAGAGCGCGGCTATCGGGCCGTGTCCGAATGGGCCAGAGACTCGACGATCAGCAGCGCCGTGGCCGCCGTCGTTGCGCCGGTGCATAACCTGTCCCCAGACGCGAGTGCGGCAACCGTGGACACGGCGACGCATGCCGTGGACCAAGCGCTCGACAGCGTATACACCGAGGCGCTCACGCGGCTCTGTCTCCAGACTGGGTCTGCCGTGATCGATACGCTGCATCGTGACATCACGCGGTGGTGCGAGCGCGCGCGAACTTTCAGCTCGGTCTCCACAGATTCGATCAACGCGCTCTCAGAGGCGATACGCGCGACTCCTGAGCCGTTGGGCGGCTGGTCCTCCGCGCTGCTGGATAGCGTCGATGCGAGCGCGGTGAGTCTGGTGAACGTATACCGCTGGCGGAATCCGCCTGCGGCTGACGCAGCGTCCATCGCAGATCAGGCGACATCGCGCCTTCCAGTCGGCGCGCGCGAGCTTGATGACGTTGCACTGCTCTCGCTGGCAATGAGTGGCCGTGTGTTCACTCGGACCGAGCGCGCCATGGCAGTCGTCGTGGCCTTCGCACGTACTGCTCCTCCCGACACCACGCTCGGCAGCTGGATGCAGGAGAACGAGCGCCGAGACCTGGACGAGGGTTTCTCCGGCGACGGCCTCATGCTGCAGGGTGTGCTCTTCTGGTGGAACGCTCGTCTGAGACATCTTGGTGATCTAGTGCACGCGCGATACGCCGCGGGCATCCCGGCGTCGCAGCCCAAGAGTGCGCTGGACCGACAGCTGAACCGTCGGCCCTTCCGGTACGACCGCGAGGTTCGCGCCATTACCGCGCTGCACTTCGCGAAGCAGCAGCTGATCGCACGTCAACTGGAGCTCACCAAGGGCGCCGCGCTCGAAGCCGACGCCGGAGCGGCGGTGCTGCTGGAGCTATCGTTGGGCGCCTCGTTCGCGTTCTGGGCAACGGCTGGGCTGCTGGCGGGGCTATCGCGAAAGACGGAAGCTGCGTAACGTCGCGCGATGACCAACCGATTCTTCGCCATCGCAATCGCTGCTGCGTCGTTGCTCCCGTCGCCGTTCGTCACAGCGCCACGCGCCGCGAAGCCGAGCGAGTATCTGTATCTCTGGACCGCATCGGCCGACAAGAGTGGTCCGGACTTTCTCGCTGTGTACGATGTGCGCGAGAACCCCGCAGCCGATCGTTATGGCGCACTCGTCACCACCGTGCCGGTACCTGGCACTGGAACGGGTACGCATCACACCGAGCACACGCTCGCGTCGGACAGCCGACTGTTCGCGAACGGCTTCCAGTCGGGCAAATCGTACATCTTCGATCTGCGCAATCCGCGCGCGCCCAAGCTCGATGGGCAGTTCGATGCGGTCGCAGGGATGATGCATCCGCACAGCTTCTGGCGTCTGCCCAACGGCAACGTATTGACGACGCTGCAGATGCAGCACGACGACAAGGGGACGGCACCCGGTGGGCTCGCTGAGCTGACGCCGGCCGGACGCGTGGTGCGCAGCGCATCGGCGAACATTGCAGCGGTGGACCGTCGTGAGCGTCCGTACTCCGCAGCGATTCTCGCCAACATGGATCGCGTGGTCGTGACGACGACGAACATGGACCACGGCGATTCAACACGAAATGTGCAAATCTGGCGTTTGTCTGACCTCTCGTTGCAGGCAAAGATCGAGCTGCCCAACGGGCCACACGGCGAAGGGTACGTGAGCGCCGAGCCACGCGTGCTGAGTGACGGCAAGACGGTCTTGGTTTCGACGTTCAACTGCGGTTTGTACTTGCTGGACGGACTGACCAGCAAGACGCCGTCGGCGCGCATGGTTGCCTCGTTTCCGCAGAAGGCGGGGACATCATGCGCGGTACCCATTGTCTCGGGCAACTACTACCTCATCACGGTGCCCGCGTGGAGCGCGGTGGTGAGTCTCGACATCACCGATCCCACCCATCCACGCGAAGTCTCGCGTATCACGCTGGGCAAGGACGACGTACCGCATTGGATTGGTATGGAGCCGAATCAGCAGCGTGTGGTCATCACGGGCTATCAGGCGATGAAGACACGAGTGCTGATGGCACGCTTCGACATCAAGACGGGCAAGCTCACGCTCGATGATCGTTTTCGCGGGGCGGGCAGCAGCGAGCCCGGCATCCGTATGGAGAACACCACGTGGCCGCATGGCGGCAGCGGTGCCGGAATTCCGCATGGTGCCGTCTTCAGTCACCCGGCGCAGTAACTCGCAGTAACTCTTAGTAACTCGCAGTATCTCGCAGTAGCTCCACGCTCGCACCGTCCTCAGTCGCATACCTCGAGTCCATTCTCTCCATGCGCATGACCCACGCCACGCGCCTGTACGTCGCGACCACGGCTGCTGTACTCTCTGCCAGCGCGCTCGCCGCTGTTCCGGTGCACGCCCAGCGACGTGCGCCAGTTGCGCCGCTCTCGGTGCACGAGACCAGCCTTGCCGACTTGCGCACTGCGCTCGAGCAAAAACGCATCACGTCGCGAGAGATCGTTCAGCAGTACCTCGCGCGTATCGCGACGTACGAAGACAAGCTCAACGCGGTCATCACGATCAACCCGAATGCGCTCGCCATCGCCGATTCGCTCGATCGCGAACGCGCGGCGGGCAAGATCCGCGGACCGTTGCATGGCATCCCCATCGCGCTCAAGGACAACATCCAGACGATCGAGATGACTACGACCGGCGGCGCGCTCGCGTTCGCCGATCTCGTGCCCAACTACGACGCCACACTCACGCGTAACCTCAAGGCGGCAGGCGCGATCATTCTCGCCAAGACGCAGCTCACGGAGCTCGCCAACTGGACCGCGACGGGCATGCCCGGGAACTACACCGGCCTGACGGGCTACGGCATGAATCCGTGGGATCCTCGTCGCGACCCACGTGACGCGAACTTCGACGGACGGCCGGTACTTGGCACGGGTGGCTCGAGTTCCGGTGTCGGCACCAACGTCAGCTTCTGGGCCGGCAACGTCGGCACGGAAACGTCAGGCTCCATCCTGAGCCCTGCACAACAGAACTTCCTCGTCGGCATCAAGCCGACCGTCGGCCGAGTGAGCCGCTACGGCGTCATCCCCATCACGGCCGATCAGGATACGCCGGGTCCGATGACGCGCACCGTACGCGATGCGGCGATCATGCTTGGCGCGCTCGAAGGCACCTCGCCGGACGCCAACGACGCGGCAAGCAAAGTGTGCACGCCTCCCGCGCGCAACGACTACACCGCATTTCTCGATACCACGCGGCTCAAGGGCGCACGCATCGGCATTCCCCGCGCGTTCTTCTACGAGCCAACCGTTCCGCCCGCCGGCGGCAGCAACACACCGCGTGGTGGACTGAACGTGGCACAGAAGTCGGCGATGGACGACGTGATCGCCACGCTCAAGGCGCACGGCGCGGTGATCGTCGATCCCGCAGACATTCCGAGCGTGATCGAACCCAATCCGGCCAACAACTTCCTCAACTGGAACCCGTGCAGCGGCCTGGATCAGGCGAAGGGGCGCGACGCGGATTGCTCGATCGCGTTCAAGTACGGCATGAAGCGTGACTTCAACACGTGGCTCAAACTGCTTGGCGACAAGGCGCCGGTGCCAACGCTCACGGGGCTTCGCATGTGGAACATCGCGCATCAGCGTGCCGGCGCGATCAAGTACGGGCAGGCGTTGCTCGACATCTCCGACGAGATGGACGTGCAGGCGGATCGCTCGCGCTACGAAGCGGATCGGCGCAAGGATATTCTGCTGTCGGCCACCAACGGCATCGACGCCGCGATGAAGACGCACAAGCTCGATGCACTGCTCTTTCCTGGTGCGAACAGCGCCAACATCGGCGCACGCCCGGGCTATCCCACCATCACGGTACCGTACGCATTGTTGCCCGTACCGCAGGGACAGGGCACGCAGGCGTTCCCTGCTGGCTTCACGCCTCGGCCAGCACCATTCGGCGTGAGCTTCACCGCGTCGGCATGCGGCGAACCCACGTTGGTTGCGTTGGCCTATGCGTTCGAGCAGGCCACCAGGAAGCGCATCCCGCCGCCGCTGTTTCCCTAACGGCGCATCGACCTGAATCGTGATCTCTAGATCGTGATGTCTAGATCGTGATCTCGACGCGGTTGCCGTCGGGATCGAGTACAACGCTCTCGTAGTAGCCGTCGCCGGTCCAGCGCGGACCATCCACGCACTCGTGGCCGGCGACGACGACGCGCTCTGTCAGCGCGTTCACCGCCGCGGCCGAGCCAACGGATACGGCGAAGTGTGTGAGCCCCATCCGCTGCGCGCCGCGCTCGTGCACGACCGGCGCAAGCTGCGTGGAGGACATGAGTTCCAGTCGCGCTCCCGTGGCAAAGCGGAGAAAGCGCGACGCGAATCCCTTCTGCGCGTTCACGTAGCGATCACCGACGACCGCGCCGAAGAACGAGGCGTAGAACGCGGCCAGCCGATCGATATCGTCAGACCAGACGGCGATGTGCTCGATGTGGATCATGCGCGTCTAACCAAGTGTGAGGAGAGACTCGGATACCCACCGCTGTTCGAGCCCGATGCGGCACCAGCCGTCCTTACGCTCGTGAACGAACACTTCCTGCTTGCGGGCGAGTGCAGCGAGCTTGTCGAACGTCTTTGCCGGACCGTTCCGCACGTTCAGCGCCTCGGTGTTCACGGTGGCGCGCTCCACGAGCTGCACGAGACGTGCGGCCACCCACTCCTGCTGCGATGACGAGATGCGATACCAGCCATCGCGTTCGTCGTGAATGCGGAGAATGCTGCCGAGTGTGACCGTGTTGATCTTGCTGGCGTTGCCCGCTGCGTCGGCGCGAACGTTGAGCTTATCCGCCAGCACGGCCCCGTAGCGCATGCCAAGAGGCGACGCGGGTGGCACTGCGGCATCCGCGCCACCCATCGCACGACGTACGAGTGGCAGGAAGGAACGCTGCGCATTGTCCACGGCGTTGCCACCGAAGAATGCGGTCCCCGGGAATGTCTTGGTGGTGCCGCTGCCATTGGTGCGCGCGCCGGTCCTGAGATCAAACCAGTGGTGGTAAACCACCTTGTCGGTGTTCACCGGGATCGCGTAGCGCCGACAGATCGCCGCAGTCATCGCGATGATCGTCGCGCGATGCGCGGGGGACATGGCATCCTTGCCGCTGTCGAAGTTCCCCAAGTGCTCGATGCAGATCGCGTTGGCGTTGTTGCCAAGGATGCACGCCGGCGATTGCTCGAGCGAGCGGCCTGTCATGATCGAGCCGTCAGGGAACGTCGTGAAGTGCTGGCCGATATCCGCCCAGCCGTTGTTGACCACGTGATGGTGCTTCATGCCGGACTGCAACTCGAAGTGGTTGCGCCCGTTGAAGCTTCCGTACGACGGAGACCACGTGTGATGCTGCTGCAGCGTGAGCACCGTGCGCGCCAGCTGTCGCTGCGCGATCCACCCCTCGAACTCGGCGAGGGACATGAGTGTGAATCCGAGACGTGTTTGCATGGCTGATGCTGTCAGGGAAGCGGGCGGGAGGGCAAGCGTGCTGGACCGGAGAGTGCGATGACTTCGTCCCCCGTCGCCGCATAGAGTGCGTCCGATCCGGTATTCACGTACGCACCAGTTCCGGTGAACTCGGCGAATGCTGGCAGGATGCCAACCTGCTCGCCAAAGGCGAAACAGGGAAGACGCATGCGTTGGCGTCCGCGTCCACCAAGAGTGACATGCGGATGCAGATGTCCGGCGAGCACGTAGCCCACATCCGACGGCTCGGGGTGGTGCGCGCAGGCGAACGGACCAAGCATCCACGGCGCATCGACACACTCGATACCAAGCGATGC
The DNA here is from genome assembly GCA_965279375.1 of Gemmatimonas sp. Classification (GTDB taxonomy): domain Bacteria; phylum Gemmatimonadota; class Gemmatimonadetes; order Gemmatimonadales; family Gemmatimonadaceae; genus Gemmatimonas. Next base: position 853,594 of record OZ257156.1, on the reverse strand, counting down.
TGGCGGATCGCCCGCGTGGGTGTCGTGATTGCCACGCACCAGACGGATCTGCACGTCGGCGTGTCGTTCGCGCCACTGCTGGATGGTGGCGAGTGTATCGGCGTGCCGTCCGGCCTTGGCGTGCAGCAGATCACCCAGCACGATCAGCTGCTGCGCCTGGGTGTGAGCCAGCAGGTGTGACAGTCGATCGAGATCGGACGCGGTCGTGCCTGTGGGAATCGGAATGTTGGCCGCACGAAAGGCTGCGGCCTTCCCCCAGTGCAGGTCCGCGACGAGCAGCGCCGAGAACGCGGGCAGAAACAGTGCGCGATCGGCCAGCAGCAACACGCGCTCGCCCTGGAGGGCAATCTCGAGCGACATCATGGCGACGGAGGCTCATGCACCGCAGCGCGACGAAACGTGGTGGCGCCAGCGCGCGTGGCCTTCTCGGCGGACACCGTCATTCGACGCACGCGATCGGCCAGCTTTTCAGTACTCAACTTGCCGCGCGAGAAGTCGATCAGCAGCGGGAAAGCCAGCGGCGTGGGCCGTTCCACGTCGATCACGCGCACCGCGCTGTGCGAGAGGCGCTCGAGCACCATGCCAAGTCGACTCGCCTCGAGCTGACGCTCCAGCACTTCGCGCTGCGCCTGATGGATGAGCAGGTTGTCCGGGTCATACTTCACGAACACATCATACAGCAGTCCGCTCGAAGCCTGCACCTGCTTCATGGACTTGGACTGCCCGGGATAGCCGGAGAACACGAGTCCGGCCACGCGCGCGATCTCGCGAAACTGGCGGCGCGCCAGCTCGGCGGCGTTGAGGCTGTGCAGAATGTCGTGCAGCAGATGTGCGGTGGAGAGCAATCCTGCCTCCAGCGCCTCCTCCAGCGGTGCGCGCTCGGGAGATACCAGCTCGAAGCCATAGTCGTTGCAGGCGAATACGAACGACGCCGGCGTGAGCTGGGCCATGCGATACGCAAAGAGCGCCGCGAGCCCCTCGTGCACGAGACGGCCTTCGAAGGGATACACAAAGCAATGATGTCCATCGCGCGTCTCGCAACGCTCGATCAGCAACTCGTCGATCTGCGGAATCGTGCTCCGTTCAGCCTGCAACGCGAGCACCGAGCGCACCGCGACCATCTCCGGTCCATCGAATACTCCAGTGCGTGCCTCTTCCAGCTTGGTACGCACCGCGAGCGACAGTTCTGAGCTGAGCGGCATGCGCGCGCCGGCCCAGCGCGGAATCGCGCCTGACGTACCCTTGGCCTTGCGCACCCACGCGGTCAGTTCGCGCACGCGCACGAACTCCAGCGGCTTGCCGGCAAAGATGAACTTGTCGCCGGCGTTCAATCGCGAGACAAAACTCTCCTCCACCGTTCCCAGTCGGCCGCCACTCAGATAGCGCACGGCGATCGCTGCATCGCTCACGATCGTGCCGATGTTGAGCACGTGCCGCAGCGCGACGCGGCGATCGGTCACCAGATATACGCCGTCCACACACTGCACGCGCGCGTACTCCGGATAAGCCTTGAGCGCGTCACCGCCCCGCGTGATGAAATCGATTGTCCAGTCGAGCTCCGCCTCCGTGAGCTTGGCGTAGGCCATCGTCGTGCGCAGCTCATCCAGCACGGCATCACGCGTGAAGCCGCCGCCCAGCGCCAGCGTGATGAGATGCTGTGCCAACAGATCCAGCGGCCGATCCAGCGGATCCCGACTCTCGATTGCGTTCGCGGCGATCGCCGCACGCGCCGCCGCGACCTCCACCAGCTCGAACGCGTGCGTGGGCACGCAGACGATGCGCGACACGCGTCCGGGTGAGTGTCCCGAGCGTCCTGCGCGTTGCAGCAGCCGTGCAACGCCCTTGGGACTGCCCACCTGCATCACCATGTCCACCGGCGTGAAGTCCACGCCGAGATCGAGCGACGACGTGGAGATGACGACCCGATATCGCCCCGACTTGAGACCATCCTCCACCGACGTCCGCTGTTGTCGCGACAGCGAACCATGGTGAATCGCCGTGAACTCGAACCACGACGGATCGGCAGCAATGATCGACTGAAACCAGATCTCGCACTGCGAGCGCGTGTTGGTGAAGACGATCGCGCTCTGCGCCTGCGACAGCCGCTGCATCACCTCGGGGAGCAGCTTGGTGTTGAGATGACCGGCCCACGGGAATCGCTCCATCGTCTCGGGGATCAGCGATTCAATCACCACCTCCTTGGGCACGACACCGCGCACGAGCCGCCGAGCACGTGGCACGCCCTCGGCATCCAGTCCGAGCAGCGTCGCGGCGGCAACATCGAGATTCCCCAGCGTGGCCGACACACCCCACGTGCGCAGCGCCGGGCACAGCGTGCGAAGACGCGCGAGTGCGAGTTCCACCTGCGCGCCACGCTTTGTGCTCAGGAGTTCATGCCACTCGTCCACGACCACGCAGCGCAAATCGGAGAAAATCGCCGCGCTGTCTTTACGACAAAGCAGCAGCGACAGCGACTCCGGCGTGGTGATGAGCGCGGTGGGCAAGCGTTCGCGCTGACGTGCGCGCTTCGCCTGCGAGGTATCGCCGGTTCGCGACTCGATCGTCCAGCGCAGCCCAAGGTCTTCGATGGGCTCACGCAGCGCCTGCTCCGTGTCGGCTGCGAGGGCGCGCAACGGCGTGATCCACAGCACGCGCAGCGGCATGGCGTCCGCCCGACGTCGCATCACGCGTCCCTTCGGCTCCTCTCGCATCGATTCGAGCACGGCGCCCATCCACGCCGCGTACGTCTTGCCGGTGCCGGTCGCCGCATGAATCAGCCCCGACTCGCCGCGTGCGTGCGCGTCCCACACCTCGCGCTGAAATGCGAACGGAGCCCAGCCCCGCGACGTGAACCACGCGTCCACGCGTTCCTCGGCCGTCATCATCGAGCGTTGCTCGCCAGCAGTGCGCGCACACTCGTGAGAGTGTCCGCTTCGCGTACCCGCTTGTCCTTGCGCCAGCGAGCGATGCGTGGAAAGCGCACCGCGATGCCACTCTTGTGCCGAGTGCTCAGCTGAATGCCTTCAAACGCCAGCTCGAAGACCAACTCGGGTTGCACCGTGCGCACCGGACCGAACTTCTCCAGCGTGTGCTGCCTCACGAAGCGATCCACCTCGCGAATCTCTGCATCGGACAGCCCCGAGTAGGCCTTGGCAAAGGGCACCAGCGCGTCGCCGTCCCACACAGCAAAGGTGTAGTCGGTGAACAATCCAGCACGGCGACCGTGCCCCGCCTGCGCGTACACCAGTACGGCATCAACCGTCAGCGGCGCCACCTTCCACTTGTACCAATCGCCAACCTTGCGTCCGACGCCGTACGTCGACGCGCGGCGCTTGAGCATCAACCCTTCGGCGACCGCCTCGCGCGATTGCGTGCGCGCGTCGCGCAGCGCCTCCCACGAATCCGCGCTGAGCACGGGAGACGCACCGATCGGTGCTCCTGCGGGTAACGCGGAGAGCAGCTGCTGCGCACTTGCCCGCCGATCCTCCAACGAGTTGGTGCGAACGTCAACGCCCGCCGCCTCGAGGCAATCGTACACCAGCAGGTGACAGGGCACGTCGCTCAGCAGCTTCTTGCCCACTGTCTTGCGGTTAATCCGCCGTTGCAGCTCGGTGAACGGCAGCGGCCGATTGTCGCGCCATGCCAGCAGCTCGCCGTCCAGCACGGTGCCATCGGGCAGCCACTCCGCGGCAGCTTCGATTTCAGGAAATCGACCGGCGAGCAGCTCTTCGCCGCGGCTCCAGAGAAGCGTGCGACCGCGACGGCGCACGAGCTGTGCGCGAATACCGTCCCACTTCCACTCCGCACTCCACTCGGCGATGTCGCCCAACGTGTCAGGCTCACCGTCCAGCGGATACGCCAGCAGAAACGGATACGGTCGGCTCCAGTCCGCGTCGGTCGTTTCCATGCCGATCAACTGAGTGAACCACTCCGGGCTTGGCTCCCACTGCCCCATCAACCGGTGCGCGATGGTCTCCTTGGCCACGCCACTGACCTCGGCCAGCGCACGGACGACGAGCCCGTCGGAAACGCCCACACGAAATGCGCCGGTCAGCAGCTTGTTGAAGACGAAGCGTGCCGAGCCGTCGAGCGCAGACCATGCCGCCGCCAGCGTGTCGCGCTGCTGCTGTGGTTCGAGCGTGGGAAGCGCGAGCAGCTGCGTTTCCACCCACCACCGCAACGGCCGATCCTCCGCCGCGCCCGACTCGGGGATCAGCAGCGCGATCGTTTCGGCCAGATCCCCCACCTGGGCGTAACACTCCTCGAAGAGCCAGTCCGGAATGGCGGCCTCCTCCGCGGCCCAGCGCCTCACATCGGGCGCGCGCACCGTGCGCTTGGGGCGACGGCCCAGCAGGAACGACACCGCCCACGCCGCATCGTCGGGCGGAGCCACGCGCAGATACGCCACCAGCGCCGCAACCTTTGCGCTCGTTGCGGTGGTGCGGTCGATGGCGTCGTACAGGGCAGCAAAGCGTCGCATGTCTGCACATGATACCTCCGCGTCCAACCCCCGCGTGCCCTCGACAGTCTCCGCGCCGTTGCTGCACTTTCACGCCATGCTCCTGGTCGGCCCTCTGCGCAAACGCTCCACCGTCGCGCCCTCGTCGTCACCGGCCGCTGCGGGGGTAGCCTTCGCCATGGCGCGGCTCATCGCGCTCGCGTTGGCAACGGCAGCGGCGCTGGTTCGGCCCGCAGACGCCCAGACGGTCCCGACCGCGGCCGCGTCGTCGCAGAGCTGGCGCGATCCGGGCACGCTGGTGCGTCAGGTTGTGCGCGACGCCGACACGTCGGGCATTGCCGAAGCCGGAAAGCGATGGCGCGCGCGCGTTGGCAACGACCGAAGCCTGCGTCCGCTGTTGGAGGGCACGCTGGCGCGGGTCGACTTCAAGTTCGTCGACGCGGAACGGTGGTACGCTCGCATTGCGCGAGACGACAGCAGCAGTCGTGCAGCGGCACACGCCGCGTTCGGCGCCGTCGCGGTCACGAGCGGGAGTCTGGGCTATCTCAAGGCGCAAGCCGCGGTGCAGGCCATCGGGCGGCGACTGCTGCAGCTCGGCGATTCCTCGGGATATGCGGAGGTCCTGCTTGCACAGGCCTCACTGACGTTGCGCGGCATCGGCTTCGACTCGGCGCGCGCGGTGCTGCGCGCGTCGGAGCGTGCAACACCCGCGAGCGATGCGTGGCTCCGAGCGCGGCAGTCGTGTACCGCGCTGCAGCTCCGCGCGCGCGCTCGCGAGAAGCTGCGCGACAGCACATGGCATCGCGCCCGCGCGGAAGCGAGTGCGCAGGGCCCACGCGTATACGCGGAGTGCCTCTTCGTGCAGGCGCAGTACCTCGAGTCGCTGGGCATCGCAGACAGCGTCTATCCCGTGCTCGATACGTTGGCGGCCGTGCAACGTGCGACGGGACTGCGCTCGGGTCTTGCCGCGACGCTGCAGTGGCGCGGGAGCATCTACATGTGGGGCGGACACTACCGCGCGGCACGAGAGGTGCTGCACGAGTCGTTGCGCATCGCGGCAACGCTCGAAACGCCCGGTGCCGACTCCTGGGCGACGCTCAACCTTGGACAGATCGCATACCGCACCGGCAATTGGGGAGAAGCGTCAAGGCTGCTCCTGCGAGCACGTACGTCGTTTCTCGCGGCGAACGATCGCCTTGGCCTGGCCTACGCCGATCGTACGTATGCGGAGAGCGCACTGCGTCGTGGCGACCTCGCGCGGGCGGACTCGGCCTTCATTGCACTGGTGGCCACCAGCGACGCTGTCTCGCTGGCTGTGCGCGTCAGCGCAACGCTGGCACGCGCCGAGATCGCGCGGCAGCAGCATCGGCTCGAGTTGAGCGCGCATCTGCTCGACAGCGCGGCCGCGCTCGCACGTCAACGCAACATGAACGAGGCCGACAACGAGCAACTGTACACACGGGCGTTGCTCGCGATGTCGCGCGGCGACTACGCTGCTGCGAGAGCAGGTTGGCAGCAGCTGCTCGAACCAGCTCGACAGTTCGACGGACCGTCTCGCTTTGAAGTGCTCACACGAGCCGCCGAGACCGACGCGGCAGCCGGAGACCTGAATGCGGCATGGCGCGACTTCCAGCAGGCGCAGCGCGTCATCGACGGGTGGCGCGGCACACGAGCGTTGCGGGAAGACCAACTCTCCGCACTGCAGGATCGCCACTTCGACTGGGACATCGATCTCGGACTGGCCACCACGGTCGCGCGTTTCGCCACATCGGACCGCACCGCCGAAGCGATGGCCATCGCCGAGTGGCGGCGACTGCGCAGCATGGAACAGCAGGCGCTCCAGCGCGGTGCGTTCGCCATTGAGCGCGCCGATCAATCGGGCATCGTCGTCAGGTCGCTCAGTGCCGACACGCTCGACATCAGGCGTCTGCCAACGCTCGCTCGCGCGCGACTCGGGCCGTCGCTTGGGGTGATCAGCTACATCGTAGGACAGGGTGGAGAACCCACGACGGCGTTTCTGCTCACGCGCGATACGCTGCTCAGTGTTCAACTCGCGCCAATCGACAGCCTGGTAGCACGCCTCGATCGCTTCAACGGCTTTCTGCAGGCGGGACAGTTGTCGGCGTCGCTATCGCGCGCGTTGTCTGAGGCGTTGCTCGATCCGTTGCTGCGGCGCCTGCCGAGCACAGTGACGCGTCTCGTCGTGGTGCCTGACGGCGCGCTGCATCGACTGCCATTCGCGGCGCTGTCGCTGCCGGATGGCACCTCTCTTCTCACACGCACCGAGATCTCCATCGCGCCGTCGGTTGAAGACGCGCTCGGCGGAGCGGTGCTGGTATCGCGTCGCGCTGCAGGCAGTGCGAACAACGGCAAGGCGCCTCGCGCCGTGATCGTTGGCGCGCCGAATGTCATGCCGATGATGCCCGGGGCGACGACACCGTGGGTCGCGCTCCCGGGCGCCCATGCAGAAGCGCGCGCCGTTGCGCGCATGCTCGACGGCAGTGTGCTGCTGGACGGTGATGCCGTCACGCGCGATGGATTCTCGCGACGCCTGCGCGATGGTGGTGCGCTCTTGCATGTGGCGACGCACGCTGTGGCCGACGCCGAGTCGTATGACGGCAGTGGTATCGTGGTGCAGTCGACAGGCTCGCAGTCAGTCTCTCAGGCCGGACTGTTCTCCGGGTCCGAGCTCGCGGCACAGCCGTTGGCGTTCGATTTGGTGGTACTGTCGGCGTGCGCGAGCAGCAACGGACTCCTGGTGAGCGGCCAGGCGCTGCACGGGTTGGTGAGCACCGCGCTCGATGCGGGCGCGCGTGGGGTGGTGGCGACGCGGTGGCGACTCGACGACGCGGCCGTCGTGCCACTGATGGACGCGTTCTATCGCAGGTTGCTCAATGGCGATGATGCGATTGCCGCGCTGCACGCGGTACGACGCGATGCGCAGCGTCGTGGCCTGTCGCCCGCGCTATGGGCCAACCTCGAGTACTTTGGCGATCCCACGTTGCGGGTGACTCTGCGACCACGCGCGCCCGGTCTCTGGGCGCGTTGGACGACGGCCATCGGTCGTTGGTTAGGGGGCGCGGAGTAGTCGGAGCGCACTGCGCTGCACGCCGCCGTCACGAAGGCGTGCGGACACTGTCCATCCGCGCGCGCGGGCACGCTGTGCGTCAGAGCTGCCAACGGGCAGTGGCGCGGTGGTATCCGTCGCCGTGAAGGCCAGCACGAGTTGGCCATCGGCGTCCACCAGTTCGATCTCGTACTGCGTGGCATCCGTCACTGATGACCAGACAAAGCGCTGGTCTGCCGGCAACACGGCCTCGTTGGCCGGTGCGAGGAGCGTGGGCGCGCCAGTGGACTCTGCACCGCGAAAGCGAGGCTGCTCCGCTGTTGCCGGAACCGGCGCGTTGCCGCCTCGTCGCACCATCGGAAGTCCGACCGCCAGCACGACGGCCGCTGCCGCCGCTGCCGGCCACCAGCGCGTCCACGAGGGTGTCCCGCTGCCGTGGCGCGCGTTGGAAGTGCGCGCGTCGCTGACCGCCGTCGCCGTGGCCGTTGTACCCGACGCAATGCTGTGCAGCAGCGCCAGTTCATCGGATGCGCCGCTTTCGAGCACGCGCTCCAACAGCGCTTCACGCTCGGACGCTGCTGTCTGATTCTCCGCGAGTGACTGCAACGCGTCGAGCGACGGCGGCGCCACGGCGGGGCGGGCCTGCCGTTGACGACGCAGTGCGTCGTATGCGCGTGTGAGTTCGTCGTCCGTCATCGTGGAAGCGTCATGCAAGAATCATGGTGCCTGCGTTGCCGCATCGCGCAACAACGCGCGAAGCTCGTCGAGGCCGCGATACATCAGATTGCGCACCTTCGGTTCAGTCCACCCCGTCATCGAGGCGATCTCGTCGCGCGAGTAACCCTCCAGGTGCAACTGCACACACAGTCGTCGATTGCGCGGAAGCTGCGCCAGCGCCAACTCCAGCCGATGCGCCAACGCCTCATCGTCTGATCGATCCGGCGACGGCACCCGCAACACCGCCGGTGTCTCCGGCTGTGCGTGCGCATCGTCGATGGACTCTTCTCGTCGTGCACGGCGACGGCGCAGCAGGTCGATCGCCGCCGACATCGCCACCCGTTGTATGTAGGACGTATTGAGCCCGTCCAGTTTCTCAGCGTCGCTGTCCGACTTCCACAATCGCACCCGCACGTCCTGCAGCACCTCATCCACATCCGCCTCATGCAGCCCTCGCGCCCGCGCCGATCGCCGCACCGCCGAGCCGTACTTGAGCAGCACGCGCTCCAGCGCCGCCGACCGGAGGTCGACTACGTGGTCCGCTGTTGCCTTCGCTTGGGTGGACGGATCGGCTGACGACATCGAGACGGAAATGGGAGGTTCGGCTCGAGGGAGTGTGCCTCGCGGCGAGCTCAAGCGCGAGAGCTGTTGCTCGGGTGCCACAGCACGGACGAACTGTGGCGCCCGTGAGAAACGGAGCCCGGCCCGTGCGGTTGAAGCATGAGCCGTTCGCCCTCACTCTTGTTCGCCCTCTCAGCCGCCGTACCCGGAGGTCTGCGTGTCCCGTACCATCCGCGCCGCATGCGCCGTTGCCATCACCGCCCTTGCTTCCACCGCCGGCGCCCAGAACGTCAGCTACTCGCAGGGCGATTTCGTCCTCACCGACTGGTCACTCTCCATCCAGGGCCAGAGTCCGGGGATGAACAGCCTCTTCACGGTGAACGCAGGTGGCGGCAATCCGGGCAGCATGCTCCGCGCAAACGTGCATGTGCCGACGCTGGCCGGCGGTGGTGGGCAAGCAGCATTCACCGCCACCAACATCAACACCACCTTCACCTACAACCCGGCCACGAACGGCGCGATCACGGCGCTGACCTTCGGCTTCGATCTCAAGACCTTTGCCGGATTTGCCAACGGTGCCGGCGGATTCTATCGCCCGGCAATTCGCCAGAACGGCGTGACGTATGGCGTCACCGGATCTGACCTCGCAGCGCCGGTCGTCAACGCCGGTTGGTCGCGCGTCAGCTTCAGCTTCCTGCCAACAGATAACTGGAGCGATCCGACCGGTACGAGCGCGCCCGATTTCTCGGCCACCGGCGGCGTCATCGACTTTGGCTACCGCTTCTTCGCCGGCGGTGTGTGCAACGCCGCGGTTGGGCGGACCTGCACATCGGTCGACATCCTGACGCTGCTCGACAACTACGACGTCAGCATTACCGCCGCGCCGCCCACCACCACGGTTCCCGAGCCGTCCACGTATGCGCTGATGGCTGCCGGACTCGCCGGTGTGCTGATCGCCAAGCGCCGCCGCACGGCACTCCGGCATGGCTGACTCACGTGCACGACTGATCGTCCCGCTCTTCGGGATTGCGCTCGCGCTGGCGATCGTGCTACCGCTCCTGCAACCGTAACTCGGCGTTAACGTTCCGTTGCAGTACCGTCCGACGCTTCGACCGTCGTCTCGGTAGTCCCATCGATCGCCGTCGGTGCTCCGGCATCGACTGGCGGATCGGCGTCGTCTCGCTCGCCTTCAAACCGTGTCGCGATGGCCTGCGCGTCGAGCCCGCGCTCGCGCAGCCATCGTACCACGGGACCAGTGAAACCGTGGGTTACCCAAACCCGCTCGGCGCCGGTGGCATCGATCGCCGAGAGAAGCTGCGGCCAGTCCACGTGATCGGACAACACGAAGCCGCGGTCCACGCTGCGCCGACGCCGCGCACCTCGCACCAGCATCCATCCACTGGCGAACGCGGCAGAGTACGCACCGAACCGTCGCGCCCACGTCGAGCCATCGGTGGAAGGCGGTGCGACCACGATCGCGCGCGACCAGCCGTCCGACTTCTGCTCTGATTTCTGTGCGAGCGTCGCGTACGTGGTCGGCGGCATCGCGATTCCCGCGTCGCGATAGCATTGCGTCATCTTCTCGACCGCGCCGTGCGTAAGAATCGGGCCGATGCTCTCGTCGAGCCCCGCCAGCATGCGCTGCGCTTTGCCCAGTGCGTATCCGTACAACAGCGACACACGCCCAGACTCGGCGTTGTCGCGCCACCACGCATTGATGTCGTCAAAGACGACCCGCTGCGACGGCCATCGATACACCGGCAGACCGAAGGTGCTTTCGGTGATGAAGGTGTGGCAGCGCACCGGCTCCCACGGCGCACAGGTGGGATCCGGGTCGGTCTTGTAGTCGCCCGAGACGACCCACACCTCGCCCTGGTGCTCGAGGCGAATCTGTGCAGAGCCCAGGATGTGGCCGGCGGGGTGAAAAGACACGCGCACACCATTGATGACGCGCGTCTCGCCATACGCGACGGTCTCCATACGACTGGCATACTGCCCAAGCCGTTCGCGCGCGACGCCTGCTCCAGGTGCGGCGAGGAGATAGTGCTCGCATCCCCAGCGCAGATGATCCCCGTGCGCGTGCGTGATGAGCGCACGCGGCACGGGCAACCACGGATCGATGTAGCAATCCGCGGCCTCGCAGTAGAGGCCGCGGTCGGTGAGACGAAGCATGCGCGAAAGCTAAGCGTGCATCACGGCAGGCGCGTGGCGTATCCATCGCCGACATACATGCGACTCACCACGCCGTTCGCTTCGACGAAGCGCACAACCTCACCGATGGCACCGCCGCCGCCCGGCGCCATCAGGCGGAAGCGCCCGCCACCAAGTGGCTCCAACGTGGTCGGCGTGCCAACCGTGGTGGCAGTGGGGGAGATGATGACCAGCTTGTCGTTCATCAGCACCACGCGCTGGTCGCCCATCGCACTGCGATACCATCCGGCAAAGCGCGCCCACGACGCATCCCACGCAACGGTCTGCCCACGCGGCGCCGTTGCTCTCGCCACCGCCGCGCCCACTGTCGCGATCAACTGCTCAGCGATCTGAAACGGATTGGAGTCGTTGGTGTTGGTGAGCACAATGACGCCGATCTTGTCGGTCATTTGGAAGAGCGTCTGCGTGGTGTTGCCCGGATATCCGCCACCATGGCCCACCCACGTGCGATTGTCGATGCGATTGAAATCGAAGCCGAGTCCGCTGCCGCTCTGCCACGTTTCGTCCACGGCACGCACGCGATGCATCTCGCGCCACGAGCCGGTGCTGAGAATCTGCGCGCCGCTACGCGGTCCTCGGCGGAACTGCGCCGATACGAACTTCGCGAGGTCGTCGACGTTCGATGTCATGCCGGTGGCCGCCGCCATGCCGCGCGCGTCGACAAACGGCAGCACATCGCGCGAACCATCCGGAAGCCGGCGCATGTAGGGCACCGTAAGTCCCGCGACGTTCTGGTCCACACTTGTTGCGTTCATCGCGAGCGGCGTGAGCATGTGCTGCTGCACATAGGCGGCCCACTTCTGTCCGCTGATCTGTTCCACCAGCAACCCGGCCACCGCGAATGCGAGGTTGGAATACTTCCAGCGTACATTGGGCGCGAAGGCCGCCTGCCGATCGCTGTAGAGTCGCTTGAGTTCGTCTTCCGTCGGGAAATTGAACGACGTCCAATGGTCCCCTGCTTCACGCTGCAGCCCGGACGTGTGCGACAACAGCTGCTCGATGGTGATCACGCCATCGTCATCATTGGCCGGTTTGGCCTTGAACCACGGCAGGTGCTTCTCCACCGGATCGTCGAGGCGGAGCTTGCCTTCTTCGCGCAGCTGCATGATCGCGATGGCGGCGAACATCTTGCTGTGCGAGGCAATGCGGAACTTCACCTGCGGCGTCATCGGCACGCGATTCTTGATGTCTGCGAAGCCAAACCCCTGCGACCACACGAGTTGTTGATCGTACACCACGCCCACCGACACGCCGGGAATCCCGCGATAGGCGAGTTGTCCTTCCAGCCAGGCTGAGAAGAGGCGTTCGGCACCGAGGACATCGGGGTTGTTGGCGAGTGACGCGGCTGATGTGGCCACGTTTTGCGCGTGCACCTGTGGCGCGACTGTAGCCGATGCGATTGCGAGTACGGCACACAACAGGCGGGTGCTGATCATCGTGCGATCGAGGCGGGGCAGACGATGTGGAGTCGTCATGGATGAGGGAGCTCGATGATGAGGGTGGAGGGGGCGGCGATCAGAAGTCCGCAGGAGCCGCGGAGACGTCGGATCGCGACAGCGTCACTCTGCGAAACTGTTGCCGAGTGTCCGCGGCCGATAGGCGCGACGTCCGCGATCGATTGATGCGACGTGCGATTGAATGGTGACGCAGATGCGACGGCTGCTCGCGATCATGGGCGATGCTGGCTTGCCAACCCCGCGCCGAGTGCTTCAGCTTATGGCCATGCCCAATTTGGTCACCGACTGGACCATCGAGATGCTGGATGCGCTGCCGGATGACGGGCAGCGCTACGAGCTCATCGATGGTGTGCTGTACGTGACCCCGTCGCCGAACGAGGGGCATCAGGACATCGCACTCGAGCTGAGCGCTCGCCTGCGCGCGTACTTCGCCGGCAGCGACGTCGGCAAGGTGATGATCTCGCCCAGCGACGTGTGGCGTGGTGAACGCCGGCGCAATCGCGTGCAGCCGGATGTGTATGTGGTGCGGCGCGTGGATGGCAAGCGGGTGCCGTATCCGTATCACCTGAGCGACCTGATACTCGCGGTGGAGGTCGTATCGCCGTCCAACCCGCTGCTCGACTACCAGATCAAGCGCGATCTGTATCTGCGAGAGGGGGTGGGCGAGTACTGGGTGATCAACCCTGAGGCGCGCAACGTGTCGCGGTGGAGTGGCGCCGTCGATCCCGGCGAGGTGCTCAGCGAGACACTGCGCTGGCACCCGCCGGGTGTGGCTGAACCGTTCGTGGTCGACTTGCCGTCGTTCTTCGAGGACGCGTTTCGGTAGCAGCGAGTGCGTGGCGACTACTTGATGAACGTCCCGGCGTTCAGCTCACTCACCGCCGTGCGCAGCTCTTCCTGCGTGTTCATCACGATCGGGCCGTACCACGCCACCGGCTCCTTGATCGGCTTGCCGCTCACGAGCAGAAAGCGAATGCCTTCGTCGCCGGCCTGCACCGTGACTTCATCGCCGCTGTCGAACATCACGAGGGAGCGATTGCCGGTGCGGTCGCGCACGAGATCATCGTCGTTGCCCGCGGTGCGTTCGGTGAGCACGCCCATCGGGTCGCTGGCGTGGCGGAACGACCCGCTGCCGGCAAACACGTAGGCAAACGCGCTGCGGTATGCATCGACCGGCAAGGACTTCTTGCGGCCGGGGGGAACGGAAACGTCGAGATAGATCGGGTCGGCCGCGATGCCATCCACCGGTCCGCGCTTTCCCCAGAACTCTCCGCACACCACGCGCACCACCGTGCCGTCATCGTCGATGATTTCGGCGATGTCCTTCGACTTCACGTCCTGATAGCGTGGCGCGGTCATCTTGAGTGACGACGGCAGATTGGCCCACAGCTGAAAGCCGTGCATGCGACCCTGCGCGTCGCCCTGCGGCATCTCATGGTGGACGATGCCGCTGCCCGCCGTCATCCACTGCACGTCGCCGGCGCCCAGCATGCCGCGATTGCCCAAGCTGTCCGCGTGCTCCACTTCACCGGCCAGCACGTAGGTGATCGTTTCGATGCCGCGATGCGGATGCCACGGAAAGCCCGCCTTGTACTGCGACGGGACATCGTTGCGGAAATCGTCGAACAACAGAAACGGATCGGTCTCGCTCGTATTGCCGAAGCCGAAGGCGCGGTGCAGGTGAACACCCGCGCCTTCCATGGTGGGCTGGGCGCGATCGATACGACGAACAGGACGGATGGACATGCAGAGACTCTCAATGAAGAAGATGATCTATCTTACCACTGAGAGATCGTCTCGTAAAGGGCGTCCTTGAGAGGCGACGCCGGACTAGATCTGCGTGACCGTGAAGGTAACCGGCGGCAGTCCGGGGCTCGACACCACCACGGTGTAGGTGCCCGCACCGGCGTCGAGCGTGAGCGCGGCTCGCGACAGTCCGGTGCTGCTGGTGACCACATTCGACGGGACGAGCGTTCCGCCCTTGGGGCCCACCGCCCAGGCGACGGTCACCCCGGGAATCGCGTTCCCGACGTTGTCGGTCACTTGCACGGTCAACTGCACCACCGCACCGGCGATCCCAGCAGCACCGTCGCCCTGAAACAGCTTGATCGCGGTGGCCTGGCTGGGCGTCACCTTGTGGGTGAACGTGAGCTGAGTGGCGTCCAGTGTCGCCGTCACCTGCACGCTTGAATCTGCGACGCTGCCCGCCGTGAACATCATGCTGGCCAGCCCCGATGCATCGCTGGTGCTGATCGAGTCGGCCACGGCGCCCGAGTCGCCGGCGACCATCGCCCAGCGCACGGTCGCGCCCGAGATCGCTGTGCCGTTCTGCGCGAGCACCTTGACCACCATCGGGCTGGCCAGCCCGACGTTGTGCACGACGGTTTGCGAGTCGCCGCTCACCTTGGAGAGCGATCCGACGATCGTCGAGCTGACCGGGTCGCTGGAGAGACAAGCGGTGACCGTGAGGGCGCTCACCAACAGCAGCAGCTGTCCGCGCGCCGTGGTCAGGGCGGAAAATGAGAACGATCGGATACGCATGGAGCACCAGGGGAGCGTGGACGGAATCGCGGCACCGAACGAGCAGTCCGCGTCTTCCAACACCCGAGATACTCCGAGCCCTTATCGACTCGTCACAAACGCTCCCCGCGCTTCGGACTCACATCCCCAGCAGAAACGAACTATCTGAGGGTGGCTTGGGAGGCGGTGGCGGCGCGCTGCCGAAAATGTCGATCGATCGCAGCGACGTCTCGATCGCGGCCAGCGCGGCCTGCATCTCGGCGCCCGCTTTGCGGATCTCCCAGCGATAGCAGGGCCCGCTCGCGGCGAGTGCCGCCAGACCCAGAACCGCCGCCACGCCGACTGCCGGACCGAGCAGCGCCACGCCGGCCATGACCAGCGCCTTCTTCGCGATGACGGCACCGATGAGCCCACTCACCCCGGAGACCGACGAGGCGATGACGCCGTAGCCGATCATGTTCGGCGTGAGTCCGGGACGCAGATCGACGCTCATGGTGACCTCGCATGCCCGCGGATCCCCAGGCACGGGTGCGAGCGTCACCCGCACCTCGGGCGCGTAGACGCCGTATCGCGTCCAGGTCCACTTGTAGCTGCCATCGACCATCGCCGGGAGTTCGAACTCAAGTACGCCGCCATCCAGCGGGTGCCCGCCAATGGTATCGCGCAGCGAGAGCAGCCAGGGCGAACCCTGCCACGTGCGTCCCAACGCCTGCAGCACGTCGCGAGGCGCGGCACGAACGACTCGCGAAACCGCCAGCGTCCGCTGCGATGTGCCGAACAGACGCGTCGCCAGCTGCTCCTTGAACCGCGACGTCGGCTGAATGCGCTGCAGTGCATCCGGAGAGCCATTCAGTTCGGCGAGCGCCAGCGCCACGTACTTCTGCGAAATGCCCGCCTCGGCCGCCGCCGCTTCCACGTCGCGCAGACGATACGCATCCGTCGGTGCCGGCGCGTCGTTGCTCGCGCGCGCTGCCTCGGTTGTACCGGCCGAGACGGTCGTCATCGATCGCGTTTCCGTCGCCGAACGCATCTTGCTCTCGAGACGCGCGGCGGCCTCTGCCTGCAGTTCGGCCGCACGCCGCCACACCAGCATCGCCTGATCGCTCGAGATCACGGTCGCCTGTCCGGTGGTTTCGCGTGCGTCGTTCTCGACAGCATCGAACGCCTTTCCCAGCGCGTCGAACAGCTCTTCCGGCTCGTAGCGGTCGTCAGGCCGCTTCGCGAGGCAGCGATCGATCACCGTGGCCAGCGCCGCCGGCACGTGCGGCGCCACACTCCGCAACGCCGGCGGCTGCTTGGTGGCGTGTGCAATCAGAATCGCTTGCGGCGAGGAGCCCTCGAATGGCAGCCGTCCGCTCAGCGCGAAGAACCCGACGCATCCCAGCGCGTACAGATCGCTCCGGCCATCGAACGGTTCACCGGTGGACTGCTCGGGGCTCATGTAGTGCACGGTGCCGAGCACGTGGCCGTCCTGCGTGAGCGACGGATTGAAGTCGGCGCGGGCGATGCCGAAGTCGGTCACGATCGCACGTCCCGACGATCGCTCGATCAGGATGTTCTCGGGCTTCACGTCGCGGTGCACGATGCCCCGCGCGTGTGCGTAGGTCAGTGCCCACGCGACCTCACGCAGCAGTCGCACCACTTCGGCCGCCGGCAGCTTCCCACGATCCCGGATGCGGTCGCCCAGCGTCTCGCCATCCACGAAACCCATGGCGAAGAAGGCGAAGCCGCCGATTTCGTCTGCCCGGTAGACGGGCACGATGTTGGGGTGTGACAGCTGCGCGGACATGCGGGCTTCACGCAGGAAGCGCTCGCGCGTGTCCGCGTCGAGTGCGAGTTCAGGCGGCAACACCTTGAGCGCCACCTGACGGTCGAGACGCTCATCCCGGGCCAGAACGACAATGCCCATGCCGCCGCGCCCGAGTTCTCGCTCGATCGCGTATTGGCCGCGGAGGGCGTTGCGGAGGGGGGAGAGGTCGCCCGAGACGGCGCTGTTGGCTGACAGTGTCATTTGCACAGAAAAGTACGAGACGGGCATCGAACCTGTTACAACGAGCTTGAGCGGGCACGTGGCCGTGTCGCGTCACGATCAGGTCACCGCGATGCGCACGTTTCGCCCCTCGAGAGAGTCGCACTGTCACAAATCCCTTGACCATTACGACGCCTCCCTCGAATTGTCACGGCTCGGCAGCACTCCCCAGTCACGTGACGCGCCGATACGGCGCCTGCGTACGCTCCCCGCCCCTGGAGATTCGATGTTCCCATCCCGCCGTTTGCGATGGCGCGGCCTCACCGCGACCATCGCCGTGGCCCTCGCGTGCTCGCTCTTCGCTCCGCGACAGCTCTTTGCCCAACCCTCGGGAACCGTGCGCGGCACGGTGACGGACTCCTCCACTGGCCGGCCCGTCGCCGGCGCACAGGTGACGATCCCCGGCAGCGCCAAGGGCACCGTCACCGGCGAAAGCGGCAGCTATCAGCTGCTGGGCGTACCGGCGGGTAGCGTGACCGTTCGCGCACAGCGCATCGGCTACGGCGCGCGCGCACAGACGGTGAGTGTCACGTCGGGCGCCACGGCGACGGCGGACTTCGTACTGCGGCCAGTCGCGACGCTGCTCACCACAGTGGTCGCCACCGGGTACGGCAGCACGCAGCGCGCCACAGTAAGCAGCGCGATCTCCTCGGTCGACTCGTCGGCGTTCGCGCAGCTGCCCGTGGCCAGCATCGACAACGCACTGCAGGGGCGCATCGCCGGCGTGCAGGTGATGCAGAACAGCGGCGAGCCGGGTACGGGCGTATCGGTGCGCGTGAGAGGCCCGGCGTCGCTCAACGCCGGAAACCAGCCGCTCTATGTTGTGGACGGCATTCCCATGTTGCAGGGCACGTTCGAGCAGATCACGAGCACGAGCGGCCAGCGCATGACGCCGATCTCGGGCATCAACCCGGACGACATCGCGAGCATCGACGTACTGAAAGACGCAGCGGCGTCGGCCATCTATGGTTCGCGCGGCTCCAACGGCGTCGTGCTCATCACCACCAAGCGTGGTGCCGGCGGGAATCGCTTCCGCTTCAACATCAACAGCTACGCGGGATCGCAGTCGGTGGAGCGCACGGTCGACATGCTCAACGCCACGCAGTACGTGACGCTGATGAATGAAGGGCGCGCCAATCAAGGACAGGCCGCATTGTTTGCGGCGGGCACTGACAGCATCAATACCGACTGGCAGAACGCCGTCTTCCGCAGCGCGGCGATGAGCGACGTGCAGTTGAGCGTCAGTGGTGGCACCGATCGGCTGCGCATGTTCCTCTCCGCAGCGAACTTCGCGCAGGGCGGCATCGTGCTGGGCTCGGACTACGCCCGACAGGCCGTGCGCCTCAACCTCGATGCGCAGGCCAGCAAGCGTCTGACGTTCACGAGCTCGATCGGACTCACGCGCGAATCCAACGATCGCGTCCCGGGTGATCTCAATCTCGACGGCCTGGTGACCAACGCCATCGCGATGCAGCCCTTCTCTCCCGTGCGCGGTACGTCGTTCGGCTTTGGAGGCACGTCGCAGAACCTGCTCTACTCCAATCCCGTCGCGTACGCCGCATTCAGCACGCTCAACGCGCGCACGTTCCGCGCGCTGGGCAATCTCGAAGCCAAGTTCACCGCGACCGATCGCCTGACGCTCACCGGCCGAGTTGGTGGTGATGTGTACACGGTGGATGAGCTGCGTTGGCGCTCTCCCAAGGTCGATCGCGCGGTGAGCGCGAGCGTAGGCGGCGAAGGCGCGAGCGGTCGCACGGCGGCCACGCGCTACGTGAGCGAAGGATTCCTCAACTTCGATGCACTGCGCACCGACCGGCAGACTCTCGCCATCACGGCGGGCGGCAGCGTGGAGCTCAACAGCTCCGACTTCAACTATGTGTCGGGCACCGGATTTCCCACGGGCTTCGAACGCTATGTGCGCAACGCGGCAGCGGTCAGCACGTTCGACGGTGGTGCCACGGAGAACACGCTCGTCTCCTACTTCGCGCGCGCCAACTGGTCGATGCGCGACAAGTATCTGCTCTCGGCGAGCTTCCGTACGGATGGTTCGTCGCGCTTCGGCAGCGCGAATCGCTACGGCCAGTTCTCCGCCGTCTCCGGCGCGTGGACGGTGACCGATGAGTCGTTCGCATCCGCGCTCGCGAGTCTTGCCACGCTCAAGCTGCGCGCGAGCTACGGCACGACGGGCAATCAGGGCATCAGCGACTTCGCCAGCCGCACGCTCGCTTCGTCGCAGGCGTACTCCGGTGTCACAGGCCTCGTGAACTCGCAGCTCGGCAATCCCAACCTCAAGTGGGAGCAGACGGCAGAGACGGACATCGGCGCGGACATCGGATTCTTCAATCAGCGCGTGAACCTGATCGTGGACTGGTACAACCGCTCCACGTCCAACCTGCTGGTGCAGCGCCCGGTGCCGGCAACGAGTGGTTACACGAGCGTGTGGGACAACGTCGGCGCGATCGAGAATCGCGGCTTCGATTTCAACCTGCAGACCACGAATGTGAAGGCGGCGACGCGTGGCGGCTTCGAGTGGACGAGCAACCTCAACGTCACCTTCAACAAGAACAAGATCACCGAGCTGTACGATGGCCTGCCGATCACCGGCACTGTCAGCGGTCGCGTGACGTCTGTCGCTGCGGTTGGCCAACCGCTCGGCACGTTCTACGTATTCAAATTCCTGCGTGTCGATCCGGCCACGGGCAATGCGTTGTATCGCAAGGCCGATGGCACCGAGACGACCGCACCGGTTGCGGCAGATCTTGCGTTCGCAGGCAATCCGCAGCCCAAGTACTTCGGTGGACTCACCAACACGATCGAGTGGAAGGGCCTCGACCTGCGTGGATTCCTGCAGTTCAGCCAGGGCGGCAAGGTGCTCAATCTCGTGCGCATCTTCTCCGACGATGGCGGCAACTCGCGCGACAACAAGATCGCGACGGTGCTCAATCGCTGGCAGAAGCCGGGTGACATCACCAACCAGCCGCGCATGGGCTCCACCAGCGGCTCGCGCTTCCTCTCGTCGCGCTTCGTTGAAGACGGTTCCTTCGTGCGGCTGCAGGAAGTCACGCTGGGCTATCGCCTGCCGGCATCGCTCGCGCGTTCGATGCGTGCCGACAACGCCCGTCTGTACGTGTCGGGGCGCAATCTCGTCACGTGGACCAATTATCTGGGCTACAACCCCGACGTGAACAGCAACGGCGCCAATTCCAACACGGTCATGGGCGTCGACTACTACGCCTACCCGCTCGCTCGCACGTTCACCTTTGGTGTGAGCGCCGGCTGGTGATCAACCACATCGATACCCTCACGCATCGCGCCCCGACGACGCGAGCCACCACTCTCATGCGCATCCGACACCTCGCTTTGGCGCTGCTCGCCACCGGCGCGACCGCATGCAGCGATGTGCTGCAGACCGAGCCGGTCACTTCGCTGCCACAGGACCAACTGATCGTCGACGGAGCGACGGCGACCGCGGCGCTTAACGGCGCGTACGACGGCCTGCAGTCCGGCAGCTACTATGGCCTCTCTGCACTGCTGCTCGGTGATCTTCCGGCCGACAACACCGTGTGGACGGGCACCTTCCAGTACCTCGGCGAAGTTGCCACCAACCGCATGCAGGCGGACAACGCCGAAGTCACGGCGATGTGGACCGCGATCTATCAGCAGATCGATCGCGACAACGTCATCCTGCAGCGCGTGCCGACCGTGGCGAGCGTTGTGGATCCGATCCGCAGCGACGTGATGGGGCAGGCGTATTTCCTGCGCGCACTCGGCTTTCACAATCTCGTGAAGTTCTGGGGTGCAGTACCGACGCCGACCAAGCCGATCGCGGCACCGTCCGAAGCGCAGGCGTACACACGCACCGCGGTCAACGACGTGTACACGCAAGTGCTCAAGGATCTCGACAGCGCGACGGCGCTGATTCGCAACACCACGAACACGCGCTACGCGACGCCGACAGCGGCCCGTGCATTGCGTGCCCGTGTGCTGTTCTATCGCGCCGGGCTCGCGGGCAACGCCAATGCGGCGGCGGACTATCAGGCCGCGTTGGATCTTGCCAATCAGGTGTTGGCTGGCCGCGATACGCTCACGGTGCCCTACGCCGATCTGTTCTCGGTGACGGGCAGCAACACCACGGAAGACATCTTCCGCGTCTCGTTCAACGCCACCGAAACGAACGGCATCTCCAACTACTATCTGCAGGTCGGTCGTGCAGAAGTAGCGCCCAGCACCAGCATCGACGGCGCGTATCCGGCCGGCGATCTGCGAAAGGCGTGGAGCATTCGTCCAAGCGGCAACGCGGGACGACCGCTGAATGGCAACAAGTACTCCGCGCGTCCTGGCACCGAGCATGTGCACGTGATCCGTCTCGCGGAAATCGTGCTGATCAAGGCCGAGGCGCTGGCACGACTCAATCGTCTGGCGGAAGCGGTAGCCGAGTACAACAAGGTGCGCCTCCGTGCGGGACTCGCGGTGCACACGCTTGGCAATCAGGTCACCACGCAGGCGCAGGTGTTGTCGCAGATCGAGCTCGAGCGTCGGTTGGAACTCGCGTTCGAGGGTGATCGCTGGCCCGACCTGAATCGGCTGGGTCGCGCGATGACCGTGAAGGGCTTCTCCGATCGTCCGGGGCAGGCGCTGTTCCCGATTCCGCTGCGTGACACGCGCACATCGCCGAATCTGACGCAGAATCCGGGGTACTGACGCGGCGGATGACTGCCGTGGTCGCGTAAGGCGATGCAGTTGAGGGGATAGGAACTGCAACTGCATGGAACTGCCGATAACAGGGATTTAACTGGGAAACGCACGGATACAGCGAGTGATGTCCACTCCGCAGTATCCGTGCGTTTCCTTTTTCATCCGTGTAATCGGCAGTACCAATGCAGTTGCTGTTTCTATCCGCTCTGCCAATCCCTCACGCAAGCCAAGCGCTCAGACCTCAAGAGACTACTTGTCCGTATCCAGCATCGCCTTGATCTGATCGCGCACGTCGCTCAGATGCGCGCGCGTCGTACGATCATTGGTCTTGCCGACGGCCGCCGCCAGCTCACGATCGAGCGTACGCATTTCGTCCTTGAGCAGCGGGCGGAAGTCGCGGGTGTTCACCACGCCGCCGCCGATGATTTGCGCGATCGCCAGTTCCTGCGCGCTTGGCGCGGGCGGCTTGATCTTGCTGGCCATCGCCTCGACGTACGTGGCCTGCAGGCGACGACGGTACGCGTCGATCGGGGCACCCGTGTAGATCTCCTTCCAGAGACCGCGACGGAGATCGGTCAGCATCTCGCCGAGTGGATAGACATCCGCCTTGTTGGTGGACATCGCTTCGAACTCCACCATGCGCTGCAACTTGGCGTTCGCCACGAGCGAGCCCAGCACGCGACCCTGTGCTCCGCTGACGCGGTTGATGTTGCCGTCGGATTCGAGCTTGCGCAGGATGTCCGGCTTGATCATCGCCGTCGGCGTCGTGAACACTTCGTCGTTGAGGAACTGCACTGCTTCCTTCTGACGTGCGCGCGACACGGCCGTGAACACCGGTCCGTTCTGGCTGACCGCCTTTTCCTGCTTGTTCATGGCGCCGACGATGCGCGTGACATGCTGCGCTTCGGTGGCCCACTGATTGAGCACGCCGCCGTACGTGGCGCGGAGCAGTGAATAGTCGGCCGTCTTGTCCATGGTGGACGCCGGCACGACGAGATCGACGATGCGCTTGAGGTTCTTGAAGCCGAGGCGCGTGGACTTCACGGCATCGGCGTCGCCAATCGCTTCCGACTGTTCGCCCGGATCGATCGCACCGCCACCAAAGCGATACCAAGGCACCGTGTCCTGCATGCGCGACCACGAGTCGAGCGTGGCGCGCTCGGCTTCCGGCGTACGGGCACCGGCGATCGGCTTGTAGCCCCACATCACGGCGTACTTGTCATACGGACCGACGCGGGGGATGAGGTCGCCGAGGGCGATGCCGTCTTCCGGCTGCGCGATGTAGTTGAAGCGCGCGTAGTCCATGATCGACGGCGAGTGGCCCATCTTCGCGATCCACGTCTTGGAGCGGATGGAATCCACCGGATACGTCGAGCTCCCCTTCATGTTGTGCGGGAAGCCCAGCGTGTGACCGACTTCGTGTGCGGCCACGAACTGCACCAGCTTGCCCATCAGCGTATCGGGGAACGGGAAGGTCTGCGCGCGCTTGTCGAGATGGCCCACCTGCGAGAAGTACCACTCACGCTGCAGGTCCATGATGTTGTGATACATCTGCACGTCGGCGTCGATGATTTCGCCGCTGCGCGGATCCACGGTGCTCGGTCCGACGGCATTGGCGACCGGCGACGGCAGCCAGCGCACCATTGCCACCGAGGCGTCTTCACCCGAGAAATCCGGATCGTTGGGGACGGTGCCCGCGACGATGCCCTTGCTGAAGCCGGCCAGTTCGAACGCGGCCTGCCACTCTTCAATGCCCGCCTTGATGTACGGCTTGAGCCAGTTCGGCGTGGCCGGATCGACATAGTACGTGATCGGCTTCTTGGGCACGCAGAGGTTGCCTTCCATCTTGTCCGAGCACTCGAGGCGCCAGCGCGCGATGTAGCGACGCGGCAGCACGCGCTGCTCGGGCGAGCCGAAGTCGGTCTTGGTCTCGCCGAAGAAGCCGACGCGTGCATCCATCAGACGCGGCATCATCGCGACGTCCGGCAGACGCACGATCGAGAAGGTGAACGCTTCAGTGACTGCCGAGGGGCCGCCGCCGAGGGTGAGGCCCGGGATGTTGGGCAGGCCGCCCGCGCCACCCTGCGGCGTGTACGTCTGCACCGCCGTCACGTTGACGTTGCGCGAGAAGGCGGCGTAGCGATCGATGTACGAGCGCGTCGCGTCCACATTGGCGCGACGTCCGTTCGCGACGAACTCCTGCACGCCGCCGGTGAACATGCGCGTCACTTCCACCACGGCCGCGCTGTCCTTGCCATACGCTTCCACGTTCAGCGCGGTGATGATCGGGAAGACGCCGATCAGCGACATCGCGCGCGCCGTCGACAGCGAGGTGTCGGTGGCGACGTTGTCGTAGTTGATGTCGCGAACGAAGATGCGATTCTCGCGACGCTCGAACCGAATGACCTTGTCGGTGCCGAGCGTGCCGTTGATGCCGATGCTGGCGGCGGTGCCGGCGAGCACCGAGGTGATGACGAAGTCCTTGTTCAGCTGGTCGGCCGGGATCTCGAAGTAGAGTCGGGAGCCGATCTGGTGGACATCGAACACCCCCTTCTTGCTCTTCGCGCGCGGCGTGATCACCGTCGCGTACGGGCGCGGATTGGGGTCACCGCCGCCCGCCAGCGCACCGGCGAGTGCGCCGAGATTCGGGGCGCCGCCGGGTAGCTGTCCGGGCGCGCCCGGGGTGGGCGTACCAGGCGTCGGATTGCCGGGCGTAGGCGCGCCGGGCGTTGGGGCACCAGCGTTAGGACGGTTCGGGGCCGGAGTCGGTGCGGCGGGCTTGGCGGCCGGGCGGCACGACGCGAGCAGGAACCCAGCGGCCACCAGCCGTGCGGCCACCAGCGAGCGGGATGCGAATCGCATTTGGGGGGGAATAGAGAAAGGGTGCCCGCACACTCGGCGGGCACCCTGATTCTAGAAGCCTGTCGGCAAGCCGGCGAGACGGCTTACCAAATCTTCATTTGCGTCTTCAGCCCCGTGTCCGCGCTCCGGCCACGGATCCGGAGGTCAGAACACCGACAACACGTCGTCATCGTCCGCGTCGAACGGGATAACCGCGGCTCCCGCCGAGCTGCTGTGCGACGTGGAAGAAGCCAACGCACGCGGGGTGCTCGGACGTGCGTTGCTCGTACGTGAGGTTCCGCGCGTAGGTGCGACGCTCCGACGTCCGGCCGATCGGACCGACTTGCTCTGCTCGAGACGGAACTGCGCCACCATCGACTGCAACATGGCTGCCTGGCTGGAAAGCTCCTCGGCGGTGCTGGCCGACTCCTCGGCGTTGGACGCAACCTGCTGCGTCGTTCCGTTGAGCTGATCGACGGCCGCGTTGATCTGCTGCACGCCGTCCGACTGCTGTCCGCTCGATGCGGCGATTTCGGCGATGACCACCGTGACCTGCTGCACCTGCGTGTTGATCTGCTGCAGGCTGCCCATCACTTCCGCGTTCAAGGCCACGCCGCGCTGCGAATTGGACAGGCCGCGTTCGATCAGGTCGGCCGTCGTCTTGGAGGCTTCGGCGGAGCGAATCGCCAAAGCACGGACTTCGTCCGCAACCACGGCAAAGCCGCGTCCTGCGTCGCCGGCGCGCGCCGCTTCGACAGCCGCATTGAGTGCGAGGAGGTTGGTCTGGAAAGCGATCTCCTCGATCGTCTTCACGATCTTGGCCGTCTCGTTGCTGCCGCGCTGGATGTCTTCGACCGCTTCCGTCAGGCGATTCATGCGCGCGTGTCCTTCCGATGCGTTCGCTCGCACGCTCTCGGCGAGTGCCAAGGCTTCATTGGCGCTGGCCGCGTTCTGCTTGGCCATGCTCGCAAACTCCGTCGTGCTCGACGAGATCTCCTCGATACCGGCGGCCTGTTCGCTGGAGCCCTGAGCCAATGACTGGCTCGCGCTGCTGATCTGTGTGCCCGCCGACGAGACCTGCTCGGCGGCATTCAGCACCTGCGAAAGTGTGTCGGCGATGTTCTCGATGGAGGAGTTGATCGACGTCTTGAGCTGTTCGTAGTCGCCGTGGTAGGAGCCGTTCATGCGCGGGGTGAGGTCGCGATCGGCGACCTGCGCCAGCACCGTGCGTGCTTCGTCGATGGGGGTGGCGACGGCATTCATCACGCCGTTCATGCCAGACAGGAGCTCGCGGTAGGCACCCTCATAGCGAGAGTCGTTGGCGCGTGCGGCGAGCTCGCCTTGCTGCGCGGACGACGCCAAGGTGCGCGTCTCTGCAAGCATCGACTCGATGATGCGTTGCGTCTCCGAGAAGGCAACGATGTTTGCCTGGGTGCTCAGAATGAGCGAATCCACAGTCTGGGCGATCTTGCCCATCTCGTCGTTGACCTTCGAGCCGATCAGCGTGGTCTTCGCCTCGAGCCTGATCGAGGTGTCGCCGCGTGCGAGGGCATCGAGCCCTGAGCGGAGCCCAGTCACGCAGATACTCGAGAGGGAATGCGCCTGGCGCTGAACCAGGGTCGCGGCGTGCGAGATCTGGCGCCCGACGAGCCATGCCAGCGCGAGCCCGAGCAGTGCGCACACGGCGATTCCGGCGATGATGCCGTACATGGCGCGCGCATAGAGCCGATCTGCCAGCGCGCTGGCAGCGACGCTCTCGTCATGATTCAGCGCGACGAGCTTGTCGAGCGTCCCGTTCAGGGTTTCGAACCGCTGGGCAATCTCGCCGCTCATGAGCGCCTCGGCCTGCGCGACGTCGCCGGTCTTGGCGACTGCTTCAATCGGCGGCCATGCCGCGAGGAATCCGTCAGCTTCCTTGGAGTACACGGCGAAAAGCTCGCGGTGCTTGTCGAGGGTAATCGTCGCCTCGTACTCCTTCGCGCGCTTGATGAAGTGTTCGCGCTGCGCATCGAGCGCCGACTGAACCTTGGCCCGGCCGGCGTCATTCTGTGCGGCAATGAAACTGTAGTGCAGGCTGCGGTACTCGATGATCTCGTTCTTCAGTGCTGCGATACGCTCGACTCCAGGCAGCCAATCTTCAGCAATAGCAGTGGACTGCTTGTTCACAACGGAGAGCTGTCGAACAGAGAAGATGCCCAGCGCAGTCATGCCGGCGATGACGATACCAACGGTGACTTGCAGCTTTGAACCGATCTTGAGGTTGTTGAACCACTGCTTCATGCTCCGATTCTCCACGTCGAGAGATCTGCGTTGATCCCGAGAAGGTTGTCGAAGTGGGATCAACCGTTTTATCGGCAAGTTGGAGAAGCGCATTAGCGTTAAGACTCATTAACCCTGTAACAACTCGTCCCAAGCGTCGGACCGATGCCGTGTCAGGAACGCTCCATTCCCGCGCTGTAACAGCGCGCAACGCGGTCACGCATGTCTGAAACACAAAGCGCCCGCGACGTCATGCTCGTCGCGGGCGCTTTGCGTCGTCGTTGCGCTATCAGTCCTTCGGGTCGAGCATCTTGCGAATCTGATCGCGCGCATCTTCGAGATGCGCCTTGCTCATCCGGTCGTTCGTCTTGCTGATCGCCGCGGCGAGGTCGGCGTCGAGTGCGCGCATCTCCGCCTTGAGGATCGGGCGAACATCCGCCGTCGTCACCGGCGCCGGTGCTCCGGGGAACGCGGCAGCAGGTGCGGCCGCCGGCGGATTGATCTTGCTGGCCATCGCCTCGAGATAGAGGCGCTGCAGCCGACGACGAAACGCGTCGATGTCGCTGCCGGTCGCGATTTCGCTCCAGAGGCCCTTACGAAGATCGGCGAGCATGTCCGCGACGGGATACACGTCGCTTTTGCTCTTGGCCATCGCTTCCAGTTCGACCATGCGCGCCAAGCGATCGTTTGCGACGAGGCCGGTCAGCGCACGGGCCTGCGCGCTGCCGACGCGAGTGAGCGAGCCGCTCGCTTCGATCTTTCGCAGAATGCTTTCGTCGAGCAGCCACGTGGGCGTCGTGAATGCATTGTCGAGCAGGAACTTCACGGCCTCGCGCTGCCGTGCCGGCTCCACGTTGCGGAACACGAGACCCTTCTGGCCGACCAGCTTCTCCTGCTTGTACTCGCCACCGACGATGCGCGCGACGTGCCCCATCTCGGTTGCCCACTGCCCAACGGTGCGACCATAGATCTCTTCGAGGTCGTCGTACGTGGAGCCCTCCTTCCACGCCGTGGCCTGCTCGAGAATGGCCATCGTGCGCTTGAGATTCTTCACGCCCAGCGTGGTCGCCTTGACCGCATCGGCATCGCCGACGGCTTCGGACTGCTCGCCCGGATCAGCGCCACCAGCACCGGCGTCGCTGGCAAAGCGATACCACGGAATCGTGTCCTGCATCTTGGACCAGCTGTCGAGCGTCGCCTTCTCGTCGTCGGAGGTCTTGGCGTTCGGCAGCGGCTTGTAGCCCCACATCACGGCGTACTTGTCGTAGGGGCCAACCTTCGGGATCAGGTCGTCCAGCGCGATGTTGTCTTCCGGCTGCGCTACGTAGTTAAACCGCGAGTAGTCCATCAGCGTGGGCGTGTGGCCCATCTTGGCCACCCACGTCTTCGAGCGCACCGAGTCGACTGGATACATCGAGCTCGCCTTGAAGTTGTGCGGGAAGCCCAGCGTGTGTCCGACTTCGTGCGCCGTCACGTATTCCACGAGGCGCCCCATCAGCGAATCGGGGAAGGGGAACTTGTGCGTGCGCTTGTCGAGATGCCCCGCCTGCGTGAAGTACCACGAGCGCGCGAGGTTCATGACGTTGAGATACGTCTGCACGTCGGCGTCGATGATCTCGCCGGTGCGAGGGTCCTTGAGGCTTGGACCGACAGCGTTCTCCGTGGGAGACGGCAGCCAGCGCACCATCGCGACGGTCGCATCTTCACCGCTGAACTCCGGATCGGCCGGCGCTTCAGCCGCCACGATGCCCTTGGAGAATCCGGCCGCTTCGAACGCCACCTGCCAATCTTCGATGCCCTTCCTGATCCATGGCTTGATCCACGCCGGCGTGGCGGGATCGAGGTAGTACGTGATGGGCTTCACCGGCACGCAGAGATTCCCGACCTTGCGGTCAGAGCACTCGAGACGCCAGCGCGAGATCATGCGCTTGGTCTCCACGCGCTGATACGCGCCGGAGAAATCGCGCTGCGTGACGCCGAAGTAGCCGACGCGCTCGTCGAGCATGCGCGGCTTCATCGGGACGTCCGGCAGCTTGGCGATGGAGAACGTATATCGCTCGGTCGTCGCGCCGGGCGCGCCACCTGCACCACCACGACCACCACCGCCACCGGGCGCTGCGGCCGGCGCGGCCTGCGGCGTGAACGTCTGCACGGCGGTGACATTCACGTTGCGCGAGAACGCCGAGAAGCGCTCGACGAACGAACGCGTCGCATCGACCGTCGCGCGCGCGCCAAGTGCGGTGTACTCCGGAACGCCGCCGGTGAACATGCGCGTCACTTCGATGACGGCCGCGCTGTCGGCGCCGTACGCTTCGACGTTGAACGCGGCGAGAATCTTGGTGAGCGAGATCAGCTCGAACGCCTTCTTGCCCGCGGTGGACGTGTCGGAGTTGAACTCGCCGTACGCCGCCTCACGCACGAGCACGCGATTGTCGCGCCGTTCAAAGCGCACGAGGTTGTTGCCGCCCTGCGTGCCGCGAATGCCGATGTCTTCCGGCGTCGCGTTGAGCGTGGACACGATCACGAAATCCTTGCCCAGTTCGCTGCGCGGGATTTCGAAGTAGAGGCGGCTGCCGACTTGATGGACGCCAAAGACGCCCTTCTTGGAGACGGCGCGCGGTGTGATGACGGTGGCGTACGGACGCGGCGCTGGATCTTGCGCGTTCGCGCCGCCCGGAGCGCCTTGCGCGGCACCGCCGCCAAACCCGCCACCGGGTGCAGGCGCGCCGCCGCCGCCGCCGCCGCGACCGGCGGTGGGGGCGGGCGTCGGAGCCGGCGTTGGGGCAGGCGCCGCAGGTGGCGTCGGCTTGGCGCACGCAGCGAGCGCGAGCCCGGCTGCCGCCAGAGACAATGAAGTGAGACGCATGGATCCCGGGAGCTGAGGAGGGAGGGCGTCGCCCCGGGCCCGGGACGACGTTCGCACTGGGACAACGCGACAGCAGGACGGGACGTTGCGCGCCGGTTGCGGGGTGTGGCCGTTAGGGGTGGAGCGGGGCCGCGCCGGCGTCGCGTCGCTCAGTCGCCGCTTGCTGCCCTGCGGGCAGAGGCGGCTTTGGCCGACCCGCGCCGGCCCGGCACCGAGCGGGTGGCGTGGCCGCGAGGGGGGCGGCAGCGGGGCGTCTTGCTCGGCCGGGGCCTGCGGCGCGCATGGTCGCGACCCTCCCGCCCGGGCGGGACGATTGGGCAGGCGCTGGCCGGCGCTCGCTCCCCTCGGCCAAGTCGGCGAGGGTCGCCCGAAGCCGCTTCTGCGGGGAGCGCACGGCAAAGGCGCGCCAGCGCCGCCAGCCGGCGCGACCCGCAGTCGGCGGCGAGCGGGCGACCCTGCGCCGACGCCCCTACTTAGCCGTCATCCGGATCGTGAACTCCTGATCGCCGCCCTTGAGCGCCAGCAGCGTACGCGCGGTGTCGTAGCCTTCGCGTACGGTGATGAGGTCCACCGCGGCCGCGCGCAGGCGCTGCAGGTTGTAGCTGCCGTCGCCGAGTGAAGTGCTGGATTGCCCCAGCGTCGACACCCGGGCGTCGGCGATCGGCAGGCGCGTTGTGAGGTCGATCACCTGCCCGCGCAGATGCGTTTCCGGCTGCAGGCTGGTCGGGATGAAGTCGGCGACCGCCGGTTTTGTGGACGGGTCGCTGCACGCGCCCAGCGTCAACACGACGGTGACTGCCGAGAGAAAACGGCAATGGCTCGCGCGATGAGGTGCCACAGGGCCACTCGATCGAAAGGTGGAGGAGGAACTCGACTGCGGATTGTATCGCGTCCAAACCACGTCCGCAGGGGGGGAGACGCCACGGCCGACGCTGCTTGCTCGCACTGCCATGCCGCATCAGATCATGCGGCGGGGAATGCTGGGACGAACGGTGCACGCGGCAAGGAGTCCATCGTGGCAACCGAACCATCGAAAATGAAAATGCCGTCGAAGGCTCGTACTGCGAACAATCGTGCCGCGAACGCTCGCGGCCGCACGACACCGCTGAGCGCCGAATGCAAACGGCTGCTCGCACAGGTCCAGCGGCAATGCCCCGGGCTGCTGCCACCCGATCCCTTGCCTGCCGGTACGGTCGGTCCGGCCATCACGCTCAAATCCGGCGAACTGCAGCCGCTCGTTAGCGCCGCCGCCGATCCGCTCCAGCGCGGCACCGTGGTTTGGACGCAGGGCGACAACGAACTGCTTGTCCACACGGCCAAGGTCTCCATCCAGATCACGCGGGGCTTCGCGCTCGTCAACATTCCCGTGCAGTGCGAAGAGACGGGCACCGTGCGCATCGATGTGAATTTCGCTGTGGGCGACGATCAGGCACCGGCCGGCATGATTGCCGCCACCGAGCAGCGACCGCGTGGCCCCGCGCTCATCACGGTGCCGTGGGGCGACGCCCTCATCGCCTTCGCCTGGCAGATCCTCCTCAACGTCACCGCCGAAATCGCCGATGGTGTCGGCACCGATAACGATGGCGTCGGCCTCATTCCTGCTGCGATCTCCGCCGACAACGGCAGTCTGCGGGTGCTCACACAAGCGCGGCACACCTTCGACCGGGCCGTGCGATGAGCTTCACCGCAGCGGACCTCGGCGATCTCGAAACACTCGCGACTGCACTCGGCATTCTCGATGGTGCGGGGCAGTTCAACGACGACTGGCTGAGCAATCCCGGCGCGCGACTGTCCACCGCGCTCGCGAACGAGACGCAACGCAACGCGCTGGTGGAATTCGTCGATGAGATCCTCGGCGGCGAAGAACGCGAAACCGACCGCGATGGATTGATCTGGCTGCCCATCGTCAGCAACAGTGCGCCGGCCGTCTCGCTGTACGTCGTGCTCGATCCGACACCATCGGCATTCGTGGGCATCGGTGTCGGTGCCAAGCTGACCACGACCGCGCCCGGCTCGACGACCACGGTGCATCTCCCGATCTTCCGCGCTGCCAAGGAAGGACAGAGCGTGAGCGACGCCATCCTCGTTGGCTCGCGGCTTGGCGTGTTGCGCGTGACCACCGACATCACACTGGGAACAGCACCACCGCTGAACGGGCTCGCGCTGTCGTTGCACATCCCCACCGGCGGCAACGAGGCACCGACGTTCGCGCTCACGTTGCGCGGGCTGCTGTTGCCCGGTGCCACCACGGCGAGCGATCTGTCGCTCTCGCTGGACGATCTCGACGATCTCGATGATGCGGCGTTGGACCTCGTCTTCGGTCTCTTGCGCGTACAGGCCGACGCACTCGGCGCCGGCCCGCTCGCGTCACTGGTGGGACTGCTCGGACTGTCCGGCGTCGGCACCATTCCGGCCTTCCCGCTCGCGCAGCTGCCCACCGAAGGCGTCGCCGCGCTGGCGCGCTGGTTCGCGGCCACGGTCTCGCTGCCGTCGTCGCAAGCCGAGTGGCTGGCGCATTTGGCGTCGCTGCTTGGGGCTACGCCGCTCGGAGACACGCTGTCGTTCGCCGTGGGTGGCGCGACGGTCACGCTGCGCGTGGTGGTGACGATCGGTGTGGGTGGCGAGGTGCTCGTCACACCGATCCTGTCGTGCGTCGTGGTGGCGAATTCCAGCGCGCACGCGCGCATCGACGCGGAGCTGCTGCGACTCGATCTCACCGCCATGTCGTCAATCGCGCTCCCCAAGCTGAGCGCGTATCTGCAGCTCGGGCGGCAACTCGACGGCAGCGGCACGCGCCTGCTCACTGGCGATCCGCAGGTGGATACGCTGCGCGCGGGACTCGCGCTCGACGCGGCGCGTCGTCCGACGTTCCTGCTCGCGGCCGATGGCGTGGTGATCGCGGGCAACAGCTACGCGACGCTCGACCTCACCACGCCAGATACTATCGCTGAAGTCGCGGGCACGGTGATCGCGTCGGTGGTGACCGATCTGCTCGCAGCACTCGGCCCCGCTGGCAACGCGATCAGTCTGTTGATCGGTGTGCAGGCACCACCGTCAGATCCGGGCGTCACACTGCTCGATCTGCAGGCCTTCCTCACCGATCCGATGCACGCCGTACGCGAGTACTGGCTCGGATTGCTGCAGGATCATGCGGCCGCGGTACCGGACATTCTGGCAACATTGCGCGATCTGCTGGCGGATGCGACGCGTGTCGTCACCGGCATCGCTGGCTCGGGCACGGAGGCGGATCCCTGGCGCGTGCCGATCGTTGGGCCGATCACGATCAACGTATGGACCACCGCCGGAAATTCCACGCTGCATCTCGCGTGGGCTGCGTCGTATGTGATGGATACGCTGGGCAACGGCTGCACACGCGTGGAGACGGCGATTGCGGTGACCATCGCCGAGCTGGATCTCGCGGCGCGAAGCGCGCTGTTGCTGCCCGGCGCTGATCTGTCGCTGGTGGCGCGTGCGCGCGGTCGTGCGCGCGCGTTCGTCTCGACAGGGCCGGTCACGCTGTCGGCAGATCATGTGGGACTGCGGATGCGTTGGCGTCCGGCCAGTGGCTTTGGGGTGGATGTGCTCACGCCCAATCTCGCGGCGAGCATCGACGGCGTGGAGATCCCGGTGGTGCTGCCCGTGTTCGACGCGGCCGGCAACATCACGCTCGACGCCGACGGCTGGGATGGCGTGGAGCGGTTGCTCGCGCTGCTGGCGCACACCGCACCGGTGTCGTGGGTGCAGCGCCTCGTGGACACGCTCGGCTGGGCCAGTGCCATCGATGGCGGAGATCGACCGCGATTGCGCCTCGCCGACCTCGTCACGTCGCCGAGGGACAGCGTCATCGCGTGGCTGGCCGCGCTCGCGTTCGACGACGCGGGCGAATTCACGCAGGCCATTCGTGCACTCGCGCAGGCGATCAGTGGCTCTGCCACCGCGACCGGACGGTGGGAAGGCGAAGGCACGCCGCTCGACCCGTGGCGCATGTCGCTGCTGGCCGCCGACAACGCACCGGCGTTGGCCACCTGGCTCGTGCCCAACGGTCCGGCCGGCGACATCTCGCTCGCCCCCGACGATGTGCGCAGCTGGCGCCCGGGGCGCGACGGACTCTCGCCGCTGCAGTTGGAGACGGCGCTGCTCGAGGAAGCAACGATCGCACGTGATGTCGCCGATCTCACGGCCGGTCGCACCGCCATCGCGGCGGGGCTGTCGCTGCTGACGGAACGCTGGATCGGCGGCGACGGTCGAATCGTGCCTCCGACCGTCGATCCGTCCGGTGTCACAGTCCACCGCATCGATGAGGTGTCGCGCACGGCTCTCGCTGCATCGGTCGATGTCTCGACCTTATTGGGTTTAACCCCCGATGTCGTCGTGCACGTGGCGGTGCTGTCCACCGGCGAAGCGTTGCCGTGGCCAACGGCTCCGGCCAATCGCATCATCGATCTGCGCGTGGCCGCGCTCGCGCCCGATGCGTTTGCGCTTCCGATCGCCGCGACGGGCGAGTGGTTTGTCGCGTTGGGTGGGCGCGCCGCGTGCCGACTCGCGGTGGGCGACGCGGACGGCGTGTCAGGACAGAGCGCGCGTCTGCAGCGCGTGCTGGCGCCCTTTGCCGCGCTCGGCGTTCCCGTAGCGATCGTTGCCGTGGAGGGCGCCGGTCACGCCACGGTAGTGGCAGCGAATGCGATGGCGTTCGTGACGGCGGTGGTGACGATCGGGACGGCGTTCTCGCCGGTGTCGTTCACCGTTATCGACGATGCCGTCTCCGGCGATGCGTTGCGTCTGCTGCGCTGCCTGTTGCCCGCACTGGACGCGGCAGAGCCTGACGATGCCGACCTCGCCTGCGGTCGAGACCTGGTGGACGGCCTGGTGGCGCTGCTGCCGCTGCCGGATCCAGCCGTGGAACTGCGTCCGCCTGTGGTGCCAACCGTACCGCGTATCGGGCTCGCGGTGCACGCGGTCTTCGGTGTGTTGAGCGCTGCGCGCGTTTTCCGAGCCGTCACGTCCATCGTGGCGTCGGGGATGGCAGGGCGCGCCGTGGCGCGCGCGGCGCTACCACGCGCGACGGTGACCGGTATTCGCGGCGGCATGTACCTGCCGCTGTCGGTGCAGTCCGCGTCGTTGGCTGTAACCGGATCGGTGCTGGTCGAACTCGTTGGCGCCGATCAGGGCGCGCCGGTGCCAACCGTCAGCACGGCGCGCTCGGTAACCGTGCGTCTGGCCATCCGTCGCCCCGACGGCTGGCTCTCCGGTGGCCCCAATGGCATCGATGCGCCACCGCCGGCGGAGTTGCGCTGGGTGTCGGCGACGGTGGTGTTGCCGTTGGGGGCAGGCGACGCCGACGCGGAGATCGTGCTGCATGAGCCGACGGTGTTCGGCATCTCGCGCGAGCGTTGGGTCATTCGCGCGGACGGCGGTGCGGTCGGCAGCGATGTCACCACTCCGGCGCTACCTGAAGTGCGCGTGTTGATGTCGCTGGTCGCCGAGCAGTTGCAAGCGGCGGCTGTCGGTACGCCGGCGATTGCGGCGGTGCGCGATGCGCTCATCGGCTTGGGTGTGCTCGATGCAAGCGGCGCGTCGATTCCCGATGGCATCGATCATCTGCTGCACGACACGGCGCTGCATGTATCCGATGCGCTCGCCGACGCAGCGCGACAGGTGCAGCTCGCGTCGGGTGTGCAGGCGCTGCTGTCAGCAATTCCTGGCGTCACGGTGGATCTGCAGGCACGCACGGTGCGCCTGCAGACGAGCAGCACGCCGGGCGCCGAAGGGATGGTGAGCGCCACGGCGGACATCACCGCCACCGGCACGGGCGTTGTCACGGCATCGTTCACACTGGGCAGTACAGGCATTTCTGCCGCCGGCGGTGTGCTGGTGCGCGTGGACAACGCACCGTTGCGCGCATCGCTCGAGTGGCACGCGGCCGGTGGCGTGGCGCCGGCGGTGTACGCGCTGTGGCCAACGCCGGACGTGTCGGGGCTGACGCGCGCCCTGGCGCAGCTGCTCCCCGGTGAGTGTGCGCGGGCGGGGCTCGAGTTCCTGCGCCGGCTCGACGAAACGGCTCGCGGACTGATCGATGCCGCGCTCGACGTCATGGGATTGCTCGATACGATCGATGCGATCGGCAATCGGCGCGTGCTGTTGCCAGCGGGCATGGTGCGCGATGCCGTCGGGTGGTTCACGCATCGCGGATCGCTTGGCGGAAGCAGCGGCGGCATCGACCCGGCGCGGGCGATCGCGCTGCTCGACGCCGTGAAGCCTCTCACCGGTCTGAGCGGCCCGCCGGGCACGTGGACGCTGGGGACGGGAGTCTCGGTGACGGCCAGTGCGCAAAGCGGTGCGCTGCGTCTCGCGCTGTCGATCGATACGAGCGCGTTCGCCTCGCCGGTGGCGGCAACGGGTCGATTGGTGGCCGGCGGCACGATTGGACTCACGCTGCGCACCGACGGTGCGCCGACGCCAGCGATCGACGCGTTTGTCGGGCTGGCCGGTGCCACGACCGGCCGGTCGGCGGTGCACGTCGCGTTGAACGGCGGCGTGCAGCTGTTCATTCGCCCCGATGTTGGCGCGGATCTGCCGCTCTATCCAAATCCGCCCGGTCTCGCGGCGTTGGCGCAAGCGGCGGTGAGTCAGGCGCTGCCGGTGGTACTCGACGCGTTGGCGGCGGAGACCGGCACCAATCTCGCAGGGAACGCCGGAGCCGTGGTGCGCGCGATCGGCGATGCGCTCGACCTGCGGCGCGGCACGCCGCTGGCGTTCGATGGCGCGCGTCTGACGGCGTGGGCCGCCGATCCCGCCGGTCAACTCATCGCCGCGTTGCCCACGCTGACGACCACGGCGTTGCAGTCGATCGCGACCGCCGTGCGTCCGCTGCTGCCGACGGCCAGTACCGCGACCGTCGCGGGCGGCATGCTTACGGTCACCGTGCGCGAACTCTCGCTGACGTGGCGTCCGTCGCCGTTCCGCTTCACGCTGGGCGGCACCGTCACCGGCATTCCCACCGTCAACACGATCACGGCAGCGATCACGCTCGACGCGAGCGGGCTCGCGGCGCTTGAATCGACGATCGGTCCCGCCACGATCGACGCCGGTGGTTTGGACATTCGTCCGTTCGCCACGATCGCGGTCGGCGCTTCACCCAGTGGCGGCCGTCGCATCGAGGTGGGGCTCGCCAGCGATGCGGCGATGACGTCGGGCTTCGCGGCGCGCTGGAATCTGGGCAGCACCTTCACGCTCGTTGCAGTCGATGGCAACTCGACCGACGCCGAGGATGTTGCCCTCGCGATGCTGGAGGAGCTGCTCGATCTGGTGGCCACGTTTGCCATCGACACGCCAACGATGCAGCAGTTGCTGGCCAACGCGGTGGGCAGTGGCACGGTGCGCGACGTGCTGCGTGGTGTGGTGCTGGAAGATGTCGCCAATCCTGCGGCGCTCGATCCGGATCTCTTCGATCCCGCCGCACTGCTGCAACGCATGCTGCGACTGGCGCTCAACTTCGCGGAGACGGGTCCGTCGATCGCACTGAGCGGCGGTTTAACCGTGGGTGTGCTCAAGGAGCTCGACGAGGTCAAGCTCACGCTCGGCATCACGGCGCGGCACGATTTCCCCGCCGGCGATTTCGCCGTGTCACTCGAAGCAGACTCGCGCTGGATTCAGGGCGAGCCACCCGCGGGACTCGAACTCACCGTGCTCGATGTTGGCGGCGCCGTGCCCGTGTTCGCGCCGGCCTTTGCCTGTAACGGCATCGGCATACGCGTGGGCAAGACCAGCGGGCCGCTGCTGGACAGCGTCATCACGCTCGGCTCGATCGCGGCGCATCTCTACGGCGAAGTGGAGACGGACGGACGACTGTCCGGTGGAGTGCAGCTGCAGTTCAGCGAGCTCGCGGTGGCGGTGGCCGGTGCGCAAGGCGGCAATCCCGTCGCGCAAGGAATCATGAAGGACGCCAACTCGGGCAGCACGAAGCTGGCGCCCGCGTTCAGCCCCGCGCTTGCGGTGCAAAAGCATGGCAGCGATGCCGTGCTCATCTCACTCAGCGCCGGTGAAGGCAGTGGCCCGTGGTGGGTCGCGATCCAGAAGGGCTTTGGCCCCGTATACATCGAACAGGTCGGTGTCGGAGTCGTCGCCACGCAGCAACAGCTGCAGAAGATCTCGCTGCTGCTGGATGGGCGCGTATCGCTGTTGGGACTCACCGCGGCGGTGGACGATCTGCAGCTGACGTTCACGGTGGCGTCGAACGCGAATGTGTTCGATCCGGGGCGCTGGGCAGTGGATGTTGCGGGCTTCGCGGTCAACGCCGATCTCGCCGGCATCACGCTCGCAGGCGGACTGCGCAAGTTCGAGGACGGGACGTCGATCGAGTACATCGGCATGCTCGCCGCGCGCTTCGCTGTGTACGGACTGTCCGTGTACGGCGGCTACGGCACCGGTGTGGCCAGCGATGGCTCGAGCTTCGCGTCGTTCTTCGCCTTCGGCGCGATCAACGGCCCGATCGGTGGACCACCGGCCTTCTTCCTCACGGGTATCGGTGGTGGACTCGGCATCAATCGCGGGCTGACCTTCCCGTCGGATCTGTCCACCTTCGGCGAGTTCCCATTCATCAAGGCACTCGATCCGGCCGCCCAGCCATCGACAGATCCGATGGCGGAGCTCGCGTCGCTGCGCACCTACTTCCCGATGAAGTCCGGGGAGTTCTGGTTCGCAGCCGGTATCAGCTTCACCAGCTTTGCACTGGTCGATGGCGTTGCGGTGGTGTCGGTGGCGATCGGCGACGGACTCGAGATCGCGCTGCTCGGATTGGCGCGGCTGGCGCTGCCGCGGCCGCAGTTCCCGCTAGTCTCCATCGAACTCGGACTCATCGCGCGCTTCTCCACAAAGGAGGGCGTGCTCTGGATTCAGGCGCAGCTCACCGATAACTCGTGGATCCTTCACGAATCGGTGCGACTCACCGGCGGCTTTGCCTTCGTGATCTGGTTCGGCGAGACCAACACGGGGCAGTTCGTGCTCACGCTCGGCGGCTACCATCCGAGCTTCAAGCGCGACGGCTATCCGATCGTCCCGCGACTCGGATTCCAGTGGAGTGTGAGCAGTTCCATCTCCATCAAGGGTGAGGCGTATTTCGCGCTGACCTCCGAAGCGGTGATGGCGGGTGGATCGCTCACGGCGTCGGCCGATTTCGGTGCGGCATGGGCCACGGTCACCTTTGGCGCCGACGGCATCGTCTATTTCGATCCGTTCCGCTACGACGTGAACGCCTACGCGCGCATCTCAGCGGGCGTGACGATCGACACGTGGTTAGGCGACATCTCGTTCTCGCTGTCGCGCGGCGCGAGCATCCACGTGATGGGCCCCGAGTTCCACGGCACCGTGTCGTTCGATGTGGGGCCAATCGGACTCACGGTCGCCTTCGGCGACGACAGCCAGTCGGACGACAACTACATCTCCTGGGCCGATTTCGTCGGCAAGTATCTCGAGACGGCTTCGCCGGGTGTGGCGCGCGTCATCACCGCGATTCCCGGCAAGGGTGCACTGCCTCCCGGCACGGGACCCGGTGGCCCGACGGATACCGCCACGGCGGACGGCACAGCCGCACGCCCGTTCGAGGTCTACAGCGAGTTCGAGATCACCGTCACGACGCTCGTGCCGACGGCCACGGTTCGTGTGGAAGGCGTCGATGACTATCGCGCACCCAGCAGCACGCTCGGCATCGCGCCCATGAACATCGGCGCGTCCAACGCGGTGCTGTCATTGTCGCTGGTGGGCGCGGGCAACGTGCGCCACCTCGACAAGCTCACCAAGGACGTGCAGGCACAAGGCTCGTTCCCCATCGGCGTGTGGGGCCCACCGCAACCGATGGACGATCGCAAGGTCCCCACCGGCAATGTCATCAAAGCCACCGACGCCGTCCGCTTCGAGTCGAAGGCCACGCTGAACGCGACGTTGCCCAAGGAGATCGCGTACAACCAGATCGATCCGCCAGGTCCACGCAAACCGCTGCCGTTCCTCTCGGCCGCCGCGTCGCGCCCGGCGTTCATCACCGCCGCACGCGATGTATCCGCGTTGATTCCCAACGACGCACCGGGCGCGCGGCGCACCTACGCCGTGGCCAAACCGTGGCTCGCCGCCGGTGGCACGGGCAAGACAGCACTCGCGGCGATCGAGCGCGAACGGCAATCGCCGCCGCGACTCGGCACGCTCACGCAGGGTCTCGCGGAAACGGATGCCGCCGAGCCGATCGTGACGTTCCCGCCGGCGGCGCCCACGGTGCCTGTGGACACCACCGTCGCTCCACCGCGCGCGATCGCTGTGCTCACACCAATGGCGCAGATGGAGTTCGCGCCCACCCGCACCACCGTGAAGGACCGCACGCCGGTACGCATGGCGGCGCCGTCGGTCGAGTCGGCGCAGGCTGCGGTACCGGTGGCGGTGGCGGCGCGTCTGGTGCGCACGCCGGCACCGGGCGCGACGATGGGACGCTCGATCGGTGCCACCGGCCCCGTTCCGCTCACTCGTGCGGCGCGCGGCGGGACTGCGGCAGTATCGGTGCGCGGTGCGCCGGTCGATGGCAACACACGGTTAACCGAACTGACCACGGAGCTGGGGCGTGCGCCGGGTCGACGGGCCACCCGTCCGATCGTTCAGGTTGGCGAGGTGGTGATTCTCGAACTGCCCAATGCGTTGCGCGATCTCGATCCCAAGGCGCCGAGACCGCAGCTCGCGATCGCCGGCGGCACGGCACGCATCGTCGCGATGGGCTTCGGCGGTGAGGTGCTGCGTGACGATGCGTCGACCACCGTCGTGACCGTACCGGTTGGCACGGAACGTCTGATTGTGGTGGCGCAGGGGAAATCGTCGGGGCCGGCGCCGGGCATGTCCGGATGGCACAGCGGCAGTGAGCTTCCGTACATCGGTTGGTCGTCGTCCATCGCATCCGGAGTCGTGGTGCACGCGGAAGGCTCGCGGGTGCGTGGCACGCGGCAGCGCTTCCGTGCTGGCTGGGTGCCCGCGGCAGAACTGGTGCAGGGAAGCGGCATCGTGCACACGCGCTTTGCCGCCGCGCCTCGCACGGTCGCGATCGTGCTCGATGATTTCGTGGATACCGACCATGCGCGCGATCTCGCACTCACGCTGCAACACGCGCGGCGCGCACTCGACGCGCGCGGCACGCCACTGCCACCCATCGTCGTTTCCATCGGCAATCGCTCGGCGCTGGTCTACGCCGTCACCGCCGATCCCGCCGCGCCCAAGGGTGCCGCCGTCACCGTGTCCATCGGCCAGCAACCCGGCGTGCGTCTGGTGGGAGTGCTGGGAAGCAGCGACGGTGCCGCCGATGTGGCAGAGCGCTTCGCACGTGCCGGCCTCGATGCGCTGGTGCGACCGCTCACCGATCAGGGAACCGGCACGATCTCGCTGAGCTGGATCGCCGGTCGCAACACGAATCGCACCCCGGTGCGCGGCAAGACGCCCAAGAAACCCGCCAAGACTGCGGTCAAGAAGGCCGCTGAGACATCCGCTAAGAAGTCCGCCAAGAAAGTCGCCAAGCGCGCCCCTTCACCGAAACGCTGATCCATGCCAACGCTCGGACATTTCGTGCTGCACGGCAGCGCACTTCCGCCACTCACTGCAGGCGACTACGTGCTCGAGGGGGAGCAACAGGTCGCCGGTGGGCCAACCGCGCCGTACGAAGCGCATCTGCGCATCACCTCGCCGCGCTTTCGTCTGCCCGCGGACCAGCTGCTCTCCACGTTTCCTCCGGCCAACGCCGAAGGCGCGTTCGAGTCCAAGTTGCCGCAGGTCGTGCTGAAGCGGCGCACGTTGCCGTGGGAGCGCGCCGTCGATCCGGCCGATCGCGGCGTGCCGTGGCTTGCGCTGGTCCTCATCGCCGAAGGGGAAGGACAGCTCTCCGCCGAAGTGCCAGTCGCACAGTGCGTCACACCGGGCGTGGTTCTCTCCGGCACCAACGATGTGGCCACGGGCGTCTACCTCGGCGTGTCACGAACAGTCGTGCAGAAGGTCTTTCCCACCAAGTCCGATCTCGCGCTGCTCACGCACGTGCGCGAAGTGGATGTCACCGATACCGAGCTGGCGATGGGCGACGACGATGGCTTCATGGCCGTCGTCATGGCGAACCGTCTGCCGCAATTCGATCGCGCCAACTGTGCGCCGGTGCGCTACCTCGCCTGCCTGATCAATCTCGAAGGACAGCTGGACGTGCTGCCGCCTCCCTCGCTGCCCTTCACCGACTTCTTTCGCAGCGATCTCGTGGTGCAGGATCTGCGACTCAGTCAGGCCGCCGTGGCGACGAACGCGGACACCCGCGCGATGGGCACCGGCATCGCGCGGCCGTCGGCAGCACTCGCCGCACAACCGATCGCCCGCGTGAATGCGCGGACCGCCGCTGCAACGAATGCGACTGCCGCGGCGTCGAGTGCCGCTGCTGCGCCGCAGAGCGCACCGCCGTCGGGGCGCGCGACGTCGACGCGTGCGTCGCAGTGGACCTACACGGCGCAGCAGGTGGAGTCCGCGGTCGCAGCGTCACCCACCGACGCGTCGCGCGTGGCACGCGACGTCATGAGCGCGGATTGGCGGGTCGGCGTTGAGCTGGCGGTGCTGGAGCCCACATACCGCTTTCCGGTGCTCGCGTACTGGTCGTTCGCGTGCACGGGCGCGGGATCGTTCGAAACGTTGATGCAGGGACTCGATGTGGGGCTGCTCGGCACGCTGCCGGCCGATCCCACCGCCGCACCGCGCCCGGACTGCCTGCCCACCAACGCAGGCAGCGCGCCACCGCCACCACCGCCGTCGCGTCCGGATCCCGAGGGCACGGAGACGGGACATATCGGGCTCGACTATCTCTCGCGTCGCGGTGAGTCGCTGCGCGCGTGGTATCGTGGCCCGTGTACGCCGCAACCCACCGAACGCGATGAGCCGGGTACGACTGCTCCCACGCTCGCGCACACCAGCGATCAGCTTCGCCGCGTGGTGCCCGACGGTCGCGAAGATCTCTCGCTGGCGAGTGCCTTCGAGATCGGTCGACTGCTCGCACTGTCGCAGCCGTCGATCGTATCAGGGCTGATGCGCTGGCGGCAGGAGGCGTTTGGTGCGGCACGTGCCGCCGAGTTGGCTGCGCTTGCGCTCAAGGACGTGTCGACGGCGCCCGCACCGACCACGGTGGGCGATCTCGGTCATCTCCTCGGCCGCGAGCTGGTGCTCAAGGCGGCCGTCGATCCATCCAAGACGCTGGCACCAAGTCGACCGCTCGCCGACCCTGGTCGCCCGCTGAACTACGTGACGGGAAACATCGACGATGTGATCGCCATGGGCTTTGGCTTCGATGCGGCGCAGCTGCGCAAGCGCGCGGACAGCATCGGCGTGATCGCTGCACTCGGCGAACAGCCGGTGCCGTTGGCCAAGGACAGCGGCTT
Source organism: Gemmatimonas sp. (assembly GCA_965279375.1). Lineage (GTDB taxonomy): Bacteria > Gemmatimonadota > Gemmatimonadetes > Gemmatimonadales > Gemmatimonadaceae > Gemmatimonas. Next base: position 810,491 of record OZ257156.1, on the reverse strand, counting down.
CGATCAGGCGGCGCAGCTGTCGCTCAAATCGGCGCTCAACGACACCGTCGCCACCGTGACCGCAGACGTGCTCAAGACCACGACACGGCCGGTGACGATCGCCGTGCCGGGGCGCCCAACGCGCGGAAAGACCGCTCGGCCCTCCAACGAGCCGGATGCACTCGACGCCCTGCTCGACGCACGCAGCACTTCTCGCACGGAGCAGTCATGAGCACGAGAGCGATGTCGTCGAGCGTGATACTGGCGTCGGTGGAACGCGCGACGACCAGCATGCAGCCGATTCCCGCCGAGACGCATCCCAACTTCGGGGTGCGCATCATCCCCGAGGAAGTCAGTCAGTGGCTCGCGCGTCTGCGACTGCTGGAGACGGTGCCGTTCGCGTATCTGGTGCCGGACGCGCTGCTCCTTCCCACAGAGTCGATCCGCTTTTTCTACGTCGATCGCGCGTGGACGGACGCACTCGTGCAAGGAGCGCTGTCGGTGGGCACGGTCAGCTCCGCCGATCGCGCGCAACTGGAGCAGCTTTACCCGCAGCTGCGCAACGAACTCGACGAAGACGAACGCCTGGTGCGGCAACCACCCGGCGAAGTGCCACAGAAAGGTCCCGCCGGCCCGATCACCGGATTCGTCATGCGCTCGCGTGCGATCTCCGGTTGGCCCGGCGTGCATGTGCGCGCGTACAAAACCGACAGCGCGGCCGATAACGCGGTATTGCCGGAGTCCGACCCGAATCGGTTGAAGCTGTTGCGCCTAGAGCGTCTCGCGCCGGCGGTGTTGCTCGCGCTGTTCGATGGTGTGCCGGCCGTCGTGCACGTCGAAGAGCCGCGCCAGGGCATTCAGTTCGGCGTGCGTCTCACCGAAACGAGTCCAAACAATTTTTCCGCCAGCGTGTTCGCACGCGATCGCAACACGTCTGCCAACGCGCCCGGTCTCCCCACGATGCCCGTGAGCTTTCGCAGCGGTGCACCCGGCGTGATCGACTTCCGCCGCACGGCCGAAACCTTCCGCACCACACCAGGCACGAACATGGGCGCCACGATGGACAGCGCCGAGTATGCGCTGCAGATGCTGCGCTTTCCGTACCGGCAGGTGTTTGGTGATCCGGACACCGCGCCGCCGCCGGTCAGCACGGTGTTTCGCCCCACCATCAGCATGGCCACACTCAAGGCCGATCTTTCGGCGGTGCTGCGATGAGCCCCGTTGCCGATCCGAACGATGTCACCAAGGCGCTGGTCTCTCCGCGCTGGACGGGGTTGGTGCGCACCGACGCCACAGTCGCGCAGCTCGGAACGTGGGACGCCAGCGTGCTGCGCGAGAGTCGCGTCATCGTGCCTGTCGATGTACAGGCACTCTACGTACCAAAGGGCGACACCACACTGTTCGTGCAGCTGCCGTTCGCGCTGACGACGCCCGACGGTGAAGCGCCGGCCGCCATGCCCGCGCCGCTCGCCAAGGGCACCGCGCGTGCAGCGGGTGTGCATCTGCATTGGGCGCCGCCTGATTCGCTGCTCACCGGCACGATGGACGAAGTGCCCGACGGCACCACCAATCGCCTCGGACTCGCCGCGCTCCCCGATCGCTGGGTGGTGCTGCGTACCGTCGTCGTCAAAGGCGCAACGCGCCCCATCGTCACCGGATGGGTGCTCGAAGCCGACACCGCGCGCGCCATTCCGCTCGAGCAGTGGCCCATCGCATCGGCCACCGCCAAGCCCGCGGGCAAGACCGTCGCGAAAGCCGAACTCACAGGTGCTGTGGGCGGCACGCTGAACTGGGCCGGTGTGTACGATGCCGTCACCAATCGCCTCGCGTTTCACGACGATCTCAAAGATCTCGCGACGCTGGCACCGGGCGGCGTAGTGGACGATCTCGCGTCGTACACGATCGCGGGCTGGTGGTCCGATCCCACGCTCGATCCGCTCGATGGCGTGGAAACGACGACGAGCCTGACGCAACAGCTGGCCTCCCTGCAGTGGGCGCTGGTGAGCGACAAGGAAGGCGGTGATCAGGAGGGGGCGGCCGCGGCGAGCACCGCCGCGCTGCGCTCCAGCATCGGACTCGAGTCTGCCACGCGCTATCCCGTCTCCAGTGTCTCAACGGCCACCACGGCCATCGGCGCCAATCGACGCACCACGGCAGAGACGGCGCAGCAACTCACGACCATCGCTACGCCGGTGCGTCCGTTCGCGGCCACATCATCGCGCTACGTCGACAAGGCCGGTGCAGTCGTCGCGGCCGAACCGCGGTGGCCGCGCTCCACGATGCTCTCGGGCGTCGTGCATGGCGTGCCCGTCGCCGGCGCGGTCATCGTCGATCAGATCCCCAACGCTGGCGCGGTGGACACAGTGCTCGGCGTACACGGCGACGACGTGGCCGCCGTGCTGGCCTCCGAAGGACTCGGCGCCAACGATGCCGCGCGCCGCGATCTCGAGCGCGTCTTGTCTGCGTTCACCGGGCAGGTGCTCAATCGCATAGGCACGCCGGACGGGTTGGTGGATGTGGAGCAGCAGGAACACGAAGCCGGCTTCTCCTCGATGCCCGGCGGAGACGGCCCCATCGAACGGCTGCGGACCGGTGGCACCTCCGGCCCTCTGGCGGCCGGTCGCGCCGTGCGCAGTCAGCAGGCAGTCAAGATTCCGCCGACCAAGGGGACGGCGTCCACACCCGGCGTGCGCTTCACGCCCTTGGGCAGCAGCAAGAAGGATCTCGTGTCAGGTACGACCGATGGATTGCGTCAGCAAACGAGCAGCTGGGAGGGGCCGACGCCGCTTGTCACGCCGACCGCCGAAGTGCGCGAGGTTCAGCGCGCGGCTCCGCGCTATCACTGGCCCGTCGATCCGGTCGTGGGCGTGCGCAATGCCAAACGCAGTCTGCGTCACCGCCACGACGGACGCTTTTCTCCCGATGGGTTGCTGCAATGTCGGTGGCCGTCGCAGGTCCCCGTCGTCGTGGAGGGCGTGATCGATGGACGGACCTACGTCCCCGCGCTGCCGAGCGGCGCGATTCCACCCGAGGTCACGACGCTCGCGCAGAACGCGCTCATCTCCGATCCGTACTTCGTGCCATGGCTCTCGCAGGCAGAGGCCGCTCGCACCGGCGTGAAGTCCAAGGTGATTCAAACGCGTATGGCCGCCGAAGCGACGCTGCGCTTCGGGGCCGATGGCATCTACGACGGGCGCACCACGGCGTTCAGCTCGGCGAGTGTGGCGCGAACCACGGGGCGCATCGTCCCGCCGCCGCCGGGAATCGTGGCGACACAAACCACCGATCAGCTGCGACGCTATTCGCAGGTGAAGGGTGTCGACGCCGATCCCGTTGGTGTGACGGCATGGTCGCAGCCATGGGTGCCGCTCTGGCTCGAATGGGAAGCCGTGATCGAGAGCAGCGATCGGCTCGACGGATGGCAACTCGATCAGGTGGACTTCGTCGCTACCAACGCACTGGCCACTACGCCGCTTCCTCCAATGCTCGGCCGCTCACCACTTACCACCGGCACGGCGACGACGCTTGCCGCCGCCATTCGCGACTGGCTGGAGGTGGAGACGCAGCGTGATGCGACCAACACGGGCGAAGTCGACGACGCAACGGCAGCGCAGCTCGCCGACATCGCCGAGGCGATCGACACGCTCGACATCGTGACGGCGTCGCTCGACGGCGTGCAGAACACGCTGCTCGGACTCCCGACCGACGGCATGGGGATCATCAGCACGCGGCTCCCCGATGGCACGATCGTGCCACCGGCGCCGATTGCGATTCCGCAGTTGTTGCTCGGCGGATCGATGCGTCTGACGCGTGCGCGCATCGTCGATGCATTCGGGCGCACGCTCGATGTCCTCAAGCAGCCGGTGCGCGTCCCCGCTCGCGCCGACGTTCCCGATAGCGCCGAAGCGCTGGCGTTGGCACCACGACTGCTGAGGCCCGCGCGTTGGATGCTCCGGCTGGTCGATCCTGCCATTCCCGATAGCCTGCTCATCCCGCCCACGCCCGCCGAAGCGACGGTCGATCAGATCGAACCGGCGCGCATGATCAATCCCGTGGCTGGATTTCTGTTGCCCGACCACATCGACGAATCGCTCGAGCTCTTCGATGCAGCGGGCACGCCGTTGGGTGAGCTGCTGCACGATCCGATCGGCGGCGGCGTACAGTGGGAGATCGCGCCCGGGCGAGCGGGACCGCCCGACGCACCTCCGCTGTACGAGCTCGCGCCAAACAGTCGTCATCTCGGACTCTTTGCCAGCGCACTCGTCGCCACCGATGCGCAAACGCGCGCCGGACTGCCCGCCGATCGCCGCGAGGACTCTGCGCTCACCGCGCTACTCCGCGCCATCGACACCACACTGTGGACCGTCGACGCGTTCGCGCAGATGGGCAGCGAACACATCGTCGGTTTGGTCGGGCGACCGATCGCGGTGGTGCGAGCGACGCTGCGGCTGGAAATCGATGATGATCTCGACGAACTCGATCTTGCTGATCCGGTGCGACGCGCGGAACGCGAAGCCGCATATGCTGCGCTCGCCGATCGCGCGTTCCCCGTGCGTCTTGGTGAGCTTACTCGCACCGACGACGGGCTGCTCGCCTTCTTCGTCAACGACGACTACACACGCGTGCACGTCGTGGACAAGGTCGTGCGCGCGCTCGCCGTGGAGTCCGGGAGCAACGTGGGGCAGCTCGATCAACTCGGCAGCGCGGGGACGCGACCCAATAGTGCGCCGAGCCCCAGCCCCATCACGCATCCGTATGTTGTCGCCGAGGACGAGATCCAGGTGCACGTGGGGCAGCAGTTGCAGCTCACGTTGCTGATGCTGCCGAGAGGACGCGTGCATCTCACGTCGGGCATTCTCCCGCGGAAGTCCGTGGAGTTGGTGCGCGACTGGATTCAGCCGGGGTTGAGCGTGATGGCGCCTTCTGTGCGCGTGGGTCCGGTGCTCATCGACCCCGACAAGGTGCGGCTTCCGAAAGTCTCGGCGTTCCCCGTGGATCAGCAGTGGACACGGCGCGATACGCCGTTCACATGGAAGAACGATCCGATTCTCGCGGCCACACAGACGGCGCTGCTCCCCGTGCTGCCGTCGACCGTGCAGGAGGGATACATCCGGGTGATGCCGTTGGCCGCAGATGCGTCGGGAGAGACGCCATGAGTCGCTACGAGTGGCCGCGCAAGCGCAAGAATCCTGATCGGCCGGCACGGCGCGCAGAGTGGAACGCCGCGACCAACGGCATCGTGACCGAGCAGGATGTCGCGAACGCCCGGGCCGCACGACGCAGTGCGCAGGAGCGCCGCACCGCGCGCGCCGCCGCGTCGCGTGCGCCGCAGGGTCGTACCGATCTCTGGGCGCCCATCGGTCCGTCGGTGGTGCTCAAGGGACAGGCGTCCAACAACCCGCGCGTGGCCGGACGCATTCGCGATCTGGCGGTGAGCCCCACCGGACGCCGCGCCTACGCAGCGAGCGGCAACGGCGGCGTGTGGTACACGGCAGACTCCGGCGCGACGTGGTCGCCGGTGGGCAATTGGTTGCCCACCCCGCAAGACGCGCTGTCCACGCGTGTCGCACAATCAGCCCTAACCTGCGGTTGCTTGCTCGTCAACTTTGGCGTCATCGAAGATGTCACGGTGCCGCTCGACGATCCCAGTCGATTCGCCGATGATCCGGATCGCGACGTGGTATACGTCGGCACGGGCGAACGCCTGCCGGTCCAGCCGGGAATGCCAGGTGCGGAGAACGGTGGTGTGGGCATCCTGCGGCTGAGCAGCACGATCACACAGGCCATCGCGAATCCGTTCGCCAATCACTGGGCGCGCGAAGCACCGGAGCTTTCAGGGTTCGGCATTTTTCGTTTGGCGCGCGATCCCAACGACCCTGACACGATGATCGCGGCCACGACGGCCGGCGTCTTCACCCGCAGTCGCCCCTTCGTTGCCGAAGCGGAGTGGGATCGCATCGACAGCGGTCCGCTCGACTTCGACGCCGACGATCACACTTTGGCCTGCGACGTGGTCTGGATGAAGGGCGTCACCAATGGGCTCGTGGTGGCCCTGTACGGTACCACGCAGGGCGTGTTCTGCTCGGACAGCGGCATCGCTGGCCCGTTCGAACGGATCGCGCTGCCCGGGCTCAAGGCCGGACGCATCGCGCTGACGGCGAATGAGTCGGCGTCGCGCGCCTTCGTGTTGGGTGCAGGACCAACGCTGCATCGCATCAGCTTCCCGAACAACGACAAGCCGTCGGCAGAGCAGGTGCTCGACGTGCCCGAGCTGCTGTTCGGCAAGAAAAGCAACGGATCGAATTCCGCCTTTCACAACATCGCCGTGGCGGTGGACCCGGACAACGCGCTCCGCGTCTTCATCGGCGGCTCCGCCACGATGTCCGGGGGCGAGTGGAGTGCCTCGCTTTTTCGCTCGGTGCTGAGCCTCAACGCCGCGCTCAAGCCCAGTTTTGGTTTCGGCGCTGTCAATCAGGACAAACCGGGCGACGACAGCACCTATCTGGGAGCCGGCGTCCATGCCGATGTGCATCGCATCTGTCTCGTGAAGGTCGGCACCGAACTGCACGGATGGATCGCGTGCGATGGCGGCGTCTTCCGATCCACGACGGCCGATCGATTGGGCTCGTACACATCGTGCAACGTCGGCCTCGCCGTGCTCGAAGGCGGATTTGTCGCGTCGCATCCGACGAACGACCACTTCGTGATTCTCGGTACGCAGGACAACGGCGTCGTGCAACGCGTGGGGCACTCCGTCTGGATGCACACGCAGGGTATCGGCGGTGATGGTGGCGGCGTCGCGTTCCACCCCACCTCCTCGCGCTACTTCATCGGGCAATACACCAGCGCTGCCTGGAGGTCTGGCGCAGAGTTAGCCGACGGTACGGGGACACTCGCTCCGCCGGTGATGCGAAACGGTGTCGGGAAGGACAGTCAGGAGAAGGAGGATGACATTGCGTCGTTCTACTCCGGCGTGGACGTGATGCCGGTTGCCCCCGGGAGTGTGAACGCGCGCATCGCCATCGGCACGAACCGCGTCTGGATCTCCGAGGACTGGACGCCAAGTGGGAAAGTTGCCAATACGTGGAAGACCCTTCCGTCAGGGATCGATCCGCGCGCTCGCAATCCACGCGACAACGGCACGGACGTCTTCGATGTCGAACTCGGGAAAGTCATCGCGCCGCGGTGGCACCCGGATGGTCGACTGTTCGTGCTGTACGAGCGCGGGATCATCGTCTTCACTCCGCCTGCGAACGGGGCCGGCGTCCGCTGGTCCAAGGAAAGTCTGACCAAGACCGAAAGCGTGTGCGGCGACTACGAGAACAGCGACATCGAACTGCCGTCGTCAGACTATCTGCCGCCGCTTGGTACGTGGAGCGATCTCATACTCGACGATCCCACGCCCGGCTCCACGAGCTGCTACGTCGCCTGCACCGGGCATGCCACGCTCGATGACAACGACGTCACCGAGTCCGATCGCATGGACACGCTCTGGTGGTACGACGGCGACGGAAAGTGGTGGTCGACCGGACTGCGCAACGACGACGCGACGGACAGCACCGGTGTGACCGCACCGGCGTTTGCCGTGCTCGTCGACCCCGACAATCGCGACATCGTCTACGTGGGCACGGCACTCGGCGTCTGGCGCGGTGAGCGCGACACCACGGGCGCCGATCCCCTGTGGTTGTGGGAACCGTTGGATAACGGATTACCCGAAGCGCCTGTGCAGGACCTCTCGCTGTTCGGGCCGCGCGACAACGTGAAGATGCTGCGTGCGACGATTCAGTCACGCGGCGTGTGGGAGCTCGACTTGAGCGCGTCTCCCAAGCCGTTGAACCGCGTCTTTGTGCGCTCGAGTCCCAACGACGCCAGACGCCTGACCGTGGCGAATCTCGTCAGTCCCACGGTGGCGGAGAACGCGGAGTGGCCGTGGTACATCTCGCCGGACATTCGGATCGTCGATGCGTTCGCACCGTCGCCGTGGAGGGGCGGCAATCCCACCGAGGCGGACTTTCTGGAGGTCTTCGATCCGAACAGCACGACCGTCGCACTCGACACGAAAACGCCGCCAACGTTGGGCGATCGCGATGTGCACCTCGTGGCGCCGCTCGGCAGCTATGCGGCCGTCACGCCGGTCAGCAATGCGGTGTTCACCGCGCACGTCCTGCTCCACACGTACGAGCTCTCGGAGATCGCGGCGACGGACATCAATGTCGCCTTGTTCATCACGCCGGTGCCCGCATCGGCCGAGGAGTGGGCGGCGGTGGGCATTAGCGACGCGCTCAAGCTGGCGATGACCAATCTGCTCACGGCTGCAGCGCCGGCCGCCTGGAACAGCGCGTTGTCCATGCAGCCGGTGACCCTTGCGGTGCCGAGACGTCGTCCATCGTTGCCACTCGACGCGCGCACCTCGCGTTCAGTGGCATTCCCCATCGACTTTCGAGGGGCCGGCGCGAGTCACTACCTGCTGCTCGCGGTCGCTTCTTCCATCGCCGACCCCGTGTCCGTGCTATCGCTACCCGGTGCCACACTGCGCGATCTGGTGCTCGGCTCGCATCACGTGGGCATGCGCATCGTTCGCAAGTTCTAGGCTGTGCCTTGGCGGCACGACGATTCGCCGCGCACTACTTGAGCGTGCTGACCGCCCAGTCGGCCAGTGCGCCAAGTACCGCGGGTCGTACTCGCGGATTTTTGAGCGAGGTATAGCCCGCCGGCGCGCCAGACGGATCCACGAGCATCAGGTGATTCGTCGCCGGAAACTTCTGCACCAGCACGCGACGGTTGCCGGCGGCGCGCAACGCAACCGCGAGCGTGTCCGCCTGCTCGGGTGTCACCTGGCGATCCGTTTCGCCCTGCAGGATCAGCACTGGCTGTTTCACCAGACGGATCGTCTTGAGCGGATTGTAGGAGACGAAGAAGCCCATCCACGCGTTCGACGCCGCGATCGAATCGATCACGCTCGTCACCTGACGCGACACCGAGTCGCGCTTGGCTGGTGTGGCGCCCGCGGGTATCGGGACCTGTGCGCCGATCTGGAAGTTGAGCACGCGACGCCCGTCGTAGGCCGTGCCTGCCAGCAGCGCGATCGCCTTGAGTGCCGGGTCCGTCGAAGCGACCATCGGCGCGATGATGCCCCCTTCGCTGTGACCGGCCAGGGCGATACGAGTGCCATCGACGTCGGGCCGCGTCCGCAGCCACGCGACGATCGAGCGGACATCATTCGCCGCGTCGGCGGTCGTGGCTTTGGTGGCGCCGTCCATGCCGCCCGATTCTCCAACCGCGCGATCGTCGAAGCGCAGCACGGCGATGCCACGTCGTCCCAGCGTGTCGGCGATCTGCCGGAAGATCGCGTACTCAGGCACCAGCGAAATGCGTGAATCACGCTCCTGTGGCCCGCTGCCGCTGATCGTCACCACCACCGGCACCTTGGCAACGCCCTTGGGCTTCGTGAGCGTTGCCGCCAACTCGTATCCGCGACCGGTTGGGATGCGCACATGCTCTGCAGTGTACGGCGCGTTGGCCGGTGCGTCGTAGTTGTAGCGCGCCATCGCGGCCGCAGCACCGGGCGCCACACCATCTGCACGCACGACGCGAATCCCCTGCGATGTGGTGATCAGCGACGGCATCTGCTCCTTGAGCGACCACGCGCGCGCCTGCAATCCGGCGAGGGAGATCAACAGCGTGTCGCCAACGGTTGACGTCGTCATCGGCATCGTCTGCGCGCCCGACGCAAGCAGGACGTCGAACGACGAGACGTGCCGACTGTTCATCAACCCCGACAGCAACACCATGTGCAGCACCGATTGATTCACCAATGGCAGCGCGCCCGCTTTCGACGCGATGCGCTGAGTCATCGTGCGTCCGCCGCCTTCGATCTCCGCGATCGCACTGTCGCCTTGCATCACGATGGACGCGACCTGCATCGGCGTCGTGGAGCCCACGCCATACGCGCGCAGCATGATGCCGCCGAGGGTGCTGTTGTTGCGTCGCTGCAGCCATTCGACGCGCGGCTGTCCCTTCATGGCCAGCACGCCGACGGCACCGGTGTCCGAGATCTGCAGCGTCTCGGTGCCCAGCGTGTCTGTGCCGCGTAGATAGAGATAGGTCGCGCGCTGCGCGTGCGCGGTGTGTGGTAGCAGCAGCGCGGAGAGCAGCAGTGCGCACACGAGATATGACTTCATGCTTGGTCTCGGGAATCGGAGGAGTCGTCTGACGCGACGACGCGCGGCGCGCGCCCTTCGTCCTTGAGCGCGCGCCGCAGGAGAAACTCGATCTGGCCATTCAGGCTGCGCAGATCGTCATTGGCCCAGCGCTGGACCGCGTCGAGCAGCTCGCGGTCCACGCGCAACAGGAAGGACTTCCGTTCAGCCATGACGATTTGCCCGCCTGTCAGTGGCCCGCATCAGCTGTACAGCGTGCCCGTGTTCACGACCGGCTGTGCCGCCCGATCCGAGCACAGCACCACCAGCAGGTTGCTCACCATCGCCGCTTTGCGTTCGTCGTCCAGCGTAACGATCTGCCGCGCCGACAACGAGTCGAGCGCCATCTCCACCATACCGACCGCGCCTTCCACGATCGTCTGACGCGCCGCGACTATGGCACCGGCCTGCTGTCGCTGCAACATCGCCGCCGCGATCTCCTGCGCATACGCCAAGTGGCTGATGCGCGCTTCGATCACTTCCACGCCGGCCTTCGCAAAGCGCTCGTGCAACGCGTCCATAAGCGCCTTGGACACTTCCGTGGTGTGCGTGCTCAGCGCGACGTCATCGGAACCATGGTTGTCGTACGGATACGCCGTGGCCAGTGCACGCAACGCCGACTCACTCTGCATCGACACGTACTCGACGTAGTCGTTCACTTCGAACATCGCTTCGGCCGTGTCGATCACCTTCCAGACCACGATGGCGCCGATCTCCACCGGGTTCGACCGGGCATCGTTCACCTTGAGCTTGGCCGTCTCGAAGTTCCGTACGCGGAGCGAGATCCCCTTCTTGGTCATGAACGGGTTCGTGTACCAGAGCCCCGACGTGCGCACGGTCCCCTTGTAGTTGCCAAAGAGGGTGAGCGCCTTGCCTTCGTTGGGCGACACCATGAAGAAGCCCGCGGTCATCACGGTGCAGGTGAGCAGCAGCAGCGCACCACCGGCGGCCATCAACTTCTGACCGGAATCGATACCGGTGATCAGGACGTAAAGGCTGGCGGCAAAGCCAGCGACCAGCAGAAGCGCTACGGGAATACCCGCTGTGGGACGGGCATCGGTTTCGCGAAGCATCGAAATCCTCGTGGAGGGGTGTGATAGTGAAGTGATATCACTTCAGTATCAGCCTACGCAACGGGGTTTCGGGCGGTTTCAGCGAGGTGGCAGCCCGGTTCGGGCGGCCAGGGTCCTTCTGGCGCTCCGACCGCTACGCCCGAAGAAACCCCTCCAGGTCTCGCCGGAATCGCGGCGCGAATGCCGTTGTGCGCAGGGGGAAGTGGTCCGATCCCGCATAGTGCGTGACCACGAGCCCGGGATTGATCGCGCTCAGCAGCTCGGCGTGTCGCAGATGGAACGCCGCGCCTAGCGCGTCGTCGCAGTGAATAAGGTGGGTTGGCCGCTGGAACGGCTGGGCGTAGTCCACCGACGCGAAGACCTCCGTCATCGAGCGCTGCAGCACGGCCACATCCCACCGATGCAGGGCGGAGCCGTGGCTCAACAGCTGGCGATAGGGCATGTGGTCGGCGAAGACGCCTCCCGCGGGATGCGGCGTATGCGCTACCGCATCCACCCACGCGTTCAGCGGCGCTCGCTCTGCCCGCAGCTTCTCGACAAGGCCGGTCAGCAGCGCGAAACGACGTGGATAGACCGTGCGCTGGAATTCCGCTTCGATGCCGAAGTACCAGGCCGGGTCCACCAGCAGCGCCGAGTGCATGAGCGGGTGGCCGCGCTGCGCGAGGACGCCCGACACAACGCCGCCGAGCGAGTGGCCGACGACACGCGTGGGAACGCCGATGACGTCGAGGACCGCTGCCGCGTCGGACACGTAGTCCTCGATGGAATAGCGCGGCGCACGCGCCGAATGGCCATGTCCGCGGAAATCCAGCGTGAAGACGCGGTAGCGATCCTGCAGTTCGACCGCCCAGTCATACCACACATCCCGACTGTTGCTGATACCGTGCAGCAGCAGCACAGGGGGCGCGTCCGGGGCGCCGAAGACGGATGCAGCGAGCGCAAGGTCGCCATTGTGGATCGTGAGGTCGTTCATGCGAGTCCGGACCGAATGAAGGCGTGTAGTTGCAGTCGTGTGTGAGAAAGAATAGGGTGCGCATGGAAGGATGTGCCACGCTGGCGGGAATCGCAGCGTGAGATGGCTCGCCTCAGACACGCTCGCATGCATCGTCACCCCTCGATGTTCGGCCACCCGAAGGAAGACCTCGTCGCTGGAGCGGTCGTCTTCCTGGTCGCGTTGCCGCTCTGTCTTGGCATTGCCATCGCGTGCGGCATGCCGCCGGTGTCGGGGCTCGTGGCGGGCATTGTGGGTGGGCTGGTGGTGCCCCTCATCAGCCGGTCACCGCTGTCGGTGTCTGGGCCCGCGGCCGGGCTGACGTCCATCGTGCTGGTGGAATCGCAGAAGCCGGGCGGCATTCAAGCGCTGCTCCTGGCGACAATCCTCGCGGGCGGGATGCAGCTCGTGCTGGGCGCGCTGCGGTCGGGACGCTTCGCGGCCTTGGTGCCGACGGCCGTCATCAAGGGGATGCTCGCGGCGATCGGCATCACCATCGTGCTCAAGCAGTTACCCGTGGCGTTCGGCGTGAGCGGCGGACTCGCGCTCATCAAGGATCAGATGAACGCCGGCGCGACCCTGATCGCAGCGATGTCGCTGCTGATTCTGTACGGGTGGAAGTTCACACCCTTTGCGAAGCACCGGCTCATTTCGCCGGCGCTGGTGGTCGTACTCGTCGCGAGCGGGCTGGCGGTGGCATTGCGCGGCCACGCAGCGTTGGCGCTCTCGCCCGCGCAATTCGTGAACGTGCCGCTGGGCGGCATCGGTGCGCTGTACCGCGCACTGCCGCGTCCGGATTTCGGCGCCATCACCAGCCTCGACGTGTGGACGACCGCCGGAACCGTCGCGATCGTGGCCAGCATCGAGACGCTGCTGTCGCTGCAGGCAATCGATCGGCTGGACCCGCTCAAGCGGCACAGTCCGCTGGATCGCGAGCTGTTGGCGCAGGGGACGGCGAACATGGTGTCGGGATTTCTGGGCGGCTTGCCGGTCACCGCGGTGATCGTACGCAGCGGAGCCAACGTCACGGCCGGCGCGCGCGAGCGCCTCTCAGCGCTCGTCCACGGGGGGTTGCTGCTGGTGGCGGTGCTCTTTGCCGGTCCGCTGCTCAAGCTGATTCCACTCGCCTGTCTCGCGGCGGTGCTCATTCAGGTGGGGCTCAACCTGTGCAAGCCGGCCCTCTTCAGCACGCAGGTGAAGCTCGGCATCACGCAGCTGTTGCCGTTCGCGGTCACGGTGGCCGCCGTGCTCACCCTCGATCTGCTCAAGGGCGTCATCGTCGGGATCGTCACCGGCATCTGTTTCGTGCTGTACGAGAACTCGAAGCAGGCCGTGGTGGCCGTCAAGGACGACGCCGGTATCTGGCGCATGCGATTTCGGCGGGACGGGACCTTCGTCTCGAAGCCGGGCATCGTCTCCACGCTCGACGAGGTGGATGACGGTGAAGAGGTGATCATCGACGGCACCGGCGAGTACATCGACCACGACGTGAAAGAGGTGCTGGCGACCTTCGTGGAGGATGCGCATCACCGCAACATCGTCGTCACCGTGATCGGGATCGACCTGACCGACGCCCACGGCAGCGGCGGCCACTGACCCGGGGAGCGGCAGGGGGTCAACCGACCTCTGCCCGTGGGCAATTCGGACGCGCTCTATTCCTGAAATCGATGGCGTGACACTTTCTGGGTGAATTCTGCGCGTACTAGAGGTCGCAACGATTCTCGCCCTCGGCTGGTCCGGTGTCGCCAGGGATCGAGCGCGAAACGGAAGGCACACTCTCACGCGGTGAGTCAGGAGCATGCATCACATCATGCATTACATGGGACAGGAGCTGAAACGCGCCTCGGGTCTCGTCGGACATCGGCTGGCGCGCCGCGTGTCGATGACGGCGGCGCTGCTGGCATTGGCCGCGTGTGGCGGTGGCGAATCGGCCGCGCCCAAGGTCGTAGCCACAGTCGATGTAGCGCCACTCACCGTCAACATGGCGCCGGGTCAATCGACGCCGCTCACGGCGACGGCGCGCGAAGCGAGTGGTGCCGCCATCAGCGGCCGCTCGGTGACGTGGACATCGTCCGCGCCGAGTGTGGTGACCGTATCGTCCGGCGGCGTCCTGACCGGCGTGAGCGACGGTACGGCGACCGTGACCGCCAATATCGATGGGCGTAGCGGCAGCGCGTCGGTCGTGGTGCGCACGCCGGTTGCAGCGGTCGTGGTGACGCCAAGCGCGACGCAGCTGACCCTCGGCAAGGCGCCGTCGCAATTGACCGCGGTGGCGCGAGATGCGGCAGGCAACACGTTGCCGGGACGCGTCATTCAATGGGCGAGCACCGCGCCCGCGGTCGCGACGGTCTCGCAGACCGGACTGGTCACCGCCGTTGCTGCGGGCACCGCCACGATCAACGCGCTTTCCGAAGGCGCGACTGGCACCGCGGCGATCACGGTCATCCAGGATCCGTGCACGGTCGTTCGCGCGCTCACCTACGGATCGTCGGTCAACGGCACACTGGCCGCCGCCGACTGCAAGCTGAGCGACAACACGGCCACGCAGGCCTACGAGTTCACCCTCCCGGTGGCCGCGAAAGTCGAAGTCGTGCTGACCAGCACAGCGTTCGATGCCTATGTCTTTCTCGCCGACGCCTCCGGCAAGGTTATCGCCGAAGACGACGACGGCGGCGGGGGCACGAACGCGCGCATCATGCGCATCCTGCCGGCCGGTCGCTACATCGTGCTCGCCAACACGTACGACGCCAACACCTTCGGTGCGTATCAGCTCACCGCGCGTGCTGCGCCGACGGCGTGCACCAACGGGCGCCAGACGCAGATCCAGACGACGGTGCCCGCGAACCTCGCGACGACCACCGCGTGTCGCCTGAACGACAACAGCTACGAAGATCGCTACGACATCGTCGTGACGACCAAGTACAACATGGCGGCTGAGCTGACGAGCTCACAGTTCGATCCGATTCTGTTCATTCTGGACGAGCAGGAGCGCATCGTCGCGCAGGATGACGACAGCGGCGCCGGCACGGACGCGGCGCTCGAAGTGTTGCTCGAGCCGGGGCGCTACACCGTACTCGCACGCGGTTATCCCAATCGCGTCGGCGCGTATCGATTGTCGCTTGGCCCGGCGATCGATCCGTGTGCCGTTACCAAGACGGTGTCCGTCGGGCAGACGATCCAGAGCACGTTCACCACCAAGGATTGCGCGATCAGCGACAATGGTGGCCCTCGTCGCTACTTCCAGCGCTTCGGCATGGTACTCGGCGCGACGTCGTCGGTGCAGTTCGACATGCTCAGCAGTGCCGTCGATGCGTATCTCGTCCTGCAGAACGCACAGACGGGCGCGGTCGTCGCTGAGAACGATGATGCGCCGACGGGCAACACCACCAACTCCCGCATCGTCGCGAACCTGCCCGCCGGTCAGTACATCGTGAACGCCACCACGTTCAACGCCGGCGAAACCGGGCTGTTCCTGCTTGGCGTGAGCGGCATTCCCGTCACCTCGATCAACCTGACGGCATCGCCGACCAACGCCAACCTGCAGACCGGGCAGACGCTGCAGGCCACGGCGACGATTTCAGGCACGACGAACACCGCGATCCAGTGGGCGAGCGGCAACTCCAACATCGCGAGCGTCAGTCCCACGGGACTCATTCGCGCGGTCGGGGCCGGCCAAACGAACATCACGGTCACGTCGTTGGCGGATCCAGCCAAGGTCGCCACGATTCCCGTGACGGTGGCGCAGTCCACGACCACCAATCTCGACATTCCGGCAGTCTACTTCGTCCAGGCGACGCAGGTCCCCGACGGGCGCATTCCGCTCGTGGCGGATCGCGGCGCAGTGGCGCGCGTCTTCGTGCGCGGCAGCCGTACCGGACTGACACCCGCAGCGGTTCGCTTGCGCATGCTGCAGGGCACCACAGTGCTCGGCACCTTCAACGGCACGGCCACGCCATCGCTCAACCTCGATGAAGGGTGCTGCTCCGCGAACTTCGTGATTCCGTCATCGATGGTCAAAGCGGGCGTGACTTTCCTCGCCGAAGTCGATCCGGACAATGCGGTCGCCGAGAGCGCCGAGAACGACAACCAGTTCCCGCTGAACGGGACAGCGCAGGCGTTGAATGTCGTCACCGTGCCGCCCTTCAACCTGCGTCTCGTGCCGGTGCAGCAGAATCGCAACGGTCCGGTAGGCGTCGCGACGACGACGCTGCTCACGTACTTCCGATCCATGTGGCCTTTGAACACGATCAACGTGGCGGCACGTGCGCCACTCGTGATCGACTACACGATCGGTACGCAGTCCTTCGATGATTGGGGCCGACTGGTGCGCGACATCGAGATCCTGCGCCAGACCGAGGGAACCACCTCGTACTACTTCGGTCTCGTGCGCACGACGGGGCGCAGCGGTGTGCTTGGCTTGGCCAACGGCATCCCGGCGCGCGCCGCGATCGGTGTGGACGAAGGTTCCGACTTCGGTGCGGAGGAATCGCAGCTCACCTTCGCGCACGAAATGGGACACACGCTCAGTCTGCGTCATTCACCCTGCGGTGGTGCCGCCGGACCGGAGCCGACCTATCCGTTCGCCGACGGTCGCACGGGCACGTACGGCATGGACCTGTTCAACAACAATGCGCTGCAGCCGCCGACGGCCAACGACATCATGACGTACTGCCGCCCGTACTGGGTCAGCGCGTTCAACTACCGCAAGGTGATGGATTTCCGTCAGGCGAATCCGAACGGCGTGGGCATCTCCGCGCCGACGAGTGTGCTCCTCGTCTCCGGCGACATCGTCAACGGGAAGCTGTCGCTCGACCCGGCGTTCTCGATGACCACCTCACCGGCGAAGGACGACGCCTCCGGCCGCTACGTGATCGAAGGCTTCGACGCCAAGGATCGCGTGCTCTTCTCGCATCGCTTCACGCCGTACGGTGTGGATGATGCAGCGGCAGGCACGGAAGCGTTCGTCGTTGCGGTGCCGGTGGCCGAGGGTGTGCAAGCGCAGGTGGCACGGCTCGGAGTGCGCGAAGTGCGCGGAACCAAGAGCAGCATGCGCACGAACATGCGTGATACCGGTCCGCTCAACGCATCGAGCATGGATGTGCAGACTACCACGCTGTCGGGCGCACGCATGCAGATGACCTGGTCGCCCTCGCGGGTGCCGGCGATCATGGTGCGTGACCGCCGAACTGGCGATGTCCTTGCACTCGCGCGCAATGGATCGCTCGATCTGTCGCAGTTCGGCGCGCCTGACCGCCTCGATCTGCTCATCTCCGACGGCGTGAAGAGCGCCAAGGCGACGATCGATCCCTTCACGGGAGCGATCCGCCAGTGATCAACTCCATCTCGAAGCAACTGCAACAGGCGCGACTGTCCGTCGCGCTCACGGCGATCGCGGTGACGGTGCTGGCGTGCCGCTCACACGCAACGCCCAGCACGCCGGCGACAGGGAACGTGGCCGTGCGTCTCGAGCGCGGCGCCTGCTTCGGTCGTTGCGCGGAGTACGTCGTCGAGATCTTCGAGGATGGCACCGTGCAGTATGACGGACGCAAGAACGTGAAGACCGTCGGTGCGCAACGTGCCTCGATTGCCGTGAGTGCGGTGCGCTCGCTGCAACAGCGATTCGCCAGCGCCAACTTCGCTTCGCTCGACAGTGCGTATGTCGAGGGGGCGAAGGGGTGCGGGCGCTACCTCCCCGATGGCCCGCGCACCGTACTCGGCGCGCGCGGCGCCACCGCGATGAAAACCGTTCAGCACGATGCCGGGTGCACCAGTGCACCGCGTGTGCTGCAAACCCTGGCTGCTCAGGTGGACAGCGTCGCTCGCACGAGCGCGTGGACCACCGGAACCGGAGGCAACAAGTGAGAATCAACGTCTTGCAGTCGTGCATCTCATCGGCGCTCTCGCCGCGCCTCGCGGCGCTGGCAGCGATCGGCGTCGCGCTCGCGTTCGCTCACCCGAGCACGTTGGCCGCTCAAACCCGTCCCACGCAGGAGTCGGTGACGTTCACGCCGGCGCAGGTGAAGACCGCGACGAACGCGATCGACGCGCACGTGGCGGAGCACCCGAAAGCCAAGGTCGCGGCGGCCTCGGCGAAGAAGACGTCCACGGCTGCCACCGCAGACGCGCAGGGTGCGCGCGCGCTGCGGGCGCCCGTGCCGACCATCAAGCCAGCGGGATCGACGAAAAAGCGCTGAACCGGGACCCGTTCCGAGAAAAGTTCGCGGAACGGGTCGCTTTTCGTCCGGGCGCGCTGTCTCTTGTGGCATGCAGCTCAGCGCGCCTCATCTCGTTCGCCGTCAAAGCGGGCTCTTCTTCGCCCGCCAGCGCATGACACCAAGCCGGTGCGTCCAAGGCCAAGGCGTTGGCCACGGCGCGTATAAAATTGGGTGTCTTGACACTAAATGTTTACACGGGTAATATCCTCCATGTCCATCTCGCTGCGGGAAGAACTGCGCCAGTCGAAACCGTTCGGTAGTCTCGCTCAGGAGGCTCAGCTGAGCATCGCGCGCACCGCCTCGGTGTTGAACGACGGCTTCGAAGCGGTGCTCAAGCCGTACAACATAGGTCTGACGCAGTACAACGTGCTGCGGATCCTGCGTGGGGCGGGCAGTGCGGGGCTCTGCCGCAATGAGGTCCGGGACCGGCTGATCAGCCGCATGCCGGACGTCACGCGTCTGCTGGATCGCATGGAAGAGGCGGGGCTCGTCTCGCGGGTTCGAAGCACCGAGGATCGGCGGCTGGTGTCCACTTACCTCACCCCGGCGGGCGGCGAGCTCCTTGCAACGCTCGACAGCAAGATCGACGAAGAGCACGCGCGGCAGATGGGCCACATGTCCGTCGAGCAGCTCAGCCAATTGATCGAACTGCTCGCGATCGCCCGAGAGCACGCGTAGGCACACCACGCATCCTGAACCGGCGGCACGCGCACCGAAACCGAATGTGTGTTGCAACACTCTGCCCCCCCTTCGCATCGCGCCCGGAAACCACCCACGAGAGTTCGACCGAGAACTGCCATCCATGAGCAACAACACCAGCGCCGCGTCGAAGGACCTCTTCGGCGCACAGCCGACGATCGACTTTGCGACACCGGGCAGCTATGGCGTCGCGCCGTCCGGCTACCGTCTCCCCGAGCACACGTCGCTCGGCGGAGTGCAGCTGCAGGTGTCTGACCTCGCGCGATCGCTCGCGTTCTACCAGCGGGTCCTCGGACTGCGAGTGCTTTCACAGACGGAGACGACGGCGGCCCTCGGCGTTGCCGGCAGCGATCGGCCGCTGGTGTCGTTGCGCGAGAAGCGCGGCGTGCGTTCAGCCGCGCGGCGTGGTCGGCTGGGTCTCTACCACTTCGCGATCCTGCTGCCGACGCGCGATGCGCTTGCGCGCTTCGTGCGGCACACGGCAATCATCGGGCAGCCGATCGGTGCCGGTGATCATCTGGTCAGTGAAGCGATCTATCTCCACGACCCGGACGACCTCGGCATCGAGATCTACTGGGATCGCCCTCGGGAGACTTGGCAGCGGAGCGGCCGGGAGTTGGCGATGGCCACCGACCCGGTGGACCTGCAGGGACTGGTGGACGCGGCCTCGCCGGAACCGTGGACGGAGATGCCGGCGGGCACCGTTCTCGGGCATGTGCATCTGCACGTTGGCGACATCGAGCGCGCGTCGGCGTTCTTCTCCGAGGGGCTTGGCTTCGATCGCACCGTGTGGCGCTATCCCGGCGCGCTCTTTCTCGGCGCGAGTGGCTATCACCATCACCTGGGGACCAACGTTTGGGCCGGTCCCGGCGCGCGACCGTCCACCGCCGACGATGCCAGGCTGCTCGAGTGGACAATTGAGCTGCCCGACGATGACAGCGTAGCCGAGCTCGAGGCGAGTCTCATAAAGGCGGGGGCAGAGGCGACGCGCTTGACCGGCGGTTCGCTCCGCACGGTGGATCCGTGGGGCACGGTGATCCGGATCGGTTCGCTGGCGGCGCTCGCGGCGGACGACGCCTGATCAAGAGACTGTTACCGGCCTTCACAACAGCGCCTGTGCACGCGTAGCACGCGCTGGGCCGAGGCGTCCGCGGAATACCCCTTGCCACGTGTGTGCCGACTCCGCATTGTCGCGGTCTGTCCGCCTCACGTCTCGCAACGGAGCATTTCCCGTGTCTTTTCGACCTTGCCGTTCTTCGCTCGGACATCGTGCGCTGCGCACCGCGTCGATGCTGTCCGTTCTCGCCTTCCCTGCCGTCGGATATGCGCAGGCGACGGCGACCAAGCCGGTGGCGCGCCCGGTATCGGTGCCGCGCCCGGTGCTCAAGCCAGCCACCGTTCCGATGGCGGCGCCGTTCGATAGTCTGGCCCTCGGCGCGATTCGCTGGCGAGAAGTGGGGCCGTTCCGCGGCGGTCGCTCGGTGGCGGTGGCCGGCAGCGAGGCGCGTCCCAACGAGTACTGGATGGGCACGACGGGCGCCGGTGTCTTCAAGACGACCGACGGCGGCACGAACTGGGCGCCGATGACGGACAAGTACTTCGGCGGCACGA
This sequence comes from Gemmatimonas sp., assembly GCA_965279375.1. Classification (GTDB taxonomy): domain Bacteria; phylum Gemmatimonadota; class Gemmatimonadetes; order Gemmatimonadales; family Gemmatimonadaceae; genus Gemmatimonas. The sequence goes on along the minus strand of OZ257156.1, from coordinate 789,724 downwards.
TCGGCGCGATCGGCGTGTCAGCGTCCAACCCGGACATCGTGTATGTGGGCGGCGGTGAGTTCCCGCTGCGCGGCAACGTGTCGCACGGTGATGGCGTCTGGAAAACCACCGACGGTGGCAAGACGTGGACGAACATCGGCCTCAACGACACGCGCCAGATCGCCGACGTGAAGGTGCATCCGACCAATCCGGACATCGCCTACGTGGCGGCACTCGGCCATGTGTGGGGCCCCAACGCCGAGCGTGGCGTGTTCCGCACGAAGGACGGCGGCAAGTCGTGGTCGAAGGTGCTCTTCCGAGATGACTCGACCGGCGTGGGCGATCTCGCGATCGATCCGAACAATCCGAACGTGTTGTACGCGGGCTTCTGGCAGGTGTATCGCAAGCCGTGGAAGCTCGAGTCGGGCGGCAAGGGCTCGGGGATGTTCAAGAGCACCGACGGCGGCGACACGTGGACCGAGATCACACGCAACAAGGGGCTGCCGGCCGGCCTGTGGGGCAACATCGGCATCAGCGTGAGCGGCGCCAACTCACAGCGCGTGTTTGCGCTGATCGAAGCGGACGAGGGTGGCCTCTATCGCTCGGACGATGGCGGCGCGACGTGGACGCGCACGAGCGACAACCGCAATCTGCGTCAGCGTGCGTGGTACTACACCAAGGTGTACGCCGACCACAAGAACGCCGATGTCGTGTACGTCAGCAACGTGTCGTTCCAGGTGTCGCGCGATGGTGGCAAGACGTTCGTCAACTTGAACCCGCCACACGGCGACTCGCACGACATGTGGCTGTCGGCGACGAATCCGCAGCGAATGATCGAAGGCGATGATGGCGGCGCCAGCGTGTCGACGGATGGCGGCCGTACGTGGACCGAGCAGGACTTCGCGACGGCGCAGTTCTATCACGTCACGACGACCAATCACTTCCCGTACCGCATTTGCGGTGCGCAGCAGGACAACAGCACGCTGTGCGGACCGTCGCGCAAGATCGGCGGCATCGGCATCAGCGATTGGCTGGACGCGGGCGGCGGTGAGTCAGGCTTCATCGCGTCGTTGCCGACCGATCCGGATATCGTCTTTGCCGGCAGCTACGGCGGGTTGCTGACGCGCAAGGATCTGCGCAATGGACTCGAGCGCAACATCAATCCGTGGCCGCTCAACCCGATGGGGCACGATGCGAAGGACTCCAAGTATCGCATGCAGTGGACCTTCCCGATTGTCGTGAGCCCGCATGACCCGAAGACGTTGTACGTAGGATCGAGCGTGCTCTTCAAGACGATCAATGAAGGCGACAGCTATCAGGTGATCTCGCCGGATCTCTCGCGCAACGATCCGCGCACGCTGGGTCCGTCCGGCGGTCCGATCACGAAGGACCAGACGAGCGTCGAGTACTACGGCACGGTGTTCGCGATCGCCGAATCGCCAGTGACGAAGGGCGTGATCTGGGGCGGCACCGACGACGGTCTCGTGCAGATCACGCGCGATGCGGGCAAGACGTGGACGAACGTGACGCCGCCGCTGCTCAAGGAGCGCGAGTGGGCGCGCATCTCCATCATCGAAGCGAGCCGCTTCAATCCGGCGGTCGCGTACGTCGCGGCCAATCGCTTCCAGATGGATGACAACGAGCCGTATCTCTTCAAGACGGCGGACTACGGCAAGAGCTGGACGCGCATCGATGGCTCGGGGAAGACGGGCGGCATTCCGTCCACCGAGTTCACGCGCGTGATTCGTGAAGACGAAGAGCGTCGCGGCCTGCTCTACGCGGGCACCGAGCGTGGCGTGTGGGCGTCGCTGGATGACGGTGCGACATGGTTCTCGCTCCGTCGCAACCTGCCGATCGTGCCGGTGCACGATCTCGCGGTGCGCGATGGTGACCTGATCGCGGCGACGCATGGTCGTTCATTCTGGGTGATTGACGACCTGAGCGCGCTGCGTCAGCTGACGACCGAAGCCATCGCGTCGTCGTCACATCTGTTCACGCCGCGCTCCACGTATCGCATCACGTGGCAGGCGGGCTTTGGTGGCGGTGCGGGTGGGCAGGTGGGTGCCAATCCGCCGGCCGGTGCAATCGTGTACTACTGGCTCAAGCAGCCGGCGCGCAAACTCACGCTCGAGTTCCGGGATTCCACTGGGCGCACGATCAAGAGTTTCTCGAGCGACACGGCGGCGGCGACGCCGGCCGCGGCACCCGGTGGCGGTCGCAACGCTCCGTCGGCCGACCCGCGTTTGAACAATCGCGCCGGCATGAACACGTTCGCGTGGAATCTGCGCGAGCCGGATGCGACGCGCTTTGACGGCATGATCTACTGGGCCGGCGGTACGAACGGCCCGCTGATCATTCCGGGCACGTACACGGTTCGCCTGGTGGTGGATGGCGCGACGGCGCAGGAGTCCAAGTTCATCGTCAAGAAGGACCCGCGCAGCAACGCCACGCAGGCCGATCTGATCGCGCAGTACAAGCTGCTGATGCAGATCCGCGATCGCACGACAGATGCGAATGATGCAGTTCGCACGGTGCGCTACGTCCGCGCGCAGTTGGCCGACCGCATGAAGGGGATGGACGCCGCCGACTCGGCCAAGTTCAAGCCGCTGGCTGCGGCGCTCGATGCCAAGATCACCGAGGTCGAGGCGCTGGTCTATCAGGTGAAGAACCAGTCGGGCCAGGATCCGCTCAACTACCCGATCAAGGTGAACAACCAGATCGCGGCGTTGTCGGGCGTGGTGGGGAGCACGGAGGCCCGGCCGACGAAGCAGTCGGTGGAAGTGTTCAACCTGTTGAACGCCGAACTCGAGGGGTACATGGTCGAGCTGCGGAAGGCGTGGAAGGAGTTGCTGCCGCCGGTGGACGCGTTCCTCAAGGAGAAGGGGAAGCCGGCGATCGAGGTGAAGCCGAACGACGTGCGGACGCCGCGGCAGACGGCGGCCGAGGAAGAGGTGACGGGTTTTCGGTAGCCCGTAGGCGCGTGGCGCGTGGCGCGCGCCGCGGCAAACGGGGGACCCTCCGCTCGGCCTTGCTGCCCGTTCGTGACGATCCGTTGGCGGATCGTCCCGCGGGCAGAGGGCCTTCGGAGGGTCCCCCGTTTGCCTTGCGGGACTGGCGCGCCCAACGGCGATGGGTGCAAATGTGAGCCTTACCTGCGCAGGTTCAATGGCGTGCGATACCGCGCGAAGTGAATTCCCACGACGAATGCGATGACGACACCACGCTACGATCCCAATACGCAGCAGCTCGCGCCGGCGGAGTCTTATGGCGTGACGGAGCTGCAGCGCGCGCAGGTGATTCAGCGGCTGGCGGACGCGTTTGCAGCAGATCGCATCTCGATGGACGAACTCGATGCGCGGCTGACGCGACTGTATCAGGCGCGCACTTTGGCGCAGCTCGACGAGTTGCTTGAGGATCCGTCGTCGCCGGGGATGTCGATCGAACGGCCGGCGGCGGCGGCGCGACCGGCGCAGGAGTTCGCATTGCCGGACCGCGGCGTTGGCATCGCGGTAATGGGTGGCTTCGAGCGGGCGGAGGGCTGGGTGCTGCCGCGACATTTCAAGGCAGTCGCGGTCATGGGCGGCGTCAAGCTCGACCTGCGCGACGCGCGCATCGCGCCCGGTGTCAGCGAGATCGAAGTGCTCGCGGTGTGGGGCGGCGTGGAGATCTGGGTGCCGGACGGCGTGCGCGTGGAAGTGGTGGGGATGGCCGTGATGGGCGGATTCGAAGCCAAGTCCGGGCTGTCCAGCCTCGACGACCCTAACGCTCCCGTGCTGCGCATCAGTGGATTCGTGCTGATGGGTGGCGCCGAGATCAAACGCAAGGAGCGCGCGCGCAAGAACGAGCGGCGCTATGTGGAAGCGCTCGAGCGCGCCGAACGGTTGCGGCTCAGGGGCCCCTCGCGATAGGTGCCGCGCGAGTGGCCTCGATGGTGGCCTTGATCCTGACGTAGCGTCAGGAGCTATGCTCAACCGTGCGCGGTCGCAGAGGCGGCAGCGTGTTCGGCAGCGTTTGCGGCGGCACACGGATCGCCGAGTAGCTCAGTCATCGTCGAGGAATTCATGTCGAAGCACTCTCGTTTCCGTCCCGCATCGTGCCGTCCCCATGTCGCGCCGATGCTGGTCGCCTGTCTGTTGACGCTCGTCGCGAGCGCGCAATCGGCTGCTGCGCAGCAACCGTCGCGCGCCGACAGCATCGCGAGTTCGCAATCGACCGTGATCACCAACGCCACCGTCGTCGATGTGGCATCAGGGCGATTGCTGCCGGGAATGAACATCGTGGTCACGGGCAATCGCATCGTGCGTGTGGACCGCACGCGCATGGCATTTCCGCCCAACGCGACGATGGTGGACGGAGCGGGTGCCTATGTGATTCCGGGGCTCTGGGATTTTCACGTGCACTCCGCGTATCCGTTTCTCGACAAGCAGCTCATGCCGCTCTACATCGCCAACGGCGTGACGGGCGTGCGCGAGATGTTCGGTGATGTGCGCGTGATCAAAGCGACGCGCGCGGCCAACGCGGACCGATCGGCGACTGTGCCCCGCATCGTTGGCGCAGGACATATCGTGGATGGCGCCAATCCCATCTGGCCGACGAGCGTGCGGTTGAGCGATCCGGCGCGGGCGGCCGCGATCGTGGATTCGCTGGCCACTGCCGGCGCGAACTTCATCAAGGTGTATTCGCTGCTCACGCGCGATGCGTTCCTGGCCGTCGCACGCGCGGCGAAAGCTCGCGGCATTCGCTTTGCCGGCCACGTCCCCGAAGCGCTGTCCATTCGGGAAGCGAGCGCCGCCGGTATGTGGACGATGGAGCATCTGAATGGCGTGACGACGGCGTGTTCGAATGCGGAACCGACACTGCGCGCGGCACTCGATACATCGATCGGATCGTTGGCCGCCTTGCAGCGCGCGCGCGCCGAGGTGGGTGAGCTGTCGATCACCAGCTTCGATATGCCCAAATGCAAAGCGCTCTTTCGTGAGCTCGCACGCAACAAGTCAGCGCAGGTACCGACGTTGACCGTGTTGCGCGGCATCACCTTCATGAACGATTCGACGCTGCGCAAGGATCCGCGGCTGCGCTACATGCCACGCTACCTGATGGCGACGTGGGACCCCGCGACCGATCCACGCTTTCGCAGTCGTACCGAGGCGGACTGGGAGCGCGCGCGGCGTACGTATCGTCTGCAGCTCTCGCTGATCGCGCCGATGGCGGCGGCTGGCGTGCCCATGCTTGCCGGCACGGACGTGCTCAACCCGTATGTGATTCCCGGGTTCTCGCTGCACGACGAACTGCAGCTGTTCGTCGAGAACGGGCTGTCGCCATTGGCAGCGTTGCGTGCGGCGACTCTCGAGCCGGCACGTCAGCTCGCCGCGACGGATACGATGGGCACGATCGCGAAGGGCCACGTGGCCGATCTCGTGCTGCTCAACGCCAATCCGTTGGCCGACATTCGCAACACGACGAAGATCCGTGCGGTCATCGCCAACGGTCGCCTGTATACGCGAGCGGCGCTGGATTCGATTCTGGTAACAGCGGAGAAGGTCGCGAATCCTGGATGATCAGCGCACCACAGGCCCGCCGGTGCGCTCATCCGGCACGAAGCGGTCCTGGTATGGCATCTTCACGGCACGCAGCTTGGCCGCGTCGAGTGTCGCGTCCTGTGGCAGCAACCCGTTGGCGTGCAGTAGATACGCCGTGACGGCGTAGATCTCGTCGTCGGTGAGTGAGCGCGGCATGTCGTGCGGCATCGAGCGCTTGATGTAGTCGAAGACGGTGTAGGCGTACGGCCAGTAGTTGCCGATGGTCTTCACCGACTTGGATTGATTGGCGAAGCGGAAGCCTTCGTACGCGCTGTCGCGTCCCACCAGTGCTGGATACGCAGGCGGTCCACTCATGCCCACGCCACCCACGCCGTGGCAGCGCGCGCACTGTTTCACGTAGATCGCATCGCCTGTCGCGACGCTACCGCTGCCCGGTGGGAGATCGGCGCCTCCGGGCCCACCGTCTACGTTCCACGCGGCGAGTGTGGCGCTGTCGATCGGGGCGCCGAGTGCGTAGTGCTCACCGGTGGGGAGCGCGTGGGCGCCGGCGGTGCGTGTGGTGGTGACGTCGTTGCGCGACTGAGTGCAGGCGGAGAGCAGCGCCGCGAGTGTGCAGGCGAATGTGCAGAGGAGCGTCGCGGTGCGAGATGTCGCGCGCATCAGGTGAGCCCGTGAAAGAAGACGTGACCGTCCGTCTGCACCTTCCATCCGACGATCTGGTTGCAGTGGTAGTCGGTGCCGATGCCGCGTGCGGCGAGCAGTGCAGCGCGCGTGGGCTGCACGTAGCCGGTGTCGTCGGTGGCGCGACTGAGCAGCAACGATTCGCCGCCCGTCCACTTCCACATGTGCTGAAAGCGCACGTGGGCCTTGGGAGTTGGCGGCGTGCACAGTTCCGCGTCGTGCCACGTTGTGCCGCCGTCCGTGCTGACTTCAACCCGCGTGATCGCGCCACGTCCCGACCATGCGATGCCGCGCACGGGCAACCAGCCGCGTGCAGCTACCACGTCGGGGTGCGATGGCGACGTGATCACCGACTTGGCGTCCTGCTCGAAGCTGAAGATTCGTGCTGTGCCGTTGGCCAGTACGTCGGTGTATTTGGACGTTTCCCAGCGAGTCATCCACGGTGCCGTGCCGAACTCCAGTCGGCGCAGCCACTTCACGTTGGTGTTGCCCTCCCAGCCGGGGAGCAGCAGTCGCATCGGATAGCCCTGTGCTGGACGCAGCGGCTCACCGTTCTGCGCCCACACGACCAGTGCATCGTCACGCAGCTTGGCGACGGGAATCGATCGGGCCAGCAGACACGAGTCGCTGCCTTCAGCGAGGCACCACGTCGACTTCGAGTCCAAGCCCGCTTCGTCGAGCAGGTAGTGCAGGGGAACGCCCGTCCACTCGGTGTTGCTGGCGAGTCCGGCAACGCGCTGCGCCGTGAGTTCCGGCGTGGGGTTGCGATACGCCGCTCGGCCGTTGCCGGCGCATTCGACGAAGTAGGGGCGGGTGACCTGCGGAAAGCGGCGCAGATCGTCGAGCGAGAACGCGAGTGGGCGCGCGACCATGCCGTGCAGCATGAGCCGATGGCGCGTTGGATCGATGAGAGGCACACCCGAGTGGTGTCGTTCGAAATGCAGATCGGCTGGCGTGATGGTTCCGTGCAGGGCACCGTGTGGCGTGAGCGAGCTGCCCGCCGTGTCTCCGGTCGGTGTGCGCGACGGCGCCTCGAATGGAGAGCGCGCGCCTTGGCCGGACGTGGGGGCGCCCAGTTGGTGCGTGGGGTCTTCCGGGGCCACCGCTGTGGGCGGCGCCGGTGGCGCTTCTGGTGCGCTCGCCGAATTGGGCGCGGTTTGCGGTGGTGTGCCGTCGGGTGAGATGCCGGTCAGCAGCGCACCGCCGACCGCTCCCGCATTGACCAGCAGTGTCCGGCGTGTGATCACGGGCGGGGCTCCGGTGAGTCCTGCGTCTGGAAGGGCGGGAACGAGCGAGACGGAAACGGGCGTGACCGAATCGAGGCGGACGGCGCACTGTTCGATTCGCACGAATCGGGGAGCGTGCGTCGGGCGCGTCTGCGCGATCGGCGTTCGAAGCTGATGCGACAGAGTCTGGCGCCGGAATCGTCCGACCGCGAGTACTGGGGTGCAGGGCGAGTGACGCCAGCGCCAAATGGGAGAGTGAGGAGGTTAGCTTCCGCGCGACTCATGGCCATCGCTCCGTTGTCCTCTGGCTCGACCGAAACCGCGACGGAAACCGCTCGGGAAACCGATCGCGATCCCGCGCGCTGGCGCATGCTGGCGCTCGTGTCCTGTGCGGTGTTGCTCGGGATGTCGCTCTGGTTCACCGGGAGCGCGGTCGGGCCGACGCTGGCGACGTCGTGGTCGCTGACGTCGTCGCAGGTGGGGTGGCTCACCACCGCGGTGCAGCTGGGGTTCGTCGCCGGGACTGCGCTGAGTGCGTTGCTCAATCTCGCCGACGTGCTGCCGGCTCGATTGCTCTTCGCCGGTGCCGCGGTGCTAGGGGCGCTGGCGAATCTCGCGCTCGCCTACACCGACAGTTATCTGATCGCGCTGTTGTCGCGCGGCGCGGCGGGGTGTTGTCTGGCCGGCGTCTATCCGCCGGCGATGAAGATGGCCTCGACATGGTTTCGCGCGCGGCGCGGACTGGCCGTCGGCACGATCGTCGGTGCGCTCACGATCGGCAAGGCAACACCGTATCTCGCGCAGGCGTGGCCGGGGATGACGGTGCTGCTGGTGACGTGGTTGTCGTCGGCGAGTGCGCTGCTCGCGGCCGCGCTCGTGTTCACACTCTATCGCGACGGCCCGTATGAATTTCCATCGCGTCCGTTTGCCTGGGCGCGAACGCGCGAGGTGGTGCAGTCGCCGCGCTGGCGGTTGTCGACGGGTGGCTATCTCGGGCACATGGCGGAGCTGTATTCGTTCTGGACGTGGATTCCGGCGTTTCTGGCCGCAAGCGATGCGGTGCACGCGGCGCGCACGGGTGCGGTGGCCAATCCGCGCGTGGCGGCGGTGCTTGGTTTTGGTGTGATCGCCGTGGGCGGCATCGGCTGCGTGTGGGGCGGGCTGGTGGCCGATCGCGTGGGGCGCGCGCAGCTGGTGACGTGGGCGATGTCGATCAGCGGCAGCTGCGCCTTGGCGATCGGCCTTGCGTGGGGCCGCTCGTGGTGGCTCCTGGCGCCGCTCGCGCTGGTGTGGGGGTTCTTCGTGATTGCCGACAGCGCGCAGTTCAGCGTGTTGGTGACGGAGAGTGTGCCCGCGCACGCGGTGGGGACGGCGCTGACGTTGCAGGTGTCGATCGGTTTTTTGCTCACCACGATCACGATTCAGCTCATTCCGCCGCTGGTGGGGTGGATCGGGTGGCAGTGGGTCTTTCCGGTGCTGGCCATCGGGCCAGCGTTGGGGATCGTGAGTATTCGGCGGTTGCGCAGGGTGGGTTAGAGGGCGGTGATGTCGTGCGGTGCCGTACCGCGCGCCTACGCCGTTTCACGCAGCAAGGGTTTGTTGCTCTCGCTCGCGTTGGTGCAACGAAGGGTTAGGAACATGCACCATCACTCCCGTAGGAGAATTCCCGTGACGTGGCTTCGACGATCCACGTGTGTGCTCGTACTTCTGGCGTGCGCCCGTCGCGCATCGGCGCAGAAGCCTGTCGCGGACTCTGCGCAGGCCGCGCAGCGCTTCGTGGAGACGTTCTACCGTTGGTATGCGCCCAAGGCAGTCGCAGCAACGCGAGAGCCCGCGGCCGCGGTCGCGCTTCGCGAACGTCGCAGTGTACTCGATCAGGCGTTGGCGCGCGCGCTCGCCGCCGACCTGTCGGCGCAGGCCAAGGTCCGCGACGAGATCGTGGGCCTCGATGCTGATCCGTTCCTCAATAGCCAGGACCCGTGCGAGGCGAGCGCAGTCGGGAGTGCAATGCGAAAGTATGGTGGCTTTCGCGTCCCCGTCTTCGCGATATGTGGTGGCAAGCGGACTCCCACGCCGGTCGCCTTCGCGGACGTGCGCGCGGCGCGCGGCCGATGGACGATCGTCGATGTACTTGGCGCCGACGGCACGACGAGCCTTGCCGCCACGTTGCGGCAGCTCGCGAGTGAACGACGCGAGCACGCGAAGGGTGCGGCGACCTCGGCCACCAAGCGCCCGCACGATGCGCCCGCCTCGCCGGACGCCATCCGCCCAAACGGCGTGGGTACCGTCGAAAACGGCAAAGTGGACGCCATCAGCGGCGATACCTATGTCGATCGATCGACGACACGACGCCACGGCGCGCCGAGGGGTTGCTCAGCGAGAGCAACGGGTCGAAGGTCGGACATCCCAAGGCGGGGACCAGATGACGCTCCTGTCGCGGAACGCGCTCCGTCCGATCTGGCGCGATCGCACGGAAACTGTTTGGACGCGACGCTGTAGATCTTCGCCATGACGATTCGCGATACACGCCTGCAAGCAGCGATTGTGCGCGATCGCTGTGTTCTGCTCGTGCAGATCACGCTCGCCAATGGGACGGCGTTCTGGGTGCTGCCCGGTGGCGGTCGAGAGGCGGGCGAAAGCGACGCTGAGGCGGTGTTGCGCGAGGTTCGCGAAGAGCTGGGCGTCGTGGTTGATGTGGGCGACATTGTCGACGATGTGCCGGCCGAACCGCCGGACGGTACCTACACGCGATGGCGGACCTTCGCCTGCACACTCGTGAGCGGCGAGCCGGCCGCGACTGGCCAAGACGGTGTCGCCGAGCTGACGGCGGTGCGGTGGCTGCCGCTCCTGCGCAGGACGGAATGGGACGCGGGCATTCGACAGGATCGGTTCCTGTGTCCCCAACTCGAACGGATCGCGACAGTACTCGAGGCGATGTGGAGCAGCGCTGCGAGATGATCACCTATCGCGAGGCGACGCCGGACGATGCCACGGCCATGGGAGTGGCCCGAGAGACGGGCCAATGGTCGGGCGGCGCCGGTGCCGCCACGATGGCGCGCTATCTCGCCGGCGAGCATCACCCGCAACACGCGCAGCCTCAGCGTGTCGCGTTTGTCGCGGAGGCCGCCGGTATTGTCGTCGGATTCGTCGCCGGTCACCTGACCCATCGCTTTGCGTGTGACGGCGAGCTCCAGTGGATCTTCGTGCTGCCGGAATACCGACGCCACGGCGTTGCGGACGAGCTCTTTCACTTGATCGCCGAATGGTTCGTTGAGCAGCACGCCGCCCGCGTATGTGTCAACGTGGAACCGGAGAATGCAGCCGCCCGCGCGTTCTACGCACAGCGCGGCGCTCGACCGCTCAGTGAGTACTGGATGGAGTGGACGGAGATTCGCGCGGCGCAACGAACCACGGGCCCTCGCCAACTCCCATCCGTGCGACGACAGCTCACGCTGTTCGTGCCGGACGGCACTGCACCGTGGCTCGAGCCGCTGCGCCAGCAGCTGGACCCGGTGCAGCGTGACCTGATCGCGGCGCACGTGACGCTCTGTCGCGAGGACGAGATCGTGGACCTCGAGCTGCCGGCCCTATGGCAACGTCTCGCGACGGAGTCGCCGGTGACGCTCATTTTCGGCGCACCGCGTCGCTTTGACGGACACGGCCTGCTGCTCCCGTGCGTCGACGGCGCGACCGCCTTTCAGCAGTTGCGTGTCCGCGCGCTTGACTCAGACGCGATTCGCACGCCCGAGGCCCATCTCACCCTGGCGCATCCGCGAAATCCGCGCGCGCCGGGGAATATCGAGGCAAAGCTCGGCGCGCTGCCCGTGCCGCTGTCAGTCACGTTCCGTGCAGTCGCGCTGATCGAGCAAATCAACGGGCAGCCGTGGGAGGTACGGGAAACGGTGACGCTCACTGGTCGAGACGCGGGCGCGGGCGAGTAGTTGCGAGTAGGTAGCGGCGGCGTCGCGAGACGCGTTCGACGACAACCTTCGCAAACCCGACCGATCAACGCGCTCCACTACCGATGCTTCTGAGCAACTCGGCCACCGCGCGCTCCAGCTGCGTATCGCGACCGGTGTAACTCTCGCCCATCGGACGATCGATCGGGATGTCGACGGCGCGTGAACGGCGTTCGAGCGGCACCATATCGCGCTGCGCGTTGGTCATGAACGGCAACCGCACCGACGTGCCATCGACCATCGTGCCGGCGCTCGTGTACACGTCCCAGCCGGCGGTGGGCTCGCCCACGACCTTGCCGAGTCCCAGCGTGCGATAACCCTCGGTGAAGTTCTCGCCATCGGAGAGCGTGTGCTGACTGGTGATGGCAATGGTGGGCATGTCGATGGCGCGCTGGCCGAGCACCGGGCGTCCCGGCACGGGCTGCGCGTCGCGACGTTGCATGATCACGTACGACCGGCGCTGCAACACATCCAGCGCGTGGCCATTCATGAAGCCGCCGTTGTTGTTGCGCACGTCGATCACGAGTCCGCTGCGCGTCTGATTCTCGTCGTCGAGATCGGTGGTGAGGTTGGCGAGCGCGTTGTTGCCCATGTCGAACATGTGTGCGTAGCCAAGCGTCCCGTTGCTCGCCTTGGCGACGATGGTGCGTCGCTCATCGATCCAGGCGCGGTACAGCGCCACCTTCTCGAGCCCAGCCGTTCGTGCGCTCACGGCGATCGTGCGCGGCGTGGATGCCGCGTTGTCAGCGCCGGCGAGGGAGAGCACGACGCGCTTGCCCGCCTTGTACGCGAGCAACGAGTCGAGATTGGTGCTACGGGCGAGCGACGCGCCATCGATCGCGAGCAATCGATCGCCGACGCGCACGCCGCCCGTGGCATCAGCGGCACCGCCCGGGATTACCGCGCTGATGCGAAACTCGCCCCGCTGCTCGTACGCCGCTCGATCGAACTCGAGGCCCAGACGACCGGTGGGTGCTGCTGGGGCGCCAGCGGGCGCATTGATGCCCATGTGCGAGGCGTCGAGCTCACCGATCATGAGCGAGAGGATGCGCCGCATCTCGTCCGGGGTGCCGGCTCCGGCGATGTACGGCGCATACGCACCATGCATCTGTTCCCAATTCACGCCGTGGAACTTCGGGTCGTAGAAGTTGTCGTTGAGATACTCCCACGCCTGGTGGAAGACGTCCCATTTTTCACGATGGAAGTCCACGTCGAGGTCGGCCCGCACGGCGAGCGGTTTGGTCGTGCGCGTATCGAGTGCCAATGAAGTGATGCGTCCGCCGTCGAGATACCACAGCGACTTGCCGTCGGGCGCGAACTGCACGGCGCCTTTTCCGCTGCTCGAGCTGACCACCGGACGTGCGACGGCGGGTTCGGCGGCGAGATCGTCCAGCGCGTACAGGTAGATCGTCGGCTGATTGGCGACCACCGCCGTTACGGCGAGCTGCTTGCCGTCGCGCGAGAGTGTCTGCACGCCGACGTCCACGCCCAACGGCAGGAAGCTGAGACGATTGCGGATACCGTCGAACACGATGCGCACGTTCCGGGGATCGGCCTTGAATCCGTCGGTGCGCGCCGCGCTGTCGGCGGCCGGACGCGGTGTCGGTGGCGCGGTGATGCGGCCCGGCGTCTCGTCGCGGAAGAGCGCTTCGAGCTGCTCTTCGCGGAAGCGTGGTGTGTACGGCAACAGATCGATGCGGGCGACTTGCCCGGCTTCCATGCGCATGCCGGTGTCCATGAGCAGATAGGCGCCGTCGGCACTCCATGAGATGCCGTTGGCGCGCGTATTCGCCAGCCAACTCACCTGCTTCGCTGGGCCGCCCGCCGAAGGCACCACCCATGCGTTGACGAACATCTTGGTGCCGGCCGTCAGGTACGCGATCCATCGGCCGTCAGGCGACCACGTGATGCCGCCATGCGACACCATGGGCGCCCGACCGAACACGCCCTTGGCCAGCGAACGGACGGCTTTCGTGTCGAGGGCGAGCACGCGCAGCTCGTCGCCATGGAGATACGCCACCTGCTTGCCGTCTGGGGAGACGCGCGGAGCGAGATCGCTGGCGCCGCTGTTCGTGAGCGGCGTCTCGCGTGTCTGCGCGAGATCGTAGTGGAAGAGGCGCCACTGTCCGTCGCGATTGCCCGCGTACACGAGGCCACGTGAATCCGGCGTCCAGGCCACATGCGTTTCGATGCCGCTGCTCGTCGTGACTCGCAACGCGTCGCCGCCTTCGGCGCCGCTGGCGACGAACACCTCGCCGCGTGCCACGAACGCGGTCTTGCGGCCGTCGGGTGAGAGTGAAAGTTCGCTGAAGCCGCCGGTTAGGCTGACGTGCTGGACCGCATCGCCGGTCACTGCGCCACGACGCGTGATCGGGACCTCGCGGGCGCTTCCACTGGCGACATCGACGGTCCAGATGCCGAAGTCACGCTCGAACGCGATCGTCTTGCCGTCGCCAGCGATCGATGGCCAGAGCACGCGTCCCGTCGTGAAGCGGGTGAGTGGTGCGGCGTCACCGGTGAGCGGCTTGCGCCAGAGGTTCTGCGTGCCATTGCGGTCCGAGACGAAGTAGAGCGCGCGTCCGTCGGCACTCCACATGGGCCACAGCTGACGGGCGCCACGCGGCATGAGCTGTTCGTACGCCGGCGACTTGGTGCCGTCGCCGCGCACCAGCCACAGTTCGCTTTCGTCGAGGTGACTGCGCCCCTTGCGCCACCACTGCGAGAGCCCGAAGCCACGCGCCACGATGGCAGTGACCGAACCATCGGCGTTCGGCGCGGCCATGAACTCGCTCGCATAGCGATCGGCCGCGACGGGCATCGGGGTGCCGCCGTCGGCACGCACGCGATAGACATCGTTCATGCTCGAGATGTCGTGCGCCGTACTTGAGATGTAGAGGTAGGCACCGTCACGCGACCAGCTGTCCAGCGATTCGTTGCCGTCGTCGAACGTGAGCCGCCGCAGCGCTCCCGTGGCGAGCGTGAGCAACCACACATCGTTGCTGCCGGCGCGATTCGAGACGAAGGCGAGTCGCGTTCCGTCCGGGGAGTAGAGCGGCCGAGACTCGTTGGCCGGATGCGCCACGAGCAGGCGTGCCTCGCCGCCGGTGACGGGCACGGTCCAGATGTCACCGGCCGACACAAATGCGATCTCTCGGCCATCGGGCGCGAGGCCCGGCTCCGCGAACGAGAGCCGCGCGTCGGCAGTGGGGCGCGTCGATGAGGCGGACTGCGCCGTGATCCACTGTGCGACAGCGCACGGTGCAGTGGCGAGCGTCAGCGCAGCGCCGACCGCAACAGCGGCAACGGTGAGGACCGAACGTGGCATGGAACCTCGGCGGAGGTGGCGCCGATGAACCGTCGGCGTCAGGTACGGCGATAGAGGCGGGGCTGCGGGAGTATACGATGCCATGCGCGACGGCACGAGCAGCGGGAGATGGGACACGGGCGAAGGTCGGCCGCATGTCCCGCTGGCGATGTTCGTGAGTGCCGTGCTAGCATTACGACGAGCGCGAGGGGCGCCACCAGTCCGCGGAAAGGGCCGAGCCCACCCACCTGGAAGGATCGCGTCACGAACCTTCTTTCTGCCTGCGCAATGCGGACCACAGGCGCCCTGAAAGGAGGGAGTGATGTCTCACGCGAGCAGCTTTCCGCGCGTCAGTCTCGAGCAGTCGCGCAAGCTGGCGAAGGAGCTGGTCAAGGCGCATCGCGCCGGCGATCGACGTGCGCTCGATCGCATTCGCTGGAATCATCCGCGATTTCGGCAGCAATCCGACGAACAGATCGCGCACGGCACGTTCCTGCTTGCCGACGCGCAACTCGTCATCGCGCGACTGCACTGCTTCGAGAGCTGGGCCCAATTGCTCGATCACGTGCGCGCACTCGAGCAGGCCGACCCTGCGGTGCAACGCTTCGAGCGGGCGGCCGATGCGATCGTCGCGGGCGAGCTTTCGCAGTTGCAGTCGATGCTCGACGCGCATCCACCGCTCATTCGCGAGCGCTCGGCGCGAGCGCACCACTCCACCCTGCTGCACTACGTGTCGGCGAACGGTATCGAGGACTACCGACAGGTCACGCCGGCGAACATCGTGGAGATCGCGACGCTGCTGCTCGATCGCGGCGCCGAGGTGGATGCCACGAGCGACGCGTACGGTGGCGGCAGCACGACGTTAGGGTTGGTATCCACCAGTGCGCACCCGCGCGCGCGAGGGGTGCAGATCCCTCTGATTGATCTCCTGTTGGCGCGCGGCGCGAAGATCGACGGCGAGGACGACCTGCCGAATCTGGTGAGCGCGGCCCTGAGCAACGGATGTCCCGAGGCGGCGGTGGCGCTCGCGCAGCGCGGCGCGCGTGTGAGCACGCTCTATGCGGCCGCGGGCATCGGCGACCTGGCCAAGGTACAGCTGTTGCTCCAGAAGGCGAGCGAGGCCAAGCGCGAACGCGCGCTGATCGTCGCGGCACAGCAGGGACACACCGACGTGGTCTCGTTCCTGTTGAATGCTGGCGTAAGCGTGGCCGCGTCTGACGGCATGACGGCGTTGCACAATGCGAGCGCCGGCGGGCACCTCGCGCTCATGCGCCTGCTGCTCGACCGCGGCGCGCCGTTGGAAGCGCTCAACAGCTACGGCGGCACGGTGCTGAGCAGTACGGTCTGGTTTGCGCACCACGTCACGGATGATGAGTTCCGGCGGCGCCAACTCCTGCCGGCCATCGAGTTGTTGATCGCCGAGGGCGCGCGCGTCGATAGCTATCCAACGCTCGCGGAGGACATAAGTGGCGCGTATGCCCGCGCGCGACAATTCCAGGACAGCTAACGGAGAGCCCGGGGCGCCGGAGACGAAAAGGCCGTGATGTCGCCGCTCATCGTTCGCCGAGTCTCGCGATGGCGCCCGCGAGGAAATCGGCACGCCACTGCTCGAGCATGACCGCCGATACGCCGCTCGACGCGGCCACGGTCGCGGTGGACTCGCCCGCGAGCAGGCGTAGCACGAGCGATCCCTTCATCTCGGGCGTGAGTCCGTTGGCGCCGGACGCCGTCGTACCGGATGCCGTCGTACCGGATGCCGCTACACCTGTCGCTGCACTCGTCGACGCAGTCGAGGGAGCGCTGGCCGCGGCAGTCGGCGCGGCACCGGCCGCAGGCACCGAAGGCGGCGTACGCACGGCGGCCGTTGACGGTGCCGTATCACGACGCGTGGCGTCAGACGACGCCTGCCGACGCGCCTCGATCGCCCGCACGATGAGCTCGTTGAGCGATGCGACGAACTGCAGCGTCTCGCGATCGGGCAGGGGTTCGCGCACGGCACGATCGGCGTAGATGCAGCCGACGATCTGCCCGGCCACGATGATCGGGAAGACGCCGAACTGACCGATGCCGCGCGACGACGCGAACTGCAGCTCAATCGTGTTGAGCGCGCGATCACTCGGCAGGTACGTGGCCTTGCGTTGCAACAGCAGCGCGGCCAGCGGGCCGCCGTTTGGCGTCATCGGGACGTCGAACTGCTGCAGCAGCGACTCCACACCATTGCCCAGACCTGATCGCGCGCGCAGTCTCGCGCGATCCGGGCTGAGTACGCAGGCCACCACGCGATCGAACGGGCCACCACGCAATGTCCCCTCGAGCGCGAGCAGCAGAATCTGCCCCAAGTCGCACTCCGAGGCAGGATCGACCTTGCTCTCGAGCTCGAGGCGCATCCGCTCGCGCAGCGCGATTGCCGCCTGTTCGCTGTCGTCGAGCAACACGTGATCCCACTCAGGGTTGCCAAGCTCCGGCACGCCCAGCGCGGTGCACGCGGCCTCGGAGAGCTCACGCATGCGCAAACCGTCCACGGAAACCTTGGCGTTCACGAACAGCTCACGCGTTTCGTCGAGCGCCGCCTCGACAACCTCGCGGACCTGTGTGCGCGACAACTTGAGCCGCGACGAATACCGATCGATGACCTCGTTGAGATCACGATGCGTGTCGCGAATGGCGGCCTCGCGTCCGGTGGCATCGGTGCGGATGCGGTCGCGACGATAAATGGCGTTGGTGATGTCGTGCGCGAAGGATGTGATGGCGCTCGACTCGGTGGGGAACGAGCCCACTCGCGCGCGCATCCCCTGCTTCACGCTGTCGGGCATCCCCCAGTACGTGCACATCGCCTCGCCCAGCTCTTCGTAGCGGAAGCCAAGCACCTCGAAGCAGGCGTTCCCTTCGGATTGCTGCTTGTTGCGCACCAGGCCGTGAATCTTCGCGTAGTCATCGGAGAAATGACACGCGATCAGCACTTCGCCCAGGTTGCGGAACATGCCACAGAGATGCGCCTCTTCCGGATCGCCACGACCCAGCTTGGTGGCAATCTCGCGCGCATGATTCGCGGTGAGCAGCGAGAGCAGCATCAGCTCCTTCAGTCCCGCCGACCGTCGCGCGTAGTTCTCGAAGAGCAGCAGGCTGCTGGCCAGCTGACGAACGGTGCGTGCGCCGAGGAGCAGCATGGCGCGCGTGGCGCTCTGGATCTGGCGGTCGGCGCGCCGATAGTGAGCGCTGTTGGCCGTGCGAACGACGCTCAGCGTGAGGCTGTATTCACGCAGTACGACATTGGTGAGCCGCTGCAGCGAACTGGCATCGTCATCGAGCGCGGAGATCGTCTCGATGATCTGCTGCGAAAGGGCAGGAAAGTCACGCCCCTCGAGGATGCGCGCGAGCCGGACCTGCACGGGCGAAATCGCCTCGCCGGTCGCGTCGTCGCGTCGGTCGTGCTCAAGCGCCGGAGCGCTGTCGGTACTCGGCATGACTGCTGAGTATCGGCGCGTCCCGAGGAATACTTGTCTCGTCCCAGCGCATTTGT
The DNA here is from genome assembly GCA_965279375.1 of Gemmatimonas sp. Classification (GTDB taxonomy): domain Bacteria; phylum Gemmatimonadota; class Gemmatimonadetes; order Gemmatimonadales; family Gemmatimonadaceae; genus Gemmatimonas. The sequence goes on along the minus strand of OZ257156.1, from coordinate 771,515 downwards.
GAGAACGCCATAGGGACATCCGGCGTTCCGTGCCGCCAGAGTGACGATTGGCGGGCTTTCGGTGACGCCCGCTGGTTAGCTGGCGGTCGATTCCCGCGTTCGACGCGCCTCGTAGGTGCGCAGATGTGCCTGCGTGACGCGCAGCATCGGGTAGGCGCTGGCGTCGCTCTTTCCGCGGGCGAGGAGATCGCTGATGATCTGTTCGCCCTCGATGCGGCCGCGCGCCTCGATGTCGCGGAACATGGAAGCCGTCAGACTGGACCCCGGGGTCGTGAAGGCGGTGCGGGTCCAGTTCCGCGCCTGCTCGCTCGGCGGGTAGCCGTTTTCGGCGGCAATCGTGGCGCACTCGTGGTCGAGCGCCAAGACGATGTCTTCCGCACCGGCGGAGACGATGTCGCCGATGGTCGACCGGAGGAGACAGGTCGCGCCGGCACCGGTCGCGATGAAGGCCCACTTCTCCCACATCTCCTGCAGGATCGTGGTGGTGAGCACCGCGTCGAAGCCGGCATTGGCGCAGGCAGCCTCGATGGCGACGACGCGCTCGGTGCGCTCGCCGCTCCGCTCACCGAAGGCGATGCGGTGAATGCGGTTGAGATGAATCACGCGTCCTTCGTCGTCGAGCACGGCGGAGATCTTGGCCTCGCCGCCCAACACGCGCTCGGCGCCGAAGCGCTCGTCGAGGCGGTCGAGGTGTCGCATGCCGTTGAGCATGGGCAGAATGACCGTCTCGGGCCCCATGGCCGGTGCGATGGCGTCCATCGCGCTCTCGAGGTCGTAGGCCTTGCAGCTCAGCAGGATGACGTCGTAGTGCGACTGGATGGCGTCGGCGGTGACCGTGGGGAGCGCAGGGATGGTGAGATCGCCGTGCGGGCTTTGGATGACCAGCCCGGACTTGGCCAGCATCGCAGCGCGCGCCGGACGCACGAGGAAGGTGACGTCTCGGCCCACCTGCAGCAGGCGACCGCCGAAATAGCCACCCACACCGCCCGCGCCGACCACAAGAATCCGCATGTTGTGCATCCGAATGTGCATCCGAGAAGGTGAGCCTGCCGCGACTGAGCGCGTACGCCACTGAACGCTAGCACAAAGTGCATTGCGCGGGAGCGCTGGGGTCGCATCTTCAACCCAGCAGCCCCCTCCACTCTCTTCCGCGTGCCCGCATGAAACGCCACGTCGTTGCCGTTGCCCTGTCGCTCTGCACTTTGCTGACCCCGCGCGCGGGATATGCAGACGATCTCTCGCGCTGGAAAGCGCAGGCCGAGCGCGTCACCATCATTCGGGACACGTGGGGCGTACCGCACGTGTACGGAAAGACGGACGCCGATGCGATCTTCGGCATGTTGTACGCGCAGGCCGAAGATGACTTCAATCGCATCGAGATGAACTTCATCAACGCGAGCGGGCGTCTCGCGGAAGTGGAGGGCGAATCGGAGCTGTGGCGCGACTTGCGCATGAAGCTCTTCATCGATCCGGCGGACATGAAGAAGCAGTATGCGGCGAGCCCGTTGTGGCTCAAGCAACTGATGAACGCCTGGGCGGACGGGCTCAACTACTATCTGGCCACGCATCCGAACGTGAAGCCCAAGCTGCTCACGCGCTTCGAGCCGTGGATGGCGCTCACGTTCAGCGAAGGGAGCATCGGCGGCGACATCTCCACCGTGCAGCTGCGCGGCATTGAGGAGTTCTACGGCAAGAAGGTGCTGCCGCCTGCCCCGCGTGACGACAACGGTCTCGAGCCAGAGCCGCAGGGCTCGAACGGCATCGCGATCGGCCCAAAGAATACCGTGGGCGGCCACTCGCTGCTGCTGCTCAACCCGCACACCTCGTTCTACTTCCGTCCGGAAGTAAACGTGGTGAGCGAGGAAGGACTCAACGTGTACGGCGCAGTCACCTGGGGACAGTTCTTCGTCTACCAGGGCTTCAACGATCGACTGGGGTGGATGCACACAACTGGCGGCGGCGACATCATCGACGAGTACAAGGAGACGGTGATCGAGCGCGGCGGCAAGTATTTCTACAAGTACGGCAACGGCGAGCGCCCGTTTGTCGCCAAGCAGATCACTCTGCCGTACAAGAACGGTGCGACGATGGCGACGCGCGTGGTGACTGCCTACTTCAGCCATCATGGTCCGATCATCCGTGCAACGGACGGCCAGTGGATTGCCGTCAAGATGATGAACGAGCCGCTCAAGGCGTTGACGCAGTCATACATGCGCACGAAGGCGCGCAACTACGCCGAGTTCTATAAGGCGATGGAGCTGCGTACGAACTCGTCGAACAACACGATCTACGCGGACGGCGACGGCAACATCGCGTACTTCCACGGCAACTTCCTTCCCAAGCGCGACACCACCATCGACTTCAGCAAGCCGGTGGATGGCAGCGATCCGCGCACTGAGTGGCAGGGGTTGCACAACGTGAAGGAAACGATCACGCTCTTCAATCCGAATAGCGGCTGGCTGTTCAACACCAACAACTGGCCGTGGGAAGCGGCGGGCACCAGCAGCCCGCGCAAGCAGGACTATCCCAAGTACATGTCGGCGCAGGGCGAGAATGCGCGCGGTCCGCACGCGGTCCGTGTACTGCAGAACAAGAAGGATTTCACGCTCGACGGGCTGATCGCCGCGGCGAACGACACGTATCTCACCGGCTTCGATGCCACGCTGCCGGCGCTGCTGCGCGCGTACGACGGTGCCGCAGACACCGACACCCTCAAGAAGCAGTTGGCGGAGCAGATTGCCGTGTTGCGCGCCTGGGATCAGCGTTATTCGCTGACGTCGGTGCCAACGTCGCTCGCGATCTACTGGGCGATGGACATTTTCGGCCGCTCTGGCGGGCTCGCGCGTGCGAAGGGGCTGCCAGTGGATGAGTACATCGCGACGCAGTCCACGCCCGCCGAGCGGTTGTCCGCACTGGCGCGTGCCTCGCAGAAGCTGACGGCGGACTTTGGCTCGTGGAAGACGCCGTGGGGCGAGATCAACCGCTTCCAGCGCTTGTCGAGCGACATCACGCTCAAGTACGACGACAACAAGCCGAGCATCGCGGTGCCGTTCCCGTCGGCGACGTGGGGCTCGCTCGCGTCATTTGGCGCCGTGTACCGCAATACGAAGCGCATGTACGGCGAAAGCGGCAACAGCTTCATCGCCGTGGTGGAGTTCGGTCCGCGCATCAAGGCCAAGAGCCTGCTGGCCGGTGGCGTGAGCGGCGATCCGTCGTCGAAGCACTTCACCGATCAGGCGGAGATCTATGCCAAGAGTCAGTTCAAGGACGTGTGGTTCTACCGTGCCGACGTGGAGCAGCATGTCGAGCGTTCCTATCATCCGGGGAAGTGAAGTGATGCGATCCACAAAGCGATCTGTCGTGCCTGTGTCTGTCATGCGTTCCGGTGCGCCGTTGGCGGCGCTGTTGCTGGGAGTGTTCGCTCCTAACGCTGTGCTGCATGCGCAGCGGGCTGCGCGTCCGAGTGCCGGTGCGCCAGCGACAACGGTGCCGGCGTACAATCCAGCGTTGTACTCCGATCCTTCAGCGACCAACCGCAACTTCAAGGCGCTGCGCTGGCGTCTGGTCGGTCCGTTTCGTGGCGGACGCGTTGATGCGGTGGCGGGCGATCCCACCAAGCCGCTCGTGTTCTACATGGGCGCCGTGAACGGTGGCGTGTGGAAGACCGCCAATGCTGGCATGAGCTGGGAGAACATCACCGACGGCAAGACCGATATCTCATCGGTGGGCGCGATCACGGTGGCCCCATCGGATCCCAACGTGATCTATGTGGGCGCCGGTGAGTCGCAGCTGCGCGAGGATCTCACGTACGGTACCGGCGTCTATCGTAGCACCGATGCCGGCCAGACGTGGCAGCATCTCGGTCTCACTGAAACGCATCAGGTCACGTCCATTCGCGTGCACCCCAACAATCCGGACGTCGCGTATGTGTCGGCGATCGGGCATGCGTTCGGCCCCAATCCAGAGCGTGGCGTCTTCCGCACGATGGACGGCGGCAAGTCGTGGAAGAAGGTGCTCTTCATCAACGACTCCACGGGCGGCAACGACATCTCCATCGACCCGTCCAACCCGCGCATCATCTACGCGTCGATGTGGAAGTTCCAGCGCTCGCCGTGGGGCATGGAAGCGGGCGGCGGCCGTAGCGGCTTGTGGAAGTCCACCGATGCCGGCGACACGTGGACCGAGCTGACGATGAACCCCGGCATGCCCAAGGCGCCGATCGGCAAGATCGGTGTCGCAGTGTCGCCGGCCAATCCGCGCCGCATCTACGCGTCGATTGAAGCGAAGGACACGCTGGGTGGCATCTTCCGCTCGGACGACGCGGGCGCCACCTGGTCGCGCACCAACGGCCAGCAGCAGTTCCAGGTTAGGCCGTGGTACTACTCGGCGGTCACCGCTGACCCCAGCAATGAGAACACGCTCTGGGTGATGAACCTGCAGGTGTGGAAGTCGATCGATGGTGGTCGCACGTTCCAGCGCGCGCGCGTGCCGCACGGCGATACGCACATCATGTGGGTGGATCCCAAGAACTCCGATCGGTTGATCAACGGCAACGATGGCGGTGCCACGGTCTCACTGGATGGCGGCAAGAGCTGGAGCTCGATCGACAATCAGCCGACGGCGCAGTTCTACCACGTCATCACCGACAATCAGTGGCCGTACCGCATCTACGGTGCGCAGCAGGACAACAGCACCGTTTCCATTGCGTCGCGCTCCGACTTCGGATCGATTGGCACGCGCGACTGGTGGCCGGTCGCTGGCTGCGAGAACGCGCACATCGCGGTGGACCCGCGAAATCCGGCCATCACGTACGGCGGTTGCTACACGGGCATGTTGGCGCGCCACGATAACCGCACGCAGCAGTCGAACGACATCGCCGTGTGGCTCAACAACTACGACGGCATTGCGGTGAAGGACGTGCCGAATCGGTTCCAATGGACGTTCCCGGTGATGCTCTCACCGCACGACCCGACGATTCTGTACGCCGCGTCGCAGCATCTCTGGAAGTCGACCAACGAAGGACGCAGCTGGGAGAAGATCTCCCCCGATCTCACGTACGCCGATCCCGCGACGATGGGGCCGAGTGGTGGTCCGGTGCACAAGGACATGACCGGCACCGAGTGGTATGCGACGATTTACTCGCTGGCCGAGTCCCCGACGAACAAGGGACAGATCTGGACTGGGTCGGATGATGGGCGCGTGCACCTGACGAAGGATGGCGGCAAGACGTGGACCGACGTGACGCCCAAGGCGATGGCCAAGCACACGCGCATCACGGGCATCGAAGCGTCGCGCTATGACCCGGGCGTCGCATACATGTCGGCGACGCGGTACCAGCTGGATGATTTCAAGCCGTACTTCTACAAGACCACTGACTACGGCGCGACGTGGACGCGCATCGACGCCGGCATCCCGATGGGTGCGTACGCGCGCTCGATCCGTGAGGATGTCGTGCGTCGCGGACTGCTGTTCGCGGCGACGGAAACCGGTGTCTACGTGTCGTTCGACGACGGCGCCAAGTGGGAGACGTTGCAGCTGAATCTGCCGCGGGCCAGCGTGCGCGATCTGCGCGTGCAGGGGAACGACATCGTGGTGGCCACGCACGGTCGTGCGTTCTGGGCGCTGGATGACATCGCATCGTTGCGGCAGATGCACGATTCGGTGACCGCCAAGAAGGTGCACCTGTTCCAGCCGTCCATCGCCTATCGCTTTGCCGGTGGCCGCGGTGGGCGTGGCGGCAACGCGGGCGAGAATCCGTACGATGGTGTGCTGGTGGACTACTGGTTCAAGGAAGTGCCGAAGGAAGCGGTGACGATGCAGTTCCTCGATCCGCGCGGCACAGTGGTGCGGAGCTTCAAGGCCAAGATGGCGCCGGCGCCGGACACCACGACCAATCCGCCGACGATGCCGCGTGCGGCGGTGGATTCGCTCGCGTACTTCGCGTCGGATTCCATCGTGCAGACGCGTGCGGGAAGCAATCGCTTCTGGTGGAATCTGCGCTACGTGGACGCGCGCCCGATCAAGACCGTCGTCAACGACATGGGCACGCTCAACGGGCCATCGGCGGTGCCGGGCGACTATCGCGTGCGGTTGATCGTGGGGAAGGACACGCTCACGCGTTCGTTCACTGTCAAGCTCGATCCGCGTCTCGATGCCACCACGGCTGACCTGCAGCAGACGTTCGATCTGGGCATGAAGGTGCAGGGGCGGCTCAACAGCATCGTCGACGCGTTCGATCGCATCGAAGATTTGCAGAAGCAGATCGACGTGCGCGTGGATCAGTCGTCGGAGCAGACGTATGCCAAGCGCGTGAAGGACGCGTCCAAGCCGGTGCGTGAGCAGCTCGAGGTCGTGCGCACGGAGCTGGTGGACTGGTTCAATCACGACGATCAGGCCACGCTGCACTTCCCGATCAAGCTGTACAACATGATGCTCTCGCTCAACTCGCAGGTGCTGGGGCAGGAAACGGCACCGACCAAGCAGCATGGCGAAATCCTCGACGATCTCGGCGGGAAGATCGATGTACAGCTGCAGCGGTTGCAGCAACTCGAGGCGAAGGAACTCAAGGCGTTGAACGCGCTCCTGCAGGAACTCGGGCTCCCGCCGATCTTCATTCCGCCCGCGAAGGGCGTGAAGTCCATCTCCTAGAGGTACACTCTCGTGTCTCGTTCCATCTCGCAGTTCGCGGCGGCGATGGTTGGTGTTGTCGCGATGGCATCACCCATCGTCGCGCAGCCGACCGACATCGCCAGCGCGATGCATTGGCGCTCCATCGGACCCGTGCGCGCCGGTCGCGCGCGCGCGTTGTCCGGCGTGCCCAGTCAGCCGAATGTGTTCTTCATCGGCTTCGATAACGGTGGCGTGTGGCGCAGCTCCGACTACGGCTCCAACTGGGTGCCCGTGTTCGACAAGGAAGCGACCGGGTCGATCGGTGCAATTGCAGTCGCGCCGTCCGATCCGAACATCGTATACGTGGGGACCGGCGCCGGCATCATTCGCCCTGACCTCGCGGTGGGTGATGGGATGTACAAGTCCAATGACGGTGGCAAGACGTGGGCGCATCTGGGGCTGCGCGAAAGCCAGATGATCGCGATGATCGATGTGGATCCAAAGAATCCGGATCGGTTGTTCGTGGCCGTGCTTGGGCATCCGTATGGCCCCAACACCGAACGCGGCATCTTCCGCTCGCTGGATGGTGGCAAGTCATTTCAGAAGGTGCTCTACGCCGATGAGTACACGAGCGGCAACGACGTGCGCATCGATCCGAGCAATCCGAATACGATCTACGCCACGATGTGGCAGCAGCAGCAAAGCTTCATCGAAGGGCTCGCGTTTGGCGGCACCAGCACCGGCATCTTCAAGTCCACCAATGGTGGCGACACGTGGAAGCCGATCACGGAAGGCTTGCCCAACGTCATTCAGGCCAACATCGCGATCTCGCCGAGCAATCCCAAGCTGTTGTATGCGATGATCGCCGGCACTCCGCGCGATGCGACCGGTGCAGCCGCGCGCCCCACCACCACGGGCACGGTTGGTTTCTACAAGAGCACTGATGCCGGAGATCACTGGCATCTCGCGTTTAACGATCCGCCGGGGCCCAGCGGCATCAAGCCGGCGTCACCCGATCAACGGCCACTCACGCGCATCGGTGGTGGTGATTTGCCGACGATCGTGGTGGACCCGAAGAACGAGAACGTGGTGTACAGCTCGAGCACCGTGTTCTGGCGAACCGACGATGGCGGCATCACCTGGACCGCGATTCGTGGCGCGCCCGGCGGTGACGACTATCAGAAGACGTGGATCAACCCGAACAACCCGGACATCATTCTCGCGGTAGCGGATCAGGGCGGCGTGGTCTCGGGCAATCGCGGCGTGTCGTGGAGCAACTGGTACAACCAGCCGACGGCGGCGATGTACCACGTCTCCACCGACAACAACTTTCCGTATCGCGTCTGCGGCGGACAGCAGGACTCGGGCTCCGCGTGCGTGGACAGTCGCTCGATGGACGGTCGCATCACCTTCCACGACTGGCATCCCGTCAACATTCAGGAGTACGGCATCGCCGCGTCGGATCCCAAGGATCCCGACCTCGTCTTCGGCAGCCAGCGCACGAACGTGTCGTTGTACGATCGGCGCACCGCGCAGACGACGCTCGTGGGCCCCGATGCGAGTGCAAAGTTTCCCGACGGGAACACGATGAATCGCAACGTGCGCACCATGCCGATCGCGTGGTCGCCGGTGGACAACACGACGCTCTATTACACGTCCAACGTGGTGTGGCAGAGCACCGATCGCGCGAAGTCGTGGAAGCGCATCAGCCCCGATCTCGCGCGTCCCACGTGGGCCGTGCCGGCAACGGCTGGCAAGTACGCGAGCACCGTCACGCCGACGCCGATGGGGAGCATCACCGCGCTGTCGCCCTCGCCGCTCAAGCTGGGTGGCATCTGGGCCGGCACGGACGATGGCAACATCCAGGTGACGATGGATGGCGGCGCGTCATGGAAGAACGTGACGCCAGCGGCGATCAAGCCGTGGACGCGCATCTTCAACATCGAAGCGGGGCACTTCGACACGCAGACGGCGTACGCCGCGGCCAACACGCTGCGTATCGACGATCTCAATCCGCACTTCTGGCGCACGCACGACGGCGGCAAGACGTGGACGGAGATCAACAACGGTATCGCCGGTGGTGCCGTGGCCAACTCCATTCGCGAAGATCCGCGTGTGAAGGGGCTGCTGTACGCCGCCACCGATCTGCAGGTGTGGGTGTCGTTCGACGATGGCGATCACTGGCAGTCGCTCAAGAACGACATGCCGGCGATCTCGGTGCGTGATCTGCAGATCAAGGACGATGCGTCGTGCTTGTGCGCCGATCTCATCGCCGGCACGCACGGTCGTGGCTTCTGGATTCTCGACGATGTGACGCCGCTGCGTCAGGCGGCGGCGCTGCAGGCCGCGAAGACCGCAAGCAAGGCCTATCTCTTCAAGCCCGGTACGGCAGTGCGCGTGCGATTCGGCACCAACGATCCCACGCCGTGGCCACCGGAGATGCCGTCGGGCGAGAATCCGCCGTCCGGTGGCATTCTCAACTACTACTTGTCATCCGACGCCAAGTCGCCGGTGACACTTGAGATTCTCGATGCGGCGGGCAAGGTGGTGCGCACCTACTCCAGCACCGACAAGGCGCTCGACCCCGAGCCCGCGGTCGATCCGGTCGCGTACAACAAGGTCTGTCAGAAGACGCCGACTGCGCCGTTCTGCGGTCTGCCGCTCTACTGGCCGTCGCCGTCGATGGTTATCTCGGCCAAGGCCGGCGCGCATCGCTTCAGCTGGGATCTGCACTATGATCCCGTCTCTCCCGAAGACGTCATTCCGGTTGGCGACGACGAAGCCACAGGCGCGGTGCCACATCGCACGCTCCCTGCCGTGAACACGCCGTGGGCCCCGCCGGGCAACTACACCGTGCGGCTCACCGTGGACGGCGCCAAGTACACGCAGCCGCTCGTGCTCAAGCTCGACCCGCGCGTGAAGATGTCACCTGTCGCGTTGGCGCAGCTCAATGCACTGAGCAAGGAGATGTACGATGGCGCGGTGACCACACACAACGCGTTCGTCGAAGCGCGTGCTCTCGTGGCCAAGCTCAACACGATGTCCGGCGCCGATGTCGACGCGCTCAAGGCGTCGATCGAGAGCGTGGCGCCTGGGCAGGTGCGCAACGTACGCGCGCTCCGTCGCCGCGGTGGTGCGGCGCCGTCGCTGTCGCTGGAAACGGTGAGCAACGCGCTGCAGGCGGCCGCCATGGCGATGCAGGGCGCCGATGTTGCGCCGACGGCCACGCAGGTTGCCGCATGCACCGCGGCGCGTGCACAAGCAGCGCAGGTGCTGCCCGAGTGGAACAAGATCCGCACGACGCAGCTCGCGGCGTTCAATGCGAAGCGCAAGGCGGCGGGTCAGCCGACGGTGTCCTTGTCGAACTGACTTGCGGGATTGAGAACGGATAAAAGACTGCAACTGCAGGGTGAAGCCGATTACACGGATTTGAAAAAAGAAACGCACGGATACTTCAAACAGCAAAAGCTGTTGTGGTATCCGTGCGTTTCCGCTTTCTCTCCGCGTAATCGGCAGTTCCAAACAGTTGCGGTTATCCGCTCCTATCCGCGTGAATCACCGCACTGCAGCCAACGCTTACTTGCTGAGCGTCAGCCCCGTCACCGTCGCTTCGGTGTTGTGCGCGAAGCGGACGCCATAGACGCCGTCCGTGCTCTTGAGCTTGCCCGCTGCCACCAGCGCCGCCTTGTCGTACGTGCCGACCACGGTGCCGTTGATCGAGCACATCACCTGGTCGCCCTTGACCGTCACGGCGATTTCCTGCGTCACCGGCGAGCCCTTGCCAGCGGCCTTGTTCACCGCCGGATTGGCTTCACCGCGACCGTTCATCTGGAACGGCGCCGGGCCCATGCCGCGCACGATGAAGTTGCCGTTGCCGTACGCGGCGCAGTACAGGTAGCTCTGGTTGTCGGTGCCCAAATCGTTGCCGCCGATCACGATGCCGTACGGATGCGGGTGATCGTTGAGGCCCATGTACTGCGCTTCGTAGAACGTCGCCTTGACGGTGTAATCGCCCTTGGCCGTGTTCTTCGGGTTCCAGTACGTCACCGCGGGACCCGTCGTGACCTTCAGCACCTTGCCATCAGCGGCGAGCTTGGAGTTTTCGAGCACCTGACCGGCCTTCACTTCCTTGTCGTCGATCTTTCCGGCCCAACCGGCGACCGAGATGCCGCCACCGGCGACCTTACGCGAGACTTCCTGATCTGCCTGCGCGAACGAAATGCTGGGCAGAGCTACGAGTGCGGCAAGAACCGCGGCGGAACCGTATACGCGACGCATGGAGTCCTCTGGGGAGCTGCGGGTAGGATGTAAGGCGGGAGTGACACACGAACGGATCAACCGACCGCAACGCATTCCGTCGACTGATCAGCAACAACTCGGCAAAACTATCCTGAAATCGATCAGCAGACGAATCAGCTGATCATTTCGGGTTCGAGGAGGTGCTCAACAACTTTGCCGTTCTCGACGGTGACGTGGTAGCACTTCGCGTCCTTCCGCGTGTGCACCACGCGCTTGATCGCGTTGTCCTCGAAGTACAGGCCGGCGTCGTTGTCGCAGGCGTACCCCGGGAGCATCTGTCCGGATCCGATCAGCTTCTGGTACAGCGGGCGACGGCCCGGCTCACGATCATAGTGCGGCGAGTGACTTCCCTTGAGGAAGCCGAGGCACTTCACCGTGGACAGCTCCTTGGGTCGCGAGTCGGTGGTGCCCTCTTCGAACCAGCACAGCGACCCAGCGCTCGCGCCACCAAGCACGATGCCCTTGTCCCAGGCCTGCTTGAGTACGACGTCGATCCCCTGTGCCTTCCAGATTGCCTGTTGGTTGAGCGTGTTGCCGCCGGAGCAGACGATGCCGTCCACCGAAAGAAACACCTCTTCCCAGCTCTTGTCCTGTCGCGTGCTGGCGATGAAGCTCTCCTGCACCGAGGCCTCGACGTTGAGCGGCGCGCAGTTCTTGAACCACGTCAGAATCCCATCTGTTCGATCGGCCGACGCCGTCGGCAAATACAGCAGCTTGGGGCGCGCCTTGCCGGTGAGCTGCCCCATGTAGTTGATGAAGGCGGTGCCAAACCCGCCGCCGGCGATCAGAATCTTGCGACCAGCGAATGCCTTCATCGTCGGCGCACCGTCGGCGGCCGCGTTGGCGAACGGCGTCGCGCCCGTGCCGAGTCCGACCGCGCCGAGGGCCGTCGCCCGCACAAAATCTCTGCGTTCCATCAGATCTCTCCTTTCTTGGCGAACTGCGCGATGTAGTCGGCGGCGCGGAATGCGAGCGCCTGAATGGTCATCGTTGGCTGTCCACGTCCGCTCGTCACGAACGAGGAGCCGTCCACGATGAAGAGGTTCTTCACGTCGTGGGCGCGATGATACTTGTCTACGACGCTCGACTTCGGGTCGTTGCCCATGCGGGCCGTGCCCAACAGATGCACGGCGCTGCCGGGGACATCGGTGATCGGCGCGGCGTACGACTTGATGGCGCCCGCCGCCTGCAGCAGTTCCATCGTGCGATCCTGCATGAACTTGTACAGGCGCATGTCGTGCTCGTGCTCCTTGAACGTCGTGCGGATGGCCGGCATCCCCCACGCGTCCTTGAGCTCCGGGTCGAGCGACACCGCGTTCGTCGCCACCGGCAACGACGACGTGTGTCCGTACGCGGCCGCCGAGTGCGAGAACCACTGCTGCGCGCGCGCCTTCCACGCGGCACCCCACTCGGGGCCATCGGACGGCATGGACACCGTGCGGAAGAGCGCCGGCACGTCGACGCGCATGTCGATGCCGCCGCCGCCGAAAAAGCCAAGCGACGGGTCGGGGATGTAGTGCTCTTGCGTGATGCGCGTGACCACCGGTCCCTTGTGGCCATTCACTTCATGCTCGAACAGGCCGTCGGCCACCGTGTTGCCATTGAACATGAGATGCTTGCCCACCATGCCACTCGAGTTCGCGAGTCCCTGCGGAAAACGATTGGACGTGGACATGAGCAGAAGGCGCGGTGTTTCCGCGCCGTTGGCGGAGAGCACGACCGCCTTGGCCTTCTGTCGCTGTTCCTTCTTGTCCTTGTCGAAGTAGAGCACGCCGGTGACGCGGCCACTGTCGTCCGTCTCGATGCGATGCACGTAGCTGTCGGATCGCACTTCGCAGCGCCCTGACCGCAGCGCGTCGGGGATCATCGTCCAGTTGGAGCCGGATTTCGCGCCCCATTCGCACGGAAACGCGAGACAGAAGCCACAGTTGTGGCACGGTTGGCGTCCCTTGTACGGCTGGGAGAGGATCGCCATCGGCGCGGCCTTGGAATTCCAGCCAAGCTTCTTGGAACCGATCTCGAGCAGCACACCGGGGCCCGTCACGTTGAGCGGCGGCAGCGGAAACGGCTTGGAGCGCCTGGGCTCGCGCGGGTCCGTCGGCGTTTCACCGGAGATGCCCATCGCTTCTTCAACCGCCGTGTAGTACGGCTCCAGCTCGTCGTACGTGATCGGCCAATCCGCCACGTTCGCGCCCGGCACCGAGCCGCGCACCGACGCTTCGTTAAAGTCGATCGGACGGAAGCGCCAGAAATTGCCGGTGAAATGCAGCGTTGTGCCGCCAACCACGCGCGCATACTGCAGAAAGTGGCGCTTCTCCGTCTTCGCGTCGGGCGTCTTCCGCCAGGTCTGCGGCGACTCCTCCGGCTTGTTGGTCCAGCGGTTGTTCATCAGCGCGCCGATCTCGTCGTGCTCCATGTCCTCCGGCGGCACATGGCGCCCCTGTTCGAGGACGAGCACATCGAAGCCGCGACTGGTCAGCTCGCGCGCTACGCTGCCGCCCGCGATCCCCGAGCCGATGATGACGAAATCGACGGCCGTATCATTGGCGAACGTCTTGCCGGGGGCCGGCTGAGTCTGACGGCGCATCAGAGGACCCTCCCGAGCAACGCCTGCTGATTGGCGGGCAGATCGTAGTAGCCGAACGGTGCCTTCTGCTCGAAGGCGTGCGCTTGCCCGATGTACTTCCAGCCGACGTAGTCCTTGTTGCCGCCATACTTGGGGAGCGCCAGAAAACCGGCGATCGTCGCGAAGCGCAGCGTGCCGAAGAACTCCGACTTCTCGATGCCGCGCAGAACCTCGTCCTGCTGCTCCGCCGTCAGCGTCGAAAACTTGGCCGATGCGCCGTGCTTGGCCGTGACGGCCTTGGCCACCGTCTTGAGCCCCTCGGCGAACAGCGGCGCCTGGTCCTTCACCATGCCGGCAAGCTGGTTGTCGATGAAGAAGACTGCGCCCGCTTCCTTCGCCCCGGTCCGTCGTCGCTGGGAATGATGCGCACCGTCATCGCCTCCAGCTCCGCGGCGTCCTCGGGCGAGAAGTGCACCAGCTTCTGCGGTGGGGCATCGGCCTCCTTGGCCATGCCGGGCATCGCCGCGCTCGTGTCAGGCGCTGCGGCCTTTCCCTGCTCGCCACCACAGGCGGCGAGCCAGACCGCGCCGAGTGCAGTCAACCCCGCAACGAACTCCCGTCGTGACACCGTGAAGCGTTCAGGCAGCGGATCGGACATCCATCCTCGCAGGGTGAGTGTGGGAGCCAGGGAAGCGGGGGTTCTTCCGCGAACTTAGTTCCGCAGGCGGAGACGCGATATAGGACGGAATTGGGGTGGGCCGTATCTTTGCCCCGTCCAAGGCGCCGGCGTCGCGGCGCGCCTTCCCCTTCGCTCGTCCGGAGTCCTCGATGCGCTGCTCCCTCGCCTTCTCTGCGTTCCTCGGCCGCCACGTACGCTCGGCCGTCGGTGTCGCGGCGCTGCCGTCGATCCTCGCGGCACAGGACCGCTCCCAGTCGCGCTCGCTGGTGTCGAGCACCCTGGGCGTGGTGGCCAGCGAGAGCGTGCTGGCGTCACAGGTGGGGGCGCGCATCCTCGAGCAGGGCGGTAATGCCATCGACGCGGCCATCGCCACCAACGCCATGATGGGGCTGGTGGCCCCGATGAACGACGGCATCGGCGGCGACCTTTTCGCCATCATCTACGAAGCCAAGACAGGCAAGCTCTACGGCATCAATGCGTCGGGGTGGGCGCCGACCAAACTCACTGCCGACTATCTGCGCGGCAAAGGCATCACGACGATGCCCACGCGCGGTATCAACGCCGTAACCGTGCCCGGCGCGGTGAAGGGATGGGAAGCGCTGCTCAAGCGCTTCGGGCGCAAGACGTTCGCGCAGGTGCTCGCGCCGTCGATCAGTTATGCCGAAGCCGGCTTTCCCGTGGGCGAAGTGGTGAGCGTGTACTGGAAGGACAGCCGCGCCGACCTCGAGGCCGATGCACCCACCGCCAAGACGTTCCTGATCAACGGTCGCGTACCGGAAGCGGGCGAAGTGTTTCGTAATCCGGAGCTGGCGTGGACCTATCGCCAGATCGCCACGAGCGGTGCCGCGAGTTTCTACACGGGCGCCGTCGCCAAGAAGATTCTCGCCACATCACAGAGTCACGGCGGCACGATGACCGCTGCCGATCTCGCTGAATACACGAGCGAGTGGGTCGACCCTATCTCGACGACGTATCGTGGCTGGACCGTCTATGAGTTGCCGCCCAACGGACAGGGGATCGCGGCACTCGAGATGCTCAACATCATGGAGACGTTTCCGCTGCAGAGCAGTGGGCACAACACGCTGCAATCGCTGCATCTCATGATTGAAGCGAAGAAGCTCGCCTACGCCGACATGCAGCGCTATGACGCGGACCCACGCTTTGCCAAGGTGCCGGTGGACGCCATGCGCTCGAAGAGCTACGCCGCCGAGCGTGCGAAGCTGATCAATGCGAGCAAGGCGACGTGTGATTTCGGGCCCGGCATGCCGAGTGTGACGGATAACGGCACGACGTATCTGAGCGTGGTGGACAAGGAGGGGAACATGATCTCCCTCATTCAGAGCAACTATTCCACCGTGGGTTTCGGCTCAGGGCTCGCCGTGGGTGGCGCAGGCTTCGTGCTGCACAATCGCGGTGGCGGCTTCACGCTCGATCCCAACAGCCCCAATCTGTTGGCCGGTCGCAAGCGTCCGTTGCATACGATCATCCCGGCGTTCATGGAAAAGGGTGATGTGCGTATCGCCTTCGGCATCATGGGTGGCTGGAATCAGGCGCAGGCGCATGCGCAGTTCGTCAGCAACATCGTCGACTTCGGCATGAACGCGCAGGGGGCACTCGACGCGCCGCGCTTCTCCAAGGACACCTTCGGCGGCTGCGACGTGAATCTCGAGTCGCGCATCCCCCTGGCCATTCGCCAGGAGCTCACCGCGCGCGGCCACCAGATCATCATGCGCGGCGACTACTCCTCCACGCGAATGGGGGCAGGGCAGGCGGTCGTGCGGGACTTCAAGACGGGCGTGAACTCGGGGGCATCAGATCCGCGGAAAGATGGCAGCGCCATCGCGGAGCTGCGCGCGGCGACGCCGGCAATGAAGCGTTAGGGAGACCCGCGGTCGCAGTCGTCCGCTATTCCGTGCTGTCGACGATCTCGCCGTAGTCCACCAGCAGCTCCTCGCCAGCGCGGATATCGCGCAGCGCCTCGAACGCCTCGCCGTCGTCGATCGACACGACATTCGGCTCGTCGCCGTGATTGAGATAACAGACCAAGTCCATCTGCTTGAAGCCGCGCGCGGGCACGAAGAAGTGCGTCTCGTCGAACAGGCAGTAGTTCTCCACCAACGCACGCGCGTGTTCGGGCAGCAGCGCGACTTCGTCGTGGCTGACGCTGATCCACTGCTCCGATGGATCCGGCGCGCTGAACATGTCCCGACACCCCTTCGGGATGTCACGCACCGCGAACACCCCCACGCCATCGATGGGTGACGGTCGCAGCATGAGGTACGTGTCATGACGCAGCGACGCCAACAGCGCTGACTTGCTCGCGTCTGTCGCGGATGTGTGCATCGATCAATGGGAGTCAGGAGTCAACCGAAAGCGTTTCTTCGACTTCGCGGTCGCCGAACTTGAGCGTCTTCCAAAATAGTTACATGCACATATTCTGCTGCGACCCCCGGTCGTCCATCCGCTTTCCGTGACGATCTGGCCGCTCACGTGACGAAATCTCGACGTACTTCGTGACCCCTGTTTCGCCGCGGGCATGGAGCGTGTCGCGACGGGAAATCGGAGCGTTAACCTCTGGTCGGAGCGAGTCGAAACAACTATCTGCCGATGTCGGCGCCACCTTCGACTCCAGTGAGAATGCTGCGACACCTGACGCTTTCAAAGAAGCTCATCGCCCTTGCCTTGATTGGCCTGCTGCCGACGTTCGCCGCGGGCGCTGTGGGGTATTCCGGTGTCACGCACACTGCGGCGGCGGCCCGTCGCCTTGATGTGGCCGTCGCCATCCAGCGACATCAGATGCATGCGGACATGATGCACGACAACCTGCGCGGGATCTCTTCGATCGCGCGCATCGCCGTGCAGGAAGGACGGATGGACGAAGCGAAGGCGCTGGTCGCGGAGTCGGAGGAAAATGGGGTCACGATGTTGGCCGACGTGGATACGGTCGGCGCGCTGTCGGAAGACTCCACGGTGAAGGCGATGATCGAGCGGATGCGTCCGATCGTCGTGTCGTATGTCGCAGTTGCGGCGGCGGCAACGCGTGGCGCGGAAAGCCACGCGTCGGACGTGCAGGCACTGAATGCCGACCTCGAATCCACCTTTCGCCGCCTGGAAGTGGTGCAGGATAGCGTTGCCGATCAGGTCGCGGTCAGCTCGCGGGCCGTCAGCGACGCGGCACAATCCGTGGCGTACAGCGCGAAGGTGAAGTTGGCCGTGCTCTGCCTGATCGCCGTGCTGGCCCTTGCGATCTCTTCGTTGCTCATCATCCGCGCCATTCGCCGGCCGATCGCCGAGCTCGCCGAGACGGCGAAGGCCATGGCGATCGGCGATTTCTCGCAGCAGGTCACCCACCAGTCGAGCGACGAGATCGGCAGCCTCGCCGACTCGTTCCGCGCTGTCACCGCTTTTGCGCAGGACACAGCCACAGCCGCCGAGGCGCTCAGTCGCGGCGATCTGTCGCGCAACCTGACGCCGCGGTCGGACTCAGACATTCTCGCGCGCAGCATCAATCGCACTGCCGACACCCTGCGTCAGTTGGACGCGCAGTTCCATGTGCTGATCGAGGCCGGTCGCCGCGGCAAGTTGTCGGTGCGCGCCGATGCTGCCAAGTTCGAGGGGGCGTACGCTGAACTCGTGCGCGGCGTGAATACCATGCTCGAGGAGACGCTGGCTCCCATCGTCGAGGCCACCTCGGTGCTCGACCGCGTCGCGCAGCGCGACCTGCGCGTGCGAGTGATCGGCGTCTACGAAGGCGACCATTCGCGCCTCACCACTGCCCTCAACACCACGCTCGACCAGCTCGACTCGGCGTTGCGCGAAGTCAGTGTCGCGTCCACCGAGGTCACCAGCGCGGCCGACCAGATCGCCGCCAGCAGCCAGGCGATGGCGGAAGGATCGAGTGAGCAGGCCAGCGCCCTCGAGGAAATCAACGCCAGCCTTCAGGAACTCGACGCCGTCTCTCGGCAGACGGCGACCGAAGCCGAAGTCGTACGCGGTCTGTCGGACGCCGCGCGTGCCTCCGCCGACGACGGCGTCCAGCAGATGCAGCGTCTCGATGAGGCCATCGACGCCATCCACGTCTCGGTGGGCGAGACCGCGCGCATCATGCGCACCATCGACGAAATCGCCTTCCAAACCAACCTGCTCGCGCTCAACGCTGCCGTGGAAGCTGCACGGGCCGGCGACGCAGGACGTGGCTTTGCCGTTGTCGCCGATGAAGTCCGTTCGCTGGCGCAGCGCAGCGCCGAGGAAGCGCGCCGTTCTGCGGATGTCATCGAACGCTCGCTCACGGCGACAAAGCGTGGCGTGGAACTCAAGGAAGCGACACGGTTGCGCCTGTCCGAGATTACGAGCACCGTCGGCAAGGTGTCGACCGCGATGGAAGCGATCACCGCCAGCAGCAGACAGCAGGCTGAAAGCATCGCGCAGATTGTCGCCGGCACGGACCAGATGAACTCCGTGACGCAGTCTGCGGCGGCGAACGCGGAGCAGTCCGCGGCCGCAGCGCAGGAACTCACCAGTCAGGCCGAGTCGCTGAACCAGATGGTCGGGCAGTTCGACCTGACGGAACGCGACGTGTATGCCGGCGTCACGGTGTCGTCGCCTGAGATCTGGGCTCCGGCAGCGCGACGCACCACGCCGACGGGGCGCGGGCTCGCGTCGCGGAAGCGTCTGGTCGCCGGCGCGTTCTGATCGAGCGTCAGCGCCGCAGCGCTAACGCACCACGCTCACCGCGACCACGCTCCCCTTTTCCTGCTGCCGCACCCACGTCACGACCGCGCCATTCGCCGTAGACGCAATTGCCGGATACCACTGCCCCGGACCGGCGTCCGGCGCTGCAGTGGGTACAAAAGTGACCTTGCCCGCGGCGTCAGTGCGTGCCTTGGTGATGCCTAAACGGCGCGTGCCGTCGACAATCTCATCCCACACGATGACGGATGAGCCGTCAGCGTTGACGACGATCTGTGGGTGCGACGCGGGGCCACGCGACGGCACCTGCACGCGCGGAGCGAACGCCTTGCCGTCGTTGGAGATTGCGTAGAAGATGCCTAACGCTCCGTTGTTCTTGCCGTCCTGCGAGGTGGGCCAGACGACATGCGCGCGCTGACGCGCATCCACGCCAATGGCAGGACCGTTGTCCGGGCAGCCATCGATCTGCCAGTGGTCTTCGCTTACGCGCACTGGCGTGCTGAAGGTCTTGCCGCCGTCACGTGAGGCGGTGAAGGCCATGTCGCGGAAGCCGCCCGGATACACGTGGCGCCACACGGCATAGAGGTTCTTGCCCGAGGCGACGAGCGACGTCTTGCAGCCGTAGCAGACGCTGCGCGTGATCGGCGTCGCCTTGTTGCCATCGAGCGAGGCGAAGAACAGTTGCGAGAGCCCTGCGCGCTCCGTGGGATCGGCCTTGGGCATCGGCGCTGCATTGGGCCCCATGTCGTGCTTCATCTTGGCGTCGGCGGCGACGAGATCGCGGTGGTCGAGCCACAGCACACTCACCTTGCCGCTGCCGTCCACCGCCATCGATTCCCAGCCGCGTGAGCCGTCGCCTTCGCTACCCGGCACCGCTTCCGTCTTGCCGAAGCTCTTGCCGCCGTCGAGCGAACGCGCGCGCAACAGCTTCCAGGTCGGTCCCGCCTTTGCCGTCCAGACGACGACGATTTCCGGCGGTGCGTTACGACGGGGCACGAGTGCGATGCGTGGCGGTTCCTCGCCGCTCACGCGCGCCTCACCTGCGACGGCGTTCACCTGAGTAGGCGCGCCAAAGGTCGTACCGCCGTCAGCGCTGACGGCGACGTAGATGTCCATGCTGCTGGCGGACGCCGCCGAAAACGCCACGGCCACGAAGGCGCCGTTGCTGGCGACGGTGGGGTTGGCGCTGGCACGGCCTTCGACGGCGAGGACGATGGGGCGGCTCTGCGCGTGTGCGGTGGCTGCCGTCGAGAGCGCTGCGCCTGTGAGTAAGGCGGCGCTGGCCGCGACGGTGGGGAGGAACTTCATGGTTCGAAGCATGCGGAGACCTCAGAGGGAGATCGAAGGAATGACGGCGGCGCTATGCAGCGGTTTGCAGCAGCAACGCCGGAAAAAGGCGCTAGACAGCAGTGTTGGACGGCAGCGGAACGCAACGACTCACTCGCCAAGCGCGCGCTGCACCGCGCCGGCCAGCGTCGTGTCGTTCCGCGCCAGCGCACCGATATGACGCCACCGAATCACACCCAGGCGATCGATGACGAACGTCTCCGGCACACCCACCGAGAGGAACTTGAGCGAGAACTCCCGATCAGGATCGAGCCAGATCGTGTAGGTGAGATCGTGCTCCTTGGCGAAGTCCTGCACGTCCATGCCCATCCCCGCGGCATCCACGCTGACACCCACCATCTCCACGTCGGGGTGCTGCCGATGCAAGGCCTCCAGCAACGGCAACTCCTCCCGACACGGCTGGCACCACGTGGCCCAGACGTTCAGCACCACGACCTTTCCCCGCAATGCGGCCAACGTGACGGCGGTGTCGCTCAGCGCATGCGCCGCGTACGCGGGCGCCGCGGCACCGATCGCCGGCGCCTTGAGCTCCGTCCCCTTCGCGCACGCGCCGAGTGCACACACACTCAGCGCGCCCACGATCGTGGACAACAGCGGCCGCACCAGCGTCGACGCAAGCCGATCGCCGCGCCCTTCGGCGCAACACTCGGCATCACACACGGCATCACACACGGCGGCAGCGCGCATCACGGATAGGAACCTCACGAAATCAGAACCCCGCCTTGATCGACGTCGAGAAGGTTCGATGCGGAAACGGATGGAACAGGAAGTACTTGCGGTTGAGCACGTTGTCCGCGCCCACCGCCGCCGACAGATGCTGCCCCATGCGCACACTCACGCGCGCATCGGCCACGAACCAACCGCTGAACCCCTGATACACGTTCGGGTTCACATCGGCATTGTCGAGCGTCGTCCACAACGCACCGCTGTAACGCCCCGCCAGCGACACGGCCACACGCGACACCGGCCGATACGTCGCCACGAAGTTCGCACGCCAATCCGGAATGTTCGGCAACCGCTTGCCCACGGCCGCACCAGTCGGCGCGGTCGCACTCGCACGGCCCGACAGCGCGAGCGTACGCGCATTCAGATACGTCACGCTCCCCGAGAGCTCGAGGTTGCTCACCAGCGCGCCAGTCTCCGACAATACCAGCTCCGCACCTCGTGCACGCACATGGTCCACGTTGGAGATGTACGAGAAGAAGGTGTTCGATCCCGGCAGCAGCGGCTTGAACTGCGAGATGATCGCGTCGTGCACGTCGTCGTTGAACAACGCCAGCTGCGCACGCCCACGCGGGAACGCCCGCTCTATGCGCAATTCACTCGCCAGCACATTGTCCGGCTTGAGATTCGGATCCGGCGACGTGAACGTCACCCCCGTCGAGACCAGCTGATACAACTCGGCGGCCGTCGCAAAGCGATACGCCTTGCCCACCGAGCCCGTGATCGTCCACTCCGGCGACGCCGTCCACGCCAGCGTCGCCTTGGGCGAGAAGCGATCCGCGTCGACAGTCTTCTGCGTCACCTTGGTGTTGCCGTTCACGTTGTAGCCGTCGAAGGCGCGCCACTGCTCATACCGACCACCCACCGTCAGGCGAAACGCCGGCGAGATGCGCCACGCGTCCTGCACCCAGAGCGCCGACGTGCGAGTCTTCCCATTCCCTTCCGTCGCCACTCCGGAGTACGTCGCGCCCGTCGTCCAGTCGGGCGTCGTGTACGTCGGATTCACCAGCGCATAGCGATCGTAGTGGATCCCGGCACTCACCGTGTGCGTGGCGTCGATGCCGCCGGCATGCCACGCGCCCTTGAGATCGAGCGTCTGCCAGCCCGTACCCGAAAGCACAGCCACGCGACCGGCCTGGCCAAAGCTCGTGCCCGTCGCCAGCGCCGTGGTTGGCGAACGCTGACGATCGGTGTCCATGCTGTACGACGTCGCCACTGCTTCAAAATCCCAGTCACGCTTGGTTGCGCGACTATTGTCGCTGCGCAACGACAGGCTCTGCGCCGAGTGCTCCTGCAGCAGGCCGTAGTTTCCGCTCGCAAAGCCCGCCTGTCCCGCGTACGTCGGCTGGCCGCTGCGTGCGATGTACGACTCCACGCCAGCGTCCGCGTCGTTCTGCCAGTAGCCATACGTGTACGCCGCACGCAGCGACGGCGTGATGTCGTACGCGATCTTGAGCTTGGCGTTGGTCATCTGCGTGTGCAGCAGACCGGTCGCGCCGAGCACATTGGCCGCGCCATTGAGCTTGTTGGTGGCCGGAATACCGCCGGTAGTCCCCGCCGGGAACGAACCGCTCGTCACGTATGTCAACGGCTGGCTGTGGCTGTTCTGGTAGTTGCCGGTCGCCGAGAACGAGAACTTGCCAAAGCGATTCGCGAGACGCGCTGAGGTCTGCGCCGTGCCGTAGCTGCGCTTGGTGTCGTACAGGTTGAACGCCTGCACGGCCTGCGTCTGCACGATGCTCCCTTCGAACTTCTCCGGCATGCGCGTGGTGATCTCCATGACCGCGCCCATCGAATTGCCCGGGTACGCGGCCGAGAACGGACCGTACATCATGTCGATGCGTTCGATCTCTTCCGGCGCAACGAGTCCCCAGCGCGGTCCGCCGATGTTGTTGTTGTTGGCGATCAACGCCGACAGTGGCACGCCATCCGCAAAGATCAGGCTGCGCGCGCTCGAACTGACACCCCACACACGTGTACCCATTACCGCCTGCGTGTCGCCGTTGTTGCGCTTCCGCAGAAACACACTCGGCAGGTACTTCACTGCGTCCTCGCTGTCGACGAGGTTGATCGTCTCCTCGACGCGCTTGGCGGTGATGCTCGCCGACACGGGCAGCGTGAGCTTGGTGAGCGCTGGTCGAGTGTCGCGTTCGGCGGTGATCTTGAGACCGCCGATAGTGGCGGCGGAGTCTCTTGCGGTGCTGTCCTTGACGGGCGGTGTCTGTGCAAGGGCCGTGGCCGCGAACAGCGGCAAGCCGAGGAGGAGGAGCGGCACCCGTAGCTGCGGCGAGCGCAGCTGCGGTGAGCGCAGCTGCGGTGAGCGCAGCTGCGGTGAGCGCAGCTGCGGTACGCGAAAGTGCGAAAGCGAGGTCATGTCGGCGAACTGGTAGGAGTTGCCGCGAGTCGTGCGCGACCCATGAGCGAGTGGGTCGCCAGCACGTCATCACGCCAACGCCCATCACGCGCGGCGATGGCCGGCGCGTGGAGGCGTCAGAGGATGTCTCTGCGGAGTGGTGCAGTGGTCGGTTGATGTCTGCGATGTCGACGCGCGCACGACGCGCCACGAGATGGCGGTCGCTGTCAGCGCAGCGAGGAGATGCAGGTGCGAGCGTCGCGACGTTTCCTGAACGCAGTGTCGGCGTCGTTGCCGTCAGCGTGACCGCTTACGGGAACAACGTGCCTGACAACTGCTGCGTGACGGATCGCGCGGAACGGTCAGACGCGCGCGGGCGGACCGTTAGCGAAGGGCAGCGCATACGCGCGCCGCGGAGTGTGCGTCGCCGTGTGCACCGAGGCGAACGGCACGACGGTGCGCACGAGGCCAACGGCGAATGTCGGTGTGGCGTCGACGGCCGCCGCTGGGGCCGCCGCGCAGCACTGACCAAGGCACGTGCAGCACTGATTGCCACCGGTGTTCTGCGGCTGTTCGTCGGCGACGCGTGTGGCGTGTGCATCGTGGCCGGCGGAACCGTGCGCGCTGGCATGGCCGGCGGCGGGTGCGTTCTGCTGGTGCGCCGCATGCGTCGCGACGTGCGAGGGTGCCGCGGCGTGCTGTGCACCGTGCCCGGAGTGCTGTGGGCAGGCCATCAGCCCCGCCGGTTCCGTCAGCACGGTCGCGAACCAGACCCCCCACAGGGAGATCAGCAGGCGATACCATGTCGCAGGGCGGCGTGCGGTTCGGGTCACCTGTCCACGATAGGGCAGGGGCGCCGGCGACGGAAGAGCCGGCGCGCTCTACCGACGCCGCGCTGCGAGGTCAGGCCGCGCCTGCCCCACGACCAGCTTTGACCGGTCGCCTGGATCCGACAGCTCTTGTGCGACCCCTTCCATCAGCGCTGCGACATCCACGATTCTGCGGGAGCATTCCCGTATCGAGCCCGCGTAGCCAAGCAGCGGCTCCAGCGGCGATTTGCGAAGTCGCGGATCGATCTTGAACTGTTCGACGAGCGTCAGCATTGCCGTCGACACGTCTGCCACACTATCGGCAAACGTGATTTCGAGCTCTCGACGCGTCAGCGGCGGCGCGTCGGGCGGCCACCGACAGGCCAACGAATCCTCGGCGCGAAAGCGCGCAAATGACGTTCGGAGTTCGATGCTCGGGTCACGTACGTCCACGACCTCTGCGTCGAGCCACAGCCCTTCACCCTGCGCGTCGTTGATCGAGCCGCCCGGAACCTTCACGAAGACCTGCACACGCGACTCGACCGTGAGCGGTCGTCCCATCAGCGACGGCTTTCCATCGCGCCAGCGTATGCGTCCGAGCCAGCCGGCCGCGTCCGACGAGATCATTCTGACCAGCCGCGGCGCAACGCCGACGTCGGTTCCGCCTGCGCGGCCCGCATGGCCGTGAAGAGCGTCCGAGCGCACGCGAGCTGAACAACAATGGCAGCCACGAGGAATGCGACCGCGATGGAAACGTTCATCACGAACGGGCGACCGGTCATGTTCTCGGGCAGGACCGGGCGAACCTGCAGCGCGTCGAGCAAGAACATGGGAATGATCACGGCGATCAGGGCCGCGCTCGCCACCTGCAGCACGATCATCGCGATCGACAGCAGCTTCCGGTTCATCGACAGCAGCGCGAACGACGCGAGGCACAGGCCGAGCACAGGCTTGACGAGCGTCGGTGCGACAGCGCCGACCACACCGAATCGCCACGCGGTGCTGCTGATGCGTCCCGGCGAGACGACGCCGACAGCATCGTAGAGTCCGGAGAGCGCCAGATATCCAGCGAGAATGAAAATCACCGGACGCAGTGACGGGCTCGACGCCGATGCGTCGAAAGCCGGCGTGGATGTAGGTGTGAGCGTCATCTTGCTGTTGGTCGACGAAAGGCCAGCCGCGGCGAGGTCCGCGTTGCGCGCAGGGATCAGAGTCGGCGTCGGCAGAGTCGGCGTCGGACGAGTCGATACGGGCGGCGCCGGAGGAAGCGGCGAACCGGCGTTGGGAAGACCTAGCGACGGAAAGCCGGGCGACGGCAGCACGCGAGGCGGCGCGAAGTTCAGCGCGGTTGTGTGCGCTTGCGCCGCATCGTCATCGTTCCAGCGATCGATCGGGTTGGCGGGCTTTGCGAGCGCGGCATCGCGCTCACCGTTGTAGAGCGACATTACAACTCCTCTTTCCGACGCGAAGAACTCTGGGTGTATTGCAGGCTCGGTCCACTCGAGCTTGCGCGCCAATCCCTCGTGGAAGGCGATACGGAGGGCAAATTTACATGTCATTGTGATTCAGCGCACCAGTTGCGCGAGCGCTACATGACGGCTCCGCATGTTTGAGCGCGTTTCGTTGCAAAATGCAAACAAAACTCAACCAGCCTCTTCCTTTCGACACTCATGATTCCTCAGCTGCTCCCCTCGCGCGCGTCGTTCGATGGTTCCGATATCATCTTCACGCTCAACTCGGCGGCGCAACGGCGAGCAGCAGCGGGCGACTCGGTCATCAATGCGACCGTCGGCGCGTTGCTCGATGACAACGGCGCGCTTGTTGTGCTCGAAAGTGTGATAGCGCTATACGGAAAACTCACGCCGAAAGAGTTCGCGCCGTACGCACCGATCATGGGCGATCCGGCGTATTTGCTGGCTCTGACTCGACGTCAGTGGCCCGGGTTGAGCACGTATGGTGTCGGCGTCGCCACGCCCGGCGGGACCGGCGCCTTGGCGTTGTCGCTGCGGAACCTGTTGCAGCCCGGCGATCGACTGCTGACTGCGGCGCCCTTCTGGGGACCCTACAGCACGCTGGCCGTAGAGAACGGCGTGCTTCTGGAGACGGCGCCTTTTCCGTCTGCTGGTGAGGCGCTGGACATCGAAGCGTGGCGCGCCAAGGCGGAAAGCCTGCTGGGCTCGCAGGGACGGTTGCTGGTCTGGCTCAACGACCCCTGCCACAACCCGACTGGGCGCAGCTTGAGCGCCGCTGATCGAGCGGGACTGCTGGCTATGCTCCGAGAGGTCGCGGCGCGTGGACCGGTCACACTGCTGTTGGACTTGGCGTATCTGGATTACGCGCGCGATCCCAACGCGGTGGAGCAAGCACTGCAGGACTATGCAGCCTTCGGTGCGGAACAAACGGTGCTGGTGGGCGCGTGTTTGAGCCTGAGCAAGGCATTCACGATCTACGGCGCGCGCGCCGGCGCGCTGGTGTTTCCGTGGTCGAATGACAAGGCGCTCGCCGGTGCACTGGCGACCAGCTGTCGCGGGACCTTCTCCAACTGCGCGCGCGCGCCGATGAGCGTCCTGCTGCGCATGCAGGAGGATGAACAGGCCCGGCTCGCGCTGGCAACCGAACATGCGTTCTGGACTCGCCAGCTGACCGAGCGCGCCGATGCGCTCGACGCAGCGTTGATCGCCGAGGGGCTGGCGGGCGCGCCTTGGGATGGTGGCTTCTTCGTGACGATCGACGCGGCAGACTCGATGACAGTGTGCGAGCGCTTGCAGGCCGCCGGCGTGTTCGTCGTGCCGATCCCTGAGGGACTGCGCGTGGGGATTTGCGGTCTCAAGACGGCGGACGCGCCGCGATTCGCGGCGGCACTCAAGGCGGCGCTGTCGCCAGCACATGCCGCTTGAGCGTCCGTAGCGACGGGGAGCTGTCGCGCGCGCGCTGGTCGACGCGCGCGCAGTTCCTGCTGCTTGGCTTCGTTGGCGGGACGTGGGGCGTGCACGTGCCGACAGTGAAGGAGCACTATCTCCTCGACGAGCGCGTCCTGGCGGTGGTGCTGCTTGCCACGAGCGTCGGTTCGCTCTCGATGCTCTTTGCCGCCGGACGGATCGTGGCGCGTTTGGGCGCTCGAAGGGCGTCGGTGCTGGCGGGAGTGGCCTTCTGTGCCGCGCTCGCGACGGCGCTCGTCATGCCGACCTTCCCCGCGTTGCTCGCGGGCATGCTGCTTCTGGGCGCGGGTGAATCGGTGTTCGATGTCGCCATCAATGCCGAAGGCACCATGCTGGAGGTGCTGGGTGGGCGCGCGGTGATGAGCGGCTTTCACGGCATGTTCAGCGTCGGGAGCATGTTCGGTGCGGCGTCGGCTGCACTGATGTTGCGCGCTGGCGTGGCG
Source organism: Gemmatimonas sp. (assembly GCA_965279375.1). GTDB lineage: Bacteria > Gemmatimonadota > Gemmatimonadetes > Gemmatimonadales > Gemmatimonadaceae > Gemmatimonas. Next base: position 744,059 of record OZ257156.1, on the reverse strand, counting down.
GGCTGGGTGCAGCTGCTCACGGCTGGTGTGGTGGTCGCGCTGTGCATTGCGGTGGCATCGCGCGGCATGCTCGAGGCGCATCCCGTGGCGGACGGTGCGCACGCGGTGTTCGCCTGGCCGAGGGGCAGCCTGCTCGTGGTCGGGCTACTGACGTGCTGCGGCATGCTGGCCGAAGGCGTGATGTACAACTGGAGTGTTCTGTACGTCACACAGGAGTTGTTGGCGCCGCAGGAAGTCGCAGCGCTGGCGTACGTCGCCTTCGCGGGCGCGACCGCGGTGACCCGTTCCGCCGGAGACGCCATTCGCGCGCGGGTGTCCGAGCGCGTGATGTTGCGGAGCGGCCCTCTCTTGGCTGCGACGGGGATGGCGGCGGTGCTGCTGGTGTCGAAGCCGTGGGCGGCGATTGCCGGGTTTGCGGTGGTTGGTGCGGGGCTCGCCACGATCGTCCCGATCCTCTACAACGCAGCGACGCGCGCGCCGGGAGTGAGTCGCGCGGCGGCGATTGCCTCGGTGTCCTCCATCGGCTATGTGGGATTCATGGTGGGTCCGCCGATCATTGGCGCCATTGCGCACGCAACGTCGTTGACCATGGCCATGTCGACGTTGATTGTGGCGGCACTTCTGCTCGCATTTGGCGCCACACGAGTGCCAGCGTAGAAGCACTCAAGCGCCAGTTTAAGTAGTACATGGCCGACGGGGCCAAATGCGAAGAGAGGCGCTGAGCGGGTTCGCTCAGCGCCTCTCTTTTTACTGCAGTGTCGCCGAGTGCGGCGACACTGGTCAGTTACGCAATCAGGCGAGCTGCGCGACAGAACGACGACGGCGAGCGACGCCGCCAACGATGAGCAGCGCCGGAACGAGCAGGGCATACGTTCCCGGCTCCGGCACCGTGCTGAGCGTCTGCACCGTGCTGGAGTAGGCGAGCAGTTCCTGCGTGCCACCGAACTGGCCCTGACCCGGCGGCGCCGTGACGACGAACCAGCCGTTCGTGTTGAACGACGAGTTGCCGTAGTTCGGCGTGGACGGCTGCTGCGCGTTGTTCCAGATCTGCGACTGCGCCGTGTTGTTGGCGGCGTAGGTCGCGTTCTTCACCGCCTGGCTCGCGTTGTTGGCCGGGAGGGTGATCGTGTTGGCCAAGCTGGCGTTCAGCGTATAGATCGTATTCGGACCCACCGGGCTGGCCGGGTTGCGCGATCCGATACGCGTCTGGCTCATGTTCGAGTTCGGCGAGATATACGAGATCCACGCGATGTACGTCGACGGCAACGAAATGGTGTTCTGCTGGTCGGTGCAGAAGAACTTGTCGATGACCATGTTCAGTCCCGAGAAGCCGGAACCGACGGTGTTGCCGTTGAGGCCCGTGATCGTGCCCGTGGCGACGTAGGCGCCGTTGTTGAGGCCGTAACCGGCCAGAGGGCTGCCAACCTGCACCTGCGCCCAGAAGCCGCTCTGAGCGCTCGCGACGGCCGGCGCGGCCAGTGAAGCCGCAGCAAGCCCTGCGGCAAGAGCGGAACGACGGAGTAGAGTCTGAAGCATTGGTGGAGGACGGTGGGGGACGGGGAGTATCAGTGTTGTTCGGGCACTGATCGCGTTGCACAAAAAGCTGACCACTTTCCAGCAAACTCCGTGCCGGTCGGTGTCCTACATCACACCAATATCATGGCTGACTCATAAAGCGTTATTGGAGAATATTTTCCATATGCCGACAAACGGTAGGTTCGCCCAGCCGGCTCGAAATCCATTCGGATCCGTCGCAGTCGCGTCTGTATGCGTTGGGGGGAGTCCACACCACATGTTGTGTCACCTCAACGAATGCCGCTGACCGCATTCCGTTATGCGGAAAGGGGTGAGCGACGCCCCGCCAGCCCTTCCGCCTCGCGGGAGATGCTTCGAATCGCAAACCGGATCCAACGGACCTCCGTACGGAGGGGCGCGACTGAGGCGGTCGTCCAAACGATTCGCCGGCTGATGCAGTCAACCTTGAGAGGTCGCGTTCCCATCGCGAGCCGCCCGCCCGTTTCCAGCCTAACGCCGAACGAATGTCCGTGACTCGTCCCAGTCTCCACCTGTGCCGTGCGCTGCTGGCCGTACTGCTGCTTGGCTGCGGCGACTCGAGTACGGGGCCCAATCCCGCCGACTACCCGAGCGATCCCGCGCAGGCGCAGTTCAATACGGCCGACGTCGATCGCTACTGGCGCGCCTACGACGCCGGCGGTCGCGTAGGGCAGGGCGCGGTCTTTCAGCGCATCTACCTCGATTCGGCATCGGTGCCGCTCTCCGAGTTCATTGGACTTCGCTCGGTGACTGCCGCGTCGCTCACGCAGGTGGCGACTGCATTCCCACGTTACCTGGAAGCACTACGGAGCTGGTGGCCGACGATCACACCACGTGACCCGGTCTTCTCGCAGGTACGCTCGAACTACGCCCGCATCAAGCAACTGTATCCGGATGCGTTCTTCCCGCCGGTCACCATCCTCATGGGCCGCTACAGCACCGGCGGGACCGTGGGGCGCAACGGCGTCTTCATCGGCATCGAGTTCTTCGGCACCGATGCACTCGCGCCGACCGCCGAGCTGAACTCCTTCGGCCGCAACAATCAGAAGTCGTGGTCGAACGAGCTGCCGGCGCTGATTGCACACGAGCATGTGCATCTGTTGCAGGGAGCCGCCGGAAGCAGCGGACGATCGAGCAATGCAACGCTGTTGGCGCGCGCCATGAACGAGGGCATCGCAGAATTCGTAGGCTCCTTGTCGGCGCGCGTGCCGACGTTCATCGCATTCTACGCGGCATGGCAAAGCCGCGAGCAGGAGTTCTGGACCGCATTCGCGCGTGAGCGTTCAGGTACGGACGCCAGTCGGTGGCTCTACAATCAGGAGAGCGGGACGCCCGCATGGCCCGGCGACCTGGGATACTTCATGGGCTATCGCATTGCGCAGGCGTACTACAACCAGGCCGCGGACAAGTCGCAGGCGATCAGGGACCTCATCGCTCTGAAAGACGCGGAATCCATTCTTGCGCGCAGTGGCTATGCGGGCAACGGACCGCCGATCATCGTCGGTTCACCTGTGCCCGAGTATCTTCCTCGCTCACCCTGAAGCCGAGGACGGACAGATGACGAAGACGTGCCCGAAGTGCGCCGGCGCCATGGACAACGGATTCATTCTCGACGAGACGTATGGCGCGACGGGCCAGGCGCAGTGGGCCGAGGGGGAGCCAAAGAAGTCATTCTGGACGGGAATCCGCGTGCCGCGTGCGGAACGCCATGTCATCACGACGTATCGCTGCTCCAAGTGCGGCTACCTCGAGTCGTACGCGCAGTTGGAGTGAGTGCGAATGGCGCGCGGCGGTGTCACGACCCGCGGCGCCATGGACGCAGCACGGTGTACGTCGGTACCGCAGTCACCGATTCTCGCGAGACCGAGAGACAGCGACGCCGAACGAGATGTGCGAGTGCCGCTTGCACGGTGCGCTTGGACAACCCCGTGGCCTCGGCGATGTCCTGCAGCGCGATGGCGATCTGCGTCCGGTTGGCGCCGAGTGTACGGCGGGCGAGCGCGAGGTAGACGAGATACGCTGACGGTTGGCGATCGTGCCCGACCAGATCGGCCATCAGCGTGTCGAAAATGTACGCGTCGAGTGCTACCAGCATCGCGGGCTCCTATGGCAATGTTTGCCATAGTAACGTTTGCGCGGCTTGCGCGCCATTTCTCGCTGCGCGATGGTGTCGTCGACCGCTGAACTTCACACGTCGTCACTCTCTCCCTTCGCGCGCATGATCAAGCAAGTCAAGTTCATTAACATTCCCGTTCTCGATCAGGATCGAGCGCTCGCGTTCTACACCGAGAAGTTGGGGTTCCGCGTCGCGACGGACTCGCCGATGGGACCCGGTCAGCGCTGGATCGAATTGAGCATTCCGCGCGCGCAGACCGGTGTCGTGCTGTTCACCGCACCGGGACAGGAAGCCTGGATCGGCGGCTTCATGAATCTGTCCTTCCAGTGCGACGACGTCGTGGCGACGTACCACGAGCTCAAGGCAGCCGGCGTGGAATTCGTGAAGGAGCCCAAGGTCGAATCGTGGGGCACCTCGGCGATCTTCAAGGACAGCGAGGGGAATCAGTTCGTGCTGTCCACGGGCTGACGCGCCCAACATCGCGGCAGGGTGCGCGCCCGACTCAGCACGACACGCACTTGTGATTGTTCTTCGCGCCCAGCTGTTCGAGGAGCTTGACTGTCTCGAGGTACGGTGAGATGCGCTGCACGGGACCGTTGGCCATGTCGACTGTGGTCTGGCCGCTGCGTGCGACGGCTTTGACATCTGCGCCTTTGGACACGAGATACTGGATCAGCTCGTTGTCGCCGCGCGCAGCGGCGTGGTGCAACGGCGTGTAGCCGGCAAAGTCGCGCGCGTTCACATCTGCACCGAGTTGCTCCACGAGAAAGCGAACGGTCGGCAACCATCCGTCGGTTGCGTGCCGATGGTCGTTGGCGGCAAAGCCTTGTCCGTATCCCACGCCGGATGCCGCGTGGATGGGGAGAATGCCAAGCCCGCCCGCGGGTACCGGCGCGAGCCCCGACGGATCCTGGCGCACCGGGGCGGCAGCGGTGGCAGGTGCCGCCGCGCGACGTGCAGCGGGCACGGGCTTGATGGTGCCGATGGAGGCGTCCGCGCCGTAGCGCAGCAGCAGCTGCATCGCCGGCAGATCGGTGGCGTAGGCCGCGCGAAAGAATGGTGTCGCGCCAGCAAAATCGACGCGGAGATTGTCGCGATTGTAGGTGGTGTACCAAAGCGACCGTGCAAGTCGCGCGTTGGGATTCGCCTTGGCCTTGAGCAGCGCTTCCGTGAGCTCGAGGTAGCTCGTGCGCTGCTGCAGGTGATACGCCGGCTGCGGCGTGCGCGACGTGGGGGCCCACTCCTTGTTGAGCACACCGTAGAGCGGCGTGGCACCGGCGTCGCTGGCGATGTTGGGGTCCGCCCCGGCCGCGAGCAGCTGCATCGCAACGTCGTACTGCCCGTTGATGGCCGCCATCAGCAGCGGGCTGGTGTGATCACCTCCGCTGACCTGATTGATGTCGGCGCCCGCGGCGATGAGTGCCCGCACTGTCTCCACGCGTCCCTCCCGCACGGCCAGCAGCAATGCCGAGAGACCGCCCTGCGCGCCCAGCAGCTCCGTGTATCCCGGTGAGTCATCGTCCAAACCGGGGCCACCCTGCGCCGCCAAACGAGCCTCTTCAGCGGCTGTCGCATTCGCCGCGTCGGCCAGTGCGCCCGCACTGGCACTTCGTCGCTCCACCTCGCTCGCAGCCCGCACCGCGGCCTGCACCTGCTGGGAGTTGGGTTGCCAGCCGGCGACCTTCGACGCGCCCTGTGCCTCGCGCAGCGCGGCCAGCGTCGTGTTGCGTGCGAGCTTGGCCTGACGATCCTGCGCTGCGCTGACCATCGGATCGTACGTGCGTGCAAGCTGCCGCCAGTTGGCACCACCAGCGAGCAGAGCGCGCGCCGCGTCGGTGCGACCGCGCTCCGCCGCGAACATGAGCGGCGTCTGCCCCCACGTCGGTTCGGTGACATTGACGTCGGCGCCGCCGCGCAGCAGCGCAGCGATGATGCGCGTGTCGCCCGCCATCGCGGCGAGATGCAATGCCGATACCCCCTCGCTGGTCAGCGCCCGCGCGTCCGCCCCGGCGGCCAGCAGCATCTGTGCGACGGGTCCGGCCGCGTTCTGCACGGCGACATGCAGCGGCGTGTAGGCGCCGATACGCGTTGTGGACGTGAGGCGGGCACCGGCTCGCAGCAGCAGGCGTGTCATCCCCGTGTCGCCCTTCATGGCGGCCCAGTGCAGCGCGGTGAGACCATCGCCCTGCGCTGCGTTCACGTCACTGCCGCGTTGCAGCAGTGATCGAACGTTAGGCAGATCGCCACGCATTGCGGCGTCGGCCAACGATCCGGTGCTGGTCGACGTCGAGCGTGATGGCACCGCATTCAACGACACCGGCGGTGTGGCGTCCTGCGCATACGCGCTCAGCGGCAGCAACAGTACGGCACACCAACGCATCATTTCAGGCCTCTTCACAGCGCGCATGACTGGCGATCCCGATGTCTGGTCAGAAGGTGAACTCGCCGGTGCTGTCGCCGAACGAATGCAGATCGTCCATCCCCACGTGATGCATGAGGCTGAGCATGGCGTTGGCCATCGGCGTGCCGTCGGGGGCCTTGAGGTGCATGTTCCCACGATGCGCACCGTTGGCGCCGCCCAGAATCAGCAACGGGCAGCGGCGGTGATTGTGCGTATTGCTGTCCGACATCGGTGAGCCGTACACGATCGCGGTCTTGGCCAGCAGCGGCTGATCGCCGTCCATGGTTGTGTTCAACTTTTCCAGCAGATAAGGCAGGAGACCGACGTGATAGCGATTGATCTCCGCGAACTCGCGCACGCGGGCGGGGTTGTTGCCGTGATGTGACGACGGATGAAAGCCGGTCATCACGCCGCTCTCGGGATAGACACGCGCTGACGCATCGCGCCCCAGCTTGAAGGAGAAGACGCGTGTCATGTCGCTCTGCAGCGCCAGCACCTGCAGGTCGAACATGATCTTCACGTGCTCGTCGAAAGAATCCGGCACGCCCGTAGGCGCACCCGCTAGCTCACGCGCTTCGCCGCTGCTGTTGCGCGACTCGACCTTCTGAATGCGCCGCTCGATTTCGCGGATGTTGTCGAGGTACTGATCCATGCGCGCGCGGTCGGCGGTGCCAAGCTCCCGCTTGAGCTGTCCGACACGCGTAGTGATCCAGTCCAGCACACTCCCCGTACTGCGCGTTCGCGATGCCCGTTCGGCGGCCGTACCACCCACACCGAACAGCTGTTCGAACGCGACGCGCGGATCGCGGATCATCGGCAACGGTTCGGTGGGCGATGCCCAGCTGATCGAATCCGTGTACATGCACGAGTAGCCATAGGCGCAACCGCCGGCGCGATCGAGCGGCTCGATGCACAGCTGCATCGAGGGAATGGGCGTGCTTTGTCCAAATCGCTTGGCATACATCTGGTCGAGCGACGTGCCTGCATACACGTCCGACCCTTCCGTCTGCGTCGGATGGGACTGCGTCAGGAACACCGCACTCGAGCGAAAATGATCACCGCCGATTTCCTCAGACTTGTACGCCTCGGCCATGCGCACATCGGTGTTGCTGATGATCGTGAGCTGCTTGCGCCACGGTTCGAGTGGCGAGAGCGACGTGCGACTCAGGTCAAACTCTGATCCCGTTGTCGGTGGCGACCAGAGATGCTCGGTTAGGCCAAACGGACTGCACCCGGCCGCACCGTGCACCATCTCCATGAAGAGCATGCGCGTGGGGTCGGCTGCGTTCGCGGCGGTCGTGCCAAGCCGGCCGAGCGGTCGCATGATGTCGAGATACGGCAGCGCGACCATCGCCCCCATCCCTTGCAGGAAGGTGCGACGGTCGAGCGGCTGCCGAACGATGATCGCCATCGGGCGTGACCTCAGCGGGAGGGAGGAGTCGACTGCGGCGCGGATACCTGTGGAGAGGCATCCGGTGCACGCTGCATCTGGAAGGCGGGACTCTGCACGATGCCAAGCACGTACGCCGAGAACTTGTGGTTCTCGCGCGAGGCATCGCGCACGATGTGGCGAATGGTGGGCATGTCGTAGGCTTCGACGCGTCGGCCAAGCCCGTACACCATCAGATTGCGCGTGAAGGTGCGCAACAACGTTTCCTGGCGACGCAGCAGCGCGCCCTGCAGCTCGGGGAGACTCTGTGCCTTGGTGCCATCCCACAGATCGCCTCGCGAGTCGATGGGCATGCCGTTGTCACGCACGCGCCAGCGGCCGGTCACGTCGAAGTTCTCGAGCACCAGCCCGATCGGATCCATCATCTTGTGGCAGGAGCTGCACGCGGGATTCGCGCGATGCTGGAGCATCCGTTCGCGCACCGTGAGCGGACGCCCACCGTTGTTGTCTGGCGTCGCCTCGAGATCGGGTACGCCCGGAGGCGGCGGTGGTGGCGGACTGTTGAGCATCACTTCCATCACCCACTTGCCGCGCTCGACTGCGGAGGTGCGTGCGGCGTGCGAGGTGAGGGTGAGGATGCTCGCGTGCGAGAGGATGCCGCGCCGTGTGCTATCGGGATACGGCACACGACGGAAGGCAGGTCCTGCCACGTTCGGAATGCCGTAGTGCCGCGCCAGCTGCTCGTTCACGTAGGTGTAGTCGGCGCGATAGAGATCGAGCACGCTGCGGTCGCGCTTCACCATCTCCTCCACGAACAGCTCCGTTTCGCGACGCATCGCCAGTCGCAACTGCTCGTCGAAATCGGGATACTGCCGAATGTCGGGCTGCACCATGTCGAGATCGGGCAGTCGTAACCACTGCGCAGCGAAGCGTGTGGCCAGCGTCGCCGCGCGTGGATCGTCGAGCATGCGACGCACCTGTCGCTTGAGCACCGCGGGCGTGGACAGCCTGCCGGCGACCGCTTCGTTGACGAGCGCGCGATCAGGAGGCGCCGACCAGAGAAAGAACGCGAGACGCGACGCGAGATCGATGTCGCGCAGGCGGTAGTTGCTGCCGGGTGCGACACCAGTGGGCGCGCGCTCGAATCGGAAGACAAAGTCGGGGCTGGCCAGCACTCCTTCCAGCGCTGCGCGCACGCCGGATTCAAAGCCGGCACCGTTGGCGACTCCGGCGTCGTAGAGCGACATCAGCCCACGTCGGTCTTCCGCGGTGAGGGGACGACGATATGCATCGCTGCCCACTCGTGTGATGATCGACTGTGCACAGGCACGGGCCGCGACTCCGCTCGATGCGTGACAGGAGAGCAATCGCCTGCGCGACGGCGTTTCCGTAACCCCCGTAACGCGCACCGGGCCCTTCACGGTGAACTCGCGCAGATGCGGTAGTTGCGTGAATCCGTAGGCCGTGGCATTCGACGTACTCGACAGCGAGTACTTGAGCGGCGAGATCAAGTCCTGCACGACGCCCTGAAACGCAGGCGGCACGAAGGCGGCCGAGATGCGATGCGGGCCAGCGGTGATGCGCACGGTGTCGGTGGACATCGCCACACCGTTGGGATCGGAGGCGTGCATGAAGCGGTCGATCTCGAGCAACGCGGCGCGCTCACCGTCGACAGATACTTCGAGCTTCTCACCGCGCGCGAGGCCACCGGCAAAGGCGCCGGTCGTCTCGTGAAAGAAGTTCACGTCGAACCGATACACGCCATCCGCGGGGAACGTGTGCACCACGGAGATGCCGCCGCGCGTACCGAACGGCGCGCCCTCCACGTGCGTCACCTGCGACGCCATCTTGGGCACGGTGTACGTGTGCGCTGCAGACGAGGCCTTGGCGTTGCCGAGCGCGAGCCAGCTGATGTCGCTGGCCGCGCGGAGATATCCGTCGAGCAGCGTCGGCGAGAGCAGCTGCGTGGACGCAACGTTGTCGAAGTTGTCGCTCTTGGTGTCCGGTGGCAGATACGCGGCTGCGTCCACCTCAAGGCCCAGCACATCGCGAATCGACGCCTGATACTCGGCGCGATTCAACCGCTGGAAGGTTCGGCCGCCGGGATTCGGATGTTTCGCCGCGGCGGAATCGAGCTGCCGTTCGAGTGTGGCAATCAACGCATCCACGGTGTCGCTCGACGGGCGATCCGACCCCACCGGCGGCATCATGCCCGCGCGGAGCTTGGCGACGACCTTTTCGGCGACGTCGGGGTGTCGTGAGGCGAGCCCCGGGTCGAAGGTGTCGAGTGAGAGATTGCCGCGCCGCCGCGTGTCGTTGTGGCAGTCCTGACAGTACTGCCCCACCACGTCGTTCAGATCGCGCGCCGAAAGCCGCACGGGAGTCCGCGGCGCCGGCGCACGCGCCGCGGACCGCGTCGGGATGATCAGGACGGCGGCAAGGATCGGGAGGAGCGCCAGCGACACGCGCATTCTGTTTTGGTCCTGCGTAGCGGTGGGGACGCGCTGGGTGGGACGGAAAAGGTGCGGGCGCGACGTCGGTCATGGCAAGCAGGGGCGCCGCCGATCCTCCGCTCAGCCGCCCTTCTTGGGGTAGCGCCGAATCCAGAGGCTACCCTCACGCTCGCGCTGTCGCCGCTCGTGATCCGAGCGCTCCGCATGAGCCTGCTCGCGTGCCAGCTGCTGCCATTGGCTCACGCGCGCCGGGTCGAGCGTGCCTCCCTGTACGGCGGCCTGCACCGCGCACCCCGGTTCCCTGGTGTGCGAACAGTCGCGAAAGCGGCAATCGGCGGCGCGGTCGGCGATGTCGGGAAAGATCGTATCGCTGACCGCCGACGTGTTGCCGTCCGCCGAGACCCACACGCCGACTTCCCGGAGTCCGGGGGTGTCGATGATCGATACGCCGGATGCGAGTTCGAGCAGTTGACGATGCGTGGTCGTGTGGCGACCTGCCCCGTCGCTTCGCAGGCCACCGGTGGTCATGTGCTCGATTCCCGCGAGTCGATTGAGCAGCGTCGATTTCCCGGCGCCCGAGGGTCCGAGGAGCACGAGTGTGGCGCCCGGGGTGAGGAACGGATCGAGCTCGCGCAGCCCATCGTCGCCACGCGTCGAACTGGTGATGACGGAGAGCGTCGGCATGAACGACGCCAGCGCGTCGAAGGCGTGCGCGAGGGAATCCGGTGTCGCGGTGTCCGCGCGACTTAGGAGGACGATGGGGTGCACGTTGCCAGCGACGCACAGTGATACGAGGCGCGCCAGCCGGCGTACGTTGGGCGGTTCCGGGAATGGCGAGAAGAGCAGCGCCGTGTCCACGTTGGCGGCGAGCAGTTGCGGCGCGCGATCGCCACCTGCAGCGCGACGCATGAGCACGGACCGACGTTCCTCGATGGCCAGCACGCGCCACGCGCCGTCGTCCGTCCGTTCAGCGAGGACCCAGTCGCCGACGGCAATCCTCGCCAACGGGTCTGTGTTTCGTCGGAGCGCTTCGGCGAGCGTCGCATCGAGCGTAGGCGACGAGGGCAGTTCGGCACTGAGAAGCTGCGCGGAGGTGCGGTGCACGGCGCTGACGCGCGCGCGCGTGGTTTGACGGGATGTCTGCACGGGAATGCTCGGAATCGGGCGCGCCATCGGCCACGTCGCTAGGCGACGCGCGTGATGGAGCGCCAGGGTCGGGAGGGCCGCGCACGACAAATGCCGTGCGGGTCGAGCGCGTGTAGCGCCCCGCGTCATCCGGGCAGCGTCAACGGAACCACCGCAGTGGTTCCGGACAGATTCAGCTCAGCTCAGAAGGCGCGAGGCGCGACCGAGCAGACCGTGGGCATGCACAACACCGGCGATTCCGGAAAGAGGTTCCCGAAAGTATCCGTCGCCTTGGTGGACTGGCAAGCCGAGCGGTGGGATCGTCCGCCGCGTAGACTCTGCGTGACCGAGTTCAGATGCACGTGCTGCATCTCGCCACCACCCGCCCGCTTCCTCGCGCAATGACTTCATCGTTCCTTCGTTCGTTCGGCGCCGGCACGCTTGCCGCGATGCTGCTGCTTCCTTCTGTGATGAATGGTCAGCGCGCACCGCGTGGTGCGCCCAAGGCCGATGCAAAGTCGGACTCGCCGGCGTTGCCTGCAGTGACCGCCGACCTGCTCAAGGGGCTGCAGGTTCGTTCGCTTGGCCCCGGGCTGGTGACTGGCCGTATTGCCGACATCAAGATCGACCCGACCAATCCGAGCACGTGGTACATCGCCACGGCGTTCGGTGGGCTCTGGAAGACCGTGAATCGCGGCGCGTCGTTCACGCCACTCTTCGATGAGCAGAGCACGCACAATCTGTGCTGCATCGAGATCGATCCGAAGAATGCGAATGTGCTGTGGCTCGGCACGGGCGAGAACCACAGTCAGCGCAGCGCGCACTTTGGCGACGGGTTGTACAAGTCGATCGATGCGGGCAAGACGTGGAAGCGCGTGGGGCTCGAAACGTCTGAGCATATCGGGCGAATCATCATCGATCCGCGCAACTCCGATGTGGTGTACGTCGCCTCGCAGGGGCCGCTCTTTTCCGCCGGCGGTGAACGCGGGCTTTTCAAGACCACTGATGGCGGCGCGACATGGACGCGCAGTCTGTTCATCAGCGAGAACACCGGTATCACCGACATCGTGTTCGACCCGAAGAACGCAGACGTGATCTATGCGGCGACGTATCCGCGTCGTCGACTGGTGGGGCAGGCGATCGGTGGAAGTCCTGAGGGAGGGCTGCACAAGTCCATCGATGGCGGCAAGACATGGACGAAGCTCGGCGGCGGATTGCCCACGGGCGATGTGGGTCGCGCCGGGTTGGCCATCGAGGGGCGCACATCACCGACGCAGATCTTCGCGTTCATCGAAGCCAGCAACAGCCAGTCGGGGCTCTATCGCTCGGTGGATGACGGTGCGACGTGGGCGCGCTTTGGAAAGAACGCGCAAGCCGCTGGTGGTCGTGGCGGCGCAGGCGGCGGCGCCGCTGGTGGACGTGGCGCGGGTGCGGCACCAGTAACCGCGGCGGACAGCGCGCGTGTCGCTACGGCTCGTGAGAACTGGTTCACCAACGGCCTCGGCCAGTACTACAGCGAGCTGTTCCTCGATCCGCACCGCGTGGGCCATCTGTACGAGGTGGGAACGAATCTCTCGCGTAGCACGGATGGTGGCGCGACGTGGTCCAACACGAATTGGGAAAGCCGAGGCGTGCATGTGGACCATCACGCGATGGCGTTCGATCCCATGGACAAGAACCACATTTTGCTGGGCAATGACGGCGGACTGTACGAGACGTACGATTTTGGCGAGACGTGGAAGTTCCATGCGACGCTGCCCGTTACGCAGTACTACCGTGTGGGTGTGAACAACGCGAAGCCGTTCTACTACGTGTGCGGCGGTACGCAGGACAACTTCTCGCAGTGCGGACCGTCGCGCACCACCAACACGTGGGGCATTCGCAACAGCGACTGGTTCAACATCGTCGGCGGCGATGGCTTTCAGGCGCGCGGCCACATGGAAGACCAGAACATCTTCTACGGTGAGTCGCAGAACGGTGGTCTGTCGCGCTTCGATATGCGCACCGGTCGCGGACAGGGGATCCGTCCGACCACTGCGTCGTTTGGTGGCGATGACGGCGGTGCAGCGGCGCCTGATACGAGCGCGGCAGGGCGCGGTGGGGCCGCGGGTGCGGCTGGAGCGGGTGGCGCTGCGCGCGACACGACGCGGGCACAGGCCGCAGTAGCGACGACGCCGGCAGCGCCGCGCGTGCGTGATCGCACCAACTGGGATGCTCCCTTCATCACCAGCCCGCACAACGCGGACCGGTTGTACTTCGCCAGTCAATTCGTGTATCGCAGCGACGATCGCGGCGACAACTGGACCAAGATCAGCCCCGATCTATCGCGCAATCTGAATCGCGACACGTTGCCGATCATGGGGAAGGTGTGGCCGCGCGGTTCGGTGGCGCTGAACGTGTCTACCACCGACTTGAGCAATGTCGTCGCGATCGACGAGTCGCCGGTGATGGAAGGGCTGCTGTGGGTGGGCACTGACGACGGACTGGTGCAGGTGTCGGAGGATGGTGGCAAGAACTGGCGTCGCATCGAATCGTTCCCCGGCGTGCCCAAGTTCACCTACGTGAGCGATGTGCATGCGTCGCCGCGCGACGCGAACACGGTGTTCGTGACGCTGAACAACTGGCAGCGTGGCGACTATGCGCCGTACATCGTGCGCAGCAACGATCGCGGTCGCACGTGGACGAACATCACCGGCAATCTGCCGACGCGTCATGACGTGTGGACGATCGCGCAGGATCACGTGAACGGCGACCTGCTGTTCGTCGGCACCGAGTTCGGTCTGTTTGCGAGTGTGGATGGCGGCAAGCAGTACGTGCAGATCAAGGGCGGGCTGCCGGTGACGCAGGTGCGCGACCTCACCCTGCACAAGCGCGAAAGCGATGTCGTGCTGGCGACGTTCGGCCGGGGGTTCTACGTGCTGGACGATTACTCCGCGCTGCGTGAGATCAACGGCACGACGCTCGCCGAAGCGGCACGCCTGTTTCCACTGCGCCACGCATATTCGTTCGTGCCTGGCGGTCTGGCACCGGCTGGCGCGGCGGGTGCACTGGCGATCAGCGGAAACTTCAGCACGCCCAACCCGCCGGTGGGCGCGTGGATCACCTATCACGTGCGTGATGCACTTCCCACCGACACAAAACTCGTGCTGACGATCAGCGACAACGCGGGCAAGCAAGTGCGTCGCTGCGAACTCGATCGCAACGTGGGCCTGCGTCGTCTGGTGTGGAATCTGAACAGCGATCCGGTCCCGCCGGACAGCGCGACGGCACGCCGCTTGATGGCGCAGCTGCCGCCGGCCGCAGCTGCAGACAGCACCGCGAGCGCGCCGCGTCCTGCGGCAAACACGCTGCAATCGTGTGCGATCGGCACGGCGGTCGGGTTCGGTGGTGGTGGCGGTGGCGGTGGCGGCGGAGCCGGTGGTCCGGCTGGCATCGCGGCGGCGCTGCGTGGTCAACCGCAGCGCGTACCGGCTGGTGTGTACAAGGCCAGCATCGGCACGATGGTGGGCACGACGGTGACGCCGGTTGGACCGACGCAGACGTTCTCCGTGCTCGCGCTGCCGATGCTGTGAGCGCACTCGGCCAATGACGCATGCTTGTGTCATTGGCTCGACGCCGCGAGCTTCTGCCGTCGCATGTCTCGTGCGTTCCCACCATCCCCTTCGTCGACAACAGGTCCTTCATGTCTGATTCCACCGCCGCCCTCGACGTCACCGCCATGGGGTGCTCGATCACCTGCCGCGAACTCGAGGCATCGATCCGTTTCTACCGCGACGCCGCCGGATTCAAGGTGGTGCAGCAGTATGAGAACGCCGGCAAAGTCACCACGGCTGTGATCGTCGCGGGCAACTGCAGCATCGTGCTCAATCAGGACGACGGAAAGCTTGGATGGGATCGCATCAAGGGGCAGGGCTTCTACCTGCAGCTCAACGTTGGAAGCGCGGCTGAAGTTGACGCGGCAGCGGCTCGTATCGTCGCCGCTGGCGGCACGTTGCTGAGTGAGCCCGCCGATCGGCCGTGGGGAGCACGCATGTTCCAGTTCAACGACCTGGATGGTTTCAAGCTGGGTGTGTCCACGCCGCTTGCGGGCTGATCTGGCGCAACGCGTGTTGTCGTAGCGACAGTTGCACTGACGACCAAAAGGCCCCGCGCTCCGACCTGCTTCGGAACGCGGGGCCTTCTGTTTCTCCAATACTCGTTCGGAATCCCTAGTTCGACTTGAAGTTCGGGTTATTGCGCGTCTCCACGAACGGCAGCGGGATGCAGGTCAGGTTGCTGAAGGTCTGACCTTTGCGGTTCACGCCGTTGGTGCCCATCTGGAACGGAATCTTCTTGCGCAGCATGTCATTGTAGCGGTGCCCTTCGCTGAAGAGCTGCCGACGACGCTCCTCGATCACCAGCGCTTCGGTGTTGGTGCCGGCGGTGAACGCGGGCAGCGGGGCCACATTGGACAGCGCCCGCACGCGATTCATCGCGTCGATCGCCGCCTGCCCCGTGGACGCTTCCGCGAGGATCAGCTGCGCCTCCGCATACGATGCGATCGGTAGTGACACCGCACCGCTGCCGGTGAACTTCTGCTGCTGCCACATCGGCGTGCTGTTGTCAGGCCCGATGCGGTTCATGTTGGTGACGCGCACACGCGGGTCGGCGACGCCGTTGACCGTGAGCCCGCGATAGTCCGGGCCCACTGACAGGAAGTCGTTGCGTACGGTCAGGTTGTAGATGCGGTTTTCGCGCGCGGCGATCGTTTCCGAGAATTCGGCGTTGCGCACAAAGCCCGACGGCACCAGCGTCGCGTCCGCAGCGGCGCCGGCGCCGTCTCCCAGATCGAGCCGTGTTCTGGCACGACCCACACGCGCCATGTTCAGCACGCTGGCATTGTTGACCGTCGTCGCGATGGTGATGGCGTCGGTGAACTTCTTTTCGGCGATCGCAAACACCTCGGCCGACGTCATCTTGGGGCCGTTGTCGATCGTCATCTCGCACATGCCTTCGCCCAGCATCGTGTACATGTATCCCGCGTAGGCGTTGGCTTCGGCGAGCATGAGTTGACGGTTGGGCACCTGCGCATCCGTGAAGGTGGCCAGACGCTTGGCCTGATCCTCCAATTGGAAGCGTGCCTGCTGCATCGGCGTGTAGAAGCCCATCGACGTGGTGTTGCGATTGCCCGGGCAGCTGCCGGGCGCGTTCTGGATCTCGACGATGCCGCGCCACTCCCACGGATGGTTGTCGACGAAGCCGTTGGAAGAGAGGTACTCGCCGGAGAGCATGCCGCCGGTGGCCGCGTACTGTGCCACCGCGCATTGCGCCGACTGCAGCGCCGCGGCGTGCATGATCGGCGCGAGGCCGGGATCATCAAGCGCGTCGGCGGTCACGCGACCGGGGACTTCCACTTCGAGCAGGCTGTTGCAGGCGCCGGTTGCGGCAAGCGAAATCACCAGCAACGCGCCGCGGAACGTGTTCTTGATCATGTCGTCTCCGTCGGTCAGAAGGTGAGTCGCAGCGTGGTCACGAAGCTTGCCGTCGGCGGCAGGATCGTCTGGAAGCCGTTCGACAGTTGGCCGACGGCGCGAATCTCCGGATCCCATGTCGTCATGTTCGCGACATCGACCGTGACCTGCCCGTCACGCGACGTATTCCAACCGTGCTGAGCGGTCCACAGCATCGACAGATTGCGGCCGGCCACGGTCAGGCTTGCCGCAGACGCGTTGAGCGCGCGAAGCCAGCGTGGTCCGATGGTGTAGGTCGCCGAGAGTTCACGCAGACGCAGGAATCCGGCCTCGTACGTGCCCGGTGCATCGGCTTCGATGGCGCGATAGACCTGCAGCAACGGATCGTTGCGCAGGATGACGGCGCGTGTCGTACCCTGGTTGTGACGTGCGCGGATCTCGGTGTTCGACTGCACGTTGCCCCCGTTTCCGTCCACGCGAGCATACAGGCGCAGATTCTTCCACAGCGTGAGCGTGCTGTTCACACCGAACTGCCAGACCGGCTGCGTGTGTCCCCAGAAGACGCGAGGGGCCGTCGCGCAGGGGACGTCAGGGCCGCCCTGTTCGAGGCCCGCCTTGCCGCGGCCGCCGTCGCACACCGACGACAGCACGTTGCCGTTTGCGTCGAGTGTGGCCGAACGGACCTTGTACATGAAGATGTCGGCGATGCCGAAGCCCACGCGATTCTGTGCCTGTCCGCCACCGCCCACGGTGAGGAACTCGGTGCCACCCATGTCGATGATCTCGTTGCGGTTGTTGGCGAGCTGTGTGCCCAACTCCCACTGCACCCGCTCGCCGCGCAACACGTTGTAGTTGATCGACAGTTCGTCGCCCCAGCCCTTCACGCGGCCCACGTTGATCACCTGCGATCCCGGGAAGCCGACGGACGGCGCGATCGGCGAATTCACGATGGCGTCGGTGACGTTGCGCGAGTAGTGCGAGTACTCGATCTGGGCGCGACCGTCGAACATCGTCGCTTCAAACCCACCCTCGGTCTCCGTGCTGCGCTCCGGGCGCAACGCGGGGTTACCAAACGACGCCGGAATCAGCCCGGGCGCGTTCTGGTAGCCGACGCTCGGATCGTAGAGACGCGACGCGTCGAACGTGCCGGGCTGCGTGCCGGATGCGCCCATCGCTGCGCGCACTCGCAGCGACTGCGTGAACGGCAACTTGAACCACGGCTCTTCACTCAACACCCACGAGCCGCTGAACTTGGGATAGTAGATGGACGAGAAGTCCTTGCCGAAGCTGCTGTTGTCGTCAGCACGCACGGCCGCCGTCAGGAACACGCGATTCTTCCACGCCGCTTCCTGCTGCAAGAACATGCCAACCGATGCATTGGCGAAGTAGTCTTCGCTGCCCGAGCGCGTCGCACCGCCGCTGACCGTCGTGATCGGTCCCGCAGGGAAGGTGATGGCCGTTGCGCCGATGCCGGCGAGCTCATTGCGGTAGTGCTGCAGGCCCATCGACGACGTCATGTTGAAGTCGTTCTTGATGGTGTACTTGAGCGAGCCCGCGTAGTCGAGCGTGAGCACCGTGCGCGTGTTTCGTGCGACGTTCTTGGTGCCGAGGCCGTTGCTGCCAAGTGGATCGGCGGCGCCGAGCGGCTGGCGTGGGTAGAGGAGGAAATTGTTTTCCGAGCCGATGTCGAGGCCCGTGATGAGGCGATGCGTGAACCACGGCTTGGGCGCGTAGTTGGCGCGGAAGCTGAGCGTGGTGCGATCGATGTCGGCGCGGCTTTCCACCGTGGACCAGCTTTCCGGCGGCGACGCCTGGAAGCCGCGGCGGTTCGTGGTCAGCGTGAGCGGGTTGCCCCACACCACCTGACTGAACGGATCCACGTCGATGGCCGGCTGCGCGAGACGCGTGCGCGCACGCACGTAGCCGATGGAGCCCTGCAGGCGCAGCGTGTTGGTGGCGGCGATGTCCGCGTTCACGCGACCGCTGAACTTCTTGTCGAAGTTCCATGGCACGATGCCGACATCGTCATCGTACGAGGTGGAGAGGAAGTAGCGGCTGGCATCGGTGCCGCCGCTCAGGTTCATGTTGTAGCCCTGATTGCGGCCGTTCGTGAAGATCGGGCCCGCACCATTCTCGCGTTCGTACTTGTACAGATTGACGCTGGTGAGCGCCCCCGCCGCGTCACGCGACCACAGGTAGCCTGTGCGACCTTCCGGATTGGCCAGCCAGTTGGAGCCCTGCCGCGTGGTGAACTCGAACTTCGGCTTTCCGGCCTTGCCGCGCTTGGTGATGATCTGGATGACGCCGTTGGACGCTTCCGTGCCGTACAGCGTGGAAGCGGCCGGTCCCTTGATCACTTCAACGCTTTCGATGTCCTGCGGATTGATGTCGTTCAGTCGGCTCGCACCTGCACCGCCGCGCTGACCGGGGCCGCGCGACGCGGACGCATCCATGCGGATGCCATCGATGAACACGAGCGGATCGTTGCTGAGCGACAAGCTGCTCGCGCCGCGTACACGCAGCTGCGCACCAGTGCCCACCTGACCCGTGGACGGCAGCACGATGAGTCCCGGCGTACGCGCGCCCAACAGCTGCTCCACGCTGCGCACCGGTGCGTTGGCCATCACGGCTGCGGCGTCGACCGTATTGACCACGTTACCGATGGCGCGACGCTGCGTGACGCCGGCCGTTCCGGTGACGACGATCTGGTCGAGCTGCGCCGTACGTTCGGTGAGCTGGAAGTTGGCCGTGAACGACCCGCCTGCAACGAGGGTGAGACGACGCTGGTCCAGCGCATAGCCCACCGAACGGACGCGCACGGTCACGAGCCCCATCGTGCTGGTGACCACGCTGTAACGACCGTTCTCCCCCACGCGCGCGGTGCCCGCGAGCGTGCCGGTGCCGCTGAGGACGGTGACCTCCGCTCCGGCGATCGGGCGTTTACTGATCGAGTCGGTGACGAGTCCACTGATAGTCGCCGGTGCCTGCGCGCGTGCGGAGACGGATACTCCGCTACACAGCGCTGACAACGCGATCACCATACGCAACATGCTTCGAGGCGCGATCATCGACTCTTCTCCTATGTCATGGGCGCATGTGCCAGGGTCCGCGAACGCCTGGGCAAGGGGCGAGCAGTGGCGTCGGTATACCCAGACGGCCTGTCTTCGCTGTGCTGCTGACTTACGGCCTGCCGGCCGCGCTGTCAAACATTCGGCCCCCCGCGCCGACGCGTCACTACGGCTTGAGCGACCACTCCGTCGTCAGCATGACGGTGTCCCACACGATCTGGAGTTCACCGCGCTGCACGCCGGCCGCCGTGGACGGGACGAGCGAAATGGAGAGGCTCTCCGTCGGCGCGCTCATCGTCCGCACGGACATCTCGATCCGCGCCACATCCTTCTTGGCGTCGTACGCCGTTGGATTGACGGAGGCGGCGCCGGTCGTCTCGGCCTGCAGAATCAGCGTCCATGCGCTACGAGTCGGCAGCAGCTGGGCGATGTAGCGACCTTTGGGGACCGACTTGCCACCAATGAGCAGATCCACGTCGGTGGTGAGCAGCGTCGCACCGTTCGCGCCGAGGCGCCACACCGAATCGAGGGGTACCAGCGCGGCCGTGTTGATGTGTCGTCCGCGCAGATGCGGCTGCCCGTAGTCGATGCGCAGCAGCGCCGGCTTGCCGGCCGCACGCTGGGCGGCGGTGTCGGCGAACGTGAGGGAGACTTCGACGGTGGCGCGCGTGCTCGGCGCGGCGCGGCGTGCGCCGGACTGTGCGACCAACGGCGACGCCAGCACGGTCGAGAGCGGCAGGGCGAGTGCCAGAGAGATCAGGGTGTTTCGCATGGCGGTGGGATCGGGGCGGGTGGGTGCGATTGGGCTGGAAGTGTAGCGCGCCGGAGGTGGACCGGGCGAATCCCTCGAGGCGCCGCCGCATCGACCTCGTCGACTGAGTCGACCTAACGCTGGCCTGCTCGAAAGACGCGACGGACGAGCGGCCGCAGCAGCAAGACGGCTACGGCACTGATGCACGCCGCCGCCGTCGCCACCACCAGTGGGATGACGGGGCCGAGGACGTAGGTGAGCCCGAGGACGAACCCCAGCAGGTATTCCGGCCGAAAAATCGGAAGCAGTACAGCGACGGCGGGCAACGCGAAGAACAGCGTGGCGATGATCGGACTTTCACGGTCGATGCTGAAGCTGACGGCCATCGCGAGCGCGTAAAGCAGAGCACCAACAAAGGCGAATGTGGCGTGGCGCAAGGCGCGGTCTGCGGCCACGGGATCGGCGCGCAGTTTCTCGAGGCGTCGCTGCAGCAGACCCGTGAGCACCACTGCGAGCAGTGGGATCGTGAGCGCGCCCCACCAGTTGGACATCTTGGGCATGTCGTCTCGCGCCATGAAGCTGTGCGCGGGGACACCGCCGTGTGTGTGCTGCCAGCCGAGAAGCGCCCAGTAGACGACACTCAGCGACGCAACGAACAGCACACGGCGACGGGGAAAGACGGCTGCCTGCACACGCAACTCCGGAGAGCGGGGGCGATCACTCGGACTGCGGTGCGTACGGAGCACACGTGCGGCGGTTTCCACGCTGCGCGATTCTGCCCGCTCGATCTCTTGAATGTCGAGGAGACCGGAGCGACTACCTAGTGGAATCACTCGGCTGGCCAACCGCGCTGGCGGCAACCGCCGTCTTCGAGTTGGTGGGGGCCGGGCTGTGGCTGATGATCGACGCCGAGTCGGTAAGCGTGGCCTAACCCGTGAGCGTCTTCGGCGGCTCAGTCGCGGGTGCGTCAGTCGAGTCGTCACTATCGCCGAGCTCGAGCTGCGCACGCGTGGTTGCACGTCGCGCAAAGAGGAATGAGCCCGATGCTGCGGTGACACCCCACACGGTCGTTGCGACCACGAACAGCAGTGGTGCACCGATGGTCATGGCGATCGCGCCAAGCAGAATGCCGGCGATTGCGCCGATGGACGCGAAGCGTGAGAAGGACATGGCACTCGAATCGCCGCGCGTGCGTGCACGGAGGTTCGCGAGCATGAGTACCGTCGCGAAGAGCGCTCCGCTGATGAATCCGGGAATCGCCAACGTCTGCGGCCACATGTCCACGCGTGCGATGAACGCCAGTCGACCCGGGAGCACGTTGTCGAGCAGTTCAATCGCGCCGCCGACGCAGGCTCCGCCGACAGCCCAGATCACGCCCATCCCCAGCACACCGCGCACTCGTCGTAACCACGTGGGCATACGGTCTCCCGGCTCTCGGTCCGTCACTCGCCAGATGTCGCGCCATTGACGAAGTTGCAGGGCGACGTTCCGCGGAAGTGTAATGCAACGGCCGTCTTCACGATCAGCTTTCGACTCACGTTCTCATGTACACTCAACGAACTGTCGGACGACCGATAGTTGCTGCGCTCAGTCTCCTCGCGATGATCGCGTGCGCGCGATCGAGTGAATCAGGATCTGCTGCGTTCGTAGCGCCGTCGGGGACGGCCGCACGTGTGTATGCCGCCGTCCTCGACTCCATGGCACGAGACAGCTCGATCGGACCGATCGTCGTGCCGGAGAGCACGGTGGTGTTCCGTGCACCGGCGGGCGTGCCGACCACGTGGGAAGAGTTCGCGCAGGTGCCCTCCGGCCTGCCCGCACGACTTGAAGCGTTGAGTGGCTCGCCGCAAGCGAGCGCGCGTCTGCCGCTCCCGCGTCCAGTGCGCGTGTTGACGGCGGCCGAGTCAGAGGCGATACGCGTGGCGCAGCCGAGGGATTGGTGGGGCGAATTCCGGCGCAGGAATCCCGGACAGCGGCAGGTGCTGTCGTTCTCTCCGATCGCCTTCACTGACGACAGCACGACCGCGCTCGTGGAGTTCGTGCAGGGGTGCGGCGAGAACTGTGGCGGAGGATATCTGCTCTGGATGGAGCGGAAGGGCGGCGACCGGTGGCCGATTCGGCGCTCGTATCAGCTCTGGTACAACTAGTCCGGGAAAACTGACGGCTGACTTCGCTTCGCTGCGTGTCCACGCCGCTTCGTTGACATGCTGACACGACTGGATCGCGCCGTACTTTCCGCGCATGTTCACGCGCTACTGGCATTGGCCGTCCGTCGTCGACATTCATCGCGTGGAGTATGACATGCACCATGGCAACAGCAGGCGCTGGGCGCGGGCAGTCGGTGTCATCTCCGCTGCGATCCTCTTCTGCGCGCGGGACGTCGTCGCTCAGGTACGGAACGTGGGCGACCTCAACACGCGCCAGATTCGCGCACTCGATCGGAGCAAAACCGTCGTGCTGCTGACGGGCGGCATGCTGGAAGAGCACGGCCCGTATCTGCCGGCGAACACGGACGGCATTCTGAGTGCGCGGCTCACGCAAGAGTTGGCGGCCGGCATCGCACGACAGCGGCCGGGCTGGACCGTGCTTGTCTTTCCGCAGATTTCGGCGGGGGCGAGTGGTTCGAATGAAATCGGGAACCACTTCTCCTTTCCGGGCACGTACGCAATACGTCCGTCCACGTTGCGCGCCACGTTCGTCGATCTGGCGAGCGAGTTGGGCGAGCAGGGATTTCGTTGGATTCTCGTGGTGCATGTACACGGGTCGCCACTGCACATCGGCGCGCTCGACGAAGCTGGCGACTTCTTTCGCGAGACGTATCGCGGCACGATGGTGAACCTGTGGGGACTGCTTCCGGTGCTCGGGGGGTGGGGCGGTGCGATGAGCGACATGACCGCCGCAGAGAAAGCGGCGGACGGGCTGTCACTGCACGCGGGGATGGATGAGCACAGTCTGATGCTCTATCTGCGCCCCGAGCTGGTGTCGAAGGACTATCGACAGGCACCGGACGTCTCGGGCGCCAACTACGCCGCCGACTTTGCGGTGGCCGCGCGCTCCGACTGGCCCGGTTACCTCGGCGCGCCACGCTTGGCCACGGCGGCGTTCGGGCAGCGCATCTGGCGCGCGTTTTCGGCGGCGACCGTCAAAACGTCCGTCGAGATTCTCGATGGCAAGGATCCCGGCAGCTACCCGCGCTATCTCACGTACCTCAAGACGCTGCCGCAGTATCGAGGGTGGATCGATTCCGCGATGGTACGCGATTCGGTCTCAGGAGTGAGGTTGTCGCGCTGGCTTGATGGGCGTGCGCGCCGGTGAGCGGCGGGATTCTCGTGCGCCATACGTATGGCGATCACCTTGCTTCCAGACAACGCCGACCACGTGACCGGCGGCGTCACGCCGCACCGAGAGTCCCAGATCTTCCGCGAATGTGAAGAAGTACTCGTCTCGAGACTCTGCGAAGAGCGGGAAGGGTCGTCGTCCAGTCGGTCCGGCGACGAGCGTATCATTCCGCACCGCAATCTCGATCTGCCAGTCGCGCCCCAAGCGGTAGCGACCGACGAGCGCAGTACGCTCCGAGGCAGACAGCGGGATGGCGGTACGTAGCTGTGGTGCGAGATCGGCCCAGCCATACTCGCGTGCGACTGCGCGCACATATTCCATCGCCAATCCATCACCGTCATCCGCGTTCGTGAGGACGACGATGCCTTCGCCGCGGTCGAGGTATCCGATGGCAATCGAGCGAAAGCCATCGTTCCAGCCCGTGTGGCTGAATCGGAACGGCGGATTTCCCTTGAGACCAACGCCGATCCCTTGTTCGTCGGCCGCACTCCCCTGCGTCGTCATCATGGCACGCGCGAGCTCCGTGGAGAGCACGCGCGAACTGTCACCGCGGAACGCGCGTTGCAGCTCGACGATGAACCTCGCGTACTCTGTTGGCGTCGTCCACAGTGAGGCCGGCGCCTGCTCTGGCAGCACCCGCCACCCTCCGGGAACGGGTCGTCCGCCGCTGAGGTAGCCGCGGGAGATATCACCAGCGTTGACGTGCTCGGACACGACAGAGTACGTCGATCGCGCCAGCCCCAACGGCTCGAACAGGCGCGCAGTGCTGAGCGTCTCGAAAGACTGGCCCGTCGCGTCGGTCATGACCTGCTGCGCGACCAGATATCCACCACCCGAGTAGGCGGCGGCTGAACCCGGAAGACGCGTCACACGAATGGTGTCGGAGCGTGTGGCGCCAGTGCGACGCAAAACATCCAGCACTGACGGATGTGCGCTGTCCCGGGCATAGCCATCGAAGCCGCTGACGTTGAAGCCCGCGCGGTGGCTGAGGAGCAGGCGCAACGTCACGGGCCGCTTGGTAGTGAATGAATCGCGCGGAACGGTCCAGGCACGCAGCCAGCGATTCACATCGTCGTCCAACGTCAGCGTTCCTGCTTGCACCAACGACATCGCGATCGTTGCCGCCATCGGCTTGCTGAGCGATCCGGCTTGCAGCAGTGTGCCGGTCGTCATCGGATCACCAGTGGCGCGATCCCGAACGCCATACGCACACGACCAAGCAACGCGTCCACGATGCACGACGGCTACGCTCAGTCCAGCGACCGCATGGGCACGCATTCGATCGTGAACGGACCATCCGGAGTCGCTCGTTCCGCGGAGCGTCACAGCGGGCCAGAGCCGACGCTCGACGCGCGCGATGCGAGCCGAGTCAGTCGGTGGCTGTGTCAACCCTGACGCCACCAACGGGCGCTCTCGCCGGAATAGCGCACCGTTCTTCACCACGGCCCGTACGCGGAGCGTTTCGCGGATATCCGTCGACGGATCGCCGTCGACAATGACCAGATCCGCGAGCATTCCTTCGGACACCGTGCCGAGGGAGTCTGCGATACCCAACACATGCGCGGCGTTGCGCGTGGCCGCCTGAATCGCTGCGAGCGGAGAGAGTCCTGCGCTATCCACGAGCAGTTGCAGATCGGCGTGCAGGTTGGGCGTGGAGCCGCCGAGTGCGTCGGTGCCCGCGACGATGCGCACACCTCTTTCGTGTGCGGTGCGCACCACGGCCGACGCGAATCGCATCAGGTGCTGATAACGTCGCGCCGTCCCGGCTGTGGCCGCGTCTCGTTCGCTTTGTGCCGCCATTGCAAACACCAACAAGGTGGCATCCAGCGCGACATCGCGTGCGCGCATGGTGTCGAGCACGGCCAGCAACCCCGGATGATTCATGCGACCGTGCTCGAAGATCCATAGTCGCTGCGCGAGCCGCGCCGAATCGGAATTGCCACGGCCGTCGATCATGGCCCACGACGCCATGTCGGCGTGCGATACGGCGTCGACGCCCGATCGCACGATCTGCATGGGGGTGACGTCATCGATTGCCCAGTGCGACCACACACGCAACCCGGCGGCGCGGGCCGCGCGAGTCGCTGCGCGCAGCTGACCGAGATCGAGGTCCTCGAGCAGCTTGATGCCCATGATGCCACGGCCACGCAGGGAGGCGATCGCAGCGACAGTCGACGATTCGTCCGTCGCGAGAATGTTGCGCGAACTGTCCGCCGGGGAATCGGTGCCACCGAGAAAGCCACTCCTCGCGCCGCTGTTCCACGGGCCTTTGGCGCCGGCGACCACGGCCGATGTATAGAGTCGTGGTGCGGCAACGCCGCTCTGCGCATACTGCGCGCTGATGCGACGGAGCTGCGAGGTGTTGCCGCCCATATCGCGGAGGGAGGTCACGCCTCCAAGCAGGACCGCGCGTCCCAGTGCAGCGGTGACGCCAGAGTCACGGGGAGAGGTCGCCAGATGGACGTGCGAATCGATCAGCCCTGGCATCACGCTCATGCCGCGGAACTCCTCGAGGACCTGCGCCGCGGCTGGCAGCGGGGTGCCGGTCGGACGAATCGATACGATGCGTGTGTCGCGGATGAGCACGTCGACTTGCCGCCGCGGTGGCGCGCCCGTCCCGTCGATGACGGTGACATTCGGGAGCACGAGCGTATCGACGCGAGGCGGTTGACCGCGCGCGCCAGCGAGCAGAGGAGCGACGAGGGCGAGTGCGCTGAGGCGGAGGCGTCGGCGCATTGTCGGGTGGTCGAGTCTCATGATGCTTGGATGCCGCACATCGCCGCGACGTTTATCCGATGTCCAGGAGGGGCGTGGGTCGATCGATTGGTTGCAACTGCGGAATCGTGATAGCTTTTTCGGCGCGGGAATCATCCGCGCCTCGCTCCCTCGACTCTCGACACCATGCTTGCTCCCATCACCGTCTCCGTCGTCGTGCCTGCCGGCATCGCGCAGGCGTGGCATGCGTTCACCGACGCCAATGCCATCACGTCCTGGAATTTCGCGTCGCCCGATTGGCATTGCCCGAGCGCCCAACTCGATTTGAAGGCGGGCGGTGCGTTTTCGTATCGGATGGAAGCCAAGGACGGCTCGATGGGATTCGACTACGAGGGCACTTTCGTCGAGGTCACGCCGCATGAGCGCATCCTGATGGCACTTGGTCCAGAGCGCGAAGTGGTGGCCGAGTTCGTGGACCACGACGGATCAACGCTGGTGAAGCAGACCTTCACGCCAGACCGCGAGTTTCCAGTCGACATGCAGCGGGCCGGCTGGCAGGCGATCCTGGACAACTACAAGGCGTACGTCACGTCCGGTGCGTCCGGTCCCAGTCACTAGAACACACAAAGCGCCCGCGCCGGTACGCTGTGACGGAAATGCGGTGGCGAAGGTAGGGCAGGACATGCACACTCACTCCTGCAGTCACGACCGGCGCCTCGGGCGCCAGCTGTACCGACTCGGCGCGATGCTTCTCACCGCGTCGTTTGTGGGCGCGTGTCAGTCCGACGGGTCGAGTCCCAACCTTTTGGCCGTCGACGAGCGGGTTGCTGCTGGTCAGGACATCACGCTGGCGCCGGGCGAGGCTGTGGTGGTCGCGCCGGGCGCGCTGTCGCTGACGTTCGTGAGCGTCGCCAACGAATCGCGCTGCCCTGTCAACGCGACGATCCAATGCGTGTGGGGCGGCACGGCGGCCGTGGCGCTGCTCGCAACGAGCCCCGAGGGAAAACGCACCCTCACCATCGAGACGCAACCGGGTAAGGATACGATTCCCATCGATCGCTATCAGGTGCAGTTGGTCAAGCTCGATCCCATGCCGACGACGCTCGATCCGATTCCGCAGGCACGGTACCGCGCGACGATACGACTGCGCGCGCGATAGGGCGTCCGTACACGCTAGAAGAAGAAGTACGACGGGCGCCTGTTGTCGGTTTGTCGATAGTACGCCGCGGGACTCGATGGCAGCAGCTGCAGTTGAATCGCGCTCAGGATCGTCGGAAGCACGGCTCGCAGATCGTCGCCGGTGTAGTTCCACACGCTGTCAGCGATGACGTGCTGCCGTCGCTCGAAGCGCCGTGCATCATATTCGGCGTCCTCCGCTGCGAGCTCCGCGGCCAATGGTTGCCACATGGCCTGAATTTTGGCGCGAAACTGCGTCTGCGCGCGTTGCAGCGCGGCGATCTGCTCACGGTTCAGGAGCAGCGTGTCCGACTGTTGCACGATGGTGCGATATGGGTCCGGGCTGCCGCGCAGGAAGCGGTCGAGGTACTCCTTTTCAGTGAAGCGCGTACCCTTGCCGCGCCGTCCGGGCCCGAGCCACTTCTGCATCTGCTGCAGCGCCATCGTCGGCGCGAGATCGATCGACACGTCAACCGTTGCACGAAAGGGTACGTACACACTGCCGGCGCGTGGGCGCGTGTCGCCAAAACGTGGATTGACCGCATAGGTGAAAGCGCGCCGTGTCGCGTCGAAGCCGCGCACCTGCAACAGCACGCGGTCCGGAAACGCGGGAGTTCCCCAACCGCGCAGCGCATCACCATGCAGTAGCTGATCGAGTCCGCCGAGTGGATTGGCGAGATTGATTCCGATCTTGGTGCGGGCGCCCAGTCCGACGCGGGTGCCGTCGATGCCGATGCGTGCGTTGAGGCTGGACGTCCACGGACCGTTGCACGTATTGCGTCCCGCTGCGCGGCCGACCGACTGTTCGATGCAGCGACGCGTATGCGACTGCGCGGATGCGAGGAGGCTGCGAAGTTCGTTGCCGAGTGGCGTCGGTGTCCCCGAGGCGTTGACGTCGTAGATGAACGCGGCATCGTTTGCCGAGCCGTCGCCGTTCACATCCGAACCGACGAGTGGCGTGAACGGCGCACCGGACGCGAGCCGACCGAATAGTGTGAGCGCAATCCCGTTGAAGGTGAGCCCCGACTGCACGATGAGCTGATGTCGCACGTCCGCATCGCCAGGCGACCATAGGCTCGCGCGAGGATCGCCGAACGTGGCGCCATCAAAGCCCGCTGCGCGCTGTCGCATGAAGCCGAGCACGTAGGTGCCACTCGTCCACCAATGGGAATGGAAGGCGGATGGCGACAGGGTCAGCGAGACTTGTCGCGTGAGCGAGCGCAGCTGCGAATGCTGCACCAGCACGCGGGAGAACTCGCTTCTGATACGCGACTCCACCGGCGAGACCGCACCGGATACGCTGACGACGCTGCTCGGCGACACGAAGACTGGGCGCCCTTCGTCCGCCAAGGTGAATCGGGGGATGCCGGAGAAGTTCGCGTCGCGCGTGCCAAACTGATCGAGGTTCCAGGAGACGATCCCTTCGAGTGTGTAGCTCGCGTTCCAGCGCGTGCCCGATAGCGCCAGATTCGCGCGCCAGCTTCGCGGTGCATTCACTCGTGGGTCGAGCGTGCTCACGCGCGGCGCCGCATCGACGAACATCGATGGTGCACCAGCCGCACACGTCGTCGGGAGCGTGCCGCCCGTCACCCACGATGCCCACTGCGGCTCGGGCACCGCATCGCCTGTGCACAGGAGTTGTGCGGTGCCATCGATGAGCCCTGTGTTCGAGCGCGCGTACGCGACGAGATCCGGTGTGAGCAGATTGCGGAACTGTCCGATGCCACCGCGGATCATGCTGCGGCGCGGAATGCGAAACGCTCCCATGCTCCCCATCGTGTAGTTGTCCTCGCGCACGCTGCGACGCCACGTGAAGCCCAGTCGCGGACTGACGGCCACGCGATTTGGGACACGATCCGTCTCGACACCAAGCGCACGGACCAACGCATCAGTTCGATCGGGTGCGTTCACGAAGCGATTGCCTTCCAGTCGCACGCCGTAGAGCAGTCGAAGCCCGGGTCGCACACGCCACTCGTCACCAAGCGAGGCAAAGGCGTTCCATCCCGCGGCGGATACAGCGGGTGTACGAAGCGTCCGCGAAAAGCTGGAGGCGCGACCAGCGGCGAGATCGGTCAGACTCTCGAATCGATAGGTGCCAAAGCGATCCGCGCTCTGCTGGATGTGTACCGCGTCCAGACGCACATCGGCCGCGACGCGGAACTCGTGCCGGTTCTGGCCCGGTACGAAGAAGTTTAGGGAGCCTTGTGACTCCCAGAGCGCCGTGCGTCGATGTGAATCGAGCTGCCCGTTGCCGCCGAAAGCGAGCGTGTTCAGCCCCGACGGGTAACCGTCGATTGCATCGCCGCCGGCGAGCACTCGGCCGGTCGGCAGGAGGCTGTAAGGCGTCTGTGTGTCACTGGTGCCGGAGAGTCCCGACTTGAGTTCGAGCAGCCAGCCTTCGGGCTCAATGAACTTTGAGAACTGTGCAATGGCGCCGAGTGTCATCGCACTCGCTTCACCGGAGCGCGTCCCGACTGCGGTGGGAGTGAGTCCGACTCCCTGCGTGCGGCGCCACGATCCAAAGGCGGACACGCCTACGATCGTGTTCGGCTCCACGTTCTTGAGGTAGTCCACGATCGGTGTGCCGATACGCCCGGCGAACGAGAGACGATCTTCGGTGAGGGCACCCCAGGACGATCCGAACGACGGTACCCCGATCGGGACACCGACCGCGCCAAGTATGGTGCGCAGCCGCTGCGCGGTATCCGGAGAGACGCCACTACGTCGCAGGGCGTCGGCGTCTGCGTCGTATATCGACAGCGCGTCTTGCGCGCGGCGACTGCCCTGCACGCCGAGACTGTACGTCAGCCGATCCTGCATGGTGCCCGCTTCTCGTGCGAAGCTGCCCTGCAGGTTGGTCAGTTGCGAGGCGCCGCGCCCGCCAAGCGGATTTCGCGTTTGCAGCGTGGGCGCATCGAGCGTGAGGTGTGCGTTGCTGTAGGCGTACTGCAGCCCGGGTGATACTTCGAGCGTGACTTGCGCGCCGCCGAACCAGCCGCGGGAGGGGTCGTACGTCGAGGTGGCCACACGCGTGAGCGTGCGCAGGTCGCGAGGGATGTCCTGCCCGGAGAACTGCAGCCCGCTGATGGTGATGGCGCTCTGGCTGGCGCCGAGTCCAAGGGCGGAGAAGCCGCCGTCTACCGCCGTGATGCCCGGCATGGTGGCGGCGAGCGCTGCCAGGTTCCCCTCGAGTTCCGGGGACACGCGCCCCGTGACGCCTTCGACATTCGTTTCGGAAGCGCCGACGCCGAGGTTCATCATGTCGAGTGTCGGTCGCATGGCACGCGGCTTCTTCGCCACGACGTCCACGGTCGCGAGCGTCTGCGGCACGACGCGTCGCAGCGTCATCGCGATCGTGAACCCGGAGTCTGTCGCGCTAACGCCGGCTTGCAGCGGCAGGTCGCGCGCGACACGACGGCGGAGTGCGGAGAAGCCGGGCGCGGAGACGTAGACGAGATAGTCACCCGTGCCTTCCGGAACGGAGAGGCGCCATCCTCCGCTTGAATCGCTCGCGAGCTGAAACACCGCTCGGTCAGGCGCGCGCGTCACGATGATTGTCGCCGCGGCGACCGCGCGACCACTGTCGGTGGTCACGCGACCGCTCAGAAGCTCACGGCGCGACGTCGGGGTAGCGACCCTTCCGGATTGCGCGCGCACGGCAAGCAGCGGCACGCACGAGAACAGGGCTACCCAATACCAAGGCAATAGTCGCATGACGTACCGTATCGAGAGCGGGTGTGGTGTCCCGGAGGCTTCTCGTGTTGACAGCTCGACGATACGGCGTCAGTTGTTCGATTGTGTTAGCGGTCGATGAGCGCCGGATTAGGAAATCATGACGGACGCCGCCGTGCGGTGACTAGTCGTCCCGGTGGACGCGATGCGGTTGCTGTTCACTGCCGAGGGTGTGATCGATCAGTCGCGAGAGTTTGGCAGCGGCGCTGTGCACCGCGAGGTCGACCGTCGCGGCGTGGCTGGTGACCGCGACCGGCGAACGCCCTTCGAGGCGAGCCTCCATCACGCAGCGCTTGTCCTCCTGCCCGCGTTTCGTGCCATTCTCGTCGCTCACATGCACCTCGACGCGAGAGATGCGCTCGCTGAAATGCGCCAGCGCCACTTCCACGTCGACCCGCACGCGGAGCGCCAGCGCCTCGCCGCCATCAATGTTCCGGTCGGTGTTCAGCAGGACCTTCATGCGGTTGCTCCGGAGGCGTCTCGCGCGGACTCGTCGTTACGACGCATGCGTCACCGCCACCGACTCGTCCATCCAATAGCCAGTCTGCCGGTAGTGCTCGTGCAGTCGCTCTTCGTACTCGCGCGTGATCACGGTGCCATCGGTGTACTCCGGAGCATTCTTGATCTGGTCGCGTGTGACCGATGCGAACACCTTGGAGTCGGTCCAGCTCACCCGATCGATCCAGTGCGGCGCGACGAGGACCATCTTGCCTGGCCACCAGTTGCGAGTGTCGACCACGAGATACCGAATGGCCCACGTGTCATCATCGATGATGAAGTCCTTCACGTGGCCGATTTCGTCGTCGGTGGCCTGCACGTGGTAACCTGTGACGACCGTCGTGCTCCGCAGGTGCGCATCCCAGTGCTTGGCCGCTGGGTCGGTGTTCTTCCAGCTGTCGCGATCCCGGGCGATGTAGGGGTACGCGCCCCACATGTTGCCACCACCGAAGTACATCGGATACTGGTAGTACCCATAGAATGATTCTTCGTACTGGCGGGAGACGGGCTCGTCGCTGCTGAGCGGCGGACTGTCGAGGATATGCTGCTTCGTCAGCGATACGCCGATCGTCCGCGCTTCGGCATGCACCGCGCCCAGTGCGTACGGCGAAATGAGCACCTGCCGATTGGGAATCCACTTGCCGGTCTCCGCACTCAAGTAGCGAACCGTCCAGTACTTGTCGTCGAAGAGGAACTCGAGGACTCGCCCGATGTCACCGTCGAGGCCGTGCAGTGCGTACCCTTTGAGTTCGTTGGCTCTGTTGAGCATCAGACGTTCCGGTGCGAGTGAAGGAGGCGTCACGCAGCATGCGGTGCGCGTGAAACGGCGCGCAGACAGACTCACTGCCGGAATCGTGCCCAACGCGGCCTCTCAGTCGAGGTTGGCGGAGTGCGGGTTCGTTACCGCGAAGCCAACCGCGCTGGACTTCGACTTGCAGTATTGACGATATGACGCGTTCAGTCCGTGCCTCGATTTCGGAGCCGATCCATGCTTTCTCGACGCCAATTCGTGGTTGCGGCCGGTACGACCGTGGGCGCACTCCCCGCACTGCAAGGCTGTGCATCGCAGGCGAGCATCGACCGCTATGCCACCGCGACGCGCGCGACGTGGCGTTTGTCCAACGCCGCACCGGTCGGCGACTCGGCGCTGTACCGCGAGTTGATTCGGTGCGCCACGCTGGCGCCGTCCAGTCACAACACACAGTGCTGGCTGTTCCACAGTGACCCCGTTGGTCGCGCGATCACCATCGCGCCCGATCTCGCTCGGCGCTGTCCTGTGGTCGATCCGGACGATCACCATCTGTTCGTGTCGCTTGGATGCGCCACTGAGAATCTGGTGCAGGCGGCATTGGCGTTCGGACGTCAGGCGGAGGTGCAGTACGATGGATCGAGCCAGAGCGTACGCATCACGCTGACGCCCACGGCGGCCGTTGCGTCCGTCCTCTATAAGGCCATTCCAAACCGACAGCACACGCGCGGACTCTTCGACGGGCAGTCGGTACCACTACACGAGCTCGCGCAACTCGAGCAAGCAGTCACTGGTGCGGGCGTGCGCGTCCGGATGGTCACCGACACGCCAGGAATGGAACGCATACTGGAGCAGGTGGCTGCCGGAAACAGCGCGCAGTTGGGTGATGATCGCTTCGTGGACGAGCTCAAACGGTGGATTCGTTTCAACCGCGACGACGCGATTCGCACGGGCGACGGACTGTACGCGGGTTCGTCCGGAAATCCGAGTGTCCCCTCGTGGCTTGGGCCGTTGCTCTTTGACCTGTCGATGCGGCCCGCGAAGGACAACGACCGCTACGCGGCACAGATCCGAAGCTCTGCGGGCATCGCTGTCTTTGTGTCCGAGGTGGCCGACGTAGCGCACTGGATCGAGGTTGGCCGCTGCTATGAGCGATTTGCCTTGCAATGCACTGCGCTTGGAATTCGTGTCGCCATGTTGAACCAGCCGTTGGAGGTCCTGGCGCTCCGTGAGCCGTTCGCCGCGTCGATGGGCATCAGCGGTCAGCGACCTGATTTGATCGTCCGATTCGGGCGCGGCCCCGTACGGCCACAATCGTTGCGACGGAGCGTGGACGCCGTGCTGATCTAACGGAGCGCGCCGAGGCCCCTCCGACTTGCCGAGTGTCGCCCCACGCCGCAACCTATCCGCGATAGGGCGTGCAGTGTGTCGAGCGCCTGCTGATCCTCGGTCAGTTCTTGGTTGTTTCTTCGCTGGCTTTCCGTTCGGAGTCTCGATGTCCCGTGTTTCGTTCTCCACTGCTGTCGCTACGATCACTGTGGCGATGCTGATCCCTTCGCACGCGCAATCGCAACGCGCGACCACCATGGCGGGACGCTCGACGGTTTATGCGCCCAGCGGCATGGTCGCGACCAGTCAACCGCTGGCGTCGAGTGCGGGGCTGGAGGTGCTGCGCATCGGCGGCAACGCGATCGATGCGGCCATCGCGGCCGCGGCGGTGCTGAGCGTGACCGAGCCGCATATGACCGGCATCGGCGGCGACATGTTCGCCATCGTCTGGCTGGCCAAGGAGCAGAAGCTGGTGGCGCTCAACGCCAGCGGCCGCGCGGGCTCGCTGCTCACGCGTGACAAGCTGTCGGCGCGCGGCTTTCGCTCCGGATCGCAGCAGGGCGTGATGTCGGTGACGGTGCCGGGCGCGCTGGCCGGCTGGGAAATGCTGATCCGCAAGTACGGCAAGCGCACGTTGGGCGATGCCCTGCAGCCGGCCATTCGGTACGCCCGCGATGGCTTCCCGGTCACGCCGATCATCGCGTCGCAGTGGGCGGACGAAACGGCGTTGCTCAAGAAGGACTCAGCGGCGGCCGCGACATTCTTACCCGGCGGCCGCGCGCCAAAGGCGGGCGAATGGTTCCGCAACCCCGACTACGCTCGCACGCTGCAGACCATCACCACCGAGGGGGTGGGCGCATTCTACGGCGGTGTGATCGGACAGCGCATCGTCGCGCGACTCAAGGCGCTCGATGGGTTCATCACCCTGGATGACATGCGCAAGAACTCGCCCAATTGGGTGACGCCGCTGTCGGTTCCGTTTCAGGGCTATCGGGTGTGGGAGTTGCCGCCCAACAATCAGGGGATCGCCGCGCTCGAAATGCTCCGCATCCTCGAGCCCTATGATCTCAAGGGCATGGGGCACAACTCGGCGGCGTATCTGCACCATCTCATCGAAGCCAAGAAGCTCGCCTACGCCGATCTCGATCGATTCGTGGGCGATGCCGATCATCTGGCGATGCCGGCCGATCGCATGCTGATGGACGCGTTCATCAACGAGCGGCGCAGCCATTTGGACCCCGCCAAGGCGCAGGCGCGCGTGGAGCCCGGTCCGCTGCGCACGGCGAGCGAGACGATCTACCTGACCGTGGCCGACGCTGAAGGGAACATGGTGTCGCTGATCAACTCCAACTACGACGCGTTTGGTTCGGGCATCGTCGTACCCGGGACCGGATTCGCGTTGCACAATCGCGGCGCCAGCTTCTCACTCACGGCGGACCTGCCCAACACGGCGGCTGCGGGGAAGCGTCCGTTTCACACGCTCATTCCCGCGTTCATCACGCGTCGGGAGAATGGCAAGGAACAGCCGTACATGAGCTTTGGACTGATGGGCGGCGGCATGCAGGCGCAAGGGCACGTGCAGTTCGTGCTCAATCATCTCGTGTTCGGCATGGACGTGCAGCAGTCCATCGATGCGGCACGCTTTCGTCATCTGGACGGACAGCGCGTCGCGATCGAAACGCCGGTCGGCGATGGTGTACGCGATGCACTCATGGCCATGGGTCACGTGCTCGTCCCCGAAGGGCCGGTCTCATTCGGTGGTGCGCAGGCGATCGTGCGTCTCGCCAAGGGCTACGCGGCCGGCAGTGATCCGCGCAAAGACGGGATGGCCGTCGGGTACTGACTCACGCCAGTCGACTGCGGGCACGTCAGCAGCGCAGCAAAGGACGAACGCTCGGGCCTAACTGAGCGTTCGTCCTTTCGTTTCGGGGATCCAACGCCAGGCCGTCGCGGCCAAGAGAAACGCGGCCCCAGTCACCGCAAACGCCGCGGCAAATCCGCGTGACGCGGCCATCGAACCCACGGTGAACGGCGCGGCGGCACTCGCGATGCGCCCGAGATTGTACGTGAACCCCTGCGCCGCGCCACGAATGGCCGTGGGATACAGCTCGGCCGTGAGCGCACCGAAGCCGCTGTAGTAGCCCGTGCCGAAGAACGCGACGAGTGGCCCCAACGCCAGCAGCAACCACGGCGAGTGCGTGATGCCGTACAGCGGCAACAAGACGCTCGCCATCAGCAGATAGGTGATGTACGTGCGCTTGCGACCCATCGCATCGCTGACGAATCCAAACGTCACGTAGCCCAGCCACATTCCCACCTGCATCGCGATCACCAATCCCGACATCACCGTGGGAGTGAAGCCGATGCCGCCCTGCGCCTCTGGCAACGACAGGTACGACGGGATCCACGTGTTGAGCCCCCACCACCCGAACAGGGTGCACGCGTTCATCGCCGTGACGGCAATGGTGATGCGGCCGAGTGGTCCCTTGAACGCGTCGGCGAGGCTCGCCTTGGGCGCACTGGGCGCGGTGGCCTTCAGGCGTTGCTGAGCGGTCCACAACGGTGACTCTTCCACGCTGCGTCGCACCCAGACCACCAGCCCAGCTGGCAGCAGCCCCACAAAAAACACCGCCCGCCAGCCGAAGTTGGGCAGCACGATCGCCACCACCAACGCCGCCAAGCCGTAGCCGATCGCCCACGCACTCTGCATGAAGCCGAGTGCCTTGCCGCGGTGCGCATCGGGCCAGCTTTCGCTGACCAGGGCCGCGCCGCTCGCCCACTCGCCGCCCATGCCGATGCCGAGCAGCGTGCGGAAGATCAGCAGCTGCGTGAGGTTCTGCGACAGGCCACAGAGGGCGGTCGCGACCGAGTAGATGAGTACACTGCCCATCAGGGCACGCGTACGTCCAAATCGATCGGAGACGAAGCCAAAGGCGATCCCACCGCCCGCCGCGGCGAGCAGCGTGACCGAACCCAGTATGCCCGCCTCGCCTTTGGTGAGCCCAAACTCCTTGATGACGGCCGGGATCACGAGCGCGTAGAGCATGACGTCGAATGCGTCGAGCATCCAGCCCGCCGCGGCCGCGATCAGTGCCCGCTTGGCCCGCGCATCGCCCGCTTGCCACCAGCCAAAGAGCGACGTCATCGCCGCGCACCCAGTCGAGAGGAGTTCATCGCGCACAATCTACGCCCGGACTCAAAGTCCGCGCGGCGATCCACCCCTCGGCGATCCACCGCTTGGACTCGGCCGCCAACAGGGCGCATATTCGGGCAGTTCACCTTTCCGGAGATCGATCCATGCGCACCCTGCTCCAGCGGCACCGTCTCGCGTCCCTCCACGGCGGTCACCAGCTCCGTTGCTCTCTGTCGCGCGCTCGACTGACGCTGATGGGCACGGCGGCGATCGCGTTTCCCTCGCTCGCGCTCGCACAGGGCAAACGCGGCATGACCGCCGACGACATCATGCGCGTGCGCGCTGTGGGAGGCGTGGCGCTTTCTCCCGATGGCGCGCGGGTGCTCTACACGATCTCGGCGTGGGAACATGCCAACGCCAAGGGCGACACCGCGCTGGGCGACAAGCATGACCGTCGATCGCATGTGTGGATCGTACCGTACGCGGGCGGCAACGCGCGCCAGCTCACCTCGAGCGAACGCGGTGAATCGCAGCCGCAGTGGTCGCCAGAAGGCTCCATGATCTCGTTCGTGAGCGCACGCGGCACGGCCACCGGTGAAGACGGGCCGCGCCCGCAGATCTGGCTGCTGGCATCGGATGGCGGTGAAGGCACGCAGCTCACGAGCGCGCGCGATGGCATCGTCGCCTACAGCTGGTCGCCCGACGGCAAGCGCATTGCCTATCTCACGCCGGACACGCTCACGCGCGACGCCGAAGCGAAACTGCGTCGCCGTGACGATCCCAAGGTGTACGAAGGCGATCTGCGCATGAACCACCTCTGGGTGGTGGACGTGGACACGAAGAAGGCCACCAAGATCACCAGCGGCGCCTACACAGTGCGCGGCGCGCCGTCATGGTCCCCCGATGGCAGCAAGCTGGCATTCGACGCATCGCCCACCACGCTCATTCGCGACGAACGGCGCGGCGCGTATGTCGTCGATGTCGCCAGCAAGGCGCTCGATGCGCTGAACATCCCCGGTGAAGTGGAGAGCACGCCGGCCTTTTCGCCGGATGGTCGCACACTGGCCTTCACGCTCAACGCGCAGGAGTGGAAGGCCTACAAGGACGGCATCATGCCGCGCACGATTCGCAACGCGCATCTGGTCACGTGGGATGTGGCGTCGCGCGCGCTGACGGATCATGCCACGCCGACGTTCGATGTGAGCGCTGGTGCGCCGCGCTGGTCGCCTGACGGCAAGCATCTCTGGTTCAGTGCGAGCGATCGCGTCTACCAGTCGCTGTACGACTACACGATCGCCACCAAGAGCTACAGCAAGGTGACGAAGGACGTGCTGGTTGCCGGCGTCTCTGCGAGCAAGGATGGTTCGCGAATGGCGTTCGTGTTCAACACGCCGGATCTGCCGAGTGAGATCTATGTGCAGGATGCGTCGATTCCCTCGCCAAAGCGCATCACGACGTCCAATGCGTGGCTCAGCGACGTGGCGTTAGGCGCGTCGGAAGTCATCACGTGGAAGAGCAAGGACGGCGCGACGGTGGAAGGCGTGCTGCTCAAGCCGGTGGGTTGGACGGCGGGCACCAAGGTTCCGCTGATCGTATCGGCGCACGGCGGCCCCACGGGCGCGCACGTGAACGGCTTCAAGGGCGGCACCGATCCCGGACAGACCTGGGCCGCGCAGGGGTGGGCGGTGCTCTATCCCAATCCCCGCGGGTCGACAGGCTACGGCGAGAAGTGGATGCGTGGCAACATCCCTGATTGGGGCGGCGGTGACTATCGCGACATCATGACGGGCGTCGATGCGTTGATTGCGCGCGGCATTGTGGACTCCACGCGCATGGCGTTCGAAGGATGGAGCTACGGCGGCTACATGACGTCGTGGGTGGTGTCGCAGACGGGACGCTTCAAGGCGGCGATGATGGGTGCCGGATTGCCCTCGCTGCTCTCGATGGCGGGTACGACGGACATTCCGGGCTACATCGACACCTTCTTCAACGGCAATCCGCAGTACGACGGCTCCATCATGAATCCGCAGATGAAGTTCATGCTCGAGCGCTCCGCCATCAGCTACAGCGACAAGGTGACCACGCCGCTGCTCATCCTGCATGGTGGCAACGACGAGCGCGTACCGATCGGCCAGCCGATGGAGTTCTACCGCGCGCTCAAGAATCGCGGCAAGACGACGGAACTCGTCTTCTATCCGCGCGAAGGCCACGGCTTCAGCGAGTACTATCACCAGATGGATCGCATGAAGCGCGAGTACGAGTGGATTGCGCGCTTCACGCTCGGCACCAAGACGGTCCAGTAACTCGCATGCATCAGCTCAGGAAGCCGTACCTGCTGTACCTCGGCGGCGCGCAGGACATCGGCGACGCCAAGACCGCGTGCGGCCTGCGCGACTGGTGTCGCGATGACGTGCTGGGCGAGTGGAGTTTGCCCAGCACGTCGCTGAGCGTCGGTGTGCCGCGACTGTCGCCGGCGCGGGCAGCGGCACAGGGCGCCGGCAGCATCGTCGTCGGGATCGCGGCGGTGGGCGGAAAGCTGCCCGCCGACTGGCTTCCCGATCTGCTTGCGGCAATTGGCGCGGGGATGGATGTGGTGAGTGGCATGCACACGCGCCTCACCTCGTTTCCAGCGCTGGTACGTGCGGCTGAGGAGCACGGTGTGCATCTGCACGACGTGCGGCACAGCGACGTGGTGTTTCCGTGCGGCACCGGGCGCAAGCGCAGCGGCATGCGTGTGGCCACCGTGGGCACCGACTGCGCATTGGGAAAGAAGTACACGGCGCTCGCGCTCACGAATGCGCTCCGTGCGCAGGGCGCGAAGGCGACGTTTCGCGCCACAGGGCAGACGGGCATCATGATCGCCGGCGAGGGCGTTGCCATCGATGCGGTGGTGGCGGACTTCGTCGCGGGTGCGGCGGAGCAGCTCTCGCCGGACAACGCACCCGATCATTGGGACGTGATCGAGGGGCAGGGATCCCTGTTTCATCCGGCATATGCGGGCGTCACGCTCGGCTTGCTGCACGGCTCGCAACCCGATGCGTTCGTACTCTGTCATGATCCGTCTCGCACGCACATAGAAGGCTACCCCAACCATCCGTTGCCGTCGCTGGCCGACGCGATCGCGCAGTACACGGTGGCGGGACGCATCACCAACCGCGCTATCCGTTGCGTGGGCGTGAGCATCAATTCGTCCAAGCTGTCAGACGCGGAGTGGCAGGCGTATGCCGCGCGTGTTTCGAGCGAACTGGGGCTGCCGGTGTGCGATCCCATGCGCGGCGGTGTGGACGCCATCGCGCAGGGTGTACTTAGCGGCGAAGGGCACCACGCATGATCACGACCAGCGTGACCGTGGAGCAGTGGGAGCTGAACGAGCCGTTCGAGATTGCGCGTGGGGTCATCACCGCGCTCCCGGTCATCTACGTGACGCTCACCGACACGACGGGCAATGTCGGTCGTGCTGAAGCGGCTGGCGTGGACTACGACGGTGAGACGCCGGCGATGCTGGTGCAGCAGATCGACGCCGTCATGCCCGCCCTGCAGCAGGCGTTGCCGGACGGTCGCGTGCAACGCAGCACGCTGGAGGCGTTGCAGCGAATGATGCCTCCGGGAGGCGCGCGCAACGCGCTCGATTGCGCGCTGTGGGATCTGCAGGCCAAGCAAAGCGGCGTGCCCGTGTGGCAGGCGGCGGGGTTGCCGACGCTTCAGCCGCTGACGACGGTATTCACGCTGGGACTGGGCAGCGAGGCGGACACGCGTCGCAAGGCGCGCGAGGCACGCAACTATCCACTGCTCAAGCTCAAGTGCGATGGCGAGCGTCACGTGGACGTGGTGCGCTGGGTGCGCGAGGAGCATCCGCACGCGCGCATCGCAGTCGATGCCAATCAGGCGTGGACGCGTGAGCTGTTGGAGCGTGTGCTGCCGCAGCTGGTGGAGCTGGGCGTCGAGATGGTGGAGCAGCCGGTCAAGCGCAAAGAGGACGCGCAACTGGCCGGGCTGCAATCGCCGCTGCCGTTGGCCGCGGATGAATCGTGCACCGACCGCGCGTCGCTGCGTTCGCTGTCGGAGTACTATCAGTTCTTCAACATCAAGCTCGACAAGTGCGGTGGACTCACCGAGGCATTGGCGATGTCCGATGAGGCGCAATCGCTTGGCGTGGAGCTGATGGTCGGCAACATGTGCGGCACGTCGTTAGGAATGGCGCCGGCGTTTCTGGTTGGGCAGCGGTGTGGTTACGTGGATCTGGATGGTCCGCTGCTGCAGAAACTCGATCGTGAGCACGCCATGCCCTGCGTGAATGGCGTCATGCAGCCGCCCACGGCCGCGCTCTGGGGTTGAGCAGCGCGCTATCTTACGACGGCCCCACGGCCCGATGAGTTTGCGCCGTTGTCCTTCATGTCGCGGAGTGCTGCACACGTGTCCCAGCTGTTTTCGCCATTGACCCTGCGCGGCATCACGCTGCGCAACCGCATTGGCGTCTCGCCGATGTGTCAGTACTCGAGCACCGACGGCTTCGCGACCGATTGGCATCTCGTGCACCTCGGCAGCTTCGCGACCGGTGGTGCGGGGCTGATCATCTCCGAGGCGACGGCCGTGGTGCCCGAGGGACGCATCAGTCCGCAGGATCTGGGGATCTGGGACGATCGTCACGTGGACATGCTGCGGCGCATCACGGCGTTCGTGAGTGCGCAGGGCGCGGTGCCGGGCATTCAGCTCGCGCACGCCGGTCGCAAGGCGAGCACGCGACGACCATGGGAAGGCGGCGGCACCGTGCCTCCCGCTGATGGAGGCTGGACGAATGTGATGGCGCCCAGTGCGCTGCCGTTCTCGCCTACGTATCCGCAGCCGGTGGCGCTCACCCTCGACGGAATAGCCGAAGTGCGTCGTGCGTTCGTCGCGGGAGCGCTGCGCGCGATCGACGCAGGGTTCCGCGTGATCGAGCTGCATGGCGCGCACGGCTATCTCATGCACGAATTCCTGTCGCCGTTGTCGAACCAGCGCACCGACGCGTACGGTGGTTCGCTGGAGAATCGCGCGCGGTTGACGTTGGAGATGTGTCATGATTTGCGCGCGGTGATCCCGGCGGAGATGCCGTTGATCGTTCGACTGTCGGCAACGGATTGGGCCGAAGGTGGCTGGACGCCCGAGGAAACGATTCAGCTGGCGATGTGGCTCAAGGATGCGGGCGTGGACCTGATCGATGTCTCGACTGGGGGCAACGTGCATGGCGCGCGCATTCCGATCGGCCCGGGTTATCAGGTGCCGTTCGCGAGGCAAGTGCGCGAAGGTGCAGCCATTCCGACGTCGGCGGTGGGGTTGATCACCGACGCGGCGCAGGCCGAGGCGATCGTGGCCAACGGGGATGCAGATCTCGTGTTGTTGGCGCGCGAGGTGCTGCGCCAGCCGCACTGGCCATTGTTGGCAGCGCATGCGTTGGGCGCGAGCATCACCTGGCCGCTGCAGTACGAGCGCGCGCACCGGGGCGGCGCACCCAAGCGGTAACCGACCGCGCACATGGCCGAGTCGACCGACTTCTCGTATCGCGCAGCCCGTTCTGGCAGTCTGATGGCCGGATTGGCGCTCGTGCTGTGCATCGAGTCGGCGGTCCTACATCTCTGGCTAGCGCAGAAGCATCCGGTGGCGGCGTGGCTCCTTACTCTGTCGTCGCTGGCTACGCTCTGGTGGCTCGCCGCCGACTACCGCGCCATCGGCACGCTGCGAATCCGCGTCTTCGCCGATCGCATCGAGCTGCCGATCGGTAAGCGCTTCACGGCGCGGATTGCCAGAACGGATGTGCAAGACGCATCACAACCCGGCTGGCGAGACCTCGACGCGGTGCGGAACGGGATGCTCAATCTCACCAAGCCGGCGGAGCCTAACGTTCTGCTGCAGCTCGACGAGGCAGGGTGTGTTGAGCTGTTCAAGGGCGTTCGAAAGCGAACGCGCTTCGTTGGGCTGCACGTGGACGATCCCGCTGGGTTCGTACACGCAGTGAGCGACCGCTCGACCTGACGTCTCATTCGATGTCAGGTTCTTGCCGCTGGGGTTTCGCGTCAGGGACCACTAGGTTGCGATACGCGTCGCGCACCAACTCACCACGGCGTCGCGATTCTCCGGCAAGGACTCCGCATGGCTCCGAAGGACAGCAACGGCAACACGCTCGCCGATGGCGATTCCGTCACCGTGATCAAGGATCTCAAGGTCAAAGGCACCTCGGTCACGCTCAAGCGCGGTACGCTGATCAAGAACATCCGTGTCACCGATGATGACGACGCCATCGAGTGCAACGCCGAGAAGGTGAAGGGACTCGTCCTCAAGACCGAGTTCCTCAAGAAGGCCTAGCTTTCTCGTTGCTATCTCGTCGCTATCTCGAAGCTATCGCGCGAGCAGGATCGACAGGCGATCGTCTTCCACGCTGTAGAGAAACGGGGCCACGCGGATCGGCGGATACATCGCGTCGAGGCGCACTGCTTCGCTGAGGGCGAACTCCGCGGGATCGCCGACGTGGTAGTGCGACACGTGCGCGTCGAAGTGCGCGGACGCATCGGCCTCTGTCCACGCGGCATGCTCCACCAGGCCCGCAATGACCGCATCGCGCTTTTCGTCGACGTGCGCCATGCCGCAGTGCGTGTGTGCGATCACCGCGATGTGTCGCACACCGCCCACCGAGATGGCGTACGAAATCGAGAACTCGGAGTCGGTGATATTGGCGCCGG
The DNA here is from genome assembly GCA_965279375.1 of Gemmatimonas sp. GTDB lineage: Bacteria > Gemmatimonadota > Gemmatimonadetes > Gemmatimonadales > Gemmatimonadaceae > Gemmatimonas. Next base: position 700,368 of record OZ257156.1, on the reverse strand, counting down.
CGGTGCGAATGACGTACGCGAACTCGGGCGGGATATGGAGCTCCTTCCGGTTGTCCATGCACGCGACGATGAGCATGCGCGCGGAGCCCGTCGTCTCGGGCTGCGGCGCGCCGAGGTTGTGATAGGCGAGGAGTTCCTCGAAGGGCGTCCCGCGGTAGGGCGGAATGATGTCGTCCGGGGAGTTCACCGGGATCACCGTGATATCAGTCATGCGGCGAAATATGGTCCGCGTTTCGCGCCTGTGGCGCTGGTTTGTGGGGGCGGTGCATCAGTGTTGCAATTCCCGAGACATCGAGCGCGAACTGTGGCGAGCTCGAGCAATTGAATCGTGACAGTGCAAGCTTGCGTTGCAACGGACGGGGGCTTGAGGAGGGCCGCTGGCATAACAGCCGCTCCACTCCGTGTGGCGCGCCGCGCTGGCATCAGAGTTCCATCAGTGCTTGGCATGCGCCCATACCCCTCCGTGTCCGCGGCCCTCATCGCCGCCGTCGTCGCCGGCCTCGTAGCCCTCGTGTTGCCGGCGCATGCAGCCCACGCCGCGCCCCCCGCGCCAACACGGCAGTCTGTGACGGTGCCATCGCGGGCGGTCGCGCGCATCGGGGCCGACTCGACCGTCGACGGCGAGGTGCGAGACATGTACGTGAAGGGCGACTCGCTCGAAGTCATCTTCGCCAACACAGGTCGCAAGGCTGTAGAGATTTTTGGCGAAGTGCAGGTGCGCGGTGCGGACGACGAACTGTTGCTGGCGATTCCGCTCGACAGTGCCTCGGTCGCCGCGGGGAAGGTGCGGAAGATGCGCGTCGCCATGCCGACGCTCGCGAAAGGGGCGTACGTGCTCTATGCCGTGATCGACTTTGGTGGAGCGGAGCTCACGGCGGCGCAGGCGGCGCTGGAGATCCGATAGTCGATCAGCGCGTTACAGCTCATCGAGTGAACGCGGCCAGTCACTCTTGAGCAGGCGCGACATGGCGCGGTCGGCGAGGCGCACCCCGTTGGTTTGGCAGCGCGCGCAGTAGTTCGTTTCGTTGTCCGCATAGCGAATGCGCTGCACTGGCGCGTTGCAGACGGGACAGGGCAACTCAAATCGGCCGTGCACCGCCATCTCCGGGCGAAAGGCGGTGACTTTCTCTGGCCAACCGTCGCCCACTTCGTCGCGCAGCAGTGCGATCCACTTCGTAAGCGTGTCGCGCGTGGCGTCGATCAGTCGCGCTGCGGTCTCGTCGTCCAGTCGCGAGGTGAGCATCAGCGGTGAGAGCCGCGCCGCGTGCAGGATTTCGTCCGAGTACGCGTTACCGATGCCGTCGAACAGTCGCGGATCGGTGAGCGCGCGCTTGAGCGTGTGATTCTCGCTTCGCAGTCGCGCAATCAGTGCAGCGTCCGACGACGCGAAGACGTCGAGGCCACCACGTTCCATCGCCGCGAGCGCGCTGCGCCCGGAGACGGCGGTGAGTGAGGCGCGTCGTTTCGAGCCTGCTTCGGTGAGCACGAACGAGCCGTGATCGAACACGAACGTGGCCAGCCCCAGCTTGGCCGGCGCCTTCTTGCCCGGCGCCAACCAGCGCAGTCGTCCCGCGATCATCAGGTGAATGACGAGGAACTGCGCATGCTCAGCGGCACCGTCGTCGAACGCCAGCACCAATCGCTTCCCAAGTCGCTCGACGCCTGTGACCGCGCGCTCGAGAAACGCCGAGAGCGGTGGCTCGACCGAGCGGAGCACGAACGGATTGGCAACGTGCAGCTGCGTCAGCGTCTGGCCAACGACTCGGCGCGTGAGTGCGTCCTGATAGACGGTGATATCCGGGAGCTCGGGCACGCTCGATGCTACGCCAAAGCCCCGTCGGCGACTAGTCTGTCGACCCGCTGCCTCACACGCCGCGTCAGAGCGGTCACGGTCAGACCAAGCTGGCGAGGACCTCGGCGGTCGTTCGCACATCCGCGAACTCGCCATGCAAACTGGCCAGCGCAAAGCGATGCACGTCGTCGGCGACGAGGCGCTCGCCATCGGGACCGTGACGGTCATGCGTGGCGGTCGCATCCGACACGACAGTCGCAGTGAAGCCCAGGTTTGCGGCCATGCGCGTGGTGGTCGAGACGCAGTGATCCGGGTGAGACCGACAATCACGAGTTGCTGCAGGTGGTTCGCACGGAGATGCGCCTCCAGGGTGGTCCCGATGAATGCGCTGTTCACGGACTTCTGGAAGATCGGCTCACCCGCCTGCGGCGCCGTCTCCGGCTTGACGGCCGACCCCGGCTGGTTCGGGCGAAGTGGCGACGTTGGCGTCACCGACAGATGCTGCGCGTGCAGTACCGGCCGTTGTCGGTGCCGGATTGCCTCGGGCGAACGCCGGTGTACGATGACATCGCCGCTGTCGCGCTGCCGCAGGGGCATTCGTTGGCGTCGATCGGGACTGTCTCGCTGACCGATCTGGCGGGCGAGGCGTGGATTTCCTGGCAGGACGGATCGATCTGCCACGATTGGTTGATGCAGACGCTTTGCGCACGCGGGCGCGAACCGCGCGTGCAGCACTTCGCGTTGGAGTAGGCGACGCAGCTCTCGCTCGTCGGCGCCGGTCTTGGCGTGGCGGTCTTGCCGCGGCTCGGGCGCGGCGCGGTTCCCGACAGCGTGCGTGTCGTGTGCGTGGAGCCAGCGCTCACACGCCATGTGTACGCGCTGTGGCGCACAGACGCCGCGCGCCGGACGGCCATCGTCGCGGCGGTGGCAGCATTCCGACGTGCAGGGGAAGGTGGAGATGAAGGAGAGCGGCTGGGCGACGCTTAGGGCGACGCGACACGCTCAGCGCGATCTGTTGCGCTGTATTGCGCTGTGTCGCGCGCGTCTTCCGCCGAACGCTAGCTCGGTCCCAAACCTCAATCGGGTCGCCGCGCGCCGCCGAGCAGACGTCCCTGATAGCGCAGGGCCGCGGGCAGACGCGCTTCGTCGAGCCGCTCCACGGAGGCGCGCGCATAGGCACGTGGGAAGCGCAGCAGGGCACGTTCATCGTAGCCAAACTCGACGCGGCCCCGGCCGGGTGGTGCCGTCTCGAAGTAGGCCTTGACCGAGGCACGGTCGTCGGCGATTTCGACAAAGCGCGCACGCACGCCGCCGATGCGCACGAACGGCAGCGAGTCCATGATCGGGAACGCGGTGCCCGTCAGCTTGAGACGCAGATACAAGCTCGGCTTACTGTCGTTGTCGCGCACGACGACCTTGGCCTCCCAGTGCAGCAGGTCGCTTTCGATCGGATAGCGGATGAGGTTCGCGAACACGGTCGTGTCCTCCAGAGGGTGACGGCTGGATTGCCGTTCAGTTGCTGAACTCGATGCTGTCGATCGCGACCTCGCCCTTGGCGCGCACCTTGAAGTCAAACGCGATGGCGGTGATCTGGGTCAGGTCGACCTTCTGCGTGTTGATGACCTCGGTGCGATAGACATGCAGCGGTACACGGATCGTGGACATCGCCGAGAGGGTGAACTGTCCGAAGCCGCGCTGCTGTTGCGGCGGGATTTTGCCGAAGGCATCGACGCGGATCGAACGGCTCTTGTTGGCGGCGTCCTTGAGTGTCACGTACAAGTCCTGCACCTGGCCGGCGGCGTTCTCTGCGCTACCCACCTTCTGACCGGCACGGAAGGAGATGACCGAAAACGCGCTCGCGTTGATCGGCGCGGCGGGCGTGTATTCGAGCTTGTCGCCGAAGTCGTTCCAGCGCAGCAGCAAGCCGCTCGTGTCGTGCGGCGACTGCGAATCGAGGATCGAGAGCCGGTCCTCCTGCGGCGGCGCCGGCAGCGTGCCGCCGTCGGATACGGTGCCGGCCGCCGTCGGTATCTGCCAGTTGTGCGGCGTCTGCTCGAAATTGTCGATCTCGAGCTTGGTCTTGTCGCCGTACTGCACGTAGATCTTGTTCAGGGTCGGCTCCGCCTGCGCCACCGACGACGGCACCCACTCGCCCTTGAACAGGCCCTGGAACTCACCGGCGCCTTGCAGGTGCCAGCGGAAGAAGGCTGTCATGTACGCTTGGGCAGTGGTCCTGTGGGCGGCCTGCTGCATGATCTTCGGGAAGTCGCTTGCCGGGCTCAGTTTGCCGAAGGAGAGGTCAGCGTCGGGACTCACCTCGTTGAAGCGATTGTGGTTGGCGCCGTAGAGCCAGAGCATGCTCTTTGGCTCGCCGTTCGCGCGGTCGTAAAGTGAGAAGCCCATGAAGCCGGGATCGGCCACGTCGCCGTCCATGGCGCCGTGCATGACCAGGAACGGTGTCGCCCAAGCACCGGCGAGTGACTCGTTGGTGTACTGGTCGGTTGGCGCCAGCGAAATGATCGCATTGATGCCGTGCTCTGGTCCGGGCGCCTTGTTCAGCCGCGCCGCCGAGACCACGCCTTCGCCGCCGCGGCTGTGACCCATGATGCCGATGTTGTCCTGTAGGCGCGTGCCGAACTTGGCCTTCAGGATCTCGATGTGCTTGAACAGCACGCGTGCGCGCCCTTCGCCTGCCATCCCGGTGTTCAGGTGGATGCTGGCGACGATGAAACCGTTGCGCGCCCAGTGTTCGAGCAGATAGGTGTAGTTGCCGAACACGTGCCCGTTGCCGTGCACACACACAATCAGCGGATAGCTCGGCTGCGCACTGCTGGCGAGCGCTGGGTTCGTGACGCCGGGCTGATCGGCCGGAAAGCGCACCTCGGCGATCAGGTTCACGGTGACCGGAGAAAGGATGTCAGCCTGTGGATCGGCGACCGTGATTGTGCCTTGCGTGGATTGGTCGTAGTCGTGCGAGCCAACATGCGCGATGGCGGGGTTCGTCGCGGTGCCCGGGTCGCGCACGATGCGGAAACCCGCCACGAGCTTGCCATCGACCAGGTCCAGCGGCTCGTTGAAGGCCTGATCCGACACGAAGGCCATCGGGTCCGGGCTGTCGTTGCCGAAGTCGGCGACGATGTCGTACTCGCCTTCTTCGTTGGCGTTCGGCCAGAGCAGCCGCTTGTTGTGGTTGATGCAATCGGTCTGGGTGAGGAACTTCTGCACGGCCGCGTTGCCGCCGAGTTGCGGCAGATGGGCGAGGTTGGTGTAGTCGGCCACCGGGCGCTTGACGACATAGAGCGCGACCATCTTGCCCTTCTGCCCCGGCATCAAAGCGCTCGGGTCGAGCGCGCCGTAGATGTTCTCGCCCAACTCGAAGGTATCGGCGAACTGAAAGTACGGTGCGCCGGAGACGGTCCGCCCGCTGATGCTCTGGGTGTTGGTGCAGCCGCCGAGTACGGCCTTCCACGACATGAACTTCCAGCGCACGACCAGCCCGGTGTTGAGGTGGGTCGCGAAGTCGGTCGCTCGCAGCACGAAGTCTTCGTCGTCTTCCCAGCCATAACGCAACGGGCGCACGATGTAGTCGTAGGCACCGGGCAGAAGCTCTGTGGCCTCGGCTACGCGTTGCAGCAGCGCGCCGTCGGGCCGGACCACCGCGTCGGCGTACGCGGCACGCCCGCTCACGAGCGTCACCGGCTCGAAGAGGTCGCCGGGAAACCAGCCGATCTGCCTTTGCACCAGATAGATCCGTGCCGTGCCCACGAACGGCAGTCGATACGCGGCGAGGATGGCGTCTTCGTCGCCGATTTCGAAGCCGTTGCGCACGCGACCGTCGTGGTCTGCGTTCATCAGCACCGCGCGTGAGGCGGCTTCGGCCACAGGGACCGTCGTCTCGAGCAGCAGTTTGCCCTCGGCTCGCACCTGCAGACCGAGCCGGCGTCCCTGCCAGAGGCGCTGCGCTTCATCGACCGTGTAGCGCGTTCCACTCACCAGATCCACGAGGCCGAACTGCGGCCACAAGACCGTGGGTTCGATCTCGCCGTTGGCGTCAGTGAGCAGCGTGCTCGTGAACAGGGGTCGATCGCCGTCGAGCAGCGTCACGTCATGGCTGCGGACGGCGGCCAAGCCGCGCAACGCGATGGTGATCGACTCGCCGGCGTCGTAGTCGATGCGCGGCGCGCCGCGCTCATCAACCAGTTGCAGTTCCGGCCGCCCGCCGTCGCCGCCGAATACATCGCGAGGCAGCAGCAGCTCGAAGAACTCGGAGCGCCCCACGTTCCAGCGTGTGCGGTTTTCAGTCGAGTAGAGCAGCCGGCCGCCGGCACGGTCGAAGACCTTCAGGTAGACGTCGGGCTGTGCGTCGAAGAACTCGCGAAAGTCGCGCAACTCCGTGACGATCGAGAAACGCCCCTGCGCGTCGCTGACGGCGGAGCCGAGCACATCATCGAAGATCAGATCCTTGTCGTAGGCCTTCAGGAAAAGCCCCGGTAGCGGCACACGGGTTTCGGCAACGCCAACGAAACCATCGATGCGAAAGGAGATCATTGCAGCACCTCACAGCGACGAGTGGGGTCGCAGGACTCTGCGAGCCGCCGTTTGCAAGGTCATCCGCTACGAATGAACCGGCGGCTGACCTCTGACGGCAGGAGCGGAATTTCAATGGCAATGCGCAGAGTATAGGCCTCCTATCGTTGCCTCGCGAGTCCCCGCTCGAAAGTGCATGTTTGTCGCAGTTTGAGGCGGACACATGCGGAAGAGTTTGTTCACGGAGGCTCGAATCATGGCGGCGTTAAAGCAGTGGGACGACGGGGCGTCGCGGACAGCGCCTCTCACGCAGCGATGGAGGCTCCACCGAAGCGGGGCGAGCTCAACTGGTCGCCGCGTGCGATCGCTCTGTCAGGCGCTCGGCGTCGTCGTGCTGCTCGCGGCGCCGCCGGCGTTCGTTCCGCTGCAGCCCGAACTCTTTTCGACCGGTGGTACGCTGTCGAATGCGTTCGCCGACATCGACGGCGATGGCGACCTCGATCTTTTCGTTGGCTTCAACGGCGCGCCCAATCGGCTCTACGAGAATCGCGGTGGCGTCTTTCGCGAGATCGCAGCAGCGGCTGGCGTTTCGGATGCGCGCGCGACGCGTGCTGCGGCGTGGAGTGACGTGGATGCCGACGGTGACCCCGACCTGCTGATTGGTTTTGCGCCTGGGGCCGGACCCGTTCTGCGACTCTATCGCAACGATGCGGGGCACTTTGCCGACATCACCGATGCGTCGGGGCTCATCGTTGCGACGGGTGCGGTGCGTCAGCCGGTGTTCATTGATGTTGACGGCGACGGCGATCTGGATTTGTTCGTGGCCTTTCGCGATCGCGCCAATGCGCTCTATCGCAATGATGCTGGCGTCTTCACCGACATCGCGCCCTCGGTCGGCCTCGCCGACACGCGCAAGAGCGTCGGCGCGGTCTGGTTCGACTATCAGCAGGACGGGGACTTCGATCTCTACGTCGCCAATCAGGACGGCGATGCGAACGGATTCTTTCGCAACGACGGCGGCCGCTTCACCGACATCGCCGACTCCGTTGGACTGGCGTGGGGTGGGCGTGCGCCGCGCGTCGCAACCAGTGGCACGGTGCGTCCGTGCGTTGCCGACGTGAACAATGACGGTCGCTTCGACCTGTTCTCCGCCAACTACGGACCGAACGGTCTCTTTCTCGGACGCGATGGTGGCGCGTTCGACGACGTCAGTGCGAGTTGGGGCGTGGCCATCGATGGACACTACGACACCTGCGCCTTCGCCGACATCGATAACGACGGCCTGCTCGACCTGTACGTGAACGGTACCGTCTCCGCGACGGAGAGCTTTCGCGACTATCTGCTTCATCAGTCGGGAAGCGCATACGCCGATGTCACGCCCGCGAATATCCTCGCGCTGCAGTCGAGCCACGGTGTGCAGTGGGCCGACGTGGACGGCGATGGTGCACTCGATCTCGCGTTGGCGGGCTCACGCGCCGATGCCACGCACGCACTGCTGCGCAATGCGCTCCCGGCCGCCGTGGCGCGTCGCTCGCTGCAGATTCGTGTGCTCGATGCCAATGGGCGTGCCACGCGCGCGGGTGCTGAAGTGCGCGTGTATGCCGCAGGCACTCGGCGATTGCTCGCCACGCGCCTCGTGGACGCCGGCTCCGGCTACAACGCGCAGAGCGACATGCCGGTGCACGTGGGGCTCCGCACCATGGCCGCCGTGGACGTCGAAGTCATCGTTCCCACGGGAACGACTCGCGTGGCGACACGCGTCCGCAGCGTCAGCCCGGCGCGCTATGCGGGCAAGGCACTCACCGTTCGCGCCGCGGGTGGCGCGCCGGCGACGCGTCGTTAGGCCTGCTACTCGGGCTGCGTCGCTACTTGGCGGCGCAGAGGTAGGTCATGGCGATGTCGGGGACGGAGCCCTTGAACGCGGGGCCATAGCCCGGAATGCCGACCACGCGATGGTTGCCGATCTTCTTGCCCTCCTGGTCCAGGAAGTACCAGTTCTCCTTCACGGCCACCACGTTCTTGGCGCAGTCGAACATGGCAATGGTCCGCGACGAGTAGAGGTCGCCCATCGGCGCCTTGGTCGGCTTGGCAAAACGCGCCCGGATGCTGGCGGTGATGATCCCCTTGTCGCGCTTGACCGACTTGAGCTCCAGAAAGACCGGATCGCCAGTGGAGGTCTTGCCGATTTCCTTGGTGGACTGCGCCGACAGTCGGCTCGGCGCGACGAGCGCCATCGCTGTCAGGCCGACGAGGATGACAGCGACGCGGACGGTCGCACGCACAGAAACCGCAGCGTGGGGCAGAGAACGGGAACTGCGCACGGGGGCTCCGGGATAGAATACGACAGGGGCGGCGACCACTCCGGAAAACTAGCAGTTCCATGCAGGCTGGGGCGATCGTTCGCTCGTCACCGGGACGCCAACACATGTTTCGCGCGATTTCAGCTCTCTTTCAGCGCTTCTTCGGCACGACCTTACCAAAACAGCAGGATCGATTCATGAGTGAGCACACAAGCGGTACGGGAGCGACAAGCACGGCAGACGGCCAGACCACAGAAGTGGCCATTCTCGCCGGCGGATGTTTTTGGGGGGTCGAGGAGATCCTGCGTGCGGTGCCGGGCGTCATCGACACCGACGTCGGCTACACGGGCGGTTGGCTCGAGAACCCGACGTACCACGACACGCACGACAGCAAGTCAGGGCACGCCGAAGCGGTAAAGATCACCTTCGACCCACGCGTGCTGAGCTACGAGACGCTCCTCGAAGACTGGTTCTTCAAGCTGCACGATCCGACCACGCTCAACCGTCAGGGCAACGACATCGGCACGCAGTACCGCTCGGCGATCTTCTACAACTCGCCGGCGCAAGCCGAGACTGCCGCAGCGGTGAAGGCACGCGTGGACGCCTCGGGCAAGTGGAAGAAGCCCATCACCACAGAGATCGCGCCGGCGAGCATCTGGTACTCCGGCGAGGCGTACCATCAGGACTACCTCCAGAAGAATCCGGGAGGGTACACCTGCCACTGGATGCGTGACTGATGAAGCGGTACGCGGCGGTTGCCGCAGTGCTGATCGGGTGCGGTGGCGGTGCCGAAACGCCGGCCACCGCGCCACCGACGGTAACTCCGGTCCCGCCGCCGCCCACGTCCACCGTCGTGCCGACGCTCAGTCGCACCCTCGTACTCAATGGACTGTCGAATCCGTGGGACCTCGCCTTTGCGCCCGATAGCACGCTGCTCTACACGGAGCGCTGTCGCGGTTTGACGGCAAAACGCGCCGACGGGACCGCTGTGCGGCTGTTCGGCACCGCAGGTTCCGTTGTCGTCGCGTCCGACCTGGTCTGCGAGGGACAGAGTGGCATGCTCGGCGTTGTCATCGACCCGGCGTTTGCCACGAACGGATGGGTTTACGTCTACATGTCGTCCAATCGCAGTACCAATCCGCGCACCAATCGCGTGATTCGCCTGCAGACGGATGCGCGGTTTTCCACGGTGCTCTCGCGAACCGACATCGTCACGGACATCCCGTACAAGGACGTGGGCAACGCGCACGGCGGTGCCGGCGTGCACAGCGGCGGACGGATTCGCTTCGGCCCGGACGGCCTCCTCTACGTCACCACCGGCGACAATCACGACGGGTCGCTTCCGCAAAGTCCCACGCGGCTCGGCGGCAAAGTCCTTCGCCTCACCCGAGACGGCACAGCGGCTGCGGGCAACAGTGCGCCGGCTGGTTTCGACGCGCGCGTGTTCACCTACGGTCATCGCAACGTGCAGGGCATCAGCTTCCGTCCGGGGACGGGTCAGCCATTCATCGCCGAGCATGGCCCGAATCACAGCGACGAGGTGACGCCGCTCGTGGCCGGCGGCAACGGTGGTTGGGACCCGCAGAATCGTCCGGCGCTGAACTGCGCATCCAACTACTGCGGTTACGCCGGCAATTCTGCCACGATGCCGATGACCGACCGGACGCGCTTTCCGGCGGCGCTCGAGCCGAGCTGGCGCAACAATGCCGCATCGCAGGGGCTCGGCCCGGCGACGTTTCTGAGTGGAACGCAGTGGAAGGCTTGGAATGGCCGACTCGCTGTCGGGGTCATGGCCGGTCAGCGCGTGGAGATTCTCGAGCTGGACGCGGCGGGGCTGGCCGTGGGCAACAGCAACGCCGGCCTGCCGAGCACGCGCTATCGGTCACTGGTACAGGGGGTGGATGGAGCGCTCTGGGTGCTGACCGATAGTGGCGAGCTGTGGCGCGTCATCCCGCAGTAGTCACGCCCGCTGGCACGAACCCGTGGCCGCTCGCTATTAGTTCTCCGATGCTGTTTCCGCCGCAGATCTTCGTCGCCTGGCGCGGCCGTATCGCCGCCATGCTTGCGCTGCTGCTCACGATTTCGATCGTCGGGCAGCAGTTGCCGTGCATGCACGCGACGACTTCAAACGTGACGACGTCAGTCGGATCTCCGTCGACGGACACGCCGCTGGTGGACCACGAGCATCAGTCGATGTCGCATCAGCAGCACGCGACGACGCAATCGTCCGAGAATTCGCCTGAGAATTCATCGGAGCCAGCACCCGTCTCGCACCACGACCCTGCTGCGCCGGGCTGCGCGCAGCTGATGGCGTGCGGTCTGGTGGTACAGTCCGAGACCACCACGGTCGCCGTGCTCTCCGCGATCAGTGTGTCGCGTGAAGCGCCCGTGGGAGTTCCGCTCGCCTTCACGACGGCCGAACTCGAAGTCGAGTCGCCTCCGCCACGAGCCTGATGTCGATCGGCGCACCCGCGCCCTGACACATCCGTGTCGGCGTTGCCGACGCAACGACCGACGGTCTCTCGTGACGTACGCGCGCGCTCCCAGGACGCGCGCGGCCATCCATCCAACATGTCTGTATCTATTCGCGCTGGCGTTCAACGCCTGCGCGCCACGCGCGCGCGCGTCGCGGCGATCTGCGCGCTCGCGCTCGCGCCATCGGCAATCGCGGCTCAATCCTCAGCGTCATCGGCTTCGCGGCCAGACGGCATGACGCTCATGATGCGCGGCCCCCTCGACGTACCCATGTCGCGCACTGGCTCCGGCACCTCATGGCTGCCCGATTCGGCACCGATGTATGGCGTCATGCGCTCGGCAAAGGGCTGGGGCATCATGGCACATGGCAGTGTCTTCGGTCAGGTCAGCGCACAGGGTGGACCGCGCGGAGACACGCAGGTCGGCAGTCTCAACTGGGGCATGGCCGGTGCCGCGCACGCACTTGCCGGCGGTCGGTTGCAGCTGCGCGGCATGATGAGCGTGGACGCGTTCACGGTGGGCGGCCGTGGCTACCCGCTGCTGCTGCAAACGGGCGAGTCGTATCGAGGTGAATCGCTGCACGATCGGCAGCATCCGCACGATCTCTTCATGGAGTTCGCGGCGATCTACGATCGCGCGATCGCGCCGAATCTCGCGTTTCAGCTCTACGCGGCACCCGTCGGCGAACCCGCGAGTGGCCCAGTCGCCTTTCCGCATCGCCCCTCCGCAATGGCCGATCCGTTCGCCACGATCGCGCATCACTGGCAGGATGCCACGCACATCAGCTTCGGTGTCGTCACCGGCGCAATGTACTCGCGACGCGTCAAACTCGAGACGTCGTTGTTCAATGGCCGAGAGCCTGATGGCGTCCGAACCAATCTCGATCTCGGACGCGCGAAGCTCGACGCGATGGCCGCGCGATTGACCGTGAATCCTGACGCGTACTCGTCGTTCAGCGCGAGCTATGCGAACGTGCCAGACGCTGAAGTCTCTCACCCGGGAGAGTCCGTGCAGCGTGCGACCGCGTCGGTGCTGGTCTCGCGTCCGCGTGCGAACAACGGCACGGTCAGCGTAGCGCTGATCGTTGGAGCCAACGCGGTGGAGCGCGAACACTGGACGTCGAGCGTGTCGGCGGAAGTCCTGCGCGACTATCGCGGACGCACGTCGGTGTTTGCGCGCGCGGAGATGGTGCAGAAGAGTGCGGAAGAGTTGGTGCTGCCCGTGCCGATTGCGCTGCGGTTGCGCGAGGCCGAGGCGCACACGGAGCCGTATCGTGTCGGCGCAATCTCCGTCGGCGTGCTCCGCGAGCTCGTGGCGGGCAAGGCGGGCATGCTCGCACTCGGCGGGCGCGCTACAGTGAACCTCGTTCCATCCGACATCGAGGCGATCTACGGCTCACGCACGCCGCTGGGCGGCGCCGTGTATCTGCGCTGGCGGCCTTCACGCATGGCGATGGGCGGGATGGGCATGGACCACGGAGCGCACGCGGGACACGGCGCACCGTGAGTGCGCGGCACGACCAGCAAGTCGTGATGCCTCGCAAACAAGCCGTGCTCACACGATGACCATCGCGGCCCCGGCCGCCGTCATGAGCACGGCCGTGATGCCCACGAGAATGAGCGCAAAACGCGAGCTGGTCTGTCCCTTCATCAACTTGGCGTCGGCGGCGATGATGACGATGCCCACCAACAACACTGGCGCCAGCAAGCCGTTGATCACCGCTGTCCAGTAGAGTGCGCGCACGGCGTTGATGTTCAGGAAATCCATCGCGATTCCCCCGGCCACCGATGCCGCCATGATGGAGTAGAACGCGGGCGCGCGATGAAAACGCTCGTCGATCCCCTGACGTAGCGACAGCAGTTCGGCAAAGGCGTAGGCGGTCGCGCCGGCGAGCGTGGGAATGGCCAGGAGCCCGATGGCCACCACACCGACGGTGTAGAGCAGCATGGCGGCACGTCCAGCCAGCGGTTCGAGCGCTTGCGCAACCTCGGCGCTGGTGGACGGGTTGGTGATGCCACGCGCATGCAACGTGAGCGCAGTGGTGAGCATGATGAAGAACATCGAGAACGTGGCGACGAGCGCGCCTACGCCTACATCGATTGTGCGCGCACTGATCTCCGCCGCACTCGCACCGCCTCGCGCGTGGCCCATGCGCCCCTTCGATTTCTCCTCTTCCACCTCCTGCGAGGCCTGCCAGAAGAAGAGGTAAGGCGAAATCGTCGTACCAAGAATGGCGACGACCATGCCCCATCCTGCGCCGCCGCTCGGAAATACGGGGATCAGCACATCGTGCGCGACAACACGCCAATCGGGGCGCGAAATCATCGCCGTGACGAAGTAGGCGCCCAACACCACCGACAGCCACTTGAGTACGCGCACCACCTGGGCATAGCGCAGTCGAACGGTGGTCAGCGTGATACCAACGCCGAACGCGACGACCCACACGTGCGAATTCACGCCACTCAGCAACTCGGCCGCATCCGACATGCCGGCAAGATCAGCACCGATGTTGATGCCGTTGGCAATCGCGAGCGCTGCGCAGACGGCGAAAAGCACCGGGCGTGGAAACCGATGGCGCATTGCCGCGATCAGTCCGCGGCCGCTCACCATGCCGATGCGCGCACACATCAGCTGCACCGCCCACATCAGTGGGAAGGACACCAGCGGCATCCACAAGAGCGTTGTGCCGAACTGCGCGCCAGCCAGCGAGTAGGTGGTGATGCCTGAGGGATCGTCGTCCGCCGCACCGGTGATGAGCCCCGGTCCAAGTGTTCGCCAGAATCGGCCCACTCGACTCGAACGATCAACTACGCGCGGCGGCTCATCTCCGGGGACTGTCGCCAATGTGTGCCTCCGGCTGCCCGAGATGCACGGCAAGGTTGCGCAGATACCGATCGATCGCGTGCGTGTGGCCGGTCATGTGCGCGGCCACGAAGCGCGCAATCGGATTGCCGATCTCTCCGTGCTCGGTGAGTCGCACGCGAGTGGTGCCGTCCACTTCGCTCAGCTGCCATCGCCATTCACCACGCAGCGACACGTCTTCGTCGAGCATGCGCGCGCCAAATGCCGTGGGCGCCACATCCTCGATGATCCCGAACGTGACTGAACCCGCTGGCGAGTTCTCCCGCCAACGTTCGAGTCCCGCGTCGTCGTCGAGCAGCTCAGATGAATCGAGCTCGGGGCGCCAGTCCGCATATCGCGAAACGTCGCGAACCACAGCCCACGCGCGATCGACAGGCACACGCAGCGTGACCTCGCGTGCGGCCACGTGCGAGCGCGCCGTCACGAGCCCACCGACGATCAGCGCTATCGCCAGTGCGGCGATCGCTCCCATCACGAACAGGATCCAGTACATCAGACTCCAACCAGCGACGCGCGCCGCCGGAACATTCGTGTCAACCGACTCGCGTCGGGCTGTCGAGCACGCTGCGAACGCGGCGCAGCAGTTCACGCGCCGTGAACGGCTTCTGCAGGAACGACAGCTCGTCGGTGCGAATGCCGTGCAGCAGCGAGACGTCGTCGGTGTAGCCGGACGCAAACAGCACGCGGATCGCCGGGCGCATCGTGGCTACGCGTTCCGCAAGTTCGCGACCGTTCATGCGCGGCATCACCGCGTCGGTGAGGAGCATGTGAATCTGATCCGGATATGCGCGCGCAATCGACAGCGCCGCCTCGCCATCCGGTGCAGCCAGCACGCGATAGCCGTAGCGCTCGAGCGCCGTGGCGGCCACGGCGCGAACGCTGTCCTCATCCTCAGCCAACAGAATCGTTTCGGTACCATCGAACGGAATCTCATCTTCCGCCTCCGACACCGGACCATGGGGCGCATTGTCGTGCTGCGGGAAGAACAGACGGAACGTCGTGCCGACACCGAGCTGGCTCTCGACCCGAATGCTGCCGTTCCCCTGATCGACCATCGCATACGCGAGGGCGAGGCCGAGTCCGGTTCCCTTGCCGCGTTCCTTCGTGGTGAAGAACGGCTCGAAGATGCGGAGACGCACATCTTCGCTCATCCCTTCGCCCGTGTCCCGCACCGAGATCACCATCCACGGTGACGCAGTGTCGAGTCCGTAGGCTGCTGCCTCACTCGACGACACATTCGCCGTTTGAATGCTCAACTCGCCGCCACGCGGCATCGCATCGCGCGCGTTGGCGCAGAGGTTGAGCAGCACCTGCTCGAGCTGGCCTGCGTCCGCGCGGATGGTGCCAACATTGTCGCCGAGTACCGACTCGAGCTCGATGTGTTCGCCGATCAGTCGGCGCAGCAATCGGTCGAGGCCACGTACCACATCGTTGGGGTCGAGCAGCACCGGTTGCACCACCTGCTGGCGGCTGACGGCGAGGATCTGCCGCGTGAGATCGGCGCCGCGCATGGCGAGCGCGCGAATCTCGCTCACATCCGTGTGCACGGGGCCGCCGGGCTCGAGCTCGGTCAGCGCGAGGTCGCAGTAGCCCAACATTCCGGTGAGCAGGTTGTTGAAGTCGTGCGAGATGCCGCCTGCGAAGGCCCCGATCGCTTCCATCTTCTGCGATTGCCGCAGCTGCTCTTCACTGAGCGCGAGTGCGCGCTCGGCCTGCCGTCGTGCGGTGACGTCGATGCCGACGGAGAGCCAGCTGTCGCGGCCGAGGCGACGCGATGACGTGGTGACGACCTCCATCTCCATCAATTCGCCGTTCGACTTGCGATGCATCCAGTGCCCGGCCGTCTGGCGGGACTCCATGAATGGCAATCGTGCCGACGAGAACCGTTCGTACTCGCTCGGATCGAGCAGGTCGACGATGCGGCGCATCAGGAAGTCTTCTCGGCTATAGCCGTACTTCTCGACGGCCGCTTCGTTGACCGCGCTCAGCTGCATCGTCTCCGCATCCCACGCCCACATCGGCAGCGGGTTGGAGTCGAAGAGCATGCGATAGCGCCGCTCGCTGTCGGCCAGCGATGCGTTGCGTCGCTCGACCGTTTCGGCCATCTGGTTGAACGCTTCGCCGAGCAGCTGGACTTCGCGTGGACCGGAAACGCGTGCGCGCGTCGCGACCGCACCGCGCGCCAGGGCGCGCGCATCTTCGGCGAGTGCCTCGATCGGACGCGTGATCCGCTGTCCGACGCGATAACCAACAAGCACGGTGACACTGATCGCGACGACCAGCAGCGCGAAGTCTTCCAGCTGCATGCGCCCCGACTCGGCGCCGATGGCCGACACCGGCACGCCGACATTCACCTGCCACGGCGCCGCATGCACGCTCTCGAAGCTGACCAGCCGCTCGATGCTGTCGAGTCCCGTATAGATGCCGGTGCCGCTCGAGTCGGTGGGAAATCCGCCGGCGAACAGACGTTGCCCGACGAACTTCTTCGCATCCTTCGAGCGGGCGAGTACCACGCCGGCCGTGTCGATGATGGTGATGACCGGCGGTTCACTCAGCTTCCAGATCGGATCTTCGACCACCGTGATCGTGTCGAGGCGCACCGCGGCGCTGACCGTACCGAGAAAGCGCCCTTGCTCGTCGTTGAGTGAGCGTGCGAGCACCACGACCCAGTTGCTGTCGGGGAGGTTCTGCGACCGCCGCGCTTCGCCCACCACGAAGCCGCCTTTGCGCTTCGCCGCGAGGAAATAGCCGCGCTCCGCGTACGCGCCCTTGTCCCGGAGCACGCGGGCACCGAGCATGCCGCTTCCGACAATGGTCCCCGCACTGTCGAGCAGCACGAGGTTGCCATAGCGCCCCTCAGAATTCCGGAAGGCGCGCTGCAGCAGCGAGTCGTTCCACGCGCGATGCTCGGCCGTCGGCTTCACGAACGTCGACACGCCGAGCAGCAGCGCGTCCACGGTGCGGACACGTTCGTCGAGACGCGCTGCGACTGCTCGGGCTATACGCGCGGTCTCCGCGCGCTCGTCCTGCTTGAGCTCCTCACTGCGCGAGGTGACGCGAAAGAGGTTGAGCAGGACGAGGGGCAGCGCACCGAAGAGCGCGAGCCCGAGCAGATAGAGCCGAATTCCCTCCCAGCGATTGGCGCGTGGGCCGGAAGGGGACAGGTTCACGCGCCGAGCGGCTCCGAACCGGGAGGCATCGTCACGGCCATGCCCATCGCATGATAGCCCTTATCGACATAGACCGTGCTGCCGCTGATGCCGCTGGCCAGCGGACTCGCGAGAAATGCCGCGGTGTTACCGACTTCAGCCGCGGAGAGCGTTTCGGGGAGCGGCTGATTGGCTGTGCAGTAGACGACCATCTTGTTGATGATGCCGATGGCGCTGGCTGCGCGCGACGGGAACGGTCCCGCGGAGATGGTGTTGACGCGCACGCCGAACTTGCGCCCCGCCTCGAACGACAACACGCGCGTGTCGCTCTCGAGCGCCGCCTTGGCGGAGGACATGCCACCACCGTAGCCCGGAATCACGCGCTCACTGGCCATGTACGTCAGCGAGCAGACGGATCCGCCGGGACGCAGCAGCGGGCCGAGGCGCTGTACCATGGAGGTCAGCGAGTAGGCGCTGGCGCTCACTGCCGCGAGGTAGCCGTTACGGCTCGTCTCGAGCAACGGCTTCTTGACCTCGGGACCGTTGGCGAGCGAGTGGAACAGGATATCGAACGGCTGCGGGCCAAAATCCTCGACAAGGCGCTTGCCCAGCCCGTCGATCGAGAAATCGCCGACACCGGCGTAGCGCTTGGAGTCGCGCACATCAGCGGGCGCGTCCTCGAGCGTGTCGTAGACCGCGTCGAGCGGATAGATCCGCTCGAAGGAGAACATCGAGCCGTCTGCCAAGACGCGCGACTCGTCCATCTTGCCGCGCTCGAGCAGGTTCAGAAAGATGTTCAGCGCCGGCGGCCAAGTGGCCACGCAGACCGAGGCACCGGCCTCTGCAAATGCCTTGGCGACGGCAAAGCCGAATCCGCCGTCGTCCGCCACGCCGGCGACGAGCGCCCGTTTGCCCTTGAGATCGATAGGTAGCATTGCTGTAATGTATCGCCGCGAATCAGCGTGCGGCGCGTGTGAGGCGATCGAGAACCGCCGACCAGTCGTCCGTTTCCGGGGGCCGCTCGATCACCAGCAACGTCGTACCGGCGGCATCGGCGGCGTGCAGTGCAGCGTATAGCCGCCGCGCGTACTCCGCAGCATCGGCGGGCATCGTCACCGGTCGATCGATCGCGGCTCCAGCCCAGGCTGCGGGCTCGAGGAGTAGCGCCCCGACCGCCCCCTGAGCGCCGCTCGCCAGACGAGCTGCCAACGCCTGCATCGCTTCCGCGCGCTGGCTCGGTTCCACCAGCCACACGTCGGCCTTGGGCGCGTAGTGACGGTCGGCCATTCCGGGGGATCGCTGCGGCGCGGTGTCTTGGCCATGCGCCTTCACGGCGGCAGCGACGGAACGCACAGGGCACCCCAGAACCGCCTCCAGCTGCGCCCGCGAAATCATCCCCGGACGCAGCAACACCGGAGTGTCGCCCGTCAGGTCGCACACCGTGCTTTCGATGCCGACCGTGCTGGGCCCGCCGTCGAGCACGAGGTCCACCCGGTCGCCCAGCGAATCGATGACGTGCTGTGCCGTGGTTGGGGAGACCTGCGTGAAGCGGTTGGCGCTGGGGGCGGAGACGGGAATGTCCGCCGCACGCAGCAGTGCCAAGGCGACCGGGTGTGAGGGAATGCGCACCGCCACCGCATCGAGCCCAGCCGTCGCTATGTCCGGTACGCTCGCGGCGCGCGGTAACACCAACGTGAGCGGTCCGGGCCAGAACGCGTTCGCCAAACGCTCAGCGGTCTCGGGCCAGATCGCGGTGAGTGCGCGTGCTCCGGCGACCGACGCGACGTGTGCGATCAGCGGATTCCACGCTGGTCGTCCCTTTGCAGTGTAGATGCGTGCGACGGCCACAGGATCGAGTGCATGTGCGCCGAGTCCGTAGACCGTTTCCGTCGGAAACGCGACAAGTCCGCCCTCGCGCAGCAGCGCGGCTGCCTCTGCGATGAGGGCCGGATCTGGATTCTGCGGATCGATGACACCTCGGTACATTGACTTCATGGCCCCGTCTTTCGGAATCTTCGTGTTGGCAGAGCTTCCCGGCGAGGCAGGACGGATCGTGCGCGAGATTCAGCAGCGTTACGATCCCAAGCTCGCGCGCCTCACGCCGCCGCACATCACGCTGGTGGGGTCGTCAGGCGTCGGATCCATCCCGACCGACACGCCTGCCGAGCGTATCCGGGCCGCGTTGGAGCCGATCCTCGCGAGCACGGCACCGATGTCGCTCAAGTTCGGCGCGCCGCACCGGTTCATGCAGACCGAGATTGTGTCATTGCCGCTCGACGTGCATGGCCCGCTGCGCACGCTGCACGAGCGCATCGCGCGAAGCGGGCTGCCGTTCCGGCCGGCGCGGTTCATGTTCTCGCCACACTGCACGTTGAGCTTCTACCCGACGCTCACGCCGCAAACCGAGCGTGAACTGCTGGCACTTCGCGTCACCGCGCCGTGCATCGTGGAGCGGCTGCAGATCTATCTCACCCGCGATCCGCAGCCGTCGCGCAAGCTCCTGGAGCTGGACCTTGGCACTGGGCTGCAGCCGGTGGCGAGCACCGGCTGAGGCAGCGCGACAACTATTGCGCTTGCGGGCGGCCCTTGGCGAACGCGGTGGTGGCGTGCTTGAGGCCCAGGATCGCCGAAGCGACGAGCTCGTACTCGAAGTGCAGGTCGTTCAGCTTTTCCGAGCCGTGCTGCGTGAGCTGGCGCGAAGCCTTCTCCGCGATGGAGTGACGACGCAGATACTCGCGCGCCGAAAGCCAGAGCGCGTTGGCCTTCTGGCGCAGGTCGGCGTCATCGGCAGACGGGGCCTTGGCGCAGACCTTCTCGAAGTCACGCACGCATTCGGCGAGCGCGAGATCGCAGGTGTCCACCAGAGCGTGCGCGGCTTCCAGCTCCGACTGTGCCACGCCCAGCGACATCAGGCGCGCGAGGCGCTCGTGCTGGCGACAGGTTTCGGCGGCGGTGCGGCCGAGCGCGTCAGCGCACGACAGCGGGGTGAGGACATCCATCGCGTGCGCGTCGTCCATGATCTTCGCGTTCGCGGCGGTGCGTGTTGATGGCATGATGCGGAGAACTGGAAAGGCGCCAGACGGTGCTGGCGGAGGACGATTGAAACACCGCGGGAAGACGCGGTGCTGCGGCTCGTGTGAATGATCTAGCGGGAGCACCCGTCCGGGCGGTAGTGGTCGCCATTCGTGAGTGCGCACCAGTCCGGTGGAGAACACGTGGACAACATTGGGGCGGCAGCGCACCGTTGTCGGGTCCAGTCCAAGGGCCGCGTGGTACTCCACCGCGCCGAAACGCCTTCCGGGGAAGTCATGACCGAGTTCGCCCATCTGTTGATCGACACGTCGGCGGAGGGTGTCCGACGCATCACGCTCAACCGTCCGGAACGCCTGAACGCGGTGAATCCGCGGCTCGCCGACGAACTGCCGGTGGCGGTGCAGGCGGCGTCGCGCGACGACGCGGTGCGTGTGGTGGTGATCACCGGGGCAGGGCGCGGCTTCTGCGCCGGGCTCGACCTCGCGGAAGCGACCGATCCTGCGGCCGGATCGCGCGACGAGCGCCTCGACCCGTACCGCTGGGTGGGCCGCTGGGTGCAGGCCATCACGCAGTGCGACAAACCGGTGATCGCTGCGGTGAACGGGGCCGCGGCGGGGGCGGGGTTTGGGCTGGCGCTGGCGTGTGATCTTCGGCTCATCAGCGCGGGCGCGCGCTGCACCGCCGGCTACGTGCGACGTGGGCTGTCGCCGGATGCGGGCGTCACCTGGTTTCTGCCGCGGCTGGTGGGCCACGCGCGTGCCATGGACATCGTGCTCACCGGTCGTGACATCGCGTCGGAGGAGGCAGAGCGCCTCGGGTTGGCGACGGCGGTGCTCGCCGACGAATCGTTTGGCGCCGATGTGGAGGCGTATGCCGCACGACTTGCCGCGGGCCCGCCGATCGCGCTGGCGCTGACGAAGCGGCTGATGCTGTCGAGCGCGAGCGCGTCACTCGATACGCAACTGCGCGACGAGCTGACGCAGATCAAGAGCTGCTTCGCGAGCGCGGACGTACGCGAAGCGATGGCAGCGTTCCGCGAGAAGCGCGCGCCGGTGTTTCGCGGAGACTAGCAGCGATTAAGGGAGACTAACGGCCGGTCTCCGTCTGCCCGGGCTCGCCGCGAATGTCACGGCGACGTTTCGGTTGGTTCACAGACGGCTACACGCTCTCGTCGGATTCTGGTATGCGACTTCAATTGGACCCGTCGGCAAACAGCCGAAGACCAACAGAAATCTTCGCGTACCGTAGAGGATCCGATGACGCTCCACCGCACATCGCTCGCGATGTCGTTCGCACTCACGCTCGCGGCGCCGCTGTCTGCGCAGACGTTGAGCAACATCACGTATCGCAACGGCATCGCGGTGCCCGCCACGACGCTCGACGGCACGGGGCAGTCGTTCAGCCGGCTCGGCATGTTCTCGGATCTCTATTACGATCGCAACGCCAACGAGTGGTGGGGCATCGCCGATCGTGGGCCCGGCGGCGGCGTGCTGTCATACGACACGCGCCTGAGCCGCTTCTCGCTGACCGTCGATGGCACGACGGGCGCGATCAGCAACTTCCAGGTGTTGCAGACGGTGCTGCTCAAGTCCAACGGCGTGCCGCTCAACGGCCTCGCCCCGGGCGTGTCGCCGAATGTGGGCGCGGGGGTGCTGGGCAGTTCGTTCGACCCGGAAGGACTCGTCGTCGATCCGCGCACCGGCCACTTCCTGATCTCCGACGAGTACGGTCCATCGCTGCTCGAGTTCGATCGCAGCGGCAACATGCTGCGCCGTTTCGAAGTACCGGCTAACCTCGTGCCGCAGACCAGCGCTGGACAGAACTACACCGCGTTGCCAGTGCCCGCCGCTCCAGGCGACCCGACGCTGATCGCTGGTCGCGAACCCAATCGTGGCTATGAAGGACTCGCCATCAGCCCCGACGGCCAGTACGCCTACGCGATGCTGCAGAACGGCACCCGCAACGATGGCTACACGATCGATCCGAACACCGGCGCCGGGACGCGCGGCATTTACACGCGCATCGTGAAGTATGAAATCGCCACCGGTAAGGCAGTCGCGCAGTATGCCTACAAGCTGGAAAGCATCGGGCAGGGCCGCGGCATCTCCGCGCTCGTCGCGCTGGGCAACGACAAATTCCTCGTGCTCGAGCGCAACAATCGCGGCATCGGCGCCGGTGCGACGCTCGGCTCGCCGGACAAGAACATTTTCCAGATCGACCTGAGCAACGCCACCGATGTCTCGGGCATCAACCTGCCGGCCACTGGCAACCTGCCGTCAGGCTATCTGGCCGCGAACAAGAGCGGCAAGCTGATCGACCTCGACGCGAACTCGCTTGCCGCGCTTGGGAATCGTGCGCCGGAAAAGATGGAAGGCTTTGCCATTGGGCCGCAGCTGGCGAACGGTTCGTACATGATGCTCATGGGCACCGACAACGACTTCAGCGTGACGCAGAACGGCGCCGGCACGCAGTTCGACGTGTACGTGCGCTTCACGGATACCGATCCGTATGCAACGTCGATCCAGTGCCCGATTGGCATGACCGCGGGCTGCTTCAGCACCTTCGACGCCAGTGCGATGTCGCTGACGTCGGACTACGCCATGATCCCCGGCGTGCTCCAGGCGTACACGGCCGACATCAACGGCTATGTGCCGGTGGTGACGCCCGAGCCTGAGAGTGTCGTGTTGGTTGCCGGCGGCTTGTTGGCGCTGGTGGCTATAGCGCGTCGCAATCGGGCGCGCGCCTGATCCGCTCTCGTTTAACGCGGTAACGCACTTGCGGGGGCGTCCGACCGATGTGCGCGCGAAGCGCGGGTTTGGCGGCGCCCCTGTCAGGTACTTCTAGATCGATACTGTCGCAGAACACACAGGCCATGAGGCGCGCCGGTGTGGATGGTGTGCGCGTCGTGTCAGTGCGCGCGACGGGTCTCGAGCAGCCGGGGCAGAATGACGCCAGCCATGATCTTGTTCGGCGGAGATCCACCGGAGTTGTAGTCGCCGCCGAGAAATACGGCCACCAGATCGAGCGCGGGGATGATGTAGATCTTCTGCCCGCCGTTGCCTTGCGCGGCATTCACGTACACGCGCTGTACGCCCTGCGGCGTGCTGACATTCAAGTACGGACGCCACCAGAAGTAGCCGTAGCCTGTTCCGTCGAGTTGGGTCTGCTCGGCGAGTGAGGCACGCACCCATTCCTCGGAAATGATACGTGTGCCGTGCCACGTACCACCGTTGGCGAACAACAGCCCGAACTTGAGCAAGTCGCGGGGACGCACATGCAGCTGCGAAAACTCGGTGTTGGTGTTCGTCAGCGTGTAGTTCCACGACCAATGCGTGCGCGGAATACCGAGCGGCGCGAAGAGGTACTGCTGGGCGAAGGCGGGCAGCGGACGGTGGACGGCGCGTTCCACCATGCGTCCCACGACAGCAACCCCTCCAGAGCAGTAGTGCGCCACCTGCCCGGGATCGGTCGCCATCGGGAGATCCAACGTGGCCTTCACCCAGTCCGGCGTCGTATAGATCTCCGTTTCGCGTCCCGGGGACGTCCCATCGTAGTCATTGCACGCGAGGCCGGAGCGCATACTCAGTAGCTGACCAAGGGTCATCGCTGCCTTTCGCGGATCCGGGTGCGTGTACTGCGCATACGGCATGGCCGCGAGTACGGGCACCTCCGCATTCGCGACGGCGCCACGATCCACCGCGATGCCTGCGAGCGCGCTCACGAAGGACTTGGTCGCTGAGCGCAATTGGTGCGTGCGCGTCGCGTCGTAGCCGTAGAAGTACTCCTCGAGGACGAGCGCGCCGCGCTGAAAGAGGAGGACGCCGTGGACGTCCGCATACGTGCCATCCAGCACACCGTTCACGATCCGTGCGGCCGTGGTCGAGTCGAGATCGGAGGCCGCGATGTCGCCCACCGCGATGCCATCCGCGCGCCGCGCTGGTGCGCGATAGTGATAGGGTGTGGCGGCACCCACCTGCACCCTACGAGGCCACGCCAGCGCAGCCGACTGCGCGCGAACCCGTGGACTGATGCGCGCATGGCGCGCGCCACGCTCCTCAAATCCCGTCACCACCCCCTTGGCGTTACGGCGAAACGGGATGGTGTCGCCGACGCCGTTCACGAACGTGTCACCGCCAACGCGACGCAGTTTGTACTTCGCGTCATCGAGCACGGCGAACAGCACATCGCCCGCCACAATCTCCAACGAGCGCCCGGGGCCGTACGTGTACGTGCCGACGTACTCGCGCAGCGGGGGCTCCGACGTTTGCTGCGCGTGGAGGGCGCCAGCGGTCAAGCTGACCGCCACGAACAGCGTCAAGCATCGCATCGACGTTACTCTGTTGAGTGAGGTGGTACGTGAAGAAGGCGCGGTGTGGCGAGCACACAGATCATTCGCGACCGCGCCTCGAGTGGCTTCGTCAGCGTGCAAGCACGCATGGTTGGCTGTTGTGCACGCTGCGACGCACAGTTAGACGACGCAGCAGGATGCTGGTCGGTCAGGGTGCGCGCCCGCGTGTGGGGAAGGCGGCCAGGAACGCGGTGGCGAAGGCGGATCGTTCGATGGCCGCTTCATCCAGGCGCGTCGGCCACCGCAGCGCTTCACTGTTCGCCAGCAGCACCAGCGTGAGCCGTTCAGCGGGCGTGTCGCCCAACACTTTGAGATAGAGCGCCGAGTACTGGCCGTCCCAGAGCCCGGTGTGCCACGCGAGGCGGCGGCCCCCGACGCTCGCGAGAAACCACCCCAGTCCGTAGGGAAGCTCACGGCCGTCGGCCGTACGGGCCGACGTCCACATCGCCGCTCGGGAAGCCGGCGTGAGCAACTCGCCGCGCGCGAGTGCGATATCAAAGCGGGCGAGGTCCATCGCGCTGGCGATCACCCCGCCGGCCGCCCCATCCCCTTGTGGCGGCGGCGGGGCGGACTGCTGCAGCCGGCCAGCGGAATCCACGTGATAGGGGGTCGCCAACGACGCCGCGATATCGGGAGGAAGCGGGAGCCGTCGATGCTGGCGGGCGGCGTGACGCATACCGGCCGGACGCAACACGAGCGAGTCGACCAAGTCGGAGAACGCATGGCCGGAGACCTCGGCCATCGGACGCGACGCCCACGAATAGGACGGCGGGTTGTACCAGAAGCGGCTCCCCGGTGGGCCATTCGCCGTCATGGACAGCACGTGCCGCAGCGTGAGTTGGTCGTCGCCGCACGCGTAGTCGCCAAAGAAGATGCCGCCATCCTCGCGCGCAGCCGTGCAGAACTCGACGAAGTCGCGATAGCTGCGCATGGGCCGTTTGAGGTCGAGGCGCCCGTCCTGCACGAGGCGCAGGGCGACGACTGCGGAGATCGGCTTCGTGACCGACGCGATGTTGAACGGGGTTTCCGGTGTGACCGGAATCGCGCGCTCCACGTTCGCCAATCCAAATCCGCGCGCCAAAACGACCGTCGTATCCCGTAGCACGACGGCGGCAAGACCGGGAATGCGCAGCGTGTCGCGGAGTGCTTCAAACCGCGCGAACAACGCTTGGGCCGCCACGGCATCGTCGCGGTTGACCGCGGGAGCGGTCTGCGCCGCGCGCCGTGGCGCACACGCCATTCCGGCGCCGATCGCGAGTGTCGAGACGAGCATCCCACGGAGAGCAGGCATAGTGTGGCCTACGGCCGCAGCTGCGTGCCGGTTACACCCTCGGAAGTCAGCGCCTTCGAACTCAGGCGTCGCGCTGGACGTGAGCGGCCGGATGGTGATCGGCGACCAGGTTGAGCTCGATCCCGTGCTCCAGCCAGGCTTTGCAGCCGGCCAGCGTCAGGCTGAATCCACCCATCGCGTCGATGGCGTGCGCGACGCGTGCGTCGTCGGGGCCGACAAATCCCGACGCCGTAATCGTCACGAGCGTCTGGTCCGCCCCGGTCGCCTCGAACTGCCATTCGACAGGCGTCGGCCATTCGATCGCGATACGGTGGTTGGGTACGACGTCCTTCACAGCGACCGACGCGGAGACGCCATACATGTCCCAGTACCACGTCACGGTCGCACCGGTCGTGAGGGGCGCACTCCCGCGCGTGAACCAAAAGTGACTCGTGATGGACGGCTCGATGAAGGCCGCGAACACATCCGCAACCGGTCGTCGAATGAGCATCTGCGCACGCGCGACGGGACTCGTTTCCAGCGCCATGCTGCCTCCGATTCAATGCATGGTGTTGCATAACGCTTGCGGCCTGCTGCAGGGCCTTCCAAAGGATGCGCCCAGCGACCGCAGGGAGCAAGAGCGGCACTTCTAGATTCCGCTGTCAGCCGCAACGCATGGTTAGAGCGCGCGTGCGGCGCCAGACTGGCCGCGGCGGGCCCGGAACCGATGCAGGGCGAGCGCCGTACGGACCACCACGCCCGGTCCCTCCGCACTCTTGCCCACGCCCCAGTCCATGCTGCGTCCCCCATGTCTCGCCACGCTCGGCTTCCTCGCGACCTTCGCGTTCGCGTCGACACTCGCCGCACAACCATCGAAGCCGACGACGGCCTCCTTGCGACAGGAAATCGAGCGCGCGGATTCCACGATGTTCGCGGCGTACAACGCGCATGATGGCGACCAACTCGGTCGCTTCTTCGCGCCCGATCTCGAGTTCTACCACGACACGGGCGGTTTGCTGACGTGGGCACAGGCGATGGCCGGCCTCACCAGCACCTTCACGCAAAGCCCCGACATTCGCCGCACGCTCGTGGGCCCAATCGAGGTCTATCCGGTCCGTGACTATGGGGCGATCGAAGTTGGCGTCCACCAATTCTGTCATCGCGAGAACGGGCGCCAGGAGTGTGGCACATTCAAGTTCACCCACGTCTGGCGACGCACGGCCAATGGCTGGCAAGTCTCCCGCGCCGTCAGCTACGATCACTAGATCGCCGGATCGGATGGTCGCCGGCGCCGTCAGCTTGTGTGGGCGATGCACGGGTGGGGCACATGGTTGCAGCGCCCGCGCTCGAGGTCGAACGGCTGGGTGAGGCGCAGCGCTTCGCCACACGCTTGCCGGGCGAGCGGGATCGCCTGCCCCCTGCGGTGAACCCGACGCCGAACGCGCGCTAGTGACCGCCCGGATTGAATCGCAGCGAACCTGGGAGCGCGTTGAGGAGCGGACCAAGCTCCGTGGCGCGCTCCAAGGTGGTCACGAACGTCAGACCGCGAATGGACACGACGAGCATCCCCGAAACGCCGTAGGCGACGACGCAACTGCCATCGGCGTGCACCACATTGCCCGAGGCGTCGATGCAATGCACGTCGCCCATGGTGCCATTGCCGGTGTCGTCGAGTTCGCGCACGCGCCGCAATGAGGCCCACGTGCCCACATCATCCCAGCCGAAGTCGCCCTGCACGACGACGACACTGTCGCTGCGCTCGAGCAGGCCGCGCTCGATCGAAATCGAGGTGACCATCGACGCGAACGTGGGTGCATCGCCGGCCGCGAGGAGCGGCAAGCCCATGCTGATTTCGGCGACGTTCGACTCGATCTCCTTCAGTACGACACTGGCGCGCCAGATGAAGATGCCCGTGTTCCAGAGCGCTCCCTTATCGATCAGCATGTCGGCCAGCGCTGCGGTCGGCTTCTCGACGAAATGCTCAACACGACAGGCGCCACCGTCGGCACGTCCAACGAACGGATCGATCGGCGCGCCGGCCTGCAGATAGCCAAACCCCGTTTCGCAGCGCGTCGGTCGCGCACCGATGGTGACGAGCAGATCTTCGGTCGCAGCGATCTGCGCGGCCCGACGCACCGTCTCCCGAAATCCGGCCGGGTTGGACGCGGCGAGGTCGGCATGCAGCGCGCAGAACACCGTATCCGGCCCGGCGCGCTTGGCCACTTCCTGTGCCCCCCACGCCAACGCGGCGGCGGTGCCCAGCGGGCGCGGCTCGATCAGCAGATTCGCACGCGGAATTTCCGGGATCGCTTCGTGCAGCGCGTCGGCGATGTCCGCGCTCGTGACCACCAGCACACGTTCAGCGGGCACCAGCGGCGCCAGGCGTGCGATCGTGTCCGCGATGAGCGGGCGTTCATTCACCAGCGCCAACACCTGCTTGGGGCGCTCTGGCGTACTGAGCGGCCAGAACCGGGTGCCGATGCCACCGGCGAAGACCACGGCCCAGAGCGAGAGCTTGGTGTCGAGCAGCGGTTCGGGATCGAGTTCGTCGAGTGTTTCGGGGTCGACGACGGACTCGATCACCACCGTGTCGAGCACGACGGAGGCGTCGCTGCGATGGCCACTGGCGCTGGACTGGGACATTCGTGTTGGCACGAGGAGTAGTGAAGCGCGGGACGACTGGCGAACGCGCCAGCGACTACGCAACATACGCACGCCGCGCGCAGGCGTCAGCCGGTACGGTCCCGCCACTATCCTCCCGACGTCATCGAATGCTCTTTCTCCACGTCACGAACGGCGATATGGCCGCCGCCGGCCTTGCCCGGTCCGGGTTGCGCGGCGATGTCCTTTCATGGCGCGACGTGCTGCATGACGGACCGGTCCCCTCCGATCGCGATCTGTCCTCGTTCCGTGCCACGCGAGCGGCGTTTCTCGAGTCACGCGGTGCGCCGCAAGCCTCCCTGATCGTCGAGGACTTCGCGGCACGCGACGCGCGTCTGGCTGGACTCTCGGCCGGAGACGAAGTGGTGCTCTGGTTCGAGCCTGACCTCTACGATCAGCTCCAGCTCTGCCAGATCCTCGCACGCTTCGCCGATCTGCCGGCCGACCACAGCCCGACGCTCACCATCGTGCCGGCCGACTGCTTCCTGGGCCCGATGAAGCCGGAGCATTTTCGGCCGCTCTTCGAAGCGCGGCGCGGCATCAAGGCATCGGATGTTGCCCAGGCCGCCGATGTGTGGCGCGCCTTCACCGCGGAATCGCCGGCGCGGTTGCTGGATGTGGCGACCGCGCTCGATCGGCATGCGCCAGCGCGCACGTACGATGCGGACCCGCAGGTGCGGTTGCCGTATCTGGCCGCGGCGTTGCGTCGCCAGCTCGAAGAGTATCCGAGCGTGGAGCAGGGACTCAGCCGCAGCGAGCAGCAGCTGTGCGAAGCGCTCGCGCCGGGCGAGATGGTGCTGTCGAAGCTCTTCCATGCGGCGCATGCGGCGAGCGAGTCGTGGGCATGGCTGGGCGACAGCAGCTTTGCCTGGTACGTGCAGCGTCTGAGCGAGTGCACGCATCCTCTCATCACGCATGCAAACGGCACCCAGGTGCTCGCGCCGTCAAAGTCCGGCAAGGGATTCTGGGAGCGCAGCGTGGTGCTGACAGCGGTCGGGCACGACGTCGTGCGTGCTCGCGCCGATGCGATCGCGCTCAACGGACTCGATCGCTGGATTGGTGGTGTGCATCTGACGACAGCGCATCACTGGCGGTGGGACGGGCATCGACATTCGCTCACGGAGCGACGGAACGGCTGAGTCACGCACCGCGCGGTGTTGCTGGGCTCGCGTCATCGCGCATCTCGTCATCGTGACTTCGGGGATTGCCTGACATCCTCGACCGGCGGAGCCCGTTTGCGCCTATTGGCGTACCATCACAGCGTACAGGACACGCACAGACGACGCGCACGGCCACCGCGCCCGCGCCGCCCGGTATGCACCCTGTCCGCACGATGGGAGGACCGATGGCCGACCTGCTGCAACCACCAGACATCACGCAGTTTCGCGCGTTCGCCAGTGGAGATGAACACGCGCTCGCGCGCATATACCGCACGCAGTACGACGCGCTCACTGAGCTCGCTGCCGACGCGTTAGGCGCCGATCTCGCGCACTTCAGCGGACGCGTTGCGCAGCAGGCGATGCTCACCACGTGGGATCGCCGCGACCGCTACGAGAACGTCATCGGACTGACGGCTGCGCTCGAGGACGCGATTCGCACCGAAGCAGCAATCCAGCGTCGCAAGCATCAGGCGTTGCATCACGGCGACCACACGACGCGAGTCTCCGCGGACGCATCAAAGGCATCGCATCTCAGCGTAGCCTCCGCCGATGAAGCGGTGGACCGATTGCTGGCCGAGCTGCACGCGGCGCCGGTGGACCACGCCGTGGCGCAGGAAGCGGCGCAAGCGGCACGCAAGCATGCCGCCGCCGAACATGTGCAGCAGGTCGCGCGCGGACGAGGTTGGAAAGCCCCGACGGTCATCGTCGTGATTGGCACGATTGCGGTGCTCGGTCTCATGCGCTGGCTTGGCGCGAGCAGCGAAGAGGTGGCCGCGACGCAAGCACTGAAAGCGGACAACGCGCGCACCGTCAATTCAGCGCGCGGTCAGCGCGGCGGCGTGACGTTGAGCGACGGCTCACTGGCCAAGCTGGGCTCCGATTCGCACCTCAAGTTGCCCAACGATTTCGGCGGCAACGTGCGCACGTTGGAGTTGAACGGCACGGCGATGTTCACGGTCAAGCAGGGGCTTTCGCGTGCATTCGTGGTGCGTGCGGGGAACGCCGTCGTGACCGCCACGGGCACGGTGTTCACTGTGCGTGCCTTCCCGGAGGACAGCGCGGTCTACATCGGCGTGGATGAAGGGAGCGTGTCGGTGCGCGCTACGGTCGCGAGTGGTACCACGACGGTGGATGCGGGCAAGGCGATGCGGCTCGGCAAGGACGGCAGCGTGCAGATGCTCGACGACGCGACGCGTCAGCTGGCGCTCGAGTGGGTGCACGATACGCTGGTCTTCGTCAACGCGCCGATGTCCACGGTGTTGCCGGAGCTGCAGCGTTGGTTCGACGTGAACGCGTCGCTGGCCGATCCGTCGCTGGGGACGCGCACCGTGTCGCTGCGCATCGGTCTGCAGTCGTCGGGGCAGGCGTTGGCCGCCGTCGCTGAGGCGGCCAAGCTGCAGGTGGGCTTTGATGCGAAGGACGCGGTGGTCCTGAGCAACGCGGCGAAGACGCCGGATTAACCTCGCGTTACCGCGCTCCGGCTACAACCATCCGGTTACAGCGCCTTCTTGATGGCGGCATCCACGTTCTGGGTGCCGCCGACGCCGGTGTAGACCACCTTGCCGGTCTTGTCGAGCACCACGACGTAGCTGGTGGCCGGCGCATCGAACGCACCCGACACGATGCCCTTGCGATCGTAGAGCATTTCGCCGGGCATCTTGTTGATCGCCTGCCACGCCTTCACGCGCTCGATCGACTGATTGATCGACACCGCGATGGTGACGAACTTGGCCTGCGCGGCGTACTTGGTGACTGCGGCGCGCAGCGACGGTTCGAGCTGCTTGCAGTTGCCGCACCACGTCGCCCAGAACTCGATGACCAGCGGGCCCTTGCCCACATAGCTCGAGAAGTCGACGATCTTGCCGTCCAGCGTTTCGAGCGGACCGCCCGGCGCCTTTTCGCCGATCGCGATACCCGTGTCCTGCGCGGCCACGGTGCCGTGGGCCGTCAGCGGCTTGGCGACGGTGGCCGTCAGGAGCGCGAAGAAGGCGAGCCAGAGACGCAGTGAAGCGTTGGCGGTGCGGATGACGGGCAGGGCAAAACGCATGAACGACTCCGGGGTCAGAAGTAGACCTGACCCATTTTGACGAGATAGTACTCGGCCATGCCGAGCATGATGGCGGCGAATCCGCGCTTGACCCACAGCATCCAGGTGCCGGCGCGTGGCAGACGGGCGATGGCGCCAGCCGAGAGGCCGACGATCACCAGTAGCGTGCACATGCCGAGCGAGAAGGTGAACAGGTACGCGAAGCCGAGGAGCGCACTGCCCGTGGTGCTGACCCAGGTGAGGACGGCGGCCATGACCGGTGCAGAGCAGGGGGCGGCCACGAGACCTGAGGCTGCACCCATGATGAAAGCACCCGCGACCCGTCCGCCGGTTCCCGCGTTGGAGGCCCGTTGCAGGATGGCCGCCGGAACGCGGACCGGGATGACGTCGAGCATGGAGAGCGCGGCCAGCAGCAGCAGGTTGGCCATCGCGAAGAACGCCCACGGATTGGCGCTGACCGTGCCGAACATGGTCCCGGTGAGGCCGGCCAGCAGGCCTAAGCCGGCGTAGACCGAGGCGAGACCCAGCACGTACGTGAGCGACAGCAGCAGCGGGCGCCACCGCGAGACGATCGCCGTCCCTGCCTGTTCGGCGGCCGATTGCCCGCCGACGATGGCCGCGGTGATCGGGATCATCGGGTAGACGCAGGGCGTCAACGACGTCAGCACCCCCGCGCCAAAGAGGAGCGGGAGGGCGGCGGCGGGGTTGCCGGAGAGCTGGGCGGAGACGTCGGTTATCTGAATCACGTGCGAAACATAGGGGATTGGGGGCCGGTCCGTTCCCTCCGGAATGGTACGGGGACGTGGAAAGGGGGCGGAACCCGGGTGAGCTCGAGTCCCGTTCCTGGTGAGGGTCTCGCCTATTTGACCACGGTGATGGTGGTGGAGTCGGCCGCGAAGGCGCTGAACACGCCGAGGCCCCCGTGAATATTCGTGGCCGGCTCGTTGAGGTCGTGGGAATCCTGCTGGAGCGTCGCATAGAGCTGCGCGTACTCGTCGTTCACGCGCCAGACGCGCACCGTGTGCTTTCCCAAATACGAGAGCGAGAAGATGTTCACCGGCACGCTGTCCGCCGAGGTTGGTGGAAACACGATGCGTCGCACGCGATTCGTCACGCCTCCCGGAAAGCCGAGGTCGATAGTCGTTGGCGATTTCTCCGTGTTTTCCAGCGTGACGAAGTAGAGCCCACCATTCACCGCTTGCCATCGCACCTGGACCGTCGAGGCGCTGAAGTCGGGCGGTCCGGATCCAAACGAGAAGGTGGGCACCTTGAGCACGGCGGACGACACGCGCGCGCCCGATGGACGTACCGGCACGGAGGTGCGGGCTGTCAGCGTTTGTCCGTCAATCGTCGCGATCAGGTCGAACACATCGCCTTCGCGGACGACCAAGTCCGTTCCGGTGTAGCGATAGTAGCCGCTGTCTCCGGGAGCAGGCGAGAGGACAAAACGCGAGCCGCCGCGCTCCAGCACGACTTGCGCGCTGTTGATCGGCGGCGCGATGCTGTCTGCGACAGAGTCGGCGGTGCCGATCGGTGCGGTCCACGTCAGCCGGATATCGTTGACCGGCTGGCCCGCGTACAAGTAGGCGCGCACCACGGGCTGACGAACACTTGGCGCAGTGGAGGTCACATCGCCGCACGCCGCAGCCACGGCGAGAGTGATGCCGCCGATCATCGCGGCGACACGTGGGATCGGACGCGAGAGGATCATTTCTGCTCCAGGTACGGGCTGCGATCCTTGAGACTGCGCAGCGTGAGTTTGACATCAATGCTCGGCGTGAAGCCCAGCTGCGTGACATCGCTGATCGACATCGGCGACGAACTCAGATCAAACCTGCGATACGAAATGTTCTTGCGGTTGGCGACGTTGTAGAGCGACACACCGACTCGCCAGTCGAACGTACCCTCCGTCTTGATCAGCTTTGACGCCGAGAGGTCGACGCGTTGATACGCGGCGAGTCGCTCCCCGTTCTTGTCGCCGACGTTGATGTACGTCTGCGTCGATCCGTCGAGCAGTTTGATCTGGTACTGACCAACAGGGGCGGTGTACGGGCGACCGGAACCGAAGATGGCGGTGCTGGAGAAGTCGATGCCGCCCAGTTGCACCGTGCCAAAGCCCTTCAGTTCGTGGCGCTGATCCTGTGACGACGCGAACTCGCGCCCCTGGTCGACATTCGCGAAACGATTGGTTGCCTTGGCGAGCGTGTAGCTGGCCCACCCCGTCACCGCGCCTCTCTTCTTTTCGTACAGCAGTTCGATGCCGCGCGATCGACCGGTTCCCGTGAAGAAGAACGAGCCAGTGTTCACGCCGAGCGCCTGACGGTACCGCCGCGAAAACAGGGTCGCGTTTTCCAGTCGCTTGTCGTACGCCTCCACGTTGAATGCCCACGAAGGGCGATCATACTGCACACCGACGATCGTATGCGTCGCCGCCTGCGGACGCAGCGCGGTATCGGCGAGCAGCCAGAAATCCCGGCTGCCGGAGAGCACGTCTTCGTTCTCCACTCGATTCACGAACTGATGGTACTTCCCCCACGCACTCTTGAGTCTCAACGACTGCGTGAGTTGTAAACCGACGGCGGCGCGAGGCTCGATGTATGTGTCGCTCGTCGCGCTGTAGCGGTTGGCCCGCGCGCCGGTGGTGATGTCGACCGCCGCAATGGGCGTCCAGGTGTGCTGCAGATAGCCGGCGGTAAGATTTGCGGTGCCGTTGCGACTGGTATTGCGTCCACGCTGCGTGGAATCGTTGGCGCCGACCAGAAAGTCGTAGGTGACCGCGTTGCGCGTGGACCACACACCGAAGTCGACGCGGGACCATGGCGCAACGGCCAGCGAGTTTTCGATTCGCGCCGTCAGATCGTTGACGCTGTTCTTTTCGACGAAGCCAAACGTCGAACGAGCGCCGCCAGTGGTCGGCCCGCCTCCGCTCGAGGAGCGGTCGCCGTTGCTGGTGTAGTGCGACGACGACAGCAACGCGTCGGTACTGAGGCGACTGGCCCACTGCCGGAACCAGCGCGCACTGACACCCTTGTTCCCCCACTCCGTGATGTCGCTGAGTGTCGTGCGGGCCGCGGTCGTCGACTGGCCGGGAAAGCCGCCAAGCGATTGCGACTGGTCGAGATTATCGAGTCCGCTGTATGCACTGAGCGTCGTGACATCGCGGGATGACGGACGATACGTCAGTTTGGCGTTGAAGTCGTAGAAGTAGAATGAAGGATCGACGCTTTGTCGCTGAAAGGGATTGCCGCCGCCAGGTCCGGCCTGCTGCGTCGAGCCACTTTGGCTCTTGGCGAAATCGAACAGTTTGCCGTACAGCGAGCTCTTGATGACATCCGTGTATGATCGTCGGCCGGAAATGAGCAAGGCGCCGCGACCCAACGGAATCTCAACGACCCCGCGCGCGCTCAGGAGACTCGCACCGCCGCTTGCGTGGAATTCCTTCTCGTCGCCGGCCTTGCCGGTGAGGTCGATGACCGAGGAGACGCGCCCGCCGTATCGTGCGGGAAATCCACCCGCGTACAACTGAATGTCTTTAAGTGCATCCGTGTTGAAGGCGCTGAAGAGGCCGAAGAAGTGATCGACATGGTATACGGTCATGCCGTCGAGCAGCACGAGATTCTGATCCGCCGTGCCACCTCGTACCGACAGACTCGCCGTCCCGTTTCCCGCGCCGGCCACACTCGGCAACATCTGCAACGTTCGAAACACGTCGGCTTCGCCAACGCTTGGCATTGCCTCCACCTGCGCTGTGGAAATGGCGAGCTGTCCAGCGTCACGTCCGATCGCGGCGACGGTGGGTGACTGATCTGTCTGCGCCTTGACGTCAGTCGCTGCGAGTTGCACGACCGCGCGCGCGAGCGTCACGGTGATCGGCGCCTTGATGGTGTCGGCGCGAATGACCAAGGTGCGCGACCCATATCCGATGTATTGCACTCGCAGTGTCTGCACCGTGGCGGGCACACCGAGCAGGGCGAAGCGACCGTCGGCATTGGTCTGCACCGCACGCGTGAGCGCATTGATACCGACGCGCGCGTTCGGCAACACTTCGCCTGTAATCGAGTCGCGCACGACTCCGGTGAGCGTGATGGTACGCGGTGGAGTTTGTGTCTGCGCTCCGGCAACGCTTGCTGCGAACATCGTCGCGAGCAGTGTGGCACGCCAGAGGATCACGACGCGATGTGGATTGTTCATACGAGACCCGGCTTGGTACAGGGCGGCGTGGCGAACGCAACGCACCGCTGCACGTGGACGGACAGATGAACACGACATCGCAGACGAACCCTACGCGCTCTCGCGTGTGCATGCACTGCGTCGCGCGAGTGCGAAATCTTGTGCAACGACGAGCGAGCGACACGTCATCACGCACGCCTCGCCGACGACATGTACCACTGACGTCGGCGAAACGTTTGGTCCGCCGTGATCAGCTGTTGTACGCGGATGCTGCCGCAACCTTCTGCTGACTTACGAACGCATCCAGTATCCACTGCACCTGGCGCTGCTGCTGCGTCTTGCTTGTCGCGTCAGTGGAGGAGTCGTCCGTCGCGCGGCTGTCGCCGGACGTCGCATCCTTCTCGCCGAATGGCATGTCGACCAACGATGTGCTGTCGCCCGTCGCATGCTGGGCCATGGCAGCCTTGAGCTTCTGGCCGATCGCATCCATGCCAGCATCCATTTCCTGCTGCGTCAGCGAGCCATCGCCGTCGGAGTCGAACGTCTTGAACATCTTCTCCGTCTGGGCCGCCGTCGGCGCGCCCGGTCCCTTGGCGGCGTCACCCTTGGGCGATCCCGCCTTGAACTCGTCGAGACTCAGCTTGCCGTCACTATTGTTGTCGATCCTGGCAAACATCTTGTCGCGCATGGCCTGCGATGGTGCGAAACTGCCGATGCTTCCGATCTGCATGGGGAACTCCCGCGGCTGCGGTGAACGTGACGGACGCACGCGTCCGGGTCGGCGGTCGCCGACCAGGCGTCGACTTGATGCAGCTGGCGTACCGAGTCCGTTTCAAACGTTTGTTTGATGCCGCGGGTACAGGGATGAATGACGCATCCTCGATCCGTCGAAACACGTCTGCGCCTGCTCGACGCCGCGATGGATGTCTTTGCCGCTCGCGGCTACGAGTCCGCGACCGTACGTGAGATCACCGACCGCGCGAAGGCCAATCAGGCGGCCATCAACTACCACTTCGGCAGCAAGGCAGCCCTCTACGCGGCCGCCATCGACGCGGCCCTCGAGCAGTCGCTGCGTCCGCTCGACGCCCTCCCGTCTCCTCGAACGAGCAGGCAGGCATCGCTCCACGCTCTGGTGAGTAGCCTGGTCGGCGCGGCGCTTCGAGGAGAGCCAGAGAGCGTGCACCTCCAATTGTTGAGCAACGAATTGCTCCGCCCGACGGGTGCGCTTCGCGTTGTCATTCGGGACGCACTGGTCATGCGCTCTCGACCGCTTGGGCGGAGTCTCGCGGCGCTGACCGAGGGTCAGCCTGTAGACCCCGCAGAGAAGACGTCGGTAGACGACCGCGACGAGCTCGCGCTGCTGCGTGCGCACTGCATGCTCGGCGCGTGCGTGGCCGCGATGCACCTGGCACCACCGGAGGCGCACGGCATCCACGCGGAAGCGACCGCCCTTCAGCTGCGACTGATAGGACAACTCAGCCGCATCCTCTCGGACGGTTTTGCCGCAGCAGACGAACGGTGATCGTGGCGCCGCGCCGATGGCTTGCGCACAAGTGGACGGCGCGCGATGCACGCCAGCGGCCCACCAAACGTTCGGCGCCACGCGACGGTACTTGATCAGTTGAGGATGAACGCCCGGTTTGGGCCTGGCGTCTTTCGTTGAACCTGTACACGCGAGGAACCGCGTCATGGACCGACTGATCACAAAGCAACCGATGCCCCGCGCGGTGTTCGCGCTGCTGTGCCTCGCGAACGTCATGCTGCTGCATTCGACCGCGACAACAGTGCGAGCGCAGGGCGGGATGGGCGGCGGAATGGGTGGTCCGCCGGGAGGCATGGGTGGTCGCGGAATGGCGCCGATGCCGCGCGGCGGCGCGATGCCGAAGTTCGCGACGGCGAAAGAGCTCGAAGCGTTCAACGCGGCAGAGGCCCTGTTGCGGGACAAGAAGTCGTTGAAGCTGACCGACGCGCAGCTGGATTCACTCTCCGCGCTGCGGGCGCGGCTCTTCGAGCGCAATGCGGACTTGATCGCGAGGTACGATTCCGTGCGCCGGGATTTCAAGCCGCCGCGTCCGCCCGAGGGGATGTCGGGCCCACCGGGTGGTGGCATGGGGGGCCCACCGGGAGGCGGTATGGGGGGACCGCCGGGGGGTGGCATGGGAGGACCGCCGGCGGGTGGCGGTGCCGCGCCCGATGACAAGAAGATGGCGGTGACGATGCAGGCGATGAAGGTGATGGCCGAGATCGGCGACGCGCTCGTTGAGCGGCGTCCCGCAGATGTGGCGTCGTGTTTGGCGCTCGTGACCGATGAGCAACGCGATCGTGCAACGAAAGTGCTCGACGCACAAACCGCGTCCTTGCGGAAGGCGGTGCCGAAGCTAGCGTCCCCGGATGGCGGACGAGAGCTGGATCGTCGCTGATCGCGTGGGATCGCCCGACGATGAATCACACGCGCCGTCGTCGGTCGCGCAGGATGCGGCGCTGGTGGCACGTGCACAGGCGGGAGACGCGTCGGCCTTCGACGCCCTCATCACGCCGCTCCTTGCCCGAGCACTGCAACTCGCGCGTCGCCTGCTTGAACACGAGGAAGATGCTGAAGATCTCGTGCAGGACGCGTGTCTGCGCGCGCTCGATCGACTGGAGCAACACGACCAATCGCGACCGTTTGCCCCATGGTTCTTTCGCCTGCTGGTCAATCTCGGACTGAATCATCAGCAGGCACGACGGGTGCGGCGACACGAGCTGCTGAGCGAGACGGCCGCTGCGTCGGCACCGACACCGGCGGATCACGCGGTCCGTGTCGATGTGGAAGAGCGCTTTGGGCAGGCGGTTGCGTCGCTTTCGGAACGACAGCGACAGGTGATCATGCTGCACGAGGTGGAAGGATGGAATGCTGCGGAGATCGCGATCGAACTGAATGTCGCCGTGCAGACGGTGCGGTGGCATCTGCACGACGCGCGGCGCACATTGCGCGCAGCGCTGGCGGTGCTGCGAGACGGTGATGACGAGACTATGTCGGAGACCACATGAGGGATGATGAACTGCCGGACGATCTTGCCGACGCGCGCGACGTAGACATCGCGGCGCGCTTGCGTGCGATGCATCGCGTCGGCACGCCGGTCGAGGTCGAGGCGCTTCGCGCGCGTGTTCGCGGTGCCGCGGCGTTTCCGTTGGCGCAGCGTCGCCGGCAGGCGACATCCTGGCTCGATGCGACGAGCGCGATCGGGCGTTTTGCCGTGCCGATCGGACTCGCCGCGGCCGTGCTCTGCATTGTGTTGGTGCGTGCCCAGCCAGGCTCGCCGGTCCGCGACGACCCGAGCTCATTGCTGGCGTACGGCTTGGGTGCCGATGCGACGCTCACCCTGCAAGTCGCCGATCAACTGCTGCTCCCCGCGAGCGCAGACGCGATGTTGCTGGGCGTACAGACCGTGGCCTCACGCGACTCACGCGACGCTCGATGAGCGATCCGGCGGTGGGTACTCGTGCGGGGCTCTCGCCTCGTTGGACCGCGTTGATCGTCCTCCTGATCGTGGCGCTGGTGGGCGCCGTCGCCGGCGTGGCCCTGGATCGCACGGTGCTGCTGCCGCGTCGGTTCGGTGGCCCCATGCCACCGCCATTTCCTGCGGCGGGCAATGGTCCGCCGACCATCTCGCCCGAGATGCGCCGACGCATTTCCGAGCGTATGGCGGACGAGCTTGATCTCTCGCCGACGCAACGCACACAGGTCGACAGCCTGATGTCGCTCCAATTCGAGTCGATGCAGCGGGCCGCACAAACGATGCGGCCGCTGCTCGACTCACTCATGCAGGGCAACCAGCGCGCCATCGATTCGGTGCTCACGCCCACGCAGAGGGCGAGACTGGATTCCATGCGATCACGAATCCAGCAGCGAAACTGAACGGCACCTTGGTGCGGCAGAGACGCACCAAACGTTTGTGAAGTGGGCGCGGTACCTAAAAGACACGTCGAACGCACTCGTCAATCGCAGTACGGGACGGTGCACCCGAGTCTTTCTCCGGCTTCGCCCCAATGCGATTCACGCGCAGTGTCGTCCTGCAGGTCATTGCCATCTGCGCGGCGGCGTTCGTTTCGTCCGTTGCCTCGGCACAAACGCTCGACGTCATCCGCGGCCGCATCACAGGTCCAGACGGCGAGCCGCTGCCGAACGTGATGGTGCGTGCCACCGGGTACTCGGGCAACGTGGCCAAGACCACGCGCTCGGACAAGAACGGCCGCTACTCGATCACGTATCCGAATGGAGAAGGCGACTATTGGCTGGAGTTCAGCGCGGTCGGCTTTGTCCGCAAGCGCTTCGAGGTCAAGCGTATCGCGGACGAGGACGTCCTGATCGCGGATACCAAGCTGGTCTCGAGCATAGCGACGTTGGACGCGATGAACGTGAGCGCCGACGGTCCGCGCGCGCTGGCCAACCGCAACGCCGGCAACGTGAACGTCGGCGGGAATGAGACGGCGCTCAACAACAAGAGCGTGTCACCGGATCAGATGGGAAATCTCGCGGTGCTCGCCGCTGGACTACCCGGCATCCAACTCATACCAGGACTCGACGGCGCGGCCGACGTCTTCTCCGCGCTGGGGCTCTCGTCGGATCAGAACAGCAGCACGTTCAACGGGCTCGGCTCGGCGGTCAGCGTGTTGCCCTCCGACGCTCAGGTGACCGCGACGGTGGTGACCTCAACGTTCGATCCCGCGATCGGAAGCTTCAGCGGCGGACGCATCTCCGTCACCACGCAGCCCGGCACCAATTTTTCGAATCGTCAAGCCAGCACGAACGCCATCTCGCCCACGCTCCAATTTGCCGACGATGTGGCGCAAGCGCAGAACAAGAAGTACACCAACGTCCAGCTGGGTTTCGGCGGCCGTGGGCCGATCACGATGGACAGGAATTTCTACAACACGTCCGCCCAGGTCTCGCGCCGCTTCAACGATCTGCCGTCGCTGCTGAATACCAGCGCGCTCGGCTTGTCGTCGGCCGGCGTCGCGCGTGACTCGGTCACGCGACTGCTCGATATCCTGGGCGGCCTGAAGATTCCGGTTTCGATCGCCAGCGCGCCGTCGCAGCAGATCACCGATCAGTATCTCGCGCAAGGCAACTTTGACATCACGCCGAATGCCAACGGCACGGGCAACGGATTCACGCTCGGGTACGTCGGCAACTACACCAAAAACAGACAGGTCATCGGCGGAAACAGCGGCTTTGGAAACATTCCGCTCGGTGGCGGCGGTCCCATCGGTGCTGTGGGCGGTATTGGCGTAGGCACGAATTCAGCGATCCTCAGCGTCCCAGCGCACAACGGCGAATCGCAAAGCTGGAGCGCGCAGCTGACCGCCAAGCAAAGCGCCTACATCTGGTCGAGTTTTCTGTCGACAACGAACATTGGAGTCAGCCTGGCGGGACAGGAGAATGCTCCGTACCTGCGGGTCCCGAGTGGCACGGTGCGCATCAACTCGCTATTGGACGATGGCTCAGCGGCGGTGCGTACGTTGTCCTTCGGCGGGAATCCGTCGCTGCTCAACTCGCGCACCACCAACGGTGAGCTCTCGAACGAGTTGCGCTGGTACTCCGGAAACAATCGGCACGCGCTGAAGTTGACGTCGACGTTGCGTACCGAACAAAGCTCGGCGGAACAGAGCACCAATCTGTACGGCTCCTTCGCCTACAACTCCCTCGCTGATCTGGCCGCGGGTCAGCCGGCATCGTTCACGCGCACACTGTCGTCACCGCGACGCATCGGCAATCAACTCACGGGTGCCGTTTCGCTCGGCGATTCGTGGCGTCCCTCAACCGACGTGCAGGTGCAGTTCGGCGCGCGAGTTGATGGCAACCGATTCCTGACAGCGCCGGATCGAAACCCGCTGCTGGAGCAACGCCTGGGTGCGCGGAACGACGTCGTGCCCAACGGGCTCGTTGTGAGTCCTCGCGTGGGCTTCAGCTGGTTCTACGGGAAGCAGAATCAGATTGACTTTGTGCCCGGCGCCGCGCGACCGCCGCGTGCGGTCGTTCAGGGTGGACTCGGCCTGTTTCAGAACGTGCGCGGCGCCGATCTCATTTCCGGAGCGGTGAACAGCACGGGACTATCAAGCTCCACGCAACAGATCTCGTGCAATGGGCCGGCATCGCCGAGCCCGCGCTGGAGCGACTACGCGACGAACCCGGCGTCGATACCGAGCGCGTGC
Source organism: Gemmatimonas sp. (assembly GCA_965279375.1). Lineage (GTDB taxonomy): Bacteria > Gemmatimonadota > Gemmatimonadetes > Gemmatimonadales > Gemmatimonadaceae > Gemmatimonas. The sequence goes on along the minus strand of OZ257156.1, from coordinate 658,379 downwards.
GCCGATGGCACGCAAGGGACGCAGTTCTCGAATGCGACGCCGAATGTCACGCTCTTCGCGCAGGATTACGCGCAGTCCAAATCGTGGCGCAGCAGTCTGAGTTGGAGTGGACCCGTGCTCGACAATCGCTTCGCGCTGGGCCTCTCGGGAACGTTCTCACTCAACCTCGGTCAGCAAGACGCCGTCGATCTCAATTTCTCCAACATTCAGCGATTCACACTCAGCAATGAAGGTGGTCGGCCCGTCTTTGCGAACGTCGCCGCCATCGACGAACGCACTGGCACCGTCGCACTCGGCGACACGCGACGCACACTCGATTTTCTCCGCGTCTCTGAGCAGCGCTCCGATCTCCGCTCGGACACGAAGCAGCTGTTCGTGTCGCTCAAGCCGGTGACGGCGAATCCCAAGCTCAAGTGGAACGTGTCGTATCAGCTGCTGGCGGTGAGTGAGCAGTATCGCGGCTTCAGCAGCACCGTCGGCGATCCATTCGAAAAGGCATGGGGCCGAGGGCTGCAGCAGGGTCGGCACACTGTCGGTGTCGGTTTCAGCAGCATTCCGGTGTTCGATGTCGTCTACGTGACGTGGAACATCTCCTTTCAATCCGGCGCGAGATACACGCCGTCGATTGCGGGCGACGTGAATGGCGATGGCAGCAGCAGCAACGATCGGGCGTTCGTGTTCAATCCGGCCACCGTTTCGGAGGCCGCGCTTGGCTCGGCCATGAGCACGCTGCTGTCGAGCGGTGACGCCTCCGCCCGCAAATGCCTGCGCAGTCAGTTGGGGACGCTGGCGTCGCGTGGCAGTTGCGAGTCGCCGTGGACGGCGTCCAGCAGTCTGAGTTTCGCTTTCAATCCGCAGAAGATCCGGCTACCGAAGCGCGCGAGCGTGAACTTCACGGTGAACAATCCCCTCGGGTTGGCGGACTTGCTCGTGAACGGCCAGAACATCCGCGGCTGGGGACAGACAATCGCTCCCGACGCGAGTCTGCTGCTGGTGCGCGGGTTCGATCCCGCGACGCGTCAGTACAAGTACGAGGTGAACCAGCGCTTCGGCAGCACGCGGCCGACGCAATCCACGAATCGACAGATCCCGCTGATCAGTTTGCGTGTGCAACTGGACGTGGGCACGCCGCGTGAACGTCAGGTGCTGACGCAGCGCCTCGATCAAGGACGAGGGAGAGACGGCGCGAAGCTCAACGCGTCATCGCTCAAGGCGCTGGGCAGCAGCACGATCCCGAATCCGATGGCGCTGATCCTGCAGCAGCCCGATTCGCTCAAGCTCACGCGCCTGCAGGCCGACAGCATCTCGGCGCTGAGCCGCTTGTTCACGCAGCGGGCCGATGCGCTCTGGTCGCCAGTTTCGGCGCAGCTGGAGTCGTTGCCGACGAACTACGATCGCACGGCGGCGTACGGCGCTTATGTCGCCGCGCGCGAAGAGACCGTGGACTACCTGATCACGCTCGTTCCACACGTCAAACGCCTGTTGAGCGCGTCGCAAAAGCGAAAGCTGCCGCTGCAACTCACCAACTATCTCGATGAGCGCGTGCTCAAGTTCCTGCGCTCCTCGAGCTCGGGTGATGGCGGCGCGTTCTTCATCCGATAGCACTGCCGGAGGCGCGGTTGCTGCACGCTCGTCGAAACGCCAGTTGCACATCACTCTCAGTCAATCGGTCATGACTCGACCCATTTGGTTCTCGCTCCAAGCGGCGGTTTGCGCACCGATCTCTCGCGCGACCGCCGGTGTTCTTGTCGCCCTCGGCTGCCCGCTGATCATCGCACCGGCCGCAGCGGCGCAGCGCGCCGTGCCCATTCGCGAGTTGGCGCCGATCGACGCCAAGAGCTCCACGTATTTCGGCAACATCTTCGGCGTACGGCAGCTGGCCGGTGGTGGAGTACTGGTGAACGACGGTGTGCGCCGACAGCTGGTGGTGCTGGACAACACGCTGGGCAATCCGACGGTCGTTGTGGATTCCGTCGCCGTCGGCGGTCAGGGGTATGGTCCACGTGCACAACCGCTCATTCCGTATCTTGCCGATTCGTCGCTCTTCGTCGATGGGACGTCGCTGTCGCTGCTCGTCATCGATCCCACGGGGAAGATCGCGCACGTGATGTCGGCTCCTCGCCCCAACGATTTGCGCAACCTCGCTGGAGGTGCCAGCGGCGTCGATGCCAAGGGCAATCTGATTTATCGAGGCGGACTCCAGGTGGCCGTCCGAGCGGGAAGCGCGGCGAACTCTTCGCCGACCGCTGCGCCTGGCCAGGCGCCGCCGACAGTACAGGTGCCGGATTCGGCGCCGTTGCTACGCGCCAACTTCGACACGCGCATCGTCGACACGATCGGCAAGCTGAAAGTGCAGAGCGGCAATCGCCCGAACATGTCGTTGGACGCGAATGGCAAGATGCAGCTGAAGCTCATCGTCAATCCAATCAACACCGTGGACGAATGGGCCGTGCTGTCCGACGGCACCATCGCTTTGGTGCGTGGACACGACTATCACATCGACGTGACGCAGCCTGATGGCAAGACGTATGCTGCCGCCAAGTTGCCCTTCGACTGGAAGCGACTGACGGACGAAGACAAGCAGGCCCTGATCGATTCGGCGCGTGCCGTGCAGGACAAGGCCGTCGCCGATGCGAAGGCCTCCGCGACGAATCCGGCCGCGGCGGCCGCTGCGGCGCAGGAAGCGACCATCGCGAGCGCAATGGCGTCCATGGGTGGCGGTTTCGGTGGCGGCCCGCCGGGTGGCGGCGGGTTTGGAGGTGGGCCGCCGGGCGGTGGTGGTGGCTTCGGTGGCGGTCCTCCGGGCGGCGGTCCACCGGGCGGTGGTCCACCGGGTGGTTTCGGCGGCGGGCCTCCAGGTGCCGGTCCCGGCGGCCCTCCCGGAGGGCTCGGGAGCATCTCGGTGGAGTATGTCGCGCTGAAAGAAATCGCGGACTACTACCCGGCCATTCGTGCCGGCGCGGCGCGCGCCGACCTCGATGGACAGCTGTGGATCGTCCCCACCACCTCAGCGCAGTCGAAGGCCGGTGAGCTGGTGTACGACGTGGTCAACAACCGCGGCGAACTGTCGTATCGCGTGAGACTCCCTGTCGGGCGCTCTATCGCCGGCTTCGGGCACAACGGCGTCGTGTTCCTGATGTACCGAGACGGCACAAAGGGGTGGCAGTTGGAGCGGGCAACAGTGATGGGAGCCGGGCCAGCCACACCGTGAGCGGTCGAGGACGGCACATCGACCACGTCCAGCCATGGTCGCGGCGCGGGCGGAGGCACCGACGTCCCGCAACAAACCAGCCCGAGCGACTAGATTCTGGCAGCTGGCTCCCGTTCTGGTATCCTCTGCCCCTGCTCCCGTATGGCTCCGCAATTCATCTATGTGATGAAGAAGCTGCGCAAGGTGGTTCCGCCTTCGCGCATCATTCTTGACGATATCTGGCTCTCGTTCTATCCCGGCGCGAAGATCGGCGTGCTCGGCGCCAACGGCGCGGGTAAGTCCTCGCTGCTGCGCATCATGGCGGGCATCGATCAGGATTTTCAGGGCGAGGCGTGGGCGGCCCAGGGCACCAAGATCGGGTACCTGCCGCAGGAACCGCAGTTGGATGCGACGCTCGATGTGCGCGGCAACGTGGAGCTGGCGGTCAAAGCGCAGCGCGATCTGCTGAACGAGTTCAACGACATCAGCATGAAGTTCGCTGAGCCGATGGATGACGTGGCGATGGACAAGCTGCTCGCGCGGCAGAGTGTCGTGCAGGAACAGATCGACTCGCAGGACCTGTGGAATCTCGACAACAAGATCGAGATCGCGATGGACGCATTGCGCTTGCCGCCGGGCGAGGCGGATGTGACGACATTGAGCGGTGGTGAGCGTCGTCGTGTGGCGCTGTGCCGCGTGCTGCTGGAGCAGCCGGACATGCTGCTGCTGGACGAACCGACGAACCATCTCGATGCGGAAAGCGTCGCGTGGTTAGAGCGGTTCCTCGCCGATTTCCCGGGCACGGTGGTTGCGATCACCCACGATCGCTACTTCCTCGACAACGTGGCCAAGTGGATTCTGGAGCTCGATCGCGGCAAGGGCATTCCGTGGGAAGGCAACTATTCCAGCTGGCTCGACCAGAAGAAGAACCGTCTCCAGCAGGAAGAGAAGACGGAGTCTGCGCGTCAGCGTGCGTTGCAGCGTGAGCTCGAGTGGGTGCGCATGACGCCGCGTGCCCGTCAGGCCAAGAACAAGGCGCGCGTGCAGGCGTTCGAGGAGTTGGAGAGCGAAGAGCAGCAGGAGAAGGTGACGACGAACGAAATCGTCATCCCGGTGCCGCCGCGCTTGGGCAATGATGTGGTGATCGCCAAGAGCGTCACCAAGGCCTACGGCGACAAGCTGTTGTATGACGACTTGTCGTTCTCGTTGCCGCGCGGCGGCATCGTCGGTGTGATCGGCCCCAACGGCGCCGGCAAGACGACGCTGTTCCGCATGATCATCGGCACCGAAGGACCTGACGGTGGCACGCTCAAGACGGGCGAGACGGTGCAGCTGGGGTACGTGGATCAGTCGCGCACGCTCGATCCGACCAAGAGCGCGTGGCAGGAGATTTCCGGCGGCGTGGAGTTGATCACGGTGGGCAAGCGCGAGATGAACTCACGCGCCTATCTCAGCTCGTTCAACTTCAAGGGCAACGACCAGCAGAAGAAGGTCGGCGATCTGTCCGGCGGTGAGCGCAACCGGTTGCATCTCGCCAAAACGCTGATGGCGGGCGCGAACGTGCTGCTGCTCGACGAACCGACGAACGATCTTGACGTTGATACTTTGCGCGCGCTCGAAGTGGCGTTGCTGGACTTCGCGGGCTGCGCGGTGGTGATCAGCCACGATCGCTGGTTCCTGGATCGGATCGCGACGCACATTCTCGCGTTCGAGGGCGATTCGGAGACGGTGTGGTTTGAGGGGAACTACGGCGCGTACATCGAGGACTTGAAGCGCCGCAAGGGCGCGGACGCGGATCAGCCGCATCGGATCAAGTACAAGCCGCTCGTTCGGAAGTAGTTGTCAGTCTTCGGATAGATCGGCGCGGAGCCGCGCCGGCACGAGGGTCGTCCAGTCGCCGCCAACTGCGCTTCGCGCAGAAGCGGCTTTGGACGACCCTCGTGCGTTGCGGCTGGGCGGGGCTGCGCGACTCTCTTCCACGCATCGCCGCCGCTTCGCCCTCGCCCCACGTCCGCTCTCGCCTCCGAACGGTTCGAGGCCGTAAGATCAACGCTCACCTGAAATCCAACCCACCACGGCTCCGCTGAACTGCGTGAAGTCCGGGGTGCCCCTCCCGCCATTTCGGAGTGCGCCCATGCCTGGCGCCCAAGCATTCGTCGATTCTGCCCTCGTCGGGCATTACCTCAACGGCCGCGTCACGACCGGAGTCGGGACTGCTCGCAGTCCGGTCTACAATCCGGCCACCGGGCAGGTCGCTCGTGAGGTTGTGCGGGGCTCCGCTGCCGACGTGCAGGCTGCCGTCGCGTCGGCCGCGGACGCGCAGCGCGCATGGGCCGATACGGCGCCCATTCGGCGAGCGCGCGTCCTGACCAACTATCTCGCGCTGCTCAATGAGCATCGGGATGCGATCGCCGCCGTGATCACCGCCGAGCATGGCAAGGTGTTCTCGGACGCCCAGGGTGAGGTGACGCGCGGCATCGAGATCGTGGAGTACGCCACCGGCATTCCTCAGCTCCTGCGCGGCGCCTTCTCCGATCAGGCGTCCACCGGCATCGACAACTGGACGCTGCGGCAACCGCTCGGCGTCGTGGCGGGCATCACGCCGTTCAACTTTCCGGCGATGGTCCCGATGTGGATGTTTCCCATTGCTCTCGCGTGCGGTAATGCGTTCGTGCTCAAGCCCAGTGAGCGCGACCCGAGCGCGTCGCTGCTGATGGCGCGGTTGCTTACCGAGGCCGGTCTGCCGGACGGCGTGTTCAATGTGGTGCAGGGCGACCGCGTGGTGGTGGACGCCCTGCTCGCGCACGAGGATGTTCGCGCGGTGAGCTTCGTCGGCTCCACGCCAATTGCGCGTCACATCTACCAGAGCGCCGCGCAGCAGGGGAAGCGTGTGCAGGCGCTGGGCGGGGCCAAGAATCATCTCGTGGTCTGTCCGGACGCGGACCTCGCGCAGGCGGTGGACGGACTCATTGGTGCCGCCTACGGGTCCGCGGGCGAGCGCTGCATGGCGATCAGCGTGGCGGTGCTGGTCGACGACATTGCCGACGAAGTCATCGAACGGCTAACCGCGCGAGTGAAAGCGCTGCGCATCGGCGACGGCATGCGCGACGATGTCGACATGGGGCCCGTCATCACACGCGATGCGCTCGCCCGTATCGAGGGCTATGTCGAACTTGGTGCAGCAGAAGGCGCGACGCTCGTCGTGGACGGCCGCGGTGTGCGCCCGTCCGATCGACCGGACGGTTTCTTCACCGGCGGCACGCTGTTCGATCACGTGACGCCTGCCATGCGCATCTATCGCGAGGAGATCTTTGGCCCCGTGCTGTGCTGCGTCCGCGTGCCCGATGTCGCTAGCGCGATCGCGCTGATCAACGCACACGAATTCGGCAACGGCGTTGCCTGCTACACGCGCGATGGCCACACGGCGCGAGAGTTTGCCCGCCGCATCGAGGTCGGTATGGTGGGCATCAACGTGCCGATTCCCGTGCCAATGGCATGGCACGGCTTCGGCGGATGGAAGCGCAGCCTCTTTGGCGACACGCATGTGTACGGCGAGGAAGGCGTGCACTTCTACACGCGCCAGAAGTCCATCATGCAGCGCTGGCCGGAAACCACGCGCGCCGGCGCCGATTTCATCATGCCCACGGCCCGGTAAGCGACCTGGGCGAGTCGCCTACGTTAAAAGCGGGGTCGTAACGCCAAAGGGTCGTCCAGTCGCCGCCAACTGCGCTTCGCGCAGAAGCGGCTTTGGACGACCCTTCGGCGTTGCGGCCTGGGCCTACGCGTGGCGCCGACGGCTGCGGTTGAGCGTTAGCGCTTCGCCGACAGCGCGTCGCGTCGTTTGTGGATTTGCTGCAGCCCGCGGAACGATCGGATCATGGTCACGTTGGCGAGCAGGATGGGAATGAAGGCGAGGAGCGCGGCGAGGCTCAAGCCGCCGCGGTAGGTCATGAACGCGAGCGCCGCGACGAACACGGCGTCCATACCGAAGGCCACGCCGAGCGTCGTGCGCAGCGCCTTCTCGTGCGCGGTGAGCTCGTCGGCGTTCATTTCGTCGATGGGTTTGGTCATAGAATCAGTGTGCCGCGTCTTTAAATGCCGTTGAATGAAGTCGCGCCGCCGCCACGCGGCCGAGGGTCGTCCAAAGCCGTCTCTGCGCGAGCGAAGCGACGCGCAGTAAACGGCGACTGGACGACCCTCGGCCGCGCCCAAGCCCGCTAGTCAACCAGCGATGTCAGCTCACGCGGCGCCACACACCGCCACGCCTCAGTGATGACGATCTCCAGCGTCTCTCGTGACACGGCATCCAGCCGCAGCAGCACGGCGGGATACCCGTTGTAGTGCGGCTCGGTGAAGAACACACGCGGATCTGACTCGATCATCAGGTCACGCTCGGCCACGTTTCGCGTGCGGGCCGCGATGACCCGCGGGTTGGGTACGCGGGGCTTCTTGGGATCGACACGCTCGCGCCACGTCCAGAGAAATCCCTTCCCCTTGTCCTTCACCATCACGTGAAAGGCGAAGTAGTCCGGCGATTCCTCGGCGCCCGGCAGGGAGAGCGCAATCTCACGAACCATGTCCTGATCGATCAATCTCGGCATGGCGATGTCGAGTCAGAGGGTAACTGTCGATTGCCGCTACGGAACCGCTACGGCACTCCTACTGCGCTGCGACCAATCGCTCGATCGCGCGCAATCCATCGTCACCCACATCGAGGCTGTGTGCGTTCACGTACAGCGCGATGTGCTGGGCCTGCACTTCGGGGGACATCTCCTGCGCGTGCGCCTGCACATACTCGCGGCTCGCCGCGGGATTGTCGAACGCGTACTGCACGCTGGCGCGGATAGCGACTTCCGCGGCCGCGAGTAGCTCGGCACCAAGATCAGCGCGCCCACAAATGCCGGCCAACGGCACGGGCAGCCCCGTCTCACGCTCCCACCAGTCACCCAGGTCCACTGCCTTGTGCAGCCCATGCTCGGCGTATGTGAACCGGCTCTCGTGGATGATCAGCCCCGCGTCCACCTCGCCCGATTCCACCGCGCGCAGGATGCGATCGTAGCGCATTTCGATCACCTCACCGAGCGACGGCGCGGCCAGTCGCAGCAGCCGATACGCGGTGGTCTCGCGACCGGGAATCGCAATCCGACCGCGTGTCGCGTCGGCCAAGGTCGCAGGCGTGCGCGTGACCACGAGCGGACCGACGCCCATGCCTAACGCGGCACCGCTGCGCAGCATGCGATAGCGATCGCCGACGGCAGCGAATGCGCCCACGCTCAGCTTGGTGAGATCGAACGCGCCGGTATGCGCACGCCGATTCAGTTCTTCGATATCGAGCAGCACCGGCGTGATGCGAAAAGGCACATCGACCAGCCCGTGCGTGAGCGCGTGAAACGCGAACGTGTCGTTGGGGCAGGGCGAGTAGCCGAAGGTCAGCTCACGCATGTGATCTGTCCGTCTGCGTCGCACCCGACGGTGGTGCATCCGCCAGCGCGAGATGAATCGTCTGCACGAGCATCGGCGTGACCAGTCGGATCGCGCGAAACGCGGCGTCGAAATGCCAGCGCGCTCGATCCTTCTCTTCGATCTCGTTGCTGATCGCGCGCACTTCGATCGCCGGAACACCAGCCAGCTGCGCGGCGCGCAGGACAGCGAACCCTTCCATGGCTTCCACGTCGCAGTCGCGCGTGCCGTCATGACTCGCGGTCGCCGCGCGACCGCTGCGAAGACTGCCGCCAACGTGTGCTGTCGTGCCAATGGAGAGCGCCGGCGCGCCAGGCAGCGCGCGCAACACCGCCTCCAGCAGTAGCGCGCTCGGGGCGACCACGCGCGGCGCAAACTGTTCGGGGACGCCCAAGTCGCAATAGTGCGACTCGGTGCCCACCACGAGGGTACCGGGCGAGAGCGCACTGGACTGCCGCGCGCCAGCGATGCCCACGTGCAGGATCGCGGCGGGGCGATGCGCTGCGATTTCCGCCGCCGTCGCCGCGGCAGCGTCGACCGGGCCGACGCCGCAAAGCAGCGTGCGCCATCCGGCCGCCGGCGCGATTTCCCGAGCGGTTGCCGCGACCACCAGAATGTGCGCGCCGGTTGGCGCAGCGTCCGTCACACGAGGCTCCATACGAAGGCGAAGTCTATCGTGCGTGCCGTGGTGGAGCGAGGCGACGGCCTGTCTGGCGCAGCCGCGTCGCGGCGCACAGGTTGGGACAGAACCATCCATCGCCTGCTCACCGAGGAGACCTGATGCGCAATCCACGGACCCGCCGCGAGTTCATGGGGCTCACCGTCGCCGGAGCGGCCGGCGCACTCGCGCCCTCCCTCCTCGGCGCGTCCTCGCCGCGAGCCCTGCTCGAGACCAGTGCCGCCATCGATCCCGAGCTGGTCGTGGTGAACGCCAAGGTGTTCACCATGGAGCGCACGCAACCGGTGGCGCAGGCCTTCGCGGTGAACGCTGGTCGCTTCGTGGCGGTGGGTACCAGCGCAGAGATGCGATCGCTGGCCGGACGACGCACTCAGGTGATCGATGCCAAGGGGATGTCGATCGTGCCTGGGTTCATCGACACGCACAACCACGCCGGTGGCACGACGCTGCTCTATGAAGTGCTGGTGGGCAATCCGTTCGAGGTGGAGTTCGTGACGATCGCGAGTGTGGTGGAGAAGCTGCGCGCGCGAGCGCGTGAGACCCCGCCCGGTACGTGGGTGTCGGGCTACTTCCACGACGACACGAAGCTCAAGGACAAGCGTCTGATCACCATGCAGGATCTCGATCAGGTCTCCACCGAACAACCGGTCGTCGTACGGCATCGCGGTGGACACACGGCGTTCTACAACAGCAAGGCGTTCGAACTCGCCAAGGTCACCAAGGATACCCCCGCGCCGCCGGGCGGCACCTTCGACAAGAACAGCGCTGGCGAACTGTCGGGACGCGTGACCGATCGCGCGATGGGCATGTTGAACGCGGCCGGCAAGCGCCCTGAGTTCAGTGAAGCCGAGCGTGACAAGCGCGAGCGCGATGGGGTGGCGCACATCTCCAAGCAGTTCGCGCGCTACGGACTCACCACGGTGCATCACGAAGGCGGCGATCTCGCCGCGATGCAGGACGTGCGGGCGCGCGGAGATCTCAAACATCGAATCAACTACGAAGCGTCGGGGCGTGCGCTCGAGGCGATGATCACGAACGGCATCAAGTCGGGCTTCGGCGACGACTGGATTCGCTTTGGAGCTACCTCGGAGCACACCGTGGACGGCTCATTCTCCGAGCGCACGATGGCCCTGAGCACGCCGTATCCCGGCACGACGTACAAGGGGAACGTGACCGAGACGCAGGCCGAACTCGATGCGTGGGTGGAGCGGGTGCATCGCGCGGGAATTCAGGTGAATTGCCATGCGAACGGCGACGTGGCCATCGACATGTATCTCACCGCCTTCGAACGAGCGTTGGCGAAGGCCCCACGTGCCAACGCGCGTCCCAAGATCACGCACTGCACATTGGTGAACGACGACCTCGTGCGTCGCATGAAGGCGCTCGATGCGATTCCGGCGATGTTCACGACGTACGCCTACTACAACACCGACAAGTTCCCGTTCTACGGCGAAGCGATGATGAAGCAGTGCATGGCGTTCCGTACGTTGCTCGATGCCGGCATCCACGCGGCCGCCGGCTCCGACTTCAGTCCCGGTCCGTTCGCCCCGCTGATGGGCATTCAGGGGATGGTGACGCGCACCGGTTGGGACGGCACTTCATGGGGCGTGAATCAGCGTATCAGCGTCGATGATGCCATTCGTGTGAACACGCTCAACGGCGCCTACGCGTCGCACGAAGAGCAGAGCAAAGGATCGATCGCCGTGGGCAAGCTCGCCGACTTCGTGATGCTCGCGGAGGATCCGCACACGGTGAAGCCGGAGACGATCAAGGATATTGCGATCGTGCGTACCGTCGTTGGTGGCGAAACCATGTATCAGGGCTGACTCGCAGATGCCGATCGAATTGCAAGAGCACGGCGCAGTCCTCCACACGGTACTGATTGGACGCGTCACCAACGAGGAGTTGCTGACGCATTACGCACAGCCGGTCTTTCACCAACCGCGCGACGTCTGGCGCGAAGTGGTCGACGGGCGCCTGATGACGGACATGGCGATCACAGTGGATGGTCAGCGTCGCCTCGCCGACATGGCCGCGGCCTTCGTGGACCTGCTGCGCGGCGGACGCGTGGCGATGGTTGCCGAGACGGATGAAGCGTACGGCATGTTCCGCATGTGGGAGATGCAGCGTGAAGGGCTGGGCTACGACGTGCACGTCTTCCGCGACTTTGCGGCCGCGATCGAATGGGTGGCATCGGATCTGGCGCCGGTGGGACGAGCGTAGTCGAGCTCAGCATGCTGATCGGCCGGTCGTCTTTCGCAGCGTTCCGCCGAGCGGTAGCGTAGTGATCGACTCCAACCGGATTTCTCCGATGCGATCTCAGCTCCGTACTCTCTCCATGATCCGCGGCGCGTTCGTCGCCGCCGGTCTCCACGCCGCCGTTGCGAACGCGCAGGCGGGCAACCAGGCGCCTCCGAATGGTGCGCCCGCCGGCCCGGTGAATACGCTCACCGCGCTCCCCTTTGGCGCCAAGGACGACAAGCCCGTCTCCAAGTGGACGCCGCCCGCGTCGGCTGGCCGACAGCTCTCGGTCAACGACCTGCTGTCGTGGAAGGGGGTGCGCACGCCGGCGCTCTCCAACGACGGCAAGTGGTTCGCGTACGTGTTGGCGCCCAACGAGGGCGACGCCGAAGTGGTGGTGCGTGGCACGGCGGCGGGTGCCAAGGAGATGCGCTTCCCCGTCGGCGATCCGAGCGGCGGCGGGGCCGGTCGCGGTGGACCCGGTGGCGGCGGTTCGCCCAGCCTCGCGATCAGTGGCAACGGCAAGTGGGTGGGCTTCCTGCAGTACGCGAGCAGTGCGGCCGCCGGTCGCGGAGGACGGGGCGGCCGCGGTGGCGCAGCTCCTGCGGCGCCCGCAGCAACGCCGGCGCAGCCCAAGCTGATCGTGGTCAACCTCGCCGACGGCACCAAGCGCGAGTTCGAGAATGCGCGGGCGTTCCGCTTTGCCGGTGACAAGTCGGACTGGCTGGCGGTGCATCATGCGCCGGCCCGTGTGGCGGCGGCTCCTGCGCCCGGCGGCGCACCGGCGCCGGCGACCGGAAGCACGCTCGAGCTGGTGAACCTGACCGGCGGCACGCCGTCGCCCGTGTCCGACGTGACGGAATTTGCGTTCGATGACAGCGGCGACTGGGTGGCGTTGGCGATCGGCACCGCGGACCAGAGCGGGAACAGTGTGCAACTGCGTCAGCTGTCGTCTGGCGTCGCGCGCACGCTGGATCTGAAAAAGGCGTCGTACCGTCGCCTCACGTGGGCGGATTCCTCTGATGCGCTCGCCGTATTGCGCGTGGTGACGGACACGGCGGGTGGCGACGATGACGCAGCCATTCTCGCGTGGTCGCACGCGGCGCTGGCCAACGCCAAGCCTGCGGAAATCACCGGGAAGTCGGCTGGCGTGACGGGCGGGCTGGTGGTGAGCAGCGATCGGGCGATCGAGTGGGGTGACAAGCAGGGCGTGCTCTACTTCGGACTGCGCGAGCCGCGTCCGCCGCGCCCGCGTACCGCTGGTGGATTCACGCCGCCCAATCCGGGTGGCACGGCGCCGGGCGCGGGCGCGGGTGGTCAGGTGGCCGCCGCACCGCAGACGGACGCTGAGGTGCCGTCGCTGATCCTGTGGCACTGGAAGGACTCACGTCCGCAGGCGCAGCAGCAGGTACAGGAAGGGCAGGACAAGGCCTTCGCGTATCTGGCCGCGTTTCAGGTGGCGGCCGCGAAAGTCGTGAAGCTGGCCGACGAGAAGGTGCGCGATGTGTCTGTGGGCCCCAAGGACACGTGGGCCGTCGGTACGGACGTCTCCGCGTACGAGCGCGTGGCCGGCATCAACGGCTCGGCGTTTCGCGACGTGTACGCGATCAATGTGAGCACCGGCGAGCGCAAGCTGATTCAGGGCAAGGTGCCGGGCGGCGGCGGTGGCGGCGGACGTGGTGGCCCGTCACCCAACTTCTCCCCCGACAACGGCAAGTACGCCTACTACGACAGCGGCGACTGGAAGACGTACGACTTCGCGACGGGCGCCACGAAGACGATCACCACCGGTGTGCCGACGCAGTTCTGGAACACCGAGGACGATCACAATCAGGTGAAGCCGCCGATCGGTGGTGCGCTCGTTGGCTGGACCAAGGACGGGGCCAATGTGTTCGTACGCGACAACTGGGATCTGTGGCGTCTGCCCACGGGCTCCGCGGGCAGCAAGCTGACGACGGCCGTCAATCTCACGATGAACGGCAAGAGCGAGCAGATCCGCTATCAGAATCGCGTGCTTTCCGATCCGCGCGATCGTGGCATCATCGACGTCACCAAGCCGTTGTTCATGGAGACGTACGGCGAGTGGACGAAGAAGGAAGGGCTCGTGCAGGTGGATGCGCTCAAGGGCGGCACGCGCACGATCGCGTGGGAAGATGCCAAGGTGGACTATCGCAAGGCGCGCGACGCGAACACGTGGGTGTACGCACGACAGACCGTCGTGAAGTATCCCGACTTCTACGCCGCAGACGATCTGCTCAAGAACGAGCGTCGGTTAACCGATGCCAATCCGCAGCAGAAGGAGATCGCCTGGACGCCGGGCGCGAAGCTCATCGACTACACCTGCGATAACGGCGGCGGCAAGCATCAGGCGGTGCTGTACCTGCCGGCCGGCTATGAGCAGGGGAAGACGTATCCGATGCTCACCTACATCTACGAGAAGCTGAGCCAGGAGTACAACGTCTACACCGAGCCCAACGCGACGCGCTACAGCAATCCGAGCGTGTATACGTCACGCGGCTACGCGTTCCTCAAGCCGGACATCGAATACAAGATCAACGATCCGGGGCGCAGCGCGGTGTGGTGCGTCGTGCCGGCAGTGAAGGCCGCGATTGCGACAGGCATGATCGACACGGCGCGCGTGGGCCTGCAGGGACACAGCTGGGGCGGGTACCAGACGTCGTTCATCACCACGCAGACGAACATCTTCAAGACAGCCGTGGCCGGTGCACCACTCACCGACATGGTGTCGATGTTCGGCTCGATGTACTGGAACTCCGGCAGCACCGACGCGTCGATCTTCATCTCGAGCCAGGGACGCTTTACCGGCGGCCCGAATGACGTGCCCGAAGCCTACATGCGCAACTCGCCGCAGAACTTTGCGCAGAATCTGAACATCCCGTTCATGATCCTGCACAACGATCGCGACGGTGCCGTGGACTTCAATCAGGGCATCACGTACTACAACCATCTGCGCCAGCTGGGCAAGGACGTGGTGCTGCTGGAGTACGTGGGCGAGAATCACGGCCTCGCGCGTCCCGCGAACCAGAAGGATTACAACCTGCGCATGACGGAGTGGTTCGACACGTTCCTGCGCGACCAGCCGGCACCGACTTGGCTCAAGGACGGCGTACCGCGCCTGCAGATGGAAGAACATCTCAAGGATCGTCGCCCGCTCGTGGACCCCAAGACCGCACCGGTCGCGAAGATCGTGCCGTAACGACAACGCTGTAATGCCGGGTTAAACCGGCGAGCTACACCCGCCCTACATCACCGCAAGCGCGGACGTCTCTTCCATGGGCGTCCGCGCTTCTGGCGTATGGGCCAGCAGCTCCACCAGCGCCCGCACGATCTCGCCCTGCACCTCGGTGCCAGAACGCTGTTGCAGGTAGTTCAGCGTTTCCGTCTGTGTCAACGCACGGCGGTATGGACGCGGCGAGCGCATGGCGTCGTAGATGTCGCAGACGCGCACGAGACGGCTCGCAAAGTGGCATCGGCGAGGCCACTGGAAGTTCGGATAGCCGCCCACGCCATCCTCCCAGCGGTGGTGCTCATACGCCACCGTGGCGGCGAGCGCATTGCCGCGGCCGCGCGTGCTCAACATTCGCGCGCCCTCGATGGTGTGCTGCGCGACAATCGCGCACTCGGCGTCGGTCAGCTGCCCCGGCTTGCTGAGCAGCTCGGGGGGCACGCAGACGTTGCCGATATCGTGCACGAGGCCGGCCATGCCGATGGCGCGCGCATCGCCCGGAGCGAGCCCCATCTGCTCCGACAGTGCGATCGCCAGTGTCGCCACGTTGGAGGCATGCGCGGTCGCGTACTGATCGTGCGCGCTGATGTCGATCAGTGGCAGCACGGTGCGCTGCTCCTGATGCATCGCGAGGGCGAGCGAGTTGACCACCACCGCCGCTTCCGCGAGCGGCACGTCGGCACCGTTGGCGACCTGCTCGTGAATCCAGCGAATGGCCGCGGATTCGGCGGTCAACGGAATGTGCGCAATGACGTCGATCAGCGACTCCATCGGATCGGCGCCATCAGCGTCACCCGCCGAACCATCGTCGCCACCACCGGACTCCGTCGCACCCGCGACACCCAGCGCACCGAGTCGGAAACCGGAGAGCGGCGCACCGACGTAACCCTGTGCTCCTGCCACAAGCCGACGGTGCAGCTCCACGATGAACGCTTCCAGCTCCTCGGTGGTGGGAGTTGGCACCGAATCGATTTCGAATCGCTGCACGCCCACGGCCGACAGCTTGGTGCCCCACTCCCATCCGCGCAGTTCGGGCAGCACGCGTGAGCCCACCACCACGGCACCGTCGAGAAACGAGATGCGTAGCTCGCCACGATTCTCGAGCACGCGCATGAGCGCGACGTGCGCACGATCACGCGCCGCGGCGCGCATCGGGTGTCCTTCGGAATAGAGCCCCTGCGCGGCAAGCGTTTGCCCCAGCGTCTGCAGGAAGAGCACGGTCGGATTGATCATGTCATCACCTCAGACGCCGGCCGTGGCCGTCGACGGCCGCAGCGCATCGCGGTAGCGACGTTCGGTGCTTTCGGCGGCACGCTCGAGCACATCCTTCACCTGCGCATCGGACGCATACCGACGCGCCAGCGCTTCCAGTGCGGCCACCGACAGCGCGGTAGGATCGGCCAGCGTTACGCGCCGCAGGATGCGCGAACGCACTGTCACGAGCGACAGCAGCAGATCTCGCACGCGAGCGTTCGGCGGCGCATGGCCCAGCAGGCGCAACGCGTGACCGCGGGTCTCATCCTCGTTCGACTCACTCTCTGCAACACGCACCACACGCTGCCAGATGTCGGCGGGCAGGAGCCGCGCGCGCGCTGCCACGTCGGCACCGCCCATGGCATCGATGGCCATCTTCACGACGCGATCTGCCGCATCGTCCAGTGCATGTCGCAACGCGCCATCGCGCGTCTTGGGCTCGAGTACCAGCAACCGCAGTGCCTCCACGCGCACCTGTTCCTGCGGGTGCGTGGCCAGCTGTTGCAGCAGCGCCGTATGCGCCGACACCGAGTGCTCGTCGTCGGCGGAGAGTTCGCGCAACAGCGTGAGAAGATTGCGCGCGAAATACCACGGCGCGCCATCCAGTCGGGCCACCAGCAACTCCGAGATTCCCGGGCCGAACTCGCGCAGCCGCGCCAGCACCATGCGTCGCGCGGTGCGCCCCTGGGCATCACGCAGCACGTCGAGCAGGAGATCGACGGCCTGCCTATCCAGCGATGCGAGGAGCGTGCGCGCCAACTGCTGGTCCATCGGATCACGCAACAGCACCGCGTGCACGACCGCCTTCGAGCGGAGCAGCTTGCGCACCGTTTCCGCCGACCGCTCGCCCGTCGCTCCGCTGCTCCACGCCATGAGATCGGCAACCCGACCGTCGGCGAGGAGCTGCTGTGCCGCTTCCACCGCGTCGTCGCCAAAGGCGTCGATCTCCAGTGCCTGTTGCACCACGCGCGCCGCACCCGTATCCGACACATCGGCCAGTACACGCATTGCGTCGAACGCGCTGACGCGATCGAGCAGCGCCACGTGCTCAGACTGCGCCGGTTCGTCCAGCGACCAGCCGTTCACGAGATCACGCGCCGCACTGCGAAACGCCGCTTCGCCGTCGTGCGCGCCGCGCTGTTGCTTGGCGCGCGCGAGGACGGACGTCAGCATGCGCAGCAACTGCGGCGAGAGCGGCTCGCCCGTGGCGTGCGCAGCAGCTGTCAGCCAGTCGACGATCGCGTCCGCAGGCAAGGCCTCGATCATCTGCGCGATGAAGCGGCGCTTCTCGCTGCTATCGCCGCATGAGTCCACCACGAACGTCAGCGACGACGATTGCAGTGTGCTGAGCACGGCCTGCAGTCGCTCGGCGAGTTGCGCGCGCGACGAGCCACTGGCCCGCGTGATCTGATCGGCGACGCGCAACAACACCGAGCCAGCATTGCGGGCGGCGTCGGGGCGCGCGAGGCGTCGTTCGACCGTTGCGACCATCGAGCCGGAGTCGCCAGACGAGGCCTGGCCCTGCCCAGTCGGGTCGAGCTCCCCCGACTCAACATCCTCTTCGAGCGCGCCGAGTGCGAGCTCGCGCCAGATGTCCTCGGTGGAGAGCAGGTCGCCACCCGTCTCGTCACCCAGCGCCAGCTTGCCGTAGTCGATCCGCGAGATGCGGATGCCGGGGAGCACGGGCGGTGCGGCGCTGACGTCGGTGGCGTTGTCAGCGTGCTCGGAGGCCAGCCAGGCGACGGCATCGCGCAGCGCGTCGGCAGTGACCGAGTTCTCGACGGACAGGCCGCCCACGCCGCGCAACCGCAGGCGATCGGCGAGGTCGCGTGCGACCGGGCTGTCTACCTCTGCGTCGTCCATGAGCAGGCCGTGACGGGTCAGCGTGATGCTGATGCCATGCCGGCCACTGACGAGCGAGCGCACCGTGTCGAAGGCCTGCTCCTCGGCGGTGCGCACAAGCGGATGCGTGGCCGGGTACGCGCGACGACGGCTGAACGCGACCACGAGTCGCGTCAGCAGCAGATGGGCGTGCGGTGTCGTCGGACTGGAGGAGCCCGATGGCGCGGCGGCGTGCATGCAAGTTTGGAGCGTACGAGAATCGTCAGGGTGGCCTCACGGCATCGCGGCCAAGTCCCTCCCCACAAAACGATTCGGGGGCGGTCGCGAAACGAATTCGCACCGCCCAGTCGCCCACCGCTGGCGGCCTATCCCTCTGCAGTCAGCCCGGCGAAGGTCGCCTGGGCCCCCGGGCGCGACCCGTCCCGCTGGACGTATTCGCCCGTCGACAGCAGCTCCCAGCCGGTGCCGTCCTCGAGGTACCGGGCGAGAATCTCGTCCAGGCGGACTCGGTGGGCGGGGTCGGGGACCGGCACCAGCACTTCCACGCGACGGCGCAGGTTGCGGGCTCGCATGTCCGAGGACCCGATGAAGTACTCGGGCTCCCCGCCGTTGGCGAAGCGGTAGACGCGAGAGTGCTCCAGCAGCCGCCCGACCACGGAAACCACGCGAATCCGCTCGGAGCGCCCATCCACCCCCGGACGGAGGGTGCAGATGCCACGCACGATCAGGTCGATCTGGACGCCATCCTGCGAGGCCCGGCAGAGCGCGCGCACCACTTCGGTGTCGGCAAGTCCGTTGATCTTGACCGCGATCTGTGCTGGTCGGCCGGCGCGCGCATGCTCGGCTTCGCGCTCGATGCGTTCGAGCAGCGCCGGGAGCAGTTGGTGCGGTGCGACGAGTGCGCCGTGCGACAGCCGCTGCGGCGGCGTGGAGGCACCAGCGAGCGCGTTGAACAGGTCGGCCACGTCGGTGGTGAGATCTTCGCGCGCGGAAAAGAGCGAAAGGTCGGTGTATTGCCGCCCGGAGCGCGTGTTGTAGTTGCCCGTACCCACGTGCGCATAGCGCACCAGACGTGTGCCCTCGCGTCGCACCACCAGCGCCAGCTTGGCGTGCACCTTGAGTCCGGACAGGCCATACACCACGCGTCCGCCCGCCTTTTCGAGCGCACGCGCCCACTGGACGTTGTGCACTTCGTCGAAGCGTGCCTTGAGCTCCACCAGCGCGAACACCTTTTTCCCGGCGGCTGCGGCGGCGAGCAGTGCTTCCACCACGGGAGACGGATCGCCCACGCGATAGAGCGTCGTCTTGATCGTGGTGACGTCGGGATCGGCGGCGGCCTCCTGCAGAAAACGCACGACGGTGCGCTCGAACGACTCGAACGGGTGATGGACGAGCAGGTCGCGCGCGCGCATCGCCTCGAACATCGAGATGTCTGCTGCAACGGGATCGTGCGACTCGAGCGCCGGAAATTCGAACGGCGACTGCTGGGTGCGGGTGCTGCGCGCGAGCGGCAACGACTGCAGGCAGCGCAAGTCGAGAAGGCCATCGATCACCTGCACAGCGTCGACCGTCAGCTCCATGTCGCGTCCGATCGCCTCGCGGCGCAGCGTGTCGAGAATCAGGCTTCCGACATACGCGGGCATCGTGCGCTCCACTTCCACACGCACCGCGGGGTTGTTGGGACGTCGCTCGGTCGCACGCTCGACGGCGCCCAACAGGTCGCCCGCGTCTTCGTCGTGAATGGGGAGATCACCACCGCGCGTCACGCGAAACAGATGCGCGCCGTCCACCAGCGCGTGCGGGTAGAGGCGATGCGCGTTGGCCCGCAGGACCTCTTCGATCGCAATCAGCGCGCCGTGCCGACCGGCCACCGGCAGCAGGCGCGGCATGTCGCGCGGCAGCTCATGCTCGGCGAGGTGCGGCCGATCCGTAGGCGAGGCCCGAAACACCACGGCGAGAAAGAGTCCCAGGTGTGGCAGATGCGGCAGCGGGAATCCGGGCGCCATCGTGATCGCCAGCGGCATCAGGTCCGGCTGAATCTCTTCGAGGTAACGCTCGGTAAGCGCGTGTCGTTCGTCGTCGCTGAGCGCATCCCAGGTGAGGAGCTCGACGCCAGCAGCCGCGACGTCGCGTAGGCAAGACTCCGCGCAGCGCGACTGCGCCGCGAGGATGTCGGCGATCTCCGTTTCGACCGCGCGCAGCAGCGCCGTCGGTCCGTAGCCATGCGCCCGCGTGGTGAAGTCATCCTCGCGAGCGTCAAGCGCATCGGCGCGCAACTCGGCCATGCGCACCATGTAGAGCTCGTCGATGTTGCTGGTGACGATGCCCAGGAAGCGCAGTCGTTCGAGCAGTGGCGTTGCGGGATTCTCCGCGAGCGCGAGCACTCGTCGCTGAAAGGCGAGAAGACTCAGTTCAGCGCTGATCAACTCTGCGAAATCGCGGGTCGCCGTCATCGAGTGCAGAAGGGGTTCAGGGGGGATTCGCCAGCCGGTCGGCGAGGCCCCAGGAAAGTCTGAAGCAAGCTCAGGACATTCTATCGCTTGCCGCAACCCGTGGCAGGACACATTTATGGGCACGACACCTCACCGCCGCCCTACCGCCTCACTCAGGATACTCGTGCGCACTCGAACGATGCCGTTGCCGCAGTCGCGCCGAGTCCCTCTGCGAGTGGGTGTCAGTGCGCTCGCCGCGTTGCTGGTCACCTTCGCGTCGGTGACCGCCCGGGCGCAGGGAGCCGTGCGCGGTACCCTCGCCGTTGAGGTCGATCGCCCTCGCTTTCACTTCACCCCGCCCACCAACTGGACCAACGATCCCAACGGCATGGTCTGGTATCAGGGAGAGTGGCACCTCTTTTACCAGCACAACCCCTTTGGCGATAAGTGGGGGCACATGAGCTGGGGGCACGCGGTCAGCCGCGATCTAGTGCACTGGACGCATCTGCCCGTGGCGCTGGCCGAGGAGCGCGGGGTGATGATTTTCTCGGGAAGCGCGGTGGTGGACCGGGAAAACACGAGCGGATTGTGTACGCCGCACGGAACGGATCGGTCGTGTCTCGTGGCGATCTACACGGGGCACACGGAGGCCAATCAGTCGCAGCACATCGCGTACAGCAACGATCGTGGTCGCACGTGGACCAAGTACGCAGGCAATCCGGTGCTGGACATCGGCGCGAAGGACTTTCGCGATCCCAAGGTGTTCTGGCACGCGCCGAGCAAGCGCTGGGTGATGGTGGTCTCGTTGGCAACGCAACAGAAGCTGCGACTGTATGCCTCACCCGATCTCACACATTGGCAGCAGCTGAGCGAGTTCGGGCCCGCTGGTGCGAGCAACGGACAGTGGGAATGCCCGGACCTGTTCGAGCTTCCGGTGCAGGGGCGCGCCGGCGAGACGCGTTGGGTGCTGGTGGTGAACATCAACCCGGGCGCGCCGGCGGGTGGATCGGGGGCGCAGTACTTCGTGGGGCGATTCGACGGAACGACGTTTGTCTCGGACGATGCGCCCACACGCACACGCTGGGTGGACTACGGCAAGGACTTTTACGCCGCGGTGTCGTGGAGTGACGTGCCGGCGCGGGATGGCAGACGTGTGTGGTTAGGGTGGATGAGCAACTGGGAGTACGCGAACGACGAGCCGACGTCACCGTTTCGCGGTGCCATGACCATACCGCGTGCACTCTCGCTGGTGCCAGACGGGCGCGACCTCGTGCTTACACAAACGCCAGTGGCCGAGCTGCGCGCGTTGCGCGGCTCGCCCGTCGCCTTGACCAACGTCGCGATGCGCGATGGAGCCGATGTACTGACGGGACGCGCACTCCGCAGTGACGCGATGGAGTTCGAGCTCGACATCGCGCTCGGGTCGGCGCGCGAAGTGGCCCTCGCAGTGCGGCGTGGCGGCGATGAAGAGACGCTCGTGGGCTACGATGTCGCGAGCGCGTCGGTGTTCATCGATCGATCGCACGCGGGGCAGAGCGCGTTCAGCAAAACATTTGCGGGAAGGCACAGTGCGCCCATGGCCGTAAGCAATGGTCGCGTACGACTGCGCGTATTCGTCGATCGGTCGTCGGTCGAGCTCTTTGGAGGCGACGGTCGCGTGGTACTGACGGACCGGATCTTTCCTCGGCCCAGCAGCACGAACGTCGCACTGCGCGCGATGGGCGGCAATGCGACGTTGGTTGGCATGCGCGCGTGGCCGATGCGTGCGGCGGTCGCGCGGTAGGATCGGAGTGTGGGTTGGATGTCTGCGCGCTTACGCCAAACTCGATAGCATCGCCTCCGCCTGCGGCACGACTCCACGTATCGATTCGTACGGGCGCTGCGTGAGCGCGGCGCCGGCAAACCGGTCGAGGTAGCTCTGTAGCGGATCGAAGCCGATGTCGGTGTTGGCGAGCTGCGCGATCGCGTCGTACCGCTGTGCCGTGTCGCCGCTGACCAATCCCTCCACGAAGCGCGCCCAGTGCGCGACCGAGTGCTTCGGGAGCGTTGGCCAGTCGATGGGTTGCCCCATGTACGCCAGCACCTCATACAGCGGCGCCAACAGCAGGTCGTCCGTGAGCGTTGGCAGATGTGCGTTGATCCACCCGATCGGGTCGGGGCGGAGCGCAGACGCCTCGGAGTCGAGCACTCCGCTGAACGGGAAGAAGCGGAGGTCGCAGCTGATACGCGTCGGCTGCGGCCCCTGCATCGGTTCGCCCTGCACCGCGGCCCCACTGCCGTGCAGCAGCAGGAAGTTGAAGATCACCACTTCGCCGAGCTTGGGCTGATACTCCACCACCGGCCCCACGCGCTCGATTCCTTCGCACGCATCGTGACGAGGAAGCCAGCGGTTGGCTACCATGCCCAATCGATGTGAGCCCGGATAGAAGTAGAGCGCCTTGCCGTCGAACGTGTTGAGCGGAATCCAGCAGACGACCGCGCTCGGACTGGTGAGCACGCGCGCGGCCGTAAATTCGTTGTGGATGCCGTAGAGCGCCTGCACTTCGCGTCCGTCGCCGCTATAGCCTTGGAGGATCACATCCCGCTGATCGCGCGGCTTGAGCTGGTAGTGAAAGGTCTGACTCGTGTGAATGAGCGGACCGATCAAGCGTGTGAGCAGATCGCCAAAGACGGCGTGGCTCGTCTCACGCAACTCCGACGTCATGTGGCCACGCGCGATGCGTTGTCGCACATCCGCGCCAATCTCGACGCCGGCGTCATGACCAGCGGCGCGAATGGTGGCGGTATCGAGCCCGCTTTGCTCGGCGAGCATGCGGGTGAGAATTTCGAGCGGACGCGGATCGACATCGGTCAACACCACGACACCATCGCGCTGAAAGTCAGCGACGATGGCGTCATAGTTCTCGGGTGTCAGGGCATGCGGCATGTCGGTAGTGGCGAGCGGTCAGCAGGCTCGAATGGGCTCGTGAGACTTCTCCGTATCGTCGAGTGGTGGCGTACCATCGGCCACCAACCGCGAGCGCTTCGGCGCGATGAATTCGTCGGCAGGCAGGTTGTGTCCGCCCATCGCGATCATCGGCAACTCCGTGCGTTGTCCGCTCTGGTGACCGCCTTCCACGCGCACGTGCTGGATCTCGCGCTTCTGTCGCAGGCGGATCAGCTCTTCCTTGCTGGTGGTCTTTGACTCATCGAACTTCCAGTCCACTGTGCTCTGACCCCAGTAGTTGATGCGGCCGAGGTCGTAGAAGCGCCGCTCCATCGCACTCTTCATGTAGGCCTTGAGGCAGCCGCGCAGATACTTCTGTCGGTAGGCGTCCTTGTCCCACAAGTAGCCCCACGTCGCCTTCTTGAAGTAGAAGCGGCGATAGTTGTTGAGCACGCCCTTGAGCACTTCATCGCGCGTCATCGCGTCCGGCTGAATGATCGGCGTGACGAAGTTGTACTTGGCGTAGTCGCGCACTTCGACCTTGTCGCCCAGCTCCTGGAACAGATCGCTGAAGGGCCACGGTGTGTAGCAGTTCCAGTTGACCAGATCGGGCTTCCAGTCGAGCGCCATCTTGTACGTCTCTTCGAGCGTCTCCGGTGTCTCGTTCTCGAGGCCGACGATGAACTGCGCCTCCGTCACGATGCCGTTCGCGCGCAGCAGTGCGATCGCCTTCTTGCTCTGCTCGACCTTGATCTCCTTGTTGAAGCGATCGAGCTTGAGCTGCGCCGCCGCCTCTGTGCCGAGCGACACGTGCACGAGGCCAGCCTTGCGATAGAGCGGCAGCAATTCTTCATCGCGCAGGATGTCCGTCACGCGGGTGTTGATGCCCCACTTGATGCCCAGGTCGCGTTTGATCAGCTCCTCGCACAGCTCGACGAACTTCTTGCGATTGATCGTCGGCTCTTCGTCGGCAAGAATGAAGAATCCGACGTTATGCTGCTTCACCAGCACTTCGATTTCGTCCACGAACTTCTTCGGATCGCGCGTGCGATACTGACGCCAGAACTTCCACTGCGAGCAGAAGCTGCAGGTGAACGGGCAGCCGCGCGCAAAGTTGGGGATCGCCACTCGGCAGTTGAGCGGGATATAGATGTACCGATCCCAGTTCAGGATGCTCCAGTCGGGCTTGAGCGAGTCGAGATCCTGGATCGGCGGGTGTGCCGGCGTCGCAGTGGGGATGCCGTTTTCGAGATACGCGATCCCCTTGATGCTCGCGCGTTCTTGGGTCAGGCGCCCCGCACTCAACGCGTTCACGAAGTTGACGAGAATCTCCTCGCCTTCGCCGCGAATGATGTAGTCGATATCAGGCGTCTCGGTCAGCACCTGACCGTACATGAACGTGCCGTGGATGCCGCCGAGTACCGTCACCGCATTCGGGTGCAGGCGCTTGACCAGCGCCATCGTCGACTGCGCCTTGTAGATAGCCGGGGTGATCGCCGTGCAGAGTACGAGATCCGGCTTCTCCTCGCGCAGAATTCCTTCCAGCGCCGCGTCGTCGATATGATCGGTCATCGCGTCGATGAACCGGATATCCGTGTAACCGTTGCCCTTGAGTGCACCGGCCAGATATGCCACCCATGCAGGTGGCCAATTACCCGCGATCTCCGCGCCGCCGGAGTGGTAGTTCGGGTGGATGAGGAGAATGCGCATGCGGAGGCTCCGACGAGACGGTCAAGGAAAGGACGATGCTTGCTGTCGGAGAACTTTCCTTCGTGCTCGGTTGCTCGGGATAAGGGAACTCCCCAGTTCGTGATGGGGAAATCCCTGAGTTCGCACAGCGGCCAGCGAGCTGAAGCATCGATTGACCGGATCGAAAGGATCGACGCGCTTGTGCTCTGCGCAATGGCGCATAAAGTGGTGCGGAAGTCCTGCATCCTGCGGCAGTCTTGCTGCGATGCTGTGCGTCCCCGCGTCCGGAGGTATTCATGTCGGCCGACAGCACTTCTGATCACAGCTCTGGCAACGCATCCGACAACGCATCCGACAGTGCATCAAGCGAAGCGGGGAGCAGCGAGACGGACGAAACGTCGATGCCCTGGCCGCACTGGCTGCTGCGCAGCATGCTCGCGGACGACGAGGCGTCGTTCACGCAGCTGCTCTGGTCTGTCGGTGGATCGCCACCGTATGGCGGCATCTCCTATGAAGAGGCCGAGGCGGTGTATCTGCTCATCGAGGATTTCCGGGGCGCGGGTGCGGCGTCGCCCGAGCGGTACGCGGCGGTGCACGCGTTTCTCGACGAGGCGCCTGATCGTGCGCGCGTGCTCGAGCTCTTTCGTTGCTACGACGACATTGTGAGTGCGACTGGCCCATACCCAGCCGCGCGCGTGGCCGACGGACTCACGATTGCCACACAGCTCGACGCACCGTCGGCTGTCGCACTCTTCAAACTCCTGCAGGCGGGCGTGTTTGAACGCGAAGGAGACGATGCGACGGCGGCGAAGACCACGCTGGAGGCGCTGGTCATGCTGTTGCGGGAGGCCGAGCACGACGACAGCGGCGCGAAGCGCATCGAACAGGCCGCGCAGAACGCGGTGGCGCTGACCGCAAGGTCGGGCGACATTGAGCGAGCGAACGCGCTCCTTGACGGGCTGTCCGAAGTGATTCCCCCCGACGTGGCCACACGATTGCGACGCTGGCTCTCGACGCAGCATTGAACGCTGCGCCGGCTCCTACCAGACCGGAGAGGCCGATGACTTCCAATGATGACGCACCGACAGCCGGTGCATTCTGGCAGCAGCATCTCGCGGCAACGCAGGCCTGGATCAGTTCAGGCTATCGCAATGCTGCCGGTGGTGAGCGTGCCGCCCAGGCGCTCGCCGAGTGGCTCAACGCGTTTCCTGAGCACTCCGCCGATGTCTGTCGACTCGCGCTGTCGTCGGCATTCACCGCGCAGACTGCGGGTTCCAGCTCGCTGGTGATTGCCTTCAGCACCGTCGTGCTGGATGCATGGTTCTTTCAGCCAGCGTCGTCACGTGCAGCCTCGGTGGGCAGCGGCAACAGCGTGGATGGTGAGCTGTCGGTGGTGTTGGCCGCGCTTCTCCATGCCGATGCGTCTGCTGCAAGCGACGATCTGCAGGCTGCACGCCGCTCCCTGGCTCACGCGCGCCTGTTGCTTGGGAAGGCGACGAGTGCACGGCCCCTGAACGCTTGGGCTCACGCACAGCTCAGCTTGATCGAGGGGATGCTGGCGGAGTCGCTGTTGGAGCGACGCGCGGCCGCCGGCCACTATCGTCGCGCGCTGACGTTCGCCGAGCCGCTCGTGCGTACTACGGCGTCCACGCGCGCCCTCGCGCACGAATGGCTTCGCGTGTGCTTTGGCGACTCGCCGGACCTCGCCGAACAGGACGCCGCTGCCGTGAAGCTGCTCGAGCGTCCGTTGCACGGGCACATGGTCCGTGCGGCGCTGGGAGTTGCGCGCACAGTAACGCGCGATCAGGCCGCGAGCGCCGCTCTGGCCGCGGCCACGATGTGTGAGGCCTTTGGTATTCCGAGTGCGCTGGGCGCGACAGAGGTCCACGCCGCGCTCCAGCATCTCGACGGGGCAGAGCGCATCCCTGCACTCGATGCCCTGCTGGCATCGCGGCTCGACTCCGATGATCGCCACGAGCAGGCGCTCGTGGCGATGCTCTACGGACTGCGAGGCAACAGGCACGACGCGTCGGACGCGCATGCCGAATCTGCGCATGCCGACCTTGCGCATGCCGACTTTGCGCAGGCCAATGCTGCACTCACACGCGCGGCCGACGCGCTCTCCTGGACGACGGTCGCCTACGATCGACTCGACTACCTCGTGCGCACGCAAGGCGAAGCGACCACGGCGTCGATCGAGCTGTTCATGACCTGCTATCGGCTGACGGAGAAGTCGCTGCGAGATACGCTGCAGCATCTGCCATTTCGCGCGTACGCGGAGCGCGCGCTACATCGCGTCACAGACGCAGCCATTGCACGCTATCTGGACTCAGGCGATGACAACGCCCGCGTGCGCCTCTCGGCGTGCCTTGAAACCACGCGCACTACCGATGAGGTGTTTGCCGATCGCACCGATCACGATCGGGCAAGCCCGGTGCAACGTGCGCGTGCACTGGCCAACGATTGGCTTGGGCGCATCGCACAGCGAATGGCGCAGAGCACTCGGCGCGAGGCGTCGGAGGAGCAGGGGGCGCGCGACGCGGCACTGGCGAGCACGCTCGTTCTCATTCCGACGGCAACGGCGCGCGGTACCACGCTCGTGGTGGTGACGGCAGAGGGCGGTCTGGAGCTGCATCGCGCGCTCGACGGGTTCGAATCGGCTGCCGATTCAGTGTCGCTGATCATGCGCTCCTTCCTCGATCAGCAAACGGTAGACGAAGACGCCGCGACGGCGACGCTCGACGCCGCAGCGCGCGCAATCTGGTCGTCCATTCCACCGCGCGTGCAGCACCTCATCGAGTCGCACGCAACGCTGCTCATCTCTCCCGATCTTTCGGCGGCGCAGGCAGAGATTCCCTGGGAACTGTTGCGAACCACGCGCGGCTATCTGGGCACCACGCACGTCGTATCGCGCGCGTCGTCGCTGCGCGCACTCACGACCATTCTCGAAGCGCCCACGCGCATGGAGGTCGCGCCGGCTCGTGCGCTGTGCGTCGCCGCCGCGGAAGCGATTTCATCCGACCCACTGCCGTTTGCGACGCCCGAGCGTGATCGTCTCGCGCACGCGCTGCGGGCGCGCGGCGCGTGGGACGTCCCGGAGCTCCCTTCGGACGAGCTCTCCGCTTCCTCGATGCTGCGCGGTCTGCGTGCGGCGGCGCTCGTGCATGTCGCCGCGCACGCAGACGTTGAAGACGGCCTGCACAGCATCTGGCTCTCACCCAGCGCGCGACTTTCCACCGCTGATGTACTCTCGGCGGCCAGCGAATGCGCCGCGATCACGTACCTCAACGTCTGCTCTGTCGGCGCCAGTGACTATCTGGGCGGCGGAGCGAGCCGCGGGCTCGCCGCCGCTCTGATGCAGCGTGGCGCACCAGCGGTCGTGGCCAGTCAACTGCCGGTGTACGATACGGTTGCCGCTGAGATGGCAGAAGCATTCTATCGCCATGCCCTGACCGACACCGTGGGTAGCGCAATGCGCCACGCGCGCGCGGCAGCGTCCTCCGCGCACGCCCCAGATGCATGGGGAGCATTGTTGCTCTTCGGCGACCCGTGGCGCCGCTTGGGCGACAGCGAGCACGTCGCGGATCGTCGGAACGATCACGTCGGCGATGAACGCAACGACGACTGGGGTGCGAGCGATGACATCGCGGTCGCCCTGCTGCGATGCGTGGCGGAGTTCTGTGTCGGGTTGCGCGCGCCCGAAACGCAGTCCGAGACGTTGACGAAGTTGCTCATGACAGCGCGCGAGTCGCTCGAGTCGGACCCGGCGCAGCTTCGCCTGAGCGCCGCACTCGATTGTGTGGAAGGAATATTCGCATTCTCCGTCGAAGAGGGTGAACCGACGCCGTCCGCGAGCGAGGCACTCGCGCTCTGCGCACTTGCCCGCGACCTCGGCGCACCCGATGTGGAAGCGGTCTGCCAGCAACTCGCGGCCAGCGCGCTACGCTCGGCGACTGCCGGTGACTCGGAGATGGCGAATCTTGGCGGAGGAGAGGCTGGCAGCGAGGCTGCCGCAAACCTCGCACTCGATCGCGCGATCAGCCTCGCCGAACGGATCGCGTTGAGTGAGCCGGAGTGGCGCGGCGTGGTGCGGGCGCTGTTGGCCGAACGTGAGCGAGCGGATCTCGAGCGGGAGCCCGAGACGTTCAACGCGGGCGGGTTGTCGGTGAACGATCGAAGCGATCCGGCCGTGGCAGCGTTCTTCGAGATTCAATACTCCGTCGATCGACAGTCGACGCGATCGGGAGATCTCGTTGAGCCGCGACTCCACGAGCTGTCGCTGGCCGATTCTTGCTACAACATCGTGGTGATGGGCCAGCGCAATCGCTTCGTCGAGGCACATCCGTGCGAGGCAGTCGCTCGGCAGTGGGTATTGCGCGCGATCGAGCGCGGTTGGCTGCCACGCACGATCCAACTCGATGCGCAACGCGTGGCCGCCGGCTTGCTCTACTTTCTCTATAGTGCACAGCGCATCACGCACCTTGAACCGGAGCGCGCCGCCGCGCAGGCGGAGGCGCTACGGCTGGCGCTCACAGATGGTGAAGCGTTCGATGCAGAGCTGACTGCAGTGAGCGCGGCACTGCGTGATCGATTGCTGTCGCATGCATCGCTAACCGACGCGCCCGTCGAGCCACCGGCGGCGAAGTTCGCCCGCGCGTTGGATGCGATCACGGCGCTGCAGCAAGCGGGCGGTGCGGCGGTACCTGCGTCTCCCGCTCGGTCGCTCGGCCCCGTTGTGCAGGCCTACGTCGATGATGCGCCGGCAGGCTCGCGGACCCGCGCCCATCGGGCGGCGTGGGCGCATGGCGTGCTGCTACGGCGCATGAGCGAACTTTCAGCGCACGGCAAGACACGTGAGGCGGCCGCAGTGCAGCTCGACCTGGAATCGCTCGCGAGTCGTGCGGAAGGCGATCTGCAAGGATATCTGATGGGAGGGTTTGAGCTTGCGTCCCGCGACTCGAGGATCGGCGCGCTGTTTGGCTGGAATTGACCGCAATTGACCGCGACTCACTGGATGGCCGCTGGCGGGCAGCCGGTTTGCGATCTACGATCGATGCCGTGAACGCGCCGAAATCGTCACCGGATATGCTGTCGCTCCCGATCGAAGCCGTACTGCAACGGCTCGGTCGGATGGTGCGCGCAGCGGGCGTTCGGCATGGCCTGACCGACGCCGACCTGGATGCCCTTGTTCAGGAGGTGCGCGTTCGGATTTGGCGTGCGCATCCCGACAGTGAGCAGATTGCGCAGTTGCCAACGTCCTACGTGTATCGGACGGCGATGACGGCGGCCGTGGACCTCGTACGGCAGCGGCGCCGAACGGAGGAGCGCGAGCCCGCATTGGACGTTGCGACTCCGTCGTCGTTGATCGCGGATGAGCAGACCGACGCTGCGCTTCTGGAGTCCGAGCTCGGTGCGGCCGTCGCGCGTGAGCTCGAGTCGATCGTCGAAGCGCGACGTATCGTGGTGCGGATGCATTTGTCGGGCTACGAGCGCGCCGAGATCATGACGGTGTTGGGTTGGTCAGACGCGAAAGTTCGCAATTTGCTGTATCGCGGACTGCAGGACCTGCGGGAGCGACTCGTTCGCGCGGGCTATCGATGGCCGGAGGACGCGTGAGCGAGCACGAAAGCGACAACACGCACGACGACAAGAGCGACGTGAGCGACCATCAGGGCGGCGCTTCGCTGCGTGCTGCGTTTCAAGCACACACGAAGGCGAATGCCGACGCCGCTCGGCCGGTCTCTCGCGAGGCGTGTCCATCACCCGAGGCGCTGGAACTGCTCGCGCGCGGCGCGACGGCGGGCGATCCCAATCTGCAGCAGCTCGAACACGTGCTGCGCTGTACCTCGTGTCACGCCGAGTTTGCGCTGCTACGGAGTATCGCGGAGGCGGAGGCTGCCGATCGCCTGCGAGTAACTGACACACAGCCGACCGGTGCCACCAAGTCACGCGCCGTAAGCAGGACAGCGCCCCGGATGTGGTCGCTGCGCAATCTCGCAGCGGCTGCGTTGGTGCTTGTCGCGGTCGGCATCGGCGGCCAGCGGTTGCGGCAGTCGCGCGGCTCGATCGTTCGCGGAGATCCCGCCGAGGTCAGCCTGGTTGCGCCAATGCAGGAAGTCGCGGAGTCGTTGCCCGTCTTCGTCTGGCACGCGGTGCCCGGCGCCGTTCGCTATGCGTTTGAACTGGTCGACAGTGCGGGTGTGGTGATTCTCGCGCGTGAGACAAGCGACTCGACGCTAACACTCTCGGAGTCCGAGGCGGCGCTTTTGCGAAAGCACGCCGCGGCGGACTGGATGGTCACGGCGCGCCGCGTGGACGGAAACGAGCGCCGCTCGCGGGTGGTGCGACTACGGGTGCGGTAGCGCGCGACGCGGCAGAGACGGTACGCATCGGATCACCGACGAGCGTGAACGCGCCCCAAACCGAAGGACCATCGCCGCGCGCCAACGACGCGAGCTTGGCGTCACGCAGCGCGCGCCCGATCGGTTGACCGAGCGCCAGCGACTCGTACATCGCGCCCACCAGTGGTACCACGGCACGGTCGTTCACGCGCCACGACGTTGCAACAACGCTGCGCGCGCCGGCCTGAAGAAACGCACTGGTCAGTCCGCGTACTCCTTCGCCGGCGATGATCTCGCCGCCGACGGTGCGGCAGGCCGAAAGGACGACCACGTTGGCGTTGAGCGACAGCGTCGAAATTTCTCCACTGTCGAGCGTGCCATCGTCGTCGCCGCCGGGCGTCAGCGCGATGGCCGCGGTCGCACCCGACCATTCATCCACCACGGCGTGCGTTGCCAGATGCAGCAGTGGGAAACCGCCGGCATCACGTTTGAACACATCCTCTCGCGCTGCAGCACCGCGCAATCCGACTGTGCCGGGCATCGCGCGCTCGATCCAGGCGACCTCGTCGCGCGCACCGACAAGACGCGGCAAGCGCCTGTCGCGCCCCAGCATCGCAGCCAGTAGTCGGCCGCCCAGCGTCGTGTCCGTGCCCACTCGCACGGGGACGCGCGCATCGGCCAGCGCCAGTGCGCGCGCGCGTCCGGTGCTGCCTGCGGCTGTCGACGAGCCAATCACGCTTGGCAACGCGCGCAGTCTGGCCAGTACGTTGGCCGACGGTGCCACCGCGGTCTCGAATCGCTCCAACAGATAGCGCCCATCCGGTAGTCGAAGCACATCAAAGGGCAGGCGATGCAACACGCCTTCGGGAAGAATCACGAGGCGCGTGATCCGTTCGCTGTCGAGCTGAGAGAGCAGCGGGCCAATCAGTGCAGTGCCCAGCATTCGTGCATCGACGGACGCGTCGCGTCCGGATTCATGCCACGCAACCAGCCGACGAATGCGCGGCGCGATCTCGCGAACCGATGGCATCGGGAACGCTGTCATCGACTGCTGCGTGAGGATGAACGCGGTCCCGCGCGCGTCATCTTCGCCGGCGTCGATCGTGACGATGGCAGTCGACGCATCGGGAATCGCACGGCGCAGTGCGTCGATGCCCAGCGGTGTTGCGTCGGGCGCCAGACGAGTGCCCCCCGCCATCAGCAGTCGCTCACGCAGATCCCGCGCACGACGACGCTCAGCGAGTGTGAACGCGACCTCGACTTCGCCCGCGTCGGCGAGGCGCGCGGTGAGTTCAGAGACGTACCAACCGCTGCCGCGTTGCGCCTGAACCGTGAGCAACCGCAAGGAGCTGTCGCTCAACGAGGCCCGCCAGCGATCGAAGGTATCGCCCGCAGAAAGCGCTGAGCGCGCTGCGGCGGCCACGTCGCCGGTCATGGCCAGCGCGAGCGAGCGCCGGAGCTCCAGTCCGTGACGATAGAGATACTGGCTCGGGTGTAGCGCATCATCGGCGTGATCCAGCAGTTGCAGTGCGGTACGCGCGTCGCCGCGATGCAACGCCAGCTCCGCCTCGCGGTCGTGCTGCGAGCTGAGCAACCCTGACATTTTGTATCGCTCAATCAGCACTTCATTCTCGCGTAGCCATCGGGCCGCATCGTCGAGCCGCCCCGCGCGGAGGTCGGTGTCCTGCAGTGTCGCGATGATCGATACGCGCCCAGTAGGCTCACCCAGTCGCTCTGCGACTTCCAGCGCCTGAATCAACTGCGCCCGTGCGCCATCGTAGTCGCCCAGCAGCGCTGACTGACGCGCCATGGTCCGCGATACTTCAATGCGACCTTGCGGATCGTTGACGATGCGCATCAGTGAATCCGCACGCGCCAGCCAGAGTGTCGTGGCCGCGGCATCGAAGAAGCGCTGCGCGATTGCCGCACGATTGAGCGCTGTCCACGCGGCCACGTCCACCACTCCCGCCCGCATGGACGCGCTCCACGCCGTCGCGAGATACCGCTGCGCGGGCGTGAAGTGGCCGAGCGAGGACACATAGAATCCGGCCCACTGACTGGTGCTCGCCAGTCCCGCCAGGTCTCCGGTGCGCTCCTGCATGGCGATCGCGCGCAGCATCGGCGCACGCAGCGAGTCGGTGAGGCCGCTACGAGCGAACTCCGTCGCCAAGGTGAACACGCACGTCGCTGCCAGTCGCGAAAGCCCGGCGCGCAGTGCGATCGCTTCACCTTCGCGTGCAAGCTTGCGCGCCGACAGGCGATCCCCGAGCCGTGAACGCACCGAGGCCCAGCGGCAGCGCGACGCAGCGTCGAGCATTGGCTCGCGCGACCAGCGGAGCGAGTCGCCGCGCGCGAGGACGAGCGCCGCCGCCGATGCGCCGTCAACGCGCATCACGGTTGCGGATCGTACGAGAATCGCGTCCAGCGCCGTCGAGGTATCTGTGTCGCGAAGCGACCGTTGCTCGAGCTGAAGGAGTTGCGTGCTCGCCTCTGCCGCCTGGCCGCGCACAGCGCGCAGCGTCGCGCGCCAGAGGGTCGCCTGTCGTGCCAGCACGTCATCGGGTGCTGAAGAAGCCACGCGTGCGTACAGCGAGTCGGCGCGCAGCAGTCGATACCGCAGCCGCTCCGACGTGGCCACCGCGAACAGCGCTGAGCGGTCGGTGGGAGCGATACGCAATCGCTCATTCCACGGCGTACTCCATCGATCGAGCGTGCCGACTTCAGCCGCGCGCAACGCGGCGGCGCTCAGTTCGCGCGCGCTCACTGACAACGGCGCAGATCGCTCGGCGCGCGGCAGAGGCGGCGCGACCATTATGGATCGGTCCGCCATCGGCGACGCTAGTACCGCGCAGAGTGTGAGCAGGCGTGAGGACAGGCTCCGCATCCGTCGCAACCTATGGTCTGCCGCTACGACGGCAACTGCGTCGGCTCGCGCAGAAATTGGAGTGAGACGACTGCAGGTCGGCCGACGTACAGCGGTTGGACGCGCATCCCGATCCAGCGGAGGCGTGCACGACCTCTGACGATGGAGCACACCGTGCGGACGAATTTTCGGAATGGCTTGCGCACCCTTCGACTGGTGCCTGCGACGCTGCTCACCGCGTGCACGATATTTGACCTTGGCTTCTGCACGAAGGTGACGGCGCCGAGTGCGGACACGATCGTCGCGCCCACCATCACCGCCGTCGTGAATCCTTCGCGATTGAACGTGTTACCGGGCGCCAGCACGACGGCATCGGTTGCAGTCACCATCTCTGGCGCGGCAACCGGCGCGCAGTTGAGCGTCGCAGGCGTACTGCCGCCGGGCGTGACTGCCAGCTTCGCACCGGCAACGCTCACCGCGTCCGGTTCGTCAACGCTCACGCTGTCAGCGAACGCGACTGCGCGGCCGGGGCTGGCAACGGCGTCTGTGCTCGCGGTATCGACGGGCGCACCCAACAACGTGTCCAGTGAGCAACCGTTGACTCTCGAAGTGATTCAGCCGTTCACCATGTCGGCGTCGTCGGCGAGCGTCACGGTCGGCGGTGTCGTCGATGTCAATATCGGACTCAATCGCGTCAATGGTTTCACCAGCGGGGTGACACTGGTGGCGGATTCAACAACGCTTCCGGCCAACACGAAGGCGTCGTTCGATCAGCCCACGATGAGCGGCGCGACTGGAATACTGCGCCTCTCCGTTCCGGGCAACGCAACAGCCGGCCGCTATCTGGTGAGAGTGATCGGGACCGCTGGCGCTTCGAGCGACACCGCGCGCTTTCTTCTCACCGTCGCCGACGTTCCGATCCCACCCGACATCACGCTTCTGGCCACGCCAAGTGTCGCGGCGGTCGCGCCCGGCGGCAGTGCTGCGTTCAACATCGCGATGACACGCTCCGCACCCGGAATCGGAGATATCCTGCTCACCACGAGCGCGCTGCCAACCGGAGTCACGGCCGCATTCACGCCCGCCACGGTGACGGGCACCACCTCGCGCCTCGATGTCACCACGACCGCTGCCACGCCGGACGGCACCTACCCCATCACCATCACCGCCACAGCCGGCCCGCTCGTACGCACGCAAGTGGTCACGCTTACGGTCACGACACCGGCAGACTTCACACTCTCTGCATCGCCCAGTGCGCTCACTGTCGCGCGTGGTGCTTCCGGGGCGACTAACGTGGCACTGCAGCGCACCGGTTCACCCGGAGCCGTCGCACTTGACGTACTCGGCTTGCCGGCGGGCGTGACCGCGGCCTTCTCGCCAGCGAGCGCGACTGGCGCCACTTCCGCGCTGACGCTGAGCGTGGCCAACTCCACCGCAGTCGGCGTCTATCCGCTGACCGTGCGCGGCGTGGCGGGTACACTCTCCAAAACCACCACCGTCACACTCACCGTGCCGGCCCCGCCGCCGCCGGCGAACACCTTAGCCGTCGAAGTGCTCACGCCGTCGGTGACGATCGCACCGCGCGCCATGGCACTCATTCCCGTGCGCATCACGCGAAGCGGCAGCTACGTGGGGCAGCTGATCGAGCTGCGGCTGACAGGAGCCGTCGTCGGCGGAGGCAGCGCGTGGATCGCCCCCACGTGGGTGAGCGGCGACACGGCAACACTACAGGTGATTGGCGGAACCGTGGGCACCTCGACGCTGCGGGTCACGGCATTGGCCGGTACCACACCGCCGTCAGCGACGGCCACGGTCAACGTCGTCGCGTCATCCATTCCCGATTTCAGTCTGCTGCCACAACAGACTGAACTCACCATCACCAAGGGTGAGCCGCCAACGCCGCCGACGCTCAAGGTGGATGTACTACGTCTAAGTGGCTTCAGCGGCACGCTCGCCTACGACGCGGTCCTCGCCAATCCGCGGGACTTCACCATCACGTTTCTCCCAGGGGAGCCGAGTCCCCTCAACAGCACGATCATGCAGATCACCGCGAACGCGTCGGTCGCCGCCGGCAAGCACGTCGTGGTCATCCGAGGCCGCAGCGGCGGACTCACACGCCTCGCTGCCGTGACGATCATCGTGGAGGAGCCCTACTACTACGGGGGGTACCTCCGGCGGCCTCACGGCGAGCGATGAGCGGCTGACGGGTGACTACATTTCCTGAGACAGAGCAACGACACAACGTCGGCACACGCGCGCTACGGCGCCCCGAGCAGTCTCAGGAGCATGCAATGAAAAAGCGAAACACGGCCGCCATTCCCGACTTCTCACGCAAGCGTCCCGCACCGGCGGCCGGCGTCAAGCCGCCGGTTGCTGGTGAGAAGAGCCACACTCCCAACCCGCGTCAGCCGCAAAAGCCACCTGCCAAGGCCAAGAACGGCGGCCGCCGCGGTACCTGATTCCTCAGCGAATCTCGAATAGCTCCTGATGAAAATCCGTGCGGGCGAGCCCACCCGCACGGAAATCGGCTTCCAGTATGTGCCCGAAGGTGCTGGGCCCACAGAACCACACATCGGCGCTCGCTGAGTCCGGCACCGACTCGCGAATGTGCGCCACCGTCAGAAACCCATCGGTGGCCTCGACCATCACGTGCAACGGCACGTGCGCCGCATCGGCGTCGTGTTGTAGCTGCTGCACGAATGCGGCGTCGGGCTCGCGAGTGGAATAGAACAAGTCCACCGATTTGCCGTCGGGCATACGCGCCAACTCATGCAGCCGCGCGATGAACGGCGTGACGCCAATCCCGCCGCCCACCCAGATCTGCCGCCGCGGCGCTCCGCGAAAGTTGAAACGACCGTACGGTCCTTCCACCGTGACGGCGCTTCCCACCGTGAGGAGCGTCGGCAGCGCACGCGTGTAGTCGCCGAGTTCCTTGATCAGCAGCTGCATGTATCCATCGCCGCGCCAGTCGGATGCGATGGTGAATGGATGCGCTCCCTCATGTGCATCGAAGGTGACGAAGGCAAACTGCCCCGCCTCGTGTCCCGCCCACGCATTCGACAAGAGTAGCTCCACCTGCAACACGCGATTCTCTTCGTGCCGCGTGAACGACGCAATGCTCGCCGCGGCGCGATGCGTGAAGCCGACGCGACGCGTCAACGAACCAATCGATGCCGCCACGCCGCCGAGCATCAACAGCAGCAGCACCGGCCCGATCGGCGAGCGCCAGTAGTCGAACGGCATCAGAATCACGCCGTGCACGACCAGCACCGCGAAGACGAGCGCGAGCAGTCGATGTGAACGCGCAAACAGTCGATACGGAAATCGCTTGATCAACGCCAGCGCCACGAGCAGCAGCAGCGCGACCAGCGCCAAGGTCGCAATCGACTCGGCGAAACCCCGCTGCTCCTGAAAGAACCGGAACAACGGCACAGTCTCCATCACGCGCGCCTGACGAGGGCCACGCGGCGCATTGCTCGGCAACCACTTGGGCGCCTGCACCGCGAGATAGTGCGCCACGCCGAATGCGGCCGCCGAAATGCCGAACCAGCGGTGCAGGCGATAGCTCTTGTCGAGACCGCCCAGATAGCTCTCGATCAGGACGGGTCGCATCGCGAGTATCATCGCAAAGCTCATCGCTCCGATGGCCAGCACCCCTGTGCCACTGACCAGCCAACTTCGCACGGTCAGCAGCGTGACGGGTGCGGTTGGTGCTGGATCACCGGCCAGCCAGAGCCCGCCAAGCAACACGAGCGATACGATGAGGCCGATCCGTATGTGTTTCACCCTCGCATGCAGCGCACGTACCGTGCCGACTACGCGGCCAGCATTCAACGCGAGAGATGCGCGTGTGACAGCGGCTCAGCGTGCGCGCACACTCCGTGCGCAACGGAAGCCCAGATCGTCCTGTCGACCATCAGGAGCCGCGTAGTAACGGCGCGCGGAGAGCAAGCGTTCTGGCGGTTCATAGCGGCCACCACCTCGCACGACGCGACCAGGGCCACTCTCCGGCCCAACCGGATTTCGCACATCGCTGCGCGGAAATGACTCGGCGTACCAATCAGCGACCCACTCGTTGGCGTTGCCGGCCAGGTCTTCGACGCCGTATGGACTCCGTCCTGCTGCGTGCGACCCGACGTCCGACAACCCGCCGTCGTACGCACTGGGCGAGGCGTTGCCGAAGTTGGCTCGATCGATGCCCGGCGAGACGCTTCCCCAGGGATAGAGTCGTTGATCCGTGCCGCGCGCGGCCTTCTCCCATTCCGCATCGGTCGGCATGCGACGTCCCGCCCACGCGCAGTACGCGCGCGCATCCGTCCAACTCACGCCGATGACAGGAAGGTTTGCATGCTTTGTCGGCTCGAGCGTCTCCCATTGATCGGGCGGCGCAATACCGCCGGTTGCTGCGAGAAATTTCGCGTAGCGACTCGTCGTGACTTCGTACGTGTCGATGTAGAAGCTGTCTACATAGACCTCGCGCATCGGGGCGTGTTCGTCGTCGCCCATCACGAAGGCACCGGCAGGCACCAGTGACTCCGGCGCTCCGTCGATGGAAGCGGCGGGCGCATTCGACCCTGCGCCTGTGGCAGTCGTCGATGTCGTCGCGGCACTCGAGTCGGCCGGGAGAGTGGCGGTCTGTTTCACGTTGCCGCGCAGCGACCACGCGCCGATCGCGAGGAGCGCGACCACGGTCACGCCGCCAGCGATCTTTCCCCAGAGCGCGCGCTGCCGCTTCTGCGCGAGGCGATGCACCGCGTCGGCCGTCGCGGCGGTGATGTTGCCCGGCGACTGCAGCAGCGTGACCGACTTCACGAACTCGGGAATGCGATCGAACGACGTGGGGCGCAGCATCACGGGGAGCAAACGCCCCGAGGCCCGCGTGATCACGCGTTCGGCCATCGCGAGTTCGTTGAGCGTGTAGCTCCCCGTGTCGAGCGCGTCGTCGCTGATCAGAAAGACGAACAGTTCGGAACGCTCGATCGCGTTGCGAATCTGGATGTGATATTCCTCACCCGGCGCGAGATCGTCTCGATCGAAGAAGACGTCGTGCCCCTGATCGAGGAGTGCGCGATTGATGGGCTCCGCGGCACTGCGATCCTGCGAGGCGTAGCTGAGGAAGATCCGCATGCCGCGTACACTGTCGCGGCAGACGCGACTTGGCTAGCGCGTGCGACGCTCCGGACCTTCGTACGAGTGTGGCGACGTGACGTCCGACGCCGCGTATGCGAGCACTGGCTTCCCCTCTTCTACGCGTCCCGTGCGCTCGAGCTTCCCCCACCCCGGCGCCCATCCCTTGATGGCGGCACGCATCGCCTTTACCAGCGCGAAGTAGAGCACCTGCCGATACGCCACACGCTGCAGTGGCACCAGCAGCGCCTGCGCCATCGATTCCTCACGCTCGAAGCTCAGGCCGATCAACGCCGTCGCCGTGTCGATCACGAGGAAGAGCAGGTAGAGACCCAGCACCGGCTCCGCGTGCGCCCATGCGGCGTGCGCGCCAATGGCGGGTGTTTCCGTTGCGAGGCGAACCAGCGACGCGACCAGCGCGATATCCGCGGCGGGGGCGAGCAACGGGAAGAGCAGCTGAAAGAGCCAGATGTTGGGGAGACCCACGGTGCCCAACGCGCCGCCCGAGCGCCGGAAGAGCGCGCCGCGATGCTTCCACGCGCACTGCAGTGTGCCAAAGCTCCAGCGGAATCGTTGCTTGAGCAGCGCATCGAACGTTTCAGGCGCTTCCGTCCACGCGATCGCCTTGTCCGAGAGCGCCACGCGATGACCGGCGCGCAACAGCGTCATCGTCAGATCCTGATCTTCCGCGAGCGT
Organism: Gemmatimonas sp.; assembly: GCA_965279375.1. GTDB lineage: Bacteria > Gemmatimonadota > Gemmatimonadetes > Gemmatimonadales > Gemmatimonadaceae > Gemmatimonas. The sequence goes on along the minus strand of OZ257156.1, from coordinate 618,392 downwards.
GTCGGAGCGGAATCCGCCTGCTGCCAGCACGGCGTCACGTCGCCAGGCACCGATCGCGCCGGGCACCACCGTAATGCAGTTGAGCATCGCAAACGCGCGGCGATCAAGGTTCTGACTGGTGACGTATTCGACGGCCTGCCACCGGGTGACCAGGTTGACGCGATTGCCCACCTTGGCGTTGCCGGCCACGGCGCCAACGCGCACGTCGGCGAGCGGACGCACGAGATGTCGGATGGCCATCGGGGCGAGCAACGTGTCGGCGTCCACCACTACGACGATCTCGCCGGTGGCTTGCGAGATGCCGAAGTTCAGCGCGTGCGACTTGCCGGCGTTCTTCTGCGTCAACACGCGCACCCGTGCGTCGCGGTTGGCGGCGAGCGCGACATCGAGGGTGTCATCGGTGGAGCCGTCGTCGATGACGATCAGCTCGAGGAGCGGATAGTCCTGCGTCAGCAGCGAGTCGATCGTGCGCGCGATGACGCGCCCTTCGTTGTACGCGGGCACGAGAATGGTCACGCGCGGTGCGTAGCCCACATCCGACAGGCGTCTGGCGAAGCGTTGTCGTGATCGCTGCCACATCGCGAGACCACCGATGCCCAGCAGCCGCACGAATCCCAGCACCAGTGCGACGAGGAACGCCCCGACCAGCACGGTTTCGGCGGTGCTCAGCAGTCGCAGCGCTGCGAAGTCCAGCAATCGGTGCGGCGCCTCTGCGGTGGGGGCCGCGGGCATGCCCGCCTCCGGCGTCACGTCGAGCAGTCCCGCCACGGTGGTGATGGTGTAGCCGCGCGCGTGCAGCGAGTCGATCAGCGGACCGAGCGCTTCGATGGTGGGGGTGCGGTCGCCGCCGGCATCATGCAGCAGGATGATGTTGCCCTTGCCGTGATCGAGCTCATCGAGCGTGGTCGCGATGATGGCGGCTGGGTCCTGCTGCTCCCAGTCGCGCGCATCGACTTCCAGGCCGGCCACGCGATATCCCAGCTCGTTGGCGACGGCCATCGGCCGCAGGCGCTCTTCGGTGGAGGGGCGGGCGTCGCCGATATACGGCGGACGGAAGAGCATGGGACGGCGGCCGGTCACGGCCTCGATCACGCGCCCGGTGGCGGCCAGCTCGAACTTGATGGCGGACTCGCTCAGGCCGGCGAGGTCGGGATGACTCCACGTGTGGTTGCCGATCTCATGGCCTTCGGCCGTCATGCGCCGCGCCAGCTCGGGGTAGCGTTGCACCTGCCGCCCAATCACGAAGAAGCTGGCGACGGTCTTTCGCTGTCTAAGCGTGTCCAGCACCTGCGGCGTGAACTCGGGGTCGGGGCCGTCGTCGAAGGTGAGGGCGACGCGTTTGGTGGCGGCGCCGGCGCGGGTGATGACGTAGCCGCCCGCCGGTTTGACGATGCGTTCGGTTTCGACGAAGCCCGCCGAGTCGACGCCGATGGTGCGGTTGCCGCTCCCCTGTCGGCCATCGACGGCCAGGACTTCGCCGTCGCCGATGAGTACGGAGATGCCGTTGGATGGCAGCGTTTCGAGCGCTGCGGTGGTGCCGGTCAGGCCGGTTCGGCCGAGTACGGACCAGAGGGTGACGTCCTCGCTGCCCAGCCGCCAGAGGGCGACGCCGGCGGTCCCGGTGAGGTTCGCGGCCCGGATCTGATTCCAGGCCGTGGTCGCGTCCATATACCATACACGGTGCATTAAACCAGCATTATCGCGCCACTCAGCATGTGGAGACCGGCTTTTTGCATCAAACCACGGGCCGCCCGTGGCTGACCGTCCCAGCGCCATCGCCTCGCTCACGCTGACGTTCACGCCGTCCGTCTGGTCGTCGCGCCAGTGATAGCCGTACTGCCCCAGCCCCACCAGAAGCTTCTCCCTGGGCATCAGCGTCAGCACCGAATCGAGCGCCTGCGCAAACCAGGTCGCGCTGGCGATCGGACCGGGATCGCTCCCCGCCACATGCTCGTCGTAGAGCATCGGGATGAGATAGTCCACCGCGGCGCCGTACTTGGCGATCGGGTAGCTGGTGTCTTCCCCCAACGGCATCGCCATGGAGACCGTGGCGCCGGAGGGGGCGAGCGAGGTGCGCAGCTCGCGGATGAAGGCGAGCACCGCCTCGTGGGACTCGGGGCGGACTTTTTCGAAGTCGAGGGAGATGCCGCGGAGGCCGAACTCGTCCACCGCGCCCACCAGCTGGGCGATGGCGTTGCGCCGGCGCTCCGGCGTGCGGACGATGACGTCCACCAGCTGCTCACTGAAGGAGCCGCCGGCAAAGTTGGTGACCATCAGGTGCACGTCCACGCCGCGGCTGCGGGCGTCGGCGAGCAGGTCCTTGTCCATCGTGATCGTCAGCTCGCCAAGACCAGCGCGTCCCATGAAGGCGCCTTCCACGATCACCCAATCCAGGTGGTCGCCTACCTTCTTCAGCGCGGCTCGGCTCCCGGCATCCCATTGTACGGCGAAGGCGGCGACGATCGGATCGGCGACCGGTTCGGCGCGATGCGTGGGGAGCGGCATCGGGGGGCAGCGGCGCCGCATGGCGCTGCCGCATTGCGAGGCGGACGGTCCGCGTGACCTTGGCGCGCGGGCAGCGATCGACGCGCCGGAGCGCATCGGCAGGGGTTCGACCACTGGCGGGTGCAACACGCCGAGCGCGAGCGAGCCGCCAACGAGGACCGTGGCGGCGACAGCCAGAAAGGCCACCCAACGCGTCAGGCGACCGCGGCGGCCGGAGGGATCATGGAAGACAGGACGTAGAGACACCTCTCTAGGATCGGCCTGAGTTCCGGCAAGTTGAGGACGGCTTCACGCAGTCGAGGCGGCTTGTGTGGGAGAAACCCCTGCGTCGCGGCCCTCGGAATGCGTCTCGACAGCGTCATGGACCGGCGCGATGTTCGCGCGCATGAGCAAAGAGATGAGCAAGAGATGAGCAGCGCCTACGAGGCCGCCTACGCGGCGGCGTCGTCAGACCCGGAGGCCTTCTGGGGGGAGGCGGCGCAGGCGCTGCACTGGGATGTGCCGTGGGAGCGGGTGCTCGATGACCGGAACGCGCCGCTCTATCGATGGTTCACGGGCGGTCAGCTCAACACCTGCTACAACGCGATCGACCGGCATGTGCTGAACGGTCGGGCGGAGCAGGTCGCGGTCATCTACGACAGCCCGGTGACCAAGACCAAGCGGCACATCACGTATCGCGAACTGCGCGATGAGGTGGCGCGCTTTGCCGGTGTGCTGCGCGATCTGGGCGTGGAGCGCGGCGATCGAGTGGTGATTTACATGCCGATGACGCCGGAAACGCTGATTGGCATGTACGCCTGTGCGCGAATCGGCGCGGTGCACTCGGTGGTGTTTGGCGGCTTCGCGCCGCATGAGCTCGCGGTGCGCATCGATGATGCGCAGCCCAAGGTGGTGCTGACGGCGAGCTGCGGGATCGAAGTGCAGCGGGTGGTGCCGTACAAGCCGCTGCTCGATCAGGCGTTGGCCTTGAGCACGCATCAACCGTCGCACTGTGTCGTGCTGCAGCGCGAGGTGCATCCCTGTGCGCTGACGCCGGGGCGCGACCTCGACTGGCGTGAGGTGGAAGCGCAGGCGGCGCCCGCCGACTGTGTACCAGTGCTGGCCACCGATCCGCTGTACATCCTCTACACATCGGGAACCACGGGGCAGCCCAAGGGCGTCGTACGCGACAACGGTGGACACGCGGTCGCGCTGCTCTGGAGCATGCGGAACGTGTATGGCGTGGAGCCGGGTGAAGTGTTCTGGGCCGCCTCGGACTTTGGATGGGCTGTGGGGCATTCGTACATCGTGTATGCACCGTTGCTGGCCGGATGCACGACAGTGGTGCATGAAGGGAAGCCGGTGGGCACGCCCGATGCCGGTGAGTTCTGGCGCGTGATCGAGGAGCATGACGTGCGTGTGCTGTTCACCGCACCGACGGCATTTCGCGCGATCAAGCGTGAAGATCCCAAGGGGACGTTCTTCGCGAAGTACGACACGTCGAAGTTTCGCACGCTTTTTCTTGCCGGCGAGAGACTCGATCCCGACACGTATCACTGGGCGCGCGCGCTGCTGCTCAAGCCCGTCATCGATCACTGGTGGCAGACGGAAACCGGTTGGGCGGTTGCGGCCAACTGTCTTGGGCTTTCGCCATTTCCCGTCAAACCAGGATCTCCAACGAAGGCGGTGCCGGGATACGTCGTGGAGATTCTCGACGACGACGGCCACGCGCTGCCACCCAATCGCGAAGGCGCGGTGGTGATCAAGCTGCCGCTGCCGCCGGGGACGTTGCCTACGCTCTGGCGCAACGATGCACGCTACATCGAGACGTATCTCAGCAAGTACCCGGGCTACTATCTCACCGGCGATGGCGGCTACATCGATGAAGACGGCTATCTGTTCATCATGGGTCGCGTGGACGACATCATCATCGTGGCGGGGCACAATCTCTCCACTGGTTCGATGGAGCAGGCGTTGGCCAGCCATCCTGATGTCGCGGAGTGCGCGGTGATCGGCGTGCGCGACGCGCTGAAGACGCAGCTTCCGGTTGGACTCGTGGTGCTCAAGGCCGGCGTGGACCGGCTGCACTTCGCGCTCGAGGCGGAGCTGGTGCAACTGGTGCGCGATCAGGTGGGGCCGGTGGCCAACTTCAAGCAAGTGGCGGTGGTGGCGCGCTTGCCCAAGACGCGCTCGGGGAAGGTGCTGCGCAAAACGATGCGCGCGATCGCCGACGGTGATGGCTGGACGATGCCACCCACGATCGACGATCCGAGCACGCTCGATGAGATCACGCTGGCGTTCAAGCGCATCGGGTTGGCGCGCGCGCCGGGATCGCCGATCGGGGGTTAGGGTCTGAAGCTCTGCGCGTCGCTCACCGGTTCAGGTTGAACTGAAACGTCTGCTGCACGAGCTGAGGCACTTTGCGTCCGCCCGCTTCGGCCGGGAGAAATCGCATGCGCGCGAGCGCCGTGCGGACCGCCGACGCGAAGAGCGCGTGATCGCTGTGCTGCACGGTGAACGACACGAGGTCGGCGCGTCCGCTCGTGTCCACCACGAACGTCGCGAGCACCGAACCTTCGACGCCCGCCGAGCGCAGCATCTCGGGGTAGGCCGGACCTGTGGCGCCGGGCAGCGGCACCACCGCCTTCTCCACCTGCAGCGCGCTGTAGACGCCGTTCGCTGGCGCGACGATCGTGCCACCCTCGATGCCATCGGGGCTGCCGCCCTGCACGCCGCGTGCGGAGAAGCGCGTTTGATCGGTTGGCGTGACGCTGAGATCGATGTTGGGCAGCACCGACGGAATGTCGATGGGCGCAATCACGGTACTGAAGCCCCGGGCCTGCGGTGCCGCCGTGTACACCTGCTTGGCCGACGGTGGAACAGGCACAGGAGGCGTTGGCGCTGGCTTGGTAAAGTGGAGCTGCTCCACCCGCTGCTCGTCGACCGTGGGCACGGACGCATTGGCTGTCGCGATGACCAACGCCGCGATAGCGCCGACATGCACGACGACGGAGAGCAGCGAACCACCGCCGCGACGCGCGGGTGCGTTGTTCGTTTCGAGCAGGGTGCTGAACATGCAGGCCTCCTGATGGTGACGGCCGGACCGCATGCCCGACCTGTCTCCATCGTTCACCGCGTACGTGAAGCGCCCATGAGGGCACGATTACGTCGCGATTACGGCCGCGTGAGCAGTTGCATAGGATTTGATGGCGATTTGATCATTCCTTGCGCTGCCCCACCAGAATCGTGTGCATCGGGCCGGCGGTGGTGTGCGCGCGCACCTGCGTGACGCGCACCTCGAGGCCCGCATGCCGCATGGTGCCGGCGAAGTTCTCTTCGGCAGTGGCAGACCAATACGCCACGCGCCCACCCGACCGCAACGCGGCCACAGCAAAGTGCACCCCCGATTCGCGATAGAGCGCCGCGTTGCTGCGCGTCGTGAACGATTCGGCGCCGTTGTCCACGTCCATCATGATCGCGTCGAACCAGTTCTGACTGCGACGTAGCACACGCCCAACGTCTTCTTCGAGTACGGTCACGCGCGGATCGGCCAGCGCGGCGTGCGACAACGCAAATTCCGGATTGCGATTCCACGCGACGACCTCCGGCACGATCTCCGCCACTTCCACCTGTGCGTCCGCGGGAAGCACACGCAGCGCGGCTCGCAGCGTGAACCCCAGTCCCAACCCACCAATCAACACGCGCACGCCGCGCTGCTGCGCCAGCGGTGCGCAGACCAGCTCGGCGAGCGCATCCTCTGACTGGTGGCGCCGCGTGGACATCAGCTCGATGCCGTTCACGCGGATCATGTAAGCGCCGTCGTGCTCGAAGAGCGTGAGCAGCGTGCCGTCAGGCGCGGTGGCTGACCCGAGCTGTCGAAATGGCTTCACGTGCCACTGGATTTGCGGCCACGTTCCACGAGCCGCATCACCATCGGCGTGAAGATCAGCTGCATCGCCAACTCCATCTTGCCGCCGGGGCAGACAATGGTATTGGCACGTGACATCCACGATCCCTGCAACATGCTGAGCAGGTAGGGGAAGTCGAAGCCGCGCGGATTGGCGAAGCGAATGACCACGAGGCTTTCGTCGGCGGTGGGAATGGTGCGCGCGATGAACGGATTCGACGTGTCCACCACGGGCACGCGCTGGAAGTTCACGTGCGTGCGCTTGAACTGTGGCACAATGTAATGCACGTAGTCGGGCATGCGGCGGAGAATCACGTCGGTCACGGCTTCGGTGCTGTAGCCGCGCGTGTTGCGATCGCGGTGGATCTTTTGAATCCACTCGAGATTGACCACCGGCACCACACCAATCAGCAGGTCGGCGTGACGCGCCACGTCCACCGTGTCCGTGGCCACCGCGCCGTGCAACCCTTCGTAAAACAGCAGCTCGCTCGCCGGCAACGGCTCCCATGACGTGAACGTGCCCGGCGGCTGATTGAACGGCGCCGCTTCCTCGTTGTTGTGCAGATACTTGCGCGCGGTCCCTTGCCCCGTTTCGCCGTAGTCCTTGAACAGCAGCTCCAGTTCGGCAAACAGATTCGCTTCGTCACCGAAATGGCTGAACGTGGTATTGCCCGACCGCTCGGCTTCGGCCATCGCGACCTTCATCGCCGCACGATCGTAGCGATGAAAGCTGTCCCCTTCCACGATGGCCGCCTTCACGCCCTCGCGACGAAAGATGTTCTCGAACGTGCGCGTAACCGACGTGGTACCCGCGCCGGACGAACCGGTAATCGAAATGATCGGATGCTTCGCTGACATCAGGAGACTCGACAGGAAACTCGACAGGAAACTCGACAGGAAACTCGAAAGGGAACTGAGGGACAAAGGATCGCCGAACGCGATCAGTCGGGTGCGGCATAGAGACCGCGTCGTGCAAAGAGCGGCGACGCGTAGGGCTCGTGCGGATCTTCGGAGTGATAGCGCTCGATGCGCTCCACTTCGGCGCGCGATCCGAACACAAAGCCGATGCGCTGGTGCAACGCGGTGGGCACCACGTCGGTGAGACGCGAATGTCCCGTGCTGGCCATGCCTCCCGCCTGCTCGATCACGAACGCGATGGGGTTGCACTCGTAGAGCAGCCGCAGGCGCCCGGGCTTGGAGACGTCCTTCGTGTCTCGCGGATAGAGAAACACACCACCACGCATCAGGATGCGATGCGTTTCTGCCACCAGCGAAGCAATCCAGCGCATGTTGAAGTCCACGCCGCGTGGCCCAGACTGACCCGCGAGACATTCGTCCACGTAGCGCTTCACCGCCGCCTCCCAGAAGCGACTGTTGGACGCATTGATCGCGAACTCGCGCGTCTCGTCGGGAATGCGAAGGTCTGGATGACTCAGCACCCACTCGCCCAACTGCTGATCGAGCGTGAAGGCGTGCGTGCCGTTGCCCATCGTGAGCACCAGCATCGTACTCGGGCCGTACACCGCGTAGCCCGCGCACACCTGCTCCGTGCCCGGCTGCAAAAAGTCTTCGCGCGTCGCGTCCTGTCCGGGCGTCGGGGCACGCAGAATGGAGAAGATGCTACCCACGGTCATGTTCACATCGACATTCGACGAGCCGTCGAGTGGATCGAAGCAGAGCAGATACTTTCCGCGCGGATACTCGACCGGCAGCGTGTACACCTCCTCCATCTCCTCGGAGACCATGCCGGCCAGGTGACCGCCCCACTCGGTGGCCCGCAGAAAGAGCTCGTTGGCGACGACGTCGAGTGTGTGCTGCTCCTCGCCTTGCACGTTCTGTGTGCCGGCGCGCCCGGTGGTATCGCCAAGCGCGCCAAACGCCACGCGATTGGCAATCGCCTTGCACGCGAGCGCCACATCGGTAACCAACGAGTCGAACTCGCCCGTCGCCGTCGTGGCGCGACGACGGCTTTCGATGAGGAACTGCGCGATGGTGGAACGTCCGCCGATGGGCATGCGTGTGTGGTGACGTGTCTGGTGAAAGGGTCAGCCGTTGGCAATTAGCCGTTGGCAATCAGCCGCTGACGCCGAGTTGAGCGCGCCATCCCGGGTAGAGCTGGTCCGCGTCGTGCGGGAAGGACTCGAACGCACGGGCGAACTCGCGGTGGCTGCGTGCCCACTCGATCGGGTTCGCGCCGGCCTTCCAGCATTCATACGCCTGCCGCAGCGAAATCGCGCCTGCGGCCGGTGAATCAAGATGGCCGTACGCGCCGCCGCCTGCTGTAGTGATCACGTTGCCGTGACCCAGGTTCGCAAAGAATCCCGGCAGGCGCAGCGCATTCATGCCGCCGGAGATGATCGGCGTCGTGGGCTTCATGCCCAACCACTGCTGACGGAAGGCTGGCCCCTGGTAGTCGTCGCGCTCGATGATGTAGGCGATCGCGCGATCGTCGTTGGCGCCCTCCATCTTGCCGAAGCCCATCGTCCCTACGTGAATGCCCGACGCACCCTGCAGCCGCGCCATCTTGGCGAGCACATACGCATCATAGCCGCGCTTGGCACTCGGCGACGTCACCATGCCGTGACCGGCCCGATGGTAGTGCAAGTACTGGTTAGGGTACTGGCGTCGTGCGGTCGTGATCATCCCTGGTCCACCCACAAAGCCGTCCACCAGAAACGCCACCTTGTTGGCATCGTCGCCGAACGTCTCGAGAATGAAATCGGCGCGCGCGCACATCTCGTAGTGATCGTCGGCGGTGATGTTGGCCGAGAAGAGCTTGGCCTGTCCCGTTTCGTCCATCGCGCGTCGCATCGCGTCGGCCACCAGCGGGATCACCTTGCGCATGGGCGAGAAGACCTGATTTCCCTGCGGCTCATCGTTCTTGATGAAGTCGCCGCCCAGCCAGAACTGGTACGCTGCTTCGGCGAACGGTTCCGGACGCAGCCCAAGCTTTGGCTTGATGATCGTGCCGGAGATGTAGCCTCCGTCCTGCACCGGGCGTCCCAGCACGCGCCAGAGATCGGAGATGTCCTTGGCGGGCCCGTCGAAAAGCTGCAGCGCGCGCGGCGGCACCCAGAAGTCGTAGAGCTTGGCGTGCTCGATATCGCCCATGCCCTGATTGTTGCCCACAGCGAGCGTGAGAAACGACACCAGCATCATGCGCCCATCGGTCATGTTGCGGTCGAAGAGCGCGAGCGGGTAGGCGATGCGCAACTCTTCCGTGGCTTCATCGATATGATAGACGAGCGCGTCCACACCGCGCGTGAAATCGTCGGTGGTGGAGACTTCGACATTGGTGCCGGTGGAGGACTCCGCCGCGAAGTGCGCTGCAGCCTCCAGATATCCGTGTCCGGCTTTGGGCTTCATCTTGTATGCCGCGAGAATGTGCTCGCCACCAGCGATGAGCTCTGCTTCGGCGAGGGTCAGGTCGGCGTATCGATTCGATTGGTCCATGGCCGTTGGGTCCGGGAAATGATGTGGCGGTATCTTGCCCACGCGGGCCAAGGTAGCATTGCAGAGGGGCGCAGTAAGTCAGGGGAGTCCCGTACGGTGACATGCATGAACACGAGCTCAACGGAGTGGTGGTGTCGATTCAACTGATTTCGCTGCTGCTGATCTCTGCCGGCGCGCAGCCCGCGGACACGGTCCACTGTGCGACCGCGGCACGCTTCGCGCGAGAGACGCAGCAGATGACCGCTGTCATCGACCGCGACACGATCGATGACTGGCGGACGGGACAGCGCGTGCCCGGCTGCCGCATCACCGCTGCTGGTGCGACGGAGATCGGCGTGCAGCGTGAGGCGGTGCGCTTCTACGAGCGGGTGCGCGCTGCCGGTTGGACCCGCACCCCCGACCCGCGCGACGCGCCCAACGAGGCCTCGTTGCGTTTCCGCTGGGAGCAGTCCGACTGTCTGTTCAACATCACGGCCGAGGCGATGCTCGGCACCAAGTCCGAGCGCGTCGTGAATGCGGCTGTCGTGATTCCGCCGGACCAGATGCGGTATCAGCTGCTTGTGCAGTGCATGCCGGCGATGCCGGCCAAACCCCGAGACGCAGCAGGCTCTTAACGAACCCGGGTCGGCCGATGTCCACTTGGTGAGCGGAATGTCGCACTGATAGACACCCCCCTTGGACTCGAACCGGAGAAGAGCGATGCTGCGAAAACTCGGAATGTTGATGCTTGCCCTCACGATGGCCTGCGCGGGTCGGGCCCGCGGACAGGGCGATTGGACCTTGCTTGGCCAGCGGCAGGTCAACGATCGCGTGGATCACGACCAGATCACGGTGACGGCCGCGCGTGGCGACTTTCGACGGATCAAGCTGACCGTGCAGCGTGCATCGGTGGATTTCCATCGCGTGGTGGTGCACTACGGCAATGGCGCCGATCAGACGATTGCCCTGCGCAACACGATTCCGGCCGGCGGTGAAACGCGAGCGATCGACCTCGAAGGACGCGATCGCGTGATTCGCAGCGTCGAGTTCTGGTACGACGCCAACACGGCGCGAGGACGACGTGCGCAGGTGCGTCTCTTGGGGATGCCGTAGCCGTCGGCTACGGCAACACGCCCGGGATCGCGCGCATCAGGTAGCGCTGCTGGTAGCTCCATGCCAGCAGCGCGAGTGCCAGCGCACCAATCGCCGCGAAAATGAGCAGCCAGCGTTGCTCCGATTGCTGCAGCTCCGCGATCGAAATATTCGAAACGAACAGGCGTTCGCCGCGGGAGCCGCGCACGACGGTCGCTCGGCCGCGACTCTCATCGAGCCGCAGCTCGCCGGAGACCGTCACCGCGTCGCCTTCCTTGAGCAACGACTCGAACGTTGCACGGCGTTTGACGAAACCGAACCCGCCGAGGGTGAAGTGCTCGTGTCTGGTGCGCGCGACGATATCGAGCGGTGAGATGACGACCTCGCCAGACGCGTCGCGCAGAAGGAATGCCTGCTGCGAGCGGGTGCCCAGCCGCTGGCCGGCCTGTAGCATCGATTCGCGTTGCGTTTGCCACCAGACGCCGGGCTGTTTGGAATACGGTCCGATGACCGGCTGATCGTTGGGCAGCAGATGCAGTGTGCCTGTCAGCGTAACGGGGCCGGGTGTAGCTGCCGCGATCGGCGTGGGAACGAGCCGAGCGAGAGTCTGCCGCTCGCTAAGCGACTTGGTGGCCATCACCAGTGCTGCCAGCGCCATCAGACTGACCACAAACACGAAGAGTCCGATCTGCGGCGCACTGAATGCCCGCAGAAACGCGCCGCTTGCCAGATCGCGACGACGGTCCTGCTGCACGCGATACCAGTCGGTCGGTGGCGACGGGTGGTTAGTCGCCCAATCTTCCTGCGCGATGTCGGCTTGCAGCGCGTACGGGAGCGACCACTCCGGCCATCGTGCATGCAGCCGATCCGCGACTGACTTGGCGCCATCGAACAACGCGTTCGCCTCGGGGAGGGCGCCCTCCGCCCAGCGCGCATGCGACTCCGCCAACGTGATGCGAGTCGCGATGGCTTCGGCTTCCGCCGAGACGAGTGCGCGACGGCTTTGCCCTTCCTCGAGCAGTGCGCGCGCCTCGTCGAAGCGCTGGAAGGGGAGCAACAGTGACACGACGGCATCGATGTACACGGCGTCGCCGCGGCATCGCTCCTGAGATAGCAGCTCGTTGAGCAGATCGTTTCCGCTCAGCCCTCGACTGCTTGCCTCGCCGACCGCGAGGGCGCAGGAGGAGAGCACGGGCGTCTGTCGCAGGTCGTGGCGATAAGACAGCCACGCCAGAAGACCGGCGCAAAGCGCGACGAGAGCGAAGACGGACATTGAGCGAAGGGTGCGAAATCGCAGCACTGGTGGTTCAGGTCGGGAGCAAGACGAATGTGGGACGATCGCAAGGCTACGCTACTTGTTGCCAGTCTGCCCGCCGCGCGTTCCGCCCGCCACGGTGGGATTGCGATCGATGGCCAACGACGCCGCGCCCCGATGGTCTCGGCTGTCCGTCGCCGTGACAACGAGTTCGTAGGGGCCTGTGGCCAGCGTCGCCAAATCGACCAGCCCCGACCACCCCGAGCCACGCCCCGAGCCAATCGGCCCGAAGGTAAGTGCGGTCTGACGTCCGCCCACGAAGGCCACGACGCTGGACACAGTCGCCGGCGATCGTGCGGTGGCGACCACGGTCACGGTGTCGCCGACCACCGTCCCCGGAATCGGCAACGCGACCGTGACCTCGACGTCGGGATCGAGCAGTCCCGTCACGACCACGCCGGTCCCGCCCACCGTGCCATCACTCGTGGCTTCGATCAGGGCGGTGCCCGAGGCGCGCGCGGTCACGAGTCCGTTGGCGGAGACGGTCGCGATCTCCGGAGCGCTCGATCGCCAGAGGACCGCACGGTCTGGGAGTGGAGCTCCGGCAAAATCCTTGGGGGTCGCGAACAGCTGTCGCGTCTTCCCGACCTCGAGCAGCGTTGACGTCGGCGAGACGGTAACGGACGCGACCAACGGCGGCTGCGGCGGCGGCGTGACCACGAAGGACGACTTTCCTTCAACCGAGCCAACGCGCGCCGAAATAATCGTCGTACCGGTCGCGAGCGCGGTGACGACTCCCGCGGCGCTGATGGTGGCGACGTCGATGCGGGAAGATTCCCATCCCGTCGCGCCGACGGTCATGGGCTGGCCATGCTGATCGAGCGCCGCCAAGGCCGCCGTCGCACTCTGACCCGCGGGCACCGATGCGGGAGTGAGCGAGACGCTCATGCTCGTCAGCACCTGTCGCTCCCTGAAGACGGGCGGCGGCGGCTCGGCGGGGGCGCCGCCGCCACCGCAGCGCGCGGTGAGCGTCAGCGCGGTCAGCGCCAGCACACCGATCGGCCAGCGAAGCGGCGAAGAGACGAGAGGAGGCCGACGCATTTGCCAAACTACGTCTCGGCGCGGCGAAATTCGATGCATGTTATCCCACATCGGACGCCATACGACGATTCGCGCGCAGGAGTGTGCCATGTGGGGGCGGGTTGAACGAGCGCTGGTGATCGACCCGACGCGATGGCGTGAGGGGATGCTGACGCTGATGCTGAAGGTGGCAGCGACCCTTGGCTTCATCGTCTGCGTGCCGAGCGTCTACCTGTCGGTCAAGGCGGGACTGTTCGGCGTGGCGGTCGTCGATGCGATCGCGGTCGCGGGCATTGTTGCCTTGCTGGTATTCGATCAACTCCCGTATCGCCTGCGTGCGTGGCTGACCTGCGGCATGATGTACATGGTCGGCGCCGCGCTACTCGTGTGGGTGGGGCCGGTCAGCGAGATCTACCTGTTCTGCTTCTCCATTCTCACGGCGCTGCTGCTCGGCTTGCGCGCCGGACTTGTCGCGGCGGTGTTCAGCTCGGCAACGCTCTTCGTAATCGGACTCGCTGGGCTCCACGCGGCTGACATGGGGCGCGTGCCGTGGGAGCAGGACCCGCTGGCACATGCGGTCACGACGCTCAACTTCGCGCTGGTGGACATCCTGCTCACGCTTGGCATCGGTGTGGTGCTGACCACGGTGGACACCGCGCTGCAGCGCGAAATCGCGACGACGACCACGCTGGAACGCGAGCGCGCCGCACTTCGCACCATTCTCGATGCGCAGCCGGACGTGGTGTTCACCAAGGACACGCAAAGTCGCTACACACACGTCAACGCGACGACGCTGGCGGTGATGCAGTTGCAGCGGGCCGAGCAGGTATTGGGCAAGACCGACAGCGAGATCTTTCCCGCAGCGATCGCTGCAGCGCACCACGACGAGGACCGCCTGGTGCTGGCAGGCGGGCGCTTGACTGACCACGAGGAGCGGATTCCGGGGCCTGAGGGCACGACGGCGCTGTTCCTCACGCAGAAGGTGCCGCAGCGGGACGACTCAGGAGCGATCGTGGGGTTGGTGGGCGTGAGCCACGACATCACCGCCCGTCGTGAATTGGAAGATCAGTTGCGGCAGGCGCAGAAGATGGAAGCCGTTGGCCAGCTGGCCGGTGGTGTTGCGCACGACTTCAACAACCTGCTCACGGTGATTCTGGGCTACAGCGAAGTGCTGCTGACGGAGCCGGGGACCGCGGAGACGCAGCAGGAATCGGCGAAGGCCATCAGCGAGGCAGGAGAGCGCGCGGCGGCGCTGACGCGACAGCTGCTCGCGTTCAGTCGTCGGACGATGCTGCAGCCCAAGGTGCTCGATCTGAACGCGGTCGTGACCGATACCAGCAACCTGCTGCGGCGCCTGATCGGTGAAGACATTCACTTCACCACGTCGCTGCACTCGCGATTGCACAACGTGCGCGTGGATCCGGGGCAGCTCACGCAGGTGCTCATGAACATGGCCGTGAACGCGCGCGACGCGATGCCCAAGGGCGGCAGGCTGACCATCGAGACGGCGAACGTGGAGCTGACCGAGCACTTTGCCGCGTCGCATCTGGGTGCGATGCCCGGCCCGCACGTGATGCTGGCGATGACAGACTCCGGACAGGGAATGACGCCCGAGGTGCGAGCCCGCATTTTCGAGCCGTTCTTCACCACAAAGGCGGTTGGTGTGGGTACCGGGCTCGGGCTCGCGATGGTGTTCGGCATCGTGCAGCAGAGCGGCGGCACACTGGACGTGGAGAGCGCGCCGGGTGCCGGCTCCACCTTTCGCATCTACTTGCCGGCCGTTCGCGGAACCACGACCTCGACGCCGGCTGGCGGCACCGAGATCGATCTGCGGGGCACCGAGACGATCGTGCTGGTGGAAGACGATGACGCGGTGCGCGTGCTCGCGCAGAATTCGCTCCGCTCGCTTGGCTATCAGGTGCTGAGCGCCAGCGATGGCGCGCAGGCGATCGAGTCGCTGGAAGCGCATCCTGGCGAGATCGACATGCTGCTGACGGATGTCGTGATGCCCGATGCCAGCGGCCCCGAGCTCGCACACACTCTTCGTCGCCGGCATCCGACGCTCAAGGTCCTGTTCATGAGCGGCTACTCCGACGATGCCGTGCTGCGACACGGCCTGTTGCACGACGACATGTCGTTGATCCAGAAGCCCTACACTCCGCTCGCGCTCGCGCAGAAAGTTCGTCAAACGCTGGATGCGTAGTTGTCGCGCACCGGCCGTCGTTCCTCCTCCAACCTGATCGATTGATGCGTCCTTACTCGCGTTTCGCCTCGCGCGTTGCCACTGCGAGTGCGCTGCTCGTGCTCGGCAGCGCTGCCGTCACCTTCGATGTACGGGCGCAGGAAGCGCCTTACGCCGCGAGCGACCTGGCCTCGCTGCGTCTGCGCAATATCGGCCCCGCGTCGATGAGCGGACGCGTGGTGGATATGGATGTGGTGGAATCCAATCCGTACACGATGTACGTCGCCGGCGCGACCGGAGGCCTTTGGCGCACGCGCGACAATGGCGTCACCTGGGAGTCGTTGTTCGATGCGATGCCTGTGCACTCGATTGGCGACGTCGTGGTGAATCAGGCCGATCCCAACATCCTCTGGGTGGGCACAGGTGAACGCGCCAGTCGCCAAAGCGTGGGGTGGGGCGATGGCGTGTACAAGTCGACGAACGCCGGTCGCACGTGGACCAACGTCGGTCTGCGCAACAGCAAGCACATCGGCCGCATCGTCCTGCATCCGAGCAATCCGGACATCGCCTATGTGGCCGCGCAGGGTTCCGTCTGGGGAGCGGGCGGCGATCGCGGTGTGTTCCGCACGACCGATGGCGGCAAGACGTGGACGCGCACTCTCTTCGTCGACGACGAAACCGGCGCGACCGACATCGCCATCGACGGCACCAACCCCGACATCCTCTATGCTGCGATGTATCAGCGTCGTCGCAGTGCGTATGGCTTCGATGGTGGAGGACCGGGCAGCGGCTTGTACAAGAGCATCGACGGCGGCGCGACGTGGACCAAGCTGTCGGGGAACGGACTTCCCACCGGCGAATACGGTCGTATCGGTATCGCCGTGTGGCGGAAGAACAGCAGTGTGGTGGTGGTAAGCATCGAACAGGGCGCGCGCTACAACGCATCCACCGCGTACATCGAGCGCAAGGCCGGGCTCTATCGAAGCGATGACAAAGGCGCCACGTGGACGTATCTGTCCAACTGGAATCCGCGTCCGATGTACGCGAGCCAACCCGTCATCGATCCCAACGATGACAAGCGCATCTACATGCTGAACGCGTACTCCTACAGCGACGACGGTGGCCGCACCTTCACCGCGCCGCGCACCACCACGCACGGTGACGATCGCTTTGTGTGGGTGGATCCCAAGGACAGCCGTCACGTCATCAAGCTCGACGATGGTGGCATCGGCATCAGCTACGATCGCGGCGTGAAGTTCCTGTTCGTCTCGTCGTTGCCGTTGTCGCAGTGGTACCGCGTCGCACTCGACAACGCGATGCCGTTCAATGTCTACGGCGGTCTGCAGGACAACGGCTGCTGGACGGGGCCCAGTGCGAGCTGGACCACCAGCGGTATTCTCAACGAGCACTGGTCACGGCTTTGCGGCGGCGACGGCTTCTGGGCGGTTCCCGACACCAAGCGTCCCGGTGTCGTCTTCTCGGGCTCACAGTTCCTCGGCCTCCAGCGCAACGACACCAAGACCTGGCAGGCGCAGGACATTCGTCCGGGCGATCCACAGGGACACATCGCCGGACGTCGCAACTGGGAGACGTGGGGCAAGCCCGGTGCATCGCAGGTGTTGGGCAACGCGATGCATCCGGCCAACTGGGATTCGCCGATTCTGCTCTCGCCGCACGATACGGGCACGATCTACGTCGGCATGCAGCATCTCTTCCGCTCGCGCGACCGCGGTATCACCTGGACGGACTTGGGCGACATGACGACGGGTGTCGATCGCTCGACGCTGCCGTTGATGGGACGCAAGCCGAGCGAGAACACGTTGTCGATCGATGACGGTGTGCCGTATTTCCCGGGCATCACCGCACTGGCTGAATCACCGCGCAGGAAAGGACTGCTGTACGTCGGCACCGATGACGGGCGCTTTCGTGTCTCGCGCGATGGCGGTGCGACGTGGCAGGATCAGCAGACGCGATTCCCGGGATTGCCTGTCGGAGCGTGGTTCGCCGGCGTCGAGCCCTCGCATCATGCCGATGGTACAGCCTACGTCACGGTGGACAACCATCGCAGCAACGACTTCCGCAACTACGTCTACATGACGACGGATTTCGGCGCTACGTGGACCTCCATCGCGAGTGACCTTCCCGCTGAACGCGTCGCACGTACTGTGCGAGAGGATCTGCGCAATCCGAACCTGCTGTACCTGGCGACGGAGTTTGGGGTCTTCATCTCGCCCACGCGCGGTGCGCAGTGGATTGCACTGCGCAACAACATGCCGACGATGCCGTTCAACGACATCGCGCTGCACCCGCGCGACAACGCGCTCGTGCTGGCATCGCATGCGCGCGGCGTCTGGATTCTCGATCAGGTCAACGCTCTCCAAGAGCTCTCGGCGGCTGTCATCGCCAAGCCGTCGCATCTCTTCTCGCTGCAACCGGCGTACGAAATTCGCACCACAAACCTGCGGCCGCACACGGGCGACATGCTCTTCCGCGGCGAGAACCCGGCAAACGGTGCGCTGGTGGACTATTGGGTGGCGCAAGCGGGTACGGCGGTGAAGCTGCGCGTCACCGATGCGACCGGCGCGCTGGTGCAGGAGCTGTCGGGCACGAACGCACGCGGCATCAATCGCGTCGTGTGGAATCTGCGGCACGCCGACATCCCATTGCGAAGCGGCGGCGGGGAAGATGACGACGCCGGGCCGAGTGCGACCTCGCCGGGCCCGCTGGTGCTGCCGGGTACGTACACCATCACGCTCGAAGCAGGTGGTACCACGAGCACGCAGCGTGTCGTCGTACGCGAAGATCCGCGCATCACGATCTCCGCAGCGGAGCGCGCCAGCTGGACAGCGTTCCAGCGGCAGGTGGCGGCCTTGGCCACGGAGTTTGCACCCATCGCACAGCGTGCGCGTCGCGCGACGGCAGACAACGCGCGCACCATCGACCTCAATCGGCAGGCGCAGGAACTGGTGGCGCGCATTTCCACGCTGTACGGTGCGTCGGCTCGCTGGACGGGAAAGCCCACCGCGGACCAGCGCACACAGTTGGCCTACTATCAGCAGATGGCCAAGACGATTGGCGCGGCTGGATTCTAGTATCCCCGTGATCGCGCAGAGGCCGCTGTACGTCGTGATGGGTGTGTCGGGCGCGGGCAAGAGTGTGGTCGGTGCGCTTCTCGCCGACACACTCGGGCTTCCGTTCATCGAAGGGGATGCGTTTCATCCGCCGGAGAATCGCGCGCGCATGGCAGCCGGCGTCCCGCTCACCGATGCTGACCGAGCGGGATGGTTGCGCGCGCTCGCCGCGGAGCTGGCGACCGCGCGTCGCGCCGGTGTCGGCGCGGTGCTCGCCTGCTCGGCGCTCAAGCGCGCGTATCGCGACGTCCTGCGTGACGGGCACGACGACGTGCGTTTTGTGCATCTGCACGGTTCGCGCGCGCTGCTCGCGGAGCGCTTGGCGGCGCGTCGGGACCACTTCATGCCCGTCGCCTTGCTGGACAGTCAGCTTGGTACGCTGGAATCGGCGGGTGCAGACGAACGCATTGCGAAGTACGACGTGCAGCAGAGACCAGCCGCCATTGTCGCCATGGTCGTTGCGAGGTTGCATGCGGAGAACGGTTCGCCATCCGCGTACTCGTCGTAATGGCCAGCCCGCAGCTGCTGCTCTATGCGCTGGTGGCCGTGGTCGCGCTGATCCTGCTGATCGCGCGCTTCAAGCTGCATCCGTTTATCGCGCTGGTGACCGTGTCGCTCGCGCTCGGCGTGGCGGCGGGGATGCAGCCGGCTGCCGCCGTGAAGGCGTTTCAGGATGGTGTCGGCAGCGCACTGGGCTTCATCGCTGTGGTGGTGGGACTTGGCACCATGCTCGGGAAGGTGATGGCCGAGTCGGGCGGCGCATCGCGCATCGCACAGACGCTGATTGACGCGTTCGGCGAGCGGCGGGTGCATTGGGCGATGATGTGCGTGGCCTTCATCGTCGGTATTCCCGTCTTCTTTCAGGTGGGGTTCGTGCTGCTGGTGCCGCTCGTGTTCACGATTGCGCGGCGCACCGGGCTCTCGCTGATCAAGATCGGATTGCCGCTGGTTGCCGGCTTGTCAGTGGTGCATGGATTCGTGCCACCGCATCCCGCGGCGATGCTAGCCGTGGGTGCGTACCACGCCGACGTCGGGAAGACCATTCTGTTCGCGCTGGTCGTGGGGCTCCCCACGGCGGCACTGGCCGGGCCCGTTTACGCAGCGTGGATTGCGCCGCGCATCGCGCTACCAAAGGTCAATCCGCTCGCGGCGCAGCTGGAGGGAATAACGCACGACCACATGCCGGGCTTCGGCATCACGCTGTTCACGATTCTCGTGCCCGTGTTGCTGATGCTGCTGGCCAGCGCGGCCGACATCACGCTCCCCGCCGAAGATCCCACCCGCGTGGTAGCCGACTTCGCGGGCAATCCGATCGTCGCGCTCCTGATCGCACTGCTCTTTTCGTTCTGGTCGCTGGGGCGCGCGGCACGGTTCACGCGCGAACAGTTGCAGGCGTTCACCAACGACTGTCTCGCACCCACCGCGACGATCGTGCTGGTGATCGGCGCGGGCGGAGGCTTCAATCGTGTGCTCATCGAGAGCGGCGTTGGTCGCGCTATCGCCGAAGTCGCGATTGGCTCTCACGCATCGCCGCTGCTGCTTGCCTGGGTCGTGGCGGGGCTCATTCGCGTTGCAACCGGCTCGGCCACCGTCGCCATGACCACCGCAGCGGGAATCGTTGCACCGATCGCTGCGGCAGTGCCCGGCACGAGCGCCGAGCTGTTGGTGCTGGCCACAGGCGCCGGTTCGCTGATGCTGTCGCACGTGAACGATTCGGGCTTCTGGCTCATCAAGGAGTTCTTCGGCATGAGCGTCGCACAAACGCTCAAGACGTGGACCGTGACCGAGACGATCATCGGTGTCGCCGGACTTGGCTTCATTCTGTTGCTGTCGCTGGCGTTGTAGTTCAGGCAGCCCCACGATTCACACTGGAGCACGCATGACGAATCTCTCCGGACCGAACGGGCGCGCAGCCGCGCTGATCCTCGGCGCTCTCCTAACGCTCGGCTGCAACGGCTCGTCCTCGTCCAATTCCTCGTCCACGCCTGTCGCCGACCAGGCCAAGGCTCCAGCGACCGCGACCTTCGATGCCACCGGGTGGATCGATGCGACGGCATCGCTCGATCCGGCGACGACGCCGGTGTACGAGGGCGACGCGCCAATGAAGTTCGATTTCCTCAAGCAGATGAAAAAGGGCGACGTGCTCACGCTGTCCGCGTACTCGATGGGGGCACACAGCGGCACGCACATCGACGCGCCGCTGCACTTCGTGGCCGATGGCGCGCCGATCGATCAGGTGCCACTCGATCCGCTGATGGGCGCGGCGCGCGTCATTCAGATCCCCGACAGCGTGCAGGCCATCGATGCCGCCGAGCTGGATCGACACGACTGGAACGGGGCCGCGCGCGTGATATTCCGGACCCGGAGTACAAGCGGTGGGTGGATGCGTACGCCAGCGTTTCACCGCGACTTCGCGTACGTCGCGCCTGACGCGGCGCAGAAGCTGGCCGACGCCAACGTGAAGCTGGTCGGCATCGACTACATCTCCGCCGAACAGTTTGGGGCGCCGGCGCCGCGCACCCACCAGATCCTGCTGGGGAAGGGGATCCCGATCGTCGAAGGCGTTGACCTCAGCAACGTGCCGGCTGGGGACTACGATCTGGTCATTTTGCCGATCAAGGTTGCCGGGCATGACGGTGCGCCTGCGCGCGCCATCCTCCGGCCGGCCGGCCGCCCTTAGGTCACGCCGGTCGGGGTCGGCGACCGACGCACGCGGTCGAGGTCGCTCAGAGCGTTGACCAGCGGCCTCGGCCCCTGCAGGTTGCACCGTGGTACCCGTCGCGACGCCGCGACACAGTGGCCGACCGCGTGCTTCGCGCGGAATGTGCAATGGCGTCGCGCTCCTTTTGCTGCCGTACCGCTCGCTCGCCGGATACGATCGGTACTTGCCCGGGATGTGACCGATGGACGAACTCAGCGCACAGACAGCGCAGGCTGCAAACGCGGCGGCCATGGATGAAGTGTCACGCATCCGCGATATCATCTTTGGCGCGAACATGCGCGACTACGAGCGACGGTTCGCCGCGCTCGAGCAGCGTCTCTTGCAGGACCTCGAGGCACTGCGCAGCGACATGGTCACGCGCTTCGAGCAGAACGCTGCCGCGACCGCCGCGGAATTCGATCGCGTGCATGGCCGCATCGCGTGGGAAGTCGAGCAGCTGCAAGCGCGGCAGCAGGCCGAAACGGATGCGCGCCAGGCGTCGGTGCAGGATCTGCACGACGCACTGCAGCGCGCGCGCGACGAGGCGGACAAGCGCAATGCCGAACTGCATACGTTGCTCGACCATCGCGTGCGTGAACTCCGCGACAGCAAGACGGATCGCCACCAGCTGGGCAGCATGTTGCGGCAGCTGAGCGACACATTGCAGGCCGCGTCGGACGATCGCGGGTGAACGACGTAGGTGAGCGCTCGCCTGCATCCCCGGCACCCGGGGCGGAGCCGAGCCTTGCGGAGCTGCGGCGCTTACTGCTGGGCATTGAACAGCGGCAGATCGCGCACCTCACCGAGCGCATGGACGATCCAATCATCCGTGCGCATGAAGTGGCCTCGGTCCTGCCCGATGCGGTGCGGGCCCGCACACAGCGCGACGCCCGACTGACCGAGGCACTGCAGCCGACGATCTCCACGGCACTCGAGCATGCAGTCACGCACGACCCGGGACCGTTTGCCAACGCGCTCTTTCCCGTGCTGGGGCCGGCGATTCGCGCGGCGGTGGGCGACATGCTCTCGCGCGCGTTGTCATCACTGGATGCGGCGCTCACGAACACGTTCTCCATCCGCGGGCTGGGCTGGCGTCTGGAAGCGTGGCGGACCGGTCGTCCATTCGCCGAAGTCGTGCTGCTGCGCACGCTCGTCTTTCGCGTGGAGCAGCTCATCCTCATCGATCGGATGACCGGGCTGCCGCTGCAGCATCTGCTCGCCGATGACGTACGCCACGCTGATGCAGACGCGCGCGCGGCGATGATGTCCGGGATGCTCACCGCGATTCGTGATTTCGTGCACGATGCGTTCGGCGCCTCGCCGTCGCAGACACTCGACGCGTTCACGGTGGGCGACCTGCGCGTCTGGATCGAGCAGGGGCCGCGCGGACTGCTCGCTGCCGTCGTTCGAGGAAATCCGCCGTCCGATCTGCGGATGACGCTGCGCGAGATCAACGAAGAGCTGCACCTGCAGTTCGGCACCGCCTTCGCGCGCTTCGATGGTGATGCAGCACCGTTCGAGCTGGCCCGCCCCACGCTCGAGCGGGCCTTCGCGTCGCGTTACACCGCAGACGCCAAGCCCAAGTCGATGGCTCGCGCCTGGACCGTCGTCGCGCTGGCGCTGCTCACGCTCGCGTTGCTCGCCGGGTGGTGGTGGTACCGCGGCTATCGCTTTGATGAGTATGTCGCGCGACTGCGCGCCGAGCCGGGCATCGTGGTCACGGAGGCGGAGCGCGACGGCTTGGGCTTCCGTCTTGTTGGTCTGCGCGACCCTGACGCGACCACACCCGCCATGCTGCGCATCGGCATTCCGGTCGATACGACACGGCTACAGGAGCGATGGGCGCCGTACCTGTCGCTCGACTCGACGCTGACGCTGTTGCGGACATCGCGTCGTTTGCAGCCGCCGGCGCGCGCACTGCTCGCGCTCCGTGGCGACACGATCATCGCATCCGGCTCCGCCCGCAGCGCGTGGCGAGACTCTGCGCGCACGCTCGCCCTGGCTACACCCGGTGTGCGCGTGTGGTCTGATGCGGCACTTCAGCTGGATGTGCGCGCGCGAGCCGATTCGCTGGCGGCGAGCGTCATGGCGGAACGCATCACGTTCCCCATCGGCTCAGCGGTGCTCCGCGAGGGTGATGTTCCGCGTCTGCGCGCGATGGGACAGCGGATACGGGCATTGTCCGCTCTCGTACCGGTGGAGGGTGGCGCGCTCAGCGTGGCGGTCGATGGCTATACCGATCTTACCGGCTCTGACACGCTGAACGCCCGTCTGTCAGTGGAACGCGCGGCCGCGGTGCGTGCGGTGCTCGTCGCCGAAGGTGTGGAAGGGGCGTTGTTCCAATTCAACGGCAGCGGAAAGGACAACGGAGGCGCGCCCGCATCGAACGCGAGCACCACGGCGTCGCGGGTGGCGCTCATTCGTCCGACGATTCAGTGGGACGCGATTCCCTCCCGGCCATGACCGGCGCACCGGCCGTGCCATGATTCAGAAGAAGATCTGCCTCGTGGGCGCGCTCGCCGTCGGCAAGACGAGCCTCGTTGGCCGCTTCGTGCGCGGCATGTTCTCCGATCGCTATCTGAGCACGGTCGGCGTGAAGATCGATCGCAAGCTCGTACGCTACGGCGACGACGACATCGGTCTCGTCATCTGGGATCTCGCGGGCGAGGATGCCTTCGAGCAGGTGCGGCTGCAGTACCTGCGCGGCAGCGCCGGCTTCATCGTTGTGGTGGATGGCACGCGCCCCAACACACTCGGCACCGCGATGGCCATTCAGCAGCGTATCGACGCCGAGTTTGGTCCAAAGCCGTTCGTGGTCGCGGCAAACAAGGCGGACCTCGTGAACGAGTGGGTGCTCGGTGCCAACGCACTCGCTGGGCTCACCGGAAAGAGCTGGAGCGGTATCGAGTGCAGCGCGATGGATGGGCGTGGCGTGGACGATGTCTTCCGCACGCTTACCGATCGCGTCATGATGCCCTGAGCGTCGCGCGCTCGCGCAGTTCAGCGGGGACGGGTGCGCAACTCGAGTGCCCGTTGCTCGAGCGCCCGTTGCACCTGCTGTTCGAGATCGTTGGTGCTGAATGGCTTGCGCAACACGACGGCAGGGCGGCCGCGTGTATCCACGCGCGTGAGATCGCGAATGGCGTCGCCCGTGATGAAGATGACGTGCATCGAGGGCGTGTGGGCCAGTACCTCCTGCGCGAGCGCGTCACCGCGCATTCCTGGCATCGAGAGGTCAGAGATCAGGAGATCGAACGGTTCCGACTGACGTGCCAGCAGCGCCAGCGCATCCGCTGGATTGCCGGCTGCCGCGACGACATGACCTGAGCGTTCGAGCAAGCGCGCCACGACGGTACGTACACTCGTGTCGTCATCAACGAGAAGCACCCGACCGGAGAGATGCGACGCGGGCGCCGGAATTGCCTCCACGCCGCGCGGCGGCGTGGGATTTTCCGCCTTGGGCAAGTACACGGTGAACGTGCTGCCGAGCGACAGCGTGCTATCCACGTGAATGGATCCGCCGCACTGCTGCACGATGCCGTACACGGTCGGCAATCCCAGGCCAGTGCCCTTGGCGGACTTCGTCGTGAAAAACGGCTCGAAGAGTCGCGCCTGCACTTCGCTGTCCATGCCGACGCCATTGTCGCGCACCCGCAGTTCGATGTACTGCTCGCCCGACAGCGAAAGCCCGAGCGGTGGCGCTTCTGTTCGTGTATCGAACAACCGAACGCGCACCGTCAGGGTACCGCCATCCGGCATCGCATCGCGCGCGTTGAGCGCGAGGTTGAGGAGAATCTGTTCGAGCTGTCCCTCGTCGGCGCGCACATGATACGGCCCCTCGCCGAGTTCCGTTTCGATGGCGATCGACGTGCCGATCAGCCGTCGCAGCATGCGTGTGGACTCGGTGATGACGGCGTGCAGATCGAACGTCTGCGGAGCGCTCCACTGTTGCTTGCCGAACGACAACAGCTGCCGCGTGATGAGCGACGCGCGATTGGCGGCGTCGCGGATCACCAGCAGGTCGGTCAGGCGTCGGTCTTCGGCGGGCATGTCTTCCAACAGGACGTCGGCCGAGACGAGTACTGCGGTGAGCAGATTGTTGAAATCGTGCGCAACACCGCCGGCCAGGCGACCGAGTGCCTCGAGCTTTTGCGCCTGCCGCAACTGGAGCTCGAGTTCGTGGCGGGCCGTGATGTCGCGGACGACCACCAGGTGATGCCCCAGCTTGTAGTGCGCGCGAATGGCGTACTCGATGCGTCGCGACAATCCATCCTGGACTGCGAGCTTCGACTGCCCACGTTCTTCGCCCATTTCCAGCACGCGTGCCCACGACACGAGGAAATCGGAACGTTCCAAGGGGTCGAGAAACGATTCGAACGCGCGACCAACCAGCGTAGTGATCTCGCCGCCCAGTAGCGCACGTGCTGCGTCGTTGAGATCCACGACTCGGCACTCGTCGTCCACGGCGATCATTGCATCGAGCGCGTGATCGAACACCGCCCGATAGCCTTCGGCGTCGGCGCGCATCGCCAGTTCGGTCGCGCGCCGCTCGCTGATGTCGTGCACCGTGCAGACGAACACACCGTCGGCGTCGGAGGGACGCACCAGCGCGAGTTCCACGTCCACGAAGGTGCCATCGGGGCGATGCAGCCGCGTCTCGCGTCGTGTGGTGCTGCTCGTTAGGTCGCTGAGCCAGGCGCGAATGCGTGCAGCCGAGTCGATGGCCGACAGCTCGGATAAATGCACGCCGCGCAGCGATGCTTCGTCGCGGCCAACGATCTGCGCAGAGGATCCCGTCGCTGCGAGGATCGTGCCCTGTGCATCGATGAGCCAGTAGGCGTCGTCGCTGAGCTGCGTGGCCGCGGCGGCGAACAGCGCTGGCGTCTCTCGCGCTCCATCGGAGCGGCGCTTCAATCCGGCCAACTCACTCATTGATTGCGAGAAAAGATGAATTGTGAGGCTCGGTACACGAATGCTATGGCTGCTTCGCGCGGTGGTCAACGGACAAGGCCCGGCGCCGAAGACCACTCGACGCCGGGTTTGGGTCGCAGTCGATGTCCTTCCTAGCGGCTCAGCGCGATCTCCGTACGCAGATAGACGAACCGTCCGTTGTAGCCAAAGGGCGATGCGCCTGGATAGATGAACGTGCCATTGTTGGTATTGGCCGCGACCTGCACCTGCCCGGGGTAGGTGTTGAACAGGTTGCGCACGCCCGCCGAGACGTTGATGCCGTCAAAGCGATAGCCGAGCTCCGTGTCGAAGATCGTCTTCGCCTTGAAGGTCTCGAGTCCGTCGAGACTGCCATCCACGAACTGGCCGTAGTCGGATGCGCGCCCCATCGCGTGGAATCGGCCGCTGGCGTAGTTGGTGGTGAACGACGTGCGTCGATCGGGGCGATTGCGCTCGATGGCGTTGATGGTGACGATGTCGAGTGCGCTGGTGTAGGTCGAGTTCTTCCCCTCGAGAATCGCCGGCAGCGGCGCGATGCGCGTGACCTTGTTCTTGGTGTAGTTGAGCGCGAGGGTGAAGTCGAAGGTGCCCTTGCCGGCCAGCAGGCGATAGTTGCCAGCGAGGTCCACCCCGTCCGTCTTGGTGTCGAGCGCATTCGTGGGAAACTGCACGCCCGCGATCGTTGTGAGTCCGGAATCCAGCAGAATCTTCGCCACCACCGGATCCGACGTGCCGTCGAACGTCGCGCCCAGCAGGATGCGATCGTTGATCTTGATGTGGTAATAGTCGAGCGTGACGTTCAGGTTCTTGCTCGGCGACCACGCCGCACCCGTGCTCAGATTGATCGACGTCTCTTCCTTCAGCGACTTGGCGCCGAAGATGCGCGACGCACGATTGGTGACGGGAAAGTTGCCGATCTCCACCAAGACGCCGTTCTGAATGGCGGTCGTGGTGTGGCTGTACCAGCTCTGCTGCAGCCCCGGCGCGCGGAATCCGGTACTCGCTGCACCGCGCAGCACCAGCTTGGCTGATGGCTGGTACCGCAGCGCGGCCTTGCCCGTGGCCTTGCTGCCAAAGTCGCTGTAGTTCTCGAAGCGTGCGGCGACGTTGAGCAGCGTGTTGGCGCTCAGGTTCGTTTCGAGATCGGCGTAGGCACCGATGTTGGTGCGACTGTTGTTGCTGGCGTCGCTTGGAGCGAAGCCCTGAAACACCGACGAGCCGGCCTGTGCGATGCCCGAGCTGTCCGCTGTCTTGTGGTAGCCGTTGATCCACGAGGCCTTCTCGCCCGCGCCGACTTCATAGCTCTCCGAGCGGAAAGCGGCGCCGAGCGCGACGTTCACCGGCTTGGGCAGCCCGAACTCGAGCGAACGCGAGGCATTGAGACTGGCGTTGAACTCGCCACGGTTAAGCGCACCGGCGAAGAACGATGTCTGGTTAGGCATGCCCGGATCGTCCGCCGTTCCGAGTCGTCCATCGGGACCTGGCGCGGTGGCACGGGAAAGGCTCGGGCCGAGCGAGGTGTTGAGTGTGTTGCGGAGATTGAACTCGAAGCCGTTGTAGCCGTAGTTGGTGCCGACATCGATGGCCCACCCCGCGGCGTTGGTGCGTATGCCGGCAGCGGCCGAGTAGTCGGTCACGTTGGGGCGGAACTCCGGCAGGAAGCCCAGCGGATAGATCTGTGGCCAGTTGCGTGAGTTCTGCGGCTTGCGGAAGAATCCGTTGCCTGTACCGTCGCGATCGGAGTAGCCGCCGAAGGCGTAGAACTCGCTCGTGCCCGCAGCGTTGATGGGCACGCGCAGATTGGCAAATGTGTGGATGTCGCGCTCGAGTCCATCGCCCCAGTGCACGTTGGGTTGTGGCACGCCGCTGCGCTTGATGACCACCGCGCAGTTGGCGACAGAGTCGCGCTGGCCGAAGGTGTCGGAGAAGCTGCCGTCAGGGCAGGCGCGATTGGTGGCGTCGCGCTTGAGATACTGTCCGAACAGACTCAACGAACCACGACCGAGCTTGAAGCCCACGCCGCCGTTTACGTCGGACGTGGTGCCGTCGTTCTGATAGCCTTTGCCCGGACGATACTGGCCGATGCTCGTGTTCACGAAGGGCGCAAACGCCCCTTCCTTGAGTACGAGATTCACCACACCCGCGATCGCATCGGAGCCGTACTGCGTGGAGGCGCCATCGCGCAGCACTTCAATGCGCTCAACTACACTCGACGGAAATGCGTTGAGATCCACGCCGCTCGATCCGGGCGCGGAGCCGTTGGAGAAGACGTTGAGCAGCGCCGTGGTGTGCCGACGCTGGCCGTTGATCAACACCAGCGAGTGATCGGGCGAAAGACCGCGCAGTGTGAATGGGCGCACGACTTCGGTGCCATCGGTGACGGCCTGCTTGGGGAAGTTCACCGAGGGCGACAGGTTGGCGAGAATCTGCGTCGTCTCCGTCGAGCCGGAGCGCTTGAGCTCTTCGACGGTGTAGACGTCCACCGGCACCGCGAGCTCTTCGGCGGCGCTGTGCTTGGCGCGCGAGCCCACGACGGTCTGCACCGGAGCCAGCTGCTGCGCAGATGCTTTGAGGGTGAGATTGGCCTCGATCGCTTTCCCCGCCACAACCGTCACCACGAGCGATTCAGGAGTGAAACCCAGTGCGCGTGCGCGCAACACTCGGCGCCCAGCATCAATGCCGCTGAGCGAGTAGAGGCCGCGACCGTTCGTGGTGGTGCGTGCGCCGCTCAGGTCGATGGTGAGCATCGCACCCACCACCGCCGAGCCGTTGCTATCGGTGACCTTGCCTTGCACGCTGCCGCTCTGCGCCAACAACGCGGTGCTTCCGCCGAACACTCCGGCCATTCCGACTGCCACCGCTCCGAGACTGCGCGTGAACGATCGTCGCATCACTCCCCCATTGGGCGTCTGGTGAACGAACGGCTCCTGCGTCGGCGTGGGCGCAGGCCGCAGCCGAGAACATGGGGCGAACCGTTACATCGCAACAGAGCCGTCGCGGGAATTGTGGTTCTTGTCACCTCAACGAGTGATAAAGATCACCAAACAAGTGGGATGCTACGCCACCGAGGCTACAAAGCCGCCGGCACGTATCGCGAAGCTGGTGACCTGCCGTTCTCGACAGACGTCTCCCGTCTGATCCTCGTGTCGGTGACCATCGCTCATGCCCAACGACTCCTTCGCCGCCGTGCGCGAGTTCGCGCCCATCCTGCTGATCCTTGGCGCCGTTGTCTGGACGGGGTGGTCCGGGCGTCGTCGAATCCGTCCCTGGCACCTCTGGTTGACGCTGGGCGCCGTGCTGATCAGCGTGCCGATGACGATCGCGCTGCTGGTCAGCGCCCGCTCCGGCAGTTGGAGCGGCTGGGGCGGACTCGGTCTGGTGGTACTGCTACTGCCCGCTGGGATGGTGGCGGCGCTGAGCGTGACCGCGCTCATCATGATGGCGATCCTGCTGCCGCGGTTCGGTTTCGACCCTCGGACGCACGATCAGCGGCGGGCCGCACGCGTCGCGGCTCGTACGCCGGAGGCTCGGCGTGATCACGCGATCTTCCGACTCAAGTTCTCGCTGGTCGGGTTGATCATCACGCTGTCGATCATCGGCGTCCGCAGACTGTTGGACTGACACCGGCGTCGGGCGTCGTGCGCATCGCTGTCGCCAGGTCGCAATCGGGTGCCTGAACTCCACGCAACGTTGTCTCAGCCAGTGTCGTGCACATCATCCCGGTCGATGACCGAGATCATGGCGATGCAACGACCGTCGCGCCTACCTCTACGCGACCGTGGAAACGAAGCCGCCGGCGCGCATGGCAAAGTGGGCGGTCACGAGTCGGCCGTGCAGCGTATAGATGTTGTTCACGCGCCGGCAGGAGACGATGTCCGCGACGACGTCGAACGCCGCGCCGGTCACGCGAACACGCCGGTCGGTGGGCAGCGCCGCACCGCTGAAGACGCTGATCCCGTCGAGGGAGAGGTCGCGCATGCGGACGTCGAGGCCGTCGGAGCGCCAGTCCACGTGGAGGACGGCCCAGTCGGCTTTGGAAACGCGCGGCATGCTGCGCCGCTCGTTGGGTTTGCCGGCGGCAACTCGAGGCGCGGGCGCGAGCGGTGCCTTGCAGCGCACGCAGCGGAGGTCCGGGGCGATCTGTGCGGGTACCGGAAGCGAACACATCGGGCAGCCGGGGGGCTTGGCTGCATGCGGCGGCGTGGCAGCAGCTGCGCGGGTTGCGGGTCGGTGGGGCGAGGCGGGCTGCGCGCCGGAGGTGGTCTGGCGCGGATGCCGTGCGGGGCGCTGGGCGTCGTACGCCGCGCGCCGGTCGGCGTCGCCGATGATCGCGTAGGCTTCGTTGATCAGCGCGGCGAGCACATGATCGCCACCCTTGTCGGGATGGTGCAGCGCGATCAGCGCCCGATACGCGGCCTTGATGACTTCCGGCGCGGCGTCGGGTTGGACATGGAGCAGACGGTAGGGATTGCGGCGATTCCGGATCACGAAGGCGGGGCGGGGGTTCGTCGGTCGTGCGTCGTCGCGTGACCTCAGCCTCCGGCCGAGTGACACCTACGACATAGACGGCGGAGCGGCGGCGAGGGAAACAGTGTCGATCGGTGGCGCACCGTGCAGGGTCGCGCGGCCCGCCGCGAGAGGGCACATTCGGTTGCTGACGTCGGACCATCTGCTTCCGTCGTCCACTCCTCCTTCCCGCGGTCCATGCGCTTCCGTTCTCTGGTCGTCTCCCTGCTCTCAGTGCTGCCGTCGCTCGTCAGCGCGCAACGGACTCCCGCCGCCACGGCCCCCGCCGCGAAGGCGTCCGCGTTCGACACGGCGTTCCTCAAGGTGCCCACTTGGCGCTTCGTCGGCCCGGACGGTAACCGCGTGATTGCAGTGACCGGCGTGCCGGGCGAGTACAAGACGTACTATGCCGGCGCGGCGAGCGGCGGACTGTTCAAGAGCACCAACGGCGGTATTCGCTGGGTGCCGATCACCGATTCGCTCCGCGTGTCGAGCGTGAGCGCGATTGCCGTTGCGCCGTCCGATCCAAATGTCGTCTGGTTTGGCACGGGCGAGACGTTCTTGCGCAGCAACGTGTCGATTGGCGACGGTATCTATCGCAGCACAGACGCGGGGCAGCAGTGGAAGCGCATGGGGCTCGAGAACACGGGACGCATCGGGCGCGTGATCATTCACCCCACCAACCCCGACATCGTCTACGCGGCGGCACAAGGACACGGCTACGGGCCGCAGCAGGACCGCGGCCTGTGGCGCACGATGGATGGCGGCACGACGTGGAAGAAGGTGCTCTTCGTCAACGACAGCACGGGCATCATCGATGTCGCGATGGACCCGACCAATCCGCGCGTGCTGTTCGCCGCGAGCTGGCAGCAGTACATCGTGCCGTGGGACAAGAACTCGGGTGGTGCAGGCAGCGGCATCTGGATGTCGCGCGATGCAGGCGACACGTGGACGCGCCTCGACGGCGGCCCCAACGGCCAGGGCTGGGGACGCGGCCTGCCGCGCACGGGTACGATGGGCAAGATCGGACTCGGCATCGCGCGCAGCGATGCGCAGCGCATCTACGCGCTCATTGAAATGAAGGAGCCGGCGTTCTATCGCTCCGATGATGGCGGCCGTAGCTGGCGCGCGGTCAATCGCGATCACGATCTGCTGGAGCGCCCGCAGTACTACACGCGCTTTGGCGTGAACCCTGCCGACGAGAACAACGTCTACTTCGTCGGCGTGCGCTTTGTCGGAACGCTCGACGGTGGGTTAACCAAGATGGCTACGCCGCCACGCGCGGGTGGCGATCTGCACGACATTTGGTGGGACTACAAGGACCCCGATCGCTTCATGGTGGGCGACGACGGCGGCGTGGGGATCACTATCGACGGCGGCAAGTCGTTCACGCGCATCGCGCTGCCAAATGCGCAGATGTATCACGTCGCGACGGACACCAAGATTCCGTACAACCTCTACGGCAATCGGCAGGACGGCTACTCGTACGGGGGCCCAAGCAATTCGCGTGGCTCGCGGTCGATTGGTGTGTGGAGTGCAGTGGGTGGCTGCGAGAGCGGCTGGGCGATTCCAGACACGATCGACAATCGCACCGTGTGGAGCGGTTGCTACGACGCGGGTCTTGAACGCTTCGACCTGCAAACGAAGATGGCACGGGCCGTCGAGCCGTGGCCGGAAGCGGGCTACGGTGTGGCGCCCAAGGACTTGAAGTATCGCTTTCAGTGGACGTACCCGATCCACATCTCGCCGCACGATCACAACACGGTGTACGTGGGTTCGCAGTACGTGCACAAGACGACCAACGGCGGCCAGAGCTGGACGCTGATCTCTCCGGACCTCTCCACGAACGACAGCACCAAGCAGCAGTCGTCCGGTGGGTTCGTGATCGACAATCTGTTCGTCGAGAACGTGACGGTGTTGTTTGCCATCGCCGAGTCGCCGCTGCAGAAGGATCTGATCTGGGCGGGAACGATGGACGGGCTGATGCACGTCACGCGCGACGGCGGCAAGACGTGGACGAATCTCACGGCCAACATCCCGGGGCTTCCCAAGTGGAGCACCATCTCAGGGATCGAGCCGAGCAAATACGACGCCGGCACGGCGTACATCGCCGTGGATGCACATCTCATCAACGATCGCGATCCGTACATCTACAAGACGACCGACTACGGCAAGACCTGGGCGCGCGTGAGCAGCGACCTACCCAAGAGCGTGTTCAGCTACGTGCACGTGGTGCGGGAAGATCCAGTGCGCAAGGGCATGCTCTACGCCGGCACGGAGAACGGATTGTACGTCTCGCTCGATGACGGAGGGCACTGGACCGAGATCAACGGCTCGTTGCCGCACGCTCCCGTCAGCTGGCTGCAGATCCAGGGACACTTCCACGATTTGGTGGTGGCGACGTACGGTCGCGGCTTCTGGATTGCCGATGACATTTCGTATCTGCGCTCGCTGGCCGATTCGCTCGCGACCAAGCGCGCGTCCTTACTGCCGCTGCGCGCGGCGTATCGCTTCCGCAAGGTGAGCACGCCGCTGGCGGCGACGAACTCGTTGGTGGGTGGCGAAGATCCGCCGCTTGCCGCGACGATCAACTACACCATCGGCGAGTTGCCCAAGGACTCCACCGCGCGCGACTCGGTGCGCTTTCAGGTGTTCGACGCCGCAGGAACGATGATTCGCAAGTTCGCGTCCGCGCCGCCAAAGCGCGGACTCAATCGTGCGCTCTGGGATTTGCGTCACGACGGGCCGCGTCGCGCCAAGCTGCGTACGGCGCCGCCGGGCAACACCACCGTGCGCGTGACCGACTCGCGTCCGCTGGTGCCGTGGGATCTCGACCTCGTTGGTGGCCAGGTAGGCCCGCTGGTGGCGCCGGGCAGCTACACCGTCGCGATGCAATGGGGACGCGACACGCTGCGGCAGAAGCTCGAAGTTCGGCGCGATCCCAACAGCGAAGGCACCGACGCGGACATCGCCACGCAGGTGACACTCGCGCTCCGCATTCGCGACGCCTTGACGGAGACGGTAGCGCTCATCGATGAGTCGGAGTGGACGCGCCGTGGCTTCGAGCAGCTGCGCAACACACTGCGCGAGAAGATCAAGGACGCGAAGGAGTTTGGCCCCGCACCCGGACGCGACCCCAAGCTCGCCGATCAGGAAGCGTTCCTGAAGGATATCGATGCTGTAGAGAAGAAGGTGCTGGGAATAGAGAGCAAGCTCTACGACGTCGCCCTCACAGGCGCGCGTGAAGACGCGTTCCGTACGCCAAACCAGCTCTACGAGAAGCTCGCATCGGTTGGATCGGATGTGGCCGCTTCGAGTGCGGATTTCCGTCCCACGGATCAGCAGACCGAGGTGTACGGCATGTTGCGGAAGCAACTCGATGGCTTGAAAGTTCAGTTCAGTCAGCTCGTTGCGGGCGATCTCACGGCCTTCGCCGCCAAGGCGGCAAAGCTTGGGCTGCAGCCGGTGATCTTCTAGTCGATCCGTCCCGCGATGCAGCAGCAGTGAACTTCGAGTGAACCTCAGCTGTGCGGAGCTGGCGATGCGTGCTCGTATTGCAGCCAGATGGATCTGTCTCGCAGGCATGCTGCGCGTGTCGCCCATGCTGCACGCACAGCAGGTCGCTCCGACAGCGGTCGTTCGTGGTACCGTGACCGACGCTGTCACCGGCGTCGGTATTACCGGCGCCGTCGTGTCACTGCTCGACGCGGATCGCACGGTGCGCCTGCGCACGGTCACGGGAACGCGCGGCGAGTTTCGACTCGCGCGCGCGGCGGGTGCAGCGCGCCTGCAGGTGCTGCGACTCGGCTTTCGTCCGCGCGAGCTCGCGCTGCCCTCGTCTGACGACGACGTGCGCATTACGATGGAGCGCTTGCCCAGCCTGCTCGATGGTGTGCGGGTGACCGCGCGCGCATCCTGTCCGGCGCGCGCCGATGCGGCGGTCGCCTTCAGTCTGTGGGAGCAGGCACGATCCGCGCTGCTATCGTCTGTCGTGGCTCGGCAGACGCAGTCCGCGCTGATGCGACGCTATCGCTTCGTGCGCGAACTCGACAACGCGCGGGTGTCGCGCATGACCGTAGAGACGGACACGGCGGTCGGTATCGTCGAATCGTTTTCGGCAGCGCTCACGTCGGCCGGTTTCGTGAAGAACGGGTTTGCGAGCGACAGCGGGCCGTCGCGCGTCTACTTCGGTCCCGATGCGGAAGTGCTGCTCAGCGACGCGTTTCTCGATGGCTACTGCATGCGTCTTGCGGAGCATGACGCCGAGCATCCGGAGCGAGTCGGTGTTCGCTTCACGCCTGCGAAGAATGAGCGCGATCGCACGGAGATCGATGGCACGCTCTGGATCGACACCGTTGCGCGCTCGCTCTCGCACATCTCGTACGAGTATCTGCTCGCCGATGGTCGTCTGCGTTCGCTGCATCCCGGCGGGCAGGTGTACTTCGTGGAGCTCTCCAACGGCACTGTGCTGATCGATCACTGGTCGATGCGACTGGCAGGCTTCGCCGTCGAGTCGCTTCCAAGTGCACGCATTGGCAGCGTCCGGCTGGGTGCGCGTAGCGTCCTTGGTGGAAGCACCGCCGCCACCCGCGTTTTTCCCATTCTGAGCGAAACCGGTGGCGCACTGGCGGAGGCGCGCTGGAGCGACGACACGGCGTGGCGTGGCACCTTTGGCGCTCTCACACTGCGGGTCACGCTCGATTCCGCTGCACCAGCAGCCCATCGCGCGGTGCGGCTTGTGCGCACGCCGTATGCCGGCGACACCGATGGCGACGGCGTCGTCGAATTCGCAGAGCTGATTCCTGGCGCCTACGACGTGGCGTTCGTGGATGAACGTCTGGCCCCGATCGATCTGACGTTGTCAGCGGCGGTGCCGCTCGACGTGAAGCGGGGCGAGTCGCACGCGGCCACGGTGCGCGTACCCACCGCCGAGTCGTTCGTGGTACAGCGCTGCAAAGCGGAACGTCGTTGGCGCGATGGCGATCTGCCGCTCGTGCTGGTACGCGTCGGCTCACCGCAGGGGCGTCCGCTGCGCGATGCGCGGGTGAGCATGGTGTTCGAGTCTGCCGACGGTGGGTGGGCCGACAACGCACGTGTCTTCACCACCGGCTCTGACGGCGTGGCCACGTTGTGCGCCGGCCCCGCGATGGCTGGCAAGCGCGTGCTCGTGTCCGCGCAGGGGATCGACGGCGCGCGTGGCGAGATTGTCGTCACGCTGGGCAAGGAGCTGCTGGTTACGCCGTTGCTCGTTCAGTCAACGACGGGCTCGCCCTAACGCTTGGTGACAACGAGGATGGCGCCGAGCGGATGCCCGGTCCCGAATCGCGTGGTGGCGTCGGCGGCACTGATGAAGCGAATCTCGCTGATCGCCAGCGCCGTGACCGATTCGAGCGACTGCGGCCCGCCCGCCTTCACTCCATCCACATACACCACGAGTTCGGCGCCGCCCGAGTTGTCGTTGAGAGACCCGTTGCGTCCGCGGAGCATCGCGGGACGGAGCAGCTTCACCGCCTGAAACGCGTCGGAGACGCCGGTGCCGGCGATCTCCGAGGCGACGATGAGATTGGAATTTCCCTTCGCAGGCGGCTTGGCCGCGCGCGACGTCGCCGACGCGGCACCGGCTATTGGTGCCGCAGCGGTGGTGGCTCCCGCAGCACGTGGCGTTGGGGCGACAGCAGTTGCCGGTCCGCTCGCGGTGGCTCCTGCGGCCGCACCGGAACTGGCGCATCCAGCGAGCGCGCCGACGAGTGAGAGGATGACGAACGGAAGTGCGCCCCCAAGGGCCGCGGTGCGTCTGAGCATGAAGACCTCGTAGGAGGGAGCCGAGTCGGCCGTCAAGCAATGGTCCCATCCTAGGGACGATTGCGCAAGCACGGCTATTCTCGGCGCCCTTTCTCCAGTCGGTTTGTTGGGGCGTTTAAGGCGCTACTCGTCGTTCCATCCGACCATCAGCCACAGGTCATCGATGGCGCGATCCTCGAAGCAGAGGGTGACCGTTCCCGTAGGCGTGGCGGGCAACGGGATGTTGGCGAAGCGACCGGTGACCAACCCACCCATCGCCGGCAACTTGGCCAGCGCGTCCTTGTTGGAGGCGGGGTCGTTCTGGTCCGCCCGGTCGAAGACGTCGAGCGACGGCTTGGTGGTACGCGCGAGCAGATCGACGCGCGTGATGTGCGACAGGCGCCCCTGACTCCAGTACGGGTAATGCTCCGCTCGGAGTGGCAGCGACAAGGTGAAGCGGCGGTTGGCCACGGCAGGATCGCCCTTGAATCGCGCCCATTCGCTCGGGAAATCCTGGCGCACCGAGAAGAGACGCACCGATCCCGGCGCACGCGTTTCCGAGATGGCAGTCTTGAGTTCCGACATCGCGCCCGAGCGCAGCAGCTGGCCGCCTTCACGTGCGGTGTACCGCAGGTGCAGCAACACGTCGCTGATGGTGTTGTAGTCGAACTGCTGCGGGTCGCCCTTGCTTGGATTGGCCGGCAACTGCAGCTGCCACTCCGACACCGCCCCCGATCCCTCGAAGGGCAGATAGCGCTCGTCGCGCAGATTCGTCTCGAACAGTCCGCTGTCGTTCGTGCCCATCGATGTCACGATCGACTGCATGCTGCCGAAGTAGTCGGTGAAGCGTTCATCCTCGGCGCCATCCCGCGCGTACACACCATCGCGCAGCACGGGAGAGGTGCGCGTGCTGCTCTTGAGCAGCGTGAGCGTGCAGTTCACGCTGGCGTACGGACCGGTGACGCACGGAATGCTCACAGCGACCGTCTTGAGGCGACGGAAGTACTGCCCCGGCCCGTCCAGATCGAACAGCGCCTCGGGGAGCGTGACGGTGCAGCGACCGGTCATACGCAGCTGCAGCAGCGCCATCGGCTCGAGCTGCAACAGCGACACGTGCTTGGTGAGTTCGTACTCGCGCTGGTTGAGGTCATGGTAGGCCATCTCCATGCGCTTGAGGTCGAGATGCAGCTTCTCGCCTGCGAGCAAGCCTTCCTTACCGGCCAGGTATCCGTACTGCAAGAAGGTGAGATCCGGCTTGCCCAGCTCGTGCTGCAGCGCGCGTTCGGCTTTGCGCGACACGTCGAAGGCGAACTGGAACGCCTGCGAGTAGAGCCCACGTACTTCGCGCTTCATCCAGGCATAGAGGGCGCGACTGGTCTTCTTGCCGTTCTTGTTCGTGCCTTCTTCGTTGAGATAGCCCTCGATCTCCGCGGCGTGCTTCATCAGCGTGCGATGGCTATCGAGCTCACGTTCCGCGACGGCCTGTCGCAGCTCGGCGGCACGAATTTGCTTGTGGATCTGCGTGATTTCGTTCGCGGTGTTGTTGCTCTGGAAGGCGAAGTCGTGCCCGCGTCGATCGAAGTTGCCCGTGCGTGAGGTGTTGATCGCGGCGTGCTTCTGATCGTCGGCGATCGCCTTGGCCACTTCGCCAGCAAAGCGCATCACGTGGCCAAGCTTGGTGCCGCCGCCAACGTCGGCACGCGGTCCAATACCCCAGAAGTGCGCGTGCACTGCGAAGTCAGGAATCAGCATCATCGCCTTGCCCAGCAACTCGAAGCCTTGCACGGCCTTGAGAATCTCCCAGGCGGTGCCCATCAAGTCGCCTTCCTTCTCCTCGAAGATAGAGAGGGCGCGCCCGCCGTCGCTGTCCAGACTCTGTGCGAGGTTGAGCAGGATGTCACGCGCTGCAATCTCAGGCTCCTGACTCTCGAACTTCTCCTTCTCCAGCAACTTCGTGTCGAGCGGTTCCATCTGTGGAACCTTGATGTCGTTGTCCTTGAGGCCGAGTTGCCGTTCGAAATAGGCGTAGCGCTGGGTTGCCGATTCGAGCGTCTGTTCGAGAGCCTCACGCGACTTGATCGTCTCCTGCAGCTGCGTGTAGCGCACCTGTTCGGTCATGTCGAGTACGGCACGCTCATGTCGCGCACGCAGCGCCGCGATCGCTTCGCCGTCTTCCTTTTCCATGGCGGCGAGGAGTGCGCCACCAAGCGACTTCACTTCCTGACAGATCTCGATCGCCTTCTGCACGAGCAGTGTGAACCGCACCAATGGCAACGGCTGGTTGCGGCCGTTCACGACCGCGCCCACATCGATCCCCGCTGCCGTTGCGCGTGCGAACATCGCCGGATCGAACGGCGGCTCAAAGAGCGCTAGCTGCCGGAAGGTGCCCTGGAAGTTGAGTGAGTTCCGAATCTTGAAGAGTCGATCGGCAACCGTGTCCCAGTAGCCCATCAGCCTGTCGTTGCGCGGCACGCTGAAGTAGAGCGCGCGGCTCAGGGAGCGAATGGTGACGGTGCGGTCACCATCGTCGGCGTCGTCGTTGGGAAGCGGCAGCAGATCGAACGGCGCTTCCACTTCGAAGTCGCGCGCGGCATTGCTGAACTCGTCGAGATCCTTGCGCAGGCTGGCATACGTCTGCGGCCGCATCTTCCCCTTGGACGGCACGGCCTGCGGGCGAGGACCGAGGATGTTGGCGGCGAGTACGTACAGCATCATCGCCTCGTCGATGGCTTCGCCGGTGTCCTGACGGAAGAGCGAGTCACCCCACGCGACGAGATTGTCGATGTAAGCCATCACCGTCTTGAACATGTACGCCTGCTGCCGATAGCGAGCGACGACATGCGGACGGAACGGCGCACTGCGCCACGCCGCGATGCTGCGCACTGTCTCCTCGCGGAGCGCTGGATCGTCTCCCGTGGCGAGATTGACGAGCAGCTCCTCGATCTTGCGAACGTTGGTGTACTGGAACGGTCGCACCTTCCAGAAGCGCTCGGGCGTTGGGCCGTCGCTGTCGTCCGTCGGATCGAAGATGAAGTGAAACCACTTCTGTGCATCCGCGAAGCGTTGATTGCGACTGAGCTGCATCGCAATCGTGAGCGGCACGTGGAAGAACAGCTCCCAGTTGTAGACGGAGTACGCACCACCCGACGTGAAGTCTAGATCTTTGACCGGGTACGGCTGCTGCACCAGCGCTGTGGGCGCGTAGCGTGTGGGCGAGAAGAGGTCACCGTACAGTACGGGTCGGTTCTTGCCATCAGGCAGCTTCTGTATCACACCGTCCTTCGTCACGTACTCGGTGTCGGCCGCTTGCAGCCCACGCACGGACCTTGTGAGCAGTCGTTGCACGAGCGGTGCGACGAACGGGTGGAAGTGCGGCGTTAGCCGGTACGCCACCTCCCGCTCCTTGATGACGAAGTGCTTGGTGGTGGTCGTTTCGGAGAAGCGCTTGGGGCCACGCGGCAAGTAGTACTGCAGCTCCGACTCGAGCGCGGTATGAAAGCTGGCAGATGGAATCTTGGTCATGGCGTCAGAGTCCCTTGTTGAGTCGGAGCGCGCTATTGCCACGAAGCACCGCGTTGAATCCCTGGCTACCAACCACCTGCAACGTGCTTCCCGCTGTGGCGGCCAACCCCGCCGCTTGCAGTGCCGGCACAGTCGTTGCGAGTACCTGCGACCTATCGGCGAGTGGCGTCACCGCGGCGCGACCGCTCGGCCCCACGATCTGATCGCCAAAGTGAAGTGCGGTACTGTCGTTGAGGAGCC
The DNA here is from genome assembly GCA_965279375.1 of Gemmatimonas sp. GTDB lineage: Bacteria > Gemmatimonadota > Gemmatimonadetes > Gemmatimonadales > Gemmatimonadaceae > Gemmatimonas. Next base: position 578,129 of record OZ257156.1, on the reverse strand, counting down.
AGTCACGTGTCCCCGTTTGCGCGAAGAGCGACTCCGAGCCAATGCCGGTGCTCCACAGCGGATCGCGCGGGTTGATCGGTACGACGCTTTGCGCTCTCGGGAGGGCGGGCGCCACGTTGTCCTTGAAGAACTCGAGGTTGCGTGACCAGTCATAGTCGGGCACGGGCGTGCGCGTGACCCACTCCTCCCACTGCTCGATCGTCTTCTCGGTGAACGAGGGCTCCACAAAAAACGTCTGCTCGCTGTTGTCCTGGTAGAAGAACGGCGTCACCATCGACGCGACCTCGGCGTTGACTAGCGTGATGGCGTTATCGGCCGGCAGAATTGTGTAGGTGCCGCCCTGCGCGAGGATCTTCTCGGTCTTGCTGGTCAGTACTGGAGGCTTCCCGTCTTCGGTGGAGATACGACTCGTGAACGTCACGCTGAGCGCGCCACTGCCGCGATAGCGATTGGCATGCGCGCCGCTGTTCGGATATGGCACGGCCGGCGGTGCGCTGCGCGGCGCGTTTTCCGGAACGCTGTTGCGACCAGCCAGATGGAACGCGCGATTGAAGGCGCCGCCCATATGCACACGGACCGCACCTTCCTCGCCGTCCGCATCGTGCAATACCGACACGTGCACGAACACCGAGTTGCTGTCGAAGCTCGCGGGGACGCGCGCCGTAATTACGTGATCGGGCGCGCCAGTCTTGCCGGGCGTCCAGCTCCCCTGCAGATACTCCGCCCAGTGGAGATGCGCCTGCACGCTCTTGTATTGCGGCGTGTTGGCCGTACCGCTGGCGATTTCGTTGAGGCTCATCTCCGCGAGCTTCTTTGGCGGCGACGACTTGAGATCCTTTCCCTTGTCCACGTAGCCGAGTGCCGCCTGAATGTACGAAGACGAGGCGGAGGTCATCGCGCTCTTGACTGAGCCTGCGCTCGGGAAGTCGTTCTCGGCCCCCTGTTCGAGGAAGGTGACCCAGAAGAGGTAGAGACGATTGCGCCAGAACACCGGTGCGAGGTGATTGCCCTCGGCCTCGACGCCCATCGGTTCCCATGGCGTCCACATACGATTGGAGAAGCGGCGGTAGTAGAACTGGTAGGGCTGCGTGTACGTGCGGCCGATGACATGCAACGTGTTTTGCGTCGCGTCGCCATCGTCCTGGCAGTGCAGGCCAACGATCTCCAGCCGCGCCAGTCCCTCCAGCTTCTGCAGGTAAGCGAGGAACGCGTCTTCCGCGAGGTCGTTCGAGAGGTCGCCTTGCAACAGCGCGGTCTCCAACTCCGTGAACAGATGCGTCTTGTCGTCGCGGAACTCCGGCTCCAGCCAGTTCTCCGGGAAAAGGAAGATCTTGCGATTCGCCTCCCACACGCGATATCGCTTCATCCACTCCCACTGACTGGCGTTGATGACCGAGGGATGGACCGCAGCTTCGAGATTGAGCAGGCAGCGCTGGATGAAGAGCTGGACGGACGCGATCGCGAGACGGATGCGCGATGTCTGCACCACAGGCTCCATGCCCGGGTCGATCAGGAAGTACTCGTAGAGCTGGTTGATGCTGTCGAAACCATGCTGATGCATGACGTGCGCGGCCAGCGCATCGCGCTGCCGCTGACGCAACGGATCGAAGACGGCCGGCGCCGCCTTGTACCAAGTCTCTTCGTCGAACCGCGCGCGTACCGCTTCGCGCAGCCCCTTCGCCACGTCCTGTCGCGCACCTGCGGGCAGCGCCGTAGAGACCACGGTTGCGGTGCGGGCCAGTGTGCGCACTGACACGCCGAATCGTTCGACCAGCTGCAGCAACTGCCACACGCGACCAACGGGTTCCTCGCTGACGAGTGCTGGTACCGCAAAGATGGTGGTGGCAGCGTCTTGCACGACGGCGACATCGCGCCGCGTGAGTGTGGCGAGTACCGCGTATGCGGCGTCAGGGGTTGGCGTGGCGAAGACGTCGAGCAGACCATCGCCACCGCCGGCGATCTCCGACTTGAGCTGCGTGTAGGCCGCGAGTCGTTTCCACTGGGCGAAGAGGGCCTGCGCGCCCGCCGGTGAGTCGTCTGCGGCGCGAGTGGGCAGCGCAGAGAAGTCCACACCACCGAAATCCACCGCGTGGGTGAGGATGTAGCGCAGCTCGCGCTCCGAGAGCTGCAGCCCCTGCATGAGGCGAACCGTCTTCGAGAGCAGCACCGAGGCGCGGTTGGCGCGCTCCACCACAGACGCCGGATACAGTGCAAGCCGGCCCAGCCGATCCTTGGGGATCGCTTCGCCCTGCACCAACGCGCGCGCGCTACCACCGCCCAGATCCTGCAGCAGGATGGAAAACGCGTATGGCACACCAGCCTTGAGCACGGTGAACTCACTCAGCTCCGCCGCATCCGTCGCCGCGATGCCATCGATCAACGCCGAAGGCAGATGCGCGAAGCGCACGGTGGCCGTCGCGTCCTTCTTCTCCAGCGCAATGTGAATGCGATACGCGCCCGGCGTCGGCACCTCGACGAAGCCTTCAACGCGCGCGCTTCGTGAGCCAGCCGGAATCAGCGGCGCGCCATTGCCATCGCGTAGCGTGGTGTCGGCATCGCTGAGTACGAGCGAGACGAGTGGTGGTCCACTGGCATCGGTGGACGCGTACGCGGTGACATCAACTCCGCGCGTACTCACGCCCGAGAAAGCCTCGATCAGCGGAGCCGGATCACTCAGCAGCTCCGGTTCCGTAACCAATGCCTCGACCAGCTCCGCATCCGTCGAGAGCTCTGCAGCGAGCGTGCGAACCACGAGCTGTCTGATGAGCTGCTGCTGCAGATACGGCAGAAAGCTCGACGCGAGCGCCGCACGGCGATCGCGGAGCTTGATCTGCTGCTGATCGGGTGTGAGGGCGCCGGCATCCGGTGCGAAGAGCACCGCGAAATCCGCGGGAAGCAGAAACCCTGACTCCGGGCGTACACCCGGCGGACGACGCAGCAACCAGCGGTCAAAGAACTCGCGTGCCTGCGCCTGCGCCGCGTTCACCAGGCGTGCAAACAGCGGCGATGGAAAGCGGGAGGTCAGCGCGGCCTTCTCGGGATCGAACAGCACGCCGCGCACGGTCAACGATTGCTGTCGCGTCGTCGCGTTGTACTGCACCTGCCGTATGGCCGGCTCGTTCTCGAAGCTCGCGGCAACGAGCGCGTCTGCCGGCAACACGCCGCCCTCCGCGACGGTGAACTCCACCGTACCCGCGATCATCGCCGTGAGCCGCGCGATCACATCCGACGGCAGCACCAGTGCGAGTGTTTGTCGCAGCGCCTCGTCATCGATGGCACCGGGATCCGCCGGCACGGCGTACGTCGCGCGGATGGCGCGCATGCCATCCGAGAGAAGCTTCACGCGGGTGAGCTGTGCATCATCGTGCTGACGATACGGACCGTTCGCGTCGAACTGATGTCGGAGCAGGTACACCAACTCGTCCACCTTGAAACCGGATGCCTTGATCGATCGAACCGTGTCCACAAAGTGAATGGTCTGCGTGAACGGTGCGTCTTCGCTCAGCGTAGTCAGCGGCGCAGACGCAATCGCGGTGAACGGATCGAGTCCCGTCAGTTCCCGCAGTGCCAGAAGCTCGGCGACGCTCACCTTGAGCGCCTTCGCCAGAAGCGCGTGGCGGTGGAGCAGGGAGACGCTATCGATCGTGAGCTCCGCAGTGGCCAGCGTGCTTCCATTCGCGGTGAGGATACGCTCGATGTCCGCCGCCGAAAGACCGAGCGCGCCCTGCAGTGCGAGTGCGTGGTCCGAGAGCGCGATGCCCGGCGTAGCGAGATAGCGTCCGAACGGATCGTCGAAGACGGGATCGTGCTGCAGTACGGCGCGCCCGAGGAACAGATCTGCGTACAGCGGCCGCGCGCCTGTGGTGGAGAGTGGGGTCCACAGCGTGATCAGCTTCTCGCGCGTACGCTTGCCAGCGCGCAGCGACTGCTCCAGTGCGCTCAGATGCGCGAGGTAGACCAGCGCCGTGGCGAACGGTCGGTCGGCCAGATGCGTCGCGTCGTAGTGCGCGTCGCTCGGAATGAACGCTTGCAGCGCCCGATCTGTCTCGGCGATGCTCCAGCCGAGTTTACGCCACAGTCGAACGAAGAGATTGATGCGCGTGAACGCGATCGGGTCGCACGCGTCTCCGTTCGCGTAGCGCAACGTCGTGAGATCGAAGTTGCACCCTTGGTCGGGATCAGCGAGTACGAGAATGCCGTCGAGCACATTGGTGGCGATGGCATTGTCCACCCACGCCCGCGCGTCGAAACCCACTGCACTGTACGTCGCCGTGGCCTCGTCCAGCTGCTTCTGAAAGGAGATCAGATTGGCGAGCCGTGCCAGCTCGTCCTTGGAGAGCGTGCTGGGGTCTGCGCCGAGCAGTGCGCCGTGGTCGCGGTAGAGCAGAATGTCACCGATCGACACCTGGAGCTTGTACAGCACGACGAGCGACTCGAGCTTCGGATTGACGAATCCGGTGCGGACGATGTCCACCAGCTCTTGATAGGAGACGCCGAGCCGGCGTGAGAGCGCTTTGGCAGAGTTGAGATCGATGCGCTGTCCGGTGCTTGGATCAACCGCGAGCGCCGTCGCGTCGTTCTCCGTCGCGAAACCGTACAGCGTGAACCACGTGTCGAGCGGGTCTGGATCGGTGAAGATTGCGTACTCAGCGGGCGTGATGCCGAGCGATTCAACGAAGGTCGCCGAGCGATCGAACGCTTCGGCGGGTGCGAAGAGATCGTCCGTGGTGCGGCACGCTTCCATCACCTCGGCGAGCGGCGTTTCAGCATAGTTGCAGAAGCCGCGAACTGTCTCAAGCCACAGGTCGAAGGGCAGTCCGATGGGATATGTGGCTGCGCCAACCGCGTCGTACGCGGCTGGAATGATGTGCTGCGGCTCCGCGAGCAGTTCAGCGGTGGTCGCGTCGCCCGTATCGTGTGCCGCCTGCGGAGCCAGTGCGTTGTTGGCGACGTAGTACTCGAGGATCTCGTTGACGACGTCGATGTAGGGCAGCGCGGTCTTGGTGTTCTCGCAGGTGAGCGGTATGTGCGGCAAGTCGGGACGTCGCTCGATCAGCGCATCGAACGGGCGCTTGTAGGTCGCGGTGTAGTCGGTACCGGCGTGGTCCTTCTTCCAGCGATCGAGGAAGCCCTGCCACTTGGATGCGTCAGGGTCCACGAAGTGCAACAGATCCACGAGATATGCTGCGGGGCTGAGCACCGAGCGGCAGTGGTCACAGTCGCAGAAGTCCATGGAACCAAAAAGCGACTCCATGGTGGGGAAGTGTTTGATCAGCTCGTTCTTCGCCTGTTCCTTCATCGCAGGCGTGGCCGAGATGGCGGTGACGGACGGCGCGCTGTCCATCTCCTTGACGATGCCGTACAGGTTGGTCGTGATCGAGCTGACCTGCTGCGCTTTGCGATAGACGAGTTCCGCCTGTTCGCGAGAAGGGAAGTAGGACTCGTAGCGTTCGAGGAACTCGTTGCGTGACATCGAGGTGATGTCATGCGCCGACGTGAGACCGGCCTTGGTCAGCGCCAGCATCGCGTCGTTGCCCGGCGTGATCTGATAGAGGCGTTGCAGCGTCTTGACGGCCTGCGTCGCCGTGCGCAATTCGCCCGCCTCCATGCCCGCGGCGACAGCGGGATTCTCACGAAGGAACGAGTCGACCGGTGTGCTGCCCAGTCGGAAGCCCGATGCCGATGCGCTCCGCAGGAACGAAACGGCAGGAGTGCGCGACTGCCCCAGCTGAAACACATCGTCGGCGTCGCGCTCGACCATGCGCGCAACGACCTGCGTGGGGTAACTGACACGAACCTTGCGTGCCATGTCGTTCGCGTACGCATCCAGTCGCACGTCGATCGTGTCGCCTTCGTACGCCGGCGGCACCAGCGAAGCCAACAGCGCCGGCACGCCGTCGGCGAGCCCGCGCACTTCTGCCTTCCATGTGTCCGGCAGGTCCAGGTCACGATCCACCAGTTGCACCGGATCCGAGATCTGCATCCCCTGCTCGAGATGCTGGGCCATGCGCGCGTTGTTCGACGTGAGGAACGCGAACTTGCCCTGTCGCTGCAACGCGGCGACGTCGCTGTCGCTCACGCCGGCTTCGCGCGCCTTCGTCCAGAGCGATGCGGAATCACCAGCATGGTCCACGTAGACGCCGGCGAATCGATTGCGCCCCTCGTCGCTCACCGACGCCGACTGCAGCAGTTCGCTGTACGATGATTGCGCGCCCGGTGCACGCACCGCGAGACGCGTCAGATTGGCGAAGTTGCTGAACCGTTCTTTCACCGTGCCAAGTCGAGCTGCGTCCACGGTGACGATGCCAGCATCGTGCACACTCTTGAGCGCCTGCTCCACGACATCGCTGCCCACGCCGGCGAGCTGCAGCGGATCGGTCGGCAGTCCGGCGCGGAATAGTCCATACAGCTCGTCTTGCGCCAATGGCATGAACCGATCGGAGGCGAGCGTTGCCGCATTCGCTGCCAGCGCGATCAATCTCGCATCCCAACCTGATGCACGATTGAGCAGCGTCAGATCCTGCTGCGCGACAGTCTCCTGTGCCGCGCTCAGGCGATCCATCGAGCCCACGTGCGGAGTCAGCGCTGTCGAGAGCCGGTCGAACTCGGCGGCCAGCGGCTTCACGGTAGCTGGCGCCACGAGATTCACCACCGTGCGAGCCGACAGCCCATCGTCGTGTACGAGCGACGATACCGGAATCTCCACGCCGGTCACGTCGAGCGCGCGCACCTCGAGACTGTCCGACTGCTGCGACGAATAGGGGAGCGCGTAGACTCCATGCGCCTTCGTGGTTGTCTCGCTCAGCAGCGCCGCCTGTCCGCCGAACGTCTTGCGGTACAGTCGTAGCGTGACGTTCTCGCCGACTTCGCCGTAGTCGAGCAACAGTCGGCCTTCCACACGTCGCGCCGTGGAGGTGGCATCGGTGGCGGGAAGTGTCAGATCCACCTGCGCCAGCGGAGGCGCAGCACTGACAACTGAGGAGGTTTGTAGAGTGACGCCGTCGTCGCCGCTGGCCGTCACGACCAGATCGACGCTGCTCAGCCCCGGCAGCAGCGAATAGCGAATAGTGTAGCTGCCTTCGCTATCGGATACGTCTTCGCCGAGCCGAATTCCACCCTTGGCCTGCGCATGAAATGCACGCACACGGATGTTAGCGGCGGGCAGACCACTGTCGCTCGTCACCGTACCGCTCACCACCCACGCGACCGGTTGCTCCGGCGCCGTAGGCGTGTTGCCGCCGGTGTCGGTGCCACCCGTGCCGCCACCGGTGGCTCCACCCACGCCGAGCTGTCGCCGCATCGAGTTGAGCGATTTGGCGGTGGCTTCGTCGACGTTGCCTGTTGCAGGCAGTTGCATTGCTTCCTGAAATAGCGCGACGCACTTGGTCGTTGCGCTCGCGTAGCCGCGACCGGTGCGTTCGCGCGCCAACACGAGCGTGAGCTCCTTGCGGATGCCCGGATCGTTCGGCGCGATGATGGCGCGGTCGAGCAGCAATTGCAGCAGCTCCTGCAAGTCACCGACGGCGGCGCCGGTCATGTGCGGAGTCAACGGAAACGTGATCGCATTCACAGCAACTCTCCGTGTTGAAAGGCGGACGAAGTGCGTCCGCAGGAACCGCTAGAACAATCCGACGCCTGTGCCGCTGAAAATCGTGATCGAGAGAAATCCACCGTTGCCAGCCGGAGTGAACATCGAAACCGGACCTTGCGGGATCTTGTTGAACTCGGACTTGGGCATGAATGGACTGTCCTTGGGCACCGGCGCATTGACGAAGCCTTGGAAGCCGAAGTTCACCGTGTTGCCGCCAATCTTTGGCGCGTAGAGCGCTTCGAGGCGGCCGGTGAAGTTCGACGCACCTGCATCAGGCTTGGAGGCGTAACCCGCCGTCGCGCCGAGTGTGAACGGCGCACCCGCAACGGGGAACTTGAGATCGAGCTTGGCGCCGAGGTTCGTCTTGCCGGCATCGCCTTCACCGCTCCCCGAGAGTCCGAACGACCGCTGGCTGTCCGGCTTGTAGGTGAGTCCGAGTTCCAGCTTGCTGTAGTCGGCGCCGAATCGACTGTCGAAGGAGAACTTGAGCTTGTCGGTACCGAACGGCATCTCCTGCTGATAGCCGTAGCGGTCCTTGCCGTTCTTCTCTTCGTAGCTGACGCCGATCTTTCCCTTGTCGCCCAACAGCTTTCCCGAGCCCAGATCGACGAGCTTGGAAGTCACGAGCCATCCGAGCTCGCGCGTGTGCTGCTCCCCGACGACGGGCAAGTCGAGCTTCTTGTCGTTGATCATGAAGTACGTGAGCGTAGCCGCGACGGGCACGGCAATCACGATGCCGCCAAGGATCAGCGTTCCCTTTCGCTCGTTCCACTCCTTCTCGAGTCCACCAGTGAGCCGCGAGAGCTGTGGGTCGAGCACGAGCTTCTTGAGATCCTTGAGCTCATCGGACTTGATGGCTTCCTCGCCAACCTTCTTGCCGACCGCCTTGGAGTCCTTCACCAGCTGATCGCCGTGCGATGTATAGAGTGGCTTGCCCTGATCATTGAGATTGTCCGCGTACTCGGGCGCCTTCCCGTCAGTGCCGGTTGGATCGTGCAGGCGGATCGGGTTGCCAGCGACGTATTGATAGACGTTGACGCCATCGTTGATCCCGATGGGATCGGCAGCGGTCCACCGCCCGAGCCACGACGCGTAGTAGCGCGCGCCGTGATACGAGAGTCCCGTCTCCTCGTCGCGCTCGCGCGCAGTGAACCGATAGCGCTTGGCAGCCTCTGTCGCACTGCGAGCCGCGCGATACGACGTCGCGCCGTATGGGAAATACTCCTCGTACGAGATGATGCCCGCATCGTCGTCCAGTTCGAGCGACGCCGACCCCACCAACGTGCCAAACTGATAGCGCATCAACGACGGCGCGTTCGCGATGTCGGCGCGCGTCTCCACGAGGGCGATGCGCTGCGTATCCACCATCACGTGCAAGCTGTCACGTACGAGCACCGGCGTGACGCCATCGGCGGCATACTCGCGATAGATCTCGAATCCCTGCAGGTAGATCCGTTCGGACTTCCGCACCGGCGTCTGCCCGGCCAACGCCTGATCATCCGTCACTTTGCGCACGCGATCGCCAGTGATGCCGTACTGATACCAGGTGGTCTCAGGCGTGGCGCCACCATTCACCACCTGCGCAGCGGTCGCCTGCAGTGCGTCCCGATAGTCCCACTGCATCAACGCCAGATGCGGCATGGCAGTCATGTTGCCGTGCGCATCGTATGCGTAGCGGTCCGCGTGTGTCGGTAGCGCGGCGTATGACGCGGCGCAGACGCTGTCCGGATTGTTCGGATCGGATGGGGAGCCGGTGCTGATGAGACGATTGCTGTCGAGCGCGTACTGGTAGCAGCGAGACCAGCCGGGCGCGGCCGGATTGCTGCCACGATGTCGCATCGACAGCAGATTGCCCACGTCGTCGTAGGCAAAGCGTTCAACGTAGGTGCCCAAAGCATCGGCATCGCCGGGATGCGCGAGGGCCGCCGCGAGTGAAAACGGTCCGGCGGCAGCGGGTCCCGCGTTCAACCCCAGATGTTCTCGCCCCGATGCCTCGATCAGTCGGCCGATCGCGTCATACACATAGTCGCAGCTTGGCTCGACGCGACGATTGCGAAAGTACAGCGTCTGCTGCGCGTCGTCCCGCACACGCGACACGTTGCCCACGGGATCGTAGCTGTAGTTGAGCTCCTGCACGTCGCCCGCGCCATTCGCCGGATTCGGTGCGCGACCGTTCCTGAGCGTACTGGTCCGCAGCAAACGAAAGCGCTCCGGGTCGTACTCATGGCGCGTCGTGATGCCGGTTCCATCGCGCGTCGCGTGATCGATGCGGGTGCGCTGTCCGCGCGCGTTGTATTCAATGAGCGTGATGATCGGCGTCGTCACGCCGGCCCCGCGCAGTCGAGCGTCGATGCGCGTCAAGGTGCCCGCGGCGTCGTACGTCGGCAGCATGACGCTCCCGTCGGGACTGGTCTGCGCGAATGGACGATTCAGCGCATCGTAGCGCGAGCTGGTGACATAACTCGTCGCCTCGAGCGGAGGAGCTGCGCTCCAGTCCAGCATCGCGCGATACTCCATAGCCAACCGCCGCTCGTTGCGCAGCGCGTTTCCTTTGAAGTCGTACAGGTCGGTGGTCATCACACCCGCCTGATCGAACTGCCGTACCGCTCGACCGCGCAGGTTGCGGGATTCGGCATTGACGACCGCTTCACCATACTCGAGCCGGCCAACGGTGCGAGCGCCATTGCCATCGCGCACGATCGTTTCGAGCGGGCGTCGGAGCGTATCGTAGCGCGTGCTCGTCTGATGGCCGCGGCTGTCGAACGCGTGGATCGGCGTACCCTTCACGTCGAACACGGTCCACTGCGACGCTGCATCGCTGCTGTGGCTGGCCAGACGACGCCCAACAATGTCCACGTCGAAGCGCGCCATCGTGATGCCGCGCGCGTCGACGACGGCGCGATGCTGCCCTTCGATGTCGAGCACCACGCGGGTGATGGGGAACGACTCCACAGGCGGCGTGTTTTGGGCAGCGTTCGGCGCAACGAACCGATTGTGCAGCACGGTCAACATCGCGCGGCCAAGAGAATCGGTGTGCGTGATCGTTGGCGTTGCGGCGTAGCGCTCCGCCTTGCGCGCGCTCGCCATCGCCTCTGCGCCCAGCGCACCGCCGGCGCGCGCTTCATGCCAGGTGGGCAGATACTCCGTGGCGGGCAAGCGCGCGAACGCGTCGCCGACGTCCACGTCCTGCGCCGGATTGGTGATGAGCACCGTGTCACCAGCGTCCCACGTCGCTTCCCGCCACGGCCCAAACACGCGCTTTTCCCACGAGTGATCCGGATGCAGTGTCGCCACCACTCGGCCGAGCGGATCATAGAGCATCCAGCTGCTCACACCGATGCGTGCGCCCATCTCAAAGGCGTGCGTGGAGCTGAAGAAGGGCTCGAACGCACGGACTGGTGCGCCCTTGTTATTGAAAACCTTCCATCCGGATCCTGTCCAACGCGTCGCTGCGGTGCGTCCCGCGGCCTGGGCCTTCTGTTGAACGACGCGTCCGAAACCATCGGAATACTCCAAGGCGCACTGCAGCTTGCTGCTGGCACCCGGTGCAAGTTCAGCGTCGTGCGTCTCGCGCTTGATCGTCGCCACGACGACCGGCAGCGGCTGCGCAAGACTCATGGTGCGGTGATAGGCGTAGATGTCGTAGACGAGCCGCGTCGACGCGCGCCCCAACAGCGCGGGCGCGGTCGCGAGCGGGTTTGCGAAGAACGACGCGATCGTTGCGGCGGTGAGATTGCGTTCGACGCCAGTCAGCCGATCGCCCAGAGGCAGCGCGTCCTCCGGCTTGCCCATCACCGCCGTCGCGACGATGTGACCGAGCGCATCGACGGCGATCGCCGTGCGGTTGCGATTCGGATCCATCGTGACGAGTGGCTGCATGCTGCGATAGTCGTATCCGTTCGACAGACGTGGCAGCGCCGGATCGACAGCGCGCTCGCCGACGGTCGTTCGGTTGCCGAGTGCATCGACCGACTCGACGACGAGCAGATCGTGAGCGTCGTAGACGACCGCCGACTCCGTGGAAGCCGCAGCGCTGTGAAACGGATCTCGCTGGCGGAGCGCGAGAAAGAAGTGCCCGCGCGCATAGGCCGATTCAGCGGCGGGAAGGTCGGCAGACCGCGGCGAGTAGAACGTCTGTCCGGATGGGATCCACCAATCGCTGTCGCCGTCGAAGTGCACATAGCCGCCGTCCGCGGAGAGCGTCGCGCTACTCACACGGTTGCCGTATACCTGAGACACCAGCCCCGCCGTCAACGCCAGGCGATAGCGCTCGAAGCGCAGCGCGAGTGACTCGAGTCTTCCCGGCGCCAGTGCCACCGAAAGGTCGTTGCGGCGGAAGAGTATGCAGGTTCGCTCGATGCAGCGACGACGAAGCACGCCGGCGGGAGGCACGACCTCATAGGCAATATCCGCCGCCGTCGCGGTCGCCGTGTCGACCTCGGCGAACGCAAGCAGCTGTGTACCTCTCGCAGCGATCCCCGTGACTTCGTACGTCGCCGTGTCCCACACCACCGGCGTGCGATAATCGTTGGCGTCGTCGATGCCGTTCGTGGTACGCGTGGTGGTGTACGTAACGCGTGTGCGCGCCTGCTCGGCCTGGTCTACCGGCGACAGCGTCGCAGCGACGAGCTGCCTCGGATAGCCGATGGAGGCGGTGCGACGAACGATGCCGACGTCATCCACCTCCAGCGTGATCGCATGCAGTATCCGAGGGTCGGCAAGATCGCGCTCGTACGTGTACGACAACACGTCGCGCTGATGCGCGAGCACGACCGCATGCGCATTGCGACCGCGTGCCTGCAGCAGCCGAATGGCGTAGCGGTTGAGGGCGACCGTGTACGGCGATGCCTCGCGCGGCGACCCGTCCAGCGCGAACACCTCCTGTCGAAGCACCGATCCCTTGAGTGCGCGAAGCGCCTCGCGCCGTTCGTCGAGAGACAGGCCGGCGGGGAGTGCGGACTCTGTGTCCGACTCGTCGCCTGTATGAAACCACGTCTTGGTCAGCACCGGCGGCACATGTGACGCCGAGTCGATGTTGCTCGCTGGTGGCAGCATCCCATCCGCCGCCAGCAGTGCGAACGATTCCGTGTCCCACTGTTCGACCATGCCGAAGCCGCGGAATTCGCGCTCGGTGCCGTCGTAGTGTCCATCGTGATACGCGTATCGCGTCACCATCCGATTGCGACTGATGCGGTCGAACACTTCGACGCGCTCCACGACGTGCACCGGCGACGCGAGCGGATAGCGCCACGGACGCTGCGCTGCCTTGTCCGCGAGCAGAAAGCGTGACGACGACGCGTACGCGATGCGTGTTTCCGATCCGAGCCCGTTGCGCGTTCCGATCATCAGGTGCGGCTTGTTGCCACCCATGAGATCGAGATAGCGAACCGTTTCGCGTCCCGCGCTGGGAGCGCCGGATGACCACACGAGGCACGCCGTTCCGTTACCCAGCAGGTCCGCTGTCGCGACCGTGGAAAGTGCGTCCAGTTGCGGGAACGATGTCAATGCGCGCGGCGCGCTCCACCGATTGCCAGACTGATTGAACCATACCTGCGCACCATCCCGACCGAGGTAGATGATGTCGTTCGTGCCTGAGCCGTCAATGTCCGCGAGACGGATACGTGCCTGTTCGAACTGCTCTTCCCGATCGAACCATGGCGCTGCATCCATCGTGACCTTGGCGCCGAAGCGACCGTAGCCGAGGTTAGGCCAGTACGCGACCTCGCCATTGCGAATGCGCACGAGCGCGGCGAGTCCATCGCCACACATGTCGGCGAGGTAGATGGATTGCGTTCCGTCAGCAAAGACGAGCTGTGCGCCGCGCTCTTCGTCGAGGGGTGCAACCGCGCGCACCGCGGCACCAAAGCCATCCTCGCCCAGCGACGGCATCCAGCTGAGATGGGTCGCCTCGGTGATGAGAACATCGGCGCGACCATCGCCAGTGAGATCGACGAAACGCAGATTGGGATCTGACCAGGCGGTGCGAGGGAGCGAGCGAAACGGCGTGAAGCTAGACCACGTCCCGTCATCGGCGCGCTCATGAAAGCCGGGCGTCGCACCCGAGAAGCGCGCGAGGTCCAGCCGCCCGTCGCCCGCGAGGTCCAGGAGCTGCGCACCATCGCGCAGCGAGAAGATGGAAGGCTTGGCGGCCACCACCGTTTGCGCGCCGAGTTGGCCATCGCCGAGGTTCGGCTTGTAGTACCACGCGTCGGCGTGCTCCGTCAGCACACCCGCTGCGCCCTCACCGTGCAGATCCACCCAGCGATATGCACTGCCGTCCACACCTATGGGCAGATTGGCGCCGCTGTCGGCGTCGAGCGTGCGAATCGTGTCGTCGATGACCGCTTGGCTGTACTCGAATTCGACCGACGGGTGCGTGGCCGCGAGATAGCGATGGTACGTGACGCCATTGCGCTGTACGGGAGGCTGCGATTCATCGCGCTCGAAAGAATACTGCGTTGCCCGCGCGATGAACGAGGCGACGCGCGTGCTCCCGTGGTGCGCGAGTTCGCTGGCGACTGTGTGCGGCTTGCTGTAGTCGAAGTCGTCGTAGTCGAACTCGGTCGCACGTACCAGATACGGCGTCGCTGCCAGCTCTGGAATGCGATGAAACGACAGCACGCGACGGCACCGACGCGTGGTACGCACCTCGAATCCACCACGATACGCAGAGAATGCATCCGCACGATGCGTCCACGGCGTGCCCGCCTTTTCCGACGCCAGGACGAAGCGATGCTGCGCATCGACCGGCTGCTGCGCGTCGAGTGGGACCGACTCGATGTGCGCCTCGTCGTAGTCGAATACGACTTCGAACAACCAGTCCGTCTGCGCAAGATTGGCGTTGACGAGTCGCGACGTTCGGTTGCCGAACCAGATCCGCTTGAGGTACCGATTGGCGCGCCTATCACGATTGCGCTCGTTGGCCCGCGCCGGATCCACGCCTGCGTTGTCCTCCGCGGCGTACTCGTATCGCATCGCGTTCCCGCGATCGTCGTAGCTCTCGCACACCAACCACGTGAGCACGCGCGCGGTATCGCTCGGATCCGCGACGCGACTCGCCGCCGAATTGCCGTAGAGCGTTGTGACATTGTCTCGCGAGATGCTGCGCCAGTGCGTCTCGCCGTTCGCGGTGGCAACCCAACGCTCGATGCGCGCAAACACCCCCTCGATCCGCGGTCGATACCGATAGACGGTGAATCCAGGAAACGTGACTCGGTCTTCATGACGCGTGCCGTCCGCGGCAGACACGGGCACGAGATCGTCGGCGCCGGCAAACACAAAGACATCGGTGTGCGCCGTATCGTCGTAGCGCGGGAGCCCTTTGTCCGTGCGCCGCGAGATCGATGGAAGCCCAAGCGACCAGCCGAAGCCGAATGGGCCGTTACCGCTGGCCGAGTCGTAGCGCAGGGCGAGTGATGGCGCGAATCCCGCTCGCCCGGTTGGCACGGCGATGGGAATCGACATCGAACCGGTACCGGACACAGGCGTAGCAGCGAACTTCTCCCCCATCCCGCGGATCGCGCCGCCACCCTTGGGCAGTACGATCGACGGGAGGCGGAATGCGCCGTCGTCATTGGAGTTGACTGATGGTGCCTGCGTGCGCGTCACACGATTCGCTTTCTTGAGGAATCGCTACGCTACGGCCACCAGCGTGACTCGGCAAGAAGAGCGTATGTCAAGAATTGGCCCGTGAAGTGACTATTCGCACATCGCACCACCGAGCGCGCCAGAGTCACGGCCCTGCATGTTGGTTGGGCTCGCTAGCGCGTAGCCGACCGTTTGCGGGCGTTGGGCGCGTGTCGCAAAACGCGACCCGGACGGGCGTTGGTTAGAGTGCCGTTGGCGATCACCGGCTCTCCGCCCACCAGCACCCAGGGGATGCCGACTGGGTAGTGGTGCGGATCGGTGAAGGTGCCGACGTCGCTGACGGTCGCTTCATCGAAGATCGTCACGTCGGCGACGCACCCTACGCGCAGGCACCCGCGATCGGTGAGCCCGAGTCGCGCGGCGGGCATGCCCGTCATCTTGTGCACGGCCTGCGGCAAAGTGAGCACATGCTCCTCGCGCACGTAACGTCCAAGCACGCGCGGGAACGTGCCGTAGTTGCGCGGGTGCGGCACGCCATCGCCGAACTTGGTGATGCGACCGTCGCTGGCAATCATCGTCTGCGGATGTGCCATGATGCGACGCACGTCTCCTTCGTCGATCACGTGGTATACCATGCCGGCGCCGCCACGCAGCACCCCTTCGAGAATGAGCGTCACGGCTGATTCGGGTGTGGACGGCATCCCTCGCTCGACGGCCCAGTCGTGCAGCGTCTTCCCCTGCAGCTTGCCGTCATCCCATGACACAATCGCAAACTGCACGCGCCGTAGATCGCCGCCGCCGCGATCGTTGAGCACGAGGTCGATGATACCGCGCGTGATGCTGTCCTTGAGTACAGGGTTCTCCAGCCGCGCACGCAACTGCGTCGTGCCGCCCGCCAGCGCCCAGGGTGGCACCAGCACATCGAGTCCGGTGAAGCTGGCCGTATACGGATACTGGTCGATCATCACATCGGTACCGGCGGCGCGCGCGGAGTCCACCATGTGCAACGTGATGGTGCTCTTGCCCCACGCTTGTCGCCCCACGGCCTTGTGGTGCGTGAGCACAACTGGAATCTTCGCGCGTCGCCCGATCTCGAGCGCCTCCCCGACACCGTCCAGCAGCCCGACGCCTTCTTCGCGCAGGTGTGACGTATAAATGCCGCCACGCGAGGCCGCCTCTTCAGACAGCGCCACGACTTCATCCAGCGACGAATAGTAGCCGGGCACATAGCGCAAGCCGGTGCTCAGACCGAACGCACCTTCGTTCATCGCGCGCGCCACCATCGCACGCATCCGCGCGAGTTCCTCCGCCGTTGGTGCGCGGTTCTCCGTACCCATCACGGTGCGACGAATGCTGTTGTGCCCCGCGAGGTACGCGACGTTCATCCCGAGCCCCATGCGGTCCGCGCTGTCGGCGTAGGTGGCCAGCGGCCAAGGGCTCGTGCCATCAGGACCGCCAAGCGCCAACGTGACACCTTGTCGCACATGGCTCTCCGCGCTCGACAATGTCAGAAGCGGTTCCAGATGCGCATGCAGGTCGATGAAGCCCGGCGTTACAGTCAGACCCTTCGCATCGATCACGCGCCGAGCGTCGGCCGCGGGCAGCGGCGAAGCGGATACGCGTACGATGCGATTGCCGACGATAGCGACATCGGCTCGACGACCGGCTGCTCCCGTCCCATCCAGCACGGTCCCGTTGCGGATCAGGATGTCGTAGCGTGCTGCAAGCGCGGCCGCTGGTCTCGGCGCTGTCTGTGCTGATGCGCTGATCGCGCCGTGGCCTATGGAACTGACGCCGAGGGTGGCGATGGCAAGGGCACTGCGTGCAGACAGCAATCGCGAGCGGATGCGACGGGTACGGGGCACGAGCTACTCCGGCTGGGGGTCCGCTTCCAACATACGGCCGACGGCATCGTTCTGCGCGTTTCAACGCGTTTCAACGCGTTTCAACGATGCTCGGCGTCGCGCCGCTTGCGCATCGACGTTACGATGGGTTCGTTCTTCACGTTCGTTCGCGGGGACTCGCTTCCTGCTGCGAGCGGCGCCTGCGATCGACTCCGATGAACGACCAATCCGTGACCATGACCTCAGGGCCGCTGTAGGATGTCCGCACCACCGAAACTCGTTCGCGGCCTTGGGCTGTTGAGCCTCGCCGCGACGGGCATCTGCTCCATGATCGGAGCGTCGATCAACGTCGTGCCGATCATGATCCAGCGAAATGTCCCCGGCATCGGCCCGTGGGTGTTGCCTGCCTTTGTCTTCGCCGCGGTCCCGGCGCTGCTCGCGGCGCTCTCGTACGCTATTCTCGCCTCGGCAATGCCGCGCGCGGGTGGGAGCTACCTCTACGCGAGTCGCGCGCTCAGTCCGTATCTCGGATTCGTCGCGTCGTTCTCGCAGTGGTTCGGGTTGTCGATCGCGATCGGCGTGGTGTCGTACGTGATCCCCATGTTCCTTCGTGACATCGTTGCCGCCCTCGGCTACGCCGCGTTAGGTGAGGCGATGCAACACGGTGCGCTGCGGCTGGCCATCGCGCTGTCCTTCCTGTGGACGTTCGTCTTCATCAACATGCGAGGGTTAGGCGCCTACGAAAAGACGCTCATCCCACTGATGGTGCTGATGTTCCTGGCGGGGGCGATCGTCATTGTGGTGGGTTTTCGCTTCACGCACGCCGATTTCGCTGCCGCACTGATGGCGCGTGAGCAGCGCACCGTTCCACCGATGCCCGACGTGCCGTTCAGCCTGCGGACTTTCCTCTCCGCGTCGGCCGTCCTGTTCTCCAGCTTCATCGGCTTCGACGCCATTGCGCAGGCGGGCGGCGAGGCGCGCAATCCCTCGCGTGAATTGCCAAGGGCCATCGGGCTCGCGGTGTTGGTGACGGCGGCGTTCTACTTCGCGTTTGCGAGCGCCGTGTATCACACGGTGCCGTGGTGGTTTGTCGCGAGCGAGGCGACCGCGCGTGATTTGACGGCGCCTGGGCTGTTGGGCTACCTGCTTTCACCAACCGCGACCGTGCTCATCGTCGCGGGTGCGGCCATCGCACTGACCAACGACCTTCCGGCGATGATTCTCGCCGTATCGCGTCTGATGTTTGCGTGGGCGGAAGATGGCATCTTCCCCAAGCAGATGAGCGTTGTGCATCCACTACGTCGCACACCCGGTCCAGCGATTGTGGTCAGTGGGCTCACAGCCACGCTGGGCATCATCGGCAGTCACTTTGCGGGCGACTTCTTTCTTGGTGTCGACCTGCTCGTCGTGTCCATGCTGGTCAACTTCCTGCTGATGGGCGCGTCCGTGCTGGCGCTGCCGCGAACGAATCCCGTGCTCGCCGCCGACATGCGCGTGATCACCAACGTGCCGCTGCGCAACGCGATCGCGGCGTCTGGGCTTGGCATTCTTACGCTGTTTCTCGTGGTACATGTCTGGAAGGACCTCACGGCGCCGGTGAGCGCGTGGTATTTCCGCTCGACACCGCTCTGGGTGCTGGTGATGGCGATTGGTACGTTGATATACTGGCGCGAGGTGTCCGCGCTGCGTCGCGCCGGCGTCTCACTCAAGGAACGCTTCTCGACACTCCCGCCGGAGTGATGCGCAGATGACCGATTCGATCGATCGCACCGAACTCGCACCGGGCTTGTCCATCTCCCGCATTCTGACCGGGTTGTGGCAAGTCGCCGATCTCGAGCGCCATGGACGCACGCTCTCGCTCGATGCGGCCGCCGATGCGATGGCGCCGTACGCCGCGGCGGGCTTCACGACGTTCGACATGGCCGATCACTACGGTTCGGCGGAAGACATCGTCGGGCGATTCCATGTGCGGCCCGATGCGCCGCCGGTACAGCTGCTGACGAAGTGGGTTCCCGAGCCGGGCCCGCTGTCGCGCGCAGACGTTCGAGCCGCCGTCGAGCGGGCCCGGTCGCGCATGCAGGTGGAGCGAATCGACCTCCTCCAGTTCCACGCGTGGTCGTACTCGCATCCCAGCTGGATAGACGCGCTGCTGTGGTTGGATGAACTGCGGCAGGAAGGGCTCATCGCGCACATCGGACTCACCAACACCGACACCGCGCATTTACGGCTGGTGGTCGAGAGCGGCATTCCGATCGTCAGCAATCAGATCTGCTACTCGTTGCTCGATCAGCGCGCGGCGTCGGAGATGGCCGCCTACTGCACGGCGCGCGGAATCAAGCTGCTGGCGTTCGGAACGCTCGCGGGTGGATTCCTCTCCGATCGCTGGCTTGGTCAGCCGGAGCCCGAGTGGGACGCACTCGAGACGTGGTCGCAGATGAAGTACGGCCGCTTCATTCGGCAGGTCGGTGGGTGGGAGGCGCTGCAGCGCGTACTGCGCGTTGCGCGTGGTGTCGCCGACCGATTCAACGTCTCCATCGCCAACGTCGCCACGCGTTACATCCTCGATGCGCCCGCGGTTGGCGGCGTCATCGTGGGGGCGCGACTCGGTCAGTCCGCACACCTCGAAGACAATGCGCGGCTCAACACGCTGCGTCTCGACGCGGCCGCGCGCGATGAGATCGCCGAGGTCATGGCGACGCTGGCAGCCATTCCGGGCGATTGTGGAGATGAGTACCGCAAGCCGCCGTTCCTGACGGCCAGCGGCGATCTGAGTCATCATGTCGCCTCGTTCCCGGCACCATATCCCGTGCGCAATGGCGCCGCCAGTCGACCGCGTGTGCTGACCGGCACGGTGTGGGAATCGCTCGCGGGATACGCGCGCGCGGTACGCGTGGGTGATCGCATCCTCGTGTCCGGGACCACCGCAACGCACGGCGATCGGGTGATGGGCGGCAGTGATCCGGCCGCGCAGGCACACTACGTGCTGGACAAGCTGACGGGTGCGATCGAGTCACTCGGCGGCAAGCTTGACGATGTGGTGCGCACCCGGGTGTACGTGCGCAACGTGGCTGACTGGGAGCCGATCTCGCGTGCGCATGGGCAGCGCTTCGGTGACATTCAGCCGGCGAACACGCTCGTACGTGCCGAGTTGATCGGCGAGGAGTATCTCGTGGAGATGGAAGCCGAGGCGGTGGTTTCGTGAGCACGAGCCGTCGTGACTTCGTGTTGACTACGACATTGGCGGTCGCCGGCGCACGTCTCGCGCAGGCCGCACATGATGTGGTGATTCGCGGCGGTACCGTCTTCGATGGTACCGGCGCCGATGGACGCGAGGCCGACGTCGCGATCTCCAACGGTCGCGTCACCGAGGTTGCCAAGCGAATCGCGGGGAAGGGTCGTGACGAGATCGACGCGCGCGGTCGTGCGGTTGCGCCCGGCTTCATCGACATTCATTCGCACGGGGACGGCTCGCTGAGTGCAGATCCGCGTGCAGAATCGGTGGTGCGGCAAGGTGTGACGACAATCGTCGCTGGCGCGGACGGTAGCTCGCGCTTTGACGGAGGCGCGGAGCGATCGTTTGCCGAGTGGTCGCGAACGCTCGCCGCGCGCAAGCCCGCGCTGAATGTCGCGGCGATGATCGGACTGGGAAGCGTGCGCGGCGCCGTCATCGGCGATGCGGATCGACCAGCCTCCGCTGATGAACTGTCGCGCATGACGCAGATGGTCGAGCGTGCGCTCTCGGAGGGTGCATGCGGTGCGTCGACCGGGCTGGAGTACACACCCGGAGCGTTCGCGCCGCTGGCCGAGCTGATTGCGCTGTGCACGCCGCTCAAGTCGCGGCGACTGCCGTATGCCACGCACATGCGCAACGAAGACGACCGATTGCTCGAGGCGATCGATGAGTCGATTGCAGTGGCACGCGGCGCCGGCTGTCCGTTGCAGATTTCGCATCTCAAGATGCAGGGGACGCGCAACTGGCCGAAGATCGACGCGGCGCTTGCACGGATCGCTGCGGCGCGCGCCGAGCGTATCGACGCGATGTTCGACGTCTATCCGTATGTGGCGTATTCCACCGGGCTGACGAATCTCTTTCCGGTGTGGAGTCGAGACGGTGGCACGGCCGCGTTTCTCGCGCGATTGAACGATGCCACGGTGGCGCCGCGTATTGAGCGCGAGGCGCGGGCCAAGGTGGAGCTCATCGGTGGCTGGGACAACGTCCAGATCTCCAGCGTGCGTGAGGCAGTCGATCGCGATGCTGAAGGCAAGCGGCTGGGCAGCTACGCACAGGCACTCTCTATCGATCCGTATGCGGCGACGGTTGCCCTGCTGCAGCGCAACCGCGGCGATGTGGGCATGCTCGGATTCGCCATGAGCGAGGAGAATCTCGATCGGCTGCTGGCGCACGAGTTTGGGATGGTGTGCTCCGACGGTGGCGCGTTCGCCGTCGATGGTCCGACGCGTACCGGCAGTCCCCATCCTCGCGGCGCAGGAACCTTTCCGCGTGTACTCGGCCGCTACGTCCGCGAACGGAAGGCGCTGCCATTGGCGAGTGCCATCCGCAAGATGACATCGCTGCCGGCGTCGCGTGTGCATCTGCGCGATCGAGGGCAGTTGGCGCGTGGCTTCGCCGCTGATGTGGTCGTTTTCGATCCCGCGCGGGTTACAGACACGGCGACCTTCGCCAATCCGTTTCAGTACCCCATGGGAATCGAGACCGTCCTCGTGAATGGAACGGTAGCGCTTCGTGACAACGTTCGTTCCGCCGAGGGCGCCGGGCGCGTCCTCTCGGCGCAACCGTCCTGATCATAGGGTTCAATGGCCGCTTCCAGTCTGTTAGCGCTGATCGACGACATCTCAACGTTGCTCGATGACGTTGCCCTGCTCACCAAGGTGGCGGCGACGAAGACCAGTGCCGTGATGGGTGATGACCTCGCACTGAATGCCGAGCAGGTCGCCGGTGTGACCGTTGATCGCGAGCTGCCGGTGGTGTGGGCGGTGGCCAAGGGCTCGTTCATCAACAAGCTCATCCTCGTGCCAGCGGCGCTCGCCATCAGTGCCTTCATCCCCGCCGCGATCCTCCCGCTGCTGATGCTCGGCGGCATCTTCCTCTGCTACGAGGGATTTGAGAAGGTCGCGCACAAGTTGTTGCACAAGGAAGAGCACCACGATCCGGCCGAACGCGTGGCGGTCATCGCGGACACCAAGATCGATCTCGTCGCCTACGAGAAGGAGAAGGTGAAAGGCGCGATCCGCACCGACTTCGTGCTCTCGGCCGAGATCATCGTGATCACGCTCGGGACCATGGCCACCGCGCCGCTGATGCAGCAGGTGACGGTGCTGAGTCTCATCGGCGTTGGCGCGACGGTCTTCGTGTACGGATTGGTTGCCGGAATCGTCAAGCTCGATGATCTCGGGCTCAAACTCACCAAGAGCGCTGGCGCCGGCGCCGCCACGCAGCATGCGATTGGCCGAGGGATTCTGCGCGCCGCGCCGATCATGATGAAGGGACTCTCCGTGCTGGGCACCGTGGCCATGTTCACTGTCGGTGGCAGCATCATCGCGCACGCGGTGCCCGCGATCGAACACCCGATCGAGGCGCTGGGTGAGCGCGCGGCCGGGATTGCGCATGTCCTCGGTACCGTCGCGACGACCGTCGCAGATGCGTTCGTCGGCATCGTCGCTGGCGGCATCGTGGTTGGCGTAGTGACCGCTGGCAAACGCATCGCGGGCAAGGCATAGCGCAGAGTGATGGCCGTGCGCGCCACGTAACGGTGCGCGCACACCGCGGGTTACGCACGCTTCAAGTGAGCCGTCTCACGGGTATTGCTGCTTCTGCCGTGTCGCTCACCCGTTGAGGTGTTGCTCGTGACTGCTCTTCATCGCGCGCTTGATTCCGTCGACAAAACTTCGCTCCATGCGAGCACTGCGGTGCGTGCGTGCGCATTGCTCAGTGTCGCGTTTCTTGTCGCGTGTGGCGATGGCAACGGGACGGGTCCGCAGGGGGAGACCAATCGCTTTGGCATCACGGAGACCGGCCCCGGCGTGCTCTCGGTCAGTCCGCTCGACACCTCCAATCTCGTAGCGGGAACGCCACTCGGTGCGCTGTCTCCTCCGGGACATGTGCTGCCAACCGACCATGTGTATCTGTACTTCGTCAATCCGTGGAACGGACAGCAGCAGTCGAACGACTGTCGTGCACGTCCGGTGCGCGCTGCCGGCAGCGGCGTGATCTTCTTCACCGTGGCCACAGAAGCGGCGGGTGATACGAAGGTCGATGTGCAGATGACGAAGACGTTTCACTACTACTACGACCACGTCATTCTCAAGCCCGGGCTTGGCGTGGGCTCGCGGGTGAATGCCGGCGACACGATCGCGATGACGACAGGTCGCTGCCCGTCCATCGATCTCGGCGTGTGGGATCTCGATGTCACCGCGCCCGGGTTGGTGAATGGCGCACGTTATCCCGATCAAACGCTGCATTCCGCGTCTCCATACAAGTATTTCAGTGAGCCGCTACGCTCGTGGCTGTACGCGCGCGTCCGGATGTACGAAGGCGCGCCCGCCGACCGTGACGGTCGTATTGGCTGGGGCATGCGCGGTCGTCTTGCCGGCGACTGGTTCCATGCGTCGCTCTCTGCGCAGCCGTCGTCGGTGGTTGGCGGGCCGAGCGGCTGGCCCAGATCGGTGTCGTTCGCGCGCGACTGGTTCGATGGCTCGCAGCGCATCTCGATCGGTGGCACGCTGACGGATGCCGGTGTCGTGCGTGTCGAATCTGGCGATCCGGACCCGGCGAGTGTCAGCGTTGCCGACGGCATCGTGGCGTATCGAGGCACGCCGACCATGGGGCGCATCGGCGCGGGCTGGATGCTGGTGCAGATGCTGTCAGACGAACGCGCTCGATTCGAGTATTTCTCGGGAGCGACGTCACGGCCGAGCGGATTCACTCCGTCAGCGCAGGAGTACGTGCGTTGAGGCTCCGCGCGCGTGTAAGCTCCCACGCATGAATCAACGCACCCTTGTGCTTACGCTGGCCACGCTCGTCGTGGTCCTGCTGACAATCTCCGGCCTGCGTCCGTACGAACGGAGTACGTGGCTTATGGAGGTCGCGCCGATCATTCTGGCAGCGCCTGTGCTGATCTGGACGCGCGCACGATTCCCGTTGACCTCGCTGTTGTACGTGCTGATCGCGTTGCACTGCATCATCCTGCTCGTGGGCGGTGCGTACACCTACGCCCGCGTGCCGCTCGGCTTCTGGGTGCAGGATGCGTTGCATCTCGCGCGCAATCCGTACGATCGGCTTGGCCACTTCGCGCAGGGGTTCGTTCCCGCGATGATCGCACGCGAGATCTTCATTCGGCGCGCCGTCGTACGTCGCGGCGCGTGGACGGCGGTACTGGCCATCGCCTGCGCCCTCTCGATCAGTCTGATCTACGAACTGATCGAGTGGGGCGCCGCGGTCGCGCTCGGACAGGGCGCTGACGCGTTCCTCGGAACGCAAGGCGACGTGTGGGACACTCAGTCCGACATGGGGATGGCGTTCCTCGGCGCCAGCGCGGCGATGCTGCTCTTCGCGCGCTGGCAGGATCGGCAGATTGAAGCGCTCGGGTCAGCGCGTCAGTGAGCCCGCGTACGTGAGGTTCCCCGTCGGTGGCGTCGCGCCAAAGTTGGCGTTGCCGGTCAACGTACCGCTCCCCTTGGCGTAAGCGCCCGTTCCCGACTCCACGTCCCACGTGCCGGCCAGCGTGGCCGCGGTCGGGCTGGTGAAGGTTAACGTCGCCTTGCCGACGACAACGATCGTGCCATTCGCACCCTTCAACGTGCGCCGAAAGGTGACCGGCACCGGCGACTGTGTCAGTGGCCCGCCGAAGGTCAGCTCCTCGGTGGTTGAACCCTGATCTGCAAGCGAGCCGGACATCGTGAAGGTGCCGGCCGATGTGGTCTGGCCGGTCAACGACTGCTGGATGACGATGCTCACGGGGCCGCCGGACGGGGCGACGATGTCGTCGGAGCAGGCCATGGCGAGCGCGAGTGGAAGACCAACGAGTAGGGACTTGGGAGACATGATGAGATCCGGTTGGCGTGGAGACCCAGCGCGTCGCGAGTGACGTGCTGCGGTGCACGACCAGAGTGTCATCGGCCCTTGGTGGAATGCACCACTCGCCCTGGGTGGCGCGTGGGTGGTGCCTCGGCGGGATGTCGCAGAGCGACGGTTGCCGCTACGTCGCGGACTCGCCGGACGGCATGAGCTCCCAGACGGTCATCGGCGGAGAGTCGTTGTCACCGCCGTCGATGGCGCGGGCGCGCATCGGGAGGTCGCTGCCCGAAAGGATGTCACGCAGAGTACTGGAGAGCAGGATCTCCCCGACCGACGCGGAATCGACCAGGCGCTGGGCGATGGCGGACGCGGTTCCCATCGGCGCGCCGTCGCTCGTTCGGCACGCGCCAACGTGCAATGCCATCGCGCCGCACCGGCCGCGTCCGAGTGCACGAAGCCGCTCAGCGCAGCGGATCGCGCGATTGGGGGCGTCGAACGAAGCAATCCATCCGGTCGCGCTCGTGCGAATGTGTCGCGCGTCCATTGCCTCGATCAGACGACGCACCTCGTCCGTGAGCAGCGCACCCGGACCCTCCGCCTGCAGCATGATCGCCAACCACGTGTCGATCTCCGGCTCGGCGCTTGGCTCGCTGAGAAATCGAACCATCGCCTGCGCAATCGGCTGCCCTTGCACAAAGAAGAGATGGTCGGCGCCGGGCAATTCCACGATTGTTGCATTGGGCAGCCGCGTGGCGAAGTACCGTCCGGCGCCGATACGCGTGATCGCATCGTCCACGCGGTGTACGACCAGTGTACGCGTGCGTACTTGAGGCAGGAGCGGACGGATATCCACTTGCATGGCTTGCTGCATCGTGAGCTTGACCGATGCCGGACTCGATGCGGAGCGCAGTGCGCGTGTCCACCACGCGGCGAAGGTCGCGTTGCCGAGTTGCGTCGGCGCAAAACGTTCGACCGTCCAGGGATCACCCCAGCTCTCGACGATGCGCGCGATGCGCTGCTCATACTCCGCGCGAGGGTGCGCCCACGCTGGCTCCGCGCCGTGTCGTGCCACCATCGGCGTGCTTGCAATGAGTACGAGGCCACGCACCTCATCGGGGAACATCGAGGCGAGCAGCACCGCTGCCGCGCCACCTTCCGACGTACCGCTCACGAACGCACGTCGGCTCCCCACGGCGCGCATCACCGCGCGTGCATCGCTGATCGTCTGCTCGATGGTGGACGCGCCCTGCGAGCGATCGGAGAGACCAACGCCGCGCTTGTCGAAGATCAACACGCGCGCCTGTCGCCCCAGCGTCTCGAAGAACGCAGCGTAGCCCGGCTCCTCCCACGAGAGCTCGAGATGCGAGACGAATCCGGGAATGAAGACCAGATCGACGGGCCCGTTGCCGACTACCTGGTAGGCAATCGAGACGCCCGCGTTGTTCACGTAGCGAATCGGTGATCGCTCGACGGGCGCACGTTCGGTGGCCGACTCGGCCTTCTGCAGCAGTCCCAGTTCGCGCGCCCGCTGCACGGCATCGCCGCGCGACGAGACGCCAAGGCGCAAGTAGAGTTGCTTGTTGTACCAGCGCACGGTGTCGGCGGCGAGATCGAGACGCGACGCGATGACGCGGTCCGTGAGACCCGCCGCAAGCAACTGGAGGATCTCCAGTTCGCGTTCCTTGAGCTCCCCATCGGACGAGCTAGACACCCAACGCCTTGCGCACCGCCGGTGCGACCTCAGTGCCAAACAGCTCGATGCAGCGCATCACCTTGTCGTGCGGAATCGTGCCGACGGTGAACTGGATCATCATGCGCTGATGCCCGAACAGCGAGTGCTCGTAGAGAATCTTCTCGACGATGTCCTGTGGAGCGCCGAGGAACATGGCACCGTTGGGTGAACGCTCGAAATCGAACTGTTCCCGCGATGGTGGCGGCCAACCGCGTTCCTTGCCGATGCGCCCCATCGCGTCGAGATACGGCGGGAGTGCGGCTTCCACAGCCTCTTCCATCGTGTCGGCGATGAATCCGTGTGAGTTGATGCTCACGGGCACCGTCTTGGGATCGTGACCGGAGCGCATCAACGCCTGCCGGAAGAGCTGCACAAAGGGCACGAAGCGATCCGGCTCGCCGCCGATGATCGCCAGCGCCATCGGCAGTCCGAGTCCGCCCGCCCGCATCGCTGACGCGGGTGTGCCACCCACGCCGATCCACACTGGCAGCTTTTCCTGCAGCGGACGCGGATAGACGCCGCGATTGTGAATTGCTGCGCGATGTCCGCCCTTGGTGTTCACGATCTCATGCGAGCGCAGCTCGAGGAGCAGGCCGAGCTTTTCGGCGAACAGCGTGTCGTAGTCGTCGAGATCATAGCCGAAGAGCGGAAATGACTCGATGAAGGAACCCCGACCGGCGATGATTTCTGCGCGTCCGCCGGAGATCAGATCGACGGTAGCGAACTCCTGAAAGACGCGCACCGGATCGTCGGAGCTGATCACGGTCACGGCGCTCGTCAAACGGATGCGCTTGGTGCGCGCGGCGGCGGCCGCCAGAATTACCGCAGGAGCGGAGGCCACGAAGTCGGGGCGATGATGCTCGCCAATGCCGTACACGTCGAGCCCAACCTGATCGGCCAGCTCGATCTCCTCGAGCAGGTGGCGCATCCGTTCCGCAGAGCGTTCCGCGTAGGCGCCGGACGTGTCGGGATTGGTTTCGACGAACGAGTAAATGCCCAGTTCCATGTCGGTACTCGTATGCGGGTCGCGGGAGGCGGAATCAGGCAGGACAGCCCTTGTCCTGCGATTCGCCGACGCGGAACTTAACGCGATGAACCTCCGACTCGCTTCGCTGGTGTGTCTGGCCGGCGCGCTCGCGCCACAGCTGATCCGACCGACCGCTGTGGACGCGCAGACGGCGCCCTCGTCTGCTATACGCACGCCGACAGTGGGGCCACTCCGCGCGTTCGATCGTGTGCGACTGATCGAGCAGGCGAGCGAAACGTCGGCGAGCGTGAGCATCGGCGACATCGACAGGGACGGCGATCTGGATGTTGTCCTGGCGAAGGGGCGGCACTGGCCGCTCGCGGACCTGGTGCTGCGTAACGACGGCCGAGGGCAGTTCATCACCGAAACGCTGGCCAACGCTCCGGATCGCACTTACACGGCGGCGCTCGCCGATCTCGACGGCGATGGTGATCTCGATCTCGCCGTCAGCAACGATCGGCCGGACCAGAAGCTCATCTACCGCAACGATGGCACAGGGCATTTCACCGTCGCGGGTACCTTTGGGCAGCCCGAATGGTCGACGCGCTACGTCACCGTCGCCGATCTCAATGGCGACAAGCGCCCCGACCTCATCGTCGCCAATCGCAGCTCCAACCCTGCCAACCCACGTCCCAGCTTCGTCTGCCTCAACGACGGTAACGCCGGATTTGCGAACTGCACCGCGCTGAACACGCAGTCGGCCACGATCATCGTTGCGGCCGACCTGGATGCCAACGGACACGTGGACCTGTTCGTGCCCCATCGCGATGGTGGACAGAACGTGATTCTCTGGAACGACGGGCGCGGCGGCTTCGGAGGCGCGCCCACGGCGATCGGACCTGCCAAGTCCTCCATTCGCGCAGCGGCCGTGGCGGACCTCGATGGCGATGGTGCGTTGGACCTCGTCGTGGGCGATCAGGAGACCGGTCTCTTTCGCTATCGCAACGCCGGGGCCCGACGCTTCGACGCACCGATCGCGCTGCCGACGGCCAAGGCCTCGCCCTATTGCATTGCCATCGCCGATCTCAATCGCGACGGACGGCCCGACATCGTGATCGGCAACGATGAGTCGCCGGGCATTTTGCTGTTTCGCACGGGTGAGAAGGGGCGCGTTGAGTTTACCGAAGCGGCATGGAACGACGGCAAGGGTGCCGTTTACGGCGTCGCGATCGCCGACCTCGATGGTGATGGCTGGCCCGACATCGTGGGCGCACGTTCCGACGCGCCGAACGCCATCTGGTTTAACGGTCCACTGCCCAAGCGCTGATCAACATGTCGAACAGTCACGCCGCCGACGCGTTGCAGACATCGTCACCCGAGGCACCCGTCATCCGACTTGCGGTGTCGGGGGAAGGCGCACGACTGGCCGCCTTCGCCGATCGCACCTTCCGTGACACCTTCGCCGCGGACAACACCGCGAGCGACATGGACCTGCACTGCGCGACGCACTACGGCGAAGCGATTCAGGAAGCGGAGCTGCGCGATCCGTTGCGCACGACGATGGTGGTGGAGCGTGACGGTGAGTGGCTGGCGTACTCGCAACTGCGAATGGATGCCGACGGCAGCGCCGAGATTGTGCGCTTCTACGTGGACGCCGCGTGGCATGGAGCGGGGATTGCCGGCAAGCTCATGACGCACATGATCGCCAAGGCTACCGACGCGCGCGCCACGCACATCACGCTGGGTGTGTGGGAGACGAACGCGCGAGCGATTGCGTTTTACACGAAGTGGGGCTTTACCAAGTACGGCGAGGCGATCTTCACCGTCGGCACCGATCCGCAGCGCGACCTCGTACTGATGCGACCGATCAACGCGGTCTGAAGCTATCTGACGCGCCGCTCGCGTTTATGGCGCGTGCTCGAGCGTGAAGTCGAAGTCGTAGAAGTGCTTCTTCTCCACGATGCTGATGGTCATGGTGCCGGAGAGTCCGATCAACTCGCCGGTGCCGCTATCAGGCACAACGGAAATGCTCTGGTGCTGGACGCCGCGTGCGAGCGTGGAGTTGTGCTGCAGCACGAACGTGCCGCGCCGCCCCTGCAACGTGCCGTCCACACGCTCCTGCGCGACGTAGCCGCCGGATCCCGGCACGGCCGTGCTCATCCAGCCGAGCATCTCGCCCTTGCTCGTGGCATCGAGGTCACCGTGAAAGCGCTTGTCGAGCGCCATGCGTCCGATCTGCGGGTCGCCAAATCCTTCGGCGCCCACCTGCGGAATCGTCTTCACATCGAAGGGACCGTGTACGTGCTGCGAAGCCGGCGGCGTCATCGGAAAGCTGGGAAAGAGGTGAGTCCCAACGTTAGCGCAGGCGACGCATCACGCAATCGTTCGTGTTGACGCCCACTGGTGGTGGCAACCCTTTGGACGGAGGGATGTGACATACCGACATCCAGTCGTCCCACCCCTCGGAGAATTCCCATGTCCCGCCGTCTTCTCGCTGCGCTCCTGCTGTCTGCCTCGGCCGCCGTCACCCACGCGCTGCCCGCACAATCCGCCTCGCCGTTGGTCGGCAAGTGGACCATCGAGTTCGAGCGCGGGCGTCGCGTCGAAGACGGCCAGGTCTCGTCCGTCATGGCCAAGGGCACGATGACCGTCACGCAGCAAGGCGACTCGCTGATCGCGACGTTCGACCTCCCGCCCCGCGACGACGGCACGCCCGTACCGTCGATGCGTATCGTCGGTACGGACGGGCCGCAGGGGGCGGTCTTCGTGCAGGTGCAGAAGATCACGCTCAACATGAATGGCGAGGCCACGACGCACGACGCCAAGGTGACCTGGTCGATGAAGGCGACGGGTGACACGCTGACGGGATCGATCGCGCGCGAAATGCCGATGATGGAACCGCAGGAGCCTGGCCCGCTCAAAGGAACCCGTCTCAAGGCGTAGCGCGCGTTCTGCGATGCGTGCCTCGCGGCTTACGGCGCCACGGCAATCCCGCGCAGCGGTGCGGCATTCGCGACCCCGCCCACCGGGAAGAGCGAACCGCTCGCGAGGTTGATCACGTACAACGTGGAGCCGCCGAATCCGCCACCCACGGTGAGTGTGACGTACGCGGTTCCATTGTTGCCCGCGATGTCGAAGCCTACGTCACCGCTGGTGTTCACGCCCAGGGCGCCCACGGTGGTCATGATACCGTCGTTGGGATTGGCGAGCGTCGTCAGCACGTCGCGCGTGAAGTCGATGGCGTAGAGCACCGTCGTCGTCGCGCCACTCACGCTGTTGGTGTAGGCCGTGCCACCGATCGATGGCAGCAGACCGAAGCCAGAGTCGCCCGCGGCGTAGGTAAGCGCGCCATCGACCGCAGCGACGGTGCCATCCGTTGCACCACCCAGTCTCGGCACGAGGCGAAGATTCTGGTTGGTGTTGCCGTGCACGCGAATACGATTGGGCACTGGATTGAAATCGAATCCGAAGCTCGTGCCCGCAAGCGCGGTCGTGAACGGTGCCGTACTCACTGCCGTCGCGGCGCCCGACAGCGTATCCAGCGTATACACACGGCTCGTCGATCCGAGTGCGTATAGGCGACCATCCACCGGTCCGAAGTCGATGCCGAGCACCGTCTCGCCGAGTGCAAGGCCCGCGATCGTCACACGACGCGCAATCAGGTCGGGACGAAGTGCGCCGAAGGTCAGCAGCGTGTTGTTGGCGTCCACTCCATAGATGGAGCGGCCGTTGTTGGCGCCGGCCGCGCCCGTCGGGCCTGCGGGTCCGGTCGGCCCCTGTGGGCCGGTAGGTCCTGAAGGGCCCGCCGGGCCCTGCGCGCCGGTTTGACCGGCGGGGCCTGTTGGACCGACATCGCCCTGGCACGCGGCGAGCGCGAGGGTAAGCGCAGAGAGTACGGCGGCGGACTGCAATCGATTTCGCGTCATCGCGAAGAACTCCTGTGCCAACGGCGGCACGACGGGGCGGGACATCACACCGAACGCTGCATCCCACAAGCAGCGAACGGTTAGGGGCGCCACGGCTACGTCACCCATCGAGATCCGGATTCATCGGCGATTCGGCCGAAAAGACGCCGCCAGCCGCGCTTCCGGCGGTGCAGCTGCGTCGATAGGGCCAAGGCGGACGCGCACCGCTCCTGCCAACGAGGACCGGGCATCCGACAAATGACGCGGATGCCCGGAAAGCGACGAACGTCGGATACGCCTGTGCACGAAAACGAACGATGCTCCAGTCGAGGGAACGGGATAGTCCCGCCACCATACTCGAACTGGAGCATTGAACATGACTCGCCTCCCGACAGCGACAACCGCACCCGCGAACACGACCAACGAGTCCGGCATGTGCCCGCGCCGCCTCGACCGTCGCGGGTTTCTGCGTGACACCGGGCTTGCCATCGCAGCGGCCTTGGTCGGCATGGGCATGACACCCAGCGACGCCTTTGCCGGAACCGTGGGCGTGATCACGCCGGAGCTCGCCACGGCGCGCGAGCGTGTGTTCACCATTCCTACGGCGGACGGCGTGTGGGTGGACGACGCCTCGCATGTCGTGTTGGCGCGCACGCAGGGCAAGCTGTTCGCCTTTTCGCTGGAGTGTCCGCACAAGGGACGCTTGCTCGAATGGCGCGAGGATGAAGGCCGCTTCTTCTGTCCCAAGCACAAGGCACGCTTCAGCCCGGCCGGTGCGAACGTCGGTGGGCGTCGGACGAACGCACTCGATCGCTTCGCCCTTCGCCGCGACGGCAACCGTGTCGTGATCTCGGTCGATACGGTGCTCAGCTCGGACGGAAACCCGGCGGCATGGGCCGCCGCCGTACTCACGGTGTGAGCGGGACGACAACGCGACTTGTACCGGCAAGTCGACAGGAAGCGGTCATCCGGCGAAGATTCGTGGCCCACCTGCCATGCGGTCTCTCTTCGCTCCCGACATGCGTCTCAACGTTCTCACTCGTCGCATTCACTATTGGGCGACGCTTCTCGTCGCGCTTCCGGTCATCGTCATCTTCAGCACTGGAATTCTGCTGCAAGTCAAGAAGCAGTGGACATGGGTGCAGCCCAAGGAATTTCGCGGAACCGGGACGCAGCCTGCCGTGCAGCTGGACGGCATTCTGGCAGGCGTGCGTCAGGTTCCCGCGCTGAGCACGGCGGGTTGGGACGATGTGACGCGCATCGACGTGCGTCCCTCGCGCGGTGTCGCAAAAGTGACCATGAACGATGGCTGGGAAGTGCAGATCGATCTCGGCACCGGACGCCTGCTGCAGCACGCGTATCGTCGCTCAGACTTGATCGAATCGCTGCACGATGGTTCGTGGTTTGCAGGAGACGTCACCAAGCTCGGGCTGTTCCTGCCCGCCGGTGTCGCGTTGATGGCAATGTGGCTCACTGGCCTGTGGATGTTTTGGCTTCCTTTCTCCGTCAAGCGCAAGCGACGGCAGTCAGCAACACTTTCCCGAACATCCGACCGATGAACGACTCCGAATGCTCTGTCTTCATCGCGACCAGCCTCGACGGTTTCATCGCCCGAAACGATGGCAGCATTGACTGGCTGAACGACGCCAACACGAAAATTCCGGCGGGCGAGGACTGTGGCTACGCCGCGTTCATGTCGAACATCGACGCACTCGTCATGGGGTGGAACACCTTCGCCCAAGTGCTTTCATTCGATGAATGGCCGTATGGTGAACTTCCGGTCATCGTGCTCACCCGCAGAGTCCGCACGCGCGAGCGCCCGGAGCGTACGCCCGCGACCGTGACGTTCTCGGATGAGGCGCCGGATCTCCTCGTGCAGCGACTCGCCGAGCAAGGGCTGCGCCGACTGTACGTGGACGGCGGCGTGACGGTGCAGCGCTTTCTCCGCGCGCGGCGCATCGACTTCATCACCATCACGACGATCCCAATCCTGCTCGGCGCTGGCAAGCCGCTATTCGCGGATTTGGAGGCGGACGTGACGCTCGAATTACTCTCGTCGCACGCCTATCCGTTCGGTTTTGTACAGAGCCGCTATCGCACGCGATACGCGTCGGCGCACTGAGCGCGCCGCGATCGGCAGGCACGGAGGCGTCGGTGGGACAAGGCGATATTCACATGTGGAATAGCGTAATTCCGGTCCCGGTGCATGTTCATGGAAAGGCGAGTTGACGCGTGTCCCAGCGGAGCTGTTGGGCAGTCAACCGTTTGCGTACATCCGAATTTTTATGCAGCAGCCCGATTCACTCGCGTATGGAGCCGACCAGTTTCGTCTGCTCGTCGATGCTGTAACGGACTACGCGATCTATCTCCTCGATCGGGACGGGATCGTGGCGAGCTGGAACGCGGGAGCCCGTCGGATCAAGGGCTACGAGTCGGACGAGATCGTCGGACGTCACTTCTCGTTGTTCTATACCGAAGCAGACCGCGCGATCAACAAGCCGGCGAGAGCATTGCACATCGCCGCGACAGTGGGTCGCTACGAAGAGGAAGGGTGGCGCGTACGGAAGGATGGCACCCCGCTCTGGGCCAGCGTGGTCATCACCGCCGTGAAGAGTGCGGACGGTGAATTGACCGGATTCGCCAAGGTTACGCGTGACCTGACTGAACGGAAGCGCACGGAAGATGCGTTGCGCGAAAGTCACATCGTGCTCGAGCAGCGGGTCGAAGAGCGCACCGCCGAACTGCAGCGCGTGAGTCGCCAAGCGCAGCTCAGCGAAGTGCGCTATCGCACGATTGTGGATGCGATGTCTGCGGTGGTGTGGAGCTGCGCGCCAACCGGGGCCAATTTCCGTTCGACGCCCGCCTGGTCCATGTACACAGGCGATCTCGGTGAACTCGCTTCGGGACTGGAGTGGACGCAGCGCATCCATCCCGAGGCGCGGCAGCTCGTGCGCTCGGCATTTCTCGAGGCACTCGATCGCCAGACGCCGTTCGTCGATTCCTTCCGCGTGCAACGCGCCGATGGCCAGTATCGCCACGTGACGATGCGAGGGTATCCGCTGCAGGACTCCGATGGTCGGCTCCTCGAATGGGTCGGAGTGATGATCGACATCACGGAGCAGCGGAGACTGCAAGAGCAGCTGCACCAGTCGCAAAAGATGGAGGCAGTCGGCCAGCTCGCTGGCGGTGTCGCCCACGACTTCAACAACCTGCTCACCGTCATTTCCGGCTACAGCGAACTGTTGCTGTCGTCCATGACGGCGGACGACACGCTACGGCCGTCGGTGGTGGCCATCAGCGACGCAGGTGAGCGCGCGGCGGGACTCACTCGGCAGTTGCTGTCCTTCAGCCGCCAAGCGGTCCTCGAACCGCGCGTTCTCAATGTGAACGACGTCGTGCGCGACACGGAGCTCATGCTGCGACGCGTGATCGGCGAGGACGTGCTGCTCACGACAGTGCTCGATCCTGAGGTGAGTCCGGTGCGCGTCGATCCGCATCAACTGGGGCAGATTCTTATGAACCTCGCGGTCAATGCGCGCGACGCGCTGCCCGACGGTGGTCGACTCACGATCGAGACGCGTTCCATCGAACTCGACGAGGCCTACGTCAACACGCACGTGGAAGTCTGCGCGGGCCGTCACGTCCTCATCGCCGTCACCGACAACGGCACCGGCATGTCGCCGGATGTGCGCGCAAAGATCTTCGAGCCCTTCTTCACGACCAAGGGCGTGGGGCGTGGCACGGGTCTCGGTCTCTCGGTGGTGCACGGCATCATCAGACAGAGCAACGGACAGATCGGTGCATACTCGGAACCCGGCATCGGGACCACGATCAAGATCTACCTGCCGGAGGCCGACTCGCCGTCGAACGTCGCGACGCCCCGTGTCGGCACGCCGAGCGTCACGGCACGTGGCACGGAGACGATTCTTCTCGTGGAAGACGAAGCGGGCGTACGCGCCATCGCGCTGCTCGCCCTCGAATCGCAGGGGTACACCGTCATTGCTGCCGAAGATGGCGCGGACGCGTTACGAATCCTCGACAAGCATCACGGGCCGGTCGACATGCTGCTGACCGACGTCGTGATGCCGGGAATGAACGGGCGACAGCTCGCCGAGCATCTGCGTGTGCTGCACCCGAGCATGCACACGCTCTTCATGAGCGGCTACACCGACGACACGGTGGTGCGCCACGGCATCCTGCAGGCTGAAGTGGCGTTCCTGCAGAAGCCGTACACGCCCTCGTCGCTGCTGCGTAAGGTGCGTCAGGTGCTCGACCGGGCGTAGTTGGTGGCGGTGCGGGGGAGACTCTTCCCTGTAGCCTCGATGGACGCTCCATTTGGCGACGACAAATCGTCCTGTTTTGTCGCCGTGCGACCACTCGGCCGCGCCGGCAGTCCTCGCCCCGTGATGCGCCCAGACATGCGTTCGATCTTGCGACCGTTCAGACATCCGGTCACGCTGAGCATCCTGCTCTCGTTGATGGCCAGTGCACCGGCGTTGGCGCTCCCAGCGGAGTCGCTGGCGACACTCTTTCGCGACTGGCGCAAATTTCAGCAGCCACGACTCGTGCAGGGCGTACCCGACTACACGGCCGGCGCGATGGCCGCGCAGCGTGCCGCGCTGCCGCGGATGCAGGCACGCCTGCGCGCGATCGACACCACCGGATGGTCGATTGCGCAGCAGATCGACTGGCAGTTGGTGCGCGCAGAGATGAACGGGCTGGAGTTCGATCACCGGGTGCTGCGCCCGTGGGCCGAGAACCCCGCGTTCTACGTGACCGTCTTTGCCGATCAGAGTGACCAGCCGCGCCGCGAAGGGCCGCAGGCGGAGGGATCGCTGGAGCTCTGGAAGTACGCGCAGCCGCTCTCGGCGGCGGACGCTGCGACGATCACTGCGGGGCTCACGCGTGTCGCGCCGTTGCTCGCACAGGCGCGCCGCAATCTCGTCGGCAACCGGCATGACTTGTGGGAGTACGCCTCGAACGCATTCAAGGAGCAGGACGCCGCGCTGGCGAGTGTGATAGCGCGCACCGGCGACACGACAAGTGCGCTGGCCGTTGCAGCCCGTAACGCGCGCAACGCGACCCGTGATTTCGCTGCGTGGGTGGCCGCGCAGTCGGCCGGCAAGCGTGGACCGTCCGGGATCGGTGAAGCGAACTACGACTGGTATCTGCGCAACGTGCAGTTGGTGCCGCTCACCTATCGCGAGACGCGCACGCTGCTCGAGCGCGAGTTGGGGCGCGCCCACGCATTCCTCGCGCTCGAAGAGCAGCGCAACGCCGCTCTCCCGCCGCTCGTGCCCGTGGCAAGCGCCGCCGAGCATGCGGCACGCTTCCCCGCAGCGGTGGATGCGTACGTAGCGTGGTTGCGCAGCCACCAGATCCTCGAGGTGCGAGACTGGATGGCGCCAGCCCTGCGCGCACGCGTCGGCGGCTTTTCGCCGGGGCCGCGCGAGTTCTTCACCGAAGTGGACTATCGTGATCCGGTCGTGATGCGCACGCACGGCTACCACTGGATCGATATGGAGCGTATCGTGCGCGAGCCGAACGCCAGTCCTGTGCGGTCGTCCATCCTGCTCTACAACATCTTCAACACGCGCACCGAAGGACTCGCGACCGCGTGGGAAGAGATGATGCTGCAGGCAGGGCTATTCGATGCGAGTCCGCGCAGTCGTGAGTTGATCTACGTGCTCGTCGCGCAACGCGCCGCGCGTGCGCTCGGAGAACTCTTGATGCATGGGCAGCAGCGGCCGGTCACGCAGGCCGCGGAGTTCGCAGTAGCCAACACGCCGCGTGGCTGGTTGCGTGCCGGCGGTGGTTTGGTGTGGTTCGAGCAGCACCTGTACTTGCAGCAGCCGGGCTACGGGATCAGCTACCTGATTGGCAAGATGGATCTCGAGCGCACGCTGCAACGCCGCAAGCAGCAGCAGGGCGAAACGTTCCGCATGGATCTGTTCATGCGCGATGTCGAGCGCGCAGGACTCATCCCGGCGTCGCTGCTGCGGTGGGAATTGACGGGTGAGCTTCCCGATGATGTCGCACGCATGTTGATGGCCAACACGTTCCTCCACTGATTCTCGCGAATCTCTCTATAGATCCTTCATGATGACCGTGTTTCGTACTGCAGCTCGTGCCATGGTGCGCACAGTGACCGGGTGCACGCTGATGCTGTTCGCAGGGGTCGTGCTTGCTCCGGCGCATCTGTCGGCGCAGCCAGCCCGAGTGGCCTCTCCGACGCGCCTCGATGCCGCGGCGGCCGATTCGTTCGCTCGCGCCGCGCGCGCCAAGCCGATGCCCATCGCCCGGGCGATCAAGATCACCACGACGCCCACAATCGACGGTCGACTCGACGAGGAGCTGTGGCGCACCGGCACGCCCATCACGGACTTCGTGCAGCGCGAGATGAACGAAGGCGTGCCCGCGTCGGAGCGCACGGAGGTTCGCCTTGCCACCGACGGACTCTATCTGTACATCGGCGCGCGCATGTTCGACCGCGAGCCGCAGCTCATCGTGCCGGGCGAGCAGATTCGCGACGTGCAGCTGGCAAACAGCGATCACATCGCGCTCATCTTCGACACGTATCATGATCGACAGAATGGATTCGTTTTTGCGACCACACCCGCCGGCGTGGAGTACGATGGGCAGGTGATCCGTGAAGGCGAAGGTGGTGGCGCTTCCGTTGCGGGACAGAATCGCATGCAGGCCGGAGCGATGGGCGGCTTCAACGTGAATTGGGATGCGAGCTGGAAAGTCGCGACGCACATCGATTCACTGGGCTGGACGGCAGAGTTCCGCATTCCCTACTCCACGCTTCGCTATCAGGCGGGCGGCACCGAGCAGACGTGGGGGCTCAACGTCACGCGCTTGATTCGCCGAAAGAACGAAGAGCTGTATTGGGCGTTCATTCCGCGACAGTTCAACCTTTATCGTCTCTCGCTGGCCGGACAGCTCGCCGGACTGAACGTCCCCACGCGTCGTATCCAGACGGTCACGCCCTATGTGCTCACGTCGGCGCAGCGCACGTGGCCCAACAAGATCGCCAAGTCCACGTACCCCACCGAAGTGGGTGGCGAGATCAAGTACGGCGTGACGCCAGCGCTCACGCTCGACCTCACGTACAACACCGACTTCGCGCAGGTGGAAGTCGACGATCAACGCGTGAACCTGACGCGCTTCCCGGTCTTCTTTCCGGAGAAGCGCCCGTTCTTTCTGGAAAACGCGGGCACCTTCTCCGCTGGAACGCCGCAGGCCGTGGACCTCTTCTTCACGCGACGCATCGGCATCGCCAGCAACGGCACGGCACAGCCGATTCTCGGTGGCGGACGACTCAGTGGGCGCGTCGGCGGAACCACTGTTGGCTTGCTGCAGATGGTCACCGATGCCCCGGACGAGAACTCCGAAGGCCAGTCGTTCAGCGTGGGACGTGTCACGCGTGAGCTGGGCGCGCGTTCACGGCTGGGCGCGATGGTCGTGCAGCGCATGTCCACCAAGGACGCTGGCGATGTCAACCGCACCTTCGCCATCGACAGCCGCCTCGGATTTGGTCAGCGATGGACCAGCGATCTCTGGGCGGCGCGCACGACGACGCCCGGACGTGAGGGCGACGACAATGCGATGAGTGCACGCGTAGCCTATCAGACGAACGTGTGGAACCACAACGCGCGCATCGCGCAGGTCGGCGACGACTTCAATCCCGAAGTTGGCTTCATGAGCCGGCCGGGTGGCTACCGCGCGTACGATGCCACCGTGATGCGCCTCGTGCGAAAGCCGGAGTGGGCGTGGTTTCGCCAATGGAATCCGCACATCAGCTATCGCCGTTTTGAGGGCCTGAAGGACAACTTCTATCAGACCGGCTACTGGCACCTCGACCTCACGGAAATCGAACTCGCCAACAGCACCAAGTTCGGTCCCGAGTACAACATCTCGCACGAAGGACTGCAGCAGCCGTTCACGATCGCACCGGGCGTCGTGATTCCGGTTGGTTCGTACGACTGGGGTACGTTCGGCTTCGACTACACCACCGATCCGAGCGAAGCGCTGTCGGCGACTGGTCGCTTCGACTTCGGTCAGTTCTGGACGGGAAATCGCAGCGGTGGCAGTGGCACGATCACACTGCGTCGTGGCGCGACGTTCTCCGGATCGTTCACCGCTGACTACAACGACGTGCGGCTCCCGCAGGGGAATTTCCGGAGCTCGTTGCAGGCAGTGCGGCTCAACTACTTCTTCTCGCCGCGGGTGTTCGTCCAGACGCTGACGCAGTACAACAATCAGGCGAGCATCTGGTCGGCGAACGTGCGCTTCGGCTGGCTCAACACCGCCGGCACGGGGCTGTTCGTGGTGCTCAACGACGGGCGCGAGGCGCGCGGGTTCTTCGATTGGGTGCGCCCGCAGCAGCGGACGCTGTTCGTCAAGTTCACCCGCCAGTTCGGCACCAGCGGGTGAACCCGACGCGGTCGATCACTGGTGGTCGGCCACGTCGTCGAACTTGAACTGGTAGATGTCGTCCAACTGGGTGTCCGGCGCAAGCATCAGCAGGTCGTTGATGTAGCCGCTGTGCAGGTCGTACACCCAGCCGTGTACGTGCAGCTCGTGCTTGCGCTTCCACGCATGCTGCACGAACGACGTTTCGGCCAGCTTCCACACCTGTTCCTGCACGTTGAGCTCCACGAGGCGTCGCAGACGACGGTCCTGGTCGGCGATGCCATTCAGCTCGTGACTGTGCAGGCGATACACGTCCTTGATGTTGCGCAGCCACTTGTTGATCAGGCCAAGATCCTTGTTCGACATGGCATTGCGCACACCACCGCAGCCGTAGTGCCCGCACACGATGATGTGCTTCACCTCCAGCACCTCAACGGCATACTGCAGCACGCTGAGCATGTTGAAGTCGGTGTGAATGACCTGATTGGCGACGTTTCGGTGCACGAAGAGCTCACCCGGCTCGGTTCCCGTCACGTCTTCGGCCGGCACACGGCTGTCTGAGCATCCGATCCAGAGAAACTCCGGCTTCTGGTCGTCCGCCATGCGGAGGAAATAATCCTCGCGGACGTTGAGCTTGTCCTGCACCCACGCCTTGTTGGCGAGCAGGAGCTTCTTATACGATTCCATGCGATGGCCTCCGCTTACGGTAGCTCTGAGACTTGTCGTAGAACTGCTTGAATTCGATGTCGATCTTCTTGTGGACCGCAGACTCCTTGAAGTCCTTGAGCACGTCGTAGAGGTCGTTGTCGATGAACGTCGCCTTGCGTCCGTCGATGATCACACTCGAGTTGGACGGCAGCGAAGAGAGCTTCGCCTTGAGTTCCGACTTGTTCACGAACGACGCGTCCTTGTTGAAGCGCAGCAGATACATCGAGTCCTGGTGCACGAGCGTGAAGGCCGAGTGATGATTGGTGCGAATCACGAAGACCACACCAAAGACCACGCCGATCAGCACGCCGAGCAACAGGTCGGTGAACACGATCGCCAGCACGGTCACGATGAACGGCAGGAACTGATCGAGTCCGGCCTTCCACGAATCGACGTACAGCTTGGGCTTGGTCAGCTTGTAGCCGACCATCAGCAGCACGGCGGCGAGGCTCGCCAGCGGAATGCGGTTGAGCAGCCCCGGGATCAGGAGCACGCACACAAGCAACAACACGCCGTGAATGAACGCCGACCAGCGCGACTTTGCGCCTGCGTAGACGTTGGCTGAGCTGCGCACGATCACTGCGGTCACGGGTAGGCCGCCCAACAGCCCGGCGGCGACGTTCCCCACGCCTTGCGCAAGCAGTTCACGATCCGGGTTGGAGATGCGGCGCTGCGGGTCGAGTTTGTCCGATGCCTCGAGCGACAGGAGCGATTCGATGCTCGCCACCACGGCGAGTGTGAGTCCGGTGGTGTAGATGCGTCGATCCGTCCAGCGCGACCAGTCGGGCGACGAAACCTGACCCAGCACCGAGCGCAGATCTCCAGCGGGCAACGTCACCAGATGCCCATTCTCTGCGCGCAGGTAGAAGTTCTCGAAGAACGTGCGGAACAATTCGTTGAGCGCGATGCCGGCAAACACCACGATCAGCGCGCCGGGCACCAGCGATAACACCTTGTTGGACTTCACCCAGCGCGATTCCCACAGCAAGAGAATCGCGAGCGAGACCACAGTGATGATGATCGCCTCGCCACTGGCCGAGGCGACGGCATCGGCGATGTCCGACAGCGTCGTGGAGCCACCGTCCGCCGAGCGGAAGAAGTCGAAGTCGCCCTCGTAGCTCTTGTCGCGACCGAGCGCGTGTGGCGTCTGCTTGAGGATGATCACGACACCGATCGCCGCGAGCATGCCCTTGATGACCGCATTCGGCACGTAGTCCGCAATACGTCCGGCGCGCGCGACACCGAAGGCAATCTGCGCGAGACCGGCTACCATGACCGCCATCAAGAACGCCTGGAACGAACCGAGCGTCTGAATGGCCGTGGCCACGATGACTGCCAGACCAGCGGCCGGTCCGCTGACGCTCACCGCCGACGTGGAGAGCAGCGAGACGACGAGCCCTCCGATGATACCGGAGATGACACCGGAGAAGAGCGGTGCGCCCGACGCGAGCGCGATGCCGAGGCAAAGCGGAAGCG
Organism: Gemmatimonas sp.; assembly: GCA_965279375.1. Taxonomy (GTDB): domain Bacteria; phylum Gemmatimonadota; class Gemmatimonadetes; order Gemmatimonadales; family Gemmatimonadaceae; genus Gemmatimonas. Next base: position 535,866 of record OZ257156.1, on the reverse strand, counting down.
CAACGAGAAAGACGACAAGGCCCGCTCGAGCGTCGTCCGAGAGCGTGGCTATGCCATTCGCTGGGGAGGGCAGCGTTTGGACGTTCGACATGGCGTGGGGGGTGAAGGTCGCGAAGGCGGGATGATGATGTCGAGTCCACCGTCTCGCCACCCATTTCGCGAAATCTTCATACCGGTTGGGACGGGCCCAAACATCGCGGGGTGGGAGGTGGTATGATTGGGACCGTCGCCGGTCAGTCCGCCCCAAAGCCAACCGTATGCCCGATCACTCGGTTCCTCGTACAGTTCCGTCTGCCGGCTCGTCGCGCGCGAGGTATCGGGAGTTCGTCGAGGCGTATCATCGCGGCACGCTGAACGAGCCCAAGCGGACGACCGGGGAGCCCTCGGAGCCCAGCGAACCTGGGGGGAAACGCTCTTGGCGCGACCGGTTGCTCGGCGGCGACCGCAAGGCGCATCTGCGCAGCTATCTCCGCTGGCTCGCGCCACATCGTGGGCGCCTGATTGCCGTCTGCTTGCTGGCGTTGTGCACCGCAGGCGTCGAGATGATTCAGCCGCTGTTCCTGCGCTACATCGTCGATCAAGTGTTGCTCGTGACGGGGCTGGCACGCGAGCGACGGCTCTTCCTGCTGAACGTGGCGGGTGCGCTCTTCCTCGGCTTCGTGGTCCTGTCGTCGGCGATCAGCGTGCTCAAGGACTACACGCAGAAGGCGCTCAACTTCCGTGTCATTCTTGCGCTGCGGCGAGCGCTGTTCGATCGCCTGCTGCATCTGCCGCTGCCGCGTCTGTGGGACATGAAAACCGGCGGCATTCTCTCGCGGCTGTCGGGCGACGTCGAGACGACGACGGGGCTGCTGCAGATGGCGATCATCTCGCCGGCGATCTCGGTGATTCGCCTGATCATCGCGATTGGTGTGCTCTTCTCGCTCAACTGGCGGTTGGCGCTCACGGCGCTGTCGGTGATTCCGGGCGCGATGATCATGAGCTTCATCTTCGCACGTCGCATTCGCCCCATCTATCGCGTGGTGCGCAACGACGCCGAGCAGATCGACGGCCGCGTTGGCGAGGCGTTCTCCGGTGTGCGCGTGGTGCGTGCGTTCCGTCAGGAGAAGCGCGAACTGCTCGCGTATCTGCAGGGACGACACACGGTGCTCCGCAAGGAGCTATTCGCGCATCGTCGTGAGCTGCTGCTGTGGACGTCGTGGGGTTTGCTGACGGCGGGCGTGAACGTCGTCATCATCTGGTACGGCGGCTGGCTCAACGTGCAGGGACGTGCATCGGTGGGCGACATCATGGCGTTCCAGTGGTACACGTTCCTGCTCATGAATCCCGTCTGGAACATCGTGAACTCGTTCAGTGAGATGCAGCGCGCCCTCGCCTCGATGGAGCGTGTGTTCGATATCCTCGCGATGCCGCCCGACAAGCCGGACGCGCCCGACGCGATTGCTGCTCCGGCCGTCGTGGAGACGATCGCGTTCGAACAGGTGGACTTCGGCTACAACGCCGGTACGACCGTGCTGCACGACTTCGACGTCGTCGTGCCGGCCGGCACCGTGGTGGCGCTTGTGGGTCGCAGCGGTGCAGGCAAGACCACCGTAACCGACCTCGTCGCGCGCTTTCACGACCCGACGGCCGGACGCATTCTCGTCAACGGTACCGACATCCGGCAGTTCCGCCTCACCAGCTATCGCGCGTTGCTCGCGCTGGTGCAGCAGGAAGTGTTTCTGTTCGACGGATCGGTCCGCGAGAACATCGCATACGGTCGCCTCGACGCGACGCCCGAGGCCGTGGAGGTCGCCGCGCGGCGCGCCAACGCACACGAGTTCATCGAGCGGCTCACGGACGGCTACGATACCGTCGTGGGTGAGCGCGGCGTGAAGCTCTCCGGCGGACAGAAGCAGCGGCTCGCCATCGCGCGCGCCATGCTGGCCGATCCGCAGATTCTCATTCTCGATGAGGCCACCAGCAATCTCGACACCGAGAGCGAGCAGCTCATTCAGGCTTCACTCAACGATCTCGTCGCGGGACGCACCACCTTCATGATCGCACATCGGCTCTCCACCATCGCCAAGGCCGATCTGATCCTGCTGCTGCACGACGGGCGTGTGGTCGAACGCGGCACGCATGCGTCGCTCATGCGCGACAACGGACGCTACGCGCGCATGGTGCAGCGACAGATGGCGCATGGCAGCGCCCTGGACGTGGAGCTCGACGAAGGGGAGGAGGCGACCGCGATGGAGGCCGACGGGTCAACGCCGACTGTGGCTGGTCAGTTCTGATCCATCGCCGCGCGCACGCGTGCCGAAAGCTGCGCGATGAGAAACGGCTTCTGAATGAAGTGCACGCCTGGCTCCATCACCCCGTGCGTCGCAATCACGTCTGCCGGATACCCGGACATGTACAGGTAGCGCAACGACGGTCGCACCCGTTGCACACGTCGCACGAGATCACGTCCGTTCATCCCGGGCATGATGACGTCGGTCAGCAGAAGATCGATCGGCCCCACATGCGACTCGGCGATGCGCATCGCTTCCTCGGGACCATTCGCACGCAGCACGGTGAAGCCGCGTGACTCGAGCATCTTTGATGTGATGCGCAACAGCGCCGGTTCATCCTCCACGAGGAGAATCGTTTCGGTGCCACCCACGGTGCGCGTCGTGGCGGCCGAATCCGGCGCAGCAGTCTGGCCGGTGTAGCGCGGCAGATAGACGGCGAAAGTGGCGCCCGCACCGGGTGACGACGTGACATCGACAAAGCCGTTGTTCTGCGACACCGCGCCGAACACGGTGGCCAGGCCGAGCCCAACACTCTCGCCGGTCTCGCCCGTCGTGTAGAACGGCTCGAAGATGTGTGGCAGCACGTCCTCGCTGATTCCACATCCCGTATCGCGAACGGTCAGGCAGACATATTCGCCGGGAATCGCGCCGAGATGTGCGTCGCAGAATTCCGTGTCGAGCACACGGTTCGCGGTCGTGATCTCGATGAGACCTACGTTGGCGATCGCCTTGCGGGCGTTTACGCACAGGTTCGTCAGGATCTGATCGACCTGCGACGGATCGATGCGGATGGGCCAGAGATTCGCGTCGGAAACGCTCGTGAGTCGAATATCCTCCCCCAACAGCCGCGGCAGCAGCTTGAGCATGCCAGCCACGCGATCGTTCAGATCGATGATCTCCGGAACCACATTCTGTTGCCGGGCGAACGCGAGTAACTGTCGAGTGATATCGGCCGATCGCGTCGCCGCTTCGCGAATGCCCACGAGGTCATCGTGCAGCGGCGCATCGCCCGGCACTTCGGCGAGTGCGCTCTCGGTGTGGCCGAGTATGACGCCAAGCATGTTGTTGAAGTCGTGCGCGACACCGCCGGCCAGACGTCCGACCGACTCCATCTTGTGCGCCTGTCGCAGCTGCGATTCGAGCCGCGCGCGATCATCCTCCGCGCGCTTGCGCTCGGCGATATCCGTGATGGTGCCGACCATGCGAAGCGGCGTGCCGTTTGCGTCGCGCTCCACCACCTTGCCGCGATCGAGGAACCAGCGATAGGTGCCGCAGCGCATACGAAGCCGCACCTCGTCCTGCTTGGTCGGTGTCAATCCGGCGAGATGATCGGCCACCCGCTGCTTGATCCGATCCAGATCGTCGGGATGGACGCAGCTGAAGAAGAAGTCGGTGCTGCGCGGCACTTCGCCCGGTTCGTAGCCGAGGAGGCGCGCCCACTGCGGACTGAAGTAGACGTCACCTGTGGCGATCGACCAATCCCAGAGCCCATCGCGCGTGGCCTCGAGCGCATGCTTCAACTGTTCCTCACTCACGCGAAGCGCCGCTTCGACTTCCTTGCGTTCGGAAATGTCGAAGTGGCTGCCCATCATGCGGAGCGGCTTCCCATCGGCATCGCGGGCGATGTCGGCGCGTGCGAGAATCCAGCGATACGAACCGTCGCGGTGCCGCATACGGAATTCGGTATCGTAGGTCGCGATGCGCCCATCACGAAACGCGATCGCGTGGGCTATCGCAGCCTCGCGATCATCCGGGTGCAGGTGGGACACCCAGGAGTCGTAGTGTTCGGGTAGGCCGCCGACCTCGTATCCCAGTTGCTTCAGCCACTCCGGCGAGAAGTAGACCCTGCCGGTCGCGAAATCCCAGTCCCACAGGCCGACGCTCGCCGCCCGGAGCAGGCGCTGCGTCCGGCTTTCACTCTCGATGAGGGCATGCTCGGTGACGCGTCGATTGGTGATGTCCTGAAAGGTGCCCAGCAGCTTGACCACCTTTCCGTCCTCGACGACGGCGGTGCCCTGCGTGTGCACCCAGATCTCACGTCCCTTGGCGGTGCGCGCCGGCAGCTCGAGATCCCACGGCGTACCGTGCGTCGCCGCGGCGATCCCCGCCGCCTTGACGATCTCGCGCGCTTCGGGGTGGTACAGGTTGATGGTGTCGAGCGGTGACGGCGCGTTGGGCGGGTCGACGTCGAGGATACGGTAGGACTGGTGCGACCAGACATACTCCAGTGTGCGCAGGTCGAGCTGCCAACCGCCAATCCTGGCGAGTTCGGTGCTGTGCCCCGTCAGCTCGGCGAGCACGTCGGGAGACGCCCTCCCTTCGCGTTGGGCGAAAAGCCCCTTCAGGAATGCGCGCTGCCCCTGCTGTCGGGACGTCTCTGCTGGGTCCGGTGAATCTGCCTTCATGGGCCAGAACGTACGGCGCGCCGGTCACTCCGTCGAGGTTCAGTCATTCCGTCGGGCCGTTCGGCGCCGTAGTCTTGGGGATGCCCGGTCGCCCGGCCGGCCGTGCCAGATCCTCCACCTGAATGGTTCCCATGCGACACGCCCTGATGTACGTCGGCAGCTTCGAGCGCAACTTCAAGAGCCTGACCAATACCAGCACGAGCTTCACCGGCAGCGACGGCAACGCCCACAGCTATCCGGCATGGCCCGCGACGGCGAACGGTTTGCGCATCAGCTTCATGGAGAAGTCGGGCAAGAAGTTCGTCGCGGTGCGCGTGGCCGACGACACGAGCGACGTGGTGCTGCAGAACGAACTCGTGCTGGTGCCGGGTGAGCATTTCGGCTTTGGCGTGCACCTGAGCGGCGAGCCGGTCAGCGTCGAGGACAACATCGCGATCATGAAGCTTCTCGAGGACATCATCAAGAAGAACATCGATCACAGCACCGAGTTGCTCGAGATCCGGGCGCGCTTCAAGGCGGCCGTGGCCAAGCACTAGGTCATGGGCCTTCGACTACGAGTCGGCCGTCGCGATAGGCGCGGACGCCAGCATTGGTGTCGTTGAGCAGGAGCAGGGCGCCCGGCCGACCGTAGCGTTGCATCAGGTCCATCATCATCTCGGATTCTCCGTTCCACGGATACCCGAAGACCACATCGAAGTCATCGAGCGCGCGCCCTAACTGCAGATAGCCGGAGGGGCCTTCGCCCGTGGTGTCGGGAATGTCGCCGGTCCCGCCGCGCCAGCGGTAGCCAGTAGGGACATAGCTGCCCGCCACGAACTGCGCGCCCGTCTGATGCCGTTCGGCCAACGCGCGCGCCATCCGCACGAGCGACGCGTCCAGCTCGATGCCGTAGGCCTCGAAGCCGAGAACCGATGCCATCACGGTGATGACGCCCGTGGCCGATCCCCACTCGAGAAAACGCTGCGTTGGCGCGGCGTGTCGTTCGAGGGCGTGGCGGACCACGTCGTAGTCCGCCGGAATGAACGGGTGAAACGTGTCGTCGCGTGCCGCTGCCTCGAACTTCTCCCAAAGCGCCCAGCCATCGGCACAGACCGCGTCGAGGCGCGCCTTCACTGCAGGCCAGCCCGCCGCACGAAGGCCTCGAACCGCGGTTCGCCCTTGAGCTCGGAGAAGAAGTAGGGATCGCGCAGGTAGGCGATGTAGCGCGACTGCACAGCCAACGCGCGCTCCAGTTGCGGCAGGGCGCGATCGGCGTCGCCCGTCTGTGCGTACCATGTCGCCACCAAACCCGGATCGAGGTACGCGCCGGTGCGCGTACGCAGCTCCGCTTCAAGCAAGGCTGACTTGCGCTTGGCCTCCTCCACGCGCCCGAGCCGATGCAGCGACAGACCCTGGCAGGCGTGCTCCAGTGAATCGCAGCTCGAGAGATAGTCGCGCCACCGACCGGACACGCGGAGTTGCAGACGAAGACAGTCGAATGTGTAGGTCGCCGAGTCGATCTGCACCGCATTGCTGCAGACCGCGCGCAGCGGATCGAACTGCTCGGCGCCTGTCAGCAGCGGGGGGCCAAGGCGGGCTACGATGGGTGACAGCGGATCGAGGCGCGCGGCGCGCTCCATCACCGCGATCGCGGAGTCCCGCTTGCCGGAGAGCAGCAGCAGGTGCGCGTAGAGCGGGGCGTGCGCCGAAGCGGAATCGAGACGCAGCGCACGAGCGAAATCGCGATCGGCGGCGCTGAAGTTGCGCTCGTACAGGAACTCATCGCTGGCGCGTTCGGCGAGTGCCACGCTGCTCGTGGAGTCGAGCGCCCACGCCCGTGCGGTCGCCGTCTTTGCCGCGGCAAGCGCCTCGCGCGCCGGCACGAAGTCGTCCGCCAGTCTGTGCCACATCTCCGACACACCGCGCCACGCCGCGACGTTGTCCGGCTCGAGGTTCGCTGCGCGTTGGTAGAGTTCGACTGCTTCGCGCAGTGACGCTTCGTCGTTGCGCGCACCGGCGTAGCGCGCGCGCAGTAGAAGATCGTGCGCCGTCTTCCGACCCGTCGCACCGGTCGCGATGCGCCCCGAAGTAGCGGTCGAGTCCACGGCAAGCGAGAGGGACGCACCGACGGCGCGCACGACGTCTTGCTCCAGTTGGTGCAGTTCTGCTTCAGGACGCTGGAATGTCTGGCGCAGCTGCGTGGAGCCGTCCGCCACATGCGTCACAACGACGGTGAGTTCGAGTCGTGTACTGTCGCGCCGCAGTCTTCCCTCGAGCACCATCTCCACACCGAGCCGGCGCCCAAGATCGAGCGGGTCACTGGCATCGAGCGGCGGCATCGCATGCACCGCGTTGCGACTGGCGACACCGAGCGAGGTGACCAGATGCAGCGCAGTCGTCAGCTCGTCGGTGACGCCCTCCATGAAGTACCGTGTGCTGCTATCGGTGAGTGCATCGGACACCGGCAACACCGCCAACGTATGCCGACCGGCGAGCCCCGCTGCGCCGTCGCCTACGCTCCGCGGCGTGCGATTGAAGAACAGGGCCGCGCCAACTGCCGCGATCGCAACAACGCTCGCGATGATCAGCGGTGCACGGCTCTTCCTCGGCGCCACCACCTGTACGCTCGCCGGTGTGCCGCGCAGGGCGTCAACGAGCGCACTCGCCTGCTCAGGCCGCTGCGCTGGATCGGTCGCGAGGCACGCCATCACGAGCGAGGCAATGGCGGGAGACAGCTCGGGCACGAGTGCGCGCGGAGACGGCAGTGTGCCATCGCGCGTCGCCAGGGACGGATGCGTTCCCGTGAGCAGTTCGTACGCGATCGCGCCCCACGCGTAGACGTCGGCGCGCGTGGTGAACGGTCCATCGACGCCCTGCTCCGGAGGACCGTAGCGTTGTGGCGGATCGCCGTCGCTGACGGCGAGTTGTGACGGACGCTCGCGCGCAACCTCCAACGCGTGCGCCATGCCAAACCCTGCGATCAATGCGTCGCGTGCGGCCAGCAGCACCCGCTCCGGTCGAAGATCGCCGTGCGGGAGCTGTTGCCGATGTGCCTGCGCGAGCGCCGTCGCCATGTCCCGCAGAATCGCCACGGCGTCGGCCAGCGGCAGTCGGCCTTCGCGGAGACGATCGCGCAGCGTCACGCCGCTGGGATACGGCATCGTAAAGTAGGGCAACCCCGCCGGCGTCACGCCGACCAGCAGCGGCGAGACGATCAGTGCATGCTTGACCGCGCTCGTGCGCCGCATCTCCGTCGTGAATCGCTCGACCGACAGCCCATCGGCCAGCTCGGGAGAGAGTAGTTTGACGGCGACGTCACGATAGAGCGACAGGTCGCGCGCCAAAAACACTCGCGTTCGCGGACTTCCGCCCATCTCGCGATGGATCGCGTACTGATTCCCCAGCGCGCGGGAGAGGTCGTCGCGAAGGTCGATCGTCACGGATGGCGGGCTTCAGGGTGCATTCGTCGAATATGTGCCCATGCAGTGGGACTGTCACCACGGCGATTGGTGGAAGATCACAGCCAGTGGCGTGACGGCGGATGCACCCGCATGTTCCGGCTCCCACCCTCCCCGAGGATCCTGATGAGCCAGCCCGTGGCCACGCGTACGCCGCTCCACGTTGCGGTCCGTATCGCATTTCTCTGCTTCGCTGCACCGCTGGCGGCGCCTCGTGGCGGCGCGCTGGAGGCGCAGGCTGCCAACCCGCGCTTTGGTCGCTGGCAGCTCAAGTCGGACGCTCCGCCGCCCACCAGCAACATCATGACCTACGAAGCACTCGGCGCGACCGGCATGAAGGTCACGATTCAGTCGGTGAACGCCAAAGGCGACACCACGCGCTGGTGGTACACGACCGAGTTCGACGGCAAGGACATGCCGGTCACGGGCAATGCGGGCCAGACACACGCAGCGGTGAAATCCGTAAGTCCGTACATCAATGAGATCACCAACAAGAAGGACGGTCGCGTCACGCAGCGGCTGACCAACGTGCTCTCGCTGGATGGACGGACCATCGCAGTCATCTACATGCGCGACGACGGCGCCGGGAAGACGACTGGCGTCACCTTCGCCACGTACGAGCGCATCAACTAGTTTCTCTGATCCTTTCGGCTCTCAGGAGAGCGCATGCGCCACGGTACGCGTTGGTCCAATCTCACGATCCTTCACAAGGCGCTCGCGAGTGTGTTCACGAGCGCCCTGCTGCTGCACGGCCATTCGCTGGCGGCGCAGCAGCCGGCCGGCGGTCGCGGCGGGTTTCGCGGGACGACCACCATTCAGCCCGGCGAGCAGTGTCCGCCGGGCATGACGGAGATCCGGCCGCGTAGCTGCATGGCGCCTGAGCTGCCAGCGCCGAGCATCGTGGACTACCGCCCCAAGTCCACGCTGGTGAACACGCCGCACATGGTGAAGACGGCCAAGTTCCCCGCGATCGACTATCACGGACATCCGCAGGGACTGCTCGGCAGCGCCGAAGGGATCGCCTCACTGCAGGCGTCGCTCGATAGTCTCAACGTGCGCATGATGGTCGTGGCCGATAATGCCTCCGGTGAACGACTCACGCGCGCGATGGCGGTGATTCGCGCGTCGCCGACCATGAAGGATCGGGTGCGCGTGCTGGCGGGCATCAACTTCTCGGGCGTCGGCCCGGGGTGGGCGGAGAAGGCGATTGCGCAGCTCGAAGCGGATGTGGCAGCAGGCGCTGTCGGCGTCGGCGAAATTCCCAAGAGCCTTGGACTCAACATCAAGAAGGCCGACGGCTCTCGTCTCAAGATCGACGATCCCGATCTCGATCCGATCTGGGAAGCGTGCGCGCGGCTCAAGCTGCCCGTGTTCATTCACACCGCCGATCCGCAGGAGTTCTTCAAGCCACTCGACAACAACAACGAGCGTTGGCTGGAGATGGCACTCTTCGCTGAGCGTCGCTATCCGCCCGACCGGTTCCCGACCTTCGATCAGCTGATGACCGAACGGGACAATCTTTTCCGCAAGCACAAGAAGACGACGTTCGTTGCCGCGCACATGGGATGGCACGCGAACGACCTGCCGCGCCTCGGCAAGATGATGACCGAGATGCCGAACGTGTACACGGAGATCGGTGCGGTGCTGTACGACATCGGCCGTCAGCCGCGTGCGATGCGCGACTTCTTCATTCAGTTCCAGGATCGCATTCTCTTCGGCAAGGACTCCTTCCAGCCCGAGGAGTATCCGTACTACTGGCGCGTCTTCGAGACGCGCGACGACTACTTCGACTACTACCGCGGCTACCACGCCTTTTGGAAGCTCTACGGCATTGACCTGCCGGATGCCGTCCTCAAGAAGGTGTATTTCCAGAACGCGCTGCGACTCACGCCGTCGCTGCCACAGACGGGCTGGCCGAAGTAGCACGCAACAACCACGCGCTTCCACCCACTCCTCCCTCCCGCCGCGGAGTACAGATGCTCAAGAAGATCGCGATCGGAATCGTCCTGCTTATTGCGGTGGTGCTGGGACTTGCCACGCGGCAGCCGGATACGTTCTCCGTCGTTCGAACGACGTCCATCAAGGCCACGCCGGACAAGGTCTTCGCCCAGATCAACGACTTCCACGGTTGGGAGGCATGGTCGCCGTGGGCCAAACTCGATCCGGCGATGAAGACGACCTACAGCGGACCGGCGAGCGGTCCGGGCGCCGTCTACGAATGGACCGGCAACTCCGACGTCGGCTCGGGACGCATGGGAATCACCGAGGCGGCGGCACCGTCCAAGGTGACGATCAAGTTGGACTTCATCACGCCCATCGAGGGGCACAACACGACGACTTTCGACATGGTGCCCAGTGGCGACATGACGAATGTGACGTGGACCATGACGGGACCGATGCCCTTCGTCTCCAAGATCATGTGTGTCTTCATCAGCATGGACTCACTCATCGGCGGTGACTTCGAGAAGGGACTCGCCGCGCTCAAGACCGTTTCGGAGAAGTAAGCTGGCCTCTGCAAGCACGAGCACCAACACTGCGGCGCAGCGTCGCTACGATCGCTCGATCATCGAAGGGCCACTGCCGGCCGCGGTGTGGAAGATCGCGTTTCCGACGATGCTCACCAATATCATCGGCGGGCTGCAGGGGATCGTGGACCATGTGATGGTCGGGCACTTCGTTGGCTTCAACGGAAACGCCGCGATCGGTGTCGCGTGGCAGATCTTCCTCGTCGTCATCGTGTTCATCTCGTCGCTGTTCACCGGCATGAGCGTGCTGGTTGCACGCTTTGCCGGCGCGGGTGAGGAAGCCAAAGTCGATCGCACCGTCTATCAGGCATTTCTCACCGCGATCGGCCTGTCGATATTCGTGCTGGCGCCCATCGGGTACGTGTTGGCGCCGTACCTGCTCGATCTCGTGAATGCGAAGCCGTTGGTGAAGGCGGAAGCGCTGCCGTTTCTGCGCATCATGTTCCTCTTCAGCAGCGGGATGCTTGTCTTCTTCATGCTGGGCGGCGCATTGCGTTCCGCCGGTGATGCGAAGACGCCGATGCGATTGGGCATCAGCATGACATTGCTCAACATCGCGCTCAATGTCGTGCTCATTCGTGGACTCGGACCCATTCCCGCGTTCGGCACCAAGGGAGCCGCGATGGGAACCACGATGGCGTCAGGCATCGTCGCGATCTACGCGCTCAGCAAGCTCATTCGCGGAGGCTGGGTGGTCTCCTTCCCGCGTGGCGAATCGCTTCGCCCGGACTGGACGATCATCGCGTCGCTCTTCCGCTTCGGGCTGCCGACCGGCATCCAGGGCATCGCCATGAACGTGGGCGGCGTGCTGATGCTGTCGTTCATCGGGTCGCTCGCCCAGGGCGCGGCGGCGCAGGCGGCGTTTGCCGTGTCATACGGACAGCTCTTCTCCTTCGTCACCTGGACATCGGTCGGCCTGCTTGGCGCAGCGGCAACGGTAGTGGGGCAGAACATCGGCGCTGGGCAGCCGGATCGTGCGCGCGATGCTGTCTGGGTCGCAGCGCGCATCGGACTCGCTGGTGCATCGGTACTTGGTGTCTTCTACTTCTTCCTGCCGCGACAGCTACTCGCGGTCTTCGGGCTCAACGAGCCGGCGGTCGTGGAGATCGGCACGCAGCTGTTGCGCGTCCTCAGTGTTTCCGGACTGTTCATCTCGGTGGGGATCACGTTCACCGGCGGCCTGCAAGGCTCGGGCGACACCAAGAGTCCGCTCTACATCTCGTTGATCTCGCAGGTCGCGATTCCACTCGGCATCTGCTTCTTCATTCGCTCGACGGCTACGTTGCAGCCGATCCACATCTGGCTCGCGATTCTCTCCGGGCATGTGGCGCGTTGCGCGCTGAGCGTGATGCGGTTCAATCAGGGCAAGTGGCGAGGCATCGCCGTGGACATCAGCGCAAAGGCGTAGCGAACCTGATATGACTTCGCACGGGACGATCGGCGTGGAGCTGGCGGACAATGCAGCGGCACGCGCGGAGGTGGTGATTTGCGGCGCAGGGATCGCGGGAATTGCCGTCGCGCATGAACTCGCGGTCACGCATGGCGTTCGCAACGTTGTACTGGTGGACGAGCGAGAGCCGATGTCGCTCACCAGCGACAAGTCCACCGAAGCGTACCGCAATTGGTGGCCCGGGCCGGACGATGCGATGGTGCGGTTCATGAACCGGAGCATCGACAAGATCGAAGCGCTGGCCGCGGCCAACGACAATCGGTTTCTGCTCAATCGACGCGGCTACCTCTACACGACGAGCGATCCCGCCAAGGCCGCGCAGTTCGCCGCGGATGCGGTGCTGGCCGAGTCGCAGGGCACCGGGAGCGTGCGCGTGTATCGCTCGCGCAGCGAGGCGCGGGCGTATCGCCCAAGCGCGCACACCGGCTACACAGATCATCCGGAAGGTGCCGACCTGTTTCTCGATCAGGAGGCGATCCAGGAGCACTTTCCGTTCCTCGCCGACAATATTGTGGCCGTGTTGCACGCACGACGGTGCGGCTGGTTCAGTGGTCAGCAGTTCGGCATGATGCTGTTGGAGCAGGCGAAAGCGGCCGGCGTACGATTCGTTTCGGGGCGCGTGTCGCAGGTACAGGTCGTCGCGAACGAAGTGCGTGCGGTGGAGATCGAGCACGCCAATGGCACGCGTGAGCTGATGGGCACGCAGACATTCGTGAACGCGGCGGGTCCATTCGCCCGCGAGGTGGCCGCGCTCGTGGGCGTCGAGCTGCCGCTCTTCTCGGAGCTGCATCTCAAGGTCGCGTTCGAGGACGTGCACGGGGTCGTGGACCGCAACACAGGGTTGGTCATTCTCGACGACGCACAGACACTCCAGTGGCCGGATGATGTCCGTGACGAGCTGGCCGCCGACGACGCCACCCGCTGGCTCACCGAGCCATTTCCGGCGGGCATTCACATGCGCCCCGAGGGTTACCACGGCAGCAAGACCGTGCTGATGCTCTGGGACTATCACAGCACGCACCGCTACGATGCGGCCGTGCTGCCATTGCCGGATGACCCGCTCTATCCCGAGCTGGCGCTGCGCGGCCTGGTGCAGCTGGCGCCCGGTCTCGCGCACTATCTCGACGCACTGCCGCACAGCTACGTGGATGGCGGCTACTACACGAAGACCATCGAGAATCGTCCGCTCGTCGGACCACTCTCCGTGCAGGGTGCGTATGTGTGCGCAGCGTTCTCCGGCTTTGGGCTGATGGCCGCACCCGCTGCCGCCGAACTGCTGGCTGCGCAGATCACAGGTGGTGTGTTGCCCTCGTATGCGCCAGCGTTCGCGCTCGCGCGCTACGACGATCCCGCGTACCAGCGACAGCTCGCCAATTGGGGCTCCACCGGGCAGCTCTAGCCGCGGTGAACGAGCGGGCGCGACGGGTAGCGCTAGATTGTCGCATGCTCTCGCTCAGGCTTCCGTTCGCGCCCAAGTCGCGGCTCCGGTCGACTCCGCCCGGACACCTCGCCGCTGTACTGCTGGCCGCGCTCTCGGTCGCGACGACGCGCGTCGTGACCGCGCAGGCTCCGGGAAAGCATGCACGCGCCGCGCACATCACGAACAGTGCGCCGCGCATCGACGGCGTGCTTGATGACGCGGCGTGGTCCAAGGCCACGCCGATCGAAGACTTCGTGCAGAAGATCCCGATCGAAGGCGCCACGCCGAGTGTGCGTACTTCGGTCCGCATCCTGTACGATGACGACGCGGTGTATGTGGGGGCGCGCATGTATCGCCCCGATCCGAGCGCCATTCGCACATCGGTGACTCGTCGCGACGGCGACAGCGACGCGGAGACGATCACCATCTCGCTCGACACGTATCTCGACCGACGGACGGCGTACAGCTTCACGGTGTCCTCAGGCGGTGTGCGCGGCGACGCGTATCACTCGCAGGACAGCGAAGACAGTGGCCGGGAACTGCAGTTCGATCCCGTGTGGAGCGCGCGCGCGCGCGTGGACGCGGAAGGATGGACCGCAGAGATGCGCATTCCATTCTCACAGCTGCGCTTCAATGCGGCGCCGATGCATACGTGGGGGATGCAGCTCACGCGCAACGTGGCGGACATCGCCGAACGCTTGCAGTGGGCAATGATTCCCGTGTCGGCCGCAGGATTCTCGTCGAGGTTCGGCCGACTCGACGGCATCGAAGGGATTCCACCGGCGCGTCGCATGGAGCTGCTCCCGTACCTGGCGACGGACGTGACGCAGCGCGCGAATGTGAATCCTGCCAACCCGTTCAGCGATCGCTATCACGGCCGCATCGGTGGCGATCTCAAGGTTGGGTTAGGGCCAAACCTCACGCTCGACGCCACGATCAATCCAGACTTCGGGCAAGTCGAAGCCGATCCTGCCGTCGTCAACCTCACCGCATTCGAGAATGTCTTCGAGGAGCGGCGACCGTTCTTCATCGAGGGGAACGAGCTGCTGACGGGGCGCGGCCAGAGCTTCATCGGGCGTCCCACCTGGTTCTACAGTCGTCGCATTGGCGCCTCACCGCATGGCTCGGCGCGTGGCGACTTCGTGGATGCGCCTACCAACACCACTATCACCACAGCGGCCAAGGTCACGGGACGGTTTTCGCGCGGGCTCTCGATCGGTGCGCTCGCTGCCATCACGCCACGCGAGTTTGCGCGTACCTACACGCTGGCCTCGGACTCCGTCGGACGTTCCGCTGTCGAGCCTCCCAATCAGTTCGCCGTTCTGCGCTTGCAGCAGGAGTTCGGCAAGCAGCAGTCCAACGTGGGGCTCTCGCTGACCGGCGTGCAGCACTCGCTCGACGCACGTGGTGCATTGCAGCAGCTGCTGCCGTCCAGCGCGGTGGCCGGTGGGGTGGATTGGAAGCTGCGCTACAAGCAGGGGATGTACGAGATC
Source organism: Gemmatimonas sp. (assembly GCA_965279375.1). Lineage (GTDB taxonomy): Bacteria > Gemmatimonadota > Gemmatimonadetes > Gemmatimonadales > Gemmatimonadaceae > Gemmatimonas. The sequence continues at coordinate 520,863 of OZ257156.1, read as the reverse complement.
ACCGGCTGGCTGGGCGGAAGCTCGGTGGAGGGGGATCCGGCGGCCATCGCGCGCCTGCAGCGCAACAGTGCGCACTTCTTCCAGCGCCCCGATCAGACGCACATTCGCTTCGACTCACTGCGCACGACGCTGCGCGGCATGAGTACGTCGCTGCGGCTCGACAAGAACGCTGGACGGTTTTCGCTTGGCGGCATCCAGCTCTCGACGCGCTCGCCGGGCTTCGAGATCAACGACGCTGGGCAGATGCGCAGCGCCGACGACATCGATTTCAACGCCGACGTGCAGTTGCGCGATACGAAGCCCAACAAGTATGTGCGCTTCTTCAACTTCGGCACATCCACGCAGGCGGGGTGGAATTTCGGCGGCATTCGCCAGTACCTGCGCTTCTCGGAGAATTTTTCGGCGACGCTACACAACTTCTGGCGCGTGAGTGCTGGCGCGACGCGCTACGTCGGATCGCAGAGCGATGATCTCACACGTGGCGGACCGCTGATTGCGACGCCGAGTGGGCAGCAGTTCACGGCCGGTCTGACGAGCCGAGCGAATGTGCCGACGACGTGGTCCTCGCGGTTCACGTACTATCGCGACGACTTTGGCGGATGGAACTGGAGCGCGACGACTGGGTTGACCGTGCGTCCCGCGTCGCGCTGGCAGGCGTCCGTCGATCCGACGTATTCGCGTGCGGTGGACCCGCGGCAGTACGTGCTCACGCGCGGTGGAGGAAGCGCGGCGACGTTCAAGCAGCGCTACGTCTTTTCGTTCATCGAGCGCAGCACGTTGTCGGCGCGCTTTCGACTGAACTATGCGTTCACTCCGAATTTCACGGTCGAGGGGTACGCAGAGCCGTTCGCCGCCAGCGGGAATTTCTACCAGTTTGGCGAGCTGTCGGCGCCTCGTAGCAAGGTACTGCGGGTGTTCGGCGCCCCTGGAACCGGAACCACCGCGCAACAGCAGGCCAACGGTGTCACGGCCGTGACCGACGGTGCGGACCGGTTCAATATCCCCGCGCTCGACTTCAACCGTCTGTCATTCCGCTCCAACCTCGTGCTGCGCTGGGAGTGGCTGCCAGGGAGCACTGCCTTTCTCGTCTGGCAGCAGAGCCGCCAGGATGCGACAGGCACGGGGCTGCTGATTTCTCCGCGCGACCTGCTTGATGCCACGCATGCCGCCGGCGACAACATTCTGGTGGCGAAGGTCAGCTTTTGGTTCGGGGTGCGCTGAAGCGAAACGAGCTCTAGTATAAAATCGGCAGTTTTGATCGACTGACCGGGATGGGTACATCGACTGGACGCACCGCGCCCAGCGGCTAACGTGTACGGACTCCCACCTCACCCGCGCGGCGCCCTCCTCAACGGCCTCGCGCGACAACGCACCCACCGAAGCCATGGCCAAAATCAAGGTAGTGAACCCGGTCGTCGAGATGGACGGCGACGAGATGACGCGCATCATCTGGCAGTTCATCAAGGACAAGTTGATCCTGCCGTATCTCGATATCCAACTGGACTACTACGACCTTGGTATCGAGCATCGCGACGCGACGAACGATCAGGTCACGATCGATTCGGCCGAAGCGACGAAGAAGCATGGCGTCGCGGTGAAGTGTGCGACGATCACGCCGGACGAAGCACGCGTGAAGGAGTTCAACCTCAAGAAGATGTGGAAGAGCCCCAACGGGACGATTCGCAACATTCTTGGCGGCGTGATTTTCCGCGAGCCGATCATCATGTCGAACATCCCGCGTCTCGTGCCGGGATGGACCAAGCCGATCGTCATTGGCCGTCATGCGCACGCCGACCAGTACAAGGCGACCGACTTCAAGGTACCGGGCGCCGGCACGGTCACCATCACGTACACGCCCGCCGATGGCAGCGCGCCGATGGAGATGCAGGTCGCCAAGTTTGGTGACGATGGCGGCGTGGCGATGGGCATGTACAACTTCAACGATTCCATCCGCGATTTTGCGCGCGCCAGCCTCACCTACGGCCTGCAGCGCAACTATCCCGTGTACCTGAGCACCAAGAACACGATCCTCAAGGCCTACGACGGCCAGTTCAAGGACATCTTCGAGCAGGTCTTCAACGACGAGTTCAAGGCCGAGTTCGATGCCAAGGGCATCACCTACGAACATCGCCTGATCGACGACATGGTCGCGGCCGCACTCAAGTGGGAAGGCGGCTACGTGTGGGCGTGCAAGAACTACGATGGCGACGTGCAGTCCGATATCGTCGCGCAGGGCTTTGGTTCGCTCGGCCTCATGACCAGCGTGCTGCTCACGCCCGATGGCAAAACGATGGAAGCGGAAGCGGCGCACGGCACGGTCACGCGTCACTACCGCGAGCATCAGAAGGGCAACAAGACGAGCACCAACCCGATCGCGTCGATCTTTGCGTGGACGCGTGGCTTGGCGCATCGCGGCAAGCTGGATGGCACGCCCGAGTTGGTGGATTTTGCCAACAAGCTCGAAGCGGTGTGCATCGAGGCAGTTGAAGCGGGCGAGATGACGAAGGATCTCGCGCTGCTCATCAGCCGCACGGCGCCGTGGTTGTCGACGGAAGATTTCCTCGACGCGATCGATCGTCGGTTGCAGGCGAAGATGGCATGAGGAGTCTCGCGCGTTCAGCGGCGATCGTCGCCCTGATCGGTTGGCAGTCGTCGCTGGGTGCGCGAGAGGTAGTGGCGCAGGGCACGGCGGGCGCGAAGTCAGGGCCTCGCTTCGAAATCGCCTTTGCGGCGTCGGCGCACGCTGCGCCGATCACCGGGCGCGTCTACGTCGCCATCAGCCGCACCAGCGATGCACAGCGCACACCCATTTCCCAGTCGGGTGAAACGGGTGTGCCGCTCTTTGGTGTGAACATCGAGCAGCTCGCGGCCGGCAAGTCCGCGATCATCGATGCGGGCACGTTCGGACACCCGGTGCAGTCGTTGCGCGACATTCCCGCTGGTGAGTACTGGGTCCAGCCGTTCGTGAACGTGTACACCAAGTTCGCGCGCGCCGATGGGCACACGGTGTGGCTCCACAACGATCAGTGGGAAGGACAGAACTGGAAGCGGTCGCCGGGCAACATCTACGGCGAACCGGTCAAGATCACCTTCGATCCCAAATCGCCGAAGCCGATCACGCTCGTGGCGGACAAGGTGATTCCACCGGTCGTGATTCCGCCCGAAACGGAGAACGTCAAGCGCATCAAGATTCAGAGCACAATTCTCACCAAATGGTGGGGACAGCCGATGTATCTCGGTGCCACGGTGCTACTCCCCAGGGACTACGACAAACATCCCGACGCGAAGTACCCGATCGTCTACGATCACGGGCACTTCTCACTGCGCGCGCCGCGTGTGGGGAGCGATCCGTACTGGAACGCTGATGGCACGCCGCGCATGATCGTCGCGACGCTGCAGCATCCGTCGCCCTACTACGACGATTCGTACGGCGTGAACTCCGAGAACAACGGACCGTACGGCGATGCAATCATGCAGGAGCTCATTCCTGCCGTAGAATCGAAGTTCCGCGCGATCGGACAGCCGTGGGCGCGCCTGCTCACCGGCGGCTCAACGGGCGGATGGATCTCACTCGCGCACCAGGTCTTCTATCCCGACTTCTACGGGGGCGTCTGGTCGCTCTGCCCGGATGGCGTGGACTTCCGCTACCACCAGATCGTCAACGTCTACGCCGACACGAACGCGTACTTTCTGAATCGCGGGTGGATGAAGATCGACCGACCCACACGTCGTCAGCCCGACGGCAACATTCTCGCGACGATGAAGGACGAGAACTGGTACGAGCTCGTCTCCGGCGACCACACGCGCGGCGGTGGGCAGTGGGACATCTGGGAAGCGACCTACGGTCCCGTCGCAACCGATGGTTACCCGATGCCGATCTGGAATAAGCAGACGGGTGTCATCGATCATCAGGTCGCGCAGTACTGGAAGGAGCACTACGACCTCCGCTACCTGCTCGAGAGCAAGTGGGCCACGCTCGGCCCCAAGCTGGCCAACAAGCTGAACATCTACGTGGGCGACGCCGACTCGTACTTCCTGAACATGGGCGTCCATCTGATGGACGACTTCCTCAAGAAGACGACGACGCCCAAATGGACGGGCGAGACGGTGTTTCAGCCGATGGCACCGCACTGCTGGGGGCCAGGGATGCCAGAGCTGATGCCCAAGATGGTGAAGACGATGGAAGCCAATGCACCGGCGGGCGCGGATCTCAAGAGCTGGCGGTACTAGCGCGGCGAGCGGCGACGCGCAGCGATAGCCAGCGCCACCAGACCTGCGGTCATCAGTGCATACGTTGACGGCTCCGGTACGACAGCAACGCGAGCTCCGGAGAAGCCAAGGCTCCGGCCGTCGTCGATGCCGGACAGGGACTGTGCGTGGCAGCTGTTGAATATGCGATCGGCGTCGAGCGTCACCGCGCCGCGCAACGCGATGACACGTCCACAGACGGTGGTGTTCGTGCTGACGGTGACGCTCTGGTCCGCGATCACGTTGCCGACAAACAAGCTTCCACTGCCGAGCGTTGCAGAGCTTCCGACCCGCCAGTATACGCCGCCTCCGTCGCCGACATTGCGCACAGTCACCGCTGAGCTACTCGCGGTCGTTAGCGCGCTGCCGATCTGAAAGACGAAGCGCGCGTCGGGCGCGCCAAGAAAGTCGAGGACGAGCTGACCGGTGAGTTGTGCGCTGCTGTTGAACGTGTAGACGCCGGGGGTGAGCACGAGTCCGCCAAGGTCCTGCCCGGAGAGGTTCGCTGTACTGGTGAGGCCGCCGAACAGGTTGAACGCGCCGCCGCCGCCGTCCGCCTGCGCCTGTGCCGCGACGCCGTCGGCTTGGTGCACCGTCCCGATGATCGACATGGTACCGAGACCCGTGATGCTCTGACCCGGGGAAACACCAAGATCGCCAAGCAGTGTTGTCGCTCCCGTGTTCGTGACGGTTGACGCGCCGAGTACCGCGAAAGTCTGCGCATAGCGCAGAGGTTGCTGTGCCGCAAGCGCGCTCGGGCTCATGGCGTGCACTGCCGCGGATGCGGAGGCCAGCAAGATCACCAGCAGCGTGCGGGAGTTCGGGCGAGAGGCGCTGCGCATGGTCTTCATCGGACGGAGGGTGGCGATGGTCGAACCTCAGACGTTCTCGGGCTCCACCCCGCACTGCACGTTGTGAGCCAGCCAAATGCGGTGCGGACGTGAGCGCTTCTTCCGAGCGACCACGCAAGCGGGCAATTTCCTCGGACGAGTACGCGCCGTCGCACCCTTTCACGCTCAGCCATGTCTCCCACTCGACGCGACGCGCTGGCGCAACTCAGCGCGCTGTTCGCCCTGCCGCTCATCGACTGGCCGTTGGGGATGGCCGAGCCTGTCCTCGATCCGCTCGGCGGGAGCATCGTCGAGTATCAGGCGGGACGCCTGCGTGGCGCGTGGAGCGCCGTCGAGGTGACGAAGCGCGCGCTCGAGCGGTGCAGCTCCTGGGGGACTGCGCTGCACGCGATCGATCGATTGTCAGAGACTGCGCTCAACGAGGCGCGCGCATCCGACGCGCGGGCCCGACGTCGCGCGCTGCGTGGCCCGCTGGATGGTGTACCGGTCTTCGCCAAGTCGATCTATGACATGGTTGGCATGCCGACGACGGCCTCAAGCGCGGAGTGGGCACATCTCTTTCCCGCGCCGCTGCTGCGCAACGCGCTCGAGGTGGCGCGCCTGCGTGCGGCCGGCGCACTCGTGCTCGGCAAGACTGCTGCCGACGACTTCGCATACCGCGGAAACGGCACCAGTACGCTGACGGGACAAGTGCGCAACCCGTACGATCCCGCCGGCATCAAGACGCCCGGCGGTTCGAGTGCGGGATCCGCGGTGGCGGTTGCCTGCGGAATGGCCTTCGCCGCGCTTGGCACCGATGACGGTGGATCGAATCGTATTCCCGCCCAGTTCTGCGGCGTAGTTGGCATGAAGCCGACGTTTGGTCTCGTGCCGCGCACCGGAGTCATCCCCACATGGCCGTACCTCGACACGCACGGTCCCTTGGCCCGCTCGGTGGCGGATGCGGCACTGCTGCTCGATGCGATTGCGGGACCCGATGCCTCGGACGGATTGGCGCTGCGTACGCCGTGGCGTACTGGTCTTCTGTCGAGGTTGCGTGACGATGCACTCGCGGGTGCGCGGCTTGGCCTCGTGGAGATTCATGTGCCACGCGCGCAGATGTCCGCCGAGTCGCTGTCGGTGTTCGATCGAGCGGTGACCGATTTGCGTGAGGCCGGAGCGAGCGTGGAGTCGTTCGTGCCCTCGGTCACGCGCGTCGACGTGCGCGATCAGTTCGCGGCGGCGGCACGTGCGCGCGGTGACGTCGCACCCGATGCCAACGCTCCCGCGGCCACGGCCAACGCGCTGCTTCGTTACTTCCAGCGGCATGGCCTCGAAGCGCGCCGCAACGTTGAACGCGGACTAGCCGCGTATCAGGCGTACTACGATGTGCTGCCGAAAGAGTGGAAGGCGATGGCTGCACTCATCGATCAGCCGTACGAGCGTGATGCAGCTGGTGTCTCGTTCGCGCGATCGCGCGAGACCGTGCTGGCGCAGCTCGCGGCGTCGTTCAAGGCGCAACGCATCGAAGCGATGGTCTATCCCACGATGCCGTTTCCTGCGCCGCGGGCCGTGGACAAATGGCCGGATGTGCGCACGACGCTTGGCTACGGCAATTGGTTAGGGTTGCCGGAGGTCTCCGTGCCCAGCGGAATGGGCGCGGACGGCATGCCCGCGGGCAACATCTCGTTCGTGGGGCTGCCTGGGAGCGACGCGCGCCTGCTGGCACTCGCACACGCGTACGAACGTTCGTCGCGGCGCTTCGTCGCGCCGATGATGTCGCTCTAAGGCTCCGCTCATGATGCCAGCCACACCAGTCGCGCTGATTGGGCTTCCGTACGACGCCAGCTCCTCATTCATGCGCGGCGCGGCCGAGGCACCGCAGCACATCCGCGCCGCGCTACGTTCGCCGTCCGGGAATAGCTGGACCGAGTCGCTTCAGGATCTTTCGGATGCGCAGGCATTCCGCGACGCCGGTGACCTGGTGCTCGAGCCTGACGCCAGCGCTCGCGCCGAGATCGAGCGAGGCATTGCTGCGGTACTCGCTACCGGTGCGCGATCGCTCGCACTCGGCGGCGACCACTCCGTGACGTATCCCGTGCTGCGCGCGGTGAATGCGGTGTATCCGCGCCCGACGATTCTGCACATCGATGCGCACGCCGATCTGTACGACGAGTTCGAGGGAGACCGCTACTCACATGCGTGCCCCTTCGCACGCATCATGGAAGAAGGTCTCGCGTCGCGGCTGGTTCAGGTAGGCATCCGCACGCTGACGCCGCACCAACGGGCGCAGGCAGATCGGTTTGGCGTGGAAGTCATCGACATGCGTGCCTGGACCGCGGGCGTGCGCCCCGTGATCGCGGAGCCCGTCTACATCTCCATGGACATGGACGGGCTCGACCCAGCGTTTGCGCCCGGTGTCTCGCATTGGGAGCCGGGCGGACTCTCCACCCGCGAAGTGCTGACGATGATTCAGCAGTGCGCGGGCCACATTGTTGGCGCGGACGTGGTGGAATTCAATCCGCAGCGCGATGCGAGCGGGCTGACGGCGATGGTGGCCGCGAAGATCGTGAAGGAGTTGGTCAGCGCGATGCTCGCGTCTACACCGTCTCGATAGTCCGGGCGTTACCGCTGCTCCTTGGTCGGATGCAGCGTCAGCTTCTGCACCCGCCAGTTGAGGATCTCGCCGATCCATAGCTCATTCTCCGATGGGCAGGCGATCTGGTGGATCCAGCCGAACTCGCCCACGCGCTTGCCCGCGTCTCCCATCACGCCAAGCACCTTGCCATCGAGCGTGAGCTTGTAGATGCGACCGGGGACCGCGTCGGAGCTGTAGAGATACTGCGTCGGGCCTTTCGTGATGCAGATGGCCCACGGTGCTCCCGATGCACCGAGTGCGCTCGTTCCCGGGCGCGGCTGAGCGCCGAGCATGACGTTCACTTCCTTGGTGTACGGCACATCGATGGTCATGACGCGCAGCAAGGTGCCGTTGGGGTCGAACACCTGGATGCGGCGATTCGTGCGATCACCGACGTAGATGTTGCCCTTCGCATCGCTGGCGATGGTGTGCAGAATGTTGAACTGCCCCGGCTCTTTGCCGCGTTCGCCCCACGTCTTGAGCCAGCGGCCATGCTTGTCGATCTTCACGACGCGCGAGTTGTTGTAGCCGTCGGCGACAAAGACGTTGCCATCGTTGTCCCACGCGACATCGGTTGGGCGATTGAATCCGCCCCAGCGCGGTGGCGGCTCGGGTGCACCGGGTACGTGCGGCGCGGGCTCTTCAACGGCCTCATCGCGTCTGCCCAGCGTCATCAGGACTCGGCCTGCGTTACTGAACTTCACGATCATGTTCGTGCCTTCGTCGCTCGTCCAGATGTTGCCTTGCGGGTCGACGCGGACGGTGTGCGCAAAGGAGAATCCGTACAGATCCTTTCCAATCTCTCGGATGTATCTGCCGTCCGGGCCAAACTCGAACAGCTGCGAGGCCGCGCCATCGTGCACGCTGCTGCGCGCGCCGGTGCGTGTGAAGACGTACACATGGCGTCGCTGATCGATGTCGATGCCGGTGACTTCGCCGAAGTGCAGCGATGGGGGCAGCGTCAGTGGTGAGGCATTTGCGTCGAACTTGATCTCTGTCGCGGCTTGCGCGGCGAGTGGCGCGACAGCGACGCCAGAGAGCACGCCAGCAACCAGCAGTCGATGAATCGTCATCACGATGCTTGCCTCCGCAGAGTGGCACGTGCAGGCGCAACTTGCTCCTGCCGCAGTGAGTAGCCGCCTGTATCGATCGTCTAACTCGATCGCTGCCGTTGCTCCCGAGTCGATCGCAGGCGCGATAAGTTGTTCTCGTCGCGCGCCAAGCGCCAACGACATTCCCCGAACGCCAAGGAGCCGCCGTGCCGACTATCGGAACGTTTCCCGACCTGTTCGATGCCCAGACGCTGGACCACGCGATCGCGCGCATCAACGCGCTCACGCCGGACTCGCGGCCCGTCTGGGGGAAAATGACCGTTGCGCAGATGTTGGCGCACTGCTGCGTGACGTACGAGATGGTCTACACCGACAAGCATCCACGTCCGAATCCCGTCATGCGCTGGGTGCTGCGCACGTTGGTGAAGGACCGCGTGATCGGCCCGGTACCGTACTCGCAGGGCACTCCCACCGCGCCGGCCTTTCGCATCACCGATGAGCGCGAGTTCGCGGCAGAACGCGACCGGCTGATTGCGTATCTGCAGCGTGTCGCCGCCGAGGGTCGCACCCGGTTCGAGGGGCGCGAGTCACTGTCGTTCGGTCCGCTCACGTCGTCGGAGTGGAACGCGCTGATGTCCAAGCACCTCGATCATCACTTGCGGCAGTTCGGGGTCTGAGGCGGGCAGACCGCGCGCGGACGCTACCCCTGCAGCGTGGCGAGCAGGCGTGGGAGCGCGGCCGCAGCCGCCTGCGACGAGGCCCCGATGGCGCCGAGCCGCGCTTGTACCGCCGGATCCTCGCGGGTGCCGCCGCGTAACATCGTGACGGCGCTGTTGAGGCGAAGCGCACCCAACCACGCGTCGAATTCAGGATGCTGACGCCAAGCGCGCATGTTCTGTAGGGTGGCGGCCCACATGCGCAACCAGTCGGCCGGTACATCTGGTGCCGGTACCTGTGCGCAGAGCGCATTCTGCGCTGACGGATCGTCGACGTGACATTCGACCCACGCGATGGCCGCTGCGCTGAAGCACGGCTGGCAGAGTCGGATCATCACCAAGTTGATCCGATTACCGGCAAAGGTGATGTGCCGCTCGCGACTTCCTGAGGGGATCGCGCTCGCGCTGCAGTCGATGTAGAGCGAATCCGGGTCCGCATCGAGCGAACCCCCGTCGAGCACCAGGCGTGATGGCTCGATCGACTGCACGCGCCCCATGCGGACGACATCGGTGATGCCGCGGAGTAGCGCCATTTCGCCGCGGGACACGACCGCGCAGTGGTACATCGTTGGCGTGACAGCAGAGTCGACGCGCATGAGTAAGCCGCGGGTCTCGAGCCGTGCGAGCAGGTCATCGATGGAGGCCGACTCGGCGATCGACTCGAACTGGCCGGCGAGGGCCCCGCCCGTCGCTTCGAATCGTTCGATGCCGGGTTGGAAGTTGGCGCGATCGAGTAACCACGGGTCGCGTGGCATGATCCAGCGAATCCGCGAAGGCGCCACGTCGTTCGTCAGCAGCCACAGGCACGCATCGATGGCGGTCTTGCCGGCGCCAACCACTGTGTAGTTGGCGTACGGTCGCCGCAGATTGGTCAGCCCGTTGGGCGGGATGCACAGAACGTCGTCAGCGACTCGATACTTCGGCGGATGTGTGGACGGAATCTGCGTGTTCATCAACCGGCCATCGACAACTTTCTTCCGCACGCTGATGGTCGTCGTCTCGCCGCTTGTGAGTGAGCGCGCGACATGGGCACCGTCCGGGCCTTCGGAGTACTCGCTCATCGACAGAAACCGCACGCGCCCCGACGCCAGAAACCGTTCGTGCATGACGTTGTCGAAGTGCGCCAAGACCTCGGCGCCCGACGCGAGCGAATACATCCCCGCGTTCGGACCAGTCGACTCCATCGTCCAGCTGCTCAGATCGCGCGACGCGACGCCATAGTACGCCGACGGCTGATGCAGCCGCACGAATGGATACGCATCGTTCCAGTGGCCTCCGCAGCGGTGTCGCCGATCCACCATGATGACGTCCGCATCACTTTCCGTCAGAAGCGTGTCGACGAATGCCATCGATACCGCGCCTGCGCCGATGATCAGATAGTCCGTCGTCAACGTGCGATCAGCCATCTGCGTGGTCCGTGAAGTCAAAGTCATGTTCGACGCGCTGAGCCGTTCATCGGCACGCGACGGTTATCAGGCTTCAGGAATCTACGCGTCCCTGAGCACCGCTGCTTTCACGCCGGCACGACTCACCTTTCCGGCCGCGTTGCGCTCCAACTGAGTCAGCCACCAGATCCGCTTGGGCGCCTTCACCGAACCCAGTTCCTGCTTCACGTGCGCGATGAGTTCCTCCGCGGTCGCCACGGCGCCCGGCGCCAGCACCACGGCGGCGTGCACCGCCTCGCCCCACTTGGCGTCGTCCATGCCAAACGCCGCTGCCTCCGCCACCGCCGGATGTCGCTGCAGCGACGCATCCACGTCGCCCGGAAAGATCTTGAAGCCCCCGCTGTTGATCGTCTCGCGCAAGCGCCCGCGAATGAACAGGTAGCCGCGTGCGTCAAGCAGCCCCACGTCGCCGGTGTGCAGCCAACCGTCCACCAGCGCGCGCGCCGTTTCGTCGGCGCGATCGAGATACCCGCTCATCAGCAGCGGCCCACGCACGACGATCTCCCCCTCCTCGCCGTCGGGCTGCAGTTCACCGTTAGGTGACATGATGCCCACCTGTACCACAGGCGAGGGGCGCCCGACGGACGTCAGATTGGCGTCGTCCAGCAGCTCCGCGGCACGCATGCCGCTGATGATCTGTGGCGCCTCCACCTGGCCGTAGGCGGTTTCGACAACCGGTCCGAAGAAACGCTGGCACTCGCGAATCCGCTCCGGCGTCATCGGCGCAGCGGAGTAGATCACATGCCGGAGCGACGCGCGCGCCTCACGCGGCGCCTCCTCCTGCTCCATGATGGCGTAGAGCAGTGTGGGCGGTGCGTACATCGTGGTCACACCATGCGCGGCGATGGCCGCGAGCACCATCGGCGCTTTGGGCTCGGCGAGCATCACGTGCCTTCCACCGCGCTCGAGAATGGGCAGCACGAAGCACGAAGCACCGTGCGTGAGCGGCGCGGCGATGAGGTTCACGTCGTCGTCGGCAAACTCGAAGAAGTCGCGCAGTCCATCGGCCTGCGCATGCAGGCACCGCACCGACTGCACCACCGGTTTGGGCGCGCCCGTACTGCCGCCGCTGAACTTGATGATCTGTGCATCCTCGTCGCCGCGCGCATGAGCGGCCGGTGTGCCCCCGGCGAAGCGTCGCCACATGCCGATGAGCGAAGGCGTCGACTCACGCGTCGCGGCGGTGTCCGGCTCGGCGTCCGCCACTACGCATATCGCACCGCTCGACGCCACAAGCGGCATGCTCGCCACATCTGAAATCACGATGGCCGGTCGCGTGGCAGCGAGCATCGCATGCAGCTCGGCGCGCCCATTCCGCGGACTGAGCGGCACCCACACTTTGCCTGCGGCATAGGTGGAAAGCAGCGCGATCAGGTGCTCCGCAGAGTTCTTCGCACAGATCCCAACGCGGCTGCCTGGTGTTGGGTCGAGCGCCTGCAGTCCGCAGGCGATCGCGTCCACCATCTGGCGCAGCGCGCCGTAGCTGATGCCCAGTGGTGACGCCTCGCCAAGCGTGCGCGCGCCATCTGCACTGAGGAGCGCGATGCGCTCCGGGTGCGCGTCGGCGCGTCGGTAGAATCGTTCGATGGGTTGCAGGGCCAACTCCGGTGGCGGAACGCGTACACGAACTGGAGGCGGACGATGGAAATCTGCGAGCATGGCCGACCGCGCGCTCGACACGCACATTCCACGCATGCACACGTCCCCCGATCCCCACGCCGATCAACCGCCCGTGTATGCCGGTGCGCCAATCGCCGATGCTGCCGCAGTGTTGATCATGGTCCACGGCCGCAATGCCGCGCCCAAGAATATCGTCGAGCTGATGCCGCGGTTCGACCGACCGAATGTCGCGGTCGTGATGCCGGCCGCCGCTGGTGGCACGTGGTATCCCTACGGCTTCATGGAGCCGCGCGAGCGCAACGAGCCCTCGTTGAGTTCAGCGCTGCGCATGCTGGAAGCGCTCGTCACCTCGCTCATGTCGCAGGGTGTTCCCGCCGAGCGCATCGTATTGCTGGGATTCTCGCAGGGCGCCTGCCTGACCTCCGAGTTCGCCCTGCGCTTTCCGCGGCGCTACGGCGGCGTCGTGATCTTCAGCGGTGGTTTGATCGGGCCGCCGGGCACCACGTGGGACGACGTCACCGGCGACTATGGCACGATGCCGATGTTCTTTGGTTGCAGCGACATCGACGGCCACATTCCCAAGGAGCGCGTGACCGACAGCGCGGCGGTGTTCACGCGACTGGGTGCGCAGGTGACGGCCACGCTCTACGCGGGCATGGGGCATCTCGTGAACGACGACGAGATCGGCGAACTACAGCGGATCCTGGACACGGTGCCGGAGAAGAACTGATCGGCTGGACCGCGACCTGCGGCGCGTCTCTGGAGTGAGACGCGCCGCATACAACTGGTCAGGCGTTACGATCGATGCATCCCTTCCACTTCGGATTGGGCGTCTCGTCGGTCGTGACGGGGAAGTTCACGTCGGTCCCGTACGTGCCTCCTTTGAAGAACTGCCCCGAGGGGAACACCTGCGCTTGCGTGCGTCCGTACTGCCGAATGAGCCGACGCATGTCGCTCAGACGCTGTCCACGGCTGAACGACCAGAACGCCTTCTCGCGGAAATACAGGTCGACTGCCGCCGCCTGCGAGGTGGGCGCAGGAAGCGCGGCCATCACCGGCACCTGATACGCGCCGATGCGCTGTGACGTCGTACGCAACGCATTCAGGATCGTCATCATGCCCGGAATGTCCTGCGCCTGCAGACGCGCTTCGGCTTCGATGAGGCGCGCATCGATGCCCGTGGCCAGCGGTACGGGATCGGTGCGGCCGTAGATAGTCTGCTGCACGAACCACGTGCTCGTGTCGAACGCACGCAGCAACGTGCTGTTGAGCGTGGTGCCCGTCTTGGGCACGCGCGGATCGTTGGAGGAGGCGAACGGAATCGCGTTCTGGATGAGCCCACCCGTATCGAAGCTGTCGCCCACCACCCACCGCTTCTGGCTGTTGTTGAGTGACCAGACGGCGTTGTCCGTGGTGGTCAGCGAGAACGTCTGCAGGTACTGGAAGCTGGTAGGCACGCTGGCGGCTGCAGTGGCCGCGAGCGCGAAGTTCGCGGCACCACCGATGTTCACCAGTGCGCGTGCGCGTGAAATCTGGATCGCGTTGCGCACGGCAACGGTGAAGGTGTCACTGGCTGCGGCCAGCGTGAGGGCGGAGTCGAGGTGCGTGAGCGCCAGCGCGAATCCCTGTGCCGTGGTGAGCGGATCGGTGTAGGTGGGAATGCCATCCACCAGGAACCCATAGGGCACGCCACTGCAGAAGTTCTCGGCCAATCCGAGCTCGGCGACGCCCATGACCCAGTACATCTGCGCCTGCTTGGAGACGGTGTCCGGAGCGAATTTCCGCAGTGCGGCGAGCGCGTCGTAGGCGGCGCCACGGGCACGGTGTTGCGTCACATACATCGACGAGACATTGGCGTTGTTCGTCTGCACAACGCGCTGATCCGTCTCGTTGCGCTGCGAGAAGGTGTCGCCGGACTTCCATTCGTCGGCCAGGAGCCCGGCGAGCAGCCAGATGCTTTCACCACCCACGGTGGCCGCGCGCAAGCGACTCAGCGCTCCCTTGCGCAGGGCGTCGGCCGCGGTGGGTGACTCGGTGGCTTCCGGACCGATAACGCCAGGTTGCTGTGGCTCGAGCAAGCTGTCGCGAACGCTGGAACAGGAGGCCGCAAGCGTCAGTGCGCTGAGCGCCAATCCGACGCGGATACGATACGGTGATGCAGTCATGATATCGTCCTCGTGGGATCAGAAGCGGAGATTGAGGCGCGCCGTGTAGAACTTGCGCGGGGCCGTCGTCAGGAAATCGGTCTGTACATCGCCCTGACTGTAGTTCGCTTCCGGATCCTGCCCGGTGTACTTGGTCCACACCTTCAGGTTGCGCGCACCGAACTGGAAGTCTGCATCCGAAGCACGCAGGCGCGACGCCCACCCGCGCGGCAGGCGTACCACGGCAGACACTTCGCGCAATCGCCACGCGTCTCCCTTCTCGTAGTAGCCGTACTGCGTCTTGGGGTTCGTGAAGTTCGCAGCCACCTGCCGTGCCTGCTCGAAGAGAGAGGCCGACGGATTGGACTTGGCATAGCACGCGTCCGTATTGCCGCAGAGGAAATTGGCGCCGCTGTTGAAGAGCGTGAAGCCACCGCGATAGTCGAGCGACGCAATGATGCGCAGCTTCTTCTTCAGGAAGTCGAAGCCGCTCTGCACCGTGAACAGATTGGACGGCAGCGCGGAGCCCACGTACACGCCGGTGTCGCCAAGGGTGACTTCGTTCACCGAGATGAGACCATTCTTGTCCGCATCGGCGTACGTGTACTTCTGCAGGAAGAAGCTGTTGAGCGGGTATCCCTGCTGCTGGCGCGTCACCGTGCCAATCGTGGGAATCGGCTTGCCGTTGTCATCAAGTCCGAGCGTGACGAGCTTGTTCTTGTTGCGCGACCCGCCGATGGTGACGTCCCATCCGAGCTCGCCGAGCTGCTGCAGGTCGAGCAGCTGTGCCTTGAGCGAGACTTCCACACCCGAGTTGCGCACGGCGCCGAGGTTGCGCAGCACGCTGCCCACCGGGGCACCCGACGACGTGGCGATGTTCTGGTTGATCAGCGCGTCCTTGGACTGCTTGCGATAGTACGTGTACTCGAAGTTCACGCGATCGCCGAGCCAGCGCGAATCGAAGCCGGCTTCGAACTCGGTCGTGGTTTCCGGCTTGAGCTTCGGGTTGCCGATGGCCGACGCGAGGAGTGCGGTCTGGTCGGTCACCAGGCTGACGGTCGATGCCGCAAACTGGCGCAGGGCGGAGGTGGCGCCCGGTTGCACGCCGGAGGAGCCGTACGCCGAACGCAGACGGAACTCCTTGAGCACGTCGAACTTCGGGAAGAAGCTCTCTTCCGAGATCGCCCACGCGACCTGGGCGGACGGGTAGCTGACGCCCTTGTACTGCGTGCCGAATGCCGTGTTCTGGTCGCTACGCACCGCGCCGGTGATGAAGAGCCGATCGTCGATGCTGAACTGGGCCTGCGCGAAGTAGCCCAGCGTCTTGGTGGCGGTGGGCGACTGATTCGACGCGTTCTTCACCGCACCGGAGCCGACCGTCTGTCCACCGGGAGAGAGCTGCGTGCTGCTGGCGACGCTGTTCTCCGACTGGTTGTTGATGTAGTCCGCCCCCACCGTGCCCTTCACGCTGAGCCAGTCGAGCGGCTTCCACGTGGCCGAGCTCCGCACGTTGCCGGTGAAGATGCGCTGCGATCCGTGCGTGTCCGAGATCGAGCCTTGCCGCTGCGTTCCGAAGTTAGGGCACTCGTTCAGGCGGCAGAGCCGGAAGTTGTCGAACACGGCCACGTCGACGCCGGTGGTGGCGTTGTTCTCCATCCAGCTGAATGGACGCCAGCTGGTCGTCACGCTTCCGAGCAAGCGCTGGATGTCTTCCAGCGTGGTGAACTGCATGATGTCGCCGGGCGTGTACTGCGCCCACCCGTTGAGCGGCTGGCCGAGATTGCCGATGCCAGAGTACGCGAGTCCCGCGCAGGGAGCCGTGCAGACGTTCCGTCTCGTGAAGCCGGGATTGGTGTAGGCGTTGTAGTAGAAGCTGTTGACGTTGTTGTCGACCTGCGGCAGCCGCTGATTCGACTTGATGAACGACGAACTGACGGTGAGATCCATCTTCGGGTTGAGCGACGCATTCAGGTTGGCGCGCACGGAGGTGCGGCGCAGCGCCTCGGGATTCAGCCACTCATCGCGCACTGCCACCTTGTTTGTGGCGAGATAGGCCGCGTCGATGTCGGGCATGCGCACGGGGCCGAGTTCGTTTTCGTAGTTGCCGCTCACGAAAAAGCGAACGGCGTCGTTGCCGCCCGAGATCTGCATGCCGTAGAGGCTGCGGTCTCCCGTGCCGATGGGCGTCAGCTCGCTGTTGCGCATGATGTTCGCCGTCGTGACGCTGTCCTTGATGCACGCACCCGACGCGATCGTGGTCAGGATGCACCGCGTCTGCACGGTGGGATTGGCCGGCGTGTGCCCCCAGATGGCGTAGGTGTCCCAGTACGCGTTGGGGTCCGTGATGCGACCCTTTTCAGCGGTGTAGGCAAAGCGCGTGGTGCCGCGCCGTCCGCCCTTGGTCTTGATGATGATCACGCCGTTCGCGGCATCGGTGCCGTAGAGCGTCGATGCCGACGGCCCCTTGATGACCGCGATGTCTTCGATCTCCTCCGGCGTGAGGTCGTTCAACCGGCTCGAGTTCGAGCCACCGACGCCGAACCCGCCGGCGCCGCCGTCCATGCGCACGCCATCGACGATGAAGATCGGTGCATTGGATCGACTCACGGAATTGAGCCCGCGAATGCGAATCTGCGCGCCGGTGCCGCTCATGCCGCCCTGCAGGACCGAGAGGCCGGGCGCCTTGGCGGTCAGCAGGTCGCCCATGCTGTGGATCGGCGTTTCCTTGACGCGGTCGGCGACCGAGATGATCGACACCGAATTACCGATCTCGGCCCGTCGCTGCACGCCGGTGGCGGTGACGACCATTTCGTTGAGCTGCACGGCGCTCGCGGTCATCGTGAAGTTCAGGGTAGTCGTGCCACCCGCCGTCAGCGTGGCGGGCTGCTTGACCTCCTGATAGCCGAGTCGAGTCACGCGCACGTCCACGGTGCCGGCGGGCACGCCGCGAATGGTGTAGCGTCCGTCCGCGTTGGTCATCGCCCCGAGCGTCGTGCCGACGATGACGACCCGGGTATCGCCCAGAGGCGCCGCCGCCGACGTCGTGACGCGTCCCGTGAGGGTTGCCGGCTGCGCGGCGAGCGTTGCCGCCGATAACATCGTCGCGAACGCCGCGACGATGGGGCTACGGCTCGCGCCGCGCCTCCATCTCCAGATGCCGTCCATGTGTGCGCCCCCCAGAAAGGTTGATCCGTGCTCACCGCCGCGCGGGACGCCATCAGCATCACGCGGTGTAACCGAGGCTGACTTCTGCCTCGAAACAGGCAACGACCCAGTGGGAAACCGCGTCGCGCGGATGAACTCGCGACACAATGACCGGAGGGCGGGACGAACCGGGTTCACGTGGATTTCTGGGCACTTCAGGACCGCCGGACCGGCAGCCGCAAGCGCAAGCTGTCAGGGGTGATCCGCTTTCACAGCCTCCGAAAGGCATTTCGCGGGGGACAATACGATCTTGTCCCGCGCGCGTCCATTGTACGGCGGGACGGAACGGTCATCAAGAGCAGCGTGTGCTGCTACCGGCTCCGCACGAGAATCACGCCGCCGCTGCCGGCCGTCGTCCCGAACTGCTGGGCCGCCGCGCTTGAATTCAGATAGCGGATTTCCTTGAGCTCCGTCGGGCGCATCCGACTGAGGTTGCTGATCGCCTGCAGCGGACCGCCATCGATCGACAGATGTACTTGCCCGGCCTCGGCCATGCGGATGCTCTGCGTGCCGCGGAACGCAAGGAACCGCGGACGCAGCCGACGGACGGCCTCGAGCGCGTCACCCGAAGCCACCGATGGATCGGACAGCTCTGCGGCGGTGATCACGTCAGAGCCTCGGTTCGCACCCGAGGAGGGTCGATCGTTGCTGCTCACCTTTCGCGACGCGCATCCGAGCGCGACGGCCAGCAGCAGGGTCACACACAATCGCCAAGTGTGCACACAGCCTCGCGGAGAGAGGAGCGGGCGAATGTACTGCGTTGGGCGGCGCGCGCCAGAGACGGGCTTCTTCCGAGCGTCGCTCGCGCGGCGTAGCGTAACGCATGCCGCCGTCTCCTCTCGCTCGCGTTCGGAAGTTGTGCCTCGCACTGCCTCAGGCGCACGAGGTGGAGGCGTGGGGTGAACCGACATTTCGCGTGAAGAACAAGCTGTTCGCGATGTTCGCGTCGCCCAGCAACCATCATGGTGCTGGGCGCACGTCGCTATGGTGCAAGGCACCCGCCGGCCTGCAGCAGTTGATGGTCGCCGACAACCCCGATCGATTCTTCGTGCCGCCTTATGTGGGCCCGAGCGGTTGGGTGGGGGTGTATCTCGATGCCCACACCGATTGGGCGGGGCTGCGCGAGCTGCTGACCGATGGATACCTGATGATCGCGCCGAAGAAGCTCGCGGCGCTGGTTAAACGCGAATAAAGGGCCGCGCTCCCGAACTGGAACGCGGCCCTCGTTGACTCGCCTCGACGCCGGTACCGCTACGGCGTGATCTTCTTCGGCGCCTGCTGCTTGATCTTCTCCATGTACTTCTCGAAGAAGAACTTGTGGATGTCCATCATGTTGATCTCGCGCCCCTGGATGTACGACTGGATGATGTTGCTCGTCATGTCCAGCGGCGTGCCCGTCGTGATGAGCAGGGTGCCTTCCTTGCCGACTTCCAGCGAACCCACCTTGTCGGCGATGCCCATGAACTCGGCGGCGTTGATCGTCACCGACTTGAGCGCTTCGTCTTCGGGCAAACCGAACGCTACAGCGACACCCGCTTCCCACGGCAGGCGATAGCTGTACAAGCCGCCGGATCCACCGGCGATCGCGAATTTCACGCCCGCCGCGTACAGCTTCGCCGGGCTGGCGTAGGCGTTGTCGTAGCCTTCGTACTGCCGTTCGGGCGCGGCCATGGTTTCGGTGAGAATCACCGGCACGTTTTCCGCCTTGAGCCGGTCCGCCACGAACAGCGCATCGCGTCCGCCACGGATGACCAGCTTGATGCCTTCCGCCTTGCCCCACGTGATCGCGTCGTTGATCTGCGCCGCGCCGTCTGCAGCGACGACTACGGGGATCTTGCCGTCGAGTGCAGGAATCATCGCGGCGTAGCGAATGTCCGTGCGCTGGCCTTGCCCTGACTTCACGGCATCGCGATACGCACGCGCTTCGCTGAACCAATCCTTGATCTGCTGCACCTGTTCGGCGTACGTCTTGGGCGCCGGGGCACCTGCGCCGCCGCGACCACCAGGGCCGCCCGGCGGGCCACCGCCGCCGCCAAAGCGACCACCCGGACGCGCGTTCGGGTCGGGCCACTTCACGTTCAGCGCGGCCGCGCCCTTCATCGACATCTCTTCCCACGTCCACCCTTCGAGCGACATCGCCGAGGAGAGGCCGGAGATCACGCCGCCTTCCGGCGTGCTGAACGCGACGAGTACACCAGCCGAACGCGTCGTGCCGATGTGACGGCTTTCCGCGTTCACCGCGATCTCGGCGCGGATGTTCGGGTTGAAGTCACCGGCTTCCCTGATGTCGTTGGAGACATCGACAGCGCCGATTTCGGTGAGGCCCACCGTGCTGTACGCGTCGATGAGGCCCGGGTAGATGTGCTTGCCGCTCACATCCACCACCTTGGCGCCACGCGGCACGGCGACATCAGCGCCGCCGATCGCGGTGATCTTGCCGCGTTCGAGGACGATGGTGCCGTTGGCGATCGTGCCCTTGGTGACGGTGTGAATCGTCGCACCGCGAAGCACCACCGGCTGCTCCTGCGGCGCCACGGGCATCATCACCTGCGCCTCAGCAGCGGCAGGCGCGATCACGCCTGCAAGGATCGCCGCGGCGGTCAGCGCCGCGCGTCGGGCGGAGGTCATGGTTCGCATGGAATCGAATGAGAGAATGGATGAGCGGATCACTTGCCGGCTCCCGGGCCGCCACGGCCACCACGCGCAGGACCAGCCGGTGCGTCGCTCGGTCCGGCCGCGATCACGGCCTGAATGAGCTGCGCACGCTGCTTGGCGATGTCCTCGCGAAGCACCTTGTCTTCGGCCAGCGAGAAGTACTTCCGGCCGTCAACCCACGTCTGCTCCGCCTTGGTGAACTGCGAGAGCGGGTTACCGCTCCAGATCACGAAGTCGGCGTCCTTGCCGGCTTCGAGCGAGCCGATCTTGCTGTCGATCGCGACGGCCTTGGCCGCGTTGATCGTCACCGTCGAGAGCGCGTCGATCTCGTTAACCCCGGAACGCAGCAGCTTGCCCGCCTCCCAGTTCATGCGCGTCGAGATTTCAGCGTCGTCGGAATGCAGCGCCGTTACGACGCCCGCTTCCATCAGCAAGCGCGCGTTGTACGACGTGGCGTCGTACGCCTCGAGCTTGAACGCGCCCCAGTCGCTCCACACCACCGCCGCCACGCCCGACTTCTTGAGCTCACTGGCGATCTTGTACGCTTCCACGCCGTGCTGCAGCGTCTGAATGCGGAAGCCGAATTCCTCGGCGAGACGCACGAGCGCGAGGAACTCGTCCGCACGGTAGCCGTGCGACGACACGAGCAGCTTCTGGTTGAGCATGTCGAGGATGGCTTCCATGCGCAGATCCTTGCGCGGCGGAATACCCATCTTCGTCTTCTCCCACGCCTTCCACTCCTTCTCGTAGTCACGCGCGGCGTTGAAATGGTCGCGAATGATTTCGTTCACGCCCTCGCGCGTGTTCGGATAGCGATTCGGGCTGCGCTTGGGATTCTCACCCAGTGCGAACTTCACCGTGCGCGGCGCGCCCGCGATCTTGTAGTCATCCGGCAGGCCGCCCCAACGATTCTTCACGAACACGTTCTCGCCGCCGATCGGATTGGCCGAGCCGTGCTTGATCATCGAGGCGGTGAGACCACCCGCGAGCTGGCGATAGAACCAGATGTTGTTGTGCGTGATCACGTCGCCCATCTGCACTTCGGGGACGATCGCGAAGCCCGACTCATTCACCGAACTCACGCCCGCGTGCGAGTGCGGATCGATAAGCCCCGGCGTGACGTGCTTGCCCGTGCCATCGATCTCCACCGCGCCAGCGGGGGCGGTGAGCTTCTGTCCGACCTTCACCACCTTGCCCGCCTGCACCAGCAGGTCGGCGTTCTCGAGGCGGCCCTGGGGGCCAGACGTCCACACGGTCGCGTTGCGCACGATCACGGCCGCAGGCATCGCCGGCGGCGCAGACCGGCCGAACTCCATGGCCGGTCGGATGAACGGCAGGTCGATCTTGGGAACCTTGGAGGCCACGGCGCCGCGCGCGGGACCGGTATAGGCCTCGGTGCGCGTGCCGCGGTACTTGGCATCCGTGCCGTTCGGGAGCGAGAGCCAGCCGAAGAACGCGGAATCGCTGACGGAGCCCGAGAGCAGCATGCCGCCTTCCTGTCCGAGCGGCTCACCGGCGAACGACGCTTCGAGACGACCCGTTTCGGCGATGACGCGCACGCCGGTCAGGTTCACCGGGCGCTTGCCGGCCATTTCGATGGTGCCGCGGATGCGGTTGAGCGGACCGTCGAGACGGAGCGTGGCGCTCTTGAACGTGCCCTGATCGTCGGACGCGATCGTCCACGTGCCACGCGGATCGATCTGCGGCGGACGGGTCACGCCATACTGCTTGCCCTGCACCCACACGTCGCGCACCGCTGATTCTTCCAGAAACAGATCGCCTTCGGTGATGACGAGATTCGCGGCCTTGCCCACCGCGATCGTGCCGTGCGTCTTGTCGATGCCCAGCCACGCGGCCGGAACGGTCGTGAGCGCGGCGAGCGCCTTGTCGGGCGAGAGGCCACGCGCGACCGCTGTGCGGAGATTGGGGAGGAACTGCTGCAGCGACGACAGTCCGTCCGCCGTGATGGCGAAGGGAACGCCAGCCGCAGCCAGCTGCGCCGGATTGGTGGGCGCGAGGTACCAGTGGCGGAGATCGGCGAGCGTCACGTTGGCCGACGCCTCCGGGCTCGACACGTTGGGCGCGTCGGGGAAGGTGAGCGGTACCACGAGCGGCTGCGTGCGACTCTTGAGCACGTCGATCAGGCGGTACTCCTGGCCGCTGCCGCGGAACCACGGCGTGAGCTTGTAGTCCTGCGCGAGCTTGTACGCACGCAGGTACTCCTCTTCACTCGTGGTTTCGAAGAAGACGGGCTGCGTCCCCTTCACCGACTTGCCGAGCGCGGCCAGCGCTTCGCTGGTCTCGGGCGGCAGGATGGAGCGGCCGCTGGTTTCGTAGGCGCTCCAGGCGCGGATGTACCACTCCGCGTCCATGAACGTCTGCTTCATCAGCGCGGCGGTACCCATGGTGGAGTTGGGGTACATGCCGCCAAGCGCGAAGGAGCGCTGGAAGCCGATCGCCTGCGCGAGGTCGGGGCGGAGCACGCGCTCACGCACGCCGCCGTCGCTGAGCGACAGCACGGAGGCGGTGCCGCGGAAGATGCCCTGACGCGGCACGGCGAGGGCGGTGCCGAAGCCCAGCGAGCGCAACCCGGCGCGACGCGTGGAGTCGTCCTTGAGGTTGGACGTGGTGCTGAACCAGGCGCGCACCTGCGGATTCCAGTGCGTGGGTCCGACATCGCCACCCTGCGGCGGCGCGTCTCCGCCGAGGTCGGCAGAAGCGTCGATGAAACCGGGGTAGACGGTGAGGCCCTTGAGGTCCCACACGCGCGCACCGGCGGGCGGGGTGAGTCCCGCGCCAACGGCCGCGATCAGTCCATTGCGGACGACGATCGTGGCGTTGGTGAGGACCACCCCGGGGGCCGTGACGACACGTGCGCCGACCAGGGCATGGAAGCCCGTCGAGTTGTCGCGCAGGCCGGCAATCGGCTCGGTGCGGGAGGACTGCTGGGCCTCGAGCGAGCCGGCGGCAACCGCCGCCAGGCCGAGGAGGAGACGACGAAACACTCTCACGAAGGGCTCCCGGGAGACGGCCGGATCGCGGCCGTCGATCATAGAGGGGGACTGTCGCCGGCACCGCGCACCGGACCGAAAGGGAAACGCGGGTGGACAGTTCTATGTTGGGGCCGGGGCGGCCTCCGGGCAATCTCGTGCGCGTCGTCTAGGCCAGCACGACGTCCACGTTGTATTGCACGATCTCCGGGTTCCGCGTGACGATGACCAGCCGCTCGACGAGCGCTTGAGCGACCAGCAGCCGATCGAACGGATCGCGGTGATGCGATGGCAGGCGTTCCACCGCCTCGGCGTGTCGCATGAGTACGGGTACCTCCGTAAAGCCCGACGCGATGGCCGCGTCACTCACTGTCCGCGTACCGGACAGCTTGCCGAGTGTGCGCTTGATGGCGACTTCCCAGGCGGACGCCGCGCTCACGTAGACGTCGGTGGCTGCCCGGATCGCTTCAGCGGCTTCCGCAGACAGCTCCGCTCCCGAGTCCCACCAGATGAGCACGTGCGTGTCCAGCAACGTTCTCACTGGTCGCTGTCGAACTCGGCCAAGGTGTCCGCCGGCAACGGGGCATCGAAGTCTGGCGCGACGTGCCACAGGCCGCGCCCTTGGCCTGCGACGCGCTTGCGCTTGGTGTCGTCGAGGGGCACCAGCATCGCCATCGGCGTACCGGACTTCATCAGGATGCTCTCCTCGCCCGCCGCGGCGCGATCGACCAACGCGGAGAGGTGCGTTTTCGCCTCGTAGAGGCTGACGGCTTCGCGAACGACGCGTGTCGGCATGGCGGCTCCGGTCGGGAGAGGGGAGGACGCTCGAAACAACGTCGGCTTGACGAATTTGGTCAAACGAGCCGAAGGCCGACGCGCCGCGGCGCGAGAATTCCGGCGTAGATTCGCGGGACCCTCCGGGGCGGATCGAATCTTCGCCCGCACGTGTCGGCATCCATCGGCACGATCACGACACTTGATCCCATGCAGACTGCGTACGCTCTCTTCGGTGTGGTGAAGGGTGCAGTGTGTTGCGTGTTGATGCTCGGCATTGTCGCCGACGCGCAAGCGCAGCCGGTCGCACCGGGCTCGACACGAAACGCGTCGCCGCGTCGCGCAAGAACGGTGCAGCCATTCGCCCTCACGCATGTGTCGATTGTGGATGTCGAGACGGGGCAGCTCTCCCGCGACTACACGGTCGTGGTGTCGGGCAATCGGATCGCGTCTGTGGGGCCGAACGTGCGCGTTCCACACGGCGCCCGCACTATCGACGCTCGTGGCAAGGTCCTGATCCCGGGGCTGTGGGATATGCACAGCCATTCGCTGGACCGGTGGGAGTGGTCGTCGCTGCTCAACGTGGCCAACGGGGTGACCGGCGTGCGCGATCCGGCGGCCGTGAAGCCAGTCGAAGAAATTGTCGCGCTGCGCCGCGCCGTCGAGCGCGGCGACAGTTTGGGCCCGCGGTTTGTGGCCAGCGGAAGGATCATCGACGGGTCGCCCAAGTCACGCGGCACATACGTGGCCATCGACAGTCCGGCGGCGATGCGCGCCGAGATGCAGCGACGCAAGCAAGCGGGACTCGACTTCATCAAGGTCTACACGAACCTATCCCGCGAGGTCTTTCTTGCCGCGGCGGACGAAGCGCGTCGGCTCGACATACCGCTCGCGGGGCACGTGCCGCTGGCGATCACGGCGGCCGAAGCATCGGACGCGGGCATGCGGAGCATCGAACACTCGTACCGGCATCGCCTGTCGTGCGCGACCGCCGAAGATGTGATGCGGCGACAGCTGCGCGATCTCATCACCCTCCGTGCGCAAGGCGAAGACCAACGCTATGCCGCCACCGAAGACTCGGCGTTCGTGCTCGGCGTGAACACGTACAGTCCCGAGAAGTGTCGGCAACTGGGCGAACGGTTTGCGCGGAATGGCACCTGGTTCGTGCCGACGCTCGTCGAAATGGAAACGCGCTTCAATCCGGACTATCCGCGAAGCGATGAGTTCGCGAATCGGTTCAAGGATCCGCGCCTGCGCTACGTATCGCCCGCCAGAGTCATGCAGTGGCGTACCGACATGACGTTGGACGCGGGTGTGCTCCAAGGCCAGTTCACGTACGGACCGCGCGGTCCGGACACCGTGTTCGCCGAGCGCGATCGCGAGGTGGCCAATCGGCTGCGCATGCCCGCGGACCTGCAGAAGGGTGGCGCGCTCCTGCTGGCCGGTACGGACGTGGACAACACGTTCCCGTTTCTGTTCTTCGGGTTCAGCCTGCACGACGAGCTGTCGCTGCTGGTGAAAGGCGGTCTCACACCGCTGGCCGCGTTGCAAACCGCGACCATCAATCCCGCACGGTTCCTCAAGCGCGAAACGGAGTTGGGGACCATCGCTGTGGGCAAGCTGGCCGACATGGTCCTGCTGGACGCCAATCCGCTGGACGACATCGCCAATACCAAGCGCATCGCGGCGGTGGTGCTGAACGGTCGATACCTCGCGCGTGCGGAGCTGAATGCACTACTCGACCGAGCCGCCGCGATCGTGAAGCGGTAGGACGGTCCCCCTCTTCACGACTCTCCCGCAGCAGCTGTCCGTCAATCGCTCTTCCAAATCGCCGCGAGCTACCGCCGCCGCCGCGCATACCTCCGGCACCATCGCGCTCGCACTCGGCGCGATGGGCGTGGTCTTCGGACACCTTGGCACGAGCCCGCTGCACGCGCTGCAGGACGCGTTTGTCGGTGGCTACGGCATCGATCCGAACAGGGCGAAGCCGCTTGGCGTGGTATCGCTGTTTCTGTGGTCGCTCGTGCTGGTGGTGCGCATCAAGTATCTCGCCGTCATGATGCGCGCCCCGCCAGCAGCTTTTTCAGCTGCCACCCAATCGCGTGGCAGAGATTGGCTCGCAGGTCGAGCTGCAAGGGAGTTCCAACGTCGCCTTCAGCGTACCTCGAAGGTGATCGTTGCCCACTTGGACTCGTAGTCGACGCGTCCGTCAGCGACCGGCACCATGTGAATGAACTTGACGTACCAGCGCCCTGCCTTGGCGAGCGGCACGGTAGCGATGCCGTCGGCGTCGCTGCGCACTTCGCGCGATGGGAGGCGCGTGTCGCCGGTCGTACCAGCGCGACCGCCGATGACGACGAGTTGATTGGCGACCGGCTTCCCGTCCACCAGGCAGCGCAGTCGCAGCGTGGCGCCCGGGGCGAGAGTGTACGGGTTGTCGAGCGGGACCAGCTCGGCCGGGTAGCCGAGGACCGACTTCCAACCGTCGCTTCGCGTGGCGCCCACCTGGAAGATCGCCTTGATGTGCTTGGAGTAGCGCTCGCGCGCCGTCTTGCCCAAGGACCCGTCCTTCCGGCGTTGCGCGAGAATGTCGGGGATGCCGTCGTCCGCGAGGTAGCTGTTGAATGCCTTGGCATCGAGCTGGAACTCTGTTGGCTTCGTGGACAGACCAACGACGTACGTGCCAGTGGCGCTGGTGGTGTACTCCAGCAGGCTGGTGTCGCCCGCTGTCTTCCAGTGCGCGCTATCCATCGGTGCTCTGCCCGCCGGCGATAGAACGCTGAGGTCCGACACCCGTGACCACGCGATCGAGTTCTCACTGCGCGAGAACGTGCCGTTGAGCACCGGCAGGACAGCGGGTGCGGATGGCGCGACGAAGTACGATGTGAGGCGCCAAAACATGTCGTGCGCAGCGAGCGGCGCGGCGAGCGCGAGCGTCGAGAGTGCGAGCACAGCGATCGGTAATCGACTCATGAAATGTCTCGTGGGGGTATGGTGACACGACCGGTTCTTTGGCGCAGCTTACTCGTTCGCTACGGATGCTGCCGGCATCTGGATGTGCCTCCACCAGAAACTGCACTCCGACCTGTTGGAGCGGCGACCCGCTGCCGAGTTCAAACCCTCTAACAACGCACCCCAGTCAAACTGTTCATGACTGCACAGTGCTCAGCACGTCGCTCAGCCGCTCGCCTCCTCGTCGCGCTCTCTTTCGCTGGGATCATCGCGTCCCTCGACGCCACGCCAGCCGCTGCGCAGACCGGTCGCGATCCCCTCGCCGCTCGGCTCATCACCGAGGACATCGATCGTTTCTGGCAGGCGTTCGACGCGCGCGCCGAACTGGGGACCGCGCGCGCGATGGACTCGCTGTACTTCAAACCAGCGACGCCGGGGCTCAAGGACTGGATCCGCTTGCGGCTGACCGATGCGAAAACCTTCGCGCTGACCATCGACAAGGTGCCGGGCTACTACGAATCGGCGCGCGAGAGCACGCGACAGATCGCGCAGGATGAGCCCAGAATCCGTGCGGCCTTCGATAAGCTGCACGAGCTCTATCCGGACGCGGTCTTCCCCGACGTGTACTTCGTGATTGGCCGCCTGTCGTCGGGCGGTACCACGGGGCCGAGTGGACTGCTGATCGGCGCCGAGATGTACGGACGCACGAGCGACGCGGCGCTGGCCGGGCTGTCGGATTGGCTCAAGCAGGTGCTGGCGCCGGTGAGTCGGGTCCCGGCCATCGTGGCGCACGAGCTCATTCACTACCAGCAGCACATTGGCCAGAACACGCTGCTCGCGCAGTCGCTGCGGGAGGGCGGCGCGGACTTCGTCGCCGAGTTGCTCACCGGGGACAACATCAACGCTCACCTGCACGCGTGGGTGCACGCCAAGCCCGGACGCGAACAGCAGCTCTGGGAGGAATTTCGCGGCGCGATGCTCACGTCCTCGTTCGAGGGGTGGTTCTCGAGCAAGGACGTGAACGCGCGCCCGAAGGATCTGGGCTACTACATGGGCTACCGCGTCGCGCAGGCGTACTACGCCAAGCAGACCGACAAGACCGCCGCGTTACGAGAGATCTTCAACACGAAGGATCCGCAGCGCCTTCTCGACGAGAGCGGCTACGGGGCGGACTTCGCCTTCGATCCCTTGGGGCCGACCGTCTTCTCGAAGAACTCGAAGATGCGGCGATACTCGTCAGCCCACGACGATGGACGGGTGAAGGAGTGATCCTCGACCGGGAAGACGGCGAGGTCCCAATCGGTCTTCCCCAGCTCGATGAGACGCTGCGTTAGCCGCACGATGTCCTGGAAGTTGACGTTCGTGTCGATCATGCCGTGCAGCATCAGCAGCGGATCCTCGAGCCCTTCCGCATGGAAAATCGGCGAGGACCGGTGGTACGCGATGGAGTCGTTCTGCGGCAGGTTGAGAATCTGCCCCGTGTAGCCGTGGTTGTAGTGCGCCCAGTCGGTGACCGAACGCAGCGCGGCGCCGGCGCCGAAGTACTTGGGCTCGGTGAAGAGCGCCATCAGCGTCATGAAGCCGCCGTAGCTGCCTCCGTACATGCCGATGCGCTCCGGCGCGATGCCGAAGTTGGCCGTGAGGTACTTGGAGGCGTCCACCTGATCCTGCAGGTCACGACCGCCCATGAAGCGGTAGATCGCCGTGCGCCAATCGCGGCTGTAGCCCGCGCTGCCGCGGTAGTCCACGTCGATGACCGTGTAGCCCTTGGACGCGAGATAGTGGTTGAACATGTACTCGCGCGGGTACGAACTCTTCCAGTAGTGATGGATGTTGTGCATGTAGCCAGCGCCGTGCACGAAGATGACAGCGGCCCCATTGGACGGCACGCCGAAATCGGCGGGCTTGTAGAAGTGCGCTGGCACCTTCACACCGTCAGATGCAGGGATCTGCACGATCTCCGGATCGCGCCACTTGTACGAGAGGAATTCGGCCGTGGGCGATGTCGTCACGGGCTCAGGCATCGAAGTCGCACCACGCTTGACGAGATAGAGCTCAGGCGGGCGGTTGGTGCGAGAATAGACGTCGGCCATCCACTGCTCGTCGGGCGAGAGCGCCACCTGATGGCCGCCAACCTGCGGCGTGAGCTTGGTGCGCGCGCCGCCAGTGATCTTCATGCTCCACAGGTCGCGATCGAACGGCGAGACTTCGCTCGAGTGAAACAGGAACGACTGCCGATCGTTGGAGAGCGCGAGGTCGTAGATCTCGAAGTTGCCGGACGTCAGCTGCTTCTTGTCGGTGCCGTCCGCTGCCGCCGACCAGAGCTGTGCGTAGCCACTCGCTTCGCTCACCCAGTACACGCGCTTGTCGCCGTCGTAGAAGCCCGCGCAGCCGAAGCCGCACGGGCCGCCCACCCACGCGCTGTCCTTCAGCACTTCGAGCGCCGTCAGCGTGCCGGTGGCCGCATCCAGCGCGGAGAGCTGCCGCGTCTTGAAGTTGCGGCTCGAGCCGACGACGAGCGCCTGCGTGCCCGCGTCGTTCCACGCCACCACGTTGGAGTTGGCGATCAGCGAATCGGAGTCGATCGTGCGCAGCCACTTCACGTCGCCCTTGGGCAACGACTGATAGCCAATGCGCGAGACGTTCTGCGCATCGCCCACCTTGGTGCGATTGGGAATGTCCTCGGTGAAGCCGCTGGCCGTGACGTAGTTGGGGACGATACCCGCGCGCGCATCTGCAGCGGCAGTGGTCGTCGTGAAGATCACGGCGTTGCCGGCCGGACTCACCGACACCTGGCCCAGTCGTTCGCCTGCACCAAGCAGTGCGCTCTTGATCGGCGCAGCGGCGCGTGCCGCTGCATCAGCACGCCGGATGGAATCGGCGCGCGCGTTGTCACGAATGACCTCGAACAGCTGCCGCTGATCGCGCTCGAGCGCACTGCGTTGCGTGTCGCCTCCTCGGCCACCCTGCGCGCCGCCGGCCGCACCGCGACCGCCCACCGGCGGTGCGCCAGCTGCACCACGCCCGCCACCCTGCGCGCCGCCACCACCGCCACGACCGAACGCCGGAGCAGCGGCGGCCGCCGCGCCCGCGTCTGCTGTGCGGATGTCCGTCAGCTGCTTCTCGAGTCCTGTGCTGAGCTCGATGGAGTACCCATTCCCGTCACGCACGAACAACACGCGCTGCCCGTCCGGCGACCAGCGCGCGCTTGACTCCTGCGCCAACGTTTCCGTGAGATGTCGCAGCGTGCCCTTCTTCACATCCATCAGGTACACGTCGCCGCGATACTCGATGAGTCGACGCGTGCGATCGGGGGACGGCACGCCCTGCACCAGCAGCGGCCCCACCGAATCGAGCTGCGCCTCGGTCACCAGCTCCGGCTTCGCCCCCGGCACCGCGCGCACGCGATACGGCTTGAGCTGGTCTCGCCAATCCGAACCGGCCGGCAGCCAGTTGAAGTAGACGAACTTGCCGTCAGCGCTCCAGCGCACGTTGGCCGGCTCGCGCCCGTAGACCTCCGGGCCGCGCATCATATTCTTGATGGAGAAGTCGAAGGTCTGCGCGCCGAGCAGGGACGGGACGGCGAGGGACACAGCGGTCAGTAGGCGTCGCATGTAGACAGTGGTGAGGGGAAGTAACTTTCGATCTACGCGCGCGCCGGGCCCGATGTTCGGCGGAGCACGGGTTTCAGAGTCTGCCACATTCTGCGCGCTGACCAACGCCATGCCAATGCCTGCCAACGCGATGAGTTTCGCTTCCCGACATTCGTCTGAGTGGTCGCACCGGCTCCGCGGGCTCGCGCTCCTCTGGGCAGTCGTCGCCGCGGCGCCGTCGCCCGTCACGAGCAGCGCACGGGCGCAGCAGGCTACAGCAAGCGCGCCGACAGTCTCGATCACTGGTGCCGTCCCGACGCCGCTCACGTTGTCGGCGAGCGATCTCGCGGCCATGCCGCGTGTCACCGTGAGCACCACCAGCAACGGGATCGTTACGACGTACAGCGGCGTGCTGATTTCCGAGGTGCTCAAGCGCGCGGGCGTCCCTTTTGGCGCAGGGATGCGCGGCCGTGCCCTCGCCGGGTACCTGATCGCAGCAGCCAGCGATGGCTATCAGGTGGTGTTCTCGCTGGGCGAGCTCGATCCCGATCTCACGGACGGGCAGTACCTGCTGGCCGACAGCGCCAACGGGCAGCCGCTCTTTGGCGAGCAGGGCGCGTTCCGACTTGTCGTGCCCAAGGACAAGCGCGGCGCGCGCTCGGTGCGACTGTTGTCGTCGCTCACCGTCGTGCAGGTGAGCAAGTAGGCATCACCGATGAAGCGGATGAGTATCCCGAGCGCGATCGCGCTGCTGATCCTGCTCTCGCTGGTGCCGCATGCGACGGCGCCATTGGGGTCGGCACCCTTCACGACGCGTGGCGTGCGCGCGCAGGACGCGCCGTTTGTCTTCGATGTGCCCAAGCCGTTCCCTGCGCCCTTTGTGCCTGCGGACAATCCCATGAATGCGGCCAAGGTCGAACTGGGACGACGGTTGTTCTACGATCAACGCCTGTCGGGCAACGGAAAGCAGTCGTGCGCGAGCTGCCATCGGCAGGAACTCGCGTTCACCGATGGCAAGGCGAGCGCAGTAGGTGCCACGGGCGAGCAGCATCCGCGCGGCAGCATGAGTCTGGCAAATGCCGGGTACAATCCGGTGCTGACTTGGGCTAACCCCCCAATGCAGTGGCTCGAAAGCCAGGCGCTCGTGCCGATGTTCGCAGCGCACCCCATCGAGCTTGGGCTGGGCGGTCGCCAGGACGCGTTGATGCGCACGATTTCAAACGACGGGCTGTATCGACGGTTGTTCGCGCGCGCCTTCCCGACGGAGCACGAGAAGGTCTCGCTGGAGAACATCACGCGAGCTATCGCCGCCTTTGAACGAACGCTCATCTCGCTGCGCTCCCCGTACGATCGGTATCGCTACGGCGGCGAGCGCGATGCGATCTCACCGGCGGCCAAGCGCGGCGAGATCTTTTTCTTCTCGGGGCAACGCGGCGCCTGCTTCCAGTGCCACGGCGGCTGGAATTTCAACGGCGACGTGCGCTATGCCGACCACGACAATGCTCGGGTCTCCTTCTTCAACACAGGACTCTACAACATCCCGGGGCCTGTCTCCTATCCAGCCAGCAATACTGGCGTGCATGCGATCACCGGGCGCGAATCCGACGTAGGCAAGTTCCGCGTGCCGACGCTGCGCAACATCGCGGTGACCGCGCCCTACATGCACGACGGATCCATCGCGACGCTGGGCGAGGTGCTCGATCACTACGCCGCCGGCGGACGCACCATCGCCAGCGGTCCCAACGCCGGCGTGGGGCGCAACAACCCCAACAAGGCGCCGAGTGTGCACGGCTTTGCGATGTCCGCCACGGACAAGGCGGATCTGCTGGCGTTTCTCGAGACGCTCACCGACTCGACGTTCCTGCGGAATCCGGCGTTCGCGAATCCGTGGGAAAAGCGCTGACTGATTAGCGCTCGCCCAGCGCCTCTCCGAACAGCGCGTCGAGATCGATCGTGAGCGGCGCGAGCGACGACTCGGGCTGCCATGTCATCGAGCCGGTCAGGATCTCCGGTCGGTCGGTGGACGGCGTCCACCGTTCGATGACGCGCGCGTCGAGGTCGGCGATCCAGTATTCGACGCAGTAGCGCTGATAGCGCCCGCGCTTGACCACCCGATCGTAGCGCGCCGTTCCAGGTGAGAGCACCTCGACGAACAGCAGAGGATGTCCCGCCGCTTCCTGCGTAACGGCTCGCTTGCCATCGACCAGCGGCAACACGAAGACGTCGGGCTGCACGAGCGTGTAGCGGTCGAGCTCCAGTTCGCCTGGGCCAGTGAAAACCGACCCGACGCCCTGCGACCGGCAGTATCCGTCCAGGTCTCGCGTCAACAGAAATACTGCGGACTGATGCGGCAGTCGCGGTCCGGGACTCACCAGCAGCTCGCCGTCAACGCACTCGAAGCGCTTTCCTGGTTCGTCGGGAAGCGCGCGGACGTCGTCCGCTGTCCACCGATGCGATTGCGTTGCGGGCATGGCCATATAGTGCTCGGCGCGAAGAACGGTTGGCAAGGGATCACGCCGCAGCGTACCATGGAGTCCGGCCAGCCTGACAAACGGAATCACGCAGGCACGGTCATCGCATCGCGAAGACATGTCTCGAGGACACCACATGCTGCTTGCTCTGCTGGCTTCCGTGACGATCGCGGTGCAGGAGCCTCCTGTACTCACGTATCGCGTGCGCTACGACACCGCGGCTGACTCGATGGTCTCGATCGAGATCGCGCTGCCACAGCCGCGCCGGCGCCGTGTCGATTTCGGTATGCCGCGCGCGATCCCCATGGGATACGGGACGCAACCGTACGATCGATTCGTCAGCGGTTTGGACGCGCGTGATGCGTCGGGGAACGCGCTCACGGTCATCGATCTCGATGGTCCGAGGTGGCGTATCGACGCCGACGCGGCGCACTCCCTCGCCTCGATTCGATACCAGGTCAACATCGCGCGCATGGAGCGCGAGATTCTCAACGGTGGCGACGCCAGTCGAGTGCGCGCCGGATATCTCGGCTTGCTCGGATACTCCGTGTTCGGTTTCGTGGACGGACTCACCGACGCGCCGATTCAGCTCGACGTGCAAGTGCCGTCGTCATGGCGCGTGCTGACCACGTTGGTGCACGGCGCATCGGCGGGTTCCGTTCGTGTGAATGTCCGCAACTTCTACGCGCTTGCCGATGCGCAGATCATGGCTGGCCCCGATCTGGTGTTGAGCAACGCGTCGAGTGCCGTGCCGTTCACGCTGGCACTGTACGCGGAGCAACCGTTCGCGGCCGACAGCCTCGCGGAGCTCGCTGCGACTGCGCTGCGTGCCACGGCGGACTACTTCGGGACGATTCCGGTTTCGCATTACACCACATCGTTCGAACTACTGCGGCCGCTCTCCAGCGCACACGAGTATCGCTTCTCGATGGAGCATCTGGAGAGCGCCACCTACCGGTTCGCACTGGGCCAGGTGGACATGAGCGATGCCGGTCGCAGTCGCACGTACTACAACCTCGTGCATCACACCGTGCACAGCTGGCTTCCCAAGCAGTGTGCACCCGCGGGCTACTATCCGTTCACGTGGGACTTCGCCGAGCCTATTGAAGGAATCTGGTTCTCCGAGGGATGGGCGCAGTACATCGCGGCGGATATCGCCGCAGGTACGGGCGCGGACGCGGAGCAGCTTCGGCGTGCGCGCGCTGCCGTCCGGTTCGATGCGGCCGCGCTCGACACGCTCGCTCCGCTTGGTGGCCGCACGACCGGCGCGCTGTCCGCCGTTGCGTCGCATCAGTATTCGGACGACTTTCGCATCAGTCAGGCCGTATTCGGGCGCGGCGGGCTGATGGCGGAAGCGATCGATCAGCGCATTCGCCGCGCCACCAAGGGCAAGCGTACCTTTCGCGATGTGGCGCGCGGCGTGATGTCGTGGTGCGCTGACTCGCCAACGCCGGTGACCGCTGACGTGCTCGGGCGCGTGGTGCGCAACAGCACCGGCGTGGAGGTGCGCGACATCATTGCGACGTGGTTGTCCGCTCGCGGAAGCAGTGCACCGGGGCGTCCGCGCCCCTGATCCACTCACCCCCGTTTCCTGATGCACATCATGCGATTGCTTTCACTCGCCGCCGCGGCGTCTCTGCTGCTTCCCGTAACCGGCCTGACGCCGTCCAGCACCGCTTCTCGTCCGCGACCCGCCGCGCATGCACTCGCCCGTGAAGTGAAGGTCACGGTGCTCTCCACCATGCTCGCCGGCAACCCGGATCGCGGAACAGGCGAGTGGGGATACGCTGCGCTGATCGAGGTGGACGGCCGACGCTGGTTGTTCGACACCGGTGCGCGCCCTGAGACCGTGCTGAAGAACGCGGCGGAACTGGGTATCGATCTTTCCAGCATCACCGACGTGGTGATCACGCACAATCACGACGATCACACGGGCGGACTGCTCACGCTGCGTCGTGCGATGCGAGCGAAGAACGCCGCGGCGCTGAGCCGCGTGCATGTTGCCCGTGGCATCTTCTGGCCACGTTTGAACCCCAACGGCTCGGATGACAACGGCTTGCTGAAGGATCGCGCCGCCTACGAAGCGACGGGCGGCGTATTTGTGGAGCATGCCGGCGCGGAAGAGCTCGCGCCGGGTGTGTGGTTCACGGGACCGGTGCCCCGCACATTCCCCGAGCGTAACTGGAGCGGATCACGAGTGCTCAAGACGCCCACGGGTGACGTCGACGACAACGTCCCCGAGGATGCCTCGCTGGTGATCGATACCGCAGACGGCCTGGTGCTTGTGTCAGGCTGTGGGCATGCTGGCATCGTCAACACCGTGACCTACGCCAAGCGCGTGGTACGAGACGCACCGCTGCACGCCGCCATCGGTGGGTTCCATCTGTTCAACGCCACCGACGAACAGCTTGAGTGGACCGCGGGCAAGCTCAAGGAGGCGGGCCTCACTTACCTGCTCGGCGGACACTGCACGGGCATCGAGGCGGTGTATCGCATACGAGCCCGAGCAGGATTGACGCGAAAGAACGCGGTGGTGAGTGCCGTCGGGTCGAGCTTCACGCTGGGCAAAGGGATCGCAGCGCTGTCCATCGCGTCCTGACGTTACGGCGTCGTGACGTTACGGCGTCGTGACGCTACGGCGTCGCGGCCCGTCGCGGCTTCACCCACCAGAGTGTCTCGGGCACGATCCCGTCCCAGAGCAGACGCGACGCGTCATCGGCGGCGAGCCAGAGCGCACCGAATGACAACTTGGAAACGTTGGTGATCTTCCGGATGTCGAGCTTCGCCACATCATCGGTCGGCCGATGATAGTCGACGTGCTCGCCATTGAAGAACTGCATGATGGGAATCCCGCGCTCGAGATACGGACCGGCATCGGTGCGCGGGTAGTAGTACGCGGCACTCACGTCTTCGTATCGACGGTCCAGCGCAATGAACGGAAAGTCTTTCGCGGCTTGCTTGAGCGCCGCTTCGATGCGCGTGCTAAGCAGCATCGGTCCCGTCACATAAATCGAGTCGGTCGAGGACAAGGTCAGCTCTTTGGGGCTGTTGTTGGGTCGACTGCGACCGATCATGTCGTTGCTGACGTGCAGCACGATCTTCTCGGACCACGGTCCGTAGGCGATCGCCCGCGTCCCCCACAGTCCGACTTCTTCACCGGAGTCCCAGATCAGCAGGATCGACCGCTTCGGACGCGGCGCAGCCAGCAGGGCGCGCACCACGGCCATGTTGCCAGCGCTGCCGCTGGCATTGTCATCGGCGGCGTTGAACTGATCGGGTAGTGCGTTGCCCGGTACACTCCCGTTGGCGGGCACGGCACCGTCGAGATGCGCCGCCAGCGACACCCACTCGTTCTTGAGCACAGGGTCTGAGCCTTCCAGCATGCCAACGACATTGTACGGACGCGCGTCCAACGTGGTCGCCGCAAAGTCGATGCGCAGCCGATGGTCCGCGCCGAGGTCAAGCGACGGTCGCGCAATGGTGGAATCACGCGAGAGCACCATTTCCGACGACAACGATGTGCCAGCGACCAGTTTCGACAATGCCGCAGTTGAAATCGAAATACTCGGCACCTGATACTGCGCGTACGCCACACCGAGCGCTGGGTTGAGATCCTGCCCAATCACGGCGCGTCGCGACCAGTTGGCTCGCACGGAATCGCTGGCGACGGTGATGATGCCCAGTGCGCCACCAAACCGCGCCACTTCGGTGATCGTGAGGTAGTCGATACCCACCGTGCCGGCGGGCATGCCGGCCCGTACGGCGCCGCGTCCTGTCTGTGGCGGCGCGCCGCTGACCAGCAGCCACTTTCCCTTGATGTCCAAACCGGCGTACGGATCGATGCCGCGCTTGAGCAGGCGAATGCCATTGCCGACATAAACCACATTGGCGTCGCGCACGCCGGGCACGAGAAAGCTGTTCACGATGAAGTCGTCGCCCCACTTGAGCGGTTCGGCCCCAATCGCACCACTGACCTTCACGGTATCCAGCGTGCTGCGCGTGACGGTGTAGTACTGAAAGTAGGTGCCGCCGTCGCCCATCGGCTTGACGCCTGCGGTGCGCAGGAAGTCCGCTACGTATTTGGCCGCCGAGTCATATCCGGGTGAGGCGAGCCCGGGGAACGGGGTACGCCGACCCATGTTCGCGTCGGAGGCGAGATAGCTCACGTCTCGCAGAATATCCTCGGACCGAATGCGCTCGGCTGCTGCCTTGGCGCGACGCAAGCGTGCGTCTGTATCCGATTGGGCGGACGCGATCTGGGGGGCGGCGAACCCGCAGAGGAGCGTGAAGATCAGGACGCGTGCGGCAGGTGTGGTGTGCATGCGCCAAGGGTAGCACGCCATCGTCACGCTGGCGAGTTCGCAGAGTAGCGCAGCTCGCGCCTTGCTCGGGCTGCCTCCTCACGCGAGACTTGCCTCGTTCGCATCACGTCTGCGGCAGCGTTCGGCTGCCGACTTCCCCCCGCGTCGTCGTCGCGCGGATCTCACTGGAGTTGCAATGGCATACTCAGGACGTCAATTCGGACGTTCGCTCGGCGGGCTTGGCGCGGCGTTGAGCCTCGCCGCTACCGCCGCGCAGGCGCAGAACCCACCAGCGGCACCGCCAGCGGCGCCTGCTGCCGCTGGTGAGGCCGGCGCGAATCCGGCAGCCGCTGCGGCAGCTCGTCGCGGCCCACGCCCGTACGCGCAGGTGATCACGGCACGCGCGGTGACCGAGCGCGGCGGCATCACCGTGCACAAGGTCGATGAGCGCTTCTTCTTCGAAGTGCCCGATTCGTTGATCGGTCGCGACTTCCTGATGGTCACCCGTGTCGCTGGCGTGCCGGCTGGTTCTGGTGGATTCCAGAGCGCCGGCAGCTCGCTCAACGAGCGGATGGTGCGCTGGGAGCGCGCGACTGATCGCGTGCTGCTCAAGAGCATCAGCCCCGATGTCGTCGCCGACGACACGCTTCCCATCGCCAAGAGCGTCGCGCAGAACAACTACGCGCCGATCCTCGCTGCATTTCCCATCGCGGCCTTTTCGCGCGACAGCGCGGCGTACGTGGTCGATGTCACCGACTTCTTCGCCACGGACAATCCCGCGACCTCAGGGCTCAGTGCCGATGCGCGTCGCACCTACGGCGTGCGTCGCTACGATCCGGCGCGCAGCTACGTGAGTGGCATGCGCAGCTTCCCGATCAACATCGAAGTGCGTCAGGTACAGACGTTCGATGCGGCCACGCCGCCGGGCGACCGCAATGGCTCCACGCTCACTATGGAAACGCGGCAGTCGATCGTGCTGCTGCCCAAGGTGCCGATGAAGCCGCGCAACTTCGATCCGCGCGTGGGCTTCTTCAGCGTCGACCGCGTCAACTACGGTCTCGACGTGCAGAAGGCCGCCTCGCAGGAGTTCATCACGCGCTGGCGTCTCGAACCCAAGGACCCCGCCGCCTACGCACGCGGCGAACTCGTCGAGCCGATCAAGCCCATCGTCTACTATCTCGACCCGGCGACGCCGACTCGCTGGAAACGCTACGTTAAAGAAGGCGTCGAGAACTGGCAGGCCGTCTTCGAGAAGGCGGGCTTCAAGAACGCGATCCTCGCCAAGGAAGCACCAACCAAGGCGCAGGATCCCGATTTCGACATGGACGACGCGCGCTACTCCGTCGTGCGCTGGGCCGCGAGCCTCGTGCGCAACGCAACGGGACCGCACACGCACGATCCGCGCTCGGGCGAGATCATCAACTCCGAGATCACGTGGTATCACAACCACATGCGCTCGTATCGCAACTGGCTCATCATGGAGACGGGTGCGTCCAATCCTGCGGCGCGTTCGCTCGACATCCCCGAAGAGCTGATGGGCGAGACGATGCGGCAGGTGATCACGCACGAAATCGGACACGCGCTCGGCCTGCAGCACAACATGATGGCGTCGGCGTCGTTCCCGACGGATTCGCTGCGCAGCCCGACGTTCACGAGCAAGTACGGCGTCAGCGCGACGATCATGGATTACGCGCGCCAGAACTACATCGCGCAGCCGGGTGATGGCCTCAAGACGAAGGATTTCATTCGTCGCCTTGGACCCTTCGACGACTTTGCGATCAACTGGGGCTATCGCGTCATTGCGGGCAATTCGGCCGACGCCGAGAAGCCGACGCTCAATCGCTGGCTCACGCAGCAGAGCGGCCCGTTCCCGTATCGCTTCGTCAATCAGGGCTTGGGCAGCGGCGACCCGCGCAATCAGACGGAAGATCTTGGCGACGATCCGGTGAAGTCGTCCACTTACGCCGTGATGAACTACAAGCGGATGATTCCGCAGCTCGTCGCGTGGACCACGACCGCCGGCGAAGACTACACGGACCTGCAGGAGCTGTACGAAGAGTCGATCGGTCGGTGGGCCGGCTACATGGGCCACGTCGCCACGATGCTGGGCGGTGTGCAGGTGGACCTCAAGACGGCCGATCAGGCGGGCGCGGTCTATCGTGTGCTCCCCAAGGCGCGTCAGAAGGCCGCGCTCGCGTTCCTGAGCGACAATGTCTTCACTACGCCATCGTGGTTGCAGCCGCAGGAGATCGTGTCGCGTATCGGTCCGAACGCCACACTGTCGGGGCGACAGGCGGGCGTGGTCACGTCGCTGCTGAACGCGGGCCGTCTGGGGCGCTTCGCCGAGTCGGAGAAGTACGACGCGGTGAATGCGTATCCGTTGGCGGAGTACCTGGGTGATCTCAAGCGCAGCGTGTTTGGCGGCGCGTCGCCCGATGGCAATCGTCGGCAGTTGCAGCGCGTGTACGTCGCTCGGCTCGATGCGCTGGTCAATCCGCCAACGGCACCTGCCGGTGGCGCTGGCGGTTTCGGCGGCGGTGGTGGTGGCGGCGGACCGCAGCGCGTGGTGCCGTTCGTGACGGCGCCCAACCTCGCGCAGAGCGATCTGCCGGCGATGGCGCGTGCGCAGCTGCGCGAGATTCAGCGTGAAGCGCGCGCAGCGGCCGTGGCTGCACGCACGGCGACCGATCGCGCACACTGGAGCGACATCGCTGATCGCGCAGCGGAAAGCCTCGAGCCACGCAAGTAGCAGCACTACCTGGCATGAAGTAGTCCGAAGTAGCGGACCGTCCCGGTTGGCGGTATCTCAGGGGAGCGTCTTGATGTTCGAGCCCCGATCTCCGGAGATACCGCCATGGTCCTGCGTCGTCCCTCGTTCACCGCAGCGAGTGTTGCGCCTACACTCGCACTCGCGGCCGCTGCTGCCTTCACGCCGCTGTCGCTCGCGGCGCAGCGTGCGGCAGCCACGCCCGCGCAAGCAAAGCCCGCCAGTCTCGACACGGCCGGCAACATGTTTCTGCAGTCGGAGCGGCGCGAGGATCCCAACCCGGCGCCCAAGCGCAAGGAAGGCGAAGGGCCGTTCAACCGGCTCATCGTGCGCGGTGTGAACCTGATCGACGGCTACGGCAGCGCGCCGCGTGGCCCTGTTGACGTGGTGATCGAAGGCAATCGCATCGTGCAGATTGCAAGCGTCGGTTACCCGAACGTCAAGATCGACGAGACGAAGCGTCCGAAGGGCGCCGTGAAGGAACTGGATGCCAACGGCATGTACATGATGCCCGGCCTCGTGGACTTGCACGTCCATCAGGGCACGCAGCAGAAGGCGGCCGACAGCGAGTACTACAACAAGCTCTGGCTGGCCAATGGCATCACCACCGTGCGCGGCGTGCCCTTTGCCAGCTTCGACTACTCCATCAAGGAGCGCGAGCGCAGCGCAAAGAACGAGATCGCTGCGCCGCGGTACGTCGTGTATCAGCGCCCCGGCACCGGCTGGGGGAAGGGCATTCCCCGCACTCCCGAAACGGCGCGCGAGTGGGTGCGCTGGGCCAAGGCCAATGGCGCCGATGGGTTGAAGCTCGGCGCCGAGCGTCCGGATATCATGGCGGCGCTGTTGGATGAGGCGAAGAAGTTGGGGCTCGGGTCGACGGCGCACCTGCAGCAGCAAGGCGTCGCGCAGATGAATGGCGACATGGCCACCAAGCTCGGGTTGGAAGCCATCACGCACTTCTATGGCATCTTCGAGTCGAT
This sequence comes from Gemmatimonas sp., assembly GCA_965279375.1. GTDB lineage: Bacteria > Gemmatimonadota > Gemmatimonadetes > Gemmatimonadales > Gemmatimonadaceae > Gemmatimonas. The sequence goes on along the minus strand of OZ257156.1, from coordinate 479,483 downwards.
GTACGAGAACAATCAGGTGCAGCCGTGGCCACTCGACGCCAATCTGCAGGATGAGCAGACGCGTTTTGGTCAGGTTGCTCGCCAGTGGAGCCTGGTGAAGCCGCACAGCGCCAAGTGGAATGCCTTCCTCAAGAATCTGCTCGAGCGCGACGTCACGCTCGATCCGACGATGACGACGTACCTGACGGGTCGTGACGTGGTGAAGCGCATGAACGAACCGTGGCACGCCAAGTACACGCTCCCGACGCAGATGGAGTTCTACGTGCCCAGCCGCACCAATCACGGCGCGTATTTCTACAACTGGACCACGGACGATGAAGTGCAGTGGCGCAACTTCTATCGCGTCTGGATGGAGTTCGTCAACGAGTACAAGAACATGGGTGGTCGAGTGACAGCGAGCTCGGACGCGGGTTTCATCTACAACACGCCCGGCTTCTCCACCATCGAAGAGCTGGAGCTGTTGCAGGAGGCAGGCTTCACGCCCACCGAGGCGATTCGCGCGGGAACGCTGCACGCCGCTGAAACGATCTTCAAGCCACTCAAGAAGCACATCGAGTACGGCGTGGTGGAGCCGGGAATGCTCGCCGATCTCGTGGTGGTCGACGCGAATCCCGTTGCCAACCTCAAGGTGCTGTACGGCACCGGCTGGTTCCGCTTGAACGACGCCACGGGCAAGGTCGAGAACTACGGCGGCATCAAGTGGACGATCAAGGACGGCATCGTCTACGACGCCAAGAAGCTGCTCGCTGACATCGAGAAGATGGGCGACGATCAGCGAAAGAAGCGGGTGCAGCCCTGATCGCCTGACGTCGAGGTGGGCTCAGCCGCTGCGTTGCGTCAGCAGCGTCTGGGCCTGCCGCGACAGCAGGTGCTGGCGTTCCACGAGATTCTCCGTGAGCGCCGCGGCCTGACCGTACGCGGTGCGGGCATCCCCGTCGCGGCCGAGCCGAAGCAGCAGGTCGGCTCGGACCGCGTGATAGACGTAGTAGCCCGGGAGTGGTTGTGCGTCGAGGGACGCGAGCGCCGCATCGGCGCCATGCGCCTCCGCGAGCGCGACCGCGCGGTTGACCGACACCACCGGGTCGGGTGTCAGCGCCACGAGTTGATCGTACAACGCGAGAATTTGGCGCCAGTCGGTATCCACGGCGCGTGTCGCGTCGCAGTGCACCGCCTGAATGGCGGCCTGCAGTTGGTACGGACCCGGTTGATTCGCACGCAGACATGCGCGCACCAAGGCGTGTCCCTCGGTGATGAGTGTGCGATCCCACAACTCCCGCGTCTGCTCTGCCAAGGCGACGAGTGTGCCGTCTGCCGTGGTACGTGTGGACCGGCGCGCATGGATCAGCAGCATGAGTGCGAGCAGGCCACGCGCCTCGTGGTCGTCAGGCAGCAGCGCGTTGGCCATGCGTGCGAGCCGAATCGCTTCGTCGGTCAGCTCGTCGCGTTGCAACAGCGCGCCCGAGCTGGCCACGTACCCTTCGTTGAAGATCAGGTAGATCACGTGGAGGACGGCACGCATGCGCGACGGCAGTTCGTGCGCTGCCGGCACACGAAATGGAATCCGCGCGTCGCGAATCTTCCCCTTCGCGCGCACGAGCCGCTGTGCCATCGTCGCCTCGGGGACGAGAAAGGCGCGCGCAATCTCACCAGTGGAGAGTCCGCCAAGCAGTCGCAAGCTGAGCGCGATCTGCGAGGGCACGGCGAGCGATGGATGGCAACACATGAACATCAGGCGCAAGCGTTCGTCCGGCAGCGCCTCGTCGAGTGTGTCGCCGGTGGAGTCGTGCACCGACTCCATGAACACCGCGTGGCGTTCGTCGCGGGTCGATTCCCGTCGCAGGCGATCGATCGCCCGTCGGCGGGCCGTGGTCACGATCCACCCGACCGGACTTGGCGGTATGCCGTCGGATGGCCACCGCTCGAGTGCGACGACGAAGGCATCGGCAACGACATCTTCCGCGACATCGATGTCGCCGAACGCTCGAAAGAGCACGGCAATCGCGCGACCGTAGGCCTCACGAAAGACCCGTTCGATCTCTGATCGAGCGTCGGCGGACATGGCAGCTACTCGCTCGCGTGCGCGAACGCGCGAACCTCGATCGGCAGCGTGGTCGCGCGCCCCAGCTTCGTACCCCATTCGAGCGCGGCATCAAGATCCGGAGCACGCACGATGATGAAGCCGCCAATGCACTCCTTTCCCTCGATGTACGGCCCATCGGTGACGACGGTCTCGCCGTTTGTCACGCGGACGACCGTCGACGTACTCGGCGGCGTGAGTCCGCCATTGAAAACCCACGCGTTCGCTGCCTTGGTTTCGGCCAGCATGGCACCGACGTCCGCCATGATCGGGCCAAGTTGTTCTGGCGGCGGTGGTGGGCCGTCGGGCTGAATGATGTTCAGGAGGTAGAGCGCCATCCGAAATACTCCGGTTCGGGAAGTGACTGCCGTCGGCATGAGTGCAGCCATGAACAGAACGAACGGCGACCCCCGAAATCGACAACGCTCGAAAATGGCGATATCAGGGCTGCGTCCGAACCGGTGGCGCCGGCTTCGACCGATCCTCGTACGGACGCAGGTTCCACTCGAAGAAGGTCCATGTGCGATTCCATGAGTCGATCTGCGCGGGAGAGTCCACGCGAGCCAGCGTGACGGGATCGACGCGACGGCTGAAGGCGTGGCCGACAGAGCTGCCCCAAGGAGCCGGATCCACATAGATCTTCGTTTCCGACAGGTCGGGCTTGAGCGCGCGCAGCTTCCAGACCATCTGCTGATCTTCCACGTAGTTCACGTCCTGGTCGTTGGTCGCGACGTGGACGAGCAGCGGGATGTTCAGATTCTCGATGTGATACAACGGTGAGCGCTTCACGTACTCATCGGGCTTCTCGAATGGGAGCCCGCGAACGCGCGGTTCGGCGGCGTAGTCGCGCTGATAGCTCGGGCCCTTGTACGACAGACGGAAAATCAGGTTGGTGACGGGCACGATGGCCGCAGCGGCCTTGAGCGGATTGCCCGGCTTGGTCGCGTTGAGCGTCGCGATGAATCCACCGTGGCTCCACCCCATCATGCCGACACGCGCGGTGTCCACGTACGACAGCGTCTTCATGTACTCGAACGCCGACATAGCGTCGTCCACCTCATAGCCGCCGTAGTCGATGGCCATGTGCCACGCTTCGCCGTGGCCCGTGCTGCCGCGATAGTCGGGCGTGATGACGACGTAGCCGCGATCCACCGCTTCCTTCACGAAGGGCAGCATGTTCTCGCCCCAGTTGCCATGCACGCCACCGTGCACCCAGATCATCGCGGCATGGCCGCGCGCACCGCGCTTGTTGAGCGGCGCAAAGAGATATGCCGGCACCATCTGTCCATCGGCCGTGCTCTTGTACGTGATCTTCTGAAAGTCCACGAGCCCCTTGAAGCGGGCGGCATAGATGCTGTCAGTCTTGGCCTTGGCGACGATCGCCGCAGCGAAATTGGAGCGGGGCAGGTCCTTGGGATCGTTGCTCACGTAGAGCTGCCGAGCACGCACGCTGTCCATCTCGCCCTGAAAGCCGCGCGCCGCGCCGGTGGCGCGCACGGTGGTCGCCGCGGCCGGCCGTCCGGCCGATGCAGGCGCGGTCGGCGCAGGAGCGGTGGTTGGCGCCGCTTGCTGGGGCACCGTTTCCCCCGTGGCCGACGTCCGGGCGGTCGCGCAGGCACTGACCAGTGCCAGTGATAGCGCCGTTGCGGCAAGTGCGCCGTGGCGGTGGGAAATCGTCATGAGAAAGTGCCCTGGGATGACAGGAATGAGGTTCGGCCGATCAGCCGCGAAGAGTATGCGACGAGTATGCGACGAGTATGCGATGGTCGCCACGCACCCGACAGAGGGAGGCGTTATTGTATGCGCATGTCTCCCATCTCCTTGCTCGCCTCCGATTCTCCGCCGATGCGGCGGTCCGTTCTTTCGCGCGTCGCCTCTGCCGTCGTTGCTGGCGTCTTTGCGGCGGTCGCTGCGCCGTCGCTCGCACTTCACGCGCAGGGCGCACCGCCCGCGCCCGCTGCCGCGCCGATTCCGTATCCGTCCGCCCTTCCGACCGGGCGGGTGACCTATCGAACGCTCAGCGAGACGTACAACGAACTCGAAAGGATCGCCTCGCTCTATCCGGCAACCGTCAAACGCTTCGAACTCTCGCATCGCTCGCTGTTGGGGCAGCGGATGTGGGGGCTCGAGATCTCGCACGACGTGAACGCGAGTTCGGGGAAGCCGGTCTTTCTCATGACGGGACTGCATCACGCACGCGAATGGCCCACCGTCGAGCTGACGATGGAGTTCGTGTGGGATGTGCTCAAGAACGATGGTACGGACGCGCGCATCACGTCGCTGCTGGACAGCGTGCGTTTCATCGTGGTGCCGGTGGTCAATCCGGACGGCTACGACATGTCGCGCACGCTCATCAACGAGCAGAAGCGAAAGAGCTGCCGCATCGCGATGGGCAAAGTGCCCACGTGGTCCGAGTGCGCGGCGCCCTCCAACGTGAACGCTGGTGTGGACCTCAATCGCAACTACGGCGCCTTCTGGGGCGGCGGCGGTGCGACGATCGGTGTATCGGGCGGCAGCTCGCGCGGTGAAGGCCCATTCTCCGAGCCGGAGATTCAGAGCATGCGCGATCTGCTCACTTCCAATCAGGTCGTGGTTGCGCTCAGCAACCACACGCCGGATGCGAAGGTGCTGCGCGTGCCCAGCGCGGCCGAAGAACCCATCCCTGCCGACGTCGTTCCCTACGACTCACTCGCGCAGGCACTCGGCGGCGATCTCAAGTGGCCCGCCGGTCCGTGGCCCAAGATTTACTACGTCGCCAGCGGAACACTCGAAGAGACCGCCTACTACACGTCCGGCACCTTCGCCTTCACCTTCGAGAATGCGCCGGGACAGCGGTCGTTTCATCCGGCGTACTCATTCGTGATCGATCAGTACCACGGCACGGGCGCGTATCCGGGATCGAGCGCGCGCGCGGGCTTTCTACGTTTGCTGGGCGCGGCGGCCAACCCGGCCTTGCATTCGGTGCTCAATGTGCGCGCGCCGTCCGGCGCCAAGCTCACGATCGCGAAGAACTTCACGATGGAAACGTCGCCGGTCATCAACGCGGACAGCACCAAGGGCGCGCCGCTGACGTTCCCGATGGCGCTGACGTCGTCAGTCACGATGCCAAAGGGTAAGACGCAGCTCGCCTGGCACGTGAATCCGTCGGTGCGCCCCAGCCAGCACGCGCAGGATTGGCTGCCCGAGTCGTGGAAGGTCACGTGCACGCTGGGCGGCGCGAGTCGCTCGGTGAACGTGATGGTCAAGCGTGGCGCGACGGCCGATGTCGATCTGATGCGGTGCCGCTGAGCTAGGGCATACGGCCGTACTTCTTCATCGCCTGCAGCATGCGGTCCACCGGCATCGCGTAGACGCGAAAGTCATTCACGCCGGTGGTGGTTTCGGCAGCGAGCAGCGCATTCGTGATCGCTGCTTCCGTCGCCTGCGCGGTGGCCTTGAAGATCGCCGAGAGACGATCGTTGCTGCTCATCTGCAGCGGCGCTGTGCCCGAAGCGGCCCACGTCTTGGGATTGGCGGTGGAGAAGGCGACGAAGATGTCGCCCGAGCCGTTGCCGCCAAATCCACCCTGTCGCCCGATGCCCAGCGCCACGCGCGTGGCCACGCGCTTGAGCTGATGCGGCAGCAGTGGTGCGTCCGTCGCCACCACCACAATGATGGAGCCCTGTTCGGGTTCGTCGGTGCTGCCCGGCGGTGTCGGCGCATCGCAACGTCGCCGACCGGCGGACACCGGTCCACTGCCAGCGATGCACGCCGTGAGATCGGTGATCTCTTCCCCCACCGGTACGCCAGCGATGCGGAGGTCGCGGCGCAAGCCGAAGTTGCACTGCACCAGCACGCCCACGGTGTAGCCACCTTCTGCAGCCGTCAGCACGCGCGACGCGGTGCCGATGCCGCCCTTGAAGCCAAGGCACACCATACCCGTGCCGCCGCCCACCACGCCTTCGCGCACCGGGCCGCTGCTGGCGCTGTCGAGTGCCGCAAACACGTGCGACGGCTTCACATGAAAGCCGTTGATGTCGTTGAGGCCACCATCGTACGTCTCGGCGACCACCGGCAACCACCACGGCTGCAATACCGTCTTGCGCGAAACTTCCCACTGGATGATCGCGTCGCGCACCACGCCCACGCTGTGCGTGTTGGTGATGCCGATCGGTCCTTCGAGAAAGCCACTCTCGGTTAACCACGTGGTGCCGGTCATCTCGCCGTTGCCGTTGAGGGCAAACCACGAGCCGAACACCGGATCGGGATTGTTCTTGCCGCGCGGGTGCACGATGGTGACGCCGGTGCGTATCGGACCAGTGCCCTGCACGAGCGGGCCACTGCCGGAGATCAGCGTGGTGTGACCGACTTCGACACCAGCGACATCGGTGATGGCGTTGTTGCGTCCCGGTGTGCCGCCGATGGGAAGCTTGAGATCGTGCTCGCGCGGCTTGCCCTGCGCATGCAGCGTCGCGCCGGTCAACGCGAGCGGCGCGAGCAGCCGGAGGATCGTCCTCAGTGGACGCCGTTGGTTAGGAAGAGTGCGCATAGGTCAGTACTGTTTCTCCCGGTCGACAACCCACTTGGGCGCCACGCCCCGTTCGACATCGTGCAGGCACTCGAAGAAACCTTCGACCACGCCGGCCGTGGTGGTGAGCCCCGAGATGTGTGGCGAGATGAGTACGCGTGGATCATCCCACAACGGCGACTCAGCAGGCAGCGGCTCCGTCTCGAAGACGTCCAGTGCCATCGCACGTAGCCAGCCCTGCTCGAGTGCAAGCGGCAGCACCGACTCGTCCACCACCGCACCACGCCCCGAATTCATCAGCACCGCACCACGGCAGCGCGAGAGCACGTCTTCGTTGATCAGGTGCTTCGTTTCGCGCGTGAGCGGTAGCGTGACGATCAGCCAGTCGGCGTCGCCTACGAGATTCGGCAGCTCCGTGGCCGGTGAGACGCGCGAGAACACCGTCGCGTCGCCATAACCGCTGCGTGACACGCCTGATACTTCGCAGCCCATCATGCGGAAGACCCGGCCGATCTGCGTGCCGATGTCACCCGTGCCCACGATCAGCGCCTTGGTGCCGCGAAGCATCGCGATGTCGCGCTGCTCCCATACGCGGCGCCGTTGGCTGTCTGCGACCTCCAGGAGCTGCTGCGTGATCGCCAACGCGCGCGAGAGGGCCCACTCCGCGATCTGGCCACCAAACAACTCCGCACTGCGCGTGAGCAGGATGTCGCGCGATAGCTCCGTCGGCGAGAACCACGAATCCACGCCCGCGCCGGTGCAGTGCACCCAGCGTACGTTGCCCATCGTCGGCAGCGGGGGACGCTTGAATCCGATGTAGACCTCGGCCCAGTCGAGATCCTCCGCGGACACGTCCATGAACTTGCTCCCTCGGATTTCGAGGGAAGGGCGGATCAGCCGCAGCGCCGCGGCGATCTCGGCGTGCGCATTGGCACCGATGACGATTCGTGATGGCATGCGGGACGATGCCGCCTCCACTCCAGATCGGCAAGCTCCATTGCGCTCTGCTGGCATCGGTTCTGTACGCGCGGTAACGTGAACGGATGCGCCCTTCTCTGCCTGTCGCCCCTCGCGCGATCTCATTGCTGCTTGCGGCAGCACTCCTCGCTGCGCTCCCCACGGTCTCCTCGCCGCTCGTCGCACAATCACCAGCGCAATCGGTAGTGCGAACCGCCGATCCCGCGGCCCGTGGTGTGCCGCTGTCCGCGTTCCCGCGCATCGTACAACTCGCGCCGAAGGTCTACGGCTATGAGGAGATCCGGCAACCCGGCTTCACCACCGTCAGCCTGTTTGTGGTTGGCAGGGATGGCGTGCTGATTGCCGACGGGCAGGGGAGTGCGGAAGCCACGCAAACGATGCTCGACAAGATCCGCACCGTGACGCCACTTCCGATCAAGTGGTACGTCGTCGGCTCTGATCATGGCGACCATACGGCGGGAAACAACGTGCTGCCCTCCGGCATCACGTACATCGTGCACCCCAACTCGCGTGCGCAGCTCGTGCGCGATTCGGCTGCGGCCAAGCCACCGCGCGTGGTGATCGTTCCGCCCACGGCGATGACCAGCGACCGACAGACGATCGACCTCGGCGGCATTTCGGTGAACGTGCTCTTTCTCGGGCGCGCGCACACCGGTGGCGACCTGATGGTGCAGGTGCCGTCCGAGGGGATCCTCTTCATGAGCGAGGCCTACCTCAATCGCGTCTTTCCAGCGATGCGTTCGGCCTATCCCGACGAATGGGTGAAGACCGTGGACGCCGCGCTCGCGATGAACGTCAAGCGCTACATCCCGGGGCATGGCTTCATCGAAGACGCCGCGGTCTCGCGCGAGGAACTCGTGACCTTCCGCGCGTCGCTGCAGGCGGTGATCGCCGAGGTGACCTCGTTGCACGCCAAGGGACTGTCGGTCGACGATGCCATCAAGCAGGCGCAGTGGGGCGCGTATGGATCGTGGTTTCTCGCCGAGCAGCAGGCGCCGATCGCCGTGCGCCGCATTTATGACTCGCTGAACGGAAAGCTTCCGAAGTAATGCCGCATTTTCCGCCGGTCATTTTTGCCATTGCATTTGCTGCGCTGGTGATCGCGTTGACGGCGCTCGCGCGTCGTCTGCCGATCCCCACGCCCATTCTGCAGGTCGTCGCCGGGTTGCTCGTCACGCTCGTGCCCGGCGTCGAGATCCCCGCGCTCGATCCCGATCTCGTGTTCTTCGTGTTCCTGCCGCCCATTCTGTGGGCCGCGGCGTTCTTCACGTCGATGCGCGAGTTCAAGGCGAACCTCCGTCCGATCGGTCTGCTCGCGATCGGACTCGTACTGGCGACCACGATCGCGATCGCCGTCGCGGCGCGAATGCTAATGCCCGGGCTGCCGTGGGCGGTGGCGGTTGCGCTGGGCGCGATCGTCTCGCCACCCGACGCGGTCGCTGCCGCCGCGATCGTCTCCCGACTGCCCGTGCCTCGTCGCGTGATCGTGATTCTCGAGGGTGAGAGTCTCGTGAATGACGCGTCTGCGCTGGTGCTCTATCGCACGGCTGTAGCGGCCGCGGTCACGGGCGCATTCAGTTGGGGTGAATCGATCGTCCGCTTCTTCATCGATGCGGGCGTGGGCGCGATGATCGGCCTGCTCGTGGCGTGGCTGATCATTCTCGCCGCGCGTCGCACCAAGGATTCGTTGGCCGAGGCGTTGCTGACGCTCGCGGGACCGTACGTGGCGTGGATTGCGGCGGAAACGGTGCATGTCTCCGCCGTACTCGCCTGCGTCGCTGGTGGGTTGTACCTGCGGCAGCATCTGTCGTTGGCCGTCGGGCCGATGTCGCGCCTGCAAACGCGCGCGGTGTGGGATCTGCTCGTCTTTCTGCTCAACGCGATGATCTTCCTGCTGCTGGGCGCCCAGTTTGGCGCGTTGCTGCAGTCGGTACCGAACACGACGTTGTGGCCGCTGATCTGGACCGGAGCGATTCTCAGTGTGGTGGCGATCGTGGTGCGATTGGTGTGGGTGCCGATCGCGACTTGGTTGCCGCGCATGATCAACAAGGAAGTGCGCCGGACAGAGGCGCCGCCGCGCCCCAAGGCCGTGGCGCTCGTGGCGTGGACGAGCATGCGAGGCATCGTCTCGCTGGCCACAGCACTGGCGTTGCCGCTCACGCTGGCCAACGGCACGGCGTTCCCGTTTCGCACCGAAGTCATCCTGATCACGATGGTCGTCATCGTGATGACGCTCGTGGTGCAGGGGCTGACCCTCGAGCCGATCATCCGCGCGTTCAACTTTGCGCCAGAGCACGCGCACGAAGAGGAAGAGCGCCTTGCGCGCCGCGAGGCGTTGCGCCGTGGGGCCGAAGCGCTGGACGACCTGTCGCGCGAGTCGTGGGCAGAGCCGCGCGACGTGGAGTGGCTGCGAGCGGAGCTGCGCGACAAGATGGCCATGCACAACGAGCACGGCGGCGGGACGCATGTGCGGAAGCGGCTTCGCTCGGGGATGATCAACGCCGAACGGCGGATTCTGGTGCGGCTGCGCAACGAGGGCGCCATCTCCGACGAGGTGCTCCGGGACCTGGAGCAGGAGCTCGATCTCGAGGCGATTCGGGTGGGCGGCGCGCGCTGAGTCGCGGCGGGGTCACCCGTGAAGTTGGGACAAACGGGCGAGCTCGACGGTAAGACGGGCATCCCCGAGAGTCGGCGAGCCGCATACATTTCCCGGCCAAGGGGCGGCCGGGCAAGAGATCCGGCGCCTCCACCAACCTTCCGCGTTCCCGCGGTTGTCCAATCCTGCGAACGTGACCACACGCATGACCACCATCGCTGCCGCCGCTGCGCGGCTCGCTCTCGTCGTCGGTCTGGTCGGCTGCGCCAGTGCGCGTCCGGCTGGGCCTGCTTTCGTTATGGGTCAGGAGGGCGCGACTGCCCGCGCCCGCGCCGACAGCCTCCGCTACCCGTACACGAAGGCTGATATCGAATTCATGTCCGGCATGATTCACCATCATGCGCAGGCGATCACGATGTCCCGCTGGGCGCCCACGCGTGGCGCCAGTCCGTCGGTTCAGCGTCTCACGGCGCGCATCATCAATGCGCAGACGGACGAGATCAACCTGATGCAGACGTGGCTCAAGGACCGGAACCAGACCGTCCCTGTGGTCGACTCGGCGGGCAACGTCACCATGGGTGGCGCCGCACACAGCATGGCTGGCCACGACATGTCGAACATGGCTGGCATGGCCGGCATGGGCGCGATGCCCGCCATGCCCGGCATGCTGACCGATGCCCAGATGAAGGAGCTCGATGCCTCCCGCGGCCCCGAGTTCGATCGGCTGTTTCTCACCTACATGATCCAGCACCACAAGGGCGCCGTGTCGATGGTGCGCACGCTGTTCAGCGCACAGGGCGCCGGTCAGGACGAAACAATTTTCAAGTTCGCTGCGGATGTGGAAGTCGATCAGTCCACTGAAATCCGCCGCATGCTGACCATGATGCTCGAGATGGGATTTGTACCACCCGCGAACTGAGGCCTCCAGTTCGTGCTGTTGAACCTTTGCCAACGTAGAGAAAACTCCATGTCCCACACCTCACCGCGTCATCGCGGAGTGCGCGCTGTCGCGGCTGTTGCAGCGCTCGTCTCCCTGACGGCGTGCGCAGGCGCCAAGCCGAACACGCAGCCTGCGCCGAACCGCCTCACCGACCCGCGCGTCAACCTGAAGGCCGGTCTGTTCAACGCCGGCGAAGCGTCGTCGAACATGAAGCTCACGGCCACGGCCGCGTCGCCGCAGGGCTTCCTGGGCATCACCAACTCCGACCTCGCCTTCACGGGTAACTACGCGATCCAGGGCAACTACAACGGCCCGGTGATCTGGGATGTCTCCAATCCCAACAAGCCGGTGCTCGTCACGGCGTACAGCTGCCCGGCCTCGCAGAACGACATCTCGGTCTACAAGAACCTGATGTTCATGTCGGCCGAAGCGAACAACGGCCGCGTGGACTGCATGCCCGGCGGTGTCGCCGACACGGTCAGCAAGATCCGCTTCCGCGGCGTGCGCGTCTTCGACATCACGGACATCAAGACGCCCAAGCTGGTCGCCAACGTGCAGACGTGCCGCGGTTCGCACACGCACACGGTGCTCGAAGATCCGAAGGACAAGCAGAACGTCTACATCTACGTCTCCGGCTCTGCTGGCATCCGCTCGCCTAATGAACTGGCTGGCTGCGCCGGTAACCTCGCCGGTGATGACCCAGGCTCGTCGCGCCTGCGCATCGAGATCATCAAGGTTCCCCTCGCCGATCCGTCCAAGGCGGCAGTCGTTGGTAAGGCCAATATCTTCGCCGGCCTGAAGGCCAATCCGGCACACGGCCTCTCCGACGCCGACAAGGAAGCGGCCACCGCGCAGGTTGCGGCCGCTCGCGCTCGCGGCGGCTTCATCGCCAAGAACCCGCAGTCCGGCATGGACATGGTCGTCCCGCCGCAGTTGGTTCGCCCGGTGCTCGACAGCGTCATGAAGCTGCGTGGCGCCACGACGGCCACGGCCGCCGACTCGGCGATCGCCCGCGTGCAGGTGCAGGGCGTGGTTAACCGCATGTTCGCCGCGGCCCCGTCCTCGCCGAACGCGCCGGTCTCCGATCGCTCGCAGTGCCACGACATCACGGTCTACCCGGCGCTCGGCCTGGCCGGCGGCGCCTGCGAGGGCCATGGTCTCCTTCTCGACATCAGCGATCCGGTCAACCCGGTGCGCCTCGATGCCGCGGCTGACTCGAACTTCGCCTACTGGCACTCGGCCACGTTCAACAACGACGGCACCAAGCTGCTCTTCTCGGACGAGTGGGGCGGTGGTGGTTCGCCCAAGTGCCGCGCCGGCGACAAGCCGGAGTGGGGCGCTGACGCGATCTTCTCGATCGTCAACAAGAAGCTCAAGTTCGAGAGCTACTACAAGCTGCCGGCCGTGCAGTCCTCCAACGAGAACTGCGTCGCGCACAACGGCTCGCTCGTCCCGATCCCGGGCCGCGACGTGATGGTGCAGGCGTGGTATCAGGGCGGCATCTCGGTGTTCGATTGGACGGACGCCAAGAACCCGAAGGAAATCGCCTCGTTCGACCGCGGCCCGGTTGACTCGACGCGCATGGTCATGGGCGGCTCGTGGTCGGTGTACTGGTACAACGGCCAGATCGTCAGCTCGGAAATCGCGCGTGGTCTCGACGTCGCGGAGCTGCTGCCGAGCGAGCACATCTCGCAGAACGAGCTGGATGCGGCCAAGACGGTGAAGTGGACGTACCTCAACGCGCAGGGCCAGCCCAAGATCGAATGGCCGGCGTCGTTCTCGCTCGCCAAGGCCTACACGGACCAGCTCGAGCGTAAGGGCTGCGTTGCAGCTCCGCGTATCGCGGAAATTCGCTCGTCGATCGCCACCGCCGAAAAGGCGTCGGGCGCGGCGCGCACGGCAGCGCTCACCAAGATCTCGTCGGATCTCGATCGCGATCGTGGCTGCGACTCCAAGAAGGTGGACCTGCTCAAGAAGGCGCTGCAGGACCTGATCACGGTCATGTAAGCACGAGGGCGATCGATACGGTCATCGTGTCGATCGCCATCGCAGCACAAGAAAAACCCCCGATTCGGCTTCGTCCGAATCGGGGGTTCTTGCGTTCAACGCGACGTCGTTCAGCGCTTGTACGACTTGGAGTACCCGGTGCGCGCGTTGGTGACGGTGAATGAGCCGTCGCGCTTGGCCGATACCTTGATCCAGTGACTGGTGGATTCATCGAGGTTGGCGATGCGATCGTCCGGCCCGTTCTCTGCGCCGTTGTTGAGCGTGCGGTGCAGCTGCCATCCGTCCAGTGTCGCCATCGAGCGCACGGTCGCCAGTGTGCTCGCCTGCGCGCCTTTGCGCGTACCGTTGTTGAAGATCGCGACGAGCGGCTTCACCGCGGCAAAGAGCGACGGATCCGATCCATCGGCGCCACCGTGGTGCGCGATGAGATACAGCTCCGACTCGCCGATGAGATTGACGGGGCAGGTCAGCGCGTACAGCGGCGCGCCACTCAGGTCACCCACGTCGAGAAAGCGGAAGTCACCGAACTGCAGGCGAATCGCCGTGGAGAGAGGGTTCTCCAGCTTCTCCTGCGCGGGCACGCCACCGGTCGTACACGCTGCGTTAGGCTGACCAGCGCCCTTGAGCGGAGACGTCAGCACTTTGCCGTCGCTGGCGAGAAAGGTGACCTCCGCGTCCTTGAGCTTGAGGTGGTCGCCAGGCTTGGGCTGCACATGCTTGCCTTTCGCGCGGAGCGCGGCATAGGCGTTGTACAGCGCCATCGTACCCGGCACCGCAGAATCCGCGGCAACGCTCGGCGCCTGATGATCGATGAACTCCTTGATGGGGAACAGCTGCGCCAGCTCCATCACGCCACCGAAGTGATCGGCGTGAAAGTGCGTGAGCATCAGGTGATCGATCTGCTTGAGTCCAGCGTCCTTCGCCGCCTTGGCTACGCGCTGTGCGTCACGCGCGACGGCGGGATCGCCCGGCTTGGAGTTGAACGTGCCATCGCCCGGGAATCCTGCGTCGATGAGCAGCGACTCGCCCGACGGCGTGACGATCAGCGTCGACTGCCCGCCCTCGACATCGATGAAGTAGATGTCGAGGGTCTTGGCTGCGGGTATCGCTGCAGCGGAGAGCAGTGATGCTGTGACGAGCGCACTCGCCGCGTACTTGAGCTTGCGTTTCATCGACAGCGTTACTTGCCGGCGCGCTTCACGCAGGCGCTGGGATACTGATCGCAGTAGCCCACACGACTGTTGCCCAGTTGCTTGGACGAAATCACGGCGTGTACTACCGCGCGACCGAGTGCATCGGCGGCCGCATTGAAGATCGCTGTGAGTTCCGGATTGGTCATCGCGCGCGTCGGCGGCGTGGTCGCCATTCCAAACACCGTGTCGCCATCACCGATGCCGTGAATCGGGCGAATCGAACGCGCGAGGCCTGCGTTGGCGATCACGGCCATGCGCTCGGCTTCGAGATCTTCCAGCGGCGCGTCGGTGGCGACGAGCGCGATGGTGGTGTTGCGTGCCGCGTTGTCCGAGCCATCGCCGGGCCCACCACGGCCCGCCGCCGCTGCCTGACACTCCTCGGCCTTCGGCTGCACGAGGTTAAACTCGTTGCCCAGTTCGAGGTACAGCGCCAAGGGAAGGCACGTCCGTGTGTCGAGTGGTGAGCCGGCGGGATTGAGTCCCACGATCGCGGCGACCGTGTAGCCGTTGGAGAGCTTCACGCTCGCCGTACCCATACCCCAGCCGGCGCCCGTGCCCATGCCCGTGCGCCCACTCTTCACCGGGTCGCTGGTCGCGGCTTCTGTTGCCTTGTAGCCGAAGTCAGCATCGGGGCGCTTCTTGAAATCGCCGCCACGTCCCAGATCGAAGAGGATCGCCGCCGGCACGATGGGCACCACACCTCCGCCCACCGGTACGCCAAAACCGTGTTCTTCCATCCACTTCATCACACCCGTTGCCGCATCAAGCCCGAATGCGCTACCACCGCTCAGCATGATGGCCTGCACGGCGCGTACCTGGCCGCCCGGCTTGAGCAGATCCGTTTCCTTGGTGCCCGGTGCGCCACCCATCTGTGCATAACCGGCCGTTGCACCCTTCTCCGTGCGAATGACCGTTGTGCCCGATCGGTAGCCGCCATCGGAGCGCTGGTACTGTCCGACCTTGAGTCCCGGAACGTCGGTGATGGAGTTGGACGGACCGGGACCGACGACCGTGATGCGCGCCGGCGCCGTCGGCGCGCCGGCCGGACGTGCGGGAGGATTCTGCGCGAACAGCGCTGCCGGCAACAGCGCTGCCGGCAACAGCGATGCCGGCAGCGCGCGCGTGACGCAGGTAAACAGCGAAGCCTTCTTCACGTCTCGCATCTCAGTTGAAAGGGAGCACAAGGGGCGACGTCTTGTTCTGCACGAGCACCCGATTCACGTCGACCTTCATGATCGCCGTCTTCGCCGTCGCGTCGTACGTAAACGAGTCCATGTCGAGATTCTTGGGGATGAACGCCGGAATCTGCGATTGGGTATACGGCTCGCCGTCCTTCGTCTTGGGATTGGCGATGATCTCCGTTTGCGCGACCGGCATGCGAATCCCCAGGTCGGCCATGCGGCGACCTTCCGCCATGAAGATTTCCTGGCGCATCAGGTACAGCACATACAGGCCATCGTCGATCGTCGAGATAGCATCGATACGCGCGTTCGTGACGGAGGTTCCCGAGACGGTGTACGCCCGCACCGTCGTTGCCGAGCGCGTCAGCACGAAGCCGTCGAGCAGCGGTTCGCCGGCAGCGAAGGCGACCTTGGTGTCGGCCGTGTTGGGGTACACGATCTTTCCGCCCGCGCGACCACGGAGTTGCAATCGACTGTCGATCTGCTCAGTGGGGCGCGAGTTCACGAGCGTCAGTAGCAGCTTGAGTCGATCCTTCGCGGCCACGAGGCTGTTGTCCGACAGCAGCCCCTCCGCAATGATCAGATGCGCTTCTTCGGCCTTGAGATACGCCATCGGGCTCTGCGTTGTCGCATTCCGATTCGGATACTTCGGGTCGAGAAAGTCGAGTCGCGGCAGAGGTTGGAAGTTGTTCACCGAGCTGGTGAGCACACCCTGCATTGCGTTTGCAGGTCCGTTGGTCGGATCGAACACCGCGTTGCGAATGAACGTCGCGTTCGCAGCGAGCAGCGCTTGCGCTTCCTGCACAGCCTTCGCCTTGTCGCCGAGGCGATGGTAGGCCCGCGCCAGCGCGAGTGTGTAGCTGTTCCGAGCGACGGCGTCTGTGGAGAGACTGCGGGCCTGCGTGAAATCGCTGATCGCGTTCTGCAGATGCGTCTGCCATGCGGCCACATCCGCGTTCGCCGTGGCCGGCAACCCGACAAACATCTCGCCGGCAAACATGTTCGCCATGCCGCGGTTGAAGTACAACTCGGCCTTGTCGTTGGCGGTCACCTGCGGATCACGAGGGAACACGCTGTCCAGTCCAAATGTGGCCAGATAGCGCAAGCGCGCGATCGAGTTCTGGATGGCGGTGACGTCGGGGTCGATGTAGGTGATCACCAGCCCGTCGATCTGCTGGTTGTTGGTCGTGTAGTTGTTGTAGTAGTTGTCCGAAGTGAGTTCGCTGTTCTGTACCACGGTGTTGAGCGTCAGCAGGAACTGCCGCTGTGTGCCGCGGAGCCACGACGCGCCTGCACCCGGTGTGCCGAGAAACTGTTCGTCGGTGAGATTCGGATTGCGAACTTCGGTGGGTTTAAAGGACTCGCACGCGCTGACGGCGAGCAGCGCCATAGACGGCAGAAGCAGGCGCGAGGCCCGCAGCGGGATCGGTGTGCGCATGATCAGAACCCGAACCGGAGAGTGAGGAGAAAGCTGCGCGGGTTTCCATCGGTGGCATAGTTGAAGCCGCCCACCGCTGCAGCGCCCTGCGTGCCGGCCGACGAGAGGTCGGTCTCCGGATCGAAGCTCGACGAGGCCCACCGCCAAGGATTCACGACGGTGAAAGACGCGCGAGCGTCCTTGGCGCCGGCCGGAAGCAGCTTGCTCGGCACGCGGTAGTCGATGGACAGCGTGCGCAGCGCGACGTAGTCGGTGTTCTCCACCCACAGGTTCATCGTCTGCTGCCAGATGTTGGCGCGGTTGCCGTTGTACGGCGCCTGCGCCAGCGCGGCAGGTGGGACGTAGTTCTCCGTCCCCTTCACGCCGTTCAGGTAGCGGAACGCCTTGTCGAACGACTGCGCCTGCGCACCGAACTGATAGTCGGCGTTGGTGCTCAGCGTGATGCGCGAGCCGATGCCGATCTGCGCGCCGAAGCTGCCAAACTTGTCGGGCGTCGGCTTGCCGAGATACTGCAACTGTTGGATCTCGACGACCTTTCCGTCTGCGCCGAAGATGGCCTTCGCGCCACGGAGGAATCCGACCGGGTAGCCTTCCTGCACCATGCCCTGCACCGTGCTCGCACCGAAGCCACTGATGCCGAAGGGCGGAGTGCCGCGCAGGTTCACGACCTTGTTGTTGAGCGTGTTGAACGAGCCGTTGAGCGTGAGGCGCCAGCTCTTGTTCGACACCGGCGTGGCGGTCGCACGCAGCTCAAACCCATTGTTCGCGATCTCGCCGACGTTCGTGACCTGACTGACTTCACCCGTGGATGGAGCCGGCGGCGCATTGATGAGCGCGTCGGTCGTGTTCGACGTGTACCAGCCCGCACCGAAGGTGATCTTGTTCTGGAGCAACGCGAGGTCGGCACCGAGTTCCAGCGTTCCGGTGCGCTCCGGCTTCAGGTTCACGTTACCCGGCTGACCGAAAGTGGCCGCTTGCTGACCGTTGAACGAGTTGATGGCGATGGTGCGGTCGTTGGCGAATGGCTGCGGGAACTGCCCGGCGACGCCATACGCGGCGCGCAGGCGAATGTCGTTCAGCGTTTCGACCGAGATGAGCTTGCGCAGCCACTCCTCCGAGCCGAGCGCCCACACGAGCCCCACCTTCGGGTACACCTGGGCGCCGGTGTTCGCGCCGAACGCGGTGTTCTTGTCGGCGCGTACACCGAGTTCCATGGTGTAGCGTTCGCGCCAGCTGATGTTCGTCTGGCCAAACAGGCCGTAGTTGGCCACGCGGAAGGCGAGATCCTGCGACTGCGTGACGCCGGCGCCGGTGACCGTCAACGCGCCGTCGCGCACGTTCGTGGCCGTGTAGGCCACTTGCACGTCATCATTGCGGAAAAGCTGCGCGCCCAGCGATGAGATGATCGACAGGCTCGAACCGATGGCCGCGCTGTGCTGGCCGCCGACATCGACCGTGAAGCCGGTGTAGCTGCGCTCGAAGTTCGAAATGGAGCCACGGTCAGTCGTTCCAGCCGGGAACGAGCGCGTGGCAATCAGATACTCGTTGGTGACGACGCCCTTTTCTCGACTGAAGCGGTTGTTGAGACCGAAGGTCATGTGTGTCTTGACCGACGGCAGTGGATCGTAATCGAGACGATGCGACGTCTGGAACGAACGCGTGAACACGCGGTTGTTTTGCAGTCGCTCAGCGTCGTTGACGAACTTCTTCAGGCTGTCCAGCCCGACGCCGGTCAGTTCATCGATGTTGTTGTTGAAGCCGAACGCTGAAGATCGTCCGTCCTCGAGCACCCACAGCGACGTGTAGCCGCCGGCGTTGCCGTTGCGGAAGCGCGGAGCGTCGGTCTCGTTGTAGGAGAAGGAGCCCTGATACTTCCCCTTGCTGCCGACGTTCGCGCCGAGCGCATTCCGGAAGCCGAAGGCGCGATTGGCACCGTACACGCGATGACTGTCGCTCGCTCGCACGTTGCCGGAGAGACTGTACGTCACCGCGTTGTTGCCACCTTCGATTCCGGCCGAGTATTGCTGCGTGAATCCGTTCTGGTAGATCAGATCGCGCGTGCGCTTGAAGTAGTGGAACTGCGTCTGCGGCGTATCGAATCCACTGCGCATCTCGGCGAAGCCCTTGGTCCCGCCGCTCGTGCCGCGCTTGGTGAAGATCTGGATCACGCCGTTGGCGGCATCGGATCCGTAGAGCGTCGTGGCCGCGCCGCCGGGGATGAACTCGATGCGATCGATGTTGTCGATCGGCAGGTCGGCAATGGCACTTGTTGCGGCACCCTGCGACCGGACGCCGGACACGTTCAGGCCAAGCGCAGCGACGGTGTTGAGGTTGTCCATGCGCACGCCATCCACGTAGATGACGGGTGTCGAGTTGTTGCTGACCGAGGTCACGCCGCGCGTGCGCATGATCGACGTTGTGCCGGGCTGTCCCGACGTAAGACGAATCTGCGCGCTGGGCAGGTTGGTCTGCAGCAACTCATCGAGTCGCTTGGCTGGCGAGGCTTCGATCTTTTCGCGCCCGACCACGTCCACGGTGGTGGCAATGCGTCGCTTGGAGATCTCACCACCTTGTCCCGTGACGACGACCGCATCGAGATCGAGCGGCTGTACCGCGAGCGCGATGTTGAGCGTAGCCGTTTGCGCTGCGCCGACCGTGACGGTCGCGCTCTTGTTGCTGTAGCCGATCATGCGGATGGTGATCGTACGCGCTCCCGGCGGCAATTCGACGAGGCGGTAGCGCCCCTCGTTGTCCGTGCGCACCACACGCTGCACGTTGTTGTCCGCGTACACCTGGGCGTTCGGCAGCGGAACGCCGCTGCGTTCATCGGTCACGCGACCGACGACGGTGCCGACACTTTGCGCTTCGAGTGGTGCAGCGACCAGTGCGGCACCCGCACAGGCAAACGCGGACCGCACCATCAACTGCGCGCACAAAACTCGACGTACAACAGCGGACCATCGAGAGCCACGTTTCATCGAATCGCTCCTCATCTGGACGACAGGCTGCGCTCGCAGGGAACCGGATCGTTCGGGATACCGCACAATGTCGGCGAAGGGTAGGAGTTCGCCGCGGACCGATCATTATGTGTGCGCTACGTTACCGGCACCGGCCGGAGAGTCAATACTTCCCCGTCCGACGCGACGAAGCCGAGACAGAGCAAGCCTAGAGTGAGGCCGTGAGCTCGAGGATGCTCAGGGCGAGCACTTTCGTGGAGTGAACGAGATCGGCGATGTCGCAGTACTCGTCGGGCTGGTGCGCGAGATCGAGGATGCCGGGACCGTACGCGACGCAGTTCGGCACGCCCGCGATGCGATCGACGTGTTTGTGGTCGTACGTGCCCGGACTCGCCGCGATCGTGGCGGGGCGACCCATCACCTGCGCAATCGATCGCTCGAGCGACGAGACCACCGAGGCGCCCTGCGGCGTCTGTACCGGATGCACCACCATCAGGTCACGCAATTCGTACAACAGATGCGGTGTGGCGCGTGCGGCCTGCTCCAGCAATGAAACGATCTCCGCGCGGGTGGCCTCGAACCCTTCTTCCACGAGAAAACGTCGATCAAAAATCGCACGACACAGATCTGCCACGCACGGCGTCTGAATACCATCGATCGGCTGTCCGCCTTCGATGCCGTTGATGTTGAGCGTGGCATGTCGTGCATCATCGGGCTTGACCGGTACGGCCGTCGTGCGCGCGGCCAGAATCGGCTTGAGCTCGCGGCGTACAAGGTCGAGAATCACGCCCATGTGCTCGATCGCGTTCACGCCGAGAAACGGCATGCTGCCATGCGCGATGCGGCCGCGTGTCGTCACCTCGAACCAGTAGACGCCGCGATGCCCGATATAGATGCGATCCGTGTTGGTTGGCTCGGTGATGATCACCGCGTCCGTTCGCTCGGCGCTGACACGTCCGTGGTGTGCGAGCCACGCCATGCCGGCAAAGCCGCCACTCTCTTCGTCCACAGTGCCGCTGACTTCGACCGAACCCACCAATGGGATGCCGGCGCGACGAATGGCTTCAGCCGCGTAAATGGCCGCGGTGATCCCCGCTTTCATGTCGCACGTGCCGCGCCCGTAGATGCGACCGTCGCGCACGATGCCCGCGAACGGGTCGAGCGTCCAGCCAGCGCCGGCAGGCACAACGTCGAAGTGCCCGTTCAGGTGTACGAGCGGCCGGTCCGTTTGCCCCCGCCGCAGTCCGACCACGTTGACTCGCGGGTGCGTCGCGGTGTGCTCCGGTCGTCCCAGCGCCTCGAAGTACTCCACGCCGAAGTCGCACTTGGCGAGCCGTGTGCCAATCAGGCGAGCACATTCCTCGTACGCTTCGCCCGGAGGATTCACCGTAGGAATCCGGACCATCTCGGCGGTGAAGTCCACCATCTCGCTTGTGGCCTCGTCGATGGCCGCGAACACACGATCGATGCGCTGCGAAGCAAGGGACATGCGCGCCAGTATCGTCGCCGCCGACCATGCTTGTCAAGCAAGCAGTGGACGGTTACCGTTGCGCCGCACCGCAGATCCCTCACGAGCCGCACCCGTGAATACTCAACTCCTGCTGCTCATTGCGTACTCTGCGGCCCAACTCGCGTTGGGCGCGTGGATTTCGCGACGCGTCAAGACATCCAGCGATTTCTTCGTGGCCGGACGCTCGCTGGGGCCCGGGCTGATCTTCTCCACCACGCTCGCGGCCAACATCGGCGCAGGATCGACCGTCGGTGCGACTGGGCTTGGCTATCGCGACGGACTCGCCGCCATCTGGTGGGTGCTCTCCGCCGGCATCGGCTCGTTCATCCTCGCGTTCTGGATCGGGCCGGCCATTCGGCGCGTCGCCGCGCAACATGATCTGCGCACCGTAGGCGACTATCTCGAATTTCGTTACGGAGTTGTAGTACGCACCGCCATCGCCGCGTTGCTCTGGGTAGGCTGTGTATTCATCCTCGCCGGTCAGCTCATTGCCGTCGCGTGGATTCTCAATGTCATCGTCGGACTCCCCAAGAACATCGGCTGCATTCTCGGCGGCATGATGATCACCGTCTACTTCGCCTCGGGTGGTCTGCTCACGTCGGCGTACGTGAACGTCGTCCAGCTCACGGTGAAGCTCGTCGGATTTGCGATCGCGATTCCGTTCGCGCTCTCTGCGTCAGGTGGATGGCACGCAATCCGCGCACTGCAGCCGACGCCAGACTACTGGAACCCGTGGAGCGGCGGCGCCTCTGGGCTGGTGTATCTCGCCATGCTCGGCCCCGCGTTCGTCGTTTCGCCTGGATTGCTGCAGAAAATCTTCGGCGCGCGTGACGATCGCTCGGTGCGCATCGGCGTCGGACTCAACGCCGTCGCACTCGTTGCGTATGCGTTCGTTCCCGTGTTGCTCGGCATGATGGCGCGCGCGCAGTTCCCCAACCTGCCTCAGCACGAACTCGCACTCCCCACGCTGCTCATGTCCGGCGTGCCGGTCGCCGTGGGTGCACTCGGGCTGGCGGCGGTGTTCTCTGCAGAACTCAGCGCGGCCGATGCGGTGCTCTTCATGCTCACCACATCGCTGTCACAGGATTTCTACAAACGCTTCGTCAATCGCGCCGCGACCGATTCGCAGCTTTTGCGCATGACGCGCATCACGGCGGTGTTTGCCGGTGCGCTCGGCATCGGCGTCGCACTGGTCGCCGCGGGTGTGATCAGCGCGCTGAGCATCTTCTACACGATCATGGGCGTCAGCCTGTTCGTACCGATCGTCGCAGGGCTCTTCAGTCAGCGTGCCGCGACGGCCGATGCGCTTGCCGCCATCATCACCGGCGTCGCGATCGTCGGCGGATTGCGCCTCTTTCACGATGGATCGCCTATCGCCGGCATGACACCCGCGATGGCGGGGCTCGTCGGCGCGCTCGTCGCGTTTGTCATCACGCAGCTCGTTCGTCGCGGGCGCAGCGGATCCGACGGTCCATCCAGCGCCACACTTCAACCTGCAGCCAAGTAGCGGAGCGACATGTCCAACAACGGAATCTTTGACCTGACGGGCAAGGTCGCCGCCGTCATCGGTGGGGCGTCAGGCATTGGTGAGGCGGTCACCTTAGGCGCGGCCAAGCTCGGCGCCACGGTGGTCTGTCTCGACGTAAAACACGAAGCGGCGGCGGCTGTCGCGCTCAAGGCCGGCGGCAGCACCGAGGCGGGCGCCATCGACATCACTGACACGGCGTCGGTCAACTCCGCACTCAATGACATCGCCACGCGTCACGGGTCACTCGACATCGTCATCTGCACGCCAAGCATCAACGTGCGCAAGAAGATTCTCGACTATCAGGACGATGAACTCGCGCGCGTGCTCGACGTGAACATCAAGGGCAACTTCAACGTGCTGCGCGCCGCTGGTCGAATCATGACGGCGCAGCGACGCGGCAGTATTGTGCTCTTCTCGTCGATTCGCTCGCTCGTCGTCGAGCCGGGGCAGTCGGTCTACGCGGCCACCAAGGCCGGCATCCTGCAGCTTGCGCGCGGTGCCGCTTCGGAGTTCGGGCCGTACGGCGTGCGCGTCAATTGCGTGGGCCCCGGTGTGATCGAGACGCCGCTCACGGCGCCGATCAAGGCGAATGAGGACTGGTTCAACGCCTACGCCGCCAAGTCGGTCTTCAATCGCTGGGGCAAGCCGGAAGAGATGGTCGGGCCGACGCTCTTCCTCGCCTCCGATGCAGCCAGCTACGTCACGGGCACGATCATCTACGCGGATGGAGGATGGCTCGCGCAGGACGGCCGCTTCACACCGCCGGGCATGTGAGCGGAATGACCCACGCGTCTGGTTCCGTCGACCCTAACCGTCCGCTGCGTATCGCCGTGATCGCGGGCGATGGTATCGGCACCGAAGTGATCCCCGCCGGCATCGAAGTGCTCAAGCATGCGGTCCGCAGCGAAGCGCGCTCCCTGGAGTTCACCGAGTTCCCGTGGGGATGCGACTTCTATCGGCGCACCGGCAAGATGATGGACGACGATGCGCTGGATCGCTTGCAGGAGTTCGACGCCATCTATCTCGGTGCAGTCGGTGCGCCCGGTGTGCCCGATCATGTGTCGGTGTGGGAGCTCATTCTTCCGATTCGGCAGCGGTTCGATCAGTACGTGAACCTGCGCCCCATGCGGCTGCTGCCGGGCGTCACGTCTCCATTGGCTGGACGCACGCCGGCCGATATCGACATGGTGTGCGTGCGTGAGAACTCCGAAGGCGAGTACAGCGGTGTGGGCGGGCGCATGCTCAAGGGCACGCCGCATGAAGTCGCCGAGCAAACGAGCATCTTCACACGGCGTGGCGTGGACCGTGTGGTGCGCTATGCCTTCGAGCTGGCGGCGTCGCGCCCGCGACGGATGCTGGCCAGTGCGACCAAGTCGAACGCGATGCAGCACACGATGGTGCTTTGGGATGAGGCCGTCGAAGCGATCGCGCCTGAGTTTCCTTCGGTCGAGTATCGCAAGTATCACGTCGATGCGCTCGCCGCGCGCATGGTCACCCATCCCGGCACCATCGACGTCATTGTCGCGTCCAATCTCTTCGGCGATATCCTGACCGATCTGGGTGCCGCAGTCTCGGGCAGTCTCGGCGTCGCGCCCGGCGCCAACATCGATCCCTCGCGTCGTCAGCCGTCGATGTTTGAACCGATCCACGGCTCAGCGCCCGATATCGCCGGGCGCGGCATCGCCAATCCGATCGGCGCCATCTGGGCCGGTGCGCTGATGCTCCAGCATCTGGGGCTGCGCGAGGCACACGATCGCATCGTGCGTGCGATCGAGCAGGTGGTGGGCGGCGGTGGACCGCGCACGCCGGACCTGGGCGGCGCCGCCAACACGCAGGATGTCGCGCACGCCGTCGTCAGCGCGTTGTAGGGACGTTGCAGGGCGCGCGCGACGTTGTCCCGCGAGCGACGTCGCCTAGTTCACTCTTGCTGGGCCAGTGGCCAACTCGATCGCGGCGGGCAGCGTCGTGGAGCCTTCCGGCAGCTGCTCGGTGCGGTCGAGGCGATCGACGTCGATGGCGATCACATCGTCCGGGCTGCTCGTGAAGACGCTTGCCCACTTCGCGTCCCAGCGGATTTCGTCGTACAGATACGACGTCTTCGCGGTCACGCGCGTCGAGAAGGTCGCTTCGTGCGCGCTGACGAAGATCAGCAGTTCCGCTTGCGACGCCGCCATGCTCTCGGGAGTCATCCCCGCCAACGGACTGTTCGCCGTCAGTGGATGCACCACGGTCCAGTGCAACGGGAACATCTCCACCGATGAGCGCTCCAGTTCAAGCTCATGGAAATTGCGCTCACGTTTCCCGTCGATCTGCTCGTAGCGCGAGAGGTTCATGTGTACATGCACGTCGCTCAGGTCGCTGCGCTGCACGTTCACGAACCGGAACATGAGACCGCGCCCGCCCTCGTACGGCGCCACCACGGCTCCCTCGGTGAAACGCAACTGCATGCGCGGACGCGTCATGCGCGCAATCAGCACGCCGGCGGCGATGATCAGCATGATCGGCCCCAGCAGCGACTCGAACACCACGAGCCAATGCGCTGTCGCGCCGACGGCATGCATCGCGCCCGTGCCAGTCGTAGTGAACACGGCGACACTGAAACTCAGTGCCCGCAGGAACGGATCGTCGAGCCCGAGTGACTCCGTGCCGTACAACGCCTGCGGCCCAAGCGACATGTACGCGAGCGCAAAGCAGCCGTTCAACAGCAGCGTCAGCCCGATGAGCCACGCCATGAACGACAGCCACCCCGCGTCGAGCGCGGCGAGATAGAATCGCTCCGCGCGCTGTGCGCCGAGTCCGTACTTGCGCGACGTGCTGATCCCCTCGCGCGTGAGGAATCGTCCACGCGAGCGCGAGGCGACGACGCTCCCCAGCCCGAGATCGTCGGTCCCGTGAGGGGCCTGCGGTGGTGTATCCGGTTGTTGCGGGGTTGCGTCAGCAGTCACACGATCAATCGGTGGAGGACACGGAAGGGCGCATAACGCCAAGGACATTCGCGACAAGCCTTCCTTGATGATTCGCCCGTGCTCGATACTGCGCAAGCGGATGTGCCCATCACGTGTCCGCGCCGCCTGCTGCGTTGCTCCCTTGCGTCGCTGGTGCGAACTTCCAGCCATGGTTACACGAGGATTCCACGGTCGGCGTCCGCCAGCAGACGCGGCAGCACGTATCCCCCCCGGCCAGCATCTGTCCATGGACTTTCCCGTGCTCTCCGCCGGCCCCACGCCGCGTGTGAACACGGCGGAATGGTCCTTCTCGCTGCGCATCGGTCCGCGCCCAGTCAAACGTTGGAGCTGGGCGGAGTTCAATGCGCTGCCGATGACGACGTTCACGCGCGACATCCATTGCGTGACTACGTGGTCCAAGCTCGACACACGCTGGGAAGGCGTCCTCGTGGATGACCTCTTCGCCGACGCCGGTATCGAGGTTGCCTCGGACTCGGCGCCGACGCCGTTCGTGCTTGCGCACACCGTCGAGGGATACTCGACGAACGTGCCGCTGGCGGATCTCACGAACGGGCAGGCGATGATCGCGCTCAAGTACGACGGACTTCCACTCACCGCCGACCATGGTGGTCCCGCGCGGCTTCTCGTGCCGCATCTCTACTTCTGGAAGTCGGCTAAATGGGTGAACGGTCTCCAGTTCACGCAGCGCGACGAAGCCGGCTTCTGGGAGCTGCGCGGCTACCACATGCGTGGGGACCCATGGCGCGAACAACGTTTCACGAATGACTGAAGTCTCGTCCGGGTGGCAGGAGGCCACCATAGAGGAATGCTCGCTGCTGACACCTACGGTCATGCGCGTCGTGCTCCGCCCCAAGGCGTGGCGCGCACTCGCGCCCGGTCAGCACATCGACGTGCGCCTCACCGCCAGCGACGGCTATCAGGCGCGTCGCAGCTACTCGGTCACGTCGGCGCCCGCCATGATGAGCACCTTCGAGCTCGCCGTCGAGCGTCTCCCTGATGGTGAAGTGTCATCGTGGTTTCACGACGTGGCACAACCGGGTGATACCGTCGAGGTGAGCGGTCCATTCGCCGAGCACTTTGTCTGGCGCGGCGAAAGCGACGGTCGCGTGCTGCTGGTCGGTGGCGGTTCCGGCGTTGCGCCGCTGATGTCGATGGTGCGCACGCGCAGCTTCCTGCGACAACCGCCTCAGATGACGCTCCTCTACTCGGCGCGTACCTGGGATGACGTGCTCTATCGCGAGGAATTGCTGGCACACGAGCAAGCGCAACGCGACCTGCGCGTGGTCTTCTGCCTCACGCGCGATCAGGCGCGACGTCCACAGGATTTCAGTCGCCGCATCGATGCCGAAGTCGTCGCTGCGCTGTTGCACGGCCAGACACAGTCGCCCGATCTCTGCTTCGTCTGCGGCAGCAACGCGTTCGCGGGTGGCACTGCCGACCTGCTCGTGGCAGCAGGCATCGACTCCGCGCGCATCCGCACGGAGCGTTTCGGCAGCTAGGCGTTAAACGCTCCCCGCATGCCGCAGCGCGCAGCTAGAACCACGGGCCCATGCGGATGAACCAGTTGTCGCGCTTCGCCGTGTTGAAGCCGCGCGCCACCCGAATGTCGATCGGACCGATGCGCATCTCCGCGCCGAGGCGGTAGCCGGTGATACGCTGGCCATAGATGGTGTCGGGCTCGCGACGCAGGAACCCATTCTCCACACCGACGGCGCCGAGCATGCCTTCAACCGTGCCGCGCACTGGTCCGAAGAGCTGCCGCTTGAGTGTCACGCCGACCATCGCTTCCTGTGCGCCGCGACGCTCAGTCGTGCGCAATCCGCCGAAGCCGTCGTAGCCGCCCAGCACGAACTGCTGATGCACCGGCGCCTGATGGCTCCAGCCGAGCCGCGCGCGCGGAATCACGTCGATGCTGCCGACTTGCCAGCGGTGTCGCGTTTCGAGATGCACGCGTTGGAATCGCGTGTTCACATCCGCCTCGACACGCGTAGAAGAGCTGAAATAGCCACCGCCGTGCGTGAACAGCAGCTTCATGCCAACTGCGCCGAGTTGCGGTCGATCGCCGACATGAAAGAGACTGACGCTTGGCGTGACGCCGAGGGTGATTCCGGCAGGGAGGCGTCCGCTCAACCCAGCAGCCACCTCGACTTCCCGCGTGGGGATGGGTGCGCGCTCGAGGCTATCGTCGAAGACGCGCACATCTTCCGAGACGAGCCGCGCTGTGGCCACGAGCGGTGCCGCATGCTGAAACGCGGGAATGCGGCGCAGGAGTCCGCCAAGAAACTCCTGGCGATACTTGCTGATGTCGAACATCGCGGCGCCCTCCACCGAGGCATGGAAGAGATCGCGCCATGCCGATGCACCCCAAAGTCGCCCGCCAAGGTCGTTGTCGTAGGCAAAGCCGACGACGACCGCTTCCTTCGCGCCATACACCGGTGTCAGGGAGAGCGACACACTCGAATCCTTCCCGGATGGCGTGAGCCAGAGTGCGCGATAGTCATCGGCACTGCCCAGCTGCAGCAGACGGTTTCGCAGGCTGTCTTCGCGGAAAGGCCGACCCGCACGCAATCCGAGCGCGTTGCGCAGCGTGACATCCTCGAGCAAGCGCGTGCTGTTCACGTGGATT
The DNA here is from genome assembly GCA_965279375.1 of Gemmatimonas sp. Taxonomy (GTDB): domain Bacteria; phylum Gemmatimonadota; class Gemmatimonadetes; order Gemmatimonadales; family Gemmatimonadaceae; genus Gemmatimonas. The sequence continues at coordinate 450,979 of OZ257156.1, read as the reverse complement.
TCGCTCATCACCGTGGGCGCTGCAACGGGAACGGCCGCTCCGTTGGCTGCGACCGCCGCGTCGCGCAGCGTTTGCAGGCACCCTCGATTCTGCAGCGATTCGCGCGCGGCCTCCGCACCGCGCGTCACCAGCATGTCCGTCGTCTTCGCTGAGAAATCCAGCGAGTTCACGTCTGCTGTCTTGTGTCGAACGACGATGTCGTTCGGCTGAAAGCCGGTCGTGTCGTTGACGAACAGATAGTCCGTCAATCGCAGCGCCACCTTGAGCGGATCGACCAGGAGGTCGTCCGAGATGGCGCCAGTGGGCAACGTGGAGATGATCAGTCGTTGTGCGCCCATCGCGCGCGCGGCAGCGACGGGAATGTTGTCGGAGACGCCACCGTCCATCAGGACGTCGCCACCGACGACGCCCGGCGAGAAGATCAGCGGAATGGCGAACGACGCGCGGACGGCCTGCGCCAGATCACCTTTGGAGAGCACCACCGCCTTGCGCGTGGAAAGCCGAGTCCCGATGACGCGCAACGGAATCGGCAGACGGTCGAAATCTCCGCGCGCGAGCAGGTTGCCGTGCAGCATCAACGCCGACATGAGCGCGTTGACCTCTCCCTCGCGTACGGCGCCGGTTTGCAGCGTGTACCCCGCGCCGTTGTTCTCCCACACCGCAAAGGCCGGCAGCGCACCGATGACGCCGGGCGCTGTCGGGCTGTACGATCGGATCACGTTGGCGATCGGGAGCGCGCGTGTGAGCGAGTCGATTTCATTGCCCGTGTATCCGCTCGCATACAGTGCTCCAGCGATTGCACCAATCGAGGAGCCGACAATGAAGTCCGGTCGGATGTGCAACGAATCGAGCACCTTGAACAGCCCGATGTGCGCGAACCCTTTCGCGCCACCGCCGGAGAGCACGAGCCCCGTCTTCACAGGCGCGCAGCTCTGCGCACGCATGCTGTGCGGCAGCAGCGTCGACAACGCGACGGCCAGTACCCGAACGGTCAGTGCACGGGCGACTCGTCGCGGATGCGAGCGCATCTCTTACGCGGCCTTGGGTTTCGGCTTACCCAGCAGGAGGATGGATGGGGAGACGACCGCGAAGACGATCAGCACGAAGATCCATGCGTCGTTGAAGCTGAGCATCGACGCCTGTCGCTGCACTTGCGCGTTGAGCGCGGCCAGCGCCGCTTGATGCGCCGCGACCGCATCCATTCCACGTGACACAAATCCGCTCGTGAGCATCTGCAGCCGCTCTTCGACCAGCAGACTGCCTGCACTGAGGTCAGACGACAGCGCGACGCGATGATACTGCGTCAGCTTGTTCACCTGGTTCGCCAGCACCGCAATGCCGAATGCGCCACCGAGCTGCCGTGAGAGGTTGATCAGTCCTGCGGCCTGCTGCGCCTCGGACGGCTTGATGCTGCCGTACGCCGCCGCGTTGATCGGCACGAACAGCAGTCCCAGTCCGAAGCCGCGCACGAGCAGCGCGAAGCGCACGTCGTCCGCGCCCGCCGACGTCGTCAGATGGCCCATGATCCACATCGAAACCGCGAAAAGTACCACGCCACCCGCGATCAGCAGGCGTGGGTCGGCCTTGGGCTGTTTGCCGTTGAGCAGCGCGCCACAGATCAGCGCGCTCGCACCGGTCGCGAGGCCGCCGGGCAGCATCACGAGCCCCGTCTCGGTCGGCGTGAAGTGCAGAATGCCCTGCGCGAAGAGCGGGAAGAGAAAGACACCACCGTACAAGCCGAAGCCCAGCGCGACGAAGAGAAAGAGCGCTGCGGCGAGCGTCCGGTTGTGCAGCACGCGAAAGTTCACGACGGGATGCGTGTTTCGCGGGTGCAGTTCCCACCACACCATCCACACCAGCGAGATCGCCGCGACGATCGCGATGCGCAGAATCCACTTGTCGTCGAACCAGTCCTTCGCGTTGCCTTCCTCCAGCACATACTGCATGCCGCCGACGCCAACGGTCAGCAGACCGATACCCAGCCAGTCCACGTCGCCAGTGTGCGCCTGCTGGTCTGGCGGATCGCGCAGGAATCCGTTCACCAGGAACGCCGACACGAGCCCGATCGGCACGTTGATGAAGAAGCACCAGTTCCAGGTGTAGTTGTCGGTGATCCATCCGCCGAGCGTGGGGCCAAGCGTCGGCGCCACGATCACGCCGAGCAGGAACACCGCCTGCACGAGCCCTTGTTCTTCCGGTGGGAAGATCTGTCGCAAAGTCGCCTGCGCCGTCGACAGCAGCGCGGCGCCCCCCGCGCCCTGCAGAATGCGCCAGAATACCAGCTCGATCAGCGTATTCGACGTGCCGCAGAAGAACGAGGCGACGATGAAGAGAAAGATCGAAGCCGTCAGGTACCGCCGTCGCCCGAAGCGCGCGGCAAAGAACGCCGTCATCGGCAGAAAGATCACATTCGCCAGGATGTAGCCAGTCGACACCCACGCGATCTCTTCCTGCGTCGCGCCGAGATTACCGGCCATCTGGGGAAGTGCTACGTTGACGATCGTGGTATCCAGCACTTCCATGATCGCGGCGGTGATCAGCCCTAACAGGATCAGCCACCGGTAGCGGCGCACAAAGTCGGCCGCAGCCTGGGCACGCTCCGCCGGCGTGTCGCCAATGTGTGCTGCCATTCTGCGTGCGGTCGTTGGAGTCATCCTGCCTGAAGACTAAGGAGCGGACAGCGTGAATGGCTGGCCATTGTCTCACGAATCAACCGTGACATATCGGTGACCCCTCCGGACGCCGCACACGACACCCTGCGAGCCAGGCTCGGCGATCGCTATGTCATCGACCGACAGCTCGGCCGCGGCGGCATGGGGGCGGTCTACCTCGCGCGCGACCTCCAGCTCGATCGGCTGGTCGCCATCAAAGTGCTGCCTCCGGAGTTCGCCACGCAGGCGGACTTGCGAGACCGCTTCCTGCGCGAGACGCGCATGGCCGCGAGCTTCTCCCACCCGAACATCGTCCCCGTGTTCAGCGTGGAAGACCAAGACGGGCTGCTCGCCTTCGCCATGGGTTACGTGGAAGGGGAGAGTCTTGCTGAACGGGTGAAGCGTGCCGGCGCGTTGAGTGTGAAGGAGCTGGTGCGACTGCTGCAGGACGTCGGTTACGCGCTGGCGTATGCGCATGGGCGGGGCGTCGTGCACCGCGACATCAAGCCCGACAACATCATGTTGGAGCGGGCCACCGGTCGCGCTCTGCTGATGGATTTCGGCATCTCCCGCACCATCGCGGCGCCTGCGGCGGCGCAGGGCCTCACGCGCGTCGGGGAGATCGTCGGAACACCGGAGTTCATGAGCCCCGAACAGGCTGCGGGGGACGCACTGGATGGCCGTAGTGATCTGTACTCGCTGGGGCTCGTCGCGTGGTTCGCGGCAACGGCCCACTTGGCGATCAGCGGCGAGAACACGCAGAAGGTGCTGGTCAAGCAGCTGACCGAGCAGGTGCCGCCGGTACTCGAGCAACGCACCGATCTGCCGCGTCCGCTGGCCGACGCGATCGACCGTTGCGTGCAGAAGGATCCCGCCGCGCGCTTCGCCAACGCGGAAGAGCTGGTGGATACCCTCGACGCCGCCAAGCTGGCTGGCCCCGAGGTCCCGCTGCCTATCCGCCTCTTCGCCGAGGAGGCCTCGCAAGCGGGGCTCGTGCTTGGCGGTGGTCTGGTAATGGGCGTGCTGCTGTACGTGGCGCTCGGGCGCCTCTACAACGGCAACCTGGACATCATTCTGCCGGTCGTGATGTTCGCGGCGGTGGTGTGGGGACGTCTGACGCAGACGCTGGAGCAGGCGCGACGCCTCGCGCTACGCGGATTTGGCGTGTCCGAGACCCAGCGAGGCCTCACTGCGATTCTCGCCGAACGCGACGCCGATCGGGCGCAGCTCCGTGCGGACGCGCGCGTGGTGGCACGACGTCGCAAGCAGGTGATCGTCAGCGTGCTGCTCTTCGCATCCACCCTCGTGATGAAGTGGTACGTCTTCAAGTACCAGCGTGTCGAACTCCGTCCCGACTGGTACGGGGTGAAGCTGCCCGGTTCGATCATGTTGTACGCGATTGCGGTGATTCGGGGACTCACCATCGTCAGCCTGGTCCGTAGTCCGCTGCGTCGGCCTCCGGGCGAATGGCTGATGCGCGCCTTCTGGCTCGGGCCGCTCGGTGGCAGTGTGTTGCGCCGCGTGGAGCGGCGTGCCGGGGGAGCCTCGAGCGGTCGCGTGACGGCGGTGCAGTTGACGCCCGCGTCGTCGGTGCCGCGCGCAGGTGGCCCCGCCGCATCCGTACCAGCGAACGCACCGTTCGCGGAAGTGGGTGATCGGCGCACTGCGTTAGTCTCACTGGAGCAGTTCCAGCAACTCGAGGCGCGAGTCGTCGCGCTTGAACGATCCCAGACGGAGTGAGACGCGATGGCCCGAAGTGCATTCGCGACAGCGGCGACCGTGGTTGGTCTGGCACTGCTGCCGCACGAAGTTGCGGCACAAACCGACAGCGACTGGCGCACCGTGCGAGCGGAGCACACTTGGCTTACGCTGGCGGTCGATCGGCCCATCACCGACCGTGTCGCATTCCTCGGCGATCTGAGTTGGCGTCGGACCGGATTGGGTGACAAGCCGCAGCAGTTGCTCACGCGTGGCAGCGTGACGTATCGGCTGCGACCGGGGCTTCGACTGGGAGCAGGAATCAATCGCGTCGCGACGGCCACGTATGGTGAACTGCCGCTGCCGTATCCCACCCGTGAGCGGCAGGCCTTCGCCCTGCTGCAGCTCAATCAGAAGGCGGGCGATTTCGACATCATGCACCGCTTTCGTCTGGAGGCGCGCTGGATTGCCGACGTACGCACCAGCGCCAATGGCGATAACTATCTCAGTAAGGCGCGCTACAGTCGGCGCGTGCGTTCGCTGCAACGCTTCTCGCATCCGGTGCCCGCGCTGTCGCTGCGCGGCAAGGCGCCGTTAGCGATCGTCCAGAACGAACTCTTCGTCGGTTTGTCCAGCGTAGACCGCGGCGTCTCGGTGGATCAGAATCGCTTTTCGGTCGGGGCGGGCATCCCGCTGTCGAGCACGTATCGCGTGGATGCACTCTGGATGCAGCAGTGGATCGCGGTGCCGCGACTGCGCGCGTCGGAGAACAACGGCACGCTCGTGATGCTGCTCAACTATGCGCCACCGGCGAAGACCCGTCGTTGAGACAGATCTTCGCCGGTGGGGAACTGCGGTCGTGCGCGCGTGCTTAGCGCCGATTGAGCTTGTTCAGGAGCTTGAGCATTTCGATGTAGAGCCAGATCAGCGTCACGAGGAAGCCGAAGGCGCCGTACCACTCCATCGACTTGGGCATGCCGGAGCGCACCATCTGCTCCACGCGATCCATGTCGAGCAACAGGAAGAACGCCGCCAGGCCGGTGCTGAACAGGCTGAAACCGATCCCCAGCATGCCGCCGCCGTTGATGAACGGGACGGCGATGTTGAAGAAGCCGAGCACGAACTGCACGAGATACGTGGCGAGCAGTCCAAGCAACGCCATGCTGGCGACCGCACGCATGCGCTCCGTGACGGTGATCAGACGCGCGCGGTACGCGGCGAACAGGAGCAATGCGGTGACGAGCGTCGCCGAGACAGCCATCATCGGCAGGCCGGCGAAGCGCGCGTTGAACAGACCCGAGATCGCGCCCAGCGCGAGGCCCTCCACCACGGCATAGAGCGGGGCGGTGACGGGCGCCCAGGTGGGCTTGAACGAGGTGGCCAGAGCGAGCACCAATCCGCCAATGCTGCCGAACATCATGGCGGCGCCCCACGACTCGGGCTTCGTCCAAACGAGACCCGCGGAAAACGCGGTGGCCAACAGCAGGATGAGCGTCTTGGTGGCGGTGCCGCTTACGGTCATGGCGGCGTCGCCGACTGCGCGGCGGCTCAGCTCATCAAGGGCACGTGTACGAAGCGCGGGATTGGTCGATTCCATATGGCGATTGCTCTCAGAAGGTCGGGCGCCCGGGGAACGTCGGGCGCCGTGAAGCACGCTGTATTGTAACCGGGAGCCGAGCGGGAGTTCACCGGTATCCGACCAGCAAAGCGCCCGGCCGGTAACCGGATCAGAACCGGCAGGTCGGGTACGCCGCGTCCGGCCCGGTCAGCGCCAATCGATCCTTCCGATTCGCGATGGCCATCATCACGTCGTGGATGAACCGTCCCAGCCGCGCCGAGTGCTCGTACTGGATGTACTGCGGCTCGTCCGTGGGCTGGTGATAGTCCTGCGCGTAGCCCAGCGAGAAGTACGTCACCGGCACGTTGTGGTAGACATAGTTCACCTGGTCGCTGCGGCAGAAGCGGTTCATGGGGTTGGCCACCACGTCCCACGTCTTGTCGATCGCCATCGTCTCTTCGCGGACGGCGTTCACTGAATCGATCACGTCGCCGAACTCGCGCGAGGCTCGGCGCGCCCCCAGCATCTGGACCGATGTCGGGCCGCCGAACTTCACCTGGTCCGCGCGCCCCTTGCCCAGCATGTCCATGTTGTGCGCGGCAACGATGGACGTGAGAGGGACCGACGGATGATCGGTGAACCACTTGGAGCCGAGCAGTCCGGCTTCCTCGCCTTCATGCGACACGAAGATGATCGAACGGGCCGGCTTCTCCTTCGCGAACTTCTCGGCGATTTCCAGCAGCACCACCGTGCCGGAGCCATCGTCGTCGGCGCCGTTCATGATCGAATCGCGACGGGGCGCCCGGATGCTCCGGGCACGCTTGATCAGTGAGTCGATCTGCTGTTGCTGGGCGACGGTGGGGCGGCAAACGGGATCGTTCTGGCCCTGTCGGCGCGTGACCGTGTTCACCGCGCGGAGCGAGTCATGGTCCACCGCCACGGCGTTGACGCCGACATGATCGTTGTGGGCACCCACCAGGACGTACTCGCTGGCCCGAGCCGGGTCCGAGCCCGGAAGGATCGCGACGACATTTCGGGCCGGCGTCTTGGACATGCGCCACTCGTAGCTCCACGACCCGCCCACGGTCTGGCCTGCCGCGCCAACGGAGAGCTGGTCGACGGGCTTGCCGAAGACCGTGGCCGCCGCCGCGGGCGAAATCGTGGCCGCCGCAATGCCGGCGGCCGTGGTCGCAGCGCCCGTTGGTTGCATCGCCATGCGTGCGGTGAACGGTGACGGTGACGTCGTGCTCATCGGCTCCGGCGAAACAATCAGGATGCCGATCGCGCCTGCGGCAGCCGCCCGCGGATCTGCCGCCGCGCCTGCCCGAACTGCTGGCGCACCCGCGCCGCCAGCCCGTCCGCCACGCCCAGCCGCCGCCGTCGCCGCGGCCGTCTCGCGCGCCTTGGCCTCAACCGCCGCCGCAGCGGCCGCACCAAACTTGTCCGGTACCGAGTCACATCGAAGCACCACAGCGCCAGCACCGGCACCTCTTCCAGCCACTGGACCCAGCGCAGTCAGATTCGCTGATGTCGCGACGAAGACCGCGACCTTGCCCGAGAACACCGCGGGATCGAGCGCAACCGTCGTGTCGCCCCAGCGACCGGCGAACACTGCCGTCGCGCCGGCCATCGCTGCCTTGCCGCCAAAACCATTCGTTGCCGTCGGGGACATCGGCACCCAATCGGAGCGCACCGCCAGCGGCTTCCCGCCCACCGTCAGCGCGATGGTGGCACTGTCGAAGCCGATCGGGCCAAAGGGCATCTCCTGGAAGTACCCGCCGTTGTCGCCGGCCGGCTTGAGCCCCAGTCGCTTGAACTCACGGGCGATGTAGTCGGTCGCCTTGTAGTTCCCCAGCTCTCCGATCCGTCGACCCATCATCGAGTCGTCCGCGAACCCGTACAGGCGCGTCCGCAGGTCGTTGGCCGTGATCTCGGCGGTCGTCGGCCGCGGCGCCCACGTCATCGGGCCTTCGTCTGGCCAGACCGGCTTCACCGGGGCTGACTTGGACTTGGCAGCGGGCTTGGGTGCTTGTGCCTGGGCAGTCTGGGCGGCGGACGATAGCGCGAGTGCGCATGCGAAAGCCGGCGCCAGCGCGCGCGAGATTCGGGAAACAGGGTTGGTCCGGAGCACGGTCAGCGGTCGGAGAATGGACGCGAGCGCCGCGTTCCCGCCCAGATGACGGGAGCGACCTCTGTGTCATGCTACGGCTGACCCCTCGCGAACGCTACGCATAACCGCGACGCTGCTCACGGCGTCGCTCTCAAACCACGGCGCGTGGTCGCGTCTCGAAGAACCGCTCGGCGCTAGACCACCGTCGGCAACAGCACATCAAAGGTCGCCCCGCCACCCGGGGTGGACGTCACGGTCACCGTCCCCCCCGCGCGACGCACCACGTTGTAGCAGGTCGCCAAGCCGAGCCCGGTCCCCGCATTCTCCGTCTTGGTCGTGAAATACGGCTCGAAGATCTGCGGCATGACTTCCTCCGCGATCCCCGCGCCGTCGTCTGCCACGGTGAGCCGCACGTATGCTCCCGACGGGATCCCCAGCTCCTCCGCCGCCGAGCCGTCGTCCACCCAGGTGCGCTCGGCGGTGACGCGAATCGAGCCACCGTCGGCCACTGCATCGCGTGCATTCGTGATCAGGTTGGCGAGCACCTGCTCGAGGCGCGTGCGCGCCAGCCGCACATGCACCGACTCCGACGGCAGCGTGACGTCGTAGCGAATGTGTCGCTGGCCAAGCTGGTGTCGCATCCACTCGAGTGCGCGCAACGAGTCGGCTACGCTCGCGTCCTCGTCGGCGGCCAGCTCCGGTTTGGAGAAGTCGAGCACTTCGCGCGCCAACGACGCACCGGTGCGCGTGGCATCGCGAATGATGTTGAGCTCCGTGCGCCAAGGCTCCGTCTGCGGGGAGTCTTCCATCGTGCTCGCGGCGAGCTGGATGGCGTGCAGCACGTTGTTGAAGTCGTGGGCCACGCCGCCGGCGACGCGACCGACCGCTTCCAAACGCTTCGCCTGCGCCAGCGCCTGCTCACTCCGACGCAGCGCCTCGGTTCGCTCCAGCACGCGCTGCTCGAGTGTGCGGCTCAGGTCGCGCACATCGCGCACGGCGAGGAATTGCCGGAAGAGGAGCAGAAACGCGAGCAGTGGTACGCCGGCAACCAGCACGAAGTCGGAGGTGCCCGAGGCGATGCTTGCGGGCAGTACGATCAGCATCGCCAGCATCACCGGTCCGTAAGTGAGCAGATCGCCAGCCAGCGACGCTTCGTCGCGCCACGCCATGCGCCGCGGCTGTTTCGACAACGGCGCCAGCACGAAGAACGGGAACGCAAGCATCTGCACCAGTTCACCTGCGCTGCCGACACTCGGCTCGCCGCGCACGCGCGCGAAGGCCACGACCGCGGATCCGATGGTGAGCGCCGAGAAGGCCAGCAGGAACCAGCCGAGCGGGCCACGGAATCGCTGCATCGCACGCGAGCCGATGTAGATCACGATCCCCAGTTCGAGCGCGTTGAAGCTGTAGCTCACCAGCGCTTCCACGCGCGTCAGCAGCGGCTGGGCGGAGTCGTACACTTCGCGACGCCCGCCGACCACCCAGAAGACGAGAAACGCCCCGACGAAGAACGCGAACGCATCGCACGCCATGCGCGTGCGATGACGCACCGACTCGGTGCCGTAGGGCAGCAGCAGAATGCCCACCGACATCGCGAGGTTGGACAGCAGCGACTGCGTGAGCCAGAGTGCCGGAGATGGTGCGATGACGCTCGGAAAGGCCGCTTCGGCCGCGAGCGTGAGCTCGAACAGAATGGCGACGGCGCCAGCGAATGAGATCAGGAGCCAGCCCGCGCGGCCATCCACTTCGCTGCGAACACGACGCGCGTTGAAGTAAAGCGCCGCACTGGTGAAGGCGACGAAGGCAAGACTGATCGTCACACCGCGCGCCGCGGGCGCATCGCGCAGCGCGAATGCTGCGACCACGACCGCCACGTACGCGGTCAGCGCGAGCAGGACGTGCGAGCTCGGCACGCTCAATACGAGACGCGTGGCCTCCCGGGAAGTCCGGGTCATCGCATCGTCTCCGAAAGAGATGTCTTCGCATGGTGCACCCGTCGCGACATCGCGTCCGGCTCGATAGAACCTTCATACATCTGTTGCCGCATTGCAATACTCGCGCGAATGTTCCGCCATGAGATTCCACCAACTCGCGAGCGTCGGCGCGCTCTGTTTGGCCCACGCGAAGGTTGACGCGCAAACGGTTGTTGCCGACCGGATTTATCTCAACGCAAAGGTGTGGACGGGCGATGCCGCCTCGCCCACGGCGGAGGCATTCACCGTCCGAGGCGATCGGATCGTGGCCGTCGGCACATCGGCGGCACTGCGCGCGGCCGCACGCACTGGGAGCACCATCGTCGATCTCGGTGGCCAACGGGTCGTGCCGGGATTCAACGACGCGCATTGGCATTTGCCCTCTCGACAGCAGGTGGATCTCGCCGGCGCAGGCTCTGTCGAGTCGATACAACGCCGTCTGCGTGCGGCGTCTCAGGGGCTCCCCGCCGGTGCGTGGTTGCTGGGGCGCGGCTGGAGCGCCGCCGACTTTCCGCGGAACGCGCCGCATCGGAAATACTTGGACCTGCTGTTCCAAGACCGACCGGTACTACTGCGCGATCGCGATGGGCATCAGGCACTCGTGAACAGCAAGGCACTCGCGTTGGCCGGTGTCACGCGCGCGACAGCAGACCCGCCACGCGGTCAACTCGATCGCGACGCACAGGGCGAACTCACCGGCGTGCTCAAGGAGTCCGCGGCAGCGCTGGTGTCGCGGTTGGTGCCGGCGCCATCGGCGGCAGAAGTCGCGGCCACGCTCGATGCGGAGATGACACGCGCGGCGTCGTTCGGCATCACGTCGCTGCAGGAAGCCTCGGCCGGCGAGCCATCCGGTGCAACGTTCGACGCAATGCAGCAGGCTGCTGCTCGCGGCGCGCTGAAGGTGCGGTGGCGTGTATCGGTCCCCTTTGCGCATGACGTCACCGCCGATCAGCTCTCGCGCTACTCGCGGGCGGGTCAACCAGCAGGGCAAAGCATACGTGCAGGTGCGAATACGCCAGCAAACGCTCCGCTGCTGCGCTACGGCATCGCCAAGGGGATGTTGGATGGAACCGTCGACGCCAAGACCGCCGCGATGCTCGAGCCATACGTCGGTGGGGGCGAAGGGCTTCCGTTCTGGGAACAGAAGGCATTGAACGACGCCGTGGTGGCGTACGACAAGGCAGGGCTGCAGATCGAACTCCACGCTATCGGAGATCGCGCGGTTCGCATGGCGCTCGATGCGTATGAGCACGCCGCGCGCGTGAACGGCCCGCGCGATCGTCGCCATCGGATCGAGCACATCGAAGTGCCTGCACTCAGCGACTTGCCGCGCTTCAAGGCGCTCGGCGTCATCGCGTCCACACAGGCGATCTTCGCAAGCCCCGATGCGACCACGCTCCAGAACTACGCCCCGCTGCTCGGGCCCGCGCGCGCGTCGCATTCCAACGCGTTCAAGCTCTTCGACGATGCCGGGGCCGTGCAGGCGTTCGGCAGCGACTATCCCGTCTTCCCGATGGACGTGATGCGCGGCATCGCAGTCGCGGTCACGCGGCAGATGCCAGACGGTACTCCGCGCGGCGGCTGGTATCCGGAACATCGCATCACGGTGGAGGCTGCGCTGCGACACTTCACGCGCGATGCCGCCTACGCGAGCTTCGACGAGCAGGAGAAGGGCACGATCAGCGTTGGGAAGCTCGCCGACTTCGTCGTGCTGTCGCAGGATGTGCTGACCGTGCCGATCGAACAAATCGCGCGCACGAAGGTGCTGCTGACGGTGATGGGTGGACGCGAGACATGGAGGGCAAAGTCGCTGCAGTAGCAGTCGCAGGACGCAACGGTCGCGCGCTCGCTCAATTCTCCTATCGACGGCGAGCGCACTCAGCCGTATCGAACATGACGTGAACGAGTGCAGTTCTCCGATTGCATTGACCAGCCCGACTCACGTTCGGAGATTTCCGGACAGACTGGTGCAGAATTAGCGCGTACTTCGAATTCAATGAGGCGGCTCCGACCGATGCTGTACGCGATGCAGGTGCTTGCCAATCAGCTGTCGACGCACGCCGCACCGCCCGGAATTTCCGCGACGGCCAGCACCGCGTTTCACGTTGCCGACATCGTGACTGCGCTGTCGTACTTCGCCATCGCGGCCACGCTGCTCGTACTTGTGGTACGCCTCCGCCACGAACTGCCGTTCCCGATCGTGTTCGTGTTGTTCGGCGCATTCATCGTCCTCTGCGGGGCAACGCACATCATGGGTGTGCTGCCCTTGGGTGCGAGCCGCGGCACGATCGAAACCGCGACCATGGTGGCGACCGCCGCTGTTTCGCTGCTGACCGCCAGCCTGCTCCCGTTCTTCGTTCCGCGTGTCAGTGCGCTGGTGCGCGACGCGAAGCTCGCTCGAGAGGTCGAACGCGCCCAGGCCCGCGAGGCTGCTCTCGCTGAGTCGAATGAAGTGCTCCTCTCACAATCGCAGCAGCTCACGCTCACGAATGAACGGCTGGCGGATAGTCTGCGCGAACGGCAATTGCTCGAAGTCCATCTGCATCAGGTGCAGAAGATGGAGCTGATGGGTCGCCTTGCGAGCGGTGTGGCTCACGACTTCAACAACCTGCTGACGGTCATCCAGGGCAACGTGGACCTGATGCGCACGGAGATCGCGGACGACGCGGCCGTTGTGAGTCACCTCGAAGAGATCGGACTCGCGACGGAGCATGCCACCGAATTGACGCGCCGCCTCCTCGCTTTCAGTCGAAAGGAGCGAGGCACGACGCAGCGCACGACACTCGATGCGTTGGTGGCCAAGGAGTTGCGTCTGCTGCAGCGCGCACTGCCGTCCGAGATGCGGCTCACGGTACGCGCCAGCGTCGCGGAAGGCTTCGTGCAGGTCGACGTCAATCAGATGCAGCAGGCGATCCTCAATCTCATCGTCAACGCACGGGACGCCACCGCGAGCGCTGGACGCGGCAACGGCACCGTCACGATCGAGACCGGTGCAGTCGTCGTCGCCCCTGAGTCGGCGCCGACATCCCCGCCTGTCGGCCCCGGCGTCTACATGACAGTCGCGGTGCGGGACGAGGGGACGGGGATCAGCGATGAGGTTCGGTCGAAGATCTTCGAGCCGTTCTTCACGACCAAGGAAGAAGGCAAAGGCACCGGCCTTGGGCTGTCGATGATCTACGATGTCATGGTGCAATCAGGCGGAGGCGTACAGGTCGAAACCGCCGTCGGTAGCGGCACGACGGTCACGCTCCTGCTTCCTCGCGTCGCCTGAGTTCCCTCGCGATCGTCGGAGGCTCGACGATCGGCCGCCGCTACGACAATGACTCTGACCGTCGTACCAGTGTGAGAATGGAGTAGACGGCGACCGCCTCGTTGTCCTGATTGAGCACTTCGACGTCCCACTCCACGACGCCCTGCGGGATGCCGCCTTCCGGCGTGTCCTTGGCCGTCTTCTGCTTGACGGTGAGCTGCACGTGGATGGTGTCGCCCGGATACACCGGCTTGGTGAAGCGCAGGTTGTTCATGCCGTAGTTGGCGAGCACGGGGCCTAACGCCGGATCGACAAACAGGCCGGCCGCCGCCGACACGATGAAGTAGCCGTGTGCCACGCGACCGGTGAAGACGCCGTTCGTGCGCGCCTCGTCGTCGTTCATGTGCGCGTAGAAGTGATCGCCACTGAGATCCGCGAACTTCACGACGTCTTCCAGCGTGATCAGTCGTTCGCCGGTGATGTGCGCGTCACCCACATGCAATTCGTCGAACGTCTTGCGGAACGGATGAATGCCGTCGGTCGTGGTGGCCGCGCCCTTGCTCCACTCGCGCGTGATGGCGGCGAGCATGGAGGGGCTCCCCTGCACGGCCGCGCGCTGCATGTAGTGCAACACGCCACGCGCGCCGCCCATCTCTTCGCCGCCGCCGGCGCGCCCCGGACCGCCATGCACGAGGTTGGGGAGCGGTGAGCCGTGTCCCGTGCTTTCCTTGGCGCTCGAGCGGTCGAGAACCATCAGGCGGCCGTGATACGGCGCTACGCCGATGACAACTTTGCGTGCCACGCTCGGATCGGCGGTGATGAGCGAGCCGCATAGCGAGCCGCGACCCCGCTTGGCGAGTTCGATCGCTTCGTCGAGCGTGCGATACGGCATGATTGTGTTGACCGGGCCGAACGCTTCGATGTCGTGCGGCTCGCTGTGGTTGAACGGATCGGCGCAAGCCATCAGCATCGGCGCGAAGAACGAGCCGCGCTCACGATCGGCGCCGACCACGTTGAAGTCACCGCCACCAAACACCAGCTCGGCGCTCGCGCCGATGCGCGCGGCCGCAGCGCCCACGTCACGCACCTGCCCCTTGCTGGCGAGCGGCCCCATGCGCACACCGTCCACGGATGGATCACCAATGGTGGTCTTTTCCAGCCGCGCGCGCAGCGCTTTGATGACGTCTTCTTCCATGCCGTTGGGCACGATCGTGCGACGGATCGCGGTGCACTTCTGCCCCGCCTTGGTCGTCATCTCGCGCACCACTTCCTTCACGAACAGATCGAACTCCTCGGTGCCCGGCACGGCATCGGGGCCTAGGATGGAGCAGTTGAGCGAATCGGCCTCCATGTTGAAGCGCACGGAGTGCTTCATCATCGCCTTGCCCTCCTTGAGCATCTGGCCGGTGGCCGCAGAGCCGGTGAAGGCGACGACATCCTGCTCGGTCACATGATCGAGCAAGTCACCCGCGCTGCCGCAGATGAGCTGAATCGCACCGGGCGGCAGAATGTTGGCCGCAACCATTTCGCGAAACATGCCTTCGGTCAGATAGCTCGTGACGGTGGCCGGCTTCACGATGCACGGCACGCCGGCAAGCAGGGCAGGGGCCAACTTCTCGAGCATTCCCCAGCAGGGGAAGTTGAATGCGTTGATGTGAATCGCGACGCCTTCCAACGGTACGCAGATGTGGCGGCCAGCGAACGTGCCGCCCTTGGAGAGCGACTCGGCTGGACCTTCCACATGAAACGTTTCGTTGGGAAACTCACGCCGCCCACGGCTCGAGTACGCGAAGAAGGTTCCGATGCCGCCGTCGATATCCACCCACGAGTCGCTGCGCGTCGCGCCGGTCATCGCGGAGAGCGCGTAGAACGCTTCCTTGCGCTCCATGAGATGCTTGGCCATCGCCTTGAGCATCGCCGCACGCTGATGAAACGTCAGCGCGCGCAGCGCCGGACCGCCGACATTGCGCGCGTAGTGCGTCATCGCCTGGAAATCGAGACCACCGCTCGACGCCTCGCCGATCTTCTCGCCGGTGACGGCGTGAATGAGATCAGCCTTCTTGCCCGTGCCTTCCACCCACTCGCCCATCGCGTAGTTGAGCAGCGTCATGATGTCGGTTCCGATGTATTTGGAGATGTATTCGGTGCTGACGTCGTCGTCGGTTTCGTGTCGTTCCACGTCTTGAGCAGCGCCCATTGCGTTGGTCGGTCTGCGGGTACTTCGCGCAGCGGGTCGACGGGCGCGTACGATGCGCGCATCGCGTCCGGGAGGCGCTGATAGAGCGCGGTTCCTTCACTTTTCCACGCCAGCATCTCATCGCTCACGTCCTTCACGATCTTGGCGGGATTGCCCACCACCACCTTGCGCGGTGGCACCTGCATGTCGGCGGGCACGAAGCAGAGCGCGCCCACCACACATCCCGCGCCGATCGTCGCGTTGTCCATGATGACCGCATTCATGCCTACGAGCGCGTTGGCGCCGATGCGCGCGCCGTGCACGATCGCACCGTGCCCGATGTGCGCGCCCGCTTCCAGCACGACGGTCACGCCGGGGAACATGTGAATCGTGCAGTTCTCCTGCACGTTGCATCCATCCTCGATCACGATGCCGCCCCAGTCGCCGCGAATAGCGGCACCTGGGCCGATGTACACATCGCGCCCGATGATCACGTTGCCCGTGACGGCGGCCTGCGGATGCACGAATGCGCTCTCGTGCACCACCGGAATGAATCCATCGAAGGCGTAGATCATGCGTCGAGCCTCACACCCGTTCGATGATCATCGCGAATCCCTGACCCACACCGATGCACATCGTGCACAGCGCATAGCGTCCGCCGCGGCGCTGCAGCTCACGTGCGGCCGTAAGTGCCAGCCGTGCGCCGCTCATGCCGAGCGGGTGTCCGAGCGCGATGGCGCCTCCGTTGGGGTTCACGCGCGGGTCGTCGTCGGCGAGGCCGAACTCGCGCAGGCACGCAAGCGCTTGTGCCGCGAACGCTTCGTTGAGCTCGATTACGTCCATCTGGTCGAGCGTGAGTCTGGCGAGCTCCAGCGCGCGTCGGCTCGACGGCACCGGGCCCATCCCCATGATGCGCGGTTCCACGCCGGCCGCGGCACTCGACACCACGCGCGCGATCGGTGTGAGCGAGAACTCCTGGACGGCGCGAGCAGAGGCGAGCAAGAGCGCGGCGGCGCCGTCATTCAGGCCACTCGCGTTGCCCGCCGTCACGCTCCCCTGCCCATCGGTGCGAAACGCGGGGCGCAGCTTGCCCAGAATCTCCATCGTCGTCTCAGGGCGAATGAACTCGTCCTGCGACACATGAACGGGATCACCCTTTCGCTGCGGGATCTCCACCGGCACGATCTCGTCGGCAAAGACTCCGGCCTCGCGCGCAGCGGTGGCCTTCTGTTGCGAGCGCACCGCGAACGCATCCTGATCCGCTCGCGAGATGCCGAACTGCGCGGCGACATTCTCGGCCGTCTCTCCCATGGAGTCGGTGCCGTGGAGCGCCTGCATTTTGGGGTTAACGAAGCGCCAGCCCAAACTCGTGTCGAAGAGCTGCACATCGCGCGCGAATGCGCTCGTCCCCTTGGACATGACGAACGGTGCGCGGGTCATGCTCTCCACGCCGCCGGCGACGTACAGGTCGCCCTCGCCCACCTTGATGGCGCGCGCCGCACTCGCGACGGCACTCAGGCCGGAGGCGCACAGCCGATTCACCGTTTCGCCCGGCACCGAGACCGGTAGCCCGGCCAACAGCGCCGACATGCGCGCCACGTTGCGATTGTCTTCACCGGCCTGATTGGCGCATCCCATGATGACATCGGCGATGCGCGACGTATCGATGCCGGCATGTCGCGCGAGCAGCGTGCGAATGGCGTGCGCGCCGAGATCGTCCGCGCGGACTGGGCTCAGCGTGCCGCCGATGTTGCCAATGGGCGTGCGCACACCGTCGACGATGTACGCGTGGGCGAGGTTATGCGAGATGTCGTCGGACATGCAGCGCGCTCAGTCGGGCGTGGGAAGTTGATGCGGGCGGGTGGTGCGATACACCGTGCCACGAAAGTGCGCGACAATGGCATCCT
Source organism: Gemmatimonas sp. (assembly GCA_965279375.1). Taxonomy (GTDB): domain Bacteria; phylum Gemmatimonadota; class Gemmatimonadetes; order Gemmatimonadales; family Gemmatimonadaceae; genus Gemmatimonas. The sequence continues at coordinate 433,656 of OZ257156.1, read as the reverse complement.
GCTGATTGCGGACGGTCACGGCGCAGAAGGCGAGTCGGTTGGTGGTGCTCTCTTCGACCGCGGTGGCAGTCAGCACATCTCCGGGGCGCACCGCGACCGGAAAACTGACGGAGCAGTCAACGGCGACACTGAGAAAGCCGCCGGCATTGGTGGCAAACGCGAAGGCGCTATCCGCCAACGAAAAGACGATGCCGCCGTGTGAGGTGCCGAAGCCGTTGACCATCTCGCCGCGCACGGTCATGCGGCACACCGCATGGCCCACATCGGCTTCGAGCACCGATATGCCCAGCCAACGCGAGAACGCGTCGGTGACAACGAGCGAATCGACAACCGCCCGCGCGCGCGTCGTATCATCACTCACAGCAACCGCCCGCCATCGCGCACGATCCGCCGCAGCCGCACACTCGCGCGATACCGATCGTCGCCATACTCGGCGTGCAGCGCATCGAGTCGCGCCAGCACCGTGCTCGCGCCGATCTCGTCACCCCACGCCAACAGCCCTTTCGGGTAGTTGACGCCCGTGGTCATCGCGAGCTCCACGTCTGCGGCCGACGCGATACGCAGATGGACCGCTTCCACCGCTTCGTTGATCAACAGTGCAAGGATGCGATCCACGATCTGACGGCCGAGTGTTTCGTCGCGCGTCGGCTCGGGTTTGGTCGCGCCCTCGCGGTAGTCGTAGTAGCCGCGTCCCGACTTGCGTCCCAAGAGCCCCGCTTCCACGAGACGCTGTTGAGAGATGGACGGACGATAGCGCGGGTCGTGGAACGTGGCGTCGAACACGGAGCGCGTGACCGCGAAGTTCACATCATGGCCGATGAAGTCCGTGAGCTCGAACGGGCCCATGCGAAAGCCACCGATCTCACGCATCGCCCAGTCGATGGTGGCGATGTCGGCCACGCCTTCGCTGGCGAGTTGCATCGCCTCGCCGTAGAACGGCCGCGCCACGCGATTGACGATGAAGCCCGGCGTGTCGCTCGCGACGACGGTTGTCTTGCCCCACGTATCCACCAACGCACGCGCCGACAGCGTGATCTCGGAAGCGGTCGTGATGGACGGGATGATTTCAACCAGCGGCATCACAGGCGCCGGATTGAAGAAGTGAATCCCCACCACGCGCTCGTCGTGCTTGCATGCGCCACCGATGGCCGCGATGGACAGCGACGAGGTGTTGGTCGCGAGGATGGTGTCGTCGCGCACCACGCGTTCGAGCGTCTGGAAGAGCCCGCGCTTGGCGGACAGCTCCTCGACGATCGCTTCGATCACGACGTCGCACGCGTCGAACGGCGCAAGGTCGTCCACGTCCACACCGCCGATGTAGCTGATCCGGTCGAGCACGGCGTCGGCGTCGACTCGGCTTCGCTTCCCCTTCTCGACGTCGCGCGCAAGCGCCTTGGCGTGCACGTCGCGCGCGCGGGTGATGGCGGTGAGCTGCGCGTCCGCCAGCAACACGCGGTGTCCATGCAGCGCGGCCACCTGCGCGATGCCGGCACCCATCGCGCCGGCACCGACCACGCCCACCGTCGTTCGAGTCATCGAAATCGCGTCCGTCATGCGCCGCGATACACCGGCTTCCGCTTCGCGAGAAACGCCCGCACGCCTTCCTCGTAGTCGGCGGTGCGCCCCGCCTCGTCCATCGCGACGGCTTCCACCTCGAGCTGCTCATCGAGCGAATTGGTGAACGACGCGTTGAGCGCGCGCTTGGTCAGACCGAAGCCGCGGGTCGCCTGTGTGGCGAGCGCGCGCGCCAGATCGCGCGTGGTTTCGGCGAGTGCCGCTAGCGGCACCACATCCCAGATCAGCCCCCACTCCTTCGCCTTCGTGGCCGACATCTTCTCGGCGAGGAAGAACATCCCGGTCGCGCGCTGCATGCCCACCAGGCGCGGCACGAAGAACGTTCCGCTGGTGTCGGGGATCAGGCCAAGCTTGGCAAAGCTCTCGACGAATGACGCTTCTTCGGCGGCGATCGTCAGATCACAGGCGAAGGCGAGGTTCGCGCCAGCACCGGCGGCGACACCGTTCACCGCGCAGATCACCGGCTTCTCCAACGCACGGATGGCGCGAATGATCGGGTTGTAGTTCGTGCGCACAAATTCACCGATGTTCGGCATCGGTCCGTCCCCGGAGGGAAGCGCCTCAGCCAGATCCTGTCCCGCGCAAAATCCTCGCCCGGCTCCTGTCAGCAGTACCGCGCGGATCGACGCGTCGTCGGCGGCCTGCTGTAGCGCTTGCTGAACCTCCAGCGCCATGGCCCGAGTGAAGCTGTTCAGCACGTCCGGTCGGTTGAGCGTCAACGTCAGGACACCCTCACTGACGTCTACAGCTATGAAGTGGTAGGACATGTGCCCAAGATACTCCCATCGGCGTCGCGCCGCGCCCCGTAAGTGCCACACACTCTCCCGCTGACGCAGCCGTTCGCACAGCTTTCCGACATGGCATCCACCGTCGTTCCCTCCGCAGTGACCGCTGACGCTTCCGCTCTCCCCGCCGCTTCGCCCCGCACTGGCTTCGACTGGCGCCGTATCGCGTACCAGGTGCTCGCGTCGCGTGCGCTCGACGAAACGGAAGAAGGCACCAATCGCAATCGCGGCTCGGTGCCGCGCGAGCATCAGGTGCTCTATCAGTTCTCCGCGCGCGGTCACGAAACGGCACAGATCATTCTGGGCTCGCTGCTCAACGGGCGACACGATGGCGTGGGTGCGTACTATCGCTCGCGTCCGCTGCTGCTCGCGCTCGGCCTGACGCTCGAAGATGCCTTTGGGAGTCCGCTCGGTCGCGCCGGTGGATTCAGTGACGGTCGCGACATCGGCGTGGTGTGCAACTTCCCTAATCGCAACGGCCCCATCGTGCTGCCGATGGCCGGCGATGTCGGCTCGCAGTACACGCCAGCTGCCGGGTGGGCACAGGCGATCACCTATCATCGTGACGCACTCTCGGACGCGACGTATGGCAACAGCATCGCCGTCGCGCTCGGTGGCGATGGCTCAGTGGCAACCAACGGCTTCTGGTCGGCGCTGACGATGGCCACGACGCTCAACTTGCCGATGCTCTTCTACATCGAAGACAATGACCTCGGCATTTCCGTTCGTGGCGAGATGCAGACGCCGGGGGGCAACATCGCGCGCAATCTCGCGTCATTCACGAATCTGCTCGTGCGTGATGGCGACGGGACAGATCCGCATCAGGCGTCCGGGTTGCTCAGCGAAGCGGTTGCGCACGTGCGCGAGGGGAAGGGCCCGGCGCTCGTGCATCTCACCGTGCCGCGACTGTCCAGCCACTCCGGTCCGGACAATCAGAAGGGCTATCGCACGCCGGCCGAGATCGATGCAGACGCTGCGCGTGATCCGCTGCCGCGATTGCGTGAGTATCTCGTGCCATCGCTCCTCTCGATCGCGGAGTGGGCGGAGATCGAAGCGAATGTCGCGCGCGATATCGCCGTCGCGCTCGATGGCGCGCGTTCACGCGCGACGCCTGATCCATCGCGCATCGCGCAGCACGTCATGGTCGACGATGCAGCAGACGTGTCCGAGGCCTTTGGCGGACTGACACGCGCCGAACGGAGCGCGCTCGGTGGCACGGATGTGGCCAACGAAGACGGTGAGCTGCTGCGCTTCGCCGAAGCGATTCGCCGCACGCTGCGTCACGAGCTGAGCGTCAATCCCAAGGTCGTCGTCTTTGGTGAAGACGTGGGCAAGAAGGGCGGCGTGCATCTCGTCAGCGAAGGGCTGCAGAAGCAGTTCGGCGCGCAGCGCGTCTTCGACACAAGCCTCTCCGAGGAAGGCATCATCGGTCGTGCGGTGGCGATGGCCATCAGCGGAATGATGCCCGTCGCCGAAATTCAGTTCAGGAAGTACGCCGACCCTGCCGCGGAGCAGCTCAACAACTGCGGCACGCTGCGCTGGCGCACTGCCAATCGCTTTGCCGCTCCCATCGTGGTGCGCATGCCCGGTGGCTTCGGCAAGGACGTGGGCGATCCGTGGCACAGTCTCTCGGACGAAGTGCGGTTTGCGCACGCATATGGCTGGCAGGTGGCGATGCCGTCCAACGCCGCTGATGCGGTGGGACTGCTGCGCGCCGCGATGCGTGGTGCCAACCCGACGGTGTTCTTCGAGCATCGCTCGCTGTTGATGACGGGCGATGGCAGCGCGCGCTATCCGGGTGACGACTACGTGCTGCCCTTCGGGCGTGCGCGCATCGTGCGAGAGGGAAGCGATGTCACGCTGGTCACCTGGGGCGCGATGGTGCATCGCTGCACCGCCGCACTGGCCGATTTTGGTGAGCAGGTGGAGTTGATCGATCTGCGGACCATCTCGCCGTGGGATCGCGACGCGGTGCTGGCATCGGTGCGCAAGACGGGACGCTGCCTCATCGTGCACGAAGACAATCTCACGGCAGGCTTTGGCGCCGAGATCGCCGCGGCCGTGGCGAAGGACGCGTTCTGGCATCTCGACGCGCCCGTGGAGCGGTTGGCGCCGCGCGATGTGCCGATGCCGTATCACCCGGAGTTGCTGAGCGCCGTGCTTCCTGACGTCGCGGAGATCGCCGAAACGATCGCGAGTGTGCTCAGGGCGTGACGATCGTGCCGTAGGCGTGACCCGCGCACCACGGGCGAGCGGACGCGCCTGCGCGCAAGTGTACACGGGTTCACGTTGGCGCTGCTAACTGCCAGCAGCGAAACGACTTTGCCCTGCCTGTAACAATCAAGTCGCCCCCGCCGGAGCCGAAACTCAATCGGAGATTTCGTGCAGTCTTCACCGGTTGGAGAACGGCCTGTTGCCCACGCGCGCCCCCCGAATTGCCCCGACGTTCGCCCTGCTTCAATGCGCGGCGGCGCTTGTGCTGGCAATCAGTGGGCTCCTCGGTATCCCGGGGCCCGCGTCGCGCGAGCTGATTGTCAATCTGACCTACCTCGTGATCGGGGCGCCGACGTTGATCGCGCTCCATCGCGCGTCGCGCTCCGAATCGGTGGACCCGCACAGTCGGAAGGCGTGGCGACGTCTCCTGATCACCATTGGCACCTACTGGTCGGCCGACGCGCTCTGGTCGATGATGGCGATCGTCAACGGCAGTCGCCCGCCGCTCAGCGTCGCCGATCTGCTGTACACGTCGTTCTTCCCGCTGGCGCTCTGGAGCCTCGGTTCCTTCCCCGGACTTGGCCCCACGCGCGCCGAACGCGTGCGTGTCCAACTGGATGCCGTCATCGCGGCGGTGACCGCCGGCACGGTCATGTACTGGCTCTGGCCAGTAGACCCGGCGCAACCCGGCCTCCTGCCTCTGCTCACCGCTGCGGTCAACCTCGGCTATCCCTTGGCCGATGTCATGCTGTTGAGCGCAAGCCTCGTGCTGCTCTCGCGGCAGACCAAGCGCGAGCAGATCAACGCGATCAGCCTGCTCTTCTTCGCGTTCGCGCTCAAGACGTTCGCCGACCTGATCTACGCGCGCACCGTCATCGGCGATTCGATGGTCGTCTCGGTCATCACCGACGTCGCGTGGTTCGGCTGGTACGGACTCGTCACCTTCGCTGCCATGCGGGCCGGTGCGCTCACGCCCGACGAAGACGTGCAGCTCCGCGCGGCGCGTCGTACGGGATGGCTGCCGTACGTCAGCGTTGGCATTGTCGGCGCCCTCATGCTCGTGCTGGTGCAGATGGGCGACCTCGTGCCTGTGCGTGGCGTCGTCGTTGGGCTCCTGCTGCTCCTTGGCATCGTGCTGGTGCGTCAGGCCGTGGTGATCGGCGAGAACGGACGCCTCGATCGTCTGGCTGAGAGTCGTATCGCGGAGAATCGCCTCGCGGCGCTCGTGAAGCATGCGTCCGATCTGATCTTCATCGTGGACGTCGATGGCACCACGCGTTACGTGAGTCCTTCGGTGGAGCATCTCACCGGGTTCGCGGCCTCGGATCTGCTGGGACGTGACATCGTCACACTGGTGCACCCGAACGACGTGGATGCAGCGCGGCTCATGCTCGACAAGCTGGCTGGCAATCCGAAGGCGCAAGAGACCATCGTGCTGCGGGCCGCCACGCCGCAGGCGACGCACGGAGGCGAGTGGCGCTGGCTCGAGGTGGTCGGCACCAACCGGCTCGAACGCGAGACCATCGAAGGGCTCGTGCTCAATGCACGCGATGTGACCGAGCGGCGCGAGCTGGAAGGGAAGATCGCCTGGCAGGCGTTCCACGATCCTCTCACGGGCCTCGCCAATCGCGTGCTCTTCTCCGACCGTGTCACGCACGCCCTCGCGCGACGCGAGCGCGTGCAGGTGGAGATCGGCGTCATCTTCATCGACCTCGATCACTTCAAGGCCATCAACGACACGTTGGGCCACGCGGCGGGCGACGAGTTGCTGCGTCAGGCAGCGCGACGCATCGAGGTCGAGGTGCGCGCGGCGGACACCGTGGCACGACTGGGTGGCGACGAGTTTGCCGTCTTGCTCGAGGATTCCGACGTGTCCTCGTGCATGGCGACGGCCGATCGCTTGTTGTCGCAGCTTACCCGTCCTTTCAGCATCGAAGGGCGCGATGTGTTCGTGGGCGCGAGCATTGGCCTGTCCGAGGCGCTTCCCGGTGTCACGCTAGAAGAACTGGTGCGCGACGCCGACGCCGCGATGTACGTGGCCAAGGCCGAAGGGCGGGGTCGCGTCGTGCGCTTCGAAACAGCGATGCGCGAGAAAGTTGCCGATCGCGCAGAGCTGGAGACGGATCTGCGGCGTGCCATCGGCACCGACGAACTGCAGGTGCACTATCAGCCGCTGGTGGACTTGCAGTCGGGCGAGATCCTTGGCGCCGAAGCGCTGCTCCGCTGGCATCACCCGGTACGAGGACTCATCTCGCCCGTCGTCTTCGTACCGATCGCGGAAGAAGCGGGGCTCATCAGCGAGATCACTCGTCGCGTGCTGCGCACCGCCTGCCGAGACGCCAAGTCGTGGCGCACGCCAGGCTACGATGAGCCGACGCTGCACGTGGCCGTCAACATCTCCGGACGCCACCTGCAGGAACCGAACGTGGTGGACGACGTGCGCGAAGCGCTCGAACAGACCGGCTTCGATCCGTCGCAGCTCACGATCGAGATGACCGAGTCGGTGATGATGCACAACGCCGACACCGTCATCGCGGCAATGAAGGCGCTCAAGGAGCTCGGCGTCACGCTGGCGCTGGACGATTTCGGCACGGGCTACTCGTCGCTGTCGTATCTGCAGCGCTTCCCGATTGACGTGCTCAAGATCGACCGCAGCTTCATCAAGCAGCTCGGCGGCTCCGCCAGCGATGACGCCCTCACGCGCGCGATTCTCTCGCTCGGCGAAACGCTCGGACTGGCCACGGTTGCCGAAGGCATTGAGGGTGAGGCGCAACTCGCCGAACTGCAGTCACTTGGCTGTACGATGGGGCAGGGCTATCTCATGTCCAAGCCGCTCAATGGCCCGGCGTTCGCGCGTCTCGTGGCCACGGGCGAGCCGCTGCACCGTCCGCACAACATGCCGACGCCGAGTCGCGGGACGCCGCTGGTACCGTAGGTGGAGTGCGATGCCGTTGACTGCGGAGGCGTAGGCATTGTCACACAGGCCAGGTCCCGCACGCGGCGGTGATCGACCAGTTCCTCGCGTACTTCCGCGCTCGGCGCACCCTGACGCGCCGCCGCTCACGAGGCCAGTGACCACGGCGTATACTCAACCGTTCTCGATTGCGCTTCCTATCCACAACTGCGGCACAAGCTGCTGCATCAGGCCGATGCTCGGATTCGTGAACATGAAACGTCGAGCTCGAGCACGATGAGGAACGTCGCACGGACGCGGCGAACGCTTCGGACGTGCAGGCCGGCGTGGACGTTGGCGATTCGCATGGCAGTGCGGGCGGTCTGAACGGTGCTTCACACGACTGGCCGCTCACGGCCAGACATGTTCGATCCCAGCCGGAGTGATGACAGCATGGTGAGCACAGTTATCAATCGCGCCAATCCGAGCCGGGCTCAGATTCAAGCACGACTTGCACAACTGGCTCCAGCGCCAGCGAATGACATGGGCATCTATGCCTTGGATAGCAGCTATGATCGTCACGAAGTCCTGTCGCGACTTCCGGGTGAGGATCTGAGCTCGATCGCCGCCAGTGCCACCATGGATGCGGCCGATTGTTCGAGGTCCGGCAAACTGCGGTTGGCCTGGTCAATACCTGCGTGGATTGCCGGAATCCTGGTTCTGTTCTTTTCCCAGACGCCCGTGGCCGGAATCGTGGCGCTTGTATTGGGAACACTCGGACTTGTGAGCGGCGTGAAGAAGCTGGGGCGTTCGAATCGCGACAGAATCCTGATGAATGATCTCCGACAGCTTTTTCCCGACCCCGACGTCGGACAGCAAGACGCGTAGCCCCCTCGGGCGACCCTCGGGCGTGCTCCCCTGACGCGTCTCGTTCAGCGATGATGCACTTACGCGCGCAATTCTCTCTCTGGGTGAAACGCTTGGCCTGGCGACGGTTGCCGACGGCATCGAGGGTGTGACGCACGAAGGGCGCCGGATTGCTCCGGCGCCCTTCGGGTGCATCTCACTGCCAATCATTCACATTGCGTGCTCAGGTCATATCGATCGCCAGCGGGCCTGCAGTGGTGCGTGCGCTAGAACGAGCTCAGCAGACTCTCGACATCGTCATCGGAGTACGATGCGTCGTCGCTGTTTGCGTTGCTGTTCGGGGCCGGTGCAGCGGGCGCTGCCGACGCACGTGCGCGCGACGGCTTGCTTGTGGTAGCCTTGCCGGCTCCGAACTTGCTCGCCTTCTGTGTGGCGCGCGATACCGCGTCTGGCACTTCTGCCCCCAGCTTGAAGCGGCTGACGAGCGCACTCAGCGTACTGGCTTGCGCCGCCATCTCTTCGGAGGCAGCGGCCGTTTCCTCTGCGTTCGCGGCCGATGCACTCGTGAGATCGGAGACGGACGCGGTCGTGTTGTTGATCGCTTCCAATCCAGACGTCTGCGACGAGATGGACATCGAAATCTCCGAGACGACCGTCGCCGCGTTCGTGGCGTGCGCCTGAATGCCCTTGAGCGTCAGCACGGCACCCTGACCGAGCGAGACGCCAGTGGCCACGCTCTCTACCGCCTCGTCGATGACCGACTGCGATTCCTTGGCGGCATCGGTCGCGCGTAGTGCCAGCGCGCGCACTTCGTCGGCCACGACCGCGAAGCCGGCACCCGCGCTGCCTGCGCGCGCGGCTTCCACCGCGGCGTTCAGCGCCAAGAGATTGGTCTGTGACGCAATTGCTTCGATCTTGCGGGCAATGCGTTGTGTGGCGGTCGCTCGTTCGCGAATGCGCGTAAGCGCGACTGCGACTTCTTCCACCCGCGCATGGCCATCCTGTGCCGCCAAGCGCGTGTTCTCCATCAGCGTCGACAGCTCCTGCGTGCGCGACGAGACCTCGTTGCTGCGATTGCGCTGGCCATTGACCTCCGCGCTCACCGACTGCAGCAAGCCTGCCTGCTTGGTGGCACCGTTGGCCTGCTCCTGCGCGGCGGCCGCGATCTCCTGTGTGGCTGCGCGAATGCCCTGTGCTTCCTGACGCACCTCCACCATCGCCTTGGCGAGGTCGGAGACGGCGGTGTTGAGGCTCCTGGACAACACGGCGTAGTCACCGCGGTACCCATCACTCATGCGCGCCGTCAGATCGCCTTCGGCGACACGGCCGAGAATCGTCTGCGCTTCGGCGAGCGGCTCGGTGACGGCATCGAGCGTGCTGTTGAAGCCGGCAACCAACTGCTGGAACGCACCTTCGAACTTGGTGGCGTGTCCGCGGGAGGCGAGATCGCCTTCCTGCGCTGAAGCGACCATGCGATTGACGTCAGCGAGCAGCGTGGCGAGGGTGTCGCGCAGCGTCGTGAACGCCTGCCCGAGCACATCGTAATCGGAGCGCACGTCGGCCACCACGGAGGTGTCGCCCTTGGCGAGCTGACGCGCGGTCGAGGCGAGTTTCTGCTGCGCGTGCACGATGTCGTTGAGCGACGTGGCCACCATCCCGATCTCATCCTCGCCGGACCACGCGGCCTGCACATCGAGTCGGCCAACCGCCACATCGCGTGCGACGTGAGCCATCGAGATGAGCGGCTTCGCGATCCGACCACCGAGCCAGAGCGCGACAATCACGATCACCAGTCCCATGCCCACCGCCAACCCGATCGCCATCCAGCGCAGTCCGTCGAGATTGGCAGCGACATCGATCTCGGCTTGTGGCACGCCGATGATCACGCCCCAGTTCATGCCGGGATAGCCAAGCGCGCCATGCAGGTGCGAGAAGCCAAGCTGCATCGCCTGTCCGGCGATCATCGCCTCGCGATGACCGGCTTCGCCGCGAGTCACTGCCGCGAGCGCGTCCTCAGCGTGCTTCTGCGATGCCAAGAGCGAGTCGGACAGCGGCTGTCCGCCGTCGGCGACCTTGCGACCCAGGCTGTCCACCACGGTGAGGACTGCGCCCGGGTAGCCGGCCAGCTTCAGTTCACGCGCCGCATCGGCGAGCATCGCGCTCACGAGCGAGACCGTCGCGAGATTGTGCCAGCAGCCGATCGTCGTGCCATCGCTGCTCTTTACCGGTGCCGAGAAGCCGACGACATCCGGTGAGTTCGCGCCGTACACCTGGCGCACGTCGACGTCGGGCGCGGACGGCGTGATGACCGTGCCACTCGCGATCGTGTTGCTCGAATCGCTGAAATTCATGCGTCGCGTATAGTTGCCGCTCATGCAGGAGCGGAACCATTCGAAGGACGCATACGACTTGTTGTAGAGCTCCGCGGTCTGGATTTCCTTGCCCATCGCATCGCGGTCGTTCACCGAGATGACGCGACCCTTGTCGTCGACAAGAATCGAGAGCTGGTACAAGCCGTAGGCGGCCACGTACGCATTCGTGCGATCGGCGATGCGGTTCTTCGCTGAGCCGACCTGATACCACTGCGACTTGTCGCGGACCACGTCGTTGAAGCCAAAGGCCTGCACGTCGCCGTATCGCTCGAACAGGTTGCGATCGATCTTGTCGGCCACGTGTCCAGCGGTCTCGCGCAATCGATCCGAGGCGCGCTCACGCACGGCGGCGGCGGATCGCTGCAGCATGATGCTGGAAACGAGGGCGACCGGCACGAGGCCGAACGCCAAGCAGAGCAGCGCGAGCTTACGCGCGATTGGCCACTTCTTGAGGTTCACTGGAGTCGTTGTCTTTTTGAAGAAACGTGGGGGCCCCGCCGCCCGAAGGCTGCCGTGAGGCCTCTGCTACTCCTGAGCGTCGGTTCATTGCTGAAATACTTGAGGTAGTCGGCCCGCCGCAATTCCGTTCGAAACGCTCCCGATTAGCCTTGACCGGTCGGTCTCTTCCGACTCAGCGACACTCACTCGCATTCATTGCGGATTTCCTCGGTTGCGTCATGCGTCAGTACAACTTCCAAGCCTCCGAAGACACCGTTGAACTCCTGCGCCGGTTGCGCGGCCCGTGGAAGGGCTTTCGCGTTTCAGCCAAGGCCTTTGCGGTCACGCTCCCGGACGGCAGTACTGTCTCGGTGCGCGTTGGCGCCGCGGACGTCGAAGATCTGTTCGAAGCGTTCCGACTGGAGGCGACCGCGGAGCCGATCGGTGATACGCTGATCGGCGTGCCAATGGAAGCCGCAGGCGATTTCGCTGCGGGCGGCAATGATCTGGTGCTGTTCACGGGTGCCGCGTGGAGCGTGCCCATGGCGCCGCCGGTGGCGGATGAAGCCTCGTCGCTGGCACCGGGCCAGTCTATGCACTTCAGCGGGCATCCGGGGCAGGTGCCCGAGCAAGCGGAGGTCGTGATCCTCACCACCGACGGAATCGTGGTCGCGTCGAAGGCGGGGAGCGGCGTACTGGTGCGCACCGGCCTAGCCCCGTACTCGATCGACGTGGTCTACGAGCGCGAGGCGATCGCGAAATTCCTGCAGGAGCGCGGCTACGCGGAGGGGTGACCCCTCCGCCGGTAGCTGCAGGTCAGGCTAGGCCGACTTGGCCGCGGCCAGCGCCAGGCACACCCACCCGGCGATGAAGCAGACGCCGCCGATCGGCGTGATGGCGCCCAACGCGCGCACATTGGTCAGCGCCATGGCGTAGAGCGATCCGGAGAAGAAGACGGTGCCGGCCAGAAACAGCCAGCCGCTGGCATTGGCCAGTGACCCCGGGAATCGCGACACCACCCACGCCGCCGCCAGCATCGCGACGGCATGGTACATCTGATAGCGGGCGCCCGTCTCGAAGACTTCGAGCATCCGCGGTTCGAGCTTGGCCCGAAGCGCGTGCGCACCAAACGCGCCCGCGCCCACTCCGATGGCGCCCGAGAGCGCCCCGATCATCACGAACAGACGCTCCACCAGCCTCAGGCCTCGGCGGGGGTCGTCGGCTCGATTTCGGCGACCGGCGCGGCCACTGCGGCCGGCGCTGGCCTGACACCACGACGCCAGTGCGAAGCCACTGGCTCAGCACGACGTGCTAGAAGGTCGGCGTAGTACTGGAGGACGCGGGCGCGAATGTCAGCCTGCGTGTCCGATTCGTCGGCGCGGAACGGGGCGTAGCGGTGCCGATCGTCGGTGGAGACGCCGAACCACCACCAGGCATCCTTGCGGGCACCGGTTGCTGCCTCGATGCGGCAGGAAAAGCGGAGTCCGTCGTTTTCGAATTCGAATGCTTCTAGCAGTGGGTCCTCGTTGTAGGCGATGCGGAAAGATAACCCAGTGGGATGCCGGACAGTTACACTTCCTGCATGTGCCTGTACGAATCAGTGACCAGCGGCGGTCGCCCGTGAGTCCCGCGCCGCGCAAGCGCCGTGGTCGAGCCGGGGCGGGTCGTCCCATCCAGCCGCAGACATCCGTCCCAACCAGCCGCATCGCCTACGCGGAAACGCGGCGATGGCTGCTGGCGCAGCACGGACCCGTCTGCGCCTACTGCCAGCAGAAAGTGGCCGAGCGCGCGATCACGCTGGACCACGTGACTCCGCGCAAAGGGCAGAGCGCCTACGATCGGCGCGACAACCTCGTGCTCTGCTGCAAGACGTGTAACGCCGCCAAGAAGGACCGGAGCTTTCTGGCCTTCCTGCTGGAGCGGCCGGCCCGGGCAACCAGCCTGCTCAAGTACGGCACGCATCTGAGCCACATGCTGGTGGAGCTGGTTCACCAGATCGCCGGGCCGGACGCCGTCGCGCTCGCCAAACGCCTGTCCGATCCCGACTACCCGTACGCCGACTAGCCCTGCCGCCTGGCGCAGCCGACTAGCGAAGCGCGTTGGTCAGTGGGACGCCGTCGATCTTCTCCAGCGGCTTGATCCCCAGTAGCTGGGCCAGCGTGGCCGCGAGATCGACCGTGCGCACGAACTCGGTGTGCTTGCCCGGCGCGATGCCGGCACCGGCGAATATCAGCGGCACGTTGGAGTCGTAGTCGTACGGTGAGCCGTGCGAGGCTGTGTTGCCGCCCCACGTACTGTAGGGCGTCAGCGTCACGATCATCTCGATGTTGACCGTCGCGGGAAACTGGTGTGCCCAGCGACGTGCGATTGGATCGGACAGGGTGTCGGCGAGCAGCTGCTTGAAGCGGTCGATGCGGGCGACGCCTTCACTCGCGCGAACGCTCGTCGCCAACGATTCCAGAATTGGCTCGGGGGAGACGCCCGCCTTCTTGAACGCCGCGCGGTCGACCAGCACGAGCTGCTGATCGAGTTCGATGGCCAGCGTATCGACGCGCGCCGCGCGGAGTGATGCGCGCAGCGCGGGAAGCACCGGCGCGAGGCTCACGCGCAGCGGTGGCGGCTGTTGTCCGCGTTCGCGCGCGAGTTCGGGGATGGTGCCTACGCCGTGATCACCGCTCAACACCACGGTCACCGTCGAGGAATCGCGCAGCGTGTAGAGCGAATCGAGAAAGCGGCCGAGGGCACGATCGACGCGCAGGATCTGGTCGTGGATCTCGCGCGAATCGGGGCCGTAGCGATGGCCGATGACGTCGGTGGCGGACAGCGAAATCGCCAGCACATCCGTCTGCGGTCCCTTGCCGATCGCCAGCTCGTTGACGCCGTTGAGCGCGAACGCGAGCACCAGATCGTCCATGAATGGCGTCGTGCGCACGAGGCTCTGCGCATCCACCTCGTCATCGGGAAGCTTGTGTGGAAAGACGATGTCCGCGAACCCTTCGGCAAGGCTGCTGTCCGGCTCCGCGTAGGCGGAGTCGGGGAGCAGCAGTGTCCACGACTTGCCGGCGTAGCTGGCTGGCATCAACCGCGCGTTAAACGCGTCCACCCACCTGGGCAGCTTGTCGCGGTAGTACTTGCTGGTGGTGAAGCGACCGTCCGGCGAATACCAGTACACCTCGCTCTTGGAGCGACCGGCGGGCAGGATGGCGCCGCGGTCCTTCATCGAGACGGAGAAAGTGCGGGACTTGGATTCGTCCGCGCGCAGCCAGTCGGTGAGCGTGGTCCCGTTGAAGCGACGCGGGCTGGCGCCGGTACCGTAGGCGCCCGCCAGCAGCGGCATGCTTTCGTCTTCCACGCCGATTGCATTCATCATGATGCCGGTCGAGCGCGGGAAGCGCCCCGACAGCAGGGTAGCGTGGCCTGGGGCCGTCTCGGTGATGGCGTGATCGTGGTGCGCGTTGGTGTACCACGCGCCGCCCTGTGACAGCCGTGCCAGCCCGCCCGTGAGTTGCGGTCCAAAGCGCGTGATGTAGTCGCCGCGCATCTGGTCGATCGTGATCATCACGACCAGCGACGGGCGTTTGGCCGCGCTCTGTCCGCGGAGGGGGGCTTGGCTGCAGCCGACGAGGGCCATCGCGGCAAGTGCCGACAGGGCGAGACGAGTCATGCGGCGAATGTGGATGTGAGCCCGGGATGCGGCAAGCACGCACGGAAGCATGGCGGGAAGCCGCGGAGCGCACGATACTTGCGCGGCAACCTCTCTGGAGACGTCGTTCGTGGCAAGTTCGAAGCAAGCAGCACCGGCGACTCGCGTGATCGTGCGGACGCTCGTGTACTACGTGGCGCTGATCGGCGGCGCTGCGCTGGCCTGGAGTCGTTTACCCCACGCCGGCGCGATGGCTCCCGCCTCGCTCAACGAACTGTTTGGCGGGCTGCCCACGACGGCGCCGCAAACAGCTCCTGCTGCCGTTCCTTTCGACGAGGTCACGCTCTCCATCACGGTGGGCGTGGCGATGCTCGCCGCGGTGCTGCTTTCGCTGCCGGTGGCGTGGGTGTACCAGCTCACTCGCGCCAAGCGCGGATACCAGCAGTCGGTGGTGCAGCTGCTGATCATCCTCCCGGTCGTCGTCGCCGGCATCGTGCTGCTGGTCAAGTACAGCATCGCGCTCGCGTTCAGTCTCGCTGGCATCGTGGCCGCCGTCCGTTTTCGCAATACGCTCGACGACAGCAAGGACGCCGTCTACGTCTTTCTCGCCACGGCCATCGGGCTCGCCTCTGCAGTCAATCTGCCCGTCGCCGCAGTACTGTCGATCGGCTTCAACGTCACGGTGCTCGGGCTCTGGTTCACCGACTTCGGAAGCGCGCCGATGGAGCTCGAGGGACGCATTGCCGACAAGCGGCTCAAGCGCGCGCGGGAGCTGGCACGCACGGGCACCTTCGTCGCACGCATCGACGACGAAGTCTTTCGCAACATGACACGCGAGCAGCTCGAGGGCGTCGCCGAGCGCGCCTGGAAGCGCGC
This sequence comes from Gemmatimonas sp., assembly GCA_965279375.1. Taxonomy (GTDB): domain Bacteria; phylum Gemmatimonadota; class Gemmatimonadetes; order Gemmatimonadales; family Gemmatimonadaceae; genus Gemmatimonas. The sequence goes on along the minus strand of OZ257156.1, from coordinate 417,993 downwards.
CAACGCCGCGGGTGATGAGGAGACGGCGCCAGCCGCTGTTACGGATGCTCGGCTGCGCATCGTCACGTCGGACGTCGCGGCATTGCGCCGCGGCGTGGAGCCACGCCTGCAGGACTTCGTCAAGCAATGGCGCTTCGGGTCGGTCACGCCGAGCGCTGAGGGTGATGTTGTGGAGTATGTGCTGCAGCTACGCAAGAAGTCCTCGCCGGACGATCTGCTCGCGCTCGTTCGCGCCGCCGGCTCCCAGTACGTGCTCGATGTGGAACTCCGCTAGCCGATGCGCGCCAACGTCCATCCGCATGTCCCGCCCATGACCACATCACGTCGTCGCCTGTCCATGCTTTCCGTCCGAGCGATCGCCCTGCTCACCGCCGCGACGCTCGCGACGAGCGCGTCGGCTCCGTTGCTGCAGGCGCAATCGCCCGATTCCGTGCGCGCGTCGGGCAAGTCGAAGAAGCCCAAGGATGAACAAAAGGGCGACAAGTCCGGTGAGAAGTCTGGGGAGAAGAAGGCGGGGAAACGCACGCCCTCGGACAGCACCGAGAAGTCCGAGAAGAAGCCGCCCAAGCTGTCACCGCTTTTCACGAGCGAGACGCCGCTGGCGGTCACGTTCACGACCAACATCAAGCAGCTGCGCAAGGATCGGGGCGCGAAGGCGCCGTATCACGCAGCAACGCTGAGTTACACGGACAGCACGGGCAAGGTCGTGACGGTGGATGCGCGCGCGCGCACGCGCGGCATCTGGCGGCTCAAGAACTGCGAGTTCCCGCCGGTGCGCATGAAGGTCGCCGACAAGGCGGGCAAGCAGACGGTGTTCAACAACATCGCCGAACCCAAGCTGGTGACGTACTGCCGCAACAGCGATGTGTACGACAACTACATCCTGCAGGAGTTCATGCTGTATCGCATCTACCGACTGCTGACGCCGGTCAGTCATCACGTGCGGCTGCTCAAGATGACTTACGCCGACAGCGCCACGGGCAAGGTCGAAGCGACGCGCTACAGCTTCGTCGTGGAGGATCCCGCCACACTCGCCGAGCGCGTCGGCGGAGAAGTCGTACGTCAGACTGGCGCGGATTCCGACGATCTCGATGCGCCGCAGTCGGCGATCGCGTTCGTCTTCCAGTACATGATCGGCAACACCGATTTTTCGTTCGGTGGCCTGCACAACGCCGAGCTGATTCGCACGCGCACGGGGCAGATTCTCCCCATCGCCTACGATTTCGATTTCTCCGGTGCGGTCAACACGCACTATGCGGCACCCGATCCCAAGCTGCGTATTCGCTCTGTGCGCGAACGGCAATTCCGCGGCTACTGCGCGTACAAGCTGGAATACCAGAAGGTCATCGACCTCTTCATCGCGAAGAAGCCCGAGATCTACGCGCTGTACGCCGATCCACTGGGGCAGCTGCTCTCGCCGCGCATCATCAAGGAAACCCTGTCCTACTTCGACGACTTCTACAAGTCGATCCCGAACGCGAAAGAGGCACAAAAGCGTGTCTTCGACGAGTGCGTGGGCACGAACTGAGTGACGGTTGGGGGGCTGGCCGCGCTCCGCGCTGACGGCGCGCGCCCCCCGGTACTATGTTGCGGCATGCCGAACGGCGGTCGTGCGGCTGATGCGCCCCCGTGCGCGTCCCCTTTTCTCAGCGACACGCACGTACCGGAGCTTCCGCGTTTGGCTCGCAAACCCAACTACGATTACGAGAAGCGCCGCAAGGAAATGGAGCGGCAGGCGAAGAAGGACGCCAAGAAGGAAGAGCGCGCGCGCCGGAAGGCCGCCGGGCTCCCTGACGATGTGGACGAGTACGGAAATCCGCGCTCGAGCGACGACTCCGAAGGCGAAGCGGAGCCGGAACCGGTCTAGAGCGACTGTCAGGCGATTACGGCGGCGGGGCCTGACGCCGGCGCCGCTGGCAGTCGCAGTTCAAAGCAGGACCCGCCGCCCTCACGCGCTCTGAACACCACGCTCCCATGTTGGGCGTGGGCAAAGGCACGGGCGATCGAGAGCCCCATGCCGCTCCCCGGCGGGCCGTCAGCGGTCTCGCGGCCGCGCTCAAGCGGGCGAAACAGTCGGACCGCCTCCTCCCGATCCAGTCCTGCCCCTCGATCTGCCACGGTGATGTAGACCTGGCGATCGACTTCGCGTGCCGAGATATCGATCGGTGATCCGGGCGGTGTGTAGCGCGCAGCATTGACGAGCAGGTTGTCGAGAATCTTGAGCGACAGCGTGAAGTCGCAGTGGACGAGCAGCATCGGACCGGACTCCACGTGTACGGGATGTCCGATGAGGCCAGCCTCGCTCGAGCGCAGCGCGGCGCCGACGAGATCCTCCACCACGTGCGTCTCGAGCACCAGCAGCGTTTCGGCGCCAGCGACACTCGCGAAGCGACCGATCGCGCTCACGAATTCCTCGAGACGACGGACTTCGTCGCCGATGCGCCGGAGTGCTTCGCTGTGCGGCACCACAGAGCTCGACTCGGCCAACATCCCCATTGTGGTGATGGGCGAGCGCAGGTCGTGCGTGAGTGAGGCGAGCAGCGCGTTCTTCAATCGCTCGGCCTCCTGCAACACATGCGCGCGCGACGCAACGCGTTCCAGTTGCAGCCGCTCGGTACTCAGTCGCTCGATCTCTTCCGCACGCGCAATGGCAATGGTTGCCGTCTGCTTGAGTGTGACCACCAACTGCGAGATGACGAGCCCGGTGGCGAGAAACCCCACGAGAATGACTACGTCGAGATGGCTCGGCTGACCAAACGCTCGTCGTGGCGGCACGAAGAGCCAGTTCACCGCGAGGTAGCCGGCGCCGACCATGCACACCGAGGCGATCCGGCCACCCTCTAGGGCCGTGCCGACGATGATGAGCAGGTACAACAAGACGCCGTACGAGATTCGCAGCGACGACGGGTCGCCAAAGCGCGCGATGGCGAGCGAGACGACCGCGTAGAGGAGGAACCAACGGGCCCATTGCCAGGCCGTTTTCTCCTTCACGGCATGACGAAGCGGTAGCCCACGCCCGGTTCGGTGATGATCAGCCGAGGTGAGGCCGAATTGGGCTCGATCTTTCGGCGCAGATGCGTCATGTGCACGCGAACATGCACGGCGTAGTCGCCAAACTCGCGATCCCACACCAGATCCCAGAGCTGGCGCGGTGTGAGTGGACGGCCAGCGTGCAGTACCAGCGTGCGCAGGAGTGCCCACTCGGTGGGGGTGAGGCGCTGCGGGACGCCCGCGCGGGAAACGCGCTGGTTGATCAGGTCGATCTCGACGTCTTCGCAGACCATGTGCGCGACGGAGCGGGCCGCCATCGACGCCGCCGACCGCCGGAGCTGGCCGCGCACCCGGGCCAGCAATTCGGCCGAGCTGCAGGGCTTCGTCAGAAAGTCGTCAGCCCCGGCGTCGAGCATCTGCACTTTGTCTTCGTCGTTCTCGCGCACCGACAGCACGATCATGGGGACCGTGGTGATCGCGCGGAGTCGAGTCAGCAGCTCGGAGCCGTCGCCGTCGGGCAGGCCGAGGTCGAGTAGCACGAGGTCGGGCTGTTCTTCGGCGCACTCACGCATCGCCTCGGCCAGCGTGGCGGCCGAGCGTACGCGCGGACAGATCGCGGTAAGCGACTCCACGAGCGTTTGCCGGAGCGCATCGTCGTCCTCGACCACGAGGAGCGAGCGCGGTTCAGTCCATTGCGCGAGTGCTGCGAAGGGCATTCAGCGGAGAAGGCGGGGGAAGACGTTGCTTTGCCGGTGTGAAGCGCAAACGAGTACGACGGTTCGTGCTGTACGGCACAAAATAGCGTGAACCGCTGAGAGCGCGATGCTCCCCTGCTCGCGCCGCGGTCGCGGCGCGAGCGCCAAGCGAGGATCAGGCGCCGATCGTGCTGACGTCGATGACGAAGCGGTACTTGACGTCCGACTTGAGCATGCGCTCGTACGCCGTGTTGATGTCCTTCGCCGCGATGACTTCGATGTCCGAGGCGATGTGGTGCGCGGCGCAGAAGTCGAGCATTTCCTGCGTTTCGCGCAGACCGCCGATCAGGGAGCCGGCCAGTCGCTTCCGCTGCAGGATGAACGGCCACACCGACGTGGCGGGGTGCGGGACCGGCGACCCACCGAGCAGGACGAGCGTGCCGTCGCGGCGCAGGAGCCCCAGCTCGGCGTCGAGGTCGTGCGGGGCGCTGACGGTGTCGATGATGAGGTCGAGCGAGTTGCGGACCGCCTTCATCTGTGCCGGATCGGTGGAGATGACGACGTCATGGGCGCCGAGGCGCTTGGCGTCCTCGATCTTGCTGGGCGACGTGGTGAAGAGCACAACGTGCGCGCCCATCGCGTTCGCGAGCTTGACGGCCATATGGCCGAGTCCGCCAAGTCCGACGACACCGACGCGCTTTCCCGGGCCCGCCTTCCATTCGCGGAGCGGCGAGTAGGTGGTGATACCGGCGCAGAGCAGCGGCGCGGCTGCGGCGAGCTCCATGCCGGCGGGGATGCGGACGACGAAGCGTTCGTCGACCACGATGCCCGAGGAGTATCCGCCCTGCGTGGGCTTGCCGGACTCCTTTTCGACGCCGCCGTAGGTGCCCGTGCTGCCGTTCTCGCAATACTGCTCGAGGCCGTCGCTGCAGGACGCGCAGTGCTGGCAGCTGTCGACGAGGCAACCGACGCCGACCATGTCGCCGACCTTGTGCGTCGTGACGTCGGCGCCGACCGAGACGACCCGACCGACGATTTCATGTCCCGGCACCTGCGGGTACGCGATGGTGCCCCACTCGCCGCGCACGGTGTGCAGGTCGGAGTGGCAGACGCCGCAGAAGAGGATGTCGATCTGCACGTCGCGCGGGCCGGGCGTGCGGCGCTCGAAGGACCACGGTGCGAGGGGCGTGGTGGCGCTGTGCGCCGCGTAAGCGTGAACGGTGGTCATGGTTGATTTATGAAAAGTTTATGAAAGTTATCGCGCGTCGATCTAGCTGCTGATTTGGCATCTCCAGATGCGCTGCGATGCGTCTCAACGCGCAGCGCCCAAGTCACGTCTTGCATTATGTGGCTAAGTGCACACTGTAGGCCATCGGTTCCGCGTTCCTTCCTCGTACCACTTTCCATGCGACTGCATCGTACTCTCCCCACGCTCGCTGGTGCCGCAGCTCTGCTGCTGTCCGGCACAGCAGCGGCCCAGACGCTCGACTCGGCGACGATCGCCGGCTTGCGCTGGCGCACCGTCGGTCCGGCCAATTTCATGGGCCGCCTTTCCGACGTCGTCGGCATTCCGGGTCCGTCCAAGACGCTCTTCGTCGCTGCGGCGGCGGGCGGCATCTGGAAGACCACCAACAACGGCATCACCTGGCGTCCCGTGTTCGATGACAAGCGCGTCATCTCCATGGGCATGCTGGCCATCGCGCCGAGCGACACGCAGCAGGTGTGGGCCGGCACCGGCGAGCCCAATTCGCGCAACTCGATCGAAGCGGGTGGCGGCATTTACAAGTCCACCGACGGCGGCCTGACCTGGACCCTCAAGGGTCTCGAGAAGACGCAGCACATCGGTCGCATCGTGGTGCATCCCACCAACCCGAACGTCCTGTACGTGGCGGCGTTGGGTGCAGCGTGGGCGTCCAACCCGGAGCGTGGCCTGTACAAGTCCACCGACGGTGGCAACACGTGGCAGATGTCCAAGTTCGTCAGCAACAAGGCGGGCTTCGTCGACGTCGCGATCAACCTGAAGGATCCGAACATCCTGTTCGCGGCCAGCTGGGAGCGCTATCGCACGCCGTACTCACTCAAGAGCGGCGGACCGGGCTCGGCCCTGTGGAAGACGACCGATGGCGGTACGACGTGGACCGAGGTGAAGGGCGGTGGTTTCCCCGCCGGCGCCAAGGGACGTATCGGGCTCGACATCAACCGCAGCAACCCGAATGTCATCTACGCGATGATCGAAGCGGCCGCGCCGAGTGCCGACGGCAGCTACACGCCCGAGCGCGCGCCGAAGGACAACGGCTTGTGGCGGTCGACGGATGGCGGTGCGACGTGGACGCAGATGAACAACACCAACGTGCGCCCGTTCTACTACTCGCAGGTGCGCAGCGACCCGAAGAACCCGGATCGCGTGTACTACTCGAGCACCGAGCTGCAGGTCTCGGACGACGGTGGCAAGACCGCCAAGAACGCTGCGCAGAACGTGCACGTGGACGACCACGGCATCTGGATCGATCCGAATGATCCGGAGCGCTGGGTGCTCGCCAACGACGGTGGCATTGCGTTCACCTTCGACAAGGGCGGCAACTTCAATCAGATGCAGAACCTGCCCATCGGACAGTTCTACGAAGTCAGCTACGACATGGCGGTGCCGTACAACATCTGCGGCGGCGCGCAGGACAACGGCTCGTGGTGTGGCCCGAGCAAGCGTCGCGCTGGTACGACGACGCTCGGGTACTGGTTCACCATCGCTGGCGGCGACGGCTTCTACACGGCGCAGGATCCGACGGACCCAACGATCGTGTACGGCGAGTCGCAGGGCGGCAACGCCACGCGCTTGAATCTCAAGACGGGCGAGCGTCTCGCGTTCTCCAAGCCGAACTGGCCGACCCAGTACCGCGCGTGGGAAGACTCCATCGCGATCGTCCGTGGCGATCCGCTGGTACCGGCGACGAAGGCGCAGAATGCGGCCATTGCCGCGCTGCGCGTGCAGCAGAAGAAGGACTCGGTCGATCTCGCGCTGCGCTTCAACTGGAACTCGCCGTTCTTCATCTCGCCGCACAATCCGGCGGTGATCTACTTCGCGGGCAACCGCGTGCTCAAGTCGAGCAAGCGCGGTGAAGATTTCTCACTCATCTCGCCCGACCTCTCCAAGCTGCTGACGGCCAAGATCGATACGTCGCTGCGTCTGACGGGTGGCATCACGCTCGATGCGACCGGCGCCGAGACGTATGGCACGGTGGTGGCGATGGAAGAGAGCCCGGCCAAGCAGGGTTTGCTGTTTGCTGGCACCGATGACGGCAACGTGTGGAAGTCGGTGAACGATGGCGCGACGTGGGAGAACGTATCGGCGCGCATCCCCGGTCTGCCGAACGGTGGCGAAGTGGTGGTGTCGCGCATCGAAGCGTCGAAGTTCGACACGGAAACGTTCTATGTCACCTTCGACAACCATCGCTGGAACGACTTCAAGCCGTACGTTTACGTGACCAACGACGGTGGCAAGTCGTTCAAGTCGATTGCGAACAACCTGCCGACCGACGGCCCGGGCGATCACGTGCACGTGCTGCGTGAAGATCCGTGGAACCGCGATCTGCTGTTCGTGGGTACGTCGATCAGCGCGTATGTGTCGATCGATCGTGGCGCGACGTGGAGCAAGTTCGCGGCGAATTTCCCGAGCGTGCCGGTGTACGATCTGCAGATCCATCCGCGTGACCACGAGCTGATTGCCGCGACGCATGGTCGGAGCTTCTGGATCGTGGACATCGCGCCGCTCGAGCAAATGAGCAAGACGGTGGTGGCCAAGAACGCGCACCTGTTCGATCCCAAGCCTGCCTTCATGTGGGGTGAGGCGCCGACGGGCGGCGCGGCCGGCAACGGCAACGGTCAGGCGTTCTTCGCGACGCAGAATCCGACGTACGGTGCCACCATCTCGTATCGCGTGACGGGTGCGGGTGGTCAGCCGGCGCGCATCAGCATTGTCGATGCGTCGGGTGACACGGTGCAGACGCTCACGGGCCCGGGTACGGCCGGTTTGCACACGGTGAACTGGGCGTACGGCATCACGCCGCGTCCTCAGCCGCGTGCGGCGCTCAGCCCAAGCGAGAAGCGAGACAGCATCCTGCGCACGGTGCGTGCGCCGGTCGTGCTCGACTCGCTGACGAAGGCGAAGTTCGACAGCTCGGCGATTGCGGCTGCGAAGCGCTTGCTGACGCCGATCCCCGCGTTTAACCCGGCGTTGGCGGGACGTGGCGGCGGTGGTGGTGGCGGTCGCGGTGGTCAGGGCGCCTGCGAGCGTCCGTTGACGCAGTGGGAGCCGTTCTGCGCGCGTCCGGCGGAGTCGGCCGGTGGTCGTGGCGCAGGTGGCCCTCCGGGTGCAGGTGGTCCTCCGGGTGCCCCCGCGCAGACCACGCCCGCGCAGCAGGCGCTGATCGGGAAGATCTTCGCGCTGATCGGCCTGCCTGTTCCGGCGGCGCCGGGTGGTCGCGGCGGCTTCGGCGGTTTCGGCGGCGGACGTCCGCAGTCGGCCAACACGGGCGACTACAGCGTCGTTCTGACGGTCAACGGCACGACGATGAAGACCAAGCTGCGCGTCGAGAACATGGGCGCGGGTGAGTCTGGCTTCCCGTTTGGGCCGGCTAGTGGCGATGACGACGATCGCGGTGCGGTGAAGCAGAAGCACTAATCAGCGGTTGCTGTACGAAACGACGGGCCCGGATCTGCGAGAGATCCGGGCCCGCTTGTTTTTCACGAGCGTACCGCGCCTATGGCGATCCCGGCGCGCGGCGATCCAACACGGTTAGGCGACGGAGGCGACAGTACGTCCCTTGATGCTGCGGAGCGTTAGGTACAGAAGCAGTCCCGCCGGCCCGAACATGAATGTCAGGAACAGGCACGGCACGACCAACAGATGATGTATTCGGCGCTCCTGGGCATCCAGCACTTCCCAGCATCCGATGAAGAGATCGAACGCGAGATAGTGCACCCATCCCGCGAGGACGGCGCGATCCGATGTGAAGAGCTGCTTCACATGCGCGAGCGAGTCGAAGCCTCCCTCTGCGCCCGGGAGCGACGTGGCGATGAGCCAGATGTAGAGCACGGCGAAGGCCCCCGGCACCAGCAGCTGCAACAGGCGCACGACGCGTCTGGGCTGTAGCGCGAGGGCGATCCAACTGACGAGCGCCGTTGTGTTGGCGATCTGAAACAGCTGCGCATCTGACATGATCAACTTCCCGTGGCGGCGATGAGCGGAATGTCGGCGAGCGCGCGTTGCAAGGTCAGCGCGACGAGCGCGACATAGGCGGCGGTGGCACCATACAGCACGATACGTGCTGTCGCCTCATTCTGCGTCGAGCGGACGCGGCGCATGAGCAACACCAATAGTGGAAGCAGTTGCAGCGCGTGCATGCCGATAAAGTGAGGCACGCGCAGATCGCCGTGCGTCGTGCTCCAGCGCGTCACGGGCAGTCCAGCACCGCCATCGGGTGCGCCAACGGTGTGTCGGCCGGCCACGCGTGGACGCTCGCCGCGTGAGATCGCCTCGACCTGCCCGGGGAAGGGGCGCGTCATCGTCCAGCCGATGCCCGCGCCGAGAATGTTGAGGGCAAGACCGAGTCGGAGGGCGAGCGCCAGCGCGCGATCCGGTGCTGGGAAGCGCAGGTGCTGCCAGAGGATGATCGCTGAGGCGAGCCACGCCGTGGCAATTCCGACGCCCATGGAGGAGTAGATGGCGACGTCGAATGGGCTGTCGATGTTGAAGTGACTCGTGGTGCCGCGTGCTGCCTGCATGCAGATCGCGGCGAGCTCACCGGCCAGCATGAGGGTGGTGGCCCACCAAGCGAAGCGCAGCCATCGCGTGGGGGGCAGGTCGCGCGTCATGAACGCCAGCGAAAGCGTATAGACGAGCGCGGACGCGCCGAACTTTGCGGGCTTGAGCCACGCGGGCGCGCCAGAGATAGTGCGATGGTCTGCCAGGAGCCCGACGCCAGCGACAGCGAGGACCGCCGCGCTCACCCACACGCCGGCGATGAGCACAGAGGGGAGCTTTGACGAGCGTCTTACGGTATTCATGTCAGTAGGTTGTGGTGTCGTACCGATCCACGCCACGATGGACCATCGTTTCGCCGACGGCCACGGCGGGGAACACCTGACGCTTGCGGGAACACCGCTCCGTACGATGCAGGTGAACGAGAGATTCTCCCAACCTCTGGAGGGCCTATGTATCGCTGCAGCCGCTGCGGCAGTGACATTGATGACGGCTTCGATCGCTGCTGGAATTGCAACGAGACCGTACCGGGCGCGACGGGTGTGATCGACTCGGCGCCGAGCACATTCGCAGCGTTCCGCACGTTCCGCGGCATCCTGTCGTCGTGGGAGTCGCTGTTCTCGCAGGCGGCGGCGTTCGCGACGAGCGTGGGCCCGGACAGGGTGATCAGCATTTCGCATTCCGCAGACCACAGCGATGGTGTGGTCACGGTCTGGTACTGGGACAGTGGCGATCCGTCGCGCGACGGTGAATTATCGATACTCGACCCCGGCTAGAGGATATTCGTGGCACCAGGCAGCGACGCGTTGCAAAACGAAACGATGATGTGGCAGCAGGTGCGGACTGCGAACGTGCGTCCGCACCGTCGTTGGACGGATCGAGTGACGCGAATGGTTTGTGCGCTGCTACTGCTACCGTTGGGCGCTTGCAAGCACGACGGTCCGGAACCACCATCGCCTGTCGTGGTGGCGTTCTACTCGTGGCGCGTGGCGTCGCGCACTACTGGTGCGCCGACTGCGGCGGAGCTGCAGCAGTTTGCGCCGCTGTTGTCCGATACGCTGACCGCGCTCTTACGTGCGGCGAGTGCGCTGCGCGATCGCGAAGCGGCGCGGGCGCCCAACGAAAAGCCCCCCTTTGCGGAGGGCGATCTGTATTCGAGTCTCTTCGAAGGGCCCACCAAGTTCGCGCTCGTGCGCGACACCGTCGCGGCGCGACAGCACAAGACGATCGTGGCTTTCACCCACATCACCAACGGTGACAGCTATAGCTGGACCGACACGGTGCTGATCGGCAAGAAGCAGAACGGAAAGAAGAAGCCGTTCGATGTCATTGAGGACGTCATGTACGGCGGCGCCGGGGAGTTCGGCAATCACGGCTCCCTGCGAAAGAATCTCGAACAAGCGCTGACCGCTCCGCGCTGACGTTCTGCAGCGCGGAGCGATCGACCGCGCTACTTCTTGAGCTTGATCTCGGTCATCTTGCGCACCTGCGAGACGTAGGCGCTGACGAGGCTTTCGTGGCCGTCGGCGCCGATCGCCGCGACGCCAAAGACCCAATCGTCGATGGAGAGTCCGTCAAAGACGTACTGCGTCACGGCGCCGATGGTCTGCGAGTGCTCCCAGCTGTTGCTCCACGTGTCGCGCCAGTACAGGCGATACCCAACCGCGCCCGGAACGGCGTCCCACTGCAGATTCGCGTCGTAGCCAGACGGTGTACGACCCAGCCGCACGACGCCGCGGTCGCTCATGACGCGCGGCGCGGCCGGTGCCAGCGCCAGCGACGCCGCGCTGGCCGCATTCACGCGCGCGTTCTGCGCGAGATACCGGAAGTCCACGCCTTCGAGCTTGTCGTTGGCTGAGTGTTGGCGCGAGAAGTTCTCGTTGGCTTCGCGGAAAACGATGGCTGGGAATTCGTTGGCGGTCATCGACGAGTGATCGCTGCCACGTCCGAAGCGATCCTCGCGCGCCATCAGGCGAATACGATGCGACGGCACATACTTCGCGGCCACGCGCTCCACGTAGCGGGCCAGTGAGCGCGACATGCTGTCTTCGGGGCCAAGCGAATAGATGCGCACGCTCTTGCCATCCACCTGGCCGTTGCCGCCGGTGCTGTTGCCAACGATGTCGTTGTTGAAGTTGGCGTCGATCACGACCTTGTCAGCGGCTGCCTTCTGCGCATGCGCCATCGAGCCGATGAGCCCCTGCTCCTCGCCGGCCCAGCAGATGAAGACGAGTGTGGCGTCGAACTCGATGCCGCTTTCGGCAAAGATGCGTGCGAGCTCCATCGTGAGCACCGTACCGCTGCCGTCGTCGTTGGCGCCGGGCGCGTCGTTGACGTACAGCGAGTCACGAACCGCCGGTCCGCCCTGGCTGTTGGCGCCTTGTCCGCCCGGGTTCACGCTATCGTAATGCCCCGAGATGTAGATGCGCCGTGACGACTTGCCGGGAAGCACGGCCATGACGTTGCGCAGTTCCACGTCGCGCGTGATTCGCCCCTGCTGCGCGATCTGATGCGTGTCGAAGGAGACCTGCAGTTTGGAGCTCGAGCGCTTGAGCTCATCGAAGATCCACTGGCGTGCCGCGCCGATGCCACGCGAGGTGGACGTCGCATCTGAGAGTGTGTTGCGCGTGCCGAACGAGACCAGCTTGGTGTCAAGCTCACGCAGGTGCGCTTCGGACACTGCGGCGACCAGCTTCTGGATGCGCGGATCGATGTCGGCGGCGGGGGCGCGCTGCGCCGAAACGGCGGTCCATGCCACGGTCGTCGCAACGAATGCGACGACGGCACGGACCGGACGACGTGAACGAGTGCTCATCGGTTCCTGTTCGAGTTGGAGGATGGATCTTCCTTCCACCACCACTGCGGTGCGAGCGCCTTGGTGCGCGGCCAGACTTCGTCGAGGGTGTCGCCATTGTAGAGGCGACCATTCTTCATTACGAAGCGGATGGTGTTGGTGTTGTGAATGTCGGTGAGCGGATTCTGCTCCAGCACCTGCAGGTCAGCGAGCTTGCCGACTTCGAGTGAGCCGAGGTCACGGCCGAGTCCCACGGCGTCGGCGCCATGCAGCGTGGCGGCGCGCAGCGTCTGGTGCGGCGTGAGCCCGCCGGACTGCATCATCCAGATCTCCCAGTGCACGCCGAGCCCCTGCAGCTCGCCATGCGAGCCGAGTCCCACGCGACCGCCGGCGTTCACCATCTTGGCGAGCTGTTCGGCGTGTCCCTTGAAGATGTACTGGTCGTCGCGGAAGAACTGCGTGGTCTTCCACGAGTCGAGTTCTTCGTGGGGCGTGAAGCGGCGGAGCTTGGCGTCGGTGTCCACGTTGTAGTGTGTGAGCCAGTAGTTGAGCCCCGTGGGGCCACCGTAGCCGACGATGAGCGTTGGCGTGTAGGTGATGCCGCTGGCCGCCTCGAGTTGCACGACGTCCTTCATGAGCGGGAAGATCGGCATCGCGTGTTCCAACCCTGGGTAGCCATCCTGCATCAGGGTCAGGTTCATCGAGAGGTTGGAGCCGCCTTCCGTTGTGGTGGTGAGGCCAAGCTCTTTCGCCGCCATGATCACCCACTGCCGCACTTTGCGATCGCCGGCGAGATACTGCTTGATCGTCTTGGTGTTGTAGTGATCGGCGTAGCGACGCACGACATCGCGTGCTTCGTCGAGGCTCTTGATGTTGTCGGCCGCAAAGATGCCGGGGCCCGTGGAGTACAAGCGCGGACCAATCAGCGCGCCCGTTTCCATCAGGTCGGTGTAGGTGAGAATGTCGGTGGCCGACGTTTGCGGATCGCGTTGCGTGGTGACGCCGTACGCGAGGTTGGCGAGGAGCTGTGTGATCTGATCGCGATGCACGCCCCAGCCGAACCAGTTGTGCGCGTGGATGTCGACGTAGCCCGGAATGATCGACTTGCCGGCCACGTCGATGATCTTCGCGTTGGCAGGAACGGACAGGGAACCACTGGCACCGACGGCCACGATGCGATTGTCGGTGACGACGATCTCGCCGTTCTCGATGACTTCGTCGCCCTTCATGGTCACCAGTCGCGCGCCACGCAACACGACCGTGCCGCGCGGCTTGTCCTTGCTGGCCGTGATCTCGACGTCGTGCCGCTGTGCTTCGTACGCGACCGTCGCCTTTTTCGTGGAGTCGCGTGTGGCGGCAGAAGCGGCTGCAGCCGCGCCTGCACCCGGTGCAGCACCACCGGCGTTGGCAATGGAGTCCGCACGAGCGACGGAATCACGAATGGCGATGTCCGCTGTACGCACATCGTACTGGAAGTAGCTGCGCCCAATCGAGTAGAACGCGCTGCGGCTGTCAGCGGACCAGCCGATGAAGTCACCGCCCACTTTGGTGAGGCGCGTGGTGGGCACCACCGAACCGCCGGTCACCGAGACCGCCTGTGCCTGTCCAACGATGGGCGGCACGGTGATCAGATAGACGTTGTTGTCTGCATGGACAAGCGCGCGCTTGCCGTCTGGCGAGAGCACGACTTCATCCGGCACCGGTGGCGGAGGAGGAGTTGCGCCCGCGGGCAGTGGTTGTGCGGGTTGCGGTGGCCCGGCCACGCGCACCACGACCTTGCGATCGGTACCATCGAGGCGCATCGACACGAGTCCTTCGCTGCCGGCCCACACGTACAGTCGCGTGCTGTCCGGCCCCACGTGCGGCACGTTGCGCCCTTCCTGCGACTGACCGCCGCCGGTCCACGCGATCCGCGTCGTTTCGCCACCCGCCGCCGGTAGCCACACGTACTCCAACTCGGCGGCGTTACTCAGATTGCCGAAATCTTCAAAGTTGCGCATGCGGCTGTAGCGCGAGCCGCGCACGGCAAAGAGCTTCGTGCCGTCCTTGGTGTAGGCGATCTTGTCGAAGTACGCAGCGGTGCGCGTCAGACGCTCTGCCGCCACGGCGCCGTCGGCACGTACGCGATAGATGTTGCCGCCGGCCGTGTCGCTCCACGTGACATACGCGATGTAGCGGCCGTCGGGCGACCACACCGGCGCATGCTCCACCGTGCCACCCTTGGTTAACCGCCGCGGGTTGCGCACCGTGCGTGTGCCAGCGGGCGTATTGGGTGCAGACGCGACCAGCTCACCAACGTACAGCGCATCGAGTGCAACGAACGCGAGTCGCGCACCATCCGGCGATGGCTTGGCGCCACGAATCTGCGTGACGACGAGCGTGGAATCGTTGATCGGGTACTCGAACTTGGCGAGTGGCCCCATGCGCTGGTCCACGTCGGCCGTGAACGGGATCGCGCTGACGGTGCCCGCGGGCACTTCCACGCGCCACAGCTTGCCATTGAAGCTCGTGATCAGCGCCTTCGAGTCGGGCGTGAAGGCGGACGCCGGATAGACATCGCGATCGTTGATGCCGCCGCCCTGCGAGTTGTCACGCTGCACATCCATCACGAGCCAGCGCTCTTCACCCGTAGCCAGCTCGCGCAGCTTGAGTGCTTCGCGCGCATCATGGCGCGTGGCGTACACAAGCCACTTGCCGTCGGGGCTGGCCACTGGACGAAAGGCTCCATCGGCTTCGTGCGTCCGAACGAGCGTGCGACCACTCTCGCGATCGAACTGCGCGATCTGATACTGACCGACGCGCCGCGCATTGCTGCGCGCCTGGGCTTCGTCGTTTTCTTCCTGCGCCGACGTAGCGTTCTCCTCGTGAAAACCAGAGGCCAGCACCGGCGGTACGGTGCCACTCACGTTCACCCAGAGATAGCGCGGGTCACCGCTCGGCGCGGCGCCATAGTGCGAAGGCGCCGGTCCTGTTGTCGCCGCCGCGCCCTCGGCGCGCAGTCCCGTGAGCTGTGCACCCGATCCACCGTCCTTGTTGTACAGCCACAGCTGCCCCGAACGCGACGCGATCACGTACTGCCCATCGGCGGACCAGATCGGCGAGGCGTAGTTGATCCGTTCGCTCTTGGTCAGCACCTTGGCCTTGCTGCCATCAGCATTGGCGATCCAGACATTCTTGGAGCCGTTGCGATCGCTGACGAAGGTGATCTGCGCGCCGTCAGGCGAATATCGCGGCTGCTGATCCCATCCGGTGCCGCTGGTGATGCGCGTTGCCTTCCCGCCGGTGATGGGCAGTGTGTACAGATCGCCCAGCACATCGAACACGATTGTCTTGCCATCGGGCGAGACATCGAGCGACACCCACGATGCTTCGTCGGTGGTGAAGGTCAGTGAGCGCGATGTGATGAGCGGAAGCGCGCTCGTGCGGGCTGCCGCCTTGACGGCGCTGTCGTTCTGCGCGGGGCTTTGCGCGCCGGCGATCGATGCGGCGACGAGCGTGAATGTCGCGGCGGCGAGAACGCAAAGCGGCAGCGCGTCGCCGTGTCGGCGCGTCCAATTCATCGAGCAATCTCCGAAACCGTGGGGTCTGCCGCTCGGGAAACTGCCGAGCGGCCTCAGGCACTGTGTCGGTAGATGCTACGACGGAATCCTCGACTGCGCGAATCGCCGACGGGCGAGGCTCGACTACTTCGTATCCTTGACCGGTGCGCGCGTGAAGAGAATGAAATCTCCACGCGTGGCGTACTCACTGCCGTTGGCTGTGGCGAGATCTGACACAGGCACCGCGCTCAGGACCAGCGTTTTGGCCGAGGGCGCGCGACGACGCACACGCTCGGCGGTGCCCAGTCCAAAGTCCGAGTGAAACGCACCATCCACGTGCAGCACGACGGCTCCACGTCCTGCGGCAGCGAGTGCGTTGGCGGCCGACTCGCCCATCGTCTCGTCCTTGACGCACTGCGCTTCGTAGATGCGATCGACCGAGGGCGCGGCGGACGGCTTGGGGGCGCTGCCTGCGGCGGCGGGAGCAGGCGCGCTGCCGCCGTGGCTGGCGGACATGTCACCCATCGTGGCGACGAACTTCTGGTAGTAGAGGTCCTTCGGGCACTTGTTCTCCTTGGCGGAGAAGGCGCGTTCGACGGCGTTCATCGTGTCGAGCGTGGCGAGACCGGCGCGACTTACCGCGCTGGCGATACGGCGTGGCACGTTGGCGGCGATCACCGGCCACCCACGAATGCGCGCGAGCTCGACCATGCCACGATAGTCGGTGGTGTAGCGCGGCCACGGGCGCGAGTCAGCGAGGAAGTCCTTTTCGCTCACCGTACCGGCGAGATAGCGGTTGAGTACCGGCTGCACGTCGCGCTCGAACATCTCGAGCGACAGTACGACGCGATCATGCCGCGCGCCGAGCGCGGCGAGCACGGCGAGTTCAGCGGCATGTGTGCCGGGATCGTCGTGCTGCTCGCCGAGGAAGACGACGTCCACGCTGTTGACCGCGTCGGCAAGACGGGAGAACGGCACGAAGCGTGCGCCCTTCGTGTCGTAGACGCGCAGGTTTTGCGGTCCCTGCTCAGGCGATACGGTGGGTGACGCCGAGCCGACGCGTGCGGCGCCACCACAGGCGGCCAGCGTGAGCGTGGAGGTCAGCGCCAGCGCGATGACGAGTGGGCGAACGAAAAGAGTCATGCAGACATCCGGTTTGGCGAATAGCGACCGCGTGCAGGAAGTACGGTTCATACGGGATGCTGACTCCCCTGTCAACGCGCGGAAGCGCTGCCCGCGCCGAATCCCTCACGGCGGCCGACGAGGCAAGGGCGTCGGCATATCGCTTCGTCCCGCTCCGAGGTGACGCGTGCGGGATAGATGGGGGCGACGGGCCCGTGCCGTGAGGGAGCGACCTGGACAGCCGCCGCGGTCACCGCGCACATTGCGCGAGGACAACGACGTGGGCCCGACAGGGTTTCGTCTCACCGAACGGCTGGAGGGAATGTCTTGTGATCGGAATGACGGCGCTGCGCGTTTTGTCGTGCCTGTGGTCGCTCCCGCCGCGCGCGAGGGGGCGCCTGCGGCACGCGATACTCGTTGGTGCGGCGAGTCTCGCACCTGCGGCGCTTCGGGCGCAGTCGTCGGGATCCCCGCCGGTGCGACTTGGGCGCATCCACGGCGTGGTGTTCGACAGCTCGGCGAAGCGGCCGCTCGTTGGCGCAACCGTGCAGTTGGTGCGACTGGATAATCCGGCCATTGTGCGCGACGCCAGCACGAATACGCAAGGCGAGTACACGATCGACTCGTTGCCCGCCGCCCAATACGCGGTCGGCGCGCGTCATCCGCGTCTGGATTCGCTCGGCGTGCAGCAACTCGCGCGCGGGGTCGAGCTTCGCGACGGAAAGTCGGAGCGCGTGCGTCTGTCGGTGCCGAGCGCGCGCAGCATGATCCGCAGCGTGTGCGGGGACACGGCGGTGCGCGAACGCTCGGGGTATGTGCGTGGCCGATTACGAGATGCCGAGCAGGGCCGACGCCCGGTACGGGGTACCGTGCGTGTGCAGTGGCTGGAGCTGGCTCTCACGAGCGCAGGCACGGAGCGCACGGTGCCAACCCTCGAGGTGGACACCGATGCCGACGGCATCTTCACGCTCTGCGGTGTCCCATTGGACGGTGTGCTGCGCGTGCGCGGATGGAGCGGCGCGGATTCGAGCGGTGCGGCCGAGTTGACGGTGCCGGAGGACGGCCTGCTGCTGCGCGATCTGTACGTGGGGCGCGTGCGACACGCGAGCATTGCGGCACCGTTGGATACGGCGTCGCCCGACGTCGGATCGCGCGACTCGACCAAACGGGTCGCAGCGGACACGAGCAAGGACTCGGCGATCGACGTGCTGCGCGGCGACGGTCAGTTGCGCGGCAAGGCGATGCAGGCGCAGGGCCCCCCGCTGGACAACGTGCGGCTGAGCGTGTGGGGCACGGGTCTGGAAAGCGCGTCGACAGCGAGCGGGGTATTCGTGCTGAGCGACTTGCCGACAGGCACGCACACGCTGGACGCGCGCGCGATCGGGTATCTGCCGCAGACGCGCGTGGTGGACGTGATCCGCGACGACAGCACCACGCTGGTGGTGAGCTTCGAGCGACTGACGCGAATGGACACGTTGCGCATTCGCGCTGCGGTGAATGGCGTGCGCAGCCGCTCGCTCGCCGAGTTCGACGCGCGTCGCAAGTCGGCAGCCAGCGGCACGTTCCTCGGGCCGGAGGATCTGCTCGAGCGGCCACCGCTTCGGACAACGGACATTTTCGGCAACATGGCGGGCGTGCGGGTGATCCCCAGCGGCAGCGGGTATCGCGTGAGGATGCGTGGGACCGGACGAGAGCTCTGTCAGCCGAGCCTTTTCATCGACGGTGCGCCGGTGGTGGACACCGATGACTTGGAGTTCGTGATGGCCGCTGACTTCGTGCGCGCGGTGGAGGTGTACCCAAGTGCGATGACGGCGCCCGCGCAGTTCACGGGACGATCGACCTGTGGCGTGATCGTCTTCTGGACTGGCGAGCGGAAGTAGCCGTGTAGGTCCCGCCTGCGGCCCCCCGCCTTGACGGCACGAAGCGTGCACCCTTCGTACGATCGACGCGCGGGTGGCCTTCAACGGAGCAGTCAAGTCATGTGGGTGAAGATCCTTCTCAGCGCGACCGTGTCGCTGCTGCTGCTCTACGGCGTATTGCTGGCGGTGGGACGGTGGCGCTGGTCGTCCGCGTCGTCCCGCATCGACGAGTCGTTCGTGGATTTGGCGGGGGAGAGGGTCAACTCACTCTCGGCCAACCCGCACTCCGCGGGTGCACGGTATGCGGAGTCCGAACTGGAGGGGCTGCCAGCGCCGGTCGCGCGCTATTTCCGCCACGTGCTGAAGGCGGGACAGCGTCGGGTGAACGTCGCCCGCTTCGAGCAGGAAGGGACGTTCAAGATGGGTGACAGCGAGGAGAGCTGGCGCAAGTTCTCCGCGCGTGAGCTGTTCACCGTCGCACCAATCGGCATGCTGTGGGATGCCACCATTCGGCAGGCACCGCTGCTGCCGGTGTACGTGCGCGACAGCTACAGTCGCGGCGTGGGCGCGCTGCGCGCCGACGTGCTGGGGCTCAAGACGATGGCCGACGTGTCCGGTGGCGGTGCGATGGCCGAGGGTGAACTGATGCGCTACCTGGCGGAAGGCGTGTGGTTACCGACCGCGTTGCTGCCGTCGGCCGGCGTGACGTGGACGCCCGTTTCCGATTCGGTCGCGATGGCCACCGTCGATGACGGCGACGTGCACACGTCGATGGAGTTTCGCTTCAATGCGCAGAATGAAGTCAGTGGCATCTATGTGAAGGCGCGTGGCCGTGCGGTGGACGGCGTGACGACCGAAGCGCCGTGGGAAGGGCGGTTCTGGCAGTACGCGCGGCACGACGGCATGCTCATCCCCGAGCAGGGTGAGGTCGCGTGGATTCTGGGCGGTGTATCGCGTCCGTATTGGCGCGGACGCACGACGGCGGCGAGCTTCGACTTCGTGCGCTGAGTCGCGTCGAAACAACTTTGCGTGCCCCCCTTGCACCTCACGCAACGTGAGGGCGTAGCATGTCCTCGTGGCCACGCAGGACCGTTTCACCGGAACCGTATTCACCGGTTGCATTGAAGGAGCGCAGGATGTCAGCGGAAGGGTCAGTCCCCATCAAGGTTGGCGTGTTGGCCCGTCGGACGGGGCTGTCAGTTCGCACGCTGCATCACTACGACGAGATCGGTCTGTTGCATCCCTCGCAGCGGACGGCGTCGGGACATCGGCTGTATGCGCATGCAGACGTGTCGCGATTGCAACAGATCCAGTCGTTGCGCATGACCGGTATTCCACTCGACGAGATCCGGCAGCTGCTGGACCAACCGGATCTCACCGCACAGCGCGTGATTCAACTGCACCTCGACCGCATTCAGATGCAGATCGCTCTGCAACAGCGGCTCGCGGATCGGTTGCGACGGCTGGCGCATCACTTGGACACGGCGAAGACGATCTCCACGGAAGATCTCTATCGCATCATCGAGGACATGCAAATCATGGAGAAGTATTTCACGACCGAGCAACTCGCGGAGCTGGAGCAGCGCCGACAGTCGGTGAGTCAGGAGCGGATGGATCAGGTGGCCGCGGAGTGGGGCGAGATCATCCCCGCCGTGCGCGAGCACATGGCCAAGGGCACCGCAACGAACGATCCCGAGCTGCTGGCACTCGCCGAGCGTTGGCGTGGGCTGGTGAACGAGTTCACGGGGGGCAATCGCGAGATCGCCCAGAACGTGCGCACGATGTACCAGCACGAAGGGGCCGCGTTGGCGCAGAAGCTGCCGAACACGCCCGACCAGGACATGTTCGGTTTCATGGGCAAAGTGTTTGCGCACCTGCCGGGCGGAGGCCCGGGATAAGGCGTGCTGGGTTACTGCGGGCAGCTCACGCGTGTCGCGGTGAACTGCACCGTTGGCCCAGATGCAGCAGTAGCAGTAGCAGTAGCAGTAGCAGTAGCAGTCGCAGTAGCAGACGCATCTCGATCACGGCTGATGTCAGCGGCTCTCGCCGCGGCGTCGGCCGTGAGTCGTATCAGGAGCGTGGACTTATCGGCGAGCAGCACGCGCACGAGACCGTCGCCGGCGGGTGACCAGCGAATCATCGCGTTGGCGTTGAGTACGAGCGCCGGAGCCGCAGCTGGTGCTGCAGCTGGTGCCGCAGCCGACGCCATCGCGGAGCGCGTGGTTGCCGTGCGCGCGGCAGCAGGTGGGGCCGCTGGCGAGGCGCGAGTCGCTGCGCCCAGCGCAGCGTCATTCGCCTTCGCACTGGCTTGTACGCGTTCGGCCAGCGCCATTGCAGGACCAAGTCCCGTCGCGTAGCCGATGTACGTGCCGACGAGGCGATCGATGGGCGTGGCGTCGGCGCGTTTGGCGGCGTCCGACGGAGTGAGCGAGTCGGTGAGACGGAGCGTTGTGGCCACACTGTTTCCGGTGGCTGCGATGGACATGAGGCGATAGCAGCCCGCGAGCGAGACCGGAGCTTCGTTCGCCGTCTCGACGGACATGCGTGCCGCGACGGCGGCCGCCGGCATCGCAGAGGCCGTGGTCGCCGGCGCTATTGCCGCCGGCGCGGCGGCCATCGGCGCGGCGACCGCCTCGCTGCGTCGATCGGCAAGTGATTGTGCCACACGACCCACGCTCTCACGCGCCGGCGCTGACTTGAGCGACTGCGCAACGGGCGCGGCATCGGCGATGGCAGACGGCGCGGGTGACGGCATTGGCGATCGCGCCGGCGCAGCAGAGTCGGCGGCCATCGGCGCGGCTTTCGACGCGTCGAACTCCATCGCCACCGACGGCACCGTCACCCCGATCGCGCCCTTGTCCCGCACGGCCACCCACGTCGCCGTGGTCGCCACGAACAGCGTTGCAGCGGCCAGACCGGAGTAGCGTGTCCACGAACGAGTCGCCGGCGCGCGCTTGGCCGACGCGATGGGTATCACCTTGGCCGGCACGCCATCCAACTGCCGCACGATCCGCGACGCCGATGCGATCAGTCCGCGCGCCTCCGCCACCATCGCCGCGCACTCCGCGCACGACGCTACGTGCGTCTCGAGCGCCTGCGCTTCCTCCGCCGACAGCGCATCGTCCAGCCACGCGTGCACGGTGCCTTCATCAGGATGCTGCATCTGCTCCTCCCGTCCCCTGCGCCGACTGCATGGATTCGTAGTGCTCCGTCAATCGACGACGCGCCCGCGACAACGTGGTCCCCACCGAGCCGACCGAGAGCCCCAGCGCGGCGGCAATCTCTCCGTAGTCCAACCCTTCTTCGCGCATCAACAATGCGAGCCGATCCTTTTCCGCCAATGCGTCCACGGCTTTCCGCGCCAAGGCGCGTTCATGCGCACGTTCAGCGGTCTGCTCGGCGTCATCCTCGACCGTGTGCACTTCCTGCTCCACGCGTGATTCCAGCGTGAGCTGCTGCAGTCGCGAGCGACGCCGCGTGTCCTTGCGGGCCTCGTCGCGCACGAGATTGGTCGCTACCGCGAAGAGCCACGAACGCTCGCTCTGAAGCGAGTCCTGCCCGAGGGCGCGCAGGAACGTCTCCTGCGCGACCTCCTCGGCCCAGTCCCTGTCGCCCAGTCGCCGCGTGAGATAGCGCACGAGCGGTTGGTGATAGAGCTTGAACAGGCGTTCGAGGGCTTCGTCTTCCATGCGTCCCTTACCAGTCGCGCTGCAGTGCGGCCAACTGCGCGGCGTCCACGCGTTCCGCGCCGTCTGCGGCCAACTCGATGGCGACGGTGCGGCCGGCGACGATCACGCGGTCACCGAGTGCGAAGACATCCTGCAGGTCGGGCATGCGTCGCAGCAGTTCGAAGTAGAGGACGGAGAAGGGGCGCACGCGCACCACGCGCATCGCATTGGTGAAACGTGCATCGGTCCATACCCCCGACGCGAGCGACAGTCGCCGATTGCCGACCACGCGTGTGGTGCGCTCGCCACTCCGAGCATCCGATTCCGCCAGATTGTCGAGCATCGCCACGGACTTGGCGTCGCGCTGCATTGCCGCACCGCGTGCGGCTTCAAAGCGTGCATCAGAACGCGAATCAGCGGGGGCAGCTGCGGGTGCACTGGTCGCCACAGCGCTCGGCATGGGCGCACTCGACGTCTTGGCGCTGCGTGTGACGGCGCCCAGCACGCCACGACTCATGCTGCGATCCACCGACTGCGGCTGCGCGAGGTTACCCACGGTCATGCCGGGCTCCAGCACGAGATACGAAGAAAACTCCGTGGGAATGCCATAGCGCTCGCCGAGTGTGCGAATCTCCGCGTCCATCTCGCTCGTGCCGCCGCTGCGCCGCTTCTCCGCCGCGAGCCATCCGATGCGCTGTGCCGCCCAGAGGCGCGCCACGAACGGGTTGGCGCTGGAACGTGCATCGAATCGCGCGCGCGTAGTCCAGGTGACTGGACCGGTCGCCGAACGCCCTTCGAGACGGATGACCGCGTCGCCGCTGCCATCGTAGCGTGCCAGCACCACAAGATCCTGCCCGGCAAACACATCGATGGGGCCGTTGGGCATCACGCGAGACAGCCGTACGCCGGTGGCACTCAACTTCACATCCGTCAGCAGCGGCTCCGACAAACGACGCGCAAGCAGCGAGACCGGCGCTTCCACCGATTCGTCGTCGCGCACGAAGTGCGCTGTGCCGCGTCCCTGCAGTGCGAGCTGCTCCACCAGCGTGGCGTTTACGCCGGTGCCCACGCCAACGGTGAAGACGCGCGCATCACCGCGCAGGCGTGCGGCCGACGCCGCGATGACGTCTGGGTTGCGCTCGCCCACCGTCGGCTCTCCGTCTGTCACGAACACCACCAGCGGCAATCGCTCCGATCCGGTGGATGCGAGACAGTCGAGCGCCGTACGCAGCGCCTCGCTGATGTTGGTGGAGCCTTCCGCGTTGAGCCTATCGAGATATCGATGCGCTTCGTTCACCTGCGTGGGCGTGGCATTTACCCAGCGATCGCGAAAGGCGCGTACGTCGGTCGAGAAATCGATGAGGCGAAAGCGATCCGCGGGGCGCAGCGAGTTGAGCAGCGCGTGTCCCGCAGCCTTTGCCTGCTCCAACTTGCGGCCGCTCATCGAGCCGGACACGTCCAGCACAAAGGCAAGATCGCGCGGCGTGGCGCGTGCCGGTGCCGACGGCGGCGTGATGGTGAGCATCGCGAAGCCAGCGCCATCGCTACCGTTGCTGCCACCGTGCGTGAGCACGCTCATGCCGGCCGCGTCCGCACGGCGTAGCGGCAGCAGAATCGTCAGGTCGGTCGCGCTCCCTTCGGCAGTCACGACGCGCACGCGTCCGTCGTCGCGGGTGCGCAGCAGATGCGTAGGTGAATACGCTTCGCCGAATTGGTCGTTGCGTGGATAGCTGAGCGAGAAGTCGCCGCTGCGTCGATAGTCGATGCGCAGCGCGTCCCCTTCACGCGCGGCCACGCTCTGAAAGCGTACGACGACCTTCTTGTCTTCGCCGGGCGCGATCGGAAAAATGCGCGCGCGCAGCATGCCGCTGCCCATCCATTCCACCAGCGCCGGATCGCGCTGCTTGCGCACGATCTCCTCGTAGATGCCGCGTGCACGGTCAGCGCTCAGCGTTTCGCCGGACACGAGCTCGCCGTTGATGGAGAGCTTGAGATCTTCGAACGCCGCACCGGCCGGCAGCGGAAACATGTAGTCCGCCTCGCCAACCGCGCTCCCTTCGTTGCGGAACACCTCGGTCACTTCGTAACGCAGCACGCGATCCACCAACTGCACGCGTGTGACGCTCGAGCGCTTCTCGACGCGCGCACCGCAGCGGACGGCCTGTATCGGCTCGTCGCGCACCGGGTCCGGGCGCGGAATCTCGCAGATGGCAGTGGGCGGGCACGGTCGCCCGCAGATCGGTGCGATCAATCGCCCCTGCGCGTCCGCAATCGCGGGGAGCAGCGCAGGGAGCAGCGTGGCGGCGAGCTTGAGGGCAATTCGGTTCAGGCGCATGACGACTCCAGGTCGGGTTCGCACAGGAGACGCCAGTGCCCGGATTTCTTGCACACGCCCTCGCAGCGGGGGCACATTGCCTCGGATCATGACGCTTTCCCCACCCCAGCTTCGCGAGATGACGCCGGCCGACTGGCCCGACGTCGCGCGCATCTACGCCGAGGGGATGGCGACCGGGCAGGCAACGTTCAATACGGAGGTCCCGACGTGGGATGAGTGGGACGCTTCACACGTGCCTGCGCCGCGACTGGTCGCGGTGGACGGCGAGCGCGTGACGGGGTGGGCCGCGCTCTCGCCGATCTCGCGGCGTGCGGTGTACGCGGGGGTGGCTGAAGTGAGCGTGTATGTGGCCGATGGCGCACGCGGGCGCGGCACAGGTCGTGCACTGCTCACGTCGCTCATCGCGCGGGCCGAGCTCGCCGGCTTTTGGACGCTGCAGTCGTCCATCTTTCCTGAGAATGCGGCCAGCGTGGCGCTGCACACGCGACTTGGCTTCCGCGTGGTGGGGCGTCGGGACCGCATCGCGCAGCGCCTCGGCGTGTGGCGCGACA
Organism: Gemmatimonas sp.; assembly: GCA_965279375.1. Classification (GTDB taxonomy): domain Bacteria; phylum Gemmatimonadota; class Gemmatimonadetes; order Gemmatimonadales; family Gemmatimonadaceae; genus Gemmatimonas. The sequence continues at coordinate 392,684 of OZ257156.1, read as the reverse complement.
CGGTGTTGCTGGAACTGGTGTTCGAAGCGCGTCGCACCTCCTGAATCCTGATCTGTCCGGCATGAATCCACACACGGCGTTGCTGTTCACCCTCGCGGGCGCGTTCGCGGTCGCATTCGTGCTTGGCTTCGTGGCCTCCCGCGTGGGACTGCCGCCGCTCGTGGGCTATCTGCTCGCCGGTATCGTCATCGGGCCGCACTCGCCGGGGTTCGTGGGCGACGTGGAGCTGGCCGGTCAGCTCGCCGAGATCGGCGTGATTCTGCTGATGTTTGGCGTCGGGTTGCACTTCTCGCCCGGCGACTTGATGCGCGTGCGGCGTATCGCGCTTCCGGGTGCGCTGCTGCAAATGCTCGTCGCCACTGCATTGGGTGGCTGGCTGGCGCTGTCGTGGGGATGGGCGCCGGCCGCTGCACTGGTATTTGGCCTCGCGCTGTCCGTGTCCAGCACGGTGGTGGTGCTGCGTGTGCTCGAAGCGCGCGGTCTGCTCGACTCGGTGGACGGACGTATCGCCGTAGGCTGGCTCGTGGTGGAAGATCTCGCCGTCGTCATCGTGCTCGTGCTGCTCCCAACGGTGCTCACCGCGCTTGGCGCGTCGCCGCTGAGCAGCACGTCGCCCACCAGCAGTGTGGCGTGGGTGATCACGCTGACCTTGCTCAAGGTTATGGCCTTCATCGGGCTGATGAGCATCGTTGGGCGTCGCGCGGTGCCGTGGCTGCTGATGCACGTCGCGCGCAGCGGCTCCCGCGAGCTGTTCACGCTGGCGGTGCTGGCGGTCGCATTGGGCGTGGCCGTTGGCGCCGCGTCGTTGTTTGGCGTGTCGTTCGCGTTGGGCGCGTTCGTCGCCGGTGTGGTGATCAGCGAGTCGGACCTGAGCTATCGCGCCGCGGCCGACGCGCTGCCGCTGCAGGACGCATTCGCCGTCCTGTTCTTCGTGTCGGTGGGCATGCTGATCGATCCGCTGGTGTTGGTGCAGGAGCCGGTGAAGGTGTTCAGCACCGTGGCCGTCGTGCTGATTGCCAACGGACTCGTCTCGACCGTGCTGATGGTGCTGTTGCGGCATCCACTGGGCGCTTCGCTGCGACTGGGCGCGAGCCTCGGACAGATCGGCGAGTTCTCCTTCATTCTCGCCGCGCTCGGCGTGTCGCTCGGTGTGCTGTCGGAGACCGGGCGCAGTCTCATTCTCGCGTCCGCACTGGTCACCATCGTGCTCAATCCGCTGCTCTTCTGGCTGGCGGATGTGGTGGGCAACTGGATCTCCAGCAAGCCCGGTCTGCTGGAGCGACTAGAACGGCAGAAGGAGCCGAGTCTGGTGGTGACCGATCTGCACGTGGTGATGGTGCCCAATCATGCGATCGTGGTGGGCTATGGTCGGGTGGGGCGCACTATTGGCGACGCGCTGCAGCGCTATGGCATTCCGTTCGTCGCGGTGGAGCAGGATCGGCGAGTAGTGGAGGCGATGCGCACGACTGGCGTTGCGACCATCTACGGCGACGCGACGCGTCCGGGCATTCTCGAATACACACATCCGGAGAACGCCAAGCTGCTGGTGATCGCGGCACCAGATCCGTATCACGCGCGGCACATCATCACGCTGGCGCGCGCGCGCAATCCCGACATCGAGATTGTGGTGCGCACGCACAGCGATCAGGAACAGCAGCTCTTCGAAGCGCTCAACGTGACCAAGGCGCTGATGGGCGAACGCGAACTCGCGTTTGGCATGGCGTACCACAGCCTGCGGTCGCTCGGTGTGAGCGACGACAGTGCCGACGAAGTGGTGGAGCAACTGCGCGGCGGCGCGCGGATGCAGACGCGCGAGTTCAGTTCACTGATGCCGTCGTTGACGCCGAGTACGAAAGAGCCGTCGCGACGCTAACGATCCGATAGCGATCCGATAGCGCGCGACGGCTCCGATGGTGCGAACGCTACCGGCAGTTAAACGGCGGTGATCCCCGCCTTCCCATGCTCCACCCGCCACTTGCTCGGCGTTTCAATCGGTGCGTCCGGCTTGGTCACGAACGGCACCGTGCGATACTCCGTGTGCCAAGTGCTCGCGTCCACCTTGCACGTCACGTAGCCGCGCTGCCGACTGTGCCACTTGATGTGCGGGTTGGCCGCGAGTGACGCCTTGGCGTTGGCGGGAAGCACGGCCACGCCGTCCCCGCCCGAGGAAATGCTCGTCGCCACGAACTCGGCGCCGGTGATCGGGCGATCTGGACGCGAGAAATCGCTGTGCAGCTCGTTCACCCAGTTCGTGTGGATGTCGCCCGTGATAACGACGGTGCGATTGGGCGCGCGATCGGCGAGCCCCTTGAGCAGGCGATCGCGCGCGACGGGATAGCCGCTCCACTGATCCATCGAGACCATGACCGCATCGGTCGGATCATTGTCGTACGGCGCCATCATCACCTGATTGGCGAGCACCTGCCACTTGGCCTTGGAGGCGCCGACACCGTTGAGCAGCCACTTCTCCTGCGCGTCGCCCATGAGCGTGCGCGATGGATCGGCCCACTCGCCGCACGGCACGCGCTTGGTGCCATCGCCACACGCCTGATCGTTGCGATACTGGCGGGTGTCGAGCATCCAGAAGCTGGCGAGGCCGCCCCATTCGATCTGGCGCGTGATGTTGAGATCGGCCCACGACTTGACGCGCGGCACACGCACCGGCTGATGCTCCCACCACGCCTGATACGCGGCAGCGCGACGTGTGTGCATCTGCTCTTCCGACTCCATGTTGTTCTCGCCATTGAGTCCGGCGTAGTTGTTGTCGAACTCGTGATCGTCCCACACCACGATCCATGGGCACATGGCGTGCGAGGCCTGCAGGTTGACGTCGCCTTTGTAGAGCGCGTAGCGGCGGCGGTAGTCGTCGAGCGTGCGGATCTCGAGTCCGACGTGCTTGCGCACTGCGCCCTCGGAGCCGCCGTACTCGTAGAAGTAGTCGCCGAGGAACGCGACGAGGTCGGCGTTCTCGCGGGCCATGTGGCCGTGGGCGGTGAAGAGCCCCTGCTCCCAGTGCTGGCACGAGGCGAAGGCGAGGCTGAGCGGGGAGATGACGCCTGCCGCGGGCGTGGTGCGGAAGCGGCCCACCGGGCTTGTGGCGCCGGCGGTCGCGGTGCCGCTGGAGAAGCGATAGAAGTACCAGCGATCGGGGGCGAGTCCGTCCACGTCGATGTGGACGCTGTACGAGAGCTCCGGCGCGGCGGTCGCGCGACCGGACTTGACGATGGTCTTGAAGTTCTCGTCGTCGGCCACTTCCCACGTCACCGTGACGCGCGTGCCGTCCATGCCGCCTTCGGCTTCCAGCGGTCGTGGGGCGAGCCGTGTCCAAAGGACGCCACCCGTTGCGGTGGGGTCGCCGGACGCAACCCCAAGCGTGAATGGATTGTCTACGAAGCGCGCGCGGTTGCTGACGCGCCAGACGTTGGGGACGACGGCACAGAGGGCCGCTGCGCGCGTGACATCGACGAGGAAATCGCGACGATCCATGGGAGTTCGGACGCTGGCGTGGAGTGGTGGGCGGGTGCGCTAAGGGTACACGCGCAGACCGTCGAGGCCAGTCGCCGTGGTGAAAACGTTGCGCGGTCGAGATGCCATGGCGCGGCGTTCGATGTCGCGCGACGACGGCGACGCGCCGATGTGACGAAAGACCGGCCGAATGCTGTTAGTCCCGCGAGGTCGCAGTTCGGAAACACCGCGCAACAGCTCGGCAACCGGACGCAAGTATTGGCGATTTCCCGGTAGCACTGAGATATTAGCGCGGCGAAAAGGCCGACAGTCGGCGACTCGACTGCCCTGTACCCCAATTTTTTGAGGAGACCCGCTCATGCTCCAGTTCTGGCGCCCACGTGCGGCGCTTATGGGCACACTGCTCGGCGCGCTATTGATTGCGCGACCGCAAGCAGAAGCCCAGCAGGCTGCCGGAGGCACGCTGGCCGTTACCGTCACCGATGTCGCCAGCAAACGCCCGGTCGAAGCCGCGCGCGTCTTCCTGGTGGGCACGTCGATCGGCGGTCCGACGTCGCCTGACGGCAAACTGACGCTGCGTCTGGTGACGCCCGGTGACTACACCGTGCGCGTTCTGCGCGTCGGGTACGCCGAGTCCACCAAGCGCGTCACGATCGTGTCGGGGCAGACGGCGACGCTGGAGTTCGCGATCGCCACGGCGGCCGTGAACCTGCAGCCGGTCGTGACGACCGCGACGGGCGAACAGCGCCGCGTGGAAATCGGCAACGCCACGGCGAATATTGACGCGGCGAAGGTGCTCGAGACCGCGCCGGTGGGCAGCATCAGCGATCTCCTCAACTCGCGCGCGCCGGGCGTCACCGTGACGACCGGTACGCAGACCGGAACCGGCTCGCGCATTCGCGTGCGCGGCATGAACTCGGTCAGCTTGTCGAACGAGCCGATCTGGATCATCGACGGCATTCGTATGACCAGCAACAATGCCAACTTCGGCACGGCGACGGGTAACGGCGGTGGCACCGGCGGCAACAACGCCAGCCGTACCGGCGACATCAATCCCGACGAAATCGAGAACATCGAAGTCGTGAAGGGGCCGTCGGCGGCCACGCTGTACGGCACCGACGCCGCCAACGGCGTGATTCTCGTGACGACCAAGAAGGGACGCGCCGGCGCCGCGCGCTGGTCGATCACCGGCGAGGGTGGCAGCATCTCCGACCGCAACTACTATCCGGCGGCGTTCACCACGTGGGGCAAGCGCCCGGGTGAAACCGTCTCGACGCGCGGCTTCTGCAACCTGCAGCGCGTGGGCACGGGCGAATGCCTCGCCGACTCGACCAGCTCGCTCGACATCTTCTCCCGCCCCGACCTGACGCCCATCGGAACGGGCAACCGCCAGAAGTATGGCGTGCAGGTCTCCGGCGGCACCGAGGCGCTGCGCTACTTCATGGGCGTGGAAGACGAAATCGAAGTCGGTGCGCTCTCGCTGCCGCAGTTCGAACGTCGTCGCGTCGATTCGCTCGGCCTGCCGCTGCGTCCGTGGACGAGCCGTCCCAATGCGCTCGATCGCAAGACGTTGCGCATGAACCTCAACGCGGCGCTCAATCCCAAGCTCGACGTTGCACTGACGACGAACTTCATCAACATCGCGCAGCGCTATTCGCTCGAGTCCAACGCCACGGCCGGTGTCGGTTCGCAGGTGTTCGGCGGCCCGGGCACGACGGACAACGGCACCATCTCCGGTGTGGGTACGCCGCTCATGGGCTACCGCGCGTGGACGCCGTACTACACGTGGTCGGAAAAGACGGGCCAGTCGGTCAATCGCTTCATCTGGTCCACGAACGCCAACTGGCGTCCGTTCACGTGGCTGAGCAATCGCGTCACGGTCGGTAACGACTGGACCGGTCGTCTCGACGAAAACCTGCTCTATCGTGGCGAAGGCCCGCCGCTCACGGCCACCACGCGGCTTGGCTCGCGCGGCCTGAACAGCGTGAACATCAACAACCTGTCCGTTGATGTCGGCTCCACGGCGCAATACAACCTGTTGAGCGCGTTCAGCATGAAGACCACCGTCGGTGCGCAGTACGTGGGCTTCCGCTCGCAGGGTGCGGCGACGGGCTCCACGCAGCTGGCGCCTGGCTCGCAGAACGTTGGCTCGGGCACGGCGCTCTCGGTCTCCGAAGGCACCACGGTCCAGAAGACGTTCGGCGTGTTCATCGAGCAGGCCATTGCCGTGCGCGATCGGTTGTTCCTGACGGCCGCCATCCGCTCCGACCAGAATTCGGCGTTCGGCACGAACTTCCAGAGCATCATTTATCCGAAGGCCTCCGCGTCGTATCTGATTTCGCAGGAGGATTGGTGGAAGGCACCGTCGTTCGTGAACTCGGTGCGCTTGCGCTATGCCTATGGTCAGTCCGGCGTGCAGCCGGGCCCCAACGACGCGTTGCAGTTCTACAACGCGGGCACCACGAGCATTGCGAATGTCGACCAGCCGACGGTGACGCAGGCGGCGCTCGGTAACGCGAACCTCAAGCCGGAACGCTCGGCTGAGCAGGAGACGGGCTTCGAAATCGGGATGTTCAACTCCCGCCTCAACCTCGACGCGACGTACTACAGCAAAATCACGCAGGACGCGCTGATCAGCGCCGTGCTCCCGCCGTCGTATGGCGCGGTCGCGTCGCAGCTGCGCAACCTGGGTGCCGTGAAGAACGCCGGTATGGAACTGGCCCTGACCGCGCAGCTCGCGCAGGGTGAGAAGTTCGGCTGGGATGCCACCATCGCCGGTTCGATCAACGCGAACAAGGTCGTCTCGCTCGGTGACACGCCGCCGCAGATCGGCACGACGTCGCGCACGGTCGCTGGCTACCCGATCGCCGGCCTCTGGGCGCCGCCGATCAAGAGCTATCAGGACAAGAATGGTGACGGCTTGCTGACCTACTGGGCCGATCCGGCGAAGAACGAAGTGGTCGTGGGCGACTCCGCGATCTTCCGTGGCTATGCGACGCCGCCGTACCAGGCGACGTTCACCAACGGATTCGAGCTGTTCAATCGCAAGCTCCGTATCAACACCATGTTCGACTACCGTGGTGGCAACAAGTGGTACAACAACACGGAGCGCATCCGCTGCACGCGCCCGAACTGCGCCGGCCGCATGGACCTCAAGGCGGAGCTGATCGATCAGGCGACCAACATCGCCGCCAACGAACACCCGGCTCGTACGCTTGACGGCTTCTTCCAGCCGGGCGCGTTCGTCCGTCTGCGTGAAGCGTCGGTGCAGTACACGTTCTCCAACACGCTGGCGCGCAAGTTGGCGCGGGCGCGCTCGCTCTCGGTGGTGCTCTCGGGCCGCAATCTCAAGCTCTGGACGAACTACCGTGGCACCGATCCGGAATCGGGCTTCAACACGACGGGCGGCGGCGACGCGCCGCAGGAATTCCAGACGATCGGACCGCCGAGCTACTTCATCGCCCGCTTCAACATCGGCTACTAAGGAGAACTGACCCATGACTTCATACAACAACACGGGCCGGCTCTTCTCGACGCGCCGCATCGGCGGCACGCTCGCCCTCTCGCTCACGCTCTCCGCCGTCGCCTGTCAGGGGGCCAATGACCGGCTCCTGCAGGTGACCGATCCTGACATCATCAACCCGTCCGACGTCGTCTCCGCGGAAGCGGCCGTCGCGCTCGCCAACGGTGCCATCGGTACCTTCCGCAGCATCACGGGCGGCGGTGAGAGCACGTGGATGTTCGGCGGCTTGCTGGCCGACGAATGGAGCACCAGCTCGACGTTCATCCAGAACGACGAGACGGACCAGCGCTTCATTCAGGAAAACAACTCGTCGATCACCGGCCAGCTGCGCAACCTGTATCGCACGCGTACGCGGGCCAGCGAGTCGATCACGCTGCTGCAGAAGGTGCGTCCGGACCTCCGCTCGCTGATCGCCGAGATGTATCTGGCGCGCGGTTTTGCGGAGATGCAGCTGGCATCGGATTTCTGCAACGGCATTCCGATCAGCAACGTCTATTCGGCGTCGCCGACGGATGCCTCACCGCAGTCCACCGCCGCAGTGTTCGGCTACGCGGCGGCCTCGCTCGACTCGGCGATCGCGTTCTCCAACGGCGCCGATGCGCAGAGCGTGCTCATCAACCGTGCGTCGCGTGTGGCTCGCGGTCGCGTGGCGCTGGCGTTGAACGACTATCCGGCGGCGGCGGGCTTTGTGGCCGGCGTCCCGTCGACGTTCGCGTACCAGCACACGTCGTCGCTCGCCACCGGCACCAACACGCTGTGGGGACAGGGGCTCAGCTCCCGCCGCTACAGTGTGGGTGACAGCATCGAAGGGAACCGTCGCGACATCCGCGTGGCCAACGCCATTCCGTTCTCGTCAGCCCGCGATCCGCGTCTCCCGGTCACGATTCCGACCACGGGCGCCATCAACGGTCAGGACGGCCTGACGTACACGCGCACCACGACGATGTGGGGCCAGGTCACCGCGGTTGACGTTGCCAACGGCATCGATGCGCGCATGATCGAAGCCGAAGCGGCCCTCAAGGCCGGCAACGTCACGTCGTGGCTGGCGATTCACAATGCACTCCGTGCGGCGCCGCCCAAGATGGGCGACGTTCAGTCGGCGGCGCTTCCGGCGCTGACCGATCCGGGCACCACGGACGCGCGCGTCTCGCTGCACTTCCGTGAGAAGGCGTTCTGGACCTTCAGCCGCGGCCAGCGGTTGGGCGACATGCGCCGTCTCATCAAGCAGTACGGCCGCACGGAAGCCAACACCTTCCCGCAGGGCGTGCACTACAAGGGTGGCAACTACGGCAAGGACGTGAACCTGCCGGTCTCGTTCGACGAGCGGAACAACCCGAACTTCAAGGGCTGCACCGATCGCGCGCCGTGATTGGCATGACGTGATTGATGGACGATGAAATCGAGGCCCCGGACGCGAATCTGCGTTCGGGGCCTCGGTGTTTTCGGGATATCACCGATCAGTGTGGGATCAGCGGCCGATCGCGAGTGCGAGAATGGTGCACGACACGGCGCTATCGGTGGACAATACGCGCGTCAGCGGGACAAGCAGTTCGTGGCCGACAACGTGTCCCTGAGATCGTCGGTATGGAGCGTCGGCTTGATCTGAAACGTGGTTAACCTTGCGTTGCTTCACAGGCAAAACTGCATCGAGATGGGATGTTGACATCGAGAAATCATTCCGCTTGACTGACCTCGCTCCGCAGGAATCGCCAGGGACGTACTGCACGCGCCCAAGCCCTTGCTCCCCTCCTACCGCTGGCTCGTTCGAGCCACCGAGGTCGCACGAATGCTCACCTTTACTACGCGTGCGATGCGTGCAGTGACCACTGCATGTCTCGCGCTTGCACTGCCGGTCACTGCGCTGTTCGCGCAGCCCAGAACAGGCGTGCTCTCGGGCCGCGTGCTCGAAGCGCCCGCTGGTCCGCCCATCGCAAACGCGCAAGTCACGGTCGCCGGCACGACGATCGGCGCGCTCACGAACGAAGAAGGACGCTACATCATTCGCGGCGTGCCCGTTGGCGTCGTCACCATCCGCGCGGTGCGGTTGGGCTACGCGGAAGTCACCAAGCAGTTCACCGTGCAGGGCACGGCCACGAACACGCTGGATCTCTCGCTGACGAAGGTCGCAGTCAATCTGACGGCGATCGTCACGACGGCCACGGGCGATCAGCGCCGCCTCGCGGTGCCCAACCAGATCGCGCAGGTCGATGCCGTCAAGCAGATCGAGAACTCGCAGGTGTCGAACGTCAGCGATTTGCTCGTCGCCAAGGCGGCGGGTGTGCAGATCCTGCAGGGCTCGGGTGTGAACGCCGCCGCGCGCATTCGTATCCGCGGCACGTCGTCCATCTCGCTCAGCAACGACCCGATCATCTTCGTTGACGGCATCCGCATCAACAGCTCGTCGTCTGGACTCGGCACCGGCGGTGCGCCGGCGAGCCGCCTGAACGACATCAATCCGGAAGACATCGAGACGCTCGATGTCATTCGTGGGCCGGCAGCATCGGCCACGTACGGCACCGACGCGGCGACGGGCGTCATCGTGATCACGACCAAGCGCGGTCGCCCGGGCGCTGCACGTTGGACAGCGTACACCGAGCAGGGGCTCACGCAGGACCGCAACAAGTATCCCGTCGCATACACGGCATGGGGCAAGCTGGCCAATCAGACCAACGCCGCGAACAACGGGCGCGCTGCCGACTGCCAGATCAACACGATCGCTGCTGGCACGTGCGTGGTGGACTCCATCACCACGTTCAATCTCTGGAAGGATCCGCGCGCGACGCCGCTCAAGCAGGGCGATCGCAAGCAGTACGGCCTGAGCCTCGCTGGCGGCACCGATGCGGCGAACTATTTCGTCTCCATCGAGCAGGAGTCGGCGACGGGCACGCTCGGCATGCCGCAGTTCGACAAGGATCGCTTTGCGCGTCAGGGTATCGCGCTCAAGGACGCGTGGGTGGACCCCAACACGTTCCAGCGTTTCAGCCTGCGCTCCAATCTCGATCTCAAGGTTAACCCGAAGCTGCAGATCCCAATCCGCAGCTACTTCCTGAGCAGCCAGCAGCGCGCGCCACAGGACGGCAACAACACCAATGGTCTTGGCTCACACGCCTATGGCGGACCGGGTACGCCGTATCGCACGCTGACGGCCGGCGGCACCGACTCGCTCTACGGTTATCGCCAGTTCACGCCGGGCGACATCTTCCAGCAGTACAACAACATCGATCTGCAGCGCTGGATCGGCTCGGTCTCGCCGACGTGGTCGCCGACGACGTGGCTTGGCATGCGCGGCAACGCCGGTCTCGACTACGCGATCGAGTCGTACGACAACATCTGCTTGCGCGATGAGTGCCCGAACTTTGGGCAGAACCGTCTTGGCTTCAAGAGCACCTCACGCAGTCGCTCGTTCCAGTGGACGGCCGATTGGTCGGCGAGTGCGAGCTTCAATCCGACCAGCTGGGTGTCGAGCCGTACGACAGGTGGTTTCCAGTTCGTGCACCGCTTCGACGATGCATACAACGCCACGGGGAGCCAGCTGCCGCCGGGTGGCGGAACGCTCGGCCAGGGCGCGGTTCCGTCGGTGAGTGAGGCGACCACGGTCTCCAAGACCGCTGGCGTGTTCATCGAGCAGAACGTCGAATTGGCGAGCCGTTTCGATCTTGTCGCGTCGGTGCGTGGCGACCAGAACAGCGCCTTCGGCAAGAACTTCGGCGTGGCGTACTATCCGCGCGCCGGCGCGTCGTATCGCATGTCGGAAGAAGCGTGGTTCCCGATGCGCGATCAGATCAATCTGTTCCGTCTGCGTACGTCGTGGGGCCAGGCCGGCATTCGCCCGGGTACCACCGCCGCGCTGCAGTTCTTCGCGTCCAACGTCTATCGCGATAACTCCGCGGAACTGCCAGGCCTCATCTACCAGACGCTCGGCAATGCGAACCTTCGTCCCGAGACGGTCACGGAGCTCGAAGGTGGCTTCGATCTCGGACTCTTCAACGACCGCGTTACGACGTCGCTCACGTACTACACCAAGAAGTCGAGCGATGCGATCGTGAACCAGACGCTGGCGCCGTCGATCGGCACAGGCACGACGACGCGTGCGGCGAATATCGGCGCCATCCGCAACTGGGGATGGGAGTACATCGTGAGTGCGCGTCCGGCGCAGTTCAACAAGTTCGGCTGGGACGTCACGCTCAACGGGTCGTACAACTCCAACGAGGTGCTCAACCTCGGCGGCCTCCCGGCTGGCACGGGCACGCAGCGCAATGCAGTCGGTTATCCGATCAACTCCATCTGGGATCGTCCGTACACGTACGCTGACGCGAACGGCAACGGTATGATCGAGATCTCCGAAGTGACGGTCGACTCGCTGCAGCGCTTCCTGGGCTACAGCGTGCCGCGCGCGGAACTCTCGGTGCAGAACGGTTTCGATCTGCTCGACAAGGGTCAGCTGCGTCTGACGTTCCTGATCGATGGCAAGCTTGGTGGCCTCGTCAACAACACCACGGAACGCTTCCGTTGCGCGACGCGCTTGAACGCCGCCGAACGTATCGATCCGTCGTCGCCGCTCGATCGCCAGGCGCGCTGCGCGGCGTTCCAGAAGCCGGGCGTGCAGTCCACGAACTTCGGCTACTTCGAGAAGACGAACTACTGGCGCCTGCGTGAAGTCGCCGCGACCTGGCGTATTCCGTCGAACTGGGTGTCTCGTCTGCCCAAGACCCGCAGCGGCACGATCACGCTCTCCGGTCGCAACCTGAAGCTGTGGAGCGACTACACCGGTGTCGATCCGGAGACGACGGCGAGTGTTGGCAACGTGCAGGACGAATTCCAGATCACGCCGCCGCTCCAGACGTGGACGCTGCGCTTCAACTTCGGCTTCTGAGAATCGCATATATGTCTAAGCTGAACACACACTGGTCGCATACTGCGGCCATCGCCCTCACCGGATTGTTCGCCACGGCGTGCAGTCTGGAGTCGCTGGTTTCCGCGACCGACCCGGACATCATCGGTGTCGAAGCCGTCAACAACCCGACTGCGGCGAACGCGCTGCGTGTCGGAACCCTCGGTCGATTCAACGCGAACACGACCGGTGGCGAGACGATGTTTCTCTACGGCGGCCTTTTCGGCGACGAGTTCAACACTGGCGATACCTTCACGCAGCGCGTGGAGACCGACCAGCGCGCGCTGACGCCGGAAAACGCGAACATCACGACGGCGTACCGCGGATTGCATCTGCCGCGCATCGGCGCGATCCAGACGCGTGAGGCACTCGCCAAGTACGCGCCGCTCGCACCGGCGTGGAACTACAGCGAGATGTACTTCGTCGAAGCGTACATGCTGAATCTGCTCGCCGAGTATTTCTGCAACGGTCAGCCGATCAGCTACATCAAGGACGGCGTGGAAGAGTACGGCGCGCCGATCCCCAACACGCAGATCTTCACGCTGGCGTTGGCGAAGGTGGACTCAGGTATCACGCGCCTTGGCAGCACGACGGGTTCGAACGAGACGCGGGTGCGCAGTGCGTTGCAGGTACTGCGTGCGCGCATCCTGCTCAACCAGGGGAACTTTGCGGCGGTCCAGGCGACCGTCGCGTCCGTTCCTACGTCGTACAGCTGGAATCAGGAGCATGCGCAAACGTCGCGTACGCCGGGCGTGTGGGCGCTGTTGAACAACCAGCGTCGCTACATCGTGTCCAACAACGAGGGGCCGCTCGGCCTCAACTTTGGCACGGCGAGCGATCCTCGCGTTCCCACCTGCTCGGTTGGGCAGGCTGCGTGCACGGCGGCCGGCTTCACGACGTCGCGTCCGTTCGACAGCGGCAACACCGCCGTACCCAACATGCTCTATCAGTTGGTGTGGCCCACAGACGCGTCATCTGTCGCGCTGATGAGCGGGTTGCAGGCGCGTCTGTACGAGGCCGAGGCGCTGAATCGTACCGGCAACTTCGCGGGTGCGTTGGCGATCTTGAATGCGTTGCGTGCCGCGCCGCCGGGCTACGGCCGCACGATCGCTGCGCTGCCGGCGCTCACCGATCCGGGCACGGCGGCTGCACAGCGTGACCTGATCTTCCGCGAGAAGGCGTTCTGGCTGTTCGGCACGGGTCACCGCTATCCCGACATGCGCCGCATGATGCGGCAGTACGGCATGACGGCGAATCAGGTCTTCCCGAATGGCACGTGGCAGATCAACCGAGCGCCTGGCTACGGCACGGATGTGGTCTTCCGCACGCCGACCGCCGAAACGTTCAACCCGCTGCAGCCGTCGTCGAACGGCGCTGCGGTCTGCACGGACTTCACGCCGTAACACACGAAGCGATGCAGCAGAGAAAGGGGCGGGCGCACCAGCGTCCGCCCCTTTTGCGTCGCGCTACTCGAGCGGCGGTCGTCTCAGCGCGCGCGCCCGCGGGTCAGCACGATGATCGCACCCGCGCCGGACGATGATGTCCCGAAGCGCTGCGCAGCGTCGCCGGGTGAGAGAAAGTCGATGCGGTCGATATCGATGGCGCGCACCTGTCGCAGCATGTCGTAGTCGCGCATCTGTGCGCCGTCGATCAGCAACACCGGCTTGTCTGCGTTGCCGTTGGTGATGCTCGTCTGGCCGCGGCGCTGACGAACCGACACGCCACCACGGCTGTTGTCGGCGATGCTGTAGCCGCCGGCCCGAACGATCGCGTCGAACGCGTCCTGTACGTTCCACTTCGCGATCATCTCGCTGCTGACCGAGCGGCTCCCGGTCGGCGATGGTCGTGGGGCCAACGCAGTCGCTCTGCCGCGAGCCGGACCGCAGGCGGCGAGTGAGAGCGCTGCAAGCAGCACAACGGCCGCGCATGCCGCACGCGGGAGCGGAGCTCGAAGAGTCGTCATGGAAGCGGAGCCCGGAGGAAGGAGGAAGGCGTCTCCCTGATGCACCCAATCAATATCAGCCGTCGGAAGGCATTGCGTGCAAACGTGTGTCGAACTGGCGGATTTGGTCACTATGCCGCACGCTTCAGGGATGACTCCGCCCTCAGCCCCGGCCTCGACCGACCTCGGCCCTGCCGTTCGCTTCCCGCCGCCTTTGCCTTTCGTCATCGGCTTCGGGGTTGGCGCGTTGCTCGAGCGCGTGCGGCCATTTCCGCTGCGCGTGCCCGAGAGCGCACCGCTGGTGTGGTTCGGACTCCTGCTGATGGCTGCCGGTGCGACGCTCGTGCTCACCGGCATGCTGACGTTCCGGCGCCACCGCACGGCGATCTATCCCAACAAGCCAGCGCGCAGCCTCGTGACCACCGGCATCTACGCGCGCACACGCAATCCGATGTATCTCGGGCTGACGACCGCCTACGTCGGCGGCGTACTGGCGACCGGCCTGTTGTGGTCTCTCCTGCTGCTGCCGCTGGTGCTGTCGGTGATCGTCACGCTGGTGATCAGCCGCGAGGAGCAGCACCTGATGGAACGCTTTCCCGACGAGTTTATGGAGTACAGCGGGCATGTGGGGCGCTGGCTGTGATGCGCCGGAGTGGTGCGTTGCTGCGCGCTGGATGGATCGCCGTCAGCGTTCGGGTCGTGGCGATGATGGCAGCCGTGCTGCCGATGACGGCGCTGGTGGCGCAGGGCGGCCCGCCAGTACGCGCACGCGCGGCAATCCCCACGAGCCTACCCACGGTCGTTCCTCGCCCCGGGATGGTGATCACGCATTCGGTGCGAGTGAAGCCGGGGGTGTATCGCTGGGCCGGCAGTGCCTCGCTCGATTCCGCGCTGCTCGTCATTCGCGGCAGCGGCATCACGGTGGACATGCGCGGTGTGGTGCTGGTGGGCACGCCCGACAATGCGGAGCCTGATGCGGCGCGCGGTGTGGCCGTACGCATAGACGGCGGGAGCGGCGTGCGCGTGCAGGGACTGCGCGCGCGCGGCTATCACGTGGGAATCCTCGCGCGGGGTACGCGCTCGCTCGAGCTGCTGGACAACGACCTGAGTCACAACTGGAAGCCGAGGCTGTTCAGTCTCGTGGAGCACGAAAGTCTCAACGACTGGCTGTCGTACCATCAGAACGAGCAACGCGAGTGGCTGCGCTTTGGCGCGGGGATCTATCTCGAGGGAGTGATTGGGGGCGCGCTGCGTGGTAATCGCGTGGAGCAGGGGATGAACGGCCTGATGCTCGTGCGCACAGACTCGCTGCAGATACGCGCCAACGACTTCTCGTTCAACTCGGGGTTGGGGATCGGCATGTATCGCTCCAGCCACAACACGATCGTCGCCAATCGCATCGACTACGACGTGCGCGGTTACAGTCATGGCGTGTATCGTCGAGGGCAGGATTCGGCGGGCATCCTGATGTTCGAGCAGTGCACCGGCAACATGGTGGCGTACAACTCGGTCACGCATGGTGGCGACGGGCTGTTTCTCTGGGCTGGCCAGCAGACGATGGACAACGGCAAAGGCGGTGCGAACGACAACGTCTTTCTGAGCAACGATTTTTCGTATGCACCCACCAATGGCATGGAAGCGACGTTCAGTCGCAACAGCTTCATCGCCAATCGTGTAGTAGGCAACGATCATGGACTCTGGGGTGGCTACAGCTACGAGTCGCGCGTGATCGGCAACTGCTTTGGCGCCAATCGCATCGGCATTGCCATCGAGCATGGTCAGCAGAACACCATCGCCGCCAATCGCTTTGATGGTGACGGGACCGGCATTCGATTGTGGGCCGACCCCATCGAGCCGTCCGACTGGGGCTATCCCAAGTTTCGCGATACGCGCAGCCGCGACAATCTCATTCGCGAGAATCGAATGAATGGCGTGAAGACGCCGTTCGCCATTACCAACACGGCGCCACTCGATACGATCGCCAACATCCGCGCGGACTCCATCGCGAGCGACTGCGATCCGCGTCGTCTCGCGCCCACGACGACGTACTGGCGGCTGCCAAAGATTGACGACGAACCACTCACCTGGCCGCGCACGGCGGTGGCCGATCGTGATCGCTCGGCGATCGTGGTGGACGAATGGGGCCCGTACGACTGGCGTTCACCAAAGCTCTGGCCTGTCGACAGCACGCGCGCAATGCCGCTGCGACTGGCGGTGCTGGGGCCCGCGGGTCGATGGCGCGTGGTCGGGCAGCGCGGACTCACCAGCGTGTCCAGCCGGAGCGGACGTGTCGGCGACACGATTGTCGTCACACCTGCGTCCGTTGCAATCGGTGACTGGTCGCTCACGCTCGAATACGTCGGCACTGCCACGCGGTCACGCGACGGCGTGGAGCATCGGGCCGGAACGCCGGTGCGCTTTTCTTACGAGCGCTTCGAGCCTGCTGCCCGCTGGAATGTCAGATTCTACGCGTGGGCCGACAGCACCGATCCGCGTGCACGCCCCGATGCGTTCGATGCGCTGCTGCGTTCGCCGCCGCTGCTCACGCGCGACGAACTGCGTCTCGACTACTTCACGTCGCGTGCACTGTTCCCTTCGCTGCCGCGCAACAAGCTGGCGCTCGAGGCGACGTCGTCGCTCACGCTGCCCGCTGGCACGCATACGCTGCGCACGTTGAGCGATGATGCAGTGCGGGTGTGGATAGACGACGTGCTGGTGATCGACGATTGGCTGCCGCATGTCACGCGGCCCGCGTACGCCGCGATCGCAGGAGGAACGCACCGCGTGCGCGTGCAGTACGTTCAGGTGGACGGCTGGAGCGAGCTTCGACTCGACGTGCTGCGCGGTGTACAGTCACGCTCGATGGGATCGGACGGCCCGCACTGAGACGCCTGCGGTGGATGCTCACCACTCAGCGTTCAGCGATTGGCCGTCACCGCTGCAGTTCCACGCCCATCACGAACAACCGCGGCATGCCGGTCATGATCCCTTCCGACCGATCGGTGATGTAGACTCGGTTGGCGACGTTCTTGACTGCCGCCGTCAGGGCAAAGGGCGACGTGGTGCCGCGCCGCACGGGTGCCCGTAGCGCCACGTTGAACACCGAATAGCTCGGCAGCAATCCACGACGCCCCTGTGCGGCCGACGCGATGCTGTTGAGATCGTCCGCGTACTGCGAGGCGATGACATCGCCGTCGACGCGCACGCTTGCCCCGCGTCGATGCTGCCACCCCAGCCCGACATTGAGCGTAGAGCGCGGCGAGAAGGGCACACGCTTGCCCAGCACCGACTGTTTGCTATCCACGGTGCTCGCGCGCGTGCTGGCGAAGCGCGCCGTGGGGAGGTACGTCAACGCAACGTCGGCAGCGAGCGTGCTGGAGGTCGATCGCCACACGTCGCCCAGCAGTTGGTCGATGGCGATGTGCGCGCCAACCTCCACGCCCTGATGCAGCGTGCGTCCCGCGTTCACGAACCGCTGGCCTGACCCTACCAGACTGCCGCTGACGACCTGATTGTCGAAGTCGATGCGGAAGGCCGTGACATCGATTTGCGCGGCGTCGCTCAGCTGCAGCCGCGCACCAATTTCCGAAGTCCAACTCACTTCGGCGTCGACCTGCACGAGTCCCTCGCCAGCGACCGGATTGAGAATGTCGGCGGGGCGAGGTGGAGCGAAGCCGCGATGAACGCCACCCAACAGCGTGAACGATCGGCCGTTGCTGTTGCGCTGTTCCCATGACACGCCAAGGCCGGGAAGGACCTCCGTGTAGGCGTCATGGTTGCGCGTGCCGGCCAGCCGGTTCTCGTTGACGGAGCGGACGTGCTCCACGCGAACGCCGGGGGTGAGTGTCCAAGCGCCTGTGCGCAGCTGCTCGCGAACGAAGAACGCTCCCGCGCGCGTATCGATGGCGTTGTCGCGTGTCAGCGGGCCAGTGCGTGCGGTTGCGCTCGTACCCGCGCGCTCCTGACGGCGCATCGATTCGGCGTGCGCGCGAACGCCCGTCTCGAGCTCCGCGTCTGCGCCGAGCACTGTGTGTGGTACGTGCAGACGCGGCTCCAATCCACTGAACAGGTAACGACGTGGTCGCCCGGTGTTCTTGCACTGGTCCACGGAGGTGGCGCCGGGCGCACATCCAAACGCCCGCTCGTACGAGGCATTTCCAAGTCGATCGGCCGACGTGCTGGCCTGACGCCACGCCGTGCGTTCGATGCGTTGCGTGTATGCCTGCGTACGCAACGTGATGCCGCGGCCGAATGCGACCTCATGCACCGCCTGCGCACCGCGGCGTGAGAGATCAAAAACGTCGTTGGGGAGCGGGTTCTGATACGGGTCGGCATCGAACTCGGTCTGCGACAACCCGGCTTCGCCGTAGCGCGAGGCTTCGGTGTACAGCCCCGCCGATAGCGCCAGCCGTTGCGTAGGACTCAACGGCAGCACACCACGCAGCGATATGTCGTCCACGCGGTGCTCGTGCCCACGTCGCGTGCCGTCACCCTCGCGTCGTGCCGCATCCAGTACAATGCCGCGACCGTTCCATGTACCGCCCGTGGACAGGCGTGCCGATCGAAAGCCGCGATCGCCCCCCGCAAGCGACAGGCGTGCCATCGGGCGATCCGGCGGCGGACGTCGCACGAAGTTCACGACCCCACCCACCGTCTGTGGGCCAAAAGCGATCTGGGCCGATCCCTTCACGACTTCCACGCGCGCGAGACCATCGACAGGCGGATGGTAGTGCGCCGATGGATCGCTGTAGGGACCCAGATGGATCGGCATACCGTCTTCCAGCAGCAGCACGCGTTGCGAGCGTCGTGCGGCGAGACCGCGCATGCCGATGTTGAGATTCAGGCCGAATGCGTCTTCATCCATCACGTGCATGCCCGGCACGCTACGCACAGCGTCCTTGATGGATAGAGGGCTCGCGTTGCGCAGGCGAGAGGAATCCACCACGGCCACCGCACCCGGGATGCGGGAGATCGCGCGCTGTTCCGTACCCACTACCAGCACGGCGGGGAGCGCGGTGGGAGCGCGCTTCATCGAGTCGATCGCGGCACGTCGGTCACGTGATGCTGCTGCGCCGGACGCCTGCGCATGCATGCCGACAGGAAACAACAGCACCCACAGGGCACAGCACACGGCACGGCGCAGAATCGTAGACAGCATCGGGGTCGGTGTCGAAGGCAGTTTCGCTGAACCGTCAATCACAGATTCGGCGTGACATCGCGATCGCTGGAACGTTCGCCTTCGCACGATAGTGCGTAAAGGGCAGAAACATCTCGTGACCAGCGCGAGACGTACGGCGGTGCTGCGTGTCCCAAGTGCGAGCGTGCGTGTCTTGCGAGCGTTGCTCAGCTGTCGTCGTGCCCGAGTTCATCAGGGCGCAATCGCGAGGCGAGCCGCCGCGTGGTCACGGCCCAATCGGCGTCCGGGTCGTTGATGGCGAGTTGACGAATGCCACCCGGAAAACGCGACTGCAACAAGCTGTAGTGCGATTGCTTGGCCTTGTCGGGATGCGACCAGTCGTGGATGAAGAACACGGACTGGATCTTCGCTTGCAGCAGCTCCTTGGTGCAGCCGAAGCACGGACGCATGGTGGTGTACATCGTCCCGCCTTCAACCGCGATCCCGAACCTCGCCGCTGAGAGCAACGCGTTCTGCTCGGCGTGCACGCAAATGCACAGGTCGTAGCCTGACCCAGACGGATAGTCGTCGCGGTTCGCGCATCGATCACAGCCACCGTCGGTGCAATTGACCATGTTCTCCGGCGTTCCATTGTAGCCGGTCGAAACGATGCGTCGGTCGCGCACGATGATTGCCCCAACGCGATTCCCGGAGCAATCGGCACGGGCGCGAACTGCCAGTGCAATGCCCATGAAGTAGCTGTCGGGTGTGGGGCGCGTTCTGGCGCTTGTCATATTCGAGGGAAGATCGTGTTCGACGCTCACGGAGACCGCTTGTCCACGACGACCGTGCCGCCCTTCATCACCCACACCACGTGGTTGATGACGACATCGATGTCGCGCAGCGGATCGCCATCGACCGCGACGAGGTCTGCAAAGAACCCGGGGGCGACGCGACCCAACTTGGTCGGCATGCGCAGCATCTTCGCTGGAATCACCGTTGCCGTCGCGAGGGCTTCTGCCGGTGTGAGTCCTGCCTGCACCATGAACGAGAGCTCGTGTGTGTTCTCGCCGAACATCCAGTAGACCGCATCGCTTCCCATCGCCAACGGCACCTTCGCTTTGTGCGCGCGCCGCACGGTCGAGAGGTTGAGCAGTCGAAACGAGTCGAGCTCCGCGACCTGCTTGGGCGTATAGCCAAGCAGCGCCGCATTCTCGGCGTAAAAGCGATTGTGGTCCACGGTGGGCACGTACACCGTGCCACGCTTCGCGAACTCGGCGAGCGTCGCGTCGTCGAGCATACCGGGATGTTCAACCGATTCAGCGCCCGCGCGCATAGCCGCGCGTCCGCCCGAATCGCCATACGAATGAATCGCGATCGGCTTGTTGTACTGGTGCGCCGCCTGCACCGCGACGCGCATCTCTTCGTCGGTGAAGGTCTGCACGCCGGTGACGTTCGCGTAGGTGCCGGTGGAGCCGTACATCTTGATCCAGTCGGCGCCCGCGTCGACCTGCGCTTTCACGGCGATGCGGATCTCGCTCGTGTCCATCACGCGACCACGCGGCGCCTGTGGTGGCGCGCCGGCCCGACCGGGCGCCGTGGCCTTCGACAGCCCGAACCCCGCGACGAACATCCGCGGCCCCACAATCGAGCCCTTCGCGATGGCGTCGCGCAGCGCGATGTCGGTGTAGTTGGACGCGCCGAGGTCGCGCACCGTCGTGACCCCGGTCTCGAGCGTGCGCTTGGCGTTCCACGCCGCCGCAGCCACCACGGAATCGACGGCGCGTGGCGCCGGCGCCGAAGAATTCGCCTTGTCCTTGTAGTACGTCAGGTGCGTGTGGACGTCGATCAATCCCGGAATGACCGTGTAGCGGCGCAGGTCCACCACCGTGGCGCCCTTGGGCACCGCAGCCGCTCCGCGACCAACGCGCACGATCGTATCGCCCCGCACAACGACGACCGCGTCTTCCGTTCGCTTGCCGTTGCCGTCCACGAGGGATCGAAAGCGATAGGCGGTGGCGACAGACTGCGTGGACGATGCGGATCGTGCGGTGATTGCTGCGGGCAACAGTGCAAGACCGACCGCAGAGGTGGCAACGGCGATGCGGAACGGTCGCGAAAAAGACATGAGAGCTACTTCCCCGCGAACAGCTTGTCCGCGATGCGCTGCGCCATGCCGCGCACGTCGGCGTTGTCGTCGTTGGTGAGAATCAGAATGGCCGTACGCGAAGTGGGATAGCGCACCCACGCGCCGCGCTTGCCGTCCGCCTTGGCGAACGCGCTCCAGCGCGCCGTGCCATGATCCTGATCGACCACGAAGCCGCGTGAGACGGTGTCTGCCACGCCACCGCGCCACGGCCAGCGTCCCTGCTCGAAGCGATACAGATCGTCCACGCTGCCCTGCCATGCGCCGGTCGCCGAGTCCACGGCGGAGCGCTGCATGCCGCCGATGCCAAGGACACGTCGCGCGGCAGCCTGATTGAAGCGCGTCGCGGCGTTCCCTGCGGGCACGGCGGCGTTGATCACGTCGGAAAGTGCGCCGAGTGCGAAGTTGGGTACGCCGGTCTCCGGCTGCAGGCGCTTTTGAACGCCGATGCCGTACGCGGCGTTGGCCAGCACCTTCCCGTCCTGCGCCACCACGACGGTCGCACCACCCTTGGCGCTGTCACGATACGGCGCGAAGAGACCATCGATGAATTTCGTGGTTAAAGCGGTTCCTGTACTGGCGCGCGATACCACGCGGCGTGCGGCGAGGTTGTAGCGATCGCCCGGGTGCAGTGTGAGGAACGGCTTGCCGGCGTCGTTGGCGTCCTTGCCATTGTACACGAACGCCTTGTTGCGCCCGATGATCGTGGCCATGTCGCCCTGCACAAGCCACACGGTCCCTTCGTCTTCCGAGATGCCGAGCAGGTCAGAGCGACGCGACGTGAGCGAGTCGTGCATGTCCGGCAGCCGCTCGCGCGCGACCACGTGCTGATCGATCGCGACGCCGCGCAGATACGCGAAGCCCTTGAGGTAGTCGGGGTGGTTGAAGAGGCGGTTGTCGTTGGAGGGGGCACCGCGCACGAGGTAGTCGCCGAGGATGGACGCGCCCGCCGACGAACCACCGACCACGCCTCCGCGCTCGAGCACCTGCTCGAAGGCGCGCTGGGTCTTGGTGCCGAGGTAGCTGTTCACGAGGCGGTAGTGCCGACCGCCATCGAACCAGACGCCGCCAGCTGTGGCGAGTTTGGCGGAGAAGGCATCCGAGTTGGCGACGGTGCGATCGGTGGTGTGCAGCACGACCACGTTGCGCGCACCGGCATTCTTCCAGGCGCGACCGGCAGTGGTGACGTCGATCGAGTCGCCGCCGGCTGTTGGCACGTCGATGATGAGCGCATCAGGTCCGCCCGCCAGCTCGATGAACTTGGCGTATACCTCGGGACCCTGCGCACCACCGCCGACCACCATGACCGACCCCTTGGCCGGACCAACGCGTGGGGCAGTGCCGGCGCTCTGCGCGGTCGGCGAAACGCCCGGTGCTGCTGCGGTGCAGGCGAGCATCCCGCTGACGAAGGCGCCGCCAATCGTGAGCGTGACTACACGCGGGACGCGGGGAGCGAACGGATGACGAGGCATGAGCCGAGGGGGCATGGGCCGACGGGCTGAGTGCAAACGATGGGAACGAAGCGAGCGCAGCGACGGCAGGACCGCCGCACTCACCCAAAGTGCACCCGAATCGCCGTCAGCGCACGTCGTTCCTCGGCTCGGTTCGCGCCACTCAGCGCACGCGATGCGGCAGACGCGACGCGGCAGACGCGATGCGGCAGACGCAGTGCGCTATCCGCCCGCCATTGCGCCCACGATCAGCAGCGGCTCCTCGCCGTCGGCGACGCGCGACGGAAGGGCCGTATCGGGCGACTCGAGCGACAGGTCGCGTTCGCAGGCGAAGAAGCGTACGAACGCGCGCCGCTGCTTCGTGCTGCGATCGCGGATGGTGCCGAGCAACATCGGATAGCGTTGCTCGATGGCATCGACCACCGTGCGCTGCGTGATCTCACCCGCAACGTCCACCGCGATCTCGCTGCCGACGCTCGACAACACGCGCAGCGGCGCCGGCAGGACAACGCGAACGGTGCGCATGCTCACGACAGCGTTTGCACTTCGACGGACATTACCGCCGGCAGATCGTGCACGATGGGCATCCAGTTGTCGCCGGAGTCGCTGGAGACGTAGACCTGGCCGCCGGTGGTGCCGAAGTACACACCGCACGAATCGAGTGTGTCCACCGCCATCGCATCGCGCAACACGTTCACGTAGCAGTCGCGCGTGGGCAGTCCGGGGCCCAGCGCTTCCCATTCGTTGCCGCCGCTACGACTGCGATACACCCGCAGTGCGCCATCGGGTGGGAAGTGATGGTGGTCGCTCGTGATTGGCACGACGTAGACGGTCTCAGGCTCGTGCGCGTGAACCTGAATGGGGAAGCCGAAGTCGGTGGGGAGGTTGCCACTGATCTCGTACCAATGATCACCGCCGTCATCACTGCGCATGACATCCCAATGCTTCTGCATGAAGAGGCGCTGCGGATTGGATGGATGCATGGCGATGCGATGGACGCAGTGTCCCACTTCGGCGTCTTCGTCGGGGATGCCTCCGGAGCGCAGCCCCTTGTTGATGGGCATCCACGTCTTGCCACCGTCTTCACTGCGGAAGGCACCCGCGGCGGAAATGGCGATCACGATGCGATCCGCGTTGCTGGGATCGAGCACGATGGTGTGCAGGCACATGCCACCGGCGCCCGGTTGCCACTGTGCACCCGTGCCGTGCTGACGAAGTCCGGATAGCTCGTGCCAGCTCGCGCCACCGTCGGTGGACTTGAACAGCGCGGCATCTTCCACGCCGGCGTACACCACATCGCGATCGATCGGCGACGGCTCGAGATGCCAGACGCGCTTGAACTCCCACGGGTGCGGGGTTCCGTCATACCACATGTGCGTGCCGGGGATGCCGTCGTACGTGAAAGCATTGTCCATCGCCGTCCACGACTTGCCGCCATCATCGGAGCGCTGAATGATCTGCCCGAACCACCCGTTGGACTGTGACGCGTAGAGCCGATTGGGATCGACGGGCGAGCCGTTGATGTGATACATCTCCCACCCGGGGAAGTGGGGACCATCGACGTGCCACTTCTGCCGCCCTTCATCCGATGTCAGTATGAACGCACCCTTGCGCGTACCGACCAGTACACGGACTCCACGCATCTGTCGCTCCTCGTAGGCTCAGAGTTGGCAAGTATACGGTTCCTACGCGGAACCGCTACAATCGCCGCCGGGCGGCAACTGCACGGGGGTTGGACTCTGCTTCGACCGGAAAATCATCGTGGACACCAACGCTCCCAGCGACAGCCTCAACCGTAGTGCTGCGCAGACGCTCTCCGCCGAGGAGCGCGTTCGCTACAGCAGGCACCTGACGCTCCCGAATGTCGGGGTGGCCGGCCAGCAGCGTCTCAAGGCGGCGCGAGTGCTGCTGGTGGGCGCGGGCGGGTTGGGCTCGCCCACGGCACTCTACCTCGCGGCGGCCGGCGTCGGCACGATCGGCCTCGTGGACCAGGACACGGTCGACGTGACCAACCTGCAACGGCAGCTGCTCTACAGCACGACGGACGTTGGTCGTCCCAAGCTCGACGCGGCACGGGAGCGCTTGCATGGCATCAACCCGCACGTGCAGGTGGAAACGCATGCGGCGTGGCTGACCTTGGCGAACGCACTCGACATTCTGCGTAGGTACGACGTGGTGGTAGACGGCACCGACAATTTTGCCACGCGCTATCTCGTCAACGATGCGTGTGTGTTGCTTGGCATCCCCAACGTGCATGGCTCGATCTATCAGTTCGAGGGACAGGCATCGGTGTTTGCGACGGCAACCGGGCCATGCTACCGCTGCCTCTACCCGGAGCCGCCACCGCCGGGCACAGTGCCCAGCTGTGCAGAGGGTGGCGTGCTTGGCGTGTTGCCCGGCCTCATCGGTACGATGCAGGCAATCGAAACGATCAAGCTCATTCTGGGAATCGGCGACACACTCGCTGGACGTTTGCTCATGGTCGATACGCTGACGATGCAATTCCGTACCGTGCAGCTATCGCGCGATCCACAATGCCCCGCCTGCGGCACGCGTACGATCACCGCGCTCATCGATTACGATGAGTTCTGCGGCACGCCGGCGCTCTCGGCGGCGGCGCCAACGAGCGATGTTCCGGTGATCAGCGTGGCCTCGCTCGCGTCGCGCCTCGCACGTGGCGATGCCCTGCAACTCATCGACGTTCGTGAACCACACGAAACAGCGGTCTCGGGCATCGACAGCGCGAAGCTCATCCCACTCGGCACGCTTGGCGATGTCTTGCCGACGCTGGATGCGTCGCAGGAGTTCGTGGTGTTCTGCCGGAGCGGGAAACGCAGCGCATCCGCCGTAAATCAGATGCAAAGGTCCGGTTTTGCTCGCGTCTGGTCGCTCGACGGTGGCATGCTCGAGTGGGAAGCAGCGCACTGACTTCGGTGCTGGCGTAAGCCGTCCACGCGCTGCACTCTCAAGTGTCGTCATGCGCGAAGCATCATGCGCCGGTCGCCACTTGCTGGTCGTCAGTCGCGTCGCACGCTCCTGCCTGTGCGACGATCTCTCCCATCTGCTGCGCCGGAGCCCCGATGACGTTCTACTACGTCAATTTCATGTGGGCCATCGTGTTGTTCGGCATCCTCCTGTGGACCACCGCGTGCGTGGCGCTCAACGCGGCACTGCGTCGTGGCATGGGCATCATGGGCATGGTGCTCAGCTACGCGGTGCTGGTGTGGATGCTGGTGGACCTTCCGTGGCGCGAGGCCGTGGTCACGTGGAGTGTGTTCGCGGCGTTCGGCGGCCTGCTGACGATGGTGTACGAGCTCTGGGCGCGACGCAAATACGCAGGCTCCGGACGCACGCCGCGCGCGATCGTGCGCATCAATGGCATCTTCATGTGGCCGGCGATGGTTCCGGATGCGGTGGGGCTGATGCTCAACGACGCGGGCATCATTCCCGCCGACGAGCGCAGCGAAACGCATCAGGAGGATACTTTACGCATCACCGGAGAGCTGCCGATCCCGGCACCGCCCACAACCCTCTGATGCGAAAAGTCCATGCGCCGTCTCGCTCTGCTGTTCGTTGCTCTGATTGCCGGCGCGCTGTTCTACCTGAAGTCACGCGACCCTGAATCGCGCACGCTCGATGCCGCCGCACGAACAGGTGTCGCGGGCCGGTTCGTCTCGCTGTCCGACGGCATCACGCACCTTGAAGTGGGCGGCCCTGACAGCGGGGCCAAGGTGGTGCTGGTGCACGGCTTCTCCGTGCCCGCCTACATCTGGGACTCCACGTACGTCGCACTCACCAACGCCGGCTTTCACGTAGCGCGCTACGACACGTACGGCCGCGGCTATAGCGACCGCCCCGACGCCGAGTACGACCTCGGGCTCTTCGATCGGCAGCTCAGCGGAGTCCTCGATTCACTCGGCTGGCGTGACTCGGTGCATGTGATCGGGCTCTCCTTCGGCGGTCCGGTCACGGGCACCTTTGTGAGCCGCCATCCTGAGCGCGTGCGGTCGCATGTGTTGGTAGATCCGGCGGCGGGCACGATCGGCGGGGTGCCGTCCTTCTTCACGCTGCCGGTGATGGGCGAGCTGCTGTGGCAGGCGCTGGCGGTGCCGACTATGGCTGACGGTCAAGCCAGCGATTTCGTGGAGCCCGCCAAGTGGCCGGACTGGGCAGATCGCTATCGCGTGCAGATGCAGTTCAAGGGCTTCGGGCGCTCGCTGCTGCGCACGCGGATCGCGGCTGCATCGGTCAGCGCCGACTCGCTGTATGCAGCCGCTGGTAAGGCCGGAAAGCCCACGCTGCTCATCTGGGGCAAGGAAGATCAGACGGTCAAGATCGAGAACGCTGAACAGCTGCGACGCGGAATTCCGCAGGCCGAGTTTCATCCGATCGAACGCGCCGGTCACCTGCCGCACATGGAACGGACCGACGTGGTGAATCCACTATTGATCGAGTGGCTCAAGGCTCACTGATCCGGAGGTTCGCTACGGCGTGGGGCTCTTGAACAGGAGACGGCCGTAGGCGGCGAGCAGCGCGCACAAGATCACCGCTGCGATCAGGATGCGCTGATCGCCCGTGGTGCGCCACAGTCGCAGGCTCGAGAGTCCGCCAATGGAGAGCAGCGTGAGATTGGCAAGGAGCAACGGCCTGCCGTACACGCCACCCACCATCGCGTAGCGCTGCATGGCGTTCATGATGGCCAGACCCATCAGCGCGCCGCCCAGCAGCTCCAACAGCCAGTGGAGCAGTGGCGGCGCTGCCGCGAGCCCGAGGCGCAGCAGCACCTCGTCCGGCGCGAACGTGAATACTAGCCCGGGCAGCGCGTAAACGACCGCGGTGATCACGACCAGGAGATTGAGCTTCATCGCCGGAATCTACGCGTCATGCGATCGGTGCGAGTGCCGCCTTCGAGGCTGCTCCCCGGTGATGTGGGTCGATACTACTGAATCGTCGTCGGGTCCATCCACAGCACTTCCCAGTGATGCCCGTCGAGATCGTGAAAGCTGTGCGCGTACATGAATCCATGGTCCTGCACCGGCATCGCCGGCGTACCGCCCGCGGCCATCGCCTTCTCCATCAGCGTGTCCACTTCGGCGCGGCTGTCGCAGGAGAAAGCGAACATTCCTTCAATGTGCCTCGATGTGTCCACTGGCTCCTTGGTCGTGAAGCGACGGAAAAAGGCGTCCGTCAGCAGCATGAAGTAGCTCTCTTCGCTGACCACCATGCAGGCCGCGTTGTCATCGGTGAACTGCTTGTTGAAGGAGAATCCGAGCGCGGAGAAGAACGCCATCGACCGGGCGAGATCGTTGACGCGAAGGTTGACGAAGAGTTTGCGGGAGGCAGCCATGAGCGGATACCGGTGGAGAGTGATCGGATAGACGATGGGCATGCCAGCGGAATAGTGCTCGAGTTAGGAAACGAGCTGCGCCGGCAGGCCGAACTGCGGAAACAGCGTGTCCGTATCGAGGAAGTAGTTCATCGCCGCGATCTCATCGCCGTCGAGCTCCAGCACGATCAACGCCCACGGCTTCTTGCCGTTATCGCGATACTGACCGAACGCCGGTGAGCCGCACGCGGCTGTGGTAACGAGACGCGAGCCTTTGCATTCGATGCCTCGTCCCAAGAGCCACGCGCCAATGTCTGTTCGGCCTTGCAGCCACAAGGCGAACGGTGGCATGGAGGTCGTGGCATCTTCGCGTAACAGTGCTGTGAGAGCCGGCACATCATACGCTTCGAATGCCGCCACGAACCGATCGACGAGCAGTTGCTGCTCGGGTGAGAGAGCGACGGGGCTGAACGGCGACTTCCGCGAGAGCTGCGCATCGACGCGGGCGTCGGCCAGAGTCGCCCGGGCACGTTGAAGTGCGCTGTTCACCGCCGCCACCGACATGTCCAGACACTCGGCGACTTCGGCCGCCGACCAGTTGAGCACCTGCGTCAGGATGAGAGCTGCGCGCTGGCGCGGCGGAAGCTTCTGCAGCGCTGCAACGAACGCCAGGCGGATGCTTTCGCGCAGGACCGCTCGCTCATGCGGATCACCCTCGGCGGGTATCGCGCGCGCGTCAGGAATGGGCTCCAGCCAATGGGTGCGCGGCATTTCTACGAGCGTGTCCTCCGTGGTGCCCACTGGTCCCGTCTCGATCGGGCGATGTCGCGGCGCACGATCGGCGAGCGCATCGAGACAGACGTTGGTCGCAATGCGATACAGCCACGTGCCGAGCGAGGCGCGACCGTCAAAACGGTCTCGTGCACGCCACGCGCGCAGCATCGTTTCTTGCACCGCATCGTCGGCATCCATGATGGAGCCCAGCATGCGATAGCAATGCCCAGTCAGTGCGGGGCGATGACTTTCGAGCGCAGCATCCTGCACGGAGTCGTGCACGGCAATCGGATTCATGCGGGCGGTCGGCGAGTGTCTGGGAGGTGGCGGGAGCGTCGTTAAGGCTTTGACTCCGGTCCCGGTTCGAACTCATCGGTCGAGAAACTATCGCGCCCGGAGCATCGGCCGCACAACGAACTCATCGTTGCCCGGGAAGGACTGCCGGTTCGGGTCTCGTCCCTCGAAAACCGAATGGCCGTCGCGCCAGGAGCCGCGGTACGGTCGCGCGCTACTTAGCGGCCGTTCCCAGCGTGCGTCTGCGCCGTGAAATGCGCTGTGATTGCTCGAACCTGCCGGTGTTCGCGTCCAGGAGCCAGCAGAGGAGGTTCGGCATGAGCGCGACCTAGCTGTTCTGACCAACGCGCCACTGGGAGTGCCTGCTCAAGCGGCGACGACAGTTCGCCTGCGGTCCATGGGACGGTGCGTGCGGCATGTGCGGCGCGCACCGATGCCACCGTGGATACGCTCACTGCGCCCGCGCTATTGCCCCACGAACGACGAACGTACGTCGCGACGGCGGCAATGGCGTCGTCGTTGAGGGTAGGGCCCCACGCCGGCATTGCGCCGTTAAACAGTTCGCCCTCTACATCGATCTCGCCACTGAGACCGTGGAGGACGATGCGGATCAGGCGTGACTCGTCGCCGGTCGCCCACGAGCTACCGGCCAGTGGTGGAAACTTGCCGGCGAGTCCCTGTCCGTTCGCCTGATGGCAGGCAGTGCAGGTGTTGGCATAGATCTGTGCGCCATCGACCACCTGCGCTTGCGTATTGGCAATGGGCGCAAGACACGCTGCAGCTGCCACCTGGAGCGCGTGCGTCCAACGCAGCGTCAACGCTTGCCGCATGCCGCCGGGTCCGACTTCACGAAGTACGGACGGTAGTTGGCCGACTTGGGGTCCATGCAGCCGGCCAGGTTCACGAATTCGACTTTGCGGAAGTCGATCGGCGCGGACTCCGCCTGCAGCGTGATGAATCCGCTCGAGAGCAGTTGTCCCGCCACGAGCACGCCGGGGTTGGTGTTGTTTGCCTGACCACCACCCATCTGCGGCTTGTGGTAGGTGATCACCGTATCGCCATTGACGATGTGCTTGATGACCGAGTCGCCCAATACCATTGCCTCCACGCGCACCCACTGATCGCCTTCGTACGTGATGGCGTTCGCGTTGATGCAGTGGGTGGTGACGAGCTTGTCGTTCATGACGACATTCGTGCCCGGCGTGCAGAGATTGCCGTTCGTACGCGTGCCCGTGCCCGTGCCGCCCAGCAGCTGGACTTCGAGCGAGATGGGGAAGTCCTGCTGCAGCCCCATGCTGGCGGCGCTCTGCGAGTGCACCATGATGCCATTGTTGCGCGTGGCCCAGCTATACGGCCCGCTTGCACCGGGCGGTTGCTCACCGACGAAGCGGTACTCCACGGCGATGATGTAGTACGAGTACGGCGTATCATAGAACAGGTGGCCGAACTCGCCCTTGAAGTCGGGCCACTGGTCGTAGCGCACCTTGAGGAGTCCGTCTTCCACGCGGAAGGTGTTGCGCAGATTCACGCCGAGTGGCTGACCGGTGAACTTGGGCGTCCAGCGCGCGAGGTTCTTGCCGTTGAAGAGCTGCACCCAGTCCAACGAAGGCGCTGGGGCAGCGCTCGCAGCACGACGCGCGGCGAGTTGCGCGGTGTAGGCGCTTTCGAGACGCATCACCGCAACCGCGCGCGCAAGATCATCACCCGATGCGCGGCTGCGGAACGCCGCGTCGAGGACCGGGCGCACCTTGTCGGTGATGGCGGCTGGCGCGCGATTGCCGCGCACGGCTTGCAGCAACACAGCGAATCCGAGTGTTCGCGCGTCCGGTGTCGCCGCATGCGAGAGATCGATGAAGTAGTCGAGCTCTTGCAAGCGACGTCGATCCCCAACGAAGCGCCGCCACGCGCCCTCGAGCGGGCCGGCCGTAGCTCCCGCCGTTGGTGTGGCTGCGGGGATCGTGCGAGCGAGAAGCGGCGTGACCGCGTCGAGGCCGGCGCGACCGGGCAACGCGCCAATGAGGCCGATCAATTTGGCGCGCACGTCTTCCGCCAAGGCGGCGTCCGCGGCCGACTCGCGAATCAGCGGCAGCGCTCCATCCACTACAGCCGTTTCGCCCGCCAATAGCTGCGCCACAGCCGCGTGTGCCTCGACACCAGCGCTATCCCAACGAGCGGCGCTGGCGATGGCGCTGGCGGGAAGCTTGTCGTAGCCGACTAATGCAGAGACGACGGTGCCTCGCAAACTCGCGTTGTTCGCACTGGCGGCGAGTAGTGGTGCCGCGCCCTGCGGCAGCACGCGGTTGCGCACGAACTCCGCGGCTAGCGCTGGGAGCTCCGTCGGCGTTGCAGCGAGCAGCGCAATTGAGAGTGCAGTCCTGATCTCGCCGCTCGCCTCCCACGTTACTGGTGCGAAGTACGGACCGATATAGGACGGTCTCGTGCCCCACCAGTCTCCGCTCCATGGCGCCTCGGTGTGGTAGAGGCGCGCCAGGGCGAGCACGATATCGCGTGCGGGCGCCGCGCGATCGTTCACACCGGCACGCATCAACCCGTGCACAGCGGCGGTGTCGTGCATCTGTGACAGCGCGCGCAGTGCGCCTGCGCGCACACGCGGCGACTTGTCGTCGAGCGCTTTGAGTGACGCCGCAACGGCGTTGAGTGATACCAGCGCATTCGTCGCGATATGCGAAACCGTTGGATCATCGCTCGCGGTCAAGAGCACGATGGACGACGCGGTCTCGACGGCGCGCAATCGCACCAGCGAGGCTATCGCTTCCACCTGCACTTGGGCGTTGCGATCCTTCAGCCCCTTGAGCATGACTCCGAGCGAGCGTCCACCTTCCGCTGCGATCTTGTCGGCGAGCGCACGGAGCGCGAGGGCCCGCACCTGCGCATCAGCAGCAACGGCCGCTGCGGTCAACACCGTGCGCGACTGTGCGCCAACGAGCTGCGTGAGCGTGAACATCGCCGCGACGCGCGCGAAGTCGGGCGCAGTCGCGCCCAGAATCATCGCCTTGAGCGAGGCGGTCGCGCGCAGCGCATCCTTGCGGCGCAGCAACTCGCGCTGCGCCTGCAGGCGATGCTCGGCGTTCTGCGTGCGAAGCAGCGGCACGAGCCTGAGCGTGGGCACGGTGTCCAGGTCCGCCGCAACGCTTGGCCTGCCGCCAACCGGCTGTACCCGTACGATGAAGCCCACCGAGTCGCCCTGATACGTGTACTCGCCGCCAGCGAGGCTCGCGACGTACATGTTGGACTGGCCATCCATCACCATGTCGGCCGGATGCGGTATCGAGAGAAACTTTTCCTGGCCCGCGACAAAGCTGGCGCCTCTCGGCGCGAGCGGATGACGAAAGATCTGATTGAGCAGCCAGTCGGCCGTATAGAGCGCGTTGCCGAATGCACCCGGGAATCCCGCGTCATGCACCCAGAGTCCACCGGTCCCCGCGCCGCCGCCGTAATCGGCGAGCGATTGCATGTGCTCGCTCGAGAAGTTCTTGTACTGTGTCGGATAGCCCATGAACGCGCCCGCCGGCAGGTAGTGCAGCCGAATATCCCAGCCATCGCCGTCGTTGGTGTTGTCGCGCGTGAACACATGCAACATCGGATCGACCGCGAGATCGTAGATGTTGCGCGTGCCGCTGGCATAGAGCTCGAGCCCCGAGCCGTCCGTGCGTACGCGCACCACCCCGCCGCCACGATGCGCGATCGTCGTGCCGTCCTTGCCAACGGCTCGGCGATACCCGTAGTCACCCACGGCGATGTAGATCCACCCGTCGATGCCCAACGTGATGCCGTTGGTGGTGTGGTCCGCGCCGCGAAAGTCGAGATCGAATCCGAGTCCGGTCACCAGATCCACCGAGGTGTCCGCGATCCCATCGCCGGTGGTATCGCGATACGCCGTTAGGGTCGGCGGATGCATTACGTACAACGTCTGCCCGTCGAAGGCGAGACCGCGTGGACTGTCCATCGTCGCAAATACCGAATAGCGATCGGCGTGACCATCGCTGTCGGTGTCTTCCAGTCGTACGACGCGCCCTTTCCCCTTGGCTGCTGTCAGGGAGAGGTTCGGGTCCACGCACGCGAACACGACGCGCGCGAGTGCAGCGGTGAGACACGTCGGATACATCGCCACGGGAGGCGCGGCGAACAGCGTCGCGCGAAAGCCATCGGGTGCCGTGACCTGCTGCATCAGCATGCGTTCGCGGGCTGCGTCGCGTGGGATCTCACCGCGCACTGCGGTGCCCTGCGCGCTCGCCACACGGGAGGACGACGCCTGCGCGCACAGGACAGCCGCGCACATCGTGAGCGCCACTGAGTGGCGCAGCCGATCGAAAGCTGGACGAATGGTCATCGGGTGAATGTACGCCATCGAACGACGCTGTCACGGAGGCGTTTCACCTCGTTTCAGAGAGGGCGGAACTTTCGGAGAGGCTGCTGAATAGGTGCGCCAGACGGGACCACGACCCTCTCCAGACCATCATTCATGCTGCTCCCCAACGTCACCACGCTGCTGTCCCAGAGCCCCGCGAGCGCGGTGCCGCTGGTCTTTCTGGGTGGCGTGCTCACCAGCCTCACACCCTGCATCTATCCGATGATCCCGATCACGGCGGCCGTGGTTGGTTCGCAGTCGGGGCAGGGGGCGGGCGGCCTGGCTGGCATCGGAGCTGCACCGATCGCGCGATCACGTGGGCGGGTGCTCGCATTGACGCTGTCATACGTGACAGGGCTCGCGATGGCCTATGCATCGCTCGGGTTGCTGGCCGGGCTCACCGGAACGCTTTTCGGCGGCGTCAGCACGAACCCATGGTTGCTGATCGTCATGGGCAACCTGCTGTTGCTCTTCGCCCTCATGATGCTCGACGTGCTCCCGGTACCGATACCGCACGCACTCCTCGCGCGCGCAGCGGGCATGGGCGGCGGAGGACGACTGCTGGGTGCCTTCGGGATGGGAGCCGCCTCGGGGCTGGTCGCGGCACCGTGTGGTGCGCCGGTCATGGCCACGCTGCTCACCTGGGTGGCTGCCACCAAGAGCGCAGTCCTCGGCTTCGCTTACCTCTTCGTCTTCTCGCTCGGCATGTGCTCCCTGCTGGTAGTCGTCGGGCTGGCCGCTGGCGGCGCCGTGCAACTGCCGCGCCCCGGCGCATGGATGGTGCACGTCAAGCGCGTCTTCGCCGTGCTGATGATTGGTGCCGCCGAGTACTACCTGGTTGGCGCAGGACAAGTGCTGTTCTGATGCTGGTCTGAACGGGTTCGCCGCACACACTCGCACAACACTTTTCACCATCCTTCGAGAGCGCTTCCTCATGCCGTTTCAAAATACGTCGTTGGCTCAACGCAGCATGCGTCGAGTGATTCTCACCGCGGCTGCATCCGTGCTCGCGCTGGCCGTCAGCACCGTTACCACGAGGACCGCCTCAGCGCAGGAAGCGGGGCTCGACCTCGGCACGAAGGCGCCGGTGGTCACCATGGAGATGCTCGATGGTTCCTCGATGGATCTCGGGACGATCATCGGCAGGAAGCCGATGGTGATCGAGTTCTGGGCGACGTGGTGCCCGTTGTGCAAGAAGCTTGAGCCGGCGATGGCGGCCGCCCGCGCGAAGTACGGCAAGGACGTCGCGTTCATCGGCGTGGGCGTGCCACAGAACCAGACTCCGGAGCGCCAGCAGGCCTTCGTCACGCAGCAGCAGATGACCGGCACGTACGGGTTCGATCGCGACGGCGCCATCTACAAAGCCTACAAGGCCACGCACACCTCGTATGTTGTCGTCGTGGATGCCAAGGGAACGGTCGTCTACACCGGCGTAGGTCCGGAGCAGGACATCGATGCGGCCGTCCGCAAGGCGATGCCCGTCGGGAAACGCTCGTCCAACTGACCTCGCGCTCCATGCATAACGCTGCGCACAACGCTGGGCACGACGCCGATCTGCAGATGCCGACTGGTGCAACGGCCGCAACGTTTGAAGAGGACGCCATGCGTTGTCTCGACGCCGTGGCGCGCTTTGCGCAGTCATTGACGCGCGCACCAGACGAAGCGGACGACCTCGTGCAGGAAACGTATCTACGGGCGTTCAAGAGTCGGCATACTTGGAAGGACGGCTCGGACATGCGACGCTGGCTCTTCACGATCTGCAAGAATGCATTCCTGCGTTCGTACGAGCGAGAGCAGCGCCACGAGTCGCTCTCGGATGACCCGACGGACGAAACGTTGGCCACGGTGCGCCTGCACAATGCGATCGTAGCGAGCGGCGAGGCGTCGATGTTCGATGCGCTGAGTACATCGGATGCCATCACCGCCGCGCTCGCACAGCTGGCAGAGCCGGCGCGATTGGTGGTGGTCCTCGTGGACATGGAAGGCTACAGCTACGACGAGGCAGCGTCGATGCTCGATGTACCGGTCGGCACGATCCGCTCTCGACTATTCCGCGCGCGGCGGCAGTTGCAGGAACGTTTGCGCGAGCACGCCCGCGACCTTGGTTTCTTCACGACGCATCCTTCCACCTCACCACGCGACCACGCATGACCATTTCATCGGCTTCACCTGAAACGCCGGTGCTGGACTGCGAGCAGACTGTGCGTCTCCTCTGGGACTACCTGGATCGCCAACTCTCGGCGGTGGATGTGCAGGCAGTGGACGAGCATCTGCGCGTCTGCCACAGCAACTGCGCATCGCACTTCGCCTTCGAGCGCGCTTTTCTCGATCTCATGCACAACGCGCGCCCCAACACGGTAGCATCAGATGTGGTACGCGCGCGCGTGCGTGCGCTGATCGATGCGCCCTCGTACGACTCGCCAACGGAGGAGCGTTAGCGTGGCCGCACACGCAAGGCATCACTGGGTTGTACGCGTGACGCATTGGCTCAACGCCGTCGCGTTGACGCTGATGGTGGGCAGCGGCCTGCGCATCTTCAACGCCTATCCATCGTTCCATCGCAAGGGCGAGACGTTCTGCTGCTATCCCTTCGAAGGCACACCAGCCCCCGTCTGGCTCACCTTCGGAAACTTCCTCGGCAGCGCGCGCGAGTGGCACTTCGCGATGATGTGGGTACTCGTCGCGACGGGGCTTGTGTACGTGAGCTTCATCTATCTGCACGGTGAGTGGCGCGATCTCGTACCGCGACGCGGCGACGTGCGCGATAGCTGGGAGATGATCCGGTTCTACTTGTATCAGCGCAAAGACCATCCTCCGCACGGCAAGCACAACGCCTTGCAGAAAGGCGCCTACTTCATCATGCCGTTCATCGGCGCGGTGATCGTGCTCTCGGGAATCGCGATCTGGAAGCCAGTCACGCTCGGCTGGCTGACGAGCATCTTTGGCGGCTACGTGTGGGCGCGCTACTGGCACTTCATGGGCATGCTGTCGCTGGTACTGCTCTCCGTCGTTCACGTCTTCATGGTCATCAGCGTCGATCCGTACAGTCTGCGCAGCATGATCACGGGTGGGCACAGCGAGCGCTTCTCGCCGATCGCGCGCAACGCACGCCCGTTTCAAGGCATGTTCCCCAAGCCACGTACCTCATCGCCGGCCACCGTGCCCACCACGACGGAGACGCCCTGATGCCCTCGCGTACAGAAATGCGGATGGCGCGTCAGGCGATCGATCGCGTCGTGGCGTCACTCGAATCGCGAGAGCACATCACGTCACGGCGATCGTTCCTTCGTCTCGGTGCCGCCTCTCTGGCGTCGACGCTGCTGGCCGCGTGCGGATCCAACGGGCCGGATAGCGCGCAACGGGTGCTCAAGTTCGCTGGAGAGAAGAACGAAGCCGTCGAACGCTGGTTGTTCCGTCATACGTCGATGGATCATGCGTCGGCGAGTGGCATTGTGGCCGGTGCGCGCTTCCCGTCGTATTTCATCTCGCGCCAGCTGCCCACGTGGGACATCGCCGCGCGCGGTGAGTGGGCGCTCGAGGTGACGGGCATGGTACGCACGCCGCTCCGTCTCGATCTTCCCGCACTGATGGCCATGTCGCACGTCGAGCAGCGCGTCGATCACTTCTGCGTGGAAGGATGGAACGCGATTGCGCGTTTCCGCGGCGTGCCGATGCATGCCATCGCAAAACTGGCCGGCGTGCTGCCCGGCGCCGAGGTGGTGGACTTTCAGTCGTTCGACGACGGCTACCACGAGAGCTGGGATATCGACAGCGTGTTGCACCCGCAAACGCTCGTCGTGTATGCGAAGGACGGGCAACTCCTATCGCCAGCGTACGGTGCGCCGGCGCGATTGCACTCGCCCGTGAAGCTTGGTTACAAGAACACCAAGTACCTCACGCGCGTTGCGTTCATGGCGCAGAAGAACGGCGGCTACTGGACCGACAATGGCTACGACTGGTACGGCGGCACCTGAGCCGAGTACGGGGGCGCGCCAGCTGAACCTGTTAGCCGAACGCTTTAGCTGAACACGTCAGCGACGCGCGATCGTCGCGAAGAAGATGAGCAGGGCGAGTGCGCCGAGCGATAGGCTGACGGCGGGCAGATGGGAGCGCGGCGAGAGCGCGATGCGCGCACCCGCTGCCTGCGCTGCGTTGGGCGTCAGAGGTGCTGCGCCGCCCTGCGCGGCGTCTCCCGACGGTCGCGGCGGCGT
This sequence comes from Gemmatimonas sp., assembly GCA_965279375.1. Lineage (GTDB taxonomy): Bacteria > Gemmatimonadota > Gemmatimonadetes > Gemmatimonadales > Gemmatimonadaceae > Gemmatimonas. The sequence goes on along the minus strand of OZ257156.1, from coordinate 355,176 downwards.
ATCTGCCGTCGGCATCTCCTCGGTGACGGCCGTGTCGAATCCGGTGGGGAAATGCGGTGTCGGGGCGTCGGACGCTTTGGGATGTTCGCCGGTCTGGCGCGACTGCACGATGCTCGCGTTGCTGATCGCGTCGAGCGCTTCCACCAGCGACTCCGCCAACTGTGGCCGTTCGGCCGGTGCCTTGGTGAGCGAGCGCATGACCAGCTCGACCAGCGCGGCCGGAGCGTTCGGGCGGTGCACTGAGACGGACACCGGTATTTCCTTGACATGCGCGCGGAGCTGGCCGTGCAGGCTCCGGCCATCGAACGGGGTCTGGCCGGCGAGCAGCTCGTAGGCGACGATCCCCCACGCGTAGATGTCGGCGCGCGTGCCCACCCGCGGATCGCCGGACGCCTGCTCGGGGGACATGTAGGTGGGCGTACCCAACGCGATGCGGCGCGTGGTGAGCGCCGGCCCCGATTGAGCGCCGCCCTGTCCTTCGGCGCTCAGGAGTGCCTTGGCCACGCCGAAGTCGGCGATCATGGCGCGATCGCCGGCAAAGAGGACGTTCTCCGGCTTGATGTCGCGGTGCACCACGCCCTGCCGGTGCGCGTAGGAGAGCGCGCTGGCCATGTCACGGAGCACACGTATCGCTTCGGGGAGCGGCAGCGAGCCGCGGCTGGTCAGCCGCTCCCGCAGCGATTCGCCCGGCACGAACGGCATGGCGAACCACGGGTTGCCGCCGGCATCGCCGCTGCTGAGCAGGGGGACGATGTTGGGATGCTGCATGCGTGCCGCGACCGCGATCTCACGCTGGAACCGCGCCAGCGAAATGCCGGCGGCAAGGTCTGTGGGCAGCACCTTGATGACGACTTCTTGATCGGCCGCCGGACTGTCCTCCGGGCCGACGCGCACGTCCGTCGCCCGGAAGATCCGCGACATGCCCCCGCCGCCTAGCTCCCGGCCCAGTCGGTACATCTCCCGCACCGACTCGCGAACGCGTGCGACCAGCTCGTCTTCGGCCATGGATGGAATGTGAGTGCGATCCTGTGCCGCCGAAAGGCTCCAACGCGTCCTGAGACGTGATTGAGTTAGTGGGAATTGTGCGTTGCAGCACACAGGGCCGTCCCCCACATTCCGCCCCGTATCGTAGGCTTCGTCGTCCCCCAAGTCGTCCCCCTCGCCCCGCCCATGAACATTTCCTGGATCGATTGGGTCATCGCTGCTGTCTCCATTCTGGTCTGCTTTATTCCCGCGCTGTTTCTCGCCAAGCGCTCAGGGTCAAGCACCGCGGAATTCTTCGGGTCCGGGCGTTCGGTGCCGTGGTGGCTCGCCGGCCTCTCGATGGTGGCGACGACGTTCTCGTCCGACACGCCCAACTGGGTGACCGAGCAGGTGCGTCGCTACGGGGTGGCTGGCAATTGGCAGTGGTGGGCCTTCGTGTTGACGGGCGTGGCCACGGTGTTCTTCTTCGCGCGACTGTGGCGTCGATCGGGTGTGCTCACCGATCTCGAGTTCTACGAGCTCCGCTACTCCGGCACTGAAGCCTCGGTCGTGCGCGGATTCCGCGCCGTCTACCTCGGTCTGTTTTTCAACTGTTTCATCATGGGCATGGTGACGCTCGCGGCGTGCAAGATCGCGAACATCCTGTTCGGTTTGGCGCCGTGGCAAACCATCGTCATTTGCGGCGTGCTGAACGTGGTCTTCGCGGCGCACTCGGGTCTGTGGGGCGTGCTCGTCATCGACATGATCCAGTTCTTCATCAAGATGACGGCCGTGTTTGCGGCGGCGTGGTTCTCGCTCGTTGAAGTGGGCCGGCGTCTGGCGGGCGATCCGAGTGGCTGGGTTGGGCTCAAGCTGCTCGTCGCCAAGCTCTCCACGTTGCAGGTGGTGCAGAGCACGGCCGCCAACGCGCAGCCGGTGATGTCACCCAAGGACGGGGCAGGGCAGCCCATTCTCGACATGCTGCCGAATTTCAGCATGTCGGAGCTGGCGCTGATGATATTCATTCTGCCTATCGCGATCAGCTGGTGGGCCAACTGGTACCCGGGCGCTGAGCCGGGCGGTGGCTCCTACATCGCACAGCGCATGCTGGCCTCCAAGTCGGAAAAAGACTCGCTCGGCGGCACGCTGTTCTTCAACATCGCGCACTACGTGCTGCGTCCGTGGCCGTGGATCATCACGGCGCTCTGCTCGATCATCGTGTATCCGGACCTGGCATCGATTCAGGCGGCGTTCCCGAATGCTGATGCCTCGCTGATCGGCCACGACTCGGCGTTTCCCGCGATGCTCAAGTTCCTCCCCGTTGGATTTGTGGGGCTGATGATCGGCGGTTTGCTGGCGGCGAATTCGTCGACGATTCTCACCCACCTCAATTGGGGTTCGTCGTATCTCGTGCACGACTTCTACCGTCGCTTCGTGAAGAAGGACGGCACCGAAGCGCACTACGTGAATGCGGGACGACTGTCGACGATCGCCTTGTACGTCATCGCCGCGCTGCTCAGCCTCACGATGAGCTCCGCGCAGCAAGCGTTTCAGGTGCTGCTCTCGATCGGTGCCGGTACGGGTCTGCTGTACATCGCGCGCTGGTTCTGGTGGCGCGTGTCGGCGTGGTGTGAGATCGTCGCGATGGTGATGTCGCTGATCACGTCCTTGCTGGTGCCCAAGCTGATGCCCGGTGCTGACTTCGCGACGACGACGATCGTGCAGGTGGGTATTACCACCGTCGCGTGGCTCATCACCGCGTTCGTGGGACCCAAGACCGATCGTGCGACGCTGATTGCATTTGTGCAGAAGGTGAAGCCGGCCGGTCCGGGATGGACGGAGCTGCGCGCCGCTGCCGGCGTGTCGGATGCCGTGGTGTCGCAGGAGAATCGCGTTGGCGCCGCGTTCGTGGGTTGGATTTCAGGCTGTGTGGTGATCTGGTCGTCGTTGTTCGCGATCGGAAATTTCCTGTACTCCTCGGGCGATCCGTCGCGCCTGAACACGGCGTGGATGCTTACCGGCGTACTGGTCGTGAGCGGCTTCGTGTTGCTGCGCGTGACACAGCAGCTCTGGGCCGACAGCACGCAATCGCAGGCGCGCGAGGACGCGAGAGCGCGGAGCTAGCCGATCGTGCGTCGCGGATTTTGGGTAGTGGCCGGAGGAGCGATAGTCATCCTCGCCGGATGCGGCACGAGTGTCGCGGCCCCCAGCGGATGGGGGCCGCTGCGCACCGCCGTCGATACGCTCTGCCCGAATCTTCAGGGGGCGTATGAGGCGGCGACCGAGGCGCGTCTCTCGTCGCTGTCGGATCAGGACGACACGGAGACGCTGACGCTCTCGTTGATTGCAGGCAGCGGCTTCGCGGCGGGCAATCCCGAGACGATGCCCGGTTCACTCGAAATTTCCGGCGACGCCAACGAGGAACTGCTCGTCGAGGTGAGTGGCACGGGCGCGGCGCCGGAAGTGCTGCGTTCTCGACGCACGCTCGACTACACATGCAAGGACGGCTGGCTTTCGCTGCGAAACGTCGCCGTCCCTCCTCGCGACCTCGCTTCGCCCACGACTGCGTCCGATAAGCCCGTGCGTTCCCGCGAGCTGTTTCTGGTGGGTGGCGCGAATGGCTCGCTCGTGGGACGGCTGGTCGTCACGCGCATGAGCGAGTTCACCGTCTGGTGCGGCGACGGCTGCAAAGGCATTGGATTGCCCTGGACAGCAACGCGCCGCACCACGTGGATGCGCCTGCCGCGGTTGGGCGACGATGCCTCGTCAGGTCCAAGAACCTGGCGCGACAGCGAGCGCGACAAGCGGGTGCGTCTCGAGGAGCAGCGACTCGAGTCGGGGCTCCCCAACCGCGACTGAGCGTCGCGGGGCTACGGCTTCTTGCTCGCCTTCTTGTCGCCAGCCAGCGAGCGATAGTACTCCTCGATCATCGCGCGATACTCTGCCGGCACCGGCGCCGTGGCACCCAACGCCGGCCGTCCCTGCTCGCCCAAGCCGAGTGCGCGGTAGAGTGAGAACTCGAACGACTTGAGTCCGTCGATCATTGCGGACTGCAGCTGCTCGAGTCCGCGCGGGTCGCCGAACGCACGCCCAGACTCCAACTGACGCAGATTCTCGATCGCGCGATCGAGCTCGCGCGTATCCGCGCCCTGACGCGCGACCTCACGCCGGAGCGCCTCGGCGTTTTCGCGGCGCAGCTGGAACTCGCGCGCGAACTGCCGCGAGTCGTTGCTGGCCATGCCGCGCACTGGCGCGCCGTTCTGCGTACCGCCTTGGAACGAGCTATTGGGCGTACCGCCGCCACGAGGCGCACCGTTGTTGCTGCCGCCGCGACCCTGACCCTGCGCCTGCTGCTGCCCCTGCTGCCCGTCGCCGCCTTGGCCCTGCTGGCCCTGCTGGCCCTGCTGGCCTTGCTGGCCCTGCTGGCCCTGCTGCCCCTGCTGCCCCTGCTGCCCCTGCTGCCCCTGCTGCCCCTGCTGGCCTTGCTGGCCCTGCTGCCCTTGCTGGCCCTGCTGCCCTTGCTGGCCCTGCTGCCCTTGCTGGCCCTGCTGCCCCTGTTGCCCCTGTTGCCCCTGCTGCCCCTGCTGCCCCTGCTGCCCCTGCTGGCCATTCCGATCGGCCATGCGTTCGCGCAGCGACTCCAGCCCGCGTACCAGCTCGCGGGTCTTCTCGAGCGACTTCTCCTGAGTGCGCGACGCCGACTCGCCCTGCATCGAGCCGGCCGCGGCGCCGATACGGTCAGCCACGTCCTTGATGTTCTCGCTGATCTGGTTCTCGAAGGCGTTCGCATACTCCGACGAGCCGCCACGCATGACGTTCTTCGAGAAGTCGATCTTGTCCTTCAAGCGCGCATCGCGAATGGCGTCGGCCGCTTCGCCCAACTTGCTCGCCGCCTTGGGCTGATCGCGACGACCATCGCGGGCCAGTCGGTCGGTTTCAGCTTCGAGACGCTCCACATCGCGCGACAACGCGTCCTTCTTTTCCGCGAGCCGACGCTGCTGCTCCGCGCGCTGTTCTCCCGATGCGCCCTGCATCGCCTGCACACCTTCCGCGATTTCGCTTTGACGCGATTCCAGATCGCGCGCCTGCTGCGACAACTTCTGAATGCCGTTGTTGGTGCTCGACGACTTGTTGTCTTCGAGCTGACGTGCGGCACGGTTCAGCTCCTCGAGCGCGGCATTCCCCTGCGACGCCGACCCGCCCGCTGCGCGACGCATTGCATCGGCCGCCTGTTGCATGCGCTGTGCGGCATCGGCGAGTTCCTGCGACTTCTGCTCGCGCGACAACCGCTCGAGACGGCGCGCCTCTTCTTCCGCTGCCTTGGCCAACTCGCGCTGTCCACCACCACCGCCGCCCGCGCTCGATTCACGCCCCAGACGGTCACGCATCGCCTGCGCCATGCGCTGCATGCGCTCGTTCTCCTGCTGCTGGCGCGCGGCGAGCTGCTTCAAACGCTCCAGCGTTTCGTCCACTTCGCGCTTGGACTGATCCTGCTGCGACGACTGTTGCTGCACCGACTCGTACTGGTTGCGCAGCTTGTCGGTCTCGAGCCCGAACAAGTCGGCCAGGTCTTCGGCCTTCTGTTGCCCGCCGCCGCCACCGCCACCGCCGCCGCCTTGCTGCTGGCCCATCTGCACCTGCACGTCGCGATACAACGCTTCGGCGCGCTGCAGATACTGCAAGCCACGCTGTGCCGACGGCAGCGCCTCCCGCCCAAGTCCACGGCCAAGCTTCTCTTCCGTGGTCTTGATCTCGGCAACCGCCGTGTCGAGCTGACCCTTGATCTTGGCGAACGATGTGTCGCGCGTGGACACCCCACGCTCGACGAGACGCTTCGTTAGGCCGGCCACGTCTTCGCGCAGGCGCCCTTCGGCGATCGTGAGTGTGGTGATGTCTTCGCGCCGCTTCTTGGGAGCGCTTGTGCTGCTGTCGCGCAGCCAGTTGAACGTGCCCGCGACCACTTCGCGCTGCCGCTCCACAAAGCCGCCCGGGTCTTCCTGACCACCACCACCACCGCCTCCGCCGCCACCACCGCCCTGCTCCGCCTGCTTGTAGTTCTTGGAGAGCGGTCGCACTTCGAGGAAGTAGACATCGCTGCTGCCTTCGTGTCCGCCGCCGTCCTTGGCGACGGCGTGATAGGCCACGAGATCGCCGGGCGTGAGCGACAGCTCCTCGAGGAACAGCGTATGCGCGGCCCGCACATCGCGCGGCGTGCGGCGCGTGCTGTCCTTCATCGAGACGCGCTTCTCTTCACCACCATTCACGCGATAGCGCAATTCGAGCGACGTGACGCCGAGATCGTCACCGGCCTTCACCGCGATCGTGACCTCATCCGTGTTGGCCACCTTCGTGTCACGTCCCGGTTCCTCGATGCTCACCATCGGCGCACGATCGGGAATGGCCTCCACCACGTACTGCACCGCGCCCGCCACCGTCGCGCCGTCGTCCGCGGTGAGATCGATGCGATAGAACCCGTTCTTGCTCACGCGGAAGGTGCCCGTCACGAGACTGTCATTCTCCACCACGAGCGGTACGGTCGTCCCGTCGTCGAAGTGCAGCGCGCCACCCTTCACGCGCCGCGTCACGTGCGCCTGCACCTTCACGCTCGTGCCCACCACGGCTACCACATCGCCACCGTCCTCGATGCGCTCCATCGGCAGGCCGCTGTACGACGGGAAGCGCAGTTCGAGCGAGATCTGCTGCACCGCCGGCAAATCGCTGATCGCGAGGCGATACGTCGGCGACCGCACATCGGCCGACTCGACGTAGTACTCGGTCGGCTTGGTGAGATCGAACAGTCGCGTACGAAAGCCCGTGGAATCCGCTTCACGTGCCATCGGCAGACGCACCCACTCGGCCGCAGAATCACTGCGAAACACCAACTCCGCACCGTCGGCCGCAAATCCAACCAGCGCCGCTTGCACATCGGTCGCGCCACCGCGCGGAATCGTCGCGTTGCCCGGTTGCACGTTCACCAGACGCACCGGCGTCGCCGCTTCGGCCGTGCTCCACGGAACGAACAGCAAGCGCGCACCGTCGCGCACGCGTGCGGGCGCCAGCAGGAACAGCGCAACGGCGGTCAGCGCGAGCGCGCCCAGTGACGTTGCCGCACGCTGCATTCGCGGACGCTCGATCGTCGCGCGTTGCTGCAGTGGCCGAATGGCCGCGGTCGCGCGCGAAAAAAGACGGCGCGCGAGCGACGGCGAGGTGCGTTCCGCCTCTGGGATTTGCGCTTCCTGCACGGCGGACAGCAGCGACTGCCGCAGTTCGGGCGCGCGCTCTTCGACGTACAACGCGAAACGAATGTCGTCCGGACGTCGCAGCAGCGGGACGATCAGGAACCAGACGACCGCGATCGCCAGGAGCGCGTAGCCGAACACACGCGCCGCCATCGGTGCAGTTGGCCCCGTCGCGAACTGCAGCGTCGCCATCGCAATGAGGACGGCCAGCAGCAACGCAAGCGCGAGCCAGGCCAGCGATTCAAGCAGCACGCGTTGGCGCCACTGGCGACGGAGCGCGGACAGTGCAGTGAGCAGCTCACGATCAGGACTCATGCTCAGGCCTCATGGCTCGGTTCGTTCCGGCGTGGCCGGACGATAGCGTCTGGCCACTGCGCGCCAGCCGCGGTTGGACATCAGCGTCTCACTCAACAATGCGAGCGCAACGACGATCAGCAACAGTCGCCACCCATTCTGCCGACGCTCGAGCTCGTCGGTGGTGGGCGGCGCGTTGTTCTGCACGGCGGCGCCTTCGGTGGCACGCACGCCGAGCAACAGCTCCTTCGGGTCGATCGGTGTCAGGTCCGACTCGGCCGTTGCCACGTTCACCGCAATGACCGCTGCCGGCGCGCCGTTGGCAGCGCCGGAGAAGGCTTCGTACACGCCCGCGTCGGCGAGCGGAACCGCACTGCCCAGCGAATCGGCCTTGGGGCGGATGAGCGATGCATCGGGCGTGCGCACCACGGGATCAGTCAGCCCTTCCGGCATCGACCAGCTATCAGCCGTGGTCCGCCACAGCGGTACGGCGTCACGCCCCGACGTGTGCAGCACCAGCTGTCGTACAAAGGGAAGAAACGCAGGTTGCAGCGGCAGGTCACCGCTCTGCGCGTCGAGCGGCATGGCGAGCATCAGCACGCGACCAATGCCCAGCTTGCGCTGAATGATGGCGGGCAGACCATCGTCGAAGCGAGCGAGCACATCGCTGCCCGTCGTCACATCGAGTCGTGGATAGCGCAGAAAGCGCGCGCCGCCGAGTGCGTCGGGGGTGGAGCGGAATGGCGCAAAGAGCGCGTGCTCGAGCTGCAGCGGAGCGAGCGTACCGCCGCGGTCGGCAAGTCGGTCGGCCATTCCCGTGCTCCGCGCAGGAATCAGCGTCGACGCGGCGCTGCGCGCGCCGAGCCGCCGGCCAGCGGCGACGATCACGCCGCCACCATTGCGCACGTACGTCTCGAGAGCGGCGGTTGCCGTGGCGCTCGGCGCGGTGTCCCAGAGCAGCACCGCCGCCGCATCACGCAACGTCGCGGCGTTCAGCTGACCGATGCGCGTACGCTCGAGGCGAATTTCGGGCGTCCGGCCGATCGACAGCGCGCGATCGAGATAAAGCGTCTCATCCGACGTGGCATCCTCAGGCAGCACGAGTGCGACACGCACGGCGTCTTCACGCGGCACGACAAAGAAGAACCGATCGTCGGCGGCCAGCGCGTCGGCGTCGAGCGTCACGGTACCACTCACCTCACCGCTCACCACAACGGATGGCGCAAAGGTTACCACCGTTTCGCCGGTCGCAGGGAGCGTGACCGTTTGCGTGCCAGCGTCACGTCCATTGAGCTGCAGCGTCGCCTTCACGTCACGCGTGCCAGTGAGCTCACGCGAAGAAATCCGCGCCTTCACCGCGAGCATCGACTTGCTGCCATCACTGATGCGCGATGCTTCCACCGACCGCACGGCGTTGTTCGCGCGATCGCGCGCACCGACATTGATGCTGCGCAGCTCGACTCCCGGTGGGAGATCGAGACCGGCGATCCCCGCCGTCCCCGCCCGCTGCAAATCGGAGATGAGCACGATCTCGGCGGCCGCAAACGGCGCATCGAGCAACATCTGACGGGCTGTACGAAGCGCCGGTGCAAAGCGCGTTCCGCGCGGCACTGACTTCGCACTCGCCAGCACGGCCGTCGCCGCCGCCTTGTCCTCGGTCAGGCGCTGCGCAACCTCGGCGGCATCGTCGAAGAACACCACGCCTACACGATCGCGCGCACCCAACCCGGCAATCACACGCTTCGCGGAATCGATCGCGGTGGGCCACACCGCGGTATGGCCCATGCTCAGCGATCGATCGAGCAGCACGATCACCGCCTTGGTGCGCGTATCCGCTCCCACCACCGACTGCGTGTTGAACACCGGACGCGCGAACGCGAGCACCAACATCGCCACCGCCAGCGCGCGCAACAGCAGCAGCGGCCAATCGGTGATGCGCTGACGTTGCGACGTACGAATGGGCAGCTGCTCGAGAAACATCAGCGACGGGAACCGATACGGTCGATCCTTGTCGCGATGCCTTAGATGCATGAACAGCGGAATGGCGAGCGCCGCCAATCCCGCCAGAAACGCCGGAACGAGAAAGCCGATGCCCATCAGCGCACACGCCCGCGCGACAGGCGCGAATCGAGGTAGGCATGCAGCGCGCGATCGAGCGGCTGATCGATGTCCACACGGACATAATCCGCGCCGGCCGCTGCGATGCGCTTGGACAACGCCAGGTGATGCGCTGTCACCAGCGCCTGATACTTGGTGCGCAGCTCGCCCGGACGAAGCGGCAACAGCACGCCACTCTCCGCGTCTTCGTACGTCGTGGGTGCATCGCCCGGCAACTCTCGCTCGGCGGGGTCCACGATGTGAAAGACGATCACGTCATGGCCGCGCATGCGCAGCCCGTCGATCGCACGCCCCAGCGCATCCGGCTGCGCATAGCAGTCGGAGACCAGCACGACGATACCCGCGCGCATCGCGACGAGCCCGAGTCGCTCGATGGAGTGGACGAGCTGGCTCGTGCCCGAACTCTTGCACCGCGCCAACGTGTGCAGCATCAGTTGCAGATGACGCACCGACGGCGGCACGACATCCACCAGATCGCCCACAAAGGTGGCAAGCCCCACGCGATCGCCCTGATGTTGCGACAGCCACGCCAGCGACGCCACGAGAAAGCGCGCGTAGTCGAACTTGGTGACGGCGCCGCTGCCGAAGTCCATGCTGCCCGACGTATCGAGTGCAAACACCACACTCGCATTGGTGTCCGCGTCGTACTCCTTGATGTAGAACCGATTCGTGCGACCGTACACGCGCCAATCGATCCGTCGCAGATCGTCGCCCGGTTGATACGACCGATGCTCGGCGAAATCCATCGACGCACCTTTGCGCATGGAGCGATGCTGACCATGCATGAACCCGTCCACGACCGTGCGCGCCAACAGCGCGAGGTCGGAGATGCGGGCCAGCATGGCCGGATCGAGGAAGGACGCCGGAGCGGTTGCCATCAGCTGTCTCGACTCAGAGCGCCGAACGCGGCATCGGTACCGCGTCGAGGAGCTTGGCGATGATCGCGTCGGTGGTGACCTTCTCCGACTGCGCCTGAAAGTTGACCAGCACTCGATGACGCAGCACCGGCCGCGCGAGCGCGCGCACGTCTTCAAAACTCGGGCTGGCGCGCCCCTGCAGTAGCGCCCGCGCCTTCGCGCCCAACACCAACGCCTGCGCCGCGCGTACGCTCGCGCCATACGACACCCACTGCCGCACGAAGTCGGGCGAGCCACTGGGCGTTGCCGCATCGCCTGGACGTGTCATGCGCACCAGCTTGACGGCATAGCGCGTGACCGCGTCGGCAATGGGCAAGCGACGCACCACGCGTTGAAACGCGAGAATCTCTGCCTTGCTTACCACCGGCTGCACGGCACTCGGCGGCAGCGCAGTCGTCGCCTTCACGACGGCTACTTCGTCTTCTTCCGGCAGATAATCGAGCATCACTTCCAGCATGAAGCGGTCGAGCTGCGCTTCAGGCAGGGGATACGTGCCTTCCAGTTCGATCGGGTTCTGCGTCGCGAACACGAAGAACGGCGCGTCGAGTTCGTAGGTGCGACCCTGCACCGTGACGCGACGCTCCTGCATCGCCTCCAGCAGTGCGGCCTGCGTCTTGGGCGGCGTGCGATTGATTTCGTCAGCCAGCAGCACATTGGTGAACACCGGCCCCGGCATGAACGCCAATCGACGCTGTCCCGTGGTGGGGTCGTCCTGAATGACGTCGGTACCCGTCACGTCGGAGGGCATGAGATCGGGCGTGAACTGAATGCGCGAGAAACGCAGATCGAGTGCACGGGCCAGCGTGGAGATGAGCAGCGTCTTGGCGAGTCCCGGCACGCCCACCAGCAGACAGTTGCCGCCGGCAAAGAGCGCGATGAGTGCCTGCTCTACGACAGTCTCCTGACCAACGATGACCTTGCGCAGCTCGCGGGTGATCCGCTCGCCCACGCCCTGCAGGCGATCGGCCAACGCACCATCGTCGAGTCCATCGAGCGAAGCAGCAGTACCGGCAGTCGTGCCGGCTTCCGGGGGCGGGGTAGCGGTCAAGCGGATCCTCGAGTCAGCGGGTGAGCGCGTGGATGATGTAATTCACGCCGAGCTTGTACGCTTCGTTGGACATGTCCAGCGGGAACATCCCTTCATCGCTGAACTCCCACAGCTCCGACATGTCACTGTTGTAGTTCGCGACCATGAGCAAACGCTTGCTCGGATCGTTGTCCTCGAACAGCCCGTAAAACACCGACTTCATGCCACGATAGTACGGATGCTCGTAGTCCAGACTCTTGATTCGATAGAACGAGTCGAAGATCGGATGCGAAAGCGTCAGCGGAATCATGCGACCTTTCGGAAACACTCGCTTGATCTGCGACTCGAAGTTGAGCCAATGCTCGCCTGCGAAGTCGTCGAAGATGATGAAGCCGCCCTTGGCCAGATAATTCCTGAGCGCCAGCACCTCGGGCTCCGTCGGTCGCCAGAATCCCGGTTCCGCCATGTACGCCACCGGGTAGCGCGTCAGCTCCGGATCGTCGAGCGACAACACGTTGCTCACGGCCGTGCGCACGCGCGCCGTCGAGAGCTCGCTCAGGATCTTGGTGAAGTGCCGCTCGCCCCGCGGATAGTCGTGGCTCCACTTGATATCGACGCCACGAAAACTGCTCGATGACATCGGGATATCGTATTTGATGCGCACGAACGTGTAGCGGCCGTCGTACGGTGAGTTGGGCAGCACTTCCGGTGCACGACGACGCTGCGCGGCGAGTGGCGACACAGCAAACAGGCCGATGAGTGTCGCCGTCACCATCAACGCACTACCCAATCGCGTGAAGCGTGTCCGCGTCATGACGCGTCTCCGGGGGAAGACTTGGCTCGCAGCTCGAGCAAGAGCGCCTGTGCCTTCTCGAACGACGGCGCCTGCTCCAGTACCTCCAGCAACTCGCGCCGCGCGCCCCGTATGTCGCCGCTCGCTGCCATCGCCTTGGCCAACTCGTAGCGCGCGTCCAGCAGATCAGCGGGTCGCAGCGCAATGATCGCGCGGCGCTCGCGCAACGCCCGCGCGTGGTCGCCGCGAGCACCGGCCATTGTTGCGACGCGCGCGTGCAGTGCCGGGTCGTATGGGGAAATCCAGAACAGCCGCTCGAGCGCCGCGGTTGCACCGATCACATCGCCGCGCTTCTCTGACAAATCAGCCTGCAGCAGGTTGGCCTCCCACGCCACCTCGTTACGCGTGGTCACGACGGATGCCTGTCGGAGTGCGCTCGTCGTATCGCCGCGGTCGCGCGCCAACAGCGCCAGAAACCACGACGGGCCATCCGTGCCGGCGTACTGCGGAAACATGCGCTGCGCCTGCTCCAGTAGTACGCTCGCCGAATCCTTCCGTCCCGCCTCCATCAGTCCGACCGCGCGCTGCATCGTGGACATGAACGTCACCCCACGCGCGGCACTCGAGTCCTTCGGAGCAATCGACGCGATCGCCGCAGTGAACATCGTGCGCATGTACCGGTCGAACTGCGCATCCACCTGCGCCGTGGTCATGCCGAGCACGCGCTGAAATACCGCAGGCGTGTCGTAGCCGTCGCGATACGCCGTGAGCATCGCCGGGAGCGCGCGCAGCCCCTTCATTTCAACCACCATCTCGCAGAACAGCGACGCCTGGTAGTAGCTGAACTGCGTCTCTTCAGGGAAGCGAGGGTGCATGAACCCCTCACTCAGTTCACTCATCGGACGCAACGCATTGGCGCCAAGCGCACCCACAAATGCCGTCGTCGCCGAAGCGCCCCAACCCGGTGCCGCACGACGCTCTTCAAACACCGACAGCCCTTCGGACAACCAACGCGGCACACGATGATCCGACGCGCCCAACGTGAACGCGTGCGTCAACTCATGCCACGCCGTCGAGCCCCAGTTGAACGTGCCGCGTTCCCGCGCACTCGGCGCATCCATCGCCAGCACGTTGCCAAAGCTCACGCCAAGCGCGCCAAGACCGGATTCGCCGATGGCGCGCACGGAAAAGTCCGCAGAGCGACGGAAGAACTCCAGTCGAACGGGCGTCGTCGGCTTGTATCCGTAACGCACGGACAGCGTATCGAAGGCGCGCTCCAGCAGTGGCACGACGTAGAGCGAGAGCAACGCGGCCTCTTCCTTCGGCGCGACGAACCGGAAATGTCCGGTGTCGACCGAGACGAACCCTCGCATCTCATCCAGCAGGTCGAGCGTGTTCTTGGTGCGTGCGCCGGAGCCGTCGAGCGCGAAGGAACGCGTGAGCGTCGCACGCCCCGCCTCCATTTGCCCGAGTTGCAGCTGCGTCGAACCCAGCACGTTGAGCGCGCGTACTGACTGACTGTCCAGCGACACCGCAAGCTGCGACAGACGATAGGCATCCGCGTAGCGCCGTTGGCGTGTGGCCGCTTCAGCCAGCGTGATGTGAAAATCCACCGGTTTTGGCTGGAGTGCCGTCGCTGCCGCGAACGCGCGTCGATACGCCGTGGAGTCACCGCGCAGCCACGCCACCGCGCCGAGCAGTCCCCATGCGCCCATCGACGACGAATCCGTCGCGATCGCACGACTCGAAAGCGCACGCGCCGAGTCGAACGCTTCCGCCGCGAGATACATGCGTGCACGCATCACGAGCGCGTCGGGGAGCTGCGGATTTGCTGCGAGGCTCTCCTCCACCAACGGCAGCGGGTTCTGCTGCTGCTGAAACTCGGTCACGCGCGCCATCCCCAACAACGCCTGTGCATCCTTGGGTGCGCGACGCAGCACCGCCTGATACGACGTCGTCGCGTCCTTGTCCCCTGAACGCGCCAGCAACAGATCGCCCGCGCGGCGTTGTGCGTCGAGGTTGGTCGAATCGAGTTCTGCGGCCGCGTCGAATGCCGCGAGCGCACGCTGCGCCGCCGCGCGATCAGAACGCACCAACAGCACGTACGCCCGACCCGCGGCCACGTGCGCTGTGCCACTTGGCTGCGACATGGCGCGGTAGGCATTGACGACGGTTGTCGCGCGTTGCTCCGCGCGCGCATGCTCGCCGCGACGCTCCGCCAACTCTGCCAGCGCCACCTCAGCGGGCCAACGATCTGCGCCGCCAGCGGCGATGGCACGCGCGTAGGTCGCTTCGGCTTCGCTCAATTTGCCGCGCGCCACGAGGACATCGCCGAGCGCGGCGTTCAGTGCCGCACCGCCAGCGCGCGCGGCGGCTTCCGCCTCCGCGTACTTGCCCGCGTCGAGCAATGCGCGCACCTGCGCGCGCGGATCCTGTACGGCCGCTGAGTCCCGCCACGCCAGGCAGGACGCACAGAGCGCGGCGAGCGACAGCAGGCGAGCAGTCGCGCGCTGTCTCCCTCGCGTCGTCGATGCTCCGGCGCGCATCACTTGCCGCTCTCCGCAGCCTTGATCGCCTGCGTCTTCCCGGCGATGGCGAGCAACAAGCGCTCCAACTCCGCGTCGTACGCATCCGGTTTCATCGACGCTTTGCGCGTGCGCAACGCGGCAACTTCCGACTCCAGCGCCTGCCGCTCTGCTACGAGTGCAGCGACACGCGGATTGCCCGCGCCCGCGGCGGCGGCTCCAAACGAAACCGAGCGCGCGAGCAGCGAATCGCTGAGCTGCGCATGCTCGGTCTGCATCAGGTTCTTCGATTCGTAGACGCGTGCTACCTCGCGCGTGGCGTAGCGGAACGCTTCCAGCACGGACAGCCGGCCATCCTTGTCCGCGTCGGCTTCGTCTCCTGCGAGCGCCTTCGAAAACTGGGTGGCAAAGAGCGACTCGTTGCGCTCCATCGCGCTGCGCGTGGAGGTCATGACGATGCGACCACGTCCGCCGAGGACGGCGCCAAAGTCTCCGCTGCCGGTTGCGGTGTTCACGAACACGACCGTCTGCTTGCTGAAGCCGGCGATCCACGTGGCGTACTCCGCCGCGGTGGCGTCGGGGCCCGGGAGATTCACCTTGGAGCCTGGACCTTCGCCACTGCCATGTCCGATCAGCACGACCAGCAACACATCACCGGGCTGCACCCGCGTGGAGAGCGTGGTGAATGCCGCCGCCACGGACTCGCGGGTCGAGCGCGCGCGACGTTGTCCGGCGACGAGCGAATCTTCGCTCAGCACGACGATGCTCGAGTCGGGGAGACGCCAGCGCGTGCGTGCCGCCGTCACGATCCCCTGTGCCGCCGCATCGAACGATTGCTTGAACGCCGGTTCACCCGAGAGTCCTTCGATGACCAAGAGATGCGTGCGCTGCGCCGACGCGACGCGAGTGCTCGCAGCAATCGCCAGCATCGCAACGCCGCACGACACGGCGCCGCGCCTGAACGCGCGAACAACGCTGCTCCGTCGTTCGGATCGCGCGATTGACTGCATCACGCCAACCCCCGCCACCGGCGATAGCCCCACTCCGCACCCAACAGCAGCGCGAGCAGCAGGAAGATCACAGGCATGTCCCACAAGTCTTTCGCTTCACGCACCGTGATGCCGCTCTCGGTGTAGACCGCATCCTCCGACAGCTTCTGGACGTCGGCGATGGGGTAGTAGCGCCCACCGGTCTCATCGGCGATGCGACGCAGCAACGGTACGCGCAACTCGGCCTGCGACATGTCCGCGCCGAGATCATCCACCAGCAGCGTGCTCTTCACCGTTTGCATGCTGTCGCGCGCCGTGGCGCGCCGTGCGATCGTCTCGATGGCGTAGCGTCCGGAGTCCACCGCGATGAAGCTGCCGGCGTACGAGCCGTCTTCACGCAGTGACCACTCCAATGGCACCGACGACACCGTGCCGGTCGGCGACGTGATCGTCGCGGCAACGGTGGCATCGTTCACGTCGGCGTAGAAGCCGTCCGACACGTGCGCGCGCAGCGTGACCGTCTCGCCCGGGGCGACGTGCGCCGGCGACAGCGTCAGCTGCATTGGCGCGGGGGCATCATCCACGAGCCACCGCACCATTTGACGCCAGAAGGTTTGATGCGTGTCGTCGTCGACGGCCATCTTGGCGTTCATGCGCCACTGCCAGGCATCTTGCACCGCAAACACGGCGCTCACGCCGCGCCCGTAGCGCTGCCATGCGAGAACCGGCACGTCGGCGCGTCCGCCTTCGATGGCGCCGGCCAGCAACAGCGTGGCACCGGAGCGCAGTGTTCCCGCTTTGTTCACCGTGGTGAGCGTCGGCAACGAATCCCAGCGCTGCTTGGATGCGGCGGCCGTCGCGCCCAACTGCAGCGCCGCAAAGGATTCGCCGGCTCGCGTCGGCCGCACGCGCAACATCGTTGCGGGACCTTCTTCGTTGATCTGTCCGCGCGACAGCGTCACGGGGAGCACGTCCGCCAGCGGCGTGTCCGCAAAGCCGCCTTCGGACAATGACGCGCGACCGCCAAGCACCAGCAGTCCACCGCCACGCTTGTTCACGAAGTCCGAGATCATCCGCAGCTGTTCAGCGGAGAAGTACGAGGCTTCGATGCTGCCGATGATCAGCGCGCGATACGCAAACAGTTCTTCGCGCGTCGTCGGGAACCCGCCCAACAATTCGAGGCTGTCCTTCACGCCAAGTCGCAGGAACTTGTTCTCCGCGCTCCGCATCAGTCCGACAACCTGCAAGGCACTGTCGCCCGCCACGGCGCGACGCAGGAAAGCAAACTCCGGGCGTGGCTCCCCTTCGAGATAGAGCACGCGATCGGGGCCGGCGCGCACGTCGAGCCCGCCCTGCCACGCGTTGTTCTCCGTGACGATCTCATTGGGCAGCGCTCGCGCACGCACGGCCATGCGGTAGGTGCCCGGCGCGAGCGGTGGCACGCGCAAGCGCACGTGCGCGACCTCGCCCTTCTCCGGCGCTTTCACTTCTTCCGTGGCCACGACTCGCCCATCGGCTTCCACGACGACGGTCGCGCGGTCCTTGCCGAGTCCTCGCATGCGGACATCGGCTTCCACGAGCATCGTTGCGCCAGTCAGCGCCTTCGTTGGCGCGTTGACGCGCTCCACTGCCAGATCCCGCGCGAATCGCTCGCTCCCCACACCCACCGTGTACACCGGCACACGGCGCGCACGCAGCGCCAACAGTGCGTCGTCGTACGCGCTGCTGCCGTTGTCCGCGCCATCGGACACCAACACCACGCCGGCCAACGGCATCCCCGCCAACTCCTCGCGCACGTCATCGAGTGAGCGCGCCAGATCCGACTGCGTGCCGCGCGCCGTGAGCGAAGCAGCGCTGGCCAGCGGCGAGGCATGTGCGGCAAAGCGAAAACGTCGCAACGCAAACCGTTCACCGAGAGAGCGAATGAGCGCGCTGCTGTCGCTGAACGCCGACTGCGCCACGGCGATGCGCGCGGTGTCGTTCACATCGCGCGTGCGCATGCTGCGCGAATCGTCAATGAGCACCGCGAGGATGTTGCGCTGCGGCACAGCCGACGCGATGACCAACCCGGGGCGCAGCAGGCACGCGAGTACGACCAGGACGGCGCTGGTGCGCAGCACGCCAAGCACGACGCGATCGAGCGGGCGCAGCGTACGAACACGCGCGTAGGCGAACGCAACGAGAAGGAGCACCACGGCCGCCGCCACGCCGATCGCCACAAGCGGCACGACAGGCGCAATGACCACGTCGCCGCGCGCGAACATGCGCGACGGATACTTGAAGAGAAAGGTGACGACGGCGTCGAGTATGGAGCCCACGGAGTCCAGAGGCGTCGTGCGAAGCGTGGAGAAAGGCGGAACCGGATCGAACTCGAATTCCGGGGCGGACGACGAGAGTGCACCTCGGCACACAAGGCGTCTACCCCGTGACGCGGTTCCCGGCTTCGGCGTTGGGATGCCGGGACCAAGGTGGGCCGACCGGCAGGGTTCGGGGATGACATGGGGCAGCGCCCTCGAATCGTGTTGCAGAGTCATCCCTTAACGCCGCGACCGCCGCAGCGTCCAACCCGGTGAACACGATGCAGCGCACGCCCATTCAGGCGGTCGCGCCACACACACAGGACGGTTCCCATGCGACAGATCCGCTACTACACCGCCGCGCTGCTGGCCAGCGCTCTCACCAGCTCTCTCTCGTTCGCACAGCAGCCGCAGCCGCGCCCTTCTGCCGGCGCCGCTCCCGCAGGTGCCCCGCAGGTCAGTCGCGACGCCCGCCCGCCGCGCGGCGGACGCGGAGCGGGCGGTCAGAACGGTCCAGGGCGCGGTCCAGACGTGGCTGGCCCCGACGGCCGCGGCGGTCCGCGTCGCGACATGATGGGCCGTGGACCGGCCGGCATGCTTCTCGCCGCCAAGGATCGCCTGGAACTCACGCCCGATCAGGTCAAGAAGTTGGAGGCGTTGCAGGCGGCACCGCGCGTACAGCCCAACGAAGCCGAGATGCTGCGCGTTCGCGCGGACATGATCGAAGCGACCAAGGGCGATGGCGATCTGACGAAGGCACGTGCGGCGTTGGACAAGATGAGCCGCTTGCGCAACGACGAGGCAATCACACGATTGAAGGCACGTCAGGATGTGCGCAGCGTGCTTACCGCCGCGCAGAAGGCGAAGCTCGACAACATGCGGGGCATGATGCGAGGCCGGATGCGTCAAGGCATGCGCAAGGGAATGCGGCAGGGCATGTCGCAGCGCATGCGCATGCAGGGCGGCCCTGGGATGGGGCAGGGCTTCGGCCCGGGTGGTCGCCCCGGCATGGGTGGTGGCAACGGTCCCGGCATGATGGGGCCGAACGGACCTGATCGGATGCAGCCCGCCATGGGCCGGCGGGGACGCGTCATCGAGCAGGACGTGGTGATCGAGCGGCGCGCGCCGGTGCCGCCGAGCGATTCGTTGAACAACCGGTAAGCGAAGTCGAGTGAAGTCTCCCGCCCGGCCGTCGAGCTTCGACGGCCGGGCGCTTCATTTCGGTGGCCGGTTGCGGGTTGAGAGATCAGGTAACCGGTCACGCCGTTCGCCGTTGGTAACCGGTCACGCCGTTCGCTCCACTGATCTCCCGCCACTCACCACCCGAGACCCGCGACAGGGTGGTGTCGGGTTGGCGGTCCTCGATCCCGCCTGATCTGCGTGAAAAACTCTGAACTGGGGACTGGCGACTGCGCCCTGCCGCCACTCTGACACTGCTCTGTTCCGGGTACCGAGTGGTGGGTGGTCAGTCTTGAGTGGAGCGAACGGCGTGTCCGGTTAACCGAAACGACTGATCCGGCGGGGAGACAGCTGCTACTTCGCCACCGCCACGGCCGCAATCAACCGGATCAGCGCATCGACATCGCGCAGATCCAGCACCTCACCCGGCGAGTGCGAATACCTCCCCGGCCACGACAACCCCACGTTCGGTCCGCCAAACGGCGCCACCGCCGAGCCATCCGTGGAGCCGTGCGTCGTGCCCACCTGGATCGGAATCCCCTGCGCTGCCGCAATACGCAGGATTCGATCTCGCTCCGCCGGCGGCACAATCGAGCCGTCGTCGAGCCCGCGCAGCACCGCGCCGCGTCCGAGCGGGGCGTAGGCAAACATCGGCTGCTCGAGTGGCGTATCCGAACTCACGAACGTGTCCACGCTGTAGACGCGGCGCAGACCGCGTCCGTGCTCCACGCCAAAGGCGGCGGCGCCATTGAGTCCGCCCTCCTCGCGTACCGACCACACAAAAATCACGCGATGCGTCAGCGTTGCCGGATTGATCCGCTGCAGCGCCAACAGCAACGCTGTCGAGCCCGTGCGGTCATCGCTGCCGCGACCTGTCACGCGCGTGCCGCCGAGTCGCGTGGCGCGTTTATAGGCCGTCACGCCCATTCCCACGCGCACGCCGCGCGAGACCAACGTTGCGGAGTCCACACCAAACCATGCCGTCATCGCCGTCGTCGCGCTGATCGTCTTCACGCGCGATGAGTCGCGTGGCACGAACGCCCCGCGGATCGACTCGGCCACGTTCCCGTTCGCGTCGCGATCGAAGTGCAGCAGCGCCGGCTGTCCCTCCCACGCCGTGGCCACCACGCCGCCTCGACGTCCCAATCGCACCGAGCCGTCGGCGTTGATCCCCTCGACTTCGAATGACACCTCGTCCATGTGTGCGATGAATGCCACCGAGTCGCGCTCAGGTCCGACCGCGACGATGAGATTCCCTGCGCTGTCGGTCATCGCCACCTTCTTGGCCCACGCAGGCAGCAACGCCGAGATCGCATCGCGCACGCGGAATTCGTGCCCGGGCACGGCGGGAAGATCCGCCAGCGACGTGAACACCTTCTCGGCTTGCTCGTACCCATCGCGCCGTGCGACACGCGATCGCGTGGTGTCTGTGGGAGGCGTCAGCCACTTGTCGTAAGACGGATCCGCACCCGCCGCGGTAAGCGCGGCCGCGAACAACGCCTTGGCCTCCGAGGCGTGCACCGACTCCACCAGCGATCCGGCAAAGCGCACCCGCGGACTGATCACGCGAACGCTGTCGCGCGTGACAACGCGCGCCAGTCCCGCCTTGCGGAGCGCACCCAGTCTAGCCGCCGGTACCGTCGTCGCAACCGATGCGGCGCGCCCTTCATCGAACAGTGTGAGCTGATTGATCGGCCCGAGTCGCGCCAGCACCGCACCCAGTCCCACCCAACCAAAGCTGCGCTGCGTCGAGAGCACGAACGTCGTGCGACCGCGCGCAATCGTGGCCTGCGACGCGCTCGCCACCGCAGCGCATCCCGCGCGCGCCCCCGCCGCCGGACCGGCCGCATGGCCGGCATACGTCCAGAGCGGTCGATCGGCGACCACCGGATCGAGCAACGACACGCCCAGCTGCGCCACCTGCGCGCGCGACGACACGCCCAAATCCACCCAGAGCTGATCGACGCTTACAACGGCGGTATCGCCGCGATGCTGACGTGCGAAGTGGCCGTTCGCGACGCCCACCACAGCGGGTACGTCGCCTTTGGGCGTCAGGATCCGCACCTGCTGCGCTTCGTGAAACTGCGACCAGAGCTGATGCGCCGGCGTGCCGGTGGAGTGCAGCCGCACGTAGCCGTCATTGGTGATCTCGCTGACGACGAATTCGGAGACATCCATCGCGCACGCCACCACGCGATGTGGCGATCCGCTGCCAACGGTACGCGCGAGATTGCCGAAGCCGTCTGCTGTCCAGTTGGGGAGCGTGGTGCGCAACGCGGCAATGGCCCGCTGCTCTCCGCCCGGTGGCGCGTCCAGGTGCAGCCACGCGGCGATCGTCGCCGCGACCGCGTCGTCGCTCGCGCGCTGTGCGCGAACCGCGAGAGGCGTCGAGGCGAATACAACGAGCGCCGCGACGACGGCCCTCGACAGTGCACGTGAGGTGGGGCGGGTCATCGCGGCGCTCCGAAAGGACGAGATGGTGCGTATCAGTGCGTGATCTGTTGTTCGTCTGCGCTGGGACCATACAGCCCCGGCACCGGCACGTCGAGCATGCGGTAGTACATCGTGAGCTGCGCGCGGTGGTGGATCATGTGGCTGATGACCATGCCACGTAGCACGCCGATCCGCGGCATCGACATCAGCACCTGATCGCCGTTGCGCAGCGTCCACGTCTCCATCATCTCCGCGTCGGTTGCCGCGGCGAGGTTCGCGCGGAACTCGTCCATGCGGTCGTCGAACTGCTTGAGGTAGCCGGCGGCGTCCGTGGGCTGAGGCGGCTGCGGCGGCATCGGGTCCGCGAAGTTGATCTCGGTGGACTTGAGCGTGTAGGCGCCCCACCACGGAAAGTCGCAGAGGTGGTTGGCGAGCTTGCCGAGCTTCCATGACTTCGCGTGCGGCGTGAAGTCGAGCTGGTCTGCGGGAATCCGTTCGAGCATGCGGCGGGTGTTGGCGACTTCGTGTTCGAGATCGGCGAGGGCGCCTTGGGCGAGTTGGCTGGCCATGGCTAGCTCCGGTGGGGTGGTGGAAGTCTGTGGGGAGTGCTGCGGAGAGAGACGCGACTGCGAGACGCGCCACGCCTCAACGTCGGCGGGCGTGTCGATATCGAACATACCCCGAAAGAGGCGCGCCGTAAGGGTGCCCGTTTCCATCAGCAGTGGCTTCGCCCCGCGGTCGCCATCCAGTCTCTCCAACCACAACCAGTCCGCTCGAACGAGCACCGCCGGAATTCCACGCATCATAGCGGCATCATCGTTACTCTCGCGCGCCACATACTCGCTGGCGACGCGTTTCGTGCCCAACTCCGACAGGTCGATCAGTCGACACAGGTGCGCCACGTCCACCGTTGGCATGTCGCAGGCCGCGATCAGAACTCCGCGCGACTCGGCCGAATTGGCGGCCAGCCAGAGCACCCCGCAGGCGATCGACGAACCCATCCCGCGGGCGTGCTCCGCATTTTCCACCACGCACACAGGAAGGTGAACCAGCGCCGCGCGCACCGCCGCGCCATTCGCACCTACCACCACCACGACGGGCGCGCACCCCGCCTCGAGAAGTAACCGTGCGCCACGCGCGACCAGCGACTCCCCCGCCTCATCGCGTAGCAGCTGCTTGGACTCACCGAGCCGGTGCGACGAACCCGCAGCCAGCAGCAACCCCGCGATCGCCGCGGCCACAGGCTATGCGGTCGGCGACGACGTGGGCGACACACCCGGCGTCGGAGTACGACCGTGGATCGGGCTCTCGCGCTCACGCAGAAAGCCGCCCGGTCGGCCATGCATCACTGCCTCGATCTCGGCGATCGCCGACAATGCGATCGACTCGGGCGACTCGCCGCCCAGGTCCAGGCCGATGGGTGCGTGAATGGGCGCCCGCTGCCCGGCGGTCGCGCCATCGGCGTCCACCAACTCCCGCAGGCGCGCCGCGCGCTGCCGGCTGCCGAGCACGCCGATGTATCCGATCGGCAGGTCGCGCAGCGCGGCCAGCCAGGAGGCGTCTACGTCGAAAATGTGCGAGAGAAGCGCGACCGCCGTTCGGCGGTCCGCCGAGATCCGCGCCACGCCATCCTCCGCTCGGGCACAGACGCGCCGCACCTCGGCGGGGAGCGCGAGCGTCTCGAGCATCGCCTCACGGTGGTCGATGACGGTCACATCCCACCCCAGCGTTCGTGCAATCACGCCGAACGCCTCCGCCCCGCGACCGGCGCCCACCAGATACAACGCCACGACCGGCAGCAAAGGCTCCACGACGTACCCGACGCCGTCCACTACCTCACGCTGTACGCGTCCGGTACGTCGGGCCACGTCGGCGATGCGCAGCGCACGCGACAGGTCGAACGCCATCGTCGCGCGAGACTCCGTCGAGGCAGAGTGCGAGACCAAGCCCGAGTCGGACAGCGGCAGTGCGACCGTGCCATCGGGAGTCGTCAGCAGAGCGCCGCCGGTCCGCGCGGAACGCGCCGCAGCCGCGCGCGCCAGCAACGACGGATCGGTCAGCGGCTCCAGCACCAGATGCGCGATGCCGTCGCAGGCGGCGCCGAAGCCCCAGATCGTCTCGAGGTCCGCGCGCAGATCGTAGCGCAACGCGATGGCGCGACCGGTCGCGCAGACCTCGGCCGCGTGCGCGGCCACGTCGCCCTCCAGACATCCTCCGCTGATCGCGCCGGCCAACACGCGGCTTTCCGCGTCCACCAGCAGGCGCGCCCCGGGCTGCCGATAGGACGAACCCTCCACCTCGACCAGCGTGGCCAGTGCAAGCGGCACGGCCGGGCGCGCCTCGAGCGCGAGATGGGCAGCACGGGCGAGTTCAGCGAAGCCGGACATGATCAGGAAGAGAAATGGGGCGTGCGATCGTAGATCGGCGGAATTGGATCGCGGCTCATCGCGTATCGATCCTCGTCCGAAGATGGGACGGCGGCCGCTCCGACACCACCCACGGCCCGCCGACGATGAGATCCCCCTCGTGGCCGATCGCCGAGCGTCGCGCGCAAGCCGATTTCGTCCCTCAAGTCGCAGCGTGGCTTTGCCGATGCTCCCCGCATGCCGTCGCGACTCACCCCGGGTGCCACAAAAGCTCAGGCCCTAGCACGTACCACAATCGAAGGCGGGCCACACCAGCTCCCCTCCGACGCGGCGTTGACCGATGCGCGCACCCGCGCGGGGCAGCTCAAAGCACTGTTGCGGTTCACGCCGCTGACGATGCTGGTGAACCTCGCCAACGCGGCGCTGGTGGCACACAGCCTTCGCGGGACGGCCGATCCGATTGGACTCGCGGCGTGGTGTGCCACGCTCGGCGTCATGGTGCTCATGGGTGTGCGGGCGTGGGCGCGAACCCGCCGAGGGCCCGCGCGCGCGACCGCATCCAAGCGCGCGATCCGTCGCGCCGCACTGCACGCTGGACTGCTCTCGGCCGTCTGGGCGATCGTTCCTGCCGTCTGGTTTCCCGGCGCGGGTGCGCAGGAGCAGCTGGTCCTCGGCACGGTCATTACCGGGATGATTTGTGCAGGCGGCTTCGCCATGGCGACCGTTCCCGAGGCCGCGACCGCGTATGTCACCGTGCTCGTAGCCGGCACGCTGGCGGGAGTTCTGCAGTCCGACGTCAGCTACCGCATCATCCTCTCGCTGCTGCTGGCCGCGTACACCGCCGTCGTGTGGAAGAGCGCCATCAGCACCGCCAATCTCTTCGTCGAGCGATTCCGCGCCGAAGCCGATCTGGAGGTGCGCGGGCAGGTGATCGCCATGCTGCTCGCGGAATTCGAGGAGAACGGCTCCGACTGGTTGTTTGAACTCGACGGCGAATTGTGCATTGTCGGTCATTCGGCGCGGTTCGCGCAGGTATCGGAGCGCCCTGACTCCGAACTGACGGGGCGCTGCTTCCTCGACCTACTCGACGTCCCCAGTCGCACGGCAGTGCAGGCGCGCGTGGATGCGCGACGTCCCTTCCGCGACCTGCAAGTGGCGGCAGTTACCTCGAGCGGTGTGCGCTGGTGGTCCATCAGTGCCACGCCGATTCATCGTGACGGCGAGCAGCTCACGGGATGGCGCGGCGTTGGTTCCGACACCACGGATGTGAAGCTCGCGCAGGACGAAATCGCGTGGATGGCGCGGACGGACATCCTCACCGGTCTGCCCAATCGCGCCGCCTTCCGCGATCGTGCTTCGGAGGCGCTGCTGGTCGCACGCGCGGGTGGGCCGCCGCTCTCGATCGGCTGCCTCGACCTCGATCACTTCAAGGCCGTCAACGACGGGCTCGGACATGCGGCGGGCGACCTGGTGCTGCGCGAAGTGGCTGCGACGCTGACGGGGTTTGCGGAGCGCGGGCTTCTTGCCGGTCGCCTCGGTGGCGACGAGTTCGGACTGCTCTTCCGCGGCAACGATGATGTGAGCGACGTACAGGCGTTGGCGGAGGAGGTGATCGCCGCGATCTCCCGCGAATACGACGTGCGCGGCACGCGCGTGCGCATCGGTGCGTCCGTTGGTCTGGCTGTCGGGCTCGATGACGGTGAGTACGTGGACGAGATCATGGGCAATGCCGACCTCGCACTCTATCGCTCCAAGGACACCGCCCGCGGATCGGTCACGCGTTACTCACGAGCGATGCGTCGCGAATCCGAGGAGCAGCACTCGCTCAAGGAAGACCTGCGTTCAGCGGTGGAGCTCGAGCAGTTTGTGCTGCACTACCAACCCATCATCGATTCACGCTCAGGTCGCACGGTCGCGTTCGAGGCGCTCGTACGCTGGCGTCATCCCGAGCGCGGCCTCGTGCCGCCCGATCGCTTCATTGGGCTCGCCGAGTCGAGCGGAATGATTGGTCCATTGGGTGACTGGGTGTTGCGCAACGCATGCAAGGACGCCGCGCAGTGGCCGGAGCACATCCGCATCGCGGTCAACCTCTCGCCGGCACAACTTGGCCGCGCGACGCTCAAGCACACCGTCGTGGAGGCGTTCGAGGCAGCGGGATTGCCTGCACGTCGTCTCGAGCTCGAGATCACCGAGGCGTTGCTCCTCTCGCACGAGGAGAGCACTGTGCGCTTTCTCGCTGACATGCGCGCGCTCGGCGTCGGCGTCGCCCTCGATGATTTCGGGATTGGTTTCTCGTCGCTCAACTACCTCACGCGATACCCAGTGAGCAAGATCAAGATCGATCGTTCGTTCGTGAGTGGCGGTGCGTCGATCGCGCATCGCGGCGCCATCATCGAAGCGGTCGCCAGCCTGGCCACCAAGCTGGGATTGGAGACCACCGCCGAAGGGGTGGAGACCGAGGAGGCGTTGGCGTGGGTCACCACGCTGGGCTGTTCGCAAGCACAGGGGTTCTACATTTCGCGCCCGATGGCCGCCGATCTTGTGATGGAGTATCTGCGATCCGAGCGCAACGTGATGGCGCCGGAGCTGCGTCTCGTCGGATAGCACCACCCGCGGGCCGCGCCGTCCCGCGTGAGCGAAGTGCCGATGGATGCTGCAAGTTATGCGAGCATCGCCTCACCAACTTCTCTCTCGCACATGACCGCACCGCTTCCCGATCTCGCCGACATCGTCAGCCTCGACGAGTTCGAACAGCTCGCACGCACTGCCATGTCGCACATGGCCTATGAGTACGTCTCGGCCGGCGGCGCCGACGAGCACTCGCTGCGCTGGAATCGCGACTCGTTTGCAAAGCTGCGGCTTCGCCCGCGCATTCTCGTGGATGTCGCCGACATCGACATGCAGACGACGCTCTTCGGGCAGACGATGCCGTTCCCGATCGTGCTCGCGCCGACTGCGTATCAGCGCACGATGCATCCGGAAGGCGAGGTGGCCACGGCTGCGGGCGCCAGTGCCATGGGCGCCACGATGATCGTGAGTACCGCGGCGACGAGTGCGTTCACCGAGATTGCGGCAGCGACAACGTCGCCGCTCTGGTTTCAGCTCTATGTACAGTCCGATCGCGCGTTTACGCAGGATCTCGTGCAGCACGTGCAGGAGGCCGGCTGTCGCGCGCTCTGCGTCACGGTGGACACGCCAACGCTCGGCACGCGCGACCGCATGCTCAAGGCGAAGTTTGCATTGCCAGCCGGGATCAACACGCCGCACTTGTATGATGTATCCACACATCGACGCGGTGTGCTCACGCCTGATCGCATCAGTATAACGTGGCGAGACATCGAGTGGCTGCGCTCCATTGCACGTGTGCCGGTGCTGCTCAAGGGCATTCTCGATCACGATGACGCGGAACGTGCGATTCAGGCGGGCGCCGATGGCATCATCGTGTCCAATCACGGCGCACGCAATCTCGACACGGTGCCGGCCACCATCGATGCGTTGCCGCACATCACGGAGCGCGTGGCGGGGCGCGTGCCCGTGCTCATCGACGGCGGCGTGCGCCGCGGCACCGATATCATCAAGGCGATCGCGTTGGGCGCGAGTGCGGTGATGATCGGGCGGCCGTATTGCTATGGCCTGTCGGTTGGTGGTGCGGCAGGTGTGTCGCGTGTGCTCGAGCTGTTGCGCGTGGAGTTGGAGTTGGCGATGAAGCTGTGCGGACGCGCGTCGCTGGCGTCGATCGATCGGTCGGTGTTGTGGGACGCCTCGTAGCCTATCGGGTCGCCGGAAACAGATTGAAGCGCGCAATGTGCCAGAGCGCCGCGGCCCCGTCGCGCCAGCCGATCTTCTTCCCCTCAGCATATGTGCGCCCCGAGTAGCTGATCGGCACTTCGAAGATGCGCGCGTCGGCCTGCGCGAGCCGCGCTGTGACTTCCGGTTCAAAGCCGAAGCGGTCGGAGGTCAGCACAAGGCTTCGGGCGAGGTCGCCCGTGATTGCCTTGTAGCACGTTTCCATGTCAGTCAGGTTCAGGTTCGTGAACATGTTGCTCAGAAGCGTGAGCAGCTTGTTCCCGACGGAATGCCAGAAGTACAGCACGCGGTGCGAGCCGCCGAGGAATCGGGAACCGAAGACCGCATCGGCCTTGCCCTGGATGATGGGTTCGAGGAGTTGCGGCCAGTCGGCCGGGTCGTATTCGAGATCTGCATCCTGTACGATCACGACGTTCCCCGTACTGAGCCCAATGGCTGTGCGGATCGCCGACCCTTTCCCCGCGTTGACCTCCTTGTGAACCAATTGGTCAATACGTCCTTCGGCGAGGAGCCGATCCAGAATCTCCCGCGTGCCATCGGTGGAGCAATCGTTCACGCAGATAATCTCAGTGCTGACAGGCACCAACCGCACCTGATCGACGATGAACTCGATGGTACTGCGTTCATTGTACACCGGAATCAGCACAGACAAACGGAGATCTTCCTGCCGCAACTCCGTGCGTCCGCGCATGTGGGGAATCGGTCGCGCGGACTGTCGGGGCGCAGTTGCATTGAGGTCATGAGCGTGCATCATCGAAACGTATCTCTCTCCAAGGCGCATGCATTGTGAGCAACAGCACGTAGTGGACGCTCACGTCGCCCGATCACACGTGAAACTGTCTCGTCAAACATCGAATGACTTTTCAGCTGGTTCTTCAGGGACAGTCGTAGACCGTAAATACGGTGGGTGACGGCAGCACGGCCGCGCATCCCTCGCGCAATCGATTGAATCGCGGCCGATCGTACCAGCGATACGGGCCGCGCACCCGAGACTGCTCCCACTGTCGCCATTCGAAGACTGCCGTTCCCCACGACTCGTCTTCGAGAAACGGGTGGTCGATCAGCAGCAGCCGCGGTGGACGCTGTCGCAGGACCGAGTCCGCGTTGAACGCAGAGAAGAAGAAATCCTGCGTCATCGGAAACGGATTCTCACGCGCCATGAAGTAGTTGAACCCTCCGCTGTATCCAAATGCGACCAACGGGCGGGATCTCGAAGGATCGATCGAGTCGAGCTCGGCGAGCAGTCGGCGATAGTCCTTCAACTTGCCCGCTGCCCAATGCACCGTACCTCGCGTGGTCGTGGCGGCAGGATAGACCCGTAACGTTCCCGGCCCCCGGACGAGGGTCACGTAGGTGAACACTGCGCCGACTGCGAGCAGTGCGGTCGTGCCCAGACGGAATCGCCGCAGTGCGTCGGGAGTCAGATTGAGCAGCAGTTCGACCGCTGCGATTACCACGGGCAGCGTGAAAAGAAACTCGAACCATTCGGAGCCACCGAACGCGCGTCGCATGCGCAGAGTGATCGCGAGCCCGAGCAACAGAGCCAGTGACATCCGCCGCTCGTCGTCCAATCGCTTCCAGCGCACTCCGACGAGCAACAACACAAGTGGCGCCAACGACACCGGGATCGCCGACTGCACAAATCGCTCACGCAGCCACCCGATCGACGGTCGGAGCAGTGCGTGTCCGGCGTTCATGTGATACGCGAGCTCATCCTGCGTCGGCGTCGGAGGCTGCCCGTTGACGGGCACCCCGACGTGCATGGATTGGTAGACGTGAAGCGCGCCGAGGGTCGCCGCCACGCTGAAGAGTGCCATGACGGGCATCGGCCTCGCGCGCTCGCGCGCGAGATCGGCCAGCAGCAGGCACCCACCGCTCAGCACTGACAGGACAAAGAGGTCGACGGTGATTCGCTACCAAGATGGAAATCCAGAACCGCCCGTCACGGACACGTGACCGAAGCCACCAGCCAGCGGTAGGAGCACCTGTGGACCAGCGGTCGCGGCGATCACGCTGATGCCGGCAACAGCAACGAGCGCCGCCGCGACCGTCGTCTCGACGCGGCGGGTGCGTATTGTCGTCACCAGCACGAGATACGCAGCCGGAATCCAGAAGTCCTGCTTCGAGAGCACAGCGAGTGCAGCGAACGTCCCAGCCATTGTCGCATGCCAGGAGAAGCCGCGCGCGTCGTCTGCATCCAGGGAGATTCCACTGCACCACATCGCAGCGAACACACATAGCGCACCGACCGGCGTGGCCGGCGTGTATCCGCCCAACGTGATCGGTCCTCCAATCGGCTGCGAGTAGGCAAACCCGAGCAGCAGGCAGACTGCCACGAGCGGCGCGTCGACTCGGCCCAGTGCGCGCCGCGCGACTTTCGCGTAGCAGACACTCAGGACAACCATCACGGTCGACGAAATAAGCGCGAGCGAGGACAGACTGGTGCCAATGATTCGCGCGGCGCCTCCGAACAGCCAGATCGCCAGCGGAGGGAAGTGCCATTGGAAATCGCGGTACGGAAGCCCGCCGGACGCGAAGCGTTGCACCTCGTACGACCAGCGCCCAAAGTCGCCCCAAAAGGTGCCCGTGTATCCCAAGCTGAGGATCGCGTGCACCACCACCATCAGGAGCGCCACCAGCACGTCACCGCGAGGTAGGACGCGCTTCATTCGCGGGCGCGCATGAGCATTCCCGTGGTCCGTGGCGGCATGGAAGCGTGGAGGCCGGAGTTGCGTGACTTGAACCGACCTCGATGACGGCCTGGACACGACGCGCATTC
This sequence comes from Gemmatimonas sp., assembly GCA_965279375.1. Lineage (GTDB taxonomy): Bacteria > Gemmatimonadota > Gemmatimonadetes > Gemmatimonadales > Gemmatimonadaceae > Gemmatimonas. The sequence goes on along the minus strand of OZ257156.1, from coordinate 324,450 downwards.
GTCGAGCAGGAGCGGTCATGCGTTCGGACCTCTGTGCAGAATATGGTCCGGGCCGACGAGGGGACAGTACACGGAGCATCTGACAGTCTCGAGAATTGTGACGCAGACCGCGACGGAAAGAATCCTGACGTTCTCGACCGTGTCGGCGTCGCGTCGGGCGCGTCGCTTGTGTCAGCGACTCCTCGTCGACGCCATCCCATCGCGCGTATGCACCACCTCGCCACCCAGTACTCCCGCATAACGCGCCGCCGTCGCGGCCAGATCCCTTGCCGCGCCGGTGAGCGGACCGCTGAGGAAAGCCGCCAGCAGGTCGGCCGTTGCCTGCTGTGTTTCCGCCGGACCGCGTCCGCCGCCCATCAACTGCGCCAGCAGAAACCGGCCCGGCGGCGCGAAGAAGAACGGTGCGTCGGTGAAGCTGTAGTGGTTGGCGCGCTTGAGCTCATAGTGGAATCCGGGCGCGGTCATGTGAGCGAGCAGCCTGCCATTGCCGTTCACGAAGAGCACGCCATGGTGCGTCTCGGCGGAGTCGCTCTGCAGCAGCAGGAACGGTTTTGTCAGCTGACGATCAGGAAGTTCGCCATACGGCGTGCCGTCGATGTTGGCCGCGGCCACGACGCGCGAGTCTTCGCTCAACACCGCGCTCGCGGCCGCGCCGCCAAACGAGTGACCGATCACCGCGACCTTCGACACGTCGATCCTGCCGCCACGCATCGAAGGTGAGAGTGCTGCTGCGCGGACGAGCTGATCGATGACGAAACGAACGTCGGCGACCCGCACGGCTTGCTGACGAGCCATGTAGCCGATGCGGTCCCGTTCGCCTGGCAGGAGGATCTCCTGGGTTCCCACCACCTGTCCGTTCGGCAGCTGGGTCACTGCGGATTCGTAGGGGTGGTCCAGCACGAACACGACGAAGCCGCGGCTGGCGAGACGAGTGGCCAGCCCGGTATAGACCGCGCGAGGAGCACCATAGCCAGGCAACATGATCACCACCGGCCACGGGCGATCGCTGGGTGCGAGTGGCGCCATGCGCTCCGCATGCGTGTCGATTTGGCCATATCGGCGCATGAAGAAGCTTGGCAAGCCGCTCACCTTGTCGGGCAGGTGCCCAATCCCATCCATGTAAGCGACGCGTGCGACGCCGCTCGGCTGTTCGCGGCTCGTCGTCGGATACCAGGCCTGCGCGATCACGCTGCGACGGTCGGTTAGGTCCGGCGTATGCGGCTCGTCACGTGCGGCGTCGGTCCAGCGGTAGACGTCGGTCGCGACGGCGTGGCGGCCGTCGGGTAGCGGCAGCGCAGGCACGGCGGGTAGCATCCAGACACCGATGGTCGCGGCCGCAACAGCTGCAAGAGCGAGTCGGCCGATCCAGGGACGTGCCGATCCTGTGCGCGACGGCGGCAGTGCGCTCAGCGCCAGCATCAGATAGGCCGGCAGCTCCTGCCAAGTGAAGCCACAGAGCGCCCAGTGCGCGGCCGCGAGCAGAAAGCCAAACGCGACGGCAATGACGCGCAGCCTCGGTCGCCAGCTCGGCGCAGACAGTCGCCAAACGGCCAGAATCAGCACGACCGCGAACAGGATCAGATCAGGAATCAACATCGCCGCGCTCGCGTCTCCAGGCACATGGTCACGGGCTGTCGCTCGTTGCTCGAACGACCTCGCCTGATCAGTACCGTCGGTCCGTCAGCGGGTTGCCAACAAACGAGAAATCCGCTCGGCGGTCCGGGTGCTGAGTGAGGGTCGGCGGGCCGTATCGCGGATCACCTCCGCGTCCGTCCGCTGTCACCGGTGGTTAGTCGCGCGCGCGTCGGTAGTGCACGGCGACCGCACCGCACCGGAGTGGCGTCGACGACACAAGTTCGAGTCGTCGCGTGCCGTGTAACCCATATTGGTGCAGATAGGGGCCGTGGCCGGCGATCCTCGGCTGAACGAGGAACTTGTATTCGTCGATCAGATCCAGTCGCTCCAACTCGGTCGCGAGCGTGCCGCTGCCGAGCAGCACGCCCGACGGCGTCGCGTCCTTGAGCGCCTGCACACCCGTACGCAGGTCGCCCGCGATGTGGTGGCTGTTGGTCCAGAGGAAGTTCGTTCGCGTCGACGACACGATGTACTTCGGCTTGGTCTCCAGCTTCACTGCCCACTCGCGTATCGCTGGTGGTGCGGCCTCGTCACCGCGAGCGACCGCCGGCCAGTAGCTCTCCATCATCTCGTAGGTGACGCGGCCCCACAGCATGGCCCCGCCGTCGTCCATCAGACGGGTGAAGTGCGCATGTGTCTCGTCGTCGGCGATCCCCTCGCGGTGGTCGATGCAACCGTCGAGCGTGACGTTCAGGCTGAAGGTCAGGAGTCCCATGGCGTCGCGTGCAGGCTGAGGTGAGGGGAGCGATTGGGTGGAGCGCAGACGCTATCGCCGCGTCAACGTCACGCGCGCAAACGGCCGCCGAACGCCGATGCTGTCGTTGTCCATGTGCCACTGCCACTGATCGCGCCGGCCGTCGTACACAAACGTGTTATGAAACCGCGTCGTGGGCGTGTAGCGGAACAGAAAGGAAACGGAATCGCCGGCCACCGAACCGCGGCCGATCCCGGCATCCTCGAAGGCGCTCACTCCGGTGTTGTCCAGCCACAGACAGGCATACTCCCCGGACTTCGGGTCGCGAGTGAAGAGAACCACCGCCTCGTACTCTGGCGTGCCCGCGGACGTTCGCTCGCGCGAGACCTCGTGCATCTGCAGATACCCGCGGTTGAGCATCCAACTGAACGTGACATCGTGGACGGTCGGTTGGCTCGCGATCGTGCCTCGCAGCACCCAGCGGCCGGCCAACCGAGACAGCACCGAGTCGCGTGGGAGCGACTGCGCTGCGAGCGGACTCGCGAAGGACAGCAGGAGGAGAGCGCGGATCAGCAAGTTCATCGGGTGTTCATCGGAGGTGCAGGGTGGAGTGGCTGGCAAACGCCTGCGTCGTGTTGCGGTCCTACTTCGTCCAGATGATGGCGGTCCCGCACGACGACCCATCTCCGCCGGTTGCCGTCACGCTGTACTGAAAGGACGTCCTCGCGGGACTGTGGTAGTCGAAGCCGATGACCTCAGCGGTCGGAATCGAATTGATATCGAAGATGAGCGCCTCGCGCATCGACCCTTGCGCGCAATTCGAGTTGCACTTAAACTGAACCATATGGTTCACTATCAGCAAGCGCACCTCGATTCCTCGTTCGCCGCGCTCTCTGACGCCACGCGTCGTGGCATTCTCGAGCAGCTCGGGCGGAAGGACGCGTCGATCACCGAACTGGCCGGGACATTCCGAATGACGCTCACCGGAATGAAAAAGCACATCGGAGTGTTGGAGCAGACGGGGCTCGTCACGACGGAAAAGGCCGGTCGCGTGCGGACCTGCAAGCTCGGTCCCCGGCGCTTGGAGGACGCGGCGGCGTGGCTCGAGCGATATCGCCAGATGTGGGACGCACGATTCAACGCATTGGAGCAGCTCGTCGAGGAGTTGAAGCAGAAGCAACACGCGCCTCCACCGACCAAGAGAACATGAGACGATGAAACGCACGCGCTCTGCAATGCGAATCGCCGCGGTCCTCGCGATGACGATTCCGATGACAAACCTATCGGCGCAGCAGCGCCCGATGACGGGCTATGCGCAAGTCAACGGGCTGCGGATGTACTACGAAGTCCACGGCCGCGGCCAACCGGTCGTGTTGCTGCACGGTGCGTTCATGAACATCACCAGCAACTGGACCGGGTGGATCGGCGAGTTCGCAAAGACCCACAAGGTCATCGCCGTCGAGATGCAGGGTCACGGGCGGACGGCAGATATTCCACGAGCGCTCAGCAACGCAAACCACGCGGATGATGTTGCGGCCTTGCTCACGCATCTCAAGATCCCGCGCGCGGACCTTATCGGATACAGTATGGGCGGCGGCGTCGCCATGCAGGTTGCCGTTCGACATCCAGAGCAAGTGCGACGGGTCGTCGTCATCTCGTCCACGTTCCGCCGAGACGGCATGGTCCCGGAAGGGCTCGACGCTCTGACGAAGATCACAGCGGACGTCTTCAAAGGCTCTCCGATCGAGACAGAGTACAAACGACTGAGTCCGACTCCCGATCAGTTTCCGAAGTTTGTCAGCCGCATGGTTGCCGGCTTTTCGAAGGACGGCGACCTGAGCGCAACGCAGCTCAAGGCGACGAGCGCGCCGATGTTCTTCATCCACGGTGATGCTGACGGCATTCGAATCCAGCACATCGCCGAGATGTTTCGTTTGAAGGGTGGCGAGGTTCACGGGGACATCAGGCAGCGCCCCGCATCGCGATTGGCCATCGTCCCCAACGCTACGCATGTAACACTGATGGATCGCATGTCGGTCATTGTGCCGATGGTGAACGACTTTCTTGAAGCCAAATTCTAGAGGAGACCTCCGATGAGCACTGCGTTCAACAGCACCACGCAGGTATCGCTGCCGAGCGACACCGAGATACGCGTCACCCGCGACTTCAGAGCGCCTCGCACGCTGCTCTGGCAGGCGCACGTCGATCCCCAGCTTTTTCGTCGCTGGATCGGGGGCTATCCTGGCTGGTCGATGCCGGTGTGCGAGTTGGATGTGCGGCTCGGCGGCGGGTTTCGCTGGCGCTGGCGCCAGGAGGAAGACGGCAAGGACTTCGGCTTCTACGGCGACTATCGAGAAATCGAGGAGCACGCAACCATCGTCAGTGCCGAATACTTCGATCCCGGCAGCTTTGGCGGTGAGATGCCCACCAGCCCGACCATCAACCGGACCACCTTCACTGAGCAGAACGGCGTTACCACGCTGGTCGTGCTGATCGAGTACGCGTCGAAGGACGCGCGCGACGCGGCAATCTCTACCGGCATGACTGACGGCATGGAGACGAGTTACGCACGCCTCGACACGCTGGCTGCAGAACTGCAGGGTTAGCACGCCGAGTTCGTACGTCAGAGTCCAATGACATCGGACGGTGTGTCGCGCGCGCTCTGTTTGAGGCCGCACCATGCGCCGATCGCGAAACAACGCTTCGTGGCGCACCGTACTCCTTGCCATCAATCGCTCGCTCCTCTGACGGTCCAACAACGGCATGGTGTCAGTCGCATGACGCACGCAGATCCCGCACCGCGCGACGCCATCGCGGCGATCCGCCGCACCGCGCGCCTCGCGGGACTGTTCTATCTCGGCCTCGCCGTCACGGGAATGTTCGGCTTCCTCCTGATTCGCGCCCGGCTTTTCGTCGACGCTGACGCTGCGGCCACGCTCGCGAACCTGTCGACGCACACGATGCTGGCTCGCGTCGGCATCGGGATGGAGATGGGCATCGTCCTCACGCAGACGCTGGCGGCCGTGTGCTTCTACAAACTCTTCCGCAGCGTCGACGACTTCGCCGCCGGAACACTCGCGGCCTTCGGACTCATCAACGCGATCGCGATCCTGGGCAGCGCGGCTCTGCTAGCGAGCGCACTCGCCGTCGTCGGCAACGTCAAGCTCGCGGCTGGTGGTGATGCGGCCGCCACGGTGCAGCTCCTCTACGTGGTGAGCGGGAAGCTCTGGAGCGTTGGCGCGATCTTCTTCGGACTCTGGCTCGTCCCGATGGGCTGGCTCGTGCTCCGCTCCGGATGGATGCCGCGCACACTCGGCTACCTGCTCGTGGTGGGCGGCGTGGGATACGTGCTGAGTGCATTCGTCGGCCAGACGGTCCCGGGGATCGGAGCGGTTGCTGATGCGCTCACGATTCCGGCCTCGGTCGGCGAGTTCTGGATGATCGGGTATCTGCTGTGGTACGGGGTGCGCGAGCGACCGTCAGGGGCGCGCGGACTGCCGCGAGTGACTGCGTAGGCTTGTCGGTGCGCTTGTGGGTGATGGCAACGTCCGCGTAGTCCTTCAGCGGCGCACGGTTGCGACGGACATCACTGACGACAGCGGTACGGCGACACTCGGGGAACGCGGGGAACGCGGGGAACGCGGGGAGCGATCCGAACAGAAGGCGCCACGCAATGCGCACCCGTCCGCTCGGGTTAGCCTAACGCTTGTGTTCCGCCGCAGGGCCCGTCCATGAGTTGTGGCCAGTGAGCGCAGCGAACAAGGTCACAATCTTTGAGCGCCCTGTCAGCAGCAACGCAAGGTTAGGCGACACGTCGCTCCGACCGTCGAGCGCCTCGACCGGTGGCGACGCGCGACGGAGACACGAGCGTCGCCTCCAGGTCGCGTTCACATGGCCGCCCCACGTCGCCACCCCGCTCCGGTCGCGGAGGTGCGACTCAGCTCCGGTCGTAGAACGGGTGCGGTTTGATGCCGAGTGCGCGAAGGTACACGTAGCCCTGCCCGCGATGATGGATCTGGTTGTCGACGATGTAGAGCAGTAGGTCGTAGCCTGGCATTGTCCACTGACCGAAAGCCGTCATCACTGCCTGGAATCGTTCGGGCGGGATCTGCGAAAACGTTGTGTCGAGCTGCTTCGTGGTCTCATCCCACTGGGCCAGCAGTTCAGCCTTGGTGGTCGCCGCGCCCTCGGCGTACGCGCTCCAGCTATTGGTGATGATGCCGTGTACGGTCGGAACCGCCATCCCGAGCATTTCATTGGCGAGGGCGCCGAACGTGCGCATCCCTCCCAACGAAAAGGTGAAGAGCTGATCATCTGGGAAGCCGGCGATGATTCTCCGGGTCAGGCCACGGTGACCCTGCCAGTGCTTGAGAAACTGGCTGGGCGAGATAACGAGATCGTCGGACATTCTGGGCCTCGCGGAGTGCGCGGAGTGGGAGAGGACGAAAAAGTGGACGGTTAAGTGAACGGAGCTACGCGGCGTTCGGTCACTGCGCTTCGTACTCGGCCGGACTGTCGTAGCCCAGCGTCGAGTGGCGCCGTCGCCGGTTGCACCACGTCTCGAAAGGCCGGAAGACGCCGCGTCGTGGCTCCGCCCGTCTGTGCAATGTGGCACGCATAGACACTCTGCCTTTCGCGACGCACCACAACCCGTGCACGCTCATGCGACCCCGGGGACGCCGCCCGGAGACGGTCAGGCCTCGGCGTGCGTTCGCGACGCCTGCGCCAGCCGCTCGACCAGGGCGTCTGGAATCGGTTTGCGTGGCGAGAAGGTGACGCCGGTCTTGGTCGCCTTGAGGCCGGCGGCTGCGATTGCTTCCGCATGTGCGGCGATCGCGCCTGGATGGACATAGAGCCCGCATTGTTTGCTGAACGCCGCATAGCCCGCGACGATCGAGCCGCCGATCCGGAATCCCGGCATGTTGTACGCGACGATCTCCTCCGCTTCCGGCAGGGCGCGGGCCAGCAGCGTGCGCAACAGCCGCAACGCAGGTCGAAAGGGCTCCGGCGCCGCGGCAATGTAGGCGTCGTGGTCGGCTGTCGTCATGGCGGTCTCGTTTCTGATTGCGATTGCTTTTCGGATACTCCCAAACACCGATCTCGCTGTGCCGCCTAACGCTTGCGTTCTCTTGCAGGGCCCTACAATCAAACGCGACCAGTGAGCGCAGCCAACAGGGAGCACTCAATAGCGGCCCTGTCAAGAGCAACGCGAGGTTAGGCGCCGGTCGGGTGATCGCGAATGCGTAGCCGTTCCGGTTCCACGATCCAGAGCGAGGCGCGCACGCGCTGGACGGACAGCGCCCGCACCGCCGCGTCGAGACAGTGCAGGACCGACCGAATCGACTGATCGCGAGGACGCAGCACGATCACGCCGGGAGAGCGACTGGGATCGTACCGGCGCGTGTCAGCGAAGTCCATATCGAGGGTGAGCAGCACCCGGTCCTCGGCCTCGCAGGCGGCCTGAATCGCCGCGTCGAGCGCGCCGGCCAACCCCTCGTCGTACACGTCGTGGACATCCCAGCCGAGGGCGACCAATCGCTCCCGGGCCGCGTGCGGCAGATTCTCGTCGAGCTTGACCCGCATAGCTACGCCGGAATCGGGACGATCCGCTCGTGCGCGAGTTCGGCCGCGAACGCCAACGCGGCGGGGACATGCTCCGGACGCAGCCCCGGGTAATTGGCGAGGATGGAGTCGACCGTCTCGCCGTCGGCGAGGTTGTCGAGGACCACGAAGACGGGGATGCGAGTGTTCCGGAGACACGGGGTCCCATGCATCCGTTCTGCGTCAATCCAGATGTGCTCGCGCCAGTTCATCGTCGCCTCCGAGGTGGTCAGCGGAATTTACCGTCGGGCGGGAAAGGGGCCAATGCGGAGGGCCTCGCGCCTCTCCCGCTAGTGGGGACCGGCGACGACGGTCGCGTGCGCGCGCCGATCAGCTCGTGCGGGCTCGGTGACGCGCTCGCCGCCCGCGCGGAGCACATGCTCGGAGCACCGGCGCGCTAACGCTCACTAAGCCGCACAGCCGATCCCTTCGCCACAAAGTCCGCACCGAATCCGGCATCCACACCCGCTACTGCCACCGTCGGCAAAACCGAAGCCACCACGCCCCTCTGCTACATCATCAACCCAATCTTCCCGGTCGTCGTATTCCCCTCCATCAGTGCGTGCGCCTCGCCAATCCGCTCCAGCGGAAACGTCGCGTCGACACGCGTAACCACCGCGCCACTCGCCAGCCACGGCATCACCTCGCGCGCGAACCCCTGCGTCGCCGCGATGCGCTCTTCCAGCGGACGACTGCGCAGCACGGTGCCACGCACGGTTAACCGACGCGACAGCATGAAGCGCAAGTCGAGGGTGCTCTCGAGTCCTGCCAGCGTGCCAATGAGGATCAGTCGCCCCTTGGGCGCCATCGCGGCCACACTCTCGCGGATGTAGTCGCCGCCCAGGAGGTCGAGCACCACATCGAATCCGCGGCCCCCGGTCCAGCGCTTCGCGGCGGCCGCCACCCACCCCGGCTCCCCCGGCTGAGCGCCCTCCTCCATCCCGATCGCCCGCGCCGCGTCGAGCTTGGCCGCGCCACGCGCGGTGCCAAATGCCCGCGCGCCCAGCTGTCGCGCGATCTGCACGGCGGTCATCCCGACGCCGCTCCCCACGGCATGAATCAGCACCGTCTCGCCAGGGCGCACCGCGGCCTGCGTGACCAGCGCGTCGTGGGCAGTGATGCATGCCTCGGGTGACGCGCCCGCGACGGCCCAATCGAGCGCGGCGGGCACCTCTGCCACCGCGCGCTCGTGCGTCACCAGATACTCCGCGTGCGCGCCGCCGCCCACCAACCCGCACACCCTCGCGCCAACAGGCCACAGGGCCGCGTTTGGACCCAGCGCGACCACCTCGCCCGCGAACTCGAGACCAGGGATGTCCGCCGGCACTCCGGCGGGGGCGGGGTAGCGCCCCGCCCGCTGCAGCAGGTCGGCGCGATTGAGTGCCGAGCCATGCACCCGGATCAGCACCTCTCCGGAGCCGGGCGTGGGGACGGGGCGGCTTTCGATGGCCAGAACCTCGGGGCCGCCCGCCGAACGGATCACCGCGGCACGCATCTCGGATGGGATGGTCATCCCCGGAGTCTGCGCACCGACCGGGCCAGATCAAGCCCGGAAACCGGACCCTTCGAAACTTTTGGCCGCGCGCTTCGTTCCTACCCAAACGCGAGCTGCAAGCAAGTGACCACTTGCGTGTAAGTAAGTGCTTGCATATTTCTCATCCCATGGTAGACGACAATCATCATCGGATTTTGCAGGCCGCGACCCGGGTGTATGCCCAGCACGGCTGGCGCGGCGCGACCACGCGACGCATCGCCGAGGAGGCTGGGGTCAACGAGGTCACGATCTTTCGGCATTTCGGATCCAAGGATGCGCTGCTCGACGCGGCCATCATCGGCTCCGTGGCGGACGACCATCAGCATCTCCCCGTAGACCCGGCCGATCCGGAGGCCGAGCTCTTCGACTGGGCGCAGGCGCAACACGAAAAGATCTCGCGGAAACGGGCCTTCGTTCGGCAGCTCATGAGCGACGCGGCGGAACGTCCCGATGCCGCGGCGTGTGCCGGTCATGGTCCGAACCTCGCGCTCGGGCAGTTGCGGGCCTACGTGCTCCACATGCGGCGCAACGGATGGATCAGCGACACCAACGCGATCCGCCCGTCCGAAGTCGGTGCCGCAGCCACGATGCTCATGGGGGCGGTGTTCTCTGACGCCATGAACCGTGATCTGATGCCGGAAATGTTCACGCAGCCGAAGGACGAAACGCTGCTCGCCTACGTACGGATTTTCTTGCGCGGCCTCGGCGCGCTCCCGGAACCGACGCCCCGCGCGTTGCGAACGGACGCCCGAGTTTCCACTCCATCATCAACCGCTTCCCAATGATGTTCACTTCTCGCACACACGGCATAACACGTCGCGTCGTGCACGGCACAATGGCATTGGCGCTCGCTTCGGCCGCGCCACTCCTTCCTCTGCGCGAGTCATCGCTGCAGGCGCAGGCTCCTGCCGCTGCCCCGACCTCCCCGACGAAGGCGGGCGCGGTCCCGCTGTCGCTCACCGAGGCCCTCAAGATCGCCGGCGGTGCCAGCGAGACGGTGGGACTCGCGCAGGCGGGCGTCCAGCGCGCTCGTGGCCAGCAGTTCCAGGCACGCTCCGCACTGATGCCGCAGCTCGCCACCAGTCTGAACTGGCAGAAGACACTGCAGAACCAGTTCCAGGCGATCTCGCGTCAGTCGAGCAGCGGAAGCGGTTCCGGCGGAAGCGATTCCTCGTCGACCGCGGACAATCCGCTCACCAAGATCTTCGCGTCGCCGTACACCACCACGTTCGCCATCACCGCGTCGCAGCCGCTGTACACGGGCGGTCGCGCGTCGGCCAACATCAAGGCGGCTGTCGCCGGACGTGAGTCGGCCGAGATCGGCATCACCAGCGCCAAGGCGCAGGTGCAGCTCGACGTCACGCAGGCCTACTACGATGCGGTGCTCGCGGATCGGTTGGTGCAGATCGCCGAGTCGTCGCTGGTGCAGTCGGAGCGTACGCTCAAGCAGGTGCAGCTCACGCGCAGTGTCGGATCAGCGTCGGAGTTCGAGCTGATTCGTGCCCGCGTGACGCGCGACAATCAGCGGCCAGGGTGGCTGCAGTCGCGCACGAATCGCGATCTCGCGTACGTGCGTCTGCATCAGCTGCTCAACCTGCCGCTCGACCGCGAGCTGGCGCTGACGGATGGCATCGTGGAAGCGGCCCCACCCGCGTCGAGCAACGCACCGACGGCCCCCATCACCACGGTGAATGTGAATGCCGCCGAGGTGCTCACGATCGACCCGAGTGTCCGCGCCGAGGTCGGCCGCGTGCTGGCGGCGAGCGATACAGGTTCTGCGACGCGCGCACCGGTGCGCCAGGCGCTCAAGGGTGTGGAGGTTGCCAAACAACAGTTGAAGGCAACGAGAGCGTCGCGACTGCCGACGATCACCGCGACGTCGAACTATCAGCGGTTGGCGTACCCGGACAATGGTTTGCCGAGTGCGCTCAATCAGTTCTTCCCCAACTGGACCGCCGGCGTGGGCGTGTCGTTCCCGTTCTTCACGGGCGGTCGTGTGAAGGGCGAAGTGCTCGCGGCGGAAGCATCGGTGAAGGAAGCCGAGTTGCGCCTGCAGCAGACGAAGGAAGGCGCGGCACTCGATGCCCGGCAAACGGTGGCGCAGCTCGAGCAGGCCGAGGCGGCGTGGCAGGCGAGCGTCGGCACGGCGGAACAGGCGACGCGTTCGTACGACATCGCGGAGGTGCGATTCCGCGAAGGCATTTCCACGCAGCTCGAACTTTCCGAGACGCGGGTGCAGTTGCAGCAGGCGTTGGCGAACCGCGCGCAGGCCGCGCGCAATCTGCAGGTGGCACGCGTGCGGCTCCAGTTGCTGCGCGATCTGCCGCTCGCTGGCGCTTCACAGGGTAGCACGCAAGGCGCGTCGCAGAGCGGTGCGTCATCCAACGGATCCTCCACGAACCCGGGTACCAACCCATGATGACGATATCGCGCCGCGTGGCGGCGCCAATGACGACGCTGCTGGCTCTTTCGCTGGTAGCAAGTGCGTGCGGCAAGAAGGGTGACGCCGCGACCGCGAGCACGGGACCGACGTCGCAAACGATCGGACCGGACAACATTGCCGTCGCGAAGATGGATACGCTGCGCAGCGGCCCGGCGATTTCCGGAACGCTCGTCGCCGATCGTGAAGCACGCATTCGCGCCGAGATGTCGGGTGCCGTGCTGCAGACCTACGCCGAAGCCGGCGAGCGTGTGAGCGAGGGGACGGTGCTGGCACGCATCGACGACTCGAGCATTCGCGGGGCTGTGCTCTCGGCCAAGTCGACGCTCACGCAGGTGACGGTGGCCGCCGAGCAGTCTGCACGCGAACTGCAGCGCAGCAAGACGCTCGCTGCTGCCGGCGCAATTGCAGATCGCGATGTCGAGGTCGCCACCAACGCGAACCTCGGCACGCAGGCCGCGCTGGCCGACGCGAAGGCACGCCTCGACGCTGCCGAGAAGAACCTGCGGAATGCGACCATTCGCGCGCCGTTCTCGGGCATCGTCTCGGAGCGCTCGGTCAGCCCCGGTGACATCGTGTCGCCGGGCGGCGCGCTGTTTACCGTGATCGATCCGCGCAGTCTGCGCCTGGAAGCATCGGTGCCGACGACGGCGTTGGGCGATGTGAGGGTGGGCTCCAGCGTGCTCTTCACGGTGAACGGCGCTGACCGCGTGCTGGAAGGGAAGGTGACGCGAGTCGCGCCGTCGGTGGATCCGACGAGTCGTCAGGTGCGTTTGCTGGCCAGTGTGCCGAACGAGAAGGGACAGTTGGTGTCAGGGCTGTTCGTGGAAGGGCGCGTGTCGACGGAGAAGCGCGTGGGCGTGATGGTGCCGGAAGAGGCCATCGACCAGACCGTGGTGCGTCCGTATCTCGTGCGGCTGAAGGGTGGCAAGGTGGAGCGTGTGGAAGTGACGCTCGGTGTGCGTGATGAGGCGGCCGGTGCGTTCGAAGTGAAGACGGGTGTGGCGGCGGGTGACACGGTGCTGCTGGGTGCAGCGCGCGGCATCTCGCTGGGTACCTCGGTGGTTGTGTCGGCGCCGGTGGATGCCGCCGCGCCTTCGTCGTCCGCTCCTGCGTCGTCTGCGCCGTCCGCGCCGACGCCGTCCGCGAAGAAGAACTGATCCCTCAGCAGAGGCACCACGCATGTTCATCTCAGACTTCGCGATCAAACGTCCGCTCGTCACGGTAGTGGCGATGCTGACGCTGGCCGCGGCGGGCGTCGTCTCCTTGCTGCAGTTGCAGACGGACGAATTCCCCGAAGTGCAGCCGCCGATCGTCCTGACCACGATCGTGTATCCGGGCGCGTCTCCCGAGCAGGTGGAGCGGGAAGTGCTCGAGCCGGTGGAGGAGGCGATTCAGGCCATCTCCGGCGTCAAGTCGATCAACGGCGAAGCGCGCGACGGCTTCGCCCAGATCACCACGCAGTTCGTCTTTTCGAAGGATCTGCAGGAAGCCACACAGGACATCCGTGACGCGATCAGCATCAAGCGTCAGGACCTGCCGCAGGAAATCGAAGAGCCGATTCTCAAGAAGTTCAGCCCGACCGATGCGCCGATCGTGACGCTGTCGCTGTTCAGCACGTCGCTGTCGCCGGCGCTGCTCACGCAGATCGCCGATCCGGGCATCACGCGTGAGTTGCGCTCGATTCCGGGCGTGGCCGACGTGAGCGTGACGGGCTCGGTGAAGCGTGAGCTGACGGTCAATCTGGATCCGGCGCGCTTGCAAGCCGCTGGCGTGAGCGTGCCGCAGGTGGTGGGTGCGCTGCAGACGGGCAATCTCGCGGTGCCGGTGGGTCGCGTGAATGGTGCACTCGACGAGCGGACGATTCGCCTGTCGGGTCGTCTGGATTCGCCGCAGGATTTCATGCAGCTCGTCGTGGCCGAAAAGGGCAATCGCGTCGTGCGGTTAGGCGACGTGGCCACTGCGGTGGACGGCACGGAAGAGCAGCGCACCGTGGCGCTTTACAACGGCAAGGACGCCGTCGGTATCGAGATCAAGAAGACCAAGGGCTACTCGACGACAGCCGTCGCCAAGGCCGTGTTCAAGAAGGTCGAGGCGCTGCGCCCGACGCTGCCCAAGGGCGCGCAGCTCGACATGGTGAAGGACAAGGGCGAGCGCGTCACCAACTCGGTGGACAACGTGCAGAGCGCGCTGATCGAAGGCGCGCTGCTCACCGTGCTGGTGGTGTTCCTGTTCCTCAACTCGTGGCGCTCGACGGTGATTACCGGTCTCGCGCTGCCCGTGTCGGTGCTGGCGAGCTTTGTCGCGGTGTGGGCGTTTGGCTTCACGCTCAACACGATGTCGCTGCTCGGCCTCTCGCTGGCGATCGGTATTCTGATCGACGACGCGATCGTGGTACGCGAGAACATCGTGCGACACGTGGAAATGGGGAAAGACCACTACACCGCCGCGCGTGAAGGCACCGATGAGATCGGTCTTGCCGTCGCGGCGACGACGTTCTCGATCATCGCGGTGTTCGTGCCGATCGCGTTTCTGCAGGGCGAGTCGGGGCAGTGGTTCAAGCCGTTCGCACTGACCATCGCGTGCTCGGTGCTGGTGTCGCTGTTCGTGTCCTTCTCGCTCGACCCGATGTTGTCGGCCTACTGGGCCGATCCGCATCTCGAAGAGCACGAGAAGTCGTGGATCACCAAGCAGCTCGACAAGTTCAATCACTGGTTCAACGGACTCGCCAACGGTTATCGCAAGGTGATCGGCTGGGCGCTCGATCATCGCGCCGCCATGGTGGCGTTGGCCATCGCGAGCTTCGTCGGCGCGCTGGCGCTTCCGGCGACGGGATTGGTTGGTGGCGGTTTCTTCCCGCTCGAAGACAACGCGGAAGTACAGCTGAGCGTGGAGACGCCGCCGGGCGCCAACGTCGACTATCTGCGTCAGAAGGTTGGCGAGACGTTGCGCATCGTGTCGAAGTATCCGGAGGTGAAGTACACGTTCGTCACCGCCGGTGGTGCGAGCGGCGCCGTGGACAAGGCGGGCATCTACGTCAAGCTGAGCACGAAGGGCGATCGCCTGAAGCTCGGTCAGCGCGGCGCGGAAGATCTCGCAGCGCAGATGCGTGAAGACGTGAAGGGGATCGGCGGTGCAGACGTCGCCGTGTTCACCAACGACTTCGCTGGCCAGGAAAAGCAGATTTCGCTCGAGCTTCGCGGCAACGACAAGGCCGCGTTGCAGATCGTGGCCGACCAGTACAAGGAAGCGCTCAAGTCCACGCCGGGCGCGGTTGACATCGGGTTGAGCACCAAGGGACAGAAGCCTGAGTTCACCGTCTCAGTCGATCGCGGCTTGGCTGGCGCGCTTGGTCTGAGCGTGGGGCAGGTGGCGCAGGCGATTCGTCCGGCGTTCGCCGGTCTCGACGCGGGCGACTGGGTGGATCCGTCCAACCAGACGCGCAAGGTGATGGTGCGTCTGTCGCCGGAAGCGCGTGCGCGTGGAAGCGATCTCTCGCAACTCCCGATCGCCATCGGCTCTGGACCGAACGCACAGCTGATTCCGCTCCAACAGGTGGCGCGGATCAAGAACCAGCTCGGCCCGGCGATCGTGAATCATCTTGACCGCAGCAACGTGATCAAGGTGCAAGGCAACATCGCGGGACGTTCGCTCACGGAAGTGATGAACGAGATCAACGCCAAGACCGCCAAGATCGCCATGCCGCCGGGCGTGACGCTTTCCACGGGCGGTCAGGCCGAGCAGCAGGCGGAGGTGTTCTCGAGCGTGTTCATTGCGCTCGGCGTCGCCGTGGGGCTCATGTATCTCATTCTCGTGCTGCAGTTCGGCTCGTTCCTCGATCCGATCGCGATCCTGATCTCGCTGCCGCTGTCGTTGATCGGTGTCATGGGTGCGTTGGCCATCACGGGCAACACGATCAACATCATGAGCTTGATCGGTGTCATCCTGTTGTGCGGCATCGTGGCCAAGAACGCCATTCTGCTCATCGACTTCGCCAAGTGGGCGCGCGAGAAGAACGGCATGCCGCTGCGTGAGGCGCTCATCGAGGCGGGTGCAATTCGCTTGCGTCCCATCCTGATGACCACGTTTGCACTTATCGCCGGCATGATTCCGGTGGCGCTGGGTCGCGGTGAAGGGGCGCAGTTCCGCGCACCGCTCGGCGTCGCCGTGATCGGCGGCGTGATCACCTCCACGATCCTGACGCTGCTGGTCATCCCGACCTTCTACGAGATCTTCGACAACATGCGGTCGAGCTTCTCGAAGCGGGTGGGGCTGACGCCGCCGCATACGGGTCAGTTCAAGACGTTCGAAATGCCGGTCCCGGGCGTTGGTGACTGATTCCCGGTAGATTGACGTCAGGCTGTCCTGCCTGACACTGGACGGGGGCCCACGGCATTCATGCCATGGGCCCCTGTTTCGCTTCCCTCCGCCGCACGCATGTTGTCATTCCTCCGAATCCACGCCGCTGTCGCCGTCGCCACACTGGCGACGCGTCTATCGGAGTACTCGGCGGGGGCGTTTTTCCAGGAGTTCCTGAACAGCCCGTTCGCCTACTGGGCGCTCGGGCTGTCGGTGATCGTGACCGAGGAGCTGTCGCCCATTCTCGCCGGCATGGCCGCCAACGAGGGCGAGCTGGAGCTCGTGCGCGCGATCGTGGCGATCACGCTGGGCGGCTGGGTGATGACCAGCCTGCTGTATCTGGTTGGACGCCTCAAGTGGGAATCGATTCGCCGACGGTGGCCCAAGGTGCGTGCGACTGGGACGGTGGCGTTGCGGGTGGTCGCGCGAAATCCCATCACGGCGTCGCTCTTCGTGCGCTTTGCGTTTGGACTGCGCGTGGTGCTGCCGCTGGCGTGTGGCGCAGCGCGGGTGCCCGTGGCGATCTACCTGCCGGCCACGCTGATTGGGTCGGCGTTGTGGTCGGCGCTGTTCACGCTGATTGGCTACGCAGCGGGGGAAGCCGCGGTGCGGGTGATGGGTAAGCTTGGGCGCACCGGCGAATTGATTGGTGCGCTGATCGTGTGCTTGCTGCTGTTGGCGTTCCTGCGCTGGAATCGTCGCCGCACGGAGCGCAAAGCGGCCAAGCGGCATGCGGCAGCCAAGCGCGCGTTGGCCGATGCAAGCAGTGCAGTGGAGAGTTAGTCAGCGACCGATGCGTCGATGAGTTCCTGCAGCGGCTCGCGCAGGTCGGAGTCGGGCGGGAGCGTCGCGAGATAGTCGCGGAATTCGGTCACGCGATCGCGATCCGACACTTCGAGGGCCCAGTCCTGCCCACCTTCAGTGCGCGTGAGGCGGAGCGCAACGGTCAGGCGTACGATGGCTTCGTGGCCGACGATGGACTGGTAGAAGTCGCGAGCGCGACGAGCGTCGTCGGGGGCACCGTCAAAGATGTCGCGGGACATCGTCCGGAATTGCGCGTACCAGTCCTCGAGACTCACGGCCTAGGCCTCCGCAGCCAACGAAGCCGCCGCCGCATCCCGCAGCTCCTGCCACGCCAGTTCCACATGCTCGCGCGCGGTGCGGATGTTTCCAATGGCCAGCCGCAGCGTGTAGCGCCCGTTGAGCTTGGTGTGCGACAGATACGCCAGCCCGCGCGCATTCACGCGCTCCATGATCTCCGCATTGAGCGCAGCGATGCGTGCTTCGTCGGCACCGGCCGGCGCACAGCGAAAGCAAACCAGAGACAGCGGCACAGGCGCCGTGAGCTCCCAGCCGCCTTCGTAGTGCACCATGCCGGCGAAATCGCGCGCGAGTTCGCAGTGCAGGCGAATGCGCTCGGCGATGCCGTCGGCGCCATAGGCGCGCAGCACCATCCACAGCTTGAGCGAACGAAAGCGGCGCCCCAGCTGAATGCCGTAGTCCATGAGGTTTACCACGTCATCCTGCCCACGCGTGATGAGATACTCGGGGAGCAAGGCGAACGCCTGCTTGAGCGCAGCGGGTCGCTTGGTGTAGAGCACCGAGCAGTCCATCGGCGTGAAGAGCCACTTGTGCGGATTGACCACGAGGGAATCCGCGCCGTCGACACCATCCATGAGATACCGCATCTCGGGAACGATGGCCGCCACGCCGGCATACGCGGCGTCCACGTGCACCCAGCAGTTGTAACGCCGTGCGATGGCGACGATGGGTGGCACCGGATCGATGCTGGTGGTGCTTGTGGTGCCCACGGTGGCCATCACGGCGATCGGGCGGTAGCCCGCGGCGATATCCGCAGTGATGGCCGCCTCCAGCGCGTCAGGCGGCATGCGGAAATCGGCATCGCTCGGAATCTTCACGAGATTCTCGTGACCAAGTCCGAGCGCGATGATGGTCTTGTCGATCGAGGAGTGCGCGTGCTCGGAGCAGTAGACACGCAGTACGGGCATGTCAGCGCGACCGGCCATGCCAAGTTCGCGCACACCAAAGCCCGCGACCTCACGCGCCGCCGCGATCGCGTAGAACGTCGAGACCGATGCGGTATCGGTGATCTCGCCAAACCAGCCGTCGCCAAGCCCCATGAGCTGTCGCAGCCATTCGAGCGTGACCTGTTCGAGCTCCGTCACCGCCGGACTTGTCACCCACAGCATCCCGTTGGCGTTGAGCGCGGCCGTCAGCAATTCACCGAGGATGCCGGGATAGGATCCGGAGTTCGCGAAGTACGCGAAGAATGCGGGATGATTCCAGTTGGTGATCCCGGGGAGGAGCGTCTGCTGCACATCGCGCAGCATATCGGCCAACGGCTCGCCCACCTGCGGCGCTGACGTCGGCAACGCCGCGCGGATCTCTCCCGGTTTCACTCGGCTCTTGACCGGATGACGCTCAGGATGCTCGAGATAGTCCGCGATCCAGTCCACCGCGGCATGTGCGGCTGCGCGGAACTCGTCGGGGGAGAGATCGCCGGTGTGCGACATGTGTCAGGTGCAGGAAGTGAGCGCGCGCGAGTGCGTACGCGTGCAGAAGACGGCTGCTATTCCGTAAGCTACGGGAAGATTGGGTCTTCGGGAGCGGCAATCGGCGCGCGGAGGAGTGCCCGCGGCGCGCGAATTCGGCCGTACCTACAGCTCGCGCTTACGGTGGCGCGAGCCGAAGTCCCCAATGCACACGCAGGTATTCCTCGAGCACGCGCGCCGTCACATCGGCGAAACGTTCGCGACTCGCCGCGCTATCGCGCACGCCGGTAAAGTTGGCCTCGATCTGCACGCCGCAGATGCTGCCGTTGGTGACGCCGCCGAGTGCCGATGCGCCCGCGCCGCAACTGTGGCGCGCGGTGTTGTCACCGCCGTTGAAGTAGTCAGCGCCGCTGGGACGCGGATCGGTCGCGCTGGGAATCGCCGGGAAGCCGTTGTTGGCGTAGAGCGAGCCCAGACTGTTGGGGCCACGCAGCAAGGTGGCGAACGAGAGCGGCGAGAACTGCGAGAGTGTGCGAATGCTCGACGTGTTTTCGTAGCTCACTGCGGCATCGAGCGCGGCGTCGGTGAGATTGAGATCGCTGTCGGCGAGGAGATAGCCAAGCTCCAACCGCTGCACTGCGTGGCCGTGTCCGTGCATGTCCATGTACCAACCCTTGCCGCTGGCCTGTAGCACGGCGCTCTTGGCCACATCGATGAACGCGTGCCATTCGTTGAGCGCGGCGGTCGCCTCTGCGTTGCCGCACGCGGCCTCCGGCGACAGGCGGTTAGGATCCAGCTTGCGTCGCGCCAAGTTGGAGATGACGACGTGCGGATAGGTGCCGAAGCGCGCAAAGAAGCGCTGCTGCATGACGCGAACGAGATCGGCCGTGTTCGCGTCGGTGACGGTGGTGGCCGATCCGCCGCAGGTTGCTGCCGTGCGGTCGGGAATGGAGCTTGGTGTGAGCGCTCCCCCATGCGGCGCCGTGAGAATGACGGGCGCGTTACCGGCGATGTACTCGATGTAGTTGTTGCGCCCGAAGTACGATTGCCCGGGGACGTACGTCACCGGCGCAGGAGTGGGCGGCGTGATCGGTGGTGTCGTCGGCGGTGCCGCAGTTGGCGCAGCGCCTCCACCACACGCGGTGAGGAGCAGCACGACGAGGAGGAGCGGGAAGATCATGCCGACAGGCTACGCGGGCAGCTCACGTGGCATTGCGCGTCCCACGATGATGGTCACGTTGTCCGTGCCGCCGCCGTCCAGCGCATCCTGCAGGAGCTGTTCACATACCTCGCGCGCAGACGTCATCGCAGCCAGGCGCTCCGCGATACGTTCGTCCGAGACGTGTTTGGTGAGCCCGTCGCTGCAGAGCAGATGCACGTTGCGCCAATCGGCGCGCAGGCGCGTCACGACCGGCGTCGCCGTTTCACCACCCAGTGCGCTGGAGAGCACGTTGGAAAACTGCGAACGCGCCGCGACCGCGCGCGTGAAGACGCCCTGGTCGACGAGGTCCTGCGCGAGCGTCTGGTCGCGCGTCACCTGCGTGAGCAGACCATCGCGGTAGTGGTAATAACGCGAGTCGCCAACCTGCAGCAGGTAGTACCACGGCCACACGCCAAGGAACATCGTAAGTGTCGTGGCCATGGCCTTGCCATCGCCTTCCGTGCGCGCGCGCTCGACGACGGCCGCGTGACTTTGCATCGCCGCTTCCTGCAATTGCTCCACGAAATTGGCGTCCGCGGCTTCCGCGCGGTCGTAGCACCGCATGCTGCCGGTGACGTACTGCATCGCGATCTCCAGCGCCGTCGCGCTCGCCTTTTCGCCGCCGGCCAGTCCACCTACTCCGTCGGCGACCATCGCGAGAAATGCGAGTCGCTCGTCGCGCAGCAGCAGTTTGCCCTGATCCGACAAACTCGTCTGCAGCACATCCACGTGCCGATGAATGCTCGAGACGAGAAAGTGATCCTGATTGTTCTGGCGCACGAGTCCTTGGTGCGTCAGCCCGTACACCTCGATTTCGTCATCTCGAGGACGGCGCGCGGGATCGGAGATGGGCAGGTCGGTCATCGTCGGGTGGGCGAACGCAGGTCGCAGGGAGCGACGGGTGGAGCGGCCTAGCGGAACATACCGCGCGGTGCGGCGGCGTCCATGCTGCGAAATTGCTGCATGCGTACCTCGGAGTGTCGCCTGCGTCACCGACGAGATGGAAGAGTGACGGTGCGCGACTGGCGCACGCTCGTCCCTCCGCGCGATAGTTCAGCGCGCCGGAACCGACCGAGCGGCGGCCTTCGCATCAGAGAGCGCCATGCGATACGATCCCAAACGACACAACCCGCAGTTTGAAGACGGCGAGATTCAGCGTCTGCGACAGGAACTCGCGCGGATGCAGAATGAGAACGCGAAACTGGCGGCACTCTTCAACCGGACGACTCCGCCGGCGGGTGTCGCCATGACCAGCGCGCAGATGGGTGGCGTTGCCTCGTCGGTGCCGCCATTTGCGCGGCCCGGTGTGCGCGCGCCCAAGCCGATGTGGGCCCGGCGTTACGGCGGACGAGCCATCAGCGTGCTGCTGGTTGTCGTTGGATTCGCCGCCGGCCTCTTCTATGCCAACGAGCTTTCACATGGTGAGGCGTTGCGCGGATTTCAGGACGGCCTGCGCAGCGGATGGGCTGCGGTGGGGCGCTGAGCACCCCACCGCGCATCGTACAGCGACTGCGAGTGCTACTGCTTGGGCTTGTTGCCGGCGGCTGACGCAGCGGCGTCGTCACCCTTGGGCTTCGCTTCGATCGGTCGCACCGTCGGGTACGTGATCCCCAACTGCTCGAGATACGTTTTGAACTTGGTCGGGTCGTAGTAGAACTTCTTCTGCTGGTCGCGGAAGCGCGCCATGATCTCGGCGTTGAGCTCGATGGGCGGCTTGTCGTTCGGGCCGATGAAGGGCTTGTACTTCACATCCTTCGTCTGGACGTCCTTGAAGTAGGTCCAGGCATCGGCCACGACCTTGGGCGTCAGGAAGATGTCGAGCATCGTCATCGCCTGCACTTTCGCACCAGCCAGGGCGCCCTTGTGCGCGATCGGCGTCGCCATCGAAATGGCGTTGGCCCAGTTGTGGCCCGGCAAGCCCGGAATGTTGGACGGGAAGCGCAGCGTTACCGTGGGGACGTTCCACGACACGTCACCGATGTCGTCAGAGCCGCCACCCATCCAGTTCTGCGGCGTCTCTGCGCCACGCAACTGCTTGTTCACTTGCATCTCCAGACCGAAGTCCGGCGAGCCGAGTTCCTTCTGAATTCCCTTAGCTAGCGTCTGGTCCTTGTCATCCCATACCGGCATGCCAACCGTCTGAATGTTGGCGTGCATCGCCTCGGCGATGGGCTTGCTGAAGTGTCCGCTCCATCCCGAGCCGAGAATGCGGACCGTATCGAGCTTGGTGTCGGTCATCATCGCGGCGCCTTCCGCCACGCGCTTGCCCATCTCGAACAACGCCATCGTGCGCGGATAGTCCTGCTCGCGGAAGTAGAACCAGATGCTCGCCGTGCTGGGGACGACGTTGGGCTGGTCGCCGCCATCCTTGATGACGTAGTGCGAGCGCTGCTGCAGCCGCACATGCTCTCGGCGGTATTCCCACCCCTGACCCATGAGCATCGCCGCATCGAGTGCGCTCTGGCCGCGCCACGGTGCGCCGGCTGCGTGTGCGCTCGAGCCCATGAACTTGAACTCGGCCGAGATGAGCGCGCTGGACCCGCTCGCGCCCCACGACACGCCGAGGTCGTTGCCGACGTGCGTGAAGAGGGTGACGTCGGTGTTCTTGAAGATGCCGTCGCGCACGAGGAACGCCTTGCCGGCCATCTGTTCTTCGGCGATACCGGGCCACAGCAGAATCGTGCCGGGAATCTTGTCGCGCGTCATCAACTGCTTGACCACGATCGCGGCGACGATGTTGACCGCCTGACCGGAGTTGTGGCCTTCACCCTGACCGGGTCCACCGGTGATCATCGGGTCCTTGTAGCCCACGCCCGGCTTGTTGCTCGCCTGCGGGATACCGTCCACGTCGGAGCCGAGCGAAATCTCCGGCTTTCCCGACCCCTGGCTCCAGCGCGCCGTCCATGCGGTTGGAATGCCGGCGACGCCACGCTCGACCTTGAACCCTTCCTTCTCGAGCAGATTCGTCAGGTACTTCTGCGACTCGAATTCCTGGAAGCCGAGTTCCTGGAACGAGAACAGCATGTCGACGATCTCCTGCACCTGCTTCGAGCGGGCTTCGACCATCTTGCCGGCTTCTTCCTTCAGCTTGGCCAACCGCGGGTCGACCGCGGCCGGGGCAGCCGCGGGTGCGGCAGGCGTTTGAGCGCGGAGCGGCGCGGCGCCGGCGGCCGCGAGGAACACGGCGCTGGCGACGAGGGTGGAAAGGTCGGAGCGTCTCATCGGGCTGGGATGTAGGGTGGCAAGTGCGGTGCGAGCGACCTCGCGAAGTTATGCTGCGGGTGCGTCTCGTCCAGCAGGAAACCGTCAGTCCGAGGCTCCCGTACGGTGCGACGTCCGAACCGAACGCCCCGATTCCTCAGGCCACACCCAGTGCCGCTCTCCTCTCGTCTCATCGCTCTGCTGCTTGGCGCTGCGCCATTCTCCGCGTTCCCTGCGCTCTCGGCGCAGCAGCCTCCCAAGGCCCCCGCGACGAAAGGGCAGCCGGCCGCGCAAAAGGCTCCGCCGCCGGACACGCTGACCTCCGCCGAACGTGAGTCGCTGCGGCAATCGCGACGAGATGCGCAGGCGATTGTGCGGCGACGGCAGGGCGGTGACAGCACCGCGCGACGCGTGCGAGCCGAGGCCGCAGCGACGACCGCATTCGGGAGCCCGGAGGCCCGGGCGATTCTCGAGAAGGCGCGCGAAGCTCGGATTCGGCAGGACAGTGCGCTGACGGCGTATCGCGCGACGACCACAGATCGCTTCTCGGTGGGGCTGGGTGTGCGCCGCGTCGGCATGGAAAAGCTGCTGTTTCGCGGTGAGAACGTGGCTAAGATCGCGTGGAAGCGCGGCGTAGGCGTGTGGGTGACGCCGATCGGATCGCGCATGACCGTTCCGATGGCCAGCAAGGTGGACGGCGACATGGTGGAGGCCGTGTCCATTCCGTACTTCCCCGGGCGCGAGTCGCTCTGGTTTCCGTCGTCGAACTTCGGCGTAGCCAAGACCGACATCGACGAACGCGAGATGATTCATCCGATCGCTCGTGGTGCCGAAGCCTACTATCGCTACGTCACGGGCGACTCGATCGACATCAAGTTGGACGGTGGCCGCGTCATCAAGCTGCGTGAGCTCAAGATCACTGCGCGCACGCCGAGCTGGCGCACCTTTGTCGGCTCGTTCTGGTTCGATCGCGACGGCGGACAGCTGGTCCGTGCGGCATATCGACTGGCCGTGGACATCGACATTTGGGACATCGCCAGCGAGGAGATCGAGCGCGATGCCCTCGAAAACAAGGACATCGCTGTTGTGCGCGACTCGCTGGCGCGAGCCAACCTGCCGCGAGAGACGTACGTGAAGGACTCGACGCAGCGCGCGCGACGTGCTGCCTCCGGCTCCAACAGCGACGATGAGCCACCGGCGTGGGTGAAGGCGACTTTCCGCCCTGCCAAGGCCAAGCTGGACGCGATCTCGGTGGAGTATGGCCTGTACGGAGGCAAGTTCTGGTTGCCGAGGCAGAACAGTGCGACTGCATCGGCCCAGATGGGCTTCATGCGCGTGCCCATCCAGATCGATGAAAAGTTCACATACGAAGACGTGAACGGAGATTTCAGCCTGGCCGCGTTGCCCGCCCGGCCGGCGCCCCGCGACAGCGTGCGATCCGATTCGTTGCCCGCGTCGGAGGAATCGCGGAAGTCGGTAACGGTTGGCGTTGGCGGCAGCGAAAAAACCGACAGCGCCTCGCTCGCCCGGCGTGACTCCACGTTCATCAGGGGACTCAACGGCGCGCAGCGTGCGCAGTGTGCGAAGGACTCGGTCTACACCCGCGTCGAGACGCGATATGAAGGTGCACTCCGCGTCGCGTACGAAATGCCCTGTGAGCGAGGCAAGCTGGCGAGATCCTCGGCGTTGCCGCCGGCCTACGCGCCTGACGAAGAGCTGTTCGATGTGAAGAGTCGCGACGAACTGCTTGGCGCGCTCGACCTCTCGCTGCAGCCGGGCTTCGCGCCGCAGATGCCCAAGTTCCACACGGGCGCCGATCTCTGGCGCTACAACCGCATCGAAGGGCTCTCGCTTGGTGCCTCCGTCACACAGAGCCTCGGGGCGGGCTACACGCTCAGCGCGCTCGGTCGCATCGGACATGTCGATCGGCACCTGAACGGCGAGTTTTCCGTCGCGCGCTCCAACGGTGCACGCACGGTGACGGCAACGGCCTACCATCGGCTCAATGCCATGAATCCCGAGTGGGCGGGTGCGCTCACATTGGGGCCGTCGTTGCCCGCGCTGCTCTTCGGCCGTGATGAAGGCTTCTACTATCGCGCCTTTGGTGCGGAGCTGGGCGAGAAGCGCGAGATGCGTCGCGGTTCGCTGGAATACCGCCTGTTCGTCGAGCGGTCGTATACCGCCGGCGACTCGGATGTCGTGAACACCTTCTCGTTCGCGCGCGTCTTTGGTGGCGAGAGGCGCTTCCGTCAGAATTTCCCCTCGGAGAAGGCCAATATCACCGGTGTGTCGGCGAACTATATGCGCGCGTTCGGTACCGATCCGCGCCGCTTACGACTCACGACCTCGACGCGCGTCGAAGCGGGAACGGGCACGTTCGAGTACGCGCGTGCATCGTTCGAGGGCACGGCGACGCGCCCGATCGGCCGATTCGCAACCGCACTCACGGGTAGCCTCGGCAGCTCGGCCGGACGCGTTCCCTTCCAGCGCCGGTGGTATGTCGGCGGACTGCGCACGGTGCGCGGACAGATTCCCGGTACGCAGGATGGCAACGCATTCTGGTTGACCCGTGCGGAGATCGGCACGAAGACGCCGTGGTTCCGCCCCGTCGGCTTCTTCGACGTGGGCTGGGCCGGCAATCGTGACGCGATCGGCAAGACGCAACCGCAGCGTGGCGCCGGATTTGGCTTCGGTTTCCTCGACGGTCTGTTCCGTCTCGACTTCGCGCGCGGTCTCTATCCGAACAAGGGATGGCGCACCGATCTGTACTTCGAGGCACCGATCTAAGCACGAGCCGCATCCGGACTAACGAGCGATTGCCGCTGAGCGAGTACTGGCAGCCAACGCTGAGTTCGTCGCCGGCCCACGTGCATCACATTGTGGTATAGAACACTGTGCGTCGGCCGGGTACGCCTTGCCGACTGAGCCGTAGGCTTATCATCCAGCAGTGTCGGTGCGCGCACAGCCATGTGTGCGCACAGCCGCCTCCCGCGGCGCAGCATCAATGTCGGAGGTTCACGCAATGGTCACCGACAACAGCCGCTATGAGCAGGGCAACGCGGATGCGTTGCTATGGCAGACCGGCTACCGGGTGGTGCTGGCGTTCTGCGCTTTGGTCGTCGCCGTGCTCTTTCGCACGGCGGGAATCCTGACGCTCTCGCCCGTCGCTGACGCGACGCTCGTGGCAAACGCCGCGGAGTGGATCCTCGTCGCCGTCAGCCTGACGTACCTCGCCCTCGTGCTGGGCATCCGTCGACTCGTACACACCACGCGTCGCGCCAGTCGCGCCGTGGCCACGCTGATGGTCGTCGCCGATCTCGGCGTGGTGTTCTGGCTGATGTTCCTGGTCGCGCGACCGGAGGACTACGATCGCGCGCTGCTGATCGCGCTTTTTTCGCTGCAGCTCACGCACGTGTACTTCGGACGAACGCCGGCGTTGCTGCTGATCGCCGCGATCGCGTCGAGCTATCTGTTGATCAACGACCTGGCCATCGCACACGGCGCAGCGCTCGAGTGGAACGAGGTGATCATCACGCTGGGGATGTTCAGCGTGGGCGCCATGCTCGTGGTACTCGTGCAGAGTACGTTGCACGAGAGACTCGGCTCCCTCGTCACGATCTTCGAGCAGGCGGAGGAGGGCGATTTTTCTGCGACGTATGACGTTGCGAGCGACCGGCGCCCGGATGCCATCACCGTTGTCGGGCGTGCCTACAATCGCATGCGCACGCAGCTCGCCTCGATAGTGCTTACCGATCCGCTGTCGGGTTGCCTCAATCGACGCGGCTTCGACCAGCAGTTGCGCCGCGAAGTCTCGCGGGCCGCGCGTGCGCACACGCACATCGCGCTCCTTGCCATCGATCTCGACTACTTCAAGAAGATCAACGATACCTACGGCCATCTCGTGGGCGATCAGGTCATCGCGGAGGCCGGCGCGCTGTTGCGGTCCACGGCGCGAGCGGGGGATGTCGTGGCGCGCACGGGCGGCGAGGAGTTCGTCGTGCTGTCGCCCGACACGCGGGCCGATGGCGCGATGCATCTGGCCAACCGAATCGTCGAGGCGTTCGAGCGTCGGAGCTTTGCGGAGCCGAGACCGCGCAAGGTGCGGGTGACCGTGAGCGTGGGCGTGGTGGCCGATGCGGTACCCGACGACGGCATGACTGAGGATCTGCGCGCCCGTGCCGACGAAGCGCTGTACGCCGCCAAGCGCAGTGGGCGCAATCGCGTGGTGTTGTGGTCGCACGGATTGGAAGCGTTGCGCCTCGGTGCGTCCGGCGAATTCGCGACGCTGCGCTCCGGCGCGTTTCCGCCGATCAATAGTGGTGTCAGCGGTGGTGCGCCGCCGCTGATCGGCGGCGGCGCACCGGCCGCTAGCGGAGGGTCATCACGCCTTCGGTAATCATTACCGTCGAGCCGCCCACGCGGACAGCGGTGATGACGCCCTGCTGCTTGACCGCCTCGATGGACAATCGGCTGGCGCGCCCCATCTCGACGCCCTGCGCTACTTCCCACGTGAGCACACCATCGCGCGGCGTGCGCGCGGCGAGATAGCCGGCAAGGCACGCGTTGGCCGATCCCGTGGCGGGATCTTCCGGTACGGCGGCTCCGGGCAGGAAGGCTCGCGAGCGAATGTCGGTCCCCTGCACGTGCTCGGGCGCGCTGGCATCGACCTCGCCATTGGCCATGGCAAAGACGAACCAGAACTTTCCGTCGCGTCCCGGGAGATGCTGCTCCACCGCATCGACCCGCACGCGTGCACGACGGACCGCATCGGTGCTGGCGAGCGGCACGACTAACCACGGAATGCCCGCATCCACGATGGCCGGCGCGTGCGGGCCGCCCACGAGATCGCTCACCTCGAGCGACAGCATTTCGGCGAACTGCGCCAGCGTGGTGGCCGGCGTGCGCTCGGTCGGCAACTTGGCCGTGGTGAACTGTGCGTGAACCGGAACGCCGTGTTCGAGGCGAATGCGCACGGGCACGGGGCCGACGCCCTCGCCCAACACGATCGTCACCTCATCACCGACCACGGGCACTTCACCCGACGCCACGAGCGCATGCGCGGTGCCGATAGTGGGATGGCCGGCGAAGGGGAGTTCCTCCTCCGGCGTGAAGATGCGGACCCGCCGCGTGTGCGACGGGTCTTCCGGTGCGAAGACGAACGACGTCTCCGAGTAATTGAACTCGCGCGTGACTGCCTGCAGCGTTTCCGTGGATAATCCTTCGGCGCCAAAGACGATCGCCAACTGATTGCCCGTGAACGGCGCTGTCGTGAAAACGTCCGCCGTGAAATACCGCAGGGTGCGTTGGGTCACTCCGCCCCCAGGAACGGGTACTGCCAGTCCGTCGGCGAGACGAAGGTTTCCTTGATTGTGCGCGCGCTCACCCACCGCTGCAGGTTGAGCTTGGAGCCTGCCTTGTCGTTGGTGCCCGAGGCGCGTGCACCACCGAACGGCTGCTGCCCAACGACGGCGCCGGTCGGCTTGTCGTTGATGTAGAAGTTGCCGGCCGACTGGCGTAGTGCGCTGGATGCGTCACGCACGCCCTGGCGATCGCGCGAGAACACTGCACCGGTGAGTGCGTACGGCGACGTGCTGTCCACCAGCGCCAGGGTTTCGTGCCACTTGGCGTCGTCGTAGACATGCACCGTCAGCACCGGGCCGAAGATCTCTTCGCAGAGCATGCGATGCTTCGGGTCCGTTGTCTCGACGATCGTCGGCTCAACGAACCAGCCCTTGGAGTCATCGTAGCCACCGCCAGCGATGATCGTGGACGTCGGGTTCGTCTTCGCGTCGTCGAGGTAGCCCTTGATGCGATTGAACGCCTTCTGGTCGATGACGGCGGCGACGAAGTTCCGGAAGTCGCGCACGTCGCCCTGCTTCATCTCCTGCATCATCTCGACGCAGCGTTCCTTGACCGTTGGCCAGAGTGACGCCGGCACATACGCGCGGCTGGCCGCCGAGCATTTTTGCCCCTGATATTCGAAGGCGCCACGGACCATGCCGACGGCCAGTGCCTGCGGGTCGGCGCTCGGGTGCGCAACGATGAAGTCCTTGCCGCCCGTTTCGCCGACGATGCGCGGGTACGAGCGATAGTTGTTCATGTTGCGGCCGATCGTCTCCCACATGCTGTTGAAGACAGCCGTGGAGCCGGTGAAGTGCACGCCGGCGAGATCGCGGTGTTCGAGCGCGACCTTGGAGATCGCGGCGGCGTCGCCCGGGACGAAGTTGATGACGCCCGGCGGCAGCCCCGCTTCTTCGAGGATCTGATAGACGTACCATGCCGACAGCATGGCCGTGGCGGCGGGCTTCCAGAGCACCGTGTTGCCCATGAGCGCGGGCGCGCCGGGGAGGTTGCCGCCGATGGCCGTGAAGTTGAACGGCGTCACCGCGTAGACGAATCCTTCGAGCGGACGGAACTCGAGCTGGTTCCACATCGAGTGATCGGCGATCGGCTGCTCGGTGTACAGCTCCTGCGCGAACTGCACGTTGAAGCGCCAGAAGTCGATGAGCTCGCAGGCCGAATCGATTTCCGCCTGATGCACCGTCTTGGCCTGCCCGAGCATCGTGGCCGCGTTGAGCGTGTCGCGCCAAGTGGTCGTCAGCAGTTCGGCAGCGCGCAGGAACACCGCGGCGCGGTCTTCCCAGCGCCACGAGGCCCATTCCTTGGATGCGGCCGCGCAGGAGGCGATCGCTTCCTGTGCGAGTTCCGGCGTGGCCTTGTGGAAGGTGGCCAAGACGTGCTGGTGGTCGCAGGGCATCGTGACCGTGGAGACGTCGCCCGTATGAATGCGACGGCCACCGATCACGATCGGAATCTCGACCTGCTCGGCGGCCATCTGCGCCAGCCGACGCTTGAGCGACGCGCGCTCGGGGGAGTTGGGCGCGTACGAGCGAATGGGTTCGTTCACGGCCGGTGGCACACGACGCAAGCCGTCGAAAGCGGCGAAGGACATCAGCGGATCTCCGAATGGCAAGAGTTGGGCTCGGGTCCGCACGAGACGACCCGTCGCCCGCGAAAGCTAGCGTTCCGACCGCTTCTCCGTAGCATGGTCCGCCGACTAGCGTTGGCACATGCTTCGTACCGTGCATCCTTCGTTGGCAGCCCCCTCTTCCGTCCTCGTGCGTACCGCCAAGGCGGTCGCGATTGCATCGCTGGCGTTGGCGGCGCTCACCGGCTGCGAGAAGCCCGCCGTGAGCTGGGTCGACGAGCGGCCGGTCGCAACGGAAGACCCGTCGCCTCTGTCGCACCCGCCGATGGTGGCGTTCGACTCGACGATGCGCGACACGTCGGCGACGGCGGAACTGCTGCGGTTGCAGGACGTGCTGCGCGAAACGAATGCGCGTGCACTGCTCGAGCCGCGACTGCAGGCGATGGACGAATCGCGCGCAACCGCGGAGGTCGTGCCGGTGCCGATGGCGGGGATGGTTATGACCGCGCCGGCGCCCGCCAACTCGATGGGCGAGGGGGACGCACCGATCGACAGCGTGCGGTGCGCGCGGTCGTTACGTGAAGCGCTCGTGCCGGGTCGTGGACGCGTGGCCGTCTGGTGGTCGCGTCGCGAACGTGGGCGCGTGCTGCTGCTGGCAGCGTGGCGCGATACACTCGTGACGGAATCCAAACTGGGGGCATGGCGCGGCCCGATCATCGTGGACTCGCTCGACCAGGGGCCGGGCGATGCGCAGGCGGGGATGCGTGGCGCGGCCGGATGCGCGCGCGATGCGGCCAGTATCGTCGTGGACGATGCGCACGGCTACGTGCACGTCGGCTACGCACTCACCGGGCCGGAAGGGCCGGGTGTGTTCTACGCGCATCAGATGGACCCGCGCGCCAGCTTCGAAGCCCCGCAGGCGATCGTGTACGGCGAGCGATTGGGCGCGGTGCGGGTCGCCGTCTCGGGCGATGTCGTCGCGATTGCGTATGACGACCCCAACGGTGGTGAGCGGCCGCGTATCGGGCTCGCCATTTCGCGCACCTCGGGGCACCTGTTCGAAGACCGCATCATCGCCAGCAGCGCGATCGCCAACGCGCGCGACCCCTACGTGGCGGCGCGTGGTCGCGCGGTGATCGTCGGGTGGAGCGAGACGCCGTCGGGCGGCGGCGAACCGCTCTTTCGCGTGCGTCGCGCGACGGTGCGATAGTTTAGCGGCAACTCCAACCTCTCCGCACATGCTCTACATCGGCGCGCACTGCATCGACAACGGTGGCATTCCCATGGCGGCGCGTCGCGCCGGTCGATCGGGAATGTCGGCGCTGCAGATCTTCTCGGCGGTCCCGAAGTTCTACAATGACAAGGTGAGCGTGAAGCCCGACCGCGTCGCGCGCTTCCATGAGGCGCTGGGCGTCGCCGGCATTCAGCCGCAGCATGTCATCGTGCACGCGGCGTACGTGCTCAACTGCGGCACACCGGAGCCGGAGAAGTGGGAACGCGCGGCCGCAGGACTCGCCAAGGAGTTCGAACGCTCGACCGCGCTCGGCGTGGGCGGCGTCTGCTTTCATCCTGGCGCGGCCACCGACGGCGATCGCGACGCGGCGATTCTCCGCATAGGCGAAGCGATGCGCCGCGCACTCGCGGCCGTGCCCGAGGGACGTACGCGCCTGCTCATCGAGAACACGGCGGGCGCCGGCACCACCATGGGAAAGACTCCGGCCGAAGTCGCCGCGATGCTCGCGTGCATCCCCGCCGAGCAGCGCGCGCGCACCGGATACGGGCTCGATACCTGCCATCTGTTCGCGTCGGGCTTTCCCATCGGTACGTCGCGTGCGGCGCAGGCCGAGGTGCTGGATGCATTCGAAGCGGCGACGGGAGAACCGCCCGCGTTTCTCCATCTGAACGACAGCGAAGGGGCACTCGGCTCCAACCGCGATCGCCACATGGTGATTGGCGAGGGGCTGATCGGCGCGGCGCCGTTCGGCTGGTTGCTGCAGGATCGTCGCGCGCAGGACATCCCGTTGATTCTCGAAACGCCGCAGGCCAATCCCGACGTGGCGGACGACGACGACAGCCCGGACCTGTGGGATGTGCAATCGGTGGAGCGGCTGCGCGCGCTGTCCGAGGACCGCACCGCGGCGTGAGGTCGTTCGGCAGGGCGATGGTGCGGACGGCGCCGACACGGACGGCGCCGACACGGAAGGCGCTGACACGGAAGGCGCTGACACGGCCTACGCCGATCCGGCGAGCGCTGATCGCGCTTGTGTGGCCGATGTGGGCGTGCCTCGGCGCGAGCCTCAGTGCGTGTGACAGGGGCGGACCGCAGGCGGCAGAAGCACGTGGAGCGGCCGCGCGAAGCGGCGCCGTGCGTGTCGCCGGTGTGCGCGAACGCGAGGTCCGAGTGCCCTCCGACAGCGGCGTGATCCTCGCGGGTACGTTCGCGCTGCCGACCGATCGCAACGCGTCGGACGATACGACGTCGCGCGCAGGGACACCGCGTGCTGGGTGGCCCACTGCGCTGTTGCTCAGCGGATCGGGTCCGCAGGACCGCGATGGGTCGCGCGCGGAGCTGCCGGGATATCTCCCGTTTCGGGACATCGCGGATTCGCTGCTCGGGCGCGGTGTCGCGGTGCTTCGGTTGGACGACCGCGGTACGGGCGCATCGACTGGTCGTTTCGCCGGCGCGACGACCTACGATTTCGCGCGTGACGCGGAGGCGGCGCTGCGATGGCTGCGTGCGCAGGAGGGTGTGGATCCGGCGCGCATCGCGCTGATCGGGCACAGTGAGGGCGCGCTCGTCGCGATGCTGGTCGCGGCGCGTGACTCGCAGGTCGCGTCGCTGGTGTTGCTGGGAGCGACCGCGCGTAATGGGCGCGAACTGGCGCGCTGGCAGCGCGCCACGCTCGTGCAGAGCGATGCGGCGGCGTGGCCGCCCTCGGAGCGCACATCGGTGCTGGCGCGTGCGGAAGCCGAGGCGGAGCGCGCGGCTGCGGCCGACCCGTGGTTGCGTACGTGGTTCGAGATCGAGCCGCGCGAGGTGGCGCGCCGCGTGAGTGCCCCGGTGTTGCTGCTGCACGGCGCGCAGGATCGACAGGTGCCGGTGGGCGAGGAGGATGCACTCGCGAAGGCGTTTCGTGCGGGCGGCGCGCGCGTGGAGACGCGTCGGGTGCCGCTGGCGAATCACCTGATGCTCACCGACCCCGACGGTGATCCGCGTGGGTATGCGCGGTTGTCAGAGCGCCATTTGCGTGCGGATGTCCTGCAGGCGATCGCCGCGTGGATGTCGCGACGCAGTGAAAACTGACGCGCTTCCGAGGGGATTTCGGCGTTCGCGCATGCGTCTCGGATGTGTCTCAGAGGGAAAAGTCAGAAAAATTTTGCGTTTTCATAGGGAAAAACGCATTTGCGCCTATTGCGCGCATACATGGTGATTGTAGTTTGTGGCGCGTCTGCGCATTGGCGCGACGCATTCAGAGCCGTTTGGCGAAACGCGGCTCTTACGGTCCCCCCCTCAGGAGTCGCTATGGCCGCTGCGAAGAAGTCTGCGAAGAAGGCTGCAAAGAAGGCTGCCCCCAAGAAGGCCGCCCCCAAGAAGGCTGCCCCGAAGAAGGCTGCGAAGAAGGCTGCTCCGGCGAAGAAGGCGCCGGCTGCCAAGAAGGCGCCTGCTGCGAAGAAGGCCGCCCCGAAGAAGGCTGCGAAGCGTACGCCGAATGCGGCGTTCATGAAGCCGCTCACGCCGAGCCCGATCCTCGCCGCAGTCGTCGGTGACAAGGGTCTGCCGCGTACGGAAGTCGTGAAGAAGCTGTGGGCCTACATCAAGAAGCACGGCCTCCAGGACGCGAAGAACAAGCGCATGATCAACGGCGACGACAAGCTCAAGGCCGTTTTCGGCGGCAAGGCGCAGGTCAGCATGTTCGACATGACCAAGCTGATCTCCAAGCACCTGTCGTAACCTCCGGGCAGTTTCCGGCGTAAATTGGAGGGGCGTGTCCCGCTGGGACGCGCCCCTTCCGCGTTCGTGGCATCACGGTGCGGCAGCGTCGTCTGGTCGAATTCTTCGTCTGCTCCTTTCAGCCCCAAAGTCTCGTGGCCTCGAACAAGAAGTCGTCGGACAGCACCGGTAGCGTGGCAGCGTTGCGCTCCGGCAAGTCCGGCAAGTCTCGCAGCAGCGGTTCCAGCACGTGGGAGAACATCAAGGCGGTCATCTGGACGCTGGTGATCTTCTTCGCGATCCGAACCTTCCTCTTCGAGGCCTATCGGATTCCGTCCGGGAGCATGATCCCGACGCTGCTCGTGGGTGACTGGCTGTTCGTGAACAAGCTCGCGTACGGTCCGCACGTCCCCTTCACCGACATCAATCTCCCCGGGTACACCGACCCCAAGCGCGGCGACGTGGTCGTCTTCAAGTCGCCCGATCAGATCGATCAACCGGAAGATCCGAACCCCACCCTGGTCAAACGCTGTGTGGCCGTGGCCGGCGATACGATCTGGATGCGCGACGGACTGTTGTATGTGAACGGCATGGCGCAGCCACAGGGCTTTCCCGCCTCGCAGAACGTGAAGGGCGATGGCTCCTTCTCGCATCCGCTGTTCATGTGGCAGAAGCCGTTCGAGCTTCGTGGCACCCGCGCCGGCGATCCTGCCGCGCAGCCCACGCTCGACAACTGGGGACCGATGGTGGTGCCCGCCGACCATCTGTTCATGCTCGGCGACAATCGCTACGACTCCAAGGACGCCCGCTACTGGGGCTTCGTGCCACGCGAGAACGTGCGGGGTCGCCCGTCGTTCGTGTACTACACCTACAACGCCGACGACAGCGATCGGCCGCTTCCGTTCCTCACCGATATCCGCTGGGGACGACTCGGCACGATGATCAAGTAGCCATGCGATCCATGACGCGAACGATCGCTGCCGTCACACTCGGCGTGATGACCTGGGGCGCGGCAGCGTGCTCCAGCAGCTCCATCACGGGCGGTGGTGGCGGTACCACGACGGACGCGTACGCCGCAGCCGTCGCGCTCTGGAACGCCAAGAAGCCGACCGGCGATCGGTATGTCATGGTGCAGCGCATCGTCTGCTTCTGCGTCACGAGCAACGTCGGATACCGCATCACGGTGGTGGGCACGACGATCACCAACGTGGTCAACGACCGCACGGACGTGCCGCTGCCGACTGCCGAATGGGGCAACTTCAAGACAGTCGCGCAGCTCTTCGAGGCCGTGCGTGCCGCGACGCTCAAGCCCGGCACGCTCAAGCTCGCCGAGTACGACGCGACGCTCGGATTCCCTCGCACGGTGTCGCTGGACCCGATCCTCAATGCGATCGACGACGAAGTGTCCTACGTGACCAGCAACGTCACGGCGGCTCCGTGAACGCACGCTCGTTCGGATGGACGCGTGCCTCGATAGCCGGTGCGCGCTGGCGCGTGGTGCGCAGTCTCGTGGCGCTCGCGTGTGCCGCGCTCGTGCCCGCAGGAAACAGCGCTGCACAGTCGACCTCCGCGGCGCGGCGCGGCGCCCTGCACACCGATACGCTCTGGACGCAGTCGCTCGGCGTGCGCAAGGCGCTGACGGTGTATCTGCCGCCGTCGTACGCGTCGTCGGCGACGCGTCGCTATCCGGTGCTGTATTACCTGCACGGGCTCTACGGCAACGAACGCAATTGGGTGGAAGCCGGCGCCCTCGATCACACGCTCGACTCGCTGGCGGCCGCAGGGCAGGGCGAAGCGATCGTCGTGATGCCCGACGGTGACGACGGCTGGTATACCACCTGGAATCTTCTTGCTGCCTCGCCGCCGTGCGCCAGCGATACCGTGCGCAAGGAACCCGCCGCGACCTACTGCGTGCCGTGGACGCACTACGACGACTACATCGCACGCGATGTCGTCGCGCATGTCGATGCGAAGTACCGCTCCATCGCCGATCGCGGGCATCGCGGCATCGCAGGGCTGAGCATGGGTGGCTACGGTGCCATCAGCCTCGCGCTCGCGTATCCCGAGGTCTTCGGTGCGGCCGCGAGTCACTCCGGGGTACTGTCGCCGGCGCTGCTCGGGCCCAAGCCGTACGCGGCGCCCGCGCGCTATGCCAACGACTCGCTCGAGCTCAAGCAGGCCGCTGGGTGGCTCTGGCCCTGGCTCACGGCGCCCTTTGGTCGCGACACGATCGGCTGGCGCGCTCGCGATCCCGGACAGCTCGCTGCGCGCGCATTGCGTCGTCAAAAAGCCGGTGGACCACCGGTGCCCGCACTGTTCATCGATTGCGGCACAGAAGACGCGTTCATCGATCAGAGCCGCGACTTCCGCGCAACCCTCGCTCGACTCGGCGTGTCCAACCAGTACGCCGAATGGCCCGGGCAACACAGTTGGCCGTATTGGCGCACGCACGCTGCGGAGAGCCTGCGCTTCCTGCTGCAGCGCACCAAACCCTGACGATACGACCGCCGGTGTGACGAAGCTGACCGCCGCTGTGCATCCGCAGGGTGGCGGCCGGATGCACGACGGGTAGCTTGCGACAATGGCTCGGTTCTTTCCGCGCGACGTGATTCACTGGGGCGAGGAGCGGTTGCATCCGCTGCGCGCATTCGCCGTGCGCACCGTCGAGCCAGCCGGCATCACCGGACTCTTGCTCCGCGCCTACCGCGCCATCGTGCTCAGCGCGACGATGACCACCGGCTGGGTGACGTTCGTCCTCGGACTCACCGTCGGTGTGCTCTTCTTCTGCGGCATGTTGACCTGGCATCTGGGTAATTTCCCGGTGCGTCGCTGGCCGCTGCGCGTACTCGCGTTCGTGTTGTTCGAGGTGACCGCGGAGCTGGGCATGAGCTCCCTGCTGATCGCCTTCGGACGCGAGCGCTTCGGTTCGCGCGTGGCCACGTGGGGCGATTGGTGGCCCATGGCCGGACAAACGCTCGTGGAGCGTGCGCTTGTGGCCGCGGTCTTTGCGCTGGTGCTGGCCGCCTCGGTGCAGATCGTGCGCCGCATGCTGGACAAGCGGGAGCCGCACTCCGTCTAACCCTCACTCACCATCGCATCGCCATGCGCCTTCTCGCTCTTCTGCTCGCCGTCCCTGCCGCGACTGCGTTCGCACAGCCGGTCGTCACGCCAGCCACGCCCGGTACCCGTACCTCGGGCTCGTCGGCGGCGGACACGCTCCGCCCTTTTGGTACGCTGCGCGATCAGGCGTTCCGTCAACAGAAGTGGCTCGAGTTGCGCATGGAGCGCACGCTGCCGGCGCTGATGCGCCGAGAAGGCGTGGACATGTGGGTGGTGCCGATGCGCGAGTATGCGGAAGATCCGCTGTTCATGGCGATCACGTCGCCGACCACGTTCGCGGCGCGTCGCCGTACCATCTACGTCTTCTTCGATCGCGGCCCCAAGGACGGTATCGAACGCATCGCGCTTGGTGGCACGTCGCAGGGTGGGGTGTTCAAGGCGGTGCGCAGCGAGAAGGCGGTCGCCGCGCCGGGTGCCGGCAGCCGCAGCAACGAGCGCACCGCGGAACTGTGGGGCGACCAGCAGTGGGAGGTGCTCAAGCAGGTCATCGAACAGCGCAATCCCAAGAAGATCGCCGTCAACACGTCGCGGACGTTCGCGTTTGCGGACGGACTCAGCTCGGGCGAGCGCGAAGGGATGCTGCAGGCGCTCGGTGCGCAGTGGGCGGCCAAGGTGGTTCCGGCGGAAGCGCTGGCGGTGGACATGATCGCGTCGCGTCAGCCGGAAGAAGAGGCCGCGTTCAATGAGCTCAACAAGGTGGCGTGGCAGATCATCGAGGAGGCGTTCTCCAGCAAGGTCATCACGCCGGGCGTCACCAAGGCCGACGACGTGGTGTGGTGGATGCGTCAGCGCCTCGCCGATCTTGGCTTGAGCACCTGGTTCCAGCCGAGCGTGGAGATTCAGCGGCAGTTCGGCAGCGCGGAGTTGGTCGGCGTGAATCCCACCATCCTGCGCGGCGACATTCTGCACTGCGACTTCGGCGTGACCGCGATGGGACTCAACACCGACACGCAGCACATGGGCTACGTGCTCAAGGCCGGAGAGACGGACGTGCCGGCCGGGATCCAGAAGGCGCTGGCCAATTCCAATCGGTTGCAGGACATCACCACCGAGGAGCTCAAGCCCGGTCGCACCGGCAACGACATCCTGAAGACCGCGTTGACGCGCATGAAGGCAGAGAAGATCGACGGGACGGTGTATTCGCATCCAATCGGGCTTCATGGGCACGGCGCAGGCGCGCTGATCGGCTTGTGGGACTATCAGGATGGTGTCCCGGGGCGCGGAGACCACAAGGTCATTCCGGGGATGTGGTACTCGATCGAGCTGCAGGCGACCACCCCGGTGCCGGAGTGGGGGAACCAGCCCGTGCGCTCCATGCAGGAAGAGGACGTAATCATCGATGCGAACGGAAAGGTGCGCTGGGCCGTTGGCCGGCAGACCAAGTTCCATCTGGTCCGCTCGCCCGTCCCCTGACCGGCTGCGCGGCCGGTGACGGTCCCGGCTGCCCCAGCACCTCGCATTAGATTCCGCTGATGATCCGCAAGAACAAGCAGTTGCTCGTGGTAGGCGATCGGGTCCTCGTGAAGCTCGAGGACGGCGATCAGCGCACCAAGGTCGGCCTCTATCTCCCGTCCACCGCCGTCGACAGCCAGGCGGTGCAGGAGGGTGAGGTCGTATCCACCGGTCCCGGGCTCGCTCTGCCTGACATGGCGGGCGATCACGGCGAAGACCCGTGGAAGACGAGCGATCAGGAGCCCACCGCGCGCTATGTGCCGATGCAGGCGCGCGTGGGGGACCATGCGCTCTTCTTCCGCAAAGCCGCGGTCGAAATCACGTTCGAGAACGAGCAGTTCCTGGTGGTGCCGCAATCGGCCATTCTCGCGCTCGTGCGCGATGCCAACCGCTAGCGCGCCGCCCGTACGAAACGCAGTACCTCTGCACTACTCGCAATTCAGCACAGGAGTCGCCCCATGATGTATCCCGAACAGATCGTCCAGCCGATGCGCCACGAACTGACGCGCCTTGGCGTCGAAGAGATGCGCACCGTCGCCGAGGTGGATGCCAAGCTGCAGGACATGAAGGGCACCGCGCTCGTCGTCGTGAACTCGGTGTGCGGCTGCGCGGCACGCAACGCGCGCCCGGCCGTGGCAGCCGCGATGAGCCATGCCATCAAGCCGGACTTCGCCGGCACCGTCTTCGCCGGTCAGGATCGCGAAGCGACGGAGCGTGCGCGTCAGTACTTCACGGGTTACGCGCCTAGCTCGCCGAGCATCGCGCTGATCAAGGACGGCGACGTGGTGTTCATGCTCGAGCGTTATCGCATCGAAGGACGGACGGCGCAGGAGATCGCAGCCGATCTGGTGCAGGCGTTCGACACGCACTGCGCGCCCAGCGGCGCGACGGCGTAAGCAGTCGCACCGTCGAACTCTGACGCTGAAGCTCGCGTGATGCTCGACGGTGCAGATCAGGCGGCGGCCGCGCTCGCGAGCGCGGTCGCCGGCCAGTACCGCCTCGAGCGGGAGATCGGACGTGGCGGCATGGGCGTGGTGTATCTCGCCACCGACATGCAGCTCGAACGGCTGGTGGCCATCAAGACGCTGCCGCCGCACCTCGCCGCCGACGAAATCGTGCGTGATCGCTTTTTGCGCGAAGCACGCACCGCCGGCGGCCTGTCGCACCAGAACATCGTACCGATTTACACCGCTGCCGAGCGTGACGGCATCGTGTACTTCGTCATGCGCTACATCGCGGGCGAATCGCTCGCCGAGCGGCTGGCCAAGGCGCAGACGCTCGCGCCGGCCGATGTCGTCGCCATCCTCCGACAGATCGCCTCGGCACTCGGCTACGCGCACGCACGCGGGGTCGTGCACCGCGACATCAAGGCGGAGAACGTGCTGCTCGACGCCGATACCGGCCGCGCGATGCTCACCGACTTCGGCATTGCGCGCCTCGCCGAAACGAAGCCGATGACGGCGACGGGCACCGTGCTGGGCACCGTGCACTACATGAGCCCGGAGCAGGTGACGGGCGAAGATCTCGACGGTCGCAGCGATCTGTACGCGCTGGGCGTGCTCGCGTTCCTGATGCTGTGCGGGCGTTTTCCGTTTGAGCGGAACAGCCCGTCGGCTGTGCTCGTGGCGCACGTCAACTCCACGCCGCCGCGCATGTGCGACGCCGCGACGCACGTGGCACCTGCGCTGGGCGAGATCGTCGACCGATTGCTCGCCAAGTCACGTGACTCGCGCTTTGTATCGGGGGACGCGTTGCGTCAGGCACTGGATGCCCTGCCTCCGATGGAAGGGAGTGCACTCGTACGCGCCAACGATTCGGCGCCGCTGGCCATGCTCACGCCGCGCGACACACCAGCCGTGCGCGCCGATCAGGTGCCAGCAAAGCTCTCGTCGGTGGAAGCGCAGGAAGTGTGGGCGCGTGCGGCGCAGCTGCAGGCCAATACGGGGCTGCATGTGCCGCCGGCGGAGTTCACGTCGCGTGCACCGGGCGAAGCGCTGGTGACGCGCGGCTATGACGCATCCCTCGTGAAGGACTCGGCGCGCGAAGCAGGTATCGACGCCAAGTATGTGGATCGCGCGCTCGCCGAACGCGCACGCGCGGAACCGGTCGCGATCGATCGCGTCTCGCCGAAGTCGTCTGCCTGGACCTTCTTCACCGGCGCGCCGGTCAAGTTCGAATACGAAACCGTCGTCGAGGGTGAACTCGTCAGCGAAGGCTTCGAGGAAATCGCCGAAGAAGTGCGCAAGGCGCTCGGCGAGATGGTGACCGTCAGTCAGGTCGGTCGCACGATGAGCATCATGACCGCGGTCACGTCGACCAAGAACGGCACGCCGCGCCGTGTGCAGATCAACATCGCGTCGCGCAACGGTCGCACGGTCATTCGCGGCACCGAAGACTTGTCACAGTACGCGACTGCGATGATCGTCGGACTCACGGCCGGCGGTGGATTCGGCGCTGGTTCGGCAATCATGGGTGCCGTGATCAACGCGACGCGCAACCCCGCGCTCGGCGCCGGTGCGATGTTCGGCTCCATTGGCGTGGCCTTCGTCCTGTCGCGTTTCTTCTACGGACGCACCGCGCGCGCGCGCGACATCGAGCTGCAGGATGCCATGCAGCGAGTCGCACAGTGTGCGCGCCAGTTCGTGGCCATCGCGC
This sequence comes from Gemmatimonas sp., assembly GCA_965279375.1. Taxonomy (GTDB): domain Bacteria; phylum Gemmatimonadota; class Gemmatimonadetes; order Gemmatimonadales; family Gemmatimonadaceae; genus Gemmatimonas. The sequence continues at coordinate 283,186 of OZ257156.1, read as the reverse complement.
CCAACGAGCCGCCGAAGCGGCTGCGTTAGGTCGCGACGTTACGCTGCTGGATGGGGCGCTACTTCTGCCCCACCCACTTGAAGATCTCGCGAATGCCCGGGCGCTTGCCGTACATCAGCAGGCCCACGCGATAGATCCGGCTGGCCAGCCACACGCTGCCCACCGCGCCTAGTGACACGGAAAGCAGTGCGAGGGCGACTTCCATCGGCGGTACCGGTGCGACCGTCATGCGCAGCGGCATCACGATCGGTGCGCTGAACGGCAGCATCGAGAGCACGCGCGAGAGCGTGCTGTCCGGCTGCGTCAGAATGTTCTGCAAGAAGGTGATGCTGGTGACGAGCAAGAGCACCACCGGCATCTGCGCCTGCTGCGCTTCCTGCTCGCTGTTCACCGTCGCGCCGGCCGCGGCAAAGAGCCCCGCGTACAGCATGAAGCCCAGCACGAAGAACGCGAGCACGACGAGTCCGAGTCCCAGCGACACATCGGGCATGCTGATGGCCATCGAGTCGGCGCCGAACTTGGCCAGAATGGGCTGGCGCACCTTGTACATCAGAAAGCTCATCGAGAGCCAGAGTACGAGCTGCGTAAGTCCCACGCCGCCCACGCCGATCACCTTGCCAGCGAGCAGTCGCGAAGACGGCAAGCTGGAGATCACCACTTCGGCCACGCGCGATTGCTTCTCTTCGAGCACGCCACGCAGGACGTTGAGCCCGTAGATGAAGATCGTCATGTAGAGCACGAACGCGACCGCGGCACCGAAGATGAAGTTGAGCTGCCCGGAGCCGCCGCGTCCCGTTTTGGTGAGGCGTTCCGTGGCGACGTTCACGTTGCGACTGAGCACGTTCTTCGCCACTTCCGGATCGATGCCGTTCTTTTCGAGCGCCATCGTCAGCACTTCGCGCTGCACGGCGCGCTCGATGCGCTGCATATCGAAGATCGCGGTGGTGTTGCTGCCTGCGTAGCGCGCCTTGGCGGCCGACGTGGTGAGCGTATCGAGGATCAGATAGCCCTTCACGTCGCCGGCCACCACCTGCCGCGTCGCGAGCGATTCCGCCTGCACCAGCGCGTCCATCGTCACGACGTTCACCTTGGGCGCCGTCGCGCCGCCGTCCACGCCGCCGGCCAATCGCGCGGACACGCGTTCGCCGAGTCCGGTGCCAGTGGCATCCACGATGGCGATGTCGGTGCCGTTGGCCGACGCCTTGTCGCGCGACGAGATGAGTGCCGGCACGAACATGATCCCGCCGAAGAACACCGGCCCGAAGAGCGTCGCGATGAGAAACCACTTGGAGCGCACGCGTTCGAGATACTCGCGGCGAATGACTGCAAAGAGCTTACCCATGGCCGCTCATCCCCGCTTCGACGTTGGTGGCCCCGACTTTCTCGAGGAAGATGCGATGCAGCGACGGTCGCACGAGTTCGAAGCGCTCGATCTGCGCGCCGGCGCCAACCAATGCCGAGAGCAGATCCTGCGCCTTCGCACCGGCCGCCAGTTCAATCTCGAGAAAGCGATTGGAGTCGTCTGCTCGTGCGACGAGCTGTCGATTGGCGAGCACGAGCTGCACGGCCGACGACGGTGCACCGTCGAGTCCCAGTGCCACCATGCGCGCACCGTGCGCTTCGCGGACTTCGGCGACACCGCCGTCGAGCACCTTCTCGCCGCGCGCGATGATGCACACCGAGTCACACATGCGTTCCGCGTTGTCCATGATGTGCGTCGAGAAGATCAGCGTGCGACCCTGTTTCTTGAGATCGACGATGGTGTCCTTGAGCGCCTGCGCATTGATCGGGTCGAGACCGCTGAACGGTTCGTCGAGGATGACCAGTTCGGGCTCGTGCAGCAGTGCGCCGATGAACTGCACCTTCTGCTGCATGCCGCGCGACAGCTCATCGACCTTGGCGTTCCCCCAGTCTTCGCCGTTCGCGCGCAGCTGCATGCGCTCGAGCCACATGTCGATCTTGCCATCGAGCCCCTTGCCGCTCATGCCTTTGAGTTCGCCGAGGAATCGCAGCACGCGGCGTACCTGCATCTTGCGATAGAGGCCACGCTCTTCAGGGAGGTAGCCGATCCGATCGACGAGTCCGGGATCGGAGTGGGGCGCACCGAGGACGCGGATCGTGCCCTCGTCCGGGGCGATGATGTTGAGGAGCATGCGGATCGTCGTGGTCTTGCCGGCGCCGTTGGGGCCGAGCAGTCCGTAGACGGCGCCCTTGGGCACCACCAGTGAGAGCGACTTGACCGCGACGTGGTGCTCGTAGCGCTTGACGATGCGCTGAATATCGATGGCTGCAGTAGTCATGTACGAAAGATGGAGGGGCGGAGGGATCTGTGGCGATCTGAACGGTCGCAATCCCCGCCTCGTGCAATACGGTGCCGCGCGAGATATTCCGTCAATGACTGCAGCCGCGACCGATTCGCTTTCCGCGCGCGCTACCGCCACCTCGATCCGCTTCGATCGACGAGAGCTGGCGGGTGCGTTCGGGGACCTTGGCACCGACCTGCCCTTATTGGTAGGCGTTGTCGTGGCGACCGGCATGGATGCCACGGCCGCTTTCGTCACGTTCGGTGTGTTGCAGGTGCTCTCGGGGCTGGCCTATCGCCTGCCGATGCCTGTGCAGCCGCTCAAGGCGATGGCAGCCATCGCCATCGCGGGGAAGCTGGCGCCGCCGCTGCTGGCCGCGGGCGGGCTGATCGTGGGCGTGGTGATGTTGCTGCTGGCCAACACCGGAGCGCTCGAGTGGATGGCGCGGACGGTGCCCAAGGCGGTCGTGCGCGGCATCCAGGTGGGGCTCGGCCTGCAGTTGGCCAACCTCGCACTCACGCGATTCCTGCCGGCGGACGGAGCGCGTGGCTGGATACTGGCGGCGGTGGCGCTGGCCATCGTCATCGGGCTACGCGAAAGCACGAGGGTGCCCGCCGCGCTCGTGGTGCTGTCGATGGGATTCGTCTATGCCGCCGTCAATTGGCCGGCCGATGTCGCGCTTCCGTTCGGTTTTCGACTGCCGTCGCTGCCCACACGTTGGCCCACCGGCGAGGAGTTCGCGCGCGCCAGCCTGCTGCTCGCGCTCCCGCAGCTGGCGCTGTCGCTCGGCAATTCCGTACTGGCGACGCGACAGGTGGTCGGCGATCTCTTTCCGCAGCGCGAACCACTTACGGTGCGCCGCATCGGCACCACCTACGCCTTGATGAACCTCTTCGCCGCACCGCTCGGGGGGCTGCCCGTCTGCCACGGCAGCGGCGGGGTGGCGGGGCACTATGCGTTCGGAGCGCGCACCGGAGGCAGTGCGGTCATCTATGGCGCGTTTCTGATCGTGGCCGGGCTCTTTCTGGTGGGCGATCCGGCGGCGTTTCAGCGGCTCTTCCCCGGGCCGGTGCTTGGCACGCTGCTGTTGGTCGAGGCTGTCACGGTGCTGTTGCTCGTGCGCGATCAGCTGGGCGATCGTGGCGCGTTCCTGCTGGCCGTCGCCTGCGGTCTCACGGCCGCGTTTGCGCCGTACGGGTATGCGTGGGCGCTCGCGGGCGGCACCGCGATCTGGTGGGCGGCGATGCGTCGATCGCGGATTGCCACCGCGTAGCAGGCGCAGCGTAAGGCGGCCAGTGTGATGGCATTTCGGGCCGGTTGTGGTAGCATTGGCGTCGTCTCCACCTCCCACCGCTCCCGCCTCCCATGCGCCCAGCACTCGTTCTCTCCGCGCTTTCGCTGATCACCGCGCCCGCTCTCGCCGCGCAGTCGGCGTCACCGTCTGCCACGTTCGTTTATCGACTGGGCAAGGACACCGTTGCCATCGAACAGTATTCGCGCACCGCGTCGGCGCTCTCCGGCGAGATGGTGCAGCGCTCGGGTGCCGCGGTGGTGCGCTATCAGTACGCGCTCACGTTGGGCAAGGACGGTCGCCCGACACGCGCCTCACTCAAGCGGCTGCAGGCCGATGGTACGCTCCCACCGAACGCGCCGAGTGACACGCGATTCACCATCACCGCCGACTCGATCGTCCGCGAAGTGGTGTTCGCCGACAGCACGCAACGCCGCGCTTTTGCCGCACGCGGTGCGTTGGTGAACTTCCCGACGTTCATCTACGGCCCGACTGAACTGTTGGCCATGCTGCGCAAGGCCGGCACGAACGTGGATTCGCTCCCCGCACTGGGCGCGGCGGGAAACATCGGCTTCGCCGGAATGAGCGCCACCGCTGGTGACACGCTTCGCCTGCGCGGCGGTGCGTACGCGATGCTGCTGCGCTTCGACGCCAACAGCCGGCTGCAGTCGGTTGACGGATCGTTCACCACCAACAAGTCGGTCGCGACGCGTGGTGCGAGTGCAGTGGACATTGCGGCCATCGCCAAGGGGATGAAGCCCACCGGTGTGCTGTCACTGCGCGATGTCGCGCGCGGGTCGTTCGGTCCGGGCGGGATGGTGCTGGTGGACTACGGCCGCCCGTCGGTGCGTGATCGCTCAGTGTGGGGTGGCACGCTGGTGCCGTTCGACACGGTCTGGCGCACCGGCGCGAACGACGCCACGCATCTCTTCACCACGCGCACGCTCACGCTCGGTGCCGCCGGCACGCAGACGCTCGTGGTGCCGCCGGGCATGTACACCATCTGGGTACAGCACACGAAGAGCGGCACGTTCCTGATTGTGAACAAGGGTACGGGACAGTGGGGAACGCAGTACGACGCCGCGCAGGATTTCGGGCGCGTGTCGATGCAGATGACGCCGACGGCCAGTCACGCGGAGGAGTTCACGATCGCCGTGAGGGCCTTGGCGGCGAATCGCGGCGCCATCGAGATGTCGTGGGGCGGCAGCATGGTTTCCGTGCCATTCACGACAGCAGCGGGGCGTTAGCGGGCAGCGAACGACCGGCGCACGTGCTCGTGTGCGCCGGAACTTCTTGCCTTCAGGCGCTGGTCTGCGCGACCCCGTCGAGGATCGCCGTTTCGAGTACACGCATGTCGATGTTGCGCAGTGCGCTGAACTTGATGCAGTACCCGGTCACGCTCGCCTTGCCGATCGTCTCACCGTACGTCTCCACCAAGTGCGCCTTGTCGGGGAGCCCCATGATGTAGACGGAGATGCCGGTGGTATTCGCGCTGATGCCGATCTGGTAGAACTCGCGCGTGTGTCCATCGGCGTACGTCATCGTCTGCGCACCGTATCCGATGTTCGGATTGGTCACCGTTCGACCGCTGTCGTCCTTGCCGTCGAGAAACCACAGCCGACAGCCGGGCATCAGCGCGACAATGCGATCGTGCAGCGTTTGCATGTCCTGTCGCTTCTTTTCCGGCTGCGCGGCGATGTACTCGTTGATTTTGGTCTGCACGTCGGTGTCCAGGCGAGTGTGGTGACGAGAATGCGTCAAATTCGGTCTGCGGATGCCTCGCCGCAATGCAGGTGGTGGCCGTATTCCCTTTCGCCGCATTCGCGGCAGGTTCCTCTCATGCCCACCTTCATCCCGCTTTCGTTCCAGCGGCTCGAGCCGCAGGAGTCCGCCAGTCGTGCGGCCGCATTCGCCGAGCACATGAACCGACGTCGCACGACGCGGCACTTCTCGACCGAGGCCGTCCCGCGTGAATGGATCGAACAGGCCATTCGTGCGGCGGGTACCTCGCCGAGCGGTGCGCACCAGCAGCCGTGGACCTTCGTCGCCATCGCCGACCCGGAGCTCAAGGCGCACATACGTGAGGCGGCCGAGGCCGAAGAGCAGCTCTTCTACGCGGAACGCATCACGCCCGAGTGGCGCGCCGCACTCGAACCGCTCGGTACTGACGCCGTGAAGACGCATTTGACCGATGCGCCGTGGATCGTCGTGCTCTTCCGGCAGAGCTATGGCCTCAACGGCGACGGCACCAAACAGACGTACTACTACACGCAGGAAAGCTGTGGCATTGCCGCCGGCTTCTTCATCGCAGCGGTGCACACGATGGGGCTGGTCACGCTGACGCACACGCCGAGTCCGATGGCCTTTCTCGGCGAGCTGCTCGAACGACCGGCGAACGAGAAGGCGTTTCTCGTGATGCCCGTTGGCTATCCGGCCGGCGATGCGCAGGTGCCTGCATTGGAACGCAAGTCACTCGAGGAGATCGCGGTGTTTCGCTGAGGACGTCTTGACCGGGAAACACAATTGGTCGTGGCGGACAGCTCCCGGAGCCGCGTCAGTTTTTCCGCAACGCGCGCGCTGCGAGAATCCCGCCGATGAATCCACCCAGATGCCCCTGCCAGCTCACACCCGGCACCGTGGGAAGGACGCCCAGCGCGAGACCTCCCCACGCCGCGGTCACACCGATGCTCAGCAGCACGCTGCCGAAGGTGCGCGCGTACCAGCCGCTCAGCATCAGGAACCCGAGATAGCCGAAGATCACGCCGCTGGCGCCGATGTGTACCGAGCCCGGGGCGCCCAGTGTCCACGAGAGGAGCCCTGAGCCCAGCATCGCCGCGAGTGTCACGCGACCGAAGTGGCGCGAGTCGCGCAGCATGACCAGCCAACCCAGCACCACGAACGGCACCGTGTTGGACAGCAGGTGATTGAAGCTGGCGTGCAGAAATGGCGCGAAGAGAATGCCGCGCAGTCCGTCCACGGTGCGCGGGACGATACCGAACGAGAGCAAGGCGCCGCCCGAGAGCACAGAGGCCGCGAATCCCACCCACGCCGCGCCGAGCGCGCTGCTGAGGATGGTCACCTGCGAACGCACCGTGCGCGTCACACTGCGTACGGATTTGGGGACGATGCTCTTGGCCATCGAGTTCCTGGCGAGTACCTGACGAGTTTCTGGTCGAGGCAAAGGTGACGCTGGTACCGCGTACACGCACGGGCGAGATTCCATCATGACTTCGCCCGCACCGACGCACTTCGACTTGCTGGGCGGCGAGGACGGCATCCGTCGCCTCGTCGACCATTTTTATGACCTCATGGACAGCGCGCCGGAGGCAGTACACGTACGGGCGCTGCACGCGGCGAGTCTCAAGGTATCACGCGAGAAGCTGCGCCTGTTCATGACCGGCTGGACCGGCGGACCTCCCGTCTACGTCGAGAAGTTCGGACATCCGCGCCTTCGGATGCGACACTTCCCGTTTGCGATCGGCACTGTGGAGCGGGATGAATGGCTCTGGTGCATGGACACCGCCCTCAGCCAGCACGAGATGCCCGAAGCGCTGCGGGTCGCGCTGCGGCAACGGCTGCACGAGCTGGCCGACCATATGCGCAACCAGCCGGATGAGGGCGAGCGCCCCAGCCTTCCCACGCAACCCATCTGATGGCGGGACTTTTCGCATGACCGTACGACTGTTCGTCACCGGTGGCACCTTCGACAAGGAGTACGACGAGCTGCGCGGCTCGCTGGACTTTCGTGCGACCCACGTGGAGGAGATGCTGCGTCGCGGTCGCTGCGGACTCGATGTCGCGGTCGACGTGTTGATGATGGTGGACAGCCTCGACATGACCGATGCGCAGCGCGGCGCGATCGTCGCCGCCTGCGCGATGTGCGCGGAATCGCAGATCGTCATCACGCACGGCACGGATACCCTGGTGGACACCGCACGCGCGTTGGCGCTCGGGATCCGCGACAAGACGATCGTGCTGACCGGGGCGATGGTGCCCTACGCTTTCGGCAGCTCGGACGGGCTGTTTAACCTCGGCAGCGCCGTCAGCTTCGTGCAGACGCTGCCCCCGGGTGTGTACGTGGCGATGAACGGCCGCTGGTTCCCGTGGGACAACGTGCGGAAGAACCGCGACGTGGGCGTGTTCGAACCGATCGGCTGATCGTACCGCCGCTCTTGCGCGTGGTCGTTCCGCGTCGCAAGCATAGGGCCGCGCGCCGTACGTGGTCCGACCCCTTCCCGATACCAGATGCCCGGTCTTTTCGTCCGAAAGTCCGTTACCGACATGGAGCAGGATGTCGCCGAACGCGGCGGCCTCAAACGCTCTCTGAACAAGTGGCACCTGACCGCGCTCGGCGTCGGCGCGACGATCGGTGCCGGCATTTTCGCCACCACGGGCACGGCCATCGCAGGCGACCTCGCGCGCCCCGGCGCCGGCCCGGCGATCATCTTCTCTTTCATCCTGACGGCAGTGGCCTGCGGCTTCGCGGCGCTGTGCTACGCCGAGTTTGCGGCGATGGTGCCGATCGCGGGCTCCGCGTACACGTACGCGTATGCAGCGCTGGGTGAGTTCGTCGCGTGGATCATCGGCTGGGACCTGATCGTCGAGTACGCAGTCGGCAACATCGGCGTGGCGATCGGTTGGTCCGGCTACTTTCGAGAGCTGCTGAGCTTTTTCGGGCTCGATCTGCCGCCGTGGTTGGCCACCGACTTCCGTTCCGCGTCGGACGCGGCCAAGGCGGTCGCCGGCGGTGCCACGGACGCCGTCTCCCTCTACATCGCTTCGGCGCTCACGACAGCACCCACGCTGTTCGGCTTTCGCATCATCGCCAATCTGCCGGCGTTTCTGGTGGTCCTGCTCATCACGCTCGTGCTGATCAAGGGCGTCAAGGAGTCGGCCAATTCCAACAACGCGATGGTGATCCTCAAGATCGGGATCATCCTCTTCTTCCTCGCGGTTGGTCTGTTCTTCATCAAGCCGATCAACTGGAACAACCCGGCGACGGGTGGATTCGCGCCCAACGGGTTTGGCGGCATCAGCGCGGCGGCCGCGATCATCTTCTTCAGCTACATCGGCTTCGACGCCGTCTCGACCGCAGCTGAAGAAGCGATCAATCCCGCGAAGGACATGCCCTTCGGCATCATCATGAGTCTCGCGATCACGACCGTGCTCTACATCGCGCTGTCGATCGTGATGACGGGGCTCGCGCCTTGGCAGCAGTTGGGTACCGCTGAGCCGATGGTGACGGCGTTGCGATTGGCCGACGGGCCGCCGGCGATCCTCAATGCGTCGCGGTTCATCATCTCCATTGGCGCGGTCATCGCGATGGGCAGCGTGCTGCTCGTCTTCCAGCTCGGCCAGCCGCGCATCTTCATGTCGATGGCGCGCGACGGACTGTTGCCGCCGTTCTTTGCCAAGGTGCATCCCAAGTACAAGACGCCGTATATCGGCACGATCATCACGGGGCTCTTCGTCGCCACCTTCGCCGCGTTTGCGAACATCGCCGAAGTCGTGGACCTCACCAATATCGGAACGCTTTTCGCGTTCATCCTCGTGTCGATCGGCGTGATCGTGCTGCGTCGCACCGATCCCGATCGTCCGCGTCCGTTCCGTGTGCCATGGGTGCCGTTCACGCCGATGATCTCGGTCGTGGCGTGTTTCTACCTGATGTACAAGCTGCCGGGCGTGACCTGGATTCGTTTCGGCATCTGGCTGTTGGTCGGGCTCGTGCTGTACTTCCTCTACGGCGCCAAGCACAGCAGACTGCGCAATCCGACGCGCGGCTAACCGCCTGTTGCAGCCCTCCTGACGCGCCAGCGCCTCGGGAGGAGACGCAGGAAGGCGATGATCGCGAGCCGATGCGCGGGAGGCGACACCTAGTCGCTGACGCTGCGCTCGGCGGCGAAGTGGAGCGCACCGAGGGCGGTGGCACACCCTGAATCGGGCGGCATGTCGATGTCCATGCCGTAGAGATCGCCCACCTGCGTGAGGACGCGACGCACGGTGAGCAGGTCGGTCATGTGGCCGACGACGACGATGCGCTGGGTGCCCTGCGCGCGCGCTGCGTTGACGGCCAGTGTGCCGATCGTCTGTGCCACGAGCGTGATGAGTGCGGCGGCGAGATCGGGTTTGCTCACCGCGATGTCCTGGCGTCCCAACTTGCCGAAGTTCACGGCGGTGGCGTCGGGAGGCAGCGTGCCGATCGGGCCGCTGATGACGTCGCCGATGCTCAGGTCCGCGCCGTTGGCGTCTCCCTGCTGCGCCAGCGCGTCGATCTCGCGCGGATCGGCCGTCTGCAACAGCAGTCGCCCCAGCCCGAGCAAAGTGCCGCCACCCACGCCGCTGCCTGTCACGTGCGCATACGTGTGGCCGCGCGCGGATACCACGGCGGTGCCCGAACCCGCGCTGACGACGATGAGAGCGTGGTCGTGCTGCGCCGCGCGACCAAGCGCGGGGGCCGTGCTGTCGTAGGTCGCGTCGACTATCAGCGCCTGACCGCCGCGTCCGATGGCGGCCACCTCGTTCACGCGAACGAGGTCACAGTCGCCGATGCGCTCGGGGAGCGTGCGATGACGACCGCCGGTGACGGCGATGTGCGTCAGTGCTTCAAGGGCGATGTCACCGGCGGCCAGCAGCGCGCGCAGTCGCGACGCGTCGGGGGCATGCAGCGAAGGCTGCGACCAGTGCCGCAGCCTTCCGTCTATCCGTGCGACGACATCGGTGTTGCTGATGCCGAAGTCAATCGCTGCGCGCACACCAGCGGAGTGCTCGGCAACTGCGTGCACGCCGCGGTCTGTGTCCAGACTAGTAGCGCGGATAGGGTGTGCGGCGTCCGCCGGAGATGCCACCGATGATGCCGATCACGGTACCGATGTTGCCGCCGATGCCACCCATTCCGCCGATGCCACCGGGACCACGGCGTCCACGCGGCTGGCAGTGGTCCTCGCCGGCTGAGCCGCCGCGAATGATGACGCCAGGGCCCCGACCGCGATTGCCGTCGCCGCGACCACGATCGCGGTCGCCCTCATCGATGCCGCCGTACGTACCGGGTGAGCTGCCCACGTACGGGCCGCTCCCCTCGGAGGTGGCCACGGGCTCGACGACCGGCGCCGGCGCTGGGGCGGTAACGGTCTCTGTGATCGTGGGCGAAGGGAGCGGGGCCAGCTCTTCGGCGGGTGCCTGCGGTGCGGCCACTTCCTGCGTGGCCTCGGAGGGAGAGGGCGTCGGCGCTCGCCGCGGTGTGCGCACCAGCGCGCGCGTGCCGCGGTTCTGGCCACTCTCTCCACCGTTGGCGACCAATTCGACGGACGACACAGCCTGCGAGCGTGCCGGCCGTACCGAGGCGGCGAGCTGCAAGTCCCGTTCGAGATCGGCGGTCATCGCGTCCGAGCCACTCGGCGCACTGCTGCACGCGGAGAGCGCGACGGTCGCGGCCAACGCGATCACAGCCGACAAGCCTCGGGATTTGCGCATCAGCTCCTCCGTGGCCCGTAGGGGCCGTGACAACGACGGGTGTTCAGGTCATGACCAGCTGCTGGTCGCCGGCTCCGTGGAGGCTGGCCGACGCGCGCTATCGGAAACAGAACGTGGCAAAAGCCACGCCACAAGACGGTGGAATGGAACACGACTCAACGGGTGCCAGATGCGGCGTCGAACGTCCCGGATGCAGGACAGCCCACCGTCCTTGGAATGAGACAGCCAGGCGACTAGGCGCGCGCGCGTCCCGGTCGCCAAGTTTGCGCATGACTCCGTCCTCGCCTGTGCATCGCCGACCTCTCGTCGGGTTGGCGCGCCGCCACGTGGTACTACTGCTGCTCATCGCCTTCGCGATGATGGGCACTTCGCTTCAAGGGTGTCGCCCCAGCGATCGACTCGCGCCGAGCGAGCGTCAGGCCATCGCCGACACGCTGCAGCAGATGGTGGAACAGGCGTACGATTTCTCGCGTCCCGACGCCGCCACGCGCCTGTTGAGCCTCTACGCCGACAGCGGCCGCGTCATCTCCGCCGCCGCCGGACGCGTGACGACAACGCGTGCCGCGCTCGCGACGGAGATCGCGGGATTCTGGGAGCGCGTCGGGCAGAACATGCGCGGTCCCACGTTCGAATTCGGATCGCGCTACGTGGACATCATCACGCGCGATGCCGCGCTGATGACCTTCACGTATCGCATCCCGCATCGCACGCCGATGAACACGCCGCACATCGTGAGCGGCGCGTGGACCACCTTCTGGCGACGCGAGAATGGTCGCTGGCGCATTGTGCAGGAGCATCTCTCCGATACACCGGAGTCCACCGCACCGGGCCCGACTCCACCCGATAGCGGGCATGCGCACATGCCCGGCATGGACGGCATGTCGACGCGATGAGCGCCGAGCGATGCGCGCCGACCGATGAGCGCTGAGTGACGACGACGCACTCCGCGCGCGGCGTGGGCGCGGCGACGGCGTTCGCAATGCTCATCTCGAACATGGTGGGCACCGGCGTGTTCACGGCGTTGGGCTTTCAGGTGCTGACGGTGCACGAAGGTTTCGCGCTGCTCTCGCTCTGGGTGTTCGGCGCCGTGCTCTCGCTCACCGGCGCGCTGTCGTACGCGGAACTGGGCGCGGCGCTTCCGCACTCGGGAGGAGAGTTCGTCTATCTCGGTCGTGCCTGGAGGCCGTGGGTCGGATTCCTCGGCGGATGGGTGTCGATGACCGCGGGATTTGCCGCGCCGATCGCACTCGCCGGCATCGCCTTTGGGCGCTATGCGTCGGCGCTGCTTCCTGTGACGGAGATGCAGGCGTCACTCGCCGTGCTGGTGTTCGTGGCGATCGTGCATTGGAGCACGCTGCGTGCGGCGCGTCGACTGCAAGTATTCGCCACGACGGCTACGGTGGTGCTGATCGCCAGCTTCATCGTCCTCGGTCTGGCGATCGGACCCGTGCAGCCGCTCTCGTTCGCGCCGACACGTGCTGCATTTGCCGAGATCGTGAGCGCGCCGTATGCCGTATCGTTGATCTACGTCATCTACGCGTACACCGGCTGGAATTCCATCGGCTACATCGCGGGCGATGTGAAGGATCCGCACCGGCTGATTCCTCGCACCGTGACGGGTAGCGTTGGCGTTGTGGCTGCGTTGTATGTGCTTCTCAATTGGGTGTTCCTGCGGACGGTGCCGCTGTCGGCGTTGGGTGGCACGGTGGAAGTCGGCGCGCTGTCTGCCTCTCGCATCGCTGGTGACGCTGGCGGACGTTGGATGAGCGGCGTGATCGCGATGACGTTGGTGGCGAGGATCAGTGGGCTCACGTTGGCGGGTTCGCGCGCCACACAGGCAGTGTGTGCGGGCACTCCGCGCCTCGCACGAATCGGTGCCGTTTCGAGCAACGGCGTGCCGCGCGCGGCGCTCGCCTTGCAGTTCGCGCTGGTCGCCGTGCTGCTGCTGACCGGCGCCTTCGAGACGGTGCTCGCCTACGCCGGGTTCGTGCTCAACCTCTCGAGCCTTGTGACGGTGATGGGACTGTTGCGCCTGCGTCGTACGGAGCCGCAGTTGGACCGACCGTTCCTGGTGCCGGGCTATCCCTTCACGCCGATGCTGTTCATTGCGCTGAGTGTGTGGATGCTGGTGTTCGTGCTGCTGCAGCGTCCGCTGGTGCTGGGGGCGGCGGTGCTGACGCTGGCCAGCGGCGCTGCGGTGTACGCGCTGGCGGGGCAGGGCAGGGACCGCGAAGGTCGGTAGGCGACTGGCGGCGCGGAGCAAAGTCGAAGTGGCAGAAACCCAATACTTGCCAAAGGCAACTAATTGGCCGATACTCTCGCCAATCACTCGACATTCGCACCGCCTCGGAGCCTCTATGCCCCCACGCCGCGTTGGCGCTACCGCCAAGTCTGTAGCAAAGCCTCGGTCCGCACACGCTGCGCAGCGCGCGATCGCGATTCACGAACAGGCGTCGGCGATGCGGCGCTTCAACCGCTTCTACACGCGCCACATCGGCGTGCTGCGCGAAGGGTTGCTCGATTCGCCGTACACGTTGACCGAGTCGCGGGTGCTCTACGAGCTCGCGCAGCGCACCAAGCCGACGGCCGCGGAACTCGCCGAGGTGCTGGATCTCGATCAAGGATACCTGAGCCGGGTGTTGAACGGACTCGCGCGACAGAAGTTGCTGTCTCGTACGCGTGCCGCTCACGATGCGCGGCACATGGAGCTCTCGTTGACGGCCGCCGGGCGTCGCGCGTTCACCTCGCTCAATACGCAATCGCATGCGGTGTCATCGGCGATCCTGAACGCCCTGCCGGCCGTCGATCGACAGCGCGTCATCAGTGCGATGGACACGATCGAGCAGCTGCTCATGCCTCCGCGCGAAGGAGCGCGACCGTTCACATTGCGCGAACCGCTGCCGGGCGAGCTGGGCTACCTCGTACACCGCCAGTCTGTGCTGTACGAGCAAGAGTACGGCTACGGACGACTCTTCGAAGGGTTGGTGGCCGAAGTCGTGGCGCACTTCATTGCCAACTACGATCCGTTCTGGGAGCGTTGCTGGATCGCCGAGCGAGACGGACAGGTCGTCGGCTCGGTGATGGTGGTCCGCAAGTCGCGACAGGTGGCCAAGCTGCGACTGTTGTATGTGGAGCCATCGGCCCGCGGATTGGGGGTGGGTCGTCAGCTGGTTCAGGAGTGTCTGCAATTCGCCAGGCAGTGCGGATACCGACGCATGACATTGTGGACGAACTCGGTGCTCAAGGCGGCGCGCAACATCTACAAGACCGAAGGCTTCGTGATGGTCGAGTCGCACGAGCACGAGGAGTTCGGCATCAAGCAGATGGGCGAGACGTGGGAGAAGTCGCTGTGATGTCGCTCATCGACGCGCAGCGATCCGATCGCGCGCGGTACGCGCCGTGGTCGTTGACCGATTTTGCGGAAGCGCTCGAGCGCGACTCGCTGCCGGCCGAGTGCGACTGGAGTCCGCTCTTCGTGACGCTCGCACCGGGCGAGCGCGCGCGACTCGATCAGCTCGTGTCCGCGCAGCAGTTTCGCTGCGTGGACGAAATCGCTCGGCAGCTCGACGACTTCAGCGCGATTCGCTACCCGTCTCCGAGTCAGGCGAACGAACGTTTGGCAATGCGTGCGGCCGTGGAATCGAGGGAGGGTGGCACCGACGTGCTGGGGTTGTGGGTCTGGTTTGGATGGATGCGCACACTCGTGCACCTGCTGCCGCCCAACGCGTACTTCGCGGTGATCACCAATCGCAATCACGACAAGATCACGGAGGAGGAGCAGGCGTTACTGCGCACCAAGCGCATCGGCGTGATGGGGTTGTCCGTTGGCGGTGAGGCCGCGGTGACCGTCGCGCAGGAGCACCTGTGCGGGGAGATCGTGATCGCCGATTTCGATCGGCTCGATCTCTCCAACCTCAATCGGTTGCATGCCGGCGTGGACGAGCTGGGGCACAACAAGGCGCATATCGTCGCGCGGCGCATCGCCCGCATCGATCCGTATCTGCGCGTGATCGTCTTCGCCGACGGCATCACGACGGAGAATCTGCCGACCTTCATGCAGGGACTCGACCTGCTGCTCGAGGAGTGCGACGGGCTGCCGATCAAGCACGCGGCGCGCGAGTGGGCGATGCGCGAGCGGCTCAATCTCACCTACGCGGCCGATGAAAACGGATTCCTGAGCATCGAGCCATACGGCAATGTTGCCGGGCTGCCGATGTTTCACGGGCGCGTGTCGGAGCCGCCGAAGCCGCGGAGCGCATACAGCAGCACGATCGAGTTCTATCGTGCTTTGACGGAGTGGCTCGGTGGGTGGGATCGCATCTCGGAGCGATCACGCCAGTCGTTGTTGGCGCTCGAGACGCGGCTGTGCGGCTACCCGCAGTTGGCGAGTGAAGCGCGCTTTGCTGCGGGCTCGGTGGGGCATGTGGCGCGGCGCCTTCTGCTGGGGGAGCAGTTGGCGCCGGCGTTGCACTTCATCGATCTACAGTCGTTGGTGCACAGCGACCCACGCGCCGACTGATCGCTCAGCTCTCGGCGTCCAGCGTCGCCAGCAGCGTGTCGAGTTCCGGCCAGGCGGCGAGGTTGTAGCGGGCGAGGGTGCGCAGATATCGGCGTCCGTCTTCACCGTGCGCGGCAAGCACGGCGTGTGCACCTCGCGACACGGCGGCGGCATCAGCGTACGGCGCTTCGAGCTTCTCGTCCATCACGCCGTTCTCATGCGGCACGCCGGCGGCATCGAGGAAGGTGATCTGCGTGGCCGGCTCGAGGTCCACGTACAGGAGCTGCAGCAGTTCCAGCTCGTCGAACGCGTTCTGTGCGTTCAGACGCACCACTTCACGGGCCAACCGATCGGCAGCCCAGCTCTGCAGCGTTGCCGCACGAAAGCCGCCGCCACGCGCGACCAAGCGCTGGATATACGTTGCGCGCGCTCCCTTGTGCGCCGTGATGGCGTGCTGAATGAGCGCCACACGACGATCGGACGGGAGCGAGCGAAAAGGAGACGGGGTGGCCATGACGGAATTCGGAGCGGGGCGGAAGAGTGCAGCGGCCGTGACGAACCGGCGACAAGACAGGAACAATAGTCGGACGTGGTGCCCATGGGCATCTCACGGCGTCCGATGGACATCCCGCGCGCACCTAGCCGCCGCCGTGGCGAGCGCGCATAATGTGCCCGTCCCGCCTATTACCGACACCTATCCAACCCTCCCCGTCCGATGATTCGTCACGCATCTCGAGTTGCGCTCGTCGCCGTCGCGCTGGCCGCGGCCGCCGCGTGCGGCGGTGGCGCCAAGACCGGCGCGACTGCCGGCGCCGCGGCCAAGCCGGCTCCCGCCAGCAACAACGCCGCTGCCGCCAAGGCCGCGCCGTCCAACAAGCTTCCCGCCGGCGTCACCACGGCGATGGTCACCCTCGGCGATTCCATCTTCAACAACGGCAACTGCCAGCGTTGCCACGGGAAGCTCGGCGTTGGTGCGGCGAACGCGCCCGCGTTCAAGGGCATCAAGTGGCAGCACGGCAGCGGCAGCTATGATGACATCGTGAAGACGATCATCA
Organism: Gemmatimonas sp.; assembly: GCA_965279375.1. Lineage (GTDB taxonomy): Bacteria > Gemmatimonadota > Gemmatimonadetes > Gemmatimonadales > Gemmatimonadaceae > Gemmatimonas. The sequence goes on along the minus strand of OZ257156.1, from coordinate 266,569 downwards.
ACGGCGTGCCGATGGATCAGATCAAGGATCCGTCGCACAAGTTCGCGATGGCCGCCAAGGGCGGACGCACGCCGCTGTCCGACGACCAGATCAAGGCCGTGGCCGCGTACGTCTTCACGATCAGCCGCTGATCCACAGGTCGATCGCAGCGATCAGTCGCGACACGCGATAGGTCGTTCGCAACACCGCAGCGAGGGGCAGCGCATCATCGCGTTGCCCCTCGTTTGCCGTTTGATGATTTCCGGCGATTGGTTGCTCGCTTCGGGACGGCCGCGCCGCTCCGGTGCAGTTGCTGCAGGAGATTGGGGCGCGTGGTCAACTTGCCGTCGGTCTGTTGCCAGAATGCACTGAGCGCGCCGGTCACCGCCGCGTGTTGCGTGCTGGGTCGCGACGTGCTGAGCACATTCTTGTAGATCGCATAGCGAATGCGGCCCGCCGGATCGATGATGAGCGTGCAGCCGCCGGCGAAGTCCATCAGGTCCGCGCCCACGCGCACCGTGCAGCTCTGCGTGACTTCTGCCACGAGCTCCAACACGACGCGACCATCCGGCGTCACGCGGCGTGTCGTGCGAATCGATTCGACGCGCACGGGTGCGGCGTACTCGATGTGCTTGGGAAGTGCGGTGCCGAGTGGAATCAGGTGCAGTGCCTTGGCCACCTCAGGGCGCACGACGAACCGTCCGAGCGCGTTGGCTCGGCGCAGCATCTCCTTTTCGCCAGCGGGCGTGGTGAAATCGGCTCCGAAGCGCAGGTCAGAGAGCGCGAGGCCGGGGATCGGCGTGTCGAGCGTGGGCGGCTTCCAGCGCAACGCATCTTCCGACAGGAACTCGAGCTTCTCCGGATAGATCTTTCGTCTGAGAAAGGAGCGCATAAGCGCTTCGCGGTAGCCGTACTTGTCGTCGCTCACGACATCCGCATCGGCCGTGATCAGCGCGCGCAGATACTCGCCCAGCTTGATGTCCACGGGCGGACAGAAGTCGATGGCGCGAATGCAGATGTTGAGGAACTGCCGAGCCGTCTCGGTGGCCTCTGCCGCGAGTGCGCGCACGAGATCGTCGGAGAGCTCCGATTCGCGCGCGTCGTTTGGCGCGACGCCGGCGATGCGGAAGTAGCGTGCGCTCCGTCGCCGCAGGACGGTGGCAAATGCTTCGAACACTGCCGACACGAGCACCGAGCCCATGCGATGCGCTTCGAGCGTCGGGGCGTACTGGAGTGGGGCGTCTGTGCCAGCAGCAAATGCATCGGAGTCGAACGCGTGCACGTTCGTTACGTCGAGCGCGGTCCGCAATGCGGAGGCGGCACCGGGTCGAGAGGTCGCTTGGCCGAACTGCCTGGCGAGATCCGTGAGCAGCGTGGCATTGGCGATGGCGCCCTTGCTCGCCCGCATCGCTTCGAGCACGACGTCGGCGTACGTGAAGTGCATCAGCAGCGCGACAATATCGGCGAAGCCCTCATGAAAGCCGAGCACGTCCGGATTGCTCGGAGTGGCGAACTGCGCGCGCAGTGCATGCAGGAGCGCATGCGTGGTTTCGTGGGCGATCACGTCGTGCGAGAGCGCCGTGAAGATCAGTCCCTTGGGCACCGTGTGTCCGCCCGGGTTGCTGCCCGCGCGAAAGTACCCAAACGAGATCGAGCCCAGTTCCTGATCGAAGGCGGCGTTCTTCTCGTCGCGCAATGCGAACGGGATGATGCGCAGACGAAATGGTTCGCGCTCGTTGGCGCGATAGCCGCTGGCCCACATGATCTCACGGCCAAGCGCGCGCTGAAAGATTCCATAGGTCAGACTGCAGACCGCGTACGCCATCTGCAGGTGGAAGCGCCCGTCGGCAGGCGTCGGCGCGAGTCCCGCAGACATCAGCGCGGACGGCGCCTCGAGGTCGATCGAGAGCGGCCCCGTCGTTCCATTGCGCACGGCAGTCGGCGCGCCGGAGCCATCGACTTCGAATACCGATCCAACCGGCCCGGGCGCAAGCGGTTCGCAGGGCACCGCGACGGTGGCCGTACCACCCAGCAGCGATGATACGGACGGGTCGAGCGTGTAGATACGCAGCATGCGCGGACGCGCGTAGTCGTAGCCGTGTGCACGCGACGTGGCCTGCAACTTCACACGGTCACTGATTTCGAACGGCGGCGGTGTGGCCGGAGCCTTCTGTGTCGCGCTCTTGGCGACAGCGCTTTTTGCGGCAGCCCCTTTGGCGGCCGTGCCTTTGGTTGCGGCACGTTTGGACTTCGCGCTTTTGGTCGTCGCTTTGCGAGCGGGCATGTCTGTCTGACGGTGAAGGTCAGTCGTCTACGTGACGCGCACACGAAGCTGCGTCGCGGTGATCACGGTAATGCGATAGCTGTTGCGCGTTGGTGCCGGCGCGTCACGATGGACCACGATGTGATCGCCGTCGACGGTCCAGGTGGCCTTGGCCCGCACAGTCCGATCGTCCGCTCCACCGCTGCCGATTGTTGCGGTTCCGTCCGGATGCAGTTGCAGTCGTTCGCGCGGACGCCGCGCCGGAGGAATCGGCTCTCCGGCGCGGCAATACACTTCGTCTCCACCCGCGTCCTGCTCGAACGCGTGTACCCACGCGGTGCCGGTCAATTCGCGCAGCGTCGCGGGGGCGATACTCACCACAGCTTCCGACGCGGTCCGTTGAGTGTCGCGCGCATGCGGAGTACCTGCTGCGCGGTGAACATGAACATCGCGGCATCGTCCACGTAGTCCATGTAGTTCATGAACATGTCGCCGTTCGGGCCGTTGTTGCAGGTGATCACGGGGAACGTTGGCTTGTTGAAGTTGGGCCCGGCGGCATTGGGCGTGTCGGGCACCATGTCCGTACCGCTGCAGTCTGCCGTGTCGCCCCAGATGTGCCGGAGATTGAGATAGTGCCCAACCTCGTGGGTGGCAGTGCGCCCCTTGTTGAATGGCGCCGACGCGGCGCCGACCGTACCGAACGCCGAATAGAGAATCACGACGCCGTCGCTGGCCTTGGGGCCACCGGGGAATTGTGCGTAGCCCAGCAAACCGTCGGCGAGATTGCAGACCCACAGGTTGAGGAACTTGCTCGTATCCACGGGGGCCTTCCCGCCGGTGGATGCTTTCTTCACACCGTCGTTGTCGCTGAACGACGTCTTGCTGGTCTGCGTGCGTGTGATGCTCTTGAGCACAAAGTTGACGCGTGCATCCGTCACGAGTGACTTCCACGGCGCCGGCGTCTTGGACTTGTCGGTGTTGGTCGCGCGAAAATCCTTGTTCAGCGTCGCGATCTGACTCTTGATCTGCGCATCGGAGATGTTCTGCTCCGGTGTGTTCCATACCACGTGGACGACCACATTGATCGTGGCGATGGGCACTGTCGCGAGGTTGATCGCGGACGTGCGCAGCTTGGCGATATCGCCTTCGAGCTTGAACTGGTTGCCGCGAAACGACGGGTTCGATTCGAGCAACCGCATGTGAGCCTGCATGGCTCCGCAGGCACGTCGCGTGAGCTTTGGCGGCTTCTTCGCCACTGTCTTCTTCGCCGCGCGCTTCGCGGCCTTCTTGGCTGGGGACTTCCGGGCTGCTGCCACCAATCCTCCTTCCGGCGGTGCCGGAGGAACGCAATGGACACACAGATGGCGCGGGACAACGTCGGTGCCGCTGCATGCTCACCGACGTGCCCGCGTGTGCCATACGTTGCGGCGACAAGTGTGCGCCGGCAAGCCGACGCACAACCACGCCGCACGCTCGATCACACTGCGGGTGGCTCCATGCCGTACGCGATCCACTCTTCCTCGGCCGGACCATACACGCCGGTGACGCGAATACCTGCCTGACGCATGAGCACGGTAAGCTGCCCGCGATGATGCGTCTGATGCCCGATGAGTACGCCAAGTGTGCGGCCACGCGACCACTCCTCGCCGTACAAGTTGTCGGTGTGGGCGAGCGTTTCATCGGTCCAGTGCGCGCGAATCTCCTCCAGCAACGACGCTGACGCATGCCGGTACGCCGAGGCGATGCTCGCCGCGCTGGCCGGCGCCGGGTCGTGCTCGCCAAGTCCGCCGACGTGCAGCCCCGTCTTACCCATCATTTCGGGGATCGTCTGCGCGATGTGCCACGCGAGCCGTCCGATAGTGCGGCCGCCTGGATACGCCTCCTGCGGAAGCGACACGTCGGTGAGCAAATCGAGCAGCTTCTGCGTCGCAGCTGACTCGAACTCCCACGTCTCCACGAACTCCTGAATTGAATGGATCATCATGATGAGCGCTCCTGAAGGCATCTGCACCGCATCGGTCTGCGTCTCCGTGTTGATGACAGCACGACGAACTCGCGATGCAATTGGGTGGACTGACTTGTCTGCGCGAGACGGTACGGAACTCTGCGGCTAGTGTCAAACGGCGAATCACGCTTTCGTATCAGCATGACCAATCGACGCGATTTTCTCTCCGCGCTGGGTGCGGCATCCGCGGCCACGTTCGTCCCGCGTGTTGGCTGGGGCGCCGAGTGCGCCGCGGCGACATTCGAGACGCGCGGGCTTGCCGCAGCATCCGACTTTCTGCTCGACGCAGGGCTCGCCTACCTGCAGACGGGCTCGCTCGGGCCGACGCCGGCACCGGTGCTGGAGCGAACGATCGCAGCCTGGAAGGAGCTCGAACGCAATCCCGTCTTCTATGGTTACGGCGTACATGAGCAGGCGATGGAGGCGGTACGCACCAAGGCGGCCGCGCTGATCGGTTGCAGCGACGACGAACTGGTGCTGACGACTTGCACGACCGACGGGATGAATCGGGTCGCGCAAGGACTCGATTGGTCGCCGGGGGATCGCGTGCTGACCACCGATCAGGAGCACCCCGGTGGACGCGTCTGCTGGGACTATCTCGTACGCACGCGTGGCGTCGTGCTGGATGTCGTGCCCATCGCACCGGGGGAGCATGACGCGGCCGCGATCGTTTCGCGCGTCGAGCGCGCCATCACGCCTCGCACGCGCGTGCTCTCCTTCTCGCATCTGCTGTCGTCCACGGGCATGCGTCTGCCCGTCGCTGAACTGAGCGCGGTGGCACGCGCGCGCAACTGCCTCTCCGTGGTCGACGGTGCGCAGGCCGTTGGGGGTATCGCGGTCGACGTGAAAGCGCTCGGCTGCGATGTCTACGCCACGAGTGGCCACAAGTGGCTGCTCGCGCCGAAGGGCACGGGGCTGCTCTATCTCAGCAAAGCGTTGGGCACGAGGATCGATCCGATCTCGCTGCAGAGTGGGCGCGCGGCCTACAGCGCGTCGTCCGGCGTGGGCAACATTCCCGGCGTGCTGGGGCTCGGCGCGGCGATCGACTACCTCAACGCGCGCGGCATCGGCGCCATCGAGTCGCACAATCTCGCGCTGCGTGCGTATCTCGAGCGCGCACTGCAACAGGTGCCTGCAGTGCGTGTCGTCGCGGCGCGCGAGGGGGAGCAGGCCTCACCGATGCTGACGTACATCCTCCCCGACGCGGTGAAGAGTCACGACCTCTATACGCGACTGCTGGAGAAGCACCGCGTGGTGGTGAAGGTGGTGCCCGGGCAGTGGCTCAACGGCCATCGCATCTCCACGCATCTCTTCAACACGGAGCAAGACGTGGACGCGTTGGTGACAGCGCTCAAACGCGAACTGGCCTAACCGGCGATTTCCGCGCCGAGTAGCTGCTCGGCGGTGATGGCACCGGTCATGAGAGCGACCGCATCGTTCATCTTGACCGCCTTGGGATCGAGCACGGCGGCGCGCTTGCCCAGCCGTGCGACGTGCACGCGATCGGCGATCTCGAACACATGCGGCATGTTGTGCGAGATCAGCACCACGGCGAGGCCGCGATCGCGCACACGGCGAATCAGTTCGAGTACCTGCGTGCTTTCCTTGACACCCAGTGCAGCGGTGGGCTCGTCCATGATGACGACGTGCTGCGCGAAGGCAGCGCTGCGAGCAACGGCGACGCCTTGCCGCTGTCCCCCGGAGAGTGTTTCCACCGCCTGCGACATCGAGCGAATACCGATGCGCAGGTCGCGCAGATACTCCTCGCTCTCACGCAGCATGCGTGACTTGTCGAGCATGCGGAAGACGCTGCCCAGCACGCCGGGTCTCCGCAGTTCGCGCCCAAGAAACAGATTCTCGGCGATGGTCATCGCGGGCGCGACGGCCAGCTCCTGATACACGGTCTCGATGCCGGCGCGGCGCGCATCGATGGGGCTGGTGAAGTGCACCGGCTTGCCGTCGAGGCGGATCTCGCCGGAATCGGGTACGAGTGCGCCGGAGAGCGCCTTGATGAGCGACGACTTGCCGGCGCCGTTGTCGCCGATGACGGCGAGGATTTCACCGTCGCGCAACTCGAAGTCAGCGCCATCGAGCGCGGTGACGTGACCGTATCGCTTCACGAGTCCCGTCGCCTGCATCACGATTCGAGCGTTCGCTGCGCTCGTCGTGGTGCTCATCGTGGAACTCATCGAGCCCCCTGGCCGCGGCGCGAGAGCTGATCGGCGGTGACGGCGAGAATGACCAGCACGCCGGTGATGAGAATCTGGTAGACGGAGGACACGCCCATCAGCGTGAGTCCGTTGCGGAAAACGCCGACGATGAGCGCGCCGACGAGCGTGCCGAGTACGTTGCCACGTCCGCCAAAGAGCGACGTGCCGCCCAGAACGACGGCGGTGATGGCGTCGAGATTCTCTGTTTGGCCTGCGTTGGGATCGCCGACTCCGGTGCGTGCGACGGCCAGCAGTGACGCGATGCCGTAGCAGATGCCGGCGAGGATGTAGACGCCAATCACCACGCGATGCGTGGGGATGCCGGTGAGCCGGGTGGCTTCCGGGTTGTTGCCGACGGCATACACGTGGCGCCCGGCGGCGGTCTCACGCAGCCAGAATGCAGCGAAGGCATACAACAGCAGCATCAACGCAACGCCGTACACCACGGACGTGCCACCGATGTTGAACGTCTGGCCGAGCGCCGTCAGCGATTCGGGAATTTCACTGACGGTCTGTGAATCCGAATAGAGCTGCGTGATCGCGAAGGCGATGTTGAGCGTGCCGAGGGTGACGATGAACGGCGGCAGCTTGATGGCGGTGACGAGCAAGCCGTTGATTGCACCGACGAGCGCGGTGACGCCGATGCCACTGGCGATGGCGAGCGGTACCGGCACGCCCAGTTCACCGGCGAACTTGGTCATGACGATGCCACCCAGCGCCATGACCATGCCACAGGAGAGGTCCACGCCGGCCGTCAGGACAACGAGCGTCTGACCGATCGCGATGACGCCGACCACCATGACCTGCTGGAGGACGAGCGCGGCGTTTTCACCGGTGAGGAAGCGATCGCTCTGCGTGGCGAAGAATGCGCACGCGGCCAACAGCGCGAGGAGCGGGCCGAGGGCGCGATTTACTTCTTGCCGAAGCAGAGCTCGAGTCCTGTCTTGACGTCCTTGCTGTCTACGCCGGTCACGGCCTTGTTGGCAATGAGTGCGACGCCAGTGTCGATGAAGTTGGTGGGCTTGGTGCCGTTCTTGATGAAGGCGACACCCGCTTCGACGCCGAGTGCGGCCATCTTGAGCGGATACTGTTGTGCGGTGGCAGTGATGTTGCCGGCGCCGACATCGCGCACGCCCTGGCAGCCGCCATCTACAGATACAAGGACGACGCCCTTCTCCTTGCCGGCGGCCTTGAGCGCCTTGAAGGCGCCCGCGGCGGTGGGTTCGTTGATCGTGTAGACGACGTTGATGCCCGGATTCTTCTGCAGGCAGTTCTCCATCGCCGTCTGTCCCTTGGACTGATCGCCGTAGCTGTCGGCCATGCAGACGACGCCGGCGGGCTTGCCCAGCGTATTGACGTTGGCGGCGGGCGCGGTGAGGCCAAAGCCTTTGAGGAAGCCGTTGTGGCGCTGCGCGCCAACCGGATGGCCGGGGAGCAGATCGAGCGTGGCGATTTGCGGTGCGGCCGAGCCGAGGGCACGCCGCGCGTACTGGCCGATGAGTTCACCAGCCTTGTAGTTGTCGGTGGCGAAGAGCGCGTCGGTGGCGGAGACCGGATCGGTGGGGCTGTCGAGCGCGATGACGAGCACACCCTTGGCGCGCGCGCGCTTGATCGCGGGCACGATCGCCTTGGAATCGCTGACGGTGATGAGAATGACCTTGGCGCCGGCCGCGATCATGTTCTCCATCGCGGTGACCTGCCCGGCATTGTCACCATCGTTCTTGCCGGCACCGGACAGGAGCTTGGCGCCACGTGCGGCGGCGGCAGCCTGTGCGCCCTCCTTCATCTTTACAAAGAACGGATTCGTTTCGGTCTTGGTGATGAGGCCGATGATCGGCTGCGGGGGCTGGGCCGTCGCGGTGGAAGTGACGACGAGGTAGAGAAGCGTGGCGAGTCGGCGATGCATGCGTGAAAATCGCGTGGGAGTGCGGCGTGCGCGAGGGAGGCGGGAGTCGGTGACGTATTCGCGCTCGGGAATGTTATATCGGGACAGTTCCGTCCGTATTGACAGCAGCGTTGCTCGTCCGTAGCATCGTCCCCAGTCTGTACCCGGTTCGTTGGACCCCCGTTTGTGCCCATAAGCGCTCTCCTTCCCAGCGCGATGCGGTGCAGCGGTTGCGGTCTTCCAGCGCGGCGCGGTGCAGCTGGATGCACGACTGAGTCTTTGCGTCATCCTCAACGCAGCGCCCTCCGGCTTCTCCCTGTTCGTTCCAGTCGCAACGTGCGCGCGTCGCACACTGCTGCTGTGTACTCCTAAAGTAGTCCAGCATCCGAACTCACTCGGCGCGCGTCGGCGTCGGGCTTCGGCTGTTGTCGCCGACGCCGTCCACTCCCGTGTGGCCGGCCGTAGATCCACTCAGGGGGATTTAGGATATGGGAGCAGGTTCAGGAATTTTCCGACAGGCGTGGGCTAGCCTGTCTGCAACTCGCCGCCGAAGCGGGCGTGTACTCGCCGCGCTCGGACTGGTTGGCGGTGCATGGAGTGCGGCGGGTGCGCAGGGAGGTACCGTGACGGTGGCCGGGCGCATCTCTGACGCCGTGACGAACGCTCCAGTCGTCGGCGCGCGCGTCTCGGTCACGGGCACGCAGCTCGCGTCGCTCACGGGCGATGACGGGCGCTACTCCATTCGCACCATCAACGCTGGCACGATCGAACTGTCCGTGAACCGGCTCGGCTATCAGCCGACCAAGCTCTCGCTGACGGTGACGGCGGGGCAGACGCTCACGCAGAACTTCACGCTGACGCAGGCGACGTACTCCCTGTCGGCGGTCGTGACCACGGTAACGGGACAACAGAAGAAGGTCGAACTGGCCAACGCCACCACGCAGATCGCCGTTGGCGAGAAGCTGGCGACGCTGCCGGTGACCAACATGGGCAGCCTGCTCTCCGGGCGCGCTTCGAGCGTGCAGGTGATCTCGACCGGTGCGACGGGTACCGGCTCGCGCATCCGCATTCGCGGCCAGAACTCGCTGTCGCTCTCCAACGATCCGATCGTCGTGATCGACGGCGTGCGCGCGACGTCCACGACCAACAACGGTATCGGTGTCGGTGGCTCGGGGCCGTCGCGTCTCGACGACATCAACCCGTCCGAGATCGAGAATATCGAAGTCATCAAGGGCCCGTCTGCCGCCACGCTGTATGGTACGGAAGCGGCCAACGGCGTGATCGTCATCACGACCAAGCGCGGCAAGGCCGGCACGACCAAGTACAGCATCACGGCGGAAAACGGAAAGATCACCGATCCGAACACGTACCCTGAGCTCTACTCCCTCTGGGGCAAGACGGGCACGTCGACGGTATCGAACATCTGCTTGCTGACGGCCGTTGCGTCGGGCGCCTGCCGCCCGGACTCGCTGTCGCACGGCAACGTGCTCAACATCAAGGACCTGACGCCGATCGGTGAAGGCTCGCGTCAGCAGTACAACTTCCAGGCGTCGGGCGGCAACGACAAGACGCAGTTCTTCGTCTCCGCGCAGACCGAAGGCGAGACGGGCACGTACAAGATGCCGGACCGCGAAGTCACGCGCCTGCTCAAGTTCCGTGGCGTGAGTGCGCTCCCGTCCACCCAGATGCGTCCGAACGCACTGGCCCGTAACAGCCTCCGCGCGAACCTGAACACGCAGCTCGCGCCGGGTTGGTTCGTTCAGGTGTCGTCTTCCTATGTGAATAGCGGCACGCGCCTTCCGCAGAACGAAGACAACTCGAACGGCATGATGGTGGACGCGCTGGGCTCGGTGTGGCGTCAGGATCTGGTCGATCCTGTCAGCGGCGATTCGCTCAAGGGCTACCGCGCCTTCCAGATGGGCGACGTGCTCTCGCAGACCACGACGCTCGGCATCAACCGCTTCATCAACAGCATCTCCACGCAGTACAAGCCGAGCAGCTGGCTCGATACGCGCGCGGTGTTCGGATCGGACTATACGTCGCGCGGTGAGCTCTTCCTGTCGAAGGTCGGTGAAGGACCGGCCGCCGGTACCACGCGTCAGGGCAACATCACGAGCCTCAAGGCCGACATCAACAATCAGACGGCCGATCTCGGTGCAACGGGCACGTGGCAGCCGTTCAGCTGGCTCGGTTCCAAGACGTCCGTCGGCATGCAGTACATCCGCACGGCGTTCGGCAACACGACGGGCACGGGCATCGGCTTGCCGCCGGGTGGCGTGACGGTCTCCGCCGCCGCGACGCGCTCCAGCACGCAGACGTACTCGGAAAAGCGCACCCTCGGCTACTACGTCGAAGAAGTCATCAACGTCAACGAGAAGCTCTTCCTGACCGCGGGTGTGCGTCGTGACGCGGCCAACGCGTTCGGTAAGAACTTCAACGCCGTGTACTACCCCAAGTTGGGCGCGTCGTGGGTCGTCTCCGACCAGTCGTTCTTCCCGAAGGCCGACTTCATCAACACGCTGCGTTTGCGCGCCACGTATGGCGCGTCGGGTCAGATCCCGGGCGCGACGGACGCCGTGCGCTTCTACAACGCCGGCCCGACCACGTTGTCGAACGGTGGTGACACGCCGGGTGCCTCGCTCGGCTCGCTCGGAAACACGCAGCTCAAGCCCGAGTTCTCCGCCGAAACGGAAATGGGCTTCGACCTCACCATGTTCTCCGGTCGCAGCAACATCGAACTGACGTCGTACAACAAGAAGACGACGGATGCGCTGATCAGCCGCGGCATCGCGCCGTCGCTCTCCGGCCTGACCAGCCAGTTCGCGAACATCGGCAACATCCAGAACACCGGCATCGAGATGACCTACAACCAAAAGGTCATCGACCGTAGCGCCATCGCGATCGACTTCGCGTTGACCGGCTCGACGAACAAGAACCGGATGCTCAAGCTTGGTGACGGCGTGTCGCCGATCGCCACGGGCAATCGCAACACGCAGCGCAACCTGCCGGGCTACCCGCTCTACGGCTTGTGGGACAAGGACTACACCTTCGCCGACGCGAATGCCGACGGCATCATCGTGTTGAGCGAAATGAAGTTCACCGATACGACGGTGTTCCAGGGCGCGACGTTCCCGACGCGCGAACTGGCCTTCTCGCCGTCGATCGAACTGCTCAACCACAAGCTCCGTATCTCGTCGCAGATCGATCGCAAGTGGAACTTCCTCAAGTTCAACAACACGCTGCGCCACATGTGCATGAACGGCATCTCCTGCCGTGGCCGCTATGACAAGAGCGCGCCGCTGGCGATGCAGGCTGCCGCGCTGGCGACGTCGCAGACCGTGTATACGGGCATGTTCGAAGACGGCTCCTTCACGCGCTGGCGTGAAGCGTCGGTCTCGTACGAGCTGCCGACCAAGTGGGCGAACGCGGTGCGCGCCAGCCGCTGGAACGTGATCTTCACGGGCCGCAACCTCGGCGTGAACACCAAGTACAGCGGTGTCGATCCTGAAGCAGCGCAGAGCAACAACGACGCGCGTGGCAACGAGGAGTACTTCTCCACGCCGCCGCTGCGCACGTTCACGCTTCGTATGAACTTCTCCTTCTGAGGCGCGCGACTACATGAGCTTCATTTCCACGGCCCGCCGGGTGATTCGCCCGGCCGGCACTCTGGCCGCCGCCGCTTTCGCGTTGGCCGGTTGCTCCAACGACATTCTCGACGTGGGGACGCCGGACGTGCTCGCCGCCGATGTCCTCGGCGGCAGTCTCGGAGCGACCACGCTGCGCAACGGCGCGCTGCAGGACTTCGTCGTGTCGTTCTCCGGCACGCAGGACGGTTTCCTGATGTCGACGGGAAACATGTCCGATGAGATCCAGACGTCGGATACGTTCGCCGATCGCTATCGGACCGACGCCCGTAGGCAGGACGAAATCCTTGGCGGTGCCGTCAACACGTTGTACAACAACCTCCAGCTGGCGCGCACGGGTCTGACGTCGGCCATCAGTTCGTGGAGCAAGGCCAAGTCGGCTACGAACGCGGCGGCGAAAGACTCACTCAGCGAGCTGTACTCGCTGCGCGGCTTCAGCGAAGGGTTCTTCGCCGAGGCGTACTGCTCCGGCGTCCCGTTCAGCTCCACGTCGGCGGATGGATCTCCCGTCTTCGGCGCGCAGCTGACGACGGCACAGATTCTCGCGCGTTCCACTGCGTCATTCGACAGCGCGCTGACGTTGGCGACGGGCACGAACTACCGCAGCCTCGCCGCCATCGGCAAGGCCCGCACGCTGCTCAACCTCGGCCAGTTTGCTCAGGCCGCCGCGGCAGTGTCCGGTGTGGCGACCAGCTACAAATATTTCGTCTACCACTCGGTGGCGACTGGACGCCAGCAGAACGGCGTGTGGAACGGGGCGTATCAGGCCAACTCGCGCTATACCGCCGGCACGAAGGAAGGCGTCAATGGACTTGACTACCTCGTCACGCCGGCCGATCCGCGTGTGCCGTGGCAGCCGTCCAACCGCACGGGCTTCAACGCCGATCCGAACCTGCCCCTCGAAATGAAGTACCCGGCGCAGAATTCGAACGTGGTGCTGGCCGATGGTATCGAAGCGCGACTGATCGAGGCCGAAGCCCGTTTGCAGGGCGGCACGCAGGCCGATCGCGATGCGGTGTTTGCCGCGCTCAACACGCTTCGTGCGACCGGCCTCGCCGCGCCGATGGCGGCGCTGCCGGCATCGCCCACGACGCAGCCGGCGGCCGTGGACCTGCTGTTCAAGGAGCGCGCGTTCTGGCTGTGGCTCACGGGCCACCGTCTGGGTGACATGCGTCGCCTGATCCGCCAGTACGGGCGTACCGAAGACACCGTCTTCCCGATCGGCGCGATGCCGCTTCGCCGTGGTGAGACCTTCGGGACTGACGTCAACTTCCCGATCCCCTTCACGGAACGCAACAACCCGGACTTCAAGGGCTGCATCGATCGCAAGGCGTAACCTGCGGTAGTCGATCCACGAGGAGCCGGGCGGCGAGAGATCGTCGGCCGGCTTCCCTTTTTCTCACGGAGAATTTCCCATGTCGACCAGATCACGCATGTCGTTGTTGACTCGCAGCGCACGGCCGCGACACGCCGTACGCGCCGTCGGACTCGCGCTGGCAAGCACGCTGATCGCCGCGTCGCCGGCCGCTGCGTATACCAGCACCTATGCGCGACCGGATGCGACGGTCACCAAGCATCGCCCGGCCAAGGATCCGTTGGTCGAGTTCGAGATCATGACGTGGCCCGAAGTGAAGGCCGCGATGGAAGCAGGGAAGAAGACGGCGCTGTTCTACACGGGCGGCACTGAACAGCGTGGTCCGCAGAACGCCAACGGTGGCCACAACCTGATGGGCAAGGCGATCGTCAAGCAGATCGCGCTGGAACTGGGAAACGCGATCGCGATGCCGGTGCTGCCGTACACGCCCAACAATGCGAGTGCGACGCTGCCGGGAACGATCGGACTCACGCCGGAGCTGTTGGGTGCGATTCTCGAGCGCTTGGCTGAGCAGGCCATCGTCACCGGATTCACGAGCGTGGTGCTGATGGGCGATCACGGCGGCGGACAGCCCAACGTGTACGCAGCGGTCGCCAAGAAGCTCGACGAGAAGTACGCGCCGCAGAACATTCACGTGTACTACTGCGACGAAGTGTACGCCAAGGCACAGGGCGACTTCGACAAGTGGCTGCAGTCGCAGGGCTATCCCAGCAGCTCACACGCGGGCATTCCCGATACGTCCACCATGCTGTTCCTCGGTGGTGATGTGTGGGTGCGCAAGGAGCTGATCAAGACCGCGCTCGGCGATCCCGTGTTGCCGCCGGGCACGCGGCGCGATCCGAACGCGCCGCGCGTGAACAATGGCATTACTGGTGATGCGCGTCGTGCCAGCAAGGAGCTGGGCAAGAAGGCATTCGAGCTGAAAGTGTCCTACGCCGTCAAGCAGATCCGCGGCTTCATGGGCATGACGGCAGGAAACTAACTCAGCGGTCTAACTGCACTTGCTTAACGACCGGCCGCCTTGCGGCCGATGTCGACGGCCTTGAATCCCGGTTCACCCCATCCGATGACGAAGACGCTGAAGCCCTGCTTCATGCGCATCTCGATGTCGGTGGCGGTGGCCGGGTAGCCGCAGGGCACATTGAACTCCTTGCAGGCGGCGAGCACTGACTGGATCGCCGCTTCCCACGCAGCTTCGTCGAAGGTGCGCTTGCCGGCAGCGTCGGTCGTGCTGAAAACGCCGCGCAGCGTGCCGGCACCAGGGAAGAGCGCACCAATGCCCTTCACGGCCGCGATCTCGCGAATGTGCGCGAGCCCTTCCTTGCTCTCGACGATCGTCCAGTTGGTGATCTCGCCCTTGGGGTTGAGCGGCCACAGATCAGCCTTGGCCTTGTAGTCCTTCTCGCTCATCCCCCACTGCGCGGGTGCGCCGCCCACGTCATCCGGGCGAATGCCGCCATGTGACTTGAAGCGCATCATGCGGAGACCCTGCTCGACTTCCTTGGCGCTCTCGACGCCCACGAAGACGATCGTGCTGACACCCAGATTGAGCTGCTTGGCGATACGCGTTGCCGCGAGGACCGTATCCGGCGCGATCTCCGGCGTCTTCACCACGAGCGGTTGACGGAAACGGTCCTTCGAGCTGGGACCGGCCGCGGCCATGCCCTTGGCGAACTCGGAGAAGAAGGTGTACCCGGCGTCGAAGTTGCCTTCCATCGTGCCGTCGAAGATGTAGTCGGCCGTCTTGTTGGCCATCGCCTCCTGGGCAAGCTGGGCCGGCGACTTGACTGAATCAGGCGGGAGCGCCGGAGCGCCGCGACCGGCGCGGCGATTGGCCGGGGCATAGAGGCCAAAGACCGGCTGCTTCTTGGCCAGCAGGTCGACGGTTGGGTTCAGATGAGCACCGCCTTGGGCCGTTACAGGGGAGCCAAGGGTCGATGCCGCGACGGCGGCGGTCGCAAGCCAGCGTACTCGCACGGGAGATGCTCCACGTTTTCGGTAGGAACTGCGTACTCACACCAGGGGGGAGGGTGGTGGGCAGAGAATGCGCCACCGTCGGCCCTCCGGCAAGAGCGGATCCCCGCCGCCTTGTGAGCCGCACGGGACGGATGCCCTTGCTCAAGAGGGTAACGGCACGGCAGCTTAAAGCGTTGTCTCCCACCTATTTGCCGCAAAGACCTCGAGGTCCGGGTTATGAAGGCGCTCGTAGTAGCCGCAGCAGGAGTGCTGCTGGTTGCCGCCGGTTCGGCGGCCCACGATGGACCCAAAGAGAAGGCGCGCGTACGTCCGCTTCCTCCCTCGACACCCACGCCGGTTCGGCGTGCGGTCACCTCTCACGCGCCCAAGACGCGCGGCAAGGCGATTCCGGTTGACGTGCTCAACAACGTGGTCGCCGGCACCTGCGCCGAGTCGTGCCACAGCGAGAATCGTCACCTGGGCAATCTCTCCCTCGCGAATTTCAGCGTCGCCAACTCGGCGAACTCTGCTGAAGTCGCGGAGAAGGTGATCGTCAAGCTGCGCACGGGGATGATGCCGCCCGCCGGTCGCGAGCGTCCGGGTGGTGACACCTTGCAGCAGCTCACCGAAACGATCGAGCGCCTGATCGACACCAAGGCCGCGACCAATCCGAATCCGGGGAGCCGCACCTTTCAGCGGTTGAATCGCGCCGAGTACGAGCGGTCGGTGCGTGACCTGCTCTCGATCGATGTCAACGCGGGCTCGTGGCTGCCGCTCGACACCAAGAGCGCGAACTTCGACAACATCGCCGACTCGCAGATGCCGTCGGCGACGCTGCTCGATGCGTATCTCGATGCCGCCAGCGCGATCAGCCGTCTCGCCGTGGGTGATCCGACGGCGAGTGTGTCGACGACCACGTACAAGCTCGCACGTCTCGCCTCGCAGACCGAAACCGCAATCGGTGCGCCGCAGGGCACGCGCGGCGGTGAGTCGGCGGTGCACAACTTCCCGGCCGACGGCGAATACATCTTCACCGTCTCGCTGCACGCGATTCCGACGGGCCAGCTGTACGGCTCCACGGCGCCGTTCGACGAGAAGGTCGAAGTATCCATCGATGGTGAGCGCGCGGCCGTGCTCGAGATCGATCGGGGCATGTCGCAGGCCGATCCGAACGGCATGGAAATGCGCACCAAGCCCATTCAGGTGCGAGCCGGTGCGCATCGGGTGACGGCGGCATTCGTGCGCACGTTCGAAGGTCCCGTCAACGACAACATCGCGCCGATCGGACACAGCATTGCGGACACGCAGATCGGCTCGCAGTCGGGCATCACGATCGGCGCGCATCTGCAGCACTTCAGCATCTCCGGCCCGTACAACCCGACGGGCGTCTCGGAGACCGTGAGCCGCAAGCGCATCTTCAGCTGCCGCCCGTTGTCCCCCGCCGAAGCGCGTCCGTGCGCAGAGCAGATCATCAACCGGCTCGGCGCGAACGCGTATCGTCGCCCGCTGTCGCTGACGGACACGAAGTCGCTGATGACGTTCTACGACACTGGATCGAAGATGGGCGGCTTTGAAGTCGGCATCCGCACCGCGATCGAAGCGTTGCTGGCCAGCCCGCACTTCATCTTCCGCGTCGAGTCACGGCCGACGACGGTGAAGGCGGGCGAGCGGTACGCGCTCGGCAGCACCGATCTCGCGTCGCGGTTGTCGTTCTTCCTCTGGGGCGCGGCCCCGGACTCAGCGCTGCTGTCGCTGGCACGTCGCAACGCTCTGATGGACACGACGGTGTTGCGTGGTCAGGTCAAGCGCATGCTCGCCGATCCGCGCTCCGAGGCGCTGGCCACGCGCTTCGCATCACAGTGGTTGCGCCTGTCGGATATCGAGAAGGTGGCGCCGGACGCGCTGCAGTTTCCGAACTTCCACGAGCAGCTCGCCGACGACATGAAGCGCGAGACGGAGCTGTTCTTCAACAGCATCGTACGCGAGAACAAGAGCGCGCTCGAGCTCTACAACGCCAACTACACTTTCGTGAACGAGCGGTTGGCCGAACACTACGGTATCCCGGGCGTGACGGGCCCTGAGTTCCGGAAGGTGAAGTACGTCGACGACAAGCGCAGCGGTCTGATGGGGCATGGCAGCATTCTCACGCTCACCTCGCACGCCAATCGCACGTCACCGGTGTTGCGCGGCAAGTGGGTGATGGAAGTGCTCATCGGCTCGCCGCCGCCGGCTCCGCCGCCAAATGTACCCGATCTCGAGAAGACGGCCGAAGCGAAGGAAGGCCGCATGCTCACGACACGCGAGCGCATGGAGATGCACCGCGACAATCCGTCGTGCCGCTCGTGTCATCGCATGATGGATCCGATCGGTCTCGCGCTCGACAACTTTGACGTGACCGGTCAGTGGCGCGTCCGTGAGAATGGCGTACCGGTGGATGCGAGTGGCGATTTCTACGACGGCACGAAGATCAACAGCCTGACCGATCTGCAGAAGGCGTTGCTCAAGCGTCCCGTCCCGATGATTCGCTCGTTCACGCAGAACCTGATGGCGTACGCGGTCGGTCGCCGCGTCGAGTACTACGATGGTCCCGCGATTCGCCGCATCGTGTCCGATGCACAGGCGGGCAACTATCGGATGCAGGACCTGGTGTGGGGCGTCGTGAAGAGCGATGCGTTCCGCATGAAGAAGGCAACCGTCGTAAACGCAGACGCGGGCTCGCAGGACGCGGCTGGCAGCAGCCGCTGATCCTACCAACGCACACGGAGACGCAGAGATCATGCAATACCTGAGTGGAAAGCCGCTCCCGCGACGGAGCTTTGTTCAGGGACTCAGCGCGACCATCGCGCTCCCGTATCTCGATGCGATGATGCCCGCGGGTCGCGGAGGCTGGCGCAAGGTCAATGACGCGCCGCGTCTCGTGGCGATCGAAATGGTGCACGGCGCGGCCGGCTGCAACGAGTTGGGCGCGAAGCTCAACCTGTGGTCGCCTGCCGCGACGGGACGCAACTACGACCTGAGCCCGACGGCGCTCAATTCGCTGGAAGCGTATCGCAAGCACCTCACGATCATCAGCAACACCGACGTGCGCTCGGCGGAGCCGTTTTCTCCGAATGAAGTGGGCGGTGACCATTTCCGCTCCAGCGCGACGTATCTCACGCAGGCGCATGCGCGCCAGACCGAAGGCTCCGACGTACGCGTCGGCACGTCGCTCGATCAGCTCTACGCGCAGCGCTTCGGACAGGACACCCCGATCCCCTCGATGCAGCTGTGCATCGAGAACGTGGACCAGGCCGGTGGTTGCGCCTACGGCTACGCCTGCGTCTACACCGACTCGATTTCCTGGTCGTCTCCGACGGAGCCGCTGCCGGTCATTCGTGATCCGCGCGTGGCGTTCGAAAAGCTGTTCGGCGTCGGTGGTTCGAGTGCGGAGCGCGCCGAACGCCGCATGACGCGTCGCAGCATTCTCGATTTCGTCGCGGGCGAAATGAAGTCGCTCAAGTCGTCGCTGGCGGCGGACGACCGCAATCGTCTCGACAAGTATCTCGAAGACATCCGCGAAGTCGAGCGTCGCATTCAGCGCATCGAAGCGCGCAACAAGAGCGGTGAAGTGCGTGAGTTGCCGGAAGCGCCGGCCGGCGTGCCTGACTCGTTCAAGGAGCACGTCGAGTTGATGTTCGACCTGCAGGCCTTGGCCTTCGCGGCCGACATCACGCGCGTCTTCTCGTTCAAGATGGGTCGCGACGGCTCGAGCCGTGTGTACGCGGAAAGCGGCTCGGACAAGCCGTTCCATCCGGCGTCGCACCACGGCGGCACGGAAAAGGGCGTCAAGGAGTTCAACATGATCAACAAGTATCATGTCGCGATGCTCCCGTACTTCCTCGACAAGCTCAAGGCGATCACCGAAGGCGATCAGACGATGCTCGACAAGACGCTCGTCATGTACGGCTCGCCGATGAGCGATTCGAACTTGCACAATCACCGCCGCTGCCCGCTCATTCTCCTCGGGCACGCCGGTGGCACGATCGAAGGCAACACGCACATCAAGGCGCCGGACGGCACGCCGATGGCGAACGCGATGTTGAGCGTGATGCACAGCCTGGGCATGAACGACCAGAAGAGCCTGGGCGACAGCACGGGACCGCTCACTCTCCGCGCCAATGCGTAACAACCGCTTCCTCCTCGGCGCCGCGTCGATCGGCGCCATCGTGCTGCTGTCGGCGGCGACGCCGACGCGGACCTACGATCGCACCGAATCGCCGGTGGCCGATGCGGTGATGCGCGGGGACTCGATGTCCGTGCGCATCCTGCTCAAGCAGGGCATCGATGCGAATGCCGCGCAGCCGGACGGCATGACGGCGCTGCACTGGGCGGCCGCGCGCGGTGATGCACGGTTAACCAGCATGCTCATCACGGCGGGTGCGCGTCTCGAAGTGGCCACGCGCAACGGCAACTACACGCCGCTGCATCTGGCTGCCAAAGCGGGCAAGGCTGCCACGGTCAAGGCGCTGCTGGCTGCGGGCGCGAACGCCAACGTCGTCACGACGTCTGGCGGTGCCACGCCGCTGCACTTCGCGGCAGAGCAGGGGAATGTGGAGGCGGTCGCAGCGCTGATCGCGGCGGGTGCCAAGATCGATGCCAAGGAGACCGCGTTCGGACAGACGCCACTCATGTGGGCGGCGGCAGCGAATCGCGCGGGCGCGGTGGAGCTGTTGATCGCCAAGGGTGCCGACATCAAGGCGGCGTCCAAGATCGAAGACGTGGCCGCGCGCGAGCGTGCGGACCGCTTGGCACTGGGGCTTCGCGCACGGCGCGTGGCCGCGATGAAATCGGCCGAGGCCCCCCCGCGCGGCGCTGGCACGCCGGGCAATCCAGCGGGCGGTCCTGCCGGCGCGCCGGGCGCAGTAGCGACACCGGCGCCCGCACCTGTTGCCGTCGCGGCGGCAGCGCCTGCGCCGACGCCATCCGCTCCGTCGGCGCCGTCCGCGGAAAAGCCCGCAGCGGCAAAGCCCGCAGCGGCAGCGCCGTCAGCGGCAGCGCCGTCAGCAACGGCCGGTGGTCCCGCGCGTGCGATGCGTGGTGATAGTGCGGCGCCGCGCGTGGCGGCTGGACCTGCCGCCGGTGGTCGTGGCGCAGGGCCGGCAGCGGCCGGTGGCGACTCGACGGGCGGTCGTATCAACGGCTCCGGGAGCTACGGCGATCTGGTGGGCAACAAGGGCGGCCTGACGCCGCTCCTGTTCGCGGTGCGTCAGGGCAGCGCGGAGTCGGTGAACGCACTGCTCAAGGCCGGCGCGGACATCAATCAGGTGAGCGCGGGCGATCATACGAGCCCTCTCCTGATGGCGACGATCAATGGCCGCTTCGATCTGGCCAAGACGCTGCTGGAGAAGGGTGCGAACCCCAAGCTGGCCAGCGACGCGGGCGCGACGCCGCTCTATACGGTCATCAACGTGCAGTGGGCGGCCAAGTCGCTCTACCCGCAGCCGACGGCGCAGCTGCAGCAGCAGACGACGTACCTAGAGCTGATGGAAGCGCTGATCAAGGCCGGTGCCGACGTCAACGCGCGCCTCAACAAGCACCTCTGGTACATGTCGTACAACTTCGACCTGCTCGGCGTGAATACCACGGGCGCGACGCCGTTCTGGCGCGCTGCGTACGGCACGGACGTCGAAGCGATGAAGCTACTTGTGAAGTACGGCGCCGATGTGAATCTCCCGACGCTTAAGCCGGCCGGTCGCAGCTTCAACGCCGATGCGTCGCCGGATGACGCCGCCGGAGACCCCAACAAGGATCCGTCGGGGTTGGCGCCGGTTCCTGCGGGCGGCCCCGGTGTCCTGGCGATTCACGCGGCGTCTGGCGTGGGCTACGGCGAAGGCTTTGCTGCCAACTCGCACCGCCACGCGCCGGATAGCTGGCTCCCCGCCGTGAAGTACCTGGTGGAAGAGCTGCACATGGACGTGAACGCGCGGGACTTCAACGGCTACAACGCGGTGCACCACGCGGCCGCGCGCGGCGACACGGTGCTCATCGCGTATCTGGTGAGCAAGGGCGCCGACGTGAAGGCGATCAGCCGCAAGGGGCAGACGACGGCCGACATGGCGAACGGGCCGGTGCAGCGCATTCCGCCTTTCGTGGAAACGGTGGATTTCCTCGTGCGACTTGGTGCGGTGAACAGCAACAAGTGCAAGTCGTGCTGAGGTAGTCGTCGGTTGGTGAACGAGGAACGCGCCACGCTGCTCGCAGCGTGGCGCGTTTCGTTTGAGCCAAGCGTAACGGGTCGCCGGTGACGATGTTTGCTGTTCGGTGACCGGTCACGCCGTTCGTTGTTCGGTCACTGGACACGCCGTTCGCTCCACTGATCTCCCGCCACTCACCACCCGAGACCCGCGACAGGGTGGTGTCGGGTTGGCGGTCCTCGACCCCGCCTGATCTGAGTGAAAGACTCTGAACCGGGGACTGGCCACTGCGCCCTGCCGCCGCGCTGACACTCCTCTGTTTCGAGTCGCGAGTGGTGAGTGGGCAGTCTTGAGTGGAGCGAACGGCGTGACCGGTCACCGGTTACGCCCGCTTACATCCGCTTACATCCGCAGTTTCAATCGTCGTGGCTCTGCTCGTAAATCCGTTGCTCCTGCATGCGCTCATTCCCCGACTTCTGATCTCGTCGCTTCGCCGCGCGCATCGCCAGTCCGTGCGTCGTTTCAGACTTCACGTTCGGCAGCGACAGTAGTCGCTCCAGCGCCTCGCTGTTGCACGCGGGACAGGCGGGAACCCGGCCACCGAGCACCAGCGTCTCGAACTCGTGCTGGCAGGCAGTGCAGACGTACTCGTAGATTGGCATGGCCAATGAATTACGCAGCGCGTATGCTGTGCGCAATGCGCGCGTTCTCATCCGTTCTGCTCCTCTCCTCGCTGCTGTTTGCGCAGCCCCTGTCGCTTGAGGCACAGTCTGCCGCGGGACCGTCGGCGCTCTCACCATTTGCCAGGGCCAAGGCCGAGCAGCTGTTGCAGGACAAGCGCGGCTGCCTCGGGTGTCACGCGATGGGCGGAAAGGGGGGCAAGCTCGCCCCGGCGCTCGACGATGTGCGGGCAAGACGATCACCCGCCTACATCGCGGCCATCATCTCCGATCCGCAGCGGGTCGTGCCGGGTGCCGCGATGCCGCGCGAGCGGATGCGCGAGAGCGAGCGGACGCTGCTCATTCGCTATCTGGGCGGCGATCCGTCGGCCTCCTTTACGCCCACCATGGCCGCAGCAACCAACACGGACACCAGTGCCGCCGCGCTCTATGTCCGTTGGTGTGCCGGCTGTCATGGCGCGGCGGGGAAGGGGGACGGTCCCAATGCCGCAAACCTGCCCGTGGCGCCGGCCAAGCATTCCGATGCGGCGATGACGTCGTTGCGCAGCGATGATGCGCTCTTCGACACGATTCACGGCGGTGGTGCGATCATGAACCGGAGCGCGCGCATGCCCGCGTTCGGTGGTACGCTCTCCGCCGCCGAGATCACGCGACTCGTGCGCTATATCCGCACGCTGTGCAAGTGCGAGGGGCCTGCGTGGTCACGCAGCGTGGGGGGCGCATGAGTCGCGACAAGAAGCCTTCGGAGAAGGTTCCGCGCGGCCGCCGTGCGCCACTGATTCTTGGCGTAGCGTTGCTGGGTGTGGTCGCGCTGCTGGCGGTGTTCAAGTTCAAGTCGACAGAGAGCGCGGCGTCATCGAATGGAGCGATCGTGCCGCTGACAGAGGCGGCGTTGCCACCCGTCCCTGCAGCGCCCGCGGCTGCCGCGTTCGCCGGATCTGCCACCTGCGAATCGTGTCACGCCGAGCAGTTCACGGCGTGGCGTCGCTCGACGCACGGCAAGGCGGGAGGCACGCCGGGAAGTGTGCCTGTCATCGCGGCGTTTAACGGCGCACCGCTGCGCTTCCGCGACGCGACTGTGATTCCGCGACAGCAGGGCGGCGTATTCTCGTTCGTGGTGCAGCGCGCCGGTGAACGCGACACCTCACTGATCGTCGATGCCGTCATTGGCGGCGGACACATGGAAGGCGGTGGCACGCAGGGATTCGCCAGTAAGCATGCGGATGGCACGCTGCGTTTTCTCCCGTTCGACTGGAGTCGGCAAGGGCGCGTCTGGTTCTGCAACACCGGCACGCGCGCCGACAAGGGCTGGCTTCCCATCACCGCTTCGCTGCGCCTGGCCGACTGCGGCGACTGGCCGCCCACGCGCGTACTCGGCGACGATGCGCGCTTCAGCAACTGCCAGTCGTGTCATGGCAGTCAGATCGATCTCGCGTACGACAGCACGCAGTCGCGCTGGAACACGTCACGCAACGGCTTCGCGATCAACTGCGAGTCATGTCATGGTCCCGCCGCGCGTCACGTCACGCTCATGCGTTCGGGGGCGGCGCCGACGGCGGACATCGGTCTCACGTCGTTGGTCACGCAGGACAAGGAGCAGTCGCTCACCACCTGCATGGCCTGTCATGCGCTGAAAGACCGTCTCGCGCCGCGCTGGAAGCCGGGGGTGCCGCTGGCCGAGTACTATGCCGTGCGCTTGTCGCAGTTGGGTGATGAACCGCTGACGGCGGATGGACGCACGCGCAGCTTTGCCTATCAGGAAGGGCACTACGCCAGCGACTGCTATCGCAACGGCGGGATGACGTGCACGTCGTGTCATGATCCGCACAGCCAAGGCTATCGCACCGCCGACGGCGAGCCGATTCCCGGCCGCACCGACGATCGGCAGTGCACGAGCTGTCACGCCAGCAAAGCAGTGAACGTGCAGGCGCACACCAGGCACGCGCCCAGCTCGGCGGGCAGCCGATGCACGTCCTGCCACATGCCGTACCAGCAGGAGCATGAGTTGGGGCGCGCGATTCGCTACGCGCGGTCGGATCACTCGATCGCCATTCCGCGTCCGTCGCTGGATTCGTCGTTGGGGATCACGAGTGCGTGCGCGTCGTGTCATGCCAGCACGAGCGAGGCGAAGCACACTGAGCAGGTGAAGGCGTGGTGGGGAGAGCTCAAGCCGCATGAGGCGGCGGTGGCTGGCGCGTTGGCGGCACGTGCGACGGCTGATCTTGCGTCGGCCTCGCCGTTGCTGTTGCAGCCGGCGTCGCGCAATGCGACGGCGCAGGTGGCGGGGATGGCGCAGTGGCTCGAGCGCTTTGCCGCGCCGGACATGGCGTCGGTGCCGTCGACAGCGCTGACATCGTTGCGCTCGCTGGCCGAAAGCGCGGATCTCGACGTGCGCGCGCTGGCGCTGGCGACGCTGCACTTCGCGCACGGCCACGATCGGTCGACGCGCAGCTTCCTGCGGGAACAGATCGCGGCGTTGGGCAGCGTGGACGGACCGGTTCGGCGTCGGTGGGTGATCGTGCTGGGCGGCCTTGGTGATGCGGCGCGCAATGCGGGCGACGCGACGCGAGCGGTGGCGGCGTATCGCAAGGGACTGGAGGTCGC
This sequence comes from Gemmatimonas sp., assembly GCA_965279375.1. Lineage (GTDB taxonomy): Bacteria > Gemmatimonadota > Gemmatimonadetes > Gemmatimonadales > Gemmatimonadaceae > Gemmatimonas. The sequence goes on along the minus strand of OZ257156.1, from coordinate 241,795 downwards.
GCCCGGCGACGCGGCGCTCCTGCTCAATCTCGGCTTGGCCTACTCGGGGTCCGGTGACACACGCTCCGCCATCGAGGCGTATCAGCAGTCGCTGCGCAGTGATCAGCGGCAGCCGATGGCCGAGGTGAATCTGGGGATCGCGCTCGAGCAGGGGGGCGATGTGGCGGGAGCGATGGCGGCCTATCGGCGTGCGACGTCGCTCGACCCGACTGCGGCGCTTGGGTACCTCAACCTCGGCACCAGCCTGCTGCGCGAGGGCGATGCGGCCGAGGCGATCCCGGCGTTTGAGAGAGCGCTGGCGCGCGATCCCGGCTTGGCGTTGGGGCATTTCCAGCTCGCGCTGGCGAGGCTCAAGCAGGGGGATCTCGCCGGGGCGGAGCGCTCGGTGCGACGGTCGCTCGCCCTCGATTCGTCGAATGCAGAAGCGGCAAAACTGGCGGCGGCACTGCAGCAGGCGAAGAGCGAGAATCGCACCAGGAATTCGTCTGGTCGATAGCCGTGCTGGGACCGGCAGACGGCCCGGTGCGTGACGCGCCGCAACGGGTCGTGGTTAAGAAATGGGCCATGCTGGAGAATTCGGGACCATTTGGTTGCCGATGGGATCGGCTGGCCACATATTCGACCGGCTTTACCAGACCGTGACCGGCGCGTCGCCGGCGAACACCCAGACCCGAAGGAGGCCAGGATGTCGAATCCTGCTTGCACACGTTGGTCGCGCTTCATCGCGGCAATAGCGCTCGCGCTATCGTTGCCGATGTCGAGCGGGTTTGCACAAGGGAACACCGCGATCATCGAAGGGCGAGTGACTGACGCAGCGACAACGCGTGGTCTCGAGAATGTGCAGGTATCGATCGACGGCACGACGCTGGGTGGTATGACGAACGCGCAGGGTGGTTTCCGCATCACCGGTATTCCGGTGGCGGGCGCGTCGCAGACGGTCGTATTGCGCGTGCGCGCGATCGGCTATTCGCGCGAGACGCGCACGCTGACCATCACGCCGGGACAGACGACGAAGGCGGACTTCGCCGTCACGGTCTCCGCGATTCAGCTCAATCAGGTTGTCGTCACCGGTAGCGGCCAGAAGACGGAAGTGAAGCGCCTCGGCAACACCGTGGCCGTGATCACGCCGCCGGCCAACGCGCCGATCAACGACATGTCGAATTTGCTCACCGCGCGCGAGCCCGGCGTGTCCGGCCTCGTCTCGGGTGGTTTGTCCGGCGAAGGCGCCAAGATCCGCATCCGCGGCAACGCGTCGCTCTCGCAGTCGAACGAGCCGATCATCTTTGTTGACGGCGTTCGTATGAACTCGGGCGGCGGCTACGGCATCGGCAACGGTGGCGGCGGTTCGCCGTCGCGTATCGACGACATCGACCCCAGCACGATCGAGCGCGTCGAAGTGCTCAAGGGCGCGGCCGCGGCCACGCTGTATGGCACCGAAGCGTCGAATGGTGTGATCCAGTTCTTCACCAAGACCGGCTCCACCGGCACGCCGCGCTGGAACATGCAGCTGCAGCAGGACGCGGTGGATTTTGGCAATCGCGTGGCGGCCAACTCGGGCTTCGCCCGCACGCAGGCCCGCGCTGACTCGCTGGCGACCTACTGGAACATTCCGGGGCTCAAGGCCTTCCAGGTGTTCGAAGTGCCCATCTTCAAGGACTACTTCACGGAGACGGGCCTCGGCAACACGCTGTCCACGTCCGTGCAGGGTGGCGGTGGTGCGCTGACGTACTTCGCCAGCGGCCGCTACTACAACGAAGACGGTCCGTTCGGCGGCGCCGATTTGGGCCCCGCGCGCGACAAGGTGCGCCGCATCCAGACGTCGGCGAATCTGTCGCTGACGCCGTTCAAGAACACGCGCATCAAGTTCAACAACAACTACTACAACACGTACAACGCGTCGCCCGAGAACAACAACAACATCTACGGCGTGAACTCGTTGTCGTACATGGCGCGTCCGGAACTCGCCAACTGCAACCTCTCCACGTACGTCGCGCCGGGCCGTTGCTCGGGCGCCGGCAACCCGTTCGGCAATCAGGCGTTCGCCACGGCGCGTGAAGCGATGCAGGTGACCAACGAAACGAGCTCGCAGCGTTACGTCGGCGTGCTCGATGGCTCGTACAACCAGACGACCAACCTGACGTACAGCGGCACGATCGGCTTCGACTACACGGCGCAGCGCGACTTCGGCCTCTCGCCGTTCGGCTACAACGTCGACCTGTTCACGTCCAACAATCCGGACGGAGCCCGCTCCACGTTCTCGAGCGGCACGCGCGTCCTCACGGTGGATGGCAAGGTCGCCTACAACCGCGACTTCGGTTCCTCGTGGACCACGTCCTCGGTCGTGGGTCTGCAGGTCTTCAACAACCGCACGGCCACGCAGTCGGGCAACTCGACGAACTTCCCGGGCCCGGGCATTGAAGTGGTCGGTGCCGGTGGTCTGAACATCTCCGTGGGCGAAGCGTTCTCCACGACGGTCAACGGCGGCTACTTCGGTCAGACGCAGATCGGCTGGCGCGATTGGATCTTCACCACGGCCGGCGGTCGCTACGACTTTTCCAGCGCGTTCGGCAAGAGCGCCGGTGGTGTCTTCTATCCGAAGGCGTCCATCTCCGTCGTGCCGTCGGATCGCAAGTCGTGGAACTCGAGCATCCTGCCGACGCTGCGTCTCCGCGCTGCCCTCGGTCAGTCGGGTCGTCAGCCCGGTGCCTTCGACCAGTTCACGACGTTCTCGCCGCTGGTGACGTCGCTTGGCTCTGGCCTGCTGCCGTCGCAGCTCGGCAACAGCGACCTCAAGCCGGAAATCTCCACGGAAGCGGAAGTTGGCTTCGAAGCGGGTCTGTTCAACAACAAGGTCGCGCTCGAGTTCACGTACTGGGATCGCTCAGTCAAGGACGCACTCGTGCCGCGCGTGTTCGCGCAGTCCGGTGGCTTCCGCAACTCGCAGCTGACGAACATCGGCCAGATCGACGCCAACGGTATGGAAGTTGGTCTGCGCGGCAGCCCGATCCAGAAGGGCACCACGACGCTCGAACTGTTCGCGAACGCGGCGTATCTCAAGCAGACGCTCACGAGCTTGGGCGGCGCGCCGCCGATCCGTGTCTCGGGCGGCTATGCGCGCTATCGCATCTACCTCAAGGAAGGCGATCCCCTGGGCTCCATCTACGAGCCGCGCCTCGCGCAGCCGTGCCCGGCCGGTGGCCCGACCAAGAACAAGCTCGGCAACAACGTCACCTGCTTCACCGCGGATCAGCTCCCGTTCAACTTCAACGGTCGCGGCACCGCGCCGACGAAGGCCGAACTGCTCGCCTACTTCGCGCAGCCGCGTGACATCCAGAACTCCGGCGTGCAGAGCGCGTTGCAGCCATTGCTTGCCGACTATGACGGCAGCGGCGTGCTCTTCGAACAGCGCGTCGGTAGCTCGATCCCCAAGTGGACGGGCGCGTTTGGTGGCACGTTCAACTTCGCCAAGCACTGGAAGATCCAGTCCACGCTCGAGTATCGCACGGGCTACATGGTCTCCAACCTGACCGACGGTTTCCGTCTCTCGCAGCACCCGTCGATTGGCTCGAACCGCAAGGAATTCTCCGACATCCAGTCGATCATGCAGAATCCGGCCAGCACGCCGGAACAGCGTGTCGCCGCGGCCACGGAGTACATCACCAAGTACCGTCGTCTGCTCGAGCCGGGACTCTATCAGGCGCAGAACGGTTCCTTCCTGCGCTGGCGCGAATTGGCGGTCACGTACAACCTCGGCCAGACCGTTGCCACCAAGCTCGGCTTCCGCAACGCGGCGATCACGCTCGCGGGACGTAACCTGCTGCTGTGGACCAAGTACCCCGGTCAGGATCCGGAGTCGAACGAGAACGGTCGCGGCTCGACCGGCACGCTCGCCGACAACTTCCAGAACGCCACGGACGGCTTCGGTCTGCCGATCCCGCGCCGTGTTTCGCTCGCGTTCAATCTTGGCTTCTAACCGGACCACTGCCCTATGACTATCGGAAACTCGATCGTGGGTGCGGCTCCGCGCCGCAAACTGATGCTGGGCGCCGTGGCGCTCGGCGCGATCACGCTGTCGTCGTGTCAGATCTTCTCGACCGACGTGAAGAACCCCAACGCCGTGACGGAGGACGCCATCGCCACGGCGTCCGCCGCCGCAGGCTCGCTGGTGAACGGCCTCTATGGCGCCGTCAACGCGGCCGGTAACCAGATCGTCGGCACCGTCGGTGCGTCGTCGGACGAACTCACGTGGGTCGGCTCGCGTGAGTACTGGAACCTGCTCGATGTCGGTGACATCGGCGATCCGAACAACGAGTACACGAACGGCCAGTTCAGCTACGCCGCACAGGCGCGCTGGATGGGTGACTACGTGATCCCGAAGCTCGAGGGATACGACAAGACCAACTCGCTGCGCAATCGCGCCGACCTCGCCCAGGCGTATTTCCTGACGGCAACGGTCTACACGATGATCGGCGAGACGTACGAGGATTTCGTCATCTCCTCCGATCGCATCGACAACGGTGTACCGGTGGGTGACGCGAACATGCGCATCATGTTCGACTCGGCCGTGGTCTACCTCAACAAGGGTTTGGCGGTGGCGCAGGCCACCAATAACGTGGCGTTGCAGCAGCGCATTCTCGGACTCCGCGCCCGGGCGAAGTTCTCGAAGGCGGTGTGGACGTCGCTCCGCGCGCCGCGCGGCTTCCCGGCCAACCCGCTCATCAACGACGCGGGTGCGACGGCTGACGCGCTCGCCGCGCTCGCGGTGATGGGCAACAACGGTTATCGCTATCGGTTCGACGTGGTCGCGCAGAACAACGGCGGCTACTTCTCGACGGGCAGCGAGATGAACTCCCGTCTCGAAATCCGCGCCGGTAACAACTACATCGTGCCCAACGGTGCCGGTACGCGTCCGCTCGACGGCGTCGCTGGCATCTCGATGAAGGATCCGGTTTCGGGTCAGTCTGATCCGGTGACGCTCAAGAACATCGACGAGTGCTGCCGTCTCTCGTCCACGGTCAACGTGGGCTGGACGGCGGTGTCGGCCAAGGACATGCTGCTCATCCTCGCCGAAGCCGCACTCGCCGCTGGCAACAACGCGGAATTCGCGACGCGCATCAACGCGGTGCGTGCCGTGGATGGACTGCCGGCGTGGACCGGTACGCCGGCCGCGCGCGACATCCTCGTTCATGAGCGTGCCGTCTCGCTCTTCCTGCAGGGACGTCGCCTGAACGACCACTACCGCTTCCAGATCCGTGCGGATCGGTGGGTGGCCACGCGCGGAACGAAGCCTTGCTTCTTCCCGGTCTCGGCCGACGAAGTACTGCAGAACCCGAAGGTGCCGAAGCCGGCGAACGTCGGGAACACTCGGCCCGCGTCGTGCCAGTAACGCGCGCTAACGCACTGCAGCACCGCAACGACCGGTCACGGATTCCCGTGGCCGGTCGTTTCGGCTCTGCGTCCCTGCTGTTGCTCACAGCATGGTCGCTGGTTGGCTGCTACGCGTACGTCCCCGTGGCGCCCGCGCGCCCTGCAGAGCCTGCACAGGCGGTGCGCGTCACGCTCAATTCGGCTGGAAGCGAGTTCCTGACCAAGTCGCTCGGCAACAATGTGCGCGAGATCGAGGGCACCGTCACTCGTTCGACGGCTGACACGATCGTGCTCGCGGTCGAGCAGACGACAACGAGCACTCGCGAGCGCTTTGTCTCCAAGGGCGATACGGTGGCGGTCCCCGTGCGTCTCACCGAATCGGTCGCCGTGCGCGAATATTCGCGAAAGAAGAGCACGCTTGTCGTGCTCTCGATCGCGACTGCCATCGTTCTTGCACTCGTAGGCGTAGCCAATGGTGCGAGCACGAGTGGAACGGGCCAGCCGGGGACCGTTCAGCCGTAGCCCACGCCACCAAACCAGTGTTTCCCCGTACGAAATCATTCTTCATGGTGCAGCGCATGTCCCGAGTCTCTTCTGTTGCCTCTCTCGCGCGTCCGCTGCTGGCGGGCGCGTCTTTGCTTGTGCTCGCGGCGTCTCCGCTGTCAGCGCGGACCCGTACAACACATCGCACGACGCCTGCGGCTCGCCAGCAGCCCGCCTTCGTTGGTGTGAAGGTCGATGCGGATCGCAACAAGGTGTTGCTGGAGATCCCCGCCGAGCGCTTGAACAAGGACTTCCTGCATCAGAGCACGCTGGCCACCGGCATGGGTGCGTTGGGACTCGATCGCGGTCAGCTCGGCTCGAGCGTTGTGGTTCGCTTCGAACGCCGAGGCAAGCGCGTGCTGTTGGTGCGCGACAACTGGAGTGTGCGCGCGCCGGGAGAGAATGCCGCGGAGCAGCGCGCGGCCGCAGAAGGATTCCCAACGTCGGTGATCGCGAACATGCCGATCGAATCGGAAGCGAACGGCACGCTCGTCGTCGACGCGACGTCGTTCTTCCTGTCGGACACGTATGGCATCGCGGAGTCGGTGCGGCGCGGGCAGCAAGGCAACGCGCGGGTCGACGCGGGTCGCAGCTTCGTGGATGGCGATCGTTCGAAGGCATTCCCCAAGAACACCGAGATTCACGCGGTACTCACCTTCGCTGTCGACAATCCGGGCGCGCAGCTGCGTCGCGTGGCGCCGGACGCAGGCTCGGTCACGATGGAAGTGCATCACTCGCTGGTCGCACTTCCTGATAGCGCGGGCTTTCGTGCGCGACAGGGCGACGGGCGCTCTGGTGTGAGTGGTCCGCAGTTCTTCGATTTCTCGCAGAGCTTTGACGGCACGTATCGCAATGCGATCGCCGGTCGCTGGCGTTTGGTGCCGAAGGATCCCGCAGCGTATCAGCGCGGCGAGCTGACGGAGCCGGTCACACCGATCATCTACTATCTCGATCCGGGCATTCCCGCCGAGTATCGCGAAGCGCTGCGCGAAGGTGGCATGTGGTGGAACAAGACGTTCGAGGCGGCGGGCTTCAAGAACGCGTTCAGCGTGCGCGATCTACCGGCAGGCGCCGATCCGATGGACGCGCGTTACAGCATGCTCTACTGGATTCATCGGAACGGGCCGGGCCCCAGCGTCGGACCTTCGTTCTCCGATCCGCGCACGGGTGAGATCGTGCGCACCGTTGTGCGCATGGACGCGTGGCGCTCGCTGATCGACTACAACATCTACGCGGGACTGCTGCCCGCCGCGGGTCCGCAGGGGTTGAGCGTGAGCGCCGATGCGTTCGCGATGTCGCGTCGTCGTCAGCACGCCGCGCATGAGATCGGGCATACGTTGGGCTTTCCGCACAACTACATCGCCTCGGCGCAGGGCCGCACGAGCGTGATGGACTATCCGTTCCCGCTCATCACGCTGAATGCGAAGGGCGAGATCGATTTGTCGAAGGCGTATGCGCCCGCTGGCGGTGCGTGGGACACGCTGACGGTGCGCTACGGTTACACCTGGTTCCCCGATGCGGCGTCGGAGAAGGCGGGGCTCGAGAAGATCATCAAGGATGGTCTGACGCGAAACGTGCGCTTCATCGCCGACCAGCACTCGGGCCCCGAAGGTTCGATTCCGGATGCGACGCGTTGGCAGGAAGGCGCGACGGCGTTCGAAGCGGTCGAGCGGACGAGCAAGGTGCGCAATCTCCTCATCGAGAAGTTCGACGATCGCGCGATCAAGCCGGGTGAGCCGATGTATCTGCTCAACATGCGATTTGCACACGTCTATTTGCATCACCGCTACTCGCTCGAGAGCGTGGTGAAGTTTGTCGGCGGCATGGATTTCCGGTACGCGATGCGCGGAGACGGACAAACGCCGACGCAGATCTTGCCGGCGGCGTCGCAGCGCAAGGCGCTGGGCGTCGCGCTCGACGCACTGGAGCCCGCAGGCCTGGCTGTCCCTGAGCGCGTGCTCGCGATGATTCCGCCGGTGCCACCGGGTGGCGACGCTTCGTTCGCGTGGTTGGGCTATGCCGGGACGGCGTTCGATCAGGTGACGTTGGCCGGTGGTTTGGCGACGGAAGTGATTGAAGGTTTGCTGGAACGTGATCGTGCTGGCCGACTGGTGCTGTTCAGCGCGCGCGATGCCGCCAATCCCACGCTCGACGAAGTCATTCGCACGATCGTCAATCGCACGTGGGGCGCCCCCGTGTCGTCCGACAACAACGCGCAGGCGATGCGTCGCACGGTGCAGCAAGTCGTGGTGAACACGCTGCTCGATCGCGCGGGTGATGCGGAGGCGCTGGCCGAAGTGCGCTCGATCTGCGAGCTGCATCTCAGCGCATTGCGTGCGCGTGTCGCTGGCATGACCGGCGGCAGTGCGGCCGACCGCGCGTTGCGCGCCAAGACTGTCCGCGACATCGACAAGTACTTCGACGGTGACGACGATCCGAAGTCGCGGTCGCGTTATCCGGTGATCGTGTTGCCGTGGCCGTAAGGATTGGCGTTGCCTGAGCGACTGGCGCGGAAACGCGCGGATGAACTGCTCGGCCACGGATAGAAGCAGATAGGAACAGAGGAAGCTCGCGGATACTGCAAACAACAATTGTTGTTTCGTAGTATCCGCGAGCTTTTCCGTATTTTATCAGTTCAGTATCCGTGGCCGAGCAGTTCGTCTGTTCTTATCCGCTTCAATCCCCTTGGAAAAACCCGCGCCTATCCAGCGTCTCTAACGCGCATCAGTCCTTCCTGCGCCACCGACGCGACAAGCTTGCCTTCGCGCGTGAATACCTGTCCGCGCACGAAGCCGCGCGCGCCATACGCGGCCGGACTGTCGATGCAGTAGAGCAGCCAATCGTCCGCGCGGAAGTCGCGGTGCATCCAGAGCGTGTGATCCAGCGACGCGAGCATCAGTCGTGGATCGCGATACGACACCTCGTGCGGCAGCAGCGCGGTCGGCAGCATGCCGTAGTCCGAGGCGTAGGCGAGGATGGCCTGATGCACGATCGGCTCGTCGGGCAGGCGATCAATGCAGCGAAACCAGACCTGACGCAGAGGCTCGCCCGGGATGTGCGTGATCGGGTCGTGCGGCACCACGGCGCGAAAGTCGAGCGGTCGGTCCTGCGTGAGCACACCACGCAAGCTCGCCGGGAGTTCGTCGACGCGCGCGCGCAGAATATCCAGCTCCGACGTGAACGCTTCAGGTGGCGCGACATCGGGCATCGTGGCCTGATGCTCGAGTCCGTCCTCGTGCACGTGGAACGAGGCGGAGAGATGGAAGATCGCCTCGCCATGCTGAATCGCCGTGACGCGGCGTGAGGTGAAACTGCCACCGTCGCGCGGGCGATCGACGAAGTAGACGATCGGTGCCTTGAGGTCGCCGGCACGCAGGAAGTAGCCGTGCACGGAGTGCGCTTCGCGCGGCGCATCGACCGTGCGGCGCGCGGCCACGAGCGCTTGCGCAAACACCTGACCGCCAAACACTCGGCCGGTGCCCAGGTCGCGGTTTACACCGCGGTAGATGTTGACCTCGAGGGGTTCCAGCTCGAGGAGTGTGAGCAGTTCGGAGACGATGGACACGAGAGGCGTGGTTGACATCGAGTACTGGAGACGACGCCGATCGGTGATCGTCGGCGCTTACCGTCGAATGATATCGAGGATGACGATCGGGGGCGTCAGGTTCTGCCCAGCGGCCGAGGCGTGCTGAATGGCTCGCACGACGTCCATGCCCGCCGTCACCTGCCCGAAGGCGGCGAAGCCCTGGCCGTCGGCGTTGCGCGCGCCGCCGAAATCGAGCGCGGGCTGCGCCCCGATGCACACGAAAAACTCCGCCGTGGCCGAATTCGGTCCCGCACGGGCCATCGAGAGCGTGCCGTCGAGGTGCTGTAGCCCCGTCACCGAGGTGGGCTCCATGGGAATGGGCGGGAAGTTGCGGCGCGTGCTGTCCCGCGCCGGCGCGCCCTGAATGACTTCGATCTTGACCGCGTTGTTCGGCTGGTTGTCGAGCGTGACCGTGCGGTGGAAGCGGCCGCCGCGAAAAAAGCCCCCATCGATGTAGCGCAAAAAATTGGTGACCGTGACGGGAGCGTGGGCCGAGTCGAGCGTGGCCTCGATGGTGCCGAGCGAGGTGGTGATACGGATCGGGATCGAGGCGTCCGCGGGCTGTGCGGCGGCGGGACGCGCCACGCACAGCGACAGAAGCCCCAGGACCGCGCCACGCGAGAGTCGGCGGCGCAGTGCCGCGAACGCGTCCGCCACACGGGTGCCGACCTGCGGGTCTGCCTGTCCTCTCCCCTGATGACTACGACCGCGATGTTGGTGGGAATCCATGGCTCGTTCAGTTGCGCGATAGTGGGTGGCAATCGCCGTGGGATCTCGCTGCCTCGTTCTTCCGCCCTCAATGTACTGGCTGCAATGCCCTCTCTCTCTGCACATTTGGTGGGTGTTCAAGTCGGTCTCGTGCCCCGCGCCGGGACTGGATCCGTTGTACCGCCGACGCTCTCTGCCACCGAGTCCCAGCCATGGCCAGTCGCTTTCTCCGAACGCTCTCTCTGACCTCCGCGGCCTTCGCGGCGGTCGGCCCCACCGGCCTCGCCGCGCAGGCACCCGCAAAGCCTGCCGCATCCGCGCCCAAGCCGGCCCCCGCCCCCATGATGGCCTCGGTGGACCCGACGCTCTTCCGCGGCCTCAAGTACCGACTGGTCGGCCACTCCGTGGGCGGTCGCGCCACCACCGTCACCGGCGTTCCTTCCGAGCCCAAGACGTTCTACATGGGCGTCGCTTCCGGCGGTGTCTTCAAGACCACCGACGGCGGTGTCAGCTGGAATCCCATCACCGATGGCAAAGTGCCACTCGGCTCCTCCGGCTCTATCGCGGTGGCGGCCAGCAACGAAAAGGTCGTCTATCTGGGCACCGGCTCCGACGGCGTGCGCAGCAACGTCTCCACCGGCCGCGGCGTGTACAAGAGCACTGACGCCGGTGCGACGTGGAATTTCGCGGGGCTCTACAACGTCGGGCAGATCGGCGCGGTCCGTATTCACCCCACCAACCCCGACATCGTCTGGGTCGCGGCATACGGCGACATCTTCAAGCCCAGCAGCGAACGTGGCATCTACAAGACCACCGACGGCGGCAAGTCGTGGAAGAAGACGCTCTTCGTCAGCGACAGCACGGGTGCCATGGATGTTGAAATCCAGCCCGGCAATCCGAACGTCCTCTTCGCCTGGATGAACCGCATCGAACGCAAGCCGTGGACGATCATCTCCGGCTCGCGCGAAGGCGGCTTCTACAAGAGCACCGACGGCGGCGAAACGTGGACGCGCGGCATGAACGGCCTGCCCAAGGATCTGATCGGCAAGGCGAACCTTGGCGTCACTGCCGCCAATCCGCAGCGCATCTACGCACTGGTTGAAGCGCTTCCGGGCGGCGGGCTCTATCGCTCCGACGACGCCGGCGCGAACTGGACGCTCATGAACTCTAACGGCGCGCTGCTGCAGCGCCCGTTCTACTACACCACGCTGGGCACCGACCCGAGCAACGCCGATGTGGTCTACGCCGGCGCGGAGTCGTTCTTCAAGTCCACCGACGGCGGCAAGACGATGGTCACCATGCGCACGCCGCATGGCGACAACCACGACATCTGGGTCAATCCGAACAACAGCAACACGATGGTGCAGTCGAATGACGGCGGCGCCAACGTGTCGTTCGACGGCGGTCGCACCTGGAGCACGCAGCGCAATCAGCCGACGGCCGAGTTCTACGGCATCGCGACGGACAATGCGTTCCCGTATCGCATCTACGCGGCGCAGCAGGACAACTCGACGTACATCTTCAGCAGCCTGAGCGACCCGTTCGTGACCGAGGGGATGCGCGTTGGTCCGGGGTGCGAAACGGGGCCGATCCTGCCGCACCCGAGCAACAAGGATCTCGTCTACGGCTCGTGCAAAGGTCAGTTCAGCATCATGAGCTTCGAGACAGGCCAGTCGCGCAACTACTGGGTTGGTGGGCAGTCGCTCTATGGCAACGCGGGGCAGGACCTGATCTTCCGCTTCCAGCGCGTGTCGCCGATGACGACCTCGCCGCACGATCCGAGCATCATCTACTACGGCTCGCAGTATCTGCATCGCTCACGCGACAAGGGCGTGACGTGGGAGAAGATGTCGCCGGATCTCACGGCGTTTCCCAAGTGCTGTCAGGGAGCGAGCGGTGAGCCGATCACGCGCGACGTGACGGGCGAAGAGTTCTACAGCACGCTCTACGCGATCAGCGAGTCTCCCAAGACCGCCGGTGTCATCTGGACCGGTGCCAACGACGGTCCGTTCCATGTCACGCGCGACAATGGCAAGACGTGGAAGAACATCACGCCGAAGGATCTGCCCACCGGCGGACGCGTGGCGTGGATCGATGCATCGCCGCACAAGGCGGGCACGGCGTACTACGCGGCGTACCGCTATCTGCTCGGCGACTACGCACCGTACCTCTATCGCACCGACGACTACGGCGCGACGTGGACCAAGCTCACTGATGGCAAGAACGGCATTCCTGCCGATGCGCCCACGCGCGTCGTGCGTGAAGACCCCGTGCGTCCGGGGCTGCTGTACGCCGGTACGGAGTTCGGCCTGTACATCTCGTTCGACAACGGCGGACACTGGCAGCCGTTCGAACTGAACATGCCCAAGGTCCCGATCAACGACATCCGCATCAAGAACGGAGACCTCGTCGTCGCGACGCAGGGCCGCGCGATGTGGATCCTCGACAACATCTCGTCGCTGCAGCAGATCACGCCCAAGACGACGGCCAGTGCGATCACGCTCTACTCGCCGCGCGTCGGATATCGCACGCAGGCGGGTGCCGCGTTCCTGAGCCCGACGCTCGAGTACTTCCTCCCGAGCGCGCCGAGTGACACGGTGAAGATCGAGATCCTCGACGAGAAGGGCGCGCCAGTGAACAGCTATCGCAGCGATGCGCCGCCGCCGGCCGCAGGTCGTGGTGGTCGTGGCGGCGGTGGTGGTGGCGGTGATCCGGACGACCCGGAAGCGGCGATGATGTTCGGCCGTCCTGGCGGCGGTGCTGCCGGCCCGACGCTCAACGTCGTCACTAAGGCTGCGGGTCTGAATCGCTTCGTCTGGGGCGTGCAGCACTCCAGCGGACTCGGCGCGCCCCCGGGAAACTATCAGGCGCGGTTAACCGTCGGTAGCACCACGCAGACCGTCGCGTTCACGGTGAAGATGGATCCGCGTCTCGAAGCCGAAGGTGTGACGGTTGCAGATCTCAAGGAGCAGTACCAGCACAACAGCAAGGTGCGTGAGCTGGTGAGCGATGCCAACGCGCAGGTGGCGCGCACGCGTCAGCAGGAAGCGCGACTCAAGGGCGCGACCGGCGCGGCGGCCGACACGCTGGCCAAGGTGCAGGAACTCTCCGGCAAGCTCAACACGCAGCCGGTGCGCTACGGAAAGCCGGGCATTCAGGCGCACATTCAGTACCTGTCCAGCATGACGGTGCGCGTGGATCAGAAGGTTGGCCGCGACGCCCTCTCGCGCTACACGGTACTCAAGGCGGAACTCGACGCCGTGAAGAAGGAGCTGGACAAGCTGTTCCCGCCGAAGATGTGATCTCGGCGTAACACTCTGCGACATGCAGCACGAAACGGGGGAGGCCAGTCCATGGTCTCCCCTGTATTCTTTTCCCATGCACGCTCGCACATCGCTCCTGCTCGCTGCTCTCGCGGCGTCTCTGCTTGGCTGTCGCGCCGATCAGCAACCCGCGCCGATCACCGACCCCACGCCCGCGCCTCCGCTGACGCCGGAAATCGCGGCGCTCCAGCTGCCCACGCTCCGGATCACGACCGACTTTGGCGCGAGCATCGTCTCCACGGAAACGTATGTGCCCGGCCGCTGGGCCATCGTCACTACCACCGGCGACAGCAGCGCGCGCGGGGCACTCGAGATTCGTGGGCGTGGCAACAGCACGTGGACCATGCCCAAGAAGCCGTACCGGCTCAAGCTCGGCGCGACGGCGCCCATGCTCGGCATGCCCAGCAGCCGCCATTGGGTGCTGCTCGCCAACTACTCGGACAAGACGCTGCTGCGCAACCAGCTTGCGTTCGATCTGAGTCGCAAGCTCGTCTTCGCCTGGACACCGCGCGCACAGTTCGTCAGTGTGCGACTCAACGGCGTGTATCAAGGCGTGTATCAGCTGGTGGAGCACATCCGCATTGCCGACGAGCGCGTCAACATCGCGTCGCTCAAGGCCAGCGACACGAGTGCGACGAATGTCTCCGGCGGCTACCTGATCGAAGTGGACGAACGCAGCGGCGAAGCCTTCTGCCCCCGTTCGACCATGACGCCGATGATCTTCTGCGTGAAGGAGCCCGAGACCCTGCTCGAGCCCGGGTGGGAGAAGCAGCGCGCCTACATCTCGCGGTACATCGCACAGACCGACAGTGCCATTTTCGGCGCACAGTTCCGCGACGCGCAGACAGGCTACGCCAGCATGATCGATGTGCCGTCAGCGGTGGACTACTACCTGCTGCAGGAGCTGTTTAAAAACGTCGACGGCAACCTGCGGTTAAGCACCTATCTCTACAAGCCGCGTGGCGGCAAGCTCACGTTCGGTCCGGTCTGGGATTTCGACATCGCCATGGGCAACGTCAACTACCTCGGCGCCGAGCAGACCTCCGGCTGGTACATCCGCGGGGCGCCGTGGTTCAAGCGCCTCTTCGAGGATCCCGCGTTTGCGGCACAGGTGACGGCGCGCAGGCGCACGCTTCGTCAGAACGGCACCGTCGACGCGTTGTTGTCGTCCGTCTTTGAGCGGGGCGATCAGCTGCGGCTCGAACAGATCGAGAACTTCTATCGCTGGCCCATCCTCAACACATGGGTGTGGCCCAATCGTGCGGTCTTCGGCAGTTACGACGGCGAGCTGATCGCCCTCAAGGACTGGCTGCGCGCCCGTGTGATGTGGATGGACGCGCAGCTGCCCTAGAGACCACAGCGCTCGGCGAATCAGCTCGTGCGGCGACGGCGAGCGAGCACGCCGACCATTCCCAGTCCTGCGGCCATCAACGCCCAGGTGCTCGGCTCGGGCACGATGTTCGTCTGCTGGTAGTAGATGCGGAATTCGGCCTCATCGAGTGACGCAGAGGCGCCGTAGTTCGCGAAGTTCGGATCGTTCGGGTCGATGAGCCCGAGATCCGTGGACGGCGCAAACAGCGGCATCGCTCCCGCGCTCTGCGACAAGTTCAGCGAGACAAAGCTCCCGAAGTTCACGCCGGCCAGATCCTGGTACGACGTGCAATCGTTCGTGGACTGGTTGGCGCTGGCCCCGTTCTCGAGGCAGTACGCAGTCAGGTAGTCGGGGTAGTTGTACTGCCCCGTGCGATTCCACACCGTTTGCGCATACGTGTTGTCCTGGATCTCCCGCCACAGCGCATTGTTGCTGGCCGAGCGGAAGAAGCCGCACGTCTGCAGCGCGGAATAGGTCTGTCCCGTCAGCGGGTCGGTGATGCTCCAGCCACAACCCGTGCCCACATCGGGCTCCCCATTCGGCAAATACGACGGCATGATGGGCGCCTGACTGACCGACGAGGACTGGGTGCCCTTCGTCGTGAGTTCCAGCCGCGTGAGCGCGTTCGGAGCCGTCAGCGAATGGTTGAAACGCCAACTCAGGAACCCGTTGCTGAAGTTTGCTGGCCGGATCTGCGGAAGAAACTCGGGCCCAAAGGACGGGTCGTTCGGGTCGTAGTTGGGATTCGCGACCCGAACGTCTGCGGCCGTGATCGAGCTCGACAGCATCGGCTTGCCCTGCACGGCCGACTGGAGGCGGAACCCGAAATAGCTCCCCTGCGTGTTAGTACCGGATAGCGGTGTGGCGTAGATCGAGGTCGGATCGATGGTGAAGAGGCCGAATTGCCCCCAGCTGAGATTGACCCCACCGATGCTGCAGCCGCCCGGCCCAGTCGGATTGATGTAGGTGGACAGCAGCCCCGCGGCACACGCCTGTGCCTGAGCCGCAGTAGGCGCGAGACTGCCAAGAACGGCTGTCACGCCGCACAGAACTAACTGGCGGGTGAGACGACGCGCGTGCTTCATTTGGGACAGGGACGAAGACACCATTCCTCCGGAGACAGGTGACGCGGTGACAGCGTGGTCGCGAAACGAGGGCCAATCTGGGACCGGGCCTCAACGCCGGATCAACAGGTTCAAGCCATTGCACGTGAACGATTTGCGTCATCTTCAACAGCGTCGTTCGAGGCCCGTTGATATCCATGACGCCGTCGTCGCTTCGGATCACTCCCGCGTTCGCCTCGCCCTCCTCGGCTCCGTCGCTGCATGACCGAACCGCTGTCGTCTGCAGTAGCCAACTCGCTTCCTCCGCGCGCGCTCCTGCGGGCGCTCGGCGGGCTCACGCTCGAACCCTTGGACGGGAGCGATGCGAACGAGACCGAAGCGCGTGCGTTGCAGGAGTTGGCCAGCCGACGCCGTAAGGTCGCGCTGCTGCTCTACCTCGCCGGTCAGACGAGACCCGTCTCTCGCGAGCTGCTGGCCACGCTTTTCTGGAGTGAGGAACCGCCGGAACGCGCGCGGCACAATCTCGCCGAAGCGCTGTCGCACATCCGGCGGGCATTCGGTCGAGACGCCATCGCCTCGCGCGTGCAGGACGTGGAGCTGGCGGCGCACTGCCCGATTCGCTTCGACGTCCGCGAGTTCGAAGCGGCCTTGTCCAACGGCGACTCGGCGCGTGCCGTGGAGTGTTACGCGGGGCCGTTTCTCGCGGGCGTCTTTCTGGAACGCGCGCCCGGTTTCGACGACTGGACGGCGCGCGAGCGTGCGCGGCTTTCCGGTTGCTTCGTGTCTCTGTGTCGAACCCGGGTGCCGCAATTGATGGCCGAGGGGCGCGCGACTGAGGCCGTGGCGCTGGGTGAGCAGTGGCTGGATGAGGACGTGGAGGATGCGGACGCTGCAATTGCGCTGCTGGCGGCGATTGCCGCACCCGGCACCCGCACGGCGTTGCGCGACGCCATCGAACGGTATCGCCGACTCAAGGCGCGTTTGCATGCGGAGTTCGAAAGCGAACCGGATGCACGCGTGGACGCTCTCTCCGTCGAGCACGCGGCGGCCATGGCGGCGCTGCCGGCCCGACGTGCCTCGGAGATGGAGGTCGTGGCCACCGTCGCGCGCACAGGCGCGAGCGCGGGCGAGTACGCAGGCGCCGATACGGGCGTGGCGCCGACTGCGCACGCATCAGTGAAGTCGCCAACTGCAGCCGCAGTTTCGTCGTCGCGGCGCTTCGGGACGATCGTTGTTGGTGCCGCCGCCGTTCTTGTCGCCGTCGCGGCCTGGGTCGTCCTTCGTCCGCGTCGCGGCGCGTCATCGGCGCCCGCGCTGGTGCTGGTGGCCGACACGCAGGATCCAGCGCGCGACGCTGTCACGTCGGCGTCCGTGACGATGGCTTTGGGGGTCACGCTCGCGCAGGGGGCACAGATCAACGTCGTACCGCGCGAACGGGTACGAGAAGTGTTGCAGCTCATGCGGCTTCCCGACAGCACGTTCATCGACGAGCGCACGGCACTCGACATCGCCATGCGCCTCGGGGCTGGACGCGTGGTCGTGCCATCGATCGCGCGACTGGGGCCACAGCGATCGCTTTCGGCGCGCGTGCTCGACGTCGCGACCGGCACCCCGATATCCGTTGAGCAGTCGAGTGCGGAGAGCGACGAAGCGCTGCTCCCTGCGCTCGACAAGCTCTCGCGCGCCGTGCAACGCCGACTCGGCGCATCGCTGACATCGTCCGTACCGGTGCGGCCGCTGCCGGAGGTCACCACGGCGTCGCTGGGTGCCCTGCGCGCCTACACACGCGCCAATGGGTACAGCAGGGCGGGGAACTACGATTCCGCGATGACCGAGTATCGTCGGGCCATCGCCCTCGACTCGAGCTTCGCAACGGCACATTCGGCGTTGGGTCAGCTGCAGTATCTGCTCAATCGGCCCGCAGAAGGTGAGGCATCGATTGCGGGTGCGCTGTCGCTGCGCGCACGACTGAGTGCCCGCGAAGCGATGAGAACGGAGGCGTTGCAGGCGCGCTGGCGACGGCTGCCCGACAGCGCCATCGCCATCCAGGAGCGTTGGCTCGCCTCGTATCCGCTCGACCGTGACACGAGATCATCGCTCGCCTTCGACCTCCTGCAGGGCAGACGCAGTGCGGCGGCGCGCGATCTGTATGTCCAGCTGCTCAAGACTGACTCGCTTGACGCGAGAGACTGGATCAATCTCGCCGCGGCGGCGAATTCCCTCGACAGCGACGCCGATCGGACGACCGCCCGTCGCGCGTTCGCTCGCGCCTTTGCGCTCGATCCGTCTCTGCGAACCGACGTCGTGCAGAACAACGAGTACGGGTCGGCGCTCGTTCGCGCGGGCTTCCCCGATTCTGCGGCTGCGGTCTTCCGGCTCATGATCGGTGGCTCGGCGGGGCAGTCGGCGCGCGGCTATCGCTCGTTAGGGTTGCTGGCCCTGTGGCGCGACGATGCGCGCACGGCAGTCACCATGTTCGACAGCGCTGCCTTGACGCACCAGGCGATGAAGACGGAATCGCTCGGCGAGGTGCGCGCGCGGCTGATGCTTGCGTGGGCGCGTGGCTTGGCCGGCGACAGCGCTGGTGTCCGCAAAGAGCTGGAGCGTGTGCGCGCCGTCTCGCGCAGTGGCGTGAGCGAGCCGACGGTGCTGTACTGGGCCGGCAAGGCGATGGCGCGCGTCGGCATGGCTGACGCCGCGCGCGAGATGCTCGACACTCTCGGGCGTCGGGCCGTGAAAGGCAATGCTCGGCATGAGAGCGCCGCACTGCTGCTGCGCGGCGAAGTGGCGGTGGCACGCGGTCAGGCTCGCAGCGCTATTCCGCTCATGGAGCGTGGCGTCGCACTCGACAGCACGCCGGTCCCGCAGGAGTCGCTGGCTCACGCGGTGCGCCAAGCCGGCGAGGCTGCACGCGCCGATTCGATCGCTCGCACACTCGCCGCGACGCTGCGCTTTGGCACCGAGGCGATGCTGGCGCAGCAGCTCGCGGCCCGTCAGCTCCGGGCCGCGAAGCCGTAGGTGTTAGCTCTTGACCGCGCGCGTCGCCTGCTCGTTCACCACCAGCTGAAACACATCCGGCCGGCTGTAGTGTCCCACGACATCGAAGTCCATTTTCGCGCGCGGGATGTCCTGCAGATCGATCTCGGCGGAGAGAATCGCTTCTTCTCCAAACACCGGGCCGGCGATGATCTGTCCCAACGGCCCCACGATCACGCTGCCGCCGCGCATCAGTACGTCATCCGGCGCGTCGCCCAATCGTACACGCACGTCGTCGGGGAAATCGCCGCGTCGCAGAAACTGACACGACGAGAGCACGAAACACCGCCCTTCCAGCGCGACGTGCTGCATCGTGGCTAACCACGTGTCGCGATCGTCGGCCGTGGGTGCGCAGTAGAGCGTGACGCCCTTGGCGTACATCGCCATGCGCAGCATCGGCATGTAGTTCTCCCAGCAGATCACCGATCCAATGGGGCCGTATGGACTGTCGACGGTGGTGAGCGTGGAGCCATCGCCAAAGCCCCAGATGATCCGCTCCATCGCGGTTGGCATCAACTTGCGATGCTTGCCGAGCAGCACGCCGGTTGGGCCGAAGAACAACGCGGTGCAGTAGCACGTACCGCCATCGCGCTCGATGATGCCCATGACCACATAGCAATCGTGTGTGGCCGCCGCTTCGCCGAGTGCATCTGTCTCGACGCTCGGCACCTCGATGGCGGCCTCGTGGTAACGGCGGAATTCCTCGCGCCCTTCCACGTCGCGCTTCCCCACGACAGTTCCGAAGTCCAGCCCTTTCGGATAGCCGCCGATGAACGCTTCGGGGAAGACGACGACCTTCGCTCCCGTGGCGGCCGCCTCTCCGATCAGGCGGACCGCCTTGTCCACGCATGCGTTGCGGTCGAACGGGACTGCAGCGGCCTGCACGACCGCAACTCGTACGTTGCTCATCTGATGATTACTTGACGCCGAGGTTCTTCTTCAGAAACGACACCGTCTTCACCCAACCATCCTTCGCCGCCGCCAGATTCGCGGCCTGCTCGGCCTGCATGTCCTCCGCCGTGCGCGGTGTGCTGCCCGGACGCACCGGACCCTGCGCGATTGGATCATCCTGCGCGCGCAGGAATCCGTGGATGGCGCCCTCGTAGTTGGTGCCCGAGTACTCCTTCTTCATCGACTTCATGATCGAGTCGATCGCCGGCATCGCCGCACCGATGCGCGCGTCCTTGGAGCCGCTGAGCAACATCACCGGCACCTTGATCTTGGCGAGTGAGTCCGAGCTGACGGCTCCCGGCACGGCCGCCGTGGTCGCGGTGGCCGGTGTGCCATTGCTCATGTACGGCGCCCCGTAAAACGGCACCGCACCGGCAAAGCCCTTCACGCCGCCGTTGACGGCGTGGCCGAACGACGCCGTGCCGCCCCAGCAGTAGCCGATCACGGCGTACTTCTGCTGCGCTGACGGCAGCATCATGCCGTAGTTGGCTGCTGCGCTGATCACGGCATTCTTTTCCGCGGCATTCACGCCGCCGATGATCTTGCGCGCCGAGTCGCCGGAGAGTTCGACGTTGCTCGGTCCACCGCGCGCGCGCGAGAGGAAGTCGGGCGCGACGGCGATGAAGCCGTCGGCCGCGACTTGATCGGCCACACCACGCACCCACATCGACAGCCCGAAGATCTCGTGCACTACCACGACGACGGGCGCCTTGGCGCGGCTGTTCGGGCTGGCCGGATACACCACCCAGGCCATGATCGAGTCGGCCGACCCCGGCGTTGCGGGGAACTTCACCCATTCAGAGTGACGCGGGCTGGCCTTGAGGCGAGCCTCCGCCGTCGCGTTGCTGGCCGGAATGCCGGCCGTGCCCTGAAACGTGCTGTTGGAACCGTTACTGCTCGAGCGCATGGGCGCCGCCATATCGGCGGCGCTCATGTGGCTCATGTGATCATCCGTCGCGGCCGACTTGAAGGCGGCTGCGGTCGGCTGCGCGCGCTGGAGCGTGCACCCCGCCAGTGCGGCGGCGGTGAGCGACAGCGCGGCGAGTCCGCTACGTGAACGGGACATCGGAATGCTCCTCAGGAGGGAATGTGCGGCGTTTCGCATTGTGCGGAATGCATCACGGCGTGGCCGTGCAGCCTTCAGCCTTGGCGCACGTGGGGTCGATGAGCGGAAGCTTGAGACGGGCCAGTTCCTTGTTCACGGCCACGAGATCGGTCTTCCACACCACATCCAGACGGTCCGTGTAGACTTTCAATTCCTTGGTCAGGATGCCGAAGATCTCCGGCATGTTCGTCGTCGGCGCGCCATCGCCACGCTCCGACATCGACAGCAGGTTGGCGATGCGGTTGTTCACCTTGATCGGGAAGTTGAGCGGGTCCTGGCCGCTCTGATTGCGCACCTGGTACACGTTCTCTTCCACGGCCGACGAGTTGGTCTTGAGCGTCGAACCGGCCGACTTGAGCGCCGCGTCGTCGGCCGCCTTCTTGAGGCGGTCTTCGAGCTGCAGCTTCACGCGGCGAATCGCGATCACGGCCTGGTTCGCTTCCGTCGCCTTGTCGCGCACCCGCTTGCCGAACAGGTACTGCGCGCGCAGCTCGGCATCGGTCACGTCGGGAATGCGCGGATTGCGCTTGACCACCAGCGGCGCCGTCAGCGTCTTTCCGTCGGCGATGAGTTTAACCGTGTACTTCCCCGGCGGAACGGCGGGACCGTTGGTGCCCGCGCCCCACAGGATCATTCCCGGGAAGCTCTCGATGCTGCCAATGCGCATGTCCCAGTTGAGGCGATTGAGCCCGACGTTCTTGGGGATCGTGCTCGGCCCACCACCACGCCGGCCACCCTGCGGCGCCGCGGCCGGTGCACTGCTCGTGTCAGGCTCGAAGCTGCGCATCACGCCACCCACCGAATCCACGATCTGCAACGACAACCGCTTGGGAACAGTCTTGAGGATGTAGCTGATCGGTGCTGCACCGTTGCCGCGAATCGCGGCCGCCGGCGTGAACAGATGAATGTCCGCCGCACTCACCGCCGGCGACGCTTGACGCAACGGAGAAATGTTGTCGAGGACCCAGAAGCCGCGGCCGTGCGACGCGATGGCGAGCTCGTTCTGCTCGACGATCAGGTCGGCAATCGGCACGTTCGGCATGTTGAGCATCAGGCTCTCCCAGTTCGCGCCGTCGTCGTACGAGATGTAGACGCCCTGCTGGGTGGCCGCATACAGCAGACCCTTGCGATACGGATCTTCGCGCACCGCGTGCACATACGCTTCCGCACCGATGCCGTTGACGATCTTCGTCCACGTCTTGCCGTAGTCGGTGGTCTTGAAGATGTACGGCGCACGATCGTTGAGCAGCGGCTTGCGCACGCTGATGTACGCGGCGCCATCGTTGAACGCCGACGCATCGATCTGGCTCACGCGACCGAAGTCCGGCATCTCCTTGGGTGTCACGTTCGCCCACGTCTTGCCGTTGTCGCGCGTGACGTGCACGAGCCCATCATCCGAGCCGGTCCAGATGGTGTTGATGTTCTTCTTGCTCGGTCCGATGGAGAAAATCACGCCGTACACTTCGGGGCCGTTCATGTCGCCCGTGATCGGACCGCCCGACTTCTCCTGCGTTTCCGGCGCATGGCGCGTGAGGTCGCCGCTCAGATTCGCCCACGTCTTGCCGCCATCCTTCGTGGCCCACAACCGCTGCGACGATACGTACAACGTCTTCTTGTCGAGCGGCGAGAAGACGATCGGATACGTCCACTGCCACCGCTCCTTGATGTCCTTCGACGGCTCGCCCGAGTAGAACCACGGATACGGATTCACTTCGCGGCCAAGGCCGGTACGACGGTTGAACTTGTCGAGATAGCCGCCGTTGTTCGTGCCGGCGTAGAACAGGTCCGGATCGTTCGGGTCGGCACCGATGTAACCCGGCTCTCCGCCACCCACCTGATACGAAACGGCCATACCGCCCGACGCGGGCTGCGCAACGGCGCCCGCGTTGAGCGCGCCCGCACCGGCACCGCCGCCACGACCAAAGCCGGCGTTCGCGTTCCAATTCATCGGCGTGCACAGCGTGCTGTTGTCCTGCTGCGAGCCGCACAGATGAAACGGCACGTGCGCCGTCGTGATCACATGGTAGAACTGCTCCGTGGGGAAGTCCTGCTCGCTCCACGCCCGCCCGGTGTTGAACGACACGGCGCCGCCGCCGTCGTTGGCGTTGACCAGATGCGTTGGATCGTCCATGTCGATCCACAGATCATGATGGTCGCCATGCGTACCGTTGCCAGCGTTCTGCAGCGTCTTGCCGCCATCCGTGGAACGGAACATCGACGTGTTCTGCAGATACACGACATCCGCATTCTTGTGATCGGCAAAGACGTGCGTGTAGTAGAACGCGCGCTGACGGATGCTGCGGTCCTCGTTCACAACGCTCCACGTCGCGCCCGCGTCATCGCTCTTGAACAGACCGCCTTCGTCATTTTCGACGATGGCATACACGCGATTGGAATTCGCGGAGCTCACGGCCACGCCAATGCGCCCAACGAGCCCGGTGGGCATACCGGCGTTGCGCGTGATCTCGGTCCACGTCTCGCCGCCGTCGGTGCTCTTGAACAGGCCGCTGCCGGTGCCGCCGCTCGACATCTGGTACTCCTTGCGGTATGCCTCCCACATCGCCGCGTAGAGCACGTTCGGATTGTTGCGATCCATGCTGATGTCGATCGCGCCGGTCTTGTCATCGCGGAACAACACCTTGCGCCAGTTCTTGCCGCCGTCGACGCTCTTGAAGACGCCGCGTTGCGCGCTCGGCACGCTGTATTGGCCAAACACCGCCGCGAACACCACGTCCGGGTTCGTCGGATGCACGCGGATCTTGCTGATCGCATCGACGCCCGCAAATCCGACATGCGTCCACGTCTTGCCGGCGTCGCTGCTCTTGTAGATGCCATCGCCCGGCATGATGTTGCCGCGAATGCACGTTTCGCCGGTACCGATGTAGATAACGTCCGGATTGCTCTCACTCACGGCGACGGCGCCCACCGAGGCGCTGTTGATCTGTCCGTCTGTCACCGGCGCCCAGGTCTCGCCACCGTCCGACGTCTTCCACAGGCCGCCGCCGACGGCGCCGAAGTACGCCTCTTTCGGGCGCCCCTTCACACCACTCGACGCAATCGATCGGCCACCACGATCGGGGCCGATGTTGCGCCAGCGATACGACGCACGCAGCGTCGAGTCGAGCACGGCGGGCGCTGCGGCGCGCGACGGAAGGCGATCATCCACGTCCGCGCGGTGGATCACGCCGAGCGTGCCCCCCACGACGGCGGGAAGCGCGAGCAACAGCAACGGTCGATACGGCAGCATACGCGGTCTCGGGCGGTTGACGGGGCGGAATGTCGCGAGGAGGACAAACGCACCATCGGTCCGGTGCGTCCCTCCCGGGGACGATGAAGCAAGCTCTCAGCCCCGCTACAGTGCGTCCCCCCGCGCCGGGGGTCAACAGTCGGATCGCGCGCGCGAGCGCGCTCGACTACCGGGCCGCAGCGATGGCGGAGTCGAGCACGGGCCGCAGCACCGACATCGATGCGCCGCCAGCGACCCGCCGAGTGCCCACGAGGACCAGCAGTGGCGCGCCAGCGTCAGCCTTGTCCGTCCAGTCGATATCCGCCCGAATCTGCCGCAGCAGGCGCCCGCTCGACGTGCAGCTCCGCAAGGCGAAGGGCTCGACGCCGACACTCGTCACCAGCGAGTCCAACACCGGCGCGGGATCGGCTACGTCACTCCACCGCGGCTGCTCCGCGAACAGTCGCTCACTCGCCGCCCAGAACATGTCGTTCCCCTGCGAGCCCGCGCAGAGTGCGGCGCTGGCCGCGCGCACGGCGTTGGGGTGCGCGCGCAACGGGTAGTGCACCCAGGTCAGGCGGACGATACCCGAGTCCACGTACGACCGACGAAGCTCGGGCAACACGGCGGAGTACCACGCACGGCACTCTGCGCACTGGTAGTCACTGATCACGTACAGTTGAACACGTGCGCGTTCGTCCCCGATCTGTCGAGAACGATCCGCGGCCTGCACGATGATGTCCGGCATGGCCGCCTTTCGTGCCGGCGAGAGGCGACGTACGTCCACACTCGACACCTCTGCCGCTGCACTGCGGACCGATGTATTGGGCGCGCGACTATCGCACGACACAGTCAGCAGCGCCAACAGCGCGGCGAGCACTGAGAACACGCACCTCGATGTCGGAGATACTGTTGCGCCGTGCGTGGAAGGCTGCAGCGTGGGGAGGCAGTGGGACGGCATGCTGCTAAGGTACGCCGTGTGCTCGTGCCAAGCGATCCACCGTTCGTCACCGCGAGCGCACCGCTCGGCACCATTGTCGCTCTACCGTGGCCGAGGAATGGGCCGTAACCTACGCGAGTCGCGCTCTCTCAACGCGAGTTCTCACTGCCTCACTCTCGCCCGCACGCTCGAGTCACCCGATGGAACCACGAATGCGCCACCGACTGATTCACGCGCGCACGAGCAGGCGCCTTGGCCTTTGCGCCTCTGTCCTAGTGAGTGCGCTCGTTGCCGGGAGTGCCGCCTGCGATAAGTCCCCGGCGCCTACAGATCCGCAGCTCGTGTCGCAGTGGTTGCGCACGTCGCTGGCATTCGTGCGCAGCGAGCGACTCGGGCCCCCGATCGCTGCACGGATCTCTGCCTACAGCGCCGTCGCGCTCTACGAAGGGTATGCCGCCGATTCGCGTGGATCGCTCCGCTCGCTCAGTGGTCAGCTCAACGGCCTCTCCTCGCTCCCCGCGCCCGCAGGCAGCGATCCGCTCGACGGTGCCATCGTCGCGGCTGAAGCGGAGCGCGTCGTGCTCGATTCGCTCTTTCGCGACGGAATGGTCGGCACGCGTCGCACGGTAGACTCGCTCGCCGCCGCGCAGGTCGACGCGCGCGTGGCCGCCGGCGTGAATGCCGAGGAGAAGTCGCGCTCGCTGGCACACGGTCGTGCCATTGGGGGAGCCATTCTCGCATGGGCCGCCGCCGACAGCTTCTTTGCGACGCGCGGTCGTCCGTGGGCACCATCCGGCAAGCGCGAAGAGTGGAGCAACACGGCCAACATCGCGCAGTTCGTGCCGCAAACGCTCTCGGGGCAAAGCGATCTCGTTCAGTTTGCGAATCCCAACATTCACGAAGACGTCGAGAACGCCACGAGCAAGGGCACGTTCACCAATCGCCCCAAGGCCGAAGGTCCAACGACGTTGCCGGCGTTCAACCCCACAAAACCGACCGAGCCGTACTGGGGCAATCTGCGTCCGTTTGTGCTGGCCACGGGCGACGAGTGCGCGCCACCGCCACCGCCCGTGTACTCCGAGCAGGTCGACTCGCCCTTCTGGAAGATGGGCAAGCAGTTCTATGACACGGTGCTCGCAATGTCGCCCGAGCAGCGGCAGATCGCGCTGTTCTGGGCTGACAATCCCGTCGCTACCGGCACGCCGGGCTTTCACTGGATCAGCGTCGTGAACTTGATGGTCGCACGCCGCAACCTGAGTGCCGACGCGGCGGTCGAGCTGTATGCGATGACGTCGATCGCTATCGCCGATGCGTTCATCGGATGCTGGCGCGAGAAGTATCGCTCGAATGTTGTGCGTCCGGTTGCGTATGCGCAGCGCGTCTTCGACCCGAAGTTCCAGACGGTGATCCCTACACCACCGTTCCCCGAGTATCCCTCAGGGCACTCGGTGCAATCGGCGGCGGCCGTGGAGGCGCTCACCGCGCTGCTCGGCGACACGATCGCGTACATCGACTCCACGCAGGTGGATATCGGCCAACCGCCGCGAAATTTCAAATCGTTCACCGCCGCGCGCGACGAAGTCGCGATCTCTCGCGTCTACGCGGGGGTGCACTACTTCCCGGCAGTGGTCGATGGTCTCACGCAGGGGCAGTGCATCGGTCGCAAGGTGATGCGCACACTCAAGACCCGGCGCGGCGCATGAGGCGTCTAACGGTACTCTGCGTGCTCCTCGTTGCATGCAGTGCGCCGCCTGTCGATACCAGTTGGCATCAGGAGAGCGGGTATCGCTGGCGACAGCTAGCCATCCCGCGCAGCGACCATGTCGGCTTCACGATGCTCAACGCCGCCGCCACCGGTCTGACACATCAGAATGACATCGACGTCGAACATGGCCTCGACAATCGCGGCCTGCTCGATGGTGCGGGCGTTGCACTCGGCGATGTCGATGGCGATGGCCGACCCGACGTGGTGCTGGCTTCGGAGGAGAAGCCGGCGGCGTTGTATCGCAACGATGGCGAGATGCATTTCTCAGACGTCACGAAGGCGAGTGGTCTCGACTTCACAGGCGTCTCGACGACGAGCGTCGTGCTCGCGGACGTGAATGGCGATCGGCACCTGGATCTCATTGCCGGAACGTTTGGTGGACCGCTCAAGCTCTATCTCAACGACGGCAAGGGGCACTTCACCGACGCAACGGCCGGCAGCGGACTGAGTGGCGGCGTGAACGCGACCACCATGACCCTTGCCGACGTCGACGGCAACGGCTCGCTCGATCTCTACGTCGCGACCTACAAGACGAGAAACGCACTCGATGCGTTCCCGCCGCAGGCGCGCGCCTTCGATCAGGTGCTCAAGAAGGTCGGGGACTCGGTCGTTGTGTTGCCCGAATGGCGCGCCGAGTATCGCGTGGAGGCTCGGCCCGATCTCGGTGGCTTCATGCGGTCACAGCGAGCCGAACGCGATCTCTTCTTTCTGAATGACGGCAAGGGGCACTTCACGCGCACACCTGTGCTTGGGCCCCGCTTTCGTGACGAGCGCGGCGTGCAACTCGCCGTGGATCCCGATTATTTCAGTCTCGCTGCACGGTTCTACGATGTGAATCAGGATGGCGCGCCGGATCTGTACGTGTGCAACGATCTCGAAGACCCCGACCAGTTCTGGATCAACGACGGACAGGGGAACTTCCAGCTTGCTCCGCAGACGGCGCTGCGTGCCACCAGCAACACCAGCATGTCGGTGGATTTCGGTGACATCAATCGCGATGGCAACGTGGACATCTTCACCACGGACATGCTCGCGCCCACGCTCGAGGCTCGGCAGCGCCAAGTTCCTACGCACACGCCGCTGCAAAAGCCTGTCGGCCTCTCGCCCGAACGCACGCAGTGGATGCGCAACATGCTGCAGCTCTCGCGCGGTGATGGCACGTACGCGCAGATCGCGGATCTGGCCGGTGTCAGTGCCACCGACTGGACGTGGGGTTCGGCATTTCTCGACGTGGATCTCGATGGCTACGAAGATCTGCTCGCGGTGAACGGGCATCGCTACGACGTGCGCGAGGCCGATCCGTACGATCGCATTCGCAACAGCTTTCCCCGCGTGCCCTGGAATCGTGAGTCGGCAGAGTTCCCGATGCTGCGCACGCCCAGCGTCGCGCTGCGCAATGGCGGTGACCTGTCGTTTGCCGACGTGAGTCAGCGCTGGGGATTCGGCGTGGACAGCGCCGTCTCGCAGGGGCTTGCTGTCGCCGATCTCGATGGCGATGGTGCGCTCGATGTCGTGGTCACACGGCTGAACGCGCCGTCTGTGGTGTATCGGAGCACGTCGAACGCACCGCGCATCTCGGTGCGTTTGCGCGGCGTCGGTGCCAACACCCAAGGCGTTGGTGCGCTGGTCACGGTGCGGAGTGGTGCGCTTCCCATGCAGTCGCGTGAAATGACCTCCGGCGGCTACTACCTCTCGGGAAGCGACGCGCAGTTGACGTTCGCCGCCGACTCGAGCGCAGCCACCTCGCTTACGGTGCGCTGGCGGAGCGGCAAGGTCAGTGTCATCACGACGGCGCGCGCCAATCGGCTGTACGAGATCGATGAAGCGGCGGCCACTGATGCGGCGGCGGATTCCACTCGCGCATCTGCGCCGCTCTTTGCTGACGCGACGTCGCTGCTGCGCGGCGCAACGCATGTGGACTCGCTCTACGCCGACTTCAAACGACAGCCGTTGCTCCCCACACGACTGAGCCAGCTGGGGCCGGGCGTGAGTTGGATCGATATCGACGGTGACGGTCGCGATGATCTGGTCTTCGGCAGTGGGCGCGGCGGCAAGCTCAACGTGCTGCGCAACACGGGATCGCAATTCATTCCGCTTGCGACCCCCGGTGCACTGCAGGCGGTGGACCTCACCACAGTGCTCGGCGCACCCAACGGCCGCACAGGCACGCATCTGCTCGTCGGTCAATCGAATTACGAGGCCGCGTCGACGAGCGACGCCTTGGCGCTTCCGTCGGTCCTCGGCTTCTCCGCTGGCGCACGTACGGGCGCGGCCACAGTGGTCGCGGCGGGCGATTCGGCCAGCGTTGGTGCGCTCGCGATGGCCGACGTGAACGGCGATGGCCGTCTCGATCTGTTTGTCGGTGCGCGTGCGATACCCGGCGCGTGGCCTTTGCCGGCGCGCTCGCGATTGCTGCTCGGGGCGGCAGACGGGTCGTTCGTTGCGGACGACGGCAACGCGCGGGCGCTCTCGGCGCTGGGGCTCGTGTCGTCCGCGGTCTTTGCCGATCTCGATGGTGATACGCGTCCCGAACTGCTCATCGCCACAGAGTTTGGCCCCATTCGCGTGCTGCACAACGAGAACGGCGCGCTGCGTGACGTTACGCGCGCATGGGGGCTGGGTGATGTGCTGAGCCGATGGAACGGCGTGAACGTCGGCGACTTCGATGGCGACGGGCGGTTAGACATCGTCGCCACGAGCTGGGGGCGCAACGTGCCGTGGCAGACGTCGGTCAGCCGGCCGTACGAGTTGGTGGTCGGCGCGGTGGCAGGCGATCGACTGGCGCTGATTCCGGCGCGCGCAGACTCCCTCACGCGCCGCGAAATGCCGCTCGATCCGTTCTCGCGCATCAATGCGGCGCTGCCCTCGGTCAAGGAGCGATTTGCCACGTACGCCGCATTCTCCAAGGCCGACGTCGATGCGCTCCTTGGCGCGGACGCGTCGCGTGCGATGCGCGTAGGCGCGACGACCTTCCTGCATACGATATTCCTCAATCGCAACGGCCACTTTGAGGCACACGCGCTACCCACCGTTGCCCAGCTCGCGCCCGCGTTTGGTGTAGTGGTCGCTGACTTCGATGGTGATGGGCGCGAGGATCTCTTCCTCGCGCAAAACTTCTTCCCCACAGAGATCAACACGATGCGTTTTGACGCAGGTGCTGGTCTGCTGCTGCTCGGCGACGGCTCGGGTGGCTTCGTATCGCAGACGGTGCAGCAGAGCGGTATTGCGGTCAGGGGCGATTCACGAGGCGCGGCCGCTGCGGACTTTGATGGTGACGGCCGAGTGGATCTTGCCGTGTCGCAGAACGGCGCGCCGATGACGCTCTGGCGCAACGTGCGCGGAACGCCCGGCGTGCGTGTACGTCTGGTGGGATCGGCGAGCAATCCGTCGGGCGTGGGCGCGCAGTTGCGTATCGTCCACGGCAGCGCGCGCGGTCCGCTCCGCGAAGTGCATCAGGGCGCTGGCTACTGGTCGGTGGATGCGGTCTCGCCAGTGTTGGCGATGCCCACCGCGACCGGCAGCGACGCGCTCTCGGTGTGGGTGCGCTGGCCGGGCGGGGCAGAGCAGACTGTGGCACTGACAGCGGGTCAGCGCGAGGTAGTCGTCACGGCGCCGCGTTAGGTCGCCCGCGCGCGCCTGCAGCGTTGGGTTAGAGCTTCCGCTTGCGCGTGGGGCCTGAACGTGTCCAGATGACGATCACGCCGCACCCTGCATTGCGTCCGGCGTATTCGCCCGGTACGTCCGATGGCCCGGTATAAATCTCCAGCGCTTCGATGTCGCGCACCGGCATCGTCGGGCCGAAGGTGTTGTCCACGTTGTCGTCGACGACGTACTCGGGGAGACAGCGCATGGGCGCGCGGGCCATGCGGATGTAGCAGCCCAGCCCGCCGCCGCACTCCACGTTCACACCACGTACGGTGCGGGCGACGTCCTGCAGCGAGGAGTAGCCGCCCTTCTCGATGTCTTCGCGCACGATGTAGTGGCCGGCGCCGGTTTTCCGTCGGCGCTCGAAGTTTGCGAAGCGCGGGCCGAGGCTGGCCTCTGCCGCGACGGCGACCATGGGGAGCGCCTGCGCGGAGTCGCGACCTCTCGAAGCGGCCTGTGCCGTGGCGGCTGCGCTCGCGGCGGCGCCGGCGGCAGTGGAATCCAGCTCGACCTGGCGTGTCATGCTCTCGCCCTTGGCGAGCGCGATGATCAGGCCGACCGACGGATACCCGCGGGCGCGGACGAGAAAGCGCAGAACGCCGCTCGGCAGTTTGTCAAAGCGGTAGCTGCCCGTGGAATCTGTGGTGAACAGGCGTCCGTCGGAGAGGAACACCACGACGGCCTCGGTGACCGGTATACCGCTGGCCTTGTCCAGCACCGTCCCTGACAGTCGTCCGTCGGGACGCTGCGCCGGGATCGTGCGGGCGAAGATCGGGATCGCCAGCGCGATGAGGAGGGCGAGTCGTGAGCGGGAGGTCACCTTGGCAACGATAAGGGCAGTGACTCGTGGGTCAAGTCGCGTGTTGACACGGACAGGATGGTGATGCGAGGGACGGAACGGAGCGACGAACCATTGCGTCGGCAAAGTTGCATTCGCATAATGTGGCCAGCCGTTGCATGACCGATACATGTCGCACTCTGTGATGCCTACCTGCACGTCGCCAATTCGCGTCCGCGTTTCTTGGGACCACCAAGGGACAGGACGCCATTTCTGTTCGTCGTACCCGCTCCTCCCTTCACCGCACGAGGTAACGCAATGGATGGTGTCTTGATCCGAAGGTCTCTGCGTATGGCCACCGCAGTCGCAGCGCTCGCGCTCTGCGCCGGCACGGCACAAGCGCAAACCGAGGTCTTCTCCGGCAAGGTCACGTCCGCGGGGCAGCCGCTTGGCGGCGCGAGCGTCGGAATTCCGGAAATCGGAGCCGGCACGATCACGACCGTGGACGGCAAGTACAGCTTCACCGTCGACGTCTCCAAGTACGGCGGTCGCGCGGTCAACCTCGTGGTCCGTTTCATCGGCTACAAGCCCAAGCGTCTCCCCATCACGATCGCGGCGGGTCGTGTGGACAAGGACTACGATCTCGACAAGGACGTCTTGAGCCTCGAGCAGGTCGTCGTGACGGGCGTGTCCGACGCGACGTCGCAGAAGAAGACGGCGTTTGCGGTCAGCGTGGTCGACGCGAGCGCACTGAAGGAAACGCCGGCCATCTCGCCGCTCGGCGGTCTGGCGGGCAAGGTCGCGGGTGCCAGCGTCACCACCACGTCGGGCTCGCCGGGTTCGGAGCCGGCCATTCGCCTGCGTTCCGCCACGTCGCTCGCGGGTCGTCAGGATCCGCTCGTGATCGTGGACGGCACGATCACGCGCCTGGGTCTCGCTGACATAAATTCGCAGGACATCGAGCGCGTCGAAGTCATCAAGGGCGCGGCGGCCAGCTCGCTCTATGGATCGGATGCGGCCAACGGCGTCATCCAGATCTTCACCAAGCGTGGCGCCAACCTCGCGGAAGGGCAGACCAACTTCACCTTCCGTAACGAGTACGGGCAGAGCTACCTCCCCAAGAAGGTCGGCCTGAACACCTCCACGGCCTTCCAGCTCGACCCGACCAGCGCCACGGGCTTCAAGCTCGACGCCAACGGCCAGCGCATCTCGGAAGCGGACGACATCTCGGACAACAGCTATCCGAAGATCTTCGACGCACTCGGCGCCGTCTTCAAGCCGGGCGCCACGATGAGCAACTACATCTCGGTCGGTCATCGCAAGGGCGCGACGAACTTCAACGCCTCGATCCAAAACATCAAGGAAACGGGCGTACTCGATCTGCTGCAGGGCTACAACCGCCAGAACTTCCGCATCAACGTCGACCAGGAGATCACCTCCAAGATCACGTTGAACACCGGCATGTTCTACGGCCGCTCGCACGCCGACCAGACGAACGAAGGCTCGCTCTTCTTCGGCATCCGCTTCCTCGAGCCGAACATCGACATCACGGCGCCCAACACCGACGGCTCGCCGTACAACGCCGTCATTCGCCAGCCGCCCTCCTCGGGCAACGTGTCGAATCCGCTGTATCGCCTGAACAACCAGAAGGTCACCAACGATCGCGACCGCTTCACAGGCGTGATCAAGATGAACTATCGCCCGTTCGATTGGCTCACGGCGGAAGGCAACTTCAACTACGACCAGTCCACCGGCAACAACAAGACGTTCACGCCGATCGGCTTCCTCGGTTCCACGGGCGGCAAGGGTCAGGGCTCCATCAATCAGGAGTTCGCGTCCAACAAGTCGTTCAACACGGGCGCCACGCTGACGGCCATCCGCAAGCTGGGTGACTGGCTCACCAACACCACCAAGCTCGCCACCGTCTACGAAGACCAGACGGCCAACGTGCTCGGCGTGCGTGCGCAGAAGCTCACCGTCACGGGCGTGACGGAATTCGGAGCCGCCGCGCAGGATCCCGATGCGCCGACGCTGCCGAACTCGAACACCATCACGATCCGCAACCGCAACCTG
Organism: Gemmatimonas sp.; assembly: GCA_965279375.1. Lineage (GTDB taxonomy): Bacteria > Gemmatimonadota > Gemmatimonadetes > Gemmatimonadales > Gemmatimonadaceae > Gemmatimonas. The sequence goes on along the minus strand of OZ257156.1, from coordinate 208,313 downwards.
TTTGCGATCACGACGTTCGACATCAAGGATCGCTACATCATCGACGGTCTCGTGCGTCAGGACGAGTCGTCGCTGTTCGGTGCGAAGGAACGCAAGGCGACGTACACGCGCGCCTCGGCCGCGTATCGCTTCTCCGAAGACTTCCATGTCCCCGGCATCGACGAAGGCAAGATCCGCGTGTCGTACGGCACCGCCGGTCTGCGCCCGCCGTTCGAAGCGCAGTACGAAGTCTTCTCGGTCGCGGGTGGCAGCCCGAGCAAGGTCACGCTCGGCAACCCGAACCTGAAGCCGGCCTTCTCGAAGGAAACCGAAGCGGGCTTCAACATCAATTTCCTCAAGAACTACACGCTCGAGTACAGCTACTCCAAGAAGACCACGAGCGATCAGATCCTGCAGGTGCCGACGTCGGCCGCCTCGGGCTATCGCAACACGTGGGTGAACGCCGCGACGCTCGACGGCAACACGCATGAAGTCGCGTTCGGCGCGGTGCTGGCCTCCAGCAAGGATTTCTTCTGGCGCCTGAACGTGACGGGTGACCGCACGCGCTCCACCATCACCTCGCTCAGCGTTGGTCCGTACCTCGCGGGTCCGGACGGCGGCGACGGTAACACGCGCATCTTCCGCGTCGCGCCGGGTCAGGTGTTCGGTGTGATCTACGGATCCACGTGGATTCGCACGGCAGAGCAGCTGGCGACGAACATCGCCAACAAGACGCTCTCCGGCAGCGCGTCCGACTACAAGCTCAATGAACTGGGCTACTACGTCGCCAACTCGGCCTACGGCACCAAGGACGAGCGTCCGCTCAAGTATTTCGATGACAAGGGCGTGGCGCTGCGTCCGATCGGTGACGTGAACCCCGACTTCACGATGGGCTTCAACAACACCATCCAGTGGAAGGGTGTCTCGCTCACCGGCGTGGTGACGTGGCAGAAGGGCGGCAACATCTACAACTACACGCGTCAGTGGCCGTACAACGAGCTCCGCGATGCGGACTTCGATCAGCGCAACGTACCCAAGGGTCAGCAGAAGCCGCAGGGCTTCTTCCAGGCCTTCTACAACAACTTCGATCCGAACAGCAAGTTCGTCGAAGACGGTGGCTACGTGCGCCTGCGCGAACTGTCGCTCAACTACCAGCTGCCCAAGGCTGTCGTGAAGGCGGCCAAGGTCTCTGGCTTCGAGACGGCGCGCCTGGGCATCGTTGGTCGCAACCTGTGGACGAAGACGAAGTACTCCGGCTATGACCCGGATGTGTCGGGACCCGGCGGTGGCAATCCGTTCGGCTACAAGGTGGACTACTTCACGTATCCCGCCTACCGCACGTTCACCGTGATGCTCGAACTCGGCTACTGACCACCCGCCAACACAGGATTTGACTCGATGCAGATGACGCGATTTTTGCGAGCAGTCAGCGTGATGGCGACGGTTACCGTCGCCGGATGCGGCTCGCTCGACGTGACCAACCCGAACGCGCCCGATGCCAAGCGCGCACTCTCCGACCCCGCGGCGCTCGAAGCCGTCGCGGGCGGCACGATGCGCACCTGGTTCAACGCGTACGACGGATGCGAAGGCAACTGCGTGCTCGTCACGCAGGCGCAGACCTTCTCGGCCTCATGGAATAACTGGAACATGAACTTCTATTCCAGCTATGACGCCGACGGCAAGCGCCTCACGCGCCCGTGGCAGAACGATCCGGCCGCGGCCGGTCGCACCAGCATGGAAGTGCCGTGGGTGGGCATGTACGCCGCCATGTCGTCGGCGGTGGACGTGCTCAAGGCCATCCGTGTGAACAAGACGGTGATCAACAACGCGGCCGACACCAAGCGTGCCGAAGCCGTGTCCGAGTTGATGCTGGGCGCCGGCTTGAGCTACATCGCGCTCAACTACGACAAGGGCTACATCGTCGACGAAACGACCGACCCGGCGACGCTGGTCTACTCCAATCGCAAGCAGATTCGCGATGCGGCCGTCGCGAAGCTCACCTCGGCGGCCAACATCGCCAAGGCGACGTCGTTCACGACGCCGGCAGCGTGGACCAACGGCGTGTCGTACACGAGCGCTCAGATCGCGCAGGTTGCCAACACGATGGCGGCGATCACGCTGGCGTACTACCCGCGCACCGGCGCCGAGAACACCGCGGCCAACTGGACGCAGATTCTGAACTTCGCCTCCGCCGGCATGTCGAGCGGCACGCCGTTCGACTTCGTCTTCGTTGGCGACGGCTGCGTCTCGTGGTGCCATGAAATGCTCGTCTGGTTCGATGGCTTCGACGGCGGTCGCGTCCACACCCGCGTGGCCAACATGCTCGATCCGGCGACGCAGAAGACGCCGTACCCGGCGGGTGGTAATCCGAAGCCGAACTCGCCCGACAAGCGTTTGGGCGATGGCTCCTTCGGCGATGCGTCGACCGTCGGGGGCTTCGGCACCAACCCCAAGACGGCCAACGGCGGCACGGACTTCGTCTACTCGCGCGACGAAATCTTCCGCCCCAGCCGCGGCTCGTATCACCAGTCGAACATCGGCCACATCCGCTACGATCGCACCGGTAAGCAGGATCCGTCCGGCATCTACGGCGGTTTCGGCCCCGCGCCGGTCATCTCGGCCACCCAGAACGATCTCGTCTGGGCGGAAGCACTGATCCGCACGGGCGGCTCGCTGGCCAACGCGGCGACGCTGATCAACAAGACCCGCGTCACGCGCGGTGGCTTGTCGGCGGCCCTTGCCGGCGACGGCGTCGGAGGCCTCACCACCAAGCTGGGCTACGAGATGGAAGTGGAGCTGCTGGGCCTCGGCCCGGCGCCGTACTACTGGCGTCGTCGCACCGACGGCCTGCTCGAGGGCACGCCGCGTGAAATGCCGGTGCCGGCCAAGGAGCTGGGCGTGAAGGGCGAAGCGCTCTACACGTGGGGCGGAACGGGCCCGGCCAACTCGCCGACCCCTCCCTGATCGACGGATTTACTGAATGCGCAACGGGCCGGAGACTGATCTCCGGCCCGTTGTGCGTTCTGGGGGAATCGGTCACCGCGTTGGTAGTTCGGTAACCGGTCACGCCGTTCGCTCTACTGATCTCCCGCCACTCACCACCCGTAGCCCGCAACAGGGTTGTGTCGGGTTGGCGGTTCTCGACCCCGCCTGATCTGAGTGAAAGACTCTGAACTGGGCACTGGCCACTGCGCGCTGCCGCCGCTCTGACACTCCTCTGTTTCGGGTCACGAGTGGTGGGTGGTCGGTCTTGAGTGGAGCGAACGACGTCTGCGGTTACCGGTTACTGGAGGGAAAATCACTACCGCGAAATCCTTGAGCTGCGCGTACACTGAGTACACCACCCAATGCGACCGCAGCCCTCCGCCGCGGCCCATTCCCTTGAAGGAGGCAGGATGTTCCGCTCGACACCGTCGATGCGTCGGCTGGCCTGGTCCGCGTGCGTTGCCGCTGCTGCACTGGCGACCGCTCCGCGTGCCGGCGCGCAGGCCACGCAGAAACAGGACGATGAGTACACCAAGCTCATCAAGCAGTATCTCACGGACCCGCGTATCAGCACCGATCTGGTGAACTACATGCCGGCGTCGGAGAAAGTCCCGACGACGCTCAAGTTCCCCGGCATCAATCGCATCGTGGGAACGCCGGGCTACCTGACCAAGTCCGGCGACATCCATCGCTATCTCAAGGCCGTGGCTGACGCGGCGCCGACGCGCGCGAAGTTCTGGACGATCGGCAAGTCGGAAGAAGGACGCGACATGGTCGTCCTCGCGATCGCCGACGAAGAGACGATCAAGAACCTCGACACCTACAAGGGCTACCTCAACGAGCTCGCCGATCCGCGCAAGACGAGTGAGCAGCGCGCCAAGCAGCTCTTCGGCATCGCGAAGCCGGTCTACTACCTCACCAGCGGCATCCACTCCACCGAAACCGGCGGACCGGAAATGCTGATGGAGCTGGCCTATCGTCTCGTCGTCGATGACGGCGCGATGATCTCCGGCATCCGCAAGAACGTGCTCACGCTCATCACGCCGGTCATCGAGCCGGACGGCCGCGACAAGATCGTGGACGGTGCCTGCTTCCGTCAGCGCACTGGGCTCAACCTCCCCACTCCCTACTGGGGCAAGTACGTCGCGCACGACAACAACCGCGACGGCATGGGCCAGTACCTCAAGCTGACGCAGAACGTGCGCGGTGTGGCCAACACGTGGCACCCCACCATCATGCATGACCTGCACGAAGCGCAGACGTTGCTCTACGTCTCCACGGGCACCGGTCCGTACAACGAACAGCTCGACCCGATCACCATCAATGAGTGGTGGTACATGGCCGAGAATGACGTGATGGAGATGACCAAGCAGGGCGTGCCCGGCGTGTGGACCTATGGGTTCTACGACGGCTGGGTGCCCAACTACATGTTCTTCCTCGTGCACTCGCACAACGCCATCGGTCGCTTCTACGAAGTGCAGAGCTACGGCTCCGGCTGCGATGGCGTCAGCGGTGCCGCGCGTGGCGGTGGCCCCGGCCCGGTGGCAGCGGCAGCGCCCGCGGCTGGCGGCGCGGCTCCGGCGGCGGGCGCGGGTGCAGGCGCAGGTCGTGGTGGACGCGGAGCCGGTGCAGCGGCGCCGGTGAACGACTCGTCGCTCACGCGCATCCTCGGCGGCACGAACTACAACCAGAGTCGTGAGTGGTTCCGCCCGAACCCCACCCCGAACGACATCAAGTGGGGCCCGCGCGCGAACACCAACATCCAGGAGTCTGCGGTGCTTTACGCACTGTGGAATACGGGCAAGGAGCGCGAGCGCTTCCTCGAGAATTACTGGATCAAGAACAAGAACGCGATCAAGAAGGGTGTGCTCGGCCCAGTGAAGGGGTGGGTCGTTCCCGCGTCGCAGCATGCGAAGGCCAACGCGGCCGAAGCGGTGAATGAGCTCATCGACCAGGGTCTCGAGTTCCACGTCGCCAACGCCGACGGCAAGTTCGGCACGGTCGATGTGAAGAAGGGCGATTGGATCATTCGTGGCGATCAGCCGCTGCGCACCATCGCCGACATGTACTTCAGCATCCAGAACTACCCGACCACCAACCCGTCGCCCTACGACGACACCGGTTGGACGTACCAGATGATGCGCAACATCATCCTGCACGAGATCAAGGATCCCGCACTGCTCACCGCTGGCATGACGCCGGTCTCGGGGCACGTGACGGCCGCGGGTGGTATCGCGGGCTCGGGTGCGACGGTGATCGTTGAGCACACGGGCGACAACAATATGGTCGCGCTGCGCTATCGCCTCGCCACCACGAAGATGTCGGCCGCGGAAGCGCCGTTCGAAGCCGCGGGCCACAAGTTCGGCGCGGGCTCGTTCATCATCGCCAAGGCCAACAAGGCGCAGCTCGAGCCGGCCCTCAAGGAGCTCGGTCTCTCCGCCTGGGCGGTTGATGTCGCGCCGACGGTCAAGTCGCACGACCTCGACATTCCGCGCATCGGCTACATCCACAGCTGGACGAACACGCAAGACGAAGGCTGGGTGCGTGCGGCGCTCGACTACTACAAGATCCCGTACAGCTACTTCGGCGAGAACAACGTCCGCAAGTTGGGCGCGCTGCGCACGAAGTTCGACGTGATCCTGTGGCCGCATGGTGGTGCAGTTGGACAGGCGCCGCCGACCGATGGCAAGCCGATCCCGTATCAGCGTACCGCTGAATATCCCGCGCTTGGCTATCCCGACTCGACCGCCGATACGCGCGGTGGCTTGGGTGAAGATGGGCTCAAGGCGCTGCACGAGTTCGTGCAGGCTGGCGGCACGCTCATCACCGAAGGCGGCACGTCGGGCATCTTCCCGACCTACAGCCTCACGCCGGGCCTGCGCCCGACGGCAGCGCAAGGGTTGGTTAACCGCGGCACGATCCTGCGCGGTGTCATCACCGATATGACCAGCCCGATCGCCTACGGCTTCGACGTCAATCAGATGCCGGTCTACTACAGCGGCGGCACGTTGCTCGATGCGGGCGTACCCGTCACGCCGAATGCCGCACCGATCAGCAAGACCGACGTGTTGCGTCCGGGCAGCTCCGGCGCGCTCGCGGGTACAGCGCTTGGCGGCGGCGGTGGCCCCGGTGGTTTCGGTGGTCAGCCCGGCGTGTATCAGAACACGCAGCCGATGGCGACGTGGGTTGAACACTCGGTGTGGGATCCGATGCAGAAGTGGCCCACAACGTCGTCTGCTGCCCCTGCATTCGAAGGTGGCTTTGGCGGACGCGGTGGCGCTGGTGGAGCGGCGGCCGCACCTCCGCTTCGTACGCTCGGCGACATGAAGCCGCGCGTGGTCATGGCGTGGCCCGGTAGCCCGCGTGACATGCTGCTCTCCGGCGTGCTGCAGGGCGGAGAGAATCTCTCGAATCGCCCCAACGTCATCGACTCGCCACTCGGCAAGGGACACCTGGTGATGTTCACCATCCGTCCGTTCTGGCGCTGGCAGACGCAGGGCACGTTCATCATGGGCTTCAACGCCATCATGAACTGGAACGACCTGAACGCGGGCACGCAGCCTTAGTTGGCATTGCGAGCATGGTACGCGCCGTTCGTTCCTGACGCAGTGTGAAACGGAGAACGGGGATACAGTCAGAGCCAACTGCTCTTTCTGTATCCCCGTTCTCGCTGTATCCGCGCAATCCAGTTCAATCGTCGCTTATCGGCTTCACGGCTGTTGCAGTTGCAGTTGCAGTTGCCGTTGCCGTTGCCGTCGCAGTCGCAGTCGCAGTGAAAGCGACGCGTGCCCAGCTGCGGCTACTTCGCCCCGGTCGAATCGACACGAATCAGCAGCCCCGTGTCCGTCCACAGCATCAACGTACCGTCCGTGCCCTCGGTCAGATCGCGAATTCGCGTCCCGATCACGATCGGTTCCACGTACCGCACGCGGTCGTTGCGACGGCGAACCCGATACAGCGATCGAAGCCGCAATGTGCCGATGAGAAAATCACCCTTCCAACGAGGGAAGTGATTCCCCTTCATCTCGATCAGGCTGCTGGGCGCAATCGATGGCACGAACGACAGCTGTGGCGGCACATACTGGGCGTCGACCGGGCCGCGTTCGATCATGGGCCACGATCTCTTGCCGTAGTCGGTGCCATCGGTCTGATAGGGCCAGCCATAGTTGCCGCCCTTCTGAATCTGATTGAGTTCGTCGCCACCCTGCGGACCGTGTTCGACGCTCCAGATCTTGCCCTCATCATCGCTGAGGAGCCCCTGCATGTTGCGATGCCCGATGCTGACGACCTGCGATGTCCCCGACCTGCTGATGTGCATCACCTTGCCGTAGTCGACGGAGCTGTCCTGGGCGAAGACGGGAATGTCCATGCCGTTGAACCCGTAGTCTCCAATCGACAGGAGCAGGCCACCATCAGGCGCCCACGCCAGTCGCCCGCCCGATTCGTTGCCGTCCATCTTGTCCGTGAGCACCATGCACGGCCGCGAATCAAAAATGGTCGTCCACTCGAGCGTGTCGCGAGGCGACGCATCGCTGCGGAACGCCGCCTTCGACACACGCAACGTCTGACAGCGATCCCGCTCGTTCCACGCATGATGCGCCACGTACAGGACGGCCGGAGAAGCCATCGTATCGAGCAATGCGCTCGTGACACGAAAGTGCGGCTCCATATCCTTCACCTTCCGGGCAGCGGAGTCGTAACCGGCGCTTTTCATCGGCACCCGCGCGGCGAGCATCGTCACGGCGAAGCTGTCGGATGGGAGCTGGTTGAGCCGAGCCATCTTCCCCTCTCCGCCGATGACCAGATAGCCGCGAGAAAGCGCCACCACTCCTCCACCGCGAGGCTCGATGCGTCCACGCAGGTCAGCCACCGTGGTCAGCGCGAGGTTATAGCTCGCGGTCTGCACCGTCGCGGCGTACTCGATCGACTCTCTCGGTGGGCGACGCTGATCCCGGACGATGATCGCGACAAGACCCAGCGCGGCAACGCCCGATAGCACCGCCACCGGGGTGAACAGCCGGCGCACAAAGTAGGGCGCGGCGACCGCGAAGATCGACAGCACTGCCGCCACAATCGCCATTTTGCGCGCAAACGTGCCATCTGCCGCCATGTACAGATAGCCGCCGCCAGCAGCCCAGCTGAGCGCGACCGCACCCAACGGCAGCGGCACCGTGACGCGGCGCCCGCTCACGACGCGTGACGCGAGCAGCAAGGCAGCAAAGAGGAACGACGCGCTCCAGATGATCAGCTGAAGCTGCACCTCTTTGGCCACGGGTCCTTGTCCCCGCAGCACACCGACTCCGCTCGGTCCCAGAGCAATCGCGACAACGATGGACAAGTGCCAGAGCACGATTGGCCACATGCGCTGGGGAGCGCGCATGGGCGACGAGGAATCAACGGATTCGGGCATTGAAAAAGGTAGGTGTGTGTGCGGAGCGAGTTCGCGAACGCGGGCCGACTGCACAGCATGATCCCACGAGCGAGGATTCGCAGCCCGACCCTGACGCCGGTTCCGACGACCTGCGGAATCGTTAGGTCACGGCAATCACGATCCGACCATCAGCGCTGCTGCCTCGCCGCGGGCCGGGTCGGCGCAATCTACGCCGGACGAGCCCTGCCGGCATCGACGCGCGGACCCAGCATCGGTGAGACGCTGGGCATCACGCGGACCGCACTCGGCGACGTCCCGCCCTACCGACGGTCTGCCGGCGGGCGACGTCCACCCGTCCAAATCACGATCGACCCGCAGCCGTTCGTCGCCTGGAACTGAATGGGCACACTAGCCGTGCGAGAATAGATCTCGACCGCGCGCACCTCCTGCGGGTTCACCAGGTTGTCGAGATTTCCGTCGTCGTTCATCACGCGCATGTTGTTCAGGAAGATCGCCGGAATGCACGTGCCGCTGCCGCCGCTCCCGCGCATCAACACCTGATCGCCGAACGACTGTCCCGGCATGATCGTCATCCCGGGTGTCGTGCGAAACACATCCGACATGTACGTAGGGTTGCGACGCGAAAGTGCATCCTCGTCGATGAAGTGCCCGAAGGCGCTCTTGCGACGCTTCTCGAAGTCGGCCAACTGGTCGAGTCCCTGTCCGCGATTCGCCTTGATGCGCACCGTGTCCACCGTCGGGACGAATGCATCGAGAGCAATCTCCGCCGATCCCTCGGTGCCATCGAGTACATCGACCGCGGTGCGACGCGGCATGTAGCCCAGCGCGCGCGACTCGAGCGTGTAGGTGCCAGCCGGCAGTGTCTGCATGGCGAACTGTCCGCTCGCACCGGTCGTGGCTTCCACGCCGCTGCCCCACACCACGAGTCGCGCGCCTTGCACGGGCTGTCCGTTGGCATTGCGTACAATGCCACGCAGTTTGCCGTTGCCACGCAGGACTGTCGCGCCCGACGACGAGAGCGTACCCGGCTTGGCCTCGGGGTCGTCCACTACCGGCGCGGGCACTTTGGTCGCCGAGCCGACGTACACATCGCGGAACAGGAATCCGTTGCGTGGCGCCTCGAGCTCCACGAACCCGCTCGAATCGGCGCCAACGAACGCACGCGCCATGAAGGTGCCGTCCGTCGGGATGCCGCAGATCGAGAATGCGCCTGACGCCGACGTCGTCGCGTACAGGGCCGGCGAGCGTCGCTCGACACCGCGAGGCCCGAGCGTCACTGACTTCCATTGCGCACGAATGCGCGCGGGTGCGCTCAACCCTTCGGCGCGCGACGAGCGCACGAAGCCCATGAACATCCCCTGACCTTCAGCGGCAGCCGACGGACCGCACAGCCGCGCGACGAGCGTTCGTCCGGAGGGAATCGCGACCGGGGCGCGGATCTCGCCATCGGTGCGCACGTCCACGCGCAGCAGCGGCGCTTCGATACCCAGTGAGTCCAGCTTCGCGTGGAAGAAGCCGAGCAGGTAGGAGCCCGCCCGCACGGAATCGAGCGCGTATGCACCGCGCGCGTCCGATGTCGAGGAGCGGACGCGCGACGGATCGTCCGACGCGACCAGCTGCACCAGCGCACCAGCAAGCGGCCGCATCGCCGTGCTGTCGAATACCACGCCGATGACGCGTGCACTCGGCTGCGCGGCTGCTGCGGGAGTTGTTGCTGGCGCGGCCGGCGTTGGCTTGGTCGGTGTCGGGGACGCTGGCGGCACGACCGGCTTGGGCGGCGTCAGAATCGGTCGCCGCACCTGCGCGTCGAGCTCGCGTGAAAGACTCAGCGTGCCGATGAGGAGCGAGGCGGCCGACAGCGAGACCGCCGACAGCGAGATGGTGGTCGCCTGACGAAGGCGAGCGAGCAGGGAAGAGCGCACGCGCATGAAATTCCTCAGTGGTTCAACAACGGCGCGCCGTCGATCGCGACAGACTGTGACGGCTCGCACGAAACGATCGGATCGAGGTCGCGGCCCCTGCGAATACAGATGTTGACGGACTGGAGCACGCGAACTAGCGTAGCGCCTTAGAGCCACGGCAGGGCGCAACGTGCCGTTCGCAATGGCTGACACGCGATCGTTCATACTCTTGCGCGGGAATGAGATTCGCTATGGACCACCTGAAGAAAGCTATCCTCGCCGCCTCCCTCCTGACCGCGGGAGTAGCGAACGCGCAGCAGTGGACGCCGCCGTCGCTGCCGAGTCCAATCGTGGGCTCTCAGCCCGCTCGATACGGCCCGCTTTCCGCTCAGGCTCGCAAGCTGTTGGTGGTGGCTGGCGATGACGCGGCCGCCCAGCTCTATACGACTCCCCCCGGCGCATACTATGACGGCGTCGGCGCGATCTTCATCGAGCGCACCGATGGCACCTTCATCTGTTCCGGCGCCCTCATTGCCGGCGGCGCGTACATGCTCACGGCCGCCCACTGTCTCACCGACGGCACCGGCTCGATCATCACGACCGCCACCACCTCGGTCTTCTTCCCATCCGGACCAGGTGCCGGTACCCGTGAATTCGTGACGGGTTCGCAGTTCTTTGTGAATCCGCTGTACACCGGCGAAGTCATCGACGCGCACGACGTCGCCGTGATCAAGCTCGAAAACAAGCCGTCGATGGCGTCCAAGTCGTACGACCTGTTCATGGGGAATCCCTTCGGGCAGACGGCTAACGTCGTCGGCTCCGGCACGTCGGGGACTGGTGACACCGGGGAAACACTTGCTCCGGGCTTCGCCCTATCCAACCGCCGTCAGGGGCAGAATCTGGTCGATTTCAGCTGGACCGACCCGGCGTTCTTCGACCTCTTTGTGCCGGGTGGCCCTGCGTCGTTCGGCACCGCGGATCCTTATGGTCTGGTGGCAGACTTCGACAACGGCAAGAGCGCCAACGATGCCTCCTGCGAACTCGGCGCGTACTTCGGCACCACGCAGTTCTGCGACCTCGGTCGCGGATTGCGCGAGGTTGGGTTGGGCGGTGGCGACTCGGGCGGTCCGCTCTTCATCAACGGGCGGATCGCGGGTGTCGCGTCGTACGGCATCACGTTCGGCACGCAGTTCGGCGATCTCGACAACAACCTGAACTCGACCTTCGGCGAATTCAGTGGTTGGGCGTCCACGAGCTACAACGCCCAGTGGATCGGTCAGTTCAGTGCGGTGCCGGAGCCGAGTTCGTTGGCACTCGTCGCTGTGGGCTTGCTGGTGGTGGCGGCAGGCGCTCGGCGTCGGACCACGCGCTGACCCCAGCACCGACGGCCATGCTATGTCAGCTGAGCGCGGCACTCCTCACGAGGGTCGCGCTCAGTCTGTTTTCGGGCATGGGGGGACAGGTGCCTGAACCGTGCATGTGCAGCGCCAACTTCGCGCTCGTCACGCTCACGCTGCGCGATGCGAAGGGCGCGCCCATCCCCGATGCCACGGTGCGCGTCCGACGCGTCTCGACCAATGTCGAACGCGAAGCAAGCGCCGACCTGCCGGGCATCTACACCATCGCCGACGACATGCTCAAAGACTCCGTGCGTGCGGCGGGCGAGCCGTTCGAGGTCATCGTGCGCTGGCGATCGCGCACGCAACGCGTGACAGTAACGGTGGGGACCGCGGAGCCGTCGCCAGCGACAACTTCGGGCAAGAAGCCGCCAGCAACCGCTGCCACCGTGTGTCGATGCCACGTGCGGCGCATCGCGGGCCCGGATCAGTTGACGTTGCGCTGACGCTGCGATTGACGAAGCGCTGACGTTGCGCTGACGCAGCGGCGTCCTAGTTTCGAGCGGATAGCTCGGAGGCTGATTCCCTTCTCATCGCGACATGCGCCGAATCTCACTCGCCCTGGCCTTGCTGCTGGCCGGCGTTTCCGTATCCTCGGCGCGCATCAGCGGCGCGCAGGCACCAGAAAAGCGATTCACGCGGGCGGACACGTTGCGGGGCAGCAATACGCCGCAGCGCGCGTGGTGGGACGCCGAGTTCTACGACCTGCATGTGCGGGTGGATCCCCGCGACAGCACGATCTCCGGGTACAACGCGCTCACGTATCGCGTGCTCGCGCCTAACCGCGCGGTCGCCGGCGAGCTGCAGATCGATCTGCAGGAGCCGCTGGTCGTGGACAGCATCCGATTTGGTGCGTCCTCCGTCCCGTGGCGGCGCGAGGGGAACGCGATTTTCGCGCGTACGCCGCCGCAGCAACCCGTCGGCGCGTCACGCACAATCAGCGTCTACTACCACGGTCGTCCACCGGTCGCCAAGACGCCGCCCTGGGACGGTGGCTTTGTCTGGCAGCGCGACAGCCTCGGCAATCGATGGGTCGCCACCGCGATCGAAGGCATGGGCGCCAGCGCGTGGTGGCCCACCAAAGACTTCCCGGCCGATGAACCGGACAGCCAGCGCGTCGCGATCTCGCTCCCCGACTCGTCGATGAATGTGTCCAATGGACGGCTGCGCAGCGTGACTCGTGGCGCCGATGGCTGGACCACGTGGGAGTGGTTCGTCACCTCGCCGATCAACAACTACGGCATCGCGGTCAATGCCGGTCGCTACGCCCATTGGTCCGAGGTCTATCAGGGCGAGACGGGGCCGCTCACGCTCGACTTCTATCCGCTCGCCTACCACGAAACCGCTGCGCGCGCGCAGTGGGCGCAGGTGCGACCGATGCTCGGCTGCTTCGAGCACTGGTTTGGTCCGTTCCCGTGGTACGACGATGGCTTCAAGCTGGTGGAGACACCGTACCTCGGCATGGAGCATCAGAGCGCCGTGGCGTACGGCAATCGGTTCATGAACGGCTACCTCGGGCAGGATCTCTCTGGCACCGGCAATGGGCTGCGCTGGGACTACATCATCATCCACGAAAGCGCGCACGAATGGTGGGCCAACAGCCTCACCGATCGCGACGCGGCCGACATGTGGATTCACGAGGCCTTTGGCACGTACGCTGAGAACCTGTACACGGAGTGTCAGCAGGGGAAAGCCGCGGGCGCCGCCTACGTGATCGGACAGCGCATGACCATCGCCAACGACAGGCCGATCGTCGGGTCGTTTGGCGTGAACGAAGAAGGCTCGGGTGACATGTACATGAAGGGCGCGAACGTGCTCCACACGCTGCGCACGATCATCAACGACGACGAGAAGTGGCGCAGCATGCTGCGCGGCCTGCAGCAGACGTTTCGTCATCAGACTGTGAGCGGGCAGCAAGTGCGTGACTACCTCGCCAAGCGCGCCGGCCTCGATCTCGCCGCGTTCTTCGCACAGTATCTGGAGACGACGATGGTCCCGCTCTTCGAGACGCGAGTGTCCGGTGCGACGCTGGAGTATCGCTGGAACCACGTCGTGTCCGGTTTCGCGATGCCCATGCGTGTACAGGTGGACGGACAGGAGCGTACGATCACGCCGACGACCACGTGGCAGTCGCTGACTGGAAGCTCCGCGACGACGATCGTTGTTCCGCTCCGCGACTACTACATCGAAACCAAGGTCGAGCCCAAGCCCGGTGGCCGGTAGCGTCGACCGGTTCGCAACGGACGGTTAGCGCCCGATGCGGCTCGACGGTGGTGTGCTTGGCGGAACGACCGGCGGCGGTCCGGCCCAGGGCTCGAACGTCGCATCGAGCCCTCCGACGTCGATCCAGCGCGAGACCAGTGCGTCGCTGATTCCGAATTCGTTGCGCAGCAGCGAGACGACGTCGTCGCGCTCGAGCGCTTGCTGCGACGTGCCCGCGCTGGTGCGTCGATAGAGCACCGGTCCGCGCATGAGCAGCATCAGCCCTGGAAAGTTGCGACGCGCGTAGATGTGCTGATTGAATGCACCAAAGCCGCGTGACTTCTCGTAGGCCGCGCTGAGGTAGGCGTGGCTGATGTTGTCGTCCAGCATGCGGCACGGCGTGTAGCCGACGTTGGGCGGAATGCTGTACCAGACGAGATGCAGCGCGTCGGTGGGTTCGATCTCCGCGGTGAAAATCGTGTCGTCGCTGATGAACGGCTGATGTGTGACGGGGAGCGGAATGTTGGACAGGATGGAGGTGTCCACGAGCCAGTCGGCACCGTCAATGGTGGCCTTCACCGTGCCATGCGTGACGAACCCCTGGTCGCGCATCGATGCGGCCACGCGACGAACAGTGAAGCCCATGCTCGCCAGCAGTTCGTAGATGGCGTTACTCGTGGACCAGCAGGTGCCACCACTGCCGTGTTCGAGAAACGCCTCGAAGAAGTCCGTGCCCGTCGTTCCCGGCAGCGGCCGCGCATCGTTGGTGCGGAGCGCGATCAGCTTGCGCACGTTGTCGAACGGAATGTGGTCGCACCATGCCTTGAACACGCGCGCCAGTCCGTCGTAGTCGGTCGCGATCGGCGTGGTGATTCCGATGCGCGCGAGAACGCGATCGCGCAACGCAGGAGACAACGACGGTTCGCTTGAGGCTGCAGTCATGCCCGGTGTGTTGGCAAGTAAGGTCGTGAAATTCGAGCGAAGGCGGACGTACTCCAACCGAAGTGGCGTGACGCGAAGCTACGCGAGAAAGCGCGTGCGCGTTTCCGGCGTGGGAATCAGGCACGCGGGCGCGGCCAACTCGAAGCGGCGTTTGGCGACCGCATCGTACACGAGGTCGCGCACCACGCACGGCACTAGCATCCCAAGCCCCGCCAGCACACGCCAGAGGCCACCCACGTGCGCCAGCGCTGCCAGTGCAGCGGCTGACTTCACGCGCACCCTGGGACGCGCATCGGCGCCGGATTCGAACCAGACGACGGAGTCCACGCCACCGATTTCCGGGAAGCGACGCATCACCTCGGCGCCGAACCGTCCCTGCAGCGGGGCGAAGCGCAGGGCATCACGACGCGCCTCGGGCTCGTGCGCCAGCACGAACTGCACGCTGCCCGCACAGAAGCCGCAGTCGCCGTCGTAGAGCAGCACGGCGCCAGATCGCACATCGCTGACGGGTTGGGCGTTCGAGAGCCCGACGTCGATCGGGGCAGGGGTCATGCACGGAGTATAACCGGCGCGTATTTTCTCGACCATGCCAGCCACCGCCTCCCGCCTCTCCGTCTTCAGCGAATCCGTCATCCGCGGCACCACGCGCATGGCGAACCAATTCGGCGCCATCAACCTCTCGCAGGGCTTCCCGGATTTCGATCCGCCGGAGGAGATGCTCGTCGGGCTCGAACGCGCCACGCGTGGCCCGCATCACCAGTACGCTGTGACGTGGGGCGCGCCGCGATTCCGCGAGGCACTCGCGCGCAAGATTGCGCGCTTCACCGGACTCGACGTCGATCCGGAACGCCACCTCGTCGTCACCTGCGGCAGCACCGAAGCGATGATGGTCGCGATGATGACCGCATGCAATCCGGGCGACAAGGTCATCGTCTTCTCGCCGTTCTACGAGAACTACGCGGCCGACGCCATTCTCTCTGGTGCCGTGCCCATCTACGTCCCGCTGCGTCCGCCCGAGTTCAACTTCGACGAAGAAGAACTCGCGCGTGCGTTCGCGCAGAAGCCCAAGGCGATCGTCATCTGCAACCCGGGCAATCCCACGGGTAAGGTCTTCACGCGCGACGAACTGTTGACCATCCTGCGCCTCGCCGAAGAGCACGACTGCTTCGTCATCACCGACGAGCCGTACGAGCACATCGTCTACGAGCCGCACGTGCACACGTACTTCAACACGCTCCCCGGCGCGTTCGAACGCACGATCACCTGCAACTCGCTCTCCAAGACGTACTCCATCACCGGATGGCGTTTGGGCTACGTGCACGCTGCGCCGCACGTGATTGCGCAGGCGCGCAAAGTGCACGACTTCCTCACCGTTGGCGCGTCGGCGCCGCTGCAGGAAGCAGCCGTCGCCGGGCTCGAACTCCCCGACAGCTACTACACGGAGATGAAGATGCTCTACGCCGGGAAGCGAGAGATTTTTCTGAACTATCTCAAGCAGACCGGGCTCCCCTTCACCGAACCGCAGGGCGCCTACTACGTCATGGTCGACATCGGCTCACTCGGCTTCGCCAACGACGCCGACGCCTCGGAGTGGATGATCAAGACGATCGGCGTGGCCGGGGTTGCGGGCTCGAGCTTCTTCCGCGAGCCGATTCACAATCTCATTCGCTTTCACTTCGCCAAGAAGGACGAAACGCTGCATGCGGCCGGTGAGCGATTGATCCAGCTCAAGCACGGACGTACGACGTAGGACGTTTATCGGAACACGCGGCTACGGCTTCACGCGGTCGATGGGTTTCATCCACCGTTCCACCGCGTGTGCCCCGCCGTGGCGCACCAGCCACGCCAGGCCGAACGCACGCAGGGCGCGCCCCGCAGTCAACGCCACCACGAATTCCGCCCACGGCACGCCGATCGCACCTGACGCGATGCTCGTCAGCTTGGTGCTGAGCGGGCTGATGGTGCTGGCAAGAATCGCCCACGCCCCGTAGCGCGCCAACGTGGCGCGCGTGGACGCGAGATGCTCCGTGGTCACGCTGAGCATGTTCGCGAGCGGGCCCTGCAAGAGCGCGAGCGCGCGGTCGCCAAACGCATAGAGCAGTACGCTGCCCAGCACCGTGCTCAGCGTCGCAATCAACGCGAGCCGATAGGCACGGGCCGGGCGCGCGATCGCGAGCGGCAGGAAGAACAGGTCAACGAACCCCGGAAAGACGCACCCTTGCAGCAGCCCCCACGCGAACACCACGCTGCCGGACCACCCCGCATCAGCCCAACGCTGCAGCGTGGCAAGAACGCGTGCGAGACGACTCAGAGCTTGTCCAGCGCGTCGAGCCCGATCACCGGCGCCCACGGCAACAGCTCGTACTGCACGAGTCCAAGTTTCGTGTACGGGTCACCGTCGCGAATGCGGTCCAGTGCGGCGGTCGCGTCATCGTCGGGGACGCGCAGCAGCAGTGCGCCGCCGTGCCACGGATTGAGCGGGCCAGACACCAGCAGCAGCCCGTCCGCCTTGAGGCCGCGCAGGTAGGTGCGGTGTTCGTCGAGGGCCTTCTGCACTTCTTCCAGCGGCTTGCGGTAGCGAAGGATCGCGATGGCGTACATGGGTCCGAGAGAGGGCGGGTGGTGAAGACCGGCTACGAAGACGCGGTGTGCTACGGACGCTCGTGCAATGCGTCGCGCAGCGCCAGCCAAGGCATGCTCGCACAGCCGTGGCGTCCGGGGAAGGGGGCCACACCACGCAGCGCGTCCAATGCGGCTGGCAGCGCCCCGCCGTCCGTAACGTCGCTCGTGCTCCGCGCGCCCTGCAGCATTCCCTCCACGCGCTCGACCAAAGCCAGCGACTCGGCGCGCGACAGGCCACGCACCACCTCCGTCAGCATAGACGCCGAGGCCACCGCGATCGAACAGCCGCGTCCCTCGAACGACACATCGAGCACGTGCCCGTCCGCGAGCTGCACGAAGAGATCGAGCGCATCGCCACACAACGGGTTCTTCCGCGAGCCGCGATGCGTCGCGTCAGGCATCGGGCGCCGGTTGTGCGGCGCGCGATGATGCGCGAGCAGCGTTTCCTGGTACATCGCCGAGAGCATCGCGGCAGAAGCGCTGCCGCCTTGCTCGCTCACGCCACCAGATACGCCATCAGCAACGACATCGGTCACGCGCTGGCGAACAGGCGTTGTGCCGACGCCAGCGCCGAACAGAGCGCATCCACATCGGTCTGCTCGCTGTACACGTAGAACGAGGCACGCGCCGTCGCACTCACGCCCAGGCGACGCATCAGCGGTTGCGCACAGTGGTGGCCGGCGCGCACGCACACGCCGTGTTCATCGAGAATGGTCGCGAGGTCATGAGGATGCACATCGTCCAGCGAGAAGCTGATTACACCGCTGCGACGCTCGGGCACCGGCCCATAAATGGTGCAGCCGGGAAGATCGCGCAGTTGGGCCGCCGCGGCCTCGAGCAGCGCGACTTCGTGCGCGCGTACCTTGGTCATGTCGAGTGCGCTGAGATAGCGCACGGCCGCGGCGAGCCCCACCGCGTCCGCCGCGTTCGGCGTGCCCGCCTCGAACTTGTGCGGCAACACATTCCAGGTGCTGTCGAAGTCGTGCACCCACTCGATCATGTCGCCGCCAAAGAGAAACGGCGGCATCGCCTCCAGCAGCGCGCGACGACCGATCAGCCCGCCGATGCCCATGGGGCCCAGCATCTTGTGCCCGCTGAACGCGTAGAAGTCGATGTCCATCGTGTCGAACGCCACCGGCAGATGTGGCGCGCCCTGTGCACCGTCGACGAACAACACGGCACTCGAGTGACCGCGCACGATCTCCACCACCGTCTGCAGCGGCGTGATCGCGCCCACGGCATTCGATACGTGCGTGATGGCGACGAGCTTGGTCTTCGCGTTCACCACGGCGCGCAGCTGATCGAGGTCGATTTCCTGATGCGGCGTCAGCTCCACGATGCGGAGCATCGCGCCGGTGCGCTTGGCGAGCTGCTGCCAGGTCACGAAGTTCGCATGATGCTCGAGTGCGGTGATCACAATCTCGTCGCCGGCGTGCACGTTGGCACCGCCCCACGAGGAGGCCACTAGATTCACCGACTCCGTCGTACCGCGCGTGAAGATCAGGCAGTCGGAATCCGACGCGCCAAGAAAACGGGCCACCGTTGCGCGCGCATCGTGGTACGCATCGGTCGCGCGCGCCGACAGCGCATAGGCGCCGCGGTGCGGATTGGCGTTGGCCGTCTCGTAGAAACCGCTGATGGCGTCGAGCACCGCCTTGGGCTTCTGCGACGTGGCCGCGGAATCGAGGTAGTGCAGCTCGGGATGCGCGGCGAGGAGCGGGAAATCGGCGCGTGGCGCCAACGGCGACAGAGAACTCATGCGAGACACTCGCTGGGACTGAGACGACGAATCAACGAAACATCAACCGCGCTTCCTGCGGCGCCATTGCGGCGTCACGACGAGGCGCGCACCACGTTCACCCACACGCTGCCATCGACGATCTGCACGGGATACGTCCACAGGGGATCGGTGGATGGCCCTTGCAGCACCTCTCCGGTGCGCACATCGAAGCGCGCACCGTGCCACGGACACTCGATGACGCACGGCTCCACGACATCACCACCGGACAGCGCGAAATCCCGATGCGGGCACCGATCCGCCATGGCGTAGACGGCGTCCCCATCGCGCACGAGACAGATGCGGGCACCATCTGCCAACGTCACCGCCAGCGGCAATCCTTCCTCGATCTCCGACACCAGCGCCGCCCGTTGCAACGAGTCGCTCATCTCTTGCTCATCACATGCTCATCACGCGTGCATCACTCGGTCGTCACGACCGGCGCCGACTCGTCGCTCTCGAGCGCGGCCTTGAGCGTGTGCCATGCCAGCGACGCGCACTTCACGCGCACCGGGAAACGCGACACGCCCGAGAAGACCACGAGCTGGCCGAGCGTCTTGCCGCCCTCCGGATCCTGCCCCAACACCAGCGCGTGAAAGCGCTCGAACAGCGCTTCCGCATCTGCGCGCGACTTCCCCTTCACCGCCGCCGTCATCAATGACGCCGACGCCTTGGAAATAGCGCAGCCGTGACCGGTGAACTTCACATCGCTGATGACATCGCCGTCGAGCACCAGCGAGACCGTCACCTGATCACCACACAGCGGATTCTTGCCGTCCGCCGTGTGGTTCGCCGCCGCAAGCTCGCCGAAATTCCGCGGCTTGCGGTTGTGATCCAGGATGACGGACTGATACAGCTCCTGCAGATCGGACATGGGGCGGCTCAGTGCTGCGTGATGCCGGTGAACCGCGCCAACGTCATCTCTTCCAACCCTTCCTTCACCGCGTCGTTGTCGATGGTCTCGATCACGTCCGCCGCAAAGGCGTACATCAACAGCTGCTTGGCCAGCACGCTACCCACGCCACGGCTCTTGAGATAGAAGAGCGACGTTTCATCCATGCGGCCCACGGTTGCGCCGTGCGTGCACTTCACGTCGTCCGCGAAAATCTCGAGCTGCGGCTTGGTATCGATCTGCGCGTCCGGCGAGAGCAGCAGCGTGTTGTTGGTCTGCTTGCCGTCGGTCTTCTGCGCTTCGGGGTGCACGTACACCTTGCCGTTGAACACGCCGTGCGACTGGCCGTCGAGCAGCCCCTTGTACATCTCGCGGCTGAAGCAGTTGGGCGCCACATGCTCAACTCGCGTCTGATGATCGCCGTGCTGCGCGCCATCGAGCATGTAGATGCCGTTGAGCGTCGTGCCGCACCCTTCGCCGTTGAGCACCGTGTACACGTTCGAGCGCGAGAGCTGGCCGCCGGTCTGAAACGAGAACTGCAGGAAGTGGCTGTCGCGCCCCTGACGCGCTTCGATCGTGCCCACATGAAACGCCGACAGCGCCTCGCGCTGCACACGCACGTGATGCAGCGTGGCGCCGTCTTCCAGCACCACTTCAGTCACCGTGTTCGTGAAATACGACACGTCGGCCAGCGACACGTAGCTCTCCACCACGCTCGCCTTGGCGTGCCGCTCCACCACAATCACGTGCCGCGGGTGCGACATCACGCCCGCGCCGTCGGCCGTGGTCAAATGCAGCAGATGGACCGGCGTGTCGGTCACCATCTCCTTGCCCACGTGAATGAGCGCGCCTTCGCCGGTGAACGCCGCGTTGAGCGCGGTGAATCCATCGCGATCGGCCGCGGCCGCGCTTCCCAGATGCTTCTGCAGCAACTCGGGCTCGTTGACGGCGGCCTGCGCCAACGTCATCACGCGCACGCCTTCGGGGAGTGCCTCATGCGACGAGAGCGTCGGAATGAAGTGGCCGTCGAGAAAGACGAGCATCGGCCACGCGCTGCCGAACGAAAACTCTTCCAGATGCGACGCGTCACGGAACGCGGACGGCGCCCGTTGGGCGGCCGGCACGAAGCTCGCCGAGGCGATCGCCGACACGTTGGTGTACGCCCAGTCCTCGCTGCGCGTGCTCGGGAACCCGAGGCGCGCAAACGCCTCCGCCCCCGCGCTGCGCAGCGCCTGCAATACAGTCGGCGCATCCTGCGACGCAGATGCGTTCGCCAGCTCCGCATACGGCGATGCAGCCGCCGTACGCTCGGCGGTGCTCACGGCAGTGCTCACGCGGCCTCCAGAACCCAGTCGTAGCCGCGCGCTTCCAGTTCGAGTGCAAGCGACTTGTCGCCCGACTTGATGATCTTGCCGCCGGCCAGCACGTGCACGAAGTCGGGCACGATGTAGTTGAGCAGGCGCTGGTAGTGCGTGACAACAATGGCGGCGTTGGTCGGCTTCTTGAGCGCGTTCACGCCTCCGGCCACGATGCGCAGTGCATCAATGTCGAGACCGGAGTCGGTCTCGTCGAGAATGGCCAGCTTGGGCTCGAGCACCGCCATCTGCAGAATCTCGTTGCGCTTCTTCTCGCCACCCGAGAAGCCCATGTTGACCGAGCGATTCATCATCGACACGTCCATGTCCACGAGCTTGAGCTTCTCTTCCACGAGGTCGAGGAACTCCATCGGATCCACTTCTTCAACGCCCTTCGCCTTGCGGATCTCATTGTACGCCGCGCGCAGGAAGTACGCGTTGGTCACGCCCGGGATTTCAACGGGATACTGAAACGCCAGGAAGACACCCTGCTGCGCGCGCACTTCTGGCGCCATCTCCAGCAGGTTCTCGCCGTGGTAGAGCACTTCGCCGCTCGTGACTTCGTAGGCGGGGTGGCCCGCGAGCACCTGCGCGAGCGTGCTCTTGCCCGAGCCGTTGGGGCCCATGATAGCGTGCACTTCGCCCGCGTTCACGGTGAGCGAGATACCCTGGAGAATCGGCGTGCCATCGACCGACGCGTGCAGATCGCGAATAACGAGCATGGGATTGGAATTGGTGTTGGTGGTGCTTGGCGTAGATGCAGATTCGGTAGACACGATCAGCCGACCGAGCCTTCGAGCGTGATGCCGAGGAGCTGCTGCGCTTCGAGCGCAAACTCCATCGGCAACTCCTTGAACACTTCCTTGCAGAACCCACTCACGATCATGGACACGGCCTGTTCAGCGTCGAGCCCGCGCGCCTTGAGGTAGAAGATCTGGTCTTCGCCGATCTTGCTCGTGCTCGCTTCGTGCTCGAGCGTCGCGCTGTTGTTGCCCACTTCCACGTACGGGAACGTGTGCGCACCGCAGGCGTTGCCCACCAGCATGGAGTCGCACTGCGTGTAGTTGCGCGCGCCCTCCGCCTTCGGGAGGATCTGCACCTTGCCGCGATAGCTGTTCTGTCCCTGCATCGCGGAAATGCCCTTCGAGACGATCGTCGACTTCGTGTTGCGGCCGATGTGGATCATCTTGGTGCCCGTATCGGCCTGCTGACGCTTGCTGGCCACCGCGACCGAGTAGAACTCGCCCACGCTGTTGTCGCCCTGCAGAATCACGCTCGGGTACTTCCACGTGATCGCCGAGCCGGTCTCCACCTGCGTCCACGATACCTTGGCGTTGGTCATCGCCTTCGCACGCTTCGTGACGAAGTTGTAGATGCCGCCCACGCCATGCTCGTCGCCGGCGTACCAGTTCTGCACGGTGCTGTACTTCACTGTCGCGTTGTCGAGGGCGATGATCTCCACGACGGCGGCATGCAGCTGGTTGGTGTCGCGCTTGGGCGCGGTGCACCCTTCCAGGTAGCTCACCTGCGATCCTTCATCCGCCACGATCAGCGTGCGCTCGAACTGTCCCGTCTCCGCTGCATTGATGCGGAAGTACGTCGACAGCTCCATCGGACACTTCACCCCCTTGGGGATGTAGCAGAACGAACCATCGGAGAAGACCGCGCTGTTGAGCGCCGCGAAGAAGTTGTCGCTGTACGGCACCACCGAGCCCAGATACTTCTGGACCAGCTCCGGATGCTCGCGCACCGCTTCGCCGAAGGACATGAACACGATGCCGTGCTTGCTCAGCTCTTCCTTGTACGTCGTGCCCACCGACACCGAATCGAACACGGCGTCCACGGCCACGTTGTTCAGTCGCTTCTGCTCGGTGAGGGAAATGCCAAGCTTGGCGTACGTCTCGAGCAGCGCCGGATCCACTTCGTCGAGCGACGCGAGCGCCTTCACCGACTTGGGTGCCGAGTAGTAGCTGGCCGCCTGATAATCGATGGGGGGATACTGCACGTTGGCCCAGTGCGGCTCGGTCATCGTCAGCCAGCGACGGAACGCCTTCAAGCGCCAGTCGAGCAGCCACTGCGGCTCACCCTTCTTCGCGGAGATGAAGCGCACCGTGTCTTCGGACAGACCGGGCGGCAACGTGTCGGCTTCGATGTCCGTCGAGAAGCCGTACTGGTACTCGCGGTTGACGAGCGCGTCGATGGTCGAACTCATGCCTGCTCCTGTTCCCACGCCATGTTTGCTGTGCCCGCGACCACCGCGCTCACAACGCCGTATTCACATCGCCCACACCCATCTCGGCGATGTTGCCCGCGCACCAGTGGCACGCCGAGCAGCTTCTCCACGAACTTCGCTTCCACGTCACACGCTTCAGGAAAACGTTCGGCGATCTCACGCACCGCGCAGTTGTGAATGCGCAGCGTCGTCGTCTCCGACTCGCCCTCCACGGATTGCACGATCGACTCCGCCATGTAGCCCTTGGCGGTCAACAGCTCCGCCACCAACGCAACGCGCTCCGATAACGGCAGCGCACGCAACACCGGTCCCGCTTCTTCGGCCAGCTTGTCCCACTCGGCTTCCAGCACGCGCGTGACGGCGTCGTCACCACGTTGCTCGCGCAATGCGTCGAGCGCGGTGGACAGCACCGAGACATAGCTGCGCGGGAACAGCGCCTCGCCCGCCGCCGTCAGCGAGAAGGTGTAGACCGGCGCACCCACCCCGCGTACTTCGCGCCGGAAACGCACCAACCCGTCCTCCTCGAGCGCCTTGAGGTGACGGCGCAACGCATTGGCAGTGAGTCCGAAACGATCTCCCAGCTCGTGCGCCGTCAGCGGCTGCGCTTTCTTCAGCGCGACCAGCAAATCGGCTCGAACGCCGCGAAATCCCCCGAGTGCCCCGATGACATCCTGCATCGGGACAATATAGATCGGCATTGACGACTACGTCAACGAAACCGTTGACGAATTCAAGCGCGTTCTCAAGTCTTTCGGCAGTCCCCGCCGTTTCGATCGAACGTCGCGTTGCGGTGAGAAATATCACCAACGATATCGGGCGTTTTGACGTTAAGTGAATTGCGGCGTCGCGATCGCGATGCTTGCTTAGTGCCAGTGCGATTGCGCATGCTTGTCCAGCCCGTTTGGCACCTCACGCCGACGGCCATTTTCCCCCTGTCTCCCATTCGGAGGCGAGACCCGCCGTGCGACTGTCCGTAGTTGTAGCCGCCGTCGTGTTGCTCATCGGGTTGGCCGCGCTCTTGCGCGCGCGATCGTTGAATCTCCGCTCGATCGAGCGGGATGGGCTTTCCCGGTTCCGCGACAGCACGCGCGGCCGGTACCCCGAAATCCTCCTCGAGCAGACCTACCACTATCTCGCCGAACGTCACGGTGTCGTCGAACCGCACTATCGCGTGGCGCCGGGCGACGATCTGGAGCGCGTGTTCGGCTTGGGCGGACTGGACCTCGAAGACGCCGTGCTCGTGATCGCGGATCGTGCCGGCGCGCGCCTGCCGCGGGCGCATGAGCTCGATGAGCTGAAGTCTGGCGTGCGCACCATCGACGACTTGCTGCGTTTTCTCGAGCCGTACTTCCGTCCGGAAGTGGTGAAGGGCTGATCACGCGACTCCGCGTAGCGCTGACGATCGCTCTGTCGCTGTCGTTGGCGGCGTGCCGTCATGGCGCGCCCGGTGCGCCTCCCATCGAAGCGCCGCGCCCGATACCGGCGCCCGTCGTACCCGAGGTCATCGCAGTCGGCGCGCGCCCGTCGTACTCGGGCGCTCGCGACTCGCTCGTGACCGATGCGGATCTCGACCTGCTCTGGCAGCGACAGCTCATGGTGCCAGTGGAGGGGATGGATCGGCGCGCGGTGAAGAACACGTATGAGGCGGGGCGTGCAGGCGGTCGGATACACGGTGCGCTCGACCTGATGGCGCCGCGTTTCACCGCCGTGCTGGCCGCCGACGATTGCGTGATCGGCCGCATGTTCAGCGGACCGATCGGCGGCATCGTCATCTACGCGACCGACATCGACGGCCGATTCGTCTACTACTACGCGCATCTCGAGCGCTACCGACCCGGGCTCGCGGTGGGCGATCGGGTCGCGAAGGGAACGGTCATTGGCTACGTTGGCACGACGGGGAACGCACCACCGGACGCGCCGCACCTGCACTTTCAGGTGATGAAGCGCGGGGTGGGCCGCGCGTGGTGGGACGGCCCGCCGATCAACCCAATCTTCTTCTTTGCGCTCGACGGCTACCGGCTCTGAGTCCAGACCGAGACTCCGCGAGGGCGTCCGCACCAGCATCAGTGAGCCTTGCATGTCCATGACCGGGAAGGAACGCGCCGCCCTGCGCGCTGAAGCACATCATCTCGACGTGAAGGTCCACGTGGGGCATCAGGGCGTCACGCCGGCCATTCTGGCGAGCCTCGAGGACGTGCTGCGCACGCATGAGCTGGTGAAGCTGCAGGTGGCGAAGGCGGGAGAGCTGAGCGCCAAGGAGGCGGCGAATATGGTTGCTGAAGCCGCGTCGGCTGAGGTGGTGCAGGTGATCGGCCGTACGTTCACCGTGTATCGCCACAATCCGGAGCTCAAGCGCGGCGAATTGCCGCCTTGGCGGTGAGAATTTTCTCATCTGCGCGATGAGCGCTTCCACGCATCGTTGCGCCTTGTAGCTCCGTCTACCCCACCCTAATTTCCGTCCTTCACACAGCCCCGGCCGTTCGGGGCGCGCCCGACTCGAGATACCCCGCCATGCCATACGTCATCACCGAAGCCTGCATTTCCGTCAAGGACAAGTCGTGCGTCGACGTGTGCCCGGTCGATTGCATCTACGAGGGTGAGGATCAGCTCTACATCCACCCCGACGAGTGCATCGATTGCGGCGCCTGTGAGCCTGAGTGCCCGGTCACGGCAATCTTCCCCGAGGAAGATGTGCCGGTCCAGCTCAAGAGCTTCATCGGCAAGAACAAGGAAGTCTTCAAGGGACCGACGCCGCCGGGACGCCCGACGCGGTAATCGTTCATCCCGCACAAGTTCTGCATGGCAAAACGCGCGAATCTTCTCCGGAAGATTCGCGCGTTTGCTTTGTGGGCCGCTGCTGCGCTCAGTGCGTGAAGTACTTCACCTTGAGCCAGAAGGCGACGCCGAGCGCGATGTACTGCAGAAAGGTGCTGCGTTCGCTCCAGATGGCCTCGCCCCAGTTGTGCGGCCCCTGCGTGCTATTCGCGGGCGGGCGGCCGAACCAGCGCGGCGTGCGCTGCTTGTAGTCGAGGTACTCCTGCCCGAAGATCGATTCGAGCACGCCTTCTTCGTAGCGCACGATGAGTGTGTACTCGATCGCGAAGATGACGATGGCCACCGGCACGAACCAGAACACGCCCGACGCGACGGTGAAGCCGATCCACGCGAAGAAGTTTCCGACGTACAGCGGATTGCGGCACCAGGCAAACGCACCGTAGGTGACCAAGCGTTGCACATCGCGCGAGCGGCGCCGCGTGACGGTACCTGCCGCCGCCACGCCCGCCGTGCGGATCAATTCGCCGAGCAGCACCAGCGCGATACCGACGGTCCACGTCTGCACCGTCTGCGTGCCCGGCGCGAGCAGGGGCACGGCCAGAAACGGAACAGGAAGCCAGCCACGGTTCTTGAAAAGCACCTGCCCGATACGGGCAGCAGACGAACGTTCAGACTCCGAGATAGTCCCGGTCATCGAGGGCATGCGGTCAGGGTAGAGTCGCGCAATCTCAGACGGGCACGGTGGCCAGAAAGTCTGCGAGCGCGTGTGTCACGGCGGCTGGACGCTCGAGACACGACACGTGACCGGCGCCGGCGATGACCTGCAGTCGCGCGGCGGCGCTCTCGGGGAGTGCGTCCAGCATCGCCTGTGCGTCCGCGGGCGGCGTCACGGTATCCTCGTCGCCAACGATCACAAGCGTGGGAACGCTAATCGACCGGACGGTCTCCCGTGAGTCCGGTCTGTCGCGCAGGGCGCCGAGCGCCCCCACAATGCCCGCGACCGGCTGACGCGCCATCATCGCCTCAATGGTCGCTTCCACATCGGGGGAGCGCTGTCGCGTGGTCGCGCCGATCAGACCACCGATCTGCGCATTCGCGATCGCTGCGGCGCCTTCGGACTCGGTCAGAGCGATCATGGTATCGCGTTTGGCCCGCACGGCGTCGCTGTCTGCGCCCATGCGCGTGTCGCAGAGCACCATCGCACGAATCCGCGCGGCGTGTCGTCGCCACATCGCCATCGCGATGTATCCACCCATCGAGAGCCCGCAGATCGCCGCCGACTCGATATCCAGATGATCGAGCAGCGCAACCAGGTCGTCGGCATACTGGTCCATCGAGTACGGGCCATCGACCCCTGACTCGCCAAAGCCGCGCAGGTCGGGGACGATGCACCGCACGCGCGCCGAGAGCGCGCTGCGTTGATGTACCCAGAGCATGCGATCGAGCGGGAAGCCGTGCACGAAGACCACGGGGAGACCGCCGCCCTTGTCGTCGTAGGCCACATCGATCCCATTCACACGAGCGATCATGTGATCTTCTTGAGTGTGGCGGTCGTGGAAGGGAGCCGATTGTACGGCCCCGGTCCCTTGTCCGCGTCAGAGACCACCTGATCGGGATTCTCGACATCGGAGAGCGCCTGCGCGGCCAGCTTCCGCTCGCGGTGCAGATCCCGCTCGCGCTCGTTCTCACGCTCGGCGATCATGCGCAGCGGAACGAGAACCGCCGCCGTCAGCGGCACCGCCACCATGAGTCCAACGAAGCCGAAGACGAGTGTCATCAGCGTCTGGGCGATCAGCGTGATCGCCGGCGGCAGATCCATCTCGCCGCGCATCAGGAACGGGATGAGCAGGTTGTTCTCGACGAACTGGATGCCCCAGTAGGCCACCAACACAGTGGCCGCCTTCTCCGGCGAATCCACGAAGCCCATGATGATCGCCGGCACCGCACTGAGAATCGGCCCTACGGTGGGGATGAACTCGAGCAATCCTGCAATGAAGCCGAGCGCGTACGGCGCCTTCACGCCAAGGAGCAACAGGATGATCGTGCTCGCCGCGCCGATGACGAGCATGGCGATGAGCTGCGTGACCAGCCATTTGCGCAGGACCGTGGAGACCTCGCGCAGTACGATACGCACCTGCGCGCGCGACGCGGCGGGTACGGTGGAGAGCAGCCAGCCTCGATAGACCTCGGGCTCCGCGCCGATGTAGATGGCGAGGAAGACGATGAACACGAAGGCCCCGAGAACGGCGAGCGTGTTGGATACGAACGAGAGCAGATACTTGCTGGCGCCTGACAGCGCACCGGTGAGCTTCTGCGCAATAACGTCGGACTGGGGCGCTGCGGCCGTCGCGCCCGCCGGGCGCTGCCCGATTGGCGCGGGGGCCAAGCCAGGCGACCCGGTTGCGGGGGCCGCAGCGGTCGGGGTGCTCGTCGCTGGCGCTGCCGTGGCTGGCGCGGCCGCGGTCGGCCCTGCAGCGCCCTTGAGCAAGGAGCCCCAGAAACCGCCCCGCTTGGAGTCCACCCATGTCTGCAGCTGCTTCACGGCGGCGGGGAACTCGTTCTGCAGCTCGCGCCCCTGCTCGACGAGCGTCGGCGCGGTGATCGCCAGTCCGCCGCCGATGACGCCCAAGGTCCCGAAGACGATCAGCGCCGCGCCGATCCCGCGCCGGATCTTGTAGCGCTCGAGGTAGTCCACGCCCTTGGCCACAGCGAGCCCGAAGAGCGTCGCCAGAAAGACCAGAAAGACGAGCGAGTTGACCGCCCAGAAGAGCTGGAGGCCGAACCAGACGGCCAGCGCGACAAGCGCTGCACGCGCCACGTCGCCGGTGCGCCAACTGAACGGCGGGTGGGCGGCCGCCATGGGCGACTCGGGCGCGGGCACATTCGCGTCAGTAGGCATAAGGGTCGAACTCTCAGTCACGACAGCATCCGGAGCAAGGGGGCGTACGGGGGAATGACGAATTGCGATACCTCTGCTTCCTGAGCCGTGGTCCGGTGTAGGTTACGTCTACTCATGCCTGCACCCGCATTCCACTATCTCGATACGGCCGAGGCCGTGGATCGATTCCTCGAGAAACTCTCGGGGACCCGCGCCATCGCGCTCGACACCGAAGGCGCCAGCTTTCACCGGTTCGTCGATCGTATCTACCTGTTGCAGCTGTCGACCGATGAGCACGATGCAATCATCGATCCGCTGCCGATCGGTACGCCTGAGCGACTCGGCGCGCTGCTCGAAGATCGCGACATCGAAGTCGTGCTGCACGACGCCGACTACGACTTGCGGCTCATGCACAAGGACTACGGCTGGCGTGTCACGCATCTGTTCGACACACGTGTCGCCGCGCAGCTCCTGGGCATTCGCGCCTTCGGCCTGGCCGCGTTGCTCGAGCAGTTCTTTTCGCTCAAGCTCGACAAGAAGCATCAGCGCGCTGACTGGAGCATGCGACCGCTGACGCAAGACATGCTCGACTATGCATCGCACGACACGCGCCACTTGCTTGGCTTGCGCGATCGTTTGCGCGACGCGCTCGAAGCGAAGGGTCGCCTGCACTGGGCGCAGGAAGAATTTCAGCGCGCCGAAGGCACCAAGTGGGATGTGGAGGAGCCGGACACGAGCTTCCTCAAGATCAAAGGCGCGCGTGATCTGACACGTCGTGAACTCGCGCGTCTGCGCGAACTGGTGCGGTGGCGTGACGGCATCGCCGCCGAACTCGATCGCGCGACGTTCCGCGTGGCGGGTAACGAGGTGCTCTTCGATCTCGTGCGCACGGCACCCACAACGCGAGAAGCACTGTTTGCGGTGAAGGGATTTCCGCGGGGCATGTCCGACTCGCGCGCAGTCGAAGCGTTGCAGGCGATCGTGCGCGGCAATGCGGTGCCCGAGTCGGAGCTACCGCGCTTCGCCAAGTCGGCGCGTTGGGATCGCGATCCCGATTTCGACGAGCGCGTCGCGAAGCTCAAGACGGTGCGTGATGCGATGGCCACAGAGCTCGATCTCGACCCGGGCGTGCTCTGCTCGCGTGATCGTATGGAAGCGGCCGCGCGTCGCAACCCGCGTCACCCCGACGATCTGCTCGAGGTTCCGGAGCTCCGTCGCTGGCAGGTGGAGGTGCTTGGCGCTGGTTTCGTGCAGGCGCTCGCGTCGTTCACCGCGTCGAGCAAGGCCGCCGTTCCGCCGCAGTCTCCGCCCAAGTCCGGGAGTGCCCCCAAGGCCGCCGTAACTGCGACCGCCGCCGCAGCGCCCGCGCGACCGGACGAGTCGCCGTACAAATCCGAAGACTGATCAGCGCCCTTCGCGTCTGATCTGTTGTTGGCCTGTCGCAACAGGGCGGCGGGGGTGAGGTGAAGTTGCAACAGACGAGCTCGATTCCCAGGCGCCTCCACGTGAGGGCCGGGAGTCGGCTCGTTTTTGTATCGTGTTGCTGGATAATGACTTATGGTTATACGGCGAGGCCGAATCCGAGCCAATGGCCCGGTCCGTCACGCGGCATGATGGGTGCGATGGAGGATGTCGTCCGCTGAGCAATCGCGCTCACGGTCTGTGCCTCACGCTCTGGAGCCCGGACTCATGCGATCGTCGACGTTTCGCCCCGACCCGTCCAGCAACTCTCCCGTCAGCTTCGCACTGTACTTCGGCGTGGCGGCGCTCGCCGCGTCGCTCGATTGGCTGACCAAGTTTGCGGCGGTGCGCACGCTCGACGTTGGAGAGCTGTGGCAGATGGCGGGTCGCTTCGGTCTGATGCTGACGTACAACACCGGCAGCGCCGGCAGCGTGAGCGTGGGACCCTACACCTGGCACCTGAACGTGCTGGTCACAGGGGCGGCGCTGGCGATGATCACGATGATCGTGCGGCAGCTCTCGCAGGTCGATCCGCGTGCGAGCATCGCGCTCGGGTTGGTGGCCGGTGGTGCGATGGGGAACATGGCCAGCATGCTCTTTGGTCCGCCGGGCGTGACGGACTTCTTCGCCATTCAGCTGACGCCGAGCAGCACCATGGTGATGAACTTTGCAGACGCCGCGCTGTGGACGGGTGCGTTGAGTCTGCTGCCGGTGGTGAAGTCGCTGGTGGTGGCGATTCGTGCGGAGCGGCGTGGCGCGTCGGCGCGGTTGGCGAAGGCCTGAGCGGTCGGTCCGCGGGGGGCCGTCGAGTTCCGCGAGGCACATCGGCGCTGACCCAACCTTTTCAGTACGATTGACATCAAAGATGAGATGACAATCCAACCTGAGAACGGAGTCCGAAATACACCATGGGAAATCGTTGGCTGGCCGCCGCGCTGTTGATTCTTCTGCCATCCCCGGCCGCTGCGCAGGACCGCGCAGCGAAGCTTGACGCCTTCTTTGGGGCGCACGCGAGCAGCGGTGGCTTAAACGGCAACGTGCTTGTCGCGGAGAAGGGGCGCGTGATCTACGCCCGGTCGTTCGGTTATGCCGATTTCGAGAATCAGCGACCGAACGCCGCGGATACCGAGTTCGAAATGGCGTCGGTCGGCAAGCTCTTCACCGCCGTGGCGATCCTCCAACTGGTCGAGCGCGGGTCGATCGCTCTCGACGCACCGCTGGCGCGTTACGTCCCGGAGTTTCCCTACAAGGGCGTCACGGTTCGGCAATTGCTTTCGCATTCGTCCGGAATGTCGGAGCAGGAAATCGCGCCGAGCTATGCACAGACGCTCGGTCGACCGATGGAAATGCGCGATCTCGTTCCAGCGATCGCGGCGTCGGGCGTGTCACCTGCGCTCAAGCAAGGCGAGAAATGGTGGTACAGTAATCTCGGCTATCAGTTGCTGGCGCGTTTGGTGGAGGTGCGGTCCGGCCAGCGGTTCGACGCCTATCTCGCAAGCCGCATCCTGCGCCCCGCCGGTATGCGACAGACCTATCTCAAGAGCGCGCTGATCAACCGTCCCGATACGCCGCTTTTTGCGCAGAACTACGCGTATCCGCTGCGGTTTTCGAACCAACGCACGCGCCTGGACGGCGCGAAGAGCTACTACAACGGTCGTACCTACGGCAACGGTGGTATCGTCAGCACGACCGGCGATATGCTGCGATTCGATCGGGCCCTCAGGGATGGCCGCTTGCTCAAGCCGGCGACGCTGGACTCGGCGGTCACGCCGCAGAAGCTGGCCGACGGAACGCCGGTCCACGTCTGGCTGAACTTCGGCGGCATGGGCGAGGCGGACCTCGGGCTCGGCTGGTTCATCTTCCGCGACCGCTCGGAAGGCCGCATCGCGTGGCACGCCGGCGGCATGCCAGGGTGCGTCACGATCTTCATGCGGAATCTCGACTCGGATCAGACGGTCGTCATTTTCGACAATACAGAGAGTGAGAATGTCTACAGGATGGGGCTA
Source organism: Gemmatimonas sp. (assembly GCA_965279375.1). Classification (GTDB taxonomy): domain Bacteria; phylum Gemmatimonadota; class Gemmatimonadetes; order Gemmatimonadales; family Gemmatimonadaceae; genus Gemmatimonas. Next base: position 175,516 of record OZ257156.1, on the reverse strand, counting down.
TCGGCATTGCGGATGCTCAATGGTCGCGCGCCCATGTCTACGCCTCGATCGCTGACGCGTATTTACGCTCGCACGCTCGCGGCCGAGGGGGAGGATGCGGCCTTCGTTGCCCTGCTACAGAACAAGGACGACACAACGAGCTATAGCTTGAGCGCGAATGATCTGAACAACCTCGGATATCATTTTTCCGAGAACGGGCGCGTGACCGATGCTCTGTCGACGTTCCGCGCGGCGATCGCGCTCTGGCCGTCCGACGACAATCTGAGCGAGAGCTATGGCGAGATGTTGGAGGCAGCGGGCCGCCGCGATCAGGCCGCAGCGATGTACCGACGCGCGCTTCGCCTCAATCCAGACAATGCGGACGCAAAGGCCAGACTGAAGCTGCTCGAAGGCCCAGCCAAATGACCCCGCCGTAAAACGCGGCGTCCATCAATTGCCGGAACGACGCTGCGCGGCGTGTGCGCGGTGCCTGCTCGTCCGCTTCCGTTCACACCAACGCCGTTGCCTCTGCCGCAATGATCTCCTTGCGGCCGATGATAATGGCAACAATCGGTCAGCAGCGTATCCGATAACCGCACGGGAATCGCGGTCGACGGCGGGCGCAGCGACGGCAGCCGACCTGGACGCGCCAACGTCCAGTCGACGTACCCGGTGAAGCGGCGGTCGCGCAGAACTCGCGTTCGGCAACGGGCGCCGCCGCCGAGCTCGCAGCCACGGCAGTACAATTTCGCCGGGCGAGCAGCGCGGCCCAGGGAAGAGAAACCCGGGGCTCGGCGCCGAGCCCCGCAACCCGATCTTGCGATGGAAATGAACATGGTGCTGCGGGCGCTGAGTGGCGTACTGATGCTGTTGATGGCGTGGATGAGCCTCCGCGCTGGCTGGGGAATGGTCACCGGCAGCGAAGCGATGGTGAAGTTCTTCGAGCCATTCGGAACAAGCGCTCCCCTTCGACAACTGCTTGGTGTGATCGGGTTTGCTGGGTGCGTGATGATGTTCTTCCCCAAGACCTTTGTTTGGGGCAGTTGGATGAACCTCGGCGTCATCATGTTTCTGTTGGTGCAGTTCGCACACCTGCACGATTGGAAGGGATTGCTTGGGGAAAGTTGGGTGGTAGTGCTGGCATTCGTGATCCTCGCGCTTGGTCATCCATTGGCAGCGCGCGCCTCGACCGGCGCGTGACGCGCTGCCGCGTCCCCAACTGCACGATCAACACGCTCCGCAATGCATACCGGTCGCCGATTCACACTTCGGGAAGTCCTCTACTGGACTCGTCGCGACATTCTGTTCTACCTGCTCGTGGGAGCGATACCCACGGCGCTCCATCAAGCGCTCGGCTGGAGCTGGCTCGCGATCCCGTGGGTGCCGATCGCCGTTGTCGGAACGGCCGTCGCATTCATGGTCGGCTTCAAGAACAACGCCAGCTACAATCGCTTGTGGGAGGCTCGCCAGATCTACGGTGCGATCGTCAACACCAGCCGGTCGTGGGGCATCATGGCCATGGATTTCGTCGCCGTTGAGAGCGCCGAGAGCGCGAACAGATCAGCCGACCTCAACGCGGCGCACACGCGGTTGATGCACCGACACCTCGCGTGGTTGCACGCGTTGCGCTTTCAGCTGCGCGCGCCACGAGGGTGGGAGAACATGCAGAAGGAGCAGAACCGCGAATACAGAGTCAAGTTTTCTGTCGAGGAGCAGGATGGCGCCACACTCGCCGACGCGCTGACGGGACTGATCAGTGCCGACGAGAAGTCACGGGTACTGGGAAAGTCCAACGTGGCGACGCAGCTGATCGCGCTTCAGTCGAGCGACCTCCGCGAACTGCATGCGCGCGGACTGCTGTCGGAATTGCGACAGGTGGAGATGCAGAACCTGCTCGTGGATCTCTACACGCAGCAAGGGAAGTGCGAACGCATCAAGAACTTTCCGTATCCGCGTCAGTACGCGACGGTCAACCTGATGTTCATCCGGTTGTTCAACGGGCTGGTACCGCTCGGGATGCTCAGTGAGTTCGCCAAACTTGGCGCTGGCTTCGCATGGCTCACCATTCCCTTTTCGGCGCTGGTTGCGTGGGTGTTCCTGATGATGGAGCGTATCGGCGAAGCGACCGAGAATCCGTTCGAGGGCAACGTCAATGATGTGCCGATTACAGCGATGACACGCACGATCGAGATCGACTTGCGAGAGATGTTGGGCGAAGCGGACATTCCCGCTCCGCTGCTGCCTCACAACAACATTCTGATGTGATCATGACTACAGACGATTTTGCCGCGACGGTTCGCCGACACTATCCGAACGCCATGACCACGATGGAATCCGTGGATCGGCTGCTGGACCTGTTCAAGACGCGCTTTGGGCTGCCGCCCAATCGAGTGATGCTGGCGGACAGCATCTGCAGCGATGACGTGAACAGCATCGAGTATCCCAAGCGCGCCTACGAGATGCTGGGGCCTTTCAAAATGGGCGGCCTCGACGGATTCCCGTTTACAGGACTCACGGGAATGGGCGCATTTGCCGGGCACGTGCCCGACGATGGGGCGGTGTTCATTTATCACGCGCCGCACATTGGGATCGACACGCAAGGGAATCTCGGGCAGATCCTCCGCGAGGGTCAGCACAAGCCGAGCGGCTGTTGCGGAGCATGTCGGGCAGCGTTAGCGAAGCTCCAGTCGGGACACATCATTCCCGACGATGTGAACACGCTGGACTATCAGCAGAACACCATCGAGCAGATTCTGCTACGGGAACGTGCGCGCGTTCTGGCGGCGACGCATCCGCTCAAGGAAGCCACGGAAGTGATGAACGAGGCGATCTCGGCGCGTATCGACCTACTCGCATCCAAGACCACGTACAACAATGCGCGCTATCTCGTCCTCGTTGGCGCCATCCTCATCAACAGCGATTTCGGACAATCGTCATTCACTGAGCTGCGTCGCGCGAAGGCCGTGGATCTGCGATCGAACGAGGAGTTCGACCTGATGGATGCACTCGCCGGCCGACACGCGGAGCGCTAGAACCCCATGTACGCGCGCACGCGCGGCTCGATGCGCTCCGGTGTCCAGGGCGGCGACCAGATGAGATTCATGGTCACTTCGCCGATACCCGGGATGGTCTTCAACTGCTGCTCGGCCTCTCCCATGATCTCCGGGCCTGACGGGCAGCCGGGCGAGGTGAGGCTCATGTCGACACGCACGGCGGTGCCTTCGACGGTAATGTCGTAGACGAGCCCGAGATCGACGATGTTGAGGTTGAGCTCCGGATCTTTCACGCGACGAAGCACGAGGCGCGCTTGATCGGCCGAGATAGCACCACCCTCAGCCACCGGGATCGCATCTGTCGGGATTGAGTCCGTGGTCTCGCCTTGGGCGGACATGGTTTCGTCGGTCATGAGCTCCTCCATGGCCGAAACATAGCAGGCGACCGCAACTTCAGCGCGTCTTGCCTGACCGCGATGACTTGGTGGGCGGCTTCTTCCTGGCCGTCGACTTGGATGTCGACTTGCTCGAAGACTTCGCCGACGACTTGCCCTTCGTCGACTTGCTGGCGGATGCCTTGGACGACTTCGAGCCTCTGGCAGAGCTCGCCGAGGCGGGCTTGGCGGACGACTTCGAAGATGACTTCGAAGATGACTTCGATGACGACTTGGCGGAGGCCTTGCCGGATTTGGCACGCCTGGCCGCGGCCGCGCGCCGACGAGCGGCGGAGCTGCGGGCGCGACTCGAACGCAACGGACGGTTCCAGTCTTCCGCCTTGTCGGCGCGGAAGCTGGCCGGCATGGCCAACACGCCGTTGGGGTCGTCCATGACGGCGAGGACGGCCGCGTCGGCGAGGTCGTTGCGGACGTCAGCGATGACCTTGGAGGGACGCCGTGCGCGGGCCGCGTGCACCCGGTTCGTCAGCAGGATGACGAACATGTGCCGATCCGGATCGATCCAGAGCGACGTGCCCGTAAATCCGGTGTGCCCGTAGGCGCGCTCCGAGAGGTACTGCCCGCAGCCGGCACCGCCGACGCAGGTATCCCAGCCAAGCGCGCGGTGTCCGGCGGCGCGCTTGGTGAACAGGCTGACCGTGGAATCGGCGATGACGCGGACGCCGTTGTAGGTGCCCCCGTCCAGCAGCATTTGCGCGAAAACGGACAGATCCGACGCGGTGCTGAACAAGCCCGCGTGGCCGGCTATCCCGCCGAGCGCCCACGCATTCTCGTCGTGGACCTCACCGCGCAGCGGATAGCCACGCGGCGGAGCGATTTCCGTGGGGGCCGTCCGCTCGATGTCGATGGCGTCGAGGCGGTAGTGCGTGTCGGTCATCCCCAGCTTCTCGAACACGTTGCGCCGCAGGAACACGTCGAGCGTGACGCCGGAGGCAGCTTCGGCGACGAAGCCGAGGATGTCCGCGCCCAGATCGGAGTATTCGTAGCACACGCCCGGCGTGCACTGGATCGGGGCGTTAAGCACCGCTTCGCGCGCTTCAGCCGGTGTATTGGCGATGCGCCAGAGCTCTCGGCCGGCGGGAAGGCCGGCGCGGTGCGTGAGCAGGTGGCGGACCGTGACCTGGTCCTTGAGCCCTCCGGTGAAGGAGGGGAGGTAGCGCGAGACCGGGGCGTCGAGATCGATCTTGCCCTGGTCATAGAGGACCATGATCGCCGTGGTGGTGCCGACGACTTTGGTCAGCGAGGCGAGGTCGTAGATGCTGTTGTTGGCCGTGACCGCGTTCTTGCCGCTCCAGTCGAGCGCCCCGAAACCGCGGGACCAGACGCTGAACCCTTTGCGTCCCACCACGACCGACGCGCCCGGGTAGCCGCCGGCGTCGAGCCCACGCTGCACGACCCGATCGATCGTGGAGAGGCGGGCCGCGGACATGCCGACCGCCGACGGTTCTCCCGAGGGGAGTCCGTTGGACGGGGGCACCACGAGCGCGAGGGCGAATGCGGCGACGAGTAACAGAGTCGGTCGACCTGCGTAGGAATGTCTGATGGTGCCGGCGGCGGCGTCATGAGCATCTAAGGCCCGCGAAGGAGCCCGTCAAGTTTTGCTCATATCACAGAACCCCGCGGCGGGCCTGTCGATACCACCTTTTCCACTCTCTCCACGATTGTGTTCATCGAAGGCAACCCTGCCGGGGGCTGGAGGTGACAGATTGGGCAGACCCCATGGAGACTGACGCAGCCATCGTCCGACGGGCGATCGACGGCGACGAGCGGGCGATGCGGCTGCTGTGGAACCAGCATGCGCCGCACGTGGACGCCGTCGTTCGTCGACTCGCCGGAGATCCCGACCTTGCCGAGGACATCGCGCAGGAAGTCTGGATCCAGATCTTTCGTGCCCTGCCATCGTGGCGCGGGGACGCGAAGTTCAGCACGTGGGTGCATCGCGTGGCGATCAATCGGGCGCTCAACGCCCTGCGCCGTGTGAAGCGGCTGGCTGCGGCGGAGACCGGGATCGAAGAGGATTCCGCGTTTGTGGAGCAGGACGGGGAGCGGAGCATGCTCGCGGCCACCATCAGCGAGGCCACGCGGCGACTCTCCCCCGGTGCACGCATGGTGTTTCTCTTGCATGACGTCGAGGGATACACCCACGAAGAGATCGCGCAGGAGCTGGGGATTACGAGTGGTGGGTCCAAGTCACAACTGTTCAAAGCGCGTGCGAAGCTTCGCCGGCTCCTCGCACCGCTCGTCGACGTACCTGATGCCGGCCGGACTGAACGCAGCTATGCCGCACCTGGATTCTGAACGACTGGCCGCGCTGGCCGACGAGCTCCCGACCCCTGAGGAGCTCGCGCATCTGAGCGCATGCGCCGAATGCCGCACCGAGCGTGCTTCATACGAGGCGCTGCTGCAGCGCGCGGTTGGGGAGTACGCGCACGCGGAGACTTCGCGCGTGTCCGACTGGGATTCGCTGTCGGTGGCACTGCGCCGCGAGGGACTGCTCACGAGCGCGTCGGATGCCGTCGCGTCGGAGTCGCCGCTGGTGGTGCGGGCCTTGGACGGGTCGAGCGCGCGCATCACGCGGGGCGGCGGCGTGACCGCGGCTGCTGGCGCGCCGCGCGCGTTGCCGATGTGGATGCAGGCCGCAGCGGCCATCGCCTTGATGGCGACCGGCGTGGTGGCGGGGCGATGGTCGGCGAGCGCGAGGACGGACCTCGCTTCAGGCACGAGCGGACGCGTCGCGACCGCTGCGCGCGATGGTGCGACGAGTCTGCAACCAGCATCGCGCAGCAATGTCGAGTCGTTCGCGTCCGTTGCGCAGGCGACCGAGGTGCTCACCACGGCGCAGCGTGAGTACGAGCGGGCGTCGTTGTGGTTGGCCGCCAACGACACGACGGTGCGTTCGCCGGATGTGTATCGTGCGCGTCTGGCGGCGCTCGACCAGATGATGGCGGCCTCGCGGGCCGCGCTGCGCGATGCCCCGCAGGATCCGGTGTTGAATCACTATTTCCTGTCCGCTTCCACCGCGCGTGAGGCCACGTTGCAGCAGTTGAGCAGCGCGTTGCCGGTGGACAAGACGATCGAAGGTTACTGATGCGACCGATACTCCTCGCCCGCTATCGCGCGATCGCAGCGCTGACGCTCGGCGGCGTCGCGCTGCACAGTGCCGACGCCCAGCAGACGCGTCAGCGAGTCACGTCCACGAGCAGCGTCTCGTCGGCGCGTTGTGTGGAGTTGACCTCATCGCCGACGATGCTGACCGATGGTCCCGAGGGGCGCGCGTTGTTGCGCCTCAAGCGAGAGCTCGACAACGCGGCCGTGCTGGTCGGACAGCGCACGGATTCGAATCGCACGTTGGACATCCGTCGCATTTCGCGCGCGCAGCGTGGTGTCGATTCGCTGATGCAGATCGTGGTGCGCTACAAGAACCCCGATGGCAGCGACGGCGAGTCGATCACGATTCGGCGTGGTGATTCGATTCCGCGTATGGTGGGTGGACGACTGCTCACGCCGAACGTGATGCTGTTCGAGACGATGGAGAATGGTTTGCGGGCCGTCACGCCGATCCTCGAGGGCAGCCTTCGGACGATCGCGCCGATGATGGACAGTTCGCTGCGCATGATGGGTCCGGAAATCGAAATCGCGATCCGTTCGATGCAGCCGCAGATCGCGGCATTCGCCGAGGCGGCGCGCAGCGGCACGCCGAGTCGCGCGCCGTTGCGCTCGTCATCGCCGGCGGGCTGGCTCGGGATGCATCTGTCCGAATCGAAGATCACGGTGATGTCTCCGGACGGGCCGCTGACCAACTACTGCGACTATCCGGTGATCGAAGCGGTGGACGCGGGCTCGCCGGTGGAGAAGGCGGGAATCATCGCGGGCGATACGGTGACGGCGTACAACGGTCGCGACGTGCGGTTGCATGTGGTGAACTACGGTGAGCTGCTGGTACCCGGTCAGGTCCTTCGCATGCGCGTGAGGCGCGGGGCGCGTACACGCGAGTATCCGGTCACCGTGGCGGCGCGTCCGCAGTCGGATCGCAATGTCTCGGTCGTTCGCTCCACCTGCAGCACGGGCTCCGTGTGCGAGATGTCGAGTACGTTCAGCTTCAACGTCGTGCCGCCGTCGCCGCCTCCCCCGGCGTCGCCTCCTGTGCCGTTGCCGCCCACCGGTCTGCTCTTTCCGAGCACGGGGATCGCGGTCATCGCGGGCGCGCAGCTGTCGGTAGTGGACGAGGACTTTGCCCAGAGCCTGGGAGTTGAGCCGGGGCTACTGGTGATGCGTGCTCCGGTTGGCACGCCTGTGGCGGACGCCGGCATTCGTGCGGGCGAGGTGATCCGTGCCGTCAATGGTGCGCCGGTGCGCGATTTCACGGTCATGCGTCGCGCCTTCTCCGCGAGTGGATCGCGCGAGGTCAAGCTGACGGTCGTTGCGCGTGGCGCGGCACCGCGTACCGTGACGGTGCGCTGGTAGCGAATCGAAGTGCCATTGCCGAGCCTCTCGGGCTCGGCCTGCGTCGGGTGATTCGGGGGCCACCGGGAACGTTCATCCTGGTGGCCTCTGTCGAACGTGTGCTGTCAGTCCGGCCGCGCTGCAGGCGCTTGCTGCCGTCTACGCCCTGCCGGAGCACCGCTCTCGATGCCGCAAATAGAAACGGGGCGGAGAGACAGTGTCGTCTCTCCGCCCCGCCTTGTTTGCTGCTGCGTCGCTTAGACCGAGCGGCGACGACGTCCGACGACCACGATCGCGACCAAGCCGGTCGCCATGAGCGCCCACGTGCTGGGCTCAGGAACCGTCGACGTGATGACCGTCGTGAAGTAGCGGCCGCAGTTGATGCAGTTGTCCGTGGTCCAGATCCACTGGGCCTGCGACGAGATCGTCGGGAACTGATTGCCCCACGGGTTCACGCCGTTCGTGCCCTGGCTGCGAATGCCCGTCGGAAGCGCGCCAACCGGGCTCGCGAAAGACACGGGCGGGTTGACCTGCGGGCCACCGGCTGAAGGCAGCGTCGCGCCGAGGCTGGCCGTCCAGTTGGTCGTGTTGGTGTTGAGCGTCTGCTGTCCGTTGGCGAACTGGAAGCCAGAGCCGGCCAGCGAGAACGATCCCAGCACGCCGGAGATGACGCCGTAGTCACCAGCCGCAATGTGCAGGAAGTAGTTCTGACCCTGATTCAGCTGCGTGCTGAACGAGTACGTGCTCGGCCAGTTGCTGCCGCTGATGAGAGCGGTCCCGAGCGAGGTCGCGCTCGTGCTCAGGTATGCCGTGAAGTAGTTGTCGACGGTCATGCGACCGGAGAGCGTCTGCGCCTGCGCCGCGGGCGCGAAGGCAAGCGCGGAGGCGCCGAGTACGGCGGCAAACAGACGGCTGCGGAGGTTCTTCATGAATCGCTGATAGGTGAAAGGGACAGCGGTGCGGGCATACCGTGACCGTCCTCGCTGTGGGACAATCTTGGTGCAACACGCATGAGCGTCAAGAGGTCATTTCGCACAGAATCGTGGGAGTTGGCGAATCGTTGCAAAAGCACCCGTTTTCACTCTGAAAACCCGCGATTTAAGGTCGAGCTCGCCGGTGATTTCGTGGCAGAAGTCGAGCTCGCTAACGCTCGCGATATTTCGGCAATGATGAGCTCGCTTACGCTGCCGATCTCGTTCGAACGGCTGCGGCGACCAACGGCCGATGTTACTTGACGGAGCCAGCTGGCACGGAATACAGCAGCCGCACCGTGGCGCGGTCAGCTTCCGTCAGTTCTCGCACGCGAATGCGGGCCGACATGATGTTGTCGAGATCGCGCGAGTGATCGAGGCCGAGCAGGTGTCCGACCTCGTGCAGGGCGATGGCGCGCATCTGCGGCGGTGAGACAGTGCCGCCGGTGGGATGGGCGACGCCGAGCGTGATCTCGCTCGAGACGAGCCAGAATGCGGCGTTGCGACTCCAGGTGGTCTTGCCGCTGATGCCGTTGTTGAAGCGCTCGACGAAGCCGACGTGCACGTCGGCGGTGCTCGAGTCGACCACGAACGTGAAGTGCACGGGCACGCCCACCTGCACCCAGGTGTCGAAGGCGTCGCGTACAGCGGGCATGAAGTCGCTGTTCCACCCCGGCACGTTCTCCGCTTCGGCGATCCAGACGCGAAGCGGTGTGGAGAGGCGATCGGGCCAGCGCGTGATGGCGGAGTCGCGGGCGTTGACGAGATCGTCGATGTAGGTGCCGAAGGCTCCGATGGAGAGGCGCATTCGTAGTTCGCGCGGCTCGAGTGAACGCGGCGTGGTGCTGCTTGGAGCGCGCTCGGCAACGGTGCTGACTTCCGGGCTGGTGGTGCCGAATGACGCTTCGGTGCGCAGCGCGGCGACATATTCGACGCTGCCGACCGCATCACTTGAACGCGCCGAATGCGTTGGGGCGATTGCGCCGGCGACCTCGCGATGCTCCGCAGTGCGCTGCGATTGCAGCGTCTGTGTTCCGATGAAACCCGCCAGCGCTGCGACACACACGAGCAGCAGACGTTCGGCGAGTCTCATGTAGTGCGAGCTAGGAAGGTGGCTCCGCGCGCAGGAAGGCGTCCACGTCGGCGAAGAACGTTGCGGGCGCTTCCCAGAACGGGTTGTGACCAACGCCCGGCAAGGTGAGCAGCAGGGCGTTGGAAAGAGTGCGCGCAGTGCGTTCGCCAAGGCTGGTTGGCAGAATGTCCGCGGCGCCATGGACGACGAGCGTTGGCGTGCGCACGTCACGCACGCGATCGCTCCAGTCGTAGCCCTCGGTGCGCAGTCGCGCGGCAATCACGGCGCCGGTGTGACTGGTGCCGGTCGGTGGCGTGATGGCGGACGCGAAGGTGGGATCGGCGAAGTACGCCGGGAAGAACGCTTTCGTGTACGCGGCATGGTAAGCGAGATCGGGCTCACGCAGCCGGGCTGTGTCGAATGCGGCGAGTGTATCGCGCTGCGCTTCAGGGAGGCGCGCGAGTGCGGCGTCGTGCAGGCCGGGAAGCCAGTCGCCCGTCACACCCACGGCGCACACCAACACAAGTCGGCGTACCGCTTCCTGATCGGCCGCGGTGGCCAGCATCGCTATACCGCCGCCCCACGAGTGCCCCAGGACGTCCCATCGATCGATGCCGAGCGCACGTCGCAGCGCAGGTGCGTCATCGCCGTCAAACGTGATGCGCGACGCGTTGATGCCCGGTGGAACGGCTGACGCGCCTCGGCCCCGCTGGTCGTAGAAAATCAACTGCCGATGCTGTGCGAGTGGCGCGAGTGCGGGCCAGAGCAGTTCGTGGCCGAAGAGCAGGCCGCCGTTGATGCAGAGCAACGGCAATGCGCCGCGCACCGCGGGCGTACGGCACACGGCGAAGTCGAGACCGCGAGCTCGCACCACGACCCGTTCCAGCGGTGGTCTGGGCGGCAGCGATCGGCGAAAGGCGAGATACTGTTTGAGCGCCGCGCTCATGAGGCCATCACCGGACGTCTAACGTCCGGTTTCCACAGGTGCAAGAGTCGATCACGTGATGACGGTCGGCGCATCACGGCCGGTGCGCGCGGTCAGCTCGGAGAGCTCGAGCGCGGCCTGCACGAGTGGACGCAACGCGTCCTGCACGTCGAGATCGAGATGATCAGGCCGTGCTTCGTACGATTCCACATACAGGCGCAGCGTTGCGCCGGCGGTGCCGGTACCGGAGAGTCGGAAGATGATGCGCGAACCGTCGGCGAAGCAGATGCGAAGTCCCTGCTTGGCACTGGTCGAGCCGTCGATGGGATCGAGATACGAAAAGTCGTCTGCGCTGCTCACCGTGCGGCCGGCGACCGTCGTGCCGACCAGCGAGGGCAGCATCCCGCGCACATGCGCGTACAGGCCGTTCGCTGCATCGGAGGGGACTTCTTCGTAGTCGTAGCGCGTGTAGTAGTTGCGGCCGTAGGCGGCCCAGTGCGCACGAACGATCTGTTCGACGGATTCCCTGCGCGCAGCCACGATGTTGAGCCAGAAGAGCACGGCCCACAGTCCGTCCTTCTCGCGCACGTGATCGGAGCCGGTGCCGAAGCTTTCTTCACCGCAGAGCGTGATGCGGCCCGCGTCGAGGAGATTGCCGAAGAACTTCCATCCGGTCGGCGTTTCAAAACACTCGAGGTTGAGCGCACGCGCCACGTGGTCGACGGCCTGGCTGGTGGGCATCGAGCGCGCGACACCAGCTAGCCCGCGAGCGTAGCCAGGCGCGAGCGTCGCGTTGGCCGCGAGCACGGCGAGGCTGTCCGATGGCGTGACGAAGAAACGCTTGCCGAGGACCATGTTGCGATCACCGTCACCGTCGGACGCGGCGCCGAAATCAGGAGCGTGGTTGCCGAAGCACTCCTCCACCAGATCATGCGCATAGGTGAGGTTGGGATCGGGGTGGCCGCCGCCGAAATCGGTGAGTGGCGTGCCGTTGATGACTGTGCCCGCCGGCGCGCCAAGTCGCGCTTCGAGAATCTCGCACGCATACGGGCCGGTGATCGCGTGCATGGCATCGAAGCGCAACGTGAACCCGCTCGCGATGAGCGCGCGAATCGCCGCAAAGTCAAACAGTGATTCCATCAGCGTGGCGTACTCGGCGACCGGATCGACAATCTCGACATGCAGCGTACCGACCTGCTGCGCGCCGATGGTCTCGAGCGACACCGGCGGCAGATCCGCGATGCGGTAGCTGGTGAGCGATGCCGCACGGTCGGCGACGGCGTTGGTGAACGATTCAGGCGCCGGGCCACCGTTGGCGGCGTTGTACTTGATGCCGAAGTCACCGTCAGGGCCGCCGGGGTTGTGGCTGGCCGAGAGGATGATGCCGCCGCTGCCACGCTGGCGAATGAGGTGTGATGCGGCTGGCGTGGAGAGCCACCCGTGTTGTCCGACCAGCGCGCGCGTGATGCCGTTGGCCGCCGCGATACGGAGAATCGTCTGGATCGCTTCGCGATTGAGAAAGCGTCCATCCCCACCGACGACCAGCGTGGCGCCCGCCGGAAGTGCGGCGACATCGAGCAGCGACTGGACGAAGTTCTCGAGGTAGTGCGGTTGCTGGAAGACGACGGCCCGTTTGCGCAGTCCGGAGGTTCCGGGGCGTTGATCGGAAAAGGGCGTGGTGGAGACAGTCTGCACGGTCGTCATGGCGGCTACGCTGAGATCGGCGAGGGGGTGGTCGAACGGCGACGCGGGAAAAGTACGCCGCGGGCGACGGTGCCGACTACGGCTTCTGAGTCGACTCAGTCTTTGCCGCGGACTTGGGCATCGTCCACGGCTCGACGGCGTCCGCCAGCTTGCCCGTCGCCAGCAGTTCGCGCAGTTCGTCGCCGAGCTGCTCGCTGCGATCGAGCACGAGCTGCCAACGCCTGACGCGATCGCTATCGGAGAGCGCGAAGAAATCCTTGCGATCGGGGATGCGGCCGCCGGGAAGCGACGCGACGAACTCCTCGGACGGCGCGATCAGCAGCGTGCGTTCAAAGTTGGTGGCGCGCGCACGTCGCCAGCGCAGCGCCTTGTCAAACCAGCCCGGCACGACGTGCGAGTAGAAATGCGGGTAGAGCACGAGTCCATCGCCCGCGCCGAAGTCGATGTCCAGGTGGTAGTCGATGACGCCGCCGTCCCAGTGGACGCGATTGGGCGTCTCCGGAATCACGACGCCTTCGAGCACCAGCGGAATCGAACCAGAGGCGAGGAGCGCGGCGCGCAGATTCTCGCGCGTGAGCGCGCGGTGCGCCGTGGGGAAATCGGTGAGCGTGGCGAACGGCGAATCGGCGCCTGCCGAGTGAAAGATCGAGCGCCGCAGTTGCAGCGCGAGCGTCTTGCGGCTGACCATGTTGGCCGCGGCGGCGATGGCCAGTGTGGCGGCGAGTACCGCTTTCCGCTCCGACGCCGCGAGTCCGCGTCCTTCGGCGGTGATGACGTGCAACCGCGCGAACGGGTGGGCGAGAATCTCGCCTACGCCATCGGGGCCGAGCAGGAGATCGAGGCAGCGCGTGAGGACTTCGGTGACTTCGCGCGGCGACGGCTTGGGGGTGTAGCGCTGCTCGTAGATGTACGCGTGATGTCCGCGTTCGAGCGCGGCGATGGGATCGCCCTGCGCGAAGCAGGCCATGCGCCAGCTACCGATGGAGGAGCCGATGCAGTGCAGCGGGCGCGTGCGCGAGGCCTGTGCGCCGCTCGAGAGGAACTCGCCGAAGAGGAAGCGATCGATGCCGCCGAGCACGAGCCACTTGGCGCCACCGGAAGCTCCGGGCATGACGTCCACATCTTCTGCGCGGAGTCCGCGCTCGCGCAGCAACGCGAGCGCGCGAGGACCGGCGCGGAGCGTCAGCGCGCGGGCCATGCCGCTACCTGGGTTCGGGGACCTTCGCCTTCCCCTGCAGGTAGTCGATGCCGAAGTCGATGCCTACCTCGCACCAGATCGGCAGATGATCGCTCATCTTGTAGCTGCGCCACTGTTTGAAGCTGAGTTTGGAGGTGCCGCGGTTGTACGCCGCTTCGTCCTGCGCGCGATACACCTGTTGATAGTAGTCGAACACACCGCTTTTCGAATCGTCGATGACGTTCATGTTCGACGTCGAGAGGAAGGCGAGCTGATCGAACGGCTTGGTGCGATCCTGATTCGATTTCACCGTGGCCAGCCCGGGCGGCTGCTTGAAGACGGTGTAGAGCTTCTTGAACATCGCGTCGTCGTTGCTGAAGACGTTGAAATCGCCGAGCAGGACGATGTTGCGCGCCCAGCGATCCTTGGCGTCGAGCCGCTTTTGCAGCATCGCGACCAGCTGTTCCGTCTCGACAACGCGCTGCGGGTCGTCCGGCTTGGAGAGGCCGTAGTACAGGTGCCCGGTGCAGAGCGAGAACTTGAACCAGCCGGCGCGAAAGCCTGCGAGGTAGGGTGACCGCGCGAACGCTTGCGGTGATGTGAGCAAGCCGTCTTCGCCCTTTTCCGCCTGCGGTGAGATTTCGCCCGCGAGTCCGCCAAAGACGACTTTGCGTTTGTCGAACACGAACGCGAGCCGTTCACGATTGCCCTGCGCGCCCGGCGTGACGTCTGTGACGAGGTAGTCCCACCAGCTCCCGAGGATATTCATCAGCTGGTCGAGCGCCTCGAGATTGTCGCGTACCTCCTGCACCGCGATGATATCGAACGCGCTCATGATCTCGGCGATGTAGAACAGCGGTTCGCGCTCGCGGCCACCGAGTACGTTGCCGCCGAACTCGCGCAGGTTCCACGACGCGATGAGGAGCGTGGACTCTGTGGTCTTGGCCGGAATTTCCTGCGCGAGCGCGGCGCGGAGTCGAAGCAGCCCCTCCGCGGTGCGACGGTCTTCCGGTTTGGCCGGGTTGAGCGAGTGGTAATACGGCATTCGGCGAGTTCCGTGGCTGCGGGATGCGGCCACTATTGGTGATCCGTCGCGCTCGGTCAAGCGAGGCGTGCACATCGCCTCGTCCCAGCGTATCCCCCACAGCGCTGTCAGGGGTTCGCGAATTACGTCGGACCTGCGCGTGGGGTACCCTGCAGTGGTAGCTGACCAATTCGAGCGCGGTGCGCGCTCCCCTATCGAGACGCCATGACTGTGACTGCAGGCTTTCCCCGAATCATCCAGGGCGGCATGGGCATCGCCGTCTCCAACTGGCGCATGGCGCGATCGGTCGCGCAGCGCGGACAGCTGGGTGTGGTTTCCGGCACGGCGCTGGACACCGTGTTCATTCGCCGACTTCAGGATGGCGACCCGCATGGCGACATGCGTCGTGCGATGTCGCACTTCCCTCTGCGCGAAGTGGTGGCCTACGTCGAGAAGGGGTACTTCCTCGAGGGTGGACGCGCCGCCGGGCAGCCGTATCGTCTGCTGCCGTTGTATCGCCAGGAGGCATCGTTGCTCCGACAGCAGATCACCGTACTGGCCGCGTTCGTGGAGGTGTGGCTGGCCAAGGAAGGGCACGACGGCATGGTGGGGATGAATCTCCTGACCAAGATCCAGATGCCGACGCTCCCGACGCTCTACGGCGCAATGCTGGCCAACGTCGATGTGATCCTCATGGGCGCTGGCATTCCGCGCGAGATTCCGGGTGCGCTCGATGCACTCGCGCAGCATCAGCCCACGTCGATTCGCTTCGATGTGGCGGGACTGCCCGCCGGCGTCACCGAGTCGCTCACGTTCGATCCGCATCTCGCGAACCCCGAGGCCAGCGCGCCGCTGCATCGGCCGCTCTTTTTCCCGATCGTGTCGGCGGGATCGCTGGCGCAGACGTTGGCACGCAAGTCGAACGGGCGCGTGGACGGATTCATCGTGGAAGGACCGACGGCGGGGGGACACAATGCCCCACCGCGCGGTGCGTTGAAGGTCGACGAGGCGGGTGAGCCGATCTACGGCGAACGCGATATCGTGGACTTGTCGGTGATGCGGGAGATCGGTTTGCCCTTCTGGCTGGCGGGCGGCGTCGGCTCGCCCGAGGCGCTCGAGCAAGCGCTCGCCGAGGGTGCGGCGGGAATTCAGGTGGGCACGTTGTTCGCGTTCTGCGATGAGTCTGGCTTCACCGACGAGATCAAGACGCGCGTGATCGCGGGCGCCGCGCAGGATGCACTTCGCATTCGCACCGATGTGCGTGCCTCGCCGACGGGCTATCCGTTCAAGATCATTCTGGACGACGCGAGCAAAGCGCCGGTGGAACCGCGGGAGCGGTTGTGCGACCTGGGCTATCTGCGGGAGGCGGTGCGGCGCGAGGATGGCGCGCTCGTGTATCGCTGTGCAGCCGAACCTGAAGCGCAGTTTCTGGCCAAGGGTGGCACGATCGAAGAGACCGTCGATCGGCAGTGCCTGTGCAACGCGCTCTGTGCCTGCATCGGTGCGCCCCAGGTTCGCGACGACGGCGTCCTCGAGCCGACCATCGTGACGAGCGGTGACGACGTGAAGGTGCTTGGCAAGTTTCTGGCGGGACGTGAGTGGTACAGCGCCGGCGATGTGCTGAACTATCTGACCCGCTGCTGACCGGCACCAACGTGCTCGCAAATGCAACGAGGCCCCATGCACATTGCACGGGGCCTCGTTACGCCGCGAGGATCAGTCGGCGCGAACGGCGCCGATAATCTTAGTAACTATTGGGTACGGACGCGCGCTCAGGCGGAGCGACGACGCACAACGCCCGCGATGGCGACGAAGCCGGCGGCGAAGAGCACAACCGTCGACGGTTCCGGCACAGTGGAGGTGGTGTACGTCAGGCTCTCGATGATCGGCGACGGGTTGCCCTGACCTTCGACTTCAAATGCGGAGATGGACGCGCCGCCGAACTGAATGCCGCGAAACTGAAACGCGTTGGATGAAATCGGGGCGTCCGCGTTCAGTTCATACTGGGCGAGCACCGCGTTGGAGGCACTCAGCGCACGGATGTAGACGGGACCGAAAGTGCCGGGGGCGTAGTTCATGGACACGCCTACGCCGGAGATGAGGCCGTTGCCGAACGAGAAGCGCAGGAGCCCCTGCTGGTTAATGCCTACAGAGGGAGTAAGGCACGAGCTACCGTTCGAGCCGAGCCCCCAGCCGCAGTAGTCTTTGTAGAGACCGTCGTTGCCCGTGTACGACATGGTGATGTTGGCCGAACCGCCGATGATGGCGGTAAAGCCGTTGCTCTCGATCGCGTTGGTGAGTCCGAAATTCGTGATGGTGCTGTTGGGCGAGCCCAGCGCGCCCACGGAGGTGACAAGCTGCGCCGAGGCAGTGGACGTGAAGGCGACCGTGGAGAGCGCGGCCGCGAGGCGGAGGACGCGACGAAAGGCAAACATGGAGGGGGCAGCCTGTGGCGGAGGGTGGACGTCGACGTTTACTGACCGCCGGCATCACAGCAATACCTGGACCAGCGGCGGTTCGTCGCGAACGCAGCGTCGACATATCTTCTCAAGTGATTTATTGGCAACAGCTTACGATGTGCGCAGCTGACGTCACACCGGCGGCAGAGAGCCCTTTCAACTGAGCTATGATATGTGATGGTTGTCACGTTGCCACACAACTGTGGCCAAGACACGATAGACCCCCAGTCCATGCTGCATCGTTCTGCGTAACGGACTGAGGCCGCCGCGCCGGGATCGAGATTTCAGCGTCTCACGGCGGTTGCTCCACGCCGGCGCGCCAGCGACATCCGCAGTCGGTCGCTAGTTCGTGCGGGGAAACGACGCTGGCGGCGCCATGGTGCTACCGGACGAAGATGGCGGCAACTCACTGACTCTACGCAACAGGTAACGGCGTTCCGCACCACCCATGGCAAGGGCGTGCGCCTGCGAATACGCGTCGCGTGCCTCGTCGTATCGTCCCGCGCGCCGCAACAAGTCGGCGCGCGCGGCCGGCAGCAGGTGGTAGTTGGCCATGCCGCGCTCGGTGGCCAGCGCGTCGAGCTGTGAAAGCCCCCAGTCCGGGCCATGCACCATCGCCAGCGCGACGGCGGCGTTGAGCTCCACGACTGGTGTGGGCATGGCGAAGCGCAGCGCGCCGTACAGAATGGCGATCTGCTTCCAGTCGGTGGCGGATGCAGTCGCTGCGGTACAGTGCAACGCGGCAATCGCGGCCTGAAGCTGATACGGGCCCGAATCGCGCAGCGCGATGGCGCGGTCGAGCAGATGCTCCCCTTCCTGAACTTCTCGACGGAACCAACGGCTGCGGTCCTGCTCCTCGAGAGGCACGATCGCGCCTTCCTGATCGACGCGTGCGTCGCGACGTGCGTGGTGCAGCACCATGAGCGCGAGCAGTCCGAGTGATTCCGCGTCAGCAGGCGCCATAACCACGAGCAGGCGCGCGAGGCGGATCGCTTCCTCTGCGATGTCCACGCGCAGAAAGACCGGGCCTTCGGTGGCGCCGTAGCCTTCGTTGAAGAGCAGATAGAGTGTCTCTCGAACCCTTGCCGTGCGTTGTGGCAACTCGTCGCGCTGCGGCACGCGGTACGGAATGCCTGCATCGCGGATCTTTCGCTTGGTGCGAACCAACCGCTGCGCCGTGGTGGATTCCGCTTCGAGCAACGCGCGGGCAATCTCGCGCACCGAGAGTCCGCCGATGGTCTTGAGCGCGAGGGTGAGCTGCGCGAGCGGGGCGAGCGCGGGGTGACAGCAGGTATACAGCAGTGCGAGACGCTCGTCAGGCAGGCCGGTGTGCACGCCGTCATCATCACTATCGTACGAGCGCGCCACCGTATCGCCCAACTCTGTCGATGAAGCAACGGTCGCGCGGCGCGCCCGGTCGATGAGAATGCGCCGCGCCGTGGTGAGCAGCCACGCCGCAGGACGCTCAGGAATTCCCTCGCGTTCCCACCGTTCCGTCGCACGCAGCATTGCCTCGGCGAGCGCCTCCTCCGCTTCGTCGAAGTCGCCGCGTGCAGACGCGATCAACGTGGCCACGACGGCCACGCGCTCACGCTGCCAGAAGTGCGTGAGTGCGTGGCTCACTGTCGCAGGCTGCTGACCGATCTGCATTGACACGTGCTGCGTGTTCGGTGGCTAGCCGTGCATCACGACGGGGCGCACTTCGATGGAGCCGAGTGGGGCGCCCGGACACTTCGCGGCCCATCGCAGCGCGTCGTCGAGCGATTCCACCTCGATGTGGTAGAAGCCACCCAACTGCTCCTTGGTTTCGGCAAACGGTCCGTCCGTGTTGTAGGCAACGCCGTCGCGCATGCGCACTGTGGTCGCGGTAAAGCTTGGCTGCAGCTCTTCGCCGCCGCGCATCACGCCGGAGTCGATCATTTCCTGCGTGTAGGACTCGAACTGCCGCATGTACGCGCTGACGGCTTCGGGGGGCAGGGCACTCCAGTGCTGTTCACTGCCGTAGATCAGGATGAGGTAGCGCATGGCTCGAACTCCGGATGAGGTACGTGAAGCGAAGCTGTGCGGCCGGCACAGCGTCGTCGAGTGGTGGACCAGCGGGCGGACAGCGAAACGACGGTCGGGGCTCGACAAATCGACACGGGGGCGGGAACCGTTACAATCGGCCGTGGCCGCGTAGCCGCGGAGGGCGCACCCCGGTAGCGTTCGACATGGCACGTGCGGACAGTGGAGCGGGGCGAGGCGGTGGGGGACGCGGGAACGCGGCGCCGACGCGCTCGTTGCGGGAACGACTCGGGGCGATACGTAACGTCCCACCCTTTCTGGCGCTGATCTGGCGTACCAGTCGTGCGCTCACTGTCGCGTCGATGCTGCTGCGGCTCGTTCGCGCCGTGCTGCCCGTGCTCACGCTGTACGTGGGCAAGCTGATCATCGACGAAGTGATGCGCCACGCACCGTCTGCGGCGAGCGGCGAGGGCGTGCGCGCCTGGCTGGTCGATGCGGCGTCTCGCCGCGTGCTCTGGCTGCTCGGCGCGGAGCTGGGGCTTGCCGTCCTGTCCGATGTGCTGGGGCGCGTGGTGGCGTTGGTCGATTCGCTGCTGATGGAGCAGTTCTCGAATGCCACCAGCATTCGGCTGATGGAGCACGCGGCCACGCTCGACCTCGAGGATTTCGAGGACAGCGAGCAGCAGGACAAGCTGGAACGCGCACGTCGGCAGGCGTCCGGACGACTGTCGCTGATGAGCCAGCTCTTCGGCCAGGCGCAGGATCTCATCACGATCATCAGCTTCGCCGCCGGCATGATCACCTTCGCGCCGTGGCTGATCGTGCTGCTGTTTGTCGCGCTGATCCCCGCGTTCCTCGGCGAGGCGTACTTCAACGAGCGGAGCTATGCGTTGGCGTATTCGCGCACCGCCGATCGTCGTGAACTCGACTATGTGCGGATGACGGGTGCGAGTGTGGAGACGGCCAAGGAAGTGAAGATCTTCGGCCTCAACAGCTTCCTGATCGAGCGCTATCGCCGGTTGGCCGACGATTTCTACAAGGCAAACCGGAAGCTCGCGCTCAAGCGGGCGTGGTGGGGCGGCGCGCTCACGGCATTCGGGACGGCGGGCTACTACGTCGCGTACGCGTTCATCGTGTGGCGCACGGTGGCGGGGCAATTCTCCATCGGCGACCTGACATTCCTCGCGGGATCGTTCCGGCGTTTGCGCGGCCTGCTGGAAGGCTTGCTGATCGGCTTCACGCAAACGGCGAGTCAGGCGTTCTACCTCGACGATCTGTTCTCGTTCTTCACCATCGAGCCACGCATCAGCAGCCCGCCCAACCCGTTGCCGTTTCCTGCGGTCATTCAGCAAGGCATCGTGTTCGAGGACGTCGGCTTCAAGTATCCAGCGGCCGAGCGGTGGGCGGTGCGCCATTTGAGCTTCACGCTGCGCGCTGGTGAAGTGCTGGCGTTGGTTGGCGAGAACGGTGCCGGCAAGACGACGCTCGTGAAGCTGCTCGCGCGTCTGTACGATCCAGTGGAAGGGCGCATCCTGCTGGATGGACACGATCTGCGCGAATATGATCTCGACGCGCTTCGTTCGAACATCGGCGTCATCTTTCAGGACTTCGTGCGCTACAATATGACCGCTGGCGAGAACATCGCGGTGGGACGCATCGAAGCGCGCGACGACGCGGCGCGCGTGGCGCAGGCGGCCGAGCGCAGTCTGGCGACCAGTGTGGTGGGCAAGCTGCCGCTGGGGTATGCGCAGCAGGTGGGCAAGCGCTTTCGCGGCGGCGTGGATCTGTCTGGTGGCGAATGGCAGAAGATCGCCATCGCGCGCGCCTACATGCGTGAGGCGCAGCTGCTCATTCTCGATGAGCCGACAGCGGCCCTCGACGCACGCGCTGAGTTCGAGGTCTTTCAGCGATTCAAGGAATTGAGCAGCGGTCGCACGGCGGTGTTGATTTCACATCGCTTCTCGAGTGTGCGCATGGCCGATCGCATTCTGGTGCTCGAACACGGGCGCGTGGAGAGCGAAGGCACGCACGAAGAACTGCTCGCGCAGCAGGGGCGCTATGCGGAGCTGTTCAATCTCCAGGCGGCGGGCTATCGGTAGCGCGCTACCGGTAGCGCGCCACGAATCGCTGGTCGATGGAATGCTTGAGTCGCAACGCCCATGAACTGTGCACGGCCACGCCTCGCCAGCAAAGCAGCGCTGACTCGTCGGCGGTGTCCAGGATGAACATCGTGTGACGTTGCGGGGTGAACTGCTGTGGTGCCCCGCTATTGCTCGTGGCCACGCGCAGGTTGTGCGCGAGAACTGGAGCCGCGCGCACTGCGTACACACCCGACTTGGTTACCCAGGGGGCGTCGCCCAGCGCGATGCAGTCGCCGGCGCCCCACACCGGCACGCCGCTCGTTGCGCGCAGTGTGCGATCGACGGACAGGTAGCCCTCTGCATCGGTAGGCAGTGCCGACGCGCGAATGAGCGCCGGTGCGGACGCGCCCGTGGCCCAGATGGTCAGCGCCGAGTCCAGCTGGCGTCCGTTGCCGAGGCGCACGGAGCTGGCGGTGACTTCGCGAACCGTGGCCTGCAACTCCGTCGCAATGCCGGCGCGCTGCAGCAGCGAGGTAACGCGTGCGGTGATGGTGGGAGCGAAACCGAAGGGCACCACTGCCGCGCCGCTGATGAGCGTGACCGAGGCGTTGGGATGCGTGCGTCTCAGCCGCGCCTGCAGCGCGAGAGCGAGTTCGGTGCCTGCCGCACCGCCGCCAACGACGCAACACGGCAGCGACTGTGCGCGCGGAGTCGCTGAGGCGAGATGGTCGACCGCGGCCAGCAGTGCATTCCACTGCTCGCGAGGACGCGTGGCGTGCGCGTACGTGGTCACGCCGGGAGTCTGCATTCCCGACGGCGATGCGCCGATATCCAGCGAGCAGTGCGAGCCATGCAACGCTTCGTCAGACGTTTCCACCGTCACGTGAGTCGGTGTGGCGTGCACGCGCGTCACGGCCGCCTCGAGGAAACGTGCGTTCGCACGGCGACACAACGCGGGCAGATCCACCGAGAGCGCTCCCTCCGACCAGGCACCGCGTAGATGGCCTGGCATCATCCCCGAGTACAACTGACGCGAGGCAAGCGAAATGACCGTTATCTCGGCGGCGAACGGGCGCAGCGTGGCCGAACGCAGCACCTCGAGGTGCGCATGCCCGCCGCCCACCAGCAGCAGGTGTGGCCTCGCCACTAGCGCACGAGTGCGAAGTAGCGCGCAAAGAGTGCGCGTACCGTTGGCGTCAACTTCCGGCGACGCCATTGATCGGCCGTCTTGCGCAGCATCTCGCCTTGCGTGGGATACGGGTGCATCGTCTGGCCAATGGCACTGAGTCCCAGCTTGGCGGTCATCGCCAGCGCCACCTCGCCGATGTTCTCGCCCGCGTGCTCTGCGACAATGGTGGCCCCCACGATGCGATCCGTGCCTTTAGCGAGGACGACTCTGCAGAAGCCGTCGGTCTCGTCATCGAGTCGCGCGCGATCCACGTCGTGGAGCGGAACCGTGACGACATCCACCGGCGTACCGGCAGCTGCGGCCTCCTGCTCCGTCAGGCCGATGCTCGCCACTTCGGGACTCGTGTACGTCACTCGTGGCGTGATCAACGCGCTGGCCTTGCCGCGTCCAAAGAACAGCGCATTCTGCACCACGAGCCGCGCCTGAAAATCCGCCGAGTGTGTGAACTGCTCGGCGGAGCACACATCTCCTACCGCGTAGACGCGCGGGTTGCTGGTGCACAGGCGATCGTCGACGGCTACGCCTCCTTCAGTCGTACGAGTCACATGCGCGCGATCGAGTTGCAGCGACTCGACGTTAGGCACGCGACCGACAGCGAGAAGCACCGCATCGCAGCGGAGCACGGTGTCGTGCTGGATCCCCTTGACCTGCAGCGTGGTCTGTCCATCGCGATGTTCAGCGCCCACCACCTGCGTTTGGTTGAGCACCATCACGCCGTCGCGGAGTAGCGAAGACTCTACGATGCCCGCAGCCTCCGCATCCTTGCACGGACTGAGACTGCGCGCGCGGTTGATCAGCGTGACACGCGTGCCCACGCGCGCGAATGTCTGCGACAGTTCGCATCCGATGGGGCCGGCGCCGATGACGACCAGATGCTGCGGACGTGTGGTGAGGCTGAAGATGCTGTCGTTTGTGTAGAACGGCACGTCGGACAACCCGGGAATCTGCGGAACGCGCGCACGGCCCCCCGTGGCGATGACGGCGCGACGGAAGGAGAGTTCCTGCCCGCCCACGGCGATGGTCTGCTCATTCACGAAGTGTCCGTCGCCCAGGAACACGTCGACGCCAAGCCCGCGAAAGCGCTCCGCTCCGTCGATGGGCGAGAGGTCGGCGCGCAGGCGACGCACACGTTGCATGACCGCGGAAAAATCGCCATCCGGCTCTGCAGCAGGTGCTCCAAATCGTTCGACGCCAACCCGCCCTTCGTGCCACGCGCGCGCCGCACGGATCATCGCTTTCGACGGAACGCAGCCGACGTTCAGGCAGTCGCCACCCATGAGATGGCGTTCGATCAGGGCGACGCGCGCGCCTAGTCCTGCCGCCGCAGCTGCCGTCACGAGTCCGCCCGTGCCTGCGCCGATGACTACCAGATGATAGCGCGATGCCGCGACGGGGTTCTGCCACGAGGTCGGGTGCACCTGCGCACGGAGACGCTGATCGTCCGCGTCGTTGTCGCTCAGCGTGGGATGCGGCGAGCGGAGTTCCGGCGCCTTGCCTGTGTCCGAATTCCTGTCGTTCATCGCGCGGCCTCTGCGTTTCGTAGCGACGTGCGAGCGACTCGTGTGATGATCGTGGTCACGGCGATGGTCGCGAGCAGCCCAAGTCCGACGACGGCATAGTAGCCTGCGCCGCGTGGCGTGCCTCCTGATGCGGCCGACGCCACGTCGCCTGCCAGTTTTCCGTAGTACACGTACAACACCGTGCCCGGAAGCATGCCAACCGATGCGATGAGATAGTCCGCGAAACGGACGCGGGTCAGGCCAAGTGCGTAGTTGAGCAGGGAAAACGGAAAGACGGGCGAGAGTCGCAACAGGAATACGATGCGTCGACCGTCGGCCGCGATAGCGCGGTCGAGTGACTGGAAACGCGCGTTGGATGAAACACGCTTCTCCACGGCCCCTCGCGCGACGTAGCGTGATACGAGAAACGCAGCGGATGCACCGAGCGTGGCGCCAACGAATACATAGACGACACCAAAGCCCAGGCCGAAGATGGCGCCGGCGGCGAAGGTCAGCAGCGAGCCCGGCACTCCGGCAATGGCGGCCACGATGTAGCCGAGCACGAACACTATCGGCCCCAGCGCTCCCAGGGACCGCACCCAGTCCACGAATCGCGGCAGGTACGCGGCGCCCGACCGGCCAAGGAGCAGCAGGAGCGTCAGGGTGATGGCGACGACGAGGAGCAGTCGCAGGAGGCCTGCGGACTTCGTTGCTGGCCGTTGTTCGGAGGAAGAAGGCACGTTGGAAGTGTAAGGAGGCGAACGGCGATGGGCACGACGCGGCCACGAGCCGGGTACCGCGTGTCGCCTGCTACGTCGTCCGGCCCACGCCGGATGTACGTCGCGGCAGCGTGCGCGGGATAGATCCAACCGGCTGACAGTGGCGTAGCATTGTGCGTCGGTTCACCCCCAGCCCCATGCTGCCATGCGGTTCGCACACCTACTCCTCCTCGTCATGCTCCCCGCCGAACAGTCGCTCGGCGCTGTGGGCTCCGGTTCTCCGCAGTCTGGCATGACGCAGGTCGCGGTCATGGACCATAGCGCGTTCGATGCCCTGCTTCGCGCCCACGTCGTGAAAGGCATGGTCAACTACGATGCCTTCGCCAAGTCCGCCGAATTTCAACGCTACCTCGCCAAGCTGGCAGCGACCGACCCCGCCAGCCTGCCGAGAAGCGAACAGCTCGCGTTCTGGATCAACGCGTACAACGCGTACACCATCCAGCTCATCAACGCGCACCGCGAGCGCGAATCGATCCGCAACATCAACAAGAGCCTCGGATTCGTGAAGGCATACGGCCCTTGGAAAGAGAAGATGGCTGTCGTGGGCAAGAAGGCGTACGGGTTGGACGAGATCGAGCAGGACATCATCCGACCACGCTACAGCGAACCGCGCATTCACTTTGCGCTGGTGTGCGCGGCGATGGGCTGTCCGCCACTTCGGAGCGAGGCCTACACGGGCGCATCGCTCGACGCGCAGCTGGACGATCAGGCACGCACGTTTCTGCTGCAGTCACCCGAGAAGAACCGCGTGGACGTGGCGTCACGCACGATCCACGTGAGTCCGATCTTCGTGGAGTTTCGCGACTACATCCAGGACTTCGGTGGCAGCAAGGCGAGCGTCGGCAAGTTCATCGCGAAGTACTATCCGGCGGGCCCGCAGCGTGATCTGCTCCTGAGCGGCAGCTACACCGTCGAAGTGACCAACTACGACTGGACGCTCAACAGCCAGGCGAATGCCGCTCGTCGATAGTCTGGTCGATAGTTCGGTCGATCGTTCGGTCGATGGATCATCCGCTCAAGCGATGTCTGCGTTCGGAGAATCGCTGGTGCAGATCATGCGCCGGCCTGTGGGCGAGGAAGCGCGTCGGCTGTTGGCCGAGAACTGGGCGACGCTCGATCCGGCGATGCGCGTGCCGCAGCAGATGTTCGGGCGGCAGGGAAATGGCTGCGGTGCGACCATCGGCGCCATGCCACGCTGCGATTTTGCCTGCCGCGGGTGCTATCTGAACTCGGATGCCAATCGCATTCCGCCGGAGTCGCTGGACGGAATCAAGGCACAGATGCGCGCGCTTCGCCCGGTGCTGGGACACGCGGGCAATCTGCAGCTCACCGATGGCGAGGTGACGCTCCGCCCCGTCGAAGAGGTTGTCGAACTGTTGCGCTATGCGCAGTCGCTCGGCCTCATCCCCATGCTGATGACGCACGGCGATTCGTTTCGCCGACGTCCCGGCTTGCTGGAACGACTGATGGTCGACGGGAATCTGGTCGAGGTGAGCATTCACGTGGATACGACGCAGCGCGGTCGCGTCGGAGAGGTGTATCGCCGCGCGACCAGCGAAGCGGAGCTGAATCCGTTGCGCGCGGAGTTCGCCGCGATGATCCGTGAGGCGGAGCGGACAACCGGACGAAAGCTGCGTGCGGCGACCACCATGACCGTCACACGAGACAATCTCGATGGCGTGCCGGATGTCGTGCGCTGGCTGACGCACAACACCGACGCATTTCGCTTGATCAGCTTTCAGCCGATCGCGCAGGTTGGTCGAACGGAGGACGGGCTGGGTGGAGGCGTTTCCGTTGATGCGCTGTGGGATCGGGTGGCCGATGGTCTGGGCGTCGCGGGGGGCGCCGCACGCACGCAGCGCATGGGTGTGTGGTTCGGGCATCAGGCGTGCAATCGCATGGTGAATGGATTCGTCGTGCGACATCGTGACGACGAGCCGGTGTTCCACGCGCTCCGTGATGCCGAGTCCGACGTCGATGTGCGAGCGGTCGACGGCTTTCTCTCGCGGTTTGGTGGAGTCTCGTTTCGTCTCGACGATCGCGCGCAGATGTTCGCACGTGCCGCAGGGCTGCTGCGTCGGTCGCCGGGATTCTTCGCCGGTATCCTGCCGCCGTTCATCGCGCATTGGCTCCGGCGCATCGGGGAGGGAAGCCTGTGGCGCGGCGCGGTTCGCCTCGTACGTGGCACGTCTCGCATCTCGTCGCTGGTGATCGTCAGTCACCACTTCATGAGTCGAGAAGAGCTGGAGTCACCCGCAGGTCAGGAGCGACTGGCGCACTGCGTCTTCCGTGTACCGATCAACGGGCAGTTGCTCTCGATGTGCGAGGTCAACGCGCTTGGCATTCGCGAACGCTACTACGCGGCGCTCTCGCCGCTCACGAGCGCAGCGTGACTTCACTCGATCGCACGTAGTCATCGGCGTCGAGTGGCTCGCCGTGCGCGCGGAGCGGCCAGCAATGCAACGTGGCCATGCGAGAATCGGCCGTGTGCCCAAGAATCTCTGCGAATGGCACCGTCGCTTCGGCGCCCGGCTCGAGCGCAATCATCGCCGCGCCGCTCGGCGGGAACTGCGCGATCATCATCAACTCGGCGTCCACGACGACGCATCCCACGCGCCTGCCGGAGTCGTTGCGCAGTACGAGCGCGTTCTGCGCCAAGCGCACACTGACGAGCGCCGCTGACGCATGCGCGGCTGACTCGCGGTGACCGTCAGGGTCCGCGTCCGCCTTGCGCTCGTCAGACCTGCCGTCCTGTTCCATACGCCCAACCTGCCTGCCGGCGCCCCTCGTTGACATAGGGGGTGGGGGTATATAGCCTTCGGCCATCAGGGAGGCCGTATGATGCTCGTGGACTGGGCCGTGATTGCCGGCGGGGCCGCGGTGATCGGGTGGGTGTACTGGTATTTCTTCGTCGCGGACGGAGGCGCGTCGTGACGACAGCGGTCGCGCCCGCGCAGAAGAGCGAAGAGCACCGCGGTACCACGGTGGTCATTCCTGTGACGGGGATGACCTGCGCTGCCTGTTCCGCGCGCGTGCAGCGCACCCTGCTCAAGCAGCCCGGTGTGTCGGACGCGGCGGTCAACCTGATGATGGGGAGCGCGACGGTCACCTTCGACGGCGCCGCGACCGCGCCGGCGACGCTGGTGAGTGCCATCGAGCGCACGGGGTACGGCGCGGCACTGCCTCAAGCGCACGTCGATCCGTTTGAAGAACAGGCTGAGCGTGATGCGCAGCAGGCGGAGGAATACGCCACGCTCAAGCGACAGGCGATCGTGAGTCTGCTGGCCGGTGCGTTCGCCATGATCATCACGATGCCACTGATGACGTCGCACGCATCAGTCGATGGCATGTCGGGGATGGCGGGTGGTGCCGGCGTTCAGATGGATCCCTTCATGCAGCGTGCGATGGGCGCGCTGACGCCCATGCTGCAGTCGCTGGCCCCGTGGCTCTACGCGATTCCGCCGGCCGTCATCACGTGGTCGCTGCTGTTCACCACACTCGGTATCATGACGTGGGCCGGGCGGCACTTTTATGTGCGGGCGTGGCAGTCGTTCACGCACCACGCGGCGGACATGAACACGCTGATCGCCGTAGGCACGTTGGCCGCGTTCTCGTACTCCGTCGTTGCCACCGTCGCGCCCGGATTTTTCGTGACACACGGTGTCGCGCCGGATGTCTACTACGAAGCCGTGGTGTTGATCATCGCTCTCATTCTCGTAGGCAACACGTTCGAGGCGCGCGCCAAGCAGCAGACGTCGGGTGCGTTGCGTGCACTTGCGCAGTTGCAGCCGGCGACCGCGCGTGTCGCTCGACCGACCCCCGAGGGTGGTACTGCGGATATCGACGTGGCAGTGGCTGATGTGCGCCGCGACGACAACGTGCTCGTGCGACCGGGTGAGCGTGTGCCGGTGGACGGCGTCATCATCGAGGGTACCAGTGCCATCGATGAGAGTATGCTGACCGGTGAGCCGATGCCGGTGGCCAAGGCCGTGCACGATGCGGTGATTGGCGGCACCATCAACGGCACCGGCGCCTTTCGCTTTCGCGCCACCACAGTTGGCGACGCGAGTGTGCTCGCGCAGATCGTGCGACTCATGCGCGACGCACAGGGCACGCGCGCACCCATTCAGGCGCTGGCCGATCGCATCAGCGCGATTTTCGTTCCGGTCATCCTTGCGCTCGCCGTGGCAACCTTCGTTGTGTGGTTCGTGGCGATGCACACGAGTGGTGCAACGATTGGCGCGGCCACTGTACGCGCGTTCGCCGCGATGGTGGCGGTCCTCATCATTGCTTGTCCGTGCGCGATGGGACTTGCCGTGCCGACGGCGGTGATGGTGGCGACGGGGAAGGGTGCGGAGCTGGGTGTGCTCATCAAGGGTGGCGACGCGCTGCAGCGTGCGGGCGACGTCACGACAGTGGTGCTGGACAAGACGGGCACGGTGACCGAAGGGCGGCCGAGTGTGACCGACGTGGTGCTACGCGAAGGTGCCGATGTCTCGCGCGACGAGCTGCTGCGATTGGTGGCAACCCTCGAATCACGCAGTGAGCATCCGCTTGCGTCGGCCATTGTGCGCTATGCGACGGAGCAGGGTGTTGGTCTGGCTGAGGTACAGGCGTTTGATGCGGCGGTGGGTCGTGGCGCATCGGGGGTGGTGAGCGATCGCGCGGTGCAGGTGGGCAACGCCGCGCTGATGAGCGAATGGAGTCTCGATGTCACGCCGTTGCAGACGACGGCCGCCGCGCTCGCGGCGCAGGCGCGCACGCCGATGTACGTCGCGATCGACGGAGTGGTCGCTGGTATCATCGCCGTGGCCGATCCCATCCGTTCGACCTCGCGCGATGCGATCGCGAAGTTGCGCGCGCTCGGCCTCGATGTGGTGATGCTGACGGGAGACAATCAGCAGACCGCCGATGCGGTGGCGAGCGCGGTCGGGGTCACGCGCGTCGTTGCCGGCGTATTGCCAGCGGGCAAGATCGCCGAAATCACGCGGCTGCAGCGCGAGGGGCGTGTGGTGGCGATGGTGGGTGACGGCGTCAACGATGCGCCGGCGTTGGCGCAGGCCGATGTGGGCATTGCGATCGGCACTGGTACTGATGTGGCGCAGCAGGCGGCCGATCTGGTGCTCATGCGCGCCGATCTGCTGGGCATCGTGCGCGCGATCGATCTCTCGCGGCGCACGATGCGCACCATGAAGCAGAATCTCTTCTGGGCGTTCGCCTACAACGCAGTGTGCGTGCCCGTTGCGGCGGGCGTGCTGTATCCAGCGCTTGGCGTGTTGCTCAGCCCCATTCTTGCCAGCGCAGCAATGGCGATGAGCTCGGTGAGCGTCGTCGCCAACAGCCTGCGCTTGCGTCGATTCGCGACGACGTAAGCGCAGGCTTGCCGCGGTCTACTCCTCGAAGTCGTCGCCACCCGGCGGGCGCGGCGCTTCGTATTGGTCGGTGGGCAGCTTGAAGGCGGCGACGAGCTTGGGATCGCCGGTGACGCCCAACACGCGCTGTGCGACGTATTCGCCCACCACCGGGCCGAACTTGAATCCTTCGGCCTGACCGACGCCCGCGATCCAGGCGTTGGTGGTGTCGGGGACATGGTCGACGATGAAGTCGCGATTGATGCTCTGCTCGTAGTGGCAGCAGCGCGTCTCGAGCAGCGGCGCATTCGCGAGCAGCGGGAAGCGGCGCTGCACGAAGCGACGCATGCCGTCGACGTTGCTTGGCGCAGCCCAGCGCGTGCTGGTGTCGGGATCGTTCTGCAGCGGATCCGGCGGCGGTGGAGGCGGCGCGTTCTTTGCTCGTGCCTCGCGTTCCGCGCGCTGCTCTGGCGTCTCCACTGGTTGCGGTGCGGCAATGCCACCACGCACGCGGAAACCGCGCATGTCCGTGGGAAGCGCCGCCCACCCCGTCACACCCGGAAAGTTGTAGCTCGGCAGGTTGGGATACGTGAACCGCGAATCGCCAACCGGCGTGCCCCAGTAGGTGACGTAGCCCAGCGGCACGCGCATCCGGTTCTCCATGTATGGGAAGAGCTTCCGCAGCCACGGCCCGCAGGCGAACACGTACGAGTCGCCGCGCACGATGTCGCCGTTCTGCAGCACGACGCCATCCATCTGTCCGTTCTTGATCGGGCCGGGTGTCACGCGCGACTGAATGAAGGTTGCGCCCATCTTGATCGCGATGGCGGCCACGGCCTGCGTGGACGCCCGCGCGCGCGCGACGCCGGCGTCGGGCTCGTAAATGGCGATGGTGGTGTCGTCGGCATTGATGACTGGCCAGCGCTTGCGGACCTCATCACCCGTCAGGACTTCGTGCGCGACGTTGTTGGCCTTCCAGAGTTCGATCGTGCGCTTGAGGAACGGCTCGTCCTTCTCGCGCATGATGATGTCGCCGGTCTGGTGATAGAACTTGGTGCGGAAGACCGGGCCCCACTCCGCTTCGAAGGCGCCCCAGCGCTTGATGGCTTCGCGTGCCCACGGCGTCCAGAGCTCGCCCGTGGCGCGATCGCCGTACGAGGAGCGAATGCCCCGGGACTCATCGCCGCTGGTGGAGCGTGAATTGCCGGCGCCATAGGCGTCGATGAGCGTGACGCGGACCCCGCGCTGCCGCAGATGGTATGAGGTCCATCCGCCCCACGCACCCGCGCCGATCACGACGACATGTCCCACACTGTTGCCCGCCCCACGCTTCTGTGGCTCGATGCCACGAACCGTCGCCGCGGGGACCGACGCACAGGCAGCGCTTCCGGTGGCGAGAATGGCCCCCGCGCCGGCCGTGGCGATGCGCAGGAAGTCGCGGCGCGCGATGCCATTGACGTCCACCCCGTCGAGCAGGGACGGATCGGCGAGGGAAGCGTCCGGGGACAGCGCGAAAGGGATCGCGTTGTTCGGCACGGTGGGGTCGTTGGACATGGCAGACGCGGGGTGAAGGGTTTCGGCGAAGATGCGCCCTCCCACGCACAGTTGCAATCCACAGCGCGAGTGCGCAGGTTGGCCGCCATGCGTCGATTTTCTGCACGTGTGCAACGCTCGCTTCGCGCGCTGACCTCCGGGGCCCTGACGGCGGTCTCCCTGGCCATCGCCGTCACCCCGCCGCGCGCGCTGGCGCAGGGGGCGGAATCGATCACCTACTCCGACGAGCAGGCGACGCGCGGTGATCAGGTCTTCACCAAGATCTGCCAGCAGTGCCACACGCGACGGGACATGGCCAACGCCGATTTCCGCCTCAAGTGGAACGGCCAGACGGTCTATGACCTGTATGACCTCGTGCGCACGACCATGCCCGACTCCGCGCCGGGCACGCTCTCGCCGGCCGAGTACTCGGATGTGACCGCGTACATCATGAAGCTCAACGGAATTCGCGCGGGCGCACAGCCGATGCCGATCGACTCGCTCATGCGCCGCATCAAGCTCGACATTCCGATGGCTGGCGCGCCATCGAGCGCCTCCCACAGCGCCTCCACCTCACTCCCCTTCGCTCCGAGGCTCCCGATGTCCCGTACGCTTTCGTTTCGCTCTGTCCCGTCCAAGCTTCGCGCCGCTACCGCGGCTGCGGCGCTCACCGTCGCCCTCCCACTCGTAGCGCGCGCACAGGGGCGGGAAGCCGTCGTGCTTCCGGGGAGCACCCCCAGCCCGATGCTCTCCGCCGGCGTGAAGGTGGGCAATCTCGTCTACTCCGCCGGTCAGCTCGGCGTGGCGCGCACCAATCCGGATACCACGGTTGGCGGGCAGACGAAGGTGGCGCTCAACACGATTAAGCAGGTGTTCGAGACCGCCGGCAGCTCGATGAGCCAGGCGCTCAAGTGCACCGTCTTCCTCATCGACGTGAAGGACTTCGGCGGCATGAACGCGGCCTACCGCGAGTTCTTCCCGACCACACCGCCGGCGCGCACCACCGTGGTGGTTGCCGCGCTCGTGCAGGCCGGCGCCAAGGTCGAGATCGAGTGCGTGGCGGCGATTCCGGGCAAGTAGTTCAGAGCGCGCCATCGGAATGCAAAAGCGCCGCGCAGAATCTCTGCGCGGCGCTTTTGGTTGTGCAGCTACTAGTGACTACTTGGCCTTCGGCCAGACCACGCCCTGGTTGGCGCGCGTCACGGCGCCGATGCCCTTGTACGTGAACTTCTGGATGCGCTTGCCTTCGTACGTTTCCGTCGTGTAGACGTTGCCCTTGGAGTCGGTGGCGATGCTGTGCACCGCGAAGAACTGTCCGGGCTGACGGCCACCGTCACCGAAGCTCGTGAGAATCTCGAGCGACTGCCGTTCGATCACGTAGACCTTCTCGTTGCGTCCATCGGCGAGGAAGATGTACTTCTGCGCCGCATCCTTGGAGAACGCGATGTCCCATACGGAGCCGTCGCCGCGCGTCTTGGGCGCGATGCGCACTTCCTTCACGAACGCGCCGTCCTTCTTGAACACCTGAATGCGGTCGTTCGGGCGATCGCAGACGTACACGAGGCCGTCGTTGGACGGTTCGGCGCAGTGCACGGGATTGCGGAACTGTTGTACGAGAGGCGCGTCGGGGTTGTACGGGCCAAGGTTGGCGTCGTCCGGCTTGTTGCCGTAGGCGCCCCAGTAACGCTTGATCGCGCCGGTGCCCACGTCGATGACGGCCACGCGCTTGTTGCCGTAGCCATCGGCCACGTAGGCCTCGCCCGCCTTGTTGTCGAACGAGATCTTGGCCACGCGCCCGAAGTGCGACGTGTCGTTGCTGCTGGCCGACTGCTTGGACTTGCCGTACTGCTTCAGGAACGTGCCGTCGTGCGTGAACTTGAGGATGTGCGAGTCACCGACCCCGTTGCCGCCGATCCAGACGTTGTCCTTGTCGTCGATGGAGATGCCGTGGTTGGACGACGGCCAATCGTAGCCCTGACCGGCGCCGCCCCACGCCTTGACGAGATTGCCGGCCGGATCGAACTCCACCACGGGGGGGGCCGCGACACAGCATTCACCCATCGGGTTGGCGCCACCGCCGCCGCCCTCGGTGCGCTGGTTGATCGTGGAGTCACCGCGATGGATGATGAAGACGTGATCGCGGTTGTCCACGCCGACGCCGATCACCGAGCCGAGAATCCAGTGATTCGGGAGCGGTTTCGGCCATACTGGATCGACCTCGAAGCGCGGCGCCTGGACGATCTGGCGATCCGCGGCTCGCAGCGACGACTGCCCAGCCGCCAGCGCCACCACGATGGCGCCCAGTGCGCCCCATCCCACCCGTTTCCGCGTGCCCGTCATGCGCGACCCCCGAATCGTGACAAGCCCCCGTGTGCTTTGCCGAGGGCGATGATATGTTCGTGCGCCGTGGTGTGCGATGTGCTGGACGCCACGCGCCCCTGAACTAACCCCGCCCCCCACCGCTGTCCAGAGACTGCCGCCTCCTCCCGTGACCGGTCTCGTCACTCGTTTGCTCGTCTGTGCCCTCGCGCTCCTTTGCGCGCGCCCGGCGGTCTCGTTTGCACACGAGATTCCGTCGAACGTCGTCGTGCGCGCATTCGTGAAGGCCGAGGGACAGCGACTGCGATTGCTGGTGCGTGTGCCGCTCGATGCGATGCGAGACGTGGAATTTCCGCTGCGAGGCGCCGCCGGTGCTGCGACGCGCGCGCCATATCTCGACCTCGCGCGCGCCGACGAAACGCTGCGCGATGCCGCGAAGCTCTGGATCGCCGACGGTCTCGCGCTCTACGAAGACGACACACGGCTCGGCGATCCCACCATCGTCGTGGCGCGCGCCGCACTTCCGTCCGATCGCGCGTTCGGTCGCTACGACGATGCGCTGGCGCTGCTTATGGGCGCCGCCCTACCGGCCACAACAGAACTGCCGTGGCAGCAGGCGATGCTCGATGTGCTCCTCGAGTACCGCATCTCCAGCGCAACAGCGCGCTTTGCCATCGAGCCCGCACTCGCACACCTCGGCGTAAAGACCACCACCGTGCTGCATGTGGTGCGGAGCGACGGCACCGATCGCGTGCTCACATTCGATGGCGATCCCGGTCGCGTCTCGCTCGACCCCACGTGGTGGAACGCCGCGTGGCATTTCATGCGAATGGGTTTCACGCACATCCTCGACGGCATCGATCATCTGCTGTTTCTGCTGTGCCTCGTGATTCCGTTCCGGAAAGTCCGTCCGGTGCTGGTCCTCGTCACCGCCTTCACGATCGCGCACAGCCTCACGCTCGTCGCATCGGCGGCGGGGTATGCGCCCGACGCGCTCTGGTTTCCGCCGCTGGTGGAAGTGCTGATCGCGCTCTCGATCGTGTACATGGCGTGCGAGAACATCGTCGGTGCGAAGATCGAGCGGCGCTGGCCGATGGCGTTTGCGTTCGGCCTGGTGCATGGCTTCGGATTCTCGTTCGCCCTGCGTGATTCGCTGCAGTTCGCGGGCGCGCATCTGGCCGTGTCGCTGGCGTCGTTCAACGTGGGTGTGGAGTTGGGGCAGCTCGCTGCACTCGCGGTGGCGATTCCGGTGTTGTCGTTTGCGTTCTCGAAGATCGTCGCCGAGCGTGTCGGAACGATCCTGTTGTCGGCAATGGTTGGACATGAGGCGTGGCATTGGATGACTGAGCGGTTCGGACAGTTGCGGCAGTATCGATTCACGTGGCCGACGCTCGATGCGTTGTTTCTCGCCGACGCGATGCGTGGAACGGCAATCGCTTTGGTGCTGGGCGCAGTGGGGTGGCTGGTGGCGGGGCGCGTGCGACGCTGGCTGGCACCAGCGCAGGCGCGAACGGCGTCGATCGTGTTGGCGGCAGCATTGCTTGGCACGATCGCGCCGCGTCCTGCTGTCGCGCAGCGTGCACTCCGCAGCACGATGGCGGGAGTGTACACCGTGGAGCAGGCGGCCGGCGGCAAAGACGTGTTCGTGGGCTCCTGCACCGGATGCCACACATCGGCGTCGCACACCGGCCCCGCGTTCGCGCTCAAGTGGATGGGACGTCCGCTCGCCGAACTGTACGACTTTGTGAGCCAGCGTATGCCCAAGGCCACGCCGGGCAGCCTGAGCGAAGACGAGTACGTGATGGTGACGGCGTACGTGCTCAAGCTGAATGGCATGCCTGCCGGCAAGACCGAGCTGAGTGCCGATCCCGCCGTGCTGGGCACGATTCGTTTCGATACCACGCTGTCCGAGCCGAGCAAGCCGACGCGTGAGTTGTTGCGCGAGCTGTCGAGCCAGTTGTCGTGGACATCAACACCACTGTTGTCGCCGATGCGTGCGAACCCGCACGTTCGGTCGCAGGACCATGTGAATACCCGCAGCACGAGCCGTACCAATACCCGCAACGGAGTGGAGCAGCGATGAGCCAACGAAGCACCAGACGAACCGTGGGGCTCGCCGCGATCGCATGCGCGGCGATCGGTGGTGTGCTGTTGACGCAGGCCCAGCGAACGACGGCGCAGGCGAAGCCGCTGACGCGTGGCAACGCGTTCGGTGAGTGGCGTTACTGGGCGGCAGATGCGTGGGGCACACGCTATTCCCCGCTCGATCAGATCGACGCGAAGAACTTCGACTCGCTGCAGGTGGCCTGGCAGTGGAATGCGGGCGCGTTCGGCAAGGACGAGTACTTTCGCACCACGCCGCTGTATGCGAACGGTCGACTGTTCACGGTGGCGACCACGCGTCGCGTGACGGCCGCCATCGATCCGTCCAACGGCGAAACGCTGTGGATGTGGCGCCTCGAAGAAGGCATTCGTTGGCAGAAGGCACCGCGTCAGTTTGCCGGCCGTGGGCTCGCGTACTGGAACTCCGGCACCAGCGAGCGCGTGCTCGTCGTCACGCCGGGCTATCATCTGGCTTCGCTCGACGCGAAGACCGGCCGCCCCGATCCGCTCTTTGGTAAGAACGGCGTCGTGGACCTGATGGAAGGGCTGGGTTACCCGATGGTGCCGCTGGCCGTGGACGATTCCGGTCCGCTGATCATTTCCGACGCGGCGCCGATGCGCAAAGCGAAGCCCGGCGAAACGTGGAATCCCGTCACCAAGACAGGTGCCGACGGCACGATCGGTATCGACCCCTCGGCCGGCCAGATTGCGGCCAGCTCACCGCCGATGGTGGTGGGCAACGTACTGGTGGTCGGCAACTCGTCGATCCACGGCTATTACCCGATGCGGCTGCACAACATTCCGGGCACGATTCGCGGCTTCGACATCCGCACCGGCAAGCAGCTGTGGAAGTTTAACCTCGTGCCGCAGCCCGGTGAGTTCGGCGCGAACACGTGGAAGAAGGGCTCCAAGCCGGGCACGCCGGGCGTCGGCAAGAACGACGCGTGGGCTCCGTACGCCGCGGACCCGGAGCTGGGCCTCGTCTACATCCCGGTCGGCATGCCGCTGATGGACGAATACGGCGGACATCGTCCCGGCGACAACTTGTTCGGCAACAGCCTCGTGGCACTCGACGCCAAAACGGGTGTGCGGAAGTGGCACTTCCAGATGGTGCATCACGACATCTGGGACTATGACGCGCCGATGGGGCCGAACCTGCTCGACATCACGGTTAACGGAAAGCTCCGCAAGGCCGTCGCGCAGACGACCAAGCAGGGGTGGATCTACACCTTCGATCGCGCGACGGGTGAGCCGATCTGGCCGATCGTGGAAACGCCCGTGTTGCAGAGCGACGTGCCCGATGAAGAGACGTCGCCCACGCAGCCGATTCCATCCAAGCCGGCACCGTACGCGCAGCAAGGCTTGGTGGAGGCGGATCTGATCGACTACACGCCCGCCATCAAGGACTCCGCGCTCAAGCTGGCCAACAATTGCCGCATGGGCCCCTACTACATCCCGCCGTCGCTCGCGGACGGTAGCGGCAAGTATGGCAAGCGCTGCTCATGGTATGCGCCGGGAGCGAGCGGTGGCGTGAACATCGACGGTGGCGCTGCCGTCGATCCGGAAACGGGTCGCATGTTCGTCGCTTCCATCAGCCCGATGAGCACGACCTCGCTGCAGAAGGATCCCTGCTCGGAGTTCCGCTACAGCTCTCCGCATGACAGCTGCGGACTGCTCGGCGCACCCGCGCCGCCGCCGGGCTACAGCAAGCCGCGTGGTCCTGCGCAGGCCGACGGCTTCTCCGGGCGCGCCGCGGGCTCTCGCATCGGCGGTGTGTCGATCGTGAAGCCCAAGCCCATGGGCGGCATCACGGCGTACGACATGAACAGCGGCGACAAGTCGTGGTGGACCTCCAACGGCGGCATGGTGAAGAGCACCAGTCGCGATCCGCTCTTTGCCGGCGTGACGCTGCCTGATGTTGGTGCAGGCGGACAGGCGCAGGTGATGAACACCAAGACGCTGATGATCTATGGCACGGGCCGTGGTGGTGGCGTGCCGGGGCAGCCGCCGCAGCTCTTCGCGGTGGACAAGGCCACGGGCAAGCAGGCGGGCGCCGTCAAGATTCCGTCCAAGACGACCGCCGTTCCGATGACGTTCCTGCACAACGGCGCGCAGTACATCGTCTTCGCGACGGGCGCGGAAGAGAACACCAGCCTCGTCGCGCTCAAGCTGCCGAAGAAGTAACAGCGCAGGGTCGGCGTGATCGCACAGACAATCGGGGCGCCAGCAATGGCGCCCCGATTTGCGTTTGGCCCGACCGATCTGGGGAATACGGCAGACTCAGCCGTAGGCGTTTCGACTCCGGTCTGCAAGCTCGGCAATTGGCACTCGACGATACGGTACCGCCGTCACAGATTGCCGCATGCATTCATCTCTGCCAGGGCACCGCGTTCACGTGGTGCCTGCACTGTTGTGCGGTACGCCCTTGCTCGCTCGGGTGCCGACGCCGTCTGCGACTACCGTCGCACCCGAATGACTGAGCGTGTGACACCGATCCGCGTAGCGATCCTCGGCGGCGGCTGCGCGTCGATGACTGCGGCGTTCGAACTCACGAGACCGGAGCACGGCGGGCGGTTCGAGGTGACGATCTACCAGCAGGGGTGGCGGCTGGGTGGCAAGGGTGCCTCGGGACGCACGGCGAGCGGTCGCATTGAAGAGCACGGCCTGCACCTGTGGATGGGCTTCTACGAGAACGCCTTCGGCATGATGCGGCAGGCGTACGCCGAGCGAAACGCCGATCCGGCCACCTGCCGCTTGGCGCGATTTGACGAGGCGTTTTCACCTGCGCCGCTGGTGGCCGTGACGGATCGCGTGGCCGGCAGCGACGGCGCGTGGGAGACGTGGATGGCGCACTTCCCGCCTGGCCGCGGACTGCCGGGTGATCCACCGGACGCGGGCAATCCGCTCACCGTCGCGTCGTATCTGCGGCAATCCGCGATGCTGGTTGCTGAGCTGATTCGTTCGGCGCACGCAGCGGATGCCAACGCCAACGCGAATTCCAACGCGGAGACTCCGGCAGGGGCGGCTGAAGGCTCGACGAGTCAGTCGATCGCCGATCTCATCTCGCGGGTCATTCGCTACGGCGAGTTGGCGACGGCCACGGCGCTGTTCGAAGCGACGGATGCGCTGAGACAGGCGATGGATGCGTGGCTGCCCGGGCGTATGCGGGAGGGCGCGACGATGTTGTTGCAGCTGCTGGACGCGCTCTCGACGGCCACGTGCTCGCATTTGACGCGTCTGTCGAGCGGCGACACCGAGGTGCGACGGTTGTGGCAGGTGGCCGACCTGATCATCGCGATCATTCGTGGGTCGACGATGCACGGCCTCGCGCTCGATCCGCGCGGCTTCGATGCGATCAACGACCACGACTGGCGCGATTGGCTGCGCAAGCACGGGGCGTCGGAGCAGTCGCTGGATTCGGGGTTCATGCGCGGCATCTACGATCTCGCCTTCGCCTACGAAGATGGCGACGTCGAGCGCCCGCGACTCGCCGCAGGCGTCGCGCTGCGTGGCGCGATGCGCATGTTCTTCACCTATCGCGGCTCGTTGTTCTGGCGCATGAATGCCGGCATGGGAGACGTCGTCTTCTCGCCGCTCTATCAGGTGCTCAAGGCGCGCGGGGCCAAGTTCGAGTTCTTCCACCGCCTCACCAACATCGGGTTGGCGCCGGCGGAGCGGGGTGAGACGCCGTACGTGGAGCGGCTCGAGTTCGACGTGCAGGCGCGCGTGAAAGGCGGCGGCGAGTATCAGCCGCTGGTGACGGTCAATCAGGTCCCGTGCTGGCCGGTCGCGCCGGACTACTCGCAGCTGGTGTCGGGAAAGAAGTTGCAGGCGGAGGGGCGCGCGTTCGAAAGCCACTGGGAAGCGCGACGCGATGGGACGCGCACGCTCCAGGTGGTGGACGACTTCGACTATGTCGTCGTGGGCGTCAGCATCGCGGCGCTGCCGCATGTGGCCAGCGAGTTGATCGCGAGCTCGCCGCGCTGGAAGACGATGGTCGAGCAGGTGAAGACGGTGCAGACACAGGCGTTGCAGCTCTGGGTGGCGGAGGATGTGACAACACTGGGTTGGCAGCATCCCGGAGTGAACATCTCCGGCTTCGTGGAGCCGTTCGACACGTGGGCGGACATGTCGCACCTCATCCCCGAGGAGGGGCACGCCGACGTGCGATCCGTGGCCTACTTCTGCAGCGTGTTGCCCGACGAAGCCGGTGGGCTACCTGACTCCGGGTTGCAGTCGCGTCAGAATGCGGTGGTGCGAGCGAACGCCCAGCAGTTCCTCGACCGGGACATCGGCGCGCTCTGGCCCAAGTCGCAGCGCGCCGTTGGGGGCTTTCGATGGGAACTGCTGGTGGACACCGAAGCGGGCACGGCGTCGCCTGGCCCAGCGGCGGCCTCGAGCGAGGCCGTTACGTCGGACGCGATCGATACGCAGTACATTCGCGCCAACGTGAATCCCACAGACCGCTACGTCCTATCGCTGCCCGGCACGTCGCAGTATCGTCTCTCGCCTCTCGACCGCTCATTTGACAACCTCACGATCGCGGGCGATTGGACGCAGACTGGTCTCGATACCGGGTGCATCGAATCGGCGGTCATCTCCGGCAAGCTGGCGGCGCACGCGCTCTCGAAGCTCCCGCGATTGGCAGACATCATCGGCTACGACCATCCCTGACGAATGAGCGAAGGCAAGAAGAAGGACGGCAAGCGTATGCGTCGCGACGCACCGGAGCGAGAAGGTCCGGTGCGGCAGCGCAATTTCGCCGGCGTCGTGCCTCCGATGCAGGACATGGCGCATCGCGTTGAACACATCGTCACGGACGGCATGAAGACGGCGCAGCGTGTGGTGGAGGCCGCGACGGAGCCGCTGATGGGCGCGGTGGAGCGGGGCGTGCACACGGCCTACGTAGTCATCGACGAGTACATCGCGCGCGGCCGAGATGCGGCGCAGCGCTATCAGTCACCATCAGTGGGAAACCCGTATATGAGCGACAACCGGCAGGGCGCGAACCCGTGGGGCATGTGGGGCTCGATGGCGCCGATGATGGGGCCCATGATGGCGCCGTGGATGCAAATGGCGAAGATGTGGACCGACTCGATGTCGGCGTTCGTGCCGGGTGGTGCCGCCGCGATGAATCAGTTCATGGCAGGCATGGGTGGCGCGCCGATGCGTACGAACTCGGCACGACACAGCGTGCAGGTCAGCTCGCGCTTGCCGGCCACAGTCTCGGTGTCGCTCGATCCGGATGCCGAGTTCATGCTGCTCAAGGTGGAGCCGCTCGCCGAGGCGAAGGGGACGACGGGTCCCTCGCTGACCGACGTCACGTTGGAGAGCGTGAACGGCCACCTCACGGTACGCGTCACGGTGCCCGATACGCAGCCTGCCGGCACGTACGCGGGGCCAGTACTCGACGGCGGCGGCAATCGACGCGGCGAGATCACCGTGCAGCTTGCGCCGATCGGCGGGTAGCGCGCGTGATTGCCACGGCGACGCGGGCGGAGCAGGAGCTCGTGCCTGCGGTACTGCAGGAGTACGGGGACGCGACCCGTCGTGTGCTCTTTCAGTATCTGCCGGACATGGAACCGCGTCGCTACCTGTACGATTTGCTTGTGGACTATCCGCAGCGCGGCGGGCGTGGCTTTCGTCCGAGCCTGTGCATTGCCACGGCGCGCGCATTCGGCGGCAATGCCGATCTCGCGTTGCGCACCGCGGTCTCCATCGAGCTGTTGCACAACGCGATGCTCATCCACGATGACATTCAGGATGAGAGCGAGGAACGACGCGGCCGACCGACGATGCACATGATGCAGGGCGTTCCGCTGTCAATCAACGCGGGCGACATGCTCTCGATGCTGGCGATGCGACCGCTGCTCGACAACCAGCACGTGCTCGGTCAGAACCTCGCGTTGCGTCTCGTCGAAGAAACCGAGCGTATGGCGCGTGAGTCCGCCGAGGGGCAGGCGCTGGAACTTGGCTGGCGTCGCGACAACGCGATCGACGTGACCGAGCGCGACTATCTCGAGATGGTGCTCAAGAAGACGTGCTGGTTGGCGACGATTCATCCGAGTCGCGTTGGTGCGCTGATCGGTTCGGCGGGCATGGTGGACGTCGAGCCGTTCATTCGCTTTGGCTTCTTTGTCGGAGCCGCGTTTCAGATCCAGGACGACCTGCTGAATCTCGTGGGCGATGCGGAGTCCTACGGGAAGGAGTTGGGTGGTGATATCCGCGAAGGCAAGCGAACGCTGATGCTGATCCGCCTGATGGAGCAGGGCACCGGTGATGAGCGCGCGCGACTGGCCGCATTCCTGGGGCAGCCGCGCGACGTGCGCAGCGCCGCGGATGTGGCGTGGGTGTTCGAGCGCATGGAGGCGTACGAATGCATCGAGTACGCGCGTCAGGTGGCGCACGGACTCGCCGGTGCAGCGTACGCCGAGTTTGAGCAGACGTATGGACAGCTTCCGGACTCGCGGGACAAGCGCTTCATCGAAGCGTTGCCTCGTTGGGTTCTCACTCGCTCCTGACCAGTACGAACCGAGGACGCGCCGATCATGTCGTGGACCGAGATGCCGAAGTTTGCGGACCTGCCGGGTGCGTCCCTGCCGGTCAAGCCACCCTTCCCATTCGAGGGGATGTCGGCGCGCATGTTTCCCCTGCGTGCGAGTCTCGGCTCACTGCAGCGCCTCGTGGACAGCTACCTGAACATCATTCCGAAAGAGCTCGGATGGTTTCGTGTGCCGGCGCCGTACGTCCAGCTGATGATTCTGGACTACGGCCGCATGTCGATCGAGATCGGCAACTACGGCTGGCTGGCGCAGCGCGAGATTCTCTTCAACGTGCCGCTCGAGTGGTATCAGCTGGTGAATGGCAAGTACGTCTTCAAGGACTGGGCATCGTTCTCGCCGTACATCTACGTGGACGACGACATCTCGATGACCACCGGCCGCACGGTGTACGGCTGGCCCAAGACGACCGCCTCCCTCGAAGCGGCAGACAGCGATTGGGTGCGCAATGCCCAGGCGCCCGTCACCGAAGCGCGCATCAAGACGGCCGTGTTCTCCGAGCTCTACTCGGCTAAGCGGTTGGAAATGCAGACGCTGCTGGAAGTCGAGCGCGAGGCGCCCATCTCGCATCTGCGGCTGCCGTTCGATGCGAGCCAACCGTTTGCGCCGTGGAACGTGGCCGCGAAGATGGCCAACGCGGTCGCTGGCATGTCGCGTGACGTGGTCGGCATCATGGCGGGGCTGGGTGTGCTGCCAACACACCCGGGGGCGAGCGCGGACAACTACCTCGCGATGATGAACAAGATGGCCACCATGGCCTTCCCGCCCAAGCCGAACCTCTACGCGAATACGATGAACCTGAAGCAGTTCCGCCGCGCGGAAAATCCGGACGAGTACTGCTACCAGGCGTTAACCAACGGCCCGATGCGCTTCACCGGCTTCAACGGCGGCGGCCTGCTCGGCGAGGAGCGGCTGATGGCTGGCGATCTGTCGGGCGGCTACTCGGTGGTGATGCATCGCTGGCCCTCGCTCCCCATCGTACAGACGCTCGGTCTCGAAGTGGAGAAGCAGTGGGCGGGAACGGGGTGCGACATCGCCGTGCTCAAGCCGGTGA
The DNA here is from genome assembly GCA_965279375.1 of Gemmatimonas sp. Classification (GTDB taxonomy): domain Bacteria; phylum Gemmatimonadota; class Gemmatimonadetes; order Gemmatimonadales; family Gemmatimonadaceae; genus Gemmatimonas. The sequence continues at coordinate 131,842 of OZ257156.1, read as the reverse complement.
TGCCGCTCTGGTACAACGTGGACATGGTGTACGAGCCGGGTGAGAACATCGCGTGGCGCTCGCACAGCGGCGAATGGGTGGACAACAGCGGGCGTACGTATCCGCTGACGGTGGACCAGACTCCCAAGGTCGCCAAGCTGTTCAACACCTCGCTCGGCGCGGCAAACCGTACCATCGCGGGCGCGTTCCACTTCGCCGATACCACGGTGCGCGTGATGCCGCTGCTGGCCGAGCGCGCCAAGCTGCAGCAGTTCCTCGACAGCACGTTCAACGAGGCGCTTGCGGATGGTGCTGCAGAGCGCAACGGCGCGCGGCTGAGTCTCTGGAGCCCATCCACGGCAGGCGATTTCGCGCACGTCTATCTCACCGCAACGAACTTCGGTGACGTCACGTCCACCAACGACAACATCGGCGACTGGGCGGAGTACGAGCTCTCGTTTCTGATTCCTGTGCGCCGCGAGGAGCAGGTGGCTGGACGGTGGGTGCTCAAGGGGGTTGGGGTGGTGCCGGCGTTCACGTTCGTGGACAATCCCACCGCCACCGCAGCGAACACGGAGGTGTTGGGCATTCCCACCACCAACGCGCAGTTCCATGTGCCCGACAATCTCTGGATGTCGCACGATGGACCCGCTGAAGAGAGCACGCAGCCGCTGCTCAAGCTGGAAGCAGAAGTGATTCCAGTGTTGGGGCGTGGCGAGAAGGCGGTGCGCCGCACGTTGCTCGAGATCGAGGAGGGGCGCGCCGTGGAGTTGAGCGATGAACTCGAATGGCGCGCGATCGCGGATACGTGGGGAAACCTCCTCAAGACGGAGCTGCGCCGGAAGCAGGCGCTGCGCGGGCGCATCAAGCCGGACGTCGCGCCGACCGACACCGACATCAGCGACGACTCGCATGGTATGCTCGACGAAGGGCGGCGGCTCGCGCTCGAATTGCTCGGCAACGGCATGCCGATTTCGTACTACACGATGAAGCAGTATCGCGATGTCGCGAGCCCGGAGCGTGCGTGCTATCAGTCGCTCGTTCGCGTGAAGCGTACGCTGAGCGAAGTGTTCGACCTGCGCGAGATCGAGCAGCCGCTGACGGTGCGCATTCACGAGTATCCCACGCAGCCCATCGTGCAGATGCTCGGCCTTGTGGCGCGCAAGCTCACGACCAGCGAGCCAGGCATCGTGTACGGCCTGCAGCCGCAACGTCCGTTCTGGATGTCGGTGACGCTCGACGAATCGCTTGGTGAGAACTTCGGCTATCGCGCGGGCGAGTACGGTTGGCGTACGACCGGCGAATCGCGTCCGACTTACCTGAACGATGTCTCGACTGCACGTCGCGTGGGCGACAGCGCCGTGGAGATGCTCGATCAGGGCGACGCGCGCCGCCTGAGCCGTGCGGCGCAGGAAGGGGCGTTCGCGAGCGAGCCGTTGAGCGCGCAGTATCTCGTCTTGCCGTCTGATCTCGGCGATGCCGCCGCCGCGTCTGAACAGCGGGAGCCAATCGAGGCATCGAAGGCGCTGACAGCGCTCGATCCACAGTCCGTGCTGGAGTCGGTGCTTTCGCGTGAGTGGGGCAACTGGAGCGAGAACGCACGGTGGCGTCAGGAGCGGCGACGACTGGAAGCGCGTCTCGAAGCGCGGCTCGCTGGCGTGGCCAAGCCAAGTGTGGCGACGATCGAGAACGAGTTCTTCGACAGCATCGTCGAGGAGATTGGGCGTCGACCGGGCGAGCCGCGAATGCGCAAGGCGTCCTCCATGGTCGCCAGCGCGCGCGACTTTACGCAGAAATGGTCCGAGATGGAAAAGTGCTGGGAGGCGCTCGCCGATCTGGTGCACAATTCGCACCCCGTCACGCAGCTCGCACCGGGCGCCAAGCCGATCTCTGTGGCCGAACTGGCGCACGCGCGTCTCGCGTTTCTGGAGACGGTGGCGGCGATCGGCAGTCAGCAGGTGCTTGGTGTGGCGGATGCGCCCAACAAACCAGCGGACTATCACCCGTCCTCTGTGCACGCCAGCGACGCGCGCGTGCGATTGCTCAAGATGGTGCACGACGAGTACGCGGCGCTCGAAGGGGTGCTCGGCTTGATGCCGGACGCGTCGGAACACCGCCACGCCGACGCTGAGACCGAAGCCGAACTCAAGGCCCGAGCCGACATCGATCGCACCACGCGTGCGACGCTTGAGCAGCGTGTGTCGCTGCTGCAACGCTCGGAGGAACAGCTGCGGAGTGCGCCGACGACGGCAGCGGATGAAGGGACGTCGTCGGACGCGCTGCGTTCAACCAAAGGATCTACCGCGACCACGGACGCTGATTCGCTGCTTGACTCGCAGTCGCTCGACATGCTCATGCAGCGCGTCCGACATGACATGCTGGCGCGACTGGACATCATGAAGGATCTCGTGCGGCTGGCGCGTGACCGCGCGGGGATGCAGCGGGAAGCGCTGTTCAACGAGTTGGCCCGCACGGCGCAGAAGCCTGACTACGCCATCTGGCGCGGCGCGACGGGCACCGAGTCCGATCGCATCTTCCCGATGGCGCAGTCGTGGGACGAGTCCTGGTACGTTGGCGCCGATGCGCCGCCGCCGTCCGAGAGCGACAAGCCGATTTCGAGCCTTGCCTCACGAGGCGATCTAGCCATAGGCTAGCCAGGCACGCTCGCGCTCGTGCGGATGGAGGCTAGTCGTCCATCCGCGCGAGGCGCGTCCACGACGGTTGCGACGGACACTCCACGCGCATCCCCGCGCGCTGGAGTCGTGCGCGCAGCACGCCGCCGAGCGCGTCGGCGGGCGTGAGCACGCCGGCACGTGCATCGCCACCTGGGAGCGATACGCGATCGAGCGCCAACGCCAACGCCGATTCACCAGCCATCATCGCCGTCGCCGCGTTGGCGGGATCGCCCTCTCCGGAGAGCTTGGCCCAGGCGCGTGAGCCATTGGCGCCCGTGCCGATGAACAGCGCACGCCATCCGCTGTTGCGATGCATCATCGATGCGGCCGCGGCCATCGCTGGGCTCAGCGTGGTGGACAGCGCATTCGCCACACCCGGCACGCGCGACATGGCGTGCCACGCACTCCAGCCCCATGCGGCGCTCATTGCCGTTGCAGCGTTGAACGTACCGCCCGGGTCCCAGTACTCCTGATAGCCGAAGTCTGCGCCGTATGGATCTCCGCGCAGCGTCGCGAGTGACGCACTGCGGCGCACGACGCGCGTGTTGATCGGCCCCATCCAGAACGGCGCCACCCATCGTTGCACGTCCGCATCGAGCTCGGCGACCTGCGGGTCGGCGTGCCGCGTTCCGTCGCGAGCAGTCGCTGAATCAGCGTTCAGCAGGAACGGATCGCGCATCAACTCGACATCGCCCGGGCGCTTCCACAGTTCGCGTGCCGACTCGATCGTGCCGTTGTTGTAGCTGCCGTCGCACCGATACAACGCGCGAATGTCACGCACGGTCGTGCCCCGCTCGGCGAAGTGCTCGACGAGCAGTTGCACACCGAGATCCGACGGCACGGAATCGAAGCCGCACATGGGCACCAGCTTCGCACCGGATGCCTGCGCTGCGCCGTGATGGCGGTCGATCATGCGCCGCACATGTGCGGGCTCGCCGCAGATGTCCACGTAGTCCACGCCCTGGCGCGCGCACGCGGCCAGCGTCGATTCGCCGTTCGTGATGTACGGTGACGCCGCCGCTACGACTACGCGCGCGCGAGAGACCATCGCGTCGATGCTCGCGTCGTCGCCGGCGTCGGCGTGCATCAGTTGCACCGTAGCGCCAAGCTCGCGCTGCAGCGCGGCCAACCGTACAGCGTCGCGGCCGGCGACGGCTATGGTGACTGGGGCCGTGGCCGACCGCCGCTGCTGCTCGAACAGATATCGCGCGATCTGTCGTCCGCTTGCGCCAGTGGCGCCAAAGACGACGATATCTGCCCGCTCGGTCACCCCAGCGATGCCAGCAGCTCGCGGGCCTGCACGAGATCCGGTTCGTCGAAGCCTTCGGTGAAGCTGCCGAGCAACGGTGTGAGCAGGTCACGCACCTCGGCGGGTCGCTCGCGCGCAATCAGCAGGTTGGAGAGCGCCACGGCGCTGCGCAGCTCGAGCAACCGTGCATCCTGCTGATGCGCCACACCAATGGCGCGACGCAAATCGTCCTCTGCCTTGGTCGTGTCACCCATCGCTACGTGGATGGCTGCACGCTCACGCAACGATTCGCTCAGGTAGTAGCGCTCGCGGAACGTGTCGATCAACTCGAGGCTGAGGTTGATCTGCTTGAGCGCACCGGGGAGATCGCCCTGCACGCGCCGCCCCTGCGCCATCATCATGCGCCACTGCGGCACGAAGATGCCGGAGTTGGTGCGGAAGACGTCTTCCAGTCCTTCGTCCATTTCGCGGATGCCGCGCTCGCTCTCGCCGGTGAGCGCCTGCGACCAGCCGCGATACACGCGCATCGCCGCCGACCAGAACAGGAACCCCTCTTCGACGGCCAGCGTGTAGCCGCGGTCGGCCTGCGCGCGAATCGTGTCGATGTCGTTCCGGTCGAAGTAGTGGTACTGACCGACACCGAGCCCTACGGCAGTGCACGCCGGGTTGTCGAGATCACGCACGAGCTGTTCGAGCTGCAGCTGCCGCTCACGCGCCTGCTCGGGGAAGCCGAGGAAGCGCAAGCTTTGCGTGAGGAACGAAAGGCAGCAGACCGTAGACGGAATCTGGAAGACGCTGACGAGCAGCTTTTCCTGATCGAGCGAGAAGATCTCGAGCGCCTTCTCGGCGTGCATCCGCGCTTCGGCGAACTCGCCGAGGTAGTAGTGAGAGAAACCGATCGCATGTCGTGCGGCAACGTGCAGGATGCCCACGTCGCCGGCCATCGCCATGCTGAGCACCGTCTTGGCCGCTTCGAGCGCGCGTTCGTGCTCGCCGCGCACGAAGAGCACGGTCCAGAGCCCCCACATCGCGCCGAACAGCCCTTCACCATTCCCCGTCTGCTCGCACAGCTCCTTGGCGCGCAGGCAGGCGCGTTCGACTTCGCGCGCGCCCCAGCCGGCCGTGGCCATCAGCGGCGGGGCGATGGCCAGTTGCGCGACGGTTTCGTTCGCGAGACGATCCGGGTCATCCACCGGCAGCGTTTCGAGCAACGTGATGGCGCGCTTGAGATACGCGACGCATTCCTGCATGGCCGAACGCTGCCCCGCATCTGTGCCGGCCTTGATCCACGCGGGCACCGCTTCCTTCACGCGACCCGCGCCCTCGAGATGGCGAGCCAACAGCGCCGGATTCGTCTCCACGAGCTCGCTGAAGTGTTCGGAGAGCGCGTCAGCGATCCTTCCGTGGTAATCGCGGCACGTCTTCTTGAGCAGCGAGCCGTACGCGGCGTCCTGCAGCAACGCATGTTTAAACGTGTACGTCCAGTTTGGCGCGATGCCGGTACGCGACACGAGGTCGAGATCGATGAGCTGGCGCAGCGCGCCCTCCAGCGACGCACCACTGCGGCCCGTCACGAGCGACAGCAGGTCGGAGCGGAACTCGCGCCCGATGACCGAGGCGACCTGCGCGATGACTTTGTCAGGCCCCAGTCGATCGATGCGCGCCATCAACGAGTCGTGCACCGTGGACGGGATGAGCCCCGGCGGCAGTGGGCCCGAGAGTTCGAAGCGATCCTCCAGCTCCGTGAGTACCCCCGACTCCAGCACCGTGCGCGTGACCGCCTCCACGAAGAGCGGGATACCGCCCGTGCGCTCGACGATCTCCTTGAGCACGCTGTCCGGCAGCGGTTTGGGGCCCGCGACGCCGGCCACCAACGCGCGAATGTCCGTGCGCGCGAGCGCTTCGACCTTGAGCTCGCGCCGGTTGGGTGCGGGCGACCACAGCTCGGGCAATTCCGGACGCGTCGATCCGATAACCATCAGACGCGACTTGGATTGCTGCGACACCAGCGCGGCCACGAGTTCGAGCGTGGAGGGATCGGCCCAGTGCAGGTCTTCAATGACCACCAGCGTGGGAGCACCTCCGGGCGCCTGCAACTGCAACTCCGCGAGCACCTGCAGCATGCGCTGCCGCTGCTTGGCCGGCGGCAGATCGCTGGCCGGAAAGCGCCCCGACAGATTCACCGAGAGCAGCGAGGCCAGCAGCGGGACTGCTTCGCCCGTGCGTCCGCCGCGCTGCACGACGAACTCCTCGATGCGATCGAGCTTCTCCGTGTCGGCCATCTGCGCGTCGAAGCCAAGCCGGCGTTCGAGCATGTGCACGACGGGATGCAGCGGGCTGTTGCTGTCGTACGGCGAGCACTCGGCTTCAAACCGTTCGTGCGCACCCAAGGACGCGACGTTGCGTGCCGCACCCAGCAGCCGCGACTTGCCGATGCCCGCTTCGCCGCGGACCAGCAGCGTCTGTCCTTCCCCGTGCGACGCGAGTCCCCACGCTTCGCGAATGACGTCCATCTCGACCTGACGTCCGACGAACGGCGCGAGCCCCGCCGCCGAGGCCATCGCATCGAACCGACTCGTCGCATCGCTCATGCCGAGTACGCGCCACAGCTGAATGGGGCGCGAGATGCCCTTCAGGTTTCTCGGGCCCAGATCGCCGAGCAGGAAGTGGCCGGCGACGAGGCGCCGCGTGGCTTCGCTGACGAGCATCGTGTTGGGCTCGGCCTCGCCTTGCACGCGCGCGGCAATGTTGGGCGCCTCGCCCAGCGCGAGCTGTTCCTGCTTCTGACCGCCGCCGACGTCGCCGACGACCACGAGCCCGGTGTGAATGCCGATGCGGGCCATCGGGTGTTCGCCGCCGAGGGTGACGTCACTCAGACTGGCGAGAATCTCGAGTCCGGACCGCACCGCGCGGAGCGCGTCGTCCTCGTGCGCGACGGGATAGCCGAAGTACGCCAGCACGCCGTCGCCCAGATACTGCGCGATGTGTCCGTCGTATCGTTTGATGATGTCGGCGCAGATGGTCTGGTAGCGCGCGTACATCTCGCGCAGCTCTTCCGGGTCCCACGCCTCCGACATCGCCGTGGAGCCGACCAGGTCCACGAAGAAGACGGTCAGCTGCCGCCGTTCGGCTTCGGCGCGGGGGGCCGCCTGCAGCGCGGTGCCGCATCCGCCGCAGCGCTTTGCTTCCGGTGGGTTTCCGAACCCGCATGCGGTACAGGGGACTCCGAGGGCGTTTCCGCACTCGGTGCAGAACCTGGCCATGGTCGAGTTCTTCGTTCCGCACTTCGAGCACTGCATACGAGCGTTCTCCAGAGGTCGCGGCCAGCCCGCCGCACGGCGTTGGAGCGACAGGTCCAAGCCCCACAAAGGTGTGCGCAGACAGTCGGAGACGCTAGCTTCTCTCTTGTGAAGACTGCGTCCAAATCGCGCGTGCGCGCGCTCCACGCGTTGGCGTGACCATGAACCGGGATGAGGCCCTGCGGCAGGCGCTCGCCGCGCGGTACCGCGTCGAACGGGAAATCGCGGTGGGCGGCATGGCCGCGGTGTATCTGGTGGTGGACCTCAAGCACCAGCGGAACGTCGCGCTCAAGATCATGCACGACACCGTGATGGAGCAGGGCGCCGAGCGCTTTCTGCGCGAGATCGGGGTCACCGCCCGCTTCTCCCACCCGCACATTCTGCCGTTGCTCGACTCCGGCGAAGCGCTGGGGATGCCCTACTACGTCATGCCGTTCGTGGACGGCGAGACGCTCAAGGACCGGCTGGCGCGCGAGTCGCGCCTGTCCGTGGCGGACGCGTTGCCGATTGCCATCGAAGTCGCCGACGCGTTGGCCTACGCGCACGCGCACGGCGTCATTCACCGCGACATCAAGCCGGCCAACATCCTCCTTTCCGGCAAGCACGCGCTCGTGGCGGATTTCGGTGTGGCCAAGGCGATGTCGTCGTCCACCGCGATTACCGAAGATCAGACGCGCGTCGGGCTGATCGTCGGTACGCTCGCGTACATGAGCCCCGAGCAGGCGCTGGGCGAGCCGACGATCGATAGCCGCAGCGACATCTACAGCCTCGCGGTGGTGTTGTACGAGATGCTCGTGGGTGAGCCAATCTTCGCGGGCGCGACTCCGCGCGAGATGCTCGCCAAGCGATTCCTTCCCACGCCGCCGTCGGCGAGGGCCGTGCGCCCCGAAATCAGCGTCGAGATCGATCGCGTGCTCGGTCGTGCGCTCGCCAGCAATCCCGATGACCGCTACGCGAGCGCCGGCGAGTTTGAAGACGCGCTCACGGCGGCATGGCGATCAGGAGCACACAGCACCGGATCGATTCGCATCGTCGGAGAAACGGCCGCCACGCCGTCGCTCGCCGTGCTGCCCTTCGAGAACCTGAGCGGCGACGCCAACAACGAGTATCTCTCCGACGGCATCGCCGAAGAGATTCTCACCGCGCTCTCGCGGCGGCGCACGATTCGCGTTTGCGCACGGCAGTCGTCCTTTGCGATGCGCGCGTCGCAGGACGATGTCCGTACCGTTGCGCAGCGACTCGGCGTGCAGAATGTCGTCACGGGCAGTGTGCGCCGCGCCGCGGACCGACTGCGGGTGAGTGTGCAGCTGATCAACGCGCGCGATGGATTCCTGCGCTGGTCCGATCGCTACGATCGGCAGGTATCGGACGTGTTTGCGATTCAGGAGGAGATCGGCGCGTCGGTGGCGAATGCGCTGCATACGACGCTGATGCCGAGCACGTTGCCCACGGTCGATCCTGCGCCGCCGCCAGGTCTCGAGGTGTACGAAACGTTTCTGCGTGGCCGGTTTTTCGGGAATCGTCGCACGGCGGAAGGCATGCGGCGCGCGATCGAATGCTTCCAGGATGCGCTGAAACTCGATCCATCGTACGCGCCCGCGCTCGCCGGGATTGCCGATGCGTGGGTCACGCAGGCGATCTATGGGCAGGCCGCACCAGCACACGCCATGCGTGAAGCGCGTACGGCAGCCGAACATGCGTTGCAACTCGACGCAGGGCTGGCCGATGCACGCGTGGCACTGGCCACGGTATCCGCGGCGCATGACTGGGATCGTGCCGCTGCCGAATCGATGTTCCGCCATGCGCTGGGCATCAACCCGATGCTGCCGGCAGCATATCAGGGGCTGGCGATCATGACGCTTATCCCGGCGCGCCGTGTGGACGAAGCGATCCGCGCCATGCAGCGGGCGCTGATGCTGGATCCGCTGTCGCCGTTGCTGCGCGTGACGCTGTGCAGCGTGCTGCTCTACGCGCGCCGCTACGACCGCGCCGTCGAGGCCGCGCAGACGGTGCTCGACCTGGATGTCAACTTTGCGCCCGCGCACTACTTCCTCTCGCAGGCGCTGACGCAGCTGGGGCGTGACGCGCAGGCGCTCGAGCACGCCGAACTAGCCGTGACGCACTCCAACGGCAGCAGCGAGACGGTCGCACTGTTGGGACATGCACTGGGCCGCGCCGGCGAAGTCGTGCGTGCCGACGAGATCGCGCGCGGTTTGGATCGTCGCGCGCTGACCGAGTACGTCTCGCCCACGCATCGCGCGCAGGTGCGCCTCGGGTTGGGTCAGAACACGCGCGCACTCGAGCTGTTGGAAGAAGCGTGCGAGGCGCGCGCGTCCGACCTGGTGTGGCTGGGCGTGCGCCCGCTCTACGATCCGCTGCGCGGGGAGCCGCGGTTCATCGCGCTCCTCGAGCGGATGCATTTGGCGTAAGCGGTCGTCGCGCGCGTTCGTGCGCTCAGCCGAGCGCCGTCGCGATTTCCAGCAGCATCTCGTCGTTGCCACGCGCCGCGATCAGCGAAAGGCCGATGGGGCAGCCTTGGTGCGTGGCGAAGGGTAGGGTGATTTGCGGCAAGCCACCGAGTCCGGCGATGCACAGCAAACCGAGTGAGCGCTCGCGGAACGCGACCGTCTCGCTGGGCGAGGCGTGCAGCAACGGTGCGATGTCCGGCATCGTGGGCAGCATCAACACCGCGTGGTCGGCAAGCAACGCGTCGAGACGTGAACGAATGGCTGCGCGCTGCGCCTGCGCTGGGGGAACGAGCGACGCGTCGAGTGCCATCACTGCGTCAAATCGCGGCTGAATCTGCGGGCCGAACGTCGGGTGCACGCGTGAGACCCACTCGCCATGCGCGTCACGAATATCGGCGAATTGCAACGTGCGGAAGACATCGAACCACGCAGCGAGCCCGGCGTCGCTGACGGTGACGTCGTGCGCGGGTCCCAGCAGCGTCGTCACGCGCGCAACTGCAGGTGCGAGCGCCTCGGCGACTCCGGGCAGCGCGGCCGCGAACGCATCTGTCGCCAATAGCAGTCGCCCTCTGGCGCCGGCACGCGGTACCGCCGCCGCAGGGGCGTCGCCCATACCTGCTCCCGGTGCGGCCAACAGGACGCGTCCCACACGTGCGAGCATGTGAGCGTCGCGCGCAAACCATCCGCACGTATCGAACGCTGGAGCGAGCGGCGCAGCGCCGTCCATGGCGATGCGTCCGTGCGTGGGGCGAATGCCGTACACGCCGCAGAAGCTGGCGGGCCCGCGCACCGATCCGCCGGTGTCGCTGCCGATTGCGAAATCGACGAGGCCACCAGCGACAGCTGACGCCGAGCCACTCGACGAGCCGCCGGGAATGCGATTGGGAGCGGCGGGGTTGATCGGCGTGCCGTAGTGCGCGCTTTCGCCGGTGAGACTGAACGCCATTTCTTCCGTGTGCGTCTTGCCAATCATCGACGCGCCGGCCGCGAGCAGTCGCGTTGCCACGGAGGCGGTCGCCGTTGCCGCGTCGTGTGTGCGGAGCCAATCCGGACTGCCGAAGCCGGTCTTGTAGCCTGCGATGTCGTACAGGTCCTTGAGGCCGAACCTAAGCCCGGCCAGCGGTCCATCGCTCGCGCCGTCGAGTGCGACGTGCGTATGACGGCAGAACGCGTTGAACGTGTCGCGGTCGAACAGTCGCACTGCGTCTTCCGGCATCTCGAGCGCTACTTCTTCTCGTAGCGCTTGAGCGCCTTCTGTCCGACTTCCGCGCCATAGATGTTGCCGGCCGCGTCCACCGCGACACCCTCCGCCGAGCTGGTGCTGCGCGGCTTCTCCTCGGGGTCGGGGATGAAGCCCGTCACCTTGCCCGTGCGCGCGCTGCCGATGCGAATGCCGCGCTTCCACGCGGCGTGCGGCGGCGCCACCGAGCCCGATTCCGAATCGGCCACGTAGATGTTGTCGTTCTTGTCGATCCAGATGCCGCTTGGCCGGCTGAACTGATACCACGTGTCGAGCAGCGTGCCGTTCTGATCGTAGATCTGGATGCGATCGTTGCCACGGTCACCAACGAATAACCGTCCCTTGCTGTCCATGGCCAGCGCATGCGGCTGATCCATCTGCGTCGCGCCCGTACCCCAGCTGCCCCACTGCTTGAGCAGCTTTCCATCGGGGGAGAACTTGAGCACGCGTGCGTTGGACGTGTTGCGCGACGAATGCCCCTCGGCCACGAAGATGTCGCCGTTGGGGGCGACGAGCACCGCGTTGGGCTGGAAGAAGAATTCCGCGTCGCGACCGCCACCAGCGGTACCCAACGTCATCAGCAGCTTGCCATCGGGGCTGAACTTGTAGATCTGGTGGCCGCGCTTGGGGCCAGCGCTGTCGCCCGCCGGTACGCCACCAGTGCACGCGCAATCCACCGCCCACACGTTCCCCTGCGCGTCGACGTGCATGCCGTGCGGCGAGAGCAACATGCCCGCGCCGAACGACTTCACCAGGTTCCCGGCCATATCGAACTTGAGGATCGGGTCGAGCGTCGATGTCGCGCAGCTGTTCACGCCGCACCGCTCGCCCACCCAGATATGCTTGCCGTCCTTGTCGATCGCGACGGCGCTGGTTGATCCCCACGTGCGTCCGGCGGGCAGCTTCGCCCACCCTTCGATGGTGCGGTACGCATTGGGCGCGTCGTTGGTGGGCGCCATCGTCGCACTCGATTGTGCAAAGGCACCACGCGGCACCGCCGCCGTTGCGACGAACGCAACGGCGGCGGTGAGGAACAGCGTAGACGTCAACGAAACACGCATGTTCGATGTACGCACGAGATCAGCTCCAGCTCAGATCGTGTTTGGAAAGCGGCAGCGTGCGAATCCGCTTGCCCGTGGCCGCAAAGATCGCGTTGGTCAGTGCCGGTACCGCTGGCGGCAACGCCGGCTCGCCCAATCCGGTCGGAGCGTTCGTGCTCTTCTTGAAGTACACGTCCACCGGCACCGCCTGTGCGTGCGTCAGGAGCAGGAATTCGTCGAAATTGCCTTCGACCGCGGCACCCTTCTCGAAGGTGATTTCCTGACCAAGGGCTTGCGCGAGACCATCGAGCACGGCACCCTGCACCTGCGTTTCCGCGCCGAGTGGGTTGATGATCTCGCTGCCGACATCGGCGACCGCCCAGACCTTGTCGACCGTCAACTTGCCGGCCTTGGTCACCGTGGCCTGCACGACTTCAGCGACGTAGCCACGATGGCTGAAGTGGAACGCGATGCCCATGCCCGTGCCCTTGGGGAGCGACTTGCCCCAGCCGGAGCGCGTCGCGACTTCTTTCACGACAGCGGCCATGCGCGGACCATCGAAGCCGGGCTGCGCGGGGCGACCGTCAGCGGCCGGTGGATCGGCGATGGGCGTGTTCATCAGCAGGTCCATGCGGAACTGCATCGGATCCTTGCCCGCCGCGTGCGCCAACTCGTCGATGAACGACTGCGTGGCGAAGGCGATGCCGTTGCTGCCCGGTGCGCGCAGCGGTCCCATCGGCACGCCCGACGGCATCACCGACGCGGAGAGCGAGAAGTTGGGAATGAACTTGGCCGGGAACTCCGCACCCGTGATGCCCGCCGACGATCCGAAGTTGGCGCCTTCACCGAACGAGATGAAGTGATTCTGCCACGCCGTCAGCTTGCCGCTTGCATCGACCGCACCGGCGAGATTGTGCCAGCCTGCGGGGCGATACATGTCGTGCTGCATGTCGTCTTCACGCGTCCACAACAGCTTGACCGGCGCGCCGATCTCCTTCGCGATCCACGCCGCTTCGACCATGTAGTCGTTGCTCAGGCGACGACCGAAGCCACCACCGCAACGCGTCATGTACACCGTGATGGCGTCTTCCTTCAGGCCAAGCGTCTTGGCGACGAGGGCGCGACCTGGAGCGGGATTCTGCGTGGGCGCCCAGATCTCGAGTGCGCCGTTGGCATAGCTCGCCGTGCAGTTCTGCGGCTCGAGCGGTGCGTGCGCGATGAACGGATAGTAGTACGAGCCCTTCACGCTCTTGCCGCTCGCCATCGCAGCGTCAGCGTCGCCGTCCTTGCGGATGGAGCGCTGCGGCGGCTGCGCGGCGAGTTCGGCGGCCTTGGCGTTGTAGCTGGCCGTGCTCTGCGCCGACGTGGGATGCTCCGCCCAGGTGACCTTGAGCTTGTTGCGCGCCGTCTGCGTGGTCCACCACGTGTCGGCCACGATCGCCACGCCGCCCAGCAAGCCATTCAGTGCCGTCTCGCCGTTGACGATGAACGCGTGCTTGACGCCCGGCAGCTTCTTGAGCTCATCGACGTTGGCCGTGGCAACCTTGGCGCCGAACACCGGCGCCTTCACGAACGACGCGTAGAGCATCCCCGGCACCGACACGTCGATACCGAAGAGCGGCTTGCCGGTCACGATCGCCTTCACGTCGACGTTCTTGACCTTGGTGCCGATGATCTTGAAATCCTTCGGGTCCTTGAGCTTCACCGTCGCGAGATCGGGCGCGGCGATGGACGCGGCCGCCGTCGCCAGCGCGCCGTACGTCAGCGTGCGACCGCTCGGCGTGTGCTTCACGACGCCCATGGACGTTTCGCACTCGGAGGCGGGGACGTTCCACTGCTGCGCGGCGGCCGCCACCAGCATGGCACGTGCGGCGGCACCGACGCGGCGCTGCGGCAACCAGTTGGTCGGCGTGGCGGTGCTGCCGCCGGCCACCTGCGCCGTGAACTTCACGGGATCGTAGTTGCCCTGCTCGATGCGGACGTTCTTCCAGTCCACGTCCAACTCTTCCGCGATGAGCATCGGCAGCATCGTCTTGATGCCCTGGCCGCACTCGGGGTTCTTTGCGGTGATGGTGACGATGCCGTCGGCGGTGATGCGCACGAAGGCGTTGAGCATCGGGTCGGCGAGACGCGATCCGCCGAGCGCGGCGACGCCTGGCTCGAGCGCGGAGAGCGGCTCGAAGTAGCTGGCGAGCAGCACACCGCCGCCGGCGATGGCGGAGACCTTCAGGAAATCGCGACGGGAGAACGGCGCCTTGGCGTCAGCGTTCGTGTCGACGGGCTTCTTGGTCGTGGTGGACATCAGCGAGCTCCTCCCGGTGCGCCGCTACCCGCGCCACGCGGGCCCGTCGCCTTGATCTCGGCGGCGCGGTGAATGGCCGCACGAATGCGCAGGTACGTGGCGCAGCGACAGAGGTTGCCGTTCATCGCCGTATCGATTTCGGCGTCGGTGGGCTTGGGCGTCTTGGCGAGGAGCGCGGCGGCGGACATGAGTTGGCCCGCCTGACAGTAGCCACACTGCGGCACGTCGAGCTCTTCCCACGCCTGCTGCAGCGCGTGCGTCCCATCCGGCGAGAGCCCTTCGATGGTGGTGATCTCCGTGCCCTGCACGGAAGCCGCCGTCACCTGGCAGGAGCGTTTCGGCTTGCCGTCGATGTGCACCGTGCACGCGCCGCACTGTGCGGCACCGCAACCGAACTTGGTTCCCTTCATGTCGAGCACGTCACGCAGTGCCCAGAGCAAAGGCATGTCGGCGGGAACGTCGGCCGTTTTGGCCTGACCGTTCACTTTCAGGCGAAGCTTCATCGCGGTTCCTCGGGGTGGGACAGCGCACGACGAGCTCCGACGTCCGGTAGCTTCGCCCTGCCCGCTGCATCAGTGAAATCTCGGGGCTGAACCTCGGCTCGTCCAGCGATACACTTTACTTCGCCTGACATTGCCGCCGATCAGTTCACTTCGTGGAGACATCCTCATTCCCAGCCATTCCCTTCGCCACGCCCGACGGTCCCTGGCCCATGCACGCTTGGGGCTGCTGCTCGCCGCGATCGCGTGCGGCGCAGATTCGAAGCCCAAGGCGGTCGTTCGTGGGGACTTTGCTCCGCCGGCCCCGCAGGGCGGGTCGACCACCCAGGCGGAGCCCGGACGCCCCAGGCAGACACGAGGCCCGTCAACCGTGCTTTCGCGCGGCAGCGACAGCACCCTCGATGTCGCGAGTTGGAACATCGAGTGGTTCGGCGACCCGACGCACGCCCCCGACAACGACCGGCAGCAGGGAGACAACGTCCGCGACGTGATCCTGGGGACCGACGTGGACATCTGGGGCGTCGCCGAGGTCGTAGACATGGGTGCGTGGGCTCGGCTGAAGGCGGCGCTCCCCGGGTACGACGGCTTTCTCGCCAACGAGGGGCCCGTGACCAGCCGGGCGTCGTACTACAGCGCGACCGAGCAGAAGGTTGGTGTGCTGTTCAAACGAGGGCTCGTGACGCTCCGCGATGCCAAAGTGATTCTGCCGCAGTTCAACGATGACTTTGCCGGTCGACCGCCGCTGCAGGTGCGCTTTCGGGTCAAGCTCGACGGACGTACGGGCGACCTGGTGCTGATCGTGCTGCACATGAAGGCGAGTGCCGATCAGAGCAGCTGGAATCGGCGCTCGCGTGCGGCGGCGGCGCTGCAGCAGTATGTTCGCGAAGAATTGTCCGCAGCACGCGTGCTGGTGGTCGGTGATTTCAATGACGATGTCGATCGGTCGGTCACCCGTGGCCAGCCCTCGCCATACGCCATGATTGGTGAAGATCGCGAACACTTTCGCTTTCTCACCGCGCCGCTCTCCGCACGCAATGTCTCGAGTACTGCCACCTTCCGGGAAATGATTGATCATCACTTGGCGTCACGTGCCCTCGCCGGTCTGGAGCTCTCCAACTCCATCGAGGTGTACCGAGTCGATCGCTTTCTGCCGAACTATCGGCGCACGACCAGCGATCACTTTCCTGTAATCAGCCACTTTCGGTGGAGCCGATGATGTCTCTTACCGCGACCGACGCCGACGCAGGCGTGGTGCGCACTGACCGGCCACGCGACGACGAACTTGATATGTTCGGCCTCACGCACATCGGACTGGTCCGTCAGGAGAATCAGGATCATTTCCTGCTGGCCACGCTGCACGCGCAGCTGGCGCTGCACGGCACCAGTCTGCCTGACGCGACCAGCCTGGAGTCGACTGGTCAGCGACTGGCCACGATTCTCGTGGTGGCCGATGGCGTGGGCGGAAGCGCGGCCGGCAGCGAGGCGAGTCGGCTGGCCACGCAGACCATCATGCGCTACGTGAGTTCGACGCTGCGATGCTACCACACGGTGGGCACCTCCGACGACAATGAGTTCATCGAAGCGCTGCGGGCGGC
Organism: Gemmatimonas sp.; assembly: GCA_965279375.1. Lineage (GTDB taxonomy): Bacteria > Gemmatimonadota > Gemmatimonadetes > Gemmatimonadales > Gemmatimonadaceae > Gemmatimonas. The sequence continues at coordinate 115,495 of OZ257156.1, read as the reverse complement.
GGCGCAGGAAGCGCACGAGACGGTGCGAGCCGAGGCGCGGGAGCATCTGGGCGGTCGGCAAATGGCGACGACGCTGTCCGTCGGCATTGTCGTGTGGCCTTGGCTCTACGTGCTGCAGGTCGGCGATTCCCGTTGCTATTTCTTTGAGGACGGTGCACTTCGGCAGGTGACGCGCGATCAGACCGTGGCGCAGGATCTGGTGGATCGCGGCCTGCTCACGCCAGAACGCGCACAGGCGTCTCCGCTGAGTCATGTGCTTTCGAGCGCGATTGGCGCGAACGAGGCTGTCCCCGAAGTGTCGCGTGTGAACGTCGAGCAGATCGGCAGTGTGATTCTCGTCTGCAGCGATGGGTTAACCAAGCACGTCTCCGATGACGAGATCTCCGAGGCGTTGCGCACCATGACCTCGTCCGAGCAGGCCTGTCGCTCATTGTTGGCGCTCGTGCTCGATCGCGGCGGCTCGGACAACGTGACGCTGGTGGTGGGGCGCGCCCGCGCACGGGACGCAGCGTGAGTATTGTGCACGGCGCCGGTGGGTTCGTCTTCGAGACGGTGCCGCGCGTGATCTGTCAGGACGGTGCTGCGGCGGAGCTTGGCCGCCATGCGCGCGACGCGGGCATCACGCATGCGCTGGTCGTGACGGACCGCGGACTGCTGGCGGCCGGCATTCTGGAAGAGGCGCTGGCATCGTTCGAGGCTTTCGGCGTCGGGGTAACCGTCTTCGCCGATGTGCTCGGGGATCCGCCCGAGACGTGCGTCATCGCGGCGACGGAGCTCGCACAGCGGGCGCGCGTGGACGGCGTCATCGGTGTGGGCGGCGGCAGCTCGATGGATACGGCGAAGCTCGTGGCGTTGCTGGCAACGGGAACCTGCACGCTCGAGTCGGCCTACGGAGTGGACAAGGCCACCGGAGCGCGCCTGCCGCTGCTGCAAGTACCGACGACCTCGGGCACGGGGTCGGAAGTCACGCCGATCGCCATCGTGACAACGCCCAGCGGCGCCAAGCAGGGCGTCGTCTCACGCCTGTTGTACGCCGATGTCGCAGTGCTCGATGCGACGCTGACGTTAGCGCTGCCGGCGCGTGTCACCGCGATGACCGGTATCGACGCAATGGTGCACGCGATCGAAGCGTACACGACTCGGCATCGCAAGAACGTCCTGTCCGATACGCTCGCCGTGCGCGCGCTGCAATTGCTATCGGCCAACTTGCCGATCGTGTTGGCACAGCCGAGCGATCTCGACGCGCGGCGCGCGATGCTGCAGGGCTCCATGCTCGCCGGAATGGCGTTCGCCAACGCACCAGTGGCCGCGGTGCACGCGCTGGCGTATCCACTCGGTGGCCGTTTTCATGTGCCACATGGACTGAGCAACGCGCTCGTGCTCGTGCCGGTGCTGCAATTCAATTTGCCGGCGGCACGGGCGCACTACGCCGAGCTGCTGCCAGCCATCACGCCTGCGTCAGAGCACCTGCGCCACGGTGGCGACGCCGGCGAAGGATTCGTGCAGGCCATCGATGAATTGTTGGCGATGTCGGGGCTCGAGCGAAAGCTTCGGGACGTCGGCGTCACGCACACCGATCTGCCACAGCTGGCAACGGACGCCATGGCCGTGCAGCGTCTGCTGGTGAACAATCCGCGCGACGTGACATACGAAGATGCGCTTGCCATCTACACCGAGGTGCTCTGACCGATGCGGAATACCACACGGTCCGAGTTCCCCTACATCGCTTCACTGGACACGCGTTGGATGGACAATGACGCATACGGTCATGTCAACAACGTCGTGTACTACAGCTACTTCGACACCGCGGTGAATCGCTGGCTCGTGGAGCGGGGATTGCTCGATATCGCCGGTAGTGCGGCGATCGGCCTCGTCGTTGAAACCCAGTGCGTGTTCTATCAGCCGCTCTCCTTTCCCGATCGCATCGATGTAGGGCTGCGAGTGACGCAGATCGGGTCGAGCAGTGTGCGCTACGAGTTGGCGATCTATCGGCAGGGCGATGAACTCCCGGCCGCGGCGGGCCACTTTGCCCACGTGTACGTCAATCGGGAGACGCGTCGTCCCACCCCGATTCCCGAGGCGACGCGACAGGCGATCGAGATATTGCGAATCGGCTGAGAGGTCGTAGCGTTGCAACGGTCAGCTGCGCCTACGCGCGACCGTTCCTTCACGCTCTGCCTCCGCCACCCCATGGCCGTTCGCTACGTTCACTTTGAATCGCCCGCCGCCCGCTGGCGTCGCGTCGCGCTTCTCGCATTGCTTGCGACTGCCGCGCCGATGTCCGCGCAGCAGCGCGCCAAGCCGACCGACCAGAATGTGCAGCTCGATCCCGCGGTGTACACGCCGGATGTCGCGGCGCTGCTCGCCGATCGCGGCAGCGAGTTCCGTGGTGTCGTGGAGCGCTACAGCGCGGATCGGCAGGGATTGCTGCGGCGCTACCGCGTGGGCTACTCACCGACGCAGCGGCGCGTGATGGACGCGTTCTACGCGGCGTGGTTGAGCAAGTTGGCGGCGGTGGACTTCGGCAAGCTGAGCGCCGACGCCAAGGCCGACTACGTGCTGCTGCGCAACAAGATCGAGAGCGAGCAGGCGCAGGCGGTCCTCGATGCCAACGTGTGGCGCGACATCGCACCGCTGATGCCCTTCGCGGACACCGTCTTCGCGCTCGAAGCGATGCGTCGTGAGATGCGCACCGTCGATCCGCAGCTGTCTGCCAAGGCGCTGGAGCATGTGGCCGCAATGGCCAATGCGGTACGGGCTCGGCTCGATAGCCTCACGCCGCGTGATTCCGCCAAACCGGGACGGCCCAGCAAAGTTGCGGCGTATCGCGCGGTGGAAGTGCTCGCGCAGGTGAAGAGCACCATGCAGAGCTGGTATAAGTTCTACGACGGATACGACCCGATGTTCACCTGGTGGACGCGCATGTCGTATCGCGCGGCGGATACATCCATCACCGCACTCACGCGCACGCTGCGCACGCGCATCGTCGGGATCCGTCCCGGTGAAGACGAGCCGATCGTCGGCCTGCCGATCGGGCGCGCTGCCATCCTCGCCGATCTGCGGCACGAGATGATTGCGTACTCGCCGGAAGAACTCATGGCGATCGCGCAGCAGGAGCTGACGTGGGGCGAGTCGGAGATGAAGAAAGCCGCGCGCGAAATGGGCTTCGGCGACGACTGGAAGGCGGCGATGGAGAAGGTCAAGCAGTCGGCCGTGCCACCTGGCGATCAGGTCAACATGGTGCGCGATCTCGAGTTCGACGGACTCGCATTCCTCAAGAAACACGATCTCATCACCATTCCGGCGCTGGCGCAGGACATCTGGCGCATCGAAATGCTCTCGCCAGAGCGACAGAAGGTGAGCCCGTTCTTTCTGGGCGGTGAAGTGCTGCAGGTGTCCTATCCCACCGACTCGATGTCGGACGACGACAAGATGATGTCGATGCGCGGCAACAACCCGCACTTCTCACACGCGACCGTCTTTCACGAGATGATTCCCGGCATCATCTGCAGGGCTTCATGAACGCGCGCTACGCCGACTATCGCGGCGAGTTCCGCACGCCCTTCTGGACCGAGGGCGCCGCGTTCTACTGGGAAACCATCTTCTGGGACTTGGGCTATCACGCCAAGCCGGAAGACCGGATCGGCGCGCTCTTCTGGCGCATGCACCGCGCGGCGCGAATCATCTTCTCGCTCAATTTTCACTTGGGCAACTGGACGCCGCAGCAGTGCATCGAGTTCCTGATCGACAAGGTCGGGCACGAGCGTGCCAATGCCACCGCCGAAGTACGTCGCTCATTCAACGGCAGCTACGGTCCGCTTTATCAGGTGGCCTACATGATGGGCGGCCTGCAGTTCCGCGCGCTACATCACGAGGTGGTGGACGGCGGCAAAATGTCGAACCGTACGTTCCACGATTTCATCTACACGCGCGGCACGATGCCGGTGGAGATGGTGCGGAGTCTCATGCTCAAGCAGCCGCTGACGCGCGACTATCAGGCGCAGTGGAAGTACGCCGCGTCGCTGCCGCCGAGTGGAGGTGGGAAGTAGAGGGCGCACGATGTCGATCCTCATTTCGCTCGCGCTGCTGATCTGGCTCGCGTATCGCGGCTATTCGGTATTGGTGCTCGCGCCTCTTCTGGCGCTGCTGGCCGTACTGCTTGGTGGCGATACGCGCCTGCTCGCGATGTACACGCAGGTCTTCATGACGGGGCTGGGCGGCTTTCTCATCAAATACTTTCCGCTCTTCATGCTCGGAGCGGTCTTCGGCCGACTGATGAGCGACTCAGGATCGGCGGATACGATCGCGCGCAGCATTGTGGCGGGCATCGGCGCTCATCGCGCCGTGATGGCGCTCGTGCTTTCGTGCGCGATTCTCACGTATGGCGGTGTGTCGGTGTTCGTCGTGGCGTTCGCGGCGTATCCCGTGGGGGCGGCGCTCTTCCGTGAAGCCGGCATTCCCAAACGCCTCATGCCGGCCGCGTTGGTGCTGGGGTCGGCCACGTTCACGATGACGGCGCTCCCCGGTACGCCCGCCATTCAGAACGCTATCCCGATGCCGTACTTCGGCACCGATGCGTTCGCGGCACCGGGACTCGGCACGATCGCGGGTGCCATCATGTTCGGCGGCGGCATGTGGTGGCTCTCGCGGCGCGCGCGTCTCGCCAAGGCTGGCGGCGAAGGATACGGCGCGCACCCAACGGAGACGCTGGTGGCGGTGACGCGCGGGGAGCGTCCGTCGCTGCTGGTCGCTTTGTTGCCGGTGGTGCTGGTCATCGCGCTCAACTTCGTGTGCACGCGATGGATCATTCCGGCGATGGACACGACGTACCTGGCGGACGCGAAATTCGGCAAGGTGACCCTCAACGATGTCCGCGGCGTCTGGTCGCTGATCGCGGCCATCTTCACCGCGATGGTGGTGACCATCGGCATCAACTGGCGTCGCTGGCACGACCTCAAGGCCTCCGTCAACGAAGGCACACTCGGCGCGCTCCTGCCGATCTTCAACACCGCGTCGGAGGTGGGCTACGGCTCCGTGATTGCGGCGCTGGCGGCGTTCGAGGTCATTCGCAACGCCGTCGTCGGCATTTCCCCAGGCAATCCGCTCATCTCCGAAGCCATCGCCGTGAACATCATGGCGGGTGTGACCGGATCCGCATCGGGTGGGCTCAGCATCGCCCTGAACATGCTGGGCAAGACGTATCTGGAGCTGGGTACCAACGCAGGCGTGAGTCCCGAGCTCTTGCATCGCGTCGCGGCCGTCGCATCGGGCGGCCTCGACTCGCTACCGCACAACGGTGCGGTCATCTCGTTGCTGGTGATCTGTCAGCTCACACACAGGGAATCGTACCTGGACATCTTCGTCGTGTCCGTGCTCGTCCCGATCATCGCGCTTGCTGCGTTGCTGCTGCTGGGGTCGTCGTTCGGCGCGTTCTGACCAGGTGAGTCACTCGGTGAACTCGTTCAGTACTTGAGATGTGGCTCGTCGGGAGGCGCACCCTCAGGCGGCGGCTCGTAAGCAAACGTCATGACCATGGCCACCACCCAGCCGATCAGCGTCCACCCCAGCAGCAGGTTGATCGCGGTCACCTTCCAGCGACGACTGCTCTGGCGCTTCCAGACGAGAATGGTCGGAAGGATGTAGATGGCGACGGCGATGATCACCATCACCCAGATTCGCGAAGGGCCGTCGAACAGCTGCTGCATGAGAATCGATCTGGCGCGTTGAAGGGATGGAGCGCAAACGCTCGCGATCCGGCGAGTGGTCGTTCAACAAGCTGCGATCCGTGCGCGCAGCCAACAAGGTTGCCATCATTGATGACGTACTCAATAGCAACGGAAGATTAGGAACAGCGAGCGACGATGATCGCTCTGTTGATCGAAGCAGCTCACGCGTTGCCCGGCCAGCGAAAGTGACTGCCCTGCGCAGGGCGGCTGGGGCCATTCGCTTTGGCTAGAGCCGCTCTCCTGGGATAGTGGCACAGAATTCTGTTCGGCCAGGCTCCGAGTGTACCAAGTCCAGCGAGCCGCCATGCGCGGTCGCAATCCAGCGGCTGATCGCCAGTCCGAGTCCCGCACCGCTTGTCGAGCTTGATTCTGAGCGACTGCGCGCCGAATCGACGCGAAAAAAACGCTCGAAGATGTGCGGCTGCGCGTCGTGGGGGATGCCCTCACCGTTGTCGGTCACGCGGATTTCGTAGGACGGCCCGCGCTCCGCGAGTTCGACGACGACCGTACCGTTCTGCGGCGTGTGCCGTACCGCGTTGTCCACGAGATTCATGACCAGCCCTCCCAGCAGGTCGGCATCGCCCTCGACTGGCGCGGCGATTAGCGGACGAAGTTCGACGTGGACGCCGCGCTGGCTCGCGATCCGCCGCGCCGCGCGCACCGTGTCGTTGACAACCTCCTCCAGGTCGACGGCGTCCTGCCGCATCGTCAGGTGGCCTGCATCAGCACGCGACATCAGAAACAGCTCGGTCACGATGCGATCCATGCGCTGGGTCGCGGCGTGCAACACCTTCGCGGAGGCGCGGTATTCCTCAATGGTGCGGTCCTGTCGCGAGAGCGTAATCTCCGCCTCGCTTTGCAAGATGGCCAGCGGCGTACGGAGTTCGTGCGATGCGTCTGCCATGAAGCGCCGCTGGTTCGCGAACGCCTCGTCCAAGCGGCCGAGCAGGCGGTTTACCACGGTGGCCAACAGTCCCAGTTCATCGCCGGGGGTCGCCACCGGAAGGCGTTCGTGCAGCGTCACCTCGCTGATGTGGTCCGCGCGCTTGACCATTTCGGTCAAAGGCGAGAGGCTGCGCCGCGCCAGCAGCTGCCCGCCGAACGCCGCGACGATCAACAGCAACGGGATGACGATGAGGTAGAAGCGCCGGACGAGCGTGACGACGGCGTGTACCTCGTCAAGCGGATACGCACCCACGAGGAAAAAGGCGGTGTCGGCGAGAAGCACAGGGCGCACGTTGATGCGAAAGTCCCCCCGCGAATCGGTAAACGCCGCCGCATCGCGCTCCGCCGCGCCGAGCGTGCGCAGGTGCGCGACGACATCGTTCACGAGGAACGGGTGCGAACCGCCCGGCGCGTGGTGCGACGCTTGGGCGCTGGCACCTGAGCCGCCGATGGGTGCAGGGCTGGGTCCACCGGCGATGACGCTCCTGCCGACGACGCGCAGCGAGTCCGTCAACAGCAGCACGCGCAGCTCAGGGAACCGAACCTCGCGAAACGCGTCGTCGATCGCCGCCTTCGTATCCAGGTGTTCCCGCATCTCGCCGAAGAGCCCGGCAGCGAACCCACCGACGCCGTCCGCGATGAAATAGTCGGTGCGCGTAATCAGAATCCGCGTCAGCGCGGAATCCGCCACGAACGCGAAGGCAACCAGCATGAGACCGAGGACGAGTGTGTACCAAATCGTCAGGCGGCCTCGTAGCGTCGTCGTGACGCGGAACATACCGGTCAGGACCCCTGACCCTTCGACGGCGGTTTGAGGTTGGTGCGCCGGGCCGGCAACTCGGGCGGCGGTACGTCCGACTCCGCCGCGGGAACCGCCAGCATGTAGCCGACGGCGCGTTGCGTGGTCAGCAACGGCACCGCCTCGCCGTCATCGATCTTCTTCCGCACTCGGCTTGCGTACACGTCGATGAGGTTCGAGAGCGGCGCGATGCTGTCGTCCCACACGTGCTCATGAAGCTCGGCACGCGGCACAATGCGGCCGTTGTTCTGCGCGAGGTACTCGAGGAAGGCGTATTCCTTACTGGTTAGCGAGACCGACCGGGAGCCTCGCCGGACCCGCCGCCTCGCCGTATCGATCACGAGGTCGCCGACAGTGAGTTCGGTGGCTTGCAGCGTCGGCCGCCGGCGCGTCAGCGCGCGCAGTCGCGCGAGCAGCTCCTCGAACTGGAAAGGCTTTGTGAGATAGTCGTCAGCGCCCGAATCGAGTCCTCGGATCTTGTCGTCGAGCGTGTCGAGCGCCGTGAGCATGAGAATCGGCACGGTCGACCCCGACTTCCGGATGCTTCGGCAGGCCGTGATGCCGTTGCCCTGCGGCATCAGCACGTCGAGAATGATCGCGTCGTAATCGTTGCTCGAGGCGTGTTTGACCGCCTCGTCGCCATTGGCCACGAGATCCACCGCATAGGCTGCCTCGCGCAGCCCGCGAGAGAGCGTTTCGCGCAGCTGTCCCTCATCCTCTGCAACTAACACGCGCACGGCAGCAACCTCTGGCGAAAACTCGGACGACCGGAGCGTGTCCAGTGTCATTGATTCTGATCCCGGAATTTGGCCTGTGGGCTCCACGCAGGTTAGGGCGAGATGCGCGTCGTCGCCTCCGACTTGCGCACTGCGCGGAATGTCAGCATTGTAGTCAGGAGCCATTCATGAAGATACAATGTATGTGCCGCGACGCGCGAGTGTGCCGAGCGCCGTACAGCCGCAGTCGATTGGGCGACTACAGGAGCGTTGATGAACCGGAGTGCCGAGGGCCGTACGACCCCCCATGCGAAATGCCGTGAGCGCGCTTCGCGCGTTGTGTGGTTGCTGGCCTTGTCGGTGCTCTGGGCCTCCGCGTTGCCGACGCAGCGTGTGGTGGCGCAAGCGGTCGAGGCGATCCGTCCGGCTGGCACCGTCACAGGCGCGACGCTCACCGGCCGCGAGCTTTACGTGGCTGCGTGCGCGAACTGCCACGGCGCGGACGGCCGCGGTGCGCCGAAGACGCAGGTGGGCTTCGACGTCCCTCTACCCGATTTCACCGACTGCAACTACGCCACCCGGGAAAACGCGCAGGACTGGTTCGGAATCGTGCACGAAGGCGGACCAACACGCGCGTTCTCCCCGCGCATGCCTGCGTTCGGGGATGCGTTGACCACCGAGCAGATCGAGCGAGTGGTTGCCTACGTTCGCTCCATCTGCAGCGAAAAGCAGTGGCCGCGCGGGGAGTTGAACTTTCCGCGCGCCCATCTCACGGAAAAGGCCTTCCCCGAGGACGAGTCGGTCTATACCACGTCGCTGAGCGGCCCCAGGAACCAGCACTCACTCACCGTTACCTACATCTACGAGAAGCGACTCAGCGCACGCACGCAGTACGAACTGCAGGTGCCGATCAACACGCACGAGCGCGGCACCGCAAGCGGCCAGCGGTGGACCGGGGCCCACTTCGGAGATGTGTCGATGGCGCTCAAGCGAGTGCTGCACAGCACGCAATCGGTGTCGAGCGCGCGGATTCTCAGCGGCGGTCTCGAGGTGACCTTGCCAAGTGGAGATGCAGCGGCGGGCACCGGTGCGGGCACGCCGATCGGTGAGCCCTTCGTGCTCGCGGGGCAGATGCTCGGCTCCAATGCGTTCATGCAGATCCACAGCGGAATCGAGATTCCGTTCGATCAGCGGAAGGCGTCGAAGGAGGCGTTCTGGCGCGTCGCCTTCGGCCGAACCTTTGCGCCTTCAGGCTTCGGCCGCACCTTCACGCCAATCGCAGAGTTCGAGGGCGTGCGCGAGTTCCGCACCGGTCGCATGACCGAATGGAGCTGGGTGCCGCAGATTCAGGTAAGCCTTAGTCGACGCCAGCACATCCAGGCCAGCGCTGGCGTGCGATTGCCAATGAACCGCCAGGCCGCGCAGTCCAGGGAGTTTCTCGTCTATCTGCTTTGGGACTGGTTTGACGGCGGGTTTCTGGAAGGGTGGCGCTAACATCCCATGACACAACAGCCGATGAAGGAGTTTCCGGTTCGCCGCATCCAGATGTCGCTGGCGCTGCTGATCGTGTGCGCCACAATAGTCTCCGTTGCCGCTCCAAGCGGCACGCTCGGCGTTCCGCTGGCCCATGCAGCAGGTCGTGCGCCGTGGCTCTTCCAGACGTCTGACAACTGCGTGGCGTGCCACAATCAACTGTCGACGGCGTCCGGTGAGGATGTGTCGATCGGCACGTCGTGGCGCGCAACGATGATGGCCAACTCCGGCCGCGATCCCTACTGGCTGGCCTCGGTACGTCGCGAAGTGCTCGAGCATCCGGAACTGCAGGCGGAAATCGAAGACGAATGCTCGACGTGCCACATGCCTATGTCGCGCTATCAGGCAAAGGCCGAAGGGCGCCACGGCACGATCTTCGCGCACCTGCCAGTGGGCTCAGAGACGGCGCCGGAAGACCTGCTCGCGGCCGATGGAGTGTCGTGCACCGTCTGTCACCAGATCACCAACGAACGGCTCGGAACGCCAGCAAGCTTTGTTGGCGGCTTCGTGATCGACGAAAAGAAGCCGCCACGTCAGCGTCAGGCGTACGGTCCATACGACATCGACAACGGCCGTGCGCGCATCATGCAGTCGTCGTCCGAATTTCGCCCCACAAAGGGCGAACATATCCGTAGCTCCGAGCTGTGCGCGACATGTCACACGCTGTACACCGATGCGCGCGATGCTGCGGGGAAGATCGTTGGACGGCTTCCAGAGCAGGTGCCGTACCTCGAATGGCAGCACAGCGAGTACGGCGCATCGCAAAGCTGCCAGTCGTGCCACATGCCCGCCGTGACCGACAGCATCGCGATCTCGGGTGTCTGGGGAAAACAGCGCCCGGGGCTGGCCCGGCACGAGTTTCTCGGCGGCAATTTCTTCATGCTCGAGATGCTCAATCGCTATCGCGCTGCGCTTGGCACGGAGGCCCTGCCGCAGGAGCTCGACGCCAGCGCGCAGCGCACGATACGGCACCTGCAAACGGCGACCGCGGCAATGTCGATCGCGAGTGAACGCGTGGGCGCGTCCCAGCTTCGCGCCGATATCACCGTTCGCAACCTGGCGGGACACAAGTTTCCGACGGCGTATCCAGCGCGGCGCGCATGGATCCACTTCACAGTTCGCGGTGCGAACGGAGCGGTGGTCTTCGAATCCGGCGCGGTTGGTGCAGACGGCGCCATTGTCGGCGCGGACGGCGACGCGGACGGGCTGAAGTTCGAACCACACCATCGTGAGATCACGCGTCCCGACCAGGTGCAGATTTTCGAGTCGGTCATGGCGGATGCGCAGGGGAACGTCACCACCGCGCTGCTTTCTGGCGCGAGGTTCGTGAAGGACAATCGCATCCTGCCACGCGGATTCGCCAAGGGATCGGCATCGGCCGACATCGCGGTGCGAGGCGACGCGGCAGACGATCCCGCATTCTTCGGCGGGTCCGCGCGCGTTCGTTACGTCGTTGATCTGCGCGGTGCGACCGGTCCATTCCGTGTGGAAGCGGCGCTGGCGTACCAGCCCATCAGCTACCGCTGGGCCCGGAATCTCGGGAAGCACCAGGCGCCCGAGATCACCCGGTTCATGGGGTACTACGACGCGATGGCGAAGACATCGTCCGTAGTCATCGCGCTGGACTCAGCGATGGTGCGTTAATCCATGTGCCGCGGCATCTGAACGCCGCCGACGGCACGACGACCACGCCGCTGCAATGTCCTGCAGCGGCGTTCGCATTTCACTTCGCAGCCAGCGTGGTCAGCGCCGATGCCGTCAGGTATCCGCCCAGCAGCGAAGCAGGTTGTGATAGATTCCGGTCAGCTGCACGGAGACCGGATGATCGGGGATGGTGTGCGCGAGCCCCTGGATGCTGCTGTCGAGATCGAAGAGAATGCGCCGCTGCGCATCGTCGCGCACCATGCTCTGAATCCAGAAGAACGAGGCGACACGGGCGCCGCTCGTTACCGGCCGCACATGATGCAGGCTCGATGCGGGATAGAGCACCATGTGTCCCGCCGGGAGTTTGACGCTGTGCACGCCGTACAGGTCCTCGACTGACAATTCTCCGCCGTCATACTCCTCCGGCTCGGCGAGAAAGAGCGTCGCCGAGAGATCGGTGCGCACCCGATGCGGCGTCCCGGTCACTTGCCTGATGGCGTTGTCGACGTGAGTCCCGAAGGACTGTCCGCCCGCGTAGCGGTTGAACAACGGCGGAAAGACTTTCAACGGCAACGCGGCCGAAATGAACAGCGCGTTTTGGCCAAGTGCGGCAAGAATCATGTCGCCGACTTGCTGCGCGACCGGGTGATTCTCGGGCACCTGCGAATTGTGCTTCGCCTTCGCAGACTGATGTCCGGCAGTCACGGCCCCATCCACCCAGTCCGTGCTGTCGAGCAATCGTCGCGCGTCGGCAATCTGTGCACCCGTCAGTACGTCAGGAACGTGCAAGAGCATGAATCATCTCCGGCGCCACGCGCCATGGTGCGTAGCGACTCCAACCGCAGCTCGAGATCGGAGTCGCTCCGGCAATTCGTTCATCAGTACTTCACGTTGGTCGAGACCTTGATGGTGCGACCGGCGGCCGGTACCCAGAAGCGACCGCTGTCGAAGTACGTCGTGTTGCTGAGATTGATCAGGTTGAGGCGCAGTTGGACGCGCGTGTTCACCGAGTAGGCCGCATCGGCATCGTATGCCCAATAACTCGGTACCGATTGCGTCGCCGTGCGATAGCGCTTGTCGACAAAGCGCACACCGCCGCCGATCTCGAAATCGCCAGGAATGGTCCCTGACGTCCAGACGCTGAGCGAACTCTTCGGCGTGTTTGGGATGGGGGTCCCATCGGTACCTGCGTTTCCATGCAAGATCTTGCCGTCGAGATGCGTGTAGCCTGCCTGAAGCATCCATCCGGGCATGATCTGGCCGCTTGCGCCCAACTCGAATCCGTCGACGCGCTGCTGGCCGGCGAGTACGAGTGTCGTACCGGAAGGGTCGTTCGGGTCTGTGATGCGCGCATTCGTCTTGTCCGTCCTGAAGAGTGCGGCGGTGACGAGCACCCGTGCATCGGCCAGCTCCCACTTCGATCCTACCTCGTAGCTCTTGTTCGATTCGGGATCGAGTCCGATCGTACCGCGCGAATCGAGAGAAAGCAGTTCGCCCGTCGGGTTGAACGACGTGCCGTAGGCGAAGTAAATGCTCCCCCGTTCGACCGGCTTGAAGACGGCACCAGCGCGCCATGTTGCTGCCTTGCTGTCCTTCTTCGGCAGTGCACGATTCAGCGAGTCCTTGTATTGCGGACTGAACGAATCCCAGCGCAAGCCGATGTTGAACTCGAGCTGTTCGCTGAGCTTCATCGTGTCGAACGTGTACAGACCGACAGAATTCGAAACTGCACTGCGACGCGGCTTGCCTTCCGTATAGGTGCCGGTGTAGCGGTCGTCCGGGTTGGGATTCGTCAGATCTACCTTGGGCAGCGCGGTACTGAACACGTAGGTCGCGAAGCGCGACTTCTCGTGCGAGAGCTCGACGCCGCTGGCCAGCACGTGTTCCACCTTACCCGTCTTGAACGACGACGACAGGGCGGTCTGGTTGGAGAGATTCTGGTCGTACGTGATATGCGACGGTGATCGACGGGTGCCATCGACGTTGGCCTGCACGACAATGCGATGCACATCGCTGGCCCCCCACGACGTCTGATTGCGCAGCGACATGTTCGCGCCGAGTGCGTGCACGACCTTGGCCGTCGCCTGCTTGGCGTTGACCTGCTCCTGATCGAGGTTCCTGAGGCCGAAATACTTGTGTGGATCGATACCGACAGGAGGGCCATCCGAGACGGTGTTGCTCAATCCGTACGTTGGGATGTTGTCCTGTGAGTTCTGGAAGTACTGCAGGGTGACCGGCGTCTTCGAACCAAGTCCGAAGCCGATTGATGGCGCGATGCCCCACGACTTGTTCTTGACGACATCCAGTTCGGGAACGCCGGCATTCTGCCACTGCGCGTTCAGCCGGACGGCAATGCCGCCTGCGCCGATGTCCTCGAAGGAGTGATTGGCATCGACCGTGGCGCGACCGTATTCGGCGTTGCCGGCACCTATAACGCCGGAGTAGGCGTCGCCAACGTGCGGTGACTTACTGACGAGATTGATGGAGCCGCCCGTCGAGCCACGTCCGGAGTAGACGGATCCGGGCCCCTTCGCGACTTCGATTTGCTCGACGTTGAACGTTTCGCGCGAATAGCCGCCCACGTCGCGCATGCCGTCGACGAAGATGTCGGATCGTGCGCTGAAGCCGCGGATGTTGAAGTTGTCTCCCGGTGTGGCACCGCCCTCGCCAGCGTTCACCGTCAGACCAGTGACATTGCGAACGGCATCGCGCAGCGACGTCACGCCTTGGGCGTCCAGAACCTCCTTGGTGACGACCGTGATGGTCTGCGGGATGTCGCGCAGCGGTTCGGAGTACTTGGGGTTTGCCGACGCTGGCTTTCTCTCGGCGACGACCGAGACCGTTGCGAGTTGGGGCAGCGGACCGCGTGCGAGTCGCACGGAGCGCGGGCTGGCGACGGTATAGGTGATACCGGTACCACCAAGCAGGCGTCGCAGCGCTTGCACTGGTGTCAGCGTACCGGCGGCACCACGCGAATCCGCGGCACCGACGACGGCGCCCGGATCGGCGACCGAGATGCCGGTGACTTGAGTGAACGCGTCGAGTGCGGCCGACAACTTGCCGGCCGGAATTACGAACTGCTTCGCGGCACCCAGAGCGGCAATCGCTTCGCGTGAGGGCTGCGCCGTTGTCTGCGCGAATGACACGGTCGGGAGGCCGATCCACACCGCAGATGCGACCAGCGCACCGGTACACGTCAAGCGCGCGATGCTGCCGCTCCGGTGCCTCGTGATCGGGGCGGCGGGTTTGCTCGGAGTCACTCGAGTGCGCCGCTGACGGCGGGCGCTGCGTCGCGCCGCGCGGGCCTTGCTCGATCGCTTCGGTTTCATGGGAATGCCCGGATAGAGAGAGTGTTCAGGCGGGGGGTGGCGGTAAAGACGATAGTATTACAGAATGATGAATATCGAATTTAGCTTTACGCCACAAGAGAGTTATTGAATCGGGCCGCTCGTCGCAGGCCCTGATCGACGTCCCTTGTTCCAGAACAGTCCTGCTTCTGGTCTTTCCCTCACTGGCACACTCCGAGAGCTCCGCATGACGCTTCGTAAACTCTTGTTTTGGATGCACTTGAGCATTGGTGTTGTCGCCGGACTGGCCATCCTGGTGATGTCCGTAACCGGCGTGCTGCTCACCTACGAGAAGCAACTCCTCGCCCGTTCTGCGCGGGCTTTGCAGGCGGCCACGGTCGCAGGCGCGGGCGCGCCGCAGCCGGCAAGTGCAATCCTTGCCGGGGTGATGCGGGCGGAAGCGGGCAGGGCGCCCACCTCGCTGCAGTTCTTCAGGGACCCGGCGATGCCGGTGGCTGCAGTGATGTCGCGTGAGCGGACGCTGCATGTTGACGCACGCACGGGTCAGGTGCTCGGGGAGGCGAGTCCCGCCCTGCGGTCATTCTTCCGCGAGGTGACGGCGTGGCACCGTTGGTTCGCGCGTGAGGGGGCGAGCCGGACCGTCGCGCGATCGATCGTCGACGCATCGAATCTCGGGTTCCTGGTGCTCGTATTGTCGGGGCTCGTGCTCTGGATTCCACGACCGTTGACGTCGCAGCGCCTCCGGCAGGTGCTGCTCTTCCGCCGGGGACTGAGCGGAAAAGCGCGCGACTTCAACTGGCACAACGTCGCCGGGCTGTGGATGGCGATTCCCCTCGTCATCGTGGTGGCATCCGGTGCTGTGATCTCGTATCCGTGGGCCGCAGGACTCGTCTACAAGGCCTTCGGTGAAGAAGCGCCGCAGCCGCGACAGGAGGGCGCGGGTGGTCGTGGCGAACGCGGACGAGGCGGGGAAGGCGGCGGACGCGACGGTCGCGGAGGTGCAGGGGGCGAAGCGCTCGGGGATGCGACTCGTGAATCGAGGGAGCGCGACGCGCAGCTCAGTGATGCGGTGACGCGCGACGAACCCGCGTCACATCGGGTGAGCTATGACAGCCTGCTCATGGTTGCGCGGGCACAGGAGCCGCGCTGGCGCACGATCACCCTCACGCTTCCAAAGGCTCGTGCGAAGGACGTCTCCATCAGTATCGACGCGGGCACGGGCGGGCAGCCGCAATTGCGCAGGACAGTCACGCTGGATCTTGCCACGGCGGCAGTACTCGCGACGACAAAGTTTGAGGCGCAGTCGCCTGGACGACGGATGCGATCGCTGCTGCGATTTGCGCACACTGGCGAGGTGTTCGGCCTCTGGGGACAGACCATCGCGGGTATTGCATCGCTCGCCGGTGCCCTGCTCGTGTGGACGGGTCTGTGGCTTTCGTATCGCCGTCTTGCTGCATATCTGCGACGACGCAGCCGCTCGCTGCACGCGCCGGCCGCCATCGATCGGTCCGTCACTGCGTGAAAACGTAGGTGACTTCGCACCGACGGTTGAGTCTGGGGCACGCTCTGTCGGGCAGCGCGTCAGATCCACGCCTGCGAATCCGTGTCGTCCACATCAGGCACAACGTGCGCGTCGAAGGGAGCGTCCGCTGCAAAGGGAAGGACGCGTGGGCTCGCCGCGCGCGGCGTCCACATGCGGGACGTATCTTATCGCGCTCGGAAGAGAGCGGGGCGAAGCGTGCGTGGTGAGAACAACGCTCGAGTAGCCGACTCCTCACTCGCCGATGGACCGTCGCCAGTCAGCCCCCCTGCATGCTCACGCGTCATCCCCGGAGCGCATCGTGCGCAGAACCCTCGCCGTCGCCTGTACCGCCCTGCTCGCGGCCTGTTCGGCCAAGTCGGACTCCACTGCGGCTGGCGGCAGCGGGGCGAGCGAATCCGCCGGCGGCAACGACGGCTACGATGTGGTCATCAGCAACGGACGCGTTGTCGACGGCACGGGCGCGGCCTGGTTCTGGGGCGACATCGCGATCGATGACGGACGCATCGCGCGCATCGTGCCCAAGGGGCAGTTGACCAGCGCAACAGCCTCGCGTCGCATCGACGCCAAAGGGATGATCGTGGCGCCGGGCTTCATCGACATTCAGGCGCAGTCGTACGAGAACTTCATGCTCGGCGACGGCAAAGCCATCTCGATGGTCACACAGGGAATCACGACGGCAATTCTCGGCGAAGGATCGACACCCGCGCCCGTCAACGACAAGATTCTCGCGCTGATCACGGATACATCGCTCAAACGCATCGCGCCGCAGTTCACCGGCGATCGTGGCTTCGGCACATGGCTCGACTTCATGGTGTCGCGCGGCGTTTCGCAGAATGTGGGTTCGTTCCTTGGCGCTGGTACTGTGCGCGAGTATGCCAAGGGCGCAGCGGAGGGTGCAGCGAACGCGGCGGAGCTCGACTCGATGCGCGGCGTTGTGACGCGCGCGATGCAGGACGGTGCCTTTGGTGTCGCGAGCGCATTGATCTATCCACCCAACAGTTACGCGAGCACCGCCGAGCTCACCGAACTCGCCAAGGCCAGCGCGCCATTCGGCGGCGTATACATCTCGCACATGCGCTCCGAGGGGAACGAGTTTCTCGAAGCGCTCGACGAAGCGATTCGCATCGGACACGATGGCGGTGTGCCGGTGGAGGTCTACCACCTCAAGGCGAGCGGACCGACCAACTGGTCCAAGATGCCCAAGGCCATCGCCAAGATCGACTCGGCGCGCAAGGCGGGGCAGGATGTGCAGGCGGACATGTATCTCTATCCCGCTGGCGGCAACAGCTTCGCCGCATGCATTCCGCCCAGGTTCGCGGCCGATGGTAAGCTGCTCGCCAATCTGCAGGACGCGACGCTACGTCCGCAGATCAAGGCGCAACTGCACGATCCCAAGGCCGGCTACGAGAATCTCTGCCTGATCGCCGGCCCCGAGAACGTCATGGTGATGGGCTTCAAGAAGCCCGAGTACAAGCAGTACGAAGGGAAGCGATTGGCCGAAATCGCGCGCGACATGAAGAAGGACTGGGCGGACGTGATGATCGATCTCAACATCGCCGAGAACGCGGAGCTGGGCGAAATCCTCTTTCTCATGAGCGAGGAGAACATCGCGCTGCAGCTCAAGCAGCCATGGATGAAGTTCGGCACCGACGCGGGCTCTACGGATCCGGCGACCGCCAAGGGGATGACCCACCCGCGCACCTACGGCAACTTCCCGCGCATCTTCGCCAAGTATGTGCGCGACGAGAAGGTGCTCTCACTGGAAGACGCGGTGCGCAAGGCGACATCGGCGGTGGCCACACGCCTGTCTATCGCCGATCGCGGTGTGCTCAAGCAGGGGCTGCGCGCGGATGTCATTGTCTTCGATCCGGACAGCATCAAGGACAACGCCACGTTCGAGAAGCCGCACCAGCTCTCCACCGGCGTGCAGTTCGTGCTGGTGAACGGCGTGGAGGTGTTGCGCGACGGTGCACACACGGGCGCGAAGCCTGGGCAGGTGGTGCGCGGTCCGGGGTGGAGCGGTTGGCGGAAGTAGCGTGACCACGCGCGTCTGAGACGGATCGCAGGGAACGCTGAGGCGCGACTGAACCATTTGAGCGAGCGTGCTGTCACACTCGCGATCTGCTCCGGTGGCCGTGTCACTAGCGTCTTCTACCCTGCATCCGTCATGCGCAACATCGCCCGATGGTCATTCGCGTTGCTGGTCCTGTCCGGCAACTCGTCGGCAGCGCAGACCGTTGGCGTGGGTCCACGGGTCACTGTCGCGTCCACGACACTCGCATTGGGCGACGACCCACGCATCACGTTGCGCGGGCGCGCTGGCGACACGCTAACGCTGCGCGCGAGGCGGCGCGCGATTGTCGCGCGCGGCGACAGCGCGAATGCACGGCGTGACACCGTGGCGTTCGAATCGTGGGGCCGCTGGATCGTGCCACGAGGCGGCGTCGTTACGGTGAGTCAGATGGCGCCGATCGCGGGCACATGGCGTCGTGCGGACGCACTTGCCGTGTTCTGGTCGATGTCGCGTCCAGTAGACCCGGTGAACGCTCAGGTACCGCCGGCGGGAACGCTCCGGCTCGACCTCGAGTCGCGTGGCAAGACGCTCGACTCAGTGTCGATCACACTGCGAGTAATACAACGCGGGTTGCGCGAAGTATCGGTCGCGGAGCCAGGCGTGGTGGGCGCATATGCTGCGCCGACAGACGGTGGCAGACGGCCGGCCATCCTTCTTTTGCACGGAAGCGAGGGCGGAGACACGACATCGGCGCGTCAGCTCGCTCGACGATTCGCCGAACGCGGCTTTGCGGCGTTCGCGATCGTGTACGTCGGCTATCCCTATGTGCAGTCGTATGCCGGCGTCCCCAGCGCGTTTGCCAACGTGCCGATCGAATTGCTGGACGGCGCGCGCGCGTGGATGGGCAAGCAGCCCGACGCAGACACCTCGCGCACGGTACTGTGGGGCGCGAGCAAGGGCGCGGAGTTCGCGCTTGTGGCCGCGTCACGCCGCACGTGGCCTGCCGCCGTCGTGGCGTGTGTGCCGAGTGATGTTGTCTGGTCGGGCTTCGGGGCGCCGGCGCCTGAAGGCGCCGTGCTGTCGTCGTGGTCAGACGCTGGTACGCCGCTGCCGGCGATTGCGTACGATCGCTACGAGGAAGTGTTCAGCGGACGGGCATCCGCACGGCAAGTGCACGATCGCAGCCGTTCGGCCTCACCCGACGCTGGTCGGCTCGCTCGCATTCCCGTTGAAGCGATCCGCGCACCGTTGTTGCTGCTGGGCTCCGACGCCGATGATGTCTGGGCCTCGGGTCCCATGGCGAGACAAATCAAGTCGACGATGTCTTCGGCCGGGCGAGGGGCACAGGTCACACTCGAGACCTATCCGGCGGCTGCACACGGCATCTGCGGTGACGGCACGATTGCGTGGCCTCGCTACGCGCCGCTCGACACCGCAACAGCGCGCGCCACTGCGGAGGGCAATGCACGCGCCTGGGAGGCGACCCGACGTTTCCTGAAACGCGTCGTCGGATCGCCTCGCTGATTTACGCCGCCGCCAACTCGCCGGCAGCCTTCTCCGAAAAGGCGCTCTTGAGCAAGCCGTACGCGGTGTAGAGCACCACCACGACGACCAGCCAACGCACAACCGTCAGCGGCATCGACTTCACCAGGTACGCCGCGATCAACACCGCTGGCACCGCGCCGATGAGCACGCCGATCGTCGCACGCACATTGAAGCCGTTCTCGCGAATGAATCGCGCGCTGGCGACCGGCATGAGAAACGCGCACGAACCCATCATGATCGGGAATGCGGTCGTCGGGTTCATGCCCAGCATGCTGATCAGAATGAGGCACGGTCCATACAGGCCAATGCCCAGCGTCATCAGCGCGCCAAGCAGCATGTTCATGAGCGCGCCAAACACGAGCGCACCACCGGTCAGGCCGAGTGCGGTGCCGCCCATCGGCGCGATGTTGAACAAGCCCAGCAACATCAGCGTGGCCGCGCCGAGCAGGCAGAAGCCCATGCCTAGCTGCACCCGCCGCTTGGGCCACGAGACCACGACGCCTGCGCCCAACCACGCGCCCAGCGACGCGGAGGCGATCAAAACGATGAGCGTGGTGGCATCCACCGGCACCGCCTGCGTGAAGATCAACGCCTGCGCGATGGTCGGCAGCACGTAGCCTACATTCAGCGTGCCCGGAATCTCGACGTCTGGCACCATCTTCGTGGCGCGAAAGATCGATGTGGTCGGCGCGAACGACCCGATGCCCAGCGTGTCGAAGAAGTTCGTCACGAAGCCCGTCGCCAGTCCGCCGAGGGTTGGCTTGGCCGGTAGCGCCGGATCTTCACGCAGACGGCGACGCACGCCGACGACGAGCAGGATCGTGTACACGACGGCCACGGCGCAGAGTGCCGCGAGCAGGATGGTCTTGGCGCTGCCGAGTTCAGCCACCGGCGACTCCGAAGTGAAGAGCGAGAGGAGGTGCGGAAGGAAGAGCGAGCTGATGCGTCACGCGAGCGCGTGAAGCCCGCGCGTGACGCATCACAAGCGGTGCAGCGTCAGGCGCCGAGGCGGCCCTTGAGCAGCGCGAGCCCCTGCGTGAGCAGGTCGCCGCTGTTGGCGGGAATCTGCCCGTTCGGCGTCAGCTGGTTCACGAGCTCGGGCAGCATCGACGCGAGCGAACCGCTGGCCTGCTGCGGGTCGGTGCCCAGCTGCTTCGCGAGTCCCGTCACCGTGGATTCACCGAGGACCTGTGTCAGCTGCGATCCCGTGATGGGCGCATTCGCTCCCGTACCCACCCACGAGTCCACCATGCTGCCCATACCGCCCGCGCGGAACTTCTCCACGATCCCTTCGAGACCGCCACTCTGCTGCAGCAACGTCATCGCCGTCGTCAGCAGCGCGTTGGATCCACCCTGTGCACCGCCAAGCTGGCCGAGCACACCGCCCAACATGCCCTGCAAGCCACCTGCTGCGTTCGATTCACCAAGCGCCGATCCAAGCGCATCACCAAGCGCACCGTCTAGCAATCCCATGTCGCTCCACCTCGTCGCGGATTTCGGAGATCAACGCATAGTTCAACACGTCAACCGGGCTGAGCCCCAGTCGAGGCGCCCAAGGGCAAGAAGGTAGTGCGCGACACTCTGGCGGCAAGGCACCCGATGGGGCATCCTCTGGGACGATTGGCTCATCTCACCTCCCCTTCTGTACGGCTTCTACATGTCCCTGACCGCTCGTCGTTGGGCGATCCTCCCGTTTTGTCTCGCGGCCTGTGCGCGCGGTGCGTCGTCGTCCGAAGGCGGTACCGTCATTCGCAACGTCAGCATCGTGGATGGCACCGGTGCGCCGGCGCGCGCTGGCGCAGTCCGATTCCTCGGTGACAGCATCGTCGCAGTGGGCAACGTCACGCCACTCCCGGGCGACTCGGTCATCGACGGACAGGGGCTTACGCTTGCACCGGGCTTCATCGACACGCACAGCCATCATGCGTCCGGCATGCGTGCGTCGCTCGACGCAGTGCCCGTGGTGAGTCAGGGCATCACCACCATCGTGGCGGGACAGGACGGCAGTCACCCGATGCCGCTCGCCGCAGCGATCGATTCGTTCGCGAAAGTGCCACCGGCCGCAAACGTGGCGTACTACGTGGGACACGGCACGCTGCGCGACGCGGTACTCGGCGATGATTTCAAGCGCGTGGCCACACCGAAGGAAGTGGACTCGATGGTCGTGCTGCTCAAGCGCGAACTCGCGGCGGGCGCGCTCGGCCTCTCCACGGGGCTCGAATACGATCCCGGCATCTTCTCCGATCGCGCCGAAGTGATGGCGCTGGCGAAGGTCACAGCGGCCGCGGGCGGACGATACATCAGTCACATGCGCAGCGAAGATCGCTGGTTCTGGGATGCGGTCGACGAAATCATCACCATCGGACGCGAAGCCAAGCTGCCCGTACAGATCAGTCACGCCAAGCTCGGCATGATTCCGCTCTGGGGGCAGGGCGACAGCCTCCTGCACGTACTCGATCGAGCGCGCGCGTCGGGCGTGGACATCACCGCCGACGTGTACCCGTACACCTACTGGCAGGCGACGCTGCAGGTGCTCTTCCCGAAGCGCGATTTCGAGAATCGCGCGGAAGCCGAGAAGATCCTGCGCGAGATCGCCAAGCCAGAGGGGTTGCTGATCGGGACGTTCGCCGCCGACACCACCTATCAGGGGAAGACCGTCGCCGAAATCGCGGTCATGCGACACGAAGATGCGGCGAGCACGCTGATGGGCCTCATTCGCGAATCAATCGCATGGAAGGCGCGCGTGAAGGGGACGTCGGACGAAGACCGCAGCGCCGAGAGCGTCGTGGCGACAGGCATGTCCGAGGCCGACGTGGCCACGCTGATGAAGTGGCCGCAGAGCAATGTCAGCTCGGACGGCTCGATGAACGGAGCACATCCACGCGGCTATGGCGCGTTCCCGCGTGTGCTCGGCCGCATGGTGCGCGAGCAGAAGCTGATGTCGCTTGAAGCAGCGATCGCCAAGATGACCAGCCTGTCGGCAGCGCACATGGGCTTCAAGCGGCGCGGCACCATCGCGCCGGGCAACTACGCCGATCTGGTGCTGTTTGACCCGGCCACCGTTCTCGACAACGCCACGCCCAAGACACCGCATGTGGTGGCGACGGGCATCAGCGGCGTGTGGGTGAATGGTCAGCGCGTGTGGGAAAACGGCAACGCGACCGGGTTACATCCCGGTCGCGTGCTTCGGCGCGAATGACATCCGACTGAGCGCCGGTTAACCAGCGCTTTCCTGACTGCGCTTGCGCGCCTCGGAGAGAAACGCCGGCTCGAGCTGCAGGAGGTTGGCCAGCTTGCGCATCAGATACGACTCCTGACCGTCGATCGTGCCGTCCGCGAGCACGACCTGCCACATGAGTTCTGCCAAGACCATGCGCTGCGCGAGATCGTAGTCACGCACCACCTGTCGCGTAAACACGAAATCGTCCACCGCATCCTTGCTCGCGCTCGCCGCCTCGGCCATCAGCGACTCGGCGCCTTCCGCGTCGACGCCGAAGTGGCGCTGCAGGATGTCGAGAATGCGCTGTCGCTCGATGTCGCTGAACTCGCCATCGACATTGGCCAGCTCGAGCAGGATCGCACACGCAGCCACACGTACATCCGCCGGGTGCGTACGCGAGTGCGCACCCGGCGTGCCCTGCACAGAGTCGCCGATGAGGCGACGCAACTTGTCGAGCACTACTTGTCTCCTGCTGGACGAAGGCGCCGACTCGGGACGCTGTAGAGATAGCCGGTGTACTGCATTTCTTCCCACGTCTGATCACCCCACTTCACGTCTTTCGTCGCGTCGGGGTTGCTCTTGTTGCTCGCCGAGTTGTCGTACCACGCCGTGGAGACGAGTTTCGCACCGGCCGGAATCTCGAGCGGCTTGGCGAAGAAATAGTAGGTCTGCCAGTTGAAGTCGTAGCGCGGTACATCGAGCACCACTTCCTTCGTGCCGTCCGGCTTCTCGAGCGTGTAGCGCCAGCGCGTACCGCGCAGATGTGTGTGCGGCAGCAAGCCCCAGATCTTCACGGTCTCGGTCGGCTCCAGATCGGCCGTCACTGCCACGTCCTTCTGGCCAGCCGGCAGCGTGAACGCGCCATTGATGTACGCGGCCGCGCGGATTTCTTCGTCGGGCATCGCGGTGGCGAACTTGAAGCCGACACGCGTGCGGTCCTTTTCCTCGTGTCCGTGCACGGTGTAGTGCATCTGGAACGTCAGGATGGTGCCGGCGCGCAGCCGCAGCGCCGTGCCCGCAGGGAACTCCGTCAGGTTGGTACCCGGAGCCGTGCTGCCGATCAGCGCACCCAACTGGCGCGGCGGCGGATGCAGCATGTCCTGGCGCGGCGGGTCAGGCGGGTTGTCGTACTGTGGCTTGCGTACGAAGAGTGGGCGTGGCGGCGCGGCGGGTGCTGCTCCAGCGGCTGCGGCCGGCGCGCCACCGGGTGCAACCGCAGGGCGTGGAGCCGGCGGCACCTTTGCGTACACCAATACGTGATGCACGACTTCGCGCGCGCCTGGAAGAATCTCGATCGCCTGCACCCACTTGTCTTCGGTGAAGTTGGTCGGGATTTCGAAGTACTGATATTCGACCGTGCCCTTGGCTGGCACGACGTAGTCCTCGGGCATCGACACGATCGCGTCGGGTGTGCCCATGCCCCAGCCGGTCGGGAAAACCGGCTTGGCGGGGAGCTCCTTCAAGTTGCCCGGCTTGGCGCCTGCATCGATCCAGCGCAGAATCGTCTGCTTGTCCAGATCGGAAAGGCGGCGGTCGTTGCGGAACGTTCCGTGCGGTCCTTCGGCGTGCCACGGCGGCATGTATCCCGACTTCACCGCTTTCTTGATATCGCTCGCGTTCTCCTTCACGCTGTCGTAGTCCATCAGCGAGAAGGGGCCCAGCCCGTCGGGGCGATGACAGCTCGCACAGTTCTGATAGATGATCGGCGCGACGTCTTTTGCAAACGTCGGCGCCGCGTCCTGCGCGCCTAGCGTGGCCGGCTGACGAGTCAGCACCACCGCGCCGATGCCAGCGAAGGTTAGGCCGAGGACCGTGGCAAGCCGCGTGCGGCCAGCGCGACGTGATGCGGAGGTCGATCGTGAGGGAGGCATCTGGGGACGGGCCAGAGGTGGGTACACGGCAGGCGCCCATCGCGGGCGCGGACGGGGAGAAGGTAGCTCGACCCACGACGGTGTGAATGCTGGCACGGTTTCGGGCGATCGCTTGCGCACGACGCCATCGTCGCGCAGTTTATATGCGGCTAGGCATATATGATGGATTCTCCAACGGGTTCCGGAGCTGCCGGCATGTCCTGCACTGTCGCGGATGACACACTCGGCGCGGCATCGCGCACGACATGCAGTCCGCCCGAGGTGGCGGATCTGGATGCGTTGTTTCGGGGATTCGCCGATCCGACTCGCCTGCGCGTGCTGAATGCGCTCGCCGCGGGGGAGCTGTGCGTGTGCGACCTGGTGGAGCTGCTGGGGCTCGCGCAGCCGGTGGTCTCAAGGCACCTCGCCTATCTGCGTCGTGCTGGACTCGTCGAGGTCACGCGCGACTGGAAGTTCGCGCACTATCGCCTGGCGGAGCCGGCCAACACGGTGCATCGCAACCTGATCGCCTGCGTGCGTTCCTGCTTCACCGGTGTCCCGTCGCTCGACACGGAACGCGCTCTCGCGCTCGAGCTCGCGCGCGCGCGCGCGATGGCGCCCTGCTGATGGTGATTCTCTCTGCGCGTCAGACGCCGTCAGCCGTCGTGCCAAAGGCGGTGGTTCTCGGAAAGCTCTCGACGACCGACCGCTTCCTGCCGCTCTGGATCTTCGCGGCCATGGCCGCGGGACTCCTACTCGGCCGTGCGGTGCCCGACCTCGGCGCGACGCTCGATCGCGTCAAGCTTGCCGGCGTGTCGATGCCCATCGCCATCGGACTGCTGTGGATGATGTATCCCGTGCTCGCCAAGGTGCGCTACGAAACGATCGGACCGCATCTGCGCGATACCAAGTTGCTGGGCACGTCGCTGCTGCTGAACTGGGTGATCGGTCCACTCGTGATGTTCGCACTCGCGTGGATCTTCCTGCCGGATCTTCCAGCATACCGCAACGGGCTCGTGCTGATTGGCCTCGCGCGTTGCATTGCGATGGTGCTGATCTGGAACGCGCTCGCCTGCGGCTCCGGTGAGCTCGCTGCGGTGTTGGTGGCACTCAACTCCGTCTTTCAGATTCTCACGTACTCGCTGCTCGGCTATCTCTTTCTCACGGTCGTGCCGGGGTGGTTTGGTGCGGAGACCGCCGCGCTCAACATCTCGATGGGACAGATCGCGCGCAGCGTCGCGATCTTCCTCGGCGTGCCGCTGATCGCGGGTTACCTCACTCGCAGAACGCTGGTATCCGCCAAAGGCATCGCGTGGTACGACGACGTGTTCATGCCGAAAATCGGACCGACGGCGTTGCTGGGCCTGTTGTACACGATCGTGCTGATGTTCGCGATGCAGGGAAGTCGCATTCTCTCGCTGCCGCTCGATGTACTGCGCATTGCGATTCCGATGCTCGTGTACTTTGGCCTGATGTTCAGCCTCGCCTTCTGGCTCTCTCGCGCGCTCGGCTTCGACTACGAAACCACGGCGTCGCTGTCGTTTACAGCGGCAGGCAACAATTTCGAACTCGCCATTGCCGTCGCGGTCGCGACGTTCGGCATCACGTCGGGCGAGGCGCTTGCCGCAGTGGTGGGCCCGCTGATCGAAGTCCCTGCGCTGGTGGCGCTCGTCTACGCGTCACTCTGGGCGAAGGGGCGGTACTTCGCTGCATCTCCGCATGCCGTTGCGAACACCTGACCCGCTGAGCGCCAAATGAGACTCGCTCTCCTCTCCGACATTCACGCGAATCTCTTCGCGCTCGAGGCCGTGTTGGCCGACATCGACGCACGTGGTGATATCGATGGCACCTATCACCTCGGCGATCTGGTGGGATATGCCAACTTCCCCAATCAGGTCATCACGCTGCTGCGCGAGCGCGGCATTCAGGGCATAGCCGGCAACTACGATTCCACCGTAGCCACCGACTATCCGCACTGCGGATGCCGCAGCGAATCGGCGCGGCAAGAGGAGCTGGCGCACATCAGCTACGAGTACACGCGCGCGACGGTGACGCCGGCCAGCAAGCAGTACCTGCGCGCGCTGCCGTTTTCGCTCGACGTTCGTCCGCTGGGCGGACATGCAGCAGGCCCTCGCGTCGTGTTGGTGCACGGCACACCCACACTCAACACGCTCTACTGGACCGCTGATCGCTCCGACGACTTCTGTCGCAAGATGGCGGCGACGGTCTCGCTCAAGGCGGGCGACGTCATAGCGTTTGGCCATACGCACCTGCCGTGGCATCGTGAGGTGGACGGCATGCACTTCGTGAACACGGGCAGCGTAGGGCGTCCCAAGGATCACGACCCGCGCGCGGGCTACGCGGTGCTCACGATCGGCGAAGGGGCTCCGCAGGTCGAGTTCGTGCGCGTGGAATACGACGTGGATGAAGCGGCGCGCGGCGTGATCGACGCGGGACTGCCGCTGGAGTATGCCGCGTTTCTGCAGACAGGTGGTGCGTCGGGCTACGGCGTGCGCGAGAGAATCGAGTAGCCGTAGGCCGTGTCGTAGCGCAGCGTGTGCGTCGCGCCGGAAGCGGTGGTGAACGTCAGTCGGGTGTCGTCCATCTCCCATGTGTCGTTGCCGATGTAGCGCAGCGCGCGCGCCGGTCGCTTCCCCACGGCGGCGTTGAGCGTACCGTTCTCCCACGTGATGGAAA
This sequence comes from Gemmatimonas sp., assembly GCA_965279375.1. Lineage (GTDB taxonomy): Bacteria > Gemmatimonadota > Gemmatimonadetes > Gemmatimonadales > Gemmatimonadaceae > Gemmatimonas. The sequence goes on along the minus strand of OZ257156.1, from coordinate 87,955 downwards.
CCGTCCGCACCTCTCCGCGTCCCGTACCCGCGTACGTGCCGACGAGCGTCGATGCACTGGTTGGCGACGGCAGCGCGACGCGTACCGCTGGGCCCAGTACCAACTCAGCGATCTGGCTCGTCACGCTCTCGGCGGACACGGGTCCCGCCGTGTTGAGCAGTACGACGACGTACATGTCGGGCTGACTCCCGTGCGCCGGAAAGTACGCGGTGCTCGACAGGAAACCCGGGATGCCACCGCCGTGCTCGATGGCCGGATGTCCGCCCAGTGTGTGTAGGGCGAGTCCCATGCCGTAGCGCAGCGTGGTGCCGTCAGAGAGCGTGGCGGGGCGCGTCATCTCCCGATACGACGCAGCCGGAAGCACGCGGTCGCCGTGCAGCGCAACGAGCCACGTGAGCAGATCGGCAGCGCTCGAACAAAGCGAGCCGGCCGAGTACGGATATGTGTGCACGATGAAGCCTTTGTGCACGAGACCCTTGGAGGACATGTCATAGCCGTGCGCTTTGCGCGGCGTGATCGCGCTCTCGGAGCAGTAGCGTGAATCCGGCATGCCTACCTTGTCGAAAAGTCGCTTCTGCACGAAGTCGGCATAGGTCATCCCCGACGTCTTCTCGATGATGAGCCCCAGCAGGAAGAACGCGGAGTTGTTGTAGATCTCCGCCTCGCCAGGTGCGAAGTCGAATGGTGCCTTGCTGAACAGCGCGACCAGCGAATCCTTGGGAAGGTCGCGCGGCATCATGGCCTCGAACGCTTCGATCTCTGTATAGCCCTTGATGCCCGATGTGTGGTCGAGAAGTCGACGCACCGTCACGCGATGTCCCTGCGTCGGATAGTCCGGTAGGTAGGTGGTGATGTCGGCATCGAGTGAGAGCTTGCCCTCGTCGCGAAGCATGAGAATCGCAGCGGCGGTGAACTGCTTGGTGACCGAGCCGATCTCGTAGATCGCGCGTGCGGGCGTCGGCACATTCAGCTCGAGGTCCGCCGATCCATAGCCAGCCAGTGCGAGGGTGTCTCGTCCTCTGAGCACCGCAATCGACAGCCCGGCGATGCGTCCCTCCTTGACCAGTGCTCGCGCCGTCGAGTCGATCGCCGATCGCAGGGCCGACGTCGTGCGCACCGTCGCTGCGCGCTTTGCGGCCGGCTGCGTCGGTCGCGTTTGCGCGGTCAGCGCAGGCACTTGCGCGAGGATCAGCAGAGTCGCGCTCGCGGCACAGCGTAGCGCGGGACGCGCGCGGGAAGGGCGCCGCTTCGGGCAACGGATGGCTGGGCGGTATGTCATACCGGTCTCGGACGCCGTGGAGGACATAAGGGTTTGAACCGTCGCGATCTGTCGGTGAGCCTGTTCGGCGGACTTTTGCGCCTTGTTGTCAGATATCACACGAGGTGCCGCTCCCTGCCAGATGGGCGCGTTCATTCCTGCGGAGGATTTACCATGCTCGGCTCGCTCGCATCGATCGCGTACACTCAGCACCGCGCGTCCATTGCGCTCGCGCAGAGGGGGCTGGCGTCATGAGTGTCGAGACGTGGTACTACGTGCAGGACGGCGCGAGCGTCGGTCCGCTGCCGCGTGCTGCGATGGACGCGCTGATCCGCTCAGGGGCCATCAACGGTTCGACGCTGGTTTCGCCGGGCTATGGAGACTGGGTCGCAGCCGCCTCCACACCGTTGGTATCCACCTTGGCCGCGTCGCCGCCACCCGCACCGGTTTCGCCTGAGCCGCGAGAGAAGAAGTCGCGGATGGATTGGATGCCCAAGGATCCCAAGGCGCGTCTCGTCGTACGTGGATTGATGGGCGCGCTCGGTGCCTTCGCGATCTACAGCGGCGTTGGTCAGATGAAGGACGGCATGAACGAACTGTCCGGCGACACCTCGGTCACGTTCATGGGGTGCACCGGGGTGAGCGCGGACGCGGTGCAGTGCGGCTTTCAGAACATGGCGCAGGCCAATCGCACGATGTGCCTCGACGTCGTGGTGATGTGCAACGATGGCCGTCATGTCGCGTCGACCTGCTCCGATCCGATTCTGCCCGGTGCCAGCAGCATGAAGCTGGTGAACAACTTCACGCCCGCCATCGACGCGTCGATGACGTGCGCGAACATCAGCTACGAGAACCAGAAGACGAAGGGGTAGTGCAGGAGCCCATCGTCGACGCGACGGCGGAGTTCCCCGTGGTCATCGATGCGACTGCGGAGACACCGAAGCCGCTGGAGGCGACCGCCGAGATTCCGGTGGCCGTGCCTGACGCGCCTGCGCCGCTCTGTATCGACGAATCCGCGATGGCTGACCCGCACAGCGCGCACAGCCCGATGTCGCCGGATGATCGCGTGTCCGATGAACACGTGGGGCTGCCGATGGAGCAGCACACCGCGGGCGGTACAACGCCACTCAGCTGACCGCCACACGGCCACACGGCACACAATGCTCACAAGAAGCACACCGCGTCCGGCCGACTTTCGTGCGGAGTGGACGCAAAGTTCACCGCCGCTTGCTTCGCCGCACAACTGGCGACGCATTGTGCGAATCGGGCCGCGCGCCGAGGGGCTGATCGAGTTGCAGGTGGACCCGGGAGCGCCTCGCGCGCCGGTCTGGACGCAACCGTTTCCGCTCTACGTCACGCACCTCGATTGGCTGTACGGCGCGTTCGAGCAGCTCGATCTCTTTCGCGCGCGCTGGCGTGAGCGCCGTGACGTACCGGTTGGCGCCGGCGGCGACTCTCTGCTGGTCATTGCAAGCGGACGTCAGGTCGTGATTCCGTCGTATGTCGCTGACGACCTCGAAGAGCGAGCACGTTCGGCGCGAGGCGCAGTCGATGCGCTGGTGCCGCGTGCGGCCGTCGAGCAACTGGAATCGCGCCGCCAGGCATACGTACGTTCGCGACAGCGGTAGCTGAGACGCGAACTCCTGCGATGGCGCGCGCTCCGCGACGTCTGCGCGGAGCTATCGCGACTCACCGCAACGTCACCGCAGCGTCACCGCCAGCGTCAGTGGGCGTCCGCCGCGCATCAGGATCAGCGACACGGACTCGCCTGGCCGATGGCTCTGCACCACGCGCTGGAGTTCGGTGTGCTGACGAATCGTCTGCTGGTCCGCGCTGAGTATGACGTCGCCCGGCACCAATCCCGCGCGTTCCGCGGCGCTTCCGGGTGCGACCTGCTCGATGAGAGCACCCAACTGCTCCTTGATGCCAATGCGCGGCAGATCGGCCGCCTCGACGTTGCGCGTGTAGACGCCGAGGGTGGCGCGTCCCGACGGCGCGCCGCCGTTCGGCACTGGGCCATTTGGCACGGGGCCATTCGGCATCCCACCGTTCGGCGGCATGCCATTGCCGCGAATGCCTAACGCACCGCCTCCCTGCATCGGTGGCGGAAGCGGGCCCGGAACGGGCGCGGGTGCCGGTCCCGCGCCACCTGCGTCGGCAAGAGTGAAGCTCTGTTCGAGCGCCTGCAGCGTTTGGCTCGCGGCGTTGAATTCGCTTTGCGGCGCGGACATCACGATGGCGTAGCCGTCTCGCGAATCGGTCAGCCCGGCGAGTCGCAAGATGGACGGCACTCCGCGCGGATTGGTGCCTGAATACACCGCGTATGCGGTGGGGCGGCCGGCCACGCTGAACGTCCCCTGATCCATCGTACGCAGATCGCGCCACTGCGCACCGTACTGCGCATTCAGCGCGGCCACGACGTCGTTGCCGGAACGCACGCCGCTGAATGGCGAGAACATCGCCATCACGTTCCCGTTGGTGATCACGACGCCGCCACCCTGTGGGGTGGCGCGCCAGCCCGATGGCACCATCAGCGTGAAGCGCCCCGCCGGGTCGCGAAAGAGATCTTGGGGCGCGCTCACGTGGGCGACGACGGCCATCGCGCTGACGAGTGCTGCGTGCTGCAGTCGGTGCATCTCCTGCTCCGGGCTGGGGAACGACGCGCCGTTCGGCGATCGCGTCTCCACCCAAGGCGCAAAAGCGGTCGACTGTGGCTCGTCGCGCATGGATGAGCCTCGGCCGCGCCATTTCGCGCTCTCTCTGGTGTGCGTCCCTCCGCCGATTCACTACCCGCAAGGACCGATCTGTGACTGCGCCGCCGAATTCCGCCGCGACCGTGCAGTGCCCGCGTTGCCAAGCCGCAAACCCTGCCCAAGCGCGCTTCTGCGCGGGGTGCGGCGGCACACTCGTCGCCGGAGGAGCGCCCAATGCGGGGCAGTCAGCGCCGCCTCCACCGCCGCCCAACGGTTTTCAGGCACCACCGCCTCCGCCGCCGAACAACTATCCACCACCGCCACCACCGCCTCCACCGCCTGCAGCCGGATTCAGTCGCGGCATCGGTGGTGGTGGCGCCGGTGTGCAGGTCGGCCTGAACGTCGATCAAGGGACGGCGTTTGCGCAGGCGATCGCGGCCGTCGGAACTATCAACGGCCAGGTGATGTGGCAGGCACCGCCGCAGACCATCAAGTACTCCGTGATAAAGAAGGACTTCTGGACCACCGGTGGACAAAAGGTCACGTACGTCGGCGACATCACGGTCACGGGCAGCGGACCGCGCCAGAGCCAGGTGCGCATCGACTGCAAGCCGGAAAGCATCTCGAAGCAGATGACGATCGCCATCGGCGTCACGATCCTTGGTGTCTTTCTCAACATCTATACCGGCCTCGCTTTCATCATCCTGATTCTGGGCGCGGCCTCGTTGGCATGGCAGGCGTACAGCCTCACCAGCACCGTGCCCAAGGAGATGGCCGAAAAGCTGCTCTCGCAGCTGCAGATGGGCACCTATGGCGCCACGGCCGGCGCGCAGCAGAGCTACACGCCGCCACCACCACCGCCACCGCAGCAGAGCTACACGCCACCGCCGCCTCCGCCGCAGGCGAACGGTGCGTACGCACCACCTCCTCCGCCGCCGGGGCAGTACGCGCCGCCACCGCCACCGCCGCCGCACGTACCGCAGCCACCCGCCAACGCCGCGCCTGCGGAGTCCGGTCTCGTCGAGCAGATGAAGCAGCTCGCGCAAATGCGGGACATGGGCGCCATCACGGCGGAAGAATTCGACGCGAAGAAGGCCGAAATCCTCAAGCGGCTCTGATAGTCTGTGCAGTGCACCTCCTGCTCCGGTACGCTCGCCGCCGACGCGCGCTTCTGCATTCATTGCGGCGCGTCGGTGGCGACGGCCAACGCGTCGTCGGCGTACGCACCCAACGGCTACGCCGAACACGCGTATCAGCCGCCCGTGCCGATGGCGTACTCTCCGTACGCGATGGGATACGTCTGTCCCACCTGCAACGGCGACGGCTCCGGACTTCCCGCAGCAAAGGTCTACTGCAGCACCTGTCGCTGGCTTCGGCCACTCGCGCCCGACTATGCGCTCCCCGTCGAAGCGTTTCTCTGGCGCCTCGACGCTGACGCGATGAACGTGCTGCGTTCGCTCGGCCCGCTCACGCAGGCCGCGCACGCGATATCAGAAAAGGTTGGTCGACGGTGGTTCGAGTCCGCCGTCAACGGCCTGCGTCTGAGCGAACGTCAGCTCCCGGATGTCTTCGACACCGCCATCCGCGCGGCACGCATCGTCGGACTGCCATATCTGCCCGAGATCTACATCTCGGGAGATCAGATGTGGGACGCGATGACGCTCGGCACGGAGAACAGCGCCTTCATCGTCATCGGCAGCGTGCTCCTCAACTTCAAGGAGGACGAGCTCCTGTTCGTGCTGGGGCGCGAGATGGGACACTGTCGTGCCGGACACGCGCTCTGGAAGACGGTGATGCAGTTCATCTCCGGCCGGAGTCAGAAGCGCTCCATCATGGGCGACGGCGTGCTCAAGATGCTCAACCCGGCCAAGCTGATCGAGAACGCAATCGATGCGCCGCTCATGGCGTGGGCACGACACGCGGAAATCACCGCCGACTATGCCGGCGTGATGTGTGTCGGCAACGAAGCGATCGCGCGTCGCGTGCTGCAGGCCTGGACGTTCCGCTCGTTTCCGCTCCTCCAGCGCATGAACCACGACGCATGGATGGAGCAGGAGGACGCCGCCGACGACAGCCTCACCCAGTTCTCCGAGTGGACGCTGGCCTCGGCGCCCTATCTCGCCGGTCGGTTGCGACTGATGCGCGAGTTCGCCCGCAGCGAGTATGTGCAGGCGTGGCGCGCGGTCATCACGCACTGGTTGCCTCCCGCAGCGGCCGCAAATGGAACGGCGACGCAGAGCGCACCGACGAACGCCACGACGCGCGTGAGCAACACGCCGGTGCCGCCGGACCCCAACACGGTGCGCCTGGTGTGCGCGAAGTGCAACGAAGGCATGCGTGTGCCACGCACCGCACTCGAAGGCACGGCGCCGGTGAACGTGCGCTGTCCCAATCCGAACTGTCGCGCCGTGTTGACGGTTACGCCGAAAGCGCCGTCGCCGCCTCCTACGCCTCCCGCACCAGCGCCAGCCGCCGATGCGGATACCATCCGCATTGTGTGTGCGAAGTGCAGCGAGGGGATGCGAATTCCCGCGGCAGCGCTGGCCGGCAAGGAGTCGCTCAACGTGCGCTGCCCGACGCCAACCTGCCGAGCAATTCTGCTGGTAAAGCCCAAACCGGCCGCGCCAGCAAACACCGCACCTGCAAACACCGCACCTGCGAACGTCGCACCTGCGAACGTCGCACCTGCGAACGCGGACCTCGCGGCCGCGTCCACACAGAGCGAGTGAACGCGCATGAACACGCCGCAACGATCGCAGGCGCCACGCAGGACGGCCGCATGAGGCACGCATGACGAGCCCCAGCGAGGTCCGCGTGTCAGTCGTCGATTCGGCAGACGGGCCCACCGTCGACGGTACACACGAAGACGCGCCCGTCGTCGAGGTCGAGCTGAACACGCGCGCCACCGGATCGGTGGACATCGAAGGGCAACCCGATGGCATGGGCATGGACGCACTCGGCGCGCGCGTCGAGCCGCAGCACATGCTCGCGCAATCGCACGGCGCGCAGCAGCTGTCGCAGCAAGCGTCGCAGCAAGCGGCACAACAGTCTGCGCAACAGGCGTCGCAGCAAGCCGCTCAGCAGCAGACCGCGCAGGCATCTGCGGCCACAGATGCATCCACAACGACCGATCCGCATCACGACGAAGGATCGAGTGCCACCGGGCACGTGGAGGACGCGACGCCGGACCCACGTGGCGCCGGCCCCGCGGAAGAACCTGAGGCCACCGTCGAGCCGGAGCCCGAGCCGGAACCTCCGCCGCCACCAGCGCCCGTGGAAGCGGCGCACGATGCCGCAGCCACCACGGAGCCCGACAGCGGCTGAGCACACGTAGAACGTCGAAATGCATCCGCACGGCCGGATCTGCCGACAAGTCGTTCGACACCACCATCGCTACCTCACTCGCCACACCAATCGGAGCGCACCATGGCCGACACAGAAACCGAAGCAGAGGAACTCGCACAGCGGGCGGCAGAGCAGCAGCGCGTCCAGGATGCGCTCGATCTCGAAGTGGCGGGGCTCTCGAAGGAAGAGGCGGAGCAGGTGACCGTGACCGTCGCCGACGATCTCGCCGCGGGTACCCTCACCGAAGAAGAGATCTTCGACGCCAAGCTCGACGCGCAGGCAGCCGATGATGCGCTCGAGAGCGCGCGTGAAGCGCGGCACGAGCAAGCGGTCGCAGTCGAGTCAGGCGACTACGAAAAGGCCGAAGAGATGGCCAAGCTCGCCGAATACGATCTCAAGGAAGCGGATGATCGTGGCGCCGAAGCCGCGCACCCGACCATCGACGCGCAGCAGGATACCCAGTACGACGAAGTGAAGGCGTTGGAGAATGCGAGCGACGAGCAGGAGACCGCGAACATGAACGCAGACTCCGCCGCGTCATACGCAGCCGAAGGCGACTATGCGCACGCCGAGCAGTATGCCGATACTGCCGCGTCGCATGCTGATGCGGCGGACGCGCACGCCGATGCCGGTGATGCAGGCGGCAGCTACGCGGCGTCGACGGTTGCGGATACCTCAGCGGAGGCCACCACCGAGTAAGCGACGGGCTTCGGCGCGGCCGCAATACGGCAGCCGCGCCGCTGCGTGGTCGTACCAGCGCCGGGCGACCTCAGTCGGTGTTGTTCAGCGCGTCTTCTCCCGCGCGCATCTCCTGATCCGCCTCCGCCAGCAACGCTCGCGCGGTGTCCGGGTCGTCGTTCATCAACGCCTCCACACTCTGCATCTGCAGTTCGCCCACCGCCTCGAGATGCTCCTGCGCAAGCTCGACGGGCGAGGAGGTGAGTTCGTGCACCGCCTCGATCACCTCCATCACGCCGTCAGGCAGCGTCTCGGAGACGAACACTTCGAACGCATCGGAGGCCGACGCGTTTTCGCCGGGGTCTGGCTGGCCATTGACGAGCGGTGCGGTCATGTGTCGTGCCTCGGCGAAGTGCCTGGGAGGTGAATCGATTGATGCGCATGAGCCAGTTGTCGTAAAAACTGCGCCTTCTGACATGTGATGCAAGACCGACGTTGCATACCGCATCGACCTACACCGCGAGTCGTCCATGACTGAATTCGTTCCAGGCGCAACCGAGACCGCCACGACCGGCATGCCCTTCACCACCTTCGTGCAGGAATCCGAAGCCAAGTGGGCAAAGGAGCATCCGGAAGACAAGAACACGCCGCTCTCGCAGACGGAGATCGGTAAAGTCATTTTCGAGCAGGAAGCGAAGGTCGCGTCGGATCATGCGGCAGGGCTGATCAGCGACGAGGAGTACGCGTCGTTTCGTTCACTCAGCGAGTCGCGCGTCGAGTCGATTCGGGCGCACGTGCAGGAAGTCGGTGAAGAGTTCGGCGATGCCATCACGAGCTGGAAGGGCGACGTCGTAGAACACTTTCAGGACTTCAAGGCCGAGCATCCCGAGATTATCGCCGACGCGAACAACCCGAATCCAAGCATCGGCACCGTCGCGACAAGCTTTGATCTCGTCGTGGAAGTCATCGATCCAATCATCGATCCGACAGTCGGGATGATTGGCGGACTCGTTGATGTCGTCACCACCGACCTCGGCGATACCGCCCAGGATTTCATTGATGCACGCGCCGACATGCAGAATGCGGATGCGAACGAGATCGACGCCTCGCGCGTGAAGGTGGAAGCCGTCCGGGAAACCCTCGACGCAGACGCCGACAAGGTGCATGAGGCACTCGACGCCTTCGCTGACCGCGTACACGACGAACTCCCCGCTGCGTCCGAGGCGCTGCACTCCTACGCCGAATCACATCCGGACTCCCATGTGAACGATGTGAGCCCGGCGGCGATCAGCGATCCGCACATGCTCGAGCAGATGCACCAGGAAACGGGAATCACCGAGGCGTAGCACGGGCATGACGCGTGCGCTTCCACGCGCAGCGCCACGTGGTATCAGCATCTTCACCGAGACGGGAACATGGCAGACTCACTATTCGGGAACATCGCGGAGACCGCCGCCGGCGTCACGCGCGAGATCACGCCGGCGATCGCCGATGGCGTGAACGGCATCAGCGCGCAGATCAGCGAAGTAATCGGTCAGGTCGTGGGCTCGCTCAACGAGATCGTCACGGCCGAGGTCACCGCCGCCTCCGATGACTCAACGATCGTTGACGCGATCTCCGAGCAGGAGATGGACACCGAGATCGATTCGTTCGACGCGGAGGCGGACACCAATGTAGAGGCGACGATTGATGCGGACGGCACGATCGTGGGCAGTCAGTCGGACGGCACGCACCACGACGACGCGGGCACGGAGTGACGCTCTATCGCTACGGCGCCATCGCCTGGGTGTGGCGCATCGTCATCCTGGGCGCGCTGCTCGCTGGCGGTGCGGCCATCGTGCTGGGCGCCCAACTCGCGAGTCTCACGCTCATTGCGATGGGGAGCGTTCTCGTGGCGCCGGCGTGGTTCTTCGGGGCCGTGCTCGCCGTGGAGGTGCAGCACGACGCGACGGACGTGCTGCGCATCCAGACGCTTCTCTTTTGGCAGAGACGAGTGGCGCGCGGTGACCTTGGCATCGCGCGAGTGAAACGCACCGCGGCCGGCTACAGCGGGCCCATCAACGCACCGCGGGTCTGGATCCCCGTGCGCGGTGCGTTGCCCATCTACATCGATTTGCTCGGTAACATCAGCGACCGCCGCGCCTTTGGTGCACTATTCGGACTGACCGCATCGTCGATCCCACGCGGCAACGGATCGAACGCCTAACGCGCCGTCGCACTCTGATCCCCACGCGGTGGCGGACCCGCCGCCTCCAGCGCGTGATACTCCGCGTCTTCGAACAGACGCGAGCGCGTCAGGAATCGCAGTCCTTCCGGCGTCTCCAGCGAAAAGCCTGCGCCGCGACCAGGCACCACGTCGATGGTCAGATGCGTGTGCTGCCAGTACTCGAACTGCTGCGCGCCAATGTAGAACGGCACGTCGGCGATCGTTCCGAGATACACGTCACGCGCACCGATGCGGAACTCCCGACGCGGATAGCACATCGGGGAGCTGCCATCGCAGCAGCCCCCCGACTGATGGAACACCAACTCGCCGTGCAGCGACTGCAACTTGCGCAGCAACTGCTCGGCGGCGGGCGAGACGTCTACGCGTGATGGCGTCACTGCGGGCTCAGAAGAAGCCGAGCGCGTTGGGGCTATAGCTCACCAGCAGGTTCTTGGTCTGCTGATAGTGGCCGAGCATCATCTTGTGATTCTCGCGGCCGATGCCGCTCTGCTTGTAGCCGCCGAACGCCGCGTGCGCCGGATACAGATGGTAGCAGTTCGTCCACACGCGGCCGGCCTGAATGCCACGACCCATGCGATAGCAGGTGTTCGCGTCGCGCGACCACACGCCGGCGCCTAGTCCGTAGAGCGTGTCGTTGGCCAGCTCGAGCGCGTGGTCTGCGTCCTTGAAGCGCGTGACCGAGACGACCGGGCCGAAGATCTCTTCCTGGAAGACACGCATCTTGTTGTGCCCTTCCAGAATCGTCGGCTGCACGTAGTAGCCGCCGGCCAGTTCGCCCTCGTGCTGCGCGCGCGCGCCACCGGTGAGTACCTTCGCGCCTTCGGCATTGGCGATGTCGAAGTAGCTGAGAATCTTCTCGAGCTGATCGTTGGAGGCCTGGGCGCCGACCATCGTCGACTTGTCGAGCGGGTGACCCAGCTTTATCGCCTTCACGCGCGCGACCGCACGCTCCATGAACGCGTCATAGATCGATTCGTGCACGAGGGCGCGCGACGGACAGGTGCACACCTCGCCCTGGTTGAGTGCGAACATCGAGAATCCTTCGAGACACTTGTCGAAGAACGCGTCGTCCGCCGCCATCACGTCCGGGAAGAAGATGTTCGGCGACTTGCCGCCGAGTTCGAGCGTGACCGTGGTGAGATTCTCCGATGCGTACTGCATCACCAGTCGGCCCGTCGTGGTTTCACCGGTGAACGCCACCTTGCGAACACGCGGGCTCGAGGCGAGCGGCTTACCCGCTTCGACGCCAAAACCATTCACGATGTTGAACACACCCGGCGGCAGCAGGTCGGCGATCAACTCGGCGAAGGCCATGATCGACACCGGCGTCTGCTCGGCCGGCTTGAGCACGACCGCGTTTCCTGCGGCGAGCGCCGGCGCCAGCTTCCACGCCGCCATGAGCAGCGGGAAGTTCCACGGAATGATCTGCGCAACGACACCCAACGGTTCGTGAAAGTGGTATGCGACGGTGTCGTCATCCAATTCGCCCGCGCTGCCTTCCTGCGCGCGGATGGCGCCCGCGAAGTAGCGGAAGTGGTCGATCGCGAGCGGCAGATCGGCCGCCATCGTTTCGCGAATCGGCTTGCCGTTGTCGATCGTTTCGATGACGGCGATGGACTCGAGGTTCTCTTCGAGACGATCCGCAATCTTGTTCAGGATGTTCGCGCGCACGGTCGCCGACGTTTTGCCCCATGCGGGCGCGGCGGCGTGCGCTGCGTCGAGGGCGAGTTCGACATCCTCAAACGTGGAGCGCGCCACGTCGCACAGATGCTGGCCCGTGATGGGCGTTGGATTCGAGAAGTACTGCCCGCGCACGGGCGCGCGGAACGTGCCGCCAATGAAGTTCTCGTAGCGTGCCTTGATTGGAATGCCGATCGCGAAGGAGCGAGCAGCGTCGGGCAGGGTGGCGCGTACGGCGGTCGGCTCGATGGTAGCAGACATGCGCGGGCCTCGAGAGGTGGGAAGAGAGGAGGGAGCTGCAGGTGGGAACGCGTGCCGGAGCTCAGCGTCGGGCATTCGGTTTAGCAAAGAGCGGGCCGGTCCATGACGAGCGGACGTCGCGACGCTAAGTGGATGGCCGGCAGTCAGTTGCAGATTCCTGCACTGGTCGCGTGGAGGCTCGTCGCGAGGACACGCGACACTCTGTCGCGCGACAGAGTGTGCCATGGCGCGACAGCGTGTCGGACTGGGCTGTTCGTCGCATCTTGCGTCCGTCGTGACGCTCCAGCATGCTCTCCTTCCTTCCGCCGCGGTTGGCGTGCGCCGTCCGTTCCTGCGCATCGCTCACGCTCCTCGATACAGACGCGCTTTCGTCGAGACGAACCATGCCTGACATGGAATTCACGCCATTCGACCACGACGCGCAGCGTGCGGTGAGTCGGATGTGGGATCGCGTGGTGGATGGGCGGCTATCGCTGTCGCAGACGCCGGCGCGCGCGCTCGTGCGTGATTCGTGGGAGCGATCGCTGTCGGCATCGGTTCGCGCGGACTTGCCGCAGGCTCCTCTGGTGCTTGCCGACTCGTCGCTGCGCCACGCACAGGAGCGCGCCGACTGGGTGCCGTTCGCATTGCGGGCCGCGCAGAACCTCAGCGACGCGTTCACCAACGGCCACATTCTCAGTCTGTTCGACGCCGAAGGGCGCATGCTCTCCTGCAATGGCGACTCCGCCGTACTCGACGGACTGGCCGCCATCAATTTCCGCCCCGGCGGATTGTGGACGGAGAGCGCGGTCGGCACCAACGGCCCGGGAACCGCGCTCGCAACGCGTCGCCCGGTGCACATCGTCGGCGCGGAGCATTTCTGCGAGGCGTGGCAAGGGTGGCATTGCGCGGCGGTCCCACTCGCCGATGCCACCTCCACCGAGCTACTCGGCGTCATCGACATCTCCGGGTTCAGTCGCAACGCACATCCACACACGCTGCAGTTGGCGATGTCGCTGGCCGCGTCGGTGCGCGAGATGCTCACCGCACGCGACATGGAGCAACGCTGCTCCGTGCTGCAACGCTTCGCGGGGCTGAGCAGTCGCTACGCGCAGGATGCCATGATCGCCGTCGATCGCTACGGCCGCGTCGTGATGGCGACCGACGCCGCCCCGGACGGACTGAGGCCCGGCACCGCCACACCCAGCGCACTGCGCGCTGCCCTCGCGGAACATGTGCGCAGTGTTGGCGCGCACGCGCCAGTCGATGGCTCCACCGAAGTGTTCCTGTCGCTCGGCCACGATATCGGATTGTCCGCGCTCAGCTTTCCCGTCATGGAGGGTGAGCGCGCAGTCGGTGCCTGCCTGCTGCTGCGCAGCGATTCACCTCGACGCGGTGACGTTCGGCTGAGCACAGGCGTGCAGGGCACAATGACGCACGCGTCGCGTGCACCCGAGCGCGCAACACCTCGGCGTGAGACCCGCTACGCGCTTGAGCACATCGTTGGTGTCTCACAAGGCATCGTCGATGCGCGGAGACTGGCGGGCGTCGCGGCGGGAAACGCACTGCCCGTACTGCTGCTCGGCGAGTCTGGCACCGGCAAGGAGGTGTTCGCCCAGGCGATTCACCACGCGAGCGCACGACGCGACAGGCCATTCATTGCCGTGAACTGCGCCGCCCTCCCGGCCGATCTCATCGAGGCGGAGCTCTTCGGTTACGTCGGTGGCGCCTTCACGGGTGCACGTCGCGAAGGAAGCGCGGGCAAGTTCCGTGCGGCGGATGGTGGTACGATCTTCCTCGACGAAATCAGCGAGATGTCGTATGGCGCACAGGCGTCGCTGCTGCGCGTGTTGCAGGAGCAGGAAATCTGTGCCGTTGGCAGCAGCGAGTCGCGCAGAGTGAACGTGCGAGTGATTGCCGCGACCAATCGTGACGTGCAGACGGCTGTGCGCGACGGACGTTTGCGCGTAGATCTGTACTACCGCCTCAACGTGCTGGCCATCGAACTCCCGGCATTGCGTGACCGCGCCGCCGACATTCCGATGCTTGCGGAGCACTTGCTCGCGCGCGCTGCCGCGGAATTGGGTCGTCCGAGGCTCCGACTGACTTTACCAGCGCTGCATCAGCTCGCGAGCATGTCGTGGCCGGGGAATGTGCGCGAGTTGGAGAACGTGCTGCGGCGTGCCGCCGCGCTCGCGCACGGCGACAGCATCACGGTCGCCGAATTGCCAGCGCCGCGACCGAATGTGCCCGAGAGAACAGTGCGGTCTTCAAGCGTGATGGAGTCGGCCGCTGGAATCGCCGACCAGGACGAGCGCGCGCGAACGATTCACGCCATGCGCTCCGCGCGGTCCATGCGCGACGCCGCCGAGGAGCTGGGCATCAATCGTAGCACGCTCTATCGCCGGCTGGAGCGATACGGGCTCAAGGCCGAGCGGCTGCTCAATGCGCAGTGAGTCGCGTGTCGTTCACTACCTTTGCTTTTCGTCCGTGATGCGTCGATCGTGCGCGCTGTTCGGCCTGACCCTCGCCGTCGCTCTCACTGCCAGTGACGCGGCGGCGCAACTCTCCTCGAAGCAGCCGACGAAATCGTCGGCGGAACTGCCATCGATCACGCTGCCGCCGTCGCTCGATCGTGTCCTGCGCGACTATGAAGCCGCATGGAGAAAGCGTGACGCGGCTGGGCTGGCCGCGCTTTTCGCGGAGGATGGCTTCGTGTTGCAGAGCGGACAGGCACCGGCTCGCGGCCGAGCCGCCATTCAAGCTGCATACGCCGGCCAAGGTGGCGCGCCTCTGCGACTGCGCGCGCTCGCGGTCTCGGTCGCCGACACCGTGGGGTTCATCGTCGGCGCGTATGGTTACGGCACCACGCCGGGAGACCAGGGTAAGTTCACGTTGACGCTCAAACGACGCCCTGGTGGGCCATGGCTCATCTTCTCCGACATGGACAACAGCACGCGCCCGCCGGGCTAGTGCATCACGCGGTGGTCCGCCGTCCATTTCACGAGTCAGGGTGAAGGCGCTAGTGTCTACGAACCAACCACCAATGTCTGATGTGGTCATTCGACGCGCGGCTAACGCCGACACCGCCGCAATCGGTCGTCTGGGCGCGGCGTTGGTGCGCGTGCATCACGCCTTCGATTCGCTGCGTTTCATCGACGTCTCGCCGCAGACGGAGCGGTCCTACGGCGGTTACGTGAACGCCCAGCGCAAAGAGCCTGAAGCGGTGGTGTTGGTGGCGGAGCGCGACGGCGCGGTGCTCGGGTATGCGTGGGGCGCGATCGAAGGGATCGACTACATGGCGCTGCGTGGGCCGGCGGGGGTGCTCTACGACATCATCGTGGATGATCCACTGCGAGGGCAGGGCATCGGTCGCGCGCTGCTGGAGGCGATGCTGCGGGCCCTGAAGGAGCTGGGAGCGCCTCGGGTGGTGCTCTCCACCGCATCGCGCAACGAGGCGGCGCAACGGCTGTTCGCGAGCGCGGGTTTCCGCGAGACGATGATCGAGATGACGCGGGAGTCGACGCGGGACTAGCGCGTCGGGCGCCGATTAGCTTTGTGGTGTAAAGTGCTTGACAGCAGCACTGGTCAGTCCTTATCATCGGGCATGCCTTTACCGCTGCGCCAGGACCGGGATGATCCGCCGATCGCCCTGCACGAACGTGCCATGGACGATCTGCGCTTCATCCGCCAAACCATGGAGCGGGCCGGTTCGTTCACGGCGGTGCCGGGATGGGGCGGTGTCGCCATTGGCTGCACCGCGATAGCGGCGGCGCTCGTCGCGCACAGTCAACCGTCGTCCGATCGCTGGCTGGCGGCGTGGCTCGCCACGGCGGTGCTGGCCACGCTCCTCGGAGGCGGCACGCTGTATCAGAAGGCGCGTCGGGCCCGAGTGCCGCTGCGTTCTGGGCCAGGGCGAAAGTTCCTGCTCAGCTTCCTGCCTCCGGTGGCTGCGGCGGTTGCGCTCACAGCTGCGCTTCACTCGCATGATGCTGTCTCGTTGTTGCCCGGATTATGGCTCCTATCCTACGGCGCCGCTATCGTCACGGCAGGCACCTTTTCGGTGCGAGCGGTGCCGCTGATGGGTACGGGATTCATGTTGTTTGGCGCGCTCGCCTTGGCCTCGCCTGCCGAGTGGGGCGATGCGTGGATGGCAGCAGGATTCGGTGGATTTCACATCGGCTTTGGACTCCTGATCGCGAGGCGGCACGGTGGCTAAGGGATCGGCAGTACGACGCGAGTCGGAAGACGCGGGCGGGGCCAAGGAGGCGGAAGCGTCGATGGCACCGGTCAAGGGAAGCAAGCGCGCGCCGCGGGACACTCCCGTCGAGCTCAATCGCGTCATTCATGAACGCGCACGGCTCGCGATCGTCAGCGCACTCGCCGGCGCCGAGTCGCTCACGTTCAACGAGCTCAAGACCCTCCTCGACATCACCGACGGCAACCTGAGCGTGCACGCGCGCCGTCTCGAGGAAGCCGGCTTCGTCACCTGCGAGAAGTCGTTCGTGGACCGCGTGCCGCGCACTGAGTTCACGCTCACCGCCGCCGGTCGCAAGGCGCTCGACGAGTACCTCGATCACATGGAATCGCTCATCCGGCGCGTGCGCGAAGGCTGAGCCCAATCGCAGGACCCCTTCACCATTCTTTGTGGGATTACGCTTTATGGTGCAAAGTAATTTGGCGAAAGACGGCCTCCACGTCGCCGTCATCATGGACGGCAACGGACGCTGGGCGCAGGCGCGTGGCATGCCGCGCAGCCTTGGACATCGTGCAGGCGTCACCGCGGTCCGCCGCACGGTCGAAGCGGCGCCGGCCCACGGCGTCAGCGTGCTCACGCTCTACGCCTTCTCCTCGGACAACTGGAAGCGACCCGGACCCGAAGTGCACGTGCTCATGCGTCTGCTCGAGCGCTATCTGCGCGTCGAGGTCGCCAACTGCGTCGAACAGGGCGTGCGATTGGAAGTCATCGGACGGCGCGATCGGCTGCCCGCGCGACTCGCGCAGGCGATCGCTGCCGCAGAAGCCGCAACGTCAGCCGGCACGCGCCTCCGACTGCGCCTCGCCATCGATTACTCCTCGCGCGACGCGATCGTGCAGGCGGCCGCGCAGGCGCCGCGTACCCGTGCCGCATTCGCGCGCCTGCTCGCAGCCTCAACCGATGCCCCCGCGCCCGACGTGGACCTCGTCATTCGCACGGGGGGTGAGCAACGACTCAGTGACTTCCTCCTCTGGGAGAGCGCGTACGCCGAGTTGTACTTCACCGCAGTGGCCTGGCCGGACTTCGATGAACAAGCGTTCAGCGATGCGCTCGCCGAGTTCAGTCGTCGGCAGCGTCGATTCGGTGGACTCGTCGACGTGCCCTTGGCTACGGCGGTGGCGTCGTGAGTGTGCCGACCGTGCTTCGCAAATCGGCGCTCTATGGCGCGCTGTCGCTTGGTATCCTTGCCGATGTGTTGGTGCGTGCGCAGGGCCGACCAGGAATCGGCCTCGCACTCTGGGCGGTCGCAGGTGTGCTCGCGCTCGCGGTCTTGCTGCAAAGATCGGACAGTCGCCCCTCCACGGAATCACGTTGGCTCATCGGCGGAGCGATGATGTGCGCGGCAACGTTGGCACTGCGCGATGCGGAGGTGTTGGCGGTGTTCAGCATATTGGGAGCGATTGCCTTGCTGGTGCTCGCGGCCGGGCGCTCCACCAAGGCGTGGGTGACCGACGCACAGCTGAGCGAAGGCGCGTTCGCCGTCGTGCGCGCTGCGCTGCTCACTGCACTCGGACCCTTCGGATGGGGGCGCGCGACGCGCGTGGCCGACGGACAGAGCGAGCAAGAGACGGCCGCAGGTGCAGGGGACGATACAGCGAAGTCGGAACCGTGGACACGGCGAGCGGGAACGCTGCTGCGAGGATCGCTGCTGGCGTTGCCGGCGCTGTTCCTCTTGGGCGCGTTGCTCATGTCTGCGGATCTCGTATTCGCGCAGTTGGTGCAGAACGCATTTCGAGTGGACATCGAGCCGTTGGTGCAGCACGCGGCATTTGCCGGAGTGGTTGCGTGGATCACCGCGGGCTACCTGCGATCGCTGCTCGTGCCCGACGATGCGATCATGGGACGTCTGCGCGTCCCGCAGCCGGCGATGCCGTCGGCAGAAATCTCGGTGGCCCTCTGGCTGCTCAACCTGCTGTTTCTGGTCTTCACCGTGGTGCAGCTGCGCTATCTCTTTGGCGGCGCCAATCTCGTTGAAGTGACCGTCGGGTTGAGCTACGCGGCGTACGCACGTCGTGGATTCTTTGAACTCGTGCTGTGCGCAGCGCTCGTTGTGCCCATGTTGTTGCTCGCCGACTGGGCGGCCGCCACGGAGACGTCACGCGCCCGCTCGCGGCTACGCCTCGCGATGCTCGTGTTGATCACGCTGCTGGTGGGCGTGATCGCGTCGGCGGCGTACAGAATGCGCCTGTATCAGGCGGCGTACGGGCTCACCGAGCAGCGACTCTACGTGAGCGTATTCATTCTCTGGCTCACGTTGGTGTTAGCGTGGCTGGCGGCCACCGTGCTTCGCGGCAGGCGCCGACGTTTTGCTTTCGGCGCAGTCATGGCCGGCTACGCATGCCTGACGTTGCTCTACACCATCAATCCGCATGCGCTGATTGCGCGCGTGAACATTGCGCGTGCCGCAGCGGGCGCGGTGTACGATGGCGAGTACCTGAGCAGCCTGAGCGCGGATGCAGTGCCGACATTGATCGCACGTCTCGAGCAGCTTCCGGAACTCGAACGCTGTCGCGTGATGCGCATGCTCGACAAGCGCTGGCGCGGGGAGCGGGAGGGTGGATGGCGGACGTGGAACGTGAGCGATTGGCGTGCGCGCAAGCTGGTGGCGGAACGCCAAGCAACGGCGGGCTGTGCTTCTTAACACCAAATCGTGCGCAACCGGTTCATGGATCTAATGTCGGGCGTGGCGCGTACGTGCAGACGCGCATTACACGCCAGTTGGACCCATGAACTCTCGCGGAGATCATACACAATGCGGCTGTTGATTCGTCTCCTCATGCTGCCCATCGTGCTGTTGGCCTGCAACACTGCAGAACCCCCAATGGCACCCGACGCGATGACCGTCGATCCGAGCATGGGCTCGCCGATGGGCAATGCCACCTCCGGAATCTTTCGGCGAACCCGTTACGACGTCACGGGCACTGTGCAATTCGTCGCCGAGAAGGGAGTCGGGCAGCTGACGTTCTCGAGCGACTTTTCCATCGCGCAGACTCCGGGCCCGACGGTCTATCTCGGCACGACGAACAATCCCAATACGGGAACGCCTCTTCGCATCGGTGCGCTCAAATCGAGGAACGGCGGGCAGACATACACGTTTCAATTGCCGCCCGGCGTGCGCTACGCGTGGGTGATCATCTGGTGTGATCCGTTCAACGTACCAATGGCCGAGGCGGCGATTGCGCTGACGCCCTGAGCGTGGCGAATTCACTCAGGAGAGCGACTCGACACTATTGGCTAGGGTGCGAGTCGCTCGCCAATCCGTGAAGCCACTGCGGCGAGATATGGCGTACTCCAGAGTGCCGGCCCGTCGCGCAGTGATGCGTACCACGCACGAGCCTCGACGTCGCGCCCCGCTGAGTGAAGTGCCTCAGCGTGCGCGAACCGATCGGCCTGCTGGCCAAGCGCGGGAATGCGAGCGCGCACTTCGAACGGCAACTGGACGATGCTCTTCTCGAACGCTGCGATGGCGGCGTCATTGTTTCCGCGCGCCCGAGCGAGATGTCCGCGTAGCGCTTCGCGGAGTGGTGCGGCAAGGCGGTTGCCGTTGCGCGGGGATGCCAGCTGCTGAACTGATGTGGCCAATGTCAGCGTATCAGCAAGCCGCGCGCTCAGCAGCCCGCCAAGGTACGCGCGAAGAGTGCCCCACTCGTCTGCGTTCAGTCCGAGTCCCGCGCGAGGCTGGTCGCCGCGCGCCAAGGCAAGCCGCAATGAACGCAACGTGTCCGCGCTGGCGGGTGACGATGGTGCCGCGGCTGCTACCGCGCGAGCCAACAGCGCGGCGCTGGCGTTCAGTCGCGTCGCCTGTGCCCACGCGTCGTAGGCCGCATCTGTCCGGCCATTCGCCCAGTCGAGTACTGCGAGCGCGAGCAGTCCCTCGACGCGCAAGCTGGCTTCGTTCGCGGGTGCGGCCAGAGTGCGCGCAAACTGCGCGGCAGCGCGCAGGTCGACAGGCGTAGCACCAGTGCGGCGCAAGGCGATCCGTGCCGCCGTCGGGTCGAGAATCGGACGATCGGTAGCGCGAACGCGTCGAGCATGCAACGCGAGATATGTCTGCCGGATCCCCGGTTGTTCGCCCGCGCTGTTCGGGCTGAAGTACATCAGAAAGAGCGTATCCAGCAGACCACGCGAATCGGATCGCGCGGCAAGATCCATGAGGTACACCGTCACCTCGCGGTTCTTCGGGTCGAGCGCCATCACGCGTTGAAACGCCGCGGCCGCCTCGCTCGAGGGACGTCCGACGTACGGGTTGTTGTCGAAGAGCGTCTCACCGAGCAGCATCCACGCATCCACGTCTGTCGGGTAGTCGGCGACGATACCGCGCAGCTGGCGTTCTGCTATCATCGGACTGCCCACGCGGAGCGCGTGATATGCGCCCACGAGCTGCTGAATGCGCAGGGGAAGTGTAGGCGCCAGCGAGAACGCACGACGAACGGCCTGCGCATTGATCGAGTCCACCTCACTCCAGCGCGCCGCACGGGCCAATCGATACCACGCCAGCGCGAAGAGCGAGTCCGCGTCGACTGCTTGCGAGAAGAACTCGACAGCGGCAGCAGGACGCGCGTCGCGGAGCTCACGCTCACCGTCGATGTAGGCGCGGAGCGCGCGCTTGGAGGTGGTCATGGACGCGGCCTGTGCTGCAAGCGTGTCTCCGGGCGCGCGCAGCTCGGCGGCCACCAGCTGCCGCACAACGGACTCGGCGCCGAGCAACAGGCCGTCCGCGTCCTTCACCGTGACGAGGGCTCGCGCGACATCGCGTCCGTCCGCGTAGTGAAGCGTTGCACGAATCGTCAGCTGTGAGCCCGCGCGTACGATGCTGCCGGACACGTACCGCTGCACATCCAGACGTCGGGCGAAGGCGCGAGCCTCGGCGGAGTCCAACGTCATGGTGGCGTTTCCGTCGATGGCGCCAAGCACCGAGTTCGGGTCCACACCTCGCAGCAGGCCGGTGCCATCGAACATCGGGGTCAGGAGATCGACCATGCCCTCGCGCAGATAGGCGAGCGTTGCGTCGCCGCGCACGGCGAACGGTAGCACGGCAATCGTCGGCAACGGCTCAATCGTTCGTACTACGGACAGCGGAGCCGGTGGAGGCGATTCCCGTTTGCCACGCAACGTCACGAAGACCGCCGCGATTGTGAGTACGCCAGCCGCCGCTATCCACGGCAGCCAGCCGATCATGCCGCGAGATGTCGCTGGGGCGGCCGCGCGACCTTCCGCTGAGTTGCGTGAATTCTCCGTCGCGGAATCCAATGCGCGCAGACATTCGACGACCGCGCTCGCATCGGCCGGGCGCCGCACTGGCGACTTGTCGAGCATCTCGTGGACCAGACGTGCAAGCGCCTCTGGAATCGGCGCGCCATCTCCACGGACCAGCGGCGCCGGTTCGTTCGAAAGGATCGCCGCGACGGTGCCAACCGGCGTATCTGCGCCGAATGGTCGGACGCCCGAAAGCATTTCATAGAGGACGACACCAAGCGACCACACATCGGATCGCGCATCCGGCCGCTGCAACTGCAGCACCTCGGGCGCCATGTACGGCAACGTGCCCACCGGCACGACCGTTGCGGTGGGCTCCGTGGTCTCTCCATCGGTGTGATGGTGTGTGCGCACCGCGATGCCGAAATCCAGGACTTTCACGAGATCATGTCCTGTGAAGCCGACGTTCGCCGGCTTGATGTCGCGATGCACGATGCCGACTTGATGCGCACGCGCGAGCCCTGAGGCGAGCTGCGTCGCCACGTTCAGCGCATCGGGGACAGTCAGCGAACCGCGTCGCAAACGGTCACGCAGTGTGCCGCCTTCGCAGTAGGCCATCACCAGACAGAGTCCACCGTCGTCCGTCTCTTCTGCGGCGTACATCGCGC
The DNA here is from genome assembly GCA_965279375.1 of Gemmatimonas sp. Taxonomy (GTDB): domain Bacteria; phylum Gemmatimonadota; class Gemmatimonadetes; order Gemmatimonadales; family Gemmatimonadaceae; genus Gemmatimonas. Next base: position 65,712 of record OZ257156.1, on the reverse strand, counting down.
ACACATGCGCATCGTCCAGCGCCGACACCGATTGTGCTTCGCGAACGAGACGGCGTCGCGCCTGAGGATCGGCGATCTGCTCCGGTGCGAGGAACTTGAGTGCGACGTCGCGTCCGAGTCGGAGGTCGCGCCCGCGGTAGACGACGCCCATGCCGCCCGCGCCCACCTGTTCGAGTACCTCGTAGTGGCGAATGCGCGTCCCCGATGCAATCGCCAGAGTCGCCGCCTCTTCGGTGAGCGGATCATCGGACTCCGATTCCTCGGTGGTGGCAGCGACCAACGCCGGACTGACTACGTCGCGAACCAGATGCTGCAGGAATTGCGGCGCATCGTCCGCGCCTGCGAGCAGCACTCCGATCTCGGCTCGCAGAACCGGATCCTCTGCGCACGCTCGGTCGAGATAGGCGTCCCGCTCGTGTGGTGGATATGACGAGGCGGAATCGAAAAGCGCAGACAGTCGATCCCACGACGCCTGCGTCGCGTTCGCAGGATCTTCCATCATGTGAGTGCGTGCTGGCGAAGGACGCGATAGAGCCACGCCTGCGCGAGCGCCCAGTCGCGTTTGACCGTTGCTTCCGAGATGCCGAGTGCGATCGCCGTATCGGGAATGGACAGCCCGCCAAAGTACCGGCACTCGACAACGCGACAGGGACGCGGATGCAATCGTTGCAGCTGCTGCAATGCTTGTTCGAGATCCCAGAGTCGATCGAACGCATGATCTGCGCCGTCGGGAGCGACCGAACTGAGCGCGCGCTGATCTTCGAGCGGGATCGGCGTGCCGCCGCTGCCGCGTTTGTGCGTTCGTCCGCGTCGCAGGTAGTTGCTGAGAATCTGTCGTGTCACCTGTGCCGCGAGCGCATAAAAGTGGGCGCGATCATTCACGCTGAAGGAGGCGTGTGTTGAAAGGCGGAGGTACACCTCATGCACGAGCGCCGTCGTGTTCAGCGTATCGTCGTGCTGCAACCGCCGTCGCTGACGTCGTGCCACCGCACGAAGCTCGTCGTAGACGAGCGCGAACAGGCGATCTCCGGCCGCCGCGTGTCCGTTCGCCCACTCCCTGAGGAGGCTTGTCACTGCGTCGTCCGAATCAAACACCTCAGTTTTCACTCCCTGGAGAAGCTTTCGGGTGAAGCATCCACACCCTCACGACAGGCCGCAAGTGTCCCTGCGCTAACTCCACGAGACGATTCCAGATGGTCGTGAGCCGGTTTCCGAGGTTCTGGTGTGATGGTGTGTGGTGGGGCGCCGTTCACCCCGAGCCGCAATCACTTCCCATTACCGGAACGACTCCATGCCCTGGAAGACTCGCACGCTCACTCACACCGTTCGAATTGCCGCCGCGCTATCGATCGCCTCCACCGCTGCGGACGCGCAACAGCGCATGGTCACGGCAACGGTCACAAACCTGGCGCCAACCAATAGCGTGAGCTTCGCACCGCTCCATGTGGGCTTTCATCGGGGAGTCTTTGACGCATTCAACATCGGTCAGTTTCCCGGCGCGGCGATCATCTCCGTGGCTGAAGGCGGGGCAGGCGGACAGTGGCAGACGGATTTCGCCGCAGCCGATCCCACCGCAGTGCGCGGGACCATCGGTGGTCTGCTCACACCCGGATCCTCTGCCAGCCTGAGCTTTCTGGTGAATACGGCCATGAATCCGTTCTTCACCTTTGCCGGGATGGTCGTGCCCAGCAATGACCTGTTCATCGGCAACGACAATCCCATCCGCCTGTTCGACGCGATGGGAAACCTGACCACAAGTTCGATCATTCAGACGTCCAGTCAGATCTGGGACGCTGGCTCAGAGCTGTTCGACCCTGCGGCGGCGGCATTCGTCGGGAACAACAGCCTGCGAACCCCGCAGAACTCTGTTGTGGCGTTCAACTTCGCTGAGTTGAAGGGATTCAACGGTCTCACGACCGGCGCAGGATACCAGTTCGACAGCCAGCTCACGGGTGGACAGGACATCTATCGAATCGACTTCACGTCGTCGCCTGTCACCACGGTGCCGGAACCAAGCTCGGTGGCGCTCGTGAGTGCCGGACTCGCGGCACTTGGATGGACGGCCCGTCGCCGTCGCGCGCGCACTCGTACGTCGGATGGCGCGTCGTCGTAGCACCTTCGAACGCGACTACTTGGTAAAGATCACCAGCAACCCGCACGTCTTTCGCGTGGCGTTGTATGCCAAAGGCATGGTTGCGCCACCTTTGTACACCTCGATCGCCAGAACATTGGTGGGGGCGAGGACGTTCAGGTCGAACAGCTCATCGCTACTTTCGCCGCGGTATACAAAGACGTTGTTGACCACCACTGCCGCGTAACAGAGTCCCGGTGGCGCGCCGCGCATACGGTCGCCGGCACTGACCGTCGGCATGTTCATGAATGAATCGTAGCCTCGGCGTGTGGCGAAGTAGGCCGACCCACTGCCGAGGCGTACGATGTCTGCCCCACCGACCTTCTGCAGCACATCGACCAACGCGCGCCCCTTCTCCTTGTCGAGCTGTTCGGCCGTGAGGAACGATCCGCCCTTGTACGCACTGCGGTGCTCCTCGAACGACGCAAGCCGTCGATCGACGGCGGTGGATGCGACCACGACCTTGGACAGCTCGGTCAGCGCGGGAACGAGTCGGAGGATCTGCTCGGGGTCGTCAGCACCCGAAATGGTGATCGTCGCGGCTGTTGGCTGGAACCCGAGCTTGCGAACGACGACCTCATAACGCGCTGGCGCCAGGTCCCGGATCGCGAACGCTCCCGTCGAGTCCGTGATTACCGCGCGAGAAATCGCCGGCATGCTCACCTCCACTCCCGCCACCGGCTGACTGGTGCGCTCGTTCACGACGCGTCCCCGGAGCGCGCCGGTCGTCTGCGCAGCCATCGGGGAGGCGAGGAGCAGCGCGCAGAGTGCGCGACTCGCGTGGCGTGCGAAATGAATCGTCATGCAGGCTGAGGGCGGACGATGTGATGCGGGACCATAGCGCAAGAAAATACGACATCGCCCGTGTTCGCGAAGCAGGAGCTCGGTTGCAACGCTGTTCGGTCCGGTGTGTGAGATCTGGTATCGCTCACACCACGCCACGTCAGCCGCTGGTGCTTGTACAGCATCGCGCGTGATCGCGCTGCGCGTGAACGTCACCTCATGTCCCTACTCCGTTGGCGACGAAGTAGGTGGTTCCGAATGCTGTGCTGCGATTGTGACAGGCACACAACACGTCCGTGTTGGAATGAATCGCTAATTGCTGCCGGTCACACCGGCCAATTCATTCTTTGCCCACCAGCTCATGCGAAATATTCGGCTTCCGATGCTCGGCGTCGCCGCGCTGCTTGCCCTCATGGCGAGGACAGCGCAGGCGCAGTCAGCTACGATCAGCGGTACCGTGCAGGAAAAGCTGTCGTCGAGTCCCATTCCCCAAGTGTCGGTTGTCGTGCAGGGGCTAAACATCGGCGCGGTCACTGACGCGCAGGGGCGCTACACCATCGCGCGCGTTCCTTCCGGCACTCATACTGTCGTGGCGCGTCGTCTCGGCTTTGTCGTGGGACAGACGCAGATTGCGGTCGCGGCCACCGGTACATTCACAGCGAATTTTTCGCTTGCTCGCGCAGCGGTGCAGCTCGATGAAGTGGTGGCAATTGGCTATGGAACGGCGGATCGTCGGAACGTGATGGGTGCGGTGGAACAGGTGAACGCCGAGCAGTTGGCGGAACGGCCTGTCCCGAACCTGACACTGGGGCTGCAGGGCATGCTTCCCGGCGTCAACATTCGGCCGCAGGACGGCAAGCCGATTCAAGCGCCCTCCATCAACATCCGCGGAACGACGTCGATTGGGACCGGTGGTAGTGCGCTGGTGCTCATTGATGGTGTGGAAGGTGATCCGTCGATGATCAATCCCGATGATGTCGCATCCGTCACGGTGCTGAAAGACGCTTCCGCCGCCGCCGTGTACGGTGCCCGCGGCGCATTCGGCGTCATGCTCATCACGACCAAGCGCCCGCAGAAGGACCAGTTCCAGATCAACTATGGCGTCACCTACGGAAGCCGCGCTCCCGTGGAGAAGACGTCGATGGTCACGGACGGTTACACGTTCGCGCGTACGTTCGATCAAGCCTTTCAGAGCTGGCAGGGCTTCGCGCCACAGAACGTGAACAAGACCCTGGTGTTCTCGGCGGCCTATCTGGATTCGTTGCGTGTTCGCTCGCAAGCCAATCGCGCTCCGGAAACCATCGTGGGCTCTGACGGTGCCTATCAGTACTTCAACAGCACCAACTGGTACGACTACCTATACCGGCCAAGCGCGATGACGATGGAGCACAACCTCTCCATCTCGCGTGGCACCGAGAACGCACAGTTCATGATCTCGGGTCGGACGCTGGGACAGGATGGCATGTTCCGCTACAACTCCGACAACTTCGCGCAGAAGAATTTGCGCGCCGACGGCACCATCCGCGCGGCAGATTGGCTGAATGTGCGCAGCGGCTTCATGTACTCCAATCGCACGTATCACAATCCGGAGAACGTGGGCGAAGGCGGCGCGATCTGGCGCAATCTGCAGGACGAAGGGCATGTCCTTTCGGCGCTGTACAATCCGGACGGCACGCTGACGCAGTCCGCTGCGTATACGGTTGGCGATTTTGCCTACGGAAAGAACGGCATTGACTTCGATGTCGATGTGTACCGCACCAATGTCGAAGCGGCTACGAAGTTCTTCGATGATCGGCTCAAGTTTACGAGCGATTTCACATTCCAGCGCACGACGAACGATCAGATGCGTCGCCGCGTCCCGGTGCCGTACAGCCGCCGTCCTGGAGTGATCGAGTACGTTGGCGCGGCCACCAACACGCTGAACGAAACGCACGCCACGGCCGACTACGTCGCGACGAATTCCTACGGCGAGTACAACACGACCTTCGGTGGCCGGAATTCCCTGCGCGTGATGGGCGGCGTGAACTACGAAGAGCGGACGTCGAAGCAGGTGAGCGCGGAGCGCAACGGGCTCATCTTCCCGGACGCCAAGGACCTCAATCTTGCGTTGGGTACGGCGACCCTGATTGGCGGTGGCTACGAGAAGTGGAACATCCTCGGCGGCTTCACGCGCATGAACTACTCGTACGCGGACCGCTATCTGCTTGAGTTCACGGGCCGCTATGATGGCTCGTCGAAGTTCCCCGTGGACCAGCGCTACGCGTTCTTCCCGTCGGCGTCCGCGTCATGGCGCATTTCGCAGGAGCCGTTCTGGAAGGTGTCGCGTGGATTGGTCAACGACCTCCGACTCAGCGTGTCGCACGGCTCGATGGGCAACGGTAACGGCGGCGCGTATCAGTTCCAGCAGACGTTCAACATCGGGCAGTCCGGCGTGATCGTGAATGGCACGCGGCCGCAGCAGACGAGCGCGCCTGCCGTGTTGCCGAATGGATTGACCTGGGAGACGGCGACGACGACGAACTTCGGACTCGACGCCGATATGCTCGACAATCGTCTCAACTTCAGTGCCGACGTCTACACGCGGAAGACGACCGACATGTTCACGACGGCGATCACGCCGCCGGCCGTGTTCGGAGCGTCGGCGCCGCGAGGCAACTACGCCGACTTGAAGACCAACGGTTGGGAGATTTCTGCCGGCTGGCAGGACGGCTTCCGTCTTGCGGGCAGTCGCGCGACGTACGGCATCCGCGTTGCACTCTCCGACAACTCATCGGAAATCCTCAAGTACAACAATCCCAACGGCCTGCTCAGCGACTATCGCGTTGGCCAGAAGGTCGGCGAGATCTGGGGCTACACGACCGAGGGTTTCTTTCGCGACTCGGCGGACATTCTCAGCCACGCCAATCAGAGCTTCATCCAGTCGCGCAACTCCCGAGTGTGGCTGCCGGGTGACCTGAAGTTCCGGGACATCAATGGTGACGGCAAGATCGACGTCGGCACGCAGACGCAGGCCAATTCAGGTGACCTCTCGGTCATCGGCAACACGACACCGCGCTACAGCTACGGCATCAACCTGAACGGCGCTTGGCGCAGCATCAGCATCGGATCCTTCTTCCAGGGCGTCGGCAAGCAGAGTTGGCACGCGAATCCCGAGGCCGACTACTTCTGGGGGCAGTACAATCGCCCGTACAACAACATCCCGTCGTGGCACATGGCTCCGGGCGTCATCTATGACCCGGCCAACCCGAATCCGAATGCGTTCTTCCCGCGCTTGAACGGCTATGCGGCGCAGAGTGGCGAGCGCCAGATGTCGCGCCCGCAGACGAAGTACCTGATGAACGTCGCGTACATCAGGCTCAAGAATCTGCAGGTCGGCTATGATCTGCCGAAGAGTTGGCTGACGCGCGTTGGTGCGCGTCGCGCGAAGGTCTACCTCTCGGGCGAGAACCTGTGGACGTACTCGCCGCTCTACAAGATCGTGAAGAACATCGACGTGGAGAACATCAGCCAAGGTTCCGACCGCGTTCTCACGGGCGGCGGCAGCGGCGATGGCCTGAACTATCCGATGATGCGCACGTTCGTCACCGGCGTCTCTCTGACCTTCTGATCGCCATGACCTCATATACTACGATCCGACTCGCGGCCATCGGCGGCCTGTGCCTTCTGGCCGCGGCGTGCGATCTGGAACAGTCGCCCGTCTCGGCGACCAACCAGAAGTCCGTGTTCAGCAGCGAGGCTGGCCTCCAGCTCTACACGAACTCCTTCACGAATACCTGGCCATCGGTGAACGCCGTCTACATTGGCGACGATGTGTCCGATTACCTCGCCGTGCGTGGAGCGAGCAGCTACCTGCTGCCGACGTTCACGCCGAACAATCAGGGTGGATGGTCCTGGACCGCCCTGCGCAACATCAACTACTTCATCGAGAGCAACGTCGACCCCGCTGTCCCTGAAGCGACGCGGAATCATTACATGGGGCTCGCGCGGTTGGCCCGCGCCATGTTCTACTACGACAAGGTGAAGACGTACGGCGCGGTGCCGTGGATCGATCGGCCGATTGCCATCACCGACACCGCGATGCTGTTCGCCGGACGTGACTCGCGCGATGTGGTGATGGGCCATGTGCTCGACGATCTGAACTTCGCCATCGCCAACATCCGCACGGTCACCAGTGCGTCGCGCACAGAAGTCACGAAGGACGTCGCGCGTGCGTTCAAGTCACGCATCGCGCTCTTCGAAGGAACGTTCCGCAAGTATCACGCGTCCGGTCTCGCCAACGGGCTCGGTGGCACCGCGAACGTGTGGCTCACCGAAGCGGCAACAGCTGCGCAGCAGGTGATCGATGGCGGACGCCACAGTCTGAATACATCGCCCGGCACGCTGGGATCGTACCGTTCGATGTTCAGCAGCGAGGCACCGCCGATCAACGAGGCGATGCTCATGTACGTGATGGACGTGAACCTCGCCGTGCGGCACGAGGCCAACTGGCGCTACACCTCCGGCACGTTCGGTGTGGGTGCGAGCTTCACGCGCGATTTCATCAACACGTACCTGATGGCCGACGGGACGCCGTTCACCGACCGCCCCGGATACGATACGCTGGCCTTCATGGCAGAAACGAAGAACCGTGATCCGCGCCTGCAGCAGACTATTCGCATGGGCGACTTCAAGCGACTCAACGCCGGCGCGCTGGTGGCGTCGCCGCCCGCCTTCACGGTCACGCTCACTGGCTACCAGCCGATCAAGTGGACGATCGATGACATCGGTCTCGATGCCGGTGCCAACAACACCAACGACATTCCGATCATCCGCTATGCGGAAGTGCTCCTGAACCTCGCCGAGGCCAAGGCGGAACTGGGGACACTGACGGATGGGGATTGGCAGCGGACCGTCGGCGCGCTGCGCGCTCGCGCGGGGATCACGGGTGGTCTGTCGTCACGCCCGAACCGTGCAGATCCGTACCTCCAGAGCGTGTACTTTCCGGGCGTTGTGGATCCGAGCGTTCTGGAGATTCGCCGCGAGCGTGGCGTCGAACTGGCGCTCGAAGGACTGCGCTGGGATGACCTCATGCGCTGGAAGCGTGGCGAGCTGCTGGCCCGTCCGTGGCGTGGCATGAACGTCACGGCGAACCGATACTACGACCTCAACGAAGACGGCATTCAGGACGTGTACTTTCACACGGGGACGGTGCCATCGCCGACAGTTGCGGGCGTCGTGTACCACAACATCACGACCGGGAACAGCAGCCAGCGCTCGTTGCAGAACGGGACGTCCGGCTTGCTGCAGTGGCAGATCAACATCGTGCGCGCCTGGAACGATCGCATGTATCTTCGACCCATCGCCGCGTCGGACCTGGTCGTCAATCCGAAGCTCGGCCAGAACCCCGGATGGTGAGTTTCATGCGAAGGATGCTGCTTCCGTTTCTCGCGTTCGCATTGGCTGCGTGCGCGTCCACGAACACCGGTGGGGTGGCTTCGGCCACCTCACCGGGCACGTCCGCCGGAGCACCGCTCCGTGTGATGACGTTCAACATCCGCTACAACAACCCCGGCGACGGCATCAATGCGTGGCCGAATCGCAAGGCGTGGGTGGCGAAGCTGATTCGCTTTCATGACGCCGACGTCGTTGGCGTGCAGGAAGCGCTCTCCGGCATGCTCGCCGATCTCGACACACTGTTGCCGGAGTACTCGCGTGTTGGCGTGGGACGCACGGATGGAAAAAACGCCGGAGAGTTCAGCGCCATTCTCTACAAGCGAAGCCGCGTGGAGATGCTGGAGAACAAGACGTTCTGGCTTTCCACGAATCCCGAGGCGGTCGGTGTGAAGTCGTGGGATGCGGCACTGGAGCGCATCGCGACGTGGGGACGGTTCCGCGACCGGGCGTCGGGCTGCACGTACGTGCATCTGAACACGCACTTCGACCACGTGGGAGAAGTTGCGCGACAGGAGAGTGCGAAGCTCATCCGGCGGCGACTCGACAGCATCGCCGGTACTCTGCCGCTGATCGTGACGGGAGACCTCAACTCCGCTCCCACATCGGCGGCGTACAAGACACTGACCACTGGTGCCGTCGCTGGCGGCACCGCTCCGCTCATCGACGGGTATGTGTCGAGTCGCGAAGGGAACTACGGACCGTCCGGATCCTTCAACAGCTTCAAGGAGATCGGCGACACCCGTATCGACTACGTGTTCGTCTCACCAGGTGTCGAAGTACTCAAGCACGCCATTCTCACCGATCGCTGGGATCAGCGCTTCCCCTCCGATCACCTGCCAGTGATCGCCGCGCTGAATGTGGGGTGCCGTACACGCTAGGCGCGCACGCGATAGCTTCCGACAGGCGCGGGTGGTTGGACGCGCGGTCTGTTGACTGTCTCTCTCGTGTGCCCCTCGCATGAATCGTGCGCTCGTTCTGATCGGTCTCGTCGTTGCCTGCGTCGGCTGCACCAAGGAGCCGACGCAGGCACCGTCCTCGCTCAAAGTGTCGTATTACGCGCAGGATTCCGCGTTCACTGACGCGGAGCCGCTGAGAGTGTCCGTCGGCTCAGGGAATCAGCTGCGGAGTCTGCGTGGTGCGGAGTTGGTGCCATATCACCCGTTTCTCGTGTCGGGTGAAATGCCGCTGGACAGCGGGGCGACGCTCCCCGTCTCCGTGCTGCTCCTCGGCGCGACGACCGACACGATTGCACACGCACAGTTGACGTTGGGCCCCGTTGAATCGGAGACGGCGTACACCGTGGGTATCGTGGCCGGCGGCCGCAACAGCGCGGTCGGTGCGCCGGCTCGATGCGGCTCGCGGGTGGCGGTGCCGATCCGTCGCGCGGGTATCGAGCGAACGGGTGATTCGCTCTTCGTCAGCATCACAGGGGTGCGCGGCGGCGTCCCGTGCTGAGCGTTGAGGCTTTCGCGCGCTACTGAAGGATTTAACCCGTCGTTACTGTTTGCATCTGTGAATCCTGTGCGTGGCCGAGACGCAGTCGCGACCTCGCGCAACGTGTCTCACGCGTGCTGGCGGGACCCGAGCGCCGCTGGTGTCACCGAAGCAGTCGCCGCATCTGCTCCCGATAGCTCCGGCTCGAGGTGAGTCGGGTGCCGTCAACCAGCGTCAGGTCGTACTCGCCGTGGCCGCATGGTTCCAGCCGGCGAATCCGGTCGATCCGCACCAGATGCGACCGATGCACCCGCACGAACTCCGCCGGGTCGAGCCGCGATGCGATGAGATTCAGCGACTCTCGCACGAGGTGGTGTCGTCCCCCAGCGACGAGTGCAACGTAGTTGCCGTCCGCCTCTACACGGTCGACGTCCGCGACAGCCACGAAGTACATCCCTTGGGCGTCGCGGACCACGAATCGCTTCGCATACCCTCCCTCCGACTCGGCCCCAATTCTTGCGTGGGCCAGGGAGCCATCAGCGGTGTCGCTCGCCGGCGCGGGGGTGTCGCCACGGAGGGCCTGAAGTGCGACCCGGAGCGCAGCATCGGCCGCCGCAATGGCTCCTGCGTCGGGAGCTGGGGACGGCGACCCGAGGGTCCCGAGCAGCCGCCGCATCGCCCGGTCGAAACGGTCGATGTCGACCGGTTTGACGAGGTAGTCGACCGCATCGAGATCGAAAGCCCGGATCGCGTGCTCCTCGCTCGCGGTGACGAAGACAACGCACGGAGGACGCTCCAGCGACCACGGCGCCTCCTGGGCGAGCGCTTCGACCGTCGCGACGCCGTCGAGGCCGGGCATGCGGATGTCGAGGAGCAGCACGTCGGCAGGTCCGTTGCGGAGCGCGGCCAGCACCGCCGCACCGCTCCCGCATTCCGCCGTGAGCTCGAACTCGGGGTGTCGCGCGAGCAGCGCGCGCAGACGGGCGCGCGCGAGGGGTTCGTCATCGGCAATCAGCACCTTCCACGAGTGCTTCGCGTCGGAGGCGAGCGCCTCACTGCGAAGGTTCGGCGGTCCGTTCATAAACGTGGCCCCTCGTTCGAGTGCGCATCGCCGTGCGTATCGTCGGTGAGCGGCAGCGTCACCAGCGCACGCGTGCCGCCGCTGCGCGGTCGCTCCAGCACGAGCGAGGCGCGTGCGCCGTAAAGCTGTGCAAGCCGATCGCGCGTGTTGCGCAGGCCGATGCCAGTGCGCTTGGCCGCCTTCCCACCACCGGTGATCGATTCCGCGTCCACGTCGAGACCCGCTCCATCGTCCTCGACGACGAGGTGTAGGTTGTCGCCCGCTCGTGCCGCGCCGATCAGCACGCGTCCGCCCGTCTCCCTTCCGCCAAGCCCGTGCTCGTAGGCGTTCTCGACCAGCGGCTGTAGCACAAGAAAGGGGACGCGTGCGCCGAGCGGCGCATCGGCCACGGCCCATTCCACGACAATGCGGTCACCGAAACGCAGTTGCATCAGCTCGACGTATCGCGCCAGCAGCTCGAGTTCGCGCTCGAGCGCGTGCTCCTCCGTCCCCTCGTACAGGATCACGCGCAGGAGCGCGGCGAAGCGGGTGAGCATGCGGTCAGCCGCCATCGGATCGGTGTGCACCAAGGTCGTGACCGCGTTGAGCACGTTGAAGACGAAGTGCGGCTGCAGCTGCGTGCGCAGCGCCGCAAGACGCGCTTCGGCCAGCCCGCGGGCGAGCCCGGCTTCGCGCACCGCACGGGCACGTTCCGCGCGATAGTAGTGGGCCGCGTGCAGGAGCGCGACCATCACGAGAAAGACCGTGAAGTAGGTGAGCGTCCGCGCGGCAGCGCTCGCGTCCACGTCGGGGACGCCGCTGATCGCCGCCACGACGGGGGTCATCACGATGTGCCTGAGCCAGGCGGCCGCGACGATGCCGAACAGCAGGATGCCCGCGTTTCGCCACGGGCGCGGGCGCCCAACTGGAAAACGACGGACGATGGCCGCGAGTGGCGGCAGAAACGGCAGGCACGTCCACCACATGGCGAGGGATCGGCCAACTTGCTCGGCCCAGCGCGGGTCCTCGCCACGGTCGATGGACGCGATGCTGCCGCGCAGCGCGTAGAGGAGGGCGAAGAACGTCGTCAGCACGACGGCCCCCACCGGCACGATGCGCCGCTCCATGACGGACTCCGGAGAGCCGACCTCCTCGATCTCGTGCGCGCGTGTGTTCACGTTGCAGTATCGGGGTGTGGACTCGGCGCGATCAAGGGCAGGTACCGCCACGCCACTCGCGCGACTGGACTCAGCGCGGCGCGACGGGTTGCGCGCGGTGCGTGGCCGTCATCGGAACGCGGACGCCGCCGTGGTACTCCACGATGCCTTCCATCGTGCGCCCATTGTCGGTCAACCGCCCCTGAAATCGCACATCGCCCTCCCGCGAGGCAACGACCATCTTGACCGAGTCCCCATCCACTGTGAGCAGGCGGATCGCCAGCGTGTTCGTCAGGTATGGCGTGAGCGAGCCAGCCCATCCCCGTTCGATCGGGCCGAGCGCGAAGAAGCCGGTGGAAGGCCGTTCGCCCACGCGCATCGCGAAGTCCCAGAGCCCCTGCAGGTCAGGGCCGCCTCCGAGTGTGGTGGCAGTTGCGGCGGTCTGCACGGGGGGCGTCGCGGTCGTTGGCCGCGTGGACTGCGCGCTAGCCGTCGCGGACGCCAACAGGGCGGCGACCAGCGCGGCAGCGGAGAGTACCGAGAGCCTCGCGGCGAGCTTCGCAGGGCGACGGCGCTGGAGATTCATAGCATTGGACATGGTGAGGCGCTCCGGTTCGGGGTTGGTGATGCACCCAGAGTAAGTGCGCACTGCGCCCGGTTTCATCTCGGTGACGCGAAATGGACGCCACACGGTTCGAGTGGGTCGCCGCGAGCCGTGGTCGGCCATCGACGCGAGGGGAGTGCATGGTATGCGCGCGCTGCCACGCGGCAGGTGTGGCCGCTCAGGTGTGGCCGCTACGGTCATCGACGAATCATGTCGAGCGCCCACGCCGCATGATCGCGCGTTGTCGCATGCTCGTCTGTCAGCATCGCCTCCAGCACCGCCGCATCGTCCGCCGTCCCCACATTGCCCAGTACAACGCACGCGTTACGCTGGAGCATCCACAGCTTTGCGCGCTTGATCGCACTGCCTCGAAACGCCGTCGCGTAGTCTGCCGGCTCCATCATCAGGATCTCGCGCGCGAATGCACGCGTCCCGTCGCGCGAGTCGTTTCCAACGAACAGTTCGCGCGGACGGAATTCGTCGACATCGAGCTCCCTCGCAAACGACACGTTCCACGGACACACGTCCTGACACACGTCGCACCCGTACACCATCCCACCTATCGCCTCGCGAAACTGCTCCGGAATCGCCCCGCGCAGTTCAATCGTGAGATAGCTGATGCACTTGGCCGCATCGAGCACGCGCGGTCCGTCAAACGCCTGTGTGGGGCACGCGTCGAGGCATCGCGTGCAGGTACCACAGCGATCCGCAGCGAACGGCTCGTCGGGCTCCAGCGCGATGTTCACGAACAACGACGCCAGAAAGAAAAACGAGCCTCGCTTCGGGTTGATCAGCATCGTGTTCTTGCCAAACCAACCGAGCCCTGCGCGCTGCGCCAGATCCCGCTCCAGCACTGGCCCCGAGTCCACGTATGGGCGCGCGTCGATAGTCTGACCGGTCTCCCGTTCGAGCCACGCATGCAGTTCGCGCAGCTTCGCACGCAGCACCTCGTGGTAGTCGTCGCCGCGGGCGTAGCGCGCGACCGGGCCGCTCGGCTCGCGGCCTCCGTAGTTCATCGCAACCACGAGCGCGTGCGTCGCGCCAACATGCGGCCGTCGTGCATCACGCCGTAGCTCGGCGCCGTCGCCACTCAGATAGGCCATCTCCGCGTGATGCCCCGCATCCAGCCACGCATCGAACTTGGCGACGGTGGCCGGGGCGCCAAGCGTGGTCACGCCAGCCAGATCGAAGCCCAATCCGTACGCCTGCGCCTTGAGCCGCTCCGTCAGCGCGCGCATCGCGCTACGGCTGTCGTCCAACCCAGCGTGCAAACGCGATCACATCGTCGGCAGGCGGCACAGCATCTTCCGCACCGTACGCGGTGTACATGCGCCACTTCACGTACGAGATCGCGGGCAGCGGCAGAAACGGGAATCGCGTCATCCAACGCCGATGACGAAATCGCCATGCGACGCGCAGCAGATCGATCGCAAGGAACGGATTCACGAGGGCGCGCACCGACAGCGTCGCGACGAGGCTCAACCAAGGCATCACGCAATATATCCCGTCCGTCCAGCGCGCCGCCGCCAGCTATCTTCCGGCCATGGCCCGCATCGTCATCAACAGTTGGGGTTCTTACGGGGATGTGAACCCGTATCTCGCACTCGCGCTCGCGCTGTCCGGACGTGGACACGAGGTCGTGATGGCGCTTCCGGAGCACTACCGCGAGGACGTGGCTCGACTAGGCCTCCGCTTCTCGCCGGTCGGTCTGACGATGGACCCCGAGAGCGCTGCCGCGTCGCAGATGGTGGGTGCGCTGCTCGACCCCCGTCGAGGAACCCAGCTGCTATTCCGAGAGCTGATGATGCCGTCGCTGCGCGACACGTACACGCAGCTCCGCGCTCTGACCGACGGCGCTGATCTCGTCGTCAGCCAACCGCTTGGTCTCGCGGCGCCCATCATCCACGAACTGACCGGCATTCGCTGGGTCTCCACGGTGCTCGCGCCGCTGTCGTTCGGGTCGGGCTACGAGATGGTGGTCCCGCCACCGCTGCCAGCGCTCAAGCGACTCGAAGTACTCGGCCCGCGCGTCGCGAGGTTCTTCGCCTGGTTCATGCGCTGGGCGTCCGCACGCTGGGTTGAACCGGTGCAGGCGTTTCGCCGAGAGTTAGGGTTGCCGCGCGGCCGCCACCCGATCTTCGAGGGACAGCTCAACGCGCCGCTGGTGCTCGCGCTCTTCAGCCGCGTACTCGGCGAGCCGCAGCCCGATTGGCCAGCGAATGCGCACGTCACCGGCCAGCTGGTGAATGAGTCCGCACATGGAAGTGCACTCTCACCGACGCTCGAGGAATTCCTCGCCGCTGGCCCGCCGCCTGTCGTCTTCACGCTGGGATCGTCCGCGGTGCGCGCCTCCGGCGAATTTTACGACGAGAGTATTCGCGCGATCACGCGACTCAACCAACGTGCCGTCTTTCTCGCCGGAGCAGAGACCACAGCGCGTCTGGCCAGCACGCTCCCCTCGTCGATGCTCATGCTCGATGCCGCGCCGCACTCGCAGCTCTTCCCGCGCGCATCGGTCGTTGTGCAGCAGTGCGGCGTCGGCACACTCGGTACGGCACTGCGCTCGGGCAGACCACTGCTGTGCGTGCCCTTCGCCTTCGATCAACCCGACAACGCGTGGCGTGCAACGCGGTTGGGCGTGGCTCGCACCATCAACGCCGATCACTACCGGGCATCGAACGTGATCGACGTACTGGCGGACCTGCAGCAGACGCCCTCATTCGCAGCGCGTGCCGCCGCCGTCGGTGAAATCGTGCGCGCCGAAGACGGCGCACGTACCGCATGCGACCTCATCGACGAGTATCTTTCGATGCCCGCCAGACACAACCCGCCAACGCTTGCTGGCGCCAACGCCCCTTCACTCGCCACGACCACCACGCATGACGCTCGATGAATATCAACAGCTTGCCGCGCGCACTCTCGGCCGTGACCGGACGCATGAGCAGCAGCTGGCCAACGCGGCGCTGGGGCTGACCGGCGAAGCAGGCGAAACCGCCGAGATCATCAAGAAGCATCTCTTTCACGACACGCCGATCGACCGCGATGCGCTCATCAAGGAGCTGGGCGACTGCCTCTGGTACATCGGAGCGTTCGCGACGGTGCTGGATGTGTCACTCGATGAGATCGCGCAGCGCAACATCGACAAGTTGCGCAAGCGCTATCCCGAAGGATTCGACCCCGAGCGCAGCAAGAACCGCACGGAGTAGCCGCTGTCCTGCGCGAGGCTGTGCCTACAGAAACGAGCGCCCGTCCAGCCCCATCGGCACCGCGATACCCAACGCGTCGAGGGCACTCGGCATCACGTCGGCGGTCCGCTGCGGTGCGCGCGCAACCGGACCGTCAATCAAGAGCGGAACCATCATCTGCTCGGACAGCAGCGCGCCGTGCGTGGAGACGTGCGACACCGGCTCGAAACGCGAACGCAGATCCCACCCATCGGCGGCGGAGAGGATGAGATCTCCTGCTCGCGATGACGCCGCGAGCGCGCCGAGTTGCACGAGCGCATCCGGATACGGTGAGGCGGCACACGCCGTCCACGCCGACATGTCGTCGAGGTCGCGCAAGGTTCCGCCGAGCAGCAACGGGTCGCCCGAGGATGCGTCGTAGTCCCAGCGCGTTCCGCCACGGGCATCCTCGCGTCGCACGATCTCCGCAGACCCGCGTGACGCATGCGCGATACGCGTGCGCGTGGCAGAGAGTCCGACGGCCACCAGATCGACGGCTTCGCGCGTGAGCAGTGCGTCGTGCAGCGCTTCCCAGCGCGCGGCGTGCGACGGCCACCAGTTTCGCGTGCGTGACGCGGGATCGAGGTAGAGATGGGCCATGGCGTTGCCGCCCACCATGAGCACGACATCGGGATTGCGTGTGTGGAGCCGCGGATGTGCGCGCACGCGCAGGTCGTTGGATTCGAGCCACCCATGCAGGTCTTCGTGCTTCGACACCGGCGCGTGCCCGTGGTCCGCCACCACCCAGATGCGCAGGCTCTCGTGCCAGCCGCCCGACTTGGCGATCGACTGCGCCTTCGCGATGGCGTTGTCGATATCGAGGATCGCATCGCGCACGGGCGTGGAATCGCTGCCGAACTTGTGCGCGAACTTGTCGGGGCTGGTGATCGCGAGCGTGGAGAACCGCGGCCGCGCCGTGGCGAAGTGCCGAAAGAATTCTGCCGTCGCTGCACGCTCGACCGTGCGCCAGCCGAGCAGATCGCCGCGGAAGTGCGGGATCGCGGCTCGCACGCTCCACGAGATGGAGCGCCCGACGTTCGCCACGCTCGCGCCGCGTGCGAGCATGCTCATGCCCGAGAGGGATGGCTGCGCGAGTTCGAAGATCGTCTGCATGCCTGGTGCGACGTCGCCATCGACATGCCAGATATCCATGCCGGCGTAGCTGCGCGCGCTGGAGGGAGACCAGCGAATATTGCGCGCGCGGTCGAACCAGCGTAGTCCCGGCAATCCGACCGTTGCGGCGTGACGACCCATCAGGAATGGGACGTACGCGGGACCCGTGACCGATGGAAACGAGGAGGTGACGGCGTGCAACGCGCCGCGCTCGCGCAGCGCGGCCATAGCCGGCGCGCGCCCCGCATCGAGTTCCTGCGCGAGAATGTCTGGTCGAACGCCATCGGCAACCACCAACAGCAGGCGACTACTCAGCAATGTCACGAGAGCGAGCCTGCACGCGTTGGGGTGGCGGTCTCAGCACGCGCATGCATACACTTCGCAGCAGTCGAAATCCGTTTCGACCGTCGCGTCATTCCTTCCCTGAACTGCGTCCTCATGGCGAAGTCGCCTCGTCGGTCCAAGGACCCCGTCAAAGTCAAAGCAAAGCCTGCCAAGGTCGCAGCCAATACGCCGCGAACACTGACAGGCAAGAAAGCCTCACCGGTCACGCGTGCCAAGGCGGAGCTTGCATCGCGAGTGGGCCTCGTGGAGC
The DNA here is from genome assembly GCA_965279375.1 of Gemmatimonas sp. Lineage (GTDB taxonomy): Bacteria > Gemmatimonadota > Gemmatimonadetes > Gemmatimonadales > Gemmatimonadaceae > Gemmatimonas. The sequence goes on along the minus strand of OZ257156.1, from coordinate 48,178 downwards.
GGACCGAGGAGGGGCATCGCAAGGCTGGCCGCGTGCCCGACGCCCAAGCGCTTGTCTCCAGCGGAGCGCGCGCGGTGCGCCGCAAGTTCCCGCGGGTGGTGGACGCAGCGATCCGGGATCTCCCGTCGCTGACCGAGGACGAGAAGCTGCTGCAGTCGCCTGGGACCGACCTCGGTGCCTTCACGCGCACCGATCCGTGGCGCGTCATGCGCATCACGTCGGAGTTTGTGGAAGGGTTCGATGCATTGGCCGAGATCACGAAGGGCGTGACGATCTTCGGCTCGGCGCGCACGGGCCCCGACGACCCGCAGTACATCGCGGCCTGCGAGACGGCGCGGCTGCTGGCTGAAGCAGGGTTCTCGATCATCACCGGCGCCGGTCCGGGGATCATGGAGGCCGCCAACAAGGGCGCCAAGCTTGGCGGCGGGCATTCGGTGGGATGCAACATCGAACTTCCCTTCGAGCAAGGCGCCAATCCCTACGTCGATACGCTGGTGAACTTCCGGTATTTCTTCGTTCGCAAGACGATGTTCATCAAGTACTCGAACGCGTTCATCATCTTCCCCGGCGGATTCGGCACGCTGGACGAATTGTTCGAAGCGCTGACGCTCATCCAGACCGGCAAGATCTTTCAGTTTCCGGTCATCCTGTTCGGGCGGCACTACTGGGCTGGGCTGGTGCGTTGGATGTCGTCGCGACTCGCGGGTGAGGGAAAGATCGCGGCCGGCGATCTCGATCTCATCCTGCTCACGGACGATCCGGCGGAAGCGGCACAGGCAGTGATCGACGCACACGCGGCGCAGGCGGCGGCCCCGTCGCGCTGAGCAAAGCCAGACGGCCGCGCTTGCATCGGCGACCTCGCGCCACATATTTGAATGTTCTGCGCGCCCGGCCGAACCACGGCCGGGCGCTCGTATTTTTTTCGGGCGCCCGATGTCGCTGCCAGCGATACGCGTGACCGTACTTCAGCGGGTACGACGATGTTCGACGAACTGATTGCCCAGATGGCGCGCGAGGTGGAGAAGCTCTCCTTCGAGCTGAACGTCACGCTGCCCAACGAAATCCGTAAAGCCGTCGAGCTCGGCGACCTCAAGGAAAACAGCGAGTACAAGGCGGCCCTCGAGCGGCAGCAGTTCGTGCAGGCGCGCCTGGGACAGCTGACGCAGCGCGTGACCAAGCTGGCCAACATCGACATCGCGCAGATCTCGGTGGACAAGGCCGGACTCGGTTCGCGCGTGGTGGTGCAGGATCAGGCGACCAACAAGCTCGAGAGCTATGAGCTCGTCTTTGGTGACGCCGGAGAACTCAACGACGGCCACGTGACGATGGCGTCGCCCATCGGCCTCGCGCTGCAGGGGAAGGGCGTGGGAGACACGGCGATTCTCAAGCTGCCCAAGGGATTGCGTCGCCTGACCGTCGTCGAGTTGACCACGATTCATCAGCGCAACGCTGCCGAGCTGTCCTGATCACGCGTTTCCCGTCGTACCGGAGGTTGTCGTGAAGCGAGCGATCTACCATGAGCGCGGTCCCACGCCCGCGACGCTGATTCATTGCGAAGAGATGGAGACTCCTGCGCTGCAAGCAGGAGAAGCACTGATCGAAGTGCTGGCGACGCCCATCAATCCGAGCGACGTCCTCACCATCGCGGGACTGTACGGAGTGCTGCCCTCGCTACCGGCCGTTGGCGGTAACGAAGGCATCGGACGCGTCGCCGCAGTGAGCGACGGCGTGAGCAACGTGAGGTTAGGGCAGCGCGTGCTGCTGCCCGTTGGTGCCGGCACGTGGAGCACGCACATGATTGCACCCGCGGCGACGCTGATGCCGTTGCCCGACGTCGGTGATCCGGTGCAGCTCTCCATGCTCACCGTCAATCCGCCGACGGCCGCGCTCCTGCTGTCAGAGTTCGTCACGTTGGCCGAAGGCGACTGGGTCATTCAGAACGCTGCCAACTCGGCCGTCGGTGGCTACCTCATTCAGCTGGCCAAACGACAGGGTGTGCGCACGGTGAACGTGGTACGTCGCGAGAGCGCCGTCGCCGAGGTGCAGGCGATCGGCGGCGATGTGGTTCTCGTGGATGGGCCGGATCTCAAGCATCGCATCGCCGAGGCGACGGGGAAGGCGAAGATTCGCCTCGCCATCGATGCCGTGGGTGGCAAGTCCACCGACTACCTCGCGCAAAGCGTGGCGATCGGCGGCACGGTGGTGAACTACGGCGGCATGAGCGGCCAGCCCTGCACGGTGTTGCCGAGTTCGTTCGTCTTTCGCGACGTGACGCTGCGCGGCTTCTGGCTCGCGTTCTGGTTTCGCACAGCCGCGCCCGAGCGACAGCGCGCACTGTTTGGCGAATTGGCCACACTGATCGCCACCGGACATCTGTCGGCGCGCGTGCAGGCGACGTATCCGCTGGAGCAGATTCAGGAGGCGATTGCGGCGGCTGCCGCAGGCGAACGCAACGGTAAGATCGTACTGGTACCAAACGGCGACGCGTAAGCGCGCCTCTGGTTGAATTGCCTCATTGTTTCCAGTCGCGCGGCACCGGTAAGTTCTTCCGCACAGCACGGAGGACACAATGGCCGACGTTTTTCTGAGCTACAAGAGTGAAGATCGGGAACTGGTGAAGACGCTCGCGCTCGCATTGGAGCGCGAGGGAGTGAGTGTGTGGTGGGATCAGAAGATCACCGTGGGCGGCACTTGGCGTGAGACCATCACCTCCGCCCTTGAAGAAGCGAAAGTCGTGATCGCGGTGTGGTCCAAGCGGACTGAGGATTCTGCGTCCGCCGCGTGGGTGTTCAACGAGGTCGACGAGGCCCAACGACTGAAACGGCCGATCATTCCCGTGCAGATCGAGCCATGCGCGATCCCGCTCGGCTTTCGTCATGTGCAATGCGCCAACCTGGCGGGATGGCGAGGTGATCCTGCGAATCCCGAATGGCAGGAAGTGCTGGCCGGCGTTCGTGCGGCGCTCGCGGGCAAGCGTCTGGGCGGGTCGGCGCCCAAGACGAAGGAGCCAGCGCTCACAGTTCGTCGAGCGGGAATTCCCAAGGGCGTGCTTGCTGTCGCGCTGCTCGCAGCACTCGGAGGGACCGGCTATCTGCTGACGCGAGAGCCGGTCTTGATGTCGACGGCAGACAGCGCAACGACGTCGCTCGACGCAGGCGTGCTCGCACCAGACTCGGAGGTGAAGCCGCCGGCTCCGAAGACGGAGACGGTGCCGCCGCCGAGTCGATCAGCGCTGGCACAAGCCGCCGACGGAGAGGTGATGCTCGTCAACGCGAAGACTGGCAAGTGTCTGACGATCGCCGGCGGCGTGAGCGAAGCGAACAGCCTCGAGACCGTGCAGTACGACTGCGATACTGATCCCTCACGTCGCTGGCGGCTGTCTGCAACCGACGACGCGAAGGTGTTTCAGGCGCGCAATGTTCAAACGGGGAAGTGCCTGACGATCTCCGGTGGCGTGAGCACCGACAACAGCGTTCCTGCCGTGCAGTACGATTGCGACGCGCACCCATCTCGGTACTGGCATTTTGAACCGATCGGCAGTGGGTCCGCGTACGAACTCCGCAACACGCAGACGGACAAGTGTCTCACCATCGCCGGCGGCGTCAGCACCGACAACAACGTCACTGGTGTGCAGTACGAGTGCGATCGGGACGGTTCGCGAACATGGTACATCAAGCGATGGCGTCAGTGAGAGCGCTCATCGCTGCTTGCATCGAGGCGCGTCGTTCGCGAGCGAGAGGTGACGCCGCCGCCTAACCCGCGGTAATCCCGCCGTCGATCGCGAGCGCATGTCCCACCATGAACGCGCTCGCGCTGCTGCAGAGATAAAGCGCCGTCGCCGCCACTTCGTCGGCCGTTGCCAGGCGACCAAGCGGAACGCGGGCCGCCAACTGCTCGGCGGGCAGCCCCGCATCAATCATCTGCTGCACCATCGGCGTCAGTGTAAAGCCGGGGCACAGCGCGTTGATGCGAATGCCGCGTTTGCCGTATTCGAGCGCCGCTGTCCGCGTGAGCCCCACCACGCCGTGCTTGCTGGCCGCGTAGGCTGGATGCCGCGGGAATCCGCCCAGCCCGGCCACCGACGCGACGTTGACGATCACTCCGCCACCTCGCTCGAGCATCGCGGGAATCTCGTGGCGCATGCTGCGCCAGACGCCATTGAGATTCACATCGATCACGAGGTCCCACGCTTCCGGCGGATACTCGGCGGTGCGCAGCTCCGGGCCGCCGATGCCCGCCGCGTTGATCGCGATGTCCAGCCGCCCGAACGCCGCGACCGTGGCGTGTACCGCAGCTTCGATTTCGTCATCGCGGCGCACGTTGACCGGTACAGCGATCGCACGCCCTCCGCTGGACTCGATCTCCGCCGCAAGCGCGTGCGCCGCATCATGCTGGATGTCGGCGATCGCGACGTGCGCACCCTGCGCGGCGAGGTGCTGCGCGGACGCGCGCCCCAAGCCCGACGCGCCACCTGTGATGAACGCGACCTTCCCTGCGAACTCCGACCCAGCGAACTCCGAGCGCGCGTTTGTGGTGTGTTGAGCGTCAGACGACATGGTGCGCTGGGCGTGTGAGCGATGACTTGTCCGGTAGAGCCGGCGCGCTGAACCGCACGAACGCCGCCACCACCACGAACAACGCGATCAGTACCAGCCCATATCCTGTCACGCGCTGGTCGTTCGCGCCATAGCTCGCACACAGGCGCACGGGAGAGTCGAGCAGCAGCACGCCGACGGTCGCCGTCATCCACGCCACGTTGCCGAGCATGAACACGCGCACGATCGGCATGGCGGCGCGCCATGAAATCCATCCGATCGCGCCCGCCGCGAGCAGCATCGACATCTTGGCAGCGTCAACGAGCGGCTGCTCGAGTGCGGCATCGAGCAGGCGCGGAATCATCCAGAGCGTCACGACGCCAGACGCGAGTACGAGTCCGGCGGCTCCCTGAGGGTTCCATGCACTTGCGCGTGCTGCGGTCAAATCGTGCACGTCACGTCGCGCAAGAGCGGATGCCAGGTACGCACCCACCACGAGCAGGAGCGGCAGTTGCAGCAGCATCTGCGCCCACATGGTGCGCTCCAGTATCAAGCGCGAGGCAAGACAGGCGAGGAGGGCAATCAGCGCGAACACGTACCGTGCGCGGCGCTCAGACGCCGGGCGCGACTGCCCATCGGCGTCGAGCGCGCCCGAGGCATGCGCATCAGCGCGAGCTGGGCGAGTACTCATTGTTGGGGTCATCGCGCACTCACTGTTGCACTGCGATGAGCGGCCGTGGGCGGATTGGCCCGCGCCAGGGCCAGATCGATCGCATCCGCCGTCGCATCCACCGGAAGAATGCCCACGAGCCGCCCCTGCGGATCGACCACGTGCAACGCCGCGTTATGCGTGAAGCCACCGGCATCGTCAGGAATCACGCGAATGCCAAACGTCGCGAGCATCGACGCGAGCCCATTCGTGTCAGGCAACGTCGCGATCGTCCACAGCGCCGGGTCTGGGCGCATGGTAATCGAGTAGTAGCGCAAACGCTCGGGGGTGTCCCACATTGGATCGAACGAGATGGTCAGCAGCCGTACCCGATCGCCGAGGGCGCGTTGCTGCAGCTCGGCTTGCAATCGCTGGTATGTCGAGCCAAGCGTGCCACAGAGCGACGGACAACGCGTGTAGACGAAATCCACGATCGTGCTGCGTGTGCTGTCCGAGAGCTGTTGTGGCGCGCGATGCATATCCAGCAGTGCAACAGGTGGCACCATCACAGGCTTCGCGCTGACAGCACGTGCGCGCGCAGCATCGGTGGTCCAGGCACGAAAGCCGTCGGTGGCGGTCGCCACCATCGCCATCGTCGCGCTCAACGCGAGCCCAACCCCGACGACTGCGCGCCAGCTCTTCACTGGATGTGCTCCAACTCCTCGCCACCCGACCACGGCGTCGTGCGTGACGCCGTGGCCGCGCGCGCCTTCGCCACCGTCTCCGCCGTAATCGCGCCCGCACTGTTGCCGAATGCACCGCGAATGTACGTGGCCACTGCGGCCAATTCTGCGTCGCTCAGTGTATTCCACGCGGGCATTGCACCGTTGTACGTCGCGCCCAGCACTTCAATGGGCCCCTGAATGCCGTGCAGCAGGATCTGCAACAGCCGTTCCTCCGCACCCACCACCCACGGCGACTTCGCGAGCGGCGGGAACACGCCGGGCAAGCCGAGACCCGTTGCCTGATGACACGCCGCGCACTTGCCCGTGAACACCTGCGCGCCGTCCACCGTAGCATTGGCTGGTGCTGCCTGAAACGCGGCCGCCGTGCGGCGATCGCCGAGCATCGGCGAGACATCCGACTCACTCGTCGCCAGATACCAGCCGCCCCAGAGTCCAGCGACCAACGCCAGCGAGAGCAGCGCGCGTGGCAGCGGGCGAACCTGTTCTTCCGGATCGCCGTGCTCACGATCGCGGGGAGCGCGCGTCTCGCGCCTCATGGCGTACCTCCGCTGGTCGCGCGTACGGGATAGGTGTGATCGAGCGACAGGAGATAGTCCACGAGTGCAACGGCTTCCGGCTTGGCCACGATGCGCACGCCTGCTTTCGCCGCGCCCGGCGGAAGCGTCACCACTACCTCGCCCGGCTGCGCATCGCCCGTCCGCTCTTCAAAGAGAAACGGATATGACGGCATGATGGACTGCGCGATGTACGCGCGCGGCTGATACAGGTGCCCGAGATGCCAATCCTTGCTGGGCTGGCGCACAGCGATGTTGAACAGATCGGGCCCGGTGCGCATCGTGCCCAGCAGATGCGGCTGGTCGTGCACGTAGTCGGCCGGCACCGACGGACGTCCCCATCCACGCTGCTGGTCCGGCGCGATGCTTGGATCGCGCGGTTGCTGCGAGTGACAGTAGATGCACCCGTTCGCGATGTATACCGCACGTCCCGCTGCCTGCGACTCGGTGTACGGCGCGGGCTTGGCCGGGATCTCCTTCTGCTGCGTGAGTACGTACGGCATCACGACGAGGGCGATGATCGAGAACGTCACGATCGCCAGCGCGCCGCCAATCAGCCGCGTCAGGTCCACCTGCGCTTCGCGACTCATGCGACCTTCCCTCCGATGGCCAACGACGCCGACGTTGGTGTGTATGACCGCGTGCGCAGCAGCGTTGGTCCCGTCTTCGCCACGCCACGGCGCGAGAGCATCATCGCGACGTGCAGCGCGAACACCAGATGGCCAAGCGTCATCATCGATCCGCCGATCGTTCGCACGAGCAAGTACGGCTTGGTGATCTGCACGCTGTCGATGAATGGCTTGGAAGCATCGAGCATCGCGAGCCCCTGCAGCCAGCCACCGATGCTCAGGCCCACGAAGTAGATCGCGAAGCCGCCGATCACGAGCCAGAAGTGCAGACTGATCAGTCGATGCGACGGCCATTCCCAATCAAGCACACGCGGCAGCACGAAGTAGATCGCACCGAACATGACCATGCTGAAGAAGCCGTAAAGACCGAGATGCGCGTGGGCGACGGTGTAGTGTGTGAAGTGCGTGACTGTGTTCACCACGCGCAACGACTCGATCGAGCCTTGCACCGACGCCAGGGTGTACATCATGCCGCCCACCACCACGAAGCGGAGCGTGGGTGAGTAGCGCAGCGCGCCAAGATGTCCCCACGACGTGCGATGCTGATTCACGGCCACCGCCATCACCGGCACCACCATCATCACGCTCTGCACGATCGACAGCGAAATGATCCACCCCGGCACTGGGCCGCCGATGAGATGATGCCCGCCTACCTGACTGTAGAAGAACGCCAACGTCCAAAAGCCGACGAGCGACAGGTTGTACGAGTGAATCGGCTTGCCGAGCACCTTGGGAATGAAGTAGTAGATCGCCGCGAGGCCGATCGGCGTGAACCAAAGACCAAGCACGTTGTGTCCGTACCACCAGTTCATCGCCGCCTGCTGAACGCCGTGGTGTACGCCCGGCCAGTTGGCCACGGTGATGAGAATCGGCAGCCACAGCAATCCGGCGGCGATGTACCACACCGAGACGTACAGGTGCTCGACGGTGCGATTGCGCAGCGTTCGCAGCAGCGCGACACCCATCAGCGTGCCGCCGATCACCATAGGCACATCGCACTGCCACGGGAATTCCAGCCACTCGAGCCCGGTGCTGTGGCCGGTGAGAATCGCGATCACACCAGCGGTCACACCCAATCCCCAGAGCGTGGCACCAATCGCTGCCGTCTTGCCACCGACCAGCGGCGTTCGCAACAGGCGCGGCATCAACCACAACGCGACGCCAAAGGCCGCCAGGCTGCACCACCCATAGCCCACCGCGTTCAGGTGCGCGGGGCGAATGCGGCCGAAGGTCAACCACGACTGACCTACCAGCCAGTCCGGCACGTGCAGCTTGATGGACGCCATCAGACCAAACACTGAGGCCGCCACGAGCCACGCCACCGCGAAGCCGATGCAGAGGAGCACAGGCCACTTTCCCGATGCGTCCTGCACCAACCGCTCGTCCGCTTCTTCTTCGGTGAGCACGGAGAACTCGCCCGTGTGTCCGGTGCGGTTCATCGTCTCCTGCAGCTCATTCTGTCCTGCGATGCTCTGCGCTGCCGGCTCTTCCGCGAGACCGATTTCCTTGGCGCCGAAAATCACTCGACTCGCGGCCGATTCCGGACCGAAGAGTCCATTCGACATGGACCAAATGAACAGCCCAAGTCCGCCGAGCGAGGCGAAGAACGTCACGACGAGCAGACCAATCGTGAACGACATGTAGCCAGCTACTCCATTCAAGGGGATCGTGCGATACCCGCCCGAATATAGGGAGACGCGCGTGCGAAATCAGGACATCGAGTTGGACAGCGATGTGGCCATCAATCAGGGTGCGTCGATCGAGAACAGCCGTGCGGCGTCTCGATCATACGCGGCAATCTGCTCGTCCTGTTCCAGCGCACTCCATCCCAGCATGGCGCCCATCATTGGCGCGATACGTCGGGCCGCTGCACGCCCATGGTCGCGCGTCTCGAACGCGACGTGCGTGCGACGCACCAGCACATCGGCCAACGTACAGGCCAGCTCGCGCTCCACCGCATGCGGGACCTCAGCGACGAGATACGGCAAATCCTCGACCAATCGCCGCGACAGCGAGGCATCGCGTTGCGCGTAGCTCCACACGTTGCGCCACCGCGACCCGTACGCCAACGCCAGTCGTTCACCAACCGCCGCGTCATGCACGGTCGTGCGCGCCTCCTGCATCAGCGCCTCGCGTGAGCTGATGTCGCCTCCGGGTAGCGGCGTACGGTCGCTCGGCTGAAGCTGAGTATTGGACGACATCGTTGCGCCGCCGCGTCCCGACTCTTGCACTGCGTGCGCCAACACGTCGGCCGCCATGGCGCGATAGGTCGTCAGCTTGCCGCCTGTCACACTCACCAGCCCGTCGTCGCGATGCATCACGGCGTGCTCGCGCGAGGCACTGTTGGCGCTGTGCGACGCAGCGCGCACCGCTGCGAGCGGGCGAATCCCCGACCATGCCGCGATCACGTCACCCATCTCGAGCGCAGCAAACGGGAAGAACGCGTTCGCCGTGCGCAGCAGGTACTGCACCTCGAGTTCGGTCGCGCGAATCTCGTCGGGGCCGCGCTGTGCCGGACGCTCGGTGGTGCCGATGATGGCGTGCGCACCGGCCGGCAATACGAACAGCACGCGCCCGTCGAGAGGCGACACGAGTGTCACTGCGTCGTTGTTGCCCAAGCGCTGCCGCGGAACGGCGATGTGCGCGCCCGCCGAGCCCATCACCTGTGCGCCTGACGGAGCGCCCGTAAGCGCGGCGGTCGCGTCGCTCCACGGACCCGTGGCGTTCACCACCACGCGCGCTGCCACGGTAAAGCCGTCGCCCGTCAGTCGATCTTCAACCGCCACACCACTCAGCCGCGTTGCAGACGCGCCGCCGCGAATGCCACCCACAACCGCCACGTGGTTGACCACCACCGCACCCGCTTCACGCGCGGCCAACGCACTGGCCAACGTCAATCGTGTATCGTCGGTGGCCGCGTCCCAGTAGCGCGCACCTCCCAGCAGCCCCTCGGGAGACAGCGCCGGCTCTCGCGCCAGCACGGCCGCCGTGTCGAGCGACTCGTGCCGTTGCACATTGCGAAAGAGCGCCAGCGCATCGTAGAGCGTGAGTCCGGCGCGGACCTTCCAGCGGGGCACACGCGCGCCGCGATACACCGGCCAGGTGAAGGGCAGGGGACGCACCAGATGCGGCGCCATGTCCAGCAGCACGCGCCGCTCGCGGCTCGACTCGAACACCAGCGCGAAGTGTCCGTGTTCGAGATAGCGCACGCCGCCGTGCACCAGCCGCGATGAACGACTCGAGGTGCCACTCGCAAAATCGTCTCGCTCGATCAACGCGGTGCGCAGGCCGGCCAGCGCCGCTTCGCGCGCCACACCAGCCCCGGTAATCCCCCCGCCAATCACCACGATGTCGAACGGCTCCGCTGCCAACGCTGCCAACGTCCCGGCACGATTCGTCACGGCCGTCGCCCCGCGTGGCGCGACGCGCTCGGCGGTGGTACCGATCGCGATCTCGGTCGCGCCCGTTCGGGGATACGCTTGGTCGGCGAGGCGGCCTGCGGGTTCGGACGAATCTGACATTCCCGCAGAGATGCGGTACGGGAGGGCCGTTCGCCAGAGGACGGCGAAACTCCACGCCATCTCGTGACGCCCCTCGGGGCCTGCGTTACCTTGCGCCATGCCCTCCTTCGGAAACGGGCGCCGAGTCGCGATCATCGACGGCGTGCGAACCCCCTTCGCGCGCTCCGGCACGGCCCTCAAGGACTACACCGCCATCGAGCTCGGACGCTTTGCCGTCGCGGAACTCATGCAGCGCAGCAACCTCGACGGCGCGCTCGTGGACCTGCTGGTCTTCGGTACCGTGGTGCAGTCGGTGGTCGCGCCCAACATCGCGCGCGAAGTCGCCTTGCTGCCGCACTTCCCCAAGACGCTCCAGGCCTACACCGTCGGTCGCGCCTGTGCGTCTGCCAATCAGGCCATCACCGACGCGGCCGATCAGATTGCACTCGGCCACGCGGACATCGCCATTGCCGGTGGCGCGGAGTCGCTGACGCAGGTGCCCATTCTGCATTCGCGCGGGATGAGTGATGTGCTGGTGGCGGCGTCCAAGGCGAAGACGATGTCGCAGCGGATAGCCACGCTCGCCAAGCTGCGCCCCCGTGACTTTGTGCCCATCACCCCGGCGATCGCGGAGCCGAGTACCGGCGAGTCGATGGGGCAATCGGCGGACAAGATGGCCAAGCTCAATGGCATCACGCGCGAGGCACAGGATCGCTTTGCGCTTGCGTCGCACATGAAGGCCGCCGCGGGCACGAAGGACGGTCGGTTGACCGCCGAGATCGCGCCCGTTCCGGTGCCACCACGATTCGAGTCGATGCTGGCGACGGACAATGGCATCCGTGCCGACAGCAGCTACGAGCTGATGTCCGCATTGCGTCCGGTGTTCGACCGGCAGTATGGCACCGTGACGGCGGGCAACGCGTCGCCCCTAACCGACGGTGGCAGCGCGGTGCTGCTGATGTCCGAGGAGCGCGCGCGGGCGCTGGGATACACGCCGCGTGCGTTCATCAAGTCGTATGCGTATGCGGCCGTCGATCCAGGCGAACAGCTGCTGCAGGCGCCGGTGTTGGCCGCGCCTGTGGCGCTCAAGCGTGCGGGGCTGTCGTTGGCGGAGATCGATCTCGTGGAGATGCACGAAGCGTTTGCCGCGCAGGTTCTCAGCAACATTCAGGGACTCGCGAGCGCCGAATGGGCCGCGCGCGCTGGCTTCAGCACGGCCACCGGCGAGATCGATCCAGCGCGACTGAACGTGATGGGCGGTTCGCTGTCCATTGGGCATCCGTTTGGTGCCACCGGCGGTCGCGTGTTGACCACGCTGGTGAATGAGCTGGCGCGACGCGACGGACAGTTCGGCATGCTGACCGTGTGTGCCGCCGGCGGCATGGGGCACGCGATGATCGTGGAGCGCGCATGAGCGATCACGCTGCCGTCGAGTCATCGAGCGAAGCGCTGCACCCCGCGCTGCGCGGCGAGCCGTTGCTGCACGATGCCACGGTCGGGCTGACGATGCAGCTGTTCGAGCGCGTCGCGATCGTCACCTACGACCAGCCGGCATCGCCTGTGAACACGCTCAACACGCGTGTCGGGCCAGTCTTTGCGCAGATCTTCGAACGGCTCACGCAGGACACGACCATCACGGCCGTTGTGCTACGCAGTGGCAAGGCGGACACGTGGATTGCCGGCGCCGATATCGACGAGCTAGCGCGCGTACGCGACGCGGCGCAGGGCGAAGCGCTCTCGCGGAGCGGACAGCAGTTGCTGGATCAACTTGCCGCGCTCCGCACGCCAGTGGTCGCGGCGATTCACGGTGCCGCGTTGGGTGGCGGACTCGAAGTCGCGCTCGCCTGTCATCATCGCATCGCCAGCGAGCACCCGAAAACCGTGCTCGCCTTGCCCGAAGTGCAGCTCGGGCTGATTCCCGGTGCCGGCGGCACGCAGCGCTTGCCGCGAACGGTCGGGTTGCAGGCGGCGCTCGACATGATTCTCACGGGCAAGAACATCCGCGCAAAAAAGGCGCTGCAGATCGGACTTGTGCACGAGCTGGTGCACCCAGCCATCCTGCTCGATATCGCGATCGCCCGCGCGCAGCAGTTGGGGCGCGGCGATTCACCGGCGCTGCGTCCACGCAAGCATGGCGCAACGACGATGCTGCTGGAAGACAACGCGCTCGGTCGCGCACTCGTCTTTCGCCAGGCACGTGAGACCGTGCTCAAGAAGACCAAGGGGCGCTATCCGGCGCCGCTCGCGGCCATCGACGCGATCCAGCGCGGCTTTGGCGACGGCGTTCCGGCGGGGCTCAAGGAGGAAGCGAAACACTTCGGCGAACTCGCGGTCAGCGACGTATCGCGTCAGCTCGTCTACCTGTTCTTCGCGACGACGGCGCTCAAGAAGGACACAGGGCTGCCGACCGGAGTGACTGCGACGGCAGCCCCCGTGCACAAACTGGGCATCATCGGCGCGGGGTTCATGGGCGCGGGGATCGCCGCGGTGGCCGTGCAGCACGCCACGCTGGTGCGCATGCGTGACGCCTCGCTAGAGCGGCTAGCCGCCGGCTACCGCAGCATCCGTGACGTCGTGCGCGAACGACTCAAACGCAAGCAGATCACGCGCACGCAGTACGACGACATGCTCTCGCAAGTGGGCAGCACCACCGACTACAGCGGCTTCGCGAGCGCAGATCTCGTCATCGAAGCGGTGTTCGAAGATCTCGCCGTCAAGCACGCCGTACTACGAGAGGTGGAGGCCGCCGCGCCGCACGCCATCTTTGCCTCCAACACCAGCACCATTCCCATTGGCGACATCGCCAAGGCGTCGCCGCACCCCGAGCGCGTCATCGGCATGCACTTCTTCTCGCCGGTGCACAAAATGCCGTTGCTCGAAGTCATCGTCACGCCGCACACCAACGCGACGACAACCGCGACTGCCGTCGCGTACGGACGCGCGATCGGCAAGACGGTCATCGTCGTGCAGGACGGACCGGGCTTCTACGTCAATCGCATCCTGGCGCCCTATCTCAACGAAAGCGGTCGCCTGATCGACGACGGCGCACGCATCGACGCCGTGGACGACGCGCTCACGCGCTTCGGCTTTCCCGTCGGCCCGATCACGCTGCTCGACGAGGTCGGAATCGACATCGCAGCAAAGTCCGGACCCATCATGTCCGCCGCGTTCGGAGAGCGCATGGCGCCCTCGGCCTCGCTGCAGCGCGTCATCGAGAGCGGCCGCACCGGGCGCAAGGCCCGCAAGGGATTCTACCGCTACGACGAGAGCGGCAAGCGCGATGGTGTGGACGAGGCGATCTATGCGCTCGCGCCAGCCGCCGTACCGCGACGTACGTTTGAGCTGGAGCTGATGCAGCGGCGTGCGGTGCTCCCGCTCCTCAACGAGGCGGTGCGCTGCCTCGAGGATGGGATCATCCGATCGCCGCGCGACGGTGACATCGGTGCCGTGTTTGGCATCGGCTTCCCGCCCTTCCTCGGTGGTCCGTTCCGCTATCTCGATACGCTCGGCGCGGCTACTGTAGTGCAGCAGCTCGACGTGCTCAACGCGCACTTCCCGGGCCGCTTCGACGCGGCACCGTTGCTCCGCTCGATGGCCGCATCGGGCGCACGCTTTCACCCTGCCGCCGGCTCGCCGGCCTAACCGAGACCGCCATGGCCGCGACGACGTCCGCTCCGCATCCGCGCATCGCTGAACTGCTCCTCGAGTTGGAAGACGCGCGCCGAGAGCTGCTGGCGGTCGTCGCACAGCTCACGCCGGAGCAGCGCGACGCGCCGCCCGAGGGGGACCTCTGGTCGGTGTCACAGATTCTCGACCATCTCTGCATCGTCGAGGACGCGGGCGGTCGCCTCGTCTCCAAGCTGATGAAGCAGGCACAGGCGAATGGTGCCTTCGAGGTTGACTCGAGCTCGATCCTCGGCGCCATGGACGCGTTCCAGATCAGTGACACCTCCCGTCGCATCATCGCCCCGGAGGTCGTCGTGCCGCGCTCAGGCATCAGTGCGGTGGAGGCGCTCGAGCGCATGGCCGCGGTGCGCGAACGGACCGTCACCGCGCTGCTGCAGGGCTCCGGACTGGCGCTCGGCACCGTGAGCTGGCCGCACCCGCTCTTCGGTCCATTGACGGGCTATCAGTGGATCCTCACCATCGCACTCCACGAGCGCCGGCACGCCGCGCAGATCCGCCGCCAAAACGACTTAACGTAGCCCGGACTGCCGCCCGGCCCGGCCCCCTCGCCTATATTCCCCCGGCAAGTCTGCGTCGGCACGGGAGCCGACCACTCAACTCTGGGCGACGTCACGGCCGTCGCGCGGGCTCAACCAGCTCCACATGCTTCGCACTTCACTGCTGTACCTCTCGCGGCAACAGGGCGTCTTCAACTTCATCCGCAACGTCGGCTTCGCCCGCAAGATGGCGTCGCGCTTCGTGGCGGGTGAGACGATCACCACAGCCCTCGATGCCGTCGCCGCGCTGAACGCGAAGGGCATCAGTGCGTCGCTCGATCTGCTCGGCGAGAGCGTGGCCAACGAAGCGGAAGCCCGCGAAACCGGTCGGCAGTACCTCGACATCCTCGACCGCATTCAGTCGCGCAAGCTCGACGCGAACGTCTCCGTCAAGCTGACCGCGCTCGGCCAGGACATCTCCGATACGCTCGGCCTCGAAGTGGTGCGTGCCGTTCTCGAGCGAGCCAAGCAGTACGACTCGTTCGTGCGACTCGACATGGAGTCGAGTGCGTACACCGATCGCACGCTCGACACATTCGAGCACAAGCTCTACCCCGACTTCCCCAAGAACGTCGGCGTCGTGCTGCAAAGCTCGCTGCGTCGCACCCTCGACGACGTCGATCGCGCCAACCGGCTCGAGTGCCGTGTGCGCATCTGCAAGGGCGCCTATCTCGAACCGCCCACCGTCGCATTCCCGGAAAAGTCCGACGTCGACAAGAACTACGTCGCCGCGATGCATCGTCTGATGGAACACGGCAACTACCCGGGCATCGCCACGCACGACGAAGTGATCATCGCCGAGGCCAAGCGCTTCGCGAAGGAGCGCAACATTGCCACCGACCGCTTCGAATTTCAGATGCTCTACGGCGTGCGCCGCGATTTGCAAGAACAACTCGTGCGCGACGGCTATCGTATTCGCGTGTATGTGCCCTTTGGCACGCAGTGGTATCCGTACCTCATGCGCCGCCTCGCCGAACGTCCCGCCAATCTCGCTTTCATGACGGGCAACATCGTCAAGGAAATGCTGGGTGGCTCAAGCTCCTCCAACGACGCGCGCAATGGTTCGCGCAACGGGGCGCACTGAGCGCGCATCCGGGGCAACATCTCCCGGCGGATCCGTCCAAGGGAGATGAACGCACGCTCGGTGGCTACATGGCCGTGCACGCGCGGCCTGCCGCGTTCGAAGGCATCGATGGCTTCTCGTACTCAGCCGACATCCTCACCGACACGACGGGCGATCGGCAGGCCCCATGGGGCGCGTATCTGCTCTTCGTGAAGTGGGGCATGGGTGAGCCGGAAGTGCAGGGGCATCTCGAGACGGGCTTCCTCGTCACCGGCGACAGCGAAGTCACGGTGCGGCATCAGCTCGGCGCGATGCAATTGGCCACCGTGAAGGCCACGCTTGATGGCCTCATTCGCGGCAACGAACGATTCGGCCAGCCGCTCGCATGAGACTCGTATGAGTGAGCGCGAAGGCGTCGTCATGAAGGGCACCGGTGGCGTGTATCAGGTGCGCACCGACGACGGCGCGCAGTACGATGTCTCGTTGCGCGGTCGACTCAAGCACGAGAGTGGTCGGGAAGGCAAGCGCGATGCCACGCGCGACACGATGAAACGCGCCGGACAACGCGATAACGCAGAACGTCCGCTAAAGTTGGCCGTCGGCGATCGCGTCACGATCGGCAGTGATGACGCGGAAACGTCGTGGGCCATCGACCTGATTCATCCGCGTCGTAGCAAGCTCGCTCGTCGTGCACCGGGCGGCGCGCGTGGTGAACGCGTGGTGATGGCCAATCTCGATCAGGTGATCGTCGTGTTTGCTGCGGCGCGACCCGAGCCGCATCCGCGCATGCTCGATCGCTTTCTCGTCATCGCCGAAGCGAACGGCCTCGCCGCGCGCATCGTCATCAACAAGAGCGAACTCGTGCCCGTGCGCGAGATTCACGCGCGCTTTCAGGAATTCGTCGACGCAGGCTATCCGCTGCATCTCACCAGCGTGGTCGCCGGTGAAGGGCTCGAGCCGCTGCGCGACGAAGTGGGCGGACGCACGTCGGCGCTCACTGGTCCGTCAGGTGTGGGCAAATCGTCGCTGATGAACACACTTTTCCCCGGCCTCGATCTGCGCACCGCAGAAATCAGTGAGAGCGTCAACAAGGGGCGGCACACCACCGTCGGCGCGGTCATGCATCCGCTGCCAGGCGGCGGCTTCGTTGCCGACACCCCCGGCCTGCGCGAAGTCGGCCTCTGGGGCATCGAGGTCGAGGAACTCGCGCACTGCTTCCCGGAGATGCGGCCGCTGCTCGACGGCTGCCGGTTTGCCGACTGCACGCACCTCGTCGAACCGGGGTGCGCGATCCGGGACGCGGTCGCCGCCGGCAGCATAAGTCGCGGCCGGTACGAGAGTTACACGAAGCTGCGCGAAGAACTCGCCGACGCCACGCCGCACGCGTGGTAGTACTCGCGCCGCGGCCGACCTCGACCGTGTGCATCCGGGATGGCTCGCCCGGCGTAGCAGAGTCAGACCACGATGACGCATCCAATCCTCTTTTCCGACCGCTCCCACGGGTTCGGTCTGTTCTCAGGCCACCCCACAGCGTACAATCACCGCTCTACCGCGCGTGCTGATGCGCTGCGCTTTGACCGGTCTCCTGCCGCTTTCGTGAACGCATCCACCTTCGTGCCTCCAGACGACCTCTCGCTTGTCGCCGCCATGGCGCGAGGCGAGGAGTCGGCCGCAGCGACGCTGTACGACCGACACAGTGCGGTCATGTACGGCTTGGCACTGCGCATGGTCGGCGAGGCCGCGGACGCGGACGAAGTCGTCATGGACGCGTTTGCGCAGGCGTGGCGCGACGCGGTGCGCTACGACACCTCGCGCGGTTCGGTCGTCGGCTGGTTGACCACGATTGCCCGCACCCGCGCGCTCGATCTCATCCGTGCGCGCGGGCGTCGCAGCAAGATGACCGACAGCGCTGCCACGCAGCTGGACGCACCGGCAGCCATGGGCGAGGGCTTCCGCGCCCCCGATCAGTCGGTGGACGAAGCCGACCGCGCCGCTGCGGTCACCTCGGCGCTCCGCGAACTGCCGGACGCGCAACGCCGAGCGATCGAACTCGCGTTTTTTGAAGGCCTCACACATCCCGAAGTGGCGGAACGACTGCGCGAGCCGCTTGGCACCGTGAAAACTCGGATCAGGTTGGGCATGCAGAAGTTACGGGACATGTTGTCCGGTATCGCTCCGGAGGGTGCGTCATGAAGCCGCTCTCGCTCGACGAGGTGCGCGATCTCGCGCCGGCCTTCGTCATGGGAACGCTGACGGCCGAGGAATTGGCGCAGTTCGAGCAGGCGATGGCCAATCCGGCGATTGCGGAAGAGATGGCGCCCGAACTTGCCGCGCATCGCGCTGCACTCGAGTTCCTCGCCACAGAGCACGCGGTCACGCCGCCGCCCGCGCTGCGCGACAAGGTCATCGCGCGCATCGCGGCGGAATCCACGCACGACGGCGAAGTCGCGATGCCGGTCGCACCGCGTCAATCGACGCCGCGCGCCGTACACGTCGCACCGTTGCAGATCGTCCGCCGCGCCAGCCGTGCGCCCTGGATCGGCATGGCCGTGTTCGGGACCGCCCTCGCTGCATCGCTGGTTTTCTCGGTCGATATGTCCAAGCAGGTGCGCGGACTACAGGACTCGCTCGAGAACGCCAACGGTCTGCTCAAGGCGGCGCAGAACAGACTGGCCAGCCGCGACGAAACGGTACGCATCCTGACCGAGGGCGGCAGCAAGCTGGTCTTCGTCAAGCTGGCCGTGAACGCCGAAGCAGGGCCGGACATGCAGCTATTCTGGAATACCAAGGACGGCACGGCGGTTATGCACGCCTCGGGATTCAAGCAGGTTGCGTCCAATCGCACCTACTGCCTCTGGATGATCCGCGACGGCAAGCCGGTGCCGATCAAGTTGTTCAACCCAGATGCAGACGGTCATCGCCTCATCAACGACATCGCGCTGCCCAAGGACGTGCAGGGGATCGCGGCGTTCGCGGTCACGGAAGAGCCGTCGGAGGGCTCGCCGCAGCCTACGATGACGCCGTTTCTGGTGGGGACGGTCGGGCCCAAGTAGGCGCAGACCAGCAGCTACTTGCTGCGCACCGTGCCGAGCCCGCCGTCCACGCCGTAGCACTGGCCGGTCACCCACGTAGCTTCCGAGCCCAGCAGCCACGCCATCAACTTGGCGACGTCTTCTGGCTCACCCAGTCGGCCGAGCGCGTGCATGCTCCGCGATGCCTCGGAGGCGGGCGCAGACGACGTGATGCGCGTGGTCAGCGGCGTGCGCACGAGCCCCGGCGCCACCGCGTTCACGCGCAGTCCGCGCGAGGCGTACGTGGCCGCGGCCGACAGCACGAGTCCGAGCACACCGCCCTTGGCCGCCGCGATCGCTTCGTGGTTGGCGAGACCGATTCGCGCCGCGGCCGAGCTACAGAGCACGACGCTGCCACCCTCGGTCATCACGCGTGCGGCCGATCGGACCGTGCCGAACGCTGTCGTGAGATTCGCGGCGATCGTCGCCTGAAATTCTTCCGCCTTGGTCAGGTGCGCCGGCTTGAGGATCAACGAGCCGACGCAGTTGGCCACGCCGTCCACACGACCCATCGCGCTCACCGCCAGATCGAACACGCGGTCCACCTCGGCGAAGTCCGACACGTCCGCCGTCGCCCACTGCGCATTGAGCGCCGCGCCGAGTGCGACCAATGGCTCCTCACGTCGGCCCACGAGAAATAGCGAAGCGCCCGTTGCAGCCAGCGCGTGGGCGAGCGCGCTGCCAATGCCGCCACTCGCGCCCAGAATCAGATATGCCCGTTGGGCGATAGCAGTGCTCATGCCAATCGGAATGTCCGGCCGCGCAGCTCTGTTCCCGACGGCGGCGGTGTATCGATGCTGTCCAACCCGAGTGGCGCAAATGAACGCGCGACTAGCGTCGCCGTCCGAGCAATGCCAGCGGCACGCGACGCAGGCCGGGCCACTGACGTATGCTGTCGGACGCTGTACGCACCAGCATCTGCGCGCTCAGTCCGCCGTCGAGCATCAGCGCATGTTGCGCGCCGAGTCTCCGCATGATCTCCGCCATCTCCGGCGTGGTCGGGCCAATCGGTAGTCGCGCGGCGATCGTGCCCGCGCCGTCGTACTGACTCAACACCACCAGCAGTCTGCCGTCCGCGAGCGTGCCCACGGCGAGTCGCGTGTCGCGGTGCGTGCGGTCTACACCGGTCGTGTCCACACTCGCAGTGGACGACGCGACGATCGGCCGCGCGCCAACGCGCGTGCACTCTTGCGATGGCGCGACGCCCTCTGCATCCAGCAGCGTCGGGTACGACTGGATCGCCTCCATGACGCCGCCCTGCGCACGTCGCGACGCCAACGTATTGGCGTCGAGTATCGTGACCGTGCCCGTGCTGTCCACCACGAGCGCACCGGCCAACGAGCCGCGCCCCGGTGCCTGCCATTCACGCCCCCGATGCACCACCCAGCCCCACGGTCCGCCGTCGGTGAACTGTCCAGCATTCAACGCGATCAGGGCATCAGGTGGTGCATCGTCCAGGCTCCACGATAGCATCGCGTCGCCCTCACGCTTGATCTCCAGCGAGAGCTGAACGGCGCGCGGATCGAACCGTGCGACGATCACGCGCGTTGCAACGCCTCGCGTCCCCAGCGCCACACGCCACTCTGCCCACTGCACCGGATCGCCGTGCCATCGTAGCGCCAGCGATGGGGCATCGTGCGACGACGCGCCGCATCGAATCCCGAGGATCCGCGGCGGCGCGTCATTGCGATTCACCTGTTGCGCAGCGATGGGCCACGCAATCCACGACATCAACACGAGCGCGACATGCATGCACTGCCGTCGCGAACCAGAACGCGTCAAACGTTCACCACGCCTTGATGTCGTTCCACGTCAGATAGCGAAGGCCGTTGCCCTTGAACAGCGGTGCCATCTTCACCAATGCTGCCTTTCGCGCATCGAGCGTGGCAAGCTCCGCTTCGGTGAAGACGCCTTCCTTGCCGGCCTGCGAATTGGTGATCGTCTTTGTCGCCAGCAGCGCGTATAGCGCGGCCCGTTCGCGCACCCGACCGAACATGTACGTGGACATCCCCGCGCGCTGGTTCGCCGGCACTTCGAACGCCCCCTCTTCACCGCTCGCGGCGTTGGCCTTGCCCGCGGCCGCATTCGCGAGATTGATCGCTTCGGCATCGAGCATGGCGGCCGGCTTGTACGGATACGGCTTGCACTTGCCGCCCAGCATCGTGCCCAGGCCCCGAATCTGCGAGACGGTCGACGAGTCCTGCGAATACAACGAGAGTCGATAGTTGCCCGCCGCCATCGCCTGCTCGGCGGCCTTCGACAGGCGCTCCGTCTGCTTCGCACTCTTGTCGATCTCTGCCGCGGCGGCGGCCGTCGGCATGATGCCAGCGCTCGCGAACGTCTCCATGCACTTGCTCGCTTCCTTGGTGGCTGCCTCGTATGACGCAGCCGCTGCCGCCGAGGCGACCTGCAGTTCTGCGGCGGTCACCAGCGGCGACAGCACGGCAATCACGGCGTCCAATCGTTCCGCGGAGATGGTGGGATCTTCACCAGCAACCGCCGTTGCCGTCTTCTTCTCCGGCTCCTTCGGCTGTTCCACACCCGCTTTCTTCTTGGCCGCATCCTCGGCCATCTTCTTCAAGCGACCAAGCTGCGCCTCCGCGGGCAGGGATGTCGTCGCGACCAACACCACTGCCGTGCTCAGCGCCGACCACGCGCGCCACGACCGAGAGAGTAATCCAGGCATAACGGACCTCGAAATAGGACGGACGAATGCTCGCGGCAGAATCTGTGATACGGAATCTGCGTCGCGAGGTCTGCTTACGGCGAGAGGCGCGACCGAACCCACGCGCCCGCGCTCTTTCGGAATGCGATGCGGTCGTGCAGACGGCTGCCGCGCCCCTGCCAGAACTCGATCTCGTCGGGAAGGACGCGGAAGCCACCCCAGTGGTCAGGAAGTGGCACCACGCCGTCGGCAAAGCGTGCTTCGTTGTCGGCCAACGCTGACTCCAGCGCTTCGCGCGAGGCCAGCGTGCTGCTCTGGACCGACGTCCACGCTCCGATGCGACTCCCCACTGGGCGCGACTGGAAATACGTATCAGACTCGGCGCGAGATACACGCTGCACCGCGCCGGCAATGCGGACCTGCCGTTCCAGCTCTGGCCAGAAGAAGCAAAGCGACGCGGCCGGGTTGTCGGCCAGCTCCTGCCCCTTGCGGCTGCGATAGTCGGTGTAGAAGACGAAACCACGCGCGTCGTACCCCTTGAGCAGCACGATGCGCGCCGACGGATATGCATCCGGCGTCGCGGTGGCCAGACACATGGCGTTCGGCTCGAGCACTTCGGCCGTCACCGCCTCGTCGAACCATCGCCCGAACTGGATGATCGGATCCGGATCCACATCGGATTCGGTGAGCGAGGCGAGACGATAGTCTTTGCGAATATCAGCGATGGACATCGGAGGCTGGCTGGACGTGAATTCGTTCGAGCGTCTCACTAGTATCAGACATTCACCACGCAAACGCCAAGCGCGAGTAACGCGCTCCGGAATCCAAGACTTTCGCATGCCTGAGACCATTCGCGCCCTGCATATCGACATCTACGCCGATGTCGTCTGCCCGTGGTGCTGGATCGGTGAACGCCGCCTGCAGCGCGCCCTCGCCGATCGCACCGACCTCGACGTCACGCTCACCTGGCGCCCGTTTCAACTCGACCCATCCATTCCTGCCGAAGGTCGGGCCTGGCAGGAGGTGATCGACCAGAAGTTCGGTGGCACCATCCGCGCCAACGAGATGTTCGCGCACGTCGCCAAAGCCGGTTCCGCGGACGACGTGCAGTTCCGCTTTGAACGCATCACCAAGTCGCCCAACACCGTGCGCGCGCACGGCTTACTCTTGCACGCAGAATCGTCGGGCGTGCAGTGGGCGCTCGCCGAGTCGCTCTTTCGCGCCTACTTCCACGATGGCCGCGATATCGGCGACAACGCGACGCTGCGCGAGATCGGTGTCGCGCATGGCCTCGATGGATCCGAGATCGACGCGATCCTCACCGACGGTCGATACGATGTACACGTGCAGCAGAGTCAGCGCGAGGCCGCTCGACTCGGTGTCCGCGGCGTTCCGTTCGTGGTGCTCGACGGACGCGTGGGCGTCAGTGGTGCGCAGCCCGAGGCACTCTTCCGTCAGGCCATCGAGCAGGTGCTCAACGCGGAGCCGTAACGAGACGGAGCAACGTTACAAAGCAAACCCGCCGCGATAGGTCGCGGCGGGTTTTGTCTGTCAGGGTCGTGCCAGACGACGCGTCAGACCGAGATCAGCGGCAGCGGAGCACGCGGGTACTGCTCCGGCACGCCCTCCAGCGGGTCGCCAACGAGCTCGTCACCGTCCGGCGTCTCCAGCACGAAGCCCGCGTCCTCGATCATGCGCATGTCGTCGCGCGCCGTCTGCCCCTGCGTGGTGAGGTAGTCGCCCACGAAGATGCTATTGGCGGGATAGAGCCCCATCACCTGCATGCTGCGCAGGTGCACCTCGCGGCCACCGCTGATGCGGATCTCCTGCGTGGGCAGCAACAGGCGATACAGCACCAGAATGCGCAGGCAGCGACGCGGATCGAGCGCGTTCACACCTTCGAATCGTGTGCCCGGTACCGGAATCAGGAAGTTCACCGGCACGCTGCGCACTTCGAGCTCGCGCAACGACATCGCCAGATCGATCACGTCGTCATCGCTTTCACCCATGCCCAGAATGCCACCGCTGCACGTCTTCATGCCGGCGTCCTTCACCGCCTGCACCGTGCCCACGCGATCCTCGAACGTGTGCGTGCCCACAATCTCCGGCGTGAAGTTCGCCGACGTGTTGAGATTGTGATTGATCGTCTCGACACCCGCTTCCTTGAGCTGACGCACCTGATCGGCGTTGAGCAAGCCGAGGCACGCGCAGATCTTGAGGTCGTGCTTGGCCCGCACCGACTTCACCGCGTCGAGCACCTTGCCGAACACCGTCTCGCCCGGCGACCGCCCCGAAATCACCATGCACAGCGTGCCCGCCTTGAGCTGAGCCGCGCGATCAGCCGCCTCCATGATGCGATCCTGGGCCAGCATCGGATACTTCTCGATCTCGGCCGCCGAAATCTTCGACTGCGAGCAGTAGCCGCAGTCCTCCGGGCACAGCCCGCTCTGTGCGTTGAGCAGGAAGTGCAAGCGCACCCGATTGCCCCACGTCGCGCGACGCACGCGATATGCGGCGGCCAACTGATCGATCAACGCCGAGTCGGGCGCCTGCAAAACGGCGCGCGCTTCTTCGCGCGTGAGCGCTTCACCGGCCAGCGAACGATCGGCCAACCGCTGCCAGTCCATCGCAATATCCACTGCTGTCATCGTCAACCTGTCAATCGAGAAAAAGGGTTCCTGGTACCGTCGGAAGTGGTGGCTCTGCCTCGAGCAGGACATCGAGGCCAGCGCCCTCTGCGGCGGCGGCGAGTGCGTCGAGGTCGTTACTGCGGTCCACCCATGGGAAACGAAACAGCGCCTGCGACGGCAGCACCGCCGCCAGCGCGTCGTAGTTCGTCGCTTCGGCCAACGTGGCATCCGGCGACGAGAACGACGTGAGGATCACGGCGCGCACGGACACGCCAGCCGCTTCGGCCGCGCGCACCGTCAGCAACACATGGTTAATCACACCCAGCCGGTTGCCCGCCACGATGATCAGTTCGCAGCGCCAGTGCGCAAAGAGATCGAGAAACGACAGGCCCAGCTTGATCGGCACCAGCAGTCCGCCTGCGCCTTCCACGAGCACGACGTCCTTGGACGCCTCGACGCCGGCAAACGCAGCATCCAGCGTCGCCATGTCGATCGTGACACCCGCGCGCTGCGCCGCGACCATCGGTGCCAGCGGCTCCACCAGCAGGTACGGGCGCACGAGCTCCATCGGCAGATCGCCACCCGCAGCGATACGCAACCGCTCCGCGTCCGACGGCACGCCGCCGCTGCTGTTCACGCGCGCATCGGCGCCGCTTTCGATCGGCTTCATCGCGCCCACACGCTTGCCCAGCTGCACCGCACGCGCCGCCAGCGCACACGCGACGACCGTCTTGCCGATACCCGTGTCCGTGCCGGTGATGCCAAGCCGCAACCGCGGAGCGTCAGTCATCGATGGGTCCCCCGGTGCCTGGTGGTGCCGCGCGCTCACCGTCGAGAAAGCGCTCGATCACGCCGTAAATGCGTGCAATGTCGTCGTCGCTGGTGCAGAACGGTGGCAGCACGTAGGCGACGTTGCCAAGGGGGCGGAGCAACACACCCTCGCCAATGGCAAAGGCCGCCAGCTCGCGCCCGATCTCGCTCAGATACCCCTGCGTGCCCGCCAGCTCCACCGCCGCGATCGTGCCCAACTGCCGCACCGCCTTCACGCCACGGCGTCCGCGCAGCGATTCCAGATGGTGAGCGTGCGCGACCTCGATGCGAATACGATGATCCTCGCTCTCCTCGTCGAACAGCGCCAGCGACGCCAGCGCCGCCGCACAGGCCAGCGGATTGGCCGTGTAGGAGTGACCGTGAAAGAACGTCTTGCTGCGGTCTGCGTCGAGAAACGCGTCAAAGATCGCTTCCGTCGCCGCGGTCGCGCCTAACGGCAGGATGCCGCCGGTCAAGCCCTTCGACATGCACAGCAGGTCGGGTGACACGTCGGCGCGCTCGCACGCGAAGAGCGGCCCCGTACGACCGAAGCCGGTCATCACTTCATCGGCGATGAGATGCACGCCGGCTGCCGCTGTCTTCTCGCGGATCTGCTGCAGCACGCGCTCATCCCACACGCGCATGCCGCCCGCACCGAGCACCAACGGCTCCACGATCACCGCCGCCAGTTCGCTGCCACGTGCTGCGATCAGCGCATCCAGCGCGCGAATGGTGTTGCCTTCGGACGGATCCGGAAGGCGCGCGACCTCGAACAGCAGCGGCTCGTACATCTGCGTGAACACGCCACGCGCGCCTGCGGCCATCGCGCCGAACGTATCGCCGTGATACGCATGCTCGAGCGCCGCGACCAATCGACGCGGCTGCCCCCGATTCGCAAACGATTGCAGCGACAGCTTGATCGCGACCTCGACCGCCGTCGAACCGTTGTCCGAATAGAAAATGCGCGACAACCCACGCGGCAACTTCGACACAAGTGCCGCCGCCAACAGCGCCGCCGGTTCGTGCGTGAAGCCCGCAAAGATCACTTGATCGAGCGTGCGCGCCTGCTCAGCGATCGCATCCACGATCTCTGGCTGACAATGCCCGTGTGTCGTCACCCACCACGACGAAATCGCATCGAGAATGGGGCGGTCGTTCGCATCGTATAGCCACTGACCCGACGCTCGCACGATCGGAATCGGCATCGGTGCCTGATGATGCTGTGTATACGGATGCCACACGTGCGCCGCGTCCTGCATGAGCATGCGCTGCGCGGCCGAGAGCATAGGGTCGTCTACGTCCATCCCATCGTCGGCGATGGCGTCCGTGTCGAACGACTCTTCGTCGGCATCCGGCTCGTCCTGATCGTCAAAGTCGTCGAACGCACCCGGACCGAATCGCACGCTCATACCGGCACTCCACGAAGGACATCCAACAGGTTCGCCGCTAGCGAATCAACCAACTCGGGCGGATGCAGCGCAGACACCGACACGCGCAGTCGCGAGGTGCCCGGCGCAACAGTCGGTGGTCTCACGCCGCCAACCAGAAATCCTCGGCGACGCAGCTCAGCCACGATTTGCATCGTGCGCATCGCGTCACCAACCACGATGGGCAGGATGTGTCCGTCGTCGATGCCGGCAATCGGTCGGCCGCCATGGCGCAGGCGATCGCGCAGATGACGCGCGCGCGCGCGGACCGTATCGCGGCGCCAGTTCTCCACCTGTGCGAGCCGCAGCGCTTCCAACGTGGCTGCGGCCAACGCTGGCGGTGTCCCCGTCGTGAAGATGAAGGAGCGCGCGCGACTGGTCATAAAGTCGATGAGCACCTGCGAACCACCAACGAATGCACCTGACGTGCCGAGCGCTTTGCCGAGTGTGCCGACGACGACGTCGATCTGCCCCGTCACACCGAATCGCTCGATGGACCCACGCCCCGTGTCACCCACCACGCCGGTGCCATGCGCATCGTCCACGTACGTCCACGCGCCGAACTCGCGCGCGAGCGGCACCAGACCGTCCAGCGGAAACAGGTCGCCGTCCATCGAGAATATCCCTTCCACCACGATCAGCGCGCGACGAAACGCGCCGCGGTCCGCCTCGAGCATCGTGCGCAACGACTCGATGTCGGCGTGCGGAAAGACTCGCAGCGTGGCCTTGGACAACCGACAGCCATCCACCAGCGACGCATGGTTGAGCGCGTCGGAGTAGATCACGTCGCCCTCACCGACAAGCGCCGGAATCACGCCGATGTTGACCATGTAGCCCGACGGAAACAGCAGCGCTGCCTCGCACTGCTTGAATCGCGCGAGCTCGCGCTCGAGCGTGTCGTGAATCGGATGATTCCCCGAGATCAAACGCGCCGCGCCCGCACCCGTCCCCTCGGCTTGCAGCACCGCCGTGGCAGCACGCGCCACCCGATGATCGGCCGCCAAACCCAGATAGTCGTTGGACGCAAAATCTGCGATGCGTTCTCCGTCCAGCTGCACCGTGCCCGCACGCCGCTCCTGCACGGCGCGCAATGAACGGCGAAGCCCCGACGACTGCAGAGCGAGCAGCTCGTCGTCCAGTACCTCCACCATCGGCCGCAGCACGCGCTCGTCTCTCGGTGTGTTCATGATGCGGTCATCGCAAAACAGTCATCGCAGGTTCATCGAAAGGCCGCCACGGGAGGCACGTGGTCATCGCACCACCACAGTGAGATGCTTGCTCGTGGAATGCGCCGAGCGAAATCCGCCAAACACACCCAGTGGCACAGAGTAATCGCGCGTCTCGCCTGCCGCTGCTGCAAACATTGCCAGACGATGCGGAATCGTATCGTCGTTCACGACGCGCACAGTTCGATGGCCGCCGCTGCCGCGCACGAACACCGTGTCGCCAAGCGCCGACCGGCGTCCCCAATCATCGATGACGCGCGCATCACCCCCGCGCAGCACCCGAATCTCGAGCGCGGGACGTGGCCAGCCCCACCACACGATTCCGGCTGATCCCAGAAGACATGCTGACACCGTCAACGCACGACGCACGACTACGGCTCACGAACGACGGCCTTGACGATCGTCGAACCCCCGCCGCCGAGCTGAAACGTGAGCACGACCGTGTCGCCAGTCGCCATCGGGCGCCCCAGATCGGTGAGCATCACATGGATGCCACCCGGCTTGAACGTGAGCGTGCCTTTCGGCGCCACCGGGAGCGAATCGAGATGCTGCATGTGCGACATGCCGCTCATCTCCATCGTCTCGTGCAGTTCGGCGGAACGCGCCGCCGCTGTGCTGACGCTCAGAATGTTTACCGTCGCGTCGTCGTGATTCTGGAACGTGCCGTACATCGCCGCGGACGCAGTCACGTTGGTGACACGTACCCACGCGTCCTTGATCTCGAGCGGACCGTCTTTGACGCGGTCATAGCCGCGCGCGCACGCACTCAGCGAGAACGCGGTCAGCGCACCCAGTACGCACAGCGAGAGCGTGTGACGAGCGGGACGCATCACAGGAGCTTCTCGAGGTCCGCCAGCAACGCGTCCCAACCGCTCCCGAATGAATACATGGCGACCAGTCGGCGTCGTCCGTCCACGAGGAAGACCTGCGACGAGTGACTGACGAGATACCCGCTCGCAGTGACCGTCGGATCCTTCACGGCGAGCGCGTCAAACGCGCGGAGTGCCTGCGCCGTGGTGGCCGAATCACCCGAGAGTCCAACGAATGAGGGATCGAATTGCTTCGCGTAGCGATCGGTGAGCTCCGGCGTGTCCCGCTCCGGATCGACGGTGATGAAGACGAAGCGTACACGCTCGCCGTCTTTACCGAGGCCCTGTTTGACGCGCTTCCAGTCGGCAAGCGTGGTGGGGCAGACGTCCGGGCAATGCGTGTAGCCGAACGAGAGTACGAGAAGTTCGTCGTCGGCCGGCGCGAGGGCATACGAGGAGCCATCGGCGCGCGTGAAGGCGATTGCCGGCACGTCGCGCGGCGGAACCATCGCGACCCCATGAAACCCGTGGTCCAGATCGCAGGCGCTCAGCGACGCCGCCGTCAGCAACGACAGGCCGCCTCGCACGATGCTCGCGATGCCCCAACGCGGTGAGCGACGCGCTCGACTCAAGCAGTGCATCGTCCAAATATGCCGTCGCTCTCCGGTGGCGTGCAGGGCCGCGCGCCCTTTGATTTCTGCGCGATGACGGCAACTCGACACGCGACGGCGACTCCGACCGATCCACTCGTCACCGGTCCCGAATTTTCGTCGGCGCCATCGGCGCGGCGCTGGTTCATTTTCGTGGCGATCGCCGTCGCCGTGGTGCTGGTCGCGCATCTGCTCGATGAGCCGGCGTGGCGGCTGCTGCGCGATCCGCGCGTCTACGAGCGGGATTGGGGTCGTCTGCTGCGCTCGATGGGCTACCTGCCCACTTGGCTGATCGTCGCCATCGGACTCTGGACCCACGATCGGCCGAGTGCCGGCTGGGCAAAGCGCGGCGGCTATGTGATCCTCAGCCCGATCCTCGGCGGCGCACTCGCCGAGCTGCTCAAGCTGCTGGTGCGTCGCCTCCGTCCGGATGCCGACGTGTTCGCATACAACTTCCGTGCGTTCAGCGACCATCCGTTTTCGACGGGCGGGCTCGGCATGCCGAGCAGTCACACGCTCGTCGCGTTCGCTGGCGCGGTGGCGTTGGCGAGGCTGTTTCCGCGGGCTTGGGTGCTGTGGTACTTGCTCGCGCTTGGCTGCGCACTCACGCGCGTGATGGCCAATGCGCACTTCCTGAGCGACACGGCGGCGGCCGCAGTGCTGGGCTGGGGCGTTGGGCAGTTACTGGCCCAGCGCTTTCGCATCGTGGCCTGAACGCACGACAGCCCCGGTGCGCGCGTGGCGCACCGAGGCTGTCGAGAGAGAGCGGAAGCGCTTACGGGTACTGCTTCTTCAGCTCAGCGGCCGTCCACTGCGTCTTGCGGGCCTTTGTCGCCGTGCGCACGGCGGTCACCTGCGCGGCCGTCACGGCCGGCGCCTTGTTGCCCCACTGCGAACGGATGTAGGTGACGACGTTGGCGACTTCCTGGTCGTTGAACGTCGTGCCCCACGGCATCATCATGCCGTTGTACTTCGTGCCCTTGACGGTGATCTCACCCTGCATGCCGTGCAGGACGATGGCGATGGGCACTTCCGGCTTGCCATTGACCCACTCCGAACCAGCCAACGGCGGAAACGCGCCCGGCAGGCCAAGGCCCGTCGCCTGATGGCACGCGGTGCAAGTCGCGAACACTTCGGGGCCGGTCTTGGCCTTCTGGGCGTGCACGACCGACGGCAGGGCCAACAGGGTCGCGGCCGTCAGGCCCGCGATGAACTTGCGCATGTCGAACGACTCCGTATAAGGAGGGGAATAATGCACGGTGCGGGGGCACTCGTGGTGGAGCAAATCCAATATAGTGACGACTCATGCGAAAATTGGAATCACTCGGACTTCGACATGCCGTTGGCGTTTTGGCGGGCCGAG
This sequence comes from Gemmatimonas sp., assembly GCA_965279375.1. Classification (GTDB taxonomy): domain Bacteria; phylum Gemmatimonadota; class Gemmatimonadetes; order Gemmatimonadales; family Gemmatimonadaceae; genus Gemmatimonas. The sequence continues at coordinate 17,628 of OZ257156.1, read as the reverse complement.
CACGATTCTCCAGCGCAGTCCTGCCGTCACGTTCTCACCGGATCGAGTACTCATGCATCGTGCCCTGCGTTCCCTCGGCGTTCTCGCCCTCGTCACGACCGTCGGTGTGTCGGTGGCGCACGCGGCCGTGCGTCACCTGCGGTTGCTCAAGTCGTCGCCGATCGCGTCGGCCACGCTCCCCACGTCACCCGATGCAGTGCGCCTCTGGCTCTCCGAACCAGCGGAAGCAGCCGGTTCGACGGTCGCGCTGACCACCGAAGCCGGCGCGTCGATTCCTCTGTCGCCGATCACGCGCGACGCAGCCAAGACCGCCCCGCTGGTCGCGAAGCTCTCCGCGCCGCTTGCCAACGGTGGGTATCGCGTGGCCTGGAAAGCGATGTCCAAGGACGGACATGTGGTGAAGGGCACCTTCGCCTTCCGTGTCGGTGCGGCCCGATAAGTGATTTCCGGCGCTGCCATCGCGCGCCTGCTGCTCTACCTCGGTGCGATGACGGTCGTCGGCGAGGCGGCGCTCGGGCGGCGAGCCGTCGAACAGCGGCAAACACGTCTGGCTGCATGGTCGCTCCTGGTCACCGCGGTGCTATCCCTGCTGCTACTGCAGGCGCGGGACATGGAGCTCGAGCCCAACGTGGACGCGTGGCGATCGCTGCTGCTGGGCACCACGTGGGGGCGGCACTGGTGCGTGTTGGCCGGCGTCGTGTTAGCCGGGGCGGCTGCGAGCGTGCGGAGAGTGTCGCGTCTCGTCGCGTTACTGCTGGCGGCGGGGCTCGCTGTCGCGATGGGAGGACTCGGACACGCGGCGGCCGACGACCAGTATCCGGTGCTGGTGCGCGCTGTGGATGCGGTGCACCTGCTCGCGACCGGCGCGTGGATCGGCGGACTGGGACTCGTCGCGTGGTACTCGCGACGCGCGTCGGCCTCGACCTCGCCCGACGGCGCTGAGAATTACTGGCCCGGCTTCAGCCGGGTGGCCACGATCGCGGCACCGGTGGCCGTGGTCACGGGGCTCCTGTCTGGATGGCGGCGCGTCACGGCTGCTCAAGTCGGAGACGCCGGCGAGTTCATGCTGCCGCCACTCTCGTCGCTGGTCACGGCGGAGTATGGTCAATTGCTTCTGATCAAGCTCGGTCTGGTGCTGGTGATGCTGGGGCTCGGTCAGATGCACCGACGGCGCGTACTCAGGGAGCACGCGCCGTCGGTGACTGCTATTCGATTCGAACTGGCGCTCGCCTTTGCGGTGCTGGCTGTGACCGGCGTTTTGACCGGAACCGCACCGCCGGGCGAATAGCGCCGTGTCTTAGCGGTTGTAGCGCTTCTTGAACTTGTCGACGCGACCCTGCGTGTCGATGAGGCGCTGCGTGCCGGTGTAGAACGGGTGCGAGTCGGCCGTGATTTCGAGGAGGATGAGGGGATACTCGTTCCCGTCTTCCATCTTGATCTTCTGCTCGCTGGTCATCGTGGAGCGCGTGATCACCGTGGTGCCGGTAGACGCATCCTTGAACACGACCGGGTGGTACGGGGGGTGAATGCCTTCTCGGGCCATCTTGCTTCTCCAGCTTGCGCTGCCATTGCCGGCGGAAGCGCGTGATAGGGGGCTCGATCGCGCGCAAGCGTGCGACGAGCGTAGCACGAATGAATGTCCCAGCCCGAGGCGCAGGTCAAGGTGCGACGCGTAGGCGACTCAGCCCCAGACGGCGGCGGCTACCATTGCTGCCGCGCCGGCTCCCGTCCACGCGAGGCGCCCGAAATGGGCGGGGTCTTCGTGCCGGTCGTGCAGGGATGCACGCGTAACAACAACGGAAATATAGAGATACGTTCCAGCGGCCACCGGCAGCAGATACAGGACCAGATCCGCGACCCGGCTGCCCAGAATGAGTGTGGCCATGGCGCCCGCCATCGCCACCAGCGCCGTCAGCAAGTTGAACAGCACGGCGCGCATGGGGCGAATGCCACCGTGCACGAACAAGCTGAACGTCCCGACCTCGCGCGGCAGTTCGTGCAGCGCCACCGCGAGCAGCGTCATCGTGCCGACTGAGCTGTTCGTCATGAATCCCGCCGCGATGAGCACGCCATCGACCAGATTGTGCGCGGCATCGCCGGCGAACGTCATTGGTACCAACGCGTTGGAGCGCGCGACGGCGGCCGAATGCTCGTGCGGCGTGGGGTGCAGGTGGACGCACGCTGCCTCGCTGCTGTCGCTTTCGTGCGCCGATGGAGCGCCGAGCACGACTCCGTGTGCGTGTGCGTGATCATGGCCTGCGAGACCGCGTTCGATCATCCAGAAGAGCACGAATCCGGCGGCGACCCCGACAACCACCAGCGTCGGCGATTGTCCTGCCTGCAGCGCCTCGGGGATGAGATGGCCAACGGCCGCGCCGAAAACCGCGCCGGCGCCGAACGCCGTGAGTTGCGGCAGCACACCACGAAGCAGCCGCTCCTGTCTCGCCAGCAGCAGCGTGACCAGCAGCGGCAGACCCGACACCGCGGTCACGGCAAGAATTGTGGCGGACGTTGGACTCACAGCGGACCGGAAAGAGGTTGCGACTGACAACTTAGTCGCAATAACAAGGCCCCCTCGGCGCGAGGCGCGCGGAGGTCCCTATATTTTCGCGCGGTGTGTGAAACGCTCCGTCGGAGCCGCCCGTACGCACAGCATCGACGCCGCACCGCGGCGAAATTTCGCGTCTTCGCCAGGAAACAGGCATGCAGGAACAGCCCGCCGCCGTATCGGCTCAGGAAGTCGCGCAGCTCACGCGCAGCGCCAGCGCCGCGGACGTCTACACCGCGACGAAGAACCAGCGACAGGAGCTGCGCAACCAGCTCGAGTCGCTCGAAGACAAGCGCAATGATTTGCGCAATGAGCTCAATCGAGACAACCGGGACAACGGCCCGCCGGTGGCCAATGAAGGGGTGCTCGCACGGATCAGGGAGCTCGACGCGCGCATCGCCAACGTGGATCAGCAACTCGCTGCCGCCGATGCCGCCGTCGCCAAAGCTGCATCCATTCCCGGCGCGATTGTGGAGCGGCCCCCGGTGCAGCGCAGCGGCCCGCCCGACGAGATCGTCGCCATCCCGATCGTCTTCACGATCGCCGTCCTGATGCCGATCGCCATCGCCTACGCGCGGCGCATCTGGAAGCGAGGCGCGACCGTCATCGCCCCGGTGCCACGCGAGGTGCAGGACAAGCTCAATCAGCTCGGCGAGGCGGTGGAGTCCATCGGCCTCGAAGTCGAGCGCATTGGCGAGGGCCAGCGCTTCATCACCAAAGTGTTCAGCGAGTCCAACAACGGCCGCGCCTTGGGCGCCGGGGTCGCTCAGCCGATTCCCGTTGCCGCCCGCAGCGAGCACGTCGCCGTACCGCGAAGCGACGCCGCCCTGTAGTTCCTCCTTGTAGCGACGCCTCGTATCGCCTCCTCTCGCCGTGGTCCACAGCGCGCCCCGGCGGGCGGGACACGGCGGCCCAGCACTGGGGCATTCATGCGAACGGGGGGCGTTCGCCCGGCCATGCAACCGTTTCGTCGGTGCTGCTGTCATTGGACTGCACATGCATGCGCACAACACCCTGACCGGCACCCGGCGGCGCGACCGTGAGTGATGCGGAGCTGCTCGCCCGACTGCAGACGAACGACACGATCGCAGAACGCGAGTTCTACGACCGTCACGTCGATCGTGTGTATCGACTCATCTATCGGATGAGTGGCCGTGCCGATCTCGCACAGGACTGGACACAGGACACGTTCGTCCGCGCCTTCGAGCGGATCGGACAGTTCCGGGGAGAGTCCGCGCTGTCGAGTTGGCTGCACGCCATCGCGGTGTCGATCACGCTGAATGGACTCCGGACACAGAAGCGCCGAGATGCCAGAGTTGCGCCGCTCGAGGACGCGGCTCTGGTGGGCCGGTGGCCTGTCGAAGGAGAACCCGATCTGAAGTCCCGTATGCGCAGTGCGATTGCCGCGTTGCCGGAGGGCACGCGTCGCGTGTTCGTGCTGCACGACGTTGAAGGTTTTACGCATGAAGAGATCAGTGACGCACTCGGTGTCGCCGTTGGCACCAGCAAGTCGCAACTCTCTCGTGCACGTGAGAAGCTGCGCTCGGCGCTCGCGCCGTTCGCACGGAGAGAACTCGCATGACCAAGCCGGAAGAACCGTTGCACAACGCCTCCGCTGGGAGCACCGATGAGCTGCCACTCGATCCGTGGATGCTCGACCTGGCTGTGAACAGCACGCACGATGCCTCCGATGAGATCGAGGTACCGCGCGAGATGATGTGGAAGCGGATTCAGACCGCACGTGCGACCGCCGTCGTCGCGGTGACGCCGACCTCCGTCACGCCAATGCGGCACGCAGTTGCGGGAACGCCTCGGGTGTGGCGCAACGTGGCGGCGATTGCTGCAGTACTCGTGGCCGGTATCGGCATCGGTCGCTACACGACGCGACAGCCGACGGCGGTCATCGCGCCGACGGCGCTGGGGGTGGATTCACTTGCCTCGCCAACTCGCGTGGCGATGCAGGAGCACCTTGTGCGCACGGTGGCGCTGCTGACGACGGTACGCGATCGCGATGGACTGCAGGGAGCGACGCCCGATGTGTCGTCGTGGGCTCGCGAACTGCTGATGACGACACGGCTGCTGCTCGATGAACCAACGCTGCGGGATGATCGCACGCGTCGCCTGTTGCAGGACCTGGAGCTTGTACTGATGCAGATCATCCAGTCTCGCGGAACCGATGCGCCGGAAGCTCGGCGCGCGCCCACCGAGACCATGCGCGAAACCAATCTTCTGCCGCGTGTTCGAGCCATTGTCACGGCCTCCGCGCGTCGGGATGAGATGACCACTCTCGGAGACGACGAATGACGATCGCCCGCACTGTTCGACTGTCATGGCTGCTGGCTGCTGCGGCAGCGACCACGTTCACGCCACTGACGCGCCGCGCGCTCGACGCGCAGACGCGCCCTGTCGCACCTCGTCCGACGGAGCCGCGACCAGCCACGCCTCGCACGCCTCCGGCGCCACGTCCGTCGGCCCCGCCGCGCGCCGAGGCACCAGCTCGCGGCTCGCGTTCTGAGCCCGCAGGTCTCTTTGAAGGCCTTGCACGCCTAGAATCGCTGTCGGCGATCGCACCGGCGATGGCCACGACGCTCTCGAGCGACATGAGCTTCGCGATTGATCAGGCCATGCATGCTGCTGCGCCTTCGATCGCCTTTGCGCAGACGTTCGCGACGACGGAGCTCAACGCATCGCTTTCGAGCGCGTCCGCGGCGCTCGCCGCCACGATGAGTTCCCTCGACGCTGGTCGTCTCGCCGACATCGCTCAACTCGGTGCCGACTCGCGCTGGATGGACGCGCAGATCGCGAGCGGGATCTCACGCGGTCTCAGCACGACGGCCGCGCGGTACCGCACGGAAGCGCCGGAGGCATGGAACGCCGAGGATCCGGCGGACTCGCTCTATCGTGAAGCGCGCAAGGCACTCTCGAACGATTCGTATCGTCGCGCGGCAGAGCTGTTCCGTCGAATTCGCGATCAATATCCGAAGTCGACGTACACGCCCGACGCACCATACTGGGAAGCATTCGCCTTGCAGCGCCTCGGAACGCCGAGCGACCTGCGCGCGGCTCAGGAAGCGCTCGCCTGGCAGGAGCGTCAGTTCCCCAAGGCGCCGACCCGCACCGATGCATCAGCGTTGGCGACACGGGTGGAAGGTGCGCTCGCTCGACGCGGCGATGCGTCGGCCGCGGCGACGCTGTACGGTCGCGCAGAAAGTGCGTCGAATGACGGCTGCCCCAAGCAGTCGGACGATGAGCGCGTGGATGCGCTCAACGCCTTGATTCAGGTGGATGCCGAACGCGCGCTGCCCATTCTGAGGAAGGTGTTGGCGCGCCGCGAGCCATGCACACAGAACATGCGTCGCACCGCCGTCTATCTGATCGCGTCCCGAAAGGCGCCTGATGCAGCAGACGTGCTGATGAACGTCGCCAAGACCGACCCGGACAAGGAGGTTCGCGAGCAGGCCGTGTTCTGGCTCTCGAATGTGCCCACGGAAGAAGCCGCGGGCATGCTGGTGGACCTCGCCAAGGGCAACGGCGATCTCGATCTGCGCAAGCGAGCGGTGTATGCGCTCTCTCGCTCGAAGTCTGCCAAGGCCGCCGGCACGCTCCGGGAGATCGCCGCAGACGCCAACGCCCCGGAAGAGCTGCGCGGCGATGCACTGCAGTGGTACATGTCGGGGCCGGGCAAGTCGATGGAAGATCCGATGCCGTTCCTGAAAGACGTCTACGGCAAGGCCGATGAGCCGCGGTTCCGGCAGCGTGTCATGTACCTCATTGCGCAGCGGAAGTCAGAAGCGTCGCGCGAGTTCATGATGTCGATCGCGCAGAACTCCAAGGAATCGATGGAAACGCGTCGCAACGTGGTCGGACTCTTCTCCGTCATGGGTGTGAGTTCGTCCGAGATCGGTGCGCTCTACGAGCGTACCAGCGAGACGGAGCTCAAGCAGATGCTGCTCTCGCAACTTGGCTCGCAAAGTCGCAACGAGGACATCGAGCCGCTGCTCAAGATTGCGCGCGCCGAGAAGAATCTGAACTTGCGTCGTCAGGCGATCTCGCAGCTGTCGCGCAGCAAGGATCCGCGCGCGCTGCAATTCCTGCAGGAGATCATCGAGCGATGATCCGTCCCGTCATGATCGCCGCGCTCGCGATGTTGCCGGCACTAACGACGAGCGCGGCCCAGAGTTCGATCGAGCGACGTATCGACGCCGTACGCGACGGTGTGGTGCGCATGTCGTTCGGGGCACGCGAGGGTGTGTGCGGCAACGGCAATGGCTGGATGCGCACGCGCACCGCAGGCGGTACCACGTACAACAACTGGAGTGGCTCACGCGACGTGGAGTACGCGTGTGACGCGGGACCCGTGCGGCTGGTGGTGGTGCGGGCGAACGGGGTAAGCACCGAGTTGCGAACGTCCGTGGGTGGACGTTGGCGCGCGGATACCGGCGTCACCGACCTGGGGTCTGTGTCGGCCGCCGAGGCCGGACGCTGGTTGCTGACGCAGGCGGAGCGCGGCGCGGAGCGACCGGCACGTGACGCACTGCACGCGCTGACGATTACCGATTCGGTGGCGGCTTGGCCTGCGTTTCTGCGCATTGCGAAGAACACGGATCGGCCGCGCGAAGTTCGCAATCAGGCAGTGTTCTGGCTGGGGGAGTACGCGGGTGACAAGGCCACCGCCTCGCTCGATTCGATTGCCTACGAGGCGGGTGATCGCGAGGTGCGCAAGCAGGCGATCTTCGCGATCTCTCGGCGTCCTGTCGACGAGGCGGTGCCCAATCTGCTGCGCATGGCGGAGACGCTTCCGGATCGCGAGCTCCGCAAGACGGCGATCTTCTGGTTGTCGCGCTCCAACGATCCACGCGCGCTGGCCTGGCTGAGCAAGACGCTCGAAGCCAGACCCTAACGCGGCATTGCCACCAGCGGCGTGACGGTGGCTAGGCCGTCGCGCCGTTGAGCACCAGCGTCCACTCGATCGGCAGGTTCGGATCGAGCGAGTCGCGCACTGAACAGTACTTCGTGATGGCGAGGTCGATCGCGCGTTCGGCGTGAACGCGGTCGACCTCGGCGCCCTCGATGTGATAGACGAGCGTCGCCTTGATGATGCGTGCCGGCGTGACAGGCGCGCGTTCGCCTGTGACTTCCACGCTCAGCGACGACACGGGCGTGCGGCGCTTGGCGAGAATGTCCACCACGTCCACAGCCGTGCAGCCGCCAAGTGCGCTGAGCAGCACGTCCACGGGAGAGGGGCCGGTCTGGCGACTGGCGTCCATGCGAATGGTGGGGCCGCCGGCGGCCACGCCGGCATCGAAGCGGTGTTCACCGGCCCACGTCACCTTCACCACGCTTGGTGGCTTTCCGACGACAGGCATGGCTGCGGTGTCCTTCAGCTGTTCGGCACTCATGGTTCGGCTCCCTTGGTGATCGGTGCGCGCACTGCGTTGCCCCACTCGGTCCACGATCCGTCGTAGTTGCGCACGTTGGTGTAGCCGAGCAGGTAGGTCAGCACGAACCAGGTGTGCGACGAGCGCTCGCCGATGCGGCAGTACGTGATGATGTTGTCTGTGGACTCGAGCCCCAGCTCGCCTTCGTACAGTGCGCGGAGTGCGTCGGCGGACTTGAACGTGCCATCCGCGTCGGCGGCGCGAGCCCACGGCATGCTGCGCGCGCCGGGAATGTGTCCACCGCGCAACGTGCCTTCCTGCGGATAGTCGGGCATGTGCAGCTTCTCGCCGGTGTACTCCTGCGGTGAGCGCACATCGACCATCGGCTTCTTCGACCACATGTGCGTACGCGTGTCGTCGATGAAGGCTCGGATGCGACCGTCATCGCGCTCACGCGCTTCATACGTGCTGGACGGAAACGTTGGACGTTCGGCCGTGGTGGGGCGCTCCTCGGCGATCCACTTGGCGCGGCCGCCGTCGAGTACCACGGCGTTGTCGAAGCCGAAGAGACGGAAGACCCAGAACGCGTACGTGGCCCACCAGTTGTTCTTGTCTCCGTAGAAGACGACGGTGGTGTCGTTGTCGATCCCTTTCTCGCGCAACAGTGTCTCGAAGCCTGCGCGCGCGATGTAGTCGCGCTCGATCTGATCGTTGAGGTCGATGTGCCAGTCGAGCTTCTGCGCGCCCGGAATGTGCTCGAGGTCGTACAGCAGCACGTCCTCGTTGCATTCGAGCAGACGGAGATTCGGCAGGTCGAGGTGTTCCGCGAGCCACGCGGTGGAGACGAGGCGCTCGGGGTGGGCGTATCCCTTGGCGGCCACGAGCGGATCGGGCACTCCGGGTAGCGACGCGATCGATGGCGAGTTTGGCACGGTGTCTTCAGGCATGTCACGAAAGGTGCAGGGTGCGTCAATGCCCGGAAAGTGCTCGGCGACAGCGATTCGTTCCACATAGTTTGCAGCATGACCAGTACGCATGCGGTAACTCACGGCGACATGTCGGACCTGCAGGTGGCCGGTGCGGCAATTGTGTATCGCCTCTTCGACGTCGGGTATGCGATCGATCTCGCGAGAGCGCTCGACTTGCTCGCGGCGAGCGGTCCGGAACGGGTCCGTCCGGTGCGCGGCGAGGGGCAGGCACTCCAGATCCAGAACCCGCCCGTCACGGTGCTGCTTGGCAGCGATGCGCTGTTGGTGGGATCGGATTCCTTCGACGTCGAGCTGTCTGCGCGCATCTTCGATTTCGGCGTTGTCTCGTTACGCGCACGGGTGCGCGCGCCCGGCGTCGCATCGTGGCAGGCGTTCACGGCCTTCGGGCAGTCGTTGGAGCAGCACGAGGGCATCGAGGCGTCGGTGCAGCACCAGCTTCGGCTGCTGACGGAGCGAATTCGCGGCGCCATCGAGCGTCCGGCGATTGCTGCCGTGCACGAGGACTACACGGTCTTCCGTGTGACGCAGGTGTTGGGTCGCGGCGGTCAGCCGGTCACGGCGAGCGTACTGGCGCAGCTCGATGTGGTGCCGCTGCTGCTCAACGAGTCGCGTCAGCTCTCCGCTGAGGCGAGGCGCGAGCTCTTACCGCACCAGTTCTCGTATTACTCCGATGACCTGGCGATCCTCACGTGGGACAACGCGCTCGTGGTCGAGCCGGGCGACGCGGATACCGACCTGCAGTACATCCTCGAGTTTGCCAACGCGCAGCTGCTCGAGTTGCGCTACTACGATGCCGTGCTCGACGGGGAACTGCCTCGCCTGTACGACGCAATCGAAGCGGCGCGTGCGCGACGGTCGGTCTTTCCAGGGCGACGTTTCGCGGGATTGCTGTCTCGACTGCAGGCGCAGGTCGCGGATTCTACCGAGCTGGTGGAGCGAGTGGAGAACGCGCTCAAGGTCACCGACGATGTCTATCTGGCTCGTGTGTACTCAGCCGCGCTCGAGCTCTTTCGCGGGAAGGCTTGGCGCGCCGGTATCGATCGGAAGCTGGCGATCCTGCGCGACACCTATGCGATGCTCAACGACGAAGCGCAGGCGGCGCGCAGCGAGACCCTCGAAATCGCGATCGTTGTCTTAATCGTGGCCGAGCTCGGTTTGGCGTTCCTGCGCTGATCGCGTAGAGCGGGGTTGCCGGCGCGGTGCAGCGACGCGGACCGTGTGTGTCGCACACTGATGTGCCGTACTAGCTTTGACTGGCCGGCGATTTCGGATGCGGCCGATTGGCAGCGATCGCTGGTGCGTGGCCCATCCCTGTTCGTGGAGCGCATGCATGACTGTGGACCGCGAGACGATTGCATCGGCGCTGGTGGCGACCGGTGGCGCGTGGTTGTTGGGGTCTGCGGTCTTCGGCGGTCGTCCCGGGCGCTGGAACTCGGCCCAGCGTCGAGCGATGGCGTACGCGGGAATCGGGTTTCTCATGAGCGCGGCATCGGCGCGCTGGTTGCAGCATCTGGGCAATCGCGGGATCGCGGTGTCGCTGGTGGGGACGATGCTGGCAATGCGCGGCATGTACACGCTGGTGCGAGAGCGCGCGGCGCGCCGGGCGAGCGAGAAGCCGGATATTCCCGACAGGAATGCCTGAGTAGATGGGCAATTCGGCGTCCGCGCCGCCGCCGGAGATGGAGCGGTACTCGCGACATGTGCTCGTCTGCACGGGAGGATTCTGTCATGAGTCTCGTGCGGGGCGTGCGATCTACAGCCGATTGGCGTCGTTGCTGCAGCGTGAGGGGCTGCTTTTTGGGCCGACCCGTGTGAAGCGCAGCGAGGCGCCGTGCCTCGGAGTTTGCGGCGGTGGGCCGATTCTGGTCGTGTACCCCGAGGGCGTTTGGTACGCGGGGGTGACGATGCCGTTGCTCGAACGGATCGTGGTCGATCACCTGAAGGGCGGGCGCGTGATCGAGGAGGCCGTGTTCCACCGGCATGACAGCCGACCTGACCAAAAGGTCTGAGGCCAGGCTAGTCTGGCGCGCGGTCGGTGCGCCCTGTGTCGTGCTGAAAGAACATCCGCGCGATGGCCTCGGAGCTGCGCAGCCCCCGAATCCCCTCCACGAAATCCGTAGGACGCTCCACAACGCCCCGGCGCGCGAGCTCCTCGGCCACCGCACGCAGATGTCTTGCCCAGACGTACCGCGCGTAGCGAAAGAAGTTCCGCCGGGCGACAGGATCCTCCGCGAGGTACTGTGCGAGGGGGCGAGAGGCCTTGGCTGTGTTGCAGGCCATGCAAGCGGTCACTACGTTGCCCTCGGAGCCGTCGCCGCCGCGAACCTTGGGTTGGACATGGTCCACGCTCAACTGGTCCGGGGTCTGCTCCAGTCCGCAGTAGACGCACCGGTACGCATCTCGTGCGAAGATGTCTGCGCGCTTCACTCAGCCTGACCCATAGTGGACGTCCCTGACAACGCACGACGTATGCTGTTTCGGCAGGTGACGCGCCTCTTCGATGCTGAAGAGAGCGCAGCCACACCTGGTGATCTCCCGCCCCGACTCACACTCCAAGCCCTCGAGGGCCTTCGTATGTCGCGTTCACGCGAGCGTATTCTGACCAACCTCGAAGAGATGTATCGCGAGGCGTTCGATCGCGCCAAGCAGTCGGATGATCCGTCGGCGATGACCTCGCTCGACTTTGCGTATCGTCGTGAGCAATTGTACTTCGAGATCCTGCTCGATGTGCGCGACGCCATGGAACGCCGCTAACCGTCTCACTCCGCACGGAACCCTATGCACGACACCGCAACGCGACGACAGACCCTGACGGCGGTGCTCGTGCTGGCGGTCGGGACGTTGCTGCTCTGCTACCCTGCGTTGGGTGGCCTCACGCTGTTGAACGAGAACAGCGACCAGTACATCGCTGGCTTTGCGTTCCGCGATTTCGCGGCGCAGTCGCTGCGCGCGGGACACGGATTTCCTTTGTGGAGTCCGTACCTGTTCGGCGGCATGCCGTACGTGGCAGCGATGCACGGCGACATTTTCTATCCCACGTTTCTGCTGCGTCTCCTGATGGAAACGGGCGCAGCGATGACGTGGGGGATGACGCTGCACGTCTTCCTCGCGGGCTGCTTCACGTACCTGTTCCTTCGCAACGCGTTGGGCCTCGGGTTCTTCGGCGCGTTGTTGGGTGGACTGGCGTACGAGATGGGCGGCAACGTGGCTGGACTCGTTTCTCCCGGGCATGACGGCAAGATCTTTGTCGCGGCGCTCTTGCCGCTGGCGCTGTTCTTCGTGCATCGCGGCATGCGAGACGGGCGCCTGTGGGCGTGGGGCAGTCTGGCCATCACGATCACGTTGGCTGTGCTCACGCCGCATCCGCAGCTGCTGCAGTACCTGTTGCTGCTGACGGGCGCGTATGCGCTCTTCCTCGCGTTCAGTGCGCCGATGGGTGGCGCCAAGCTCGCCACGGGTGCCGCCGTGCAGCGTCTCGCGCTCGCTGGTGTGTCGGTTGGCGTCGGTATGCTGGGGGGCGCGATTCAGTTCTGGCCGCTGCTCGAGTACACGCCGTGGTCACCGCGTGCTGGTGGCAAGGGATGGGAGCACGCCATCTCGTACTCGATGCCGCCGGAAGAGCTGATCAACACATATCTGCCGCAGTTCTCGGGCATCCTCACGATGTACTCCGGCCGCAACGGCATCCACCTGCACAGCGAGTACATCGGCGCGGTGGTGCTGCTGCTGGCAGGACTGGCGTTTGGCGCGACACGTGTGCGTCGGAGCATGCTCTGGTTCTGGCTGGGCGCGCTGGTGGTGTCGCTGCTGTGGGCGCTAGGCGGCTACACGCCGTTCTTCAGCCTCGTGTACACGCTGGTGCCGGGCACGGATTTCTTCCGTGCGCCGAGCACGATGTTGTACGTCGTGAGCTTCTGTACGGCCGTGTTGGCGGGGCTGGGGGCCGATCGCGCCTTCACCGTGGGCGTGCGGCCGCGTTACTTGATTGGCTGGGCGATCGCGGGCGTGGCGATTGCGGCGCTCGCCGGCAGCGGAGCGTTAGGAAACATGGAAGGTGCGTTCGCCTTGCCGGGGCGCGAGGAGCGCGTGTTCGCGAATGCGTCCAACATCATCAGCGGCGCGCTGCGTTCGCTGGCCTTCGTGCTCGCCGCCGTGGGCGTGTTGTTCGCGCTGCAGCAGAAGAAACTCAACGCGACCGTGGCTGCCTGGTGTCTCGTGGCGTTCGCCGCATTGGACCTTTGGTCGATCGAACGGTTGTACTGGCGCTTTGCGCCGTCCGCGAAGGAGCTCTACGCGAGCGACGCGACGATCGATTTCCTGAAGAAGGCACCGACCGGACGCGTGTGGGCGGTCGCTGCGCAGCAGATGAACGGCGCGCGTCGCGATCCCTTCCTCGGCAGCGGCGAGGGCAAGGGCACCGGGTTCATGGTGCATGGCATTCGCTCCGTGTCGGGCTATCACGGCAATGAGCTCGGACGCTATGACGAGCTGACGGGGTGGGACACCGAGGAGTACGTGAAGCGACTCAGCGATCCGCGGATGCTGCAGCTGCTCAACGTGCGCTACCTGTACACCAACGCCCCGGAGTCGCCGATTCCGGGTGCCCCGCGTCTGGCTGGGCCGGCGCGCAACGCCGCTGGTGAAATGGTGTCGGTGTACGCGATGCCGGGAGACAATCCGCCGGCGTGGGTGACGCCGATTGCGGTCAAGCTGCCAGATGCGGCGAGCTTGCCGACGTTGCTCGACCAGCGCTTCGATCCGTTGCGTGTGGCGTTGTTCGACACGAGCACCACGGTGCGCACGCAAGCTGCGCCCTCCACCATGCCGGAACCGCTGTCGATCAAGGTGCAGGCGACGATGTGGGAGCCGGGGCACATCGTGCTCGCGCTCGATCAGCCGGCGCCGGCCAACGCGACGCTGATGGTGTCGGAGAATTTCTATCCGGGGTGGACGGCGACAGTGAACGGGTCGCCCGCCAAGGTGGATCGCGCTGACTACGTGCTGATGGGCGTCGAGTTGCCCGCTGGCGCGAAACAGGTGGAGCTGACGTTCCGCAGTGCGCGCTATGAGTCCGGCAAGAGCATTACGCTCGCGGCGCTCGCGCTCGGATTGGTGGCGATGTTGGCGGGTGTGGTGCTCGACCGGCGTCGCTCGCCGGTCAGCGCTGCCACATAAGCCACGCGCTGGCCACGAGACCGATTGCACCGATCACGCCGCGCATGAGCGTTTGCGGCGTGCGCTGGGCAAGTCCTGACGTGAAGTAGCCGCCGAGCACCGAGCCGACGGCCATCGCGCCGGCGATGGGCCAGTCCACCACGTGTTGCGTGGCGAAGGTGATGGCGGCGACGGCGTTGAAGCAGGAGCCGCAGACGTTCTTCAGTCCGTTCATCTGGTGGATGTTGGTCAGCCCCATGAGGCCGAGTCCAACGAGCATCAGAATGCCGGCCCCGGCGCCGAAGTAGCCGCCGTAAATCGCAATGGCGAGCTGCAACAGCAGGTAGTGCCGCGGCGGTGCCGGGAAGGGAATGGAGTTTGTGCGCGGCTCGGCGGGATTGTCTCCGCGGGCGCGACGCATGAGCCACTCCGAGACGGGTCGTTGCAGCACGAAGAGCACGGTGGCACCGAGCACGAGCCACGGCACCAGCGCGGAGAAGCGCGCACTCGGCGTGGACAGCAGCAGCCACGCACCCAGCAAGCCGCCAATCAGGCTGGGGACCGCGAGGTGAATCGCCCACCTGCCCGCACCCTTCATGGCGTTCCGGTATCCCCAGAGGCTGCTCATCGAGCCGGGCCAGAGGGCGACGGTGCCGGTGGCGTTGGCGACGATGGGAGGGACACCAAGTCCGACGAGCGCGGGGAAGACGACGAGCATGCCGCCACCGGCCACGGAATTGATCGCGCCGCCGATGGCGGAGATGCCGGCGATCGTTACGAGCTGTAGCGGTGTTGGCATGCCGTCGCGATCAGGCGTGCGGCGCGTTCACGGCCACGATCACCGGATCAGCGGTACTCGAAGCGGTCGGCTTGGACTCGGCGGCCAGCTCAGCGGCGCGCTTGGACGCCTCGGCTTCCTGCATGGCGCGCTGGGTGATGCGAGCGAGCAGGAGCATGAGTGCGACCGACGCCACGATGCCGACCCCCAACACCGGTCCGGAGACCGGCGAGGAACCGTCGGGTTTGGGGCCGGCGCCGGAGGCTGCGCCGAAGGCGGCATAGGCCAGCACGACGGGCGTCAGGCCGAAGGTCCCGATCATGAAATCCCGCAGCTTCACCTGGGTCACGCCGAGCGCGTAGTTGGTCAGCACAAAGGGCACGGCCGGGGAGAGGCGCAACAGGAAGACGAGCTTGAGCCCGTCTTCGCCGACGACCCGATCGATGGCAGCGAGCGTGGGGTTCCTGGCGACGCGCTTGGCGACCTGTTCACGGGCGACGTAGCGGCCCAACAGGAAGGCACTGGTCCCGCCGAGCATCGCGCCGGCAAGCACCAACGCGGAGCCCTTGGCGAGGCCAAAGACTGCTCCCGCGACCATGATCAGCAGGAAGGCCGGGAGCATCAGGATGCAGACGACGACGTACGCAGCGAGGAAGGCGACGGGCGCCCATACGCCGAGGGTGTTCACCCACGCGGCGAACTGCGGCAGCCACGGGGAAAGGAGGCGTCCGACCATGATCCCGAAGACGATCGGGATGGCAATGCCGACGGCGCGCGAAATGGTCTTGAGGTCGAAACGCATCGCCTAAGCATAGCTAACAGGTGAGTGGTCGCGGGTTGCCGGTTTCGGGTTGTCGTGGGCGCGGGTGGCCCCGCGTGCGGTCCCCCGGTCGCCGAGCATTCCTCGCTGCGCTCGGAACGAGTCGGCTTCGGGGGACCCACGCGGGGCCTTCGGCATGCGACGGGGGGCGGGGAGACGGGCCGAGTCCGCGCGAGGTGGAGGAACGGACGCCTGAACTGCGGGATGGTGTGGTTCAGGCCCCACTCGAATACCGAGGGCGGCGCAGATGTGCGTGGCTTCACTCAGAAGGGCGCACGTCTGTCACGCTCCTGCGCATGCCCCAAGCAGGCGCGGCCGGGCCTCACGGGAGGCGACTCGTTCCGCGCGCAGCGCGGAATGCTCGCCGCCCGAGAGGTTCCGGTCCGCGTCGCGTGCCGAATGCACCAGCCGACACGCCAGCGGTCTCAGGGAGCCGGGCGTACTTTGAGACAGCCGCCCTCCACGCGGCACCCCTTATCCTGCATTGGAGGTTTCTGGATGTCACCGCGGACTTTCCGCCCATGGCGCGGGCTCGTCGCGTCGTTGTGTCTTGTTGCAACGGCCGCGCCGGTGCTGCGCGCGCAGGGCAACATCACAACGCCCAAGGCGTTTCTCGGCCACAACATCGGCGACGACTACTTCCTGCCTACCTACGACCAGTTCATGGCGTATTGGAAGAAGATCGACGGCGAGTCGAGTCGCATGCAGGTGATGGAGATCGGCAAGACGGGTGAAGGTCGTCCGCATCTCGCGGCGATCGTCACCGCACCCGAGAACTTCGCCAAGCTGGCGCGCTACAAGGAAATCTCGAAGCGACTGCAGGCGGCCAAGGGCCTCACCGACGAACAGGCGCGCGCGCTGGCCAAGGAAGGCAAGAGCGTCGTGTGGATCGACGGTGGTCTGCATGCCACCGAAGTCGTTGGTGCGAACCAGCTCATGGAAACGAGCTATCAGCTCGTCAGCCGCAACGACGAAGAAACGCAGCGCATTCTCAAGGACGTCATCGTCGTGATGGTGCATGCCAATCCGGACGGCATGCAGATGGTGGCCAAGTGCTACATGCAGAACCCCGTGGCGGAGCAGCGCCGCGCGCCGTGCTCGACGCGGTTGTACGAGAAGTACGCCGGTCACGACAACAACCGTGACTTCTACATCTCGAATCTGCCCGAGTCCCAGAACATGAATAAGCTCATGTACTGGGAGTGGATGCCGCAGATCATGTACAACCATCACCAGACCGGCCCGGTCGGCACGGTGATCTTCTCGCCGCCGTTCCGCGATCCGTTCAACTACAACCTCGATCCCATGATCATTATGGGACTCGACATGGTTGGCGCGGCGATGCACCAGCGCTTCCTGCAGGAGAACAAGCCGGGCTTCACGATGCGTTCGGGCTCGAGCTACTCGACGTGGTGGAACGGCGGTCTGCGCACGACGGCGTATTTCCAGAACATCATCGGCATTCTCACGGAAATCATCGGCAGCCCGACGCCGTCGACGATTCCGGTGACGTTGAGCCAGATGTTGCCGCGCGGCGATCTGCCCGCGCCGATCGCGCCGCAGGAATGGCACATGCGCCAGTCGATCGACTACTCGGTCACGGCCAACTACTCCATTCTCGATCTCGCGTCGCGCTACAAGGACCAGTTCCTGTTCAACATCTATCGCATGGGCGCGAACCAGATCGAACGCGGCAGCCGCGATCACTGGACCATCTCCAACGAAGACATGGCGCGCGCGGACTCAGTCACGCGCGGTGGCTCGGCGATGGCGGGACGCGGTGGACGTGGTGCCGCAGCGGCACCGGATCCCGACGCTGGTTTTGGTGGACGCGGTGGGCCGACGCTGACCGCCGCGCAGTACAACGCGGTGTTCAAGGATCCTGCGCGTCGCGATCCGCGCGCGTACGTGATTCCGGTGAGCCAGCCCGATTTCGCGACGGCCACCAAGTTCGTCAACGC